>NZ_JBFLUN010000001.1:0-25512 GCF_050473585.1 Stenotrophomonas sp. NRRL B-14846
AATGACCAGCGGCAGTTGAATGCCTTTGATTCATTCCTGGCCGAGCAGATCATGGCGTCCCTGAGGGCGCTTGACGAGTACAGCGAGCAGACACCCGTTGCGGTGGTGAATACGAAGATGCGTTGGACGCATGGTGTATCCCTTGCCACGACATGGATGGACATGAACATCTCCGCTTTCTACGTATCCAGCGCGATCCCAGCGCGGATGACCCTTTCCACCGGTCGCAAGCTGAACTTCCGGCAGGCTGGTGAGCAGGACGTTGCTGCTTGTGCAAATGCAGCTGTGTGGCCTGAGCGTGGGTTCGTGTCAATTCAGGCGGATGGGAGCGCCCTCGTCTGTCTCTGAATCCGCTTACGTGCGTGCAGATTCCTGGGCGGTTCGTGCCTTGGGCACGGTCGACCCGATGCGCAGGGCGCGTAGCATCAGTGTTCTAGCCGGCACTTCGATCATCAGGTGGAGGCCAATGCTTGCGCTGACTGCGGCAACCAGTACGGTCACCTGCGCTACTTGAAGGCTAAACGCTTCGACCAGCGGCGGCTGAAGAACAGGTTTGAAGTAGTACTGGTGTATCAGGTAGAAGGCGAATGAAGCTTCGCCCAGGAGGATAGGTAGGTGCCACCGTATCCCTGCACCGAACTGCTCGAGACGGGCGAGCGCCACGACAACGATCACGAAGATCGCCGCATACGGCATGACCCGTATCAGGGCTCTTCTCTTGGAACCTCATGATGAGCGGTAAAGCCACTGATGCGAACTGCATGGGTTCGACGATGCAAGTGCCGCCAACTCTGGCTTGAGCTCGTAGTACAGCGCCGCGACAGTTGGTATGAGCAACCCGCCAATGATAAGAACTGGCCGCAGCCATCGGCTGCGAAATGGCGCCACGACAGCGGCAATGAATGGAAAGGACAGGTAGAAGAAGAGTTCCACCGAGAGTGTCCATGCCACGGCCAAGAGCGCAAACGAAACGTTGACGTTCCCACTCCAGGCTTGTGTAAACGCAAGGTAAGACCACAGTCGGGGATCACCCTCCTGCGCGGCTTTGACGATGAATGGAGCCGGCGCGAGCAGCCAGAGTGGAAGAATTCTTGCGCTGCGCTTCCAATAGAACGAAACCGTTGAACCGAGGCCCAGCCCGGAGTGTTTTTCCAGATTCGAAGCGGCGAGCACGAAGCCGTTCAGAACGAAGAAGAACGAAACAGCTGCGGCCGGTTGGACGCGAAGTTCCGGAAGAAGTCGTTCGGCATGGATGCATACGCCATGGCGGACGAATGATGGACGTAAACAAGCAGTGCCGCAATAAAGCGGGCGGCAGTCAGATTGTTTAGACGTTGGCTATCCATCTGCTAGACACGAGGCTTAGCGCGCTTGGTCGAAAGCACAAGTCTCGTCAGTACGAACGACAGCGGCAGGGTGGCGCAGATTGAGAGAAGTGGCGCAATCGTTTTGCTGACGCCAAATCCAGACACCGCAGCGTGCAGCACGATCGCGCCCGCCAAGTAGGTGATAAGGTAAACCAGCGGAAACAACAGCAACTTGCGCATGCTGTGCTGTGCACGGAAGACAAACCGGGTGTTGATCAGATAGCTGAGCAGAATGCCGGAGGCGAAACTGATCGCGTAAGCAATGCGGTAGTCCATGACAAGCAGCAACAACCAGTAGAGCACGAACGTGCTACCGGTGTTGAGGGCACCGCCCGCGAGGAAGCGGGCGATGGTTGCAAGCAATGCGTGCAATGTCAGCTCGCTGCGACAGCGGTTAGTTTGATGAATTCATCGTACTGCCTGATGTACTCATCGCCGTCGTAGTTCTCGGAGGCAAAGACCAGCAGAACGGCGCCAGGGGAGTACTGGTATTGCGTACCCCAGATCATGGGGGGAAGGTGCAGGCCGACGCTTGGCGAATCCAGGATGAACTCATCACGACGCGTGCCGTCGTCCGCGAGAACCCGGACGCTGCCCTTGACGCAGATCAGGAACTGATGGCAGATCCGATGCGCGTGTTCGCCACGGGTTTCCTGGCTGGGAACATCGAAAACAAGGAAGTATCGCTTGGGTTCGAAGGGCAGGTCCTTCGAGAACTCACCGACCGAAAGTGCACCTCGGAGGTCCTGATAGCGAGGAAGCCTATGCAGCTTCACGCCCGCGACGGAACTAACTCTAGCTTCGTCCGTAGCTGCCTGCGGTGCAGGATGCTGTGCGCGGCTATCAGTCACATACCCGACGATTCGCGCAGGATTGCCCACGACGATCGCGTTCGGAGGTACCGAGCGGGTGATGACTGCGCCAGCGCCGACCATGGCGCCGCTGCCGATCCGAATGCCGGGCAGGATCGTGGCATTTGCTCCGATGGAGGCGCCAGCCTCCACGAACGTTTCCGGATATGCCTCGGGGTGCTGGCGGGATCGGGGGAACCGGTCATTTGTGAAGGTCGCATTCGGGCCGACGAATACGTCGTTGGCCAGCCTTACACCGTCCCACAGTTGTACGCCGCATTTAACGGTGACGCGGTCGCCGACAACGACATTGCCTTCAACGAAGACGCCATCGCAGATATTGCAGTCCTCACCGATCACGGCTCCGGGCAGGACATGCGCAAAAGCCCAGATTCGGGTGCCTTTGCCGATGCTCTCCGATTCACAAAGTGAATTGGGATGGCAGAAGTAGTTCATCAGTCAAGCTCCGTGAAGGTTTCCAGAGATTGCAGAATGGAAAGAGGGCGTGCCTTGGTGTTCTCGAACGTGCGCCAGGCATAAGCACCCACGACGCCCAGTCCCAACGAGTTCAAGGCACCAAAGAACAGGATGGCCACCATCGTCCCGGCGTAGCCTGGCACAGCAACCAGGCCGGAGATCTTCGCAGCGAGAATAAGAATTGAAAGGCCAACGCCTGCGCCCAGGGACAGCACACCGAGAGCCATGAGCAATCGAATGGGAAGGTCGGTAAACGAGAAGACGCTATCGGACAAGTAGCGCAGTTTCTTCTTGAGCGTCCAGGCGCTCTTTCCGTGTTCACGGCGAAGCCGTCTGTAGGGCACGAACTGGCGTCGCCCCCCCAGCCAGAACAGCTGGGCAAGCAGGCTCGTGTTGCTCTCCTTCAACTGAAGCAGGCGGTCACGCATAGAATCGGTGACGGCGAAGATATCCACGCCTCCCTTCGGAATGTCGGGCATGACAAAGCGTCGATACAGTGCCCAGAATGCCTCCGATGCCAGCTTGGAGAGACCGGGATCATCCCGCGACTCTCTGACCCCCATCGCGATATCCGTGTCACCAACCGCGAGCGCCTTGAAAAGATCAAGCACCAGTTCCGGAGGCTCTTGGAGATCGGCGGCCATCACGGCAATGATGGAGCTCTTGGCATGCTCCAGCCCGACTCGGATGGCCGAGAATGCACCGAAATTTCTGGACAAGGCAATCAGCTGCGAATCAAATCCGGCGGTCGGCAGTTGCTCACGGAGTCGCGCATAGCTTTGATCCGGGCTGCCGTCGACGACGAAAACCGCTTCGAATGGTACCTGTGCGCTCGCTTTGATGGATGCCAGCGCAGCGATGAGCTTGGCGATGGATCCTTCGTTGCCGTACACCGGGACAACGACCGTCAGCGTTGGACTCAGAAGCTGTTGCATGCTTCGATCACGCGGTCAACTTCCACGTCGGTCAGTTCGGGGAAGCAGGGCAGCGTAATCACCTCAGTGCAGTCCCGCTCCGTGACAGGTAGCTCCAGATCCGCGTAGCGCCCGCCATGGCAGGGCTGACGATGGTCTGGAGTCGGGTAGTGGATGTCGGTCTGGATGCCCAGGCTGGCAAGGTGCTGCTGAAGTGCAGTCCGTACCTCACTGCGTACGACGTACAGGTGCGCAACATAGGACGCGCCACTGCTCTGGTTGACCCGAATCTTTGGATTGGTGATGCCAGAACTGTAGCGTTGCGCAACCTCTCGGCGGCGCTCGTTCCACTGATCCAAATGCGGAAGCATCAGCAGCAGCATGCTCGCCTGCATTTCATCCAGCCGGCTGTTGCGACCGCCAGCCAAGCCGTTGGTGTACTTCTGTGTCCAGCCGTACTGACGCAGCATGCGCACGCGCTCGGCCAGGTCGGCGCGGTGGGTAACCACGGCTCCGCCATCGCCCAGTGCGCCGAGATTCTTGGTCGGGTAGAAGCTGAAGCTGGCGATATCGCCGAACGAGCCTGCCAGACCGTTCGCGTTGCGCGCGCCATGGGCTTGGGCGCAGTCTTCCAGCAGGCCCACGCCATGGGCTTTGCACAGCGCCGAAATGGCTTCGACATCTGCCAGTTGGCCGTAGAGGTGGGTGACGATGACGACTTTGATGCCGCCAGCGACCAGCGCAGCTTCCAGCAGCGCCGGATCCATGGTCGCGCTGCCTTCAGCGATGTCGATGAAGACCGGTTCCGCGCCACACGCCAGCACTGCCGATGTGCCGTACATCGCTGCATTGGCGACTACCGCAACCTGGTCCTGTGCCGTTACGCCCAAGGCGCGCAGAGACAGTTCCAGCGCGTCGGTACCGTTGCCAACGCTGATGCAGTGATCCACCCCGCAGTAACTGGCAAAGGCAGATTCGAACGATCGGACATTCGGGCCCAGGACAAAATAGCCACTGCCAACCACCTCGGTCGCCGCCGCCGCGAGTGCATCCTTCAAAGGTTCGATATGACGTGACAGGGAGTTGACTGGAATGGCTTCAGGCGGCATTGGGATTGGATCTGCGTTGGATGGAAGGAATCGTCTGGGGAATCCAGAAGGCGGTGGGCACTGAACGGACCTCTGCCAGCCGGTCAATCGCCGAGGACTCTGGAATTGTACTCACTCTTCGCGGCGGCCCCAATGCAGGCAAGGGACAATTTCTTGTCGGTTGCCATCCGAATGCGAATGGCAACCGTGCAACATCAAAGAGCTGCTTCCAGCTCCGGCAGGATGGCAAACAGATCCCCCACTAGGCCGATATCGGCAATCTCGAAGATCGGCGCATCGCCGTCCTTGTTGATCGCGACGATCGTGCCGGCATCCTTGATGCCGGTCAGGTGCTGGATGGCACCGCTGATACCCACGGCCACATACAGTTCCGGCGCGATGATCTTGCCGGTCTGGCCGACCTGCAGGTCGCTGGGCACGTAGCCGGCATCGACCGCAGCGCGCGAGGCACCGACGGCGGCACCGAGCTTGTCGGCCAGCTGGAAGATGACCTTGAAGTTCTCTTCCGAACCGACGCCGCGGCCGCCGGAGACCACGCGCTTCGCGCTCTGCAGGTCCGGGCGGTCGCTGGCACCGGCGGCGAGGCCGACGAAGCGGGTGTGGGTCGGCAGGGCAGCGTCGACGCTGGCTGCTTCGATGGCGGCGCTGCCGCCCTGGGCGGCTTCCGGCCACGAGGCGGCACGCACGGTGGCGACCACGATCTGCTCGGCCGGGGCTTCCACGGTGATGATCGCGTTGCCGGCGTAGATCGGGCGCTTGAAGGTGTGGCTGCCTTCAACGCTCATCAGGTCGGAGACCTGGTTGACGCCGAGCAGGGCGGCCACGCACGGCATCAGGTCCTTGCCGAAGGTGGTCGACGGGCCGAACACGTGGGTGTAACCCTTGGCCAGCTGTGCGATCTGCGGCGCCAGCACCTGGGCGATGGCCTGCGCGTTGGCGGCGTTGGCCACGGTCAGGACCTTGGCGACGCCGGCAATCTTCGCGGCCTCGGCGGCCACGGCGGCCGGATCGGCGGCCAGCACCAGCACGTCGATGCTGGCACCGCTGATGGCGGCAGCAGCGCTGACGGTCTTGGCGGTGGCGGCGTTGAGCTTGCCGTCGTGGTGCTCGGCGATGACGAGAATCCTGCTCATTACAGCAACCCCTTCTGCTTGAGTGCGGCAACCAGTTCGGCCGCGTCCTTGACCATCACACCCTTGCTGCGCTTGGACGGCGCGGCGTATTGGGTGGTCTTGAAGGTATCGGCGGCTTCAACGCCGAGGTCGGCCAGCTGCAGGGTCTCCAGCGGCTTGGCCTTGGCCTTCATGATGTCCGGCAGCTTGATGAAGCGCGGCTCGTTCAGGCGCAGGTCGGTGGTGACCACGGCCGGCAGATCGACTTCCAGCGTTTCCAGGCCGGCGTCGACTTCACGGGTCACCGTGGCCTTGCCGTCGGCAATGTCCAGCTTGCTGGCGAAGGTCGCCTGCGGACGGCCCCACAGCGTGGCCAGCATCTGGCCGGTCTGGTTGGCGTCGTCGTCAATGGCCTGCTTGCCCAGGATCACCAGGTCCGGCTGCTCCTTCTCGATCAGCTTGAGCAGGGTGCGGGCGGCGGTCAGCGGCTGGATGGCCTGGTCGGTGACCACATGGATGGCGCGATTGGCGCCCATGGCCAGGCCGTTGCGCAGGTGCGCCTGGGCATCGGCCGGAGCAATGGTGGCGACCACGACTTCGCTGGCGATGCCCTTGTCGCGCAGGCGCAGGGCTTCTTCCAGGGCGATTTCATCGAAGGGGTTGGGGGACAGCTTGACGCCGTCGGTGACCACGCCGGAACCGTCCGGCTTGACCTGAATGCGGACGTTGTAGTCCACCACGCGCTTGTACGCGACGAGGATTTTCATCTGGTACGGGGTCCTTCAATAACGGAGAGAACGTCCGGTCCTCGCACAGCAACCGGTTCGGGGGTGGGATCCCGATTCTAGCTGGCTTGAGGGGACCATGCGAATGCGTATGGTTATGCTGCGGTGCGGCATGGTTCGCGTGAATCGAGTGCGCCGTTCACGTCACGCAGGCAGTCGTGAAGACGAACGACATGTATCCTGTGCTGCTGTGCCGGGGTGCTTGATGGCGCCCCTTGGATGAATTTCGATCAGGAGAACAGGTAGTGCCCACATGGCTTGTCACCGGCGGTGCCGGATTCATTGGCGGTAACTTTGTTCTCGAAGCGGTCGCCCGTGGCATCAAGGTCGTCAATCTCGACGCCCTGACCTATGCCGGCAACCTGAAGACCCTGTCCAGCCTGGACGGCAACCCGAACCACCTGTTCGTGCAGGGTGACATCGGCGACAGCGCGCTGGTGTCCCGTCTGTTGGCCGAGCACCAGCCCGATGCGGTGCTGAACTTCGCCGCCGAGAGCCACGTCGACCGTTCCATCGATGGCCCGGGTGCGTTCATCCAGACCAATGTGGTGGGCACCCTGGGCCTGCTGGAAGCGGTGCGCGACTACTGGAAGGCGCTGCCGGCTGAACAGGGCACGGCCTTCCGCTTCCTGCACGTGTCCACCGATGAGGTGTACGGCACCCTGGGCGAGACCGGCAAGTTCAGTGAAACCACCCCGTACGCCCCGAATTCGCCGTACTCGGCGTCGAAGGCGGCCTCGGACCACCTTGTGCGTGCGTTCCACCACACCTACGGGCTGCCGGTGCTGACCACCAACTGCTCCAACAACTATGGCCCGTACCACTTCCCGGAGAAGCTGATCCCGCTGGTGATCGCCAAGGCGCTGGCCGGCGAGCCGCTGCCGGTGTACGGCGACGGCAAGCAGGTGCGTGACTGGCTGTTCGTGTCAGACCATTGCGAAGCGATCCGCACCGTGCTGGCCAAGGGCCAGGTCGGCGAGACCTACAACGTCGGCGGCAATTCGGAAAAGCAGAACATTGAAGTGGTGCAGGCGATCTGCGCACTGCTGGACCAGCGCCGCCCGCGCGCGGACGGCCAGCCGCGCAGCAGCCAGATCACCTACGTCACCGACCGACCCGGCCATGACCGCCGTTATGCGATCGATGCCTCGAAGCTGAAGAACGACCTGGGCTGGGAACCGGCCTACACCTTCGAGCAGGGCATCGCCTTCACCGTTGACTGGTACCTGGAGAACCAGGAATGGGTCAACGGCGTGCTCGACGGCAGCTACCGTCTGCAGCGCATCGGCACCGCGGCCTGAACCCAGGAGACACCATGACCCAGCGCAAGGGCATCATCCTCGCCGGTGGTTCCGGCACCCGTCTGTATCCGATCACCAAGGGCGTCAGCAAGCAGCTGCTGCCGGTGTACGACAAACCGATGATCTATTACCCGCTCAGCGTGTTGATGCTGGCGGGCATCCGTGAAGTGCTCATCATCAATACCCCGCACGAGCAGGCATTGTTCCAGCAGTTGCTGGGCGATGGTTCGCAGTGGGGCATGGACATCCAGTACGCGGTGCAGCCCAGCCCCGATGGCCTGGCCCAGGCTTACCTGATCGGCAAGGACTTCGTGGCCGGCAAGCCGAGCTGCCTGGTACTGGGGGACAACATCTTCCACGGCCACGGCCTGCGCGAAGTGCTCAAGCGCGCCGACGAACGCGTGCACGGCTCGACCGTGTTCGGCTACTGGGTCAATGATCCGGAACGTTACGGCGTGGCCGAGTTCGACCAGAGCGGCAAGGTGATCGACCTGGTGGAGAAACCGGAAAAGCCGCGCTCCAATTATGCGGTGACCGGTCTGTACTTCTATGACGGCAACGCCAGCGATTACGCGGCCGAACTGAAGCCGTCGCCGCGTGGCGAACTGGAGATCACTGATCTCAACAAGCGGTACCTGGCCGAAGGCAACCTGCACCTGGAGGCGCTCGGCCGTGGCTATGCGTGGCTGGATACCGGTACCCACCAGTCGCTGCTGGAAGCATCCAACTTCATCGAGACCATCCAGACCCGCCAGGGCCTGCAGGTCTGTTGCCCGGAAGAAATCGCGTTCGGAAAGGGCTGGATCAGCGCCGAGCAGCTGGAAGCACTGGCTGCACCGCTGATCAAGAATGGCTACGGCCAGTACCTGCACAAGCTCGCTCTGCGTGGAGTCGTTCCTTGAAGGTAATCGAGACAAGCCTGCCCGGATGCAAGATCGTTGAACCTGCCGTGTTCGGTGACGCCCGGGGGTTTTTCTTTGAAACATGGAATGCCGACCGATTCGCGGAAGCGGGCCTGGTCAGCAGCTTCGTACAAAGCAATATGTCCTCTTCAAGCAAGGGCGTCCTACGCGGCATTCACTACCAGTGGCCTCGCCCGCAGGGCAAGTTGATCTCCGTCCTTGAGGGCGAGGTCTACGACGTGGCGGTCGATATCCGCCGCGGCTCGCCTACGTTTGGACGCTGGGAAGCGGTGATCCTCAGTGCCGAAAACAAGCGGCAGTTTTTGATACCCGAGGGTTTCGCCCATGGTTTTGTAGTGCTTTCCGAAACTGCGCTGTTCAACTATCTCTGCACCGATGTGTACTTAAAGGAAGCTGATGCGGCTATTCGTTGGAATGACGCCGATGTCGCAATCGACTGGCCGATCAGCGCACCGACCCTGTCGGCCAAGGACGAGAATGCTCCCTTCCTGAAGGACATTGCCGAGGACCGCCTGCCGGTCTACACCCCATGACGGTTCTGGTGTTCGGCGGCAATGGCCAGGTCGGCCAGGAGCTGCTGCGAGCGCTGGCCCCGCTGGGGCCGGTGGTCGCGACCACCCGCAGTGGTCAGTTGCCTGATGACAGCACGTGCGAGGTGGCCGACTTTGCCCAGCCCGACAGCCTGCCGGCATTGCTGGACCGCGTGCAGCCATCGGTAGTGGTCAATGCGGCGGCTTACACCGCTGTTGATCGCGCCGAACAGGACGTCGATGCCGCCTTTGCTGCCAATGCGCAGGCACCGGGCGTGATCGCGCGCTGGTGTGCGGCACATGGTGTGCCGTTCGTGCATTACTCCACCGATTATGTGTTCGATGGCCAGGGCAGCGCGCCCTACCGCGAGGACGAGCCGACCGCACCACTGGGCGTGTATGGCACCAGCAAGCGCGATGGCGAGGACGCGGTGCGTGCGGCCGGCGGCCGTCATCTGATCTTCCGCACGGCGTGGGTGTATGCCTCGCACGGCGCGAATTTCCTGCGCACCATGCTGCGGGTGGGCGCCGAGCGCGATGCGTTGCGGGTGGTGGCCGACCAGATCGGTACGCCGACGCCGGCGGCGCTGATCGCCAATGTCACCGCGCAGGCGCTGCAGCATCCGGGCCAGCTGTCCGGGACCTGGCACCTGACCGCCAGCGGCCAGACCAGCTGGTATGGCTTTGCCGAGGCGATCTTCGCCGAAGCGTTGGTCACTGGCGTGTTGGCCAAGGTGCCGACGGTCGAGGCGATTCCCAGTTCCGAGTACCCGACCCCGGCCAAGCGCCCGGCCTGGTCGGTGCTGGACAACCGCAAGCTGCAGCAGGATTTCGGCATCGTGCTGCCGGCTTGGCAGGACGGCCTGAAGCGGGTGATGGCGGAGATTGCCTGACCCGGCAGGTGACGTGCCGACCAACGGTCGGCACCCACCCCGACCAGCGGTCGGCATGCACCCCGACCAGCGGTCGGCATGCACCAGCGGGTTCCGGGTCAGCTGCGCCCGTAGGTATCCTCGAACCGCACGATGTCGTCCTCACCCAGATAGCTGCCGGACTGCACTTCGATCAGTTCCAGCGGCAGCTTGCCGGGGTTGCGCAGGCGATGGGTCACGCCCAGCGGAATGTAGGTGCTCTGGTTCTCGCTGAGCAGGATCACCTCGTCACCACGGGTGACTTCAGCGGTGCCGCTGACCACGATCCAGTGCTCGGCGCGATGGTGGTGCATCTGCAGGCTCAGCGTGCCGCCGGGCTTGACCGTGATCCGCTTGACCTGGAAGCGCTCGCCGTTGTCGATCGAATCGTAGGCACCCCACGGGCGATAGACCTTGCGGTGCCAGGTGGCCTCGCTGCGGCCCTCGGCCTTGAGCTGCGCGACCACCGTCTTGACGTCCTGCATGCGGTCGGCCTTGCCGACCAGCACGGCATCATCGGTTTCCACCACCACCACATCGTCCAGCCCGACCAGCGCCACCAGGCGCTGTGCGTAAGCATAGGTGTTGCGGCAGTCAATGGCGATCACGTCGCCCTGGTGCGCATTGCCATCGCCGTCCTGCTGCGAGACATCGCGCAGCGCGGTCCACGAGCCGACATCGTTCCAGCCGGCATCCAGTGGAATCACCACGGCATCGGCGGTCTTCTCCATCACTGCATAGTCGATGGAATCGGACGGAACGGCGGTGAAGGCGTCCTTGTCCAGGCGGGTGAAATCGGCATCGCGACGTGCCTGCTGCCAAGCCTGGCGGCTGCCAGCGAGCATGGCGGGCTGGAAGCGTTCCAGCTCCTGCAGGTAGCGCGAGGCCTTGAACAGGAACATGCCACTGTTCCAGTAGTACTGGCCGCTGCTGACGTAGCCGGTGGCGGTGTCCAGGTCGGGTTTCTCGACGAAGCGCTCGACCGCGCGCAGGCCCTGGCCATCGGCGGCCTTGATGTAGCCGTAGCCGGTTTCCGGGCCGGTCGGCACGATGCCGAAGGTGACCAGCTTGCCGGCTTCGGCGGCGGCGGCGGCGGCCTGCACGGCGCTGCGGAACGCGGTCTCGTTGGTGATCACATGATCGGAGGGCAGCACCAGCAGCAGGGCGTCGGCGCCCTCGCGGGTGGCTTCCAGCGCGGCCACCGCGATCGCCGGGGCCGTGTTGCGGCCGACCGGCTCAAGGATGATCGCGGCCGGCTCGGCGCCAACCTGCTGCAGCTGCTCGGCGGCGACGAAACGGTGCTCTTCGTTGGCGATCACCAGCGGCCCACGCGCGGCGATCGGCGCGACGCGCTTCCAGGTGGCCTGCAGCATCGTCAGCTCGCCCGCCAAGGGCAGGAACTGCTTCGGATACGCCTCGCGCGAAAGCGGCCACAGGCGGGTACCGGATCCACCGGACAGGATGACGGGCTGGATGCTGCTCATGCGTTCCTCGGTTACTGCTGGATGAGGCGGGAAATGTCGTCGGTGCGCGCCTGCATCAGCGCGGCGTCGCCCCGGGCTTCAACATTCAGGCGCAACAGCGGCTCGGTGTTGGAGCTGCGCAGGTTGAAGCGCCAGTCGCCGAAGTCGGCGCTGATGCCGTCGGTGTGATCCAGCGTGGGCGACTGCGCCGCGAAATGCTCCATCACGCGCGCGACGGCGGCCTTGGCATCGGCAACCTTGAAGTTGATCTCGCCACTGCACGGATAGGCGGCCATGCGGTCTTCGACCCAGTCGGCCAGCGAGCGCCCGCTTTCGGAGACCAGCTGGGCGATCAGCAACCACGGGATCATGCCGGAGTCTGCATAGGCGAACTCGCGGAAGTAGTGGTGGGCGCTCATCTCGCCGCCGTACACCGCGTCTTCGGCGCGCATCTTTTCCTTGATGAAGGCGTGGCCGCTCTTGCACTGCACCGGCACACCGCCGGCCTGCTCGACCATGTCCACGGTGTTCCAGACCAGGCGCGGGTCATGCACGATCTTGCCACCCGGGTTGCGTGCCAGGATCGCCTTGGCCAGCAGGCCGACCAGGTAGTAGCCCTCGATGAAGCGGCCGGTATGGTCGAAGAAGAAGCAACGGTCGAAGTCACCATCCCAGGCAATGCCGAAATCGGCGCCGTGTTCGCGCACCGCGTCGGCGGTGGCGGCGCGGTTTTCCGGCAGCAGCGGATTGGGAATGCCGTTGGGGAAGCTGCCGTCCGGCTCGTGGCAGATGCGGATGAACTCGAACGGCAGGTGCGGTGCGAGCAGATCGACGATGGCACCGGCGCCACCGTTGCCGGCGTTGACCACCAGCTTCAGCGGCCGCAGCTTGCCGGCATCGACATAGCTCAGCAGGTGCTGGATGTACGCGCTCTTGTCATGCTGGGCGCTCTGCCCGGCACGCGGCGGTTGCGCCTCGGACGTATCGGCGGCGACCGCATCGGAAATCGCGAACAGGCCGGTATCGGAGCTGATCGGGCGCGCGTTCTCCTTGACCAGCTTCATGCCGTTGTAGTCCATCGGGTTGTGGCTGGCGGTGACCATCACGCCGCCGGCCGCGCCCAGGTGATCGGTCTGGAAATAGACCTCTTCCGTACCGCACAGGCCGATGTCGATCACCTCGCGCCCGGTACCGCGCAGGCCTGCGGCCAATGCGTCCTGCAGCGCGGGGCTGGTCAGGCGCACGTCGTGGCCGAGTACCACCGGGCCCGGCGCAAGCTGTGCCGCCAGCGCCACGCCGATGCGGCGCGCCAGGTCTTCGTTCAGTTCTTCCGGCACGCGGCCGCGGATGTCATAGGCCTTGAAGGCGGGCAGGGGCATCGATCGGATCCTGGATGAGGTCAGCGCCGTAGTTTACGACCATGAATGTGTGGGAACCGTTTTCCGGAAACGGCGCCCCGGCAACAGTCATCGGAACGACAGGTACTTGTGGCCAAAGTAGCTGGACACCACCGGCACCGCCACGCCCACCACGTGGGCGATTTCCAGGCGCAGCACGTCAACGCCCAGCCATGGCAGCAGGTGGTAGGCCAGCACGGTGGAGACCAGCCAGGTCTGCGCCACCGCAAACAGGTTGACCAGCACGAAGTAGAACGCCGAGTGGTGCAGGGGGCGGGTGCTGCCGGAAAACACCAGCCAGCGGGTCAGCACGAAGGCGGTGACCATGCCGGTGATGTAGGCGGCGATGATCGCCGGGGTGAACGACATCCAGTGGCTGTACAGCATCCGCGACAGGATGTTGGCCAGCGCAGCGATGCCGCCGGCCAGCAGGAACAGCAGGAACGGGCGGGACAGGGTCACGCCACCGCCTCGCGGGCCATGGCACGCCCGAAGCCGATGCTCTCGGAGATGCCGCGGTCTTCGGGATAGTAGTGCGAGGTATCGGCCACCCACAGCCCTTCCACCGGCAGCCGGCGCGGCGGCAGCCGGTCCAGGAAGCCCGGTTCGCAGATCGGCTGCGCGTGGCGGTAACGGCTGACTCGTACGTCGATGAAGTCGTCCGCGCCCAGCTGCGGATTGATCATGCACAGGTAGCGACGCACCTTGTCAGCGAACACGTCGTCGCTGTCGCCATAACGCTCGTACTCGCCGGGCATGTAGAACGGCACGTAGACGATATGCGCGTCCATCGGGCGCAGGTTGGTGTATTCGACGATGCCGGGGATGTCCATGTCCGGGTCGTTGGTGTTGACCCAGAAATTGGCCGAGACCGGCCTGCGCAGCTTGGCGATCACGCAGACCACTGCGATGTTGTTCAGCGCGCGGAACTTCGCCAGGATGGTGTCGGGCAGGTCCGGGGCCAGGCGTGGGACGAACGGCAGCGGTACGGTGGAAATGACCTTGTCGAAGGCCAGGTGCTCGCCGCCGACCTGGACGCCGCGCACGCGGCCTTCCTCGATCACGATGCGTTGCACCGGGCTGGACAGCCGCACCTCGCCGCCATGGCGCTGGATGTCGGCATGCAGGGCATCGAGCAGGGTAGATGAACCGCCTTCCAGATACCCCAGCTTTTCGCGCATCAGGCTGTAGCGTGAGCGGCCGATGCGCCGGATCCGGCTCCAGATCCAGGCCGCGGACAGGTTGCCGGCATAGTCGTAGAACTTGTAGTCGAACAGGCGACGCCACAGCGATTCATAGGCTTCGGCACCGACCCAGCGGCGGATCCAGGACGAGGCTTCAACGTGGTCCAGCGGGCGCCAGTCGTTGCGACGCGTGCACAGGAAGGCATGCAGTCCGTAACGGATCTTGGCCATCAGCCCCAGGCCCTTGAAGCGGAGCAGGGCGATCGGGTTGCCCCAGGCCTGCAGGCGCTTGCCGAACCAGTAGCCCATGCGGGTCTCGGTCCAGCGCATGCGCGCGCCCAGCCCCAGCTCGTCGAGCACGGTCAGGAAATCGTGGTCGGAAGTGCAGTGGAAGTGGTAGTAGCGTTCGATCGGCATGCCGCCGAAGTCGAAGCTCGCCGTCATCCCGCCGACGCGGTCATCGGCTTCGAACACCACGGGCTGATGGCCGTCGCGGGCCAGCTGGTAAGCCACGGCGAGGCCCATCGGGCCCGCGCCGAGAACGGCGATGCGCTCGCTCATGATCAGAACTCCAGGGCGATGTCGCCGTACTCGGGGTCGTTGAAGGTGGCGTCGATGGCCTGTGCAAAGGGCGTCGGCCGCACATCGAAGATGGAAGGCCAGTCGATGACTTCGAACTCGTCATGGGCCACCAGTGCCTGCAGCTGCGCAGCGGTGAACGGCGGGTCGCGGTCGAACAGCGCCCAGGTCCTCAGCAGCAGGTGGAACAGGCGGTACGGGATGTGCAGCAGCACGGTGCGCGCACGCGTGCTGCGCTTGATCTGGCGGATGATGTCGACGTAGTCCACCTTCTCCAGGCCGGTGATGTTGTAGCGCTGGCCGGCAATCCGCGAACGCAGGCAGCTGGCGATGATGGTGGCGAAGTCGCCGGCATACAGCGGCTGGCGCATGTAGCGTCCATCGCCGGGTATCGGGAATACCGGAACCTTGCGCATGAAGCGCGACAGCCAGCCCAGGTGCTTGCGGTCGAACCAGCCGAACATCAGGGTCGGGCGCAGGATGACCACAGGGATGCCGCGCGCGGCGACCCGGTGCTCCTGCTCGCGCTTGGTGCGGGTGTAGTCGTCGTCGGCCGCCGAACAGACCACCGAGGAGCTGATGTGCACCGTGTAGGGCACGGCGTGGCGCTCGATGGCATCGAGGATGAGGTCGGTGGCAGTGATGTTGTTGCGCACGAACGGCACGGGATCGGTGCCGCCGATCTGCGCCTGCAGCATCACTACGGCGTTGGCCTCGGCGAAATGGCGCTCCCAGGCGCCCGGCTCCGCCAGGTCGGCGTGTTCGGTCACCACGTCCGGATGCATGCGTGCCAGTACGTCGAGATTGGCGGCGTGCTTGTCGATCACCACCAGCCGGCGGTAGCCCTGGCGCTTGAGGATGGCGACCAGGTTCTGGCCGACCAGGCCGGCACCACCGGGAATGATGATCTTCTGCTCCAGCACCGAGTCCGTTGCAGTGTTCACAGCGCGATCCTGTTGAAGAGGGCCTGCGGCAGCAGGCGGATCACCGTCATGATCAACCGCCAGAAGCCCGGGGCATACAGCACCGGGGTGCTGCGACCAATGCCGGCGACGATGCGGCGCGCGACCTGGTCCGGCGTCGCCCACAACGGGCCCTTGCGCAGGTGGGCCGTCATCGGCGTGTCGACGAAGCCGGGGCGGATGTCGACCACCGCCACGCCCTGCTTGGCCAGGCGCTGGCGCAGGCCACTGAGGAAGGTGCTGACCGCAGCCTTGGCGGCGCCGTAGACGTAGTTGCTCTGGCGGCCGCGGTCGCCGGCCACCGAGGTGATCACCGCCAGCGCGCCGCTGCCCGCGTCGGCCAGGCGATTGGCCACGGGCCCCAGCAGGGCCAGGGTCGAGGTGCCATTGGTGGCGAACTCGGCCATGCAGGTCGCCACCGAGGCCTCGCAGGCTGCCTGGTCGGGTAGCGTGCCATGCGCGACCAGCACCACATCCACCCGTCCCAGCGCCTGCCAGGCTTGCGCCAGCAGATCGGCATGGGCGGCCAGGTCGTTGATGTCCATGGAATGGGTGTGCGTGGCGCGCGCACCGCGCACGCGCAGGTCGTCGGCGATGGTGGCCAGCCGGTCGGCGCGGCGCCCGACCAGGAACAGCGATGCGCCGCGTGCGGCGTAGCGCCGGGCGACGGCTTCGGCAATCGCGGACGTGGCGCCGACGATGAGGACGTTCTGCATGCTTACTCCGTCACCCGGCGCCAGAAGCCGGACGAGAAACGTGGATCGATGAATCGGCTAAAGTCCTGCCAGCGTGGGTACGCCTGCTGGAACGAGGTGGCGGTCATCCGCGCATCCTTGGCCGGGTACTGGGCACCGCCGGCGGCATCGACGATCTGGTCGAGGCGCCGCAGCAGGGCCCACAGCGCCTCGCCGGTGTTGGGGAAATCCAGGGCCAGCGTGGTGCCCGGGCGCGGAAAGGACAGCATGCCAAAGGATGGCCGCGCGCCGAACTGCTTGAGCACCGCCAGGAACGAACCCTGGCCACTGCGGGCGATTTCCCGCAGCAGCGCGGGAATTCCGTCCGCGGCCGCGTGCGGTGGCAGCACACACTGGTACTGCACGAAGCCGGCCGGACCATACATCCGGTTCCACTCGCTGATGCCATCGAGCGGATAGAAAAAGGGCAGCAGGTGCGAGGCGTAGCGCCGGCGGCGCGCAGGCTGGCGCCAGTAGTAGAGCGTATTGAACGGGCGCAGGGTCAGCCGGTTGACCAGCGAAACCGGCGGCGTCAGTGGCATCGCCCACTGCCTGCGGGCGGCGGCAGGACGCTCGTCGGCCGGCTGCACGGCATGGTTGGCGCGGGTGAAATGGCCGCGGCCGAGGGCGCGGCCACGCGCCAGGCAGTCGATCCAGGCCACGCTGTACTCGTGGCTTTCGCTGCTGTCCTGCGACAGTGCGAAGAAGTCGGCCAGGCTGGAGAACCGGATGTTCTCCACTTCCAGGCTGCTGCCCGGCACGCGGCGCAGCTGCAGTTCGGCATGCGTGACCAGCCCGGTCAGGCCAAGCCCACCAAGGGTGGCTTCAAACCAGCCGTCGTCATCACCAGGACGGCATACGCGGCGTTCGCCATTGCTGCGCAGCAGCTCGAAGGACAGCACGTGGTGGCCGAAGCTGCCGGCCAGGTGGTGATTCTTGCCATGGACATCATTGCCGATCGCGCCGCCCACGGTGACATGGCGCGTACCCGGGGTAACCGGCAGGAACCAGCCCTGCGGCAGCACCCTGGCGATGATCTCGCCCAGGGTGACGCCGGCTTCGCAGTGCAGTCGCCCGCTGGCCGGATCGAAGGCGATGAAGCGGTCCAGGCCGCGGCAGTCGAGCAGGGTGGCGCCCGGATTCTGGCAGCTGTCGCCATAGCTGCGTCCATTGCCATGCGGAAGGGCGCTGCCCTCGAAGGCCGGCAGCCCGGCAAGCCGATCGTGCACCCTGACCAGCGATTGCGGCGCGCGCGGATACCGTCCCCAGGAGTGCGCGCCGGCCCGCATCAGATCGCCACCAGTGCAAACCCGGCGCACAGCACGGCCACCACCTGGCTGGCCCGATCCGTGGCGGCGAACACGATCGGGTCATCGTGCATGTTGCCGCGATGAGCGATCACCCAGGCACGGCTGACCCAGTACAGCAGGACCGGGCAGATGAACCACAGCAGCTTCGGGTTGCGGTACAGCTCCACGCTGTCGGGGCTGTTGATGTACAGCGCCATCACCAGCACGGCGCTGTAGCCGGCGGCAGCGCCCAGTGACTGCAGCAGCGGCAGGTCTTCCACGCCGTAGCCACGGCCGTTGGCGCGGGTCTTGCCGCGCGCCAGCACCGCGTGCAGTTCGGTATAGCGCTTGAGCAGGGCCAGCGAGAGGAAGATGAACATGCTGAAGGCCAGCAGCCAGAACGACAGTTCCGCCCCGATGGCCACCGTGCCGCCGATGATGCGCAAGGTGTAGAGGCTGGCCAGCAGCACCACGTCGAGCATGACGATGCGCTTCAGGCGCAGCGAGTAGGCCAGGGTCAGCACGTAGTAGCCCAGCAGCACGGCGGCGAATGCCGGGCTGCAGGCCAGTGCCACGGCCAGCCCGCACAGCGTCAGCAGTGGGCCTGCGACCAGACCGTGCAACAGCGGCAAGCGGCCAGCGGCAAAGGGGCGGTGGCGCTTGCGCGGATGGCGGCGATCTGCATCAAGGTCGAGCAGGTCGTTGAGCAGATAGACGCCGGAGGCACACAGGCTGAAGGCCGCGAAGGCGAGCAGGGCATCGGCCACCGCCGGTGCTTCCAGGAAGCGGTGGGCCGTCAACAGGGGTACGAACACCAGCAGGTTCTTCAGCCACTGGTGCGGACGCAGCGCCTTCATCCATGCCTGCAGCCTGGACGGCCCAGGCCAATGCCCCAGCACCTGCGTGCGTTGTGCGGCGGTGGCAGCCAGTGCGCTGCCATTGTTGACCACCCAGGCGCCTGCGGCGCGCGCCCAGACCGCCAGGTCGACCGTGCCGTTGCCGGCGTAGTCGAAACCGCGCTCGCCGAATGCATCCACCAGGGCCTGCGCCTTGTGCGTGCCGGACAGGTTGCGCTGGCCATCGCTGGCGATGACCTGTTCAAACAGGCCCAGATGTGCGGCGATCGGCGCGACCAACAGCTGGTCCGAGGCCGTGCACAGCACCCGCGGACGCTGCGGCGTGTCGCGCAGCAGTTCCAGTACCTTCGGGTTGTAGGGCAGGTGGCGTGGATCGACGGTGGCGCGTGCGGCGATCTGCCGCTTCAGTGCGGCCTTGCCCTGCAGCAGCCAGAACGGCAGAAGGAACAGGTACAGCGGATTGCGCGCCAACAGCACCAGCAGTGATTCATACAGGAGGTCCGTGTCCAGCAGCGTGCCATCCAGGTCCACGCACAGGGCGCGGTCATGGGCTGCAGGAGAGGGGGCAGGAGGCGCTGGGGGCATCGTTCGCGGGCTGACGCGGCGGGATCGTCCATTGTATCCGCGTTGGGGCATGGGCCAGAAAGCGGCATCCCCGCCCCGGGCCGCTGCACCATCGCGGTTTGCTGCGCCGCAAACCCGTCGGATGCAGGCCTGCGGCTAGAATGCGCTTATCCATTCGCAGGGTACTACAGCAATGCAGCAATCGACTTCCGGCGGAAAGCGCGGCAAGCGCTTCGCCAGTGCGGCGGAGGCCCTGCAGGGGGTGGTCGCCGATGGCCAGACCCTGGCCGTGGGCGGCTTTGGCCTGTGTGGCATTCCCGAGGCGCTGATCGCTGCGCTGCGCGACAGCGGCGTCAAGGGCCTGACCGTGATCTCCAACAATGCCGGCGTCGATGGCTTCGGCCTCGGCCAGCTGCTGGAAACGCGGCAGATCAAGAAGATGATTTCGTCCTACGTGGGCGAGAACAAGGAATTCGAGCGGCAGTTCCTGGCCGGCGAGCTGGAACTGGAGTTCAACCCGCAGGGCACCCTGGCCGAGCGCCTGCGCGCCGGCGGTGCCGGTATCCCGGCGTTCTTCACCGCCACCGGCTACGGCACGGTGGTGGCCGAGGGCAAGGAAACCCGCGAGTTCGATGGCAAGCACTACGTGATGGAAACCGCACTGCGCGCCGACGTCGCGCTGGTCAAGGCCTGGAAGGCCGACGAGGCCGGCAACCTGGTGTTCCGCAAGACCGCACGCAACTTCAACCCGGCCTGCGCGATGGCCGGCAAGGTCTGCATCGTGGAAGTGGAAGAGGTGGTGCCGGTCGGCGCCATCGATCCGGACCAGGTGCACCTGCCGGGCATCTATGTGCACCGCATCGTGCACAACGCGCATCCTGAAAAGCGAATCGAGCAGCGCACCATCCGCGCGGAGGGCAACTGACATGGCGTGGACCCGCGATGAGATGGCGGCACGTGCCGCCCAGGAGCTGACCGATGGCGCCTACGTGAACCTGGGCATCGGCCTGCCGACGCTGGTGGCCAACCACATTCCCGAAGGCGTGGACGTATGGCTGCAGTCGGAGAATGGCTTGCTCGGCATCGGCCCGTTCCCGACCGACGCTGAAGTTGACGCCGACCTGATCAATGCCGGCAAGCAGACCGTCACCGCACGTGCCGGTGCCAGCTACTTCGGCAGCCACGACAGTTTCGCGATGATCCGCGGTGGCCACGTCAACCTGGCCATCCTCGGTGCCATGCAGGTGACCGACAAGGGCGACCTGGCCAACTGGATGGTGCCCGGCAAGATGGTCAAGGGCATGGGCGGCGCCATGGACCTGGTGGCCGGCGTGCAGCGTGTGGTGGTGCTGATGGAGCACACCGCCAAGAACGGCGAGCACAAGATCCTGGCCGAATGCACGCTGCCGTTGACCGGCGTGGGCGTGGTCGACCGCATCATCACCGATCTGGCGGTGTTCGACGTGACCGGCAACGGCCTGTTGCTGGTGGAAGCCGCGCCGGGCGTCAGTGATGAAGAGCTGAAGGAAAAGACCGGCGTCGTGTTCCAGCGCTGAAGTCAACGATGTTGCTGCGCAGCGCCAGCCTCAGGGCTGGCGTTGTGGGCCTGCGACGACGTAGCCTGCGTTGGCAACAAGGTCCGGCAGCAACTGCATGACCGGATCAAGTGCATTGTCGTTGTCCAGCTCACTGGGATAGCAGTGCGCATCCAGTAGTGACCGCAGCGTCGACGCTCGCAACCACATCGTGCCTGCTGTCTGCGGCGTAGGGGCGTCAGCTATCCCCAGCCGGGTTGCCCAGCGGAGATGACTGCGCGAAACGACGACTGCCTCCGGGGTGGATGCCACGAACATGCCCAGCGCAGGTTGCTCATTGAACCGTTGAAGCATTGCGTCGATAGCGGTCGTCCCTGGTAGCTGCGGTCTCGCCTTGCCGCTTCCGCGAAGGTCCAGCCAGCAGGCCAGCAACGATGGATCCGGACCGAAAGCCTCCAGAACCTGCAGGATGCTGGACAAGGCATTGCCAGCATGGCCGATGATATCGACCGCAGCGTCATGAGGGCGCTGCGCCATTGGAATGAAAACACGATAGCTCACGCCCAGGCCGCTTGCTGCCTCACAAGCTGTAGCGATCATCCCGGGATCATCAATGAGAACCAGCAGGCAGGCCCGCAGGGGGCGTGCGGGCGGAGCCGGGGACAGCGCTTGGCGCGTCGCGTCAAGCCAGGCATGCCCAAGCCGGGCATCCGGTTCCAGCACGGCGCCTTCGGCCCACTCGTTCCAGGCATTGATGAACACCATGCGCTGGGCCTGCGGTGCTGCAGACAGGCGCTCATGGATCGTGGTGCGCAGCCAATCGCGGTAGCCGCGCGGCGATGCGTGCAGGTACACGCGGCCGCGGCCGGAACGACGCGCCTCGTTGTCCCAGCCCGGGTTCACGCCGGGATAGAGCGGATAGTCCGGCAGCGGCCGCGCTGCGATTTCTGCAGCCAGTTCACGCCAGTCGCGTACATCGCCATTGAAGGCAGGATTCAGCAGCCACTGCTGTGCCGACAGCGAGCGCGGGTTGCTCATGTTCGGCGGGAATTCGACGGCGGCATCGAAGCCGATATCGCGGGGATCCGGTCGCTCGAAGCCCTGGACGTAGGCCAGATGGATCTCGCCCACGTCGTTGTCACGGCACCAGCGACGCCAGCGCTCGGCAGTCGCACGCGCGTCGGGCAGCAGGTTCGGGCGATAGACCAGCAGCATCGGCCGACCCTCGACCTTCAATGCGCGGCGGTCGCGCAGGTAGGGCGCGACATGTGCGATGAAGGCCAGATCGTCTTCGGCGCTGTGCTGCTGGCCGATCAGGATGTCGTCGTCGCGGCCGTCCCAGCGTCGTGCCCAGTTCTCGTTGGCCCAGCACAGGCAGAACGGCAGGTCGATGCTGTCATCGGCCAGCCACTGCTGGAGCGGGTCTTCCATCAGGGTGCGGCCGCTGAACCAGTAGTAGTAGAAACAGAACGCGCCGATGCCGTACTCCGCAGCCAAGCGTGCCTGGTCACGCATCACCTGCGGGTTGCGCAGGTCATAGAAGCCGAGGTCGGCCGGTAGGCGGGGTTGGATGTGGCCCTCGAACTGCGGCAGGGCGCGGGTCACGTTGCGCCACTCGGTAAAGCCCTTGCCCCACCAGGCGTCGTTCTCTGGGAAGGTGTGGAACTGCGGCAGGTAGAAAGCGACCAGCGTCACCGGCATGGGTGAGGGCAATGCTCCCTCGCGCCATGGCACGTGGCCGATCGCCGGTTCATCGGCACGCCAGCGCAGCTGGGCACTGGCGCGCGTCCCCTCCTCATCCTGCTGTCCCTTGGGCGGCGGGGGTACCCAGTCGCCATGCCGCGCCAACAGCCGGGTGCGCAACCGGTCACGCTGCGCCTGTGGCAACGGCAAGGCCCGGAACACGGCGCGCAGCAACGGGAACAACGACTGGCGCAGGCTCATCGGGCGAGGCCTCGCGACAGGGGGCGGTAGGACGGGATCAGTATCTGGGCAACGGTCATGGCGCCATTTTCGGTGCTGGCGGCCATGACGGCAAACGGCGGCGTGCTAGCGTGTGACCATGCTGTTCCCCCACGACCTGCCCGATGCCGATGTCCTGCACCTGCCGGGCTGGCTGGCTGCGGCCGCCGCCGACCAGCTCCTGTCCTCGCTGCAGGCCGAAGTGCCCTGGGAAACCCATCGCATCCGCATGTTCGGCAACTGGGTGGACTCGCCGCGGCTGAGCTGCTGGATCGGCGACCCGCAGGCCCGCTATCGCTATTCCGGTGCCGAGTTCGTGCCGCGCCCCTGGCCGCCTGTGTTGCAGGCCGTGCGCTGGCGCCTGGAAGCCGAAGGCCACGGCCACTTCAACAGCGTGCTGTTGAACCGCTATCGCGGTGGCGGTGACTACATGGGCTGGCACAGCGATGACGAGCCGGAGCTGGGGCCGGCCCCGGTGATCGCTTCGCTGAGCCTGGGCGCTGCGCGCCGATTCCTGCTGCGCCGCCGTGACGACCCGGCACGCAAGGTTGAATTCGTGCTGGGCCACGGCGACCTGCTGCTGATGGCCGGGCAGACCCAGCGCTTCTACCAGCACGCGCTGCCGAAGATGGCGCGGGTGCAGGGCGAGCGGATCAACCTGACCTTCCGCTGGATTACGCCGCGTTGACGAAGAAGGGGTCGGATCCCTTTCCGGAAGGAAAGGGATCCGACCCCGTAACTCACGTGCCCGGCGAATGCGGCGATCAGCGCGCGACGGTCGGCTGATCGGCCTGGCCGCTCACCAGCGTCCAGCCCACCACGTCCTGCGCCAGCTGCTGCAGGCCACGTTCGAATGCGGCGGTCACCGCCGGTACGTCGGTGCTGCCGACTGGCTGCGCCTGCCGGAAGGTGCGGTCCGCGACCACGCGCTGGTCGGCGACATGGATCAGCTTGGCGTTGACCTCGATCACCACCGTCGGCGTGGGCTGGCCCTGGTAATCCGATTCGAAGCGGCGCACGTCGGTGGACAGCTTGTAGTCGGCGCGGATGCCGGCGGTGCTGCGGGCCACGCCGCGGATGCGACCGGAATCCTCGAAGCCACGCAGCAGGGTGTCCTCGATCATGTCGGTGGCCGGCTGCGCCCAGCTGGCACCCTTGTAGATCTCCATCTGCGACGGTGTCGGCCGCACATTGATGCGCGGGCTGTCGACCATGCGCGCGGCGCTGGGCTTGGCCAGCACCAGTTGCCAGCTGGCCTGCGGCCACGCTGGGTCTGCCTTGACCTGCACGGACGGCGAGTACAGCGTCACCGCGGTTTTCTCGCTGCTGCCGAGGATGGAGCAGCCGCCCAGCAGGGTGACCATCGAAGCGGCCAGCAGCAGGCGCGGAAGGGTGGTCGGGCTCATTTGGGTTCGAACTCCTTCGGTGCGTCGCGGCCCAGCAGGTAGCGCGCGGGGTTGTTCTCGAGGCGGTCGCTGACCCGGCGCAGGTCGCGGATCAGGCCGCGCAGTTCGGTCAGCGTCGGGCCCAGCTGGCCGAGGCCATCGTTGGCAAAGCTGTTGATCGCGGCGCGGTTCTCGCCAAGGATCGAATCGGCGTTGCCGGCGGCCGAATCGAGCTTGGCCAGGGTGCCGTCGAGCTTGTCGATGATGCCGGGCAGCTGCTGCACCAGGTTCTTGTCCAGGCGCTCGATGGTGCCGTTGGTGGTCTTCAGCGTGGTGTCCAGGCTGCGGGCGGCGTCGCGCGCGCTGAGCAGCAGCGCCTGCGTGCCCTGGTCACGGTCGGCCAGGCCGCCGCTGATCGTCTCCAGGTTGGCCAGCGTCGCGTTGATCGAGGCCACGTTGCGGTCGCTGAGGATCTGGTCCATGCGCTCGACGATGCGGTTGGCGACGTCGGTGATGTTCTGCAGCGCCGAGGGCGTGGTCGGGATGATCGGCGCCGGGTCCTTGTTGACGGTGGTCAGCGCCGGCGACTGCGGCGTGCCGCCGCTGAGCTGGATGATCGACGGGCCAGTCAGGCTGGTGATCGCCAGCTTGGCGCGGGTATCGGTCTTGACCGGCGTGTTGGAGTTCAGGCGGATGCGCGCGACCACCTGGCGCGGGTCGTCCGGCACCAGGTTCAGTTCGGTGATCGAGCCCACCGCGATGCCGTTGTACTGCACCGGGCTGCCCACCGACAGGCCGGTCACCGCTTCGCGGAACACCACGCGGTACTCCTGCCAGGTACGGTCGGAGGAGTACTTGGCGGCCCACAGGCCGAAGGCCAGCAGGGCCAGGCCGGTGATCAGGGTGAACGCGCCGATCAGCACGTAGTTGGCTTTGGTTTCCATGGCTCAGGCACTCTCGATCTGTTCGCCACGCGCGGCGCGCGCGCGGGGTCCGTGGAAGTATTCCTGGATCCACGGATGATCCAGTTTCTCGATGTCAGGCAAGGGTGCGTTGGCCACCACCTTGCGGTCGGCGATCACCGCGACCCGGTCGCAGATCGCGTACAGCGTGTCCAGATCGTGGGTGATCAGGAACACGGTCAGCCCCAGTGCTTCCTGCAGGGTCTTGATCAGGCGGTCGAACGCCGCCGCGCCGATCGGGTCGAGGCCCGCAGTGGGTTCGTCCAGGAACAGCAGCGGCGGATCCAGCGCCAGTGCCCGGGCCAGGCCGGCGCGCTTGCGCATGCCGCCTGACAGCTGCGAGGGCAGCTTGTTGATCG
>NZ_JBFLUN010000002.1:0-18317 GCF_050473585.1 Stenotrophomonas sp. NRRL B-14846
GGCGTCAGCGAGACCCAGCCGTTGCGGGCTGCGCACGTGCGGGGCGCGCCCAGCGCGAGCTGGCCTGGATGCCGGCCAGGCCGAGGCTGGCATCATTCATGCCCAGCGGCTTGAAGATGCGACGCTCGACCGACTGCTCGTAGAAGCTGCCGGAGGCCGCATAGACAACGTCACCGATCAGGCTGAAGGCCACGTTCTGGTAGGCGTAGCAGTCGCCCGGCAGGCACTTCAGGCTGGTGTTGGCCAGCTTCTGGGGTCAGCGAGTAGTACTCGGCGTTGCCTTCGATGTCGCGGTCGTAGGCGTTGTACGGCAGGCCGACGCGATGGCTGAGCACGTCGGCGACGGTCAGGCGGTCGGTGGCTTCCGGCGAGTTCAAGCGGAAGCCCGGCACGTAGTCGGTGACCTTGCTGTCCCAGCGCAGCGTGCCGTCGTTGACCAGCAGGCCGGCCATGGTGCCGGCGAAGGCCTTGGACAGCGAGGCCAGGCGGAACACGGTGTGCGCATCGACCGGCAGCGGGTTGTTGACGTCGGTGACGCCATAGCCGCGCGCGCTGAGGATGCGGCCGCCCTGCACGATCGCCACCGCCATGCCCGGCACGCGCTCGCCATAGGTCAGCTGCTGCGCCATCGATTCGATGTTGGCGACGTTGAAGCCGGCGGCCGGCGCCTGGACGTGCGGCACCAGGCCGGTGCGGTAGGCCGCAGGCTGGGTTGTGGGCGACGGTGGGAGCCGTCGCGGATTCGATGTTGGTCGGCATCGGCGGCAATGCCGGCGGTGTCTGCGCGGTGGTGGACAAGGCAACGGGCATCAACATGCCCAGCAAACCGGTGGCCGCCGAACGGATCGGACGACGCAGGCTGTTCTTTTTCATCGGTTGGACCCGTGCGCGACTGCTGATGGCGATTCTAGCGCCGCTTTTCCCCTGTGCACAAACAAAGCGAAGATGAATGCGCATCTTGTTGAAAAAGTTGGAATTTTGACGCCCCGAAAGTGTGTGTCGGAACGTGTCATCGCGGCCCGTCGTCGCGCCCATCGGCAGGCGCGGGGGCGCGTCACGCTGGCGATGTTGCAGTGCATTGGCTAACGTACGCGCTTCACTGCCCCGGAGCCTGCCATGCTGCTGTCCAACCGCCGTCTGTGGGCGAGGGGCGCTGCGTGAGCGCTGCACCGGGCAAGGGGCCGCTGCAGGGCCTGACGGCGGCGCTGCGCGAGTCGCCGGCGCTTTGGTGGTCATTCCTGTACTTCTTCTGCCTGCTCAGCGGCTACTACGTGCTGCGCCCGGTGCGGGAGGCGATGGCCGCCTCGGCGGACCTGGAAACGGTGTTCCCGCCCGTGCTCATTGCCTGGTTCGCCAGCCACGGCATCGCATTGAAGGACTTCGTCCTGCAGTTCCTGTTCTCCTGCGTGTTCGTGATCATGCTGGCGCTGCAGCCGGTCTACGGCTGGCTGGTCAGCCGCTTCCCGCGGCGGGTGTTCCTGCCGGCGGTGTATGCTTCTTCATCGTCACCCTGCTGGGGTTCTACGTGCTGTTCGACAGCGGCTCGTACCCGGCGGGGGCATGGCCTTCTTCTTCTGGGTCATGGTGTTCAACCTGTTTGCGGTGGCGGTGTTCTGGAGCTTCATGGCCGATGTGTTCTCCAATGCGCAGGCGCGTGCCTACTACGGCTACATCGGCGCCGCCGGTACCCTCGGTGCCTTCCTGGGCCCGTTGATCACCAGTGCGCTGGTGCAGCGCGGTGGGCATCGCCAACCTGATGCTGGTCTCGGCAGGGTTCCTGGTCGTGTGCCTGTTGTGCATCTGGCGGCTGCGGCACTGGGCGGTGCTGCGCGAGCGCGAGCAGCAACTGGTCTCCGGCGAGCAGCCGATGGGCGGCAGCGTGCTCGACGGCCTGAAACTGATCGTGCGCGAGCCGCTGCTGCGTTGGCTGGCGGTGATGGTGGTGTTCGGCGTGGGCGTCGGCACGCTGCTGTACAACCAGCAGGCGAGCATCGTGCGCGCGTCCTTCACCGATCCGGCGGCCAGTACCGCGTTCTTCTCGCGCATCGACCTGGCGGTGAATGCATTGGCGCTGCTGATGCAGGTGGGCCTGACCCGCTGGCTGTTGTCACGCCATGGCATCGCGCCGGCGCTGCTGATTCCCGGTTTCGCGATCCTGATCGGCTTCTCGGTGCTGGCAGCCTCGCCGATGCCGTTGATGGTCGCGGTGGTGCAGGTGATGACCCGTGCCAGCGAGTTCGCGCTGGCCAAGCCGGCACGCGAGACGATCTACACGCGCGTGGACCGGCAGTGGCGCTACAAGGCCGGCGCGGCGATCGATACCGTGGTGTACCGCGGCGCGGACCTGGGGTTCACCTGGGTCCACAAGGCACTGACCCTGTTTGGTTCGCACGTGGTGTTCATCGGCGGCGTGCTGGTGGCCGGCTTCATGACCCTGGCTGCGTTCGGCGTGCTGCGTGAAGAAAAGAAACTTCCGCGCGACCGCTGAGCCACGCGGGGTCGGGATCCCTCTCCCACGGAGAGGGCTCTGACCCCATCACCCCATCCATCCATCCAAGGAACCGCCCATGTACTGGATCGCACTCGCCCTGACCCTGCTGGTCGCACTGCTGCACGTCTACTTCCTGGTGCTGGAGATGTTCCTGTGGACCCGCCCGCTGGGCCTGAAGACGTTCCGCAACACGCTGGAGAAGGCCGAGACCACGCGCGTGCTGGCGGCCAACCAGGGCCTGTACAACGGCTTCCTGGCGGCAGGCATCGTAGTGGGGCTGGTGATCGATCAGCCAGTGCTGGTGACGTTCTCGCTGGCCTGCGTGGTGGTGGCCGGGTGCTATGGCGCGTACAGCGTGAGTCGCCGTATTTTCATGATCCAGGCGGTGCCGGCGATCCTGGCGTTGGTGTTTCGCGCGGTAGCGTAGTTTCCAGCCAACGGCGCAGCCCCTCGTGGGTTGGTCGCGTGGAGCTTGTCATGGGGTTGGCCGGGCGGGTTGGGTTCGCGGGGGACGCCGCAAGTACGTCCCTGTAGGCTTGGCCGCGGCATCCATGCCGCGGACACCCCCGCGAACCCAACCCGCCCGGCCTCAGACAGGTTCCGTGCGCGGCCAGCCCACGGAGAAGAAAAAAGAAGATCAAGGGCAACAGCGGATCGCTGCGCTCGTGGGTTCTGCGTGCATGAAAAAAAGCGGCCGATGGGTCGCTTTTGCTTTTGCTCTTCTTTTTCTCTTCCGTGGGGGACGCCGCAGAGATCCGTCCGAGGCCGGAGGGGTGGGGCCGGGCGGGGTATCCGCGCCATGGATGGCGCGGCCAAGCCTACAGGGACGTACTTGCGGCGTCCCCGCATGGACCCAGCCCTCCGGCCCAACCGATAAACCGCTTTCGCCGTCCACCCACGAGGGGCTGCGCCGTTCGCGGGAACCTCACTTCGCCGGCGACATCCACATGTCGATGACCGCGCTGAACACCTCGGTGCCCGCACGGTCGCGCACGCTCACCGTCACCGGCAGCGCATAGCCCTCGGCCGCGACGACAATCGGCTGCGCCGGCAACGCCACCGCCCGCAGCGTGCCACGCGCCTTCGCCAGGTACTGCACCTGCATTCCCTTCGGGATCCAGCGCATGCCCTTTGGCAGCGAGGCATCGACCATCAGCCCGGCGGTCAGCTCGGCCAGGTTGCACATCGCGATCGCGTGCACCGTGCCGATGTGGTTGCGCACCTTGCGGCGGTCGGCCAGCGTGCCTTCACAGCGGCCGTGTTCCAGGCGGGTGATGCGCGGCGCGATGCTGGCGAAGTAGGGGGCCTTGAAGCACACCGCGCGCGAGAACAGCCAGTTGCCGGCGGGCCAGCGCTGCAGGCGGTGGTAAAGCGAGAGCAGGGGCGTGGACATGGTGGATATTCCGGTCGGCGGATAAAGCGACGGCGGGCCGAGGCCCGCCGTCGAGGCAACGCGTGTCGCGGGCGATCAGGCCGCCTGCGAGTGCGGATCCTTGTGCTGGCGGTCGTAGTAGCTGGCCGCGCGCAGTTCGTGGGTGTCGAAGTCGTCAACGGTAATGGTGTCCAGGGTCAGCGTACGCAGCTCTTCCAGCAGGCTGCGTTCGTCCTGGGTGATCACGCCCTCGGCCACGGCTTCGTCCAGCTGCGCCTTGAAGTCCAGCGCCTCGATGCCCTTGCTCTTCAGCGCCTTCAGGAACTTGCGCTCCACCGGCTCGGCCATGATCGCCTTGCTCAGGTAGCTGTTGATACGGCCGCCCGGGTTGTTCTCGCACGGGGTCAGGAACACGCCGCTGGCCAGACGGTCGCGGGCTTCATTCGGCGCCATCAGCAGGGCGGCGACACGGCGGCTCAGGCGATCGCCCGGAGCCTCGGCGCGACGGCCCAGCGGGAAGATCAGCGCCCACATCAGCCAGCCGATCGGACGGATCGGGAAGTTGCGCAGTGCGGCCGACAGCGACTCTTCGATCTTGTGCACGCTGTCATGGAAGGCCCAGGCCAGCAGCGGCTGGTCGGCCTGCGGTGCGCCTTCGTCGTGGTAGCGCTTGAGCATGGCGCTGGTCATGTAGACGTGGCTCAGCACATCGCCCAGGCGGCCGGACAGCGATTCCTTGAACTTCAGCTTGCCGCCGAGGGTCATCATCGAGATGTCGGCCATCAGCGCCAGGTTGGCCGAGTAGCGGTCCAGCTTGCGGAAGTAGCGGCGGGTATAGGCATCGCCCGGGGCGGCACCGAAGCGCGCGCCGGTCAGGCCGAACCAGAACGAACGCACGGCATTGGAGATGCCGAAGCGGATGTGGCCGAACAGGCTGCGGTCGAAGTCCTGCAGGCCGGCACGGGTATCCGGATCCTGCGCGGCCTTCATTTCCTTCAGCACCCACGGGTGGCAGAGGATCGCACCCTGGCCGAAGATCAGCAGGCTGCGGGTCATGATGTTGGCGCCTTCCACGGTGATCGCGATCGGCGCGGCCTGCCAGCTGCGGCCAGCGAAGTTGCGCGGGCCCAGGATGATGCCCTTGCCGCCGATCACGTCCATCATGTCCGAGATCACTTCACGGCTCATGTTGGTGCAGTGGTACTTGGCAATGGCGGACGGCACCGACGGCACATCGCCACGGTCGACCGCAGCTGCAGTGGCCTGCGACAGCGCACTGATCTTGTAGGCCTTGCCACCGATGCGGGCCAGCGCTTCTTCCACGCCCTCGAAGCGGCCGACCGACAGGCCGAACTGCTTGCGGATGCGCGCATAGGCGCCGGTCACGGCGGCACCGGCCTTGGCACCGCCGCTGGCGGTGGACGGCAGGGTGATCGAGCGGCCCACGGCCAGGCACTCGTTGAGCATGTTCCAGCCCTTGCCGGCCATGGCAGCGCCACCGATCAGCTGGGTCAGCGGAATGAACACGTCCTTGCCGCGGATCGGGCCGTTCTGGAAGGTCGAGTTCAGCGGGAAGTGGCGACGGCCGATTTCAACGCCGGCGGTGTCGCGCGGCAGCAGGCCCAGGGTGATGCCGATGTCGCGGGTTTCGCCGATCAGGCCATCCGGGTCGTACATGCGGAAGGCCAGGCCGATCAGCGAAGCGACCGGGGCCAGGGTGATGTAGCGCTTGTCGAAGGTCAGCTTGACGCCGAGCACCTGCTCGCCGTTCCACTCGCCCTTGCAGACGATGCCGTAGTCCGGGATCGAGGTGGCGTCGGAGCCGGCGAACGGACCGGTCAGGCCGAAGCAGGGCACTTCGCGGCCATCGGCCAGGCGTGGCAGGTACTGGTCCTTCTGTTCCTGGGTGCCGTAATGCACCAGCAGCTCACCCGGGCCCAGCGAGTTGGGCACACCGACGGTGGAGCTGACCACCGAAGACACCGAGGCCAGCTTCTGGATGACCTTGTGGTGGGCCAGCGCGGAGAAGCCCAGGCCGCCATATTCCTTCGGGATGATCATGCCGAAGAACTTGTTCTTCTTGATGAAGGCCCACAGTTCCGGCGGCAGGTCCGCGTGGACGTGGGTGATTTCCCAGTCGTTGACCATCGTGCACAGCTCTTCCACCGGGCCATCAAGGAAGGCCTGTTCTTCGGCGGTCAGCTGCGGCTTGGGATAGTTGAGCAGGATGTTCCAGTCCGGATCACCGGTGAACAGTTCGCCCTCGAAACCGACCGAACCGGTTTCCAGCGCGATGCGCTCGGTCTGCGACAGCGGCGGCAGCACCTTGCGGAACACCTTCATCATCGGGCCGGTCAGCAGCGGCTTGCGGATGAACGGCAGCAGCAGCGGCACGGCGATGACGGCCAACACGGCGGCCGCGACGATCGTGGCGGTCTGGTTGACGTAGGGAATGAACCAGCAGGCGGCCAGCAGGGCCACGCTGATCAGCGTCCAGGTAACCAGCCGCATGCGGTGGTAGGCGACGAACGCGCCTGCCAGCAGCAGGGCGAGGAAGGGAAGAACGATGCTCATGAGCGTGCTCCGGTGACGTGCTCGTTTGTGGCGGACGAAGCCGCAGCATCCGCTGCGGGCAACACGTCCAGATAGTCCAACACAGTAGCGGTAAAGGCGTCGTTGTCATCGCCGGCGACCATGTGCGTGGCCTGCGGCAGCTGTACATGGCGCGCATGCGGCGCCAACGCCAGGAATTCGGCCACGGTCTGCGGCGTGACCAGGTCACTGCGTCCGCCGCTGACCAGCAGCAGCGGGCACTTCACCTGGCGCGCGGCCTCGGCCAGCGCATCCTGGTGCTGTTCGCTGTCGCGGGCCAGCTCGGCCACCAGGCGCGGGTCCCAGTGCCAGCGCCAGCGTCCGTGGCCGTCCTCGCGCAGCAGGGCACGCAGCGACTGCTCGGATTTGCGCGGACGGTGCGGCATGTACGCCGAGATCACGTCGGCGGCCTGAGTCAGCGAGGCGAAGCCGTCGGGATGGGCGGTCATGAAGGCCAGGATGCGCTCGACGCCGGCGGTGTCCCAGCGCGGGGTAATGTCGACCAGCACCATCGCCGAGAACAGGCCCGGCCAGCGTGATTCGGCCAGCAGGCCGAACAGTCCGCCCATCGATGCTGCAACCAGTACCGGCGGGCGCGGCTGCTCGCCGGCCAGCACGATCAGGTCATCGGCGAACTGTTCGCCGTGATAGGGCAGGTCGGCGGCATTCCAGTCCGAATCGCCGTGGCCGCGGGCGTCATAGGCCAGCGTCTGCAGGCCGGCCGCGTTCAGTGCGCGGGCGGTGGCATTCCAGGCGTGGCGGGTCTGGCCGAAGCCATGCGCGAACAGCACCCGGCCGCGCCGGCCATGGTCGCTGGCGGTGGCTGCCAGGCGGGCGCCATGGGCGGCGTCCAGGCGCAGGTCATGGAACGCAGCGGGAGGTGGGGACGTAACCATACTTGCTAGTATGGATCGCTTCGGGGGGAAGTCAATACTGCACGGTATGGTGCGCTGCGGAACGCACCTGAATGGACCGTCCCGAGGGTCCTGCGACGGTTTCGACCGCAACCGCGTACTGCAACGAACCCCGGCGTATGGTTAAATCAGCCCATGAATCAACCTGACGCTTCCGCCGGCGAACCGCGCGCCGGCCGCAACAGCCGCCTGAGTGCCGAAGACTGGGCCCAGGCGGCCCTCGATCTGATTGCTGAACAAGGTGTCGGCGCCGTCGCGGTGGAGCCGCTGGCACGGCGGCTCGGCGTCACCAAGGGCAGTTTCTACTGGCATTTCCCTTCGCGCGATGCATTGCTGCAGGCGGCGCTGGAACGCTGGGAACTGTTCGAACAGGAACAGGTGTTCGGCAGCCTGGAAGACGTGCCGGATCCGCGCGTGCGCCTGCGCCAGCTGTTCCAGATGGTGGCGCATGAAGTGCAGCCGCACATCATCTACAGCGAGCTGCTGAAGGCACTGGATCATCCGATGGTGCGGCCGGTGATCGACCGCGTCTCGCAGCGCCGCCTTGATTATCTGGTCGCCTCGTTCCGCCAGGCCGGGCTCAGCTCGACCGATGCGCGTCATCGCGCACGTCTTGCCTATGCTGCCTACGTCGGCTTCCTGCAGTTGTCGCTGCAGCTGCAGCAGCCCAAGCAGGCGCGCGAGGATTTCGAAGCGTACGTCGAGCATCTGATCGAGACGCTCATTCCGAACGGATGAGCGCCCGGGAATGATGCCGAAGCAAGGCCGCGGCGATGCCGCGGCCTTTTTTGCACGCCGGCCAGCCTCCTTCCTTGGCGCACAAAGAACAACGGCCCCTTGCGGGGCCGTTGCTGCATCAGCTGATCAGGCTGCCGATCAGAACTTCTGCTTGTACTGCATGTACATGAAGCGACCGATGTCGTAGCCACCGTAGTAGGAGAACTGCGAGTTCGGTGCCGAGTACATCTGCGGGCCGTAGTGGTCGAACACGTTACGTGCGCCGACGGCGATGGTCGCATTCCACGGTGCGTTCCAGGAAACCTGGACGTCGTGGAACATGGTCGAACCACGCTTGTTCATCGGCTGGTCGCGCACCGGATCCGGCGAACCGAAGTCCGGCAGGCTGCACTCGTCGCTGTAGTAGCAACGCTCCTTGACGCTGGAGAAGTAACGGGTGCCCCAGGTCACGCCCCAGTCGCCACGCTCCCAGCCCAGCACCAGGTTCGAACGCAGGCGGAAGTTGCTGCCGAAGCCGTTGAGGATCGACACCGGCACCTGCTGGGCGTTGGTGGTCTTCAGCACGTTCTTGGTGACGTAGCTGTTCTGCAGGTTGGCGTTGAAGGTACCCCAGCTGTCGGTCTCGAAGCGGTACGCCACATCGAAGTCGAAGCCTTCGGTTTCCTGGTAACCGGCATTACGCGGTGCGTAGGTCAGGTTGGTCACGTTGTGACGGTTCGGATCACGGTGTGAACGAGTTGCAGCGGTCGGCGATGCCGAGCACGTAGCAGTCGTTCAGCTGGTCATCCGGGCTGTCAACGACGATGGTGTTGGTGATCTTGATGTTCCACCAGTCCAGGCTCATGTTCAGGCCCTGGGCGAAGGTCGGGCTCCACACCAGGCCAACGGTCTTGGACTTCGACTTCTCCGGGGTCAGATCAGGATTGGAGACGGCATTGAACGGATCCGGCGTCTGCTCATCCGGACCGCTGGCCGGCACATAACCCTGGCGCAGCTGGCGGAAGGTGCCGGAGGTCGGGCCGATGGCCGCGGCACAACGGGCCGCCACGCCCGGCTGATCAGTGGAGCCGAACGAGGTGTCGCACGGATCGGTGAAGTACGCGAAGGTCTGCGAGCTGCCGCCGTACAGATTGTCGATGGTCGGCGCGCGGAAGCCTTCGGCGTAGGTCGCACGCACCAGCAGCTGATCGATCGGCTTCCACTTCAGGCCGAACTTGTTGTTGGTGGTGTTGCCGAAGGTGTTGTACTTCGAGTAGCGCGTCGCGGCGTTGAAGCTCAGTTCCTTGGCACCCGGCAGGTCGGCCAGGATCGGAACATTCAGCTCCAGATAGACTTCGTTGACGTTGTAGCCACCACCGGTCGGGCCGGCAGCCAGGTCGGTGGAGTAGCCGGTCTGCGACAGGGCGTCCGGATTGTACGAACCCTTGTCTTCGCGGTACTCGTAACCCAGCGCGAAGCCCAGGTCGCCGGCGGGCAGGGTGAACAGGCTGCCGGCGATGTTCGCGTAGTAGGTCTTGGTGGTGACTTCACCGGTGTTCTTGGTGGTCGGGAACAGGAACTGCTGCAGATCCGGGTTGCCGGTCAGGCCACCGTCACCGGTACGGCCGTACGGAATGGCCGGGTTCCACGGCAGGCAGCCGCCGGCACCCGGGCCGTAGATCGGATTGGAACCGTCAACCAGGCCTGCAGCGGTGCCGCACTCGACGCGACCGGTGGCCGGGTTGTAGAACGAGGGACCGGTGGCAGCATTGACCGCCAGCACGTTGTAGTTGCCGGTCTGGCTCTGCTGGTTCTCAGAGTTCTGGTAGATGTAGCCGGCTTCCCAGTCGAAGTACTTGTCATTGAACTGGAAGCTGCCCTGCAGGGCGCCGGTGAAGCGGAAGGTGGTCAGCTTGTTGGTCGACAGGCGCGGCACTTCCCAGCCACGGCGCATGAAGCCCATGTCCTTGCCGAAGGGGTTGTAGTAGCTGTCGGCATCCCACTTGGCACCCAGGCGCTCATACGACGCGGACTGCAACGGATAGCCGGCGACCTGGGCCTGCGACTCACGACGGGTGTACAGCAGGTCGGAGACGAAGCGGATGTTGTCGGTCAGGTCGTACTGCACGTTGGCGAACACCGAGCGACGCTTGGTCGGCGTCAGCAGGTGCATCTGCGTGTTCGAGTTGCTGGTATCGCCGGTGATGCCGTCGAAGTCCTGGTCGTGGTACTGGTTGACGTCGCGGTAGTCGCCACCACGGTTCAGCACCAGCCAGTCATCGGTATCCGGATCGATGATGGTGCCCCACTGGCTGACCGGGCTCCAGTTCTGGGCCGGGTGGAAGGTGGTGCGCGGATAACGGCTGAACCAGCGGTCCTTGGCCCACACTTCCTTTTCTTCGGCGTATTCGGCGCCGATGGTGATCGAGCCACGGTCACCGGTGAAGCCGGCCACGAAGTCGTAGCTGGTCTTCTGGCCGTCGCCTTCGCCGTACTGGCCGACGTAGGCGTTGGCTTCCAGGCCCTGGAAGTTCTTGCGGGTGATGATGTTGATCACGCCGGCGATCGCATCGGAGCCGTAGATCGACGACGCGCCGTCCTTCAGCACGTCGATGCGCTCGACGATGGCCGACGGGATCTGCGACACGTCCTGCAGGCCGCTGACGCTGGCGCCGAGGCGCTTGCCGTCGACCAGCACCAGCGTGCGCTCGGCACCGAGGTTGCGCAGGTCGATGTAGAAGCCACCGACGGCTTCACCGGAGGACAGCGGCTCGGAACGGCTGATGGCCGGGCTGCCGGCGGCAGAGATGTTCTGCAGGACGTCGGCAACCGTCTTGAAGCCGCTCTTCTCGATCGAAGCGCGGCTGATGCTCAGGACGGGCTGGGCGGTTTCGGTATCGACCTGGCGGATGCGCGAACCGGTGACCTCGATACGGTCGAGGTTGGTGGCTTCCTGGGCGTGGGCCGTCGCGGTGGTGGCACCGGCGACAAGCGCGATCACAACTGCGTCACGCAGCTGGCTGGACTTGAGTTTCATTGGCTCTCTCTCTCCAAGAAATCTTGGCTGGGGTTAATGCCCGGCGGGGGAGCGAAAAAGCGCTCCCAAATCGCGAGGCTGACCCGATAGTAACGGGCGTTCGCCAAGAATTAAAGCTGTGTTAATGAAGTCTGTGATTTTGGTAAAAATGAACTTTTTTCATGCCAATCAACAGGTTGCTGGTATGGTCATGACGTTCTGCCTCGTTTGTTAACGCAGAATGATGAAAAAAGTTTCGATTGAAATGTATCTCAGTATGTCGATTCGCATTGTTTCATCACCCAGCAGCGATACCGATTACGTAGGTGCGCGGCAGGCATGCATATGCAAAAGGCGCCTTTCGGCGCCTTTGGGAATATCGTTGCTGAGCCTGTTTACCGGGATCAGAGATCCTGTTCGTAACGCACATACGGCACGGTGCCGTCGTCGTTGCTTTCATTGCGCGGGGAGAACGGATTCTTGCCGCGGCTGATCACATTCTCGGCGCCGACGGTGAGCTGGCCGGACCACGGGGTACGCCAGGTCAGGCCGATGCCCAGGCCTTCCCACTTGCCGGGCTTGCCCGGGACGTCGACCACGCGGCCGATGATGCTGCCGGTGAAGTTGCCGTAACCGGCGCCGATGCTCAGGCTCTTGCTGTCCCAGCGATCGACGATGGCCGGCGAGGCGTCGGCCAGCGGAACCAGGCGCGCCTTGGCGTAGGTACCGGCAATGGAGACGAAGCCTTCGCGACCGATGTTCTTCTGCGCGAACACGGTCAGATCGTTCTGCTCGGCGCGCAGCGAGGGTGTCTTGTTCGGGCCCGACAACCAGGCGGGCAGGGTTTCACGGCCGGTGCCGGCGGTGATGCCCAGGCGGCTGTTGCCCCGGTTCAGCGCCGCGGTACCGCTGAAACGACGGCTGTTCAGATCATCCTCGTCGCCCAGGCTGGCCAGCATGCAATGGCTGGCCAGGCCGCTGATGCTGGTGCCGCTGCTGCTGTTGCAGAGCAGGCCCAGCGAATCGCCGGAGGACAGGCCAAAGGCCGCGTCCAGCGAATTGCGGCCGAAATGCCAGCGGGCGCCGGCCGCCTGTTCACCGGTCGGTTCCAGGTACAGCAGCGCCTCGACCTTGCCGCTGCCCTTGTTCCATACCGGCAGGACGGTGCGGGTGTCCTTGCTCTGCGCATGCACGCCCGTGATCGCGCCAAGGGCGATCAGCAGGGCCAGCGGTAGACGCAGGTAGGTACGCATCGGACCAGTTCAGACAGGGACGGACAACGGAAGTTCCCGTGGGGACGGGAACCTGATCCTAGGGTGTTTATGAATTCTTAACAAGCCTTGATCCTCCCCAGGTACAAGACTGCCGTTTACTGAAGTCGTTCAGGCGCCGGTACAACCCCCTGGGCGCCGTGGAACAGTATGCCGAACTCCGTCAATGGAAAGTGATACTCGCGCCCGCAGAATTCGCAACGCACCTCGACGGCGCCAGTATCCTCGGCGGCCGCGCGGGCCTCCTCTTCCCCCAGCGACTGCAGCATGCCGGCCACCCGCTCGCGCGAGCAGGAGCAGGCGAAGGACAGCGGCTTGTCGCCCAGCAGTTCCGGCCGCTCCTCGTGGAACAGGCGGTGCAGCAGCTGCTCGGCCGGGGTCGCCAGCAGCTCGGCCTTGCCCAGGGTCTCGAACAGGGCGCTGGCGCGGGCCCAGCCATCCTCGTCGCCTTCGCCGCCCGGCAGCTTCTGCAGCAGCAGGCCAGCGGCACCGTTGCGGTCGGCCGCCAGCAGCAGGCGGGTCGGCAGCTGCTCCGACTGGCGGAAGTAGTCCTCGAAGGCCTCGTCGAGTTCCGGCGCGGTCAGCGCGACCAGGCTCTGGTAGCGCTGCGGCTCGCGCGGGTCCAGGCCGGGGTTCTCGATGGTGATGGCCAGGATGGCGTCCTCGCCGAGGCTGGACAGGTCACGCGGCGCGTCGGCGCCCTCGCTGAGGCTGGGCGATGCCGCGCAGGGTGCCGGCGGCGGTGCATTCGGCGAACAGGGTGCGTAGGGCGGTGCTGCTGCGCAGTTGCACCGACAGGCGGCCGTCGATCTTGGTTGTGGCCGGTGAACAGTGCCGAGGCGACACAGGCCTCGCCGAGCAGCTCGGCAGCGGCGTCCGGGGTACGCAGCGTGGGACAGGATTTCCTGCCAGGTGGCCTGCAGGTGCACATGCACGCCGCGGACGCCGGCGTCGGGGAGCAGGAAACGGATCAGGGAATCGGAGTTGGCGGTCATCGCTCACATCGCGCGTAAACGGGGGCGGTTGCCGGATAATGCGCCGACAACCAGACAGAAGAAGGATGCACCAGTAATGGGGGCAGCGGGGGAGAGCAGCACAAGGTAGAGGCGGTGGTGGCCGCGCCGCGCCGGCGACGCTGGCGCTGGAAGCGGCTGCTGTGGCTGCCGGTGCTGCTGGCCGCCTTCAGCTGCCTGCAGGTGCTGGTGCTGCGGTTCATCGACCCGCCGGTGTCCACGGTGATGCTGTGGCGCTATGGCGAGGCGCTGGGCGAGGCCGACTGGTCCTATCGGCTGCATTACCAGTGGCGCGACCTCGACCAGATGGCCCCGAGCCTGCCGATCTCGCTGGTGGCGGCCGAGGACCAGCGCTTCCCCGACCACAATGGCTTCGACCTGCAGGCCATCGAAAAGGCCCGCGACCACAACGCCAGGGGCGGACGCCTGCGCGGCGCCAGCACGATCAGCCAGCAGGTGGCCAAGAACCTGTTCCTGTGGGCAGGGGCCGCAGCTGGATCCGCAAGGGCCTGGAAGTCTGGTACACGGTGCTGATCGAGGCGCTGTGGCCGAAGGAGCGCATCCTGGAGATGTACGCCAACATCGCCGAGTTCGGTGATGGTGTGTACGGCGCGCAGGCAGCAGCCCAGAAATACTGGGGCAAGGACGCGGTCCGGTTGAGCCCGGCCGAGAGCGCGCGACTGGCGGGCGGTACTGCCGGCACCGCGACGCTACAACGCGGCCGCGCCGGGGCCGTATGTGCAGCGGCGTGCCGCATGGATCCAGCGCCAGGCGCGCCAGCTGGGGGGGCGCGTCATACCTGTCGGAGGACTGAGACAGGCGCGGCGTGATCGACAGGCGACGGGGCCGTGCGCCCGGCGGGGCAACGTACAATCCGGGCATGACCCGCGAACGCTCACTTTTGTCATCGCCGCCTACAACGAGGCCCTGGCGCTGCCGCTGCTGCATCCGCGGTTGTGCGCTGTGCTGGACGGCCTGCCCGACATCGACGGCCACATCCTCTATGTGGATGACGGCAGCCACGATCGCACCTGGGAGGTGATCGCCGGGCTGGCCCAGGCCGACGCGCGCGTCTCGGCGCTGAAGCTGTCGCGCAACTTCGGCAAGGGAGGCGGCGCTGACCGCAGGCCTGGATCTGGTGCATGAGGGGGCTGCGATGATCCTCGATGCCGACGGTCAGGACCCGCCGGAGCTGGTGCCGCAGTTCGTCGCGCGTTGGCGCGAGGGCCATGACAACGTCTACGGCACGCGCATGGCCCGCGATGGCGAGGCCTGGATCAAGCGCGCCACGGCAGCGATGTTCTATCGGGTGATGGGCCGCCTGTCGCGTACGCCGATTCCGGCCGATACCGGAGATTTCCGCCTGCTGTCGCCGCGCGCGCTGAGTGCCCTGCGCGGGATGCGTGAGCGCCACCGCTTCATGAAGGGGCTTTTCAGCTGGGTAGGCTTCAAGCGGATTGCCGTGCCCTATCACCGCCACGCGCGCGTGGCCGGCACCAGCAAGTTCAGCCTGTGGCGGCTGTGGAATTTCGCCCTCGAAGGCATCACTGGGTTCTCGACCGTGCCGCTGCGGGCCGCCACCTACCTGGGCCTGGCAACCGCAGCGGTCGCGTTCGTGTTCGGCCTGTGGGTGATCGTGAAGGCGGCGCTGTATGGCGACCGGGTGGCGGGCTGGCCGACGATGATGGCGGTGATCCTGTTCCTCGGCGGGGTGCAGCTGATCGCGCTGGGCCTGATCGGCGAGTACCTGGGACGGCTGTACGAGGAGTCCAAGCAGCGGCCGTTGTACCTGGTTGACGCGTGGCTAGCATCCGCCGTGGCAGGACTCGGCCCTGCAACCCACCCTCGGAGGGCAGGCAGATGACGACGGTACGGCAACTGTTGGACGGCAAGTCTCCTGAAGTACATGCGGTCGCGCCGGATGCGGCGGTGATTGATGCGATCCGGTTGATGGCGGAAAAGGGCATCGGTGCGGTGCTGGTGATGGACGGGCCGCGATTGGTCGGGATCCTGTCCGAGCGTGATTACGCGCGCAAGATCGTGCTTGCGTGATCGTTCGTCGCGCGATACCGCGGTGGCGGAGATCATGACGGCGCAGGTGGTGACCGTGTCGCCGGCGAGAAGGTGGAGCACTGCCTGCAACTGGTGACCGACTACCGCATCCGCCATCTGCCGGTGGTCGAGGGCGCACCAGGTGCTGGGGGTGATCTCCATCGGCGACCTGGTGAAGTCGGTGATCGATGCGCAGCGGCGCGAGCTGGACCAGCTGCAGCAGTACATCGTGGCGGGATGAGTCTGTCGCTGGCGGGCCTGCGGCCCGCCGGCCCGCTTTTTTGAAGCTCAAAGCCAAAGCCAAAGCAGCGCCTTCCTGATTACGTCGGTAGGCTGAGGGCATGGGCGTGCAGGACACGCCGCAAGTACATCCTGTAGGCTCGATGGCGCCCATCCATGGCGCCAACGGTCCTGCACGCCCATGCCCTCAGCCTCTGGACAAGTCCCACGAGTGCGGTGGGTTGCAGCGTCGGTTGACTGCCTTTGGTAGCTGCCAACCTTGGTTGGCAACAGCTTTTGACTTTGCTTTTTTCTTTTGACTTTGAATTTCCGCTCTCGTTCCGCGCGAGCAGGAAACTGTCAGGAGGGGGACGGGTGACGCAGGCAGGACCGTTGGCGCCATGGATGGCGCCATCGAGCCTACAGGGATGTACTTGCGGCGTGTCCTGCCTGCGTCACCCGTCCCCCTCAAACCACGATCAATCCAGGCGCCGCGAACAATGCTCCTACTTCGCATACTGCCCGCCGCAGTCGGCATCCTTGCCCGGCCCGGGTTCGATGGTCGCCAGCAACGCCGCCGGCGGGGCGATGCTGCCCAATGCCAGGGCCACCGCGCCGCGGATGCCCAGCGCCTTGAAGTCCGGGCGGAATGACGGGTCCTTGAAGGTGCCGGCGATGTGCAGCGGCGAGCGCAGTACCAGGATGCTCTTGTCCTTCGGCCGTGGCTTCAACAGCAGGTCCAGGGTCTCATCGCGAAGGCTGACCGTGCCCTCGCCGATGATGATCGTGTCGGTGGTATCCACCGCCAGCGCCTGGCTGGTCATCAGGCCGTCGCGCACGCCCGAAGTCGGCGAAGGCGCAGCGCAGGGGGATCTGCTTGTCGCCGGTCACCAGGAATTTCAGCGACTCGGTGATGTCCAGGCCGGCCAGCTCCATCACCAGGTTGCCGACATGGCCGCGGCCCATCGCCAGGCCGACCTTGCCGCTGCTGCTGCCGAGCATCGCGGCGATCGAATTGCCGCGGCCACTCAGGTCCACCTCGCCGCCGATGCCGCCCTTGGCCTGTTCGGCCAGCTTGGCGTCGGGGAACAACTGGCCGAGCTGCACGCCGCGCACGCTGGCCTTCAGCGCGGGTACTGAATCTGCGGCTGGCGCGCGTCCATGCGGATCGTGCTGCGGATGTCGCCGCCGGCGACGCCGAAGTTCAGCGGGTCCAGCCGCAGCACACCGTCATCCAGCAGCAGATGGGCATCCATGTCGTCCAATGGCAACGAGGGCGCGTTTGATGCGATGGGCACTTCCAGCGCACGTCGGCATCCATCGCACGCAGCTTGCCGAGGTTGTAGGGCGTGTCGGGCAGCACGCGCGCACGGGCAGCCACCCGTGCGGGCCTCGGCCTTCTGCTGCGCATTGGCGGTTTCGCCGCCGCCGGTTTTTCGGTGGGGCGCCGACGAAGCCGGCCAGGTCATCGAAGTCCAGGCGTCTGGATTCCAGCGTGGCCGTCAGTCGCGGGCGCGCGCCGCCCACTTCGAACTGCAGGTTGCCGCCGAGGTCGCTGTCGCCGACCTTGCCGGTGAACTGCTCATAACGCCAGAGGTTGTGGTCACGCTTGAGCCGACCGTTCAACGCATAGGGCGGGGACGGCGGAATGGCGATGCCGAGCAAGGGGTAGAGGTCGGCCAGGTCCCTGGCCGCTGAGCGCGAACTGCAGGTCGAATACGCGCAGCTGGAAGGGGTTGGTCAATGTGCCGCTGGCGACGGCGTGGGTGGCGCCGGCGCGGCCGTCGAGGTGGATGCGGAACGGGTGATCGCTGTCGGTCAGCTCCAGCGGTGATTCAGTGCCACCGCGCAGGGTGAATGGATTGCCCTGCCAGTGTCCCTTGCCCTGCACCAGCAGCGGTGGCGCGGCGTCGGCCTGCTTCGGCTGCCCGCTGCGCACGTCCACGCGGATATCGGTGCGGCCGAGTGCATCGAGGAACTGCAGGCGACCGTCATCGATGCGCAGCCGTTTGAGCTGCGGGCTTGCCCCGCCGGCGCTGTCACCGAGGGAAATCCCAGTTGCCCGGTTCGCCCTTGCGCGGGGCGGTTTCCAGCAGCACGTCCGGCCGGGTCAGGCGCACTTCGGGCAGCTGCACGCTGCCGCGCAGCAGGGGCCAGACCCGCACGTCGATCTCGACGCGGTCGGCGCTGGCCATGTTCGGCTGCTTCGCCCAGCCTGCATTGGCGAAGGTGATCGCATCGGCGCGGATCGTACTGGTACGGCCGAGGTCGACATCCAGGTGGCCGATGTGCAGTGCGCGGCCGGTGCGGGCCTGCACTGCGCGCTCGACCGGGCCCTTGAACCAGTTCCAGTTCCACAGCGCGATCAGTACCAGCAGCGCGGCCAGCAGGAAGGTGAGCAGGGCCAACCAGCGCTGGCCTCGCGGGCCGGGGCGGCGGAGGCGCCAGCGGGGCGTGCGCGTTGCAGCAGGGGAGGCGGCAGCATTCACGCTGCCATGGTTTGCCCCCTCATCGTGGACGGGGCGCGAAGCGTCCATGTGCGCGGCGTGCACACGCCACGCGCGGGCAGGTGCTACAGCACCTGCATGGTGACCGCGACGAAGTGGCAGACGCTGCCACCGATCACGAACAGGTGCCAGATGGCATGCGAGTAGGGGATC
>NZ_JBFLUN010000003.1:0-22194 GCF_050473585.1 Stenotrophomonas sp. NRRL B-14846
CCCTGGCCAATGCTTTCTGCGGCACCGGTGCGGTGTTTGCCGCGATGCGCTTCCTGCAGGATGGCGAGCGCGGCTACCTGCTGTTCGGCATGGCGCTGATCCCGCTGGCCTTCATCTTCGACGCCCTCGACGGGCGCATCGCGCGCTGGCGCAAGTCCAGCTCGACCCTCGGCCGCGAACTGGACTCGCTGTCCGACGTGATCTCCTTCGGCGTGGCACCGGCAGCGCTGGCGTATGCGTGCGGCATGCAGGCGGCCTGGGACTGGCTGGTGCTGAGCTACTTCGTCTGCTGTGGCGTCAGCCGCCTGGCACGCTACAACGTCACCGCCGAGGCGCTGGCCGGCGACGAGGGCAAGGTCGCGTATTTCGAGGGCACCCCGATCCCGACCAGCCTGCTGCTGGTGATCGTGCTGGCGATCGCCGCCGGTACCGATGCCATCGGTCAGAACTTCTGGTTCGGCCAGTGGCAGATCGGCCCGTGGCAGCTGCACCGATGGTGCTGTTGTTCGCCCTGTCCGGGTCGCTGATGATCAGCAAGACCCTGCGTATCCCAAGCCATGAGCCAGCCCTGCGGAGGCCTGCGATGACCAGCTCGGCCCACGACGCCGGCAGCAGTGATTTCGAAACGCTGGCCCGGCAGTACTTCGGCGCCTGGGGCGATGCCCTGCGCCATGCGAGCACGCCCGGCGCACCGGCCGGTGACGATCCCGGCAGCTGGCAGCGGTTGTTCGACTGGTGGGGCCAGCTGCTGCCCGAACAGGCGCATGGCGCGCCGGAAGATGCCGTGCGCCGGTTCCGCGAACAGGCGGGCAGCTGGTACGGCACCATGCAGGAAGTCGCCGCACGGTTTGCCGGCCCGCGACGCCAGTAGTGCCGACGTCGCCCAGGCCTGGCGCGAAGCGGTGCAGGGGCAGGGTGACGGCATGCTGCAATGGATGCTGCAGGGCGCCCGTGGCAGCACCCACGCCGGCGCCGCGGTTCGGAGTTCGCCGCCTGGCTGCAGCAGTTCCAGCTGCAGGCCGGCCCGTGGCTGCAGAGCCCGGCCGTTCGGGCCCGGCCGCGAGCACCAGGCGCGCTGGCAGGCCCTGCTGCGTGCGCAGGAGGAATACCAGCAGCATTCGCGCGCATACGTCGATCAGATCAAGCAGGCGCTGGACGAGGCCTTCGCACTGTTCGAGCAGCGGCTGGCCGAGCACGAGCAGCCGGCAGCCAGCTGACCAGTGCCCGCGCGATGTTCGACCTGTGGATTGAAGTGGCAGAAGAGCCTACGCCAAGGTCGCCATGTCCGAGCCGTTCCAGCAGGTGTACGCCGCGCTGGGCAACGCACAGATGCGGCTGCGCGCCGGCCTGCAGCGGCGAGGTGGAACAGATGAGTGAACGGATCGGCCTGCCGACCCGCAGCGAGATGGACGCCGCACACCGCCGCATCGCCGAGCTGGAGCGCAGCCTGCTTCGCCTGCAGGCCAGGTGGTGGCCATGGCCGTACGGGCGAGGTCGATCCGGTGGCGCAGCCGGCACCGGCGAAGGTGAAGCCTGCCCCGCGCAAGGCCGCGAAGAAGGCCGCGCCGGCAAAGAAGGCTCCTGCGAAAAAGGTGTCTGCGAAGAAGGCGCCCGCGAAAAAGGCTGCACCTCGCACTTCCACGCGGGCGCGTGACCGATGAAAGGACCGCTGGGCTTCAACGCCGATGACCTGATGCAGGAAACCCTGGCCATGCAGCGCAAGCTGATGGAAGGGCTGAAGCTGCTGCCACAGGTGGAAGACGTGGACTATGGCGTGACCGCGCGCGAGGAAGTCTGGCGCGACGGCAAGGTGGTGCTGTACCGCTTCGTCGGCGAGCAGGCGCCGACCCGGCGCTCGCGCTGCTGATCGTCTATGCGCTGGTCAACCGGCCGTACATGGTCGACCTGCAGGCCGATCGTTCGCTGGTGCAGAAGCTGCTGGCGCTGGGCCAGGATGTCTACGTGCTGGACTGGGGCTACCCGGATCGCTCGGAGCGCTTCCAGACCCTGGAGGACTACCTGCTGCGCTACATCGATGGCGCGGTGGATGCGCTGCGCGCGCGCAGTGGTGGCCCGGTCGACCTGCTCGGCATCTGCCAGGGCGGCGTGGTTCGCGCTGTGCTACGCCGCGCTGCGCCGGCAGAAGCTGGGCAAGCTGATCACCATGGTCACCCCGGTTGATTTCCAGACCGCCGACAACATGCTCTCGCACTGGCGCGGCAGGTGGACGTGGACCTGCTGGTGGATACGCTGGGCAACATCCGGCCGACCTGATGAATGCCAGTTACCTGATGCTCAAGCCGTTCGCCTGAACGTGCAGAAGAACGTCGGCCTGCTCGACATCCTCGATGACAAGGCGGCGCTGGAGGATTTCCTGCGCATGAGAAGTGGATCTTCGATTCACCGGACCTTGCGGGCGAGGCGTTCCGCGACTTCATCAAGCAGTTCTACCAGGGCAACGGGCTGGTGAACGGCACAGTGCGGATCGGCGAGGAAGCGGTGGATCTGTCGCAGGTGACCTTGCCGGTGCTGAACATCTATGCCGAGCAGGACCATCTGGTGCCGCCGGATGCCTCGCGCGCAATGCGTGGACGCTGGGCACCGAGGATTACACCGAGTCCAGTTTCCGTGGCGGCCATATCGGCATCTACGTGTCCGGCCGCGCGCAGCGCGAAGTGCCGGCCACGATCGATGGCTGGCTGAAGGCGCGCGACCCTGTAGAGTCGAGCCATGTTCGACTGACTTGGGGGATGATGAACGTACCGATTTGGTTGATTCTTGCGGCCCTGCTGGCAGCGCCCCTTGCCCACGCCGCACCCAGTGCGGATGCACGGCGGGAGATCGCCCAGCTGATCTCCAGCCTGGACGGCTCCCAATGCCGGTTCCAGCGCAATGGCAGCTGGTACGACGGCAGCGATGCGCGCGCGCACCTGCAGCGCAAGTACGACTACCTGCTGAAGAAGGACATGGTGGACAACGCCGAGCAGTTCATCGAGCGCGCCGCCAGCCAGAGCAGCATGAGCGGCAAGCCCTATCGCATCCAGTGCCCGGGGCAGCCTGAACAGACGGCAGCGGCCTGGTTCGGTGCACGCCTGCAGGCATTGCGTCACCGCACGCCGTAGACACGGCCCGGGTGTAGAGTCGAGCCATGCTCGACTGGTTCTGTCCGCAAGCCGAGGAGACGCCGCCATGAACACCACGCCCAAGACGCTGTCGCGCTCGCTGAACGACCGCATGATTGCCGGCGTGATGGGCGGCATCGCCCACCGCTTCGGCTGGAACCCCACGCTGGTGCGGATCGTGTTCGTTGCTGGTCTCGATCGGCTCGGCGGCTTTCCCCGGCATCCTGGTCTACCTGATCCTCTGGTTGCTGATGCCGAACGAGGCCGATTGAAGACGGCTCCGGAGCCCTGGCCGGTCTGGCTGCGCGCGCTGCAGGTGCTGGGCGCGGCATGGGCGTCCCCCAATTCCCTGCTCGGCCTGATCGGTGGCCTGGCCGCATGCTCGGCGGCGCGACGCTGCGTTGGAGCGGGCGGGACTGCGCCCTGGTGTTCGACGCTGGCCGTGGGGGCCGGGCGGGGCGATCACGCTGGGCAATGTGATCCTGCATACCGGCCATGACCTGGGCATTTCCTGCCGCACCTATGCGCACCAGGCCGGGTGGGGCGTGGAGCCGCTGATCCGGCTGGACGACCACGAGCGCGCGCACGTTTACCAGTACATGGTGCTGGGGCCGCTGTACCTGCCGGTGTACCTGCTGTGCGGCGGGGTGAGCGCGCGCAATCCGTTCGAGCGCGCGGCGGATCATTTCGCCGGTTCGGGCGTGGCTGGTGGCCGTAGGTTCCAGCCAACGGCCAGCCCCTCGTGGCTTGGTCGCGGAATGCCTGCTTCCTGGGGGCTGGCCGGGTGGGTGGGGCTGGCGGGGACGCCGTGAACCCATCCATGGGGGCTTAGCCGCGGCATCCATGCCGCGGATACCCCGCCAGCCCCACCCACCCGGCCGCTGACAGTTTCCGTGCGCGCCAGGCCACGGAAGAGAATAAAGAACAGCAGAAGCGGGTCGCGCGCTGCGCTTGCTCGTGAGCCGAACATGGGCTCGGCTCTACAAAAAGCGGCCAGCCAGGCTGCTTTTGCTTTTGATCTTCCTTTTTCTTTTCCGTGGCTGGACGCGCACGGAAACTGTCAGGGGTCGGTCGGGATGGGGTCGCGGGACCGTTGGCGCCATGGATGGCGCCATCGAGCCCCCCATGGATGGGTTTACGGCGTGTCCCGCGAACCCATCCCGCCCGGCCCAATCGCATGAAGCGCATTCCGCGACCAAGCCACGAGGGGCTGCGCCGTTGGCTGGAAACCCCCGATTCGTTAGTCGGAAGTTAAAGATCCGTAAGCATTCTGCTGCGATCCCGCAGTCATCTGCATGCAACCGATCGTCATTAGCCTTCGTGACGTTCCAGTCAGGTTCGACGCGGTAAGCTCTCCCTCGATGAGCTCGCAGCATCGCTCATCGAGTGCAGTACGCAGTAGCAATTTGGAGGAATACATCACATGGCAATCGTTCTTTATGTCGGTGGTAGCAAGATGGCGAGAAGGGCGTGGTGCCCTACGGCTTCAGCAAATCCCGCGCCGACACCGCGCTGGGGCCGGAGTTCTACACGGAGCGGTTCATGGAACTGCAGGGTGTCGGCAAGGTCCGCCTGATGGCCCTGGAAAGCATGCGTGACGACATCGTCATGCAGCGCGCCGCCCGCCACTACCGCTGACCTTCGCAACACGCGGCAGGGCGCGCCCACCATCGTGCGCCCGCGCCGGCATCCCAGCCCCGGGCCAGTCCGAGCCCTCTCTTCGCCAGGATGCCGGCGTCCACTCCGGCCCCGCCGCTGAACCTCGCCCCCTGTCAATGCCTTGTCCGGCTCCGTCGTGGATTGCCAGAATGGGGTCTTCCCGAAACGCGGCACAGACCTGAAGCAATGCACGACGCCAAGAACGCCCAGAGCGCGCTCGCCCAGCAGATCGCCCAGACCATCGCCGACGAGATCGGCGCCCAGTCCGCCCAGGTACGTGCCGCCGTCGGCCTGCTCGACGAAGGCGCCAGCGTTCCGTTCATCGCGCGCTACCGCAAGGAAGTGACCGGGGGCCTGGACGACACCCAGCTGCGCAACCTGGAAGTGCGCCTCACCTACCTGCGCGAACTGGAAGACCGGCGCGCGGCGGTGCTGGCCAGCATCGGCGAGCAGGGCAAGCTCAGCGACGAACTGCGCAACGACATCCTGGCAGCCGATACCAAGAGCCGGCTGGAAGACCTGTACCTGCCGTACAAGCCCAAGCGCCGTACCCGCGCCCAGATCGCCCGCGAGGCCGGTCTGGAGCCGCTGGCCGACGGCCTGCTGGTTGACCCGACGCAGGACCCGCAGGTCTTTGCCGCCGGTTTCGTCGACACCGACAAGGGCGTGGCCGACACCAAGGCCGCGCTGGAAGGCGCCCGCGCGATCCTGATGGAGCGCTGGGGCGAAGATGCCGCGCTGGTTGGCGAACTGCGCACCTGGCTGGGCGAGACCGGCGTGATCCGCGCCCGCGTGGCGAGGGCAAGGAAACCGAAGGCGCCAAGTACCGCGATTATTTCGAGCATGCCGAGGCGCTGGCGAAGATTCCATCACACCGCTTGCTGGCGCTGTTCCGTGCGCGCCGCGAGGAGATCCTGTTCCTGGAACTGGACCCGGGCAGCGATGCCGAGGCCGGCCACCAGTACGCCGAGGGACGCGTGGCGCGCAAGGCCGGCATCGCCGACCAGGGCCGTGCCGCCGACCGCTGGCTACTGGATGCCTGCCGCCTGACCTGGCGCGCCAAGCTGCACACCCATCTGCTGCTGGACCTGTTCAACCAGGCCCGCGAAAAGGCCGAAGCCGAAGCCATCGCGGTGTTCGGCGACAACCTGAAGGACCTGCTGCTGGCCGCACCGGCCGGCCCGAAGACCGTACTCGGGCTGGACCCGGGCATCCGTACCGGCTGCAAGATTGCCGTGGTCGATGCCACCGGCAAGCTGGTCGCCACTGACACCATCTACCCGCATGAGCCGCGTCGCCAGTGGGAGCAGTCGCTGCAGACGATCAAGCAGCTGTGCGCCAAGCACAACGTGGAACTGATCGCGATCGGCAACGGCACTGCCAGCCGTGAAACCGACAAGCTGGCCGGCGAAGCGATCAAGGCTGTCGCCAACCCGAAGCTGCAGAAAGTGGTGGTCAGCGAGGCCGGTGCGTCGGTGTACTCGGCGTCCGAGTTCGCGGCCAAGGAGTTCCCGGGGCTGGACGTGTCGCTGCGTGGCGCGGTGTCGATCGCGCGCCGCCTGCAGGATCCGCTGGCCGAACTGGTGAAGATCGAGCCCAAGGCGATCGGCGTTGGCCAATACCAGCACGACGTGGACCAGTACCGCCTGGCGCGGGCGCTGGATGCGCGCGTGGAGGACTGCGTGAACGCGGTGGGTGTGTACGTGAACACCGCGTCGGCCGCGCTGCTGTCGCGCGTGTCTGGCCTGTCTTCCACCGTGGCCGAGAACATCGTGCGCCATCGTGACGACAACGGCCCGTTCAAGCGCCGCAAGGACCTGCTCAAGGTTGCGCGCCTGGGCGAAAAGACCTTCGAGCAGTGTGCCGGCTTCCTGCGTATCGCCGATGGTGACCAGCCGCTGGACGCCTCGGCGGTGCACCCGAAGCCTACCCGGTGGTCGAGCGCATCGTGGCCAGCACCGCGCGCCCGATCAAGGCGCTGATCGGTGACGGCAGCTTCCTGCGTGGCCTGAAGGCCGAGCAGTTCACCGATGCCACCTTCGGCGTGCCAACCGTGCGCGACATCCTGAAGGAATTGGAGAAGCCGGGCCGCGACCCGCGTCCGGAGTTCAAGGCCGCGCGCTTCGCCGAGGGCGTCGAAGACATCAAGGACCTGCGCGAAGGCATGGTGCTGGAAGGCGTGGTCAGCAATGTGGCCGCGTTCGGCGCTTTCGTCGATATCGGCGTGCACCAGGACGGCCTGATCCATATCTCGGCGCTCTCCGATACCTTCGTGAAGGACCCGCGCGACGTGGTCAAGGCTGGTGACATCGTCAAGGTGAAGGTGCTGGAGGTGGACGTGCCGCGCAAGCGCATCGCCCTGACCCGGCGCCTGGACGATACCCCCGGCCAGGCCACCAGCCGCCCGGGCCAGCGCGATGAGCGCGGCCAAGGCCAGGGGCCGCGCCGTGACGCGGGCGGACAGAACCGAGGGCCGAACCGCGGCCAGGGTGCTGGCGGCCGTCCAGCCCAGTCTGCGCCGCCGGCCAACAATGCCCTCGCCGAGGCCTTTGCCCGGGCCAAGCGCAGCTGAGGATCGTGCCCCCCGTCACGGTTGATCCGGGGCGGGGGACTTGTCGGTTTTCCCCGTGATTGCGCACACTTGCGCCTGAGGGGGGCGTTTGGCCTCCCCGCTGTCGCTGGGGAGGGCCATGACGCCAGCACGACCCGCCATCTTCGTTGCAGGCCGCAGCGTTCCGCTGCGGTCGGCGCCTGCCCGTGCCGGCAGGGGACCGGATTGATGCCGGGCCAGGGTAGCCACGGCAATGGACTGCTGGAGCGCCGCCTGCAGGAGTTGGCGGAAGAGCGTCGTCGCCTGGCGATGATCATCGACGGTACCGCTGCGGGGACCTGGGAATGGAACGTGCAGAGCGGCGAGATGCGGGTCAACGCGCGCTGGGCCGAGATTGTCGGTTACCGCCTGGATGAGCTGGAACCGATCTGCCAGAAGACGTTCCTGAAGCTGGTCCATCCGATGACATCGCGCTGTCCGATGCGGCGCTGGATGAGCATTTCGAAGGCCGCACCGACAACTACGCCTGCCTGCTGCGCATGCGCCACAAGAACGGGCAGTGGATCTGGATCCAGGACCGCGGGCGGGTCTTCGAATGGGACGGGCAGGGCAAGCCGTTGTGGATGGCGGGCGCGCATGCCGACGTCACCGAGCTGCAGCAGGCGAGGCAGGACGCGGCCGAGACCCGGCAACGCCTGCAGGCCGTGGTCGATGCGTCCGATGAGGTGGCGGTGATCGCCACCGATACCGATGGCACCATCACCCTGTTCAACACGGGGGCGGAGCGCCTGCTGGGCTACAGCGCGGCGGAGGTGGTCGGCCAGCGCCGGCTCGACGCCTTCCACGATCCAGCCGAACTGAAAGCCTGGTTGCAGCCGCTGGCCGACGCTGATGGCAATCTTCCCGGCGTGTTCGAGGCGCTGAGCGCGCGTGCCGACGGGCAGACCTACTCGCGGCAGTGGACGCTGCTGCGCAAGGATGGTCAGTCACGCCAGGTGCGCCTGTCGATCAGCCGCATGGAGAGTGCTGATGGAGCGCGCATCGGCTACGTCGGCATGGCCATCGACATCACCGAGATCCTGCAGGCGCGCGCTGAGGCACGGCTATCGGCGGAGAAGTTCGCGGGCGCCTTCACGTCTGCGGCGCTGGGCATGGCCCTGGTCTCGCTGGAGGGACGCTGGCTGGACGTCAACGACGCGCTGTGCCGGATCCTGGGCTACCCGCGCGAAGAGCTGCTGCAGGTCGATTTCCAGCGGCTGACCCATCCCGATGACCTGCAGACCGACCTGGCCCTGGTGCAGGACCTGCTGGCCGGGCGACGCAGCCACTACCACCTGGAAAAGCGCTATCTCGACCGCGACGGCCGCATCATCTGGGCGCGGCTGTCGGTGTCGCTGGTGCGCAACGAGCACGGCGAACCACTGCATTTCGTGTCGCAGATCCAGGACATCACCGCCCAGCGCAGCAGCGAGCAGCGCCTGTTCGAGAGTGAACAACGCAGCCGCATCACGCTGGATGCGGTGGCCGACCTGGTGCTCAGCGTCAGCCTTGATGGCCGCATCGACTACGCCAACGCGGCCGCGGTGCGCACCCTGGCCGGGGATGGCGCGTTGTCGCTGGCCGGGCACAAGGTGCAGGACGTGCTGGCGCTGACCACCGAGTACGCGCCCGGCTCGGTACTGGATGTGTCGGTGCTGCTGGACCCGGAGAGCAATGCGGTGGACCTGCACGCCGACCTGCTGCTGCGGCTGGGCACGGCAACGGTGCCGGTGGACCTGACCCGCGCCTGGCTGCGCGATGACGAAGGCCATGTGCGCGGCGCGGTCTGGGTGCTGCGTGACGATACCCAGCAGCGTGCGCGCCAGCGCGAAGCCCGCCACCTGGCCGAGATCGACCCGTTGACCGAGCTGAGCAACCGTCGCGGCTTCGAGGTGCACCTGCAGCAGGCGATCACCCGCGTCGAGCGCACCGGCCAGGCCGCCTCGCTGATGTACATCGATCTGGACCGCTTCAAGCCGGTCAACGACACCTGGGGCCATCTGGCCGGCGATGCCGTGCTGTGGGCGGTGGCCAGCGTGCTGCGCCATGGCGTGCGCGATTCGGATGTGGTGGCGCGGTTGGGCGGTGACGAATTCGCGGTGATCCTGTCCGGTTGTACGCCACGTCGTGCGGCCCGTATCGGCGGTGAACTGCTGCATACGCTGGCCTCCCTGTCGATTCCCTGGGACCAGGACCGGCTGCGGATCGGTGCCAGCATCGGTATCGCGCCGCTGGCCGGCGGCATGAGCGTGGACCAGGCGGTGGCTGCGGCCGATGCCCAGTGCTACCGGGCCAAGGCGATGGGCCGCAACAACGTGCAGGTGCAGGGCGAGCTGTCCGAGCTTCCGGGTGAGGACGGCGAACCGGGCTGAACCGGCCCGCACCACGGGGATGGATGAAGGATGTTTCATTTGCCCGCGCCGGCTGATTTGGCGAGCATGGCCAGTCTGGACTTCAGCGGTGCCCATGTCGCGCGTATTGACCATCGAGGATGACGCCATCACGGCCCAAGAGATCGTGGCGGAGCTGGGCAGCCATGGCCTGCAGGTGGACTGGGTGGCCGACGGCCGCGAAGGCCTGGTGCGCGCGGCCAGTGGCGACTACGACGCAATCACGCTGGACCGCATGCTGCCCGGGCTGGATGGCCTGGCCATCGTCACCACCCTGCGCCGGATCGGCATCGACACGCCGGTGCTGATGCTCAGTGCGCTGTCGGATGTCGATGAGCGGGTGCGCGGCCTGCGTGCCGGCGGCGATGACTACCTGACCAAGCCGTTCGCCTCAGACGAGATGGCCGCGCGGGTGGAGGTGCTGCTGCGTCGCCGCCAGCGCCCGGCCGGCAACGAGACCCTGCTGTGCGTGGGGGATCTGCAGCTCGACCTGCTGGCGCGCACCGCCCACCGTGGCGGGCGCAGCCTGAGCCTGCTGCCGACCGAGTTCAAGCTGCTGGAATACCTGATGCGCAACGCCGGCCAGGTACTGACCCGGATGATGTTGTTCGAGGAAGTGTGGGGCTATCACTTCGACCCGGGCACCAACCTGATCGACGTGCACATCGGCCGCCTGCGGCGCAAGCTGGACCAGGCCGACGCGCCGTCGCTGATCCGTACCGTGCGTGGCAGCGGCTATGTCCTCAGCGAAACTGTCTGACGGCTGGCGCTCTTCCAGCAGTCGCCTGCTGGGCCTGTACAGCCTGCTGTTCGTGGCCTGGTCGTGCGTGCTGCTGGGGGTGCTGTACTGGAGGGTGTCGCTGTACCTGGACGAGCTGGCACAGTCGGCGGTGCTGCAACGTGCGCACCTGTTCGAGCACTTCACCGGTGATGGCCTGACCGCAGCGCTGCGCGAGAACCGCCGCTACGACCTGCATGGCATCGATGCCTACGGGTTGTTCACCCCCGACGGGCAGCCGATTGCCGGCATGCTGAAGTCGCTGCCGGCGCAGCTGCCGCTCGATGGCAGCGCGCATCCGGTGTCCGGCCTGCCGATTGCCGATGTGAACGCACGCGGCAAGCGCGGTTTCGGCCTGGCGATGCCGACCCGCGACGGCCGCATCCTGGTGCTGGTGCGTTACAGCGGGCCATTGAACGAGGTCAACCACCTGATCCTCGACGCCCTGCTGTGGGGTGTGTCGTTGACCCTGCTGCCGGGGCTGCTTGGCTGGCACCTGTTGCGGCGGCGGCCGCTGCGCCGCATCCAGGCCATCGAGCAGGCCACTGCGCGGATCGTTGCCGGCGACCTGGGCCAGCGCCTGCCGTTGGCCAACCGCCGCGACGAACTGGACATGCTGGCGGCCATCGTCAACGCCATGCTCGACCGCATCGAGCAGTTGATGACCGAGGTCAAAGGGGTATGCGACAACATCGCCCACGATCTGCGTACGCCACTGACGCGCGTGCGTGCGCAGCTGTACCGCATGCGGCAGCAGGTACAGGACGGTGATCCGCAGGCGCTGCCACTGGAGCAGGTGCTGGAAGAAACGGACACACTGATGGTGCGTTTCCGCGCGCTGCTGCGGATCTCCGAGCTGGAAGACCACCAGCGCCGCTCCGGGTTCGACACGCTGGCGCCGAAGCGTTGCTGCAGGAGATCCATGCGTTCTACGCGCCGCTGGCGGAGGAGAAGGGGCAGTGGCTGCAGCTGGAACTGGCCGCTGGCCTGCCGGGCGTGGTGGGTGACCGCGGCCTGCTGTTCGAGGCGATCGGCAACCTGCTCGACAACGCGATCCGGTTCGCACCGGAAGGCGGCCGCGTGCAGCTGTCGGCACAGGTGGAGGAGGGGGCTACCAGCATCGTGGTGGAGGATTCGGGCCCGGGCATACCGCACGCCGAGCGCAGCCTGGTGTTCCAGCGTTTCCACCGTGCGGAGGCCAGCAAGGGGGGAGGCTTCGGCCTGGGCCTGTCGATCGTGGCAGCCATCGCGGGCCTGCACGGGTTCCGCCTGCAGGTGGCGCAGTCCACGCTGGGCGGCGCCCGCTTCAGCCTGCTGTGCCGGCCGCAGCTGCTGTAGAGGATGTGTGTTTTTGCAGGGCTTGCAGCCCTGCACCTGCTGCAATCAACGTCAACTTCAAAAGCCTGCATTCCGTGGGATGGCGGGGTGGGTCCGGTTGCGGGGGACGCCGTGAACCCGTCCCTGGGGACTTGGCCGCGGCATCCATGCCGCGGACACCCCCGCAACCGGACCCACCCCGCCTTCGACAGTTTTCCGCTGCTGTTGGTGCCAGCTGCTTCTGGTGGGTGCCGACCGTTGGTCGGCACTGGGTCGGGTCCCAAATGAAATTTGATATCTGACAGATGTGTCGACCAACGGTCGACACCTACCAACAGCCGCGCGGACCAACAGTCTCAGTTTTCAACAGCCGCGTGAAACTGTCGAAGGCGGGGCACTGTGGGTTTACGGCGTCCCCGCACTCCGACACCGCCCCGCCATCCCACGGAATGCCCGCTGTTGCTGCTGCTGTTGCAGGCAAGCGGCCGGCACTACCGCAGGTGCAGGGCGCAGCCCTGCAACAAAATCCCTTCATGAAATATGTTTCATCTGCGGCACAGCCTTGTTTTAGCTGGCAGCGCCGATACTTGCCGGCCTGCGCTGCCCGCGGTGGGCAGTGGCACCGTTGGAGAGCCGCATGCTCGGGTTGGTCAGGACCGCGCTCAACAAGCCTTACACCTTCGTGGTGATGGCCATTTTCATCTGCATCGTCGGTCCGCTCAGCGCGCTGCGCACCCCCACCGATGTGTTTCCCGATATCGGCATCCCGGTCGTCGCCGTCGTCTGGCAGTACACCGGCCTGTCGCCCGATGCGATGGCCGGGCGGGTGATCTCGCCGTACGAGCGTGCGCTCAGCACCACCGTCAACGACATCGCGCACATCGAATCGCAGTCGCTGGCCGGCATGGGCGTGGTGAAGGTGTTCTTCCAGCCCGGCGTGGACATCCGCACCGCCAATGCGCAGATCACCGCGATCTCGCAGACCATGGTCAAGCAGATGCCGGCCGGCATGACGCCGCCACTGATCCTCAACTACAGCGCCTCCACCGTGCCGGTGCTGCAGATGGCGTTCTCCAGCCCGACGCTGGGTGAGTCGCAGATCCGCGATCTTGCGCAGAACACGGTGCGCCCGCCATTGACCTCGATTCCGGGTCTGGCCATTCCCGCCCCCTACGGCGGCAAGCAGCGCCAGATCACCCTCGACCTGGACCCGCAGGCGATGGCCGCCAAGGGGCTGTCGGCCCAGGACGTGGGCAACGCCCTGGCGGCGCAGAACCAGATCACCCCGGTCGGCACCGCCAAGCTGGGCAGCAATGAATTCACCGTGCTGCTCAACAACAGCCCCAACGAGATCGAAGCGCTCAATGACCTGCCGATCCGGACCGTCAATGGTGCGGTGGTCACCATCGGCCAGGTGGCACACGTGCGCGACGGCTCGCCGCCGCAGACCAACATCGTGCGGGTCAACGGCGGCCATTCGGTGCTGATGGCCGCGTTGAAGAACGGCGATGCATCCACGCTCACGCTCGTCAGCCGCATCCGCGCGATGCTGCCGCAGATCGGGGAGTCGCTGCCGCCGTCGCTGAAGATCTCGTTGCTGGGCGATGCGTCCACCTTCGTGCGCGAATCGATCAGCAGCGTCGCCCGCGAGGGCATCATCGCCGCGCTGCTGACCAGTGTGATGATCCTGGTGTTCCTCGGCAGCTGGCGTTCGACCGTCATCATTGCCGCCTCGATCCCGCTGGCGGTGCTGTCGGCCATCGCGCTGCTGTCGGCCGCCGGGCAGACCCTCAACGTGATGACGCTGGGCGGCCTGGCGCTGGCCGTGGGCATCCTGGTCGACGATGCCACGGTCACTATCGAGAACGTCAACTGGCATCTGGAGCAGGGCAAGGGGTGTGCGCGAGGCGATCCTCGATGGCGCCGCGCAGATCGTCGGCCCGGCGTTCGTATCGCTGCTGTGCATCTGCATCGTGTTCGTGCCGATGTTCCTGCTTGATGGCATCGCCGGTTACCTGTTCCGGCCGATGGCGCTGGCGGTCATCTTCGCCATGGGCAGCTCCTTCGTGCTCTCGCGCACCCTGGTGCCGACCATGGCGCTGTACCTGCTGCGGCCGCATCGCGTGGAAGGCGGGGTCGGGCATCATCCCGAGGACGCGTTCCTCAACCATCACGAGGGTGATCATCCGCGGCCGCGTCGTGCACGCCTGACGGCCACGCTGGTGCACTGGCAGCAGCGTTTCGAGGCCGGCTTCTCCGCCACCCGTGACCGCTACCACGCACTGCTCGGTCTGGCGCTGGCACATCGCGGTCGCTTCCTGATCGGCTTCATGGCCTGCGTGATGGTGTCCTTCGCGCTGCTGCCGGCACTGGGCCAGGACTTCTTCCCGGCCACCGAAGCCAGCGCGTTGTCGCTGCACGTACGCCTGCCGCTGGGCACCCGCATCGAGGAAACCGCAGCGGCGTTTGATCGCATCGAATCGCGCATCCGCCAGGAAGTGCCGGCGCATGAGATCGACGCCATCGTCGACAACCTGGGCCTGCCAATGACCGGCATCAACATGGCCTACAGCGCCAGCGGCACCATCGGCCCGCAGGATGGCGACATCCAGGTGTCACTGAAGCCGGGCCACGGCGATGCGGCCGAGTATGCGCGGCGCCTGCGGGAGGTGCTGCCGGCCGCCTTCCCGGGTGTCAGCTTCGCGTTCCTGCCCGCCGATACCAGCAGCCAGATCCTCAACTTCGGTTCGCCGGCACCGCTGGACGTGCGCATTGCCGGGCCGGATGCCGCCGGCAACCGCGCCTATGCCCAGGAGCTGCAGCGTCGCCTGCGCCACGTGCCGGGCCTGGTCGACCTGCGCCTGCAGCAGCCTGATGGCTATCCGACCCTGAAGGTGGATGTTGACCGCCTGCGCGCCAATGGCCTGGGCATCACAGAACGCGATGTCACCAACAGTATGGTGGCGTCGTTGGCCGGCAGCGGCCAGGTTGCTCCGACGTTCTGGCTGAGCCCGAAGAATGGCATTTCCTACAGCGTCGTGGCGGCCACGCCGCAATACCGCATGGACAGCCTGGCCGCGCTGCAGGCGCTGCCGGTGACTGGCAGCAGCGGTACTCCGCAGGTGCTGGGCGGCCTGGCTGACATCCAGCGCGGGGCCAGTTCCGCGGTGGTCACCCACTACAACGTGCAGCCCACGCTGGATCTGTACGCCAGCGTGCAGGATCGGGACCTCGGCGCGGTGGCGGCCGATGTGCAGAAGGTCATCGATGGCATGGCCGGCCAGCGCCCCCGGGGTACCGAGGTCGGCCTGCATGGGCAGATCGATGCGCTGCACGTCGCGTTCACCGGCCTCGGTTACGGCCTGCTGGCGGCGATCGTGCTGATCTACCTGCTGATCGTCATCAATTTCCAGTCCTGGACCGATCCGTTCGTGATCATCACCGCGTTGCCGGCGGGTCTGGCCGGCGTGGTCTGGATGCTGTTCCTGACCCACACCACGTTGTCGGTACCCGCGTTGACCGGCGCCATCCTGTGCATGGGCGTGGCTACGGCCAATTCGATCCTGGTGGTCAGCTTCTGCCGCGAGCGCCTGGCCGAGCATGGTGACGCGGCCAAGGCCGCGCTTGAAGCAGGATTCACCCGGTTCCGCCCAGTCTGCATGACAGCGCTGGCGATGATCCTGGGCATGCTGCCGACCGCACTGTCCACCGAACAGAACGCGCCACTCGGCCGCGCGGTGATCGGTGGCCTGCTGCTCGCGACCTGCGCCACGTTGTTGTTCGTTCCGGTGGTGTTCGCATTGGCCCACTCCCGCAAAACCCGTACTGCTCCTGCCGGAGAACCCCTGCATGTCTGAGTCTTCGCTGCCGCAGCGTTCGCTGCGCCGTCCCTTGCTCCTGGCCGCGGCTGTTGCGCTCGCCCTGGTGGCCGGTGGTCTTGCCCTGCGCGCGCAGCAGGCACACGCCGTGGTCGAGTGGACTGAGCGCCAGGCGGTCCCGTCCGTGCAGGTGGTCATCGCTGGCGGGCAGGGCGCTGCAGGAACCATGACCCTGCCGGCACACCTGAGTGCCTGGACCGAGGCGCCGATCCATGCCCGCGTGGGCGGCTACCTGAAATCGTGGAGTGCCGACATCGGCCAGGCGGTCAAGGCCGGCCAGGTGCTGGCGGTGATCGACAGCCCGGAACTGGATCAGCAGATCGCCCAGGCCCACGCCCACCTGCTGCAGGTACAGGCAGACGCAGCGTTGGCCAAGGTCAGCGCCGAGCGCTGGCAGGGGATGCTCGGCAGCCATTCGGTGTCGCGCCAGGAAGCCGACGAGAAGCAGGCCAATGCGGTGGCCGCACAGGCCAGCGTGGAAGCGGCCCAGGCCGACTATGCGCGGTTGCAGGAGCTTGGTCGCTACCGCACCTTGCGCGCGCCCTTCGATGGCACCGTTACTTCACGGCAGACCGACGTCGGCCAGCTGATCCGTGCCGACGACAGCGGTCGCGAGCTGTTCAACATCGCCGACACACACCGCTTGCGCCTGATGGTGCCGGTGCCGCAGAACAGCGCGGCCAGCATCCGCTCCGGGCTGCAGGCCACGCTGCAGGTGCCAGGCCAGGAAGGGCGCCATTTCACCGCCACGCTGCAGGGGGATTCCAGTGCGATCGATCGCAGCTCGGGCACCCTGCTGGCGCAGTTCGTGGTCGACAACGCCGACGGCGCACTGCTGCCCGGCAGCTACGCGGAAGTGACCCTGCCGCTGCAGGACGGCGGCGCCGGCGTGAGCGTGCCGGCCGAGGTGCTGATCTTCCGTGCCAAGGGTACGCAGGTGGCAGTGGTCGACGCCAAGGACATCGTGCATCTGCGCGACATCCATATCGTCAGTGATCTGGGCAGCACGTTGCGCATCGACCGCGGCTTGAAGGCGGGCGACCGGGTCATTCCCAATCCGCCCGATGCGTTGCGCGAAGGTGACCATGTGCGTGTGGTAGCCGGTGAGCAGGAGCCCGCGCATGCCCGCGGCTGAGCGTGTCGCTGCGCTTGCGCTGGCGACGCTGCTGCTGGGCGGCTGTTCGCTGGCGCCGGCCTACCAGGTGCCGTCGGTGGCGATGCCGGCGGCCTACGAGCAGGTCGAGGCGGCGGTGGCCACTGCACCGATGGCACCGGCGTGGTGGCAGGCCTTCGATGACCCGGTGCTGGACCAGCTGCAACAACAGCTGGGCCAGGCCAATCCGACGCTGGCGCAGGCGGTGGCGCACTACGATGCCGCACGCGCCGCTGCGGGCGAAGTGGCATCGACGCGCGCACCGCAGATCGGCTTCAGCACGGGTCCGGTGCGCCAGCGCCAGTCCGATGACAAGCCGCTGCGCAGCGCGACCCAGCCGGCCATCTATGACAGCAATAGCGCCACGTTTTCGCTGTCGTTCGATCTTGACCTGTGGGGGCGGCTGCGCAACGCGGCGGCCGCCGGCAGGGCGCGCGCCGATGCGAGTGGCGACGACCTGGCCGCCGCGCGGCTGAGCCTGTCGCAGCAGCTGGCCGGGCTCTACCTGCAGCTGAGGGGCGCCGAGGCGCAGCAGCTGATCCTGCGCGGGAGCATTGAGGACTACCAGCAGGCGCTGGCGCTGACCGAAGACCGATTCCGTGGCGAGATCGCGTCGGAGCTGGATGTGTCCCGTGCGCGGCATCAGCTGGCGAGCGCGCAGGCCGATCTGGATGCGCTCGATGCGCGCCACGACCTGCTGCGGCATGCCATTGCCGAACTGGTCGGCAGGCCAGCCAGCGGGTTCACTGTCGCTACTGCAGGCCTGCCGGCATTGCCGACGATGCCGGCCGATCTGCCCAGCAACCTGCTGCAGCGACGGCCGGATATCGCTGCCGCCGAGCGGCGGGTGTTCGCCGCCAATGCCGGCATCGGTGTGGCCCGCGCCGCGTGGTTCCCGCAGCTCAGCCTGACCGGGTTGCTGGGTGGCCAGACCTCGGGTGGCAGCGCCCTGCTGGATGCGGGCAACCGTTATTGGGCACTCGGCCCGTTGGCTGCACTACCGGTGTTCGATGGCGGCCGACGCAAGGCTGCCAAGGCCGGGGCCGAGGCCGAATTCGATGCTGCGTCGGCGCAATACCGGGCCACCGTGCTGGCGGCGATCCGCCAGGTGGAAGACCAGCTGACCCTGCTGCGCCAGCTCGATGCCCAGCGCGGCCACGAGCAGGAGGCGGTGCAGGCCGCGCAGCGTGCGGAGCAGATCGCGCATGACCGCTACACCGGTGGTGCGGTGAGCTATCTGGACGTGGTCAGCGCGCAGACCGATGCCCGCCAGGCGCAGTTGGGGCTTCAGGACATCCAGAGCCGGCAGCTGCAGGCGAGTGCGGCGCTGATGGCGGCATTGGGCGGTGGCTGGTCGCGGTAGCGGCGGCAGGCGGTCTCAGCCTGTGAGAGGGCGGGGCGGAACAATCGCCACTCCCCCGGACAACAGAGCTGACGATGATGGCCTGGAATCGAAACGTCGTTGCCGCCTATGCGCCGGCCATGGTCGGCTGGTGCCTGGCGCTGGCCAGCTGGCTGCGCCTGGAACAACTGCGCGACGACCTGCATGCGAAGGCGATGCTGCCGGTGCTGCACGGCGGCGTGGTGGCGTCGCTGGTGCTGACGCTGGCCTGCACGTTGATGGCCAGCGTACTGCTGTGGCGAGGTGGCCGGAGGAGGCGCTGACCAACCGTACTGTCATGTTGCTTCAGGGAAAGCTGCACAGGTCGCCTGTGGGAATCGACGAGTTGCCAATGGACTGGACACCCGCGATCCCTCCCTTGGCATTGATGCCGTTGCAGTTGCCTACACCCATACGCCGGTTGAAAACAAAACGATTTGAACGGAATGTAGCGCTTGCCCCCCCGGACGTTTCAAAAACAGCTCCGCCGTAGTTCGCGCCGTTGACCCATGTTGTTCTCGGCGAGGAAGCGATGTGATCCTTGCACGACGTCGATTCCCCATTCCCCAGGTCGTTCAATCACTGAATTCTTGATGGTGCAATCAACGCAGTTCACCAGATAGATGGCGCTTGCTCCCGAGTCGATGACACGGGCGCCGTCGATCATGACGTTACTCGAATTGTAGATGGCCATTTCTCCGTCGCCCTCCTGGTCCATCTTTGCGGCCGGTGAGCTGCCCATAGAGGATGGTGACGTCCCGTGCGTCGGTAATCCAAAGGTTGGATCGGCCACACCATTGCCAGCAATTCCATTGCCGCGCATGAAGGTATCCCATATTTCAATGCCTTTGCCGCCGACGACTCCGGTGCTGATCTGGAAGCCGACAATATCAAGGCTCCATATGATGACGCGATCCTGATGGTAGGCGAGAACGCAAAGTTCCCGCCTACTCCCGTCGTCAGCGTGAAATTGTGCAGCATGGTGTTGCTGCCGAGTCCGATTGCCTTTTGCGGCGCACCATACGCAGAGACCACCACATCGGCCATGCTCGTGCCCAACCTTCGATGGTGGTTCCCGCAGGAACTTCCAAAGGCGCCGGGCCAGTGACATAGACACCTGGCCGCAGGCAGATCTTCTTTCCCGCTGTCGTGGCAACGGCAGGCGGCAAGGTCACCGCCGTTGTCGAGAGTGAGGTCGCAGGCAACAGCCTGAAAGGTGCTGGCAAGACCAATGACAGTAAGTGCTGCAATCCATCGCTTCATACGGGTTCCTTCCATGTGGTGGCTACGATCACGTGTACCGTATCCCCAGCTGTTGGGAGCTTTGTCAACGCAATACTTCGTCCGCCGAGACCAGCTGCACATCGTGCATCTGGTTGAGGTAGGCCTCGTAGTAGCCCTTGTGCGAGGCACCGACGATGGTCAGCATGCGGCTGCCGGGGTGCTGGCCCAGCACGTCGCGCATGTTGGCGACCATGCGCAGGTTGCGGGTTTCCCAGTAGCCGACGTAGTTGCGGCCGAAGGCCTTGGGTGAGGGCTCGACGAGCGTCGCGCCGAAGTCGCTCTGGTAAGCGGTCATCGCCACCGCGGGGTCGTTGTACGCCCGGTACAGCGCCATGACGCCGTCGGGCTTGTCCAGGTCGGCGATCAAACGTTCATCGGCGTCCTTGCGTGCCTGCGTATAGGCATTGTTCCAGGCACCAGTGATGGCCGCGCTGGCCGCCGCTTCATCCTCGGCGGGCGTGGGGGAATCGGCCGTGTGGTCGTCCACCGCCCACAGCCGTTCATGCCCGAGGCGGGCGGCGACTTCGGCGGCGATCAGGTGGTTTCATTGCGGCGAACCAGGCCTTTGTCGAGGATCTCGACCAGGGCCGGTGTCAGTCCCATCACCGCCTTTGCGCTCGGGCGCAGGCAGGCGCAGCCACTGCACCTGCGCCGAACCGCGTTCGCCCGCTGCAGGAACAATGCAGCAAGCCGACGACGCTGGGGCGGGCGCCGGATCCTTCGGCCAGGTTGCAAGCAGCCGCATCGGCCTGGGTTGTTCGCCGTAGGCACGTCCAGTCCGGTCGCAGCCTGCGCAGCGGTGGTGTCGAAGCAGTAGGTGGCCACGCTCTCTGCATAGCGTGCCGGGTAGCGGACGCATGAAATCGCACTGCAGGCCTGACAGGTCTTCGGTGGCGATCAGCTCGGGCTTCCAGGCGACCAGTCGCTGCAGCAACGGTTCAAGCAAGGCGGGCTGGAAGGACTTGGGCAGGCCGGACAAGTGGGTGGTGCCCAGTACCAGCACTTCGTTCGGGCGCCCGGCAGGCGGGCCCTTCAGCTGGTCGGGGTGGAAGCTGGGGCGATAGGTGGCGTCGGCGGCGAGGGCGCCGCTGCTGCACAGGCCCAGGATCAGGAAACTGGCAAAGCGTGGGAACATGCGATCTCCGTGTCAGTGAGCGTCCTGCGGTTCGCTGCATGCTGGCCATTTTCATCTTGCCACGGGATCTCCCGTTGGTCATGCAAACCTTTTCGGCTTGAACTGCATCGGTGTCCCGGCGAGGCTATGCCCAATGACAGCAACGACGCGCGACATGTCCCCCGACGACTGGACCATCGACAGCCGGCGGCTGCAGCTCCGGCCCTTCACGCCGGAGGACGCAGGCGAGGCGTTTGCCGCGATCACGCCGGGGCTGACCCGCTACATGGCGTTTGATCCCCCTGCGTCGGAGCACGCATTCGCCGCTGTCTGGTCGACGTGGTTGCCCACCATCGCCGATGGCACCGACGTTACGTTCGTGATCCGCCGATACGCCGATGATGCGTTTCTCGGCCTGGCTGGCCTGCATCGCACTGCCGATGCGGAACCCGAACTGGGCATCTGGATCGCCGAGGCGAGTGCACGGGCATGGTTATGGCCGTGAGGCCGTTGCGGCGGTGCGTGCGCTCGCATCCCGGCGGCTGGACCGCGCCGCATTCCGCTACCCGGTGGGCCGAGCAGAACATGCCCAGCCGGCGCCTGGCGGAATCACTCGGCGGGGTCCCCGTCGCGCGTGAGCAGAATGTGAAGTACACCGCGATTGTCTACCGCATCCCTGCAGCAGCATCTGAAGTTGCGACGGGCGTCGCGGAATCCGGCTAAAGCCACCGATCGCATCGCCGATATCCCCTCTGGATCCCGCTCCAGTCGCCCGCTGCAGGACCCCAGGCTGCCCCGACGGGCGGCCCGCGCTGTGTGTTCCGCCGCTCCCTATGCCGATCGCACCCGCACCAGACGTTCTTGCCAGCCGCTCGAGGGGTGCCTGCCGGCACCTGTAGTCCCAAGCAACTGAAGTTGCCGCCGGGCATCCCGCCCGTCGGGTCGCAACCGCTTACCGGACACCGAGGATCAGACAATGCTCATTCCAGGCTTCACGGCAGGGCGCGCAGGCGCCGGCCGAGCTGCATACCGTTGGTCGCCGTGGCGTGCCCTGCTGGGCGCGCTGGCACCCCAGCACCGCTCCGGCGTCGAGGCGGCGGCCGATGGCGTGCCGAACTCGAGGCGCAGGTCGCGGCGCTGCACCGGGTCCAGGCGGTCATCGAGTTCGCCCTCGACGGCACCATCCTGCAGGCCAACGACAACTTCCTGCAGGCGATGGGCTACCGGCTGGAGGAGATCCAGGGAAAGCACCATTCCCTGTTCGTCGATCCCGAGCAGGCGCGCAGCGCCGAATACCGTGACTTCTGGGCGCGGCTGGGACGTGGCGAATATGACGCTGGCCAGTACCGGCGCTTCGGCAAGGGCCAGCGCGAGATCTGGATCCAGGCCTCGTACAACCGGTGCTGGACCGTCAGGGGCGTCCGTACAAAGTGGTCAAGTTCGCCACTGACATCACCGCGCAGAAGCTGCAGGCGGCCGTACTCGGCCGGGCAGCTGGCGGCCATCGACAAGTCGCAGGCGGTGATCG
>NZ_JBFLUN010000004.1:0-18180 GCF_050473585.1 Stenotrophomonas sp. NRRL B-14846
ACGCGACACGCAGAACCGCACCCGCGTGTCGTTCGCCCATGAAATGGATGCGCTGGACAAGGGCTTCGCGACAGCCTGCATTGGCAGCTGTATACCCAGCACAGTGAAACCACCCAGATCACCGATGAGGACCGCGCCAACCGCAGCCGCCGCCACCGCGAGTTCAACTTCGACCAGCGCGTGTACGGCCTGCAGGCGCAGTTCAACAAGGCGTTCAGCACCGGCAGCGTCGAGCACGCGTTGACCTACGGCTTCGAGGGCGCGCGCACCGAGATCCGCCAGAAGCGCGACGGCTACCAGGTGCTGGCCAATGGCCAGACCAGCACCACCATCCTGCCCGACGCCTTCCGGTGCGCGATTTCCCGATCAGCAAGACCACCGAGCTGGGCCTGTACGCACAGGATGAAATGCGCATGGCCAACGGCAAGCTGTCGCTGGTGCCGGGCGTGCGCGTGGACCGCTACGAACTGAAGCCGGAGGTGGACAGCATCTTCGCCGAAGACAATCCGGCGTTGCGGTGGCGAAGCTGACCAAGACCAGCGTGTCGCCGAAGCTGGGCATGGTCTATCGCTTCACCGACGAATGGTCGCTGTTCGCGGGTTACTCGCATGGCTTCCGCTCGCCGCCGTACAACGACGTCAACCTGGGCTTCACCAACTTCGCCTTCGGTTACACCGCCATTCCCAATCCGGACCTGAAGCCGGAAACCAGTGACGGCATGGAGCTGGGCCTGCGCTTCCTGTCGCCGGCGGCCTACGTCAGCCTCAGCGGCTACTACAACGAGTACAAGGACTTCATCGAGTCGCAGTCGCTGGTCGGTACCAACGCCCAGGGCTGATGGTGTTCCAGTCGCGCAACATCGCCGATGCGCGCATCTACGGTGCCGAGATGAAGGCCGGCGTCGACTTCGGCCAGATCAGCCCGGCGCTGCAGGGCTGGGCGCTGCGCAGTTCGGTGGCGTGGTCGCGCGGTGACAACAAGACCGAAGACACGCCGCTGGATTCGGTCGACCCGCTGCGTGGCACCGTCGGCCTGATGTACGACACCGATACCTGGGGCGTCGAACTGGCCGGTACCTTCGTCAAGCGCAAGGACCGCGTCACTGCGGCCACGGTGTACCGCCCGGCCGGCTACGGCGTGGCCGACCTGATGGCGCACTGGAACTTCGCCCCGGGCGCGACCTTCAACGTCGGCGTGTTCAACCTGGGCGACAAGCGCTACATCGACTGGTCCAACGTGGGTTCGACGCTGTCGCCGACCAGCCGCGTGCTGGATCGCTATACCAGCCCGGGCCGCACCCTCTCCGCAAGCCTTGCCGTTTCCTGGTGACCTCATGAGCCGAGCCTTGTCCGCACGCAGGAACGACGCCATCGCCGCGCAGGCAGCGCGGCCTGGCCGACGCCGGCACAGCTGGCCACGCTCGGCACCGTGTTGTGCTGTACCGCGCTGACGGCAACGAGCTCGGTGGCTGGCGCAGGCAGTACGCGTGCATGCCTGCCAGGGCGTGGACAGCGAGGGCGTGCGCGAAAGCCTGTGTTTCCTCGATGCCCGCGGACGCTGCGTGTGGCGCCTGTACCTGCTGCCCGACAGCGATTTCCTGGCCTGGGACCGGCTGGTCGCGGCGTTGCCGCCGGGCCCAGAACATGACAGCGATGGCAGTGTCGGCGAACGCCTGTGGCGGCGCCTGGCCGGGCACCTCGGCGGCCAGCGCTGGCGCCTGTGCACGTTGCGCCTGCATGCCGCCGACGATGGCCGCACCCTCGCTGCAAGCCTGTCGACGTTGTCCTCGCTGGGCGCAGCCACCGCGCGTCGCATCGCGCGGCTGGAAGGTGCCGAAGGCGAGCTGGCGATCGACGACTGCTGCTGCGCCGACGCCGCGCGCCGGCCGGCGCCGCGGGTTCCCGGCGACCTGCCGCTGATCCGGCTGTGACCCTTTCCTGATGGAACGCCTGTCGGCCACGGACGGCCTCTCACTACATCTGCAACCCCGAAGGAAGACCCCGATGAAGTTCCAGACAGCCAGCGTCATGCTGCTGCTCGCCGCCAGCGGCGTGGCCAGCGCGCAGCCCTCCGACATCGCCCGCGACCATGACAGCATCCTTGCCATGCAGGGCGAGTACACCGTCGATTTCGCCTTCGACGAGACCGTGCTGCTCAAGCCCGGCTACGAGCGTGCGCCGGCGATGCGCAGCGGCGGCAACGAGCTGGTCATCGTGGTCGAGGACACCCCCAGGCGCATCGTGCTGCAGCACCTGCTGCTGGACGAGAAGAGCGGCCACATCACCAAGCACTGGCGCCAGGACTGGGTCTACGAAGCGCCGAACCGCTTCGAGTTCAGTGCCGACCAGACCTGGCAGGTGCGCAGCATCCCGGCAGCCGTGAACAAGGGCGCCTGGACCCAGTGCGTGTACGAAGTGAGCGATGCACCGCGCTACTGCGGCACCGGCACCTGGACCTACACCAACAACGTGCCGACCTGGACCAGCGACCTCAGCTGGCGCCCGTTGCCGCGTCGTGAATACACCAAGCGCAGCGACTACAACGCGCTGGCCGTGGTCAACCGCCACACGCTCACGCCCAATGGCTGGACCCACGAGCAGTTCAACACCAAGGTGCAGCGCAACGCCGACGGCAGCCAGGTGGAGATCGCCCGCGAGTTCGGCTTCAACGACTACGTGAAGACCACCGAGATCGACTTCACCCCCGCCCGCGACTACTGGAAGGCCACCGCCGGTTACTGGGCCAAGGTGCGCCAGCGCTGGGACGGCTTCCTCGGCCAGGCCCCGGGCGTGCACCTGAAGACCAAGCTCGACGGCATGGCGATGATCATCCCGCTGTTCACCCAGGCTGAAGAGATCCAGTCCGGCAAGAAGGTGAAGGACACGCAGATCGACGACGTGTTTGCCAAGTACGTTGAGAAGGCGCCGAAGGAAGGCTGATCGCCACGGCGCCGGCGGGTGCCGGGTTTGCTCGGCACCGCATCCACGCATGGCGTGGATCTACTGGCGGACCTCTGCTTTGGTAGGTGCCGAGCTTGCTCGGCACGCTCTTCGCCGGCGATTGCACGTGGCATCCATGCTTGCGGTTGCGTTACATGGCGCCTGATGCGTATTGCTTTGACGCAATTGGCCAAATTTCCTCGAAACCTCTGATCGTAGGTTGGGTGTGCGATAGGGTAGGTGGTTCATTCCACCCATGATCATGCCGGTCGATGAAACTCTCCGAGCTCTGCAGTCAACTGTTGTCCGGTGAAGCCTGCGACGACATCGACAGTTTCTATCTTGAAATCGACGACTTCGAGGAGGTGGAACTTGTCTCGCGCTTGAGTCGGATCGATGGAGTGCTGGAGCGCCTTGGGCCTCGATGGACATCGGCCTATCTGCTCAGTCTTTGCAGTCACGTCCTTTCAATCGTCCGCATTGCTGGCAAGGTGCGCGGTGGCACGGGCTCGGAGATGTTCCTCGCATTGAGCTTCAACGACTTCGAGTTGCACGCGCAAGAAGGCATCCTGCTTCCAAGCGTCTTCTACTATCCAGGCCCCGAGGGCCTTGCGTTCGGGAACCGCCGTCGGCACGAATCCAGCAGGGTGGCTTCGGCTGAGATCGACGTTGTGCGCTCCGTGTTCGAAGACGCTGGCATGCTCGCTGGCTTTCGCTTCTGCGAGAGCCGCGCTGATGGTCCCACAGGTCACGACGTGGTTCGTGTCTTTGCGATTCCATTATCCGAGAATGGGGTTCGCTGATGCTCGTGCAAGAGCGCCAGGCGTTCGAAACCTACCTGTCCGATCCGCAGGTCTATGATCGTCTCGAACAGCATTTCCTCGACGCGTTCACGGCTGGCATCCACGCGGCCAATTTGCGTGCTGAAGACTTCCGCAGCCCGCATTGCAACGTGTTCTTCGTCGATGGCACAAAAGACCGCGAAGCCAACCCCATTTTCTCCGCAAAGCATCTGACCAGCGGCAACATCGTCCGTAGCGTCATTTTCGAAAGTCACCCGTACTACACCGAAGTCCACAACCGGGTAGGGGATGACAATGCCAAGGACGAGATCTGCGTGTTCATATCGCTTTCGGGAATGCAGCGTGCGATGGATACGACCGTGGCTTGGGCGAAGCAGCAGGCGTTGTGAACCGCATCCACGCATGGCGTGGATCTACTGACCTTTGCCTCGCACTCAGGACGCCGGTCCACCCAGCGTGGTGAGGTCCACCCCGGCGTCCTGGAACGTACGCAGGGTGGCCTGCAGGCTCGCCTCGTCATCGCGCGTGCGGACGCCCATGATGGCGTCGCTGCAGCGCGCGCGGTCCGTGCTGCACGCCTGCGGGTCGGGCAGCAGCAGCGCGGTCTGCGCGACCAGGATCGCCATGTGCGCCACTTCCTTTCTCGGCGTTGGTTGCCCCCGGTAGAACCGGTCGAACTCCGCGCGCAGGTCGGCCAGCACCTCGGCATCACCACGCGCGTGCGCTGCATCGGCCGGAACCAGATAGGTCTGGCGGCCCTCATGGAAGGCGCGCACCTCATCGGCCAGTACCGTTTCCAGCACGAAGGCCTGTACCGGGTCCGGGACATGGCCCACCGCAGTGCGGGCACACGCGGGCAGCATCGCCAACAGCAGCGGCACGCCGACGAGAAGCGCGCGCAGGCAGAAGCCGTGTCTCATTGCTATTCCTTGAACATCAGAAACGCCGCCGCCACGATCAACCCGAACGCGGCGTAGTGGTTCCACTTCAGCGGCTGGCCCAGGTAGAACGCGGAGAACACCGCGAACACCAGCAGCGTGATCACTTCCTGCATGCCCTTCAGCTGCGGCGCCGAATACACCGCGCTGCCCAGCCGGTTGCCGGGCACCTGCAGGCAGTACTCGAAGAAGGCGATGCCCCAGCTGACCATGATGACCATCATCAGCGGCGCGCTCTTGTATTTCAGGTGGCCGTACCAGGCGAAGGTCATGAAGATGTTGCTGCCGAGCAGCAGCAACACCGGGTAGAGGTAAGCGGCGAACGACGTGCCGGGCATCCGGGCGATCTCGTGGGGGTGGGGCGCGCAGCATAGCGCTGGCGCCCCCCGATGCGTGTCACGGCCGCGTCAGGCCTCGCGCAGCGCCAGTGCCGGCGGCGTATGCAGGATCGCCCGCGTGCCCCACCAGCCGGCCAGCAGGCTCAACGCGATGCCGACCACGCCGCCCATCAGCAGGCCCGGCCACGGCGGCAGCAACGGCAGCTCGAACACTTTCTGCGAGACCGCCACGCCGATGGCCGCGGCGGCGCCCACCGCCAGCAACGCCGCCAGCGTGCCCAGCGCGCCGAACTCGACCAGCACCGCGCCGCGCAGCTGGCGCCGGGTCGCGCCCAGCGTGCGCAGCACCGCGCTGTCGTAGCGGCGTTCGCCGGCCGTGGCCTGCAGCGCGGCCAGCAGCACCAGCACGCCCGCCAGCAGGCTGAACACCATCACCAGCTGCACCGCCTGCGCCACCCGTTCCATCACATCGCGCACCTGCGAGATCACCGCGTCCACGTCCAGCAGCGACAGGTTCGGCTGCGCGCGTACCAGCTCGCCCAGTCCGGCCGCCTTGCCGGCCGGCAGATGGAACGCCGACAGCAGGTTGTGCGGGGTGTCGCCCACCGCATTCGGGTTAAGCAGCACGAAGAAGTTCGGCCGGAAGGTGTTCCAGTCGGCCTTGCGCACGCTGGTCACGGTGAATTCGCGTTCCTGCTCGCCCACTGCAATGCTGATGCGGTCGCCCGGGTACACGCCGTAGCGCTTGGCCCAGCCGATTTCCACCGACGCCTCTGCCGCGGTGCTGTCGGCCTTCCAGAAGGCGCCGTTGACCAGCGTGTTGGCGGGCGGGAAGGTGCTGCGCCAGCTGAAGTTCAACGGCCGGTTCTCGTCATCGTCGTCGCGCTGGGCCTCGCTGGACGCCGGCTGCCCGTTCTGTTCAGGCGAGCGGTCCACGCGCAGCGGCGGCTTGCCGTTGATCGCGATCAGGCGGCCGGTGGCCATCGGTTCGATGCTGGCGTCGCTGGCGCCCAGTCCACGCAGCGTGGCCAGCACGCTGTCGCGCTGCTCGGGCTGGATGTTGATCAGAAAGTAGTTGGGGGTATCCGCAGGCAGGCGCTCGCGCCACTGCTGCAGCAGGCCGGGGCCGGTCACTGCCAGCAGCAACAGCGCGCACAGCGACAGCGACAGCCCGACCAGCTGCATCACCGCCAGCAGCCGGCGCCGGGTCAGCGCGGCCAGGCCCAGCCGCCAGTTGCCATGCAGGCGGTGCTGCAGGCCGCGCAGCAGCTGCAGCAGCACGAAGCCGGCCCCACCGGCCGCCACCGCCAGTGCGGCCAGGCCGCCCAGCACCCACAGTGCCAGTTTCAGGTCGCCGGTGACCTGCACCGCCAGCAGCAGGCTGGCGGCCAACGCCGCCACATAGGCCAGCAACGAGGCCGGCGGCAGCGCGGCGAAGGAACGGTTGAGCACGCGCATCGGCGGCACCCCGCGCAGGCGCAGCAGCGGCGGCAGGCCGAAGCCGAACAGCAGCAACAGGCCGATGCCGGCGCCGGTCAGCGCAGGCATCGCTTCCGGCAGCGGCAGCCGCTGCGGCACCAGGCTGCCCAGCACCTGCACCAGGCCTTCCTGCGCGGCCATGCCCAGGCCGATGCCGAGCGCACAGGCCGGTACCGCCAGCATCAGCAACTGCAGCGCCAGGCCCAGCAGGATGTCGCGCTGGCGCGCGCCGAGGCAGCGCAGGATCGCCACCTGGTCGATGCGGCGCAGTGCGAAGCGGTTGGCCGCCAGCGCCGTGGCCACACCGGCCAGCAGCACGGCCAGCAGTGCACTCAGGCCGAGGAAGCGCCCGGCGAGGTCGAAGGCCTGGCGCACGCCACGCTGGGTGTCGTCCACGCTCAGCAGGCGCAGGCCTTTCACCTGCGGCAGCAGCCACTGGCGCAGCGCCGCGATCGGCTCCGCCGCGCCGGCGAACATCAGCCGGTAGTTGATGCGGCTGCCGGGGCCGAGCAGTCCCGTGCCTTCCACATCGGCGCGGTTGACCAGCAGGGTCGGCGAGAGCGTCAGCAGGTCGCCGCCGCTGTCCGGCTCGGCCTCGATGATGCCAGCGATGCGCAGCGTGCCGGCGCCGAATTCGAGGTCATCGCCGGCCTTCAGCCCCAGCCCCTGCAGCAGGCGTGGGTCGGCATAGGCCTGGCCCTTGGGCGGCATGCCGGCATCGGCGATCAATGCACCGCCGGGCGTGGCCCGTACCCGCAGCGTGCCGCGCAGCGGATAGCCCGCCTGCACGGCCTTGATGCTGGCCATCTGGCTGGCATCGCCGTTGAACAGCACGCTGCCGAAACTGGCGATACGGGTGTAGGCCAGTCCACGCCGTTGTGCCTCGTCGGCGAACGCCTGCGGCGGGTCGTCGCGGCCGGCAATGCCGAGGTCGCCGCCGAGCATTTCCGCCGCGCTGCCGGTCAGCGCCAGGTTGACCCGGTTCACCAGCGTGCCCACCGCGGTCATCACCGCCACGCCCAGCACCAGCGCGGCGAACACGGTCAGCAGGTCGCCGGCCAGGGCCTCGCGGCGCAGCGCGCGCCACGCGTGCCGCAGCACGTTCATGCCTGTGCCCCACGCTCGACCGGCAACAGGCGGCCGTCGTCGATGCGGTGGATGTACTGGCAGCGCTGGGCCAGGCGCAGGTCGTGGGTGACCAGCACCAGGGTGGTGCCGCTGCCGGCATTGAGCTCGAACAGCAGGTCGCTGATGTGCTGGCCGGTGGCGTGGTCCAGCGAGCCGGTCGGTTCGTCGGCGAACAGGATGCGCGGGCGGGTGACGAAGGCACGTGCCAACGCCACGCGCTGCTGCTCGCCGCCGGACAGCTGGCGCGGGTAGTGGCGGGCGCGATGGGCCAGGCCGACCTGCGCCAGCACCTCGTCCACCCGCGCGCGGTCCTCGCGCCCGGCCAGTTCCAGCGGCAGTGCGACGTTCTCGGCGGCGGTCAGTGCCGGCAGCAGGTGGAAGCTCTGGAACACGAAGCCGACTTCGCGCGCGCGCAGCTGGGCGCGCGCCTCTTCATCGAGATCGCCCAGATCCTGGCCGGACAGGGCGATGCGGCCGCGGCTGGGCAGGTCCAGCCCGGCCAGCAGGCCGAGCAGGGTGGTCTTGCCGGAACCGGAGGCGCCGACGATGGCCGCGCTGGTCCCTTCATGGACGGTCAGGGTGATGTTGTCCAGTATGTGGACTTCACCCTCCGGGCCCTGCACGGATTTGCCGACCTGGTCGACGGCGATGGCGACGGACGCGCTGCGGGGGGACAGGCTGTCGATGAGGAGACTCCAATGCGCAAGACGGGATGGAGCCGGCGAGCCGGCGCGATGATGGTGCTGCTGCTAGGGTTCCTGCTGCTGCCCGGGCTGGCCTGTGCCAAAGGTCCGGCCGGCACCGTGCTGGTGCTCGGCGACAGCCTCAGTGCTGCCCACAATATCCCTGTCGACGCCGGCTGGGTCAGCCTGCTGCAGCAGCGGGTCAGGCAGCAGTCGAAAACCCCGGCGCGCATCGTCAATGCCAGCATGAGCGGGGAAACCACTGCCGGCGCGCTGACCCGCCTGCCGGGCCTGCTGGCGAGGGAAAAGCCGACCGTGGTGGTGATCGCGCTGGGCGGCAATGACGCGCTGCGCGGGCTGACCCCGGCGCAGGTGCAGGGCAACCTGGAGAAGATGGTGCAGGCCAGCCAGAAGGCCGGTGCCAAGGTGCTGCTGCTGGGCATCGACGTACCGCCCAACTATGGGCCGGCGTATCGCCAGCGCCTGGCAGCGGCCTACAAGGCGCTGGCCACGCAGTACAAGGTGCCGCTGCTGCCGTTCCTGCTGGAGGGCGTGGCCCTGCAGCCGGGCATGATGCAGGCCGATGGCCTGCACCCCACGGCACAGGCGCAGCCGAAGGTGCTGGACAATGTCTGGCCGCTGCTCAGGCCGCTGCTCTGAATCGTTTTGATTTCCTCTTGACGGAACTTCACATCACGTCCACCGTCGATCCGGCATGTTTCACAAAGCTGAAGTTAGAGGGAATCACATGCGTCAGACGAAGGAGACTTCCGGCTTGGTGCTGGTGGTCGAAGACAACCGCAATATCTCCGAGATGATCGGGGAATACCTGGAAGGTCGCGGCTTCGAAGTCGACTATGCACAGGACGGCCTGGATGGCTACCGCCTCGCGGCGGAGAACAGCTATGACGTCGTGGTGCTCGACCTGATGTTGCCGCGCCTGGATGGCATCGAAGTATGCCGTCGCCTGCGCAACGATGCGCGCAAGTCCACACCGGTGCTGATGCTCACGGCACGCGACACCCTGGACGACAAGCTCACCGGCCTGGGTTTCGGCGCCGATGACTACCTGACCAAGCCGTTCGCGATCCAGGAGCTGGAAGCCCGCCTGCGCGCGCTGATCCGTCGCGAACGTCGCCAGGTCGGTTCGGAGGTGCTGAAGGTGGCCGATCTGGTGCTCGACCCGGTCAGCATGCGGGCGACCCGTGCCGGCACCGAGCTGCAGCTGTCGCCGATCGGCCTGCGCCTGCTGACCATCCTGATGCGCGAATCGCCGCGCGTGGTCACCCGCCAGGAGATCGAACGCGAGATCTGGGGCAACGGCCTGCCGGATTCGGACACCCTGCGCAGCCATCTGTACAACCTGCGCAAGATCATCGACAAGCCGTTCGACCGTCCGCTGCTGCACACCGTGCAGAGCGCCGGCTACCGCATTGCCGATATCGCCCAGCCGATGGCCTGATCGAGGCCCGTGCCGGTGCAGCTGCAGGCCCGGCCGGGCAACGGCCATGCACGGAGCAGGGGATGACCGGCCGGCGTTACCGCCGGTCATCGCCCGTGCACGACTACGGCGCAGTGCGCTGCCTATAATCGCAGCGCTCTGACCGGGACCCCGCAATGCCGCACGGCCTGCCGCGCAAGATCCGTATCGCCTTCATCCTGCAGGCAGTTCTGGCCAGCCTGGGCATCCTGCTCGGTGCCTGGCTGGTTTCGCTGGTGATCAAGCACAGCCTGGTCGGCGCGGCCCTGCGCGAGGAAGCGGCGTATTACTGGACGCTGCACGAGGCCTCGCCGGTGCAGCCGCCACCCAACACCCAGAACATCCGCGGCTACCTGCTGGAAAGCGGGCAGTCTGCGCTGTCGTTGCCGGCCAACCTGCGCAACCTGGAACCCGGTTTCCACGAACTGCCCAAGGATGACCAGCTGGTGCTGGTCGATGTGCGCCCGGCCGGCCGCCTGTACCTGGTATTCCTGCGTTCGCGCGCGGAGATGCTGGCCTTCTGGTTCGGCATCGTGCCGGTGCTGCTGACCTTGCTGGCGGTGTATGGCGCCAGCTGGGTCACCTACCGGGCCTCCAAGCGCCTTGTGTCGCCGGTGAACTGGCTGGCGCGGCGCGTCTCGCGCTGGGACCCTGGCCATCCGGAGGCGGCCGACCTGGAGCCGAACAAGCTGCCGGCGGACATGCAGGGCGAGACCCGGCAGCTGGCGGCCGCGCTGCATTCGCTGGCCAACCGGGTCAGCGCGCATGTGGCCCGCGAGCGCAACTTCACCCGTGATGCCAGCCACGAGCTGCGCACAGCCGTTGACCGTCATCCGCGTGGCCAGCGACATGGCCCTGGGCGATGAAACCCTGCAGCCGCGCCTGCGCCGCAGCCTGCAGCGCATCCAGCGTGCCGGCCGTGACATGGAGGCGGTGATCGATGCGTTCCTGATCCTGGCCCGCGAGGCCGACGTCGAACCGCAGATCGAGCTGTTCGACGTCAACGACATCGTCCGCTACGAGGTGGACAACGCCAACGAGCTGCTGGGCAACCGGCCGGTATCTGTGCACCTGCACAGCGAAGGCCCGGTGCAGCTGCACGCACCGCCGCGGGTGCTGCAGGTGGTGGTCAGCAACCTGGTGCGCAACGCCTGCAGCTACACCGACGAAGGGCGTATCGACGTGCACGTGCTCAATGACCGGGTGGTGGTGCGCGATACCGGCATCGGCATGTCCGCCGAGGCGCTGTCGCGCGCGTTCGAGCCGTTCTACCGCGCTGAGCCAAGCCGCCCGCAGGGCACCGGCCTGGGCCTGTCGATCGTGCGCCGGCTGTGCGACCGCTTCGGCTGGAAAGTCAGCCTGGCCAGCGAGCCGGGCAAGGGCACCGAAGCGACGGTGATCTTCCGGTAGAGGGCTTTGGCCGGGCTGCGCCCGGCACCCGCCGAGGCAACATCAATATCAAAAGCGGGCATTCCGAGGAGTGGCGGGGCGGCGTGGGTGTGCAGGACACGCCGTAAACCCATCCATGGGGGCTCGATGGCGCCATCCATGGCGCCAACGGTCCTGCACACCCACACCGCCCCGCCTTCGACAGTTCCCCGCGATCCGCAGTGGATCCACGCCATGCGTGGATGAATTCAGTAGATCCACGCCATGCGTGGATAGTGTTGCGGTAGCGCCGGGCCATGCCCGACGCACGCCTGCTTCAATCGCACTTCACCTTCGGCGCCAGCGCCCTGGTCCAGATCGCATACCCGGCCGGGGTCATGTGCAGCATGTCCTCGCGGAACAGCGTCGCGTCCGGCTGTCCATCGGCGCCGAGCATCGGCGTGTAGATGTCGGTGAAGCCGGTATTGGGCAGCTTGGCCAGTGCGGCCTTGATCAGCGTGTTGGCTTCGTTGATCGCCGGCAGCAGGTGCGCGCGCGACGGGCTCGGCTTGATCGACAGGTACTCCACCTTCGTCTTCGGCAGGTCGCGATGCACGCGCTGCACGAAGGCGACCACGTCGTCGCGCACCTGCACGGCGCTGCGGCCGCTGTTGAGGTCGTTGTCACCGGCGTAGAAGAACACCTTGCACGGCGCATAGGGCACCACGATGCGGTCTGCATACCAGGTGCTGTCGCGCACTTCCGAACCGCCGAAGCCGCGGTTGAACACCGGCTGGCCGGGGAAGTCGGTGGCCAGGTTCTCCCAGAAGCGGATCGATGAGCTGCCGATGAACTCGATGCCACCGCGCGGCGGCGGGTTGGACTGGTCGGCGCTGGCGAAGCGGGCCATGTCGCCGGCCCAGGCCACGTTGGATACCTGTTCGGGCACCTGCGGCGGCTTGGCCGGGCTCAGGGCCTGGGCCAACGGTGCGGCAGTCAGCAGGCCCAGCATCAGCAGGCAGGTACGGCGACGGGACATCAGGCGCTCCAGCAGGCAAGGGGGGCTTCCATCATAGGAGCACGGCCCAGCCCGGCGCTTGCCCCTGGCAGGCCGTTCAGCGGGCCGGTGCGGGGTGCGGTTGGCGGCCTTGTGGCAAAATGGCGGCCATCTGCCTATTCCTGTGCACCCATGATTCCCTGCCGTGCGTCTGAGCGGTCGCTGCGCCGCGCCCCTGTTGCTGGATGTTCCACCCGTGGCTGATCAGTTCGGCCACATGCCCCGCGGCCCGCGCCGCATCTTCCAGGCCGCCCGCTGGTCCTGGCAGGGCCTGCGCGCCGCCTGGCTGCACGAGTCCTCGTTCCGGCTGGAGGTGTACCTGCTGGTGATGCTGACTCCGGTCGCGATCTGGCTGGGCCAGACCCCGGTCGAACGCGCGCTGCTGATCGGCTCGATGCTGCTGGTGCTGGCGATGGAGCTGGCCAACTCGGCCATCGAAGCGGTGATCGAACGCTACGGCAGCGAGATCCACGAGCTGGCCGGCCGCGCCAAGGACATGGGCTCGGCGGCGGTGTTCGTGCTGATGATGAACGTGCTGCTGTGCTGGGCGCTGGTCGTGGTTCCGCACGCGCTGGCCGGCAACTACGGCTGAAACCCCATTCCCCCACTGCCTTGAAGAGTTTCCATGTCCTTTGAGTTCCTCGCCGACCCCAATGCCTGGGTGACCCTGTTCACCCTCAGTGCGCTGGAAATCGTGCTCGGCATCGACAACCTGGTGTTCATTTCCATCGCGGTCAGCAAGCTGCCGGAAGAGCGTCGCCCGTTCGCACGCAAGCTCGGCATCGCGGTGGCCTGCATCACCCGCATCGGCCTGCTGGTGTCGCTGGCTTACCTGGCGCACATGGCGGCCAACCTGTTCACCGTGGCCGGCATGGGCATTTCGATCCGCGACCTGGTGCTGATCGTCGGTGGCCTGTTCCTGATCATCAAGGGCTGCATGGAGATCAAGGAACTGATCAGCGGTGGCGAGGACGAAGATCCCAGCACCACCAAGGCCTCGGCCGTGTTCGGCTACGTGATCGCGCAGATCGCGGTGATCGACATCGTGTTCTCGCTGGACTCGGTGATCACCGCCGTCGGCATCGCCGACCACATCCCGGTGATGGTCGCCGCCATCCTGCTGTCGGTGCTGGTGATGCTGCTGGCCGCCAACCCGCTGGGCCGCTTCATCGACGCCAACCCGACCGTGAAGATGCTGGCCCTGGCCTTCATCCTGATGATCGGTGCGGTGCTGATCCTGGACGGCCTGGACGTGCACGTGCCCAAGCCCTACATCTACGCCGCGATGGGCTTCTCGGTGCTGGTGGAGTGGCTGAACCTGCTGATGCGCCGCCGCGCCCGCGAACACAACGTGCCGGGCGCCGGCAACTGGTAAGCGCGCCACTGGCACGTGTGTCACCCAGAACCCCCGGCCTGGCCGGGGGTTCTGCGTTGTGGGGCCCGGTTCTACAACGGCACTGCGGTTTTTGCACTTGTAGCGGGGTTCCGGCCTCCACTTGTGAACCAGGATCAACAGTGTTTTCCCGGGGCGAGGCTTAATCCGGTGTGGCAAAGCGCGCAGGCTACGCACTCCCGATTCCCGCCCCCCAGGAAACCTTCATGAATTCCAGAGCCGCCTTGCTGGCGCTTGCCGTCGGCGCCTTCGCCATCGGTACCACCGAGTTTGCCCCGATGGGCCTGCTGCCGGTCATCGCCGACGGCGTGGGTGTCGGCATTCCCACCGCCGGCATGCTGATCACTGCCTACGCCGTGGGCGTGATGCTGGGCGCACCGGTGATGACCCTGCTGATGGGCCGTTTCGGCAAGCGCACCGCGCTGATGCTGCTGATGTCGATCTTCGTGGTCGGCAACCTGCTGTCGGCGCTGGCCCCGAACTACGGGCTGCTGTTGTTGTCGCGCCTGGTCACCAGCCTCAACCACGGTGCCTTCTTCGGCATCGGTGCGGTGGTCGCCGCCAGCCTGGTGCCGAAGGAAAAGCAGGCCGCAGCCGTGGCCACCATGTTCATGGGCCTGACCATCGCCAACATCGGCGGTGTACCGCTGGCCACCTGGGTGGGCCAGCAGCTCGGCTGGCGCCTGTCCTTCGCCGGTACGGCGGCGCTGGGCCTGGTCGCGATCACCGCGCTGGGCTTTGCGCTGCCGGCGTCCGCACCGGGGCCGCGCCCGGACGTGCGCCGCGAACTGAAGGCGATCCTGCAACCGCCGGTGCTGCTGGCGATGGCCACCACCGTGCTCGGCGCCGGTGCCATGTTCACCCTTTACACCTACGTAGCGCCGGTGCTGACCGAACTGACCGGTGCCTCCAACGGCTTCATCGCGATGTCGCTGGCACTGATCGGTATCGGCTTCACCCTCGGCAACGGCATCGGTGGGCGCATGGCCGACTGGTCGCTGGATGGCGCCACACGGATCCTGCTGGCCGTCCTGGCGGTGCTGATGTTCGTGCTGCCGTTGGCCTTCATGAGCCACGCCACCGCGGCGCTCGGTGTACTGCTGTTCGGCGCGGCGACCTTCGCCCTCGTACCGCCGCTGCAGATCCGGGTGATGCAGGCGGCCAGCGAGGCGCCGGGCCTGGCGTCGTCGATCAACGTCGGTGCGTTCAACCTGGGCAATGCCGTGGGTGCGGCGCTGGGCGGTGCGGTGATCAGCTCGGGCCTGGGCTACGCCGCGATTCCGGTGGCCGGTGGCCTGCTGGCGGCGTCCGGGTTGCTGCTGGCGTGGCTGGGGCGTCCTCGCACTGCGGTGGCTGAAGCCTGCTGAGGGGGGAGGGTTTCCGGCAGGGCTTGCAGCCCTGCACCCGCCGAGGCCACTGCAACAGCAAGAGCGTGCATTCCGTGGGATGGCGGGGTGGGTCAGTTTGCGGGGGACGCCGCAAGTACGTCCGTGTAGGCTCGGTCGCGCCATCCATGGCGCTCACGCCCCCGCAAACTGACCCACCCCGCCTTCGACAGTTTCCCGCGGTCTGCCGGAACGGCGTCCTGCTCCGGTAGGTGTCGACCTTGGTCGACACGAATGCCTGAAGAACCGGCTTTTGCTTTTGATTTTTTCTTTTGATCTTCCCGCGGTGCGCAGGAAACCGTATGAGGCCGGGCGGGTGGGCGTGGCGGGGGTATCCGCGCCATGGATGGCGCGGCTAAGCCTCCAGGGACGGATTCACGGCGTCCCCCGCCATGCCCACCCGCCCGGACTACTCAGGCGATTCGTGGGCATGGCCACCGCGGAGGGGGCGGCGCCCGATGGCCGGTCTTTCACCCGAACCATGGCATGCTCGGCGCCAAGCCCACCCGGAACCTCCGCCATGCGCCTGTTCACCCGCGTCCTGCCCCTGATGCTGTTGGCCTCCCTGCTGTCCGGCTGCGGCTACAACGCCATCCAGCAGAAGGATGAAGCGGTCAAGGCCAGCTGGTCGGAGGTCATCAACCAGTACAAGCGCCGCGCCGACCTGGTGCCCAACCTGGTGCAGACCGTGAAGGGCTTCGCCAGCCAGGAAGAGCGCGTGCTGACCGAAGTCACCAATGCCCGTTCGCGTGTCGGCCAGATCAACGTCAACGCCGACGACGAAGCCTCGCTCAAGCAGTTCCAGCAGGCCCAGGGTGAACTCGGCAGCGCGCTGTCGCGGCTGCTGGTGGTCAGCGAGAACTATCCGCAGCTGAAGTCCGACCAGAACTTCCGCGACCTGCAGGCGCAGCTGGAAGGCACCGAGAACCGCGTCACCGTCGCGCGCGGCCGCTACATCCAGCAGGTGCAGGACTACAACACCTACATCCGCTCGTTCCCGCAGGTGATCACCGCCAAGATCTTCGGTTACAAGACCAAGCCGAACTTCACCGTGGACAACGAAGCGCAGATCTCCAATGCGCCGGCGGTCGATTTCGGCAACGCGCCGCAGCAGCAGCCGGCACCGCAGCCGGGCCACTGACCGATGCGCCTGGCCACTGCGCTGCTGGCCCTGCTGCTGTGGCTGCCGCTGGCGTCGCAGGCGCAGCAGCTGGCGCCGATTCCGGCGCTGGATTCGCCGGTGGTCGACACCACCGGCACGCTGGACGCCACGCAGAAGCAGGCGCTGGTGCAGCAGGCGACTGACCTGCAGCAGCGCAAGGGCAGCCAGCTGCAGGTGCTGGTGGTGCCGACCACCCAGCCGGAGGACATCGCGCAGTACACCACGCGGGTCTTCGACCAATGGCAGATCGGCCGCAAGGGCGTGGATGACGGCGTGCTGCTGGTGGTGGCCAAGGATGACCGGCGCGTGCGCATCGAGCCGGGCTATGGTCTTGAAGGCGCCATCCCCGATGCCATCGCCAACCGGGTCATCCAGGAATACCTGGTGCCGCGTTTCCGCAGTGGCGACTACGCCGGCGGCATCACCGATGCCACGGCGGTGCTGGTCAAGCTGATCGACGGCGAAACGCTGCCGGCACCGGTCAGCGGCCATCGCGGGCGGGAACCCGGCGGTGGTGGCGATACCTGGTTCCTGGCGCTGTTCATCGGCGTGTTCGCCGGCAGCATCCTGCGCGGCGTGTTCTCGCGCGTGCCACGTCCGCTGCGCGGCCTGCTCGGCGGTGCGGGTGCGGCGCTGGCGGCGTTCCTGTTCACCTCCACGCTGCTGGCCAGTGGCCTGGCCGGCATCGTCGGCCTGATCGTGGCGATGCTCTCTGGCCACCCGGGCCGTTTCGCCGGTGGCGGCGGCTGGGGCGGCGGCAGCTGGGGCGGGGGAGGCGGTTTCGGCGGCGGCGGTGGATTCGGTGGTGGTGGCTGGGGCGGCGGTGGTGGCCGTTCCGGCGGCGGCGGTGCTTCGGGAGGCTGGTGATGATCCAACGTCTGTGTCGCCACGTGTTTTCGCCATCGGTGCGGCGCGCGTTCCCACCCGCCACGCTGCAGGCGATCACCGAGGCCATCGCGGCCGGTGAGCAGCGCCATGGCGGGCAGGTGATGTTCGCAGTGGAAGCGGACCTGCCGCTGGGTGCGCTGTGGCACAGGGTGACCCCGCGCCAGGCCGCCGAGCATGCCTTCGCGCGCCTGCGCACCTGGGATACCACCCACAACAACGGTGTACTGATCTACCTGCTGCTGGCCGATCACGCGATCGAGATCGTCGCCGACCGTGGCCTGCACGGCCGGGTCAGCCAGGCGCAGTGGCAGCGGGTCTGCACCCACCTGCGCGAGGGGCTGCGCGGGCCGAACCCGGTCGAGGCGCTGCGTGGGGCCATCGAAGAGGTCTCGACCCTGGTGGAGGGGCACTTTCCGGCCTCGATGCGGTCGGACGATGACGGCCTGCCCAACACGCCCCAGCTCCTTGGTTGAGCCGGGGCCGCACTGGCCCGAGAATAGGCGTTCAACCGCAAGGCACCTTCCATGATCTATTTCCACGACATCGACCCCATCGCCCTCTCGCTGGGGCCGATCAAGGTGCATTGGTACGGCATCATGTACCTGCTCGGCTTCACTGCGGCCTGGCTGCTGGGCCGCAAGCGCATCGCCGACGGGCGCCTGCCGGGCGTCGATGCCAACGGCTTCTCCGACCTGCTGTTCTACGCCATGCTCGGCGTGGTGCTGGGCGGGCGCATCGGCTACATGCTGTTCTACGCGCTGGGCGATTTCCTGCACAACCCGCTGCTGCTGTTCAAGGTATGGGACGGCGGCATGAGCTTCCACGGCGGCCTGCTGGGCGTGATCGCCGCCTGTTGGTGGTGGTCGCGCAAGCACAAGCTGCATTTCTTCGACACCATGGATTTCATGGCGCCGCTGGTGCCGCTGGGCCTGGGCTTCGGCCGTATCGGCAACTTCATCGGTGCCGAGCTGTGGGGCAAGTACACCGACGGTACCTGGGGCGTGGTGTTCCCGTCCGGCCTGCCGGCCCCGCTGAACCAGCTCGACCACGCAACGCTGCAGGCGCAGTTCGCGACCGGCGCGCTGAATCAGTTCGCCCGCCATCCCTCCCAGCTGTATGAAGCGTTCCTGGAAGGCCTG
>NZ_JBFLUN010000005.1:0-18425 GCF_050473585.1 Stenotrophomonas sp. NRRL B-14846
GCCATCGTCCAGTCAGTCACCTGTACTTCCACCAAGGCGTCCGCCAGCGTGTAGCTGGGGGTGATGATGCGCCCACCGTTGCCCAGCGACACGGTATTGCCGACGTGGCGCACGCCCAGGCCAGGCGCAGGCGTGCGGCATCATCCAGCTGGAAGCCCTTCGAAATCCATGCCGGAGGCCAGGTCCTGCGGGGTGTCGTTGAGGCGCTGGCCCACTTCCAGCGCGAAGTTGCTGCGGCTGACCTCGGCCTCGTTGCGCGCAACGGCGGCGGTGACGGTGAGGTCGTTGGCGAACTGGAACTGGCCTTCCAGCTCGATGCCCTTGGAGCGGATCTGCCCGGTCTGCACTACGTTCAGTACGTTGTCCGGGTCGTTGGTCTGCCGGTTGGTTTCGGTGATGCGGTACGCCGCCATCGTCAGCAGCAGGTTGCGCGCGGGTTGCCACTTGATGCCTGCCTCGCTCTGGCGGCCACGCATCGGCTTGAAGGCCTGGCCGAACAGGTCCTGGCCAGTGACCGGCAGGAACGATTCGCTGTAACTCAGGTAGGGCGACACCCCGGCGCCCAGTTCGCCGATCAGGCCGGCGCGATAGGTGGTGGCGTTGTCGGTCTGGCTGGGCTGGCCCTCCGTCTTCGAGCGTGCATGGTCGCGGCGCGCGCCCAGTACCAGCGACACGCGGTCGGCCCAGCGGATCTGATCCTGCACGTACAGCCCCAGCTGGGTGGAGGTCTGGTCGGGTTGGCGGTCCCAGCCACGCACCGTCGGTGCCATCGATACCGGGGCGTAGATGTCGATCGGTGTGCCAGTGGCATCCAGGCGCTGCAGCTGTTCCTGGTACTTGCTGTAGTCGACGCCGGCCAACAACAGGTGCTGGAAGGCGCCGGTGGCGAAGTCGAACTGCAGCGCATTGTCCGCGCTGAGGATCTGCACATCCGGGCGGGTGCCATAGGCGGTACGGTTGACCACGCGACGTGCGGCGTCGATGAACGGATCGGCCGGGTTGCTGTAGCTGTCCACGTACATCTGCTGCAGCGTCGTTTTGCCATCGATGTAGCGCACGGCCGAGCGCAGGCTGAGCACGTCGTTGAAGCTGTGGTCGAACAGTGCGGTCAGGCTGTAGACGCGGGAGTCGATGCGGTCGAAGCCCGGGTCGCCGATGAAGGTGGAGGGATCCAGGCGGCGGCCGGGTGGCGCCAGCAGGGTCGCGGCCAGCGGCAGGAACTGCTGGCTGGAGCCGGTCTTGTCATGCTGATAGCTGGCCAGCAGGGTCAAGGTGCTGCGTTCGCCACGCCAGCTGATCGACGGTGCCAGGTAGACGCGGTCATCCTTGAGCGTGTCGGTCTGCATGTTGGAGGCGCGTACCAAGCCGACCAGGCGACCGGCCACGGAGCCGTCCGCGTTCAATGCACCGCCGACGTCCCCCTGCAGTTGCCTGCGATCGAAGCTGCCCAGCTGCACGCCGATCTCACCGCGTGCCGCACCGAAGGTGGGGCGCTTGCTGATGGCATTGATGATGCCGCCGGTGGCGCCGGCGCCGTACAGCACCGAGGAGGGGCCGCGCAGTACTTCCACCCGCTCCAGGCCATAGATTTCCGGGCGGGCGAGGGGGCTGAAGCCGTAGCTGCGGCGCAGGCCATCCACGTACTGCACCGGGTCCAGGCCGCGTACCGAAGTAGCGTCGTTGCGCGTATCCAGGCCCCAGGCATCGGCGGTGACGCCCGCGCTGTAGCGCAGCACTTCCTGCAGGTTGTGCGCGCCGCGATCGGTGAACAGCTGTTGGGTGACCACGCTGATCGCCTGTGGCGTCGCGGTCAGCGCGGTATCGGTCTTGGTCGCGGTACTGGCGCGGTCGGCAACGACGCTGACGCGGTCCAGGGTCCGGGCGTCCGGTGTTTCCGCAGCCACAGCCAGTGGTGCGGTGAGGGCACCGGGCAGCGCCAGGGCAAGGGAGAGCAGGGTGTGGCGGGCAGGCATGGCGGTCGGTCCATGGAAGATCGCCGCGGATTATCGGGATTGCCTTGGATTGATGCAAATGATTATCAATAGCGTGTCATCCGGCGGTCGCCTTCGCATCACGCTCCCTATGCCGGCCCGCGCCTAGCCTTGGTCGTCCCCGTCCCCCACGGAGACCCGCCATGTGGTTGCTCGACCATCTCTGGCCCGGCCGTAGACCACTTCCTCCCCCGGTCGCGGACGCGCCGCAGGCGCCGCCACGCCGCCCCTGGTTGAAACGCCCGGCGCGGGCCGGGCGCAGTGGCATGGCGCCCTGGCAGAAGGTCGCCACGCCGCCGCGGCGCGCGCGCCACTAGCCGGTGCGGTCGGCGGGGTGGTTGACCCCGTCGTTGACCGGGATCACACCCAGCGCGAACGGGTCGATGCCTTCCAGGCAGGCCACGTTGTAACCGTACTGTTCCGGGTTGGAGCGGCGCCGATGATGGGTGTAGATGCCGCACACGCCGCAGAAGTAGTGCTCGGCCACATGGGTGTTGAACTGGTACAGCTGCAGGTGGTTCTGCCCGCGCACCACCTGCAGGCCCGCGCGGGTAACGCTGGCTGCAATGGCACCCCGGCGCCGGCACATCGAGCAGTCGCAACGGCGCGGGTCGACGATGCCGTCCGGCAGGTCCAGCAGCAGTTCGACCGTGCCGCAATGGCAGGTGGCGCGGTGCTGGGGTTGGACCGGAACGCCGGCCACGGAAGTGATGCCCATCGTTGCTCCTTGTGATCCATCTGGCCGCGGGGCCGCCGCAGACGGTGCACCGGCGTGCCTGAACGGGCCGTAGATGCCACGGTGAACCCGCTTGTGGCTAACTATGCGGCTTCGGGACCGCGACAGGATGCCAGTGAGAGCCGCAGGACGTTGGATGACAGGAAGTGCCATGGCGCTGGCAGCGTTGTGGGTGACCGGGCTGCTGGCCTATCAGATGCCGGGGCCGGGCTGGCTGGCGAACGGCATTGCGGTGCTGTGGCTGCTGCTTGCGCTGTGGGCGTCGTGGCGGGTCGCGCGTGGCCGTGGCCATCGTCGCCTGGGCATGGCGTTCGGCGCCTCGTTGGCGCTGGCTGGCCTGTGGTGGCTGCTGCTGACCCCACGCCAGGACCGCGTGTGGGCCGATGACGTGGCCCAGCGCCTGCATGTGGTGTCCTTCGACGGGCGCCACGTGGTGTTCGACAACGTGCGTGATTTCACCTGGCGCAGCGAAACCGACTACGACGCGCGCTGGGTGCGCCGCGAATACGACCTGGACCAGCTGCGCTCGGCCGACCTGGTGCTGTCGTACTGGATGGGCCCCGCGATCGCCCACACCCTCATCTCGTTCGGTTTCGAGGATGGCCGCCACGTGGTGTTCTCGCTGGAGATCCGCAAGGAACGTGGTGAATCGTTCTCGGCGCTGGGCGGCTTCTTCCGCAAGTTCGAGATGACTCTGGTGGCCTCGGAGGAGACCGACATCATCCGCACCCGCACCAACGCGCGCGGCGAGGATGTCTACCTGTACCGCCTGCACGGCATGGACCGTGCGCAGCTGAAGGAGCTGTTTGCCGCGTACATCGCGCAGGCGCGCGAACTGGATGCGAAGCCGGGCTTCTACAACACGCTCACCAGCAACTGCACCACCATCGTCTTCGACCTGGCCCGGCACATCGCGCCGCGCCTGCCGCTGGACTATCGCCTGCTGCTGTCCGGGTATCTGGCCGAGTACGCGCAGGAGGTGGGTGCGCTCACGCCGGGTGTGCCGTACGCCGAACTGCATGACAAGGGCCGCATCACCCAGCGTGCGCTGGACCTGGGCAGCGGCGACCACTTCTCCACCGTGATCCGCCAGGGCGTGCCCGGCACCGAGCAGGACCCGCAGTAATGACCCGACTCTTCCTGATCCGCTGGCAGCGCGCGCTGCCGGTGTTGTTCGCCGCCTTCCTGCTGCTGGGCAGCAGCGGCTGCGCGATGGTGACCGTCAAACAGGTCAAATCCAGCGATTCGCTGGTGAACAAGCGTGCCGACGTGCTCAACACCGGCAAGCTCAGCCCGGCCGCGCGCGAGACGCTCAGCGCGGCGGGCCTGGACGAGTCGCAATGCGAGAAGGACTTCCTGGTCTGCCGCAGCACGCTGCTGATGACCGATGACCTCAATGTCGAGCAGCGGCTGTCGGCGCTGTCCGAACTGTGGGTGAAGGCCGCGCTGGCGCTGACGCCGAAGAAGACCGCCGCCGGCGATCCGCCGATGAGCGATGCGGCGCTGGACGCCTGGCTGGAAGCCGCGCGCTATGCCTATGCCTACCTGTTCTACAGCGGGCGTTCGCCGTCCGACCGTGCCTTCGAGGACCGGCAGACGCAGGTGCGCGACTACTACAACTACGCGGCAGAGAAGGCGGCAGTGGTGTTGTTCGTGCGCGCACGCGCCGCTGCGCTGGCGGGCGAGGACTATACGAAACCGCTCACGGTCGGCAGCTGGTCGCTGGCCTCCAACTACCAGCAGTTGAACCTGAAGAGCATTCCTGCGCAGCTGGTACCGGCCGGCACGGTCAGCTTCGTCGGCCTGCGCAGCACCTATCGCCGCGATGGTTTCGGCGCCGAGCTGGTGATGGTGATGGACCCGCCGAAGCTGGTCGCGCCGGTGATCGCGCCGGATGGCCCGAAGGCCGATACGCCGCCGGAGGATGAGGACGACGCGCGTCGTGGCCGCCGCCATCGCCATGACGATTCGGTGCCCGAGTTCAGCGAGATGTCCTCGATCAACGTCACTGCGTTGCTGCGGTTCGAGGGCAGCAGCCTGGACGATGTGATGCGCACGCGCCGGGTCGAGCTCGATGCCTATTCGCCGGAAGCCACCGAACGCATCACCCTGCACGGCGAACAGGTACCGCTGGCCGGCAATTTCACCGCCGCCTACGGCCTGTGGCTGGCGCAGAGCGGCTTCGCCCGGCAGTCACTGCGCACCCTGTTCGGCATGAGCGAGGGCATCGGCGAACCGCACATCTACCTGATGCAGCCGTGGGACCCGAACCGCCGCATCATCTTCATGCTGCACGGCCTGGCCAGCAGCCCGGAAGCCTGGGTGAACCTGGCCAACGAGATCATGGGCGATCCCGAGCTGCGCCAGCAGTTCCAGGTGTGGCAGGTCTACTACCCGACCAACGCACCGATCGCGCTGAACCGCTACGAGATCGCCAACGCGTTCAACGATACGCTGAAGCACTTCGATCCCAATGGCACCACGCGCGCATCGAAGGACATGGTCTACATCGGCCACAGCATGGGCGGCGTGCTCGCGCGCCTGCTGGTGAGCGATTCCGGTGATGTGCTGTGGGATGACCTGCTGGCCAACTACGATCTGAAGGGCGAGCGCCTGAAGCGGGTGCAGACCAAGCTGGGGCCACTGCTGCATTTCAAGGCGCAGCCGAACGTGGAGCGCGCGATCTTCATCGCCGCGCCGCACCAGGGCACGGATATCGCCGGCAACAAGGTCGGGCGCCTGATCGGTCGCCTGGTGCGCCTGCCGCTGACCATCCTCGGCAAGTTCGAGGATGTGTTCATGGCGCTGGCGCAGGCCGAACAGCAGGTCGATGGCACCGCCAAGCCGAAGATCCCCAACAGCATCGACAACCTCAAGGCCAGCGATCCGTTCGTGAAGGCCGCCGCGCAGTTGCCGATCGAAGCGGGCCTGAAGTACCACTCGATCATCGCCCAGCGCAAGCCGGAGCTGCCGGTGGAGAAGTCTGATGACGGGCTGGTGCCGTACTGGAGCGCGCACCTGCCGGGTGCGCTGTCGGAGAAAGTGATCATCTCCGGCCACAGCGTGCAGGAAACCCCGCAGGCCGTGCTGGAAGTGCGGCGCATCCTGCATCGGGATATCGATGACATGGGCGCCGCTACCAGGTAGTGCCGGCCGCTGGCCGGCATCATCACAGCATTCCTGCGTGCGTGGAGGTTGCCGGCCAGCGGCCGGCACTACCGAGCGCTGCCGCCTACACCCGCCGCGCGATCACCGCGGCCAGCACCGCCAGGCCGAAAGTGATCGCCAGGCACAGCAGGTAGCCGGTGTGCGGCGCGCTTTCCACGAACAGGGCGAACAGCGCGCCGGAGACCGCCAGCGCGGTGGTCACCGACAGCGCCTCGCTCAGCTGCAGCGCCGAGGTATTGGCACCCTGCTCATGCGGCGCCGACAGCGACAGGGTCAGCACCGACAGGCTGGCGTAGATCATGCCCATGCCGAAACCGGTCACGGCCCAGCCGACCAGCGCGACCGGCAGCGGCATCTGCTTGAACAGCACCGCCAGCGTGGCGGCGATGCCGACCGTCATCATCACCGTGCCAACGCGCAGCAGCTGCTGGCGTGACCAGCCGCGCTGCTGGTGACCCTGCAGCCAGGAGCCGGCGAACCAGCCCAGCGCACCGAGGCTGAGCACCGCGCCGGCCCAGCTGGGCAAAAGCCCGCGTTCGCGCTGCAGCAGCAGGGGCAGATAGGCCTCGCAGGCGAAGAAGGCTGCGGCGGCGATGCCGCGTAGCGCGATCACGCTGGGCAGGCCGCGGCGCAGGATCAGCGTTCCGGCCGGCAACAGCCGGTGCACGCAGAACAGCAGCGCAAGCATCGCCACGCCGATGCAGAGCAGGGCAGCCATGCCCTGTTGCTGGCCGCCGACGTAGAGCAGCAGTGCGGCCAGTGAGGCGCCACTGGCCCAGCGCACCACGTTGCCGCGTTCACCATCGTTGCCGGGCGCAACGGGAGACTGCATGCGCGCCAATGCCGGGCGCAGCAGCAGTGCGGCGGGTATCGCCAGCAGTGGCACTGCCAGGAATACCCAGCGCCAGCCCAGATGCTGCACGATCAGGCCACTCAACGCCGGGCCGACCATCGAGGGCACCACCCAACCCGCAGAGAACGCCGCGAACACCTTCGGTCGCAGGTGCTCGGGGTAGCTGCGGCCGACCATCACGTACAGCGAGACCGAAATCGCGCCCGCGCCCAGGCCCTGCATCAGGCGCCCGGCCACCAGCATGCCCATGCGCGTCGCAAAGCCGGCCAGCAACAGGCCCAGCACGAAGCAGGCCAGGCCGTACCAGAGCGGGCGCGCGGGGCCGTGGCGATCGGCCCAGCGCCCGGCCAGGGTCATGCCGATGACGCTGGTGGCCAGGGTGCCGCCAAAGGCCAGCGCGTACAGGCGCAGGCCATCGAGCGCTTCGGCCACGGTGGGCATCGCGGCCGCGACGGCCAATGCCTCGAAGGCATGCAGCGCGACCAGCGCAACCATGCCGATGGTGGTGGCGCGGTAGCGCGCGGACAGGATCGAGGTGTCAGCCGGCAGGTGGGCGTCGGCGGGAGAGAGGGTCGGGGTCATACGGGTCAGGTGCAGGCCGCGCTTGTCAACGGGCGGCGAAGATAGCAGCATGACACCTCAACTGTAGTTGAGGTCAAGCAATGGCATCCCAGGAACTCAGCGTTGGCGAGGTCTCCCAGCGCAGTGGCGTGGCCATTTCCGCACTGCATTTCTACGAGCGCAAGGGGCTGATCAGCAGCCTGCGCACTTCGGGCAACCAACGCCGTTACAGCCGGGATGTGCTGCGCCGGCTGGCGGTGATCCGCGTGGCGCAGCGGGTGGGCATGCCGCTGGAAGCGGTCGGCCGTGCCTTCGAGAGCCTGCCTGAAGGCCGCGCGCCGACCAAGGCCGACTGGGCCAAGCTGTCCGCGCGCTGGCGCACCGAGCTGGAAGAGCGCATCCACATGCTGCAGCTGCTGCGCGATGAACTGACCGGCTGCATCGGCTGTGGCTGCCTGTCGCTGCAGCATTGTCGCCTGGCCAACCCGGGCGACGTCCTCGGCGAACGCGGCGACGGCCCGATGCGCTGGGAATGAAAAAGGGGACGGAGGGGATTAAGTCGCAAGTGCACAAACGACTTAATCCCCTCCGTCCCCTTTTTCTTACCAGACCGTGATCGTCTCGCCGCTCTGGATGCCTTCCACTGCGCGCTGGAAGGCCAGCGCCGCGCGCTGCGCGCTCACCGCCTCGAAGCCCGGGAAGTAGGGGCCGTAGGCGGCCATCGATTCGATCAGTACGTTCGGGCTGACCACGTTGATGCGCAGGCCGCGCGGCAGCAGCTCGAGTGCGGCGGCACGCACGAAGCCTTCCAGTGCGGCATTCACCGAGGTGGCGTTGACGCCATCGCGGATCGGCTGTGCGCTGACGATGCCGCTGGTCAGGGTGATCGAACCGCCGGCGTTGAGGTGGTGCTGGGCGACCAGCGCCAGCCGCACCTGGCCCAGCAGCTTGTCCTGCAGGCCGATGTTGAAGTGCTCGGGCGTCATCTCCTGCAGCGGGCCGAAGTACAGCTTGCCAGCGGTGGATATCACCGCATCGACCGGGCCGGTACGCGCGAACAGCTCGGCAACGCTGGCGTCGTCGGTCAGGTCGACGCGCAGCTCACCGCTGTGGCGGCCGGCGGCGAGGATCTGATGCTGCTGGCCGAGCTGGCGGGCGACTGCCTGGCCGAGGGTGCCGCTGGCACCCACGAGGAGGATCTTCATGGCGGTTCCTTGCGGGAGGGGGAATGGGCGCAGTCTGCGCCCTCACAGCAGGGTTAGGTAAGCGGCGTATGCTTCGCAGATTCCTAACCCAGGATTAGTAATGGATACCCTCCGATGCATGCAGGCCTTCGTGGCGGTCGCCGAGCGTGGCAGCTTCGCCGGCGCCGCCGAACAGCTGCAGGTCTCGGCGGTGATGGTGGGCAAGTACATCCAGCAGCTGGAGGCGCACCTGGGGACGGCGCTGCTGCAACGGAATACCCGCCGCCAGCGCCTGACCGAAGCCGGCAGCGCCTACCTGGCCGGGTGCCGGCAGGTGCTGGAGCAGGTGCAGCATGCCGAGGCCGACGTGGCCGGTCTGCAGGTACAGCCGCGTGGCCTGCTGCGGGTCAGTGCGCCGACCACCTGGGGCAGCTGCGTGCTGGCGCCGCAGCTGGCCGGCCTGCTGCGCGCGCAGCCGCAGTTGAACATCGAACTGGACCTGAGCAACCGCCGCGTGGATCTGATCGAGGACGGCTTCGACGTGGCGATCCGGGTCGGACCGCTGCCATCGCAGGAGGTGGTGGCGCGGCCGTTGCCGCCCTACGCAATGAGCCTGTGCGCGGCGCCTTCATACCTGCGCCGGCGCGGCACGCCGCGCACAGCCGGCGGATCTGGAAGGACATGACTGCCTGAGCCATCTCGCCTGGCGTGGTGGCCATGGCTGGCAGCTGGCCAACGGCGAACAGGTGGACTGGGAGGCGCGGCTGACCTGCAACGACGGTGTTGCACTGCGTGAGGCCGCCGTGGCCGGGGCGGGGCTGGTGCTGCAGCCGACCGCCCTGCTGGCCGGCGAGATCGCGGCCGGACGGTTGAAGCCACTGCTGCGCGACTACCTGCCCGAACCGCGGCCGATGCACCTGATCTACCTGCCGGATCGACGGCCGCGCCCGCGGTTGCAGTGCTTCGTCGATTTCGTCATGGCCACATTGGGGCAATGAGCATCCACGCATGGCGTGGATCTACTGAAGAGACAGGCATCAGTAGATCCACGCCATGCGTGGATGATGGTAGGTGCCGACCGTTGGTCGGCACACATCGGGATCAATCATTCGCCGCAGACAGTTCCTGCCCACGCACCTGCGCGGCGCGCAGCGCGGTGTCCACCAGCGCTTCGAAACCACCGGCCTGGAAGCGCTCGATCGCGGCCTGGGTGGTGCCGTTCGGCGAGGTCACGCGGCGGCGCAGCTCGGCGGGGCTTTCACCGGCTTCATCCAGCATGCGCGAGGCGCCCAGCAGGGTCTGCACCACCAGCGTGCGCGCGGCCTCGGCCGGCAGGCCCTGGGCAATGCCCGCCGCTTCCATCGCTTCGGCCAGCAGGAACACGTAGGCCGGCCCGCTGCCGGACACGGCAGTGACCGAATCCATCAGCGCCTCGCGCTCGATCCACACGGTACGGCCGGCACTGGCCAATACCTGTTCGGCCTGCGCGTGCTGCTGTGCATCCACCGACGGCGTGGCATACAGGCCGGTCACGCCGGCGCCGAGCAGGGCCGGCGTGTTGGGCATTGCACGCACCACCGGCAGGTTGCCGCCCAGCCAGCGTTCCAGCTGCGCGCTGGTGATGCCGGCGGCAATGGACACCACCAGCGGCCGGTTCGCCTGGGCCAGTGCCTGCAGCGACTGGCAGACCTCGCGCAGCACCTGCGGCTTCACCGCCAGCAGCCAGGTGCGGCCCTGTGCGGCGGCATTGGCGGCGTTGTCGTGTACCTGTACGCCGAAATCGGTGGCCAGCGACTCGCGCAGTGCTGCAACCGGTTCGGCCACATGGATGTGCGCGGCGGGCACGCCCTGGCGGATCAGGCCGGCGATCAGGCTGCGTGCCATGTTGCCGCCGCCGATGAAGGTGATGGAATCAGCTGCCATGGAAGTCTCCTTGGAAAATCAGGCCGGGCGCGGGCGCGCGCCGAACAGGGCGGTGCCGATGCGCACCAGGGTGGCGCCCTCGGCGATGGCTTCGGCGTAGTCGCTGCTCATGCCCATCGACAGCGTGTCGACCTGCGCGTACTGGGCGGCCAGTGATTGGAAAAGGGCGCGCATGCGCACGAATGCATCCCGACGACGCTCGGCCTCCGGCCACGGCGCCGGAATCGCCATCAGGCCGCGCAGGCGCAGCTGGGGCTCGGCGGCGATCGCGGCGGCCAATGCGTCCACGGCCTCCGGCGCACAGCCGTGCTTGCTGGACTCATCGTCGATGTTGACCTGGATCAGCACGTTCAGCGGGCCGCGCGTGGCCGGGCGATGGCGCGCCAGCGCCGTCACCAGCTTGGGCCGGTCCACGCTCTGCACCCAGTCGAAATGGGTGGCCACGGCATCGGCCTTGTTCGACTGCAGGTGGCCGATCAGGTGCCACTCCAGCGCCAGGTGCTGCAGCGCCTGCATCTTGGCCAGCGCTTCCTGCACATAGTTCTCGCCGAAGGCATGCTGGCCCTGTGCGGCCAGCGCGGCCACGGCCTCGGCCGGTTGGGTCTTGGAAACGGCCAGCAGGCGCGGATCGGGCCGGCCGGCCGCCTCGGCGGCAGCATGCAGGTTGCTCAGGATCTGGGGCAGGGGAGTGGCCACGTAACGCGTTCCGTTGAATCAGGAGGCTATACTGCCGCCCGGGGAAAGATCCTTCCAGTCGAAGCCGTTATTGGGGAGTAGCCGCTCATGGATATCGCCGAACTGCTGGCGTTTTCCGTAAAGAACAAAGCGTCCGACCTGCACCTGTCTGCAGGCCTGCCGCCGATGATCCGCGTGGACGGCGATGTTCGCCGGATCAACATCCCAGCCCTGGACCACAAGCAGGTCCACGCGCTGGTGTACGACATCATGTCCGACAAGCAGCGCCGCGATTACGAGGAATTCCTCGAAGTGGACTTCTCTTTCGAGATCCCGTCGCTGGCGCGCTTCCGTGTGAACGCGTTCAACCAGAACCGCGGCGCCGGTGCGGTGTTCCGTACCATTCCCTCCGAGGTGCTCACCCTCGAGGACCTGGCCTGCCCGCCGTTGTTCCGCGAGGTGATCCAGCAGCCGCAGGGCCTGATCCTGGTGACCGGCCCGACCGGCTCGGGCAAGTCGACCACGCTGGCGGCGATGATCGACTACATCAACAAGAACGAATACGGCCACATCCTCACCGTCGAGGATCCGATCGAATTCGTGCACACCTCGCAGAAGTGCCTGATCAACCAGCGCGAAGTGCACCGCGACACGCATGGCTTCAACGAAGCGCTGCGCTCGGCGCTGCGTGAGGACCCGGACATCATCCTGGTCGGCGAACTCCGTGACCTGGAAACCATCCGCCTGGCACTGACCGCCGCGGAAACCGGCCACCTGGTGTTCGGCACTCTGCACACCAGTTCGGCGGCCAAGACCATCGACCGTATCATCGACGTGTTCCCGGCCGGCGAAAAGCCGATGGTGCGTTCGATGCTGTCCGAGTCGCTGCGTGCGGTGATCTCGCAGGCTCTGCTGAAGAAGGTCGGCGGCGGTCGTACCGCTGCGTGGGAAATCATGGTCGGCACCCCGGCCATCCGCAACCTGATCCGCGAGGACAAGGTCGCGCAGATGTACTCGGCCATCCAGACCGGCCAGCAGTACGGAATGATGACCCTGGACCAGCACCTGCAGGACCTGGTCAAGCGCAGCCTGATCACCCGCAACCAGGCCCGCGAGTACGCCAAGGACAAGCGCCTGTTCGAGTAAGGCGGGGCAACAACGGGGCGGCGTGCGCCAGTGCGCCGCCGTACCCGCGCCGTTTCCTCCACCGACCGTTTCCTGGTACATGCCCCATTGGGAGCCCGCCGTGAACACCACCGCGACCACCATCGATTTCACTTCGTTCCTCAAGCTGATGGCGCACCAGCGCGCCTCGGACCTGTTCATCACGGCCGGCATGCCGCCGGCGATGAAGGTCAACGGCAAGATCTCGCCGATCACGCAGACCCCGCTCACGCCGCAGCAGAGCCGCGACCTGGTCCTGAACGTGATGACCCCGGCGCAGCGCGAGGAATTCGAGAAGACCCACGAATGCAACTTCGCCATCGGCCTGTCCGGTGTCGGCCGCTTCCGCGTCAGCTGCTTCTACCAGCGCAACCAGGTTGGCATGGTGCTGCGTCGCATCGAGACGCGCATTCCGACCGTGGAAGAACTGAGCCTGCCGCCGATCATCAAGACGCTGGCGATGACCAAGCGCGGCATCATCCTGTTCGTCGGTGCCACCGGTACCGGTAAATCGACCTCGCTGGCGGCGATGATCGGTTACCGCAACCAGAATTCGACCGGCCACATCATCACCATCGAAGACCCGATCGAATTCGTGCACAAGCACGAGGGCTGCATCATCACCCAGCGCGAGGTCGGCATCGATACCGACAGCTGGGAAGCGGCCCTGAAGAACACCCTGCGCCAGGCGCCGGACGTGATCATGATCGGCGAGGTGCGTACCCGCGAAGGCATGGACCACGCCATCGCGTTCGCCGAAACCGGCCACCTGGTGCTGTGCACCCTGCATGCCAACAACGCCAACCAGGCGATGGACCGCATCGTCAACTTCTTCCCGGAAGACCGCCGCAACCAGTTGCTGATGGACCTGTCGCTGAACCTCAAGGGCGTGGTCGCGCAGCAGCTGGTGCCGTCGCCGGATGGCCGCTCGCGCAAGGTGGCGATGGAGATCCTGCTGGGCACGCCGCTGGTGCAGGACTACATCCGCGACGGCGAGATCCACAAGCTGAAGGAAGTGATGAAGGACTCGGCCCAGCTGGGCATGAAGACCTTCGACCAGAGCCTGTTCGAGCTGTACCAGGCCGGCGAGATCAGCTACGAGGACGCGCTGCGCTACGCCGATTCGCAGAACGAAGTACGCCTGCGCATCAAGCTCAGCCAGGGCGGCGATGCCCGCACCCTGTCGCAGGGGCTGGATGGCGTGGAGATTTCCGAGATCCGGTGACTGGACGGGCGCCTGCAGGCGCCCTCTGCTCCGGGATGACCGCAGCGCCGGATGCACGCCGGCGTGAACCTGCCAGGGAGGCCTGCATGCGTGCGACTGCGAGCGTGATACTGGCCATCGCCGTGCTGCTGCAGGGCGGTTGTGCCCGCCCGCCCGAGCACGCGGCTCCTGTGGCGATGGAAGGCTGCGGTGATCCGCAGGCACAGGCCTGGTATCTGCTGCCGCTGCCTGCGGTGGAGCCTAGCGACGACCGGCCTCCCTTCATCGATTTCACCGGGTTTGCGAGGGCGACCTACGTTGCCCGGTTGCGGGATCTGGGTGACTTGCCAGAACCGTCGTTCCGCTGTGGCAGCGTACCGGTCCAAGCGTATCGCTTCATCTGGGATCCTGCGTTCTTCCCGGGCGTGGTCATACGCGCGCAGCGCAACGCAGCCGGCCAGGCGTGGATCGTCGGGCGCAGTGCACGCGATTTCGAGATTCCCGGATCGTCGCCCGGGCCTCCATCCACCGTCATCAAGGGCGGCACGTGCGCGCCACCGCGCGCGCTGAGTGCGCAGGAATGGAAGGCCATCGCCGCCGCATTTTCGCTGTTGCAGGGCGAAGACTCGAGCGCTGGGCTTGATGGCTCAACGTGGATGTTCGAGTCCGTGGTGGACGGCGAGCAGCGTTGGTTCGCGCGATGGGTGCCGCGGGATCCGGCGTTCCGCAACACTGGGAGGATGATGGCGGAACTGGCGGGGTGCACTGACACCCTGCAGGGCATGGAATGACCGGCGCGCCGCCGATTGATGAATTCCAGTCATGACCGACTGCCATCCAGCCGGTTCAATCCACCGCCAGTGCAGGCGTATCGTCAGCGCTCCCCCTCTGGAGCACGACGATGCAGACACGTGAACTCGGCCGCAGCGGCCTGAAGGTTTCCGCCCTGGGCCTGGGCTGCATGGGCCTGACCCACGCCTACGGCCAGCCGGTGGAGCGCAGCCAGGGCATCGCCCTGCTGCAGGCCGCCATCGAGCGTGGCGTGACCTTCTTCGACACCGCCGAGGTGTATGGCCCGTACACCAACGAAGACCTGCTTGGCGAAGCGTTGGCGCCGTATCGCGACAAGCTGGTGATCGCCACCAAGTTCGGCTTCAAGGATGCGCGCGTCGATACCCGGCCTGGATAGCCGCCCGGAGAACATCCGTGCGGTGGCCGAAGCCAGCCTCAAGCGACTGCGCACCGACCATATCGACCTGTTCTACCAGCACCGCGTGGACCCGAACGTGCCGATCGAAGACGTGGCCGGCACCGTGCGCGACCTGATCGCCGAAGGCAAGGTCGGCCACTTCGGCCTGTCCGAGGCCAGCGCCGCCACCGTGCGCCGTGCGCATGCGGTGCAGCCGGTGGCCGCCGTGCAGAGCGAGTACTCGCTGTGGTGGCGCGAGCCGGAGCGCGAGCTGCTGCCGACCCTGCAGGAACTGGGCATCGGCTTCGTGCCGTTCAGCCCGCTGGGCCGCGGCTTCCTGACCGGCGCGATCAACGCCGACACTACCTTCGACGCCAACGACTTCCGCAACAGCGTGCCGCGTTTCCAGGTGGAAGCACGTCGTGCCAACCAGGCACTGGTTGATCGCATCGGCACGATTGCTGCCGCACGTGGCGCCACGCCGGCACAGGTGGCGCTGGCCTGGCTGCTGGCGCAGGCGCCGTGGATCGTGCCGATCCCGGGCACGACCAAGGTCCATCGCCTGGAAGAAAACCTGGGCGCGGTCGACCTGCAGTTGGCACCGGAGGACCTGCAGCGTATCGCGCAGGCACTGGACGAAGTGTCGATCGTCGGCGAGCGCTACAACGCGCAGCGTGCGGCGCAGGCCAAGGGCTGATCACCAGGTGGATGCGGTGGGTGCGGACCGTTGGTCCGCACTCCTTGACCCTCACCCCATCGGCCCGCGCAGCGCATCAAGCACCGTACGCATCGCCACGGTGACGTGGCGGCGCGATGGGTAATACGCGTAGTAGCCATCAAAGTGCGGGCACCAGTCGTCCAGCACCGACTGCAGGCGACCATCGTCCAGCATCGGCTGCACCTGGTCTTCCGGCAGCCAGGCCAATCCGCTGCCGGCCAGCGCCGCGGCGCGGGTCATGCCCATGGTGTTGAAGGTCCACTGGCCCCGTCACGCGCACGCTCAGTTCGTCGCCGTCCTGGCCGAAATCCCACGGCATCAGTCCACCATGCGTGGGCAGGCGCAGGGTCACGCAGTTGTGCGCGGCCAGATCGTCCGGATGCTGCGGCACCACGTGCTGGCGGAAGTAGCTGGGCGCGCCGACCACGCGCATGCGCAGCGGCGGGCTGATCGGCAACCGCGACCATGTCGCGGGCCAGCCGCTCGCCGAGGCGGATGCCGATGTCGTAGCGTTCGGCGACGATGTCGGCCAGGCCGTAGTCGGTGGTCAGTTCCACCTTCAGGTCCGGATAGCGCTGCAGCAGCGGCGCCAGCCGCGGCCAGGCAAGGTACTCGGCGGCATGGCCGGTGGCGTTGATGCGGATGGTGCCGGCGGGGCGCTCGCGGTACTCGGCCAGCGCGGCCAGTTCGTCCTCGATCTCGGCCAGGCGTGGAGCGAGGGTCTCGAGCAGGCGGGCGCCAGCTTCGGTGGTGGACACGCTGCGGGTGGTACGGGTCAGCAGGCGCACACCCAAGCGCTGTTCCAGGCCGCGCATGGCATGGCTGAGCGCTGACTGGGACACGCCGAGCTGGGCGGCGGCCCTGGTGAAGCTGCCCTCGCGGGCGACGTGGACGAAGGCCTGCAGGTCGTTGAGGTTTTCACGGGGCATGCAGGGATGATACGGCTCCCGGATTGAGCGGAGCTGTCGATTTCCGGCTCGCCGGTTCGTCGTAACGGTACATCCAACGCAAGGAGCTTCCGCATGAGCACTGAAAAGCCCAAGGGCCAGCCTCGTACTTCCCCTCCATCGAGAAGACCTACGGGCAGCCCGTAGCGCACTGGTTCGGGTTGCTGGCGGGCAGGAAGGCCTGAAACACATGGAGCTGGTCAGCTTCCTGAAAAGCGAACATGGGCTGGGCCACGGCCATGCCAACGCGCTGGTGGCGCATCACCTGGCCGGCAAGGGCTGAGCAGGCAACGCTGCGCTGAACGGCCGTGTGGGGCCTCGCCACACGGCATCCAGGCTCGGGCAGACTGGGCGTCCATCCCGAGGCAGGACGCCCCCATGCAGGTCACGCTGGACGCGATCACCGTCGACAACTACGAAGCCGTGTGCGACCTCGAGGTCAGTGAGGCGCAGCAGGACTTCGTCGCCGGCAATACCTGGTCGCTGGTGCAGGCAGCATTCCATCCCGGCTACCAGACCCGTGCCATCCAGGCCGATGGCGAGCTGGTCGGGTTCTTCATGTGGGTGCCGGAGACGCCGCAGCGGACGTCGATCTGGCGCTTCATGGTCGATCAGCGCTGGCAGGGGCGTGGCATCGGGCGCCGCGCGCTGGAACTGGCGCTGGCGCAGATCCGGGCAACGCCCGGCGTGGCTGAGGTCGAGATCTGCTACAACCCGCGCAATCCGGTCGCCGGCGCCTTCTATGGCAGCTTCGGGTTCGTCGAGACCGGCATGGATGACGATGGCGAGGACATGCTGGCCGTGTTGCCTGTTGCGGGCCTGGGATAACCTGAATGGGCGAGGGTGGCTGAACGATTTCATCTGCAACTGTCATGCGGATCGTGTCTAATACCGCTCCCCACCCGCTGTTCCCCCACCCGCATGTCCCTTCCTTCCCATGGCCCCGCGCCGTGCGACGACGCTGACGGCCACCTGGTCACCGCCGGTCCGCTGACCCCGCCGCCCGACAGTGCCGGCACCACCGCCGACGAAAAAGCGCTGCGTCACTCGATCGCCGAGGACGTGCAGGGCATGGTGCTGGCCACGATGGTGGCCTCGCTGGGCCTGGCCATCTTCGCCAAGGGCGGGCTGATGATCGGTGGCATGGCCGGCATGGCGTTCCTGCTGCACTACGCGATGGGCTGGAACTTCGGCCTGGTGTTCGTGCTGGTCAACCTGCCGTTCTACTGGGTGGCGCTGCGGCGCATGGGCTGGGAATTCACCCTGAAGACCTTCGCCGCGGTCACCGCCTGTGGCGTGCTGACCGACCTGCTGCCGCGCTGGATCGACTTCTCGCACATCAACCCGTTGTATTCGGCGATCGTGGGCGGTGCGCTGTCCGGCCTGGGCATCCTGTTCTTCATCCGCCACCGCGCCAGCCTTGGCGGCATCGGCATCCTGGCGGTGTACCTGCAGCGCACCCGCGGCTGGAGCGCCGGCAAGGTGCAGATGTCCTACGACGCCTGCCTGATGGTGGCCGCGTTCTTCGTGCTGTCGCCGTCGAAGGTGCTGTACTCGGCCATCGGCGCGGTGGTGCTCAGCCTGGTGCTGATGTTCAACCACCGCCCTGGCCGCTACATGGGCGTGTGACGATTCGACGGTAGTGCCGGCCGCTGGCCGGCAACACCTGTGGCCTCCCGAGGCTGCCGGCCAGCGGCCGGCACTACCGGGAAGCCTTCAACCACGGCGGCGACAGCGTCAACAGCCGCGCATGCACCGGGCAGTCCGCGGCGTGCGCACCCGGCAGGTAACCCAGGCTCATCAGGAATTCGCCGGTGATCTCGCCGCCGGTGAAGCGGAACGTCTTCTTGAACAGCTTCACCCAGTCGGCCTTGCTGCGCGGGTGATGCGCATCCAGCCACGCCGCGAAACTGCCATGGCTGGCCCGCAGCTGCTGGATCACCTGCGCATTGTGGATCGCCGCCAGCACCTTCAGCCGGTTGCGGATGATGCCCGCGTCCGACAGCAGGCGCTCGATGTCCTGCTCGGCGTAGGCCGCCACGCGGTCGACATCGAAACCGTCATAGGCCGTGCGGAAACCCTCGCGCTTCTTCAGGATCGTCTCCCAGCTCA
>NZ_JBFLUN010000006.1:0-16519 GCF_050473585.1 Stenotrophomonas sp. NRRL B-14846
CGGCGCCATTGGCATCGAGGAAACCGGCTTCGGCCAGCAGCGGCGCGTTGCTGCCCTCGGGCAGGCTGCGCCAGTAGTTGGCCAATGCATCGGGCGCGGCCTGGCCCTTGCTCGGTGCCAGCAGCGCTGCGAATTCAGTACTGACCCGCTGCTGCTGCACGGCCAGTGCCGCGCGCAGCACCTCCCAGTCCGGGTAGCCCAGGCCGACGGCGATGCGCTCGCGGTCCAGCGCATCGCTGGGCAGCACGTGGGTCTGCGCGTCGCGCAGCATCTGCAGGCGGTTTTCCAGCCGGCGCAGGAACAGGTAAGCCTCGCGCAGCGCGCTGCCATCCTCGGCGCGATCTGCCCGGCCGCCACAGCGCGTCCAGCGCCACCAGCAGGCGACGCTCGCGCAAGGTTGGTTCGCGGCCACCGCGGATCAGCTGCAGCGCCTGGCACAGGAATTCGATTTCGCGGATGCCGCCGGCGCCGCGCTTGATGTCCTCATGCAGTTCGCGGCGCGCGACTTCGGCGGTGATCGCCGCCTTCATCTCGCGCAGGCCGTCGAGCGCGGTGAAATCCAGGTAGCGGCGATACACGAACGGGCGCAGGGTCTGCAGCCACGCTTCACCGGCGTCGATATCGCCGGCCACCGCGCGCGCCTTCAGCCACGCATAGCGTTTCCCAGTCGCGGCCTTCGCGCTGGAAGTACTGGTCCATCGCGGCGAACGACAGCGCGACGCGACCGGCGCTGCCGAACGGGCGCAGGCGCAGGTCGACGCGGTGACTGAAACCATCGACGGTGGTTTCGTCCAGCAGCTTGGCCAGGCGCTGGCCGAGGCGCGCGAAGTATTCTTCAGCGGCCAGCGCGCGCGGCCCGTCGGATTCGCCGCCGTGCGGGTAGGCGTAGACCAGGTCCACATCGGAACTGAAGTTGAGCTCGCCACCGCCGAGCTTGCCGAGGCCGAACACCACCAGCTGCTGCGGCGTGCCTTCGCCATCGCGGACCCACGCCGTGGCGCTGGGCGAATTCCTGCTGCAGGGCGTCCAGCGCCAGCCGCAGGCAGTCTTCGGCCAAAGCGGTGGCGCCGGCCAGGGTCTGCGGCCACGTCGTCCAGGCCGGTCAGGTCGCGCCAGATCAGCCGCGTCGACATGGCGGTACGCCAGCGCCGGATCTGCGCCGGCCAGTCGCTGGGCTGCAGCGGATCGAGCACCGGCCCCGGGATCGGCGGGCAGCCGGGTGCGGCCAGTTGTGCCAGCAGCGCCGGTTGCCGCACCAGGGTGTCCAGCGCGAAGTCGCTGGCCACCGCCAGCCGGGTCAGCAGCGGCAGCAGCTCGGCAGGAACGGGCTCGGGCAGGACCTGGGCCAGGCGCGCCAGGGCGCGGTCGACAAGGGGCTGCAGGGACGCGGGAAGGTCGGCGGGGGCGAGGGTCATACCTCGATCTCGCGGGTCGGATCCCTTTGCCAACGGCAAAGGGCTCTGACCCCGGATTGCTGGCACTGCGCGGGTCAGAGCTTTTGCCCGTGGCAAAAGGATCCGACCCGGCGTGTCGCGCGCATTCATAATGGGCGACAGGCAATAAAAAAGCCCGCTTGCAGCGAACTGCCAGCGGGCTCTGCTCCCTCCCCCACATCGGATGCAGGGCCATCGTGCGGGCTGCGAAAGCACTTTGCACGCTGCACTGCAAAACAAAACCGGTGGGTATGGGTGACCCTGTGGGAAAAGCCATTCCACGAAGGTAGAACCCCCCGTACGGATGAGGATGGCCGATAATCGGCTTTCCCCCCAGAAACACTGTCGTCATGTCTGTTGATCGCATCGCCAACGCGCGTCTCCGTGACCGCGTGGTCTCCGCCGAGGCCGCAGCCGCGCTGATCCAGCCCGTGAAACCGTGGCCATGAGCGGCTTTACCGGCTCCGGTATCCCAAGGCCGTTCCCGTGGAACTGGCGCGTCGCATCGAAGCGGTGCACGCCCAGGGCCAGCCCTTCCAGATCAAGCTGATGACCGGCGCCTCCACCGCGCCGGAGCTTGATGGCGCGCTGGCCAAGGCCGATGGCATCGCCATGCGCATGCCGTTCCAGAGCGACCCGGATGCGCGCAACCGCATCAACGAGGGCAAGCTGGATTACATCGACATCCATCTCAGCCACGTCGCCCAGCACGTGTGGTTCGGTTCTACGGCGAGATCGATACCGCCGTGATCGAAGTCTCGGCATCCGCGAAGATGGCTCGCTGGTGCCCTCCACCTCGGTCGGCAACAACAAGACCTGGCTGGACCTGGCGAAGAAGGTGATCGTCGAGGTCAACGAATGGCAGCCGGCCGGCGTCGACGGCATGCATGACATCTACTACGGCACCGCGCTGCCGCCGCACCGCAAGCCGATTCCGCTGGTGAACGCCAACGACCGCATCGGCGACACCGCGCTGCGCTGCGACCCGGACAAGATCGTGGCGGTGGTGCGCACCAACGGCCCGGACCGCAACAGCCCGTTCAGCCCGATCGATGCAAACCAGCGAGCAGATCGCCTCGCACCTGATCGAGTTCCTCAAGCACGAAGTGAAGAAGGGCCGCCTGCCGCCGAACCTGCTGCCGCTGCAGTCGGGCGTGGGCAATATCCCGAACGCGGTGCTGGCCGGCCTGGCCAAGAGCGGTTTCCGCGACCTGGCCGCGTTCACCGAAGTGATCCAGGACGGCATGCTCGACCTGCCTGCGCGACGGCGTGTTGAGCTACGCCTCGTGCACCGGCTTCGCGCTGAGCCGCAGGCCAACGAGACGTTCAAGGAACACATCGATTTCTACCGCGAACGCATCATCATGCGCACGCAGGAAATCTCCAACCATCCGGAACTGGTGCGCCGCCTCGGCTGCATCGGCATGAACGGCATGATCGAGGTGGACATCTACGGCAACGTCAACTCGACGCACGTGATGGCACGCGGATCATGAACGGCATCGGTGGTTCCGGTGACTTCGCCCGCAACGGTTTCCTGTCGGCCGTTCTGAGCCCGTCCACGGCGAAGAACGGCACCATCTCGGCGATCGTGCCGATGGCCAGCCATGTCGACCACACCGAGCACGATGTGTCGGTGATCGTGACCGAGCAGGGCCTGGCCGACCTGCGCGGCCTGACCCCGCGCAAGCGCGCGCAGGTGCTGATCGACAACTGCGCGCACCCGGATTTCCGCCCGCAGCTGCAGGACTACTTCGACCGTGCCAGCCGCGAGAGCTACGGCAAGCACACCCCGCACCTGCTGCCGGAAGCGCTGTCGTGGCACCAGCGCTGGCTGGATACCGGCACGATGAAGGGCTGAGACCCGCTGTTGTAGAGTCGAGCCATGCTCGACTGCTTTTCTCGGCAGCCGAGCATGGCTCGGCTCTACAGAGGGCAGCGCCATGACCCCAGGCACGGACATCGGGTAGAGCCGGCCGCTGGCCGGCTTCCCCTACAGCCGGCCAGCGGCCGGCTCTACCATCAAACGATGCGCAGCGCCGCCAGCGACTCAGCCTGCAGCCGCTCGTAGATCTCGAACTCGTCGTTCACCGCCACGCCAAGGCCTGCTCGAAGGCCTCGCGGTTGGCATGCGCGGCATAGGCACGCTGTTCTTCACCGCCCAGGTTCGACTGGAAGATGCCCGCGGCACTGACCGGCAGGAAATCCTCGTAGACGATCGGGTCGGCGGTGGCCAGGCCCGCGGCCACCAGCACTTCAGCCGGCAGATCAGCCACGCGCTCCGGCGCGGCGCGGCCGCGTCGGTCAGCTGGTAGCGGTAATAGCCCAGGCCTTCCTGGCGCAGCGTGTCGTGGTCATCCGGGAAGCTGGCGAACACCGCCTGCAGGCGCTGGCCGTAGTCGCCGCCGGTACTGCCTTCGCCACCGGCATCGCGTGCCTGCGACAGCAGCTGGTCGTACAGCGCGCGGCCCTTCGGGGTCAGCGCAAGGCCACGTTGTTCGATCTCGCCGAAGCGCGCGGTATGCGTACCGGCATCACCACCCTCACTGTCCGGGAAATGCACGGCTTCTTCCAGTGCCTTGAAGCTGGTCTGGCGCAGCAGGATCGGGCAGGCGCGGCGCGGCGGGCCTTCGATCACCGCCTTGGCCGCCATGCCTTGTTCGATCATCGCGGCCTGCGCCGCGTCGATATCCAGCGTGCGCGGGGTCAGGTGGTTGATGTGCGGGCCCGGAAGCTGACCACGTCGGCCACCAGGCGATGCGCGTTGTGCAGGGCGTGGTAGGTCGGCAGGTCGACGGTGGCATCACCGTGCCAGCGGAAGGTTTCCAGTGCTTCATCGACGAAACGCTCGGCATCGGCCTGCGACAACCCGCCGTCACGCTCGGCCTGCTCGATCAGCGCCAGCGCGCCGTCGGTGAAGATGCGGCGGCGTTCGAGGATGCGCGCCGATTCGGCACGCAGGGTTTCGTCTTCGATCAGCTCCAGGCGCAGCAGCGAGGTGAACACGCGGAACGGGTTCTGCGCCAGCGCGGCGCCGGTCAGCGGCCGGAACGCGGTGGAGTGCACCGGCACGCCAGCCACCGACAGGTCGTAGTAGCCGACCGGGAACATGCCCATCACGCGAACAGGCGGCGCAGCGTCGCCAGTTCCTGCACGGTGCCGACGCGGATCGCGCCATGGCGCTCCTCGTCCAGGCGCGCACGCTCGTCGTTGCGCAGCAGCTGCGCGGCTAGCGCTGGGTCCTGGTCAAGCACCTGCGCGTTGATCCGCTCCACCAGTTCCACCAGCGTGCCGTACAGCGGCACTTCGGTGCGGTACATGCGGGACATGGCCTGCGCGAACAGGCGGCGGATCACATCAGGCGAAACGAAAGAGGCGCTCATCAGTCACTCGATTACGGGAACGGGGAACAGCTCGAACCCGTATTGTCGCCGGAGCGCGCGGCGGCGGCGATATGCACAGCAACATGAAAGAAATCGGTAGTGCCGGCCGCTGGCCGGCAACCCCCGGATGCCTGGAAGGGTGCAGTTGCCGGCCAGCGGCCGGCACTACCGCTTGAGCTGGCGCTTCAGGGTGGCATCCAGGGTGATCGGCCGGTCCCAGTGCTGGTAGCTGGCCACGATGGCGTGGCGCAGCGCGCGGTAATGCAGGTTCTCCGGCTTGGTCGGCATCCGCTTCACCACCGCCTCCCAGCCGCCGGCCGGGTCCTGGCTGAAGGCGCGCCACGCTGTCGCGGCAGGTCTGGCCGCTGGCCTTGGCCCAGAAGCAGGCGAAGTAGATATCCCCGGCCTGCCAGCCATGGGTGGTGAACAGTGCGCTGATATAGCCGCGCGGTACGTCGGCATAGCGCGACACCTCGTCGAGGAAGGCGTCGGGGTAGCGCTCGGCGTAGTGGTTGATGTCCTGCAGCTGGGCATCGACCCAGCTGTCACCGGTTTCCACGCGTAGGCCGCCGAACGCTCGGCGGTCTGCTGGGCCAGCACGGTGGCCGGCACCAGCAGCAGGGACAACAACAGCGCGCGCAGTCGGGACGTTCATGCCCCGATTCTGCCGCAGCCGCCGCGCCCTGTCAGGCCGCTGCAGCGGCCTTGGCCTCGATCGCCGCCAGTGCAGCCGGCCAGTCGTGGGCGGTATCGGCGGTGACCATGCGCGGTTCATCGTCGGCCACGCCATGCTGGGTCCTCGTGGGCCCAGGTCACCGCGTACGGGGTATGCACGCCCCAGCCACCCAGGGTCACCACCGGCTCGATGTCCGAGCGCAGCGAGTTGCCGACCATCACGAGCGCTGCATCGGCAGGTCGAATTCGGCCAGCACGCGGGCGTAGGTCTCCGGGTCCTTCTCGGAAACGATCTCGATGCGCGGGAACAGCTCGGCCAGGTTGGCCACCTTGATCTTCGCTTCCTGTGGAACAGGTCGCCCTTGGTGATCAGCACTACCGGGTAGTGCTCGGCGATGGCGCCACCGCTTCGCGCACGCCGTCGATCAGCTCGACCGGGTGGCGCAGGGTGTCATGGCCGATCTCCAGGATGCGCTGGATGTCTTGGCCTCGATGCGCTGGCCGGTGATGTCGATGGCCGCTTCGATCATCGACAGCGTCATGCTCTTCACGCCGTAACCGAAGGTGCCCAGGTGGCGCTGCTGCACTTCCAGCAGGTGGCGCGCGGTCTGGGTGTCATGCACGTCGACGTAGCGCGACAGCAGGTCAAGATAATCCTGCTCGGCCTTGCGGTAGTAGTCCTCGCTCTTCCACAGCGTGTCGTCACCGTCAAAACCGACCAGGCCGATGGCGCGCGACGGCGCAGCGTGGGGGTAGTCATCGCACAAGGATACCGCCGTCCCGGCACGTGGGACACCGGGCAGGCTCAGTCGCCGGCTGGCGCTGGTAGACCAGCAGGGTCCAGTGCCGGGCCTGGCCGGTCAGTTGGGTCAGCAGGGTATGTACCTGGCCGCGGTGATGGGTCTGGTGGTTGAACCAGTGTGCCAACCCGGCGTCCACCCGCTGCAGCTGCGGTTCGGGCGTGGACACGCGTCGATAGGCGACACGGGTCGCCAAGGCCGCATCGGACAGCCCGAGCACGAACGCGACGATGCCGGCATCTCCTCGATCCGCGCCTGACGCAGCGCGGTGAAATCGGTGAACAGCAGCGTGTCCAGTGCATAGCCGGTATCGCCTTGCCCGGCCAGCCGGCGCAGCCAGATGCGATCCGTCACCAGCAGGTGGTTGAGCGTACGTTCGACGGAACCGAAGAACGCGCCGCACGGCCTTCGGTAGTCCTCGTCGGGCAGTGGCTCCACGGCGGCGTACAGGCGCTGGTTGGCCCAGGCGTTGTAGCGGGCCATGGTCTCGAAATGGCGCTTGAGGGTGCCATGCGCGGATGGTCGTGCCCGGCGCAGGCGCCGTCAATACGGCAAAACCCGGGCGGCCGCAGCCGCCCGGGTCCCCATGCACCGGTCTTCCCGAATCAGGTCTGGATCAGCGGCCCTGCGCCGCGCCGGCACCAGCGCCGGCCTGCTGCGCGGCACGTAGGCCTTGTACTCGTCGGCGCTCAGCTCGCCGTCCTTGTTGGTATCGGCCTGGTCGAACACCTGGGCCAGGCCGGCGTCACCTGCGCCTCGGTCTTGCTGATGGTGCCGTTGCATCGGTATCGATGCTGGCCCAGGTCTGGCCACGCCGTTGGCCTGCGCCGATGCCGCTGCGGCCGCGTCGGTGCCTGGTCAGCCGCCTGCCCGGCCTGTGCCGCCGCCTGCTGGGCCTGCGCCGCTTCATTCTGCGCATGCGCGGCCTGCTGCTTGGCCGACTGTGCCATCGCCGGTATGGCCAGCACACTGCCGGCGGCGACGATCAGGGCGATCAGGGGCTTGCGGTTGCGAATAGTCATCAGGGGTGTCTCCTACCAATTGGGTGGTGTTGCGCGGCCCTGTTGCTTCCGCACGGCACCTACCCTGCCACCGCCTTTCTGAATCGATTTTGGGCCGCGGCCAGCCTCCACACGCGCGATTAACCACTCGCCTCCACGCATGCTTTAGCGCGCTGGTTAGCGGGAGTGAGTGGCTCATGAGATGCGCATTCAGCGCCTCTGGATTTAACCGGCAGGCAACGAAAAACCTGCGTCAGTCGACGGTTTTTTCCAATGACCGCGAACTGAACAACACCCATCCCAGGCGACACCGGCGAGTGCGCCGGCGATTTCCAGCACGACACGGCTACCCGAGTTCGTTCGATCGTGGATGGTGGCGAGGAACAGGCGCGCGTACAGCGGCGGACTCCAGCCGCACGATGCCCATGTAGAACAGCTTCCACGCGTCGATGCCGGCGGAGGCCACCACCGAGATGACGCAGGACCAGCCGATCGCATGCCCCACCGACCAGTGCAGCAGCCGGCACAGCCCGACCACAGGAAATACACCAGCAGGCCGACCAGCAGGGCGATGGCGCCGCCTCCAGGGTGCCGAGCAGGCCGAAGTGCAGGGGAAGGTCATCGGGCGGGCTGGGATGAGAAGGCGGCCAGTGTAAGGGATCTGCCCCGGACCCGATCCGGTGGCACGGTAGATCCACGCCATGCGTGGATGAATCTCCATCGAGATCGAATATCTCGACGATTGAAAAAAGAGCAGCCGAGCATGGGCTCGGCTTTACAACGGACTCCGCGGGAAACTGTCAGAGGCGGGGCGGTGCCGGAGTGCGGGGTGTCAGCCGCATGGATGCGGCTGCCAAGCCTCCATGGACGGATTTACGGTGTCCCCGCACTCCGGCACCGCCCCGCCAACCCACGGAACGCACGCTGTTGCTGTTGCTCCTGATGTTGCCGGCCAGCGGCCGGCACTACCGCGGGTGCAGGGCGCAGCCCTGCCGAAACCCCCTAGAGCACCGGAACGTCGTACGCGGTGCCGGGATCCGGTTCCGGCTGCAGGGTGTAGTGCCACCACTCCTGCGGATAATTGACGAAGCCCCGCCGCGCCATCGCGCGCACCAGCTGCTGGCGGTTCGCCTGCTGTGCATCGCTCAACCCGCTGGTCTGCGTATGCGCGCGCGGCCCGAAGAAATCGAAGTCGGTGCCCATGTCCAGCGGCGTACATGCACCACTGCGGCAATCCAGCAGCCCCAGATCGACCGTGGCGCCGCGGCTGTGTCCGGAACGTTCGGCGATGTAGCCGTCAGCCAGCAGCCGCGGCTTGTCCAGATCCGGGTACTGCAATGCCTTGCGCGAGCGCTCGCGCGGGTCGTTCACCCAGGCCATGAAGGCCTGCACCGAGCGCACCGGGCGGTAGCAGTCGTAGATCCGCAGGCCGAATCCATCCGCACGCAGGTCCTGTTCCACCTGCGCCAGCGCCTTCGCCACCGGCGCCAGCAGGTAGCACGAGGGCGCCTCGTAACCCGGTACGCGCGCGCCGGTGAAGTTGTTGGCGCTGGCGTAGCGGATATCCATCTCGATGCGTGGCGACAGCGAACGGATCTCGACCAGACCGGCACTGGCGGCGTCGATCGCCGGCGAAACGCGCGGCGGCTCAGCGGCGCTGGCGCTCGCTGCCAGGGCAGTCGCCAGTACGAGTGAAATGCAGGTCCTGGAAGTCATAGCTGAAGTCGATGTCCGGGTCGATGGCACGCAGGTCTAGTGTGGGCGGCGCACCGTCACCGGGCTGCAGCCAGGCCTGTGCGTCTTCGCCCAGCGTATCCCAGCGCAGCAGCCAACGCCCCTGCAACTGCAGCACCGTGGCCTGCAGTCGGGGCGACTTGTCGACGCTGAAACGCAGGCCGTCCGCGCCCGGGCACAGTGAGGCCGGGCCCAGCCACGGATCGCGGTAACGACCCTGCCAGCGGGACAGGTCCGTGCGGCTCGTCACCTGCGCCGCAGCGGTGGATGGCCGCGAATGGCCGCTCGCGGCCCGCGTTGCCTGGTCCGCCTTCAGTTCGGCCAGGTACTCCATCGCCGGACGCGCATCGTCGGGGGTGGTGAAGCGCTTCAGCGCTGCCTGCATCAGCGCTGTGCGTGCATCCTCGCCTTCACCGTTGATCAGCATCACCACACCCACCTTCCGGTCGGGCAGCAGCGCCAGCGACGAGTACATGCCCGACAGCGTGCCGTGTGCGCTACCTTCCACTGCCCGTCCATGTCCGACACGCGCCAGCCGTAACCGTAGCCGTAGAAATGCGCGTTGTCCCAGCGCTGCTGGCGTTCACACCAACGGCATCGGCATGTGCAGGGTCCACAGCGTGCGGCGTTGCGTGCTGTCCAGCCAGTCCGGCACCACGGCAGGATCCAGCAGTACCTGCATCCAGCGCGTCATGTCGCGCAGCGAGCAACGGATGCCACCGGCCGCCATCGACGGCAGTCCGGGCTGATATCACCGTCGGCGTTCACCACCTCATTGCGATCACCACGCCATGCATGCGGCTGCGCGACATTGCCCACGCGTTTCACCGACCAGGCCCCGACCTGACAGCGGGTCATGCCGAGTGGTTCGAACACCTGCTCGCGCATCAGCTGGTCATAGGGTTTGCCACCGGCCGCAGCGGCCACTTCCCCGGCCACCACGTACATCAGGTTGTCGTAGGCATAGTGGCTGCGGAAGCTGCTGACCGGCTTGAGGTGCGCCAGTCCGGCGATGATGTCGGCACGGGTGAACGTGTTCGGTTCCGGCCACAGCATCAGGTCGCCGGCGCCCAGGCCGAGACCGCTGCTGTGGATCAGCAGGTCGCGCACCTGCATCTGCTGGCCGACCCATGCGTCCTGCATGCGGAACCCGGGCAGGTACCGCTGCACCGGATCATCCCAGCGCAGCTTGCCCTGCTGCACCAGCCGCGCCAGCAACGCGGCGGTCATCGCCTTGCTGTTGGAGGCGATCTTGAACAGGGTGTCCTCGTCGATGCGGCCGCCATCGCCGCGCGCCCCTTCCGCATGGCGATAGACCACGCGCCCGTTCTCGACTACTGCCATGGCCAGCCCGGGCAGATGCTCGACGCGGACCACGGCGGCGATATCCGCATCGATGGATGCGGTATCGACCGCCGAAGCGGAGGGTGCGGCCAGTGCCGCCGCGAGGATCAGCAGATGATGCATGCACGCTTCCCTTCCAATGCCCGCGCCGCCCACACGGACGGCACGGGATGCAGCCTCAGAAATTCCAGGTCACCACCAACTGTGTATAGCGCGGAGCCTGCCAGCGCGTCCCGGTGGCGAACGTCGCCTCGCGGTACTGGCCGGGCTGCGCTTCATAGCGCTGGTGCACGTTGATGGTCTTCTGATTGTTGAACAGGTTGTAGACCGACAGCCGTGCGCTGAGGTCGATGCCTTCCACCGGCAAACGCCACGTCACATTGGCGCCCATGGTCCACGTCCATGGCAGGCGACCGAACGCGCCGCGCGGACTGTACTCGAACTGTCGCTGGTTGTATGGGCCGGAGCAGTTGGCCACGCACAGCCAACCGGTGCCACCGCCACTACCTTCACTGGAGGTACTGCCACCGGCGATGGAGTCGTTTGGCCACATCACGCCATACGCAGTGATCGGGCCACCGGACTGCACCTGCAACGTGGTGCCAAAGGACCATTGCTTGTTCAGTGCGTACGCAGCTCGCAGCTTGAACTGGTGGCGGAAGTCGTTGAACAGTACGCCGTAGCGCTCGTTGGTGGCGGGGTGGTCCCAGAACTGGACCATGCCGGTATCACCGTAGTTGGTATCGGAGTTCACTGGTCCTTCGAAGTTGCCTTCACTCTTCGACCACAGGTAGGACGCGTTGAACATCCACTTCTCGTCCCATGCACGGTCGATCTGGAACTCCAGCGCCTTGTAGGTACGCTTGGGCTTGGAGTAACCGATTACCTCGCCGCTGCCGCCCTTGCGATAGCCCCTGTTGGCGGTATCGATGGTGATCCAGCCTTCGTTGGCGCAGCCGATGCTCTTGTCGCCCCAGATTGTCAGGCTCTCGCCCGGATTGGCGATCGGCCACAGCGTGCTCGGGGTCGGGCCGCACGGGGTGTAGTTGATGCGGATGTCATCCAGCGCACGGGTCATCCGTCGATAGGTGGCGTTGACGCCCCAGGACCACGCCTGGTTGATCATGTTCTGGAAGCCCAGGATGTACTCGTCCTGGTAGACCGCCTTGAGATCGCGGTCCACGCTCTGGCGCAGGTCGGCACCGCCGGTGTTCATGCGGGTGTCGGTCGGCCCGATCTGCTGGCCGACGATCGGTGCCATGTACGGCGAGCCTGTCGGCGAGGTCTTCTGTTCCCAGCCATTGAGCACGTAATAGCTGTATTCGTCGGTGAGACCACCGGCGAAGTTCACGTTGATGTTGTTGGTAACCGGCAGGTAGTAGCGGCCGGCGTTGCCGAAGAGCTTGGTGCTGCCATCACCGCGCATGTCCCACGAGAAGCCCACACGCGGCGCGACCAGGTCGTCCATCTTGATGAACGCCTTGCCGGCGGCGGTGCGGTTTTCGAAACGGTCCCAGCGCACGCCGAGGTTGAGCATCAGGTTCGGAGTGATGTTCCAGATGTCTTCCACGTAGAAGGCATTGGCTTCAGTCTCGAACGTGCCTCCCGACTTGCGGTTGCGCGCACGCAGCATTTCGGTAACGCCTGCTGGCACGTAGGCATTGGCACCGTCCCAGACTTCATCGCCAGGTCGCGCTACGTAGGCCGTGTAGCTCAACTCGGTCGGACCGGGGTAGCGGGTGGACTGCTTTGTGGTCATCAGCTCACGGTCGACACCGAAGCGTAGCAGGTGATCACCCAGCTGCCATTCGAAGTCCAGTCGCGCCACGTCACGGGTATCGTCACGCTCGGCCACTGCCGTGCCGGTGGGGTGGCAGCCTGCGCGCAGGCCCTGCAGCTTGCCCAGGCGCGGGCCGTAGGTGCTGTCGGTGAACACCGGGCTGCACGCCTGATCCAGCGACGAATTGGTGAACGCACGCTGGTTGTTCTGGCCGACCATGGCGCGGGCGGTGAAGTTCTGGCCGAAGTGGCCGGTATAGGTGGCCGACCAGTTGCGACCACCCGTCTCGGTGACCGAATCACCGCCCCATGCACCGAGCTGGTCTGCGTTCCAGTTGTAGCCATACGAGGCGTTGGTGACGTCACCTTCGTCGGAGAACGCCAGCAGCGCCAGGCTGTGGTTGTCGTTGATGTTCCAGTCCAGCTTGGTGCCCCAGAAGCCGTTGCCGGAATCATTCTTGAACCAGGTACTGCCATCGGACGAGGTGTTGTGCCCTTTGTCACTGCGGTCTTCATACATCGCGAACAGGAACAGCTTGTCCTTGATGATCGGACCGGAGCCCCACACGTTGGTCTTCAGGAACGAGTTGTTGTCGCGGCTGCCATACGAATGCGGGGTTCCATCACGATGGAAGTGGTCGCCGCCGCTGGAGCGCCATGCACTGGGTTCAGCGGTGACTTCCACGCCGCCTTCGAACTCGTTGCTGCCCGAACGGGTCACCGCATTGATCACGCCACCGGTGGAGCGGCCGAACTCGACCGAGTATCCGCCGGTCTTGACCTGAAACTCCTTGAAGAAGGCGAACGGCGCGGTACTGAAGCCGCGACGGGTGTACATGTCGGTGACATTCAGGCCATTGATGAAGACGGCATTTTCAGCCACCGACGAGCCGGCGAAGGACAAGCCACCAAAGGACGAGTTGCCGCCGACCACGCCAGGCGCCATCAGTGCGACCGCAGACAGGTCCTGCGCCACAGGAAGGCGCGAGATTTCCTGTCGATTGATGTTGAAGGATGTTTCGGTGGAATAGACATCCACGCGATTGACCACGCGTGTGCCGACCACCTGCAGTGCATCGAGATTGGTGACGCCGCCGCCGCTTGCCAGATTGACCGTGGTGGTGCCGCCGATCGCGACGCTGACAGCAACCTGATCACCCAGCTTCTGGCCATCACGGCTGAGCTGCAACTGGTAGTCGCCCACCGGTAGCTGGCCAAGGCGATAGCTGCCATCGGCACCGACCGTGACAGAGCGGGTCAGGCCCGTGCTGTTGCTGACCACGGTCACCTGATCACCGGCGGTGGCGCGGCCCGCCACCGCGCCGCTCACGTTCTGCGCCATTGCTGTGCCGGGCAGCATCATGCCCAGACACGCCCCGAGGGCGACGCACAACGCCGCCCGCTTGATGCTGTAAGCCTTCATCCCCTGCTCTCTCCTGCAAGAATTGAATGGTGTGGAGTGCGATGTGTCGCGCTAGCGTTGCCTGGCTGGCAGTACCCGCCACTGGAAGTCGTAGCTCCATTGGTCGAAGTACAGGTTGCCGCCTGCCCACTCGGCCTCGCCGCGCTGCGAGTCGACCGTTTCCGAGCGGAAGTGCTGCTTGGCCGGCACGAAGGGCTGGCCGAAATCATCGTTGAAGGCGATGCGGTAGCCGTCGAGGCCACCCAGGTAGAAATCGCGCAGGGCCGGCACGTCGCTGGCCAGTGCCCCGGTGGTCACGTCCATCGGCAGCCAGCCATACGGCGCCAGGTAGACCTGCCCCCAGTCATGCAGGTTGTTGTAGCCGCTGCCATCGTCGGAGAACACCATGCCCGACTGCCAGCGCGCGGGAATGCCGTTCAGGCGCAGCAACGCTATCAGCAGCAGGGTCTGCTGCCCGCAGTCGGCATGGCCGGAACGCAGCGCGTAATCGCTGATGTTGCTGATCGTGGAGTATTCGCGCGCACCGGCCCAGGGAATGCGGTCGACCGCAGCAAACAGCTTGCGCACCACTTCATACGGGCGCGTCTCGCCCTGCAGCACCTGGTCGGAGAACAGCTTCAGCGCAGGGGTGAAGCGCACATGCGGCAGCTGCTCGGCCAGATAGGGCTTCAACGCGGATCAGCCGGGGTCGGCCGCACCCTGGCCGGATCGATCGCGGTATGCCGGGCGAAGATCGTGACCGCGTAGCGGACCTCGAAGCGGGTCGGCTGCCCAGCCACCGCTTTGGCTTCCAGATAGGCCGTGCGTTGCAAGGTGCTGGCCGGTGCCACCCGCGCCTTGCCCGGCTGCCGCCCAGCCACTGCACCTGCTCCTGCTGTCCCGGGATTTCGCGCGGGTACGGAATCCAGGCGCGTACGGTTTCGCCGGCCGGCACGGCATCGGCTTTCACTGTGAGCGACTGGGTGAATTCAATGCGCTGCGGCAGCACCGACGCCTGGCCACTCTGTTCGGCTGCGGCAACCGCGCGCGCGTGGTGGGCGTTGAGCACTTCGTTGGGGCCCGGAGGCGGCATCGGTGCATCCGCGCGGCGGCGTGCACGCGCCTCATCACTGAGCAGGAACAGGTTCGATGGTGCGCGCTTGAAGTACCAGCGCGTGCCATCGATGTCGAGGTGTTCGATCAGTCCAAGCTGGTCCCAGCGTGCGAATTCCTCGTCGGTCAGGTCGGGAATCCAGCGGCGCACGGCAGACTTGACGGCGGCTTCGTCGAGGGAAAAATCCAGGCGGATGCGGCGCATGCGCTCTTCCTGGAACGCGATGTCGTCGAAACTGACGCCAGGCTCCGCCGCGTCCGCAGCCGACCAGGTGTTCAGTTCGCTGCCGGCTTCGGAGAACCGTCCCGCGTCGATCATCTGCACGACCCGCGCAAACTGGATGGCCGAGGGTGGCGGCTCCGCTCCCGCCGACCACGCCCACAGCAGCAGCGCGGCACACAGCCGGCAGTGGCAGGCAGACGTGGTTTGCGAACGGCAGGATCCACAGCGACACTTCCCCAGCGCGGGTGGTAACGGCTGTGTAACACGGGCCGGGATGCTGGTCAATAATTTATTCTTGCTTTCGTGGCCAAAAGGAATAAATATTCCAAAAGGCATTCGAGGAGGGTGTGCAGCGCATGATCCTGGCTTCCCGCGAACGGCATCGGCATTGGCCACGCCGCTTGACCCTGGCCCTGTGCCTGCTGGCCGCACCAGCCCTTTCACAGGCAGCCCCGTCACCCGATCCCGGCGCACCGCTGCCCTATGTGATCGGCCTGCACGAGGCCTACCTCACCCCCGCAGTACTGGGCCGCGCGCCTGGACAACGCCGACGTGCCGGTCCTGGACCGCAGCCAGATCGAGGCACAGAACGCGCGGATGCGGGCACAGGACAGCCACATCCAGGACATCGCCGCATTGCCAGCCCAGCTTGATGCGGCGACGGTGCGTGCCAGCATCACCGCGCTGTCGAGCTGGCCCAGCCGCACCCTGTACAACGACAAGGGCCAGGCCATCACGCCGGCACTGCGCAGCACGATCGAAGCAAACCTGGGCCTCGATGGGATTCCCGCCCGGACGGCACCGCAGTATGGGCTGGTGGTGAAGCGCGCAGCTCTGCGCACCTTCCCAACCCGCGAGCGCGTCTTCAGCAGCATCGGCGATACCGACATCGATCGCTTCAGGAATCGGCGCTGTTCCCCGGCGACAAGATTGCCGTGGTCCATCGCAGCGCCGACGGCCACTGGCTGTTCGTGCACAGCGAGCGCTACAGCGCATGGATCGAGTCCGATGCCATCGCCAGCGGCGACAAAGCCACCGTGCTCGGCTATGGCGCCAAAGGCCCGTACCGGATCGTCACCGGTGCCACCGCGCAGACCGCCTACACCCCCGGAAGAACCGCGCGTCTCGCGCCTGCAGCTGGACATGGGCGTGCGCCTGCCGGTACTGGCCGGCTGGCCTGCTTCAGAGCCGGTGAACGGCCAGCAGGCGCATGCGTCCGTGGGTGGTGCAGTTGCCGGTACGCGAAGCCGACGGTCGGTTGAAGCTGGTGCCGGCGCTGCTGCCACGTTCGCAGGACACCGCCGCCGACTACCTGCCGCTGACCCCACGCCTGCTGCTGCAGCAGGCCTTCAAGTTCCTCGGCGAGCGCTACGGCTGGGGCCACGACTACGACACCCGCGACTGCAGCGGCTTCGTATCCGAGATCTACCGCAGCTTCGGCGTGCTGCTGCCACGCAATACCAGTGCACAGGCGGTCAGCCCTGCCCTGGATCGCCTGCCGTTCACCGGCAAGGACGGCAAGGCGGTGCGCGACCGCGCCGTCACCGACCTGCAGGTGGGCGATCTGGTCTACATCCCCGGCCACGTGATGATGGCCATCGGCCACGTCGACGGCCGTACCTGGGGTCATCC
>NZ_JBFLUN010000007.1:0-12172 GCF_050473585.1 Stenotrophomonas sp. NRRL B-14846
TGGAGCAGGCCGCGCAGGCGCTGCTGGCGGCATCGCCCGGTTCGCACGGTGCGCGCGGCACGCTGGCGCGGATGTACATGGAAACCGGCCGTTTCAGCGAGGCGCAGGCCTGCTATGCGCAGCTGGTGGAGCTGCTGGAAGAGCCGAGCGCCGCGCATTGGGACCACATGAGTGCAGCCCAGCGCGGCGCTGTGACTGGGACGCGGTGCGCCGCTCGGCCGCAGCGATCGGCATGGAGCTGTCCAGCCAGGACGGTGTGGTCGAAGAGCCGTGGGGCTGGGTGATCATCCGCAGCGAAGAGAACGGCGAGCCGATGGAGTACTACGCCCGTCGCAGCGGCCCGGTCACCGCACGCATCGTCGAGAACGCACCGGCCAACCGCGCGCAGCAGGTGGGCGACTGGGTGGTGTTCGATGCCGCGCTGGTGCACCCGGCGCCAGAGGAGGAAGAAGCGCGCGAGCACTTCATCCCGACCTATGCGCAGGTGCATGTGCTGGAGCGCGGCGGCTTCGCCCGCAGCTGGCTGATCGACGGCGCGCACCCGGGCGAAGAGGCCTGGAACACCTTCGTCGCAGCGCGGCCGAGGCGCAGGGCTGGCAGGTGTGGTCGCACAGCCGCCCGGACTACACCGTGACCGATCCGGACGAGGAGGAGGGCACGCTGCCGGGCCTGCTGTTCAGCGGTCGCCCAGCCGCAGGACCATGCACCGCTGGCGCTGCACCGCTTCCTGCAGCAGGAAACCGTGAAGTGGCCGCATCCGCACTGTTGGCTGCGCCTGGCCGAAGCCTGCGACCAGGATCGTCAGCCGCATCTGGATGTGATCGAGCGTTACGGGTTGTAAGCCCGTATCGGGTAGTGCCGGCCGCTGGCCGGCAGCGCCGGGATATCCTGTGTTGCCGGCCAGCGGCCGGCACGTCCTCAAGGAGAAAGACATGCGAAAGACAGGGATGTTCGTGATCACCGGGCTGCTGCTGGCCGCCAACGTGCAGGCGGTGCCGGCCTGCCAGGAACCCGCCGCCGTGGCCGCGCCATTCTTCGAGGCGACGTCGGGTGACAACGGGCTTTGTGCTGGACGCACCGCAGGCGCTGGTCAGCGACGGCTTTGGCAAAGCCCTGCGTGGCGAGCGCGCCTGCCAGCGCGCGAACAGGGCATCTGCAACATCGACTGGGATCCGTGGCTGGACGCGCAGGACGCTGACATCGAGGGGCCCGGTGACCTATCAGTGGGAAGGGGGCCACGGCTGATACCGGCATGGTCCGAGATTCCACTACGCAGTGGAGAAGCAGGCGTTCGTGTCGCGCGTGCCGATGGTCCGCCAGGGCAAGGGCTGCTGGCAGGCCCGACGACCTGATCTCCAACAATGGCCGCTCACTGCGCCGGATCTGGCCCAGCCTGTCCCTTGATGGTGGTGGTTGCCGGCTGCGGCATCCACGCATGGCGTCGTCCTGTTGCCGGCCAGCGGCCGGCACTACCAGATTGGGGAGCGACCCGTTGGTTGGCAGTACCGGGGTGGGGCCGACCGTTGGTCGGCACGCCTTTATCGCGTATGCCCCGAACACCAGTTCGATCACGAACTGGCTGCCGAAGAACGCCAGCAGCAGCAACAGCATCGCCGCCAGGCGTCCAGTGCACCGCCTTCATGCCGCGCCAGCCGTAGCGCCGGCGGGCCGATCAGCAGCACGCCGAACACGATCCACGACAGCACGCTTCAGCACGGTCTTGTGCACCAGCTTCTGCGCCAGCAGGTCGTCGACGAACAGCACGCCGGTGACCAGGGTCAGGGTCAGCAGCGCGAAGCCGACGGTGATCACCCGGAACAGCAGCGATTCCAGGTCGGCCAGGCGGCGGCAGCGCGCGCGCTAGCCACGGGCCGGACTCGCGGCGGCGCAGGGGCGCGTTCCTGCAGCCAGAGCATGATCGCCAGCGCAGCGCGGCGATGCTCAGCGTGGCGTAGGCCAGCAGCGCCAGCGCACGCGTGGCTGGCCAGGGCGCCAGCCTCAGCACCTTGCTCGGTTCGTGGCCGTAGCCGTGGTAGGCCAGCAGCAGGACCGCGGCCAGCGGGAACACCACCACGCCCAGCGCCGACATCCGCCCCACGCGCACCGACCAGCGAGGTCAGCCAGGCCATGCCGAGGCCGACCAGCGACAGCGCGGCGAAGAAGGTGCATGTCCGCGCCCGCCGTTGGTGCGCATCGCCACCATCACGTGGTAGCCGCCATGCAGCAGCATCGCCGGCAGGGCGGGCCACAGCCAGGTGGGGGAGCCGGTGGTTTCATCGCGGGCCGAGCGCGCGCACCAGCAGGGCACTGGCAGCCAGGTAGAGCAGGACGGCGATGAGAACGATTGGTCATCGTTGCAGTTTCGCATACCCCCGGGATGCTGGCGACGGCCCGGTGGTCGCAGTCCGGGCGGACAGCCCGGACCCGTTATACTGTCCTGCCTTATTGTCCCCCGCTTTCAGACAGGTTGCGCCGCATGTTCGAGTCCCTGACCCAGCGCCTTTCCGGCACCATCGAGCGCCTGCGTGGCCGCGGCCGCCTGACCGAGGAGAACATCCGCGAGGCGACCCGCGAAGTGCGCATCGCGCTGCTCGAAGCCGCGACGTCGCGCTGCCGGTGGTGCAGGCCCTGATCGAGCGCATCAAGGTGCGCTGCGGTCGAGCCAGGAAGTGCTGAAGTCGCTGACCCCGGGCCAGGCCCTGATCAAGGTCCGTCCGCGACGAGCTGACCGCGGTGATGGGCGCCGAAGCCAGCGACCTGAACCTCAATGTTCCGGCCCCGGCCATCATCCTGATGGCGGGCCTGCAGGGCGCCGGCAAGACCACCACGGTGGGCAAGCTGGCCAAGCACCTGAAGGAAAAGCGCAAGAAGAAGGTGATGGTGGTCTCGGCCGACGTCTACCGCCCGGCCGCGATCGAGCAGCCTGAAGACCCTGGGCCGAGCAGGTCGGGCGTGCTGTTCTTCCCGTCCAGCGCCGACCAGAAGCCGGAAGCCATCGTCCGCGCCGCGCATCGACGATGCGCGCAAGTCGTTCGTCGATGTGCTGCTGGTCGATACCGCCGGCCCGCCTGGCCATCGACGAAGCGATGATGGCCGAGATCAAGGCCCTGCACGCTGCAGTGAACCCGGCCGAAACCCTGTTCGTGGTCGATGCCATGACCGGCCAGGACGCGGCCAACACCGCCAAGGGCCTTCGGTGATGCGCTGCCGCTGACCCGGCGTGGTGCTGACCAAGACCGACGGTGACGCCCGTGGCGGTGCCGCGCTGAGCGTGCGCTACATCACCGGCAAGCCGATCAAGTTCGTCGGCGTCAGCGAAAAGCCCGGAAGGCCTGGACGTGTTCCACCCGGACCGCATCGCCAGCCGCATCCTCGACATGGGCGACGTGCTGTCGCTGGTCGAGCAGGTCGAGCAGCAGGTCGACAAGGACAAGGCGGCCAAGCTGGCCGAGAAGGTCGCCAAGGGCAAGAAGTTCGACCTGAACGACATGCGCGACCCAGCTGGAGCAGATGCAGAACATGGGCGGCATCGGCGGCCCTGATGGACAAGCTGCCGGGCCTGGGCAACATCCCCGACCATCTGAAGCAGCAGGTCAGCCAGGGCAAGGAAGTGCCGCGCATGATCGCCATCATCGGCTCGATGACCAAGAAGGAACGGCGCAACCCGAACCTGCTCAATGGCTCGCGCCGCGCGCGCATCGCCAAGGGCTCGGGCGTGACTCCGGCCGACGTCAACAAGCTGATGAAGCAGTACATGCAGATGGAAAAGATGATGAGCAAGATGGCCGGCGGCGGCATGAAGGGCATGTTGCGCAGCATGAAGGGCATGATGGGCGCCATGGGCGGCCGCGGCATGCCGTTCCGTTGATGCGTTGAACACCGGCTTTTTCTGTAGAGTCGAGCCATGCTCGACTGCTTTTCTGCCGGTGCCCGGGTCGAGGTAGAGTCGAGCAAGCTCGACGCCACCCCCACACTGCGCGCACCATGGGGGCCTGTCCGAAACGATGGGCCGTCATGCAGAGTTCCGCTGTATCTTCCCGCGTCGAGGCGTTCTGCCGACGCTTCGGCGTTTCCGTTCCGATCCTGCTGGCACCGATGGCCGGCGCCTGCCCCGTACCGTTGTCCGCCGCGCTGGCCAATGCCGGCAGCATGGGGGCGATGGGCGCAGTGCTGTCGTCATCGGCCGATATCGGTCGCTGGATGGACGACTTCCGTGCGACCTCCACCGGCCCGGCGCAGGTGAACCTGTGGGTGCCGGACCCCGCGCCGACCCGTGATGTTGCTGCCGAGGCCGCCAGCCGCGCCTTCCTCGCACAGTGGGGCCCGGACGTGCCGGCCAGCGCTGCCGACGCCACGCCCGCCGACTTCGAAGAACAGTTCGCCGCGCTGCTGGCGGCGCGCCCGGCGGTGGCCTCGACCATCATGGGCGTGCTGCTGCCGCGCCACGTGCAGCAGTTGAAGGACGCCGGCATTGCCTGGATCGCCTGTGCGACCACCTTGTCCGAAGCGCGCGCGGCACAGGATGCCGGTGCCGACGCAGTGGTTGCGCAGGGCGTGGAAGCCGGTGGTCATCGCGGTTCCTTTGATCCGGCAATGGCCGAACGCCAGCTGGTCGGCCTGTTCGCGCTGTTGCCGCGCCTGGCCGATCACCTGCGGATTCCGGTGATCGCCGCCGGCGGCATCGCCGATGGTCGTGGCATCGCTGCCGCACTCACCTTGGGTGCCAGCGCCGTGCAGATCGGCACCGCCTTCCTGCGCACGCCCGAAGCGGCGATCGCTTCGGCGTGGGCCGATGGATTGGCGGCCAGCGAACCGGAAGATACCTGGCCGACCCGCGCCTTCAGTGGCCGCCTCGGCCGTGGCCTGGCGACCCCCTATGTGCGCGCTGCCGCTGCAGAAGGCGCACCGGCGCCGCGTCCGTATCCGGTGCAGCGCGGGCTGACCGCACCGATGCGCAAGCAGGCCGTGCAGGAAAACCGGCTGGCGGCGATGCAGGCCTGGGCCGGGCAGTCGGCGTGGATGGCACCGGCACAGCCGGCCGCTGACGTGTTGCGTGGCATGTGGCAGCAGGCGCAGGCGCTGCTGCGATGACGCTGACCTGCAACGGCCGGCTGGCGCAGGTGGAGGATCTGCTGCCTGCACTGGTCAACTATGGCCACTTCACCTCGCTGCAGGTGCGGGGTGGTGCGGTGCAGGGGCTGGTTCTGCATCTGGCGCGGCTGTCGCAGGCCACGCGCGAACTGTTCGGCAGCGAACTGGATACGGCGCAGGTGCGGGGTTGGATGGCGCAGGCGCTGCAGCAGACCGGGCTGGCCGATGCCTCGCTGCGGGTGACGGTGTTCTCGCGTCGCTTCGACTTCCGTAATCCGCTGGCGGCCGTGCCGGTGGACGTGCTGGTGGCGGCGTCCGCGCCGGTGGTGTTGGTCGCACCGAAGCGGTGTGCGCAGCGTGGTGTGGCAGCGCGAGCTGCCGCAGATCAAGCACGTCGGCACCTTCGGCCTGTTTGCCGAGCGTCGCGCGGCGATGGCGGAAGGATTCGACGATGTGCTGTTCGTGACCGCCGATGGCGAGGTGAGTGAAGGCAGCACCTGGAACCTGGCCGTTCACGATGGTGAGCGGCTGCTCTGGCCGCAGGCACCGGCCCTGCGCGGTACCGCCGAGGCGCTGCTGAAGCAGCATTGGCCCGGCGCGCAGCAGACGCGGCCGCTGGCACTGGCTGAACTGGACAGTGTGAAGGCCGCTTTTGCCTGCAACGCCAGCGGCCTGTGGGCGCTGGAGGCCATTGACGGGCATGTCCTGCCGGGCTCGCAGGCGCTGGCTGAACAGGGCAGGGTGGTGCTTGCGGGAGTGGCTTGGCAGGGACTGGGGTCAGATCCCTTTTGCGCCGCAAAAGGGATCTGACCCCGGCGAGCGCCCGGGGTTGGCTCGGCCGGGCTCTGCCGCTATAATCGCCCGCTTACCTCGCCATCCTGGCGACTGGGCAATAGGAAAAACACCATGGTCAAGATTCGACTGACCCGCGGCGGCGCCAAGAAGCGTCCGTTCTACCACATCATCGTCACCGACGTGCGCAGCGCGCGCGACGGCCGCAACATCGAGCGCGTTGGCTTCTACAACCCGGTCGCCCAGGGCGCCGAGAAGCGCATCGAGCTGGACCTGGCCCGCGTTGACCATTGGGTCAAGAACGGCGCCCAGCCGACCGACAAGGTCCGCAACCTGATCAAGGAAGCGACCAAGTCCCAGGCCGCTGCGGCCTGATCCTGACGGGCCACGCTTCGGCGTGGCCCTCTTGGTTGAAGCAGATGAAAGATATCGAGCGCCGCATCCTGCTGGGCAGGGTTGTCGGCGCTTTTGGTGTGCGCGGCGAGATCAAGCTCGAGTCCTGGACCGAGCCACGTTTCGCCATTTTCCGTTACCAGCCGTGGATCGTGCGCAGCCCGTCCGGCGTGGAAACCACGATTGAAGGTGTACGCGGCCGCGACAGCGGCAAGCACCTGGTCGCCCGTTTCCCCGGCGTCGAGGACCGCGATACCGTTGAAGCGATGCACGGCACCGAGATCTACGTGGCCCGCAGTGCGTTGCCGCCGCCGAAGCCCGACGAGTACTACTGGGTGGACCTGGAAGGCCTGGATGTGAAGACCACCGAGGGCGTTGCCCTGGGCCAGGTCTCGCACCTGTTCAGCACCGGCGCCAACGACGTGGTGGTGGTCCGTGGTGACCGCGAGCGGATGATTCCGTTCGTGCAGCCGGACTTCGTCAAGTCGGTCGACTTCGAGGCCAACCTGGTCGTGGTCGACTGGGATCCCGAGTTCTGAGTGTGAGCATGCGTTTCGACGTCATCACCCTGTTCCCCGAGTTCCTCGCCCAGTCCGCTGGACTGGGCGTGGTCGGGCGCGCGCAGGAGAAGGGGTTGTTCAGCCTGCATGGCTGGAACCCCCGTGATTACGCCGAAGGCAACTACCGCCGGGTGGACGACCGTCCGTTCGGCGGTGGCCCCGGCATGGTGATGCTGATCGAGCCGCTGCAGGCCTGCCTGCAGGCGATCCGTGATGCCGATCCGACCCCGGCGCGGGTGATCCATCTCAGCCCGCAGGGTGCGCCGTTGACCCAGGCCAAGGTGCGGGAACTGGCGGCACTGCCGCGCATGGTCCTGCTCTGCGGCCGCTACGAGGGCATCGACGAGCGTTTCCTGGAGGCCAATGTCGACGAGGAAATCTCCCTCGGCGACTACGTACTGTCCGGTGGCGAGCTGGGCGCGGCGGTGATCATCGACGCCGTGGCCCGCCTGCAGGACGGTGCCCTGAACGACGCGGAATCGGCGGCGCAGGACAGCTTCGAGGGCGACCTCGGCCTGCTGGACTGCCCGCACTACAGCCAGCCGGCCCAGCACCCGCTGGGTGACGTGCCGGATGTGCTGCGCTCAGGCAACCACGCGGCCATCGCGGCCTGGCGCCGCCAGCAGTCGCTGGTCCGTACCGCCCAGCGGCGCCCGGACCTGCTGGATGAACAGGCGCTGGGCAAGGCCGACCGCAAGCTGCTGGAGCAGGGCCGTCAGGCCCAGAAACACAAGGCCAGCCCCTAGCGCAGGGCTGGCGATATCGGCTATCATGGCCAATTCCCGTCGGCCCCGGCCGGCGCGCGCAGTACCCAAAACAAACGTGCAGCACAGTCCGGTGACTGCATGAGCCTACGTTGTCGATACGACACGCCCACCCGAACAAGAATCGGTGTAACCCATGAGCAAGCTGAACAAGTCCATCGTCGCGGAATTCGAATCCGCCCAGATCACCCGTGAACTGCCGAAGTTCAGCCAGGGCGACACCGTTGTCGTCAACGTGAAGGTGAAGGAAGGCAGCCGCGAGCGCGTGCAGGCCTACGAAGGCGTTGTCATCGCCACCAAGAACGCCGGCCTGAACTCCTCGTTCACCGTCCGCAAGATCTCGCACGGCTACGGCGTCGAGCGCGTTTTCCAGACCCACAGCGCCATCATCGACTCGGTCGAAGTGAAGCGTCGTGGTAAGGTCCGCGCCGGCAAGCTGTACTACCTGCGTGGCCTGGAAGGCAAGGCTGCCCGCATCAAGGAAGACCTGGCTGCCGCTGCTGCCGCCAAGGCTGCCCGTCTGGCCGAAAAGGCCTGATAAACAACTTCGGTTGTTGCCGCGACGGCCACCTTCGGGTGGCCGTTTGCGTTTCCGGCACCGCATCGGCCACGATCGGGTGATGAACGACATCAACCGGCACTATCCCGCTGTCATCCAGTCGGCGCTGCGCTTCCTGGACGGCAAGGGGCTGGCGCGCGTGCAGTCGGCGCCGCTGCTGCATCGTGTGCTGTGGCGCATGGGCATCGCGCTGCCACCGCCGATCCTGGCCGGCTTCGGCACCAATGCGCTGGTACAGGGCCTGCTGTTCGGGCTGTTCTGGACCGCGCTGATGTGGCTGATGCTGTGGCAGGGCAGCGAGCGCCCGCTGGCCCTGCTGCTGGCGGCCGGACTGTTGGCCGGTGCCCTGTTCGGTGTGGTGATGGCGGCGCTGATGCGCTCGCTGCGCCGCCACCGCAAGCTGCCGGACTGGCGGCAGTTCCGGGCGCGGCAGGCGGACTGAGCCGATGGCGCACCGCGCCGTGACCGGCAGGTGCGAGCCGCGCTAGGCTGCGGTTTCATCCTGATGGACGTGCCGTGCGATGCCTGCCAAGCGAACCGCACCTTCCGCCGCGCCCACGCTGCTGTCCGGCGGCAATCCGCAGATTGCCAAGGGCGAGGGCGATGCCCCGGTGCAGGCCTATATCGCGGCGATGCCGGACTGGAAGCGGCCGATCGGAGTACAGCTGGATGCGCTGATCGTGCAGGCGGTGCCTGGCGTGCACAAGGCCGTGAAGTGGAATTCGCCGATGTATGCGGTGGCGCCGGGCGCAGGCTGGTTTCTCAGCTTCCATTGCTTCACCCGCTACATCAAGGTGGCGTTCTTCGTGGCGCTGCACTGACGCCGGCGCCGCCCGAGCCTTCCCGGAGCGCCGATACGCGCTACCTGCACATTGCACAGGATGGAGTGCTGGATGAAGCACAGTTCCTCGACTGGGTGCGCCAAGCCGCGGCATTACCCGGCGAGCGCATGTAAGCGCACCGTTCCGATCCCCTTGCCAACGAGAGCCGATGATGGCCACACATGCACCGAACCCTGCCGATGCCGGAACACCGGCGGCCGAACTGATCGACGCGCGCATCGCCGAGCTGGGGGATTGGCGTGGTGAAACCCTGGCACGTGTGCGTGCGTTGATCCATGAGGCGCTGCCCGACGTGCAGGAAGCCTGGAAGTGGCGCGGTACACCGGTGTGGGAGCACAACGGCATCCTGTGCACCGGCGAGACCTACAAGCAGGCGGTGAAGCTGACCTTCGCCAACGGTGCCGCGCTGGCGGACCCGAAGGGCCTGTTCAACGCCAGCCTCGAGGGCAACACGCGGCGTGCGATCGACATCCATGAAGGCGCGATGCCCGATTCCGCGGCGTTGAAGGCGCTGCTGCGCGCGGCGGCGACGTTCAACGCTGCGAAGAAGAAGCGGTAGAGCCGGCCGCTGGCCGGCTGTTTTGCGATGCTTCCGGAGAGGTGTGAAGTTGCCGGCCAGCGGCCGGCACTACCACAGGCCCATGAGGTTGCCGGCCAGCGGCCGGCACTACCGCAGCGGCGCGGCATCCGGGTCGGCCACCGGCGAGGGCGGGCAGGCGGGAATCTCCGACGGCGTGGCCAGTTCTTCGGCGTGCGAGGGCTTGCCCATCATCTTCGCCTTGCGCCAGCCACCCCAGCGGTAATACGCCAGTGACAGCAGCATCGACACCAGCGAGCTGACCGGGAAGCTCCACCAGATCGCATCGGCGCCCCAGTACGGCTGCAGCAGTTCGGCGAACGGCACGCGCACGCCCCACAGCGAGCCGGCCAGGATCAGCAGTGGCGGAATCACTGCGCCGGTGGAGCGCACCACGCCGGAGATCACGAAGCTGACGCCGAAGAACAGGAACGAACCGATCACCACGTGGTTGAGGTGGCGGGCGATGTCCAGCGCCTGGCTGGCCGGTGGCAGGAACAGCGCCAGCAGCTGGCGATCGAACACCACCAGCGGCAGGATCAGCGCGCCGGTCAGCAGGAAGTTGAACAGCACGCCCTGGCGCGCGGTGCCGCGCACGCGGTCCCAGCGCTGCGCACCGACGTTCTGCGCGGCCATCGACGAGCACGCCGCACCGATCGCCATCGCCGGCATCTGCAGGTAGTTCCACAGCTGCAGGGCGGCACCGTAACCGGCGCCGGTGTCGGTGCCGTACTGGTTGACCATGGTCATCAGCAGGATCACCGACAGCGAGATCAGCACCATCTGCAGGCCCATCGGCACACCCTTGACCACCAGTGCCTTGAGGATGGTCATGTCGAGCTTGAACAGGCGCATGTCGGCGCGGCCCAGCCACAGGGTGTGGCGCTTGTGCCGCATGTACAGCAGCAGGCCGGCCAGCGACAGCGTCTGCGCGACCAGCGTGGCCCAGGCCGAGCCGGCGATACCCAGCGCGGGGAATGGCCCCATGCCGAAGATCAGGACCGGGTTCAGCACGATGTCCAGCGCCACCGACACCATCAGGAAACGGAACGGCGTGCGCGAGTCACCGGCACCGCGCAGTGCGGCGGTAAGGAAGGCGAACGCGTACAGCGTCGGCATCGCCAGGAAGATGATCTGCAGGTAGGCCTCGGCCAATGGCAGCGACGCGGCCGGCGTGCCCATCGCCGCCAGCAGCGGATGGGCCATGAACCAGCCGGCGATGGCGATGATCACCGACAGGCCGATGAAGAAGGTGGCGCTGGTGCCGACCACGCGCCGCGCCTGCGCGATGTCGCGCGCACCGATGGCCTGTCCGATCAGGATGGTCGAGGCCATGCCGAAGCCGAACACCGAGCCGATCAGGAAGAACATGATGTTGTTGGCGTTCGCGGTGGCGGTCAGTGCCGCCTCGCCGAGGAAGCGCCCGACCCAGACCGCATTCACCGAACCGTTCAGCGATTGCGCGATGTTGCCCGCCAGGATCGGCAGGGAAAACAGCAGGAGATTGCGGCCGATCGGGCCGGAGGTCAGGTCAAGCGGCGCTTTGGCCATGGAGTGGTGATCGAATCCCGGGAGGCGCACACTAGCACCAAGCCGGTTTGCGGGATGTGGCAATGCATCAACGACTGCAGGTGAAGCGGAGCCTGGCGCTGGCCTTGATCGGCGCCGTACTGGCCGCATGTTCGACAGGTGACCGGCTGGGCGATACCCAGGTGCGGCCGACCGACCGGCCCGAATGCCTGGTTGGCAGCCAGCGCCAGGATCTGTCTGCCGGCGTACCCACACTGATCGGGGGCAGCGGTTGCCGCACTGACCCCGACAACCCGCGTCCCCTGAACAAGCCACCGGAGTAGCACGCACCAATGCCCGAGCTTTCCCCGCTGTCGCCCAGTGTCCGCCTGGACATCTGGCTGTGGGCGGCCCGCTTCTTCAAGACCCGCAGCCTGGCCAAACAGGCCATCGAGACCGGCAAGGTCAGCGTGGCTGGGCAGCGCCCGAAATCCTCACGCGCGGTGCGCGTCGGCGAGCAGCTGCAGGTGGATCGTGGCGAGGAGCATTTCGAGATCCAGGTGCTGGGGCTGAGCGATCAGCGCGGGCCGGCGCCGACGGCGCAGCAGCTGTATGCCGAGAGCGAGGCCTCCAAGGCCCGTCGTGCCGAGCAGCGCGCGCTGCGCATCGCTGCACGCGATGGGTTCCAGCCGCCGGAGCACAAGCCGGACAAGCGCGCACGGCGGTTGATCCGCGCGCTGGGCGATATCGACGCGCTGTAGGCAACAGGGCGCCGGACCGGGTCCGGCGCCCGCAAGCCTCAGCGCTTGCCGCCGAGCAGGTTGCCACCGAGCTTGAGCAGGTCGCTCATGCCGAACTGGCCGTCGCCGTCCTGGTCCAGCACGCTGCCGAGCAGGCCGCCGGCGATGCCGCCCTGCTGCTGCACCTGCTGCTTTTCCTGGCCGAGCGCCTGGCTGAGCGAGCCGGCATCGGCCTGGCTGCCGCCGAGGCGCTGGGCCAGGAAGGCCATCACGATCGGCGCGAGGATCTGCAGCAGCTGGCTGGTGCGCCGCTGTCCAGCTGGGTGGCCTGGGCCAGGCCGGTTT
>NZ_JBFLUN010000008.1:0-20749 GCF_050473585.1 Stenotrophomonas sp. NRRL B-14846
GGCGAAGTGTTCGTGCACCGCAACGTCGCCAACGTGGTCGCCCACACCGATCTGAACTGCCTGAGCGTGGTGCAGTACGCGGTGGACCAGCTGAAGGTGAGACACATCCTGATCGTTGGCCATTATGGCTGCGGCGGCGTGCATGCCTGCCTGCACAACACCCGCGTCGGCCTGGCTGACAACTGGCTGCGCCACGTCGGTGACGTGATGCAGAAGCACACCGGCATCCTCGATGCGATCGAGACCGATGAGCTCAAGCACGCGCGCCTGTGCGAACTGAACGTGATCGAGCAGGTCGCCAACCTGTGCCGCTCGACCATCGTGCAGGACGCCTGGGCCCGCGGCCAGAAGCTGATGGTGCACGGCTGGGTCTACAGCCTGAAGGACGGGCGCGTGCGCGAGATGGGCATCGACGTCGGTTCGCAGGAAGAACTGCAGCCGGCCTACGAAAAGGCCCTGTCCTACGTCCCGCGCAAGGGCAAGCGCGACTGATCCCTTACGGATGACCACCATGCTCGCTTCGCCGATCAACCTGCACGCCTGGATCGAAGAGAACCGCCACCTGCTGAAGCCGCCGGTGGGCAACAAGATGATCGACAACGGTGATTTCATCGTGATGGTGGTCGGCGGGCCGAACTCGCGCACCGACTACCACTACGACGAAGGCCCCGAGTGGTTCTACCAGCTCGAAGGCGAGATGGTGCTGAAGGTGCAGGAAGACGGCGCGGTGCGCGATATTCCGATCCGTGCCGGCGAGATCTTCCTGCTGCCGGCGAAGGTGCCGCACTCGCCGCGGCGCCGCCCGGTGGCATTGGCCTGGTGGTCGAGCGCAAGCGCCTGCCGCACGAGATGGATGGCGTGATCTGGCATTGCGAGCGCTGCAACCACAAGCTGCACGAAGAGTATTTCCCGCTGCAGAACATCGAAACCGACCTGCCCAAGGTATTTGCGCGCTACCACGCCAGCCTGGAACTGCGCACCTGCAGCCAGTGCGGGCACGTGGACCCGCTGCCGGCGCCGGCGGCGGGCTGACCACCCGCCCCCTGTAGAGCCGAGCCCATGCTCGGCTGCCGGGCCACGAAGCCGAGCATGGGCTCGGCTCTACAGCAATAGCGGTACGCAGGCATCCCGGGCGTCGGTCCCGCCGTGCCAGGCGCTACACTGGCGGTCCCGTTGCAGCCTGTTGCCCGACCATGTCCGACCTGCTCAGCCGCACCAACGCCATCGCCCTGGACGCCGCCGATCCGCTGCGCCCGCTGCGCAATGAATTCCTGATTCCGCGCCACGGTGGCGGCGAGCAGACCTACTTCGTCGGCAACTCGCTGGGCCTGCAGCCGCGCGGCGCGCAGGCAGCGGTGCAGGAAGTGATGAAGCAGTGGGGCGAGCTGGCGGTGGAAGGCCACTTCACCGGCCCGACGCAGTGGCTGTCCTACCACCGTCTGGTGAGCGCGCAGCTGGCCCGCGTGGTCGGCGCGCTGCCCAGCGAAGTGGTGGCGATGAACACGCTGAGCGTGAACCTGCACCTGATGATGGTCAGCTTCTACCGGCCGACCGCCCAGCGCCCGGTGATCCTGATGGAAGCCGGCGCGTTCCCCGACCGATCGCCACGCCGTGGAAGCCCAGATCCGCTTCCATGGTTTCGACCCGGCCGAGTGCCTGTGGAAGTGCAGCCGGACGAAGCCAACGGCACGATCTCGCTGAACGCCATCGAGCGCGCCATCACCGAACACGGCCCGCGCCTTGCGCTGGTGCTGTGGCCTGGCGTGCAGTACCGCACCGGCCAGGCCTTCGACCTCGATGCGATCACCCGCGCCGCACGCCTGCAGGGCGCACGCATCGGCTTCGACCTGGCGCACTCGGTCGGCAACCTGCCGCTGCGCCTGCATGACGTAGCCCCCGATTTCGCCGTGTGGTGCCATTACAAGTACCTCAACAGCGGCCCGGGGGCAGTCGGCGGTGCCTTCGTGCACGAGCGCCACCACCGCGACACCACCCTGCCGCGCTTCGCCGGCTGGTGGGGCCATGAGGAAGCCACCCGCTTCCAGATGGCGCCGCAGTTCACGCCGGCCATCGGCGCCGAGGGCTGGCAGCTGAGCAATCCACCGATTCTCGGCCTGGCACCGCTGCGTGCCTCGCTGGACCTGTTCGAGCGCGCCGGCATGGAAGCGCTGCGCAGCAAATCGCTGGCATTGACCGGCATGCTCGAGGCGCTGGTGCGCGCGCGCCTGCCGCAGGTGCTGGACATCATCACCCCGGCCGACCCGCAGCGCCGCGGCTGCCAGTTGTCGCTGCGCGTGATCGGTGGCCGCGAGCGTGGCCGCGCACTGTTCGAGCACCTGCGTGGCATCGGCGTGCTCGGCGACTGGCGCGAGCCCGACGTGATCCGCATCTCGCCCACCCCGCTCTACAACCGCTACCTGGACGTGCACCACTTCGTCGAGGAAGTGGAAGCCTGGGCCGGCCTTTAAGCCAGCCTCTCCTCTACTGCTGGACAGTTCGTTGATCGCACATGCTTCCCGCTCGTTGAGCATTGTTGGTGCCGGCCTGGCCGGGTCCCTGCTGGCCATCCTGCTGTCACGGCAAGGCTGGCGCATCACCCTGTACGAACGCCGCGGCGATCGCGCGTGGCCGATTACGAGAGCGGTCGTTCGATCAACCTGGCGTTGGCCGAGCGCGGGCGCAATGCGCTGCGCCAGGCGGGTGTGGAGGACGAAGTGATGGCGCGCGCGGTGATGATGCGCGGGCCGCATGGTGCACCCGCGCGACGGCGAACCACAGCTGCAGCGCTATGGCCGTGATGACAGCGAAGTGATCTGGTCGATCCACCCGCAGCGACCTGAACACCACGCTGCTGGAACTGGCCGAACAGGCCGGCGCCACCGTGCACTTCCATCGCCGCCTGCACACCGTTGATTTCGATGCGGCTACGCGCGTTTCATCGATGACCGCGACGACAGCCCGCACGACATCCGCTTCGACACCCTGATCGGTGCCGACGGCGCGGTTCGGCACTGCGCGCGGCGATGAACCGCCGTGCGCCGCTGGGCGAGGACATCGCCTTCCTCGACCACTCCTACAAGGAGCTGGAGATCCCGCCGGCCGCCGACGGCAGCTTCCGCATCGAGCGCAATGCGCTGCACATCTGGCCGCGTGGCCATTACATGTGCATCGCCCTGCCCAACCACGAAGGCACCTTCACCGTCACCCTGTTCCTGCCCAACCAGGGCGATCCCAGCTTCGCCACGGTCAACACGGTGCGCAGGCCGAAGCGCTGTTCGCACGCGAGTTCGCCGACACCCTGCCGTTGATCCCGAACCTGCGCGCGGACTGGGAACAGCACCCGCCGGGCCTGCTCGGCACGCTCACCCTGGAGCGCTGGCACCAGCACGGCCGCGCCGTGCTGATCGGCGATGCCGCGCATGCGATGGTGCCATTCCACGGCCAGGGCATGAACTGCGCGTTCGAGGACTGCGTTGCGCTGGCCCGCCACCTGATGGAGGCCGATGACCTGGAAGGCGCGTTCGCCGCGTTCGAAGCCGAGCGCAAGCCGAATGCACGTGCCATCCAGCAGATGGCGCTGGAGAACTACCTGGAGATGCGCGACCGCGTCGCCGATCCCGCGTTCCTGCTGCAGCGCGAACTGGAGCAGGAACTGCAGCGGCGCTGGCCGACCCGTTTCGTACCGCACTACACGATGGTCACCTTCCTGCACACGCCCTACGCCGAGGCGCTGCGCCGTACCGAGCTGCAGCGCGACATGCTGGTGGCCGCCACCGCCGGTCACGATTCACTGGACAACATCGACTGGGCCGCACTGGAAGCGCAGATCACGCGCTGCTGCCGGTCCTGGAGGGCGCGCACTGATGGCCGACAGCTTCCTGTTCTACGACCTGGAAACCTTCGGCCAGGACCCGCGCCGCACGCGCATTCTCGCAGTACGCCGCGATCCGCACCGACGCCGACCTCAACGAAATCGACACCCCGGTCAGCTTCTTCGTGCGCCCGGCCGATGACCTGCTGCCCTCGCCGATGGCCACCTTGGTCACCGGCATCACCCCGCAGCAGGCCCTGGCCGAGGGCATCAGCGAGGCCGAGGCCTTCGACCGCATCAACGAGCAGCTGTCGCGCCCCCGGCACCTGCGCGCTGGGCTACAACACGCTGCGCTTCGACGATGAGTTCGTCCGCTACGGCCTGTTCCGCAACTTCCACGACCCGTATGAGCGCGAGTGGCGCAACGGCAATTCGCGCTGGGACACTGCTGGACATGCTGCGGCTGATGCGCGCGATGCGTCCGGACGGCATCCAGTGGCCGCTTCGCGAGGATGGCGCCACCTCGTTCAAGCTCGAGCACCTGGCCGAGGCCAACAACGTGCGCGAGGGTGATGCGCACGAAGCGCTGTCCGACGTACGCGCCACCATCGGCATGGCACGCCTGTTCAAGCAGTCGCAGCCACGCCTGTGGGACTACGCGCTGAAGCTGCGTGACAAGCGCTTCGTCGGCAGCCTGCTGGACGTGGCCGCGATGAAGCCGGTGCTGCACATTTCCATGCGCTACCCGGCCAGCCGCCTGTGTGCGGCCCCGGTGCTGCCGCTGGCCGTTCACCCCGACCATCAACAACCGGGTGATCGTGTTCGACCTGGAAGGCGAGATCGACGACCTGCTGGAACTGCCGGCCGAAGTGATCGCGCAGCGCCTGTACATGCGCGCCAGCGAGCTGCCCGAAGGCATGGCGCGGGTGCCGCTGAAGGAAGTACATCTGAACAAGGTGCCGGCGCTGATCGCCTGGAACCACCTGCGCGCCGATGACCACGCGCGCCTCGGCCTGGACGTGGCCGCGATCGAGGCCAAGGTGGAACGGCTGCGCGCGTTCGCCCCAGAGCTGGCCGAGAAGGCCCGGCAGGTCTACAACCAGCCCCGCGCCGCCACCGTGGTCGACGTCGATGCCTCGCTGTACGACGGCTTCCTCGGCAATGGCGACAAGCCGCTGCTTGCACTGGCACGCACCACCGCTCCGGAGCAGCTGGCCGCGCTGGAAGGCCGTTTCCGCGAACCCGCGCCTGCCGGAGCTGCTGTTCCGCTACCGCGCACGCAACCACCCCGACAGCCTCGCGCCGGCGGAACGCCAGCGCTGGCAGGATTACCGCCGCCAGCGCCTGCTCGGCGACGGCGGGCTGGGCGAACTCAACCTGCCCCAGTACCAGCAGCAGCTCGATGCACTGGCCGCCGAAGCGCCCGACGACGCGCGGCGCCAGGCCCTGCTGCAATCGCTGCGCGACTGGGGCCAGCACCTGCAGGAGACGCTGTGAGCACCTACTTCTCGGACGCCAGTTTCAAGTTCCTGCGCAGCCTGGCGCGGCACAACGACAAGGCCTGGTTCAACGACCACCGCCAGCAGTATGAAGACCACGTACGGCAGCCGTTCCTGCGCCTGCTGGGCGACCTGCAGCCGGCCCTGGCCGAGGTCAGCGAGCATTTCCGCGCCGATACCCGCGCGTCGGCGGCTCGCTGTTCCGCATCCATCGCGACGCGCGCTTCTCCAACGACAAGTCACCGTACAAGACCTGGCAGGGCGCGCGCCTGTTCCATGAGCGCCGCCCGCGAGGTGGCCGCGCCTTCGTTCTACGTGCACCTGCAGCCCGGCGAGAGCTTCGTCGGTGCCGGCCTGTGGCATCCGGAGCCTGAAACCCAGCGTCGCGTGCGCCACTTCATCCTCGACAACCCGGGCAGCTGGAAGGCCGCCGCGCATGCGCCGGCCCTGCGCAAGCGCTTCGATTTCGAGGAGAGCGAGAAGCTGGTGCGGCCCCCGCGTGGCTTCCCGGCCGACTTCGAGTTCATCGACGACCTCAAGCACCGCAACTGGGTGATGTGGCGCTCGCTGGACGATGCCACCATGACCGGCCCGCGACTGCTGTCCACGCTGGGCAAGGACCTAGCCGCCCTCGGTCCATTCGTCGACTACCTGTGCGCCGCGCTGGACCTGGAGTTCTGATGTCGCAGGATCTTCCGCTGGCCCGCCAGCGGCGCGTGCTCGGCCGCACAGGCCCTGGCCGTTTCACCGATCGGCCTGGGCTGCTCCGGCTTCTGGGGTCATCGCCGCTTCCCCGAGCATGAGGCGGCCGCCGTGGTCGAGCATGCGCTCGCCCATGGCGTGAACCTGCTCGATACCGGCCACAACTATTCCGGCTTCCATGCCGAGCCGCGCCTGGGCGCATCCTGCGCCCGTTGCTGAAGCAGTACCCGCGCGACGCGCTGGTGATCTCCAGCAAAGGCGGCACGCTCACCGGCCAGGCCGGCATCAGCGGCGCCGAGCAGCGCAACTTCTCGCCCGCGGCCATCACCGCCAGCTGCGAGGCGTCGCTGCGTAACCTCGGCCTGGATCATCTGGACCTCTACCAGCTGCATGGCGCCAGCGAACACGACATCAATGACGACCTGCTGGCCGCGCTGCAACGCCTGCGCGAACGCGGCCTGATCCGCCACACCGGCATCAACACCCACTCGGCATCGACCCTGCGCTGGATGATCGCCCATCCGACGCGTTCGATGTGGTGCTGCTGGACTACAACGCCCTGCAGCAGGACCGCGAACCGCTGATCGACCAGCTGCAGGCGGTGGGCATTGGCGTGCTGGCCGGCACCGTGCTGGCGCAGGGTCACCTGTTGCCCGCGCGCCCTCGCCTGCCACGGCTGGCCGATGGCTGGTACCTGGCGCGCGCCTGCTGAAACCCAGCAGCCGCCAGCTGATGCGCAGTGCCCGCCAGATGCGGCGCGCCATGGGCGCGATCCATAGCCAACGCCCGGCCCAGACCGCCTTCGCCTATGCGCTGGGCCATCCCGGCGTGGCCAGCGGCATCCTCGGCACCACCCGCACCCGCAGCCTCGACGAGGTGCTGGCGACGCGGCTGGAAGCACTGACCCCGGCCGAACGGCAACAACTGGTCGATGCCTTCGGTGACGGCCGTGGCTCGCCCAGTCATTGAGTCTTCACCCGGCACTGCCGCCATTGCGGCAGTCTGGTCGGCATGAAGAAACTCACCGCACTCATTGTGCTGCTGGTCCTGGCCGTCGCGGCCTGGTGGTTCGGCGGCCCCTACATGACCGTCAATGGCCTGTCCAAGGCCATCGAGCAGCGCGACACTGCCCGCCTGGAGCGTTACGTCGATTTCCCGCGCGTGCGCAGCAGCCTGCGTGCGCAGCTCAATGACTACCTGGTGCGCCAGGCCGGCCCCGACGTGGCAGCCAGCCCGTTCGGCGCCCTGCTCTATGGCCTGGGCGACCAGCTTGGCGGTGCTGCGGTGGAGACCATGGTGACCCCGACCGGGATCGGCGCGATGCTGCAGGGCCACGTGCTGTGGAAGCGTGGCCGCAATGAACTGCAGGGCGGCGATGCCTTCGGTGCGACCGAACCGGCGCGGCCGCTGAAGCATGCCGAGCACCATTTCGAGGCACTGGACCGCTTCGTGATCGATGTCGATCGCGGCCCCGGCCAACCGCCGCTGAAGGTGGTTCTTGAACCGCAGGGCCTGCGCTGGAAGGTGGTGGACCTGCAGCTGGGGATGTCCGGCAGGCCGTGACCGGACCCGTGGCCTGACGGCAATGCCAACCAAGGTTGGCGACTACCAGGGCACAGCGCCCTGGTAGGTGCCCACCTTGGTGGGCACGGAAGCATGGCAGTGCCAGGCACCGACCCGTCGTGCCCTCAGCTCTCGTTGGCGACACCATGTGGTACGTGGCCGGCGGCCACATGCTCGCGGGCACTGTCGATGTTGTGCTGCGAATCATCGAAGAAGATGTCGGCGCCGAACGCCTGCAGGAACGGCCCCTTGTGGCGACCACCGAGGAACAGCGCCTCGTCCAGGCGCACGCCCCACTCGCGCAGGGTGCGGATCACCCGCTCATGCGCCGGTGCCGATCGCGCGGTGACCAGTGCGGTGCGGATCGGCGCACTCTCGCCGGCCGGGAACACTTCCTGCAATGTATGCAGGGCCGACAGGAAACCGCGGAACGGACCGCCGCTGAGCGGCTCGCGGGCGCGTTCGCGCTCGTGGCGGCCAAAGGCTTCCACGCCCTGCTCGCGCGAAATGCGCTCGCTCTCGTCACCGAAGATCACGGCGTCACCGTCGAAGGCGATGCGCAGCTGGCCGGCCGGGCGACCGGTATCGATCTGGTCGGCCGCCGCAGCGGCGGTCTCGCCAGGCGGCTTGGGCAGGATGGTCGCCGCCGCAATGCCATGCCGCAGCGCGCTGCGCACCGATTCCGGGTTGGCCGACAGGAACAGGTCGGTACCGAACGGCTTCACGTACGGCCAGGTCGGCTCGCCGGCGGTGAACGTCGCACGGATGATGCCCAGGCCGTAGTGCTGGATCGAGTTGAAGATGCGCAGGCCGGTATCGGCCGAGTTGCGCGACAGCAGGATCACCTCGACCCGTGGGCTCTCCGGGCTGGCGCCCTGGTTCAGCGCCAGCAGCTTGCGCACCACCGGGAAGGCCACGCCGGGGCCGAGGATATCGTCCTCATGCTGGCGCTGGAATTCGGCATAGGCCGCCACGCCATCACTCTCGAACAGCGCATGGCTTTCCTCGAGGTCGAACAGGGCGCGCGAGGTCACCGCGACGGTCAGCAAACGGGGGGAGTTGTCGCCCATCGGTGGGGGTCCTTCAAGCGGTCGGCGGGGCCGGCCGCCCATTGTCCTCAAAAAACGAACTGTTCGCTCAGGATCCGGTCTTCCAGGTTGTGCTCCGGGTCGAACAGCAGGGTCACGCGGCGGTCCTTCGACTCACGGATGGTCACCTCGACCACGTCGCGGGTCTCGTGCGAATCCGCAGTGACGCTGACCGGGCGCTTGTAGGGATCGAGCACGCGGAAGCGCACCTCGGTGTCGGCCTTGAGAATCGCCCCGCGCCAGCGACGCGGCCGGTACGGGGCCAACGGCGTCAGCGCGATGGTATGCGAACCCAGCGGCAGCACCGGACCGTGCGCGGAATAGTTGTAGGCGGTGCTGCCGGCCGGGGTGGCCACCAGCACGCCGTCGCCGATCAGCTCGGCCACGCGTTCCTGCCCGTTGAGGTCGATGCCGATATGCGCGGCCTGCCGGGTCTGGCGCAGCAGCGACACATCGTTGTAAGCCAGCGAACCGGTACTGGTGCCCGACTCGGTCAGCGCCACCATTTCCAGCGGGCGCAGGTTGGCCGGTTCGGCACGGGCAATGCGCGCCTGCACGTCGTCGTCGCCACGGTACTGGTTCATCAGGAAGCCGACGGTGCCCAGCTTCATGCCGAACACCGGCTTGCCCAGGTGCCCATGCCGGTGCAGGGTCTGCAGCATGAAGCCGTCGCCGCCCAGCGGACACAGCACGTCGGCCTGCTCCGGCGCGTGATCGCCATAGCGCGAGACCATCGCCGCGCGGGCCATCTGTGCAGGTTCGGTGGCGCTGGCCAGGAAGGCGATGCGGGGGGTGTCGCTCATCGGTGGATCCGGGTGGGTGTGCCAGCAAGAGCATACCCGGTCGTGCCGGCCGCTGGCCGGCAATCGCCCATCTGCGGGGAGGTCCATGGGGTTGCCGGCCAGCGGCCGGCACTACCCGTCCCAGGCGCGCGCTACAAAACAGAACGGCCCCGCTTTCGCGGGGCCGTTCCGTTTCACTCATGCCAGGCATGGCCTGGCACTACTTCACTTACGCACCATGTGCGGCCAGCTGGCCCAGGCGCTGGACCGCGACCGAGACGGTCGGGTAGTCCAGGGTCTTCTGCTCGGCCAGTTCGGCCAGCATCGCCAGGGTGAAGCGCAGGCTGTTGTCGTCGCGGCCCATCCAGGCCGCCACCTTCGCCTCAGCACTGCCACCCTTGGTGCCCAGCACCTGGCCAGCCAGGTTGCGGTGGTTGGCGGCCAGCTCGTCGCGCAGCACGCCACGTGCCACGGCGTGCCAACGGCCGTTGACCTCCAGCGCATCGACCTGCTCGAACAGCCACGGCAGCTGCAGGGCATCGCCCAGGCGGAAGTGGACCTTGGACACGTCCACCGGCTTCAGCTTGCGGGTACGGGCCAGTTCGATGATGTCGAACGCCGGCTCCAGGAAGTGCAGTTCGGCCAGCTGCTGCGCGAGCGCGGACGGCAGGCCCTTTTCCTTCCACTCGGCCACCAGGGCTTCATAGGTCGGACGCTGCGAATCCGGCAGCACACCCGAGGCAACGCGGATGTCGTTGAACGGACCCTGGTAGCGGTTGACCGCTTCGGTGATGCCCGGCATCGCGCCCGGGCGCGACAGCAGCCAGCGCACGAACGAGCGCTGCAGCTTCCAGATCACTTCCAGTGCGTCGATCTGCACCGACTCCGGCACCTTGCCGTCGAGGGCATCGATCTGCGCCCACAGCGCGCGTGCATCCAGCGTTTCACGGCTGATGGTGTAGGCCTTGGCGACCTCGGCGATGGAACGGCCGGTGTCTTCCTGCATGCGCATCAGGAAGGTGGCGCCCATGCGGTTGATGGTCTGGTTGGTCACGGCCGTGGCGATGATTTCGCGCTTCAGGCGGTGACGCTCCATTGCGTCGGCGTACTTCTTCTGCAGCGGGGTCGGGAAGTAGCGCTGCAGTTCCTTGGACAGGTACGGATCTTCCGGGATGTCCGAATCCAGCAGCTGGGCGAACGCCACCAGCTTGGAGTAGGACAGCAGCACCGACAGTTCCGGACGGGTCAGGCCCTGGCCGCGTGCCTTGCGCTGCGACAGCTCGGCATCGGACGGCAGGAACTCGATCTGGCGATCAAGCAGGCCCTGCTGCTCCAGGGTACGGATGAAGTGCTGCTTGGAACCCAGGCGCTTGACCGCCATCCGCTCCATCAGGCTCAGCGCCTGGTTCTGGCGGTAGTTGTCGTTGAGCACCAGCTCGGCGACTTCATCGGTCATCGAAGCCAGCAGCTTGTTGCGCTGCTCGACGGTCAGCTTCTTGGCCCGCACCACATCGTTGAGCAGGATCTTGATGTTGACTTCATGGTCGGAGGTGTCGACACCAGCCGAGTTGTCGATGAAGTCGGTGTTGAGCAGCACGCCGGCCTGCGCGGCTTCGATGCGGCCCAGCTGGGTCATGCCCAGGTTGCCGCCCTCGCCCACCACCTTGCAGCGCAGCTCGCCACCGTTCACAGCGCAGCGCGTTGTTGGCACGGTCGCCGACATCGCTGTGCTGCTCGCTGGCGGCCTTGACGTAGGTACCGATGCCGCCGTTCCACAGCAGGTCGACCGGCGCCTTCAGGATCGCGCTCATCAGGTCGTTCGGCGACAGCGCCTTGACGTTCTCGTCCAGGCCCAGCGCTTCACGCACCTGCGGGGTGATCTCGATCGACTTCAGGGTACGCGGGTACACGCCGCCGCCCTTGCTGATCAGCTTGGCATCGTAGTCCGCCCAGCTCGAACGCGGCACGGTGAACAGGCGCTCACGTTCAACGAACGTGGTGGCCGCATCCGGGTTCGGGTCCAGGAAGATGTGGCGGTGATCGAACGCAGCGACCAGGCGGATGTGGCGCGACAGCAGCATGCCGTTGCCGAACACGTCGCCGGACATGTCGCCGACGCCGACCGCGGTGAAGTCCTGGCTCTGGCTGTCACGGCCCAGCGCACGGAAGTGGCGCTTGACCGACTCCCACGCACCGCGTGCGGTGATGCCCATGCCCTTGTGGTCGTAACCGACCGAACCACCGGAGGCGAACGCATCGCCCATCCAGAAGCCGTGCGCGATGGCCAGGCCGTTGGCGATGTCGGAGAAGGTCGCGGTGCCCTTGTCGGCGGCCACCACCAGGTACGGATCGTCCATGTCGTGGCGCACGACATCCACCGGCGGCACGATCTTGTTGTTGACGATGTTGTCGGTGATGTCCAGCAGGCCCTGGATGAACAGCTTGTAGCAGGCCACGCCGTTGGCGAAGATCGCATCACGGTCGCCGTTCACCGGCGGAGTCTTGGCGAAGAAGCCGCCCTTCGCGCCGACCGGCACGATGACGGTGTTCTTGACCATCTGTGCCTTGACCAGGCCCAGCACTTCGGTACGGAAGTCTTCACGACGGTCCGACCAGCGCAGGCCGCCACGGGCGACCGCGCCGAAGCGCAGGTGGGTACCTTCCACGCGTGGGCCGTAGACGAAGATTTCGCGGTACGGGCGCGGCTTCGGCAGGTCCGGCACCAGCGCCGAATCGAACTTGAAGCTGATGACATGGCCGTGCTGGCCGTTGGCATCGGTCTGGTAGTAGCTGGTGCGCAGGGTCGCGTCGATCACGCCCATGAACGAGCGCAGGATGCGGTCCTCGTCCAGGCTGGACACGCGGTCCATCAGCTTCAGCAGCGCGTCGCGCGCGGCCTGCATCTGCGCGTCGCGGTCACCCTTGCGGGCGTCGACCACGGTCTTGAGCACCTTCAGGGTGGCGTCGTCGCCAGCAGCCAGCACGTCGAAGTGGGCCTTCAGCTGGGCCTGGCCAGCCGCGATGTCGTCCTTGCCTTCGTGGCCGGTGGCCGGATCGAAGCGGGCTTCGAACAGCTCGACCAGCAGGCGGGCCAGCAGCGGGTAGCGCGCGAAGGTGCCTTCCACGTAGGCCTGCGAGAACGGTACGCCGGTCTGCAGCAGGTACTTGCAGTAGCCACGCAGCATGGCGACCTGGCGCCAGTGCAGGCCGGCAGCCAGCACCAGGCGGTTGAAGCCGTCGTTCTCGGCATCGCCGTGCCAGACGCGGGCAAAGGTCTCGCCGAAGGCTTCATCGACGCTGGCGGCATCGATCGCGCCGGCGGTCGACTCGACCTCGAAGTCCTGCACGTACACCGGGGCGTTGTCGACCGACAGGCGGTACGGACGCTCGGCGATCACGCGCAGGCCCATGTTTTCCATCATCGGCAGCGCGTCCGACAGCGGAATGTCGTCCAGCTGGCGATACAGCTTCAGGCGCAGGCCATCGCCGCTTTCGCGCGGCACGGCCTGCAGGCTCAGGCGCAGGTCGTCCGGGCCGGTCAGCGCATCGAGCTGGCTGACATCGTTGGCGGCAACGGCGGTGCTGTTGTCTTCGATGTAGCCGGCCGGCAGTGCCTTGCCGATGCGGGCGGCGATGCGCAGGCCTTCGGTTTCGCCATGGCGGGTCACCAGCGCTTCACGCAGGTCGTCCTGCCAGTTGCGCAGCACCTGGGCCAGCTTCTGCTCCAGTTCGGCGGTATCGACGTCGAGCATCTCACCCGGCTTCGGGCGCACGATCAGGTGCACCTGGGCCAGCGGCGATTCGCCCAGCACCACGGAGCTGTCGACGTACTCGCCGTGCAGCGCGTCCTTCAGCATCGCTTCGATGCGCAGGCGCACGTCGGTGTTGAAGCGCTCACGCGGCAGGTAGACCAGCGCGGAGATGAAACGGCTGTACTTGTCGCGGCGCAGGAACAGGCGGCTGCGCACGCGCTCCTGCAGGCCCAGCACGCCCATCGCGGTGCGGAACAGTTCGTCCTCGCTGGACTGGAACAGTTCTTCGCGCGGCAGGGTTTCCAGGATGTGGCGCAGCGCCTTGCCGCTGTGGCTGGCCGGGGCCAGGCCCGACTGCTTCATCACGTGCTCGTGGCGCTGGCGCACCAGCGGGATTTCCCACGGGCGGCGGTTGTAGGCGCTGGAGGTGAACAGGCCGAGGAAGCGCTGCTCGCCGATGATCTTGCCCTTGGCGTCGAATTCCAGCACGCCGATGTAGTCCATGTAGCCGGCGCGGTGCACGCGCGAACGGGCATTGGTCTTGGTCAGGATCAGCGCGTCCTTCAGACCGGACGTGGTGTTCAGGCCCTGCGCGGCCAGGGTCTTGACCGGACGGGCGGCGGACTTGTCCTTGCCGCGCATCAGGCCCAGGCCGGTGTCGTTCAGCGGCGCCAGCACTTCTTCCTTGCCCTGCTTCTCGACGCGGTACTCGCGGTAGCCGAAGAAGGTGAAGTGGTTGTCGGCGGCCCAGCGCAGGAACTCCTGTGCTTCCTTGCGCGACGCGTCGTCGACCGGCAGCTGGCGGCTGCCCAGGTCGTCGGCCAGCGCCAGCGCCTTGTCCTTCATCGGCTGCCAGTCGCGCACGATCGCACGCACTTCGTCCAGCGCCTTGTTGATGGCCTGCTCGATGGCAGCCATGGCTTCGGCCGGCTGGCGGTCGATTTCCAGCAGCATCACCGACTCGGTGTCACCTTCGCCGACCTTGACCAGCTTGCCGGCCTTGTCGCGGGTGAAGCGCAGCACCGGGTGGCCCAGCACGTGGACGCCCACGCCCTGCTCGGCCAGCGACATGGTGACGGTGTCGACCAGGAACGGCATGTCGTCGTTGACGATCTGCAGCACGGTGTGCGGCGATTCCCAACCGTTGGCCTTCGCGGTCGGATTGAACACGCGGACGTTGGCCTTGCCGGCCTTGCGGGTCCGGGCGAATTCCAGCGTCTCAGCCGCGAGCGCGGCCCACTCTTCAGCGCTGTGGTGCGGGAACTCGTCCGACTCCATGCGCTTGTAGAAGTCAGTGGCGAAGGCCACCGCTTCGGCCTGTGCGGCCGCGGGGTAACGCTTGCGCAATGCCGTGTACACCGGCTCCAGGGAGAAACCAGCGGTCACTGCGACCTCCGACTCTGCTGGTTTGGTCTTGTTTTTCACGGTCTTGGCTGCGGTTTTTTGCGGTTTCATGGCAGAGCGATGCGCTTGCTCAGTTGGGAAAATGAAATTGTAGCCCTACCGCACGAAAAGGCCTTGCTGCAGGACGGAATAACCAGATTCGGGTTTGCTGCGGTTTAGACGCCTATTCAGTTCGCTCCGGTATGGAGCTGGCGCCTGCTTCAGCACTGCCGACAGGATCGGCAAAGCGTGTTACCGGAAGACACACGCGGCGACGCCGATTCGATTCCACAATCCTGAACTGGACGGTATAGTCCACCGCGTGAACCCGGCCTACCTCCCCGTTGCCCTCGACGCGCGCGATGAGCGCGTGTTCGATGCCGTGCGCGAACTGCTGGCCCAGCAGGGCATGCAGATGAGCATGGACGCGGTGGCCCAGCATGCCGGCTGCTCCAAGCAGACCCTGTACTCGCGCTACGGCAGCAAGCAGGAACTGCTGCGCCGGGTGATGCAGCGCCACGTCGGCCACGCCACCGGGGCCATGCTGCGTGCACTCCGCGGTGACGACCTGCGTGCCAGCCTGCTCCAGTTCGCCACCGACTTCCTGGAGCATTTCAACCAACCGCACGTAGGACAGGCCTGCCGGCTGATTGCAGCCGAGGCGGCCCAGTTTCCCGAAGAGGCGCGTACGCTGTACCGGCATGGTGCCGGCGCGCTGACGCTTCATCTTGCTGAATGGATTGAAACCGTTTGCATGCAAGGCCAGCTCCGGCATGACGACCCGCACTTCATGGCCGAACTGCTGCTGAGCATGATCGCCGGTCAGGATTTCGACAAACAGCGCTTCCACACCCCCCATCGTGATGACGCGCTCTTGCGTCGGCGCTGGGCAGAGTTCTCCGTCGACAGCTTCCTGCGCGCGTTCGCGCCACAGCCGTCGCCGGCCCCGTCTACAAACCAACCCCGGAGTTCCTCCTGATGACCGCCCCACTCCGCACCCTTGCCTTGACGTGCGCCGTTGCTGTCGCTCTGGCTGCCTGCAAGAAGCCGGAACAGCAGATGCCCCCGCCGCCGGAGGTGGGCGTGATCGACGCCAAGCCGCAGACCCTGCCGCTGCAGCGCGAGCTGGTCGGCCGCCTGTCGCCGTTCCGCAGCGCCGACGTCCGCGCACGCGTGCCCGGCGTGCTGCTCAAGCGCGTCTACCAGGAAGGCTCGCAGGTCAAGCAGGGCCAGACCCTGTTCCTGATCGACCCGGCGCCGCTGCGTGCCTCGCTCAATGCCTCCGAGGCGCAGCTGGCCTCGGCCCGCGCGACCTACGCCAACGCCAAGGTCGCCGCCGACCGCGCACGTTCGCTGGCCCCGCAGCAGTTCGTCTCCAAGGCCGACCTGGACAATGCCGAATCGGCCGAGCGCACCGCGCTGGCCGCAGTCAAGCAGGCCGAAGCCTCGGTGACCTCCTCGCGCATCAGCCTGGGCTACACCGAAGTGACCGCGCCGATCAGCGGCGTGGCCAACAAGCAGCAGGTCACCGAGGGCGCGCTGGTTGGCCAGGGCGATGTGACCCTGCTGACCACCGTCGACCAGCTCGACCCGCTGTACGTCAACTTCTCGCTGAGCGTGGATGAGCTGACCCAGCTGCGTGCGCAGCAGGCCAGGGGCGCGCTGGCGCTGTCCGGTGACGGCAAGGCTACGGTCAACGTCAAGCTGGCCGACGGCAGCACCTATGATGAGCCGGGCACGCTGGACTTCTCCTCGACCACGGTCGACCCGGCCACCGGCGCAGTGTCGCTGCGCGCGCTGCTGCCGAACCCGCAGCAGATCCTGCTGCCCGGCGCCTTCGTCAGCTTCCAGGCCAACCTGGGCGAGCGCAACAACGCCTACCTGGTGCCGCAGCAGGCCCTGCTGCGCGACACCACCGGCGGCTACGTGATGGTGGTCGGTGCCGACGGCAAGGTCGTGCGCAAGAACGTGAAGACCGATGGCGCGCAGAACGGCAACTGGCTGGTCAGCGACGGCCTGGCCGCCGGTGACAAGGTGATCGTGGCCGGCGTGCAGAAGGTCAAGGAAGGTGCACCGGCAGTCGCCAAGCCGTGGACCCCGGGGCAGGACGCCAACGGCAAGCCTGCCGCAGGCGGCGCCGCTCCGGCGGGCGCAGCACCGGCCGCAGGCAAGGCACCGGCCGACGCGGCCAAGCCGAGCAGGCCGATGCGGGCAAGCCGGCCGCCACCGATTCGAACAAGCAGTAACGGGACCTTCCGTCATGCCTAAATTTTTCATCGAACATCCAGTCTTCGCCTGGGTGGTTGCGATCCTGATCTCGCTCAGCGGCGTGATCGCGATCCTCAACCTGGGCGTGGAGTCCTATCCCAACATCGCCCCCGCCGCAGGTCACCGTCTCGGCGACCTACCCGGGCGCCAGTGCGGACACCACCGAGAAATCGGTCACCCAGGTGATCGAGCAGCAGCTGACCGGCATCGATCACCTGCTGTACTTCAGTTCCTCGTCCGCCTCCAACGGCCGTGCGCAGATCACCCTGACCTTCGAGACCGGTACCGATCCGGACATCGCCCAGGTGCAGGTGCAGAACAAGGTCTCGCTGGCCACGCCACGACTGCCTTCGGAAGTGACCCAGCAGGGCGTGGTGGTGGCCAAGGCCAACGCCGGCTTCCTGATGGTGATCGCGCTGCAGTCCGATACACCCGGCCATCAACCGTGACGCCCTGAACGACATCGTTGGTTCGCGCGTGCTCGACCAGGTCTCGCGTATCCCCGGGCGTCGGCAGCACCCAGCAGTTCGGTTCCGAGTACGCCATGAACATCTGGCTGAACCCGGAAAAGATGCAGGGCTACGGCCTGTCGGCCAGCCAGGTGCTGCCGCGGTGCGTGCGCAGAACGTGCAGTTCGCTGCCGGTGCGCTGGGTTCGGACCCGTCGCCGGAAGGCCAGCACTTCACCGCCACGGTCTCGGCCGAAGGCCGCTTCAGCTCGCCGCAGGAGTTCGAGAACATCATCCTGCGCGCCAACGCTGACGGCTCGCGCGTGCTGCTGAGGGACATCGCCCGCGTTGCCTTCGGTGCCAACAACTACGGCTTCGACACCCAGTACAACGGCAAGCCGACCGGCGCCTTCGCCATCCAGCTGCTGCCGGGCGCCAACGCCCTGAACGTGGCCGATGCGGTGCGCGCCAAGATGGACGAGCTGCAGCCCAGCTTCCCGTCCGGCGTGACCTGGTTCTCGCCGTACGACAGCACCACCTTCGTCAAGATCTCCATCCAGGAAGTGGTCAAGACACTGTTTGAAGCAGTGTTCCTGGTGTTCCTGGTGATGCTGATCTTCCTGCAGAACTTCCGCGCCACGCTGATCCCGACCCTGGTCATCCCGGTGGCCCTGCTCGGCACCTTCCTGGGCATGTGGATGATCGGCTTCACGATCAACCAGCTGACCCTGTTTGCGATGGTGCTGGCGATCGGCATCGTGGTCGATGACGCGATCGTGGTGATCGAGAACGTCGAACGCATCATGACCGAGGAAGGCCTGGCGCCGAAGCCGGCCACGCAGAAGGCAATGACCCAGATCACCGGCGCGGTGGTGGCGATCACCGTCGTGCTGGCCGCGGTGTTCATCCCGTCCGCCCCTGCAGGGCGGTGCTGCCGGTGAGATCTACAAGCAGTTCGCGCTGACCATCGCCATCTCGATGGCGTTCTCGGCGTTCCTGGCACTGGGCTTCACCCCGGCGCTGTGCGCGACCTTCCTCAAGCCGACGCACAACGACAACCCGAACATCATCTACCGCACCTTCAACAAGTACTACGACAAGATCAGCCACACCTATGTGGGCACATCACCTCGGCGGTGCGCCATGCGCCGCGCTGGATGATCCTGTTCGTGGTGCTGACCGCGCTGTGCGGCTTCCTGTTCACCCGCATGCCGGGCAGCTTCCTGCCGGAAGAAGACCAGGGCTATGCGCTGGCGATCGTGCAGCTGCCGCCGGGCTCGACCAAGGGCCAGACCAACGAAGTGTTCGCGCAGATGCGCGGCATCCTGGAAAAGCAGGATGGCTATGAAGGCATGCTGCAGGTGGCCGGCTTCAGCTTCGTCGGTTCCGGCGAGAACGTGGGCATGGGCTTCATCCGCCTGAAGCCGTGGGAGGAACGCAAGTTCACCGCGCCCGAGTTCATCCAGAACATGAACGGCGCGTTCTACGGCATCAAGGAAGCGCAGATCTTCGTGGTCAACCTGCCCACCGTGCAGGGCCTCGGCCAGTTCGGCGGCTTCGACATGTGGCTGCAGGACCGCAGTGGTGCCGGCTACGAACAGCTGACCCAGGCGCGCAACATCCTGCTGGGCAAGGCTGCGCAAAAGCCGAAGCACTGGTCGGCGTGCGTCCGAACGGGCTGGAAAACGCCCCGCAGCTGCAGCTGCACGTGGACCGCGTGCAGGCGCAGTCGATGGGCATGTCGGTGTCGGACGTGTACAGCACCATCCAGCTGATGCTGGCCCCGGTGTACGTCAACGACTTCTTCTACGAAGGCCGCATCAAGCGCGTGACCATGCAGGCCGATGGCCCGTACCGCACCGGCCAGGAATCGCTGAAGAGCTTCTACAGCCCGTCCAGCCTGACCACCAATGCCGACGGCACCAACGCGATGATCCCGCTCAACACGGTGGTCAAGTCCGAATGGGTGTCGGCACCGCCGTCGCTGAGCCGCTACAACGGCTACTCGGCGATCAACATCGTCGGCTCGCAGGCCCCGGGCACCAGCTCGGGTGAAGCGATGCAGACCATGGAGAGCATCGTCAACGACGACCTGCCGGCCGGCTTCGGCTACGACTGGTCCGGCATGTCCTACCAGGAAATCCTGGCCGGCAACGCCGCGACGCTGCTGCTGGTGCTGTCCATCGTGGTGGTGTTCCTGTGCCTGGCGGCCCTGTACGAAAGCTGGTCGATCCCGGTGGCAGTGCTGCTGGTCGTGCCCGCTGGGTGTGCTCGGTGCCCTCGGCCTGTCGATGCTGCGTGGCCTGCCCAACGATCTGTTCTTCAAGATCGGCCTGATCACCGTGATCGGCCTGGCGGCGAAGAACGCGATCCTGATCGTGGAGTTCGCGGTGGAGCAGCGCGCAGCCGGCAGGAACCTGCGCGATGCCACCATCGAAGCGGCCCGCCTGCGCTTCCGCCCGATCCTGATGACCTCGTTCGCGTTCATCATGGGCGTGATTCCGATGGCGATCTCCACCGGCGCCGGCGCCAACTCCCGCCACGCCATCGGTACCGGCGTGATCGGCGGCATGCTGTTCGCCACCCTGCTCGGCCTGCTGATGATCCCGGTGTTCTTCGTGGTCGTGCGCCGCATGCTGGGTGACAAGCTGGATGAACCGTCCAAGGAGTTCATGGAACGCCAGCGCGACGCGGATGCTGCACACCGCCCGGATCGCTGATCCGGTGGTGAGATGACACAGAAAGGCCCCGGAGCGATCCGGGGCCTTTTTTCTTGCCGCTTTTGAATCCCTGCAACCAAGGTTGGCATCTACCAGAACATCGGCATGCCCATATGCCAACCAGGGTTGGCCTCTACAGGAACAACGGCATGGCCGGTAGCCGCCAACCTTGGTTGGCGCTGTTCGGGCAGCGTCTCAGCGCAGCAGTGCGACCACCATGCACACCGCCACCAGAACCAGCGCGGCCCACTGCATCGGTACGAAGAAGAAATGATGGCGCGCGGCCTCGCCCTTCTGCCGGGGCGCACGGTTGAGCCACAGGCCCAGCAGCACGTTCACGGTTGCGCCGATACCTGCCCCCAGCAGCACCTGCTGCAGCGGAATATTGCCCTTGGGGCCGTCATGCGGGAAGAAGTACGCCAGCAGCAGGATCGCTGCAATCGGCGTCACCAGCGTCATGATTCCCCAACCGCGGTAGATCATCTGCACGTTCTCCGTGAAAGCGGAGGGCATTGTAGTGGGAAGGCCAACGCTGTCGTGATCATCCAGTGCCGGCCAGCCACTTCAACGCGGCAAGACAACCGCTGTCGGCTCGTGCCGGCACGTCCAGGGCATCTGCGGCGTTCGTTGACGCCTGCCAACACAGCCGAAGAAGGTGTGAACTACCTCGCAGCGCTGCTTGCGTGGCGGCGCTATCCATGTCGCTCCTTCAACGGACTGTACAAGGAGCTCC
>NZ_JBFLUN010000009.1:0-17372 GCF_050473585.1 Stenotrophomonas sp. NRRL B-14846
TGCATCGCTTCATCCACCACATCGGTGGCCTGCCGGATTTCTCGGCGCTGAAGTTCACCAAGTACAACCAGTACGAATCGCTGGTGCTGCCGCTGGTGAAGTGGTTGCAGGACCAGGGCGTGGTGTTCCAGTACGGGACCGAGGTGACCGACGTTGACTTCGATCTGGCGGCCGGCCGCAAGCAGGCCACGCGCATCCACTGGACGCGTGACGGTGTAGCCGGTGACGTGGATCTGGGCGCGGATGACCTTGTGTTCATGACGATCGGTTCGTTGACCGAGAACTCGGACAACGGCGATCACCACACGGCGGCGGCGTTTGAATGTGGGACCGGCGCCCGCCTGGGATCTGTGGCGACGCATTGCTGCCAGGGATCCTGCGTTCGGGCGCCCGGATGTGTTCGGTGCGCACATTCCGCAGACCAAGTGGGAGTCGGCGACGGTGACCACGCTGGATGCGCGCATCCCGGCCTACATCCAGAAGATTGCCAAGCGTGACCCGTTCAGTGGCAGGGTGGTGACCGGCGGCATCGTCAGCGTGCGCGATTCGCGCTGGTTGATGAGCTGGACAGTGAACCGCCAGCCGCCATTTCAAGAACCAGCCCAAGGAGCAGATCGTGGTCTGGGTGTACTCACTGTTCGTCGATACGCCGGCGATTACGTAAAGAAGCCGATGCAGGACTGCACCGGCGAGGAGATCACCCGCGAGTGGCTGTATCACCTGGGCGTGCCGGTGGAGGAGATCGACGAACTGGCTGCCACGGGCGCAAAGACGGTGCCGGTGATGATGCCGTACATCACCGCGTTCTTCATGCCGCGCCAGGCCGGTGATCGCCCGGACGTGGTGCCGGAGGGTGCGGTGAACTTCGCCTTCATAGGTCAGTTTGCCGAATCGAAGCAGCGCGACTGCATCTTCACCACCGAGTATTCGGTGCGCACACCCGATGGAAGCGGTGTACACCCTGCTGGGGATCGAGCGCGGTGTGCCCGAGGTGTTCAATTCCACCTATGACGTGCGCTCGTTGCTGGCGGCGACGCGTCGCCTGCGCGATGGCAAGGAGCTGGATATTCCTGGCCCGGCGTTCCTGCGCAACCTGCTGATGAACAAGCTGGACAAGACCCAGATCGGTGGTTTGCTTCGCGAGTTCAAGCTGGTGCAGGAGGACTGAGCGGGTGGAATGAAGGCAGTTGATGAAGACATCAGCTGCCTCCGGGGCCCTCAAACCGCGCCGTCGGTCGAACGGCTCAGATGTTCCCAGGTATCGATGCTGCCGGCCATCGACGCCAGCTTCGCCCGTACCAGCTGCAGTGCATCACTGCCCAGCAGCAGGTGGCTGGGCGTCGCGTCGCTGTCGATGACCTGCAGCATGGCCTGCGCAGCCTTCACCGGATCACCCAGCTGGTGGCCACTCTTTGCCTCACCGCGCGCTGCGGATGGGGTCGAACAGCGCGTCGTAGTCTTCAATGCTGCGCGGTGCCCGCGCCATCGAACGTCCCGCCCAGTCGGTGCGGAAGGAGCCCGGCGCGACGGCGGTGACATGGATACCGAACGGCGCAACCTCCTTGCCAAGCACTTCGCTGATGCCTTCGAGTGCGAACTTGCTGCCGCAGTACCAGGCGATGCGGGCATCGTGATGAAGCCGCCCATGGAGGTGATGTTGAGGATATGGCCGCGGCGGCGGTGCGCGCATGTGCGGCAGCAACGGCCTTGATCAGCGCGGCCGGGCCCGAACACGTTCACCTCGAACTGCTGCCGCAGCTCGGCCAGCGTCGATTCTTCGAGGATGCCTTCGTGTCCGTAGCCGGCGTTGTTGACGAGCACGTCGATGCTGCCAACGTTGGTTTCGATATCGGTGACGAGCGCATTGATGGCATCGGCATCGGTGACGTCCAGCAGGCGGCCGAATGCGCGGCCGGGCGCCAGCGTTTCGAACGCCTGGCGGTCGGATTCGTTGCGCACGGTGCCGACTACGCGATGGCCGGCCAGCAGTGCCTGCTGGGCGAGGGCACGGGCCGAAGCCGCTGCTGACGCCGGTGATGAGGAGAAGGCGGGACGGGGGCATGGGGAGGCGCTCATGGTGGACAGGGCTTGCACGTTAGTGCTTGAACGGCGATCACCCCAGGCCTAGGATTCGACCATTCTTGCCTATTCCTCTGGAGTGCCAGTGTCGATTCCCTGCAACGACAGGTGCAGGCACGCATGGTCGGCCTGCTGAAGACGCTGGCGGTGGAGGAGGGCTATACGCTCACGCCGTTGCCCGGAGTACGCCTGCTGCGATCCGACCGGCCTCTGGCACGCACGCCGGTGCTGTATGACCCCGGCATCGTGATCGTCTGCCAGGGCGTGAAGCGCGGCTACCTGGGCGGGCAGGTCTATCAGTACGATGCGCAGCACTATCTGGCGGTGTCGGTGCCGGTGCCTTTCACGATGGAAACCGAGGCCTCTGCAGAGGCGCCGCTGCTGGCGATCTACCTGCATCTGGATCTGCAGTTGGCGGCAGACCTGCTGATTGAACTGGGGGAACAGGTGGACACATCGGAGGCCCCGGCACAGAGCATGATGTCCAGCCCGATGCAGGCGCCGATGCAGGCCACGGTGCTACGCCTGCTGGAGGCACTGGCTGACCCGTTGGAGGCTGCCGTGCTCGGGCCGGCGCTGGTGCGTGAGGTGTACTTCCGCGTGCTGGACCGGGACACAGGGTGGCGCGATGCGCGAGGCGCTGGCCATGCGCGGCCCGCTTCGGCAGCATCGGCAGGGTGCTGCGTACGATCCACGCCTCGTTTGCCACTGCGTTGGACGTGGGCCGGCTGGCGGCCGAGGCGGGCATGAGCGTGGCGACCTTCCACGACCACTCTTCCGCGCGATTACCGGTACGTCGCCGATGCGGTACGTGAAGTCCACTCGCCTGCACCAGGCACGGCTGCTGATGCTGCGGGAGGCGATGACCGCAGAGGCTGCATCGCTGGCGGTGGGGTATGCCAGCCCGTCCCAGTTCAACCGCGAGTTCAAGCGCCTGTTCGCCCTGCCACCGGCGGCCGAGGTGGCGCGGATGCGGCGCAGTTTCGCGCTGCCACCCGCCGCCAGCGGATGCGCTGTACGTGTCTTCGCATTGAGTGGCCGCCGGGGTTTCCCCGGCGTTCTCGACATGCCGGCCAGCGGCCGGCACTACCAGGGAATCTGAGTGGTTGGACAGGATGTCTACCTACTAGTAGGTTAAGACTCATGAAAGAGTCGCTCTCGCCCAAGGCCCAGGAAAATCCTGGCACCACGCCCGTTCGCTGCTGGAAGCCGGTGGTTACAACGGTTTCAGCTATGCCGACGTGTCGGCACGGGTGAACATCAGCAAGGCCAGCATCCACCACCATTTCCCCAGCAAGGCGGACCTGGTGCGCACGGTAGTGGAAATTTACCGAGCCGAGGCACGCGCGAAGGCCTGGCGCTGCTGGACCGGCAGCTGGATGACCCGCTGCAGGAGCTCAACGCCTATGTGGATTACTGGTCCAGCTGCATCGCAGGTGGCACGTCCTCGTTCTGCATCTGCGCGATGTTGGCGGCAGAGGGCGCCGATGATTCCGCGCAGAGATCGCCGAGGAAGTGCGCGGCCATTTCGAGGACTTGAGCGGCTGGCTGGCGGTGACCCTGGAGAAGGGCGCTGCCACGGGCCAGCTGCAGTTGCAGGGTTCGGCGGCCGATGAGGCCAAGGCGTTCATGTCATCGGTGCACGGCGCCATGCTGGCTGCGCGCGGATTCGGTGATGCGGCCACGTTCGCGACGCTGGCCCGGCTGGCCATCGCGCGGGTGAGTGCGACCGCCTGAGGTGATGTGTACTGGCCTGCGGCACTGCGGGCCTTCTTTTTGTCCTTAAAACCTACCTACTAGTAGGTCTATTTCACCAGTGGAGATCCCATGGCACATCCCCTTTCCCTTCTCGGAGCGATCCATACCGCCATCAGCCTGGTGCCGATCCTGGCCGGCCTGCATGGCTTCATCCGCCACCGGGCAATCGATCCCGGCACGCGCTCGGGCAAGGTTTATCTGATTGGCCTGGTGCTGTCGGTGGCGACCTCGTTCCACCGTCTCCAGCACAGGCGGGCTCAATCCAGGCCATGCCTTCGGCGTGATCGTGCTGCTGGTGGCGTTCGGCGGAGTTCTGGCGGCACGCCTACGCTGGCTGGGACGCTCGGCGCGCTATCTGTCGACGTTCGCGTTGTCCTTCAGTTTCCTGCTGTCGCTGGTGCCGGGTGTGAACGAAACGCTGACCCGCTTGCCGGTGGGCCACCCTGTTGCCGCCGCACCGCTGGCGCCCGTGATACAGCAGACGCTGCTGGGGTGTGCGGTGGTGTTTGCGATCGGCTTTCTGGCGCAGTGCTGGATGATTCATGAGCGCAGCGTACGCGCGCGTGGTTGACAGCGCCGCCGCCGGGCATCAGTCAGCCAGCACGGTGTCGGCGCCTTCGCCGTAGGTGGTGCGGGGCGCTGCCACATCGCGCGTGGGCCGCAGCACTGGCCGGCAGGCCGGTGGCTTTTGATGCCGCGCCGCGAATCGCCGTCAAACACCTCGGCGTAGCGCTCTGCGGCCATCGCATCATCGGGCAGCACATACAGCAGGACGCGCTGCAAGGTTGATTGACCCTGCAGTGGCTGCGGTTGCCGGAAGGTGGGCACCTGCACGCGCGCGCTGTGCCATTGCGTGGGCGCAGCGACGGTCTGCCAGCGCACCTGCAGCGGCAGGTCGAGCGACATCAGTGCAACACCGGCAGGAAAGCCGTAGGCGGTGCAATCGACGGGCGCGACCGGGATGCTCGCAATGGCCTGTCGCCGATATCCAGTGCGGTGCCATTGACTTCCATCCGCACGATCGGCGCGCTGCCGTAGTTGTGGATCTTGAACAGCACCAGGCCTTCGAAGCGGCTGCGCTCCAGCTCGTCGGCGGTGAGACCGCTGAGGCGTGCCAGCGTGGGCGCGACCTCCACATGATCGTTGTAGTGGTAATAGAGGTGCACGAGCTCTGGTGTGCCCGTGCGGCGCCATCCGGCGTTGAACGGCGTGGTGTCCGGATACGCCTGGCGGACCAGTGGCACATCGGTGACGGCGCGATCTCCGGACGGCGTGGCGTAGCGGTAGTGGTCAACGGAGCGCTTCAGGCGTGCGTCTTCGTACGGGAACGCGCGGTCTGCGTCGGACTGCGTGTTGGGGTAGCGGTGGAAGGCCATGAAGCGCTCGGGCGTGTCGCCCTGCATGGGTAGATCCGGACCAGCGCCGGAGCGGTGGACGCATACGGTGAGGTGTCCAGCCACAGGGGCTGCCCGCTGAGGTTGATATGCATCTCCGCGATGGGCGCACGCGAGCCACCGGCAACGCTGTCCCAACTGCGTTGCAGGGAGAGCCACAGGGGGACGATGAGCAGGGCCGCGGGTGGTCGGCGCGAACATCAACGCGTGTACACGGCCGGGCATGCGCCCGCGCTGCCGCACCATGTAGCGCAGCCACACCAGCAGCAGGACCAGCAGCAGCGGGAGGCCGACCAGATCGCGACGGTGGCCAGCGCCACGACGCCCCAGCCAGGTTGGGGGTAGCCACCGCGATCAGCGAGAGCGTGGCGATCAGCGCGGCCAGCAGCAGCGACACGCCGATGCCAACGCGGTAATTCCGGTACGAGCTGTTGGTCATCACCGTTCCATCGGCAGTGTGGGGCATGCCCCTATAGTGCAGCGGTGGTGATGGCGTGGAAAGCCGGGAACGAGGGCGCTCAGCAGCCAACCAGGCGGTCGACACCGATGCCATTGCGATGCTGGCTGCGGTATTCGGTGGGGCTGGCCTCGACCTGCCGCGGAAATGTCGACGGAATGATTCCTGCGAACCAAAAACCGCGCCTGCTCGGCAATCCACTGCAAGGGCCGGTCGGTGGTTTCCAGCAGCTCACGGGCGAAGGCCACGCGCTCGCGGATCAGCCAGTCGATGGGCGACAGGCCGGTGGCTTCCAGGAACTGCCGCTGCAGGGTGCGTTGGCTGAGTGCGGCCTGCTCGGCGAGGCTGCCTAGCGAATGTGGCTCGCGCAGGTTGCGGCGCATCCATTCCATCAGCTTCGCAAGGCGCGTGGGCTCGCCATGGGGAATGGCCCGGCTGACACGCTGGCTGCGCCCGGCATCACGCCACGGAGCCAGCACCAGCCGCTCGGCCACCAGGTTGGCCACGCGGGCACCGTAATCCTTGCGCACCATGTGCAGCATCATGTCCATGCCGGTGGCGAGCCGGCCGAGGTGATGATGCTGCCGGTGTCCACATACAGCACGTCCTCGCGCACGTCGATGCGCGGGAACTCGCGCGCGAGCGCTTCGGTGAGGCGCCAGTGGGTGGTGGCCTGGCGGCCATCGAGCAGCCCGGCCCAGGCCAGCACGAAGGCACCGGAGCAGATCGAGGCGATGCGTGCGCCACGTGCGTGGGCACGGATGAGTGCATCGAGCAGGGCCTGCGGAGGACGTTCGCTGGGTTCGCGCCAACCGGGGATGACGATGACGTCGGCGTCATCGACGCTGCCGAGATCGTAGGGCAGCTGCACCTGGGTGTTGCCGAGCATGCGCAGTGCGCCGGGCTCGCCTGCGCACAGCTGGGTGCTGGTACCAGGCCACGCCCAGCTCGGGCCTTATCGGCGCGAACAGGCCCACCGCACAGCCGAACTCGAACAGCCCCTGGCCGTGGCAGGCAACGATGGCGACGAGCGGCGCGGCGGGATCGGCGGGAGGGCTGGGCATGGCCTGATGCTACGGGTGGTGGTGCGCGCCGCAGAGTGGTGCGCGGGCATGAGGTGATGCTGGGCGGGCATATGGAGGCTGGGGTCGGATCCCTTCCGCAGGAAGGGCTCTGACCCCGTGGAGGGATGCGTGCCTGGGGTCAGAGCCCTTTCCTTTGGAAAGGGATCCGACCCCGTGCGTGTGGTCTGCCTAACGTCATTACCAGCGGTCATGTGGGTGGCCGGATGTTACGGCTGGGTGACGCGATCGCGCCTGTCGTCGCGGGTGAACAGGCCCTTGAATGGAAGCGTGTTTCCGGCCCACCCCCACGAGCCCCCATGCCTGCCGCCTACGCCCCAGCCCTGAGTACTCTCGCTGTCCTGATCGCTGCCGCCCTCGCTGCGACGCCCAGCCATGCCGCGGAAGCCGATGCGGATCCTGCCACCACCGCGGCGACGGCCAACGTTGCTGCATCCACGCTGGATGCGGTGGTGGTGACCGGTTCACGTACCAGCACGCGCACGGTGAAGAACAGTTCCACACCGATCGACGTGATCTCCGCCGAGGACCTCGCTGCAACCGGGCAGGGCAACCTGCTGGAAGCGCTGCAGCGCAGCCTGCCGTCGCTGAGCCAGATCGGCGGTTACCAGAGCGATCAGGAAAGCCTCATTCGCGGCTATCAGCTGCGCAACCTGTCGCCGGGCTACACGCTGGTGCTGGTCAACGGCAAGCGCCGTAATGCCAGCGCCTATGTGAGCGGGGCCAATGGGGGCGGCTTCCCCGGCCATGCGTGGGCGGACCTGGCGTTGATTCCGGTCTCGGCCATCGACCATGTGGAAGTGCTGCGCGATGGCGCTTCGGCCATCTACGGTTCGGATGCGATCACCGGCGTGGTCAACGTGATCCTGAAATCACAGGCACACGGTGGTGATGTGTCGGTGGAGAGCGGGCAGAGCATCGATGGTGATGGTTCGCGTACCAGCGTGCGCGCCAACGTCGGCCTGCCGTGGGGCGAGGATGGCTTCGTCAACCTGTCCGGTGAGACCACCCGCCAGCACCATGCGATCCGCACCCGCCGCTACATCGATGGCTACCTGAGCTACCCGGCCGTGGACGGCAACGGCAATCTGGTGGCGCTGCGGCCGAACAATCGACTGCCTGCAGGTGCCACGCCGAACCCGGCCGAGGCCAACCGCAATGCCGAGGCCAACACCATCCTCAGCTCGCCGTCGTATGCGTTGAAGGCCTTCGCGGTGAACGTGGGCCATGGCCTGGGCGAGAGCGCGCAGTTCTACGCCAACGCCACGGCCAGTGACCGCACCGCGCAGGCGATCCAGAATTTCCGCCTGCCCGCGACGATCTTTACCACTTACCGGGCCCCCGGCGTACTGAGCGTGTTTCCCGATGGCTTCCTGCCGGTGCTGGAAACCAAGGAGAAGCAGTACACCGGTACGGCCGGGGTAAAAGGCCAGATCGCGGGTTGGGACTACGACGCCAGCCTGACCGGCAACCGCAGCACGGTGCGCACCTATACCCGCAATTCGGTGAACTACTCGCTGCCGTATCCCGGTTCACCCACTGATTTCTATGACGGCAAGCTGGACTACCAGCAGGGCATCGCCAACCTGGACCTGCGGCGTGGCTTCGAGGTGGCGGCGTTTGCTTCGCCGCTGGAAGTGAGCGCGGGCGCCGAGTTCAGCACGAGCAGTACGAGCGCGGTGCAGGGCAGTGGGAGTCGTATACCGGCTTCGGCGCTGCAGCCTTCGTCGGCTATTCCACCGCCGATGCGGTGAAGGCGAGCCGCAACAGCAAGGCGGTGTACGTGGGTGCCGCCACCAACATCACCTCGCGCTGGTACCTGGATGCTGCCGCGCGCTGGGAAGACCATTCCGATTCCGGCAGCGTTTCCACCGGCCGCCTGACCACGCGCTTCGATTTCACCGACGCGCTGGGTGTGCGCGCCACGTGTGAGCAACGGTTTCCATGCGCCAAGCCTGGGCGCCCAGTACTACCAGGCCACCGGCAGCTGCCCGTGCGGCACCACGCTGGTGGCGCAGGTGTCTTCGCCGGCAGCTCTCGCGCTGGGGGGCAACTCCGCTGAAGCCGGAGAAGGCCACCAACTACAGCCTGGGCGTGACCTGGGACCCGAGCCCGGCCTTCCACCTGGCAGTGGATGCCTATCAGATCGACATTCGCGGCCAGCTGGGGCAGTCCAGCCAGATCGGCTACAACGCGCAGGATCCGGCGCGTGTCACCGACAACAGCGGCACGGTGCTGAGTACGGCGCAGAAGAATACGATCGACGCGCTGCTGGGTTCGGCGGGCATCAGCATCCTGCCGGGCGATGCGTTCTACGCCAGCTATTTCACCAACGTGGGCAATACCCGTACACGCGGTGTGGAGCTGACCCTGGAAGCGAACCAGGAAACCGCGTGGGGCAAGCTGCGCTGGAGCTACGCGGCCATGTCGGCCGTACCACGATCCAGAAGGTCAGCGACATTCCGGTGGCACTGCAGGGCCTGCCGAACATCAACCTGCTGACCAAATCCAGCGAGTACGCGCTGCGCTTCCGCACGCCCAGCTATACGCAGGTGGCGGGGACTGGGCTGGCAGAACGGCGCTGGCGCTCGAACCTGGACTTCACCTACTACGCCCGATCAAGCGCCTGAACAACGGCGTGGAATACAAGCAGCCGCGGTGCTGGTGACCAACCTGTCCGGTGGCGTGGAGCTGGGTGCGGGCTGGAGCGCGGCGCTGGGCATCAACAACGTGTTCGACAAGCGCACCCGCAAGGTGCCGGAGTACGCGCGCAGTGCGACCGATGTGGCGAGTATCGAGACCACCTGGGACAGCGGCGATGTGCTGAGCAATGTGGGTGCGTACTGGTATGGGCGGGTCAGTTACCGGTTCTGATCTGGAGCAGTCGAGCATGGCTCGACTCTACAAAAGGCGAAGGGCGGCCGGACGTACTTCGGCATCATCGAGGAGCAGTTCATGTCTTCTGCATTGAAGGTGGTTGCGTTGGTGGGGTCACCGACCAGCTCGGCGACGTCGCGCACGTTGTTGCTGGTGCGGCATCTGCTGGCGTCGCTGCAGCAGCGGGTGCACGCCAGCGTGGAGCTGGTGGAGCTGGCGCCGATCGCGCGTTCACTGGGCCAGTCGTTGTCGCGTGACGAAGCGGGGCCGGCAGTGGAGCAGGCACTGCAGGCCATCGAGGCCGCGAAGCTGCTGGTGGTGGCCGCGCCGGTCTATCGTGGCTCGTATCCTGGGTTGTTCAAGCACCTGGTCGACTTCATCGGGCTGGAGGCGCTGGTGGATACGCCGGTGCTGCTGGCAGCGACCGTGGCAGCGAGCGTCATGCGCTGGTGATCGACCACCAGCTGCGACCGTTGTTCAGTTTCCTGCAGGCGCACACGCTGCCGATCGGGGTGTATGCCACGCCCGCCGACTTCGAGGGCGAGCACATCAACAGTGCAGCCTTGCAGGCACGCATCGCGCTGGCGACCGAGCGCGCAGCCGGCCATCTGGCTACGCAGGCGCTGGCCGTGGCGGCGCCGCTGCGACGCATCGCCTGACGCCATAACCGGCAGCGCTTTGCTTATGGCCACGCCGCATCTGCATGGCCGGATCTGACCGCCGATTGTCGCCAGGCATCGCTGCCGCGGCCGCCGACATCTCTAGCATCGATATCGAAGCGGCATCGCATTGCCGGCCCCGATGAGGACGACTCCAGTGACTTTCGACGCAGCAAGCAAACCCATCCTGTTCCTGCTCGACCGTGAGTTCGAGGACGGCCAGATTCCCGGCCAGCGCTTCTTCTGCCGGCACAGCCTGCTGCTGGAGGGCGCGCTGTCGAGCATCGATGGCCTGGACGCGCAGCTGGACGTGCGCCCGCATCGGCTTCGCACGGCCGCGACGGGAGGTGATCGCCGAGATCGGCGAGCAGGACCAGTCGCTGCCGAAGCTGGTGCTGCCGCAGGGCGTGCGCAGCGAACTGGCCAGTGGCGCGCACCAGGATCGCCAGTACATCTCCGGTGCCGAGCCGATCCTGGCCGCGTTGAACGGCTTGCTCGGCATTCCCGTGGCCCACCCCTGAGCGAGGACGTGACCATGAGCTATCAGATCAGCGTGCTGGACAAGAGCCCAGTGGCCGAGGGTGCCTCGCCCAGAGCAGGCGCTGCGCAACAGCCTGCAGCTGGCGCAGCGCGCCGAGCAGCTGGGCTACCACCGCTACTGGTTTGCCGAAACACCATGCTGCACCAACGCTGGCCAGCCCGGCGCCGGAAGTACTGGCTGCGTGGGTACTGGCACAGACCCGGCGCATCCGCATCGGTAGTGGTGGGGTGATGCTGCGCCACTACGCGCCCTATAAAGTGGCGGAGAACTTCAAACCTGCTGTCGGCGCTGGCGCCGGGGCGTGTGGATCTTGGCGTTGGCAAGGCCCCGGGTGGCCTGCCGGCCTCGACTGCGCGCTGGCAGCCGGGCGCCCGGCGTTCGCCGATTTCGACCAGCAACTGCGCGACCTGGAAGGCTATCTGTCCGGCGCCGAAACCGAGGCACAGGGCACGGCCGGTTCCACAGCAGGCACCGGAACGTTTCCTGCTCGGGGCCAGCCCACAGAGCGCAAAGCAGGCGGCGGCCGAGCTCGGTTGGCGCTTCGTCTACGCCGCGCACTTCGATGGTGACCCGAAGCACATCGAGGCCGCGTTCGATGCCTACCGCAGCGTCTCCTCGCAGCCACCGCTGCTGGCCACGGTGGCCTTCGCCGCCCCGACTGCCGAAGCCGCAGCGCGTCATATCGGTGCGCTGCGCGTTTACAAGCTGCACCTCGGCCCTGGCCAGACGGTGAATCTGCCCAGCCAGACGCGGCTGCCGAGTACGCGCGCCAGGTGGGCGTGGCCGACTTCCGGATCGAGGAAACCCGCCCGAGCGTGCTGTCCGGTGATGCGCAGCACGTGCGTGACGAACTGGATGCGCTGCACCGGCGCTTCGGCGTGGGCGAGTTCATTCTCGATGCGCCGGTGGCCGACCTGGACGCACGCCTGACATCCCTTGAACTGCTGTCGCCCGCGCCACGCGCGGCGGTGGCCTGACCTGCAGGAGCGATTCCCATGAGCACGACCCCGCGCCACATTCCGTTCGGCATCATGCTGCAGGGCCCCGCAGCCACATGCACGCGTGGAAGCACCCATCCAATCCGGCCGACGCCAGCGTCAACCTGCAGTTCTACATCGACATCGCGCGTACCGCCGAGGACAACGGCATCGCCTTTGGTTTCGTGGCCGACGGCCTGTACATCAACGAGAAGTCGATCCCGCACTTCCTCAACCGCTTCGAGCCGATCTCGCTGCTGTCGGCGCTGGCCACCGCGACGAAGAAGATCGGTCTGGCCGGCACCCTGTCGACCTCCTACAGCGACCCGTTCACCGTAGCCCGCCAGTTCGCTTCGCTGGACCTGCTCAGTGGCGGTCGCGCCGGCTGGAACGTGGTGACGTCGCCGTTGGAGGGGTCGGGGCGCAATTACGGCCGCCCCCACCCCGAGCATGCGCTGCGCTACCAGATCGCCGACGAGTACCTGGAGGTGGTGCAGGGGCTGTGGGATTCCTGGGATGACGATGCCTTCGTGCGCGAGCGCGACAGTGGCACGTTCTTCGCGCCGGAAAAATTTCGTCGCCTCGACCACAAGGGACGCTTCTTCCAGGTGGAAGGGCCGCTCAACATCCAGCGTTCGCCGCAGGGCCAGCCGGTGATCTTCCAGGCCGGTTCGTCCGACGATGGCATCGCGCTGGCCGGCAAGTATGCCGATGCGGTGTTCACCCATTCGCCGTCGCTGGAAGAAACCCGCGCGTTCACCCAGAAGGTGAAGAACTCGGCGATCGCGCATGGCCGCAGCGGCAACGACGTGAAGATCTTCCCGGGCATCGGCCCCATCGTCGGCCGCACCGCCGAGGAGGCTGAAGCCAAGTACCAGGCGATCGCCGCGCTGGCCACGCTGGAGGATGCGCTGGCGTACCTGGGGCGCTTCTTCGACCACCACGATTTCAGCCAGTACGATCCGGACGCACCGTTCCCGGAGCTGGGTGACATCGGCAGCAACTCGTTCCGTTCCACCACCGACCGCATCAAGCAGGACGCGCGCGAGAAGGGCCTGAGCCTGCGCCAGGTGGCACTGGAAGCGGTGAGCCCGCGACCGAATTTCATCGGCACGCCGGAACATGTGGCCGACGAGTTGATCCGGTGGTTCGATGCCGGTGCCAGCGACGGCTTCATCCTCGGTTTCGCGGCACAGCGCGAAGGCCTGGACGATTTCCGTGACCCAGGTGCTGCCGATCCTGCAGGCGCGCGGCTACCACCAGCGTGAGCTGGAAGGGCAGACGCTGCGCGCGCATCTGGGCCTGCCGTACAAGGCCAGCCGCCACTCGACCGACGCCGAGCCGGCGCGGAAGGCAGGGGGTAAGGCGATGAGCGGAGAAAGCGCGACAGCACCGGGCCATGCCCAGCGGAATTCCCAGACGACGGGCATATTGCCCGACATCGCGGCACGCGCAGAGGCGGCCATCGCGATCCGCCATGACCTGCACCGGCACCGGAGCTGGCCTTCGAGGAACACCGCACCAGCGCACGCGTGGCCGAGCTGTTGCAGCAGTGGGGCTATGAGGTCACCACCGGCCTCGGCGGCACCGGCGTGGTCGGCACGCTGCAACGCGGGCAGGGCAGCCGTCGCCTCGGCCTGCGCGCCGACATCGATGCACTGCCGATCCACGAGGATTCCGGATTGGCGTACGCCAGCCAGACCGAAGGGTTGATGCATGCCTGCGGCCACGATGGACACACCGCCATCCTGCTGTCTGCGGCGCACTACCTCGCCCATCACGGCCGCATCGACGGCACCCTGCAGCTGGTGTTCCAGCCCGCTGAGGAAACCGGTTCGGGTGCTTCGAAGATGATCGCCGATGGCCTGTTCGAGCGCTTCCCGGTGGATGCGATCTATGGGCTGCACAACTGGCCGGGTGTGCCGGTGGGGCACTTCGGCTTCGTCGACGGTCCGGCGATGGCATCGGTGGACTGGGCGCGGCTGAAGGTGATCGGCAAGGGCGGCCACGGTGCCGAGCCACAGGGCAGCGTCGACCGATCCTGGCGGCGGCGCACATCGTCACCGCGCTGCAGAGCGTGGTGTCGCGCAACGTCGATCCGCGGCAGATGGGCCGTGGTCACCGTCGGTTCGATCCACGGCGGGCAGGCCGCCAATGTGATTCCGGACGTGGTCGAGCTGAAGCTGACCGTGCGCGCCTACCTGCCGGAAGTGCGCGACACGCTGCGCCGCCGGGTCACCGAGATTGCCGAGCAGACTGCTGCCGCGTTCGGCGCACGCGCCGAAATCGAGTTTCCGCGTGGCTTCCCCCAGCGTGATCAACCATCCGCAGCAGACCGCCTACATCCGCGACGTGGCCATACAGGGCTTCGGCAGCGAACAGGTAGTGCCGGAGTTCGCGCCACGCACCGCCAGCGAGGATTTCGCCTTCCTGCTGCAGGCGCGGCCCGGGAGTTTCGTGTTCGTCGGCAACGGCGACAGCGCACCGTTGCACAGCCCGCGCTATGTGTTCAACGACGCCGCCATCGCACCCGCCGCCAGCCTATGGGCGCGGCTGGCCGAAGACTATCTGGTGAAGGACGCGACATGAGCAGCAACGAACGCTTCCTCTATACCTCGGTGGATGATCCGCTGGCGCGGCCTCTGTTCGACGGCCTGGGAACAGGAGTACGACAGCCGTTACGCCGACGTGCGCCGCCGCATCGGCGGCAGTGCCCGCGAGGAGCTGCAGCGCTACCCGGCGCAGGCGTTCGCGGCGCCGGTAGGGGCGTTCGTGTTGCTGCTGCGCGAGGGTGTGGCGATCTCCGGCGGTGCCTTCATGCCGCACCGCGATCCGGATACCGCCGAATTCAAGCGCATCTGGACGCTGCCCGGGCTGCGCCGCCAGGGCATTGCGCGGCGCGTGCTGCAGGAGCTGGAAGACCAGGCGGCGCGGCAAGGGTATCGGCGGGTGTTCCTGACGACCGGCTTCCGCCAGCCTGAAGCGGTCGGGCCTGTACCTCAGCCACGGCTACACCGCGCTGTTCGACCTGCAGGCCGACCCGGAAACCATCGCGCATCTGCCGTTCGAGAAGCACCTGGGCGTATCGGCGCCGGTCGTTGTGCCATCGCAGGCCGTGTTGCACGGAGCCCACGCATGAGCACGCCTTCGACCGCGCTGGATGGCATTGCCGCACGCCCGGCGCCAGCTCCGGCGTTGAAGATCGTGCCGGCCCGGCATCCACTGCAGGTGGTCGGAACCCTTCTGGCGTTGGCGCTGATCCTGATCGGGCTGCAATCGGTGCTGGGCAACCGCGCTGGGGTTGGGGCACGTTCGCCGAGTGGTTCTTCGCACGCCCGGTGCTGGAAGGCCTGGGCCGTACGCTGCTGCCTGACCGCACTCGGTACCGGCCTCGGTTTCGCGCTGGGTACCCTGCTGGCGTTGGCCCGCGTCTCCGGCTCGCCACTGCTGTCGGCGGTGTCGTGGGGCTATGTGTGGCTGTTCCGTTCGATCCCGCTGTTGGTGTTGTTGCTGCTGCTGAACAACCTGGGCTACCTGTACAGCACCATCGAGCTGGGCGTGCCGTTCACCGGCATCAGCCTGTTCTCGTACCCGACCACGCAGCTGATCGGCGTGTTCACCGCCGCAGTGCTGGGCCTCACCTTGAACCAGGCCGCGTTCTCGGCCGAGGTGATCCGCGGTGGCATTCTCTCGGTGGACCATGGCCAGTACGAAGCCGCAGCGGCACTTGGCCTGCCACGTGGCCGCCAGGTGCGCCGCATCATCCTGCCGCAGGCGATGCGCTCGATCCTGCCGGCCGCGTTTCAACGATGTGATCGGCCTGGCCAAGAGCACCTCGGTGGTCTACGTGCTGGCGCTGCCGGAGCTGTTCTACACGGTGCAGGTGATCTACCGGCGCAACCTGGAAGTGGTGCCGCTGCTGATGGTGGCCACGGTCTGGTACCTGGTGATCCTGACCGTGCTGTCGCTGCTGCAGCGACGGGTGGAGCAGCGCTTCGCGCGCGGCCAGCTACAGCGCGAGCGCTCGGTATCGCGTGTCTCGTCACCGACGCGCGCCACAGGTGAGGCTGCACCGCGCGTGGTCAATCGCCCGCGCATCGCCGCGCAGGTTGAAGCGGGCGAGGGGGGCATCGGTGTCGCTGCATGGCGTAGGCAAGGTGTTCGGCGACCAGCCTGTACTGGAAGACGTGAACCTGGACCTGCGCGCTGGCAGCGTGACGGTGCTGATCGGCCCGTCCGGTGCCGGCAAGTCCACGCTGCTACGGCTGATCAACCACCTGGAACGTGCCGACAGCGGCTACGTGACCGTCGGCGGCCAGCTGATCGGCTACCGCCGCGATGGCGACACCCTGTACGAGCTGCCCGAACGCGAGATCCGCCGCCGTCGTTCCGAGGTGGGCATGGTGTTCCAGGGCTTCAATCTGTTCCCGCACCTGACCGCGCTGGAGAACATCATCGAGGCACCGATCGCAGTGCGTGGCGTGCCGCGCGCGCAGGCCGAGCAGCAGGCGCGCACGCTGCTGGAACGGGTCGGCCTGGCCGACAAGGGCCGATTGCCTTCCCGCGCCAGCTGTCCGGCGGCCAGCAGCAGCGCATCGCGATTGCCCGCGCGCTGGCCCTGCAACCGAAGGTACTGCTGTTCGACGAACCCACGTCGGCGCTGGACCCGGAACTGGTGGCCGAGGTGCTCAGCGTGATCGAGGAGCTGGCCAGCTCCGGTACCACCCCTGGTGATCGTCACCCACGAACTGAGCTTCGCCCGCCGCGTGGCCGACCACGTGGTGATGATGGACCAGGGGCGGGTGATCGAGCAGGGCACGCCCGAGGCCCTGTTCGAACGTCCGCGCCAGCAACGCACCGCCGATTTCCTGGCCAAGACCCTGTAACTGCGAAAGGAACACCATGAGCCCTGCAGCACCGCGTCGCCCCTCGCGCAGCACCCTGTTGGTCGTGGGTGTGCTGGTCATCGGCATCGCCGGCATCGTCTACTCGCGCGTGCGGCAGGCACCGGACACGAGCACCGTGGCCGCGACCAGCCTGGCCGGTGCGAACACCGCCATCCTGAAGGGCACGCTCGATCCGAAGGCGCAGGCGTTGATTCCCGCCGGCTACAGCTTCGTCACGCCCGGCACGTTCACCGTAGCCACCCATCCGGGGCAGCTGCCGCTGGCCGACTACGGCGCCGACAGCAAGGACGTGATCGGCATCGAGCCGGACATCGCGCGACTGATTGCCGATGGGTTGGGCCTGAAGCTGGTGATCGTGCCGGTGGCGTGGGCGGACTGGCCGTTGGGGCTGGAATCAGGCAAGTACGATGCCGTGCTGTCGAACGTGACGGTTACCGAGGAGCGCAAGAAGAAGTTCGATTTCTCCAGCTACCGTTACGATCTGCTGGGAATCTACACGCGCACTGATGGGCCGATCCAGAAGATCGAAACGCCGGCCGACGTGGCCGGACTGAAGGTGGTGGTCGGTGCCAGCACCAACCAGGACCAGATCCTGCGGCAGTGGGACCAGCAGAACATTGCCGCTGGCTTGAAGCCGGTGG
>NZ_JBFLUN010000010.1:0-14826 GCF_050473585.1 Stenotrophomonas sp. NRRL B-14846
CCTGCGCGCTGGTCTTTGGCACACTGCGCGGCTACTTTTCAAGGATGGATGCCGTGCAGGAAATGATTCTGCCGTTGAAGCGTTACGCCCAGTTCGATGGTCGTGCCAACCGTCGCGAGTACTGGATGTTCCAGCTGTTCATGTTGATCGTCTCCGCCGTGCTGATGGTGCCGCTCATCGCCGGGTTGGTGATGCAGTCCGATGGCCTGGGCATCGCGTCGATCATTTCTGTTCGTTGTGTTCTGGCTGGCTACCTTCCTGCCGGTCATCGCTGTCACCGTGCGCCGCCTGCATGACTGCAACCAGTCGGGCTGGTTGTACCTGCTGGCCTTCGTTCCGTTCGGTGGCCTGGTGATCTTCGTGTTCGCGCTGATGCCGGGTACGCCGCAGGAGAATGTGTACGGTCCGGTGCCGACGGGGCCGTAAGGCTGAGGGAGTCGAGCATGCTCGACGCTACAGAGGCAATGACTGAAGCCGGCATTGTCGCCGGCTTCGTCTTTACTTGATGCTGCAGTCACCGAAGGACAGGTAGTCCGTGCCGGAACTGAACTGCAGCGTGCAGCTGGCGGTGAACGTTGCGCCTTCTTCCAGCGCACTGAGCTTGGCGGCCTGCTGCGCATCGTCGGTGGTCAGCCGGGCCAGGACATTGCCCTGGTCATCGCCCTGCTTCGATCAGTGGCTCGCCCTGCAGTTGCTGGACACGCCCAGCGCCACCCGCGGTGAACGTTACCGTCTGGTTGAGTTGTTCCATGCTCAGCGTCGAATTGCCGGCCTCTTCGTAGGCCTGGTAGAGCGACGGCAGGTCCTGCGCGGCGTGCGCGGCCAGCGGCGCAAGCAGGCCGAGGGAAAGGGCGATCAGGGTGGTGTGCTTCAAGGGAGTCTCACAATCATGGGATCCAATCCCATGGCGGTCATGGCGCGGATGAACGCGGCCTGGTCGGCGCAGGCTGCCCGCCCTCCGTGGCTGCGCTGTAAGCGGGGCGATCCAATGCCCCGGTGGCCGGCAAAATAGGGGAGTGCCGCGTCCAGCGCAACCGGGTCATCGCGCGCGTGATACACAGCGTGACGTTCGATCGATGTGATAATCATTCGCGTTTGAGGGTAGACTGCGGTCCCTTGTGAACCGGCGGCCGTGGGCCGCTTCTGCCGCCGCTGATGAAGCATTTCGTCTGCCTTCGCGCCGGGGCCCGTTGGCCCGCGGCCTGGCCGCCTTGATGATGGGTCTGCTCCTGGCCACATCCGTACGCCCATGCGCAGCAGCGCAATCCGCTGCAGAAGATCGGCCACACCGTGCTCGATGAGCCGGCAGCGAGCTATCGCTTCGAGCATTTCGTGGTGGACAGCCCCGACCAGCAGCGCCGCTGGCGGGTGAACCTGGCGATCCCGGCCAAGGCCGGCAAGACGCCATCGCCGGTGCTGTATGCGCTGATGGCAATGCCGTGGCCATGGTGCTGGACCAGCCGCTTCTGGCCGAGTTGGCCGCACGCAAGGCGCCGCCGGTGCTGGTGCTGATCGGCTACGACAACGACCTGCGCATCGATTCGAAGGCGCGCACACCCGCGACTTACACCGCATGGATCGACCGCGCCGACGACGAAAGCGGTACGACCCAGGCGGTTGGCGGTGGTGCTGGCCGCGTTCCTGGATGTGATCGAGCGCCGCATCAAGCCGGAAGTCGAGCGTCGCGCACGCATCGACAGGCAGCAACAAGCGCTGTGGGGCCATTCGCTGGGCGGGTTGTTCGTGCTCAATGCGCTGTACACCCGCCCGGCCGCCTTCCAGTCCTATCTGGCCGCCAGCCCGTCGCTGTGGTGGAGCCAGGGTGCGGCGCTGGGGGATCCGGAACAACAGTTCGTGCAGAACGTGCACGGCCAACCGCAACGCTCTGGCTGATGCTGGGTGGTGCCGAGCGTGTCGGTGATCGCGGCAAGCGTGACATGAACAATCCGCGCGTGGTCGCACACCTGCGCCGCATCGGCGGCGCCACCCCGATGCGGCGATGCAGCTGTCCGAGCGCTTGGGCAAGGTGCCGGCATGCGCGTGCAGTACCGCGAGTTTCCCGGCCTTGGCCACGGCCCGATGCTGCCGGCGTCGTTCCACGCGGCGCTGCATGAGCTGTATGGCGTGACCGACCGCAGTGCTGGCGATGGCGCCCCCGATGGCGGTGACAACGCCGCCGAATGAATCCCTTCGCACGCGATGCCGTGCGACCCACTACCCAGGCGAGCTGCCGACGTGCAGCGGCCCAGGCAACCGATGACTCCCGCGCCACGTGGCGCGGCCTACGTGTGCAAGGAGCCTGCCATGTCGTTCCGTCCGTCTCTCCGTCTTACCTCTCTCGCTGCCGGCCTGCTGCTGGCGGTGACCGCCACCGCGCAGCCGGTGTTCGACCAGCCGGCCAACGCCACTTTCAAGGGCGAGGTCGTCTCGCGCGGTGAGAACGTGGTTCCCGGCAGTACGGCCGGACGTGGTCGGTCGCGGGTTCGTGCCGGGCCAGAAGGTCAGCCTGCTGCGTGGCGACAGCGTGCTCAACACGCAGCCGCTGGTGGTCGATGCTGATGGCAACTTCAAGACCCAGCTGAGCATTCCGGCCGACGCCGTGCCGGGCACCCATCCGGTGGTGGTGCGCGCCAGCCAGCCGGCCGCAGCCACGGTGCTGAAGCTGCGCGTGTCGCCGCAGCTGCCGCTGTCCCGGCCAGGCGCAGTTCGCCACCCAGTCCAACAAGCTGGTGCCGGGCCTGTACCAGTCTGCCTACAGCGCCGCCAGCAATGCGGTGTTCGTGACCTCGGCCGTGGGCCGTCCGCCGGTGACCCAGTCGCAGCTGCTGAAGCTGGACCCGAAGTCGCTGAAGGTGACCAAGGCGATCACCCCGGCGCAGGTGCCGGGCAGCACCAATGGTGCGGTGTACGCGGTCTACGGCGTGGGCGTGGATGACACCAATGGCAATGTCTGGGTCACCAACACCGCCAGAACTCGATCGCGGTCTACCGCCAGAAGGACTGTCGCTGGTCCACCAGTTCCCGGTCGATGCCGTGCCGCATGCGCGCGACGTCGTGGTCGATGGCAGACCCACGGCAAGGTGTTCGCCTCGGCCACGGGCGAGGACCACCTGTCGGTGTTCGACGCCAGGACCTTCAAGGAGCTGCCAGCGGGACGCTGGAGTCCGGCGTGGATGACGGCAAGTTCACCCCGATGAGCATGGTGCTGACGAGAAGGGCGGCAAGCTGTTCACCGTCAGCATCGGCACCCCGGAAGCGGCGGTGATCGATGTGGCCAGCGGCAAGGTCGAGAAGGTCATCGACCTGGGCAATTCGATCAGTGCCTCGGGCGTGGCCTTCGACGCGGCACGCAACCGCCTTTACGTGGCCTCGCAGGGCACCGACAACTGCTGATCGTCGACGTGGCGGCCGGCAAGGTGCTGCATGACGTGCCGGTCGGCGCCGGTGCGCTGAACGTCGCCTTCGATGATGCCTCGGCCTGGCCTATGTCAGCAACCGTGGCGCAGGCACCGTCACCGTGTGAATGGTGACGGCAAGGTGGTCGCCAACCTCGATGGCGGCACGCTGCCGAACCATGTCCGCGCCGACGGCAAGGGCAACGTGTTCGCGGTGAACAAGTCGCGCGGCGCCGAAGACCCGAAGGGTGACCGCATCACCCGCATCACCCCGAAGCAGTAAGTCACACGGCAGGGCGGCGTGCGCGTCGCCCTGCCAGCAAGGAGAACAAGCATGAACATCGCGTCCCCGTCTGCGCCTGTGTGCGTCTTCCGTTGGCTGTCTCGCTGGCACTGGCTGCCTGTGGCGGTTCATCGACGCCCTCGGATACCGGCACGCCGGCTGAGCCTGCCGCCGCGACCGCGGCTGGCGAAGTCGCGTTGCCGGCAGGCTGGCAGCATGTGGCCGGCACTGATATGCCGGCCGTGCGCGATCAGAAGGCGGTGTTGCCGGCCAAGGTGCATTCCGATGACGGCGCCGATATCGAGGTGGTCGATACCAGCCGCATCATTGCCGGCGGCGACGACGTCATCGCGGTGATCGAGGCGCTGGGCCTGGGCAAGCAGGTTTTGCCGCGCCGACCAACACCACCACCCAGGCCGGCCTGACCGCGCCGCACCAGTTCCTGTTCAACCGCACCACTGGCGTGGAGGGCGTGCTGAGCCTGCAGGGCTCGCTGTTCCTCGGCAACAGCCTGCGGCCGCCACACCGAGCTGGCCAAGAAGCTGCGCGAAGTGGGCGAACCGGCGGTGGTCATCGATGACCTGCAGCCAGCGCCTGACAAGGTGCGCAAGGTCGCCGCCGCACTAGGGCTGGCCGAGGCAGGGCAGGCGCTTGCCACGCAGGTGCAGCGCCAGCTCGACGAGGCTGCAGCGATTGGCAAGGGGTTGGGCCATGCGCACGAGTGATCCACGTCTCGGCCACGGGTGCCGGTGGCTCACCGACCGTTGCCGGTGCCGACAGTGCGTCGGCGCAGCTGATCGCCCTGGCCGGCGGCATCAACATCGGTACCGAAGCGGGAGTGAAGAACTACTCGCAGCTGAGCAATGAGGGCGTGGTCGCGGCGGCACCGGAAGTGATCCTGGTGACCGAGCATGACCTGCAGCTGTTCGGCGGTACGAAGGCCTGTGGAAGGCGTACCCGACGCTGAAGCAGACGCCGGCCGGTCAGGCCAACCGGGTCTGGGTGATGCCGGATGTGCAGCTGAAGTACACCAGCGTGGGCTCCGGTGCCGGTGCGCTGGCGCTGGCCAAGGCCCTGGCGGCGTTGCCGAAGGCATGAGTCCGGCGGATCGGCGCCGCCGTCGCGGGCGGACGATGTTGCTGGTGGCGTTGCTGGCACTGCTGGGGGCGGTTACTGGCCTCGTTCGCCGTGGGTCCGTTGCGGTTGCCGCCGCTGGAGGTGATGCAGGCGCTGGCGGTGAAGCTGGGCCTGCTTGATCCGCAGGCAGTCAGCAGTCGTGACCTGGCCGTGGTCTGGCAGTTGCGCATTCCGCGCGCCCTGCTGGGCGCGATGGTCGGTGCGTCGCTGGCGATGGCCGGCGCCAGCCTGCAGGGCCTGTTCGGCAATCCGTTGGCCGACCCCGGCATCGTCGGTGTCAGCCAGGGCGCGGCACTGGGCGCAGTTGCCGCCATCGTGCTCGGCGCCGCGGGTGCTGCCGGCTGGCTGGTGCCGGTGGCCGCGTTCGCTGGCGGCGCACTGGCCATCGGCTTGACCTACGCATTGGCCCGGCCGGGCAAGGGGACGGGCAACGCCACGCTGCTGCTGGTCGGTATCGCGATGGCCGCGTTCTGCTCGGCGTTGATCGGCTTCCTGACCTATATCGCCAGTGAAAGCGAACTGCAGTCGCTGGTGTTCTGGCAGATGGGCTCGCTGGCGCGCGCCAACTGGGCCGACGTGGCGGCGGTGGTGCCGTTGTTCGCCATTGGTGTGTTCGCACTGCAGCGGTTGGCTACGCCGCTGGACATGCTGGCGCTGGGTGAACGCCAGGCACAGCACCTCGGGCTGGATGTCACACGTACGCGTCGCCGCCTCGTGGCCTTCAGCGCGCTGCTGGTCGGGGCAGCGGTGGCGTTTGCCGGCTCCATCAGTTTCGTCGGCCTGGTGGTGCCGCACGTGGCACGCTTGCTGGTCGGCCCGGGACACCGCTGGCTGCTGCCGTTGTCCGGGCTGCTCGGTGCGCTGTTGATCGTGGTGGCCGACACTGCCGCGCGCACATTGGATCCGCCGGCCGAGATTCGCTGGGCCTGTTCTCGGCAGCGCTGGGCGCGCCGTTCTTCCTCTGGCTGGTGCTGCAGCAGCGCCGCAAGGCCGCGCCATGAGCGTGCTGTTGAAGCTGCACGAGGTGGTGGTGCGTCGCCAGCAGCGCGAGATCCTGCATGGCATTTCGCTGGCGTTCGAGCCGGGTACGGTGACCGCGCTGGTGGGCCCGAACGGCGCAGGCAAGTCCCACGTTGCTGGCCGTCGCCGCCGGTGACCTGCGCGCTGACGCGGGCGAGGTAAGCCTGCTCGGCAAGCCGTTGGCCACCTACAAGGCCGGGCCGCTGGCACGTGAGCGCGCGGTGATGCCGCAGGAGCACGGCGTGCGTTTCGCCTTCAGCGTGGAGGAAGTGGTGGCGATGGGGCGGCTGCCGCATCCGCCGGATCCGGTGGTGGATGACGCCCAGGTGGAAGCCGCCATCGATGCTGCCGACCTGCAGGCGCTGCGCCTGCGTGAGGTGCAGCAGCTGTCCGGCGGCGAGTCCGCCCGGACCACGTTCGCGCGCGTGCTGGCGCAGGACACGCCGCTGCTGCTGCTGGATGAGCCAACCGCAGCGCTGGATCTGCGCCACCAGGAACGCACGCTGCGCAGTGTGCGCGCCTGCGCCGAGGCCGGGGCGTGCGTGATCGTGGTGCTGCACGATCTCAATCTGGCTGCCGGCTATGCCGACCGCATCGTGCTGCTGGAGCAGGGCAGGGTGGCGGCCGATGGCACGCCGCTGCAGGTGCTGACCGAAGGCAACCTGCAGCGGGTCTACCAGCAGGACGTGGTGGTGCTGGAGCATCCGCGGCGCGGGGTGCCGCTGGTGGTGGTGACCTGAGCGCAGGCCTGGCGCGCTCCACCGCGTATCATGCTCGACGGGATTTCCTTCAATGGACTGATGCAATGATCTGTAATGTTTCGCGTGGCGTGCTGCTGGCCGTGATGGTCGCCTCCGCAGGCGCCGCCAATGCGGTATCGACCTCGCCGGTGTCGCTGATGAGCGCGGCCGAGCAGGCTTCTCTGATCGAAACCCGGTACTCGGCCGGTGATGGCGCTCCGGTGGCCGCGATGACCACCCGCTACTTTGCCAATGATGAGCTGTCGGTCAGCTGGGATGACCAGCAGGTGCTGGTGCTGTGCAAGGAAGCGGCGTATCTGAAGATTCCCGCCGCCAAGCTGAAGGCCGATGCGCTGACCACCGAGCAGCGGCAGATGATTACCTACCAGGCGGTGATGTCGGGGCTGGGGCGATCGCAGCCGTGGCCGAAGTGCCGGCGACGCGGTGACGGTGGCCGACGATGGCAGCGAGCTGCGCCGCCACGGGTGAAAGCAACTGGGCCTACGGTGTGGAGCGGTATGACGTCACCACCCAGCGCATGGCTGACGGCGCGCTGCGGGTGCGGGCGCGCAAGACCGAAACCGTGAACAACGCCAAGCCCGCTTCGCCGGATGATACGTTCAGTACGGAGGATGATCAGGCGGCTCGCCTGTCCGAGCTGGCACCGGTTGGGAGCTGGACCGAAGCGTTGATCCACGGCGGCCCCCGCCAGGCGCAGGTGGATCCGGCGATGCGCTGAAGGGATGGGTGTCGATGGCGGACGACCAGGCGGCGACCGTGGCTGAGGCTCGCACGCTGCACGAGTGCAAGTAATGCAGGGCAGGGGTCAGAGCCCTTTGCCCGTGGCAAAGGGATCCGACCCCGAGCGCTGTCGGCCTCATCGTTCCATTTATGCGCGCAATATTCACTTGCGCGCCAGATTGGCAGGTCTAGAAGGCGCCCCATGAACCGGATGCCGCTCCTGAAGTTTTTCACCCTGACCCGCGCAAGCGCGGAACGGGCGTGTCTGCCTGGAGCCTCACGAGGCCGTTGAATCGGCCATCGCAGGACCTTCGACAGAGCGCCCTCCGGGGCGCTCTTTTCGTTTCCGCAGTTCCATTCCCGTAACCCGATGTACCAGCAAGGAGAACGTGCCATGCACCAGATCGCCGAGACCGAACGCTAGCCGCGCACCCTGTCGCCAACCGGGGTGTGCGGCCCCTGGAGTTGGCTTTGCAGGAACCTTTTCATGAACACCCAGACCCTTTCCCGCCGTCGCAACCTCGGCATCATTGCCCACATCGACGCCGGCAAGACCACGCTGACCGAACGCCTGCTGTGGAAAAGCGGCGAGATCCATCGCGTCGGCGAAGTGCACGACGGCAATGCGACCACCGATTTCTCGGCGATCGAACGCGAGCGTGGCATCACCATCGGCGCGGCCGCCGTGCAGGCACAGTGGGCGCCGCGTGACCTGCCGCCGCATCGGCTGACGCTGATCGACACCCCCGGCCACATCGACTTCGCCATTGAAGTCGAGCGCTCGCTGCGCGTGCTCGACGGCGCCGTGGCGGTGTTCTCGCCGTGGATGGCGTGCAACCGCAGTCCGAGACCCGTGTGGCGCCAGGCGCGTCGCCACCGTGTGCCGCTGATCGCGTTCGTCAACAAGATGGACCGCGTCGGCGCCTCGTTCCAGCGCGTGCTGGAGCAGCTGCAGGACAAGCTGCAGGCGCGGCCGTGGGCATTGGGCGTGCCGCTGGGCAGCGAAAGCGACTTCAACGGCTGGGTCGACCTGGTCGATGAGCGGGTACTGCACTGGCAGGATGGTGCCGTAACCACGGTGACCCCGTGGGACGACGCGGCGCGCGCCCTGTGGCAGGCGCAGCGCGACGCACTGGTCGAGGCTGTGGCCGACCACGACGAACTTCTGGCTGATGCCTGGCTGGAAGGTCGCGCGATCGATGCCGAGCTGCTGCGTGCGGCGATCCGTCGGGGCGACGCTGGCGGGTGCGGGCGTGCCGGTACTGGCCGGTGCCGCGTTCAAGGACAAGGGCATCGAGACGCTGCTGGATGCGGTGGTGGATTACCTGCCGTCGCCGCTGGATCGGCCTGCCGTCACCGCTGAAAGCGAGAATGGCGACGTGGTGCTGCCGCCGGATCCAGACGGTCCGCTGGCCGGCCTGCTGTTCAAGATCACCCACCAGCAGCACGGTGCCCTGAGCTTCGTGCGGCTGTACTCGGGCACCTTGAAGGTGGGCGACGCAGTGGCGAGTTCGCAGCATCCACAAGGGCGGCGCGTCAGTCGCCTGGTGCGGGTGCAGGCCGACCAGACCCACGATATCGAACAGGCCGTGGCCGGTGACATCGTCGCGGTGCTCGGCTGGAAGGATGCGGTCAGCGGTGAAACGCTGAGCGGGCGTGCGCAGCCGCTGCGCCTGGAGAACATCCAGGCACAGGCGCCGGTGCTGGCGTGGCGGTTGGAGCCGGCGCGTGCTGCCGACCTGATCCGGATGGCACAGGGCTTGGCCAGCCTGGCCCAGGAAGATCCGTCGTTCCGTGTCGAAACCGATCGCGACACGGCGGAGACTCTGGTCTGGGGCATGGGCGAGCTGCATCTGGAGGTGATGGTCGAGCGCCTGCGCAGTGAATGGAAGGTCGACGTGGGCGTAGGTGCGCCGCGCGTGGCCTACCAGGAGACGCCGATGCGTGCGATGACCGGCGTAGTGGGCCGGCTGGTCAAGCAGACCGGCGGCCAGGGCCAGTTCGCTCATGTGGTGCTGGATGTGGCCCCGCGCGAGGACGACCAGGTGGTGTTCAACGACCGCATCGTCGGTGGCGTGGTGCCGCGCAGCTTCATCGCGGCGGTGGAGAAGGGCGTGCGTGCCGCGCTGTCGGAAGGTCCGCAGGGCCATCCGGTGGTCGGCATCGAGGTCAGTCTTGTCGATGGCCAGACCCATGCCAAGGACTCTTCGGAGATGGTATTCCATCGCGCCGGCGCCGAGGCGATCAAGGCCGCGCTGGCAGAGGGCGGCACGCAGCTGCTGGAGCCGGTGATGGCAGTGACGGTGCATTCGCCGTCGGCATCGGTGGGGGATGTGGTCGGCGACCTCAACCGACGCCACGGTCGCATTGCCCGCATCGACGACCAGGATGGTCGTGCCGAGGTCAGCGGTTTCGCGCGCTGGCGCAGCTGGTGGGCTACACCACCTCGCTGCGCTCGCTGAGCCAGGGCAGGGCCAGCAGCGAGGCGCACCTGCATGGCTACGAGCCGGTGCGCGCTGCATGAAGAAGGTGAGGGAGCCCGTTCGCGGGCTCCCTTTTTCGTGTTGGCTGGTTCCCGTATCCACGCATGGCGTGGATCTACCGGGTGTCGTTGGGGTTTGCCCATCCACGCATGGTGCGATTCCGCCGGGCGATCGGGTTGCGGGCTCTGCAATGGATCCACGCCATGCGTGGATGCCGTTGTCAGGGGATCCGCCTTTTTTGCACTGCATCGCAACAAAACCGCAGAAAAAGCTGGATTAAAGTGATGCCTCACGATAAATTGCGCACCCCCCGTTGCTCGCCGCCGCCCGCACCCTGCCCATGCGTGATGACAAAGACCCCGGAACCCTGGAGCTGACCCTGCCGCGCAAGCGCGGTCGTCCGCCCAAGTTCGGGTACGCGATGAGCGATGCGCAGCGGGCCGCGCGCTACCGTGCGCGCAGGGCAGGGCAGGCCAACCATGCCGACGTGCGCTCCTGCAGCGACATGGTGCTGCTGGACAAGATCCGTGCTGCGGTGAGCGCGCGCGACACCGAGCTGGCCGGGTTCCTGGTCCACGTGCTCTGGCAGCGCTACCCCCTGCAGCTGAAATAGTTCGCGCGCGGGGTGGCCGTTGTCATCGAGCTTGTTGATAATGCGGGATTCAGGTTGTTCCCGCTGGCGTGCCCGGGATGGCAGGCGCGCATGATCGAACGGTTCCCAAGATGACCACCACCAGCGACACCACCACCGAAGCGGCGCAGAGCGGCGCCCCCCTGTTCTATACCCGTCCGGTGCCGCTGCAGGCCGATGTGCATGCCGATCTGCGCATCCTGCCGGGCAAGCTCGAGTTCGCCGCCGGCAACAACGCCATTCCGCTGGTGCTGGGCGAGTTCTCGCTGGCCCTGCACCACTTCCCGATCCTGTTCGCCGGCCCCGGGCGCGGTGCCGATGGCCGCCGTGGGCGTGTCCGACCAGAACCTGTTCATCAAGGACGGCCTGTGGGAAGACGAGGCCTATATTCCGGCCTACCTGCGCCGCCACCCCTTCATCTTCATCGACACCGGCGCGGAGAATGACTTCCTGCTGGGCATCGACGAGGAAAGCCCGCGCGTGGTCAAGGGTGGCGAAGAAGGCCAGCCGCTGTTCGTTGACGGCAAGGCCACCGAAATGGTGCAGCAGGCGCTGGAGTTCTGCGGCCAGTACACCCGCGAGCACGAACAGACCCTGGCCTTCTCCAAGGCCCTGACCGACAACGGCCTGCTGGTCGAGCGCAACGCCACCGTGCGTACCCCGGATGGCCGCGAGTTCAACCTCAATGGCTTCCTGGTGGTGGACGTCGAGAAGTTCGTTGCACTGCCGGAAGCGACCGTGGTCGAGTGGCACCGCAGCGGCTGGCTGGCACTGATCCACCAGCACCTGATGTCGCTGGGTCGCTTCAATGACCTGACCCGTCGCCAGGTCGAGCGCCTGGCCGCCTGATCAAGGCACTGGCAGGGTTCCCGCTGCGTGGGAGCCCTGTCCAGCCTTCAGCACGTCCAGCAGGCGCCGCGCATCGGCCCAGTCCGGCGCGGCGTCATGTGCCAGATCGGCCAGCTCCGCCGCGATGGCCGCATGCTCGCATTGGCCCAGCATCTGCAGCGTGCCCTGCAATCGGTGCGCGTGATGGCCTAGTGCCGATGCGTCCGCGCGATCGACAACCCGCTCCATGCTGTCGAGCTCATCGCGGATGTCGGCGATGTAGGCTGCGTCCATGTCAATCGTCCGCGCGGCTGCGCCCAGGCCCTCTGGTCGCGCAATGCCGAGCGCAGGCAGCAGCTGGGCGGCGCGCAGCGGCTTGGCCAGTACCGCGTCGAAGCCCGAGCGACGGCAGCGTGTGCGATGACGCCGTCCGGTGCGGGCAGACAATGCGATCAGGCGAATTGCCTGCCCGGCATGCCCACGCAGTTCGCGCGCCAGCACGTGACCATCGATGCCACGCAGCCCGATGTCGATCAATGCGATGGGGCGGGGCTGTCGCGCCTGTTCGGCCAGGGCGCCAGCCACGTCCTCCACGGCGCACACCTCAGCGCCCCAGCGGCGCAGCTGTTCGGCGAGGACGTGGCGATTGAGCTCGTGGTCCTCGACCAGCAGCAGGTGCACTCCGGCCAGTGGCGTATCGCCCACGGGCATGTCCTGGGCATCCTCACCGGCGCCAGCCGGGCGCACCGGCAGGCGCAGGATGAAGCGACTGCCGCGGCCCAGCACGCTGTGCACGGTGAGGTCGCCGCCCATCGCGCGGGCCAGCTCGCGCGCGATGGAAAGCCCCAGGCCACTGCCGCCACGCTGCTGTCCGCTGCTGCCTTGCTGGAAAGGCTGGAACAGGGGTGGCTACCTGTGCCGGTGCGATGCCGATGCCGCTGTCGATCACCTCCAGCAGCAGCTCCCGCGGACACGCCGTCGGCATCAGCTGCAGGCGCAGCTCGATGCCGCCGATATCGCTGAACTTCACCGCGTTCGCCAATAGATTGCTGGCAATCTGGCGTAGCGCATCGGCGTCCACCAGGATGTTCGACGGGGATGCATCCTGGGTATCGAGATGCAGCTGCAGGCCTTTCCGCTGGGCCTGCGGCCGGATCGCCTCCAGTGCCTGCCGGCACAGCTGAACTGCATCGCAGGCTTGCGCATGCGGCTTGAATGCGCCGCTCGCAAGGCGCGAAAAGTCCAGTGCGCGGTTCAACAGGCTGCGCAGGGATTGGCTGGCCGTGCTGGCAGCGGCCAGCAGGTCGCGTTCACCCTTCGGCAGTGTCGATTGCCCCAGCAGCTCGATCGAGGTCAGCACGGCCTGCGCCGAGTTGCGCATCTCGTGGCTGATCACGCCGATGGCGTGCGCGCCGCTTCGGTCACCGCGTGCCCGCAGGTGGCGCATTGCGAGCCACAGCAGCGGCAGGGCGATCAGCAGGGGAGCCAGCAGCAGCCACCGGCGCGGGGGCGACGCCTGCATCCAGTCCAGTGCATTCCCGGCCGCGGCAGGCAGCGTCTGCCCCGCCCAGAGTCGAAGGAGGCCCGCATGCTCCTCCAGTGTGATCTCACGTAGTGCCTGTTGGATGCGGCCCAGCAGCTGCTGTCTTCGTGGCGGACGAGCAGGTAGAGGTCGGTGGAGAAGCCGCTGTCGAACGACTGCAGGCGCAGGCTGCCATTGAAATGGCGTCGAACCAGGGGGCGTAGTGTGGGCTCCAGGCCGATCGCCACGTCCGCCAGGCCGGATTCGACGGCGGCCAATGCCGCGTACCGATCAGGCAGGTGCCGCAGCCGGACCTGTGGGTGATGTGCGTGCAGCCAGCCGGCGTAGGGCCCGCCTTCAACGACGGCGACGACCCGCGTGCCGAGTTCGTGCATCTCCCGTGGCAACCACTCGCTGGCGCGTCCGGCCAGCAGGGTGGCGCCGCCACGAAAGCGGCTGGACGCGGCAAGGTCGGGGCAGGGGAGGGCCTGGTGCCTCGCCCCGCCAAAGACCATGACCAGGTCGGCCTCGTGATGGCACACCGCGAGGATCGATGCGGCGGTGGTTGGATAGGGCTGTTCCAGGAAACGGAGCTGGGCGTGCCGGGCCACCAGGTTGGCGTAGCCATGGGCAAGCGTTGGCGGTGATGACGTATCAGCCAAGGCTGCGGGCAGCGGGCGCAGGGAGGGGGTCGTGGCGACCCGTACCGTGCTGCCCGGCAGCCAGCGTGGCGACCGGATATCTTCGGCGAGGCAGCCGGCAGGAGAAGGAGCGCCAGCAGCCCCGTGGACAGGAAGCGGCGGCGCAACGGCGGCTGGCGCCTCACGGTGTCTCCAGTCGTTCGCGCAACGCGTAGATCTCCACGTCGCTGCGCAGTCCCAGCTTGCGCAGCACGGCAACCTTCTGCGTGCTGACGGTCTTGATGCTGCGATGCCGGCGCAGTGCGATCTCGGAGACGGTCAAGCCTTCCAGCAGCAGGCCCAGCACCTCGCGCTCGTTGCGGCTGAGCTCGCCGCGATCGCCGGCCAGCCTGACGTCCGGTGGAACCAGGGTCAGGCCCTGGGAAACCCGCACGATGGCGTCGGACAACGCAGGAAGCGGCTCGGCCTTGCTGACGAACCCGCTGAGCCCGGCATCGATCAGGCTGTTGAGGTTGGTGGTGGGCGAGAGCGTAGCGAAGGCCAGCAAGGGCGTGCGCGGGAAGTCCCGGCACAGCCGGGCAACCAGCTCGATGCCGCCAGGTCGCCACCGGCGAGCGTGAGGTCGATGATGGCCACATCAACGTGCGTGGCTTGCAGGCTGCATAGCAGATCGTCGCTGCAGCCATGGCTGGCGATGATGTCGAAACGGAGGTCGCCTGACAGGTGGAGGGCGGTGCCGCGACGGACCACTTCGTGGTCGTCCAGGAGCGCCAGGCGTAGCCGACGCGGTGCAGGAAATCCATTCATGCGCGGGAGGTGGTCGGCGCCCATGGGCGTGGCCGTCATTCTGGCGCCGCTGTCGCGTCGAACATCGAATTTGTTGCGTTTTTACGACTATTCCTAAAGATCGATGGATGCGCTCCATCGATACGGGCTGATCCATGGGCCGGGCGTATCGTCAGGTTGAAGGCCGCCGGGTCGCATTGTCCTGGAGGGCTCTCCTGGGTGTGGCTGACCCGTATTGAAGGGCTGCCGACACCGTTCGAGAGGGCATTAATGTGACGCATCACGGCGGAGTACCTGATCCCGAGTGAGTCGGGTCGTGGGCGGCTCCGCAATCTATCGCACCGATTGCGGTACACGCCTCAGCCTACCGGTGTCGTAGCCCATGGCCGCGATGCGTTGCACGGCCTGCTGGTAGTCGCTCTCGGATACCTGCGGCGTGCGTGCCATGTACCACACATAGTCGCGCTTGCTGCGCGCGATGATGGTCTGGCCGTAGTCATCGCGCAGCCAGGCAATCACATACTCGGCCTGGATCGGCAGATGAACTGCATGCCCCAGATGGCGCCGTTGCCGTTCTTCTCGACCCGTCCAACAGGGTGCATCGACTTCTGCGGGGCGT
>NZ_JBFLUN010000011.1:0-18379 GCF_050473585.1 Stenotrophomonas sp. NRRL B-14846
CCACCCATTCATTGCATAAGGTCTCGCATCACCATGCCGAACGGTACCGTCAAGTGGTTCAACGACGCCAAGGGATTTGGCTTCATCTCGCCGGAGGATGGCAGCGCCGACGTGTTCGCGCACTTCTCCGCCATCAACTCCAAGGGCTTCCGCAGCCCTGCAGGAAGGCCAGCGTGTCACCTATGACGTGACCCAGGGCCCGAAGGGTGCCCAGGCTTCGAACATCACGCCGGCCGAGTGATCCACTCTCGACAGTGCGTTGAAAACCACCGCTTCGGCGGGGTTTTTTTGCGCAGTAGATCCACGCCATGCGTGCGATGCCGTGCGTGGCCTCCATTCTCCATTCGCAACCCACCTCGGGCACAATGCGCCCATGAAGGAACGACTGCGCATCGCCGTGATCGGCTACGGCACTGCTGGACAGGCATTGTCCATCCTGCTCTCCCGTGATGGCCACGGAGGTGGAGATCTTCGAACGCGTGCCCACTGCCGGGGCCGGTTGGCGCCGGCTTCCTGCTGCAGCCCCAGCGGCCTGCAGGTGCTGTGGCAGATGGGCCTGCTTGAATGCCGTGCGCGCGCATGCGGCGCCGGTGCACCGTCTGTATGGCGATACGCCGTGCGAACGCATGGTGATGGACATGCGCTATGACGGTCTGGATGCGCGCCTGCACGGCCTCGGCATGCAGCGTGGGGCGCTGTTCTCGCTGCTGGACGAGGCGCGTGCGGGGTGCGGGCCAGCTGCATGCCGGCGTCACCATTGCCGCAGTGGATGCAGAGCAGGGCCGCCTGCGTGACAGTGAGGGCCGCATGCATGGGCCGTTCGACCTGGTGGTGGCCGCCGATGGTGCGGCTTCGACGCTGCGCGGCTCGATCGAAGGCGGTACCGGGCTGGGACCGCGTGTATCCCTGGGGCGCGCTGTGGTGCCTGTTGCCGGCCGAGGACTGGCCGCACCTGCAGGAGCTGCGGCAGCGCTACGTGGCCGCGCGCAAGATGATCGGGGCTGTTGCCGGTCGGTACGCGGCCCGGTGATGACACGCCGCGCCTGAGCTTCTTCTGGAGCCTGCCACGCGCCGACTTCGAACGTTGGCAGGCCGATGGCATGACGCCCTGGCTGGACGAACTGCACGCGCTGTGGCCGCAGGCCAGTGCACGCTTCGCGCATCTGCATGATGCCGGCCAGCTCGCGCGCGCGGTCTACCGTGACGCTGTGATGACGCGCTGTGCATTGCGGCCGCATGGTGCTGGGCCGGCGATGCCGCACATGCGATGAGCCCGCAGCTGGGGCAGGGCGTGAACATGGCGCTGCTCGATGCGCTGGCACTGCGCGATGGCCGTGCGCGCGCAGGGCGGTGGTGCCGCTGCATTGCAGGCCTACCAGGCGCAGCGCAGGGCACACGTTGCGGTCCTATCAGCGCTGGAGCCGTTGGCTGACGCCGCTGTTCCAGTCCGACCAGCGATGCCTGGGCGAAGGCGCGCGACGTGCTGCTCGGCCCGATGGGGCGCCTGCCGGGTGGGCGTGGCCACATGCTGCGCGTGTCTCAGCGGTACCCAGCATGGCTGGTTCGGTTCGCTTGCGCTGGATCCGGCTTTCATCGATGCGCTGGCCACTGCGGCCGAACCGCCGCGCGCGCACGTGGCTGCGGCAACGGCGTGAAGCACGCCGTCACGTGAATTAACGGTTGCCTCACTGCGGATATGCGAGAAGAGGGGAGCACGCGACAGCCGCGTCGCCCGTTTTCCTTTCCGTGATCAACATCGCGCATGGCCCCCGGCGGCCCTGCCGTCGCCGCCTGCTGCGGCCCGGATGAGCCGCTGATGTTGAAGAGGAGGACGCCATGTTGTTCCGCGGTCGAGGAGCTGGAATCGGAAATCTGCAAGCTGGCGCGGTCTGCTGCGGATGCTGCACGAGGACCAGCCCGACGTACTGGAGGATGTGTTCGAGTTCCATGTCGGCAGCCCTGATCAGCCATGCCGCCGATGAGCATCACGGCTATATCCGCCGATGTGCAGCGCAGATGCTGCAGGAACTGCCGGTGACGGCCAGTACCGGCGTTGATTTCAGCCTGATGCCGGTGGCATTGGCCCCGCGGCGGCTGAACACGGCCTCGTCGCGGTCTGCGGCAGAATCGGTCATCACCTCTTCGTGCAGGATGCGCCGATGACCGCAGCAGGCAATGCGATGAATGCCCCCCTTCGAGACCCCACGTGGTGCTGAACCAGCCGCCGCCATTCGCGGGGCGCCAGTTGTGGACCGATGACGTGGCGCTGATGGAGGCGGTGCAGGCGCGAAGGTGCTGGGCAGCTTCGCGCCGCGGCTGGCGCTCTATGGCGCGCTGGCGGGTGACGAGCTGTACCGGCTCGGCTTCGATGCCAACCGCGATCGGCCGCGCCTGCGCACGCATGATGCGCAGGGCCATCGCATCGATACGGTGGAGTTCCATCCGGCCTATCACCAGTTGATGGGCACGGCGAAATCGCACGGTGTCGCCGGGTTGTCCTGGCACGAGCCGCAACCCGGCGCGCATGTCGCGCGTGCGGTGTTGAGCTACCTGCACCACCAGGCCGAGGCCGGCACCAGTTGCCCGTTGACGATGACCCATGCGGCAGTAGCGGTGCTGCACACGCAGCCGCACCTGGCCGAGTGGGCACGCAAGGCCGCAGCGCCGGTCTACGACCCGCGCGATGTACCGGTGGCGGACAAGGCCGGCATCACGTTGGGCATGGGGCATGACCGAAAAGCAGGGAGGCTCGGATGTGCGCGCCAACAGCACGCGCGCCGAACCGATCGATGGCGAGCGCTATCGCCTGGTCGGTCACAAGTGGTTCTTTTCCGCACCGATGTGCGATGGCTTCCTGGTGCTGGCGCAGGCGCCGGGAGGACTGACCTGCCTGCTGATGCCGCGCCGGCTGGCCGACGGTGACCGCAACGCCTTCCGGTTGATGCGCTTGAAGGACAAGCTTGGCGATTGGGCCAATGCCTCCAGCGAAGTCGAGTTCTGCGGGGGCGCAGGCGTGGCGCGTGGGCGAGGAAGGACGCGAGCGTGGCCACCATCATCGGCATGGTGATGATGACCCCGCCTGGACTGCATGCTGGGGCGCGGCGGCGGAAATGCGCATGGCGCTGGCGCAGGCACTGCATCACGCGCGGCATCGCCGCACGTTCGGCAAGCTGCTGGTCGAGCACCCCGTTGATGGCCAATGTGCTGGCCGACCTGGCACTGGAGTCGGAAGCGGCCACGGTGCTGTCGATGCGCATCGCGCGTGCGGTGGACCGGGGCCGGCGTGGATGCCAACGAAGCCCGCGTTGGCGCGTGTGGGGACGGCGCTGGGCAAGTACTGGCTGTGCAAGCGCGCGCCGGCCTTCGTCAATGAAGCACAGGAATGCCTGGGCGGTGCGGGCTATGTGGAGGAATCGATGCTGCCGCGGCTGTACCGGCAGGCACCATTGAATTCGATCTGGGAAGGAAGCGGCAACATCCAGTGCCTGGACGTGCTGCGCGCGCTGGCGCGCGAACCGGAGGCGCTGGCGGCGCTGCGCGCTGAGTTGGCGGCGGTGGCTGATCGTGATGCGCGCTACGCAGCGGCTTTGCAGCCGTTGGGCAGCGGCGCCACCACCGGATGAGTCGCAGGCGCGGCTGTTCTGCGAGCGCACTGCGCTGTTGTTGCAGGCCGCGCTGCTGTTGCGTGCGCGGAGTCCGATGGCGGAGGCGTTCGTGCGCAGCCGGCTGCAAGGGGAGCATGGGCTGGGTGTTCGGGGACGCTGCCGGGCGGGCGTGGATCTGTCGGCGATGCTGGTGCGCGCGCTGCCCGTAGGAGGTGGCCAACGGCGGAGCCCCTCGTGGTGGGCGGCGCGGAGTCTGCGTCGTGAGCGGGCCGCGCGGGTGGGTTGCGCAGGGGGCGCTGCAAGTACGTCCCATGCAAGCTCGGTCGCCGCATCCATGCGGCTCACGCCCCTGCGCAACCCACCCGCGCGGCCTTGGACGGTTTCCGTGCCGTCCACCACGGAATCAACAGAAAGAGCGGAGAGCGAAAAGCAGAAAAGCCGCGGCAATGCCGCGGCTTTTCCTGTGGAGCCGAGCCGATGCTCGGCTGGTCGGTAGCGCCGGGCCATGCCCGGCGAACGAACCGTTAGTGCTTGGCTTCTTCCTTGGCGGCGTTGGCCTTGGCGTCATTGGCGACGTCGCGGGCCCTTGTCGGCCACCTTCTGCGCGGCGTTGGCGGTGGCGTCGCTGGCGTGTGCAGCGGCGTCGGTTGCGGCGTCCTTGGCCTTGTCAGCGGCGTTGGCGGTGGCGCTGGCGGCCTTGTCCAGCGCCTGCTGGGTATCGGCGGCGGCCCTGCTCGGAGGCTGCAGCGGTCTTGTCGGCGGCGTCACGGGTGGCTTCTGCCGCCTTGTCGACGGCATCGCGGGCAGCTGCGCCGGCGCTGTCAGCGGCCTGCTGTGCGTCCTGCTTGGCCCTGTTCGGCTTCCGGGCCCTTGCAGGCGGCCAGGGCCAGCAGCAGGGAGGCGGCCAGCAGGGGTGGTGGTGATCGGGCGAATCTTCATGGCGGTCTCCGGTACTGCAATGGATGGGGACGCCAGCCTATTCATGCCGTTGTGAAGACGGGGTCGCGATGCCTGCGCTGTGCGTGTGGCATCGGTGCAAAGAAAAAGCCGCTGGCGAACCAGCGGCTTTTCCAGAACAGCGTGAAGAAAGAAGTTATTACTTCTTGGCTTCTTCAGCAGCGTCCTTGGCCTTCTCGGCGGTGCCTTCGGCAGCCTTGGCAGCGTCGGCAGCAGCGCCGGCAGCAGCGTCAAGGTGGCAGCAGCGCCACGCTGGGCAGCGGCGTCGACCGAAGCGTCAGCAGCGGTGGCGGCGGTGTTGGCAGCCTGCTGGGCAGCGTCGGCGGTCTCGGGCGCCGGCAGCGGCGGCCTGGTCGGCAGCAGCCTGGGCTTCGGTGGCGGCTTCGTTGGCCGAAGCAGCGGCGTCCTGGGCAGCTTCCTGCTTCGAGCAGGCGGCCAGGGCCAGAGCCAGGGACATCGCGACCAGCAGCTTGTTGATGCTCATTGTGTAAATCCTCGTCGTTAGAATTAGGCAACGCGCATGCTGCGCGCCGACAACATGATGACAAGCCAAGATTGGGTGTCAAGCGATCCCGCATTCATTTTTGCGAAATCATCGTTAAATCTTTTTAAATCAATTCGATGGCGATTGCCGTTGCTTCGCCGCCACCGATGCACAGGGTGGCAATGCCGCGCTTGCCACCGCGCGTGCGCAGGGCGTTGACCAGGGTCACCACCAGACGTGCACCGGAGGCACCGATGGGATGACCCAGCGCGCAGGCACCGCCATTCACGTTGAGCTTGTCGTGCGGGATGCCCAGCTCACGCATCGGCGCCATTGCACCACGGCAAGGCTTCGTTGATTTTCGAACAGGTCGATCTGGTCCAGCGACCAGCCGGTCTTGGCCAGCAGCGTGTGGATCGCGCCGATCGGGGCGGTGGTGAACCACTCCGGTTCCTGCGAATGGGTGGCGTGACCGACGATGCGGGCCAGCGGGGTGATGCCACGTGCGGCCGCGTCTTCCTCGGTCAGCAGGACCACCGCGGCAGCGCCGTCGGAGATGCTGGAGGAACTGGCTGCGGTGACGCTGCCGTCCTTCTTGAAGGCCGGGCGCAGGGTCGGATCTTGGCGATGTCCGAGCGCCCCGGCTGTTCGTCGGTGGCGACCTCGACGTCACCCCTTGCGGGTGGCCACCTTCACCGCGACGATCTCGTCGGCGAACGCACCGTTGGCCTGTGCGGCCTGCGCGCGCTTGACCGATTCGATCGCGTAGGCGTCCTGCTCCTCGCGGCTGAACTGGTACTTGTCCACGGCGCATTCGGCGAATTCACCCATGGCCTTGCCGTCGTAGGCGTTGACCAGGCCGTCGTGGGCCATGTGGTCGACCGCCTGGAAGGTTGCCGAAGCGGTTGCCGGTACGCGAGTTCGGCAGCAGGTGCGGGGCGTTGGACATCGATTCCATGCCACCGGCGACCACGATGCTGGCCGAACCGGCCTTGATCAGGTCATGGCCGAGCATGATGGTCTTCATGCCCGAGCCGCACACCTTGTTGAGGGTGGTGGCACCGGTCGACACCGGAATACCGGCGGCGATCGCCGCCCTGGCGGGCGGGCGCCTGGCCGAGGTTGGCCGGCAGCACGCAGCCCATGAGGACCTCGGAGACGTCGCTGGCCGGCACGCCCGACTGTTCCAGGGCGGCAGCGATGGCGGCCGCGCCGAGGGTGGGGGTCGGCACGCCGTTGAACTGGCCGAGGAAGGAGGCGATGGCGGTGCGCTTGGCGGCGGCGATGACGATATTGGACATGGCAATCTCGTTTGATGCGTAAGCAATGTTCGGAAAGGAGACCGCGGACGTTGGAAGCGCCCCGGTTTCCCGGCAGACTGCGTGGGGGTCGGCCCCAAGTATAGAGGGTCGGGGAGGGCCGCCGCTGGGCGGCACCGCACGCCTGCCGGGATGTAGGCAGGCCAACGTTCATGGGAAGGAATCGATGGAACGCACGATGATGGTGAGGTCCGCGCTGGCAACGGCGCTGGCGATGGCAATGACGGCATGTGGCGGTGGCGGAGGCGGCGGGCAAATGTCCGCATCGATCCCCCCCCGACCACCCCCGACACCCCCGACCACGCCTCCTCCGACGACACCGCACCGCCGGCCCAAGCCGCAGGAACCGGCCTTCGACGCGCACCTGTCAGTGACCAATGCGCGTGCCGCACAGGCCGCCGGCCTGAACCGGGCAGGGGCGTGCGCATCGGCATCGTCGACTCGGGGTGTGCAAGCGCAACGCCGCGGCGCTGAAACGGGCGCGTGATCGCCAACCTCAACTACATCGATCCGGCGCGCAACAACCTGCTGGTGGACGACGTGGTGGGCCACGGCACGGCGGTCGCCAGCCTGGCTGCCGGCGCGTCGGTGGGATCCTGGCCGGGCGGCATCGCCCCCGGTGCGCAGATCGTCCTCGGCGCGGATCATCGCCGACAAGCCGCCTGTCGATGACGGCAGCGGCAAGGGCAATTCCTTCAGTGGACCGCTGGGCGTGGCGCAGGTCCACCAGGACCTGATCAGCTACAACGTGAAGGTGATGAACAACTCGTGGGGTGGCCTGTACTGGACCGACCTGCCGACCACCGCGCAGGTGGCGGCCGAGAGTACCGTCCGTTCGTCATCAACCATGGCGGCCTGGTGGTGTTCGCGGCCGGCAACGATGCGCGCACCGAGCCGAGCAGCCTGGCCGCCCTGCCCAGCCAGCAGGGCGTTGCCGGCTCGTTGCCGGCAGCCGACCTGGAGCGCGGCTGGCTGGTGGCGACCGCGGTGGATCCCTATGCACCCGGGTGCACCCTGGCCAGCTATGCCAATGCCTGCGGCCAGGCAGCGCGCTACTGCCTGGCGGCGCGGGCAGCGCCGTCTATCCCGATGCCAATGGCAGCACCTACTACTTGGAACTACGGGACGTCCTTTCAGCCGCCCCGTTGATCTCCGGTGCGCTGCGCTGGTCTGGCAGCGCTTACCCTCTACTTCGACAACAACCTGGTGCGGCAGACCCTGCTGGGCACCGCCAAGGACATCGGCGCGCCCGGCGTGGCATGCGGTGTTCGGCTACGGCCTGCTCGACATCTCGCGGGCGATCAAGGGCCCGGGCCGCTTCGACTGGGGCGATGTGGTGGCCAACGTGGATGTGGCCTCGACCGGTTCGATGTGGAGCAACGACATCGTCGGCAGCGGCGGACTGGTCAAGCAGGGCGGGGGCACCCTGGTGCTCCGCAGGCAACAACAGCTACAGCGGCGCGACCCGCATCGAGCGCGGCATCCTGTCGCTGCAGAACGGCGGTGTCATCCGTTCCAACGTGACCATCCTCGGCCCAGCCCGATCCGGATTCGACCGGCCTGCAGTTCAATGGCGGTACGCCCCGCGTGATCGGCAAACGTGGTCAACGGCAGCAGCGTGTTCCTGACCACACGGCAGCACCACCGGGCACCATCGAGGGCAACTACACGCAGCAGGCAGGTGGCCAGCTGATGATCGGCGCTCGGTGCCAATGCGCTGCAGGTGACCGGCAACCGCCTCGATCAATGGTGGCGTGCGCGTGCATGGCTTCGTCTCCGGCTATGTGCCGCAGAACGGCAGCCGCCAGGATCTGGTCCATGCGGCCGGTGGCCTGAGCGGCACCTTCAGCAGCCCGGCCACCTCCAGCGGCCTGCAGGGCCTGTCGCTGCTGCAGAGCAGCTATGGCTATGACAGCAACAATGCCTGGTTGAACCTGACCCAGGTCAGCGTCACGGCGGCGGCGACCGGGCTCACGGCCTCGGCGCAGTCCGCGGCGCAACGACTGGAAGGGTGCGTTCAGCGTGCTCGATGGCAGTCCCGCCCTGCAGGGCTCGGCATTCGGTTACGGCGGCCAGTGCGCTGCAGTGGACCGGTGGTGGCAGCGAGGGCCTGGCAGCCAGCCTGCAGAGCCTGTCCGGGCAGGCGCATGCGCGTGCCGAGTCGGCCACCTTCGACAGCATCGACATGTCACGCCGTGCCATTGCCGAGTCGCTTCGAATCGCGTGCAGGCGGCGCCCGCGGCTGCGCGGGGCCTGGCAGAGCGCAGCTCGGTGAGGCCGGGCAGGGCAGTTTTGCCGGCAATGCCGCCGACCAGCCGCGGTTGGATGGCCGGTCAGGACCTGCCGCTGAGGCAGCAATGGACTGATGGGCGTGGCCTTTGGCGAGACCCGCAGTAATGGTGGCAGCAGCTTCGGCGGTGATCGCGGGCGTGATCGCCAGGCGCAGGCGCAGCTGTACGCCGGCTGGAACCTGGGCCGGGGCTATGCGCTGGCGCAGGTCGGCAGCGGCCAGTTCACCCGTAGCGCTGGATCGCCAGTTGCTGCTGGCGCAGGTTGCCTACGGTGTTTCCGCACGTTATGGCGGACGCTTCAGCAGTGCCAGCGTCGAAGGCGGCTATCGTTTCGGCCGCGCGGGTGCGTCGTTGACACCGTATCTGGGTGCCAGCACCACGCGCGTGGATACCGATGCCTTCAACGAGCTGGGTGGGTTTCGGTTTCGGCCTGCGTGGCGATGCCCAACCGCGTACAGCGCTGCCAGATGCTGGCCGGTATCCGTGGCGAACGCGGCTGGGGGCGCTGGACCCTGCGTGGGCATGCCGAGTGGCAGCAGCGGCTTGATGGTGCCGATGCGGATTGGCAGGCCAGTTTCGTCGGTGTCGATGCCTGGGCGCCGCTGGCGGGCTGGAACGCGCCGCGCGGCAGTGCGCTGTTCGGCGTGGCGCTGGAGTCGTGGTGGGGCCGTAATGGCCGCCTGAGCCTGGGCTTCGACCAGCGCGTCGGTGGCGAAGGCGCGCGCCAGGCGGCGTTGCGCTACAGCACCGGGTTCTGAGTGGGCGGTCGCGCCGGGACGTCAGCCCCGCGCGACATCGCAGGCTCAGCCGCCGCGCAGGTTGCCCAGGCGCGGGGTACTGCGGCCCCAGCGGCATCTTCAGCTTGCCGATCGACAGGATGCGGCTTTCGGCGATGCGGTCGGCCGCACGCTGCGGCGCGATGTTCTCGCGCTTGCGACAGTTCGAAGATGCGGGTGAGGTTGTGATAGATGCTGCGGATCAGGCGCATCGCGCGTTCGCGGTTGTAGCCATCGATCTCCAGCGACACGTTCATCACGCCACCGGCGTTGACCGCATAGTCCGGTGCATACAGGATGCCGCGCGCGTGCAGTTCATCGCCGATTTCCAGGCTCGACAGCTGGTTGTTGGCGGTGCCGCAGATGATCTTCGCCTTGATCCGCGGCAGGGTGTCGGCGTTGATGGCGCCTTCCAGCGCGCACGGTGCGAACACGTCGGCGTTCACTTCGTGGATCTCGTCGGGCTTGACCGCTTCGGCGCCGAAATCGCTGACCGCGCGATCGACCAGCGCGCCGTCCAGGTCGGTGACATACAGCTTGGCGCCGCGGTCGCGCAGCAGTTTCACCAGCTCCATGCCGATGTGGCCCAGGCCCTGCACCGCGATGCTGGTCTTGCCCACTTCCTCATGGCCGAACTTGAAGCGCATCGCCGCCATCAGCGCCTGCAGCGCACCGTAGGCGGTGAACGGGGCGGGATCGCCAGAGCCGCCATGGACCTGGTGCACGCCGGTCACGAACTGGCTCTCCAGGTAGATGTTCTCCATGTCGTTGACGTCGGTGCCGACGTCTTCGGCGGTGATGTAGCGGCCGCCCAGCGAGTCGACGTAACGGCCGAAGGCGCGGAACAGCACCTCGGTCTTGTCCACCTTCGGGTCGCCAATGATCACCGCCTTGCCGCCACCGACGTTGAGGCCGGCCAGCGCATTCTTGTAGGTCATCGTCCGGCTCAGCCGCAGCACGTCGGCCAGTGCCTCGTCGGTGCTGGCGTAGGGGCGCATGCGCACAGCCGCCCAGGGCCGGGCCCAGGGTGGTGTTGTGGATGGCGATGATCGCCTTCAGGCCGGCGTCGTGGTTGTGGCAGAACACCACTTGTTCGTGGCCGGTGGTGGCGAGGGTTTCGAATAGCATGGCGTCTCCGATGGCGCGAACAGCGGCGAACTGCAGCGAACGGCCAGTGAACGGTAGGGTCCCAAAACAAAAAAAGCGACGTCGTCATGGCTGGGGGACGGGTCGCGCGGCGCCATTCTAGTCCATTCCCCCGGCCGGTGCCGTCGACGTGGCGGCCGTCCGGTTAAAGAAGATGAAAGTGCGGCCGATGCTGCGACGACGGCGGGTGGCCGGATGGGCGTGAAGAGGCAGGGCGGTCAGTGACGGCAAGGGCATCACAACGACAGGACGGGCGGCGATGACAGCGGCCTGGTGGCGCTCGCTGCGCGGCTGGCTGACACGTTCGACCGGGACGGCACCGGCGCGGCTGGTTGCCGCGTCCCGCCAGGCGGTGGCCGCCGCAGCCGCAAGCCTGCAGGGCGAGGCGCTGCCCTCGGCGGAGATCGCCGCTCACCTGCAACGCGGGCTGCATGCGCTTGCCTTGTACCCACGGCTGGCCGGCGAGCCAACGCCGGTGCAGGACCCCGGCCTGGGCGAGGCGGTGGCACGCGCGCTGCAGGACCGCGACTGGGCGGCCAGGCAGCTGCCCCGCCGGCCGCAGCTGCTGCCGCAGCTGATCCAGACCGTCAACGACGATGCCGCCTCGGCCCGGGTGATGGCCGCGATCATCGGCCAGGACCCGGTGCTGACCGGCAACCTGCTGCGCATCGCCAACAGCCCGGCCTACAAGGTCCACGAGCGCCCGGTAGAGAGCCTGCAACGGGCGGTGACGCTGGTCGGCACCGAAGGCGTGCGGCAGATCATCAGTGCGGTACTGGTGCAGCCGGTGATGCAGGTGCAATGCGAGGTGTTCCCGCAGTTCAGCGCGATCATCTGGGAGCACGCACTGCTGGCATCGCGTGCAGCGGCCGACCACGCACGCACGGTCACCTTCGGCGATGCCTTCGCCGCACAGTGGCTGGGCCTGGTGCAGGGGCTGGGTGCGGCACTGGTGATGCGTCAGCTGCTGCAGGAGGCGCAGGCCCGTGGCGAGGCCGTGGAGCCGGCCCTGGCCCTGCAGCTGCTGCAGCAGTGGTCGTTGCCGCTGGCGCAGCGGGTCGCCGCCGCATGGGAGTTGCCTGAGCCGGTTCACCAGGCATTGGCGGTGGATGCGGAAGGACCGTTGGCCGACAGCCTGCGCCTGGCCAGCGCGGCCGCAGCGGCCAGCCTGTTGTGCCGCCATGGGCATGCCAGCCAGAGCCGCATGCTGGCCCTGCTGGAGCAGCTGCCTTCGGCACCGCCGCATGCATTGCGCTGGATCTGGCGGCGCCTGCATGGGCGCAGCGTGGAAACGCTGGATGAGGCCGGACAGGACGAGGCCAGTCCGGCGTCTCTGAGCGCTACAGCTGCGATTCCACCGGCAGCCAGCTGATCACCCGCGCGGTCCAGCGCTTGCCCAGGCTCGCCCCGGGTTCGGCCTCCACCCAATGCGGTGGCGGCTGCCGCTGCAGCCAGCGCAGCCCATCATCGCGTCCCAGGGCCAGCCACCAGCTGTGATCCGGGCTGGCCAGGCGCAGGTACTCGTCGCGCAGCTGCGCGCCCAGCACCGGATCGTCGAACAGCACGCCCATCTCGGTGTTGAGGTAGGCCGAGCGCGGGTCGAGGTTGAACGAGCCGACGAAGCCGCGGCGACCATCGACCACGAACGCCTTGGTGTGCAGGCTGGCGCCACTGCTGCCGAACAGGCTGGTATCCAGCTGGCCGTGCGCCTTCAGTTCGTACAGCTGCACGCCGGCCTTCAGCAGCGGCACGCGGTAGCCCATGTAGCCGCCGTGCACTGCCGCCACGTCGTTGGCGGCCAGTGAGTTGGTCACCACCCCGACCTGCGCACCGCGCGCGGCCAGCGCCGACAGGCCTTCAACGCCTTCGCTGCCAGGGACGAAGTAGGGCGAGATCAGCAGTGCGCTGCGCACGGGCGGTTGCCAGCTCGTCGCTGAGCGTGTTGACCAGCCAGTTGCGGCGATCATCGTCGCGGTGCTTCATCGGCGGATCGGAGGCGATGCGCACGTTCGCGCTCCAGTGCAGCGGCTCCGGGCTGGGGCGTTGCAGGCGGCGCGACTCTGCAACGCGCTGCAGGTAGGGCTGCGCCCTGGCATGCATCGCATCCAGGTCCGACTGCCGCACGAGTTGCCGCAGCTGTTCATCGCTGTACGAGGCCAGCGCGGGAAATCGGGATCGCCGCGCTGCTGTTCCAGTAGTCGTCGAAGATCCGGTTGGCCTGCTGCACGGCGGGGCCGGCCACCACCAGGTCCAGGTCCTGGAAGTTCACATCGTCGCGCGCGCTGAAGTACTCCTCGCCGATGTTGCGGCCACCGACGATCGCGACGCGGCCATCGGCGATCCAGCTCTTGTTGTGCATGCGGTGGTTCACGCTGAAGGCGCGTTGCACCAGTTCCAGCGTGCGTGCGATGCCGCTGCGGTTGCGGAACGGGTTGTACAGGCGGATCTCGATGTTCGGGTGCGCATCGAGTGCCATCATCAACGCGTCCTTGTCCTTGGCGTTCATGTCGTCGAGCAGGATGCGTACGCGCACACCGCGCTCGGCGGCGTCATACAGCGCCTTGGCCATCAGGTGGCCGATCAGGTCGTCGTGCCAGATGTAGTACTGCAGGTCCAGGCTGCGGCCGGCGTAGGTGGTGATCAGCGCGCGCGCGGCGAACGCATCCATGCCATCGCTGAGGAACGCCACGCCCGACTGGCCGGGATGGGCCTCCTGCAACGGCACGATCTGCTGGTCGATACGGGTCTGCGCGGGTTGTAGTGGCAGCACCTGCGAGGGCGCGCCGTGCGCCTGCGGCGTGAGGTGGTCGGCCAGCAGCAGGCCGGACAGGACCAGCAGCAACAGTGCGGCGATGACGATCGCAGCGACGCGCAGCAGGCGTCCGCCACAAGGGTGTGGGCAGGCTCATGCCCCGATGGTAGATCCACGCCATGCGTGGATGAAAGCCGACAGACCCATTGCTGTGGATGCACGCCATGCGTGGATGGGGTCAGAGCCCTTGCCCGCGGAAAGGGATCCGACCCCGAGGGTGAAGGGTCAGAAGCGCTCGTCGCTGCCCAGATAACGCCACTGCGCCGGCGGAAGCGGCCCCAGCGCCACGCGCCCGATACGCAGGCGGCGCACGGCCGTGACCTGCAGGCCGGCGGCGCTGACCGCTACACGCAGCCCCTTGGCGGTCAGGCCCTTGCCGGCGAAACGCAGGCGCTGCTCGCTCTGCCAGCTGACCTTGGCGCCGCCCGATTCCTGCTGCAGCCGCGCCATCAGCCAGGGGCCGCGCTCGGGACCGCCTTCGGCCACTTCGATCAGGTATTCCTGCTCGGTGCGGCCCAGGTTGCGCTGCAGGTGGGCCAGCGTGGCCGGATCCTGGCTGACCACCACCAGCCCGCTGTCGTTGGCCGGAAGCGAGGCGGCCAGCTGCAGGCCGTGGAAGTGACGCTGCAGCGGGCGGATGTCGCTGGCATCAAGTTCGCTGCGGCTGTCACTGCTGACCAGGGCACACAGGGTTTCGGCGGCGACACCGGCCGGCTTGTGCAGCAGCATGCTGACCCGCTCGGCCTTTTCATCGCTGGCCTGTTCGGCCACCACGATCACCGCGCTGTCATCGACCGGGCGCTGCGGCTGTTCCACCACCTCGCCGTTGACCGTGACCCAGCCGCCTTCGATGTAGCGCCGCGCTTCGCCGCGCGGGATGCCGAGCAGGGCGGACAGGCGTTTGTCGAGACGGATCGGTTCCATGGCAGGCAGGTCGGGCAGGGGGCGCGCAGTGTAGCTGCTGCGGCCGGTCAGCGCTGGCCGCGGTTGGCCAGCTCGGTCAGGTACAGGCGGGTATCGAACTCCAGCTGCAGGTAGTCCGGCTCCATGTGCTGGCACAGCTGGTAGAAGGCCTTGTTGTGGTCGGCTTCCTTCAGGTGGGCCAGCTCATGCACCACGATCATGCGCAGGAACGCCGCTGGCGCCTGGCGGAACACGGTCGCGATGCGGATCTCGCGGCTGGCCTTGAGGCGGCCGCCGTGCACGCGGGAAATCGCGGTATGGGTGCCCAGTGCGTGCTTGATCACTTCCAGCGTGTTGTCGTAGCAGACCTTGTTGAGCGGTACCGACTTGCGCAGGTAGCGGTCCTTCAGGTCCTGGGTGTAGTCGTACAGCTGGCGGTCGCTGCGCACCTCATGCGGGTCCGGGTAGCGCTGTTGCAGCCAAGGGCCCAGCTTGCCCTGCGCCAGCAGTTCGCTGACCTGGGCGACCAGGGGTTCGGGATAGCCGGTGAGGTACTTCAGGACTGCCATGCAGGGGCGGCGGGGCGTCGGTAGAATGGGGCATCCAAGATTACACGCGGTACGCACCGACCATGGCAAAGCCCAACGCGCTGCAGGAACAATTGCTCAAGGCCGGCCTGGCCAAGAAGTCGCAGGCCAGCGCTGCCGCGAGCGCGCAGGCCAAGGCCCGCCAGGCAAGGCCGAATCGACCTCGGCCGAGGTCCAGCGCGAGGCTGAACGTGCCCGCGCCGAGAAGGTCGAGCGCGACCGCGCACTGGCCGCCGAACGCAATGCCCAAGCCAGGCAGGCTGAACAGAAGGCCCAGGCCAGGCAGATCATCACGGCCCACGCCGTACCCCACAAGGGCGACGACGAGTACCGCTTCAGCGACGGCGCGGCGATCCGTACCCTGCTGATCGACCCCAAGCTGCGCAAGGCGCTGTCGGTGGGCGTGCTGGTCATCGTTGCCCATGGCGAGGGCTACGCCCTGCTGCCGCGTGCTGCCGCCGAGAAGGTGCGTGAGCGCGCGCCGGAGGCGATCATCGTCGATCACGGCCAGCCGGGCTCGACCGCCGAGATCTCCACCGGCAACGCCGAGGACGACGCCTATTACGCGCAGTTCCAGGTGCCGGACGACCTGGTCTGGTAAGCAAAAAAAGGGGACGGAGGGGATTAAGCCGCAATCGGCCTGATCGGACCCGTCCACGTTCTATTCGTCATCCTGAAGCGCAGCCGAGCGTGGCTCGGCTCTACATGAAGGCCTGTCTTTTGCCGAGGTGTATCGTCCCCATATCAGGCGACACACCTGCGGAGGATGGCCATGGCCACCGGTTGGGCGGGAGACGGCGCGGTCCAGGACCAGATCGACGCCACCGTCGACGACGCGATCGCCCGCGCGCGGCGCCAACTGCGCGAGGGCCCGGGTCTGGAACACTGTGAGGAATGCGACGCGCCGATCCCGTTGGCGCGGCGCCAGGCCGTGCCGGGTGTTCGACTGTGCGTGGCGTGCCAGCAGGCACATGATGATGAAGCGCAGGCGCATGCCGGCTACAACCGGCGCGGCAGCAAGGACAGCCAGCTGAGGTAGGGTTGTTCGGCAGGGCTGCGCCCTGCACCTGCAGATGCCTTCAAGCCAAGGCAACATCAACAGCAAAAGCTGGCGTTCCGTGGGTGGCGGGTGGTGTCGGATTGCGGGGACGCCGCAAGTACGTCCATGTAGGCTTGGCAGCCGCATCCATGCGGCTGACACCCCGCAATCCGACACCGCCCCACCTCTGACAGATTTCCGCGATCTGGTAAATCCACGCCATGCGTGGATGAAATCTGTCAGATATCGATAGTCAAATTGGGGTCAGAGCCCGTTGCGTAGCAACGGGATCCAACCCCGTGCCGTTCCGGCAGATCGCGGAAATCTGTCGAAGGCGGGGTGGGTCCGGTTGAGGGGGCGTGAGCCGCATGGATGCGGCGACCGAGCCTACATGGACGTATTTACGGCGCCCCCCTCAACCGGACCCACCCCGCCATCCCACGGAATGCCCGTTTTTGACGTTGAAGTTGACGTTGCTTCGGCAGGTGCAGGGCGCAGCCCTGCGAAAACCACCCTCAGCCGTCGCCCTGGATGCCGCCGGGGGCCTGCGCCGGGTCGCGCCAGCGGCGCACCGTGCGCTGGAAGAACAGGTTGTTCGGCAGCTGCAGCACCGTGCCCTCGTGGCCGTCGCCGGTCTCCTGCAGCGTGGTGTAGATCAGGTTCACGTCGATCACCCGGCCCTTCAGCCTGGCTTCTCACCGTTTTCCAGCACCTCGATGTAGTCGTGCAGGCGGAACGGACGGGTGGTGAAGATCAGCAGCGTGCAGAAGATGTTGGACAGCACGCTCCAGGCGGCGAAGAACGCGACCGCGCCCACGGCCGCGAAGCCGGTGAAGGCGGTCCACAGGACCGATGGCGATGCGCCGAGCAGGCTGAGGATGTACAGCAGGGCACTGAAATAAACCACGAAACTGGTGATGCGGCGCGCGCCCATCGCCATCTCCGGTGGCAGCGTGTAGTGCTCGGCGAAACGGCGGATCAGGCGCCGCGCCAGCACCCGCAGCAGCCAGGCCGCCAGCAGGGTCAGCAGGATCTTCACGGCGATGCCCACGTCATTCAGCCAGGGGTGGGTCCAAGGCGGCAGGTGATCCTTCAGCGACAACATCATGGGGTGACTACGGAGGGGGAAACGGCCCCCGATGTTACCCGGCGCGTGACCCGGTTTCGACCGCGGTGCCCAGGCCAGACAGACCAGCTCCTGGCGATGCTGCTGCAGGCAGGCGCGGCCGTTGTCGGGGCGCAGCTGCAGCGACAGCCCAGCGCCTGCAGTACGACACAGGCGGCGATCACCAGCAGGGCGGCGCAGGATGGGCTGGACATGCAGGGACTCCTGGACGGCAATTTCGCGAAGGACCTTCCATGGATGCAGCAGCCATCAAAAAGGTTGCATGGCAGTGATCGTCGTCCGGCTCTAAACCTTTTCCCGGGCCGCCGCATCCAAGCGATATGCTCGACACCACCATGCCCGCGCCGCCTGCCGCCACGACGCCGTCGATGAACCCGCCCTGGTGCGGGCGGCGGCCGCCGGCGATACCTCGGCCTATGAACTGCTGTACCGGCGGCATGCGCCGCGCGTGTTCGCCGTGCTGTGGCGCCTGTGCGGGGGCCAGCAGGCGCGTGCCGAAGATGCCTTGCAGGAAGCCTTCCTGCAGGCGTGGAAGGCGCTGCCCGGGTTCCGTTTCGAGAGCAGCCTGTCGACCTGGCTGCATCGCCTGGGCGTCAACGCTGCGCTGATGGAACTGCGTGGGCGCGCCGCCGGGCAGGACCACGACAGTCTTGAGGATGTGGACGGAGGACTGCAGGAACTGGCGGTGCATGACAGTTGTGCCGGCACCGAACGCGACCTCGAACGGGCGCTGTCGACGCTGCCACCACGGGCGCGCGCGGTACTGGTGCTGCATGACATCGAAGGCTGGAAACACCACGAGATCGCCGAGCAGCTGCAGATGGCCGTCGGCAGTTCCAAGGCACAGTTGCATCGTGCGCGCGGTCTGTTGCGCGCACGGCTGGAGACATGACATGAGTACACACGAACACGATTCCGACCACGATCTGGCGGCCCGACTGCGCGCGCTGCCACCCGAACGCAGCCTGCCCGCCGATGGCTGGGCGCGGTTGGCGGCGCAGCTGCCGCCGCGTGAACCGCAGGCGGCGCCTGTGCCGGCCGACAACGTTGTGGCGCTGCCTGCACGTTCGCGCCGGCGCTGGTGGTTGCCGGTGGGGGCCGCACTGGCCGCAAGCCTGGCGCTCTACGCGGTGGCGCCGTGGCGCCATGCGCAGCCGGACGCGCCGGTGCCGTCTACCCTGCAGCTGCAGGCCGCGGCGATGACCGCGCAGTACCAGCAGGCAGTGGCCTCGTTGCCCGCAGGCCGGGCGCCGGAATGGCAGCCGGCGCTGCACGAACTCGATGAAAGCGCGGCACAGATCCAGGCCGCGCTGGCGCAGGATCCACGCGCGCCG
>NZ_JBFLUN010000012.1:0-12556 GCF_050473585.1 Stenotrophomonas sp. NRRL B-14846
GGCTGCTGGCAGTGCAGCTCTATGTGCAGGACCAGCGCGACCCGGAAGGGTTCCGTGAGCGCTATCTTGCCGTGCTGGGCGAAGGCTTCGACCGCGCGCCGACCGAGCAGGTGGCGCAGTTGCTGGGGCACGTGCCCGACTGGCCGGCATTGGTCGATGCCGATCTGCAGGTGTTCAACCAGACGGTCGCGCAGCTGCAGGCGCTGCATGCGCAGGTTGAGGCAAGGCATTGAGACTGATACTGCAGCCTGAAGCGGGACTCAAGTAGCGACTTCTGCGGAGCCAATCGGGCCGAGTTCATTGAGAAGTGATTCCACTTTCTCGGCGGTTTTTTCGATACTGAGATTGTCCTCCAGGAGAACGTGCGATAGTTCGCAGTCCTGTAGGTTCCGAATTTCTTGTGGAATCGCTGAAGGCGCTTTCTTGCCTCCAGGGCCAGCGATGGCGAAGGTGCATGACGGCCTTCCCACATCAAGCTGATCCGATACTTCAGCTTCTCATCATCGACCGCACGTATTCTCAGATAGACAGCCTCGTAGTCGTAGCTCCCCGTTTCATCGGTGACACTGTGCGTGTACTTCTCCCAGCCGGGTATGGATACCAGTAGCTTCTGTCGCGAGGAGTAGAAGTGCTTGGACTGCAGCGTCGCGATGTTCCTGTCGAGGATTCGCTGCTGCAGAAGTGCGGTTCCGCGCATCTGCCTGAGCATCGCTACAGCGTCGCGATTCTGCAGCATGAATCGCAGGGCCAACGTGTCTCTTCGTTCCGTCATCCAACGGCTGTGCATGTTCCCCTTGGAACCAAGGAGGCGGTGGAGCGCTTCGCCATGCTGGTTGTTGAGATCCCCCGCGAGCGCCTCCGCTCTGCGAACAGTGGCACTCTTCCAAAGGTCGGTCTGGCGGTTGCAGTAATTGACAACGAGGCGGGCGGCGGCGTTCCCGCGCTCCAGATCCAACATCCGCGCGATCTGCAGAATTGCGCAGCCATTCGTATCCCAGGTGCAGCCATTGGTGGCTCATAGGGTGAATCTGGCTTTCATCAGGATCGAAATTTCGATCAAGCGCAAGGAATACAGGATCGAATCTCCGTAGCTTCGGATTCTTCTTCGTGACCTCGGTCCAGCCATTGTAGTACCGCTCCAGCTGATTCCCCGTATGCGAGCTTCCTGCCTTGTTCTCGATCAGGACTACAAAATTCTGGTCAGGAACAAACACCGCCAGGTCAATCCTGTCCTTTGAATTGACGATCACCTCGCGGAGCGTGAATGCAGAGCCAAAGCTGGTCGTGCGAAGATTCGATGGGGACCATCTGCCGAAGAATGCCGCGGTCTTTCCGTTCTTTCGCAAGCCGCAATGCTCTACCTGTGCCATCTGCCAGGAGGCGAGCAACAGATCCCTGAGGATCTGGTCGCCTTGTCCATGGCCTTCGCGGGGATCAAACATCCACGCGAGAATGCGTGAGTGGCCGTTCTCGGGAAGGTCAATCAGATCGAGAATGTCATCGCCAGTACGCAGCACCTCACAGAGCTCCGTGAGCTTGGGGTCCACCAGCAGATTCTCGATCTTGAGTTCGAGCGCACGGTCCTTCCTGGGCATTGCTGCGAGTCATCCTTGTTGTCGGCTCGGGTAGATCATGGTTGATAGCGGCTCCCCAGCGGGATTCTGTAGGGTGGCAGCAAGGAGGTGGCCTTGTTGGACCCGACTGATGTGGCTCAGTCTGAACAGCTCAAGCGCTTGCCTGCACCCGCCAACCCAATGCAACCTCTTCCACAACGCCCGGGCCAACCACGTCACCCACCTGCAGCAACAGCCCCTGCGCATTGGGCAGGTCCTTCTGCTCGGGGAACCAGCGGCGATCGGCGGCGACTACGATCAGCAGGGCCTTCGTCGTCGCCCATCGGCGCGAACTGCGGCGAAGCCGGGCTGATCGGTTGCAGGCCGAAATGTTGGTTGGACCGTTCGCGTACGGCGTCGACATCGTGGCTGGGCAGGCCGACTTCGCTCAGGCAGGTCAGCTCACTGCCATGGAACACGCCTTCGCGCCGCGCTGGCCGGCAAGCGGCGGCGGCCGATCAGTTCCAGGATCAGCCCGTCCGGGCCGGTGAAGTACACCGACTGCGACTGCCAGCTGCTCTCCAGCGCGAAGTAGTCCAGTCCCGCCGGATTGCGTTGCAGCGGCGTGCGCTCACGCAACCAGGTCATCGCCTCGCTGAAGCGGTTGTCCGGTACGTTGAAGGCCAGGTGCACGCCGCCGACCGGATGATCACCCGTCGGCTGCAGTTCGATCGTGCTCCAGCCGATGTGCACATGGTTGCCGACCACGCGCTGCTGCAGCACATCGTGGAAATACGTCGCGACGGTGGCGACGTCGGACACCGGCAGGGTGAGGCGAAGCAGGCGCATGACCGAACCTCCATGGACGCGCCCACTGTAGCGCCGGGGCCAGCCCGGCGGCCACTATCGCAGTGCGTCGGCGAAGAATCGCACCGCGACATCCACTGCCTGCTGGTGGGTGTTCGTCCTGGGAACTGACGCGGTGCACAGCTCGGGAAGCCTCTGCGCGCCGGCCGCCGTACAGGTCGCCAGGAAGTCGTAGTGGCCCACATCCGGCAGACGCTGCAGCGCAGCGCCCGGAATCAGTGCCTGAGCAGCCTCGCCATTGCTCTGCGGTGGCGCAACCGTGTCAGCCTCGCCCAGTACGATCGACACCGGCTGCCTCAGCGAGGACAGCTGTTCCGGCGTGAATGCCTGCACGATTGCTGGCGCCAGCAGGAATACCGCGCGCACGCCGGGGATCGCGCGCGATTCATTGGCGTGGGAGATCCATGGCGACAGTTCCGGCGAGCTTGCAGCGGCAATACGGGCCTCCATCGTGTGCGTGACGGCTTCCTGCTGGGGCCGGCAGACGCCGTCATCCGGATGCGCTTGGCAGAAGGCCAGAAGCCGCTGCAGGTCGGGGCGTGCACCGGCGGCGAGCAGTGCGGTGTAGCCACCGGCGGAGAACCCGGCCACACCCAGCCGTTCGCGATCGACGTGTGGACCGAGCAGCGGATCGGCCTGCACCGTCGCCAGCGCGGCGCGCAGATCATCCGCACGCAGCCAGCTCAGCATGCTGCCAGGCAGGGTCATCTCGTCCACGCCGTTGTTGCCGGGATGATCGACCGCGATCACCAGGTACCCGGCGCGTGCCAACGCCGTACCCAGCCAACCCATCATGCGCGCGCTGCCGCCGTTGCCGTGGGAGAGCAACAGGGTTGGCAGGCGTGCACCCGCAACCGGCGCATCCAGTGCCACGCGGCCGACGTCGAACAGCGGTGCATCGGGGGGACCGATGGTCAGGGCGGTTTCCCTGCTGCCAGCGGGCGCCGGATACCAGACCGTGTAGCGAAGGGCGTCGCGGTGTTGCGCGTCGCGCGTCGCGGCGCTGGCCACCGTGGTGGTGCCGTGGCGTTCGCCTGCTTTCCAAGGCTCGCCAGCGCTGGCGGCCCACGCGGAGGCCATCAGCATCATTCCCAGCACAGCGGCTGTCATGCGCATCCTCAACTCCTTGTCAGCGTGGGCGTTCGTCCACCGGCAGCCAGATCTCCACGCCGCCGTTGCCGGTGTGCTCGTCGAAGCGCGTGTCGTAGCGCTCCAGGTCCGGTGCATCGGCCAGAATCAGCCCGGAGCCAGGAAGGTAGTGGTCCAGCAGCCAGAACCAGGTCGAGCGGATGGTCGAGATATGCCCGCCGTGCCAGGCCACAAGATAGCGGCGCGCCGGCACGTCGATCCGCTGCCAATGCGCGGGCACGGTGGACAGCGCGCTGGCGGGCAGCGCAGCGACGTAGTCGAAGCCACCGTCGTCATCGCTGTTGCAGCACACGCCGAAACTGATCGGTGCCGGCGTCGGCCATTCGCGGTTGAGCTGCGCCCACTGGCCGGGAATCGCGCCGCCACTGTCGCGGGTATGCCGCATGCCGATACCCGCGACCTGGAAGGCGGGGGTATCGAGCAGTCGCGGTGCTTCAGTGCAGGCAGCCGGCGCATCCTCCACGCGGATCGCCTGCACTAGTACCAGTCCATCGGTGCCCTGTTCGCGTACGCGCTCCGGCGTCTGCCCGAACTGTTCGCTGAAGGCGCGGGTGAATGCGGCATGGGTGGTATAGCCGGCCCCCAGCGCGACCTGCAGGATGTCGCCGGCCCCGTTGGCCAACCGCTGCGCGGCAGCGGTCAGGCGCCGTCCCCGCAAGTAGCGCACCACCGAGGTACCGGTGCGGGCCTGGAACAGGCGTGACAGATGGAACGGCGAGAGCCCCGCTGCGGCGGCGATATCGGCCAGCGCCAATGGCTGGTCCGCATGGGTTTCGATGTACCACAACGCCTTGCCTGCCGCGCTCATCCTGCCGTTCCCCGATTCCGATGCCGGGCACAGTAGCGGATCCTCAGGCAGGGCGTTTAGCAGTTCTTGCGCTGCCGGGGCCTTGCGTCTGCCGGCGTACCGGCAACAATGTGCGCTTCATGGATGCGAGGGAGGGCAGGGAGATGCGATCGACGACGTGGGATGCCCGACCAGCGGAGCCAGGCCCATGATGGAATTGGTACTTGTCTACCTGGTGCTGCCGGCGGTGCTGACGCTGGCCTTGCTGGTGCTGATGGCGTACCGCGCGCCGCGCTGGAAGGGCAATCCCTGGCTTTATCGCGCCGGCTTCGCGTTCCTGGCCGGGTTGCTGTCACCCACGTTGCTGATGGGCGGTCACGGTGGGCTTCCTGGCCCGACCATCGGTGGGCTGGTGATGGTGCTGACGCGGTTGGAATGGATCGGTGACCTGCGTGCCAGCTTCATCGGTTTTGGCAGCAAAGACTTTGGTTTCCTGTCCGCTCCCTTCCTGGTGGTGTTCGCCCTCGCGATGTTTGTTCCGCTGCGAACGGCACGGCCGGCCCGCTTCGGGTTCGACGACGACAGCAACGGCTGACGCCGTGTGCGCGGCCATGAAGGGCCGGGTGTCCGTCGGCACCGCCCATCCACGCACGGCGTGGATCTACGGATGGGCCCTGGCAGCGCTCAACCATGGTTGGCGCATCAAGCTGTCGCACTGACGTCATGGCTCCTTCACAGATCGCGCCGAGACTGCGCGCCTTGTCCAGCCCTGTTGTTTCCGAACAGGTACTGGCCCTGTCGCGTCCTCCCGGAGCCCTGCCGTGCATCGTTCGAAGCTTTCGCGTTCCATCCTCCTTGCCCTTTCCTTGGCCAGCGCAGGAGGCGCGACTGCAGCGGAGGCCGATGCGGTCGATGCCACGGCGGGCAGCCGTGCGGCGCCCACCCAGCTTGATGCGATGCTGGTCACCGGCACCCGCGCCTCCAACCGCACCCAGTTCGAAACGCTGGCGCCAGTAGACGTGTTCACCAAGGAGGACATCAGGTCGGTGGAATCCACCGACCTGAAGGACGTGCTGGCGCAGCTGGTGCCGTCGTTCGTGGTGCAGCGCCTGCCGATGGCGGACGGCCAGGTGTTCGTGCGCCCGGCCACGCTGCGTGGCCTGTCGCCGGACCAGACCCTGGTGCTGGTCAACGGTCGTCGCTTCCATCGCAGCGCGCTGCTCGGCAACCGTGGCGCGCAGGCGGCCGATCTGGCACAGATTCCAACCAGTGCGATCAAGCGCATCGAAGTGCTGCGCGATGGTGCGTCGGCGCAGTACGGCTCGGATGCCATCGCCGGTGTCATCAACATCATTCTCGAGGATGGCCCCGGTACCGAGATCACCGCCGGCTATTCGCAGTACGCACAGGGCGATGGCGCGTCGCGTGATTTCAGCGCACGTACCGGCTGGTCGCTGGGTGACTACGGCAGCCTGGTGCTGTTCGCCGAATCGTCCAATTCCGACGCCACCTCGCGCACACCGCCAGCGCCCGGATGCGATCGCCTTCCAGGCCGCGCATCCGGATCTGGACGTGCCCAACCCGGTACAGCGCTGGGGCCAGCCGGAACTGGAAAGCCGCCGCGTCGGCTTCAACGTAAAGGCCAATGCCAGCGACACGCTGGAGCTGTATGCGTTCGGCCTGTACAGCCACAGCGATGGCGTCAGCGATTTCAACTGGCGCAACCCGGACACTACCACCGGTGCCTACCGCACCACGGCGATCTTCCCCGGCTGGAACCTGCGTTCGATCTATCCGGTGGGCTTCAGCCCGCAGTACGGCAACGTCCAGAACGACCTGCAACTGGTCGGTGGCCTGCGTGGCGAGATCACTCCGAAGCTGCGCTGGGATGTCAGCGCGTCGTATGGCCGCAACGCCATCGACTACAGCCTGAAGAGCTCGATCAACGCCTCGCTCGGTCCGGCCAGTCCGACCGCGTTCGATCTCGGCCGCCTGACCCAGACCGAGAAGAACGCCAACGCCGACTTCAACTACGAGTGGGACGTGGCCGCGCTGGCCAAGCCGATCAACGTCGCCTTCGGTGGCGAGTTCCGCCAGGAGACCTACCAGGTGCGCGCCGGTGATCCGGCCTCGTACGCGGTAGGCCCGGGCGCGGCCGCGGGCCTGGAGGCCAACTCCAATGGCGCACCGGGCTTCTCGGCCAGCCAGGCCGGGCAGTGGAGCCAGCGCAGCAAGGCGGCCTATGTGGATATGGAAGTGCCGCTGGGCGAGCGCTGGAGCATCGGTGCGGCCAGCCGCTACGAGGACTTCTCCAGCTTCGGCAGCACGCTGGACGGCAAGCTCTCGGCGCGATTTGCGATCACCCCGGACGTGGCCCTGCGCGGCACCGTGTCTACCGGCTTCCGTGCACCGACCCCGGCGCAGCTCAACACCACCAGCACCACCCAGGGCTTGGATACGCGCACCCTGCAGATCTTCACCAGTGGCCGCCTGTCGCCGAACGACCCGCTGGCGCAGATGCTCGGTGCCAGGCCACTGAAGCCGGAAGAATCGCGTACCGCGTCGCTGGGCCTGACCTGGCGCACTGACCTCGGCCTGTCCGGCTCGGTGGATGTCTACCAGATCAAGCTCACCGACCGCTTCAGCCAGTCGGCCAGCTTTGCCATTCCGGCAGGCACGCCGAATCCGCTGGGCTATACCTCGGTGAACTACTTCACCAACGATTTCGATACCACCACCGCCGGCGTGGACGTGGTCGGCAACTACCTGCGCGATCTGGGCGCCGGCCGCATGACGCTGACCCTGGCCTACAACTACAACCGTACGCGGGTGGACAACGGCAGCACCTCGGTGGCCACCAACGAAACCCAGCGCGTGCTGTTCGAAGACCGCCTGCCCGAGCACAAGGGCAGCCTCACCGGTAGCTGGGACATCGGTGCCTGGTCGCTGATGGCGCGCATGCGCTACTACGGCGCCTGGACCGATTCCAGCGGCAATGCAGTGGGCGATATCTACCAGCGTTTCGGTGCGATGAGCTTCCTCGACCTGGCCGTCGGCTATCGCATCAACGAACACCACAGCCTGCGCGTGGGCGCGGACAACGTGTTCGACCGCTATCCGGACGAAGCGACCTTCCAGGCCAGCCGCGGCCTGGTCTACTCGCGCAACGCGCCGTACGACACCGACGGTGCCAACCTGTACGCGCAGTACCGGCTGAGCTTCTGATGGACCGCAACCGCCGCTCCCTGCTGCGTGCCGGTGCACTGCTGCCGGCTACGGCCGCGCTGTCTTCACTGCCCGCCATGGCCGCCACGCGTTACGCTGCGCCCATGCAGATTCCCGCAACGACCGTAGCGCCGGACGTGCTGGCCCGCGATGAAGGCTACTGGACCGCCGTCGCCAGCCACTTCGACATCACCGACGAAGTGAACCATCTGGAGAACGGCTACTGGGGGGCGATGGGCCGCGAAACGCTGGCCAGCTACCAGCGCCACACCGCCGAGGTGAACCGTGGCAACGCGTGGTATGGCCGTCGCGAGTTTCCGGTGCAGTACATGGCGGTGCAGCGGCAGGTGGCCGAGTTGCTGGGCGTGGGCGCCGACGAGATCGCACTGACCCGTGGCGCCACCGAGGCGATGCTGGCGCTGATCGGTGGCTACAACCGCCTGCAGCCCGGCGACCAGGTGCTCTACGCCGACATCGACTACGACAGCATGATCGGCGCGATGCGCTGGCTGCAGCAGCGTCGCGGCGTGCAGGTCGAGCGCATCGCGCTGCCGGCCGTGCCCGACCACGCGCAGATCCTGCAGGCCTACGAGGCCGCGTTCGCGCGGTTGCCGCGCCTGAAACTGGTGCTGCTGACCCAGGTCAGCCATCGCCATGGGCTGGTGCTGCCGGTGGCGGAGATCGCCGAGCGTGCGCGTGCGCGCGGCATCGATGTGATCGTTGATGCGGCCCATGGGTTTGGCCAGATCGACTACGCGGTGCCGCAGCTGAAGGCCGATTTCGTCGGGATCAATCTGCACAAGTGGATCGGTGCGCCGGTCGGTGTCGGCGCGATGTACGTGCGCAAGGGGCGCGTGACCGACCTGGACCCCTACATGGGCGAGACCGACGATGGCCGGGTGGGCAGCCGCGTGCATACCGGTACGGTCAACTTCGCCGCCTACCTGGCACTCCCGGACGCCATTGCCCTGCATCAGCGCATCGGCGTGGCCAACAAGCAGGCGCGCCTGCGCTTCCTGCGTGAGCGCTGGACCGTGCCGGCGCGGCAGATGGCACATATCGAAGTGCTGTCGTCGCCGGACCCGGCGCTGGCGAGTGCGCTGGCCAGCTTCCGCCTTCGCGGGCGCACCAGCGTGGCCGACAACATCGCGCTGCAGAAGCGCCTGCTGGATGAGCATCGCGTGTTTACTACCCACCGTGACGGCTTGGACTCCGGCGCCTGCGTGCGGGTGACACCGTCGGTGTTCACCCGGCCGGAGCAGATGGATGCCCTCGTGCAGGCGCTCTCCGCCCTGGCCTGACTCTGCTCTGGTGGGTGCCAACCTTGGTTGGCACAATCCGTCCGTGCCGGTGAATCTTCCGCCGGCCAGCGGCCGGCACTACCGATCGGGTGGGTGCCGACCGTTGGTCGGCACATCCCGTCCACGCCCTACCTCCGATCTGGTGGATGCCAACCTTGGTTGGCACACTCCAACCGTGCCGGGGAATCTTCCGCCGGCCAGCGGCCGGCACTACCGACCGGGTGGGTGCCGACCGTTGGTCGGCACATTCCATCCACGCATGGCGTGGATGTTCCCCACCTACCGCTCGATCGCCGGCAACGCATCCGACAACAACAACCGATCAATCCGCCGCAACGCACTTTCCAGCTGCCGGCGGTCCGCCGCCAGCCCCAACGACAACCGCACGCCGTTCTGATGCTGCACCCCCGGCGGGCAGAACGCCGATGAAGGAGCGATCGCCAGCCCCTGCAGCTGTGCGGTACGCACCAGCGTGGCATCGGTCCACGGCGCCGGCACCCGGCACCAGGCATGCAGGCCCTCGGCGCGCTGCAGCAACGACGGTGCCAGCAGATACCGCGCCATGCGCATGCGCTCGCGTGCCTCGGTGCGCACCTGCGCCAGCAGTGACTGTGCCGAACCATCCAGCAGCAGTTGGCTTGCCAGCGCCGCCACCAGCGGATGCCCCATCAACCGGGTGGCGCGCAGGGCCGACGCCATCGCCTCGGCATGCGCGGCGCTTGGGCAGCGCACGAAGGCGGTGCGCAGGCCGGGGCTGATCACCTTCGACAGCGTCGCCACGTGGAACACATGACGCGGTGCCAGCGTTGCCAGCGGTATCGGCGTCTCTTCGGCGAGGTGCCAGTACGGATCGTCTTCGATCGCCAGCAGGCCTTCGCATTCCAGCACACGCGCCAGCGCTTCGCGGCGCTGCAACGACAGCGTCAGCGCGGTCGGGTTCTGGCAGGTGGGATTGAGATAGACCAACCGCGCGCCACTCCCGCGTGCCTGCCGCACCAGTGCCTCGGGGCACATGCCGTGCTCATCGCCTTCCACCGGCACCAGCCGCCGGCCAAGTGCCCCCGCGGCCTGCAGCAGCCCCGGGTAGACCAGCGTGTCGCACAGGATCGCGTCGCCATCGCGGCCCTGACTGACCAGGATGGCGGCCAACGCCACCTGCGCGCCTTCGGTCAGCAGCAGGCTGGCATCGTCCACCGCGCCCAGCATCGGTTGCAGCCAGCGTGCTGCCGCGTGGCGGTCGGTGGGGTTGCCGCCGCCCAGGTGATACGTCATCAGGTTCGGCGCGTTGCTGCGCGCAAGCACGGCGGCAGCACCGCGGCGCAGGGTCTCGGCCAGCGCATCGGCATCGGGCACCGGCGGCACGTTCATGCTCAGGTCCACCACCTGGTCGAAGCCAGCCTTGGGCGGTGCGATGAAACTGCCCTGCGGACCGCGCGCCCTCGATCAGGCCACGCTTGCGTGCTTCATCAAATGCCCGCGTCACCGTGGTCAGGTCGACGCCGAGCTGCTGCGCCAATGCGCGCTGCGAGGGCAGGCGCTGGCCCGGCGCAAGACCACCGCGGCGCACCGTGCGCTCCAGCGAATTGACGATGCGCAGGTAGATCGGCCCGTTGTGCGCGAGCACGTCCTGCACCCATTCGCGGGCTGCGACATCCGGTCGCGGCATGTAGGGAGCATGTCGGGGCGTATCGTTGCTTCCAACGGCGGGAGCCTGTCCATAACCATCGGTCGGTTCGGACAGGTGACCGCCGTTGTTGTTTGCAGCGGCCGCACCGGCCTGCGTCAGTGATGTCATTGCGCGTCCTCAGCGCTTGGCCTGCCAGGGGCAGTAACAGCCCACGGCAAGCAGTCCTTTCGGGCGCACGGTTTCGCCGCGCACCAGTTTGTCCAGCAGTGGTTCGACGAAGCTGTTGGCCGAGTTGCAGACCATGCCGATGCTGTACGGGCCGGCGTAGGCGAGGTGGCCCTGGCGATCCCAGATGGCTACGGCGGGGCTGGCCGGGATGTGTTCGATGCCATCGATGGTCGGCAGGTTGATTACCTTGTTGCGCAGCGGCTCGGGCAGCTCGCCCTGGGTGCCGGGGCGGCGGATGGCATAGAAGTCGATGCCGGCGCGGCGGTACATGCTGATCAGGTAGCTCAGGTGCGCACCGGTTTCGCGGTTGCACACGCCGCAGGCCGGGTCCCAGAAATGCACCACGCGGATGCGGCCAGTGTCACCGGCCAGATCGGCCGGCAGGCGCAGCTGCGAGTCGTCGAAGACGATGGCCTGTTCGGTGAAGGTGGACTGCGCGCTGTAGCCGAAGTACTGCCACAGCGCAGCCGCGACGCCGGCCATGAACAGGCAGGCGAGGGCGATCATCGTCGGCAGCAGCCAGCGGCGACGCGGCGCGGCTGCGCCCATCAGGAATCTTCCCGGCCGAACTTGTGCACGTACTGCTTGCGCATCTCGCGGCAGGAATCGGCCTGCGCGCGGCGCTGGATCTCACTGCGGGACGGATCCTCGCTGCGCTGCACGCACTGTTCGATGGCGTGGCGCTCGGCGGCCTGCACATCCACGGTCTGCGGCTGCAGGCAGACCCAGGCCAGCGCCGCCAGCATCAGCACCACAAAGCCGCCACAGCCGGCCATCACCAGGTGGAACTTCAGTTTCTCGGCGCGCATCGGGGCACGTCCCTTTATCCATACATTGCATACAAAATATCATTTTGTATGGATAAAGCGCCATGCGCCCCGTTCAGACGATGGCGTTGTGGCGTGCCTCGGGGGCCTCCGACAGGATCTCGTTCAGCTTGGCCAGCGCCCCGGCCAGCGCGCCCTGGTCGACTGCGCCGCCCAACGACAGGCGAATCGCATTGCCCGGTGGCGGTTCTTCCACGCTGAAGGCATCGGAGCTGGCAATGCCCAGACCCTGCTCCTGCGCGGCCTGGATCAACCGGTACTGGTCGAGCCGCGGCGGCAGCGGCAGCCACACATGCAGGCCGGCCGGATGCGCCTGGGCACGGGCCGGCAGGTAACGGGCGGCAATGGCCTGGCGCTCGCGCAGTTCCTGCTGGAAGCGCTGCACCATGTCCTGGGCCTGGCCGCTGCGGATCCACTGCGAGGCCACCGCCACCATCGACTGGGTCGGCATCAGCGCGATCGCGCGCAGCGCGTCCAGCACGGGTTCCATCGGCTCGCCGGCCGGCACCACCAGGTAGGCGGTGCGCAGGCCCGGCGCCAGGCACTTGGACAGGGTGGAGATGTAATAGACCGGGCAGCCCGCATCGCGGTGTGCGGCCAGCGGCGGTGCGGCGTCCCCGGCCAGCAACCAGTAGGGATCGTCTTCGATCACGGTCAGATCGTGGCACTTCGCGACCGCCAGCAGCGCCTGCCGGCGCTGTGCCGACATCGTCGCCGTGGTCGGGTTCTGGATGGTCGGCACCAGGTACAGCAGGCGCGGGCGACGCAGCTGGCAGGCCTCTTCCAGCGCTTCAGGCAGCATGCCTTCGGCGTCCATCGCCACCGGCACCACGCCCCGCTGCAGCACGCGCGCGGCGGCCAGCAGGCCCGGGTAGGTCAGCTGCTCGGCGGCGATCAGCTCGCCCGGCTGGGTGCGGGCCAGGATCAGCGCGCACAGCGCGGTCTGCGCGCCGGGGCAGATCACCACCTGGTCGGCGCCGACCGTGCCCAGC
>NZ_JBFLUN010000013.1:0-13043 GCF_050473585.1 Stenotrophomonas sp. NRRL B-14846
CCAGCATCTGGCGGATCTCACTGTCATCGTCGACGACAAGGATGTGCGGTACAGGGTTCATTGCGTTCTCGATGAAGGCAGGGGGACAGCGCCGCGCGGCGCGGCCATGGTAGCGCGGCTCAGGGGGTGGCCAGCAGGCGCTGGATCTCGCTTTCGGTACGTGCGTAGTCGCCCTCGCCGTAATGGCGGTAGACCACCCGCCCCCTGCCGGTCGAGCAGGTACAGCGCGGGCCAGAAAACGGTTGCCCCAGGCGTTCCAGATCCGGTACTGGTTGTCCTGCACCACCGGCCAGGTGATATCCAACCGTGCGATGGCCCTGCGCACGTTGCCGGGCAGCCCTTCATAGGCGAACTCCGGCGTATGCACGCCGATCACCTTCAGGCCCTGCGACGCGTACCGTGCGTGCCACTGGTGGACATACGGCGCCACGTTGAGGCAGTTGCTGCAGGTGTAGGTCCAGAACTCGACCAGCACCACCTGCCCCCGCAACTGCTTCAGTGTGAGCGGTGGGCTGTTGTGCCATGGCCCACCACCGTCGAACCCCGCCACCGGTGCTGCGTCGAGCGGCTGCGCGCCAGCATCCGCGCCGGGCCATGCCAGCAACAGCGCAGCTCCACCCAGCAGGCCCAGCAACAGCGGCAGTGCATACCCTCGCAGGGTGGCCATCGCTCAGCCCCCCTGCTCGGCCAGCGGCAGTTCGGCGGGCTTCACGCCTGCCGCTTCCAGATGCTGTCGGCCACCTGCGCAGGATGCGAAAGCAGCGACACATGGCTGCTGCCGATCGATTGCAGCTGCGCGCCAATGCGCTTTGCGGTGGCGGCCTGCAGCTGCGGCGACAGCATGCGATCGTCACGGCTGAGCACGTACCAGCTCGGCTTGCTGCGCCACGCCGCAACGTTCACCACCTCGCCCAGCGCGCTGGCCTTCAGCGGGACCTGGGTGCTGTACAGCAGTGCGGCCGATTTTTTCATCACGTCCGGCGCGAAGTCCTGGGCGATGGCATCAGCCGGCAACGTCAGGTAGCCATCCCTTTCCTGCAGTCGGGCCAGGCCCGGACCGACCGGGAAACCTTCGCCCTGTTGCGCCGAAGACTGCCCTGCATCCGGTGCGAAGGCCGCCACGTACACCAGCGCCTGCACCTTCGGGTCATTACCCGCTTCGGTGATGACCGTGCCACCCCAGCTGTGGCCGACCAGCACCACCTTGCCGGGCGCGGCGGCAATCGCGCGACGGGTGGCGGCGACATCGTCGGCCAACGAGGTGAGCGGATTCTGTACGGCCACCGCCGGCAGCTTCCAGTCATGCAGGGTACTGATGACCTTGCTCCAGCTGGAGCCATCGGCGAACGCGCCGTGCACCAGGATGACGGTGGGCGGTGCAGCGGTATCGGCCTGGCTGGCGAAGGCGGGGGGCCGCGGCGCCGGCAAGGGCGAGAGCAGCGGCAAGCAACGAGGTACGGATCATGGGTGGCACTCCGGTGTTGGGAGTGGCCATTTCCGCCTGCCGGTGTATCACCGCTGTTTCTCCGCGGCCCAGAGTTGTACCGGACTGTAGGGCGCAGGCGGGTTTCTACAGTGGGATACATTCGGCGCCGGGCCCGGCCGGGCGCTACCGGGTGGATATCGCTGCCCGCACGCGGGCGCGCAACGCCCCGATGTGCCTCGACACATCGTCTTTGTATCTGACTGTACGAAACCCCCGGCCTCGGCCACAGTCGCTGACAAAACCCCGGGCAACGGCACACGTTGCCGATACCTGCGCCGCCTGAAATGGCCTCCATCGACCACTGGCCCGCAGGACACCACCATGATCAGCACCGCCTCTTCCGTGTATACCCCCCGCCTGGACGCCGTCGGCCGCTGGCTCTCGCCATTGGCGCTGCGCACCCTGCTGGCCTGGGAGTTCTTTGAATCCGGCCGCGAGAAGCTGGGCGGCCAGAACTGGTTCGCCGACCTGGAAGGTCGCTTCCCGTTCCCGTTCTCCGCCCTGCCCGCATCACTGAACTGGCAGCTGGCCACCTGGCTGGAACTGGTGGGTGCAGTGATGCTGCTGCTCGGCCTGGCCACGCGCTCGGTGGCTTATGTGTTCTGGGTGCTGACCGTGGTCGCCATCGCCGCCGTGCACTGGCCCGACCAATGGAACGGCCTGGGCGAACTCTGGCAGGGCTATGCGATCACCGACCAGGGCTACGGCAACTTCAAGCTGCCGCTGCTGTTCCTGGCCATGCTGCTGCCACTGATCCTCAACGGCGGTGGCGCACTCAGCGTGGACCGTCTGCTGGCCGGCTCGCAGCACGCCCCCGTTGGCAATGACGGCTTGGGTTGGGGCGTCAGCCTGATCGCCCTGCTGCTGCCGGTTGCCTCGCTGCTGCCCGGCATCGGCTTCGGTGGCGCCCTGCTCGGTGGCGTGCTGCTGCTGGGCTATCTGCTGCGTCGCCGCCGCGCCGCCTGAGCCGCTTCGCCCCTTCACCGCGCTTCTTCCCTTCGTTTCCGTCGCCTTCAAGCGGCGTCCATCCCGCACGCCCCGCGTGCTTTCCCAAGGAGTCACCACCATGTCCGTCTCGACCAAGACCACCCCCTCCTCCCGCCTGCCGCGCATCGGTGCCATCGGCATCGCCCTGGCCGGTGGCCTGCTGCTGGCCGGCCAGGCCGCCGCGATCCAACCGCTGGCGATCAGCGCGGTGGCCATGAGCGCCGCCGCCGAAGGCAAGTGCGGTGAAGGCAAGTGCGGGGCCAACAAGGCCACCACCGGCAAGCCCGCTGGCAAGGCCAAGGTGGCCGAGGGCCAGTGTGGCGAAGGCAAGTGCGGCGACGCCTCGTTTGCCCCGCACCGACCGTGACCACGACGGCAAGGTCTCGCGCGCCGAGTTCAACGCTGTGGCCGCCAAGCGTGCCGCCGAGTTCGACCGCATCGACACCGACCACGATGGTTACATCAGCGAGCAGGAAGCGCACGACTACCTGCGCAGCGTCTACACCGCCAACGGCAAGCCGATGCCGAAGGGCCTGTTCTCCCGCGTTGCCGATTGATCGACGTTCAACCGCGCCGCCTCCAGGGCGGCGCCCTCTCCCTGGAGCATCCGCCATGTCCCTGCCTCTGCCCTCCAATGCCGCCGGTCTTGGCCTGCGCCGTGGCCTGATCGACGAACTGCTGGCAATGCCGACCGGTGCCATCGACTTCCTCGAAGTCTCCCCCGACAACTGGATCGGCGTCGGCGGTGCACACGGCGCAGCGCTGCGCCAACTCAGCGAGCGCCACCCCTTGACCTGCCACGGCCTGTCGCTGTCGCTGGGCGGTCCCGATCCGCTGGACCGCATCCTGCTGGCACAGACCCGAGCCTTCCTCGACCTGCACCAGGTGCAGCTGTACAGCGAACACCTGAGCTACTGCGCCGCCGGTGGCCACGTCTACGACCTGCTGCCGCTGCCGTTCACCGCCGAGGCCGTGCATCACGTCGCCAGCCGCATCGCCCAGGTGCAGGACATGCTGGGCCGACGCATCGCCGTGGAGAACATTTCCTACTACGCCGTTGCCGGTGCCGAAATAAGCGAGATCGACTTCATCAATGCCGTGCTCGCCGAAGCGGACTGCGACCTGCTGCTGGACGTCAACAACGTCTTCGTCAATGCCTGCAACAACGGCTACGACGCCTTCGAATTCCTGGCCCGCGTGCCGGCCCAGCGGGTCGCCTCGCTGCATGTGGCGGGCCACTTCGATGAAGACGATGGCTTCAAGATCGACACCCACGGTGCGCCGGTGAAAGGCGTGGTCTGGGCGCTGTTGCGCGAGGCCTATGCGCGGGGTGGGCGTGCGTCCGACCCTGCTCGAACGCGACTTCAACTTCCCGCCACTGTCCGAGTTGCTGGCCGAGGTCGCGCAGATCCGCCAGGCACAGGTCGAGGCACGTTGGCCCGAGGTGGCCCATGGCTGAGTCGCTGGCCACCCTGCAACGGCGTTGGGCCGACCATGTGCGCGACCCATCAATGGCCGCGCCCGATGGCGTCGAGGCGCGCCGGCTGGCGGTGTACCGCCGCCTGTGCATCGACAGCCTGGACACCCTGCTGGCTGGCACCCTGCCAGGCCTGCAACACCAGTTGGGCACGCCGCGCTGGCGCGACACCGTGGAGCACTACTACGCCCGCCACGCCTGCCAGACCCCATTGTTCCCACGGATCGCCGGCGAGTTCGCGACCTGGCTGGCGGTGCAGGACGCGCTGGTACTGCCGGGCTGGGCAGCAGAACTGGCGCACTACGAGAGCACGCTGCAGTCGCTGCACATTGAAGCGCGCGCCGCCGGGCGTTCGCTGCACCGCGTTCCGGTGGACAGTGATGTGCTGGCGGTCTCGCCGCTGGTGCGGGTGCTTGGCTACCAGTGGCCGGTACATGTGGACGAGGTGCTGGAGCCGATGCTGGATGCAGCTCCCACGCTGCTGGTGATACAGCGCCTCGCCGATTTCAGCCTGCAGACCGAGGAACTGTCACCGCTGGCCTACGCGCTGCTTTCGGTCTTCGGTGACGACGGCGCGCCTGTGGATGAGGCACTGCAGGCGCTGTCCGAAACACATGACGTGGCAACGGACGCATTGCGTGCGGCCTGCATTCCCGTGCTGCGCGAACTCTGCACGGCAGGCGTTCTGGTTGCGTCGACCGATCCCCGGGAATGCCGGCCAGCGGCCGGCACGACCCCCTCTCCATTCTTCGAGGCCTGACCATGACTGTATCCAACACGTCCTTCCTGCACGGCTGGCGCCTGTTCGTAGCCATCGGCGTGGTCCTGATCGCGTTCGCACTGACCGCCTTCGCCCTGTATCCCGATGCAGCCGAAGGCAGCCGCGCGGCGATCCGGCTCACCGCCCGCACATCGTTCCTGCTGTTCCTGGCAGCGTTCACGGCATCGTCGTTCGCCAGCCTTCTGCCCAGCCCGTTCACACCGGTTCCTGCTGCGCGAACGGCGCATCATCGGCCTGTCCTTCGCGTTCTCGCACCTGCTGCACGCAGTTGCCATCACCAGTTTCGGCATCCTCAACCCGGCGTTCTGGCCAGCACGATCCGCGCTGGCCAACCTCCCGGGCACGGTGGGCTACATCGCCATCCTGGCGCTGGCCATCACCTCGCACCGGGGGCTCGCCCGGCGCATGGGACCCACGGCCTGGCGTCGCCTGCACATGACCGGCATGTGGATCATCGCGGCGGTGTTTACTTACTCGTACTTCAAGCGCGTGCCGGGCAACTTCTGGTATGCGGTGCCGTCGGCGCTGCTGTTCACCGCCTTCGTGGTGCGCTGGATCGCCAAGCGGGCACAAGCGCTGCGCCGAAGTGCGCATGCGCGGCCGCCGCTGCGGGCGGCCTGACGGGCCGGGGTCAGCTCCCTTTGCCAAAGGCGAAGGGTTCTGACCCCATCATGCCGTCCCCATCAGCCGTCACGTGTGGCGCGATAGACGGCGTAGGCGTCGAGGATCTTCTGCAGCCGCGCGTGTTGCTTCGTCCCCATGGGGACCCGTTGCACGCGCTTCAGCAACGTCTTCCACATATATCCGGACCGGAAGAAATACGGCCGTACTTCAAGGAAGGTCAGCGCGACATCCAGCGCATTCGGGTCATGCTCGGCCAGCCGTTTCAACGCGTTGGCATAGCCTCCCGGAAACGCCAGCCGCTCGTAGTGCTGGTGGAACTCGGCACAGGCCGCAGCGTGCCGTTCCCGCTCCTCCGGCCCACGCCAGCGCGCACTGGCACTCTCGTGGATGGCCTGCTGCAGCCGGTTGATCTCGTCAGCATTGGCACGGATCAGGCGCTCCATCGGGGCGCGGGGATGGGCCATGGTTCCTTCCATGTGGTTTGTCGGGGCCAGATCCCTTTCCCCCAGGGGAAAGGGATCTGACCCCGCCTAAGGTCACGGCGCGCGGCGCAATGTTACCAAGGTGATCTCCGACGGCACGCCGATGCGCGCCGGGAAACCGGCCCAGAGGCCCGCACCGTTGCCCACGTACAGCGTCATCCCATCCACGTCGTAGCGCCCGGACACAAAACCGCCATTGGCTCGCTTCACCAGCTGGTCCATGCCGATGATCTGCCCGCCGTGGGTATGCCCGGACAGCTGCAGCTTCACCCCACGCGCCGCCGCGTCCCGTGCATTGCGCGGGCGATGATCGAGCAGGATCACCGGCGCGGACGGATCGGTACCGGCCAGTGCAGCATCCAGATCCGGCAGCGGCAGGCCGTAGCGTGCGGCCACCGGATCGGTGACACCGGCGATGGTCAGCGCCGCATCGCCGCGCCGCACCTGCATGTGGCTGTTCTCCAGCACCTGCATGTGCAGCGCGCGGAACGCCTGCATCCACGCCTGGTACTGCGCGTAGTACTCGTGGTTGCCGGTGATGGCGACGACGCCGTCCGGCGCCCGCAGGTCCGCGAGTGGACGCGCGTCGTCACGGCGGGCCTCGACACTGCCGTCGATCAGGTCGCCGGTGATCACGATCAGGTCCGGCGTCAGTGCGTTGCTCTCATCCACCACCTTGCGCACCCAGTCGCCGGTGAGCAGGCGGCTGGCATGGATGTCGGTCAGCTGCAGCACGCGATAGCCGTCGAACGCGGCCGGCAATCCGGCGATGCGCACCTCGATCTGCCGGGGTTTGGGCACCGCCATGCCCTGGCTGACACCATAACCACTGACCAGCAGTGCCAGCACGCCGGCCACCGGTCGCAGACGCCGCGTGCGCATTGCGGCTACCGCGCGAGGCCAGCGCAACAGGCGCGACAGCAGCAGGCCGGCGTCCAGCACCACCATCACCAGCGCCAGCAGCAACACCGCGGTGGAGCCGGTGGCCAGCGTGGCGATGGCCAGCTTGGGGATCTCGGGCGACGCCGTCGTACCCCAGAAGGTGGCGACGATGCGCAGCTGCACGGCAACGGCCACCAGCAGCAGCGACAGCACGACCTTCAATGCGGCGGGCATGCGCAGCGGCCAGAACAGGCGCCAGGCCACATACAGGCCCATCAACAAACCGATCGTACTCAGCACTGCAACCATCCTGGAAAGAAAACGGGCCGGCCATGGTGACGGTTGCCGGCCGTGTTGTGTAGAGCCGGGCATGTGCCCGGTTGTTCAAGAAGCAGTCGAGCATGGCTCGACTCTACAGATGGCCCAAGCGCTCCACCCGCAGGCGGGCGATGCGGCGCTTCTCCATCGCCAGTACGGTGATGCGCACGCCGGCCACGTCCACCGCATCGCCGATGTCCGGCAGCCGGCCCAGCTGCTCCAGCACCAGGCCGGAGATGGTCATGTAGTCGGCACTGCGCGGCAGCGACACGCCCGCCAATCGCTGCAGGTCGTCCAGGGTCAGCGCACCGTCGGCCTCCCACTGCTCCTCACCCTGCGCGACCACGCCATAGCGCTCGTCCTGGGTATCGACCAGGTCGCCGGCAATCGCCGCCAGCAGGTCGTTGGCGGTCACCAGGCCTTCCACGCTGCCGTACTCGTCCACGGCCACCGCCAGCGGCACCGGGTGCTGGCGGATCAGTTCCAGCGCCTGCAATGCACTGGCACTGGACAGGACGTACTGCGGCTCACGCAGGTTGCCTTCCAGCTGCAGCGGCTTGCCCTGCAGCAGGTCGGCCAGCACGTCCCGGCTCTGCACCACGCCGCGCAGGCTGTCCAGGTCACCATCGCCGACCAGCAGGCGGGTATGCGGCGATGCCACCAGGCGCGCCACCACATCCTCCTGCCCGCGCGCCAGGTCGATCCACTGCACGTCGGCACGCACGGTCATCACGCTCGACACCGGCCGATCGGCCAGGCCCAGCACGCTGCGGATCATCTCGTGTTCGGCCGGCTGCAGGCGCTCGTCGGCGTCCACCTGCTCGTCCACGCCTTCGTCGTCGTGGCCGTTGGCCGGGCGCGCGCCCAGCATGCGCAGCACGGCATCGGCGGTGCGCTGGCGGAACGGCTGGCGGCGTTCGTTGCGTTCGCGGTTGAAGCGGACCCACTGGTTGAACGCCTCGACCAGGATCGAGAAAGCGATCGCCGCGTACAGGTAGCCCTTCGGGATCTTGTAGCCCAGGCCTTCGGCCACCAGGCTGAAACCGATCATCAGCAGGAAGCCCAGGCACAGCACCACCACCGTGGGATGCTTGTTGACGAAGCGGGTCAGCGGCTTGCTGGCCACCAGCATCAGCGCCATCGCGATGGTCACCGCGGCGTACATCACGCCCAGGTTGTCGACCATGCCGACCGCGGTGATCACCGAGTCAAGCGAGAACACCGCGTCGAGCACCACGATCTGTGCCACCACCATCGCGAAGCTGGCATAGACCTTCTTGCCATCCTCGTGATGCTCGCGGCCTTCCAGCCGTTCGTGCAGCTCCATGGTGCCCTTGAACAGCAGGAACAGGCCGCCGCCCAGCAGGATCAGGTCACGCCCGGAGAAGCTGTGGCCGAACAGGGTGACCAGCGGCTCGGTCAGTTTCATGATCCAGGCCAGCGCCGCCAGCAGCACCAGCCGCATCAGCAGCGCCAGCGCCAGGCCGATCACCCGCGCGCGGTCGCGCTGGTGCGGCGGCAGCTTGTCGGCAAGGATCGCGATGAACACCAGGTTGTCGATGCCGAGAACGATCTCCAGCACGACCAGGGTTGCAAGGCCCATCCATATCGAGGGGTCAGCCAACCATTCCATTTCAGGTCCGTTTCGTCAGTAGGTAAGGGAAAAGAGCAATCATTCAGTCGGCGTCCTGCGGCTGCGCCGGGTCATGCCCGAGCAGGTCGCCGGGCGTGCACTGCAGCTCGCGGCAGATCGCATCCAGCGTGGAAAAGCGGATGGCGCGCGCCTTGCCGGTCTTCAGGATCGACAGGTTCGCCAGGGTGATGTCGATGCGCCCGGCCAGCTCGGACAGGGTCATGCCCCGTTCCTGCAGCATGCGGTCGAGGGTGATGACGATCGCCATCAGCGCGTGCCCATCAGATCAGACCATCCAGGTCATCGCGCATCGCTGCGCCCACGGCGAACACGCGTGCCAGCACGAACAGCATCAGCACTGCCACCAGCCCGGTGATCGACATGCCGCCACCCACCTCCATCCAGGTGAAGTCCGGGCCCATCCAGGCCGCGTAGGCACCGATCAGGATCGACAGCAGCTCCATCGCCAGCATCAGCCACGCCATGCGCTGCAGGCGTTGTGCATTGGCGTGGGTGAACGGCCGCTCGCGCGCCGCCGACTTCAGCAGCCGCAGCAGATGGCGCAGGAACAGCAGGCACAGCACCAGCAGCGCGACGATCGCGCCCAGGCCCAGGCAGAAGTGCAGGAACAGGTCGTTGCCGTGCGCGGCGGCGGCATCGGCGTCGTGGACGCTGTCGAGCAGCCAGCGGCGGTCGTGGGCGACCAGTGGCACGGCCAGCAGTGCGGCCAGGATGCCCAGCCAGCACATCGCCCGGACGGCCTGTACGGCGGCCTGGGCCAGGGTGAACAAGCCTCGCGCGGGTCTGGCGCGGGCGGGACGAGCGGTCAAGCGGCCTCCGGCATTGGGGTGGCCTCGCCGCCCCGGGGTGGATTTATCGATAAACGATATACCACATCCTGCGTGAAAGGCTGAATCGCAGGCATGGGCCACCGGCTGGGCGCCGGGCCCAGCAGGCACTACCGGGTGGGCGCCGCGGGTTCCAGCATCGCTTCACCGGGCGTCACCGAAGCCATCGCCTGTACGCCGGCCTCGGCCGCCTGCCGCGTGACCAGCCGGAAGCGGACCTGCAGCTTGGCCTGGCCGGGCGTGGCCCAGCCGTACTGGATCGCCACCTGGTCGGCCGACAACGGACCACGGCCCGGCAGCGAACGCGCCTGCAACGGCTTCGGCGCCGCCTGCACCAGCCGTGCGAAGCCCTTCTGCACCACCGCCGCATCGGCCTTCTCCGCATACACCGTGCAGGTTCCATCGTCGGCCCAGCTGACCGCATAGCGGCCGCTGGCCAACGGCACCATCCAGGCCACGCCTGCCTGCCCCTGCAGCAAGGTTGCCGCCTCGGCCGGCTGCAGCGGTGCCAGCCCGTTGGATTCCATCAACGACTGCAGGCGCGCCGGCGCACCGATGTGCTGCATGCAGGCGGTATCGAACAGCTCGCTGAAGGGATCCTGCGCCGGGGCCTTGGCCTTGGGAGTACGCGCGGGTTGCGCCACCGCCAGGGTGGGCAGCAGGGCCAAAGCCAGCCAGAACGCAGGACGCATCGGGATTCCACGCTACCGAAAACAGCAGGGAGGATGGCAAAGCCCGGGCGTGCCGCGCAACGGGTCATGGCTTGACAGCCGCCACCGGCAGGAGGAGTATAAATTAACGAATTAGTTAATTAGCTCGCCATGGACCGTATCTTCGAAGCCCTCGCCTCCACCGCCCGCCGGCAGATCCTGGCCTATCTCAGCGCCGGCGAGCTCAGCGCGGGAGAGCTGGCCGAGCGCTTCGATTTCAGCAAGCCGGCGCTGTCCAGCCACCTGCGCATCCTTGAGGAAGCCGGCCTGATCGAGCGCGAGAAGCGCGGCCAGTTCGTGTACTTCCGGCAGGTGCCCGACCGCCTGGCCAACACGCTGTTCTCGTGGGCGGCCGAAGTCTGTCCGGTCGGTGGCCCGCTGAAGCGCGAAGCACGCGCCCGCCGCAAGTCCCCCGCCCGCTGAACCACCCTGCCAAGGAGCATGACGATGCCTGGTTCGACCCGCGACCGCCGTTCGTTTCCAGGGGTGCAGCTTCCGGCGCTGGAGGGCGGCAGCCCGACCGAAGTCACCTTGATCGCGCAGCTCGGCATCGGTGCCGGTGATGCGCTGGTGACCGACGCCAGCCAGCGCCAGCGCCACCACCCGGCCTTCATCGATGCACTGGACGAGCCTTCCGCGCGCCTTGGTGGCATGCACCTGCAGCAGGGCGACGCCTCCTCGCTGTACAGCTTCACCGTCGGCGCTGGCGGCCATCCCTTCCACCGGCATGCCGGGCCGCGCATGTTCACCGCCATCGCCGGCAGCGCCGGCGCCGAACTGCGTTTTGCCGCCGCGTCAGACGCGCAGCTGGCGCGCGATCCCGCTGCCTTCGCGCGCACGCTGCGGCGCATCCGCATTCCACCGGACTGCCTGTTCACCGTGCGCTTCGGCGGCGGCACCTGGCACCAGTTCGCATCGAACCATCGCGCACATCCGGCGCTGTTCGCGTTGTCCTGCCACAGCAATGAGCTGGCCGGGGCGATGGATGAGCAGGCCCGTGCACAGGTTCAACGCAATGCCGCCGATATCCCCAGCCTGACCGAGGTATTGCCGGAAGCGCACTGGCCTTCGGCCGCAAGCCTCGCCGCCTCACCCCTGCTGCAGTTGTCGCTGCAGGCAGCACCTCCCAGCCTGTGCGCCCACCTGTGCGCGCATACCCGCGCTCTGTTGGGCCCGCTGCGGAGGATTTCATTGCGGCGCTTGCGTGGCTTCGTCGAACGCGCCACGCCGGCCTATCCCGTCCACTCGCAGGCCGCCGCCAGCGATGGGCTGCTCCCCGCTGCACTGCCACACAGCCACTACCAGGACCAGACCACCTTGCGCCTGGACAGCACGCAGGTCACCCATCACGCCGCGTCGGCGCTGCTGGCCGATGTGCTGGAAGGCTTCCTGCGCAATCCACCTGCCGGCGTGGGCCACCTGATGGCGCTGCGCAACCACCTGGTGGCGCCGTTGCGGTTGCGTACGTCGCCACTCGGCTGCCCGGTGTCGTCGCTGCTGTCGACCGACCGCAGCCGCCTGTTCGCCGGCCGCTACCCGGTGCTGGACGCGCACATCGATGACGGGGACACCTGCGCCGAAGTGCTGCTCGGCGCCGATGATCGCCACCTGCGCTTCCGCAGCAGCGTGCGCGTGCAACGCTGTGCCGATGGCCACATCGAGATCAGCCTCGGCACACGCGTGCAGACCCGCAATGCGTTCGGCCGCCTGTACATGGCGCTGATCGATGCCGCGCACCGGCACTACGTCGCGCCGGCACTGCTGCGCCGCGCGGTCGAACATGCGCTGGCGCCGGAACTGGCCGATCTCGATGACTGGGCGGAATACTCCGCGTACAGATGATGCCGGCCCGTGGCCGGCACCACCTGCCAGGTCAGCTCACAGGTGCTGCTTGAAGAAGGGAACGACCGCTGACAGGGCCTCGCGCACCGGCTCCGGCTTGTCATACAGGTCGTAGTGCGACCAGCCCTGGACCACCTTCAACTGCTTGTGCTTCGACGCCGCACGGCCATGGATCTCCAGGCCATCGCGGTAGGCGCCAAAGCCACCCGGCTTGTCACCGATCACCACCAGCAACGGTTGGGTCAGCAGGACTTCGGCCAGGTGGAAGGCATCCCAGCCCACCGCTGCACCGCGATGCGAGAACAACGCACTGACCACGCCGTTGGGCTGCGGCTCGCGCGTGCGGTAATAGTCCGTGGCCTCCAGCACGTCGATATCGGTGATGCCGGCGGCGCGCCCCTGTTCCACCGAAGGCGGCAGGAACAGGTCCACACGGGCCTCGCCGCCGCGCATCTCGGCGGTGCGCTGGGCAGCAATGGCCTCCAGCGTGCCGATCGGATCGAAACCGCCAAAGCCCTCACGACTGAGCCGGCCGAAGTTGACACCGGTGATGCTGGTGACCGCCTTGATGCGTCGCTCGGTCATGGTGGCGTTGATCGCGTAGCCACCACCGCCACAGATGCCCAGTACGCCGATGCGTTCGGCGTCCACGTACGGCAGGGTGACCAGATGGTCGACCACGCGGCGTACATCCTCCACGCGCTGGGTCGGGTCTTCGACCCGCCGCGGCTCGCCGCCGCTGGCGCCCTGGAAGCTGGCGTCATAGGCGATCACCACGTAGCCCTCGCGAGCCAGGGCCTCACCGTAGATGTTGCCGGCAGTCTGCTCCTTGCAGCTGCCGATCGGATGCATGCTGATGATCGCGGGATAGACCCGGTTGCGGTCGAAGTCCGGCGGGAAATGCAGGTCGGCGGCGATCGGCCAGGCCATGTCCGGATTCTGGATGTTGATGGTTTCCATGCTGCGGCTCCTC
>NZ_JBFLUN010000014.1:0-13054 GCF_050473585.1 Stenotrophomonas sp. NRRL B-14846
GTGAAGTCGCTGGCGGCCGGCAACACCAACGCCCCGCTGCAGTTCAGCAGCGAGTTCGATGACAACGACGCCGCCAATGCAGACGAGTGAGCGCTGACTGCCGATGGATCAATCGCTGATCAACCGCATTGTCGAGGGTGCCCTGCTGGCTTCCAGCCAGCCGCTCACCCTGGCCCAGCTGAAGGACCTGTTCCCGGAAGAGGAACCGGCACCGCCGGGCAGCATCGAACGCGCGCTGGAACGCCTGCGCGAAGCCTGCGAAGGCCGCGGCGTGGAACTGGTCGAGGTCGCCTCCGGCTTCCGCTACCAGGTCACCGGCGAAGTGCATGGCTGGATCAGCCGGCTGTGGACCGAGCGCAAGACCCGCTACACCGCTGCCACCCTGGAAACCCTGGCGCTGATCGCCTACCGGCAACCGATCACCCGCGGCGAGATCGAACAGGTGCGCGGCGTGGCGGTCAGCAGCAACATCATCCAGGCGCTGGAAGAACGCGAATGGATCCGCGTGGTCGGCCACCGCGACGTGCCGGGCAAGCCTGCCCTGTTCGGCACCACCAAGGCTTCCTGGATTATTTCGCCTGAAGCGGCTGGACGAACTGCCGCCACTGTCGGAACTGAAGGACCTGGGCGAGCTGGAACCGCAGCTGTCCCTGGACCGCGATGCACCTGCCGTCGCCGGTGCCGAGGGCCGGACATCTCGGCCGGCGCCGATGGCGCTGCCGCGAACGATGACACCGGCCTGGCCGCGCAGTGACACCCCTGATTCCGCCGATGCAGCCCCTGCGTCGGCCACCGATGAGCAAGCACCTTCGCCCCTCGATGATGGCACCCCGATTCCGCGCCGGGCGAGCGCGCGGTGCCAGTGAACGAACGCGAAGACAACGCCGTCGCGATGACGACCGTGGCTGTTGACCAAGCCGATTCCGAACCAGAGGCCGACCTCGAAACCGTCGGCCGGAGCAAAAACTGATGAGTGACACCCCCCGTAACAAGCTCTCGCTGAAGCGCGAAGCCACCTCCGAACAGTTCAAGCTGGAAGAGCGCCTGCACAAGGTGCTGGCCCAGGCCGGCCTCGGCTCGCGCCGCGCGCTGGAACAGCGCATCGCCGAAGGCCTGGTCAAGGTCAACGGTGAAGTCGCGCAGACGGCATGTCGGTCAAGAGCGGCGACAAGATCGAACTGGATGGCCGCGGCTTCGTCGCCACCGCCCTGGCCCGAGCCGTCGCGCGTGCTGGTCTACAACAAGCCGGAAGGCGAAGTGACCACCCGCGATGATCCGGAAGGCCGCCCGACCGTGTTCGAGTCGCTGCCGCCGCTGAAGGGCGCGCGCTGGATCGCCATCGGCCGCCTGGACATCAACACCACCGGCCTGCTGCTGGCCACCACCGACGGTGAGCTGGGCCAACGCCATGATGCACCCGTCGTTCGAGGTCGAGCGCGAGTACGTGGTGCGCGTGCGTGCGCCGGAAGCGAGGAAAAGGTCTCCGACGCCATCGTCGACCGCCTCACCCGTGGCGTGCTCGCGCTGGAAGACGGCCCGGCCAAGTTCGATGAGATCGAACGCATCGGCGGCACCGATTCGCACGACTGGTTCCGCGTCGTGGTGAAGGAAGGCCGCAACCGCGAAGTGCGCCGCCTGTGGGAATCGCAGGGCTGCCAGGTCAGCCGCCTGAAGCGCACCCGCTATGGCAAGGTGAGCCTGCCGCGCGAACTGGCCCGCGGCCATTCGGTGGAACTGGGCACCGCGCAGGTTGAAGCCCTGCGCGCGCAGCTGAAGCTGGAAGAAGGGCGCACCGTCGCACTGACGCTGCAGCCGGTGATCGGCCAGCGCCGCGCCGCCAAGACCACCGTGCGCGTGCGCGAAGGTGGCCGTGGCAACGCCTACGTCAACGGCCACAACACCGCTGACGAAGGCCGCGAGCTGCGTCGTTTCGACAACGTCCGCGAAGACCGCGGCCGTGGTCGCGGCGGCAAGGGGTGGCGGCTTCAAGGGCGGCCTGACGGTCAGCGGTGAAGCGGCAGCCAAGCAGTCGCAGAAGCCGTTCAAGCAGCGCGCCCAGAAGAACGATCGTTCGCTGCCGGAAGGCAATCCTGCGGCGTTCCGCACCTGGTACGTGCCGGATGGCGTGAGCACCGGCCCGAGCGGCCATCGCAACGCCGGTCCGGGCGCACGCGGCCCCGGTGCCCGTGGTCCGGGTGCAGGCGGCCAGGGCCGTCCGTACGGCAAGCCGAAGGGTCCGGGCGCTGGCGCCGGTGGCGGCCAGGGCCGTGGCGGGTTTCGGTGGTGAAGGCCGTGGCGGCGCAGGCGGCCAGGGTCGTCCGGCCGGTGCCGGCAACCGCTCGCAGGGCCAGGGCAACAAGCACCCGTACGGTCATCCGGGCAACGCCCCGAGCTTCCCGTCCGACCACGCCACGCCGGGCTTCAACCCGTATGGCAGCCCGAAGCCGGCACAGGGCGCCCGTCCGGGCGGTCGCGGTCCGGGCGGCGGCAACCGTGCCCGGGCGGCAATCGCGGCCCCGGCGGTCCGGGTGGCAACCGTGGCCCGGGCGGCCCCGGCGGCAACCGCGGTCCGGGCGGCCCGCGCCGCAGCGGCCCGCGCGGCGGCTGATCACCGGCCCCACTGAAATGAAAAACCCCGGCTCCGGCCGGGGTTTTTCTTTGAAAAGGGGACGGAGGGATTAAGTCGCTTTTGCCGCGCTGTGTGTCGAAGGGGAGAAAGCGACTTAATCCCCTCCGTCCCCTTTTGCGTGGCGCTGGAAGGCGGCGGGCGTGGTACCGGTCATGCTGCGGAAGAATGCGATGAACGGGCTCTCGGCGGAAAAGCCGGTGTCCTGCGCCACATGCGCGACGCGATGGCCCAGCAGCAGCAACTCCATGGCCCGCATCAGTCGCCATTGCTGGCGCCAAGCCTGGTAGCCCATGCCGGTATCACGCTGCATCAACGGCCAACGGTGCGCACGCTCAAGCCCGCACGCGCGGCCAGCTCGCCCAGTTCGGGCGGCAACTGCTCGGCCACTGGCAGGCAGCGCGCGATCCGTGGGTCGCGTGGTAGCGGCAGGTCCATCGGGGCCACCGGGGCGGCGGCGATCTCCAGCATGCACAACGCCAGTTGGTGGTGCGCACGCGGCGCCCGCCAGTCATGGTCGAACGGCGCCTGCGCGATCGGCTCAGCAATGCCTGCAGCAGCGGACCCACGCCGATGATCGCTGGCTGCTGTGGCAACTGGGCGACAGGGTGGCCTCGAAGTACAACGAACGGTAGTCGACCGCTAGGCGCATCTGCGCGCGATGGCGCAGCCCACCCGGAATCCACGCCGCGCGCGCGGGCGGCAGCAGGCTGATGCGGTCGCCGTAGGTCAGGCGCGTACAGCCTTGCCGGGTATACAGCAACTGCGCGCGTGCATGCTGGTGCCAACCCGAGTCGTGATCCGCTCCAGTGAGGCCGCGATGCCCAGCACCGGCGCGCTCCAGGCATCGGCATCGAAGTGCGCATCCGGCTGCAACCAGGCCATGTCTGATTTCATCCATTCAATGACAGGATAGATAGGGTGCGCCATCGCGGACACGACCACAATGCGCAGCCCTGTTCCTGGAGCGCCCGCATGTCGCGCCGCCTGTTGTTGCTCACCATCGCGCTGCTGATGTTCCCCCAGCTTGCGCAGACCCTTTACAGCCCTGCCCTGGCCGATCTGGCCGGGCGCTTCGCATTGCCCCCCGGCGCCGCCAGCCAGGCCATGAGCCTGTACCTGTTCGGTTTCGCCGCCGGTGTCCTGCTATGGGGGCGGATGGCCGACCATATCGGCCGTCGCCCTGCCCTGCTCTGCGGTCTGGCCGTGTTCGCACTGGCGGCCTGCGGCGGACTGCTGGCCAGCACGTTCGGCCAGGTCCTGCTGGCCCAGGCACTGGCCGCGCTGGGTGCGGCGACGGCCTCGGTGGTCACCCAGACCGTACTGCGCGACCACCTGAAGGGACCCGCGTTGGCGCAGGCGTTCTCGTGGATCCGGCATGGCGTTGGCCCTGAGCCCGGCGATCGGGGCTGGCACTGGGGGCATTGCTGGGTTGCCAACCACGGCTATGCCGGCGTGCAGGACGGCCTGCTGCTGATTGTCATCCTGCTGATGCTCGGATGCGCATCCGGCCTGCAGGAGAGCCGCCCTGCCGAAGTCGCGCACACGCCCCCTGCTGCCACTGCTGCGACAACTGCTGCGTGATCGCTGGATCTGGTCACAAGCGCTGTTGGTGATGGCGTTCAACGTGGCCATGTACAGCTGGTACGCGCTGGGCCCGTTCGTGTTCCGAACGCCTGCACTGGCCGCTGGCCTGGTTCGGCGCAAGCGGCGCGGTGCTGGCGTTGGGTTCGGCGCTGGGCGCATGGGGCAATGGTCGCCTGCTGCGCGCAGGCATTGCCTCCGCCACGCGCATCCGGCTCGCCGCAGGACTGGTGCTGGCCGGCGGGCTGTTGGCTGCTTTGCTGCGCAATCAACCGGCACTGGTCGCGGCGATGGTACCGGTGGTGGCCGGGTTTGGCCTAGCCATCCCCAATGTGCTGGGGCCAGGCCCTGCGCGGATATCCGCACTGCCTGGGCAGCGCGGGCGCCCTGTTCGGACTGCTCTACTACCTCTTGATAGGCGTGGCGATGGCGGTGGTCGGTGCACTGCAACTGCTGGCACCGACACTCATCGTGTGCAGCCTGCTTGCATTGTGGTTGCAGCGGCCGCGCCCGGTTACGGTCTAGGAATTGCTGCAAAGACCGCGCACTGTGCGCTGCTTCCGGAATCAACGCCACTGCGCTGGCTATCGTGCGCGTTCTCCCCAACGAGGCAGATGCCCATGGTCACCATTACCGCCGAACAGGCGCGCGCCAACGCCGATGCCGCTACGCGTCCCATCGACCAGTACTACCGCGATCTCGACACGTCGATCCGGGCCGGCTCGGAGAATGGTCGCCGCTACATCGTGTTCGGCTTCAGCCAGGCACTGGCCAGCGAGCGGCTCGTCGAGGGCGTCGTCGCGCAGTTGCTGAACAATGGCTTCGAGGTCAAACAACTGCCCAGCGACGCCGAGCAGCATTACATCCGCATCAGCTGGGAAGGGACCCAGCCGGCCCCACTCAACGCCGGCTGATGGTGAAGGCGGCGCCGTCCACGCCCAGGTCCCAGCCCTTGCCGGTGCCGGACAGGGCCAGCGAGATGTCGCCCTTGGTCATCACCTGCGCATTGCTGGACTTCACGGCGCCCGCATGCGCGCCCACCGAGGCGTACGTGCCCAGCAGCTCGTTGACGCTCACGGCACCAGTGAAGCTGCCACGGCCATTGGTGATCTTCGACTTGCCCACGGTCAGGCCGCCGCCCTTCACTTCGATGCGCACCGGCAGGCTGGTGCCGTTGCTGCAGCTGACCGTGCCATTGCCGGAGGCGGTCTTGTAGATCAGTGACCAACCGGACAGGTTGTAGCGCAGCTGGCAATCGAGGTTGCGGCAGCGTGCGCGGCCCGGGGCCAGCGTTGCAGCGGACAGGGCCAGCAGCAGGGCGAAGGGCTTGTTCATGGCAGGACTTCCAGTTCGGTCGGACTGCCGGCGAATCTAGCAGCGCGCGCGTGCACGTTGGATGCACGCGCGCGCGCTGGTGCAACGGCGTTCAGGCCGTTGCTCAGGCCTGTTCGTCAGGTGGAAGGCATCGGCATCGAGCATCGCCGGGAAGCGCGCGCGGTGCGCGGCCAGCGCCTCGGCCGAGATGGTGGTGGTGACCACCTGTTCGCGTTCGCGGATCTCCACCTGCGGCTGGCCGAGGAAGTCGATCACCGCGCTGTCGCCGGCGTAATGCAGCTGGTTGCCGTCCACGCCGACGCGGTTCACCGCCGCCACGAAGCACAGGTTCTCGATCGCCCGCGCACGCAGCAGGGTCTTCCACGCATAGGCGCGCGCCGACGGCCAGTTGGCGACGAAGATCTGCAGGTCGAAATCCAGCTGCTGCGGACGCTCCACATTGAAGCGGTTGCGGCAGAACACCGGGAAACGCAGGTCGTAGCAGACCTGCGGATTGATCCGCCAGCCTTTCCATTCCACGCTCAGGCGCTCACGGCCGGCGGCATAGCGTTCGTGTTCACCGCCGTAGCGGAACAGGTGGCGCTTGTCGTAGTACTGCAGGTCGCCATCGGGCGTGGCGAACAGCAGGCGGTTGTAGACGCCCTCGCCCTCGCGCAGCTGCACGCTGCCGATCACCGCTGCGTTCAAGGCCCTGGCCTGTTCACGCACCCAGGCCACGGTCGGACCGTCCATGCCTTCGGCCTGGGCGATGGCGTCGTTGGAGAAGCCACTGGTGAAGGTCTCCGGCAGGATCACCAGGTCGGTGGTGCCGGCCAGCGGCGCCAGCAACGCACCGTAGTAGGCGCGGTTGCCCGCCGGGTCATGCCAGCGGGTGTCACCCTGGACGAGGGAAATGCGCAGGTCCTGCATGTCCGTGCCTCCGCTCACAGCAGGCGCAGGCGTTCGATCGCCGCGTCCATGGTCGCTTCGTTCTTGGCAAAGCACAGCCGCACCAGGCGCTGGCCAGCCGGCGGGTTCTCGTAGAACGGCGACAGCGGGATGGCGGTGACGCCCTTCTCGATGGTCAGCCACTTCACGAACTCGTGATCCGGCAGGTCACTGATGGCCGAGTAGTCGACCAGCTGGAAGTAGCCGCCTGGCACCGGCAGCGCTTTCAGCCGGGTGCCGGCCAGCTGCTCGCGGAAGCGGTCGCGCTTGGCCTGGTAGAACGCGCCCAGCTCCAGGTGATGCTCGGGCTCGTCACGGATCATCGCGGCGAAGCCGTACTGTGCGGGGCCGAAGCTGGTGAAGGTGTTGTACTGGTGCACCTTGCGGAACTCGGCAGTCAGCGCCGGCGGGGCGATCGCATAACCGATCTTCCAGCCGGTGCAGTGGTAGGTCTTGCCGAAGCTGGAGATGACGAACGCGCGCTCGCGCAGTTCCGGGTAGCGCAGCGCCGATTCGTGGCGACGGCCGTCGTAGATGATGTGCTCGTACACCTCATCGGAGATCAGGTAGATCTGCGTACCGCGCAGCAGCTCAGCCAGCGCCTGCATGTCCTGCGCCGACAGCATCGCGCCGGACGGGTTGTGCGGGGTATTGACGATCAGCATGCGGTGTGCGCGGGGTGATCGCTGCGCGCACGCGGTCCCAGTCGACCGCGAACGTCTGCGGATCGAGCGACACATGCACGGCCCTGGCGCCGGCCAGGTCGATCGCCGGTTCGTAGCAGTCATACGCCGGGTCGAGCACGATCACTTCCTCGCCGGCACGCACCACGGCGTGGATGGCGTTGAAGATGGCCTCCGTGCCGCCGCTGGTGACGGTGATCTCGCTGTCCGCATCGACCTGCGCGCCGTAGCAGTCCAGCGCCTTCTGTGCGATGGCCTGGCGCAGCGGCGCCACACCGGTCATCGGCGGGTACTGGTTCAGCCCGGCGGCCATCGCCCTGGCGGTCTCGTCGATCAGGCGCTGCGGCGCCGAAAAGTCCGGGAAACCCTGGCCCAGGTTGACCGCGCCGTGTTCGGCGGCGAGCTGGGACATCACGGTGAAGATCGTGGTACCGACCTTGGGCAGCTTGGTGGTGGGTTGCATCGGCCTGGGCTGTGGGGGAACAAGGGATCCGAGTTTACGCAATCCGCGCGACGGTAGTGCCGGCCGCTGGCCGGCTACCTCGGCCCACGCGACTGGCACCCTGGGGAATTGCCGGCCAGCGGCCGGCACTACCGCAGGCATTCACCGCTACAATTGCCGCCGCACTCCGGCATGAAGACCTTTGCCCCTTGAACACCCCTGCATTGCTGGCCGCCAGCGGCCTGAGCTTCTCCCGCAATGACGAGCCGGTGTTCGGCCCGCTGGACTTCCATGTGGATGCCGGCGAAGCCCTGCTGGTGCAGGGCGGCAATGGCGCCGGCAAGACCACCCTGCTGCGCGTGCTGGCCGGCCTGGCCCGGCCCGGTGCTGGCCAGGTGCGGATCGACGGCAAGCCGGCCAGCAATGCCGAGCGCGCGCGGTATGTCGCCTACCTCAGCCACCTGCCGGCGCTGAAACCGGACCTCGGCACGCTGGAAAACCTGCATTTCCTGTGTGGCCTGCACGGACGGCGTGCGCGGCAGATGCCCGGCAACGCGCTGGCCATCGTCGGCCTGGCCGGTTATGAGGACACCCTGGTACGGCATCTGTCGGCTGGACAGAAGCGGCGGCTGGCACTGGCGCGCATCTGGCTGTCGCCGGCACCGCTGTGGCTGCTGGACGAGCCCTACGCCAACCTCGACCTGGATGGCATCACCCTGGTCAACCGGATGATTTCGGCGCACCTGCGCGCCGGAGGCGCTGCGTTGGTCACCACCCATGGCGCCTATGCCGCACCGCCGGTGCGCACCCGCCAGCTCGACCTCGGCGGTGCCGCATGATCGCGCCGGGTACGGAACCGGGCCTGTGGCAGACCGCGGGCGCCCTGCTCAAGCGCGACCTGCGCCTGCTCTGGCGCCGCCGCGGCGATGCGCTGCAGCCGCTGCTGTTCGCGGTGCTGGTGGTGGTGCTGTTCGCGTTGGCCCAGGGCCGCGAACCACAGCTGCTGGCCGCCACCGCCGGCGCGGTGCTGTGGCTGGCCGTGCTGCTGGCGGGGCAGCTGTCGCTGGATTCGCTGTTCCGTTCCGACGCCGAGGACGGCTCGCTGGAACAATGGCTGCTGGCGCCGGTGCCACTGGCCTGGCTGGTGCTGGTGCGCGTGCTGCTGCATTGGGCCACCACTGCGCTGCCGCTGATCGTGGTCAGCCCGCTGCTGGCCGAAATGCTGCATCTGCCGCATGACCAGCTGCCGATGTTGCTGGCATCGTTGCTGCTGGGAACACCATTGCTGAGCCTGATCGGTGGCGTGGTCGCCGCGCTGACCGTAGGCATCCGACGCTCTGGTATTCTCGTGGCGCTGCTGTCGTTGCCGCTGTACGTGCCGGTGCTGGTGTTCGGTGCAGGCAGCCTGGCGGCAGCCGGACGCGGGCAGGATCCGGTCGGTGCGCTGCTGATGCTGGGCGCCGGCCTGCTGGTCGCGCTGGTGCTGGCGCCGCTGGCCACTGCCGCTGCAATACGTATTTCTCTGAGTTGACCGAGCTGAGAGCCAATCCACCCCTGCTGGATAGCCGCCACGCATGAATCCGATTGTCCGCTGGTTCCACCAACTCGGTTCGCCCCCCACGTTCGACCGTTTCGCTGCCCGCTGGTCGCGGGTGTTCTACCTCGCGGCGGTGCCGGTGCTGCTGGTCGGCATGTGGCAGGCGCTGCTGGTGGTGCCGCCGGAAGCCAAGCAGCTGGACAGCTTCCGCATCCTCTACATCCACGTGCCCAGTGCCTGGATGAGCCTGTTCGTGTTCGCGCTGATGGCGCTGTATGCGGCCATCGCGCTGATCTGGCGGATCAAGGTCTGCGAGATCCTGGCCATGGCCTGTGCGCCGATGGGCGCCGGCTTCACCCTGATCACCCTGTTGACCGGCAGCATCTGGGGCAAGGGCACCTGGGGCACCTGGTGGGACTGGGACCCGCGCATGACCAGCGAGCTGGTGCTGCTGTTCCTGTACCTGGGCGTGATCGGCCTGTACCACGCCATCGAGGACCGCCGCAGCGCCGCGCGCGCGGCGGGCCTGCTGGCCATCGTCGGCGTCAGCCTGCTGCCGGTGATCCGCTACTCGGTGGACTGGTGGGGCGGCCTGCACCAGCGCCAGTCGATCAGCGTGTTCGGTGAATCGGCGATCAGCAGCACGATGATCGCGCCGCTGTGGTGGATGGTGATCGGCACCAAGTTCTGGTTCGCCGGTTCGGTGCTGGCCAAGGCCCGCGCCGACAATCTCGACCGCGAGGCCGGCAAGGCCTGGGTCGGTGGTCGCGTCGATGCCGAACGCCCGGCCCGGGAGGCCCAGCCATGACCCACCTGCCCTATGTGATCGGCGCCTACGCCGTGTTCGTGCTGGTGCTCAGCGCCGATGCCATCGGTTCGTGGCTGCGCCTGCGCGTGGCGCGTCGGCTGGCACTGGCCCGGCAGCAACGGCAGCAGACCCGCGCCGGCAGGCAGGACGCAACGGCGCCGTTGTCGACGGAGCTGGAACGATGACCCCGGTACAGCGTCGCCGCCTGGTGTGGGTGCTGCTGGCCCTGCTCGCCTCCGGCCTGGCCACCGCGCTGGTGGCGATGGCACTGGAGCGCAACATCGCCTACCTGTACACGCCTTCGGAAGTGCTGCGCGGCGATGTCGATGCGCAATCGCGCTTCCGCCTCGGCGGCATGGTGGTGAAAGGCTCCTTCAACCGACCGGTCGGCTCGCTGGAGGCACGCTTTGAAGTGACCGACGGCGACGCGCAACTGGCGGTGACCACGTCGCGGATCCTGCCGGACATGTTCGCCGAGGGCACGGCGGTGGTCGCCAGTGGCCGACTGCAGGACGGCACCTTCGTCGCCGACGAGGTGCTTGCGAAGCACGATGAGAAGTACGTGCCGAAGGAAGTGGCCGACAAGATGGGCGACGCCCATCGCAAGCACGACGTGCCGGTGACGGCACCCGAGGTACGCTGAGTGTTGCCCGAACTGGGTCAGATCCTGCTGCTGTGCGCGTTGCTGGCCTCGCTGCTGCAGGCCGGCCTGCCGCTGGTCGGCGCGCAGCGCAACAACACCGCGTGGATGGCGGTGGCACGACCAGCCGCGTTCGCGCAGCTGCTGCTGGTCGCCGGCGCGTTCGCGGTGTTGACCGCCGCGTTCGTGCAGCAGGACTTCTCGGTGCGCTACGTGGCCGAGAACTCCAATTCGCTGCTGCCGATGGTCTACCGCTACTCGGCGGTCTGGGGCGCGCACGAGGGCTCGCTGCTGATGTGGGCGCTGGTGCTGGCGCTGTGGACCGGCGCGGTGGCGCTGTTCTCGCGGCACCTGCCGGCGCCGGTGCAGGCGCGCGTACTGGCGGTGATGGGCGTGGTCAGCGTCGGCTTCCTCGCCTTCCTGATCTTCACCTCCAACCCGTTCCTGCGCCTGAACCCGGCACCGCTGGAAGGCCGCGACCTCAATCCGCTGCTGCAGGACCCGGGGCTGATCATCCATCCGCCGATGCTGTACCTGGGCTATGTCGGCTTCGCGGTGCCGTTCGCATTCGCGGTTGCCGCACTGCTGGAAGGCCGCGTCGACGCACGCTGGCTGCGCTGGACGCGGCCGTGGACCAACGTCGCCTGGGGGTTCCTGACCCTGGGCATCGCGCTGGGCAGCTGGTGGGCCTATTACGAGCTGGGCTGGGGCGGCTGGTGGTTCTGGGACCCGGTGGAGAACGCCAGCTTCATGCCCTGGCTGGTCGGCGCCGCGCTGATCCATTCGCAGGCCGTCACCGAAAAGCGTGGCACCTTCGGCAGCTGGACCCTGCTGCTGGCGATCGCCGCCTTCGCGCTGTCGCTGCTGGGCACGTTCCTGGTGCGCTCCGGTCGTGCTGACCAGCGTGCATTCGTTCGCCGCCGATCCCTCGCGCGGCCTGTTCATCCTGGTGTTCCTGTCGGTGCTGGTGGGCGGCAGCCTGCTGCTTTACGCGTTGCGTGCCAGCCAGCTGAGCGTGGACGCCGACGATCCGCGCCGTGGCTTCACCGCCACCTCGCGCGAGACCCTGCTGCTGGCCAACAACCTGCTGCTGGCCACCGCCTGCGCGATGGTGCTGCTCGGCACGCTGTACCCGCTGCTGGCCGATGCGCTGTCGCTGGGCAAGATCTCGGTCGGACCGCCCTACTTCGGCAGCCTGTTCCTGCTGCTGATGGCGCCGATGATCCTGCTGCTGCCGTTCGGCCCGCTGGTGAAGTGGCAGCGCGACCAGCCTTCGCGCGCGTTCGCGCTGCTGGCACCGTGGCTGGGGCTGGCGCTGCTGCTGGGCGCGCTGGCGTGGTGGCAGGCGCCGCAGAACGGCTGGAAGGCCGGCATCGGCGTAGCCGCTGCGGCCTGGGTCGGGCTGGGTACCGCGCGCTTCGTCTGGCAGCGCCTGCGCGGCAATGGCCGCTTCACCGCCGAGATGCTCGGCATGATCGTCGCCCATGCCGGCATCGCCGTGTTCCTGGCTGGGGCGCTGCTGGTTGAAGCGTTGAACGTGCAGCGCGAGGTGGCACTGGCACCGGGCCAGCAGCTGGTGATCGGCCGCCATGAAGTGCGCTTCGAGGGCGTGGACCATCGCGAAGGGCCGAATTTCATCGCCGACCGTGGGCACCTGCGCGTGTTCCGCAACGGCCGCGAGCTGGCGCTGCTGCATCCGGAGAAGCGCCAGTACGCCAGCGGTGGCCAGGTGATGACCGAGGCCGGCATCGATGCACGCTTCGATGGTGATGTCTACGTGGCATTGGGCGAGCCGCTGGGCAACAATGCATGGGCGGTCCGGGTGCACATCAAGCCGTTCGTGCGCTGGATCTGGCTGGGCGCGCTGCTGATGGCCCTGGGCGGATTCATCACCGCCGCCGACCGCCGTTTCCGTCGTCCGTAGGAGTTCCCATGTCCGAGTCCCCCGCCCCGCGCCCCTCCCGCCCGCTGCCGCCGGTAGCCATCGTGATCGGCGTGCTGTTCTTCTTCGGCCTGCTCGGGCTGATGATCTACGGGGTGATGAAATCGGGTGATCCGCAGCGCGACGTGCTGCCGTCGGCGCTGATCGACAAGCCGGCGCCGGCGTTCGCGCTGCCGGTGCTGCACGACCCGGAAATGATCGTGCACAGCGACGACCTGCGCGGCGCGCCCTACCTGCTGAACGTGTGGGGCAGCTGGTGCGCGGCCTGCCGCGAAGAACACCCGGTGCTGACCCGGTTCGCCGAGAGCAAGCGCGTGCGCGTGATCGGCTACAACTGGAAGGACGACCCGACCGACGCGCTGCACTGGCTGGAACAGCTGGGCAACCCGTTCATGGTGGTGCTCAGCGACGTCGAGGGCCGCACCGCGATCGACTGGGGTGTGACCGCCGCACCGGAGACCTTCCTGGTCGATGGCAGCGGCATCGTGCGCTGGAAGTACAGCGGTGCGATGACCCAGCGCGTGGTGGAC
>NZ_JBFLUN010000015.1:0-14843 GCF_050473585.1 Stenotrophomonas sp. NRRL B-14846
CACCGGTGACAGCACTTTCGCCGAGCTGATGTGGCCGCATGTGCAGGGCGCCTACAGCTACATGGAGCAGCTGCGCGCCAGCGAGCGCACGGACGAGAATCGTTGCGCGCAATCCGGCGTTCTACGGGATGATGCCGGCCTCGATCAGCCACGAAGGCTATTCGGCCAAGCCGATGCATTCGTACTGGGATAATTTCTGGGCGTTGCGCGGCTACAAGGACGCGGCATCGCTGGCGGCCCAGCTGGGCAAGGTCGAGGCGATGCAGATCGCCGAATCGCGTGATCAGTTCCGTGATGACCTGCAGGCTTCGCTGCTGTCGGCGATGCAGCAGCACAACATCGATTACCTGCCGGGTTCGGCCGAGCTTGGCGATTTCGATGCGACCTCGACTACCATCGCGCTGGCCCCGGGCGGTGAGCAGGGGCGCCTTCCCGCTAGCAGGCGTTGGACGCAACCTTCGAGCGCTATTGGAAGGAATTCGTGGCGCGTCGCGATGGCAACGCGCGAGTGGAAGGACTACACGCCCTATGAGTGGCGCAACGTAGCTGCCTTCGTCCGCCTGGGCTGGCGTGATCGCGCCTGGCAGGCGACCGAGTTCTTCTTCAAGGACCGTGCGCCGCAGGCCTGGAACCAGTGGGCCGAAGTGGTTTCGCGCACGCCACGCAAGCCGTTCTTCGTCGGTGACCTGCCGCATGCCTGGGTGGCCTCGGACTTCGTGCGCTCGGCCTTGGACATGTTCGCCTACAGCCGTGACATGGACGATGCACTGGTGCTTGCCGCCGGCATTCCGACCGCCTGGCTGCAGGGCGAGGGCATCGCCGTGCAGGGACTGCGCACGCCGCAGGGCCAGCTCAACTACCGCCTGCAGCGCAGCGACAAGCAGCTGGTGCTGGAGGTGCAGCCGGGCCTGGTGCCACCGGTCGGTGGCGTGGTGCTGCCGTGGCCGTATGCGGGCGATCCGGGCGAGGCGACCATCAACGGCGAAGCGGCCGAGTGGGGTCAACAAGGAACTGCACGTGCACCAGCTGCCGGCGCGGGTCGAGATCGACGTACCGAGCGCGGTGCGCCGCGCCGAACGCAAGGGGCAGTAACGATGAAGCAACAGGGGGCAGGGGTGCGCGCGACGGTGCGCGCCCTGGGGCTGGCCATTGCATTGGCATTGCCGGGCGTGATGATGGCGGCCGAACCGGCTGCCACGACCGCGGCGTCCGACGTTGCCAGCGCGCCGGGCATGAGCATGGTCACCTTCAACCTGCATCATGGACCGCGAAGACTGGCCGAGCCGGCGCCGCACCATCCTGGCCGAGCTCAAGCGCCTGCAGCCGGATGCGGTTGCCCTGCAGGAGGTGATCCAGCGCCGTAACGTGCGCAACCAGGCGCAATGGCTGGCCAGCCAGCTCGGCTACAAGTATGTGTTTCGTGTCCACCGATCCGGTGGGCGCACCGAAGCGCTACGGCAATGCGTTGCTGACCCGGCGGCCGATCCTCGCCCAGGGGGATCATCTGCTGCTGCCGTTGGACGACTACCGCACGGTGGCTCACCTGCGCATCGACGTCGAAGGCACGCCGGTGAACGTCTACGCCACGCATCTCAACGAGCGCAACGACGAGAGTGGCCACGGCATCCGTCGTACCCAGGTCGAGGACCTGCTGCGCTTCATCACCGCTACCTCGGCCGGCGCGCCGGTGGTGATCGCCGGCGACTTCAATGCGCTGGTGGACGCAGGCGACCTGAGCGAGCTGCGCAGCCATTACGGCGACAGCTATGGCAGCGTGCACGTCAACACCGACTCTGACCGGCGTCAGTACGTTGAACCGGCACTATTACCAGGCGCCCTCGCGCATCGACCACATCTTCTTCCAGCAGGACCGGATGGTCGCGCGCGAGGCCAAACTCCTGTTCGACCAGCCCGATGACAGCGGTCGCTGGGCGTCGGATCATTACGGGGTCTGGACCCGCCTGCAGTTCGCCCCGGCGCCGCTGACGCCGCGGGGCGTCATGCTCTGGTAGGTGCCAACCCTGGTTGGCACCGGCGTGTCCGCGTGCATTGAATCAACGGCGCCAACCAAGGTTGGCCTCTACCAGAGCGCTGCACGCGCCCGACGCACAAACAAAAACGGCGGGGATCATCGATCCCCGCCGTTTCGTTTTCTACGCGATCACAGCGCGATCAGTTTGCCGGCGGCGTGCGCTTGGGCGGCGTCCTCGTCTTCTTCCTCGGCCTTGGCTTCTGCGGCCTGCGCGGCGGCGTCGGCGTGGCCATCGGCGACCGGATCGATCGACGGCTGTCACCACCGCATCGGCGACCGGGGGCCGCAGCTTCCACCGGCGCAGCTTCGACCGCCACCGGAGCGACCGGCTGTTCGGCGACCGGCGCAGTCTCGACGATCGGCTTGGCTTCAACCGCGGGAGCGGCCTCCACCACCGGGGCAGCCTCAACCGCCAGCGGCTGGATTTCAACCCACCGGGGGCCGCTTCAACAACCTGCGGCTTCGATTCCACGATCGGTGCAGCCTCGGCGACGACCGGCTTCACTTCGGCCACCGGGAGTGGCTTCAGCGACCGGGGCAACCTCAACCACCACCGGCTTCGCTTCGACCGCCGGGGCTGTCGCTACCCGCCGGCTGGGCCGGGGTCGCAGCGTCGATGGCATCGAGCATGCTGGTCTGCACCGGCGACGACGCCGGTTCGGCCTTGGCCACGGTTTCGACCCGGAGCCTGTACCTCGGCCACGACCGGCGCAGGGGCATCGACCACCGCGCTGCTCACCACCGCGACCGGTGCGGCGACAACAGCGGCGGCGGCGCGGACCGGCTTCTCGGCTTCGGCAGCGGTCGGTTCGGCTTCGTCATCGAAATCGAATTCCGGCTGCGAACGGGCCGGCCTGCGCAGCGGCGACCGGAGTGGCCCCGGCAGCGTTGTCGTTGCTTGGCTCGCGACATCAGCAACATCGGTGTCATCACTGTCGTCCGCGTCGTCCTGGTCATCGCCCAGGCCGTCGTTGCCGGCAGCGTTCTCGGCGCCACCACGGCGACGGCGACGGCCACCACGACGGCCACGGCGGCGGCGGGGTCCGCGCCTTCACCGGCCTGCTCGCCGTTGGCGTCGAGGGCAGCCTCTTCACCGGTCACGGCATTCGCCTCGGCCTCGTTGCCGGCGTTGGCAGTGGTGTCGGCCGGTGCGGCGGCCTCCGGCGAAGCGGCAGCCATCGGGTGCAACCGGCGCCACCGGCGCGGTCGCTTCCTGAGCGGTCACCACGTTGGCGGCGACCGCCGTGGCGGCCACGGCGGCAGCCGCGGTCACGGCCTCGGCCGGTGCCTCGGCGGCGCTGCGCTGCGGCTTCTCGGCCGGCTTGTCACCGTCCTGCTGCTGGCGCGGCTGCTTGGGCTGCTTCAGCTTCGGCTGCTGCTGGTTCTGGTTCTGGCCCTGCTGCTCGTTGCGCGGCTTGTTCTGCTGCTGCGGCTGCTGGCCGTCCTTCTGCTGCGGCTCCTTCTGCTTGCCCTGCTGCGGCTGCTGCTGGGCATTGCCGTTGTTGCCGTTGCGGCCGTCCTTGCGCTGCTCACCACGGTCCTTGCGGTTGCCGCCGTCCTTCTGCTGCTGCGCATTGCCGTTGCCGCCGTTGCCACGGCTGTCGTCGCGGCGCTCCTTGCGGTCCTTGTTGCGATCCTTGTTGCGGTCCTTGCGGCCGCCGTCCTGCTGCTGGCGGGCGACAGGGGCCGCCGGTGCCGGTGCCGGCGCCGGTTCGCCACCGAACACGCGCTTGAGCCAACCGATCACGCCGCCGCTCGGGGCCGCTGCAACCGGCGCTGCCACGACCGGGGCCGGGGGCCCCCCCGCTGCGGCCGGCTCCACTTCCTCGCGCACCGGGGCGGGGGAGGTGTGCTTGACCTGGGTCCACCGCCGGCGGGCGGGATGTTCAGCTGGCCCTTGGTCAGGGCGTGCACCGGCAGCTTGCGCGGGGGTGCCGCGCTGGTAGCTGGGCTTGTTGCTCTCTTCACCCAGCTCGTTCTCGCGCAGGCGGGTGACGGTGTAGTGCGGGGTGTGCAGCTGCTCGTCGGCGACGATCACGATCGGCGCCTCGTGGCGCTGTCGATCTCGCGCAGGGCGCTGCGCTTTTCGTTCAGCAGGTAAATGGGCGATCTCCACCGGGGCCTGCACCAGCACCTGCCCGGTGTTCTCCTTCATCGCGTGCTCTTCGGCAACGCGGATGATCGACAGCGACAGCGACTCGACGCTGCGCATGCGGCCGTGGCCGTCGCAGCGCGGGCAGACGATCTGGCTGGATTCACCCAGGCTCGGGCGCAGGCGCTGGCGGCTCATTTCCAGCAGGCCGAAGCGCGAGATGCGGCCGACCTGAACGCGGGCACGGTCGTACTTCAGCGCGTTGGCGAGGCGGTTCTCGACTTCGCGCTGGTGCTTGTTGGAGGCCATGTCGATGAAGTCGATCACCACCAGGCCGCCCAGGTCGCGCAGGCGCAGCTGGCGGGCCACTTCCTCGGCCGCTTCCAGGTTGGTCTGGAATGCGGTGTCCTCGATGTCGCTGCCCTTGGTGGCGCGCGAGGAGTTCACGTCGACCGCGGTCAGCGCTTCGGTCTGGTCGACCACGATCGAGCCGCCCGACGGCAGGCGCACGTTGCGCTCGTAGGCACCTTCGATCTGCGATTCGATCTGGAAGCGGGTTGAACAGCGGGATGTCGTCCTTGTAGTGCTTGAGCTTGCGCAGGGTCTGCGGCATCACCTGCTGCATGAACTCGCGGGCGTGCTCGTACATCTCCTCGGTGTCCACCAGGATCTCGCCGATGTCGGCGCGCAGGTAGTCACGCAGGGCGCGCACGATCAGGCGCGATTCCTGGTAGATCAGGAACGGGGCCGGCTTGCTCAACGCGGCTTCGGCGATGGCGCGCCAGACGTTGAGCAGGTAGTCCAGGTCCCACTGCAGCTCTTCCGCATCGCGGCCGACGCCGGCGGTACGGATGATCACGCCCATGTCGTCGGGGATGTTCAGCTTGTCCAGGGCGTCCTTCAGTGCGGCCCGGTCTTCACCCTCGATGCGGCGGGAGACACCGCCGGCGCTGGGCGAGTTCGGCATCAGCACCATGTAGCGGCCGGCCAGCGAGATGAACGTGGTCAGGGCGGCGCCCTTGTTGCCACGCTCTTCCTTGTCCACCTGGACGACGATCTCCTGGCCTTCCTTCAGCAGCTCGCGGATGCCGGCCTTGTTGTGGTCGACACCGGCCTGGAAGTAGTCGCGGGAGATTTCCTTCAGCGGCAGGAAGCCATGGCGGCCACCGCCGTACTCGACGAAGGCGGCTTCCAGCGAGGGCTCGATGCGGAAGATCCGGCCCTTGTAGATGTTGGACTTCTTCTGTTCCTTCGACGGCTGTTCGATGTCGATGTCATACAACGACTGGCCATCCACGATGGCAACACGCAGCTCTTCAGCCTGCGTGGCGTTGATCAGCATTCGCTTCATTGTTGCGTTCCTCGCAAGCGGCTACCGCGCGGAACGCCATGGGGTTTCGCCTCTGGACACGGTTCGCCGCCCATTCGCGCAAGCGCGGGGAGGGCGGCTTGGGTTTCCAGCGCTACGACACCACGGCAGGCCGCGGGAGCGCTTCACTCTTATGGGTTTTGGGGTGTTACAGGCCGCAGGCAGCTGTCAGCCAGGCTGGAGCGCCACGCGGGACATGTTCAGCACGGTTGCGTGTCAGGCATCCGGCGATGGCCGGGAAGGCCGGTGAGCCGCTAACATGGCCGCCCCGCGGGCGGTGGTCGCGCACTGTGCCGGATTCGTCGGAAGCTGGGCTTCTGGCCCTGAGTAACTTCCAACGAAATCAATCCCTTATCTCGCCCCCCGAGTGTAACAGAATAAACAGCCTGATTACTGCCCAAGACCCCACCAAACCCGCTGGCGACAAGCCTTCCGTGCGCATGATCACCGTTCCCGCCGACCGCGCCGGCCAGCGCCTGGACAACTTCCTGCTCGGCCAGCTGAAGGGTGCCCCGCGCAGCCTGGTCTACAAGCTGGTGCGCAGCGGCCAGGTACGGGGTGAATGGTGGCCGCGCCAAGGCCGAACGCAAGCTCGAGGCCGGAGACGAGGTGCGTGTGCCGCCAGTTCGTCTCACCGAAGAGGGGAGACAAGGCCGGTCCGCCGGAGGCGTTCATGCGCCGCCTGGAGCAGGCCATCGTCTTCGAGGATGCCCGCCTGCTGGCCCTGAACAAGCCCACCGGCGTGGCCAGCCACGGCGGCAGCGGCATCAGCTTCGGCGCCATCGAGACCCTGCGCGCCCTGCGCCCGGGCCAGACCCTGGAGCTGGTCCATCGGCTGGATCGCGACACCTCGGGCCTTCTGATCGTCGCCAAGAAGCGTTCGGCGTTGAGCGAGCTGCAGGCGCTGTTGCGTGAAGACCACGGCGCCGGCATCCGCAAGCGCTACCTGACCCTGCTGGCCGGGCGCATGCCCGACGGCGTGATGACGGTCGATGCGCCGCTGCACGTGGGCCTGCGCCAGGGCGGCGAGCGCCATGTGCAGGTCAATGCGATCGGCAAGGAATCGATCAGCCACTTCCGTGTGCTGGAACGCCGCGGGGGCCATTCCTACTGCGAGGTGCGCATCGAGACCGGTCGTACCCACCAGATCCGCGTGCATGCCCAGCATCTGGGGCATCCGGTGGCTGGTGACGATAAATACGGCGATCCTGCGGTCAACAAGCGGCTTCGTGAGCAGATCGGGCTGAAGCGCCTGTTCCTGCACGCAGCCTCGCTGGAGTTCGCACTGGACGACGGCAAGAGCCCCTACGTGCTGAACGCGCCGCTGGCCGACGAGCTGGTCGAGGCGCTGGACCGGCTGCGCTGAAGCTGGCGCCGGGCCGTGCCCGGCGCTCCCGTTGTAGAGTCGAGCCATGCTCGACTGCGCTTCGGTCGGGTCGTGCGGAAAGCCAGTCGAGCATGGCTCGACTCTACAGGGCGGGTCGTAAACCCCCTCACCACTTGAACAGCACCAGGCTGATCGCCAGCGTGCCCATGCCTGCCACCAGCCCGTAAACCGTCTCGTGGCCCTTCGCATAGCGCTTGGCCGCCGGCAGTAGTTCATCCAGCGCCAGGAACACCATCACGCCGGCGATCAGCCCGAACACCCAGCCGAACGTGGCGTGCGACAGCGATCCGGACAGCAGCCAGTAGCCGAGCGCCGCGCCCACCGGTTCGGCCAGGCCCGACAGCAGGCTGGCGCTGAACGCGTAGAACTTGTTCTGGGTGGCGAAGTACACCGGCACCGCAATGGCGATGCCCTCGGGGATGTTGTGGATGGCGATGGCGAAGGCCAGCGGCATGCCCACCGACGGGCTCTCCAGCGTCGCGAAGAAGGTTGCGAGCCCTTCCGGGAAATTGTGCGCGGTGATCGCGATCGAGGTCAGCAGAGCGACGCGCTTCAGGTACTCGCGGCTGTTCTCGCGGAACGCCGGGTCCTGCTTGTCCAGGCTGTCATGCGGGTTCGGAATGAAGTGGTCGATCAGCACGATCACGATCACGCCCAGCAGAAAGGCCAGGGTGCCGTAGGTGAAGCCGGTGCGCTCGCCATAGGCCAGGGCGAACGACGCAATGGACTTGTTGAGGATCTCCGACAGCGACACATAGACCATCGCGCCACCGGCGAAGGCCAGGCCGAAGGCCAGCAGGCGCGGATTCGGCCGGCGCGAGAACAGCACCAGCAGGCTGCCGATCGCGGTGGCGAGGCCGGCCGCAAGGGTGACCGCCAGCGCGATCCAGATGTTCTCGGGGGGAATCTGCAGCATCTACCGACGCGGTCCTGGTCAACAGACAACCGCCCCGGGCAGTGCCGGGGCGGCGAGGGCGAGGCGGGCGTCGGCTGGCCTCGTCGGGTGTGCGCGCGATCAGCCGCCGCGGCGCAGGCGTTCTTCGATGGCGAAGCACTGGTCCGGCTTCGGCTGCGGCGGGTTGAAGCTGACCGGCACCTGGATGGTGGCCGGCACCGGCTGGCCGTTGCGGGTGGCGGCATTGAACTGCCAGCCCTGCACGGCGGTCTTGGCCAGTTCGTCCAGCTGCGGGTTGCCGGCGCCTGTGAGCAGCGCCACTTCGCTCGGCTTGCCGTCGGTGCCGATGGTCACCTTGAAGGTGCTGGTGCCACCCACGCCCATGCAGGCCAGTTCCAGCGGGTACTGCGGCGGCGGCGTCTTCACCGCGGCCACTTCGGTCGGCGGCGGCGGTGGCGGTGCCGGCGGTTCGGACGTGCCACAGCCGGCCAGGCCGGTCGCAGCGATCAGGGACAGGCTCAGCAAACGTACGTTCATGGCAGTTGCTCCGTCAGGGCCGAAGTCTTTGCCGCGCAGATGAAGTCGTTCTCGCTCAGGCCGCCCACATCGTGGGTGGAGAAGCGCACGACCGCGCGGTCGTAGTGCACGCCCAGGTCCGGATGGTGGTCCTCGCGGTGGGCAATCCAGGCCAGCGCGTTCACGAAGGCCATGGTGGCGTAGTAATCCTTGAAGCGGAAGGTGCGCGACAGGGCCTGACCACCCTCGCTCAGCTCCCAGCCGGGAATCTGCGGCAGCAGTTCGGCCAGGCGGGCTTCGCCGAGCTTGTGGTCGCTGCCTTTGCGTGGCACGCAACGGGCCTGGGCCAGTGGAATCAGGTCGGCCATGGGAATCTCCACCTCGTGTTGACTGAACAATGCGCCGGACGGTGTATAAACCGAATGAGCGGCTGACGCTTACTTGGCTAGAATAGCCTGATGATCCAGATCTCCGACACTGCCCAGACCCATTTCCGCAAGTTGATCGAACGCGAGGGCGTGCCCGGCATGGGCGTGCGCCTGAGCGCGGTCGACCCCGGTACGCCGCGCGCCGATGCCCGGCTGGAATTCGCCGAACCGACCGACCTGCTCGGTGACGAGTGGGCGGTGGACTGCGATGGTTTCACCCTCTATGTGGACGCCGGCAGCGTTGGCTGGCTCGATGGCGCCGAGATCGACATCGTCGCCGGCACCGCCGGTGCCCAGCAGCTGACCATCAAGGCGCCGCGCATCAAGGGTGAAGCGCCCGGTGATGCCGCCTCGCTGGTCGAGCGCGTGCACTGGGTGGTGGAGAACGAAGTCAATCCGCAGCTGGCCTCGCATGGCGGCAAGGTGGCTGTGCAGGAAGTCTCGTCCGACGGCGTGGTGCTGTTGCGCTTCGGTGGTGGCTGCCAGGGCTGCGGCATGGCTGACGTGACGCTCAAGCAGGGCATCGAAAAGACCCTGATGGGCCGCGTGCCGGGCGTGACCGCCGTGCGCGACGCGACCGACCACGACAGCGGCCACGCGCCGTACATTCCGCGCGGCAACGTCGCCTGATCGCTGACGCGTGCCTCTGACCCGGGCCGAGCAACTCATTGACCTGCTGCTGGCGCGCCAGCAGCCCCGCGCCGTCCTCGAGAAGACCACGCGCCTGCCCTATGGCTGGGCGCTGTGGCTGCGCTCGCTGGGGCCGCTGCCGCGGCCGTTCCATGCCCGCGACGTGATCGCAGTTTTCCTGCCGCGCCCGCTGCCGGGCCCGCCCGGCCAGTCGCCGCGGCTGTCGCCGTGGCAGGCGCTGCGCCGTTTGTTCTGGCAGGACTGGGACGCCGCGCCGCGCGACCAGCGCTGGATGCGCTGGACCTCGGCACTGGTCAGTGCACTGCTGCACCTGCTGTTCTTCATGCTGCTGCTATGGGTGGCGGTGATCCGTACCACCGCGCCGGACGAAGAGGGCGCCGAGGGCGAGCGCGTGCAGGTGGAGTTCGTCGGCCGCGCCACGCAGGAAGGCGGTGGCGATCAGCCGGGCGCCGAAGCGGCTGCGGCCGCGGCGGCGGGTCGGGTTGCGACGGGCCAGGAGGCGGGCGCTGCCAAGGCCCCTGCGCCGCGTCCGGTGGCTGCCGAAGCCGCCGCCTCATCCCCGGCATCCGCGCCGACCGCCAGCATTCCACCACCGCCGGCCGAAGCCGAGCCCGCGCCGGTTGCCGCTCCGCCGCCTTCGCCCGTCCAGGCCACCGAAGTGGCGCAGGCCAGCACGGATTTCGTGGTGCCGCCGGTCAGTGTGCCGCGTACCGAAGTGAGCGTCGTGCCGCGTGACAGCACACCCGTTGTGCGCGAGCGCAGCGTGCAGCCGGTGCAGGCGCCGCCGGCGCCAAGCCAGGTGCGCACCCCGGAACTGGCCGTGCGCACGCCGCAGGTGCGTGACATCCAGGTGCGCGAACGCGAAGTCAGTACGGTCGATGCGCCGGTCGCACCACAACCGTTGCGCAGCGCGGAAATGCAGGTGCGCGTGCCGCAGCAGGACGTGCAGGTGCGCGAACGTGAAGTGCAGGCCGTGGCCGATCCGCAGGTGCGGATGGCGGCGGTGGCCGGACGTGAGCCCGCCGTACGCGCGCCCACCGGCCGCGACGTGCAGGTGCGCGAACGGGAGGTGGCCTCGGCACCGGTGGCAGCACCGGCATCTTCCAGTGGCAGTGCCACGGCGGCGCCTGCAACTGCGGCCCAGGGCAGCGCGACGCAGGCGAGCAGCAGCACGCGTCCGTCAGCGTCCAGCAATACACCGGCGAACGCAGGAGCGCACCCGGCGCCCGATCCAGGCAACTGGGCGACACCTGCCAAGGGCGATGACTGGGGGTCTTCCAGCCGCAACCGTGACGGTGCCAGCAGTGGCGCCCGCCAGGCCAGCACTGCCGGCAAGGGCAGCGGCCTGTTCAATGCCGATGGCAGCGTGCGCGTGCCGGGCCAGGAAGGCGATGGCCATGCCGAGCGCGGTGCGCCCGGTGGTGCCAATGATGGCTGGAGCAAGGAGCGCATCGCGCAGTCGGGCACATGGCTGAAGCGCCCGCCGTACGACTACACGCCGACGTCGTTCGACAAATACTGGGTGCCGCAGGAATCGCTGCTGGCCGAATGGGTGCGCAAGGGCGTCAAGGCGATGGAGATTCCATTGCCGGGCACCAACACAAGGATCTCCTGCGTCATTTCGATCCTGCAGGCCGGTGGCGGCTGTGGCCTGACCAACCCCAACATGCAGGACCAGCCGGCCGTGGCACGACCGCCGCCGGACATCCCGTTCAAGAAAGAGCTGCAGGAAGATAACGGGAGCCGCTAGCGCGTCGGCCGCGCCCCACGCACTGGCCGGCTCGCGCTTTGGTAGGTGCCAACCTTGGTTGGCACAGAAATGCCGACCAAGGTCGGCGTCTACCAAGGCATCAGCGCATGCCGATCAAGGTCGGCATCCACCAGGGCAGTGCTCTTACGCGCTCTGCGACAGGAACACCCAGAACGGTACGTCGCGGCCGACCCAGTCGCGGCTGGTCTCGTCCATCACGTCCAGCAGGGTGTCGAAGTCCTTCTGCGCACCAGCGCGCAACGTGTCCACGTCGGCCAGGAACAGCGCGTAGCCATTGGCCGGCAGCCATTGCAGGTCGCGCAGGTTGTCCGACAGCGCATCCCAGTTGCCGCCGAAACCGGTCGGGAAATCCAGCTGTGCGGCCAGCCGGGCGAGCAGGGTGCGCTTGTCGGCGACGCCCTCCAGATCGATGCGGATCACCTTCAGGCCGGCATCGCGCATCGCCGCGGCCAGTGCGTCGATGTCATCGCTGTCGATGGCATAGACGCCGGCATTGTTGATGTCGTGCAGGCCGAGGCCGAAATCATCGTGGCTCATCACTGCGCTCCCTGGGCCGGTACGGTGAAGCTGCGGAATGATGCGTAATGGTCGTCGGTGTAGTACCACGCTTCCGGCGGATCGCCGCCGGTGACGATGCGGCGCGTGCCGCGGGTACGCGCGCCGGGGGTGTCGACGGTGTATTCGCGGTAATAGCCGCGTGTGCGCTGCGGCAGTTGCTGCTCGCGGTTGCCGAAGGTGCTGCCGTCCTGGCGGTGTGGGAACGGACCGCCACGCTGGATCAGGGCGATGGTCGCGCGCGCTTCGGCGGGCAGGAACGCGGGAAGTCCGCTGTCCTTGCCGGGCGAGGCGGTGGCCGGCGCGCGTGCGGCGGGCGTGCCCTGCAGATCGGGCGCGAACTGTGGCGCCGGCGGCCGCTGCAGGAAATGGTTGACGACCAGGCCGAGCAGCAGCAGGGCGATGGCGGTGATCAGCAGCCGGGGGTTGCGCATGGGCAGGGGCGGGCGAGGGTGGTGGACGCACTGTAGCGCCTGCGCGCTGCATGGTGCATGAGGAGGGCGCCGCGTCACTGCTGCGTAACAATTGCCGTCGTGCTCACTGGCAGGACGCAATTTCCTTTACATCCCCCTTGGTAATCTGGCGGTCTGTCCCCATCATTCACCGCGCACCGCCCGACACCGTCGGGTGCCCTCGCAATCAGGAGATGCATCATGGCCTACACCCTGCCCAAGCTGTCCTACGCCTACGACGCGCTGGAACCGCATATCGATGCGGCGACGATGGAAATCCATCACACCAAGCATCACCAGACCTACATCAACAACGTCAACGCGGCGCTGGAAGGCACCGAGTACGCTGACCTGCCGGTCGAAGAGCTGGTGAAGAAGCTCAAGTCGCTGCCGGAGAACCTGCAGGGCCCGGTGCGCAACAACGGTGGTGGCCATGCCAACCACTCGCTGTTCTGGACCGTGATGGCCCCGAATGCCGGTGGCAACCCGGTGGGCGACGTGGCCAAGGCCATCGACAAGGACCTGGGCGGCTTCGACAAGTTCAAGGATGCCTTCACCAAGGCAGCGCTGACCCGTTTCGGCAGCGGCTGGGCGTGGCTGAGCGTGACCCCGGACAAGAAGGTCGTGGTCGAGAGCACCGGCAACCAGGACAGCCCGCTGATGGAAGGCAACACCCCCATCCTCGGCCTGGACGTGTGGGAACACGCGTACTACCTGAAGTACCAGAACCGCCGCCCGGAATACATCGGCGCGTTCTTCAACGTCATCGACTGGAACGAAGTCGAGCGCCGTTACCAGGAAGCGATCGCCTGATCGCGGTAGCGGGATGAACTGAAGAGGCCGGGGGAGACCCGGCCTTTTTGTTGCAGTCGTCATTCGGTAGTGCCGGCCGCTGGCCGGCAACCGTGTGGTGCCGGGGAGCCGGTCAGCGGCGGCACTGCCTATTCCGCGGTGGCCGTATCGCCCTGCAGGCGAAGGGTGGCCAACACGCCCAGGCGCAGGCCGGGCAGGTCGCCGTCGGCCGGCAGCAGGATCGGCTGCTGGCGGATGCCGCCGAAGTGCTTGACCTGGAACAGCACGTCCAGGCCGTGGCCGCTGCTGCCCCCCCCACTGGCCGCCGGCGCTTCGGCGCGGCCGCCGGGATTGCGCCGGGCCGGCTGGAAACCCGGCGTGCTGCGCACCAGTTCCACCGTGTTGGCCGAGAAATCGCCGGCAATCAGGCTGGGCATGCCTTCGGCGGTGGCGCCGATCCAGGTCATCAGGTCGCTGGTCTGTGCTGGCGGGCGGTGGCCTCGTCCGGGTCCGGACGCAGCCGCGCCACATAGATGTTGACCAGCGCCTCGCCCAGCTTCAGCCGCATCATGCCGGCCGCGCTGAAGGTGCCGGGAGGGTGCAGCAGGGTCACGCCGTCCTCGCTGACCGGCAGCCGGGTCAGCATGGCGTTGCCATGCCGCAGTGGCTGGCTCGGCGGATCGGCGGTAACGAAGTCGCAGCTGTAGCGCAGCCGGCTGGCCAGCCAGCAGGCCGGGTTGCGGCCCTGCTGCTGCAGCACCTGCTGCACCGAGATCACGTCCGGTTGCAGCTCGGTCAGCAGCTGTGCGACCTGCTCGCGGCGCTGCTTCCATTGCGCGTCATCGCGGCTGGGCAGTTCCAGCGCGGCCACGGTCAGTTGCCGGGGCTCGCTCTCGCTGGCGGCGGCGGCCGGCGCCTGCGGGCGGGCCTGTGCCTGCAACGCCAGCAGCAGCAAGAGACAGCTGAGCAGGAGGCGGGGCCGTGGGCGAGGGGGCGCATAACGATAAGTTTACGCTTTTGTCGTGCAGGTGCCGTGACTTCCGGCAGGGCGGGATGGCCTGCCATGGATTGGCACCGTTGTCATGCAGCCCTGCAGCGTGCTTCGCAAGCCCCGGTTCCGGTAACCTTGCGCCTTTCGCTTTGCAGGAATGCCTTACAGGATGAGCCACGACGCAGTCGCCCCCATCGCCGGCCAAGGAAAGATGCCGCGCCAGATTCCGTACATCATCGGCAATGAGGCCTGCGAACGGTTCAGTTTCTACGGGATGCGCAACATCCTGGTGCAGTTCCTGATCACCTCGCTGCTGCTGCAGGAAATCACTGCAGAAGGCCGTGCCGGTGAAGCCAAGGACATCATGCACAGCTTCATGATCGGCGTGTATTTCTTCCCGCTGCTCGGTGGCTGGCTGGCCGACAAGTTCTCGGCAAATACCACACCATCCTCTGGTTCAGCCTGGTCTACTGCGCCGGCCACCTGTGCCTGGCGCTGTTCGAGACAGCCGCGAAGGCTTCTTCCTCGGCCTGGGCCTGATCGCGCTCGGCGCCGGTGGCATCAAGCCGCTGGTGCCTCGTTCATGGGCGACCAGTTCGACCAGAGCAACAAGCACCTGGCGAAGATTGTCTCGACGCCTTCTACTGGATCATCAATTTCGGCTCGCTGTTCGCCTCGCTGCTGATTCGCTGGTGCTGAAGAACTGGGGCCCGCGAGTGGGCGTTCGGCATCCCGGGCATCCTGATGTTCATCGCTACCTTCGTGTTCTGGCTGGGCCGCAAGCGCTACGTGCTGGTGCCGCTGCGCCGAAGGATCCGCATTCGTTCGCCATGTGGTGCGCACCGCGCTGACCGCGCGCGTGGCCGGCCAGGGCCGTCCGGGCCTGGTGATCGCCGTGCTTGGCCTGGTGCT
>NZ_JBFLUN010000016.1:0-17685 GCF_050473585.1 Stenotrophomonas sp. NRRL B-14846
CCGCCGCCTTGGCGCTGGTGTTGCGTTCCATCGCGGTCTGCACCAGCGTGCACAGATGGTTGAGGTTGACCACGTCCTGGCCAATCAGGCGCGGCGCGATGAAGTGGCGGATTGCTTCGATGATCGAGCCGTGCGTATCGCCGGTGATCACTGCGGTGGCCGGGCTTCACCGTAGCCGGTGTGACCGGTGTCGGTGCGGATCAGCACCACCACGTCTTCCACGGTCTCCACCGTGCGCAGGGCGGTCTTGAACGGTGTCTTCAACGGCACGCGCAGCATGCCCAGTTCGATGGCGGTGATCTTCATTCAGGAGTCTTGGCCCGCAGGCGCTGGATGTTGGTGATGCGGTCGATGTAGCGGACGGTATCGCTGGCCATCATCGGTTCCAGCGGCGTGACCGAAACACCATTGAGATGGGCCTGCACGCGCGTGCCGTCGGCACCGAACCAGCTGCCGCCCGCCGTATCGTGGATGACCCAGGTACGGCCGTCGACGTGGCCGATGGCCATCATCACGTGGCCGGGGATGTAGACCAGATCGCCCACCTGCAGGTCGGTGACGGCGCGGTCGCGCACCGCCTTGCCGTCCTTGCCGGTGAACGGCAGGGCGATCCAGGGCAGGGCTGACCGCCTGTGCACTGGTATTGCGTGGCAGCAGCACGCCGAAGCTGCGGTAGATCTCGGATACGAAGCCGCTGCAGTCGCGGGTGTCGTAGTCGTGGCCCCAGCCGTAGCGCTCGCCGAGGAACTTGAAGGCCTGCTGCAGCAGCAGGCGTGGGGTCAGCGGCAGGTAGTCGGCGGCGGTGTCCTGCGAACGTGGCAGCAGCGCCGGCACCAGCTTCAACCGACCGTCGGCTTCGCGTACCGGCAACTGCACCACCCACGACGCATGCGCCTGCTGGCCGTTCACCGGCTCTGAAGCAGGCCAGCCGGCCAGTACCGGCAGGCGCACGCCCATGTCCAGCTGCAGGCGCGAGACGCGCGGTTCTTCCGGGGTGTAGGCGGTCTGCGCGGTGGCACCGGTGACGATCCGGTACGGGCCTTTGGCGCCATAGCCGAGCACGGTGGCTTTGTCGCCGCTGGCGATGGCATCGGACTCGATCCATGCGCTGTAGCGCTCGCTGTGCACGAACAGCCAGTGGCCGTCGGCGCTGCGATGGACCACGGCAATCTTGTCGCCGGGGAACAGCGCCGATTCCTGGAAGCGATCGATGTCGGTATCGCCGATGCTGCTGAAGACGCGCTCGCGGGTTGGGAAGGTGCGCAGAGCTGCGCGCTTCACCACCAGCCCATACTGGCGGTGCCGTCCGGGCGGGAATCCCATCGAGGCCCAGGTTTGCTTCGATCGTGCTGCGCAGTGCCGGCGTGATGGCCTGGCCCTTGTCGTTGTACAGGGTGCGGCTGGCCAGCTCGACAGCGCGGTGATGCTGGCACGCACCGTCGCCGCATCAAGCTGGGCTGGCAATGCGGCGATGTCCTGGATGTGGCTGTCCTGTGCCCGCATCCGCGCGTTCTGTGCCTCGATCTGGCTGCGGTCCAGGACCGGCACGTCGGCGTTGTCCAGGCGCGCGGCCCAGTACTGCGGGGGTGAGGTAGGCCTCGTGCAGGCCGATCACATAGGGCAGCGGTGCGCCGGATCGGGTGACGGGGCTGCCTGTGAAAGGGCTGGTGCGGCCAGCAGGCACAGGGCAGGGTCAAGCGGCGTGGCCAATGCCGATGCCGTTCGCGGGAGCCAGGATCATGCGCTGCACACCCTCCTCGAATGCCTTTTGGAATATTTATTCCTTTTGGCCACGAAAGCAAGAATAAATTATTGACCAGCATCCCGGCCCGTGTTACACAGCCGTTACCACCCGCGCTGGGGAAGTGTCGCTGTGGATCCTGCCGTTCGGCAAACCACGTCTGCCTGCACTGCCGGCCTGTGTGCCGCGCTGCTGCTGTGGGCGTGGTCGGCGGGAGCGGAGCCGCCACCCTCGGCCATCCAGTTTGCGCGGGTCGTGCAGATGATCGACGCGGGACGGTTCTCCGAAGCCGGCAGCGAACTGAACACCTGGTCGGCTGCGGACGCGGCGGAGCCTGGCGTCAGTTTCGACGACATCGCGTTCCAGGAAGAGCGCATGCGCCGCATCCGCCTGGATTTTTCCCTCGACGAAGCCGCCGTCAAGTCTGCCGTGCGCCGCTGGATTCCCGACCTGACCGACGAGGAATTCGCACGCTGGGACCAGCTTGGACTGATCGAACACCTCGACATCGATGGCACGCGCTGGTACTTCAAGCGCGCACCATCGAACCTGTTCCTGCTCAGTGATGAGGCGCGTGCACGCCGCCGCGCGGATGCACCGATGCCGCCTCCGGCCCCAACGAAGTGCTCAACGCCCACCACGCGCGCGCGGTTGCCGCAGCCGAACAGAGTGGCCCAGGCGTCGGTGCTGCCGCAGCGCATTGAATTCACCCAGTCGCTCACAGTGAAAGCCGATGCCGTGCCGGCCGGCGAAACCGTACGCGCCTGGATTCCGTACCCGCGCGAAATCCCGGGACAGCAGGAGCAGGTGCAGTGGCTGGGCGGCAGCCCGGGCAAGGCGCGGGTGGGCACCGGCCAGCACCTTGCAACGCACGGCCTATCTGGAAGCCAAAGCGGTGGCTGGGCAGCCGACCCGCTTCGAGGTCCGCTACGCGGTCACGATCTTCGCCCGGCATACCGCGATCGATCCGGCCAGGGTGCGGCCGACCCCGGCTGATCCGGCGTTGAAGCCCTATCTGGCCGAGCAGCTGCCGCATGTGCGCTTCACCCCTGCGCTGAAGCTGTTCTCCGACCAGGTGCTGCAGGGCGAGACGCGCCCGTATGAAGTGGTGCGCAAGCTGTTTGCTGCGGTCGACCGCATTCCTGGGCCGGTGCGCGCGAATACTCCACGATCAGCAACATCAGCGATTACGCGCTGCGTTCCGGCCATGCCGACTGCGGGCAGCAGACCCTGCTGCTGATAGCGTTGCTGCGCCTGAACGGCATTCCCGCGCGCTGGCAGTCGGGGCATGGTGTTCTCCGACGATGGCAGCGGCTACAACAACCTGCATGACTGGGGCAGGTCTACCTGGCGCCGTATGGCTGGCTGCCGATGGACGTGACCACCGGGGCACTGGCCAGCGACGTGCCGGCCCTGCGCGATTTCTACCTGGGTGGCCTCGACGGCTACCGCATCGCCTTCAACGATGATTTCGGCCAGCCCTTCGTGCCGGCCAAGCAGCACTTCCGCTCGGAAACGGTCGACTCGCAGCGCGGCGAGGCCGAGTGGGCAGGCGGCAACTGTACTTCGACCAATGGAGCTACGACTTCCAGTGGCGGGTACTGCCAGCCAGGCAACGCTAGCGCGACACATCGCACTCCACACCATTCAATTCTTGCAGGAGAGAGCAGGGGATGAAGGCTTACAGCATCAAGCGGGCGGCGTTGTGCGTCGCCCTCGGGGCGTGTCTGGGCATGATGCTGCCGGCACAGCAATGGCGCAGAACGTGAGCGGCGCGGTGGCGGGCCGCGCCACCGCCGGTGATCAGGTGACCGTGGTCAGCAACAGCACGGGCCTGACCCGCTCTGTCACGGTCGGTGCCGATGGCAGCTATCGCCTTGGCCAGCTACCGGTGGGCGACTACCAGTTGCAGCTCAGCCGTGATGGCCAGAAGCTGGGTGATCAGGTTGCTGTCAGCGTCGCGATCGGCGGCACCACCACGGTCAATCTGGCAAGCGGCGGCGGCGTCACCAATCTCGATGCACTGCAGGTGGTCGGCACACGCGTGGTCAATCGCGTGGATGTCTATTCCACCGAAACATCCTTCAACATCAATCGACAGGAAATTCTCGCGCCTTCCTGTGGCGCAGGACCTGTCTGCGGTCGCACTGATGGCGCCTGGGCGTGGTCGGCGGCAACTCGTCCTTTGGTGGCTTGTCCTTCGCCGGCTCGTCGGTGGCTGAAAATGCCGTCTTCATCAATGGCCTGAATGTCACCGACATGTACACCCGTCGCGGCTTCAGTACCCGCGCCGTTCGCCTTCTTCAAGGAGTTTCAGGTCAAGACCGGCGGATACTCGGTTCGAGTTTCGGCCGCTCCACCGGTGGCGTGATCAATGCGGTGACCCGTTCGGGCAGCAACGAGTTCGAAGGCGGCGTGGAAGTCACCGCTGAACCCAGTGCATGGCGCTCCAGCGGCGGCGACCACTTCCATCGTGATGGAACCCCGCATTCGTATGGCAGCCGCGACAACAACTCGTTCCTGAAGACCAACGTGTGGGGCTCCGGTCCGATCATCAAGGACAAGCTGTTCCTGTTCGCGATGTATGAAGACCGCAGTGACAAAGGGCACAACACCTCGTCCGATGGCAGTACCTGGTTCAAGAATGATTCCGGCAACGGCTTCTGGGGCACCAAGCTGGACTGGAACATCAACGACAACCACAGCCTGGCGCTGCTGGCGTTCTCCGACGAAGGTGACGTCACCAACGCCTCGTATGGCTACAACTGGAACGCCAGACCAGCTCGGTGCAATGGGGCGGTGATTCGGTCACCGAGACGGGTGGTCGCAACTGGTCGGCCACCTATACCGGCCACTTCGGCCAGAACTTCACCGCCCGCGCCATGGTCGGCCAGACAACCAGCGTGCGTTCACCAATTCGTCGCTGGATCAGGCGTGCAGCCCGGTGTTCACCGACAGCACCTACGGCCCGCGCCTGGGCAAGCTGCAGGGCCTGCGCGCAGGCTGCCACCCCACCCGGCACGGCAGTGGCCGAGCGTGACGATACCCGTGACGTGGCGCGACTGGACTTCGAATGGCAGCTGGGTGATCACCTGCTACGCTTCGGTGTCGACCGTGAGCTGATGACCACAAAGCAGTCCACCCGCTACCCCGGTCCGACCGAGTTGAGCTACACGGCCTACGTAGCGCGACCTGGCGATGAAGTCTGGGGACGGTGCCAATGCCTACGTGCCAGCAGGCGTTACCGAAATGCTGCGTGCGCGCAACCGCAAGTCGGGAGGCACGTTCGAGACTGAAGCCAATGCCTTCTACGTGGAAGACATCTGGAACATCACTCCGACCTGATGCTCAACCTCGGCGTGCGCTGGGACCGTTTCGAAAACCGCACCGCCGCCGGCAAGCGTTCATCAAGATGGACGACCTGGTCGCGCCGCGTGTGGGCTTCTCGTGGACATGCGCGGTGATGGCAGCACCAAGCTCTTCGGCAACGCCGGCCGCTACTACCTGCCGGTTACCAACAACATCAACGTGAACTTCGCCGGTGGTCTCACCGACGAATACAGCTATTACGTGCTCAATGGCTGGGAACAGAAGACCTCGCCGACAGGCTCGCCGTACATGGCACCGATCGTCGGCCAGCAGATCGGGCCGACCGACACCCGCATGAACACCGGGCGGTGCCGACCTGCGCCAGAGCGTGGACCGCGATCTCAAGGCGGTCTACCAGGACGAGTACATCCTGGGCTTCCAGAACATGATCAACCAGGCGTGGTCCTGGGGCGTCAACGCCACTATCGACGGATGACCGTGCGCTGGATGACATCCGCATCAACTACACCCCGTGCGGCCCGACCCCGAGCACGCTGTGGCCGATCGCCAATCCGGGCGAGAGCCTGACAATCTGGGGCGACAAGAGCATCGGCTGCGCCAACGAAGGCTGGATCACCATCGATACCGCCAACAGGGGCTATCGCAAGGGCGGCAGCGGCGAGGTAATCGGTTACTCCAAGCCCAAGCGTACCTACAAGGCGCTGGAGTTCCAGATCGACCGTGCATGGGACGAGAAGTGGATGTTCAACGCGTCCTACCTGTGGTCGAAGAGTGAAGGCAACTTCGAAGGACCAGTGAACTCCGATACCAACTACGGTGATACCGGCATGGTCCAGTTCTGGGACCACCCCGCCACCAACGAGCGCTACGGCGTACTGTTCAACGACTTCCGCCACCAGTTCAAGCTGCGAGCTGCGTACGCACTGAACAAGCAATGGTCCTTTGGCACCACGTTGCAGGTGCAGTCCGGTGGCCCGATCACTGCGTATGGCGTGATGTGGCCAAACGACTCCATCGCGGTGGCAGTACCTCCAGTGAAGGTAGTGGCGGTGGCACGCGTTGGCTGTGCGTGGCCAACTGCTCCGGCCCATACAACCAGCGACAGTTCGAGTACAGTCCGCGCGGCGCGTTCGGTCGCCTGCCATGGACGTGGACCATGGGCGCAATGTGACGTGGCGTTTGCCGGTGGAAGGCATCGACCTCAGCGCACGGCTGTCGGTCTACAACCTGTTCAACAATCAGAAGACCATCAACGTGCACCAGCGCTATGAAGCGCAGCCCGGCCAGTACCGCGAGGCGACGTTCGCCACCGGACGCGCTGGCAGGCTCCGCGCTATACACAGTTGGTGGTGACCTGGAATTTCTGAGGCTGCATCCGTGCCGTCCGTGTGGGCGGCGCGGGCATTGGAAGGGAAGCGTGCATGCATCATCTGCTGATCCTCGCGGCGGCACTGGCCGCACCTCCGCTTCGGCGGTCGATACCGCATCCATCGATGCGGATATCGCCGCCGTGGTCCGCGTCGAGCATCTGCCCGGGCTGGCCATGGCAGTAGTCGAGAACGGGCGCGTGGTCTATCGCCATGCGGAAGGGGCGCGCGGCGATGGCGGCCGCATCGACGAGGACACCCTGTTCAAGATCGCCTCCAACAGCAAGGCGATGACCGCCGCGTTGCTGGCGCGGCTGGTGCAGCAGGGCAAGCTGCGCTGGGATGATCCGGTGCAGCGGTACCTGCCCGGGTTCCGCATGCAGGACGCATGGGTCGGCCAGCAGATGCAGGTGCGCGACCTGCTGATCCACAGCAGCGGTCTCGGCCTGGGCGCCGGCGACCTGATGCTGTGGCCGGAACCGAACACGTTCACCCGTGCCGACATCATCGCCGGACTGGCGCACCTCAAGCCGGTCAGCAGCTTCCGCAGCACTATGCCTACGACAACCTGATGTACGTGGTGGCCGGGGAAGTGGCCGCTGCGGCCGGTGGCAAACCCTATGACCAGCTGATGCGCGAGCAGGTGTTCGAACCACTCGGCATGACCCGCTGTCAGGTCGGGGCCTGGTCGGTGAAACGCGTGGGCAATGTCGCGCAGCCGCATGCATGGCGTGGTGATCGCAATGAGGGGTGAACGCCGACGGTGATATCAGCCCGGACCTGCCGTCGATGGCGGCCGGTGGCATCCGTTGCTCGCTGCGCGACATGACGCGCTGGATGCAGGTACTGCTGGATCCTGCCGTGGTGCCGGACTGGCTGGACAGCACGCAACGCCGCACGCTGTGGACCCTGCACATGCCGATGCCGTTGGGTGAACGCCAGCAGCGCTGGGACAACGCGCATTTCTACGGCTACGGTTACGGCTGGCGCGTGTCGGACATGGACGGGCAGTGGAAGGTAGCGCACACCGGCACGCTGTCGGGCATGTACTCGTCGCTGGCGCTGCTGCCCGACCGGAAGGTGGGTGTGGTGATGCTGATCAACGGTGAAGGCGAGGATGCACGCACAGCGCTGATGCAGGGCAGCGCTGAAGCGCTTCACCACCCCCCGACGATGCGCGTCCGGCGATGGAGTACCTGGCCGAACTGAAGGCGGACCAGGCAACGCGGGCCGCGAGCGGCCATTCGCGGCCATCCACCGCTGCGGCGCAGGTGACGAGCCGCACGGACCTGTCCCGCTGGCAGGGTCGTTACCGCGATCCGTGGCTGGGCCCGGCCTCACTGTGCCCGGGCGCGGACGGCCTGCGTTTCAGCGTCGACAAGTCGCCCCCGACTGCAGGCCACGGTGCTGCAGTTGCAGGGGCGTTGGCTGCTGCGCTGGGATACGCTGGGCGAAGACGCACAGGCCTGGCTGCAGCCCGGTGACGGTGCGCCGCCCACACTAGACCTGCGTGCCATCGACCCGGACATCGACTTCAGCTATGACTTCCAGGACCTGCATTTCACTCGTACTGGCGACTGCCCTGGCAGCGAGCGCCAGCGCCGCTGAGCCGCCGCGCGTTTCGCCGGCGATCGACGCCGCCAGTGCCGGTCTGGTCGAGATCCGTTCGCTGTCGCCACGCATCGAGATGGATATCCGCTACGCCAGCGCCAACAACTTCACCGGCGCGCGCGTGTACCGGGTTACGAGGCGCCCTCGTGCTACCTGCTGGCGCCGTGGCGAAGGCGCTGGCGCAGGTGGAACAGGACCTGCGTGCGGATGGATTCGGCCTGCGGATCTACGACTGCTACCGGCCCGGTGCGCTCGGTGCAGGCCTTCATGGCCTGGTGTGAACGACCCGCGCGAGCGCTCGCGCAAGGCATTGCAGTACCCGGATCTGGACAAGCCGCGGCTGCTGGCTGACGGCTACATCGCCGAACGTCCGGACACAGCCGCGGCGCCACGGTCGATCTGGGGCTGCTGGATTGCCGCAGTGGTGCATGTACGCCGCTGGACATGGGCACCGACTTCGATTTCTTCGGGCCGCGCGCGCATACGCAGACCAGCGGGTTGAGCGATGCACAGCAGGCGAACCGCCAGCAGCTGGTGCGCGCGATGGCGCGGCGGGGCTTCGTCAATTATCCGCAGGAGTGGTGGCACTACACCCTGCAGCCGGAACCGGATCCCGGCACCGCGTACGACGTTCCGGTGCTCTAGGGGGTTTCGGCAGGGCTGCGCCCTGCACCCGCGGTAAGTGCCGGCCGCTGGCCGCAACATCAGGAGCAACAGCAACAGCGTGCGTTCCGTGGGTTGGCGGGGCGGTGCCGGAGTGCGGGGACACCGTAAATCCGTCCATGGAGGCTTGGCAGCCGCATCCATGCGGCTGACACCCCGCACTCCGGCACCGCCCCGCCTCTGACAGTTTCCCGCGGAGTCCGTTGTAAAGCCGAGCCCATGCTCGGCTGCTCTTTTTTCAATCGTCGAGATATTCGATCTCGATGGAGATTCATCCACGCATGGCGTGGATCTACCGTGGCCACCGGATCGGGTCCGGGGCAGATCCCTTACACTGGCCGCCTTCTCATCCCAGCCCGCCCGATGAACCTTCCCCTGCACTTCGCCTGCTCGGCACCCTGGAGGCCGGCGCCATCGCCTGCTGGTCGGCCTGCTGGTGTATTTCCTGTGGTCGTGGCTGTGCCGGCTGCTGCACTGGTCGGTGGGGCATGCGAACGGCTGGTCCTGCGTCATCTCGGTGGTGGCCTCCGCCGGCATCGACGCGTGGAAGCTGTTCTACATGGGCATCGTGCGGCTTGGAGTCGCCGCTGTACGCGCGCCTGTTCCTCGCCACCATCCACGATCCGAACGAACTCGGTAGCCGTGTCGTGCTGGAAATCGCCGGCGCACTCGCCGGTGTCGCCCTGGATGGGTGTTGTTCAGTTCGCGGTCATTGGAAAAAACCGTCGACTGACGCAGGTTTTTCGTTGCCTCCGGTTAAATCCAGAGGCGCTGAATGCGCATCTCATGAGCCCACTCACTCCCCGCTAACCAGCGCGCTAAAGCATGCGTGGAGGCGAGTGGTTAATCGCGCGTGTGGAGGCTGGCCGCGGCCCAAAATCGATTCAGAAAGGCGGTGGCAGGGTAGGTGCCGTGCGGAAGCAACAGGCCGCGCAACACCACCCAATTGGTAGGAGACACCCCTGATGACTATTCGCAACCGCAAGCCCCTGATCGCCCTGATCGTCGCCGCCGGCAGTGTGCTGGCCATACCGGGCGATGGCACAGTCGGCCAAGCAGCAGGCCGCGCATGCGCAGAATGAAGCGGCGCAGGCCCAGCAGGCGGCGGCACAGGCCGGGCAGGCGGCTGACCAGGCGACCGACGCGGCCGCAGCGGCATCGGCGCAGGCCAACGGCGGTGGCCAGACCTGGGCCAGCATCGATACCGATGGCAACGGCACCATCAGCAAGACCGAGGCGCAGGTGAACGCCGGCCTGGCCCAGGTGTTCGACCAGGCCGATACCAACAAGGGACGGCGAGCTGAGCGCCGACGAGTACAAGGCCTACGTGGCCGCGCAGCAGGCCGGCGCTGGTGCCGGCGCGGCGCAGGGCCGCTGATCCAGACCTGATTCGGGAAGACCGGTGCATGGGGACCCGGGCGGCTGCGGCCGCCCGGGTTTTGCCGTATTGACGGCGCCTGCGCCGGGCACGACCATCCGCGCATGGCAACCCTCAAGCGCCATTTCGAGACCATGGCCCGCTACAACGCCTGGGCCAACCAGCGCCTGTACGCCGCCGTGGAGCCACTGCCCGACGAGGACTACCGAAGGCCGTGCGGCGCGTTCTTCGGTTCCGTCGAACGTACGCTCAACCACCTGCTGGTGACGGATCGCATCTGGCTGCGCCGGCTGGCCGGGCAAGGCGATACCGGCTATGCACTGGACACGCTGCTGTTCACCGATTTCACCGCGCTGCGTCAGGCGCGGATCGAGGAGGATGCCGGCATCGTCGCGTTCGTGCTCGGGCTGTCCGATGCGGCCTTGGCGACCCGTGTCGCCTATCGACGCGTGTCCACGCCCGAACCGCAGCTGCAGCGGGTGGACGCCGGGTTGGCACACTGGTTCAACCACCAGACCCATCACCGCGGCCAGGTACATACCCTGCTGACCCAACTGACCGGCCAGGCCCCGGCACTGGACCTGCTGGTCTACCAGCGCCAGCACGGCGACTGAGCCTGCCCGGTGTCCCACGTGCCGGGACGGCGGTATCCTTGTGCGATGACTACCCCCACGCCTGCGCCGTCGCGCGCCATCGGCCTGGTCGGTTTTGACGGTGACGACACGCTGTGGAAGAGCGAGGACTACTACCGCAAGGCCGAGCAGGATTATCTTGACCTGCTGTCGCGCTACGTCGACGTGCATGACACCCAGACCGCGCGCCACCTGCTGGAAGTGCAGCAGCGCCACCTGGGCACCTTCGGTTACGGCGTGAAGAGCATGACGCTGTCGATGATCGAAGCGGCCATCGACATCACCGGCCAGCGCATCGAGGCCAAGGACATCCAGCGCATCCTGGAGATCGGCCATGACACCCTGCGCCACCCGGTCGAGCTGATCGACGGTCGTGCGCGAAGCGGTGGCGGCCATCGCCGAGCACTACCCGGTAGTGCTGATCACCAAGGGCGACCTGTTCCACCAGGAAGCGAAGATCAAGGTGGCCAACCTGGCCGAGCTGTTCCCGCGCATCGAGATCGTTTCCGAGAAGGACCCGGAGACCTACGCCCGCGTGCTGGCCGAATTCGACCTGCCGATGCAGCGCTTCGTGATGGTCGGCAACTCGCTGCGCTCGGACATCGAGCCGGTGGTGACCCTGGGTGGCTGGGGCGTGCATACCCCGTACGCGGTGACCTGGGCCCACGAGACCCAGCATGGCGTGGCCGACGATGAACCGCGCATGGTCACCGCCGATACCGCCCACGACTGGCCGGCTGCACTGGCGGCGATCGAGGCCAAGGCCGCTGCAGCGGCCTGACAGGGCGCGGCGGCTGCGGCAGAATCGGGGCATGAACGTCCGACTGCGCGCGCTGTTGTTGTCCCTGCTGCTGGTGCCGGCCACCGTGCTGGCCCAGCAGACCGCCGAGCGTTCGGCGGCCTACGCGGTGGAAACCGGTGACAGCTGGGTCGATGCCCAGCTGCAGGACATCAACCACTACGCCGAGCGCTACCCCGACGCCTTCCTCGACGAGGTGTCGCGCTATGCCGACGTACCGCGCGGCTATATCAGCGCACTGTTCACCACCCATGGCTGGCAGGCCGGGGATATCTACTTCGCCTGCTTCTGGGCCAAGGCCAGCGGCCAGACCTGCCGCGACAGCGTGCGCGCCTTCAGCCAGGACCCGGCCGGCGGCTGGGAGGCGGTGGTGAAGCGGATGCCGACCAAGCCGGAGAACCTGCATTACCGCGCGCTGCGCCACGCCATCGTGGCCAGCTACCAGCACTGGGACCGGCCGATCACCCTGGATGCCACCCTGAAGCGCCAGCTCAAGCGGTAGTGCCGGCCGCTGGCCGGCAACTGCACCCTTCCAGGCATCCGGGGGTTGCCGGCCAGCGGCCGGCACTACCGATTTCTTTCATGTTGCTGTGCATATCGCCGCCGCCGCGCGCTCCGGCGACAATACGGGTTCGAGCTGTTCCCCGTTCCCGTAATCGAGTGACTGATGAGCGCCTCTTTCGTTTCGCCTGATGTGATCCGCCGCCTGTTCGCGCAGGCCATGTCCCGCATGTACCGCACCGAAGTGCCGCTGTACGGCACGCTGGTGGAACTGGTGGAGCGGATCAACGCGCAGGTGCTTGACCAGGACCCAGCGCTAGCCGCGCAGCTGCTGCGCAACGACGAGCGTGCGCGCCTGGACGAGGAGCGCCATGGCGCGATCCGCGTCGGCACCGTGCAGGAACTGGCGACGCTGCGCCGCCTGTTCGCGGTGATGGGCATGTTCCCGGTCGGCTACTACGACCTGTCGGTGGCTGGCGTGCCGGTGCACTCCACCGCGTTCCCGGCCGCTGACCGGCGCCGCGCTGGCGCAGAACCCGTTCCGCGTGTTCACCTCGCTGCTGCGCCTGGAGCTGATCGAAGACGAAACCCTGCGTGCCGAATCGGCGCGCATCCTCGAACGCCGCCGCATCTTCACCGACGGCGCGCTGGCGCTGATCGAGCAGGCCGAGCGTGACGGCGGGTTGTCGCAGGCCGATGCCGAGCGTTTCGTCGATGAAGCACTGGAAACCTTCCGCTGGCACGGTGATGCCACCGTCGACCTGCCGACCTACCACGCCCTGCACAACGCGCATCGCCTGGTGGCCGACGTGGTCAGCTTCCGGGGCCCGCACATCAACCACCTGACCCCGCGCACGCTGGATATCGACGCGGCGCAGGCCGCGATGATCGAACAAGGCATGGCGGCCAAGGCGGTGATCGAAGGCCCGCCGCGCCGCGCCTGCCCGATCCTGCTGCGCCAGACCAGCTTCAAGGCACTGGAAGAAGCCGTGCATTTCCCGGACAGTGAGGGTGGTGATGCCGGTACGCATACCGCGCGCTTCGGCGAGATCGAACAACGTGGCCTTGCGCTGACCCCGAAGGGCCGCGCGCTGTACGACCAGCTGCTGTCGCAGGCACGCGATGCCGGTGGCGAAGGCAGTACCGGCGGCGACTACGGCCAGCGCCTGCAGGCGGTGTTCGCCAGCTTCCCGGATGACCACGACACGCTGCGCCAGGAAGGCCTGGGCTATTACCGCTACCAGCTGACCGACGCCGGCCGCGCCGCGCCGGAGCGCGTGGCTGATCTGCCGGCTGAAGTGCTGGTGGCCGCGGGCCTGGCCACCGCCGACCCGATCGTCTACGAGGATTTCCTGCCGGTCAGTGCCGCGGGCATCTTCCAGTCGAACCTGGGCGGTGAAGAACAGCGTGCCTATGCCGCGCATGCCAACCGCGAGGCCTTCGAGCAGGCCTTGGGCGTGGCGGGTGAACGACGAGTTCGAGATCTACGAGCGGCTGCAGGCTGAGTCGCTGGCGGCGCTGCGCATCGTTTGATGGTAGAGCCGGCCGCTGGCCGGCTGTAGGGGAAGCCGGCCAGCGGCCGGCTCTACCCGATGTCCGTGCCTGGGGTCATGGCGCTGCCCTCTGTAGAGCCGAGCCATGCTCGGCTGCCGAGAAAAGCAGTCGAGCATGGCTCGACTCTACAACAGCGGGTCTCAGCCCTTCATCGTGCCGGTATCCAGCCAGCGCTGGTGCCACGACAGCGCTTCCGGCAGCAGGTGCGGGGTGTGCTTGCCGTAGCTCTCGCGGCTGGCACGGTCGAAGTAGTCCTGCAGCTGCGGGCGGAAATCCGGGTGCGCGCAGTTGTCGATCAGCACCTGCGCGCGCTTGCGCGGGGTCAGGCCGCGCAGGTCGGCCAGGCCCTGCTCGGTCACGATCACCGACACATCGTGCTCGGTGTGGTCGACATGGCTGGCCATCGGCACGATCGCCGAGATGGTGCCGTTCTTCGCCGTGGACGGGCTCAGGAACGCCGACAGGAAACCGTTGCGGGCGAAGTCACCGGAACCACCGATGCCGTTCATGATCCGCGTGCCCATCACGTGCGTCGAGTTGACGTTGCCGTAGATGTCCACCTCGATCATGCCGTTCATGCCGATGCAGCCGAGGCGGCGCACCAGTTCCGGATGGTTGGAGATTTCCTGCGTGCGCATGATGATGCGTTCGCGGTAGAAATCGATGTGTTCCTTGAACGTCTCGTTGGCCTGCGGGCTCAGCGCGAAGCCGGTGCACGAGGCGTAGCTCAACACGCCGTCGCGCAGCAGGTCGAGCATGCCGTCCTGGATCACTTCGGTGAACGCGGCCAGGTCGCGGAAACCGCTCTTGGCCAGGCCGGCCAGCACCGCGTTCGGGATATTGCCCACGCCCGACTGCAGCGGCAGCAGGTTCGGCGGCAGGCGGCCCTTCTTCACTTCGTGCTTGAGGAACTCGATCAGGTGCGAGGCGATCTGCTCGCTGGTTGCATCGATCGGGCTGAACGGGCTGTTGCGGTCCGGGCCGTTGGTGCGCACCACCGCCACGATCTTGTCCGGGTCGCAGCGCAGCGCGGTGTCGCCGATGCGGTCGTTGGCGTTCACCAGCGGAATCGGCTTGCGGTGCGGCGGCAGCGCGGTGCCGTAGTAGATGTCATGCATGCCGTCGACGCCGGCCGGCTGCCATTCGTTGACCTCGACGATCACCTTCTTCGCCAGGTCCAGCCAGGTCTTGTTGTTGCCGACCGAGGTGGAGGGCACCAGCGAGCCATCTTCGCGGATGGCCGAGACTTCGATCACGGCGGTATCGATCTCGCCGTAGAAACCGAACCACACGTGCTGGGCGACGTGGCTGAGATGGATGTCGATGTAATCCAGCTTGCCCTCGTTGATGCGGTTGCGCGCATCCGGGTCGCTCTGGAACGGCATGCGCATGGCGATGCCATCGGCCTTGGCCAGCGCGCCATCAAGCTCCGGCGCGGTGGAGGCGCCGGTCATCAGCTTGATCTGGAAGGGCTGGCCCTGGGCGTGCACCGCTTCGATGCGACGCGCCAGTTCCACGGGAACGGCCTTGGGATACCCGGAGCCGGTAAAGCCGCTCATGGCCACGGTTTCACCGGGCTGGATCAGCGCGGCTGCGGCCTCGGCGGAGACCACGCGGTCACGGAGACGCGCGTTGGCGATGCGATCAACAGACATGACGACAGTGTTTCTGGGGGGAAAGCCGATTATCGGCCATCCTCATCCGTACGGGGGGTTCTACCTTCGTGGAATGGCTTTTCCCCACAGGGGTCACCCATACCCACCGGTTTTGTTTTGCAGTGCAGCGTGCAAAGTGCTTTCGCAGCCCGCACGATGGCCCTGCATCCCGACGTGGGGGAGGGAGCAGAGCCCGCTGGCAGTTCGCTGCAAGCGGGCTTTTTTATTGCCTGTCGCCCATTATGAATGCGCGCGACACGCCGGGTCGGATCCTTTTGCCACGGGCAAAAGGCTCTGACCCGCGCAGTGCCAGCAATCCGGGGTCAGAGCCCTTTGCCGTTGGCAAAGGGATCCGACCCCGCGAGAATCGAGGTATGACCCTCGCCCCCGCCGACCTTCCCGCGTCCCTGCAGCCCCTTGTCGACCGCGCCCTGGCGCGCCTGGCCCAGGTCCTGCCCGAGCCCGTTCCTGCCGAGCTGCTGCCGCTGCTGACCCGGCTGGCGGTGGCCAGCGACTTCGCGCTGGACACCCTGGTGCGGCAACCGGCGCTGCTGGCACAACTGGCCGCACCCGGCTGCCCGCCGATCCCGGGGCCGGTGCTCGATCCGCTGCAGCCCAGCGACTGGCCGGCGCAGATCCGGCGCTGGCGTACCGCCATGTCGACGCGGCTGATCTGGCGCGACCTGACCGGCCTGGACGACGTGGCGCAGACCCTGGCCGGCGCCACCGCTTTGGCCGAAGACTGCCTGCGGCTGGCGCTGGACGCCCTGCAGCAGGAATTCGCCCAGCGCCACGGCGTGGTCCGCGATGGCGAAGGCACGCCGCAGCAGCTGGTGGTGTTCGGCCTCGGCAAGCTCGGCGGGTGGCGAGCTCAACTTCAGTTCCGATGTGGACCTGGTCTACGCCTACCCGCACGGCGGCGAATCCGACGGGCCGCGCGCGCTGGCCGCTGAAGAATACTTCGCGCGCCTCGGCCAGCGCCTGGCCAAGCTGCTGGACGAAACCACCGTCGATGGTTTCAGTCACCGCGTCGACCTGCGCCTGCGCCCGTTCGGCAGCGCCGGTCGCGTCGCGCTGTCGTTCGCCGCGATGGACCAGTACTTCCAGCGCGAAGGCCGCGACTGGGAACGCTATGCGTGGCTGAAGGCGCGCGCGGTGGCCGGCGATATCGACGCCGGTGAAGCGTGGCTGCAGACCCTGCGCCCGTTCGTGTATCGCCGCTACCTGGATTTCACCGCGCTCGACGGCCTGCGCGAGATGAAGGCGGCGATCACCGCCGAAGTCGCGCGCCGCGAACTGCATGAGGACATCAAGCGCGGCGCCGGCGGCATCCGCGAAATCGAATTCCTGTGCCAGGCGCTGCAGCTGATCCGCGGTGGCCGCGAACCAACCTTGCGCGAGCGTCGCCTGCTGGTGGCGCTGGACGCGCTGGTGGCGGCCGGGCAGATCGCGCCCGAGGATGGCAGCGCGCTGCGCGAGGCTTACCTGTTCCTGCGCCGGCTGGAAAACCCGCCTGCAGATGCTGCGCGACGCGCAGACCCACGTGCTGCCCAGCGATGCGCTGGACCGCGAGCGCATCGCCGTCGGCCTGGGCTACCCGGACTGGGAGGTGCTGCGCGCGGCACTGGCCGTGCAGCAGCAGCGGGTCAGTACTGAATTCGCAGCGCTGCTGGCACCGCGCAAGGGCCAGGCCGCGCCCGATGCATTGGCCAACTACTGGCGCAGCCTGCCCGAGGGCAGCAACGCGCCGCTGCTGGCCGAAGCCGGTTTCCTCGATGCCAATGGCGCCGACCAGTCGCTGCGCGATTTCGCGCAGGGCACCGGCGTGAAGTCGTTGTCCGATGCCGCGCGTGCGCGGCTGGATCGCGTGCTGCCCGCGTTGCTGCATGCGGCCACGCGTTCGCCGCAGCCCGATGCCGCGCTCAAGCGCGTGCTTGGCCTGCTGCAGGCGGTGCTGCGCAGGACCAGCTATCTCGCGCTGCTGGACGAACAGCCGAGCGCGTTGGCGCGTCTGGTCGATGTGCTGGCGCGCAGCGCGCTGCTGGCCGAGCGCCTGGCCGCGTACCCGCTGCTGCTGGACGAACTGCTGGACGTGCGCGTGTCCGGGCCGATGCCGGATGCCGCCGGCATGCTGGCCGAGTGCCAGCAGGTGCTGGCGGTGGAAGATCCCGAATCCGCACTGCGCTGGCTCAATGAAACGCGACTGGCACTCAGCTTCCGCATGGCGATGGCCACGCTGGATGGCCGCCAGGGCGCGGTGGACAGCACGCGGCAACTGGCCGAGCTGGCGCAGGCGGTGGTGGTCACCGTGCTGGCGATGGCCGAGGCGGACATGCGCGCCGCGCACGGCGAGATCCCTGGCGGGCGCTTCGCGATCATCGGCTATGGCAGCCTCGGTGGGCTTGAACTGGGCTTCGGTTCCGACCTGGACCTGGTGTTCCTGCACGACAATCC
>NZ_JBFLUN010000017.1:0-18619 GCF_050473585.1 Stenotrophomonas sp. NRRL B-14846
CCGTGCCAGCTCATGCAGGTGGTCGTGCAGCACTGGCAGGAAGCTGTCGAAGCGCGCCTGCATGTCCACTGCGCTCCAGCCCAGGTCGGCGGCGATGCCACTGTCAGTGGCCAGTGTGCGCAGGCGTGCGGCGGTGGCATCACGCACCGGTCCCTGGTCCAGCTGCTGCAGTTCGTGCACCACCGCGTGCAGGTCGCGCAGCTCGTCGTACAGCCCGGACGGTGCGAACGGCGGGGTCTGGTGGCTGATCACCACGGCACGGCCACGGCGCTTGGCCTGGATCGCCTCGCCGACGTTGTCCTGGATGTACGGGTAGAACACTGGCAGTTCACCCACTGCCAGCCATGGATAATCGGCGGCCCACAGGCCGCGGTCCTTGCCCGGCGTCCATTCCTGCGTGCCGTGGGTGCCGAAGTGGATCAGCGCATCGGCCTTCCACTGCTGGCGCAGGTAAAGGTATGCCGCCAGGTAGTAATGGCTCGGCACCGATGCCATATCGTGGGTGGCCTCACCGACACGGCCCGCGCGCGGCGGCTGCGGCATCAGCAGCAGGTTGCCCAGGCGCAGCCGCGGCAGCACGAACACCGCCTGTCCCTGCCGCTGTCGAACGGCAGGGTGGTGCGCAGGATCGCCCCACTGTGCGTGCAGTTCGTCGCGGCGCGCGGCGGGCAGGGTCGCCAGCCAGCGGCGGTAGTCCGCCACCGGCAGGGTATCGGCCAGCCCGGCATCGAGCAGCGCGTCCAGCCGCTCCGGATGGTAGTAGCCCCCCAGCAGTGCCTGCAGCTGCTCGATCAGGGTCTTTTCATCCACCGCGTGCGTCGAATACCCGGCCTGTGCCAGCCGTGGCAGCAAGCGCCTCGATGCTGCGCGGTACATTGAGATGCGAGGCGGACAGGTTGCGCTCGCCGTCCGGTGCATTCCAGAACAGCAGCGCCACGCGCTTGTCGGCCGCGGCGGTGTGGCGCAGCGCCGCCAGCCGCTGCAGTTTGGCGGCCAGTGCATCGATCTGTTCGGGAATCGGCTGCAGTTCACCGCGCGCATTGGCCGAGACCACGATCGGATCACTGGCGCCCCAGGCTTCGGGCACGGCGACGAAGGTCGCCAGGGTCGCCATCGGAATGCCGGTGGTCGCCGCGCGCCAGTCATCCGCATCGCCTTGCCGATGGTTCAGCGCCTGCAGCACCGGCACGTCCAGCGTGGAAAATTCGGCCGCACGCGCGCTGCCGTTCTGCAGATGGGTCAGGTTGACCAGCGCATCCACCTCGATGCCGCGCAGCGCCTGCTGCAGGCCGTCGTCGGCGGCGGCATCGAACCAGACGCCGAACAGCGCGATCCTGCGTGCGCGCCCGGCCTCGATCAGCGCGTCCAGCACCTGGGTCTGCATGCCGCTGAGCATGCTGCCGGAGATCAGCACCGCCACCTTCGGCCATGTTGCCTGATTGTCGCGCTGCCACTGCGCCTGCAATGCGTGCGGGCTGTCCAGCCACTGGCTGCCGGCCGTGCTGTAGCCGGTGGCCGGCAGCACCTGCGGCAGCGGCAGTCCGTCGGTTCCGGCATCGCTGCGCCAGGCCTGCAGGTATGCAGCCAGCGTGCGGATGTTGGCCTCGCCACCGTTGCCGTAGTAGCCGGCGATCCTGCGCGCCACCTCGGCGGGCAGCTGCCCGGAGGCCGGTGCGCCGCCACCCACGCGCAGCCATGGCACCTTGCCGTTCTGCAATGGCGCTTCAACCACGGCCATGACCTGTTCGACATCCGCTGGTCGCGGCGTATCCAGCAGCACCAGGTCGCTGCCTGCCGGCCAGCCGTCCGGCAGCGCGGTCGCAGGGTCGACCACCCGCTGCCGGAAGCGCACCCCTGCGGGCGCGCCCAGCGCGTCCAGGCGGGCGATTTTGCCGGGCAGCACGAAGCTGCTGCTGACCACGTCCACCTGCAGGGGCGCAGGCTCGGCATGGGCCAATGCGGCCGGCATCAGCCACCCGAGCAGCAGCCATGTCCACCCGCTGCGCATGGTCAGAACGCCAGTTGGATGCCGGCATGCACGTAGCGGCCGGTTTCCGGGTACGGGTACAGCGCACCGGTTTCGTCCAGCCGCTTGTCGGCCAGGTTGTCGATGCCGGCCACCACGCTCACCGCCGCGGTGACGCGCCAGCGCGCATCCAGCGACCACAACCAGTAATCAGGCAGGGTCACCTGGCTGCTGCCGGCCACCTGCTGCTGCGGGCCAACATACTCGCCGCGCACGGCGGCCTGCAGCGGGCCGCGCTGCCAGTTCAGTGCGGAGGCGCCGCTGCGTCGTGGGCGCTCCGGCAGCCACTGGTCGGTCTGGCGGTCGCGTGGGTCCAGCCAGCTCCAGTTCGCTTCGAAGGTCAGATGCTCGGTGATCGGCGCGGTGCCGGCCAGCTCCAGGCCACGGATGCGGGCACGGGCCACGTTGGTGTAGTTGCGCAGTTCGCGGCCGCGCACGCCGCAGGCACGCACGCAGGTGGTCTGGATCAGGTCCTTGAGGTCATTCTGGAAGGCGGTCGCCTGCACTGACCAGCGTTGTTGCTGCCAGGCCACCGACAACTCGGCGCTGGTGTTCTGTTCCGGCTTCAGCTGCGGATTGCCGACAATGGTGAAGCGCCCGCCGCCGCCCACCGCGGAATACTCCGGCGACAGCTGCTTCAGGCTCGGCGCCTTGAAGCCGCTGCCGATGCCGCCCTTGATCGTCAGTGCTTCGGTGGCATGCCACACCGCATAGGCGCGCGGGCTGTGGTGCCAGCCGAACTCGGGATGGCGGTCGCCGCGGCTGCCGAACACCAGCGAGAGCGCGTCGCTCACCTGGATCTCGTCCTGCACGAACAGCGCGCTCTGATCCGATTGCAGGTGTCCACTGCGTGCGCCGGCCGCATCGTCCAGTTGCTGGCGCCGCCATTCGCCACCGATGCTGACGCGGTGGCGCGCACCCAGCGCAACGGTGGCGCGGGCATCGACGATCTGGTCGGTCAGCTGCTGCGGCCGCGAAGCCTCACCGCGGTCGCGACGGTTGTCGCGGTCCAGCGTCGCGCGGTAGGCACTCACCCGGGTTTGCCCCCAGTCCCAATCGCCCTGATGGCTCAGCGTGGTCTGGCGGCGACGGATGTCGTCGATGGTTTCGTACACATAGGGCGCGGCACCGGCCTGCAGCGCATGGCGGCGTCGTTCCTCGCTGCCCTGCAGGTGCGACAGGTCGATGCGCTGGTGTGCGTCCGGAGTCCAGGTGAGTACCGCGCGGCCGGTGTTGGCGCGGCGCCCCTCCTGCTCGTCCAGGCGGTCGTCGCTCGGATCGCGGCTGGCATCCTTCTGTCGGTGTTCGGCAAACACGCTCAGGCCCAGCGTGCCGGGCAGCAGTGCGCCACCCGCATAGAAGCCGGCCTGGGCGGTGTTGCCACCACGGTCACCGCCGACCACGCCGGCGTTGTAGACCAGGTTGCCCTGCCAGTCATCGGTGGCGCGGCGGCTGATCACGTTGACCACGCCACCCAGCGCCTCCGAGCCGTACAGCGAGGACATCGGGCCGCGTACCACCTCGATGCGTTCGATCGCCGCAGCCGGCAGCCAGCCCAGGTCGAAATCCGAATGGGCGATGGCATCGGCCGACGCACTGACGCGCTGGCCGTCCAGCAGTACCAGCGTGTAGCCAGGGTCCATGCCGCGGATGCGGATGCCGCGGCGGCCGAAGCCGACCCCGGCCACGGTCACGCCCGGGCTGCCGCGCAGCGCATCGGCCAGGTCCAGCGCCGGCCGCAGCTGGATCTGCTCGCGGGTGATCACGCTGATCGAGGCAGGTGCGTCGCTGGCCAGGCGATCGGTGGCGGTTGCGGTCACCACGATCGGGTCCAGCTGCGAAGGGGCGTCTGCCGCCGCTGCCAGTGCGGGGGCCAGGGCAAGGAGGATCGCGCCGGACAGGCGGCGGGCAGGGATGAACCGGGACATGGGAAGGGGTCGCTACGAATGTGACGATATAACATAGCATCGTCTTCACGAGATCTTCATAGGCCGAAGGTCCTGCTCCCGGCGACCTCGCTGAACAAGGGTGCGGTATCGCGGCGGGGCGCCTACAATCCGGGCTCGGACCGTCGCCATCACGCCCATCATTCCCCGGTCCGGCCTTGGCACCTATGTCTCCCAATGCCCTGGCGCTGGTCGAGCTGCTGATCCGCGAGCGCCGTGCGTTGTCTCGCTTCATCGCGCGCTACCTCGACCCGGCCAGTACCGAGGACACCCTGCAGAACCTGTACCTGAAGGCCAGCAGCGTGCCCGGTGATCCACCGATCCTGGAGCCGCGCGGCTATCTGTACCGGATGGCCTATCACCATGCGCTCAACCGCAGCCAGGCCGACGCCCGCGAACGCCGTGCCATGGCCGAGTACGCCGTCGACATGGCCGAGGCAAGCCGTGATGGCGAGGCGCAGGCACTGGACCAGGCGCAGCTGCGCGAGATCACCCAGACCATCCTGGCCCTGCCGGCCCAGGTGCGCGAGTGCTTCGTGCTCAACCGCTACCTGGGCCTGAGCGAACGCGAGATTGCCGCGCGCCTGGGAATCTCCAAGAGCTTGGTCGGCAAGCATGTGCTGCGCGCCGCGCTGTTGATCCAGCAGCATCAACAGGGAACGCGCCGATGACCGGCGTTTGCCGTGGGCAGATCGCGCCCGCCGTTGTCACAACAGGAAAGCGCACCCGTTCGCGGTGCGGCAGGCCACAACCATGACCACGTCCGAACCCTCGCCGCGTCAGGCCAGGCAGGCGTTGCGCTGGGTGATCCGGTGCAGTGCAGGCCCGCTGCCGGAACGCCAGCAACGAACCCTGCAGCGCTGGCTGCAGGCCGATCCGCGCCACGCGCTGGCCTGGCGCCAGCAGCAGGCGTTCTGGCAGGGGCTGGATGCCGCCGGGCCCGACGTGCTGGCGGCGCTGCCCGGGTTGACGGCTGATCGCCAAGGGCTGCGTCCGATCACGCCGCGCCGCCGCCTGCCGTGGCTGCTGGCCAGTGCTGCCGCGGTGGTGCTGATGGTTGCCGCTGCGCCGCACGCGCTGCTGCTTGCTCGTAGTGACCTGCGCAGCAGCGATGCGCCGCGCGTGGTGCAGCTGGACGACCGCAGCACCGCCGTACTCGACGCCGGCACCGCACTGGCGATCGAGTTCGATGGCCAGCAGCGCCACCTGCGCCTGCTGCGCGGCCGGGCCTGGTTCCAGGTAGCGCACGAGGCTCGCCCGTTCCAGGTCGAGGCGGCGGGCGGCGTGGTCCGTGACGTCGGCACCGCCTTCAGCGTGTCGATGCTGGATACCACGGTCACCACTCAGGTCAGCGAAGGTGTGGTCGATGTGCGCCCGGGCGATGGCAGCGTGCAGCGCCTGCATGCCGGACAGGCAGGCGTGTTCCGTGACGGGCGCTGGCTGCAGCCGGTGCAGCTGGAAGATCCGGAGAGCATGGCGCCATGGCGGCGTGGCGAGGTGGTGATCGATGATCAGCCGGCCGCGCAGGCCATCGCCGATCTGGCGCGCTATCGTCGTGCGCCGGTCTGGGTACTGGGCGGGCAGGGTGCACGCGTACGGGTCAGTGGCCTGTTCCATCTGCAGCAACCGGAGACCGCCATCGATGCGGTGGCCGCGCAGGCGGGACTGCGCGTGCAGCGCCTGCCTGGCGGCGCGATGGTGTTGTGGTGAGGTGCAGCCGGTTGATGGCAGAAAGCGCCGCATGAAAAAAACATGAAAAAACCGTGGGCACTCGCCGTGCCCCGTTGTCTATAGAGGTATAGCCAGAGCGAAACACCGTTTTTCCTCAAGCCAGACACACCACCGGCACCGGATGTGCCGATGGTCCCGCCCCGCTTGAGGAGTTCCTGTCCATGCCGTCCACGGCATCCGCCTGTCATCGCCGCGCCACTGTCCTGGCCCTGGCCATCTCCACCGCATTGCTGCCGCTGGCCTGGGTGCCGGCCGTGCAGGCGCAAACGGCGATCGTCGCGCCACTGCGCCAGTACACCATTCCGGAACAGCCCCTTGCTGATGCTGTGCGTGCCTTTGGCCGCCAGGCCGATGTGCAGGTGGTGTTCCGCAGCGATCTGGTGGAAGGCCGTCGCTCCAGCGCGGTGAGTGGCGAGTACAGCCAGATGCAGGCGCTGCAGCAGCTGTTGCGTGGCAGCGGCGTGCGCGCGCAGCGCGGCATGGATGGCACCTGGAGCCTGCGTGCCGCAGCGGAGTCGGGTGAGGGGGAAGGGGTGCGGGTGACCGAGACACTGGACGTGGCCGGTCGCCTGCAGTCGGAAGGGGGCGAGGCCCGCGATCGGCGCGGCTACGACGATGTGTTCGCGCTGGACCTGACCACGGCGTATTCGGGACGCGACCGGGTGGAGCGCTACCGCGGCTCCAACCCGGCCGACGTGGTCAAGGATCTGGTTGGCGTGTTCAGTGGCGATGCGCGCAACAGCGGCGCGCTGGACATCAACATCCGCGGCATCCAGGGGCCGGGGCGGGTGCCGGTCAGCATCGACGGTGGTGAGCAGGCGCTCACGGTCTGGCGCGGCTACAACGGCGTCAGCAACCGCAACTACATCGATCCCAACCTGATTGGTGGCATCCAGGTCATCAAGGGGCCAGGGCTGGTGCGCGATGTGCACAGCGGGATCGGTGGCGCGCTGGTGATCAAGACCATCGACGTCGATGACATCGTGGAAGCGGGTGAGCGCTTCGGCGGGGAGCTGAAGATCGAAGGCAGCAGCAATGCGGTGGCGCCGCGCCTGCCTCGCCTGCATACCGGCGAGGACTACCGCACGGTGCCGGGCTTCCCGCAGGCTCGCCGAACTCGCCCTACGACGACCGCACCCTGGTGGTGCCGGTGAAGTCGCGCAGTGGCAACAACCCCTTCGATGGCGAAGACCAGGCCTGGCGCCTGGCGCTGGGTGTGCGTGGCGACAACGTCGACCTGATGGCCGCCTATGCCTGGCGCAAGCGCGGCAACTACTTCTCCGGCAGCAAGGGCAGCGGCTACTACGACCAGGACCGGCGCGAGCAGTTCGAGTACCAGGGCATCGACTACATCACCACGCTGGCGCGCTACTTCAAGCCGGGCGATGAGGTGCCCAATACGTCCAGCGAACAGGAATCGTGGCTGGTCAAGGGGAGCTGGCAGATCAACGACGACCAGCAGTTGAAGGCCACCTGGCGGCGCACGCTGTCGCACTATGGCGAGATCATGCCGTCGCGCATCCTGTCCGCGCCGGACTATGGGCGCATCCAGTGGCCGCTCAGTCGGGTCGATTCCGATGCGTGGAACCTGGAGTACCGCTTCCAGCCGGCCGGCAGCCGTTGGCTTGATCTGTACGCCAACCTGTGGCGCACCGAGACGGACAGCGACACCTACACCGCCGGTGGGTTTCCCAATTTCGCACCGGGTAATCCGGCGTGGAATCCCGGGGTCAGCCCGATCCTGCGCAACACCGCACTGGCCAATGCGCGCAATGACCGTACCGGGCTGACCTTGAGCAACCGCTTCGCGCTGCATTCCACGCTGGACCTGACCGTGGGCGGCAACTGGCAGTACGAGAAGCTGGGTTCGCGCGACCCGTACTTCGGCACGACCGATGGATGGCGCATGTTTCCGCGTGCTGGCCGGCGCCAGGAGGGCGAAGGCTATCTCAACCTCGAATGGCGTCCGGTCGATTTCCTGACCCTCAACGCCGGCGTGCGCTACAGCCGTTACTGGGCGTTCGACGACTTCCTGCAGGCCCACCCGGAGCTGCTGACCAAGGGCTGTGGGCAGCAAGGAGGCGACCTATCGGACCAATGAGCTGCCCGAGCGGCCGGCCAGCCTGCAGGCGGAGATCGATGCACTGGAGGCCGAACGCGAGTTCTGGGAGAGCATCGGCATGGGTTCGGTGATTGACGATGCACTGCATGGTCTGCTGGCGTACTACGAGACGCCGCAGGCGGTGGAACACCGGCTTCCGTGGTTGCCCGATGCCAATGGCAACTATGCCCGTGCGACCAACCCTGTCTCAACGGCGAGGTGGCGGGCATACCTGGCGTGCTGCCGATCTACCCCGGCAGCGACCTGGTCTGCACAATCGGCAACACCATGCAGTCGCGGCCGGTGGATGGGCGCAATGACCGCCGCCGCGATCACGCGTGGTTGCCCACATTCTCGGCCACGGTGAACCTGTCCAAGGCCGCGCGCGTCTACCTGCGCTACAGCGAGGCAGTGCGCTTCCCCAGCATGTTCGAAAGCACCATCGCTTTCTCCAGCAGCCTCAATCCGCTGTACATGCTCAAGCCCGAGCATGCCTACAACTACGAGCTGGGCTACGTACACAACCTGTCGGGCCTGTTCGGAAACACCGCCGATGCCGACGTCAAGCTGGCCTATTACGTGCACAAGACCCGCAACGTAATCGAGCGCGACGCCTACTTCCTGTTCGACAACATCGACAAGCAGACCATCCGCGGCATCGAGCTGCAGGCACGCTTCGACAACCGGCGCTTCTTCACCGACCTGGGTATTTCGCGCACGCTGGAAAACGAGGTGTGCGACGAAAGCACGGCCGTGCTGCTGGATGCCAACCGTGGCCTGGTGCCGAACTGCGTGCAGGACGGCTTCGTCAGTGGCTACCTGCTGACCCAGGCGATTCCGAAGTTGTCGGTGAACCTGTCGCTCGGTACGCGCCTGTTCGATGAACGGTTGGAACTGGGCAGCCGCATCGTGCACTACCAGCGCCACGAAAACCCCGATCTACAGGCCTACCGCGACCGGTTGCTGGCCGGTGGCAGCAGCCTGCTGTGCAGAACGTGCCGTTCACCTGGGGCAACATCACCACCGTCGATGCATACGCGCGCTGGCGCTTCAACGAGCACGCCAGCGTCGAGCTGGTGGGCAGCAACCTCGGCAACCGCTACTACGTCGACCCGGCCACGCGCTCCACGCTGCCGGCGCCGGGCCGCACCCTCAAGCTCGGCATCACCGCGCGCTTCTGACCTCCCGCTTTCAAGCGTTGTACCCGTAGTTCCCACAACCCAAGGAGCAATACCATGAAGATGATCTCCCGTTCGGTTCTCGCCGTTGCTGCCACCTTTGCCCTGGCCGGCACCGCGCATGCCGCTGACATCGTCGGTGCGGCCAGCCCGGTGACCGACGCCGAGCTGTACGTCGCTGTCGGCGAATCGCAGGTCAACGGTGGCCCGCACCAGGCAGGCAAGGCCGGTATCGGCGTCGGCACCGTCTCCAACGCCAAGCCGGTCGATTTCCAGGGCCTGAGCCTGTACTCGGGCACCACCACCGTCAATGGCACCGCCGTGCGCACGCTGGCCATGCCGATCACCGGCGCACCGGGCAGCCATGCCGGCATGGGCCACTTCAACTTCGTCAAGGTTGGCAGTGGTGACGTGTGGTTCGGCGAGTGGTCCAAGGATGGCGCCGCCGGTGGCTTCAACAACCGCCAGGTCTACTTCGTCGGTGACCGTGCCGGCACCACGCTGCCGGCTGGCGTAGCCACCTACAGCGTCGCGGGCCTGAACAAGTTCAACGGCAGCAACCTGCTGTCCGGCACCTTCCGTGCGGACTTCGGCAGCGGCAAGCTGCTCGGCGGCCTGACCGGTGGTGGCCTGGCGATCAACGTCAACGCCAACATCAACAGCGCCAACGCCTCGTTCGCCGGTACCGCCACCGCCAACGGCAACGTTGCCGGCGCCACCCAGGGCCAGTTCTTCGGCGCCAACGCCGCCACCCTGGCCGGTATCGCCACGTTCGCCGGCAACAGCCAGTACGACACCGCCTTCGGCGGCAGCAAGAACTGATCGCCACGCCCCTGACGGGGCAGGGCAGGGACAAGCCGCGATCCGCCAGTCCCTGCTTCGGCCCGCTGCACGCACCACCACGGATCGACCATGCGCCATTCCATTTTCCTTGTCGTGCTGCTGTTGGCTGCCGCTGATGTGCGCGCCCAGCAGGACGATCTGCGCCGCGTGCTTGAACAGGGCACCGAACTGCGCCACCAGCAGCAGGACCAGCAGCGCCTGCAGCAGGCCGAGTCGGAGCGGCCGACCATCACCATCGACGGCCAGACCCTGCGCGTGGAGCGCACGGTCGATGATCTGGGCCAGGCGCTGTACCTGTCACTGCAGCATCAGCAATGGCAGGCCGCCGCTGCGTTCCTCGCGGAGTACATCGAACTGCCGGGCATGACCCGCTGCTGCGCCACTATGCGCAGGGGGCGCTGGCACGGGTGGCCGGCGACCATCGCCGCGCGGCGACGGAGTACGAAGCGCTGCTGGCGGCGCAGCCGGATTTCCTGCCGGCCCGCCTCGAACTGGCGCGTGTCTATGCGGAAGACCAGCGCGATCGCGATGCGGTCGCGTTGTTCACGGCCATCGCTGCGGGCATCAATGCCGATGATCCGGCCACGGCCGGCGTCCGCGCGCGCGTGGACGGCTACCTGGCTGCCCTGCAGGCGCGCCAGCGCTGGAAAGGCGCGCTGTCGGCCGGCCCGGCATGGAGTGACAACATCAACCGCAGCTCGGCCAGCCGCACCTGCCTGTTCGGCGTGGGCGACGCCTGCATCATCGAACGGAAACTGCCCGATGCCCAGCGCGCGGCGGGCCTCGACTACGATGCCAGCCTGGAACGGCGCTGGATGCTCGGCGGGCATCATGGGCTGTACGTGCGCGGTCTCGCCTTCGGTCAGGCATGGCGCGGGCACAGTGCCTACAACGAGCTCAATGCCAACGTGCAGGCAGGTTACAGTTGGCGTAGTGCGCGGCAGACCGTGATGCTGGCCCCCAGCTATGACTACCAGGGCCTGGGCAACCATGCGCTGCAGGGCGGCAGTGGCGTGCACGGGGAATGGCAGTACGCCCTGGATGCACGCAGCCTGCTCAAGCTGGAGGCCGACTGGAAGCGCCAGCGGTATCGCCAGCAGGGCCTGGCCAGCAACTACGACGGCGAGCTGGCGTCGCTGTATGCCACCTGGTTCCGCGCGCTCAATCCGCGCTGGACGGTCTTCGCCGGGCTGGATGTCACCAACAGCAGCGCAGCCGACCCGGCCAACGGTTACCGCCAGCGCGGCCTGCGGCTGGGCGCGGCACGGCAGTGGAGTGGCACCACGGCCACCGTATTCGTGTCGCTGCGCCATCGCGACTACGACGCCTGGAGTCCGCTGCTCGAGGCGCGCAGGCAGGACGACGAACAGAACCTGATCGCCATCGTACGCAGCGAACGCCTGGCCGTGGCCGGGCTGGTGCCCAGCCTGAGCCTGCGCTACGCCCGCATCGACAGCAACGTCGGCTGGCTGTACAGCCACGACCGCAGCCTGCTCAGCCTGAAATGGGAGCGTGCGTTCTGAACGCGCCGCTGCAACGCGGAGTGAATGCGCCGTGGCGGCGATCTTCATCGATCATCACGCGCCCTTGTAGCCCGCTTCGCGCATCCTGCAGGCGTTGCGGCAGAGGTGGGCCGCGTGTATCGAGGAGCGCCGGTCGTGCTGGAAGCGGGCAACAAACCAGAGGGCCTGAAAGGGCTGAGGGTGCTGGTGGCGGAGGATGAATTCGCATCGCGATGTTCCTGGTGGACTACCTGGAGCTGAAGGGCGCGCAGGTGGTGGGGCCGGCCGGAGACCTACAGGCGCTGGGGCGGCTGCTGGATGACAACCCCATTGATGTGGCCCTGCTGGACATCAACCTGGGCGGCGAACAGGTGTACCCGCTGGCCGATCGCCTGGCCGAGGCGGGCACCCCGTTCATGCTGACCTCCGGCTACGACGACAACCTGCCCAGCCGCTTCGCCAGCGCGCCCCGCTGCACCAAGCCCTATCACATCGAGGCCCTGGTCCAGCAGCTGGCGGGGCTGGTGGCGACGCCGCAGGCCCCTGCGGGCATCGCCTGATTGCGCGGCATGTCACGCCGCATCGAAGGGCTCCAAGCTGCCGAGCGCACGGGCAGGCCGCTCTCGCGGCAGGCGCATACACGGCATGACGGCATGGCCGCCCGTATTGCCCAGCACGACTGGTCATCCACGTCATTGGGTGCGATCGAACGATGGCAGCCGCATCTGCGCGCCACCGTTGACCTCATGCTGGCGCACGGCTTCCCGATGATCGTGCTGTGGGGCGAGCAGCTGGTGCAGCTCTACAACGATGGTTATGCCGAGATCCTGGCCGACAAGCATCCTGGCGGGCTGGGCCAGCCGACCCGCGAGTGCTGGCCCGAGGTCTGGCACATCAACGGCCCGATCTACCGGCGTGTGTGGCAGGGCGAGACCATCACCTATGAGGACAAGCTCTATCCGCTGGCGCGGCGGGGGCGGTTGGAGGATGTCTGGTTCACCATCACCTACAGCCCCATCCGTGGAGAGGAAGGATGCATCAACGGCGTGCTGGTGACCATGTTCGAAACGACGTCCGCGCATGTCGCACAGGCGGCTCGCGAGCGCGAAGAGCAGAAGCGCCGTGAGAGCGACCGTCGGTTGGCGCTGGCCTTCAAGGTGCTGCCGGTGGGTGTCTGCATTGTCGACGCAGACGGCAAGCTGCAACTGTCCAACGACCAGATGCGCGCTTACCTGCCCAGTGGCAAGGTGCCCTCGACCGATGCAGAGAACCAGCATCGCTGGCGCGGCTGGCATGCGGACGGTTCGGCCATCGGCCCCGAGGACTTCGCCATCGCCCGGGCATTGCGGGGCGAGACGGTGGTTCCGGGCCTCGAGTTCCAGTTCACCCATGATGACGGTCGCGCACGCTGGACACGCGTCGCGGCCGCGCCACTGCGCGATGCAGACGGGGAGGTGACCGGCGTGTTCGCGATCGCCGTGGACATCGACGACCTCAAGCGCGCCACCGAGCGCCAGTCGGTGCTGCTGGCCGAGCTGCAGCATCGGGTCCGCAACATCATGTCCACCATCCATGCCATTGCCTGGCGCACCCGTGTATCGGTCAGCAGCGTGGACGAGTATGCCGAGCGCCTGTGTGCGCGGTTGATGTCACTGGCGCGCACGCAGAGCCTGCTGACCCGCGGCGCCAATGTAGGAGTCTGCCTGCGCGGCATGCTCGACGAGGAGATTGCGGCACAGACACCGGCGGCGGCGGCCTATCACCTGCAGGGTGAGGATGTGCTGTTGCCACCGAAGGCGGCCGAAGTGCTGTCGCTGGCCATCCATGAGCTGGCCACCAACGCGCTCCGGCATGGCGCGCTCACCCACGAGGATGGCCGGATCGACGTCTGCTGGCACCTGCAGGTGCAGGACGGGCAGCCGTGGCTGGGCCTGCACTGGTGCGAGCGCCATGCCGAGGTGGAGGGCTGGGAGATGCCGCGCCAGCGTGGCCTGGGCCGGGTCCTGATCGAGCAGCGGGTGCCCTATGAGCTGGCCGGCAGTGGCGAGCTGCGCTTTGCCCCGCAGGGGCTGGACGCCTGGATCCGCTTCCCGCTGCGCGAGCGCGACAGCCTGCTGCAGACCGACGCCCCGGACACCGGCCCCCTGGGGTGAAAGGGGATTTATCCCCAATTTGGCCAATTTGGGTATAGTGGTGCTCATCCACCCTGCCTGGAGCCGTGCCATGACCCTGCCGCTGGATCTGCCTGGCCTCGAGAAGGCCCCGGCCTCGTCGGTGAAGACCCGGGGCTGGCCGAGCCTGATGCGCACCGTGCGCGAGAAGCAGGCGCTGGTCATCACCAACCACAATCACCCGGAAGCGGTGATCGTGGACATCCGCACCTACCAGGAACTGCTGGCCAAGGCCGCCGGCGGTGATGCCGGTGAGCGCAACGAGGAACTGCAGCGCCTGCGCAGCGAGTTCGACCAGACCCTGGCAGGGCTGCAGCGTGGGAAGGGCTGGGCAAGGTGCTGGGCCAGCCGATCCGGCGCGGCCGCAAGGTCACCCTCGGCCGTCCGCTCTGATCGATGGGACGCATCCTGGCGCTGGCCGGTGTCAATGGCGCCGGCAAGAGTTCACTGCTGGGCACCTGGCTGGACGCCGAAGGAGTGAGCTGGTTCAACCCGGATTCCTTCACCCGCCGCCTGGTCGACGCCGGCTGGCCGCTGCCGGAGGCCAACGCCGAGGCCTGGCAGGAAGGTACCCGCCGCCTGCGCCAGGCCATGGCCGACGGCACCGACTTCGCCTTCGAGACCACACTCGGTGGCAACACCATCCCGCGCCTGCTGCGTGAAGCCTGCGAACGGCATCAGGTGGCGATCTGGTTCTGTGGGCTGGCCGATGTCGAGCTGCATATCGCCCGTGTTGCCGCACGCGTGGCGGCCGGTGGCCACGACATTCCGGTGGAGAAGATCCGCGCGCGTTTCGATTCGGCGCGCGCGAACCTGCTGGAGCTTCTGCCGTACCTGGCCGAGCTGCATGTCTACGACAACAGCGCACCGGCCGACGGCAGGGCTGCGTGGTGCCGCTGCCGGTATTGGCCATGGCCGCGGGCGAACTGCAGTACCCGGTTGCGGTAGCCGATCTGCTGCACACGCCGGGCTGGGCCAAGCCCATCGTGATGCGTGCGATGGAGTTGAACACACCCCAGTAGATCCACGCCATGCGTGGATGCCTTCCGCACATCGCGCGACACTGCGCCGTGCACGACTGGGCGCCACCGGAGCGGCGGCTAGACTGGCCGCACATTCAAGGAGGATGACATGCACGGACCTGCGACGTTCCGCTCCACTTCGATCTGCCTGGTGCTTGCTGCGCTGGCACTGTCCAGCCTGCCGGCGATGGCCGGACAGCCTGCCGTCAAGCGCATGGTGCCGCCACCCAGCCTGGTACAGGCCTACCGGGCCGCCGAAGCCAGTCTGCGGCGTATTCCCGGTGACGATATCGAATCGGACTTCCGTCCGGTGTGGACGGGAGTTGCCGATCTCGATGGTGATGGCCGTGCCGAGGTCGTGTATTTTCTACACGTCCACCTACACAGGTGGCAGCTTCGCGCAAAGCAATGTCGTGGCGGTGATGACGGCGCTGACGGCGAACGATCCGCGCGGCAGGAAAACCCGAAGAGCCTGTCGCCGGTGGAAGCAGAGGACTATGCCGCCATCCGCAGGTATGGCTATGGTGACGACGCGGCTGAACAGATTCCAGGCGCCATCCGCGCCATCCGCATCCAGGGTGATCGCATCATTGTCGATTTCACGGTCACTGCCGGGGCAACAGTCTGCGAATGGATGAGCCCGAACCGCCACGTCTGCCCGCCGGAGGGTCACTACACCTGGACGCTGCGCTGGACGCCGGGGAAGCTGGCCCGCATCAAGAAGTAGCGCCTGGGTAGCGCCGGGCGTATCCGCCCGGCGCCACTGACTCTATAGATCCACGCCATGCGTGGATCGCGTTCTGCGCCCAGCCTCAGGCCGGCTTCACCTGCTCGGGGTCCGCAACGTCCGGCAGCGGCGGCAGGGTCGGGTCCACCGTCACCGGTGCATCGCTCATCAACAGCGCAGCGGCTTCCTTCCTGCAGCCGACGGCCGGCGGTGAACCGCGCAGCGGCAGGCCGGCGGTCTCCTTCACGAACAGCATGGTCACCAGCCCGATCACCGCCGCGCCCATCAGGTAGTAGGCCGGCACCAGCGGATCGCCGGTACGCTCCACCAGCCACGCGGTCACCAGCGGCGTGGTGCCACCGAACAGCGACACCGACACATTGAAGGCGATCGACAGCGCGCTGTAGCGCACCGGGGTGTAGAACAGCGCCGGCAGCGTGGACGGCATCGAGCTGGTGAAGCACACCAGCGCCAGCCCCAGCAGCATCAGGCCGAGGAAGATCAGCCCGTCGTTGCCGCTGCCGACCAGCAGCAGGCACGGCACCGCCAGCACCAGCAGCGCGATGCAGGCACCGATGATCATCGGGCGGCGGCCAAGCTTGTCACTGAACAATCCGCCGACGATGTTCAGCGGCATCATCACCAGCATCACGATGATGATCAGCAGCAGGCCCTTGCTCTCTGCATAGCCCATGGTGACGCTGAGGTAGCTGGGCATGTAGGTCAGCAGCATGTAATCGGTGACGTTGAACACCAGCACCAGGCCCATGCACACCAGCAGCTGTCGGCCGTGTACCTGGAACAGCGCGCCCAGCCCGGGCCGGTCGTGCTCGCGCTTCTCGGCTTCCTCGGCGAAGGCACGGAATGCCGGGGTTTCCTCCAGTTTCATGCGCATGTACAGGCCGAGCAGGCCCAGCGGGCCGGCCACCAGGAACGGAATGCGCCAGCCCCAGTCCAGCATCTGCTCGCTGCTCAACAGCATGTGCAGCGCGGTGACGGTACCGGCGCCGGCGATATAGCCGCCCAGCGTGCCGAACTCCAGCCAGCTGCCCATCAGGCCGCGGTTGCGGTCGGTGGAATACTCGGCGATGAAGGTGGCCGCGCCGCCGTACTCGCCACCGGTGGAGAAACCCTGCACCACGCGTGCCAGCAGCAACAGCACCGGCGCCCAGATGCCGATGCGTTCGTAGGCGGAATCAGGCCGATCGAGAAGGTGCCCAGCGCCATCAGGATCATGGTGAACGCCAGCACTTTCTGGCGGCCATAGCGATCACCCAGCGGGCCGAACACCAGGCCGCCCAGGGGGCGCACCAGGAAGGCCACGGTGAAGGTGGCGAAGGCGGCGATCACCTGTGCGGTGGGATTGCTGGACGGGAAGAACACCTGGCCGATGGTGACGGCGAGATAGCCGTAGACACCGAAGTCGAACCACTCCATGGCATTGCCAAGGGCGGCGGCGCCGACGGCGCGCTTGAGCATGGGCTTGTCGACGACGGTGATCTCATCGACCTTCAGGTGGCGGCGGCGTTTGAACCAGCCGAAATGGGCATGTGCATCGGGGGTGTCCTGCATGGGGGCTCCCTTGTGGGTAGAAGCGGGGAAATGAGCGGTGAGACAGGTCCGGAAATCGGAAACGGCGATGCAGGCGCAAGCGGCGCAGGGGCATCGGAAGGCGGCGTGGGGGCCGGGGAAGGTGTGCAGGCGCAACGCCACGCGCACGGCAAAGCACCGCCGCAGGGGCGGAAACGCGGCAACGCAATCACAGCGGCCGCGAAGTCAGCGGCCGGGGGTCACAGCAGCGTAGGGAATGCAGGCAGCGGGCCTGCGGGCGTCATCCGCCGGGATCCAGCGCGAGGCGATGGAAATGCAGGGCGGGAGCATTCGTGGCAAGCGAAGCGCCGGTCGGCAGTGCTTCCCACGTAACAGGTGCGCCCGTCACGTAGTGGGTCGTGTCGATCATCCGTTCATCATAACGGCATCGGCGTGAGCATGCAGCGAAGCAGACGGAACTGCACGCTGTGTTCCATCGCGCCTGTTCATGCGCGCACGCAACGCAATGACATGCGTTGAACGAACTCTGGTCGCGCCGCTCACGCAACGCTGTCTACGGTGGGGGTGAACGCAATCGAGAAGGAGCATCGCATGACCCGTCGCATTCCCGAAGGTACGCTGATCATCGTCGCCGACGGTGGTTCGGCCCGCGTGTTCACCAACGTCGGCAGCGAACATCAGCTGGCCCTGAAGCAGGAAGGCGAACTGCGCCTGCAGGACATCAGCGAACAGGGTGTATCCGGGCAGGGGCCGGCCGGTGCGGTGCCCAAGGACATGTCCATCTCCCAGCTCAACGAAGCGACGTTCGCCAAGCAGGTGGCCGAGCAGCTCAACGAAGATGCACTGAACAACCGCTATGCGCACCTGGTGCTGGTGGCCGACCCGACCACGCTGGGGCGCATCCGGCCGCTGCTGCACAAGGAAGTGCAGGCGCGCCTGCTGGGTGAAATCGCCAAGGACCTGACCAACGCACCGTTGGCGGATATCCAGAAGGCGTTGGCGGCGTAGCGCGCATGCCTTTCATGCGTGATCACCTGTCGGTGGAGCCGGCCCGCGTGGATGTGGAAGCACAGGCGGGCTGGCAGTTGCTGGAGTTCGGAGCGCCCTGGTGTGGACATTGCCAGGCGGCGCAACCTGCGCTGCAGGCATTCGTGGATGCCAACGATCTGGTGCACTGGAAGATCGAGGACGGCAAAGGGCGGCCACTGGGGCGTGCATTCAAGGTAAAGCTGTGGCCCACCGTGGTGCTGCTGCATGACGGGCAGGAAGTGGCGCGGGTGGTGCGGCCCGTGGACCGTGCCGACCTGGCAACGCTGCAGGCGGCGCTAGGGGGGTGAGCGCGGCCATGCGCGCGGTCAGCGCAAGGGGTAGAAAGGTTCGACCAGCTCGGTGCCGGTCGCCTCATCGCCCTTGAACGACAACTCGAAGGCGCCGCCCCACAGCGTTCCGGGATGGTCGAGCACCTGCATGGTTTCCATGCGCAGGGCCTGCATGCCGATCAGTGCGGCGGCCTCGTCGCGGGTCACCCACCGGTACGCCTTTTCCGCGCTCGTGGCGGGGGCCTGTCCGGCGCGCAGTTCGGCACGATAGTGCTGGCGGAACGACACTGCATCGTGCGCGGGGTCCGGCGGGTCTTCGTTGAAGCGATAGCTGTAAATCGCCGCCAGCTTCATCGGCGAAACCTGCAGGCCGAGATCTGCTGAAAGCTGCCGCAATGCCTCCTGGATGCTCTGCTTGCGGTTGGCCCGCACGGCGGGCGTCATCCAGCCGCTGCGGTTGTGCTCCAGCAGCAGCGGCCCTGTTCGTCGGTGACCAGCAGGC
>NZ_JBFLUN010000018.1:0-23953 GCF_050473585.1 Stenotrophomonas sp. NRRL B-14846
GTGCTGACGGCGCGGTCACCGGCGTAGATGTTGCCCCTGGCGGCTGGTGCCGGCTTCGAACTCCACCACCTGGTCGGCGGTGATGTCCCAGCGCAGCAACGCGTTGACGTCGCGGTTCTGACGCCCTCGCGGCCAGCCGGCGGCACGCGTTCGGGTTGTCGCGTACTGGCGGTTGAGGTCCAGCGAGTCCGCGTCGGTCTTGTTGAGGTTGCCGTACAGGCGGAACGACAGGGTGTCGGTCATCGGCCCACTGAGCTGCAGGCCGACGCGCTCGCTGCCGCCTTCGGCGCTGTGTTCGGGCACCAGTCCGTACAGATCGACCGCGCCGGTCAGGTCGCCGGTCGGGCGCTTGGTGATGATGTTGACCACGCCGCCGGATGCACCGGAGCCATAGCGCGCCGCCGCCGGGCCGCGCAGCACCTCGATGCGTTCGATCATTTCCGCCGCACCCAGTTGGTATCGCCGCGCGTATTGCGCTCACCGCTGCGGCCCATGCGCACGGCGTCACGCGCACCGATGCGCTTGCCATCGACCAGGATCAGCGTGTTCTCCGGGCCCATGCCGCGCAGGTCGATCTGGCGGTTGTTGCCGTACTGGCCCGAGGCGCTGTTGCCGGTGAGGTTGACGCCCGGCATGGTGCGCAGCAGTTCGGCGATGTCGTTGGCCGGTGGCGCTTGCAATGTCCTCGGCGTGATGGTCGAAGTGCCCAACGCCTGGCGGGCGATCTGCGAGGCGGTGACATGCACCGTGTCGATATCGGTGGCGTCGGTTTCAGCCTGGGCGGTCAGGCGCTACCCGCCAGCAGGGCGGCAACAGCGAGCGCCAGCGGGCGCGGCGAAAGGACAACGGCAGGAGACATGATCTGGACCTTCTGGCAGGGCAACGGGGCCTCTGGCAAAGGCTTGAGGCAACGACGAGGGGGAGGCGGAACAGTCCTGCAGTCGCCTGCGGTCCGATCCGTGCGCGCATTCTCCCATCAATGCGAGTGATTCTCAAATGCGTTCACTCATTGCCGCAGCGACGCCGATGTGCTTTGCGCACCGTGCAACCCTGCACCGCGCGTAAACTGGCCGGCTAACCCGCCATCACCGTATGCCGCCGCGGCCGATACCCGTGGTTTGCCGTACGCAGTCAGAGATCGACGTGGAACCACCCCAACTGGACGATGCCAGCCAGCCGCTGGCCGAGGCCTGGCAGCACTGCCTGCAACAGGCCGGCCTGCCGCCACCGCGCTGCTGCACGCCGCCGCCGCCGATGCCCCGCCGACGCTGGCCCAACGCTTCTACGAAGTACTGCTGCAGGACGGGCGTGCACGCCGCTTCCTGTCCACGAGCAGGTCAAGCAGCGCCTGCAACCGGCCATGCAGCGCTGGCTCGTGCAGCTGCTGACCACCGATGCCGACGGCGTTGCCGCCACCGTTGCCTTCGCAGCGGGTGATCGGCGACGTGCATGCCCGGGTCGGCATTCCGGTCGACCTGGTGACCCGTGGCGCACGCGTGCTCAAGCACGAGCTGTTCGTGCGCCTGCGCGATGATGCGCCCGACTGCGCCACCGCGTTCGCCGCCATCGACTGCCTCAGCGCGATCATGGACATCGCCATGGAAGGCATGACCCTGGCCTACACCCACGCCCGCGAGCGCTCCACCCGTGCCGATGCTGCGTACCGGCTGTTCTCGCTGTGCAGAACGTCGGCACCGAACGCGAGCGCCAGCGCGCGCTGCTGCTGGACTGGGAGAACGCCCTGCTCTACGCGTTGGCCGGTCATGTGCAGGCCAGCGACAGCGCCAGCCTGGCGACATCGGAGTTCGGCCTATGGTTCACCCACAAGGGCATTCCCAGCTTCGGCGAGAGCAGCGAGACCAGCAGGTCGGCCAGCTGATGGCCCGCATCGACAGCAACCTGCAGCGGGCAAGCCACGATGCTCCAGCACAGCGACTGGCGGTGCTGCCGGCCATCCGCGAGGACCTGGCCGCCATCCGCACGCTGATGACGCTGCTGTTCGAGCGCATCGGTGAACTGGATGCCGGCAGCGATGCACTGACCAACCTGCTCAACCGCCGTTTCCTGCCAACCGTTCTGCGCCGGGAGATCGAACTGGCCACGCGCAACCGCACACCGTTCTCGCTGCTGCTGCTCGACCTGGATCACTTCAAGGCGATCAACGACGGCCACGGCCACGATGCCGGCGACCGCGCGTTGCAGCACGTCGCCGGCCTGCTCGGCCAGCTCACGCGCGGCAGCGACTACCTGTTCCGCTATGGCGGCGAGGAGTTCGTGGTGGTGCTGGTCGCCGCCAGCGAGTCGCAGGCCTCGGTGATCGCCGAGAGCCTGCGCCGGCAGATCGCACACTCGCCGGTGGCGCTGGCCAATGGCCAGGTACTGTCACTGACCGCCAGCATCGGCGTGGCCGGCCATGACGGCACCCGGACTACGAGCGGCTGATGGCACGTGCCGACGCGGCGATGTACGAGGCCAAGCGCAGTGGGCCGCAACCGCGTGGTGGTGGCCAGTGCCGGACCTGCAGGAAGCTCCGGGACGGCGCGCACTGCAACGCTGATGGCGCGCCGCCTCTACCGACAGCCGGCACTACCGATACGGGCGCCAGCCGCTGCTTTCACCGCCACCACCCGCCATGTGGCCCACCACAGCAGTGCCAGCAACGCGATGCCTGCACCCAGCAGGCACACGGCAGGCCAGCCATGCCGGGCCTGCATCCAGGGCCCGGCAGCCGCACCGGCACCACTGCCCACCGCATAGAACAGCATGTAGAGCGCCACCAGGCGCCCATGCTGTTCTGCCGGTGCACGCAGCAGCAGCGCCTGGTTCGATACGTGCAGTGCCTGCCCACCGAGGTCGAGCACGATCACGCCCAGCAGCAGCAACGAAAGCGACTGCGGCAGGCCCAGCAGCGGCCACCACGCGGCCAGCATCAGCAGCAACGCGCCAAGACTGACCCGATCGGCGAAACCGCGGTCCATCCAGTGCCCGACCCGCGCCGCCATCAATGCGCCCACTACGCCGGCCAGGCCGAGCGCACCGATGGCCGCGGTAGACCACTGCAACGGAGGCGCCGACAAGGGCATCGGCGCCGCCGCCCAGAATACGTTGAGGCCCGCAAACAGCAGCAACGCCAGCGGCCCACGCTCGCGCAGCGTGCGGTCCCGGCGCAGCATGCCCAGCATCGAACCCAGCAGTGCGGACCAGCGCGGCGGTACCGCCGGTACCGGCACCGCCGGCAGGCGCCGCCACAGCAGCACGGCCAAGGCCGCCATCACCGCTGCCGACAACAGATAGACCGCCCGCCAGCCGATGGTGGCCGCGACCGCGCCCGATACCACGCGCGCCAGCAACAGGCCGATGAACACACCGCCCTGCACCACGCCCACCACGCGGCCGCGCTGCGCCGGCGGCGCCAGCGTGGCGGTATAGGCGATCAGCCCCTGGGTCAGCGCGGTACCCAGCAGGCCGGCCAGCAGCATGCCCGACAACAGCCACGCCGTAGTCCGGGCAGCCGCCAGCCACAGCAGGCCCAGCACCAGCGCCATCAACTGCAGCCGCAGCAGACGTCGCCGGTCACCGCGATCGGCCAACGGCAGCAGGCCAAGCAATGCCAGCACGCTGCCGGCCTGGGTTGCTGCCAGCACTGCGCCCGCCACGGCACGGTCCAGTGCGAAGGCCTGCGCCAGCCGATCCAGCAGCGGTTGCGCGTAATAGACGTTGGCAACGCTGGCGCCGGCCGCGACCGCGAGCAGGATCAGCAATGGGCGGGAAATGAATGGAGCACTCATGATGTAGTTGCAATTTGAAACTTGATGCAGGCTATCGCCATTGGTTTTAAACTGCAACCACATCCGGAGGCCCCAGCATGCACGCCAACAGTCCCTGCCCCGTCGCCCGCAGCGCCGACCTGCTCGGCGACCGCTGGGCGTTGCTGGTCATCCGCGATGCCTTCGATGGCATCACCCGCTTTGGCGACTTCCAGCGCAGCCTCGGCGCGGCGCGCAACATCCTCAGTGATCGCCTGCGCAGGCTGGTCGAGGCCGGCATCCTGCAACTGCAACCGGCCTCCGATGGCTCGGCCTACCAGGAATACGTGCTCACCCACGCCGGCCAGGAACTGTTCCCGCTGCTGGTCGCGCTGCGCCAGTGGGGAGAACGCCATCGCTTCGGCGCCGGTGAAGCCCATTCGCAGTTGATCGAATCCAGCACGCGGCGCCCGCTGCCCTACATGCAGCCGCACGGGCGCGACGGCCAGCCCCTGCCGGCCGCCGCGACCCGCGTGCGCAAGCTCAAGGACGACGGGCGCGGCGCCTGATCCGCCCATTCGCGCACACCACGATCCGGCCGCGCCGGTTAGCATCGGTTGTTTCCGCCGCCGGACGCCGCCGATGCCGCGCTATCGCCCTTCCCTGATGACCGCCCTGCTGCTGCCGCTGCTGGCCTGCAGCACCGGAGCCACGCAGGCCCGCGAGGTTGCCGCGCCCGCCGACCACGTGCCGGCCGATGGCCCCTATGTATTCCGCGAGGGCACGCAGCTGCAGGCCAAGTGGATCTGCGACGACAAGGTCGAGTCGCGCACGCTGGCCACGCAGCCCGCAGGCACCGACATCGCCCCACGCTGCGGCTACGGGCACACCGTGCATGTGGCCGCGCCGAATGCACCTTCGATCTCCGTACTGCCGGCCGCGCCACGCATCGTTGCGCTGTCCGACATCCATGGCCAGTACGGGCTGCTGGTGCGCCTGCTGCGCGCCCACCGGGTCATCGACGCGCAGGACCGCTGGGCACTGGGCAAGGACACCCTGGTCATCGCCGGCGATGTGTTCGACCGCGGCCCGCAGGTGACCGAGGCGTTCTGGCTGCTGTACGGCCTGCAGCAGCAGGCGGCCGCCGCCGGTGGCGCAGTGCACTTCGTGCTCGGCAACCACGAAACCATGGTGCTGTACGACGACCTGCGCTACGTCAACCCGAAATACCTGCGCAGCGCCCAGCTGCTCGGCCGCAGCTATCCGCAGCTGTACGGCACCGATTCGGTGATTGGGCAGTGGCTGCGCACCCGCCCGGTACTGCTGAAGATCGGCGACACCCTGTTCCTGCACGGCGGCATCTCGCCCGAAGCGGTGCAGCTGGCGCTTGACCCGGCGCGCACCAACGCGGCCTACCAGGCGTCACTGGGCCTGCCCAAGGCCGAAGTGAAGGCCGACCCGGCCACCGCACCGCTGTATGACGGCAAGACCAGCCCGATCTGGTACCGCGGCTATTTCGATGGCCGCCTCGACACGGCCGGTGTACAGACCGTGCTCGATCGCCTGCAGCTCAAGCGCATCGTGGTCGGCCACACCTCGATGCCGCACGTCAGCAGCTTCCATGGCGACCGCGTGATCGCCATCGACAGCAGCATCAAGAACGGCGAGAACGGCGAACTGCTGTTCATCGAGGATGGCAGGCTCAGCCGCGGCCTGCTGGACGGCTCACGGGTGCCGCTGGCGCTGGGTGAGCCCGGCCTGCAGGACTGAATGGCGGGACAGCGCGACGGCCCCGGGCGGTGACGTCGCGCTCCACCTTCACACCGGTTTGCGGCTACCCTCGGCAACCGAGAGGCCCGCCCCGTCCATCCGCTGGGCCCGATCGATACAGGAGCCCCCCGCGCATGCGCGTTCTGATTGCTGAAGACGACCCGGACATCGCCTCCGGCCTGTGCGCCTCGCTGCGCCGGCAGGGGCACGTGGTCGACCACGTCGACAACGGCGCGCACGCCGACGCGGCGCTGGGTTCGACCCAGTACGCGCTGCTGGTGCTGGACCTGGGCCTGCCGCAGCTGGATGGCCGCGATGTGCTGCAGCGCCTGCGCCAGCGCGGCGATGGCCTGGCGGTGCTGGTGGTGACCGCCCGCGACGGCCTGGCCGAACGCGTGCGCGTGCTCGACCTCGGTGCCGACGACTACCTGGTCAAGCCGTTCGCGCTGGACGAATTCGAAGCGCGCGTGCGCGCGCAGCTGCGCCGGGTCACCAGCAATGGCAACCCGGACCTGCGCATCGGCCGCCTGCGCCTGGACCTGGCCGGCACCGCGTGTGGATCGACGATCAGTCGCTGGAACTGACCGCGCGCGAGTTCGGCCTGCTGTCGGCGCTGGCAGTCCGCGCCGAGCGCATCGTGTCGCGCGCGCAGCTGGTGGAGGCGCTGTGCGACTGGGGCCAGGACCTGACCGACAACGGCCTGGACATCGCCCTGCACCGCCTGCGCCGCAAGCTGCAACCCGGCGGCATGGGCATCCGCACCGTGCGCGGGCTGGGCTACATGCTGGAAGACGCGCAGGACGACAGCGCCCCGTGATCAGTGGCCCCCCCAGCCTGCGCCGGCGCCTGCTCGCCTTCCTGGCGTTGCCGATGCTGGGCCTGCTGACCTTCAATACGATCCTGGCCTACTACGTTGCGCTGGACTATTCCAACCGCATCCACGACCGCAACCTGATCGACGACACGCACTCGTTCGCGCAGATGCTGAGCACCATGCCGGTGACCAGCGACCTGTCTCCGCAGGCGCGCTTCCTGATCGAGTACGACCCCGACGGCCATCGCTATTTCAACGTCGACAGCAGCCGCAAGGGCACCCTCAGCGGCAATGCGGACTTCAGCCCGTATGCCCCTTCGCAGGACTGCACCGGCGTGCATCCGGCGCTGTACGACGGCAACCTCAATGGCCAGCAGGTGCGCATGGCCACCGTCTGCACGCAGGCGATGAACGACCCGCAGGACCAGCTGGCGGTGACCGTGGCCGAAAGCATGGCCGACCGCCGCCAGCGTGCACGCGAGATCCTGATGATCATCATCCCGCTGATGACCATGCTGGCGCTGGGCACCGCCGCGCTGGTCTGGTTCGGCGTGACCTACGGCCCTGCGCATCCTGACCCCGCTGAGGACCCGCCTGGCGCAGCGCCGCGGCGAACTGGCGCCAATCTCCGATGCCGACGTGCCGGAGGAGATCCAGCCACTGATCAGCACCATCGACGATCTGTTTGCGCGACAGGCGGAAATGATCACGCTGCAGAACCGCTTCATCGCCGATGCTGCGCACCAGCTGCGCTCGCCGCTGGCCGGCATGGCCCTGCACGTGGACCAGGCGCTGGCGCATGGCGACCCGGACACGGTGCGCGAGGCGCTGCAGCACATCCGCCGGCTCAACCAGCGCACTGCGCGGGTCAGCACCCAGCTGCTGGCGCTGAGCCGGGCGCAGACCGTGCCCGATACCGTTGAAGCGCTGGACCTGTGCGAACTGGTGCCGCAATGGGTCGGCATGCGCGTGCCCGAGGCGATCCGCGATGGCATCGATCTGGGCTACCGCGGCAGCCCCCATCCGCTGCGCGTGATCGGCAACGGTGCCCAGCTGCAGGAAGCACTGGACAACCTGATCGACAACGCGCTGCGCTACGCCGGCCGCGATGCGACCGTCACGGTCGGCGTGCATGCGCTGGACGACAATGACGTCGAACTGTACGTGGAGGACAACGGGCCCGGCGTACCCGAGGACGTGATGCCGCGGCTGGGCGAGCGTTTCTTCCGCGCGCCCGGCACCACCGCCAGCGGCACCGGCCTGGGCCTGGCCATCGCCCACGAAGCGGTGGAGCACTTCGGCGGGCCGCCTGACCTTCCTCAACCGTGCCGGTGGGGGCCTGAAGGTCGCCATCACGCTGCCCCTGCTGAAGGCCCCCTGACCCGGACCGGGGCGCTGAAAGGCTGGCGAAAATCGCGCTTGCGATCCTGACCATCCCCACTGCCGTCCCGGAGCGCCAGGTGACCGAATCGCACGACTTCTTCCTCCCCGGTGGCCCGCAGGGCGTGCTGCTGGTCCACGGCCTGACCGGCACCCCGGCGGAAATGCGCATGCTGGGCAAGGGCCTGAACAACGCCGGTTTCACCGTGCACGGCGTGCAGCTGCCGGCCATTGCGGCACCGTGGATGACCTGCTGGCGACCACCTGGGAACAGTGGTACCAGGGCGTGGAAGATGCGGCGGCGAGCCTGCGTGGCAAGGTCGACCAGCTGTTCGTCGGTGGTCTGTCGATGGGCGCGGTACTGTCGCTGGCGCTGGCTGCACGCCGCCCCGAGTGGGTGTCGGCGTCGGCGTGTATGGCGCCACCTTCCGCTACGACGGCTGGAACATTCCCGCCGTGGCCCGCCTGTCGTTCCTGCTGCCGTGGTTCAAGCGCTTCAACATCGGCCGCGACCGCATGTTCATGGAAGAACCGCCCTACGGCCTGCGTGACGAGCGCCTGCGCGCGCAGGTCAGCGCCGCCATGCTGTCCGGCGACAGCGCCGCTGCCGCCTGCGGGCAACCCCTGGCACGCGCTGGCCGAGATGCGTGCCCTGAGCACCTGGACCCGTCGCCACCTGCATCAGGTCACCGCGCCATGCCTGGTGATGCACGCCCGCGAAGACGATGTGGCCAGCATGGGCAATGCCGAACTGGTGATGTCGCGGGTCAGCGGCCCGAAGGAACTGGTGGTGCTGGAAGACAGCTACCACATGATCACCATCGACCGCGAACGCCGCGACGTGATCCGCCGCAGCGCGCGCTTCTTCACCGAAATCGGTGAACGCAGCGGGCGTCCTCAAGGCGGTGGCCTGAGATGGGGGCACTCGCCACGCTGCTGTGGCTGGCCAATGTCGTGCTCGATACCGGTGGCCAGCTCGCTTCAAGGCCGCCGCCAGCGACCCGCAGGACGGCGAAGGACTGCAACGCTGGAAACACATGCTCAGCGCCCCTGGCTGTGGATCGGCATCGCCTGCTACGTGCTTGAATTCGTGGCCTGGATCGCGTTCCTGTCACTGGTGCCGCTGTCCAAGGGCGTGCTGCTGGGCTCGATCAACATCGTTGCGCTGATGATCGCCGGCCGCTTCCTGTTCCGCGAGAAACTCACGCCGCTGCGGGTGACCGGCATGCTGCTGGTCACTGCGGGCGTGGCGGTGGTGGGGCCCGCTCATGAGGCGCCTGTATGTGATCGGTTTTCCGCTGCTGATGGCCTTCGACACGCTGGCCCAGCTGTGCTTCAAGTACGCCGGTGACGCCGCGCTGCCGGTCGAAGCCAATACGGCCTGGCTGCTGCGCGTGCTGTCGCAACCGTGGGTATACGGCGCCATCCTCGGCTACGTCGGCGCGTTCTTCACCTGGATGAGCCTGCTGCGCCATGCCCCGATCGGCCCTGCCTTCGCGGCCTCGCACCTGGAAGTGATCAGTGTGCTGCTGCTGTCGGCGTGGCTGTTGAACGAACCGCTGACCCTGCACCACCTGGTGGGCGCGGTGCTGATCGTGGCCGGCATCGTCTGCCTCGGCCGCGCCGAAGCGGATGACCCGCACAGCCCCGCCGAAAGCACCTCGTGAGCGGGCTGCGATGAGCCTGTTCGCGCGCGAACTGCCTCCGACCGCCGGCCTGCCGATGCAGGCCAGCGACTTCCTTCCGGTGGCGGCGACCTGCGTGACATCCTGGCAAACAGCTCGGCACACCGCCCGCTGCAGCTGACCTGTTCCGGCACCCACGCGCTGCTGATCGCGCTGCGCACCCTGCGCAAGCGCGCGCCCAAGCGCGATACCGTGATCCTCCCGGCCTACACCTGCCCGCTGGTGCCGATCGCGGTACACAGCCTCGGCCTGCGCGTGCAGCTGTGTGATACCCCGCCGCGGCCACTTCGACTTTGATCCGGCACAGCTCTCGCGCCTGGCCGACGCACGCACGTTGGCGATCCTGCCCACGCACCTGGGCGGGCGCATCGCCGATGTTGAACTGGCCGCCGACATCGCACGTGGCGCCGGCGCCTGGGTCATCGAGGATGCCGCTCAGGCGCTGGGCGCCCGGGTCGGCAACAGCAGCGTCGGCCTGCGTGGCGATATCGGATTCTTCAGCCTGGCCGCCGGCAAGGGGCTGAGCCTGCACGAAGGCGGCCTGCTGGTCAGCCGCGATGACGAACTGCGTGCCGCCCTGGCCGAACATGCGGCCGAGCAGGTGCGTTTCAGCCTGCGCTGGGAGCTGCTTCGCAGCGTGCAGCTGCTGGGCCTTGCCGCCTGCTACCGCCCCTCGCTGCTGTCGCTGGTGTACGGCAATCCACTGCGCAGCGCACTGCAACGCGGCGATCTGGAAGAAGCGGTCGGTGACGTTTTCCCGCTGGACATCCCGCAGCACCGGGTCAGCCACTGGCGCAGAACATCGGCGCCCATGCTGCACGCGGCTGCCGGCGTTCCTGCAGGCCGGGCGCCTGCGCGCATTGCAGCTGCGCGTGCAGCTGGCACAGCTGCCGCGGTGGAGGTAGTCGACGGCCTGGCCGGTACCGGCGGCACCTGGCCGATGCTGATGCTGCTGCTGCCCAGCCAGCGCGCGCGCGATGCCGCACTGGACGACCTGTGGCCGCGTGGCCTCGGTGCCAGCCGCATGTTCATCCATGCCCTGCCCGACTACACCTACCTGCGTGGCATCGTGCCGCAGGACGACATGCCGAACGCGCGCGACTTCGCCGCACGCATGCTGACCCTCGGCAACAGCGCCTGGCAGACCCGTGAAGAGACCACGCAGATCCTGCAGGCGCTGGCCGCTGCGCAGCCCTGAAACGGCGGTTTTCAGGGCATTACGCCCATTCAGGAAACTCGATCCTGAACACTTTCCCCACCCCGCAGTGCAGCCTTTCAACAGGAAAGGAACGAGAAAGGCTACCTGCCTACATTGAGCCTGCCCCGGCACCGTGCCGGATGCCTTTCTCATCGACGGACCTGCCCATGCACTGGAGCATCCTGTGTGACTTCGACGGCACCATCAGCCTCGAAGATGTCATCGACTCGCTGCTGGAGAAGTACGGCCAGCCGGGCTGGCAGGAACTGGAAGACCAGTGGAAGTCGGAAAAGATCGCTCGCGTGAATGCATGCAGGGCCAGGTGCGGCTGCTGAAGCTGGACCCGGCCACGCTCGACGCACACCTGGACCAGGTAAAGATCGATCCGGGCTTCGCCGCCTTCGTCACCCGCGCCGAGCAGCTGGGCCTGCCGCTGCGCATCGTCAGCGACGGCCTGGACTATGCGATCCACCCGCATCCTCGCCAACCATGGCCTGCCGCCGCTGCCGGTGGTGGCCAACCACCTGCGCTGGTGCGAAGACCACTGGGAACTGGAGTCGCCCTACCAGGCCGAAGGGTGCCGTAGCGGTACCTGCAAGTGCACCTGCGCCGCGCAGGCGCGTGCCAACGAAGCACCGCGCGTGCTGATGATCGGCGACGGCAGTTCGGACTTCTGCGTGTCCGAGGATGCCGACTTCGTATTCGCCAAGCGCCGCCTGATCCACCCATTGCACCAATGCCGGCATCGAGCATGCCGCCATCGATACCTTCCACGATGCAATCGCACTGTTGCCGCGCTTGCTCGATGGCAGCCTGCTGCAGCCACGTCGCCTCGACGCCAGCCCGCAGCCCGCCGCACTGCCCTGCTGCTGGCCACCGCCTGAGTACTCCCTTCCAGGCACGCTCCCCCGTTACCCCTTCGAACGTCCTTCACGGAACCGAACTGCATGAACATTTTTGACAAGAACGCCGATTCGGCTGCCTCCGACGCGCAGCTGCTGGCCGACGAAGCCCGCTACAGCTCCTTCGGCGACACCGTCCACTACGTCGACCCGCGAAGATCTTCCAGCGCGGCGAAGGCAGCTACATGTTCGACGGTGCGGGCGTGCCCTACCTCGACCTGCAGATGTGGTACTCGGCCTGCAACTTCGGCTACAGCAACAAGCGCCTGAACGACGCGCTGAAGGACCAGATCGACACGCTGCCGCAGGTCGCCAGCCAGTACCTGCACCCGACCCGCGTGCAGCTGGCCAAGACCATTGCCGTGGACATGCACGAGAAGTTCGGCCTCGACGGCCGCGTGCACTTCAACGTCGGCGGCGCGCAGGCCATTGAAGACTCGCTGAAGATCGTGCGCAACGCGCGCGGCGGCAAGAGCCTGATGTTCGCCTTCGAAGGCGGCTACCACGGCCGTACCCTGGGTGCGTCGTCGATCACCTCCAGCTACCGCTACCGCCGCCGCTACGGCCACTTCGGCGAGCGCGCGATGTTCATCCCGTTCCCGTACCCCTTCCGTCGCCCGAAGGGCATGACCCCGGACGAGTACTCCGACCACTGCGTGTGGCAGTTCGAGCGCCTGTTCGAAAGCGAGTACAACGGCGTGTGGGATCCCAAGGTCGGCCAGGCCGAGTACGCCGCGTTCTACGTCGAGCCGATCCAGGGCACCGGCGGCTACGTCATCCCGCCGCGCAACTTCTTCACCGGCCTCAAGCGCGTGCTGGACAAGTACGGCATCCTGATGGTGGTCGATGAAATCCAGATGGGCTTCTGGCGCACCGCAAGCTGTGGTCGATCGAGCACTTCGGCGTGACCCCCGGACGTGCTGGTGTTCGGCAAGGCGCTGACCAACGGCCTGAACCCGCTTTCGGGCCTGTGGGCGCGCGAAGAACTGATCAACCCGACCGTGTTCCCGCCGGGTTCCACCCACTCCACCTTCAACTCCAACCCGCTGGGCACCCGCCTGGGCCTGGAAGTGCTGAAGCTGGGCAAGGAAATGGATTACGAGCGCACCGTGCCGGAAAAGGGCGCGTACTTCCTCGACGGCCTGCGTGGCCTGCAGAAGCGCCACCCGGAAATCGGCGACGTCGACGGCCTGGGCCTGGCCCTGCGTGCGGAAATCTGCCAGACCGACGGCTACACCCCGAACAAGGAACTGCTGGACCGCATGGTCGACATCGGCCTGGCCGGTGACCTGCTGCACGACGGCAAGCGCATGGGCCTCGTGCTCGACGTGGGTGGCTGGTACAAGAACGTGATCACCTTCGCGCCGTCGCTGGACATCAGCTACGAAGAAATCGACCTGGCGATCACCCTGCTCGACCAGGCGCTGACCAAGGCCAAGGGCTGAGGTCGATGCGCTGCCGGTTCCCGTGCCGATGGAGATGACATCACGCGCGTCCAGCACTGCGCTGGAACCGGCCGCGCTGCTGGAGGGCTTCCTGGCCCACCCGCCGCTCGGATTCGAGGCGGGCCGCCTTCCCAGCGGCCTGCCGACCTTCCGTGCGCCGCTGGACCTGACCACCACGATGGATGACGACCTGCGCGGCAAGCTGCTTGGCCTGCCGCTGTCGCGCCTGTGGCGGCCATGGATCACCTGGAGACCCGCTTCGTCGGTGCCACCAGCACCGAATACACCCCGCTGCCCGCGCACGTCGCACCGGAGGCATTGGCCGAGGATGTGACGCGTCACGCGATCGGCGATACCCGGCTGCTGGTGGTCAAGGACCTGGCGATTGATTCGCCGCTGCTGACGACGCCGCCAACGCACACAGCGGTGCCTTCCTGCAGGCGCTGCTGGCACGCGGCTTCGTAGAGCTGGAAGGCATGCCGCTGGCCTGGGTGGCCATCGATTTCGATTCGATCGATGGCTATCTCGGACGCCTGTCGTCCTCGCGCCGCAAGAACATCCGGCGCAAGCTGCGCTCGCGTGACGAGCTGCAGATCGAGTGCATCACCACCGGTGATCCGGCCCTGGCCGACCCGCAGCTGCAGGCCGAACTGTATGCGCTGTACCTGGGCGTGTACGCGCAGAGCGCGGTGCATTTCGACCAGCTCGACCTGCCCTATTTCCAGTACCTGCTGGCCGACAGCCTGGGCCAGGGACGCATGTTCCTGTACCGCCACCAGGGCCAGCTGATCGGCTGGAACCTGTGCTACGTGCATGCCGGCAAGCTGGTCGACAAGTACATCGGCCTGGCCTACCCGCAGTCGCGCGAGCACAACCTGTACGCGGTCAGCTGGATGCACAACCTCGAGTACGCGCTGCAGCACGGCCTGAGCCACTACGTGGCCGGCTGGACCGACTCGCGGATCAAGGCCGAGCTCGGCGCCCGCTTCACCTCCACCCGGCACGCGATCCACGCACGCTCCCCGCTGCTGCGCGCTGCCCTGCGCAGGCTGGCCCGTACCTGCAGGGCGAACCTGATGGAGGCGGTTGAACGATGCCGTTGCGTTCCCCGTTGATCCTGGACCTGGATGGTGGCGTGCTGCCGCTGCCCCAGGCGCAGACCCTGGCCTTGCCGCAGTGGCACGATCCGCTGCGCTTCGCCTGCAGCAATGCCACCTCGACCGTTTCGCCGCTGAAGTGCTGGCACCGCTGCCGGCCCAGCTCGGCACGGTGATGCTCGGCAGCGGTGATTTCCATCATCTCAGCCTGCCACTGCTGCGTCGCATGCGCGCGCAGGAGCCGTTCCAGCTGGTGGTGCTGGACAACCATCCGGACAACATGCGTTTCCCGTTGGGCATGCACTGCGGTTCATGGGTGAACGCGGCCAGCAAGCTGCCGCAGATCTCGCACATCCATGTGCTGGGCATCACCTCCAGTGACATCGGCCTCGGCCACGCCTGGGAGAACCACTGGCGCCCGCTGATCGGCGGTCGCCTGACCTACTGGTGCATGGACGTGGACGTGGGCTGGGGCATCGCCTCGGCATGGGCCACGCCTTCCGCCGTTTCGAGCATCCCGAAGCGCTGGTGGCCGCGTTCGCTGCAGAGCAGGCGAAGTCGCCACAGCCAACCTACCTGTCGATCGACAAGGATGTGTTCGCCGAGGACGTCGCCCGCAGCAACTGGACCAGGGCCGCTTCCAGCTGGAACACGCGCTGGTGGTGATCGAAGCGCTGCGCGCCGGCGGCCTGGTCGGCAGTGACATCACCGGCGAAGTGTCGCTGGCCAACTACCAGAGCCGCTTCAAGCGCTGGCTGTCCTCGCTGGATGGCCAGGCCCGACATCAGCGCCGACGATCTGCCGGTGTGGCAGGCACGGCACCAGCAGGTGAACCGCGAACTGCTGGCCGCGATGGCCTCGGTGCCGACGGCCTGCTGACCGCTTCCGTTAATGCCGGCTGCTGGCCAGCGTGGCTTTCGGTAGTGCCGGCCGCTGGCCGGCAATGCCAACCAAGGTTGGCAACGACCAGACCCAGGCAGCGTCGGTCGTGCCGGCCGCTGGCCGGCACCCTCATTGTTCCCGGGCTCACCAGGATGCCGGCCAGCGGCCGGCACTACACTGGACGCCTGCCCAGGAGCCCTCGCCATGCCCCAGACCGTCATCCCGCAACTGCGCATGCGCCATGCCGATACCACCCTGCCGTTCTACGTGCAGGGGCTGGGCTTCGTGGTCGACTGGGAACACCGCTTCGAACCCGGCTTCCCGCTGTTCGCCCAGCCTCACCCCGCGACGGCCAGACGATCTTCCTCACCGAACACAGCGGCGACTGCGAAGTCGGCGGCGCGGTGTACTTCATCGTCGAGGACGTCGACGCCCTGCACCGCGCCTTCAGTGCCGCAGGCGTCCCCATCGAACAGCCGCCGCATGACACCGAATGGGGCAGCCGCGAGATGCTGCTGCGTGACCCCGACGGCAACCGCCTGCGCTTCGCCACCGACGCCAGCTGAACCGGGCGGCCTTGAGCTGGATATACGAAACATATACGCTTCGTATATCCACTCCTTCAGGACCGCCCATGGGCATCGTCAACATCGATGACACCCTGCACGACCAGCTGCGTCGTGCCTGCACCGTCTCCAGCCGCTCGATCAATGCCCAGGCCAACTTCTGGATCCGGGTCGGCATGCTGTGCGAGATGAACCCCACGCTGAGCTTCCAGGACATCGTGCCAGCGAACTTCGGGCGGCCGGCGTGCAGCCGCCGCTGCTGGCACCGGGGCAGGTCTGAGCAGATGGCGATCATCAAGCGCCCTGACGAGATCGCGCTGATGGCCGAATCGGGCCGCCTGCTGGCGCAGGTGTTCGCCGCGCTCGACCGGCTGCCGCTGCAGGGCCGCAGCACCATGGAGATCAACGATTTCGTCGAACGCATGATCGTCGATGAACTGCAGGCGCGGCCGGCCAGCAAGGGCCAGTACGGCTTCCCGTATGTGCTCAACACCTCGATCGACAACGTGATCTGCCACGGCGTGCCCAGCACCACCGACGTGCTGCGCAACGGACAGATCGTCAACCTCGACATCACCCTGGAGAAGAACGGCTACATCACCGACTCCAGCACCACCTACCTGGTGGGCGAGGTCGACTACGCCGCGCGCAGGCTGGTGCAGACCACCTACCAGGCGATGTGGAAAGGCATCGCCGCGGTGCGCCCCGGCGCGCGCCTGGGCGACATCGGCCACGCCATCGCCCGTCATGCACGCAGCCACGGCTACAGCGTGGTGAAGGAATACTGCGGCCATGGCATCGGCCAGGAGATGCACGAGGATCCGCAGATCCTCCACTACGGCCATCCCAACACCGGCATGGTGCTGGAAGAAGGCATGGTGTTCACCATCGAGCCGATGCTCAACCAGGGCAAGCCGGCCATCCGCCAGCAGCCGGACGAATGGCCGGTGTACACCCGCGACGGCAAGCTGTCTGCCCAGTTTCGAGCACACCGTGGCGGTTACCCGCAGCGGCGTGCGCGTATTGACCTGCGCCCCGCGAAACGCCATTGTGCGCGGTGAAGCGGCCTAGAGCGGACGCAACAGCAGCAGCGTGGCCAGGCAGAACATGAAGATCGCGACGACCCGCATCCAGCACCCGCCAGGCGCCCGGCCTGCGGAACACCGGCTGCAACAGGCGCGCGCCATAGCCCAGCGTGCAGAACCAGGCCACGCTGGCGGCGCAGGCACCGGCGGCGAACGCCCAGCGCAGGTCACCGGGGTAGCGCGTGGACAGGCTGCCCAGCAACACCACGGTATCCAGATAGACGTGCGGTTGAGCAGGGTGAAGGCCAGGCAGGTCAGCAGCACCTGCCGTCCGCTGCCGCCCTGCGCCTCGGCGGCGGCCAGCGCACTGCCACCGCGCCATGCGCGCAGCCCCGCCTGCAGGCCATACCAGAGCAGGAAGGCCGCGCCACCGAAGCGCAGCACCTGCAGCAGCAGCGGCCACTGCAGCACCAGCGCGCCCATGCCGCCGACGCCGGCGAGGATCAGCAATGATGTCCGCGCCGGCACAGGCCAGCACCACCCTGCCCACATGGCGCTGCTGCAGGCCCTGGCGCAGCACGAACGCGTTCTGCGCACCGATGGCGATGATCAGGCCGGCGCCTGCGAACAGGCCGGCGGCGGTAGCGGCGATCCACATCAGGACAGGCCAGGCAGCGAGGGGACGCGCAGGGTGCGGCCGCCGCCACTGTTTAGACAAACTGATTTTTCTTTATCCTGTGCAGGAAAACTGAAGAGACACCGGCATGATCTGGTACATCCGCAACTGGCCGCCTTTGCTGCGGTGCTGGAAGAAGGCAGCTTCGAGGCCGCGGCACGCCGCCTGTCGATCAGCCCGTCGGCCCTGTCGCAACGGATCAAGGCGCTGGAGGACAGGCTCGGCCAGGTACTGGTGGTACGTCAGGCACCGTGCCGCCCCACCGCCGCAGGCGAAGCGCTGCTGCGCCGGGTCCGGCCGATGCAGGCGCTGGAGGCCGAGGCATTGCCGAGCTGCTGCCCGAGCGTGGCAGCGACGCTGCGCGCACGCCGATCCCGCTGGCGGTCAACGACGACTCGCTCGATACCTGGTTCGTGCCGGCCATCGCCGACCTGCACCAGCGCCATGGCTACCTGTTCGACCTGCGCATGGACGACCAGGACCATACCCTGCAGCTGCTGCGCGATGGCAGCGTGCTCGGCGCAGTCACTGCCGAAAGCCAGCCGGTGAAGGGTTGCAACGTGCACCCGCTCGGCGCGATGCGCTACCACGCCATCGCCTCGCCCGGCTTCGCCCGCCAGTACTTCAGCGATGGCATGCAGGCCGCGGCCCTGGCGCGCGCGCCGATGCTGGTGTTCAACCGCAAGGATGAACTGCATTGGCGCTTCGTGCGGCGCCTGACCCGCGCGCGACTGCAGCCGCCGCTACACTACCTGCCCTCCTCCACCGGTTTCGTCGAAGCCGCCGCGTGCGGACCTCGGCTGGGGCATGGCCCCGGAAACCCTGGTCGCGCCCGCCGTGCGCGCCGGCCGCGTGGTGGTACTGGAACCCCCGCCGCTGGCTCGATGTGCCGCTGTACTGGCAGCATGCCGCCGTGCGCTCAAGCACGCTGCAGCACATCACGCAGGCGCTGCGCACTGCGGCCAGCGGCACCCTTCGTTGAGGACAAACCGATGATCGCAGACCCGGGCTTCACGCCGCGCGCACTACCGTTTGCGCACTTCTTCACCAATGGACGGCATGGGCGTGATCGGCCGACGTACAAGGATGCACCGCGCGAAGGCCGCGCTGGCGTGACGCTGGCAACCTGCCTGCCACTGGCTGCGCCGCGCAGACCCTCACCGATGCACCGGCTTTGGACTGGGAACAGGCACGGCAGCGCCTGGAACAGGTCTCCGATGCGCTGGCCGCCGCCGACGCCGCCGTGCGCAACAAGCAGGACCTGCAGGAAGCGACGCGTCTGCTGCGCCTGCCGGAAATCACCGGCGAAGTGCGCCGCCTGCAGTTTCAGAAGACCCTCACCCTGCCGCTGGGTTCGCTGGCACCGGTGGCCGAGGCCTATGGCATCGACTCGCCGCTGTCGTTCACCGAACGCGACTGGCGTACCCGCCCGGTGGTGACCCGCCGTGCTGCCGCTGTACACCGGCGGTGTGATTCCGGCCGCGCAACGTGCGGCCAGCGCCGCACACGAACAGGCCAGTGCCGAGCGCGAAGCACAGCGTCAATCGCTGACCGTGCAGCTGGCCCAGGCCTATTTCGGCCAGCGCCTGGCCGAGCAGGCGGTGGACGTACGCCGCGACGTACGCGATGGCCTGAACCGCCACCTGTCCGACGCAGAGAAGCTGGAACGCGAGGGCTTCGCCACCCGCGCGCAGCGCCTGCAGGCCACCGTGGCCCGCGACAAGGCCGAGCGCGAATACCAGAAGACGGTGAACGACCTGGCCACGCTGAAGGCCGCACTGGCCACGCTGCTGCGCAGTGGTGGCGAGGTGCAGCCGGTGTCGCCGCTGTTCGTGCAGCGCGTGCCGCTGGAACCGGTGACCAGCTTCGAGCGCACCGCACAGGCCCGCAGCCGCAGATCGCACGCCTGCGGGCGATGTGGCGCAGGCCGAACAGGGCGTGCGCGTGCAGCAGGCCAAGCTGAAGCCGCAGATCTTCGCCTTCGGCCAGTACGACTTCGCCGCCGCGACGAGATGCTGACCGATCCGGACTGGGCGTTCGGCATCGGCCTGAAGTACACCTTCCTGTCGCCGAATTCGCGGCCGCGCAGATCAGCGCCGCGCGTGCGCAGCAGGACCAGGCCGAAGCAGGCCTGCGCGAGGCCGAGAACCAGGTCGCACTGGGCGTGCGCAAGGCCTGGAACGAACTGGAAACCGCGCGCCAGCAATACGTGCTGCTCGACAGCAGCATCGCCCAGGCACAGGAAAACCTGCGCCTGCAGGAGCTGGCGTTCCGCGAAGGCCAGGCGACTTCGCTGGATGTGATCGACGCGCGGCTCGGCCTGGGCGGCGCCCGCGTCGAGCGCGCACAGGCCGCCTACCAATACGATATTGCGCTGGCACAGTTGCTGGAGGTCAGTGGACAGATGGACCGTTTCGAAGAGTTCCGGCGGCGTGCGGACGAGGTGATCGACCATGAGTGATGTGCTGCACGACGATGCGACGACGCCCCCGGGCAAGCGCCGGTTGGGACCGATCTGATAGTGGTGCTGCTGGTCGTGGTGGTGCTCGGCCTGTGGCTGGCCTGGCGCAGCCCGGGCGACCAGATCCAGGCATGGCCGATGCGGACACGATCAACGTGGCCGCCAAGATCACCGCGCGCGTGGCCGAGCTGAAGGTGCGCGAGGGTGACCGCGTGCAACCCGGGCAGGTGCTGTTCCTGCTCGACAGCCCCGAAGTGGCCGCCAAGGAACAGCAGGCGCACGGCGCATTGGCCGCCGCACAGGCGGTGGCCGACAAGGCCGACGAGGCGCGCGCAGCGAGGACATCCGCGCTGCCGAAGCGAACTGGAAGCGGGCCGAAGCCGGCGCGACGCTGGCTGAAGCCACCTACCAGCGCGTGCAGAACCTGTTCAACGAAGGGGTGATGACCCGGCAGAAGCGCGATGAAGCACATGCCCAGGCCACCAGTTCGCGCGAACTGGCGCGTGCCGCCCGCGCGCAGTACGACATGGCCCTGGCCGGCGCACGCGAGCAGGACAAGCGTGCCGCGCAGGGCCAGGTGCAGCAGGCACAGGGCGCGGTGGCCGAGGTCAATGCCGCACGTGTCGAAGTGGAAGGGCGCGCGCCGGTCGCCGGCGAGATCAACAAGCGCATGGCCGACCCGGGTGAACTGGTGCCGGCCGGCTACCCGGTGTTCACCCTGGTCGACATCGACCGCATGTGGGTGGCGATGAACCTGCGCGAATCGCAGATGCAGGGCCTGAAGGTCGGCAGCAAGCTGCAGGGCAGCGTGCCGGCACTCGGCCTGGACGGCGAATTCGAGGTCTACTTCATCAACCCGGCCGGCGACTATGCAACCTGGCGTACCACCCGCCAGTCGTCCGGCTACGACGTCCGCAGCTTCGAGGTGCGGGTGCGCCCGGTACGCCGCATCGAGGGCTTCCGCCCCGGCATGAGCGTGCTGTTCGCATGGCCCCAGCACTGAGCCCTGGCCGCGGCAGCTTCGCCGCCAGCTGGCGGCGCGAACTGCGGTCGCTGCGCGGCAACCGCGCCGATCTGCTGCTGGTCACCCTGCTGCCGCTGCTGATGCTGGTGGTGATGGCGTGGATGTTCACACCGTCGGTGATGCGCGACATCCCGATCGCGGTGGTCGACCTCGACCACAGCAGTGACAGCCGCCTGCTGCTGCGCATGCTCGATGCCAGCCCCGGCGTGCGCATCGCCAGCCAGCCGGTGGACACTGGAAGACGCACGCTCGCAACTGCGCAGCCTGGACGTGTTCGCCATCGTGCTGGTGCCAGCGCGATGTCACCCGGCAGGCGTTGCGTGGACGCCCAGGGCACGGTGTTCGCCTACTACAACGCACCTACATGACCACCGGCCAGTCCGCGGCGCGCGATATCGGCGACGCGGTCTCGGCCTGGAAACGCACGCCTGCTGCGCGAGCGCATCGGACTGCAGGTCGGTCCGGGCAAGCTGCGTGCCGCGCCGATCGCGGTGCAGTCGGGCATCCTTTACAACCCGGCGCGCAGCTACGAATTGTTCCTGCTGCCACTGATCTTCCGGCAGTGCTGTCGCTGGTACTGGCGCTTGCCGTGGCCGGCAGCCTCGGCCGCGAGATCCGCGACGGTACCCTGCCGCCTGGCTCGGCCGCACGCCATGGTCGCGATTGCCGGCAAGATCGCGCCGTACATCCTGCTGTTCTCGGTGTATGGCGCCTCGCATCGGCTACCTGGCCTGGCTGCGCGGCGATGGTGTGGCCGGCAGCGTGCTCCTGCTGCTGCTCGCACAGCCGCTGTTCTACCTTGCCACGGCCGCCTACGCGTTGTTCTTCGTCGGCGTCACCCGCGACATGGGCACCGCGCTGTCCGCGGTCGCCTCAGCATCGGCACCGCACTGGCGTTCTCCAGCGCCACCTTCCCGGTGCTGGATGGCCCTCTGTTCACCCGCATCTGGCATCAGCTGCTGCCGCTCAGCGCCTACTCAAGCTGCAGACCCAGCAGCAGTTCATCGGTCTCCGCTGCAGGTTTCGGTATGGCCGTTGGCCACGCTGCTGCTGATGGCGGTGGTGGCCGGTGGCATCGGTGGCCTGCGCCTGATCGCCTTTGCGCGCACCCCTGCCGCCGCACATCCCGCAGGGGCCGACGCATGAGCGCACTGTGGCGCAGCCTTGCGGCAGACCCTGATGGCGGTGCTGTGCGACCGCTATGCGATCGTGGTGATGGTCGGCGCGGTGATCCTGTACTCGTTCTTCTACCCGGCCGCATACCGCCACCAGGTGGCCGGCAACCTGCCGGTGCTGGTGGTGGATGAAGACCACAGCGCGACCAGCCGCGAGCTGCTGCGCAAGCTCGATGCACTCCGTGTTGCGCGCGTGGTCGGGCAACCGGCAGACATCGACAGTGCCCGCCAGCAGCTGGAAGCCGGCCACGCCGAAGGCATCGTGCTGATCCCGGCCAACCTGGAACGCGACATCCTGCGCGGCCACCCAGCCAAGCTGGTGCTGCTCGGCACGGCGCCTACCTGGGGCGTGCCAGCTGGGTGCTGGGCAGCGTGGCCGATGCACTGGCGCGTTCGGGCGTGAGGCGGTAGTCGGCCAGGCCGCCTTCATGGGCGCACCGCAGGCGCCACCGGTCACCCTGGTGCAGCGCCCGCTGTACAACACGCAGGAAGGCTATGGCAGCGCCATCGTGCCCGGCCGTGGCCGAGCTGATCGTGCACCAGACGCTGCTGATGGGCATCGGCGTCCTGCTCGGCGGCCGCCGCCTCGCGCTCGGCCGGCGCCTGCGCTTCGACCTGCCGACCCTGGTCGGCATGGCGATGGGCTTCGGCCTGATCGGCCTGTTCGGCCTGTTCTACTACGCCGGTTTCACCGCCTGGGTGCAGGACTATCCGCGCGGCGGCAACCCGCTGGGCCAGCTGCTGGGCGGCACCTTGTTCATCGCCGCCACCGTGGCCTTCGGCCTGTTCGTCGGCAGCTTCTTCGCACCCGCGAACGCGCCTTCCAGTACATCATCGCCACCTCGATCCCGCTGTTCTTCCTGGCCAACCTGTCGTGGCCGGCGGTGATGACGCCACCACCGTCTGGTCTGGCTGGCGCAGCTGTTGCTACCACCTCGGCATCAACCTGATGGTGCGCCTGAACCAGATGGACGCCAGCCTGGCCGAAGTCAGCCACGAACTGATCACCCTCACCGCCCTGCTGCTGCTCTACGGCAGCCTCGCCACCCGGCGCCTCCTCGCAAAAAAGGGGACGGAGGGGATTAAGTCGTAAGCGGCCGGTTGGGAGGATTGCGACTTAATCCCCTCCGTCCCCTTTTCCTGCAACGAAGAACGCCGGCACGTGGCCGGCGTTCGAGTACTGCGATGTGGAAGGGAAAACCGGGGCTGCCGGCGATCGATCAGCGATAGACGCGTTCGCAGCGGCGCTCGACCACGCGGTCGCCGTTCTTCTGCTGGCTGTTGCCCTGGATCTGGCGACCGGCCGCAACACCGGCAACAGCACCTGCCACGGTAGCGAGCTTCTTGCCATTGCCGCGCCCACCTGGTTGCCCAGCAGGCCGCCGATCACCGCGCCGGTGGCAGTACCGGCAATGCGGTTGGGATCGCGCGAGTTGCGCTGCACTTCCACGTTCTTGCAGACCACGCGTCTGCCATCGTTGAATCGGCGTCCTTCATCGCGCGGCCCGTAGGTCTGTGCACCGGCTACCGACGAAGCCGCCAGCAGGGTGCCCAGCACAAGCAGTCGGGTCGAGGTCTTCATGGCCATCTCCTGAGTTCCGGTATGGCGCAAGTGTCCTCCCTCGGTTGGCACCGGAAGTGAAATGCGCGTGTCCGCCACCTCATCGGCCATCGCGCGTTCAGGAAGAAAATCCGCGCCCATCACGATCAGCCATCGTGATGGGCGCCGTCTCCCTGCCGGCGTGCTGCCTTGCTAGAACTCTTCCCAGCCACCGGCGTTGGCCGCCAGTGTCGGTTCGATGCGGGTGAAAGCGCAGCGGGCCGGCCGCACCGGGGTGACCGTCGCAGCCACCGCTGCCAACGCAGGGCGACCACCGCCGCGGCCGTCGCCGCACCCGTACGGAACACCGAAACCGCCTCGGCCAGCAGGTTGGCCTGCTCTTCCATCGAGCGTGCCGCCGCACTGGCCTCTTCCACCAGCGCTGCATTCTGCTGCGTAGTCTCGTCCATCTGCACCACCGCCTGGTTCACCTGTTCGATGCCCGAACTCTGCTCCTGCGAGGCAGCAGAGATATCGGCCATGATGTCGGTGACGCGCTGCACCGAC
>NZ_JBFLUN010000019.1:0-27998 GCF_050473585.1 Stenotrophomonas sp. NRRL B-14846
GCCAGGTGCTCAACAACCTGATCAGCAACGCACTGAAGTTCACCGACAGCGGGCGGGTGGTGGTGCGCGTTTCGGCACGCAGGCAGGAGCAACACTGCTGGCTGCAGTGGCAGGTCGCCGATACGGGTATCGGCATTGCCAGCGAACACCAGGCGCACCTGTTCGAGCCGTTCTTCCAGGCAACCCGGGCACCGACGCGATGCGCGGCACCGGCCTGGGCCTGGCCATCTGCGCGCATCTTGTGGCGTTGATGGAAGGCCAGCTGCGCGTGGTCAGCGAGAGCGGCCTGGGAAGCAGCTTCAGCGTCGAACTGCCGCTGCCCACCGGCACCGGCGGATCCGCAGCAATCCCCTGCGCCGCAGCTGCCTGCGGGCCTGCAGGTCCAGGTGCGGGGCAGCGTGCGCGAGCTGGTGCAATCGCTGTGGCGAACGCCTGCAGCAGCGCGGTGCACAGGCCAGCGTGTACCGGAAGGACGGCGCAGCAGGCCTGCCATCGTCCGACGTGCTGCTCGAGCTGGTCCTGGACGACTCGCTGCCCGCATGGGCGGGTGGACCGCGCGTGGTCGCCTGCCGCGAAGGCGGCGTGCGGCCCCGGCACATTGATGGCTTCTGGCAGGTTGGCCTGCACCGGTTCGACGCGATCGTGCTCGCGTTGGCTGCGGCCAGTGGCCAGCCGCTGGCGGCAACCGCCGAAGGGCGCCTGCCGGCGACGCGCCGTTTCGGCCTGCAGGTGCTGGTGGCAGAGGACAACCCGATCAACCAGGCGATCCTGCGCGACCAGCTGGAACAGCTCGGCTGCCGCGCCGTGGTGGCCAGCGATGGCAATGAAGCGCTGGGCTACTGGCAACAAGGAGCGTTCGCGCTGGTGCTGACCGACCTGAACATGCCCGGGCTGGATGGCTACGGCCTGGCTCGTGCCTTGCGGGCACGTGGGGTCAGCGTGCCGATCCACGGCGCCACCGCCAATGCCGACCCGGCCGAACGCCAACGTTGCCAGGAATCGGGCATGCAGGGCGTGCTGGTCAAGCCGATCACGCTGGAAGCCCTGCAGCGCCTGCTGACCCGGATCACCGACGGCGATGCGCCGGCCCCTGCGATGCAGGAGCACCCTTCATCCACCGCGTCGCACGACAAGGATCCCCCACTGCAGGTTCCGGCGAAGATGCAGTCGCTGTTCGTACAGACCATGCAGGCCGACCTGGACAGCCTGCGCCAGGCGATCGCCGCTGCCGATCCCACCCGCGTGGCGCAGGTTCTGCACCGCATCCGCGGCGCGCTGGTGATCGTCGGTGCACCCGCGCTGGTGGACAGCGGCCTGCAGATCGAACAGTGCCTTGCCGGCGGCGATGACCTGGCCACCCAGGTGGCCGCTATTGCTGGGTTCCAGCGACGCCTCGAACAGCTGCTGCATCCGCTGCTCGACACTGCATCCCCCCTCCCTTCCTGACGACCCGACCCTGCCATGACCACACGGATCCTCATCGCCGACGACCACCCGATCGTGCTTGCCGCATCCGCGACGTACTGGCCGGGAGCTGGACCTGGACGTCGTGGGTGAAGCCGCCGACCCGGCCACGCTGATCGAGCTGATGACCCGGACCCGGCCACAGGCGGTGATCACCGACTACAGCATGCCCGGCGGTGACCGCTTCGGGGACGGTATCAAGCTGATCTCGTTCCTGCGCCGCAGCTTCCCGGAGACGCGCCTGCTGGTGCTCACGATGGTGTCCAATCCATCGCTGGTCGCGGCAATGTATGCCGCTGGCGCGCGGGGCGTGGTGCTCAAGAGCCATGGCTTGGGCAGCCTGGTACAGGCCCTGCGGGTGGTGCTGGCCGACCGCGTTTACCGCCCTCCAGGACTGCTGCCAGTGGCCGCGAGCGAACCCGCTGATGCCGATGCGGTGCGCGCTCGCCTGTCGCCGCGTGAACTGGAAGTCATCCGGCTGTTCACCGGCGGCATGAGCGTGGGCGACATCGCGCGCCAGCTGCAGCGCAGCGCCAAGACGGTCAGCACGCAGAAGATCAGCGCGATGCGGAAGCTCGGCGTGGACAGTGACCAGGCGCTGGTCGAGTACTGCCTGCAGGCCTCGTTGTTCGCCTGAGGCCCACTGCTGGCTGAATCCTGCCGGCCCTGCAAGAGGGCCTGCAACGGCTTTAGGAAACGCCTGATTCCATAGGATGCAGCCTATTTCTAGGCTGGACGCATCCCGCCATGGCGCGCTTGCCGGCCGTTGCTGCGTCGCCGTGGGGGACGGAAGTCCGATGGCGCCTGCAGCCGCCATTGCGAGTGGCTTCCGCAGCGACGCGGCCCTGCCGCGCCAGTTCGCGCAGCCGCGCTGCGCCCTGCCACAGGAAGTCCATCAGCATGAACGCCTCCCCCACACGGCACCGCCGTGCGTACGGGCGCGCGCGCGCCACGCGTGTGCCCCTCATTCCCAGCCTGCTGGCCACTGCCCTGTGGGCAGCCCTGCCGGTGCATGCCGCAGACCTCACCGGCCCGCTGCTGGTCAACGACGGCGACAGCCTGCAGCTGGGTGCCGACGATGTCCTCAACCACAACGCGGGCAGCTTCGCACTTGCGGTCACCGGTAACGGCAGCAATGCGCTGATCGACGGCAGCCGCATCCACGTGACCGGCAATGGCAGCGGCGTGTCTGCCGCCAATGGCGGCCAGGTACAGCTGCGCGGGGCGACGCTGTCGATCGCACCGGCGACCGGCACGGGCTTCTATGCGCTGTATGCCAATGGTGCCGGCAGCGTGATCGATGCGCGTGATGTCGACATTGAGACCACGCGCAACGGCAGCGGATACGGCAGCGTGCAGGCATCCAACGGTGGGGTGATCCGCTACACCGGATGGCCGCATGGCGATGACCGGCGGCGTCGGTACCCTGGCCGGCGCCTCCGGCAAGGGCAGTGAGGTGCATCTGGATACCCTGCAGATGAACGCCGACAGTGGCGCACGCCTGCGCGCCGAAAGCGCCGGCCTGCTGACGATCCGCAACAGCCGGATCACCCTCGCCCCCGGCGGCATCCTCGCCGGCATCGCCGTCGATGGCGCGGGCAGCCGCGCCGAGTTGTACGACACCTACCTGGACGGCGGCTGGTTCGATATCGGCAGCGGCGGCAGCGTTCTGCTGGAGAACGTGGAAGCGCACTCCGTGGGTGGCAGCATGCGCCTGCTCGGCAGCAGCATCAGCAAGACCTATTCCAGCGCGGTGATCAACGGCGGCCGCTTCTACACCGTTGGCGGCTATGGCGTGAACATCAACAACTGGGGCCAGCTGACCGCCCGTGATGCAGCGTTCGATGTGCGCGACGGCTTTTCCGGATTCTGGCTGGCCAGCGACGAGTCGCGCCTGCAGCTGACCGACAGCACCATTGATACCTGGACGACACCTACGGCTACGGCGTGGAGATCGCCGGCGGCGTCGCCACCGTGCAGGGTGGCCGGATCACCACACACGGCGATGCGACCTACGGCGTGCGCGTGACCGGCTCCACCGGCAGCACCGCCAGCCGCATCGAAGCCAGCGGCAACGTGATCGACGTGCGCGGCAACGGCGGCGGCGGCGTGTTCATCGGCGGCTCCACCGCCACCGCGCTGCTCGACAACGTTGCGATCCGCAGCGACGGCGAGAACGTGTTCGGCATCGTGCACATGAACACCGCGCGGCTGACCCAGGCCGACCGCCTGGACATCCGCATGACCGGCAGCAACAGCGGCGGCTACCGCTCCTACCTGACCGCGTTCGGCCCGTACTGGAACCGTGCCACCCTCAACGACAGCCACATCGAGACCGCCAGTGGCGCGCGTTCTGGCTGCAGGGCAGCAATCACGCGCTGACCGTCAATGGCAGCGACGTGACCGCAGGCAACGGCACCGGCCGCTTGCTGCGGGTCAGCGACACCGTGTTCACCGACGGCAGCAGCGTGGCGACCAGCCGCATCGACTTCAGTGCCGACGCCAGCACGCTGCGTGGTGACGTGGTGTCGACAGCGCAACGGCCGACGTGCACATGCTGCTGGGCAACGGCACCACGTTCAGCGGTGCCCTGCGCAACGACTCCGGCCACCAGGTCGCACAGCTGGCGCTGGATGGCAGCAGCCAGTGGAACGTACGCGCCAGTTCCAGCGTCGGCACGCTGGAACACGCCGGCACCATCGCCTTCGATGCGCCGGCGGCGGACGGCTTCAAGACGGTCACTGTCAGCGGCGACTACGTGGGCAACGGTGGCAACTGGATCTTCAAACCGCGCCCTGGGTGACGACACATCGGCGGGCGACCAGCTGGTGATCAACGGCAACAGCAGCGGCACCGCCAGCGTGAGCGTGCGCAATGCCGGCGGCGCCGGTGCGCTGACCCAGGAAGGCATCCGCCTGATCACCGTGGCCGGCCAGTCGGATGCACAGTTCAGCCTGCAGGGCCGCGCGGTCGCCGGTGCCTACGACTACTTCCTGTTCAAGGGCGGCGTGTCGACCCCGGATGATGGCAACTGGTACCTGCGCTCGGAATACGTGCCGCCGGTCGATCCGCCGCAGCCGCCGGATCCTCCGGTCGACCCGCCGCAGCCGCCGGAACCGCCGGTCGACCCGCCGTCGCCGCCGGGACCGCCGATCGATCCGCCACGCCCGCAGGTGGAACGCCCGGAACCGGCGGCCTACCTGGCCAACCGCAGCGCCGCGCTGGGCATGTTCCGGCACAGCCTGCACGACCGCGCCGGTGATCCGCCGCCCAGGCCGGCGCCAGCAGTGACGCCGTGGCCTGGATGCACCTTCGCAGCGCGCAGCCCGACAGCCATGACCGCAACCGCCAGGTGCAGGTCGATGGCCAGATCAGCAGCGTGCTGGTCGGCGCCGGACGCCGCTTCGAGGTGGGTGGCACGGGTGAACTGCAGGCCGGTGCGATGCTCGGCCATGGCCGCGCGCGCAATGACAGTCGCTCGCAGGTGACCGGCTACACCGCGCGTGGCGTGGTCACTGGCACCAGCGTGGGCGCCTATGCCACGTGGCTGCAGGATGCGCGTATGGAAGGCGGCGCTATGTGGATGGTTGGCTGCAGTACGGCCGCTTCCGCAACAGCGTGCAGGGCGAAGGCCTGCAGAAGGAGCGCTATGACGCCCGCAACTGGAGTGCGTCGGCCGAGGCTGGCTATGTGCTGCCCCCTGCGGCGCACGGCGCAGCGCGGCATCTACCTGGAACCGCAGCTGCAGGTGGTGCACAGCCGCTATGACAGCGACCGCGTGGTCGAGGCCAACGGCAACGGTGGTCGAAGACCGCGGTGGCGGCGAGACCAGCACCCGCCTCGGCCTGCGCCTGTACAGCCGCGGGTTGAGCGCGGCGCAGGGCCAGGTGCACCCGTACGTGGCGGTGAACTGGTGGTCCGGCGGCAATGGCGCGGGCTTGGCAATGGACGGCGAGCGGCTGCAGCGGCAGCTGCCGCGCGACATCTACGAAGCCAAGGCCGGCGTGCAGGTGGATCTGTCCGGCGGCTGGCGCGGCTGGGGTGAACTGAGCCGGCAGAGCGGCGGCATGGGCTTCCGCGACGTCGGCGCCCAGCTGGGCGTGTCGTACAACTGGTGATGCGGGACGTGCCCGGCAAGGGAGTGCCGGGCACTTTTTTCCACATGCGGCGTGGAAAGCGATGGGGGTTTGGTGTGGACAAGTGCCTGCGAACCGCACGCAGCAAGCGTTTCAGCATGTGGCTGTTTTTTGTCCATGCTCCTTCGCGGTTTTCCACACCCGTCGTGGAGAGTGGTTGGGATTTGATGTGGACAAGTGGGTGGGAGTGTTGCCGCGCAGGCGTCTCGAAGCATGGTGAAAATTTGTCCATGCTGCACGGGCAAGCCGTGTAAAGCCGAGCATGGCTCGGTTCTACAGAGGCGGGCGCGGTTTTCCACATCCGCCGTGGAAAGCGATGGGAGTTTGCTGTGGACAAGTAGCGGCGAACATCACACCGCAAGCGTTTCGCACTGTGTGTTTTTTTGTCCATCACCGGAAACGCGAACGCCCCGCACAAGGCGGGGCGTCCGGGGTCGATCCAATGCCGCTGGATCAGACGTTGAAGCGGAAGTGCAGGATGTCGCCTTCCTGCACGCGGTATTCCTTGCCTTCCAGGCGCAGGCGGCCGGCTTCCTTGGCACCGGCTTCGCCCTTGTACTTGATGAAGTCGTCATACGCGATGGTTTCAGCGCGGATGAAGCCTTCTCGAAGTCGGTGTGGATGACCGCCGCGGCCTGCGGGGCGGTGGCGCCCTTGCGCACGGTCCACGCACGGACTTCCTTCACGCCGGCGGTGAAGTAGGTCTGCAGGCCGAGCAGGCTGTAGGCCGCGTTGATCACACGGTTCAGGCCCGGCTCGCTCAGACCCAGGTCGGCCAGGAAGGTATCGCGGTCTTCGTCGTCGAGCTGGGACAGCTCTTCTTCGATCGCTGCCGACACCGGCACCACCTGCGCGCCTTCAGCGGCAGCATGCGCACGCACGGCTTCCAGGTGCGGGTTGTTCTCGAAACGTCTTCCAGCACGTTGGCGATGTACATCACGGCTTCAGGGTCAGCAGGAAAAGGTCGCGCACCAGCGCCTTCTCTTCCTCGTCAGGCCCACCGAACGGCCGGACTTGCCATCCGACAGCGCGGCCTGCAGCTTGGCCAGCACCGGCTTGCGCGCCGCGGCGTCCTTGTCGCCGCCCTTGGCCGCGCGCTCGGCACGGTTCAGCGCCTTCTCGACGCTGTCCAGGTCGGCCAGCGCCAGTTCGGTATCGATGGTTTCGATGTCCGAGATCGGGTCGACCTTGTTGTTGACGTGGATGACGTCGGCGTTCTCGAAGCAGCGCACCACGTGGGTGATCGCATCGACTTCGCGGATGTGCGCCAGGAACTTGTTGCCCAGGCCTTCACCGCTGGCGGCACCGGCGACCAGGCCGGCGATGTCGACGAATTCGACCGCGGTCGGGATGACCTTCTGCGGGTTGATGATCGCTGCCAGCTCGTTCAGGCGCGGATCCGGCACCGCACGATGCCGACGTTCGGCTCGATGGTGCAGAACGGGAAGTTCGCCGCGGCGATACCCGCCTTGGTCAGCGCATTGAACAAGGGTCGACTTGCCGACGTTGGGCAGGCCGACGATGCCGCATTTGATACCCATGGGTGACAGCTCTCTGGGGTGAAAGTGATTGGGGAAACAGCGACATTGGGCGCTGCTTTTCCAATCATTCTCCGTACCGACCAACGGTCGGTACCTACCGGGCCAATTATTTCGGGTATGAAGCCGCTTCATCGCTTCGCTGAAATCGCCCTGCACCGCCAGCGGCAGCACGTCGATGGCATCGTCGATGGCGCGCGAAATCAGTACTTCATCATCCTTGGAAGGGCGTCCCAGTACCCAGCCACCCACCACGCGGTCCTTGTGGCCGGATGGCCGATGCCCACGCGCAGGCGATGGAACTTGCCGTGGCCGAGCAACCGGATGGTGTCGCGCAGGCCGTTCTGGCCGCCGTGGCCGCCATCGAACTTCAGCCGCGCCACGCCGGGCGCCAGGTCCAGTTCGTCGTGGGCCAGCAGGGTTTCTTCCGGCTCGATCTTCCAGAACCGCTGTGCGGCGGTGACCGACTTGCCGCTGAGGTTCATGAAGGTGGCGGGCTTGAGCAGCCACACCGTCTGCCCGGCGATCTCGACCTTGGCGGTCTCACCGAACAGCTTGCTGTCCACGTTCCATCGCGCACCGGCTTTTTCCGCCAGGGCCTCAACGAAATGAAACCCGGCATTGTGCCGGGTCCGGGCGTGTTCCGATCCGGGGTTGCCCAGACCGACGATCAGTCGCAGTCCTGCCATGGTTCCTTCCAATACGGTGCCTGCCCGGAGGCAGGCACCGTAGCGGTATTACTCGGCGGCAGCCGCTTCTTCGTCAGCCGCGTCGGCCTTGCCGGCCTTGGCGGTGACGATGGCATCGTCGTGGTCCTTGCCCAGCGCCAGGGCCGGGATTTCCACGCCCTTCGGCAGCTTGATGTTGGACAGGTACACCACGTCACCGGCCTTCAGCTCGCCCAGGTCGACTTCGATCGACTCCGGCAGGTCCTTCGGCAGGCAGGTGATGGTCACTTCCTTCAGTTCGTGGGTGACCACGACGTCGGCAGCCTTGCCAGCCGGCGAGGTGTCTTCGTTGATGAAGTGCAGCGGGACCGAAGCGGTCAGGGCTTCGTTCTCGTTCACAGCGCTGGAAGTCCAGGTGCATGATCAGCTGCTTGTACGGGTGGCGCTGCATGTCACGCAGCAGGACCTTCTGCACCTGGCCGTCCAGGTTCAGGTCCAGGATCGAGGCATAGAACCACTCGTTCTGCTGGGCCAGCCAGATTTCGTTGTGGTCCAGGCTGATGGCGACCGGCTCGGCGTTGCCGCCGTACACGATGGCCGGGATCACACCGGCGTGACGCAGGCGGCGGCTCGCACCCTTACGCTGCAGTTCACGCTTGGTGACCTTGATTTCATGGGTCTTCGACATTTTCGACTACTCAGGTTGTTGCCTTGCCTTGCGGCGTGGCGGTTGAAGATGCTTCCGCGACGAGAAGCACCCGGGGTATGTCCCGCCGTTGCCGGCAGGGACGAAAAACTCAGTCGACGTACAGCGAGCTGACCGACTCGCCGAAGGCGATGCGGCGCATCGTTTCGGCCAGCATTTCCGCCACGCTCAGCTGGCGGATCTTGCTGCACACCGCGCTGCGTCCTTCAGCGGGATGGTGTCGTCACCACCAGCTCGTCGAGCTGGGAATTGGTGATGTTGTCCACCGCCGGCCCGACAGCACCGCGTGGGTGCAGTAGGCGGCGACCTTGAGCGCACCGCGCGCCTTCAGGGCAGCGGCAGCGGCGCACAGGGTGCCGGCGGTATCGACGATGTCATCGACCATCACGCAGGTCTTGCCTTCGACGTCACCGATGATGTTCATCACGGTGGAGACGTTGGCGCGCGGGCGGCGCTTGTCGATGATCGCCAGGTCGGCGTCATCCAGGCGCTTGGCCACCGCACGGGGCGCGGACCACGCCGCCCACGTCCGGCGACACAACGATCAGGTTCTCGGTGCCGTAGGCGCGCCAGATGTCGGCCAGCAGCAGCGGGGACGCATACACGTTGTCCACGGAATATCGAAGAAGCCCTGGATCTGGTCGGCGTGCAGGTCGACGTCAGCACGCGATCAGCGCCAGCGGTGCTGAACATCTTCGCCGCAGCTTGGCGGTGATCGGCACGCGCGAGGAACGCATGCGGCGGTCCTGGCGCGAGTAGCGAAGGTACGGCACCACGGCGGTCACGCTGGCCACCGATGCGCGCTTGAGCGCGTCGATCAGCACAGCAGTTCATCAGTTTCCGCGCTCGGCGCGCAGGTCGGCTGGATCACGAACACGTCCTGCTTGCGGACGTTCTCTTCGATTTCCACCTGCACTTCACCATCGGAGAAGTGCGAGACCAGCGCCTTGCCCGGGCGAACCCCCAGTTCCTTGCAGATGTTCTGCGCCAGACGTTTGTTGGCGTTGCCGAAAAGACCAGCAGGTTCGGGGACTCTTGCATCATGATTGTCTCGGGCGGGGACGAGTGGCGGGGATCCGGGGTCGGCAAGGACCCGATGGACCCTTGCTGCTGACAACACCGCGGTTGTTTCCACGTCCCGCGCAGGTGATGCGCTGGAAGGCGCGGACACAGCCGCTATTGGCAGGGGCGGTAGGATTCGAACCTACGAATGCCAGGATCAAAACCTGTGCCTTGGGCCTCTTGGCGACGCCCCTGCATTGATAAATCAGTGTTGCTCGAGTGCATCCAGCAGTGGCGAACGCGCAACGCCCGCTGCCACCCTTGCCCGCAACTCCTTCGGCAACTTCGACCGTCCCTGCTCTGCAGCAGCCTGCGATGCGAACTCGACGAAACAACCACTTCCCGAACCGGTCAGCCGCGCCGCGCCGATGTCGCTCAACGCAGCAAGCGCCGCCTCGACGGCAGGCTCACGGCGGCGCAGCACCGGTTCGAACGCGTTCCCGACCAGGGTCCCGGAAGCGAAGTCCTCTATTTTCGCCACTGGGCTGTCGCGCGTCAAATCCGGTCTGCAAACAGAACCGGCGTAGGAACATGAACGCCCGGTTCAACCACCACATACCAGGCCGGCGCCAGCGTGATCGGCTGCAGCCGCTCGCCCACCCCTTCAGCCCAGGCATTGCGGCCACGCACGAACACCGGCACGTCGGCGCCCAGGCGCAGGCCCAGCGCCGCCAGCGCATCCTCGTCCAACCCGGCGCGCCAGAGCCGGTTCAGCACCACCAGTACGGTGGCCGCGTCGGACGAACCACCGCCGAAGCCACCACCGGCAGACACATGCTTTTCGACGATGATGTCCGCGCCTTGCGCGACATTCGCCACTTCTTTGAGCAGGCGCGCGGCACGCACCGCCAGGTCATCGGCCTCGGCCACGCCGGCCAGGCCCTCGCCCTGCCGACGCACCTGGCCGTCTTCACGCAGGCGCAGGCCGATGCGGTCCCCCCAGTCCAGCAGGCGGAACACGGTCTGCAGCTCGTGGTAGCCGTCGGCCCGGCGGCCGGTGATGTGCAGGAACAGGTTCAGCTTGGCCGGGGCCGGCCACCAGGACCAGCCCGCGTCGTCGACTGCCCCGCTCATGGCGTGCCCTGCCCCCACTGGTCCACCAGCAGGCGCACCTTGGCGTCGCCATTGCTGGCCTCGATCCGGCGCGGCAGCGCCGGCCGTCCGGCGTCGGCCGGGTACCAGTCCAGGTACTGCACCTGCCAGCCCATCTGCTGCATGCGGCGCGGCCGGCCTTCACCGTCGCGCTCGACCTTCTCCGGACCGGCAGCATCGCCGGCCCACCAGGCCACGGATCCACTCCGGCAGCTGGTTGACCGGAATGTCCCAACCGGTCGCCTCGAGCAGCAGCTGCTGGGCGTCCTCACCGTCACGGGTGCCACCGGCCAGCCCTTCCAGGCGACCGGCTTCGGAATGGGTATCGCCGGTCAGCTTCCAGCTCTGCCGGGTCACCGGCGCGCTCAGCTCGACCACATAACGGCGCCCGTCCTGCTTCCAGTCGATGCGACCGCTGCCACCGTCCTTGCCTTTACTGACCGCCACCCGCCCCTGGAAGGCCCAGTCCGGCTGTGCCTGCAGCGCGGCCACGCGCGCTGCCTCGGCCTGCGCCGCTTCAGCCGAAACATCTCGACCACCGCTGGCGCCGGGGTCTTCTGCGTGCCGACGCTGGTACAGGCGCTCACCGCCAGGGTCGCGGCCGCCAACAGCAGCGGCCGGATCAGGGAACCACTCATGGATTGAATTTCTCGCGGGCGCGCAGCAGCGCGCGGTTTTCAGGGTCGAGCTTGGCCGCTTCGTCGAAGAAGTGGCGGGCCTCATCATGCTTGCCCAGCACCCACAGCACTTCGCCGACGTGGGCGGCGATCTCCGGGTCCTTGGCCAGGGTCCAGGCGCGGCGCAGCTGCACCAGCGCTTCATCCTTGCGGCCCAGGCGATACAGCACCCAGCCATAGCTGTCGACGATGGCGGCGTTGTCCGGCTCGGCCACGCGGGCACGGTCGATCAGCTCCAGCGCCTCCTGCAGGCGACCAGTACGGTCGGCCAGCGTGTAGCCCAGCGCGTTCAGCGCCGGCACGTTTTCCGGGTCGGTCACCAGGATCTTGCGCAGGTCGGCCTCGGCGCGGGGGATGTCGTCGCGGCGCTCCCAGGTGAGCGCTCGGGCGTACAGCAGGCCGTTGTCGTCCGGGTAGGCGGCCAGGCCGCGGGCCAATGCATCCAGTTCACCGGCACTGTCGTCACCGCGTTGGCGCAAGCTCGGCCTCCAGCAGGTAGGCGTCACGGCGTACATCGTCATCGACCACCGCATCGGACTGGATCGCATGCACTTCGTCCAGCGCCAGCGGCAGGCGCCCGGCCAGGGCCTGGGCATTGGCCGCGCGCAGGCGCGCTTCGCTCAGTTCATCGCCACCGGGCACGCTGTGGTACCACTGCACCGCCTCGGGGTAACGCTTCAGGTATTCGGCGATCTTGCCCAGCAACAGGCGTTGCGCCGGATCCGGCTTGGCCGCCTGCCGCGACAGCTCGTTGTAGAGGTTGGACAGCGCTGCCTTGTCGCCCTGCTTGGCCAGCAGCGAAGCGCGCATGCCCCAGGTCTGTACGTCCTGCGGGCCGAATGCCAGTACGCGCTCGGCCGCAGCCGGCTGTCCCAGGCTGTCGTAGGCGATGGCCACCGCATTGCGCAGCTCGGGGTCCTGGCGGGTCTTCGGCTCGACGTCGTGCAGCAGCGACAATGCCTTGTCGGTCTCGCCCGCCTGTTGCAGCTGGCTGGCACGCAGCAGCGCCACGCGCGGTTCTTCGGGGAAGCGCTTGACCACTTCATCGATCATGCGCCGCGCCAGCTCGGGCTTGTCCATGCGCAGGGCCAGGCGACGAACTCCTGCCAGGCCTCGATCTTCGGTGGAATGGCATTGGCATCGACCAGCTCGCCCAGCACCTGCGCCGGCACCGCCGGATCGCGGCCACCGCCGATCAGCGCGGCCAGGGCGAACTTCCAGCCACGCTCGTCGGGGTCGGCCAGCAGGGCCTGCAGTTCGGTGCGGGCGGCCTTCACATCGCCCTGGCGCATGGCCAGTGCACCGGCGGCGCTGCGCATGGTCAGCGAGCGTGGGGCGCGTTGCTGCCACAGGGCCAGGCCCTTGGCGGCGCTGGCGTCATCGTTGGCCAGCATGGAAATACGGGTCGCGCGCTCGGCCAGGCCGGCGTCGCCGTCGGTCTGCTGCGCGGCCTGCAGGTACCAGCGCGCGGCCTCGGCCAGCTTGCCGGCCTGCAGGGCGAATTCACCGGCCATCACCGGTTCCAGCGCCAGTTCCTCAGTGGCCGCGGCCCGCACGGGGGCCTTGGCCGGCACCGCCGCCAGGGCCTGGGCGCAGGCCAGGGACAGCAGCAGAACACTGGGGATGCGAATCAATGCGGGCATCGTCGGCATCGGGGCCTTAAAATGTCGTCCAATGGCCAGCAGCTTATCGCAAGCAACTGAACAATGACCCTGTGGGTGCTCGGACTGAATCACCAGACCGCACCGGTGGAGCTGCGCGAGCGCGCGGCCTTCGCCGGTGAGGCGTTGCCGCGTGCGCTGGGCTCGCTGCGCGATACCCCGCAGATCGCCGAGGCAGTGCTGCTGTCCACCTGCAACCGCACCGAGCCTGTACGCCGTGGCCGAGTCGGCACAGGCGCTGGACCAGTGGCTGCACAGCCAGGCCGGCGACCTGCAGGGCTACCTGTACCAGCATGCCGATGCCGAGGCCGTGCGCCACCTGTTCCGGGTCGCCACCGGGCTGGACTCGATGGTGCTGGGCGAACCGCAGATCCTCGGCCAGGTGAAGGATGCCTGGTCGACCGCGCGTGACCATGGCCTGCTCGGCCAGCGCCTGGACCGCTTGTTCCAGCAGACCTTCTCGGTGGCCAAGCGTGCGCGCACCGATACCCAGGTCGGCGCCAACCCGGTGTCGGTGGCCTCGGCGGCGGTGCGCCTGGCGCAGAACGCCTTCGCGCGACTGGACGACTCCACCGTGCTGCTGGTCGGTGCCGGCGAGACCATCGAACTGGCTGCACGTCACCTGAGTGAAGGCAAGGTGCGGCGCCTGCTGATCGCCAACCGCACCCTCGCCCACGCGCAGGAGCTGGCCAGCCGTCATGGCGGCGTGGCCCTGCCACTGACCGAACTGGACCGCCACCTGGCGAGGCCGACGTGGTGTTCTCGGCGACCGCCGCGCGCGAGCCGGTGATCCACCGTGAGATGGTCGCCAAGGCCCTGCGTGCGCGCCGGCACAAGCCGATGCTGCTGTTCGACCTGGCCGTGCCGCGCGACATCGAGGCCGAGGTCGGCACGCTCAACGACGCCTTCCTCTACACCGTCGATGACCTGGAACGCGCGGTGGAAGACAACCGCCGTGGCCGCCGCGAGGCTGCCGCCGAGGCCGAGGCGATCATCGACCTGCAGGTGTCGCGCTTCGTCGAGACCCAGCAGGCCAGCGCCCACCAGGCACCGCTGCGGCAGCTGCGTGCGTTCGGCGAAGCCACCCGCGCCGAACTGCTGGAGCGCGCGCGCCAGCAGCTGGCCAACGGCAAGCGGCCGACGAAGTGCTGGAACTGCTGGCCCATGGCCTGACCAATCGACTGCTGCATCCGCCGACCGCCGCACTGCGCGCCGCCGCGCTGAGTGGCGATGCTGACCTGACCCGCGCCGCCGAGCGCCTGTTCCCGGCCACGCCGGGTTACCGCCACCCACCCGTGAGACCCGATGACGCCGACCCTGCGCCGTAAGCTGGAAGCGCTGGCCGAGCGCCGCGAAGAACTGGAACGCCTGCTCGCCGAACCCGATGTGGTCGCCGACAACACCCGTTTCCGCGACCTTTCGCGCGAATTCGCCCAACTTGAACCGGTCGCCACTGCACCTGGCCGATGAAGCCCGTGCCAAGGCCGACCTGGCCGCCGCCGAAGGCATGCGCGCCGACCCCGACCTGCGCGAACTGGCCGACGAGGAAATCGCCGCCGCGCAGGCGCGCCTGCAGGAACTGGAGCAGGAGCTTGCGCTGCTGCTGGTGCCGCGTGAACCCGCGCGACGAAGGCAACCTGTTCCTGGAAGTGCGCGCCGGTACCGGCGGCGACGAAGCCGCGATCTTCGCCGGCGACCTGTTCCGCATGTACGCCCGCTATGCCGAGCGCCAGGGCTGGAAGGTCGAGATCGAATCGGACAATCCGGCGAGCATGGCGGCTACAAGGAAGTGGTGGCGCGCGTGGTCGGCCGGGGCGCGTTCTCACGCCTGAAGTTCGAATCGGGCACGCATCGCGTGCAGCGCGTGCCGGCCACCGAGTCGCAGGGCCGCATCCATACCTCGGCGGCCACGGTGGCGATCATTCCCGAGGCCGACGAAGTCGACGACATCGTCATCAACCCGGCCGACCTGAAGGTGGATACGTTCCGCTCGTCCGGTGCCGGCGGCCAGCACGTCAACAAGACCGAGTCGGCGATCCGCATCACCCACGTGCCGACCGGCGTAGTGGTGGAGTGCCAGACCGAGCGCAGCCAGCACGCCAACCGTGACAAGGCGATGAAGCGCCTGAAAGCGCAGCTTCTCGATGCCGAGCGTCAGCGCCAGGACGCCGCGCAGGCCGAATCGCGGCGCCTGCAGGTCGGCAGCGGCGACCGCAGCCAGCGCATCCGCACCTACAACTTCCCGCAGGGCCGGATCACCGACCACCGCGTGGAAGGCCTGACCCTGTACGACCTGCCCAACATCCTGGCCGGCGACCTCGACCCGCTGCTGCAGCGGCTCAGCCACGAGCACCAGGTCGACGCCCTGGCCCAGCTGTCGGCGGGCTGAGCACGATGTCGGCCTGGCAGCAGCGACAGCACCTGCAGCAGGCGATCGCACGCCAGCCCGGCGATTTCGTCGCCTGGGTGATGCTGGCCGACCTGGAACTGGAAGCCGGCGACATCGCCGCCGGCGAGCAGGCCGCACGACGTGCGCTGCAGCTGCGCCCGAACCACCCCGAAGCACTGGCACGGCTGGGTCGCGTGGCCTGGATGGCCGGCGCGCATGCCGACGCGGCCAAGCTGCTCGGCCAGGCCTCGGCACTGGCCCCGCAGCACCCGGGCATCGCGCTGTGGCTGGGCCATGCGCTGGAAGATGCCGACGATGCCGAAGGCGCGGCGGCGGCCTATCGCCGCGCACATACGCTGATGCCGGACGAACCCTACATCGCCGCCCAGCGCCTGGCCTGGCAGCGCCGCCTGTGCGACTGGCAGGACGTGGACGCGCTGGCCACGCAGGTACGTGCCGCGCTCGCTTCCGGCCAGGGGGCGGTGGAGCCGTTCGCCTTCCTCAGCGAAGACGCCAGCGCTGCCGAGCAGCTGGCCTGCGCACGTGCGCGCGCCGCGCTGATCGCCGCCTCGGTTCGGCCCTTGCCGGCGGTAACGGTACGCGCGCGCGGCCCGTTGCGCGTCGGCTTCCTCTCCAATGGCTTCGGCGCCCATCCCACCGGGCTGCTGACCGTGGCCCTGCTCGAACACCTGCGTCATGACCCGGCGCTGCAGCTGCACCTGTTCGCGTTGAACCGCGCCGATGGCAGCCGCATACGCGATCGCCTGCAGGCCGCGACCCGGCTGCATGAGGTGGCCGCACTGCGGCATGCCGACATCGCGGCCCGCATCCGCGCACAGGGCATCGACCTGCTGTTCGACCTGCGCGGCTGGGGCGGCGGCGGCACGCCCGAGGTGCTGGCAATGCGCCCCGGCCCCGCTGCAGCTGAACTGGCTGGCCTACCCCGGCACATCAGGTGCACGCTGGCTGGATGCCGTGGTCGCCGACGAATTCGTGCTGCCCGCATCGCTGGAACCTCACTTCAGCGAACGCGTCCTGCGCCTGCCACGCGCCTTCCAGCCCTCGGACAACACCGCGTACTGGAACCGGCACCGTCCCGCGCCGAGTGCGGGCTGCCCGAACACGGCGTGGTGTTCTGCTGCTTCAACAACAGCTACAAGCTCAATCCGCGCAGCATGGGCCGCGCCTTCGCGGTGCTGCAGGCCGTGCCCGGCAGCGTGCTGTGGCTGCTGTCCGGCCCCGGCCAGGCCGACACCCGCCTGCGCACCGCCGCGCAGGCCGCCGGCCTGGACCCGGCGCGCCTGGTGTTCATGGCCAAGCTGCCGCATCCGCAGTACCTGGCCCGCTATCAGCTGGCCGACCTGTTCCTCGACACCCATCCCTACAACGCGCCACACCACCGCCTCCGATGCGCTGTGGGCCGGCTGCCCGGTACTGACCTGCCCGGGCGACACCTTCGCCGCGCGCGTGGCCGGCAGCCTCAACCACCATCTGGGGCTGGCCCGGATGAATGTCGCCGACGACGCGGCGTTCATCGCCACTGCCAGCGCGCTGGGCAATGACCCTGCGGCATTGGCCGCGCTGCGTGCCGAGCTGGCGCAGGCGCGCGAGCGTAGTGGACTGTTCGACATGGCCGGGTTTGCCCGCGACCTGTCGGCGATGCTGCAGCAGCTGGCTGGCGAACAGGGGCTGGCAGGGCGTCGACAACGCCTGAGCGATCCCTGCGTTACGCTCGGGCTTCCTCCCGCGTGGTGTGATGATGGCCAAGCTCAAGCGCAAGGACTACGACGAACTGCTGCTGCCGCTGCAGCTGGAACTGACCCGCGATGGCGCGGTTGGGTGCAGCACAGCGGGCAACGCCTGCTGGTGCTGTTCGAAGGACGGGATACGGCAGCAAAGGCGGCGCGATCCAGGCCATCAGCCAGCATCTCAACCCACGCCAATGCAGGGTGGTGGCACTGCCCAAGCCTACCGACCGCGAAGCCACCCAGTGGTATTTCCAGCGCTACACCTCGCACTTGCCCGCCGCAGGCGAGATCGTGCTGATGGACCGCAGCTGGTACAACCGCGCCGGCGTCGAGCGGGTGATGGGCTACTGCAGCGAGACCGAGTACCAGCAGTTCCTGCGCCAGGCGCCGGTGTTCGAACAGCTGCTGGTGGATGACGGCATCCTGCTGTTCAAGTACTGGCTGTGCGTGGACCAGGAGCAGCAGGAGAAGCGCTTCGCCGAGCGCCATCTCGATCCGCTGAAGGGCTGGAAGCTGTCTCCGGTCGACCTGAAATCCCGCAGCAAGGTACAGCGCGTACACCGAGGCCCGCGAGGCGATGCTGCGCGCGACGCATCGCGAGGCGGCGCCGTGGACGCTGGTGGATTTCAACGACCAGCGGCTGGGGCGACTGACCCTGGTGCGCAACCTGCTGGACCGGTTGCCGGACACGCGGGTCGATGCGCCGTTGCCGGAGCTGCCGAAGCTGAAGGGCAAGCTGCATCGCGAGCACTACGATGTACTGAAGCCGATCGAGGACTTCCCGGTCGAGGAATAGGGTTGTTCGGCAGGGCTGCACCCTGCACCTGCTCAACGCAACGGCAACGGCAACATCAACAGCGGGCTATCCGCGGGATGGCGGGGCGGTGTGGATGGGCAGGACACGCCGTAGACCCGTCCATGGGGGCTCGATGGCGCCATCCATGGCGCCAACGGTCCTGCCCACCCACACCGCCCCGCCTCTGACAGATCCCTGCGGCTGTTGGTAGGTGTCGACCTTGGTCGACACATCTGTCAGATATCGAGATTCATTTGGGGTCAGATCCGTTTTCCTTCGGAAAACGGATCTGACACCATGCCGTCCCGACAGATCGCGGAAATCTGTCGAAGGCGGGGTGGGTCCGGTTGCGGGGGCGTGAGCCGCATGGATGCGGCGACCGAGCTTACATGGACGTACTTGCAGCGGCCCCCGCAACCGGACCCACCCCGCCATCCCTCAGGAGACCCGCCTCTGCTTCGGCTGTTGCCGTTGCTGTTGCTCTGGCCTCCACGGGTGCAGGGCCTCAGGCCCTGCCGACCAACCACTACTTGGCAGCCGCGATCTGCTTTTCGATGTCGGCGGCGGTCACCGGGCCAAGGAAGGTGTGGGCCAGCTTGCCCTGCGGATCCAGCAGATGCGTCAACGGCAGGCCTCGCGGCGTGGCGAAGTCTGCGGGCGGATCGAACGGGTCCACGATCACGATCGGATAGGTCACCGGATGCTTGGTCAGGAACGACTGCATTTCCGGCACTTCGATGTCCTCGTAGGCCAGGCCGACCACCTCGATGTTGCTGCGCATCGCATGCAGCGCCGACAGTTCAGGCATTTCCTTGCGGCACGGGGCGCACCAGGTCGCCCAGAAGTTCACCACCACCCACTTGCCGCGATGCGCGGCAGGTCGTAGTCGCTGCCATCCACCGCCTTCATCTTCAGCGTCGGGAACTCGGCAGTGGTGCGCTCGGCCGGGGTTTCCTCGACCGGCGCCGGAGTGGCCGGCGTCGGCGCCTGTGCCGGCGGCTGGCTGCTCGCCGGGGCCGGCTCCTGGGCGGCTTGCAGGCCGGCCAGGGCCAGCAGCAGGGTCAACGGGAGCAGCAGCGGCAACGGGGTCTTGCGGGTCATGGCATGTCTCCGGAATCGGTGTAGATGTCGCTGACCTTGCGCTTGAGGCGTTCACGCAGGGGGCAGTCGCAGATCGTCCAGCGCCGCCAATGCGGCACGGCCCAGGCTGTCGTCGCGGTACGGCAGGTGCTGCTCGGCTACCGGGATGCGCAGCTGGGTGCATTCGTACAGATCGGCCAGGCTGACCTGGTCCAGGTCGCGCGCGAGCAGCCACTCGCCGCGTTCATCGCGGCGCAGCAGGCCGATCGCCTGCAGGTTGCAGGCCAGATCCTGCAGCAGCGAGTCGGTCAGCAACGGTTCCAGGCGCAGGATTTTCATCGTCGGCCAGGCCCTTGCCCTTGGCACGGGCATGGTGGAAGCGGCCGAGCAGGCGCAGCAGGCCGTAGAACTCGTACCCCTGCGGCAGGACGCAGTTCAACCGGCTGGTAGCGGAAGGCGCCATCGATGAGGCCAGCGACGCACCCAGCAGCACTGCCACCAGCACAGGTAGATCCACAGCAGCAGGATCGGCACGAAGGCCACCGTGCCATACAGCTTCTGGTAGGACTGGAAGCTGCCCAGATAGGCGCCGATGCCCCACTTCACCAGCTCCAGGATGACCGCCGCCAGGATCGCGCCAGGCACGGCGTGCCGCCATTTCACCGTGTGATGCGGCACCACCCGGAACATCAGCGTGATGCAGACGAACTCGATCAGGATCGGCGCCAGCCGCAGCGCCAGCTCGGCCAACCAACGGCCCTCCTGGGTACCGAACAACGGCATGGCGAACACCCCGCGCCGATACCGCCAGCGATGCGGCGGCGAGCATCGCGCCCAGGGTCAGTACGGTCCAATAGACCAGGAAGCGGGTCAGCTTGGGCCGGGTCGAGCCGACCCGCCAGATCTGGTTGAAGGTCTCTTCCACGCTGTTGAGCGTGATCAGCAGTGAGACCACCAGTGCAATGAAGCCGGCCGCCGTCAGCTGGCCGGCACTGGCCGAGAACTGCCGCAGGTAGCCCTCGGCCGCTCGCGCCGCGGAGGGCACGAAGTTGGAGAACACGTAGTCGCTGAGCTGATCGCTCCAGCGGTCGAAGACGGGAAGGCCGACAGCACACCGAATACCACGATCGCCAGCGGCACCAGCGCGAACACCGTGGTGTACGCCAGCGCCGCCGCTGCCTGGAACAGGGCGGTCGTCGAGGAAGCGATGCCACAGGAAGCGGCCGAAAACTGATGGCCCGTGCGCGATCCCGCGCGCGCTCCATCCACAGGTTGAGCGTATCCAAAGGTTCCATCGGCGAAAGGGTACCCGATGCGGAATGCTCGCAGGATAGCCATACTGGTAGCCACACGACGAGGAGAAGCGGGCACGATGGGCGAGATTCTGGTGCTGTACTACAGCCGGGGCGGTTCGGTGGCACGGCTGGCGCGCCAGATCGCGCGGGGCATCGGCGAAGTGCCGGGCATGACCGCGCGCCTGCGCACGGTACCCGGCCGGTGGCCGCCGTGACCCAGACCGCGCAGCCGCCGGTACCCGACGATGGCGCCCCCTACGTGAGCGTGCAGGACCTGGTCGAAATGCCAGGGCCTGCTGCTCGGCAGCCCCACCCGCTTCGGGCAACATGGCCGCGCCAGTCAAGCACTTCCTGGACGGGTTGGGCGCCGAATGGGTCAATGGCACCCTGTCCGGCAAGCCGGCCGGCGTGTTCACTTCCACCGCATCCATGCATGGCGGGCAGGAGTCGACCCTGCTGTCGATGCAGGTGCCGCTGCTGCACCACGCTGCGTGATCGTCGGCATCCCGTTCACCGAGCCGGCGCTGAGCCACACCACCAGTGGCGGCACGCCGTATGGCGCCAGCCACGTGGCCGGTGCCGCCGACGACCGCAGCCGACCGACGACGAAGCCGTGCTGGCGCGCGCACTGGGGCGCCGGGTGGCCGACATCGCGCAGCGGTTGGCCCGATGAGCCGCGCGCCGCGCACGGTCCTGCTGCTGGCCTGATGGGGCTGGCCGCGCTGTTCGCAGGCTGGTTCATCAATGACAAGCACTGGCTGGCGACCCAGCTGGTGTTCACCGCACCACCGCTGGCACTGGCCATCGCCGTGCGCCTGGGCTGGCGCAAGGCCGGCTTCTGGGCCTCCGTGCTGGCCCTGGGCTGGTTCAGCCACGGCGTGATGAGCGCCTGGAGCCACCCGGAAACGCGCTGGCTGCGCTGATCGAGATCGCGCTGGCGCTGCTGGTGGTCTTCAGCGCCAGCCTGCCCGGCCTGCGCGCCCGCTTCGGCAAGCGACGCTGACGCTGCGGCCGCAGGGCCGTATCATCTGCATTCCTGGCCCCGCGCCGCAGTACCTGTCCTGGTTTCGCGCATGCACATGATTGGGAAGAGCTCCTGGTTCGTCACCACCGGTGGCACGATCGACAAGATCTATTTCGACGACAAGTCGGACTACCAGATCGGCGATCCGCAGATCGGCATGATCCTGCGCGAGCTGGGCGTGACGTTCCGCTTCAACGTGATTCCGATCCTGCGCAAGGATTCGCTGCACATCAACGATGAGGACCGCGAACTGATCCGCGCCACCATCGCCGCGCAGCCGACCCGGCACGTGCTGGTGACCCACGGCACCGATTCGATGTGCAGACCGGCAAGGTGCTGGCGACGATCCCGGACAAGACCATCGTGATGACCGGCGCACTGAGCCCGGCACGCTCCGCGGCTCGGATGCGGAGTTCAACATCGGCTGTGCGATCGGTGCGGTGCAGTCGCTGCCGAGCGGCGTTGTACATCGCGATGAACGGGCGGATCCTTCGACCCCGCAGCACGTGCGCAAGAACGTGGCGGCGAATCGTTTCGAGTCGGTCTGAGGAACAGCGTGCCGACCAAGGTCGGCACCACCCGGACAAAAACGCCCCGGCCGAAGCCAGGGCGTGCCCTTGGAGAGGGACTTGGGCTCAGTACTGGGCGTTGAGGGTCAGGCCCGAGAAGGTGCTGTACGCCTTCACCCGCACATGACCAGGTGCCGGCGGCAGGGCTGTTGATGGTGCAGGTCTCGCTGTTGCCGCTCAGGTACGGGCGGCAGGTGTAGGTGGTATCGGTCGGGGCACTGCCTGGCGCACGTACAGGTCGGCATCAACCGCTGCCGCCACTGATCGCCACGCGCAGCTGGTGCTGCCGGCTGGAAACGGTGACGTGTAATTCAGCTCGGCACCGGTCGCGGCGCCCAGGCCGGTCACCGGCACGTTGTTCTGCAGCACGTTGCCGCCCGGGTTCGGGCCACCGCCATTGATCGCCGCAGCCACGGCCGCGTTGGCGTCGACGATGCCGGCGCCGCAGCCACCCGAGCAGGCGCCCGGCAGCGGGCGTGCGGTGCTCTTGATGATGCTTTCGACCTGTGCCGGACTCAGCGGGCTCGGCGCTACCGACTGCATCAGTAGCAACCACGCCGGCCACATGCGGTGCCGCCATCGAGGTGCCGTTGTAGGACGCATAGGTGGCGCTGCCCGGCGTGGTGGTGCCGGTGTTGAGGGTGGACAGGATGCTCTGGCCCGGGCCGGAGATATCGATGCCGGCACCGTAGTTGGAGAAGCTGGCCCGTGCACCGGCCGAGGTCGTGGCCGCCACCGCGATCACGTTCGCGCAGTTGGCCGGCACCGACGAGGACACGTTGGTGTTGCTGTTGCCGGCGGCGACCACCACGGTGGTGCCGCGGGCTGACCGCGCCGTTGATCGCATTCTGGTAGGTGGCCGAGGCAGGTGCCGCCACCACCCAGCGACATGTTGATGACTTCGGCCGGGTTGGCATTGGCCGGCACGCCACTGACGGTGCCGCCGGAGGCCCACACGATCGCGTCGGCGATGTCGGAGGTGTAACCGCCGCACTTGCCCAGCACGCGCACCGGGACGACCTTGGCATTGAACGCAAGTACCGGCCACGCCGTGCTGTTGTTGGTCACCGCCGCCACGGTGCCGGCGACGTGGGTGCCGTGCCAGCTGGAGTTGGAGGCCGGGATGCCCGAGCCGCACTCGTTGGCGCCGTACCAGTCGCCTTCGTCGTTCGGGTTGTTGTCGCGGCCACCGCCATCGCGTGCCATCGCGGCGTCGCTGATGAAGTCATAGCCGGGCAGGATGTTGGCGTTGAGATCGGGATGGTTGGTGATGCCGGTATCGATCACGGCCACCACCACGCCGGTGCCGGTGGCCTTGTCCCAGGCCGGCTTGCACGTTGATCGACGCGTTGGAGGTACCGAAGCCCCACTGTTCGCTGAAGCGGGTGTCGTTCGGGGTCAGCGTCGCACGCATGATCTGGTCGACTTCGACGTATTCCACGTTCGGGTCGGCGGCGAGCTTGCGCATCAGCAGCTCGGATTCGGCCTGGTCCAGCGGACGATCGGTCCTGACCAGGGTCGGGCCGACGGCCAGCTTGCGGACCTCCTGCAGGCCCAGCGCACGGCCCTGGCTGCTGGCCAGGCCGGCGGCGGCACTCTTCAGCGAAGAGGCCAGTGCGGTGGTGTTGGCCACCGCGGCACTACCGTCACGGTACTTCACGATGAAGCGCTGGTGCGTCGGCGCGGACTGCAGGCCGCTGAGCTGGACGTCACCGGCCAGCGCAGGCGTGGCCAGCAGCAGCGATGACAGAACGGACGCACCAAGGACCACCCACACTCGACGCACACGCGGTTGCGTTACCTGGGACATCGTATTTCCCTTTCTAGTGGTGTGAATGCCGGAATCGGCAGAAGCACCGGCCCGAACCATGGCTGGCTTGCGTTGGCGAGGTCGAAGTCCGGCGAGTCAGCGGATCCCCCTATCGATCCGCCGTGCAGATGACGCTAATGACCAAAACCGGACACCACAAGATTTTCAAGCGTCTTTTCAGCAAGATGAAATGTCTGATCTGAGACTTTTCGGGTCGAGGGTTTGTGAAGGTGAAGGAACTTTCTCGCGGACTGCACGCACCTGACTGGGCAATGTCATGTCTGCGGATGACTTTGCCGACATCGGCGTCCACTTCCACGCCAATGGCCGCGCAGCACCGGCGCGGCCATCGTGCTGCCCGTTCGAGTGCAGCGGACTATTCGGCGTGCGCAGCGTCGGCAGGGCGGATGTGCTGCCCCTTGACCGGTTCGCCGCGGCGCGACCGGCCCGGCCATCGGCCACATAGTCGGAAAACTGCGCCGGCAGCGCTGCGCTGACGCCGAACGCAGGCCCGGCCTGCAGCTGGTAGTGCAGGTGCGGCTCGGAGGAATTGCCGCTGTTGCCACAGTCACCGAGGTGCGCACCGCTGCGGACAACCTGCCCCTGTGCAACGCGCACGCTGCCCTGCGCAGATGCGCCAGCACCGAATACTCGTCATTGCCGTGATCGAGGATGACACGGTTGCCAGTGAGCTGGGCGGAATTCATCTGGCCCGGACGGTTGTCGGCGACGCCCTCGACCACCTCCACCACCGTACCGTCGGCCGGCGCGAGGATCGGCCGGCCAAAGCAGAAATAGTCCTCGTTGCGCTGACCCTCGCCACGATGGGAACGGCCATCGCGGACCACCAGCAGGTCCATCGCGAAGCGCTGGCCGGCGTGGGCGGCGTGGTAGTTCTGTTCGACACTGCGCCCGCCCCCAGAACACGAAGTATTCATCGTTGAACGGCAGTTGCAGCCGTGTGCGGTTCTGGTAGTCGAGGAATCCGCTCGCAGCGGCCTGCGGCGGCGTGGTCCTGTAGCGGGCGGATGTAGAAGCCGCCAATCCGCCCGTCGGCATCGATGGCCCACAACACCTGGATGAGGTCCGCGCTCCTGGCGAAGCGCGCCTGCCGCAGATAGGTGTCGAATCATCAACCTTCTCCACCTTCTCACTGACCAGCTCGGTTTCTGCGCCCCAGCCAGCGAGCACCTGCTCGCGCCAGCGCCACCAGGTTCTGCGGGGACTTCAGCCCCGCCTGCATCTGCGGCGTCATCCGTTCCCACAGGGCGTCGATGTGCCTTCGTAGAACTGCGTGGTCAGCGTGGCTCCCTGTTGGCGCGGATCTGCGGCCGTGGCCGCGCCGATGAGAACTGAGCAGGAAACAACCAGAACTGCAAACAGGCGCGGGAGCAATGTCATGTCAGGCGTCCTTTCGATCCGGATCAGGAATGCCGGCGACGATCGCCGCCAGCTGCGTGCGGTACTCGGCGAGTGCGTGGCGCCCCACCGGCGTCAACTGCAGGGTGGTCAGCGGGCGCTTGCCACGGAACGACTTTTCGATGGCGACCAGTCCGGCTGCCTCCAGCTTGCTCAGATGGCTGGACAGGTTGCCCTTGCTCAGCCCGCTGAGATGTTCGACAAAACCGACTCGGCAGACTCGGCGCCGGCCAGGATCGACAGGATCAGCAGGCGCGCCGGTTCGTGGATCAGGCGGTCGAGCTGGAGCAGCCCGCGCGGATCAGGCAGGCGGGTCATTCGACGAACGTCCGCCCGACCATGAACGCGCCGCATTTCCGCCTGCAGACGGTGGAACCGCTGGTGGTCACGCCAGCCGACCACGATCAGCGCAATGGACGCCAGCGGGAACACCGCAGTGCTCAGCCCGAAACCATAGGCCTGCCCGGTGAAGGCCAGCGCGGCCTGGCAGAGCAGGAACACCCCCACGATGAACTCCAGCGGTGTACGCAGCCAGCGCCACACCACCCAGGGCAGCAAGCGCACCACGGCCAGATAGCCGATGGCGCGCAGATCCCAGGGCAACTCGCCCATCGGCGCCAGCCTGGCAGCACGCTGCCAATCACCAGCACGCTCACCAAGGCGGTGAAGGCGATGAAGAAGCGCTGGAAATTGCGCTCGGCCGGCGTCACCTGCTCCTCGACCTGGCCCAGACGCTGGTAGTAGCGGCGCGCCAGCCACTGCTTGCCGACGATCCACAGCACCGGTACGGCGATCAGCACGACGCGCAGCGCCAGGGTGGTCGGCAACAACGCGCCCGCAAGGAAGGAGGCCAGACAGGCAACACCGCCCGCAATCGCCGACAGGCCACCGGCACTGCGCGAGTAACGCGAGTATTCACGGGTCAACGCCTGCAGGCGCGAGGAAGGATCAATGACGGACGGCTGCTGCATGACATGCTCCATCGGGATCGCTTGAATTTAGTTTGCATTGCAAACCTATTTGCGTCAAGCACTCCCCTGTAGCGATCTGGCGGCCCCACAACGCAGAAAGCCGTCACAGGGACGGGCTTTCCGGAAGAGCCGTCGAGCATGGCTCGACGCTACAGTTCAGTGCGGCGATCAGCCCAGCTTGACCAGCCAGTTGTGGCGGTCCGGCAGGCGGCCGTACTGGATGTCGGTCAGTTCCTTGCGCAGCGACATGGTCACTTCGCCGGCCGGCGCGTTGATGTCGCCCACCGAGAAGCCCTCGCCCTTCAGCTGGCCGATCGGGTGACCACTGCCGCGGTGCCACAGGCAAACACTTCGCTGATCGCACCGGAGGCCACGCCGTCCTTCCACTCGTCGATGCTGACCTTGCGCTCTTCGACCTTCATGCCACGGTCGCGCGCCAACTGCAGGATGCTCTCGCGGGTGATGCCCTCGAGGATGCTGCCGGACAGTTCCGGGGTGACCAGCGTGCCGTCCTTGTAGACCAGGAACACGTTCATGCCGCCCAGTTCTTCCAGGTACTTGCCCTCGACCGGGTCAAGGAACAGCACCTGCGAGCAGCCCTGTGCCTGTTGCCTTCTGCTGCGGCAGCAGCGAGGCGGCGTAGTTGCCACCGCACTTGGCCGCACCGGTGCCGCCCTGGCCCGCACGTGCGTACTCCGTCGACAGCCAGATCGACACCGGAGCGACGCCCTTGGCGAGTACGGGCCGGCCGGGCTGGCGATGACGTAGTAGCCGGCCTTGTGCGCGCCACGCACGCCGAGGAAGGCTTCGTCGCCGATCATGAACGGACGGAAGTACAGGCTCGACTCATCGGCCGACGGCACCCAGGCGCTGTCGACGGCAATCAGCTGCTTCAGCGATTCGACGAAGATCTCCACCGGCAGTTCCGGCAGCGCCAGGCGCTGCGCCGAACGCTGCAGGCGACGGCCGTGGCGTCGGGGCGGAAGGTCCAGATCGAACCGTCGGCGTGGCGGTAGGCCTTGATGCCTCGAAGATTTCCTGGCCGTAGTGCAGCACGGCCGCGGCCGGGTCCAGCTGCAGCGGCCGTAGGCGCGCACGTTGGCGTTGTGCCAGCCGGCATCCTTGTCCCAGCGCACTTCCACCATGTGATCGGTGAAGTGCAGGCGAAGCCCGCTTCTCCAGGATCTTGGCGCGCTCTTCAGCGCTGCGCGGGTGGTCCGAACGGGTGACGGCGAAGCTGGGAATGGACTGGGACACCGGAGGATTCCTGTTCTGGTTGCGGGTAGTGCCGGGCCCGCGTCACTGCGGGCCCTGGGTCAAAGCATGCCGGTCTCGAGCCGCGCCGCCTCGGACATCATGTGCTGGTTCCACGGCGGGTCGAACACCAGGTCGACGTCGGCCTCGGCCACCGTCGGGATCATTTCGAGCTTGCTGCGCACGTCGTCGACCAGGATCTCGCCCATGCCGCAGCCCGGGGCGGTCAGGGTCATCTTCACGTCGATCTCGCGCTTGCCTTCGTCCAGGTGCTTGATCTCGACTTCATAGACCAGGCCCAGTTCAACGATGTTGACCGGAATTTCCGGGTCGAAGCAGGTGCGCAGCTGCTGCCACACCAGCTGTTCCACCTGCTCATCGGTGGCGTCGGCCGGCAGCTCGAGCGGTGCCGGCGCCTCCTTGCCGATGGCGTCGCCGTCCTTGCCGGCGATGCGGAACAGGTTGCCCTCGACGAACACCGAATAACTGCCGCCCAGCGCCTGGGTGATGTACCCATAGCTGCCGGCAGGCAGGGTCACGGTATCGCCCCTGCGGGACCATCACGGCCTCGCAATCGCGTTCGAAGTGGACAGGTTCGCTGCTACGGGAATACATGGGGACCGATATGGGGCCGTGGCC
>NZ_JBFLUN010000020.1:0-8225 GCF_050473585.1 Stenotrophomonas sp. NRRL B-14846
GGGTCATAGCTGGGGGGGAGGCCATACGCCCTGACGCCCGCATGAGCCTGGATCTGCGAGGTAAGTGTTGTGGATGCAGCTGAGATGAAGTCTACGCACTGGCCCAAGCCAGTTACAGGATAGGTTTGCGCCTTCGCGTAGGCGGGATAGAGAAGTGAGAAGATCAAAATCAGGTATTTCCATACCATTTTCTAGCCCCGTTCCTCGGATCACAGCGATCCGACTCAAATCCTGGCGCTAATGATCCTTTCGCTCTATAGGAAAACTCCTAGAGACTCCGTTATCCACTCCCGATCACACCTGAAACGAGAAAGCCTTGGAACTTTCCGGCGCAAGAGGGCAACGGCTACGGACTTGAGACCAGGCGCCACATGCTTGCAGAACGACCGCTCTCGGGTGAGACAACCGATGCGGCCACGCATCACAGTGGGGTACATTCACATCACCATGCTCGTCCTGTTCAGCCAACAGTGAGCGGCGCAAGGATACGTGTCTTCATCAGGAAGGCTCCAGCGACGGCACCGCTGCCAGGCTTGGAGCGCGTGCGCCCCCGCGGCCGAAGGTCATGAGTGGAGAGCCGATCCACGCATGGCGTGGATCTACTTGGTGAGATGCGCTCGCGCTGCAGGAATACACCAGACCGGGGGCAGTAAATCCACGCCATGCGTGGATGAGGCCTTCCCCGGTCAGTCGACCAGGCGCAGGCGCAGTTCCTTCGGCAGCGCGAACACCATCGATTCCGGTTCGCCGTCCAGCTCGCCCACGCCGGTGGCGCCCAGCTCGGCCAGGCGTGCCAGCACGCCATCGACCAGCACCTGCGGTGCCGAGGCGCCGGCGGTGACGCCGATGTGCTGCTTGCCCACCACCCATGCCGGGTCGATCTCGTGCGCGCCGTCGATCAGGTACGACTCAACGCCCTCACGACGGGCCAGCTCGCTCAAGCGGTTGGAGTTGGAGCTGTTCGGCGAGCCGACCACCAGCACCAGGTCGCAGCGCTTGGCCAGGTCGCGCACGGCGTCCTGGCGGTTCTGCGTGGCGTAGCAGATGTCGTCGTTCTTCGGGCCCTGCATCGCCGGGAAACGCTCGCGCAGTGCATCGATGATGCCGCGCGTGTCGTCCACCGACAGCGTGGTCTGGGTGGTGTAGGCGAAGTTTTCCGGCTGGTTGATCACCAGCGTGGCGACCTGCTCCACATCTTCGACCAGGTAGATCTGGCCGGTACCGGCTTCGCGGTTCCACTGGCCCATGGTGCCTTCCACTTCCGGGTGACCGGCATGGCCGATCAGCACCACGTCACGGCCGGCACGGCAGTGGCGGGCGACTTCGAAGTGGACCTTGGTCACCAGCGGACAGGTGGCGTCGAACACCTTCAGGCCACGGCGCTCGGCTTCCTGGCGCACCGCCTGGGACACGCCATGCGCGCTGAAGATCACCGTGTTGTTGTCCGGTACCTCGTCGAGTTCCTCGACGAAGATCGCGCCGCGCTGCTTCAGGTCGTCGACCACGAAGCGGTTGTGCACCACTTCATGGCGGACGTAGATGGGCGCGCCCAGCGTTTCGATCGCGCGCTTGACGATCTCGATCGCACGATCGACACCGGCACAGAAACCACGCGGGTTGGCGAGCAGCACATCCATCAGTTCAATCTCCCGGCAGCGGCCGGCTTACGGTTTCGGGTTGGCATTATCCGCCTTTTTGGCGGAATTGCCGTCGAACAGGCCAAACAGGGCGATGCCGATGGCACCCACCACGATGGCCGAGTCGGCGATGTTGAACGAGGGCCAGGTGTAGCTGCCCACGTACCACTGGATGAAATCGACCACGTGGCCGTGCACCTGGCGGTCGATCACGTTGCCGATGGCACCGCCGATGATCAGCGCATACGGCACCGCGGCCTTCCAGTTGCCGCGGGCGGTGCCGCGCAGCCACCAGGCCATCAGGCCGCTGATGGCGATCGCCAGTGCGGTGAAGAAGTACTTCTGCCAGCCACCGGCGTCGCTCAGGAAACTGAACGCCGCACCGGTGTTGTAGGTGCGGTACCAGTTCCAGAAGCCGTCGATGACCACTACCGGCTGGAACTCCGGCAGGCTCGACAGCACCCAGGCCTTGGACCACTGGTCCAGGCCGATGATGGCGGCCGACAGCAGCAGCCAGACCAGGGCGTTCGGATGCGGACGTGCGGCGCTCATCAGAACCAGCTCCGCAGTTCGCCGGCGCCGGTGACGTTGCTCACGCAGCGGCCGCACAGTTCCGGATGGTCGGCGTTGCTGCCGACATCGGCGCGGTGGTGCCAGCAGCGCACGCACTTGGCCTTGGTGGTCGGCTGGGCGCTGACGAACACCTCGTCGGTGGTCGCCGGGCGCACCTGCACGTCGCCGCTGATGAACAGGAAACGCAGTTCATCGGCCAGCGGCTGCCAGCGCGCGGCCTGCTCTTCGCTGGCGGCGATGGTGATTTCCGCTTCCAGCGCGGCACCGATGGCGCCGTTGGCACGCATCGGCTCGAGCACCTTGGCGACCTGCTCGCGAACGGCCAGCAGCTGGTCGAAGTCAGCGGCGTTGAGCTGGGCATCGGCCGGCAGCGGCGCAAGGCCGTCATACCAGGTGGTGAACAGCACGTGGCCGGCATGCTCGCCCGGCAGGTAGCCCCACAGCTCGTCGGCGGTGAAGGTCAGGATCGGCGCGACCCAGCGGTGTGAACGCTTCGGCGATGTGGTACATCGCGCTCTGTGCCGAACGGCGACCATGCGAATCGGTCGGCATCGTGTACAGGCGATCCTTGGTCACGTCCAGGTACAGCGAGCCCAGGTCCACGCTGCAGAAGTTCAGCAGCAGCTGCACGATCTCGGCCATGTTGTAGCCGTCGTAGGCCGCCTTGATCTTCTCCTGCAGCTCCCACGCGCGATGCACGATCCAGCGGTCCAGCGCGACCATCTGCTCGAGCGGCTGCAGGTGCTGGGCCGGATCGAAACCGTCCAGGTTGCCGAGCAGGAAGCGTGCGGTGTTGCGCAGGCGACGGTAGGCGTCGGCATTGCGCTTGAGGATCTCCTGCGACAGCGACATCTCGTTGCTGTAGTCGGCCGAGGCGATCCACAGGCGCAGGATGTCCGCGCCCAGCTTGTTCATGATGTCCTGCGGCTCGATGCCGTTGCCCAGCGACTTGGACATCTTGCGGCCGTGCTCGTCCACGGTGAAGCCGTGGGTCAGGCACTGCTTGTATGGCGCGCGCTTGTCGATCGCCACGCCGGTCAGCAGCGAGGACTGGAACCAGCCGCGGTGCTGGTCCGAACCTTCCAGGTACAGGTCGGCCGGCTTGCCGAAGCCACGCGCGGCGAGCACGCCTTCATGGGTCACGCCCGAATCGAACCAGACGTCGAGGATGTCGGTGACCTTCTCGTAGTCGGCCGCTTCGGCGCCCAGCAGTTCGGCGGCATCCAGCGAGTACCACACGTCGATGCCCTCGGCTTCGACGCGGTCGGCCACCTGCTGCATCAGCTCCACCGAGCGCGGATGGATCTCGCCGGTCTGGCGGTGGGTGAACAGTGCGATCGGCACGCCCCAGGTGCGCTGGCGCGAGATGGTCCAGTCCGGGCGACCGTCGACCATGCTCTGGATGCGCGCCTTGCCCCAGGTCGGGAACCAGCCGACGGTGTCGATGGCGGCCAGCGCATCGTTGCGCAGGTTGGCCTTGTCCATCGAGATGAACCACTGCGGGGTGGCGCGGAACACCACCGGCGTCTTGTGGCGCCAGCAGTGCGGGTAGCTGTGGCGGATCGGGTGGAAGGCCAGCAGCGAACCGTTGTCGCGCAGCACGCCGACGATGGCGTCCTGCGCCTTCCACAGGTGCTGGCCGGCCAGCACCACGTCACCGGCCGGCGGGGTCGATTCCAGGTACACGCCACGGCCGTCGATCGGAGTCACCTGACCGGCGTTGTACCTGTCCAGCAGGCCGTACTTCTGGCTGACCACGAAGTCTTCCTGGCCGTGGCCGGGGGCGGTGTGCACCGCACCGGTACCGTCCTCGTCGGACACATGGTCGCCGTTGAGCACCAGGATCTCGCGCTCCGGGTAGAACGGATGCGCCAGCAGCTGGTTTTCCAGCGCCGCGCCAGTGGTTTCACCGTGCAGCACCACCTCGTCCACGCCATAGCGCTGCAGCGCGCGCTCGGCCAGGGCCGCGGCCAGCACCAGCCAACGGCGCTTGCCGTTGTGGGCCGGGCCTTCGGCCAGCACGTAGTTGATCTCCGCACCCAGCGACACCGCCAGCGAGGCCGGCAGCGTCCACGGGGTGGTGGTCCAGATCGGCACGGCCACTTCAACGTCGGCCGGCACGCTCACGCCGAACGCCTGGCCGATGGCCTGCGCATCGCGCGCAGCGTAGGCCACATCGATCGCCGGCGATTCCTTTTCCTGGTACTCGATCTCGGCCTCGGCCAGCGCCGAGCCACAGTCGAAGCACCAGTACACCGGCTTGGCGCCACGCACCAGATGGCCGTTGGCCACGACCTTGGCCAGCGCGCGGATCTCGTTGGCTTCGAAGTCGAAGCTCAGGGTCTTGTACGGGTTGTCCCAGTCACCGGTCACGCCCAGGCGCTTGAAGTCCACGCGCTGGATGTTGATCTGCTCTTCGGCGAACTCGCGGCACTTCTGGCGGAACTCGACGGCGTCGAGCTTCACGCCCACCTTGCCCCACTTCTTTTCCACCGCGATCTCGATCGGCAGGCCATGGCAATCCCAGCCCGGCACGTAGGGCGCATCGAAGCCGGCCAGGTAGCGCGACTTGACGATGATGTCCTTCAGGATCTTGTTGACCGCATGGCCCAGGTGGATGCGGCCGTTGGCGTACGGCGGGCCGTCATGCAGCACGAACAGCGGGCGGCCGGCGGCGTTGTCGCGCAGCTGCTGGTAGAGCCCCTGCTCTTCCCACCGCGCCAGAATGCCCGGCTCGCGCTTGGGCAGATCGCCGCGCATCGGGAATTCGGTGGCTGGCAGGTTCAGGGTGGTCTTGTAGTCCTGGCTCACGCAGTGGCTCGCAATCTATGTTCGGAAAGGATGGCGCGCGCCTGTTCGGCGTCGCGGTGCATCTGGTCGGTCAGCGCCGCCAGATCATTGAATTTCTCTTCGTCGCGCAGCTTGGCGACGAACTCCACGTCGATGTGGCGCCCGTACAGGTCGCCCTGGAAATCGAACAGGTGGGCTTCCAGCAGCGGCTCCACGCCCTCCACGGTCGGCCGGGTGCCGAAACTGGACACCGAAGGCCACGGCTGGTCGAACACGCCGTGCACCCAGGTTGCATAGATGCCCGACAGCGCCGGGGTCTTCGGGAAGCGCAGGTTGGCGGTGGGGAAGCCCAGCGTACGGCCGAGCTGGCGCCCGCGCACCACCCGCCCGCTGATCGCGTAGGGACGGCCGAGCAGGTCGCCGGCACGGGTGAAATCACCGTCCTGCAACAGCTGGCGGATACGGGTGCTGGAAATGCGCTCGCCATGCAGGTCGACCGCTTCGATCTCGCCCGCGGTGAAGCCGAGTTCGGCGCCCATCTTCTGCAGCAGGGCCAGATCGCCGCGGCGGCGGTTGCCGAAGCAGAACTCCGGCCCGATCCACACTTCGCGGGCGCCCAGCCGGTGCACCAGCAACTGGCGCACGAAGGTCTCGGCCGGCATCGCCGCCATCGCCGCGTCGAAACGCAGCAGGCCGATCGCATCGACGCCCAGCTCGCGCAGGATCTCGACCTTGCTGCGCGCCAGGGTCAGCCGCGGCGGCGGCGTGCCCTGGGCAAAGAATTCACGCGGCAGCGGCTCGAATGCCACGGCCACTGCGGCCACGCCCAAGGCGCGCGCGCGGGCAACCGCGTGGCGGACCAGCGCACGATGGCCCAGGTGGAGGCCGTCGAATGCACCGATACAGACCACGCTTCCGTTGGGGAACAGCTCCCCGCCCTCGACGCTTCTGAACAGCCTGCTCATCAACTCTCGTTCCGGCCCGACCGGGGCCGCCGCTTCAATGGTGTAACCCTGAAGTATAGCCGCCACGGGCCGCGATCAATGCCCGCGCAGGTCGCGCGGGCGGAAGCCCATCGCCAGCATGGCCACCGCATAGGTCGCGCCACCGCCGCCGACCAGCAGCGCCAGGGCACCGATCCGCTCCCACACGCTCATCGCCGAGAAGCCCGGCAGCCAGTGCAGCAGGGCCAGCAGCACGCCAACCATGGCCGCGCAGGCCAGCAGCAGGCGCACCAGATAGCCGCCCCAGCCCGGCCGGCGCTGGTAGACATCGGTCTTGCCCAGCCAGTACCAGAGCAGGCCCAGGTTCAGGTAACTGGACAGCGCACTGGCGATGCCCAGTGCCAGGTGCAGGCCCGGCTGCTTGCCGATGGCCGCCATCACGCCCTGAGCCTTCAGCTCCTCCGGCACCATCACCTGGTACAGCACCGCCAGCAGGATGAAGTTGAACACCATGTTCGCCACCAGCGCGGCCACACCGGCGCGCACCGGGGTCTTGGTGTCCTGGCGGGCGTAGAACGCCGGCAGTACCACCTTCAGCAGGGCGAACGCCGGCAGGCCGAAGCTCAGGCCGTACACCGACAGCGCGGTCATGCGGGTATCGAAAGCACTGAACTGGCCATGCTGGAAGATGGTCGCGATCAGCGGTTCGGCCAGCAGCAGCAGGCCCAGCATGGCCGGCACCGAGATCAGCAGGGTCATGCGCAGGCCCCAGTCCAGCGAACGCGAGAAGCCCTCGCGGTCGGTGCTGACGTGATGACGCGCCAGCGCCGGCAGGATCACCGTGCCCAGCGCCACGCCGAACACGCCCAGCGGCAGCTCCAGGAAGCGATCGGCCAGCGACAGCCACGACTGCGAGCCGTCGGTCAGCTTGGCCGCGATCACCGTATCCAGCAGCAGGTTGATCTGCGCCACCGACGAACCGAACAGGGTCGGCACCATCAGCGTCATCACCTTGCGCACGCCCGGATGGCTCCAGCCCCAGCGCGGCAGGGTCAGCAGGTTGATGCCCTTCAGCGACGGCAGCTGGAACAGCAGCTGCAGGAGGCCGGCGGCGAGTACCGCCCAGCCCAGCGCCAGGATCTGCTTTTCCGGGGTGCCGCCCAGCCGCGGCGCCAGCCACAGCGCACCAGCGATCATGCACAGGTTGAGGATGACCGGGGTCAGCGCCGGCATCGCGAAGCGCTGGAAGCTGTTCAGCGCGCCGCCGGCCAGTGCGGTCAGCGAGACGAACAGCAGGAACGGGAAGGTCAGGCGGAACAGGTCGACCAGCAGGCCCTGCTTGACCGGATCGGTATCAACACCGCTTGAGAAGACCGAGGCCAGCTGCGGCGCGAAGATCAGCGCCAGCGCGGTGACCAGCATCAGCACCCCACCCAGGGTGCCGGCGGTGCGGGCCATCAGTTCGCGCAGTTCGGCGTGGCTGCGGGTTTCCTTCACTTCCGTGAACACCGGCACGAAAGCGGTGGCAAAAGACCCTTCGGCGAACAACCGGCGCAGGAAATTGGGTACCCTGAAGGCGACCCAGAAAGCATCAGTGATGGCGTTGGTGCCGAACGTGGTGGTCACCACGAAGTCCCGGACAAGTCCGAGAACGCGCGAGACCATGGTCATGCTGCTGAACGACAGCAGGCCCCGCAACAACTTGGGTGAACTCACTCAGCGTCCCTCTTGACAATCGACTTGACGTGCATTTCTTACGCCATCATACTAGCTAGCTTGCTGTTCCCATAACACCGATTTTTTCAGGAAACCACCACCGTGGCCAATATCAAGTCCGCCAAGAAGCGCGCCAAGCAGACCGTCGTGCGCAACGCGCGCAACGTGGCTCAGCGCTCGATGCTGCGCACCGCTGTCAAGAAAGTGATCAAGGCGCTGGACGCCAACGATGCCGCCGGCGCCGAAGCCGCCTTCGCCGTTGCCCAGCCGATCCTGGATCGCTTCAGCGCGCGTGGCCTGATCCACAAGAACAAGGCTGCTCGCCACAAGAGCCGCCTGAACGACCGCATCAAGGCCCTCAAGGCGCCTGATCCGGCGTTGCCGCCCTGCCCTTCGGGGTTGGGCTGCAGACAAAAGCCCGGCCCCGGCCGGGTTTTTTGTTGCCTGCGATCCTGGCGATCCACAGGGACCGCGCGATGCGGTAGTGCCGGCCGCTGGCCGGCAACTCCAGCGAACTGCCGGCCAGCGGCCGCACTACCGGGCAATGAAAAACCCGGCCAAGGCC
>NZ_JBFLUN010000021.1:0-12513 GCF_050473585.1 Stenotrophomonas sp. NRRL B-14846
GCACCTACAGCGTCTATCTCACGGGTGTTCCTGGCGTGGGTGTCATCTTCGGCGTCGAGCCAACAACGGATTCCACGTATCGCGCTTATCATGAGATCCGCACCGGTGTGCCCAAGAGGCAGAGCGGAATGAGCGGCACGGCCGGCGACAACGATTATCTGGATCAAACGCTCTTCTTCAGGTTCGTCAAGATCGGCGATACGGTGCCTGGAACGTATGCAACAACAGCAATGTCCGTATTCGATTACTCCATCATCAACTCAACACGGGGGCGACAGTGAAGACGGTGGACGCGAAGTTCCAGTCACTGTCTGTGATCGTGGATCATCGTCCGCTGTGCCACGTGCAGTCCAAGACCGTGCACATGGGGGTGGCCTACATCGACGAACTCAGCCGGGTGGATGCGACCGGCCGCGAGGTGGACTTCACCGTGGAGATGAACTGTGAAGTTGACGCGGGTCGTGTGGACTACTATCTGGAAGAGATCAGCCCCGCACTGGATCGCAGGCGAGGCATCATATCCACCGAAGGCGAGGCAGTAGGCTTTGGCTTGCAGCTGCTTGATGCGGCCACGCGTCCAATAGAGATCGGGAAGGCCTATCCGTTCGGTTCCAGTGAGGGGGCCGGGGTACGCAGCCTGGGCTTCAAGGCACGCTACATCCGCACAGAGAAAGAAGATGGCCTGCTGCAGGCTGGCCGGGCGGACGCACAGATCCGCTATCGGGTCGATTATCCTTGAGCCCGTCCGGCGGCATGCCGAGGCCCTGGCAGGCCCGTTCATGATGACCATTGGGTGATCCGAAACTGACTGGAGTGTCACTGATGCAGGTTCTTGAGAGAGGAGTGACCCTGCTCTGCGCCCCTGGAGGCGTTCTGCGGCAGGTCTGCGTTGTATTGCTCAGCCTGCTGTTGGGGGCGGCTCTTCCGGCCCAGGCGCAGGTGAGCATTCCCGGTACGCGCGTGGTGTTCCCCGCGGAAAGGGCCGAGGTGGTGGTGCCTGTAAAGAACCGGGGCGAAACCCCGGTGCTTGTGCAGGCCTGGGTTGCCGACGGCGACGCTGACCAGCCGCCCGAGGAATCGAAGGCACCTTTTGTGCTGGCGCCGCCCATGATCAGGCTGGATGCAGGCCGGGACGCGTTCGTTCGTGTACGCCAAGTCAGCGCCGCCGCGCCTTCCGATCGCCGCGAGCATCTCTATTGGCTGAACATTCTTGCGATTCCACCGCGCGCGAAGAGCGGCGAAAACAACCTGGAGCTGGCGGTCCGCAGCCGCTACAAGGTTCTGTTTCGTCCGGCGGCATTGCCACCACCACGGTTGATCGCATGGAAGGAGTGACAGTTTCCAAGCGCAATGACGGCGGCAACGCATTCCTGGTCTTCACAAACCGCACGGCCTATCACTTGAATCTTGGAAGGGTGGCCATTGTCCAGGGTGATGCGAAATCGAGCTCGACAACCCTTTTGCGCCTCCATTTGGCGAGGGCGGTAATCGCGCTGCCGCCCACTACCGCGGGCAGCACGATGGAGGTGCGTTTCAGCTGGTTGGACGATGAAGGCAGGCTGCATCCGGTCACCTGGAGGCCTGGAGCGGGACTTCAGCAGTAAGGTCGGGCTTGCTGCCCTTGCAGGGACGTGGGAGAGTGCGGTCATATTCCGCAGAGAGCCGGGGAAGCACAGATGCACGATATCGACAAGGTCGCTGCGTGCATTTCCACGGGACGCTCCTGGCGATCGTCCTGCTGGCCTCCCCCTGGCTCGCGCGAGGCGCCTGTTTCCGCGATGCGTATGGCTATTCCGAGTTCCAGGCCGCGTCCGGCGTCCGGCTTGCGGTAAGGGGAGTACCTGTCGGCGACGCGCTGTCCCCCTGGCTGGACACGGGCCGAATCTACTCGCCTGTCTCTGATCTTGTCTGCAACTCTGCACCCGATGATATCGAGTTCGGCCTGGAGGGCGCTGCCGGGCCTGTCTCCACGTACACCGAAGCCGGGATCAGCTATGGCGTCTATGCCACCAATGCAGCCGGCGTCGGTGTCGTGGTGCGGGCCAGTCCAATTTCCCACTCGGGCAAGGGCGGGGGCTTCAGCGCCGCGCATCGCCAGATCCTCATCAGTGGTACTGGAGTCACTGGCAATCTTCTGACAGTGGTCCAGCTCAAGTTCATCCGGACCGGCGAGACCGTTGCGGGTGGGGAGCTGCGGCGCTTCCAGATCGGGCGCTTCTACGCGCGGCATAGTGGCATCCAGTTTGCCTATAAGCCTGCATACATCGCTGCAGTGGCGTTCGACGTAATGGATGAACCCTCTTGCCGTGTGATCACCAGAATGGTCTCCATGGGGTACGTCACGCGTGATCGCTTTGCCGGGCCTGGAACTGTGCTGGACGCTGTTCCCTATTCGGTGGACCTCGACTGTGAGGCGGGAGTGGGGCAGGTGGACTATCAGATCAGTCCCGGCTCGCCGGTGGTCGACGAGAAGCTGGGAATCGCCGAGGTGACGGGTGGTGCTTCAGGAGTGGGCATCCAGTTCCTGGACGACAAGGAGTCTCCATTGGCGTTCTACCGGAACCATGAGTTTGGGGATATGAGCACGGGAAGGAGCAGCCGACTGTTCCATGCGCGTTATCGGCAGGTGGGTCCGGAGGTCACGGCCGGCGGGGCAAATGCAAGCCTGACGTTCGTGTTCAGCTACCCGTAGTAACTGCATGGCCCCAAATGATCTGTATTGCTCCACTGAATGATGGTGGAAGTTGCATGGATGATTGTTGATCTTTTGTCGTTGTCCTATATCGCCGGCGTTGGTTGCGGAGGAGCCTGAGGCTTCCACCAACGCAGGAAACCGGCTCCATGTTCAACAAGAAGACAGCTGCTCCCCTTCTCGCTGCACTGGCATTCGCTGCGGCCCCCATTGCCAGCCAAGCCGCAGACCGCGAAGGTATCTACGCCTTCGGCGGCATCGGTGCCACCGGCATCGAGGGCGAGCTTTCCACGAAAGAGAAATCCACCAAGCAGAACGACACGGTCTCCAGCCTTCAATTGGGTGCCGGGTATCGCTGGAACCGGCACCTGGCGGTGGAGGTTGAGGCGCATTCGACGATGGGTAAGGCAGATCTGCTCGAACTCGGCCGGGCAAGCAGCTACGGAGTGAGAGGTTCGTTGCTGGGCATCCTGCCGCTGGGCAACCGCTTCGAGCTGGTGGGCAAGGTGTATGTGGGCAACGAGCGCGGCCACTGGCGCGGGGGCAGCGCGAACCCGTACCGGGTCAAGACGAGTGAAGCCCGCCTGGGTCTGGGGCTTGGCGCGCGCTATTGGTTCAATGACGCCATGGCCGTGAGGCTGGATGCGGACGCGTTGAGCGACAGCAGCTTCCGTGTAGGCGCCAACCGTGGCGAACTGGACGTCAGTTCGATCACCTTGGGCCTTCAGTACCAGTTCTAGGGCGAAGGTGGTTGGTGACGTGCCGTGGTTGAACCGGCATGCTGTCGTGGCTGGCATGCTCTGCCCAGACGGATTGCGCCCGTTCGGGAACGGTGGATGGGCCCGGTGTCAACGGCGGGGAGGCGGTGTTGAACGCTGAAAACATGGCGTGTTCGCCGATTCGGCTGTGTGCGACAATGCCGCCCGCTGCATGATGTCTCTGTCTGTGCTGCTGCGGCGCTTGGTGTTTGTCGCGCAACTGTGTACATGATGGGGTGCCGCCGAATAAGGGCGGCCGGGTGTGGAAACCCGTTTGGTCGAGTGATGTAAGCGCTTGCCAGCCGGCGTCGCCTTGTGTGGCGCCGGCTGGCAAGCCGTTCGCGTTCCATGGCGGGCGGTGCGTGGGGTGTGCGCAAGCACATCCACCGGTCACGATTACTCGACCACCGGTTTCCACACACGCACCGTCCGCCGCCATTGTTAAGTGCGGCGGTCCCGTATGCCTTGCACGGAGACCTACCATGAACGCAACGGATATCCCCCAGCTGCGCGCCCAGTATGCCCCGGCCAATGCCGACGAAGGCGAGGCCGCAAAGCCTGATCCCAATAGCTTGATTGCCCTGCTGCACCAGATTGGCCTGGGTGCGGCGGCCGATGGGCAGCCTTGGCCGGAACGCCATCAACTGCCGGGCCGATGCTTGGCGCTGGCCGATGCCGACGGGGCATTGGCCGGCCTGCGAATAGTTCAGGAGATTCTGCTGGCGGCCGAGCGCGCCCGGCAGAATGGCGGCCCGGAGCATTACGTGGGCGACCGGGTGATGGAGGGCTTGAAGCTGGCCGCGTTGGCGTTGACCAACCAGGCCATTTATCGCCTGCACCCGGAATGAGATGGAAGGCCGAGGTTCAGTAGATCCACGCCATGCGTGGATGCCTTCGGCGGATCAACATGGAGGCAGCCAGGCATGGCCTGGCTCTACCGTTGGATATCAGGTATCCAATGGCCGCGCGTCTTTGTACACGCGCAGGTAGCTATCGAGCCGATCCAGCAGGAACCAGTTGGCCGGGTCGCTCTGGATATGTGCACTGGCGGCGTCCAACAGTGCCTGCGTACTGCCAGGTTGCTTCAGGTCTTCTGCATGATGCAGCAGCGTCAGCTGCCCGCCACTATCGGGCTCCATCAACGCGCCGGCCAGCAGTACGGGGCTTCCGGCCGTGGCAGCCAGTTGCAGCGGTGCCAACGCCATGTGGGCGTCGCGCCCCAGCAACCGGCAGCGCACGGGATCAGCGAAGCGCTGCTGGCCAATCGCCGCGGGCATGTCGATGAAGGCGATCACGGTTGTTCCGCTGCGTAGGCGGCGCAGCATCGTCAGTGCCAGATTCGGGGTGGCGGGATGGACGACCTCGATGGAATGCCCGAACTGCTCCAGGCTCTTCAGCGCCCGGTGCATGGGGTCGCCCTCGGTGCAAAGGGCGGGGACCAGGAAGCGGGTAGGGCGGTCGTGCAGCTCCACTACGCGGGCAACGGCCAGCCGGTATTCGCCGGTATGCAGCAGCGCGATCATCCTGGCGGGTGAGCTGGCCCGCCATAGCTGCTGGGGATCGCTCACCGTCATTGCATGGATGCGCTGGCGCCATGCCGAAGGATCGCGGATTTCGTAGCGGCGGAACCGCGCGTTGCGTAGCAGCTCCAGCGCAACATGACGGGCCGCTTCGGCGCGGGCAGCTGCTGGGGTTGCTCCCAACGCCTGCAGATGACATTCGGCGGCACGGGAGCGGGTGGAGCCCAGGGTGGGCAGGCCACGCAGGCCCCACTGTGCGAGGCAGTTGATCAGCCGATCCTGCCGGTCGCTCAACGTGCCGGCCGCTGCGGCGGTGCCATGCCAGAGCAGCTGAGCGCCTAGAAGGCCTACGATCTGCCGCAGTTGCCAGGCAGCAGATCCGGCTGCGCTCATGCCGTGCTCCCGCAGGCGAGCTCTGCGGCCAACGGATGCAATTTGCCGCCGCGCATCGCAAAGCGACGATCACAGGCGGCAACCAGGGCAGCGTCATGGCTGGCGACCAGGCAGGTCACCCGCAGGTTAACCAGCGCCTGGATGACCGTATCGCGTGCGTCGGCATCAAGGTGGGCGGTGGGTTCGTCCAGGATCAGCAGGTCCGGTTGCAGGTACAGGGCGCGGGCGATCAACAGGCGCTGGCGCTGGCCGCTGGACAGCTCCACCCCGCCGAAGCCGAGCTGGGTGCTGTAGCCGCTGGGCAGGGCCAATGCGGCCTCCTTCAGGCCGGCCTGTTCCAGCGCCGCCTGCAGGCGATGCTCGTCCCGCACCGGGCAGTCGGCATAGATGTTGTCCATCAGGGTGGTTGGCATGATTTCATCACGGTCACCCACCAGGGCAATGCGGCGGCGGAACTGGTCCAGCCCGAAGCGTTGCAGTGGCACGACCGTTGACCAGCACCTGGCCGCTGTCCAGCGTGTGGAAGCCCGCCACGACTTTCAACAGCGTGCTCTTGCCACAGCCGGAAGGACCGGAGATAACGGTCTTGCTGCCAGCCGGAATCTCCAGCTCCAGCTCGCTGAAGGTGGGCGTGTCGAAGCTGCCATAGCGGTGTTCTGCATGGGCCACGCACAGGTCGCGCACCGGCTCGTCACCTGCTGCCGCGCTGGAGCGGTACACCGCGTCGCTGGGCAGCTCGGGCAGTTCGTCGACGATATCCGAGGTGCGTGCCAGCTCCACCTTGGCGATGCGCAGGCCGGCGTAGCGCTCCATCATGCGCTGGGTGCAGCCCATGAACATGTCCTTGTAGAGCACGAACGAGAACAGATCGCCGATGCTGTTGTCGCCTTCCAGCACAGCCAACGCACCCAGCGCGCTGATCACCAGCGAGTTGGCGTGGGAGATGGCTTCATGGGCGGTGCCACTCATTGCCTGGATACGGTCCACGCGTGCGCGCGTTCGCTGCACCTCGGCCTGCTGATTGGCCCACTCGGCCAGACGAACACCTTCCTGGCCGCGCAGCTTGACCGTCTCGATGGCGGTGATTGCCCGCAACAGCGTGTGATTACGTGCGGTTTCCGCGTCGATGGATTGCTGCTGGGCCTTGGCCATGGCCGGCAGGCTGATGGCGCGCAGGCCAAAGAACAGCAGGCTCAGGCCCACCGCAACACCGGCCAGCTTGACGTTGATCAGGCCGATCAGCACCAGGAACACCACGGCGAACAGGCCGTCGATGGCGATATCGAACCAGCCCCGCGTATAGGCGGTGAAGGCGAGGTCGGTGGATTCCAGCCGGCGCAGGATGTCCACCGGCCGCCGCCGCTCGAAGTAGCGGGTGGGCAGGCGCAGCAAGCGTGCGGCCAGGCCAACCGATAGATCGGTGTTCACCGAGACGCGCAGCTGCTCATCCACCAGCGTGCGCAGCCATGAGGCCGCCACGCTGACCGCGAACAACAGGCCGAAGATGTAGAGCAACAGGTACAGCAGGTCCTTGTCATTCTTGACAACGACCTCGTCGATCACCAGCGAGAACAGCTTGGGTGAGGCGATCGCGACCAGTTGCACCAGAATGGCCAGCGCGGCCAGCATGCCCAGATGGTGCAGCAGGCGCGGGTTGGTGGACAGCACGCTCTGCATCGACAGCGGGGAGGGCGTTCCACGTGCGGGCTCGACCTGGAACGTGGCAGTGGGAATCAGTTCCAGCGCAGCGCCGCTGAACAGGCTCATGGCCTCGGCCCACCGGTAGTGGCGGCGGCCAACGGCGGGGTCGATGATGTCCAGGCCACGAGAGCTGACCCTTTCCACCACTACAAAGTGGCGCTGCTCCCAGAACAGAATTGCGGGCAGGCGCAGTTCGCGGACATCCTGCAGCGACAGCTGCAACGGCCGACCGGCAAAGCCAAGCTCTTCGCCCACGCGCAGCGCCTGGAACAGCGACATGCCATCGCGCGAGACCCGGTAGCGCTGGCGCAGCTGCTGCAGGCTGACATGCTTGCCATGGTGCGCGGCGATCATCGCCAGGCAGGCCAGGCCGCATTCCGAGACCTCGCCCTGCAGTACCGGCGTGATGTGTTGGCGGCCCAGCAGGCGGCTGAGGAAGGAGGGGGTAGCGATGCGGGTCATGGTTGCTCGGCCGGCAGAAGGACGTCCCCGCTGTTGCGGGTCCAGCCACGGATGACAGGGAGGAAGAGCCATTCGAGCAGGTTGACGTCCTGCAACCGGACCGAGCCCTGCAGGTCCATGCCGTCCTTCAACCACTCGCGGCGGATGCGCACGATGGGCGCGTCCAGATCGAGCGCCACATCGGCGAGGAAGGTAGAGGCGTCCTGTTGGTCGGGCAGGCCTGGAATGGCCAGTGTCCCGGAGGTCAGGCGCAGCACCTTGCCCGGTACCAGGCCGTAGCGTTCATAAGGAAATGCATCGATGCGGACATTGACGGTGTCCCCCTCGCGAATGAGGCCGGCAGTGCGTTGCGGCAGGCGTAGGCGCGCCAGATGCGGGCCCGCTTCCTGCCCGGTGCGGATCAGGGCCAGCGGCTGGCCCGTGGTGAGGTTGTCGCCGGCGGCGTGTGCCAGCATGTCGACCACGCCAGCGGTGGGAGCGAACACGGTATAGCCGCGCTCGCGCTGCTGCGCGTGGATGCGGTCCTGCACGTCGGCCTGCTGCAGCGAAAGCGCGTTGAGGCGCGAAGTCAGATCTTCCTCGGCGCGTTTGCGGTCCAGCTGCAGCTGGGTCTGGCGCTGGCGCCCAGCCAGCAGCGACGCCTGCATGTTGGCGTGCTCGGCCCGCAGCTGCTGCTTGCGGGCGATGGCGTCTTCCAACTCCAGCTGGGTGACGTAGCGCTGCTCGGCCAGCTTCTCGTAGCGCTGGTGGGCAGATTCAGCCAACTGCATGCGTGCATCGATGGCTTCTACAGCCGCAGCAATGGCGCGCAGTTCCTGTTCCACCTGCTGCAGCTGTTGCTGGATGCTGCGCAGGCGCAGCTGGTGGATCTCCCGTGCCTGCAGCGCTTCCTGCTGCACACCTGTCTGGACGCTTTTCAGCGTTTGCAAGCCAAGCGCGCCTACACTCTGGCCACGTTCGGTGATCGAGTCCTGCTCGGGAATCGTGACGTGCGCGATGGGTTGGCCAGCGACCACCGGGTCACCGACCTGCACCAGCAGCTGGTCCAGCACACCTGGGCGCTCAATGCCGATACGGGTGATGTTACCCAGGGCGATATGGCCACGGACCTCCTCGGTGCGCGCGTAGCGTCCGTGCAGCAGAATGGCCAGTGCTGTGACTGCTACGGCAACCGTGGCCCAGGCCAGCACAAAGGTAGACAGGCCGCCACGCGGCAGCACCTGCCCGAGTTTCTCGATCATCGTGTGTACTCATGCAGAGCGAGGCGGCAGAGCCGCCTCGCAGGTGGTGCGGATATCAGGCGATCAGCACCACTTCCACGGACGCCATTCCCACTTGATCAGGGCAACGGCGCCGTAGATGGCCAGGCCACCACAGAAGATCACTGCAACGCCACCCCCACCACGGACGGACTGGGCCTGTGCTTCAGACAGGGTCTGCATGTTGTTTCTCTCTCAGCAAAACGTCGGTTCGACGGCGCGAAGAGCGTCGATGAATGCGCGCATGCCAACAATCTGACAAGTACGAATGGGCGAAGATCACACCGGAGTTTTTGTAGAGTCGAGCCATGCTCGACTCATCGGGGCAATCGGAGTCGAGCATGGCTCGACTCTACAGGTCTCGGTAATTCCATACCGTACGTGGCGAGTAAGGCGAGCCGAGCATGGCAGTGGTTCTACAGTAGATCCACGCCATGCGTGGATGCCTTTCAGAAATCCATCGTGGCCGACAACAACACCGTTCTCGGTGCACCCAGTGCCAGGCTGGAAAGCAACGGCATGCCCCAATACGCCTTGTTGGTCACGTTGTTCACGCTGGCGCGCAGGGCGAGCGGTCGCCCGGCCATCGTGGTGCTGTAACGCGCACCCACATCGAACAATGTGCGTCCCGGCACCGACAGGCGATTGTCGGCACTGATGTACTGCTTCGACATCGCGGTGGCATTGCCGGTCAGGGTCAAGCCTTCCAGTGCGGGCACATCCCATTCCACGCCCAGCTTCGCCTGGCGCTGCGCAACGGCGGTAGCAATGCGGCCTTCATTCACGCCACCCGCTGTGCGGGTCAGCTTCGGCTGCACGTAGGCCACGCCACCCAGCAGGCGTACGCCGTCCAGCGGTGAGCCGAAGAAGCCCCATTCCACGCCACGGTTACGCTGCTCACCACCGAACGAGAAGATATTCGTGACCGGGTCGGTGTAGCTGCTCGGGCGCTTGATCTCGTACACGCTGAAGGTGTGCGCGAAGCTGCCCAGGTCCAGTTTCAGGCCCAGCTCCTTCTGCTTGGTGCGGAACGGTGCGAACACATCGCCGGCGTTGGCAGCGGTCATCGGCGCGGTGGCGCCCTGGCTGAGGCTTCGATGTAGTTGGTGTAGACCGAAAGCTTATCGGTGGCCTTCACCAGCAGGGCGGCCGCCGGGGTGGTGGCGCTCTCGTCGTAGCGCGAGGTGCGCGCACCCGTGGCCACGTTGAAGGTCTCGCTGACCACCTGCTGGCGCCGCACGCCCAGTGTCAGCTGCACGCGGTCATCGGCGAAGGACAGGGTATCGGCGAAGCCGACGCTGTCCAGCCGCAGCTCGGTGTGCGAGATATGCGGCGCGATGAACGGCGCAGCCGGACCCCACACCGGGTTGTACAGGTTGGTGGTCCAGTCCCAGCCCGGCACGCTGCGGCGGCCGTAGTCGTTCTGCGTGTGCTGGTAGTGGGTCACGTTGGCGGCCCACTGATGGCTCACGCTGCCGGTACGGAAGCTGCCGCGAAGCCCGGCGTCACCGGTCTGCTTCTTGATGTCGAACGCCAGCTGGCCCATCACCGTGGTGAAGTCACCGGCCGGATTGAGAATCTGCGCACTGATCGAACCGTTGTAGCGGTAGTCGGTCTTGCTGGTGCCATAGGCCAGGTAGGCCATCAGGTGCTCGTTGATGTCCAGCTCGCCACGCAGCATCGCGCCCTTGTCCTGGCTGTCCACGTAGGCCCAGTCCGGGTTGATCAAGGTGTCGCTACGCGGCGGTCGCGGAATCGCCACGCCCGGTGCCAGGCCGACACCGCGCGCCGGGCCGTCGACGCGGTCGTCGGCGTTGTGCAGATCGGCGGAGAGGCGGGCGCGCTCGCCGCGCCAATCCAGCGCCAGCGAGCCCAGCTGCACCTTCTTGCTCTGCTTGCCGACCGCACCGTCGCCATCACGATACGCGCCATTGAAGCGGATGCCGAACTGCTTGTCGGTACCCAGGCGGCGGCCCCACATCCACATGGGTGCCGAACTGCGCATCGGAGGCGAAGTTGGCGCTGACCCGCAGCAACGGCTGCTCGCCGGCACGCTTGGGCACCAGGTTGACGCTGCCACCGACCGAGCCGCCCGGCGGCATGCCGTTGAGCAGGGCGGACGGGCCCTTCAAGACCTCGATGCGCTCGAACATTTCCGGCGAGGTGCGGTAGTACGGGCGCCATGCCGCTGAGGCCGTTGAACGTGGTGTCGCTGGTGCTGGAAGCGAAGCCGCGGATGGCGTAGTTCTCGCTCCAGGAACCGGTGACGCCGTTGCTGAACACCGTGGGGTCGGTGGCGGCGATGACGTCGGTGAGGTCCTTGGCCTGGCGGTCGCGGATGAAGGACTCGGTGTAGCTGACCGTACTGAAGGGCGTGTCCATGAAGTCCTTGTCGCCGAGCAGGCCGACCCGGCCACCCGAGGCCACCTGGCCGCCGGCATAGTCGCCGGTCACCCGGCGCTGTTCCTGCACCTGTACGGAGGGCAGGGTGGACGGCGCGGAGTCGGCCAGCGCGGCAAACGAGGCCAGCAGCCCCAGCGCCAGGGTCGACACCCGGTAGCGCTGGGCCATCGGCGGATGCATCTGCACGCGGATCGCGGCGGCCGCTGCACGCTGCAGCGGGGAGGAGAGGTCGTACACGGTCATGCCAGGTTCCTGTGAATCGCAGGTGCGAACGCGCCTGGCGCGCTGCCGACGGCAAGCACGGGGGGAGGGCGCAGCGCAGGGTTGTCGGCTGGGTGGGGACCTGGCGGGAAGTGAGCCATGGGCTCGATTGCGGACGGCGGCGGGGTTGCGAACCACACGCATTCCGAATTAGTTGAGTAAATTAAACTAAACCATATGAAGCGGACAAGAGGGTCCCTTTGCTGGCACCCTCGCTACGGTATGAACATGCACTCTGAGATCCCGGCGTCGGCCCGTGGCCGTCCGCCCACCATCACCCCCGATCGCCTGGCCGACATCGGCATCAAGCTGGGCCTGCCGAACCTGACCATGCCAACGTGGCCGCCGAACTGGCAGTGACCCAGGCCGCGCTCTACAAGCGCGTGGCCAACCCTGGAGGCCTTGAAGCGGCTGGTGGCCGATACGGTGTTCCAGCGCTGGCAGATTCCGCGCGCCTCGGCCGATGCGCCGGGTGGGCTGCAGGCGTACCTGCTGGGGTTCGTGGATTCGCTGTGCGAGGTGGTGAAAGCACACCCCGGCTGCCGCCGTATCTGCTGCGCCGTTCGGTGGCGACCGCGCCGATGCTGGACAAGATTGCCTCACACCAGGCGCATGTGGCCGAGGTGTTCGGCCTGCCGCTGGACAAGGCACGCTGGCTACTGGCCACGATCGCGTTCTACTGCATTGCCGGCGCGGACACGGTCTACGGAATTGCCGACGACGAAGAGGGCCAGGTGATCACCGAGTTCAAGCAGGGCATGCGTGCGCTGGTGATCGGTTCGCTGGAGGTATTGGAACTTCGGTAGATCCACGCCATGCGTGGATGCCGTTGTACGGTTCGCCACGGCCCCATCCACGCATGGCGTGGATCTACAATGCGGCCATGCCTGCCACGCCCACCCTCGATGATCTGCGCCGCCACGCGGTGACGCGCACGCTGTTCAAACCCACCACGCTGCTGACCCGCGATCCGGCGCCTGGGCTTCGTGCAGGCCGACCCGATCCGCGCACCGGCACGCGCACAGGACCTGACCCTGCGCCATCGGGTGAAGGACTACCGCGCC
>NZ_JBFLUN010000022.1:0-3832500 GCF_050473585.1 Stenotrophomonas sp. NRRL B-14846
CAGCACGGCTTCGTCGTCGGTCGGCTGCGGGTCGTCGGCGGCACCGGCCACGTGGCTGGCGCCATACGGCGTGCCGCCACTGGTGGTGTGGCTCAGCGCCGGCTCGGTGAACGGGATGCCGACGATCACGCAGCCGTGGTGCAGCAGCGGCACCTGCATCGACAGCAGGGTCGACTCCTGCCCGCCATGCATGGATGCGGTGGAAGTGAACACGCCGGCCGGCTTGCCGGACAGGGTGCCATTGACCCATTCGGCGCCCAACCCGTCCAGGAAGTGCTTGACTGGCGCGGCCATGTTGCCGAAGCGGGTGGGGCTGCCGAGCAGCAGGCCCTGGCATTCGACCAGGTCCTGCACGCTCACGTAGGGGGCGCCATCGTCGGGTACCGGCGGCTGCGCGGTCTGGGTCACGGCGGCCACCGGCGGTACCGTGCGCAGGCGCGCGGTCATGCCCGGCACTTCGCCGATGCCCCGCGCGATCTGGCGCGCCAGCCGTGCCACCGAACCGCCCCGGCTGTAGTACAGCACCAGAATCTCGCCCATCGTGCCCGCTTCTCCTCGTCGTGTGGCTACCAGTATGGCTATCCTGCGAGCATTCCGCATCGGGTACCCTTTCGCCGATGGAACCTTTGGATACGCTCAACCTGTGGATGGAGCGCGCGCGGGATCGCGCACGGGCCATCAGTTTCGGCCGCTTCCTGTGGCATCGCTTCCTCGACGACCGCCTGTTCCAGGCAGCGGCGGCGCTGGCGTACACCACGGTGTTCGCGCTGGTGCCGCTGGCGATCGTGGTATTCGGTGTGCTGTCGGCCTTCCCCGTCTTCGACCGCTGGAGCGATCAGCTCAGCGACTACGTGTTCTCCAACTTCGTGCCCTCCGCGGCGCGAGCGGCCGAGGGCTACCTGCGGCAGTTCTCGGCCAGTGCCGGCCAGCTGACGGCGGCCGGCTTCATTGCACTGGTGGTCTCACTGCTGATCACGCTCAACAGCGTGGAAGAGACCTTCAACCAGATCTGGCGGGTCGGCTCGACCCGGCCCAAGCTGACCCGCTTCCTGGTCTATTGGACCGTACTGACCCTGGGCGCGATGCTCGCCGCCGCATCGCTGGCGGTATCGGCGCGGGTGTTCGCCATGCCGTTGTTCGGTACCCAGGAGGGCCGTTGGTTGGCCGAGCTGGCGCTGCGGCTGGCGCCGATCCTGATCGAGTTCGTCTGCATCACGCTGATGTTCCGGGTGGTGCCGCATCACACGGTGAAATGGCGGCACGCCGTGCCTGGCGCGATCCTGGCGGCGGTCATCCTGGAGCTGGTGAAGTGGGGCATCGGCGCCTATCTGGGCAGCTTCCAGTCCTACCAGAAGCTGTATGGCACGGTGGCCTTCGTGCCGATCCTGCTGCTGTGGATCTACCTGTGCTGGGTGGCAGTGCTGCTGGGTGCGTCGCTGGCCTCATCGATGGCGGCCTTCCGCTACCAGCCGGTTGAACTGCGCCTGCCGCAGGGGTACGAGTTCTACGGCCTGCTGCGCCTGCTCGGCCGCTTCCACCATGCCCGTGCCAAGGGCAAGGGCCTGGCCGACGATGAAATCCTGCGCCTGGAACCGTTGCTGACCGACTCGCTGCTGCAGGATCTGGCCTGCAACCTGCAGGCGATCGGCCTGCTGCGCCGCGATGAACGCGGCGAGTGGCTGCTCGCGCGCGACCTGGACCAGGTCAGCCTGGCCGATCTGTACGAATGCACCCAGCTGCGCATCCCGGTAGCCGAGCAGCACCTGCCGTACCGCGACGACAGCCTGGGCCGTGCCGCATTGGCGGCGCTGGACGATCTGCGACTGCCCCTGCGTGAACGCCTCAAGCGCAAGGTCAGCGACATCTACACCGATTCCGGAGACATGCCATGACCCGCAAGACCCCGTTGCCGCTGCTGCTCCCGTTGACCCTGCTGCTGGCCCTGGCGGCCTGCAAGCCGGCCCAGGAGCCGGCCCCGGCGAGCAGCCAGCCGCCGGCACAGGCGCCGACGCCGGCCACTCCGGCGCCGGTCGAGGAAACCCCGGCCGAGCGCACCACTGCCGAGTTCCCGACGCTGAAGATGAAGGCGGTGGATGGCAGCGACTACGACCTGGCCGCGCATCGCGGCAAGTGGGTGGTGGTGAACTTCTGGGCGACCTGGTGCGCCCCGTGCCGCAAGGAAATGCCTGAACTGTCGGCGCTGCATGCGATGCGCAGCAACATCGAGGTGGTCGGCCTGGCCTACGAGGACATCGAAGTGCCGGAAATGCAGTCGTTCCTGACCAAGCATCCGGTGACCTATCCGATCGTGATCGTGGACCCGTTCGATCCGCCCGCAGACTTCGCCACGCCGCGAGGCCTGCCGTTGACGCATCTGCTGGATCCGCAGGGCAAGCTGGCCCACACCTTCCTTGGCCCGGTGACCGCCGCCGACATCGAAAAGCAGATCGCGGCTGCCAAGTAGTGGGTTGGTCGGCAGGGCCTGAGGCCCTGCACCCGTGGAGGCCAGAGCAACAGCAACGGCAACAGCCGAAGCAGAGGCGGGTCTCCTGAGGGATGGCGGGGTGGGTCCGGTTGCGGGGGCCGCTGCAAGTACGTCCATGTAAGCTCGGTCGCCGCATCCATGCGGCTCACGCCCCCGCAACCGGACCCACCCCGCCTTCGACAGATTTCCGCGATCTGTCGGGACGGCATGGGGTCAGATCCGTTTTCCGAAGGAAAACGGATCTGACCCCAAATGAATCTCGATATCTGACAGATGTGTCGACCAAGGTCGACACCTACCAACAGCCGCAGGGATCTGTCAGAGGCGGGGCGGTGTGGGTGGGCAGGACCGTTGGCGCCATGGATGGCGCCATCGAGCCCCCATGGACGGGTCTACGGCGTGTCCTGCCCATCCACACCGCCCCGCCATCCCGCGGATAGCCCGCTGTTGATGTTGCCGTTGCCGTTGCGTTGAGCAGGTGCAGGGTGCAGCCCTGCCGAACAACCCTATTCCTCGACCGGGAAGTCCTCGATCGGCTTCAGTACATCGTAGTGCTCGCGATGCAGCTTGCCCTTCAGCTTCGGCAGCTCCGGCAACGGCGCATCGACCCGCGTGTCCGGCAACCGGTCCAGCAGGTTGCGCACCAGGGTCAGTCGCCCCAGCCGCTGGTCGTTGAAATCCACCAGCGTCCACGGCGCCGCCTCGCGATGCGTCGCGCGCAGCATCGCCTCGCGGGCCTCGGTGTACGCGCTGTACTTGCTGCGGGATTTCAGGTCGACCGGAGACAGCTTCCAGCCCTTCAGCGGATCGAGATGGCGCTCGGCGAAGCGCTTCTCCTGCTGCTCCTGGTCCACGCACAGCCAGTACTTGAACAGCAGGATGCCGTCATCCACCAGCAGCTGTTCGAACACCGGCGCCTGGCGCAGGAACTGCTGGTACTCGGTCTCGCTGCAGTAGCCCATCACCCGCTCGACGCCGGCGCGGTTGTACCAGCTGCGGTCCATCAGCACGATCTCGCCTGCGGCGGGCAAGTGCGAGGTGTAGCGCTGGAAATACCACTGGGTGGCTTCGCGGTCGGTAGGCTTGGGCAGTGCCACCACCCTGCATTGGCGTGGGTTGAGATGCTGGCTGATGGCCTGGATCGCGCCGCCTTTGCCTGCCGTATCCCGTCCTTCGAACAGCACCAGCAGGCGTTGCCCGCTGTGCTGCACCCAACGCGCCATCGCGGTCAGTTCCAGCTGCAGCGGCAGCAGCAGTTCGTCGTAGTCCTTGCGCTTGAGCTTGGCCATCATCACACCACGCGGGGAGGAAGCCCGAGCGTAACGCAGGGATCGCTCAGGCGTTGTCGACGCCCTGCCAGCCCTGTTCGCCAGCCAGCTGCTGCAGCATCGCCGACAGGTCGCGGGCAAACCCGGCCATGTCGAACAGTCCACTACGCTCGCGCGCCTGCGCCAGCTCGGCACGCAGCGCGGCCAATGCCGCAGGGTCATTGCCCAGCGCGCTGGCAGTGGCGATGAACGCCGCGTCGTCGGCGACATTCATCCGGGCCAGCCCCAGATGGTGGTTGAGGCTGCCGGCCACGCGCGCGGCGAAGGTGTCGCCCGGGCAGGTCAGTACCGGGCAGCCGGCCCACAGCGCATCGGAGGCGGTGGTGTGCGCGTTGTAGGGATGGGTGTCGAGGAACAGGTCGGCCAGCTGATAGCGGGCCAGGTACTGCGGATGCGGCAGCTTGGCCATGAACACCAGGCGCGCCGGGTCCAGGCCGGCGGCCTGCGCGGCGGTGCGCAGGCGGGTGTCGGCCTGGCCGGGGCCGGACAGCAGCCACAGCACGCTGCCGGGCACGGCCTGCAGCACCGCGAAGGCGCGGCCCATGCTGCGCGGATTGAGCTTGTAGCTGTTGTTGAAGCAGCAGAACACCACGCCGTGTTCGGGCAGCCCGCACTCGGCGCGGGACGGTGCCGGTTCCAGTACGCGGGTGTTGTCCGAGGGCTGGAAGGCGCGTGGCAGGCGCAGGACGCGTTCGCTGAAGTGAGGTTCCAGCGATGCGGGCAGCACGAATTCGTCGGCGACCACGGCATCCAGCCAGCGTGCACCTGATGTGCCGGGGTAGGCCAGCCAGTTCAGCTGCAGCGGGGCCGGGCGCATTGCCAGCACCTCGGGCGTGCCGCCGCCGCCCCAGCCGCGCAGGTCGAACAGCAGGTCGATGCCCTGTGCGCGGATGCGGGCCGCGATGTCGGCATGCCGCAGTGCGGCCACCTCATGCAGCCGGGTCGCGGCCTGCAGGCGATCGCGTATGCGGCTGCCATCGGCGCGGTTCAACGCGAACAGGTGCAGCTGCAGCGCCGGGTCATGACGCAGGTGTTCGAGCAGGGCCACGGTCAGCAGCCCGGTGGGATGGGCGCCGAAGCCATTGGAGAGGAAGCCGACGCGCAACGGGCCGCGCGCGCGTACCGTTACCGCCGGCAAGGGCCGAACCGAGGCGGCGATCAGCGCGGCGCGCGCACGTGCGCAGGCCAGCTGCTCGGCAGCGCTGGCGTCTTCGCTGAGGAAGGCGAACGGCTCCACCGCCCCCTGGCCGGAAGCGAGCGCGGCACGTACCTGCGTGGCCAGCGCGTCCACGTCCTGCCAGTCGCACAGGCGGCGCTGCCAGGCCAGGCGCTGGGCGGCGATGTAGGGTTCGTCCGGCATCAGCGTATGTGCGCGGCGATAGGCCGCCGCCGCGCCTTCGGCATCGTCGGCATCTTCCAGCGCATGGCCCAGCCACAGCGCGATGCCCGGGTGCTGCGGGGCCAGTGCCGAGGCCTGGCCGAGCAGCTTGGCCGCGTCGGCATGCGCGCCGGCCATCCAGGCCACGCGACCCAGCCGTGCCAGTGCTTCGGGGTGGTTCGGGCGCAGCTGCAGCGCACGTCGTGCGGCCTGCTCGCCGGCGGCGATGTCGCCGGCTTCCAGTTCCAGGTCGGCCAGCATCACCCAGGCGACGAAATCGCCGGGCTGGCGTGCGATCGCCTGCTGCAGGTGCTGTCGCTGCTGCCAGGCCGACATCGTGCTCAGCCCGCCGACAGCTGGGCCAGGGCGTCGACCTGGTGCTCGTGGCTGAGCCGCTGCAGCAGCGGGTCGAGGTCGCCGGCCAGGATGTTGGGCAGGTCGTACAGGGTCAGGCCTTCCACGCGGTGGTCGGTGATCCGGCCCTGCGGGAAGTTGTAGGTGCGGATGCGCTGGCTGCGGTCGCCGCTGCCGACCTGCAGGCGCCGCGATTCGGCCTGCGCGGCGTCCTGGCGCTGACGCTCGGCATCGAGAAGCTGCGCTTTCAGGCGCTTCATCGCCTTGTCACGGTTGGCGTGCTGGCTGCGCTCGGTCTGGCACTCCACCACTACGCCGGTCGGCACGTGGGTGATGCGGATCGCCGACTCGGTCTTGTTGACGTGCTGGCCGCCGGCACCGGACGAGCGGAACGTATCCACCTTCAGGTCGGCCGGGTTGATGACGATGTCGTCGACTTCGTCGGCCTCGGGAATGATCGCCACCGTGGCCGCCGAGGTATGGATGCGGCCCTGCGACTCGGTGGCCGGCACGCGCTGCACGCGATGCGTGCCCGATTCGAACTTCAGGCGTGAGAACGCGCCCCGGCCGACCACGCGCGCCACCACTTCCTTGTAGCCGCCATGCTCGCCGGGATTGTCCGATTCGATCTCGACCTTCCAGCCCTGGCGCTCGGCATAGCGGGCGTACATGCGGAACAGGTCGCCGGCGAAGATCGCGGCTTCGTCGCCGCCGGTACCGGCGCGCACTTCCAGGAACAGGTTGCCTTCGTCGCGCGGGTCACGCGGCACCAGCAGCAGCGCAAGCTCCTGCTCCAGTTCCTGCAGGCGCGCCTGCGCGGCGGCGATTTCCTCGTCGGCCAGTTCGCGCAGGTCGGGGTCGGCGCGCATGCCTTCGGCGGCGGCCAGGTCGGCCTTGGCACGGGCTTCATCGGCCAGTGCAGTGGCGACCGGTTCAAGTTGGGCGAATTCGCGCGAAAGGTCGCGGAAACGGGTGTTGTCGGCGACCACATCGGGTTCGGCGAGCAGGCGTTCCAGTTCTTCGCGGCGCTCGGCCAGCGCTTCCAGCTTACGGCGCAGGGTCGGCGTCATCGGGTCTCACGGGTGGGTGGCGGTAACCCGGCGTGGCCGGGAACAGGCGCTCGGCGGCGCGGGTCAGGTCAGCATCGCCACTCAGCGCGGCGGCGCGCAGTGCGGCGGTCGGCGGATGCAGCAGTCGATTGGTCAGGCCATGGGCCAGCAGTTCCAGCACTTCGTCGGCCGGCTTGCCGTTGGCCAGCTGCTGGCGCGCGCGCTCCAGCAGTTCGGCGCGGGTGGCTTCGCCGAACGCACGCAGCTGCCGCAGCGGTGCCTGGTGGGCGCTGGCCTGCTGGGTCTCGACGAAGCGCGACACCTGCAGGTCGATGATCGCCTCGGCCTCGGCGGCAGCCTCGCGGCGGCCACGGCGGTTGTCTTCCACCGCGCGTTCCAGGTCATCGACGGTGTAGAGGAAGGCGTCGTTGAGCGTGCCGACCTCGGCCTCGATGTCGCGCGGCACGGCCAGGTCGAACAGCAGCATCGGCTTGTGCCGGCGCGCACGCAGGGCCTTGGCGACCATCTCACGGTGGATCACCGGCTCGCGCGCGGCGGTCGCCGAGAACACCACGTCGGCCTCGCCCAGGTGGCGGTCCAGTTCGGTCAGTGGCAGGGCCACGCCGCCATGACGGCTGGCCAGCTCCTGCGCGTGGGCGAGGGTGCGGTTGGCGATCAGCAGGCGCCGCACCTTGCCTTCACTCAGGTGACGTGCAGCCAGTTCGATGGTCTCGCCGGCACCGACCAGCAGCACGGTGGAGTCGTCCAGTCGCGCGAAGGCGTTCTGCGCCAGGCGCACCGCCGCCGAGGCCACCGACACCGGGTTGGCGCCGACCTGGGTATCGGTGCGCGCACGCTTGGCCACCGAGAAGGTCTGCTGGAACAAGCGGTCCAGGCGCTGGCCGAGCAGGCCATGGTCACGCGCGGTCGACCAGGCATCCTTCACCTGGCCGAGGATCTGCGGTTCGCCCAGCACCATCGAGTCCAGCCCGGTGGCGACCCGGAACAGGTGGCGCACGGCCTCGGCATCGGCATGCTGGTACAGGTAGCCCTGCAGGTCGCCGGCCTGGCTGTGCAGCCACTGGTCCAGCGCCTGTGCCGACTCGGCCACGGCGTACAGCTCGGTGCGGTTGCAGGTGGACAGCAGCACTGCCTCGGCGATCTGCGGGGTATCGCGCAGCGAGCCCAGCGCACGCGGCAACGCCTCACCGGCGAAGGCCGCGCGCTCGCGCAGCTCCACCGGTGCGGTCTGGTGATTCAGTCCGAGCACCCACAGGGTCATTGTTCAGTTGCTTGCGATAAGCTGCTGGCCATTGGACGACATTTTAAGGCCCCGATGCCGACGATGCCCGCATTGATTCGCATCCCCAGTGTTCTGCTGCTGTCCCTGGCCTGCGCCCAGGCCCTGGCGGCGGTGCCGGCCAAGGCCCCCGTGCGGGCCGCGGCCACTGAGGAACTGGCGCTGGAACCGGTGATGGCCGGTGAATTCGCCCTGCAGGCCGGCAAGCTGGCCGAGGCCGCGCGCTGGTACCTGCAGGCCGCGCAGCAGACCGACGGCGACGCCGGCCTGGCCGAGCGCGCGACCCGTATTTCCATGCTGGCCAACGATGACGCCAGCGCCGCCAAGGGCCTGGCCCTGTGGCAGCAACGCGCCCCACGCTCGCTGACCATGCGCAGCGCCGCCGGTGCACTGGCCATGCGCCAGGGCGATGTGAAGGCCGCCCGCACCGAACTGCAGGCCCTGCTGGCCGACCCCGACGAGCGTGGCTGGAAGTTCGCCCTGGCCGCGCTGATCGGCGGTGGCCGCGATCCGGCGGTGCCGGCGCAGGTGCTGGGCGAGCTGGTCGATGCCAATGCCATTCCACCGAAGATCGAGGCCTGGCAGGAGTTCGGTCGCCTGGCCCTGCGCATGGACAAGCCCGAGCTGGCGCGGCGCATGATCGATGAAGTGGTCAAGCGCTTCCCCGAAGAACCGCGCGTGGCGCTGCTGCGTGCCAGCCAGCTGCAACAGGCGGGCGAGACCGACAAGGCATTGTCGCTGCTGCACGACGTCGAGCCGAAGACCCGCCAGGACCCCGAGCTGCGCAATGCGGTGGCCATCGCCTACGACAGCCTGGGACAGCCGGCTGCGGCCGAGCGCGTACTGGCATTCGGCCCGCAGGACGTACAGACCTGGGGCATGCGCGCTTCGCTGCTGGCCAAGCAGGGCGACAAGGCAGCGCTGTCCAACCTCTACAACGAGCTGTCGCGGCAGGCGGCCAAGCCGGATCCGGCGCAACGCCTGTTGCTGGGCAAGATCGCCGAATACCTGAAGCGTTACCCCGAGGCGGTGCAGTGGTACCACAGCGTGCCCGGTGGCGATGAACTGAGCGAAGCGCGCCTGCGCGCGGCCAATGCCCAGGCCCTGGCCGGGCGCCTGCCGCTGGCGCTGGACGAAGTGCATGCGATCCAGTCCGATGCGGTGGTCGATGACGATGTACGCCGTGACGCCTACCTGCTGGAGGCCGAGCTGCGCCAACGCGGTGACGACAGTGCCGGTGAACTGGATGCATTGGCCCGCGGCCTGGCCGCCTACCCGGACGACAACGGCCTGCTGTACGCCCGAGCGCTCACCTGGGAGCGCCGCGACGACATCCCCCGCGCCGAGGCCGACCTGCGCAAGATCCTGGTGACCGACCCGGAAAACGTGCCGGCGCTGAACGCGCTGGGCTACACGCTGGCCGACCGTACTGGTCGCCTGCAGGAGGCGCTGGAGCTGATCGACCGTGCCCGCGTGGCCGAGCCGGACAACGCCGCCATCGTCGACAGCTATGGCTGGGTGCTGTATCGCCTGGGCCGCAAGGATGAAGCGCTGGTGCAGCTGCGCCGCGCCTGGACCCTGGCCAAGGACCCGGAGATCGCCGCCCACGTCGGCGAAGTGCTGTGGGTGCTGGGCAAGCATGATGAGGCCCGCCACTTCTTCGACGAAGCGGCCAAGCTCGACCCTGAAAACCGCGCGCTGCTGCGCGCCCGCGAGAAATTCAATCCATGAGTGGTTCCCTGATCCGGCCGCTGCTGTTGGCGGCCGCGACCCTGGCGGTGAGCGCCTGTACCAGCGTCGGCACGCAGAAGACCCCGGCGCCAGCGGTGGTCGAGATTGTTTCGGCTGAAGCGGCGCAGGCCGAGGCAGCGCGCGTGGCCGCGCTGCAGGCACAGCCGGACTGGGCCTTCCAGGGGCGGGTGGCGGTCAGTAAAGGCAAGGACGGTGGCAGCGGTCGCATCGACTGGAAGCAGGACGGGCGCCGTTATGTGGTCGAGCTGAGCGCGCCGGTGACCCGGCAGAGCTGGAAGCTGACCGGCGATACCCATTCCGAAGCCGGTCGCCTGGAAGGGCTGGCCGGTGGCACCCGTGACGGTGAGGACGCCCAGCAGCTGCTGCTCGAGGCGACCGGTTGGGACATTCCGGTCAACCAGCTGCCGGAGTGGATCCGTGGCCTGGTGGCCGGCGATGCTGCCGGTCCGGAGAAGGTCGAGCGCGACGGTGAAGGCCGGCCGCGCCGCATGCAGCAGATGGGCTGGCAGGTGCAGTACCTGGACTGGTACCCGGCCGACGCCGGACGGCCGGCGCTGCCGCGCCGGATCGAGGCCAGCAATGGCGACGCCAAGGTGCGCCTGCTGGTGGACCAGTGGGGGCAGGGCACGCCATGAGCGGGGCAGTCGACGACGCGGGCTGGTCCTGGTGGCCGGCCCCGGCCAAGCTGAACCTGTTCCTGCACATCACCGGCCGCCGGGCCGACGGCTACCACGAGCTGCAGACCGTGTTCCGCCTGCTGGACTGGGGGGACCGCATCGGCCTGCGCCTGCGTGAAGACGGCCAGGTGCGTCGGCAGGGCGAGGGCCTGGCCGGCGTGGCCGAGGCCGATGACCTGGCGGTGCGTGCCGCGCGCCTGCTCAAAGAAGTGGCGAATGTCGCGCAAGGCGCGGACATCATCGTCGAAAAGCATGTGTCTGCCGGTGGTGGCTTCGGCGGTGGTTCGTCCGACGCGGCCACCGTACTGGTGGTGCTGAACCGGCTCTGGCGCGCCGGGTTGGACGAGGATGCGCTGGCGGCGCTGGGCCTGCGCCTGGGCGCCGACGTGCCGGTGTTCGTGCGTGGCCGCAATGCCTGGGCTGAAGGGGTGGGCGAGCGGCTGCAGCCGATCACGCTGGCGCCGGCCTGGTATGTGGTGGTTGAACCGGGCGTTCATGTTCCTACGCCGGTTCTGTTTGCAGACCCGGATTTGACGCGCGACAGCCCAGTGGCGAAAATAGAGGACTTCGCTTCCGGGACCCTGGTCGGGAACGCGTTCGAACCGGTGCTGCGCCGCCGTGAGCCTGCCGTCGAGGCGGCGCTTGCTGCGTTGAGCGACATCGGCGCGGCGCGGCTGACCGGTTCGGGAAGTGGTTGTTTCGTCGAGTTCGCATCGCAGGCTGCTGCAGAGCAGGGACGGTCGAAGTTGCCGAAGGAGTTGCGGGCAAGGGTGGCAGCGGGCGTTGCGCGTTCGCCACTGCTGGATGCACTCGAGCAACACTGATTTATCAATGCAGGGGCGTCGCCAAGAGGCCCAAGGCACCAGGTTTTGATCCTGGCATTCGTAGGTTCGAATCCTACCGCCCCTGCCAATAGCGGCTGTGTCCGCGCCTTCCAGCGCATCACCTGCGCGGGACGTGGAAACAACCGCGGTGTTGTCAGCAGCAAGGGTCCATCGGGTCCTTGCCGACCCCGGATCCCCGCCACTCGTCCCCGCCCGAGACAATCATGATGCAAGAGTCCCCGAACCTGCTGGTCTTTTCCGGCAACGCCAACAAACGTCTGGCGCAGAACATCTGCAAGGAACTGGGGGTTCGCCCGGGCAAGGCGCTGGTCTCGCACTTCTCCGATGGTGAAGTGCAGGTGGAAATCGAAGAGAACGTCCGCAAGCAGGACGTGTTCGTGATCCAGCCGACCTGCGCGCCGAGCGCGGAAAACCTGATGGAACTGCTGGTGCTGATCGACGCGCTCAAGCGCGCATCGGTGGCCAGCGTGACCGCCGTGGTGCCGTACTTCGGCTACTCGCGCCAGGACCGCCGCATGCGTTCCTCGCGCGTGCCGATCACCGCCAAGCTGGCGGCGAAGATGTTCAGCACCGCTGGCGCTGATCGCGTGCTGACCGTCGACCTGCACGCCGACCAGATCCAGGGCTTCTTCGATATTCCGGTGGACAACGTGTATGCGTCCCCGCTGCTGCTGGCCGACATCTGGCGCGCCTACGGCACCGAGAACCTGATCGTTGTGTCGCCGGACGTGGGCGGCGTGGTCCGCGCCCGTGCGGTGGCCAAGCGCCTGGATGACGCCGACCTGGCGATCATCGACAAGCGCCGCCCGCGCGCCAACGTCTCCACCGTGATGAACATCATCGGTGACGTCGAAGGCAAGACCTGCGTGATGGTCGATGACATCGTCGATACCGCCGGCACCCTGTGCGCCGCTGCCGCTGCCCTGAAGGCGCGCGGTGCGCTCAAGGTCGCCGCCTACTGCACCCACGCGGTGCTGTCGGGCCCGGCGGTGGACAACATCACCAATTCCCAGCTCGACGAGCTGGTGGTGACCGACACCATCCCGCTGAAGGACGCAGCGCGGGTGTGCAGCAAGATCCGCCAGCTGAGCGTGGCGGAAATGCTGGCCGAAACGATGCGCCGCATCGCCTTCGGCGAGTCGGTCAGCTCGCTGTACGTCGACTGAGTTTTTCGTCCCTGCCGGCAACGGCGGGGACATACCCCGGGTGCTTCTGGTCGCGGAAGCATCTTCAACCGCCACGCCGCAAGGCAAGGCAACAACCTGAGTAGTCGAAAATGTCGAAGACCCATGAAATCAAGGTCACCAAGCGTGAACTGCAGCGTAAGGGTGCGAGCCGCCGCCTGCGTCACGCCGGTGTGATCCCGGCCATCGTGTACGGCGGCAACGCCGAGCCGGTCGCCATCAGCCTGGACCACAACGAAATCTGGCTGGCCCAGCAGAACGAGTGGTTCTATGCCTCGATCCTGGACCTGAACCTGGACGGCCAGGTGCAGAAGGTCCTGCTGCGTGACATGCAGCGCCACCCGTACAAGCAGCTGATCATGCACCTGGACTTCCAGCGCGTGAACGAGAACGAAGCCCTGACCGCTTCGGTCCCGCTGCACTTCATCAACGAAGACACCTCGCCGGCTGGCAAGGCTGCCGACGTCGTGGTCACCCACGAACTGAAGGAAGTGACCATCACCTGCCTGCCGAAGGACCTGCCGGAGTCGATCGAAGTCGACCTGGGCGAGCTGAAGGCCGGTGACGTGGTGTACCTGTCCAACATCAAGCTGCCGAAGGGCGTGGAAATCCCGGCCCTGGCGCTGGGCAAGGACCACGACGATGCCATCGTCACCGCCAAGGCCGGCAAGGCCGACGCGGCTGACGAAGAAGCGGCTGCCGCCGAGTAATACCGCTACGGTGCCTGCCTCCGGGCAGGCACCGTATTGGAAGGAACCATGGCAGGACTGCGACTGATCGTCGGTCTGGGCAACCCCGGATCGGAACACGCCCGGACCCGGCACAATGCCGGGTTTCATTTCGTTGAGGCCCTGGCGGAAAAAGCCGGTGCGCGATGGAACGTGGACAGCAAGCTGTTCGGTGAGACCGCCAAGGTCGAGATCGCCGGGCAGACGGTGTGGCTGCTCAAGCCCGCCACCTTCATGAACCTCAGCGGCAAGTCGGTCACCGCCGCACAGCGGTTCTGGAAGATCGAGCCGGAAGAAACCCTGCTGGCCCACGACGAACTGGACCTGGCGCCCGGCGTGGCGCGGCTGAAGTTCGATGGCGGCCACGGCGGCCAGAACGGCCTGCGCGACACCATCCGGTTGCTCGGCCACGGCAAGTTCCATCGCCTGCGCGTGGGCATCGGCCATCCCGGCCACAAGGACCGCGTGGTGGGCTGGGTACTGGGACGCCCTTCCAAGGATGATGAAGTACTGATTTCGCGCGCCATCGACGATGCCATCGACGTGCTGCCGCTGGCGGTGCAGGGCGATTTCAGCGAAGCGATGAAGCGGCTTCATACCCCGAAATAATTGGCCCGGTAGGTACCGACCGTTGGTCGGTACGGAGAATGATTGGAAAAGCAGCGCCCATGTCGCTGTTTCCCCAATCACTTTCACCCCAGAGAGCTGTCACCCATGGGTATCAAATGCGGCATCGTCGGCCTGCCCAACGTCGGCAAGTCGACCCTGTTCAATGCGCTGACCAAGGCGGGTATCGCCGCGGCGAACTTCCCGTTCTGCACCATCGAGCCGAACGTCGGCATCGTGCCGGTGCCGGATCCGCGCCTGAACGAGCTGGCAGCGATCATCAACCCGCAGAAGGTCATCCCGACCGCGGTCGAATTCGTCGACATCGCCGGCCTGGTCGCCGGTGCCGCCAGCGGTGAAGGCCTGGGCAACAAGTTCCTGGCGCACATCCGCGAAGTCGATGCGATCACCCACGTGGTGCGCTGCTTCGAGAACGCCGACGTCATCCACGTCAACAACAAGGTCGACCCGATCTCGGACATCGAAACCATCGATACCGAACTGGCGCTGGCCGACCTGGACAGCGTCGAGAAGGCGCTGAACCGTGCCGAGCGCGCGGCCAAGGGCGGCGACAAGGACGCCGCGGCGCGCAAGCCGGTGCTGGCCAAGCTGCAGGCCGCGCTGTCGGATGGCAAGTCCGGCCGTTCGGTGGGCCTGGACGAGGAAGAGAAGGCGCTGGTGCGCGACCTTTTCCTGCTGACCCTGAAGCCGGTGATGTACATCGCCAACGTGCTGGAAGACGGTTTCGAGAACAACCCGCACCTGGAAGCCGTGCGTGCGCATGCTGCCGCTGAAGGCGCGCAGGTGGTGCCGGTGTCGGCAGCGATCGAAGAAGAGCTGTCCCAGCTCGACGACGAAGACCGCGATACCTTCCTGGCCGACCTGGGTCTGAGCGAGCCGGGCCTGAACCGTGTGATCAACGCGGCCTACAGCCTGCTCGGCCTGCAGACCTACTTCACCGCCGGCGTGAAGGAAGTCCGTGCGTGGACCGTGCGCAAGGGCGCCACCGCCCCGCAGGCCGCGGCGGTCATCCACACCGACTTCGAGAAGGGCTTCATCCGCGCTGAAACCATCGCGTATGACGACTTCATCAAGTACAAGGGCGAAGCCGGTGCCAAGGAAGCCGGCCGCCTGCGCCTGGAAGGCAAGGAATACCGCGTGCAGGAAGGCGACATCCTGCACTTCCGCTTCAACGTCTGATCCAGCGGCATTGGATCGACCCCGGACGCCCCGCCTTGTGCGGGGCGTTCGCGTTTCCGGTGATGGACAAAAAAACACCACAGTGCGAAACGCTTGCGGTGTGATGTTCGCCGCTACTTGTCCACAGCAAACTCCCATCGCTTTCCACGGCGGATGTGGAAAACCGCGCCCGCCTCTGTAGAACCGAGCCCATGCTCGGCTTTACACGGCTTGCCCGTGCAGCATGGACAAATTTTCACCATGCTTCGAGACGCCTGCGCGGCAACACTCCCACCCACTTGTCCACATCAAATCCCAACCACTCTCCACGACGGGTGTGGAAAACCGCGAAGGAGCATGGACAAAAAACAGCCACATGCTGAAACGCTTGCTGCGTGCGGTTCGCAGGCACTTGTCCACACCAAACCCCCATCGCTTTCCACGCCGCATGTGGAAAAAGTGCCCGGCACTCCCTTGCCGGGCACGTCCCGCATCACCAGTTGTACGACACGCCCAGCTGGGCGCCGACGTCGCGGAAGCCCATGCCGCCGCTCTGCCGGCTCAGTTCACCCCAGCCGCGCCAGCCGCCGGACAGATCCACCTGCACGCCGGCCTTGGCTTCGTAGATGTCGCGCGGCAGCTGCCGCTGCAGCCGCTCGCCGTCCATTGCCAAGCCCGCGCCATTGCCGCCGGACCACCAGTTCACCGCCACGTACGGGTGCACCTGGCCCTGCGCCGCGCTCAACCCGCGGCTGTACAGGCGCAGGCCGAGGCGGGTGCTGGTCTCGCCGCCACCGCGGTCTTCGACCACCGTGCCGTTGGCCTCGACCACGCGGTCGCTGTCATAGCGGCTGTGCACCACCTGCAGCTGCGGTTCCAGGTAGATGCCGCGCTGCGCCGTGCGCCGCAGGGGCAGCACATAGCCAGCCTCGGCCGACGCACTCCAGTTGCGGGCGTCATAGCGCTCCTTCTGCAGGCCTTCGCCCTGCACGCTGTTGCGGAAGCGGCCGTACTGCAGCCAACCATCCACATAGGCGCCGCCTTCCATACGCGCATCCTGCAGCCACGTGGCATAGGCGCCCACGCTGGTGCCAGTGACCACGCCACGCGCGGTGTAGCCGGTCACCTGCGAGCGACTGTCATTGCGCGCGCGGCCATGGCCGAGCATCGCACCGGCCTGCAGTTCACCCGTGCCACCCACCTCGAAGCGGCGTCCGGCGCCGACCAGCACGCTGCTGATCTGGCCATCGACCTGCACCTGGCGGTTGCGGTCATGGCTGTCGGGCTGCGCGCTGCGAAGGTGCATCCAGGCCACGGCGTCACTGCTGGCGCCGGCCTGGGCGGCGGGATCACCGGCGCGGTCGTGCAGGCTGTGCCGGAACATGCCCAGCGCGGCGCTGCGGTTGGCCAGGTAGGCCGCCGGTTCCGGGCGTTCCACCTGCGGGCGTGGCGGATCGATCGGCGGTCCCGGCGGCGACGGCGGGTCGACCGGCGGTTCCGGCGGCTGCGGCGGGTCGACCGGAGGATCCGGCGGCTGCGGCGGATCGACCGGCGGCACGTATTCCGAGCGCAGGTACCAGTTGCCATCATCCGGGGTCGACACGCCGCCCTTGAACAGGAAGTAGTCGTAGGCACCGGCGACCGCGCGGCCCTGCAGGCTGAACTGTGCATCCGACTGGCCGGCCACGGTGATCAGGCGGATGCCTTCCTGGGTCAGCGCACCGGCGCCGCCGGCATTGCGCACGCTCACGCTGGCGGTGCCGCTGCTGTTGCCGTTGATCACCAGCTGGTCGCCCGCCGATGTGTCGTCACCCAGGGCGCGGTTGAAGATCCAGTTGCCACCGTTGCCCACGTAGTCGCCGCTGACAGTGACCGTCTTGAAGCCGTCCGCCGCCGGCGCATCGAAGGCGATGGTGCCGGCGTGTTCCAGCGTGCCGACGCTGGAACTGGCGCGTACGTTCCACTGGCTGCTGCCATCCAGCGCCAGCTGTGCGACCTGGTGGCCGGAGTCGTTGCGCAGGGCACCGCTGAACGTGGTGCCGTTGCCCAGCAGCATGTGCACGTCGGCCGTTGCGCTGTCGACCACCACGTCACCACGCAGCGTGCTGGCGTCGGCACTGAAGTCGATGCGGCTGGTCGCCACGCTGCTGCCGTCGGTGAACACGGTGTCGCTGACCCGCAGCAAGCGGCCGGTGCCGTTGCCTGCGGTCACGTCGCTGCCATTGACGGTCAGCGCGTGATTGCTGCCCTGCAGCCAGAACGCGGCGCCACTGGCGGTCTCGATGTGGCTGTCGTTGAGGGTGGCACGGTTCCAGTACGGGCCGAACGCGGTCAGGTAGGAGCGGTAGCCGCCGCTGTTGCTGCCGGTCATGCGGATGTCCAGGCGGTCGGCCTGGGTCAGCCGCGCGGTGTTCATGTGCACGATGCCGAACACGTTCTCGCCGTCGCTGCGGATCGCAACGTTGTCGAGCAGCGCGGTGGCGGTGGAGCCGCCGATGAACACGCCGCCGCCGCCGTTGCCGCGCACGTCGATCACGTTGCCGCTGGCTTCGATGCGGCTGGCGGTGCTGCCGGTGGAGCCGGTCACGCGCACGCCGTAGGTCGCATCGCCGTGTGTGGTGATCCGGCCACCCTGCACGGTGGCGACGCCGCCGGCGATCTCCACGCCGTAGCCGTAGGTGTCGGTCCAGGTATCAATGGTGCTGTCGGTCAGCTGCAGGCGCGACTCGTCGCTGGCCAGCCAGAATCCGGAAAAGCCGTCGCGCACATCGAACGCTGCATCACGGGCGGTCAGCTGGCCCCAGTTGTTGATGTTCACGCCATAGCCGCCAACGGTGTAGAAGCGGCCGCCGTTGATCACCGCGCTGGAATAGGTCTTGCTGATGCTGCTGCCGAGCAGGCGCATGCTGCCACCCACGGAGTGCGCTTCCACGTTCTCCAGCAGAACGCTGCCGCCGCTGCCGATATCGAACCAGCCGCCGTCCAGGTAGGTGTCGTACAACTCGGCGCGGCTGCCCGCGCCATCGACGGCGATGCCGGCGAGGATGCCGCCGGGGGCGAGGGTGATCCGGCTGTTGCGGATCGTCAGCAGGCCGGCGCTTTCGGCGCGCAGGCGTGCGCCACTGTCGGCGTTCATCTGCAGGGTATCCAGATGCACCTCACTGCCCTTGCCGGAGGCGCCGGCCAGGGTACCGACGCCGCCGGTCATCGCCATGCGGCCTCCGGTGTAGCGGATCACCCCACCGTTGGATGCCTGCACGCTGCCGTATCCGCTGCCGTTGCGCGTGGTCTCAATGTCGACATCACGCGCATCGATCACGCTGCCGGCACCATTGGCATACAGCGCATAGAAGCCCGTGCCGGTCGCCGGTGCGATCGACAGCGTCGCCCCGCGCAGCTGTACCTGGCCGCCATTGGCGGCAGACACGCCGCTGCCATTGCCGGTCACGTGGATGCGGCTGCCGTCGATCAGCGCATTGCTGCCGTTACCGGTGACCGCAAGTGCGAAGCTGCCCGCGTTGTGGTTGAGGACATCGTCGGCACCCAGCTGCAGGCTGTCGCCGTCGTTGACCAGCAGCGGGCCGGTGAGGTCTGCGGCATGCACCGGCAGGGCTGCCCACAGGGCAGTGGCCAGCAGGCTGGGAATGAGGGGCACACGCGTGGCGCGCGCGCGCCCGTACGCACGGCGGTGCCGTGTGGGGGAGGCGTTCATGCTGATGGACTTCCTGTGGCAGGGCGCAGCGCGGCTGCGCGAACTGGCGCGGCAGGGCCGCGTCGCTGCGGAAGCCACTCGCAATGGCGGCTGCAGGCGCCATCGGACTTCCGTCCCCCACGGCGACGCAGCAACGGCCGGCAAGCGCGCCATGGCGGGATGCGTCCAGCCTAGAAATAGGCTGCATCCTATGGAATCAGGCGTTTCCTAAAGCCGTTGCAGGCCCTCTTGCAGGGCCGGCAGGATTCAGCCAGCAGTGGGCCTCAGGCGAACAACGAGGCCTGCAGGCAGTACTCGACCAGCGCCTGGTCACTGTCCACGCCGAGCTTCCGCATCGCGCTGATCTTCTGCGTGCTGACCGTCTTGGCGCTGCGCTGCAGCTGGCGCGCGATGTCGCCCACGCTCATGCCGCCGGTGAACAGCCGGATGACTTCCAGTTCACGCGGCGACAGGCGAGCGCGCACCGCATCGGCATCAGCGGGTTCGCTCGCGGCCACTGGCAGCAGTCCTGGAGGGCGGTAAACGCGGTCGGCCAGCACCACCCGCAGGGCCTGTACCAGGCTGCCCAAGCCATGGCTCTTGAGCACCACGCCCCGCGCGCCAGCGGCATACATTGCCGCGACCAGCGATGGATTGGACACCATCGTGAGCACCAGCAGGCGCGTCTCCGGGAAGCTGCGGCGCAGGAACGAGATCAGCTTGATACCGTCCCCGAAGCGGTCACCGCCGGGCATGCTGTAGTCGGTGATCACCGCCTGTGGCCGGGTCCGGGTCATCAGCTCGATCAGCGTGGCCGGGTCGGCGGCTTCACCCACGACGTCCAGGTCCAGCTCCCCGGCCAGTACGTCGCGGATGCCGGCAAGCACGATCGGGTGGTCGTCGGCGATGAGGATCCGTGTGGTCATGGCAGGGTCGGGTCGTCAGGAAGGGAGGGGGATGCAGTGTCGAGCAGCGGATGCAGCAGCTGTTCGAGGCGTCGCTGGAACCCAGCAATAGCGGCCACCTGGGTGGCCAGGTCATCGCCGCCGGCAAGGCACTGTTCGATCTGCAGGCCGCTGTCCACCAGCGCGGGTGCACCGACGATCACCAGCGCGCCGCGGATGCGGTGCAGAACCTGCGCCACGCGGGTGGGATCGGCAGCGGCGATCGCCTGGCGCAGGCTGTCCAGGTCGGCCTGCATGGTCTGTACGAACAGCGACTGCATCTTCGCCGGAACCTGCAGTGGGGGATCCTTGTCGTGCGACGCGGTGGATGAAGGGTGCTCCTGCATCGCAGGGGCCGGCGCATCGCCGTCGGTGATCCGGGTCAGCAGGCGCTGCAGGGCTTCCAGCGTGATCGGCTTGACCAGCACGCCCTGCATGCCCGATTCCTGGCAACGTTGGCGTTCGGCCGGGTCGGCATTGGCGGTGGCGCCGTGGATCGGCACGCTGACCCCACGTGCCCGCAAGGCACGAGCCAGGCCGTAGCCATCCAGCCCGGGCATGTTCAGGTCGGTCAGCACCAGCGCGAACGCTCCTTGTTGCCAGTAGCCCAGCGCTTCATTGCCATCGCTGGCCACCACGGCGCGGCAGCCGAGCTGTTCCAGCTGGTCGCGCAGGATCGCCTGGTTGATCGGGTTGTCCTCTGCCACCAGCACCTGCAGGCCGAAACGGCGCGTCGCCGGCAGGCGCCCTTCGGCGGTTGCCGCCAGCGGCTGGCCACTGGCCGCAGCCAACGCGAGCACGATCGCGTCGAACCGGTGCAGGCCAACCTGCCAGAAGCCATCAATGTGCCGGGGCCGCACGCCGCCTTCGCGGCAGGCGACCACGCGCGGTCCACCCGCCCATGCGGGCAGCGAGTCGTCCAGGACCAGCTCGAGCAGCACGTCGGACGATGGCAGGCCTGCTGCGCCGTCCTTCCGGTACACGCTGGCCTGTGCACCGCGCTGCTGCAGGCGTTCGCACAGCGATTGCACCAGCTCGCGCACGCTGCCCCGCACCTGGACCTGCAGGCCCGCAGGCAGCTGCGGCGCAGGGGATTGCTGCGGATCCGCCGGTGCCGGTGGCAGCGGCAGTTCGACGCTGAAGCTGCTTCCCAGGCCGCTCTCGCTGACCACGCGCAGCTGGCCTTCCATCAACGCCACAAGATGCGCGCAGATGGCCAGGCCCAGGCCGGTGCCGCGCATCGCGTCGGTGCCCGGGTTGGCCTGGAAGAACGGCTCGAACAGGTGCGCCTGGTGTTCGCTGGCAATGCCGATACCCGTATCGGCGACCTGCCACTGCAGCCAGCAGTGTTGCTCCTGCCTGCGTGCCGAAACGCGCACCACCACCCGCCCGCTGTCGGTGAACTTCAGTGCGTTGCTGATCAGGTTGTTGAGCACCTGGCGGATCCGTGCGGCATCTCCACACACCATGTGCGGCACGTCGGCATCGATGCAGGCGTAGAACTGCAGCCCCTTGTTGGCGGCCGCTGCAGCATACGAGTCGAGCGCATCCTCGGTCAGTCGCACCGGGTCGAACGGGCTGGGCTCCAGGCTCAGTTGCCCGGCCTCGGCCTTGCTGACGTCGAGGATGTCGCTGATCAGCTGCATCAGGGTCGAGGACGACCGCTGGATCGTCGCCAGGTAGTCCTGCTGCCGCGCATCCAGCGGGGTCAGTCCCAGCAGCTCGAGGGTGCCGAGCACGCCGTACAGCGGCGTGCGGATTTCATGGCTCATGGTGGCCAGGAACTGGCTCTTGGCCCGGTTGGCCTGGTCGGCGGCACGGCGCGCCTGTTGCAGTACCTGTTCGGCTTCGTGCTGGCTGCTGAGGTCGATGAACAGGCACAGCACCGCCGGCTCACCGCGATAGCGCGCCGGCGTCGCCGTCACCAGCAGGTGGCGGTCCTCGGGCGTGGTGTAGGCCAGCCCATCGCCGAGCGTGGTTCCCCCGGCGGCCAGCACGCTGCGCCGCCAGGGGCCATGCCAACCTCCGCTGTGATGGTCTTCGCCCAGCCAGCGGCGGGCGAGGGCGTTGTCCAGCAGCACATTGCCATCGGTACGGCGCAGCAGGCACAGCCCGATCGGTGCGTTGTCCAGGATGGTACGGCTGAAGGCTTCGCTTTCCAGCAGGCGCGCGTGATTGCTGCGCAGCGGCTCGATGACCGAACGCCGATACGCGCGCAGCACCAGCGTGCCACCCAACGCCAGCAGCAGGGCCACCACGGTCGCGCCGAGCAAGGGCCCCTGGGGATGCTGGAACACCTGCCGCCAGCTGACGTGGTAGACCGCCAGCCAGCCGCGCTCGCTGCGCATGCGGAACTGCAGGCCTTCCAGGCCAGCCCGCCAGGAGGTGCCCGCGTCGCTGGCGCCGCTGGCGTCTGCAGCATCGCCCAGCAGGCGCTGGCCATTGGCATCGAACAGCGACAACCGCTGGAACACCGGAACACCCAGCACCTGCCGGTAGTCATCGACACGTGCCGGATCGAGCAGGCACGCCAGCGCGGCCTGGGAGTCCTTGCCGTCCTCACCCCACAGGCGTGCATCCTGCGGGGCGTGGGCGATGGCGAGCAGCCAGGTCTGCCGGTCGCGCCACGGTACGCTCACCCAGACGATGCCGCCGCGCTGCAGCGCGGGCTGCGTACCCAGGACCCGGTGGATGTCGGCGATCGCCGGGCGCAGGTGGTGCGGGCTGTTCTGGCTCGCTTCGGCACCCGCGATCTGTACCGGAGCCAGCAGCCCGCGCGTGCCCTGGCCATCGACCAGCAGGCATTGCGGTGGTGGGTAGCGCGAGGCCGACCAGAACGTGCCGTAGAAGCGCAGGAAACGGTCGCCCAGCTCGGTCGGTGGCGAAAGGCTGGCGCCCTCGCTTCCGATCACCGCGAAGTTGGCGAACAACGGCCCGCGTTGCAGCTCCACGCTGGCATCGGCAACCGGCTGCCCACGCGCGCCGACATCATGCAGCCGCCACTGGCGCAGGAAACGCTCCTGTTCGCGCAGCGTGCCGTCCAGGCGGCGGAAGTGGTACTCGATCTTGCTGCGCTCTTCGTTCAACAGCTGCGAGCCGGCAGACAGCAGCAGTCCGGCCTGCAGGGTCGCCAGCACCACCACGCCGATCAGCAGGGCGTGGACACGCAGCGAGCGGCGAGCGAGTCGGCGTACAGGGGCGGCCTCGGCCGGCATGGCAGGTCTCAGAGCAGGGGGCGGGCAGCGGCGCCGGTGGCGGCAGCGCAAAGTCCGCCGTCACTGCACAGACAGGATCGTCAATGCCGCTTGATGATTTTGTGAAGCCGCCGTGGAATCCGTGTCAGCGCCGGGCGGCCCGCGGTCTTTCGTCCAGTTGCGGTGCTTCTTCGTCCAGCAAACGGGTGAACTCGTCCGACGGCAGCGCCTGCGAAATCAGGAACCCCTGCACCTGGCTGCACCCCAGATGCCGCAGTGCGGCCAGATCGGCATCGCTTTCCACGCCTTCGGCCACGATGGTCAGGCCCAGCTGGTTGGCCAGTGCGATCACCGTCGACAGGGTCAGGTGCAGGGCCGGGTCACGGGCGCAGCCGCTGACCAGCGCACGGTCGATCTTGACCTCGGTGAAGGGGGTATTGACCAGATTGTGGACCGAACTCAGGCCCTGCCCGAAATCATCCTGGGCCAGGCCGAAGCCCTTCATGCGCAGCCGGCAGGCACCGGCATAGAAGTCGCTGACGTGCCGCGTGGTGCTGTTTTCCATCAGTTCGAAGCACAACTCGCCGGGCGTACCACCGTGGGCCAGGGTCAGCGCCAGCAGCTCATCGGGCAGGTCCGACTGCTCCAGAAGATGAGGCGGCAGGTTGATCGATACCGGTACCCGGAAGCCTTGCTTGCGCCAACGGGCCTGGGCGCTGATGCTGGCCTTGAGCATCATCCGCAGCAGGTCGCCTTCCAGCCCGTAGCGGCAGATCGCCGGCAGGAAGCTGCCTGCGGCCAGCGTACCCAGCTGCGGGTGGCGCCACCGCACCAGTGCTTCGGCCGCCACCACCCGCCCGGACTGCAGGGACTTCTTCGGTTGGAACCAGGCCGTCAGGCTGCCATCGGCCATGGCCTGGCGCAGATGCGATGCATCCGGTTCGGGGGCTGCCGCCGCACGTGAGGTGGCTGGCTCGGTGGCCGGGCGCGCCTGCGCCAGGGCCTCGAACAGCGCATCCACGTCGGCGGCCGCCACCGGCTTGGGCAGCAGGCCGACCACATCCAGTCCCAGCGATTCGGCCATCAGCCTCGCCGAGGTCATCATCCGCCGCGACGCCGCGCTGACCACGGCGAGGCGGGGCGGGCGTGGCTGTGCCGCCAGCGCCTGGATGAACTGGATGCCGTCCTGCCCGGGCATCAGCAGGTCACTGACCACCAGGTCGTAGGGTTGGCAGGCACACAGTGCGATGGCGGCATCCACGTCTTCGCAGGCATCGACCTGGGCGCCGGCGTGGCTGCCGAACAGATTGGCCAGGAAGCCGCGCTGGAAGGGCTGGTCTTCCAGGATCAGGACACGCAGGGTCATGCGGGGTCTCCTTGGCGCAAAGCGGTGAGCGCCTTGCGCAGGCGGGCGATGTCGATGGGTTTGCTCAGGTAGCCCTGCATGCCGCTGGCCAGGCAGCGCTCGCGCTCCTCGGCGGTGGCATTGGCGGTGGCGCCGATCACCGGCACCGGATTGCCGTCATCGCGCAGCTGGCGGGCCAGCGCGTGGCCGTCCATGCGCGGCATGTTGATGTCGGTCACCACCAGATCGAAGGATTGCTCGCGGCACCGCTGCAGGGCTTCCACGCCGTCCTGTGCCAGCTCCACGTCGCAGCCGAGGGTGCGCAGCTGCTCGGCCAGGATCACCCGGTTGATCGGATTGTCTTCAACGGCCAGCACGCGCAGGCCCAAAGGCATCGGCGCTGCCACGCGGGTGGTCTCCGGCTGCGCCGCGCGTTGCTGCTGCACGTTGGCCAGTGCATTGCCGATCGCAGTCATGCCATGCAGGGTCACCACCAGGCTGCCATCGGCGGCGAGGATGGGCTGGTCTCCGCCCTCGATCGATGCCACCACGCGCGGGCCCGCCCAGGCCAGCGGCATTCCGGCTTCGCCATCCATCAGGATCGCGCCGTCATGGTCCAGCAGCGTCGGGTCGCCCAGCAAGGGCTGCGCATTGGCACCCCATCGACACAGCCAGCCACAGGCGCTGTCGACCAGCTCGCGGTCGCGGCCACGCACCAGGATCGGCGGCTCCGGCAGCAGCGCGGGACCATCCTCGGCAGCGGCCAGCACCGGCAAGGGCAGGCGGACGCTGAAGCTGCTGCCCAGGCCGGGCTCGCTCACCACCTGCAGCTCGCCGCTCATCAGGCGCACCAGGCGATCGCTGATGGACAGGCCCAGTCCGGTGCCCTGCGCACTGGCCGCGCCGCGGACCTGGCGGAACGGTTCGAACAACCGTGCCTGTTCCTCCGCAGCGATGCCCACGCCGGTATCGGTCACCTGCCAGGCCAGCACGCTCGATTCACCTTCGCGCTGCACCTGGCGCACGCGCAGCACCACCCGGCCATGCTCGGTGAACTTGATCGCGTTGCTGAGCAGGTTGCCCAGCACCTGGCGGATGCGGTCGGCATCACCGAGCACGCGCGTGGGCAGGCGCGGATCGGTACAGACCAGGATCTGCAGGCCCTTGCAGGTGGCCGACGCAGCGAAGCTGCGCAGCACGCTCTCGGTCAGCTCGCGCGGCGAGAACGCCGCCGGCTCCAGGCTGAGCTGCCCTGATTCGATCTTGGAAACATCCAGCACATCGCTGATCAACTGCAGCAGGACCGACGAGGAACTCTCGATCGTGCGCAGGTACTGCGACTGCCGGGCATCCAGCGAGGTGTGGCCCAGAAGCTCCAGCGTGCCGAGCACACCGTACAGCGGGGTGCGGATTTCATGGCTCATGGTGGCCAGGAATGCACTCTTGGCCTGGTTGGCCGCATCCGCGGCCTGGCGTGCCGACGACAGTGCGGCCTGTGCCTGGCGGTGCCGGGAAATGTCATGGAAGACGCATAGCAGGACGTCGTCGCCCTGATAGCGGCAGGCTGCGTGCAGCACCTGCAGCTGGCGCCCGTCGCGGGTGGTGAATTCCAGTCCACGCCCGCGCTCGCCGGCATGTCCGCGCCATGGCGCCTGCCAGTCGCTGTGTTCGCCTTCTTCGCCAAGCCAGTCGCGCAGCAGCTGGTTGGAGAGCAGCAGCGCGCGGTCGCTGCGGCGCAGGACGCAGATGCCGACCGGCGCCATGTCGATCACCGTCGAACTGAAATCCAGGTTCTCCAGCAGCCGGCGGTGTTGCTGCAGGGCCGGCTGGATCAGCTGGAGGTCCACCCGATGCCGCAGCAGGCGCAGCGCGAGGCCGGCCAGCAGCAGCAACAGCACGCAGATCAGCAGGGGGACCGCCAGGTCGCCCAGCAGCAGCTGCGGCGGCAGGTGGTAGACCAGCCGCCAGCCATCATTGCCAACCCCCTTCACCAGCGCTACGCCGCGCGGAAGCCCGCCGCTCCACAGCGTGCCGAAGCTGTCGTCCTGGCGCTCCCGCAGGGTCTTCCAGCCCGCACCATCCAGCCGCGGTGCCTGGCTCGACAAGGCGGGCTGCCCCGCACGGTCGAGCAGCGCATAACCGCCGATGCCCTGGCCGTCGATCATGCTCGCCGCCGCCGCGCCATCGAGCAGCAGCACCAGCCACTGTGTCGGATGGGGGCCTGCCTGTACCGGCTGCGCCAGTGCAACGCCCCTGTCGCCCGGACGCAGCCAGTACACCGGATCGGCCCCCTCCACGCCGCCGTTGCGCGCCTGCAGCACGCGCAGCGATGGCAGGCGCGCCAGGTCGACATCGACCTCGCCACCGGCCAGCCAATGCGCGCCCCGTGCGTCGACCAGCAGCAGGTGCGTCTGCAGCGCCTGCAGCGTGTGCTCGGCGCGCGCTGACAGCAGCAGCCGCTGGCCCGGTTGGCCGCCAGCACCATCCAGCGGCACCTGGCGCATGCCTTCGCTGTCCGTCGCAGGTGCATCCGGGTTGCCCGTCACCACCGAATCGCCCAGGTAGCGCAGCAGGGCTTCGCGCTGGTCGAAGTAGATCTGTGCCCTGTAGGCCGCTGCATTCATCTCGCGGCGATGGGTCGAGATGTCCTCGGTGAATGCCGTGAGCAGGTAGAACCCGGCCGCGGCGGCCAGGCAGATGAAGACGCACACGGTCAGACAGCGCAGCAACACCGACGCGGTGGTCGATGGCACAGCTTGCTGCAGCGAAGGGCGGGGGAAGCGGAACATGCAACGATGCTAGGGAGCGGCGCGGACGGCGCGGAATCAGCTGTTTCCTAAAATCCCCCGCTGGCCGGTCGGGCCGGAGCCTGCGCGTGCGTACCGTTCAGGCGGCGGAAAAAATAACCCCCGCCGAAGCGGGGGTCTCCTGTAGCGGCATTGGCCAGGCACTTACAGTGCGCTGCCACCGAACTTGTGGGTGTACTGCAGGTTGATCGTGCGGCCGACGCTGTCGAACCAGGACACGTCGTAGTACGGGTAGGCAGTGTAGGTGCGGTCCTTCGGCGGCATCTTGTTGAACACGTTGACCACCGACAGCGACAGGCGCGAGTGGTCGTCGAAGCGGTACTGCAGCGAGGCGTTGTAGCGATAGGTCGCCTTCACGTACGGGCTGTCGCCGCTGTCCCAGTCGAACACCTGGTCGTAGCTGTCCGAGGTCGGCAGCTTGCCCAGGCGCGAGCCGTACACCGTTGCCGACCACGCGTCCTTCTCCCAGGTCACGCTCAGGCTGGTCTTGGTGCGCGGAATGTCGAAGCCACTGTTGACCGCGAACTGGTCTTCGGTGCGGTCGCCCGGGTAGCGCTGGAAATCATGCTTCTTCACCCAGGTGTGGGTGCCGTTGAAGATGAAGTCGCCGATGCCCGTCTGCAGGCGGTAGCGCAGGCCGAGGTCGATGCCGGAGGTGGATTCGCGGGCGACGTTGATCGGCTCCACGCGCACGCCATACAGGCGCCCATCGTTGCTGCGGGTGATGCGGGCGAGTGCATCCACGCAGGTCGGCGAGGTGATGTCGGCGCTGCCCAGGCGGCAGTTTGCTTCGTTGGCCAGGATCGTGCGTACGTCCATGTCCTGCACCTGGTTGCGCATGTCGACGTCGAACCAGTCCACCGACAGGTCCAGGCCGATGGCCGGCGACCAGACCAAGCCGGCACTCCACGACGTGCTGGTTTCCGGGTCGAGCTGGCGGTTGCCGGTGCGGCTGCGGATCAGGTTGCGTTCGTAGTCGGCGCAGTCGGTGGCACCGTCGGCGCGGCAGCTGTACAGGTCTTCGGCGGTGGTCTCATCGTTGCCCGGGCCGGCGAACACGTAGTGCAGGTCCGGCGCACGGAACGCGGTGCCGTACGAACCGCGGACCAGCAGCGTGTCGATCGGGCGCCATTCCAGGCCACCGCTCCAGGTCGCCTTGCCGATGGTGTGGCCGGAATAGCGGTACTGGTCGTAGCGGCCGGCCACGCTCAGGTTGACCGTCTCGTGCAGCGGCATGCGCAGCTCCGCAGCGGTCGCCCAGCGGTTGCGCGAACCCTTGCCGTCCGAATCCTTCCAGCTGTAGTAGTAGTACTCGGTCGCCAGCGGATCGGGGTTCAGCGAGTAGGCCTGCTGGCCCACTTCCACGGTCGCGGCAAACCCGGCGTCGCCCCCCGGCAGGCCGAACAGGGCCGAGTTGGTCAGGGTGAAGGCGGCGGTCTCCGTGCGCGACTTCGGGGTGTAGGTGGTACGCGCGGCGATCGAATCGTACTCGGCGCGGGTCAGCGGCCGGTACAGGCGTGACGGGTCGGCGTTGTAGATCGGGAATCCGTCGTCATCCACGCCCAGCTGCGGGCCGAGGAACAGGTCATTGGCCTTGGCGGCGATGATCTGCGCCCAGCTGATCCGCGACTGGTACTGCGAATGGCTCAGCGCCGCTTCGTAATCCCAGTTGCCGGCCAGGTTGCCCTTGAAGCCGGTGGTCACGCTGAAGGTCTTCTGCGTGCTGCGCACCATGGCGTTGCGCAGGCCACCCATTTCCTCGGGCGAGAACTGGCGCTGCCAGAACTCGATCTCGCCGGTGGCTTCGTTGTTGAAGTAGCCCGACTCATCGCCGTTGGCATCCATGCGGCCCCACTTGGTGACGTCGCGCATCAGCGACATCGTGTGGTAGCCCAGCTGCACGTCGGCGAACCACTGCTGGCCATTGTCGAAGTCGTAGCTCAGCGACGCGTAGCCGTTGGCACCGCGGCGCTTGCTGAGGATGGTGCCGTAGCCGATCGAGCTGTCGCTGCCGCAGTAGTAGCCGTACTTCGGGCGATAGGCGCGATAGGTGCTGCCCTGGTTCTGCCCGGCCAGCGCTTCGCAGGTGGCGGCGCCCGGGTCCAGGTAGTCATCGTTGTAGTCGGTGCGCAGGTAGGCACGGCGCGCGATGCGCGAACCCTCGGTGGGGCCGTCCTGGGTCGAGTCCTGGATGTCGCGCTCATAGGCCCACAGGGGGGTCTGCGACTGCAGTTCGACGCTGTACACCGCGTTGAAGTTGCCACGGCTGAAACCGCTGGCGATGCTCATGTCGAACGACTCGCCACCGCCTTCGGTGGTGGTGCCCATGCGCATGTCGATGGTGGTGCCGTCGGCCTTCTTCTTCAGGATGAAGTTGACCACGCCGGCAATCGCGTCCGAACCATAGATGGCTGAGGCGCTGCCGGTCAGCACTTCAATGCGCTCGATCATCCCCAGCGGAATGTTGGAGACATCGGTGAAGTTGCTGCGGCCCTTGAACGGCATCGGGAAGTCGGCGATACGGCGGCCATTGACCAGCACCAGCGTGTGGTTCGGGCCGAGGCCGCGCAGGTCCACCTGCTGGGCGCCCGGCGAGAAGTCGGCGCCGCTGGAAGACTGCTGGCTCTGCGTCTCACCGCCGTTCTGGGTCATTGCACGCAGCACGTCCGGCACGCTGGTGAAGCCGCTGGAGCGGATCTGTTCGGCGTTGATCACCGTGATCGGGGCGGGGCCTTCCACCTGGGCGCGCGGAATGCGCGAACCGGTGACCTGCACCGCGTCCAGTTGTTGTACCGAAGAGGAAGCCGGAGCCTGGGCGGCCGCGGAAGCAGCCACACCCATCAACGCCAGCTGGATCGACCACGCCATCGCCTTTCTACGCATGAGGAATTCTCGGAAATGAAGCCGGCCCGCAGAGGAGGGGCCCTGTCCCCCATTCAGATTTCCGGAATGGGCGCGCGCATTTAACGCCTTTTTTATGTCCTTGACTACTGGGTCCCTATCTGGCAAAGAGTGAAAACGCTTGCAAGTCGATTTTGTTCAGGGAGATCAAGATGCGACGCCTTCACCGGACCCTGCGTACCCCCGTTGCCTGGTTGGCGCTGCTGGTGCTGGCCTGGCCATTGGCCACGCCCGCGCAGGACCTGCAGGGCCCCGGCTTCGCCTACTACGAAGTCGGCGACCTGGAGGCCCCACGCCCCGGCCCGCGTGCGCCCGCGATGATGCTGATGGGCGGTGGCGAGTGGGTGCCAGATGCTTTCCAGTGGTGGCTGAAGCAGGCCGGCAATGGCCGCGTGCTGATCCTGCGCGCTTCCGGCAGTGATGAGCTGCAGGACCGCCTGTATCGCGAGATCGGCGGCACCACCGCGGTACAGACCCTGGTCTTCGACAGCCGCCGCGGCGCCGATGATCCAGCCGTGCTGCGCGTGGTCGCTGCGGCTGATGCCATCTTCATCGCCGGCGGCGACCAGTCGCGCTACATCCGCTTCTGGAAGGGCACCGCACTCAACCGCGCGCTCAACGCCCATGTGCGCGCCGGCAAGCCGATTGCCGGTACCAGTGCTGGGCTCGCCATCCTCGGTGGTTATGCCTACGGCGCGATGGACGGCGGCAGCATCACCTCCGCGGGTGCGCTGGCCGATCCGATGGGCAGCGCGGTGACCATGGACAGCGGCTTCCTGCAGATGCCCTATCTGCAGCGGGTGGTCACCGATACCCACTTCGACAAGCGCGACCGGCTCGGTCGCCTGATCGTGTTCGTGGCGCGCGCCGCCCAGGACAGCGGTGATCCCGACATCGTCGGCATCGGCGTCGACGAAGACACCGCCCTGTGCGTGGAGCCCGATGGCCAGGCACAGGTCTACAGTGCTGACGGCGAGGGCAAGGTCTGGGTGGTCAGCCCCGGTCGTGATGCCGACCGCCTGGTCGAGGGCGAACCATTGCGCTTCCATGCCGTTCCGGTGACCGTGGTCGCCAGCGGCAGCCGCATGCGCCTGGATGACTTCCAGGCCGAGGCCGACTATCAGGCGGTGGCCGACATCAGCGACGGCGAGATTGAGTTCACGCTTCGGTAGTGCCGGCCGCTGGCCGGCAACTCACCTTCCCTGATGCGACCGGTGCCGGCCAGCGGCCGGCACTACCCGTGCAATCCCTTCACTACACCTGCTGGAGACGTACCCGATGAAACTGCGCCTGGCGCTGTCCGCGCTGCTGTCCCTGCCATTGCTCGCCCAGGCCGCACCGGCCACGTTGCCGCTGCTGGTCATCCATGGCGGCGCCGGCGTCGAGCGCAAGGACCTGTCGCCGGCAGAAGAAAAGGCCGCGCGCGAAGCGTTGCGCGCCGCACTGCTGAAGGGCCATGCCGAACTGGCGGCCGGTCGCCCGGCGCTTGCAGCAGTCACTGCGGCGATCACCGTGCTGGAGGACGATCCGACCTTCAACGCCGGCAAAGGCGCGGTGTTCACCCATGACGGCCACAACGAGCTGGATGCCGCAGTGATGGACGGCGCCACCCAGGCGGCAGGTGCGGTGGCCGGCGTGCAGCGGGTGCGCAACCCGATCCTGCTGGCGCAGACCGTGATGCAGAAGTCCAGGCACGTGATGATGGTCGGGCAGGGCGCCGAAGCCTTCGCGGTGGAGCAGGGCATTCCTCTGGTTGATCCCTCCTACTTCCGCACGGAGAAGCGCTGGCAGCAGCTGCAGCGTGCGCTGAAGGAAGAGGCCAATGGCCAGGCGCATGCCGACCTGGAGACCGCAAAGCACTTCGGTACCGTCGGTGCCGTCGCGCTGGATGCGCAGGGGCAGCTGGCCGCCGGTACTTCCACGGGCGGCATGACCAACAAGCGCTATGGCCGGGTGGGTGACTCGCCGATCATCGGCGCCGGCACCTGGGCCGATGCGCGCTGTGCGGTATCGGGCACCGGTTGGGGCGAGTACTACATCCGCACCGCGGCCGCGCACGAGATCTGTGCGCGCATGCGCTACCAGGGGCAGACCCCGGAGCAGGCCGGCAAGGGCGTCATCAACGACACGATTCCGCAGATGGGCGGTGACGGCGGTGCGATCGTGCTCGCCGCAGACGGCAAAATGGCCACGCCGTTCAACACCCAGGGCATGTATCGGGGCTGGATCGGCGCCGACGGTGTCCCTCATGTCGCAATTTTCGCCAGCGAGACCCTGCCGGTCCCCGGGCAATAACCTTGCGTATCAATGGGTTTGCGACAACGTGTGAAAAAGATGGAAAAAAGCGTTGACAGCCCCCCGTCCCATCAGCAGAATAAGCGGCTCACCACCACACACCGCAACGCTTCGGCGGCAACGGAATGGGGTGGTAAGGAGGGATACCCAAGCGGCCAACGGGGGCAGACTGTAAATCTGCTGGCTTACGCCTTCGGTGGTTCGAATCCACCTCCCTCCACCAGTTTCACGTTGTGACATTCCCGGCGCGGGAGTAGTTCAATGGTAGAACCTCAGCCTTCCAAGCTGATGGTGCGGGTTCGATTCCCGTCTCCCGCTCCATTGAATGAACTTTGAATCTTATCGAGTTCATGTCATAATGCAAAACTCGGCTCACGTAGCTCAGTCGGTAGAGCACTTCCTTGGTAAGGAAGAGGTCGAAGGTTCGATTCCTTTCGTGAGCACCATCTTAAGCATCACTTCTCAGACGAATTCGAGATAAGCAGCCATGGCCAAGGGTAAGTTCGAGCGCACCAAGCCGCACGTCAATGTCGGCACCATCGGTCACGTCGACCACGGCAAGACCACGCTGACCGCCGCACTGACCAAGATCGGTGCCGAGCGCTTCGGTGGCGAGTTCAAGGACTACTCCTCGATCGACGCCGCGCCGGAAGAAAAGGCTCGTGGTATCACGATCTCGACCGCGCACGTCGAATACGAATCCCCGGTCCGTCACTACGCCCACGTCGATTGCCCGGGCCACGCTGACTACGTCAAGAACATGATCACCGGTGCCGCCCAGATGGACGGCGCGATCCTGGTGTGCTCGGCCGCTGACGGCCCGATGCCGCAGACCCGTGAGCACATCCTGCTGTCGCGTCAGGTCGGCGTGCCGTACATCGTCGTGTTCCTGAACAAGGCCGACATGGTTGACGACGCCGAGCTGCTCGAGCTGGTCGAGATGGAAGTGCGCGAGCTGCTGAGCAAGTACGACTTCCCGGGCGACGACACCCCGATCATCGCCGGTTCGGCCCGTCTGGCGCTGGAAGGCGACCAGAGCGACATCGGCGTGCCGGCCATCCTGAAGCTGGTCGACGCCCTGGACAGCTGGATCCCGGAGCCGGAGCGTGCGATCGACAAGCCGTTCCTGATGCCGGTGGAAGACGTGTTCTCGATCTCGGGCCGCGGCACCGTGGTGACCGGTCGTATCGAGCGCGGCGTGATCAAGGTTGGCGACGAAATCGAAATCGTCGGCATCCGTCCGGTGCAGAAGACCACCGTGACCGGCGTTGAAATGTTCCGCAAGCTGCTGGACCAGGGTCAGGCAGGCGACAACGCTGGCCTGCTGCTGCGCGGCACCAAGCGTGACGACGTCGAGCGCGGCCAGGTTCTGGCCAAGCCGGGTTCGATCAAGCCGCACACCAAGTTCGAAGGCGAAGTGTACGTCCTGTCGAAGGACGAAGGCGGCCGCCACACCCCGTTCTTCAACGGCTACCGTCCGCAGTTCTACTTCCGTACCACCGACATCACCGGCGCAGCTGCTCTGCCGGAAGGCGTCGAAATGGTGATGCCGGGTGACAACGTCAAGATGGTCGTCACCCTGATCAACCCGGTGGCAATGGACGAAGGCCTGCGCTTCGCCATCCGCGAAGGTGGCCGTACCGTCGGCGCCGGCGTGGTCTCGAAGATCATCGAGTAAGCCTGCAGTACCGGTGGTTGCATAGCGCCGCCGGTTACGCGAATGGCGGGCCGGGAACCTCGGTCCGCCTTCGCCGTCTAAGGGAAGGCAAGTTTTCAACGTACGCCAGTAGCTCAATTGGCAGAGCAGCGGTCTCCAAAACCGCAGGTTGGGGGTTCGAGTCCCTCCTGGCGTGCCATCTGCCCACCTTATCCAGCGGCCTGGGCCGCTAAAGCAGACACAGCCGGATGAATAGCAAGATCGAACACTCCAAGGACAACTCCGCCCACGGTGGGGATATCGTCAAGTATGTCGCCGCATCGCTGCTGGTGCTGGCCGGTCTGTTCGTCTGGTTCTGGTTCTCCGCCGACTCTGGTCGCGCCGCCCAGCTGGGTGCGTGGGCAGGTCAGTTGCGTGCGTTGGCGGTCGTGGTCGGTCTGGTTGGCGGTATCGGCGTGTTCATGCTGACCGGCAAGGGGCGCGACACCCGCGAATTCCTCTCCGAGTCGCGCTTCGAACTGCGCAAGGTGGTCTGGCCGACGCGCCAGGAAGCCATCCGCATGACGTGGGTCGTGATCGTCGTGGTGCTCATCCTCAGCCTGCTGCTGGGTGGCTTCGACTTCCTGATCCAGAAACTGACTCAGTGGTTCCTGAGCCGCTAAGGAGAATTGCATGAAGCGTTGGTACGTCGTTCACGCCTATTCGGGCTTCGAGAAGTCGGTGGCGCAGGCTCTGCGCGATCGCATCGTCCGTGATGGCATGGAAGAGCGCTTCGGCGACGTCCTGGTCCCGACCGAAGAAGTGGTCGAGATGCGCGCTGGCCAGAAGCGCCGTTCCGAGCGCAAGTTCTTCCCGGGTTACGTGCTGGTCCAGATCGAGACCCACGAAGAAGCCGGTATCCCGCGCATCGACAACGAAAGCTGGCACCTGGTCAAGGAAACCCCGCGCGTGATGGGCTTCATCGGCGGCACTGCCGATCGTCCGTTGCCGATCGCCGATTCCGAGGCCGAGGCCATCCTGAACCGCGTCCAGGAAGGTGTCGAGAAGCCGCGTCCGAAGGTGCTGTTCGAGCCGGGCCAGATGGTCCGCGTCACCGACGGTCCGTTCAACGATTTCAATGGCGTCGTCGAAGAAGTCAACTACGAGAAGAGCCGCCTGCGCGTCTCGGTGCTGATCTTCGGTCGTGCCACCCCGGTCGAGCTCGAGTTCGGCCAGGTCGAAAAGGCCGTCTGACCCGTCTGTAGAGTCGAGCCATGCTCGGCTCCGGACCAGAAACCGGGCCTGGCCCGGTTTCGTTCGTTTACCTGCCGCTTCAGGCATGTGAAGAAAAAACCTGTTATAGTGCGCGGCTCCCCGCTGGGAAAGCCAGCAGGACGAGGCCGCCGCAAGGTGGCCTTCAGCATGATTTCAAAACGCGATGCCGGGACGCGTGATTCCCGGTCCGATGGGGAGCCTGTTGTCGAAAGGCGCTAGCACCCGGAGAGCACTCACATGGCAAAGAAAGTTGTCGGTTACATCAAGCTGCAGGTGAAGGCCGGTCAGGCCAACCCCTCGCCGCCGGTCGGTCCTGCGCTGGGTCAGCGTGGTCTGAACATCATGGAATTCTGCAAGGCGTTCAACGCTGCCACGCAGAAGCTCGAGCCGGGTCTGCCGGTTCCGGTGATCATCACGGCCTACTCGGACCGTACGTTCACCTTCATCACCAAGAGCACCCCGGCTACCACCCTGCTGAAGAAGGCCGCTGGCATCTCGTCGGGCTCCAAGCGCCCGAACACCGAGAAGGTCGGCAAGGTCACCCGTAAGCAGCTGGAAGAGATCGCCAAGGCGAAGGAACCGGATCTGACTGCCGCCGACCTGGACGCCGCCGTGCGTACCATCGCTGGCTCTGCCCGTTCCATGGGCCTCGTGGTGGAGGGTTAATAAGATGGCACAGACCAAGCGTGAGAAGGCCATCAAGGCCGCCGTCGTTCCGGGCAAGGCGTACGCCTTCGAGGACGCGATCAACATCCTGAAGAGCGCCACCAAGGCCAAGTTCGTCGAGTCGATCGACGTTGCCGTGCGCCTGGGCGTCGATGCGAAGAAGTCCGACCAGCAGGTCCGTGGCTCCACCGTGCTGCCGGCCGGTACCGGCAAGTCGGTCCGCGTCGCCGTGTTCGCTCCGGCCGGTGCCAAGGCTGACGAAGCCCTGGCCGCTGGCGCCGAAGCCGTCGGTATGGACGATCTGGCCGAGAAGATGCAGGCCGGCGATCTGAACTACGACGTCGTCATCGCGACCCCGGACGCCATGCGCGTCGTCGGTAAGCTGGGCACCGTGCTGGGCCCGCGCGGCCTGATGCCGAACCCGAAGGTCGGCACCGTTTCCCCGAACCCGGGTGAAGCCGTGAAGAACGCCAAGTCGGGTCAGGTCCGTTACCGCACCGACAAGGCCGGCATCATCCACTGCACCATCGGCAAGGCCGACTTCGCCGAAGACGCGCTGAAGTCGAACCTGACCGCACTGCTGCTGGACCTGATCAAGGCCAAGCCGGCCACCTCGAAGGGCACCTACCTGCAGAAGGTTTCGGTCAGCTCGACGATGGGCCCGGGCGTCACCGTCGACCAGTCGTCGCTGACCCTGAAGTAATTGTTTCAAGCGGTCACGGTGCCTTCGGTGCCGTGACCGTGACATTTGAAGGCATCGCTGGCAGTGCATCGCCCGCGGTAGCCGTCAAAGACCGCAGGCGCGGTCGTGGCAATACCGGCGACGGGCACGGAAGCTCGATCTGGCAAGGAGTCGCCGCCGGAGCAGTCAGGAGCGCTTAATCGATTCCCCGGAATCACCCTGCGTAGATGGTGCCCTTCTGGAGTTTTTCTGGTTCACGCACGTCTGGGTTTCCCAGGTTGGCCCACTCCAGGTCTAGAACGGCCCACCCCCGGAACATCATCCCGATGTTCCCGGCGTCCAGGACGGATGCCGCACAGGACCGCACACGGCAGGAGCCGTAAGCGGAGTTCAATAGGAGGAGTGCAATGGCTCTCAATCTGTCCCAGAAGCAAGAAGTAGTCGCCGAGCTGGCAGACGTCGCCGCCAAGGCCCACTCCTTGATCGCAGCCGAATACGCTGGCACCACGGTCGCCCAGATGACCGCGATGCGCAAGCAGGCTCGTGAAACCGGTGTTTTCTTGAAGGTTGTCAAGAACACCCTGGCTTCGCGCGCCGTTGAAGGCACCGAGTTCGCAGTCGCACAGGACCAGATGGTTGGTCCGCTGCTGTACGCGTTCTCGCTCGAGGAGCCCGGCGCTGCCGGTCGCCTGATCAAGGAAGCCGCCAAGGGCAACGACAAGCTGAAGGCTAAGGTCGTCGCCATCGGTGGTGAAGTGTTCCCGGCGAGCCACGTCGACGTGCTGGCATCGCTGCCGACCCGCGACCAGGCCCTGGCCATGCTGGCCCGCGTCCTGACCGAGCCGGTCACGATGTTTGCCCGCGCCATCAAGGCCGTTGGCGAGAAGCAGGGTGGTGGCGATGTCGCCGCCGACGCTGCCGAGCCGGCCGCCGAGACCGCCTGAGTTTCGACTTACCGTGGTTCCTGACGGAACCTCAACCCAGAAAATCATCCAAAGGTATTAATCATGTCCCTTACCAACGAACAGATCGTCGACGCCATCGCCGAGAAGTCCCTGATGGAAGTGATGGAGCTGGTCAAGGCCATCGAAGAGAAGTTCGGCGTCTCCGCCGCTGCTCCGGTCGCCGTGGCTGCTGCCGCTGGCCCGGCTGCTGCTGTTGAAGAGCAGACCGAATTCGTCGTCACCCTGAAGACTGCCGGCGAGAAGAAGGTCGAAGTCATCAAGGCCGTCCGCGCCATCACCGGCCTGGGCCTGAAGGAAGCGAAGGACCTGGCCGAAGCCGGCGGCGTCCTGAAGGACAACGCTTCGAAGGACGAAGCCGAGAAGATGAAGAAGGACCTGGAAGCTGCTGGCGCGACTGTCGAAGTCAAGTAAGCAGTTACCTTGCATCGTCACCGATTCACGGCGATGCAGCCAAGGCTGGGGGCGTAAGCCCCCGGCCTTTGGTCGTTGTTGCAGTACCGGTAGGGTCGACTGTTAGTCGACTGTTTCAAAAGCAGGAAAAAGCCCAACACGGGCTGCAGTCAAACCCCGGCAGGCCAGCGCACGGCGCGGCAGCGGGGGAGTGGTAGCAGACGAGTTGGCAGTTGGAAGTAGCGGGAGAAGGCGTGCTGGTGCCGGCAATACCAGCGACTTCCAACTGACAATTTCAAGTTCCCTTCGGATCGTGGGCGCACGATCCGCACAACAAGGTGGAAGACCTCATGACGTCCTATTCGTTCACCGAAAAAAAGCGTATCCGCAAGGATTTCGGCAAGCAGCGCTCGATTCTCGAAGTGCCGTTCCTGCTCGCAATCCAGGTGGATTCCTATCGTGAATTCCTGCAGGAAAACGTCGATCCGGCCAAGCGCACGGACCACGGCCTGCACGCTGCGCTGAAGTCGGTCTTCCCGATCGCCAGCTACAGCGGCAATGCCGCCCTGGAATACGTCGGCTACAAGCTGGGCGAACCGGTCTTCGACGAGCGTGAGTGCCGCCAGCGTGGCATGAGCTACGGCGCCCCGCTGCGCGTGACCGTGCGCCTGGTGATCTACGACCGTGAGTCGTCGACCAAGGCCATCAAGTACGTGAAGGAGCAGGAGGTCTATCTGGGCGAAATCCCGCTGATGACCGAAAACGGCACCTTCATCGTCAACGGCACCGAGCGCGTCATCGTCTCGCAGCTGCACCGCTCGCCGGGCGTGTTCTTCGACCACGACCGCGGCAAGACCCACAGCTCGGGCAAGCTGCTGTACAGCGCCCGCATCATTCCTTACCGCGGTTCCTGGCTGGACTTCGAGTTCGACCCGAAGGACGCGCTGTTCACCCGTATCGACCGCCGCCGCAAGCTGCCGGTGTCGATCCTGCTGCGCGCGCTTGGCTACAGCAACGAAGAGATGCTGGCCGAGTTCTTCGAGATCAACACCTTCCACATCAACCCGGATGAAGGCGTCCAGCTGGAGCTGGTGCCGGAGCGCCTGCGTGGCGAAACCCTGGGCTTCGACCTCGCCGACGGCGACAAGGTCATCGTGGAAGCCGGCAAGCGCATCACCGCGCGCCACATCAAGCAGCTGGAAGCCTCGGGCATCGCCGCCCTGGCCGTGCCGGACGACTACATCGTCGGCCGCATCCTGTCGCACGACGTGGTCGACGCCTCGACCGGCGAACTGCTGGCCCAGGCCAACGACGAGATCAGCGACGAGCAGCTGCAGAACTTCCGCAAGGCCGGCGTCGATGCGGTGGGCACCCTGTGGGTGAACGACCTGGATCGTGGCCCGTACCTGTCCAACACCCTGCGCATCGATCCGACCAAGACCCAGCTGGAAGCCCTGGTCGAAATCTACCGCATGATGCGTCCGGGCGAGCCGCCGACCAAGGATGCCGCGCAGAACCTGTTCCACAACCTGTTCTTCACCTTCGAGCGCTACGACCTGTCCGCGGTCGGCCGCATGAAGTTCAACCGTCGCGTGGGCCGCAAGGAAACCACCGGCGAAGCCGTGCTGTACGACAGCAAGTACTTCGGTGAGCGCAACGACGAAGAGTCCAAGCGCCTGGTCGCTGCCCACGGCGACAGCTCCGACATCCTGGACGTGATCAAGGTCCTGACCGAGATCCGCAACGGTCGCGGCGTGGTCGATGACATCGATCACCTGGGCAACCGTCGCGTGCGTTCGGTCGGCGAAATGGCCGAGAACGTGTTCCGCGTCGGCCTGGTCCGCGTCGAGCGCGCGGTCAAGGAGCGCCTGTCGATGGCCGAGTCGGAAGGCCTGACCCCGCAGGAGCTGATCAACGCCAAGCCGGTCGCCGCTGCCATCAAGGAGTTCTTCGGCTCCTCGCAGCTGTCGCAGTTCATGGACCAGAACAACCCGCTGTCGGAAGTGACGCACAAGCGTCGCGTCTCGGCCCTGGGCCCGGGCGGTCTGACCCGTGAGCGCGCCGGCTTCGAAGTGCGCGACGTGCACCCGACCCATTACGGCCGCGTCTGCACCATCGAAACCCCGGAAGGCCCGAACATCGGCCTGATCAACTCGCTGGCCGTGTACGCCCGCACCAACCAGTACGGTTTCCTCGAGACCCCGTACCGCAAGGTCGTGGACGGCAAGGTCTATGACGAAGTCGAGTTCCTGTCGGCGATCGAAGAAAACGAGTACGTCATTGCGCAGGCCAACGCCCTGACCAATGCCGACAGCGTGCTGACCGAGCAGTTCGTTCCGTGCCGCTTCCAGGGCGAATCGCTGCTGAAGCCGCCGGCGGAAGTCCACTTCATGGACGTCTCGCCGATGCAGACCGTGTCGATCGCGGCCGCGCTGGTTCCGTTCCTGGAGCACGATGACGCCAACCGCGCACTGATGGGCGCCAACATGCAGCGTCAGGCCGTGCCGACCCTGCGTGCGCAGAAGCCGCTGGTCGGTACCGGCATCGAGCGCGCCGTGGCGCGTGACTCCGGTGTGACCGTGAACGCCCGTCGTGGTGGCGAGATCGTGCAGATCGACGCGGCCCGCATCGTGGTCAAGGTCAACGAGGAAGAGATCGTTGGCGCCACCGACGCCGGCGTGGACATCTACAACCTGGTCAAGTACACCCGTTCGAACCAGAACACCTGCATCAACCAGCGTCCGCTGGTCCAGGTGGGTGACGTCATCGCCCGCGGCGACGTGCTGGCCGACGGTCCGTCCACCGACATCGGCGAACTGGCCCTGGGCCAGAACATGCTGATCGCGTTCATGCCGTGGAACGGCTACAACTTCGAAGACTCCATCCTGCTCTCCGAGCGCGTGGTGGAAGAGGATCGCTACACCACGATCCACATCGAAGAGCTGACCTGCGTCGCGCGTGACACCAAGCTGGGGCCGGAGGAAATCTCCGCCGACATCCCGAACGTCTCCGAGCAGGCGCTGAACCGCCTGGACGAGAGCGGCGTGGTGTACATCGGTGCGGAAGTCCGCGCCGGCGACATCATGGTCGGCAAGGTCACCCCGAAGGGCGAAAGCCAGCTGACCCCGGAAGAGAAGCTGCTGCGCGCGATCTTCGGCGAGAAGGCTTCGGACGTTAAGGACAGCTCGCTGCGCGTTCCGCCGGGCATGGACGGCACCGTCATCGACGTGCAGGTCTTCACCCGCGACGGCATCGAGAAGGACAAGCGCGCCCGCCAGATCGAAGAGTCTGAAATCAAGCGCGTCAAGAAGGACTTCGACGACCAGTTCCGCATCCTGGAAGCCGCCATCTACATGCGTCTGCGTTCGCAGATCGTGGGCAAGGTGGTCAACGGTGGTGCTGGCCTGAAGAAGGGTGACGTGATCACCGACGCCTTCCTGGACGGCCTGAAGAAGGCTGACTGGTTCGCCCTGCGCATGAAGGACGAGGACGCTTCGGAAGCCATCGAGCGCGCCCAGAAGCAGATCCAGGCGCACGAGAAGGAATTCGAGCGTCGCTTCGCCGACAAGCGCGGCAAGATCACCGCTGGCGACGACCTCGCCCCGGGCGTGCTGAAGATGGTCAAGGTGTTCCTGGCCGTGAAGCGCCGCATCCAGCCGGGCGACAAGATGGCAGGCCGCCACGGCAACAAGGGTGTGGTCTCCAACGTGGTGCCGGTCGAGGACATGCCGTACATGGCCTCGGGCGAAACCGTGGACATCGTGCTGAACCCGCTGGGCGTGCCGTCGCGTATGAACATCGGCCAGATCCTGGAAGTGCACCTGGGCTGGGCCGCCAAGGGTCTGGGTCGCAAGATCCAGGCGATGATGGAAGCCCAGGCGGCGGTTGCCGACCTGCGCAAGTTCCTGGACGACATCTACAACCACGACGACACCAACGTGGCCAACCGTGTCGACCTGTCGCAGTTCAGCGACGAGGAACTGCTGCGTCTGGCCCGTAACCTCACCGACGGCGTGCCGATGGCCACCCCGGTGTTCGACGGTGCCACCGAAGCGGAAATCAAGCGCATGCTGGAACTGGCCGACCTGCCGAGCAGTGGCCAGACCCAGCTGTACGACGGCCGCACCGGTGAAGCGTTCGATCGCCACACCACCGTTGGCTACATGCACTACCTGAAGCTGAACCACCTGGTCGACGACAAGATGCACGCCCGTTCGACCGGTCCGTACTCGCTCGTCACCCAGCAGCCGCTGGGCGGCAAGGCGCAGTTCGGCGGCCAGCGCTTCGGTGAAATGGAAGTCTGGGCGCTGGAAGCCTACGGCGCGGCCTACACCCTGCAGGAAATGCTGACGGTGAAGTCCGATGACGTGCAGGGCCGCAACCAGATGTACAAGAACATCGTCGACGGTGAGCACGAGATGGTCGCGGGCATGCCGGAATCCTTCAACGTGCTCGTGAAGGAAATCCGCTCGCTGGCCATCAACATGGAACTGGAAGACAACTGATCCATGCCGGCGCGGCGGCCTCCGCCGCCGCGCCGCTGGCAGTCAACTGAAAGCCCATCGACACAGCATTCCTCCTTCTGGAGAACACCATGAAAGACCTGCTCAACCTCTTCAACCAGCAGCGCCAGACGCTGGACTTCGACGCGATCAAGATCGCGCTGGCCTCGCCGGACCTGATCCGTTCGTGGTCCTTCGGCGAAGTGAAGAAGCCGGAAACCATCAACTACCGTACCTTCAAGCCGGAACGTGACGGCCTGTTCTGCGCCGCCATCTTCGGCCCGGTGAAGGATTACGAGTGCCTGTGCGGCAAGTACAAGCGCATGAAGCACCGCGGCGTGGTCTGCGAGAAGTGCGGCACCGAAGTGACCCTGGCCAAGGTGCGCCGCGAGCGCATGGGCCACATCGACCTGGCGTCGCCGGTCGCGCACATCTGGTTCCTGAAGTCGCTGCCGTCGCGCATCGGCCTGATGCTGGACATGACCCTGCGCGACATCGAGCGCGTGCTGTACTTCGAAGCGTACGTGGTGACCGAGCCGGGCCTGACCGCCCTGGAGCGCCGCCAGCTGCTGACCGAAGAACAGTACCTGCAGGCCCGCCAGGAGCACGGTGACGACTTCGACGCCGCCATGGGCGCCGAGGCCGTGTACGAACTGCTGCGCACGATCGACCTGCAGTCGGAAATGACCCGCCTGCGCGAGGAAATCGCCGCTACCGGTTCGGAAACCAAGCTCAAGCGCCTCACCAAGCGCATCAAGCTGATCGAAGCCTTCCTGGAGTCGGGCAACCGTCCGGAATGGATGGTCATGACCGTGCTGCCGGTGCTGCCGCCGGACCTGCGTCCGCTGGTTCCGCTGGATGGCGGCCGCTTCGCGACCTCCGACCTGAACGACCTGTACCGCCGCGTCATCAACCGCAACAACCGCCTGCGCCGCCTGCTCGAACTGAGCGCGCCGGACATCATCGTGCGTAATGAAAAGCGCATGCTGCAGGAATCGGTCGATGCGCTGCTGGACAACGGCCGTCGTGGCCGTGCCATCACCGGCACCAACAAGCGCCCGCTGAAGTCGCTGGCCGACATGATCAAGGGCAAGCAGGGTCGCTTCCGCCAGAACCTGCTCGGCAAGCGCGTCGACTACTCGGGCCGTTCGGTCATCGTGGTCGGCCCGTACCTGCGCCTGCACCAGTGCGGCCTGCCGAAGAAGATGGCGCTGGAGCTGTTCAAGCCGTTCGTCTTCGCCAAGCTGCAGCGTCGTGGCCTGGCCACCACCATCAAGGCCGCCAAGAAGCTGGTCGAGCGCGAAGAAGCCGAAGTCTGGGACATCCTGGAAGAGGTCATCCGCGAGCATCCGGTGATGCTGAACCGTGCGCCGACCCTGCACCGTCTGGGCATCCAGGCGTTCGAGCCGGTGCTGATCGAAGGCAAGGCCATCCAGCTGCACCCGCTGGTCTGCACCGCGTTCAACGCCGACTTCGACGGTGACCAGATGGCCGTCCACGTGCCGCTCTCGCTGGAAGCCCAGCTGGAAGCGCGTGCGTTGATGATGTCGACCAACAACATCCTGTCGCCGGCCAACGGCGAGCCGATCATCGTGCCGTCGCAGGACGTCGTGCTGGGTCTGTACTACATGACCCGCTCGCTGGAAAACAAGAAGGGCGAGGGCATGGCCTTCGCCAACATCGCCGAAGTGAAGCGTGCCTACGACAACCGCGTGGTGGAACTGCACGCGCGCGTCAAGGTCCGCATCACCGAGGTGGTGACCGACGAAGACGGCGTCAAGCAGAACAAGACCTCGATCGTGGACACCACGATCGGTCGCGCCCTGCTGGCTGAAATCCTGCCGGAAGGCCTGCCGTTCGCGCTGGCCAACACCGAGCTGACCAAGAAGAACATCAGCCGCCTGATCAACTCCAGCTACCGCCAGCTGGGTCTGAAGGACACGGTCGTGTTCGCCGACAAGCTGATGTACACCGGCTTCGCCTACGCGACCCGCGCCGGCGTTTCGATCGGCATCGACGACATGCTGATCCCGGACGAGAAGAAGGGCATCCTCACCGAGGCCGAAGCCGAAGTGCTGGAAATCCAGGAGCAGTACCAGTCGGGCCTGGTCACCGCTGGCGAGCGCTACAACAAGGTGGTCGACATCTGGTCGCGCACCAACGAGCGCATCGCCAAGGCGATGATGGACACCATCGGTACCGAGAAGGTGGTCAATGCCAAGGGTGAGACCATCGACCAGAAGTCGATGAACTCGCTGTACATCATGGCCGACTCCGGTGCGCGTGGTTCGCAGGCGCAGATCCGTCAGCTGGCCGGCATGCGTGGCCTGATGGCGCGTCCGGACGGCTCGATCATCGAGACGCCCATCAAGGCGAACTTCCGCGAAGGCCTGAACGTGCAGGAGTACTTCAACTCCACCCACGGTGCCCGTAAGGGTCTGGCCGATACCGCGCTGAAGACCGCGAACTCGGGTTACCTGACCCGTCGTCTGGTCGACGTCGCGCAGGACGTGGTCATCACCGAGGTGGATTGCGGTACCACCGAAGGCCTGATCATGACCCCGATCGTGGAAGGCGGCGACGTGGTCGAGCCGCTGAAGGACCGCGTGCTGGGTCGCGTGGTTGCCGAGGACGTGTTCCTGCCGGGCAACGACGAAGATCCGATCGTCACCCGCAACACCCTGCTGGACGAAGCCTGGGTCGCCAAGCTGGAAGACGCCGGCGTGCAGAGCATCAAGGTGCGTTCGACGATCTCGTGCGAATCGGCCTTCGGTGTCTGCGGTCGCTGCTACGGCCGCGATCTGGCCCGTGGCCACCTGGTCAACATTGGTGAAGCGGTCGGCGTCATCGCTGCCCAGTCCATCGGTGAGCCGGGTACCCAGCTGACCATGCGTACGTTCCACATCGGTGGTGCGGCGTCGCGAGCTGCTGCGGTCGACAACATCACCGTCAAGACCACCGGCTCGGTCAAGTTCAGCAACCTCAAGTCGGTCGAGCACGCCAACGGCTCGCTGGTGGCAGTGTCGCGCTCGGGCGAAATCTCGGTGCTCGATGCCCACGGCCGTGAGCGTGAGCGTTACAAGCTGCCGTACGGTGCGACCATCACGTCCAAGGACGGTGATGCGATCAAGGCTGGCCAGACCGTGGCCAACTGGGATCCGCATAACCACCCGATCGTGTCGGAAGTGGCCGGCTTCATCCGCTTCATCGACTTCGTCGACGGCATCACCGTCATCGAGAAGACCGACGAGCTGACCGGCCTCGCGTCGCGCGAAATCACCGATCCGAAGCGTCGTGGTACCCAGGCCAAGGACCTGCGCCCGATCGTGCGCATCGTCGACGCCAAGGGCAACGACCTGTCGATCCCGGGCACCGACCTGCCGGCGCAGTACCTGCTGCCGCCGCGTTCGATCGTCAACCTGCAGGACGGCGCCCCGGTGGGCGTGGGCGACGTCGTCGCCAAGATCCCGCAGGAAGCGTCGAAGACCCGCGACATCACCGGTGGTCTGCCGCGCGTGGCCGACCTGTTCGAAGCGCGCAAGCCGAAGGATCCGGCGGTGCTGGCCGAGCGTTCGGGCATCATCAGCTTCGGCAAGGACACCAAGGGCAAGCAGCGCCTGATCATCAAGGACACCGATGGTTCGGAGCACGAAGAGCTGATCCCGAAGTACCGCCAGGTCATTGTGTTCGAAGGCGAGCATGTCACCAAGGGTGAGACCATCGTGGACGGCGAGCCGAGCCCGCAGGACATCCTGCGTCTGCTGGGTGTCGAACCGCTGGCAGCCTACCTGGTGAAGGAAATCCAGGACGTGTACCGCCTGCAGGGCGTGAAGATCAACGACAAGCACATCGAGGTGATCACCCGCCAGATGCTGCGCAAGGTCGAGATCACCGATCAGGGCAGCAGCAAGTTCCTGAACGGCGAACAGGTGGAGCGTCAGCGCGTTATCGAGGAAAATGCGCGCCTGTCGACCCGCAACGAGCTGCCGGCGCACTTCGATCCGGTCCTGCTGGGTATCACCAAGGCGTCGCTGGCGACCGAATCGTTCATCTCGGCCGCTTCGTTCCAGGAAACCACCCGCGTGCTGACCGAAGCGGCCGTCCGCGGCACCTCGGACAACCTGCGTGGCCTGAAGGAAAACGTCATCGTGGGTCGCCTGATTCCGGCCGGTACCGGCCTGGCGTACCACAGCAACCGCCGCCGCGGCGCTTCCGGTCTCACCGAGTCGGAAATGCAGACCCTGGCCGGCACCCCGGCCGCGGTCGAGGCGCCGGTGGTTGAAGCCGAAGCTGAACAGGCGTCGGGCGAAGAATGAGGTATCCGGTCCGGCCGCAAGGCCGGACCACCCCATCGGTCCATCGATGGGATTGGGAAAGGGCAGGGGAGATCGTCCGCGATCGACCCTGTCAACCTGAACGGGGTACATGGAGGCCCCCCAGTAACGTCCCGGGATCAGGGACGGGCTTGACAGGAGGCGTTTGACTGCTTTCCTGGCAGGTTGCTACAATCGTCTGTCTCAGCAGGCCAAAATTTCGGCCTGCTTTAACATTTCCGCATCTCTGGTCGGATTTTCCGGCCACCAATCAGAAGAACCTACTGATGGCGACGATCAACCAGCTGGTCCGCAAGCCGCGGCAAGCGACCACCTACAAGAGTGCCTCGCCGGCGCTCGACAAGTGCCCGCAGCGCCGTGGCGTCTGCACCCGTGTCTACACCACCACTCCGAAGAAGCCGAACTCGGCTCTGCGCAAGGTTGCCAAGGTCCGCCTGACCAACCAGGAAGAAGTGATTTCCTACATCGGTGGTGAAGGCCACAACCTGCAGGAGCACTCCGTGGTCCTGATCCGCGGCGGTCGCGTCAAGGACCTGCCGGGTGTGCGTTACCACACCGTTCGTGGCTCGCTCGACGCCGCCGGCGTTGCCAAGCGTCGCCAGGCCCGTTCCAAGTACGGCGCCAAGCGTCCGAAGGCATAAGGAGAGAGCACTATGTCGCGTAAGGGTAATACTCCGCAGCGTTCCGTCCTGCCCGATCCGAAGCACGGAAGCGAAACCATCGCCCGCTTCATCAACATGGTCATGCAGAGCGGCAAGAAGTCCGTCGCCGAAAAGATCGTGTACGGCGCCATGGACGTGATCACCGAGAAGAACAGCAGCGCCAACGCCATTGAACTGGTGCAGAAGGCTCTGGACAACGTCGCTCCGGCGGTCGAAGTCAAGTCGCGCCGCGTCGGTGGTGCTACCTACCAGGTGCCGGTCGAAGTGCGTTCGTCGCGCAAGATGGCCCTGGCCATGCGCTGGCTGATCGACTCCGCGCGCAAGCGTGGTGAGAACACCATGCCGAAGAAGCTGGCTGCTGAACTGATCGACGCCTCGGAAAACCGTGGTGGCGCCATCAAGAAGCGCGAAGAAACCCACCGCATGGCCGAAGCCAACAAGGCATTCGCCCACTACCGCTGGTGAGTTTGACGGCCTTGTAAAACAGGCAGGGCAGCACCACTTCGGTGCGTGCTGCCTCGCGGTCCCAGAAGGACTGCGCCAATCCGAAGGCCGCCGAAAGGCGGCGTTCGGCCATCCGAAATCCAAGAAATCTGAGAGGCTCCCGTGGCCCGTTCCACTCCCATCGAGCGTTACCGTAACTTCGGCATCATGGCTCACATCGATGCCGGCAAGACCACCACGTCCGAGCGCATCCTGTTCTACACCGGCAAGAGCCACAAGATCGGTGAAGTGCACGACGGCGCCGCCACCATGGACTGGATGGAGCAGGAGCAGGAGCGTGGCATCACGATCCAGTCCGCTGCCACCACCGCGTTCTGGAAGGGCATGGACAAGTCCCTGCCGGAGCACCGCTTCAACATCATCGACACCCCCGGGCACGTCGACTTCACCATCGAAGTGGAGCGCTCGCTGCGCGTGCTCGACGGTGCCGTCTTCGTCCTGTGTGCCGTCGGTGGCGTGCAGCCGCAGTCGGAAACCGTGTGGCGCCAGGCCAACCGCTACAAGGTGCCGCGCATTGCGTTCGTCAACAAGATGGACCGCACCGGTGCCAACTTCTACAAGGTCCGTGACCAGCTGAAGGCCAAGCTCGGCGCCGTCGCCGTGCCGATGCAGCTGCCGATCGGCGCCGAAGACGGCTTCAAGGGCGTCGTCGACCTGCTGAAGATGAAGGCCATCCATTGGGATGAAGCCTCGCAGGGCATGAAGTTCGAGTACGGCGAAATCCCGGCCGACCTGCAGGAAAAGGCTGAAGAAGCCCGTACCTACATGATCGAAACCGCGGCTGAAGCCAGCGAAGAGCTGATGGAAAAGTACCTGGGCGGCGAAGAGCTGGCCGAGGCTGAAATCATCAACGCGCTGCGTACCCGCACCCTGGCCACCGAAATCGTTCCGATGTACTGCGGTTCGGCGTTCAAGAACAAGGGCGTGCAGGCCATGCTGGACGGCGTGATCCAGCTGCTGCCGTCGCCGGTCGATGTGCCGGACGTGACCGGTACCGACGTGGACGACGAAAACGTCGCCATGACCCGCAAGTCCGACGACAAGGCTCCGTTCTCGTCGCTGGCCTTCAAGATCATCACCGATCCGTTCGTCGGCGCGCTGACCTTCTTCCGTGTCTACTCGGGCACCCTGAACGGTGGTGACACCGTGCTGAACTCGGTGAAGGGCAAGAAGGAGCGCATCGGCCGCATCCTGCAGATGCACTCGAACAACCGTGAAGAAATCAAGGAAGTTCTGGCCGGTGACATCGCCGCTGCCGTGGGCCTGAAGGACACCACCACCGGTGACACCCTGTGCTCGATCGACCAGCCGATCATCCTGGAGCGCATGACGTTCCCGGAGCCGGTGATCTCGATGGCCGTCGAACCGAAGACCAAGTCGGACCAGGAAAAGATGGGTCTGGCCCTGGGTCGCCTGGCGCAGGAAGATCCGTCGTTCCGCGTCAAGACCGACGAAGAATCCGGCCAGACCATCATCTCGGGCATGGGCGAGCTGCACCTGGACATCATCGTCGACCGCCTGAAGCGCGAGTTCAACGTTGAAGCCAACGTCGGCGCGCCGCAGGTTGCGTACCGCGAAACCATCACCCTGGCTGACGTCAAGTCGGACTACAAGCACGCCAAGCAGTCCGGTGGTAAGGGTCAGTACGGTCACGTCGTGATCGAGCTGTCGCCGATCACCGCTGAAGACCGTGCCGATCCGAAGCTGGCTCCGGCCATCAAGGACGACTTCCTGTTCATCAACGACATCACCGGCGGCGTGATCCCGAAGGAATTCATTCCGTCGGTTGAAAAGGGCCTGCGCGAAACCATCACCAGCGGTCCGCTGGCTGGCTTCCCGGTCGTGGACGTCAAGGTGAAGCTGGTGTTCGGTTCGTACCACGACGTCGACTCCTCGGAAATGGCGTTCAAGCTGGCTTCGTCGATGGCCTTCAAGCAGGGCTTCGCCAAGGCCAAGCCGGTGCTGCTGGAGCCGATCATGAAGGTCGAGATCGTGACCCCGGAGGATTACCAGGGTGACGTGATGGGCGACGTCAGCCGTCGTCGCGGCGTGCTGCAGGGTTCCGACACCACCGGTGACGGCTCCGCTTCGATCATCAACGCGATGATCCCGCTGGGTGAAATGTTCGGCTACGCCACTGCGCTGCGTTCGCAGACCCAGGGCCGTGCCACCTTCACCATGGAATTCGACCACTACGAGCCGGCGCCGAACAACATCGCCGAAGCCGTCATGAAGAAGGGCTGAGCCTCGCTCAGCCTCTCCTGAAAACCACTTACAAAATCAAGGTATAGAACAATGGCAAAGGGTAAGTTCGAGCGCACCAAGCCGCACGTCAACGTCGGCACCATCGGTCACGTCGATCACGGCAAGACCACGCTGACCGCCGCACTGACCAAGATCGGTGCCGAGCGCTTCGGTGGCGAGTTCAAGGACTACTCCTCGATCGACGCCGCGCCGGAAGAAAAGGCTCGTGGTATCACGATCTCGACCGCGCACGTCGAATACGAATCCCCGGTCCGTCACTACGCCCACGTCGATTGCCCGGGCCACGCTGACTACGTCAAGAACATGATCACCGGTGCCGCCCAGATGGACGGCGCGATCCTGGTGTGCTCGGCCGCTGACGGCCCGATGCCGCAGACCCGTGAGCACATCCTGCTGTCGCGTCAGGTCGGCGTGCCGTACATCGTCGTGTTCCTGAACAAGGCCGACATGGTTGACGACGCCGAGCTGCTCGAGCTGGTCGAGATGGAAGTGCGCGAGCTGCTGAGCAAGTACGACTTCCCGGGCGACGACACCCCGATCATCGCCGGTTCGGCCCGTCTGGCGCTGGAAGGCGACCAGAGCGACATCGGCGTGCCGGCCATCCTGAAGCTGGTCGACGCCCTGGACAGCTGGATCCCGGAGCCGGAGCGTGCGATCGACAAGCCGTTCCTGATGCCGGTGGAAGACGTGTTCTCGATCTCGGGCCGCGGCACCGTGGTGACCGGTCGTATCGAGCGCGGCGTGATCAAGGTTGGCGACGAAATCGAAATCGTCGGCATCCGTCCGGTGCAGAAGACCACCGTGACCGGCGTTGAAATGTTCCGCAAGCTGCTGGACCAGGGTCAGGCAGGCGACAACGCTGGCCTGCTGCTGCGCGGCACCAAGCGTGACGACGTCGAGCGTGGCCAGGTGCTGGCCAAGCCGGGTTCGATCAAGCCGCACACCAAGTTCGAAGGCGAAGTCTACGTCCTGTCGAAGGACGAGGGCGGCCGCCACACCCCGTTCTTCAACGGCTACCGTCCGCAGTTCTACTTCCGCACCACCGACATCACCGGCGCAGCTGCGCTGCCGGAAGGCGTCGAAATGGTGATGCCGGGTGACAACGTCAAGATGGTCGTCACCCTGATCAACCCGGTGGCAATGGACGAAGGCCTGCGCTTCGCCATCCGCGAAGGTGGCCGTACCGTCGGCGCCGGCGTGGTCTCGAAGATCATCGAGTAATCTGGTAGTATCTGCGCCCCGATGTTGCCTGGGTAGGGCATCGGGGCGTATCAAATGGGAAAGCAGGCACAGGATGTGCCTTGTGTTCCCCGGACCAGGAAGGGTCAATGCCATTCAGGCGGCGTCAACAGGCGACTGTTGACAGCTGCCTTGCGTGCCATTATGCTTCTACGTCTGGGCAGGCCGGGAAACTGGTCTGCCTACGTTTTTGAGGTCTATGGATTGACCTTGGCGGCCTGCAGGAGTGCGGGCCGTCTGTATTCAGGAATTTCATGGGACAAAGCAACCCAGAGGCTTTGTCTGTCGCTCTTTTAACGAAGGAACCTACCGCCATGGCGGACCAAAAGATCCGGATCCGGCTGAAAGCGTTCGATCATCGTCTGATCGACCGTTCGGCCAGCGAGATCGTTGAAACGGCAAAGCGGACCGGCGCGCAAGTGCGTGGCCCGATCCCGCTGCCGACCAAGATCGAGCGTTACACCGTTCTCGTCTCCCCGCACGTCGACAAGGACGCGCGTGACCAGTACGAGACCCGCACGCACAAGCGCGTGCTCGATATCGTTGACCCGAATGACAAGACCGTGGACGCGCTGATGAAGCTCGAACTGGCTGCCGGCGTCGACGTTCAGATCAAGCTGACCTGAGGACTACGACCATGACGAAGAAGTATTCGTTGGGCTTCGTGGGCCGCAAGGCTGGCATGAGCCGCGTGTTCACTGAAGATGGCCGCTCCATCCCGGTGACCCTGATCGAAGCAACCCCGAACCGCATCGCGCAGATCAAGACCGTCGAAACCGACGGCTACAGCGCCGTGCAGGTGACCGTCGGCGCGCGTCGCGCTGCCCTGGTCAACAAGCCGGAAGCCGGCCACTTCGCCAAGGCGAAGGTGGAAGCGGGTCGTGGCCTGTGGGAATTCCGCGTTGAAGACGCGCAGCTCGGCGATTTCGCCGTCGGCGGCGAAGTCAAGGCGGACATCTTCGAAGTCGGCCAGATCGTCGACGTCCAGGGTGTCACCAAGGGTAAGGGCTTCCAGGGCACCATCAAGCGCCACAACTTCCGTATGGGCGATGCAACCCACGGTAACTCGCTGTCGCATCGCGCGCCGGGTTCGCTGGGTCAGCGCCAGACCCCGGGTCGCGTTTTCCCGGGCAAGAAGATGTCGGGCCACATGGGCGCGGTGCAGCAGAGCACCCAGAACCTGGAAGTGGTCAAGGTCGACGTCGAGCGCGGTCTGATCGCCGTTCGCGGCGCCGTTCCGGGCGCGGCGGGTGGCGACGTGATCGTCCGTCCGGCGAGCAAGGCATAAGGAGAGATGACGATGGAACTCGTTATCACGGGTAGCAACAACAAGGTCTCGGTCTCCGACGCCGTGTTCGGTCGCGATTTCAGCGAAGATCTGGTCCACCAGGTCGTCGTTGCCTACCGCAACGCCGGTCGCGCCGGCACCAAGGCACAGAAGACTCGCTCCGAAGTGGCTGGTACCACCAAGAAGTCGAAGAAGCAGAAGGGCGGCGGCGCGCGTCATGGCGCACTGACGGCTCCGATCTTCGTCGGCGGCGGTGTCACCTTCGCGGCCAAGCCGCGCAGCTTCGAGCAGAAGGTCAATCGTAAGCAGTACCGTGCCGCCATGTGCGCGATCCTGTCCGAGCTGAACCGTCAGGGCCGTCTGACCATCGTGGAGTCCTTCGATGTCGAAGTGACCAACACGAAGGGTCTGATCGCCAAGCTGGCCGGCCTGGAAGTGGGCAAGCGCCCGCTGATCGTCACCGAAGAAGCGTCCGAGCACCTGTACCTGTCCGCCCGCAATCTGCCGTACGTGCAGGTGCGTGACGTCCAGGGTCTGGATCCGGTCTCGCTGGTTGGTGCCGACACGGTCGTCATCACCGCTGACGCGGTCAAGAAGGTCGAGGAGTGGCTGGCATGAACAGCAACGAAAAAATCTTCAGCGTGCTGCGTGCCCCGCGTGTCTCCGAAAAGACCGCGCGCCTGCAGGAACTCTCCAATCAGTATGTCTTCGAAGTTTCGAACGAAGCCACCAAGGCCGATGTAAAGGCCGCGGTTGAGCAGCTGTTCGACGTCAAGGTCGAAGCCGTCAACGTGGTCAACGTCAAGGGCAAGAACAAGTCCTTCCGTAACCGTGCTGGCCGCCGCGGCGATTGGCGCAAGGCGTACGTTCGCCTGGCCGACGGCCAGTCGATCGATGTAACGGCCAAGGCCTGAGGTACATCCCATGCCATTGATGAAATTCAAGCCCACCTCCCCCGGCCGCCGTTCGGCCGTGCGCGTGGTCACCCCCGACCTGCACAAGGGTGCTCCGCACGCCGCACTGGTCGAGTCGCAGAGCCGCTCGGGTGGTCGTAACCACCATGGTCGCATCACCGTGCGTCACGTCGGTGGTGGTGCCAAGCAGCACTACCGCATCATCGACTTCAAGCGCAACAAGCTGGGCATCCCGGCGCGCGTGGAACGCATCGAATACGATCCGAACCGCACCGCCCACATCGCTCTGCTGTGCTACGTCGACGGTGAGCGTCGCTACATCATCGCCCCGAAGGGCCTGAAGGCTGGTGATCAGGTGATCGCTGGTTCGGACGCCCCGATCAAGGCCGGCAACACCCTGCCGCTGCGCAACATCCCGGTCGGCACCACCATTCACTGCATCGAACTGAAGCCGGGCAAGGGCGCTCAGATCGCTCGCGCCGCTGGTGCGGCCGTGCAGCTGGTGGCTCGCGAAGGCATCTACGCCACCCTGCGCCTGCGCTCGGGTGAAATGCGTAAGGTTCCGGTCGAGTGCTGCGCCACCATCGGCGAAGTCGGCAACGACGAGCACAGCCTGGAAAAGCTGGGCAAGGCCGGTGCCAAGCGTTGGCGCGGCGTCCGCCCGACCGTTCGTGGTGCTGCCATGAACCCGGTTGACCACCCGCACGGTGGTGGTGAGGCGAAGGCCGGCCAGGGTAATCCGCATCCGGTCACCCCGTGGGGTGTCCCGACCAAGGGTTACAAGACGCGCCATAACAAGCGCACTCAGCAGTTCATCGTCCGCGATCGTAGGGGCTAATCGACCATGGCACGTTCACTCAAGAAGGGCCCGTTCGTCGATCACCACCTCGTCAAGAAGGTGGAGGCCGCTGCGGGCAGCAAGAAGCCGATCAAGACCTGGTCGCGCCGTTCGATGATCCTGCCTGACATGGTAGGCGTCACCATTGCCGTGCATAACGGCAAGAACCACATCCCGGTTCTCGTCAACGAGAACATGGTCGGCCATAAGCTCGGCGAATTTGCCATCACCCGGACCTTCAAGGGTCACGGTGGTGACAAGAAGTCGGGCAAGTAAGGAGAGATGACAATGGAAGCGAAAGCCATCCTGCGCACTGCGCGCATCTCCCCGCAGAAGGCTCGTCTGGTCGCTGACCAGGTGCGCGGTCTGCCGGCCGAGCGTGCGGTCAACCTGCTGAAGTTCTCGGACAAGAAGGCTGCCCACCTGATCAAGAAGGTGGTGGAGTCGGCAATTGCCAACGCCGAGAACAACCAGGGCGCCGACGTCGACGAGCTGAAGGTTCAGACCATCATGGTTGATGAAGGTCCGACCCTGAAGCGTTTCATGGCGCGGGCGAAAGGCCGCGGTACCCGCATCCTCAAGCGCACCAGCCACATCACTGTGGTTGTGGGCGCCGCCAAGTAAGCGGATAAGGAAAAGACCATGGGTCATAAAGTTCATCCGATTGGTATCCGCCTCGGCATTTCCAAGGACTGGAACTCCAAGTGGTACGCCAACAAGGCCGAGTTCGCTGGTTACCTGGCAGCCGACCTGAAAGTGCGCGAAATGCTGCGCAAGAAGCTGGCTCAGGCCGGCATCAGCAAGATCCTGATCGAGCGTCCGGCCAAGACCGCTCGCGTGACGATCCACACCGCCCGTCCGGGCGTGGTGATCGGCAAGCGCGGTGAGGACATCGAGAAGCTGCGCAAGGAAGTGAGCGAGATGATGGGCGTCCCGGCGCACATCAACGTCACCGAAGTGCGCAAGCCGGAACTGGACGCGCAGCTCGTTGCCGAGTCGATCGCCCAGCAGCTGGAGCGTCGCATCATGTTCCGCCGCGCAATGAAGCGCTCGGTCGGCAACGCGATGCGCCTGGGTGCCCTGGGCATCAAGGTCAACGTTGGTGGCCGCCTCAACGGTGCAGAAATCGCCCGTTCGGAGTGGTACCGCGAAGGCCGCGTGCCGCTGCACACCCTGCGTGCCGACATCGACTATGGCTTCGCTGAAGCCAAGACGACCTACGGCATCATCGGCATCAAGGTCTGGATCTACAAGGGCGAGGTCTTCGATTTCTCCCAGGTTGGCCAGGAAAAGCAGGACGACACCCCGTCGCGCAACGATCGTCACGATCGCGGCGACCGTGGTGACCGTCAGCGCCCGGCCCGTGAAGCGAGGTAACGACAATGTTGCAACCCAAGCGAACCAAGTACCGCAAGGTACACAAGGGCCGTAACGATGGCCTGAGCTGGAGCGCCAACGCTGTCAGCTTCGGCGAATACGGCCTGAAGGCAACCGCACACGGTCAGCTGACCGCGCGTCAGATCGAAGCGGCCCGCCGCTCGATCAGCCGCTACGTCAAGCGCGGCGGCAAGATGTGGATCCGCGTGTTCCCCGACAAGCCCATCACCAAGAAGCCCATCGAAGTCCGAATGGGTTCTGGTAAGGGTAACGTGGAATACTGGGTGGCCCAGATCCAGCCCGGCCGCATGATCTATGAAATCGAGGGTGTTTCCGAGGAAGTGGCTCGCGAGGCGTTCCGCCTGGCCGCCGCCAAGCTCTCGGTCACCACCACTTTCGTGACCCGTACGGTGCGCTGATGGATATCAAAACTCTCCGTGAAAAGTCGGCTGACGAACTCAAGGCCCACCTGATCGACCTGCGTAAGGAACAGTTCTCTGTCCGTATGCAGCAGGTCACCGGCCAGCTGCCGAAGACCCACGACATTCGCCGGGTCCGTCGCGAGATTGCTCGCGTCAAGACCCTGCTCGGCAGCACGAAGTAAGGATGGCCGCTATGAGCGACAATACTGAAAAGAAGACGCTGCGCACGGTCGAAGGCCGTGTCGTCAGCAACAAGATGGACAAGACGGTTACCGTCCTGGTTGAGCGTCAGGTCAAGCACGCGCTGTACGGCAAGTACATCAAGCGCTCGACGAAGCTGCACGCCCACGATGCCGACAACGCCTGCAAGGAAGGCGATGTCGTCCGCGTGACCGAGATTGCTCCGATGTCCAAGACCAAGAACTGGCGCGTGGTGGAAGTCATCACGCGTGCGGCTGAATAAGGAGTCTGAATCATGATCCAGATGCAGAGCTACCTTGACGTCGCGGACAATTCGGGTGCCAAGCAGGTGATGTGCTTCAAGGTGCTGGGTGGTTCCAAGCGCCGTTACGCCGGCATCGGCGACATCATCAAGGTCACCGTGAAGGATGCGATTCCGCGCGGCAAGGTCAAGAAGGGTGAAGTGTATGACGCCGTCGTGGTGCGTACCCGCAAGGGTGTGCGTCGCGCCGACGGTTCGCTGATCCGCTTCGACGGCAACGCTGCCGTCCTGCTGAACAACAAGCAGGAGCCGATCGGTACCCGTATCTTCGGGCCGGTGACCCGTGAACTTCGTTCGGAGAAGTTCATGAAGATCGTCTCGCTCGCTCCCGAAGTGCTGTGAGCGACAGGAGATAATCATGGCTAACCGTATCAAGAAGGGCGACCAGGTTGTCGTCAACGCTGGCAAGGACAAGGGCAAGCAGGGCGAAGTCGTCCGCGTCGACGGCGACCGCGTGGTCGTCGCCAACGTGAACATCGTCAAGCGCCACACCAAGCCGAACCCGCAGGCAGGTGTTGCCGGCGGCGTGGTCGAGCGCGAAGCTTCGATCCATATCTCCAACGTGAATGTTCTGAACCCGGCTTCGGGCAAGGGCGAACGCGTTGGCTTCAAGGTGCTGGAGGATGGACGCAAACTGCGTGTGTTCCGCTCCAGCGGTGAGGCGCTCGACGCCTGAGGAATGAGAAGATGAGTTCCCGTCTCGAAAAGTTCTACAAGGACGAAGTGGTGCCGGCGCTGATGAAGCAGTTCGGCTACACCAATCCGATGGAAGTGCCGAAGCTGGTCAAGGTCACCCTGAACATGGGTGTCGGCGAAGCGGCCACCAACAAGAAGATCCTGGAAAACGCCGTCGGCGACATGACCAAGATTTCCGGCCAGAAGCCGGTTGTCACCAAGTCGCGTGTGTCGGTTGCGTCGTTCAAGATCCGCGATGGTTGGCCGATCGGCTGCAAGACCACGCTGCGTCGCCACAAGATGTACGAGTTCCTGGATCGCCTGATCAACATCTCGCTGCCGCGCGTGCGCGACTTCCGTGGTGTTTCCGGTCGTTCCTTCGACGGCCGCGGCAACTTCAACATGGGTGTGAAGGAGCAGATCATCTTCCCGGAAATCGACTTCGACGCCGTCGACGCGATCCGCGGTATGGATATCGCCATCACCACCACTGCGAAGACCGACGCGGAAGCGAAGGCGCTGCTGGCAGCGTTCAAGTTCCCGTTCCGTAACTGATCTGTCGAGGAAACCGAAATGGCAAAGACCTCCATGGTCAACCGCGACATCAAGCGGGAAAAGCTGGCAAAGAAGTACGCTGAAAAGCGTGCGGCTCTGAAGAAGATCGTGTCCTCCGTGGACGCGACCTACGAAGAGAAGATCGACGCCGCAACCAAGCTGTCCAAGCTGCCGCGCGATTCGTCGCCGAGCCGCCAGCGCAACCGTTGCGAGCTGTCGGGTCGTCCGCGTGGCGTCTACAGCAAGTTCGGCCTCGGCCGTAACAAGCTGCGCGAAGCCACCATGCGTGGCGACGTCCCGGGTCTGCGCAAGGCCAGCTGGTAATCCCAGCCGGCCCTGCGATCAGCAGCCCCTGTGGGGGCCGCTGAACCGGGGAGGGGAGGCGTTCAGCTTCCTTTCTGTGAAAAAACCCGAAGAGCCCGACGCAAGTCGGGCTCTTTTGGCGTATACTCCCGCGTCTTGCCCTGTGCAGACGGGGTTGTAGGAGTGGGCCCTCGGCCCGCTGCATCAAGGGACCTGGCCCGTTTCCAGGAGACAACAGATTTTCGCGAAAGCGGATATCGGTGCACTCAAAGGTACTCATATGAGCATGACTGATCCCATCGCCGACCTGCTGGTCCGCATCAAGAATGCGGCCGCGGTTGGCAAGCAGACGGTGAAAGCCCCGTCGTCCAAGATCAAGGTTGCGATCGCCCAGGTCCTGAAGGACGAGGGTTACATCACCGACCTGCGCGTGACCCAGCTGGAAAACAACAAGTCCGAGCTGGAAATCGTGCTGAAGTATTTCGAAGGCAAGCCGGTCATCGCGACCCTGAAGCGCTTCTCGCGTTCGGGCCTGCGCCAGTACCGCGGCAAGAGCGAGCTGCCGAAGGTCATGAATGGCCTGGGTATCTCCATCATTTCCACCTCCAAGGGCATCATGACTGATGCGCAGGCGCGCCAGCTGGGCGTCGGCGGCGAAGTCCTGTGCTTCGTGGCCTAAGGCGAAAGGAGTAGAACTATGTCCCGCGTAGCCAAGAAGCCCGTCACCCTGGGTAAGGTCGAACTGAACGTCCAGTCGGAAAGCATCACCGTCAAGGGCCCGAAGGGCACCCTGTCGCTGGTCAAGCCGGCCGGTATTGCCATCAACGTCGACAGCGGCGTTGCCACCCTGAGCACCGAGAGCGCCGACCTGGTCGCGCTGACCGGTACCGTGCGTGCGATCCTGGCCAACATGGTCAAGGGCGTGTCCGAAGGCTTCGAGCGCAAGCTGGAGCTGGTCGGCGTGGGTTACCGTGCTGCCATGCAGGGCAAGGACCTGAGCCTGTCGCTCGGTTTCTCGCACCCGGTCGTGTTCGTGGCGCCGGAAGGCATCACCATCACCACCCCGACCCAGACCGAGATCCTGGTCCAGGGCGCTGACAAGCAGGTCGTCGGTGAAGTTGCCGCCAAGATCCGTGCGTTCCGCAAGCCGGAGCCGTACAAGGGCAAGGGCGTGAAGTACTCCGACGAAGTCATCATCCGTAAGGAAGCCAAGAAGGCCTAATAGGCGCTTCCGCTTTCAAGGGAAAAACATCATGAACAAGAACATCGCCCGCCTGCGTCGCGCCAAGTCGACCCGCGCCCACATCCGTGAGCTCGGCGTCGCCCGCCTGTCGGTGCTGCGCACCGGCCAGCACCTGTACGCCCAGGTCTTCACCGCCGACGGTTCCAAGGTGCTGGCTGCTGCCAACACCACCCAGACCGACGTCATGGAAGGCCTGAAGAACGGCAAGAACGCCGATGCCGCTGCCAAGGTTGGCCGCATCGTCGCTGAGCGCGCCAAGGCCGCCGGCGTCGAGAAGGTTGCCTTCGATCGTTCGGGTTACCGCTACCACGGCCGCATCAAGGCCCTGGCAGAAGCCGCCCGCGAAGCCGGCCTGCAGTTCTAAGGGATAAGGGCAGGGGGCCGATGGCCTCCTGCCCGCCTGCTCGCCAGCCTGAGTGAGGCTGGACGGCGCCGCTCTTCTGCAGCGGTCCACCGGAACGACGCGTCACTCCACAACCATAAGCGGCCCCGAGCCGTACATACCCAAACAACCAAGGAATCAACATGGCAGAAGAGCGTCAGCAGCGGGGTCGCGATCGCGACCGTAACCGCGAAGAGAAGATCGACGACGGCATGATCGAAAAGCTGGTCGCGGTCAACCGCGTCAGCAAGACCGTCAAGGGTGGCCGCCAGTTCACCTTCACCGCCCTGACCGTTGTCGGCGACGGCGAAGGCAAGGTCGGTTTCGGTTATGGCAAGGCCCGCGAAGTGCCGGTCGCCATCCAGAAGTCGATGGAACAGGCCCGCAAGAACCTGGTCAGCGTTGACCTGAACAACGGCACCCTGTGGCACACCATCAAGGATGGTCACGGCGCAGCCCGCGTGTTCATGCAGCCGGCTTCGGAAGGTACCGGCGTCATCGCCGGCGGTGCCATGCGCGCCGTGCTGGAAGCCGTTGGCGTGAAGAACGTGCTGGCCAAGGCCACCGGTTCGCGCAACCCGATCAACCTGGTGCGTGCCACCGTGAAGGGCCTGGCTGCTGCGCAGTCGCCGGCTCGCATCGCGGCCAAGCGCGGCAAGAAGGTGGAGGAACTCAACCATGGCTAATGAGTCCAACAAGACTGTGAAGGTCCGCCTGGTGCGTGGCCTGCGTGGTACTCAGTCGCGTCACCGCCTGTCGGTGCGTGCTCTGGGCCTGAACAAGCTCAACGATGTGCGTGAACTGAAGGACAGCCCGCAGGTTCGCGGTCTGATCAACACCGTTCACTACCTCGTCAAGGTTGAGGAGTAATCGATCATGACTCTGCGTCTCAATGAACTGAGCCCGGCACCGGGCGCCCGCACCGAGCGCACCCGCGTCGGTCGCGGTATCGGCTCGGGCCTGGGCAAGACTGCCGGCCGCGGCCACAAGGGTTCGTTCGCCCGTAAGGGTGGCGGCAAGATCAAGGCTGGCTTCGAAGGCGGCCAGACCCCCATGCAGCGTCGTCTGCCGAAGATCGGCTTCCGTTCGCCGATCGCCAAGGACACCGCTGAAGTGCTGCTGTACGCGCTGGACAAGCTGCCGGCCGGTGAGATCGACTTCGCCGCCCTGCGTGCTGCCAAGCTGGTCCCGAGCACTGCCAAGAAGGCCAAGGTCGTCGTCAAGGGCGAAGTGACCAAGGCGTTCACCCTGAAGGGTATTGCTGCCACGGCTGGTGCCAAGGCCGCGATCGAAGCTGCCGGCGGCAGCGTAACGGAGTAAGAAAATCATGGCGCAAGCTGGCATCGGTAACCTCGCGGGCGGAATGGGCAAGTTCACTGAACTTCGCCAACGTTTGCTGTTCGTCGTCGGGGCTTTGATCGTCTATCGCATCGGCTGCTACGTGCCGGTGCCGGGCGTCAATCCCGATGCCATGCTTGCCATGATGCAAACGCAGGGCGGCGGCATCGTGGACATGTTCAACATGTTCTCGGGCGGCGCCCTGCACCGTTTCAGCATCTTCGCGCTGAACGTGATGCCGTACATCTCGGCATCGATCGTGATGCAGCTGGCCGTGCACATCTTCCCCGCCCTGAAGGCGATGCAGAAGGAAGGTGAGTCCGGTCGCCGCAAGATCACCCAGTATTCGCGCATCGGCGCCGTGCTGCTGGCAGTGGTGCAGGGCGGCTCGATCGCGCTGGCCCTGCAGGGCCAGGTCTCGCCGTCGGGCGCTCCGGTCGTGTATGCGCCGGGCATGGGCTTCGTGCTCACTGCCGTGGTCGCACTGACCGCCGGCACCATGTTCCTGATGTGGGTCGGTGAGCAGGTCACCGAGCGCGGCATCGGCAACGGCGTGTCGCTGATCATCTTCGCCGGTATCGTGGCGGGCCTGCCGGGTGCGGTCATCCACACCTTCGACGCCTACCGCGACGGCAACATCCAGTTCATCCAGCTGCTGCTGATCGCCATCGTCGTGCTCGCCTTCACCTTCTTCGTGGTGTTCGTCGAGCGTGGCCAGCGCCGGATCACGGTGAATTACGCGCGCCGCCAGGGCGGTCGCAACGCGTACATGAACCAGACCTCGTTCCTGCCGCTGAAGCTCAACATGGCCGGCGTCATCCCGGCGATCTTCGCCTCGAGCCTGCTGGCCTTCCCGGCCACCCTGGCCATGTGGTCCGGCCAGGCCGCCAACCAGAGCAGCTTCGGCCAGATCCTGCAGAAGGTCGCCAACGCCCTGGGCCCGGGCGAGCCGCTGCACATGATCGTGTTCGCTGCGCTGATTACCGGTTTCGCGTTCTTCTATACCGCGCTGGTGTTCAACTCGCAGGAAACCGCCGACAACCTGAAGAAGTCCGGCGCGCTGATTCCGGGCATCCGTCCGGGCAAGGCGACCGCCGACTACATCGACGGCGTGCTGACCCGCCTGACCGCGGCCGGCTCGGCGTACCTGGTGATCGTCTGCCTGCTGCCGGAACTGATGCGCACGCAGCTGAACGCCTCGTTCTACTTCGGTGGTACTTCGCTGCTGATCGTGGTGGTGGTGGTGATGGACTTCATCGCCCAGGTGCAGGCGCACCTGATGTCCCACCAGTACGAGAGCCTGCTGAAGAAGGCCAACCTGAAGGGTGGCAACCGCGGCGGTTTTGCCCGCGGCTGATAGGCCTGTTATACTTTCGTCTTCCTGACGTGATGGTCCCTCCGCTTCGCGGACTCCGGCCACACAAACGAAGGGCGGCCCCCGCAGCGGTTCCGGGTGGGGGTGTGATGAGGTGGTCCCGCGCTGGAGTAGCGCGGGCGGCTCCGGGGGAAACCCCAGGTCCAACCCCATCCGGCGCCGGAGCCTGGGCACACTCCCCAGGCCGGGTTCATGAAACCAATGGTTTCACGGGCTTCCATGTAAACCGGAACCTTGTTAGTATCGCTAGTTCACTTTTTTGATCCATCCTGCCGGATTGGCGTGCCCGAGGCGCGCTGTCGGCCATCACTCAGCTGGAGAACCGCGTCATGGCGCGTATTGCAGGCGTCAACCTGCCAGCCCAGAAGCACGTCTGGGTCGGGTTGCAAAGCATTTACGGCATCGGCCGTACCCGTTCGAAGAAGGTCTGCGAAGTCGCAGGCGTTGCTTCGACCACCAAGATCCGCGATCTGTCGGAGCCGGAAATCGAGCGCCTGCGCGCCGAAGTCGGCAAGTACATCGTGGAAGGCGATCTGCGCCGTGAAATCGGTATCGCGATCAAGCGCCTGATGGACCTGGGCTGCTACCGCGGCCTGCGTCACCGTCGTGGCCTCCCGCTGCGTGGCCAGCGCACCCGTACCAACGCCCGCACCCGCAAGGGTCCGCGCAAGGCGATCAAGAAGTAAGGGACTGAGAAATGGCTAAGCCCGCTGCTAAGACCAAGAAGAAGATCAAGCGCGTCGTCACCGACGGCGTTGCCCACGTCCACGCTTCGTTCAACAACACCATCGTCACCATCACCGACCGCCAGGGCAACGCTCTGTCGTGGGCGACCTCCGGTGGCGCTGGCTTCCGCGGTTCGCGCAAGTCGACCCCGTTCGCTGCCCAGGTGGCTGCTGAAAAGGCCGGTCGTGCTGCGCTGGACTACGGCGTGAAGTCGCTGGAAGTCCGCATCAAGGGCCCGGGTCCGGGCCGTGAGTCGGCCGTGCGTTCGTTGAACAACGTCGGCTACAAGATCACCAACATCATCGACGTGACGCCTATCCCGCACAACGGGTGCCGTCCGCCGAAGAAGCGTCGCGTCTAAAGGGAGCGATAAGAAATGGCTCGTTATATCGGTCCTACCTGTAAGCTCGCCCGTCGCGAAGGCGCCGACCTGTCCCTGAAGAGCCCGGCGCGTGCGCTGGACTCGAAGTGCAAGCTGGAGCAGAAGCCCGGCCAGCACGGCGCCACTGCCCGCAAGGGCAAGCTGTCCGACTACGCCACCCAGCTGCGTGAAAAGCAGAAGGTCAAGCGTATCTACGGCCTGCTGGAGCGTCAGTTCCGCAACTACTACAAGAAGGCCTCGACCAAGAAGGGCAACACCGGCGAGAACCTGCTGCAGCTGCTGGAAACCCGCCTGGACAACGTCGTCTACCGCATGGGCTTCGCCGTGACCCGTCCGGCTGCCCGTCAGCTGGTGTCGCACCGCGGCGTCACCGTGAATGGCAAGTCGGTCAACCTGGCTTCGTACCAGGTCAAGGCTGGCGACGCCATCGCCCTGTCTGAAAAGGCTGCCAAGCAGCTGCGCGTCCAGGAAGCCCTGACCGTCGCCGCCCAGCATGACCTGAGCCCGTCGTGGGTTGAAGTGGATTCCGGCAAGTTCACCGGCATCTTCAAGGCTGTTCCGGATCGTTCGGATCTGCCTGCGGACATCAACGAAGCGCTGATCGTCGAGCTGTATTCGAAGTAATTCATCATTGGAGAGCCCCCGGCGACGGCCGGGGGTTCACTAGGAGAACCCGCAACATGACGGTTACCGCCAACCAGGTTCTGCGTCCTCGCGGTCCGCAGATCGAACGCCTTACCGACACCCGTGCAAAGGTCGTTATCGAACCTTTGGAGCGGGGTTACGGGCATACGCTGGGTAATGCCCTGCGTCGCGTGCTGCTGTCGTCCATCCCGGGCTTCGCCATCACGGAAGTCGAAATCGACGGCGTGTTGCATGAGTACACCACGGTCGAAGGTCTGCAGGAGGACGTGCTCGAAGTCCTGCTGAACCTGAAGGACGTGGCAATCCGTATGCACTCCGGCGACAGCGCCACCCTGTCCCTGTCCAAGCAGGGCCCGGGCGTTGTCACCGCTGCCGACATCAAGGTCGACCACAATGTGGAGATCCTGAACGGCGACCATGTGATCTGCCACCTGACCAAGGATACGGCGATCAACATGCGTCTGAAGATCGAACGTGGTTTCGGCTACCAGCCGGCCGCCGCGCGTCGTCGTCCGGACGAAGAAACCCGTGCCATCGGCCGCCTGGTCCTGGATGCCTCGTTCTCGCCGGTCCGCCGCGTCGCCTATGCCGTGGAAGCGGCCCGCGTCGAACAGCGTACCGACCTGGACAAGCTGGTCATCGATATCGAGACCAACGGCACCATCGACGCCGAGGAAGCCGTGCGCACCGCCGCCGACATCCTCAGCGACCAGCTGTCGGTGTTCGGTGACTTCACCCACCGCGACCGCGGTGCGGCCAAGCCGGCCAACAACGGCGTGGACCCGGTGCTGCTGCGCCCGATCGACGATCTGGAGCTGACCGTGCGTTCGGCCAACTGCCTGAAGGCTGAAAGCATCTACTACATCGGCGATCTGATCCAGAAGACCGAAGTGGAGCTGCTGAAGACCCCGAACCTGGGCAAGAAGTCGCTCACCGAGATCAAGGAAGTGCTGGCTCAGCGCGGCCTGTCCCTCGGCATGAAGCTGGAGAACTGGCCGCCGGCCGGCGTCGCCAGCCACGGCATGCTGGGCTGATATCGGTAATGCCTGGAGGCTCCACCGTTCGCGGTGGGGCCTTCAACGCATCACACCATGCCACGACGAACCGCAGGTTCGCGGGGCAGGTCGTCCAGGACGGACGGCCAGGACCATCCGCAGTCCGCGCAGCAACGCCAGGATGGCGACAACGATCCGCACAGCCTCATCATTAACCAAGGAATATCACCATGCGTCACCAGAAGTCTGGCCGTAAGTTCAGCCGTACCAGCGCCCACCGCGAAGCGATGTTCAAGAACATGGCCGCCTCGCTGTTCAAGCACGAGCTGATCAAGACCACCCTGCCGAAGGCCAAGGAACTGCGCCGCGTTGCCGAGCCGCTGATCACCCTGGCCAAGGTCGACTCCGTCGCCAACCGCCGTCTGGCCTTCGCCCGCCTGCGCGACAACGAAGCCGTGGGCAACCTGTTCACCATCCTGGGCCCGCGCTACGCGAACCGTCCGGGCGGCTACCTGCGCCTGCTGAAGTGCGGCTTCCGCGCCGGCGACAACGCGCCGATGGCCTACGTCGAGCTGGTTGACCGTCCGGTCGTGGCCGAGGAAGTGGCCGAGTAATCGGACCGCTCCAACGCGACACAGCGAAAGCCCGGCCTCTGCCGGGCTTTTGCATTTTCGGGGTCGGATCCCTTTCCGCAGGACAGGGCTCTGACCCCATGCAGGCGGTATCGCGGGTCAGAGCCCTATGCGTGCGCAAAGGGATCTGACCCGCACCGTTCCGACAGGCGTCACCTGTAGCGGTTCGAATGGCGCGCACTCTCGGTTACGCTTGGCGCCTTGATCCATTCGAGCGTTGACGATGAATCCACTGCGCTGGCCCTTCCGCGCCCAGTTCTTCCTGGGCTTCCTGATCTGCGCGGGCCTGCTCGGCTACGCGATCTTCCTGCAGCTGAAGATGGGCCTGGAGCCGTGTCCGCTGTGCATCTTCCAGCGCCTGGCGTTCGCTGCGCTGGGCCTGCTGTTCCTGATCGGTGCGTTGCATGGGCCGTCCAACCGCCCCGGCCGCGCGACCTACGGCGTGCTGGCCTTCATTGCCGCAGCGGTCGGTGTAGGCATCGCCGCACGCCATGTCTACGTGCAGATGCTGCCGCCGGAGATGGGCGCGACCTGCGGCCCGCCGCTGAGCTTCCTGCGCGAGACCATGGGGCCGCTGGAAGTGTTCCGCACGGTGCTGACCGGCACCGGCAACTGCGGCAACATCGACTGGACGTTCCTGGGCCTGACCATGCCGATGTGGTCGGGCGTGTGGTTCGTGCTGCTGGCGCTGTGGGCGCTGGTGGTGTCGCTGCGCAAGGTCAAGCGCTGAGAGCGAAACGGGGTCGGATCCCTTTGCATCGCAAAGGGCTCTGACCCCATTCCCGGTGCGGGGTCAGAGCCCTTTCCTGCGGAAAGGGATCCGACCCCTGTCTCCTCAGAAGTCCTGCTGCAGGCTCAGGTAGGCACCGCGACGCGGTCCCCATTGCGGGGCGAACACGCCGACACCGCCGCCATCTCGCAGCTGGTAGCTGCGATCCAATGCATTGATCACCGCCAGCTGCACGTGCAGCGGATGGCCACTGTCGGCATTGAAATCGTGCCCGGCGCTGAGGTTCACCTGCAGGTAGGACGGCAGCTCACCACCGTTGGGCACGCCCTCGATGTCCGAACGCAGGCCGCTGCCGAACACGTAGTTGGCACCGATCCGGTTGTGCCCGGCGAAGGCGTAGCTGACGCCCCCCGACGACGTCAGCTTCTGGTCGTGGTCCAGGTGGATCCAGTGGTCGGCCACATAGGCCAGCGCGTCCGGATCGAGGTTGTACTGGCTGGTGATGACCTGGGTGCCGATGGCCTTGTTGTACGCCGCGTTGAAGTAGGCGCTGAACGGACCGTTGCTGTAGTCGGCACTGAACTCCAGGCCACGGATATGGCCGCGGCGGTAGTTGAACGTCGAGTAGATGTAGGCGGCGCCGAACTGGCCTTCGTCCTGCAGGCGCGTAACGCGGCGGTCGTACGCGTCCAGGCCCAGGGTCAGGTGGTCACCCAGTTGCTGCGAGACGCCGATGTCGTAGTAGTCGCTGCGTTCGGCCAGTGGGGTGTTGTTGCCGCCACTGGGCTGCTGGTTGGTGGTGCCGTCATACAGGGCGATATCGCTGCTGGCGATCAGCTCACTGGCCGGTGGCGTGAAGTAACGCGAATAGCCGGCGTGAACGGTGGTGCTGTCGCTCGCATTCCAGACCACGCCCACGCGCGGGCTGAGCTGGCCCTCGGTGTGGCCGAAGGCCTTGTAGCGATCACCACGCAGGCCGTAGTTCACGGTCCAGTCGTCGCCGATCTTCCATTCATCCTGCACGTACAACGCCAGCGTGCTGGCATGGAAGGCGCTGCGGTCGGGAATCAGCAGTGGCGTGGTGCTGGACTGCTGGCCGGCGTCATCGACCGGGAACACCCAGCTGCTGTTGCTGGCCCGCGCGTTCTCGTAGTTGCCGTACAGGCCGTAGCGCAATGTGTGGTCGTTGCCCAGAGGGGTGGAGAAGTCGGCCTGCAGGGTGTTGGCGCGGTTGCTGCGCTGGACCTGCGAGGCGACGCCACTGAACACCAGATCGCCGATGACATCCGGGTTGAACGCTACATCGCTGTAGCGCTGCCCGGCGGACACCTGGTAGGCGGTGCTGCCCAGCGTGCCCTGCAGCACCAGCATGCCGAAGCGGGTGGTCTCGCGCTGGGTTTCATCCAGCTGGCTGGAGTCGAAGGTGGTGGTGTCCAGGTAACCGAACTGCGGGGTCTGCCCGGGGTTGACCGGGATCTGGAAGCGGTTGTTGGCGAAGCCGGCGAACACGCTCAGGCGGGTGTTCTCGTTGATCAGATAGGTCAGGTCGGCGAAGGCCTTGCCCTGGTGGGTGTCGTCGTGCAGCGGCTTGCGCGAACTGGTCGGATTCTCCAGGCCGACCTCGTTCTGGTCGTAGTTGCCGGTCAGGAACCAGCTCCAGCGTCCCTGGTTGCCCCACCACGAGGCATTCGGATTGATCTTGCCAAACGAGCCTGTGGTCAGCCCGGCGCTGCCGCCATTGCCGAGCTCGGCACCACTGCGGGTGGTGATGTCGACCACCGCCGCGGTGCGCTCACCGAACTGCGCCGGCAGTGCGCCATCCATCAGGCGGATGCTCTTGATGGTGCGGGCGTCCAGGGTCTGGCCGAAGCCGGAGATCGATTCGGGCAGCAACACGCCGTTGATGCGGTACTGCAGATTTGCGTGGTCGCCGCGCACGTGCACGCCGCCATAGGAATCCTGGACGACGCCGGGTGCCTGCAGCAGTACCTGGCTGAGCGGCGCAGAGGCACCCAGCGGCTGCTTCTGGATGTCCTCGGCGGTGATCTGGTACTGGCTGCTGCCGATGTCCGGCGACAGCGCGTTGCGGGCCTGGTCGAGCTGGGCGCTGACGGTGACCGTGTCGAGGTCCTTCACCGGGGTGGCATCGGCAGCCGCGGCGAGGGAGGGCAGGCTGGCCAGGGTCAGGGCGAAGGTGATGCCGGTAGCGAGCAGGGAAGGCTTCATGGCGGATGGGCTGTGGAAGGGGCCGGTAGGGATGGAGTGTTACTTCGTAACAGTGCGGGGCGAATCATGCGCCTGTCCGGGCGGGCGTGGCCATGCGGTTTGTGGCCGATCGCGACGCGCTTTTCCCGGCGTTCAGCCATGTGCAGACGACGCCCGGCCCTTTGCGACAGCGGTCGGCTCTGCGACCATGATCGTCCCCCACCTCCGGAAGCTTGCAATGAGCCTGTCCGCCGTTTCGCCTGTCCCCGATCCTGCCGCGACCGCCGCTGGCGCTGCCTGGTCGCCGGAGAGCTGGCGTGGCAAGACCGCGCTGCAGATGCCGACCTACCCGGACCCGGTGGTGCTGGACGCTGCCCTGCACGAGCTGAAGCGGCTGCCGCCGCTGGTCACGTCGTGGGAAATCCTGGCACTGAAGCAGCAGCTGGCCGAGGCCCAGGAAGGCAAGCGCTTCCTGCTGCAGGGTGGCGATTGCGCCGAGAACTTCAGCGACTGCGAATCGGGCACCATTTCCAACCGGTTGAAGGTGCTGCTGCAGATGAGCCTGGTGCTGGTGCACGGCCTGCGCCAGCCAGTGATCCGCGTTGGGCGCTTTGCCGGCCAGTACGCCAAGCCGCGTTCGGCCGATACCGAGACCCGCGACGGCGTGACCCTGCCCAGCTACCGCGGCGATGTGATCAATGCGCCGGCGTTCACCGAGGCGGCGCGCCTGCCGGACCCGAAGCGGATGCTGCAGGCGCATGCACATTCGGCGATGACCATGAACTTCGTGCGTGCGCTGATCGATGGCGGCTTCGCCGACCTGCACCATCCGGAGTACTGGAACCTGGAGTGGGTGCGGCATTCGCCGCTGGCCGCCGAGTACCAGAAGATGGTGGCGTCGATCGGTGATGCGGTGCACTTCATGGAAACCCTGGCCGGGGCCCGCGTGCACAACCTCAACCGCATCGACTTCTACACCTCGCATGAAGCGCTGCTGTTGCCCTACGAGCAGGCGCTGACCCGGCAGGTGCCGCGCCAGCAGGGCTGGTTGAACCTGAGCACGCATTACCCGTGGATCGGCATGCGTACGGCCGCGCTCGATGGCGCGCACGTGGAATACCTGCGTGGCGTGCGCAACCCGATTGCGATCAAGGTGGGCCCGTCGGTGACGCCGGACCAGCTGCTGCGCCTGATCGATGTGCTGAACCCGCATGACGAGCCGGGTCGACTGAGCTTCATCCATCGCATGGGTGCAGCGCAGATTGCCGAGAAGCTGCCGCCGCTGCTGGACGCGGTCAAGCGCGATGGCCGCCGCGTGCTGTGGGTGTGCGACGCGATGCATGGCAATACCGAAAGCACCGCCAATGGCTTCAAGACGCGCCGCTTCGACAACGTGCGTGGCGAAGTGGAGCTGTCGTTCGATCTGCATGCGGCCGCAGGCACGCGACTGGGCGGTGTGCACCTGGAACTGACCGGCGAAGACGTGACCGAATGCACCGGCGGCGCGCGCGAACTGACCGAGCGCGACCTCGAGCGTGCATATCGTTCGACCGTGGACCCGCGGTTGAACTACGAGCAGTCGCTGGAGATCGCGATGGCGATCGTGCGCAAGCAGGAACAGGTGCGGTAAGGGGTTTTTCGGCAGGGCTTGCAGCCCTGCACCTGCTGCAGTCAACGTCAACGTCAACGTCAACAGCGGGCATTCCGTGGGTTGGCGTGGCGGTGTCGGAGTGCGGGGACGCCGCAAGTACGTCCATGTAGGCTTGGCAGCCGCATCCATGCGGCTGACACCCCGCACTCCGACACCGCCCCACCTCTGACAGATTGCTGCGATCTGTCGGTGGGTGCCGACCGTTGGTCGGCACATCTGTCAGATATCGATACACACAAATGGGGTCAGATCTGTTCCAGCAGATCGCGGGAAACTGTTGGAGGCGGGGTGGGTCCGGTTGCGGGGGCGTGAGCCGCATGGATGCGGCGACCGAGCTTACATGGACGTACTTGCAGCGCCCCCCGCAACCGGACCCACCCCGCCATCCCGCAGGAAACCCGCTTCTGCTTCGGCTGTTGCTGTTGCTCCAGCACGCAGCAGGTGCAGGGCTGCAAGCCCTGCCGAGCAACACCCTCCTTACGAACGACTGACGTGACGCTCATGCGCCATGCGCGAGGCTGTCCGCTTGGCTGTTCAAGTGGAGGTGGCAACGGTGCACTGGCAAAGCGCACAGGCATACGCATGGCCGTTGGGATTGGCCGTGGTGGTGGGCGGCATCGGCGCGTGGCTGATCCTGTGGATCTACCATCGGCTGAAAGGGCGTGATCGCCGGCGCGCGCGCATCGGCCGTGTGCTCGGGCTGCCGATGGCCACCGCATGGCCGCTGCTGCTGTTGATCCCTGCATTGCAGGCCACACCGCTGCAGGATCCGCTGCTGGGCAATCTGCAGCACGTGCTGCACATCGCGCTGACCGCCTGTTTCATCTGGCTGCTGGTGCGGGCGGTGGCGGCGGGTGAGCGGGCAATCCTGCGCAGCCATCCCATCGATGTCTCCGACAACCTGGAGGCACGCCGCATCCAGACCCAGACGCGGGTGCTCAGCCGCGTGCTGATGGGCGCCATCATCGTGCTGGGCGCATCGCTGGTGCTGTTGACCTTCCCGATGGTGCAGAAGATCGGTACCGCGCTGCTGGCATCGGCAGGCCTGATCGGCCTGGTGGCGGGTATCGCGGCCAAGCCGGTGTTCGGCAACCTGATCGCTGGTTTGCAGATCGCGGTGACGCAGCCGATCCGGCTGGATGACGTGGTGATCGTCGAAGGTGAGTGGGGGCGTATCGAGGAGATCGGCAGCAGCTATGTGGTGGTGCGCATCTGGGACGAGCGGCGGATGGTGGTGCCGCTGACCTGGTTCATCGAGAACCCCTTCCAGAACTGGACGCGGCGCAGCGCGGACCTGCTCGGCACGGCGTTCCTGTGGCTGGACTATCGTGCCCCGATCGCGGCGATCCGCGCTGAGCTGGAGCGCATCTGCCGTGGCGAAGCGCTGTGGGATGGCCGGGTCTGCGTGACCCAGGTGACCGAGACCAGCGAGCGTGCGATCCAGGTGCGCCTGCTGGTCAGTGCGCGCAGCTCCGGCGATGCCTTCGATCTGCGCTGCCTGGTACGCGAACGCATGCTTGATTTCCTGGCGCGCGAGCATCCGCAGTCGCTGCCGCAGGTGCGTGCGCGGCTGCAGCATGCAGACGAACTGGACATGCCGCGCGGTCCACGTGCACGCACTGCAGATGTGCGTTCGCCGGGGGCGGAAGATGGTGAGGCGGCAATCGTGCCGGTGGAGCCGGAACCCGAACGGTAGCGCCGGCCGCTGGCCGGCGACCCCGGATCTGCCGGCCAGCGGCCGGCACTACCGGATCACGGCTCGCCGGCGTCGATCAGGGTGTCGGTGTCGAAGTGCGGTGGGCGCCGCGCGCGGGTGCGCTGTTCATAGGCGTAGGCCATTTCGATCAGCTTCGGTTCGCTCCATGCGGTGCCCATGAACAGCAGGCCGACCGGCAGGCCATCGATCTGGCCCATCGGCACGCTGAGGCTGGGATAGCCGGCGACGGCGGCGGCGCCGTAGCTCTCGCCGGGGAAGTCGTCGCCTTCGCTGCGGATCGGCCATGCCGCACCGGTGGTCGGCGCCACCAGGGCATCGAGCTGGTGGGCGGCGAGGGCAGCATCGATGCCTTCCGGGCCGGCCAGCCGGCGTGCATCGCTGCGTGCGCGGATATAGGCGGGGTCGGCCAGTCCTGCGGTAGCGTCGGCCTCCACCAGTAGCTCCTGGCCGAACAGGCCCAGTTCCTGCTTGCTGTGCGCCTGATTGAAGGCGATCAGGTCGGCCAGGCTGCGCAGTGGCGCGCGATGGGTGCTGAAGTAGCGCTCCAGCCCGGCCTTGAATTCGTACAGCAGCACCGTGCGTTCGGCCTCGGCCCACGCGCCCTGGTTGGGCAGCTCCACTGGCACCACGATGGCACCGGCCCGACGCAGCTCGGTGGCCGCCTGTTCGATCAGCGGCGGCATGCCGCGGTACTTCAGCAGCGGTGTCTGCAGCAGGCCGATGCGCTTGCCACGCAGGCCCTGCGGGTCCAGGCGCGCGGTGTAGTCGTACACCGCGCGGCCGGGCATGGTGGCCGTGGCCGGGTCGGCATCGTCGCGGCCGGCGATCGCAGTCAGTACGGCTGCAGCGTCGGCGACGCTGCGTGTCATCGGCCCCGCGGTGTCCTGGCTGAAGGAAATCGGGATGATGCCTTCGCGGCTGACCAGGCCGACGGTCGGCTTGAGGCCGACGATGCCATTGATCGCCGCGGGGCAGACGATGCTGCCGTCGGTTTCGGTGCCGATCGCTACGCTGGCCAGGTTGGCGGCGACCGCCACTGCGCTGCCGCTGCTGGAGCCGCAGGGCGAGTGGCTGAGGCGATAGGGGTTGCGGGTCTGGCCACCTCGTGCGCTCCAGCCGGACACCGAATCGTTGCCGCGGAAATTGGCCCACTCGCTGAGATTGGTCTTGCCCAGCACCACCGCACCGGCGTCGCGCAGCCGGCGCACCAGGTAGGCGTCGTCCGGGCGGAACCCCTGCAGGGCCAGCGAGCCGGCGCTGGTGGCCATCGGGGCGGCGTTGATGTTGTCCTTCAGCAGTACCGGAATGCCGTGCAGCGGGCCGCGCAGGCGTCCATCACGGCGCTCGCGGTCGCGCGCAGCGGCTTCCTTCAGTGCATCCGGGTTGAGCTCGATCACCGCGCGCAGGCGCGGCCCGGTGCGGTCCAGAGTGGCGATGCGCTGCAGGTAGGCCTGGGTCAGGGTGGTGCTGTCCAGCTCGCCGGCGGTCATCCGCGCCTGCAGGTCGGCGACATCGGTTTCGGCGTACGGGAACGGCACGTTGCGGCTCGCGGGTTCGGCCGCATGCGCGCTGGACGTGGCCGGGCTGCAGCCAGCCGAAAGCAGCGCAGGCAGCGCGGCAAGCAGGCAGGTCAGCAGAGGCGGCAAGGACGGGCGCATGGGGCGGCTTGGTCGGCTCCAATCCCCAGTGTAGCCGGTGCTCAGCGGTGGCGCTTGCGCAGGTCGCGGGCGAGGACGTAGACCACGATCAGGTTGATCGCCAGGATCGTCCACGACGGCCAGCCGGGGTGGCGGATGATCGCGAAGATGTCGAAGGGCAGGTACAGCGAGGCGGTCAGGCAGCCCAGCCAGGAGGCCCAGGCCTTGGCCCGCCACAGGCCCCAGGCTTCGACCAGGTGCAGCAGGCCGTAGCCGATCATCCCCGCCGCGGCCAGGTGCACCGCGTCGGGGCTGATCATGTGCAGCAGCGAGGGCAGGGTGCCATGGTCCGGATCCAGGCTGAAACGCCGGATCAGGACCATGATGCCGTGCCGCAGCGGTTGCGGTCCGAGCACTTCCAGCCCGGTGGCGGCCAACAGCGCCAGCATCGCCTTGCTCGCTTCGAGCAGGGCGATGACGTGGAGACCCGGATGCCGGTGCGGATCCGGGTTGTAGCCGCTCTGGTTCACGAGGTGCTGGCTCAGCCGCCGCGCGAAGCCTTCTTGCGGTCGCTTTCGGTCAGGAACTTCTTGCGCAGACGGATCTCCTTGGGGGTGATCTCGACCAGCTCGTCGTCTTCGATGAAGTCCAGGGCCTGTTCCAGCGAGTACTTGATCGCCGGGGTCAGCTGGATCGCATCGTCCTTGCCCGAAGCGCGCATGTTGGTCAGCGGCTTGGTCTTGATCGCGTTGACGGTCAGGTCGTTGTCCTTGGAGTGGATGCCGACCAGCTGACCTTCATACACGTTGTCGCCTTCAGCAGCGAAGAGCTTGCCGCGCTCCTGCAGCGGGCCCAGCGAGTAAGCCGGGGTGGTGCCCGGGGCGTTCGCGATCATCACGCCGTTGATGCGCTTGGCGATGGCGCCCTGTTCCTTCGGGCCGTAATGGTCGAACACGTGGAACAGCAGGCCCGAGCCCTGGGTCAGGGTCTTGAACTCGTTCTGGAAACCGATCAGGCCACGGGCCGGGATCTGGTACTCCAGGCGCACACGGCCCTTGCCGTCCGGTTCCATGTTCTTCAGCTGGCCCTTGCGGGTGCCCAGCTTTTCCATCACGCCGCCCTGGTGGACTTCTTCGATGTCCACCACCAGCTGCTCGATCGGCTCCATCATCTGGCCGTCGATTTCCTTGATGATCACTTCCGGGCGCGACACGGCCAGCTCGTAACCCTCGCGACGCATGTTCTCGATCAGCACCGACAGGTGCAGTTCGCCACGGCCGGAGACCAGGAACTTGTCGGCGTCTTCCAGCTGTTCGACCTTCAGGGCCACGTTGTGGACCTGTTCGCGGTCCAGGCGGTCCTTGATCTGGCGGCTGGTCAGGAACTTGCCACCGGACAGGTCCTTGTTGCCGGCGAACGGCGAGTTGTTGACCTGGAAGGTCATCGAGATGGTCGGCTCGTCGACGGTCAGTGCCGGCAGGGCTTCCGGATTTTCCGGGTGGCACAGGGTGTCGGAGATGGTCAGCTCCGGAATGCCGGAGATGGCCACGATGTCACCGGCCTCGGCCGTGTCCTGCTCGATGCGCTCCAGGCCCAGGAAGCCCAGCACCTGGGCGACCTTGCCGTTGCGCTTCTTGCCTTCACGGTCGATGACGGCGACCTGCATGTTCTTCTTCAGGGTGCCGCGCTGGATGCGGCCGATGCCGATCACGCCCACGAAGTTGTTGTAGTCCAGCTGGCTGATGCGCATCTGGAACGGGCCTTCCGGGTCCACTTCCGGACGCGGGGCGTGCTGCATGATCGCTTCGTACAGCGGGGTCATGTCGCCGTCGCGCACGGTGTCTTCCAGGCCGGCGTAGCCGTTCAGGGCCGAGGCGTAGACGATCGGGAAGTCCAGCTGCTCATTGGTGGCGCCGAGCTTGTCGAACAGGTCGAAGACCTGGTCGATCACCCACTCCGGGCGCGAACCCGGGCGGTCGACCTTGTTGACCACGACGATCGGCTTGAAGCCCATCGCGAAGGCCTTCTGGGTCACGAAGCGGGTCTGCGGCATCGGGCCGTCCATCGCATCGACCAGGATCAGCACGGTGTCGACCATCGACAGCACGCGCTCGACCTCACCGCCGAAGTCGGCGTGGCCGGGGGTGTCGACGATGTTGATCCGGTTCTTGATACCGGTCTTCTTGTCTTCCCAGGTGATGGCGGTGTTCTTGGCCAGGATGGTGATGCCGCGTTCCTTTTCCTGGTCGTTGCTGTCCATCACGCGCTCGGCGAGGACGGTGCGCTCGGACAGGGTGCCGGACTGCTTCAGCAGCTGGTCGACCAGGGTGGTCTTGCCATGGTCGACGTGGGCGACGATGGCGATGTTGCGAAGATTTTCGATGGACATACGAAAGGGGGCCAGTCGGCGCCGGATTTGGAAAAAGAAGTCCAACATTATACGTCGAACTTGACGATTCGCGAAAAGGTCGATTTCACGCCGGACACGGGGCCCATTCAGCTGGCTGTCCGCCGCGCCGGCCGAGGTCGCCAGCGCCGGTCGGCGGGGCTCCCTTCCGGCGGCTGAAGCCGGGCTCTGCGCCGATGGTCGAAGCCGCCGCTGCCACGAGGCAGGTGTAAACTAGGTGGCTAGACGCATTCCCCTTTGCATCAAGGATCTTCATGTCCCTCATCGCCACTTTCGACACCACCCAGGGCCCGATCAAGGTCGAGCTGTTCGCCGACAAGGCGCCGCTGACCGTGGCCAACTTCGTGAACCTGGTCAAGCACGGCTTCTATGACGGCCTGATCTTCCACCGCGTGATCGCCGACTTCATGATCCAGGGCGGCTGCCCGCAGGGTCGTGGCACCGGCGGCCCGGGGTACAAGTTCGAAGACGAGAAGAATGGCGTGAAGCACGAGGTCGGCTCGCTGTCGATGGCCAACGCCGGCCCGAACACCAACGGCAGCCAGTTCTTCATCACCCACATCAAGACCGATTGGCTGGACGGCCGCCACACCGTCTTCGGCAAGGTCCTGGAAGGCCAGGCCATCGTCGATTCGGTCAAGCAGGGCGACGTGATCCATTCGATCACCCTGGAAGGCGACGTCGACGCCGTGCTGGCCGCCCAGGCCGAGCGCGTCGCGGAGTGGAACAAGCACCTCGCCGCCTGATCCCCTTCGAAACGGCCACCCACGGGTGGCCGTTTCCCTGTTCCCCGCCGCCCGCCCGGCCTGCGTGGCCATGCCCGCGGCGTCCCATCAAACGCTTGCAAGCAAGAGGAAACCCCCATGAAAGCACCCGTTCGTGTTGCCGTGACCGGCGCCGCCGGCCAGATCGGTTATGCCCTGCTGTTCCGCATCGCCTCCGGCGAAATGCTGGGCAAGGACCAGCCGGTCATCCTGCAGCTGCTGGAACTGCCGGTCGACAAGGCCCAGGCCGCCCTGAAGGGCGTGATGATGGAGCTGGAAGACTGCGCCTTCCCGCTGCTGGCCGGCATGGTCGGCACCGATGACGCCGAAGTCGCGTTCAAGGACGCCGACATCGCCCTGCTGGTTGGCGCACGTCCGCGTGGCCCGGGCATGGAGCGCAAGGACCTGCTGCTGGAAAACGCCAAGATCTTCACCGCCCAGGGCGCGGCGCTGAACAAGGTCGCCAGCCGTGACGTGAAGGTGCTGGTGGTCGGCAACCCGGCCAACACCAACGCCTACATCGCCATGAAGTCGGCCCCGGACCTGAAGCCGGAAAACTTCACCGCCATGCTGCGCCTGGACCACAACCGCGCGCTGAGCCAGCTGTCGACCAAGCTCGGCAAGCCGGTCGGTGGCATGGAGAAGCTGGTCGTGTGGGGCAACCACAGCCCGACCATGTACCCGGACTACCGTTTCGCCACCGCCGATGGTGCGTCGATCGCCGATGCGATCAACGATCAGGAGTGGAACGCCAACACCTTCATCCCGACCGTCGGCAAGCGCGGCGCGGCGATCATCGAAGCCCGCGGCTCGTCCTCGGCTGCTTCGGCCGCCAACGCAGCGATCGACCACGTGCGTGACTGGGTGCTGGGCAGCAACGGCAAGTGGGTCACCATGGGCGTGCCGTCCGACGGTTCCTACGGCATTCCGGAAGGCGTGATCTTCGGTTTCGCGGTGACCACCGAGAACGGCAAGTACACCCTGGTCAAGGATCTGCCGATCGACGACTTCAGCCAGAAGTACATCGACAAGACCCTGGCCGAGCTGGAAGAAGAGCGCGCCGGCGTCGCCCACCTGCTGGGCTGATGCAGGCGGTACCGGCCCTGGCCGGTACGTCTTCCATCGAGGTAGGTACCGGCCGTTGGCCGGTACGCAGAAAGCGGGGAAGCTTCGGCTTCCCCGTTTCTGTTTGGACGGATACGGAGCCGCATGATCCACCTGCATTACATCGACGACGCGCTGCTGGTGGCCGAGAAGCCGGCCGGCCTGCTGTCCGTGCCTGGCCGCAGCGCCGAGAACCAGGACTGCGTGGTCGTGCGCCTGCAGGCGCTGTACCCGGATGCACTGACCGTACACCGCCTGGATCAGGTGACCTCCGGCCTGCTGCTGCATGCGCGCGGCAAGGACATGCAGGTGGCGTTGTCGATGCAGTTCGAGCAGCGCCAGGTTGGCAAGCGTTACGAAGCGATCGTGGAGGGGCTGCTTGAAGGCGATGCCGGCGAAGTGGACCTGCCACTGATCGTGGACTGGCCGAACCGGCCGAAGCAGATGATCGACCATGAACGCGGCAAGCCGGCGCTGACGCGCTGGCGCGTAATGGCGCGTGATGTTGAAGCGCAGCGCACCCGCGTGGCGCTGGAGCCGGTTACTGGCCGCAGCCATCAGCTGCGCCTGCACATGGCCAGTCTCGGCCATCCCATCGTTGGCGATGTGCTGTATGACGCCGCGCCTGCGCAGCGCGTGCATCTGCATGCGCGCAGCCTGCGGTTCACCCATCCGGTGACAGGCGAAGCACTCGCGTTCGAGTCCGCGACGCCGTTCTAGGTGGGGCGGCAGGGCTTGCAGCCCTGCACCTGCGGTAGTGCCAGCCGCTGGCCGGCAACAGCAATAGCAACAGCGTGCATTCTGCGGGTTGGGCGGGGCGGTGTGGGTGGGCAGGACACGCCGTAAACCCGTCCATGGGGGCTCGATGGCGCCATCCATGGCGCCAACGGTCCTGCCCACCCACACCGCCCCACCTCTGACAGATTTCCGCGGCTGTTGGTAACTGCGGCCGTCGTTCTGCGCCGCTGTTGGTAGGTGTCGACCTTGGTCGACACGATTTTTCTGTCAGATATCGAATGAATCATCCACGCATGGCGTGGATCTACCGTGTCGACCAAGGTCGACACCTACCAGAGCAGTCGACCAAGGTCGACACCCGCCAAGGCAATACGTCGTTCCGACAGATGGCGGAAAACTGTCGAAGGCGGGGTGGGTCCGGTTGCGGGAGTGTCCGCGGCATGGATGCCGCGGCCAAGCCCCCAAGGACGGGTTTACGGCGTCTCCCGCAACCGGACCCACCCCGCCATCCCCCAGTAGCCCAGCTTTTGACGTTGATGTTGACGTTGACGTTGACGTTGATTCCGCAGGTGCAGGGCTGCAAGCCCTGCAGAACAAAACCCACCCCCTACCAAGGTAGGGCGGCCCGCGCGGCAGCGCCGGACTATCCTCGAACCCATGACTTTGTCTGGGAGGGCTGCGTCATGAACTACGAGGAAACCTACCGTCGCTCGATCGACGAGCCGGAGGCCTTCTGGGGCGAGGAAGCCAAGCGCATCCATTGGCACAAACCGCCGCAGCAGGTGCTCGACTACAGCAATCCGCCGTTCCGGCGCTGGTTCGTCGGCGGCGAAACCAATCTCTGCTACAACGCCGTCGACCGCCATCTGGCCGAACGCGCCGACCAGCTCGCGCTGGTTGCCATTTCCACCGAGACCAACAGCACCCGCGAGATCACCTACCGCCAGCTGTATCGCGAGGTGAATGACTTCGCCGCCGTGCTCAAGCACCTGGGTGTCGGCCACGGCGACCGGGTGGTGATCTACATGCCGAACATGGCCGAGGCGGTATTCGCGATGCTGGCCTGTGCGCGCATCGGCGCCGTGCATTCAGTCGTGTTCGGTGGCTTTGCCGCGCACAACCTGGCGCTGCGCATCGACGATGCCAAGCCCAGGCTGCTGATCGCGGCCGATGCCGGCATGCGCGGTGGCAAGTTGATTCCTTACAAGCCGATGGTCGACGCCGCCTGCGCAGAAGCCACCTCGCCACCGCCGCACGTGCTGATCGTGTCGCGCGGACTGGATGCCGCCGAACCACGTGTGACAGGCCGCGATGTGGAGTACGCCGAGCTGCGTGCGCAGATCGGTGAAGTCGACGTGCCGGTGCAGTGGCTGGAAGCGAGCGAGCCGAGCTACCTGTTGTATACCTCCGGCACCACCGGCAAGCCGAAGGGCGTGCAGCGCGATGTCGGCGGCTACGCCGTGGCGATGGCACAGTCGATGGAGACCGTGTTCGACTGCAGGCCGGGACAGGTGATGTTCTCCACGTCCGATGTCGGCTGGGCGGTAGGCCATTCCTACAATGTGTACGGCCCGCTGATCGGCGGCTGCACCTCGCTGCTGTACGAAGGGCTGCCGACCAACCCGGACCCGGGCATCTGGTGGGCGTTGTGCGAGCAGTACAACGTGCGCACGATGTTCTCGTCGCCCACCGCCATCCGCGTGCTGAAGAAGCACGACGCGGACTTCATCCATCGCCATGACCTGCGCGCGCTGAAGTACCTGTTCCTGGCCGGCGAGCCGCTGGACGAACCTACCGCGCACTGGATCAGCGAAGCGCTCGGCAAGCCGATCATCGACAACTACTGGCAGACCGAAACCGGTTGGCCGGCGCTGACCCTGCTGCCGGGCCTGGAGATGAAGCCGGTGCGTTTCGGTTCACCGGGCTTCCCCAACCTTGGTTACCGGATGAAGGTGATCGACGAGAACACCGGCGAGGAAGTAGCGCCGGGGCAGAAGGGCGTACTGGTGGTGTCGCCACCGCTGCCGCCGGGCTGCATGAGCACGGTGTGGAACGACGACAACCGATTCCTGCAGAGCTACTTCAGCCACTTCAAGGAACTGCTGTACAGCTCGCTGGACTGGGCGATCCGCGACGACGATGGCTACACCTTCATCCTCGGCCGCACCGACGATGTGATCAACGTGGCCGGGCATCGGCTGGGCACGCGCGAGATCGAGGAGGCCATCTCCAGCCATCCGCGCGTGGCCGAGGCGGCGGTGATCGGGGTCAAGGATGAACTGAAGGGACAGGTGCCGCTGGTATTCGTCACCCTCAAGCAGGGGCTGGATGGCGAGGATCCGGCACCGGTGGTGGCCGAGATGATGGCCACGGTGACCACCTCGCTCGGTGCGGTCGCGCGCCCGGCGCACGTGCACGTGGTCAATGCGCTGCCCAAGACCCGATCCGGCAAGCTGCTGCGGCGCTCGTTGCAGGCGCTGGCCGAGCAGCGCGACCCAGGTGACCTGTCGACGCTGGACGACCCCAGCGCGCTGGAGGAGATCCGCCGGGCGCTGGGCCGTTGACCTGGTAGTGCCGGCCGCTGGCCGGCACCCCCATCAATCCCCAGGTTGCCGGCCAGCGACCGGCACTACCCTGCACACTTGCGCTAAGCTCGGCCTGTCATCGACCTGCAACACGCGGCGCGCGCCGGGGAACGCGCGTGCCGCCCGGGGATGGCACCCAGGGGGGCGTGCCCGTGAGGGTGCGCTGGCATTGCGCATCAAGGGAGGGGGAGGCAATGGCATTGCTGCACGCCAAGACGGCTGCTGGCCGTCAGGAAATCGAAGACCGTAGCCGGCGCCTGCCGGCGGCACTGCGTTCAATCCTGCTGATGGTCGATGGCCATCGCGACGACACTGAACTGCGTGGCCTGTTCGAAGGCCTGCGCGCACCACCGGACGCACTGGAGCAATTGTCAGCGCAGGGCCTGATTGAAGTGATCGGCGGAAGTGCCGAAACCGCACCGGCGCGCGGCATCAGCACCGGCCGCGAACAGGATCCGGCGCTGTACCAGCAGTTGTACGACGCGATGAGCGAGGCGGTGCGCCGCCACCTGGGCCTGAAGGGCTACTTCATGCAGTTGAAGATCGAACGCTGCACCGATGCGCTGGCGCTGGAGCGCCTGTGCCCGGAACTGCTGGCGGCGGTGGGCAAGGCGCGCAGCCCGGCATTGGCGCAGCGCTGGTGGCAGGAAACCCAGGCGGCCGTAGTGAACGCTGGCAGTGAGGTCGTGCAGGCCTGAGCCACCGCGTAAAGTGATCGGTTCACTTCCCCACAAGGAGTCCCGCGTGCAGGACGACCACGACGACACCGACACCCCAGGCTGGGACGCGATCAATGCGGCGCTGGCGCCGCTGTATGCCGGCCAGGAGCCGCGCCACTTCGGCACCGCGCTTCCCTATACGCTGGGGGGCCAGGATCCGCTGGATGGCATCAGCGTGTACTGGGCGGATACGCCGGTCCCGCACTGGCACTACATCACCTACGGCTTCTCCGAGCTGTACGCCAAGGAGAGCAGTGATGCAGATGCCAGCGGTTATGGTTTCGAGCTGACCTTCCGCCTCGCTGCCGACGCCGGTGAGAACGCCGGCAGCGCGCCACCCGTGTGGCCGATGAACCTGCTGCAGAACCTCGCGCGCTACGTGTTCGGCAGTGGCAACGTGTTCGAGGATGGCCATCACCTCAACGCCAACGGCCCGATCGCGCTGGAGACCGGCACGCGGCTGTGCCATCTGGCCTTCATTGCCGACCCGCAGCTGCCGGCGCGGGACACGGCCAACGGCCACCTGCAGTTCCTGCAGCTGGTCGGCTTGACCGATGGGGAGATGGAGGCGGTCAAGCGCTGGTCGACGCGCGGCGTGCTGCAGGCGCTCCTGCCGGCGATGCCGCTGTGGATCAGCGATCTGCATCGCGGCAACCTGCTGGACGATCCGGCACTGGCCGCACAGGTGCAGGCCGGCAGCGAGCGCGAGGGCTCCAGCACCGGCATGCTGTTCATCGAGACCCTGGACTGGCGCCAGGAGGCGGGCGTCACCACGCTGGTGCTCGGCGCCGGCCAGGTCGCCAGCGTGTGCGAACTGCTGCCGCTGCGCCTGCGCCACGGCAAATCGCTGGAACTGGTCAGCCGCGAGCGGCAGTGGGAATTCATTCCGGCCGGGCACGGTGAGGCCGGCGAGGTATCGGCCGACAGGGCGCGTTGGGTACTGGACGAGACAGGCCTGCAGGCCCTGGCAGGCGTGCGTGCCGAGCGCGGGATCTACCCGGTGGCCGGGGCGCTGCGCATCGACGTGGTGCCGACCTACCTGCGCGATGCCAAGGGCGAAGTGATCCGCCAGATCGGCTGAGTGTGGCGATGGCACCGGTGGGGTAAGAGCCGCCTGCTGTGCAGACGGATCCGACCCCGCCCTGGCAGCCGTGTCGGGATCGGATCCGTTCGTCACGCGAACGGCTCCGACCCCGGGTCAGGCTCAGGCCAGGCCTTCGGCCTTCAGCGCGGCCTGCACGCCGGCATCGGCGTCCATGCGCGCCTTGTAGGCGGCCAGGTTGTCCAGGCCGGACAGGTCGACCCTGGTGCCGGCGGCCCAGCGCAGGGTGATGTAGAAGTACGGGTCGGCGAAGCTGCGGAAACCGGCCAGCCAGGGCTTGTCGGCCAGCTGCTTGTCAGCGGTCTCGAACAGGCCACGCAGGCGCTTGTGCGCGGCGGCGCGGATCGCATCGAACTGGCTTTCGTCGGCGATGAACTTGCCCGGCGCGAACAGCGGCGAGAAGGCCGGATGCACGTCCGAATTGACGAAGGCCAGCCAGCGGGTGGCTTCGGCGCGCTGGCGCGGGCTGCCGTCGCCGCCGAGGCCGGCCTGCGGGAAGCTGTCGGCGATGTAGCCCATGATCGCGGCGTTCTGCAGCAGCACGAAGTCGCCGTCGACCAGTGCGGGAACGGCGCCGGCCGGATTGATCTTGAGGAATTCCGGACCCTTCAGGGTGTCCTTGTTCAGCAGTTCAACCTCGAACGGCTGGCCGGTCCACTGCAGGGCGATGTGGTCGGCGGTGGAACAGGCACCGGGCTTGCTGTACAGCTTCATGGGAACTCCAGGTGATGCGGGCGGGAAGCACCCACTATCCCAGAGCCTGGCGGCGGGCGGCAACGCTGCCGCCAGCACGGATCGTTACGACTGCCGCGGCTTGAGGTTCTGCACCTTATAGAAGGTGTGATCGCCGATGGTGGCCACCTGGTAGGCATTGCGCCAGTTCGGGCTGGCGATGGACAGCGCAGCGAAATGGCTGGCACCGGGCACGATCTCGCGGCGCTCGCCGGCCGGCAGCGCCCAGTTGCGCTCGGCGTCGAAGGCCACGTTCATCGCCTCGCTCCACGCCGCGTCGTTGCCCAGCTGGGTGCCGGGGGAGACGATGGTCGGTGCGAACTGCTTGCGTGCGGTGACCACCTGGCACATCGAGTCGCCCCACAGGCCACTGTCGAGACGGCGCAGTGCGACTTCGGCGACGGCCTGCTGGCCGCGCAGGGTCTGGTCGCGGGCTTCCAGGTAAACGGTGGTGCTCAGACACAGTGAATCAGCGGCCGGCTGCGGCAACAACTGCGACAGCCAGAGAATCCAGGCCAGTTTCATATAACTCCTTGCTCCGTATGGGCCGCACCCTCCGGTTCCGGCCGCGGGGCGACAGGAGGCGGGGGACGACTTGGCGTCATGGGGAGGCGGCCATCGGGGCCGCCCCGTGGGCAGCCCCAAAAGAAACGATCAGTACCGACCGTGGGGGCTGCGCCGGCTCACCGGAAACTGGCTGGTGAGCGGAAAGATGGCGCAAGGTAGGGGGGCATAGCCGAACGCATCGTGAACCGCTCGGCTTGACATTCAGGTTCAACGGGGGTGACGGAAATCACATTCCGTCCCCCATTCAGGCGCTCATCAGAGCGCGGCAGCGACCCGGCTGCCCTGGTCGATGGCGCGTTTTGCATCGAGTTCTGCGGCCACATCGGCACCGCCGATCAGCTGCGCGTTGATGCCGGCCGCCTGCAATTCGGCCTGCAGCATGCGGTTCGGTTCCTGCCCGGCGCAGATCACCACATGGTCGACCGGCAGCAGCTGTTCGCTGCCGTCCACGCGGATGCGCAGGCCTTCGTCATCCACGCCGAGGTACTCGACGCCGCCGAGCATGCGCACGCCCTTGGCCTTCAGTGTGGCGCGATGGATCCAGCCAGTAGTCTTGCCCAGGCGCGCGCCGGGCTTGCCCGGGCTGCGCTGCAGCAGCCACAGCCGGCGCGGCGAGGTTTCAACCTCGGGCCTGGCCAGTGAGCCGCGGGCCTCGAAGGTGCTGTCCACGCCCCATTCGGCCATCCAGCGCTGCGGGTCGAGGGAGGGTGACTCACCGGCATGGCTGAGGAACTCGCCGACATCGAAGCCGATGCCACCGGCGCCGATGATCGCCGCATTGCTACCCACTTCGACCCGGCCCAGCAGCACGTCCAGGTAGCTGACCACCTTGGCGTGGTCGGCACCGGGGAAGTCGACCTTGCGCGGAGTGATGCCGGTGGCCAGCACCACCTCGTCGAAGCCGGCCAGGGTGGCGGCGTCGGCGCGGGTGCCGAGGCGCAGCTGCACGCCGGTTTCGGCCAGCGTGTGGCGGAAGTAGCGCAGGGTCTCGTGGAACTCTTCCTTGCCGGGGATGCGCTTGGCTACGTTGAACTGGCCGCCGATCTCCTCGTTGGCATCGAACAGGGTGACCTGGTGACCACGCTGGGCAGCGACAGTGGCACAGGCCAGGCCGGCGGGGCCGGCACCGACCACGGCAACCTTCCTCGGCGTGGCGGTGGGGCGATAGACCAGCTCGGTCTCATGCGCGGCGCGCGGGTTGACCAGGCAGCTGGCCAGCTTGTTCTCGAACACGTGGTCCAGGCAGGCCTGGTTGCAGGCGATGCAGGTGTTGATCGCCTCGGCGCGGCCGGCACGGGCCTTGTTCGGCCATTGCGGGTCGGCCAGCAGCGGGCGCGCCAGCGACACCATGTCGGCGCCGCCATCGGCGAGGATGCGTTCGGCCACCTCGGGCATGTTGATGCGGTTGGTTGCCACCAGCGGCACCTTCACATGCGGCTTGAGCTTGGCGGTGACCCCGGCGAAGGCAGCACGCGGCACCGAGGTGGCGATGGTCGGGATGCGCGCTTCATGCCAGCCGATACCGGAATTGATGATCGTCGCACCGGCCGCCTCGATTGCCTGCGCCTGCTGCACGATCTCTTCCCAGTTGCTGCCGTCGTCGACCAGATCCACCAGCGACAGGCGATAGATGATGATGAAGTCCGGGCCGCAGGCCTCGCGGATGCGGCGCACGATCTCGACCGCGAAGCGCATGCGCTGGCTGGCGTCACCGCCCCAACGGTCGGTGCGCTTGTTGGTGCGCGGGGCGATGAATTCGTTGATGAGGTAGCCCTCCGAACCCATCACTTCGACGCCGTCGTAGCCGGCCTCGCGGGCCAGCTTCGCGCTGCGTGCGTAGTCGGCGATATGCCGCTCGACGCCGCTGGCCGACAGCGCGCGCGGGGTGAACGGGTTGATCGGTGCCTTCAGCTTCGACGGCGCCACCGACAGCGGGTGGTAGGCGTAACGGCCAGCGTGCAGCAGCTGCAGGCAGATCTTCGCGCCGTGCTGGTGCGCGGCGGCGGTGAGCTGGCGGTGCGGCCGCACTTCCCACGGCCAGGACAGCTTGCCGCCGAACGGCTTCAGCCAGCCGACCACGTTCGGCGCGAAGCCGCCGGTGACGATCAGGCCGACGCCGCCCTCGGCGCGCTCGGCGAAGTAGGCCGCCAGCCGCGGGAAGTCGCGGGCGCGATCTTCCAGGCCGGTGTGCATCGAGCCCATCAATACGCGGTTGCGCAGCTGGGTGAAGCCCAGGTCCAGCGGGGCGAACAGATGGGGATAGGCGCTTTCGTTGGCTGGCGACATGGTCGATACGCTTGCGTACGGAAGCGCGAAGCGTGCCGCGAAACGGCGGCCGGGGCAAGGGCCGCCTGGTGGGTAGTGCCGGCCGCTGGCCGGGTACGCTCGGCACATGCGCGCTGTCGCTCCCGCATTTCGCTGCGCGAACCGCGGGGCCCACTTACCGGCCTCCACGCCCCCGCGCCTGCGGCGCTGCCCCCGAACTCCGGGGGTAGTGCTGGCTGCTGGCCGGGTACGCTCGGCACATGCGTGCTGTCGCTCCCGCATTTCGCTGCGCGAACCGCGGGCCCCACTTACCAGCCTCCACGCCCCCGCGCCTGCGGCGCTGCCCCCGAACTCCGGGGGCGGTAGTGCCGGCCGCTGGCCGGCATGGCGGCCAGCTCAGGGCGACTGCGGCTGCCGGCCAGCGGCCGGCACTACCGGGGTGCGGCCGATGCCGAACCAGCCCAGCGTGACCCCGCACAGCGGGCCGATCAGCAGGGCAAAGGCGAGGGTGCCGAGGCCGACATTCCCGCCCAGCCACCAGCCCAGCAGCAATACGCTGCCTTCGATCAGGCTGCGCACCTTCCAGATCGGCCAGCCGGTGCGGGCATGCAGGCCGGTCATCAGGCCATCGCGCGGTCCCGGGCCGAGGCGGGCGCCGATGTACAGGCCGGTGGCCAGCGCGACCAGCAGCATGCCGGCACAGAACATCGCCAGCTGCCAGCCCACGCCGACGGCCGGCGGCAGCAGCCACAGCCCGAACTGTGCGGAGGGACCGATCAGCATCACGTTGAGCACGGTGCCGACGCCCGGCTTCTGGCGCAGTGGCCACCACAGCAACAGCACCAGCGCACCGATGACATTGGTCGCCAGGCCGAAGGACAGCGGCGTCTGTGCGGCGATGCCCTGCGACAACACGTCCCAGGGCGCCACACCGATGGCGGCACGGATCATCAGCGAGGCACCGAAGCCATACAGGAACAGGCCGGTGATCAGTTGCAGCAGGCGCAGGGGCAGGGCGGTAGGCATGGCGGGCACAGGGGGAGGGAATCTGTTTCCACCGTATCCCCGTTTTAGCTTCATCCATAGATACAGATGCCGGTCAATCCGCCGGTACAGGCAGCGCCGATCCTGCACGTGGGGCGCTACATGAAGCGTCAGCCGTCCCAGCCCACCAGCGCCAGCTTCCCCACCGTGCGCCCGCTGGCCAGGCGTTCATGCGCGATGTCCAGGTTGGCCGCATTGATCGTGCCCAGCGTTTCACTGAGCGTGCCACGCAGCTGGCCGGCATCGATCATGCTGGCGGCGCGGCTGAGGATGCGGTGCTGCTCGATGCGGTCGGCAGTGGCGAAGCGCGAGCGCGCGAACATGAATTCCCAGTGGATGCCGATGCATTTGGCCTTGTACGGATCGCCGATGCGCAGTGCGCCACGCGGCTCCACGATCAGGCCGACATGGCCCTGCGGTGCCAGCAGCTGGCCCAGCTCGTCCCAGTAGTGATCGGTGTCGGCCAGATTGAGCGCCACCTGCACCGTATCGATGCCCAGCGCCTGCAGCTGGGGCTGCAGCGGCTGCCGATGGTCGATCACATGCGTGGCCCCCATCTGCCGGCACCAGTCGATCGAGGCCTCGCGCGAGGCGGTGGCGATCACCTCGAAGCCGGCATGGCGGGCCAGCTGGATCGCCATCGAGCCCACGCCGCCCGCGCCGCCAATCACCAGCAGGTGCTGGCCGCCATGGCGGCGATCATCCAGGTGCAGCGGCATGCGCTGGAACAGCAGCTCCCAGGCGGTCAGCGTGGTCAGGGGCAGCGCGGCGGCTTCCGCGAAATCGAGCGTGGTCGGCTTGCGGGCGACCAGGCGCTCGTCCACCCACTGGTACTGGGCGTTGCAGCCCGGCCGGGTAACGTCGCCGGCGAAGTAGACCTCGTCACCGGAGGCGAACAGGCTGGCCTCGTCACCGATGGCTTCGACCACACCGGCGGCATCCCAGCCCAGCACCCGGGGAACCTCGAGGGTGGCCGGATCGGTGGCGGCCCGCTGCTTGCCGTCGACGGGGTTGACCGATACCGCTTCGATCCGGACCAGCAGGTCGCGGCCGCGTGGCGGCAGCGGAGGCGGCAGCAGGACATCACGCAGGGCAGGTGCGTATTGCAGGGCAGGTGCGTATTCACGACTCAGGGCGACGGCTTTCATCACGGCTCCGGCTGGGTTCGTGATCCCATCATAAGGTTCCTCACGTTTCCGCAAACCTGCTGAACCGCGTGATGCAGTGTGTTGCGCAATATGTCGTTTTTGCCGCTTAAACCCCGTCAAACCCTTGCAGCGTGTGGGTCTTGCGGATTTTCATCATCCTGTATAGGGTTTCAACGTCGGACCGGTGGACGGTCGGGCGCAACACTTCACATGTTACGGGACTGTTAACATGGCCTTCACCCGCCTGAGCATAATGTTCGCGGCGGTGGCGTGCTGAATCGGCTGTCGTACATCGACGCACTAGTGCTGGCCCATGCCTCTACCGGTTTCATACCCCCGAAATAGGAGCTGTACTCAATGAACAAGAAGATCCTTACTGCCGCGCTGCTGGGCGGCCTGGCTTTTGCCCAGGCAGCTTCGGCGCAGGAGTTCGATGACCGCTGGTACCTGACCGGTTCGGCCGGCTTCAACTTCCAGGACAGCGACCGTCTGACCAATGACGCTCCGTTCGTGACCCTGGGCCTGGGTAAGTTCATCAGCCCGAACTGGTCGCTGGACGGTGAGCTGAACTACCAGAACCCGAACTTCGACAGCAACCAGGACCTGAACTGGTCGCAGTACGGCGTCTCGCTGGACCTGCGTCGCCACTTCATCAAGGAAGGCCGCGGCTGGAACCCGTACATCGTCGGTGGCCTGGGCTACCAGAAGTCGGAAGAGCAGTACGCTGCCCTGGACAACAACGGTCCGCGCAAGCGTAAGGACGGCAACGTTGCCGCCAAGCTGGGCGTCGGCCTGCAGACCACCTTCGAGAAGCGTGTTGCTGTCCGCGCCGAAGTGGCCTACCGCGCTGACTTCGACGACCAGAGCATCGCCGCCAAGGACGAAAGCTGGTTCGGCGACGTGCTGGCTTCGGTCGGCGTCGTGATCCCGCTGGGCCCGGCTCCGGTCGCGGCTGCTCCGGCTCCGGCTCCGGTTGCCCCGAGCTGCGCCGACCTGGACGACGACGGTGACGGCGTCAACAACTGCGACGACAAGTGCCCGAACTCGCAGCCGGGTCAGACCATCGGTCCGGACGGTTGCCCGGTTCCGGTCTCCATCGACCTGAAGGGCGTCAACTTCGACTTCGACAAGTCGAACCTGCGTCCGGACGCCGTGGCGATCCTGAGCGAAGCCACCGAGATCCTGAAGCGTTACCCGGATCTGCGCGTTGAAGTTGCCGGTCACACCGACTCGAAGGGTACCGACGCTTACAACCAGAAGCTGTCGGAGCGTCGCGCTACCGCCGTGTACAACTACCTGACCAAGAACGGCGTTGACGCCGGTCGTCTGGTCGGCCCGATCGGCTACGGCGAGAGCCGTCCGATTGCTCCGAACACCAACCCGGATGGTTCGGACAACCCGGAAGGTCGCGCCAAGAACCGTCGTACCGAGCTGAACGTCCAGAACTAAGTTCTGACGCTCCGCCAGTAGGACACAGCAGGACCCGGCTTCGGCCGGGTCTTGTTGTTTCTGCGGCCCGGAAGCCGGCGTTTCATGCGCAAGGGCAACCGTTCGTCAGGATTTTGCCCGTAAAACCAATGAGTTGCCGTATTCATTGAAAGTGGCGCTTGAAAGCTGACGCGGCATTGCTAAACTCGCCGCGTCACTTCCTTCCGTGGATGCCCCTCATGCTGCGCTCTGCATCGGCCGCCGTCCTGGCGCTGGCCCTGGTTCCCGCCGCCCACGCTGCGGTCGATTGCTCGGTCAACACCAGCGCGTCGCCGCTGCCGTTGCCCGCCACGACCATCGCACCGGTGGCCGACGAGCTGTACATCCGTGGCAACCAGCTGGGCATGCCGGCTGGCGTGTTGAGCAGCAACTACGATCCGTCGCAGTCGCTGGACCAGGTGCTGCAGCGCCTGCGCATCGATGGCTGCCAGAACATCGCCAAGGCCATCCCGAGCGCGCCGGCAGTGAAGCCGAACGATCCGGCGGCCTACAAGCCGCAGACCGAGTTCGACAACACGCCGTGGCGCTTCGACATGAGCCAGAACGGCAAGCGCATGACCGCTGAAGAATTCGACGCCTGGATGAAGGCGCGCGGTGTGCGCGTGGTCAAGGCGCGTCCGGCTCCGGCCGCTACTCCGGCTGCGGCCGAAGCACCGGCTGAGACCAAGCCGGTCGACAAGAAGTAAGCGCCGCGGGGAGCAGAGGCTTGCGCACGCGCCGCCCACCTGCCGCCCCCGCCGCCCGCTCCCACGCACCGCGTGGGCGTGCGGTTCCGAATGTCTCCAGTGGCGTGCGCCATGGCCTGGCGCGCGTGCTGTCCAAGGCCGGCGTGTGCTCGCGCAGCGAGGCCGCGCGCTGGATCGCCGAGGGCCGCGTGCGCGTGTCCGGCCGCATCGTCCGTGATCCCGAATTCCCGATTGGACAGCCTGCGCCACCGATCGAAGTCGATGGCCAGCCGATGGATGCGCCTCAGCGCCTGTACCTGATGCTCAACAAGCCGCGCGGCGTGGTGACCACGGCGCAGGACGAGCGTGGTCGCGACACGGTGTATCGGTGCTTTGATGGTGCCGGCCTGCCGTGGATCGCGCCGGTCGGGCGCCTGGACAAGGCCAGCGAAGGGTTGCTGTTGTTCAGCAATGATCCGCAGTGGGCGGCGCGCCTGACCGATCCAGAGACCGGCCCGCAGAAGACCTATCACGTGCAGGTGGATCGCCTGCCCGACGAGGACACCCTGGCCGCGCTGCGCGCCGGTGTCGAGGACGAGGGCGAGTTCCTGGTCGCCCAGGCCGTGCGCGTGCTGCGCAGTGGCGACAAGACCGCATGGCTGGAGGTGGTCCTCGACGAGGGCCGCAACCGCCATATCCGCCGCCTGTTGGCGGCCTTCGACCTGCAGGTGCTGCGCCTGGTCCGGGTCGCGATCGGTGGGCTGCTGCTCGGCGATCTCGGCAAGGGGCAATGGCGGGTGCTGGAGGTCAGCGACCAGCAGCGGCTGGGGGCCGCTGCACCGGGCTGATCATCGCCCGCGGCCGGCAGTTGCCGGCCACCGTTCCAGGCGTAGGGGGCGCCTGGTTGTTGAATTTCCCGAACGGAGCCTGCCATGTACCACCCGACCCTCAACCAAACCCTGCGCTGTGCAGGCCTGCTGCTGCCGATGGTGCTGCTGACCGCCTGTGGCGGCCACAAGAAGGTGGCCAAGGCGGAAACGCCTGCCGAGACCCCGGTGGTGGAAGTGAAGACCCCGGAGCTGGATGGTCGCGGCAGCTACCGCTTCCTGATGAGCGATGGCGACAAGAAAATGACCGCCGATGAGTTCGATGCCTGGATGAAGGCAAACGGCATCCGCGTTGCCAAGGGCAACGGCCAGGACGCTGCCGCCAAGCCGGTGGTGGTGGCCAGCAAGGAAGAGCCGAAGGGCAAGAAGAAAAAGAAGTGACGCCCGTGGGTGCCGACCCTGGTCGGCACGCTTTGATAGGGTCGGACCCCTTTCCGCAGGAAAGGGCTCCGACCCCGGCCATGATCAGCCCTTGACCACGCCCAGCTCGACACCGATGCGGGTGAAGGCATCGATCGCGCGGTCCAGGTGCTCGCGGCTGTGCGCGGCGCTGATCTGCGTACGGATGCGGGCCTGGCCCTTGGGCACCACCGGGAAGAAGAAGCCGATCGCGTAGATGCCTTCTTCCAGCAGGCGCTCGGCGAACTTCTGCGCCAACGGTGCGTCATACAGCATCACCGGGCTGATCGGATGCACGCCCGGCTTCACGTCGAAACCGGCGGCGGTCATCTTCTCGCGGAAGTAGGCGGTGTTCTCGGCCAGGGTGCTGCGCAGGTCGTCGGCGGCAGCCAGCATTTCGAACGCCTTGATGCCGGCGGCCACCACATGCGGCGGCAGCGAGTTGGAGAACAGGTACGGGCGCGAGCGCTGGCGCAGCAGTTCGATCACTTCGGCGCTGGCGCAGGTGAAGCCGCCCAGTGCGCCGCCCATGGCCTTGCCCAGGGTGCCGGTGATGATGTCGATCTTCTCCAGCACGCCCTTGACCTCGGCCGAACCACGGCCGGTGGCGCCAAGGAAGCCGGTGGCGTGGCATTCGTCGATGTGCACCAGCGCGTTGTACTTCTTCGCCAGCGCGGTGATCTCGTCCAGCGGCGCGATGAAGCCGTCCATCGAGAACACGCCGTCGGTGGTGATCAGCTTGGTCTTGCAGCCGGCGGCATCGGCGGCCTGCAGCTGGGCTTCCAGATCGGCCATGTCGCAGTTGGCGTAGCGGAAGCGCTTGGCCTTGCACAGGCGCACGCCGTCGATGATCGAAGCATGGTTCAGCGCGTCGGAAATGATCGCGTCATTCTCGCCGAGCAGCGGCTCGAACAGGCCACCGTTGGCATCGAAGCAGGCCGCGTACAGGATGGTGTCCTGCTTGCCGAAGAAATCGGCGATCTGCTTCTCCAGCTGCTTGTGCAGGTCCTGGGTGCCGCAGATGAAGCGCACCGAGGCCATGCCGAAGCCGTGGGTATCCAGTGCGTCCTTGGCGGCCTGGATCAGGTCCGGATGGTCGGCCAGGCCCAGGTAGTTGTTGGCACAGAAGTTCAGCACCTTGCGGCCGTCGTCGAGGGTGATCTCGGCCGACTGCGGGCTGGTGATGATCCGCTCGGACTTGAACAGGCCCTGGGCGCGGATGGCGTCCAGTTCCTCGGCGTAGTGGCGGGTCAGGGCGGAGGAGGCGTCGGTCATGGCGTGGGCACGGCTCTGAACGGGAAACCGCTGATTCTACCGGGCATCGTCGGTCACCAACCGGGCCGGATGGGGCATCGCCACGGCCGGCACATGTTGCATCGCAATAGCAAAGTGGTTAAGAATTCGTGAACCGGAGCTGTCGCGCTCCGGCCGCACCCGCCTTCCACGCCACGCCACCGCCCCCACCGGAGACGCTCATGAAGCACGCCCGTGCCTGCCTCGCCATTGCCGCTGCCCTGACCCTGGCCGCCCCGTTCGCCGCCAGCGCGCAGGAGAACGAATCGCCGTACAGCTGGAATGTCACCGCCGTTTCCGACTACCTGTTCCGTGGCGTGTCGCAGACCGACGAGAAGCCGACCCTGCAGGCGGGCTTCACCTACACCTCGCCGGTGGGCCTGTATGCCGGTGTCTGGGGTTCGGGCGTGGACTTCGGTCCGGGTGATCCGAACACCGAGATCGACTACCAGATCGGCTACGGCGTGGACGTCACTTCGCGCGTCAACTTCGACGTGCTGCTGAACCGCTACATCTACATCGGTGCCAGCCACCAGAACTACAACGAGCTGGTGACCACCACCACGCTCGACGACACCTACAAGCTGACCGTGGCCTACACCAACGACCAGTGGAACAGCGGCACCGATGGCTGGTACTACGGCGTCGGCGGCCAGTGGGGCCTGCCGCAGGACTTCACGCTGAACGCCAACGTCGGCCGCAGCAGCTTCGAGAAGGGCCTGGCCAAGGACTACACCGACTGGAACGTCGGCGTCAGCCGCCAGTTCGGCCTGTTCAACGTCGGCCTGGGTTACTACGGTACCGACGGCAATGGCCGCGAGAACTCGGGCAAGCTGGCACACAGCCGCGTGCTGCTGACCGTGGCCATCGGCAAGTAACGCCGCAGGCGTTACCGGTAGTGCCGGCCGCTGGCCGGCAACATCGGGATGGCAAAGAAAAAGGCGCCCATCGGGCGCCTTTTTCAGTTTCAAGGTGTGCCGAGCAAGCTCGGCACCCACCCATCGCGCTCGGCGAAGGGTCAATTCCAGCTCAATACCACCTTGCCGGCCTTGCCTTCTTCCATCAGGTCAAAGCCCTTCTGGAACTCGTCGATCGGCAGCTGGTGGGTCATCACCTTGCCGAGCGGGAAGCCGGACAGCACCAGCTGGGTCATCTTGTACCAGGTCTCGTACATCTTGCGGCCGTAGATGCCCTGCACGGTCAGGCCCTTGAAGATGATCTTGTCCCAGTCGCAGCCGGCGCCCTTGGGCATGATGCCGAGCATGGCGATCTTGCCACCGTGGTACATGCAGTCGAGCATGTCGTTGAACGCGCGCGGGTTGCCGCTCATTTCCAGGCCCACGTCGAAGCCCTCCATGTGCAGTTCCTTCATCACGTCCTTCAGCGACTGGTTGGCGACGTTGACCACGCGCGTCGCGCCCATGTCGGCGGCCAGCTTCAGGCGGAAGTCGTTGACGTCGGTCACCACCACGTTGCGCGCACCGATGTGCTTGCAGATGCCGGCGGCGATGATGCCGATCGGACCGGCGCCGGTGATCAGCACGTCTTCGCCGATCACGTCGAATTCCAGCGCGCAGTGTGCGGCGTTGCCGTACGGGTCGAAGAACGCGGCCAGTTCCGACGGGATCTGGTCCGGGATCGGCCACAGGTTGCTGGCCGGCATCACCATGTATTCGGCGAAGGCGCCGTTGACGTTGACGCCGATGCCGACGGTGTTCGGGCACAGGTGGGGGCGGCCGCCACGGCAGTTGCGGCAGTGGCCGCAGACGATATGGCCTTCGGCCGAGACGCGCTGGCCGATCTCATAGCCGGTCACCGCCGAGCCGAGCGCGGCGATGCGGCCGACGAACTCGTGGCCGATGGTCAGGCCCGGCTTGATGGTGCGCTGGCTCCACTCGTCCCACAGGTAGATGTGCAGGTCGGTGCCGCAGATCGCGGTCTTTTCCAGCTTGATCAGGACCTCGTTCGGGCCCGGGGTCGGAACCGGAACTTCTTCCAGCCAGATGCCCTTGGCCGCTTCGCGCTTGACCAGGGCCTTCATCGTTTGCTGCGCCATCGGGGTGGAACTCGTCAGGGGGAAAGCGCGGATTATAGGGTGCCGCGCGGATTTCCCATGTTGCGCTGCGGGTGCAGTGGCGGAACGAAAGGCGTGTGCCAGCCGGCGTTTCGAACGTACTGCGAACAGCGGCGTCGCTTCGCTCGCCGGGCATGGCTCGGCGCTACCGTCCGAGGCCAGGGGACTGTGGGGAGGCGAGAGGCCAGGCCGATGCAGGACCGTGAGCGCCATGGATGGCGCGACCGAGCCCCCATGGATGGGTTTACGGCGTGTCCTGCATCGGCCTGGCCTCTCGCCTCTGACCGATCGCAATGGAGACGCTGAACGGTGGAAGCACCTGATTGCATGACTTCCGGGGTTCGGGCCGGGGCAGGGCGGCGGGCTACAATCGAGGGTTCCACTACCAGGGGCCGCTCCATGCGCTCGAACCTGCTTGCATTCTCCATCGTCGCCAGCCTCGGGCTGGCCCAGGTCGCCCATGCCGCTGAAGGCATGTGGGTGCCGCAGCAGCTGCCGGAAATCGCCGGTCCGCTGCAGAAGGCTGGCCTGAAGCTGTCCCCGGAGCAGCTGTCCAACCTCACCGGCGACCCGATGGGCGCGGTCGTCGCCCTCGGTGGCTGCACCGCCAGTTTCGTGTCGCCGCAGGGCCTGGTGGTCACCAACCACCACTGCGCCTACGGTGCGATCCAGCTGAATTCGACCGCCGAGAAGAACCTGATCAAGGACGGCTTCAACGCGCCGAAGCACAGCGATGAACTGAGTGCCGGCCCGAACGCCCGCGTCTACGTGCTCGACCAGATCACCGACGTCACCGCCCAGGCCAAGGCCGCCATTGCCGGCGCCGGCAACGACCCGCTGGCCCGCAGCCGCGCACTGGACGCCTTCGACAAGGCCCAGGTCGCCGCCTGTGAAGCCGATGCCGGCTTCCGCTGCCGCCTGTACAGCTTCTCCGGCGGCAACACCTATCGCCTGTTCCGCAACATGGAAATCAAGGACGTGCGCCTGGTCTACGCGCCCCCGGGCAGCGTCGGCAAGTTCGGTGGCGACGTCGACAACTGGATGTGGCCGCGCCACACCGGCGATTTCTCGTTCTACCGCGCCTACGTCGGCAAGGACGGCAAGCCGGCGGCCTTCGCCGCCGACAACGTGCCGTACCAGCCCAAGCACTTCCTGAAGTTCGCCGACCAGCCGCTGGGCGCCGACGACTTCGTGATGGTGGCCGGCTACCCGGGCCGCACCAACCGCTACGCCCTGGCCGGTGAATTCAACGAAACCGCCAGCTTCACCTACCCGACCATCGCCAAGCACTACAACGCGGTGCTGAAGATGATCGCCGACGCCGGCAAGGCCGACGCCGACGTCAAGGTGAAGTACGCCGCCACCGCCGCCAGCATGAACAACGTGGCCAAGAACTACCTGGGCCAGCTGGAAGGTTTCAAGCGCATCGACGCAGCCGGCCAGAAGCAGGCCGAGGAAGCCGCCGTACTGGCCTGGCTGAAGAAGCAGGGCGCTGCCGGCAAGCCGGCCCTGGCGGCACACGCGCAGCTGCTCAAGCATCTGGATACCAGCAAGTCGACCCGCGAGCGTGACCTGTTCGTCGGCCAGTTCAACAACACCTCGGCCGTTGGCGCGGCGATCACCCTGTACCGCCTGTCGATCGAGCGCAGCAAGCCGGATGCCGAACGCGAAGCGGGTTACCAGGAACGCGACCTGACCACCATCGAAGGTGGCCTGAAGCAGATGGACCGCCGCTACGTGGCGAAGATGGACCAGCAGCTGCAGACCTACTGGCTGGACCAGTACGTGGCCCTGCCGGCCGCGCAGCGTGACAACGAAGTGCTGAACAAGTGGCTGGCCGGCAGCGATGCCGCTGCGGTGAAGTCGCTGGTGGCCAAGCTGGGCGGCACCGAACTGGGCAGCCTGGACACCCGCCTGAAGTGGTTCAAGGCCGACCGTGCCGCGTTTGAAGCCAGCAGCGATCCGGCCATCCAGTACGCCGTGGCCGTCATGCCGGCACTGCTGAAGCAGGAAGAGCAGAAGAAGATCCGCGAAGGCGAATCGCTGACCGCGCGTCCGCTGTACCTGCAGGCCGTGGCCGACTACAAGAAGAGCCAGGGTGAGTTCGTCTACCCGGACGCCAACCTGTCGCTGCGCATCACCTTCGGCAACGTCATGGGCTATGGCAAGGACGGCGTGAAGTACACCCCGTTCACCACCCTGGAAGGCGTGGCGGCGAAGGAAACCGGTGAAGATCCGTTCGATTCGCCGAAGGCGCTGCTCGACGCGGTCAAGGCCAAGCGTTACGGCGGCCTGGAAGACAAGCGCATTGGTTCGGTGCCGGTCAACTTCCTGTCCAACCTGGACATCACCGGCGGCAACTCGGGTTCGCCGGTGCTGGACGCCAACGGCAAGCTGGTCGGCCTGGCATTCGATGGCAACTGGGAATCGGTCAGTTCCAACTGGGTGTTCGACCCGGTGATGACCCGCATGATCGCCGTCGACAGCCGCTACATGCAGTGGATCATGCAGGAAGTGGCGCCGGCGCCGCAGCTGCTGAAGGAATTGAACCTGGCCAAGTAAGGTTCGCGGTCCCTGGCGGTTCATCCACGCATGGCGTGGATCTACTGCTTGTACCGGACGGTAGTGCCGGCCGCTGGCCGGCAAACCCGACCCGAGGGCCGGGAGTACCGAAACCCCGCGACGCAGGTCGCGGGGTTTTTTCATGCCCGACCCGGCCGGGTGCGCCGAACAGGTATCATCCCTGTTCCGCGTACTTCACAGGATGTGAACGAAACGCGGAAACCTCCTCCCCCCAGGACCCCTTGCACGCATGCGCATCCTGCTTGCCCGCCACGGCGAAACGCCGTGGAACGCCGAAGGCCGCTACCAGGGCCAGATCGATATTCCGCTTTCACCGATCGGTGAAGCCCAGGCCCAGGCACTGGGTGCCCGCCTGGCCTCGGTCGACATTACCCGCGCCGTCGCCTCGCCGCTGTCGCGCGCGCAGCGCACCGCGCAGCTGGCGCTCGGCGCCGCCCGTGCCGACATGCTGCTGACCGAGCCGGAGCTGCAGGAAATTGCCCACGGTGAGTGGGAAGGACTGCTGGCCAGCGAAATCAACGAGAAGGATCCGTCGCGCCTTCAGGCCTGGCGCGAGGAGCCGGATACCGTGCTGATGCCCGGCGGCGAATCGCTGCGCCTGGTGCTGGAGCGCAGCTGGCGCGGCCTGGCCCGCGCCACCGAAGGCCTTGGCGAGCACGACACCCTGCTGGTGGTCGCCCACGACGCGGTCAACCGCGTGATCCTGTGCAAGGTGCTGGGCCTGCCGATTTCCCGCCTGTGGACCTTCCGCCAGGCGCCAACCACGCTCAACCTGCTCGAAGGCGCCGACCTGGACAGCCTGGAAGTGGTGCGCCTGAACGACTGCGCCCACCACACGCCGTTCTTCGGCGAAGCCAAGCACCGCGCTCTCTGATCCATCCCCTCGCATCAACTGCTTCTGCTGGAACTGCTGCCGTGACGAACACCCCGACCACCCTGGCCGACTGGCTGGACTACATTGAACGCCAGCACCCGGCGACCATCGACATGGGCCTGGAGCGCGTGCGCGCCGTGGCCACGGCGATGGGCCTGGGTACGCCGGCCCAGCGCACCATCGTGGTCGGTGGTACCAACGGCAAGGGCTCGACCGTGGCCTTCATCGAGGCCATCGGCCGTGCTGCGGGTTGGAAGGTTGGCGCCTACACCTCGCCGCATCTGCTGCGCTACAACGAACGTGTGCGCATCGATGGCCAGGATGTCGACGATGCGGCGTTGGTTGCTGCGTTCAATGCCGTCGAAGCGGCACGCGGCGACACCACGCTGACCTATTTCGAGTACGGCACGCTCGCTGCTTTGCAGCTGTTCGCCGAGGCAGAGCTGGACCTGGCGGTACTGGAAGTGGGCCTGGGCGGTCGACTGGATGCGGTCAACATCATCGATGCCGACGTGGCGGTGATCACCACCGTGGACATCGACCATGCCGAATGGCTGGGCGAGGACCGCGAAGCGATCGGCACCGAGAAGGCCGGCATCATCCGTGGCTGGAAGCCGGTGATCCTGGGCGAGACCGATCCGCCGTCGAGCGTGCTCGCACGTGCCTACCTGGTGGGTGCCAATGCGATCCGGGGCGGCAGCGATTATTTCTACGAGCCGATCGATGCCCAGCGCTGGCGCTGGCGTGACGTCGGCCTGCGCATGGAACTACCGACACCGGCGCTGGCCGGCCCGATCCAGCTGGCCAACGCGGGTGCCGCCATCGCTGCGCTGCGCGCGCTGGACAAGCCGGTGCCGCGTGCGGCGTGGGCTGCCGGTATCGCGGCGGCGCGCATCTCTGGCCGCCTGCAGGCGTTCGAGCGTGACGGTGTGCAGGTCCGCGTCGACGTAGGCCACAACCCGCAGGCGGCGGGCCAGTTGGCGCGCGCGCTGAAGTCCGAAGCGTCGGCCGGGCGCACCCTGGCGGTGTACGCCGCACTGCAGGACAAGGACGCGGTGGGCGTGGTGCAGGCGCTGCAGGACGTGGTCGGCGAGTGGACCCTGGCTGGCCTGGACGGCCCGCGCGGGCAGAGCGCTGCCCAGTTGCAGGAACGCCTGGCCGGCACGGCGGCGGCCAAGGCCCAGCGGGCTGATACCGTCGAACAGGCACTGGCACAGGTCCTGGCCCAGGCCGGGCGCGGTGACCGCGTACTGGTGTTCGGCTCCTTCCATACCGCTGCGGCCGCGCTGCAGTGGTTGCAGGGCGCCGCCTGATCCGCGTTCAGCCAATGCCGACGCCGTCCGGTCCGGCACCCGTATAATCGACCGCAACCTCCGGACAGTTGCCGCCTCACGTGGATACGCCTCTGAAACAGCGTCTGATTGGTGCCATCGTGCTGGTGGCGCTGGCCGTGATTTTCCTGCCGATGCTGGTCAAGGGGCCGGCGCCGGACAGCGGTGTGGCCTCGGTGCCGATCGCCGCGCCGGACGCACCGGCCGATGGCCAGTTCGAAACCCGTGAGCTGCCGTTGGTTGCTCCGGCCGGTGGTGCCACCGGCCTGCAGACCGGGCAGGCCAAGCCACTGCAGGAGGCCGCCGCGCCGGCCACGCCGCCGACCGTGGACACGTCCCCGGCGGTTGCCGCCGGCAACTACGCCGTCACGTTCGGCGCCTACGGCAGCAAGGCCGACGCCGACGCGGTGATCGCCTACCTGAAGCGCTCGCAGATGCCGGGCTTCGCCGAAACCACCACCATCAGCGGGCGCCAGGCGTGGCGTGTGCGCGTCGGGCCGTATGCCGACCGTGCCCAGGCCGAGGCTGCCCGGCTGCAGGCTGTGAAGATCCGCGCCGATGTGAAGGCCGAAGTCATTACCCTGGATGCGGCGGCGGGCAGCAGTGCGGCGGTCGCCGCCATGCCGGCGCCGACCACCAGCACCCCGGCCGCGGCCACCACGCCGTCGGCCACCAGCAACCCGGTGCGCAGCGAAAGCCTGCCGCCAAGCACGCCGACGGCGACGACCACCAAACCGGAGCCGCCCAAGCCGGCGCCGAAGCCTGAGGCTCCGAAGCCGGAGGCCAAGCCCGAGCCGAAGCCGGAGGCCACCGCCAGCAAGCCGGCGACGGCCCCGGCCACGCCGGCCGCACCGGCGGCCAGTGGCGTCGGCTTCGCCGTGCAGCTGGGTGCGTTCGGCCAGGCCAACGATGCCGATGCGCTGCGCGACAAGGTCCGTGCCGCCGGCTTCAGTGCTTTCGTCGAGCAGGTACGCACGGAAAAGGGCACCCTGCATCGCGTCCGCGTCGGACCGGTGGCCAACCGCGCTGACGCCGAGCAGCTGAAGGCGCAGGTCGCCGCCAAGGTCGGCGTGGCCGGCATGGTCCGACCGCACCCATGACCCACGCGCAGGCCCGTTGCCAGCGCCGCCGAAGGAGCGGGGCGCCATGATCGACGTGGTGCTGCTGATCGTGATCGCCGCCTCGACCCTGCTCGGGATGCTGCGTGGCTTTGTTGGAATCGTCATCGGCACGCTGTCGTGGCTGCTGGCCGCGTGGGCGGCCTTCGCCTTCGGCAACGATGCGGCACGCTGGTGGGCGGCCCCGGCCGCGCCCGGCGGCGAGCACTTCGTCGGCGGCTACCTGGGCGTCGGCATTGGCGTGATGATCGTGGTCGCGGTGATCGGCATGGTCATCAAGGCGATGATCCACCGCAGCATGCTGACCAGCCTGGACCGGTTGCTGGGCGGGGTGCTGGGAGCCGTGCGTGGCGGCCTGATCGCGGCGATCCTGGTGCTGCTGGCCGGCTTCACCCCGCTGACCGCAGAACCCTCCTGGAAGCGCTCGGCGGTCCGCCCGGTGCTGAACCCGGCCGTGGCCTGGATGAACGGGAAGCTGCCGCACTGGCAGGTGCCTGGCGCCGATCTGCTGCCCAAGACCTTGCCGACCGACATGCTGTCCCCATCTGCATTGATGGAGCTGGGAAAGAGCGCCGGCGCCGATTTGGGAAAGCCGGGCGCGGCAGGCGATAATGGCATCCTCAACCAGGTAGTGGCGGGCGGCGGATGGCTGCGGCCCGCGAAAGCGGAACAGGGCGACGCATACGATCCGGCCGAAGTGCGCCCGGACGCCCCAGCACTGCCAGACAGTATCGAGCCGGGCGATCCGGCCAATGTCGACCGCAGGCGCGGCGACCACCGCGGCCAGGTACGGCCACCTTCCTTGTAACTGGGCACAGCCCAGCGGAGACCTCGCACCATGTGTGGCATCGTCGGAATCGTCGGCAACCAGAACGTCGCCGGGCAGTTGTATGACGGCTTGACCGTTCTCCAGCACCGTGGCCAGGACGCGGCGGGCATCGCCACCGCCAGTGGCAGCCGCCTGCGGGTGCAGAAGGCCACCGGCCTGGTCCGCGATGTGTTCGATGCACGCACCATGTCCACCCTGGAAGGCAGCGTCGGCATCGCGCACGTGCGCTACCCGACTGCAGGTTCGGAAGGCATGGACGAGGCACAGCCGTTCTACGTCAACTCGCCGTACGGCATCGCGCTGGCCCACAACGGCAACCTGATCAACACCGAGGCGCTGCGCCAGCAGGTGTTCGAACAGGACCGCCGCAACGTCAACACCGATTCGGACAGCGAAGTACTGCTGAACGTGTTCGCCTATGAGCTGGAACAGCAGCGCCAGCTCAGCCCGGAAGCCGCGATCCGCGCGGTGGCCGGCGTGCACCGCCGCTGCAAGGGCGGCTATGCGGTGGTCAGCGTGGTGCTGGGCCTGGGCCTGGTCGCTTTCCGCGATCCGCATGGCATCCGTCCGCTGGTGCTGGGCAAGCGCAGCCATGCCGAGGGCGACGAGTACATCGTGGCCTCTGAATCGGCCGCGCTGGACGTGCTGGGCTTCCAGCGAGTGCGCGACGTGCAGCCGGGCGAAGCGCTGGTGATCACCGCGCGCGGCGAGCTGTTCTCGGAAATCTGCGCCGAGCCGGCCGAGCACACCCCGTGCATCTTCGAATACGTGTACTTCGCGCGTCCGGATTCGATGATCGACAACGTCTCGGTGCACAAGGCGCGCATGCGCATGGGCATCAAGCTGGGCGAGAAGATCCTGCGCCTGCGCCCGGACCACGATATCGACACCATCATCCCGATCCCGGACACCTCGCGCGATGCCGCGCTGGAGATCTCCAACGTGCTTGGGGTGAAGTACCGCGAAGGCTTCATCAAGAACCGCTACATCGGCCGCACCTTCATCATGCCGGGCCAGGGCGAACGCGTGAAGTCGGTGCGCCGCAAGCTCAACCCGATCCACCTGGAGTTCCGCAACCGCGTGGTGCTGCTGGTGGACGACTCGATCGTGCGTGGCACCACCAGCCAGCAGATCGTGCAGATGGCCCGTGATGCGGGCGCGCGCAAGGTCTACCTGGCCAGCGCGGCACCGCCGGTGCGCTACCCGAACATCTACGGCATCGACATGCCGGCGGCCGAAGAGCTGGTCGCGCACAACCGTACCGTGGAAGAGATCGAGGCCCACCTGGGCTGCGACTGGCTGATCTACCAGGATCTGGAAGACATGGAAGCGGCGGTGAGCGAGGGCAACCCGGCGCTGCGCAACTTCGATTCGTCCTGCTTCAACGGCCACTACCCGACGGGTATCGAGCCGGGCTACTTCGAGCGCATCCAGCAGCTGCGTTCGGACGACGCCAAGCACAAGCGCCGCGCCTGAGGTCCAGGCGTGGTTGCGGTGCCCGATGTTGGAGGCGACCTGCTGCGCGCGGCGCAGCAGTGCCTGGCCGAAGCCGACCCGCTGCGCAAGGTCGCGCTGACCCAGGCGTATGCGGCCGCGTTCCGTGCCGGTCGCCTGAAGGTGGCCGCCGATGCGCCGCCGCCGGAACCGATCCGCATGCCGGGCCGGCCGGCTCGGCTGGTGCTGGTGCATCCGCGCGAAGTGCCGCGGCGCGGCCTGGGCGGCGTGGAAGGACGCGCCGCCTTCATCCACGCCATCGCCCACATCGAACTCAACGCGATCGACCTGGCCTGGGATGCGGTATACCGCTTCCGCGGCCTGCCGCCGGCATTCCATGCCGACTGGGTCAGTTGTGCCGACGACGAATCACGGCACTTCATGCTGCTGCGCGAGCGGCTGCTGGTGCACGGCCACGACTACGCCGATTTCCCCGCGCACAACGGCCTGTGGGAAATGTGCGAAAAGACGGCGCATGACGGTCTGGCGCGCATGGCACTGGTGCCGCGCGTGCTGGAGGCGCGCGGCCTGGACGTGACACCGGGCATGATCGAGAAGCTGCGCAATGTCGGCGATGGCGAAACCGCCGACGTACTGGAAGTGATCCTGCGCGAGGAAGTGGCGCACGTTGCCGCCGGTTCGCGCTGGTACCGCTGGTACTGCGATCGCGCCGGTGTCGAGCCGCGTTCGCGCTTCAAGGAACTGCTGGTGGAATACGCCGGCGGCTACCTGCATGGGCCGTTCAACATCGAAGCGCGCCTGCTGGCCGGCTTCGATGCCGACGAGCTCGCCAACCTGGTCGAACAGGCCAGCTGACAGAAAAAGGGGACGGAGGGGATTAAGTCGTTTATGCATAAACGACTTAATCCCCTCCGTCCCTTTTTTCATGCGTTCGGCAACACCACGCGCTTGCCATCCACGGTGGGCCGGTTGATGTAGAACAGGCCGGGACCGGGCCGGTAGGGCAGTTCGCTGACGCCGGCATCGGCGGCGTAGGTCAGTGCGGTATCGCCCAGTGCATCGAAATTCCAGTGCGCCGACTGCATCAGGTAGCGTCGGCGCAGCAGCGCCTCCTGGGTCTGGGTCAGCGCCTGTCCGGCCACCAGCCGCCGTGCGATCGGCTGCAGGGTGGCGGGCAGCTCCCAGCCGGGAACCTCGGCGGCGTCGGTGCGCCATTGCACGCCGGCATCGCGTGCGTGTTGCTGCATCACCTGCAGCGCGATCAACTGGTAGCGCCAATCGATGCGCCGGCGCAGCACCACGGCGGCGGTGACGTACAGCACCGGCGACAGCAGCACGCTGCGGCTGCCGGCACGGCGCTGCTGCTGCCACTGGTGCCAGACATCCACCCAGACTTCCTTTTCGTCCACGCCCAGCTGCTGCCGCCAGCGTTCGGCATCGGCCTGCGTTTCAGCGTAGGCGGTGGTGGCCTGCAGCATCGCCAGCGGGGGAATCTGGTAGTCGGCAACGGCGGGGCGGCGCAGCTGCTGGCGGCGTGGGCGGCTGAGCAGCTTGGGGCCTTCCTCCAGCTGGTTGTAGCCGCCGCCGATGTTGGCGTGTACGCCGGGCAGGGCGATCTCGGTGAACGGCGGTGCCACCGTGGTCAGCGGATAGTGCTGGCGATGTTCGTCGCGCGCGGTCAACTGCACCACGCGTGCGGCGATGCCTTTGTGCAGGGCAAGCTGCGGTTGTTCGTCGGCGCGGCCACCGCTGACCGCAACCACGGTATCGAACAGGCCGATGAAACGCAGCACCGGCAGGGCAGGGGCGAAGTCCGCCGCACAGGCCAGGCCGGACGACTGCAGCAGTTGCCGCCAACGAGCGGTATCCCAGCCCTGCAGTTGGTTGGCGATATCACGTGCCGCGGCAGCGCCTCGAGAGAACCCGAACAGATCCAGCTGCACGCGACGCAGCGGTTGCCGCCAACGCGTGGACAGTTCTGCAAGCGCAGCCGGAAGCAATACCTGCAGCGCACGCTGCACTTTGGCGCGCACACCGCTGGCGCCGATACCGAACGCCAGTCCGATCAGGTCGTCGTCGGCGTCATCGCGGGTGCCCACGCCTTCCACATAGATCGACAGCGAAGGCGCGGCGATCGCATCGCGGCGGCTGTCCGGGTACAGCTGCTGCAGGCGCGCGATGTTGGTCAGGCCGTTGTCGTAGCTGCTGGTCAGCCGGCTCTGGTAGGTCGAATCATCATCGGCACGCAGCTGCGCCGGGCGCGGCTGCGGCAGCTGTGGTCGACCACGCGCCAGGTTGCGTGCGTTGTTGCGGGTGCCATCGAAGAACAGGCCGATCCGCAGCAAGCCGACATCTTCGTCCGTGTCCAGCGGTGGTGCCATGTGCATTCCCCGTCGTGGCTGCGTCACGGTAGCGCGAAAGCGGTGTATTGGCGAAGTGTAGTGACGCTTTTGACCTGACTGAACGCAGATGCGGTCGATCACAAATCCTGACTTTCATTCCTCTCGCCTATTGAATTCACACGACCCGCGCAGGCCATATGGCCAAACCCGGCAAACCGGGTCGTGCTGCATCAACGCTGTTCACATCATTCAAGGAGCGACGCAATGTTGTCCAGATCGATTGGTAAAGCGGCAGGTGGCCTGGTGTTGGGTTTGTCGGTGGCGGCGGCCGCGCATGCGGCACCGTTGTTCGAGCCGGTGACGGTCATCAGCCGCGCATCGGCAAACAGTGAGCCCGCGCTGGGCAAGCTGCTGGCCACCCCGTCCACCGCGACGGTACAGGAAGTGCGTGTCGACGCTGCTGCCACTGCGCAGCCGCAGCTGGAGTTCGAACTGCTTGGCCAGCGCGTGCAGGCGGTGCGCAGCAAGGTGGAAGCCCTGCCCGATGGCGGCAGCATCTGGTACGGCCAGTTCCGTTCGCCCTCGGACAAGCTGACCGCAGCCACCTCCAACGGCCAGGACGATCCCGCCAATTCGCTGATCCTGGTGCGCTCGGGCGATACCATCACCGGCTCGATCCGCAAGGATGGAAAGCTGTACCGCCTGCGCCCGCTGGGCAACCGCCACGTGCTGGTGGAAGTGGATGAGTCGCGCATGCCGGCCGACCATCCGGCCGATTACAATCAGCTGCCGAAGATCCCGATGGGCAACAACGATCGCCTCGGTATCGCCCAGGCTTCGTCCGGCACGCCGGCCACCATCCGCGTGCTGGTGGTGGCGACCAATGCCGCCGTCACCGCCTATGGCGGCAACATGCAGTCGCTGGTGCAGCTGGCGGTGGCCGAATCCAACCAGGGCTATGTCAACAGCAACGTTGGCATCACCATGCAGTTGGCCGGCTACGAGACCACCAGCTACACCGAGTCGGGCAGCTTCGACACCGACCTGGCGCGCTTCCGTGGCACCAGCGATGGCTACATGGACAGCATCCATACCAGCCGCAACAACACCGCCGCCGACGTCGGCGTGCTGCTGATCAACAACACCGCCTACTGCGGCCTGGCCTCGGGCATCGGCTCGACGGCGTCGACCGCGTTCGCGGCGGTGTACTGGGATTGCGCGACCGGCTACTACTCGTTCGCGCACGAGATCGGCCATCTGCAGAGTGCGCGGCATGACATCGCCACCGACTCGAGCACCTCGCCGTATGCCTATGGCCACGGCTACCGCTACGAGCCGGCCACCGGCACCGGCTGGCGCACGATCATGGCCTACAACTGCACCCGCAGCTGCCCGCGCCTGAACTACTGGTCCAACCCGAACATCAGCTACAACGGCATCCCGATGGGCAATGCCAGCACCGCCGACAACCAGCGCGTGCTGGTCAACACCAAGGCCACCATCGCGGCCTTCCGCTGAGTCCAAGCGCCGACCAAGGGCGGCGTCTACCCGGGCGGATGCACCTGCTCTGGTAGATGCCAACCTTGGTTGGCACCTTGCGATCCATTATTCGCGCGGCAGGGTATCCAGCGTCCAGCCGCTGGCATCCACGCGCAGCACCGAACCCTGTTCGTACCAGTCACCCAGCACGATGCGGGTGCGCTCGCGTCCACCGGCCTGCAGCGTGTGGATCGCCGGCCGATGGGTATGGCCATGGATCATGGTGTCCACGCCATGGCGCACGAAGGTGGCATCGACTTCGGCAGGGGCCACGTCGGTCACCGACTCGAACTGCGCGCGATCGTCCTGCTTCATCTCGGTCTGGCGCGCCTGGCTGGCTTCGCGCGCCTTCTGCGCGAAGGCGATGCGTGCGGCCAGCGGCTGCGACAGGAACTGCGCCTGGAAAACCGGGTCGCGCGTCTGTGCACGGAACTGCTGGTAAGGAATGTCATCGGTGCACAGCAGGTCACCGTGCTGCAGCAGCACCGGGCGGCCGTACAGTTCGATCATGCACGGGTCGGGCAGGATGCGCAGGCCGGCACGGCGCGCGTAGTCCTCACCGAGCAGGAAGTCGCGGTTGCCGCGGATGAAGTACACCGGCACGCCGCTGTCGGACAGCACCTTCAACGCATCGGCCACCGCATCGGCGGCGGGCGAGGGCGTGTCGTCGCCGATCCAGGCCTCGAACAGATCGCCGAGGATGTACAGCGCATCGGCGCCGGGCGCCTGCTCGCGCAGGAAGCGCAGGAACAGGTCGGTGATCTCCGGACGGCTGGGGTCCAGATGCAGGTCGGAAATGAACAGCGTGGTCATGCCCGCATTCTAGGCCATCAACGATGACGGTAGCGCCGCCGGCATTGTGGGGGTCAGATCCCTGTTCCGAAGGAAAAGGGATCTGACCCCGGGCTACACCGGCAATGGCAGCCAGGCCAGGCTGGCCGACGCCAGCAGCACCGCGATGCCCGTCGCGGCCAATACGTCGCTGGGGTAGTGCAGGCCCAGGACCACCCGCGACAGCGCGACGCCGGCGGTGAACGGCACCAGCAGCGGCGCCAGCCAAGGGTAGTAGGCCAGTGCGACGATGGTGAACGACACCGCATGCAGGGTGTGCCCGGAGGGGAAGCTGAATTCGTCCAGAGGTGCCACCCAGGCGCGGATGCGCAGGTCGGCCGCATAGGGCCGCGGGCGCCGGGTCCAGCGCTTGAGGCCCTTGTACAGCAGCAGCGCGGCCAAGCCGGTGGCGGCCATGTGCACCGAGGCGCGCAGGCCATCGAAGCCGTCCAGCACCACCAGCGCGCCCATCAGCACATACCAGAACACGCCATCGCCGAGCCGGCTGATGACCGAGAACAGGCGGCGCACGCGACGGCGCCGGCAGTAGTGGTTGGCCCGTCGGCACAGGCGTGCTTCGCGATCGGCCAGCAGCTCAAGCCGCGTGGTGCGCATGGCCGCTCCTCCGCGACTGCGCCAGTTCGGCCAGCAGGGCATCGAACTCGGCCACCACCTGCTGTGGATGCAGGCGTTTCATCGCGCGCGCGGCGTTGCCGCCCAGCATCTGCCGCTGCGCGTCATCCGCCGCCAGTTGCACGGCGGCTTCGATGAACTGCTCGTCGCTGTCCACCGCCGCGCCATTCTCACCGCTGCGCAGGTACTCACGGGCGGCGCCATAGTCGAAGGCCACGGTGGCTACACCGCTGGCCATGCTTTCCAGAGTCACGTTGCCGAAAGTCTCGCTGCGGCTGGGGAACAGGAACAGATCGCCGCTGGCGAAGTGCCGGGCCAGCGCATCGCCGCGCTGGATGCCGCAGAAGATGAAGTCGGGATTTTCATGTGCCAGTTTCTCGCGGGCCGGGCCATCTCCCACCCACACGAAGCGTGCCTTGGGCCGGATCTGCTGCAGCCGGCGGAACGCCTTCACTGCCAGGCCAAGATTCTTTTCAGCGGCAATGCGGCCGACATAGATCGCCACCAGGCCATTGCCATCCACGCCCCATTCCTCGCGCAGCGCAGGATCGCGCCGGCCCGGATCGAACTGCTGGCTGTCGACTGCACGTGCCAGCAGGCGTACGCGTTCGAAGCCTTGCTCGCCGAGGAACTGCTGCAGCTCGCGGGTGGGCACCAGGGTCGCATCGGCCTGGTTGTGGAAGCGGCGCATCCAGCGCATCGCGGCTGCCTGGAGCCAGGCCACGCCGTAGTCGGGCAGGTATTCGTCGAAGCGGGTGTGGAAGCCACTGGCGACCGGAATGCCGAGACGCCGTGCGGTGCGCACGGCCGACCAGCCCAACGGACCTTCGGTGGCGACATACACGGCATCTGGCCGTTGTTGCTGCCAATGGCGGCCGAGACGGATCGGTGCCGGCAGGCCGAAGCGCAGCCCGGGGTAGCGTGGCAGGGCGGCGCCGGGAACCAGCAGGGTGCCAGGTGCGGAGTCCAGCGCTTCGCTGGACTGGCGCGGCCGGATCAGGTCGATCTCATGACCGGAATTGCGCAGTCCCTGTTCCAGGCCCTGCACGGTGAGGGCGACGCCGTTCACTTCCGGCGGATAGGTCTCGGTGACGATGGCATAGCGCATGGCGGGCCTCCGGGTTTCCGGCATGCTCGGGCCTGGCGATGTAGCCGACATGACCGCTTTGCGACCATCAGATGACGGCGGCGCCAGCCACCGTATGGAGGCCGGCGCTCACAAAAAAAACCACGGCCCCGAAGGGCCGTGGTCATCGTGCTTCACGTCACAGCGCGATGGATCAGAAGCGCTGCTGGTACTTCATGTAGACGAAGCGGCCGATGTCGTAGCCACCGTAGTACGAGAAGGCCGAGTTCGGCTTGGTGTACATGATCGGGCCGGTCTTCTCGAACACGTTGTTGGCACCGACCGAGACAGTGGCATCCCACGGCAGCGAGTAGCGGAACTGCACGTCGTGGAAGGTGACCGAACCACGCTCGTTGTAGTTGCGTGCGCCCTTGTACCACGGGGCGTACACGCCCGGATCGGAGCACTCGTCCGGATAGGCGCGGATGTCCACGCACTGCTCCTTCACGCCGGAGTAGTAACGCGCGGTCCAGCTGACGCCGAAGTTGCCCAGGTCCCAGCCCAGCACCAGGTTCGAACGGACGCGGAAGTTGCTGCCGATGCCGTTGGAGACGGTCGGCACCACCGTGCTGTCGTTGGTCGAGCGGAACTCGCTCTTGCTGACATAGGTGGTGGCCCAGCCGGCGTTGAACTTGCCGACGCTGGTGTCCAGGCGGTAGTTCAGGTCCAGGTCGTAGCCTTCGGTTTCCATGAAGCCGGCATTGCGGCTGCCGAACTGCAGGGTATCGACGATGCCGGCGGTCGGGCCGGTCGACTTGTCACGGGTGAAGCGCTGGCAACGTGCGTCGATGCCCTGCTCGTAGCAGTCGATCAGGATCTGGGTCGGGCTGTCGGCAACGATGGTGTTGTCGATGCGGATCTTCCACCAGTCCAGCGAGGCGTTGAAGTTCTTGATGAAGCTCGGGCTCCAGACCAGGCCCAGCGTCTTGCTGGTCGAGGTTTCCGGGGTCAGGGTCGGGTTGGAGCCCGACACGAACGGCACCGGCGTCGCATCGACGGAGGTGGCGACCGGCTGGTTGCCCTGGCGCAGCTGGCGGAAGGTTGCAGCGTTGGCGATGTCACGGGCGCAGCGGGCGCGGACTTCTGCGCTGGTGCGCGACGAGCCGAACTGCACGTCGCAGGGATCGCTGAACTGGGCGAAGGTCTGCGAGCCACCACCGTACAGATCGCTGATGGTCGGGGCGCGGAAGCCCTCGGCCCAGGTACCACGGACCAGCAGCTGGTCGAACGGCTTCCACTTGAAGCCGAACTTGCTGTTGAGCGTGTTGCCGAAGGTGTCGTAGTCGGAGAAGCGGGTGGCACCGTTGAAGGTCAGTTCCTTCGCGCCCGGCAGGTCCGCCAGCACCGGCACGTTGATTTCCAGGTACGCCTCGTTGACCTTGTAGCCGCCACCGGTCGGGCCTGCGGCCAGGTTGGTGGTGGCGCCGGCCTGCGCCAGCGGATCCGGACGGTACTCACCGGTTTCCTTGCGGCTTTCCACGCCGAAGGCGAAGCCCAGGTCGCCAGCCGGCAGGGTCACGATGGAACCGGCGATGTTGGCGAAGAAGTTCTTGCTGGTGGTCTTGCCGGTGGTGACTTCCGGCGGGAACAGCCAGGCCTGCAGGTCGGCGTTGCCATCGATGCCGTTCGGATCGATCGTGCCGTAAGGCACCAGCGGGTTCCACGGCTTGCACACGTCATAGGAGATCGGCGCGGCAGCGGTGCCGCACTGGACCTTGCCGGTGGCCGCATTGTAGAACGACGGGCCGACGCCGCCGGCGACGCGCGCCTTGTGCAGGTTGCCGGTGGCGATGGTTTCCAGCTCGTTGCGGTTGTACTGGTAGCCCGCTTCCCAGTCGAAGAAGCGGCTGCCGATCTCGAACGAACCGTCGAACGAGGCCACCGCGCGGTAGGTCTTCAGCTCGCTGGTGGTCACGCGCGGCACTTCCCAGGTGCGGCGGTTCCAGGCCACGGCGGTCGGGGTGGCGTAGCCGTGCTGGCGGCCGAACGGATTGAAGTAGCTGTCGATCGACATCGAACCCACGCCTGCGGTGCTCGACTGCAGCGGGTAGCCGGCGATCTGGCGCACGGCCTTGCGCTTGTTGTAGCCCAGCTCGGTGCGGAAGTTGACGTTGTCGGTGATCTTGAAGCGGCCGTCGAAGTACACCGAATCACGCTTGAGCGGGAAGTTCAGGTGCATCTGCTCGTTGGCGTTGCTGACGTCGCCGGTGAACGCCGACGGATCGGTGATGTGGTAGTTGGCCGGATTGGTCGGGTCGGCACCACGGTTGAGCGAGTAGTTGCAGCCGTCCTTCGCGTTGGTGCAGCCCGGGCGACCCTTCAGGCCGGTGAACTGGCCGTACTGGCTGATGGTGGTCCAGTTGGTCAGGTTGTCGGCATGGCGGTCGGTCAGGCCGTAGGCGCTGAAGCCGCGGTCCTTGGCCCACACCGCCTTTTCTTCGGCATGTTCGGCCGCGACGGTCAGCGAGATGCGGTCATTGCTCCAGCCTGCCACCACATCGAAGCGGTCGCGCGCGCCGTCGCCCTGGCTGAACTGGCCGTGGTAGACGTTGGCGGTCACACCGGTGACATTCGAGCGGGTGATGATGTTCACCACGCCGGACATGGCATCGGAACCGTAGATGGCCGACGCGCCATCCTTCAGCACTTCGATGCGCTCCACCGCCGAGACCGGAATCGTGGAGATGTCCTGGTAACCCGAGGTGCTGATGCCCAGGCGCTTGCCGTTGATCAGCACCAGCGTGCGCTGGGTGCCCAGGTTGCGCATGTCGATATACGAACCACCCGCGTTCTCACCGGCGGTCAGCGCGTTGGCGCGGCTGATCGCCGGGCTGCCCATCGCGGTGACGTTCTGCAGGATGTCGGCGACCGAGCTGAAGCCCTGCTGCTCGATGGCCGTACGGGTGATCGCGAACACCGGCTGGGCGGTTTCCACGTCCACCTGGCGGATGCGCGAGCCGGTGATCTCGATGCGATCGAGGTTGGTGGGAGTGGCGCTGCTGCCGTCCTGGGCAAACGCGGGCAGGGCGGCCAGCGCTGCGGTGGTAGCCAGGGCGTAGCGGATGGCCTGCCCCAGTGCGGTGGTGCGTGAAGTCATGGCGAGCTCTCTCTCTCAGGTCGTGCACAAGACGCCAAAGTGGGCGTCGAAGGAGCCAGCAGGGTCGATGACCGAGCCGGTGACCCGATAGTAGTCTCGTTAGTTAATGCTCTGTAAAGGGTTCGTATCCATTTATGTCACAGCTCACCGCTCCCCTTCACGAAACGTGAACAAAAGCAGGCGCTTACGTGATGGTCACGACTCCCCGCCCCGCGCCGTTGTGTTGCGAAGCAGCACAAAAAACCGCCAGACTGCGCAAAGTAGGGGTGCGAAGTGCGTCACCCCTGCTGTCCTGTGGACAACAGGGGACAGCGTATTCAGGCCACGAACGGACGGAACTGGATGCCCAGCCCGGCGATCCCGTCGGTCTCGCCGATCAGGTCGGCGCGCAGCAGCGGACGGGCATCGATGAAAGCCTGCGGCACGATCAGCGACAGCCGGTTGTCGTCGGCGGTCAGTTCCAGCGCCGGCAGCGGGTCGTCCTCATGCGCGCGGTTGAGCAGCACCGCCAGGCGCAGCAGAGCCGCCAGCCGGCGTGCGGTCAGCAGCAGGCGTTCGGGTAGGGCGTCGAAAGCGGTCTTGGTCACGCTGCGGCGGTGGCTGCGCACCAGTGCCGCCAGCATCTGCTGCTCCTGGCGCGAGAAGCCGGCGATATCCGAGTGTTCCAGCACATAGCTGCCATGCACGTGGTAGCCGCTGTGCGCGATCATCAGGCCCAGCTCGTGCAGGCGCGCGGCCCAGCCGAGCATGCGCGCATCGTCGGCATCGAGCCTCCAGCGTTCCTGCACCTGCTCCAGCAGTGACAGGGCGGTGTCCTGCACGCGGTCGGCCTGCACCGTATCGATGCCATAGCGCTGGCTGAGCGCAGCCACCGATTCATCACGCAGGTCGTTCTCGCCGGCGCGGCCAACGATGTCATACAGGATGCCTTCGCGCATCGCCGCCTTGCTGACCAGCAGCTTCTGCAGGCCCAGCGCCTGGAACGCCGCTTCCAGCACCAGGATGCCGCCGGCGATGATCGGGCGGCGGTCGCTGGACAGGCCCGGCAACTGGATGTCGTCGATCTTCTTGGCCTTCAGCAGTTCATCGCGCAGCTGCGGCAGGGCCTCGGCGGTGATCGCGCCCTTGCTCAGCTTCATCGTCGCGCAGATCTCGCTGATCGCCTTGTGCGTGCCCGAAGACCCCAGCGCTTCCTGCCAGCCCAGCGCGCGGTACTTGCTGGCGAAGGGCTGGAACTCGCGGCCGATCTCGGCCAGCGCGTCCTTCCAGCGCTTCTTGCTCAGCTTGCCGCCGGGGAAGAAGCGCCGGGTGCTGGCGATGCAACCGGCCTGCAGGCTTTCGCGCTCCAGGGTCTGCATGCCCATGCCGATGATGAATTCAGTGGAGCCGCCACCGATGTCGATCACAAGCCGGCGCTGGCCGGGCTTGGGCGGTTGCGCGTGGGCCACGCCCAGGTAGATCAGGCGCGCTTCTTCGCGGCCGCTGACCACTTCGATGGCATGCCCCAGTGCGGTTTCGGCCGGGACCAGGAACGATTGCGGCGAGCGCAGCTGGCGCACGGTGTTGGTGGCCAGGGCGCGCACCCGGTGCGGCGGCACATTGCGGATGCGCTGGCCGAAGCGGGCCAGGCATTCCAGCGCGCGCTGGCGGGCTGCGGCGGAGAGTCCACCCTTGCCATCCAGCCCATCGGCCATGCGCACGGTCTCGCGCAGGCGGTCGATCACCCGCAGCTGGCCTAGCGTGTAGCGCGCGATGACCATGTGGAAACTGTTGGAGCCAAGGTCGATGGCGGCCAGCAGGTCGCCATCCTGCAATGCGGGCGGAGTCGTGGTGGTATGCGGCATGGACGAATGTTAGCCGAAGGGGCGGTGTACTCGTCACCGCGCGGCCTTCACATTTTGTAGGGGAGTGCGGCAGGGCTGCGCCCTGCACCCGCAGAGGCCAGAGCAACGGCAACAGCAACAGCGGGCTATCCGTGGGATGGCGGGGTGGGTCCGGTTGAGGGGGACGCTGCAAGTACGTCCATGTAAGCTCGGTCGCCGCATCCATGCGGCTCACGCCCCCTCAACCGGACCCACCCCGCCTTCGACAGTTCTCTGCGACCTGATGGTGGGTGCCTACCGCTCCTGGTAGGTGTCGACCTTGGTCGACACACCGGGTTACAGACCCTGCATCAACGCCATCTGTGCCGAATGCGGGGCTTCGTCGTGCGCCGGCGCACGCTTGTGGTAGACGCCGTCGGCGTCCAGTTCCCAGGCGTTGAGGTTGTCGTCCAGGTAGTTCTGCAGGACCTCGCGGTACACCCGCTTGGCCAGTTCCGGGTCGAGGATCGGGAAGCAGGTCTCGACCCGGCGCAGCAGGTTGCGTTCCAGCCAGTCTGCACTGGCGCAGTACATTTCCGGTGCGCCGTCGTTGCCGAACCAGTAGACGCGGCTGTGCTCCAGGAAGCGGCCGACGATCGAGCGCACACGGATGTTGTCCGACACGCCCGGCACGCCCGGGCGCAGGGTGCAGGCGCCACGGATGATCAGGTCGATCTGCACGCCGGCCTGCGAGGCGGCGTACAGCGCGCGCACCACCTGCGGTTCGTTCAATGCGTTCATCTTGGCGATGATCCGCGCCGGGCGGCCGGCGGCGGCGATGCGCGTCTCGCGCTCGATGCGGCCGAGGATGCCGGTGTGCAGGGTGAAGGGCGACTGCAGCAGGCGCTTGAGCTTCATCTTCGAGGCCAGCCCGGACAGCTGCTGGAACAGCAGGTGCACGTCGTTGCCGATGTCCGCATCGGCGGTGATCAGGCTGATGTCGGTGTACGCGCGGGCGGTGCCGCTGTGATAGTTGCCGGTGCCCAGGTGCACGTAGCGGCGCAGCTTGCGGCCCTCGCGGCGCACGATCAGCAGCATCTTGGCGTGGGTCTTGTAGCCGACCACGCCGTACACCACCTGCACGCCGGCCTCCTGCAGGCGATCGGCCAGGCCGAGGTTGGCTTCTTCGTCGAAGCGCGCGCGCAGTTCGACCACCACGGTCACGTCCTTGCCGTTGCGCGCGGCTTGGATCAGTGCATCGACGATCAGCGAATCCTTGCCGGTGCGGTACAGGGTCTGCTTGATCGCCAGCACGTTGGGGTCGATCGCCGCCTGCCGGATCAGGTCCAGCACCGCAGTGAAGGCATCGAACGGGTGGTGCAGCAGCAGGTCCTGGCGCGCCGTGGTCTCGAAGATGCCGTCACTGTCGCGCAGCGTGCGCGGGGTCATCGGCGGGTACTTCAGGTCCGGCTGCGCGATCAGGTCGTACAGCTGGATGATGCGGTTGAGGTTGACCGGGCCATCGATGCGATACACCGCGTTCTCGGTCAGGCCGAAATTCTGCAGCAGGGTGCGCACGATCTCGCGCGGCATGTCGTGGGCGATCTCCAGCCGCACCGCCGGCCGGTAGCCGCGGTCGACCAGCTCGTCGCGCAGTGCCAGCGCCAGGTTCTCCACTTCCTCCTCGTCCACCACCAGCTCGGAGTTGCGGGTGACGCGGAACTGGTAGGCGCCCTGGACTTCCATGCCCGGGAACAGCTCATCGACGAAGGTCGACAGCACCGAGGACAGGAACACGAAGTTCTGCGTCCCGCCGAGCTTCTCCGGCAGCTGGATGATGCGCGGCAGCGAGCGAGGGGCACGCACGATGGCCAGGTGGCCGGCGCGGCCGAACGCGTCGGTGCCCTTCAGCACCACCACGATGTTCAGCGACTTGTTGAGGATCTTCGGGAACGGGTGCACCGGGTCCAGGCCCAGCGGCGACAGCACCGGCATGATCTCGTTGCGGAAGTACGCACGCAGCCAGCGCTTCTGACGGTCGGTCCAGGAATGGCGGCCGAGCACGCCGATGCCGGCGTCCATCAGCGCCGGGCGCAGTGTCTCGTTCCAGCAGCGGTACTGCTGGTCCACCAGTTCCGCAGCGCGGTCATGGATGGCGTTGAGGATGGTCTGCGGGCTCATGCCGTCCGGCGCCGGCGGCAGGCCGAATTCCTGCGCGTGGCGCACGGCAGCGGCGCGGATCTCGAAGAACTCGTCGAGGTTGGTGCAGGAGATGCACATGAAGCGCAGGCGCTCCAGCAGCGGCACCTGAGGGTCCATCGCCTGCGCCAGCACGCGGAAGTTGAAATCCAGCTGCGAAAGCTCGCGGTTGATGTACAGCGCCGGGTCGCGCAACGGATCGTTGTCCGGGCTCACGGGGAGGGGGAGGGATCCGAGGCTGCTCATGGCGTCATTCTTCGATGGAGGTCAGGGGGGCGGACTCGCGCGGGCGCACGTGGTCGGCATCGAAATGGCAGGAGAACACCGAGCCCTTGCCGACTTCGCTTTCAATCTCCAGCCGTGCGTGATGCAGGCCGAGGATGTGCTTGACGATGGACAGGCCCAGCCCGGTGCCGCCGCTCTCGCGCGAGCGGCTGCTGGACACACGGTAGAAACGTTCGGTCAGGCGCGGCAGGTGGGTGGCCGGGATGCCGTAGCCGGAATCGCGCACCGCCAGCACCGCGCCGTCGCCTTCGCGGCGGAACTCCACCGCGATGCGGCCCCCGGCCGGGGTGTAGCGCACCGCGTTGGTGACCAGGTTGGAGAAGGCGCTGTGCAGTTCCTTGGTCGAACCCTGCAGGTCGACACCGGCGAGGTCGTCGATGCTGATCTGGTGGCGGCCCTGGCTGTGCGCCTCGGCCTCGCGGCGCAGCGTCGCCAGCATCGGCTGCATGGCCACGGTCTCTTCCTCGCTGTGTTCCTGCGATTCGAGGCGCGACAGCGTCAGCAGGTCTTCCACCAGCTGGGCCATGCGCTGGCTCTGCTTGCGCATTTCTTCCAGCATCGGTCCGGTTCCCGGGAAATCCTCCGGGTCCATCATGTCCAGGTAGCCGTGGACAACGGTGAGCGGCGTGCGCAGTTCGTGTGAAACGTTGGCCACGAAGTCGCGGCGCACCTGTTCCAGGCGCAGCAGTTTGCTGACGTCGCGGGCGATCAGCAGCCAGTAATCCGACGAATAGGGAATCAGGCGCAGGTTCAGGCGGATCGCCGGGTCGACCGGCGAAGGCACGTCCAGGATCGGTTCGGCGTTGCGGCCCCCGGCCAGCCAGTGGGCCAGCGGCATCGGCTGCAGGCGTTCGACCAGGGCTTCGCCGAGGTCGCCGGGATGATGCAGGCCGAGCAGGGCGGTGGCCGCTTCGTTGAACCACTGCACGCGCTGGCTGTTGCGGTCCAGCACCACCACCGCATCGGGCAGTGCGGCGGCGGCTGCGCGGTAGCTGCGCAGCATGTCCAGCAGGCGCCGCTTGCGCACGCGCATTTCCACCTGGTTGCGATACAGCAGGCGGTCCAGTTCGTTCCAGACGCCGGTGCCTTCTTCGGCGGTGTCCCAGCGCTGGCGTGCGGTCAGCCGGCGCAGCACGCTGCGCAGGCGCCAGTAATGCCAGGCCAGGGTGGCCAGCGCGCCCAACGCGATGCACAACCACAGATGGCCCGTGAACCACCCCACCAGTCCGGCGAACAGCAGTACCGCGGCAACGGTGGCCAGGGTCTTCAACCAGGCAGAGCGGATGTGGCGGGGCATTGCGGTCTCGTCGTTGAGGTGCGGCGGTTCACTGGGGTGAACCGAGGGTTATAGCAGAGTTGCCGGCACCGGCACCCGCAGGTGCGCGGTGCCGGCACGACGAGACTCAGGTGGCAGTAGAGAAGCGGTACCCGGCGCCGCGCACGGTCTGCACCATGTTCTCGGCGTTGAACGGTTCCAGCGTCTTGCGCAGGCGGCGGATGTGCACGTCGATGGTGCGCTCCTCCACGTACACGCTGCCGCCCCACACATGGTCCAGCAGCTGCGCGCGGGTATAGACGCGTTCCGGGTGGGTCATGAAGAAGTGCAGCAGGCGGTATTCGGTCGGGCCGATCGGCACCGGCTGGTCGTTGGCGAACACGCGGTGCGCGGCACCGTCGATGCGGATCGGGCCGACCGCCACGCTGCCGTCCTCGTCATCCTCGCGGGCGCGGCGCATGACCGCACGGATGCGGGCCAGCAGTTCGCGCGCCGAGAACGGCTTGACCACGTAGTCGTCGACGCCGGCTTCAAGGCCACCGACGCGGTCGTTCTCTTCGCCACGGGCGGTCAGCATGATGATCGGCACTTCGCGGGTCAGCGTTTCCTTGCGCCAGCGGCGGGCCAGGTCCAGGCCGCTGGTGCCGGGCAGCATCCAGTCCAGCAGGATCAGGTCCGGAACGCGGTCGGCGATCGCGGTCTGGGCCTCCCGGGCATCGCCGGCGTGGACCGGTTCGTAATCGCCCTTGCGAAGGGCGAAGGCGACCATTTCACGGATCGCGGGCTCGTCATCGACGATCAGGATGCGTTTCTGCACGAGGACACCGTAGGGCTCGGTTACTGGAGTGGTGCCAGTAGACTACGGTTTGATGACATGTTTGTGACTACCCGGCCGGAACCGGCCTGGATTGCCATCGGCCGGTCATGCAGCGCTCAGCGGCGGTCCAGGTCCGGGTCCTGCACGCCCTGGCGGCGCAGCTCCAGCACGGTCGGGGTGATCGATTCGATGCGGGCGTCGACCCGCGCGCGGCCGATGTAATCCAGCGCCGGATTGCGCTTGAGCGCCTGCAGCTGCATCAGCGCCTGTTCCGGCCGCCCGCTGAGGAAGGCCGCCTCGGCATAGGCCTCGCTGGCACGTACGCTGTCGCCGGCCAGCTCGCTGGCGCGGGCAAAGCGCTGCTGGAAGACCGGATCGTTACCGCTTTGCGACAACAGGGGGCGCAGCATCGCCTGCGCGCGCTGGCCGGCCTCGCGGTTGCCCTGTTCGTTCAGGATCTCGGCATAGGTCAGTGCCACCGGGCGGCTGTTGGGGTGTTCGCGCAGCAGCTGCTCGAAGCGGCTGTTGGCCTGGGCGGTCTGGCCCGCCCGCGACTCCGCTTCGCCCAGGCCCAGCGCCAGCCACAGGTTGCCGGGATGGGTCTGGAGCAGGCCGGCCAGGGTCTGCCGGGCCTGGCCGGCGCCGGCGCGGCCACCGCGCATGACGGCCAGTGCCTGGCCATAACGCTGCGCATCGTTGAGACCGTCCTTCTGCCGCTTGGCCAGGTCGGCATACTCGCGTTCCAGCTCGGGGGTGGAATCCGCGCTGAGCACGCGCAGGCGCTCACGCGCCCAGTCGAAGTCGCCGCTGGCGCCACGGTTGAGCTGGCCGATCGGCAGGCGCAGCACACTGCTGGGCAGCAGCGGGTTGTTGCCGCGCAGCAGCGGCTCGCCGAGGCTGGGATCGGCCGGGTCCACCCGCTCCTTGCGCTCGCCGGTGGGGGTGCTGGTGGTCAGCAGCACCGTATCCTTCTTCATCTGCTCGGCGCGGGCCTTGGCCTCGCTGATGCGGGTGATGTTGACCGGGTGGGTGCGCAGGAACTCGGGCACGCTGTAGCCCCCCTCGTTGCCACGCATGGCCGCCGACATCCGTTCGAAGAAGCCGGCCATGGCATCCACGTCGTAGCCGCTGCGCGACAGGGTGCGGATGCCGAGGCGGTCGGCCTCGGACTCGTTGGACCGGGTGTAGTTGATCTGCCGTTGCTGCATCAGGCCCATGCCCGAGCTGATCGCGGCCATCGTCGCGTTGCCGGACGACGTGCTGTTGCTGGCCTGGGCGGCCACCACCGCCGCCAGCATGCCCAGCAGGATCGGGATCTGGTCGCGCTGGGCGCGTTCGACACCGCGCAGCACATGCTGCTGGGTGACGTGGGCGATTTCGTGGGACAGCACCGCCGCGACCTCGTCCTCGCGCTCGGCGGTCAGCACCAGTCCGGCGTTGACCCCGATGTAGCCGCCCAGCGTGGCGAACGCGTTGATCTGGCGGTCGTTCATCACGAAGAAGGTGTATGGCTGCCGCGGCTGGTCACTGTTGGAGCCGAGCCGGGTGCCCATGGTCTGCAGCCAGTCGTTGACCAGCGGATCTTCCAGCAGGTAGCCGTAGTTGCGCAGCTCGCGCAGCATCATCGCGCCGTACTCGGCCTGGCGGGCCGGGGTCAGCAGCTCGCCGGCCGAGGAGCCGATGTCGGGCAGCTTCTCCTGGGCCTGGGCCAGCGGCATGGCCAGGGCCAGGGTGACGGCGGTAGTCAGCAGCAGGGCTCGCAAGCAGGAGTTCCTCGGGCGGGGCGCGCCAAGCGTGGCAGGGCAGGGGGCAACCATTCGTTAATCCACAGTGTTGCGGCCGTGGCGTGGAAATTCCAGCGCACCGGTACCATATGTAGACCGTCGATCCATCGTGGAGTTTCCCGTGACAGCCCAGACCGCCGGCGGTGCCCCCGCCATCACCATCTATTCCACCGCCGTCTGCCCGTACTGCGTGGCCGCCAAGAACTTCCTGAAGAGCAAGGGCCAGCAGTGGACCGAGGTCCGCATCGACCTGGACCCGGCCGAGCGCGAGAAGATGATGGCGCTGACCCGCCGCACCAGCGTGCCGCAGATCTTCGTCGGCGACGTCCATGTCGGCGGCTACGACGACATGATGGCCCTGCACCGTGAAGGCAAGCTCGAGCCGCTGCTGGCCGGGCAGGGCCAGGCATGAGCGCGGCCGACGACGGCAGCAAGGACCGCATCGCCGAGTTCACCGAGTTCCGCAAGCGCATGAACGAGCGGATCCTGGGTGAGCCGAACCAGGTGGTGCGCCGCTTCTTCGCGCTGGACACGCAGACCTACCAGGCCGGCGCGCTGGACGTGAAGACCAAGGAACTGCTGGGCCTGGTGGCCTCGATGGTGCTGCGCTGCGACGACTGCATCAGCTACCACGTGGCCCAGTGCAAGGACGCCGGCGTGACCCGCGAGGAGTTCTTCGAGACCTTCTCGGTCGGCCTGGTGGTCGGCGGTTCCATCGTGATCCCGCACCTGCGCCGCGCGGTCGACTTCCTCGACCAGCTCGAAGGCGGCGCCGCCGCCCCGGAAGCGCACGCGCATTGAGGGTAGTGCCGGCCGCTGGCCGGCATCCCCTGAACCCGACATGGCCGGGGTTGCCAGCCAGCGGCCGGCACTACCGAACGTGCGAGAGGCTTTCCCCTCAATCCAACAGCCCAGGAGCCCCTTCTTGTTGAAGGGGCGCGCCGACAGGCGGGGGTAGAGGAAGAATGCGCGGGCAATTATGCCTTTGCCGGGGTCAGGACCATGGTCTACTTGGGTAGCCGGCCCCGGCTAAGGCATAATTGCCGGTGAAACTTCCTTTGCGCCGGCGTTTCCGGGCACGTCCGGACGGCGTTTTTCCCCCTGTTCGGAACATCGATCAATGACGCAGAAAATTACGGTCATCCGCGGCGACGGCATTGGCCCGGAAATCATGGACGCCACCCTGTTCGTGCTCGACCAGCTCAAGACTGGCCTGGAGTACGAAGACGCCGACGCCGGCCTGGTGGCCCTGGAAAAGCACGGCGACCTGATGCCGGCGGTGACCCTGGAATCGATCGCGCGCAACAAGGTCGCGCTGAAGAGCCCGCTGACCACCCCGGTCGGTGGTGGCTTCACCTCGATCAACGTCAGCCTGCGCCGCCACTTCGACCTGTACGCCAACGTGCGTCCGGCCCACACCTTCCCGAATACCAAGTCGCGTTTCGACAACGTCGACCTGATCACCGTTCGTGAGAACACCGAAGGTGCCTACCTGGCCGAAGGCCAGGAAGTGTCGGCCGACGGCGAGACCGCCTTCTCCGGCACCCGCATCACCCGCAAGGGCTCCGAGCGCATCGTGCGCTACGCCTTCGAGCTGGCCAAGAGCACCGGCCGCAAGAAGGTCACCGCCGTGCACAAGGCCAACATCATCAAGTCGACCTCGGGCCTGTTCCTGAACGTCGCCCGTGAAGTGGCCGCGCAGTACCCGGAGATCGAGTTCCAGGAAATGATCGTCGACAACTGCTGCATGCAGCTGGTGATGCGTCCGGAACAGTTCGACGTGATCGTCACCACCAACCTGTTCGGCGACATCATCTCCGACCTGTGCGCCGGTCTGGTCGGCGGCCTGGGCCTGGCCCCGGGTGCCAACATCGGCAAGGACGCGGCGATCTTCGAAGCCGTGCACGGCACCGCGCCGGACATCGCCGGGCAGGGCAAGGCCAATCCGTGCGCGCTGCTGCTGGCAGCCGCGCAGATGCTGGACCATGTCGGCCAGCCGGAGAACGCCGAGCGCCTGCGCAAGGCCATCGTGGCGACCATGGAAGCCAAGGATTCGCTGACCGGCGACCTGGGCGGCACCGGCACCACCATGAGCTTTGCCCAGGCCATCGCCAGCCGCCTGTAAGCGGCCGGCCGACCTCGGTTGGATCCACAGCGGGGCGCCTTCGGGTGCCCCGTTGCGTTTTCCCGCTCTTGTAGCGTCGAGCCATGCTCGACGGCTCTTCGATCGGGGTAGCCGTGAAAAGCAGTCGAGCATGGCTCGACGCTACAACGTCGGTCTGTCCAGAATTCGCACAGATCATGTGCCGCTAGGCGGCTGGTTCGTGCGTCATGCGCTCCGCATCCTGTGCCCACTTTCCACCGCACAGGAGCTTGAACATGAACCTCACCGCCTTCGGCCTGGCCAGCCTGATCGGCATGGCCGCCACCGCCCCGGTCGCCGCCGCCGAGCCGGCCCATCCCACCATCCGCCACATGGCCGGCGCGCCGGTCGCGACCTCGCTGGATGCGGCGAAGACCGCCGTGCTGGTGATCGACTTCCAGAATGAGTACTTCGATGCCAAGGCCGCACCGGGCTTTGCCGGTGGCCGCATGGTCATCCCCGATGGCGTGGCCGCGCTGCGGCAGGCGAAGCGGGTGGTCGAATTTGCCGACGCCCACGGCATCCGCGTGATCCATGTGCAGCACGTGCTGCCGGCCGGCGCACCCCTGTTCGCGCAGGGCAGCGTCAATGCTGCCTTCCATCGCGACCTGCAGCCGCGCCAGGGCGAGACCGTGGTGCAGAAGGACAACGTCAGCGTGTTCGCCGGCGACTCGGCCGCGGTGATCGACAAGGTGCTGAAGGATGCCGGCATCGATACCCTGATCGTCACCGGCCTGCAGACCCATGCCTGCGTGGCCGGTGCCGCGCGCGATGCCGCAGCTGCGCCACGTGGCTACCGGGTGATCGTGGCGTCCGATGCCAGCGCCAGCCGTGACCTGGATCTGGCCGGTGGCCGTCGCATCGGCCATCGCGCGCTGCATGAAGCCTCTCTGGCCCAGATCGAGGACACCTTTGGCGATGTCATGACGACTGACGCGATCCTGGCGTTGCCGGTGCGCAAGGCCGGCGACGGCGCTTGATAAGCTGGCGGGGCCCGCATGCCGCGGGCCCCGCCGCCTGGAGCTGCCCGCCGATGGATCACTTCGCCGCCCTGCGTGCGCTGCGCGCCATCGTCGACGCGGGCAGTTTCACCGCGGCCGCCGAGCGCCTGGGGACCACCCACTCGGCGATGTCGCGGCAACTGCGGCAGCTGGAAGAACACCTGCAGGTGCGCCTGCTCGATCGCAACAGCCGTCGGCTGTCGTTGACCGAGGCCGGGCGCGATTACTACCACGAGGCGGCAACGCTGCTGGACCGCCTGCAGGAAGCCGACGACCGTGCCCGTGCCGGGCAGGCGCAGCCCAGTGGCAGCGTGCGGATCAGCGTGCCGCAGGTGGTGGCCAGCCAGGAGCTGCCGCACTGGCTGCCGTCGTTCCTGCAGCGTTACCCGGAGGTCACGCTGGACCTGTCGGCGGATGATCAGCTGGTCGATGTAGTGGGCGGTGGTTTCGACCTGGCCCTGCGCATCGCGGCTTCATTGCCGGACAGCCAGTTGGTCGCGCGCGAACTGGCCAGCTGCCCGCGCATCCTGGTCGCCGCACCGGCATACCTGGCGCGCCACGGCCTGCCGCGGCAGGCAGCGGGCCTGGCACAGCACACGCTGCTGGGTTTCAGTCCCAAGGCATCAATGCCGCCCTGGCAGTTGCAGGGGCCGCGCGGCGCAACCGCGAGCATCGAAGCCGGGCAGCGCCTGCGCGTGGATGCCACGCCCGCACTGTACGCCGCCGCGCTGGCCGGCATGGGCATCAGCCTGTTCACCGCGCTGACCGTGCAGGAGGACCTGCGCGCCGGTCGTTTGATCCGCGTGCTGCCGGCCTGGCATGCCGGCCAGCGGCGCTACTTCGCGCTGTATCCGCATGCACGTGCGCTGGCGCCCAAGGTGCGTGCGCTGGTCGAGCATCTCGCGGCGCACTACGCTGCACAGGTGAGCGCGGCAGGGTAGTCGCGCGGTTGCAGCCGAGGTGGTGATGGAGTCGGTGTATCTGCTGGTCGCGCTCGGCGCGATCGTCGCCGGATTCGTGCAGGGCCTGTCCGGTTTCGCCTTCGGGATGGTGGCGATGTCGTTCTGGGCGTGGGGGCTGGAGCCGCGCCTGGCGGCTACGCTGTCGGTGTTCGGCGCGCTGGTCGGTCAGCTGGTGGCAGTGTTCACCGTGCGGCGTGGATTCAATCTGCGCCTGCTGCTGCCGTTCGTGCTGGGTGGGCTGGTGGGCATTCCGCTGGGCGTGATGGTGTTGCCGCAGCTGGACATGGACTGGTTCAAGGCGCTGCTGGGCGGCTTCCTTGCGCTGTGGTGCCCGGTGATGCTGATGGCGCGATCATTGCCGCCGATCCGCGTGGGCGGTCGTATCGGTGACGCGATCGCCGGCATGGCAGGTGGCGTGCTCAGCGGCATCGGTGGTTTCGCTGGACCGGTGCCGACGCTGTGGCGCACGCTGCGTGGCTTCGGCAAGGACGAGCAGCGCGCGGTCATCCAGAACTTCAATCTGGCGATGCTGGCAGTGACCATGGCCACCTATGTAGGCAGCGGCCTGGTGAGCCGGCAGATGCTGCCGTACTTCGCCATCGTGGCACCGGCCATGCTGGTGCCGACCCTGTTGGGTGCGCGCGTCTACATCGGCATCAGCGAAGCGCGCTTCCGGCAGATCGTGCTGAGCCTGTTGACCGCTTCGGGCATCGCATTGCTGGTGTCGTCGCTGCCGGTGCTGCTCGCGCGACCGTAACCGGTTGAACTTCAGGCGGGGCGGAACATGCGGAAGCGCTGTTCGGCGCCAATGCGGAAGTAGTCGGCGGGCCCGCCACCGCGCAGGATCGGCGCCGCCGCCGCAGTGTCATAGATGCCATCGACCAGCAACCGTGCATCGATATGCACCGCGACCACCTCGCCCAGCACCAGCCAGCCGTTGGTGTCCTGGCCGGCGGCATCGCGCAGGCGCACGATCTGGGTGCAGCGGCATTCCATGCTCACCGGGCTCTGTGCAACACGTGGGGGTGCGACCTGCGTGGATGCCAGCGGCGTCAGGCCGGCGAGGGCGAACTCGTCGACATCCGGTGCGACCGCGCGGCAGCTTTCGTTCATGGCCACGGCCAGGTCGAACGTGGCCAGGTTCCAGACGAACTCGCCGGTGGCTTCAATGTTGCGCAGCGAGTCTTTGCGGCCCTGGCTGGAGAAACCGATGATCGGTGGGGTGTAGTTGAAGGCGTTGAAGAAGCTGTAGGGCGCCAGGTTCAACGTGCCCTGCACGTCGCAGCTGGAAATCCAGCCGATCGGGCGCGGGCCGATGATGGCGTTGAACGGGTCATGCGGCAGGCGGTGGCCTTCAGCCGGGCGGTAGCTGTGGAAGGTGTCGGTCATGGGGGGGGGGCGCGTTCCGTAGCGTCGAGCGTGCTCGACTCTACCGCCTGAAACAGCCGAGCAGGCGCGGCCCACAAAAAAAGCCGCGACCCTTGTGGATCGCGGCTTGTCGTTTTCGGCGTGGCTGGACTCAGCGCTGCTGGATCTTCGACAGCAGGCGCAGGAATTCCACGTACAGCCAGACCAGGGTCACCATCAGGCCGAATGCGCCATACCACTCCATGTACTTCGGCGCGCGCTGGGCCACGCCGGTTTCGATGAAGTCGAAGTCCAGCACGAGGTTCAGCGCGGCCACGACCACCACGAACAGGCTGAAGGCGATGCCCAGCCAGCTGGAGTCGTGGATCACCGGCACATTGATGTTGAAGAAGCCCAGCACGAACGAGGCCAGGTAGAGCAGGGCAATGCCGCCGGTGGCAGCGACCACGCCCATCTTGAAGTTCTCGGTGGCCTTGATCACGCCGCTGCGGTATGCGAACAGCAGTGCGGCCAGGGTGCCGAAGGTCAGCAGCACGGCCTGGAACACGATGCCCGGATACTTCATGTTGAACAGGGCCGACACGGCGCCCAGGAACAGGCCTTCGACCAGCGCGTACATCGGCGCGGTGACCGGCGACCATTCCTTCTTGAAGATGGTGATCAGCGCCAGCACCAGGCCGCCGATCGCGCCACCAATGGCGTACAGGCTCGCGCTGCCGGAAATCTGGCCGTACTCGTCGACCGACTGGCTCCAGGCGAACGCCGCGGTCAGCACGGTCAACAGCAGCAGGATGCCGGTCTTGTTGGCGGTGCCGTTGAGGGTCATCACCTGGTCGGGGCTGGTCACCACCGAACCGCTGGCGAGGTCGAGGAAGGTCGACTCGGAAAGAGCCGGGTTGCCGCTGCGCATGCGTGTTCTCCGTGCGAATGATTGTCGGGACGGCCATCCGGCCGATGACCGCGAGCATAGCGGATGACCACGCACGGCGCTGTGGCAGACTTCAGGTTGTAGCCGCCCGCGTTGACAGTTCGCGATGTGCTTGGCGACAATGAACGACTCCCCGGGCCTGGCCCGAGGGGATTGCAAGACCGGGGTATAGCGCAGTCTGGTAGCGCGCCTGCTTTGGGAGCAGGATGTCGGGGGTTCGAATCCCTCTACCCCGACCAATCCCACGTCACGTCGGATTGGACACCGTTCCGGTTCGGGCGCCCGTAGCTCAACTGGATAGAGCACCGGCCTTCTAAGCCGGCGGTTACAGGTTCGATTCCTGTCGGGCGCGCCATCGGGATCGCATCGGCGGATGTGAAGAAGTGCTTGCAAAAGCGTAAAGACTCCACCAGAATATCGGACTCGCTTCGGCGGACCGGAACTTCGGTGACAGTCTCCAGGCAAAGGTTTGAGGTTCCATCGCCAGCGGCATCGGCGGGGAACGAAAGTTTCAGTGGTGGCTGTAGCTCAGTTGGTTAGAGTACCGGATTGTGATTCCGGTGGTCGGGGGTTCGAATCCCCTCAGCCACCCCACTGATTCAACCGCATCGGCGCAGCCGAAACGGTATTGCAATAAGCAGAAAGCACGCTACAATGTGCGTCTGAGTTTCACGGGCCGTTAGCTCAGTTGGTAGAGCAGTTGACTCTTAATCAATAGGTCCAAGGTTCGAATCCTTGACGGCCCACCAAGATGGAAGCCATCTGGTACGCCAGGTGGCTTTTTTCTTATAAGTGTGACCCTTTCGTTTCGATGGGTCACACGTTGCAGGGCCCCGCCTGGCGTGGATCTGCAACGTATCGGGATCGCAGTGCTGGTTTCAACGATGTTGAAGAAAGTGCTTGCACCCACCGAGCGGATCGGGTCATAATTCGCGCCCCGATTTCGGGCTGTTAGCTCAGTTGGTAGAGCAGTTGACTCTTAATCAATAGGTCCAAGGTTCGAATCCTTGACAGCCCACCAGACGAAAGCCACTTGGTTCGCCAAGTGGCTTTTTTCTTGCCTGCGCGCCGGGTTGAGCGTGCGGATGTCAGTGCGCTGGCTGGTGTGGAGCCCCCTTGAGTCAAGGGGGCGCGGCGAAGCCGCGGGGATGTGGGGGCTGATGAAGTGGGGCCCGCGCTTTGCCGCGCAAAGCGTGGGGCTGCGGCGCGAATGCGCGGCAGCTTCCCACTTGGTTCGCCAAGTGGCTTTTTTCTTGCCTGTGCGCCGGGTTGCGCGTCATCCACGCATGGCGTGGATCTACTGAAGCGGTGCTGAAATCAGGGGCATACGCGTCATCAGTGTTTTCAATGCTGTGCGCTGCTTCTCACCGCACGCGTCCTGCATCGCACCCAATGGACCTTCCGCGCCGATGGCGCATGCACGAAGGAAGATGTTGATGGCTGAGATCACTCGATTGCACCGCACGCTGTGGGTTCCCTTCGCGTTGATGGCACTGGCGGCCTGCACGCCGGGCGATGATCCCGCGCAGACCGTCGAGCGCGATGCGGGCGCGGAGAGCATTCCGGCGCGCCCGGTCGGTGACGCCATGCAGATGAAGCCGGCCCAGCCCGCGGAGGGGGAGGTTCTGCCCGATGCGGTGGACATGCAGCGCAATGCGGACGGTTCGGTGGATGTGCGCAAGGCTGCGCCGGAGTCGGTGGCCCTGCGTCGTACCGACGATGGGGGCGTGGAGGTCCGGAAGGTGGATGCGGCCGTCGACTCTGGCGCAGGCGTGGCACCGGCCCGCGCCGTCCCGCAGCAGTGAGCTGCAGTCGCCCCGGCGGGCCGCGCGCCCGCCGGGGTGGCTGCGACGCAGCGATGGCGCGGAGCGTCGTGGATTCAGCTTTGTGCAGGCCTTCCGATTCCAGTCGCCGCCTGCGACAATGAACACCTGTGCCGGCCACGCGAAAGTGGCGGAATTGGTAGACGCCCTGGATTTAGGTTCCAGTGCCGCAAGGCGTGGGGGTTCGAGTCCCCCCTTTCGCACCAGTGCCGGCCTGTCCCCGCCCTGATCGGGCCATCGGCGCCCCCTTGACCGGCACGCGCTGGCAGTGCAGGCCGAATTGGGCGAAACTAAAGGGCTGCGGCAAGCAGGCGCGTCCCAGACGTCGTGTCCTTACAACCGTTTCATCCCAATCATCGAGCCGGGGGCCTGGGCCACCGGTGGCAGGAGTCAACATGCAAGCTTCGATCGAATCCACCGGCAACCTGGAACGCCGCCTGAGCTTCTCGCTGCCGGAAGAGCGTCTGCAGAGCCACATCGTCGGCCGCCTGGGCGAAATCGCCCGTACCACCCGCATCAAGGGTTTCCGTCCTGGCAAGGTGCCGGCCAAGGTGATCGAGCAGCGCTTCGGCGCGCAGGTCCGTGGCGAGGCGCTGGACGGCCTGCTGCGCGAGACCTTCGATGCCGCCGTGCGCGAGCACGACCTGCGCATCGTCGGCAGCCCGCGCATTGACAAGGGCGACGAGGGTGAGTTCTCCTTCGTGGCCACCGTGGAAGTGGTGCCGGACTTCGGCGACATCGACGTCAGCAAGCTGACCGTCGTGCGCCACAGCGCCGAGATCACCGACGCCGACATCGACCAGATGATCGAGAACCTGCAGAACCAGCGTCGTACCTGGGCCCCGGTCAGCCGTGGCGCGCAGGACGGTGACCTGGTCGCGGTGGAAACCTGGTCGCAGGCCGGCGAAGAGCGCCTGCCGGCCGAAGGCACCGAGAAGGGTTCGATCGTGCTCGGCCAGGGCATGATGTTCGACACCATCGAGAAGGGCCTGGTCGGCCTGGCCAAGGGCGAAGAAAAGACCCTGGACGTCGAGTTCCCGGCTGACTGGCGCGTGCCGGTGCTGGCCGGCAAGACCGTGCAGGTCACCGTCAAGGTCGCCGAAGTGTCCGAGCCGGTCGTGCCGGCGGTCGACGAAGCCTTCATCAAGAGCTTCGGCGTGAAGGGCGGCGACGTCGAACAGTTCCGTAGCGACATCCGCGCCAACCTGGAGCGCGAGCTGAAGGGCGCGCTGATGAACCGCCTGCGCCGTGAAGTGGGCGAGCAGCTGATCGCCGCCTACGCCTCGGTGGAAATGCCGCCGCGCCTGGTCGAGAACGAAGCCCGCGCCATGCTGGCCCAGCAGGTCGAGCAGATCCGCCGCAATGGCCAGAACGTCGGCGAAATCCCGGCAGATGCCCATGAAGGTTTCAAGGACGCCGCCGCCAAGCGCGTGCTGGTCGGCCTGCTGGTCGGTGAAGTGGCCCGCATCAACGACCTGCGCCTGGAAGCCAAGCGCCTGAACGAAACGATGCGTCTGATCGCTTCGACCTACGAAGAGCCGGAACAGGTCATTGAGATGTACCGCAACGACCCCCAGCTGATGTCTGGCCTGCAGAACCGCGTGATGGAAGAGCAGGTGATCGACTGGATCGCCGAGCGTGCCCAGCACACCGAAGAGAAGCTGTCGTTCCAGGACGCGATCCGCCAGTAAGCCCGGGCGGATCACCGGATGCCCCGCGCCTTTGCCGGCGCGGGGTTGTTGCCCCCCAAGATAGGTACCTCACGTAATGGACAACCGAACCAAAGCCCTGAACCTGGTTCCGATGGTGGTCGAGCAGACCAGCCGCGGCGAGCGTGCCTACGACATCTATTCGCGCCTGTTGAAGGAGCGCCTGATCTTCCTCGTGGGCCCGATCGACGATCACATGGCCAACGTGGTGGTGGCGCAGTTGCTGTTCCTGGAATCGGAAAACCCGGAAAAGGACATCAACATCTACATCAACTCGCCGGGTGGCGTGGTCACCGCCGGCATGGCGATCTACGACACCATGCAGTACATCAAGCCGAATGTGAGCACCACCTGCATCGGCCAGGCCGCCTCGATGGGCGCCCTGCTGCTGGCCGCGGGCGAAGCCGGCAAGCGCTATGCGCTGCCGAACTCGCGCGTGATGATCCATCAGCCGCTGGGCGGCTACCAGGGCCAGGCCACCGACATCGACATCCACGCGCGCGAGATCCTGACCCTGCGTTCGCGCCTGAACGAGGTGCTGGCCAAGCACACCGGCCAGTCGTTGGAGACGATCGCCCGTGACACCGAGCGCGACAACTTCAAGAGCGCCTTCGAGGCGCAGGCCTACGGTCTGGTCGACCAGGTCCTGGAGCGTCGTCCGGATGAGTCGATCCAGGCCGGTTGACCGGCCTTCACGGGGCCAGGGAGGCCCCGTTCCTGCAGGGTCGGGCGGGACTGGCGTCCCCTCGGCCCTGTGCTATTCTCGAATCGAACCCCCGTTCAGCGGGTGGGGTAACTGGGTAAGCGAAGCATGAGCGAAGACCGCCAAGGTCGTTCCACGGACACCGGCAAGATCCTCTACTGCTCTTTCTGCGGCAAGAGCCAGCATGAAGTGCGCAAGCTGATTGCGGGTCCGAGCGTATTCATCTGCGATGAGTGCGTGGAGCTGTGCAACGACATCATCCGTGAGGAACTCGAGGAAAAGGCGCAGTCGGCGCGCAGTTCGCTGCCCAAGCCGCGCGAGATCCTCGAGGTCCTCGACCAGTACGTGATCGGCCAGAACCGCGCCAAGCGCACCTTGGCCGTGGCCGTGTACAACCACTACAAGCGCATCGAGAGCCGGCAGAAGAACGACGACGTCGAACTGGCGAAGTCGAACATCCTGCTGGTCGGCCCGACCGGTTCGGGCAAGACGCTGCTCGCCGAGACCCTGGCCCGCCTGCTCAACGTGCCGTTCACCATGGCCGACGCCACCACGCTGACCGAAGCCGGTTACGTGGGCGAGGACGTGGAGAACATCATCCAGAAGCTGCTGCAGAAGTGCGACTACGACGTCGAGAAGGCACAGCAGGGCATCGTCTACATCGATGAAATCGACAAGATCTCGCGCAAGAGCGAGAACCCGTCGATCACCCGCGATGTGTCCGGCGAAGGCGTGCAGCAGGCCCTTCTGAAGCTGATCGAAGGCACCGTGGCCAGCGTTCCGCCGCAGGGCGGCCGCAAGCACCCGCAGCAGGAATTCCTGCAGGTGGACACCAAGAACATCCTGTTCATCTGCGGCGGCGCGTTCGCCGGGCTGGACAAGGTGATCCAGGCCCGTTCCACCGACGTCGGCAGCATCGGCTTCGGCGCCAAGGTGAAGAGCAGCGAGCGCAAGCAGGAAGTGGGCAAGGTGCTGGCCGAAGTCGAGCCGGAAGACCTGATCAAGTTCGGCCTGATTCCGGAGTTCGTCGGCCGCCTGCCGGTGGTGGCGACCCTGGAGGAGCTGGACGAGCCGGCCCTGATCAAGATCCTGACCGAGCCGAAGAACGCCATCACCAAGCAGTTCAAGAAGCTGTTCGAGATGGAGAACGTGGAACTGGAGTTCCGTCCGGACGCGTTGTCGGCCATCGCCAGGAAGGCGCTCAAGCGCAAGACCGGTGCCCGTGGCCTGCGCACCATCGTCGAATCGGTCCTGCTGGACACCATGTACGATCTGCCGTCGCAGGAAAACGTCAGCAAGGTGGTGGTGGACGAGTCGGTGATCGAGCACAAGTCCGAGCCGTACCTGATCTACCAGACCCCGGCGGCCCCTGAACAGAAGGCCGCAGGCGCCGAGTGATCCTTCCAGGTTGTTGATTGGAAAGGATTTTCAAGGAATGCCTTGCATCTGAAAGCCGATGGCCCCATAACGGGGCCATCGGCTTTTTTTGTCTCCGGAAGATGCCCTCCCGGAGGCGGTTTTCCCCTTCCCTGGAGCCCCCATGGCCCGTTCCCCAAGTGAAACCCTCGACCTGCCGGTCCTGCCGCTGCGCGACGTAGTGGTGTTCCCGCACATGGTCATCCCGCTGTTCGTCGGCCGTGACAAGTCCATGCACGCGCTCGAACAGGCAATGGAAGCGGACAAGCGCATCCTGCTGCTGGCGCAGAAGTCGGCCGAGACCGACGACCCGCATGCGGCCGACCTCTACCAGGTCGGTACGCTGGCGCAGGTGCTGCAGCTGCTGAAGCTGCCCGACGGCACCATCAAGGTGCTGGTCGAAGGCCTGTCGCGCGTGCAGGTCACCCACGTCGACGAGCGCAACGGCTCGCTGCACGGCCAGGCCGTGGAGATCGACACCAGCGACGAGCGCGAAGCGCGCGAGGTCGAGGCGATCGCCCGCTCGCTGATGTCGCTGTTCGAGCAGTACGTGAAGACCAACCGCAAGCTGCCGCCGGAACTGCTGCAGACGCTGTCGGGCATCGATGAGCCGGCGCGCCTGGCCGACACCATCGCCGCGCACATCAGCGTGCGCCTGGCCGACAAGCAGCGCCTGCTGGAAACGCTGGCCGTCGGTGACCGCCTGGAGATGCTGGTCGGCCTGGTCGACGGCGAGATCGACGTGCAGCAGATGGAGAAGCGCATCCGCGGCCGCGTGAAGTCGCAGATGGAGAAGAGCCAGCGCGAGTACTACCTCAACGAACAGATGAAGGCCATCCAGAAGGAACTGGGTGACCTGGACGACGCGCCGGGCGAGCTGGAAGAACTGGCCCGCAAGATCGCCGAAGCCGGCATGCCGAAGGCCGTTGAAGCCAAGGCGCGCAACGAACTGAACAAGCTCAAGCAGATGTCGCCGATGTCGGCCGAAGCGGCCGTCGTGCGCAACTACCTGGAGTGGTTGCTGGGCGTGCCGTGGAAGAAGCGCAGCAAGGTGCGCAAGGACCTGAAGGCCGCGCAGGACACCCTCGATGCCGACCACTACGGCCTGGAGAAGGTCAAGGAACGCATCCTTGAATACCTGGCGGTGCAGTCGCGCGTGAAGCAGATGAAGGGCCCGATCCTGTGCCTGGTCGGGCCGCCGGGCGTGGGCAAGACTTCGCTCGGCCAGTCCATCGCCAAGGCCACCAACCGCAAGTTCGTGCGCATGTCGCTGGGCGGCGTACGCGACGAGGCCGAGATCCGTGGCCACCGTCGTACCTACGTCGGTTCGATGCCGGGCCGCATCGTGCAGAACCTCAACAAGGTCGGCAGCAAGAACCCGCTGTTCGTGCTCGATGAGATCGACAAGATGTCGATGGACTTCCGTGGCGATCCGTCTTCGGCGCTGCTGGAAGTGCTCGATCCGGAGCAGAACAACGCGTTCAACGACCACTACCTGGAAGTGGACCTGGACCTGTCCGAAGTGATGTTCGTGGCGACCTCGAACTCGCTCAACATTCCGGGCCCGCTGCTGGACCGCATGGAAGTGATCCGCATCCCCGGCTACACCGAGGACGAGAAGCTCAACATCGCCACCCGCTACCTGGTGCCGAAGCAGATCAAGGCCAACGGCCTGCAGCCGGAAGAGCTTGAGATCGGCAGTGATGCGATCCAGGACATCGTGCGCTACTACACGCGCGAATCGGGCGTGCGCAACCTGGAACGCGAGATCGCCAAGATCTGCCGCAAGGTGGTGAAGGAGATCGCGCTGGCCGGGCCGCAGCCGGTGAAGGCGAAGAAGGGCGCGAAGAAGTCCAAGGCGCTGGTGAGCGTGTCCAGCAAGAACCTGGACAAGTACCTGGGCGTGCGTCGCTTCGACTTCGGCCGTGCCGAGGAAGAGAACGAGATCGGTCTGGTCACCGGCCTGGCCTGGACTGAAGTCGGTGGCGATCTGCTGCAGATCGAATCGACGCTGGTGCCGGGCAAGGGCCAGCTGATCCTGACCGGCCAGCTCGGCAACGTGATGAAGGAATCGGCGTCGGCGGCGCTGTCGGTGGTGCGTTCGCGCGCCGTGGGCTTTGGCATCGACAGCGACTTCCTGCAGAAGCACGACGTGCACCTGCACGTGCCCGATGGCGCTACGCCGAAGGACGGCCCGAGTGCCGGTGCGGCGATGGTGACGTCGCTGGTGTCGATGCTGACCAAGGTGCCGGTGCGCGCCGACGTGGCGATGACCGGCGAGATCACCCTGCGGGGTCGCGTCACCGCCATCGGTGGCCTGAAGGAGAAACTGCTGGCTGCACTGCGTGGTGGCATCCGCACGGTCATCATCCCGGAAGAGAACCGCAAGGACCTGGCCGACATCCCGGCCAACGTCACCCGCGATCTTGAGATCGTGCCGGTGAAGTACATTGAAGAAGTCCTGGACCTGGCGCTGGAGCGTCCGTTGGCACCGAAGAAGGCGCGCAAGAGTGCGCAACGTGTCACGGTGCGCAGCAAGGCCAAACCGAGTGGAAACGCGCGCGTCAAGCATTGACGCGCGCTGTCCAATGGCCCGAAACCCGCGTCGTTGCTGGCTTTCCAGCTTGCGTGGGGGTAGGGCCGCTGGTATAAAAGCAGCACTCGCGAATGAGTGATCGCAGTCTGGCGATCGCTGAATTCGGCGAACCGTTTCCACATGGCGGCCGCATGCAGAGCGCGTGCGGTTGCTTCCCTGTCGAATAAGCGGAACCCACCGCCAAAGGAGTTGTAGAGAATGAACAAGACCGAATTGATCGATGCCGTTGCTGAAGCTGCAGACCTGACCAAGGCCGAGTCCAGCCGCGCTGTCGATGCCGTCGTTGCTGCCGTCACCAAGGCGCTGAAGGACGGCGATGCGGTCACCCTGGTTGGCTTCGGTACCTTCCAGGTCCGCGACCGTGCTGCCCGCACCGGCCGCAACCCGAAGACCGGCGACACCATCAAGATCGCTGCTTCGAAGAATCCGTCGTTCAAGGCTGGTAAGGCCCTGAAGGATGCTGTAAACTAAGCGGCTCGCTGGGGTGCTTAGCTCAGCGGTAGAGCGTCTCCTTTACACGGAGAGGGTCGGGGGTTCGAAACCCTCAGCACCCACCACAGCACCGCGGTAAAAGTTTGAGTGTGGAGCGGTAGTTCAGCTGGTTAGAATGCTGGCCTGTCACGCCGGAGGTCGCGGGTTCGAGTCCCGTCCGCTCCGCCATTCAACGAGGCCTCCGGCCAAAAGCTGGAGGCTTTGTTTTCTCCCCGGTCCAGGCCGGCTGAAAGCAAAAAAAGCAACAACGCGGAGCGGTAGTTCAGCTGGTTAGAATGCTGGCCTGTCACGCCGGAGGTCGCGGGTTCGAGTCCCGTCCGCTCCGCCATTACATCGAGGCCCCCGGCCTAAAGCTGGGGGCCTTGTCTTCTCACCGACAGGTTCGGGAGGAAGACGAAAAGGTTTTTGCAAGAACGGAGCGGTAGTTCAGCTGGTTAGAATGCTGGCCTGTCACGCCGGAGGTCGCGGGTTCGAGTCCCGTCCGCTCCGCCATTGCAGAATTCTTAAGTCCCTGTGAAAAAACTTTGAAAAAAGTGTTCATCGGGCTGGGTTTCCAGGGAATCTTCGGATATACTGGGCGCCTGCAAAGTTTCAGCGCGGAGCGGTAGTTCAGCTGGTTAGAATGCTGGCCTGTCACGCCGGAGGTCGCGGGTTCGAGTCCCGTCCGCTCCGCCAACTTCAAAAGCCCTCGGCGCAAGCCGGGGGCTTTTTCTTTGTGGCGCGCCGAACGTTGCCGATGCCGTGCGTGGCACATCGCCGGCGGAGGTGGCGCAGGCCGCGCCGGTGCTGCTTTTGGTCCCTGCGGCGAAGCGGGTTACACTGCCGGGCTCGCCAATCAGGCCTTGTGATTCCTCACCATGCTGCAGAAACTCCGCGACAAGACCTCAGGCTGGATCGTCACCGTGATCCTGGGGCTGCTGATGATTCCGTTCCTGTTCGTGATCGACAACAGCTACCTCGGTGGCGTTGGCGCACAGAACGTGGCCAAGGTTTCCGCGCCGCCGACCTGGTGGCGTTCGGCGCCGTCGTGGTGGCCGGTGCGCATGCTGTGGCAGCACCACGAGATCAGCTCGCAGGATTTCCGCACGCGTTTCGAGCAGGAGCGCATGCGTGAGCGCCAGCAGCAGGGCGACAACTTCGACCCGCGCGCGTTCGAGAGCACCGAGAACAAGATGGCCGTGCTCGACCAGCTGATCGACGAGCAGGTCGTGCGCCTGGTCGGAGAACAGGCGGGCGTGGTGATCGGCGACGGCGCGGTGCGCGAGTACATCGCGACCATGCCGGCGTTCCTCGATTCGAACGGCAAGTTCAACGAGAACAACTATCGCCTGGCGCTGGCCGGCAGCAACCCGCCGCGTACGCCGACCCAGTTCCAGGAACTGGTGCGTGAGAGCCTGCAGCAGTCGGTGATCCCGTCGGGCCTGCAGAGCTCCGGCTTCGTCACCCAGGCCGAGACCGAGCGCCTGTTGAAGCTGCTGGGCGAAACCCGCGACGTCGAGCTGGCCGCGTTGCCGCCCGTACCGGCCGATACCGCGCCGGTCACCGATGAGCAGATCAAGAAGTGGTACGACAGCCACGGCAAGGATTTCCGCCAGGCCGAGAGCGTGTCGCTGGAGTACGTCGAGATCAACGGCGCGAACCTGCCGGCACCGACCGCGGCCGATGAAGCGACCCTGCGCAAGCGCTATGAAGACGAGAAGGCGAAGTTCACCTCGCCGGAGCAGCGCCAGGCCTCGCACATCCTGATCACCGGTGACGGCGCCGAAGCCAAGGCGAACAAGATCGCTGCCGAAGCCAAGGCTGCCGGTGCCGATTTCGGCGCGCTGGCCAAGGCCAATTCGGAAGATCCAGGCTCCAAGGACCAGGGCGGTGACCTGGGCTGGGTCGAGCGCGGTGCGATGGTGAAGCCGTTCGAGGACGCGCTGTTTGCGGCCAAGGCCGGTGACGTGATCGGCCCGGTGAAGACCGAGTTCGGCTACCACATCATCAAGGTGGCCGCTGTGCGCGGTGGCCAGGGCAAGTCGTTCGAGGAAGTGCGTGACACGCTGGCCGCCGAGCAGCTGAAGGCTGACGGTGAGCGTGGCTTCAACGAGCTGGCCGGCCGCCTGGTCGATGCCATCAACAAGAGCCCGAGCGACCTGGCCGCTGCGGCCAAGGAAGTGAACCTGCCGCTGCAGACGCTGGGCCCGATCACCCGCGCGACCGCCAGTGGCATCGCCGCTGACCCGGCTGTGCTGCGTGCTGCGTTCTCCGACGTGCTGGTGCAGGACGGTACCGCCAGCGACCCGATCGCCCTGGGTGGCGCGACCAACCACAGCGTGGTCATCCGCGTGGCTGCGCACACTCCGGAACAGGCCCTGCCGCTGGACAAGGCCCGTGAGCAGGTGATCGCCGCGATCCGCACTGACCGCCAGCGCCAGGCCAGCGACAAGGCCGCCGATGCCATCCTGGCCAAGCTGAAGGCGGGCGCCACCCTGCAGTCGCTGGCTGCCAGCGAGAAGCTGCAACTGAGCCCGATGCCGGGCCTGCCGCGCAGCCAGCCGGTGCCGACCCCGGAAATCAACCGCGCGATCTTCAGCGCGCCGGTGCCGGCCGAAGGCAAGCCGAGCTATGGCAAGGTCGACGTCAATGGCCACGCGCTGCTGTTCGCGGTGAACAAGGTCAATCCAGGCGACGTCAAGGAAGTGACCGCCGAGCAGCAGAAGCAGCTGAAGGAACAGCTGAGCCAGATCGACGGCATGGCAGCGGCCAAGGCCTACATCGAGGCGATGCGCAAGAAGTTCGTGGTCCAGACCACCGAAGCGAACCTGTAAGCCTCGCCGGCAGCAGGTACGAAAAGGCCCGGCAATGCCGGGCCTTTTTTGTGCCTTCGCCTCGTTTGTGGCGCGCTTGAGCTTTGGTAGTGGTCGAGCTTGCTCGACCGCCTTTTGTAGAGTCGAGCCATGCTCGACTGCGTCTGCTGGGCGCAGGCATGAAAAAGCCGAGCATGGGCTCGGCTCTACAGGAAACAGGGCAGGGCGCGGTGGTGCCGCGCCTGACTCAGTCTTCCACGCGCAGCACGGCGCCCGGCTTCAGCACGCTGCTGCCGCTCAGGCCGTTCAGCGACAGCAGGGCCTTGACCGGCATGCCGTAGCGGCGGGCAATGGTCCAGGCCGACTCGCCATCACGCACGGTGTGGCGGCGGCTGCGCGGACGATCGGCAATCGCGGCGACGGTCTTGGCGACCTGCGGCGTTGGCGTGGCGGCGGCAGCCGGTGCGGCGCTGGCCACCAGCACAGTGGCCGCTTCCGCGACTGTCGCATTGGCGGCCGAGACCGGCGCCAGCACGCGGGTGGTGCCCGACGAGGCGCGGCCACCGCCCGCCAGGGCAGGGTTCAGGCGGGCGATCCTGGCCGGGTCCAGGGCGCGCTGTGCGGCCCACTGCTGGACGCTGGTGCCAGCCGGCAGGGTGTGGTCCTTCAGTACCGGCACGGTGCGGTCCAGCGAGGCCATCACGCCCGGCTGGTCTTCCACGTCTTCCAGCACGCAGGCCAGGGCATGCAGCTTCTCGACGTAGGCGTAGGTGACCGGCGACAGGCCGGGCAGCGCCGACGGCTTGGCGTTCTGTGCGTTCATGCCGGCCTTGCGCAGCGACTGCAGCACGCGGTACTCGCCGGCGTTGTAGGCCATGGTGGCCAGGCGCCAGTCGCCGCCGAACATGCCGTGCAGGGTCTTCAGGTAGCGCACTGCGGCCTGGGTCGAATCGACCGCCGACAGGCGACCGTCGTAGCCGTTGGCCATGGGCACGCGGTGGTTGCGTGCGGTGGTGGCGATGAACTGCCACAGGCCGGTCGGGCCGCTGCCGTTGCGGGCGTTGGGCCGATAGCCGCTTTCCACGAACGGAATCAGTGCGAATTCGGTAGGCAGGTTGGCCTTGCGCAGCTCTTCGACCACGTAGCCGAACAGCACCAGCGCATCGTCATCCTGGTTGGCCAGGCGCGACGGAGCGTGGGCGAACTGCTTCTGCCAGCGCGGGCTGGTGGCCTCGGCGTCGCAGGTGGGCTCGGCCAGGCCGTCGCGGAAGCTGGAGAAGATCTCCTGGCCATTGCGCACCGAGGCAGCCGGCAACGCGGCCGGATCCAGTGGCAGGGCCGCGGCGGCGGTCAGGTTCTGGCTGATGCCGGCGCCCAGCGACTGGGCACCGGCGGTTCCGGCCAGCCCCAGGACCAGGCCCAGGGCCAGCGGCAGACTTCGGCGCATCATGCGCGGAAGCCGTCTTTCCAGTGCCGGAGGCCGGCCATGACGTCGACGTCGTCAACGACGTCGCGACCCAGGTGCGCCGACACTGCTGCGCGGATCGGCGCAGTGTGCACACGCAGGAACGGATTGCAGTCGAATTCGTTGGCCAGGGTTACCGGCAGGGTGGAACGGTCATCGCGGCGCATGGCCAAAGCCTCCTCTTGGCGCTGCCACAAGGCAGCGTTGGCGGGGTCGACATGCCGCGCGAAGACGGCATTTGACACGGTGTACTCATGGGCGCAACAAAGCAGCAGTTGCGCGGGCAAGGTACCCAGCTTGCGCATCGATGCCAGAAGCTGGGACGGCGTACCTTCGAACAGGCGTCCACAGCCCAGGCTGAACAACGAATCTCCGCTGAAAAGATGTTCAGCAGTGTGAAACGCGATGTGGCTGCGGGTATGCCCGGGCACGGATAGTACGTGGAACGTCCGGCCCAGTGCCTGAACGCGTTCACCTTCGCTGACCCGCTCGGTTGCCGTGGGGATGCGCTCTTCGACCGGCGCGATGACCCGGACGCCGGGAAAACGTGCCTGCAGCGCGGGCACGCCACCGATGTGGTCATCGTGGTGATGGGTGAGCAGGATCGTGTCCACGCGCAGGCCCTGATCGGCCAGCGCAAGCACCGGCGCGGCATCGCCGGGATCGACGACCACGGCGGCGTCAGCGTCGTCGATCAACGTCCAGATGTAGTTGTCCGCAAATGCGGGCAGGGCAGTCAGTCGCATAGAATTGGACCATGCCCGCGCTGCAGAGCACCCGTCAAGCGAGCCAGACCCCGTGGTTCGACACTGAACCGGCGGAGTCCTTGCGCGTGCTGGAGCGGCAGTTGCTGCTGCCGCAGCTGTCGGTGCTGCCGACGCAGCCCTGGTTGTGGATCGCGCCAAGTGCGGCCTGGCTGGACGATGCGCAGCTGGGCGGGCGTGGCCTGCGCCTGTTCCGGCAGGGGCAGGGCTATGCCGGTGACACCCGCTGTGCGCTGCCGCTGCCGCTGGCCAACGAGAGCGTCAACGCGGTCGTGCTGCAGCATGTCACCACGGGTGATGCCGACCAGCTGCTGGACGAGTGCGAACGCGTGCTGATGCCGGGTGGCCACCTGTGGCTGAGCAGCCTCAACCCGTTCAGCCCTTACCGCACGCACTGGCGCCAGCACGGACTGGTAGTGCGCACGCCACAGCGGATCCGCCTGCTGCTCGGCCGCCACGGGCTGGAGTGCGACGATATGCGTTACCTCGGCCCGCTCTGGCGCGGCGCCGGCAGCCGCCGCCCGGGCGGTTGGGCGCCGCTGCGTGCGGCCTGCCTGTTCCATGCTGAAAAGCGCACGCTGGCCCTGCCCGGGCCGAAACCGTTGCCGGTGCGTTGGCACGGCACCGTTGCTACCTGATCTGGAGTTGTATTGAAAACCATCGAAATCCACACCGACGGTTCCTGCCTTGGCAATCCCGGCCCCGGCGGCTGGGCTGCGCTGCTGCGCTACAAGGGCCACGAGCGTGAACTGAGCGGCGGCGAAGCGCACACCACCAACAACCGGATGGAGCTGATGGCAGCCATCTCCGGCCTGGAGTCGCTGACCGAGCCATGCAACATCGTGCTCTATACCGATTCGCAGTATGTGCGGCAGGGCCTGACCCAGTGGCTGCCCGGCTGGATCCGCAAGAACTGGAAGACCGCCGGTGGCGACCCGGTGAAGAATCGCGAGCTGTGGGAGCGCCTGCAGGCGGCGACGCTGCGGCACCAGATCGACTGGCGCTGGGTAAAGGGCCACTCCGGTGACCCGGACAACGAACGGGTGGATACGCTGGCGCGCAACGCAGCCATCCAGATCCGCGACTCGAGCCCGGTAAACTGAGCCCATGCGTCAGATCATCCTCGATACCGAAACCACCGGCCTGGAATGGAAGAAGGGCAACCGCATCGTCGAAATCGGCTGTGTGGAGCTGTTCAAGCGCCGCCCGACCGGCAACAACTACCACCAGTACATCAAGCCGGACTGCGAGTTCGAACAGGGCGCGCAGGAAGTCACCGGCCTGACCCTGGAGTTCCTGGCTGACAAGCCGGACTTCGCGCAGATCGCCGATGAGTTCCTGGCGTTCATCGATGGCGCCGAGCTGATCATCCACAACGCGGCATTCGACCTCGGCTTCCTCGACAACGAGCTGTCGCTGCTGGGCCCGCAGTACGGGAAGATCACTGACCGCTGCACGGTGATCGATACCCTGGTGATGGCGCGCGAGCGCTTCCCGGGCCAGCGCAATTCGCTGGATGCGCTGTGCAAGCGGCTGGGCGTGGACAACTCGCACCGTGCGCTGCACGGCGGCCTGCTCGATGCGCAGATCCTGGGCGACGTCTACATCGCGCTGACCTCGGGGCAGGAAGAGATCGGATTCGGCCTGGGTGATGACGATGGCGGTGGCGCCGGTGCGGCGCTGCAGGCCTTCGATACCAGCAAGCTGCTGCCGCGCCCGCGCGTGGTGGCGACGCCGTCGGAGCTGGAAGCGCATGCCGCGCGGCTGGAGCGGCTGCGCAAGAAGGCCGGCCACGCATTGTGGGATGGCCCGAAGGCGGAAGAAGCCGCCAGCGCGTAATACACCGGGGTAGTGCCGGCCGCTGGCCGGCCTCTGCGTGATACGCGGTTTCCCGGTGAGCCGGCCAGCGGCCGGCACTGCCGCATCCACGCATGGCGTGGATCTACGGGTTAATGGCAGCGCACCAGGATCACGCTGATGTTGTCGCGGCCACCGCCGTCGAGCGCGGCGGCGACCAGGGTGTCCACGCATTCCTGCGCGCTTGCATCCTCGAACGCCAGGGTGCGGGCGATGCCGCGGTCGTCCACTTCCTCGGTCAGGCCGTCACTGCACAGCAGCAGCTGCATGCCGGGGCGCAGCTCACCGCTGGTGGTGGCCACGTTCAGATGTGCCGGATCGGTTACGCCCAGCGCCTGGGTGACCACGTTGCGATGCGGATGCGCGCGTGCCTGTTCGGCAGTCAGGTTGCCCTGCGCGACCAGTTCCTGCACCACGCTGTGGTCCTGGCTGAGCTGGGCCAGCTGGCCGTCACGCCACAGATAGGCACGGCTGTCGCCGACCCATGCCACTTCATAGCGATTGCCCTGCACGCGTGCGGCGACCACGGTGGTGCCCATCGGCAGGGTGTCGTTGCGCCGCCGCGAGGCGCGGATGATCTCTTCGTCGGCGGTACGGATGGCCTGGGCCAGCGGCGCGCCACGGCGGATCTCGCGCACGATGGTTTCGCGCGCCAGCGCGCTGGCCACCTCGCCGCAGGCGTGGCCGCCCATGCCATCGGCCACCAGCCACAGGGCCAGCTCGCTGTCACCGTAGTAGGTGTCTTCGTTGAGCTCGCGGCGCAGGCCGGGGTGGGTGAGGTGTCCGAATTCGATCATGGTGTGCGGGGCGGGGTATTGCTGGGGAGACAGGCATCATCGGGGGGCTGCAGGCATCCGGCAAGGCATGCACCCAGGAAATTTTCACTTCATTGACCGGAATGACTTGTCGTCGGCCTCACTTCCTCGTATGATGCGCGTCCCCGGTCCGCCGGGGACCACCCGGAGAGGTGGCAGAGTGGTTGAATGTACCTGACTCGAAATCAGGCAGGCGTTTATAGCGCCTCGGGGGTTCGAATCCCCCCCTCTCCGCCAGATAAAGAAAAAGGGCTGCCGAAAGGCAGCCCTTTTTCTTTATCTGGCGCGGGACGCGCCGCGCTCTGCGCGTCGCCCCACACGTTGCTGCGCAACGCGTGGGCCCCTCCCTTTGCCGGCCTCTCCCCGCCCCTGTTGGGGCAGGTGCATCAGTAGATCCACGCCATGCGTGGATGCTGTTCCTGCTGGCAGGCTCATCCACGCATGGCGTGGATCTACCCGGCATATCCGTCCGGACGCTGCGGGTTACCATGTACGCATCACCTGCTGGAGCTTTCCCCATGACCGCTGAAATCCTCGTCCCCGTATCTTTCGGCGAGCTGCTGGACAAGATCTCGATCCTGCAGATCAAGTCCGAGCGCATCAGCGACGAGGGCAAGCTGGCCAATGTGCGCAAGGAGCTGTCCGCGCTGGAGCAGACCTGGATGGCACACCCGGCCGCGGTCAAGGACATCGCCAAGCTGCGTGCCGAGCTGAAGACGGTCAACGAGCAGCTGTGGGAGATCGAGGACGACATCCGGCTGAAGGAGAAGGCGCAGGCGTTCGACCAGGGCTTCATCGACCTGGCGCGCAGCGTCTACCTGCGCAACGACGAACGCGCGCGCATCAAGAAGGCGATCAACCTGGCGCTGGGTTCGGCGTACGTGGAAGAGAAGTCGTATCAGGATTACGCGCAGCGCGCGTAATCCCGGGCAGCCTGCCGCTCACCCCAGATGGTCGGCGACGTAGCGTTCGAAGGCAGCGATACCGTCTTCAACGGTGATCAGTTCCATCACATCGTCGAACTCGATCTTGGTGCCCCACTTCAGATCGGCGGCCTGCTTGGCGAGGTACTTGCGTGCAGCATCATCGTAGCGGTCCACGCAGTAGCGACGGTCCGAGTACGGACCGCTGCGGTTCGGATTGCTGGCCGCATGCAGGCCCAGCACCTTGGCGCCCATCGCGTTGGCGATGTGCATCGGGCCCGAGTCCGGTGTCATCACCAGGTTGGCGCGGGCCAGCAGGGCAGGCAGCTGCTTGAGCGTGTCCTTGCCGACCAGGTCCAGTGCCGGCGTGTGCAGCTGCGCCTGGATGGCGTCGGCCATGCTGCGCTCCAGTTCGCTGCGGCCACCGCACAGCACCACCTGCCAGCCGCGCGTGACCGCGTGGTTGGCCACTGCGGCGTAGCGGTCGGCATACCAGTTGCGGCGCACGTGGCTGGAGCACGGCGAGATCATCAGCACCGGGCGACCATCGTCCTGCCACTGCGCGGCGGCCCACTCATATGCGGACTGCGGCACGGCCAGGTCCCAGCTGACCTCGGTCTGGCGCAGGCCCAGCGGTTCGCAGAAGCTGCCGATGGCATCGAGCACGTGGATGCCGGGACGGTCGGGAATGCGTTCGTTGATGAAAAGCCCATGCAGGTCCTTCGAGCGGCTGCGGTCGTAGCCGATGCGGCGCTCGGCCGGAATGAAGGCCGACAGCAGGTTGGCGCGGAACGCGACCTGCATCTGCAGCAGCGCTTCGAAGCGCCCCGGCGGCAGCTGCCTGCGCAGTTCCTTGACCCCGGCCATGCCGCTCTTCTTGTCGTAGGCATGGAAGGTGACGCCGGGCAGGCCGTCGAGCAGCTTGTGGCCGACCTTGTCGATGATCCAGTGGATCGGCGTGTCCGGGCGCGCGGCCTGCAGGGTACGCACCAGGGGCACCACGTGGGTGACATCGCCAAGTGCGGACAGGCGCAGGAGGCACAAGGAGGAGGACGCTGATGCCATGTGTTGTTAGACTCAATGAAATGGTCGCATTCGACGCCAATGAAGCGCTGACGCCATGCCGCGAGGGTCGCGGCATCGGGGCCATTCTGTTCGACCGCGAGCGGCTGCGGCAAGCAGAGATCGGCCTGTTCTCGCCCCAGCACTGGGGCAGCAGGGCCCGGCCGGTGGGCGAGGGCGGCCGTGGCAGTGCCTGGTTCGTCGATGCGCCGTTCGGTGCCAGCGTGCTGCGCCACTACCTGCGCGGCGGCATGGCGGCCCGTATCAGCCATGACCAGTACCTCTGGCGCGGCTCGGACCGGACCCGCAGCTTCGCCGAATTCCGGCTGATGCGCGCCCTGCGCGAGAAAAAGCTGCCGGTGCCACGGCCGATCGCCGCGTTCTACATGCGCGAGGGCCTGCGCTACCGGGCGGCGATCCTGATGGAGCGGATCGAGGGCGTGCGCTCGCTGGCCGACCGCGCACTGGTGGCCGGCCGGGGTGCTCCCTGGGAGGAGACCGGGCGCCTGATCGCCCGCTTCCACCGTGCCGGGCTGGACCATGCCGACCTCAACGCGCACAACATCCTGTTCGATGGCAGCGGCCATGGCTGGCTGATCGATTTCGATCGCGGCGTGATCCGCATCCCGGCGACCGCCTGGCGCGAGCGCAACCTCAAGCGCCTGCTGCGCTCGCTGATCAAGCTGCGCGGCGAGCGCAGCGTGGAAGACGTGCAGAAGGACTACGCGCGGCTGCGCCGCGCCTATGACATGGCCTGGAACCGGGGCACCTGATGGACTGGTCGTTGCGTTTCCTCGGCGTCGGCAATGCGTCCGCGGTCGAGCTGGGGTCGCCGATGTCGGTGATCGAGCGGGAGGGGCGCCCGTGGCTGACCATCGATTGTGGTGGTGAAGGCCTGACCGCGTTCAAGGCGCACTACGGGCACATGCCGCAGGCGCTGTTCGTCACCCATGTGCACCTGGACCACGTGGCCGGCTTCGAGCGCCTGTTCGTGGATACCTTCTTCAATGCGCACCGGCGCGGCAAGGTGCGCCTGTACGTGCCCGCCACGGTGGTGCCGCTGCTGCACAAGCGCATCGGGGATTACCCGAACGTGCTGGCCGAGGGCGGTGCGAACTTCTGGGATGCCTTCCAGTTGATCGTGGTCGGTGAGGCGTTCTGGCACGAGGGCGTGCGCCTGGAAGTGTTCCCGGTGCGCCACCACTGGCCGGAGACGGCCTATGGCCTGCGCCTGCAGGGCGCGCTGACCTGGAGCGGCGATACCCGGCCGATTCCGGAGATGCTGGCCCGCTTCGCCAACGACAACGAACTGATCGCCCACGACTGCGGCCTGCACGGCAATCCGTCGCATACCGGCGTGGACGATCTGGAGCGTGAGTACAGCGCCGAACTGCAGGCACGGATGATGCTGTACCACTACGCCAGCGCGGCCGATGGCCTGGCGCTGGCTGCGCGTGGGCACCGCGTGGCGCAGCCGGGGCAGTGCGTGCCGCTGGCGAGCCCGACCGCCCCGCACGTGCTGGCCCAGGACCCGCCGTGAGCGGTGCCGGCCAGCCCGCAGATGCGGCGTTGGCTGCCGAACTGGAGGCGCTGGAGCGTGCACTGCATGCGCCAAACGTGCGGGTCGACCGTGAGCACCTGGCGGCGTTGCTGGATGAGGATTTCAGCGAGATCGGCAGTTCAGGGCAGTGCTATGGCCGTGCGACCGCGCTGGAGGAGATTCCGCTGGAGCGTGCGCAGGTGCAGATCGAATCGGAGCAGTACGCGATCTGGCTACTGTCGCAGGACCTGGCCCAGGTGCGCTATCGCAGTCGCCATCACCTCGATGGGCGGCCGCAACGCTGGGTGCTGCGCAGTTCGCTGTGGCGCCGGCACGGGGAGGGATGGCGCATGGTGTTCCACCAGGGCACGCCAGAGGCAGGGTAGCGGCGGGCGTTGCCCGGTACGAACGGCATAAGGGTCAGAGCCCTTTGCCGGGCAAAGGGATCTGACCCCAGCGCGGAAAAGGCGGTGGCCCCGCCGGCTGACCTCGGCGCCCGCGTCGATCGATACCGTTGCTGCCTTCCGGCCCTGGCGGGGTTTTCGACCTAGCGTCGCGAGGGGCCGACGGGGCCACCATAGAGACGTCGGCCGCCCATTGGGCGGCCAGTTCACGGATCAGGGGAAGCAGCGCGCGTTGCGCCGGAGACCACAGCCGGACTGCACATCGGCTGGCCGATGGCAGACGCGCATTCTAGCGCAGGCAGGCCCATCGACGCCAGCTTCGCGCACTGAATCGGCTGTAACCCGTTGCCGGCGGCGGCGGCCGGGGGCTGCCCCCGTTGCTAGAATGCCGGCCAGGAGGAACGACCTCCCCCACATCGGGAATCAAAGACCAGGACGGCCTGGCCCTACCAAGAGGAGGGCCGTCATGGCCTGGATCTATCTGTTGTTCGCCGGCCTGCTGGAAATCGTCTGGGCCGTGTCCATGAAGCAGTCCGAAGGCTTCACCAAGCTCACTCCCACCGTGGTCACCATCATCGGCATGATCGCCAGCTTCTGGTTGCTGGCGGTGGCCATGCGCAGCCTGCCGCTGGGCACCGCCTATACGATCTGGACCGGCATCGGCGCGGTCGGGGCGTTCGTGGTTGGCATCGTGTTTCTCGGCGAGCAGGTCAGCCCGATGCGGATCGGTGCAGCGGTATTGATCGTTTCCGGCCTGGTGCTGATGAAACTCTCCAGCAGCTGAATCCATTTACTTATGGCGGGGAAGGGAATCTCCGCTTGCTGCAGGTATATGCATTTTCGGCAAAACCATTTTGTCCGCCGGTTTTATTTGACGTACGTCATAAAAATAACGAGCGTGATTCACATGCCGCTGGCGCCATCGGTCGCACAGTGCCGCCATTCGTCAGGCGAAACCGGGGAGTTTTCGCTCTGACGGACACGCCGGCGCACCCTTTTCAAGGGGCGTCGCGTGAAGATGTGAAGATTTTCAGGAGTTAATGCCGCCAGGCCTTGTTTCCGTGTCGGGAGCCGGGATGGGCTGCATCGTCTCCAAAAAAACTGCCCGCAGTGCCATCCGGTCTTTTCAGGGAGATTTACCGATGAACCGCATTTACCGTCTGGTTTTCAATCGCGCCCTCGGCGTAATGCAGGTTGCTTCGGAGGTCGCCCAGAATCCCGGCGGAAGTGCGGCTACCGCGAAGCGGCCACCGCGACTGCGGGCGCATCAGTTGGCGGTGGCACTGGCGGCCACGCTGGCCAGTGGATCGGCATTCGCGGCGTGCACGACACCGGGCCCGACCATCACCTGCACCGGAACCACCAACAATTTCGTCGACGCCACCAATGGTGTCCAGGTGACCGTGGCACCTGGCGCGAACGTAGGAAGTACCGCTGGCCTGGGGAATTCGATGACGTTGAGCGGCAATGGCATCCAGCTCACCAACAACGGCACGATCGGCACCAATGTCGGCCTCTTTGCTGCCTCCGGCGCGGTGCTGGGCAATGCCAGTGGCCAGGCGATCAGCGTTACCAACAGCGCGACCGGCACGCTTCAGGGCTTCATTGATATTGGCTCCCTGCTGGGCGCGAATGGCCGCGCGCTGTCCGTGCAGAATGGCGCAGGCGGTGTCACCACGATCAACAATGCCGGCACCGTCAACATGAATTTCCTGCTGGGCGGGCTCGGCACGGCCGACGCGCCGGCCATCGTCAGCTACGGTGGCGCACAGACGGTCCTGAGCAACAGCGGCGGGATTACCGGGCGGGTCGGATTGGCCGGCTCGACGCTGGGCAACTCGGTCAACAACAGTGGCACGATCACCGGCAGTGTCTACCTCGGTGATTCAGCGCAGGGGAATACCTTTACCGCCGTGTCCGGGTCCAGTGTGGCGAACGGGGCCGGGGCCTCGGCGGGAATTGATGTACTGGGTGGTATTTCGGTTTCGCTCGCCGCCGCAGGCACGGTCAATGCCGGCGTGGGCGCCGGCGCCGCCAGCAACACGCTGGTGCTGCAGAACGTGGTCAGCGGTCCGGGGGCCGGTACCGGCGGTGCAGTGACCACGCTGGGCTGGAACCAGTACCTCAACTTCCAGAGGCTGACCGTCAACAGCGGTACGTGGAACCTGCAGGGTGCATGGGGCGGAACCGGGCCGACGACGCTCAACGATGGTCTGATCAACTTCAACAATGCCGCTTCCTTCGGCACAGGGCTGCTCACCGCCAACGGCGGTGCCATTGCCTCCTCCACGGCGGGTCTGAACCTGGCCAACGCTTTCAGCCTCGGTGGCAATCTGTCCCTGGCAGGGACCAATGCGTTCGGCCTGGGGGGCGTGCTGTCCGGTACCGGCGGGCTGACGGTCAACAACACCGGCATCGTTACTCTCGGCGGTGCGAACCTGTTCTCCGGTGGCGTCAACCTCAATGCTGGCGGCCTGGTGCTGGGCAATGCCGGTGCACTCGGTAGCGGCAACCTGACCGTCGGTGGCAGCGCTTCGCTGGATACGACGGCGGGCTTCACCCTGGGCAACAATCTGGTGATCAATGGCGGGGGCTCGCTGAACCTGCTGGGCAGCAACGCGTTGTCTTTGAACGGTTCGATCTCGGGTGCCGGCAACCTGACCAAGAACGGTGCCGGCACGCTGACCTTGAACGGCGCCAATTCGCTGACCGGCAACTTCAACCTGGCCGGAGGCGCGTTGGCGCTGGGCGCGGGCGGCAGCCTGTCGCCCACCGGTGCGATCACGGTCGGCGTCGGCACCACCCTGGACCTCTCGGCAGCCGCCAACCAGACCATCGGTTCGCTGGCGGGCCTCGGCGGTTCGGTCAATTTGGGCAGCCACACGCTCACCCTCGCCGGACTGGGTAATACCAGCTACAGCGGCACGTTCGCCGCAGGCACGGGGGGCCTGGTCAAGCTGGGCACCGGCGTGCAGACCTTGTCGGGCGTGAACAACCTCAGTGGCGGCGTAGCACTCAACGCCGGTGGTCTGCTGCTGGGCAATGCTGCTGCGCTGGGCAGCGGTACGCTCTCCGTTGGGGGCAGCACGACACTCGACGGCACGACGGCGCTGGCGCTGACCAATACAGTCAACCTCGGTTCGGGTGCCAGCCTGAATCTGCTCGGCAACCAGGCGCTGACGTTCAACGGCGTGATCGGTGGCACCGGCAGCCTGGTGAAGAGTGGAGCGAGCACGCTGACACTCAACGGTGCAAATACCTTTGGTGGTGGGCTGGCGCTCAATGCCGGTGGCCTGGTCCTGGGCAATGCCGGCGCGCTCGGAACCGGCGCGCTGAATGTCGGCGGTGCGACAACGCTCGATGCCAGCGCGGCGCTGAGCGTGGGCAATGGCATCAACCTCGGTGCAGGTGGCCTGCTGAATGTATTGGGCAGCAATGCACTGACGCTGGGCGGCGCCATCGGTGGCACCGGCAGCCTGGTCAAGAACGGTGCCGCCACGCTGACGCTGGGGGGCGCGAATACCTTCACCGGCGGCCTGGCGATCAATGCCGGCAAGGTTGCGGTGGGCAGCGGCGGAAGCCTGGCGGCCGGCGGTGCGGTCAGCCTGGCCGGCGTTGGCGCGGACCTGGACATCTCGCTCGGCGGCAACCAGACCATCGGCGCGCTGTCCGGTATCGCCGGCAGCACGGTGACACTGGGCAGCAGCACGCTCACCTTTGGTGATGCCACCAACCAGACGTTCGCGGGCGTGATCGGTGGTACCGGCGGCCTGGTCAAGCAGGGGACGGGCATCCAGACCCTGAGCGGCACCAACACCTTCAGCGGCGGCGTGAATCTGACGGCGGGCGGCCTGCTGCTGGGCAACAACAGTGCAATCGGCAGCGGGGCGTTGACGGTCAGCGGCAATAGTTCGCTCGATGGCAGCGCGGCATTGAACCTGGCCAATGCCATCAATCTGGGGGCGGCGTTGACCTTGCCGGGCACCCAGAACCTCACCCTGGGCGGCAACATCACCGGCACCGGCAGCCTGACCAAGAACGGTGCCTCGCTGCTGACCTTGAATGGCACCAACACCTTCAGCGGGGGAGTGAATCTCAACGCGGGCGGGGTGCTGCTTGGCAATGGCGGCGCGCTTGGCAGTGGTGCGCTGAACGTGAGCGGCAGTGCGTCGCTTGATGGCAGCGCGGCGCTGAGCCTGGCCAACAACGTGACCCTGGGCAGTGGGGCCGTGTTGTCGCTGCCGGGGTCGCAGGCGATCACGCTCGGCGGGGTGGTTTCCGGTGCGGGCGGCCTGGTCAAGAACGGTGCCAGCACGCTCACGCTCAACGGTGCCAATGCATTCACCGGCGGCCTGGTGCTCAATGGCGGCGGCCTGATGCTGGGCAATGCCGGCGCGCTGGGAACCGGACTGCTTGCAGTCGGTGCAAACGCCACCCTCGACAGTTCGGTGGCATTGAACCTGGGCAACGCCATCGATCTCGACACCGGTGCGCAGCTGAGCCTGGTCAGCAACCAGAACGTCGCGTTGGGTGGACTGATCACCGGCACCGGTGGCCTGGTCAAGACCGGTAGCGGCGTTCTGTCATTGAACAACAGCAATACCTTCAGCGGTGGCCTTGCGTTGAACGCGGGCAGCGTGTCGGTCGGCGCCAACGGTGCGCTCGGCACGGGGGCGCTGAACATCGGCGGCAATGTTTCGCTGGATGCGGGCGCCGCGGTTTCGCTGGCCAATGCGGTGAACCTGGGCGCCAACACGCTGACCCTGCCGGGCAGCAACAACCTCACCCTGACCGGTGTGGTGGGAGGAACCGGTGGCCTGATCAAGAACGGCGCCTCGACGCTGACGCTGTCCGGTGCGAACACCTTCCTGGGCGGTGCCACGGTCAATGCCGGCACGCTCGCGCTTGGCGCCGGTGGCAGCCTTGCCGCAACCGGTGCGGTGGACCTCGCCGGTGCCGGAGCGACGCTGGACCTCTCCGCGGCCGGGGCCGGGCAGACGATCGGCGCGTTGAACGGCATCGCCGGCAGCCATGTGGCATTGGGCACGCAGACCCTCACTTTCGGTGGCGCCAGCAATGGCAGCTTCGCCGGTGTCATCGATGGCAGCGGTGGGCTGATCAAGGTCGGTGCTGGCGTACAGACGCTGTCCGGAGCCAATACCTTCAGTGGTGGCCTAGCGCTCAATGCGGGTGGGTTGGTGCTGGGCAATGCAGGCGCCCTCGGTACCGGTGCGTTGGGCATCGGCGGCACCACCACGCTGGACAGCACCGTGGCGCTGAACCTGGCCAACGCAGTGAACTTCGGTGCCGGTACGCAGCTGACGCTGGGCGGCAGCAATGACGTCGCGCTGGGCGGGGTGATCGCTGGTAACGGCAGCTTGATCAAGAATGGTGTGGGCCTGCTGACCCTCAACAACACCAATACCTTCGGCGGCGGCCTGACCTTGAACGGTGGTGGCCTGGTGGTCGGCGCGAATGGTGCGCTCGGTACCGGCGCGCTGGCGGTGAATGCCAGCACCACGCTGGACGCGGGTGCTGCAGCGACGCTCGGCAACGCGGTCACGCTGGGCTCGGGTGTCGCACTGACATTGCCGGGCAGCAATGCGCTGACGCTGTCGGGTGTGATCGGTGGCAACGGCAGCCTGATCAAGAACGGTGCCACCACGCTGACGCTGTCCGGTGCCAACACCTATACCGGCGGTACCACCATCAACGCCGGTACGCTGGCACTGGGAACAGGTGGCAGCCTTGCTGCGGCGGGTGATGTCACGCTGGGTGCAGGCGCTGGCTTCGATATCTCCGGTGCCAGTGGCAGCCAGACCATCGGCGCACTCAGTGGCGTGGGCGGAAGCACGCTGGCGCTGGGCGGAAATTCATTGACGTTCGGAACCGCCAGCAACGCCGCGTTCGATGGCGTGATCAGTGGTGGCGGCGGCCTGGTGAAAGTGGGCGCCGGGGTGCAGACGTTGTCCGGTGCCAACACGTTTGGTGGCGGCGTGACGCTCAACGCAGGCGGGCTGGTGCTCGGCAATGACGCGGCGCTGGGTACGGGGGCGTTGACCGTCGGCGGTGCCGCCACGCTGGACACCACCGGCCTGGCAACGCTGGCCAACAACATCGCCCTCAATGCCGGGCTGACCGTACTCGGCAGCAATGCGCTGACACTCAACGGTGTCCTTTCCGGCGCTGGCAGCCTGACCAAGAATGGCGTCGCGACGCTGACCTTGAACGGGATCAACACCTACACCGGTGGCACCAACATCAACGCCGGCACGCTGGCGCTGGGTGCCGGTGCCAGCCTGGCGGCGAGCGGTACCGTGAACCTCGCCACCGGTGCCACGCTGGATCTGTCTGCCGGCAGCGGCACGCAGGTGTTCGGCACCCTGGTCGGCAACGGTACGGTGAACCTCGGTGCCAACTCGATCGAAGTCGGCGGTGCCACCAATGGCACGTTCAGTGGCTCGATCGCAGGCACGGGTGGCCTGACCAAGGTCGGTTCGGGCATCGAAACGCTGACCGGCACCAATACCTATACCGGCGGCACCTTCATCAACGCCGGCACGCTGGCGATTGGTCCGGGTGGCAGCCTGGCTGCGGACGGGGCGGTGACGCTCACTGCGGCGGGAACCGGCTTCGACATCTCGTCGTCCGGCGCCAGCCAGACGATTGGTTCGCTGGCCGGCGTGAGCGGCTCCACGGTCAGCCTGGGCGCGCAGTCGCTGATCCTCGGCGGCATCACCAACAGCGTGTTCGACGGTGCGATTTCCGGCACCGGTGGCCTGGTCAAGAATGGCGCCGGCATCCTTACGCTGGGTGGTGCCAATCTGTTCAGTGGTGGCGTTGCACTCAACGGCGGTGGCCTGGTGGTCGGCAACAACGCTGCGCTCGGCAGCGGTGCGCTGACGGTGGGCGGCAACGCGACGCTGGATGCATCGACAGGCGTCAACCTGGCCAACAACATCGGGCTTGCAGCGGGCGCCAACCTCGACCTGCTCGGCAGCCAGGCGCTGACGCTGGGCGGTGTGATTTCCGGTACCGGCGGCCTGATCAAGGACGGTGCAGCCACCGTGACCCTGAGCGGTGCCAACACCTACACCGGTGGTACCACCATCAACAACGGCACGCTGGCGATCAGCGCCGGTGGCAGCCTGGCGTCGACCGGTGCGGTGAACCTGGCAGGTGCCGGTACCCTCGATATCTCCGCGGGCAACCAGACCATCGGTTCGCTGGCCGGCGTGGCCGGCAGCACGGTGGCACTCGGTGGCAGCACGCTGACCTTGGGCGGCACGGTGGACAGCAGCTTCAACGGCGCGATCAGCGGCAACGGTGGCCTGATCAAGAACGGCGCCGGCGTGCAGACGCTCAATGGTGCGAGCACCTTCAGTGGTGGGGTAACGCTCAATGCCGGTGGCCTGGTGGTCGGCAACAATGCTGCGCTGGGCACCGGCGCGGTAACGGTGGGTGGCAATGCCACGCTCGATTCGAACACCGCGGTGACGCTGGCCAACAACTTCGTCCTCAACGCCGGGCTGACCGTGCTCGGCAGCAACAACCTCACCCTCAACGGCAGCCTGAGTGGCACCGGCAGCTTGACCAAGGAGGGTGCCGCAACGCTGACCTTGAACGGCATCAACACCTACACCGGTGGCACCAACATCAATGCCGGTACGTTGGCATTGGGCGCGGGCGCGAGCCTGCACGCCAGCGGCATCGTCAACCTGGCTTCGGGGGCGACCTTCGACCTGTCGGCGGGCAGCGGCACGCAGCAGTTCGGCACCCTGATCGGCAACGGCACGGTGAACCTGGGCGCCAACACGCTGACGATCGGAGACGCCACCAACGGCACGTTCAGTGGTTCGGTGGCCGGCTCCGGCGGCCTGATCAAGGAAGGTTCGGGGACCCAGACGCTGACCGGCACCAACACCTTCACAGGGGGTACCACCATCAACGCCGGCACGCTGGCAATCGGTGCAGGCGGCAGCCTGGCGGCAACCGGCGCGGTGAACCTGGCCAATGCCGGTACCGCCTTCGACATCAGCGCAGGGGGCGCGCAGACGATCGGTTCACTGGCCGGCGTGGCTGGCTCGGCCGTGGCGCTGGGCACCAGCACGCTGACCCTCGGCGGCGTCGGCAATACGACGTTCGCCGGCACCATTGGTGGCACGGGTGGACTGGTGAAGAACGGCGCAGGTGTGCAGACCCTGAGTGGCAGCAACACCTTCAGCGGCGGCGTGGCACTCAACGCCGGTGGCCTTGCCCTGGGCGACAATGCTGCACTGGGCACCGGCACGCTGATCGTGGGCGGCGACGCCAGCCTGGACGCCACCAGCGCGCTGACGCTGGCCAACACCGTGCAGTTGAGCAGCGGCACGCTGACCCTGGCGGGCAGCAATCCGCTGACGTTGAATGGTGCAATCAGCGGTGCCGGCGGCCTGCTCAAGGATGGCGCAGCAACGGTCACCCTGGGCGGTGCCAGCACCTACACCGGCACCACCACCATCAACAGCGGTACATTGGCGGTGGCGGCCGGTGGCAGCCTGTCCGCTGCCAGCACGGTCAACCTGACCGGTGCCGGTACGCTGGATATCAGCGCAGGTGGCAGCCAGAGCATCGGCGGCCTGGCGGGTGTGACCGGATCCAGCGTGGTGCTGGGCGGTGCAACCCTGACCACCGGCGGCAACAATGGCAACACCGTCTTCGGCGGCGTGCTCAGTGGCACCGGCGGCCTGGTGCAGAGCGGTACCGGCACGCTGACCCTGAGCGGCGCCAACACCTATACCGGCGGCACCACCATCAATGGTGGCAGCACGCTGCAGATCGGCAACGGCGGCAGCACCGGTTCGGTGCTGGGCGACATCACCAACAATGGCAGCCTGGTCTACAACCTGGGCACGACGGCAACCGTGGGCGCGGTGGTCAGTGGCAGCGGCGGCCTGACCCAGGCCGGCAGCGGGACGCTGGTGCTGACCGGCAACAACACCTACACCGGCGGCACCACCATCAATGCCGGCGGCACGTTGCAGGTCGGCAACGGTGGTGCGACCGGTGCGATCGTTGGCGACATCACCAACAACGGCGCGCTGGTGTCCAACGTGGCCGGTAACACCACGCTGGGTGGCACCATCAGCGGCGGTGGTGGCCTGACCCAGGCCGGCAGTGGCACGCTGACCCTGACCGGCAACAACACCTATACCGGTGGTACCACCATCAATGCCGGTGGCACGCTGCAGGTGGGCAATGGCGGTGCGACCGGTGCGATCACCGGCAATGTCGCCAACAACGGCAGCCTGGTCTTCGACGTCGCCGGCAACACCACCGTCGGCGGCGCGGTCAGTGGCAGTGGTGGCCTGACCCAGGCCGGCAGCGGCGTGCTGACCCTGGTCGGCAACAACACTTACACCGGCGGTACCACCATCAATGCCGGCGGCACGCTGCAGGTGGGCAATGGCGGGGCGACCGGCGCCATCGCCGGCGACATCACCAACAATGGTGCGTTGATTTCCAACGTGGCCGGCAACACCGCGCTGGGCGGCACCATCAGCGGCAGTGGCGGCCTGACCCAGGCCGGCAGCGGTACGCTGCTGCTGAGCGGCAACAACACCTACACCGGCGGTACCACCATCAATGCCGGCGGCACGCTGCAGCTGGGCAATGGCGGTGCGACGGGCTCGATCGTCGGCGATGTGACCAACAATGGCACGCTGCTGTCCGACGTGGCCGGCAACACCACGCTGGGCGGCACCATCAGCGGCAGTGGCGGCCTGACCCAGGCCGGCAGCGGCACGCTGACCCTGACCGGCAACAACACCTATACCGGCCCGACCACCATCAACGCCGGTGGCACCCTGCAGGTCGGCAATGGCGGCGCCAGCGGTGCGATCGGCGGCAGTGTGACCAACAACGGCAGCCTGGTGTTCAACGTGGGGGGCAACACCACCGTCGGTGGCGCCATCAGCGGCAGCGGCGGCCTGACCCAGGCCGGCGCCGGTACCGTGACCCTGACCGGCAACAACACCTATACCGGCGGTACCACCATCAACGCCGGTGGCACGCTGCAGGTCGGCAATGGTGGCGCGAGCGGTGCGATCACCGGCAACGTCAGCAACAACGGCAGCCTGGTGTTCAACGTGGGTGGCAACACCACGGTGGGGGGCACCATCAGCGGCAGCGGCGGCCTGACCCAGGCCGGCACCGGCACCGTGACCCTGACCGGCAACAACACCTACACCGGCGGCACCACCATCAATGCCGGTGGCACCGTGCAGGTCGGCAACGGCGGGGCCAGCGGCTCGATCACCGGCAACATCACCAACAACGGTGGCCTGGTGATCAACACCGGCGGCACCACCACACTGGGCGGCAGCATCAGCGGCGGCGGCAGCATCGTGCAGGCCGGCCCGGGTGGCCTGAATCTCGGCGGCAACAGTGGTGGTTTCAACGGCACCGGCCAGGTCACCGGTGGTGGCCTGAATGTCACCGGCACCATCGGCGGCCAGTGGACCATCGGCAGCGGTACCACACTGTCCGGCACCGGCACCATTGGTGGCACCGGCGGCGGCGTGACGGTGTCCAGTGGTGGCGTGCTGTCGCCGGGCAATGGTCCGGGCAACGGCAGCGGCGCAGGCAATGGCACCGGCACGATCACGGTGGGTGGCAACCTGACCCTGTCGCCGGGCAGCACGCTGGGCATTGATCTGGGCGCCACCGGCAGCGACACGGTGCAGGTGGGCGGCAGCGCCAACGTGGGTGGCAGCACGGTGCAGGTGAACACCATTTCGCCGAGTACCAGCTACCAGCAGGGCCAGCAGTACACCGTGGTCAATGCGGGCGGTGGCGTAAGCGGGCAGTTCGCCTCGGCGACCTCGCCGTCGGCCTTCCTGACCATCACCCCGGTCTACACCGCCAACACGGCCAACCTGCAGATCGACGTGGCGCAGACCGCAGCGTTCACCACCGTGGCCAACACGCGCAACCAGTACAACACTGCTGCGGCGCTGGACAGCCTGCCGCAGAGTGGTGCGGCGCTGGGCCTGTACAACACGGTGCTGATGTATGACGCCGGCACTGCGCGCAGCGCATTCGACCAGCTCTCCGGTGAAGTGCACGCGGCCAGTCGCGCGGTGTTGCTGTACGACAACTACCTGGAAGAGGGCATCCGCCAGCGCCTGGGCAGTGAGCTGCCGACCGTGCGTGGCGAGCGTGCCTCGGCCTGGTTGGCCGGCAGTGGCAAGGTGTTCAAGCAGGATGGCGATGGCAACGGTGATGAGATCCGTTCCAACCGCAATGCGGTGATGGCGGGCGTGGACTGGCAGCTGGGTGAACACGTGGTGCTGGGTGCAGCGGCCGGCAACGAACGGCTGGATACGCGCCTGTACGATCGCAGTTCGCGCGCCCGCCTGCGTGGCAACACGTTCGGCCTGTATGCACAGGGACAGTGGAACAACGGCTTCGCGGTCGGTGGCAGCGTGTCGCGCGGCGACTACCGCACGCGCACCACGCGTGAAGTGCCACTGCTGGGCCAGACCCTGTACAGCCGCCAGGATTCGGACGTGACCATCGCGCAGGTGGAGGGCAGCTGGACCTGGACCCACGGCAGGACCCAGCTGCAGCCGTACGTGCAGTTCACCAAGCACTGGGTCGACAGTGATCGTGCGCTGGAGCAGGGCGGCAGTGCCGCACTGGTGATGGAAGGCGGCAAGGACACGCTCAACGTCAGCACGGTGGGCGTGCGCGGCCGCTGGGACGTGGGTAGCGGCGAGCGCTTCCCGGCGCAGCTGACCGTCGGCCTGGGCTGGCAGCATGCGTCGGGTGACACCGATGTGGCCAGCCGCAACCGCTTCGCGGTCGGTGGCGATGCCTTCGATGTCTACAGCGCAGTGATGGCACGCAACGCACTGGTCAGCCAGGTGGGTGTGGCGGTCGGCCTGGGTCGCAACAGCCAGCTGTCGATGTTCGTGCAGGGCCAGCATGGTGATGGCCGCCGCGATGTGGGTGGGCAGATCAACCTGCGGGTAGGCTTCTAAGGGGAGCGGGCCAGCGGTAGATCCACGCGCCGCGTGGATCTACCGTTGCGGCGCGACGGTGCCGCCGCGTCGCTCAGGCCACTCAGTTCGCCGCATCCTGCTTGCGTCGACGCAACCCGGCGGGCGGGTCGAACAGGCTCGAGGGCACTTCATCGAAAGCGACCTCGGTAACACGCAGGCCGCGCTCGGTACGCTGGTTGCCGGTGCGTCCGCGGTAGCCCAGCAGCAGGCCCGTGCGGGTATCGATCCACAACGTGCCGGAGGTGGTGCCATCGGGGCCGTGCGCGTTGTCATAGCGCCAGCCGGCAGCGAGGCGGCCCAGGATGAACTCGCCCGGAGCCGGTGAGCAGCGCCCGCCGATCGTCTGGCATGGGGCGGCGGGGTCGTACCAGTAGGGCCCACTGGCGTCGGCGACCGGCAGCGTGTAGTTGCCACGTTCGCTTACCAACCATGCCCGGCCGCGTTGGCCTTGAGTGGTCAGCCATGCATCAGGCGCATTGCTGCCGCGGAAGTCGATGCGGATGGCCGGCCCGCGCAAGCGGATCTCGACCTCGACCTCACCGCCAGGCGCGCTGGGACCGAGCGGGCCCAGGCCGTAGGCGCGCGCCAGCAATCGCGCCTGTGGAGGTTCGCTGTCTGCTGCGTCCGTGGCCTGCGCGGCCGTGGTCCAGGTTGCTGCCATCAACAGGCTGGCCAGCAGCATCCGCATGTCAGCGCGCCAGGTTGTTGCTGTCATGCACGGGGCTCTGCATGCGGACGATCGCATAGGACTCGATCGGCATGCGTCGATGGCCGGTGATCGGGTCCTCGATCAGCATCGAGGCCGGGCGGAAACTGTCGCCTTCGCTGACCAGATCCGAAAGACCGGCGATCACCCGGTCGGCAAAGGGAACGATCAGGGGCATCGGATAGGTGACCTTGATCTTGAGGATGTTGGCGTCTTGCACGCTGACACGGCTGCTGCCGACGCGCGCATCGCGGAAGGCAAGGTTGTCGTTCGGCAATGCATAGCGCCCATCGAACTGGCGCTCGCGGAATTCGTTGTACGCGGCGCGGCTGGGCGAGATGACCTCGATCTTCGGCGACAGCAACGGGTTCTTCCACAGCAGGGCGACCTTGGCGCGGGCGGCGACGGCACCGGCGGCATCCGGTGAGGTGGCGTACAACGGAGCCATTGCCATTTCCAGCGCGCTGCGCATCTCCGAATGACTGACACCACTGACCGCGCCGGCACGTGCGGCCTGCAGCGTGGCGAAATCCAGCAGCGACTTGGCGCGATAGATCAGGACGAACTGGAAGATGACCAGGATGAGGAAGATGAAGGCCGGAACCACGATGCAGAACTCAAGCAGCGACTGGCCGCGCTGACCGCGGATGGACGAGCGAATGTGCTTCATTGCAACGCCCTCGTGGGTGGCGGTGCCGCAGGTGGAGAAGGGCACCATTGGAACGTTTCGCCCAGCGCCGGAGCGATATGCCTGAGGCTGTCCACCGGCATTTCCAGCGTGGAGTAGGCGCCGCGACACCAGGCGCCGCGCCAGGGGCGCACGGCCTCGCGCCAGCCAACGGCGCGCTGATCGCGGTCCAGGAACAACAGGTCGAGCGGATACCCCATCGCCAGCGTGTGCACGCTCGAGCAGGGGGTTATCAGCAGGCCCTGCCCGGGCTGGAGTGGCGCGCGCAACAGCAGGCCGCGCAGCCGCTGGTGCCAGCGATCGGCATGCCAGACGCAGCTGAGCAGTTGCTGCTGGTCGCGGATCAGGGCGCCGGTTCTCATGCGCGGGGCCTCACAGGATTCCCTGCTGCTTCATCTGCAGGAAGATGAAGTAGGCCAGGACGACGAAGATCAGCGGGAAGAAGAACAGCACCAGCGGAAGCATCATCTTCACCGGTGCTTCCAGCGCCAGCTTCTCGGCGCGGAGGAAGCGCTCTTCGCGGCGTTGCATGGCCTGCGAGCGCAGTGTGTCGCTGAGGCTGGCACCCACCCGGTCGGCCTGGATCAAGGCGCTGGTGAAGCTGGTCAACTGGGAGATGTCGGCGCGATCGGACATGCGTCGCAGTGCTTCGGCGCGCGGAAGACCCGCACGCAGATCACGCAGCATGCGCGAGAACTCCTGTGACAGTGGTCCGGGCGGCCCCTTGTCGACGGACTGCTCGATCGCACCGGTGATGTTCAGGCCCGCCTCGACGGCCATGGTGATGAAGTCGAGGAAGATGGGCAGGTCGCGGACCACGTGCTTGGAGCGTGCCTTCCGCCGTTCGCCCAGCCACAACGTGGGATACATCCAACCGAAGGGCGCGCCGAACGCCAGGGCCATCAGCACGGAGCCGAATCCGAACCGGCCCAGCAGGATGATGGTGAACAAGAGGAATGAGCTGGCCACGGCGGCGGAAACGATGCGCGCGCCATACAGTTCTTCCGGCGACAGCACGAAGTCCTGGCCGGCCGATTGCAGGCTGCGGTGCGCGCGCTCCAGCTGCGCCGAGGACAGGCGCGGCCCGGCCAGGCGCGTAGCGACCGTGATCAATGGCCACAGGATGCGCAGCAGCAGCGGCAGCGGATCCTGGTAGTTGCGCTGGTCCACCTCGACCGACTGCACCAGTCCGCGCAGCGCGAATGCAAGCAGCCCTACAGCGGCAGCGGCAAGCAGTGCGACCAGGATGAGCAGGGCGTTCATATGTCGATCGTCATGATTTTGCGGCACATGCGGTAGCCGAGGTATTCCAGTACCCCGATCAGGCCCATGACGCACCAGCCGATGAAGGTGTGGAACATGGGGTTCATCGTTTCCGGATAGAACAGCACGAGAAAGCCGACAAGGCCGGCGGGCAGCATCGCCATGACGATGCCCTGCAGGCGCCCCTGCGCAGTGAGCGCCTTGACCTTGCCTTCCATGATGAGCTTGCGCCGCAGCGTTTCGGCGAGCGTGGACAGGCTTTCGGCGAGATTGCCACCGACCTCGCGCGAAATGCTGACGGCGGCCACGAACAGCTTCACGTCGGCGATGGGTACACGGGCGGCGAAGTTGTCCAGCGCCTCCTCCGTGCGCACGCCCATGTGCTGCTCGCGCAGCACCAGTGCCAGCTCCTGGGCCAGCGGAGGCAGGCCATCATGGGCCAGTGCTTCCAGCGCGGGATTGAAGCCGACGCCGGCCTTGAGGCTGCCGGCCAGCATCAGCAGGCCGTCGGGCAACTGCTGCTGGATCTGGTCGAGGCGGCGTTGCTTCAGCCACAGGTAGATCTTGCGGGGCGCTACGGCCAGCAGGATCAGGGCCAGGATCGGCAGCAGCAGGTTGCCGCCGGTGACGATCCACAGCAGCACGGGAATCGCCAGCAGCATCAGGACATTGGTCCTGAACAGCACGCGCGGATCGACGAACAGGAACATGTCGGCCAGATTGACCCGCGCCTGGTCCATGAAGTTGGCGCGGTAGCGGTCCATGAAGCCGGAGCTGGCACGCGCCAGCAGCAGTACCGAGCCTGTCACGCAGGCAAAACACAGCAGGGCGATCAGCAGGATGTCACTCATTCCGCCGTCCCCCGGTGCGGAAGATGTCCAGGTCAACCGCGACGCCGCGCTCGGCAAGCTCTTCATAGAACTCCGGCACTGCACCGGTCGCGACGAATTCGCCCACCACCTTGCCATCGCGTCCGGCACTGGAACGGGCCTTGAACAGGAACACATCCTGCAGCTGGATGGTGCCGCTTTCCATGCCGGTCAGCTCAGTGATGTGGCTGACCTTGCGCGAACCGCAGGGGAAGCGCTTCTGGTGCACGATCAGGTCCACTGCGGACGAGATCTGTTCGCGCACCACCGTCATCGGCAGCTCCATGCCGGACATCATGACCATCACTTCCAGGCGCGACAGCGCCTCGCGTGGATTGTTGGCATGGGCGGTGGTCAGCGATCCTTCGTGGCCGGTGTTCATGGCCTGCAGCATGTCCAGTGCTTCGCCGCCGCGGCACTCGCCGACCACGATGCGGTCCGGGCGCATGCGCAGCGCGTTGCGCACCAGGTCGCGGATGGAAATATGGCCCTTGCCTTCCATGTTGGGAGGACGCGCTTCCAGGGCGACCAGGTTGGGCTGCACGAGCTTCAGTTCGGCCGCATCCTCGATGGTGACGATGCGATCGGTATCGGGAATGAAGTTGGAAAGGATGTTGAGCAGGGTGGTCTTGCCGGAGCCGGTGCCGCCGGTAACGACGATGTTGCGCCGTTCGCGCACCGCAACGATCAGGAACTCCAGCATCGGCTGGCTGAGCGAGCCGAACGTGAGCAGGTCCTTTCCTTCCAGTTTGCGCTTGGCGAACTTTCGGATGCTGATGCTCGGGCCGCGCAGCGCCACCGGCGGAATGATGGCGTTGACGCGGGAGCCATCTTTCAGCCGCGCATCGACCATCGGCGAGCTTTCGTCGATGCGGCGACCAAGGGGCGTCACGATGCGTTCGATGGCCGACAGCACCGCGCGGTCACTGGTGAAAACAATCGGGGACCGTTCGATCCGGCCTGCACGTTCAATGAAGATCTGATCGTGCGCGTTGACCATGATTTCGGTCACCGTCGCATCGTCGATCAGGTCTTCCAGCGGGCCCAGGCCGATGGCCTCATCGAGCACTTCCTTGGCCAGCCTGCGCGGGTTGATCGTCTTGGGCAGCTCAGAGAACTCCCGCTGCATCACTTCATCGATCAGCTTGATGGTGGCGTTGCGCAGTGACTCATCGTCCATGCTGCGCACGTCGAGCCGGCGCAGGTCCATCTGCTTGACCAGCGAGGCATGCAGCTTTGCACGATAGACGGCCATGTCCGGCGGCAGCTGCTCCGGTCGTGCCAACTGGCGTTCGCTGGATGGCTGCGCCGGTGCGGGTGCCGGTGCGGGCGTGGAGTCCACCGGCGCATCGTTGGCCGCGCCCGCATTGAAACTGCCGGCGTCGGCGGTGGGCTCGGCCGGCGGGTCGTCGTCCACCACCTGCAGCAGGTAGTCGCCGATCTGCACGCGGTCACGGCTGGTGAGCGGGCCACGGCTGCCTTTGACCTGTTCGCCATTCACCAGTACCGGCGAGCGGCCTCCCAGGCTCTCGATGAAGATGCCCTGGTCCTCGCGCTTCAGCGCCGCATGGCGTTGGGCGATGCTCCAACCCTGCAGCACCACCAGGTTGCCGTCGCCACGGCCGATCCCGCATTCACGGTGCAGGCAGCGGACACGTCGCTGGTCGCGGTTGGGTGTGTCGATGAGGATGTTGAACATGCGACGGCTCCGGTTACTGCACGAAATCTTTGTTCCGGCGCGGCATGGCCTGCTGGCCGCGTTCCTGGATCTGTCGCGCACGCTCCAGGCCATCGAGGTTTTCCTGCGAGCCCGGCGTCACAACGCGCGGAGTAACGAACATCACCAGCTCGGTACGGTTGCCGCGGAAGCCATCGGAGCGGAACAGCTTTCCCAGGATCGGGATATCGCCCAGCAGCGGCAGGCGCTTGGCATCCTGCTGCGCGCTGGAGTCGATCAGCCCGGAGATGACGATGGTTTCCCCAGCATGGACGTTGATTTCCGACTCGGTGCGGCGGGTGGTGAAGCCCGGAACGCCCTGCACGGTCACTGTCGGATCGACACGGCTGACCTCGGCCAGGATGCGGGTGGAGATGTCCTCGTTGAAGTTGACCAGTGGCTCGATGTCGAGCTTGATGCCGTATTCCTTGTAGTCGACGGTGACCTGGCCGAAGCCCTGCGGAACCGGGATCGGCACTTCGCCGCCAGCCAGGAACTTCGCCTGCCCGCCGCTGCGCGCACTGAGTTGAGGCGAGGCCAGCAGGAACGCCTTGCCCTTGTTCATCATCAGGTTGATCGCCGAGCCGATCTGCGTGGCGATGCCAAAGAAGGCCTGGGTTCCCTGCAGCTTGTTCGGCAACAGCACGCCGTTGGCCGGGCTCTGTTCGGGGTTGATGCGGTAGTAGTTGTTGTTGGTGAAATCCTTGACGATGCCGGCCACCGGGCCGCGGATCACGTTGTCCCACTGGATGCCGAGTTCTTCCAGCGCATTGCTGTCGAACTCCATGATCTTCACGTCCATCTGCACCATCGGGCGCATGCCGACCGGGTCGGCGGTGGTGAAGTTCAGCACCGTCGGATAGATCTTCTGGATCGCATCGATGCGGCTGCCGATGCCCGGGTTGATGTCCTGGCCGGTAATGACCACACGGTCGGCGACCGCATGCACGTTGATCTTTTCCACATCGGCCAGCAGGGTGCGGATGGTTTCGGCCAGGCTGACCGCATCGTTCTCGGAGATGTCCACCTGCACCTGCAGCTGCTTGCCGTTCTGCAGCCACAGGTGAACCGTGGTGGAGCCGGGCTTCATGCCCATCATGATCAGGTCACGCGGGCCGACGTTGGTGACTTCGAGCATCTCGCCACTACCGACGGCCACGCGCTTGAGTCCGCTGGGCAGCGTGTAGACCGCAGCCTGGCCGGCATAGATCCGGGCGCGGGTGGGCAGCGGCACCGCAGGCATGGCCGATGCGCTGGTGCGATAGGCGGGATCGGCAACCGGCGCCGGGAAGGCGCTCTGCCCGCCCGGTACCGGTGCATGGTTGGTGCTTGCCTGCGGCTGTGCCTGGACGGCGGGGCGCGGTGCGACCGTAATCGGTACCGGGGTCAGCTGGGTGCCAGTGGTCTGTGCCACGGCGAGTAGTGGTGCGGTGGCAACAGCGATGGCCGCGGTGGCGGCGATGAGGCTGCGGATTCCATTATTGCTGCGCATTCGTCGACCCTTTGCCCCCAATGATGAATTGCACGCCAGCACGACCCTGCGTGCCGTTGCCGAGCAGTTCCCTCTGCGTCATGCCACTGAGGCCGAACGCACCACGATCCTCCACCTGGCGAAGCATCACCCGCATCGAACCCGCCTTGGCGGCGACCGTGAGTCGCTGCGCCTGCGCCGGTGTCAGTTCCAGGGTGATGTTCGAATAGCCCTGCTGGTCTTCCGAGGCCGGCGTCTCGCCGACGCGGTTGCCGGTTGCAAGTACGTTGATGTCCTCAAGCAGCGGCAGCACCCGGGCGCCGGTCTGTTCCTGCTCGACGGTCAGCAGGATGTCGACGTGATCCCCGGGGGCGATCATGCCGGAGATCGAGTTCGTCTCGTCCACCTGGAGGGTGTAGCCCACGTTGCCCTTGGCGATCACGCGTGAGAACTGGTCGTACAGCGGTACCAGTGCACTGGCACCCAGCGGTGCACCTTCGCGGATCGGCGCGCGCAGCATGCGGCCGCTGTACTCGGACACATTGTCCGGCGTGATCGCATCGGCAGGCGGCAGGTCGGCGGGGACTTCGCGCACTGCAAGGTCGGCAACGGTGACGATGCTGCCCGGTTCCATGTCGGTCTTGGGCACGGCCACCGGCACCATTTCCACCGGCGGCGCGGCACGCTCGTTCACCGCCTTCTGCACGTAGCGCACGGCGACCAGGGCCGCGAACAGCCCAAGGGCGAGGGCGATGATGATGAAGACGACGTTGCGGTTGGCTTTCAGCGGGAGCGCCTTCATACGACTCCCATCGACAGCATGTAGGTGAACCCCTGGTACGCCTTGCGCAGTGAAGCGATCAGCTCGAGCACGATGTTCGGCTCGGCGACCAGGACCAGGACACCGACGGAAGCGACCACGGCGTACTCGATCAGTGCGGCCCCGCGCTGGCGGCGTAGGGACGGTGGAATGCGTTTTCTCATGGCGGTGGTCTCAGTGCTGCGACTGGTTGACGACAATCGAGGTTCCCTGCTCGTGCCGGTTGAAGGTCATGGTCATTTCCTGGTTGCCCTTGCTGTAGCGGACCACGCACTGCAGCGCGATCATCGAACACCCGGCAGGGCCGGAACTGCGGCTCCAGCCGTCCGCGGGGAGGCGGCTGGCGTAGAAGGCATCGGTCTGGAACGGAGACAGCGTGCTTTCCATGGACAGGCTGCGCCCGGGCGTATCCAGGTAGGAGATGTCATTGATCACCTGGGTGCCGGACGGCTTCGGAAAATCAGCGCCGGCCGCCGCATCGGGCTTGCGCTTGAGCAGGCGTGTAATGCCGATCTGCGACTGGCTGCCACTGCCCTTGGCCGATACCTCGATGGTCACGTAGTACTCGCCGTGCGCATGGCCGATCACGGTCTTGCCACCGACCTCGTTGATCACGGTCTGCCCGGGCCATTCGCGGTTGTAGTAGCTGACGATGGACGACACCGGCAACGTGGACGTGAAGCGCGAGATGCGCATGGGCAGGCCGTTGTAGAGCATGTCCTTGGCCACCCACTCGCTCTGCGCGCCCCCGGGCTCGGGGATGTCGGGCCAGGACGCGGCCAGCGCAGGCCAGGCGAACAGCAGCGCGGCCAGTGCCGCCAGCAGGTCAACGCGACGGCGCATAGGCGGGCAACTTGTCGACGGGCACCACGTCGGGTGCGATGTAACCGGGATCAAGCCTGCTCAGCGTCCCGATCATCGGGATGCCGGAGAGGCCGTCAAAGGCCTTGGCGATGCCCGCCATGTGCTGGGACGGCACCAACGGCTTGACCTGCGCGATCACCGAGCGTGACGAGTTGACCTTGAGCCCTGAACCGGCGGCATTCCAGGGGTCGGCCAGCACCACATGGGTGGCCTGCAGCTTCAGGCCCAGGGAATCGAAGGGTTCCAGGTACGCGGCCGCACTGCCGTTGGCACTTTTCAGGTCCTGCACATCCAGCCGCAGTTGGGCCTGGGTCAGGCCGTTGCGGTTGGGCGGGAACGAACCGAACATCGAGGTCACGTCGCCGATCTTCTTCATCATGCCGCCTGCCGACGTGCTGGTGTAGGAGACCAGTGCAAGGTCACCGCGCCGCACCAGCGGCTGGTTGGAGAAGGTGTTCATCAGTACGTCGCCGACGGCGGCATCGCGTGCGCCGGTCTGCGCCTGGCTGACGATGGGGTCGTTGGCACGCCCGAAGTAGCGGTCGACGGCGAGATCACGCTGGCGTCCGCTGGCCGGCAGTTTGTAGTCCGGCGATACGGTGGCTTCCCAGGCGATCGCGCGCGCGGCCTGCTGGGTGGCCTGGCGGGCGTGGATGTACTTGGCGAGGATCGGGATCAGCAGGAAGATCGGCACCAGCACGGCGCAGAGCACGGCGACTTCGGTGAGACTCTGGCCGCGCTGGCGCCGCGCGCCTCGGAATGGGCGTTCCCTGTCCATGGCTACCTCAGCAGGTCATCGTTGGGAGGAAGGTTCGCGCGGTACCTCGAGGTCGCCGCGTTCAAAGGGTTGGCCCACCGTCATGCGCTGCGTGGTCAGGCGGGTGCCATTGCCGTCCAGGGGTTCCTGTTCCAGGACAATGGCGTAGCGGCTTGGCCGGTAGTCGTTCAGCGCGCCGGGGGTGAAGCCCCAGCCGGCACCGGCCGACCACACGCACTGGCTGAACCGTCCGTTCTCGTCTTTCCACGCGTTGCACGGCTGGCCGGCGACCCTGCGGTTGCCCGCGCGCTGGAAGCCCGGCGAGGCGGTGCCTTCGTCGGCTTCGGCGGCAAAGCGGGCGAGCCCGTCGCTGTCGGCAGGGGACTGGCTGCGCTCTCCCGTTGCCAGATCGACCTGCTCCAGGCCGGAGGCGCTCTGGGTCTCCTGCAGGCCGGTGGCTTCCAGCCGGAACTGGCAACTGGTCGACGGGCCATCGTTGAGCAGGCGCCACTCGCGGGTACGGAACACTTCCTCTTTGCTGGAAAGCCAGGCTTCGTAACGGACGGTCCCGAGGCGGGCGACGTCGGCGTCATCCAGCGCGCGAGTCGGCAGCCCGGCCGCCTGGCAGTCGCTCAGTGCTTGCTGGTAGCTGGTGCGTGCCGCATTGCGGCCATCCACCAGGGTCTCGGCAATCTGGTCAAGATGGATGCCGGGCATGTTTTTGGCTGCGGCCGGCTCGCCGTTGTCCGCCGCGCTGCCACAGCCGCTGATCAGCAGTGTGGCGATCGACAGGTGCAGGCGATTGAATACAGCAAACGTCATGGCATCAGGGCTCCGGCTGCCGCCAGGGCAGCCTTGGTGGTGGCATCGGTCTTGACCAGTCGTGCCTGCCAGTAAGGACTGAACAGGTTTCCGGTTTCACGCTTGCGGTCATCGCGGCTGAACATGCGCAGCTGCACCGGACGGTCGAAGAACACCTGCGCGGAGGAAAGTGCGGCGATCTTGTTGTTGGCCATCTTGTCCGGCAGTTCCATCTGCGAGCCCGCCGGAGTGCCGATGCCGGCGCCGGAGGTGGTGCGCGCGCTGGTGCCGGCGGTCTCGGCATAGATGGTGAAGACCGGGCCGACCTTGTCGCGGTCACGATCATTCTCGGCGTAGGGCTGCAGCGCCTGCCCGGCCTTGACGTCGTGATAGTCGCGCAGGCCGTTGTAGCCGGTGAAGAAGGCCTTGCGATGCTGGCCATTGGCTAAGCGCACGTTGGCATCCTGGCTGCGGTCGACAATCCACGCCGCGCCACGATTGCGGCGCACCGCTTCGCCATACGGGCGGTAGCGGCGGCGGTCCCAGTCCGAGTACCAGCCGTTGCCGTTGCCGAAGCCATTGAGGAAGCGCTGGTTGCGATAGCTTTCCACGGCCTGCGCACCGCCCCAGCCGACCGGAATGTCGATATCAGGAAGCGGCCATGGCAGCGGAAGCTCGACCGCCATGGTGTCCAGCGCCGCCCATCGGTTGTAGTCGACCATGTCGGTGCCGCCGGACTGCACCAGGAAGCCGAGGAAATCATCGCTGCGGCTCTTGCTGAAGCCATCACGCGATTGCATCACCACATTGCGGAAGCGGTCGGCACCCTGGCGCTGCGTGGCCGAGCCACCGTTGGCGGTGCGGGGAATGCTGTAGCGCTGCAGCAGCCGGTTCTCGGCCGTGGCCAGCTGCGTGCCCAGCACCGCGGTTCCGATGGTGCCCAGTTGCGCCTGCGGTGAGTTCCGCTGCAGCACATCCTTGGCGATGGTGTAGCTGTCCAGCCGCGATACGCCTTCAATGACGAGCTGCACCGAAGCAGCGAACATCATGTTGAGCTTGTCGATGGCGATGATGGCCGCCTGCGCGACAGGCTGGAACGCCTGGCGGGTGCCCTTGAGAATGCGTTCGGCGACCTTGAAGGCGGTTGCCAGTGCCTTGAACACCACGCCGATGTAGGGAATGGCGGAGAGCACATCCAGCGTGGTGCGGATGACGATCGACGTGGTGTGCATCTGGTTCAGCCACGAATAGAGGCTGATCGTCTGTGCCACGGCCACTTCGTTGGCAACCCGGGCACGGTTCATGTAGGCCGCGTAGTTCAGTGCGCGTGCCTGCTGGATCGCAACGCTGTAGGCGGCTGCGTCCGCCGCGTTGACCAGCTCCACCTTCTTGTTCACCACCTGCCCCGTGTTGAACAGCAGGACAATCCCGATGCACAGAACCAGAATGAGTGCCAGCCCGAGAACCATTGCTTGGCCGGCGACCGTTCGGTGGCTGGAAACGCCCCGGGCCGCACGGCTTCGTGCCAAAGCCAATGCGCTGCGCATAACGAATTCCTGGGCCGGAGGCCATGGCTGCCCGTCGCGCGCCGCGTGCGGTGCGCGCAGGGAGATTATGCTGGGAGGGCCCTGGCGGCTTCATGCCGCCAGGGCTGGGGTATTACTTGTTCTTGTACGCGTCCATGCCCTTGGTCTTGTCAGCTTCCTGCTGGGCGCTGTTGGCCTGGTTCTTGGCGCGGTTGATCGACTGCGTCGCGCTCTGGCCGGAAAGTTCTTTCGACATGCCTGCCACCTGGCTGCGAACCGTGCCTCCGAAGAAGGTGACGGCTCCGATCGCGGCAATGGCGATCAGCGCGGTGATGATGATGTACTCGGTCATGCCCTGACCGGCCTGCTTACGGGAAAAACGGATGTGACGACGGCTGCGTTCCATGTATTTCCTCCTTGATGGCAGGAATCCTCCCGGGTGTGCGGGATATTCGGCGTGTCCGCTGGGGGATCCTGATTAATGGCAGGGCGAGGTAAAGACAGGAAGCTCACACCCTGGTTCGTCGAAAATTTGTCGCTCGTTCGAGAACGGGGCCAAGCCTATCGACAGAAAATTGACGATACAAGTCAGGTTTTTCCGATATGCAATGAAATATTTGAAAATGTGATGCGTGCTACAAATTAACAATTGTCTGCACATAAACGCATCAATTTTGAGCTAGATGCGCCCATTTTCGTCAAGGAAATTAACATTCAGCTGACACATTTATGTCACGCCGGTGGCTGGGTGTGTCGGAATTCTGGCGCGCCAGGTGCTGCGTGGAGAGCCTCGTTCGTATTCAAATCGAACGATGGATTCGAATGCATTTACTTCGCCGGATCCGTGATGAGACGGATGGCCGTGCGGCGCGGAAAAGAAAAAAGCACATGCAGGGCATGTGCTTTTTTCGTATCGCTTCAGCGCAGGAACGTCGTCGTGATATCAGCGCTTGACCAGTTCCACGCGACGATTGGCGCGACGCCCTTCCTCGGTTGAGTTGTCGGCGACCGGCTGGCTCTGCCCATAGCCTTTCGCGCTCAGGCGATCGGCTGCGATTCCACTGCCGACAAGACGCGTGCGTACCGACTCCGCACGCGCCTGCGAGAGCGTCTGGTTGTGCGATTGGCTGCCGCTGTTGTCGGTGTGTCCTTCCACGGAAAGACGAAGCTGCGGGTCTGCCTTCAGCAGATGGGTGACCTGCGCGATCTGCGGTTCCGAATCGGGCAGGATCTCGGCGGCATCGGTTGCGAAGTTCACCTGGATGGACACCTTCCCACTGCTGTCCAGTGCCTGCTTCAGGCTGTCGGCTTCAATGACCTTGGCCGTGATCTGCACCGGCTTTGTCTCTGCGACGAGCAGGCCGCCGGTATTTCCACCCGAGCCCAGGTGAATCCAGATATCGCGATCTTCGCGATGGATGACATAGGTTTCTGCGGGTTCGTTGTAGATATCACCGATGCCGCCGACATAGGTGGTCGCCGCCTTGCTGTTGCCGATGTCACGCGATGCATCGGCAGGAATGGTGCCGGAGAAAATACGCTTGCCACCCAGGGCCTCGACCAGGCTCTGCACATTGCGGCTGAGCTCAAGTTGCGAGTAAGGGTGATCGCTGCTGCTCTGCAGTACCGAAGAATGAACCTTGCCTTCAATCCATTCCACGCGATCACCGGTCCAGAACGGTACGCGATCAAACTCGCTGTCCACCACGTCCTGGCTGGCGTAGCCCTGCGGCAGCCCGAGATAGGGGAAGCTGCCGATCGTTGCCTGCGATACGGGCAGCTCGGCAACATTGAAGGCTGCGGCCTTCTGGCTTCCATCCGCGGCCGAGGCAGCCTGCGGTGATGGTTCGGCTGCGGCGCCGGAAGGTGTAGCCGAGGAGGCGCCACCCTCTGCGGGCGCTTCACCAGCGCGCTTGCAGGCACCCAGTGCCAGCACCAGGCTGGCGGCCAACAGGCTCGCACGCATTGCGGACATCGTCGATCCGTGCTTCTGCATCATGAACGCACCTGCTTCATCAGTTCGTTGCAGACTTCGCTGGTGGGCTTGTACTGGCCCTTCTTCCAGGCATCGGTGATCTTCTTCTGCGTCTGCGCTTCGGCCGTGTCATAGGCCTGGTCGAAGCCTGCTTCGGAACCGAACACGGTTTTTGCCTGTGCCTTGTGGCTTGCACGCAGCTTGGCCGCCTGTTCCGGGGTTGCGCCGCACGCCAGGGCGTTGCCTGCATGCGTGCCGCCCAATGCGCCGAACTGCGCCGCGCCGCCGCCTTGTGCGACTGCGGTGCCGCTGCCGATCAGCAAGGCGGAGGTGATCACTAGCTTCGTCATGAAATACCGCATGTTGATGTTCCTCATCCGGCCCGTTAGCGGGCATCAATCCCCTGTGGCCCGAGCATAGCAACAGGCAGTGAGTGCCAGCGTGTCGTTGCATCGCGATGGCACGGCCAGTGGTCAGGGCGTGGACAGGAGGGGCGGGGTGCCGCGACGTGGGGCAGATCCTGTCGTTGGACGGCCGTCGAACGTGGAAGCGGGGTGGCCGGCCCGGCATCCACGCATGGCGTGGATCTACTGATGCGAGGTACAACCGGTCAGACATCCCCGTATGGCGGAGATCCACTGATGGATCTGGAGCAACAAGCCCCTCTGTTGAGGGGCTGCCCCGACAGGGGCGGGGAGAGGCCGGCAAGGGGAGGGGCCCGAACGTTGCGCAGCAACGTTTGGGGCGAAGCGCGTGCAGCGCACTTCGCGTCCCCAGCCAGCGGCTTCTGCGAGGTACAACCGGTCAGGCATCCCCGTATGGCGGAGATCCACTGATGGATCTGGAGCAACAAGCCCCTCTGTTGAGGGGCTGCCCCGACAGGGGCGGGGAGAGGCCGGCAAGGGGAGGGGCCCGAACGTTGCGCAGCAACGTTTGGGGCGAAGCGCGTGCAGCGCACTTCGCGTCCCCAGCCAGATAACTGAAAAAGGCTGCCCGAAGGCAGCCTTTTTCAGTTATCTGGCGGAGAGAGGGGGATTGTCGGGTGCATCCATGCACCCGATCCCGGTGCGCGTCGCGCACCGGGACCCGCCTGCGGCGGTCCGGTTCTGCTCCTGCAGAACCGTCGAACCCCGGCAGGGCTTCTCTCGCCCGATGCTCTCCGCCAGCCAAATAAAAAAGCCGCCCAGAGGGCGGCTTCTTCATTTATCTGGCGGAGAGAGGGGGATTCGAACCCCCGAAGCGCGGTTTAGACGCTTACACACTTTCCAGGCGTGCTCCTTCAACCACTCGGACACCTCTCCGGATCCCTGCCATCGGCAAACGCCTCAGCAGGGGCGCAGATTCTAGCGGGCTGCGCGGCACTTCACAAGCACCCCGGCCAGGAACCTGCGAAGGGCGTGCCGGGGGCGAGGGGGGCTGGACAGGCATGGCACAATGGAACATCCGATGGAAAACGGTGGCCTGATGTCCTATCTCGTCCTTGCCCGCAAGTGGCGTCCGAAGCGTTTTGCCGAGCTGGTGGGCCAGGAACACGTGGTCCGTGCGCTCAGTAACGCGCTGGACAGCGGCCGGGTCCACCACGCGTTCCTGTTCACCGGCACCCGCGGCGTGGGCAAGACCACCATCGCGCGCATCTTCGCCAAGTCGCTGAACTGCGAGCAGGGCACCAGCGCCGACCCGTGCGGCCAGTGCGCGGCCTGCCTGGATATCGACGCTGGCCGCTACATCGACCTGCTGGAAATCGACGCCGCGTCCAACACCGGCGTGGATGACGTGCGCGAGGTGATCGAGAACGCGCAGTACATGCCCTCGCGCGGCAAGTACAAGGTCTACCTGATCGACGAAGTGCACATGCTGTCCAAGGCGGCGTTCAACGCGCTGCTGAAGACGCTGGAAGAACCGCCGGAGCATGTGAAGTTCCTGCTGGCCACCACCGATCCGCAGAAGCTGCCGGTCACCGTGCTCAGCCGCTGCCTGCAGTTCAACCTCAAGCGCCTGGATGAAGACCAGATCCAGGGCCAGATGACCCGCATCCTGACGGCGGAAGAGATCGAGGCCGACGGCAGCGCCATCGTGCAGCTGGCCAAGGCCGCCGATGGCAGCCTGCGTGACGGCCTGTCACTGCTGGACCAGGCGATCGCCTATGCCGGCGGCGCGCTGCGCGAGGACGTGGTGCGCACCATGCTGGGCACCGTGGACCGCACCCAGGTGGCGGCGATGCTGGATGCGCTGGCCGAGGGCGATGGCCCGCGCCTGCTGCAGGTAGTGGCCGCGCTGGCCGAATTCTCGCCGGACTGGAGTGGCGTGCTGGAAGCGCTGGCCGAAGGGCTGCACCGCATCCAGGTGCAGCAGCTGGTGCCGGGCGCCGCCGCCGCGGAAGGCCTGGATGTCGCGGCATTCGCCGAACGCCTGCGCCCGGAAGTGGTGCAGCTCTGGTACCAGATGGCCTTGAATGGCCGCCGCGACCTGCCGCTGGCACCGAGCCCGCGTGCCGGCTTTGAAATGGCCGTGCTGCGCATGCTGGCGTTCCGCCCGGCCGCAGCGGTACCGCCGGTGCCTAAGGCCGTCGACGGTGCGGTGGGCGGCACGCCGGGCGGCAACGCTGGCGGTGGTGGCGCCGGTACCGGTACCCACGAGGCGACGCCGGCCGCTGCTGCTGCTTCGGCCAGCCCGGCGGTGGCGGCGCAGGTGGCCGCGCCGGTGCAGGCTGCGCCGCGCGAACCTGAACCCGAACCCGAGCCGGCCACGCAACCGGAGCCGGATCCGATGCCTGAGCCCGAGCCGGTTCCGGTGGAAGAGCCCGTGTCGCCGCCGCCGGTGAAGGCCGAGGCCGAGGCGCCTGCTGTCACTGCAGAGGCAAGCGACGATCTGCCGCCGTGGGCCACTGACGAAGCCGAGGCGCGTGACGAGGCGTTGGCGGCCGAGATGTCCGGCCCGGACGCCGCCATGGCTGCGCCCTGGCACGAACCGCCGGCTCCCGTCGCGGCTCCCAGCCAGCCTGTGCCGTCGGAGCGCCCGTTCCGCGCCGAAGGCATTGCCATTGCACCGGCCGAACATGCCGAACCGGCCCTGGCGCCTGATGCCGCGCCGCAGGAAAGTATCAGCGAGCTGGCCACTGCCGAAGACTGGCTGGATCTGGTCGCCAACAGCGGCCTGAGCGGCCCCTCGCGGCAGCTGGCCGCCAACGCTGCATTCATCAGCTGCCAGCACGGGACCTTGAAACTGGGCCTTTCGCCCGGATTTGAATACCTGCGCTCGGAGCGCGCGCTGGCTGCCCTGGGCGAGATGCTGCAGAAGGCCCTCGGCCAGGCGCCGAAGATCGTGGTCGAGACCGTGGAAACCGAGCACGTTCCGGCCGAGACCCTGCACCAGCGGGCCGACCGCCAGCGTGGCGAGCGGCAGCAGGTGGCAGAGGCTGTTTTCATGGACGACCCGGAAGTGCAGGTGCTGATCCAACAGCACGGCGCACGGGTTGTTTCCGATTCCATCCGTTCTTTTGACGAGTAAGACACTATGCGCGGCAATATCGCCCAACTGATGCAGCAGGCCCAGAAGATGCAGGAAAACCTGCAGAAGGCCCAGGAAGAAATCGCCAAGATCGAAGTGACCGGCAGTGCTGGTGGCGGCATGGTCAGCGTGACCCTGACCGGCGCCAAGGAATGCCGCAAGGTGCGCATCGACCCGTCGCTGGCCAGTGACCCGGAGATGCTGGAAGACCTGATCGCCGCCGCCTTCAACGATGCGTCGAACAAGATCGATGCCGAGTCGAAGTCGAAGATGGGTTCGGCCACCGCCGGCATGCAGCTGCCGCCGGGCATGAAGCTGCCGTTCTGATTCCTGGCGGGGCGCCTGCCTCCGCAGGCGCCCGCTGCAACCCACAGTCGAGCATGGCTCGGCTCTACACGTAGCTGTCGAGCCTGCTCGACGCCAAGAAAGCATGCCGCCGTGTCCGCACCCCTGCTTGAACAATTGATCGATGCACTGCGGGTGCTGCCTGGCGTCGGCCAGAAGACCGCACAGCGCATGGCCTACCACCTGCTCGAGCGCGAGCGCGAAGGTGGCCAGCGACTGGCCGAAACCCTGGCGCTGGCGGTGGAACGCATCGGCCACTGTGCGCAATGCCGCGACTTCAGCGAAACCGAGCTGTGCCCGACCTGCGCCAACAGCAGCCGCGAGCGCAGCCAGCTGTGCGTGGTCGAATCGCCGGCCGACCGCCTGGCCATCGAGAACGCCACCGGCTTCCGCGGTGTCTACTTCGTGCTGCAGGGCCGGCTGTCGCCGCTCGATGGCATCGGCCCGCGCGAGCTGGGCCTGGAGCAGCTGGAGCAGCGGCTGGCCGAGGGCGAGGTGCAGGAGCTGATCATCGCCACCAGTGCCACCGTCGAAGGCGAAGCCACCGCGCACTACCTGGCGCAGCTGGCGCGCGCGCGCAAGGTGCAGCCCAGCCGGCTGGCGCAGGGCCTGCCGCTCGGTGGCGAACTCGAATACGTTGATCGCGGCACGCTGTCACACGCGTTCGGCACGCGCAGCGAATTCCGCGACTGAGCCCTGTCCGGGCAACGCCCGGCGTGTCCGGCCTACAATGCGGAAGACATCCCGCCGAGGCCGACCATGAGCAACGAAACCCTCTTCAGCAAGATCATCCGTCGCGAGATCCCGGCCACCATCGTCTACGAGGACGACGAGGTGCTGGGCTTCAAGGACATCGCACCGCAGGCGCCGGTGCACGTGCTGTTCATTCCGAAGAACGAGATCATCCCGACCCTGGACGACCTGCAGCCGTCGCAGGCGCACCTGATCGGCAAGCTGGCCCTGGCCGCCGCCGAGTACGCGCGCCGCGAAGGTTTCGCGCAGGATGGCTACCGCATCGTGATGAACTGCCGCGAGGATGCCGGGCAGACCGTGTTCCACATCCACATGCACCTGCTGGCGGGTGCGCCGCTGGGGCATTTCGGTACGCCGGGGCGCTGAGCGCCCGGCATCCACCCTTGCCCGCCGTGGATCCACGCGATGCGTGGATGAAGAAAGGCCGCCCGAAGGCGGCCTTTTCCGATCACGCATGGCGGGTGGCGATCACCACCAGCCCCAACGCCCGTAACCACCCCAGTACGGGCCATACGGGCCCGGGCCCCACGGGCCATAGGGATAGGGCACCACATCGACCTGGCGCTGTTCCGGCCACAGGTAGATCACATCGGCCGACAGCTTCGGCAGGCGGTAGTCGTACTCGCCGATGCGGGTGTTCTGGTAGCCGTCGATCTTGCCGATGAAGGTCACGTCGCGGCCGGCTTCAAACACGGCCGGGTCGTAGAAACCGGCGCGGCAGGCAATGAAGCGGCCGTCGCTGGCGTCGGACGAGGTGGTGTTCGGGCGGCCGCTGGCGTTGAGCGGGCGCGAGATCATCTGGAAGCAGGTCTCGCCCTGGCCGGGCTTGGTTTCGATGATGCGACCGCCCCAACGGACCGGCGTGCCGACCTGCTGGGTGGCGACCGAGTCGCGCGGGGAAACCAGGCTGAACTGTCCCTGCAGCGGCTTGGGGGCCGTGGCGCAGGCCGACAGGGCCAGCGTGGCCACAGCGGTGAGGAGGAACTTGGTGTTCATGGGGAGGCTCCGGAAGTCGGGCGATGCCTGCGCAGGTCCCGCAATAATGAAGCGAGGTCGGTGCAAGTTCCAGCGTAACGCGCGTCGGCGAAACGCTGGCTGAGTGCGAGCAGGGCCGGATCGGGGCGCTGGGCGTGTACCCGCCGTGACCAGTCGCATGCCGTCTCGTTGGGTTCGCGGGCCAGGCCAAGGCGTGCATAGCGCCGCCCCAACCGGTGCCAGGCGCGCAGCAGCGGGTCGCGCTCGCGCTCGCCGCGGGCCAGCAGCCAGGCCATCCACGCCAGTGCCAGCAGCGCCGCGACCACGAAGCCGGCCACCAGCTGCGCCGGCCCGAGATCATCCAGCCCGAACGGCTTGAGCAGCTGTTGCTGGCGGCGTGCGTCGAAGGACAGCACCAGGTCGTTCCAGCCGCGGCGCAGCCAGTCACCCATCTGCCCCAGCTGCAGCCAGCGCTGTTGCAGCGGGGTGTCCGTGCCGGCCTGCAGGCGATCGTCCAGCGTGTCCAGGATGCGTTCCGGCGCCACGGCCGCAGTCGGGTCGACCCGGACCCAGCCGCGCTGCGGCAGCCAGACTTCGGCCCAGGCGTGGGCATCCATGCGCCGCACCACCCAGTAGTCGCCGATGCGGTTGCGGGTGCCGCCCGCGAAGCCGGTCACCACCCGGGCCGGAATGCCGGCGTTGCGCATCAGCACCACGAAGGCCGAGCTGAAGTGCTGGCAGAAGCCGGCCTTGTAGTTGAACAGGAAATCGTCGACCGGATCGCGCCCGGCCACCGGGGTGTCCAGCGTGTAGGAGAAGTCGCGGGTGATCCATTGCAGCGCACGGCGGACGATGGCCTCGTCATCGTTGCCGGCCTCCTGGCGCCATTGCTGTGCCAGCTGGGCGGTGCGCGGATTGAAGCCGGGCGGAAGCTGCAACGCGGCGCGGCGCAGGTAGGGGGACAGATCGGTGTCGAACCGTTGCGGAGGCGCCGAATGCAACCGCCAGCGGCTGAGCGCGGACAGCGTGCGGTCGCTGCGCAGGCTCATGTCCGCATCGAAACTGCTGCCTTCCGGTGCGCGGCTGGGCAGGTCCAGGGCCACCAGCAGGCGACGGTCGGTGGGTTCGTAGTCGATCTGGTAGTCCCATCCCTGTGCGGCGGCTTCGACCACGGGGGCAGGGCGCCGGGCCGTCGCGCGATCGCGGCTCCAGCGGTGGCCATCGAAGGAGGTCAGCACCGGGCCGCGCCAATAGCGCTGCGCGGGCTCGGGCACCGCGCCGAAGAACTGCACGCGCAGCGCCGGGGTGTCGTCGGCCATCAGGTCCAGCCATTGGTCCGGCGCCATGCTGTCAGCCAGGCCCGGTGTACCCACCGCTCGTTCGGGTACGCCCCACAGCGGCGTGGACAAGCGCGGGAACAGCCAGAAGCAGGCCAGTGCCAGTGGCAGGCCGATGCCAAGCAGGCGGCCGATGCCGCGCAGTTGACCGCGCAGTGGCAGGCGTGGGCTGCGGCCCTCGTCCTGGGCCAGGCGTTGCAGGGCCAGCAGTGCGGCAACCGCGGCCAGTGCCGCCAGTCCCGTGGTCAGCGGGCCCTGGTCGAGCAGGAAGGCTGCGAAGGGTGAGAACAGCGCGAAGCCCAGCAGGCTGCGCGCATCGCGCAGGTTGCGCAGTTCGCTGGATTTGATTGCCAGCATCGCCGCCAGCAGCGCACAGCCGGTATCACGGCCCGGCCGCACCATGCCCATCTGCCAGACGATGGTGGCGAGCATGGCCAGCACCAGCAGCAGGCGCACCGGCATCGGCAGCACGCGCCGCCAGGAAAGTGCAGCGGTCAGCACGGCGGCGATCGCGATCACGATGGCCAGCACCGGCGGCAGCTGCAGCAGGAGTGGCAGCAGCGCCAGCGCTGCGCTGGCCAGGGTCCAGCTGCGGGCGTTGCGATCGAGCAGGACGGCAGGCTCAATCATGGGGCATCAGCGCCAGTGCGCGCAGGCACAGGTGGTGGTGGCTGGCGCCCTGGCCGGGCCCGAACGGTGGATGGGCCGGAAGCAGCAGTGTGTAGCGTCGGCCTTCGCGCTCGGCCATGTCGACCCAGCGTGCCAGCCGCGCGATGCGCGCTTCATGGCCCAGCGGTGCCAGCGCGCGCCAGTCCAGCACCACTTCGATGCCGATCGGCTTCTCGTACTCGCGTACCAGCAGGCTGTCGCGGCGTGCCGAGTGTTTCCAGGCAATGCTGCGCGGGGCGTCGCCGGCACGATAGGGACGCAGCTGGTGCAGCTCATCGCCACTGGCGTGGGCGCGGGTGTGCAGTGGATCGCTGCCACTTTCCGGAAGCGGCGGTGCCAGTGCCTCGGCCAGTGGATAGACCAGCAGCGGCTGTTCCGGCCACACCCACGACCATGCCCGCACCAGCCCCAGCGGCTGCGTGCTCGACAGGCGGATGCGCGGCAGTTCCAGCCAGCCGCGGCGCTCGCTGGGGACATCCAGCTCCACTTCGCCGCGACCGTGTGCAGGCAGTGCGACCCAGGCCTCGCTTGCACCCAGTTGCAGGTGCAGCCCATGGCGCGCGCGCGGGTCGCGCAGCGACAGGTCCACGCGCAGGCGCAGGGGATGCCCCGCTGGAACCGGTTCGGCGGAGATTGCATCGATCTGTATGCCGGACAGCTGCAGGTGCGCGGCGATGGCGCTGGCGATCGCCGCCGCGGCCAGCAACAGGGCCAGCAGCAGGGCCGGGTTGTTGTTGTAGTTCAATGCGCCCAGCAGCATCGCCGACAGCAGGGTGGCGACGAACAGGCCGAAGCGGGTCGGCAGTACATAGATGCGATGGCGGTCCAGCCGCTGCGGCAAGGCTTCGGGCCTGCGTGGGCGTGCCAGCAGCTGCATGCGTGCCCAGCGCGTGGCCACCTTCAGTCCACCGCGACGGTCTGCAGGATCGCCCGCGCCAGTGCAGGCCCGGAGCTGGATTCGGCCTCCGCCACCAGTCGATGGCCGGCCACCGCCACGAACAGGGTCTGCACGTCTTCGGGCACCACATGCCCACGGCCGAGCAGCAGCGCATGCGCCTTGGCCGCGCGCAGCAGGGCCAGCCCGGCGCGCGGTGACAGGCCCACGCGTACGCCGGCATGCTGGCGGCTGCGGGTCAACAGTGCCTGCACGTAGTCGATCAGCGCGTCGCTGGCATGCACCTGGCCAACCGCTTCACGCAGCGCTCGCACCTGGGTGTCGTCCAGCTTCGGCACCGCGCGCGCGATCAGGTCGCGACGATCACTGCCACGCAGCAGCTCGCGCTCGGCCTGCGCGCTCGGGTAGCCCATCGCCAGCCGCAGCAGGAAACGATCCAGCTGCGAATCCGGCAACGGGAAGGTGCCGGACAAGTCGACCGGGTTCTGCGTGGCGATCACGAAGAACGGGTCGGGCAGCGGATGCGTCTGTCCATCCAGGGTGACCTGCTGTTCTGCCATCGCTTCCAGCAACGCGCTCTGCGTGCGCGGTGGCGCGCGGTTGATCTCATCGGCCAGCAGCACATGGGTGAACACCGGGCCGGGGTGGAACTGGAACTGGCGGCTGCCGGCTTCGTACACCGACACGCCGAGCACATCGGCCGGCAACAGGTCGGAGGTGAACTGCACGCGCTGGAAGCTGAGGCCGAGGCTGCTGGCCAGTGCATGCGCCAGCGTGGTCTTGCCCAGGCCGGGCAGATCCTCGATGAGCAGGTGGCCGCCGGAAAGCAGGGCGACAAAGGCCAGCCTGACTTCCGGCACCTTGCCCAGCACCAGTGCGTTCACCTGATCCTGTGCCTCCCGCAGGGCCTGGCGCAGTTGATCGGTTAGCATGCTGGGATTGGGGGACGAGGCTGGCATGATCGTCTCAGGTCTGGAATCCATTCGATTATCCATAGAGCAATGCAAGGCGAACAGCGCGCGCGGACAATATTTCTCTGGTTATGGACGCTGATCACAGCGGCCAAGCTGGTGGTGGCTGCGCGCCTGCCGCTGTTCGTCGATGAGGCGTTCTATTGGCAGGAAGGCCAGCACCTGGCCGCTGCCTATTCCGACCTGCCGGGGCTGACGGCGTGGCTTGCACGCCTGGGCGTGGAGATCGGTGGCCATCATGTGCTGGCATTGCGCCTGCCGTTCCTGGCCATCGGTGCGCTGCTGCCGTTGCTGGTGGCGCGCATCGCCACGCGCTGGTTTGGCAACGTCGCAGGGTGGCAGGCGGGCAGCCTGACCCTGCTGATGCCGCTGTCAGCCACGCTGGGCCTGCTGGCCGTGCCGGATGTGCCGATGGCACTGGCCGCAGTGATCTGCCTGCATGCAGGTGCGCGCCTGCTGCACAACGTGGATGCGTCGTCGGCGATGAAGCTGGCGCTGGGCCTGCTGATCGGTGCGCTCAGCCACTACCGTTTCATCGGTGTCATCGGTGTCGGCTTCATTGCGCTGCTGGCGCTGCCGCAGGGCCGCCGCATGCTGGCCGACCCGCGCGTGTGGGTGGCGCTGGCGGTGGGTGTACTGGCCTGGCTGCCGTTGCTGGCCTGGAATGCGGACAACCATGATGCCGGCCTGAAGTTCCAGGTGGTCGAGCGCCACCCGTGGACGTTCGAATGGGACGGACTGTGGTTCCTGGTGATCCAGCCGATGCTGGTGACGCCGATCCTGTGCATCGCGATGTGGAAGGTCGCCCTGGCCGGTACCCGCAGCGGTGGTGGTGCGCGGGTGCAGTGGCGCTATTTCGGCCTGGTGGGCGGGGTGTCGACGCTGGGCATCTTCCTGCTGGGCTTCTTCACCGATGTCGAGCGGATCAGTTTCCACTGGCCGTTGCCGGGTTACCTGGCGCTGCTGGTGGCGGTGCCGGTGGTCCTCAACGGCTGGCCGCGCTGGCTGCGTCGTACCGGCTGGTGGCTGGCGGCTGCCGGCACTGTGCTGGCTTTCGGCTACTACCTGATGGCGTCCACGCCGGCGCTGCGCGAGCAGATGGCTGGCAGCAAGTACTACCCGCGCAACTTTGCCGGCTGGCAGCCGCTGGCCGTGGCGGTGCGTGACGAACTGCGGCAGATGCCGCCGGGCACGCGTGTGCTGGCGGGCAACTTCAAGGTCGGTGCCGAACTGGGCTTCCAGCTCGGCAACGGTGATATCGAGGTGTTGCCACATCCGCTCAACGACAAGCATGGGCGGACCGCACAGCTGGCGCAGTGGGACCTGCTGCACGAAGGCCCGCGCAGTACGCCGATGCTGCTGGTGCTGTCACCCAGCGACCAGCGCTACCGCGATCTGCTGGCGCGCTATCACGCCATCTGCGAGCAGGTGGGGTCGTTGCCGGCGCCGCGCGTGGTCAGCAGCGATCATGGTTTCCAGCGCTTCCTGCTGTTCCGGCTGCCGGTGCAGCGCGCGCAAGGGCCCTGCGTGACGCCGGCGATGGCCTGGCTGGATGCGCCGTCCAATGGTGAGAAGGTCTCCGGAACGCTCGCCATCAAGGGCTGGGCATTCAAGGATGGCGTCGGGTTGGCGCGCATCGAAGTGCTGGTCGATGGTCGTTCGATCGGTGATGCGCGCTACGGGCGCATGTTCGACATCCGCCACACCTGGCCGGACAGCACCGATCCGCAGCATCCGGCGGTGGGCTTCGACGCATCGCTGGATACCACCACGCTGGCGCCGGGGCGGCATTGGCTTGGCCTGCGCCTGCACGGGCGCGACGGCAGTGTGGAGGAATGGCAGGAGCAGCCGTTCGAAGTTCGTTGAGGCTTCTGCTTTCGTAGAGTCGAGCATGGCTCGACGCTACAAAAAGCGCAGTCGAGCATGGCTCGACGCTACAAAAAGCGCAGTCGAGCATGGCTCGACGCTACAAAAAGCGCAGTCGAGCATGGCTCGACGCTACAAAAAGCGCAGTCGAGCATGGCTCGACGCTACAAAAAGCGCAGTCGAGCATGGCTCGACGCTACAGTTCAGGGCACTGCGAACCCGGCCTGGCGCAGTAGTCGGCACAGCGCAATCAGTGGCAGGCCCACCAGCGCGGTCGGGTCGCGGTTGTCGATCGCCTCGAACAGGCTGATGCCCAGGCCCTCGCACTTGAAGCTGCCGGCGCAGTCCAGTGGCTGCTCGGCGGCGACGTAGCGCGTGATCTCCTGCGGGTCCAGCACGCGGAAGCGCACTTCGGTCAGATCCAGGGCGGCGAGGGATTCTCCATCCCGCCTGAGACTGATCGCCGTGTGGAAGCGCACCGTCTGCCCGGACATCGCCGCCAGCTGCGCACAGGCCGCCTCGACCGTGCCCGGCTTGCCCAGCGGCTGGCCATTCAGGTCGGCCACCTGATCCGAGCCGATCACCCAGGCGCCGGGGTAGCGGTCGGCCACCTCGGCGGCCTTGGCGGCGGCCAGGCGCGTGGCCAGGGCCAGCGGAGCTTCCCCATTCAGGGGAGTCTCATCCACGTCCGGGCGTGCGCAGTCGAAGGGCAGGCCCAGCCGTTCCAGCAGTTCACGGCGGTAGCGGGAGGTGGAGGCCAGGACCAGTGACATGTGACAATACCGGGGCAGGGCGCGGCAGTCTGGCCCCTCCACGGCGGCAGCGGCAAGTCCTGTATGGCGGGCATTTGACAGCGGGCGGCGCGATCCTTAGTATTCAGCGGCTTATGTCCGCGAACGTGCCCGAAACGCTGGATGCCTGGCGGATGGTTGTAGCGCGAAGGCGCTTCGACGGTCAGGTCTCCCTGGCTGAATTGACCCGCCTGCAGGGGTTGGTCGCAGATACCGACGGCGAGTGTGTCTACTCGCTTGAATTCGGTCGCGACGACGTCTTGCGGGTATCCTATGTGGAACTGACCATCGACACCGCGTTGCCGCTGACCTGTCAGCGCAGCATGCAGCGATTCCTGTTGCCGGTGAAGGTGACCCAGAGGCTTGGCCTGATCCGCGACGAGGACGAGGAATCGTCCCTGCCGGAGGAATACGAGGCGTTGCTGGTGCCGGAAGACGGCCAGCTGCGTCCGTTGGACCTGGTCGAGGACGAGTTGGTGCTGGCAGTGCCTGTTGTGCCGCTGTCGCCCGACGGTGAGGCAGTCGACAAGGACTGGGCACCGAGCGAAGAAGAAACGAAGAAGGCCAACCCGTTTGCGGCGTTGGCAGCACTGAAGAAACAATAGCAGCCGGATTGTCGTCGGCGGCTGCGGCGAAAGCGAAAGTGTGCTGGGCGCTGGCGTCCTGCGCGACGATACGACGAAGCAAATCGAACCGAGTTTGGAGCAATCCCATGGCTGTGCAGAAATCCCGTGTCACCCCGTCCCGCCGCGGCATGCGTCGTGCCCACGACGCCCTGAGCGCCAAGCAGCTGTCGACCGACCCGACCACCGGCGAAGTGCACCTGCGTCACCACATCACTGCCGACGGTTTCTACCGCGGCAAGAAGGTCATCCAGACCAAGACCTCGGCCGTCGAAGAAGATTGATGTGCCGGGAAGGCCGCTGCCTCCGGGCAGCGGCCTTTGCCTTCTTTCCCGGGCGTGCCGGTGATCGGCGGCCCGCGCAACAGGAAACATGATGAGCAAGCGGATCTATTCGAGGATCGCGGGCACCGGTAGCTATTTGCCGGAAAAAGTCCTGACCAACGCCGACCTGGAAAAAATGGTCGAAACCTCGGATGAGTGGATCCAGTCGCGCACCGGAATTCGTGAACGGCACATCGCGGCCGAAGGCGAAACCACCAGCGACCTTGGCTACAACGCCGCCCTGCGCGCGCTTGAAGCCGCAGGCATCGATGCCTCGCAGCTCGACATGATCGTGGTCGGCACGACCACGCCTGATCTCATTTTCCCGTCCACCGCGTGCCTGATCCAGGCCAAGCTCGGTGTGGCCGGGTGCCCCGCCTTCGACGTCAACGCGGCCTGTTCGGGCTTCGTGTTCGCGCTGGGCGTGGCCGACAAGTTCATCCGTTCCGGCGACTGCAGGCACGTGCTGGTGATCGGCACCGAAACGCTGACCCGCATGGTCGACTGGAACGATCGCACCACCTGCGTGCTGTTCGGCGATGGCGCCGGCGCTGTCGTGCTCAAGGCCGACGAAGACACCGGCATCCTCAGCACCCATCTGCATGCCGATGGCAGCAAGAAGGAGCTGCTGTGGAACCCGGTCGGCGTTTCGACCGGCTTCAAGGACGGCGCCAACGGTGGCGGCACCATCAACATGAAGGGCAACGACGTGTTCAAGTACGCCGTCAAGGCGCTGGACTCGGTCGTGGACGAGACCCTGGCCGCCAACGGCCTGGACAAGTCCGACCTGGATTGGCTGATCCCGCACCAGGCCAACCTGCGCATCATCGAAGCCACCGCCAAGCGCCTGGACATGTCGATGGACCAGGTCGTGGTGACCGTCGACAAGCACGGCAATACCTCGTCCGGCTCGGTGCCGCTGGCGCTGGACGCCGCCGTGCGTTCGGGCAAGGTCGAGCGCGGCCAGCTGCTGCTGCTGGAAGCCTTTGGCGGCGGCTTCACCTGGGGTTCGGCCCTGTTGCGCTATTGATAGTGCAAGTTACGACAATGTGAAGCTTTGTCGTTGCGGCCCCTCTGGGGCCGTAACGCGTTTAAGGAGGACCTGTCATGGTTGAGCCCATCGTCATCGAAGGGCAACGTGCCTGGCTGAAGCAGTACGGCAAGGGAAGCCGAGCAATGGCCCTGGGCCTGCTCAATTTTGTTGCCCGCCGTTTCCATCTCGATGCCCTGCGCCCGCCGCCGCACCGCGGTGGCGACGCCGCACGCGAAACCGAAGCCCGCCGCCTCGCGGAACTGCAGGCGCAGGGTGTGAACGTGCCTGACGTGCTGGGCACCGGTCATGCCGCGCTGGTGATCGGCGACAACGGCAGCTCGTTCAATACCTGCCTGCGTAGCGCCGATGAGGCCGGTCGCGATCAGCTGGTGATGGCGGCGATGCAGGCCATTGCCGAGGCGCATGCCCGTGGTGCCTATTTCGGCCAGCCGTTGCCGCGCAACCTCACCTGGGATGGCGAGAAGGTCGGCTTCATCGACTTCGAGGAAGATCCGCTGGAAGTGATGGATCTGTCCGAAGCGCAGGCCCGCGACTGGCTGATGTTCGGTTACGGCGTGGCCAAGTACTACGCCGACCGCCCCGAGCACCTGCAGGCGATGATGGCCGAGGCGATGGGCGATGCCCAGGCGCCGGTGCGCGAGCACGTGCATGCGGTCAGTGGCCGCCTGCGCAGCCTGGCCCGGGTCTGCATGAAGCTGGGTCGCTCGGCGCGCGCGCTGGCCCATTCGATCTTCATCACCCATGGCGCCAGCACCACCGGCGTGCTGATGCTGGTGGGCCTGTGCGTGGATTTCCTCGCCGACGGCGATCTGGACGTCCTGCAGCTGTTCTGCTGATGGCTGATAGGGGTCAGATCCCTTTTCCTGCGGAAAAGGGATCTGACCCCGTTGCGCTTGCCCGGCCGCCCACCATACGCGTGCATACGCGCACGTACAGACGACACGGCATGTTCCCCCTTATCATGGCCCGCTTCGATTGCAACAAGCGGATGACCGCGTGACCGTATCCACCCTCGCTTTTGTCTTCCCCGGCCAGGGCTCGCAGTCTGTGGGCATGGTGGCCGAGCTGGCCGAACTGCACCCGCAGGTGCGTGAAGCCTTCACCGAGGCATCCGATGGTGCCGGCGTCGACCTGTGGGCGCTGTCCCAGGGCGGCCCGGAGGAAATGCTCAACCGTACCGAATACACCCAGCCGGCCCTGCTGGCCGCAAGCATCGGCGTGTGGCGCGCCTGGAACGCCGTGGGCGGTCCGCGCCCGTCGGTGCTGGCCGGCCACAGCCTGGGCGAATACACCGCCCTGGTCGCCGCGGGCGCACTGAGCCTGCATGACGGTGCGCACCTGGTGCGCCTGCGCGGCCAGCTGATGCAGGAAGCCGCACCGGCCGGTGTCGGCGCCATGGCCGCCGTGCTCGGCGCCGAAGACCAGCTGGTGCTGGACGTCTGCGCCGAAGCCGCAGGCAGCCAGGTGGTGGTGCCGGCCAACTTCAATTCGCCGGGCCAGATCGTGATCGGTGGCGACGCCGACGCGGTTGACCGTGCGCTGGCGCTGCTGGCCGAAAAGGGCGTGCGCAAGGCCGTGAAGCTGGCCGTGAGCGTGCCCTCGCACACACCGCTCATGCGCGAAGCTGCCAACCGCCTGGCCGAAGTGATGGCTGGCCTGTCCTGGCAGGCGCCGCAGCTGCCGGTGGTGCAGAACGTCGACGCCCAGATCCACAGCGGCATCGACGCGATCCGTACCGCGCTGGTCCAGCAGCTGTACCAGCCGGTGCAGTGGACCGGTTGCGTGCAGGCGCTGGCCGCCCGTGGCATCACCCAGATCGCCGAGTGCGGCCCGGGCAAGGTGCTGACCGGCCTGGTCAAGCGCATCGACAAGGCCATCGACGGCCGTTCGCTGGCCACGCCCGGCGACTTCGAAGCCGCCCGCGAGGCATGGTCGGCCTGATTTCCCTGTTCCTGCCGACCGTACCGGTGGCCGCTGCAAGCGGCACGCGTACGGCGGCCGTCCCAGCCTGAGGAAAACATCATGAGCAAGCCCCTGCAGGGTGAAATCGCACTGGTCACCGGCGCCAGCCGTGGCATTGGTGCCGCCATCGCCGATCTGCTGGCCGCCCAGGGCGCCACCGTCATTGGTACCGCCACCACCGAATCCGGCGCTGCCGCGATCGGTGAGCGCCTGGCCGCCCACGGCGGTCACGGCCGCGCGCTGAACGTCACCGACGCCGCCGCGCTGGATGCCGTGCTGGCGGACATCGCCAAGGAATTCGGCCCGATCTCGATCCTGGTCAACAACGCCGGCATCACCCGCGACAACCTGCTGATGCGCATGAAGGACGAGGACTGGGCGTCGATCATCGACACCAACCTGACCAGCGTGTTCCGCACCAGCAAGGCGGTGATGCGCGGCATGATGAAGGCGCGCAAGGGCCGCATCATCAACATCGCATCGGTGGTGGGCGTGACCGGCAATGCCGGCCAGGCCAACTACGCCGCGGCCAAGGCCGGCATCATCGGCTTCAGCAAGTCGCTGGCCAAGGAAATCGGTTCGCGCGGTGTCACCGTCAATGTTGTCGCACCCGGCTTCATCGACACCGACATGACCAAGGCGTTGCCGGAAGAAGCGCGTACCGCGCTGATCAACGACATCGCCCTCGAACGCCTGGGTTCGCCGGAAGACATCGCCCATGCGGTGGCCTTCCTGGCCGGCCCGGCTGCCGGTTACATCACCGGCGAAACCCTCCATGTGAACGGCGGCATGTACATGCCGTAAGCAAGGGGCGCAGGGATTGCGCCGCAAGTGGTTGATCTGCGAAGGTTTTTGCTGCAATGCAAGGCCGCGCCGGTTTCCACTACACTATCCCACGGCCATCGCCTTTGATGGCGACCACTTTTGAACCACAACTCCATCTGGAGCGAGATCCCATGAGCACCATCGAAGAACGCGTCAAGAAAATCGTCGTCGAACAGCTTGGCGTCAAGGAAGAAGAAGTCACCAACAGCGCATCGTTCGTCGATGACCTGGGCGCTGACTCGCTGGACACCGTTGAGCTGGTGATGGCCCTGGAAGAAGAATTCGAGTGCGAGATCCCGGACGAAGAAGCCGAGAAGATCAGCACCGTGCAGGCCGCCATCGACTACATCAAGGCCCACGTCAAGGCCTGATGTCAGACGGCAGTGCGCGCGCGGGCCCATGCTCGCCGCGCACCGCACCCCATGGGGCCGCAGTTGCGGCCCCGTGTGTTTGAGCATCACACCGAAGCAAACCGAGTTGCCCGTTGAAATCAGCCGGGTCAGGAGAATCAGCAATGAAGCGTCGCGTCGTCGTAACCGGCCTGGGTATCGTCTCGCCGTTGGGCAATGATCTGGCCAGCAGCTGGGAAGGCATCACCCAGGGTCGTTCGGGCATCGGTCCGCTGACCAACGTTGCGGATGCCTACCTGGATCGGTTCACCACCAAGATTGCAGGTGAGGTCAAGGGATTCGACATCACCGCCGACAATGAACTGTTCGGCAAGTTCCGGGTCAGCGGCAAGGATGCCAAGAAGATGGACCCGTTCATCCATTACGGCCTCGGTGCCTCGTTCATGGCCCTGCATGACTCGGGCCTGGACATCACCGACGCCAATGCCGAGCGCATCGGCGCCATCGTCGGCGCCGGCATCGGCGGCCTGCTCGGCATCGAAGAGCAGACCATCGAGTTCCACGAGGGCAAGAAGATCTCGCCCTTCTACGTGCCGAAGACCATCATCAACATGCTGCCGGGCCAGCTGAGCATCATCACCGGCCTGAAGGGCCCGTCGTTCTCGGCGGTGTCGGCATGCGCGACCTCGAACCATTCGATCGGTACCGCGATGCGCATGATCCAGTACGGCGATGCCGACGTGATGGTGGTCGGTGGTGCCGAACGTGGCTCGTCGCCGACCGCACTGGGCGGCTTCTGCGCGATGAAGGCCATGAGCACCCGCAACGACGCCCCGGAACAGGCCTCGCGCCCGTGGGACAAGGACCGTGACGGCTTCGTGCTGGGCGACGGCGCCGGCATCCTGATCCTGGAAGAGTACGAGCACGCCAAGGCGCGTGGCGCGAAGATCTACTGTGAACTGGCCGGCTTCGGCGCCAGCTCCGACGCATACCACATGACCGCACCGAGCGAGAACGGCGAAGGCGCCGCCCGCTGCATGGTCATGGCCATGAAGGACGCTGGCGTGACCCCGGAACAGGTGGGCTACCTCAACGCGCACGGCACCTCCACGCCGCTGGGCGACCTGGGCGAAACCATGGCGATGAAGACCGCCTTCGGCGACCACGCCTACAAGATGATGGTCAGCTCCACCAAGTCGATGACCGGCCACCTGCTGGGCGCTGCCGGCGGCGTGGAAGCGATCTTCTCGGTGATGGCGCTGCAGGACAACGTCATCCCGCCGACCATCAACCTGCAGCAGCCGGGCGAAGGCTGCGACCTGGACTACGTGCCCAACGAGGCGCGCCAGGCCAAGGTCGACGTGGTGATGTCGAATGGTTTCGGCTTCGGCGGCACCAACGGCACGCTGATCTTCAAGCGCGTCTGACCGAGTTGTAGCGGCGAGCCATGCTCGACTCCGCCGTTGTGTAGAGTCGAGCCATGCTCGACTGAACGTGCGTTACGCACGAGGAGGCCGCCGCAAGGCGGCTTCCGTGCATCTGAATCCCCGAACTGGCTGCCATGACCCACGCACCGCTGATCCACCCGCTGCCGCACCCGATCGATCTGCTGGCCCTGCAGCAGCACGACCCGTCGCGCTTCCCGCTGCTGATGGAATCCACCGCTTCGGGCACCGCCCAGGGCCGCTGGAGCCTGCTGCTGGCCGCGCAGGGCGATAGCCTGCGGCTGGATGCCGATGGACAGGTGCGCGACCAGCACGACGCAGTACACGCCGGCAGCTTCCTGCAGGTGCTGGACCGCGCCTGGCAGCGCGAACGCCTGCCGCACGACGGCAGCCACAGCCTGCCGTTCCGCGGCGGCTGGGCGTTGATGCTGGATTACGAAGTGGCCAGCCAGATCGAGCCAGTGCTGCCGGCGCGTGCGCGCGAGGACGGCCGCCCGACTGCGCTGGCGCTGCGCTGCCCGGCCGCGGTGCTGCACGACCACCACAACGAGGCCAGCTTCGTCATCGCCGAAGCCGGCGAGCAGGCATTGCTGGATGCGCTGGTGGCACTGGCCTCGGCCGCGCTGCCCGAAGCCGGGCAGGGCTGGCAGCCGCCGCAGTCGGTGGGCGAGGATGCGCCGCAGCGCTTCACCGACGGCGTACGCCGGGTGATCGAGTACCTGCGTGCCGGCGATGTGTTCCAGGTGAACCTGTCGCGGCGCTGGAGCGCGCAGTTCGCCGCGCCGGTCAGCCCGCAGGCGCTGTACGCACAGCTGCGCCGTGCCAACCCGGCCCCGTTCGCCGGCCTGTTCAGCGCGCACGGCCGCCATGTGGTCAGTTCCTCGCCGGAACGGCTGGTGTCGGTGCATGCCGGCCACGCGCAGACCCGTCCGATTGCCGGCACGCGTCCGCGCTTCGAGGGCGACGATGATGCCGCGCGCATCCAGGAGCTGGTCGGCCACCCGAAGGAACGTGCCGAGCACGTGATGCTGATCGACCTGGAACGCAACGACCTGGGCCGCATCTGCCTGCCCGGCACCGTGGTGGTCGATGAGCTGATGACGGTGGAGAGCTACGCCCATGTGCACCACATCGTCAGCAACGTCAGCGGCCACCTGCGCCCGGAGGTCACACCCGGCGAGGTGATCGCCGCCACCTTCCCGGGTGGCACCATCACCGGCTGCCCCAAGGTGCGCTGCATGCAGATCATCAGCGAGCTGGAGCAGGTGCCGCGTGGTGCCTACACCGGCGCGTTCGGCTGGCTGAACCGCGATGGCGACCTGGACCTGAACATCCTGATCCGCACCGCCGAAGTGGATGGCCACGAGGTGAGCTTCCGCACCGGCGCCGGCATCGTGGTTGATTCGGACCCGGACAAGGAACTGGACGAGACCCGCGCCAAGGCCCGCGGCCTGCTGCGCGCGCTGGGCCAGCAGGGGTAGTGCCGGCCGCTGGCCGGCAACCCCATTCCCCCATGATCCGCGCGATTGCCGGCCAGCGGCCGGCACTACCGGTACCAGTGGGGGCCATTGTTGTGGTGGGTGCCGACCGTTGGTCGGCACGCAGGCGCCACCCCGGTCATGACCCCAATCCACCGGCACGGTATCCTGCACGACGGAATCGAGTTCAGAGGTAGTCCATGGCGGGAGCCAAGCGCGGGTGTCTGTTCGTGGTAACGCTGGTGGTGGTGCTGGCCGCCGTCGTGGCCGGCGCGGGCGCGTGGTTCTTCTACCAGCAGACCCGGTTCGCCGACGCCCCCATCACCCCGTCCGCCGAGAGCATGGTCATCGCCAGTGGCGATGGCATGAACAGCGTGCTGCGCAAGCTGCGCGATGCCGGTGTGGATGAAGGCCAGGACGCGCAGTGGCAGCTGCTGGCGCGCCAGCTCGATGCCGCCGGCAAACTGAAGGTGGGCGAGTACGCGCTCAGCGCCGACCTGACTCCGCGCGAGCTGCTGCTGCGCATGCGCGCCGGCAAGGTGCTGCAGCACCGCGTCACGATCATCGAGGGCTGGAACATCCGCCAGCTGCGTGCCGCGCTCAAGCGCGCCGAGCCGCTGCTGCACACCACCGACAATCTTGATGACGCCGCGCTGATGCAACGCCTCGGTTTCGGTGGCCAGCATCCGGAAGGCCGCTTCCTGCCGGAGACCTACGTCTACCAGCGCGGCGACAGCGATCTGGACGTGCTCAAGCGTGCCCACGCCGCGATGGAAAAGGCGCTGGATGAAGCCTGGGAAAGCCGCGCGCCGGACCTGCCGATCAACACGCCGTACGAACTGCTGACGATGGCGTCGATCATCGAGAAGGAAACCGCGCTGGCCAGCGAGCGCCCGCAGATTGCTGGTGTATTCATGCGTCGCCTGAAGATCGGGATGCGCCTGCAGACCGACCCGACCGTGATCTACGGCATCGGTGCTGCGTATGACGGCAACATCCGTCGCCGCGACCTGACCACCGACACGCCCTACAACACCTATACCCGTGCCGGCCTGACCCCGACCCCGATCGCCATGCCCAGCCGCGATGCACTGATGGCGGCCGCGCAGCCGCTGTCGGGCGACGCGCTGTACTTCGTCGCCGTCGGCGATGGCAGTGGCGCGCACGTGTTCTCGCCCAGCCTGGACCAGCACAACGCCGCAGTGGCCCGCTACCTGCAGCAGCTGCGCCAGCAACGTACCAAGGAGACCCCGGCGCAATGAGTCCCGCGCTGCTTCGCCACCCGCGTTTCGTCAGCCTGGAAGGCGGCGAGGGCGCAGGCAAGACCACCGCCATCAATGCCATCCGTGACTGCCTGCGCAGCCATGGCCATGAGGTGGTGCTGACCCGCGAGCCGGGCGGTACGCCGCTGGCCGAGCGCATCCGCGGCCTGGTGCTGAAGCCCGATGCCGAGATCGCTGCCGAACCGCTCAGCGCCGAAGCCGAACTGCTGCTGGTGTTCGCCGCACGCGCGCAGCATGTGCGCCAGGTGATCCAGCCGGCACTGCAGCGCGGTGCCTATGTGTTGAGCGATCGCTTCACCGATTCCAGCTATGCCTACCAGGGCGGTGGCCGTGGCCTCGATCCGCAGTGGATTGCCGACCTGGAGCGCCGCGCGGTCGGCCTGCTGCCGGGCCTGACCCTGCTGCTGGATGTGGATGTGGCCGTCGGCCGCGCACGCGCCAATGGCCGCGACCTGTGGCCGGACCGCATCGAAAGCGAACAGGATGATTTCTTCCAGCGCGTGCGCGAAGTGTTCCGCAGCCGCGCGCAGCAGGACCCGCAGCGCTTTGCGCTGATCGACGCCGGCCAGGTGCAGGAGCGTGTGGCGGCCGATGTGGTCGCGCAGGTCGAGCGCTGGCTGCAGGACGGGGAGGGCGCATGAGCACGTTCTCGCCGTGGCAGCAGCGCGCATTCGACCAGACCGTGGCGGCGCTGGATGCCGATCGGCTCGGCCATGGCCTGCTGATCTGCGGCCCGGCCGGGCTGGGCAAGCGCGAGGTGGCGCTGGCCCTGGCCGACCACGTGCTGGCACGAGGCGATGCCGCGCATGCCACGCGCACGCGCCAGCTGATCGCCGCCGGCACCCATCCGGACCTGCAGCTGGTCAGCTTCATTCCGAACAAGAGCGGCGACAAGCTGCGCACCGAGATCGTCATCGAGCAGGTGCGCGAGATCACCAACAAACTGGCGCTGACCCCGCAATACGGCGTGGCGCAGGTGGTGATCGTCGACCCGGCCGATGCGATCAACCGCTCGGCGGCCAATGCACTGCTGAAGACGCTGGAAGAGCCGCAGCCGGGCCGCTACCTGTGGCTGATCAGCAGCGACCCGGCGCGCCTGCCGCAGACCATCCGCAGCCGTTGCCAGCGCCTGGAATTCAAGCTGCCGCCGCAGCACGAAGCGCTGGCCTGGCTGCAGCAGCAGGGCCACAGCGAAGCATCGGCGCGCGAAGCGCTGGACGCGGCGCGTGGCCATCCCGGCCAGGCCGACAACTGGCTGCGCGAAGATGGCCTGAGCCTGCGCCGCGAAGTGGGCCGCGAGCTGGAACAGCTGGTCGCCGGCAAGACCGGCGCGGTGGAGCTGGCGCAGAAGTGGTGCGCCGATGACAACGCGGCGCTGCGCCTGCGCTTCGCTGCCGACCTGGCGCTGGCCCAGGCCAGCACCGATGCCTTGACCACGCCGGAGCGATTGCACAAGCTTGCAGCCTGGTTCGATGCGGCCAACCGCACCCGCGACCTGCTGCGCACCACGGTGCGTGCAGACCTTGCGGTGGTCGAGTTGCTGCTGGCCTGGAACAAGGTGAACGAGCGGCCTGCCGCAAGGGGAAATCGATGAGTGCCAGCAACGCCCGCCAGGGCATCCTGTCCCTGGCTGTGAAGGACAAAGCCGCGCTGTACAGCGCGTACATGCCGTTCGTGAAGAATGGCGGCATCTTCGTGCCCACGCCCAAGCGCTACTTCCTGGGCGACGAGGTGTTCCTGCTGCTGACCCTGCCCGATTCCAGCGAGCGCCTGCCGGTAGCCGGCAAGGTGATCTGGGTGACCCCGGCCGGCGCGCAGGGCAACCGCACCGCCGGCATCGGCGTGCAGCTGGCCGACGGCGCCGAAGGCGAGGGCGTGCGCCACAAGATCGAGACCCTGCTGGCCGGACTTACCGGCTCGGACAAGCCGACCCATACGATGTGAGGCCGTTAGCGCCGGGCTGCATGCCCCGAAACGCCCGTGACCCCGCCCCTGTGTAGAGTCGAGCCATGCTCGACTGCCGCCCTCGAAAACACCCGTGAACACGAATGTGAAAAACTGTTGACGGCCTCTGAAAAGCCCCTATAATGAGCGGCTCAGCAACACACCGGGCGGTTAGCTCAGCGGTAGAGCATTGCCTTCACACGGCAAGGGTCACAGGTTCGATCCCTGTACCGCCCACCATCTAAAGTACCCTGGTATACAAGGGCTTATGATCAAAAAAAAAGCCATCTCGAAAGAGGTGGCTTTTTTGTTCTGTAACAGCCTCATAACAGCAAAAGGGGTATGGCGTGCCAGCCATCGCCTGCAGGCCATGCATGGGGCCGCAATGGAACGGAAAGTGCAGCTAAGCCCGCCTTCTCCAGTCTTCGCAACCGCTCGCCGTGATCATTCCGGCTCTTGTGCGTTCGCCCGACGGAACGCCTCGACGGCTTCCGCCACCGCTTCCTCAGGATTTCTGGGGAGGATGTTCACAGGGATGACCACCTCGCAGTCCACGGGCTCACGTCCTTCAATGCGAAGTTCCACCACAGCATTTCCGATCACGCGGTGGAACACCGTGTAGAACTCGCGAACGTCTTCCTCGATTGGCCTGTGCTCGTCGTTCTGCAGCAATCCGCTATTGTCCAGCTGCGTGTGGATTTGCCCTTTCACGAAGTCAATCACGAACGCAAACACCATCGTCATGCGGTCGTTGAACAAGAGCACTCTGGCGGCCCCTTCATGCACCGCGTCCACCTTCATGATGAGCCGGCTAAGACCTGGCATGGGGCTATCCGGCCATAAGTTGAGCGCCACAGCCAACCCATCCAAACCAAACTCCCCTTCGGGGGTTCCGCCTGCCTTCAACGCAGCGAGCGCCCCTTCGTCAATCAGCGGCTCCCAGGGCTCAATGCGATTGCGGGTTCGATAAAGCTCCCACGCTGTCGGCACCTTCAACTCGCTGGCGATGTAGTGCCTGGCAAGTTCTCGCATTAGGACCAGGTCGGCCGCAATCCGCCGGCGATCGGCCGGAATGTCCGGATCGACGATGGCGCCACCGAAGGATGCATGCGCCACGGCGTTCCGACCGCTGTCATACAGGTGCCGCCCCACATCCACTCCATCCGCACGCAGTTGGGCCACTCGGGCTCCAGCCTCGCCCGTCATGAGATCCACGTGGCGAGCAAACCAATCGGCGCGGTCGGCGCCCTGTTGGTATTGCGATTCAATCACCTTGAAGTAGCTCAGGAATGCGTAACTGTCGTGGACCCGTGTCAGGCGTTGCCCTTCCCGCCAGAACGCCAAAGCAATGCGCACGTTCTCCGACTCGATGATCGGCATATGATTGCAATCAAAACCTCTATCTCCGAACTGGCCCACTTCGGAATAGGCCTGCCGCATTTGCGTGCCAAACCCCATGGGGTGGCTGCCCTGGATGGTTTCGACCACATCCACGTATCCGTTCAAGAACCACCCCAGAACGGAGGTCAGGCGATAGACCTTGGCCAGTCCCTCTTCAATCTGCTGTGAGGTCCCAGGCACAGTGACGGCTGGCGCGGTGGGTTGCTGTCCGTTCTCGGTGCCGCGCAGGATGAAATCGTCTTCGGCGTACCGGATCCACACGTCCTTCTTCGGCCACGGTATGGAACTCGCCACCGCAGCGGACAGCCATCCCATTCGGCTGCGAAGCTTGCGCTCTACCTCTTCGCCAAAAACATGGGGCACATACGGGGTCCGCACTGTTCCTCTCCTATGCGGCGACTTTGCTGGCGTCCGGCCACACCTTGAGCAACAACCCAAACAAGTGCTCGGTGCGCTTGCGAATGGCGTCCTCGTGCCAGTCGTCCGCTTCGGGGCCGTGGAAATACTGCGTCAGGTTGATCTTCGAATACTTCAACAGCTCGGGCCGCTTGGCCGACCATGCCGCGTTCTGCAGTGACGAATTGAACGCCCCCGTGATGAGCGTTAGGTTGCCCAAGGTGTTGAGCATCACCTCGCGCCGGGCGATGGCCTTTTGCTCGACCACCGGGTCCGCCTTCGCCTCGGCCGGCAATGGCCAGTGCGTTTGCCACGTCTGCGGCAACACGTGTTCGATGGTCATGTTGGTTGGGATGGCCAGCACGGGGCTCTTGGTGGACTGCGCCGCGGCGTCAAGCGCTTCCAGGACCGCGCGGACCTTGTACTGGGCGATGCGGCCGTAGAGCGGCCACTCGAACACTGCGGTCAAAAGCTCCGAGTCGATGGGGAACTTGGTGCTCTCTCCCGCGCCTTTGCCCAAGTGTTCGGCCACGGCCTTGGCCGTCAGGCTGCCTCCCTTCTCCACCGCCTTGATGAGATCCACGAACAGGCGGTTGTAGTTCTTGCTCGTGTAATTGGTGATGAGCCGACGCATGAGGAAGGATTCAAGCACCGCCAGCACCTTGTCGAACTCGGTCTGGTCGTCGGGCATGAGCTCCGCATAGGCGTGCAGCAAGAAGGGGTAAACGGTGGTGGTGTCTACCGCTTCCAGGTTGCGCAGGAACCGGGCCAAGGCCAAGTGGTCGTCGGGACGGTGGAAGGCTTCGAACACATCGGCGTAGCGGGAGAGCTGGCGAATGTGACCATCCGCGTCCGCCGGCACCGGGATGAGCGACCCCGGCATCGGCTCGGCGTACTCCACAAAGGCCTTGAAGGCGTTGAACAGGTGTGAGGTCTTCACCTCATCCCGGGTCATCAGGGCTAGGTAGTGGTTGATGAAGAGATCGATGCGGTGGCGAGTGATGCGGCCTTGCTTAACCTCTTCCCGCCAGAACCCACCTTCAAAGCGCGTCCAATGCTGATCGTTGAGCGCTTCCACGTCCGCCTTTTGGTTCAGCGCCTTGCGGAACAGGTAGTTCTTGATGAGGTCGGCCGGCAACAGCTCGGTGCCGCGGGCATTCAAGGTTTCGAAGATGACCTGGGCCTCGTCTTCCTTGTCGAGATTGATCACCACCAGCTGCAGGCCGCGATTCACCACCTGCCACAGCGTTTCCAGGCGATCGGCGACCGTCTTGCTGACCAGCTCGGGCGTGTCGTCGACGTCGTCCAGCTTCCCGTTCAACCAGTCGGACAACCGGGCGTGAAAATAGCGGTAAGCGCCGACGAGGTTGCTGCGGGCGAGCTCGGGCTTGCCCTTCATTGCCTTCTCCAGGTCTTGCAGGTTCAAACTCGCGTGGATGGTCTTGAACGCCGCCCGGTCGCTGTTGGTCGGCCACAGCTTGAACTTCTCGCTGGGGTCTTCCACCAGGTCGTCGTCGTTCTCCACCAAGCCCGTGAAGCGCCCCACGTAACGCTCGGCGCCGTGCTCAGCTGCCAAGTTGCGCCCCGCCATCAAGAACAGTTGCAGCGTGGTGAAACGCTGCTGCCCGTCGATGACCTGGCGCGCTTCCACGGACCCGGCCGGGTTGGGCAGTTGCTCCAACACGATTGCGCCCAGAAAGTGGGCGCGGGCAGCCCCGGTGCGCAGATGCCTATCGAGCAGCGCCAGAATGTCTTCCCACAACGGCTTCCAGTTCTCGCCCTCCGCCCACACGTAGGGCCGCTGAAAAAGCGGCACCTGGAAGTTCACGCTGGGATCGAAGATGGCCTTGAGCTGACGGGTGTTCGCGTCCAAGTGGTCCCCTGTTGGTTGTGGCTGTCCCCAGCGGCTAGCTTACCGCGACCTAGGTTGCCCCGGTCCCGTCTCAAGGACTGAGTCAGAGTGCGAGGCGCGCGCCGGCCCCAAGGCAGGCATGACCAGCCAGCTAGGCCACCGAGGTGCAGCCCTCGGCTATGATGCGGCTATGCCCGTTTCCGATGCCAGCGCCTTTGCTCTGCTCCGTGCCTTCGGGATGCTGGAGTTCACCCTGAAACGCACGCCGGGTTTTCTGGCGGCTGATGGCAATCCACTAGGAAATCAGCGGGCAAAAGCGAAGGCGGATTGGCCGGCCGTTGATCGCGCGGTGGCCGCGCTGGAGCCGGCGGACTTCCTCGACCAGCTGTCCGGGTCAACGTGGGCCAAGCTGCTGGGTGGAGCGCGCAACCGGCCGCAGGTGCAGTTCGTGCAAGTGGCTGCCGACGGCACCTGGAGCGCGAACTACGAGGACAGCCCCTTGCCACGCAACGACGCCGAAGCGCTGGTGATCGCCATGCGGCGTGTGCGCAACAACCTCTTCCACGGCGGCAAGCAAGACCCATTGCAGGAGCCCTACCAGGGCGACGACGAGGAATGGACGGTGGCCGCCCGGGAAGTCGCCGGACTGCTGCTGGATCTGCTGGACCGTCGGGTGCTCAGGCCATATCCGCCAGACTGACGCCGCCTCTCGAATGCGATCTTGCCGCCCAGTCCGACCACCTACTAAATGAAGTCATGAAAATTGACCGCGCCACCACCTGGAAAGCCAAGTTGCCCGCCTTGACCCGGGCCCGTTGGCTCATCCGCTGCGGCCACATGTTTTCGGCCGACGAGCTGGCGCGGCTGCGAGAAGGTCTGTGGCCGCGCGACTTGGACGATCGCTGGACCGTTTGGCTCGACGGCCACGCAATGCGCTGCTGGCGCTCGTGGACCGGCACGTGCATCTACGAAACCCACGTCGCGGTGGGCGAGGACGGCACGGGAGGGGCTGGGGTGCTGGACGTGCTCGACGACCCGGCCACGTATCGCCGCGCCGGCACCGGCGCTGTCGAGCTGGAACGCTTTGAAGGGATACTGTCGCTGATGTGGCGCCGCGAGGACGACCGCGACGCGCTGGCCGGTGTGACGGTCATCGGTGGCTGACCGTGGCCCGAGTCCCGGCCAACATGCTGTTGCTGCACCAGGGCGAAGAGGAGTTGTGCCAGCGCGCCGTGCGCCTGGTCGAAACCAACCCAGACTTGGCCGACCACCTGGGCATCACCGAGCGCGCCATGGACGTGATGGACATGCTGCGCCAGCACTACCAGGCCGACGACGACGAACGCACCATCAGCCACCTTGGTATCCGCACGTTCAACGGCTTTGCCACCGCGTGGAAGCTCATGGCATCGGGCTATTACCAAGCGGCCACGCTCATCCTGCGCGACATCGTGGAGACCACCAATTTGGTCAATGCCTTCCATGTGGACCGCGCGCTCATCGAAAAGTGGCGCAAGGCGGACCGACGTACGCTCAAGCGGGATTTCGGTCCCGCGGCCGTGCGCAAGATCCTCGACGACGCCGCGGGTTTGGGCAAGAGCCGGCGCGAGGCTATCTACATCAAGTTCTCCACGCTGGCTGGGCACCCCACGCTAGACGGGTTCGCCATGCTGCGCCCCAAAGGCATGGACGCGCACATCGGCCCGTTCTCAGACCTCACGGCGCTGCGCGCCGTGCTGGAGGAAATGGGTATGCTTGCCCCGCAAGCCGGCTTTGCATTTTGCATCTACCTGGACACGTCCATTAACGCGTGCAGCCAAGTCGCGCACTACTTCTTGACCGGCGCGATGGACTACTCGGGCAAATACCTGGGCAAGCCCTACTCGGATGAGGAGCGCGCGGAAGTCGATCGGTTGTTTGCACGCTCGCCTTGAGGTGCGCTGATGAAATGGGACTTGAAAGAGCTTCGGGGACACGTGGAGCGGCTGTTCGGCGAAGAGCAGCTGCGCACAGTCAAGCAGTGCTTGCGAACCATCGGCGACCGGCGCGAGTTCAGCCGCTACCACTTCAACGAAGCTAAAGGCCGAATGGAGGGTGTCCTCCAGGGCCACGAAGCTTTCGAGTTGACTGCCGCGCTCCTGGGGGCGTTCGACACCGACGATCGGCAGTTCAGCACCGCGCGATTTCAGGCGTATGCGCACACGGTTGCCTGCGTCCAGAACATGCACGCGGTCGTCGATAACATGGTCCATTTCGCCTACTACGTTCTCGGCACCAACTTGGACCCGGCCACCCGCATTGAGAAGGAGCGCGACATCACCTGGTCCAAGGTGAGCAAGAAGCTCGTCGCGGGGCCCATCAAGGATGGGTTGAGCGCCTTACTGGACGATCCGGGCTTCACCTACCTGGCGGCTCTGAGCAACCACTCCAAACACCGTTCCATCGTCGAGGTGTCCTACTCGGTGATCTTCGAGTCGGACGCGGTCGAACACGGCCTGCGATTCAACCCCTTCACCTACGACGGGGTGACCTATCCCATCAAGTGGGTTCGTCCCACGCTGATCGACGAATACCAGCGGCAAGAGGGCTTGATACTGACCATCGGCAACGCGGTGAACGACGAGCTCAGGGATCGATCCTGAGCCCGACGGTCAGCGATGCACCAAAGCCGCCTGCGATGGGTCGTAAACGTAATCGGTGATCGTCCCGTCCTGGATGCGTTTTACCGCTTCGTCGATGACGTGGAGCGGCGCCAGGAACCACTCGCGCGGCTTCACCGGGTTGCCGAACCGGTCCTCGATCGTCAGATCCAACCGGGCTTCCTGGAAAATGCGGTGGAACAGGTTCTCCAAGCGGGTGCGGTTGAGGTTGAGGTTGGACAGCTTAATGGGGGCTTTTTTGTTGCCTGGGGTTTTTCGGCCTTCAGCCAGGGCTGTCCAGCAGCTCGCGCGCGATCATCGCCGTGCCCTCCAGCAGGTCGTAGCCGCTTCCCGCCTGCACCACCACCGCCAGCAGGTTGCGGCCCACATCGGCGTTGCCACCGCTCAGTTCCATTTCGCCTTCAAAGCACAGATCGCCCAACCATTCGTGCGCCTGCTGCAGCCCGCGCTTGCGGACGCGGCGGAACTCCGAAAGCAGCTTGGCCTGGCCGGCTTCGTGCTCGCCATCGGCAAGCAAGCCGATGGCACCGCCGTGCGCCGCGCGCCAGGTGGCCGGCAGCGGGCGACCGTTCGCGTCCACCACGTCCGCCGAGAACTGCGCGCAGTACATTTCGTAGCGCTTGCCCGCTGTGCTGCGGGGCACGATGCCGGCCTCGGCGAGCAGGCGCTCGGCTTCATCCAGTTTGCTGAACTTCAAGCGCAGCAGTGCAGGGCGGCTGATCTGCTGCGCCAGCAGTTGCTGGTTGGCGGCGAACCAGATATTCCAGCCCACCTGCGCGCGGCCTTCCAGCGCGGCTTTGAAGTACTCCAGGTGTTCGGCGTCCATGGCGGTCTCCTGCATTCCCTGCGCGATTGTAGTCAAGCCAGTGAGGCTGCGCCGCCTGCTAGGCAGTGGCTGGCCTCGCGCACCAGTTGCCGCGCCGCCACGATCAGGCCGTCGGTGTGGAAGTCGCCCAACTGCTGGTCCGAGCCACCGCCCACGCGTACACGTTCGGCAGCGTGCAGCAGGTCCAGCACCACGCCCAGCGCGGACAGTGAACGGCTGAGGGACGCGTGGAGACTGGCGCCAAGTGCGATACCACGGCAGGGCTGTCCGTCTTCGCCATCAGCGTGGCGGATGGCGTTGAGGCAGGACAGGAACGTGGACGACTGCGAGGGCAGTCCTTGTTCCTGCAACGCGCATTCGAGTTCGCGTGCGATGGCTGCGGGAACCTCATGCATGACGTCGCCGATCAGGGCGTGCAGGCGCGGGTGGGAGATGCTTCTGTTGGTCATGGTGTAACCCTCACTGGCGTGGGGCCACCTTCCGGAGTGAAGGTGGCGGACGGTGCGGGTTGGCGTACCAAGGCAGAAAAGCTCACAGGGAGAAAAAGCCCGGCGGATCTTGCGATCCCCACGCACCGCCCGCCATTGAAGGCAATCGGTGCATTCTCTTTGCTGCGATCGCTATCGCAACATCCTGTGAGCTTGTTCGTTTATTCGAGACGCCAATCCCGGCCAAGACGTCTTGCCTCGGCGCGGCGATCATCAAGCCGGGCAATCACATCGGTCTGTAAGGAAAATTCTCAACTGTCCCTAGGCAGGCCAGACATTTCCCGTTGTGTGCCGTCCGACACCCGCGAGTAGTGCGGCCCATCACTGATGGCGCACATCGCCGCCCCTGCCGACCGTGCACGAGATGACTCCAGAGCGGCGCCGCCACGGCAATCGCGTCACCCCGCGCGGCGGAGACGGGACCATGCCACGCATGGAGCCAGAGGGTTCCATCCCTGCGCTGTCCCGCCGCCCCGGGCAGGCGTAGTCTCAGCCCGTTGCCGTGCCCATCCACTCTGGAGTGCCACCATGCCGCTCGCCCGTATCGATCTTCGCAAAGGTAAATCCGCCGACTACCTGCAACGCGTCGGCGAAACCATCTACCAGGCCATGCGCGCGGTGGGCGTGCCGGAAAACGACCGCTTCCAGATCTTTCAGGAACACGCGCCGGACACGCTGATCTACGATCCCGGCTACCTGGGCGTGGATCGCACCGACGATTTCATCTGCATCCAGATCACCTGGAACGAAGGGCGCACGTTGGAGCAGAAAAAAGCGTTGTACCTGGGCATTGCCGATGGCCTGCATGCGGCGGTGGGTATCCGCCGCGAAGACGTGTTCATCAATCTGGTGGAAGTGAAGAAGGAGAACTGGTCCTTCGGGAACGGTCAGGCGCAGTACGTGAGTTGATGCGGGAACGGTGTCTGCGCCTGACGCGGTTTGGTCAGGCCATGCGCGGCGATGCCTGCTGTTGTGCCTGTTGCTCGTCCTGCACCAGCCGGCTTGCGTCGCGGGATTGCTGCTGCACGTTGGCCTGCTGATACAGCGTATCGGCGTCGCCCAGCTGCGTATCGAGCAGGGACAGACGCTGGCGATTGGCGGCCGGGTCCGGCGAGGCGGTGTCGCCGTTGCGATGCAGGAATACGTAGCCGGGTACCTCGGCGGTGCTGTTTGAACTGAATGCCACGTGCAGCGTGTCCTTTTCGCTGAAGCCGGCCTGCACCGCCGCGTGGGTCAGATGGCCGGCCAGGCGTTCATGCTCCTGTCCGGGGGGCAGTCCCTGCTGTTCGCTGGCCTGGGCGAGTGCGGTGCGCACCTTCTGGTCCAAGGCATGAAGGCTGTGCCCCGGTGCGCGCGCGTCCGCAGCCAGACGCTCGCCCAAGGGGCCATCAATGCCATCGGTTTCGCTGAGCAGACGCTGCTTCAAGCTGCGCTCGGGCAGGGGATGAGTGATGGTGCGGTTGAGTTCGCTGTTGGGGAAAGGGGGCTCAATGCTGTCCACGCCATGGATGTTGCGCAGCGGACGATAGCCGTCCTTGCCCTGTGACTGGACGCCCAGCGGAATGCGGACATCGGGCAGCAATTGCCCAACAGGGCCGCCGATGCTGTTCACGTCCAGGCTCTGCTTGCGCTGGATACCCGCATGATTCAATGCGCCCCAGGTGAAGTCCACGCAGTTGTGACGCACGTCGGCATAGTGCTTGCTGAAGCCGTGCGCCACTGGATCATCGCCGAACGCCTTGAGCTTGTTGTACTGGGCTTCGGTGATTTCGATGGTACGGACATGGGCGGGGTCCTTATAGACTTTCACGTCGTCTCTGACGATGCGCCCGGGACCATTCATGCTGCCATGCTCGACGGGTGCGAAGCCGAAACTCTGCGCCGCTTTACCTGGAGCGTGCAGAACATAGAACATGTGGCCAGGCCCGGAAGTATCAGGAATGCCATCGGGCGTCAGCTGCTGCTTTCCCGAATCGGGATCGAGCAGTGGGGTGCCGGGTGCGGCAATGACAATGTCCAGGCTGTAGCGGGGCTTGTTCATGGAAACTCCGTCGTTCCTTCGAATGAATGGTGTCACTTCCCTGCAGGACGCGAGGCGTGCACGACTAGCGTTGCCGAATAGTCTTGCAGTCCTGATATGGCATGGACCGTTTGAATCTGCAGCCGGTATCTGCTGCCGAGCTCCAGCGGCAGCGCTGTCACGTTCAGGAGGTAGCTGCCGTCGCTGCCTGATGCGAGCGAGGCATAGCGCCAGCTCTCAGAGTGGTGCCACGAGGGGAGCGGCTCAACACCGTTGCGCGCGCGTGCCTGATAGCTGTCCTGTGTCGCAATCTCCTGCCAGGTAGTGCCTTCCCGACGCTGCAGGGATACTTCGAATGGGATGTTGATACTTGCTATATCGGGCGTGCCCGTTGTGGTTGGACTTCGCCGCTGCAGTTCCAGTTCCACCGCATAAGTGCGGTAGCTGGCAAAATTGCGCGCCGTGGTTTCGAACTCGAACTGCACCTGCTGGCCGGGCGCGTCCACGGCGATGGGCTGTGAGAGTTCCAGCGGCTCTGGCGGCGGGGGAGGGCCCTTGTCGGCACAGGCGGCAAGCAGTAGCGCGCACAGACCAAGCAGGCCGATGCGCAGGCGGGGCTTGATGGGGATGGTCATGCAGGTTCCTCTGGCTCCTTGCCGTGGCCCCTGAACCCTAACGTTCGCGATGCCGGGCCCGCAAGCACGGGGAGCCCGGGAGCGCCATGCGGCGCGTTCACATCACAGCCCACAGGTTGGCGCAGCAGGCAGGGCCTGCGTCACCGTGTCGCAGGGGTCAAACCCTGAACGGGGTCCAAGGTTGACCGTGGCCCCGTAGAATGGCCGGGTGCGCCGTTCTGCTCTCCACCGCCGGTTCCAGGCCCTGGCATGGCTTGCCATGCTGCTGGTGCTGCTCGCCCCGCTGGTGAGCCGCTGGCTGGCGCACGGTCACGTGGCTGCCGCTGCGCCGGTGGCAGCCATGGACCACGCAATGCACGCGGAGCATGCGCAGCACGCGATGGACGGGCACCACGACCATCACGCGATGGCGATGCCGCACGGCGACGCCGCAAAGAAGCCGCCCGCAGACCCACATGCCGACCATGAGATGGGCGTGGACTGCGATTACTGCCTGATCGCTGCGCGGTTGATCACCCTGCTGGTGGCGGCAGTGTTGCTGTTGGCACCGATGGCGCCGGTGTGCCGCGCGCTGCGCGGTGCGGTGCGGGCGTTGCCGCAGCGGATCAGCGGCACATTGGGAGCGCGTGGGCCGCCAGCCACGATGGCCGCCTGAGCCGCACGCGCGTTGCATTGAACATCTTTCCATGAGGTTGCCGGCCACGGCCGGTGCCCGCACGCGCGTGTTTGTCCCTTTCTGATTGCTGCCCTGCCATTGCGGGGTGGTCTTGCATGCCGTGAACAAATGAAAACGAACCCCACCTCCGCGCGCCTGCGCCGGGCGACGCTGCCTGTCCTGTGCGCGTTGCTCCTGCACACCGCACCCGCACTTGCCGCCGATGCGGCACCACCGACCACGCTGGATACTGTGCGCGTGGTCGATACCCGCAGCGGCGAGCTGTCATCCACCGCCAGCGCCGGTTCCGCGCTGGGCCTGAGCGTGCTGCAGACACCGGCCAGCCTGACGGTGATTTCGCGCGAACAACTGGAGCAGCGCGGCGACAGCAACCTCAACGATGCGATCAGCCGGGCGGGTGCGATCAGTGCGATGCCGCACCCGGGCAATGGCCTGAGTGCGCTGTCCAGCCGCGGCTTCACCGATGGCGCTTCGGTGATGCGCCTGTACGACGGGCTGCGCCAGTACGGCGGCGTGGGCATCACGTTCCCGTTCGATACCTGGTCGATCGAGCGCATCGAAGTGCTGCGCGGGCCGGCCTCGGTCATCCATGGCGACGGTGCGATCGGCGGCGTGATCAACATCGTGCCGAAGAAGCCCTCGCGCGGTGCCATCGAGAACGAGATCAGCGTAACCGTGGGCAGCGAGGACACCGCGCGGCTGGGCTTCGGCAGTGGTGGCGCGCTGACGTCCGAGCTGGCCTACCGGCTGGATGTGAGTGGCAACTACAGCGGTGGCTGGGTCGACCGCGGGCGCAACAGCGACGCGACGTTCTCCGGTGCATTGCTGTGGCAGCCGCGCGCGGACCTGCAGCTGACCCTCACCCATGCGCAGGGCTACCAGCAGCCGATGCGCTACTTCGGTACGCCGCTGGTCGAGGGCCGCCAGCTGGAGGCGCTGCGCCACCGCAACTACAACGTGGATGACAGCGAGATCCGCTACCGCGACCGCTGGACCCAGCTCGATGCGCTGTGGACGCCGACCGCGAACGTCGAATGGCGCACGCGCCTCTACCAGATCGACAGCCAGCGCGATTGGCGCAATGCCGAGGCCTATGTCTACAACCGCGCCACCGGCTTGATCGATCGCTCGGGCAATACCGAGATCACCCACAACCAGGACCAGACCGGACTGACCTCGACGCTGCGCGTGCAGGGGACCGCAGGTGGCCTGCAGAACAGCTTCGCGGTGGGCCTGGACGCCAACCGCGCGCACTTCAAGCACACCAACAACACCTATGCCGGCAGCTCGGGCCCGGTCGATCCGTTCGATCCGGTGCCGGGGCAGTTCGCCAGCGACGCGCCGAATCTGCCGCGCTACCGCAACCGCGCCGAACAGTACGCGTTGTTCGTGGAGGACCGGCTGGCGCTGAGCGAGCGCTGGTCGGTGCTGGGTGGGCTGCGCCACGACCGCGCGCGCATTGATCGCACCGATCTGATCAGCGGCCAGAATGCGTTCTCGAAGACCTACAGCAGCACCGGCTGGCGTGCAGGCACGGTATTCGCGCTGCAGCCGACGCTGAGCCTGTATGCGCAGTACTCGCAGGCGGCGGACCCGGTCAGTGGCCTGTTGATGATCAGCCCGGCCAACGGCGCCTTCGACCTGGCCAAGGGGCGGCAGATCGAAGTGGGCCTGAAGCAGGCCTTCGATGGCGGCGAGTGGACGCTGGCGGCGTATCGCATCCGCAAGACCGGATTGCTCAGCCGCGACCCACTGGTGCCGGACCGCCGCGTGCAGGTGGGCGCGCAGACCTCGCGCGGTATTGAAGCGTCCTTGAATTGGAACGTCGCGCCGCACTGGACGCTGGATGCCAACGCGACGGTGCTGAAGGCCGAGTTCGAGGACTTCCTGGAAACCACGGGTTCGCCGCCGATGCTGGTGTCGCGCGATGGCAACGTGCCGCCGAACGTGGCCGAGCGCCTGGCCAGTGTGTGGCTGAGCTGGCAGTTCGCGCCGGACTGGAGCGCGGCGGGTGGCGTTCGCTATGTTGGCAAGCGCTACGCCGACAATGCCAACACGCTGGAGTTGCCCGGTTACAGCACCACCGACCTGGCGCTGACGTGGCAGGCAGCACCGCGCACGCGATTGTCCGCGCGGCTGTTCAACGTATTCGACAAGGCGTACTACGCCACCGCGTACTACACCAGCACGCAGTGGCTGCTGGGTGCGGACCGTCGCGTTGAGTTCACCGTCGACCATCGCTTCTGAGGACGCGCACCATGTCGCTGCGATCCACCGCCAAGCGCTGGACCTACCTGGTGCACCGCTGGCTCGGTATCGGCGGATGCCTGCTGATGCTGCTGTGGTTCGTCAGCGGCATGGTGATGTTGTTCATCGGCTACCCGAAGCTGACGCCGGGCGAGCGGCTGGCGGCATTGCCGGTGCTGGCTGAGGCCCGCGATCTGCGGGGGCTGTCGGTACTGCCTGCCGCCGTGCAGGCCGAGCCGGAAAGCGTGGCGCTGACCACGCTGCGTGGCGAGCCTGCGTATGTGGTGCGCAATGGCAGCAACGTAGGCGCCTGGTCGGCGTACACCGGCCAGGCGCTGCTGCCGGTGTCGGCACAGCGCGCCGAAGCATCCGCTGCACAGTTCGCCGGCGGCCAGGCGTTCGTGGGTGCGACGCGCGTGGACGAGGACCGCTGGACGCATGCGCGCGCGCTGGATGTGCATCGGCCGCTGTATCGCGTCGAGGTGGGCGGTACACAGCCGGGCGACCTGTATGTGTCCTCGCGTACCGGTGAAGTGGTGCTGGACGCACCGCATGTGCAGCAGCGCTGGAACTATGTGGGCGCCTGGCTGCACTGGCTGTACTTCCTGCGCATGCAGTCGGTGGATCCGGTGTGGACGTGGGTGGTGATCGTGTTGTCCGCGCTGTGCACGTTGGCGGCGGTCAGCGGCATCGTGGTGGGCGTGTGGCGCTGGCGTTTCCGTGGGCGCTACCGCTCCGGTGCGAAGACACCGTACGTCGAACCGTGGATGCGCTGGCACCATCTGATCGGGCTGGTGGCTGCGGCCTTCGTGTTCACCTGGATCTTCAGCGGGCTGATGTCGATGAATCCACTGGGGGTCTTCAGCAGCACGCGCGAGGCGATCGACAGCGGGCGCTATCGTGGCGGCGTGGTGGCGGTGGATGGCGCGCTGGGTGAGCCGGCGAAGCTCATGGCAGTGGCCGAGGCTGAGCGCTTCCAACCGGTCGAGATCCAGTGGCGCCGCATCGGGGGCGAGCTGTTCGCGGTGCTGTTGGATGGGAAAGGCGAGACCCGCATCGTGTCCGGCAGCGATGGGCATCTGCAGGTGGCGCGCCTGCTGCCGGCGACGTGGCTGCAGCAGAAGGTGCGTGCGCTGTCCGGTGCGCCGATGCAGGGTTTCGTGGTGCAGCGTGCAGCAGACGCCTACTTCTATCCGCGTGCGCCCGAGGCCATGAATGGTGCAGCGGTACGCCGCTTCCCGGTGGCGGTGGTGGACTTCGGCGATGCCGAGGCGACGCGCGTCTATCTCGATCTGGCTACCGGCGATCCGTTGCTGACGATGGGGCATCGGGAACGGGTGGGACGCTGGCTGTTCTACTTCCTGCACAGCTGGGATCTGCCCGCGATGCTGCGCCAGGAGGGTGCCCGGCTGGCGGTGTTGCTGCTGCTGAGCGCTGCTGGAACCGCGTTGTGTGCCACGGCGACGGTGATCGGCTATCGGCGATTGCGGATGAAGCTGCGGCGCAGGCGGCGTTGATGCCGCGGGCTACACCCGCAGCCAGCGCGTGGACACCGCCACCAGCAGCAAGGCCATCGCGACCCCGATGAACGCAGCGATCAGGCCGAAGTGGTTGGCAGCGAAACCGATCAGCGCCGGTCCGGCAAGGATGCCCGCAAAGCCCAGCGTGGAAACGGCGGTGATTGCCAGCGCACCCGGCATGCGCGTCTGGTGGCCGGCCAGCGAGAACAGCGCCGGTGCGATGTTGGCGCAGCCGAGGCCAACCAGCACATAGCCGAGCAGTGACGCCTGCCATGGCGTGACCAGGGTCAGTACCAGTACGCCCGCGGCGGCGAGCAGTGCGCCGAACACGATCGCGCGCTCACGGCCTACGCGCGCCACCAGTGCGTCGCCGAACAGGCGCGCCACGGTCATGGTCAGGGTGAAGGTCACATAGCCGATGCCGGCGAGGCTGGCATCGACGCGACGCACATCGCTGAGGAAGACCGCGCTCCAGTCCAGCATCGCGCCTTCACCGAGGAAGGCGACGAACGCCAGCACGCCGATGAACAGCACGATGCCGTGCGGCAGGGCCAGCATCGGTGTGTCGTGCGGCATGCGTTCGCTGTGCCAGTACGCAGCCGACAGCAGCATCACCAGCAGCATGGCGCCAACGCCGATCATCACCGATGCCAAGGGGGGCAGCTGTGCGGACAGCAGCACGGTCATGATGGCCGCGCCGAGGAAACCACCGATGCTGAAGAAGGCATGGAAGCCGGACATCATCACGCGCCGTGCTTCGCGCTCGACGATGACGGCCTGCACGTTCATCGTGCAGTCCATCGCGCCCACGGCGGCGCCGAACACGAACAGCACCAGGCCCAGTGTCCAGGCTGAACCAGCCAGCGCCAGGCCGGGCACGGTCAGGCAGATCAGCAGGCTGCTGGCCACCATCACCCGGCGGCAACCCAGGCGCGCGGCCAGCACGCCGGACAAGGGCATCGCCAGCAGCGAACCGGCACCGAGGCAGAGCAGCACCAGCCCCAGCGTGGCGTCGTTGATGCCGGTACGCGCCTTGGCGAACGGCACCAGCGTGGCCCACAGCGCGGTGGCGAAGCCGGGAATGAAGAACGCAGCGCGGGTCGCGTGCTGTTCGGCACGCGCGCGGTTGGCAAGGGACATGAGCGGTACGGTCAGGGAGGCGTGGGGTGCACCGCGATACCGGCGGCGCGGAAGCGAGCCGCCAGTGCGGGCGGTGCGGTGGTGGTCAGCACCAGGTCGTCAATCTCGTCCAGGCTGGCGATCTGCCAGTTGCCGCGCGCACCGAGCTTTTCGGTGGTGGCAGCGACGATGACACGGCTGCTGCAGGCCACCATCGCGCGCTTCAGCGTGGCTTCTTCCGCATCCATCGCCCACACGCCGGTGTCACCGTCCACCGCGCATGGGCCAGGCAGGTACACGTCGGCGCGCAGGCGCTGTACCTGGGCCAATGCCTCGGCACCGACCGCGCCGCCACCGCTGGCCAGGCGGCCGCCGATCAGCTGCACCGAGGTACCTTCAAGCATGCTGGCGGCGGTGGCGATCTGCGGGGCATTGGTGATCACCGTCAGCCCGAGAGCGGCCGGCAACTGCTGGGCGATCGCCAGGTTGGTCGACCCGGCGTCGAGCAGTACCACCTGGCCGGGTTGCAGCAGCGCGCAGACGCGGGCGGCCAGCTCGGCCTTGTCGCCGCGGTCGCGGGTCAGTCGTTCGCGTAGTGGGCGTTCCTTGGGCGGCGGCAGCACGGCGCCGCCGTAGACGCGCTGGCATAGCCCTTGCGCGGCCAGTTCGCGCAGGTCACGGCGGATCGAATCTTCGGAGACGGCATAGCGGCGCGCCAGCTCGGCGGCGACCACGCGGCCCTGCTGGTGCAGTTCCTCGAGGATCTGCTGGGTGCGCTGGGCGGGGAGGGGGCTGGGATCGGAGCTCATGACGCAAGTCTGCACGTTCGTGCATTAACGTGCAACAACGTGCATTTGGCGGGAGTGGAGACAGAACGGCTGGACTGCCGGTGAACCCGACCGCGCCAGCGTCTGTGGATCGCCCTCGCGGCCCGGCATCATGGCAGGGCACTTGGCATGGAATTCCTGATGTCCCCCATCGTTCACCGCAAGCTGCGCATCGGCGCGGACCAGTACACCGGCCAGAAAGTGGTCGACCAGCAGTTCCACGAGTGCGATTTCTCCGGCGCGGACCTGACCGGCACCGAGTTCATCAACTGCAGTTTCTACGATGCCGACAGCCGCACCGGCTGCCGCTTCAACGGCGCCACGCTGAAGGAAGCCAGTTTCCGCAGCTGCGACATCAGCATGTGCCACTTCAACTTCATCAAGGCGCTGGGCCTGGAGATCAGCGAGTGCCGTGCGCAGGGTGCGGACTTCAGCAACGCCAGCTTCATGAACCAGATCACCACGCGCAGCTGGTTCTGCAGTGCCTTCATCAAGAAGTCGAACCTGCGCTACGCGAACTTCTCGCGGGTCACGCTGGAGAAGTGCGAACTGTGGGAGAACCGCTGGGATGGCGCGAATGTGAGTGGCGCCAGCTTCGCAGGCTCGAACCTGGCCGGCGGCCAGTTCGAGGGCATTGACTGGAACAGTGCCAACTTCACCGACTGCGATCTGACCAACTCCGAGCTGGGCGAGCTGGACCTGCGCAGCACCAACCTGCGTGGCGCTACGCTGGACGTGCAGCAGGTGGCGCTGTTGATGCAGCGCATCGGCATCACCGTGGTGCCGTAGGCATCACCCGGCGTACGCCACCCAGCCCTTGAAGCTGAAGCCTGCATAGAACAGCTCCACGCCGTCGAAGCCGGCCTCCTGCAGCAGCGCCACTTCCTGTTCGGGGGCCAGCAGCGGCAGCCGCTCGGCAATGGCCTCGATCGCGCGCTGTGCATCGGCGTGGGCAACGCCCGAGGCTTCGGCGAATGCCGCGTAGCGCTGCAACCAGCGCAGCTTGCCGGCCGGATCCTGCGGCACGCTGTGGTGGGCGACGATCAGAGGGGCGCCCTGGCGCAGTCGCTTGTGCAGTTCGCGCAGCGTATGCAGGCGTTGCGTGGCGTCGAGGAAGTGCAGGGTCAGCAGGCAGCTGGCACCATCGAAGCGTACGTCCGGGGCATCGTCGATGTAGCCTTCCAGCAGCTCAACGCGTGCGTTCAACGGGCCCAGTGTCTGCTCGGCCAGGGCCAGCATCGGCGCGGCCGGATCCACACCCAGCAACTGCCAACCCGGCTGCGCCTCGGCGAAGGCTTTCAGCTCCAGCCCACCCCCGGCACCGAGTACCAGCACGCGGCCCTGTGCGGGAACGCGTTCGGCCAGCAGCAGGCGGCTCATCTGCTGCAACGCGAGGAAACCGGGTACCTGGCGCAGCGGCGCTTCGGCATAGCGGGCCACCGCCTGCGGATCGGAGAACGTGGACATGCGCGGATTCCTGCGGCGGGGGACATACCACTGTACCGTGGCATGCAAGTGCCTTTGCCGCGGGACACTCCCGCCTGCGCTGACCGGCTTGCATCCCGCTCAGCGCAACTCCCGCGCCAGCACCTGCCAGATCCTCGCGTCCTGGCACTGCGAAACATTGAAACGTACATAGTCGGCCGCGCGCTGCGACTGGCTGAACGCGTTGCCCGGCGCCAGCACGATGCCTTCGCGCAGGCACTGCCGGGCCAGCGCGGCGGCGTCACGGCCATCCGGCAGCTGGCACCACAGAAACAGGCCAGCCTCCGGCTGCAGCCATGGCGTGATGCCCAGCGCCTGCAGTTTCCGCAGCGTGTGCCGGCGCGCGTCGGCCAGGCGCGAACGCACCGATTGCATGTGGCGGCGATAGCCACTGTCGGTCAGCGCGATGTGCATCAGCTGTGCGGCCAGATGGCCACCGCCGAAGCTGGTCGCCAGCTTCAGGTCGGTCAGCGCTTCGATCCAGTCATGGCGTGCAGCGATGTAGCCGCAGCGCGAGGCCGCCGACAGCGTCTTGGAGAAACTGCCGACGTGGATCACACGTGACAGCCCGTCGAGCGCGGCCAGCCGCGGCGCCGGCTGCAGTTCGAAGTCGGCGAAGATGTCGTCCTCGACGATGATCAACTCGCTGCGTTCGGCCAGGCCCAGCAGGCGGTGCGCGGTACTGGCCGAAAGCACCGCGCCGGTCGGGTTGTGCAGGCCGGAGTTGGTGATGTACAGCCGCGGCGAATGCTCCTGCAATGCGCGTTCGAACGCTTCAAGGTCCGGGCCGGTGGGCGTGTACGGCACACCCACGGCCTGTACCTGGTGCGCCTTCAGCAGCGCGTGGTAGTTGAAGTAGCTGGGGTCATCGACCAGCACGCAGTCACCGGGCTTGAGCAGGAAACGGCAGATCAGGTCAACCGCGTGCGTCCCGGATTCGGTCAGCAGGATCTGCTCCATCGGTGCATCGATGCCCAGCGTGGCGCTTCGCCGTTGCAGCAGCTGGCGCAACGCGGGCAGGCCGAGCGGGCCGGCGTAGTCGGCCAGATGCATGGCATCGGCACGCGCCAACCGGCGCAGGCCGCGGCGCACGCCATCGTGATACAGCCAGTCGCTGGGCATCCAGCCGCACCCTGGCTTGAGGTGGCCCGGCGGAGTTTCCAGCGACTGCCGCGATACCCACAACGGGTCCACGGCGCGGTCCAGCCGAGGCTCCATCTCGGCCAGTGCCAGCGGTGCGGCGGGCCCACTGACGTAGAAGCCGGATCCTGCGCGCGCCGTGATCAGGCCTTCAGCCGCGAGGCGCTCGTAGGCTTCGACCACGGTGGAGACCGACACCCCCATCGCTGCGGCCTGCGCGCGCACCGAAGGCAGGCGGGAGCCGGGACCATCCACGCGTGCGGTGATGCGGTGGCGGACGGCCTGGATGACCGATTCGATGCGGGTAAGCGGACGTGGCATGGCAGCACTGTAGTGGAAGTGTGGGCAGTACAGTTCTTTGCGACTGTACTGGATTGTAGCTGGGGCGGTTCCGCGCTGGATGCTTCCATACAGGCTCCGCCAGGCATCGCCCGGCACTTCAGGATTACAGGCGTGGAACGGTCGGCGAGTGGTTGGATCAATGGCTTCATCGGTGTAGTGATTTTCGCGGGCTCGTTGCCGGCTACCCGCCTGGCGGTGCTTGAACTGGATGCCGGGTTCGTCACCGCCGCACGCGCCACCATCGCCGCTGTGCTCGGCCTGGGTCTGTTGTTGATGCTGCGCCAGCCGTGGCCGCGCCGCAGTGACCTGCCAGGCCTGGTGGTGGTCAGCCTCGGCGTCGTGGTCGGCTTTCCGCTGCTGACCGCGCTTGCGCTGCGCCATGCGTCATCGGCGCACACCATCGTGTTCCTCGGCCTGCTGCCGTTGAGTACAGCGGTGTTCGGCGTGCTGCGCGGTGGCGAGCGGCCGCGCCCGGCATTCTGGCTGTTCTCGTTGCTGGGCAGTGCCTGTGTGGTCGGCTATGCGGTGCGCAACGGTATCGAATCCTCGCTGCAGGCCGACCTGCTGATGCTGGCGGCGATCGTGGTGTGCGGGCTGGGTTATGCCGAAGGCGGTCGGCTCGCCCGCCATCTCGGCGGCTGGCAGGTGATCAGCTGGGCGCTGCTGCTGGCGTTGCCGGTGATGCTGCCGCTGACGGTGCTGATGCGCCCGGCCTCGTTCGCGGCAGTCGGTGCTTCGGCGTGGTGGGCGCTGGGCTATGTGGCGGTGTTCAGCATGCTGATCGGCTTCCTGTTCTGGTACCGCGGGCTGGCGCAGGGCGGCATCGCCGCTGTTGGCCAGTTGCAGTTGCTGCAGCCGTTCTTCGGCCTGGCCCTGGCCGCGCTGCTGCTGCACGAATCGGTCAGCCTCAGCATGGTGCTGGTGACCGTGGTCGCCGTGATCTGCGTGGCAGGCGCCCGCCGCTTCAGCCGCTGAGCGAAAAAGGGGACGGAGGGGATTAAGTCGTAATCGATCCTGCTGTGCCTGAAACGACTTAATCCCCTCCGTCCCCTTTTTCAGTGATAGCGCGGGCGTATCGTGCGATGTGGTCAACGGTATTGGCCGGGCGCGGTGCGCTTGGCCGAAGCTGTGCCGATGCAGCCAATTTCTCGTATTTCCTTTGAGGGCCAGGTGGGCCTGGTGACGGGGGCCGCCGGTGGACTGGGCCTGGCCTACAGCCGCCTGCTGGCCGAGCACGGCGCGCAGGTGCTGATGCATGACGTCGGTGCCGGTACCGATGGCCGGGGCGTTGACCCGCAGCGCATCCTGCGCAGCGTCGAAGTGCTGCAGGCGCAGGGGCTTTCGGTGCAAGCGGCGAGCAACCTAATCGACCATCGCGACGGTTGCCATGCGCTGGTGCAGGAGCTGCTGCAGGCGCACGGCCGCATCGACTTCCTGATCCACAACGCGGGCTGGGTCGAGTACCAGGCGCTGGAAGTGATCGAGGACGACGCGCTGGAGCGGATGCTGTGCCTGGCGGCGAAGACGCCGCTGTGGCTGGCGCAGGCGGCGTGGCCGGCCATGCGCGCAGCGGGCGGTGGCCGCATCGTCATCACCACGTCCGATCGCGCGCTGTATCCCCAATACGCGCAGCGCGGGCTGTCCGCCTATGCGATGGGCAAGCTGGCCGCGCTGGGCCTGGTCAATGTGCTGGCGCTGGAAGGCGCCGAGCATGGCATCGTGGTCAACGCGGTTTCGCCGGTGGCAAAGACGCGCATGTGGGGCATCGACGGCGAGCCCGACGAACTGCATCCGGAAGCTGTTGCGCAAGGGGTGGCCTATCTGGCATCCACGCGTTGCCAGGAAGGCGGGTGGGCGCTGCGTGCCAGCAACGGGCAGTTCCATGCACTGCGCCTGCAGGAAGCCGAGCATGTGGCGTATCCGCGGGATCTGCGCGCGGTGACTGCTGACAGCATCGAATCGGTCGCGCTGCAGTGGCCGGCCATCGCCCGCGCGAGCGTGGACGTACGCAGCTGAGGGCGTACCCTAGGCGGGTTCCCACTGCCTGCACCGTGATGATCGACCTGCGCCTGCTTCGCCAGTTCGTGGCCGTGGCCGAAGAGCTGCATTTCCACCGCGCCGCCGCCCGCCTGCACATGTCACAGCCGCCGCTGACGGCGGCGATACGACGGTTGGAAGACGCGCTCGGAAGTGAACTGATCGTGCGTGGCAACCGCACCCTGGGCCTGACCGTGGCCGGGCAGACGCTGCTGGTGGAGGCGCGGGCAACGCTGCAGCAGGCCGAGCAGGCGTTGCAGCGCACGCGCGAAGCTGCTGCCGGACAGTCCGGCAGCCTGCGCATAGGCTATGTCGGCAGTGCGCTGTATGGCCGCCTGCCAGGCCTGATCCGCCGCTTCCGCCAGCAATACCCGCAGGTGCAGCTGCACCTGCAGGAAGCCACGTCGCGCCAGCAGCAGCTGTGGCTGCGTGAGCAGCGCATTGATGTCGGCGTGTTGATTCCACCGATTCCCGCCGCCGAGCTGGTGCTGCACGCCTTCGATCACGACCGCCTGGCGATTGCGCTGCCGCGTGCACATGCGCTGGCCGACGCGCCGGAGGTCAGTGTGGCGATGCTGGCTGACGAACCGTTCGTTTCATGGCCGGCAGGCGAGGGCATCGGCTTCCACGCGCAGGTGCTGGGCCTGTGCACCGCTGCGGGCTTCACCCCGCGCGTGGTGCAGGAAGCGCAGGGCATGCATGCGGTGTTGTCGCTGGTGGCGGTGGAGGCGGGCGTGGCGATCGTTCCTGCCAGCATGGCCAGCTTCCGCCCGCAGGAGATCGTCTATCGCGTGCTGGAGAGCGAAGCAGCGCGTTTCGACCTGCCGTTCTGCATGCGGCCGGAACCACCGTCGCCGGTGCTGCGCAATTTTCTGCAGGCGGCGGGCATCAACTGATTCTGTGGACCCGCTACGCCTCGTCGCCGCGGAACAGGTTGGCAACGGCATAGTCGATGAACACCCGCAGGCGTGCACTGGGATGGCGCCCACCGGGCCACAGCAGCGAGAACTGCCCCTGGTGCGTGGGCAGCGCAGGCAGCACCCGTTGCAGGCGGCCATCGTCCAGCGCGTCAGCGGCGAGGAAGTCAGGCATCCAGGCCAGGCCCATGCAACCGATCGCAGCGGCCAGCACGGCTTCCATGTTGTTGCAGGTCATCGCCGTGGGAAGACGCGCCCCGGCATCGCCTTCGATGCCCGGCAGCTGCCACGGATGCAGCTTTCCAGTGGTGGGGTAACGGAAGCGCAGCGCGGTATGCATGCGCAGGTCGCTCACATCACCGGGCGTGCCGTGCGCCTGCAGATAGCCCGGCGCTGCACAGAGGATGAAACGAAATCCGCCAAGCCGCCGTGCGGTCAGACTGGAATCGGCCAGTTCACCGCTGCGTATCACCGCATCCAGGCCTTCGCTGACCACATCGACGATGCGGTCGTTGAAGTCCAGTTCCAGCTGCACCTGCGGGTAGCGTTGCTGGAAGCCGGGCAGCACCGGCAGCAGGAAGCGGTAGCCGATGGTGGGCAGGCCGATGCGCAGCAGCCCGCTGGGGGCGTGCTGGCGCTGTGCCAGGTCTGCCTGCGCTTCGGAAAGCTCATCCAACGCACGCCGGCAGCGCTGCAGCAGCAGTTCGCCTTCATCGGTGAGGTGCACGCGGCGGGTGGTGCGCTGGAACAGGCGCGTGCCGAGTTCCTGTTCAAGGCGGGCGATGCGCTTGCCGACGGCCGACGCGGACAGGCCGAGTACGCGGGCGGCACCGACGATGCTGCCCGCCTCCGCGGTGCGGACGAAGGCGAGCAGGGCAGAGATGGAGTCCATGAGAGGCATGATTGCGGAACAGTCGGCCGCAATCAACGTCCATGGAGCCTGTTTTTCTGGGATAGCGGCCTGTCCATCATCAATGCCCCTGATGGATGGAGGCCCGCATGGCCCCGGTTTCGATGCTCCCCGTACTTTCCCGCACACATCAGCGCTGGACGCTGCTCGCGGTCTGCCTGGCCGCGCTGGCGCTGCCGTTGTCCTTCTCGGCCGGGGCGGTCGTGGTGCCCGCGCTGGCCCATTCCGTGGCGGCGTCGCCGACCGCGCTGGCGTGGGTGACCAACGCCTTCATGCTCACCTTCGGCAGCCTGCTGCTCGCTGCCGGTGGCCTGGCCGACCGCTATGGCCGACGGCGGTTGTTCCTGCTGGGCACAGCGGGTTTCACCATCGCCACGGCCGTTGTCTGCCTTGCGCCGACGCTGTTGTGGCTGGATCTGGCGCGCGGGTTGCAGGGTGTTGCCGCTGCAGCGGCATTGGCATCCGGTACGGCGGCGCTGGCGCATGCGTGGCAGGGGCCGGTGCGTGCCCGTGTGTTCGCCCTGCTGGGCACCACGTTCGGTGCGGGGTTGGCGCTGGGGCCGCTGCTCGCCGGACTGCTGCTGCAGGTACTGGGATGGCGCAGCGTGTTCGCGGCGGGCGGTGTACTGACGTTGGCGGCCTTCGCGCTGGGCGCACGTGTGTTGCCCGAAAGCCAGGGCGAGCGCGGGCGGCTGGATGTCGGCGGCATGCTGGGCTTCAGCCTGATGCTGGCGGCGTTGACCCTGGCCCTGCTGTGGCTGGGGGAATTCGGCCTGCATGCCGTGCGCGTGCAGCTGGCGCTGCTGGCGACGCTGCTGCTGGGCGCGGTGTTCGTCTGCACCGAACGGCTGCAGCGCTCACCGTTGCTGGACCTCTCGCTGTTCTCGCAACCGGCGTTCCTGGGTGTCCAGCTGCTGCCGGTCGCAACCTGCTTCGGCTACGTGGTGCTGCTGGTGGTGCTGCCCCTGCAGCTGCTGGGCGTGCACGGCCAGAGCGCGACGCTGGTGGGGCTGCAGATGCTGGCCCTGTCCGCGCCGATGCTGGTGCTGCCGATGCTGGCCGCACGCTGGGCCGAGCGCGTTGGAAGTGCGCGGCTGTGCGCGCTGGGCCTGCTGGTCTGTGCCTCTGGCCTGTACCTGTTGTCGCGCCACGCATCGCATCCGTCGCCCTCGCAGTGGGTGCCGTTGCTGATGCTGATCGGTGCGGGCACGGCGTTGCCTTGGGGCTTGATGGATGGGCTGTCGGTGAGCGTGGTGCCGGTGCAGCGCGCGGGCATGGCTGCCGGCATCTTCGGAACGGTGCGGGTGGCCGGTGAGGGCATCGCATTGGCCGCAGTCACGGCCGTGCTTGCGCTGCTGATCGGCCACCAGCTGCAGGGAGCATCGCCGGCATCGCTGGCGCGTGCCGGTGCTTATCTGGCGACGGGTGCGCATGCACAGGCGCAGGCACTGCTTCCGGCGATGAGCGGCGCACAGCTGCAGCAGGCCAGTGCCGAGGCGCTGGCGATACTGCTGCGTGTCCTGGCGCTGCTGACCGCCGCATGCGCTGTGCTGCTGCACCTGCTGCTGCGGCGGCCAGCGTTGGCTGTGATCAGAACCGGTAGCTGATGGTGCCGGTCACTACGCGCGGGTAGCCGGCGAAGCAGTCGCCGAAGGTACGGCAAGGTGCGTAGTAGCGCTTGTCGGTGAGGTTGGCGATGTTCAACGCCATCGTCCAGTCAGTCACCTGTACTTCCACCAAGGCGTCCGCCAGCGTGTAGCTGGGGGTGATGATGCGCCCACCGTTGCCCAGCGACACGGTATTGCCGACGTGGCGCACGCCCAGGCCCAGGCGCAGGCGTGCGGCATCATCCAGCTGGAAGCCCTTCGAAATCCATGCCGAGGCCAGGTCCTGCGGGGTGTCGTTGAGGCGCTGGCCCACTTCCAGCGCGAAGTTGCTGCGGCTGACCTCGGCCTCGTTGCGCGCAACGGCGGCGGTGACGGTGAGGTCGTTGGCGAACTGGAACTGGCCTTCCAGCTCGATGCCCTTGGAGCGGATCTGCCCGGTCTGCACTACGTTCAGTACGTTGTCCGGGTCGTTGGTCTGCCGGTTGGTTTCGGTGATGCGGTACGCCGCCATCGTCAGCAGCAGGTTGCGCGCGGGTTGCCACTTGATGCCTGCCTCGCTCTGGCGGCCACGCATCGGCTTGAAGGCCTGGCCGAACAGGTCCTGGCCAGTGACCGGCAGGAACGATTCGCTGTAACTCAGGTAGGGCGACACCCCGGCGCCCAGTTCGCCGATCAGGCCGGCGCGATAGGTGGTGGCGTTGTCGGTCTGGCTGGGCTGGCCCTCCGTCTTCGAGCGTGCATGGTCGCGGCGCGCGCCCAGTACCAGCGACACGCGGTCGGCCCAGCGGATCTGATCCTGCACGTACAGCCCCAGCTGGGTGGAGGTCTGGTCGGGTTGGCGGTCCCAGCCACGCACCGTCGGTGCCATCGATACCGGGGCGTAGATGTCGATCGGTGTGCCAGTGGCATCCAGGCGCTGCAGCTGTTCCTGGTACTTGCTGTAGTCGACGCCGGCCAACAACAGGTGCTGGAAGGCGCCGGTGGCGAAGTCGAACTGCAGCGCATTGTCCGCGCTGAGGATCTGCACATCCGGGCGGGTGCCATAGGCGGTACGGTTGACCACGCGACGTGCGGCGTCGATGAACGGATCGGCCGGGTTGCTGTAGCTGTCCACGTACATCTGCTGCAGCGTCGTTTTGCCATCGATGTAGCGCACGGCCGAGCGCAGGCTGAGCACGTCGTTGAAGCTGTGGTCGAACAGTGCGGTCAGGCTGTAGACGCGGGAGTCGATGCGGTCGAAGCCCGGGTCGCCGATGAAGGTGGAGGGATCCAGGCGGCGGCCGGGTGGCGCCAGCAGGGTCGCGGCCAGCGGCAGGAACTGCTGGCTGGAGCCGGTCTTGTCATGCTGATAGCTGGCCAGCAGGGTCAAGGTGCTGCGTTCGCCACGCCAGCTGATCGACGGTGCCAGGTAGACGCGGTCATCCTTGAGCGTGTCGGTCTGCATGTTGGAGGCGCGTACCAAGCCGACCAGGCGACCGGCCACGGAGCCGTCCGCGTTCAATGCACCGCCGACGTCCCCCTGCAGTTGCCTGCGATCGAAGCTGCCCAGCTGCACGCCGATCTCACCGCGTGCCGCACCGAAGGTGGGGCGCTTGCTGATGGCATTGATGATGCCGCCGGTGGCGCCGGCGCCGTACAGCACCGAGGAGGGGCCGCGCAGTACTTCCACCCGCTCCAGGCCATAGATTTCCGGGCGGGCGAGGGGGCTGAAGCCGTAGCTGCGGCGCAGGCCATCCACGTACTGCACCGGGTCCAGGCCGCGTACCGAAGTAGCGTCGTTGCGCGTATCCAGGCCCCAGGCATCGGCGGTGACGCCCGCGCTGTAGCGCAGCACTTCCTGCAGGTTGTGCGCGCCGCGATCGGTGAACAGCTGTTGGGTGACCACGCTGATCGCCTGTGGCGTCGCGGTCAGCGCGGTATCGGTCTTGGTCGCGGTACTGGCGCGGTCGGCAACGACGCTGACGCGGTCCAGGGTCCGGGCGTCCGGTGTTTCCGCAGCCACAGCCAGTGGTGCGGTGAGGGCACCGGGCAGCGCCAGGGCAAGGGAGAGCAGGGTGTGGCGGGCAGGCATGGCGGTCGGTCCATGGAAGATCGCCGCGGATTATCGGGATTGCCTTGGATTGATGCAAATGATTATCAATAGCGTGTCATCCGGCGGTCGCCTTCGCATCACGCTCCCTATGCCGGCCCGCGCCTAGCCTTGGTCGTCCCCGTCCCCCACGGAGACCCGCCATGTGGTTGCTCGACCATCTCTGGCCCGGCCGTAGACCACTTCCTCCCCCGGTCGCGGACGCGCCGCAGGCGCCGCCACGCCGCCCCTGGTTGAAACGCCCGGCGCGGGCCGGGCGCAGTGGCATGGCGCCCTGGCAGAAGGTCGCCACGCCGCCGCGGCGCGCGCGCCACTAGCCGGTGCGGTCGGCGGGGTGGTTGACCCCGTCGTTGACCGGGATCACACCCAGCGCGAACGGGTCGATGCCTTCCAGGCAGGCCACGTTGTAACCGTACTGTTCCGGGTTGGAGCGGCGCCGATGATGGGTGTAGATGCCGCACACGCCGCAGAAGTAGTGCTCGGCCACATGGGTGTTGAACTGGTACAGCTGCAGGTGGTTCTGCCCGCGCACCACCTGCAGGCCCGCGCGGGTAACGCTGGCTGCAATGGCACCCCGGCGCCGGCACATCGAGCAGTCGCAACGGCGCGGGTCGACGATGCCGTCCGGCAGGTCCAGCAGCAGTTCGACCGTGCCGCAATGGCAGGTGGCGCGGTGCTGGGGTTGGACCGGAACGCCGGCCACGGAAGTGATGCCCATCGTTGCTCCTTGTGATCCATCTGGCCGCGGGGCCGCCGCAGACGGTGCACCGGCGTGCCTGAACGGGCCGTAGATGCCACGGTGAACCCGCTTGTGGCTAACTATGCGGCTTCGGGACCGCGACAGGATGCCAGTGAGAGCCGCAGGACGTTGGATGACAGGAAGTGCCATGGCGCTGGCAGCGTTGTGGGTGACCGGGCTGCTGGCCTATCAGATGCCGGGGCCGGGCTGGCTGGCGAACGGCATTGCGGTGCTGTGGCTGCTGCTTGCGCTGTGGGCGTCGTGGCGGGTCGCGCGTGGCCGTGGCCATCGTCGCCTGGGCATGGCGTTCGGCGCCTCGTTGGCGCTGGCTGGCCTGTGGTGGCTGCTGCTGACCCCACGCCAGGACCGCGTGTGGGCCGATGACGTGGCCCAGCGCCTGCATGTGGTGTCCTTCGACGGGCGCCACGTGGTGTTCGACAACGTGCGTGATTTCACCTGGCGCAGCGAAACCGACTACGACGCGCGCTGGGTGCGCCGCGAATACGACCTGGACCAGCTGCGCTCGGCCGACCTGGTGCTGTCGTACTGGATGGGCCCCGCGATCGCCCACACCCTCATCTCGTTCGGTTTCGAGGATGGCCGCCACGTGGTGTTCTCGCTGGAGATCCGCAAGGAACGTGGTGAATCGTTCTCGGCGCTGGGCGGCTTCTTCCGCAAGTTCGAGATGACTCTGGTGGCCTCGGAGGAGACCGACATCATCCGCACCCGCACCAACGCGCGCGGCGAGGATGTCTACCTGTACCGCCTGCACGGCATGGACCGTGCGCAGCTGAAGGAGCTGTTTGCCGCGTACATCGCGCAGGCGCGCGAACTGGATGCGAAGCCGGGCTTCTACAACACGCTCACCAGCAACTGCACCACCATCGTCTTCGACCTGGCCCGGCACATCGCGCCGCGCCTGCCGCTGGACTATCGCCTGCTGCTGTCCGGGTATCTGGCCGAGTACGCGCAGGAGGTGGGTGCGCTCACGCCGGGTGTGCCGTACGCCGAACTGCATGACAAGGGCCGCATCACCCAGCGTGCGCTGGACCTGGGCAGCGGCGACCACTTCTCCACCGTGATCCGCCAGGGCGTGCCCGGCACCGAGCAGGACCCGCAGTAATGACCCGACTCTTCCTGATCCGCTGGCAGCGCGCGCTGCCGGTGTTGTTCGCCGCCTTCCTGCTGCTGGGCAGCAGCGGCTGCGCGATGGTGACCGTCAAACAGGTCAAATCCAGCGATTCGCTGGTGAACAAGCGTGCCGACGTGCTCAACACCGGCAAGCTCAGCCCGGCCGCGCGCGAGACGCTCAGCGCGGCGGGCCTGGACGAGTCGCAATGCGAGAAGGACTTCCTGGTCTGCCGCAGCACGCTGCTGATGACCGATGACCTCAATGTCGAGCAGCGGCTGTCGGCGCTGTCCGAACTGTGGGTGAAGGCCGCGCTGGCGCTGACGCCGAAGAAGACCGCCGCCGGCGATCCGCCGATGAGCGATGCGGCGCTGGACGCCTGGCTGGAAGCCGCGCGCTATGCCTATGCCTACCTGTTCTACAGCGGGCGTTCGCCGTCCGACCGTGCCTTCGAGGACCGGCAGACGCAGGTGCGCGACTACTACAACTACGCGGCAGAGAAGGCGGCAGTGGTGTTGTTCGTGCGCGCACGCGCCGCTGCGCTGGCGGGCGAGGACTATACGAAACCGCTCACGGTCGGCAGCTGGTCGCTGGCCTCCAACTACCAGCAGTTGAACCTGAAGAGCATTCCTGCGCAGCTGGTACCGGCCGGCACGGTCAGCTTCGTCGGCCTGCGCAGCACCTATCGCCGCGATGGTTTCGGCGCCGAGCTGGTGATGGTGATGGACCCGCCGAAGCTGGTCGCGCCGGTGATCGCGCCGGATGGCCCGAAGGCCGATACGCCGCCGGAGGATGAGGACGACGCGCGTCGTGGCCGCCGCCATCGCCATGACGATTCGGTGCCCGAGTTCAGCGAGATGTCCTCGATCAACGTCACTGCGTTGCTGCGGTTCGAGGGCAGCAGCCTGGACGATGTGATGCGCACGCGCCGGGTCGAGCTCGATGCCTATTCGCCGGAAGCCACCGAACGCATCACCCTGCACGGCGAACAGGTACCGCTGGCCGGCAATTTCACCGCCGCCTACGGCCTGTGGCTGGCGCAGAGCGGCTTCGCCCGGCAGTCACTGCGCACCCTGTTCGGCATGAGCGAGGGCATCGGCGAACCGCACATCTACCTGATGCAGCCGTGGGACCCGAACCGCCGCATCATCTTCATGCTGCACGGCCTGGCCAGCAGCCCGGAAGCCTGGGTGAACCTGGCCAACGAGATCATGGGCGATCCCGAGCTGCGCCAGCAGTTCCAGGTGTGGCAGGTCTACTACCCGACCAACGCACCGATCGCGCTGAACCGCTACGAGATCGCCAACGCGTTCAACGATACGCTGAAGCACTTCGATCCCAATGGCACCACGCGCGCATCGAAGGACATGGTCTACATCGGCCACAGCATGGGCGGCGTGCTCGCGCGCCTGCTGGTGAGCGATTCCGGTGATGTGCTGTGGGATGACCTGCTGGCCAACTACGATCTGAAGGGCGAGCGCCTGAAGCGGGTGCAGACCAAGCTGGGGCCACTGCTGCATTTCAAGGCGCAGCCGAACGTGGAGCGCGCGATCTTCATCGCCGCGCCGCACCAGGGCACGGATATCGCCGGCAACAAGGTCGGGCGCCTGATCGGTCGCCTGGTGCGCCTGCCGCTGACCATCCTCGGCAAGTTCGAGGATGTGTTCATGGCGCTGGCGCAGGCCGAACAGCAGGTCGATGGCACCGCCAAGCCGAAGATCCCCAACAGCATCGACAACCTCAAGGCCAGCGATCCGTTCGTGAAGGCCGCCGCGCAGTTGCCGATCGAAGCGGGCCTGAAGTACCACTCGATCATCGCCCAGCGCAAGCCGGAGCTGCCGGTGGAGAAGTCTGATGACGGGCTGGTGCCGTACTGGAGCGCGCACCTGCCGGGTGCGCTGTCGGAGAAAGTGATCATCTCCGGCCACAGCGTGCAGGAAACCCCGCAGGCCGTGCTGGAAGTGCGGCGCATCCTGCATCGGGATATCGATGACATGGGCGCCGCTACCAGGTAGTGCCGGCCGCTGGCCGGCATCATCACAGCATTCCTGCGTGCGTGGAGGTTGCCGGCCAGCGGCCGGCACTACCGAGCGCTGCCGCCTACACCCGCCGCGCGATCACCGCGGCCAGCACCGCCAGGCCGAAAGTGATCGCCAGGCACAGCAGGTAGCCGGTGTGCGGCGCGCTTTCCACGAACAGGGCGAACAGCGCGCCGGAGACCGCCAGCGCGGTGGTCACCGACAGCGCCTCGCTCAGCTGCAGCGCCGAGGTATTGGCACCCTGCTCATGCGGCGCCGACAGCGACAGGGTCAGCACCGACAGGCTGGCGTAGATCATGCCCATGCCGAAACCGGTCACGGCCCAGCCGACCAGCGCGACCGGCAGCGGCATCTGCTTGAACAGCACCGCCAGCGTGGCGGCGATGCCGACCGTCATCATCACCGTGCCAACGCGCAGCAGCTGCTGGCGTGACCAGCCGCGCTGCTGGTGACCCTGCAGCCAGGAGCCGGCGAACCAGCCCAGCGCACCGAGGCTGAGCACCGCGCCGGCCCAGCTGGGCAAAAGCCCGCGTTCGCGCTGCAGCAGCAGGGGCAGATAGGCCTCGCAGGCGAAGAAGGCTGCGGCGGCGATGCCGCGTAGCGCGATCACGCTGGGCAGGCCGCGGCGCAGGATCAGCGTTCCGGCCGGCAACAGCCGGTGCACGCAGAACAGCAGCGCAAGCATCGCCACGCCGATGCAGAGCAGGGCAGCCATGCCCTGTTGCTGGCCGCCGACGTAGAGCAGCAGTGCGGCCAGTGAGGCGCCACTGGCCCAGCGCACCACGTTGCCGCGTTCACCATCGTTGCCGGGCGCAACGGGAGACTGCATGCGCGCCAATGCCGGGCGCAGCAGCAGTGCGGCGGGTATCGCCAGCAGTGGCACTGCCAGGAATACCCAGCGCCAGCCCAGATGCTGCACGATCAGGCCACTCAACGCCGGGCCGACCATCGAGGGCACCACCCAACCCGCAGAGAACGCCGCGAACACCTTCGGTCGCAGGTGCTCGGGGTAGCTGCGGCCGACCATCACGTACAGCGAGACCGAAATCGCGCCCGCGCCCAGGCCCTGCATCAGGCGCCCGGCCACCAGCATGCCCATGCGCGTCGCAAAGCCGGCCAGCAACAGGCCCAGCACGAAGCAGGCCAGGCCGTACCAGAGCGGGCGCGCGGGGCCGTGGCGATCGGCCCAGCGCCCGGCCAGGGTCATGCCGATGACGCTGGTGGCCAGGGTGCCGCCAAAGGCCAGCGCGTACAGGCGCAGGCCATCGAGCGCTTCGGCCACGGTGGGCATCGCGGCCGCGACGGCCAATGCCTCGAAGGCATGCAGCGCGACCAGCGCAACCATGCCGATGGTGGTGGCGCGGTAGCGCGCGGACAGGATCGAGGTGTCAGCCGGCAGGTGGGCGTCGGCGGGAGAGAGGGTCGGGGTCATACGGGTCAGGTGCAGGCCGCGCTTGTCAACGGGCGGCGAAGATAGCAGCATGACACCTCAACTGTAGTTGAGGTCAAGCAATGGCATCCCAGGAACTCAGCGTTGGCGAGGTCTCCCAGCGCAGTGGCGTGGCCATTTCCGCACTGCATTTCTACGAGCGCAAGGGGCTGATCAGCAGCCTGCGCACTTCGGGCAACCAACGCCGTTACAGCCGGGATGTGCTGCGCCGGCTGGCGGTGATCCGCGTGGCGCAGCGGGTGGGCATGCCGCTGGAAGCGGTCGGCCGTGCCTTCGAGAGCCTGCCTGAAGGCCGCGCGCCGACCAAGGCCGACTGGGCCAAGCTGTCCGCGCGCTGGCGCACCGAGCTGGAAGAGCGCATCCACATGCTGCAGCTGCTGCGCGATGAACTGACCGGCTGCATCGGCTGTGGCTGCCTGTCGCTGCAGCATTGTCGCCTGGCCAACCCGGGCGACGTCCTCGGCGAACGCGGCGACGGCCCGATGCGCTGGGAATGAAAAAGGGGACGGAGGGGATTAAGTCGCAAGTGCACAAACGACTTAATCCCCTCCGTCCCCTTTTTCTTACCAGACCGTGATCGTCTCGCCGCTCTGGATGCCTTCCACTGCGCGCTGGAAGGCCAGCGCCGCGCGCTGCGCGCTCACCGCCTCGAAGCCCGGGAAGTAGGGGCCGTAGGCGGCCATCGATTCGATCAGTACGTTCGGGCTGACCACGTTGATGCGCAGGCCGCGCGGCAGCAGCTCGAGTGCGGCGGCACGCACGAAGCCTTCCAGTGCGGCATTCACCGAGGTGGCGTTGACGCCATCGCGGATCGGCTGTGCGCTGACGATGCCGCTGGTCAGGGTGATCGAACCGCCGGCGTTGAGGTGGTGCTGGGCGACCAGCGCCAGCCGCACCTGGCCCAGCAGCTTGTCCTGCAGGCCGATGTTGAAGTGCTCGGGCGTCATCTCCTGCAGCGGGCCGAAGTACAGCTTGCCAGCGGTGGATATCACCGCATCGACCGGGCCGGTACGCGCGAACAGCTCGGCAACGCTGGCGTCGTCGGTCAGGTCGACGCGCAGCTCACCGCTGTGGCGGCCGGCGGCGAGGATCTGATGCTGCTGGCCGAGCTGGCGGGCGACTGCCTGGCCGAGGGTGCCGCTGGCACCCACGAGGAGGATCTTCATGGCGGTTCCTTGCGGGAGGGGGAATGGGCGCAGTCTGCGCCCTCACAGCAGGGTTAGGTAAGCGGCGTATGCTTCGCAGATTCCTAACCCAGGATTAGTAATGGATACCCTCCGATGCATGCAGGCCTTCGTGGCGGTCGCCGAGCGTGGCAGCTTCGCCGGCGCCGCCGAACAGCTGCAGGTCTCGGCGGTGATGGTGGGCAAGTACATCCAGCAGCTGGAGGCGCACCTGGGGACGGCGCTGCTGCAACGGAATACCCGCCGCCAGCGCCTGACCGAAGCCGGCAGCGCCTACCTGGCCGGGTGCCGGCAGGTGCTGGAGCAGGTGCAGCATGCCGAGGCCGACGTGGCCGGTCTGCAGGTACAGCCGCGTGGCCTGCTGCGGGTCAGTGCGCCGACCACCTGGGGCAGCTGCGTGCTGGCGCCGCAGCTGGCCGGCCTGCTGCGCGCGCAGCCGCAGTTGAACATCGAACTGGACCTGAGCAACCGCCGCGTGGATCTGATCGAGGACGGCTTCGACGTGGCGATCCGGGTCGGACCGCTGCCATCGCAGGAGGTGGTGGCGCGGCCGTTGCCGCCCTACGCAATGAGCCTGTGCGCGGCGCCTTCATACCTGCGCCGGCGCGGCACGCCGCGCACGCCGGCGGATCTGGAAGGACATGACTGCCTGAGCCATCTCGCCTGGCGTGGTGGCCATGGCTGGCAGCTGGCCAACGGCGAACAGGTGGACTGGGAGGCGCGGCTGACCTGCAACGACGGTGTTGCACTGCGTGAGGCCGCCGTGGCCGGGGCGGGGCTGGTGCTGCAGCCGACCGCCCTGCTGGCCGGCGAGATCGCGGCCGGACGGTTGAAGCCACTGCTGCGCGACTACCTGCCCGAACCGCGGCCGATGCACCTGATCTACCTGCCGGATCGACGGCCGCGCCCGCGGTTGCAGTGCTTCGTCGATTTCGTCATGGCCACATTGGGGCAATGAGCATCCACGCATGGCGTGGATCTACTGAAGAGACAGGCATCAGTAGATCCACGCCATGCGTGGATGATGGTAGGTGCCGACCGTTGGTCGGCACACATCGGGATCAATCATTCGCCGCAGACAGTTCCTGCCCACGCACCTGCGCGGCGCGCAGCGCGGTGTCCACCAGCGCTTCGAAACCACCGGCCTGGAAGCGCTCGATCGCGGCCTGGGTGGTGCCGTTCGGCGAGGTCACGCGGCGGCGCAGCTCGGCGGGGCTTTCACCGGCTTCATCCAGCATGCGCGAGGCGCCCAGCAGGGTCTGCACCACCAGCGTGCGCGCGGCCTCGGCCGGCAGGCCCTGGGCAATGCCCGCCGCTTCCATCGCTTCGGCCAGCAGGAACACGTAGGCCGGCCCGCTGCCGGACACGGCAGTGACCGAATCCATCAGCGCCTCGCGCTCGATCCACACGGTACGGCCGGCACTGGCCAATACCTGTTCGGCCTGCGCGTGCTGCTGTGCATCCACCGACGGCGTGGCATACAGGCCGGTCACGCCGGCGCCGAGCAGGGCCGGCGTGTTGGGCATTGCACGCACCACCGGCAGGTTGCCGCCCAGCCAGCGTTCCAGCTGCGCGCTGGTGATGCCGGCGGCAATGGACACCACCAGCGGCCGGTTCGCCTGGGCCAGTGCCTGCAGCGACTGGCAGACCTCGCGCAGCACCTGCGGCTTCACCGCCAGCAGCCAGGTGCGGCCCTGTGCGGCGGCATTGGCGGCGTTGTCGTGTACCTGTACGCCGAAATCGGTGGCCAGCGACTCGCGCAGTGCTGCAACCGGTTCGGCCACATGGATGTGCGCGGCGGGCACGCCCTGGCGGATCAGGCCGGCGATCAGGCTGCGTGCCATGTTGCCGCCGCCGATGAAGGTGATGGAATCAGCTGCCATGGAAGTCTCCTTGGAAAATCAGGCCGGGCGCGGGCGCGCGCCGAACAGGGCGGTGCCGATGCGCACCAGGGTGGCGCCCTCGGCGATGGCTTCGGCGTAGTCGCTGCTCATGCCCATCGACAGCGTGTCGACCTGCGCGTACTGGGCGGCCAGTGATTGGAAAAGGGCGCGCATGCGCACGAATGCATCCCGACGACGCTCGGCCTCCGGCCACGGCGCCGGAATCGCCATCAGGCCGCGCAGGCGCAGCTGGGGCTCGGCGGCGATCGCGGCGGCCAATGCGTCCACGGCCTCCGGCGCACAGCCGTGCTTGCTGGACTCATCGTCGATGTTGACCTGGATCAGCACGTTCAGCGGGCCGCGCGTGGCCGGGCGATGGCGCGCCAGCGCCGTCACCAGCTTGGGCCGGTCCACGCTCTGCACCCAGTCGAAATGGGTGGCCACGGCATCGGCCTTGTTCGACTGCAGGTGGCCGATCAGGTGCCACTCCAGCGCCAGGTGCTGCAGCGCCTGCATCTTGGCCAGCGCTTCCTGCACATAGTTCTCGCCGAAGGCATGCTGGCCCTGTGCGGCCAGCGCGGCCACGGCCTCGGCCGGTTGGGTCTTGGAAACGGCCAGCAGGCGCGGATCGGGCCGGCCGGCCGCCTCGGCGGCAGCATGCAGGTTGCTCAGGATCTGGGGCAGGGGAGTGGCCACGTAACGCGTTCCGTTGAATCAGGAGGCTATACTGCCGCCCGGGGAAAGATCCTTCCAGTCGAAGCCGTTATTGGGGAGTAGCCGCTCATGGATATCGCCGAACTGCTGGCGTTTTCCGTAAAGAACAAAGCGTCCGACCTGCACCTGTCTGCAGGCCTGCCGCCGATGATCCGCGTGGACGGCGATGTTCGCCGGATCAACATCCCAGCCCTGGACCACAAGCAGGTCCACGCGCTGGTGTACGACATCATGTCCGACAAGCAGCGCCGCGATTACGAGGAATTCCTCGAAGTGGACTTCTCTTTCGAGATCCCGTCGCTGGCGCGCTTCCGTGTGAACGCGTTCAACCAGAACCGCGGCGCCGGTGCGGTGTTCCGTACCATTCCCTCCGAGGTGCTCACCCTCGAGGACCTGGCCTGCCCGCCGTTGTTCCGCGAGGTGATCCAGCAGCCGCAGGGCCTGATCCTGGTGACCGGCCCGACCGGCTCGGGCAAGTCGACCACGCTGGCGGCGATGATCGACTACATCAACAAGAACGAATACGGCCACATCCTCACCGTCGAGGATCCGATCGAATTCGTGCACACCTCGCAGAAGTGCCTGATCAACCAGCGCGAAGTGCACCGCGACACGCATGGCTTCAACGAAGCGCTGCGCTCGGCGCTGCGTGAGGACCCGGACATCATCCTGGTCGGCGAACTCCGTGACCTGGAAACCATCCGCCTGGCACTGACCGCCGCGGAAACCGGCCACCTGGTGTTCGGCACTCTGCACACCAGTTCGGCGGCCAAGACCATCGACCGTATCATCGACGTGTTCCCGGCCGGCGAAAAGCCGATGGTGCGTTCGATGCTGTCCGAGTCGCTGCGTGCGGTGATCTCGCAGGCTCTGCTGAAGAAGGTCGGCGGCGGTCGTACCGCTGCGTGGGAAATCATGGTCGGCACCCCGGCCATCCGCAACCTGATCCGCGAGGACAAGGTCGCGCAGATGTACTCGGCCATCCAGACCGGCCAGCAGTACGGAATGATGACCCTGGACCAGCACCTGCAGGACCTGGTCAAGCGCAGCCTGATCACCCGCAACCAGGCCCGCGAGTACGCCAAGGACAAGCGCCTGTTCGAGTAAGGCGGGGCAACAACGGGGCGGCGTGCGCCAGTGCGCCGCCGTACCCGCGCCGTTTCCTCCACCGACCGTTTCCTGGTACATGCCCCATTGGGAGCCCGCCGTGAACACCACCGCGACCACCATCGATTTCACTTCGTTCCTCAAGCTGATGGCGCACCAGCGCGCCTCGGACCTGTTCATCACGGCCGGCATGCCGCCGGCGATGAAGGTCAACGGCAAGATCTCGCCGATCACGCAGACCCCGCTCACGCCGCAGCAGAGCCGCGACCTGGTCCTGAACGTGATGACCCCGGCGCAGCGCGAGGAATTCGAGAAGACCCACGAATGCAACTTCGCCATCGGCCTGTCCGGTGTCGGCCGCTTCCGCGTCAGCTGCTTCTACCAGCGCAACCAGGTTGGCATGGTGCTGCGTCGCATCGAGACGCGCATTCCGACCGTGGAAGAACTGAGCCTGCCGCCGATCATCAAGACGCTGGCGATGACCAAGCGCGGCATCATCCTGTTCGTCGGTGCCACCGGTACCGGTAAATCGACCTCGCTGGCGGCGATGATCGGTTACCGCAACCAGAATTCGACCGGCCACATCATCACCATCGAAGACCCGATCGAATTCGTGCACAAGCACGAGGGCTGCATCATCACCCAGCGCGAGGTCGGCATCGATACCGACAGCTGGGAAGCGGCCCTGAAGAACACCCTGCGCCAGGCGCCGGACGTGATCATGATCGGCGAGGTGCGTACCCGCGAAGGCATGGACCACGCCATCGCGTTCGCCGAAACCGGCCACCTGGTGCTGTGCACCCTGCATGCCAACAACGCCAACCAGGCGATGGACCGCATCGTCAACTTCTTCCCGGAAGACCGCCGCAACCAGTTGCTGATGGACCTGTCGCTGAACCTCAAGGGCGTGGTCGCGCAGCAGCTGGTGCCGTCGCCGGATGGCCGCTCGCGCAAGGTGGCGATGGAGATCCTGCTGGGCACGCCGCTGGTGCAGGACTACATCCGCGACGGCGAGATCCACAAGCTGAAGGAAGTGATGAAGGACTCGGCCCAGCTGGGCATGAAGACCTTCGACCAGAGCCTGTTCGAGCTGTACCAGGCCGGCGAGATCAGCTACGAGGACGCGCTGCGCTACGCCGATTCGCAGAACGAAGTACGCCTGCGCATCAAGCTCAGCCAGGGCGGCGATGCCCGCACCCTGTCGCAGGGGCTGGATGGCGTGGAGATTTCCGAGATCCGGTGACTGGACGGGCGCCTGCAGGCGCCCTCTGCTCCGGGATGACCGCAGCGCCGGATGCACGCCGGCGTGAACCTGCCAGGGAGGCCTGCATGCGTGCGACTGCGAGCGTGATACTGGCCATCGCCGTGCTGCTGCAGGGCGGTTGTGCCCGCCCGCCCGAGCACGCGGCTCCTGTGGCGATGGAAGGCTGCGGTGATCCGCAGGCACAGGCCTGGTATCTGCTGCCGCTGCCTGCGGTGGAGCCTAGCGACGACCGGCCTCCCTTCATCGATTTCACCGGGTTTGCGAGGGCGACCTACGTTGCCCGGTTGCGGGATCTGGGTGACTTGCCAGAACCGTCGTTCCGCTGTGGCAGCGTACCGGTCCAAGCGTATCGCTTCATCTGGGATCCTGCGTTCTTCCCGGGCGTGGTCATACGCGCGCAGCGCAACGCAGCCGGCCAGGCGTGGATCGTCGGGCGCAGTGCACGCGATTTCGAGATTCCCGGATCGTCGCCCGGGCCTCCATCCACCGTCATCAAGGGCGGCACGTGCGCGCCACCGCGCGCGCTGAGTGCGCAGGAATGGAAGGCCATCGCCGCCGCATTTTCGCTGTTGCAGGGCGAAGACTCGAGCGCTGGGCTTGATGGCTCAACGTGGATGTTCGAGTCCGTGGTGGACGGCGAGCAGCGTTGGTTCGCGCGATGGGTGCCGCGGGATCCGGCGTTCCGCAACACTGGGAGGATGATGGCGGAACTGGCGGGGTGCACTGACACCCTGCAGGGCATGGAATGACCGGCGCGCCGCCGATTGATGAATTCCAGTCATGACCGACTGCCATCCAGCCGGTTCAATCCACCGCCAGTGCAGGCGTATCGTCAGCGCTCCCCCTCTGGAGCACGACGATGCAGACACGTGAACTCGGCCGCAGCGGCCTGAAGGTTTCCGCCCTGGGCCTGGGCTGCATGGGCCTGACCCACGCCTACGGCCAGCCGGTGGAGCGCAGCCAGGGCATCGCCCTGCTGCAGGCCGCCATCGAGCGTGGCGTGACCTTCTTCGACACCGCCGAGGTGTATGGCCCGTACACCAACGAAGACCTGCTTGGCGAAGCGTTGGCGCCGTATCGCGACAAGCTGGTGATCGCCACCAAGTTCGGCTTCAAGGATGCGCGCGTCGATACCGGCCTGGATAGCCGCCCGGAGAACATCCGTGCGGTGGCCGAAGCCAGCCTCAAGCGACTGCGCACCGACCATATCGACCTGTTCTACCAGCACCGCGTGGACCCGAACGTGCCGATCGAAGACGTGGCCGGCACCGTGCGCGACCTGATCGCCGAAGGCAAGGTCGGCCACTTCGGCCTGTCCGAGGCCAGCGCCGCCACCGTGCGCCGTGCGCATGCGGTGCAGCCGGTGGCCGCCGTGCAGAGCGAGTACTCGCTGTGGTGGCGCGAGCCGGAGCGCGAGCTGCTGCCGACCCTGCAGGAACTGGGCATCGGCTTCGTGCCGTTCAGCCCGCTGGGCCGCGGCTTCCTGACCGGCGCGATCAACGCCGACACTACCTTCGACGCCAACGACTTCCGCAACAGCGTGCCGCGTTTCCAGGTGGAAGCACGTCGTGCCAACCAGGCACTGGTTGATCGCATCGGCACGATTGCTGCCGCACGTGGCGCCACGCCGGCACAGGTGGCGCTGGCCTGGCTGCTGGCGCAGGCGCCGTGGATCGTGCCGATCCCGGGCACGACCAAGGTCCATCGCCTGGAAGAAAACCTGGGCGCGGTCGACCTGCAGTTGGCACCGGAGGACCTGCAGCGTATCGCGCAGGCACTGGACGAAGTGTCGATCGTCGGCGAGCGCTACAACGCGCAGCGTGCGGCGCAGGCCAAGGGCTGATCACCAGGTGGATGCGGTGGGTGCGGACCGTTGGTCCGCACTCCTTGACCCTCACCCCATCGGCCCGCGCAGCGCATCAAGCACCGTACGCATCGCCACGGTGACGTGGCGGCGCGATGGGTAATACGCGTAGTAGCCATCAAAGTGCGGGCACCAGTCGTCCAGCACCGACTGCAGGCGACCATCGTCCAGCATCGGCTGCACCTGGTCTTCCGGCAGCCAGGCCAATCCGCTGCCGGCCAGCGCCGCGGCGCGGGTCATGCCCATGGTGTTGAAGGTCCACTGGCCCGTCACGCGCACGCTCAGTTCGTCGCCGTCCTGGCCGAAATCCCACGGCATCAGTCCACCATGCGTGGGCAGGCGCAGGGTCACGCAGTTGTGCGCGGCCAGATCGTCCGGATGCTGCGGCACCACGTGCTGGCGGAAGTAGCTGGGCGCGCCGACCACGCGCATGCGCAGCGGCGGGCTGATCGGCACCGCGACCATGTCGCGGGCCAGCCGCTCGCCGAGGCGGATGCCGATGTCGTAGCGTTCGGCGACGATGTCGGCCAGGCCGTAGTCGGTGGTCAGTTCCACCTTCAGGTCCGGATAGCGCTGCAGCAGCGGCGCCAGCCGCGGCCAGGCAAGGTACTCGGCGGCATGGCCGGTGGCGTTGATGCGGATGGTGCCGGCGGGGCGCTCGCGGTACTCGGCCAGCGCGGCCAGTTCGTCCTCGATCTCGGCCAGGCGTGGAGCGAGGGTCTCGAGCAGGCGGGCGCCAGCTTCGGTGGTGGACACGCTGCGGGTGGTACGGGTCAGCAGGCGCACACCCAAGCGCTGTTCCAGGCCGCGCATGGCATGGCTGAGCGCTGACTGGGACACGCCGAGCTGGGCGGCGGCCCTGGTGAAGCTGCCCTCGCGGGCGACGTGGACGAAGGCCTGCAGGTCGTTGAGGTTTTCACGGGGCATGCAGGGATGATACGGCTCCCGGATTGAGCGGAGCTGTCGATTTCCGGCTCGCCGGTTCGTCGTAACGGTACATCCAACGCAAGGAGCTTCCGCATGAGCACTGAAAAGCCCAAGGGCCCAGCCTCGTACTTCCCCTCCATCGAGAAGACCTACGGGCAGCCCGTAGCGCACTGGTTCGGGTTGCTGGCGGGCAGGAAGGGCCTGAAACACATGGAGCTGGTCAGCTTCCTGAAAAGCGAACATGGGCTGGGCCACGGCCATGCCAACGCGCTGGTGGCGCATCACCTGGCCGGCAAGGGCTGAGCAGGCAACGCTGCGCTGAACGGCCGTGTGGGGCCTCGCCACACGGCATCCAGGCTCGGGCAGACTGGGCGTCCATCCCGAGGCAGGACGCCCCCATGCAGGTCACGCTGGACGCGATCACCGTCGACAACTACGAAGCCGTGTGCGACCTCGAGGTCAGTGAGGCGCAGCAGGACTTCGTCGCCGGCAATACCTGGTCGCTGGTGCAGGCAGCATTCCATCCCGGCTACCAGACCCGTGCCATCCAGGCCGATGGCGAGCTGGTCGGGTTCTTCATGTGGGTGCCGGAGACGCCGCAGCGGACGTCGATCTGGCGCTTCATGGTCGATCAGCGCTGGCAGGGGCGTGGCATCGGGCGCCGCGCGCTGGAACTGGCGCTGGCGCAGATCCGGGCAACGCCCGGCGTGGCTGAGGTCGAGATCTGCTACAACCCGCGCAATCCGGTCGCCGGCGCCTTCTATGGCAGCTTCGGGTTCGTCGAGACCGGCATGGATGACGATGGCGAGGACATGCTGGCCGTGTTGCCTGTTGCGGGCCTGGGATAACCTGAATGGGCGAGGGTGGCTGAACGATTTCATCTGCAACTGTCATGCGGATCGTGTCTAATACCGCTCCCCACCCGCTGTTCCCCCACCCGCATGTCCCTTCCTTCCCATGGCCCCGCGCCGTGCGACGACGCTGACGGCCACCTGGTCACCGCCGGTCCGCTGACCCCGCCGCCCGACAGTGCCGGCACCACCGCCGACGAAAAAGCGCTGCGTCACTCGATCGCCGAGGACGTGCAGGGCATGGTGCTGGCCACGATGGTGGCCTCGCTGGGCCTGGCCATCTTCGCCAAGGGCGGGCTGATGATCGGTGGCATGGCCGGCATGGCGTTCCTGCTGCACTACGCGATGGGCTGGAACTTCGGCCTGGTGTTCGTGCTGGTCAACCTGCCGTTCTACTGGGTGGCGCTGCGGCGCATGGGCTGGGAATTCACCCTGAAGACCTTCGCCGCGGTCACCGCCTGTGGCGTGCTGACCGACCTGCTGCCGCGCTGGATCGACTTCTCGCACATCAACCCGTTGTATTCGGCGATCGTGGGCGGTGCGCTGTCCGGCCTGGGCATCCTGTTCTTCATCCGCCACCGCGCCAGCCTTGGCGGCATCGGCATCCTGGCGGTGTACCTGCAGCGCACCCGCGGCTGGAGCGCCGGCAAGGTGCAGATGTCCTACGACGCCTGCCTGATGGTGGCCGCGTTCTTCGTGCTGTCGCCGTCGAAGGTGCTGTACTCGGCCATCGGCGCGGTGGTGCTCAGCCTGGTGCTGATGTTCAACCACCGCCCTGGCCGCTACATGGGCGTGTGACGATTCGACGGTAGTGCCGGCCGCTGGCCGGCAACACCTGTGGCCTCCCGAGGCTGCCGGCCAGCGGCCGGCACTACCGGGAAGCCTTCAACCACGGCGGCGACAGCGTCAACAGCCGCGCATGCACCGGGCAGTCCGCGGCGTGCGCACCCGGCAGGTAACCCAGGCTCATCAGGAATTCGCCGGTGATCTCGCCGCCGGTGAAGCGGAACGTCTTCTTGAACAGCTTCACCCAGTCGGCCTTGCTGCGCGGGTGATGCGCATCCAGCCACGCCGCGAAACTGCCATGGCTGGCCCGCAGCTGCTGGATCACCTGCGCATTGTGGATCGCCGCCAGCACCTTCAGCCGGTTGCGGATGATGCCCGCGTCCGACAGCAGGCGCTCGATGTCCTGCTCGGCGTAGGCCGCCACGCGGTCGACATCGAAACCGTCATAGGCCGTGCGGAAACCCTCGCGCTTCTTCAGGATCGTCTCCCAGCTCAGCCCGGCCTGGTTGATTTCCAGCACCAGCCGCTCGAACAGTTCGCGCTCGTCACGCTGCGGGAAGCCGTATTCGTTGGCGTGGTAGTAGTCGTGCACCGGATGGCCCGGGGCGATGAGGCAGTAGCCGGACACGTTGAATTCCTGCGGTACGGGCTGGCCATTATGCGCGCCGTGACCGTCGGGTGGAGGCGCCCGGGGCGCCCAACCGCTAGAATGGCGGCATGCCTGTAACGCCGACCTCCCTTGCCGATCACCTGCTCGTCGCGCTGCCGTCGCTGCTCGACGCGACCTTTGCCCGCAGCGTCGCGCTGATCTGCCAGCACGACGAGAACGGGGCGATGGGCGTGCTGGTCAACCAGCCGTCCGAATACACGCTGGGTGAAGTGCTCGCACAGATGGACATCGCCACCGGCGACGGTGACCTGCAGGCCCGCATGGTGCTCAACGGGGGCCCGGTGCATCCCGAACGCGGCTTCGTCATCCATGACGACGCGCGGGCGTGGGATTCCAGCCTGACCGTGGGCGAAGGCCTGTACCTGACTACCTCGCGCGACATCCTTGAAGCGATGGCGCGCGGCGAAGGCCCGGCCAATGCCGTGGTCACCCTCGGTTGTGCCGGTTGGGGTGCAGGGCAGCTGGAAAGCGAACTGTCCGAGAACAGCTGGCTGACCGTGCCGGCCGATGCCGAACTGGTGTTCCAGCTGCCGCTGGAGCAGCGCTGGCAGGGTGCGGCCTCGCGCATCGGCGTGGACCTGTTCCGGCTGACCGACTACAGCGGCCATGTCTGAGCCGGCCGCGCCCGCACCGGTTCCTGCTGCCCCGGCGATCCGCCGTGACGGCACCGTACTGGGGTTCGACGTCGGCTCACGGCGGATCGGCGTGGCCATCGGCAGTGCCTTCGCTGCGCATGCGCGCGCGGTGGCGGTGGTCGATGTGCACGGCAATGGCCCGGACTGGACCGCGATCGAACGCCTGCTCAAGGAATGGAAGCCTGACGGCCTGGTGGTCGGCGACCCGCTGACCCTGGACGGCCAGGACCAGCCCAACCGCAAGCGTGCGCAGGGCTTTGCCCGCCAGCTGCGGGAACGCTTCAAGCTGCCGGTGGTGATGATCGACGAGCGTTCCAGCTCGGTCGAGGCCGCACGCCGCTTCGCTGTCGAGCGCGCCGAAGGGCGCAAGCGCCGCCGCGATGCGGCCGCCCTCGATGCCGTGGCCGCGGCGGTGATCATCGACCGCTGGCTGTCGTCGCCGGACGACGCCACCCCCATTCCCTGACTGCCCGACACCGCCATGACCGCCCAGCAAATCGATGCCTCCGGACGCCTGCGCCACCTGCTGACCCTCGAGGGCCTGCCGCGCGAAACCCTGCTGCAGCTGCTCGACCGGGCGGGGCAGATCCGCGACGCTGCGGTCGGCCGCGTCGGCAACAAGCGCCATGTGCTGGCCGGTTCGGCGGTATGCACACTGTTCTTCGAGCCGTCCACGCGCACCCGCAGCTCGTTTCAGCTGGCCGCGCAGCGCCTGGGCGCCGATGTGCTGAACTTCGATGCCTCGACCTCGTCCACGCGCAAGGGCGAAACCGCCTGCGACACGCTGCGCAACCTGGAAGCGATGGGCGTGCGCGGCTTCGTGGTGCGCCACCCCGATGATGGCGCGGTGGCCGCGCTGGCCGAAGCGGCGGGCGAGGGCACCGCGCTGATCAATGCCGGCGACGGCCGCAGCTCGCACCCGACCCAGGGCCTGCTGGACATGCTGACCCTGCGCCAGGCCAAGGGCCCGGATTTCTCGAAGCTGAAAGTGGTGATCGTCGGCGACGTGAAGCATTCGCGCGTGGCCCGCACCGACCTGCATGCGCTGCGCACGCTGGGCGTGGGCGAGATCCGCGTGTGCGGCCCGCAGTCGCTGCTGCCGGACGACGAGACCCTGAAGGGCTGCGTGGTCGGCGATGATTTCGACGCGATGCTGGAAGGCGTCGACGCGCTGATGATGCTGCGCCTGCAGCGCGAGCGCATGGAAGAAGGCCTGGTACCGTCGCTGGAGCAGTACCACGCCCAGTACGGCCTGACCAACGAACGCCTGGCGCGCGCCGGCAAGGATGCCGCGGTGTTGCACCCGGGCCCGATCAATCGCGGCGTGGAAGTCACCGACGAGGTGGCCGACGGCCCGCAGTCGTGGGTGCTGCGCCAGGTCGCCAACGGCGTCGCCGTGCGCATGGCCGTGCTGGAAACCCTGTTGGGCTGATCGCAATCTTGACGGCATGGGTGGGTGCCGACCGTTGGTCGGCACAATGGGAATTCACCTTGAACTGCCTGGGTAGGTGCCGACCGTTGGTCGGCACAATGGGAATTCGCCTTGAACTGCCTGGGTAGGTGCCGACCGTTGGTCGGCACAATGGGAATTCGCCTTGAACTGCCTGGGTAGGTGCCGACCGTTGGTCGGCACAGAGCCATCAGTCCAGTGAAGTGGCGAGCGTAGCCATTGATTGGCTACAGGCCTACCTGCATCGGAGTGGTTGCCCGATAGAAGGTGACTGCTGGCAAGCACACGCTTGTGCCGATGAATCGCGCACGCCTACGCCTTGGCCGCCATTCCCGGATCGGGCAATCCTACATCCTGACCACCGTCACCCAGGGCCGTCGACACTACTTCGACGACGCCACCGCGGCGCAGGTGGTGATGGAGGTGATCCGTGGTCTTGATGCTGACGGTCTGACGCACTCGCTTGCCTATGTGGTCATGCCGGATCATGTCCATTGGCTTGTGGAGCTCCGCGCGTTCTCGCTGGACTACGTCATGCAACGCTTCAAATCGAGCAGTGCATTGCGGGCCAACCGCATGCTGGGTAGATCTGGGCGATTCTGGCAATCGAGCTATCACGATCACGCCATTCGTTCCGATGAATCGCTGTTCCGGCACGCGATGTACATCGTCGCCAACCCGATCAGGGCGAACTTGGCGAGCTGTCTTGGGGAGTACCCGCATGCGTGGTGCCGATGGGAGATTGATGGGCGGTTCAATGCAGAGGAACAGCCTGGATCGGAGAGATAGTGCCGACCAACGGTCGGCACCCACCACCAACTCCCATGCCGACCAACGGTCGGCACCCACCAACAGATGTTTCCCGGCAGGAGCTGCGGCTCAGCGCTTCTGCGCGAACAGCCACGCCCACATCGCCGGGTCGGCGTAGGTGGCGTCCCAGGCGTTGTGGTTGCCTTCCGGGTACTCGGTGTAGCGCACGTCGCGTGCGTGGGTGCCCTGGAATGCGCTGTGCAGCCTGCGGTCGTCATCCGGCGGCACCACGTCGTCCAGGGCACCGTGGAAGATCCAGATCGGCGTGTGCTGCAGTCGCCTGGCGATCACGGCATACGGATCGGATTCCTGGGCCACCTGCTCGACGAACAGGGTCGGCCGCTTGGCGCGCGGCGCGAACACGGCACCGCATACCGGCACGATCGCGGCAAAGCGGTGCGGGTCATCCAGCGCAATGTTCCAGCTGCCGTAGCCGCCCATCGACATGCCGGTCAGGTACTGCCGCGCCGGGTCGGCGCCGAACTCGGCAATGGTCGCGTCCAATGCGGCTACGGCCATGCGGTTGTTGCGGCCGCTCCATTCCGAATGGCGCGGTGCCTGCGGGAACACCACCAGCGCCGGGAAGTCGGGATGCTCGCGCAGGTAGGGCCCCAGCCCCGAGTACGTCTGCTTGATGCCGTCGCCGCCGCGTTCGCCCGAGCCATGCAGGAACAGGACCACCGGGACGCCGCTGCCGTTGCCGGTGCCTGCCGGCTGTCCCGTTCGCACCCCCGCCGGAATGAAGACCTGGTAATAGGCGGTCTCGCCGTCCACCTTCACGGCGCGGCCCTCGAAGCGGCCGCGCGCGCTGTCCGGCATCGAGGCACAGCCGGTCATCATCAGGACCGCCAGCAAGGGCAGCCAGCGCGGAATCGAACGGAGCATGGCGTTTTCCGGGGCAGCGAGGTCAGCTGCATCCTAGTCCGCCGCAGGTCAACGCGGCATCATGCGCCGCGTCACTCCGGTCGCGGGAAGCTGGCGATGATGTCCAGCTGCTCCTGCGCCTCGGCATTGCCGTCGGCGGCGGCGGCCTGCACCTGCGCGATGTCCGGGTGCAGCACCACCAGCAGCGGGTTCTCGCAGACCGGGCAGTCGTACTCGGTGGCGTCCTCGTCCAGCTCCATCTCCATGGCGCGCGAGCTGCCCTTCCATTCGCAGGCCGGGCAGGTGTGCTGCTGGTCGCGCCAGCCGGGCTGGAAGTAGTTTTCGATCGTTGTTGCCATGGGTGTTCCAGTTGGGATCGGGTCAGCGCCCCGCGTGGCGGGGATCCGACCCTGCAGGGTTCAGTGCAGCAGCACCAGCGTGGCCAGGCCGAGGAAGGTGAAGAAGCCCATCGAGTCGGTCACGGCGGTCAGGAAGATGCCGCTGGCCAGCGCCGGGTCGAAGCCGAAGCGTTTCAGGGTCAGTGGCACCAGTACGCCGGCCAGTGCGGCGAACAGCAGGTTGCAGGTCAGCGCGATGGCGATCACCGCCGACAGCCCGGGCGAGTGGAACCAGGCCAGCACGATCAGCCCCAGCACGGAACCCAGCATCACGCCGTTCAACAAGGCGACCCGCACCTCCTTCCACAGCAGCGTGCGGGCGTTGGACGCGCCCACCTGGCCCAGTGCCAGGCCGCGCACCATCAGCGCCAGCACCTGGGTACCGGCGTTGCCGCCCAGGCCTGCCACGATCGGCATCAGCACGGCCAGCGCCACCAGCTTGTCGATGGTGCCTTCGAAGTGGCCGACCACGCTGGAGGCCAGGAAGGCGGTGCACAGGTTCACCGACAGCCACATAAGGCGCCGGCGCATGGCGCGCCAGACCGGGCTGAACAGATCCTCGTCCTCGTCCAGACCGGCGGCGCCCAGCGCCTGGTGCTCGGCCTGGCCACGGATGATGTCGACCACGTCATCGATGGTGATGCGGCCGATCAGGATGTTGTTGTCGTCCACCACTGGCGCGGAGATCCAGTCATGGTCGGAGAACTGGCGGGCGACCTCCTGGTCGCTCTCGCCGACGTCGATGGCCGGCTGCTCGTCGTCGATCAGGCGGTTGATCGGGGTGGTGTCCTCGTGGGTCACCAGTGCCGCCAGCGACACCCGGCCGAGGTACTGGTGGCGCCGGCTGACCACGAACAGGTGGTCGGTGTGGTCCGGCAGTTCGCCGCGCAGGCGCAGGTAACGCAGCACCACGTCGACGTTGACGTCGGCGCGCACGGTCACCACGTCCGGGTTCATCAGGCGGCCGGCGCTGTCCTCGGGATAGGACAGCACCTGCTCCAGGCGCTCGCGGTTCTCGCGGTCCATCGACTTGAGGACCTCGTCGATGACCGTATCCGGCAGGTCTTCGACCAGGTCGGCCAGGTCGTCGATGTCCAGGTCTTCGACCGCGGCGATGATCTCGTCCGGGTCCATGTCCGCGAGCAGGCTCTCGCGCACGTCTTCGCCGACGTGGACCAGCACCTCGCCGTCATCTTCCGGGTCGACCAGGCCCCACACCACCTCGCGCTTGCCCGGCGGCAGCGATTCAAGCAGGTTGCCGATCTCGGCCGGGGCCAGGGTGTTGACCAGCCGACGTACCGGGCCCAGCCGGCCGCTGTCCAGTGCATCGGACAACATCCGCAGTTGGCGCGCAGTCTTGTCGTGGCGTACAGCTTCAGCCATCGCAGCTCCCGCGGGATAAGAAAAGCCGCGATCCCGGCAAGGATGCGGCAACAGGGGTGTTCAGCGCGTCATTATCGCAAGGGGATGTTTCAACGCATACCCCGACGGGAGGCTGGGGTCAGATCCCTTTTCCGATGGAAAAGGGATCTGACCCCATGTCCCGGCACTACCTGGTGGTCAGGGCGTATCCGCCACCAGCGCCAGCCAGCGTTCGATGGCGCGGCGGTCGCGCGCGGCCAGCAGCTTCGGGGCACGGGCGCGCAGCGCACCCAGATCGGCTTCGCGGATTGCACGGCGCACCTCCAGCAACGTGCCGGGATGCAGGCTGAACTCGCTCAGGCCCAGCGCCAGCAGCAGCGGGGCCATCCGCGCATCACCGGCCATCTCGCCGCAGACCGCCACCGGGATGCGGTGGCGTGCGCCGGTCTCGATCACCATCTGCAACAGCCGCAGCACCGCCGGGTGCAACGGTGAGTACAACTCACCCAGCGCCTCGTTGTTGCGGTCGGCAGCCAGCAGGTACTGCACCAGGTCATTGGTGCCGATCGACAGGAAATCGACCAGATCGATGAAACTCTCCAGCGCCAGTGCAGCCGCCGGGACTTCGATCATCGCGCCCAGCGGCACGTGCTCGGACACCATGTGGCCTTCGCTGCGCAGCTGTTCGCTCAGCTTGAGCATGCGCCGGCGCACCGCCAGCAGTTCCTCGCGGGTGCTGACCATCGGCACCAGCACGCGCAGCTTGCCGTAGGCCGAGGCGCGCAGGATCGCGCGCAGCTGGGTGTCGGCCACCTTGGGCCGTGCCAGCGACAGGCGCACGCCGCGCAGGCCCAGTGCCGGGTTCTCTTCGTTGCTCAGGGTCAGGCCGGTGCGATCGGCCTTGTCCGCACCCAGGTCAAGCGTGCGGATGGTCACCGGCCGACCGCTCATGCCCAGTGCGGCATCACGGTAGGTCTGGAACTGTTCTTCTTCGTCCGGCAGTTCGTTGCGCTGCAGGAACAGGAATTCGGTGCGGTACAGGCCCAGCCCCTGCGCACCCAGCGCATGCGCCTGGGTGACGTCCTCCAGCGATTCGGCATTGGCCAGCAGGGCGATATCGACCTGGTCGCGGGTACGGCTGGGCTTGCTGCGCAGGCGGCCAAGCTCGCGCTGCTCGCGCGCGTGTTCCTTCAGGCGCGCGCGGTAGTCACGCAGGTTGTCGGCCAGCGGGTTGGCGGTGATGCTGCCGTCGGCACCGTCGATGATCAGCACGTCGCCGTCGGCGATGCGGCTGAGCAGCTGCGGCACGTTGACGATCAGGGGCAGGTGCAGGCTGCGGGCCAGGATGGCGCTGTGCGACAGCGCGCTGCCGGCGGCAGTGACGATGCCGACCACGCCCTGCGCCTGCAGCTGCGCCAGTTCGGACGGGGCGATGTTGTCGCAGACCAGGATCTCGCCGGCCAGGCCCTTCATCACCGGAGGGCGTTCGGGTTGGAGGAAGGCGTGGATGCGGCCGATCACATGGTCGAGGTCGTCCATGCGGCTCTTCAGGTAGGCATCGTCCATGCCATCGAAGACCCTGGCCAGGCGGTCGCGCTGCAGGCGCAGCGCATAGCCGGCGCTGTACGGGCCGCTGCGGATCAGTTCGTCCAGCCCGAACAGCAGCTCGGGGTCATCCAGCAGCAGCGCGTGCAGGTCGAGGAACTCGCCGACTTCCTGGTTCAGTGCACCCTGCAGGCGCTGCCGCAGTTCGTGCATTTCCGTACGCGCGGCATCCACCGCACGGTGCAGGCGGGCCAGCTCGGCCTCGACCTGGTTGGCGGCCACGCGTTGCTCAGCCACCTCTAGTGCATGCGGCAAGCGTACGCGGGCCCGGCCCATTGCCGTGCCGCGGGCAGCACCGTGCCCGGCCAGCAGTTGTACCGGCCGCTGGCCGGAAGGGACCTGGCCGGCGCGTGCGCGTGGCACGCTCAGCTGTCCTCGTCGAAGCGGCGTTCGAACAGGCTGACCACCGCGTCCATCGCGGCGGCTTCATCTTCGCCGTTGATGCGTACGGTGACCGGGGTGCCCTGGCCGGCGGCCAGCAGCATCACGCCCATGATGCTCTTGGCGTTGATCTCACGGCCCTTGGCGGCCATGGTCACGTTGCAGCGGAACGGCGCCAGGGTCTGCACCAGCTTGGCGGTGGCCCGGGCATGCAGGCCCAGGCGGTTGCTGACGGTGAGTTCTCGTTCAAGCATCGTCGACTATCGCTCCATTACGGGTACCCGCCGCGGCTGTGGCGGGCAGTTGATCCAGTCCCTGTTCCGGATAATTCATCACCCGCAGCAACATCGGCAGGCTCAGCGCCGACACCCGGCGAACCGGGGTCCCCAGCCGGGCCAGCTGCCCGGCAAGGTTGGCGGGGCTGGCGCCGTACAGGTCGGTCAGGATCAGCACGCCTTCACCGCTGTCGACCCGCCGCAGGGCGGCCGAGGCGAGCGGGAGCAGGGCGTCCAGGTCTGCGTCGAACGGTACTTCGAAAGCTTCGGTTTTCAGCGGCAATTGCCGCAGGAGCCGGGTCGCCACGTCAAGCAGGGCGGTCCCGACCCCGGGATGTGTTACGAGGAGAATGCCACAGGTCATTACTGCACGTTAACAGGTCAAGGTGAATCGGCGATAGCAGCAGATGAGGGGCACTGTGTCCCGTATTCAGCGTTACCGGGGTCAGGGCCCTTTTCCCCTGGAAAAGGGATCCGACCCCATGCGTTTTTCGATGCCTGACCGGGATTCATCCACGCATGGCGTGGATCTACCGTGTCGACCAAGGTCGACACCTACCAACAGCAACACAGAATGCCGTCCCGACAAATCGCGGGAATCTGTCGAAGGCGGGGTGGGTCAGCAAGCGGGGGCGTGAGCCGCATGGATGCGGCGACCGAGCTTACAGGGACGTACTTGCAGCGTCCCCCGCTTGTTGGTCCACCCCGCCTACCCACGGAATGCCGGCTTTTGCTGTTGCTGTTACCGGCCAGCGGCCGGCACTACCAGCGGGTGCCGCGCGCAGCCCGGCCGAGCCCCTCAATCCTGTTCGCGGTGGTACGTCGCCACGTCTTCCCAGCCCATCTCGCGGGCATGCCGGGCCATGCGCTCGGCCAGGAACACCGAACGGTGCTTGCCGCCGGTGCAGCCGAACGCCACGGTCACATAGCTGCGGGTGCCATCGCCCAGTTTCGGCAGCCAGGTATCGAGGAAATCCATCAGCTGGGTCAGGTAGCGCTGCACGTCCGGCTGCGCTTCCAGGTAGTCGCGCACGCCGGGCTCGCGGCCGCTGAGCGCGCGCAGGTCCGGGTCCCAGTGCGGATTGGGCAGCACGCGGGCGTCGAACACGAAGTCCGCCTCGGCCGGCACGCCGCGCTTGTAGGCGAACGATTCGAACAGCAGCGACAGGCCGGTGGCATGGTCCAGCGTGAACTCGGTGATGATCCGCCGCCGCAGCTGATGCACGTTGAGGTTGCTGGTATCGATCACCGCATCGGCCTCGCGCCGCAGCGGCGCGGTCAGCTCGCGCTCGCGGGCGATTGCTTCGGGCAGCGACAGGCCCAGCTGGCTCAGTGGATGGCGACGACGGGTGTCGGCGTAGCGCTTGAGCACCGTTTCATCGCTGGCCTCGAAGAACAGCACCTTCACTTCCACGCCGGCATCGGCGGCCAGCTGCCGCCAGTCGCCCAGCTGGCTCAGGTCGGCCTGGCCGCGCACGTCGATGCCCACCGCCAGCCGGCGCGGTGCGCTGCCGTCGTGGTTGGCCAGCAGGCTGCGCACGAAGTCCGGCAACAGGTGGATCGGCAGGTTGTCCGAGCAGTAGTAGTCCTGGTCCTCGAAGGTCTTGAGGGCGACGGATTTACCCGAGCCGGACAGGCCGCTGACGATGATCAGGGTCGGGGCGGTGGGGGTTGCGGTGCTCATGGACAGGCTCTTCGAGGGGCAGGGGAATCAGGGTGTTCGCCGTTCCAGCAGATTGCTGTGGCGGGCGATGAACATCGCCGCCGGGTCGATCCCCTTGGTGCGCAGGATGTGCAGGCGGGTCGCGGCCTCGGTCAGCACGGCCAGGTTGCGGCCGGGCATCACCGGCAGGGTGATCAGCGGAACGTCCAGGTCCAGCACATGGCGGGTGCCCGAGTCGCCGGTCAGGCGCTCGTAGCCATGCGGGGTGGGTTCGGTCATCGGCTTGGTCAGGTGGACGATCAGCCGAAGGTACTTGTTCTTCTTTACAGCCGTGTCGCCGAACATCTCGCGCACGTTCAGCACGCCCAGGCCGCGCACTTCCAGCAGGTCCTGCAGCAGCTCCGGACAGGTGCCATCGAGTACATCAGGCGCGATCTGGGTGAATTCGGGCGCATCGTCGGCCACCAGCCGATGGCCGCGGCTGAGCAGTTCCAGCGCCAGCTCGCTCTTGCCCGATCCGGCCTCGCCGGTGATCAGCACGCCGATGGAATAGATCTCCATGAACACGCCGTGCAGGATCACCCGCGGCGCCAGCGTGCGGGCCAGGTGGTAGGACAGGTGGTTGAGCAGTTCGTGGCCGCGCTTGGGCGACAGCCACAGCGGTGTACCGGATTCATCGGCGGCCGCGCGCAGGTCTTCCGGGCACGCCTGGTTGCGGGTCAGCACCAGCGCCAGCGGATGCGACTGCATGATCTTTTCGATGGTCTCCCAACGCTGGCGCGGTTCCAGTGCATCCAGCCAGGACAGTTCCTCGGTGCCCAGGATCTGCACCTTGTTGGGATAGATGGCGTTGAGGTAGCCGGCCAGCGAGGGACGCCGCGAGACCGTGTTGCCGGCCTCCAGCTCGCGTTTCTCACCGGATTTGCCGGCAGCCCAGCGCAGCCCCAGCCGCTCGCGCTGCTGTTCGAACAGTTCACGGGCGGTGATGCTGGTATTCATGCGGCACTCGCAGGTGGGGTCATGTCCAGCGCTTCGCGCAGGGCCCGGGCATCGCCGGCTTCGCGCAGGGCCTGGCGGATGTCCGGTGCGGAAAACAGCTCGGCCAGCTCGGACAGCAGCATCAGGTGCTGGTGGGTGTAATGGGCGGGGACGGCCATCGCGAACACCAGGTCCACCGGGTCATCGCCGCCGAAGTCGACCGGGGTCGCCAGCCGCAGCAGGGCGCCACGGGGGCGGTCCAGGGTCGGCGCGCGGCCGTGGGGGATGGCGATGCCGTGGCCGATCGCGGTGCTGCCCAGAGCTTCGCGCTGGCACAGGTTCAGATAGATCTGTTCGGCGTTGGCCTGGCGGCAGGCCAGCAACCCGGCGGCGGCCTGCAGGACGCTGTCACGGTCGGTGGCCGTGCAGAGCTGGGTCTGCACGGCCGCCAGGAGGTCAGTCAGGGGCATGTCTGCGGGGAACGGTGGCGATCAGCCACCATTGTCGCCCACCGGCAGCGGTGCGTGCTGCTGTTTTTTCTCCTTGTGCTTGATCACCAGGCGGTCAAGCTTGTCCGCAAGCAGGTCGATCGCGGCATACATGGTCTGGGCATTGGCCTCGGCGTGCAGGGTCTGGCCGGGAATGTTGAGGCTGGCGTCGACGTGGTGTTCGGTCTTCTGCAGCTTGAGGGTCACCCGCGCTTCGCAGTGCTGGTCGAAGTGTTTTCCGATCCGGGCCAGCTTCTCCTCTACATAGGACTGCAGGGCCGGGGTGACTTCGACGTCTTTGCCAAACGTTTCGATGCGCATCGGGTTTCTCCTGTGTTCGGATGTGCCAATGAACCTCTCCGCCGGGCGCGGCGGCGCGTCAAGCGATTCTGACCCTTTCGTGCGAGGCGGAGATGTTCATGGCTTCACGATACTTCGCCACGGTGCGTCGCGCCACTGGAATTCCCGACGATTTGAGCAGGTCAGCCAGCTTGGCGTCAGAAAGCGGCTTGCGCGGGTTCTCATCGTCGATCAGGCGCCGGATCATCGCCTGGATGGCCGTGCTGGACGCCTCGCCACCGCCTTCGGTATCGATGCCCGAGGCGAAGAAGGCGCGCAGCGGCAGGGTGCCGCGCGGCGTACGCACGTGCTTGCGGGCGATCGCGCGCGACACCGTGGATTCGTGCAGGCCCAGCTCGGCGGCGATCTCGCGCAGGGTCAGCGGGCGCAGCGCCTGCTCGCCGAATTCGAGGAAGCCGGCTTGTTGCAGGATCAGGCTGCGCACCACCCGCAGCAGGGTTTCGCCGCGCTGCTGCAGGCCCTTCAGCAGCCAGCGCGCCTCCTGCAGCTGGGCGCGCAGGTAGCCGGCGTCGGCCTCGCCACAGCGGCGGATCAACTGTTCGTAGCCGCGGTGGATCACCACCTTCGGCCCGGCATGGCCGGCCAGTGCCGCGCGCCAGATGCCGTTCTGCCGCCACACCACCACGTCGGGCACCACGTAGGTGTCCTGCGAAAGCGGCGCGATCTGCGTACCCGGACGCGGGTCCAGCGAGCGCAGCAGCGCTACCGCCGTCTCGACCTCGTCCAGGGGCTGTTTCAGTTCATGGGCCAGTCCGGCGACGCCGCTGCGCGGCAGCCGTTCCAGCGGGCCTGCGGCAATCTGTCGCGCCAGCGCCAGCCCCGGCGTGTCGCCAGGCAGCACGTCCAGCTGCAGCTGCAGGCATTCGCCGAGCGTGCGCGCGGCAACGCCGACCGGGTCGAAACGCTGGATGCGATGCAGCACCGCGAGGATTTCATCCTCATCGGCATGGACCGCCGGCAGCAGGGTTTCGGCGATGGTGGCCAGCGGTTCGCGCAGGTAGCCGTCGTCGTCCAAGGCATCGATCAGTGCAGCGCCGATGCTGCGGTCATGCGTGGAAAGATGCGACAGGTGCAGCTGCCACAGCAGGTGGTCGGCCAGCGTTTCGGTTTCGGCCACGCGCTCGGCGGCACTGCCGCTGTCATCGTCATCGTCGAAGCTGCCGCCACTGCCGGCGGCGCTCCAGTCGAGTTCGGCCGGTGCCCAGTCGTCACCGTTGTCGGTGCGTTCGGCGGGCGCGTCGGCATCCGTGCTGTCGCTGCCTTCATTGGCGGCACTGCTGTCGTTGCTGTCGGCCCAGTCCAGCAGCGGATTGCTCTCCACGGCCTGGGCGATTTCAAGCTCCAGCTCGGTCGTGGACATCTGCAGCAGCTTGATTGCCTGCTGCAGCTGGGGCGTGAGCACCAGCTGCTGTCCCAACGATGTCTGCAGCCGAGTCTTCATGCCTGTGCCGAACGGAAGGAAAGGGACCCGGCGCCTGCGGTCACAGCTTGAAGGAATCCCCAAGGTAGACGCGACGTACGTCGGCGTTGTCCAGGATCGCCTCCGGCGAGCCCTGGGCCAGCACGGTGCCCTCGGCGAGGATATACGCGCGGTCGCAGATTCCCAAGGTCTCGCGCACGTTGTGGTCGGTGATCAACACGCCGATGCCACGCTGCTTGAGATGGGTGACGATGCGCTGGATTTCACCCACCGAGATCGGGTCGACACCGGCAAACGGTTCGTCGAGCAGGATCAGGCGCGGCTGTGCGGCCAGTGCGCGGGCGATCTCGCAGCGACGACGTTCGCCACCGGACAGGCTGGCGCCGAGCTGGTCGGCAACATGGCCCAGCTGCAGTTCGTCGAGCAGGCTGTTCAATTCGCGTTCGCGGCCGGCCGAATCCAGGTCTTCGCGCAGCTCCAGTACCAGGCGGAGGTTGTCGGCCACGGTCAGCTTGCGGAACACCGACGGTTCCTGCGGCAGGTAGCCCACGCCCTGCTTGGCACGGGTGTACATCGGATCGCTGGTGATGTCCTTGCCGTCGAGCACGATGCTGCCGGCATCGGCGGCGACCAGGCCGACGATCATGTAGAAGCAGGTGGTCTTGCCGGCGCCGTTGGGGCCGAGCAGGCCGACCACTTCGCCGGCGTCGAGGGTCAGCCCGAAGTCCTTGACGACTTCGCGCTGCTTGTAGCGCTTGCGCAGGCCCTTGGCGACGAGCATTACTTCTTGCTCCCGGCCGGCTTGGCCGGCGTGCTGGCCGGTGCCGCCGCCTTGGGCGTGGCAGCCGGCTGTGCCGCCGGGTTCTTGTTCTTCGGCGGAATGACGGTGCGCACGCGGCTGCCATCGCCACCGGAGTTCATCTCGCCGCTGCGGGTGTTGTAGACCATGCGCTGGCCGGCATTGGTGCCGCGCGCGCTGGTGACCTTGTAGTTGCCGGTCAGGGTGATGATCTCGGTCTTGATGTCGTAGTCGATGCGATCAGCCACCGCGTCCATCCAGGTGCCATCGTCGAGCTGCTGCTTCATCGTGGCCTGCTTGCCGGTGAACACCGCACGCACGGCCTCGCCGTCCTTCAGGTAGATCTCGGCTTCGGACGAGCGGATGTCCAGCGAGCCCTGGGTGACGGTCACGCCCTGCGACAGCACGGTCTTGCCATCGCCGGTGAGCACGCCCGACTGGGCACCGGAGTCGATGTTCATGTTCTCGTTGCGGTCGGTGGACTTGGCAAAGGCAGCGCTGGGAACAAGCAGGCCGAGCGCGAGTACGGCTGCAAAGGGAATCTTCATCGGGGTCCGTTCTACCGGTGGGGCCGCCCGGGAAACCGGGGGCGGGTGGGTGGGCTGCCTGCCTTGCGCCTGTCCGGGGACGTCGCAGGAGGGCGGCGGAATCAGCGACGGGGCGTGTAACGGCCCTTGGACTGGCTGAGGAAATGATACGTGTTGTTCTTCGAATCCACCTCGAAGCCAACGCCGGACTGTTCCATGCCGGGGCGGGTCATGGTGACCAGCGCATCGGTGCGGGCACGGTTCTCCTTCGGGAACACGTCCAGGTGGTCGGTGCGGAAGGTGGTCGGCACCACGCCCGGGTCGGCCGGGCTGTCGCCGGCGACATTGCCGCGCAGCTTCATCTCGTCGCCCTTGGCGCTGAGCCAGCCGGTCTCGGCACGCAGGGTCCAGTGCTTGCCATCCTTGTCCGGCATCTCGAACAGCGGCGTGGCGATGTTGATGGTCTGGTCGCCACGCTGGCGCTCCAGCAACGGTGCGCGCAGGGTGGTCGATTCCTTGCCGTGCTCATCCAGGGCGACGATCTGGAAGTCGTGCAGGATGTAGTCCACGCCGACTTCCTGGCCGCCGCTGGCCGGACCCTTGTCGCGGTTGCGCAGGGCCGCCCAGCTGCTGAGCAGGGCCGCCAGCAGCAGGCCGATGCCGAGCAGGGTGCGCCAGTTCAGGGTCGGCAGGTTCATGCGCCGAACCTCGCCAGGACCGCGTCCACGTGGCCCTGGGCGGCCAGCAGGATGTCGCACAGCTCACGGGCAGCGCCACGTCCGCCATCGGCGCGGGTCTGCCAGTGCACGCGCTCGGCGATCCACGGGTGGGCGTTGGCCGGCGCCACCGCCAGGCCGACCGCACCCAGCGGCGCCAGGTCCGGCAGGTCGTCGCCCATGAAGGCCACCTGCTCCAGGCCGATGCCGTGCTGCGCACACAGCGCCTGCACGCTGGCCAGCTTGTCGCCCACGGCGATCTGGGTGTCGATGCCGAGGTCGGCGCCGCGCCTGAGCGCGGACTGGCTGTTGCGCGCGGTGATCAGCACGGGGTGGATGCCGTGCTGCTGCAGCAGTTTCAGGCCCAGGCCATCCTGCACGAAGTACGCCTTGCTCTCGTTGCCGTCCTTGTCGTAGTACAGCCGACCGTCGGTGAGGGTGCCGTCCACGTCGAAGCAGGCCAGGCGGACGCGGGCCGCGGCGGCATGCAGGTGGGCGGGGAAGGCGGGCAGGGGGGACCAGGGCATCAGGGTGGCAGGCTCGATGGGTTCGGGGTGGGGCGGTACAGACTGAATGGGGTCTACGGACTGTCGGTTAAACCACCCGGGCCCGCAACAGGTCATGAATGTTCAGGGCACCGACCGCGCGGCCCTGGCCGTCGACCACGATCAGGCCGGTGATCTTGTGGGTTTCCATCAGCCGGGCAGCCTCCACCGCCAGCTGGTCGGCGCCGATGGTGCGTGGGTTGCGGGTCATCACATCGGCGATCTTCGCGGTGCGCACGTCCAGTGCACTGTCCAGCGCGCGGCGCAGGTCGCCGTCGGTGAACAGGCCGATCAGCACGCCGCCGGCATCCACCACGGCGGTCATGCCCAGCCGTTTGCGGCTCATCTCCATCAGCGCTTCGCTGAGGCTGGCGTCGGCACCCACGCTGGGCAGGTCCTCGCCGGTATGCATGACGTCGGTGATGTGCAGCAGCAGGCGACGGCCGAGGCTGCCGGCCGGGTGTGAACGGGCGAAGTCGTCGGCGGTGAAGCCGCGTGCGTCGAGCAGGGCCACGGCCAGCGCATCACCCATCGCCAGCGAGGCGGTGGTGCTGGAGGTCGGCGCCAGCGCCAGCGGGCAGGCCTCGGCCGGAACGCTGACGTCCAGGTGGATGTCGGCGGCGGTGGCCAGGCTGGACTGCGGGCGGCCGGTCATGGAAATCAGCACGTTGCCCTGGCGCTTGAGCACCGGCAGCAGCATCAGTACTTCGTCCGACTCGCCCGAATAGGACAGGGCCAGCACCACGTCGTCCTCGGTGATCATGCCCAGGTCACCATGGCCGGCTTCGCCCGGATGCACGTAGAACGCCGGAGTGCCGGTCGAGGCCAGCGTAGCGGCGATCTTGCGGGCGATATGCCCGGACTTGCCCATGCCGGTGGCGACCACCCGGCCGCGGCTGGCCAGGATCGCCTGGCAGGCCTGCTGGAAGGCCTCGCCAAGGCGGTCGGCCACGGCATCCAGGGCCTGCTGCTCGATCTCGAAGACGCGGCGGCCACTGGCGACCAAGCTGGCAGGGTCGACGGAACGGGGGGGCAACAGGGATTCGGCCATGCGGACGCCACGCAGCGGAAGTAGAATGGAGGCACATTTTATTAGGAAAGCCCGTTGGACGCCGACACCATCCGCAACCTGATCGAAACCGGCCTGCCCGGCGCCCGCGCCGACGTGCAGGGCGACGATGGCGTGCATTTCGAAGCGACCGTGGTCTGCGAGGCCTTTGCCGGCAAGATGCCGCTGGCCCGCCACCGGATGGTCTATGCCACCCTGGGCGACCTGATGGGCGGCGCGATCCACGCGCTGGCGCTGAAAACCGTGACCCCGGCCGAAGCCGGCTGAACCGCAGAAGATCCCGAATACATGGCCAAGATCGTTGTGACCGGCGGCGCTGCGCTGCACGGTGAAGTGAGCATCTCCGGCGCCAAGAACGCCGTCCTCCCCATTCTCTGCGCGACCCTGCTGGCCGATGCGCCGGTGGAGATCACCAACGTGCCGCACCTGCACGACGTGGTCACCACGGTGAAGCTGCTGGGCGAGCTGGGCGCCAAGGTCACCATCGACCAGGGCACGCTGTCGCGCGGCAGCGCGATCGTGGTCGACCCGCGTTCGGTCAACCAGCACGTGGCGCCGTACGAGCTGGTCAAGACCATGCGCGCCTCGATCCTGGTGCTGGGCCCGCTGCTGGCCCGCTTCGGCGCGGCGGAAGTGTCGCTGCCCGGCGGCTGCGCGATCGGTTCGCGTCCGGTCGACCAGCACATCAAGGGCCTGCAGGCGCTGGGTGCCGAGATCGTGGTCGAGAACGGCTTCATCAAGGCCAGCGCCAAGCGCCTGAAGGGCGGCCATTTCACCTTCGACATGGTCAGCGTCACCGGCACCGAGAACGTGCTGATGGGCGCGGTGCTGGCTGAAGGCACCACCATCCTCGACAACTGTGCGATGGAACCGGAAGTGACCGATCTGGCGCATTGCCTGATCGCGCTGGGCGCGAAGATCGAAGGCCTGGGCACTGCCCGCCTGGTCATCGAAGGCGTCGAGCGCCTGTCCGGCGGCCGCCATGAAGTGCTGCCCGACCGCATCGAGACCGGTACCTTCCTGGTGGCCGCGGCGATGACCGGCGGCAAGGTCACGGTCAACCGTGCGCGGCCGAACACCATGGACGCGGTGCTGTCCAAGCTGGTCGAAGCCGGTGCGAAGATCGAGACCACCGACGACACCATCACCCTGGACATGCAGGGCAAGCGGCCGAAGGCGGTCAACCTGACCACCGCGCCGTACCCGGCGTTCCCGACCGACATGCAGGCGCAGTTCATGGCGCTCAACTGCGTGGCCGACGGTGTGGGCGTGATCAACGAAACGATCTTCGAGAACCGTTTCATGCACGTCAACGAACTGCTGCGCCTGGGCGCGGACATCCAGGTCGAAGGCCACACCGCCATCGTGCGTGGCAGCGAACACCTGAGCGGTGCGCCGGTAATGGCCACCGACCTGCGTGCCTCGGCCTCGCTGATCCTGGCCGGCCTGATGGCCAGCGGCGAGACCACCATCGACCGCATCTACCACCTTGATCGTGGCTACGAGAACATCGAAGAGAAGCTGTCTTCGCTCGGCGCCACCATCCGGCGCGTGCCATGATCCTGCGCGGCAAGTTCAGCCCGCGTCGCAAGGCGCTGCTGGCGCTGGTGCTGATCGTGCTGGCGTGGCTGGGCTATGCCTGGTACGCCAACATCGCCATCACCCAGGGCATCGAGCAGAAGGACATGGACTGGAACGGCGATGGCACGGTCTCGCGTGACGAGATCATCGAGTCGTTCTATGCGGTTGCAGTGAATGACAGCCAGGATGGCAACCGCCATTGCCGCACCTTCGTCTGGCGCAGCACCGGCGAGCAGATCCGCGTGGACTGCCGCACCGAGTTCAAGGCGGCCGAGGAACAGAAGCCGGTCGAAGCGAAGAAATAAGAAAACGCCCGCGGAAGCGGGCGTTTTCTTTTCGGTAGTGCCGGCCGCTGGCCGGCAACCCCATGAACCTCGTGGAGCATCGCGAGAATGCCGGCCAGCGGCCGGCACTACCGGTTCGCGCGTCAGTTCATCGCCTTGATGGTCAGGTCCAGTGCATCGCGGTCGTTCTCCCGCTGCAGCATGCGCGCCGGCACCGGGAATTCCGGCACGATCCAGGCGATCAGCTCCTTGTTGCCGTCGGCACGCGAGACCTTGGTGGCTTCGTAGCTCTTGCCGCCCACGGTGATCGATTCCTTGCCGATCACGCGGTAGGTCATGTTCTTGATGCGGCCTTCGTCGACCATGCGATAGGTCAGCGGCTTGCCGGCGGCCAGGTCGCGGGCGATCGCCAGGTTGATCAGCAGTGCATCCATGTCGCCGGACTTCAGTGCGATCGGGCCGGCGCGGTCCGGCTTGATGTCGCCGGTCCAGGTGGCCTGGTTGCTGGTCCAGTTGTAGTTGGCCTGCACGTTGCGCTTCTTCACCAGCAGCGCCGAACGGTCCTGGCTGCTGAGCGGGCGCAGCTGGCCGCGCACCTCTTCGAACACGGTGCTCTGGCTCAGGTCGGCCAGCTGGTTCTTCACCTGCAGCGTGTAGCGCCACTTGTTGGCTCCCTCGCTGCTCAGCGTCATGCTGCCATTGGCCTGCATGCCCATGTAGCTGGCCAGGTAATCGGCCTTGAACGGCTGCAGGGCCATGGCCGGCAGGCTGGCCACCGACAGCGCGGCTGCAGCGATCCAGGTGAGGGGGCGGGTCAGGGTGCTCATGCTCAGACTCCTTGGTATTCGATCAGGCGCAGATCGACGCGGTCTTCGCCGTCTTCGCGTTGCAGGATGCGCACCGGGGTGGGGACACCGTTGGCGATCCAGAGGATGGTTTCGTTGTTGCCGCCGTTGGTCCGGTAGACCCGCAGCGCGTTGTAGGACAGGTCGCCGACCTCGACGTTCTCGGTCTGCGGCGCGGCCTGGTAGTCATGCTGGCGGACCTTGCCCATGTCCACGTAGCGGTAGTGCATGGTGGCACCCGGACGGGCATCCCGCATGATCGCCAGGTTGATCAGCAGGGCGCTCTGGTCGCCCGGCTGCAGCGGAATCGGCTGTGCACGGTCCTTCTTGACGTCGCCGGTCCACTGCGCGGTGCCGGCCTGCCAGTTGTAGGTGCCGACCGCCTTCTTGCCGAGGAACAGGCCCTTGCGCACCGTGCTCTGGCTCAGCGGTGCATAGACGCCGTTGCGCTCTTCGAACACGGTGCTCTGTTCGATGTTCAGGCCCAGCACGCTGGCAAAGCCGCGGCGGCCGACCACCTGCATATCCACCCGCCACTGGCTGCCGCCGGTGTGGGTGACCTGCATGCTGGCATCGCCGGCCTCCTTGCTTTTGTAGAAGGCCTGGTAGGTGGCGGTGAACGGCTGCAGCGGCGGCGGCTCCCAGGCCAGCGCCGGAGGCATCGGCACGGCCGGTTCCGCCGGCGGCTGTACAACGGGTGCCGGCTGCGCAGGGGCCGCAGGCGCTTGCGCCTGGCCCCAGCCCACGCCGGGGAGCACGGCCAGCGACAGCAGCAGGGAAGTGGACAGCAGGGTCGTGGTCTTCATGGAGGACAGGGACCGCAGGAGGGGGCAGGATGCCAGCCCCGCAGTCAGCGGGGCGTGTGCATGGGTATTACCGGTTCAGGTTCCCGGCGGAATCTAGGGCCAGCGGGCTAAACAGGGGGTGACCGTCCAGTTGCGGCTGGCCCTCCCGTTCAGCCAGGCGGCCCGTGCACAACAGCTGCAGGGTGGCGATCAGCAGGGGATGCTCCACCGCCAGCACGCGTGCAGCCAGGCTGTCGGCGTCATCACCCGGCAGCACCGGCACCCGCACCTGCGCCAGCACGGCGCCGGCGTCCAGCTCGGGCACGACCAGGTGCACGCTGGCACCGTGCTCGGCATCGCCGGCGTCCAGTGCCCGCGCATGCGTGTCCAGCCCCTTGTGCAATGGCAGCAGCGACGGGTGGATGTTGACCAGGCGGCCATCGAAGCGCTGCACGAAGGCGGCGCCGAGGATGCGCATGTAACCGGCGCAGATGATCCAGTCCGGTGCGACCGCGGCCAGTGCGTCACCCAGCGCCTGCTCGTAGGCCGCGCGGTCGTCGAATTCCTTCGGTGCATGCGCCCAACGCAGGTTGGCGCCGACCCGTTGCAGCGCGGCGGCGGCCGGGCGGTCGGAAAACACGCCGGCGACCTCGGCGGGCAGGCGGCCCGCGGCGATGGCGTCGAGGATGGCCTGCAGGTTGCTGCCGCGGCCGGAGGCAAGCACGGCAATGCGGGTGGGCGCGGTCATTGCTGGGTACTCCGGCGGATCAGCGGCCAGGTCAGCAGGCTGCCCACGGTGGCCATCAGCATATCGGCGTGCGCGTCCCACATGTCGCCCTGCTGCCCGTTGTAGGCCTCGGCGGCATCCGGCGACAGGGCGAGCGCGATGGCCCATTCGAACCACTCGTACACCAGGCTGGCGCACATCACCGTCATCACCGCCAGGCTGAAGGCCTGGCCGCGGCGCAGCGCCGGCCACGCATGGCGCGCCAGCTGCAGCAGTGCCGGCGTGAAACAGACGCCGAACAGGAAGTGGATGAGGCGGTCGAAATGATTGCGCTGCCAGCCGAACGCCGCATTCGGCGACCAGCCGGTCAGCGCCTGCGCCCATGCGTCGTAGGGCACGTTGGAGTACAGCCAGCGGGCGGCCACGCAGTGCAGCGCGATGAAGCCGCAGATCGCGATGAAGGCGCCGTTGCCCAGCCAGCCGCCCCGGCGGTCGACCCACAGCAGGGCAGCCAGGCCGATCACGGTCAGGGTGCTGTGCAGCGCCTGCTCGGTGGGCCACAGCGGGTGTATCCAGCTGATTGCGAATACCGCCAGCACGGCAGCGAAGGCCAGCTTCTTGGGGCCCGAGAAACGGAAGGCGGTGGGCGAAGCGGTCGTGGGGAGGGCAGGCGCGGACATGGGGAGTCGATCAGGAAAGGACGGGGCGTCTGCCGGCAAGCTCAGACGCTGAGATGGTCGCCGCGGTCGAACAGTGCGGCCATGTCAGGCTTGGACAGGAACACCCAGGCGTAGGCGGTCAGGGCCATGCCCAGCGGGCCGGCCAGCACCGCCAGCCAGGCCGCGCGCCGGCACCAGGCCAGCCCGGTGCGACGCGACAGCAGGCGCGCGGTGTGCAGCTGCGCGAAGCCCAGCACGGCAGCCAGCAGTGAAACGGCGCCGTACACGGTGGCAAGTACCGCGCCATCGTCCAGCCCGCGCGAGCTGGCAACCAGGCCGATGAAGCCGAGGAAGGCCAGCGCGGCCACCCAGTGGAAACCCGCCAGCGCGTAGAACAGCACCTTCAGCGTCTGCAGGTGGCTGGCCAGCTGCAGGTGCGCCAGGGTCTGCTGCGGCAGTGGCGGAGGCGCGCCCGGGCTCGTCATGCCCCGGTGCCAGCGGTGTCGAACGCGGCCTTGACCTGCGGGCGCAGCAGCGTGATCAGGCTGAACACGCCCAGCACGGTACCGATCGGCGTGAACAGGCAGGCCAGGCCGGCCATGATCAGGCACAGCAGGTAACGGCGGCGGCGGGCCAGGCAACGGCCGGCATAGGCGACGAACGCGCCGAGGGTCACGCCACCGAACACGATGACGCAGCCGATGAGGGTGAACACCCAGCCGAACAGGCGCTGTTCGGCCGGCGACGAGGGCTGGCCGCCGGAATTCATCGGCAGATTGCCGGTGAGGGCGGTGATGCCCAGCACGATGTGGACGGTGAAGATCAGCGAGAACAGCGCGATCAGGCCACCGACCACGTAGTGCGCAATCGACAGCATGCGCAGATGGTCAGCATCCTGGCTGCTGAACGCCGGTACCGCCGCAGTTGGCGGCGGCACGGGGGCGGGGGGCAGGGGGGGCGTTGCGTCCATGCGGGCTCCTCGGGGCCGGGTTCAGCCGATGTGGACGCGTTCGGCGCCTTCAGCAGTGACCACCTGGCCGATGGTCCAGTGTTCCAGGCCCTGTGCCTTGACCGCCTCGGACACGGCGGCGACCTGGTCGGCTGCCACGATCAGCACGAAGCCGATGCCGCAGTTGAAGGTGCGCCACATCTCGCTGTCGGCCACGGCGCCTTCCTTCTGCAGCCACTGGAACACCGGCGGCAGGGTCCAGGACGAGGCCTGGATGTCCAGGCCGAGGCCGTCGGGCACCACGCGGATGATGTTCTCGGTCAGGCCGCCACCGGTGATGTGGGCCATGCCGTGGATGGCTTCGCCGTGCGACTTCAGCAGCGACAGGATCGGCTTCACGTACAGGCGGGTCGGCGCCATCAGCGCGTCGACCAGCTTCACGCCGCCTTCCAGCTCCAGGTCGGCCGGTCGGCCGGCACGGTCGTAGATGCGGCGCACCAGCGAGTAGCCATTGGAATGCGGGCCGGACGAGGCGATGCCGATCAGCACGTCGCCGGCGGCCACGCTGGCGCCGTCCTTCAGCTCGCTCTTCTCGACCGCAGCGACCGTGAAGCCGGCCAGGTCGTACTCGCCCGGGGCATACATGTCGGGCATTTCAGCGGTTTCGCCGCCGATCAGCGCGCAGCCGGCCTCGGTGCAGCCGTTGGCGATGCCGCCCACGACCGCTGCGGCGGTGTCGATGTCCAGCTTGCCGGTGGCGAAATAGTCCAGGAAGAACAGCGGCTCGGCACCCTGCACCAGCACGTCGTTCACGCACATCGCGACCAGGTCGATGCCGATCGTATCGTGGCGGTTCAGCTGGTGGGCCAGCTTCAGCTTGGTGCCCACGCCGTCGGTGCCCGACACCAGCACCGGCTCGCGGTACTTGTTGGACAGGTCGAACAGGGCGCCGAAGCCGCCCAGGCCGCCCATCACTTCCGGGCGGAAGCTGCGCTTGACCAGGGGCTTGATCCGCTCGACCAACTCGTTGCCGGCGTCGATGTCGACACCCGCGTCACGGTAGGTGAGGGGGGAGGGGGCGGAAGACGGGGTGTTGGTCACGGGCGTCGGCGCTGGCAGGGGTTGAACGAGCGATTTTAACAGGCCGCATTGGCGCAAAGGCCGTATTCGGGCAACAATTCCCCCGGATTCGTCGAGCCAATGGATGTCCTGATGCGCCGCAGCCTGATTCTGACCCTGCTCCTTGCACTGAGCCTGCCGGTGGCCACGATGGCCCAGAGCGGCCTGCGCACCGAGGGAGATGTCGCCACCGCCTCCGGTGCCTACGAGGCCGAAGTGCCCGTCAACAGCCAGGCCGAAGCCGATCGCAACGGTGCCCTGGCCCGTGCCCTGAGCGTGGTGCTGGGCAAGCTGTCCGGCGACCGCAACGTGATGTCACGCCCCGGCGTGGTGCAGGCGCTGCGCAATGCCAAGGACTACGTGGCCAGCTACGACTACAAGCAGGACCAGAGCGTGGGCGCCAGTGGCGCACCGAGCTTCCGGACCCTGCTGGTGGCCCGCTTCCGCGAGGATGACGTCGATTCGCTGGTCTCGGCGCTGGGCCTGCCGCTGTGGCCGCAGCCGCGACCGAAGCCGGTGCTGTGGCTGGCCGTCGACGACGGCAGTGGTCCGCGCCTGGTCAGCGTCCAGCAGGCCAATGCCGCCCGCCCGCTGCTGAACCGCGCCATCGAGCGGGGTTACAAGCTGGGCCTGCCCAGCGGCGGTGCTGCAGAACAGGCCCTGGCCGGTGCCATCTGGCGCCAGGACAGTGCCGCCGTGGCCCGTGCTTCCTCGCGCTACTCGCCGCCGATGCAGCTGATCGGCAAGCTGTACCGCGCCAATGGTGGCTGGCAGGCGGACTGGGTGTTCGTCGACAACGGCCGCGAACTGAACAAGTGGACCAGCAAGGACGCCAACGCCATGCGCGCGATGGCCGCCGGTGCCGACGGCGCCGCCGATGCGCTGGTCAAGCGCTACGCCAAGGCCGGCGTGGCCGTCGGCCAGGCCGGCACCTACCGCCTGGTGGTGACCGGCATCAACAGCGCCGATGACTACCTGCGCCTGGCCGCTGGCCTGCGCGAGGTGCCGGTGGTGCGCAATGTCACCCCGCTGCACGCCTCGGCCGGCCAGCTGGAGCTGAGCGTGGAGATGACCACCGGCCTGGCCGGCTTCAACCGCATGCTCGGCGACAACGGCGTGCTGGTGCCAAGCGCGCCGCTGCCGGCCCTGCCCACGCCCATCGACGACACCACCGGTACCCCGGTGGCCGCCCCGGTCAGCAACGAGTACCGCCTGCGATGACCCTGACCCCGGAAGCTGAAATCGCGCAGTTCCTGCGCCGGCTGAAGTACATCCTGTTCGCCGGCCTGATCGGCTGGGTGGTGTGGCTGCTGGCGCCGATCCTGACCCCGTTCGTGCTGGCACTGGCGCTGGCCTGGCTGGGTGACCCGCTGGTGGACCGCATCGAGGCCACCGGCCGTTCGCGGATGACCGGCGTGGTGCTGGTGTTCGCAGCGATGGTGCTGGTGCTCGTGGCATTGCTGCTGGTGCTGGTGCCGATGATCGAGCGCCAGATCACCACGCTGATCGCGGTCGCGCCGCAGGCGCAGGCGTGGCTGATGGAAAAGGGCATTCCCTGGTTCGAGCAGAAGACCGGCCTGGAAGTGATGCAGTGGATGGATCCGGACCGCCTGATCGAATGGGTGCGCAGCCATTGGCAGCAGGCCGGCGGCTTCGCCACCACGTTCATGGGCTACGTCTCGCGCTCGGGCTTTGCGATGGTGACCTGGGTGGTCAACATCCTGCTGCTGCCGATCCTGGCGTTCTACTTCCTGCGCGACTGGGACAAGCTGGTCGAGCGGGTGGCTTCGGTGATCCCGCGCAACCAGATCGGCACCATCAGTGCGCTGGCACGCGAGTCCAACGAAGTGCTGGGGGCGTTCATCCGCGGCCAGTTCCTGGTGATGCTGGCGCTGGGCGTGATCTATGCCGGCGGCCTGTCGCTGGTCGGCCTCAAGCTGGGCCTGCTGATCGGCCTGATTGCCGGCCTGATCAGCTTCATCCCGTACCTGGGGGCGACCACCGGCATCCTGATGGCCATCGTGGCCGCGCTGGTGCAGGCACAGGGCTTCGACCTGAAGCTGCTGATCCTGGTCGGCGTGGTGTTCACCGTGGGCCAGCTGCTGGAAAGCTACGTGCTGACCCCGCGCATCGTCGGCGACAAGATCGGCCTGCACCCGGTGGCGGTGATCTTCGCGGTGATGGCCGGCGGCCAGCTGTTCGGCTTCCTCGGCATGCTGCTGGCGCTTCCGGTGGCGGCGGTGACCAACGTGCTGCTGCGCTATGCCCACCAGCGTTATCGCCAGAGCGAGCTGTACGTGGGCGAGAAGCCGGCGATCGTGCTTGATGGCGTGGTCGACGCCCCCCATATCATCGTTCCGGACGACAAGGGCCCCGACCTGAAGTGATGGGTGTGCCGCAACTGCCGCTGGCCCTGCATTACCCGCGGGACCAGCGCCTGGAGACCTTCATCGGCGCGCCGGATGGCGCGCTGGCGCAGCTGCGCGCGATCGCGGTCGGCGCCAGCCATGATTGGGTCTACCTGGAAGGTGCGGCGGGCACGGGCAAGACCCATCAGGCGCTGGCGATGTGCTCCAGCGCCGAGCAGGCCGGGCGGCTGCCGACCTACGTGCCGCTGGCCAGCGCCGCCGGCCGTGTACGTGCAGCGCTCGATGGGCTGGAAGCGCGCGAACTGGTGGCGCTGGACGGCCTGGACGAGGTTGCCGGCAACCGCGAGGACGAGATCGCGCTGTTCGATTTCCACAACCGTGCGCGCGCTGCGGGCGTGACCGTGCTGTACACCGCACAGAAGGCGCCGGGCGAACTGGGACTGGTGCTGCCAGACCTGCGCTCGCGGCTGGGCCAGTGCGTGCGCGTGCTGCTGCAGCCGCTGGATGAGGAAGGGCGGGCCGCGGTGCTGCGTGAGCGTGCACTGCGACGCGGCCTCGCCATCGACGAGGCGGCCATCGAGTGGCTGCTGTCGCACACCGGTCGCGAACTGGGTGGATTGATCACCCTGCTGGACTGGCTGGACCGCGAATCGCTGGCGGCGAAGCGGCGGATCACCGTGCCGTTCCTGCGCCAGGTGCTGGAAGAAGGCCGGCCCCGCTACTGAGGGTGGGGTTTGTTTGCAGGGCTGCGCCCTGCACCCGCCGAAGCCAGGGCAACGTCAACGTCAACGTCAAAAGCGGGCTATCCGTGGGATGGCGGGGTGGCTCAGGTTGCGGGGGACGGCGCAAGTACGTCCATGTAGCCTCGGTCGCGCCATCCATGGCGCTCACGCCCCCGCAACCTGAGCCACCCCGCCTTCGACAGGTTCCCGTGGCTGTTGGTGGGTGTCGACCCTGGTCGACATGTGTCTTGCTTGTGGTAGGTGACGACCGTTGGTCGTCACCAGAGCAAGCGCAGCGAAGCGACCCGCTTTTGCTTTTCTTTCTTTCTTCCGTGGCTGGACACCCACGGAAACTGTCAGAGGCCGGGCGGGTGGGCCATGCAGGGGCGTTGGCGCCATGGATGGCGCCATCGAGCTTACAGGGACGTACTTGCAGCGTCCCCTGCATGGCCCACCCGTCCGGCCAAGCACGCGATCCACTCTACGCGACCAGCCACGAGGGGCTCAGCCGTTCGCTGCCAACTCCGCATCCAGCGCGCGCAGGCGATCCACCGTCCCGACGTCAGTCCAGCGCCCGCGATGGTGCTGCCCCGTCATCAACCCCTGCGCCATGAAGTGCTTCTGCAGCGGCACCACCGAGAACTTCGGCGGCAGCCGCTCGCTGCCTGGCGCATCACCGATCACCGTGCGCCAATCGGCCACGATCGAAGGACGGTACACGCCGATGCCCGCGTAGGTCAGGCACGGCCCCGTGCGGTCGTGGTGCAGCAGGCCCTGTGCATCCAGGCGGTAGTCACCGTCAGGGTGCTGCGCGGGATTGTCGACCAGCACCAGGTGTGCCTGGCCCTGCGGCTCGCGCGGCAGCGAGGCGAAATCGAAATCGGTCCAGATATCGCCGTTCACCACCAGGAACGGGGCGTCGCCCAGCACCGGCAGTGCGTTGAGGATGCCACCGCCGGTTTCCAGCGGGGTCTGCCCTTCGTACAGGAAATGCAGATGCAGGCCCCATTGGCTGCCGTCGCCCAGCGTCGCCGGAAACTGTTCGGCCAGCCACGCGGTGTTGACGACCACCTCGCGCACGCCGAGCGCCGCGAGGCGTTCCAGGTGCCAGACGATCAGTGGCTTGCCGGCCACTTCCAGCAGTGGCTTGGGCGTGTGCAGGGTCAGCGGGCGCATGCGCTCGCCGAGGCCAGCGGCAAAGACCAGCGCCTTCATCGGGCCACGCGCATCGGTGCGGACAGTTCGGCCAGCGCCGGCTTGATGCGGTCGTCCAGCAGCTGCTGCAACGGCGCCAGTTCGCGGTAGCGCGGCAGCACCTCATCCAGGTAGGTGATGAAGCGCGGTGCGTCGTCCAGGTAGTGGCCTTTGTTGTCGCGGTAGCGCAGGCGGCAGAACAGGCCGAGGATCTTCACGTGGCGCTGGATGCCCATCCAGTCGGCATCGCGGAGGAAGGTGGCGCGGTCGGGCACCGGCAGGCCGGCGCTGCGTGCGCGCTCGTGGTACTGCGCCAGCCACTCGTCCACGCGCTGCTGCGGCCAGCTCAGGAAGGCGTCCTTGAACAGGCTCACCGCGTCGTAGGCGATCGGGCCACGCACCAGGTCCTGGAAGTCCAGCACGGCGGGGCCGTCGTCGACCGGCATCAGGTTGCGCGGCATGTAGTCGCGGTGGGTCATCAGCTGGGCCTGGCCCAGCGCGTTGTCCATCAGCCGGCGGTGCACCAGCTGCAGGCCTTCAATCTCGCCACAGTCCAGCTCCAGGTTCAGGTGGCGCTGCAGGAACCATTCGTCGAACAGGCCGGCATCACGCTGCAGCAGCGCTTCGCCGAACTGGCCGAAGTCGGCCGGCACCGGGATAGCCTGCAGGCGCAGCAGTTGTTCGATCGAGCGACCGAACCATTCATCGGCGTTGCGCTCGTCGAGGATCTTCGCCAGGGTCGGGCCGCCGAGATCTTCCAGCAGCAGGAAGCCGGCCTCCAGGTCCTGGGCGAGCAGCGTGGGCACGCGCAGACCGTGGTCGTGCAGCAGGCCGCGCATGCGCAGCCACGGCCGCGGATCTTCCAGTCCCGGCGGAGCGTCCATCACGATGTGGCTGCCACGCGTGCTGGTGGTACGCCAATAGCTGCGCATGCCGGCATCGACCGAGGCGCGTTCGACCACCGCGTCGGCATCGTCGAGCTGGGTACGGGCCCACTGCAGGCGCTGCGCGCTGCGCTGGGGATCAGAGGCGGGTTCGGTCATGCAGGCATATCCGGGCGCGCCGGGCGCGCCAACGTCGGCAACAGGAAGGGAAGGGGGAGCGGCGTCAGCGGCGGCCGCTGAACAGGCGCAGGACGGCAAGAACGGCCACCGCGCCTACCACCGCACCGAGGAAACCGGCCGGTTCGCCAGGGGCGTACCAGCCCATGTACTGGCCGAACCAGCCGGCCAGCAGGGCACCGAGAATGCCCAGCACGATGGTCAGCAGGCAGCCCATGCGGTTGTTGCCGGGCATGAAGAAACGCCCAAGCAGGCCGACGAAGAAGCCAACCAGCAGGATGTACAGCCAGCTGCTGCTGCCGAACAGACCATTCATGCGCGCGGATTCCGCTTGAGTGTGGACGCAGCCTAGCAAGGCCAGGCTGCGTCCGTCACGGGTGCCGGATCAGCAGCAGCCGTGGTCGCCGTGGCGGGTGCCGCTGTCGGCAGCCACCGGCGAACCGCTGGTCTCGCCGCGCAGGCTGGCGGCGTAGTGCTCGCTGATTACCTTGGACACGCAGGCGGTGACCTTCTTGCCCATCGGGATGTGCAGGAACTCGTTCGGGCCATGCGCATTGGAGTGCGGGCCGAGCACGCCGGTGATCATGAACTGCGCACCCGGGAACTTCTCACCCAGCATGCCCATGAACGGGATCGAGCCACCTTCGCCCATGTACATCGCCGGCTTGCCGAAGAAGGCCTGGCTGGCATCGTCGATGGCCTGGGTCAGCCACGGCGCCATGGCCGGGGCATTCCAGCCGGTGGAGGCCTTTTCCAGGTCCAGGGTGACGTGGGCGCCGTTCGGCGGATCGCGCAGCAGCGCTTCCTTCAGCAGCTCGCCACAGGTCTTGCCATCGGCGGTCGGCGGCAGGCGCAGCGACAGCTTCACCGAGGTCTGCGGGCGCAGCACGTTGCCGGCCGATTCCAGCGCCGGCATGCCACCCACGCCGGTGACCGACAGCGCCGGGCGCCAGGTGCGGTTGAGCACCAGCTCGGTCAGGTCTTCGTTCATCGGACGCAGGCCGTCGACCATCGGGAACTTCTCGAAGATCTCGGTATCGACCACTTCGGCGGCACGCTTGGCCTGCGCCTGGCGCTCGGCCGGGATCTCCACGTTCATGCCGTCGATCAGGATGCGGCCGGTGTCCTGGTCCTCGATGCGCGACAGCAGCTGGCGCAGCAGGCGGAAGCTGGACGGAACCACGCCGGAGGCATCACCGGAGTGCACGCCTTCGTTGAGCACCTTCACGGTGAAGTTGCCGCCGGTCAGGCCGCGCAGCGAGGTGGTGCACCACAGCTGGTCGTAGTTGGCGCAGCCCGAGTCCAGGCAGACCACCAGCGACGGCTTGCCGATGCGGTCGGCCAGGTGGTCGACGTAGGCCGGCAGGTCATAGCTGCCGGACTCTTCACAGGCTTCGATCAGCACCACGCAGCGGGCGTGCGGCAGGCCCTGGGCCTGCAGCGCCAGCACCGCGGCCAGCGAGCCGAAGATGGCGTAGCCGTCGTCCGCACCGCCGCGGCCATACAGCTTGTCGCCGCGCAGGACCGGGGTCCACGGGCCGAGGTCGTCGTCCCAGCCGGTCATTTCCGGCTGCTTGTCGAGGTGGCCGTAGAGCAGGATGGTGTCGTCGCCGGTTTCGGCGCCGGTGGCCGGAATTTCCAGGAAGATCAGCGGGGTACGGCCTTCCAGGCGCACCACTTCAACCTTCAGGCCGGGCAGCTGCTGGGCCTTGGCCCAGTTCTCCATCAGGGTGACCGCCTGTTCCATGTAGCCGTTCTGCACCCAATTGGCGTCGAACATCGGCGACTTGTTGGGAATGCGGATGTAGTCGACCAACTGCGGGACGATTTCGCTGTCCCACTTGTCATTGACGAATTGGCCGAGCTTGGCGCTGTCCATCTGAAACTCCGGTTGCATGGGCTGATCCGCGCATTCTACGCCTGTGCTGAGGGTAGGGTTTTTCCTACATCACGTCGGGTATTTGGCTGGCTTACGGAAATCCGGGAAACCGATAGGCTGTGCACATGTGGTGACGGACACTGTTCCTACCGACGGGATTGCCGGTCGGGACGGCTAGAATCACAGGGAGATACACGTCGTGCCTTGGTTTGTCGTGTTGAGGGCACTGGTGCTGGTAGTGGGGATCGCTGGGGCGCATGCCGCCGAACCGATCGACATCAACCGCGCCGATGCCCAGGCGCTGCAGCAGGGATTGACGATGGTCGGAGCCGCCAAGGCCGAGGCGATCGTCGAGCACCGGCGCAGACACGGCCCGTTTCATCGCGTCGAGGACCTGACGCAGGTGAGGGGGATAGGGAAAGCGATCGTCGAACGGAATCGACAGCGGATCACCGTAGGCAACAGGTTGTTGCCGGCGGATCCGGTACCCGGATCGGTACCGGTGCGGACCGTACCCAGGCGCTGACAGCAGGAATCGTCGGAACCGGCAGGAGGCTGGTTCACCGGACACGGACAGGAAGGCCGTGACCACCGACCGCCGCAGGACGCGGCACCAATCACCAGGATGGTGGCATCACAGACCTGTGGAAGGGGCTGAGATACAAACAGGACAGACGCGGCCGCGTGCAGGATGCAACGCTACCCCCACAGCGCAGGATGCGAGGGGGCGGCAGCAGGCCGACAAGGACGTAACGATTGCCCGGTACGACACATGGCTGTGTCGCCGGGCAGTTTCATTTCCGGCGCCTGGTTTTGCCGCGGTCACCACGGGCCGATGGTGTACGGTGGCCGCTCCGCATGGAAAGGACACCGCTGGATGCTTCCGCACCGCCCCACGACCCTGATGCTCGCCCTGGCGCTGGCCCTGCCGCTGGCCCTGCCGCTGCTGGCCCACGCCGCTGCACCGGCTGCGGCTGCCAAGCCAACGGCCACTGCTGCCAGCACCGCCGAGGTACGCGGGCCGACCGACCTGAAGCCGGGCGAGTACCTGTGGCATCCGGAAATCTCGCCGACCGGACCGATCGTGCTGGTGGTCAGCCTCGATGAGCAGCGCGCCTACGTCTACCGCAACGGCATTGCCATCGGCCTGACCACGATCAGCTCGGGCAAGGCCGGGCACGAGACGCCGACCGGTGTGTTCACCATCCTGCAGAAGGACAAGGACCACAAGTCCAACCTCTACAACAGCGCGCCGATGCCCTACATGCAGCGGCTGACCTGGGACGGCATCGCCCTGCATGGCGGCAGCCTGCCCGGACACCCGGCCTCGCACGGCTGCGTGCGCCTGCCGCAGGCGTTCGCGCAGAAGCTGTTCAGCGAAACGCAGCGCGGCGATACCGTGGTCGTCGCCGACGCCAAGAGTTCGCCGATGACCCTGGCCTATCCGTCGGTGCTGGCACCGGTCAACGCACGTGGCCAGGCCCTGCCGGAGACCGAGGGCGGGGCGCCGGCGCAGGCCTGGTGGGACGACAGCGCAGCCCCGGCCGGGCAGGTCGGCATCCTGGTCAGCCTGCATGACCAGCGCCTGTATGTGCTGCGCGATGGCGTGATGATCGGCGAGTCGCCGCTGAAGGCCGACGCCCTGCCGGCCTTCCAGGGCACCACGTTGTTCGTGATGGGGCAGGGCTACAGCGATACGCCCAGCCCGCTGGACGTGAACCAGCGCCTGCACCAGTGGACGGCCTATCCGCTGCTGGGCCAGGACCGTGCCCAGGCCACCCCGGACCTGCTGGCCACGCCCTCGTTGCCGATGGCGCTGCCGGCCGATTTCGCCCGCCAGCTGTACCAGGTGCTGGTGCCGGGCACGACCCTGCTGGTGACCTCGCTGCCGGCGGTCCGCCCAAGCCCGGCTGAATCCGGAATGCAGCCGGTCTTGGAATCCGAGCCGCCAGGGTCCACCCTCAAGGGCAACTGAGTCCCCTCGTTGTGCCCATGACTGCATCCCGCCTGTGCCGGCTGGCCGCGTTCGGCCTGCTGGCGACCTCCGCCAGCGCCCCGGCGCTGGCACAGACGCCCGCCCTCGCCACCAGTGCCGATGATTTGGCTGCCTTGCTGTCGCGCAGTGCGCCCAAGGCCGACCGCCACGTGTTGCAGCTGGCGGCACATGCCATGCGCTGTGCGCTGCAGCGGCCGGAGCTGGGCATCAACGGTGATCGCCTCAGCGTGATCGACTATTCGCGGCCGTCCACCGAGCCGCGCCTGTGGGTGTTCGACCTGGCGCACCAGCGCCTGCTGTTCGAGGAATGGGTGGCGCATGGCCGCAACAGCGGCGAGAACCGCACCGAACACTTCTCCAACCGCGATGGCAGTTTCATGTCCAGTCTCGGCGCGTTCACTGCGCAGGAGACCTACATGGGCGGCAATGGATATTCGCTGCGCCTGGCCGGCCTGGAGCCGGGCTTCAACGACCGCGCGCGCGAACGCGCGATCGTCATCCACGGCGCACCCTACGTGAACCCGGCCACCGCACAGCTGCAGGGGCGGCTCGGCCGCAGCCTGGGCTGCCCGGCGGTGCGGCTGTCGGTGGCCAAGCCGCTGATCGACGCCTTGCGCGGTGGCACGATGGTGTTTGCCTACTACCCCGATCAGGACTGGCTGAAGCACTCGCAGCTGCTGGGTGGCGAGTGTGGTGGCCAGGGCACGCTCGCCACGCGGTGATGCACGACGGCGCGCGGCGTGATGCAATGCGCCGATGAACATCGACTCCCTGCTGCACACTCCGAGCCAGGTGATCTCCCACCTGGACTATCGCCGCGAACGCTGGCGGAATGGACTTGGCTGGACCCGCGAGATCCTGCGCCTGCCCGCGCAAGGCGATGACTGGGCGCTGCGCCTGTCCGTGGCCGAGATCGAGCAGGACGCTGCGTTTTCCGCCTTCCCCGGCGTGGAACGCGAACTGGTGCTGTTGCAGGGCAATGGCGTGCGCCTGCATTTCGAGGATGGCCGGGTGGCCGAGGTGCTGCCGCCGCACGGACGGGTGCGCTTCGCTGGCGAGGAAGCGCTGCACGGCGAACTGGTCGATGGCACCACCCACGACTTCAACCTGATGTGGAGGCGCGACCTGCTGCAGGCCGAACTGCTGCACCGGCCACTGGTGGGCGCGATGTTCTTCTTCTGCGAACCGGGCGTTGCGTGGGCGCTGCATCTGCTGGCCGGACAGGCGGAGTTCGGCGCCGACAGCGGCCTGCCGCCGCTGCAGGCGGGAGACGCCGCGTGGTTGGCGGCGGGCGAGAGGCAACGGCATGCGCTCAGCGGTGGCGGCGAGTTGTTGGCGATACGGGTCAGCGCGGCGGGGGCATGATGTGTTGGCGCCGGTGGGCACCATCCACGCCATGCGTGGATGGGGCTACCGACACCGCGTCATGGTGCGAACCAGGGTTCGCACCCACCAGAAAGCCGTTCGCATCCACCAGAACGCGGTTCGCACCTACCAGGATGCGGCGGCCTCAATACACATCGCGCCGGTAACGACCGGCCAGCAGCAGCGCTTCCTTGCCTGCGGTACCCAGCACCTGCTCGATCACCGCATCCACGGCCGGGGCCATGCCCTGCAGGCTGCCGCAGACCAGGATCGTCGCGCCTTCATCGACCCACTGCCGCAGCGTTGTCGCTTCGGCCAGCAGCCGGTCCTGCACATAGCGATGCGTACCGCCGTCGCGGCTGAACACTGCATCCAGCCGCGCCAGCGCGCCGTCGGCCAGCATTGCCTGCAGTTCTTCACCGAAGTGGAAGTCGTACGCGGCGGTGCGCTCACCGAACAGCAGCCACGTCCGGCGTGCGCCACTGCGGATACGTTCGTGCAGATGCGCGCGCAGGCCGGCGATGCCGGTGCCATTGCCGATCAGCAGCAGCGGCACGTCGGCGGCCACGCCGTGGAAATTGTCGTTGCGGCGCAGTCGCAGCTGCACCGCTTCTCCGATGGCTGCGTAGTCGCACAGCCAGCCGCTGCCGATGCCGGGTGTGCCATCGGCGCGCAGCTGGCGGCGCAGCAGCAGCTCCACGGCGCCGTCGGCCATCACCGAGGCGATCGAGTACTCGCGATGCGGCAGCGGTTGCAGGGTCGCCAGCAGCGCTGGAAGATCACCCGGGGGAACCAATGAGGGCAGGTGCGAGCGCGCGACGCGTGACAGCAACGTCTGCCCGTCATTCAGCACGGTGTCCGCATCGAAGCGTTGTGCGTCCAGCCAGGCACGCACGGTGTGCGATGCATGCTGCGGACCAATCTCGGCGATGTCGCCGGCCTGCCATTGCACATCAACACCAACGGGTGGCTGCAGGCGCAACCAGTACACCGGGCCGCCAGGGCTGCCGGGGTTCAGATGCTGGCGCTGCAGCAGCGTCCACGGCTGATACTCGGCGGGACTCCAGTCGGGTAGTTCACTGGCGCCACCACCGAGCTGTCCCAGCAACTGCTGCCAATGACGCAACGCCGCCGGATCGGCGTTGTCGACTTCGATCGCATCGAACAACGGATGCGCGCCGTGCTGGCGCAGCCATTGGTCGAGCTGATGGCCGAATCCGCAGAAGTGGCCATAGCTGCGGTCGCCCAGCGCGAGCACGCCGTACTGCAGATGCTGCAGTGGGGGCGGCGTGGCCATCACCCCGCGCAGGAACGGCAGGGCGTGGTCGGGCGGATCACCCTCACCGGTGGTGCTGGCAATGAACAGCGCGCGCTGGCTGTCGGCCAGCAACGCGCCATCCACCTCATGCAGGCCGCGCACACGCACCGGCACGCCGGCACCACGCAGGGCCTCGGCACTGCGTTCGGCCAGTTCGCGGGCGAAACCGGTCTGGCTGGCCCAGACCAGCAGGATCGGCGCGGTATCGCCCGATGGGGCGTCGTCGCGCGGGCGTCCACGCCACCACAACGCAGTGCAGGCCAGTGCGTACAGCGCCGTGGCGATCAGCGCGGCCTGCGATTGCCGTATCGGGGGCGCACCTTGCCACCAGGCTTCGCCCAGGTGCAGGCGCAGCAGCGCCCACCCGACCAGCGCCAGCAGAAGCAGGACCACAGCGTTGCCGAGCCACGCGCGCGACGGGCGTGCGCTCATGCATCCTGCTCGTCGAGCAGACGCTGGAAGGCGCTGCTGAGGAATTCGCGCGGGCCTTCTGCTGCGCGTTGCAGGTAGCGTGCGGCCAGCCCTTCGCGTTCGGCCAGTGCCATGCCGCGCTCGCGGCCGAGCACGGTCAGCGCGGTGGCCCAGGCATCGGCATGCATCGCGTCGTCGGCGACCACGGTCACCGCCGCTGCAACCTGGCGCACCGGCATGCCGGTACGCGGGTCGAGGCTGTGGCTGTAGGCTTGGCCATCGGCCTGGTACTGGTGCCAGCGATCCCCCGAAGTGGCCACCGCAAGCCCGTCCAGCGCGAGTACGCGTGGCGGGGTCTCGGTGTGCGCGTCTTCTTCCGGCGCCGATTCCACCAGCACGCGCCATGGCTGGCCGTCGGGCTTGCGGCCATAGCCGGCCAGCTCGCCGCCGACTTCGATCAGCGCCGCAACGATGCCTTGCGCGCGCAGCCAGGCGGCGACGTGATCGACGCCGAAGCCCTTGGCGATCGCAGAGAGATCCAGTTCCAGCCCGCCCGGCTGCAGTAGCACATCGTCCTGCCACTGCAGGCGCTGCCAACCGCATCGGTCGCGGGTGGCCTGCAGGGTGTTGGCATCGGGCAGGTGGCGATCGCCTGCGTGTGCACCGAAACCCCACAGTGCAACCAACGGGCCAAGGGTGGGGTCGAAGGCGCCCTCACTCGCGGCGGCGATGGCCTGTGCGCAGGCCAGCACCTGGCGCGTCTCGGCCGGTAGCGTGCACCACTGGCCGGCGTCGGCGCGGTTGTAGCGGCTCAGATCCGAACCGCGCTCCCAGGTGCTCATCTGCGCGACCACCTCATCCAGCCGCGCCTGGATGCCGGCGTGCAGCGGGTGCAGGTCGCGCTGGCGCGACGCGACCAGCGACACGCTCCAGGTGGTGCCCATGGTGGTGCCACCGAGGCGGGCGATGTCGAGCAGGGAATCGGTCATGGTGATGCGTTGCGGTGGCGATGCCGGGGAATGCCCGGCATCGCGGTCCACATTACTGCGGCAGCACTTCCAGCGTGGCGACGTAGCTCAGGCGGCGCTTGGCGGCCTGCTTCACCGACGTCTTGTTGTCCTCGGTGCTGGTCTCCAGCCAGTACATGCCGGCTTCCGGCCAGGTCACCTTGATCTCGCCCTTGGCGTCGCTGGTCAGCTTCAGTTCGTCCTGCGCGTTGCGGTAGCGGGTGGCGCCACGCACGATCTCGAACTCCAGGCCGGCGGTCGGCTTGCCATCGACCAGCACGCGGAAGGTGGTTTCCTCGCCGGCGAACAGGTCATTCGGGTGGCCGACGGCGACCAGCTCGATGCCACGGTTGGTCGGCTTCAGCGCGGTGTCGTTCGGCGCACCGTTGGTGACGAAGGTCTCCACGCGGCCGATCGACTGGCTCACTTCCAGATTCTTCGCGTCCTTCGGCAGTTCGCCGAAGGTGGCGACACTGCCGCGCCAGCGCTTGCGCTCGCCGTTCTGCTCGTAGGTGGCGAACAGGCCGTCATTGACCGAGGCGATGCGGTAGGTGCCCGGCTGCTTCAGTTCCAGGTCGAACACGCTGCGGTACTTGCCGGTGGACGCGTTCTGCGGCTGCACGGTGCTGCCATCCGGGGCGGTGATCACCAGCGATTCCAGACGCAGCGGCACGTGGTTGAAGTAGAACAGGTCGTTGGAGACCGCACCGTCGACGGTGATCCACGGCGCGTTGCCGGCGATGACGGTCTGCGAGGGCAGCAGCCAGGCCTTGTGGGCCAGGGCGGAGAAGGGAAGGGCAGCGGCCAGGGCGGCGGCGAGGACGAGCGTGCGCTTCATGCGGAAGACTCCAGTGGATGCGGGGTGGTGCGACAAGGGCGAGGGGATTACGACTTAATCCCCTCCGTCCCCTTTTCAGGGTTTGACGGCGAGGGTGACCTGGCCCAGTTCGGTGGCGCCCTGCGCCTTGCCGTTCTGTGCGGCGGTGGCCGGCCAGGTGAAGGGGATCTTCAGCAGTTCGCGGCCGCCGACTTCGCGCACCGCTTCCACCACCAGGGTGTAGTTGCCCGGGGCCAGCTGCTTCAGTGCCGGCTGCTTGTCGTTGAAGGACAGTGCGTGCTTGCCGGCCGGGCGGGTCGGGCCGGTCACGCCGTCCACCGGCACCTGCAGGGTGCGGCCGCTCTTGCGCCACCACTGGCGCAGGTCCGGCAGCCACTTGGTGCCATGGCCTTCGCTGTTGCTGGTCTGCTGATACCAGACCGACAGGTTGGCGGCGACCTTCTGGTCGGCGCCTTCCAGCCACACCGCCACGTACGGGCGGTGGTACTCGGCCACGTTGAGCTTGGGCACTTCGACGTTGATGTCGAGGGTGGTGGCATAGGCCGGCGAGGTGGCCAGCAGGCCGCTGAGGGCGATGGTCAGGGTGACGCGCATGGGGCGGCTCCGGGGAAACGGATGGAATTCATGGGGGGACGTCAGTGGATCAACAGCAGGGCGATCAGCAGCGGAATCATCAGGCCGAGGCCGACCAGCGGCCAGGTCATGCGCCGCTGCCGTGCATGCAGGTGCAGCAGGAACAGGCCGGTGATGCAGAACACCAGGCAGGCCACGGCGAACAGGTCCAGGAACCAGCCCCACGCCGGGCCGGCATTGCGGCCCTTGTGCAGGTCGTTGAGGTAGGACACCACGCCGCGCGAGGTCGATTCGTACTCCACCGCGCCGGTCTCGCGATCGATGCTCAGCCAGGCGTCGCCGCCGGGGCGCGGCAGCGACAGGTAGATCTCTTCGGCCGACCACTCGGCCGGGCGTCCACCGATGGCGATGCCCAGCTGCGTGTCCAGCCATTGCCGGGCCGGGCGCGGGATCGGTGCGTTGCCGTCTTCGCGCGTGCCGAGCTGGCCGAGAAGTTCGGCAGGCAGTTCCAGCTGCTGGTTCTGCACCTGGGGCTTGGCTTCGATCTTCGCGGCATGGTTGAGGGTCAGACCGGTCACCGCGAACAGCAGCATGCCGATCAGGCACACCGCCGAGCTGATCCAGTGCCACTGGTGCAGCGTCCGCAGCCAGAAGCCACGGTTCTGTTGCTGCTGCACGGTGGAGGAGGCAGGACGGCTCACGGCACGGTTCGAGGCGGACGGGGACTGCCCATTACATCATTGATGAGAATAGCTCGCAATTGCGTATCGTTCTGTATCCCAGACGGGGTATTGGCGGTTGCCGGCCAGCGGCCGGCACTACCGCTCGGATGGGGTATTGGCGGTTGCCGGCCAGCGGCCGGCACTACCGTTACCGCCGGTCGGTAGATCCACGCCATGCGTGGATGAAGCGGTGCCGACCAAGGTTGGCACCCACCAGGGCAGGGCGGTGCCAACCTAGGTTGGCACCTACCGAAGCAGGGCGGTGCGCGGCGATCAGAACTTCGCGTTGAGCGAAATCCAGTAGCTGCGGCGCTGGTCCTTGGTCGCATAGTCGTCCACGCAGTTGAACTCGCTCTGGCTGATCAGCAGGCACGACTGCGAGACGAAGTCCTTGTCGAACAGGTTGTTGACCCGCGCGTTCACCGTCAGCCATGGCGTGGCCTTCCAGCTGCCGCCGAGATGGAAGATGGTGTAGTCCTCGTAATAGCGGGTGTGGCTGGCGCCGTTGGCGTCCAGCAGCGTGTCGCGATAGCGGTCGTAGCGGCCTTCGCCGATCAGCGACAGGCTGATCGCTTCGTTGACCTGCCAGTTGAGGCTGGCGTTGGCCATGTGCCTGGCCGGCATGGTGCCGCTGATCGGCAGGCCCTTCTGCGCGCCGCTGGTCTGCTCGCTCTTGGTCCAGGTGTAGTTGCCGCGCAGCTGCAGGCTGTCGAGCAGGTCGACATGCGCGGCCAGTTCGGCACCGCGGGTCTCGGCCTTGTCGATGTTCACGCTCTGGGTGAAGGTGCTGTAGCCCAGTGCCGCCCAGCCCGGGCCGATGTCCACGCAGTAGCCGCTGCCGGCGCGGGCCACTTCGCAGTTCGGGAAGGTGCCGCCGCTGGCGATCTTGTCCTCGAACTTGTTGAAGAAACCGGTGACGTTGAAGCCCCAGCGCTGGCCCTCGTAGTAGGCGGCCAGCTCGTAGTTGGTGCTGGTTTCCGGCTTCAGGTTGGGCGAGCCCACCAGCGGCAGCACGCCCTGGCCACCGAAGCCGGTGATGCCCGGGAACAGCTGGTCCGGACGCGGGGTCTTGTAGCCGGTGCTGACACCACCCTTGAAGGTCCATGCGTCGCTGGCGTTCCACACCAGGTAGCCGCGCGGGCTGACATGGCTGCCGAACACGTTGTGGTCGTCGTAGCGCAGGCCGAATGTGGCGGTGAGGGTGTCGGTCAGCGCCCAGTTGTCCTCGGCGAACAGCGCCCACATGCGGTGCTTCTGCTTGACGTTGCTGCGGTAGCCGGCGCCGTCCATGCCGAACACGCCGTCGACCATGTCGGTGTTGTTGTACTGGCCACCCACGGTCAGCTTGTGTGCGTCGAAGTCCAGGTCGAGCATGGTGTCGAGCACGTAGCCTTCCAGCTCCATGGTGCGCAGCGGACGCGGCAGGAATGCCTGCAGGCGAGCCATCTCGCTCGGGTTGAGGGCGGTCAGTGCATTGCCTCGGCCGGCCGCGCAGTTGTTGGCGGCACCGGTGCGGCGGCAGACGTCATTCCACAGCGTCTGCAGGTTGGCGCGCTCGTCCAGGGTCAGCGGCAGCGAGCGGCCGAGGTTGCTGCTCTTGCCGTGGGTCAGCGAGGTCTGCCAGGTGCCGAAGCTGTAGCGGCCCTGATGGGTCAGCGACAGCTGGTCGCGCTCGTAGCGCTGGTAGGCGGTGTAACCCACGCGCGGCTGCACCACGCGGCGGGTGAGCGTGCCGCTGCCGTTCGGGTTGGGAATGACGGCGTTGCCGACGCGCCACAGGCTGGCCAGGCTGTCGAGGGTGCCGGTCTGGCCTTCGCTGTTGTCGAACTTCTGCCGCGACACGTCGTAGTCCAGCCACAGTTCGTGGTCGTCGTTGATGCGGAAGTCCAGGCGTACGCCGCTGTTCCAGTTGGTGTTGGCGACCGACTTGCCACCGCCGCCGAAGCCGATGCTGCGCTCCCACAGGGTGCCATCCGGCAGCGGCAGCGCATCCCATTCGGGATTGGAGGCCTTGGCGTCGTAGTAGCTGCCGCGTACCGCCAGGCTGAGGCGATCCTTCAGCAACGGACCGCTGAGGTACAGGTCGGTGGTGCGTGCATCGCCGAACTGGTCATCCTGCTGCACGGTGAAGCCCTGGGTCAGCGCGCCGTGCCAGCTGTCCTGGTTGCGGCGGGTGATGATGTTGATGACGCCGCCCATCGCGTCCGAGCCGTACAGCGTGGACATCGGCCCGCGCACCACTTCGATGCGCTCGATCGCATCCAGCGGCGGCAGGTAGGCGAACTGGCCGCCGCCGAAGTTGTTCGGATAGATCTGGCCGACATTGCTCTGGCGGCGGCCGTCGATCAGCACCAGGGTGTACTCGGACGGCAGGCCGCGCATCGAGACGGTGGCGCGGCCGTTCTTGTCGGTCGCTTCCAGGCCGACATCGATGCCTTCGACGTCGCGCAGCGCGTCGACCAGGCTGGTGTACGGGCGCTTGCTCAGTTCCTCGCGGCTGACCACGCTGATGCTGGCCGGAGCATCGATCACTTTCTGTTCGAAGCCGGAGGCGGTGACCACCACCTTGTCCAGCGTCTGCGGCGCGCCTGCGGCGTCACCGTGGGCGAGGGCGGGGCTGGCGAAGGCTGCCAGCACGGCGCTGGTCAGCAGGGAGCGGGACAGGGACGAACGGACACGATGGCGCTGGGCCATGGCAGTTACCTCGAAGGATGCAGGGTGGTGCGACGCCGTGCGCGAAGGGCGCGGCAGGCACGGAAGGCCCGGTCAGGGGCGGCAGGGATGAAGCAGGCAGCGGCGTGCGGGCGCGACCGCGCAGGCGGTCACGTCGGGCCGTGGATCAGGCGGGCGGCGGCGCCTGGCCGCGTTGCTGGCGACGCCCGGGCGCATCGGCCCAGGGCGTGTCCGGAGCGGCCAGCGGCCAGTCCGGGCGCACGCCGGGCATGGCCGGCGTGGCGGGTACGAGTTCGAGTTCAGTGCGCAGCCATTGGCTGGCCAGCAGCAGTGGCGGACGTGCCTTCTCGGCCGACTTCACCGGAGCGGACGCGCAGCGGCGCAGCTTGGCTGGCGCCTCTTCCTGCAGCGGCGCTTCGCCACCGCGCTCTTCCAGCGGCATCTGCACGGCCATTCCGGCGTGGGCCTGTGGCAGCAGCGGCAGGGTGCCCAGCAGCAAGGCCAGCATCGCCACCCACGCCAGCAGGCTGGCCAGCGCGGGACGCTGGCCGCGCATGGCGGTGCCCATCTTGCGATGGATGAGTGGACGAGGGCGAAGCGGGCGCAGCAAGCGGGGGTCCCCAAGGGTCTGCCGGCAGCGGCCGGCATCAACGGGGCGAGATTGTAATGAGAGCTGTTAGCCGTTGCAAATGAGAATGATTGCCAAAATGTCGCAGGCCGCCCCGACGGGGCTCAGACTTCGCTCCAGCGCCGCAGCAGGTTGTGGTACACGCCGGTCAGCTGCAGCACCGCCTCGGCGTCGCCGCCGGTCTGCCGCAGGCGCTCGATCGAGCCATCCATTTCCCACAGCAGGCGCCGCTGCACGTCGTCGCGGATCATGCTCTGCACCCAGAAGAACGAAGCCACGCGCGCGCCGCGGGTGACCGGCCGCACCTGGTGCAGGCTGCTGGACGGATACACGATCAGGTCGCCGGCCGGCAGCTTTACCTCGTGCTCGCCGTAGGTATCGCTGATGACCAGCTCGCCGCCTTCGTACTCGTCCGGTTCGGACAGGAACAGTGTGCAGGAGATGTCCGAACGCAGCTGCTCGCCATTGGCCAGGTTCATCACCGCGCCATCGACATGGAAGCCATAAGTGCCGCCACCGCTGTAGCGGTTGAAGCGCGGTGGCAGGATCTTCAGGGGCAGTGCGGCAGCAAAGAACATAGGGCTGCGGCTCAGCGCGGCCAGTACGTCCCTGCCCAGCTTCGCCTTCAGGGGAGATGCATCGGGTAGCTGCAGATTGTGCTTGACCATCGCGCCCTGTGAACCGACGGTCTCGCGACCGTCGGTCCAGTCTGCAGCGTCGAGTTGCCTACGCGCCTGCGCCACGTCCTGGGGTGAAAGCACGTCGGGAATGTGCAGCAGCATGGCGGTTCCTTTGGGGGACGCGGGGGGAGTGGGCTCCCCCGCGCGCTGCATCAGAAGCGGATGTCCGCGCTGAGCAGGAAGGTGCGCGGGGCACCTGGGGTGTAACGGTAGCCGCTCTTGTTGATGCTGGCCACGTACTGCTTGTCGAACAGGTTGTAGCCGTTCAAGCGCAGCGAGATGGTTTCATTGATTGCCCAGGACACGACCGCGTCATACACCACATAGGACTTGGTGAACGACGGGGTGCCGACCGCGCCGTCGGTGCCGCGGTGCATGCCGGCGGCATAGCGCACGCCGCCGCCCACGGTGATGCCGTAGGGCAGGGTGTAGCTGGTCCAGCCGGTGAACGTGTCGTCCGGGGTATAGGTCAGGTTGGTGGTGCCATCGGCGGCCACCTTTGCACCTTCTTTTACTTCGGTATCCAGGTGGCTGTAGCCGGCGCTGACCGACCAGTTGTCGGTCAGCCGGCCGACTGCGGAGAGCTCCACGCCCTTGACCCGCTTGCTGCCGGTCTGGGTTGGGTTGCCGGCATCGTCGAGCACGGTGGTGTTGATCTCGTTGTCCACATCGGTCTGGAACAACGCAATGTTCACTGCCAGGGCGTCATCCAGGAATGCCCACTTGCTGCCCACTTCGAAGGTTTTGGCCTTCTGCGGATCCAGCTTGGGGTTGTCGGCACTGCTGACCGAGCTGCTCAGCTGGAAGTTGGCGCCACCCGGGGGTTGTTGCGAGATGGCGTAGTTGGCGTAGACGCTGACGGTATCGCCGACCTTGTAGAGGGCACCCAGCTTCCAGTTCAGCAGCGTATCGGACGCGTCCAGCGTCGGGTTGCGCAGCACCGTGCCGGTAGGATTGCTGCCACACGCCGGTCCGCCGCGGCCACCACACACCGACGCGCTGGCGTACTCGGTCTTGTAGTGGTCCGCACGCACGCCCGCGGTCAACAGGAAGCTTTCGCCGAAGGACAGCGTATCGAACAGGTAGACCGAGGAGGTGGTGGTCTTGCCGTGTGCATCGGCGCCGTTGTGCGCCCAGTTCAGGCCACTGACGTTCCAGTCCGGGTTGTACAGGTTCGCAGCGGGCCAGCTGGTACCGGCGACGGCGGCCTGGCCGTAGCTGTCCAATTCTTCGCGGGTGAATTCCAGGCCGGTGCTCAGCGCATGGCCGACGCTGCCGGTGCGGAAGTCAGCACGCAGGTTCAATTGGTCGGTGAGGATGGTGTTGCGCTGGTCCTTGAAGGTCGGCAGGCTGCGCGCGATGGCGTAGCTGGAAAGGTCAGCCGGGTTGGCATAGGTGATGTTGCCGGTCGGGCGGCCCCCCGCGCCGCGCACGCCCGTACCCATGAAGGCGGTGAGCAGATAGTCCTGCTCGGTGCGGCCCCAGCGCGCGGTGTTGGTCAGGCGCACGCTGTCGTTGAAGTCGTGCTCGAAGCGGAACGTGGCCATCTTCGCGGTCACGTCATCGTGGTCAGCGCGGGTGCCGTAGAAATTTTCCGGATCGACCGGATGCCCGGCCAGCGCTTCCAGCGTCGGCTGCGGCGTCCAGCCCGGCAGGCCCAGGGTGGGCACGCCACCATCGGGCACGTTGTCCTGCTTCACGTACAGCAGGTTGAGGTAGTAGCGGGTGGCGGTACCCAGACCGAACGCCAGCGACGGTGCGATGCCCCAGCGCTTGTTCTGCACGTGGTCGCGGCCGGGCTGATCGCTGTCCTGCCACATGCCGTTGATGCGCAGCGCGCTGGTGGCGCCCAGCGACTGGTTCCAGTCGGCAGTGGCGCGGCGCTGCTGGTCGCTGCCCAGCGAAATGCTGGCAGACGTCGCGTCCTGCAGGTTGGCCTGCTTGCTGACAAGGTTGATCGCGCCGGTCGGCGCCGAGCGGCCATTGTCGGTGCCGGCCGGCCCCTTCGTCACTTCCACCTGTTCGATGTTGAACACATCGCGCGAGATTGAGCCCAGATCGCGCACGCCGTCCACATACAGGCTGTTGGAGGTGTCGAAGCCGCGCATGAACAGCGCGTCGCCGGTGGTGGTGTTGCCGTTCTCGCCGGCATAGAAGGTGCCCACGCCCGGGCTGTTGCGCAGCGCTTCGGTCAGCGTGGTGGCGCCCTGCTGGTTGAACAGGTCGCTGGTAATCACCTGGATGGTCTGCGGCGTGTCCTGCAGGCGCTGGGTGAACTTCGGCGAGGTCACCTTGTCGGCCTTGTAGCCACGGATGGCGTGCACGTCGATCTTGTCCAGGGTGCGCGCATTGTCGGCGGCTTCGGCGTGGGCCAGCGTGGGCAGGGTGGCCAGGCCGAGGCCGGCGGCAAGACTGGCGGTGGCCAGCGGCAGGGTACGAAGCGGCGAAGCGTGCTTGCGGCTCTTGATCGGGTTCATGGGCGTCTGCAGAGAAGGAACAGGAAGTAGCCGCCGGCGCAGGCAGTGCGGCAACAGGACGGGAAAGAGGAATGCAGTTCAATGGCTGCGCAGCGCGCAGAAAAGCGTCAGACCAGCTGCGCAGGCGGTGCGTGCGAGGGAGGCTGGCGACGATCAGTCGCGGGCACCGGCGGATCAGGCATCGCCGGCGTAGGAGCGTATGCGGGGTCATGCTCCGGGCGCTGCAGGCACAGCTGCCGCAGTGCCGGCGGTTTGTCACCCCGGCTCCCTTCTGGCTCGGATTCCGCGCGCTGTATCGCGTGGTCGTAAGGCAACGCGTAGGGGGGCGAAGACGGCGCTGCATCCCGGGCGTAGGCGGCGGGCGCATCACCTGTCGACGTGCTCCGGCCTTCCTGCAATGCCGACCATCCCAGCAGCAGCGTCAGCAGCGCAGCCACGAGCAGCGGCCACCCTTGGCGGGCGAGCTGGCACAGCGTGGCGGTGGGCGCGGGCGAAGCCATGGCGCAGGCGGATTCGTGACGAAGATGTTACTCAGCATAACACCAACGATAATGATTCGCATCTGCGCGGCGGGCGCTCGATGTCGGAGGGCCCTGGGTGCGCCTGGAAGGTGCTTCTGGGCCGATCGGTCGACCCACCCCAAGGCTGGTCGCCCTGGATCTCAATCCCGGTCGTCGCGGGTCCAGACGGCGTCGTGCTCGCGCTTCACCGGGAACTTGGGCACCGGGGTATAGGCCGGTGCGCACAGGGCGCGGCCATCGCGCACGTCGAAGCGCGCGCCGTGCAGCACGCACTCCACGCTGCCTTCGGCGGTGTTGAACTCGCCCGAGGACAGCTCGAACTCCTCATGCGTGCACTGGTCTTCCAGCGCATACAGCTCGCCGTCGAGGTTGAACACCACGATCGGCGTGCCGGTCACTTCGTCGAACACGCTCTTCATTTCACCCGGCAGCAGCTCATTGCCGGCACAGACAAAGGTCCAGGTATCGCTCACGCGGCGGCTCCGGCCAGCGATTTCTCCAGGATCTCGAAGCGCAGGTCGTCGCGCTTGGGGATGCCGAAGCGTTCGTCGCCATACGGGAACGGCTTCTTGATGCCGGTGCGCTGGTAGCCACGGCGCTCGTAGAAGGCGATCAGTTCGTCGCGCACGTCGATCACCGTCATCTGCATCACCGGCACCTTCCATTCGCGTGCGGCGTGCGCTTCGGCGGCGTCCATCATCTGCTTGCCGACGCCGCCGCCCTGCTGGGCCGGGTCGACCGAGAACATGCCGAAGTAGCCCTTGCCCTCGACATCGGCAACGTGGGCGCAGGCCACCAGCTGGCCCTCGCGCTCGGCCAGCAGGATGGTGGAGCGGGGGCGGTCGAGGTCGGCCTGGATGCCTTCGGCGTCGATGCGGGCGCCATCCAGCAGGTCGGCTTCGGTGGTCCAGCCGACGCGGCTGGCGTCGCCACGGTAGGCCGAGGTGACGAGGGCGATCAGGGCGGGGATGTCGGCCGGCGTGGCGGCGCGGAAGGTCAGGGTGGTCATGGCCCCATTCTAGGTGGGGCGGGGGCGGGCGCAAATGGGGCAGCAGCTCGGGGGCGCAGGAAGGAGCCCGATAGGTTAGCTGCACTACCAATGAGAAACGCCGCAGTTGACCGCGGCGTTCTCGCTGTAGAAGGTGCAGGGTCCCTACTTCACTTTCTTGAACAGCTCTTTCGAGATCTCGCTGTCAATGTAGTGCACGTAATCAAATAGTTCTTCTTCGCAGCTGTCAGGTGAATTCTTCGCTGCCTGAACTTTCGCTTCGCACTCATCAAGTGCCTTCTTCAATTCCTTTCCCTTCGGTGTATCTGCGGCTTTCGCGCGGAGATCGGCCTGCTCATCAGGCTCGCCATCCTGGGCAAATGAACTTGCGGGCAGCATGAGCGCCAGCAGCACGAATACCGCGGACAGGCTGGCAGAGCGGATCATCTTCATGTTCGCTTTGTCTCCAATCGAGTGGGAATGGCCAGAACGGTCTTGCGTACGACGCAGCAACTGCGAAAGCGGGGCAAGGCTTGTTGGCAGAGATGGAAGTGAGACAAAGATTGCAGGACAGCAGATGGAGCTGTTGCGGATGAGGGTCTCTTCAAGGCTCGCCCAAGGGCGAATCGTGCGCTCTGCTTGCAGCGCATACTGTGATTGAAGTCTCGAAGTGGGGCGCCGTGCGAGGAGGGGCGTGTCGGGGCTGGTAGATGGGTCGCTAGACACGGAAACGCCGCGGTCTCCCGCGGCGCTCCTGGTTCTCTGTGCTGGCCTGGGAATCTCACCCCAGCAGCTTGCGTACCTTGGTCAGCGCGGTCATGAACCGCTCGATCTCGGCGTGCGTGTTGTAGAACGCCAGCGAGGCACGGCAGGTGGCCGCGACGCCGAAGTACTGCAGCAGTGGGTGCGCGCAGTGCTGGCCCGAACGCACGGCCACGCCTTCCAGGTCGAGCAGGGTCGCCAGGTCATGGGCATGCGCGCCATCGATCAGGAACGAGACCACGGCGGCCTTCTCCGGTGCTTCGCCGATGATGCGCAGGCCGTCGACGCGGCGCAGCTCTTCGGTGAAGTGCGCCAGCAGTTCGGCTTCGCGCGCTTCCACGTTCTCCTGGCCAAGCTGCTGCAGATAGTCGGCAGCCACGCCCAGACCGATGAAACCGGCGATGTTCGGGGTGCCGGCTTCGAACTTGTGCGGGGCATCGTTGAACACGGTGCCGTCGAAGCTGACTTCCTTGATCATTTCGCCGCCGCCGAGGAACGGCGGCATCGCGTCCAGGTGCTCGCGACGGGCCCACAGTGCGCCGGTACCGGTCGGGCCGCACATCTTGTGGCCGGTGATGGCGTAGAAGTCGCAGCCGATCGCGGCGACGTCGACCTTGCGGTGGGGGACGGCCTGGGAGCCATCGACCACGGTGATGATGCCGCGCTTGCGCGCCTCGCGGCAGATCTCGCGCACCGGATTGACCGTGCCCAGCACGTTGGAGACATGGGTGACCGCCAGCAGCTTGACCTCGGGGGTCATCGCCGCGCGCAGCGCATCCAGGTCCAGCGCACCATCGGGGGTGATCTCGGCCACGCGGATGGTGGCGCCGGTACGCTGCGCGACCAGCTGCCACGGCACGATGTTGGCGTGGTGCTCCATGCGCGTGATCAGGATCACGTCACCGGCCTTCAGCCGCGGCAGCGCCCACGAGTAGGCCACCAGATTGATGGCGAAGGTGGTGCCGCTGCACAGCACCAGGTCGCTGGGGCGCACGTTGAGGAAGCGCGCCAGCTTGTTGCGCGCACCTTCGTAGGCATCGGTGGCTTCGCTGCCCAGTGCATGCACCGCGCGGCTGACGTTGGCGTTGTAGCGGCGGTAGAACTCGTCCACCGCGCCGATCACCTGCACCGGCTTCTGGCCGGTGTTGGCGTTGTCGAAATAGACCAGCGGCTTGCCATGCACTTCACGCATCAGCAGCGGGAAGTCGAGGCGGACGCGGTCCCAGTCGGGGGCGCCGGTGCGTTCTTCGATCGGGCGCGGCGTGGACAGGTTCATGCCACACCCGCCTCGGCCAGCGCCTTGTCCAGGCGGCGTGCCAGCTGCGCACGCAGCGCGTCCGGCAGGATCTTCAGCGGCTCGTGGCAGAACGCGGCGCTCAGCAGTGCCTGCGCCTGGGCCTGCGGCAGGCCGCGCGAGCGCAGGTAGAACAGCGCGTTGGCATCGAGCTGGCCGACGGTCGCACCGTGCGCGGCCTTCACTTCATCGGCGTCGATCACCAGCGTCGGCTGGGTGTCGATCTCGGCATCGGCCGACAGCAGCAGGTTCTTGTTGGACAGGTTCGCGTCGGTGCCGTCGGCGCCTTCGCGGATCTGGATGCCACCATGGAACACCACGCGGCTGCGGTTGGCGGCGACGCCGCGCCACAGCAGTTCGCAACTCGTATCGCGTGCGATATGGTCGATGCCCAGGCGGGTTTCGACGTGGCGGCGGCCATTGCCGAGCAGCACGCCGTTGGCGGTCAGCTGGGCGTTGTCGCCTTCCAGGCGCACGTTCAGTTCATGGCGGCTGAGCGCGGCACCCAGTTCCAGGTCGACGCGGTGGTACTGCGCGTCGCGGGCCAGCACCGCGTCGGTGCGCAGGAAGCTGGTCTGGCGCGCGCTGCCGGCCTGCACGCGGGCGTGCTTGAGCACGGCATCACGAGCGACGTGGGCATGCAGCACGGTGTTGTCCAGGTGGGCGGAGTCACCCACGCTGAAGCGGTGCTCGACCACGCCGAGGCTGGCGCCGGCACGCAGTTCGATCAGGTGGCGGTGGTGCCAGGCCAGGTCGGTCTCGCCAGCCACACTGGCGAACACCAGCTGCAGTGGTGCTTCGACCTGCACGCCTTCGTCCACGCGCAGCACCACGCCTTCGTCGGCCAGTGCGGCGTTGAGGCGGGCGAAGACCTCTTCACTGCGCTCGTAGCGGCGGCCGAGGAAACGCACGGCGTCTTCACCGACGGCCAGTGCGGCCGACAACGGCTGCAGCTGCACGCCGGCCGGCAGCGCCTGCACGTCGCTCAGCGCGGCATCCAGGCGGCCGTTGACGAACACCAGGCGCGGGGCCGGGATGTCTTCCAGCAGCGCGGCGTCCAGCGCCGGGCCCTGCAACGGTGCCGCGGCGAACGAACGGCGTTCCAGCTGGCGCAGCGAGGTGTACTTCCAGGCTTCGTTGCGGGCGGCCGGCAGGCCGTCGCGCAGGGCCGCATCCAGCACTTCGCGGCGCGCATCGCTGCCGCAGAAGGCCTGGGCCATCGAATCAAGCAGGGCGCTCATCAGACCGCCGCCTCGGGCACGACCCGGTCCTTCAGGAAATCGTAGCCGTGTGCTTCCAGCTCCAGCGCCAGTTCCGGGCCGCCGCTCTTGACGATGCGGCCATCGGCCAGCACGTGCACCACGTCCGGCTTGATGTAGTCCAGCAGGCGCTGGTAGTGGGTGATGACCAGGAACGAGCGGTCGGCGCCGCGCAGTGCGTTGACGCCGTCGGCCACGCTCTTCAGCGCGTCGATGTCCAGGCCCGAGTCGGTCTCGTCCAGGATCGCCAGCTTCGGTTCCAGCACGGCCAGCTGGAAGATCTCGTTGCGCTTCTTCTCGCCACCGGAGAAGCCTTCGTTGACGCCACGGTGCAGCAGTTCGTCCTTCAGGTGCAGCACGGCCAGCTTCTGGCGCACCAGCTTGAGGAACTGCATGGAATCGAGTTCTTCCTCACCGCGCGCCTTGCGCTGGGCGTTCAGCGCGGCACGCAGGAAGTAGGTGTTGTTCACGCCCGGGATCTCCACCGGGTACTGGAACGCCAGGAACAGGCCGGCGGCGGCACGCGCTTCCGGGTCCTGCTCCAGCAGGTCGACGCCGTCGAACTGCACGCTGCCTTCGGTCACTTCGTAGCCGTCGCGGCCGGCCAGGACATTGCCCAGGGTGGACTTGCCGGCGCCGTTCGGGCCCATGATGGCGTGCACCTGGCCGGGCTTCACATCCAGCGACAGGCCCTTGAGGATTTCCTTGTCGCCGATGCGGGCGTGGAGGTTTTCGATCTTCAGCATGGTGGGGGTTTCCGTGGGGCGGACCAGGGCCCGCCGGTAAAGAGAATGCGTTTGCGAGGGGCAGGGGCGGGCGGTCAGCCCACCGAACCTTCCAGCGAGACTTCCAGCAGCTTCTTGGCCTCCACCGCGAACTCCATCGGCAGTTCGCGGAACACCTGCTTGCAGAAGCCATCGACGATCAGCGACACCGCGTCTTCCTGGCTGATGCCACGGGCGCGGCAGTAGAACAGCTGGTCATCGGAGATCTTGGAGGTGGTCGCCTCGTGCTCGACGGTGGCGCCCGGGTTCTTCACCTCGATGTAGGGGAAGGTGTGCGCGCCGCACTGCTTGCCGATCAGCAGCGAATCGCACTGGGTGTAGTTGCGCGCGCCGTCGGCGTTGCGGTCGACCTTGACCAGGCCGCGGTAGGTGTTCTGGCCGCGACCGGCGCTGATGCCCTTGCTGACGATCTTGCTCTTGGTGCGCTTGCCGACGTGGATCATCTTGGTGCCGGTGTCGGCCTGCTGGCGGTGATGGGTCAGCGCGACGGAGTGGAATTCACCCACCGAGTCGTCGCCCAGCAGCACGCAGGAGGGGTACTTCCAGGTGATCGCCGAGCCGGTCTCGACCTGGGTCCAGGTGACCTTGCTGCGCGCGCCACGGCATTCGGCACGCTTGGTGACGAAGTTGTAGATGCCGCCGACGCCGTTCTCGTCGCCCGGATACCAGTTCTGCACCGTGGAGTACTTGATCTCCGCATCTTCCAGCGCGACCAGCTCGACCACCGCGGCGTGCAGCTGGTTCTCATCGCGCATCGGCGCGGTGCAGCCTTCCAGGTAGGAGACGTAGGCCTTGTCCTCGCACACGATCAGGGTGCGCTCGAACTGGCCGGTGTGGCCGGCGTTGATGCGGAAATAGGTGCTCAGTTCCATCGGGCAGCGCACGCCCCTGGGAATGAACACGAAGCTGCCATCGGAGAACACCGCCGAGTTGAGCGCGGCGAAGTAGTTGTCGCCCACCGGCACCACAGTGCCCAGGTACTGGCGGACCAGCTCCGGGTGTTCCTTGATGGCCTCGGACATCGAGCAGAAGATCACGCCCTTCTCGGCCAGTTCCTTGCGGAAGGTGGTGCCCACGGACACCGAGTCGAACACCGCATCCACCGCCACGCCGGCCAGCTTGGCGCGCTCGTGCAGCGGCACGCCCAGCTTGTCGTAGGTGTCGAGCAGTTCCTTCGGCACGTCATCCAGCGAGGCGTACTTCGGGCCCTTCGGCGCGGAGTAGTAGCTGAGCGCCTGCAGGTCGATCGGGGCGATCTCCAGCTTGGCCCAGTCGGGCATCGGCATGGTCAGGAAGTGGCGGTAGGCATCCAGGCGCCACTGCGTCATCCACTCCGGCTCTTCCTTCTTGGCCGACAGGGCACGGATGGTGTCCTCGTCCAGGCCCGGCGGCAGGGAGTCCGATTCGATCTCGGTGATGAAGCCGGCCGAATACTTGCGGCCGAGCTGCTCGTGGATCTCGCGGTTGGGGGTGTCGTCGTGGGCGACGTTTTCGATGGTTTCGGTGGCCATGGGGGGCTGCCTACGGATCAGGAGACGACGTCGACAGCGATGGTGCGGCGCTGTTCGTCATCGGCAAGGGGGAGAGGGGGCAGGATCTGGGCGAGGGTGACATCGCGCAGGGCCTCGGAGACCACGTCGTTGATCAGCCGCCAGCTGCTGCGCGCGCCGCACTTGGGCGCCATGCCGCACTGGTGGTGGTCGTGGCTGCATTCGGTCAGGGCCAGTGGCCCTTCCATCGCTTCGACCACTTCGAACAGCGAGATCTCGATGGCCGGGCGGGTCAGCCGGTAGCCGCCACGGACGCCGCGCAGGCCTTCGACCAGGCCGGCCTGGGCCAGTGGCTTGAGCACCTTGCTGACGGTGGGCGGCTCCAGACCGGTGAATTCGGCCAGCTCGGTGGCACTGAGCACTTCGCCCGGACGGGCGGCGAGCACGGTCAGCACGACGGTGGCGTAATCGGTGAGTTTGGTGACGCGCAACATGGGGATGCGAGTGGTTCTTAAAGCGGACTGAAATTGTACGCTTTTATTCGCCGCCATCCAACCCGGGCATTCAGCCGGCGCTGGGGCCGGGCCGGGAGGACACACCGGGGCCGTTGCCTAGGCGCAATGCTGCGCCAACGGGGTGATTTTCGCAATCACCCGGAATGGGCGAGAATCCCCGTTCCATCCGCTGCAAACAGCCCGTGCCGATGCCGAAGAAGATCCAAGCCCGCAAGTCCGCCATCCATGGCAACGGCGTGTTCGCCGTGGCCCCGATCAAGCAGGGCGAGCGCGTGATCCAGTACAAGGGCCTGCTGCGCAGCCACGGCGATGTCGATGCCGATGACAGCGGCGACGTCGAAAGCGGCCATACCTTCCTGTTCACCCTCAACGATGACTGGGTGATCGATGCCAACTACAAGGGCAACGACGCGCGCTGGATCAACCACAGCTGCGACCCGAACTGCGAGGCGGTGATCGAGGAAGACGAGGACGGCGACAGCCGGGGCGACAAGGTGTTCATCGAGGCACTGCGCGATATCAAGGCCGGCGAGGAGCTGACCTACAACTACGGCATCACCCTGGCCGAGCGCCACACGGCCAAGCTGAAGAAGATCTGGGAGTGCCGTTGCGGCTCGCCCAAGTGCACAGGCACGATGCTGCAGCCCAAGCGCTGATCCGCAGCGGGTAGTGCCGGCCGCTGGCCGGCACACATGTGAAAAGCGTGCCGGCCAGCGGCCGGCACCACCTTATTTGCCCAGCACGCCTGCCGGCACCAGGTTGCCCAGGTTCTGGTTGAAGGTGACCACCAGCTTGCCGTTCTTCACCTGTGCCGACTGCACCTGCAGGGCGCCGAGCAGGCTGGCCACGGCCGGGTCCAGCTTGTAGATCGGTTCGCGCTGGGCGTAGTCGCTCAGCCAGGCATTGAGCAGGCCGCGGGTGCGCGAATCGAGGCGACCGCCCTGGTTGGCCGGGGTGAAGTCATCCACGCTCGGCTGCTGCAGGTGGAAGCCCTGGGTCTGCGCGTCGTAGCGCAGGCCGCTGCTGAGCTTCACCGTACCCAGTCTGGCCGGGTTGCCGCCGGCGGTGGCCAGTGCGACGTCCATGCCCAGGTTCAAGCGTTCGCCAGCCGGAAGGCTCAGCTGCGGATGGCTCATGGTCAGGGCGATCAGGCCGCCGAGGGCGTCCTGGGTGCGCGGGAAGCTGCCATCGAGGTACTGCTGCACGTCGCTGGCCCCCACCGACAGTTCGCGGCCGGAGATGGAGGGCGCCGCCTGTGCACCGATCGCAGCAGCGATCAGTACGGTGGAGGCCGCGAGGCGGGTCATCAGGGAACGCAGGCGCATGGCGGTGACCGGTGGGAAGCAAATGGATGGATCAAAGAGTAGCCGCGCAGGCTGAATCGCGCGTGCATGCCGCTGCAACGGTTCAGTCCAGCGTTGGACGCAGTTGTGCCGACTGGATCTGCCAGGCGCTGCCATCGCTGCTGGGCTGCACGCGGTACCAGCCGCCGAAGCGGAACGTGCCGTTGGCGGTGACCGCGCGGATCTGCACCGGTACCTCAAGCAGCTGCGGTGGCTGCCGCTCGTCGCGGGCGATCGGGGTATCGCTGTGCAGGCGCAGGGTGCGCAGGTCCTGCAGCTGCCGCAGCGCGGCGTCGTCCGCATGCCGCGGGTCGCCGGGCGGGATCGCCCAGGCGGCGTCGCTGGCGGCGCGGTCGCGGTTGAGCAGTGCCGCCACGTAGCGGTTGAGCATCGTCGAGGGCGGCTCGGCACCGTCGGCGACGGCGGACAGCAGCGGCACATCGCTGGCCTGCAGCGCTGCGGGATCGGGGCCGGTGCCGGTGTCCGCTGCTGCGGTGGCGGCGACGGGGGCGGACGCTGCCGCGATGCCATCCGTCGTCTGTGCCGCCGGGCGCGAACAGCCCAGCAGCATCAGTGGTGCGATCAGGAACAGGATCCTGCGCATGCCTGCCTCCTCCCCGAGGCAACCTGGAGGGCGGCAGTGTATCGGTTGCGCAGGGATCAGCGGGAGGAGGGCAGCTGCTCCAGCGCGTCCAGCGCCGGCAGGACCTGGCCGGCGATGGCGGCCAGTGCGTGGCCGTCTGTCTCGGCGTGGCGCTGCACGATGTCGCGCAGCAGCTGGGCGGCGATCACCAGGGTCGCGCGCTCGTCGCCACTGATGCCGGCGGTACGCGGGGCTGCCTCCAGCAGGCGCATCAGGTCGCGGCTGGCGCGGTGTTCCAGTTCGATGGTGCAGCGCCCGGTGCACTGCAGCCCGTCCTTTTCGATCGGGGTCACCGAGATCCGGTAGCGGGTGGAGGGGCTGGCCATGAGGGTGTGCTCGCCGTAGCTGTGGAGGATGTGCCCACCATAGGCAAGGCCACGGCCGGCGGCGACGGCCGGCGCTGCACGCAGTGTTCCACCCGGTACGTTCCGCGCCCTTTGCGGAGCGCTGGCAGCCAATGGCGGCGGGCCTGTACGGGGATTTCCGGGGCCGCGGCAACGCTGTGTTGCGGGGGGGGGGGGCCGGACAAAAAAAACGGGACGGCCAGAGCCGTCCCGTCGGAATCCGCGTTGGGGCGCGCGCTTACAGCGCGGCGTCCTTCAGCTTCTTCAGCGGACGCACCTTCAGCTTGGTGGTGGCCGGCTTGGCAGCGAACCACTGCTCTTCCTTGGTGAACGGGTTGATGCCCTTGCGCTTCGGCTTGGCCGGCACATTGACGGTGGTGATCTTCAGCAGGCCCGGCAGGGTGAACGAGCCAGCGCCCTTCTTGTGCACCGAGGAGGCGACGGCGCTTTCCAGCGAGGCCAGCACAGCGCGGACGTCCTTGGCGATGACGCCGGAGGCTTCAGCGATGTGTGCAACCAGGCCGGACTTGGTCAGCACTTCCTTGATCGGCTTCGGAGCGGCCGGCTTGGCGGCTGCCTTCGTCGCGACTTTCTTCACTGCCTTCTTCGGGGCAGCCTTCTTAGCGGTCTTTGCCATGGTTTCCTGTTCCGTGAACGGTTGGTTGTTTGGTCGGCGCCGAACCCCGTCGGCAAGCGCAATGTAGGGCAACTCTCGGGCGCCGCCAATAGCCCGAAGCGCGGAAAGTGCATGTTTTTTCATATCCAGGCCGATTCAGTACATGGCCGGTAGTGGGGAAAGGGGGTGTGGCAGCGCACGCGATGGCCGGCGCCGGCCCATCGGTGGAATGCGCGAAACCACTGAAAACAAGGGAAAAATGCGCGCCGGTCTGGCGAAGAAGTGGCCACCTGTCCGGTTTCCGGCGGACGTGCGGCATGCGGCGGAGCGACGCAGGGCTAACGCGTCCCGTGCGAGGGTGACCGTTCATCACCGCCACGCAGGAGCAGCACATGGGAATCTCGCGACACGCCACCGCGCACTGGGAAGGCGATCTGAAGTCGGGCAAGGGACAGTTGAGCACGCCGCAGAGTGGGCTGCTGGACAAGACCCGCTACGGCTTCAACAGCCGCTTCGGCGACGAGAAGGGCACCAATCCGGAGGAGCTGATCGCTGCCGCGCACGCCGGCTGCTTCACCATGGCGCTGTCGGCCAAGCTTGGCGAGGCGGGCTTCACCCCGACCTCGCTGGACACCGAGGCCAAGGTCGATCTGTCCCTGGAGGGCGGCCCGCAGCTGTCGCAGATCCGGCTGAAGGTGAAGGCCGTGGTGCCGGGCATCGACGCCGCACAGTTCCGTGCCATTGCCGATGACGCCAAGCAGAACTGCCCGGTGTCCAAGGCGCTGAGCGCGGTGCCGATCAGCCTGGAAGCCGAACTGGGCTGAGCGGCCGCTACCTGTAGAGCCGAGCCCACGCTCGGCTCACGCAACTGCAATGATCTGACCGTAAAGCAGCCGAGCGTGGGCTCGGCGCTACAGCTTGCGGATCACCAATCGATGGTGCCGCTGATCACCGTCTGCACCTGGCCGCCCGACCAGACCTCGCCGTCTTCATCGACCCGCAGGGACAGGCGCGCGTCGTGGCCAACTTCGCGGCCCTGGCTGACTTCGAACGGTGCACGGCCTCGGGGCAGGGCGTCGCGCAGGTCCAGCCATGCGGCCAGCACCGCATTGGCGGCACCCGAGGCCGCGTCCTCGAAGCGGCGGCCATTGCCGACAAAGGCGCGCACCGCCAGATCGAAGCCCTCGCTGCCATCGCTGAAGGCGTAGGCAAACACGCCCATGCTGTCGGTGGACTCGGCCAGTGCGGCCACCGCGTCCCAGTCCGGACGAAGGGCGCGCAGTGCCGCTTCATCGGCCACCTGCACCACCCACCAGCTGCGCCCGCCCTGCATGCGTGCCGGCGGCAGCGAGCCCAGCGGCCAATCCTTCAGTGCCGCCTGCAGGCGCGGATCGGTGGCCTCGACGGTCTCGGCCAGCTGCGCGCGCGGGGTGCGGATGGCGATGCGCCGCTGTGCGCCCTCACCGCTGACGCGCAGCGGCAGCGCACCTGCAATGCCATCCTGCACCAGCACGCCATCGACCGGCGCGGCCAGACCGGCCTGCAGCACCGCATGTGCGGTGCCGACGCTGGGATGGCCTGCAAATGGAACCTCCTTCTGCGGGCTGAACATGCGCAGCCGGTAGCTGGCGCCTGCGACCTGCGGCGGGAACACGAAGGTGGTCTCGGGCAGGCGCGTCCAGCGCGCAATGGCCTGCATGCTGGCATCGTCCAGGCCTTCGGCATCAAGCACCACGGCCAGCGGATTACCCGCGCCGGCGCGCGGGGAGAACACATCCAGCTGCAGGAAGCGGCGGGTGGACATCAGGCAGGACTCCAGTAAACAGGCGGCATAGCGTAGCGCGGGGCACAAAAAAGGGGACGGAGGGAATTAAGTCGCTTATGGCACATGGGGCACAAGCGACTTAATTCCCTCCGTCCCCTTTTTTCCGTGCGCTACCAGCGGATGTGGCCGTCGATGACCGGCTGCACCTGGCCGCCGATCCAGACCGTGCCCTGCGCATCGACCTCGACCTGCACGCGGCCATCGCGGCCGACTTCGCGGCCCTGGCTGGCCACGTAGTGGCCCTCGCGGCCGGGCAGGGCATTGCGCTGCCGCAGCCAGGCACCGATCAGGGCATTGGCGCTGCCGGTGACCGGATCTTCCGGCACGCTGGCCGCATCAGCGGGGCAGAAGGCGCGCACCACACGGGTGTGGTCGCTGCCGGCCTCGTCGGCGAATACGGCCACGCCGGTGGCATCGGTGGTGAGGCTCCAGTCAGCCAGCGCGGCCATGTCCGGCGCCAGGTTGCGCACGGCGGCGGCGTCGCGCAGCGGCAGCAGCCACCAGCGTGCGCCGTTGTCCCAGAGTTCGGGCACGTGGCCGTTGGCGGCGAGGGCCAGCAGTGTTTCGGGTGCTCCGTCCGCGGCTGTGTCCAGTTGCCGCGCCGCTGGGCTGGCCAGCTGGATCTGCAGCGCCTCGGCCGGGCCGCTCACCCGCACCGGCAGCACTCCCGCCGCGCATTGCTGCAGCAGGGCGCCGTCGCGCGGCTGGGCCAGGCCGCAGCTCACCGCCGCCCAGGCCGCGCCGACACTGGGGTGGCCGGCGAAGGCCAGCTCGCGGGTCGGGGTGAAGATGCGGATGTGGTAATCGGCGCCGGGCGCGCTGGGGCGCAGGAAGAACACCGTCTCGGACAGGTTCAGCCAGGCGGCCAGGGCCTGCATCTGCTCGCCGGAGAGGTCGTCGGCATCCAGGAGGGCGCCCAGCGGATTGCCGGTGCCGGGGCGGGGGGCGAAGACATCGAGCTGCAGGTAACGGAGGACGGCCATCTACGGGGATATTGCGCTTAGAATCAAAGGTTCCGCCCCCAGGGGCGGCTTCCCCACATTCTACATAGCCAATCCATGTCAGCTTCCCCCCTTGTCGATCGTTGGATCGTACTGAAGTTCGGCGGCACTTCGGTGTCGCGTCGTCACCGCTGGGACACGATCGGGAAGCTGGCGAAAAAACGCGCGGAAGAGACCGGCTCGCGTGTGCTGGTGGTGGTGTCGGCGCTGTCCGGGGTCACCAACGAACTGACCGCGATCGCCGATGGCGCGCCGGACAGCCGTGATCGCGTGGCCGCGCTGGTCGAACGCCATGAAGGCTTCCTGGCCGAACTGGGCCTGGGCCGCGAAGTACTGGCCGAGCGCCTGGCGGCGCTGCAGGGCCTGCTCGACGACCCGCGTGCGGCCACCCGTCCGCTGCAGTGGCAGGCCGAAGTGCTGGGCCAGGGCGAGCTGTTGTCGTCCACGCTGGGCGCGGCCTATCTGCACGCTTCGGGCCTGGACATGGGCTGGATGGATGCCCGCCAGTGGCTGGACGCGATGCCGCCGCAGCCGAACCAGAGCGACTGGTCGCAGCGCCTGTCGGTGAACTGCCAGTGGCGTGCCGATGCGGAGTGGATGCAGCGCTTCCGCGCGCAGCCGACCCGCCTGCTGATCACCCAGGGTTTCATCTCGCGGCATGCCGATGGCGGTACCGCCATCCTCGGCCGTGGTGGCTCGGATACCTCGGCGGCGTACTTCGGCGCGCTGCTCGGCGCCAGCCGCGTGGAGATCTGGACCGATGTGCCGGGCATGTTCAGTGCCAACCCGAAGGACGTGCCGGACGCGCGCCTGCTGACCCGCCTGGACTATTACGAGGCGCAGGAAATCGCCACCACCGGCGCCAAGGTGCTGCACCCGCGCTCGATCAAGCCGTGCCGCGATGCCGGCGTGCCGATGGCCATCCTCGATACCGAGCGCCCGGAACTGCCGGGCACCAGCATCGACGGCAGTGCTGCGCCGGTGCCGGGCGTGAAGGCGATCAGCCGCCGCAACGGCATCGTGCTGGTGTCGATGGAAGGCATCGGCATGTGGCAGCAGGTCGGCTTCCTGGCCGATGTGTTCAACCTGTTCAAGAAGCATGGCCTGTCGGTCGACCTGATCGGTTCGGCCGAAACCAACGTCACCGTGTCGCTGGATCCGTCCGAGAACCTGGTCAACACCGATGTGCTGGCCGCGCTGTCGGCCGACCTGTCGCAGATCTGCAAGGTGAAGGTGATCGTGCCGTGCGCGGCGATCACCCTGGTTGGCCGTGGCATGCGTTCGCTGCTGCACAAGCTGTCGGACGTGTGGGCCACCTTCGGTCGCGAGCGCGTGCACATGATCTCGCAGTCGTCCAACGACCTGAACCTGACCTTCGTCATCGACGAAGCCGATGCCGATGGCCTGCTGCCGATCCTGCACGCCGAGCTGATCGACAGCGGTGCGATGCCGGTGGAAGAGACCGAAGTGTTCGGCCCGCGCTGGCGCGAGATCGCCGGCACCGTGCGTCCGCGTGGCACGCCGTGGTGGCGGGGCCAGCGGGCGCACCTGCTGCAGCTGGCCGACGCCGGTACGCCGCGTTATGTCTACCACCTGCCGACCGTGCGCGCCCGTGCCCGCGCGCTGGCCGCGATCAAGCCGATCGATCAGCGTTACTACGCGATCAAGGCCAACAGCCACCCGGCCATCCTGCAGCTGCTGGAAGCCGAGGGCTTCGGCCTGGAGTGCGTCTCGCACGGCGAGCTGAAGCATGTGTTCCAGCACCTGCCGGAACTGTCGCCCAAGCGCGTGCTGTTCACCCCCAGCTTCTGCCCGCGCAGCGAGTACGAAGCCGCGTTCGCGCTGGGCGTGACCGTCACCGTCGACAACGTCGAAGCGCTGCAGCGCTGGCCGGACCTGTTCCGCAACCGCGAGCTGTGGCTGCGCGTCGATCTGGGCCGTGGCGAAGGCCACCATGCCAAGGTCCGTACCGGCGGCAAGGACTCCAAGTTCGGCCTGCCGATCGCCCGCGTCGATGAGTTCGTGCGCGCGGCCACCGATCTGGGCAGCCGCGTGGTCGGCCTGCATGCGCACCTGGGCAGCGGCGTGGAAACCGCGCAGCACTGGCGCCTGATGTGCGATGAGCTGGCCGGCTTCGCCCGCCGCATCGGCAGCGTGCACACCATCGATATCGGCGGTGGCCTGCCGATTCCGTACAGCGACGAAGACGAGCCGTTCGACCTGGATGCCTGGGCCGAGGGCCTGGCCGAGGTCAAGGCGCTGCATCCGGCGTTCCGCCTGGCGATCGAGCCGGGCCGCTACCTGGTGGCCGAGTCCGGCGTGCTGCTGACCCATGTCACCCAGGTGGTGGAGAAGGACGGCGTGCGCCGCGTCGGCCTGGATGCTGGCATGAACGCGCTGATGCGCCCGGCCCTGTACGACGCCTGGCACGACATCGAGAACCTCAGCCGCCAGGGCGGCTATGCCGAAGCCGCGTTCGATGTGGTCGGCCCGATCTGCGAATCCAGCGATGTGTTCGGCAAGCGCCGCAAGCTGCCGGTGTCGACCGCGCCGGACGATGTGATGCTGATCGCCGACGCCGGCGCCTACGGCTATTCGATGGCCAATACCTACAACCAGCGGATGCTGCCGCGCGAAGACGTGATCGAATGACCACCGCGCGCGTTCTGCACCCGCCCACCGACACGCCCCGCGCCATCGCGCGGGCCCGTGCCTGACCGGATACACCATGACTGCTTTCGACAAACACCAGGTTTCCCGCTTCCGCTTCGTCCGCTGCGAATTCGCCGCGGATACCGGCGTGGCCAGGCTGGTTTACGCCTTTGATGACGGCCCGGAGATGGTGGAAACCATCACCGTGCCGGGCGCCCCGTTCGTGCTGGACGAAGCGCGTACCGCCGCCGTGCAGCGCGCGCTGCAGCTGCTGCACCTGATCGCCGGTGTCAGCTACTACAAGGCGGGCGTGCCGGAGACGGTCAGCATCGACAGCTACGCCATCGATGCCGATACCGCTGCGCTGGTGGAGACGGTCTACCTCAACGGTCTGGGAGAGTTCGCCTACCGCAACGGCCTGAACCTGCGCGGGCGCTTCCGCCTGCCGGTGCAGGGCGAGGCAGTGCAGGCGCCGGTGCTGGGCTTGCAGCCGCACGCGCTGGTGGCGATCGGTGGCGGCAAGGATTCGCTGGTCAGCATCGAAGCGCTGCGCCGTGCCGGCGTGGACGAGACCGTGACCTGGATTGGTGGCTCGCAGCTGATCCGCGCCTGTGCCGAGCGTACCGGCCTGCCCACCTTGAACCTGGGCCGCGCGCTGGCGCCGGAACTGTTCGAGCTCAACCGCCAGGGCGCCTGGAACGGGCATATCCCGGTCACCGCGGTGAACTCGGCAATCATGGTGCTGGCCGCGCTGCTGCAGGGCGTGGACCAGGTGGTGTTCTCCAACGAACGTTCGGCCAGCTACGGCAGCCAGATTCCAGGCACCGGCGAAGTGAACCACCAGTGGTCCAAGGGCTGGGCGTTCGAGCAGGCGTTCGGCAGCCACGTGCAGAAGCACGTCGCTGCGGACCTGCAGTACTACTCGCTGCTGCGCCCGATGTCGGAGCTGGCGGTGGCTCGCCAGTTCGCCAAGACCGACTTCTACGACGCGCATTTCTCCAGCTGCAACCGCAACTTCCACATCCTCGGCGAGCGCCCGGTGAACCGCTGGTGCGGCGTCTGCCCGAAGTGCCATTTCGTGTTCCTGGCGCTGGCCCCGTTCATGCCCAAGACGCGCCTGGTGCGTATCTTCGGCCGCAACCTGCTGGACGATGCCGAGCAGGCCGGTGGCTTCGACGCACTGCTGGAGTTCCAGGACCACAAGCCGTTCGAGTGCGTGGGCGAAGGCCGCGAATCGCGCGCGGCAATGGCGACCCTGGCGCAGCGCCCGGAGTGGAAGGAAGACGTGCTGGTGAAGCGCTTCTGCAATGAGATCCAGCCGCAGCTGGATGCCGCCGAACTGGAACTGGCACCGCTGCTGCAGCTGCAGGGCGAGCACCGCGTTCCGGCTGCGCTGTGGGAACGGGTGCGTGAAGATTTCGAAGCTTGAAGGAAAGCGCGTCGCGCTGTGGGGCTGGGGCCGTGAGGGCCGCGCCGCGTTTGCGGTGCTGCGCGAGCGCCTGCCCACGTTGCCGCTGAGCCTGTTCTGCCCGGCGGCCGAAGTGGAGGCCGCGCGTGCGGAAACACAGGGCGTGCTGGACGTGCGTGGCGAGCCTTCTGCCGAGGCGCTGGCTGCCTTCGATGTGGTGATCAAGTCGCCCGGCATCAGCCCCTACCAGCCGGTCGCGCTGGCGGCGGCGGGGCAGGGCACCACCTTCATCGGTGGCACTGCGCTGTGGTTTGCCGAGCATGCGGGTGCCGATGGCATCGTGCACGACACCGTGTGCGTGACCGGCACCAAGGGCAAGAGCACCACCACCGCGCTGGTCGCGCACCTGCTGCGTGCGGCCGGCCACCGCACCGGCCTGGTCGGCAACATCGGCCTGCCGCTGCTGGAAGTGCTGGACCCGCAGCCCGCGCCCGAGTACTGGGCGGTGGAACTGTCCAGCTACCAGACCGGTGAGGTGGCACGCAGTGGCGCCCGCCCGCAGGTGGCGGTGGTGCTGAACCTGTTCCCGGAACACCTGGACTGGCACGGCAGCGAACAGCGCTATATCGAGGACAAGCTGCGGCTGGTGACTGAAGCCGCACCGCGCATCGCTGTACTCAACGCCGCCGATCCGCATCTGGCTGCGTTGTCGCTGCCTGACAGCGAGGTGGTGTGGTTCAACCAGCCGCAGGGCTGGCACATGCGCGGTGACATCGTGCATCGCGGCGAGCAGGCGGTGTTCGATACCCGCAACACGCCGCTGCCGGGCCGCCACAACCGTGGCAACCTGTGCGCGGTGCTGGCCGCGCTGGAAGCGCTGGGGCTGGACGCGGTGGCGCTGGCACCGGCGGTGCAGGATTTCCGACCCCTGCCGAACCGCCTGCAGCGCATCGGCGTGGCCGATGGCCTGACTTACGTCAACGATTCGATCAGCACCACGCCGCATGCCAGCCTGGCGGCGCTGGAGTGCTTCACCGGACAGCGCATCGCGTTGCTGGTGGGCGGGCACGACCGTGGCTTGGACTGGACCGATTTCATGCAGCACATGGCGCACGATGTGCCGCCGGTGGAGATCGTGACCATGGGCAGCAACGGCCCGCGCATCCACGCGATGCTGCAGCCGCTGGCTGATGCCGGCCGCTTCGGCCTGCACGCCGCCGGTGATCTGCCGGAGGCGATGGCCTTGGCGCGTTCTGCGTTGGGTGCGCAGGGCGGGGTGGTATTGCTGTCGCCGGGCGCGCCGAGCTTTGGGGCCTACCGCGATTACGTAGCGCGTGGTCGTCATTTCGCGGAACTGGCCGGGTTTGATCCGGACAGCATCAGCGCGATTCCGGGGTTGGGCATCGGGTAAGAGGGCGGCCTCGATCTACGGTAGTGCCGGCCGCTGGCCGGCAACCCGGGGCACCGCTTCCACGCATGGCGTGGCTCTACTGAAGGGGCGCGTTACCATCGGCGCATCCCCGGATGGACCCGGATACCCGCATGTGCACCTTCATCACCCTGTTCCTGCCCACGTCGTTTCCGCACGTCGAAGCCGCCGCGATCATGCAGCGCAGCGGCCGGCGCCTGTTCGTCCAGGATTCGCCCAGCGTGCTGGCGGCCGTCGGGCCCGGCTGGCAGCCGTGGCTGAGTGCCGCGCACTGCGATTGCGGCACCGCGCTGGCCTCGACGAGTGTGCAGCCGGAATGGAAGGGCGATGCCGAACGTTGGCGGAAGAAGGGCTGGAGTGAGGCCAGAATCGCTCGCGCGCTGTCCGAGCAGTTGGCGCGGCATGAACAGGATCAGCAGGTGTGCCGCGATAGAGCTCTGGCCGACGCCGGCCAATGGCTGCAGCGCATTGATGCCCTGCTGGGTGTGGGTGCGGCGCGCATCGGACTTCTGGTGCGTGTTTACGACGGCTCGGTGGGGGCCCGGCAGCCGAAGCCGCCGGAACATCATTGGTCGCGGGATCAGCTCGCCGCGGCGGATCTGTTGGCGTTCGCGCCCGGCACGTTGCACTGGATCGAACGCGGGTGAGAGCGCCATCCACGCATGGCGTGGATCTACTGTAGAGCCGAGCCCATGCTTGGCTGGGTTTCAATCCTCGTCCTGGTCGATGAACGCGTAATCGCGATCAATCATCTGTTGCAGGTACGCGTCGAAGCTGGGTGCGATCACCGCATAGCTGTCCGGATCGTGCAGGTAGCGCACCACCTGGCCGACCGTGCCGCCCGGCGCGGGGTCGAAATCCAGGTACAGCATCGACGTGCCGCCGTTGTTCATGCAGTGCGAGAAACACAGTCGGCGGTTCATCGGCAGGTCGGCATCGATGCCCTCACCCAGGATCTCCGGTTCGTCATCCAGCCACTCTTCGTAGATGGAACGGATGCTGTCGTCCCACTGCTGCTGGTCTTCGAAGATCTGTGCGACCGAGCGCAGGTAGTACGGGTAATCGCCCACATCCGAGCCCAGCACCAGCACGCAGACCTCACCGCCGGGGTACTCACGGAAGTGGGTGCCATCCACGCGCGACAGCAGCGCGATCAGGCTGTCCGGCACCTGCGGCCACTGCGTGCGCAGGCGCTGCAGGTCTTCGGCGCTGGCGCCCTGCACATGGGCCCATTGAGGGGCATCATCGGCAGGCAGGCGAGGGATCAGGCCAGACAGAAAGCGATCAACAAGGTTCATGCGGCAAAAAGGGGACGGAGGGGATTAAGTCGTATCCAACCACACCTGCGTCACGTCGCCAATGCAGAATGCGACGCGGGAGGGGCGAATACGGCTTAATCCCCTCCGTCCCCTTTTTCTTGCGGAGCAGGCGCATGAATCGTTGGCGATGCGGTGTGGCGGTGATGCTGGGGCTGGCGGCGATGCCGGCCTGGGCGGCGATGAAGACCCAGCCGGTGGAGTGGAAGCACCAGGGCACGACCTTCAGTGGCGTGCTGGTCTATGACGACGGCCGGCATGACAAGCGCCCGGGCCTGGTGATGGTGCCGAACTGGAAGGGTGTGAACGAATCGGCGGTGGAGAAGGCCAAGCAGCTGGCCGGCGATGACTACGTGGTGCTGGTGGCCGATGTGTACGGCAAGGGTGTGCGGCCGAAGACCGATGCCGAGGCCGGGCCGGTGGCGAGCAAGCTGCGCAACGATCGGCCGCTGCTGCGTGCCCGCGCGCTGGAAGCGGTGAATGTGCTCAAGGCGCAGGCCGGCAAGGCGCCGCTCGATGCCAGTCGGATCGGTGCGGTGGGGTTCTGCTTCGGTGGCACCACGGTGCTGGAACTGGCCCGTGCCGGTGCGCCGCTGGCCGGCGTGGTCAGCCTGCACGGTGGGCTGGGTTCGCCGCTGCCGGCGCAGGCCGGTGGCACTCACCCGTCGGTGCTGGTGCTCAACGGCGCCGACGACAAGAGCGTGACCGCCGAGGACATCGCCGGTTTCCAGAAGGAAATGAACGCCGCCAAGGTCGACTGGGAATTCACCAACTACAGCGGCGCGGTGCACTGCTTCGCCGAGCGCGATGCCAACAGCCCGCCGGGCTGCCAGTACAACGAACGGGCGGCCAAGCGCGCGTGGAAGGCGCTGGATGAGTTCTTCGAGGAGCGTTTCATGTAGTGCCGACCAACGGTCGGCACCCACCGATGCTTCCGTGCCGACCAACGGTCGGCACCCACCGATGCTTCCGTGCCGACCAACGGTCGGCACCCACCGATGTTTCCGTGCCGACCAACGGTCGGCACCCACCGATGCTTCCGTGCCGACCAACGGTCGGCACCCACCGATGTTTCCGTGCCGACCAACGGTCGGCACCCACCGATGTTTCCGGGCCGACCAACGGTCGGCACCTACGGAAGATGGTAGGTGCCGACCGTTGGTCGGCACGCATCCATCAATGCGAACGCTGCACCGCGTAGCGGGCCAGGCCACGCAGGGCGGCAACCGCGTCGTTGTCGGCCAGACCGTCCAACGCGCGCTCGGCGGCTTCGGCATATTCCTCGGCGCGCGCGCGGCTGTACTCCAGGCCGCCGGTGGCGCGGATCGCGGCCAGCACTTCCGGCATCGCCGAGGCATCGCCGTCCTGAACGATGCTGCGCAGGCGCTCACGGGTGGCGTCGTCGGAGTGCGCCATCGCGTGGATCAGCGGCAGGGTCGCCTTGCCTTCGGCGAGGTCATCGCCCAGGTTCTTGCCCAGCTCGTCGGCGTTGGCCGAGTAGTCCAGCACGTCGTCGGCGATCTGGAACGCGTAGCCCAGGTGCATGCCGTAGTCGAACAGGGCCTGCTGGGTGGCTTCATCCACGCCGCTGGCCAGCGCGCCCAGGCGGGTGCCGGCGGCGAACAGCACCGCGGTCTTGCGCTCGATCACGCGCAGGTAGGCGGCTTCGTCGGTATCCGGGTTGTGCACGTGCAGCAGCTGCAGCACTTCACCCTCGGCGATGCGGTTGGTGGCATCGGCCAGGATCTGCATCACCGACATGCGTTCCAGCTCGACCATCAGCTGGAAGCTGCGCGAGTACAGGAAGTCGCCGACCAGCACGCTGGGCGCGTTGCCCCACAGCGCGTTGGCGGTGCTGCGGCCGCGGCGCAGGCTGGATTCGTCCACCACGTCGTCGTGCAGCAGGGTGGAGGTGTGGATGAACTCGATGATCGCCGCCAGCTGGTGGTGGTCCGGGCCGGCCTGGCCGACCGCATGGCCGGCCAGCATCACCAGCATCGGGCGCAGGCGCTTGCCACCGGCGGAAATGATGTGGTCGGCGATCTGGTTGATCAGCACGACGTCCGAGGACAGCCGGCGCCGGATCAGGGCGTCGACGGCGGCCATGTCGGCCGCGGCAAGCGACTGGATCTGGGGCAGGCCCAGGGCGGGACGGGTGTCTTCGGTGATGGTCATGCGATCAGGCTTTCAGGCTCACCGCCGATTATAGGCGCTGGCCGTGAATTCGGGCGCAAACCGGCCCGAGCGGCATTTCCAGCCTGGCCGGCGCGGCCGCCTGCGTGAATACGTATGCAGGTTGCGCCATGCCCGCGAGGCCGCCGCTAAGCTTGCCGGATCAGGATTTCGGCCCGCTGCCGGCGGGTCCCGCATGCCCGGAGGGGGGCTGTCGATGTCGCACTATCCATGGTGGCGCGGAGCCGTCATCTACCAGATCTACCCGCGCAGCTACCTCGACGCCAACGGCGACGGGGTGGGTGACCTGCCGGGCATCATCGAGCGGCTGGACCACATCGCCGCGCTGGGCGTGGATGCGATCTGGATTTCGCCGTTCTTCAAGTCGCCGATGGCCGACTTCGGCTATGACATCGCCGACTACCGCGATGTCGACCCGCTGTTCGGCAGCCTGGACGACTTCGATCGCCTGCTGGCCAAGGCCCACGGCCTGGGCCTGAAGGTGATGATCGACCAGGTGCTGAGCCATACCTCGATCGAGCACGCCTGGTTCCGCGAGAGCCGCCAGGACCGCAGCAACCCGAAGGCGGACTGGTACGTCTGGGCCGACCCGCGCGAGGACGGCACCCCGCCCAACAACTGGCTGTCGCTGTTCGGCGGCTGCGCCTGGCAGTGGGAGCCGCGCCGCGAGCAGTACTACCTGCACAACTTCCTGGTCGACCAGCCGGACCTGAACTTCCATCACCCGGACGTGCAGCAGGCGACCCTGGACAACGTGCGCTTCTGGCTGGACCGCGGCGTGGATGGTTTCCGCCTGGATGCGATCAACTTCTGCTTCCACGACGCACAGCTGCGTGACAACCCGGCCAAGCCCGCCGACAAGCGGGTGGGGCGCGGCTTCAGCCCGGACAACCCGTACGCCTACCAGTACCACTACTACAACAACACCCAGCCGGAGAACCTGCCGTTCCTGGAGCGCCTGCGCGTGCTGCTGGACGAGTACCCGGGGGCGGTCAGCCTGGGCGAGATCTCTTCGGAGGACTCGCTGGCCACCACGGCCGAGTACACCCGCGATGGCCGCCTGCACATGGGCTACAGCTTCGAGCTGCTGGTGGACGACTACAGCGCGGCCTACATCCGCGATACGGTCTCGCGCCTGGAAGCGGCGATGACCGAAGGCTGGCCGTGCTGGGCAGTTTCGAATCACGACGTGGAGCGGGCGGTCAGCCGCTGGGGCGGCCACCCGGCCGACCCGCGCCTGGCGCGGATGCTGGTGGCGATGCTGTGCTCGCTGCGCGGCTCGGTCTGCCTGTACCAGGGTGAAGAGCTGGGCCTGGCCGAGGCGGAGGTACCGTTCGAGGCCCTGCAGGACCCGTATGGCATCACCTTCTGGCCGAACTTCAAGGGCCGTGACGGCTGCCGTACCCCGTTGCCGTGGACCGATGCGCCGCTGGCCGGCTTCACCACCGGCCAGCCGTGGCTGCCGATCCCGGCCGAGCACCGCGCCGCGGCGGTAGCCGTGCAGGAACGCGACCCAGGCTCGGTCCTGGCCGCGTTCCGGGCGTACCTGGCCTGGCGGCATACCCAGCCGGTGCTCCTGCATGGCAGCATCCGATTCATCGAAAGTGCCGAGCCAGTGCTGCTGTTCGAGCGTATGCTTGCAGATGAAACCCTCCTGCTGGCCTTCAACCTGTCGGCCGAGGCGGTGAGCCATCCGCTGCCGCCGGGCAACTGGCAGCAGGTGGCGGTGCCGGGCCCGGAAGCGGGCACGGTGCAGGGCAATGAACTCCAGCTGCCGCCGCGTGCGGTGTATTGCGCCCGACGCAGCTGACCGTTTTCTCCGGTGGCGGTACTTGCGGGGACGGGGCCGAAGCGCCCCGTCCCTTTTTTGTGGGTGGGCTTCCGGCGAAAGGCATCCACGCATGGCGTGGATCTACGGGTTGGGGCGGCGCTGGGTAGATCCACGCCATGCGTGGATGGGCATTCGCGCAAAAGAAAACCCGCTGCCTGCGCAGCGGGTTTCCGATGAGTTGTTGCCGGCCAGCGGCCGGCACTACCCGGTCATGGTCAGAACTTGTAGTTCACGCCCAGCATATAGGTGCGGCCCCACTCGATGTACTCCAGCGGGCGGTCCTTGCTGCCGGCGTAGGTGCGGTACGGCTCGTTGGTCAGGTTGCTGCCCTGCAGCAGCAGGGTCAGGCCACGCAAAGCGCTGCTGTCGCTGAAGGTATAGCTGACCTGCGCATCGGTCACGTTCTCGCCCACCACGTAGCGCAGGCTGCGGTTGCCGTTGAAGTTGCCGATCTCACCGATGAAGTCCGAACGGCGGCGCTGGCTGACGCGTGCCTCAAAGCCGCTGCGCTCGTAATAGGCGGTGAAGTTGTACACGCGCTTGGACAGGCCCGGCAGGCTGATCGGGTCACTGCCCACGCTGGAGGCGCTCTCCGGATCCAGGATGGTGATGTCGCTCTTGTTGAAGGTCGCGCTGGCCTGCACGCCGAAGCCACGCAGGCTGTCGGTCAGCATCTCCAGCGGGAACGATGCGGTCAGTTCCAGGCCCTTCAACGTGCCGCCCTTGCCGTTCTGCGGGGCGGAGAAGGTGCCGGTGGTCAGCACCGGAGCGGTCATGCCCGGCGGCGGTACGTAACTGCCCAGCAGCGAGGTGAAGTCGTAGTTGTCCACCGACTGGGTGTAGACGTAGCTCTTCAGGTCCTTGTAGAAGATCGCGGCGGCCACGTAGGCCTTCTCGCCGAAGTACTTCTCATAGGACAGGTCCAGCGCGGTGGCACGCCACGGGTCCAGCAGTGGATTGCCGCCACTGCCGCCCGGCCGGCCGGTACCGGTGTCCACGCCGAACTCCAGGCCGGCGCGCATCTGGTCCACGCGCGGGCGCGCGACCTGCTTGGCGGCGGCGAAGCGCAGCGTCTGCTGGTGCGGGAACATGAAGGCCAGGTTCAAGCTCGGCAGCCAGTCGTTGTAGGTGCGGCCGTTCGAATACGGCTGCACGTTGTTGCCGGCCGACTGCGAGCTGTCCCAGTACCGCGAATCCGAGCTCTGGTCGGTGTGCTGCATCTGCACGCCGATGTTGCCACGCACGCCCACTTCACCGATGTCGGTGTTGATGTTCAGGCGCGCCCAGGCGGTGGTGATCTTCTCTTCGACCGTCCACGACTTGGGGATCAGGTAGTCCAGGTTGTCGACCGGGTTGAAGGTCATGTAGCGACCGACCGCAGCCGGCACGTTCCAGGCCGGGATGGTGCCCAGGCCGGCGAAGCCGAGGTTGACCGGGCGGTACTGCAGGTCCGAGGCGATGTTGGCGTCGCCCTGTGCGCCGAGCAGGATGTTGCCTTCGGACTGGGTCTTCACCTTGCGGCGGTCGGCGTAGTTCACGCCGATGTCGATGTCCGGCGCCCACGAGGCAATCGCATCGGGCAGGGCGATGGTGGCGGCCAGCTTGCCACCCTTCAGCCGGTCTTCCACCTTCGGCACCTTGCCGTAGCCGGAACCGTAGATGGTGTTGGTCAGGAACAGCGCGTCCGGGTTGGAATAATTCAGGCCCGGGCTGATCTGCGAGAATCCATCCTGGCGGATCGACACGCCGACCGTATCCAGCTGCGGCATCGGGGTCAGCTGCAGGTTGTTTTCCAGGTTCAGCTCATCGCGGGTGGCCTTGGAATAATTCAGGTCGGCGACCAGCTTGACGCCACTGAAGTTGAACTCGTTGTTCCAGCCGAACGCGTCGATCTTGTCCTTGCGCTTGTTGTACATGCCGCGCACCAGCGGGTAGACACCGCTGGCGGTGCCACCGGTGAACGAACCATTGGCGTTGACCTGCGGGTTGCTGACCAGCAGGCCGGGCGTGTAATTGCCGTTGTAGTTGCTGAGGTTCAGCTCGAACTGGTTGGCGGTATCGATCTGCTCGGCTTCGGTGTGGAACGCATCGAAGGTGCTGGTCCAGCTGTTGTTCGGCCGGAACTGGATCGTGGCCATCACGCCGTCGCGCTTGTTGTTGCCAGTGCGGCGCAGCGCCTTGATGCCATCGGAGAAGTAGGTGCCGGCTGCAACGCCCGGGCGGTTGCCCTTGTCGGTGTGCTCGGTGGTCCACGGCTCGTACAGGCCGACCTGGTTCTCCTGGATCGGCATGTCGCTGTGCGCGTAGCCGATGGCGATGCCCAGGGTCTTGTCCAGGAACTGGTCGATATAGCTGGCGCTGAAGCGGTTGCCGTACGGATCGACATTGGCGGCGCGGCCGAGCGAGCTCTTCTGGTAGCGACCGCTGACCGCGATCACGCGTTCGCCGAAGCTGAGTGGGCGTGCGGTCTGCATGTCGATGGTGCCCGACAGGCCCTGGCCCACCAGTGCGGCATCCGGGGTCTTGTACACGGTCACGCCGTTGACCAGCTCGGACGGGTACTGGTCGAACTCGACGCCGCGGTTGTCACCGGTGCTGACCACTTCGCGGCCATTGAGCAGGGTGGTGGCAAAGTCCGGCGACAGGCCGCGCACGCTGATCACCTGCGCACGGCCGGCCACGCGCTGGGCGGCCAGGCCGGGCAGGCGCGAGATCGATTCGGCGATGCTGACGTCGGGCAGCTTGCCGATGTCTTCGGCGGAGATCGCCTCGACCACCGAGGTGGCGTCCTGCTTGACCGCGATCGCGCTCTCGATGCCGCGGCGGATGCCGGTGACCTGCACCGTATCCAGGTTGGTGGCGGCGGTGCCGGCCGGCGTGGTGGTGTTCTGCGTGGACTGTGCCGACGCCAGCGTCGGCGCCAGGACAACGGCCAGCGCGATGCTCAGCGCGCTGCGCTTGTGGTTCAACATTTTCCCCTCCCAGGCAATGTTGCAGATCGATTCGTGAGCGTCCCGGCAGGGCCGAGGACGTGCGACGCGGTGGCCGCTGTCGTCGCCGCTATGGTAGGCAGCGTGTTCTTCGCGGGAATCACCCTGCATACGTATTCAATGGTGCTTGCAGGGTTGTAATCGCTTTCAGGTCCTGTCTGCGGTAATGCCGGCCGCTGGCCGGCAATCACGATCACCGGGTTGCCGGCCAGCGGCCGGCACTACCGGGGCATTCAAAGCGGCGTGAAGCGGACGGCCTGCCCACCGCCCGGCGCCAGCACCAGCGTCAGTGCATCGGCGCTGGTCACCTCGCGGGTTTCGCGCATGAACGCGAACGGATTGCTGCGGAAATCTGCGCCCTCGCCATCGCGGTAGATGTCGGCGCGGTAGCGCACGCCCGGCTCCAGGAAGCCCAGCGATACCGGCAGCACACGGCCGTGCTCGTCGGTGATGCTGCCGAGGAACCAGTCACGGCTGCTTCGGTCGCGGCGCACGATCGTCACGTAGTCACCCACTTCGCCATCGAGCACGCGGCTTTGCTCCCAGTCCACCGCGACGTCTTCGATGAAGCGGAACGCCTCGCGATGCTGCAGGTAGTGCTCGGGCAGGTCGGCGGCCATCTGGATCGGGCTGTACAGCACCACATACAGCGCCAGCTGCCGTGCCAGCGTGCTGGGAATGGCCTGGCCGTGGCGGCCCTTCAGGCTGAGGATGCCGGGGGTGTAATCCATCGGCCCGGCCAGCATGCGGGTGAACACCAGGTTGACCTCGTGCTCCGGTGGGTTGGGCGGCTGGCCCCACGCGTTGTACTCCATGCCGCGTGCGCCTTCGCGCGAGATCCAGTTGGGGTAGGTGCGGCGCAGGCCGGTGTCCTTGATCGGCTCATGCGGGTTGACCGACAGGTGCCGGCGCGCGGCCTCCTGCACCACCTTCAGGTGGTGGCGGGCCATGAACTGGCCGTCATGCCACTCGCGCCACAGCGGGCCACCGGCCGGATTGCGGCGGTCGACCTGGCCGTCGTCGCAGACGTAGCCGGTCTTGAACTGGTCCACGCCCAGCCGCGCATACAGGTCCAGTGCGGCACCCAGCTGGTTCTCGTAGTGCTCGATGGCACAGCCGGTTTCGTGGTGGCCGATCAGATGCACGCCTTTCTTCAGGCCATACGCTGACAGCGCTTCGATATCGAAGTCCGGCGTGGCGCGGGTGAAGTCGAAGTCGTAGCCGTTGCCGACCCAGTTGCCATCCCAGCCCGGGTTCCAGCCTTCCACCAGTACGCCACGGAAGCCGTGTGCGGCGGCGAAGTCGATCACCTTCTTCGTCTTGGCAGTGGTGGCCGCGTGCTTCGGTCCGGTCGCCCAGCTCTCATTGTCCAGGTGCATCGACCACCACACGCCCAGGTACTTGGCCGGCTTCACCCAGCTCACATCGCCCAGCGCATTGGGCTCGTTGAGGTTGAGGATCAGGTCCGATTCGACCAGGCCACCGGCACGGTCGGCAATCTGCAGCGTGCGCCACGGCGTGGCAAAGGGCAGGGCACGGCGCACCTTCCAGCCTTCGGCGGAGGGCGACAGCTGCGCGCGCAGGCGCTGGCCCTCGGTTCGCCGCAGCCACATGCCGGCATAGTCCACCAGCGCCGCCTCGTGGATCGCCACATGCAGGCCATCGCGGCTGCGCAGGGTCATCGGCGTATGCACCAGCGGCACCTCGCGCAGTGGCGTGCGCTGGTACAGGTATTCGTAGTGGATCGGCTCGCCGGCGGGAATCCACCAGGCGGTGGAATCCTGCGCGATGGCGAACTCGGTCAGTTCGTCATCGATGATCGCCTCGTGCAGGTTCGGCTGTTCGGGGAACACATAGCGGAAGCCGAGGCCATCGTCGTAGACGCGGAACACCACATCCAGCCGCCGCTTGCTGCCGGTGGTCTCGGCCAGCTGCACGGTCAGCTCGTTGTAGTGGTTGCGGGTGAGCCGGCGCTCGCCCCACGGCTGTTCCCAGCGGTCATCGACGCTGCGCCGCTGCTGCCCAAGCAGGGCGAAATCGCGGTCCAGGCGGCCGTCGCGCAGGGCGAAGCCGAGCTTCGAATCCTCCACCACGGTTTCGCCGAAGCGTTCGACGCGGTAGCGGGCAGTGCCGCCGTCCAGCACCAGGCGGACCGTGAGCACCTTGCCCGGTGATTCGACGCTGGCCACCTGTGGCGCGGCCTGTGCCAGCGTGGCCAGGCCCAGCAGGGCCAGTCCGAGCACATGCGCGAACACCGCGCGTACAGCAGTGGGTGACATCGGCATTTCCCCTCCCAAGGCGCCGTTGGCAGACCCGGACCATAAGCCAGTGCGACAGGTGCGCTACCGCGCAACGCCATGAATACGTATGCAGCTGGACGCAGCCGACAGCCCCGCGTCTACCATGGGGCCAAGGCACCTTGAGGGAGGGGCCGCGCCCGCCCGCCGGCAACGACGGTGCGGACCTACAACGCGTGCAGAGAGGGAGGGAGGCCGACGGGCGCAAGCCGGTCCGCCGCTTCGATGCTGAAGATCATTTGCCTGACCGCTGCCCTGGGGGCAGCGCTGGGATCGACCGCGCAGGCGGCCGACCTGCAATTCGACGGCCGTCATGCGCGCGCCGAAGCCGCTGCCAAGGGCAGCTTCGTGCTGCATGCGCCGAAGGGCGCAGTGCAGATCGCAGCCGCACCGATGCGCAGCCAGACCGGCAGCGTGATGTTCGATGCGCTGTTCGCGCTGGCCCAGCAGGAGATGGAGCAGGACCGCGTGGATGCGATCCGCGATCCTGCGTTCGACGAAGGCCGGCCGGTGCCGTGCGAGTGCTTCCAGACCGGCGCGCGCTGGCCCTACGTGTGGACCCGCGATGTCAGCTTCGCCGCCGACCTGGCGCTGGCGCGGCTGGATCCGCAGCGCACCCGGCAGTCGCTGCAGTTCAAGCTGTCGGCGGCCCGCGATGGCCATACGCCCGGCCTGTTCGTCGCGCAGGACACCGGTTCCGGCGGCAGCTGGCCGATCAGCAGCGACCGCGTGGTGTGGTTCCTCGCCGCACGCCACCTGCTGGAGGATCGCGCGTTTGCCGACCAGGTCTGGCAGGCGCTGCAGGGTACTTTGGCGCAGGACCGCGCGATGGTGTTCGACGCGCAGATGGGTCTGTACCGTGGCGAGACCTCGTTCCTGGACTGGCGCGAGCAGACCTATCCGGACTGGACCCGCGAGGACGTGCGCTTCATCGGTGACTCCTACGCACTGTCCACCAACGTGCTGCACTACCAGGCACTGCGCCTGGCCGAGCGCCTGGCCGGCCAGCATGGCGACGCCCGTGCGGCCGACTACAAGGCCTGGGCCGATGCATTGGCGCAGCAGATCGATGCACGTTTCTGGCGCGAGGATATCGGCCAGTACATGAGCTACATCGGCGAAGCCGCGCACCCGGTGCCGTACGCAAAGGTCGATCTGCTTGGCCTGTCGCTGGGCATCCTGGCCGACGTGCTGCCACCCGAGCGCGCAAGGCGTGCGCTGGCGGCCTACCCGATGGGGCCGGCCGGCAGCCCGGTGGTCTGGCCGCAGGAGGCGCAGCAGCCGATCTACCACAACCGCGCGATCTGGCCGTTCGTCAGCGCCTACTCGCTGCGTGCCGCGCGCCAGCTGGACGATGCGCCGCGCATCGCCGCCGAGATCCGTTCGCTGATGCAGGGCGCCGCGCTGGCCGGTTCCAACATGGAAAACTACGAACTGGTCAGCCAGGCCGTGCATGTTGACGAGGGCGCGCTGAGCGGCCCGGTGGTCAACTCCGAACGCCAGCTGTGGTCGGTGGCCGGCTATCTGTCGATGGTGGTCGAGGGCGTGTTCGGCGTGCAGGACGATGGCCGCGTGCAGCCCAAGTTGCCGGCGGTGCTGGTACCGGAGCTGTTCGGCAGCCAGCGCAGCATCCGTCTGGACGCTGCGGGCAGACGCTACGTGCTGGAGCGCCCGAAGCAGCTGGGTGATGGATTGCTTGTGGCGGGCAAGGTGAAGACGCGCGGTGCCACCACCACCGTGCAGCTGGTCCCCGCCGCCGCGGCGCCACGCAGCGAGGTGATGACGGCCGACGCCAATGCGCGCGCACCGGCCACGCCGGCCGCACCGCAGGCGCGACGCAAGGGCAGGGGCTGGAACGTCGCGGTCGCTGTCGGCCAGGTGCTGTGGCAGGACGGTCGCGCGCTCACCGCCAGCAATGGCGAGGCACGCATCAGCGACGACGGCCTGCAGCATTGCCTCAGCCTGACCCGGCGCGACGGCGCATTGGAATCGCTGCACAGCCCGACGGTCTGCGTCGGTCCGCAGCAGGTGCTGAAGGGGGCGCAGCGCTGGCAGTTCAGCTCGGCCAGGGCCGGGCAGGTGCGCCTGCGCCTGCAGTACCGCAATCCGAACGGGCCGATCAACACGGGCGTCACCGCCGCGGTGAAGCAGCTGGTGCTGCAGTGCCCGGGCATTCCCCAGCAGCGGCGGACGGTCACGCTGCCGCACAGCGTGGCCGTGCAGGACTCGACCTCGGCGACGTTCACCGTGGCCAAGGGCCGGTGTTTGGTCGCGCTTGAGGAAGGCTTCAACATGAGCGCGCTGCAACACTTCGCGCACTACACCGGGGGCAAGGGCGGGCGCGACGGCGTGCTCAACCAGGCCCAGGTGCAGGCACTGATGGTGGCGCCGGTGGCCGCGGCAGAGGGCGCACGATGAACCGTCCCGCCAAGCCGCAGCTGTCGTTCTGGCAGATCTGGAACATGTGTTTCGGCTTCCTCGGCATCCAGTTCGGCTTCGCCCTGCAGAACGCCAATGCCAGCCGCATCTTCGAGACGCTGGGCGCGGACATCGATGCGGTGCCCGGGCTGTGGATCGCGGCGCCGCTGACAGGCCTGCTGGTGCAACCGGTGATCGGCTACCTGTCCGACCGCACCTGGACGCGCTGGGGGCGCCGCCGTCCGTTCTTCATGATCGGTGCGGTGCTGACCACGCTGGCGCTGCTGGTGATGCCGAACTCGCCGACGCTGTGGATCGCCGCCGGCACGTTGTGGGTGCTGGATGCCTCGATCAACGTGTCGATGGAACCGTTCCGCGCCTTCGTCGGCGATCAGCTGGCGCCGCGCCAGCGCCCAGCCGGCTACGCGATGCAGAGCTTCTTCATCGGCGTGGGCGCCATCGTCGCCAGCTTCCTGCCGTTCATCCTGGCCCACTTCGGGGTCGCCAATACGGCCGCCGCCGGTGAGGTGCCGGACACCGTGCGCTATGCGTTCTACTTCGGCGCGGTGGTGCTGCTGGCGGCGATCACCTGGACGGTGGTCAGCACCCGCGAGTACTCACCGGCAGAGCTGGCCGGGTTCGATGATGCCGAGCCATCGGCACATCATGCAGCAGCGCCGATCAGCGGTCCGGCACCCTGGATCCAGGTGGCCGTATGGCTGGGGCTGGGCGTGCTGCTGGCGCTGCTGATTGCGTGGCGGCAGGGCGACAGGATGCTGTACGTGCTGGCCGGCCTGTGTGCCGGCTATGGCCTGCTGCTGGCGCTCGCGCGCACGCTGCCGGCCACGCACATGCTGGCCGCCATCGTCGGCGACCTGCGCGCGATGCCGGTCACCATGCGTCGCCTGGCGTGGGTGCAGTTCTTCTCGTGGTTCGCGCTGTTTGCGATGTGGATCTACACCACCGCCGCCGTGGCCGGCGCCCACTTCGGTTCGACCGAACCGGAGTCGGCAGCCTACAACGAGGGTGCCAACTGGGTGGGCGTGCTGTTCGGCGCCTACAACGGTTTCGCCGCGTTGGCGGCGGTGCTGATTCCACTGATGGTGCGTGCGATCGGTCTGCGCTGGAGCCACCTGGTCAACCTGTGGCTGGGCGGTGCCGGGCTGGTCTCACTGATGTTCATCCGCGACCCGCACTGGCTGCTGCTGTCGATGGTCGGCGTCGGTTTCGCCTGGGCATCCATTCTCTCGCTGCCCTATGCACTGCTGTCCGACAGCGTGCCGGCGTCGAAGATGGGCGTGTACATGGGCATCTTCAATTTCTTCATCGTGATCCCGCAGCTGGTCGCCGCCAGTGCGCTCGGCTTCGCCCTGCGTACATTGCTGGGTGGCCAGCCGATGCATGTACTGGTGCTGGGCGGCTGCAGCCTGTTCATCGCCGGCCTGTGCGTGCTGTGGGTTCCGTCCCGTCCGGAGGTGGTGTGATGCGTGGTGCGCTGTCTGTTGCTGTTTCCCTGGTACTGCTGGCCGGCCATGCGGCGGCCGCGCCGCGCCCGGACTATGTGGGCACCACCGAGCCATTCGCCAGCGATGCGGTGTACTTCGTGGTCACTGACCGCTTCGTCAACGGCGATCCGTCCAACGACCATCGCGACCAGGGCGGCACGCATCGCACCTTCGATATTCCGGTGCCGTGCCCGGACAAGGTGGACGGCAACATCGGCTATCTCGGTGGTGACTTCCGCGGTGTGCTCGACAATGCGCAGTACATCCGCAACCTCGGCTTCGGTGCGGTGTGGATTACCCCCATCGTCGACAACCCGGACGAGGCGTTCACCGGCAGCAAGCCGATCAGCTGCACCAGCACGCTGACCGATCGCGGCAAGACCGGCTACCACGGCTACTGGGGCATCAACTTCTACAAACTCGACGAGCACCTGCCCAGCAAGGACCTGGACTTCGCCGGGCTGACCAAGGGCCTGCACGGTGCTGGCCTGAAGGTGGTGCTGGACATCGTTGGCAACCACGGTTCGCCCGCCTGGACCATGCCGACGCGGCAGCCGCAGTTCGGCCAGATCTTCGACAAGGACGGAACGCTGATCGCTGACCACCAGAACCTGCCACCGCAGAAGCTGGATCCGAAGCACAACCCGTTGCACGCGTTCTACAACAACATCGGCCCGGTCGACAGCAAGGACGGTTCGATCTTCGACGGCAACCTCGCCGAACTGTCCGACTTCAACCAGGACAATCCGGCGGTGATGGACTACCTGGTGGGTGCCTACCTGCAGTGGACCGCGCAGGGCGTGGATGCCTTGCGCATCGACACCATCGGCTGGCTGCCGCACCCGTGGTGGCATGCCTTCGTGAAGCGCATCCGCGCCGAGCACCCGGGCATGTTCATGTTCGGCGAAGCGTTCGATTACGATGCCGCACGCATTGCCGAGCACACCTGGCCGGCCAACGCCAACGTCAGCGTGCTCGATTTCCCGTTGCGCGGCGCGCTGGAGCAGACCTTCGGCACCGCCGGCAAGGGCTTTGAAACCCTGGCCGAGCCGCTGCACCTGAGCGGTGGCCCGTACGCCAATCCGTACGAGCTGATGAGCTTCTACGACAACCACGACATGCCGCGCCTGCAGGCCAGCGACAATGGCTTCATCGATGCGCACAACTGGTTGTTCACCGCGCGTGGTATTCCGGTGGTCTATTACGGCTCGGAAACCGGCTTCATGCGTGGTCGCGCCGAGCATGCCGGCAATCGTGCCTACTTCGGCCAGCCGCGCGTGGATGCTGCGCCGCAGAGCCCGATCTTCGCGCCGCTGCAGCGCATCGCCAGGATGCGCGCAGCCACCCCGGCGCTGCAGCGCGGCCTGCAGGTGAACGAGCGCCTGCAGGGTGACGAAGCGGTGTTCTTCCGCGTGCTGCAGCAGGATGACGTAGCGCAGACCGCGCTGGTGCTGCTGAACAAGGGCGACCAGGCGAGGACCTTCACCGTGGCGCGTTACGTCCAGAGCGGCCACTGGCGCGACGCGCTGGAGGGCGGTTCGTTGCGGGTGGACGGCTCGCTGAAGGCTGAAGTGCCCGCGCACGGAGTGAAGGTCTACGTGCTGGATGCCGCCGTGCAGCAGCCGGCGCTGCAGGCCGAGCTGGACAAGGCGATGGCCGACCAGAAGGCGCGGGACCAGCGGTTGGGACGGTAGTGCCGGCCGCTGGCCGGCACCCCTTGAATCCACGACACCTGCAGATGCCGGCCAGCGGCCGGCACTACCGGGTTCGGCCGCATCCGGCACAATAGGCACCCCTCACGCCCTGCCGTACCGCCATGACCGACCTCGCCCCGCAGACCCCGATCGAAACCCTGCTGAAGGCGGCGATGGATGGGGCCGTGCCGATCCGCGCCTTCATGGAGGCCTTCGTCGCCTCCGAAGTGGTGCTGCTGACCGGCAGCCTGGTGACTCCCGATGGCAGTGGCTTCGACCCGCTGCTGTTCGACAAGCAGGGCACCCTGCACGTGGCCGTGTTCACCGACCCGTCGCGGGTGGGCATCTACAGCCAGCAGGCCGAACACCAGATCCGCTGGCTGATGCTGGACGTACTGCGCCGCGTGCCGGGTGGCTATGGCGTGGTGATCAACCCGGGCACCACGCTGGGCTTCGAGATCTCGCCCAGTGGCATCGGCGAGATCCTGAAGGACTTCGCCCAGCGCTGAGCGGCCACCGCGCTGTTTGTAGAGTCGAGCCATGCTCGACTGCCTTTCGCGCAGTGCCAGATCAGTCGAGCATGGCTCGACTCTACAGAACGCTTCCCCATCGAGGCATTGCCATGGAATTCAGGGTACTACCCGCCGATGCACCGGAACGACAGCAGTTGGCCCGGTGGTACCACGCCGAATGGGGCCGCGACGCTGGCCTGTCGCTGGAACAGGAACTTCAGCGGCTGAACCCGCCACAGGATGCCGAAGGCTTTCCGCACCTGATTGCCGCCTTCGATGACGGTCAGGTGGTCGGTGCGGTGCAGCTCAAGCGCCGGGAGATGCAGGCCTTCCCGCAGTACGAGCACTGGCTCGGCAGCGTGTTCGTGGCCGATAGTCATCGCGGGCGTGGGCTGGCTGGCGGCCTGGTCGAGCAGGCCGCGGCGCAGGCGGTGCGGATGGGTGTGTCCGATCTGTACCTGCAGACCGAGGCCCTGGATGGTGGACTGTATGCACGGCTCGGCTGGAATCCCCTGCAGGAAATCGACAACCGCCACTATCGTGTGCTGGTGATGGTGCGCAGGTTAGCCGCATGAACGCACCGGCATCCTCGCGTCATTCCCGCTCCGCGCTGATCTTCCTGATCGCGGCCATCGTCGTCGCGCTGGTGTCCATGCCCGTGCTGCGCGCGATAGGCATGGTGCTGTGGCCGGTGTTCGTCATTGCCTGGCTGATCAACCTGGGCGCGGCCTGGCATCTGGCGCAGTGGGCACGCCAGCAGGGCCGTTCCGCGTGGGCCTACGGATTGCCGGCCGCGCTCGGTACCGTCGCCTCGATCGTGGTCTATGTGCTGTTGGCGTTGCTGGGGCCCAAGTCCCCGGTGCGCTGAACCTTCGCGGCTGTCGTGGACAATGTGCCGAGCATGGCTCGGCACTACAGCAAGGCCGAGCCAAGCCCGCACGTGTTGCAAGGAGCGCCGGCGCATCAGCCGGCGCCCCGTTGCCTCACATCGTCACCTTGCGCCGGTTGTCATCGCTCACCCGGTCGATCAGCTTGTTGTATGGGTCGAAGCCTGCTTCATCCGGCTTTTCGTCCACGGTCACCGTGATCTTCGGCGTGGCGCTGGTGATGTGATGGCGCTGCAGGTACAGCACCTTCTGGTCGCGCTCCTTGCCCGACGGCCCGTTGGCGAACACGCCGACCTCGACCCAGTCATCCATCTTCGCGTCGCTCTCCTTGCCCTTGCCATCGGCGTACTGCTTGGCCGCGTGCAGGTCCAGGGTCACGTCGTAGCGGCCGTCATCGCGCTTGCGGGCGCTGGCGGCCATCACCCGGTTGTCGTAGAAGCTGATCTTCTCGAACAGGTCGGTGACCAGCTGCTGGCGGTCAGCCGGGGTCTCGGCACGGATGTAGCCCAGCAGCTCGCGTGAGGTGGTGTACGGCGGCTGCTGGTAGCCCTTGTCCTGCAGGAAGCGCTTCAGAGCACGGTTCAGCGCCTGCTCGCCGATTTCCTCGCGCAGCCGGTAGAACACCAGCGAACCCTTCTGGTAGTGGATGTACTGCTGGTTCTCCACGCGCTCCAGTGGCTGTTCTTCGATGGCCTCGCCGCCGCGCCCGGACAGGTAGCCGTCCAGCTCGCGCTTGAGGAACTGGCGCATGTGCTGGCGACCGTACTCCTGCTCCATGACCATCAGTGCCGAGTACTGTGACAGCGACTCGGACAGCATGGTCGCGCCCTGTACGTTGGCGCCGATCACCTGGTGCGCCCACCACTGGTGCGCGATCTCGTGCGCGGTCACGTAGAACACGTAGTCCACCTTGTCCGGGTCACGCAGGTCGGCGATGAAGCCGATGGCCTCGGAATAGGGAATGGTGTTGGCGAACGACTGCGCGAAGCGGGCATAGCCCGGAAACTCGATGATGCGTACCTGGCGGTGCTGGTACGGGGTGAAGTTCGCTTCGTAATAGGCCAGCGATTTCTGCACCGCTTCGATCATCCGGTCCACGTTGTAGCCGTGCGCCGGATCGAAGTAGACCTCGATCGGAATGTCCTTGTACGTCGCCCTGCGCACCTCCCAGCGTGCCGAAAGATAGGCGTAGAAGTTCAGCATCGGCCGGTCCATGGCATAGCTGAAGCAGCGTCGGCCATTCACCGTGGTCTCCCGCTGCAGATAGCCCGGCGCCAGCGCTACCTGGTCCGGTGCGGTGCAGACCGTGGTGCGGAAGTCGAGCCAGTCTGCGTCGTTGGAGATGTAGGTGTTGGCGCGCGCGGCTTCGTCTTCCAGCTTGGGCATGCGTCGGGGTTCGCCGAGGCCGCGCTTGCGGCGCTCGTTGCGGTCGCTGATCTCGGCCCCCTCGTTGTAACCGAACGAGGGCAGCACGCGGCTGTTGAAGAAGGTGCCGTTGTCGACGATGTTGCTCGGCGCCAGCCCCGCGGTGATGCCATTGGGCTTCTGCACCACCCGGAAGTGCACGTTGCGGCTTTCTCCCGGCTGCAGTGGCATGGCCAGGCGGTAGATGCGGTAGCCAAGATCGGCGTCATGCATCGACAGGGTCTGCCCACCCAGGTCAACCGCGACCAGCTGCTTGTCGTCGCCCATCGAGACATGCACGTCCTGGATCGGCACGGCATGCGTGTTGCGCACCGTCCAGTTCGCGTCGATCACCATCGACTGCGATTCCGGGAACAGGTCCACGCGGTTGTCCACCGCCACGACGCGCGGCTGCGGCAGGGCGCGGTACTTCGACAGTTCGCGTTCGTAGCGGGCCTGCAGGTCCAGCTGCCGGTCGGGCGCGATGAACTCGTTGCGGATGTTGGTGCTCCAGTACAGCCAGCCACCCACGCCGATGAAGACCAGGGTGGCCAACCCGGCCAAGGCACCGGTGGGGCCGCGCAGGCGACGGCCGGCCAGGGCCAGGCGCTGGCGCAGCCCCTGGCTGACACCGCGCACCCAGAATGCGGAGGCCAGGCACATCAGCGCCAGCAGGAACAGCGCCCAGTAGCCCTGGAACGCCAGCTGCCCCGGCAGGAAGTGGCCGTAGCCGTTCATGTCCGAATAGGGCGCGTTGGGCCAGCTGCCGAAGTTGTACAGGTGCTGCGTGTAGTCGAGCAGGCCGAGCACGCCCTGGCCGATCATCACCACGATCAGCAGCGCGTAGCCGACGAACTTGTTGTTGGTGAGCACCTGCAGCACCAGCGCCAGGCCACCCATCAGGATGTAGACCACCGAATCCAGCGCCAGGCTGCGCAGGTACGGCAGCGGCTCAAGATGCGTGTAACCCTTGGCCAGCTGCACGCCCATCGCCGCCAGCGCACCGGCCGCCTGGAAGCAGATGATCACCGCCAGCAGCGCGGTGAACTTGGCCAGCAGCGGTACCCAGTTCGGCACCGGCATCGCGTCGGTCACTTCGTTGATGCGCGCGCTGCGTTCCTTCCAGACCAGCTCGCCGGCGAAGAACAGCACGATGATCACCAGCAGCCAGCTGAAGGCGCCCTGCAGTCCCATGATCATCTGCGAGGTGACCGGCCAGATCGGGGTGCCGTACAGCGTCTGCCGGAACAGTGCGCTGGGCAGGAAGTTGGTCAAGCCCAGTACCAGCAGCACGATGAACGGCACGCTGCGCAGGACGCCGCGCGTATCGAAGCGCACCTGGCGCAGGAACTGCTGCCACGCGGTGGTGGCGGTGAACGCCGGTACCATGCGCGGCAGCGGTGCGCGGGTCGGGCGGGCGGCGCTGGCGTCGGCAACCGGCTGCGACTGCCTGCGGCCCCAGCGACGGCGGCCGCTGCCGCTGCGCTCGGTACGGAACAGCGCGAAGGTGGCGGCGAACAGCGCTGCGGCCACGCCCAGCCAGAGGACGCGGTTGGCCAGCAGATAGCCGGTCAGTGCGGGAATTCCACTGTTGCGCTCGGCGGTGGACCAGTAGCGGATGGTGCGGCTCAGTGCGCGCATGCCCAGCGGCTCGCTCAGCACGGCGATCCACGTGTTGTCGATGTCGCGCAGCAGGGCTGCACTGACGCCATACAGTACGAGGTAGGCCACCAGGCCGATGTAGACCCACAGGATCGAACGGGTCAGCGCAGCCAGCAGTGACAGCAATGCCGTGGTGAACAACAGGTTGGGAATGATGATGACCGCGAACGTCCAGGCATAGCCCCGCCAGCTGATCGGCCCCATGCGTTCGGGGGCGACCCACGGCATGAACGGTGCCAGCCACAGGCCGAACGCAATCACAACGTAGACCAGCAGGCCGGCTGCCAGGGCAGCGGCGATGCGCCCGGCCAGGTAGTCGCGGCGCTTCACCGGGCTGGCGAAGATCAGTTCGGCAGTGCCGAGTTCGAAGTCACGCAGCAGCGCATTGCTGACGAACAGCGCAGTGACGAGCATGCCGAGCAGGGTGAAGATGCCCAGCATCTGCGCGATCACGGTGGGCGCGTTGCCGTGCACGTTGCCACTGCCGCCACCGATCTGTACGGCGTCGCTGGAGGCGGCGGCGAAGGCGAGCAGGGCGAACAGCCCGGCCAGCAGCCACAGCAGCGGAGAACGCAGCTGCTCGCGCAGCTCGAATCGGAAGAAGTTGAGGATCATGGTGTGCTCCGCTCAGGCTGCCGCGCGGGCACGGGCCTGCAGGCGCAGGCGCTGGAAGTACACGTCCTCGAGGTCGGGTGCCACGGCCACGAAGCCGTCGCCGGGATCATTGGCGCTGTGTACGTGGATCACCGGGCGGCCACCGACCAGGCGGGTGGACAGCACGACGTAGCGTGCTTCATGGTCGGCCAGTTCCGAAGGATCGACCTGCTTCCGCCAGACCTGGTGCTGCAGGGCGTCGATGGCCTCGGCAGGACGGCCGGTCAGCAGTACCTGGCCCTTGTTCATGATCGCCATCGTCGGGCACAGGTCGGTCACGTCCTCGACGATGTGGGTGGACAGGATCACCGCCACGTTCTCGCCGATCGCCGCCAGCAGGTTGAGGAAGCGGTTGCGTTCCTCCGGGTCGAGGCCGGCGGTGGGTTCATCGACGATCACCAGCCGCGGATCACCCAGCAGTGCCTGGGCAATGCCGAAGCGCTGGCGCATGCCGCCGGAGTAGGTGCCGAGCTTGCGCTTGCGCGCGTCCCACAGGTTCACCTGCTGCAGCAGCCCATCGACCACCTCGCGGCGCTGCGCACGCTGGGTCAGGCCCTTGAGCACCGCGAAATGCTCCAGCAGGTCCAGCGCGCTGACTTTCGGGTACACGCCGAAGTCCTGCGGCAGGTAGCCCAGCCGGCGGCGCACCGCATCCTTGTCGCGCAGCACGTCGATCGACGCCTCACCCGGAATGCTGAGCGTCGCCGTGCCGCTGTCGGCTTCCTGCAGGGTCGACAGCGTGCGCATCAGCGAGGACTTGCCGGCGCCGTTCGGGCCGAGCAGGCCGAACATGCCGCGCGGGATGTCCAGGGTCACGTTGTTGAGGGCATGCACGCCGTTGGCGTACGTCTTGGACAGCGAATCGATCTTCAGCATGCGACGTACACCTTTCCCTGGGCGATGTCTGCGCGTTATCCGCGCATCGGCGTCCGTGCGCATCCGCCGTTGGTCATGGGGGGAGAATCCGGCCGTCGTGCGTTGGCCGGCGCACCGGCCCTGCGGGTGCCTACCCGCACTGCGACGATTCCCGCACCACCAGCTTCACCGGGATGCTCTGGCTGTCCACCGGCTGCCGGCCGATCAGTGCCAGCAGGCGCTCCACCAGCAGCTGGCCGGCCTGCTTGGTGTCCTGCTGCACAGTGGTCAGCGCCGGGGACACCGAAGCCGCCAGCGGGATGTCGTCGAAGCCGGTTACTGCCACGTCCTGCGGCACTCGTCGGCCGGCCTCGCGCAGGGCGCGCATCGCGCCGATGGCAATCAGGTCGCTGGCCGCGCAGATCGCGTCGATCGGTTCGCCGCGCGCCAGCAGCGCCTGGCAGGCCTCCTGGCCGGAGGCTTCAGTGGTGATTGCGTCGTGCTGCAGCGCCGGCTCCGCAGCCAGGCCGTGTTCCTGCAGGGCCGCGACATGGCCGCGGTAGCGTTCCTGGAATTCGGGGTAGTGGCTGGACGCATGGCCGAGGAAGGCGATGCGGCGGCAGCCCTGCTGCAGCAGGTGGGTGGTGATGTCGTGCCCGCCCTGGAAGTTGTCGCTGCCGATCGAGACACCAGGCTGGCCGGGGAGGGCGGCGCCCCAGCGCACGAAATGCGTGCCCTGTTCGACCAGCCGCTGCAGGCGGTCGCGCGATTCGTGGTAATCACCGTAGCCGAGCAGGATGATGCCGTCGGCCTTGTTGCTGTCCTCGTAATCGGCCTGCCAGTCGGTGGACAACTGCTGGAACGAGACCAGCAGGTCCTGACCGTGCAGGGCGCAGGCGCGGGTGATCGAGCCCAGCATTGAATGGAAGAACGGGTTGATCAGCGAGTCGTCGTTGGTCGGGTCCTCGAAGAACAGCAGGGCCAGCGTGCCGGCATTGCGCAGGCGCAGGCTGGAGGCGTTCTTGTCGACCTTGTAGTTCAGCTCGCGGGCGATGCGCAGGATGCGCTCGCGGGTCTCGGCGTTGACCATCGGGCTGCCACGCAGGGCGCGCGACACGGTCGGCTGGGAGACCCCGGCCAGGTGGGCGATGTCCAGGGAGGTGGCTTTGCCTTTGATGGTCATGGGCACGCGGAAGGGGGCAGGGTGGAAGGTGCCCGGGCATGATGCCATGGGCTGACGCGGATGCCCTTCCCGATGTCCGCCGAGGCGAGGGTAAGTCATTGCCGGACAAGGAAATCAGCCCAAACCTCCGGTGCCGCCGGGGTCTTCCGGCCGGGCGGATGGCGGCGGCAATGCTAAGATGCGTCGTTCTCGCACTCCCCCAAATTTCAACAGGGGCGGCCCAGCGTACTGCACCCCCGGCCGGGGCTGTGCTATCACTGGCGGTCTGCCCCTGGACAACGGACGAAGGTACCTATGGCGCGCGGCATCAACAAAGTCATCCTGGTCGGCAATCTCGGCAACGACCCGGACGTGAAGTACACCCAGGGCGGCATGGCGATCACCCGCATCAGCCTGGCCACCACCAGCGTCCGCAAGGACAAGGATGGCAACCAGCAGGAGCGCACCGAATGGCACCGCGTGGTGTTCTTCGGCAAGCTCGGCGAGATCGCCGGCGAGTACCTGCGCAAGGGCAGCTCGGTCTACGTCGAAGGCAGCCTGCGCTACGACAAGTACACCGGCCAGGACGGCGTGGAGAAGTACTCCACCGACATCATCGCCGATGAAATGCAGATGCTGGGCGGCCGCGGTGAAGGCGGCGGCGGTGGCGGCGGTGGTGGCAACTACGGCGGCGATCGTCCGCAGCGCCAGCAGGCGCCGCGTCAGGAGTACGGCGGCGGCGGTGGCCAGCGTGGCGGCCAGGGCGGTGGCTATGGCAACCAGGGCGGCAACCAGGGCGGCGGTTACGGCAACCAGGGTGGCAACCAGCGTCCGCAGCCGCAGCAGGCGCCGCCGATGGACGACTTCGCTGACGACGATATTCCGTTCTAGGTCACTATGTAGTGCCCGTTGTACATTTACTAAGGTGGCAGGGAACTTCGGTTTCCTGCCATTTTTTTTTGCCAGAGTTTGCTGGTAGATTTCTATCTAGACCAAGCTGTTCATAAAAGGACCGGCTGTGCGGTTGACTGGCGCGACAGCACCACGTTTCCGAGTGGTCAATGTGACCTTGCCGGCAGCGAGCCCGCAAGAGCAGGAGCTTGTGCCCACGCTGGTGGATGAGCGCACTGGATTACCTCCGCGCTTGGCCTTGCGATGGGTGATGCGCTCGCGACGAAATGCGGTCAGTGAAAAGACGTTAGCGGATGGCCTGCGTGCAGTGGCCTTGCTCTACACGTTCTGCGAGGACCGGTTGAATGCATCGCTGGACGACCTGTTCGCTGACGGCCATCGATTGACGGCAAATGATCTTGATCGGCTGATCGAGTACTTGAGAGTAGGGCAAGGGGATACCCCCGGCGTCCGGGCACTGGCCACGATCGGTCAATGCGTGCCCAACATTGAACGCTTCTTGCGTTGGCTTGCAAAACCAATGGATCGAGGGGGGAAAGGCTATGTGCCCCCGTCGGAACTGACACTCTACGACGAGCAGCTTCGGCTGACATTCTCGGACTTGCGTGCCTTCAGGTCTCGTGGAAAGCGAATCGAGCCTCTTGCTGCCGGCGATGATGTTGCTCTGTGGGAGCTGATCGGTCCAATCAGGCGCAAGGATGGGCGCTACGAGACGCCGCTACGCTTCCCCGATCATAACCCTTGGCATCCGAAAACCCGGTTGAGAAACTGGATCGGGGCTCTCCTTGCGCGGAACTCAGGCCTTCGGCGTGGTGAAGTTGGGAAATTGCGTACGGATGATGTGCGCAACGTGGAAGGGCCGTGCATCGCAGTGGTTCGGCGACCTCAGGATGTGTTGGATACACGCACCAGCGCTAACCGTCCGAAAGTGAAAACCGTTGAACGCGAGCTTCCCATCTCCAATGTACTGGCGCTGGCTATTCGCCAGTACAACCACACTCTTCTCCGTGACGGTGGTCGGCGTGGAGCGCGAACGCCCTATCTGCTCGTGACTGAGGAAGGTACACCGATTTCCGGTTCGAGCTTGGATGCCATCTGGAAGACCGTCAATGGACGCCTTTCGCGTCGAATGAGCTGGCACGTGCTGCGACACACCTGGGCCGAAGAGGTTGCGGACGATCTGCTGGAGCAGTATCTGGGCAGTCCGGATTCATCGGAAGTAGTGCTCGGAATGCTGCGCGAGATGGGGGGCTGGGCGCCCACATCGAACACGCCCTTCACTTACATTAAGAATGCGCTTAAGAAGCGCGGCAATGCCTACCTCCGAAAGCGCAATGCACGGTTCGATATGGAGTTGGGGAATGACTCCAACACCTGACCGCTTTCTCGCAGAGCAGTTGAGCGACTTGCCCGAGCTGCCAGAAACAGTGTTGACCAAGGATCGGCAGGAGCTGAGTACGCAAGGTGATATCTGGTGGTTGCGTGCCAACAGCGATGGTGGGGGATACGTTTCAATTGATTTCAGGCCGCTGATGGGAGTTGCGTCTACTCGCTTCATCGAAATAGTGAAACGATTTGTCGCTAGGAAGGCGAGAACCTACTTGGCTTGGAGCCTAGCGAACATAGCCTTTGCGGTTTCAAGAGCTGTTAGATACTGGAGCCAGAGATCTCGAGATCGCCAGGTTGATTGGTCAACGCTGAGGATCGCAGATTTTCAAACGCTTCTCTCGTACGGACTGGAATCACCACAAGGAGTCGGTGGGAATGACTTCGCCCATCTTCGCGCGATCTACGCGTGGGGAGCACACGTCGCCAGGCTGACGGACTTCGATCCTCTACTCGCACTGCAGTTGAAGGGCATGAAGGCGCCCGGAAATATGAAGGGTCGCAAGGTGCTTGGCTCCAATCCTGAGGAGGGTAGCTTCACGCCCGAAGAAGTGGAGATTCTGGACCAAGCACTGAAGCGGGGGGCTGGCGATCCGAAGGGGGTGATCATTGCCCAGCTGTTTCAGGAGCTGGGCCTGCGCCCGATCCAAGTGCTGCGAACGCGGTGGTCAGGGTTGCGTCGGTTTGAAGCCAACGTCGTTGAGTTGGGTGAAACAAGAGCATTGGTGCGCTATGTGCTGTCAATCCCTCGCGCTAAAGAGCAGGGGGAACACCGGGTCGAGGAGGATCGCCCCATCAGTACCTTGCTTGGCGAAAGGCTGGACAAGCTCAAGCCGTCGCTGTACGACGAAACAACGCCGCTTTGTTGGTGGTTGGACCCGGATACGTCGAGTAAGGACCTGGGCTACCTGCTGCAAGGCTGGGTCGATGAGGTGGGTATCGTCTCGCCTCGAACCGGTGATCTCCTAAAGGCAAATCCTTCCAGATTCCGCTACACGCTGGCAACTGAGGCTGCAAGAGATGGTGCCTCGCGCTTCGATATTGCGCATCTGCTGTTTCACGTAGATCTGCAGAACGTAGAGGTGTACTTCGATGCAGCTGGAACCGTCATGGACCAGATCGAGGAACGCCTGGAAAAGGCATTCGGAAATCACCTGAATCGATTTCAAGGAAAGCTTGCTGGCGCCGCGGATGTTTCGCCATATGAGGGGCTAGAGCGAAGAGTGGTTCCTGGTGTGTTTCCTCAGCTTCCTGAAGCGCCCATTCTGCAAATGGGGCTTGGCGCCTGCGGCCACGATGTACAACGGTCCGGGATCTGTAAGTTGGCTCCCCCGATCACCTGCTATCGATGCCCAAAGTTTGCGGCGTTTCGGGAGGTGGATCACAAGGCGGTGGGTGATGCGCTTGAGGCAATGGCGCGCAGCAGGTTCGATGATCGCGCTGATGACAGGATCGGGGGGGAGTTGGTGTTGACCATCCAAGCCATTCGCGACTTGGAACGGCAGATTGCTGAGGAGCGTGGATCATGAAGCGTGTTAGGGCAGTTGCGACGCTATTGTCTCCAGTGGAGCGTGCCTACCTCGAACGAGGGAGGGCCGCATTTGCGGTCAGGTTTCCCGGGCAGGACTTCGCCGCTCCCTCATGGAACATTCGACATTTGAAGAAGTCCGGTTCGGGGGACGGCAGTGTCTCGCTGTTGTTCGCGGGCATTGCAAATAGACAATGCAGAAATAATCTGCCGGATCGATTCGCGGAGGTGGTCAAGGCTTACTTGGCCATTTGCGGGAAGGAGCCTGGGACGCTGTACAACAGGTCGACCGCAGCGCGCTGGCTATGGGAGGCACTTGAGGTACGTCTTGGCGGCCATGGTGAGCTGTTCAAATGGGAGAGCTTAGGGAAGGAGGATGCAGAGCGAGCAGAAGACATGATGCTCGAGTCTGGCATGAAGCCAAGCAGCGTCTATCGTCGGTGCGTGGACCTGCAAGTAATGCTGACAGGACTCGCCGAGGCGGGCGTGATCGCGGGCGTATCGCCTGATTTCCGCACTCCTCGGCAGGAGAGCGCTGATCGAATGACGCTAGCTGGGCAGGAGGCGAGGTTGTCATTGCTTCCCAGCGAAGAAGCGATCACGGCATTGGCAGAAATTTTTGCTGGGAAATATGCGCTTAGTCCATTTGAGCAACTGGTGTCCTGTATTCCGGCACTGATGTTCGCCACAGGTCTGCGCGTCATTGAACCGCTTCAGCTCACAACGGATCCCGTCCGAAAAGAGGGAGGGAGAGACTTCCTCTTCTACTTCAAAGCGAAGGGGCATGGGACGATTGAGGAGAAGATCCCTTTAAGCGGCGGACAAGCAGCTCTGGCGCAGGAAGCGGTACGCCGAGCATTGGAGCTAACTCGCGATGCGAGGGTCCGCGCGAAGGAATTGGTTGCGTCTCCGCATCAGTTCCCTCTGCCGAACTGGGCGATGGAGAAGGATTGGTTAACTGCTCGCGAGATCGGCGATTTGCTTGGAGGGCAGGGCGCGATGTACCTATCCAAACATGTCGAGACGAGGAAGGATCCGGTTGCCAAGGTCACCGTGTTCAACCGGTCATCGCTTCAGTGCTATTTGCAGACGCTTCGTGAGAAGAACTTTCAAGAATCCATTCGTGGCGTGACAAGGCGTGCTGACGGGACATGGCTTCCCTTGGATGAGGCGCTGTTCATCTGCTTCAAGAATGCGGGGCATGCCGAGAAGGCAATTAATCCGCTGATGGTCTCATTGATCCGTCAACAGCAAGTTGGCACTTTCCTTGGAGGTCATGGGAACGGGTTGAAATCAATCTTTGAGAGGTTGGGTCTATTAGAGAAGGATGGTCGTGCAATCAACTTAAATTCGCATCAGATCCGTCACTATGTCACCTCCAAGGCATCAGGAGCAGGGATCGCCGACACGTATCTTGTGCGGTGGCAGCGCAGGGCGCATGAGGGGGATCTCCTGGCGTACAAGCACCTGACTTCGGAAGAGCGCCTCCGTAGGCTCAGAGAGCAAGTACGGGCCGGTCGACTTAAGGGGGACATTGCTACGATGTACTTTTCTCTTGCGACCGACGAACGCGATATCTTTCTTGAGACGGTGGTCCAAGCTGTTCATGTGACCCATTTGGGCTTCTGTGTTCACGATTTCAATGCTTCCCCGTGCCCCAGTGCTATGAACTGCGTAAAGCGGTGTGGTTCATACTTGTTCGACACGAGCGATGCTTTGCAGCGGCAGCGATTGGTTGAGCTTCAGCGACGGAACGAAAGAGCGCTCCAGGATGCTGAGGCTGCTCAGAAAGCAGGGGCCGGGTTGCTTGTCGCTGAGTGGGTAGATGAACTTAAAGCGACCGATGAGGGGTTGCGTATCATTCTAGCGACACCGCCAAAAGTTGATTCTGCCATCGTTGCCCCGTTCGAGCACGATTCCTCGAAATATAGGCCTTTGGATTAACATGGCTAGGCCATCGATAGAAGCTCAAGTGACCGAGAAGGTTGCCAAGTATGTCGCGGATGCAGTGGTGCTTCCCTATGGCGAAATGCCTCTATCGACGCTGGCAGTTGCGAAGTCGATTGGCCATGATCGCCGGGTGCTAAAGAAGTATGGACTTGATGCTGTAATCGCTGCTGCCGACAAGAGAGCTGCACGGGACGCAAAGCGTAGCCGAGACACTAGGCGGAGATCTCTTGAAGAACGTGTCGACGCAGCAACCTTGGAAGTGGATAAGCTGGAAAAGCAGGTTCACTCTCTTCTTGCGCGGCTCGCGTTGATTGAGGCGAATGCCAAGCGGATCGGTATTGATCCGGAGGAACTCTATAGGCCTGTTGCGCCACCGGACCGGAGAGTGGCCAGCATCTTTGGGAGCAAAAAGAACGCTTCTGGTTCTAATCGTTAGAGGGATGTGGCGGCTCGGCCGCTAGACTGTATTCTGCATCTAGCGCAATGTAATCTCGGGGTGAGTAAGCGCTTCGCTGGGAGTTTCATAAGGGACGGCAGGGCTTTCAGGCACTTCAGCGGGTGAGCTGAGCACCGGTAGCAACGACGGTCCGAGCTTGCCGCTCGAGCGGGCCTGGTTCCGCGAGGTGCCCAGCATAAGGGCGTGCGCCGGCAGGGTCTGCCAAGTGCGGCTGGCTTGCGCAGGTATGTCCGCTATTGGCCGAGAGCGGACCTTGGCCCAGCGGGTAGGGTAGGGGAACTGCTATCCAACTTTAGGATTAGGGATGTTTATCGAGGGTAGTACCGTCTTACCATGGAGTCGAATACTGGAGGCACACGCCCCCCTTCGCCGCGCGCCACAGCGGCGATACTTATCTCCAATCACTGCTCCCGGGCCAGCATCGACTGCTGGGCAAAGATGCCCGTCATCGCGCCCTGTGATGCTGCTTGGGTGACCGGCTGCGTAGCTCGACGAGTTGGATACACGTAATGGACATAGGCTTGGCTGGACTGTGGGTAGGCGTATCGTGGATATACTCAAATCACCCATAAGCTAGAGGATCCCCTATTGAGCACCCCCATGCTCCCAAGAATCGTCGGTTTCGATGTCCCACATCTACATGAGCGCGTAGATTCTTCGACTGATGAGGCTATCGTTGCGCTATTGGATCTTGCGCCGGGTGCCCGCTGGACAGAACTTTTCATAAGGAAGTGCGAGGCGCTGGCGTCTCAGCTCTCCTTGGCAGATGTCCGGGTTGAAGGCTCCAGGATCTATTTTTACGGGTCAATCAGCGACTCAAGAGCGCTCGCCGATGCGGTCATGTCCATCGTTCACGTGCTGAATGATCAGCTCATGCGAGAAGGGAACGACGCAGCCTCGCGGGAAGAAAACTCCTAGGAGCAAGAGAGACGCGACCAGCATTGGCCTGCGATCTCCGCTGCACCAGGGTGACCACGCAAGCTGGATCGGGCCGCAAGTCTGCCCTCGAGGTCGTCCAGCCATTCTGCGCGTGTTCCGTGCGGGTCTCTGATGTAGATGTCACATGCGAGCCGGATGACCGGGTCAACTTCATGGCGGAAGCTAATGGCGGGTAGCGCACCAGAGTTGAATGCCAATCCCCAATGCGTGAGTTCACTTTCGACGTCAACGAAATCCTTGTTCCTCTTGCGTTCCATGTTCTTCTCCTCTTAGAGCTGCACTGTACACCCTTAGAATCGGCGACCTGTTCATGGCGCTTGTTCATACTGGTGCCAATTGGGCACGGCTGCGTAACAGGCTGGGGGCCATTGTGGGGTGGCAGCAGATGGCTGCATCGGAGTAAGACATGAACAACACTTCCCAGAACCAGAGCGACAGTCGCAACTCAGATGCCGATAAGAAGCATCCGGGTCAGCAGGGCCAAACAGACGGGAAGGATCTCGGCGGTGAGGATTCGGCCGGAAAGCAAGGGCAGCAACAGCAGCAGCCGAACGGCACTGAGCCTGGGCAGCCAGGCCCTGGTCAGGCCCAAAAGGTCAGTGTCGATCGCGACGATCGTCGTTGATGCATAAGGGGTGGCCGCGCCAAGCGCGGCTCCTTCCGTATCAACAGGATCGCTGAAATGTCATCCCACGCTCAAGCTGTGAACTTGATGACCAAGATCATGTATCAATCGCGCCCGGTTACCACTACGACGATGGCTCAGTGCCGGACCTGCCAAGGGGAAAGCCCTGGAGGAATGGAGTGTGCGCGGTGCCTGACGGAAAAGTTGGGAACGCTGATTGCGAATCGGGGCGCTGCTCTTTGCTGGCTTGAGTCGTTCCTGAAAGTTCAGCGGGACGAAGCACACGTGTTCATATGTGCAAAGAGAGTTGATGCGTCAGCCTTGTAGCAGTCGCATTCAGGCCTGACATTGCGCAAGCGTATGCTCGGTACATCTAGGAGCAACGCTATGAATTTCCCGATATGCATCTACGATCGAACGGGTACTGGGCTCCGGCTTCCTTCCGAGTGGTGGATTGATCTGCAGTCAGATCTTCCCGCTCTAGTGAACGGCAGTGAGCGTATAGATCTGCCACGTTCCTCGAAAGATGAGCGCCCTCGCCTGGATCCTGAAGTTCTCAGTGATCTATCCAGACGAATCCGGGGCTCGCAATGGCTAGAGTAGATTCAGCTCAACCGCCAGGTGTGCGCTGGCTCTTCTTCCGACTTCGCAATGGGCAGTCGATCAGCCCGGCCAGGCTAATGTCTGTCTGGTGCGAAGCTACTGAATCAACCGAGTGCGCAGTCCGCCGCGAGATCATTGACGGCGCTGGCTACGTATATGCTCTCTATGCACCAAATGGACTGCGCTCCCCCCGTCGTGTGGAGCTGCGCATGAGAGCACTTCTGGAAGAAGCCGGGTATGCATTCACGATGGGGAGCTTGGCTGGGAGACATCCAGCCGACGGCTGAGGGGGGCGCTTCCAAGGCTGAGGGACCATCATCAGATCCCTTTTTGTGGATTCGCTGCCGTCCTCGAACGCCTGCGTGTGCCTATCCAGGCGGTTGAAGAGCGCTGACTAAGCGGCAAGCGGCGCCAAGCTACCATCTCCGAGAAAGTGGTCGTAGCCTATGAAGAGCTATCTGGCGCACCAATTTGCTCGGTCAGAACCGTCAACGATTGTTCGAATGCTGCGGCGAAGAGATCGCTGCTGTCGCCCCGGTGTTTTGCCACAATGTTTGGCAGAAGCTGATGCCATGCGTCGGAGAGGTCGTTGGGTGCAGGGTGGGTCAGTACGCAGATTCGCAACGCATACTCCATCGCCTTTAGGTAGCCGCGGTGCATCTCAAGTCCTGCCTCGCAGGCGTGGAGGCGATCGAGGATTTCCGTGATTTCGGTCGACATGGCAGTCTCGACAGGCGGGGGGCGGGCAGGGGATAGTTTGCGGACATCTAGACGAGCCCGCTATGAGCATCCTCAACGTTCTGCTCACTCGTGACCACCTTGTCGTCGCCGTGGATACCTTGGCAGAGGACGCCCGAACAGGAGCGCATTCCGCGGGGGCGAAGCTGCTTCTGATCCCTCAGCACAATCTGGCGCTGGCCACTCGCGGCTCCACGCAGTTCTTCCTCCGCATCTACGAGCTAACGCTGCAAGCCAGCTTCCGCGCGGACTTCACGATGGAACAGCTTTCCGCCGAGCTGGGGTTGGTGGTGGACCAACTATGGCCGAACTACCAGAAGGCAGCGGCCGAGGCAGGCCTGCCGCTAGAGCAGCTCGGGACAGAGTTGGTGCTGGGCGGCTGGTCGCCGAAGAACGGGCGAATGATGGCCACGGCGTATGCCAAGAGCGACAGTCAGTGCCCGACCCGAGTCCAGCCAATCGGCGGGCAGCTGGCATCGCCCGGCGAACCGCTCCAGGCGGTGACGCCGAGCATGTCCCAGACCGACTTAATGGCCCATGCGCGCCTCCAGGCCAGCTACCTTAATGGGCAGATGGGCCGGCAGGTGGCGGGCGGTCGGCTGCTGGCTGGGTTCCTGCAGAACGGGCAGGCCGTGGTCAAGGACCTAGGGGCAATCTGATCTGGCTCGGAGAGTGTTGGGCGAATCGGACGCACATGGCCTGAGGGTGGCCTGGCCGGCTGTACCCGGGGTGTGTAGCGGCGGGGGCGAACTTTGACGTCGATTTGGCGGCCTCTACGCGGTGCTTACGATGTCGGATCTACGCTCGGTCTCCCCGAGGAGCCGGAGAGTGCCATGCCCAACAGGGCTGTTGTTTTCGTCAGTGAGGCCTCACCACACCTGGCTGCGGAACATTTGGCTGCGATCATGGCGGACGCGGCTCGATTCAACAGAAACGCGGGCGTCAGCGGCGTCACGCTGTACGACGGCAGGCGATTTCTGGCGTACATGGAGGGGCCGCCGGATGGCTTGGACGTCTCGTTCTCCAGAGCGGCGGGCGCGTCAAGCCATGGCGAGTTGATCGAACTAGCTAGAGGGAGGGTGGGGCAGCGCAGGCTTCCGTACTGGCCGATGCGTTGCATCCCCCTGTCGCCGCCGGAGCTGGTGCAGTTGGTGCGGGCGGACTGGACTTCCTTCCTGCAGCGGGGAGGCAAACAAGATGGCCCAGCCACCGCGATGGAGATGCTGGTGGCACTGGCCGAATCATTCGCCGAGGTTGCATAAGCAGCGCTGCGCCTGCATCGAATGGCGTACCGGAGATGCCATCGTTCATTTTGGGCCCTCAATGTCGAGTGGATCATCCGGCTTTGGATCGAAGAGCGCCAGCAATCGCTCGCGGCGGCACTGTTCAAGCCAGTGGTGCCAGATCTCCATTTCGTCCATCAACCCTGTGGCTCCACAAGCCGGGCATGTAAGCGTGGTGCCCTTGGGATCGGTTTGAAAGCCTGCGTCCTCGGCCATTGAGGATCTCAGTCCGCAGTTTTTACATGTTGTCCGCACCTGTTCCAAGCGGATGATCGCCCCATTGAGCGCAAGCAGAGGAAGGATCGTATGGATCCTGAAGGCGTTGGGAGGGTGCATAGCCGTGCCATTTGAGGGCTGGACACGGGAGCAAAGGATTCTGCGCCGAAGAAGAGCCACGAGGTTGCAGTGTGCGCCACTCAAAGTGAACCCTTTATCACATTGAGCTGAAGCGTCGGCCGCCGTCGCAGGGCGTGAGACCGCCGGCCGTATCCTTCCGGCCATGCTTCCATCGCACGGCTACGAAGGCTCCCGCAGCGTACCTATCCTCTCTGGCTGAGTTCAGATGGGGGAGATCTGGGTGCCTTGGTGGAACGGCAGAAGGGGAATGTCTCAGCGGCCAAGGAAGATGGGGCGCGCTTGTGCTTGTCCCCCCGGAAGATGTTGCAGACCAAAGACGTTTGGGCGGCCAGCATCGCCCAGGACAAGCGCTATGCCGGACGCTGGTGCGTGAGCGACGCTCTACCCGAAGTTGCGCCTGCGCGCGACCATGGCGGGGCTGGTGGACGCGACACCGCTGGAGCCGCTCGAACCGTTGCCCGGCCTGCCGCCAACACCTGAGCAGGTGCCACAGGCTCAGCCGCTTGGCTGAGGCTGGAGCGAGGAAGCTAGGGCGGGTCAAGGAAGCGCTGGCGCCGCTCAGGCTGCCGCCAGTAAGGGGCAGCCCCTGCTCAAGGATCTTGGAGAGATCTAGGTCATTTGCAGCAATCCGGCTAGTGTCAGAATTCGTCCGCTCTTTGTCTCTCATCTCTGCGGAGTCGCAGTAGATTCAAGGTCAGTCGTGGATAAGGAAGATTTCTCAGAGGTGGGGCATGCGCCCTCCTCCAAGCGAAAGTAGATATGCACACGCCTTGGAAGCACGAAGTGCCCCGTTCGCTGGTCGCCGGCACACGCTAGGTGGACATTTATAACTTCCACGCATTGGTCATATGCACTTCCGCGCTTCTTCCAGGATGACCCCGAGGGTAGATTCCCCTGACAATCTGTCGCGGAGTGACCCATGCAGACTCGCACGCGCCTTCGCACTCTGGTGCCTGGCCTCCCCTCCACACTGCTCTGGATTGCGGTTTCCCTCTACACCACGACGGCCATGGCCAACGAGCCACTACAGATCGATTCGCAAGGAAGCTTCCTCGCGGGTGGCACGGCAAAGCAAGAAACTGGCACGTTCGATCCGTTGAAGCCCTCCAATCCGGATGGCCAGAGCTATCACGGCGATCACGTCTATGCCTTCTACCAAAAGCCGGTGAACGCTCGCCCGTTGCCCATCGTGATGTGGCACGGTGCGGGCCAGTCTTCCAAGAGCTGGGAGACGACCGCCGATGGGCGTGAGGGCTTCCAGGACCTGTTCCTGCGGCGTCGTTTCGCTACCTACCTGATCGATCAGCCACGGCGCGGCAAAGCCGGCCGAAGCATGGTCGAGGCGACGCTGAAGCCCGTGGCAGACGATCAGATGTGGTTCAACCAGTTCCGGATCGGCCTCTGGCCGAACTACTTCGCTGGCAGCCAGTTCCCGAAAGGGGAGGCCGCGCTTGACCAGTTCTTCCGCTCGGTCACGCCCAACACCGGCCCCTTCGACCTCGGCGTAGTGTCGGACGGGGGCGCCGCCGTGCTGCAGAAGACAGGGCCTGCGATTCTGTTCACCCATTCGCAGGCGGGCGGTCCTGGCTGGATGACGGCCATAAAAAGCCCCAACGTCCGCGCAATCGTCGCGTTCGAGCCTGGCAGCAGCTTCGTGTTCGCAAAGGACGATGCGCCGGCACCGATTTCCAGCGCGTTCGATACCGTCGCTCCCGCGCTGGTTTCGCCCGCGGAATTCAAGGCGCTGACCCGGATCCCGATTCTGGTGCTGTATGGCGACAACATCCCTGACAGGCCCGTTGACCTGCCGGCACAGGACAGTTGGCGGGCTCGGTTGGAAATGGCCCGTGCCTGGCGTGATGCCGTCAATCGGCAGGGCGGTGATGTCACCCTGATCCATCTTCCGGAGATGGGAATCCTTGGCAACAGCCACTTCCTGTTCTCGGACCTCAACAACGTCCAGATCGCCGATCTGGTGAGTGAGTTCCTGCAGAAGAAGCATCTGGATCGTTGATCCGGACCGTCTCGTGCATCATTCATATCATGCATGCATGAGTGATATCCGGCTCATGCCCTGTTTCAATGAGTGCATGGGCGTTAGGTTTACTCCTGAACCCCGCCAAGGTCGGCCCGCAACACGCGCCGGCAGGGGGAACGTACAAACCCGGAGCACTTGAATGAAGCACATCGTGCGCGCCACGCTGTTGGCGATGTCTCTTGGCTTGGCAGCAGGCAACGCGTTCGCTGCCGACTACGCGCTCAACCCCTTCCAGCTGGCCTACGAAGGTGCGATCACGCGCAACGTGCCCAGTGAGGTCAACATCCACTCGGTGTCCTATCCGCTGAATGGAATCGAGATCGCGGCAAACTTCTACACCCCCGCCAATTTTGATGCTTCGCGGAAGTACCCGACCATCGTGGTTGCCCACCCCAATGGCGGGGTCAAAGAACAGGTGGCCGGCCTGTACGCGCAGCGCCTGGCCGAGCAGGGCTACATCGCCATTACCGCCGATGCGGCCTATCAGGGGGCAAGCGGCGGCCAGCCGCGTAGCGTGGACATGCCTGCCCACCGCATCGAGGACATCCACGGCATGGCGGACTTCATCAGTCGATTCCCATGGGTCGACACCTCGCGCCTGGGCTTGCTCGGCATCTGTGGTGGCGGCGGCTACTCGCTGGCGGCCGCGCAGACCGACAAGCGCTTCAAGGCCGTCGCCACGATCAGCATGTTCAACTCTGGCCGAGTGCGCCGCAATGGTTATGCCGACTCGCAGCTGGACACCGTCCAGCAGCGCCTGCAGCAGGCTTCGCAGGCGCGCGCACAGCAGGCCGCCGGCGGCGAAGTGCTCTACTCCGGCGATGCAAATCTCAGCGACGAGCAGATCGCCAAGCTCCCCTTCGATCTGTATCGGCAGGGCTATGAGTACTACTGGAAGACGCATGCCCATCCCAATTCCACCTTCCGCTACACGACCAGCAGCCTGCTGGACCTGATGCGCTGGGACGCCACCAGCCAGATCGAACTGATCGACCAACCGCTGCTGATGATTGCCGGCAGCAAGGCCGACAGCCTGTACATGACCCAGGATGCCTTCGCCAAGGCAACCGGTACCACCGACAAGCAGCTGGTGCTGCTGGAGGGGGCCACGCACATCGAGACCTACTGGGTGCCGAAGTACGTGGATGCTGCTGTCGCCTCGCTGACCACGTTCTACGGCCGGACGCTTGCGCCATGACCGCGCCTCGTAAATCGACCGCGCAGACTACGCTGTTGGGCGCTGCATTGAGCGTGGCGGCACCGTTCGCCGGCGCCGGCGAAATGCTAACGCAGCAGATCACCCGGTCGGGAACACAATCGTCCGTTGCCGGTCCAGCAGAGACCTTCGTTGGCAAAGTACGCGTGGATCCGCTGTTCCCAGCGGACAAGGACGTGCAGGTCTCATCCGCATACGTCAGCTTCGAGCCGGGCGCGCGTTCGGCCTGGCACACCCACCCCGCAGGGCAGCGATTGGTGGTTACCTCCGGCGTTGGGCTGACCCAGGAATGGGGCAAGCCGGTGCAGCAGATACATGCCGGGGATGTTGTGGTGTGCCCGGCCGGGGTCAAGCATTGGCACGGCGCTGCGCCGCACAGCGCGATGACCCATCTCGCGGTAACCGGTGTGGCAGATGGGAAATCGGTGGCCTGGCTGGAGCAGGTGAGTGAAGACCAGTACCGCGAAGCGTCAGCAGGCTTCGAGGCGCCCGTTGCCGGTCCGCTTTCACCCAGGCAACAGGCGATCCCGCTGATTGCGGCCGCTGCGGCCAGCAGTGACATGTCCCAGCTCAGCGCTGCGTTGGGCCGGGGGCTGGATGCCGGCCTGACCGTGAGCGAGGCAAAGGAAGTACTCGTGCAGCTGTATGCCTACGCGGGGTTCCCAAAGAGTCTCAACGCCCTGGGCGAACTGATGAACGTGGTGCGCAAGCGCGAGGAGCAGGGTATCGCCACCGCAGCCGGGAAGCCGCCCAGCGGGAAGGCTCCGGTAGGCGATGCACTGCGCGCCGTAGGTACCGCAAACCAGACGCGGATCTCCGGTGCCCCGGTGGCGGGCCCGGTCATGGACTTCGCGCCCATCATCAACCAGTTCCTGCAGACACATCTGTTCGGCGACATCTTCGAGCGCGACAACCTGGACTGGCAGAGCCGTGAACTTGCAACAGTTGGCGCGCTGGCGGTCATGCCTGGCGTGGAGGCGCAGTTGCGCTCACACATGGCGGCCAGCCAGCGCGTGGGGCTCAGCCGCGCACAGTTGCAGCACCTGGCCCAGCTGCTGGCACATAGCGGCTATGCGGCCGCATCTGCCCGTGCAGTGCAGGCATTGGAACAGGCCCCGGCTCTTCCGCCATGACTATGACGCTGTTTAATCCCGATAACGCAACGCATCACGCAACACGGTGAACGCAGGCGATGACTGCCTGCGGCTGGGGTAATACAGGTGGTAGCCGGGGAAGGAGGGGCACCAGTCCTGCAGCACATGGACCAGGGTGCCTGCCTGCACATGGGGCCGCACCAGATCCTCGGGCATGTACGCCAGCCCCAGGCCTTCCAGCGCAGCGCCCAGCCGCAGGGCGATGTTGTTGAACACCAGCTGGCCTTCCACCCGCACTTTCAGCTCCTGGCCTTTCTTCTCGAACTCCCACGCGAAAATCCCACCATGGGTTGGCAGGCGGATGGTGATGCAGTTATGCCGGGTGAGGTCGTGCGGTGATCTCGGCTTTGGATGACGCTGGAAGTAGGTCGGCGATCCGACCACGGCCATGCGCAGGTCCGGCCCAACGCGCACGGCGATCATGTCCTTGGCCACCTGCTCGCCCATGCGGATGCCGGCATCGAAGCCCTCGGCCACGATATCGGTCAACCCGTAGTCGACGATCACTTCGATGTTCAGATCGGGGTTGGCCGGCAGCAGCTTGCCCAGCACCGGCTGCATCACGGTCAGCGCAGCGTGTTCACCTGCGGTGATGCGAAGGCGGCCGGCCGGTTTGTCGCGGTACGCGTTGAGCTGAGCAAGCTCACTGTCGATTTCCTCGAAACGCGGTGCAATCACCCGCAGCAACTGTTCTCCGGCCTCGGTCGGCGAAACGCTGCGGGTGGTCCGGGCAAGCAGGCGCACACCGATGCGTTCTTCCAGTTGACGCATCGATCGACTCAGGGCGGGCTGGGACATGCCCAGCTGGGCAGCGGCTCGGGTAAAGCTGCGCTCGCGGGCCACCAGGGCGAACATGGCAAGCTGATCGTAATTCTCGACGCTCATTGATGCGCACCGGATATAAGCGATATCCGATTATGCCTCTGCAAGAATGTGTTTTGGGGGCGTAGATTGGCGCCATGACGATTCCAACCCCCAATTCTGGTCGCCGGGCCGTCATCACCGCCCTGGCCGCGCTCCCGCTGGGATGTTCCGCCACAGCGCCGGAGGAGGGCACGACCGCAGGCCGATCAAACGCACGCACCTTGGTTGCCTGCTTCTCACGCTCGGGCAACACCCGGGTCGTCGCCGGTGTCATTTTCGGGATACAGCCTGCCGTGGACTACCCGGCGGACTACCTGGAAACGGTGGCCAAGGCACAGCAGGAGCGTGACGACAATGTGGAACCTGCGCTGCACACGCGTATTGCCGGCATTGATCGCTATGACACGGTGTACCTGGGGTTTCCAATCTGGGGCGAGACCGCGCCGCCGATCATTCGATCGCTGTTGTCGCAGCACGACATGAGTGGCAAGACCATCGTGCCGTTCATCACCCATGGCGGCTACGGCGCGGGCAGCAGTCTGCGCGTGCTCGCCCGCCATGCGCCCAACGCACGCATCCTGGAGGCATTCGTGATGCAGGCCGACCAGGAGCGCAAAACCATGGAGAGCGTCAACGCCTGGTTGGCCACTCCGCACACTGCCCAATGAGGATTCGACGATGAAGCTCCGTACCCTTGGACAGGGCCTTGAAGTTTCCGCCCTCGGCCTGGGCTGCATGGGCATGAGTTCGGCATATGGCCCGGCCGCCGACAAGCAGGAGATGATCGCGCTGATCCGCACAGCGGTGGAGCGCGGCATCACCCACTTCGATACCGCCGAAGCCTATGGCCCCTTTGCCAACGAGGAGCTGGTGGGCGAGGCTCTGGCGCCGGTGCGTGACCAGGTGGTGATCGCCACCAAGTTCGGCTTCGACATCGACCCGATGACCGGTACCCGCGGTGCCGGCACCAACAGCCAGCCCGCGCACATCCGCGCAGCCGTCGAGGCCAGCCTGAAACGTCTGCGTAGCGAACGCATCGACCTGCTGTACCAGCACCGTGTTGACCCGGCGGTGCCCATCGAAGAGGTTGCCGATACCGTGAAGGCGCTCATTGCAGAGGGCAAGGTCGCGCATTTCGGCCTGTCCGAAGCGGGTACGCAGACAATCCGCAGGGCGCATGCAGTGCAGCCGCTGACGGCTGTGCAGAGCGAGTACTCACTGTTCTGGCGCGAGCCGGAGCAGGCGCTGCTTCCGCTGCTTGCTGAACTCGGCATCGGCTTCGTTCCTTTCAGCCCGCTGGGCGCTGGGTTCCTGACCGGAAAGATCGACGAGCACACGCAGTTCGATGCAACGGATTTCCGCAATGCGGTGCCGCGCTTCTCCGCCGAATCACGCCGGGCCAACATGGCCTTGGTGGAGGTGGTGAAGGCAGTGGCCGCAGGGAAGGGGGGCACGCCTGCACAGGTAGCCCTTGCGTGGCTGCTGGCACAGGGCTCGCACATTTCACCGATCCCGGGCACGACCAAGCTTCACCGGTTGGATGAGAATCTCGGCGCGACGGATCTGATGTTGGACGAGGCCGACTTGGCACGCATCAGCGAGGACGTTGCACAGATCCGGGTCAGTGGCGCTCGGCTGCCGGAGGCTGCGTTGAAGATGACCGGCAAGTAGTCGGGGCTCGCCACTTTTCTGGTTTGACGGATGTCCGCTTCTGGCCGAAAGCGGACATGGGCAGGGATTAGGAAGATTTATCCGGGGTAGGGAGGCCCCCGGGCTATGCAGGCAGAAGGGTTGCGAAGGTATGAAAAGGCCCAAGCCGGGAGGGGGAGGGGTCGCCGTACTGGCTCAGGGGGATAGCGAAAGGGTAAGCTTTGAGCGTGCTTCTACGGGGGGAATGGAATGCCTAAGCTTAAAACCGTCACCATTCGTCGTTTCAAGCGTCTCGAACATCTAGAGTTGGAGCTGGGCGATGTGACCTTGCTGATTGGCGCAAATAACGCAGGGAAAAGCAGCATTCTGCAAGCCATACATTTCGCAGTCTCAATTGCTCAGAGCGCCCGATTAATCGGTGAGGGACTGGCATGGCGCCAAGACGCATTTGAGCTTTCGATCAACCCGGCTCAGCTCCTCTATTCGCCTGTCTCGGATGTATTGTCGCTGGCAACGGGAGGCGAACTTCTGGAGCCGCGACCTAGTCAGATCGAGATTGAGTTTGAAGATGATACGGGTGCTCGATGCACCGTGGGTCTTCGCAGAGGTCGGAACCGTAACATCGCCGTCTCAATCGTCGGTCGCGCTATCGGCGAGAAGCTCATGAGTCTCGCCGAACCTTTCACTGTTTATGCCCCCGGACTCGCGGGCATCCCTAAAGATGAACGGCTTCTTTCTCCCGGGCTCGTTCGTCGGATCGTCGCGCGTGGTGATGCCAACTTAACCCTCCGCAATGTGCTTCGATTGCTGCATCGAGATGAGAATGCGTGGGTTGCTTTCATTGGGGATATGCGCTCGATCTTCGCCGACATCAATATTGAAATTGATTTCGACGAAGAAACTGATGAATCGATTGAAGTCTATATCCAATTTCCCGGGGCCCCTCGCCTTCCGATTGATGCTGCCGGAACCTCCGTCTTACAAGCGTCCCAAATACTGGCATACATCTCGCTTTTTAAGCCGCAGATTCTTATCCTCGACGAGCCAGACTCACATCTCCATCCCGACAATCAGCGCGCACTGTGCGACTTGGTTTTCAAGATGGCGACCGATCGGGGCTTTCAGGTGTTGCTCAGCACTCACTCTCGTCATGTGCTTGACTCATTTCAAAGCCGAGGCAAGGTGACCTGGGTCAGCAATGGGCAAAAGGTAGACAGCCAAGATCTCAATACTACGGCTGTGCTTTTGGATCTGGGTGCATTGGATTCGGTAGATTATTTTGCCGATGGGCATACCAAGTGCGTGGTCGCTACCGAAGATAGTGACCAAGATGCTTTGCGTGCGATTTTGTGGAGTAACGGCTTTGTCGAAGAAGATACTGAAGTTGCCTCCTACACGGGCTGTTCGAAGGCTGATGCCGCACTTGTTCTCGGGAGCTTCTTGAGAGATAAGGCGCCGCATGTATCGCTAGCCGTACATCGTGATCGTGATTACATGTCGCAAGATGCGTCCGGGAAATTTGAGCGACGACTTCGGGATGCGAACATCCAGCCTTTGCTCACGGACGCGAGCGATGTAGAGGGATACTTCTTAAACGCCGAACATCTGCACGCGCTAAATCCAGGAATTTCAGTAGAGCGAATCGTTGAATTGATTGCTCAGGCAACTGCTGAAACGCGCGACAAGTCAGTTGAATCGATCATCAATCAGCGAACGCAAGAGGCCTTCAGGGCGCGCCAAAAAGGTGGTGGCGGCCCGAATCACGGAGCAATTGGCGTTCGCGCAGCCGCAGACTACGACGCCGACCCGGCCGCATATCGACGAGGAAAGCTCGTCCTTGGTCGATTGCATGCACTCCTGCAGACGGAGCTGGGCGCAAACCCGAGGGTATACCTACCCAGCCATCTGCTACGAGTCGAATCGATAGCGGAAATCGCGAGACGCATTTGGCCTCCTGCAGCGCCAGTGGATCAAGCAGTCGTGGTTGCACCTCTCTTCGACCACCAGTAGCAGCACAAGTGCCAGCCCCCGCAGCTCGTGACTGGCATGGTTGGAGATCGGTGACCTAACACGCTCGAACGGGGTAGCTATGTGATCGGCATTTATGCGGCGCTACATTCCGTGTTCTGCGACCAGCAGCGGGCCGATGGGTGGATCCGACGCCCCAACCAAGCTGCGCTGTTTGGCGGCGAAGCCGCGCTTGCGCTGATGTGCAGTGGGCGAGTTGAGGCGTGGCTTCAGTCCGTGAGCACTGCGAGGGCCAAGGTGTCTGTGATGCTTGGTGGAAGGGCGGCAACCGCCCCCTGAGACACCACGCTAACGTTGATCGCCTTGCATGGGCGGTCTTGGGTTGCAGATGCTCTGCGTGACTTTGGCCACCGAGCACCTGCGCCAACTGGCGCTCGTTCGACTGCGTGGAGGTGACCCTAGCTCCAGTGATCGGATTTGATAGCCCTTGGCGGCCGGATGGTGAGACTGAAAAAATCAGCATTCAGCGCTGCGATGCAAAATGGCACGTCCCGGACCCTGGATACGTGAACGGCCTCGCGGGGAAGCTCTATCTGATTGGCACTTTCGAGACTACTTGAGGGCTCAGCGAAGAGCTGCTGCGACCGCGTCAGGATGTATGAATCATAACAAATTGAACTGAAAGGAATTTTTCCTTTTGGCGGCTGCGCTGTCGACCTACTTCCGCCCCCTTGAAAAGAGTGACGGTCATCACAAAGTCTCATAAAGGCTGAACGGTAGTGGCCGGCTGCTATCCGTCTCGCCTGGCGCGACGGATCAGTAGCAATCTGAGCTTGATGGATCAACTTCGAGGGGGACTTCGCTATGGCTACAAAGCACCAAGTGATTTTTTACCCGGTGGGCAACGGGGACACGACCCAGATCATTCTGGACAACGGCAAACGCGTTCTCTTCGATTTCCGGCACAAGGAATGCTCCGAAGAAGAGTCGACCCCTGAGATCGACCTGAAAGCGACTCTGAAGAAGGACCTTGAGAAGGCCGACAGGGACAGCTTTGATGTCGTCGCATTCACCCACGCTGATAACGACCACATCCAGGGAAGCACCGATTTCTTCTGGCTGGAGCACGCCAAGCGATACCACGGCGAAGGGCGAATCAAGATCGACGAACTCTGGGTGCCCGCCGCGATGTTGCTAGAGGAGGCTACTCAAGATCAGCAGTCCGAAGAGTTCGTTCTTCTCAGGCAAGAAGCGCGACATCGTCTTCTCGAAGGCAAGGGAATTCTCGTGTTCTCCAAGCCGCAGGCCCTCGCTGATTGGCTTGAGCCGAAGCTGAAGGATCGTGGAGAGGCCTTGTCTGCGCGGGACCACCTGTTCGTTGATGCTGGTACGCTGGTTCCTGGTTTCACCTTGGCGCAGGACAACGTCGAGTTCTTCTGCCATTCGCCGTTCATTGAGCACTGCGACGACGGAGACTTCATTCGCAATTCTGCGGCGTTGGTTTTCAACGTCAGGTTGCAGGCCGACGGGCTCACGTACGATTACCTTGAAGTGGGCGATGCCGAGTACTGCGATCTGGAGAAGATCGTGGACATCACCAAGTACCACAAGAACGACGACCGGCTTGCCTGGGACCTGTTCAACATCCCGCACCACTGCAGTTACCGCGCGCTTAGCGACGAAAAAGGTGACGAAGAGACAACGCCCTGTGAGAAGGTCGCTGAGCTGCTGAAGATGGGCAAGCCTGACTCATACATCGTCAGCTGCAGTTTGCCTGTCCCGGACACCAATGAAGCTTACGAACGGGTTCAGCCGCCCCACATTCAGGCTAGGAAGACATACGAGAAGTATCTGAAGAACGTCGACGGCCGATCCTTCCTGGTCACGATGGAGGAGCCGAACGGCTACAAGCCTCAGCCAATTGTCTTTAACGTCGCTGCTGCAGGGGTCACCTGGGAAAAGGCCGCAGCCTCACTCGGCTCGGCCGCCATCGTTGCCTCCAGCCCTTCCCGGGCGGGCGCATGAGTTCGGACTACTTCCAACTCGACTTGATTCAGCTTGAAGATCGCTCGCAGGCCTCATCGCGTACACACGCGATGATCGCCGCCATCAACTCGAACCGCGACTTTGTGCTCATCGATGTGATGCGGGGTCGAAAGGATGAGGAAACAAACGTCGTATACCTCATGGTTGATGTTGAGTGCCATGGTGTCCCGAGGCACAACAAGTATGGGCTCCGCTTCAGGGAGAGGATGCTCATCGTGGTTCCGCGGGACGGCACCATCGGAACGGCGGTCTGGGTGATGCGAAAGGACTTCCCAAGACTGGCGCATCAGAACAGCGTCTCAGCACTTGGGCCCGCCCAGCTGTGCCTGTACTACGAGCCTATGAGCGTGGTGGCGCGGACATGGACCGCTCCTTCGTTCCTGGCACGAATCCTGTGGTGGTTGGAGAAGAACGCTAAGGGGGAGCTGCACCTTGCAGATCAGCCCCTAGACACCCTCTTCTTCGAGTCCAAGCACGAACTGGTCATTCCGTGGGATATCGCCGATCTCACTTCTGAAGGAAAACCTCTCCATGTCAGCGGAGTTCGGCGCGCGGACAATGGCACCACCATGCGCATCGCTAACCACCTGGACGCTGATCAAGGTGTGCTGGCGAGATTGGTCAAGATTGATCTTGAGCCTGTTGAAAGCGGCGAGATTGAATGGGATCCGCACTCGCTTGGCGAACTGAATGACCTCATGACTCGGAGGGGGGCGAACCTCTTGGGGCCTCTGCGTCTAGCAATGCAGCAGGGTTTTCCCGAGCAGGGTTTGTCTCTGAAAGAGGAGCCGGCAAGTCTGCTTGTGCTGCTCTCTATTCCGTTAAGGAGGGCGTCCACGGGCCGTGTCGAGGGCGTTAGCTATCGTGCCTTCTTCCTTCATGGTGGTGCCCTGAAGGTCGGGGTGCAATTGGGTGCACTCTTTGACCTGGACGGGCGCTTCTACACCTCAGCGGGCCTGCTTGACGGTGAAAAGGCGGCCGGCTGGGAGACCATCGGCCTCGACCCTGTCACTGTTCTGTGGGAGAACAGCGCAGAACGGGCGCGCTCACAGTCCGGTCATTCCGATTCTGGGCCGAAAGGCACGGTGGTGGGCGCCGGCTCTCTCGGAAGTGCCCTGATCGAGCTTTGGATCAGATCTGGGTGGGGTACGTGGACGGTGATCGATAAGGACCACATCCGCCCCCACAATCTGGCTCGCCACTCGGCGCTCAATTTTCAGATTGGGCAACCCAAGGTGCTGGCGGTATCGAGGCTTGTTGAGGCCATAACTCGTGGTGCCGTCGCGTTAACTGGTATAGAGGCCGATGTCATGTCGAGCATCAATCCTGAGGTGGGGCGAGCTCTGGATGCTTCCGAATTGGTGGTGGACGCAACTGCGGACCTCGGTTACCCCAGAGCGAGTTCTGCCAACGAAGGTAGGGCAAGGCACGCAAGTGTCTTTGTGACCCCCAATGGCAGGTCGGGCGTCATGTTGCTGGAGGACACCGCTAAGACCAGGTGCCTGCGCACGATCGAGGCGCAGTACTACCGTGCAATTATTCGCTCTGAATGGGGCAGAAAGCACCTTGACGGTCACCGTGGCCTCTTCTGGAGCGGCGCATCGTGTCGCGATCTGTCAATGGTCCTTCCGTACTCGAGCGTTATGATCCATGCGTGCCAGTTCGCCGAGAGCATTCCTACACACATTAGGTCAGATGCAGCAGCGGCAGTGATCTGGCAGCGAGAAACTGATGGCCGTACTGATGCTATCTCCTTGGCGCTATTCGAACGGCGCGTACATAAGACAGTGGACGGCCTGGACGTCTACATGGACGAGGGGCTTCATGACCATCTTCGTGAGCTTCGCCATCAGTCGCTGCCTAATGAAACTGGAGGCATCCTCCTCGGCTATCACGACTTCACCCAGAACTTGTTGGTAATCGTAGACGCCTTGCCAGCGCCAAAAGACAGCAGGGGTACGCCGGCATCCTTTGAGCGTGGAACCGAGGGGCTTCTAGACCTTGTCGCCGAGGCTCGTAAGAGGACCGCGGGTATTGTTGGGTACGTAGGCGAGTGGCATAGCCACCCAGACGGGTATCCTGCCACTCCAAGTCGAGATGACCTGATCCAGGTCGCTCAGTTGGCAGTGGGTATGAGCGAAGAGGGGCTGCCGGTGGTTCAGGTGATCGTAGGCAGCGCTGAGATAGGTGTTGTTCAAGCCGAGGTGCGCCCGTGACGTCCCGTCCAATCGATCTGGTGCTCTCCGGCGGCGGCATTCGAGCCATGGTCTTCCATCTGGGGGTCATGAAGGCACTGGCCGAGTCGAAGCGCCTGGAGGATGTGCTGCGGATATCGAGCGTGTCAGGAGGCAGTCTGATTACCGGGCTGGTCCTCCACAGATCCGCGATGCAGTGGCCGAGCTCGGAAAGATTCCTGAACGAGGTCTACCCGGCCATCCGTGGTGAGTTGACCTGTCGCAGCCTCCAGTGGGATGCACTTCGCGAACTATGCAGGCCAACGAATCTCAGGTTTCTGCTAAGTCGATCCAACTTACTTGCTTCAGCACTCCGCAGACGCTGGGGCATAAGCCAAAGGCTCTCCGACCTGCCGAAGTCGCCGGACTGGTCGATCAACGGCACAAACGCAGAGAACGGACGGCGCTTCAGATTCAAGCGCGCTGACCTTGGAGACTACCTCACCGGGTACGCCCCTTCCAAGAACTTCCCGCTGGCCAGCGCGATGGCAGTTTCAGCCGCGTTCCCTGGGGGGTTTGGGCCCCTACGTCTGAGGGTAGACCGATTCAAGTGGCGGCGACGCGCGAGATGGGATGCTCCCAAGGAGGACGCCGTGGATGTGCGGCCAGACTCGAGAGCGCTCCACCTCTACGATGGTGGTGTCTATGACAACCTCGGCCTTGAGCCATTCTTTGACGCCGGACGAGGGGTCGCCAAGACCGCGAACGGTCACTTCATTCTAGTCTCTGATGCAGGCAGGCCGCTGGACATGGGCTTCAGCAAGTACTCGCTAAATCCGTTCCGCATCAAACGTGTTGCCGACATCATGTCCGATCAGTCTCATGCGTTGAGAGTGCGAACCTTCCATCACTACCTGAGCAGTGACGCGACAAGAGGGGGGATGATCTACATCGGTGATCCCGCAGGCGACAATGACGTCGAGCGAAGCGAGGCAAGCTTTGTTGCAGCCTTTCCAACTAATTTGCTGAAGCTATCAGCGAGTGACTTTGACCGAATTGCCAATCACGGCAGAGCACTCACTAGGCTTCCGCCTCCCCGAATGCATAACGTCCCATGCGAGCCAACGCAGATTGCAGCGCTGAGGGTCGACTAGCGGGCTGAGTGCACGTCTGAAGATGGTGGCTGCCAGATGTCGCGGGTGGCTCTCTGTAGTCTGTAGGGTTGAGTGATTGTGGCGTGACTGGATCGGCCAGACTTACCCGAACAGGATGTGCGCCTTAGGATTCACCTTCGCGCTGGTTCGGCGCAGGAGTTGTGGCTGTCCAAGTGCGCAGGAAATTCTCTTGCTCCAATGTCTCAATGGCTCCAGGGCGAACGTCTCTCACGCGCTTAATTGCATCCGTGCTGCTTAGGGATGTCTTGGTGCCGAGGAGAAGCATGCAGGCGACACTGCCCGCTCTGCCTAGCCCTCCCTTGCAATGGACGACAGCTCGCCGGCCTTCGAGCAGCGCGTTACAGATTGGTGTTTCCAATTCCTTCCATTCCTTGAGGAAAGTGCTATCGGGCGCGGCGCCATCCACAATGGGGAGTCCGTACCATCGTAGGCCATGGGACACTGCACGCTCGGGCAGGGCAGTTATCTGAAGCTCCTCAAATTCCCAAGGCTCAATCAAACTGATGAGATGACTGGCCCCCCACGATCTTATGGCTTCCAGGTCCAGGTCCAGGTCTCGGTACCAAGATCCGGTCATTGCAACTTCTTGACGCTTGCCGGGGGCAAACGTCACACCGATGGCTCCGCCGAGCTGGCCAACCGGTAGAGTGGCTATCTGAAGAGGGTGAGAAAGACTGGTCCTGGTCACGTTGTCTCTTCCGAGTGAATGTGGCGGCCCCTCATCCAGAGGCCTAGCGGGTCTATCATCTGTGGCTTTGGCGTTGGTTCTGATGGCCTCATGTGGGTGACCTGGAAAGCATTGAAACCCTCTCCTCAATACGTCTCTGGGAGATCTGCAAACCGCAGTCATCATCAGGGTACGGCGATGCGAATAGTGGAGCTTCAACCCAGAACTCGCGTTGGTTGGGATGGATGTAGGGTCCATGGTCGTCCAACAGCAGCGTCTCGCCCAGTCTCCGAGACACGAACCGAAGATCCTTGGTAGAGCCTGTCCATTCGACATAACGGATTTCTGCGAACCAACGAGGCGCGTGCCCTTCTTCAGCCAAAAGTAACGCAATCCTCAGCGCGCTATGCCGGGGCACCGTAGTGAAGAGCACGATCTCGCCAAAGGTGGCCTTGGCATGGTCTAGGAAATTCCGAAGGCCTGGTCGAGGAATTTGGCTGACCGCATTCGAGATCAGCGTCCCCTCCAGATCGAGGGCAAGGATATTGGGGGGCATGCAATAGGAGGTCATCTACGTTTTTGGGGCGTCGTCGTGAGGAACGCGCCTCGGTGGTCGTTCAACGAGGATCGGAGGCGCAAGCCAGTAATCGTCGCCAATAGGCAATAGGCTCTCCAATGCGACATCGACCATCAGGGGACGGCGCCACGCAGGGTCAGGCAGAAAGCAGTAGTCAGTCTTGGCCAGCGTGCCTGAAACTTCTTTGAGATAGAGCCAGTTTGTCCGGCTTCGTACCTCGCGGCGAAGCACGGTCACTGCTGCGGATTCATTGCCTCCATTGCGCAGGAACTCACTGGCAGTACCTCGAATTGATGACCAAAGTACGTATCTCTTTCGCCCCAAGCTCAGCGCAGTCCAGTCTTCTTCCTGCAGGCGTAGGATGTCCTCGGCATACTGAATGCCGATTCGGTGCTTGCGCAGCAGTGATACGAGATAGGCCGCAGCTTCGCGGTCAGAGAGCTGACGCCATAGCCACTGTCGGTCCTGTGCTCCAAGCGAGGGATACCAAGCCCTCAGTGCCTGGGTCAGCGAAGCGCTCAGATCGTTTGGCAGCTGAATTCCTGCCCGATAGCTCCAGCTGATGGGGTCGTAAAGAGATCGCCTTGTAGGGCCGTTTGGCGCGCCCGTCTCTGCAAGAAGGCCCGCCGTCTTAAGGAACAGCAGCAAGTGCTGCGGAATTGCTGTGTCAGCGGCTATAGGTGCGGAGATCGAAGTGGAACGCTCGAGCGCGCACCACGCGCATGCGTAGAAGGGCCCAAGCGATGCTAGCAGCGCATCGAGCTCTGGCCACGGGGCAATAAGGGTCTGTTGGTCACGCCCATAGATCACTCGATCCCCGGCAGTTCAACCGGCTCTGATGCTAGCAAGTCACCAGCAGGTCGTCCACACAATTTTCATGTAACGACCGACTCGACCATAGATTTCGTTCCGCTCCTTCAGGCGGACCCGATGGCTACCAAGACGATCTACCAAAGTGCATACCTTCGGTTGGTCGGCCTTCTCCGCGAGCGACGTGAGTCGCTGGGTATCAGTCAAACCAGGCTGGCCTCTCACCTGGGGTGGCCTCAGCAGAGAATCTCTTCCGTTGAGTCTGGAGCGCGGCGCCTGGACGTGCTGGAGTTCTGCCTCATCGCCGCTGCCTTGGGGTTCTCTCCGGCCGAGGTCTCTGATCAGGTCTTGAAGATGCTACGGAGCGTACGCGGCAATCAGATTAAGGACAGGCAGTAGCGAGGGATCGCGGCAGTCGCGCGAGGCCCGACGACTGGCGCGGGCTTCTCCGCGGTGCGCAAGTTGCAGCTACCGATGCTTGGCCTTGGGTTAAGCGATGGCCGTCCTGCCGACCGACTCGCCCGAGGCCTTTCGCGATCACTGCGAAGCTGCTCCATGGCGGTCTAAGGCCAGCCCCAAGAGAGCACACGTCCGCGGCTCAAATGATTGAGGTCTTCCTGCTGCTTCTTTGGTCTATTTCCCGAGGCGATAGCCTTTCATGGAGGCCGGATGGGGTAGGTTCTAGCTCCGCTATTTATGCACACTGAATTTTTGCTCAGTCCCCCATACTTTTGCGTGAAATGTGCTCGTTTTTTAGGGGTAATGCGTTTATGTACAAGTTTCAGGCTAACTTACTACCTTTCTGATTCCTACTCGACGGTTTTGGTGTTGATAGAGGCCCTCATCTTTATGGATGGGGGCCTTTTTCGTTAGCAACATCAGTTTCTGGCAGAATCCCGCCGTGATCCATCCTTCTCCTACAGCGAGATGTTGATAGATGACTGGCGACACACCTGAGCGAATCAGATTTGAGAACGGAGAACGACACGGGAAGACGTCTGCTCGAGTCCATCGCTGGCCGCGGAAGCAATCATCAGTATCGGCCCGTTTCGACTATCGATCTGTGCATGTTCTCGGCGGGTCTTGATGACGGCGTGCGAAGGACGGGTATAGGCCTAGCGAGCTGGCGCGGGGCTGTCGCAGATCCTACGGACACGGTCTCTGCGGGCCTATGCCCAATTGCGCCGTTCTTCACCAAAGCAAGCCCAATGGCCGAGCCTTGGAGCCCGCTCCAGGAACCAATACATTTGGCAGATTCCTGATAAGGTCACACAGCTGTGCAAACGCCTTTGGTCCGTCCCTTGGGCCGCACTTCTGTTCCGAGGGGGGCGTGACTGGCACCGCTGCGGATCTGAAAAGGCTCAACGAGCCAATCGACGATGAGCCAGGGAGTACTCTGCAGGTGATGAATCAGTTCACACGTCTTCCCCCACGTTCCTGGTGAGTCGATGAATACCACTGTGCCAATTTCGTGCCTCGTCCTTGGTGTTCTGCTCGGTTTTTCCGTGTCCGCGCGACCGCTTGCAGAGAGACTTGCGGCGGACATTGAGATGGCCGAACACTCTATTCTAGCCTCGCTGGTGGTGCACAAAAGTTCCGAGAGCAAGTCACTGTGCTCTCAGACGCCATATGCTTGTGCAGGAGCAGACGGTGCTGAGCTTGGTCTCGCCTTGATAGGGGGCAGCAGGAGTGCTGCCGCTCCTCGGCACTTGGTTGAACTGTCGCGATTCCGTATGGATGGAGCGCTTTCAGAGGACTACAAGTGCTACCTCGCTGCGCAGGGCAATTCAGTGGTTCAGGCCGCGTCGAAGCTGGATGCCAAGAAGCTGGCAGGGCAATGCATGTCCGAACTTTCTGCTTTCAAACGTCGGGCCGGCCCTGCAAAGTTCGACGTGGCGCCCGAGAACATTTGCAGCTCAGTGGCGGACATCCAGGGTTCCCTGCGTGAAGTTGTCCTACTGGCCAATGCAGGTGGTGACTGTGACGGTGTCTGAGGCTGTCGTCGGAAAAAGCTGATACGTACGCGTTTCGCGAAGCCTTGGCTTGGTTGACTACTGTCGCTCGCCGTCGCGAGCTATACAGTTCTGCAATGCGCCGGCTCCGAGGCAGGGCTGGACCCTGGCGGCGGGGTGCACCCGGATTCAGAACGAAGACGTCCAGGAGCTGGTTGATATGGTTCATGAGGCTACGATCGCCCGGTGATCATTCAATGCCCCTGATGAGAGTAGGGCCAATGCATAGGCTCGGGGCGTCGAAGTTCTACTGATTGTGCTCGCTCGCTTGAGAAAAGAGCCAGTGGATTTCATCTCAGGCGACTGATCTGGTTAGAAAAGAAAGCCCCGCCGATGCGGGGCTTTTCTTTCTGCGCGATGTCGTTGGCATTGTGCTTCGCAGCATCAGTTTTCGTGCACCGCGACTTGCAAACAGGCAATTTCCTCCCCTATGGTGCAATCGATTGCATTGCTGTGAATCGTTGCGTTTGATACCGGTTGGGAGGCCGGCAGGTGGATGTCCATCCATTCGATCAGACCGGCCCCGGCGATGGGGCTCACGCGGCGCGATGCGTTGCGCCTTGCGGTTGCTGGCGGCATTGGCCTGGGGGCGGCAGGCGTGCTCCCCGCATTCGCCGCCGATGCGCCGCTCAAGGGCAACCTGAAGCATTCCGTCGCCCGCTGGACCTTCCCGCAGCTGTCGGTCGCCCAGCTCTGCGCGACGGTGAAGGGCATCGGTTTTGCCGCCATCGATCTGGTCGGCCCGGAAGACTGGCCGACGCTGAAGGCCAATGGCGTGTACAGCTCGATGTGCAACGGCGCAGAGCTGGGCCTGACCAAGGGCTTTGCCGGCCGCGAATTCCACGACCAGCTGGTGGAACGCTACATGCGGCACATCGACCTGGTGGCTGATGCCGGCTACCGCAACCTGATCTGCTTCTCCGGCAACCGCAACGGCATGGATCCCCATGACGGCATGGCCAATGCCGAGGCGGGCCTCAAGCGCATTCTCGGGCATGCCGAAAAGCGCGGTGTCGTACTGGTGATGGAGCTGCTGAACTCCAAGGTCGACCATCGCGACTACCTGTGCGACCACTCGGCCTGGGGCGTAGAGCTGTGCCAGCGGCTCGGCTCGGACAATTTCGGCCTGCTCTACGACATCTACCACATGCAGATCATGGAGGGCGACATCATCGCCACCATTGGAAAACACCACGCCTGCTTCAAGCATTACCACACCGCAGGCGTGCCGGGCCGGAACGAGATCGGAGACCAGCAGGAGCTCCACTATCCGGCCATCTGTCGCGCTATCCGCGACACCGGTTTCAAGGGGTATCTGGCGCAGGAGTTCACGCCTGCAGCGCCCGATCCCGTTGCCTCATTGCGCGAGGCGATCCGCCTCTGCGACGTCTGAAACGATATCCACCCAGGTGAGAAACCCATGGCAGATAATCACTACGACGCCATTGTTGTTGGCTCGGGAATCAGTGGCGGTTGGGCAGCGAAGGAGCTGACCGAAAAGGGCCTGAAGGTCCTGATGCTGGAACGCGGACGCAACATCGAGCACGTCAAGGACTACGTCAATGCGATGAAGGAAGCGTGGGACTTCCCGCACCGCAACCGGCCAACGCAGGCGATGAAGGCCGACTTCCCGGTGCTGATGCGCGACTACGGCCTGGCCGAAAACCTGGAAGGGATGTGGGCCAACGAACAGGACTCGCCCTACATCGAGACCAAACGTTTCGACTGGTTCCGTGGCTACCAGGTGGGCGGCCGCTCGCTGCTGTGGGGACGGCAGAGCTATCGCTTCTCCGACCTGGACTTCGAGGCGAACCTCAAGGACGGCATCGCCACCGACTGGCCGATCCGCTACGCCGACATCGCGCCGTGGTACGACCATGTGGAAAAGTTCGCCGGCATCGCCGGCACGCGCGAAGGGCTGGACGTGTTGCCGGATGGTGAGTTCCTGCCGCCGATCCCGTTGAACATCGTCGAGAAGGATGTGGCGGCGCGGATAAAGAAGGCCTTTGGCGGAACGCGGCACATGATCCACTCGCGCACCGCCAACATCACCAAGCCGATGCCCGAGCAGGGCCGCGTCAACTGCCAGTACCGCAACAAGTGCATCCTGGGCTGTCCCTTTGGTGCCTACTTCTCGACCCAGGCGGCGACGCTGCCAGCGGCGATGAAGACCGGCAACCTGACCTTGCGGCCGTTCTCGATCGTCAAGGAAGTGCTCTACGACAAGGACCGCAAGCGTGCGCGCGGGGTGGAGGTCATCGACGCGGAGACCGGGCAGACCTACCAGTACACCGCCAAGGTCATCTTCCTCAACGCATCGTCGTTCAACTCGACCTGGCTGCTGATGAACTCGGCCACCGAGGTGTGGGAGGGCGGGCTGGGCTCATCGTCGGGCGAGCTCGGGCACAACGTGATGGACCATCATTTCGGAGCGGGCGCCTCCGGCCGGGTCGAGGGCTACGAAGACAAGTACTACTTCGGCCGTCGTCCCTGCGGCTTCTACATTCCGCGCTTCCGCAACGTCGCGGCCGACAGGCGCGGCTACCTGCGCGGGTTCGGCTACCAGGGCGGTGCCAGCCGCACCGGCTGGTCGCGCGAGATCGCCGAGCTGAACATCGGTGCCGATCTGAAGGAGGCGCTGACCGTGCCTGGTGACTGGCGCATCGGCATGACCGGGTTCGGTGAAATGCTGCCGCACCATGACAACACGATCCGCCTGGACCGCGACCGCAAGGACAAGTGGGGGCTGCCGGTGCTGGCGATGGACGTTGCCATGCGCGCCAACGAACTGGCGATGCGCAAGGACATGGCCGCCGATGCCGCCGAGATGCTGGAGGCGGCCGGCGTCAAGGACGTGAAGATGCACGACAACGATTACGCCCCGGGCAAGGGCATCCACGAAATGGGGACCGCGCGCATGGGACGTGATCGGAAGAGCTCGGTGCTGAACCAGCACAACCAGGTCTGGGATGCCCCCAATGTCTATGTGACCGACGGTGCCTGCATGACCTCCAGCGCCTGCGTGAATCCTTCGCTGACCTACATGGCGCTGACCGCGCGCGCGGCCGACCACGCGGTACGCGAACTGAAAGCGGGGAACCTCTGATGGATCGCCGCGAACTGCTGAAGATGATCGTCGCTGCTACCGGCGCGGCCATGGTCGGCCTGCCTGCGCTCGCACAGGGAAAGGCCGCTGCCGCACCGGTGAAGGCCCTGTTCTCCGACGCCGATGTCGGCACGCTGGACGAGATCGCCGAGACCATCCTGCCGCGGACCCGGACACCAGGGGCAAAAGACGCGGGCGCTGGTCTGTTCATGGCGACCTTCGTCAGCGACTGCTACACCGCCCGGCAGCAGTCGACGTTCCGCGCAGGGCTGGTCGATATCGACAAGCGCGCCGGCGGTCGCTTTGTGGCGCTCTCACCGCAGGCGCGCACCGAATTGCTGCGCACGCTCGATGCAGAAGCCAAGGCACGCCATGCCGATGTGACCGAGACCGGTACGCCTGAAGAGGGCGAGGCGATGCCGCACTACTTCACGATGCTCAAGCAGCTGGCCATCTTCGGCTTCTTCACCTCGAAGGTCGGCGCGACCGGGGTGCTGCAGTACGTCGCCGTGCCGGGGCGTTACGACGGCGACCTCGCCTATGTTGCCGGCACGCCGGCGTGGGGGACCAGCTGATGGAGCGCAACACGATGATCAAGCCGCTGCTGATCGCGGCGACCATGCTGGTTGCCGCACCTGCATCCGCGCAGGACAGTGCCGACACCGCGCGCGATCCGAAGAAGACCGAGGTGTGGACGCCGGTGCCCGCGACCGTGGCTACGCCGCAAGGCAAGGCCCCGTCCGATGCAATCGTGCTGTTCGATGGCAAGGATGTCTCCGCGTGGGAGTCGGAGCAGGGCGGTCGCGTGCCCTGGAAGGTTGCCGATGGCGCGATGACCGTCGTGCCCGGCAGCAAGGGCATTCGCACCCGGCAACGCTTCTGCGACGTCCAGCTGCATGTCGAGTGGCGCACACCCAACGACACAAAGGGCTTCGACGACCAGAACCGGGGCAACAGCGGCATCTTCCTGCAAGAGCTGTACGAGCTGCAGGTGCTCGACAGCTACAACAACCCGACCTATGCCAATGGCCAGGCGGGCTCGATCTACAAGCAGGCCATGCCGTTGGTGAACGCCTCACGCGCACCGGGCCAGTGGCAGGCCTACGACATCCTCTGGAAGGCGCCGCGCTTCGCAGCGGGCGGTGGGCTTGTGTCGCCCGCGCGCATCACGGTGCTGCACAACGGCGTGCTGGTGCAGGACGACACGGTGCTGGCGGGCAAGACCGAGTACATCGGCGCACCGTCGTACTCGCCGCATGGGTGCGCGCCGCTCCATCTGCAGGAACATGACTCCAGGGTCAGCTACCGCAACATCTGGGTGCGCGAGCTGTAGTGGCACATGGCCGGCGTGGTCGCCGGCCGCTTACTTCGCCAGGTAGCTGGCGATGTCATCGATCTCCTGCTGTGACAGCTGGGAGAAGGGCGGCATCAATCCGCCGCCCTTGCTGATCTTTTCCTTGATCTGCGCGGGTGCCATGCGCTTGCCGATATCGGTGAGCGCCGGGAACGCGCCCGGCATGCCTGCACGATCGGCGCCATGGCAGGCCACGCAGTTCGCGGTGTAGAGCTTCGCACCCGCAGCCGGGTCGTCCTTGCACCAGGCGGCTGTCGCAACGCTCATGCCACCCAGGGCCACCGCCATTGCCAGGATCATTTTCATGTGGGGCTCCTTGATGCGTCAGCGCCGCGCACGGGCTGGCACGTTGGTGGTCAGGTGTTCACGCAGATAATCCGCGCCGGTCTGGATGACCTTGGCCGGGTCGCGTGGCTGATCGTGCTCGATGATGTACCAATGCACGCCGGCGGCTGCCGCAGCAGGCAGGATCGCGTTCCAGTCCAGCACGCCCTGTCCCAGCGCTGCGAATCCGCCTTCGTCTTCGGCCTGGCCCTTGGGCGCATTGTCCTTTGCGTGCACCGCGAATACATGGCCGCGGAACTTTGCCAGCATCACCGCCGGGTCCAGGCCTGCACGCGCGACCCAGGCCAGGTCCAGCTCGGTCTGCAGGTCTGGACCGGCGGCGGCGAACAGCAGCTCCAGTCCGGTCCTGCCATCGACGTCGGCCAGCTCGAAGTCGTGGTTGTGGTAGGCCAGGCGCATGCCCTTGCCGCGCACCTGTTTCGCGATCCGGCCCAGTTCCTGGCCCAGGGCGGTCCAGCCGGCGGCATCGCTCGGGCGATCCTTCTTGTCCAGGTATGGCACCACCAGCGTCGTGTTGCCGATCGACCGGTTGAAGGTCACCACGTCCTCCAGGTTGCTGCGCAGCTCGGACAGCGGCACATGCGATGAAATCGCCTTGATCGAATACCGGTCCAGCAGTTGCTTGAGTTCGGCCGCGCTGGTGTTCTGCGTGCCGACCGTCTCCACCGCATGGACGCCTGCGTCGTGGACGATCTTCAACTGCTGCTCGAGCGAGCCGGCATCGCGCAGGCTGTACATCTGCACCGCGATCGGCTTCTGCGTGCTGGCGGCTTCGACGGCGAAGGCGGGCAGGGCAGCGAGCAGCAGGACGAGGCTTGCAGTTCCATGGACAAGGGCTTTCATCAACAGATCCTCCCGGGTTTCAACCGATGGCAGTCCAGGCACGCGACCTGGCCGATGCAATGACACGATCGACGATCTGCGCCGAGCGCACGCCGTCCTCGAAGGTGGGCAGGCCCTGCGGCCGCTCGCCCTCGATGGCGCGATAGGTGTCGGCGACGAATGCTTCGAAGCACTGGGCGTAGCCCTGCGCGTGGCCGGCCGGTAACACCGACAGCCGGCGTTGTTCGGCACTGCCGGCGCCCGCCCCGCGCACGAAGATCTCCTCGCGCTGGTCGGGCAGGCCGATCCACAGGCGCTCGGCATCCTCCTGGTTGAAGGCCACGCTGGCGTTGGCGCCATCGATCTCGAACCAGAGGCGATTGTGGCGTCCGGCCGAGACCTGGCTGACCGTCAACGACGCCAATGTGCCGGCGCCGGTCCTGAACATCGCCGCCGCCACGTCCTCGCTCGTTACCGCCTGCGTTGCGCCGCCTGCCGCCGGCGTGCTGAAGCTCTGCCCGCTGACGGCGCTGCGCTCAGCGATCACGGTAGAGAAGGCTGCACTGACCTCGGTGAAGCGCTCGCCGCTGACCCATTCCACCAGGTCGCACCAGTGCGAGCCGATGTCGGCGAACACGCGCGATGCGCCACCCAGTGCCGGATCCACGCGCCAGTTGTTGCTGGCCGGGTCCAGCAGCCAGTCCTGCAGGTAGCTGCCATGGATCAGGTGCAGCGGCCCGAGATCGCCCTGGGCGATGCGTGCGCGCGCCTCGCGGACCACCGGGTGGTAGCGGTAGACGAAGGGGACCGTGGCAACCAGGCCGGTCGAGGCGGCCAACGCCGCCAGCGCCTGCGCATCGTCCAGCGTGGTCGCCAGCGGTTTCTCGCAGATCACGTGCTTGCCGGCTTCCAGCGCCGCCTGCGCCATCGCGCGGTGCAGATGGTTGGGCGTGCACACGTGCACCACCTGCACCTGCGGATCGGCGATCACCTCTTCGATGTCCCGGTAGGCGCGCGGAACATTCCACAGCAGCGCCATCTCACGCGCGCGATGCGCTGACGAAGCGGCGACGCCGCGTACCTCGGCACCGGCGAGCAGGGCCGCGCGGCGGTGCACGGCGCCGATCATGCCGGTGCCGACGATGGCGATTCCAAGCGTTGGCATCGGCTCGAATCCTCAGGGTGTGGAAGATGCGGCGGCCACGGCGGGCCGGTCGCGGAACAGCAGCAGGAAGGCGATCAGCACGACCAGCGCGACAGCGGCCGGGAACAGCCAGATCTGCTGCCAGTCGCGTCCGGCGGCCGTGGTGAAGTGCTCCACCACCGCGCCGGACAGGAAGGTGCCGATCAGCATGCCCACGCCGTACGTGGCCAGGGTGATGAAGCCCTGCGCGCTGCTGCGCACGGCGGGGCCGGCATGGGCATCGGTGTAGATCTGGCCGGTGACGAAGAAGAAGTCGTAGCAGATGCCGTGCAGCACGATGCCGATCACCAGCAGCGAGAAGCCGCCGCCCGCATCGCCGAAGGCGAACAGGACGTAGCGCACCACCCAGGCCGCCATGCCGACCGCCAGCATGGTCTTCACCCCCAGCCGCACGAACAGGAACGGCATGGCCAGCATCAGCAGCACTTCGGAGACCTGGCCCAGCGACTGCAGGCCTGCGGCGCCGCGCACGCCCAGGTCGTTGAGATACGGATTGGTGAAGTTGTAGTAGAACGACAGCGGGATGCAGATGGCGATGGACGCCAGGAAGAACACCAGGTAGGCGCGCGACTTCAGCAGCCGCAACGAATCCAGCCCGAGGATCTGCCCCAGCCCGGCATCGCGCTGCTGTGCCAGTGGCGGCGTGTGCGGCAGCGTGAACGCATACAGGCCCAGTACCAGCGATGCCAGCGCGGCCATGCGGAAGGTCAGTTCAAGGCGATGCGCCTGCTCCCAGCCCAGCCAGCCGATCAGCACGCCTGCGACGATCCAGCCGATGCTGCCCGCCACCCGGACCAGCGGGAACTGCTTCTCGGGCGACTGCATGTGCCGCATCGCCACGCTGTTGGCCAGCGCCAGCGTCGGCATGAACAGCAGCATGTAGCCCATCACGCAGGCCGAGAACACGCTGAAGCTGGTGGCGGTGGACGCCAGCCACATCAATACCGCGCCAGCCAGGTGCAGCACCGCCAGGATGCGCTGCGCCGCGAAGTAGCGATCGGCGATCAGGCCGACCAGGAACGGCGCCACGATGGCGCCGATGGATTGGCTGAGGAAGGCCGTCGCTACCTGGCTGGCGCTGGCCTGCAGCGGGCCCTGCACCAGGTAGGTTCCGAGGGTCACGAACCATGCCCCCCAGATGAAGAACTGCAGAAACATCATCGCGCCCAGGCGCGACATGGCGTGCGTCATGGCTTGCCCTCCCGGGGCGGTCGTGGCTCAGATTCCCAGCATGCGGTGCAGTGATGCGGCGTCCGTGCCGCTGTCGGCGAAGTCATCGAAGGCGCGCTCGGTCACGCGGATGAGGTGGTCGCGGATGAAGGCAGCACCTTCGCGCGCACCGTCCTCAGGGTGCTTCAGGCAGCACTCCCATTCCAGCACCGCCCAGCCGGGGAAGTCGTACTGCGCGAACTTCGAGAAGATCGCCTTGAAGTCGATCTGGCCATCACCGAGCGAACGGAACCGGCCCGGACGATCGATCCAGTCCTGGTAGCCGCCATACACGCCGCTGCTCGCGCTGGAGCGATACTCCGCGTCCTTGACGTGGAAGATGCCGATACGCGCGTGGTAGCGGTCGATGAAACCCAGGTAGTCCATCTGCTGCAGCAGCAGGTGGCTGGGGTCGTACAGGATCTTGGCGCGGGGGTGATGGTCCACCACATCGAGGAAGCGCTCGAAGGTCGCGCCATCGTGCAGGTCCTCGCCGGGGTGGATCTCGAAGCACAGGTCCACGCCGCAGGCGTCGAACGCATCCAGGATCGGGCGCCAGCGGCGGCCGAGTTCGGCGAAGGCTTCCTCCACCAGTCCCGGTGGGCGCTGCGGCCAGGGATAGAAATAGGGCCAGGCCAATGCGCCGGAAAACGTGGCATGCGCGGTCAGCCCCAGGCGCTGGCTGGCTTTGGCGGCCAACCGCAGCTGCTCCACCGCCCAGGCCTGGCGGGCGGCCGGATCACCGCGTTTGTCCGGCGGCGCGAATCCGTCGAACAGGCTGTCGTAGGCGGGATGGACGGCAACCAGCTGCCCCTGCAGGTGGGTCGACAGTTCGGAGATCTGCAGGCCGTGCCCGGCCAGCATGCCGGCAATGTCGTCGCAGTACGCCTGGCTGCGCGCCGCCTCGGCCAGATCGAACAGGTGGGGCGCGCTGGTGGGGACTTGTACGCCAGAATAGCCCAGACCCGCGGCCCATCCGGCCAGCGTGTCCAGCCGATCAAAAGGAGCTGTGTCGCCGATGAACTGCGCCAGGAACAGCGCTGGACCCTTGAGCGTCTTCAACGTGATTCGCCCTCGATGCAATCGATTGCATTATCCTAGCAGGGGCTCACGCAAGACCTGTTGTGCACTGCACAGCGGACAGGAGAACTAACGCCATGGCCACCATCTACGACATCGCAAAGCACGTCGGCGTCTCCGCGGGCACGGTGTCGCGTGCGCTTTCGCGGCCGGACAAAGTCCTGCCCGCCACCCGCGCACGCATCGAGCAGGCCGCCGCCGCCCTCGGCTATGTACCCAACACGGTGGCCCGCACGCTCAAGACCCAACGCAGCGGCAAGATCCTGGTGACCGTCCCGGACATCGCCAATCCGTTCTTCGCGCAGATCCTGCAGGGCGCGGAGGAGGCCGCGCAGGCGGTCGGCTATGCGGTCCTGCTGGGCGATACCCAGCATCAACCCGACCGCGAGGAGCGCTACGCGCAGATGCTCCGGCGCAACGAGGCCGACGGCATGATCGTGCTCGGCCATCGCCTGCCACCCACGGCGCGCGAGATCGTCGAGCAGCGCGGCGCCGCGGCACCGGTGGTCAACGGGTGCGAGTTCGACCCTGCACTGGGCATTCCCAGTGTCCACATCGACAACGCGGCCGCCGCACGCGCGGTGATGGAGCATCTGTACGGGCTGGGACATGAACGGATCGCCGTGGTCGGCGGGCCGCCTGACAACCCCCTGCACCAGCAACGGCTGGAAGGGGTGCGGGCAGCCGGCAAGGCGCGTGGCCGCCTGCGCCAGCTGAGCATCGTGCCGGGGGATTTTTCCGTGGAATCCGGCCATGCGGCTGCCATGGCGCTGCTGGATGGCACGCCGGCACCGACCGCGGTGTTCTGCTTCAGTGACCAGATGGCGCTGGGTGCCCTGGCCGCCTGCCGGGACCGGGGCATCCGCGTGCCGGATGAACTGTCCATCGTCGGCTTTGATGACCTGGCGTCTTCCCGCTACCTCACGCCGCCATTGACGACCATCCGGCAGCCCATGCGGGAGATTGGCGAGCGTGCGGTCAACCTGCTGCTCGCCATCATCGAACACGTCGACGTGCCGCTGCAGCAGACGCTGGAGTTCAGCTTCATGCTGCGGGGTTCGACGGCTGCGCCCCGGCGTGGGTGAGGGCAGCGCCGTCGCCGTGAGTCCTTGATCCCGCATTGACGCCGAGCTGTCAGACTCGGCATGGGCAGCCCGGCAAGGGCCGGGGTGGAACGTGCGATCGCGCAAGGGGGTCGGCAATGCCATTCTTGACTGACTCGACGGAAGTCGCGGTCGAAGGCATCGGCGCGGCACGTCGCATCGGCTGGATGCGCTTCGTCGGCAATGGCCTGGGCGCGATTCCCATCGCCTCGATCATTCTTGAACGCCAGGACGGCCTGTGGGCCTGGGCGTTGCTGTTGCTCAATGCACTGGTGTGGCCGGCGCTTGCGCTGGTACTGACTCAGCGCGCCCGCCAGCCTGCACAGGTGCAGTTCCGCTGCATGGTCGCCGATTCCTTCTTCGGCGGCGGCTGGATCGCTTTCATGGCGCTGAGCGCGGTCCCCAGCGCATTGTTCGCCGCGCTGCTGGTCGCCGACAAGATCGCCGCCGGTGGCGTACGCCTGGCGATGCGGGCCACGCTGGCGCTGGTGCTGGGTTTCGCCATCACCTGGTGGGCGCTCGGCTTCCCTTACCAACCCGTTTCCTCGCAGCGCACGATCATGCTCAGCGTGCCGTTCCTGTTCGTCTACGGCATCGGGTTGAGCATCCTCAGCTGGCAGCTGGCGCGCCGGGTCAAATCGCAGAACCGGCAGCTGCAGCGGCTGAGCCGGATGGATCCGCTGGTGGAACTGGCCAATCGTGGCTTCCTGATCCTGCGTGCGCAGCAGGTGCTGGACCGGGCGCAGGGACAGGGCGGACTGGCCTGCCTGCTGATGCTCGATGTGGATGATTTCAAGCGCATCAATGATTCGCTTGGCCATCGCGCGGGCGACGAGGTACTACGGCATATCGCTGCAACATTGCGTACGTTTGCGCGGCCCGGTGATACCCCGGCGCGGCTGGGGGGCGATGAGTTCGTGGTACTGCTGCACGACTGCGCACCCGTCGATGCGATGCACGTGGCCGAGCGGGTGCGCCTGCATCTGCTCGAGGCCGCTCGCCAGATCACCCCGGGCGTGGAGTTCAGCGTCAGCATCGGCATTGCCGCCACGCCGCGGGGGGGCAGTGTCGAGGACTGGCTGGCACTGGCCGACCGCGCGCTGTACCACGCCAAGCGGCAGGGCAAGAACACGGCCAGCTACGGCGAGTGAGTCGATGGGGCGGCGGCAGGGCCGCCACGGCATGAGAGCGTAACGCCCGTTCAGCCTGCACGCCGAATCGGCAGGTCAATCCTCTACCATGGGCCACCCCGCCCGGACGCGCTCCCATGCAAGACGCCCTTGTTGCCCAGCCCAAGCCCCCCATCCCAAGGATCGCGGCGTGGCTGATGATGTTGCTGGGCATGTGGCTGGCGCTGAAGCTGGGCCTGGTGGTGACCCTGCTGTCCGGCCTGCTGGTGTTCCAGCTGACGCACGTGCTGGCCGCCACCGTGGAGGGCAAGCTGCCGCCGGGACGGGCGCGGGCGATCGCGGTGATCGTGCTGTCGGCGATCATCATCAGCGGGCTGGTACTGGCCGGCATCGGCGTGGCCTCGTTCTTCCGCAACGAGACCGGCGGCCCGGATGCACTGCTGGCGCGCCTGATGGAGATCCTCAACACCTCGCGCCACCAGGTGCCGGCGCTGCTGCAACCCTATATTCCCGAAGACATGCCGGCGCTGCGCACGGCGCTGAACGACTGGGCCGCCGAACATCAGCGGCAGCTGGGCGTGGCCGGTACCTCGGTGGTGCAGGTCGGTGTGCGCGTACTGATCGGTATGGTGCTGGGCGCGATGATCGCGCTGTATGACGAACTGCCGCTGCCGAAGATGGGGCCGCTGGCGCAGGAGCTGATCGGGCGCACCAGCCGCCTGGCCACCGCGTTCCGCCAGGTGGTGTTCGCGCAGGTGAAGATCTCGCTGCTCAACACAGTGTTCACCGCCATCTTCCTGCTGGGCGTGCTGCCGCTGTTCGGCGTGCACCTGCCGCTGTCCAAGACCCTGGTGCTGATCACCTTCCTTGCCGGCCTGCTGCCGGTGGTGGGCAACATCATCTCCAACACGATCATCACCATCGTTGCGCTGTCGGTCTCGTTCTACGTGGCGGTGGCGGCACTGCTGTACCTGATCGTGATCCACAAGCTGGAGTACTTCCTCAACGCGCGCATCGTCGGTGGCGAGATCCAGGCGCGTGCCTGGGAGCTGCTGCTGGCCATGCTGGTGATGGAGGCAGCCTTCGGCCTGCCGGGCCTGGTCGCCGCGCCGGTGTTCTATGCCTACGTGAAGCGCGAACTGGTCGACCAGCGCTGGATCTGACGCGGCAGGGCATGACGCATTTGCCCCGTTTGTACGGTCTGCGCGGCCTTGTCGGTGCGTTCGAGCGTTCGCGGCTGGCGCGGTATACCCACGGCAACGGTTGGTCCGGTAGCGGCTTGGCGCCTGTGCAGGCGGCCGCTACAGTGTTCTGCACTACAGGGGAAATGTGCATGGCCCGCAAGGCGTCGCCCATCGGATTGCGGACCTGGGTCTGGATCCTGGCCGGGCTGTTCGTGGTCTGTACGCTGCCGTTGATGGCCATCGCGCTGGTGCAGGGCACGCTGCGCTTCACTGCCGCCGAGGACAACCTGGTCAGCCTGCGCCAGCTGCGGCAGACCTTCGACCTGGCCAACCTGGTGTCGGCCGAGCGCGGCCCCGCCAACAGCCTGCTCGGGTCCAACACCGCCGATGCGGCCGAACAGGCCCGGCTGGCGGCGCAGCTGGCGGTCGCGCGCCAGCGGGTCGATACCGCCCTGCAACGCCTGGACACGGTGTTCAACGCCGACCCGGGCGTGGTCGACGAACATGGGCTGCTGGCCGATGCGCAACGTCGCCTGCAATCGGCGCGGGCCGCGGTGGACCGGGTGGCGGCGCAGCCGCATGGCGCGCGCCGGGTGGAGGACGTGGAGCGTGCGATCAGCAGCATGTTCGCCGTGGTCGATCGCCTGCACGTGCTGACCTCGGCGCAGATCAACGTGCTGGTCAGCGCCGACCGCGAAGCAGCGATTCCGGCGATGCAGGGCCAGGTGCTGATCGACCTGCGCGAGCATGGCGGCCGCCTGGCGTCGAACGTGATGGCGCCGGTGGCGGTACCGGGGGCATGGCGCGACGAACAGGTGCGGGCGGCATTGCAGACCGAAGGCCGCCTGCTGGAGCTGTGGCGGCTGGCGGGCAGCCATGAAGCGGTGTTCCGCAGCGATCCGGCGCTGTCCTGGCATTGGGACATGGCACGCCGGCAGTTCTTCGGCGAATCGCTGCCGATGATCGAACAGTTGATCGAAGATGGCCGGCGCGGCGTGGCGCCGCCGTGGACCGCCGCCGAGTTCACCACGCGCTACGTGCCGACCCTGCAGTCGCTGGAAGCGCTGCGCGACGGCTACCTGAGCGTGTCCATCGCCCGTTTCGAGCGCACCCGCAACCGCGAAGCGACGCGCCTGGTGGTGCTGGTGGCGACGGTGCTGGGCACGCTGGTGGTGCTGGGCGTGGCGCTGCGCATCGCGCATCTTCAGATCCTGCGGCCGCTGCTGCAGGCGCAGAAGCAGGTCATCCAGATCGCCTCGGAAGCGCCGGGCCCGGAGCAGCATGTGACCCATCCGCTGGCCGAGATGCAGCGCCTGTTCGATGCCATCGAAGTGTTGCGCGAGAAGTCGCGCGAGCGCTCGGCGTTGACCAGCGAGCTGCGCCAGCTGGCCGGCACCGATGAGCTGACCGGGCTGTTGAACCGGCGCGCGCTGGACGAGATGGTGCAGCAACGTCATGCCGACGGTGGCAACAGCGCGGTGGTGATCCTGCTGGACGTGGACCGCTTCAAGGCGATCAACGATGGCCACGGGCATGATGCCGGCGACGAGGTGCTGGTGCAGGTGGCGCAGCTGCTGCAGCGCCACCTGCGCCGCAGCGACAGCATTGCCCGCTATGGTGGCGAGGAGTTTCTCGTGTTGCTGGCCGACGGTGATCTGGCCGGTGGCCGCCAGCTGGCCGAGTCGCTGCGGGTGGCGCTGCAGCGGCTGGACATCGCACTGGTCGGCGGCAAGGTGCTGCGGGTCACCGCCAGCTTCGGTGTGGCCGAGGGCGGCACCGATGCGCTGGGCTGGCGCACGTTGCTGCGCGCTGCGGATGCGGCCATGTACCAGGCCAAGGCGCAGGGCCGCGATCGCGTGCGCGTGGCCGGCGGTGGCCGCATCGCGCGTTGACGCGCGACGTTCATCACCGGCGCACGCGGGGGCCCCTAGACTGGACGCCCGCCCGCTGCTGGAGCCCATCATGACCATGCGACCCATTGCCGTCGCCGTGCTGCTCACTGGCCTGCTGGCCGGCTGTGCGACTCCTGCAGCGAAGACCGTTGCCGATGAATCGCGTCATCCCTCCATCGCTGCCGGCGTGAGCCCGGTGCCTGCCTTCTCCGGTGGCGGCGCTGGGTGGCGCATCGAGATCACGTCCACTGGACAGGGCAACCACGATGCCAGCCTCAGTGCCGAAGGTCGTACCCACAAGGGCACGCTGCGCTATCCCGGCCAACCGGCCGACGCACCCAGCTCGCTGATCGTGCTCAACGGCGAGCTTGGCAGGCAGCCGGCCATCGTCGAGATCAAGCGCGAGTCGTGCCGCAATGCCGAAGGTGTGGACACCATGGCCAGCGTGCACGTGACGATGGAAGGGCAGCCGCAGCGTCGTGGCTGCGGTCACCTGGCCGTGTACTGAGTCGCTGCCCGGCATGCTCGAGATTCCCACCCTGCGTACCGCGCGCCTGCGGCTGCGCCCGCAGCAGCTGGACGACTTCAACGTCTATGCCGCGTTCCTGGCGTCGCCGCGCGCGCGCGGCATGGGAGGGCCGTTCGCTGAGGTGGCGGCGTGGGGCCAGTTCTGCCACGACCTAGCCAGCTGGCATCTGTTCGGTCATGGTGCATTGATGATCGAGCGTGCCGATACCGGTGCCTGCATCGGCCAGGTCGGGATCAACCACGGCCCGCTGTTCCCGGAAAAGGAACTGGGCTGGCTGCTGTATGACGGCCATGAAGGGAAGGGCTTCGCTACCGAAGCGGCCGGCGCGCTGCGCGACTGGGCCTTCGTGGTGGCGCAGCTGCCGACCCTGGTCAGCTACATGGCACCGGACAACCAGGCGTCGCAGGCCGTTGCACAGCGGCTGGGCGGCGTGCTGGACGATCACGCCGTGCGCAGTGATGCCGATGATCTGGTGTATCGCTACCCGCGCTGACGCCTAGCTGCCTGTGGCCGGGGCCTGTACCGTGCGGCCGAGCGCCTTGGCGACGCCTTCGCGCTTCTCGATCAGGAATTCCATCAGGGCGCGCACGCGCGGTGGCATCTGCTCGCGCGAAGGCACGTACAGGTAGAAGCCGGGGAACGGTGCCGACCACGCCGGCATCAGGCGGACCAGGCGCCCATCGGCCAGCATCGGCTGCAATGACAGATCGATATGCTGCATCACGCCCAATCCCTGCAGCGCGGCGCGGATCATGCCCTCATCGTCGTTGGTGACATAGCGTCCGCGCGGTTCCACTTCAAAGTCATGACCGGGCTGGCCCGGCGTGCTGAATTCCCAGGCATAGACCCCGCCGCTGCCGGTCTGCCGGTAGCCCAGGCACTCGTGTGCGGCCAGTTCGGCGGGCGTGGTGGGCGTGCCATGGCGGGCCAGGTAGGCCGGCGAGGCGACCACCACCATTTCCAGCATCGGCGTGACCGGCACGGCGATCATGCCTTCGGCCAACCGCTCGCCAAGGCGGATGCCGGCGTCACAGCCGTCGGCAACGATGCTGGACAGGCCGTCGTCCATCACCAGCTCGATGCGCAGCTCGGGGTAGCGCGCGAAGAACTCCGGTAGATGCGGTTCGATCAGCGTCTTGGCAGTCAGGCGCGCGGTGTTGATGCGCAGCAGGCCGGACGGTGCGTCATGGCTGGCGCGCAGGTCGCGTACTGCGGTTTCGATGGTGCTCAGCGATGGCCGCAGTGCGTCGAACAGGCGCTGGCCTTCCTCGGTGAGCGACATGTCACGGGTGGTCCGGTGCAGCAGGCGTACCCCCAGCTGTTTCTCCAGGGTCTTCAGGCTCTGCGACAACGCCGGGCGCGAGACCCCCATCTCAACGGCCGCTTTGGTGAAGCTGCGGTGGTGGGCGATGTGGGCAAACCAGGCCAGCTGGGGCAGCAGGGCCGGGTTGATCGGGCTGGGGGCGCTCATGGGGCTCGGTCGGCAGTAGGGCAGTAGGGCAGGAGAAAATCGCGGCACAGGCTGTCGCTATTTGGTAACTGCAGCTTACTACTTTGGTTGTGATTGGCCGCTTTTTGGCTCCCAATCCCGGGTCTATCGTGCTTGCAACGGCGACACCCGTCGCCTCCCGCCACTACCGAGGAGCCGCAGCATGGAAACCATCAACATCCAGAATCCGGACATGGCCTGGCCGATCGCCGCCGACCTGCATTTCCCGCCGGACTTCGACCGCAACCGGGTCTATCCCGCGATCATCAGCATGCATCCGATCGGCAGCTGCAAGGAGCAGACTGCCGGCAACATCTACGGTGAGGCCCTGGCTCGCGAGGGCTACGTGGTGATCGCCTATGACGCCAGCTTCCAGGGCGCCAGCGGCGGCGAGCCGCGGCGGGTCGAAGACCCGACCCAGCGCGTGGAGGATGTACGCCGCGTGGTCGACCATCTGGTCACCCTGCCGTACGTGGACGCCGAACGCATCGGCGTACTGGGCATCTGTGGCGGTGGTGGCTACGCGATCAACGCCACCATGACCGAGCGACGCATCAAGGCGGTCACCAGCATCACCGGTGTCAACTTCGGCCGGCTCAGTCGTGAGGGCTTTGGCGGTTTCGATCCGATCGGCACGCTGGAGGCCATTGCTGCCCAGCGCACCGCCGAGATGCGCGGCGGCGAGGCCCGTGTGGACCTGTTCCTGCCGCCTTCGGTGGAACAGGGGCGCGCCGCCGGCATCACCGATATCGACGTGCTGGAGGCCACGGACTATTACCGCACGCGCGAGCCGCAGCCCAACGGCGTGGTCAGTGCGTTGTTCTCGCATCGCGGTGCAGCGGTGGGCTGGGATGCCTTCCACCTGGCCGAAGTCCTGCTGACCCAACCGTTGCTGGTGGTGATCGGTGACAAGCCGGGTGGCTTTGGCGCCTACCGCGATGGCCTGGAGATCCATGGCCGTGCGGCGTCGAAGCACAAGCAGTTGAAGGTGGTCCAGGGCTGGTCGCACTACGACCTGTATGACAAGCCGGAGCCGGTGCGCGAGGCCCTGTCAGCGGTCGTTCCCTTCTTCAAGCAGCACCTGTGAGCTGACCTGGCAGGTGGTGCCGGCCACGGGCCGGCATCATCTGTACGCGGAGTATTCCGCCCAGTCATCGAGATCGGCCAGTTCCGGCGCCAGCGCATGTTCGACCGCGCGGCGCAGCAGTGCCGGCGCGACGTAGTGCCGGTGCGCGGCATCGATCAGCGCCATGTACAGGCGGCCGAACGCATTGCGGGTCTGCACGCGTGTGCCGAGGCTGATCTCGATGTGGCCATCGGCACAGCGTTGCACGCGCACGCTGCTGCGGAAGCGCAGGTGGCGATCATCGGCGCCGAGCAGCACTTCGGCGCAGGTGTCCCCGTCATCGATGTGCGCGTCCAGCACCGGGTAGCGGCCGGCGAACAGGCGGCTGCGGTCGGTCGACAGCAGCGACGACACCGGGCAGCCGAGTGGCGACGTACGCAACCGCAACGGCGCCACCAGGTGGTTGCGCAGCGCCATCAGGTGGCCCACGCCGGCAGGTGGATTGCGCAGGAAGCCTTCCAGCACATCGGCCAGCAGCGCCGACGCGGCGTGATGGGTGACCTGCGTGCTGTCCAGGCGCAAGGTGGTCTGGTCCTGGTAGTGGCTGTGTGGCAGTGCAGCGGGGAGCAGCCCATCGCTGGCGGCGGCCTGCGAGTGGACGGGATAGGCCGGCGTGGCGCGTTCGACGAAGCCACGCAAGCGCCGCAATGAAATCCTCCGCAGCGGGCCCAACAGAGCGCGGGTATGCGCGCACAGGTGGGCGCACAGGCTGGGAGGTGCTGCCTGCAGCGACAACTGCAGCAGGGGTGAGGCGGCGAGGCTTGCGGCCGAAGGCCAGTGCGCTTCCGGCAATACCTCGGTCAGGCTGGGGATATCGGCGGCATTGCGTTGAACCTGTGCACGGGCCTGCTCATCCATCGCCCCGGCCAGCTCATTGCTGTGGCAGGACAACGCGAACAGCGCCGGATGTGCGCGATGGTTCGATGCGAACTGGTGCCAGGTGCCGCCGCCGAAGCGCACGGTGAACAGGCAGTCCGGTGGAATGCGGATGCGCCGCAGCGTGCGCGCGAAGGCAGCGGGATCGCGCGCCAGCTGCGCGTCTGACGCGGCGGCAAAACGCAGTTCGGCGCCGGCGCTGCCGGCGATGGCGGTGAACATGCGCGGCCCGGCATGCCGGTGGAAGGGATGGCCGCCAGCGCCGACGGTGAAGCTGTACAGCGAGGAGGCGTCGCCCTGCTGCAGGTGCATGCCACCAAGGCGCGCGGAAGGCTCGTCCAGTGCATCGATGAAGGCCGGGTGGTGGCGCTGGCGCTGGCTGGCGTCGGTCACCAGCGCATCACCGGCACCGATGCCGAGCTGCGCGATCAAGGTGACTTCGGTCGGGCTGCCGCCCTCCAGCGCCGGAAGCTGCACCCCTGGAAACGAACGGCGGTCGCGGGTCGAACCAGGCATCGTCATGCTCCTTGGCAGGGTGGTTCAGCGGGCGGGGGACTTGCGGCGGGCGCGTGCTTCGCGCTTCAGCGGGCCACCGACCGGACAGACTTCGGCCGCCCACGAGAACAGCGTGTTGGCCAGGCGGTCGGGCACCTGCCGGAAGTACACGAACTGGCCGCGCTTCTCGCGCTCGATCAGGCCGGCTTCCTCAAGGATGCGCAGGTGGCTGGACAGCGCCGGCTTGCTGAAATCGAAGCGCTCGGCCAGCTCTCCCGCGCTGAGCTCGCCGGCGCTGAGATAGGCCAGGATCTGCCGGCGGGCGGTGGAGGCGAGGGCTTCGAAGATACGGTCCATGGCGAGCTAATTAACTAATTCGTTAATTTATACTCCTCCTGCCGGTGGCGGCTGTCAAGCCATGACCCGTTGCGCGGCACGCCCGGGCTTTGCCATCCTCCCTGCTGTTTTCGGTAGCGTGGAATCCCGATGCGTCCTGCGTTCTGGCTGGCTTTGGCCCTGCTGCCCACCCTGGCGGTGGCGCAACCCGCGCGTACTCCCAAGGCCAAGGCCCCGGCGCAGGATCCCTTCAGCGAGCTGTTCGATACCGCCTGCATGCAGCACATCGGTGCGCCGGCGCGCCTGCAGTCGTTGATGGAATCCAACGGGCTGGCACCGCTGCAGCCGGCCGAGGCGGCAACCTTGCTGCAGGGGCAGGCAGGCGTGGCCTGGATGGTGCCGTTGGCCAGCGGCCGCTATGCGGTCAGCTGGGCCGACGATGGAACCTGCACGGTGTATGCGGAGAAGGCCGATGCGGCGGTGGTGCAGAAGGGCTTCGCACGGCTGGTGCAGGCGGCGCCGAAGCCGTTGCAGGCGCGTTCGCTGCCGGGCCGTGGTCCGTTGTCGGCCGACCAGGTGGCGATCCAGTACGGCTGGGCCACGCCCGGCCAGGCCAAGCTGCAGGTCCGCTTCCGGCTGGTCACGCGGCAGGCGGCCGAGGCCGGCGTACAGGCGATGGCTTCGGTGACGCCCGGTGAAGCGATGCTGGAACCCGCGGCGCCCACCCGGTAGTGCCTGCTGGGCCCGGCGCCCAGCCGGTGGCCCATGCCTGCGATTCAGCCTTTCACGCAGGATGTGGTATATCGTTTATCGATAAATCCACCCCGGGGCGGCGAGGCCACCCCAATGCCGGAGGCCGCTTGACCGCTCGTCCCGCCCGCGCCAGACCCGCGCGAGGCTTGTTCACCCTGGCCCAGGCCGCCGTACAGGCCGTCCGGGCGATGTGCTGGCTGGGCATCCTGGCCGCACTGCTGGCCGTGCCACTGGTCGCCCACGACCGCCGCTGGCTGCTCGACAGCGTCCACGACGCCGATGCCGCCGCCGCGCACGGCAACGACCTGTTCCTGCACTTCTGCCTGGGCCTGGGCGCGATCGTCGCGCTGCTGGTGCTGTGCCTGCTGTTCCTGCGCCATCTGCTGCGGCTGCTGAAGTCGGCGGCGCGCGAGCGGCCGTTCACCCACGCCAATGCACAACGCCTGCAGCGCATGGCGTGGCTGATGCTGGCGATGGAGCTGCTGTCGATCCTGATCGGTGCCTACGCGGCCTGGATGGGCCCGGACTTCACCTGGATGGAGGTGGGTGGCGGCATGTCGATCACCGGGCTGGTGGCAGTGCTGATGCTGTTCGTGCTGGCACGCGTGTTCGCCGTGGGCGCAGCGATGCGCGATGACCTGGATGGTCTGATCTGATGGGCACGCGCTGATGGCGATCGTCATCACCCTCGACCGCATGCTGCAGGAACGGGGCATGACCCTGTCCGAGCTGGCCGGGCGCATCGACATCACCCTGGCGAACCTGTCGATCCTGAAGACCGGCAAGGCGCGCGCCATCCGCTTTTCCACGCTGGATGCGATCTGCCGCGAGCTGCAGTGCACGCCCGGCGACCTGCTCGGGCATGACCCGGCGCAGCCGCAGGACGCCGACTGAATGATTGCTCTTTTCCCTTACCTACTGACGAAACGGACCTGAAATGGAATGGTTGGCTGACCCCTCGATATGGATGGGCCTTGCAACCCTGGTCGTGCTGGAGATCGTTCTCGGCATCGACAACCTGGTGTTCATCGCGATCCTTGCCGACAAGCTGCCGCCGCACCAGCGCGACCGCGCGCGGGTGATCGGCCTGGCGCTGGCGCTGCTGATGCGGCTGGTGCTGCTGGCGGCGCTGGCCTGGATCATGAAACTGACCGAGCCGCTGGTCACCCTGTTCGGCCACAGCTTCTCCGGGCGTGACCTGATCCTGCTGGGCGGCGGCCTGTTCCTGCTGTTCAAGGGCACCATGGAGCTGCACGAACGGCTGGAAGGCCGCGAGCATCACGAGGATGGCAAGAAGGTCTATGCCAGCTTCGCGATGGTGGTGGCACAGATCGTGGTGCTCGACGCGGTGTTCTCGCTTGACTCGGTGATCACCGCGGTCGGCATGGTCGACAACCTGGGCGTGATGTACGCCGCGGTGACCATCGCGATGGCGCTGATGCTGGTGGCCAGCAAGCCGCTGACCCGCTTCGTCAACAAGCATCCCACGGTGGTGGTGCTGTGCCTGGGCTTCCTGCTGATGATCGGTTTCAGCCTGGTGGCCGAAGGCCTGGGCTACAAGATCCCGAAGGGCTACCTGTACGCGGCGATCGCTTTCTCGATCCTGGTCGAGGCGTTCAACCAGTGGGTCCGCTTCAACCGCGAACGCAACGAACGCCGCCAGCCGTTCCGCCAGCGCACCGCCGATGCCGTGCTGCGCATGCTGGGCGCGCGCCCGGCCAACGGCCACGACGACGAAGGCGTGGACGAGCAGGTGGACGCCGACGAGCGCCTGCAGCCGGCCGAACACGAGATGATCCGCAGCGTGCTGGGCCTGGCCGATCGGCCGGTGTCGAGCGTGATGACCGTGCGTGCCGACGTGCAGTGGATCGACCTGGCGCGCGGGCAGGAGGATGTGGTGGCGCGCCTGGTGGCATCGCCGCATACCCGCCTGCTGGTCGGCGATGGTGACCTGGACAGCCTGCGCGGCGTGGTGCAGAGCCGGGACGTGCTGGCCGACCTGCTGCAGGGCAAGCCGCTGCAGCTGGAAGGCAACCTGCGTGAGCCGCAGTACGTCCTGTCCAGTGCCAGTGCATTGCAGGCGCTGGAACTGATCCGCCAGCACCCGGTGCCGCTGGCGGTGGCCGTGGACGAGTACGGCAGCGTGGAAGGCCTGGTGACCGCCAACGACCTGCTGGCGGCGATTGCCGGCGACCTGGTCGATACCCAGGACGAGCGCTATGGCGTGGTCGCGCAGGGTGAGGAGCAGTGGGAGGCCGACGGTGCGCTGACCCTGGACGACCTGCAGCGATTGGCGGGCGTGTCGCTGCCGCGCAGTGCCGACTACATGACCATCTCCGGCCTGGTGCTGGAGCAGCTGGGCCGGCTGCCGGACATCGGCGATGCGGTGGACGTGGCCGGCGTGCGCATCACCGTACTGGCGATGGAGAAGCGCCGCATCGCCCGCCTGCGGGTGGAGCGCTTGGGCCATCTGTAGAGTCGAGCCATGCTCGACTGCTTCTTGAACAACCGGGCACATGCCCGGCTCTACACAACACGGCCGGCAACCGTCACCATGGCCGGCCCGTTTTCTTTCCAGGATGGTTGCAGTGCTGAGTACGATCGGTTTGTTGATGGGCCTGTATGTGGCCTGGCGCCTGTTCTGGCCGCTGCGCATGCCCGCCGCATTGAAGGTCGTGCTGTCGCTGCTGCTGGTGGCCGTTGCCGTGCAGCTGCGCATCGTCGCCACCTTCTGGGGTACGACGGCGTCGCCCGAGATCCCCAAGCTGGCCATCGCCACGCTGGCCACCGGCTCCACCGCGGTGTTGCTGCTGGCGCTGGTGATGGTGGTGCTGGACGCCGGCCTGCTGCTGTCGCGCCTGTTGCGCTGGCCTCGCGCGGTAGCCGCAATGCGCACGCGGCGTCTGCGACCGGTGGCCGGCGTGCTGGCACTGCTGGTCAGTGGTTATGGTGTCAGCCAGGGCATGGCGGTGCCCAAACCCCGGCAGATCGAGGTGCGCATCGCCGGATTGCCGGCCGCGTTCGACGGCTATCGCGTGCTGCAGCTGACCGACATCCATGCCAGCCGCCTGCTCACCGGCGACTGGGTGCGCAAGGTGGTGGATGAGAGCAACGCACTGACGCCGGACCTGATCGTGATCACCGGCGACCTGATCGACGGCAGTGTCGAGGCCCGCCGTGACGACGCGCGTCCACTCGCGGACCTGCGGGCGCCGGACGGCGTCGTCGCCATCACCGGCAACCACGAGTACTACGCGCAGTACCAGGCGTGGATGCAGGCGTTCCGCGCGCTGCACATGCAGGTGCTGGAGAACAGCCACATGCAGGTGCGGCGCGGCGATGCGGCGCTGACCATCGCCGGTGTCACCGATCCGGTGGCCGCACGCTACGGCCTGCCGCTGCCGGATCTGGATGCTGCACTGGCCGGTACCGATCCGTCCGCGCCGGTGATCCTGCTCGATCATCGCCCGCGCAATGCACGGGACGCGGCGGCGCGTGGGGTGAAGCTGCAGCTGTCCGGGCATACCCACGGCGGGCAGATCATCGGCATGGACCAGCTGGTGAAGCGAGCCAATGGCGGTTTTGTGTCCGGGCGCTACGACGTGGATGGGATGACGCTGTACGTGGGCAACGGTGCGGGCCTCTGGGCCGGTTTCCCGGCGCGCATCGGCGTGCCGTCGGAGATCACCTTGGTAACATTGCGCCGCGCGCCGTGACCTTAGGCGGGGTCAGATCCCTTTCCCCTGGGGGAAAGGGATCTGGCCCCCGACAAACCACATGGAAGGAACCATGGCCCATCCCCGCGCCCCGATGGAGCGCCTGATCCGTGCCAATGCTGACGAGATCAACCGGCTGCAGCAGGCCATCCACGAGAGTGCCAGTGCGCGCTGGCGTGGGCCGGAGGAGCGGGAACGGCACGCTGCGGCCTGTGCCGAGTTCCACCAGCACTACGAGCGGCTGGCGTTTCCGGGAGGCTATGCCAACGCGTTGAAACGGCTGGCCGAGCATGACCCGAATGCGCTGGATGTCGCGCTGACCTTCCTTGAAGTACGGCCGTATTTCTTCCGGTCCGGATATATGTGGAAGACGTTGCTGAAGCGCGTGCAACGGGTCCCCATGGGGACGAAGCAACACGCGCGGCTGCAGAAGATCCTCGACGCCTACGCCGTCTATCGCGCCACACGTGACGGCTGATGGGGACGGCATGATGGGGTCAGAACCCTTCGCCTTTGGCAAAGGGAGCTGACCCCGGCCCGTCAGGCCGCCCGCAGCGGCGGCCGCGCATGCGCACTTCGGCGCAGCGCTTGTGCCCGCTTGGCGATCCAGCGCACCACGAAGGCGGTGAACAGCAGCGCCGACGGCACCGCATACCAGAAGTTGCCCGGCACGCGCTTGAAGTACGAGTAAGTAAACACCGCCGCGATGATCCACATGCCGGTCATGTGCAGGCGACGCCAGGCCGTGGGTCCCATGCGCCGGGCGAGCCCCCGGTGCGAGGTGATGGCCAGCGCCAGGATGGCGATGTAGCCCACCGTGCCCGGGAGGTTGGCCAGCGCGGATCGTGCTGGCCAGAACGCCGGGTTGAGGATGCCGAAACTGGTGATGGCAACTGCGTGCAGCAGGTGCGAGAACGCGAAGGACAGGCCGATGATGCGCCGTTCGCGCAGCAGGAACCGGGTGAACGGGCTGGGCAGAAGGCTGGCGAACGACGATGCCGTGAACGCTGCCAGGAACAGCAGGAACGATGTGCGGGCGGTGAGCCGGATCGCCGCGCGGCTGCCTTCGGCTGCATCGGGATACAGGGCGAAGGCGGTCAGTGCGAACGCGATCAGGACCACGCCGATGGCTACGAACAGGCGCCAGCCGTGCAGGAAGGACGTGTTGGATACAGTCATGGTCAGGCCTCGAAGAATGGAGAGGGGGTCGTGCCGGCCGCTGGCCGGCATTCCCGGGGATCGGTCGACGCAACCAGAACGCCTGCCGTGCAGAGTTCGCGCAGCACGGGAATGCAGGCCGCACGCAATGCGTCCGTTGCCACGTCATGTGTTTCGGACAGCGCCTGCAGTGCCTCATCCACAGGCGCGCCGTCGTCACCGAAGACCGAAAGCAGCGCGTAGGCCAGCGGTGACAGTTCCTCGGTCTGCAGGCTGAAATCGGCGAGGCGCTGTATCACCAGCAGCGTGGGAGCTGCATCCAGCATCGGCTCCAGCACCTCGTCCACATGTACCGGCCACTGGTAGCCAAGCACCCGCACCAGCGGCGAGACCGCCAGCACATCACTGTCCACCGGAACGCGGTGCAGCGAACGCCCGGCGGCGCGCGCTTCAATGTGCAGCGACTGCAGCGTGCTCTCGTAGTGCGCCAGTTCTGCTGCCCAGCCCGGCAGTACCAGCGCGTCCTGCACCGCCAGCCAGGTCGCGAACTCGCCGGCGATCCGTGGGAACAATGGGGTCTGGCAGGCGTGGCGGGCGTAGTAGTGCTCCACGGTGTCGCGCCAGCGCGGCGTGCCCAACTGGTGTTGCAGGCCTGGCAGGGTGCCAGCCAGCAGGGTGTCCAGGCTGTCGATGCACAGGCGGCGGTACACCGCCAGCCGGCGCGCCTCGACGCCATCGGGCGCGGCCATTGATGGGTCGCGCACATGGTCGGCCCAACGCCGTTGCAGGGTGGCCAGCGACTCAGCCATGGGCCACCTCGGGCCAACGTGCCTCGACCTGTGCCTGGCGGATCTGCGCGACCTCGGCCAGCAACTCGGACAGTGGCGGGAAGTTGAAGTCGCGTTCGAGCAGGGTCGGACGCACGCCCACCCGCGCATAGGCCTCGCGCAACAGCGCCCAGACCACGCCTTTCACCGGCGCACCGTGGGTGTCGATCTTGAAGCCATCGTCTTCATCGAAGTGGCCCGCCACATGCAGCGAGGCGACCCGCTGGGCCGGCACGCGGGCCAGGAATTCGAAGGCGTCGTAGCCGTTGTTGCAGGCATTGACGAAGACGTTGTTGACGTCCAGCAGCAGGTCGCAGTCCGCTTCGGCGAGCACGGCATTGATGAAGTCGATCTCGCTTATTTCGGCACCGGCAACGGCGTAGTAGGAAATGTTCTCCACGGCGATGCGTCGGCCCAGCATGTCCTGCACCTGGGCGATGCGGCTGGCGACGTGATGCACGGCCTCGGCGGTGAACGGCAGCGGCAGCAGGTCGTAGACGTGGCCACCGGCGGCGCAGTAGCTCAGGTGTTCGCTGTACAGCTGCACCTGGTGCAGGTCGAGGAAGGCTCGGGTCTGTGCCAGCAGGATGCGGTCCAGCGGATCGGGACCGCCCAGCGACAGCGACAGGCCGTGGCAGGTCAAGGGGTGGCGCTCGCTGAGTTGGCGCAGCGCTGCGCCGTGTGCACCGCCGACGCCGATCCAGTTGTCGGGGGAGACTTCGAGGAAGTCGATGGCACCGGTCGGCATTGCCAGCAGTTCGTCGATCAGGCCACGGCGCAGGCCAAGACCGGCGGCATTGGAGGGCAGAGGCAGGGACATGGCGGATGCTCCAGGGAGAGGGCGCCGCCCTGGAGGCGGCGCCGGTTGAACGTCGATCAATCGGCAACGCGGGAGAACAGGCCCTTCGGCATCGGCTTGCCGTTGGCGGTGTAGACGCTGCGCAGGTAGTCGTGCGCTTCCTGCTCGCTGATGTAACCATCGTGGTCGGTGTCGATGCGGTCGAACTCGGCGGCACGCTTGGCGGCCACAGCGTTGAACTCGGCGCGCGAGACCTTGCCGTCGTGGTCACGGTCGGTGCGGGCAAACGAGGCGTCGCCGCACTTGCCTTCGCCACACTGGCCCTCGGCCACCTTGGCCTTGCCAGCGGGCTTGCCGGTGGTGGCCTTGTTGGCCCCGCACTTGCCTTCACCGCACTTGCCTTCGGCGGCGGCGCTCATGGCCACCGCGCTGATCGCCAGCGGTTGGATCGCGGCGGCCTGGCCGGCCAGCAGCAGGCCACCGGCCAGGGCGATGCCGATGGCACCGATGCGCGGCAGGCGGGAGGAGGGGGTGGTCTTGGTCGAGACGGACATGGTGGTGACTCCTTGGGAAAGCACGCGGGGCGTGCGGGATGGACGCCGCTTGAAGGCGACGGAAACGAAGGGAAGAAGCGCGGTGAAGGGGCGAAGCGGCTCAGGCGGCGCGGCGGCGACGCAGCAGATAGCCCAGCAGCAGCACGCCACCGAGCAGGGCGCCACCGAAGCCGATGCCGGGCAGCAGCGAGGCAACCGGCAGCAGCAGGGCGATCAGGCTGACGCCCCAACCCAAGCCGTCATTGCCAACGGGGGCGTGCTGCGAGCCGGCCAGCAGACGGTCCACGCTGAGTGCGCCACCGCCGTTGAGGATCAGTGGCAGCAGCATGGCCAGGAACAGCAGCGGCAGCTTGAAGTTGCCGTAGCCCTGGTCGGTGATCGCATAGCCCTGCCAGAGTTCGCCCAGGCCGTTCCATTGGTCGGGCCAGTGCACGGCGGCGATGGCGACCACGGTCAGCACCCAGAACACATAAGCCACCGAGCGCGTGGCCAGGCCGAGCAGCAGCATCACTGCACCCACCAGTTCCAGCCAGGTGGCCAGCTGCCAGTTCAGTGATGCGGGCAGGGCGGAGAACGGGAACGGGAAGCGACCTTCCAGGTCGGCGAACCAGTTCTGGCCGCCCAGCTTCTCGCGGCCGGATTCAAAGAACTCCCAGGCCAGCAGGGTGCGCAGCGCCAATGGCGAGAGCCAGCGGCCGACGGCGTCCAGGCGGGGGGTATACACGGAAGAGGCGGTGCTGATCATGGTGGTGTCCTGCGGGCCAGTGGTCGATGGAGGCCATTTCAGGCGGCGCAGGTATCGGCAACGTGTGCCGTTGCCCGGGGTTTTGTCAGCGACTGTGGCCGAGGCCGGGGTTTCGTACAGTCAGATACAAAGACGATGTGTCGAGGCACATCGGGGCGTTGCGCGCCCGCGTGCGGGCAGCGATATCCACCCGGTAGCGCCCGGCCGGGCCCGGCGGCCGAATGTATCCCACTGTAGAAACCCGCCTGCGCCCTACAGTCCGGTACAACTCTGGGCCGCGGAGAAACAGCGGTGATACACCGGCAGGCGGAAATGGCCACTCCCAACACCGGAGTGCCACCCATGATCCGTACCTCGTTGCTTGCCGCTGCTCTCGCCCTTGCCGGCGCCGCGGCCCCCGCCTTCGCCAGCCAGGCCGATACCGCTGCACCGCCCACCGTCATCCTGGTGCACGGCGCGTTCGCCGATGGCTCCAGCTGGAGCAAGGTCATCAGTACCCTGCATGACTGGAAGCTGCCGGCGGTGGCCGTACAGAATCCGCTCACCTCGTTGGCCGACGATGTCGCCGCCACCCGTCGCGCGATTGCCGCCGCGCCCGGCAAGGTGGTGCTGGTCGGCCACAGCTGGGGTGGCACGGTCATCACCGAAGCGGGTAATGACCCGAAGGTGCAGGCGCTGGTGTACGTGGCGGCCTTCGCACCGGATGCAGGGCAGTCTTCGGCGCAACAGGGCGAAGGTTTCCCGGTCGGTCCGGGCCTGGCCCGACTGCAGGAAAGGGATGGCTACCTGACGTTGCCGGCTGATGCCATCGCCCAGGACTTCGCGCCGGACGTGATGAAAAAATCGGCCGCACTGCTGTACAGCACCCAGGTCCCGCTGAAGGCCAGCGCGCTGGGCGAGGTGGTGAACGTTGCGGCGTGGCGCAGCAAGCCGAGCTGGTACGTGCTCAGCCGTGACGATCGCATGCTGTCGCCGCAGCTGCAGGCCGCCACCGCAAAGCGCATTGGCGCGCAGCTGCAATCGATCGGCAGCAGCCATGTGTCGCTGCTTTCGCATCCTGCGCAGGTGGCCGACAGCATCCTGGAAGCGGCAGGCGTGAAGCCCGCCGAACTGCCGCTGGCCGAGCAGGGGGGCTGAGCGATGGCCACCCTGCGAGGGTATGCACTGCCGCTGTTGCTGGGCCTGCTGGGTGGAGCTGCGCTGTTGCTGGCATGGCCCGGCGCGGATGCTGGCGCGCAGCCGCTCGACGCAGCACCGGTGGCGGGGTTCGACGGTGGTGGGCCATGGCACAACAGCCCACCGCTCACACTGAAGCAGTTGCGGGGGCAGGTGGTGCTGGTCGAGTTCTGGACCTACACCTGCAGCAACTGCCTCAACGTGGCGCCGTATGTCCACCAGTGGCACGCACGGTACGCGTCGCAGGGCCTGAAGGTGATCGGCGTGCATACGCCGGAGTTCGCCTATGAAGGGCTGCCCGGCAACGTGCGCAGGGCCATCGCACGGTTGGATATCACCTGGCCGGTGGTGCAGGACAACCAGTACCGGATCTGGAACGCCTGGGGCAACCGTTTCTGGCCCGCGCTGTACCTGCTCGACCGGCAGGGGCGGGTGGTCTACCGCCATTACGGCGAGGGCGACTACGCACGTACCGAAAGCGAGATCCAGCGCCTGCTGGCCACCCCCTGAGCCGCGCTACCATGGCCGCGCCGCGCGGCGCTGTCCCCCTGCCTTCATCGAGAACGCAATGAACCCTGTACCGCACATCCTTGTCGTCGACGATGACAGTGAGATCCGCCAGATGCTGGCCGACTACCTGCAACGCAACGGCCTGCGCGCGAGCCAGGCCGACGGTGGTCGGGCCATGCGCGCACTGATGGATACCCACGCGGTGGACCTGGTGGTGCTGGACGTGATGATGCCGGGCGAAGACGGCCTGAGCCTGTGCCGCAACCTGCGTGCCGGCAAGCATCGTGCGGTGCCGGTGGTGCTGCTGACCGCACGCGACGACGAAACCGACCGCATCATCGGCCTGGAAATGGGCGCCGACGACTACGTGACCAAGCCCTTTTCCTCGCGCGAACTGCTGGCACGCATCAACGCGGTGATCCGTCGCACCCGGATGCTGCCGCCGAACCTGCAGGTGAGCGAAGCCGGTCGCCAACTGGCCTTCGGTGCCTGGCGGCTGGATACCACCGCACGCCATCTGCTGGATGCACAGGACACCGCGTATCCGCTCAGTGGTGCCGAGTTCCGCCTGTTGCGCGTGTTCCTCGATCACGCCAATCGGGTGCTCAGCCGTGACCAGCTGCTCAGCCTCACCCAGGGCCGCGATGCCGAACTGTTCGACCGCTCGATCGATCTGCTGGTCAGCCGCGTGCGGCAGCGCCTGGGTGACGACGCACGCGAGCCGACCTACATCAAGACCGTGCGCAGCGAAGGCTATGTGTTCAGCGTGCCGGTGCAGTTGCTGGGGCCGGACGAATGAACACCACCGCACGCCGTCCACGCTGGCCGCGCACGCTGTCGGCGCGCCTGCTGCTGGTGCTGCTGGGTGGATTGGCGCTGGCCCACGCACTGTCTTTCGGTCTGCTGTTCTTCGAACGCTACCAGTCCACCCGCAGCATGATGCTGCGCAACCTCGATGAAGACGTGGCCGTGAGTGTCGCGTTGCTGGAGCACCTGCCCGCGGACCAGCGCGATGCCTGGGTGCCGCGGCTGGAGCGGCGCACCTACCGTTACCTGCTGCGCCCGGCTGCGGCTGGGCCGGGACTGCAGACCGATCGTGCACGCCAGGTCACGGCGATCATCGACGACAGCCTGCAGCATCGCTATCCGTTGCAGGCGCGCCAGGTGGCTCGCCTGCCGGAGCGGTTCGAGGTGGAACTGCACCTGCATGACGGCACACCGTTGACCATTGAAGTCACTCCGTCGGGCCTGCCGCTGGCACGTTGGCTGCCCGCCGTGCTGCTGGTGCAGCTGGCGCTGCTGCTGGTGTGCGCGTGGTTGGCGGTGCGCCTGGCCATGCGCCCGCTGCAGCAGCTGTCGCATGCGGTGGAACAGCTGCAGCCGGGCAAGGACGGGCCGGCACTGCCTGAAGATGGCCCTGCGGAAGTAGGCGGCGCGGCGGCCGCACTCAATGCACTGCAGGCACGCATTCGTGGCCATGTCAGTGAGCGCCTGCAGATCCTGGCCGCGATCTCGCACGACCTGCAGACCCCCATCACGCGCATGAAGCTTCGGGTGGAGACCCTGCCTGAAGACAGCACCCAGCAGCGACTGCTGGCCGACCTCGACCACCTTGGGCAACTGGTGCGTGAAGGCGTGGCCTATGCGCGCAGCAGCCACGTCGCCAGTGGCGCGCCAGTGGCGATGGACCTGGGCGCGTTCCTGGCCAGCGTGGTCGGCGACTACGAGGACATGGGCAAGCCGGTCAGTGGCGGTGCGCCCGCTGGACTGATCGTGCAGACCTGGCCGCAGCCGCTGCGACGGGTGGTCGGCAATCTGGTCGACAACGCGTTGCGCTACGCTGGTGCCGCAGAGATCGAGGCGGGCCGCGATGAGGCCGGAAGGGTGTGGATCGGAATTTCCGACCGCGGCCCCGGCATTCCCGAGGGCCAGCTGCAGGCGGTGCTGGCGCCGTTCCATCGGCTGGAAAGCTCGCGCAACCGCGATACCGGCGGCACCGGCCTGGGCCTGGCCATCGCGGTGCAGCTGGCGCAGTCGCTGGGCGGCTCACTGCGGCTGCACAACCGCGAGGGCGGCGGCTTGCGGGCGGAGCTGCAGCTGCCGGGGTAATTGGCGGGGTCGGATCCCTTTGCGGGAGCAAAGGGCTCTGACCCCGATGTGGGATTTGCGACGTTCCTGCATGGCACCGGGATCGGCGATCATCTGCAGCGAGTGTTGAAACCAGGGAGCACCACGCAATGCAGGGAACGCATCATTCAATCCGGCGCCCACGCCACGCTGCACTGCTGATCGCCGCGCTGCTGCTGGCGGCCTGCCAGCGCACGCCTGAGCTTCCGGCCGAGGCACCCACTGCAGACACGCCGGTTGTCGCGCCAACGGCCGCCACCGATCTTTCCCCGCTGCTGGATGCCTTGCCGACCTGCGCGCTGGATGGCTGGTACATCGATCAGCAGACCGGGCATCCGGCCCACCCCTGGTTGGCTGCGAACGCGCCAAAGCCCTGCAAGGAGGACGAGGAGAACGAGATCGCCACGTTCTGCGTGCAGGGGCTGTGGAAGGGGCTGCCGGTGGAGGAGGTGATCCTGCCGACGATGACGTTCGTCTCGTTCCGTGGGGCCAGGATTGCTTTGCCGTTGGAGAAGGCGCGTTCAATCGCCCGCCAGCACCTGGGGCAGGACTTCCCGGGGGGCGCGGCTTACGAAGCGGGCCGTGAGCCGAAGCTGCTGGCCGATCCGGAGGATGCGCAGCGTTCGTGGCTGCTGTGCAGCACGCCGGAACCGGGAGACGACGTGGGCAGCCAGGCAGGCCCCAGCTACTCGGGCATGAACCTGCCCTACGACCACGACGGTTGCAGCTACCGCTACAGCCCGGTCGACTTCTGCGATGCGCAGCACCGCGCAGCCATCGAAGATGCCCTCCTGCATCAGAGACCCAATTTCAACCAGCACTATCTGCTGGTGCAGGTCGATGATCGACCCGAGTACTTCCAGCGCACACTGGTGCTGGTCGATACCCGCACGGGCAGGGCGACGCCACTGCCGTTCGATGCCTTCACCGGGCCGGCAGGGAAAGGCGGAGATGCTACCGGCTACGGGACACTGGAAACGGGCGTGGACCAGCCGCAGTTCTGCCTGGATGGCGCGTTGCTGGTCTACCGCGTGTTCGAGGAGGGGCACTTCTGCTTCGGCTTTGACGGCGAGCGTTTCACCGGCCATGAAACCCAGTACATGCAGGCGACGGACAGCCGATGACCGGTATTTCACCCCGGCCATGACATCCTGCTTCGAACCTGCGCAACCGGGATCGAGGCTGTTGAAGGCGAATACGCAATGACCGCAGCGCGGCAGCGCTCGATGTGGGTGGCGGGCCTGTCCACGGTGGTGGAATGGTACGACTTCACCCTGTACCTGTACTTCGCCACGGTGTTGTCGCGGGTGTTCTTCGGCGGCGGCAAAGAGGCGATGCTGGTCACCCTGGCCGGCTTCGCGGTGTCCTACCTGATGCGCCCGCTGGGCGCGCTGTGCTTCGGCCACCTGGGCGACCGCTTGGGCCGGCGCTGGATGCTGCTGGCGTCGATGGCCTTGATGGCGGCGGCGATGCTGGCCACTGCGCTGCTGCCGACTGCGGCCACCGCAGGTACCACGGCGGGCGTGCTGCTGCTGGTACTGCGCTGCGTGATGGCATTTTCGGTGGGCGGCGAGTACACCGGGGTGGTGGCGTACCTGCTGGAAAGCGCGCCGGTGCGGCGACGCGGCCTGGTGACCTCGCTGGCATCGGCGGCCAGTGAAGTGGGGGCGCTGCTGGCGGTGGCGATCTCGGCGCTTACGGTTGCTCTGCTGCCCACCGCGCAGCTGGACAGTTGGGGCTGGCGTGTTCCGTTCTTCGTCGGTGCGGCACTGGCACTGGTGATCCTGGTCGCGCGCTCGGGCATGCACGAGTCGCCGGAGTTCGAGCGGCAGCGACGCGAGGGCAGCATTCCGGCTACGCCGCTTCGCCATGTACTGCGCAACCATCCGCTGGCGGTGGCACGCACCTTCGCGATCTCGGCGCTGGGTTCGATCACTTATTACGTTGGCATCACCTATGTACCGGCATTCCTGCATGCGCAGGGTCATGACGAGGGTGACGCACTGTGGCTGTCGACGATTGCGGCGGTGGCGGTCATCGCGATCACGCCGCTGTGTGGTGCCTTGTCCGACCGCGTCGGGCGGCGGCCGATGCTGCTGGGCCTGACGGTGCTGGCAGCGCTGTTGCCGCTGTCCCTGTTCGCCTGGATGGCACAGGCGCCGCCGCTGGGCATCGCGCTGGCCGCGGTACTGCTGGCCTGCGTGGCCGGTGGGGTAAGTGCCGTTGCTGCGCCGGCCACGGCCGAACAATTCCCGGGCGAGGGCCGGGTCAGCGGGCTGGCACTGGGGGTGACCATGGCCACCGCCTTCTTCGGCGGGGCAACGCCATGGCTGGCGCAATGGTGGGTGGAGCGCAGCGGCTGGGCAGCGGCGCCCGGCGCGATGATCGCGCTGGTGGCGGTGCTGGTGCTGCCGGTGCTGTGGACCCTGCCCGAGACGGTCCCGGGCAGGGCCAAGCGCTAGACGGTCAGACCTTCAGGGTCTGCTCGATGTCGGCCAGTACCGCGGCCGCGTCCACGCCGATGGCAATCGACTGCACCACGTGGCCGTCCCACACGCTGGGGCCGAATGCCAGGCCTTCCGGCTTGGGAATGGTCATGCCGCGGGCGACGCCGTCGGTGGCCACGCGCACGCTGGCGCGCTCGAACTGGAACAGTTCCGGGCGGGTCAGCGCGATGCACGCGCAGCAGTCATGCACGACCATGCCCTTGTGGCCGGCCTGCAGGTAGAAGTCGACGTAGTCCTGCGACAGCGCACGCACCAGCTCGGCATCGGCACCGCCGATCGCAGCCAGCGTGTCCAGGCCGTCACGGTCCATTTCCACGCGGGTGGTCACGTCCAGGCCGATCGCGGTGACCGGCCAGCTGGCGGTGAACACCACGTCGGCCGCTTCTGCATCGCCCCAGATGTTGGCCTCGGCGGCCGGGGTGATGTTGCCGTTGACGTGGAAGGCGCCACCCATGATCACCACGCCGCGCACCAGGCCGGCGATGTCCGGGGCCTGCTGCAGGGCCAGGGCCAGGTTGGTCATGCGGCCGACCGCGACCAGGGTCACTTCGCCCGGATGGGCGCGGACCAGGTCGATGATCAGCTGATGGGCCGGGCGCACATCGGCAGCCACGTCCAGGCTGGCCGGCACCGGGTGGTTGCCCAGCCCGTTGTGGCCGTGGATGTGCACCGGCCAGGCTTCCGGGGTGGCTTCCGGCTGCAGCGGGCCTTCGGCGCCGCGCGCGACCGGGGCGGCAAAGCCCCAGGCCTGCTTCAGGTACAGCGCGTTGTGCGTGGTCGACTCCACCGAGGCATTGCCGAAGGTGGTGGTGACGCCGATCAGGTCGATCTGGGCGTGCTTGTGCAGGTACAGCAGCGCCAGGGCGTCGTCGACGCCCGGGTCGGTATCAAAAATGACTTTCAGCATGTTGTTGTTCTTCTTCTTCCGTGTGGTGCGGGGGGCGCCGGCGGCCACGGGGCAGGCCGGCGCGCCCTACATTGTCCCATCTTCATGACAGGCAGGGCCATTGCCGGGGCGGCGGGCCATAATGCCCCCGTCCAGGCACGGAGCCTCCCTATGCTGATCCTCGCGGTAGTGCTGGTCCTGCTGGTGCTGGGCCTGAACGTGGTGGCCACCGTGCTGATCGCGCAGCGCGACGGCCTGTCGGCCGGGGGCCGGGTGGTGCAGCTGCTGCTGGTCTGGCTGCTGCCGCTGGTCGGCGCGATCCTGTGCATGGCGGTGGCCACGGCCGATGGCTCGGGCAGCCGGGGGGAGGGCGGCGCAAGCTACGACAGCTCAGGTGGCTATTCCGGTGACAACCACAGCCATCACAGCCACAGCAGCGCCGACTGCAGCAGTGATGGTGGTGGCGGTGACGGCGGCAGTTGCGGCGATTGATGAGACGCTTCTGGATGCCGGCCAGCGGCCGGCACTACCCAGCCGAGGTCGCGCCCTGGTAGTGCCGGCCGCTGGCCGGCAACCTCAACAGCTCAGCCGCCGCCTTCGGTCGGCAACGGCGCCGGCACGTTCAGCAGGCCGCCTGCCGCCACATAGGCGGCCAGCGCCTGGCCCTGGCTCAGCAGATGGCGCTCCATGGTGCGTTCGGCAGCCTGCGCGTCGCGGCGGCGGAAGCACTCCATCAGCTCGCGGTGTTCGGCCAGCGACTGCGCGGTGCGGCCCGGCGTCAACAGCTGGCGGCCACGATGCATCTTCAGGATGCGGTGCAGGTCGTGGGTGATGCGGATCAGCCACGGGTTGCCCGCGTAGTGCTGCACGGTTTCGTGGATCAGGTAGTTGTTGCGGTAGTACTCGGCGATGTTGCCTTCGGCCGCCGCCGCTTCCATCGCTGCATGCAGGTCTTCCAGCTGCTGCACGCCAGCGTCGTCGATGTGCTTCACCGCCTCATGCGCGCAACGGCCTTCCAGCATCGCCATCACCGGGAACAGCTGGTTGAGGTCTTCCAGCGTCAACCGGGTGACCCGGCTGCCACGACCGGCATCGATCTGCACCAGGCCTTCGGCGGCCAGCAGCTTCAGCGCCTCGCGCAGCGGTGTGCGGCTGATGCCCAGTTCTTCGCACAGCGCGGGCTCGTCGATCCACTCACCCGGCGGCAGCCGGTAATCGTAGATGCGCTCGCGCACGTGTTCGGCCACCTCTTCATACAGGGGCGCGCGCTTCTTCGGTGACCGCGGGGCAGGGGCAATGGCCATGGTGGAAGTGTACCGCCAGGTAGTGCCGCCCGCTGGCCGGCAACCCATGATCGCTGGATGGCGTCATGAGATTGCCGGCCAGCGGCCGGCACTACCGTCGGGTGGTTACATCCAGCCTGGCACCACGAACACCAGCCAGGCCAGCAGCGGTCCGAGCGCCACCACCAGGCCGCTGTAGACCAGGAAGCGGCGGAACAGGGTCTCGCGCTCTTCCTTCGCTGCCGAGGCCACCACCAGTGCGCCATTGGTCGAGAACGGGCTGACATCGACGATGGTGGATGACACCGCCAGCGCGCAGATCACGCCGGCGGCGCTGAGGTGGCCCTGCATCAGGAACGGCACCGCCAGTGGAATCGTCGCGCCCAGCACCGCTGCCGATGAGGCGAATGCGGAAACGATGCCGCCGACGTAGCAGACCAGCAGCGCTCCGAGCAGCGGGATGCCGATGTCGGAGACACCGTTGCCGATGAAGTCCACCGCGCCGGCATGTTCCAGCACGCCGATGTAGGTCACCACGCCGCAGATCAGCAGCACGGTGGACCAGCTGATGCCATCGACCGCACCCTTCTGGCTCTGCGGGGACAACAACGCCAGTGCTACCGCCACGGTGATCGAGACCAGGCCAACGTTGAGGTTGTAGATCAACGCCGCCACGCCCAGGCCCAGCAGGCCGATCAGGGTGAACAACCGCTCGCGGGTCAGGCTCACCGCATCCAGGGCCGCCGGATCATTGCTGAGCGTGCCGCCGCCTGCTGCGACCAGCGCGCCATGGCCTTCGATCGCGAATTGCCGCGACGACGCCTGCGGGCCACCGGCCATCGCCAGTTCGGCAGTGCCGAGCGTTCCTGCTGCGGTGATCGAGCCGCGACGCAGCAAGGCGATGCCACCAAAGGCGAAGAAGCAGATCGTCGCCATCATGAAGTTGAAGCCCAGGCTGGTCAGGAACACCGCCATCTCGGTGACTTCCAGCCCGGCCTTCTGCACCACGCCGTTGGTGATGCTGCCGTACACGCTGATCGGCGAGAAGCCACCCGCCTGCGCGCCATGGATGACCAGCAGTCCCATCATCAGCGGGTTGATGTTGTACTGCTTGGCAAAGCGCAGGGCGACCGGGCCGATGATCGCAACCGCCGCCGGGCCCAGCGCACCGAACGCGGTGAGGACCGCGGTGATCACGAACATCACCCACGGAATGGCCACGATATGGCCGCGCACCGCTTTCACCGCCCAGTGCACCAGCAGGTCGATGGTACCGTTCTTCTGCGCGATGGCGAACAGATAGGTGATGCCGACCAGGGTCAGGAACAGATCGCCGGGAAAGCCGGCCAGGACCTCCTTGCCCCCCATGTCGACCCACAGCCCGCCGATGATGAAGGCCAGCGCGAAGGCGACGGCTCCCATGTTGATCGGCATGGCGGTGGCGACGATGAACATGATCACCAGACCGATGATCGTTGCGATTTGTGGACTCATGCGCCCTCCCAGACACGTGACTCACGTACAGCGCGGATGGAGACCCGCCATCCCGGGGTAAGGCGACGTACGGCGTGTTGCGTGATACGTACTGCTCGAACCCGTTACTGCAGCCGATCCAGCGCACTGCGGACCCAGGTCGCGGCGCCTTCAAGGCTCTGGAACTCTTCCACCGCGCGCACTTCGCAGCACGGATAGGCCGGCGCGACCATGCGCGCCAAGGCGTTGCCCGGGCCCAGCTGCAGGAACACCCGCGCGCCACGCTCGAAGGCCTGGCGCATCACCTGCGCCCATTCGATGGTCTGTGCCAGCTGCGCCGACAGCGTGTGCACCACTGCAGCGCGATCCCGCACTGGGCGGGCATCGACGCCGGCCAGCAGGGGCAGCCGCGGCGCCTGCACCTGCGCAGCGTCCAGTGCGGCGGCAAACGGTGCCACTGCGCTGGCCAGCAGCGGCGTGTGCGCGGGCACATGGACCGGCAAGGGACGGGTTTCCGCGCCGCATGCCTGCGCGTCTAGCGCCAACGCGTGCAGCGACGGCCGTGCGCCGCCTACGATGAAGTGGTCGTGGCCATTGGCGATCGCGATGAAGGCACCATGCGCATCGCACAAGCGCTGCGCGGCAGTGCGGTCCAGTCCCAGGACTGCCTGGAGCCCGGCATCTTCCGGGGTTGCGGCATCCATCAGGCGCGCGCGCTGCGCGGACAGGGCCAGGCAGGTGGTGGCATCGAAGCTGCCGGCGATGGCATGTGCGGCGAGCTCGCCGATGCTGTAGCCCGCGATCAGCGCCGGTGTTGGCAAGACGTCGCGCAGGCCCTGCCAATGCGCCAGGCTGGCCGCGCACAGCAAGGGCTGCGCCTGCACATTGTCGAAACGGTCGCCGGCCGCCGCGGCGGCGAATACATCGCGGCCCAGTAGTTCGCCCGTGGCATCGAGCAGCGGCCGCGCGCTGGCAAGGTCGCGCACGCGATCGAACATCGCCGCATGTTGCGCGCCTTGTCCGGGGCAGAGCAGGCCAAGGCTCATGCGCCCTCCTGTTGCAACAGGAACAGGCTGCAGGCAAGCAGGTCGGCGCTGCCGCCGGGGCTCAGGTGACGCGCAACGAAGGCATCGGCGATGTGCTGCAGGCGTGGCTGCCAATCGTGTGCGAAGGCACCACCTTCGGCCAGGAAGCGGTGGGCCTGCTGCTGTGCCCAGCGCAGGCCTTCCGCACCGCCGCGATGCAGCAGGTTGAGGTCGTCGGTGTGTGCGACCAGCTGCATCAGCGTGTGGCACATCGCGGCTTCGCGTGGCAGGCCACTGGCCAGCGCGTGGCGCAGGCTGGGCAGCGCCACCTGGCGCAACAGCGGGTAACCGGCGGCGGCCTGTTCGCGCACGCCTGGCACCTTGTGCAGGGCGCGCGCACGTTGGCCGGGGCTGCCTGCATCCAGCGGCGCGTGCGCGAAATCCGCAGCCCAACGACGTACCTCCAGGCAGACCTGCTCACCGGTGGCGGCATGGCCCAGGCGGGAGCGGCAGTCCGCGGCGGCCGCCACCAGCAGGCCGAGGCTGAAGACCGCGCCACGATGGGTGTTGATGCCGGCGGTCGCGCGCAGCATCGCCGCTTCGGCGGCGATGCCACACCGGCGCAGCGCATCGAAGTCCGCCCCGGCTGCACCGAGGTGGGCCACGGCGGTGAAATAGTGGCGCAGCGCGAACAGGCTGCGCAGGAACGTGCCCGCATCCATGTCGTGATGGCTGCCGCGGTCGAACGGCGTGACCAGTCCCGGTTTGGGTGCCAGGGCCAGCTCCGCATGCAGGCTGGCAACGGCGAGGCGCCCCAGGCGCGCGCAGTCCACGGCCGCTGCCGGCCGGACAATCGGTTGCGCGACGGCGTTCATGCGCTCACCCCGGCGGGGGCGAACACGGACTCGCGCAGTTCCAGTGCGGCGCCTTCCGGGCGCTTGACCAGTACCTCGCGGCTGCGTCCCGCGTACTCCCGCCAGTTCACGGCGGCGCCGTCGGCCAGGCACAGCTCGCCATCGACCCGGCGACCGTATCCGGCTTCCCATGCCTGCAGCTTTGCAGCCAGGACATCGGCCTGCGCGGTGGTGTCGATCCGCCACAGCAGATCGATGTCCGAGCGCGCGTGCACATAGTGCAGTCCAGTGAGGTACTGCCAGGCAAACGCTCCGAATACGCGTGCCTCTGCGATGTCCTGCAGTGCCTGCAGGGGGCGCTGCCAGTCCTGCACAAGGTCGCCTTCCAGCACCGTCTGAAGTGTCGGTGGCGGCGCGGTGCGCATCACATCGTGTGCCGGCACGCGCAGGGCCAGGCGCAGTTTGCCCTCGGCGGGGGGCAGCGGTACGCCGAGGCGCAGGCGGGGATCGGCATCGTCGGCGGCGCGCCGGGCGACGATGGCCGGCAGACCCTGCGCAAACCAGTCGGCCAGGCGCGGCTCATGCGCAGAGATGTCCGCCTGCCAGCCGGCGTGCGCTGACAGCCAGACCAGCGTATGGCGGGGCAGCCGCTCAGGCATCGCCCTGGCTCACGGTTGCAGCCACGCGTGCGGCCAGCATGCGACCGCCACGTTCGGCGCCGCGCACGGCGCGGCGATCGCCATCGGCGGGCGTACGCAGCGCCTGCAGCAGGGATGCGGCCAGGTCGCCGTTCCAGATCGAATCCACCGCGCCCATCGCCACGTAGTTCTCCACGCCGGGTGCGAACACCGGCGAGGTCTGGCTCAGCGCCTGCAGTTTCTCCAGCGGCTGCTTGGTCACCCGGGCCATCGCGCGCAGGTCCATCACCCGCACCTGGGCATCGGGCAGGGCGTGGATGTGGTCGGCCATCAAGCCGAACGAGAGGAAGCCGCCGCTGACCGACTCGCCATAGACCAGCGTCACCAGCCGCGCACCGCGCCGGCGTGCCAGATCCAGCGTCTGCGCCAGGTGCGCGAAGTAACCGTTGATGCCGAGCAGTTCGTCACGGCGTGCCAGGCGTTGGCCGGCGGTGTCGACCAGCATCACGATCGGACGCTGTGGATGCGCGGCGGTGCTGGACAGCACGGTTTCGGCCAGTGCCAGTGCGTGGTCCACGCCCACCTCGAGCTTGTCGGCAGTGCCGATCACGGTCACCTCGCCGTCGTCGGTGGTGGCGGTTCCGGTCAGTACCGAGTCCTCCACGGCAACGGCGTGGCCACGCGGGAACAGGGCATCGAGCAGCGCGTGCAGCGGAAGGCTCATGGCAGGCTCCGATCGGCAGTGGCGGCGAGGAAATCGCCGGTGTCCAGCAGCGGCAGGCGCTCGGGTTCGGTGATGCCCTGCAGCGACCAGATCTCAAGACCATCGCGGCACCCGCCCCACGCCTGCACGCGCGCCTTCAGTGCGGCATGGCGAGCCTGCAGGGCATTCAATGCAGCCTCGGCATCGGTGCTGGCGGTGTCCGGTTGCAGCGCATCGAATGCCGCCTGCGCAAAGGCCTCGATGGCATCGGGCACGAGCACCTGTGCCTGGTCGATCAGATAGCGGTGCTTGCCTCCCGTTACCCGCCAGACCAGCGCGCGATCGCGGGAATCGAACTCTTCCACGCCGCGTACGGTTTCGATCACCTCCGGCCCGGACAGCGACAGCCGGCCTTCCTCGGACATGATCACCGTGCTGCAGCAGCGGGCCACGATGCCCATGCCACCGAATGCGCCGTTGCCGCTGCCGATCAGCGCCAGCACGGGGACGCCCGCAGCCCGCGCATCCAGGGTGGCGCGCATGATCTCGGAAATGGCGATCAGCCCCGCATTGGCCTCGTGCAGGCGTACGCCGCCGGTATCGAGCAGCAGCAACACGCCGTCGGGCCGGGTCGCCGCTGCACGGCGCAGCAGGCCGGTCAACTTCGCACCGTGCACTTCGCCCACGCCACCGCCCATGAATTCACCCTGCTGCGCGGCCAGCAGCACGCGCTTGCCGCGCAGCGTGGCTTCACCGACGACGATGCCGTCGTCGAATGCCGCAGGAAGGTCGAGCTGGGCCAGGTGCGGACTCATCATGCGTTGCGCCGGGCCGAGGAACTCGCGGAACGAACCGGCGTCGACCAGGCCGGCGATACGCTCGCGGGCGTCGGCTTCGTAGTAGCTGTGGCGCGGCGTCCGGTTCATCGTGCATCTCCAGCGAGCAGCGTTTCCACCGCCTGGTCCAGGCGCAGGCTGACCACCGCCGGCGTGGCGCCGGCATCGTTGATCGAGATGCGTACATCGCGCAGCGGATGGCGCTGTGCGAAATCGCCGATCACCGCTTCCCAGACGCGGCCAAAGCCCTGCGCGGCGGTGATGATGCGCACCGTCATCGCGCCATCCAATGCCGCCGGTTCCAGCAGGATTTCCAGGTTGCCCGAGGCCAGTACGCCGACCAGTACCGCATCGCGCGGGAACTGCACCGGGGTCCGTCCTTCGAATCGATAGTCGAGGGTTTCCATGCTCAGCCCCTTACCAGTTGCGGAAGCGCTTGGGCGGGTCGTACAGGCCGCCGGACCAGCGCACCAGATCCTTCACCGAACGTGCCGCCAGCAGGTCACGGCTGGCATCGCGCACGGATATGCCCAGGTCATCCGGGCGGCGGATGACGCCGCGGTCGCGCAGGTTCTCCACCATCGCGCGGTCGCGTCCCAGGCCCACGGCGGTATAGCCGGACACGCCGCGGATCGCCTGTTCGCGTTCTTCCGGGCTACGGCACAGCAGCAGGTTGGCGATGCCTTCCTCGGTCAGCACATGGCTGACGTCATCGCCGTAGATCATCACCGGCGGCAGCGGCATGTCCGCGCGTTCGGCCAGTTCCCAGGCGTCCAGGCGTTCGACGAAGGCCGGTGCCATGTGCTCGCGGAAGGTTTCCACCATCTGCACCACCAGCTTGCGGCCACGCGGTATCTCACCGGGGCGCGCGGCCTGCTGGCCGGCCTTGATCCAGGCGTCGCTGGCGTGGCGGCGGCCGCGTGCATCCGAGCCCATGTTCGGTGCGCCGCCGAAGCCGGCGATGCGGTCGCGGGTGGCAGTGGAACTGTTGCCCTGCAGGTCGATCTGCAGGGTGGAGCCGATGAACATGTCACATGCATACAGGCCGGCGGTCTGCGAGAACGCGCGGTTGGAGCGCATCGAGCCATCGGCACCGGTGAAGAACACATCGCTGCGCGCGGCGATGTACTTCTCCATGCCCAGTTCGGAACCGAACGAATGCACCGACTTGACGAAGCCCGATTCGATCGCCGGAATCAGTGCCGGGTGTGGATTGAGCGCCCAGTGCTGGCAGATCTTTCCCTTCAGCCCGAGCGATTCGGCGTAGGTTGGCAGCAGCAGTTCGATGGCGGCCGTGTCGAAGCCGATGCCATGATTGAGGCGGTTCACGCCGTACTCGGCGTAGATGCCCTTGATCGCCATCATCGCCATCAGCACCTGGATCTCGGAGATCTGCGCCGGGTCGCGGGTGAACAGCGGTTCGATGTGGTTCGGCTTCGGCGCCTGCACCACGAAGTTGATCCAGTCCGCAGGAATATCGACGCGGGGGAGGGTGTCGACGATCTCGTTGACCTGGGCGATGACGATGCCGCCACCAAACGCCGTGGCCTCGACGATCACCGGGGTGTCTTCGGTATTCGGCCCGGTGTACAGGTTGCCGTGCCGATCTGCGGCCTGTGCTGCGACCAGGGCCACGCGCGGGGTCAGGTCGATGAAGTAGCGGCCGAACAGCTCCAGGTAGGTGTGGATGGCACCGATCTGGATGCGGCCCTCGGCCACCAGGTTGGCCAGACGCACCGATTGCGGGCCGGAGAACGAGAAGTCCAGTTTCGAGGCGATGCCGCGCTCGAACACGTCCAGGTGCGAGGGCAGCGACAGTACCGACTGCACCATGTGCAGGTCATGCACCCGCGCCGGGTCGAGGGCGGCCAGGGCCTGGGCGAGGAAATCGGCCTGCTTCTGGTTGTTGCCCTCCAGGCAGACCTTGTCGCCGGGTTCCAGCAGCGCATGCAGCAGTTCGCCGACGTCGCTGGCAGCCACCTCGCGGCCCCGGGCCCATGGCGCGGCCCGCTGCAGGCGGGCCTGGCGGCTGCGTTCCAACGTATCCCAGCTCGGGTTCATCGACCGGCTTCCGATTGGCGTTGAAATAATTACGGCATAATTATGATGGCCGTGCAACCCGCGCTGCAGCAAATGAAAGGGCCCGCGCGGAGGCGGGCCCATTCAGATAGGCCACGACCGTGGGTCGTGGCGGAGGGCGTGCCGACCAACGGTCGGCACCCACCAGGCACCCACCGGGTCGCGGGTCGCTCAGAACTTCCAGCGCAGGCTGGCCGACACGAAGCGCGGCTCGCCGAAGTTGTTGTAGTCCAGGTTGGCCCAGTAGGTCTTGTCCAGCGCGTTGCGCACGCTCAGGGTCGCGGTCCAGTTGTCGCTGATGCGGTAGTTGGCGTTGAACTGCACCAGTGAGTAGGCCGGCTGGTTCACCGTCACCGTGCCTCCCAGCGGGTAGGCGATGTTGTAGCCCTGCACCTTGCTCTGCCACTGCACGCCACCGCCGATGCTCAGGCGCTTGAGTGCGCCGCGCAGCTGCAGCTGGGTGTTGAGCTGCAGCAGGTCCTCGGGCGGATTGGCGTACAGCAGGTCGGTGGCGGCGCGGGTCACCTTGACGTGGGTGTAGCCGGCATTGACCGTCCAGCCCGGCAGGATCTCGCCGTTGACGTCCATCTCCCAGCCGCGCGCCTTGGTGCCGTTGATGCCGATGTAGGCCGAGCTGCCATCACTCAGCGTGCCTTCCGGCACGCTCATGTCGCGCACCGCGTAGTTGTCCTGCTTGGCTTCGAACACCGCCGCATTGGCCGTCAGGCGGCCATTGAACCACTGCGTCTTGACGCCCGCTTCCAGGTTCGAGCCCTGTACCGGCGCCAGCAGGTTCTCGTTGCGGTCCTTGTAGTTCTGCGGATTGAAGATCTCGGTGTAGCTGGCATAGGCCGACACGTTCGGCGTGATCTCGTAGACCAGGCCCACGTACGGGGTGACTTCATCGCTCACCTTGTAGGCACCGCTGGTGCCGGTGTAGACGCCGGCGGCGTTGTACGAGCGGCTGAGCGTTTCCCAGCGGCTCAGGCGTGCACCGGCAATCAGCGACAGCGGATCGGCCAGGCGCAGGCGGGTGGCCAGGTAGACGCCGCTCTGCGTGGTCTTGGCCACGCGGCGTGCACCGGTACGGGTGTAGGTCACCTCGGAGATGTCGCCGTTCCAGTTGAACACGTTGGGGATGTAGTAGCAGCGCTCACGCCCGCAGGTTGCCCAGTCGCCCGGGAAGTTCAGTGCCAGGGTGTTGGTGGTGCCTTCCAGGTCCGACCACTGCGCGCCGACGGTGAGGTCGTGGTCGCGGCCGAACAGCGGGAAGCTGCCGGTCAGGTAGGCATCGACATTGCGGCGGGTGTCCTTCGAATCACCGGCAGCGGCACGCAGGTAGATGCCCGAGCCGGTCACCGGGTCCGGGTTGCCGGTGCCGTACAGGCGCACGTTCTGCACGTTGCCGCGGGTGTAGGCGGTGTTGATCTTCAGCAGCCAGTTGTCGCCGAAACGCTGTTCCAGGTTGGCGAACGCGGTGCTGCTCTCGCGCTTCCAGTAGCTCCACTTCGGCGACAGGTTGGTCGAGCGCGCCAGATGGGCGAAGTTGCCCTGGTTGTCGAAGAACGCCACGGTGCCCCAGGTCGAACCGGTCGGGTTGTTGTCCTGGGTCTGGTAACCGACGGTGACCGTGGTGCTGTCGGTGACATCGCCTTCCAGCACCGCCATGCCGGCCATCTTGTTTTCCTTGTAGCGGTCGTAGTACAGCCCGCGGTCGGTGTAGGCGGCGACCACGCGGCTGCGGAAGCGGCCGTCATCGGTCAGTGGCGCGGTTACATCGGCCTCCATGCGGCGGTAGTCCCAGCTGCCGGCGCTGACCGCGAACGACGCGTCGAATTCCTTGCCCGGGCGCTTGCGCAGCAGGTTGACCGTGGCCGACGGCACGCCGGCGCCGCTGAGCAGGCCGTTGGCACCGCGGATCACTTCGATGCGGTCGTAGAAGGCGGTGTCGTACTCCTGGTTGGTGGAGCCGCTGTAGGTGGGAATGCCATCGACCTGGAAGTCGGTGATGGCAAAGCCACGCGCGTAGTACAGCGGGCGCTGCGTGTCATAGAAGGACACGCTGACGCCGGTGACGTTGCGCATCACATCGTTGATGCTGAACAGTGATTCGTCCTGCAGGCGCTGCAGGCTGATCGCGGTGGCCGACTGCGGGGTTTCCTGCAGGGTGATCGGCAGGCGCGTGGTACTGGCCGGCGGTGCCGACTGCTCGGCACGCACGCTCACCCGGTCCAGGGTCTTGGCGTCGGCCGCGCCATCGGCGGCAGCGAACGCGCTGGGCGTGGCCAGCAGGGCCAGCGACGAAAGCAGGGCGGCCGGCAGCAGCGCGCGGCGGGGCAGGCGGGTACGGAAGGTCAGGGACATGGTGGGCTCGAAACGTGGAGGCGGGGAGGGCGGCAACAGTCGTCCAGCACCCGGGGCGGCGGCTTCGGGCACGGTCAGGTCCATCTGGGGAGAGGCGCGGTCACTGCGCAGGATGCAAATGTAAATAATTCTTAACAACATTACAATTCGCGTCATTGTGCAGGGGCTTCCCGGCGCAGAGCAGTGGCGGGCCGGGGTCGGATCCCGTTGCCGCAGGCAATGGGCTCTGACCCCATCATCGGCGCCCAGGCGCAGGTCAGAGCCTTCCAGTGCGGGTAGGGATCCGACCCACCTCGCAAAAAAACAAACGGCCACCCGAAGGTGGCCGTCCGTCTGCATCGAAAGGAACGCGCGGGCTTACAGCGCCTGCAGTTCCTCGTTGGCATTGCGCTTTTCCTTGGTCGGCGCCGGAACTGCTGCAGGCACTACCGCCGGGGCAGGAGCCGCCGTATTGGCGTCCACCGGCACCTCCAGGTACGGCAGGTGCAGGGTCTGGCTGGTCAGCGTGCGGATCTCGTTCACCAGCGCGGCGCTGTCGTTGAGCTTGCGCCCGTACGACGGCACGATCTCGCGCAGGCGGGTTTCCCAGCCGGCCTTCATCTGGTCCGGGAAGGCCTTGGCCATCAGGTCCAGCATGATCGGCGGCGAGGTCGACGCACCCGGCGACGCGCCGAGCAGGGCGGCGATGGTGTGGTCCTTGTCGGTCACGATCTCGGTACCGAACTGCAGCACCGGGCCCTTCAGCGGATCACGCTTGATGATCTGCACGCGCTGGCCGGCGGTGACCAGCTTCCAGTCGCCCGGCTTGGCATTGGGGAAGTACTTGACCAGTTCGGCTTGGCGGTCGGCATCGTTCAAGCGTGCCTGGCCCATCAGGTACTGCACCAGGTCCAGGTTGTCCTTGCCCACTTCCAGCATCGGGCCGACGTTGTTGTGGGTGACCGAGGAGTACAGGTCCCACCACGAGCCGTGCTTGAGGAACTTGGTGCTGTACAGCGCGAACGGCCCGAACAGGACCACCGGCTTGCCGTCCAGCTTGCGCGCATCCAGGTGCGGCACCGACATCGGCGGCGAGCCGGTCTCGGCCATGCCGTAGGCCTTCACGCCATGGCGCGAGGTCACGTCCTGGCCCTGGAAGGCGAGGAACTGGCCACCGACCGGGAAGCCGGCGTAGTCCTTCGATTCCGGGATGCCCGACATCTGCAGCAGTTTCAGCGCGGCGCCACCGGCACCGATGAACACGAAGCGGGTGTGGGTGGTGGTCTCGGTGCCGGCCTTCAGGTCCTTCACCGTCACGTTCCAGCTCTTGTCGGCGTTCTGCCGCAGCGCGCTCACCTCATGGTTGAGGTGCAGGCTGAAGTTCGGGCTGCGCTGCAGGCCGGTGGTCAGCTGGCGGGTGATCACACCGAAGTTGACGTCGGTACCGAGCGGCATCCAGGTCGCGGCGACCTTCTGCTTCGGGTCACGGCCTTCCATCAGCAGCGGCGCCCACTGCTTGATCTGTGCCGGATCCTCGGAGTACTGCATGCCGTAGAACAGCGGGTTCTTCACCAGGGCCTGCTGGCGCTTGTGCAGGTAGGCGATGTTGTCATCGCCCCAGACGAAGCTCATGTGCGGGGTCGGGTTGATGAAGTCGCTGGGCTGGCTCAGCCGGCCTTCCTTCACCTGGTGCGACCAGAACTGGCGCGAAACCTCGAACGATTCGGCGATGCCGACCGCGCGCTTGGTTTCGATGCTGCCGTCGGGCAGTTCCGGGGTGTAGTTCAGTTCGGCGAACGCCGAATGGCCGGTGCCGGCGTTGTTCCAGCCGTCGGAGCTTTCGCCGGCGACGCCGTCGAGGCGTTCGTAGACCTGGATGTTCCAGTCCGGCTGCAGTTCCTGCAGGTAGGTGGCCAGGGTGATGCTCATGATGCCGGCGCCGACCAGCACAACATCGACGGGCTTGTCGTTGCTGGCGGCGGGCACCGAACGCTGGGTCAGCGGCCAGTACAGGAACAGCGCGGCGGCCAGCAACAGCAGCACGAGCAGGGCGAGCAGGGCCTTGCCAAATTTCTTCATGGGGGCGGGATCGTTGGCGGAGGGGAGGAGTTCAGGATGCGCATGGGGCAGGGAAAGGGCGTGAAGAAACAACGCCTTGCAGCATCCATCCGCGATTCTAACCGGATCCGGTCCGTTTTTGATGCAACGCAGCATCCGACGTTTCGCGGCACCGTCACGCGAAGCGCCGGGACCACGCCCGGCTCAGACCAGCTCGAGGATCTCGTCACCGGCCTCATCGATCTCGCCTGTCGGACGCCAGCCCAGGCGGCGGTAGAAGCCATGCGAGCGCGAACGCGGGTCGGCCGAGCAGGCCAGGAACAGGCGCCGGTGGCCGGCATCGCGGGTCAGGCTGACCACTTCCTGCAGCAGCTGGCGGCCGATGCCGCGGCCCTCGTACTCCGGCAGTAGGGCCAGCACCAGCACCTCGCCGCTGTCGTGGTCGGCGAAGCAGTAGCCGACCATGCGCTCGCCCTCCCAGGCGATGCGGCCGATCGAATCGCCGTGGGCGATGCCGGCCGCCCAGCTGTCCACGGTGATGCCCAGTTCCGCCAGCTGCGCCGCATTGAAGGCATTCTCGCGGGTGCGCCCGCGCAGGTCGATGCAGGCGGCGGCATCGTCGGGGCGGGCGTCGCGCAGGTACACGGGCATGCCGGACATCCTTGTAATGGTCGGCCCGCCAGTATCCGCATCGCGCATGGACCCGGTGTGTAGGCTCGATGGAGATCCGATGGAGCCCCGAAAAAGGGGACGGAGGGGATTAAGCCGTTTAAGGCCAATACGACATCCAAGGCAAATACGACTTAATCCCCTCCGTCCCCTTTTTGCGCCATGGGTCAGCGCTTGCGCCGGATCAGTGCCGAGGAAGCATCCAGCACCGCGCGGGTCAGCAGGGCCATGGTCTGCACGTCGCCCTTCCAGTGCTGCCAGTACAGCGGCACGTCTTCCCACGCGCGCTGGCGTACGTAGACCAGGCGGCCCGCGTCCAGGTGCCGCTTGACCAGCGGCAGGGGATTCATGGTCCAGCCCATGCCGCCCAGGTTGGCCTGCACGAAGGCGCGGGTGGAGGGAATCCACCAGGTCGGTGCGGTGCTCGGCAGGTCGTCGCCGGCCATGCGCCGGGCGAAGCGCGACTGCATTTCGTCCTTGCGGTTGAACACCAGCACCGGTGCCTGCGCCAGCGCCTGTGCGGTCACGCCCTTGGCGAAGTGGCGCTCGCGGAACTCGGGGGTACAGGTCGCCGCGTAACGGATGCTGCCCAGCGCGTGGATCTGGCAGCCCTGCACCGGCTCGTCCAGCGTGGTCACCGCACCCAGCACCGTGCCCTGGCGCAGCAGTTCGACGGTGTGGTCCTGGTCTTCCACGCGCAGGTCCAGCGTGGTGCCTGTGCCCTGCGCGAACTGCGCGGCGGCCTGCGGGAACCAGGTTTCCAGGCTGTCGTGGTTCACCGCCACCGGGATGCTGGCCTGGGGCAGGTCTTCGTCGGCCAGGCCCATCCGGTGCAGCGCATCGTGTTCGAGCAGGGCGGTCTGCTCGGCCAGCTGCACCAGCAGCTGGCCCTCGGCGGTGGCGGTGGCCGGGGTGCCGCGCTTGACCAGCAGGCGCCCGATCCGGTCCTCCAGCGCCTTGACCCGCTGCGAGATGGCCGAGGGCGTGACATTCAGCGAGTGTGCGGCGCGGTCGAAGCTGCCTTCGCGGATCACTGCGGCCAGGGCGCGCAGCTGGGCATGGTCGATACGCATCGAATTAAGTTCCGCTAATGTTGGTTTAGGAAGTTTAGCTCGTCTTTTTCATGTTGCGGCGCGACAATGGCGCTCGTTCCGGTGCTGTCCGCCTTCGCGAGGCACCGTCCCCCCCAGCAATACAAGGCAGTGAATCCCATGTTCTCGGTCATCTCCGCCAGCACCGGCCTCGGTGCCTGGTTCTCTGGTGCAGCCACCGGCATCGGCCTGTTCGCCGTGGTCGGGGCCCAGAGCGCCTTCATTCTGCGCCAGGGCATCCTGCGCAAGCACATCGTGCCGGTGGTCGCCACCTGCGCGGCCATCGATGCCATCTTCATCTTTGCCAGCGTGGCCGGCCTGCGCACGCTCACCTCGGCGCTGCCGTGGCTGACCACCGCCGTGCTGTGGACCGGTGTCGCGTTCCTGGCCTGGTATGCGATGAAGTCGGCACGCCGTGCGATCGCCGGTGGCGGTGGCATGGGCGAGGCTGACAGCGACGACGGCAGCCGCCGCGCGGTGCTGATGGCCGCGGTCGGCTTCTCGCTGATCAATCCGCACTTCTGGCTGGACATGATGGTGATCGGCTCCATCGCCGAGAACTTCGGCAACGCCCGCATGGCCTTCGCCGCTGGCGTGGTCACTGCCAGCTGCCTGTGGCTGACCGCGCAGGGCCTCGGCGCGCGCCTGCTGGCGCCGCTGTTCACCAAGCCCAGCACCTGGCGCGTGCTCGACGGCACCATCGCCGTGATCCTCAGCATCCTGGCCCTCATGTTGGCGGTGCGCGGGGTCCACTGACCCGGCGCACGCCCCCCGAACCCACGTCCTGACTCTCTCTCCAAGGTAGTGGCAACGACGGCACCGGCAACGGTGCCGTCGTCTTTTCCGGCTCTGGCGGGAAACGTACGGCCCTGCCTAGAATCGGCCACCAGGACAAGGTGTCCACAGGAGCAGGGGAAGGATGCACAAGACGATTCTGGCGGCCGCACTGGCCGTCATCGGGGGCGTTGCCGCAGGCAGCGTGGGGGCGGTGGACCTGACGCAGTACCTGCGTCGCGAGACCTTCACCGATATCAAGATTTCGCCGGGGGGCGAGTACGTGGCGGCAACGGTGCCGATGGAGGACACCACCGCGATCGCCGTGCTGCGGTTGAAGGACAAGCAGATGGTCGGCAGCTTCCGGCCACCCAGCCGCAACCACGCGCAGGAGTTCGACTGGGTCAGCAACGAGCGCCTGTTGATCGGCCTGGCCCAGAAGTGGGGCTCGCTCGACCAGCCCAATCCCACCGGCGAACTCTATGCCATCGATGCCAACGGCAATCGCGGCGAACTGCTGGTGGGCTACCGCGTGGAGAGCAACGGCCCGGGAACCCGCATCCAGCCGAAGAAGGTCGAGGCGGTCGCTGCCTTCCTGGCCGACGACCTGCCAGGCGACGAGCGCAACGTGCTGGTCACTGTGTGGCCGCTGGCCGAGGATCCGTTCACCCGCGTCGATCGCATGGATGTGACCAGTGGCCGTCGCTCGCGGGTGGCGTCCTCACCGGTACGACGCGGCGAGTTCACCACCGACGACGCGGGCGAGGTCCGCTTCGTGCACGGCTCGGGCAGCGACAACGTCAACAAGCTGTACTTCCGCGACCGCAGCGGTGACAGCTGGAAGCTGATCAACGACGAGGCGGTCAGCAAGCGCATCGAAACCGCCCTCGGCTTCTCGGCCGATGACAACCTGGCCTATCTCAATGTCGAGCAGACCCAGGGGCCGGATGCGATCGTCAGCTGGAATCCGCAGACCGGCGAACGCGCCACCCTGCTGCGTGACGAGGTGGTCAATCCGTACCGCATCATCCATCGGCCTGGCACCCATGTGCCGGTGGGCGCGCTGTATCTGGGCGATAAGCCGCGTACCCGTTTCTTCGACGAGAAGTCGCCGGAGGCTCGCCTGTATCGCAGTCTGGAGGCCGCCTTTGGCGGAGCGGTCTACATCACCTCCAGCACCCGCGATGGCCGTGTCGTGCTGGTGGAAACCTGGTCAGGCACCAATCCCGGCGATTTCTACGTGTACGACACGGTGGCGCGCAAGGCTGACCACCTGATCAGCCGCAGCGACTGGATCGACGTGGACCGCAGCGCCAGCGTGAAGCCGATTGCACTGAAGGCCCGCGACGGGCTGCCGCTGCATGGCTTCCTGACCCTGCCGGCCGGCAGCGACGGGCGTAACCTGCCGATGGTGGTAATGCCGCATGGTGGCCCGTTCGACATCTTCGATTCCGGCCAGTACGACCGCGAAACGCAGATGCTGGCCGCCGCCGGTTATGCCGTACTGCAGGTCAACTTCCGCGGTTCGGGCAACTACGGCCGGGCCCACACCCAGGCCGGTGCGCAGCAGTGGGGCGCGGCGATGCAGGACGACGTCACCGATGCCACCCGCTGGGCGATCAGCGAAGGCATCGCCGACGGCCGTCGCATCTGCATCTATGGCGCTAGCTACGGAGCCTACTCGGCGATGATGGGGGCCGCCCGCGAGCCCGGGTTGTACCAGTGCGCGGCCGGTTATGTCGGCGTCTACGACCTGCCGATGATGTACACCCGTGGCGACATCCAGGACCGCGGTTCAGGCGTGACCTACCTGCGCGAATGGCTGGGGGATCCGGCCAAGCTGGGCGCGGTGTCGCCGGTGAACCTGGCCGAGCGGATCAAGGTGCCGGTGTTCCTCGCGGCCGGTGGCGAAGACAAGCGCGCGCCGATCCAGCACACCGAGCGCATGGAAGCGGCGCTCAAGCGTGCCGGCACGCCGGTGGAGAGCCTGTACTACAAGACCGAAGGCCACGGTTTCTACACCGAGGCCCATCGCAGCGAGTACTACGACAAGCTGCTGGCGTTCCTGGCGCGCAGCCTGGGGGGCAAGACCGCCACGGCCGCACCTGCGGCCGGCAAGGACAAGGCGCCCTGAACTGACAGGGCGGCGGATGATCCTTCCGCCGCCCTGGTTTTCCGCACGCGCGGGGTTTACTTGACCCCGTGCATCATCCGCTTCAGCAGCGGCGCGGCGATGAACGCAGCCAGCGCGCAGCCCAGGCCGATCCACATCAGCAGCCAGAACAGGTGCGCATAGGCGCCGGCCGCGGCCACCATGTCCAGCGATTCACCTTCCGGCACCTCGATCGCGGCCAGCTTGCCGAACAGCGCGGCCAGCGTTTCCGAGAACGCGGTGGCCAGGAACCAGGTGCCCATCATCAGGCTCATCACCCGCGGCACGGCCAGCTGGGTCACTGCCGACAGGCCGACCGGCGACAGGCACATCTCGCCGCTGGCCAGCAGGAAGTAGGCCAGCACCAGCCACCACACGCTGGCCATCTCACCGGTGGCGCCGACCTGCTGCGCCGCCAGCGCCAGCGGCACGAACGACAGCGCACCGATCACCAGGCCCCAGGCCGACTTCACCGGCTTGCCCGGCTCCCAGCCGCGGCGGTCCATCCAGGTCCAGAGCGCGGCGAAGGCCGGCGCCAGCAGCACCAGGAACAGGCCGCCGAGGTAGGTCAGCGAGCCGGCAGTCTGCGGAATCACCAGGCAGTCGCGCACCAGCAGCACCAGCATCAGCACGACGATGGCGGCGAAGAACGTGCGCGGTGCGGCCGAACCCGGGCGCCGTTCGGACAGGCGCGCGCTGACCACGAAGCCCAGCGGTGCCAGCAGCAGCGAGATGATCGACCACGGCAGCGGCGTACCGCCGGTGATCACCAGCGCAGGCACGATGTCCTTGGTCAGCAGGCGGTCGGTGAAGGTCACCCACGAGCCATACGACTGCTCGTACATCGTGAAGAACACCAGCGCCATGAAGATCAGCACCATCAGCGCGATCATCTGCTGGCGCTGCACCGGCGTGCACTTGCTGCCGGTGAACCAGGCGAACCAGACCAGCACGCCGCCCAGCACCACCAGCATCAGCATCAGCGCCAGGCTGATTTCACCGCCCAGCGCGAACGCACCATTGCCGGCAGCCCACATCAGCCACGCCACCGGCAGCACGCCGAGCACCGCGCACAGATAGATGAGCCATTCGCGCGGCAGGCCCAGCACCTTCTGCTTCAGCGCCGCCGGTTGCGGCGGCTCGGCGTGGCCCTGCAGGTACTTCTGGCCCCACAGGAACACTGCCAGGCCGGCCAGCATGCCGATGCCGGCCGCGCCGAAACCGTATTTCCAGCCATACGCCTCGCCGAGGAAGCCACACACCAGCGACGAGAACAGCGCGCCCAGATTGATGCCGGCGTAGAACAGCGAGAAGCCCGAATCACGGCGTGGATCGTCCTTGGCGTACAGCTTGCCGACGATGGTGGAGATGTTCGGTTTCAGGAAGCCCACACCCATGATGATCAGGGCCAGCGACAGGTAGGTCACCGCCAGCGCCGAGGTGTCGCGCACCACTTCGCCGTTCACCCGGTACGCCGCGTGACCTTCGAAGGCCATGCCAAGGTGCCCGAGCACCAGCAGGATGCCGCCGAACAGCACCGCCCGGCGCATGCCCAGCCAGCGGTCGGCCAGCATGCCGCCGAACACCGGGATGCAGTACACCAGCCCGCCGTAGGCGCCGAGCAGGTCCAGCCCGGCCTTGTCGCCGAACAGGTGGTACTTGGTCAGGTACAGCAGCAGCAGCGCCTTCATGCCGTAGAAGGAGAAGCGCTCCCACATTTCGGTGAAGAAGCAGACATAGACGCCCTTGGGGTGGCCCAGGAAGTCGTCGGAAGCGGTAGCGGCAACGGTCATCGACGGCGGGGACAGCGGAAAGGGCGCGATTATAGGCCCCTGGCCCGGGGCGGGCAGCCCGGGAGCGCCGGGCCATGACCGGCGAACAGGCTTTGCGGGATGCCACGCAACGCTGATCTATGCCAGAGGCACTTGTAGTAGATCCACGCCATGCGTGGATGGCCGTCCCGGTGTTGTCGGTTACAGGTACCGCAACCACGCCAGGTCACGCCGTCGCGCCTTGAACCGCGCGAACGCCCGCGTCGGCGGGTACATCATCACCGCCAGTGCACAGGCCACCAGCAGCAGGCCGCTGACCGAATCCAGCGCATACAGCTCGCCGTGGGTCGGCCCCCAGACCGCCAGCGCGCCCAGATACAGCCCCTTCAGCACATACAGATGCAGCAGGTAGAAGAACATCGGTGCTGCACCAATGTCGGCCAACGGCCGCAGCGCACGCGCCACTGGCGGCCACTCGTACAGGCGCAGCAGCAACAGTCCCACGCCCAGGGTCAACAGCAGGAACTGCAATGACGGCGGATACTTGGTGACGTTGAAGATGCTCAACCACGTGCGCAGCGTAGTGGTCTGGTACGTCCAGGGAGCATCCCCATACTGGTTGGCGAACCGCAGCAGCGCGAACAGGGCCAGCGCGCCGGCGCCTCCCCACAACAGCCAGCGCTGCCGCTGCTCCGGCGCGCGCTCGCGGGCGAACCACGGCCCCATCAGATAACCCAGTGCGATCACCCCGATCCACGGCAGCACCGGGTAGGAGGTGCGCAATCGCAGTGCCCCGGCTTCGATCCAGTCGCGCTGGTGCAGCACCTTCCACAGTACCGCCAGCGCGCCATTGCCCTCGACCCGCACGGTATCGAGCAGGTTGTGGCCGGCCACCAGCGCAACTGCCAGTACCAGCAAGGTCGGGCGCGGCAGCCACAGCAGGCCGGCCAGCGCGATCATGCTGAGACCGATAGCCCAGATCACCTGCAGATAGATCGTGTCCGGCGGGAACTGGAAGGTCCAGGCGAAGTTCACCAGGGTCAGTTCCAGCACCACCAGGAACAAGCCGCGCTTGAGCAGGAAGGCGGCGGTGGCCCGGCGCGGGTCTGCCTGGCGCTGGCCGTACAGCCACGCCGACAGGCCCGTGAGCAGCACGAACACCGGGGCGCAGAGATGCGCCAGCAGGCGGCAAGCGAACAGCGCCGGAGAGACCGTGGACGCATCCATCGGATCGCTCACCTGGTACTGCAGGAAGAAGGTCTCACGCACGTGGTCCAGCAGCATCAGCAGCATGACGGTGCCGCGCAGCTGGTCGATGGAGGCCAGGCGGGGGGAGGGGGAAGGGGGCATGCACTGCAACTGCGACGGGTCGATAGAAGGATATAACATATCATTTGCGCGATACCCAACCCGGCTTTGCCGTATCAGCCTGCTGCGGTCGCACGTGCGGCGCCATCGCACTGCAGCACGTGCCCCCATCCTTTGGCACGCTGGACTTGATCTGCCCCGACAGCTAGCGTGGCAGGGATTTTTTGCCAGCAGGGGCTTCCATGAACCACGACGCTGCGCCCAAGCAGCTCACCTTCCGCGCAGTGGCCCTGGCCATCGTGCTGGCGGTGGTGCTGTCGGCCGCAAACGCCTACCTCGGCCTGTTCGCAGGCCTGACCATCGCCACCGCCATTCCCGCCGCGGTGATTTCCATGGGCGTGCTGCGCCTGCTAGGCGGTGGCTCCATCCTCGAGAACAACATCGTGCAGACCGGCGCCTCGGCCGGTTCATCGATCGCCGCCGGTGTGATCTTCACCATCCCCGCGCTGGTGATCATGGGCTACTGGCCGGACTTCAAGTACTGGTGGGTGCTGGGCATCGCCGGTCTCGGCGGCCTGCTGGGCGTGCTGTTCTCGGTGCCGCTGCGCCGTTCGATGATCGTCGAAGACCCGCTTCCGTTCCCGGAAGGCAAGGCTGCGGCCGAAGTGCTCAAGGCAGGTGAGAATCCTGGCCCGGGCCTGAAGATCCTCGGCCTGTCGGCGGTGATCGGCGCCTTCGTGAAGCTGGCCGCGGAAAGCGGCATGCGCCTGATTCCCGATGCCTGGGCCACCTCGGCCTACGTCGGCAGCTCCAAGGTCACCGCCTTCATCGGCACCAACCTGTCGCCGGCGCTGCTCGGCGTGGGCTACATCGTCGGCCTCAACGTCGGCATCGTGGTGGTGTCCGGCTCGATCCTGACCTGGCACATCGCCATTCCGATCTACCAGGCGTTCTTCATGAACACCGACCCGGCTTTGGCCGCGTCGGTTGCCGCAGCTTCCTCCACCGAAGCCGCGTTCGCCATCTGGGGCGCGAAGATGCGCTACCTGGGTGTCGGCGCCATGCTGATCGGTGGCATCTGGACCCTGATCTCGCTGCGCAAGTCGCTGCTCAACGGCGTCAAGAGTGGCTTTGCCGCCGCCCGCAAGAGCGGCGGCCCGGTACTGGCGCACACCGAGCGCGACCTGCCGATGAAGTGGATGCTGGTCGCCCTGGTGGTGTTCGTGCTGCCGCTGCTGGCCCTGTACCAGGCCATCGTGGGCCAGTGGCACGTGTCGATCCCGATGACCCTCATCATGATCGTCGCCGGCTTCCTGTTCGTTTCGGTTTCGGCCTACCTGGCCGGCCTGATCGGTTCGTCCAACAACCCGGTCTCGGGCATCACCATCTCCACGATCCTGTTCGCCTCGGCCGTGCTGGTCGTGCTGCTGGGTGCCGACGGCCTCAAGCCGGTCGGTGCCGGCGGTGCGCCGCTGGGTGCGGTGGCCGCGATCATGATCGGTGCGGTGGTGTGCTGCGCCGCAGCGGTCGGCGGTGACAACCTGCAGGACCTCAAGGCCGGCTACATCGTCGGTGCCACCCCGTGGAAGCAGCAGCTGATGCTGGGCATCGGTGCGTTCTCCTGCGCGCTGATCATGGCGCCGGTGCTGAACCTGCTGGCCACCGCCTACGGCATTGGCGTGAAGTCCGAGCTGCACCCGAACGCGCTGGCTGCACCGCAGGCCAACCTGATGGCCTCGGTGGCCAAGGGCCTGTTCGGTGGCGAACTGCCGTGGACCTTCATCGGCATCGGTGCCGTGGTCGGCGCCGCCATCATCGCCTTCGACAGCTGGCTGAAGTCGCGCAACGCCCGATTCCGCGTGCCGGTGCTGGCCGCCGCCATCGGCATCTACCTGCCGCTGGAACTGATGGTGCCGATCTTCCTCGGCGGCCTGATCGCCTACCTGGTCGAGCGCTTCCACAAGGTGCGTGCCGACGACGAAGAAGGCCGCGACCGCGTGCACAAGCCGGGCGTGCTGTTTGCTGCCGGCCTGATCACCGGCGAGGCACTGATGGGCATCGCCATCGCGATTCCGATCGTGGTCAGCAGCCGCGCCGACGTGCTGGCCGTGCCGTTCCACCTGCCGGGCGCACAGTGGATCGGCCTGGCCGTGCTGTTCCTGGTCGGCTGGCTGATCTACCGCACCGGCAAGCGCGCCGTGGCGTGATGCACGGGGTCGGATCCCTTCCCGCAGGGAAGGGCTCTGACCCGGTAGTGCCGGCCGCTGGCCGGCAACCAGACAGATTGCCGGCCAGCGGCCAGCACTACCGCAAACCGCGCTACGGCGCGGTTTGCCTTTTCTGGCGAAGGCATCGACCCGTCCCCGGCCATGACCGATGGCCTTGGCAGTCCCGGCCACCCGGGCCTACCATCGGTTTTTTGCCGTCCTGCGGAGACCCCGATGAAACTGCGTCATGCCCTGCTGCCACTGAGCCTGCTGGCCGCCCTGCCCAGCGTCGCCGCTGCCCGTGGCCTGGAAGTCCGCGACATGGTGGCCATGGACCGCGTCTCCGCGCCGGTACTGACCGCCGATGGTGGCACCGTGGTGTTCGCCAAGCGCAGCGTGGACGCCAACCTGAAGGCCTCCACCGCGCTGTTCGCGCGCAACCTGCGCACGCGTGACGCGGCCCCGCCGAAGCAGATCACCCCGGCTGGCTGGAGCGTCAATTCCGCGTCGCTGTCGGCCGATGGCCAGACCGTGTATTTCCTCAGTGCCAAGAACGGCAGCCAGCAGCTGTACGCGCAGCCGATCAGCGGCGGCACCCCGCGCCAGCTGACCGATTTCCCGGTGGACGTGGACAGCTACCACGTGTCGCCGCAGGACGACCGCGTGCTGTTCAGCGCCGGCGTGTTCCAGGCCTGCGCCTCGGACCTGGCCTGCACCGAGAAGAAGCTCAAGGACGTGGCCGGCGCCAAGGCCAGCGGCAAGGTCTTCGATTCGCTGTTCGTGCGCCACTGGGATACCTGGAACGACGGCCGCCGCAACACCCTGTTCGTGGCGCCGCTGCCGGCGGCCAAGGCCGGCGCGGTCAAGGGTGCCTCGGCGCTGAGCGCGACTATCGATGGTGATGCGCCGTCCAAGCCGTTCGGCGGCAATGATGATTTCGCGTGGTCGCCGGATGGCGCCAGCGTGGTGGCCAGCATCCGCGTTGCCGGCAAGCAGGAGCCGTGGTCGACCAACTTCGACCTCTACCGCTTCGACGCCGCCGGCAAGCAGGCGCCGGTCAACCTGACCGCTGCCAACCCGGCCTGGGATGCCGGCCCGGTGTTCAGCGCCGACGGCAAGACCCTGTTCTACCGTGCGATGAAGCGCCCGGGCTTCGAGGCAGACCGCTTCGGCCTGATGGCGATGGACCTGGCCAGCGGCAAGACCCGCGAGATCGCCCCGCAGTGGGATCGTTCGGCCGGCGGCATCACCCTGTCCGCGGATGGCGCCAGCATCTACACCACCGCTGATGACCTCGGCGAGCATCCGCTGTTCCAGATCGACGTGGCCAGCGGCAAGGCCACCAAGCTGATCGGCGACGGCAGCGTGACCTCGGTCGACGTGGCCGGCAACAGCGTGGCGATCACCCGCAACAGCCTGAAGAGCAACGACCAGGTGCTGGTCGGCCTGCTGCCGGCCGCGGGCGAAGCCATCGGCGAACTGCGCGCGCTGACCCCGGCTGCCGGCGAGGTGCTCAAGGATGTCAGCTTCGGCGACTACGAACAGTTCGAGTTCAAGGGCTGGAACAACGACACCGTGCACGGCTATGTGGTCAAGCCGCACAACTACCAGGAAGGCAAGTCGTACCCGGTCGCGTTCCTGATCCACGGCGGCCCGCAGGGCAGCTTCGGCAATGGCTGGAGCTACCGCTGGAACCCGCAGACCTATGCAGGCCAGGGCTACGCCGTGGTGATGATCGACTTCCACGGTTCCACCGGCTATGGCCAGGCCTTCACCGATGCGATCAGCCAGCACTGGGGCGACCGTCCGCTGGAAGACCTGCAGAAGGGCTGGGACGCGGCGCTGAAGAAGTATTCCTTCCTCAACGGTGACAAGGCCTGTGCGCTGGGTGCCAGCTACGGCGGCTTCATGGTCAACTGGATTGCCGGCAACTGGAACAGCCCGTTCAAGTGCCTGGTCAACCATGACGGCGTGTTCGACCAGCGCATGATGGGCTACGCCACCGAAGAGCTGTGGTTCACCGAGTGGGAGCAGGGCGGTACCCCGTACCAGAAGGCCGCGAACTACGAGAAGTTCAACCCGGTCAACCACGTGGCGGACTGGAAGAAACCGATCCTGGTGATCCACGGCCAGCAGGATTTCCGCATTCCGGTCGAGCAGGGCCTGGCCGCGTTCACCGCCGCCCAGCGCCAGGGCATCGAATCGAAGTTCCTGTACTTCCCGGATGAAAACCACTGGGTGCTGAAGCCGAACAACAGCATCCTGTGGCATGACACCGTCAACGCCTGGCTGAAGCAGCACATCGGCAACTGATGACTGCAGCGCCGCCCTTCGGGGCGGCGCTTTTGTTTCACCATCTGCTTTACCGGTGGGTGCCGATGTTCCCGCCGGTGGGTGCCGACCGTTGGTCGGCACACCTCCAGCCAACAGCAGCCGGCCAGCGGCCGGCTCTACCCAGAGCGCCTGCATGCCCTCAACCGCCCTGATCCAGAACGACATCGTCGTCTTCGGTTTGATCGCCGCCACCCTTGGCGCCGTGTTCTGGACCGCCTCGCGCGAGCAGGGGCTGTGGAAGCGCTTCTATACCTTCGTGCCGGCACTGCTGCTGTGCTACCTGATTCCCGGCATCTACAACACCGTCGGCCTGATCGACGGCCAGAACACCAGGCTCTACAACCCGATCGCACGCGACATCCTGTTGCCGGCGGCGCTGATCCTGCTGACCCTGGCGGTGGACATCAAGGGCATCCTGCGGCTCGGCCCGAAGCTGGTGCTGATGTACCTGGGTGCGTCCGCCAGCATCATGCTCGGCGCGGTGGTGGCGTTCCTGGTGATGCGCGCGATCCATCCCGACACCGTGGCCGGTGATACCTGGGCCGGCATGGCCGCGCTGGCCGGCAGCTGGATCGGTGGCGGCGCCAACATGCTGGCGATGCGCGAAGTGTTCGACGTCAACGCGACCACCTTCGGCCAGTTCGCGGTGGTCGATGTCGGTGTCGGTTACGTGTGGATGGCCGCACTGATCTTCCTGGCCGGGCGCGCAGCGAAGATCGATACGCGCAGCGGTGCTGACACGTCGGCCATCGATGAACTGAAGGAGCGCATCGCGCGCTTCCAGGCCGAACATGAGCGCATTCCCAGCCTCACCGACCTGATGCTGATCGTCGCCGTGGCCTTCGGTGGCGTCGGCCTGTCGCACGCGATCGGCGCACCGCTGGCGGCCTGGTTCAAGGCGAACGTCAGCTGGGCTCCGCAGTTCAGCCTGGACGCGCCGTTCGTGTGGGTGGTGGTGCTGTCGACCACGCTGGGCCTGAGCCTGAGCTTCACCCGCGCACGTAATCTGGAAGGTGCGGGCGCGTCGCGGCTGGGCTCGCTGCTGCTGTACTTCCTGATCGCCTGCATCGGCATGCAGATGGATCTGCTGGCGCTGCTGGACCGCCCGTGGCTGTTCCTGCTCGGCCTGATCTGGATTGCCGTGCACATCGTGCTGCTGTGGTGCCTGGGCAAGCTGCTGAAGGTGCCGTTCTTCTACTTCGCCATCGGTTCGCAGTCGAACATCGGTGGACCGGCCTCGGCGCCGGTGGTGGCGGCCGCGTTCCATCCGGCGCTGGCGCCGGTGGGCGTGCTGCTGGGCACGATGGGCTATGCGACCGGCACCTACCTGGCCTACATCGTCGGCATCACCCTGCGCGCACTGGCCGGGCAGGGCTGATGGGTAGTGCCGGCCGCTGGCCGGCAACCAGGCGATGCTTCCCAGGTTCAGGAGGTTGCCGGCCAGCGGCCGGCACTACCGATGCGTTACGCCACCGGCAACCCGCGCTCGACCAGCCACGCCTTCGCGTCTTCGGCGTCCTGCTCGAACCGCGCCGAGTGAAAAGAGGGGCGCCGCAAGGTCCGGCGCGTCGCCACGCGCCCGTGGCCAACCGCGCCTGCGGCTTTACGCTACCGGCAACCCGCGCTCGACCAGCCACGCCTTCGCGTCTTCGGCGTCCTGCTCGAACCACGCCTTCGTAGACCCCAGTCGATACGTATATCCCCAGGCATCCATGTCGGCCATCAGCCGCTGGCTGCCGACACCGGGCAGCTGCCCGGCCAGCACGATCTGCAGGTAGCAGGTCGCGTCTTCCTCGGCCACCGAGTCGGTGGCATCGGTATGCACCTGCGCACGCCGCTCCGGCGGCAGCACGATCAGGTGGCAGGCTTCGTGCAGCATCGAGTGCACCGGTGTGTCATCGCGCACGTACACGTTGCTGGCGATGATGCCCGCCTCGGGCTCGCCCCAGTAGCTGCCGGGAATCGGTTCGCCGGCCGCCACGTGGTGCAGCCGAAGGCCGTGCGCGGCGAGCAGGCACTGCGCATCGGCAAAGGCGATGTCGCCCACGCAGGTGATGTCCACGGCGGTTGTCGTATCGGTCATGCGGGTCAGGCAGCCCCGCCCATGCAGGCACGGGCGGGGCAGGGGATCAGGGTTTGTCCGGGCCTTCAGGCAGCGCCACGGAGATGTCCAGCACGTCGTGCTGGCCATCCTTCACCAGGTCGACCTTCACCGCATCGACGTCGATGTTCACGTACTTCTTGATCACTTCCAGCAGCTCGCGCTGCAGCAGCGGCAGGTAGTCCGGGCCACCGCGGTGGCTGCGTTCCTGCGCGATGATGATCTGCAGGCGGTTCTTGGCGGTTTCGGCGGTGGTCTTCTTCGCTTTGAGGAAATCAAACAGGCCCATGCTTACCCTCCGAACAGCTTGCTGAAGAAGCCCTTCTTCTCGACGTTGGTGAAGCGCATCGGGCGTTCTTCGCCGAGGATGCGCGCGACGGCGTCTTCATAGGCCTGGCCGGCAGCGGATTCGACATCCAGGATGACCGGCTCGCCCTTGTTGGAGGCGTTGAGCACGTCGCCCGATTCCGGAATCACGCCGATCGCCTTCAGGCCGAGCACTTCCTCGACGTCGGCGATGCTCAGCATCTCGCCACTTTCCACGCGCAGCGGGGTGTAGCGGGTCAGCAGCAGGAAGGCCGGCACGTCCTGGCCGGACTCGGCCTTGTGGGTCTTCGAGTCGAGCAGGCCGATGATGCGGTCGGAGTCGCGCACCGACGACACTTCCGGGTTCACCACCACCACCGCGCGGTCGGCGAAGTACATCGCCAGGAAGGCGCCCTTCTCGATGCCGGCCGGGGAGTCGCAGATGATGTAGTCGAAGCCGTCGGCGGCCAGGTCCTTCAGGACCTTGCCCACGCCTTCCTGGGTCAGCGCGTCCTTGTCGCGGGTCTGCGAGGCAGCCAGCACGTACAGGTTGTCGAAACGCTTGTCCTTGATCAGGGCCTGCTTGAGGGTCGCTTCGCCGTGCACGACGTTGACGAAGTCGTACACCACGCGGCGTTCGCAGCCCATGATCAGGTCGAGGTTGCGCAGGCCGACGTCGAAGTCGATCACCGCCACCTTCTTGCCGCGCCGCGCCAGGCCGCAGGCCAGGCTCGCGCTGGAAGTGGTCTTGCCGACGCCGCCCTTGCCGGAGGTGACTACGATGATTTCAGCCAAAGGACTTCTCCTGGTTCTGCATGAGTTTGGTGCTGCGTCAGTCCAGCGCAGCGATCTTGATCTGGTCCTGTTCCAGCCACACCTGGACGGCCTTGCCGCGCAGGTTGTCCGGAACATCGTCCAGTACCTTGTAGTGGCCGGCAATGGCCACCAGTTCCGCATGGAAATCACGGCAGAAGATGCGTGCCGCGGTGTTGCCCTGGGCCCCCGCCAGCGCGCGGCCGCGCAGGGTGCCGTAGATATGGATGCTGCCATCGGCGATGACTTCGGCGCCGGCGCCGACGGTGGCCATCACGGTCAGGTCGCAGTTTTCCGCGTACAGCTGCTGGCCCGAACGCACGTTGCCCAGCTGCATGCGGCCCGGCTGCGGTGCGGCGGCGTCGGCCACCTTGGCCACCGGCGTTGCCGGGGCCGGCTTCGGTTCGGCACGGGCCGCGCGGCGCGGCTCCGGTGCGGGCGGCGGCGGGGCCGGCTCGGCCTCGGCACGTTCGTACTGCGCGCGGAACTTGGCCAGCAGCGGCAGGCCAAGCTGCTGCGAGAGCAGGTCGATCGCGCTGGTGCCGTAGGCCAGTGCCACCGGCAGTACGCCGGCGCTGCGCAGGCCGTCGACCAGCGCCTGTGCGGTGGCCACATCCGGCACCTGGCTCAGGCCGCCGAAGTCGAGGATCACCGCGGCGCGGCCGAACAGCTTCGGTGCGCGGGTCACGCGCTCGCGCATTTCCTGCACGAGGCGCTCGACATCAAGGGTACGGATGCGCAGGTTGGCGATGCCCACCTGGCCGATCTTCAGTTCACCGGCCTGTTCGTAATCGAAATTCACCGCCACGCTCAGGTCCCCGTCGGCCGCTGTGCCTGCGCCGGCAGCTGCCGGGCGCGTGTCCATGCCACATCCGGCAGCTTGTCGCCGTAGGTCTCCTGGACCCACGGGTAGCTGCACAGTTCCTTGGCCAGCATGCTGGCGCGCACATCGACCTGCGGCATGGTGTTCTGGCCCAGTTCGCGGAAGCCGAAGCTGCCGTGGAAGAGCAGGGCGGCATCGGCGCCATGGTCGAGGAAGACTTCGCAGGTCATCTGCGGGTAGCGCAGCTCGGCGAAGCTCTGCGCGTCTGCATAGAACGCACGGCCGACGCCACCGCCACGACGGCGGCTGGCGACCACGATGCGGTCGATATAGAAGAACGGGGTGTCCAGCTGCTGCTTGAACCAGGCGAAATTGCTGCTGTCGTGCTGGCTGTCGCTGCCGAAGCCGATCAGGAAGCCGGCCAGGTTGCCGTCGCGCTCGGCGACGCGGAAATACTCAGCGGTTTCATAGAACAGGCGCAGGCGGGCCGCATCCAGGGGAAGGATGGCCAGGCCAGCGTTGTTGTTCAAAGCCAGGACGGAATCGAGCTCGTGCTCGCGCACGTCGCGGATGACAATCGACATTGTGACTCCGTGGGGTAACGCGGTTGGTCCATCAAGGGACCCTGCGCACGATTATTGCATGCCCGGGGTGGGCTGCGGCATGAACAGGCGACCGGGCAGGCATGACTTCCGTGGGGTGCGGTGCGCAGGCGCGGCCCGTAGAGTGCTGGCATGTTGGGAGTCCTCAGCCATACCCGCGTCCTCCGCCTGGCCGGCCTGTTCACCTGGGTCATGGTCGGCCTGCCCCTGGCGTACTCGCAGTTCGAGAACCTGCACAGTCGCGGTGACATGGGCGGCTGGGCCATCCTGCTGTTCGTCGCCTATCTGTCCTTCGGCACGGCCTACTACTGGTTGACCCGCATCCTGCGCAGCGACAGCCACACCAGCTGGCTGGACCGCGGCCTGCTGCTGTTGCTGACGGTGTCGGCGCTGGGGGTCAGCTTCCTCAGCGGCTCGGGCCTGGGCAGCATCCTGATGATGGTGGCGGCCGGGGTCATCCCGTGGATGCTGTCGGTACGGCTGGGGGTGCTGTGGCTGCTGGTCAGCCAGCTGGCGGTGGCGCCGGTCTACTACATGCTGCTGCGCTTCCCGCTGTTCGAAGCGGTGATGCAGTCGCTGCTGTACGGCGGCTTTTCCATGTTCATCTTCGTGACCAGCCTGGTCGCGCGGCAGCAGACCGAGGCCCGCGACGAGCAGCGCCGGCTCAATTCGGAACTGCGGGCCACCCGTGCCCTGCTGGCCGAGAGCGCGCGGGTCAACGAACGCACCCGCATTTCGCGCGAGCTGCATGACCTGCTGGGCCACCAGCTGACCGCGCTGACCCTGAACCTGGAGGTCGCTGGCCACCTGGCCGAGGGCCAGGCGCTGGATCACGTGAAGCGCTCGCACGCGTTGGCCAAGCTGCTGCTGGGCAACGTACGCGAGGTGGTCAGCCAGCTGCGCGAGACCGGTGCCATCGATCTGGCCGCGGCGCTGCGCCCGCTGACCGAGAACGTGCCCTCGCTGGACATCCAGCTGGAGATCGAGGATCCGCTGAACGTGGAGGACCCGCAGCGGGCCCACGTGCTGCTGCGCTGTACCCAGGAGATCATCACCAACGCGGTGCGCCACGCCGGCGCCCGCCACCTGTGGATCAAGGTGTACCGTGAAGCCCCCGACCGGGTGGTGGTGGAGGCCCGCGACGACGGCGTCGGCGCGGATATGGTCAATGTGGGTAATGGCTTGCGCGGCATGCGCGAGCGCCTGCAACAATGTGGTGGCCAGCTGCAGATCGAAACCCGTCCCGGTGAAGGCTTCCGGCTGCGGGCGACGGTGCCGGCAACGGTGCTGGTGGCGGCCCTTACCAAGGTTCCTGAAGGAGTGCGTTGATGATTCGCGTCTGCCTGGTCGACGACCAAACCCTGGTGCGGCAGGGAATCCGCTCCCTGCTGGCGCTCGACGACGGCATCGAGGTGGTGGCCGAGGCCGGCGACGGCCGGCAGGCGGTCGAGCTGATACCGCAGGTGCGCCCCGACGTGGTGCTGATGGACATGCGCATGCCGGTGATGTCCGGTCTGGAGGCACTGCAGGTGCTGTCGCGCCAGGAACAGCTGCCGCCGACCATCATCCTCACCACTTTCGACGATGACCAGCTGGTGCTGGCCGGGCTCAAGGCCGGTGCCAAGGGCTACCTGCTCAAGGATGTCACCCTGGCGCAGCTGGTCGGTGCCATCCGCACCGTGGCCGACGGCGGTTCGCTGGTGCAGCCGGCGGTGACCCAGCGCCTGCTGTCCGGCCTGGAGCACATGCGCAACGAGTTCGTCAGCCTGGACCGCCCGGACCCGCTGACCGACCGCGAGACCGAGATCCTGCGGCTGATGGCCAGTGGCTTCTCCAACAAGGAGATCGCCAATTCGCTGGGCGTGGCCGAAGGCACCATCAAGAACCATGTGTCCAACATCCTTTCCAAGCTGGGCGTGCGCGACCGTACGCGCGCCGTACTGAAGGCGTTCGAACTCCAGCTGGTCTGAGGAAAATCGTTCAAGTACAACGACTTGGATGGTGGTCGGGGGTTTCCGCCAAGGTTGCCCCCTACTTGCCGGGTAGCGGTATGCGTTACCCTTCGAATTCTTTGTCCATACAAATACGCAGCCGGCAGGGAAACCGGTGCGCCAATCCCGATAAACAATGCCCGCGAAGCCTGCTAGGATTGGCGCTTCGCTTCAATCAACCCGGCCGTGGGATCGGCCCCGGAGACTCTCTGAATGACCCGTATTATCGAGTTCCTGATCGCCTTGGGGATCGTGGCTGGCCTGTTCGTCATCATTGGCGTATGTCTGCCGGGCGAGCGTCACATCACCGAAAGCATCGAGACCAACCGCAAGATGACGATCGTGTACGACACGGTCAGCAGCCTGCGCCGCTTCAAGGACTGGAACCCGCTGGTACTGCGCGATCCCGCCGTTGAACTGAAGCTGTCCGGCCCGGCCTCCGGTACCGGTGCCACCCTCGACTTCACCTCCAAGGACCTGGGCACCGGCTCCTGGAAGATCACCGAAGCCGAAGAGAACAAGCGTGTTGTGATCGCCATCGAAGACGCCACCAAGGGTCACGACAAGGTCACCACCTTCAGCCTGGAGCCGACCGGCAAGGGCGGTCGCAACGTCAAGATCACCCAGGACTACTCGGTGAAGTACGGCTTCGACCTGTTCGGCCGTTACGCAGGCCTGTATGTCAGCCGCCAGATCGGCGACGACATCAAGATGGGCCTGTCGCGCATGGCCAACATGCTCGCCAGCGTCCCGAACGTCGACTACCGCACGCCGGAAGCCCCGCTGACCGATCTGGCCATCGTTGAAGTGCCGGCCGAGAACCTGCTGGTCGTCAACGCCGGCAACGTGGACCGCGGCCAGGACACCATCACCAAGTCCATCAAGGACAACCAGGAGTGGATCAAGCGCGTGATGGAGGCCAATGGCCTTGAAGCCGCCGGTCCGTTCCGCATCATCACCACCGACTTCGGCCAGGAGAAGTACGCCTTCGACATCGCCCAGCCGGTGAAGAAGAAGGGTGCTGAAGGTGCTGCTGCCGACGAGCTGACCGTCAAGATCGACGGCGGCGCTCCGGTCAAGTACGTGCACGTTGCTCCGCACCGTTCGGCGCATGCGGCCTACACCGGCCACATGGCGGGTCTGGACGTGGCCCGCAACGGCCTGCGCGCCTGGGCCGTGACCTCGGGCAACGAAGTCATCGACCGCCCGTACGAAACCTGGAAGGACGGCATCGACAAGTCGTTCACCCCGGAAGCGACCTACGACATCTACTGGGCCGTCAAGTAAGCCTCGGCTGACCCATGTAGTGTTGGACACGAAAACGCGCCGCTCATTGCGGCGCGTTTTTTTTGATCTGGCGCCCGGCAAGGGGCGCTGCGCAAGGAGCCCTCATGTTCAATCTCGAACGTCGTGCGCGTAAGCCGTCCCTGTTGGCCTGCCTGGGTGCGCTGCTGGCCGCTGCCTCGATCGGCCTGTCTGCCTATGCATCGCATGGCGTGGCCGATCCGCTGGCGCAGCAGCATCTGAACATGGCGGCGCTGTATGCGTTCGCGCATGGTGCGGTACTGGTGGCGCTTGGTCCGCGCGCGCACGGGGCGATCGCGCACCTGGCGCTGTACGTGCTGCTGCTGGGCGTGCTGCTGTTTTCCGGCAGCCTGGTGGGCGGGGCGCTGTGGCAGTGGCCGACGCGGATGGCGCCGATCGGTGGCACCAGCATGATGGCCGGCTGGGTGTTGCTGGCGATCAATGCGCTGAGGCGATAACTGAGTCGACATTGTCGCTTCAATCCATGCTGATGCGATCTGCAGCGTTCAGGGGCGTTACTTTTCTTTTCGCGCGAAAAGAAAAGTAACCAAAAGAAACGCGCCGCCGGCCGCGAGCCGATGCTGCGCACCGGTACCCTGTGCTCCTCGGTCCGTCGAGGGACGGTGCGGAGAGCAGCCGAGCATGGCTCGGCTCTACAGAATCGCAAGCACCTCTTCGCCCTCGCCGGGCCTGCGGTGCTCGGCTCGCTTGAAGGCGGACCCAACAGCTGCACGCTGATCCGTTGTAGAGGCTTCGAGCGAAGCGACCCGCTTTTGTCTTTGCTCTCTTGTTCTATTCGGTGGCGGACGCACGCGGAAACTGTCAGAGGCCGGGCGGGTGGGCTGGGCAGGGGTATCCGCGCCATGGATGGCGCGGCTAAGCCTCCAGGGACGGATTCACGGCGTCCCCTGCCCAGCCTACCCGCCCGGACAGCTCCATGAATTTCGCCGTGCAGCCGTCACGAGGGGCTCAGCCGTTGGCCGGTCTCCAGCACCAGTGCCACGGTTCGTAGACGATGCCGTGCGGGTTGTCGCGCGGGTAGCTCAGCTGGAAGCCGTGCGTGCTGGCATGGGTCTGCAGCCACGCGAAGGCGTCGGTGGCTTCGAACGATTCTTCGGCCGGGGCATCGCCCGGTGTGCCGATGTCCAGCGCATGGCCGCTGTGGTGTTCACTGAAACCTGGCGCGGCATTGACCTTCAGGATCTCGGCCACGCTCAGCCCGCGCGCCCGTTTCCGTTCGAAGATGCCCAGCTGGTAGGCATGGCTGCGGAAGCCGGAGATTGCATCCAGTGCGATGCCATCCCGCGCGGCGTGCAGGCGCATCCGTCGCCAGCCCTGCGCGGCGCCGCGGCGCAGCCAGAGCGGGCGGGCGAAGCGGTCGCGGCCGGCGAAGTGCAGCAGGCACGGTTCCGGTTCCAGCGGCAGGCCGCTGTCGTCGGCATAACGCTGCACATCCAGGCCAAGCTGCTGCAGGCGCTGCTGCAGCCCGGCCAGCGGAAGCCAGTGTTCTTCCAGCGCAGCACCGAATGGGCGCGCCGCCGTGGCGTCGAGCAGTGCCAGTGCGTCCTCGACCCCGGGCTCGCGCGGCAGGCGCGGCACCATCGAATGCACGCCGTGCGGTAGTACGGCCGCCAGGTAGCGTCCATCGCGCTTGCGCCGCAGCACCCAACGCGCCTGTGACAGCAGGCGCGCGTCCAGGTTGCTGCGCGCGCGCAGCAGGTCGGCAGGCCACAGTTCGATGGCCTCGGTATTGATCAGCAGGGGCGGGCGTCGTTGCATCGGCGCAGCTTACTGCCGCAGCGCCGGCGCGGCCACCTTGCGCAGTGCGTCCAGCAGCACCTGCGGCCGGTCCAGGCTGAGCAGCAGCGTGCTGCCATCGCTTACCGGAAGCGCGAGAACACGTGCACGGTCGGTGACCAGCGCGAAACCCTTGCCGCCGCCCTGCAGGCGGAAGTGGCCGGAGTAGAAACCCGGCATCGAATAGCCGTTGGTCTTGAAGCGGATGCCATAGCGGCGGTCGCGGCTGAGATCGACCACCTCGGCCTGGTCCAGCCGCAGTTGTGCGACCGGCACGCGCCGGCGGTACATCGTCGAGCGCACGTCCAGCACGCCGCCGGCCAGTTCCACCCGGCGGCGGAAGAAGGCCGCGCCCAGCCCGATGCCGAGCGCTGCAATCACCAGCAGGCTCCAGGCGGCGCTGCCGCCCATCCGGAACCAGGGCGGCGACAGCGTTACTTCGATCCAGGGCGCCGTCGCCGGTGCCTTGTACAACTGCGCATACAGGCAGGCCACGAAGGCGGCGAGCAGCGGCAGCACGATCCACAGCACGCGCAATGGCGAACTCTCGGCTACCTCGTACTGTTTCGGGTCGCTGGCGCCCATGGCTCAGGCCTCCTTCTTGAACACCAGCATCGCCGGGCGCATCGGCGCCGGGATGATGATGTTGACCAGCTCCCAGCCCAGTTGGCCCTGGCGGGTCAGTTCGCTCTGGATGTCCTCGGCCTTGAGCAGGCCCATCATGGACGTCTTGACCTCGATGGTCTGGTAGCTCCAGCGCTTGCTCATTCCTTGTCCTCCGGCGGTGGGGTGGGTTTCGGCAGGCGTCCTGCCCTGCGCAGGGCGTCGCGCAGCACGTATTCGATCTGCGCATTGAGGCTGCGCAACTCGTCGTCAGCCCAGCGCTGCGCGGCGGCCAGGACGTCGGCGTTGATGCGCAGCGGGTAGGCTTTCTTCTCACTCATGCAAGCTCCTGGCGGGGCGGTGGGGCGCCCCGTTGCGAGGGTGGTTCAGTACAGCGAACCGGCGTTGACGATCGGCTGGGTGCCGCGGTCCGAGCACAGCACGGTCAACAGGTTGCTGACCATGTGCGCCTTGCGTTCCTCGTCCAGCTGCACCACGCCGTTCTTCTGCAGTTCGGCCAGGGCCATCTCGACCATGCCGACCGCACCGGCCACGATGCGCGTGCGTGCGGCGATCACCGCGTTGGCCTGCTGACGCTGCAGCATCGCCTGGGCGATTTCGGCGGCGTAGGCGAGGTGGCTGATGCGCGCGTCGATCACCTGCACGCCGGCATCGGCCAGGCGCTCGGCCAGTTCGTTCTTCAGGTGCTGGGAGATCTCGCTGGCGTGGCTGCGCAGGGCCAGTTGGCCATCCTCGTGCTGGTCGTAGGGGTAGCTGGTGGCCATCGCACGCAGCGCCGATTCGGACTGGATGTGCACGAAGCTCTCGTAGTCGTCCACGTTGTAGACCGCCTCGGAGGCATCGACCACCTGCCAGACGATCACCGCGGCGATCTCGATCGGGCTGCCGTCCAGCTCGTTGACCTTCAGCTTGCCGCTCTCGAAGTTGCGCACGCGCTGGCTGACCCGGCGCTTGGCAAAGAAGGGGTTGTTCCAGCGCAGGCCGTTGTCCTTCACGGTACCCACGTACTTGCCGAACAGGCTCAGCACCGCCGCCTGGTTGGGCTGGATGGTGTACAGGCCGGCCAGGATGAACACGCCCAGCGCCACCAGCAGGGCGCCCAGCAGCATCAGCAGCAGGTTGGGCGAGCCGGTGCTGGCCTTGGCTGCCACGCCCATTACGAACAGGGCGGCGCCGGCGAGGGCGACGAGCAGGGCGCCGGCCAGCGTGCCGAGGCCGTTGAGGGAAGACAGCGACTTCTCTTTCATGGCGGTACGTCCTTGAGGGTTCGAAGGGAAGATATCAAAGTGATATCACCTGTCGACTACCGTTCGTCGGATGCCATGGCCGGGGTGCCCGGCCAGCTAGAATGCCCACCCGCCTTCACATCGCTGCTGGAACCGCCATGGCCAAGCTTGGAACTCCGTTGTCCCCCTCCGCCACCCGCGTGCTGCTGCTGGGCTCGGGCGAACTCGGCAAGGAGGTGGCCATCGAGCTGCAGCGGCTGGGCGTGGAAGTGATCGCCGCCGACCGCTATGCCGACGCCCCGGCCATGCAGGTTGCGCACCGCTCGCACGTGATCGACATGCTCGATGCGATGGCCCTGCGTGCCCTGATCGCCCAGGAGCAGCCGCACCTGGTGGTGCCGGAGATCGAGGCCATCCACACTGAAACCCTGGTCCAGCTGGAGCAGGAGCAGGGCCTGCGGGTGATCCCGACCGCGCGTGCCGCCCGCCTGACCATGGACCGCGAAGGCATCCGCCGCCTGGCCGCCGAGACCCTGGGCCTGCCGACCTCGCCGTACCGCTTCGTCGATACCGAAGCCGAGTACCGCGCCGCCGTGGCCGCCATCGGCCTGCCGTGCGTGGTCAAGCCGGTGATGTCGTCCTCGGGCAAGGGCCAGAGCACCCTGCGCAGCGAGGCGGACATCGCCCCGGCATGGGACTACGCGCAGACCGGTGGCCGCGCCGGTGCCGGTCGCTGCATCGTCGAAGGCTTCATCGACTTCGACTACGAGATCACCCTGCTGACCGTGCGCCATGCCGGTGGCACCTCGTTCTGTGCGCCGATCGGCCATCTGCAGAAGGACGGCGATTACCGCGAAAGCTGGCAGCCGCAGCCGATGTCGAGCAAGGCGCTGGCGCGTGCCGAAGAGATCTCGCGTGCGATCACCGATGACCTCGGTGGCTGGGGCCTGTTCGGCGTCGAGCTGTTCGTGAAGGGCGACGAGGTGTGGTTCAGCGAAGTGTCGCCGCGCCCGCACGACACCGGCCTGGTGACGCTTGTTTCGCAGGAATTGAGCGAGTTCGCGCTGCACGCGCGCGCCATCCTCGGCCTGCCGATCCCGGTGATCCGCCAGAGCGGCCCGTCGGCCTCGTGCGCGCTGCTGGCGCATGGCGAGGGCGTGCCGTATTTCAACAACGTCGCCGCCGCCCTGCAGGTGCCGGACACCGCCGTGCGCCTGTTCGGCAAGCCGAGCGTGCACGGCCATCGCCGCGTGGGCGTGACCCTGGCGCGCGCGGAAACCATCGACGAAGCGCGCGCCATCGCGCGTGATGCCGCCGAAGCGATCGGCGTCGAACTGCGCCCCTGAAAAAGCAGCGACGACCAACGGTCGTCGCCTACCGCATTCCGGTGGGTACCGACCGTTGGTCGGTACAACATAAAAAGGGGACGGAGGGGATTAAGTCGTTTGTGGCACAAACGACTTAATCCCCTCCGTCCCCTTTTTGTGTGGCGTTACGGCTTCACGTCCACCCACACCAGGTGGTGGTCGCTGCCGTCGGCGATCTTCGCTTCCGGGCTTTCATTGGCCGGCCAGAAGATGCCGCTGCCGACGTACTCGAAACCGGTCGAGGGCAGCACGTAGTCCAGGCGCATGGTGCCGGACTTCGGGCCGAAATCACCGGTGGCGTGGAACGGTGCACCCTTGCGCTCGATGCCCTTGGCCGCATAGGCCAGGCTGGTCTGCTCGCCACCGACGCTGCGCGGGGTGGGGTAGCGCAGCACGCGGGCGTTCTCGATCAGTTCGACGATCGCCTCATGGCGGCCATCGCCGTCGACCGGGTCGTTGTTGAGGTCGCCCAGGATCACGAAGCGCGCGTCCTGCGCCAGGCCGCCGCACTGGCCCTTGTCGTCGCACAGCCACGGCTTGTCACCCTTGGACAGGTACTCCTGCCACAGGCGCAGTTCGTCGTGGTTGCGTGCGGCGTTGCGCTTTTCCGGGCCGTCGAACACCGGCGGGGTCGGGTGCGAGACCAGCGCGTGCACCACGCCGGCCGGGGTCTTCACCGGCACGTCCCAATGCGACTTCGACGACAGCCGCAGCTGCGACCACACGTGGTCGTTGTAGAAGCTCTTGCCGGTGCGCGGATCGACCGGACGGATCGCACCCGGCATCGCGCTCCACTTCAGCAGCTGGAAGCTGCGCACCTTGGCTTCATCGATCGGGTAGCGCGACAGCACCAGCATGCCGTACTGGCCTGGGTGCAGGCCGTAGCCCCACGCATCGTTGCCGCGGCTGCGGCCTTCGCCGCCGACCACGCCGTTGTTGTCCAGATCCAGGCCGCTGGGCACGCCGGTGTTGACCGGGGCCAGGTAGCGGTAGGCGAAGTGCAGCGGCTTGCCGCCACCGGGCTGGGCCACTTCCAGGTAGCGCTTCTGGAACAGGTCGGCGGCGCGATGCGCATCGTCGAAGTCGAATTCGTTCAGCAGCACCAGGTCCGGGCGCACCTGCTGCAGCACCGCGGCGATCTTGCGTGCATGCTCGCTGTCGCCTTCCAGTTCCTTGATCAGGCCACCGGCGTCATCGGAGTACAGCGAGGTGTTGTAGGTGGCCAGGCGCAGTGCGCCGGACGGCTTTTCGGTCATCGCGGAGGACGTGGCGAAGGCGGGGGCGGTGGCGCCGCAGAGCAGGGCCAGGGCGAGGATCAGGGGTTTGGCGTTCATGGGCCGTATTGTGCACCCGGCCCGGTGTCAGCGGTTCGTCAGCGCCCGTCCAGATCCTTGTCGAAATCGTGCCAGCGGCGGCCATCGTAGGCCTCCAGCGGATGGAAGCGGCGCTTGTAGTCCATCTTCTGGTGGCCGCGGATCCAATAGCCCAGATAGACGTGCGGCAGGCCCTCGCGGCGGGCCCACTCGATCTGCTGCAGGATCGCGAAGGTGCCCAGCCCGCGCGCGGCGTGGTCCGGGTCGAAGAAGGTGTAGACCGCCGACAGGCCGTGCTCGGTCACGTCGGTCACCGCCACCCCCAGCAGCTGGCTGGGCTGGCCGTCGCGGCCGGGCAGGCGCATCTCCATGAAACGGGTATGCGACCAGCTGCCGATCAGGAACTGCTCGAACTCGTGCGGGCCGTGGTCGTCCATGCCGCCATTGGCGTGGCGGTGGGTGAGGTAGCGGTGGTACAGCGCGAACAGGTCGTCGCGGGCGGTGGCGGCGGTGATCCGCACCTCCAGGTCGTCATTGCGGGCGGCACAACGGCGTTGGCTGCGATCCGGGGCGAAGCGCGCCACCGGGATGCGCACCGCCACGCAGGCCTGGCAGTGCGCGCAATGCGGCCGGTAGACCAGGTCGCCGCTGCGGCGGAAGCCCCAGCTCAGCGCCAGCGGGTACAGGCCGCCAAGGCGGCGATCGTGCGGGTCCAGCACCAGGTCGCGCGCCACCCGGTCCGACCAGTACCCGCAGGGGTGCTCGCCGGTCTGGAAAAGTCGCAGTTCGTCGTCTCTGTCGCCGTGTATCGCCATGGGCACAGCATAGCCCCAGCCTGTCGCAGTGGCGGCGACTGTCCGCCGGATGAATGGAACTGGCGGCGGCGTCAACCGATGTCGCGCCCGGGCGTTGTTGTTCCCCGAGGGTGAAGTGATCACCCCGACGCTGTTCCCATCCCCAGGAGTGACCTCATGATCCGTACCCCCCTGCTGCTGGCCCTGCTGCTCGGCACCTCCGCTTCCGGTATCGCGCTGGCGGCCGACACCCCGACCACGCCGGCGCAGCGCCCGGCCAAGCTGGACACCAACGGCGACGGCGTGATCGACCGCAGCGAGGCCGCTGCCAACCCGCGCCTGGCCGCGAAGTTCGACGAGCTGGACAAGAACAAGGACGGCAAGCTCTCGCGCGATGAGCTGCCGCGCTGGCAGCATGGCCGCCGTGGCCACGGTGGTGAGCGCTGGGCCAAGCTCGACGTCAACAAGGATGGCCGCATCAGCCGCGAGGAAGCCAAGGCCGACCCGCGCCTGGCCGCGCGCTTCGACCAGCTCGATCTCAACAAGGACGGCTACCTGGACAAGGCCGACCGCGAGCTGCGCATGAAGCAGCGCCGTGACGCCTGGTTCGCTGCCGCCGACACCAACAAGGATGGCCAGCTGAGCAAGGCCGAGTTCGATGCGGCCAAGGGCCCGATGCACGGTGGCCCGCGCCACGGCGGTCCGCGCGATGGCGCCGCGCCGAAGCCGCAGCGCTGAGGTTCAACGCAGTGAATGACGACAACGCCGGCGCACTGCCGGCGTTGTCCGTTACAGGCGGCCGCTGCGCATCAGTGAGTACACCACCAGCGCGATGACCATCAGGTTCATGGCGATGATGCCGGTGCGGCCATACATGGACTCGTATTTCCAGTTGGTCCCGCTGCGGCCGCGCCGCGCCGAATCACGCGCGATCATCGGCGCCATTACCCGCTGCAGCGGCACCAGGCACTGGTAGTTGACCACGACCAGCCCGACCGCCAGCACCGCCAGCTGCGCCCAGACCGGCGCCTGCAGCATCACAGCCAGCAGGATCGCCAGGCACCAGAACATGCCGGTGATGATGTTGAGATAGAGGAACCGGCGCACATCGGCGCGCTCGGACGCCGTTTCGGTGTACGACATCAGGAAGCGCCCGCCCAGATAGCTGCCGATCGCACCACCGACCACGCCGCCGATCACCGCCCCCCAGCTTTCGGCCGGCAGCACGTGCAGCTGGCCCAGCGTGGCAGTCAGCGAGCCCATCGCAGTGCCGCCCGCAACGCTGGCACCGCCGAGGCCAAGCTTGCTGCCGCCGATGCCGACACCGGTGCCGAGCAGCACCGCAGCACTGGCCGTGCCGGGCGCGGCCACCAGCACCATCGACACCACGGCAGTGGCGAATGCCGCGCTCGGGGCGCTGCTGCGCGCGAACTCGCCGAAGCGCTGCAGCAGGCCGTCGCGCACCAGGGCGCGGGCACGCGACAGGCGCTTGCGCACGGCTGCGTCACTGAGCCCCAGCAGGTCGGCCACCTGCTGCGAACGCTGGCCTTCGCGGTAGTACAGCAGCAGGACTTCGCGGCTGTCGGCCGGCAACGCGGAAATGATGTCCTCGGCGGCGATCTCTTCTTCCACCCGTTGCAGGCGGTCGGCCGCGCCCGGGGCCGGGTCGGCCGCCATGCCCATCGCCACCTCGGCCGCTTCGCCGGTCAGCGGCCGGCCACGTTGTGCACGCAGCCAGTCGCGGGCCAGGTTGCGGGTGATCTGCCGCAGCCAGGGCAGGAAGCTGGTCGAGCTGCGCAGCTGGTGCAGCTGCTGCCAGCCCTTCATGAAGGCCTCCTGGGCGATGTCCTCGCTGGCCTGGCGGTCGCGGGTGATGGCCAGGGCGATGGCGGTGACCGTGTTCTGGCAGGCCAGCACGATGCGGCCGTAGGCATGCTGGCAACCGCTGGCGGCGGCGGGCAGTTCGCGTTCCAGGGTCTGGTCGATCGATGCGGCGAACGTCGTCATGGCGGCGGCTCTCCTGCTGGGATTGTGTCCCATGACGGAGCCGCGCGCGAAGTGTGACCAGAAAAAAGGGGACGGAGGGGATTAAGTCGTTTGTGGCACAAACGACTTAATCCCCTCCGTCCCCTTTTTGCGGCTGCCGGCCAGCGGCCGGCACTACCCGGGCGTCATTTCGAGGGCTGGATGCGGACCCGGACTTCTTCCTCTTCCGGTGCCGCCTGCGGAGCCGGTTGCGTCTGCTGCGGCTGGGCCTGCGGGGCAGGGGCCGGTGTGACCGGCGCCGGGGCGCCGCGATGGCGCAGGCCGATCACCAGTGCCACGCCGGCGATCACCACCAGCAGGGCGATGCGGATGCGCCAGGCCCAGCTGCGACCACCGCTGCCCTGTTCCGGTGCGTCGCGGAAGGCGAATTCGGCGGTCGGATGGTCGCGGCGGGTGGTGTCGAGCAGGCGCGCCTCACGCAGGATTTCGCGCGCGCGCGGCTGGTCGTCGGCGCGCACGATCCACACCGCCGGGTAAGCATTGGCATTGCCGAGGTCGGTATAGCTGAACTGGCCGCGGCGGCGGGTCTTGTACGAGCGCCCATTGGTCACCTTGACGTCGATGCCATGCCCGCGCAGGAGCGCGGCCACGCCTTCGACGGTTTCCACGCGCTGGCTGCTGAAGATCTGGCGCATGGGATCAATCCTTCGCCGGTACGGCGGCGGCCGCTGCCTGGTCGGGAACCACGCGGATCAGGCCTTCCTGCGCGGTGCTGGCCACCAGCACGCCGTTGCGGGTGAAGAACTGGCCGCGGGCCAGGCCGCGCGAATCCTGCGCGCTGGGGCTGTCCAGCGAGTACAGCAGCCAGTCGTCGGCGCGGAACGGGCGGTGGAACCAGATGGCGTGGTCGAGCGAGGCCATCTGCACGTGCGGGTGGTAGTAGCTGATGCCGTGCGGGAACGTGGCAGTGCCCAGCAGGTGGAAGTCGGAGGCATAGGCCAGCAGCGCCTGGTGCAGCTCCGGGGCATCGCCGACCGGCTCGCTCAGGCGCAGCCACACCTGGTGGTACGGCGGGCGCTTGGGCGGGTTGAGTTCATCACGCGGGTAGACGTGGCGGAATTCGAACGGGCCGCCGCGCGACAGCCAGCGCTGCACCTTGATCGGCAGGCGTTCCAGGACTTCGGCCGGCAGCGGCCGGTTCGGTTCGATGTCTTCCGGCTGCGGCACTTCGGGCATCTTGTGCTGGTGCTCGGCGCCGGTCTCGGCCTGCTGGAACGAGGCCGCGCAGAAGAAGATCACCTTGCCGTGCTGGATCGCGGTGACCCGGCGCACCGAGAAGCTGCCGCCGTCACGGGTGCGGTCCACGTCGTAGACGATCGGGTGGTCGATGTTGCCGGCGCGCAGGAAGTAGGCGTGCAGCGAGTGCACGTGGCGGCCGTTGTCGACCGTGGCCTGTGCCGCAGCCAGCGCCTGGCCCAGCACCTGCCCGCCGAACACGTACTTGGTGCCGATGTCGCGGCTCTGCCCGCGGAACAGGTTGTCCTCCAGCCGCTCCAGCGTGAGCAGGTCGATCAGCTCGGAGACGACGGGTTCGGGCGTGTCGTTCAAGGGGGCGGCCACTGCAGTGAAAGTGGGCCTGATTATACCGGTGCAGCCCGGCCCATCATCGGTAGTGCCGGCCGCTGGCCGGCAACCTCATGATCCTCCTGGGGCGCCTGCGGATGCCGGCCAGCGGCCGGCACTACCGGTTACTTGCCGAGGCGGGCCACCAGCGCCTGCAGGGCGTTCTGCGCATCCGGGGCGAACCAGGCCTCGACGAAACGGTCGAGCTGGATCAGGTCCGGCTGCAGCGCCACGTGCAGGTCCGCACGGGCAATCGCGCGGGTCAGCAGCATCGGCTGCCGTGGCTGCTTCAGCAGGTTCTGCAGCCAGGCCACGGCACGCGCCACCACCAGATCGCCATCGGCCAGCTCATCCACCAGGCCGATCTGCACCGCCTGTTCGGCCGGTACCAGCGAACCGGTGGTCAGCAGGACGCCGGCGCGGTGCACGCCCACCGCACGGCGCAGCAGGCGCTGGATGCCCTCCGGCGCGATCAGGCCCACCTGCACCTCGTTCAGGCCGATGGCATACGGCCGCGACGGATCGGCGCTGCGCGCCATCACCCGGTAATCGCAGCACAGCGCCAGCACGCAGCCGCCGGCCGGGGCGTGGCCGGTGATCGCCGCGACCACCGGGATGCGGCTCTCGGCCAGCGTGCGCACGGCGCCAAAGAAGGCGTTCCAGGTGTCCAGCAGCTTGTGCTTGTCATCGCCATGCGAGAGCAGGTGCGGCACGTCCATGCCGCCGGTGAAGATGCGCTCGCTGCCCGACAGCACGATGCCGTGCGCGTCTTCGGCCATGGCCAGCTCGATGGCATGGATCAACTGCCGGCACAGTTCGGTGTCCAGTGCGTTGACCGGCGGCCGCGCCAGGCGCAGTTCGCGGATGGGGCCATGGTTGATCACCTCGATGAGCGTCGTCATGCTGCGGTCTCGTTGCGAAGAAGGAACCTGGGCGATGATAACCAAACCATTCGTTGGCGTACTGTGGGTTCTGTGTGCGGCCGCAGCATCGGCCTCGGCGGCGGAACCGGCCTGCGTCACGGTGGAGCAGGGCTGGGCGCGGCTGCCACCGAATCCGGCGATGCCGATGACCGCCGGCTACGGCGTGATCCACAACGGCTGCAGCAAGGCAGTGGCGATCACCGGCGCGGCCAGCAGCAGCTTCGATGATGTGTCGCTGCACGAGACCACCATCACTGACGGGGTCAGCCGGATGCGCGCGATCGAGCGCCTGCCGCTGGCACCGGGCGCGCGTGCCGAGCTCAAACCCGGCGGCCTGCACCTGATGCTGATGCAGGGCAAGAGCGCATTGAAGGACGGGCAGGCGCTGCCACTGCGGCTGCAGCTGGAAGGCGGTGGCGAAGTGAGTGCGACGCTGACCGTGCGCAAGGCTGCGCCGTAGCGGGATGGTAGTGCCGGCCGCTGGCCGGCGACACCGGGTATGCCGGCCAGCGGCCGGCACGACCACGGGGGCTTACGTCCAGTCGTACGAGAACAGCACCGTGCGGCTTTCCGGCTCGTACAGCATCACGATCGCATCGGCGCCGGTGGCGCACCAGTTGTAGCCGGCCACTTCGGCCACCGCGAAGAACGCGTTGCCATCGCGGCGGATGATTGCCAGCTCCGCATCGTCCGGTGCATGCCGGTCGTTGGCGGCGTCGGTGAATTCCAGGGTGAAGGCGTTCGGGATGTCAGCCGTCTCGATCCAGTTGCCGCAGGAAATCTGTCCGCCCAGCGTATCCAGGTAATCGCGCTCGCTGGCTTCACCCTTGCCGTAGCGCGAGTAGCAGGCGAGGCGGCCATGCGTGGCGTGGTAGTCGCGTGCCTTGGCGTAGCTCTCGCGCATCTGCGCGATGTGCTCCTGCGCGTCCTTGTCCTGCACCGCGTCGCCGATGAAATAGCCCTCGTTGCCGAGGAAGCGCATCTCGTTGCCGGCGGTCAGTTCGAAGGCGATCCAGTTGGTGCCGGTGAAATCGTTGTGGTGTTCTTCGGTGCTCTCGCCGATGCAGCCGTCGTAGGGCTCGATCGGGCACAGCATCGTCGCCACCTGGCCGGCCAGTTCCGGGCGCAGCACACCCAGGTCGATCTTCAGCAGCGGCAGCAGGTGCTGGCCGAGCCAGGCCTGGTCGGCGGGGAAGACGTCGGTGGGGAAGGGGACCATGCCGGGCAGCAGGTCGCTCAGTTCAGTCTGGTGGATCATGTCAGTCCTTTGAATTGGATCGGTAGTGCCGGCCGCTGGCCGGCATCCGCGATACATCTGGAGGTTGCCGGCCAGCGGCCGGCACTACCACAGGCGCGTCAGGTCGACGCGCTGCGGATCGCCTCCGGCAGCGGCGCGCTCTTGCCGGTCTGCGTATCCATCCACACCACCACCACGTTGCCGTCCGAGTACAGCTTCGACTCGTCCTGCTGGTCGACGATGCGGTGGCCGATGGTCACGCTGCTGTTGCCCAGGCGCTCGACGAACAGTTCGACCAGGATGTCGTTGGGCCACACGATCGGCAGCCGGTAGTTGACGTTGGTCGCGGCCACCACCGGTGCGATGCGGTCGGTCATCGACACGCCGTCCACGCCCAGCATCCAGCGCACGCGCGCTTCTTCCAGGTAGGAAATGTACTTGGCGTTGTTGACGTGGCCCATGCTGTCCATGTCACGCCAGCGCACGCTGATCGGGATGCGGGCCAGGATCTTGTGTTCGCTGCTCATCAGGCGTCCTTCTTCTTCGACGTGCTCTTGCTGGCCTTGCCGGTGCTCTTGGCGGCCACGGCCTTCTTCGCCACCTTGGCCGGCTTTTCAGGCTTCACCTTGCGCGGCGGGCGCGCATCGGGCTTGTTGGCCACGGCGGCCGGCTGCTCGGGGCGGGCGCTGGTGGACGGCAGCATGCGGGCCAGGAACTGGCCGGTGTACGACTGCGGGCAGGCCGCCACGTCTTCCGGCGTGCCGGTGACCAGGATGGTGCCACCGCGGTGGCCGCCTTCCGGACCCAGGTCGACGATCCAGTCGGCGGTCTTGATCACGTCCAGGTTGTGCTCGATCACCACCACCGTGTTGCCTTCGTCGCGCAGCTTGTGCAGCACGCCCAGCAGCGCTTCGATGTCGTGGAAGTGCAGGCCGGTGGTCGGCTCGTCGAGGATGTACAGGGTACGGCCGGTATCGCGGCGCGACAGTTCCTTGGACAGCTTCACGCGCTGTGCTTCACCACCGGACAGCGTGGTCGCGCTCTGGCCCAGCTTGATGTAGCTCAGGCCGACGTCGACCAGCGTTTCCAGCTTGCGTGCGATCGACGGCACCGGCTCGAACAGCTTCAGTGCATCCTCGACGGTCATTTCCAGCACGTCGTTGATGTTGAAGCCCTTGTACAGGATCTCCAGCGTTTCGCGGTTGTAGCGCTTGCCATGGCAGACATCGCACGGCACGTACACGTCCGGCAGGAAGTGCATCTCGACCTTGATCAGGCCGTCGCCCTGGCAGGCTTCGCAGCGGCCACCGCGCACGTTGAAGCTGAAACGGCCCGGCGAGTAGCCGCGTGCACGCGCTTCGGGCACCTGCGCGAACAGTTCGCGCAGGGGAGTGAACAGGCCGGTGTAGGTGGCCGGGTTCGACCGCGGGGTGCGGCCGATCGGCGACTGGTCGATGTCCACCACCTTGTCGAACAGGTCCAGGCCATCGATCTCCTTGTACGGGGCGATCGGGTGCGAGGAACCGTTGATCTCGTTGGCGGCCAGCGAGAACAGGGTGTCGTTGATCAGGGTCGACTTGCCGGAGCCGGACACGCCGGTCACGCAGGTCAGCAGGCCCGACGGAATCGCCAGGTCCACGCCCTTGAGGTTGTTGCCGCTGGCCCCGCGCAGGTGCAGGGTCATCTTCGGGTTCGGCTTGTGCCGGCGCGCGGGGATCTCGATCGCACGCTTGCCCGACAGGTACTGGCCGGTCAGCGAACGCGGTGCCTCCAGGATGTCCTGCAGGGTGCCCTGGCCGACGATCTCGCCGCCATGCACGCCCGCGCCCGGGCCGATGTCCAGCACGTAGTCGGCCAGGCGGATCGCGTCCTCGTCATGCTCGACCACGATCACCGTGTTGCCGAGGTCGCGCAGGCGGGTGAGGGTGCCGAGCAGGCGCTCGTTGTCGCGCTGGTGCAGGCCGATCGACGGCTCGTCGAGCACGTACATCACGCCGACCAGGCCGGCGCCGATCTGGCTGGCCAGGCGGATGCGCTGTGCCTCGCCACCGGACAGGGTGTCTGCCTTGCGCTCCAGGGTCAGGTAATCCAGGCCCACATCGACCAGGAAGCCGAGGCGTTCGCCGATCTCCTTGACGATCTTCGAGGCGATCTCGCCACGCCAGCCCGGCAGGCTCAGTTCGCTGAAGAACTTCAGCGCTTCGTCGATCGGCAGCACCACCAGGTCCGGCAGCGGGCGGTCAGCCACGAACACGTTGCGTGCCGCCTTGTTCAGGCGCGCGCCATGGCATTCCGGGCACGGCTGTTCGCTGATGTACTTGGACAGCTCTTCGCGCACCGCCGGCGATTCGGTTTCCTTGTAGCGGCGCTCGAGGTTGGGAATGATGCCTTCGAAGCGGTGCTTGCGCTGGGTGCGGCCACCGGCTTCGGTGAAGTAGGTGAAGGTGATCGCTTCATCGCCACTGCCGTACAGCACGGCCTGCTGCACGTTCTGCGGCAGCGAGTTCCACGTCGCGTCGACATCGAACTTGTAGTGCTTGGCCAGCGATGCGATCAGCTGGAAGTAGTAGGCATTGCGGCGATCCCAGCCGCGCACCGCACCGGCGGCCAGCGACAGCTCGGGGTGCACCACCACGCGCGACGGATCGAAGAATTCGGCCATGCCCAGGCCATCGCAGCCGGGGCAGGCGCCCATCGGCGCGTTGAACGAGAACAGGCGCGGTTCCAGCTCCGGCAGCGAGTAATCGCAGACCGGGCAGGAGTACTTGGAGGAGAACAGGGTCGGCGCGGTCTCGGCCTTGTCCAGGCTCTGCACCGAGGCCATGCCGTCGCCGAGTTTCAGCGCGGTCTCGAAACTCTCGGCCAGGCGCTGCTTGATGTCTTCGCGCGGGCGGAATCGGTCGATCACCGCTTCGATGGTGTGCTTCTGGCGCAGTGCCAGCGGCGGCACCGCATCGATTTCATGCAGCTCGCCATCCACGCGCACGCGCACGAAACCCTGCGCGCGCAGCTGGTCGAACACCTGGGCATGCTCGCCCTTGCGGTCGCGGATGACCGGGGCCAGCAGCATGTAGCGCTGTTCCGGGTCCAGGGTCAGCACCTGGTCGACCATCTGGCTGACCGTCTGCGCTTCCAGCGGATAGCCGTGGTCCGGGCAGCGCGGGGTGCCGACGCGGGCGTACAGCAGGCGCAGGTAGTCGTAGATCTCGGTGATCGTGCCGACGGTCGAACGCGGGTTGTGCGAGGTCGACTTCTGCTCGATCGAGATCGCCGGGGACAGGCCCTCGATGTGGTCCAGGTCCGGCTTTTCCATCACGCTCAGGAACTGGCGCGCATAGGCCGACAGCGACTCGACATAGCGGCGCTGGCCTTCTGCATAGATGGTGTCGAACGCCAGCGAGGACTTGCCCGAGCCGGACAGGCCGGTGATCACGATCAGCTTGTCGCGGGGCAGGTCGAGGTCGAGGTTCTTCAGGTTGTGCGTCCGCGCGCCGCGGATGCGGATGAAATCCATCGCCATGGGGGATCCGGTTGTGGGGGCGTTGGCTGGGTGCCGGGCCAGCAGGGAACGGCAATCGGTCAGCCTACCGAGGTGACCAGATGGGGGCAATGGGCGACAATGCCAGCCCGGTGTCTCACCTTGTGAGACGGGCCGTCAGGCAGGGGTCAGATCCCTTTTCACGGGGTGGAAAGGGATCTGATCCCGTTCCGGTGCCGTCTCCCGCAGCGTTCAGGGGTTGACTTGACCCGCGCCGGTTGATCTGCGTACAATCCCGCTCCTGTCCGCCCTCGATGGCGGCAGCTCAGACCACAATAACTACAGAGGAAGGCCTGGTCATGTACGCAGTACTGGTCACCGGCGGTAAGCAATACCGCGTGGCGCAGGGCGAAAAGCTCCGCATTGAAAAGCTCGAAGTCGAAGTCGGCAGCGAGATCAAGTTTGACAACATCCTGATGCTGGGTGACAGCGACGGCGTGAAGCTGGGCGATGCGCTGAAGGGCGCTGCCGTCACCGCCAAGGTCCTGTCCCAGGGTCGTGCTGACAAGGTCCGGATCATCAAGTTCCGTCGCCGCAAGCACCACATGAAGCGTCAGGGTCACCGTCAGTACTACACCGAAATCGAGATCACCGGCATCGCCGGCTAAGCATCAGGAGAAGCAGTCATGGCACATAAAAAGGGCGTAGGCTCCTCGCGCAACGGTCGCGACTCCAACCCGAAGTACCTGGGCGTCAAGATCTTCGGCGGCCAGGCCATCGAAGCCGGCAACATCATCGTGCGTCAGCGCGGCACCCAGTTCCACCCGGGTTCGGGCGTTGGCCTGGGCCGTGACCACACCCTGTTCGCCCTCGTGGACGGCAAGGTGGAGTTCTCGGTCAAGGGCGCCAAGAAGCGTCGCACCGTCAGCATCGTCTCGGCCGACGCCTGATCCAGGCATCGCCGGCACCCGTGCCCCGGCATGGGAGTGCTGCATGAAGAGCCCCGCTTCGGCGGGGCTTTTCGTTAGAGTGGACGCAAGACCGGCCAGGCCGGGCTGCCGGCCATCGGCAGGCATAACATTCAAGGCGGCGGCCGGCAGGCCACGCCCATCGCAGGCATCGAAACAATGAAACTGGTAGACGAAGCAGAAATCGAAGTGTTCGCCGGCAACGGCGGCAACGGCTGCATTGGCTTCCGTCGCGAGAAGTTCATTCCGCTCGGCGGCCCGGACGGCGGCGACGGCGGTGCGGGCGGCAGCGTGTACATCCGCGCCGACGAAAACCTGAACACCCTGGTCGACTTCCGCCATGACCGCATCTTCAAGGCGCAGCGCGGCGAGAACGGCATGGGCCGCCAGGCCTATGGCAAGGGCGGTGAAGACCTGACCATCACCGTGCCGGTCGGCACCGTGGTCATCAACGTCGCCACCGATGAAGTCATCGGCGACCTGACCCAGCACAACGACCGTCTGCTGGTGGCCAAGGGGGGCCGTGGCGGCCTGGGCAACATGCACTTCAAGAGCTCGACCAACCGCTCGCCGCGCCAGGCGCTGCCGGGCGAGCCGGGCGAAGAGCGCACGCTGAAGCTGGAGCTGAAGCTGCTGGCCGATGTCGGCCTGCTGGGCTTCCCCAATGCCGGCAAGAGCACCCTGATCCGTGCCGTTTCGGCGGCAACGCCGAAGGTGGCCGATTACCCGTTCACCACGCTGTACCCGAACCTGGGTGTGGTGAAGGTGGAGAACTACCGCAGCTTCGTGATCGCCGACATTCCGGGCCTGATCGAAGGCGCGGCGGACGGCGCCGGCCTTGGTGCGCAGTTCCTGCGCCACCTGCAGCGCACCCGCCTGCTGCTGCACCTGGTGGACATCTCGCCGATGGAAGGTGGCGTGGAAGGCATTTCGCCGGTCGAGCAGGTGCGTGCGATCGAGCGCGAGCTGGAAAAGCACGATCCGGAGCTGCTGAACAAGCCGCGCTGGCTGGTGCTGAACAAGGCCGACCTGATGTTCGAGGACGAGGCGCAGGCCGCAGCCGAGCAGATCGTCGCCGAGCTGGGCTGGAAGGAGCCGTGGTTCCTGGTCTCCGCGCTGGGTCGCGAAGGTACCTTCCCGATCATGAGCCGGATCATGGCCTTCTTCGATCGCCAGAAGGAAGATGAGCTGGAAGCCCGCAACGCGCAGTAAAGTCGTTGTGGTTCCAGGCGAAAAACCCGGCCTTGGCCGGGTTTTTCATTGCCCGGTAGTGCCGGCCGCTGGCCGGCAGTTCGCTGGAGTTGCCGGCCAGCGGCCGGCACTACCGCATCGCGCGGTCCCTGTGGATCGCCAGGATCGCAGGCAACAAAAAACCCGGCCGGGGCCGGGCTTTTGTCTGCAGCCCAACCCCGAAGGGCAGGGCGGCAACGCCGGATCAGGCGGCCTTGAGGGCCTTGATGCGGTCGTTCAGGCGGCTCTTGTGGCGAGCAGCCTTGTTCTTGTGGATCAGGCCACGCGCGCTGAAGCGATCCAGGATCGGCTGGGCAACGGCGAAGGCGGCTTCGGCGCCGGCGGCATCGTTGGCGTCCAGCGCCTTGATCACTTTCTTGACAGCGGTGCGCAGCATCGAGCGCTGAGCCACGTTGCGCGCGTTGCGCACGACGGTCTGCTTGGCGCGCTTCTTGGCGGACTTGATATTGGCCACGGTGGTGGTTTCCTGAAAAAATCGGTGTTATGGGAACAGCAAGCTAGCTAGTATGATGGCGTAAGAAATGCACGTCAAGTCGATTGTCAAGAGGGACGCTGAGTGAGTTCACCCAAGTTGTTGCGGGGCCTGCTGTCGTTCAGCAGCATGACCATGGTCTCGCGCGTTCTCGGACTTGTCCGGGACTTCGTGGTGACCACCACGTTCGGCACCAACGCCATCACTGATGCTTTCTGGGTCGCCTTCAGGGTACCCAATTTCCTGCGCCGGTTGTTCGCCGAAGGGTCTTTTGCCACCGCTTTCGTGCCGGTGTTCACGGAAGTGAAGGAAACCCGCAGCCACGCCGAACTGCGCGAACTGATGGCCCGCACCGCCGGCACCCTGGGTGGGGTGCTGATGCTGGTCACCGCGCTGGCGCTGATCTTCGCGCCGCAGCTGGCCTCGGTCTTCTCAAGCGGTGTTGATACCGATCCGGTCAAGCAGGGCCTGCTGGTCGACCTGTTCCGCCTGACCTTCCCGTTCCTGCTGTTCGTCTCGCTGACCGCACTGGCCGGCGGCGCGCTGAACAGCTTCCAGCGCTTCGCGATGCCGGCGCTGACCCCGGTCATCCTCAACCTGTGCATGATCGCTGGTGCGCTGTGGCTGGCGCCGCGGCTGGGCGGCACCCCGGAAAAGCAGATCCTGGCGCTGGGCTGGGCGGTACTCGCCGCCGGCCTCCTGCAGCTGCTGTTCCAGCTGCCGTCGCTGAAGGGCATCAACCTGCTGACCCTGCCGCGCTGGGGCTGGAGCCATCCGGGCGTGCGCAAGGTGATGACGCTGATGGTGCCGACCCTGTTCGGTTCGTCGGTGGCGCAGATCAACCTGCTGCTGGATACGGTGATCGCGGCCAAGCTGACCGACGGCTCGCAGTCGTGGCTGTCGCTGGCCGATCGCTTCCTGGAGCTGCCGCTGGGCGTGTTCGGCGTGGCGCTGGGCACGGTGATCCTGCCGGCGCTGGCGCGTCATCACGTCAGCACCGACCGCGAGGGCTTCTCGCGTTCGCTGGACTGGGGCCTGCGCATGACCCTGCTGATCTCGGTGCCGGCCATGCTGGGCCTGCTGCTGCTGGCCGAACCGCTGATCGCGACCATCTTCCAGCATGGCCAGTTCAGTGCTTTCGATACCCGCATGACCGCGCTGTCGGTGTACGGCCTGAGCTTCGGCCTGCCGGCGTTCGCCCTGCTGAAGGTGGTACTGCCGGCGTTCTACGCCCGCCAGGACACCAAGACCCCGGTGCGCGCCGGTGTGGCCGCGCTGGTGGCGAACATGGTGTTCAACTTCATCCTGCTGGCGGTGCTGTACCAGGTGATGGTGCCGGAGGAGCTGAAGGCTCAGGGCGTGATGGCGGCCATCGGCAAGCAGCCGGGCCTGCACCTGGCACTGGGCATCGCCAGTGCGCTGTCCAGTTACCTGAACCTGGGCCTGCTCTGGTACTGGCTGGGCAAGACCGATGTCTACCAGCGCCGGCCGGGCTGGGGCGGCTATCTGGTGCGCCTGCTGCTGGCCTGCGCGGCCATGGTTGGCGTGCTGCTGGCCCTGCTGCACTGGCTGCCGGGCTTCTCGGCGATGAGCGTGTGGGAGCGGATCGGTGCCCTGGCGCTGCTGGTCGGCGGCGGTGGCGCGACCTATGCGGTGGCCATGCTGGCGATGGGCTTCCGCCCGCGCGACCTGCGCGGGCATTGATCGCGGCCCGTGGCGGCTATACTTCAGGGTTACACCATTGAAGCGGCGGCCCCGGTCGGGCCGGAACGAGAGTTGATGAGCAGGCTGTTCAGAAGCGTCGAGGGCGGGGAGCTGTTCCCCAACGGAAGCGTGGTCTGTATCGGTGCATTCGACGGCCTCCACCTGGGCCATCGTGCGCTGGTCCGCCACGCGGTTGCCCGCGCGCGCGCCTTGGGCGTGGCCGCAGTGGCCGTGGCATTCGAGCCGCTGCCGCGTGAATTCTTTGCCCAGGGCACGCCGCCGCCGCGGCTGACCCTGGCGCGCAGCAAGGTCGAGATCCTGCGCGAGCTGGGCGTCGATGCGATCGGCCTGCTGCGTTTCGACGCGGCGATGGCGGCGATGCCGGCCGAGACCTTCGTGCGCCAGTTGCTGGTGCACCGGCTGGGCGCCCGCGAAGTGTGGATCGGGCCGGAGTTCTGCTTCGGCAACCGCCGCCGCGGCGATCTGGCCCTGCTGCAGAAGATGGGCGCCGAACTCGGCTTCACCGCGGGCGAGATCGAAGCGGTCGACCTGCATGGCGAGCGCATTTCCAGCACCCGTATCCGCCAGCTGTTGCAGGACGGTGATTTCACCCGTGCCGGCGACCTGCTCGGCCGTCCCTACGCGATCAGCGGGCGGGTGGTGCGCGGGCGCCAGCTCGGCCGTACGCTGGGCTTCCCCACCGCCAACCTGCGCTTCCCGAAGACCCCGGCGCTGTCGGGCATCTATGCAACCTGGGTGCACGGCGTGTTCGACCAGCCGTGGCCTTCGGTGTCCAGTTTCGGCACCCGGCCGACCGTGGAGGGCGTGGAGCCGCTGCTGGAAGCCCACCTGTTCGATTTCCAGGGCGACCTGTACGGGCGCCACATCGACGTGGAGTTCGTCGCCAAGCTGCGCGACGAAGAGAAATTCAATGATCTGGCGGCGCTGACCGACCAGATGCACCGCGACGCCGAACAGGCGCGCGCCATCCTTTCCGAACATAGATTGCGAGCCACTGCGTGAGCCAGGACTACAAGACCACCCTGAACCTGCCAGCCACCGAATTCCCGATGCGCGGCGATCTGCCCAAGCGCGAGCCGGGCATTCTGGCGCGGTGGGAAGAGCAGGGGCTCTACCAGCAGCTGCGCGACAACGCCGCCGGCCGCCCGCTGTTCGTGCTGCATGACGGCCCGCCGTACGCCAACGGCCGCATCCACCTGGGCCATGCGGTCAACAAGATCCTGAAGGACATCATCGTCAAGTCGCGCTACCTGGCCGGCTTCGATGCGCCCTACGTGCCGGGCTGGGATTGCCATGGCCTGCCGATCGAGATCGCGGTGGAAAAGAAGTGGGGCAAGGTGGGCGTGAAGCTCGACGCCGTCGAGTTCCGCCAGAAGTGCCGCGAGTTCGCCGAAGAGCAGATCAACATCCAGCGCGTGGACTTCAAGCGCCTGGGCGTGACCGGTGACTGGGACAACCCGTACAAGACCCTGAGCTTCGACTTCGAAGCCAACGAGATCCGCGCGCTGGCCAAGGTCGTGGCCAACGGCCATCTGGTGCGTGGCGCCAAGCCGGTGTACTGGTGCTTCGACTGTGGCTCGGCGCTGGCCGAGGCCGAGATCGAGTACCAGGAAAAGGAATCGCCGGCGATCGATGTGGCCTACGCTGCGCGCGATGCGCAGGCCATCGGCCAGGCGTTCGGCGTGAGCGTGCCGGCCGACGTTGAAGTGGCCGTGCCGATCTGGACCACCACCCCGTGGACGCTGCCGGCCTCGCTGGCGGTGTCGCTGGGTGCGGAGATCAACTACGTGCTGGCCGAAGGCCCGGCCCACAACGGCAAGCGCCGTTGGCTGGTGCTGGCCGCGGCCCTGGCCGAGCGCGCGCTGCAGCGCTATGGCGTGGACGAGGTGGTGCTGCACGGTGAAACCACTGGCGCGGCGCTGGAAAACCAGCTGCTGGCGCATCCGTTCTACCCGGAGCGCGAGATCCTGGTGCTCAACGGCGACCATGTGTCCGACGAGGACGGTACCGGTGCGGTGCACACCGCCCCCGGCCACGGCCAGGAAGACTTCGTGGTCAGCCAGAAGTACGGCCTGCTGGACAGGTACAACGCCGGTCAGGTGACTCCGATCGACGGCCGTGGCGTGTACCTGGAATCGACCCCGCCGGCCGGTGACGTGGTGCTGGCCGGCCAGCACCTGTGGAAGGCGCAGGACGCCATCGTCGGCGTGCTGCGCGACAACGGTTCGCTGCTGGCCTTCCACCCGATCCGCCACAGCTACCCGCACTGCTGGCGCCACAAGACGCCGGTGGTGTTCCGCGCCACCCCGCAGTGGTTCATCTCGATGGACAAGGCCAACCTGCGCAACGATGCGCTGGCCGCCATCGACACCGTCGGCTGGTTCCCGACCTGGGGCAAGGCGCGCATCCAGAGCATGGTCGACGGTCGCCCGGACTGGACCATCTCGCGCCAGCGCACCTGGGGCGTGCCGATCGCACTGTTCACCCACCGCCAGACCGGCGAGATCCATCCGCGCTCGGTGGAGCTGATGCAGCAGGTGGCCGACCGCGTCGAAGCCGAGGGCATCGACGTGTGGTACTCGCTGGATGCCGCCGAACTGCTGGGCGCCGAAGCGGCCGACTACGAGAAGGTCACCGACATCCTCGACGTCTGGTTCGATTCGGGCGTGACCCATGAAGGCGTGCTCGCCGCGCGTGGCTTCGGCAAGCCGGCCGACCTGTACCTGGAAGGTTCGGACCAGCACCGCGGCTGGTTCCAGTCCTCGCTGCTGACCGGCGTGGCGATCGACAAGCGCGCGCCATACAAGCAGTGCCTGACCCACGGCTTCACCGTGGACGAGCACGGCCGCAAGATGTCCAAGTCGCTGGGCAACGGCATCGAGCCGCAGGACATCATGAACAAGCTGGGCGCGGACATCCTGCGCCTGTGGATCGCCTCGGCCGACTACAGCAACGAGATGTCGCTGTCGCAGGAGATCCTCAAGCGCAATGCCGACGCCTACCGTCGCCTGCGCAACACCGCACGCTTCCTGCTCGGCAACCTGGACGGTTTCGATCCGGCCCAGCACCTGCAGCCGCTCGAGCAGATGGTCGCGCTGGACCGCTGGATCGTGCATCGCGCGTGGGAGCTGCAGGAGAAGATCAAGGCGGCCTACGACGGCTACAACATGGCCGAGATCGTGCAGCTGCTGCTGAACTTCTGCAGCGTGGACCTGGGCTCGCTGTACCTGGACGTGACCAAGGATCGCCTGTACACGATGCCGACCGATTCGCATGGTCGCCGTTCGGCACAGAGCGCGATGTACCACATCGCCGAAGCGTTCACCCGCTGGGTCGCGCCGATCCTGACCTTCACCGCCGACGAGCTGTGGGGCTACCTGCCGGGCGAGCATGCCGGCCACGTGCTGTTCACCACCTGGTATGACGGCCTTGCGCCGCTGCCGGCCGATGCCCAGCTCAACGCCGCTGACTTCGACCAGCTGCTGGCCGTTCGCGAGCAGGTCGCCAAGGTGCTCGAGCCGATGCGTGCCAACGGCGCCATCGGTGCCGCGCTGGAAGCGGAAATCACCATCGCCGCCAGCGAAGAGCAGGCCGCGCGCTGGCAGCCGCTGGCCGATGAACTGCGTTTCCTGTTCATCAGCGGCGACGTGCAGGTGCGCCCGGCGACCACCGACGAGGTGTTCGTCAGCGCCCAGCCGACCACCAAGGCCAAGTGCGTGCGCTGCTGGCACCACCGCGCCGATGTCGGCAGCAACGCCGACCATCCGGAACTGTGCGGCCGCTGCGTGAGCAACGTCACCGGCGCCGGCGAACTGCGGAGCTGGTTCTGATGAGCGCCGCACGTCCGCATCCGAACGCCCTGGTCTGGCTGCTGCTGTCGGCCGCCATCATCGGCCTGGACCAGTGGTCCAAGGCCTGGGTGCTGTCGAGCCTGCCGGAGTTCCAGCCGGTAGTGGTCATCGACGGCTTCTGGAACTGGTACCGCACCTACAACACCGGTGCGGCGTTCAGTTTCCTGAGCGACGCCGGTGGCTGGCAGAAGTACTTCTTCACCGCACTGGCGATCGCCATCAGCGGCCTGATGGCCTGGTGGCTGCGCGGCACCGCCCGCGGCAACTGGAAGGCCGCGGTGCCGTATGCGCTGATCATCGGCGGTGCCATCGGCAACGTGATCGACCGCCAGGTGCACGGCCACGTGGTCGATTTCATCCAGTGGTACGTGGGCAGCTACACCTGGCCCTCGTTCAACATCGCCGACTCGGCCATCGTGGTGGGTGCCATCGGCATCGCCCTGTTTGGCCTGTTCGACGGCAATTCCGCCAAAAAGGCGGATAATGCCAACCCGAAACCGTAAGCCGGCCGCTGCCGGGAGATTGAACTGATGGATGTGCTGCTCGCCAACCCGCGTGGTTTCTGTGCCGGTGTCGATCGTGCGATCGAGATCGTCAAGCGCGCGATCGAAACGCTGGGCGCGCCCATCTACGTCCGCCATGAAGTGGTGCACAACCGCTTCGTGGTCGACGACCTGAAGCAGCGCGGCGCGATCTTCGTCGAGGAACTCGACGAGGTACCGGACAACAACACGGTGATCTTCAGCGCGCATGGCGTGTCCCAGGCGGTGCGCCAGGAAGCCGAGCGCCGTGGCCTGAAGGTGTTCGACGCCACCTGTCCGCTGGTGACCAAGGTCCACTTCGAAGTCGCCCGCCACTGCCGTGCCGGCCGTGACGTGGTGCTGATCGGCCATGCCGGTCACCCGGAAGTGGAAGGCACCATGGGCCAGTGGAACCGCGAAGCCGGTACCGGCCAGATCTACCTGGTCGAAGATGTGGAGCAGGTCGCCACGCTGGTGATCAACCAGCCGGAAAACTTCGCCTACACCACCCAGACCACGCTGTCGGTGGACGACACGCGCGGCATCATCGATGCACTGCGCGAGCGTTTCCCGGCGATGCAGGGCCCGAAGAACGACGACATCTGCTACGCCACGCAGAACCGCCAGGACGCCGTGCGCGACCTGGCCAAGCGCTGCGACCTGGTGCTGGTGGTCGGCTCGCCGAACAGCTCCAACTCCAACCGCTTGAGCGAGCTGGCCCGTCGTGAGGGCGTTGAGTCGTACCTGATCGACGGCGCGCACGAGATCGACCCGGCATGGGTGGTGGGCAAGCAGCACATCGGCGTCACCGCCGGCGCCTCGGCACCGCAGGTGCTGGTCGATGGCGTGCTGGCACGCCTGGCCGAGCTGGGCGCCACCGGCGTGGGCGAGCTGGACGGCGAACCGGAATCGATGGTGTTCGCGCTGCCGAAGGAACTGCGCCTGCGCCTGGTCGACTGACCGGGGAAGGCCTCATCCACGCATGGCGTGGATTTACTGCCCCCGGTCTGGTGTATTCCTGCAGCGCGAGCGCATCTCACCAAGTAGATCCACGCCATGCGTGGATCGGCTCTCCACTCATGACCTTCGGCCGCGGGGGCGCACGCGCTCCAAGCCTGGCAGCGGTGCCGTCGCTGGAGCCTTCCTGATGAAGACACGTATCCTTGCGCCGCTCACTGTTGGCTGAACAGGACGAGCATGGTGATGTGAATGTACCCCACTGTGATGCGTGGCCGCATCGGTTGTCTCACCCGAGAGCGGTCGTTCTGCAAGCATGTGGCGCCTGGTCTCAAGTCCGTAGCCGTTGCCCTCTTGCGCCGGAAAGTTCCAAGGCTTTCTCGTTTCAGGTGTGATCGGGAGTGGATAACGGAGTCTCTAGGAGTTTTCCTATAGAGCGAAAGGATCATTAGCGCCAGGATTTGAGTCGGATCGCTGTGATCCGAGGAACGGGGCTAGAAAATGGTATGGAAATACCTGATTTTGATCTTCTCACTTCTCTATCCCGCCTACGCGAAGGCGCAAACCTATCCTGTAACTGGCTTGGGCCAGTGCGTAGACTTCATCTCAGCTGCATCCACAACACTTACCTCGCAGATCCAGGCTCATGCGGGCGTCAGGGCGTATGGCCTCCCCCCCAGCTATGACCCGCTTACTGCGAAAATACTGGTCCCGCCGTACTCCTGTGATAGCTTTGATCTGCCCGGGCTCTACAAGACGGTAGGCTATCTCAGTCATGAGATTGGTCATCATGTGGCCGGTGTTCCCAATATTGATGCTCCGATCACCAAGGCCCAGTACGTTGAAAGGAATTGTGTGTGGGAGGCCAAGGCCGTTGTCAATAACGCGGTCGTGAGTGATCAGATTCGAGGATTTTCAGAAGGAACCGTTGAGATTCCGCTGATTTCCGAGAATTCCGCTACGCTATGGGGCATGTGGTCAAGTGGTGCTTCGCTTGTGGATATTGGCAAGGCATTCTGTGACAACAACCATGTCGCATCGGGGAAAACCTATACCAAGCAGCATGAGGACTACTACGATGCCAACTATCCTTGGTGATTTCGTGAGAGTGCCCCTGAAAGCACTACTCATCTTGTCCGCGGTCATTCCCCTCGCAGCGATTGCGGCGACACCTCCTTCTCAAATGTGGAGTGCCGTCTCAAGAGAGTCCCAACTGGCAGCACTGGACTACATCGAGAGGCTGGAGGTGGCGCGAAATGCTGGGCCGCAGGCCGCCGCCGATGCAGTGGGTATTAAGAATGGCTTCCGCGCGGACTCCGCTTCGGCTTCCGGCACCGCCCGCAGTTTCGGTGGTATCGAGCTTGTGACCCAACTTGAACAGCGATCCGGCCAGGTAACGATCGTCGTGAAGGCGTCGGGCGGATGCATCGAGCGGGATGTTGCCAAGGCCAGACTGCTCCTCGGAAAGATCGTATGGGCGCCGTTGGCCGATTCTCCCGCGCCGGTGTTTGGTTATGCACACTTCCAGGGCGGCTCCGCATCGACGGTGTTTTTCGATGCGACCGGCTCCAAATGCTTGACCGGTGTGAGGATCGAAGATCCGACGAGATTGAAGGGGGCCATTGAGGCGGCTTACAAAGAAGGCGCATCAAACTAGACTTTCCTTCCGGGTGGCTTGCCAGGCCGATGATCGGTCTGGCAAGCAGGCTCCCTGATGGATGTGCGTAGACAGTTCTCTCGGCCATGACCTTCGGCCATGGGGCCACACGCGCGACAGGCCTAGCATCGGTACCTCTATCGTTGTTGGAACCTGCCCGATGAAGACCCGAGCCCTGGCGATGTCATTGCTGTTTGCGCTGGCGGCCACGCCTGCACTGGCGCAGACCTCGCCACCGGCGAACGCGGCGGCTCCCGGCCTGCTGCGCATCGATGTGGACGCGCGCGATCTGGCCCGGCGCATCTTCAAGGTGACGGCCACCGTACCGGCCAAACCCGGCCCGTTGACCCTGCTGTACCCGCAGTGGATTCCCGGCAACCATTCGCCCACCGGTCCGATCGATAAATTGGCTGGCCTGCGCGTGACCGCCAACGGCAAGCCGCTGGCCTGGCAGCGCGACCAGTACAACGTCTATGCGTTCAAGGTGAACGTGCCCGAGGGCGTGAGCGAGATCGTCGCCCACTTCGACTTCCTGTCCTCGCAGGGCGGCAGCCAGGGCCGGGTGGTGATGACCCCGGAGATGCTCAACCTGCAGTGGAACGCCAACTCGCTGTACCCGGCCGGGGTGGATGCACGCAACCTGCAGGCGCAGGCCAGCGTGACCCTGCCCAAGGGCTGGTCGTTCGCCACTGCGCTTGAAACCGCGCGCCGCGATGGCGATACCGTGGTGTTCAAGCCGATCTCGTATGACCACCTGGTCGATTCGCCGTTGTTTGCCGGCGAGCATTACCAGCGCATCGATCTCGATCCGGGCGCGAAGGTGCCGGTACACCTCAATGTGTTCGCCGACGAGGCCAAGTCGCTGAAGCCGAGCGAGGCGCAGATCACCATGCACCGCGCGCTGGTGCAGCAGGCCGACAAGCTCTACGGTGCGCGTCACTACAACCACTATGAATTCCTGCTGGCGTTGACCGACCGCCTCGGCGGCATCGGCCTGGAGCATCATCGTTCCAGCGAGAACAGCGCCGACCCGGGGTACTTCACCGAGTGGGACAGCAATGCGTGGATGCGCGATCTGCTGCCGCATGAGTACACCCATTCCTGGAACGGCAAGTACCGTCGCGGCGCGGATCTCGCCACCGCCAACTTCAACACGCCGATGGGCGACAGCCTGCTATGGGTATACGAAGGCCAGACCCAGTTCTGGGGACAGGTGCTGGCGGCGCGTTCGGGCCTGTGGTCGACCGCGCAGGCGCGCGACATGCTGGCCAACGTGGCCGCGACCTATGATCGTGGTCGCCCCGGCCTGGCCTGGCGGCCGCTGCAGGACACCACCAACGACCCGACCATCGCGCAGCGCCGCACGCTGCCTTATCGCAACTACCAGATGAGCGAGGACTACTACTCCGGCGGCCAGATGCTGTGGCTGGAAGTGGAGGGCAAGCTGCGCGAACTGAGCAGCAACCGGCGCAGCCTGGATGATTTCGCGCGCGCCTTCTTCGGGGTCGGCAACGGCGACTGGGACGTCAATCCCTACACCTTCGACGACGTGGTCGCGACCTTGAACGGCATCGCGCCGTACGACTGGGCGACGTTCCTGCGCGGTCGCCTGGACGGCCATGGTTCGTTGACCGGAGGCCTGGAACTGGCGGGCTGGAAGCTGGCCTACCGCGATACTCCGAACGACGCCTACAAGGCGCAGGAAAAGCGCGCGAAGGCGGCGCTGCTGGCGTACTCGCTGGGCGCGACCGTGCTCGACAGCGGCGTGGTTGGCGACGTGATCTGGGACAGCCCGGCGTTCAATGCCGGCCTGGCGCCGGGCATGAAGGTGATCGCGGTCAGCGGCCGCGAGTACAGCAGCCAGCGCTTGAAGGATGCAGTAGCCACGGCGGCGAAGGACAAGGCGCCGATCGTGCTGCTGGTGAAGCAGTTCGACCGCATCGAAACGATGAACGTCGACTATCACGGTGGCCTGCAGTATCCGGTGCTGGAGCGCATCGCCGGCAAACCTGATCGCCTTGCGGATCTGTGGAAGGCACGATGAAGACGCGCGTCCGCGATGGCCTGATCCTGCTGATGGCGATCCTGGCCATCATCGGCGCGTTCCTGCACGGCGACGGGCGCTGGCTGCATTGGCTGGCCAAACCGGCCACCACGCTGCTGATCGCCGCCATCGCCTGGCGGGTGCGTGATCCCGCGCAGCCGTTCTACCGTCGCGCGGTGCTGGCCGGCATGCTGCTGTCGTGCGTGGGTGACATCGCGCTGATGCTGCCGATGGATGCGTTCGTACCGGGGCTGGTGGCGTTCCTGCTGGCGCACCTCTGCTACATCGTCGCCTTCCGCGATGGCCTGCGTGCCGGGCGCGGCCTGCTCGCCGCCAGCGTCCTGCTCGGCGCATTCGCAGTACTCAATGTACTTGGCCTGTGGCCGCACCTGCCCGCAACGATGCGTATTCCTGTGCTGGCGTACGTGGTGGTGCTGGCCTCGATGGCGGTACTGGCACTGGCACGCCAGTACCGCCGGCCTCAGCCCGCAGCCGTGGAAGCCAGCAGCGCGCGCTGGGCTGCCGCCGGTGCGCTGCTGTTCGTCGCCAGCGATTCACTGCTGGCCTGGGACCGCTTCGCTGGCGGCCTGCCGCTGGCCAGCCTGCTGGTGTTGTCCACCTACTACGGCGCGCAGTACGCCATCGCCCGCTCGGTGAAATAGCAAAAGGGGACGGAGGGGATTAAGTCGCAGACGGCACCAAGGCACAAACGACTTAATCCCCTCCGTCCCCTTTTTGTGTTGACTATCGGTGGCTCGTGCTGCGCAGGGCACCCTGTGCGTCGAACGAGAGGCGTGCGGACTGGCGGTCACCGGCGACTTCGTCCGGCAGCCAGACCAGAGTGCCACCCTTGCGCACGATCACATAGACGTGGCCGACTTCACCCGGTGTGCCCATCAACGCGTTGCGCTGTGCCTGCAGCGCCTGGGCGACGCGTGGCACCGCCTCGAAATCGATGTTGGCCAGCGCTGTGCTGCTGCGGCGCAGGGTGATGGTGGGGGCGAAGCGTTGCGGATCGACCGGGGCGCCCTTGCGCCACTGGCCGCGCTCGAAGTGGTAGCTGTCCACGCGCGAGGGGTGCTGCGGATCGACCAGGTCCAGGTTGATGCGGCCGTCATCGTAGAAGTGGATGCTGTGGAACACCGTCAATCGATGCCCGGCCAGTGCCGGCAGTTCTTCGAGCGCCTGGCGAGCCGCCAGCAGATGGTCGGCATCGAACAGGCGATTGCTGCGCGCGGGAATCGGCGCAGGCTGCGGTCCGGCAGGCACGGTAACGCCGGGCGCAAGCGATGCAGGCTGTTCGCGCGGCGCCTGCGACGGAACGAATGGCGGCAACCGATCGGCCTGCACCGAATGGCCCAGCGTTTCGCCCAGCGTCTGCAGCGCCCCCCCTGCGATGGCAACGCCGGCCAGCACCAGCAGTACCACGGAGAACACCAGCCGGGTCGAGGGTGGCTGCTTCATATACCCTCCAGGCGCACGTTGCCGCGATCTTCCGGGTCGTACAGCAGCGTGACCTGCTCGCGGGGAAGGTTGGCCAGCTCGATCAGCGGGATGAAGCGGCGCACGCTCACCTGCTGTACGCCGCCTTCGCGGTCGGTGTATTCCAGCTGGAACTCCACTTGTGGCTGTTCGTTGAGGTAGGTGCCGGTCTGGCGCAGCTTCAGCACCTTCGCCTCCACGCCGATGCCGCGATACTTCAGCGCGTCACCGCGGGCATCCGCCTGCAGCAGGCGACCCAGCAGGCGCAGGCCCAGCGCATAGCCGCACAACACCAGCGGACACACTAGCAGCGGATGGCCGAACGACAGGAAGGTCCAGCCCAGGCCTTCGCTCTGCAGGCGGTAGGCGAACACGTAGGCACTGGCAACCGCGACGATGCCGATGGCCGCGCCGATGCCACGACGCCAGAGGCTGCCGACATCCAGTTCGGGCTCGGCGCCCTCCAGCACCACGTTGGGGAACTCGCCGGGCGCACGGCTCACGCGTGCCTCGATGCGCTTGCCGGCAATGAAGCGTTGCAGTTGTGGCTTGCTGTCGAGCACCAGCATCTGTTCGCTGATCGGTGTGCCGGACAGGTTCTGGAAGCGCAGCAGCAGCTTCCACTGTGCGAAGCCACGCACATGCGCGCCGGTCTGCCCGGCCTGTTCGATCAGGGCATCACGCAGCTCACCGTCGGCCAGGATCGAGCGCACCCGATGCAGGGCGCGCGGTGGGCCCAGCAGCAGGTAGTGCAGGAAGGCGAGCAGCAACGCCAGCCACAGGGCCAGCGACAGGGCGAGCAACAGCAGTGCCAGCCAGGGTGCGCTGCGGTCGGCCAGCTGCACCGGCCACGACGTGCCGAAGTAGAGAATGCACGGGAAGGGCAACGCGAAGAACAGCAGGAACGCGCCCCAGAACCAGAGATAGGCCTTCATGGGGTGGTGGGGGACCGATGGAACAGGGCGCGTAGGGTACTACGCTCAGCGGATCTGCAGGGTCAGCAGGAAGTAGCGGCCGAGTGGGTCGTCCAGCCCCGGCATCTGCCCGCCATTGCCGACCAGATAGTTCACCGGTTGCGTGTCGAGTACGTTGTGCACGTCCAGCGCGGCGACCACGCGCGGCCCCAGGCGTCGCGCGAGATGCAGGTTCCAGCGCAGCTGCCGGGGGTTCATGCAATGGTTCTGCCCGCGCTGCTCCTCCGGGCAGTCCGCACCGGGCAGCCAGGCACGCGTGCGCCCCACCTGGTTGCCGCGCAGGGCGATGTCCCAGTTGCTGTTCTGCCACTGCACGTTGAGCACGGCAGCCATCGTCGGCGTGACATGGCCGCGCAGGTCCACCGTTGCATCATGGCCACGTTCGCGGCGCAGTTCCTGCTGCTTCAGCGCATCGAGCGAGAACAGCCACTGGCCGGTGTTGCCGGTGTCGATGTGGTACTCCCCGCGCAGTACCCAGTTGCGCGAGGTGGTGCGGCCGATGTTGTCGAAGGACAGGCGCAGGCTGCTCAGGTGGCCGTCCTCGTCCAGCTCCCAGGTGCCGCGGTTCCACACCGCGTCGGTCGGTTGCAGGGCCAGGATCTCGTTGCGCAGTTCGACGATGTTGTGGGTGAGTGACAGCGAGAACGTGTCGGTCGGCGTCCAGGTCGCGGCCAGGGAATGACTGAGTGACCGCTCGGCCTTCAACGCATCGTTCTCCACCACGTCCACGGTGACGCTGCAGCGTCCGTTGCCGGTGCTCTGCGCGCAGTCGGGCAATGCGCTGGAGGCAGGCAGTTCGATCGCGCCGAAGTAGCCCGGTGGTCGCCGCTGCTCGAACAGGCTGGGCGCACGGTAGCCGCGCCCGCTGGCAAGCAGGAATGACCACTGCGGCGTAGGGCTCCAGCGCAGGCCCACACGGGGTGAGAAGGCCTGGTAGTCGCCATCGCGGTCCCAGCGTGCTGCCAGGTCCATGCGCAGCGTGTGCGCCAGGGGCAGGCCAAGTTCGGCGTAGGCGCCGCCACTGCGGCGCGCCAGGTGGCGCTGCTCCTGCGGCAGGCCCAGCGCCAGGTCACCCTGGCTCAGCAGTGCGTCGGGATGCGAGGTCCAGCGTTCCTGGCGCAGGTCGATGCCGGCGGCCAGCTGTGCGTGGCCGCCGGCCAGCGGCATCAACTCGCGCTGCATGCCCCACCAGCCCTGCCATTGTTCAGTGCGGCCACGGTTGCGGATCGACGGGAACAACTGCTCGGCCGCGCCTGCCGGCAGCGACGTGAAGCCGGGCAGGAAGTCCAGCGTCTCCGCCGCACGCAGCAGTGGTTCGGCGCGCACGGTGCCCGACGTGGACAGGGTGACATCGCTGCGTTGTGCACTGATGCCGGCATCCCAGCTGCGCCGGCCCTGGTCACGGCCGATGCCGAAGGTGACGTCGGCGTCGGTGGCACGTACATGCGGACGGACGTTGCCGGCTTCGCGCAGCACGCTGTTGAAGGTGAACCCATACAGGCCGATGGCAACGGCGGTCGGGCCAAGGTCGAAGCGCTGCCGGTTGTGGCTGGCCCGCGCCTCGGCGTAGGCATAGCGACCTTCACCGCGTTCATGCCGGTAGCGCAGGTAGGCCGAGGCGGTGTCCGAGGCCGGTTGCAGCGAACGCGGTCGTGCGCTGTCGAACCAGCAGGCACCATCGCGCCGTTTCAAGGGCCCTTCGCAGCGTTTTGCCGGCCAGTAGCGTCCATCGCGGAACGCGCCGATCAGGTACTGCGAGGTTTCCGCATGCCATTGGCGGCGATCACCGGCCACATGGTCGATGCGGTGCAGGTCGATGCCGGCGAACCAGCGGTCCCCTCCGTCGCGCACGCCACCGGTGGCCGCCTGCACGCGATACTGGCCGGCGTCACCGCGCCCGCTCAGGCCGGTCTGCAGCATGGCTTCGGGGCCGTCGGCCTGGTCACGCAGGATGATGTTGACCACGCCGGACATCGCGTCGGCACCATAGATGGCCGAGGCGCCGCCACGCACCAGTTCGATGCGTTCGACGAAGCTGAGCGGGATGCCCCCAAGATCGGTGAGCCCGCCCTGTTCCAGCGACACCATGGGATAGCGTGGCAGGCGCCGGCCATTGACCAGGAACAAGGTCGCGCGCGGGCCCATGCCGTCCAGGCTGGTGGTGGTGGCCGCACCCACCGGCAGGTACTGCGAATCGCCGCTGCGCGAGGTGCTCATCGCCGGGTGGCCGTTCATGCCCGGCAAGTGCCGCAGCAGGTCGAACAGGCTGCCGTAGCCGCTGCGCAGGATGTCATCGCGGTCGATGATGGTGACCGGCAGCGTGGTCTGCACGGAGGTGCGTGGCAGCCGGCTGCCGGTGACATGGATCGGCGCCAGTTCCACCTGCGGAGGAGCGTCGGCGGCCTTATGTGGCGGAGGTGCTGCGGGCGTGGCGCGTGCCGTGACCGACGGCGGCGATGGCGGCGCGGGGTGGGTGCGGCGGACGACGAATCCGCCAGCAGGCGTACGCAGGATGTTCACCGGCATGCCGGCGACCAGTTCCTTCAGGGCCGCGGCCGCATCGCGGTGGCCATGGGTGCCGGCCGTGCGCAGGCCATCCAGCTCACGCGCATCGAACAGCAGGGCAATGCCGCTCTGTCGCGCCCATTGCTGCAGGGCCGGTGCCAGCGGGCCCGAACCAACATCGACCTCCAGGGTGCCCGCCTGCTCGGCCGCACCGGCAGACGGCAGCGCGGGGATGCTCAGCGCGAGGCAGAACAGGGTGCGGAGCAGCCCCCCCTGCAGCGCGCCCGGTACTGCCATCACCGCAGGCCTCCTCAGTACGTGCGGCGCAGTTCCAGCGCGCCATCCGGTCGCGTCTGGCCAGCCACCGACCAACCCAGTTCCAGTGCCGACAGCAGTTCCTGCGCGTCGCCGGCACGGAAGGTGCCACTCACCGCCAGGTTGGCGATCTCCGGATCGGCGATTACCAGCGGCGTGCGGCCGTAGCGGTTCATGCGTTCGACCACGATCGACAGCGGCGTGGCATCGAACACCAGCTGTCCCTGCAGCCAGCCTTCAGCGGCGGTATTGGACGACAGCGCCGGGCCGGGCTGGATGCGGCCCGACGGCAGCACCTGCAGTTGCTGGCCGGGCGCCAGGGTGTGCTGGGTTCCGCCATTGCTGACCTCGACCGCGCCTTCCAGCAGCGCGACTTCGACCAAGCCGTCGTGCAGGCGTTCCACCTGGAAGGTGGTGCCGATGTCGCGGATGGTGCTGTCGCCGGCGCGCAGCTGCAGCGCCTTGCCCGACGGCGCAACCTGCAGCTGCACGCGTCCACGTTCCAGTACCAGGTTGCGGTGGCGCCAACCGAAACGGGCGTGCAGGGTGGTGCCGGCATCCAGCGTCGCTACGCTGCCATCGGCCAGCGTCTGTTGCCGCGGCTGGTAGGAATCGTTGGCATAACGCAGCGGCGCGGGGTTGCCGTCGACCGCCACCATCCAGCCGATCCCGATGGCCAGGCAGACGCCTGCGGCAGCGCCCAGCGCCGGCAGCCAGCGGCGCCGCACCGGCCGCGCCACGCGTGCCGCGGCAGTGCGCAGCCACGGGTCGGCGGCCAGTTCCTCACCCTGCTGGAACAGCGTCTCGGCCTGGATCCAGGCGGTGACATGCGCCGGGTCTTCGGCCAGCCAGTCCTCGAACGTCTCGCGCTCGGCCGGCGTACAGTCCGCAGCTTCCAGCCGCGCCACCCAGGTGCTGGCACGTTCGAACAGCTGGGTGTCTTCCCTGGGCCTGGCGTGACTCATCCGTTGTCCCTGTCGTTGTGCAGCGGATCCGATCCGAGTTCCTGGCGCAGGCCCTGCAGGGCGCGGGCGATATGTTTTTCCACGGTCTTGGCAGTAATTCCACAGTGCCGCGCGATCTGCGTATAGCTCATGCCGGTGATCCGGTTGAGCAGGTACACCTCGCGCGCGCGCTCGGGCAGCTTGAACAGGGCCTGCCGCAGCAGGGACAGCATCTGCCCGGACTCGGCCTGGCGCAATGGATCGGGCGACGTGCTGGAAGGCTCGTTGCCGCCATCGTGCTCGGCCAGGGACAGATGCGGCCGCGACTGCGACGAACGGCCGCGGTCTGCCAGGCGGTTGCGGGCGATACGATACAGCAGCAGCCGCAGCTCGTCGGCACTGTGCGCGCGGTAGCGGATCAGCCGCTCCATGCAGTCCTGCGCGATGTCCTCGGCATCCTCCGGCCCAACACCGCGCGTGCGCAGGAACGCACACAACGGCGCGCGTTCCTCCCGCACGAACGCAATGAACGCGTCCGCCGGCGCGGACAGGTCCGGCGCGCGATGGATCAGAGGAGAGGGGGCGGACAGGGCTGGCCTCGGACGTCGGTGGCGGGTACGTCTTCGAGTTTTACGCGACGATGACCGGATGGGGAAGAGTGTGCGTGACCCATGATTCCATTGTGAATGCGTTCATGTTTCGACGGCCGGTGCACTGGGGGAGAGCACACCGTCCGGACGTTGAACTTTCGACCCGTGCGTTGCGGGTGGAGAGAGAGAACACATGAAGCATTCGAAGTTGAGCCTGGCCCTGGCAGGGCTGTTGGGCATCACCGCCATGGCGGCGGTTGATGACGTCATGGCAATGAATTATCACGTGCAGGACGATCGCGTCTTCCTCAGCGGCGGCGTAACCGTTGCCGATGTGGTGGCGCTGCCGGCACTGCTGGCCAAGGCGCAGGCCGAAGGCCGCCCGATCCGCGAAGTCGTGCTGCGCACGTCCAACGGTGGCGCGCTGATCGCCGGCGAGTGGCTGCAGGCGATGATCCGCACCCAGGGCCTGGACACCATCGTGTCCGGCCACTGCATTTCGTCCTGCTCGATCATGCAGTCCGGCGGCGTCAACCGTTATCTCGGCGGCGACCTGCCGGTGGTCGATTCGGTGCAGATCCATGCTGCCAGCAGTGGTGGCAGGATCACCTACGCACCGTCGCCGCGCATGACCCAGATCTACACCGGCAACTATGGCGGCGGCATGGATGCCGGCCTGTTGCACAAGGCCATGTACGAAGTGGTGGCGCCCAACGGCCTGCTGGTGTTCCGCGACCCGGCGCGCACCACGGGTACGTCGGTTACCTTCGATCCGGATGGCAGCGGCAGCAAGCTGGAGTCATTCCCGGGCCAGGACATCCGCAGCAACAACATCATCAATACTGCAGGCTACCGCGATCCGGGCGACACCCTGGCCGTCACCAGCAACGTCAGCGGCGACATCAACCCGGGCTACCTGCGCACCGCGCGCCAGCTGCAGGCCTTCGTCGACGACGATTTCGCGCGCTGGAACACCGACTGGGCCAGCACCTACATCAACTACGCGGTGAGCCTGTACAACTTCTCCACGCGCGGGGCGAACGGCATCGGCGCGCAGTCGTTGCAGCAGCTGCTTGCCGACCCCGACCTGCAGGATGAACTGCGCGGCCAGCTGCGGCTGGCCGATCTGGATGTCTCGACCCTGGCCAACTCCGCCGGCGTGATCCGTGTCAGCAATGGCGCCACCTGGCGCACCGCCGAAACCACCGGCGCCGATTTCATGCTGGTCGACAACGGCACCATCGCACTGGAGGGCGGTGCGCTGCGCACCCCCGAGCTGCGGGTGATGCCGGGCAGCGTCGTGGTCGGTCACGGCGATATCGCATCGGTGGGCATCGATACCGATGCGCTGCTGGATGGCAGCGGCCCCTCCTGGCGCGAGGACGGCTTCAACCGCCTGCGCGTGTTCGGCACACTGATGCCGCGCGGCGGTGATCTGGTGACCCACGGCTACGTCAACATCATGCCCGGCGGCCAGCTGCTGTTCGACGTTACCGAGGCCGGTGGCACCGGCAGTGGCCGCCTGCGCGTCGGCACTTTCTACGATGACGGCGCCGAGGAGGGTGCGCTGGTGATCGCGCAGGGTGCACACCTGGCGTTGAACGTGGCCCAGGGCTTCTATGCCGGTGCCTACCGCCGCGACCTGGTGGAAGGGCCGATCTACCAGGGCGGCTTCCAGGATGTCGTGCGGCTGGGGGATACCGGCTACAGCGCCAGCATCACCGGCGGTGAAGTGTTCCGCCCGCGCCACAATTCGCTGCTCAGCTTCAACGTCAACCAGACGGCCGACGGCCTGTGGCTGACCGCCAACCCGGGCTTCGACCAGCTGGGGCTGTTTGCCAACGGCACCTCCGGCGACGGGCTGGGGCGCGCGCTGGCAGCCGCTTCGGACCGCCAGGACAGCGGCCTGAAGTCGCTGCTCGGCGCGCTGCAGTTCACCGACCGCGATGTGATCGCACAGCAGGCCGGCGCCCTGCGCGGTGATGCCCATGCCAGCCTGCGCCTGGCCGACAACGCACTGCTGGGCAGCATCGGCAACGTGGTGCAGCAGCACCAGGCGGCGATGCGCAGTGGTGGCGATGCCGATGGACTGGCTTCGCAGGCGGCGCAGTCGGTCTCGGCACAGCCGGGCATGCGCCATGGCAGCCTGTTCAACCAGCTGGCCATGCATCTGGTCGAACCGGCCGGCGAGGGGACTGGCGGTGGCGGTGCGACGGGACGCAGCCATGGCTTGTGGGCGCGCGGTTTCGCCAGCCATGGCCGCATCGACGCCGACGGTGGCGTGGCCGGCATGAGCCACAACATCGGTGGCATCGTGGTCGGTGCCGACACCCGCCTGGCCGATGACCGCGTCACCCTGGGTGTCAGCGTGGCCGCGGCCGACATGTCGACCAAGGCCAGCGACGGCTCCGGCTTCAGTGGTGACGTGCGCGCGCTGGACGTGGGCGGGTACCTGGATGCGACCTATTCGCGTGGTTACCTGTCGGCGGCCGTGCGCTACACCGATCTGCGCCATGACACCCGCCGCAACCTCTCCGCCATCGAGGGCCTGCAGCAGCCGCTGCGTGCCCGGTACAGCAACGATGCGATCTCGGCGCGGGTCGAACATGCGTTCTCCTTCACCACTGGCAAGGGGCTGGTGATCCAGCCGCTGCTGCCGGTGGTGGACTACGCACGGACGTCGGCGACCCGCTTCAACGAAGGGCAGGGCGCCGGTGCGCTGGTGGGGCGTGGCGGCAGCCTGGAGAGCATCCGCGTTGGTGCCGGCCTGCAGTTGTTCAAGACCTTCGAGGGCAACAACGGCGAGCGCATCACCCCGCGTGCCCGTGTGGTCTGGCAGAAGGAGCTGGGCGATTCGCAGGCGCGCTACAGCACGGGTTTCGCTGCGGCCCCGGACCTGGTGTTTGGTGCCAGCAGCCAGGCTGTGGGCGAGCAGGTGCTGGCCTGGAACGTGGGCGTGACCAGTCGCGCCAGCGAGCGCCTGTCGATCATGGCCGACTACGTGGGTGAGCGCCGCGACGGTCAGATCCAGAATGGCGTGATGCTGGGCCTGGGTTATCGGTTCTAAGTGGTACTCGGCCCCGGCGATATCCGTATCGCCGGGGCCATCCCATCAGGGCAGGTGCTGCGGTATGGTCGGCAGGGAACTCCAGCCAGGCTCGTCCATGCAGATCGCCGTTTTCAGTGCACGCCCCTACGATCGTCGCTTCCTGGACGAGGCCAACCAGCGCGATGCGGCCGGGCAGGGCTTCGCGTTCGTGTACTTCGATGCCGCGCTGGACGTGCATACCGCCGTGCTTGCGCAGGACTGCGCCGCCGTCTGCGTGTTCGTCAACGACCGTCTCGATGCGCCGGTACTGCACGCGCTGCATGCGCTGGGCGTGCGCGCCGTACTGCTGCGCTGCGCCGGCTTCAACAATGTGGACCTGGCAGCCGCGAAAGCGCTGGACCTGTTCGTCGCGCGGGTGCCGGCCTATTCCCCCGAAGCCGTGGCCGAGCACGCGCTGGCGCTGGTGATGACCCTCAACCGGCAGACCCATCGCGCCTACAACCGCGTGCGCGAGGGTAACTTCATGCTCGATGGCCTGCTCGGACGCACCTTGCACGGGCGCACGGTCGGCATCGTCGGCACCGGCAAGATCGGCCTGGCCACCGCGCGCATCTTCAACGGCATGGGCTGCACCGTGCTGGGGCACGACCCGTACCCGTCGCCGGCCTTCGCCGGCGTGGGCGACATGGTTGGACTGGACGAACTGCTGGCGCGCGCCGACATCGTGTCGCTGCATTGCCCGCTGACGCCCGATACCCAGCACCTGATCAACGACGCCTCGCTGGCGCGGATGAAGACCGGCGCGATGCTGGTCAACACCTCGCGCGGCGCGCTGGTGGATACCCATGCGGTGATCCGCGCGCTGAAATCACGGCGGCTGGGCCACCTGGCCATCGATGTCTACGAGCAGGAAAGCGCGTTGTTCTTCCAGGACCTCTCGGGCGAGATCATCGACGACGAGGCCTTCCAGCGCCTGATGACCTTCCCCAACGTGCTGGTGACCGGCCACCAGGGCTTCTTCACCGTGGAGGCGCTGCAGGAGATCTCGGCGATCACGCTGGGGAACCTGCAGGATTTCGCCGAGGGGCGGGTGTGTGCGAACCGGGTGGAGGCGGGCTGAGCCGGGTGGATTGACCGCCGGGGCGCCCAGCCCGTAAAATCGCGGGCTCCGCCGGAATAGCTCAGTTGGTAGAGCGGCGCATTCGTAATGCGTAGGTCGCAGGTTCGACTCCTGTTTCCGGCACCAGTTGGAATGAAAAGCCCCGGCCTTGGTCGGGGCTTTTTGTTTGGGTTGTGCTGGCGCGGCCCGGCCCTGGCGGAAGCGTCCGATGGAACTGCAGGCATGTACCGGCTCGGTCGGGGTCATTACCATTGCCGTCGTGGATTGCTTGCGGCGCTGGGCTGGACTGGGCAAGTCAGTTTCAATCAACAGGGGATGTCATGAAGAAGATCGTGGTGAGTCTGATGGCGTGCGTCGTTCTCGCCGGCTGTGCGACCCGTCAGATCAGCTCCGAACAGGCGCAGCCGGTGCCTGCCGAGCGGATTTTCGCCTTCAATGGGATGGGGGGCAGTGCTTCCGGGCAGGTAATCGTCACGCGCGACGTCGGCGCGGTTGGTGGGGCGTGCCCACTTGCACTGTATGTCGACGGCACCCTGGCAGCCCATCTGCAGCGGGGCGAGTCTGTCTCGCTGTCTGTGCCTGCCGGGAATCGCATTGTCAGCGCAAGTTTCGCGGGTAAAGGGCTCTGTTCGTGGGGGGATGAATCGGCGCACAGGCGCGAAATTTCCCACGTGGTCACTGCGGGTGGCAGAACCAAGATCCGTCTCGCATTGACCCATGATGGTGTGATTCAAATCGGTCCGACCGCGTTCTAGACGCACTCCACGCAAGACGAGCAGTTACATCAACAGGAAGCCCTGGCCGTTGCCGGGGCTTTCTGTTTCTGCCCGAAGGGAGAGGTCGGTCGGCAACGTCACCGATGCAAACACAGCTTCATTCACGTCCAACGATCACTGCACCCCGTGCCAGCGACCACGCGAGCTGCCGGAGATAGCCACCTGCTGCTCCCGCCGATGCGCCGATCAGCAGGCGTGCAAGCACTCTGGTCCCGCGCGCGGCCCGCTCGCGCACCCAAGGCAGTACCGCCACCATCTGCGCGCCCAGCAACAGCACCAGCACGTCCAGCCCGAGCGCGTCCACCACCGGCAGCAACGGCGACAGCGCCGGATTGCAGGCCAGCACGATCACCAGCGCAGCACCCAGCACGGCCATCAGGCGGCGCCCGGCGGGCAGGGTGGTCCAATGCAGCAGTCGGTTGATCAGGCGCATGGCGTTCCTTGTGTCATGTGCAGGAGTCCTCATCAGGCTCAATTGGCCGCACCGGCTGCCGCAGTACGGTTTTCAACCGCGTCGCGTCGGTCCTGCGCGGGTCGCTCAGGTAGATCTCATGATGGGGGCCGGCAAAGGTGTATCCCAGTGCGGGCATCAGCTCGTCATGCAGATGCGCCAGGGTGGGGCCTTCGTCGTCGTAGGCGCCCACGTGCAAGGTCTGCAGGCTGGGGCCCTCGGCGAGGATTTCATGGCGAAGGCTGGGCGGAGCCTCTCCCAGCTTGGTGCGCGCCTTGCCGATCGCGGCCTGCCACTGCGCAGGGCCGATGCTCTCAGGTGTGCGGATCATTACGGTCCAGGCCCACTCATCCTTCCGCCGCGCGACGAAGCTGGCCGGATCCTCGGCGCTCCACAGTGCTTCCAGCGGTGGCACCACGTAGTCCTGGCCCATGGCCTTCAGCGCGAACTTCAGTGCATAGCTCACCGAGTACAGCCACTGCACGGCCTGCAGGTAGGCGGGGGCGGTATTCGGATCACCGTGGCCGTCGACCATCACGTAGGGCAGGGGCGGCACATCGATCCGTACGAACCTGCCGGCGGGCGGTTGATAGAGCGCCCGATCGCGCTTCCTGAAGTCGATCTTGTCCACGGGCCTTCCTCCTGCGCCGAGCATCCCATGCCAGGCACCCGCCAGCACGCCTGAACAGGTTCAGATGACTTTGCCGAACGAGGGCGGACCGCCGGCCAGCAGCTGATGCTAGGATGCCGCCCCCGGGCGTCCTGCCCGCCGCGCCTGCGCGGTGCGACAACGTGTCGCAGTCAGAATCGGGCCTTTCCTGCGCTCGATCATTGTCAATGCCTTTCTTAAATGGTGGGTGACGGCCTAAAATTGAAAGGCTGACTCGACCCCACCTCCCTGCCTGTCTTCCGGACCGGTGGGACCGGCTTTGGCCGGAACAGGCAGGACGGGGAACGGCATTCCCTCGCAATTGGATCGACCGATGATTCCGTTGAAAACCCTTGGGCGCTGGTTGCGCCCGGGCCTGCTGCTGTCGTTGCTGGTGATGCTCACCGGTTGCGATGCGGTGGCCATCCTCAGTCCGAAGGGCCAGATCGGCCAGGATGAGAAGACCCTGCTGATCACGGCCACCGTGCTCATGCTGCTGGTCGTCATCCCGGTCATCATCATGACCCTGACCTTCGCGTGGAAGTATCGCGCCTCCAACACCAAGGCCCGCTACGAGCCGAAGTGGTCCCACTCGACGGCGATCGAGGTGGTGGTGTGGTCCATTCCCTGCATGATCGTGCTGGTGCTGGCGGTCCTGACCTGGCGCTCGTCGCACGCACTGGACCCGTATCGTCCGCTGGATTCGGACGTCAAGCCGGTCACCATCGAGGCGATCTCGCTGGACTGGAAGTGGCTGTTCATCTATCCGGAAGAGAAGGTGGCGGTCGTCAACGAAATCAAGTTCCCGGTCAACACGCCGCTGAACTTCAAGATCACGTCCGATTCGGTGATGAATGCCTTCTTCATCCCGCACCTGGGCAGCATGATCTACTCGATGGCTGCGATGGAGACCAAGCTCCACCTGATCGCCAACGAGACCGGTGAATTCCCGGGCATGTCCTCGCACTACAGCGGCGCGGGCTTCGCCAAGATGCACTTCACCGCCTACTCGGTCACCGATGCCGAATACCGCCAGTGGCTGGACCAGGTCCGCGCCGGCGAGCAGACCCTGGACAAGGCCTCGTTCAAGGCGCTGGGTGAAGCACGCAACGCCGAGTGGTACCCGGTCACCTACTTCGGCAAGACCGAAGAAGGCCTGTTCGACTGGGTCATCGCCAAGCACATGGGTGACAACAAGCATTACGGCATGAAGCACGAGCACAAGGCCCCGGCCGACGGTGCTGCTGCTGAAGGCCACGACGCCCATGCAGGTCACGAGGGCCACGAAGGCCACGCCGACGCTGCTGCCGCTCCGGCCGAACACGCCGGACACACTGCTGACGAGCACGCCGCCGCCGGTCACGCCGGCCACGCGGGCTCGGGAGAATGAACATGTTGGGTAAACTCTCAATTGAGTCGATCCCCCACGATCCGATCGTCCTGACGACGTTGATCGGCGCGGTTCTTGGTGGCCTGGGCGTCATGGCCCTGATCACCAAGTTCAAGCTGTGGGGCTATCTGTGGAAGGAGTGGTTCACCTCGGTGGATCACAAGAAGATCGGCGTGATGTACCTCATCGTCGCCTTCGTCATGCTGCTGCGCGGTTTCTCCGACGCCATCATGATGCGTACCCAGCAGGCCATCGCCGTCGGTGGCTCCGAGGGTTACCTGCCGCCGCACCACTACGACCAGATCTTCACCGCCCACGGCGTGATCATGATCTTCTTCGTGGCGATGCCGCTGATCACCGGCCTGATGAACCTGGCCGTGCCGCTGCAGATCGGTGCGCGCGACGTCGCGTTCCCGTTCGTCAACTCGCTCAGCTTCTGGCTGTTCGTGTCCGGCGCGGTGCTGATCATGCTGTCGCTGTGGATCGGTGAGTTCGCTGCCACCGGCTGGCTGGCATTCCCGCCACTGTCGGGCATCGAATACAGTCCAAGCGTCGGCATGGACTACTACATCTGGGGTCTACAGGTCGCAGGCCTGGGTACCACGCTGAGCGGTATCAACTTCTTCATTACCATCCTGAAGATGCGTACCCCCAGCATGAAGCTGATGCAGATGCCGGTGTTCACCTGGACCGCCCTGGTGACCAACGTGCTGATCGTCGCTGCCTTCCCGGTGCTGACCATCACCCTGGTGCTGCTGACCCTGGACCGTTACCTGGGTACGCACTTCTTCACCAATGACGGTGGCGGCAACGCCATGCTGTACATCAACCTGATCTGGATCTGGGGTCACCCGGAGGTGTACATCCTGGTCCTGCCGGCATTCGGTGTGTTCTCCGAAGTCATCGCGACCTTCTCGCGCAAGGCGCTGTTCGGCTACAAGGGCATGGTCTACGCCACCGCCTGCATCGGCGTGCTGTCGTTCATCGTGTGGCTGCACCACTTCTTCACCATGGGCTCGGGTGCCAACGTCAATGCCTTCTTCGGCATCACGACGATGATCATCTCGATCCCGACCGGCGTGAAGATCTTCAACTGGCTGTTCACCATGTTCCGCGGCCGCGTGCACTTCACCACCCCGGTGCTGTGGACCATCGGCTTCATGGTCACCTTCGTCATCGGCGGCATGACCGGCGTGATGCTGGCGATCCCGGCCATCGACTTCGTGCTGCACAACAGCCTGTTCCTGATCGCCCACTTCCACAACGTCATCATCGGCGGCGTGGTGTTCGGCATGTTCGCCGGCATCACCTACTGGTGGCCGAAGATGTTCGGCTTCCGCCTCAATGAGTTCTGGGGCAAGTGCGCGTTCTGGTGCTGGTTCATCGGCTTCTACGTGACCTTCATGCCGATGTACGTGCTGGGCTTCATGGGCATGACCCGTCGCCTGCAGAGCACGGTCAACCCGGCCTATGAGCCGCTGCTGCTGATCGCAGCTGCAGGTGCCTTCATCGTCGGCGCCGGCATCCTGTGCCAGATCATCCAGGTGGCCGTGTCGATCCGCGACCGCAAGAAGACCGTCGACCTGACCGGCGACCCGTGGGATGCGCGTACGCTGGAGTGGGAAACCTCTTCGCCGCCGGCCTTCTACAACTTCGGCACCCTGCCGGAAGTCACCGAACTGGACGATTTCTGGGAGCGCAAGCAGCGTGGTGAAGCCTGGCCGAAGCCGGCCAAGTACACCGACATCCACATGCCGCGCAACACTGGCACGGGCGTTGTCATCGGTGCCTTCAGCCTGGTGTTCGGCTTCGCGATGATCTGGCACATCTGGTGGCTGGCCATCGTCGGCTTCGTCGGCATGATCGCCACGTTCATCTACCGCACCTTCGACCAGGACGTGGACTACTGGGTCCCGGCCGCCGAGGTGGAACGCATCGAGAACGAACACCGCAAGCACCTGGAAGCCCAGGGCCTGGTGAAGTCGGAGCTGAAGGCATGAGCACCAATACCTCGACCCTGAGCCACGGGCACGCCGCGCACGCGGCGGCCCATGGCCATGACGACCACGAGCACCACGACACCGGAGGCAACACCGTCTTCGGTTTCTGGGTGTACCTGATGAGCGACTGCCTCATCTTCGCCTCGCTGTTCGCCACCTACGTGGTGCTGTCCGGCGGTACCGATGGTGGTCCTACCGCGAAGGACCTGTTCGAGCTGCCGTTCGTGGCGTGGGAAACCGCGCTGCTGCTGACCTCGTCGCTGACCTTCGGCCTGGGCATGATCGCCATGCACCGCAAGCAGGTCGGCCAGATGTTCCTGTGGCTGGCGGTCACCTGGCTGCTGGGCTTCGGCTTCATGTGCATGGAAGTCTATGAATTCCAGCACCTGATCCATCAGGGCTACGGTCCGGACCGCAGTGCCTTCCTGTCGGCGTTCTTCGCCCTGGTCGGCACCCACGGCCTGCACGTCAGCGCCGGCCTGCTGTGGCTGCTGGTGATGTTCGTGCAGCTGAAGAAGTACGGCCTGACCCCGACCAACAAGACCCGCATGGCGTGCCTGAGCCTGTTCTGGCACTTCCTGGACCTGATCTGGATCGGCGTGTTCTCCGTCGTCTACCTCAATGGAGCGCTGTAATGGCACATGACAACCATGCACACGACCACGCCGCCGGCGGCGAGAGCCACGGCAGCGTCAAGTCCTACCTGATCGGCTTCGTGCTGGCGGTGGTGCTGACCGTCATCCCGTTCTGGATGGTGATGTCGGGCGACTTCTCGCGCACCGTCAACGGTGTGGTGATCGCGGTCACCGCGGTGCTGCAGATGCTGGTCCACCTGGTGTTCTTCCTGCACCTGGACCGCTCTTCGGAAAGCCGCTGGAACGTCAACGCTGCGGCCTTTACCGTTGTGGTGATCGGCATCATCGTGATCGGCACCCTGTGGGTCATGCACAACATGAACGTGCACATGATGCACTGACGTCCTCGCGACGTTGCCACGCAGAAAGGCCGCCCTCGGGCGGCCTTTTTGTTGGCGGCTGGATGGGGTCGGATCCCTGGCCGCAGGCCAGGGCTCTGACCCCGGGGCCGGGGCCTCACCCCACCCGGCGCAGGAACTCTTCGGCGTCCATCGGCCGCCCCAGGTGATAACCCTGCAACTGATCGCAGCCCAGCTCGCTCAGGTATTCGCGCTGCGCCTGGGTCTCCACGCCTTCGGCCACCACCTGCAGCTGCAGGGTGCGGCCCAGCGCGATGATCGACGAGACGATGGCGGCGTCCTCGTCATTGCGCTCCAGGTCGTGCACGAACGCACGGTCGATCTTCAGCTCGGTGGCCGGCATGCGCTTGAGGTACAGCAGGCTGGAATAGCCGGTGCCAAAATCATCGATGGCGATGTGCACGCCCATCGCGGTCAGGTCGTTGAGGATCGCCAGGCTGGCATCGACGTCCTTCATTGCCGTGGTCTCGGTGATCTCCAGGGTCAGCCGCGCGGGTTCGATCCGGTGCCGCTGCAGCACCTCGCGCACACTGTCCAGCAGCGCCGGCGAGGCGAACTGCAACGGCGACAGGTTCACCGCCATCGACCATTCCGTATGCCCGGCCTGGTGCCATGCCCGCAGCTGCGCGCAGGCTTGGTCCAGTACCCAGTCACCGATCGGCAGGATCAGGCCGCTGCGCTCGGCGATGGGAATGAACACATCCGGCGCCAGCAGGCCCAGCTCCGGATGCTGCCAGCGCAGCAGCGCTTCGGCGCCGGTGGCCGGTGCGCCGGCGGCAGGGAACTTGGGCTGGTAGTGCAGGATCAGTTCGTTGCGGGCGATGGCCTTGCGCAGGTCCTGCAGCAGGCGCAGCTGGCGGTTGGCGCTGAGCTGCATCGAGGGGGTGAAGAAGGTATAGCCGTTCCGCCCGGTTTCCTTGGTGTGGTACATCGCCGCATCGGCGTGCGCCATCAGCTCGCGCTCGTTGCTGGCATCGTCCGGGTACAGGGCGATGCCCAGGCTGGCACTGACCTGCAGTTCGGCCGCATCCAGCGTGAACGGTTCGCCGGCAGCGGCGATGATGCGCTCGGCCACCACCACTGCATCGTCCGGAATATCAATGGCCAGCACGATCACGAACTCGTCGCCGCCGAGGCGGGCGAACGTATCCTGCGGCCGCAGCAGGCCGCCGATGCGCTGCGCCACCGCCACCAGCAGGCGGTCGCCGAGCTGGTGGCCATAGGCATCATTGACCGCCTTGAAACCATCCAGGTCGCAGAACATCACCGCCACCGCATGGTTGCGGCGCCGCGCCTTCTCGATCGCCTGCTCGATGCGATCCTGCAGCAGCATGCGGTTGGGCAGCTGGGTCAACGGGTCGTGCAGTGCGGCCTGGATCAGCTTGTTGTTGGCGTGCGCCAGTGAATCGGCCAGCAGCCCGGTGCGCACGCGCATCTGCCGGTCGAACAGCGAGGCCACCAGGGCGATGCCCAGCGTGGCCACGGTGGTGACGATCACCAGTACCGCCAGCCAGCGCGTGTCGATGCCACCACTGCCGACGGCGCCACAGATGCTGCCTTCGGGGAAGCGCGCGGCGGCCATGCCGGTGTAATGCATGCCGACGATGGCCAGGCCCATCACCAGCGACGCGAGCGCGCGCAGGAGCAGGGTGTGGCGGTGCTCGGCGCGCAGGCGGAAGGCGATCCACAGGGCGGCACCGGCGGCACCGATGGCCACCGCGATGGAGGCGGCAAACCAGCCCGGGTGGTAGTCGATGCCCGGCTGCATGCGCATCGCCGCCATGCCCAGGTAATGCATGGTGGCGATGCCCAGGCCCATCAGCACGGCACCGGCCAGCAGCCGGCGCCAGGGCAGGCTGGGCCGCGACACCAGCCACAGCGCATAGGCCGAGGCGCCGATCGAGACCGCCAGCGAGTACAGGGTGATGCCGAGGTCGTAGCCGACCGGGATCGGCAGGTCGAAGGCGAGCATGCCGATGAAGTGCATCGACCAGATGCCCAGGCCCATGGCCGCCGCCCCCCCGGCCAGCCACCAGCGGGCCACGCGGCCCTCGGCCGTGGCCAGGCGCCCGGCCATGTCCAGCGCCGTGTACGAAGCAAGAATGGCCACCAGCAGGGAGATGATGACCAGGCTCTGACTGTAACTGCCAGTCATGTTGAATCCAGTGGGGGAGGGAGGGGCGCCCGCAAGGCGCACGCCCGCGACCCCTATCGGCGCGGGTGGGCAGGACTTGAGCGGTCGCAGCACCTGCGACCCGGCTCGGCTATCCTGCCACGCCTGTTCCCGTTGCTGGAAATCATCCGATGGCAAAAGCCCGCACCGCCTACGTCTGCAATGAATGCGGCGCCGAATTCAGCAAGTGGCAGGGCCAATGCACCGAGTGCAACGCCTGGAACTCGCTGTCGGAAATCGTGCTGGAAAGCGCGGCGGCGGCCAAGGCGCCGGCCTCGCGCCGGGCCGGCTGGGCCGGCAAGATCGACCCGCCGAAGATCACCGCCCTGAAGGACGTGGAGCAGACCGAGCATCGCCGGGTCTCCACCGGCATCGGCGAGTTCGACCGGGTACTGGGCGGTGGCCTGGTCGAGGGCGCAGTGGTGCTGGTCGGTGGCGATCCGGGCATCGGCAAGTCGACGCTGCTGCTGCAGGCGGTGGCGAAGATGGCAGCCGAGCTGCCGGTGCTGTACGTCACCGGCGAAGAGTCGCTGGCGCAGGTCGCCGGCCGCGCGCACCGGCTGGAGCTGCCGCTGGACGGGGTCAATGCACTGGCCGAGACCGGGGTCGAATCGATCCTGCAGCATGCATCCAAGGCCGGCCCGCGGCTGATCGTGGCCGACTCCGTGCAGACCCTGTGGACCGAGAGCCTGACCGCTGCGCCGGGCTCGGTCAGCCAGGTGCGCGAGAGCGCGGCGCGGCTGGTGCGGTTCGCCAAGGAGACCGGTACCGCCGTGTTCCTGGTCGGCCACGTGACCAAGGAGGGCGGCATCGCGGGCCCGCGCGTGCTCGAGCACATGGTCGACGCGGTGCTGTACTTCGAGGGCGAGAGCGGCAGCCGCTTCCGCCTGCTGCGCGCGTTCAAGAACCGCTTCGGCGCGGTCAACGAACTGGGCGTGTTCGCGATGGGCGACAAGGGCCTGAAGGAGGTCTCCAACCCATCGGCGATCTTCCTGTCCGGCGGCAGCACCCATCAACCGGGCAGCTGCGTGATGGTCACCCGCGAGGGCACCCGGCCGCTGCTGGTGGAAGTGCAGGCACTGGTCGATGCGTCGCCGCTGTCGAATCCACGTCGTGTCGCGGTCGGCCTGGAGCAGAACCGCCTGGCGATGCTGCTGGCGGTGTTGCATCGCCACGGCGGCGTGCTGGTCGGCGACCAGGACGTGTTCGTCAATGTCGTCGGCGGCATCCGCGTGCAGGAGACCGCCGCCGACCTGCCGGTGCTGCTGGCGGTGCTGTCCTCGCTGCAGGATCGGCCGCTGGCGGAGAAGACCATCGCCTTCGGCGAGGTAGGCCTGTCCGGCGAGATCCGCCCGGTGCCCAATGGCGAAGACCGCCTGCGCGAGGCCGCTACGCATGGCTTCAAGCGCGCGATCGTGCCCAAGGCCAATGCGCCCAAGGGCGGCTCAGTGAAAGGCATGGAAGTGATCGCGGTGGAGCGGCTGTCCGAGGCCATCGACGCGGCGTGACCCCCCGATGCGCGGGGCTTTGCCCTGTAGCGTCGAGCCATGCTCGACTGGCGGTCGAACAGCAGTCGAGCATGGCTCGACTCTACAAAGAACGAAGAGCAGCCGAGCATGGGCTCGGCGCTACAGACGTCAGACACGGCAACGGTCAGCTTCCCTATGCTAGTTTTTCCCGCTCGACGAAGACGCCCTCTGGCGTCTTTCCGTGCCCAGGAGTAAACGATTACATGCAGGACACCGCGCTCATTGCCCCCAACGCCGAGATCCGTCGTGCCGGGGTCGATCTCAATGGACTGATGACGGTGCTGGGCAAGCACCTGTATTCCACCCCGGTGGTGGCGCTGCGTGAGCTGGTGCAGAACGCGCACGACTCGATCATCCGCCGCCGCATCGAGCAGCCCGGCGTCGAGGTGCCTTCGCGCATTTCGGTGCAGGTCGATGCCGGGGCCGGCGTGCTGCGCATCATCGATACCGGTGCCGGCCTGACCCGCCAGGAGATCCACGACTACCTGGCCACCGTCGGTGTCGGCTACACCCGTGGCCTGCGCCAGGGCGGCGAGGACGATGATGGCCTGATCGGCATGTTCGGCCTCGGCTTCCTGTCGGCCTTCGTGCTGGCGCGCCGGGTCAGCGTGCGCACGACCTCGTACCAGACGCCGGAGCTGGGCCATCTGTACGTGTCCAGCAACGCCGAGCAGTACACCGTCAGCGAAGTGCCGGCACGCGCGGTCGGCACCGAGGTGGAGCTGGAGCTGCATCCGGACTTCCTGCCGCTGGCCAACGAGGCGCGCCTGCATGAGGTGCTGGGCCGTTACTGCGCGCTGTTGTCCGAGCCGATCTTCATCGGTGCTGCGGGCGAGGCGCTCAATTCCGAGCCGCCGCCGTGGCGCGGCCAGGGGGAGGTCGCCGTGCATCCGGTGCAGGCGCGTCGCCAGGCGCTGCAGTTCGCCGCGCGCTTCGAGCACGACTTCGAGCCGATCGTCACCGTGCCGTTGCGCGCCGATGGCAGCAGTGATGCCACCGGCCTGCTGTGGGTGCAGGACGGTGCTACCTACGGCACCAGCGACAACCGCAACCTGTCGGTGTTCGTGCGCGGCATGCTGCTGGACGACGACGCCCGCGATCTGCTGCCGCCGTGGGCCGGTTTCATCGGTGGGGTGATCGAATCCTCGCGGCTGACCCCCACCGCCAGCCGCGAAGACCTGCAGCGCGATGACCAGTACCGCGCCGTGCAGCATGCCTTGCTGGAGGCATTGATCGACGGCCTGGCCGACGTTGCGCGGCAGCAGCCGGAAGCGTGGCGACGCGTATTGAGCCGCCACAACGAGGCGCTGCTGGGCGCGGCGCTGTGCGATGACCGCCTGTTCGACCTGCTGCTGGAACATGTGCGCGTGCCGACTTCGCAGGGTGACCTGCCGGCCAGTGCGCTGCCCGCACGCGGTGCCGTGCACGTGATCCTCGACAACGGCGGCGGCTTCGAGGAAATGCTGTTCCGTGCGATGGGCGTGCCGGTCGCGCATGGCCATCGCTATGCGGTGGTGCCGTTCCTGCGGCGTTGGGCCCAGGCCAAGGGCCTGCGCCTGGTTGAACTGGGGACCGAGCAGGGCAACCGGGCGCTGTTCCGCAGCGATGACAGCCTCGACGAGGTGCAGCTGGCATGGCTGCGCGAGCAGCTGGGCGATGGCGAGCAGCTGCTGCCGGCGCGCTTCAGCCCGGAGGCATTGCCGGTGGTGGTGGTGCCCGACCGCGAGGCCGAGCTGAAGCAGCGCCTGGAGGACGACGAGAACGACAAGCGCGTTTCGATGGCGGCGCTGCGCCTGGCGCGGCAGTTCACCGCACGCATCGAATCGCGCGCACCCTCGCGGCTGTACCTCAACCTCGACAACCCGGCGGTGCAGGCGCTGCTGCGCGCCCAGCGCGAGGGCCACCCGCAGGCCGAGGCGGCGGCACGCCTGCTGCGCTCGCTGAAGATCATCGTCGCTGCGCAGGGCCGTCCCCTGGCCCGGGCAGCGACCGCCACGCCAGGCCCGGATCTCAACGGCGCCTTTACCGATATCGCCGGTGCCCTGCAGCAGATGCTGCGCTGAGCACCGCACCCTCTCATCCAGCCTTCGCTAGACAGGAGCACTTACCCCATGGACATCTGGAACTGGGTCGAAAAACTGCAGGGAGACCTGCGCCAGGCCGGCCAGGCGCAGAACGCGCACCTGCTGAACCGCCTTGCCGACGAGGTCAGCGAGCTGCAGATCGACCGCGTCGATGCACTGCTGCCCGAAGCGCGTGCGCTGGGCAAGGCGCTGGACAACCCCTGGGTCGACGTCTACGTCGGCCACTGGGCGCTGCGCAACCGCGTCGGCAACAGAGTTGAAGGCGAGAGCGCACTTGGCGAAGCCGTTTCGCTGTTCGAGCGCGCACACCGCGAAGACACCCTGGAATGCCCGCAGTCGATCTGCGTGACCCAGGACCTGGCCGCCTGCTACGGCAACATCGATGGCCCAGGCTGGGTGCCCGAGCGCATCGAGGTGTGTGACGAGACCCTCGGCCGCATCGATCCCAGCTGGGCCTGCTTCCAGTGCCTGAGCTGCGAGAAAGCCGATGCGCTGCTCGACGACGGCCGTGGCCAGGAGGCGCTGGATTACCTGCAGGTGCAGTCCGATGCGATCGAGGCCTGCGGCAAGGAAGTGTTCGACAGCTTCCCGGAGATGCAGATCAAGATCCTGCTCGCCGTCGGCCGGGCCGAAGAGGCACTGGTGCTGATCGAAAAGCGCGAGGCTGAAGTGGCGGCTTCCGGTGAGTACGAGCCGGCCAACTGCACGGTGCCGCGCCGCCTGTCCAAGGCGTGGGCGCTGGCCCAGCTGGGCCGCGACGAAGAGGCGCTGCAGCAGCTGGTGCCGTGGCGCGAGCTGACCCCGAACTACTGGCGGCTGTGGGCGAACACCGCCGCAGCGCTGTGCCAGCGCGACCCTGCACGCAATACGTGGGACCTGGGCACGCGCTTCAACACGATCATCGAGCACTTCGCCCGGGTCGGTTCGCATCGCCTGCTGATCGAAGTCGCGGCGCTGAGCCTGGAGCTGGCGCTGCAGCGGGGAGCGCGCTGGGTGGCGCTGCGCCAGCTGGAGCTGGCGCGTACCCATCTGGCGCAGCTGCGCCAGGACCGGGGTGCGGCTGCGCTGGTGGCCGGCCTGGCGGCACGCATCGATGCCTTGCCGGAGATGGCACCGCTGCCGGCACCGGCGGGCGAGTTGCTGGCGTGGCTGGACGCGCAGGGCGAGCAGAACCAGGCACGCGATCCGGAGCGTGAGGCGCAGTGGCTGCTGCAGGCACAGGCACAGCTGCCCGATGACGAGGCCTTGGCCGAGATGGCCGCCTCTGCGCTGGGCGCCTGTGGTGCACAGACCGAAGCGCGCGCATTGCTGTGGCGCTTCGTGCGCGCGCACGCGCAGGATGATGGCCCGGCCGCTTATACGTTGATGCGCTGGCTGACCGAGCAGGGTGACGATGATGGCCTGCGCCAGCTGGCCGACCGCTATCGCGGCAGCGTGCCGGTGTTCGCGCACTGGTGCGACGTGCAGCGCGCACGCCGGGTGTCCGACTGGCCGGCGCTGGAGCAGGCCGCGCAGGCGCTGCTGGCGGCATCGCCCGGTTCGCACGGTGCGCGCGGCACGCTGGCGCGGATGTACATGGAAACCGGCCGTTTCAGCGAGGCGCAGGCCTGCTATGCGCAGCTGGTGGAGCTGCTGGAAGAGCCGAGCGCCGCGCATTGGGACCACATGAGTGCAGCCAGCGCGGCGCGTGACTGGGACGCGGTGCGCCGCTCGGCCGCAGCGATCGGCATGGAGCTGTCCAGCCAGGACGGTGTGGTCGAAGAGCCGTGGGGCTGGGTGATCATCCGCAGCGAAGAGAACGGCGAGCCGATGGAGTACTACGCCCGTCGCAGCGGCCCGGTCACCGCACGCATCGTCGAGAACGCACCGGCCAACCGCGCGCAGCAGGTGGGCGACTGGGTGGTGTTCGATGCCGCGCTGGTGCACCCGGCGCCAGAGGAGGAAGAAGCGCGCGAGCACTTCATCCCGACCTATGCGCAGGTGCATGTGCTGGAGCGCGGCGGCTTCGCCCGCAGCTGGCTGATCGACGGCGCGCACCCGGGCGAAGAGGCCTGGAACACCTTCGTCGCAGCGGCCGAGGCGCAGGGCTGGCAGGTGTGGTCGCACAGCCGCCCGGACTACACCGTGACCGATCCGGACGAGGAGGAGGGCACGCTGCCGGGCCTGCTGTTCACGGTCGCCCAGCCGCAGGACCATGCACCGCTGGCGCTGCACCGCTTCCTGCAGCAGGAAACCGTGAAGTGGCCGCATCCGCACTGTTGGCTGCGCCTGGCCGAAGCCTGCGACCAGGATCGTCAGCCGCATCTGGATGTGATCGAGCGTTACGGGTTGTAAGCCCGGTATCGGGTAGTGCCGGCCGCTGGCCGGCAGCGCCGGGATATCCTGTGTTGCCGGCCAGCGGCCGGCACGTCCTCAAGGAGAAAGACATGCGAAAGACAGGGATGTTCGTGATCACCGGGCTGCTGCTGGCCGCCAACGTGCAGGCGGTGCCGGCCTGCCAGGAACCCGCCGCCGTGGCCCGCGCATTCTTCGAGGCGACGTCGGGTGACAACGGCTTTGTGCTGGACGCACCGCAGGCGCTGGTCAGCGACGGCTTTGGCAAAGCCCTGCGTGGCGAGCGCGCCTGCCAGGCGCGCGAACAGGGCATCTGCAACATCGACTGGGATCCGTGGCTGGACGCGCAGGACGCTGACATCGAGGGCCCGGTGACCTATCAGTGGAAGGGGGCCACGGCTGATACCGGCATGGTCGAGATCCACTACGCAGTGGAGAAGCAGGCGTTCGTGTCGCGCGTGCCGATGGTCCGCCAGGGCAAGGGCTGCTGGCAGGCCGACGACCTGATCTCCAACAATGGCCGCTCACTGCGCCGGATCCTGGCCCAGCCTGTCCCTTGATGGTGGGGTGCCGGCTGCGGCATCCACGCATGGCGTCGTCCTGTTGCCGGCCAGCGGCCGGCACTACCAGATTGGGAGCGACCGTTGGTTGGCAGTACCGGGGTGGGGCCGACCGTTGGTCGGCACGCCTTTATCGCGTATGCCCGAACACCAGTTCGATCACGAACTGGCTGCCGAAGAACGCCAGCAGCAGCAACAGCATCGCCGCCAGCGTCCAGTGCACCGCCTTCATGCCGCGCCAGCCGTAGCGCCGGCGGCCGATCAGCAGCACGCCGAACACGATCCACGACAGCACGCTCAGCACGGTCTTGTGCACCAGCTTCTGCGCCAGCAGGTCGTCGACGAACAGCACGCCGGTGACCAGGGTCAGGGTCAGCAGCGCGAAGCCGACGGTGATCACCCGGAACAGCAGCGATTCCAGGTCGGCCAGCGGCGGCAGCGCGCGCAGCCACGGCCGGAACTCGCGGCGGCGCAGGGCGCGTTCCTGCAGCCAGAGCATGATCGCCAGCAGCGCGGCGATGCTCAGCGTGGCGTAGGCCAGCAGCGCCAGCCACGCGTGGCTGGCCAGGCGCCAGCCCAGCACCTTGCTCGGTTCGTGGCCGTAGCCGTGGTAGGCCAGCAGCAGGACCGCGGCCAGCGGGAACACCACCACGCCCAGCGCCGACATCCGCCCACGCGCACCGACCAGCGAGGTCAGCCAGGCCATGCCGAGGCCGACCAGCGACAGCGCGGCGAAGAAGTGCATGTCCGGCCCGCCGTTGGTGCGCATCGCCACCATCACGTGGTAGCCGCCATGCAGCAGCATCGCCGGCAGGGCGGGCCACAGCCAGGTGGGGGAGCCGGTGGTTTCATCGCGGCCGAGCGCGCGCACCAGCAGGGCACTGGCAGCCAGGTAGAGCAGGACGGCGATGAGAACGATTGTCATCGTTGCAGTTTCGCATACCCCCGGGATGCTGGCGACGGCCCGGTGGTCGCAGTCCGGGCGGACAGCCGGACCCGTTATACTGTCTGCCTTATTGTCCCCCGCTTTCAGACAGGTTGCGCCGCATGTTCGAGTCCCTGACCCAGCGCCTTTCCGGCACCATCGAGCGCCTGCGTGGCCGCGGCCGCCTGACCGAGGAGAACATCCGCGAGGCGACCCGCGAAGTGCGCATCGCGCTGCTCGAAGCCGACGTCGCGCTGCCGGTGGTGCAGGCCCTGATCGAGCGCATCAAGGTGCGCGCGGTCGGCCAGGAAGTGCTGAAGTCGCTGACCCCGGGCCAGGCCCTGATCAAGGTCGTCCGCGACGAGCTGACCGCGGTGATGGGCGCCGAAGCCAGCGACCTGAACCTCAATGTTCCGGCCCCGGCCATCATCCTGATGGCGGGCCTGCAGGGCGCCGGCAAGACCACCACGGTGGGCAAGCTGGCCAAGCACCTGAAGGAAAAGCGCAAGAAGAAGGTGATGGTGGTCTCGGCCGACGTCTACCGCCCGGCCGCGATCGAGCAGCTGAAGACCCTGGCCGAGCAGGTCGGCGTGCTGTTCTTCCCGTCCAGCGCCGACCAGAAGCCGGAAGCCATCGTCCGCGCCGCCATCGACGATGCGCGCAAGTCGTTCGTCGATGTGCTGCTGGTCGATACCGCCGGCCGCCTGGCCATCGACGAAGCGATGATGGCCGAGATCAAGGCCCTGCACGCTGCAGTGAACCCGGCCGAAACCCTGTTCGTGGTCGATGCCATGACCGGCCAGGACGCGGCCAACACCGCCAAGGCCTTCGGTGATGCGCTGCCGCTGACCGGCGTGGTGCTGACCAAGACCGACGGTGACGCCCGTGGCGGTGCCGCGCTGAGCGTGCGCTACATCACCGGCAAGCCGATCAAGTTCGTCGGCGTCAGCGAAAAGCCGGAAGGCCTGGACGTGTTCCACCCGGACCGCATCGCCAGCCGCATCCTCGACATGGGCGACGTGCTGTCGCTGGTCGAGCAGGTCGAGCAGCAGGTCGACAAGGACAAGGCGGCCAAGCTGGCCGAGAAGGTCGCCAAGGGCAAGAAGTTCGACCTGAACGACATGCGCGACCAGCTGGAGCAGATGCAGAACATGGGCGGCATCGGCGGCCTGATGGACAAGCTGCCGGGCCTGGGCAACATCCCCGACCATCTGAAGCAGCAGGTCAGCCAGGGCAAGGAAGTGCCGCGCATGATCGCCATCATCGGCTCGATGACCAAGAAGGAACGGCGCAACCCGAACCTGCTCAATGGCTCGCGCCGCGCGCGCATCGCCAAGGGCTCGGGCGTGACTCCGGCCGACGTCAACAAGCTGATGAAGCAGTACATGCAGATGGAAAAGATGATGAGCAAGATGGCCGGCGGCGGCATGAAGGGCATGTTGCGCAGCATGAAGGGCATGATGGGCGCCATGGGCGGCCGCGGCATGCCGTTCCGTTGATGCGTTGAACACCGGCTTTTTCTGTAGAGTCGAGCCATGCTCGACTGCTTTTCTGCCGGTGCCCGGGTCGAGGTAGAGTCGAGCAAGCTCGACGCCACCCCCACACTGCGCGCACCATGGGGGCCTGTCCGAAACGATGGGCCGTCATGCAGAGTTCCGCTGTATCTTCCCGCGTCGAGGCGTTCTGCCGACGCTTCGGCGTTTCCGTTCCGATCCTGCTGGCACCGATGGCCGGCGCCTGCCCCGTACCGTTGTCCGCCGCGCTGGCCAATGCCGGCAGCATGGGGGCGATGGGCGCAGTGCTGTCGTCATCGGCCGATATCGGTCGCTGGATGGACGACTTCCGTGCGACCTCCACCGGCCCGGCGCAGGTGAACCTGTGGGTGCCGGACCCCGCGCCGACCCGTGATGTTGCTGCCGAGGCCGCCAGCCGCGCCTTCCTCGCACAGTGGGGCCCGGACGTGCCGGCCAGCGCTGCCGACGCCACGCCCGCCGACTTCGAAGAACAGTTCGCCGCGCTGCTGGCGGCGCGCCCGGCGGTGGCCTCGACCATCATGGGCGTGCTGCTGCCGCGCCACGTGCAGCAGTTGAAGGACGCCGGCATTGCCTGGATCGCCTGTGCGACCACCTTGTCCGAAGCGCGCGCGGCACAGGATGCCGGTGCCGACGCAGTGGTTGCGCAGGGCGTGGAAGCCGGTGGTCATCGCGGTTCCTTTGATCCGGCAATGGCCGAACGCCAGCTGGTCGGCCTGTTCGCGCTGTTGCCGCGCCTGGCCGATCACCTGCGGATTCCGGTGATCGCCGCCGGCGGCATCGCCGATGGTCGTGGCATCGCTGCCGCACTCACCTTGGGTGCCAGCGCCGTGCAGATCGGCACCGCCTTCCTGCGCACGCCCGAAGCGGCGATCGCTTCGGCGTGGGCCGATGGATTGGCGGCCAGCGAACCGGAAGATACCTGGCCGACCCGCGCCTTCAGTGGCCGCCTCGGCCGTGGCCTGGCGACCCCCTATGTGCGCGCTGCCGCTGCAGAAGGCGCACCGGCGCCGCGTCCGTATCCGGTGCAGCGCGGGCTGACCGCACCGATGCGCAAGCAGGCCGTGCAGGAAAACCGGCTGGCGGCGATGCAGGCCTGGGCCGGGCAGTCGGCGTGGATGGCACCGGCACAGCCGGCCGCTGACGTGTTGCGTGGCATGTGGCAGCAGGCGCAGGCGCTGCTGCGATGACGCTGACCTGCAACGGCCGGCTGGCGCAGGTGGAGGATCTGCTGCCTGCACTGGTCAACTATGGCCACTTCACCTCGCTGCAGGTGCGGGGTGGTGCGGTGCAGGGGCTGGTTCTGCATCTGGCGCGGCTGTCGCAGGCCACGCGCGAACTGTTCGGCAGCGAACTGGATACGGCGCAGGTGCGGGGTTGGATGGCGCAGGCGCTGCAGCAGACCGGGCTGGCCGATGCCTCGCTGCGGGTGACGGTGTTCTCGCGTCGCTTCGACTTCCGTAATCCGCTGGCGGCCGTGCCGGTGGACGTGCTGGTGGCGGCGTCCGCGCCGGTGGTGTTGGTCGCACCGAAGCGGGTGCGCAGCGTGGTGTGGCAGCGCGAGCTGCCGCAGATCAAGCACGTCGGCACCTTCGGCCTGTTTGCCGAGCGTCGCGCGGCGATGGCGGAAGGATTCGACGATGTGCTGTTCGTGACCGCCGATGGCGAGGTGAGTGAAGGCAGCACCTGGAACCTGGCCGTTCACGATGGTGAGCGGCTGCTCTGGCCGCAGGCACCGGCCCTGCGCGGTACCGCCGAGGCGCTGCTGAAGCAGCATTGGCCCGGCGCGCAGCAGACGCGGCCGCTGGCACTGGCTGAACTGGACAGTGTGAAGGCCGCTTTTGCCTGCAACGCCAGCGGCCTGTGGGCGCTGGAGGCCATTGACGGGCATGTCCTGCCGGGCTCGCAGGCGCTGGCTGAACAGGGCAGGGTGGTGCTTGCGGGAGTGGCTTGGCAGGGACTGGGGTCAGATCCCTTTTGCGCCGCAAAAGGGATCTGACCCCGGGCGAGCGCCCGGGGTTGGCTCGGCCGGGCTCTGCCGCTATAATCGCCCGCTTACCTCGCCATCCTGGCGACTGGGCAATAGGAAAAACACCATGGTCAAGATTCGACTGACCCGCGGCGGCGCCAAGAAGCGTCCGTTCTACCACATCATCGTCACCGACGTGCGCAGCGCGCGCGACGGCCGCAACATCGAGCGCGTTGGCTTCTACAACCCGGTCGCCCAGGGCGCCGAGAAGCGCATCGAGCTGGACCTGGCCCGCGTTGACCATTGGGTCAAGAACGGCGCCCAGCCGACCGACAAGGTCCGCAACCTGATCAAGGAAGCGACCAAGTCCCAGGCCGCTGCGGCCTGATCCTGACGGGCCACGCTTCGGCGTGGCCCTCTTGGTTGAAGCAGATGAAAGATATCGAGCGCCGCATCCTGCTGGGCAGGGTTGTCGGCGCTTTTGGTGTGCGCGGCGAGATCAAGCTCGAGTCCTGGACCGAGCCACGTTTCGCCATTTTCCGTTACCAGCCGTGGATCGTGCGCAGCCCGTCCGGCGTGGAAACCACGATTGAAGGTGTACGCGGCCGCGACAGCGGCAAGCACCTGGTCGCCCGTTTCCCCGGCGTCGAGGACCGCGATACCGTTGAAGCGATGCACGGCACCGAGATCTACGTGGCCCGCAGTGCGTTGCCGCCGCCGAAGCCCGACGAGTACTACTGGGTGGACCTGGAAGGCCTGGATGTGAAGACCACCGAGGGCGTTGCCCTGGGCCAGGTCTCGCACCTGTTCAGCACCGGCGCCAACGACGTGGTGGTGGTCCGTGGTGACCGCGAGCGGATGATTCCGTTCGTGCAGCCGGACTTCGTCAAGTCGGTCGACTTCGAGGCCAACCTGGTCGTGGTCGACTGGGATCCCGAGTTCTGAGTGTGAGCATGCGTTTCGACGTCATCACCCTGTTCCCCGAGTTCCTCGCCCAGTCCGCTGGACTGGGCGTGGTCGGGCGCGCGCAGGAGAAGGGGTTGTTCAGCCTGCATGGCTGGAACCCCCGTGATTACGCCGAAGGCAACTACCGCCGGGTGGACGACCGTCCGTTCGGCGGTGGCCCCGGCATGGTGATGCTGATCGAGCCGCTGCAGGCCTGCCTGCAGGCGATCCGTGATGCCGATCCGACCCCGGCGCGGGTGATCCATCTCAGCCCGCAGGGTGCGCCGTTGACCCAGGCCAAGGTGCGGGAACTGGCGGCACTGCCGCGCATGGTCCTGCTCTGCGGCCGCTACGAGGGCATCGACGAGCGTTTCCTGGAGGCCAATGTCGACGAGGAAATCTCCCTCGGCGACTACGTACTGTCCGGTGGCGAGCTGGGCGCGGCGGTGATCATCGACGCCGTGGCCCGCCTGCAGGACGGTGCCCTGAACGACGCGGAATCGGCGGCGCAGGACAGCTTCGAGGGCGACCTCGGCCTGCTGGACTGCCCGCACTACAGCCAGCCGGCCCAGCACCCGCTGGGTGACGTGCCGGATGTGCTGCGCTCAGGCAACCACGCGGCCATCGCGGCCTGGCGCCGCCAGCAGTCGCTGGTCCGTACCGCCCAGCGGCGCCCGGACCTGCTGGATGAACAGGCGCTGGGCAAGGCCGACCGCAAGCTGCTGGAGCAGGGCCGTCAGGCCCAGAAACACAAGGCCAGCCCCTAGCGCAGGGCTGGCGATATCGGCTATCATGGCCAATTCCCGTCGGCCCCGGCCGGCGCGCGCAGTACCCAAAACAAACGTGCAGCACAGTCCGGTGACTGCATGAGCCTACGTTGTCGATACGACACGCCCACCCGAACAAGAATCGGTGTAACCCATGAGCAAGCTGAACAAGTCCATCGTCGCGGAATTCGAATCCGCCCAGATCACCCGTGAACTGCCGAAGTTCAGCCAGGGCGACACCGTTGTCGTCAACGTGAAGGTGAAGGAAGGCAGCCGCGAGCGCGTGCAGGCCTACGAAGGCGTTGTCATCGCCACCAAGAACGCCGGCCTGAACTCCTCGTTCACCGTCCGCAAGATCTCGCACGGCTACGGCGTCGAGCGCGTTTTCCAGACCCACAGCGCCATCATCGACTCGGTCGAAGTGAAGCGTCGTGGTAAGGTCCGCGCCGGCAAGCTGTACTACCTGCGTGGCCTGGAAGGCAAGGCTGCCCGCATCAAGGAAGACCTGGCTGCCGCTGCTGCCGCCAAGGCTGCCCGTCTGGCCGAAAAGGCCTGATAAACAACTTCGGTTGTTGCCGCGACGGCCACCTTCGGGTGGCCGTTTGCGTTTCCGGCACCGCATCGGCCACGATCGGGTGATGAACGACATCAACCGGCACTATCCCGCTGTCATCCAGTCGGCGCTGCGCTTCCTGGACGGCAAGGGGCTGGCGCGCGTGCAGTCGGCGCCGCTGCTGCATCGTGTGCTGTGGCGCATGGGCATCGCGCTGCCACCGCCGATCCTGGCCGGCTTCGGCACCAATGCGCTGGTACAGGGCCTGCTGTTCGGGCTGTTCTGGACCGCGCTGATGTGGCTGATGCTGTGGCAGGGCAGCGAGCGCCCGCTGGCCCTGCTGCTGGCGGCCGGACTGTTGGCCGGTGCCCTGTTCGGTGTGGTGATGGCGGCGCTGATGCGCTCGCTGCGCCGCCACCGCAAGCTGCCGGACTGGCGGCAGTTCCGGGCGCGGCAGGCGGACTGAGCCGATGGCGCACCGCGCCGTGACCGGCAGGTGCGAGCCGCGCTAGGCTGCGGTTTCATCCTGATGGACGTGCCGTGCGATGCCTGCCAAGCGAACCGCACCTTCCGCCGCGCCCACGCTGCTGTCCGGCGGCAATCCGCAGATTGCCAAGGGCGAGGGCGATGCCCCGGTGCAGGCCTATATCGCGGCGATGCCGGACTGGAAGCGGCCGATCGGAGTACAGCTGGATGCGCTGATCGTGCAGGCGGTGCCTGGCGTGCACAAGGCCGTGAAGTGGAATTCGCCGATGTATGCGGTGGCGCCGGGCGCAGGCTGGTTTCTCAGCTTCCATTGCTTCACCCGCTACATCAAGGTGGCGTTCTTCCGTGGCGCTGCACTGACGCCGGCGCCGCCCGAGCCTTCCCGGAGCGCCGATACGCGCTACCTGCACATTGCACAGGATGGAGTGCTGGATGAAGCACAGTTCCTCGACTGGGTGCGCCAAGCCGCGGCATTACCCGGCGAGCGCATGTAAGCGCACCGTTCCGATCCCCTTGCCAACGAGAGCCGATGATGGCCACACATGCACCGAACCCTGCCGATGCCGGAACACCGGCGGCCGAACTGATCGACGCGCGCATCGCCGAGCTGGGGGATTGGCGTGGTGAAACCCTGGCACGTGTGCGTGCGTTGATCCATGAGGCGCTGCCCGACGTGCAGGAAGCCTGGAAGTGGCGCGGTACACCGGTGTGGGAGCACAACGGCATCCTGTGCACCGGCGAGACCTACAAGCAGGCGGTGAAGCTGACCTTCGCCAACGGTGCCGCGCTGGCGGACCCGAAGGGCCTGTTCAACGCCAGCCTCGAGGGCAACACGCGGCGTGCGATCGACATCCATGAAGGCGCGATGCCCGATTCCGCGGCGTTGAAGGCGCTGCTGCGCGCGGCGGCGACGTTCAACGCTGCGAAGAAGAAGCGGTAGAGCCGGCCGCTGGCCGGCTGTTTTGCGATGCTTCCGGAGAGGTGTGAAGTTGCCGGCCAGCGGCCGGCACTACCACAGGCCCATGAGGTTGCCGGCCAGCGGCCGGCACTACCGCAGCGGCGCGGCATCCGGGTCGGCCACCGGCGAGGGCGGGCAGGCGGGAATCTCCGACGGCGTGGCCAGTTCTTCGGCGTGCGAGGGCTTGCCCATCATCTTCGCCTTGCGCCAGCCACCCCAGCGGTAATACGCCAGTGACAGCAGCATCGACACCAGCGAGCTGACCGGGAAGCTCCACCAGATCGCATCGGCGCCCCAGTACGGCTGCAGCAGTTCGGCGAACGGCACGCGCACGCCCCACAGCGAGCCGGCCAGGATCAGCAGTGGCGGAATCACTGCGCCGGTGGAGCGCACCACGCCGGAGATCACGAAGCTGACGCCGAAGAACAGGAACGAACCGATCACCACGTGGTTGAGGTGGCGGGCGATGTCCAGCGCCTGGCTGGCCGGTGGCAGGAACAGCGCCAGCAGCTGGCGATCGAACACCACCAGCGGCAGGATCAGCGCGCCGGTCAGCAGGAAGTTGAACAGCACGCCCTGGCGCGCGGTGCCGCGCACGCGGTCCCAGCGCTGCGCACCGACGTTCTGCGCGGCCATCGACGAGCACGCCGCACCGATCGCCATCGCCGGCATCTGCAGGTAGTTCCACAGCTGCAGGGCGGCACCGTAACCGGCGCCGGTGTCGGTGCCGTACTGGTTGACCATGGTCATCAGCAGGATCACCGACAGCGAGATCAGCACCATCTGCAGGCCCATCGGCACACCCTTGACCACCAGTGCCTTGAGGATGGTCATGTCGAGCTTGAACAGGCGCATGTCGGCGCGGCCCAGCCACAGGGTGTGGCGCTTGTGCCGCATGTACAGCAGCAGGCCGGCCAGCGACAGCGTCTGCGCGACCAGCGTGGCCCAGGCCGAGCCGGCGATACCCAGCGCGGGGAATGGCCCCATGCCGAAGATCAGGACCGGGTTCAGCACGATGTCCAGCGCCACCGACACCATCAGGAAACGGAACGGCGTGCGCGAGTCACCGGCACCGCGCAGTGCGGCGGTAAGGAAGGCGAACGCGTACAGCGTCGGCATCGCCAGGAAGATGATCTGCAGGTAGGCCTCGGCCAATGGCAGCGACGCGGCCGGCGTGCCCATCGCCGCCAGCAGCGGATGGGCCATGAACCAGCCGGCGATGGCGATGATCACCGACAGGCCGATGAAGAAGGTGGCGCTGGTGCCGACCACGCGCCGCGCCTGCGCGATGTCGCGCGCACCGATGGCCTGTCCGATCAGGATGGTCGAGGCCATGCCGAAGCCGAACACCGAGCCGATCAGGAAGAACATGATGTTGTTGGCGTTCGCGGTGGCGGTCAGTGCCGCCTCGCCGAGGAAGCGCCCGACCCAGACCGCATTCACCGAACCGTTCAGCGATTGCGCGATGTTGCCCGCCAGGATCGGCAGGGAAAACAGCAGGAGATTGCGGCCGATCGGGCCGGAGGTCAGGTCAAGCGGCGCTTTGGCCATGGAGTGGTGATCGAATCCCGGGAGGCGCACACTAGCACCAAGCCGGTTTGCGGGATGTGGCAATGCATCAACGACTGCAGGTGAAGCGGAGCCTGGCGCTGGCCTTGATCGGCGCCGTACTGGCCGCATGTTCGACAGGTGACCGGCTGGGCGATACCCAGGTGCGGCCGACCGACCGGCCCGAATGCCTGGTTGGCAGCCAGCGCCAGGATCTGTCTGCCGGCGTACCCACACTGATCGGGGGCAGCGGTTGCCGCACTGACCCCGACAACCCGCGTCCCCTGAACAAGCCACCGGAGTAGCACGCACCAATGCCCGAGCTTTCCCCGCTGTCGCCCAGTGTCCGCCTGGACATCTGGCTGTGGGCGGCCCGCTTCTTCAAGACCCGCAGCCTGGCCAAACAGGCCATCGAGACCGGCAAGGTCAGCGTGGCTGGGCAGCGCCCGAAATCCTCACGCGCGGTGCGCGTCGGCGAGCAGCTGCAGGTGGATCGTGGCGAGGAGCATTTCGAGATCCAGGTGCTGGGGCTGAGCGATCAGCGCGGGCCGGCGCCGACGGCGCAGCAGCTGTATGCCGAGAGCGAGGCCTCCAAGGCCCGTCGTGCCGAGCAGCGCGCGCTGCGCATCGCTGCACGCGATGGGTTCCAGCCGCCGGAGCACAAGCCGGACAAGCGCGCACGGCGGTTGATCCGCGCGCTGGGCGATATCGACGCGCTGTAGGCAACAGGGCGCCGGACCGGGTCCGGCGCCCGCAAGCCTCAGCGCTTGCCGCCGAGCAGGTTGCCACCGAGCTTGAGCAGGTCGCTCATGCCGAACTGGCCGTCGCCGTCCTGGTCCAGCACGCTGCCGAGCAGGCCGCCGGCGATGCCGCCCTGCTGCTGCACCTGCTGCTTTTCCTGGCCGAGCGCCTGGCTGAGCGAGCCGGCATCGGCCTGGCTGCCGCCGAGGCGCTGGGCCAGGAAGGCCATCACGATCGGCGCGAGGATCTGCAGCAGCTGGCTGGTGCGGCCGCTGTCCAGCTGGGTGGCCTGGGCCAGGCCGGTTTCCACCTTCTGCTGGCTGCCGCCGAAGATGTGGCCGAGGATGCCGGCGCCGTCGCTGGCGGCACCGCCGCCACCACCACCCAGCACCGAGCCGAGCACGCTGCCCAGGTCCAGGCCACTGTGGTTGTTCTGCAAAGCGCCGAGCAGCGCCTGCGCGCCCTGCGGCTGCGAGGCGTTGTTGCCCAGCGCGCCCATCAGCACCGGCAGCGCGGCACTGATCGCGCCGGAAGCCTGGGTATCGCTGATGCCGAGCTGCTGCGACACCTGCTGCAGCGGGGCGCCCTGCAATTTGGCGAGAAGTTCGTCGGTCAGGCTCATCTGCGGAATCCTTGATTGGGGTTGGGCGTGCAGAAGGTACGACGCGGACCGTTAAAACGGCGACGCCGCCTCACGGGGAGGCGGCGTGCCGTTCACGGGGGAGGGCGGTCAGAGCTCGATGTCTTCGGCGCCCGGGGTGGCGGTGGGGAAGTCCGCTTCCGGCTGGGCCGGCTTGAACGGATCCGACGGCTGGCTGGCCAGCGCCTTCAGCGCCGCGGCCACACCGGCACCGTAGGCCGGATCGGCCTTGCTGCAGTTGTCGATGTGGCGCTGCTTGATGAAGTCCGGCGCATCGCCCAGGGCACGGGCGGTGTTGGCGAACAGGCGGTCCTTCTGTGCCTGGTTGTAGCTGCGGAACAGCGCACCGGGCTGGCTGAAGTAGTCGGCGTCGTCCTCACGGAAGTTCCAGAAGTCGGCGTCGCCCCGGATCTTCATCGGCGGTTCGCGGTACTGCGGTTGTTCCTGCCACTGGCCGTAGCTGTTCGGCTCGTAGTGCGGCAGGCCGCCGTAGTTGCCGTCCACGCGCATCGCACCGTCGCGGTGGTTGCTGTGCACCGGGCAGCGCGCTGCGTTCACCGGAATCTGGTGGTGGTTCACGCCCAGGCGGTAGCGCTGCGCATCGGAATAGGCGAACAGGCGCGCCTGCAGCATCTTGTCCGGCGACGGGCCGATGCCCGGCACCAGGTTGCTCGGCGCGAATGCCGACTGCTCCACGTCCTGGTACCAGTTGACCGGGTTGCGGTTCAGTTCGAACTGGCCCACTTCGATCAGCGGGTAGTCGCTCTTCGGCCACACCTTGGTCAGGTCGAACGGATGCACGCGGTAGGTTTCCGCGTCCAGCTCCGGCATGACCTGGATGAACAGCTTCCACTTCGGGAAGTCGCCCTTTTCGATCGCGGCGAACAGGTCGCGGCCGTGGCTTTCGCGGTCATGGCCGACCAGGATCTGCGCCTGTGCGTCGGTCAGCGATTCGATGCCCTGCTGGCTGACGAAGTGGAACTTCACCCAGAAGCGTTCGCTGTCGGCGTTGGTGAAGCTGTAGGTGTGCGAGCCGAAACCGTGCATGTGGCGGAAGCTGCGCGGAATGCCGCGGTCGCTCATCACCACGGTCACCTGCAGCAGGGCTTCGGGCAGCAGCGTCCAGAAGTCCCAGTTGTTGCGCGCGCTGCGCAGGTTGGTGTGCGGGTCGCGCTTCACGGCCTTGTTGAGGTCGGCGAACTTGCGCGGGTCGCGCAGGAAGAACACCGGGGTGTTGTTGCCGACCAGGTCCCAGTTGCCTTCTTCGGTGTAGAACTTCAGCGCGAAGCCGCGGATGTCGCGCTCGGCGTCGGCGGCGCCACGCTCGCCGGCCACCGTGGTGAAGCGGGCGAACATCTCGGTCTGCTTGCCGACCTTCTCGAACAGCTTGGCGCGGGTGTACTTGCTGATGTCGTGGGTGACGGTGAAGGTACCGAACGCGCCCGAGCCCTTGGCGTGCATGCGGCGCTCGGGAATGATCTCGCGGTTGAGGTTGGCCAGCTTTTCCAGCAGCCACACGTCTTCCATCAGCAGCGGGCCACGCGGGCCGGCGGTCTTGCTGTTCTGGTTGTCCACCACCGGTGCGCCGAAGGCCGTGGTCATCGGCGTGACCGGATCATCGCCGTGCTTCTGCTTCGGCGTGGTGCTCAGCTCGCGCTGCTGCTGGGCGCCTTCCTCGGGCGACGGTGCGCTGTGATACGGGCACTTGGCGTTGTTGTTGTCGGACTGGCTCATCGGCTGGCTCCTGGTGGCGGTGAAGACGTGGGTAAACATCTTCACTCGACTTTAGCTATGGCCGGATGAAATGAATAATCGAATGATTCGTTCAGGTTGATAGATTCTGTCAATTGAAACGCAGAATCGGATTTGCAGGGCCTTTCGATGGGCCTCCCGCAAGGTGGGGCGGGAGGCCTTGGGCGCGCGCTGCGGTTACAGCAGCGCCTTCAACCGGTACAGGGCTTCCAGCGCCTGCTTCGGCGTCAGTTCGTCCGGGTCGATTGCTGCCAGTGCTTCCTGCGCCTTGCTGGCCGGTGCACTGAACAGGCCGAACTGCTGCGGCGCATCCAGTGCCTGCGGTGCCAGTTCGGCGGCATGGCTCTCACCACCGCGCTGTTCCAGCTCGGCCAGGCGACGACGCGCCTGCGCCACGGTGGCGCGCGGCAGGCCGGCCAGTGCGGCCACCTGCAGGCCGAAGCTGCGGTTGGCCGGGCCGTCCTTCACTGCGTGCATGAACACCAGCGCTTCACCGTGCTCGACGGCATCCAGGTGCACGTTGGCGATGCCGCTGCGGCCACCCTCGTGCTGCTCATCGGCCAGCGCGGTCAGCTCGAAGTAGTGGGTGGCGAACAGCGTGTAGCAGCGGTTCTGGTAGGCCAGGTGGCGGGCCACCGCGTCGGCCAGCGCCAGGCCATCGTAGGTGGACGTGCCGCGGCCGATCTCGTCCATCAGCACCAGCGAATGCGCGGTGGCGTGATGCAGGATGTAGCTGGTCTCGGCCATCTCGACCATGAAGGTCGACTGCCCGCGGGCGAGGTCGTCACCGGCGCCGATGCGGGTCAGGATGCGGTCGATCGGGCCGATCAGCGCACGGCTGGCCGGCACGAAGCTGCCGATGTGGGCCAGCAGCACGATCAGCGCGTTCTGCCGCATGTAGGTCGATTTACCGCCCATGTTCGGGCCGGTGATGACCAGCATGCGCCGGTCCGGATGCAGGTCCAGATCGTTCGGTTCGAACGGCTGCTCGCGCACCGCCTCGACCACCGGATGGCGGCCACGCTCGATCTTCAGGCACGGCTCGGCCTGCAGCTCCGGGCGCGCCCAGTCCAGCGCCTGCGCGCGTTCGGCGAAGGCTGCCAGCACATCCAGTTCGCTCAGTGCGGCGGCGCACTGCTTCAGCGGTTCCAGCTGCGCGCCAAGGGTATCCAGCAGCTGCTCGTACAGGTACTTCTCGCGCGACAGCGAACGGTCGCGCGCGGACAGCACCTTGTCCTCGAACGCCTTCAGTTCTTCGGTGATGTAGCGCTCGGCATTGGTCAGCGTCTGGCGGCGGGTGTAGTGCACCGGCGCGCGGTCGGACTGGCCCTTGCTGATTTCGATGTAGTAACCATGCACGCGGTTGTAGCCCACCTTCAGGGTGGGAATGCCGCTGCTCTCGCGCTCGCGCAGTTCCAGATCGACCAGGAACTGGTCGGCATGGGTGGACAGGCGGCGCAGTTCGTCCAGCTCTTCATCGAAGCCGTCGGCCAGCACGCCGCCATCGCTCAGCTTCAGCGGCGGCATCTCGGCGATGGCGCTGGCCAGCAGCTGTGCGCATTCGTCATGTTCGCCCAGCGCGGCATGCAGCGCCTGCAGGCGCGGTGAATCCAGCGGCGCCAGCACCTCGCGCACGGCTGGGAGCAGGCCCAGGCCATCGCGCAGAGTGGAGAAATCGCGTGGTCGCGCCGAACGCAGCGCGACACGGGTGAGAATGCGTTCCAGGTCACCGAGGCGGCGGAACTGCTCGCGGATGTCGGCGTCGCTGCCACGGTCGATCAGGGTTTCCACCGCATGGTGGCGTTGTACCAGCACCTCGCGCAGGCGCAGCGGGCGGTGCAGCCAGCGGCGCAGCAGGCGCCCGCCCATCGGCGTCACCGTGCTGTCGAGCACGCCCAGCAGGGTATTGCGGGTGTCGCCGTCGACGCGCGTATCCAGTTCCAGGTGGCGGCGGGTGGCGGCGTTCATCGCGATCGCCTCGCCGGCGGTTTCCATCGCGATCGAGGTCAGGTGCGGCAGGCGCTGCTTCTGGGTTTCCTCGACATAGCCGAGCAGGGCACCCGCGGCAGCGGTTGCACGCGGCTTGTCATCGATGCCGAAGCCGCTCAGGTCATGCAGCTTGAAGAAGTTCAGCAGCTGGCGGCGGCCGCTGTCGGCGTCGAACAGCCACGGCGCACGGCGGCGCACGCCGGTGCGCTGGCGCAGGAAGTCGGGCCAGTTCTCCTCGTCGGGCACCAGCAGCTCGGCCGGCTCCAGTCGGGCCAGTTCGGCTTCCAGCGCGTCGTCGGTCTCGACTTCGTTGACGAGGAAGCGGCCACCGGCCAGGTCGGCCCAGGCCAGGCCGTAGCCCTGCTTCGTGCGCGACAGGGCCATCAGCAGGGTATCGCGGCGCTCGTCCAGCAGCGCTTCGTCGGTGACGGTGCCGGGGGTGACGATGCGCACCACCTTGCGTTCGACCAGGCCCTTGGCCAGCGCCGGGTCGCCGATCTGCTCGCAGATCGCCACCGATTCGCCCAGCGCCACCAGCCGTGCCAGGTAGCCTTCATAGGCGTGCACCGGCACGCCGGCCATCGGGATCGGCGCGCCGCCGGAGCTGCCGCGCTGGGTCAGGGTGATGTCGAGCAGGCGCGCGGCCTTGCGCGCATCGTCGTAGAACAGCTCGTAGAAGTCGCCCATGCGGAAGAACAGCAGCAGGTCCGGGTAGTCGGACTTGGCTGCGAAGAACTGCTTCATCAGCGGGGTGTGTTCGGCGGACTTTTCTTTGGACATGGGGCTCGTGAATCCGGGGCATCCGTTCGCGCCGGAGGGCAGCGCGGCGGAGCGGGTACAGGGATGCCCATGGTAACTGGTGGGGGCAGGGGCTGCCGCATTCGCAGGCCTGGGCTGCCGCTTGCTTCAGGCCTGCACCAGTGTGATGTCCGGATGGGCTGCGAAGATCTCCATCACGATCTCGAAGTAGGTCTGCCCCTTGCCGCACTCCAGTGCCGCCAGCTGCTGCTCGATGGCCGCGGTGTCGAATGTGCCGGGGTGGGCCAGTTTGGCCCGCAGCCAGCTGCGTGTGGCAGCCACGCCCAATGCTGCGCGGCTGAGTTCGACATCGCGCCAGATGATGGTGCGGGTGGACCGTCCGGCCAGGGCGCCGTACCCGCCGTACAGCAGGTCATCCAGCGCATCCAGGCTGGGCGCCAGCTGCCAGTCTTCGCCGGCCATGAACACGCGGTTGATCTCGGCATAGAGGCCGGCGATGTCGCCGATGGTGGCGCCTTCGATCTGCAGGAAAGTCGTCATGTTCCGACTGTAGCGTCCGCAGGCGAAAGCCGGCGTGCTGAACGACCGGGGTCGCGACATGGCGCGCGCGCATACGTCCGGACCATTTGCGGTGTGGTTCCCCGCAGCCGACTGAATTTGCAATCTTCCCTATAGAAGTTCCTGTGGCGGCCGATACCCTTTGCGCTTTTCTGCGCTTCGCGCGGCGGCGTGCTCTCGCGTGTGCGACGGCAGACCCGAATCAAGCCGGCACGTCGATGCCTTGTCCTTTTCCGGACAGAGCGCCCGACGGCCTGCGTCAACATCAGGAAAAGACTGTGCGGTCAGGGAAGAAGCAGGCACGACAGGTGTGCCGTGGTGGTGGGTGGGTGGTGTTGCTTGGCATGACCTTCAGTGTTGCCGCCCAGCAGGCCGGTGATCCAGCCGCGCAGGAACTGCTGCGGCAACAGGAACGCGAACGCGTGCTGCGCGAGCAGCAGGAACAACGGCCCGACGTCCGCCTGGAGCGGGATGCGCCGAAGGACGGCGAGCACCTGCCGGCGCGGGAGCAGCCCTGCGTGCGCATTGACCGCATCGCGCTGGAAGGCGACGACAGCCAGCGCTTCGGCTGGGCACTGGCCGCGGCCGACCTGGTGGATGATCCGGCCACCGGCCGTTGCCTGGGGACCGAAGGCATCAACGTTGTGATGAAACGCGTGCAGAACGCGATCATCGCCCGTGGCTATGTCACCACGCGGGTGCTGTCGGCACCGCAGGACCTCAACCAGGGCACGCTGACCTTGTCGGTGGTGCCGGGCCGGTTCCGCGAGGCCGTGTTCTCCGATCCGCAGGGCCGGCATCCGGCCATCGCCAATGCATTGCCGATCCGCAGCGGCGGCCTGCTCAACCTGCGTGACATCGAGCAGGGGCTGGAGAACCTGCAGCGCGTGCCCACCGTCAGCGCCGACATCAAGATCGCGCCGGCCGACGGCGAGGGCGCGGCGCCGGGCCAGAGCGACCTGCAGATCGACTGGACGCAGCGTTCACCGGTACGCGCCAGCGTCACCCTGGACGATGCCGGCAGCCGCGGCACCGGCAAGCTGCAGGCCAACGCGACGCTGTCGCTGGATAATCCGCTGGGGCTGAACGAGCTGTTCTACATCAGTGCCGGCCGTGGCGTGTTCAATGGCCGAGGCAGGGACACCGACAGCTGGACCGCGCACTACGACGTGCCCTACGGCTACTGGCTGCTCGGTGCCACCGCCAGCGCCTACGACTACAGCCAGAGCGTGGTCGGCGCCTTTGAACGCTATGACTACAGCGGCCGCAGCCGCAACGCCGAAGCGCGGGTGGACCGGCTGTTGCTGCGCAATGCCAAGATCAAGTTCAGCGCCTACGCACGCGGCTGGCAGCGCGAGTCGAAGAACTACATCGACGATACCGAGATTGAAGTGCAGCGCCGCCGCACCGCTGGCTGGGAACTGGGCCTGACCCACAAGCAGTTCATCGGCACTGCCACGTTTGATGCCAGCGTGGCCTACCGGCGTGGCACGGGCGCCTTCCGCGCCCTGCGCTCGCCGGAAGAGAGGGCGCAGCAGTGGGACCCGACGCTGCCGCTGGAAGGCACCTCGCGGATGAAGCTGATCACCGCCGACGCGCAGTTCAGCGTGCCGTTCCAGCTGGGCAGGCAGCGCCTGCGCTACACCGCCGCATGGCGGGCGCAGTGGAACCGAACGCCGCTCTCGCCACAGGACCGGTTCGCCATCGGTGGCCGCTATACCGTGCGCGGTTTCGACGGTGAAAGCTCGCTCAGCGGCGAACGTGGCTGGTCGCTGCGCAACGATCTTTCGCTGGGCATCGGCGGTGGCCAGGAGTTCTACGCGGCCGCCGACTACGGCCGTATCGGCGGCCCATCCGCGCAGTGGCAGTCCGGCCGCGACCTGGCCGGCATGGCGCTGGGCCTGCGCGGCGGCTGGCAGCAGCTTTCCTGGGATGGCTTCGTGGGCTCAGCGCTGCACAAGCCCGCCCATTTCCCCACCGACTACACCACGTTCGGCTTCAGCCTGGCCTGGCGCTACTGATCTGCCACAAGGACACGTGACATGAACACTATCTATCGTCTGGTTTTCAACCGCGCGCTGCGCGTCTGGCAGGTCGCTTCGGAGCTGGTGAAGGGCGGCGGTGGCCTGGTCGGCCATGTGCCGGGCCGGCAGAGCGCGGCACTGTCGCCGCTCGGCTTCGCGCTGATGTGCTCACTGGGCTGGGTCAGTCTGGCAGCCCCCGCGCTGGCGCAGTCCGATGCGCGCATCAGTTCCGATCCGAACGCGCCAGGCCGTGAACGGCCGACGGTGGTGACCGCACCCAACGGCGTGCCGATGGTGAACATCACCACGCCGTCGGCGGCGGGTGTGTCGCGCAACCGCTATTCGCAGTTCGACGTGGGCCGCGAAGGGGTCATCCTCAACAACGCCCGCGGCCAGGTGCAGACGCAGCTGGGCGGCTGGGTGCAGGGCAACCCGTGGCTGGCCACTGGCAGTGCACGGGTCATCCTCAATGAAGTGAATGGTCCGGCCAGCCGGCTCAACGGCTATGTGGAAGTGGCCGGGCAGCGCGCCGAAGTGATCATTGCCAACCCGGCCGGCATCCAGGTCAACGGTGGCGGCTTCCTCAATGCCAGCCGGGTGACCCTGACCACCGGCACCCCGATGTTCAGCGGTGCAGGCGCACTTGAGGGCTACCGTGTCACCGGCGGCGCGATCCAGATCGATGGCGATGGCCTGGACAGCCGCCGTGCCGACTACACCGACCTGATCACCCGTTCGTTGAAGGTCAATGCCGGCATCTGGGCCAACCAGCTGCAGGCAACGCTGGGCAGCAACGTGGTCAGTGCCGACCACAGCCAGGCCAGCGCGAGCGCGGCCAGCGGCGAGGCACCGATGTTCGCACTGGACGTCGGCGCACTGGGCGGCATGTTCGCCAACAAGATCTGGCTGGTCGGCAACGAGCATGGCGTGGGCGTGCGCAATGCCGGCAGCATCGGTGCGCAGGCCGGCGAGCTGGTGGTGACGGTGGATGGCCGCCTGGAAAACACCGGTGCGCTGCAGTCGCGGCAGAACGTGCGCGTGCAGGCCAGTGGCGACCTTGCCAATGCCGGCACCATCGCGGCTTCGCGTGAGGTGGCCATCACGTCCGGCGGCACGCTGGACAACAGCAACGGCACGCTCAATGCGCAGCGCCTGCAGCTGCAGGCGCAGGGGTTGCGCAACCAGGGCGGCGCGATTGAACAGACCGGCGTGCAGGCCCTGGTGCTCAAGGCCGACACGGCCAGCAACCGCAGCAACGGCCTGCTGGGCGCACTGGATGCCGTGGCGTCAGGTGGCAATGAGGGCAGCCCTGGCGGCGGTGCGTCGCCGGGCAGCGGTGGCGGAACGCCCGGAACCGGCACGCCGGGGACACCGGGAAGCGGCGGCGGCAATGGCGGCTCGACCGGCACGCCGACGTCGCCGGCGCTGCCGCTGGCCGAGGGCCTGATCGCCATCACCGGCATGATGGACAACGACGGCGGCAGCATCAGCAACGGCGGCGCGGTGTCACTGGCTGCACGCAACGGTCTCGACAACCGCGGCGGTCGCCTGGGAGTGAGCGCGCTGCAGGCCGGGGGCGAGCTGCGCAACGATGGCGGCACGCTGCAGGTGCATGGCGATGCCGCGCTGCAGGTGGGCCTGTTGTCCAACCAGAAGGGCGCGCTGAGCGTGGCTGGTGGCCTGCTGCTGGATGCGCAGTCGCTCGACAACCGCGGCGGTGAACTGCGGCACGCCGGCAAGGCGGCATCGTCGTGGACGGTGCATGGCCTGTTCAACAACGACGGTGGCCTGCTGGCTACCAATGCCACGCAGCTGGCGTTGCGCGCAGGCCAGGTCGGCAATGCCGGTGGCCGCATCGAACATGCCGGTGAGGGGGGCCTGCAGCTGGATACGGGCGACTGGGCCGGCGCCGGTGGCCGGCTGAGTACCCTGGGCCGCCTGCAATGGACGGCCGGCAACGCCGATCTGCGCAACGGCTCGCTCAGTGCGGCCGGGTTCGACATCGTGGCCGGGACGCTGGACAACCGGGGTGGCAGCCTGCTGTCGCTCGGCACCGGTGCCAGTTCGGTGAAGGCCACGGTGCTGGACAACAGTGCCGGCGGCACGCTGGCCAGCAATGGTGATCTGGACCTCACCGCGATCACGCTGGACAACCGCAAGGGGCTGGTGCAGCAGGCTGGCACCGGCAGCCTGCGGGTGCAGGCCGATACTCTGCATGGCGGCGAAGGGCGCCTGCTCAGCAACGGCGCGCTGGTGCTGTCCGGCGGCGAGCTGGACGTGAGTGGCGGTACCACGTCGGCGCAGCGCGTGCAGATCCAGGCCGATGTGCTGCGCAACCGCCAGGGACAGATCGTTGCGCAGGGAACGCAGGTGTTGGCACTGGACGTGCGCGATGCGCTCGACAACCAGGGCGGCCAGATCGTCGGCAACGGCGGGCTGCGCATCGACGCCGGTCGCGTTGACAACCAGCAGGGCACGCTGCAGTCGGCCGGCACGCAGGGCGTGGCGCTGACGGTGCGCAACACCCTGGACAACAGCGGCGGCGGCATTTCCGGCAATGGCCAGGTGCAGCTGCAGGTTGGCAGCCTGGTCAACCAGGGCGGCAAGGTGCTGGCGGCAGGCAGCGGCGCGCTGCAGGTGCAGGCCCGCGAACGTCTGGACAACAGCAACGGCGGCCGCCTGGCCGGTACCGGTGATCTGCGGCTGCAGGCGGCACGACTGGACAACCGCAGCGGTGTGATCGAACACGCCGGCGGTGGCACGTTGCAGATCCGCGCCGACAGCCTGCAGGGCGCGGGCGGCCGCATCCTCAGCCAGTCGACGCTGGCGCTTGAGGGCGGCGATCTGCTGCTGGGGGCCGGCAGCATTACCCAGGCCGAGCACATCGCCATCGACGCGCAGCGCCTGGACAACGCCGACGGCAACCTCAGCGCGACCGGCAGCGGCGCGCTGCGGCTGCGCGTGGCGCAGCGCGTGGACAACAGTGGCGGCACGATTGCCGGCAATGGCGCGCTGGAGGTAGAGGCCGGCGAACTGATCAACCGCAAGGGCACGCTCAGCGGCGCCGGTACGGCTGACAGCACGCTGCAGATCGCCGGAGCGCTGGACAATCACGAAGGCACGATCGCCAGCAACGCCAACCGCCTGGCGGTCACTTCCGCACGGCTGGACAACAGTGGCGGCAGCATCCGCCAGGCTGGCAACCAGGGCCTGGACATCACCACCGGCCGCCTGGACGGCAGCAAGGGCACGCTGGTCTCCTCGGCCACGCTGACCCTGCGCGCCGACGACGTGGATCACCGTGACGCGACGCTGGGTGCCGATCGCTTCGACCTTGAGGCCGCCACGCTCGACAACGCCGGTGGCCGCATCATCGCCAGCGGTGAAGGCGCCAGTCGCATCAAGGTCACGACCCTTGGCAATGCCGGCGGCACGCTGGCCAGCAATGGCGACCTGACCCTGCTGGCGCAGACGCTCGACAACAGTGCGGGCAGGTTCCAGCACGCCGGCAGCGGCCAGCTGCAGGTCTCGGCGCAGACCCTGCTGGGCAAGGGCGGCAGCGTGCTCAGCAATGGCAGCTTCGCGCTGGATGGCGCCAATCTCGATCTGACCGGGGCAACCACCTCGGCGCGCCGTGTCGAAATCACTGCCGGCACCCTGACCACTGCCGGTGGCACGCTCACCGCAACCGGTGAAGACGCGCTGCGCCTGCACGTACAGGGTGTGCTGGACAATCGCGGTGGTTCGCTCGCCAGCAATGGCGCGCTGGATATCACCGCGCAGCAGCTGATCAATGCGCAGGGTACGCTGCAGGGCGCAGGCACCGGTCACTCCACGCTGGCGATCGGCCAGGCGCTGGACAACCAGAAGGGCCGCATCCTGCTCGGTGGTGCCGGCACCGTCACCGCGGCCAGCCTCGGCAACCAGGGTGGCACCGTGCATGCGGGCGGCAGCGCGCTGGTGCTGGGCGTTGACGGTCGTCTCGACAATGGCGAGCAGGGGCTGCTGTCCAGCGCCGGCACGATGACCCTGGACGCCGGCAGTCTCGACAACCGCCACGGCACCCTGGTCGCTGGCAAGGACCTGAGCGCGACCACGGCGGCAGGCGTGGACAACAGCGACGGTGCGATGCAGGCCGGCGAACGGCTGCAGTTGCAGGCCAATGGCCTGGACAACCAGCGCGGCACGCTGCTGGGCGGCCAGCTGGACATCGATACCCGCGGCCAGCGGCTGGACAACCGCGCCGGCACGCTGGGCACGCAGAAGGGCGACCTGATCGTTCGCAGTGGCGCGATGGACAACCAGGGCGGTCGCGTGCAGGCGGCGGCCGACCTGACCATCAACTCGGCCGGGCAGGACATCGACAACCGCGCCACCGCCGGCAGCGGTGGATTGCTGGCGGCCGGGAAGCTGCAGCTGGATGGTGGCGTGCTGGACAACCGTGGCGGCGCAGTCAATGCACAAGGCGATGCGCGCTTGCTGCTGGCCCGCGTCGACAACAGTGGCGGTGGAACACTTGCCAGCTCCGCGGATCTGTCCCTGCAGGCGGCGAGCCTGGCCAATGCCAGTGGTCGCGTGCAGGCCGGGCGCAACCTCGACCTGACCCTGGGCGGGCACCTGGACAACGCCGCCGGCGCGATCGCGGCCGGACAGCGGTTGACCCTCACTGCCGCCAGCGTGGACAACCGCAACACCCGTGGCGGCGACGGCACGCGTGGCCTGCAGGCGGGCCAGCTGCAGTTCGGCGCCCAGTGGCTGGACAACAGCCAGGGCCAGATCGTCACCGATGGCGGTGCGCGGCTGCAGATCAACGGCCAGCTGCAGAACACCGGCGGCGTGATCAGCACCGGCGGCAACCTGGACAGCCAGGCGGACAACGTCGCCAACAGCGGTGGCCTGCTGCGCGCCGATGGCAGCCAGACCCTGGTGGCACGTGCGCTCAGCGAAGACGGCCAGGTGCATGCGCAGCGTGACCTCGGCCTTACCCTGCAGCAGGGCATGCGCCAACGTGGCGAATGGATCGCCAACGGCACGCTGTCGCTGAACCTGTCCGGCGACCTCGACAACCAGGGTGTGGTGCGCGGTGGCAACCTCGACCTCAACGCCCAGAACATCACCAATGCGGCTTCGGGTGAGATCTCCAGCCAAGGCACGACCCACCTCAATGCCCGTGGCCAGCTGACCAACCGGGGCCTGATCGATGGCGCGCTGACCCACCTGGAGGCCGGCGAAATCGACAATCTCGGCACCGGGCGCATCTACGGTGATCGCGTGGCGATCTCCACCGGCGTGCTGAAGAACCGCGCCGAAGAGGCCGGTGGTGCCACCCGCGTCGGCACCGTGGCCGCACGCGAGCGCCTGGACCTGGGCGTGCGCGAGCTGCAGAACACCGGCAAGGGCCTGATCTACAGCGGTGGTGATGCTGCCATCGGCGGCACGCTCGGCGCTGACCGGATCGCCAGCGGCATTGCCGGGCGGATCGACAACATCAGCTCGGTCATCGATGTGACCGGCAACCTGTCCATCGATGCGCAGGTGGTCAACAACATCCGCGAGAACGTGGTCGTTTCGCAGACCAGGACCGTGATGGATCCGGTGCGGCTGGATCGCCCGGCGTGGTGGCGCAACGGCAAGAACGGCACCGAGGACATCCGCAGTACCAGCCACTACTCCGCGCACGAGGTGTACTACCTCGACCCGGCCGACATCCTCGAAGACACGCCGCACATCACACCTGATGGCTTCACCGTGCATCGCGCGGTGGTGCGCCTGAGCTCGAAGACCAGTGCCTACTTCTTCGGGCGCGGTGGCCTGTATGCCGGCCTGGGCGAGCGCGCGCGCCTGAACGTGCAGGATGGCACGGTGGTGATGTACTACGTCGGCCGCCAGGACAACCAGGTCAATCCGGACCAGGTGCGCGTCGGCGCGGATGACCCGTTCGCCGAGCTGAGCACCCTGCATCCCGATGCGCCAGCGTTCCGCTATGTCGACGACAAGCTGACCTATTCCAGCAACTACGGAACCTGCACCACCAACTGCGTGCAGTTGTGGACCTACAAGGACTACAACGATCCGGACCATACGCTGACCAATCCGCGCGGCTCGGGTGGCAACAACGTCAGCAGCAATGAGCAGTACCGCATCGCCACCCGGACAGTGACCGAAGATGTGCTCGGCGCCGGGGTAGGCGCCGACGCGGTGATCCGTTCCGGCGGCGCGATGCGCATCGGCACCGACAGCCTGAAGAACCACTACGGCAGCATCGCCGCAGGGGGCAACCTGAGCATCGTGGGACTGACCGCGACGGCGAAGGTGGAGAACCTGGCGCAGACGCTGTTCCGCACCCATGAATTCAACAATGTGGGCCACACCTACAGCAACGAACGGGTCACCTGGAGCAATGACACGATCTCCGAGGAGATCGGCAGGATCGGTGGCAGCATCACCAGTGGAGGCACGCTGGTCATCGACGTCGGTGACCTGAGCAACCTCAACCAGGGGCGAAACGCGCCGAACGTGCAGAACGGTTCGGCCATGGCCAACCTCAACGTGCAGGGGCCCAAGGCGCTGCCGGATGGGCCGGGCCATGGCGGTGCGCAGGGGCCGGGTCAGTCCACCGGCACCGGTGCCGACCGCGCGCTGGCGCAGGCGGCCGATGCCGCCGGCACCCAGCACGGCGGCAACGTCGGCGGCGTGGCCGGCAACAGCGGCACCTCTGGGCCGCGCGTGGTCGCGGCCAGTGGTGGATCACCGGACCGCATCGCGATGGGTGCACCGGACACGCGCGCGCCGAGCGCCAGCCTGTTCAACGTCAATCCCAACGGTGGCCACTACCTGGTCGAGACCGATCCGCGCTTCACCGACCACAAGACCTGGCTGAGCTCGGACCACCTGCTGGGCCAGATGGGCTACTCGCCCGATACCGTGCACAAACGCCTGGGCGATGGCTACTACGAGCAGAAACTGGTGCGCGAACAGATCGGCCAGCTGACCGGTCGCCGCTTCCTCGACGGTTACGCCAGCGACGAGGCGCAGTACCGCGCGCTGCTGGAGGCCGGTGCCACGGTGGCCAGCGAATGGGGCCTGCGCCCCGGCGTGGCGCTGACCGAAGCACAGATGGCACAGCTGACCAGTGACATCGTCTGGCTGGTCGAGCAGACCGTCACCCTGGCCGATGGCAGCACCACCACCGCGCTGGTGCCGCAGGTCTACCTGCGCCTGCGCCCGGGCGACCTCGACGGCAACGGTGCATTGCTGGCCGGTGCCAATGTCGATATCAATCTGGGCAATGGCCTGGTCAACACCGGCAACATCGCCGGCCGCAAGCTGGTGACCATCGATGCAGGCAACATCGAGCATCTGGGCGGCAGTATTTCCGGCCAGTACGTCGGGCTGTCGTCGGACAAGGACATCCGTGTTGTGGGTGCCGCCGTGACGGCCACCGATGCGCTGTCGGTCAAGGCGGCGGGCAATGTCACGGTGGCCTCCACGGTGGAGACACAGCGGGGCGGTGGCACCTACCAGTACGAAACCAACCGCATCGATCGGGTCGCCGGCCTGTATGTAACCAACCCCAGTGGCGACGGCATGCTGTCGGTGGTGGCCGGCGGTGACATCAGCCTGCAGGCCGCACAGATCCGCAACGCTGGCACTGACGGCCTGACCCAGGTGGCCGCAGGCGGCACTCTGGATGTTGGCGCGATTGCGCTGGAGGAACGCCGCGACGCCACCTTCGATGAACGCAACCACCAACGCAGCAGCAGGACGACGCACGCAGCCTCGTCGGTGCAGGGCGCTGGCGATGTGGTGCTGGCCGCTGGCAAGGACATCACCCTGGCCGCCGCGCAGATCAAGGCGGGGGCCGGCCTGGCATTGCAGGCCGGTGGGGACATCAACAGCCAGGCGCTGGTGGACAGCGAGAGCCGCGATTTTGCCAATGCGGGCAAGCGCAGTTCGCTGCAGGTCAGCCAGAGTGATGAAACGGTGCGCGGCAGTACGTTGCAGGCGGGCGACAACCTGCTGTTGAACGCCGGCCGGGACGTGAACCTGGCAGCCGCCTTGGTCGACAGCAATGACGGCACGGTAAGCGTGGCTGCGGGCCGCGACGTCAACCTGCTCTCAGCCAACGAGACGCACGACTACAGCCTCGACAGCTACGACAAGAAAAAGAAGACGCTCTCCAGTACCACTACCACGCGCAGCGTCGACGCCAGCGACAGCTATGCCATCGGCACGGCGATCCAGGGCGAGCGCATCAACATCACGGCTGGCCGCGATCTGACTGCGGTAGGTGCGGTGGTCGATGCCACCGGCAACGTGATCCTGGGTGCTGGCAACAATGTGCTGATCACTGCCGCCGAGGACCATCACAGCAGTGAGTCCAGCGAGAGCAAAAAGAAATCCGGCGTTACCGGAGGCTTCGGCAACGGCGTGGCATCGGTTGGCTACAGCAGCGCGAAGAACAGCAGCACTCGTGCCGAGCAGTCCACCACCCAGGTGGGATCGGCGATCGCCTCGCGCGACGGCAATGTGCTGATCAATGCTGGCAACACACTGACGATCGAGGCCTCGGACGTCGCTGCAGGCGAGAACCTGACACTGGTGGGCAAGGACATTGCGCTGCTGGCGCGACAGGACACCACGGACAGCCAATCCAGCCAGGCCAGCAAGTCCAGCGGCTTCTCGGTGGGCGTGACCTACGACCCGACCAAGGCCTACCGCAGCGCCCGCGATTCGACCACCGACGGCATGGCCGACAGTGGCTCGGCAATGGGGCGGATCACCCGCACCGCTGAAGGCGCAGCCTCCGGCCTGCGCGCGGCCACCACTTCGACCGTGGTGACTGCCGGCAGCCAGCGCACCAACAGCGAACAGAGCCATTCGACCAGTGATGCCCGCGTCAGCCAGTTGGCTGCAGGCGGCGATCTCACGTTGATTGCCAACGGCGGCTCGATCCTCAGCCAGGGCACGCAGATGTCGGCAGAGGGCAACGCCGTGCTGCTGGCCACCAAGGACATCGTGTTCGAGGTGGCCCACAACACCGAGCGCAGCGACAGCAGCAGCCGCGGCAAGGGCTGGGGCTTTGCCAACAACACCAGCGGCCTGCCGTTCGGTACCAACAACTCGCAGAGCCAGGGCAGCGGCAGCAGTGACACCATCACCGGCACGCAGCTGTCGGTCGGCGGCGGCGTGCGCATGGCCACCACCGAGGGCAACATCAGCCTGACCGCAGCCAACATCGCCGCCGAGAAGGACGTCAGCATCCGTGCGGCCGGTGATCTGCTGGTCCGCAGCGGGCAGGATACGGTCAGTAACGCCAATACGTCGGACAGCAAGGCGATCGGCACGGTACAGATATCGGATACAGAGAAGTTCTCCGGCTGGCACCGCGAGCAGCACCAGGACGACAGCGCGCAGGTGTCACAGGTGGCCAGCAGCATCGGCAGTCTGGGTGGCAGCGTGAACCTGACCGCCGGTGGCAAGTACACGCAGACGGCCAGCAATGTAGTGGCCGCCAAGGACGTGAACATCACCGCTGCCGAGATCGAGCTGCTGACCGCCGACGAAAGTGGTCACTACTCGCAGAGCGACAAGGACCTGAAGATCGGCGTATTCGCGCGGGTGAAGTCGCCGTTGATCGACCTGATCAACAACGTGGACGCGGCGCGTCAGTCCGATGATCGCCTGCAGAAGATGCAGGGCATGGCGGCGGGCGCCAACGCGTACCAGGCAGCCAGTGCGATCTCGGCACTGTCCGGCCGTGGCGGTAGTGGCGAACTGTTCCGTGCTGAAGCAGGCATCGGCTTCAAGACCGCCAACAGCAGTGCCGATGGCAGCAGCATGGTGTCGCGTGGTTCCACCATCCAGGGCGGCGGCAACGTCAACCTCACCAGCACCCAGGGCGACATCCATGTGGTGCAGGGCAACCTCAGCGCGGGCAACACCCTCAGCCTGGATTCGGCCGGAGATATCCTGCTGGAAGCTGGCAAGGCGCATGTGGCCGACCGCAGCAAGAGCAGCAATGCCGGCGCCGAGGTGGGCGTAGGCGTCTCTGTAGGCGCGCAGACCGGCGTGTATGTGTACGCCGAAGCGAGTGTTGGCAGCAGCAAGGCCAATGCCGAGAGCAGCACCTGGCAGAACACCACGCTGACCGGCAAGAACATCTCGATGAAGGCAGAGGGCGATACCACGCTGCGTGGCGCCACAGCGACCGCTGATCGCATCGACGTCAAGACCGGCGGGACGCTGACCATCGAATCGCTGCAGGACATCGCCGAGAGCATGTCGAAGAACAGCCAGGTGGGTGGCCGCGTGCAGGTGTCATTCGGTACCGCGTGGAATGCCGACGGTTACGCCAGTGCAGGCAAGGCCAGCGGCAGCTATCAAGGTGTTGGCCAGCAGAGCGGCCTGTTTGCCGGTAATGGCGGGTACCACGTCGACGCCGGCCACGTGAACCTGGTGGGTGGTGCGATTGCCAGCACCGATGCGGGCAACAGTGAACTGACTGCGGACTCGCTGACGTTCACTGACCTGCAGAACCACATGGACTACACGGCCAGCTCCGGCAGCATCAGTGGTGGTGCGGGCGGGGAGATGGATGGCTGGACGCCCAAGCCGGGAACTGCCGCACCCCGAGGTGGTCCGGGCCTGCCGATGATGGAAAAGGGCAGCGACAGCAGCTCCACCCTGGCCACCTTGACCGAGGGCAAGGTGGCCATCGGTGGCAAACAGACGTCGGCGGCTGAGCTGGGCATCAACACCGATGCCAGTGGAGCGCATCGTGCGCTGGATGCACTGCCGGATGCGAGCAAGCTGCGGGCGGACCAGCAGGCGATGGCGGCTGCGGCGGGGACGGTGATGGCCACCAGCCAGCAGATTGCCTGGGATATTGGCAGTGCGGATGCGAAGAAGATCACGGACAAGTATCGGGAAGGGATGAGTCCCGAAGAGAAACGGGCATTCGATGCGCTTTCTCCGGACGAGCGATTCAACCGTCTGGTCGCGTTCGATGCATCCTACCCGGAAGCGCTGGTGACCCAGCAGAAGTGGGCCCCTGATGGCGTCTATGGTCGCGCACTCGGCGCAGTGACCAGCGCGTTGGTCGGTGGTGTTGAAGGGCAGGGGCTGGGTCAGCTGGGTTCCAACGCGCTGGCGCCGTATGCGGCTGAACTGATCGGCAAGACGTTTGACCCGAACAAGCAGAGTGCTGCGCCTAGCGAGGCCATGCAGATGCTGTCGCACGCGCTGCTGGGCGCGCTGTTGGCAGAGGCCAATGGTGGCAAGGCGGGGAGTGGGGCGTTGGCGGCTGGTGGTGGTGAGCTTGCGGCGAAGTTCCTGGGCGACTACTACGCCAAACAGAATAGGGGGCAGTTGTCGCCCGAGCAGGCGGAGCAGGTAAGGGTGCTCGGACAAGCGGTCGGCGCAATGGCGGGAGGACTTTCCGGTCCAGGAATCTATGGCGCGACATTGGGCATGGGTATCGCGAAAAATTCCGTTGAGAATAACTATCTGAATCACGACGAGCGGATGGAGTACCTTCAGGCGACTGTTATCTGCTCTGATGCAGGTAAAGACTGCGATATCAAGGAAAACTTCGAGCGGCTCTCTGCGGAGCGCGATTACAAGTTGTTGATGGCGTGCCAAGTGCCAGGATCTGCCGCATGTGCTGAGCAGCGTTCACTTGCGAAAATTGCATTGGAATCGCATAACTCACCTATATATAAGGGGGAGTATGACGCATGGATGGCGGAAAATTCCGAAAAGCTCGTCGCTGCGAGCAAGAAGGCAGGCAGTGGAGTTAGCTTGGATGCATTGGCAATTCACTCTTCAACTGAAGATTTGCAGAGGAAGATCTATTGTTCGCTGGTCGGTGAGTGTGGTTCGAACACCGTCGATCTTCTGCGTGGCGCGGGATATGGCGCGGAAGCCGACTGGCTGTCGTCGACGAATAGAGCGGTTGCGGGTGCTGCTTTTGTGCAAGGTCTGTGGGCCGGTGGAAAGGAATTGGTAGCTGGCGCTTTAAGTGCCAATCAGATTTCACTGTTGCTTGCAAACTATTCTGATTATCAAGAAGTGAAGAGGTCAGGTTCGCAAGCCGTCATACAGAAGCGTTATGAGGAGATCAGTCGCGGCATCAATGAGTACATGGAAAAGACGGCGGGCCTCGCGCATTATCTGACGGGGGGGCGAAACTCATGGAATTTTGGAGACGTAGACCAAGCGGCCGACATTGGTGGGCGTCTAACTTTCGATATCGGGACTTCTCTTGTGGGGCCTGAAGCCTTCCTTGCAAAGGGGGCAAAGGTCAACGCGTTGGAAGCTTCTGCGGCAGGTGCGCTGGAGAGAGCTCGAGAAGCACGCAGGGTAAAGTTTGAGCCGGATGGGTCGTTGCCATCGCATCTACTTCCAGATCATATTGATGGGATCGGTACAGTCGCGTCAAAGATTGATCCCGTCATCATGCAGGTTCGATCCGATGGAGAAGTGTCGAGATTGGGTTCTATGTATAATTCGAGATCAATGCATCCTCGCGATTTTGATGTGACAATTGAAGGAAGGGTTTATAAAGCTGATCCGGTGATTAGTCAGGGGGCGCCGGTCTTTGATGGGGTTAGTGAGAATGCAGTTAAAGGTTATGTAATGCAGTTGGCTGGTGTGGAGGAAATGCCCAGGCCTCGCATAATTCAGGGTAAGGGTGAGCTTTATGTAATTCAGAGGCCAAATGGCTTGATAGTTCGCCTGCGGGCGTTTTCATCCTCTGCGGGAAAAACTGGTGCAAAATGGACGGTGGATGTTGTTCATCCATCGATTAATAATGGCGGTGCAGTGGAGATGAAGTTCAAGTGACCGAGGAGTACACTAATTATGTCGTGGAGCACTCTTTTGGGTATTCCATGGTGTCAATGTGGCAGGCGCTAAATGGTGCTCTGGCGGGATCTTCTGTCGATTTCGCTGCGCAGAGGGATATTTTTCTCGACATTGTTTTTGATATTTTGGAATCCGGAAAGGCAAAATTGGCGTCTGACGGTCGGCTTTTAGATGGTTCAAATCTAGAGCAGGTCGAGCTTCTTCGGAGGGCTTGGCCGTCGACCAGGGAAGAGTTGGAATCTGATCTGTGCCTTTGGTTCCTGGTTGCAGCTCCTGCAGGAATTGTATGGGTTCTTGATAATGGTGAGTTTTGTTGGACGTGAATGAGGATCGATGTGAATGCCATTGAGTGGGGTGCGCCGATTGTTCCAGGTGTATCCATGGCGGCCATACCTCTGCATGCGTCATTCGGTGATCTGGACGCGGCTATCGCTGCATATCTGATCGACGCGGATTCTCGGCTGTACAGGTTTGAGAGCGGGCCTGATCTTCGTCTGGAAAGGTATGGTCCTGACGAGCATGGAAATGGCGGGTTCCTGTTCTCCCTGCCAGGCGGTGATCGCGCTGGTGATATGGCTGCGCTCTCTATTACGATCGGGGGCGGGGTTGTGCGGGCGCTCAAGGCTTATGCATTGGGAATGCCCTGGGATGTCGTTGCACGTAAGTCCTATCGTGGGCTTGCAGTAGGTTCAATTGGCTTGGGAAGTCTTGTTTCTGATTTTCTTGGGTTCACCGAGTTGCATTTCGATGAAGCGGAGGAGTGGTTCTATAGCGGAGGTGATTACGGGGTCCTCGAAATTTCCGGTTGGGGTGTGCCGCTCGAGGATGAGCCGGAGCAGATCGTGACTGCAATCTGCGTTGTGGCTTGAGGGTGTTTCTGGTCGTTGCATTGAGTTCGTGAAGAGCCGCGCTTGAATGCAGGCAGCGGCACCTCAATGGCCGGGATGCTACGTGGGAATCGGTCTTGAGTGATTTCGTGGCGAGTTTGGATAAAAGATAATGAGAGCAAGGATTGAACCCACCTTCGGTAGCGCCGACGGTGAAGCAGTACAGCGCACAGATACAGCCTCCGATGGGCTGAGCGAAAAGGACGCACTGGCGATCGTGGTAGGAGACAGGTTCTCCACCTATCTCCACTACTGGAGGCTGTACGAAGCAAGCGGAAGGGCGCCAAGGCGATGGAACTGGCCGGCATTTCTGTTCTCGTCACTCTGGTTCTTCTTCCGGCGCATGCATGCGTGGGGAGCGATCTGGTTCATCCTTTCGCCGTTGATGATGACCGCCTTCGTACTGATGGGGCTGCCGTGGTTGTCTTTGCTTTCTTTCGTGGTGTTTCGCGTGCTTGCTGGAATCCTGGCGAATCCGCTGTACCTGGCGCACTGTCGAAGGATTGTCCGCAAGGTTGATGCCGAGCATCGCGGGGCACATCGGCGGCACCTTGAACTGCAGAAGGCTGGCGGTGTCAGCTACACAGCTCTGGTGATCGCCTTGGCGGTAACGGCCTCACAGAACACCCTGATCAATCTGATCGTCCGTTCGCTATCAGAGCCAACGCCCACGCAGTCTGCTGTGTACGTGGCGGCGAACCCGCCGGATCTGCCGGACCCGCAGATAGAGGAAGCAGAGCGGGTGGCGTACCAGGAGCAAATGCGTGCAATCGCAATGACGGCGTGGCCAGCGGGCGTTCCAACCGAGGGCAATGCCTGCATTGTCGAGTTGCGTTTGGCGCCACCAGGTCAAGTGCTGGAGGCCAATGTCCTGGAGCCGTGTACGTTGAACGACGCCCAGCGCGAGATGATGCTGGGTGAAATCAGGCGCACGGACTTCACGATCGAGGGGAAGATGCGGTTCTTCAACCGGCATACCCTCATTGGATTGTGATCGCTGACATCCGGCGAGAGTCGCTCTGGAAATGGGGCATGCAGGGAGATTATTGGTGAAAGAACAGCTCTTGACGATCGAGGAAGCCTACATGGCGATGTTCTACTTCCTCCAGATCGACTATTCCCGCGGCCCCAGCGATGAGATCGGGGGGCTGCTGGGTTCACTTGGCTGGAGTCTTAAGGAGGATCGAAGCCCTACGGATCCAGGTGCGTGGGAGGACTGGTTGGACGCGGTGAGAGCGTCCATGGGGAACAGCGAGGAGGGCATAAAGGATATGGGTGCTACCTACACTGATCTGAAGCGGTAGCCGGATTATTGCGAGCTCCCATGGGTGAGCTGGGCAGGGGCAGTCCGTATGAATCAGGAATTCTTCAGGACAGAAATGAAGCCGAAGACGAATGCGGCCATGCCGAGTCATGAAGCTGTTGGCTTCAGAATGATGGTTCGATAATGAACATTTCGCTGTTTCTGGAAGTCGAAGCCGGTGCCGACCTGGATGCCATTCTGCATGCCCTGGATTCGATCCAGGCCGAGTACTCCGACGGTACTGACGGTCTGCATGGGTATCTTCCAGCGTCCAACACCAGCTTCGGGTTCGGCATCGTCGACACGCCGGAGGCGCTCGTAGCGGAAGGGCTTGAAGTCGAGTGGCAGGTGGGCCTGCTCGGCTCGTTTCATTTCCGCGCGAGCGGGTTTGAAAGCGCCTGGAAGGAAATCTGCCGCTTCACAAAGCGCTACGCCGCGACGTGCGGGTACCGGTTTGTGCTCTCGTTCCAGTTCGAGAGCGTCTATGCGGCAATGCTCGGGAAGGATCTGGTCTTCCCGGGGCCTGCTGCACCGTAATGCCGGATAGCGGGGCGGCAGGCCCCGGCCTGATCCCATTCTGGCTACCGGTGGCGATATACCTTATGGATATAACGCATTCGTGGGTTGTCTGATTTCACACCTGTCTGCACAGTTCCAGAGTTTTGGATCGATATAATAATATCGGCCCATAAAGTTTCCCCTGCCTGCGCCGCCATCGATCGTACGGCCATGATCAAGGGAATTGAGATGCTCGCCTTACGCAACCTCCGAGTGGGATCCCGGCTGGGTGCCGGGTTTGGATTGCTGCTGCTGTTCATCGTGGCCATCGTCGGCCTGGTGCTGTACGGGAATCACCTGAAATCCGCCCAGTTCGAGAAAGTGGTGGACGTCAACATGGTGAAGATGCGGCTGTTGAACGACATGCTGGATACCAACAACGCAGTGTTGATGCACCGCCGGCTGATGGTGATCAAGCGCGGCGAGGATTTCGACAAGGATTATCAGAAGGCGCAGGAGCTGTCGCGGACCTACGACGGTATCTGGGCCAAATACATCAGGATTCCACGTGATGCCACCGGCGATGCCCTGGTTGCGAAGATCGACGCGGCACGCAAGGCAACCGATGCCTCCACCCAGCATCTGCACGAGCGCATGAAGGCGGGTGATTTCGACGGCGCGGCCAAGGAGCTGCTCGCCGAGCATGGGCTGGCAACCGCATGGAACGAGGCCATCTCGACATTGCTGCGGCATCAGGAAGCGCTGACCGCGCGCAGCCGCGAGGAATACCGGTCAACCGAATCCTGGACCGGCACGTTGTCGATCGTGTTCGGCGTGCTGAGCCTGATACTGGGTTCACTGGCCGCATGGGCCATCACCCGCAGCCTGACTCGTCCGCTGGAAGGGGCGGTGAAGCTGGCCGATGGCATCGCCAACGGGCGGCTGGACAGCAGCATCGACGCCTCCGGCAATGATGAGGTGACCCAGTTGCTCCGGTCGATGCAGCGCATGCAGGCGCAGCTGCAGTCGGTGATGGCGGCGCAGGGTGAGCTGGCGCGCCAGCACGATGCGGGCAGCCTCAGCTACCGCATGGACGAGAGTGCCTTCCCCGGCGACTACGGGCGCATGGTGCATGAGACCAATGCGCTGGTCGGCTCGCACGTGCAGGTGCAGAACCGGTTGATCGAGGTGATGAAGCACTACGCCCGTGGCGACCTGTCGGTGGACATGGATCCGCTGCCGGGCGAGAAGGCGGCGATCACCCAGGCCATGGACGAGACCAAGACCAGTCTGTCGGCGATCAACGGCGAGATCCGCCGGCTGGCGACGGCAGCGGCGGCGGGCGATTTCAGCCTGCGCGGCGATGAAGATCGCTTCGCCTATGATTTCCGCGACATGGTGGCCGGGCTCAATCGCCTGATGCAGACCACCGACGAGAACCTGGTGCAGGTCTCGACCCTGCTGCAGGCGATCTCGCGCGGAGACCTGACCGTGCGCATGCAGGGCGACTTCCATGGCGTGTTCGCCCGCATGCGTGATGACTGCAATGCCACCGTCGATCAGCTCAAGCAGATTGTCGGCCGCATCCAGTCCAGCGCGTCCAGCATCAACCTGGCGGCAGGCGAGATTGCCTCGGGCAACACCGATCTGTCGCGGCGTACCGAGCAGCAGGCGGCGAACCTGGAAGAAACGGCTGCGTCGATGGAGGAGCTGACCTCTACCGTGAAGCAGAACGCCGAGCATGCCCGCCAGGCCAACCAGCTTGCCATCGGCGCGCACGGTGTCGCCTCGCAGGGCGGCGAGGTGGTCGGACAGGTGGTCACCACGATGTTGGCCATCGAAGCCTCGTCGAAGAAGATCGCCGAGATCATCAGCGTCATCGACGGCATTGCCTTCCAGACCAACATCCTGGCCTTGAACGCGGCGGTGGAAGCCGCGCGTGCCGGCGAGCAGGGCAGGGGCTTTGCGGTGGTGGCCAGTGAGGTGCGCACGCTGGCACAGCGCTCGGCCGGTGCGGCCAAGGAGATCAAGGGCCTGATCGAGGATTCGGTCGGCAAGGTCGCCGATGGATCGGCGCTGGTCCGCCAGGCCGGCACCACGATGGGCGAGATCGTGGCGTCGGTGCAGCGCGTCACCGACATCATGGCCGATATCTCTGCTGCCTCGCAGGAGCAGAGTTCGGGCATCGAACAGGTGAACCAGGCGGTGGTGCAGATGGACGAGACTACGCAGCAGAATGCAGCGCTGGTGGAAGAGGCCAGTGCGGCGGCACGCTCGATGGAAGAGCAGGCCAACCTGCTGGCCGAGGCGGTTTCGGTGTTCCGTACGGGTGCGGCGACGGCCGCGGCGGTGGTCCGCCCTGCGTTGGCAGCGGTGGCTGCGACGGTCACCCCGGTGCGCCGGCCCGCTGCGCTTTCACCCCGCATCGAACCGACACTGGCGGCCAACGCCGGTGGCTGGGAAGAGTTCTAGCAAGGCAGCACGCCGGCAGGGAGACGGCGCCCATCACGATGGCTGATCGTGATGGGCGCGGATTTTCTTCCTGAACGCGCGATGGCCGATGAGGTGGCGGACACGCGCATTTCACTTCCGGTTGCCAACCGAGGGAGGACACTTGCGCCATACCGGAACTCAGGAGATGGCCATGAAGACCTCGACCCGACTGCTTGTGCTGGGCACCCTGCTGGCGGCTTCGTCGGTAGCCGGTGCACAGACCTACGGGCCGCGCGATGAAGGACGCCGATTCAACGATGGCAGCCGCGTGGTCTGCAAGAACGTGGAAGTGCAGCGCAACTCGCGCGATCCCAACCGCATTGCCGGTACTGCCACCGGCGCGGTGATCGGCGGCCTGCTGGGCAACCAGGTGGGCGGCGGCAATGGCAAGAAGCTCGCTACCGTGGCAGGTGCTGTTGCCGGTGGTGCGGCCGGTCGCCAGATCCAGGGCAACAGCCAGCAGAAGAACGGCGACCGCGTGGTCGAGCGCCGCTGCGAACGCGTCTATCGCTGATCGATCGCCGGCAGCCCCGGTTTTCCCCTTCCACATCGCAGTACTCGAACGCCGGCCACGTGCCGGCGTTCTTCGTTGCAGGAAAAGGGGACGGAGGGGATTAAGTCGCAATCCTCCCAACCGGCCGCTTACGACTTAATCCCCTCCGTCCCCTTTTTTGCGAGGAGGCGCCGGGTGGCGAGGCTGCCGTAGAGCAGCAGCAGGGCGGTGAGGGTGATCAGTTCGTGGCTGACTTCGGCCAGGCTGGCGTCCATCTGGTTCAGGCGCACCATCAGGTTGATGCCCGAGGTGGTAGGCAACAGCTGCGCCAGCCAGACCAGCGGTGGTGGCGTCATCACCGCCGGCCACGACAGGTTGGCCAGGAAGAACAGCGGGATCGAGGTGGCGATGATGTACTGGAAGGCGCGTTCGCGGGTGCGGAAGAAGCTGCCGACGAACAGGCCGAAGGCCACGGTGGCGGCGATGAACAAGGTGCCGCCCAGCAGCTGGCCCAGCGGGTTGCCGCCGCGCGGATAGTCCTGCACCCAGGCGGTGAAACCGGCGTAGTAGAACAGGCCGAACAGGCCGATCAGGCCGAAGCCCATCGCCATGCCGACCAGGGTCGGCAGGTCGAAGCGCAGGCGCCGGCCGAGCGCGAGGCGGCGGCCGCCGAGCAGGACGCCGATGCCCATCAGCAGCGTCTGGTGCACGATCAGCTCGGCCACGCCGGGCACGATGGCGCTGCCATAGCCTTCCTGCGTGTTGTACAGCGGGCGCTGCACCAGGGTGACCGGTGGCGCCTGCGGTGCGCCCATGAAGGCGGCCTGGCCGACTACCGCCTCACGCCCGAACGCGCCCAGTGCATCGGCCACGCTGCCCAGCACCCAGCTGGCACGCCCCAGGTAGGCGCCGTTGCCGAGCAGCACCAGCTTGGCTGGGTGGCCGCGCAGGATGTCGCGTTCCAGGTTGGCCGGGATCAGCACGATGCCTTCGGCGTGGCCGGCTTCCAGCTGCTGGCGGGCACTGTCGATGTCTGCCGGTTGCCCGACCACGCGCGCAACACGGAGTGCATCGAGCTTGCGCAGCAGCTCGCGGCTGGTCGCGCTGTGGTCTTCATCCACCACCAGCACCGGCAGGTTGCCGGCCACCTGGTGGCGGTATGCGGCCGGGTAGAAGAACGAGTACAGGATCACCGCGCCGACCATCACCACGATCGCATAGCGGTCGCACAGCACCGCCATCAGGGTCTGCCGCAGGCTGCGCCACAGTGCGCTCATGCGTCGGCCCCTGCGGGATGTGCGGCGGCAGGGGTGCGCGCAAAGGCGATCAGGCGCAGGCCACCGATGCCACCGGCCACCACCGCCATCAGCAGCAGCGTGGCCAACGGCCATACCGAAACCTGCAGCGGAGAACCGATGAACTGCTGCTGGGTCTGCAGCTTGATGTAGGCGCTGAGCGGCAGCAGCTGATGCCAGATGCGGGTGAACAGAGGGCCATCCAGCACCGGGAAGGTGGCGCTGGAGAACGCCAGTGCGGTGCCGATGCTGAGGCCGACCGCGGACAGCGCGGTGCCCATGTCGCGGGTGACGCCGACGAAGAACAACGCGTAGGCGGCCGTGGCAAGGTAGAACAGCGGCTGTGCGAGCAGCAGCAGGAGCACGCTGCCGGCCACACCATCGCCGCGCAGCCAGGCCAGGTAGCCGATGCCGAGCGCGCCATACACCGAGAACAGCAGGATGTACGGCGCGATCTTGCCGGCAATCGCCGACCATGGCGTGCGGCCGAGCCAGGCGGGCAGGGTACCGTCGCGGATCTCGCGGCCGAGGCTGCCGGCCACGGCAAGCGCCAGTACCAGCGACAGCACTGCCGGGAAGATCAGTGGCAGCAGGAACAATTCGTAGCTGCGCGCCGGGTTGTAAAGGATGCCCGACTGCACCGCGATCGGCGCGGCACGCAGCTTGCCCGGACCGACCTGCAGTCCGATGCGCTCGCGCAGCAGGCGTGCGTTCCAGGCCGAGACCGCGTCGCCGATATCGCGCGCCGCGGACTGGCCGGTGGTCATGTAGGTGGCGTTGTAGTAGGCGAACACCGTGCCCTGGCGTCCACGCAACGCCTGCCGGGTGACATCGCGCGGCACCAGCACGATGGCGAACACGTCCAGGCTGCGCAGTTGCGAGCGTGCGTCTTCCAGGTCCACCGGCTGGCTGGCGATGCGCACGCCGGGGCTGGCATCGAGCATGCGCAGCAGCAGGCGGCTGTCACTGCTGTGGTCGAGGTCGACCACCGCGATCGGGATGTCGCGCATCACCGACGGTGTGAACATCCACGCCATCACCACCAGCATCAGCAGCGGCAGCAGGGTGACCAGCAGCAGATCGGCGCGGTTGCCGCGCAGCGACCGCAGTTCGCGCCGCCAGCTGGCGGCGAAGCTGCCGCGGCCAGGGCTCAGTGCTGGGGCCATGCGAACAGCACGCTCATGCCGGGGCGGAAGCCCTCGATGCGGCGTACCGGGCGCACCCGCACCTCGAAGCTGCGGACGTCGTAGCCGGACGACTGGCGGGTGGTACGCCAGGTTGCATAGTCGCCGGCCGGGTTGATGAAGTAGACCTCGAATTCGCCGTCCAGGCCGAGTGCCGGCACGCTGCCCTGCAGCTTGCTGCCGACCTTCAGGCCCTGCATCTGCGATTCGCGCAGGTTCATCGCCACCCACATGCGGTCGATGTCGACCAGGGTGAACACCGGGTAGCCGGCCGGCACCAGTTCACCCGGGTCGGCCATGCGCTTGTTGATCTCGCCGGCGACCGGCGCGCGCCCTTCCACTTCGACACGTGCGGCATTGACCTCGGCCACCGCGCCCTGTGCCTGCTGCACCTGGCCCTGCGCGGCACGCTTGTCCTGCTCGCGTGCGCCGGCCAGGGCCATGTCGTACTGCGCGCGGGCGGCACGCGCCAGTTCGCGCGAACTGGTGGCCTGGGCATGTGCTTCATCGCGCTTCTGCCGGGTCATCACCCCTTCGTTGAACAGGTTCTGCACGCGCTGGTAGGTGGCTTCAGCCAGCGTCGCGCCGGCTTCGGCCCGCTTCCAGTTCGCTTCGGCAGCGCGGATGTCCTCGCTGCGCGCGCCTTCGTCGGCCTTGTCGGCCACCGCCTGTGCGGCGGCCAATGCGCCGTGCGCCTGCTGTTCCTTGGCGGCCACTTCGGGGCTGTCGAGCAGGAACAGCACCTGCCCGGGTTGCACGCGGTCACCCTCGCGCACCTTCAGCTCGGCCACGCGCGCGGTGATCTTGGCGGCCACGTTGATCGTGTCCGCATCGGCCATGCCCTGGATCTGGTCGCCCGGGCTGCGCCAGGCCAGCCACAGGCCGAGCACCACCACGACCAGCAGCACCACTATCAGGATCGGTCCCAACCGGCGCTTGCCCGGGGGCGTCGTCGCATCGTCGTGCAGCACATCACTCATGGTCGATCACCTCGTCCGCACGCCGCCGGAACTCTTCGAAACGGTCCATCTGTCCACTGACCTCCAGCAACTGTGCCAGCGCAATATCGTATTGGTAGGCGGCCTGTGCGCGCTCGACGCGGGCGCCGCCCAGGCCGAGCCGCGCGTCGATCACATCCAGCGAAGTCGCCTGGCCTTCGCGGAACGCCAGCTCCTGCAGGCGCAGGTTTTCCTGTGCCTGGGCGATGCTGCTGTCGAGCAGCACGTATTGCTGGCGCGCGGTTTCCAGTTCGTTCCAGGCCTTGCGCACGCCCAGTGCGACCTGGTTCTCGGCCTCGCGCAGGCCTGCTTCGGCCTGGTCCTGCTGCGCACGCGCGGCGCTGATCTGCGCCGGCCGCGAATTCGGCGACAGGAAGGTGTACTTCAGGCCGATGCCGAACGCCCAGTCCGGATCGGTCAGCATCTCGTCGCGGCGGCGGAAGTCGTACTGGCCGAAGGCGAAGATCTGCGGCTTCAGCTTGGCCTGCTGCACGCGCACGCCCTGTTCGGCCTGCGCCACCATCGCCCGCAGGCGTGCGATCTGCGGCTGGCGGGCCTGTGCGGTGCGCTCGAAGCTGGTCACCGGTTCCAGCGGCACGCGCTGCACGAACAGCGGCGACACCGGCTGCACCTCGCCACCACTGCGCAGCAGCGTGGCCAGTGCGGCCTTCAGCGTGGCCAGGTCGTTCACCGTCTTCTGGTATTCGCGCTCGGCCTTGTCGCGGGCCACGGTGGCCTGCAGGCGCTGCGCGCGGGTGGCGAAGCCCTCGCGTTCCAGCTTCTCTGCGTCGGACAGGTGGCGGTTCAGGCCATCGCGTACGTCGCGGCGTACGTCCACCGCCTGCTCGGCCAGGCGCTGGCCGAAATAGGCCTGGGCCAGCTGCACGGTCAGCGATTGACGCTGTGCTTCGCGCTCGGCACTGGCCTGTTCGTGTGCGGCGCTGGCCGCACGTTGCGCGGCCGGAATCACACCGCCGGTGTACAGCGGCAGCACGGCGGTCACCACCGGGCGGGTACGCCAGTCGCGTTCGGTGAACGACAGCGGCGAGTCGATGCCATAGGCCTCGGCCACCGGTGCCAGCGAACCCAGCGGCAGGGTGAGGGTCTTCTGGAACTGCAGGCGGCGCACTTCGCCGGTGATTTCCGGCAGGCGCAGCAGACGCGTCGCTTCCTGCAGGTCCTGCTTGTTGCGCACGGCGGCGTCGGCGGCGGCCAGCGCATCGGAGACCTGTTCCAGGCGCTGCCGTGCCTGTTCCCAGTCCAAAGCCGGTGCATCGGTGAGGGTCTGCGCCGGCGCAGCCAGTGGCAGGCAGGTTGCCAGCGTCAACGCCAGCGCGGCCTTCGCGCGGTGCATCCTTGTACGTCGGCCGATCACGCCCATGCCGTCCCAATGGTGAAGAAGTGCGCAAACGGTAGTGCGCGCGGCGTGAAGCCCGGGTCTGCGATCATCGGTTTGTCCTCAACGAAGGGTGCCGCTGGCCGCAGTGCGCAGCGCCTGCGTGATGTGCTGCAGCGTGCTTGAGCGCACGGCGGCATGCTGCCAGTACAGCGGCACATCGAGCCAGCGGCGGGGTTCCAGTACCACCACGCGGCCGGCGCGCACGGCGGGCGCGACCAGGGTTTCCGGGGCCATGCCCCAGCCGAGTCCGCACGCGGCGGCTTCGACGAAACCGGTGGAGGAGGGCAGGTAGTGTAGCGGCGGCTGCAGTCGCGCGCGGGTCAGGCGCCGCACGAAGCGCCACTGCAGTTCATCCTTGCGGTTGAACACCAGCATCGGCGCGCGCGCCAGGGCCGCGGCCTGCATGCCATCGCTGAAGTACTGGCGGGCGAAGCCGGGCGAGGCGATGGCGTGGTAGCGCATCGCGCCGAGCGGGTGCACGTTGCAACCCTTCACCGGCTGGCTTTCGGCAGTGACTGCGCCGAGCACGCTGCCATCGCGCAGCAGCTGCAGGGTATGGTCCTGGTCGTCCATGCGCAGGTCGAACAGGTAGCCATGGCGCTGGTGCAGGTCGGCGATGGCCGGCACGAACCAGGTATCGAGCGAGTCGTCGTTGACCGCCAGCGGGATCGGCGTGCGCGCAGCGTCGCTGCCACGCTCGGGCAGCAGCTCGGCCAATGCCTCGGCCTCCAGCGCCTGCATCGGCCGGACCCGGCGCAGCAGCGCTTCGCCTGCGGCGGTGGGGCGGCACGGTGCCTGACGTACCACCAGTACCTGGCCGAGCCTGTCCTCCAGCGCCTTGATCCGTTGCGACAGGGCCGACGGGCTGATCGACAGGCGGCGTGCCGCGGCCTCGAAGCTGCCTTCTTCCAGCACCGCAGCAAAGGCGGCCAGTTGCGGATGTACCAGATCCATGCCGGTGTCTCTTCAGTTTTCCTGCACAGGATAAAGAAAAATCAGTTTGTCTAAACAGTGGCGGCGGCCGCACCCTGCGCGTCCCCTCGCTGCCTGGCCTGTCCTGATGTGGATCGCCGCTACCGCCGCCGGCCTGTTCGCAGGCGCCGGCCTGATCATCGCCATCGGTGCGCAGAACGCGTTCGTGCTGCGCCAGGGCCTGCAGCAGCGCCATGTGGGCAGGGTGGTGCTGGCCTGTGCCGGCGCGGACATCATGCTGATCCTCGCCGGCGTCGGCGGCATGGGCGCGCTGGTGCTGCAGTGGCCGCTGCTGCTGCAGGTGCTGCGCTTCGGTGGCGCGGCCTTCCTGCTCTGGTATGGCCTGCAGGCGGGGCTGCGCGCATGGCGCGGTGGCAGTGCGCTGGCCGCCGCCGAGGCGCAGGGCGGCAGCGGACGGCAGGTGCTGCTGACCTGCCTGGCCTTCACCCTGCTCAACCCGCACGTCTATCTGGATACCGTGGTGTTGCTGGGCAGCCTGTCCACGCGCTACCCCGGTGACCTGCGCTGGGCGTTCGCCGCCGGTGCCTGCGCCGCCAGCGTGGCCTGGTTCTGCACGCTGGGCTATGGCGCGCGCCTGTTGCAGCCGGTGTTCCGCAGGCCGGGCGCCTGGCGGGTGCTGGATGCGGGCGTCGCGATCTTCATGTTCTGCCTGGCCACGCTGCTGCTGTTGCGTCCGCTCTAGGCCGCTTCCACCGCGCACAATGGCGTTTCGCCGGGGCGCAGGGTCAATACGCGCACGCCGCTGCGGGTAACCGCCACGGTGTGCTCGAACTGGGCAGACAGCTTGCCGTCGCGGGTGTACACCGGCCATTCGTCCGGCTGCTGGCGGATGGCCGGCTTGCCCTGGTTGAGCATCGGCTCGATGGTGAACACCATGCCTTCTTCCAGCACCATGCCGGTGTTGGGATGGCCGTAGTGGAGGATCTGCGGATCCTCGTGCATCTCCTGGCCGATGCCATGGCCGCAGTATTCCTTCACCACGCTGTAGCCGTGGCTGCGTGCATGACGGGCGATGGCGTGGCCGATGTCGCCCAGGCGCGCGCCGGGGCGCACCGCGGCGATGCCTTTCCACATCGCCTGGTAGGTGGTCTGCACCAGCCTGCGCGCGGCGTAGTCGACCTCGCCCACCAGGTAGGTGGTGCTGGAGTCGGTGATGTAGCCGTTCTTCTCCAGGGTGATGTCGAGGTTGACGATCTGTCCGTTGCGCAGCACGTCGGTGGTGCTGGGCACGCCGTGGCAGATCACGTTGTCGATCGAGGTGTTGAGCACATACGGGAAGCCGTACTGGCCCTTGCTGGCCGGCCGCGCCTGCAGTTCATCGACGATCATGCGTTCGACGAAATCGTTGATCTCCATGGTGCTGCGGCCCTGCAGCGGCAGCCGGTCGAGCGCGGCGAACACCTGCGCCAGCAGGCGGCCCGATTCGGCCATCAGCGCGATCTCGTCAGGGCGCTTGATGATCGCCATCTGCTCAGACCTGCCCCGGTGCCAGCAGCGGCGGCTGCACGCCGGCCGCCCGAAGTTCGCTGGCAACGATGTCCTGGAAGCTCAGCGTGGGGTTCATCTCGCACAGCATGCCGACCCGGATCCAGAAGTTGGCCTGGGCATTGATCGAGCGGCTGGAGACGGTGCAGGCACGACGCAGCTGGTCGTGCAGGGTGTCATCGATGTTGACGATGCCCATGGGCGGTCCTGAAGGAGTGGATATACGAAGCGTATATGTTTCGTATATCCAGCTCAAGGCCGCCCGGTTCAGCTGGCGTCGGTGGCGAAGCGCAGGCGGTTGCCGTCGGGGTCACGCAGCAGCATCTCGCGGCTGCCCCATTCGGTGTCATGCGGCGGCTGTTCGATGGGGACGCCTGCGGCACTGAAGGCGCGGTGCAGGGCGTCGACGTCCTCGACGATGAAGTACACCGCGCCGCCGACTTCGCAGTCGCCGCTGTGTTCGGTGAGGAAGATCGTCTGGCCGTCGCGGGTGAGCTGGGCGAACAGCGGGAAGCCGGGTTCGAAGCGGTGTTCCCAGTCGACCACGAAGCCCAGCCCCTGCACGTAGAACGGCAGGGTGGTATCGGCATGGCGCATGCGCAGTTGCGGGATGACGGTCTGGGGCATGGCGAGGGCTCCTGGGGCAGGCGTCCAGTGTAGTGCCGGCCGCTGGCCGGCATCCTGGTGAGCCCGGGAACAATGAGGGTGCCGGCCAGCGGCCGGCACGACCGACGCTGCCTGGGTCTGGTCGTTGCCAACCTTGGTTGGCATTGCCGGCCAGCGGCCGGCACTACCGAAGCCACGCTGGCCAGCAGCCGGCATTAACGGAAGCGGTCAGCAGGCCGTCGGCACCGAGGCCATCGCGGCCAGCAGTTCGCGGTTCACCTGCTGGTGCCGTGCCTGCCACACCGGCAGATCGTCGGCGCTGATGTCGGGCTGGCCATCCAGCGAGGACAGCCAGCGCTTGAAGCGGCTCTGGTAGTTGGCCAGCGACACTTCGCCGGTGATGTCACTGCCGACCAGGCCGCCGGCGCGCAGCGCTTCGATCACCACCAGCGCGTGTTCCAGCTGGAAGCGGCCCTGGTCCCAGTTGCTGCGGGCGACGTCCTCGGCGAACACATCCTTGTCGATCGACAGGTAGGTTGGCTGTGGCGACTTCGCCTGCTCTGCAGCGAACGCGGCCACCAGCGCTTCGGGATGCTCGAAACGGCGGAAGGCGTGGCCCATGCCGAGGCGATGCCCCCAGCCCACGTCCACGTCCATGCACCAGTAGGTCAGGCGACCGCCGATCAGCGGGCGCCAGTGGTTCTCCCAGGCGTGGCCGAGGCCGATGTCACTGGAGGTGATGCCCAGCACATGGATGTGCGAGATCTGCGGCAGCTTGCTGGCCGCGTTCACCCATGAACCGCAGTGCATGCCCAACGGGAAACGCATGTTGTCCGGATGGTTGTCCAGCACCACCAGCTGGAACGGCTCCTGCGCGCGCATGCGACGCAGCAGTGGCAGGCTGAGATGATGGAAATCACCGCTGCCGAGCATCACCGTGCCGAGCTGGGCCGGCAGCGGTGCCAGCACTTCAGCGGCGAAACGGTCGAGGGTGGCATTGCTGCAGGCGAAGCGCAGCGGATCGTGCCACTGCGGCAAGGCCAGGGTCTGCGCCTGGGGCAGCGGCAGCACGCCACCATCCAGGTCCAGGATCAACGGGGAACGCAACGGCATCGTTCAACCGCCTCCATCAGGTTCGCCCTGCAGGTACGGGGCCAGCCTGCGCAGGGCAGCGCGCAGCAGCGGGGAGCGTGCGTGGATCGCGTGCCGGGTGGAGGTGAAGCGGGCGCCGAGCTCGGCCTTGATCCGCGAGTCGGTCCAGCCGGCCACGTAGTGGCTCAGGCCGTGCTGCAGCGCGTACTCGAGGTTGTGCATCCAGCTGACCGCGTACAGGTTGTGCTCGCGCGACTGCGGGTAGGCCAGGCCGATGTACTTGTCGACCAGCTTGCCGGCATGCACGTAGCACAGGTTCCAGCCGATCAGCTGGCCCTGGTGGCGGTACAGGAACATGCGTCCCTGGCCCAGGCTGTCGGCCAGCAGGTACTGGAAATAGGGCAGGTCGAGCTGGTCGAAATGCACCGCGCTCTGCGCGTACACGCCCAGGTACAGCGCATACAGTTCGGCCTGCAGCTGCGGGTCGGCCAGGGCCGGATCACCGGTGGTGATGCACTCGATCTGCAGCTCGTCACGCGAGCGCAGCTTGCGCCGGATGTTCTTGCGGCGCGAGGACGACAGGCGTCCGAGATAGCCATCGATCGAATCGAAATCGATGGCCACCCAGGCCAGCGGCATGCCTTCCAGCTCTACGAAGCCGCGTGCCAGCAGCGCCTGCAGGAAGGCACCGCTGTGTGCGTTGGCGGCGTCGTCCAGCAGCGGCGAATCAATCGCCAGGTCCTTGACCACCAGCAGCCGGGTATCGCCGATCGCGTGACGCGTCACATCCTCGGCCAATGCCTCCGGTGCGACGTGCGCGGGCAGCGGGGTGTATTCGGTGCTGGTGGCACCGACGAAGCGGGTCTCCCAGGTGATCCATGGCCGCCACAGGCGCGACAGCGGCAGGCCAAGCAGCTTGCCGCGCAGGTCGTCATCCATCGTGGTGGTCAGGTCCAGCGGCGCACGGAAGGTCGGCAGGCCGCTGGGAAGGCGGCCCGCCTCGAATCCGAGCGGCGGGTGGGCCAGGAAGCCCTCCAGCAGCGCGGCCGGTTCCAGCGCAGTGCTGGACGCGCGTGATGTCATCTCCATCGGCACGGGAACCGGCAGCGCATCGACCTCAGCCCTTGGCCTTGGTCAGCGCCTGGTCGAGCAGGGTGATCGCCAGGTCGATTTCTTCGTAGCTGATGTCCAGCGACGGCGCGAAGGTGATCACGTTCTTGTACCAGCCACCCACGTCGAGCACGAGGCCCATGCGCTTGCCGTCGTGCAGCAGGTCACCGGCCAGGCCGATGTCGACCATGCGGTCCAGCAGTTCCTTGTTCGGGGTGTAGCCGTCGGTCTGGCAGATTTCCGCACGCAGGGCCAGGCCCAGGCCGTCGACGTCGCCGATTTCCGGGTGGCGCTTCTGCAGGCCACGCAGGCCGTCGAGGAAGTACGCGCCCTTTTCCGGCACGGTGCGCTCGTAATCCATTTCCTTGCCCAGCTTCAGCACTTCCAGGCCCAGGCGGGTGCCCAGCGGGTTGGAGTTGAAGGTGGAGTGGGTGGAACCCGGCGGGAACACGGTCGGGTTGATCAGTTCTTCGCGCGCCCACAGGCCCGAAAGCGGGTTCAGGCCGTTGGTCAGCGCCTTGCCGAACACCAGCACGTCCGGGGTCACGCCGAAGTGCTCGATCGACCACAGCTTGCCGGTGCGCCAGAAGCCCATCTGGATTTCATCGACCACCATCAGGATGCCGTACTTGTCCAGCACGCGCTTGAGGCCGGTGAAGAAGTTGCGCGGCGGGATGACGTAGCCGCCGGTGCCCTGGATCGGCTCGACGTAGAACGCGGCGTACTCGGCCTGGCCGACCTTGGGATCCCACACGCCGTTGTACTCGCTTTCGAACAGGCGCTCGAACTGCCACACGCAGTGGTCGGAGTACTCGTCCGGGGTCATGCCCTTCGGGCGACGGAAGGGGTACGGGAACGGGATGAACATCGCGCGCTCGCCGAAGTGGCCGTAGCGGCGGCGGTAGCGGTAGCTGGAGGTGATCGACGACGCACCCAGGGTACGGCCGTGGTAGCCGCCTTCGAAGGCGAACATCAGGCTCTTGCCGCCGCGCGCGTTGCGCACGATCTTCAGCGAGTCTTCAATGGCCTGCGCGCCGCCGACGTTGAAGTGCACGCGGCCGTCGAGGCCGAACTTCTCGTGCATGTCCACGGCAATGGTCTTGGCCAGCTGCACGCGGGTCGGGTGCAGGTACTGGCTGGCGACCTGCGGCAGCGTGTCGATCTGGTCCTTCAGCGCGTCGTTCAGGCGCTTGTTGCTGTAGCCGAAGTTGCAGGCCGAGTACCACATCTGCAGGTCGAGGTAGGGCACGCCCGCACCGTCGAACATGTAGCTGCCTTCGCCGCGCTGGAAGATCTTCGGCGGGTCGACGTAGTGGACGGTGTCGCCGAAGGAGCTGTAGCGGGCTTCGTCGGCCAGCAGCTGCGCGTCGGAGGCAGCCGAATCGGCGTTCTTGTCAAAAATGTTCATGCAGTTCGGTTCCGTGAAGGACGTTCGAAAGGGGTAACGGGGGAGCGTGCCTGGAAGGGAGTACTCAGGCGGTGGCCAGCAGCAGGGGCAGTGCGGCGGGCTGCGGGCTGGCGTCGAGGCGACGTGGCTGCAGCAGGCTGCCATCGAGCAAGCGCGGCAACAGTGCGATTGCATCGTGGAAGGTATCGATGGCGGCATGCTCGATGCCGGCATTGGTGCAATGGGTGATCAGGCGGCGCTTGGCGAATACGAAGTCGGCATCCTCGGACACGCAGAAGTCCGAACTGCCGTCGCCGATCATCAGCACGCGCGGTGCTTCGTTGGCACGCGCCTGCGCGGCGCAGGTGCACTTGCAGGTACCGCTACGGCACCCTTCGGCCTGGTAGGGCGACTCCAGTTCCCAGTGGTCTTCGCACCAGCGCAGGTGGTTGGCCACCACCGGCAGCGGCGGCAGGCCATGGTTGGCGAGGATGCGGTGGATCGCATAGTCCAGGCCGTCGCTGACGATGCGCAGCGGCAGGCCCAGCTGCTCGGCGCGGGTGACGAAGGCGGCGAAGCCCGGATCGATCTTTACCTGGTCCAGGTGTGCGTCGAGCGTGGCCGGGTCCAGCTTCAGCAGCCGCACCTGGCCCTGCATGCATTCACGCGAGCCGATCTTTCCCGACTTCCACTGGTCTTCCAGTTCCTGCCAGCCCGGCTGGCCGTACTTCTCCAGCAGCGAGTCGATGACATCTTCGAGGCTGATGGTGCCGTCGAAGTCACACAGGATGCTCCAGTGCATGGGCAGGTCCGTCGATGAGAAAGGCATCCGGCACGGTGCCGGGGCAGGCTCAATGTAGGCAGGTAGCCTTTCTCGTTCCTTTCCTGTTGAAAGGCTGCACTGCGGGGTGGGGAAAGTGTTCAGGAATCGAGTTTCCTGAATGGGCGTAATGCCCTGAAAACCGCCGTTTCAGGGCTGCGCAGCGGCCAGCGCCTGCAGGATCTGCGTGGTCTCTTCACGGGTCTGCCAGGCGCTGTTGCCGAGGGTCAGCATGCGTGCGGCGAAGTCGCGCGCGTTCGGCATGTCGTCCTGCGGCACGATGCCACGCAGGTAGGTGTAGTCGGGCAGGGCATGGATGAACATGCGGCTGGCACCGAGGCCACGCGGCCACAGGTCGTCCAGTGCGGCATCGCGCGCGCGCTGGCTGGGCAGCAGCAGCATCAGCATCGGCCAGGTGCCGCCGGTACCGGCCAGGCCGTCGACTACCTCCACCGCCGGCAGCTGTGCCAGCTGCACGCGCAGCTGCAATGCGCGCAGGCGCCCGGCCTGCAGGAACGCCGGCAGCCGCCGTGCAGCATGGGCGCCGATGTTCTGCCGCCAGTGGCTGACCCGGTGCTGCGGGATGTCCAGCGGGAAAACGTCACCGACCGCTTCTTCCAGATCGCCGCGTTGCAGTGCGCTGCGCAGTGGATTGCCGTACACCAGCGACAGCAGCGAGGGGCGGTAGCAGGCGGCAAGGCCCAGCAGCTGCACGCTGCGAAGCAGCTCCCAGCGCAGGCTGAAACGCACCTGCTCGGCCGCATGTTCGGCCAGGGCGGCACGCAGTTCGTCATCGCGGCTGACCAGCAGGCCGCCTTCGTGCAGGCTCAGCCCCTTGCCGGCGGCCAGGCTGAAGAATCCGATATCGCCACGCAGGCCGACGCTGCTGTTGCCGACCCGGGCGCCCAGCGCCTGAGCGGCATCCTCGATGACCCAGGCGCCGGCGCCACGTGCGATGTCGGCGGCCAGTTCAACATCGGCGATGCGCCCGCCCAGGTGCGTGGGCAGGATCGCCAACGTGCGTGCGTCGGCCAGGCGCGAGAGCTGTGCCGGATCAAAGTCGAAGTGGCCGCGGCGGGTATCACACAGCTGCACGCGCAGGCCGAGGCTGTGTACCGCGATCGGCACCAGCGGGCAGGTGTAGGCCGGGAGGATCACGGTATCGCGCTTGGGCGCGCGCTTGCGCAGGGTGCGCAGCGCGATCAGCAGCGCGTGGGTGCCGGAACAGGTCAGCTGCAGCGGCGGTGTGCCGAGCTGTTTGGCCAGGATGTCACGCAGGTCGCCGCCACCGGGAAGGAAGTCGCTGGCCTGCATCGGCAGGCCGGCGGTCGGAGGCAGTTCGCGCGCGAACAGGCTCATCGCAGCCCGCTCACGAGGTGCTTTCGGCGGGGCTGTGCGGGTCATCCGCTTCGGCGCGGCCGAGGCAGACGATGCCGGCCACGATCAGCACCGCGCCCACCAGGTGGTGCAGGGTCAGCGGTTCGTTCAACAGCCACGCCGACAGCAGCAGCACACTGATCACTTCCAGGTGCGAGGCCGCGAAGGCAGGGCCGATCGGGGCATGGCGCAGCAGGCTCATCCAGGTGAAGAACGCGCCGACGTAGCCGAGGATGGCGCCGTATACCCACGGTTGCGACAGCACGCGCAGCAGCCAGGCCGTATTGGCTTCGACCGGCAGCGCGGCGTCACCGGCGTACTTGAAGCACAGCTGGGCCAGCGTGTCGAAGGCCATCAGCAGCGGAAAACCGATCACATACAGGCGCCTCATGAGCCGGCCCCCACCACCGCCACGCCCGCAGTGACCAGCAGCATGCCGGTCACCCGCAGCGGCGTGAGTTTCTCGCGGAACAGGAAGCGGCCGGCGATCATCAGCGCAACGATGTTGATCGAGCCCAGCAGCACGCCCTTGGACAGCGGCACCAGTGACAGGAACGCGATCCAGGCCACGAATTCAAGCACGTAGCAGGCGATGCCGATCCACAGCCAGGGGCGGCTGAGCATGTGTTTCCAGCGTTGCAGTCCTTCGCCGTCCTGCGGGTCGCTGGCGGCGGCCTTGAAGGCGAGCTGGCCACCGGTATCGAGCACGACATTGGCCAGCCACAGCAGCGTGGCGAGTGCCCCCATCTCAGGCCACCGCCTTGAGGACGCCGCTGCGTTCACCGATTTCGGTGAAGAAGCGCGCGCTGCGGCGGATCACGTCGCGGCGTTCGCGGTCGATGGTGATCATGTGGTAGCTGTCTTCCAGCACCACCAGTTCCTTCGGGCCGCTGACCCGCGACATCACCAGTTCGGCATTGCCCATGCTGGCCACATCGTCTTCGCGGGCGTGCATCACCAGGCATGGCGCGGTGACCTGATGCAGGTGGCGACGGGTCCAGGTGCTCAGGGCACGCATCTCGGCCAGCGCGTGCCAGGGGTTGCCCGGCAGGCCGGCAGCGGCGCTGTCGCCGGACAGCATGGCGGCGCTGACCTGCGCGCGCAGGCGCTCGTCACGCAGGCCGTAGGGCGGTTCTTCCATGAACATGCGGTCGCGGCCGATGTTGAAGCGCTTGAACCACGGCAGCAGGAACGACAGGCGGGCCACGGCGGGAATGTTCCAGCCGTCGTAGCGGAAGGTGGCGCCATACACGCCGACGCCGGACACCCACTCGGGGCGGCGTGCAGCCAGCGCCAGCGACAGTACCGCGCCCATCGACAGACCACCGACGAACAGCTGGTCGACCTTGCCACGCAGGCTCGCCGCCGCATCTTCCACGCCCTGGTACCACTGTTCCCAGGTGGTCGCCAGCAGGTCATCCACGGTGCCGCAATGGCCGGGCAGCTGCACGCCGTGCACGGTGAAACCGGCGTTGTTCAGGCCCTTGCCCAGCATGCGCATTTCCGCCGGGGTGCCGGTCAGGCCGTGGACCAGCAGCACGCCCTGCGGGCCACCGGGGAGGAAGAAGTCGTGCGATTCGGTCACCTGGCGGCTCCGGGACGGCAGTGGGGATGGTCAGGATCGCAAGCGCGATTTTCGCCAGCCTTTCAGCGCCCCGGTCCGGGTCAGGGGGCCTTCAGCAGGGGCAGCGTGATGGCGACCTTCAGGCCCCCACCGGCACGGTTGAGGAAGGTCAGGCGGCCGCCGAAGTGCTCCACCGCTTCGTGGGCGATGGCCAGGCCCAGGCCGGTGCCGCTGGCGGTGGTGCCGGGCGCGCGGAAGAAACGCTCGCCCAGCCGCGGCATCACGTCCTCGGGTACGCCGGGCCCGTTGTCCTCCACGTACAGTTCGACGTCATTGTCGTCCAGCGCATGCACGCCGACCGTGACGGTCGCATCGCGGCCGGCGTAGCGCAGCGCGTTGTCGATCAGGTTGTCCAGTGCTTCCTGCAGCTGGGCACCGTTGCCGATCACGCGCAGCGGATGGGGGCTGCCGCGGTAGCCCAGATCGATGCCATCGCGGATCGCCTCGGGCACGCGCATGCCGACCCATTGCGGCACCAGTTCGCACAGGTCCAGCGCTTCAACGGTATCGGGCACGGTCTGCGCCCGGCTCAGCGCCAGCAGCTGGGTGCTGACCCGCGCAGTGCGCTGGTTGAGCCGGCGGATGTGCTGCAGCGCCTCGCGCACCGTGTCCGGGTCGCCATGCGCCAGCGCCTGGTCCACGTGCAGGGCCATGCCGGCCAGCGGCGAGCGCAGCTGGTGCGCAGCATCGGCGATGAAGCGGTTCTGCAGCGTGATCATTTCCGCCTGTCGCGCAAACAGATCGTCGATGGTGCTGATCAGTGGCTGGATCTCCTCCGGCACGTCGGCATCGGAGATTGGCGCCAGTTCGCCGCGGCGCTGCGCCAGGCGGGTCCTCAGCGGGGTCAGGATGCGCAGGCCGTAGGTCACGCCGAACCAGACCAGCGCGGCGGTGCCCAGCGCCAGCATGGTCATCAGCGGGATGATGATCATCAGGATCTCGCGTGCACGCTGGCGGCGGTCGGCCATGCTTTCGGCCACGGTCACCGCCAGCTGGTCCTGCGGGTCGTTCATCGCCTGCGTGCAGACGGTGGCCATGCGCACCTGCTGGCCATTGAGGTTGCCGTCGTACAGCGCCGGATGCACGCCGGTGCAGTCCTGCGAAGGGGCATACGGGCTGAAGTCCGCATTGCCGCTGAGGGTGCCCTTGCGGCTGCTGTCGACGTTGAAATAGCGATGGCCGTCGGGGTCGTACTCGATCAGGAAGCGCGCCTGCGGAGACAGGTCGCTGGTCACCGGCATGGTGCTCAGCATCTGCGCGAACGAGTGCGTGTCGTCGATCAGGTTGCGGTCGTGGATGCGGTTGGAATAGTCCAGCGCAACGTAGTAGGCCAGGATCGTATTGAAGGTCAGCAGGCCCAGCATCGGCAACGCCAGGAAGGCGAGCAGGCGCCGGCGCAGGCTGGGGGGGCCACTGATCACGGGGCGCTGTCGTCCTGCGCGTCTTCCAGCATGTAGCCCAGCCCGCGCACGGTGCGGATGCCCATGCCGCCGGGTTGCAGCTTGCGGCGCAGGCGGTGCAGGGCGATGTCCAGGCCGTTGTCGGTCAGGTCCTGGCCCCAGTCGCACAGCGCCTCCACCAGCTGCGCGCGCGACACGATGCGCTCGGCGCGGACTGCCAGCGCCGACAGCAGGCCGAACTCGCGCGCGGTCAGTTCCAGCGACTGATCGTCGATCCACACGCGGTGCCCGGCCAGGTCCAGGCGCAGGCGGCCGATGCGCAGGTCCGGGTTGCCATTGCTGGTGACCCGGCGCAGCTGCGCGCGCACGCGCGCTTCGAATTCGTCCAGCGCGAACGGCTTGACCAGGTAGTCGTCGGCACCGAGGTCGAGCACGCGCACGCGTTCGGCCAGGCCGTCGCGGGCGGTCACCACCAGCACCGCCAGGCCATCGCCGCGCTGGCGCAGGCGCTGCAGCACATCGCGGCCATCCAGCTGCGGCAGGCCCAGGTCCAGCACCAGCAGCGCGTACTGGGTCGAACCCAGCGCCGCGTCGGCGTGCGCGCCGTTGTCGACGTGGTCGACCACGTGCCCCTGCCGGCGCAGCGAGGCGCACAGGCCGGAGGCGATGTCCGGGTCGTCTTCAGCAATCAGAACGCGCATGCGCGGGGGGCTCCTGTATCGATCGGGCCCAGCGGATGGACGGGGCGGGCCTCTCGGTTGCCGAGGGTAGCCGCAAACCGGGTGAAGGTGGAGCGCGACGTCACCGCCCGGGGCCGTCGCGCTGTCCCGCCATTCAGTCCTGCAGGCCGGGCTCACCCAGCGCCAGCGGCACCCGTGAGCCGTCCAGCAGGCCGCGGCTGAGCCTGCCATCCTCGATGAACAGCAGTTCGCCGTTCTCGCCGTTCTTGATGCTGCTGTCGATGGCGATCACGCGGTCGCCATGGAAGCTGCTGACGTGCGGCATCGAGGTGTGGCCGACCACGATGCGCTTGAGCTGCAGGCGATCGAGCACGGTCTGTACACCGGCCGTGTCGAGGCGGCCATCGAAATAGCCGCGGTACCAGATCGGGCTGGTCTTGCCGTCATACAGCGGTGCGGTGGCCGGGTCGGCCTTCACTTCGGCCTTGGGCAGGCCCAGTGACGCCTGGTAGGCCGCGTTGGTGCGCGCCGGGTCAAGCGCCAGCTGCACCGCTTCGGGCGAGATGCCGCCGTGCAGGAACAGGGTGTCGCCGATCTTCAGCAGTACCGGGCGGGTGCGCAGCCACTGCCCAATCACCGAATCGGTGCCGTACAGCTGCGGATAGCTGCGGCCGAGCAGCTGGGCGCTGCGCAGGTATTTCGGGTTGACGTAGCGCAGGTCGTCGTACAGCACCATGGTTTCGTGGTTGCCGAGCACGAAGTGCACTGCGCCACCGGCGGCGGCCGCCTGCTGCTGCAGGCCGTACAGCAGCCAGAACGCCTCGGTCACCTGCGGGCCGCGGTCGAACACATCGCCGGCGATGACCAGGGTGTCCTTGCCCAGTGCCCAGCGGTCCTGCGCGTCGATGACCCGGTGGGCGCGCAGCAGGCGCACCAGCAGCCCGTACTGGCCATGGATGTCGGACAGCGCAACGATGCGTGGCGCGGCCGGCAGTACGGAGATCGAAGGTGCATTCGGCGCGGCCACATGCACGGTGTGCCCGTAGCCGCAGCGTGGGGCGATGTCGGTGCCTGCGGGCTGCGTGGCCAGCGTGCGCGACTCGACCTTGTCGTCGCAGATCCACTTGGCCTGCAGCTGCGTGCCCTCGCGGAATACATAGGGGCCATCGGCCGGCACGTGGTCGGCGGGCGCGGCAACCTCGCGGGCCTGCGTGGCTCCGGTGCTGCAGGCCAGCAGCGGCAGCAGCAGGGCGGTCATCAGGGAAGGGCGATAGCGCGGCATCGGCGGCGTCCGGCGGCGGAAACAACCGATGCTAACCGGCGCGGCCGGATCGTGGTGTGCGCGAATGGGCGGATCAGGCGCCGCGCCCGTCGTCCTTGAGCTTGCGCACGCGGGTCGCGGCGGCCGGCAGGGGCTGGCCGTCGCGCCCGTGCGGCTGCATGTAGGGCAGCGGGCGCCGCGTGCTGGATTCGATCAACTGCGAATGGGCTTCACCGGCGCCGAAGCGATGGCGTTCTCCCCACTGGCGCAGCGCGACCAGCAGCGGGAACAGTTCCTGGCCGGCGTGGGTGAGCACGTATTCCTGGTAGGCCGAGCCATCGGAGGCCGGTTGCAGTTGCAGGATGCCGGCCTCGACCAGCCTGCGCAGGCGATCACTGAGGATGTTGCGCGCCGCGCCGAGGCTGCGCTGGAAGTCGCCAAAGCGGGTGATGCCATCGAAGGCATCGCGGATGACCAGCAACGCCCAGCGGTCGCCGAGCAGGTCGGCGCTGCGGGCGACGGGGCAGGGACTGTTGGCGTGCATGCTGGGGCCTCCGGATGTGGTTGCAGTTTAAAACCAATGGCGATAGCCTGCATCAAGTTTCAAATTGCAACTACATCATGAGTGCTCCATTCATTTCCCGCCCATTGCTGATCCTGCTCGCGGTCGCGGCCGGCGCCAGCGTTGCCAACGTCTATTACGCGCAACCGCTGCTGGATCGGCTGGCGCAGGCCTTCGCACTGGACCGTGCCGTGGCGGGCGCAGTGCTGGCAGCAACCCAGGCCGGCAGCGTGCTGGCATTGCTTGGCCTGCTGCCGTTGGCCGATCGCGGTGACCGGCGACGTCTGCTGCGGCTGCAGTTGATGGCGCTGGTGCTGGGCCTGCTGTGGCTGGCGGCTGCCCGGACTACGGCGTGGCTGTTGTCGGGCATGCTGCTGGCCGGCCTGCTGGGTACCGCGCTGACCCAGGGGCTGATCGCCTATACCGCCACGCTGGCGCCGCCGGCGCAGCGCGGCCGCGTGGTGGGCGTGGTGCAGGGCGGTGTGTTCATCGGCCTGTTGCTGGCGCGCGTGGTATCGGGCGCGGTCGCGGCCACCATCGGCTGGCGGGCGGTCTATCTGTTGTCGGCAGCGGTGATGGCGGCCTTGGCCGTGCTGCTGTGGCGGCGCCTGCCGGCGGTGCCGGTACCGGCGGTACCGCCGCGCTGGTCCGCACTGCTGGGTTCGATGCTGGGCATGCTGCGCCGGGACCGCACGCTGCGCGAGCGTGGGCCGCTGGCGTTGCTGCTGTTTGCGGGCCTCAACGTATTCTGGGCGGCGGCGCCGATGCCCTTGTCGGCGCCTCCGTTGCAGTGGTCTACCGCGGCCATCGGTGCGCTCGGCCTGGCCGGCGTAGTGGGCGCATTGATGGCGGCGCGGGTCGGGCACTGGATGGACCGCGGTTTCGCCGATCGGGTCAGTCTTGGCGCGTTGCTGCTGATGCTGGCCGCGTGGTGGCCGCTGCTGGGCCTGCCGCAGTCGCTTTCGTTGCTGCTGCTGGGCGTGATCGTGCTCGACCTCGGTGGGCAGGCACTGCACGTATCGAACCAGGCGCTGCTGCTGCGTGCACCGGCAGAACAGCATGGGCGCCTGGTGGCGCTCTACATGCTGTTCTATGCGGTGGGCAGTGGTGCCGGTGCGGCTGCCGGGCCCTGGATGCAGGCCCGGCATGGCTGGCCTGCCGTGTGCCTGCTGGGTGCAGGCATCGCGTTGCTGGCACTGCTGTGGTGGGCCACATGGCGGGTGGTGGCGGTGAAAGCAGCGGCTGGCGCCCGTATCGGTAGTGCCGGCTGTCGGTAGAGGCGGCGCGCCATCAGCGTTGCAGTGCGCGCCGTCCCGGAGCTTCCTGCAGGTCCGCACTGGCCACCACCACGCGGTTGCGGCCACTGCGCTTGGCCTCGTACATCGCCGCGTCGGCACGTGCCATCAGCCGCTCGTAGTCCGGGTGGCCGTCATGGCCGGCCACGCCGATGCTGGCGGTCAGTGACAGTACCTGGCCATTGGCCAGCGCCACCGGCGAGTGTGCGATCTGCCGGCGCAGGCTCTCGGCGATCACCGAGGCCTGCGACTCGCTGGCGGCGACCAGCACCACCACGAACTCCTCGCCGCCATAGCGGAACAGGTAGTCGCTGCCGCGCGTGAGCTGGCCGAGCAGGCCGGCGACGTGCTGCAACGCGCGGTCGCCGGCATCGTGGCCGTGGCCGTCGTTGATCGCCTTGAAGTGATCCAGGTCGAGCAGCAGCAGCGAGAACGGTGTGCGGTTGCGCGTGGCCAGTTCGATCTCCCGGCGCAGAACGGTTGGCAGGAAACGGCGGTTGAGCAGGTTGGTCAGTGCATCGCTGCCGGCATCCAGTTCACCGATGCGCTCGAACAGCAGCGTCATCAGCGTGCGGATGGCGGCCAGGTCCTCGCGGATGGCCGGCAGCACCGCCAGTCGCTGTGCTGGAGCATCGTGGCTTGCCCGCTGCAGGTTGCTGTCGATGCGGGCCATCAGCTGGCCGACCTGCTGGGTCTCGCTGCTCTCGCCGAAGCTGGGAATGCCCTTGTGGGTGAACCATAGGCCGAACTCCGATGTCGCCAGGCTGGCGCTGTCGCTGGCCTGCACATGACCGGCCAACGCGTAGAGCAGGGCGTTCTCCCAGTCCAGCAGCAGCGCGCGCTGGCGCTCGCGTTCGGTGCCGACGTTCTGCACCAGCGAGAACAGCCGGTACGCAGCATCGGCACGGGTGGAGCGCTCGCGGGCGTGGGTGTAGGCCAGGGTCATGCCTTCCATGGCGATGTCCATGATCGCGCTGAGGCAGTCGATGGCGGCGAACGCGGTGGCGCAGTCGGGCGCATCATCGCGCAGGCGCACGAACAGCTCGTGCTTGAGCACGCGTGCGCCACGGGTCACCAGGTCGACCGGAATGCCGACCCGGGCATGCACGTCGCCGATCACCCGCTGCGAGGCAACGGTGGCGGCAACGCCGTCGGCATCGGTGGTCAGCAGCTGCACGAGCCAGCGCTGCATGGCCGGTTGCAGGCGCTGCTTGACCTGCTCGTGGGACAGGAAGCGGCGTGCACGCCCGTCCTGCAGCAGTACTTCGTAGAAGCGTTGGGCCAGCGTCGGCGGGGCATCGGCGGCGGCGGCGTGCAGCAGCGCGGTGGCGGCAGGGCCGGCCTGTTGCAGGCAGTGCTGCCAGGCCTCGGCCAGCGGCTGGCTGGCATCGTCCAGTTGGGGTGGTTCCACGTCGATCTCTGACTGCGTACGGCAAACCACGGGTATCGGCCGCGGCGGCATACGGTTGATGGCGGGTTAGCCGGCCAGTTTACGCGCGGTGCAGGGTTGCACGGTGCGCAAAGCACATCGGCGTCGCTGCGGCAATGAGTGAACGCATTTGAGAATCACTCGCATTGATGGGAGAATGCGCGCACGGATCGGACCGCAGGCGACTGCAGGACTGTTCCGCCTCCCCCTCGTCGTTGCCTCAAGCCCTTTGCCAGAGGCCCCGTTGCCCTGCCAGAAGGTCCAGATCATGTCTCCTGCCGTTGTCCTTTCGCCGCGCCCGCTGGCGCTCGCTGTTGCCGCCCTGCTGGCGGGTAGCGCCCTGACCGCCCAGGCTGAAACCGACGCCACCGATATCGACACGGTGCATGTCACCGCCTCGCAGATCGCCCGCCAGGCGTTGGGCACTTCGACCATCACCGCCGAGGACATTGCCAAGCGCCCACCGGCCAACGACATCGCCGAACTGCTGCGCACCATGCCGGGCGTCAACCTCACCGGCAACAGCGCCTCGGGCCAGTACGGCAACAACCGCCAGATCGACCTGCGCGGCATGGGCCCGGAGAACACGCTGATCCTGGTCGATGGCAAGCGCATCGGTGCGCGTGACGCCGTGCGCATGGGCCGCAGCGGTGAGCGCAATACGCGCGGCGATACCAACTGGGTGCCGGCGGAAATGATCGAACGCATCGAGGTGCTGCGCGGCCCGGCGGCGGCGCGCTATGGCTCCGGTGCATCCGGCGGCGTGGTCAACATCATCACCAAGCGCCCGACCGGCGACCTGACCGGCGCGGTCGATCTGTACGGACTGGTGCCCGAACACAGCGCCGAAGGCGGCAGCGAGCGCGTCGGCCTGCAGCTCAGTGGGCCGATGACCGACACCCTGTCGTTCCGCCTGTACGGCAACCTCAACAAGACCGACGCGGACTCGCTGGACCTCAACCGCCAGTACGCGACCAACCCGAACGCGGTGCCGCCGGCTGGCCGCGAGGGCGTCAAGAACCGCGACGTCAACGCGTTGCTGCGCTGGGACATCACCGCCGACCAGGTGGTGGAGTTCGAAGCCGGCACCAGCCGCCAGGGCAACATCTACGCCGGTGACCGCGCCGTCAGCACCACCGGCACCTCGACCGGCATCGACCTGGCCGCCCTGGCCGAGGGCAAGGCGGAAACCAACCGCATGTACCGCAATACCGGCGCGATCACCCATCGCGGACGCTGGGGCGATGTGACATCGCGGGTGACGGCCGCAGTGGAAGCGGTGAACAACTCGCGCATCAATGAAGGCCTGGCCGGTGGCCCGGAAGGCAGCTTCAACGGCACCGACTGGTCGACCTCGCGCCTGCGCAACTACCAGCTGGATGGCGAAGTGAGCTTCCCGACCACGCTCGGTGGCGCCGAGAACATCTGGACGCTGGGCTTTGAATACCTGGACAGCCGCCTGACCGACCCGTATTCGATGAGCCAGTCCAGCAGCAGCGGCGGCGGCTTCCCGGGGCTGTCGGCCGACCGTGCGCGCGGCAAGGCCGATGCACAGACCACCGCTGTATTCGTGGAAGACAACATCTATCTGGGTGAGCGCTGGATCGTTACCCCGGGCCTGCGTTTCGACCATCACAGCCAGTTCGGCAACAACACCAGCCCCAGCCTCAATGCGCAGTTCCGCATCAACAGCGACTGGGTGGTGAAGGGCGGCATCGCGCGCGCGTTCAAGGCGCCGAACCTGTACCAGTCGAATCCGGACTATCTCTACTACACCCGTGGCAATGGCTGCCCCAATGCGCTGCCGAGCCTGGGCGCCGGCTGCTACATGCGCGGCAATGCGGACCTGAAGGCCGAAACCAGCATCAACAAGGAACTGGGCATCGAGTGGGCGCCGCAGAGCGGCTGGCAGGCGTCGCTGACCTACTTCCACAACGACTACAAGGACAAGATCCAGGCCGGCTACGACCAGATCGGCCTGACCGCCGATGGCCGCGGCCGCATCTTCCGCTGGGAGAACGCGCCGAAGGCGATCGTGCAGGGGCTTGAAGGCAACCTGGTGATTCCGCTGCTGGGCGAGCAGGGCAGCCGCCTGAAGTGGAGCAACAACTTCACGTACATGGTGGAGAACGAGAACAAGAGCACCGGCCAGCCGCTGTCGGTGATCCCGAAGTACACGATCAACACGATGCTGGACTGGCAGGCCACCGACAAGCTGTCGGTGCTGCTGACCGGCACCTTCTACGGCAAGCAGAAGCCGGCCACCACCAACATCAACAACGATCCGCGCTGCACCGGCAGCTGCGATGCGTCGATCGCACTGCAGGACCGCGGCGCCTACAACATCTGGGGCGTGAGCGCGCGCTACAAGGTGACCGAGACGGTCAGCTTCGGCTTCGGCGTGAACAACCTGGCCGACAAGCGCCTGTTCCGCGAGGCCAACAGCAGCGATGCCGGCGCGGCGACCTACAACGAGCCGGGCCGCGCCTACTGGGCCAGCCTGCGCTTCGGGTTCTGACCGCACGCGGACGTCGGTCCGCTGCGTTCGTCAGGCATGGCCTGGCGCTACCGGCCACGCTCCGGTAGCGCCGGGCCATGCCCGGTGAGGGACCGCGTGGCCTGCAATGTTATAAACACCGTAATAGTCTCCCCCGCCAGCACGGCGTAGCCTGCACCGCATCGCAAAGGAGCTGTTGCCATGGGCCACGACCACGATCACCTGCCATCCGAGATCCGCCACGAGAAACCCCTGTGGTGGGCGCTCGGCCTGACCTCCACCTTCCTCGTTGTCGAGGTGGTGGGCGCGTTCTGGACCAACAGCCTGGCGCTGCTGTCAGACGCCGCGCACATGGCCACCGATGCGCTGGCGCTGATGATCGCGCTGGTCGCGGTGCGGCTGAGCCGACGCCCGCCGGACGCGCGCCGCACCTACGGCTACGCACGCCTGGAAGCGCTGGGCGCGATGATCAACGGCGCCATGCTGTTCGTGGTTGCCGCCTACATCCTGTGGGAGGCGGTTGGTCGTTTCCGCGAGCCGCAGGAGATTGCCTCCTCCGGCATGCTGGTGATCGCCGCCGCGGGCCTGGTCATCAACCTGATCTCGATGCGCCTGCTGCAGGCCGGCAGTGGCGAGAGCCTCAACGTAAAGGGCGCCTACCTGGAAGTGTGGGCGGACATGCTCGGTTCGGTGGCGGTGATCGCCGGCGCGTTGCTGATCAAGTGGACCGGCTGGAAGCCGATCGACCCGATCCTGGCGGTACTGATTGGTTTGTGGGTACTGCCGCGCACCTATGTGCTGATGCGTGAGGCGATCAACGTGCTGCTGGAAGGCGTGCCCAAGGGCATGGACGTGGCCAAGGTGCGCGACAGCCTGTCCAGCCATGCCGCCGTGCTGGACGTGCATGACCTGCACGTGTGGGCGCTGGCCTCCAGCACCCCGGCGCTGACCGCGCACATCGTGATGCGCGACGGCACCGATGCCGATGCGCTGCGCCGTGAGCTGGGCGGGCGCCTGCATGATGACTTCGGTATCGAGCACGTGACACTGCAGATCGAAGCGGACCACTGCGGCGAAGCCTGTGGTGAGCCGGCGCCGGCCAAGGGCGGCGAGCACGAGGGCCATGAAGGGCATGACCACGGCGAGGACGCGCAGGGCCATCGCGGCCACGTGCATCGTTGATCGAGGATGACGACCGCGCCGGGCGGTGCCCGGTGCGGTCATTCGTCGCGCCGCGAGGCCAGCCGGTCCGCCAGCCGCGTCGGCTCCGGCAGCCGGTAGCCGCGCAGGGTGCGCTGTACCCAGTCCAGCGCGGTATCGGCACTGACCCGATGGCCGCCGGCCACGAACAGCGGCTTGCAGCGCACCTTGCTGCGCAGCACCCAACCCAGTTGCTCATCGCCATCCAGCAGTGGCGTATGTGCACCGGCCTCGGCGCCTGGTTCGACGAACCGGCCCACCAGTTTCGACTTGGCGACACCGATGCTCGGCAGGTCGGTAACCACGCCGAGGTGAGCGGCCACGCCCAGCCGGCGCGGGTGGCTGATGCCATGGCCATCGACGAACACCAGGTCCGGCGTGCGCGGCAGCAGCGCCAGCGCGGCCAGCAGTGCCGGCAGCTCGCGGAAGCTGAGCAGGCCGGGGATATAGGGCATCACCGTGGGGATGCGCGCGATCTCCTGCGCCACGGGCTGCAGCGTCTCCGCATCCAACAACACCGCCGCGGCGCGGGTGATGGCGCCGCCCTCTTCAAAGCCGACATCCAGCCCGGCCAGCCAGCGCACCGTGCGTGGCAGCCGGTCCTTGCGCTCCACGCGGCCTGCCAGCTGCAGCTGCTGCGCGCGTGCCGCGGCGACGCTGCCTTCCCAGCGCCCGGGGTCGATCACCGTATTCATTGGTCAAAGCATCGCATGCGCGGTGCCACGGCCCGGTGAGCGGCGCCCGGGGCTACAATGGCGGCCTGTCTTTCCTCGCGTTGGAGACCCTGCAGTGACCCGTAAACTCGTACTGTTGCGCCATGGCCAGAGCCAGTGGAACCTGGACAACCGCTTCACCGGCTGGGTCGATGTCGACCTGACCGAGCAGGGGCGCCGGGAAGCGGCCGCCGCGGGTCGCCTGATGCGCGAGGAAGGCCTGCAGTTCGACGTCGCCCACACTTCCGTGCTCAAGCGCGCCATCCACACCCTGCAGGGTGCACTGGCCGAGCTGGAACAGGACTGGCTGCCGGTGAACAAGTCCTGGCGCCTCAACGAGCGCCACTACGGCGGCCTGCAGGGCCTGGACAAGGCCGAGACCGCTGCCAAGCACGGCGAGGACCAGGTCAAGGTGTGGCGCCGTTCGTACGACATCCCGCCGCCGGCCATGGACCTGGAAGATCCGGGCCACCCGATCCATGACCGCCGTTACGCCGGCCTGGACCGCAACGCGCTGCCGGGCACCGAATCGCTGGCGACCACGCTGGACCGCGTGCTGCCGTACTGGCACGACGCCATCGCGCCGCAGCTGAAGGACGGCAAGACCGTGCTGGTCACCGCTCACGGCAACTCGCTGCGCGCGCTGTACAAGTACCTCAACAACGTGTCGCGCGAGGAAATCCTCGAGCTGAACATCCCGACCGGCATCCCGCTGCTGTTCGAACTGAACGACGACCTGACGGTGCAGTCGTTCCGCTACCTGGGCGACCCGGAAGCGGCGCGCAAGGCCGCTGAAGCCGTAGCCAACCAGGGCAAGGCGAAATAAAACAAAAGGCCGGCGCAAGCCGGCCTTCGCTTTTGTAGAGTCGAGCCATGCTCGACTGCTCTCCGTTCCGGGTTCATGACCCCTGCGGCGAGAGGCCAACAGCAGTCGAGCACGGCTCGACTCTACAGAAGCGGTGCCATGTGACCTTTGGCCGGTCCCCAGCCCCGTTCCCCCGGCTACCCTGTGAAATTACCCGCAGGAGAGCCTCATGAACGTCCGCAACCTGGTCCCGCTGGGCCTGACCATCGCCATCGCTGCCTCGCTGGCGGCCTGTGGCAAGAATGAAACCGCGCCGGCGGCCAGCGCCGACGCCAAGCCGGCCTTCGACCTGTCGCAGATCAAGACGCCGCTGATCTCGCTCAACAGCGCCGATCTGGATCCGGCCATTTCGGCCTGTACCGACCTCAATGGCTTCGTCAACAGCAAGTGGCTGAAGGCCAACCCGGTGCCGGGCGACCAGACCACCTGGGGCAGCTTCGAGATCCTGCGCGAGCGCTCGCTGGAAGTGCAGCACACGCTGGTGCAGCAGGCCGCCGCCAGTCAGGCCAAGGCCGGCTCGGTGGAAGCCAAGATCGGTGACATCTGGAAGACCGGCAACGATGAAGCCAAGATCGAAGCCGCCGGCCTGGCGCCGCTGCAGCCGCAGCTGGACAAGATCACGGCGCTGAACGATACCGCTGCCATCACCCAGTACCTGCGCGACAGCCAGGCCGAGGGCAAGGGCGTGCTGTTCTCGCTGTTCGCCAATGCCGACTACAAGGATTCGGCCAACGTCATCGCCTATGTCGGCCAGGGCGGCCTCGGCCTGCCGGAGAAGGGCTATTACTTCGACGATGCGCAGGCCAAGATCCGCGACGCCTACGTGGCCTACATCGCACAGGTGCTGACCCTGTCCGGCGTGGACGCGGCGCAGGCGGCCGAGCAGGCCAAGGCTGTGATGGCCTTTGAAACCCGCCTGGCCAAGGCCTCGATGTCGCGCATTGAAATGCGTGACCCGGCCAAGCGCTACAACCCGCTCAGCGCGGCCGACGCCGACAAGCTGACCCCGAACTTCAGCTGGACCGCGCTGTTCGACACCCTGAAGGTGCCGGCCGCGCAGAAGTTCTCGCTGGCCCAGCCGGGCTTCTTCGGTGAAATGGACAAGATGCTGGCCGACGTGCCGGCCAGCACCTGGCAGGCCTACCTGCGCTTCCACACCATCGACGACGCCTCGCCGTACCTGAGCAGCCAGTTCGAGAAGGCCAACTTCGATTTCTATGGCACCACCCTGCGTGGCCAGAAGGAAATGCAGCCGCGCTGGAAGCGCGTGCTGGAGTCGGTCAACGGTGGCATGGGCGAAGCCCTGGGCCAGCTGTATGTCGATGCCGTGTTCCCGGCCGAATCCAAGGTGGCCATGCAGCACCTGGTGGAAAACCTGTCGCAGGCGCTGAAGGCGCGCCTGGAGCAGCTGCCGTGGATGGGCGAAGAAACCAAGAAGAAGGCGCTGGAGAAGTGGGCCAGCTTCACCCCGAAGATCGGTTACCCGGACAAGTGGCGTGACTGGGCGGGCCTGCAGACCAACGGCGACAGCTACCTGGGCAACATGCAGGCGGCACGTGCGTTCAACTACCGCTACATGCTGGACAAGATCGGCAAGCCGGTGGACAAGACCGAGTGGGGCATGACCCCGCAGACCGTCAACGCGTACTACAACGCCACCAAGAACGAGATCGTGTTCCCGGCGGCGATCCTGCAGGCACCGTTCTTCGACGCCAAGGCCGATCCGGCGCTGAACTACGGCGGCATCGGTGCGGTCATCGGCCACGAGATGATGCACGGCTACGATGACTCGGGCAGCCAGTTCGCCGCCAACGGCAACTTCGACAACTGGTGGACCGATGCCGACCGCAAGGCCTTCACCGAGCGTACCGACCAGCTGGTCGCGCAGTTCGACGGCTATGAATCGGTGCCGGGCGTGTTCGTGAAGGGCAAGCTGACCCTGGGCGAGAACATCGGCGACCTGGGTGGCCTGACCGTGGCCTACGACGCGCTGCAGATGGCGCTGAAGGAAGACCCGAAGGCGAACGTCGAAGTGGACGGCCACAGCCAGGACCAGCGCTTCTTCATGAACTGGGCCACCGTGTGGCGCCGCAACTTCACCGATGGTGAGCTGCGCGTCCGCCTGAACACCGACCCGCACGCCCCGGCCAACTTCCGTGCCAACGGTGCGCCGTCGAACATGCCGTCCTATGCCGCTGCATTCCAGTGCAAGGCCGGCGACGCGATGGTGCGTGCCGACGACAAGCGCGTGGTGATCTGGTAATCGATCATGCGTGATGCGTGATGCAGAAGGCCCGGCAATTGCCGGGCCTTTTGTTTGAGCGGTTGGTGGCGCCGGGCAGTGCCCGGTGGATCTCAGGCCAGCTCCGGCTCCCGCGCCAGCATGCGGTGGAAGCGCTGCAGCACGTAGGGGTCCACCAGCCCGCCGGACTGCGCTTCGATGATCCGCAATGCGGCTTCGTGCTCCATCGCGTCGCGGTACGGGCGCACGCTGGTCATCGCATCGTAGGCATCGGCGATGGTGACGATGCGCGCGCCCAGCGGGATGGATTCGCCGCGCAGCCCATCGGGATAGCCGCTGCCATCGAAGGCTTCGTGGTGGGCGCGGATCAGTCGCGCCACGGGCGCGGCGTCGCTGCGGCCGGTCGCCAGGAAGATGTGTTCGCCGCGCACCGGATGCTCGCGCATGATCGCGCGCTCCTCATCGGTATGCCGGCGCGGTGCCAGCAGCACATCGTCGGGAATGCCGATCTTGCCGATGTCGTGGAAGCGCGCGGCCAGGCCGATCTGCGCACAGGCCTCGTCATCGAGATCGCAGTGCGCGGCCAGGCACTGCGCGAACAGGCCGACGCGGTCGCAGTGGTGGCGGGTGTAGGCGTCGCGCATCTGCAGCGACATCGAAAGGGCATCGATCAGGCAGGCCTGCGCGTGCAGCAGGTCGGGGGCGGGTACGGCGTCAGGAAACATGGTCATCCGCCCGCACCGGGTGGGGGCCGGTGCGGGGTATTCGGGGGCGATCAACCCGGGGCGAGGGTGGTCAGAAGGGCGCGGGCCGCGTTGAAGCGGTCTTCCGGCAACGGCAGCGGGTGCTTGATGCGCAGCTTGTCAGGCCCTTCCATGGCGTACAGGTTCGGTTGTTTCTGGATCAGCTGGATCACCGCCATCGGGTCGATGTTCGGCTTGGATTCGAACACGATGCGGCCACCGTTCTCGCCCAGGTCGAGCTTGCGGATGCCCAGCGTATTGGCTTTCAGCTTCAGCTCGGCGATGGCGAACAGGTGCTTGGCCGCATCCGGCAGCAGGCCGAAGCGGTCGATCATCTCCACCTGCAGTTCGCGCAGCGCATCGCTGTCGCGCGCACTGGATATGCGCTTGTACAGGGTCAGGCGGGTGTGCACGTCCGGCAGGTAGTCTTCCGGAATCAGCGCCGGCACATGCAGTTCGACCTCGGCACCGCGCACTTCCTCGCCGGCATCCAGGTCGGGCAGCTTGCCCTGCTTGATGCTGCGCACCGCGCGCTCCAGCAGCTCGGTGTACAGGCTGAAGCCGACCTCGGCCATCTGCCCGCTCTGGTCCTCGCCGAGCAGTTCACCGGCACCGCGGATCTCCAGATCGTGCGTGGCCAGGGTGAAGCCGGCGCCGAGCTCGTCCATCGACGCGATCGCTTCCAGGCGCTTCTCCGCATCCGGGGTGATCGAACGGCGGTCGGGCGCCACCAGGTAGGCGTAGGCGCGGTGGTGCGAACGACCGACGCGGCCACGCAGCTGGTGCAGCTGGGCCAGGCCGAAGCGGTCGGCGCGGTTGATGATGATGGTGTTGGCGTTGGGGATGTCGATGCCCGACTCGATGATCGTGGTCGACAGCAGCACGTTGAAGCGCTGCTTCTGGAAATCCAGCATCACCTTTTCCAGCTCGCGCTCGGGCATCTGCCCGTGGGCGATGCCGATCCGCGCCTCCGGTACCAGCTCGGACAGCTCGCGCTGCATGCGGCCGATGCTTTCCACGTCGTTGTGCAGGAAGTACAGCTGGCCACCACGCGCCAGCTCGCGCTGGAAGGCTTCGCGCAGCAGCGCGTTGTCCCACTGGGTGATGAAGGTCTGCACCGCCAGCCGGTTCGGCGGCGGCGTGGCGATGATCGACAGGTCGCGCAGGCCGGCCATGGCCATGTTCAGCGTGCGCGGAATCGGCGTGGCGGTCAGGGTCAGCAGGTGCACGTTGGCGCGCAGCGCCTTCAGCGCTTCCTTCTGGCGCACGCCGAAACGCTGCTCCTCGTCGACGATGACCATGCCCAGGTCCTTGAACTTCACGTCCGGCTGCAGCAGGCGATGGGTACCGACGATGACGTCGATGGTGCCGGCGGCGACCTTTTCCAGCTCGGCCTTGATTTCCTTGGTGGTCTTGAAGCGCGACAGCACCTCGACCTTCAGCGGGTAATCGGCGAAACGGTCGCGGAAGTTGCGGTAATGCTGTTCGGCCAGCAGCGTGGTCGGCACCAGCACGGCCACCTGCTTGCCGGCACTGGCGGCCGCGAATGCCGCACGCACTGCCACCTCGGTCTTGCCGAAGCCGACGTCGCCGCAGACCACGCGGTCCATCGGCTGGCTGCTGGCCAGGTCGCGCAGGGTGGCGTCGATCGCGGCCAGCTGGTCCGGCGTTTCCTCGAACGGGAAACCGGCGGCGAACGGCTCGTACATCGCGCGGTCCACCTGCAGTGCCAGGCCGGCACGCGCCTGGCGGCGGGCCTGGATCTCCAGCAGCTCGGCGGCGACGTCGCGCACCTTCTCGGCGGCCTTGCGCTTGGCCTTGCTCCACTGTTCGCCACCCAGCGAATGCAGCGGCGCGGTTTCCGCCGACGCACCGGAGTAGCGGCTGATCAGGTGCAGCTGGGCGACCGGCACATACAGCCGGTCACCCTTGGCATATTCGATTTCGAGGAACTCGCCGGGCATGCCGCCGACGTCCATTGCGATCAGGCCACGATAGCGGCCGACGCCATGGTCTTCGTGCACGATCGGCGCGCCTTCGGTCAGCTCGCCGAGGTCACGGATGATCGCTTCCGGTTCGCGGCCGGCACGGCGCGTGCGGCGGGTGCTGCCGGCGCGCTCGGGGAACAGCTGGCGCTCGGTCAGCACCGCGATGCGCGGATCGTCCAGTGCGAAGCCATCCTCCAGCGGCGCCACCGCGATCGCGAAGCGCACGTCGTCGGCGAGGAAGCTGGGCAGATCGGCCGCCACCGGCGGCTTCAACTCGGCGGCCTGCAGCACTTCCAGCAGCGCCTCGCGGCGGCCGGGCGAATCGGCGGCGATCAGCACCCGGCCCGGATAATGGCCGAGGAAGGATTTCAGCGCGTCGCCAGCGGGCGCCTCGCGCGCGGCCACCGGCAGCGGCGGCAGCGGCTGGTCGCCCAGCGCGTGCGCGTCGGCGATGCGCGCATGGTCAGCCGACCACACCTCGATGCGCGGGGCATCGTTCAGGCGCTCGCGCAGCAGCTCCGGCGACAGGTACAGCGCGGACGGCGGCAGCAGCGGCCGTTCCACATCGTGGCGGCGTTGTTCGTAGCGCTCACCGGTCTGCGCCCAGAATGCCTCGGCGGCTTCGCCGGCACCGGCGCAGACCACCGGCAGGCTGCCGTCGGGCAGGTAGTCGAACAGGGTCGCGGTGCGTTCGAAGAACAGCGGCAGGTAGTACTCGACGCCGGCCGGCGCCAGTCCGGACTTCAGGTCCTGGTACAACGAACTGCGCCGGGTATCGACATCGAAACGCTCGCGCAGCGTGGCCAGCACGCGGGCGATGCTGGCTTCATCCATCGGCACTTCGCGGCCCGGCAGCATGTGCACCGCCTCGACCTTGTCCAGCGAACGCTGGCTTTCCGGATCGAAGGCACGGATCGAATCGATGTCCTCGTCCAGCAGCTCCACCCGCAGCGGCTCGTCGGCACCCATCGGGTACACGTCGAGCAGGCCGCCGCGCACAGCGAAGTCACCCGGGTCCATCACCTGCGGCACGTTGCGGTAGCCGGCACTTTCCAGGCGGCGCTTCTCGGCTTCCAGGTCCAGGCGCTGGCCGACCTTCAGGTCGAAGCTGCCGCCGATCACGTAGCTGCGCGGGGCCAGCTGCTGCAGCAGGGTCTGCACCGGCACGATCACCAGGCCGCGCTTCAGCGTGGGCAGGCGGTGCAGGGCGGACAGTCGCTGCGAAATGATGTCCGGATGCGGGCTGAAGCGGTCGTAGGGCAGGGTTTCCCAGTCCGGGAAGGCGACCACCGGCAGGGCCGGGTCGCCGCCGAGCAGGGTGTGCAGGTCGGCTTCGAGCTGGTTGGCACCGTGGTTGTCACGGGCGATCACCAGCAGGGGCGCGTCATGCGCACGCGCGGCCTGGGCCAGGTACCAGGCCAGGGCGGTCGGCGATGCGGGGGCGCGCCACCAGGCGCGGAGCTGGCCGGCGCGCGGCAGCGGCGGGGCGGGGTATGAGGTACGCGACATGGACCCCGGATTTTAGCAGAAGCCCCAGCCCGGCTCGGTGTGTAGTGCCGGCTGCCGGCCGGCAGCCTCATGCGCCGTTGGGGTAGCGCAATGCCGGCCAGCGGCCGGCACTACCGGAATGCGTCGCCGGGGCATGCCCGGCGCTACCGTCAGTTGTCCAGCTCCAGCACCATCCGCACCAAGCCTTCGGCACCGGTCGGGTGCGGCACCGGCTTGAAACCCAGCGAGGCGGCCAGCTGCTTCATCGGCTCGTTCTCGGCGGCAACGTCGCCGTACAGGCGGTCCAGGTACTTGCCGCGGCCCCACTTCACCAGCTTCCGCATCAGCTGCCGGCCCAGGCCCTGGCCAATGAGGAAGCGGCTGATCAGGATCGCGTACTCGGCTTCACGGGTGCCGGGGATGATCGAGGCCCGGGCGACCGCGCCGACCACCGCTTCACCAGCGGGCAGGGATTCGGCTGCGACCAGGGTGATCTCGGTCTTGGGATTCGGGTGGGTCAGGCGCTGGGTGGTTTCCGGCGACAGCTCGGTCACCGCCTGCAGGAAACGATCACGGATTTCTTCCGGCCCGAACAGGCTGAACGCCGCTTGCAGCGGTGCGCCATCTTCCGGGCGGATGGGGCGGATCAGCAGCTCGTGGCCGCTGGGAGCCTTGAAGATCTCATGCCAGGGCGGCATGCGGTTGCGAGTGGCCATACCGGGTGATTCCTTGGTGGTCCATCGATTGTGGCATCACCGGGGCTGCATTCCGTGAACGAAAGGCTCACGGCGGTACAGCCTCGTGAAGGCCGTTATTCGGGGGCTTTGAGCCAATCCAGGCGGGTGCTGGCCCCGGGTTCGCCCAGGTGCTGGCGCAGCGCCGGCAGGGCCGGGCCGACCACCCGGTCGAACTGCCAGGGCGGGTTGAGCAGCAGCATGCCGCTGCCGTTGAGGCGCAGCGGTGAGTCGTCCGGGCGCACCAGGAACTCGATCGTCATCGCCGACTTGACCGGCAGGGCGGTGGCCTTGCGCAGGAAGTGCAGGATGGTGCGGCGCTGCTTGATCGGGAACCACACCGCGCAGGTAGCCTGCGGCCAGCGCGCCAGGGTCTCGGCCAGCGCGGCCAGGACGGCCTGGTATTCGGCGTCCTGGGCCTCGTAGGGCGGGTCGATCAGCACCAGGCCACGGCCGATCTTGCTGCCGTTGAACTTCGGCGGCAGCAGCGAACGCAGCAGCGCGTAGCCATCGCCCGGGCGCACATCGACGCGGCTGTCATGGGCGAACAGGGCCTTCAGCGTGGCCGTTTCGGCTTCCTGCAGCTCACAGACCGCCATGCGGTCCTGCGCGCGCATCGCCTGCGCGCTCAGCAGCGGCGAGCCTGGGTAGTTGGTCAGCGCGCCGACCGGGTTGTCGGCCTGCACGGCCTTCAGGTAGCGCTCGACCACCTCCGGCAGCTTGGGCTGGGCCATCAGCCGCATGATCCCGGATTCGGCCTCCAGGGTCTTGCGGCTCTCTTCGCTGGCCAGCAGGTAGCGGCCAGCGCCGCCGTGGGTGTCGAGCACGAAGAACGGGCTGTCCTTGCGCTTGAAGCTGTCGATCAGGGCCAGCTGCACGATGTGCTTGAGCACATCGGCGTGGTTGCCGGCATGGAAGGCGTGGCGATAGTTCATGGGCGGCAGTGTACGGGGCGGCGGCCGCAGCGGCTATGCTGCGCGCCATGACAGCTCCCGTTGCCCATGTCCTGGTGGTCGAGGACGAAGCCGCCATCGCCGAAACCGTGCTCTATGCGCTGCGCAGCGAAGGCTATGCCGCCAGCCACTGCCTGCTGGGCGGCGAGGCCCTGCAACGGCTGCAGGCCGGCGATATCGACGTGGTGGTGCTGGACGTGGGCCTGCCGGACCTGGGCGGTTTCGAGGTCTGCCGGCGGCTGCGCGCGCAGCCCGGGCCGGCGGCGCAGCTGCCGGTGATCTTCCTGACCGCCCGCAACGATGAAGTGGACCGCGTGCTCGGCCTGGAACTGGGCGCCGACGATTACATGACCAAACCGTTCTCGCCGCGCGAGCTGGTGGCGCGGGTGCGTGCGCGCCTGCGTCGTGCGGCACCGGCCGTCGCAGCGCCCCGCGCGGACGCCGGCTGGCAGGAACACGGGGCGTTCGCCATCGATCGCGAAGGCCGGCGCATCCGCTTCCGCGGCCATGCGCTGGACCTGACCCGCTACGAATACGCGTTGCTGGAAGCGCTGCTGCAGCGCCCGGGGGCCATCCTCAGCCGCGCGCAGCTGATGGACCGGGGCTGGGACAGCAGTGCCGACAGCGCCGACCGCACCGTCGACACCCATGTAAAGACGCTGCGCGCCAAGCTGCGTGCGGCCGGTGCCAGCGACGACCCGATCCGTACCCACCGTGGCCTTGGCTACGCGCTGGAGGTCTAGCCGATGCGCCTGGTACTGAAGCTGTTCCTCGGCTTCTTCCTGATCACCGGCATCGCCGCGTTCTTCGTGATGCGCGTGTTCGTCAACGAAGTGAAGCCGGGTGTGCGCCAGGCGATGGAATCGACCCTGGTCGATGCGGCCAACGTGCTGGCCGAGATGGCCGCCGCCGACGTCAAGGACGGCACCATCCGCAGCGGCAGCTTCACCCGCAACCTGGCCAAGGCACGGCAGCGCGACCTGAAGGCGATGGTCTGGCGTTTTCCCAAGCGCTCGCTGGATTACCGGGTGACCATCACCGATGCCAAGGGCATCGTCATCTACGACTCGCTGGGCCGCGACCTCGGGCGTGACAATTCACGCTGGAACGATGTCTACCGCACCCTGCGTGGCGAGTACGGCGCCCGCTCCAGCCCGGAAGTGCCAGGCGAAGAAGGCGATACGGTGATGCATGTGGCGGCGCCGGTGTACGACCCGGCCGACGGCCGCACCCTGATCGGCGTGCTCAGCCTGGCCCAGCCCAACCGCAGCATCGATCCGTTCATCGCCGCCAGCCAGCGCGCCATCATCGAGCGCGGTGCCTGGTTGATCGGGCTGTCGGCGCTGGTCGGCGTGCTGGTGACGATGTGGCTCACCACCGGCCTCGGCCAGCTCAGCCGCTATGCACGCGCGGTCAGCGCCGGCGAACCGGTGCCACCGCCACGGCGCCGCCGCGATGAGATCGGTGACCTCGGCCAGGCGCTGGAAACCATGCGCCGCAAGCTGGAAGGCAAGGCTTACGTGGAACAGTACGTACAGTCACTGACGCACGAAATGAAGAGCCCGCTGGCGGCGATCCGCGGTGCCGCCGAGCTGCTGCAGGAGCCGCTGCCCGAGGCCGACCGCGTGCATTTCGCGCGTAGCATCGTTGATCAACAGGAGCGGCTGACCGAGACCATCGACAAGCTGCTGGCGCTGGCGGAAGTGGAACAGCACGGCTGGCTGCAGACCCGCGATCCGATCGCGCTGCCAACCTTGCTGGCCGATGCGGCAGCGGCGGCGCAGGTGCGTGCGCAGGCGGCCGGCGTGCAGGTCTGCATCGGCAGCGTGCCCGACCTGCGCGTGCAGGGGGATGCCTATCTGCTGCGGCAGGCGCTGCACAACCTGATCGACAACGCGATTGCCTTCTCACCACCCGGCGCGGACATCGCGCTGCAGGCCGAGGTGGACGGGCAGGGCGTGCGCCTGCAGGTAGCGGATCGCGGTGCTGGCATTCCCGACTACGCGCGCGAACGGGTGTTTGAACGCTTCTATTCGCTGGCCCGCCCCGGCAGCGGCCGGCGCAGTTCCGGCCTGGGCCTGCCGTTCGTGCAGGAGGTCGCGCGCCTGCATGATGGTCGCGCCAGCCTCGACGCGCGCGACGGCGGCGGCACCGTGGCCAGCCTGTGGCTGCCGTTGGCACTGCCGGGCCAGCGTCCGCGCCGCTGACTTCACACTCGCTTCAAATTCGCCACAAACCCTGCTCACCGCAGCGGTCCATCCTGCAGCCCTCTCCAACGAGGATGGACCATGAAATCCCTGAAGATGCTGCTGAGGTTCGCCATTGTCGGCGGGCTGATCCTGTTGCTGCTGGTGCCGTTGATGATGATCCGCGGGGTCATCACCGAGCGCAGCCAGTACCGCGACGAGGCCTTTGCCCGGGTGGCCGACAGCCGTGCCGGCACGCAGCAGCTGGTGGGCCCGGTGCGGGTGGTGCCGTGGGTGGAACGCAAGCAGGTCGAGGTGGTTGACGCCCAGGGCAGCAAGAAGATCGAGGAGCAGGTCACCGAGGGCCACTGGCTGCAGATGCCGGCGTCGCTGGAGGTGGGCGGCGAGATGCTGCCGAGCCAGCGCGAGGTGGGCCTGTTCAAGGTGCCGGTGTACAGCTGGAATGGCCAGTTGAAGGCGACCTTCGCCGAAGACGACTATCCGGTGAAGGCCGGCCGTACCTATGGCCAGCCCTATGTGGCGCTGGGGGTTTCCGATGTGCGCGGTCTGGTGGGCACGCCGAACCTGCGCGTGGACGGCAAGCAGCTGCGGTTGCTGCCTGGCGTTGGTGCGGCCAGCGAAATCGGCCGTGGCCTGCATGCGCCGGTGAGCGGTCTTGCCACGGATCAGGGCCTCTCCCTGGCGGCCAGCACCATCGAACTGGAGCTGCGCCTGGACGGCAGCCGCATGCTGTCGGTGGTGCCAGTGGGCGATGACACCCGCATCGCGCTGCGTTCGAGCTGGCCGCACCCGTCGTTCAGCGGCGCCTTCCTGCCCAACGAGCGCCGCGTCGATGCACAGGGCTTCGATGCCCGCTGGGCGGTGTCCTCGCTGGCCTCCGACGCACAGCGCCAGCTGCGCAGCGAGGGGCCGATCGATTCGCAGGCGGTGACGGTGTCGCTGGTCGATCCGGTCGATACCTACACCCAGGCCGACCGTGCCTCGAAGTACGGCGTGCTGTTCGTGGTGCTGACCTTCGTCGGCTTCATCCTGTTCGAACTGATCAAGTCGCTGCGCATCCATCCGCTGCAGTACCTGATGGTCGGCCTGGCGCTGGCGATCTTCTTCCTGCTGCTGATCAGCCTGTCCGAGCACATCGCGTTCTGGAAGGCCTACCTGGTCTCGGCCGTGGCCTGCATCGGCCTGCAGGCGGTGTACCTGGCCAACGTGCTGGGCCACTGGAAGCGCGGCCTCGGCTTCGCTGCGCTGCTGACGGTGCTGTACGGCGCGCTGTATGGCCTGCTGGTGTCGGAGAACAACGCGCTGCTGATGGGTTCGCTGCTGCTGTTCGTGATCCTGGCGCTGGCGATGTGGGTGACCCGCCGGGTCGACTGGTACGCGCTTGGCGCGGACCTGAAGTAAGGAGCACGCCATGAGCTGGCGCCAGGGATTGCGGCAACGGGCACGGCAGGGCATTCCGGCCCTGCTGGAAGTGGATGCACTGCTGCAGGCACATGGCGTGCTGGCGGCCCTGCCGGGGGCACGGATCGCCCCCGGCCTGGTCCGCTTCCAGCTGGCCGCGGTGACCTGCGAGGGATTGCAGGGCAAGGGCCTGGCCTGGTTGCAGGGCGCGCGGCAGGGACGCGGTGCGCTGGCGGGGAAGGTGCCGCGCTACCGGCCATGGAAGGCCGGGGCGGACGCACTGACCGAAATCGGCATCGGTGGCCTGCCCGATGACTGGCCCGCGCATGCGGCGGTATACGGCTGCAGCAGCATCGACCGGAGGCACTGGTTGCTGCTGCTGCCGGAGCGGGCGCAGTTGTGGCTGGGATGGCGTGGGTGAGGTGGCGTGGCAGGTGCGAACCAACCACTCTCCTGTGGGTGCGAACCAACCACTCTCCTGTGGGTGCGAACCTTGGTTCGCACGCCTCCGCGCCGCCCATGACCGATGGGACGGTATCGGCGCGCCCCTGCTGGCTAGACTCGATGGGTTGACGAGCAGGCCGGAAGGCAGGGGTGTGATGTGTTGAAGTGGGGCGTGCTGGCCGTAGCGCTGGCGATGGGTGGCAATGCAGCGGCGCAGCAGCGCGAAACGGTGGACCTGGACATGGTCAGCCGCATCCGCCAGGAGGCCTTCCATCGTTCGCAGGTGATGGACACCTTCAGCTATCTCACCGAACGCATCGGCCCACGGCTGACCAACTCGCCGGCGATGGGCCGCGCCAACGCGTGGACCCGTGGCAAGTTCAACGAATGGAAGCTGGACAACGTCCACGACGAAGCCTTCGATGACTTCGGCCGTGGCTGGGAGTTCACCTCGGCCAGCGTGGAAATGCTGGGTGACCGCATCCAGCCGCTGCACGCGCTGCCGAAGGCGTGGACGCCTGGCACCCGGGGCCCGGTTGAAGGCGAGCTGGTGCAGGTCGAGATCAAGAAGCCCGAGGACATCGAGAAGTACCGCGGCAAGCTGCGCGGCAAGATCCTGCTGCTGGGCGAAGCGCGCGAGTACAAGCGCGGCACCGAGCCGGATTCCCATCGGCATGACGCGACCTCGCTGGAAGGCCTGCAGGAGTTCACCCTGCCGAAGGGCCAGGACGCCACCGCCGAGCGCGCCAAGCGGGTCAAGGAGTACCAGGAACGCCAGCAGCTGGCGACCAGGGTCAATGCGTTCTTCGTCGAAGAGGGCGCGCTGGCGTCGATCAGCATCAGCAGCTGGGACAACGGCATCATCCGCGTTGCCGGTGGCGGTTCGCGCAAGGCCGGCGAGCCGGTCGGCATTCCCGAGCTGGCGATGATCAGCGAGCACTTCAACCCGCTGGTGCGCGCGCTGAAGGCCAAGCAGAGCGTGCGCCTGCGCGTGGATGTGGCCGCGCGCTTCACCGATGAAGCCGACCAGCCGGGCTACAACACGCTGGCCGAGATCCGCGGCAGCAGCAAGCCCGATGAAGTGGTGATGATCGGTGCGCACCTGGATTCCTGGCACAGCGGCACCGGCGCGGCCGACAACGCCGCCGGCGTGGCGGTGATGATGGAGGCCATGCGCATCCTCAAGGCCACCGGCGCCAGGCCCAAGCGCACCATCCGCGTGGCGCTGTGGAGTGGTGAGGAGCAGGGCCTGGTCGGCTCGCAGGCCTATGTGGCCAAGCATTTCGGCCGGTTCCCGGAGCCCACCGACCCGGCGCAGAAGGCGCTGCCGGCCTCGCTGCGCGAACCGACCGGCGCGCTGCAGAAGACCCGCGACTACGGCAAGTTCCAGGTCTACTTCAACATGGACAACGGCTCGGGCCGCTTCCGGGGCATCTACGCGCAGGAAAACCTGGCGGCGATGCCGATCTTCGAGGCCTGGCTGGCGCCGTTCCATGACGTCGGCGCCACCACCGTGGCCACCCGCAACACCGGCAGCACCGACCACATCAGCTTCGACCGCATCGGCCTGCCGGGCTTCCAGTTCATCCAGGACCGGCTGGACTACTTCACCAATGTCCACCACAGCCACCTGGACACCTGGGACCACGCCGAACCGGAAGACCTGAAGCAGGCCGCGGCCATCGTCGCCTCCTTCGCCTACAACGCCGCGATGCGCGAGCAGTCCTTCCCGCGCAAGGTAGAACCGTAAAAGGGGACGGAGGGGATTAAGTCGTATCTCCCCTCCGTTTCCCGGTTGCAGGCCCAGCGGCTGGGCAATCGCGACTTAATCCCCTCCGTCCCCTTTTTCCGCAGGGGGCGGTGGGCTGGTAAAATCGGGGGATTCCCGTTCCTCGAGCCGTCCATGACCTGCCGCACCCGCTTCGCCCCCAGTCCCACCGGCTACCTGCACATCGGTGGTGCCCGCACTGCGCTGTACTGCTGGCTGGAGGCCCGCCACCGTGGCGGCGAGTTCGTGCTGCGCATCGAGGACACCGACCGTGAACGCAGCACCCAGGGCGCGATCGACGCCATCCTGGAGGCGATGGAGTGGCTGGGCCTGGACTACGACGAAGGCCCGATCTACCAGACCGACCGCGTCGCCCGTTACCAGGAAGTGGCCGAGCAGCTGATCGCCGACGGCAAGGCCTACTACGCCTACGAAACCCGCGAAGAGCTGGACGCGATGCGCGAGGCCGCCATGGCCAGGCAGGAAAAGCCGCGTTACAACGGCGCTGCACGCGAACTGGGCCTGCCGTACAAGGACGACCCGAACCGCGTCATCCGCTTCAAGAACCCGCTGGAAGGTACGGTGGTGTTCGACGACCTGATCAAGGGCCGCATCGAGATCGCCAACAGCGAGCTGGATGACATGGTCATCTTCCGCCCGGACGGCTACCCCACCTACAACTTCGCGGTGGTGGTGGACGACTGGGACATGGGCATCACCGAGGTCATCCGCGGCGACGACCACATCAACAACACCCCGCGCCAGATCAACCTGTACGAAGGCATCGGCGCGCCGGTGCCGAAGTTCGGCCACATGCCGATGATCCTCGACGAGCAGGGCGCCAAGCTGTCCAAGCGCACCGGCGCGGCCGACGTGATGCAGTACAAGGACGCCGGCTACCTGCCGGACGCGTTGCTGAGCTACCTGGCCCGCCTGGGCTGGTCGCACGGTGACCAGGAGCTGTTCAGCCGCCAGGAGCTGATCGACCTGTTCGACGTGAAGGACTGCAACTCCAAGGCCTCGCGCCTGGACATGGCCAAGCTGGGCTGGGTCAACCAGCACTTCCTGAAGACCGAGGACGTGGCCGCCATCGTGCCGCACCTGGTCTACCAGCTGCAGAAGCTGGGCCTGGACGTGGCCGCCGGCCCCGCCCCGGAGGACGTGGTGGTCGCCCTGCGTGAACGCGTGCAGACCCTGAAGGAAATGGCCGAGAAGGCGGTGGTCTGGTATCAGCCGCTGACCGAGTACGACGAAGCGGCGGTGGCCAAGCACTTCAAGGCCGGCGCCGAGGTGGCGCTGGGCAAGGCCCGCGAACTGCTGGCAGCGCTGCCGGAATGGACCGCCGAATCGGTGGGCGTCGCCCTGCACGATGCGGCCGCCGCGCTGGAGATCGGCATGGGCAAGGTCGCCCAGCCGCTGCGCGTGGCCATCACCGGCACCCAGGTCAGTCCTGACATTTCCCATACCGTATACCTGGCCGGCCGAGAGCAGGCCTTGAAACGCATTGATGTGGCCATCACCAAGGTAGCAACGGCCTGAGGCATCCTTGCCAGGCCCGAACCGGAGAACACGCATGCCCGCCAAGACCGCCACTGCCTGTACCGCCCCGCACCACCACGTCCACGACGCGTCGGATTTCGTGGCGGTGGTCGAGCGTGTCTCGCGCGAACGCGGGCTGCGCCTGACCCCCATCCGCGCCAATGTGCTGAAGCTGATCGCCGAGGCCGGCAAGCCGGTCAAGGCCTACGAGCTGCTGGAATGGGTGCGCAACGGCAAGGGCGTGGGCGCTGATGCCCCGCCCACCGTGTACCGCGCGCTGGACTTCCTGATGGCCAATGGCTTCGTGCACAAGCTGGAGTCGGTGAATGCCTTCGTGGCCTGCCATCACCCCAGCAGTGCCGCGCACTCGGTGCCGTTCCTGATCTGCAACAGCTGCCACAGCGCGGTGGAACTGGAAGACCGCGAGATCGTCACCCAGCTGGAAAAGCGCGCCAAGGAGCTGGGCTTCCAGCCGCAGGCGCAGACCCTGGAAGTGCACGGCCTCTGCGCGCGCTGCGCCGGGTAACGCAACGGTAGTGCCGGCCGCTGGCCGGCATAGGAGCGGGGTCAGATCCCTTTGCCATTGGCAAAGGGATCTGACCCCGTTTCATGACAAGGCTAGTCCATCGGCTTGCTCGCGGTATCCACCCGCACGATCACCGACATGCCGGGCCGCAGCTGCGCGGCCAGCGTCTGGCCCTCATTGATCGATATCCGCACCGGCAGCCGTTGCACCACCTTGGTGAAGTTGCCGCTGGCATTGTCCGGGCGTAGCACGCTGAACTCCGATCCCGTGGCGGGTGCGATTTCCTGCACGCGGCCGCGCAGCACCTGGCCATGGAATGCGTCCACCGAGAACGTGGCCGGCTGGCCGACGGCCATCCCCCAGGTCTGGCCTTCCTTGTAGTTGGCCACCACCCACAGCGTGTCAGGCACCAGGAACAGCAACTGCGAACCGGCGGCGACGTACTGGCCCACGCGCACGCTGGCTTCGCTGATCTGGCCGTCGCGTGGCGCGTGGATCACCGTGTTGGCCAGGTCGATGCGCGCCAGTTCCAGCTGTGCCTGTGCGCTCTCCACCTGGGCTTCCAGGCTCTTGCGCGCCACCTGGGTCGACACCAGCGTTTCCTCGGCGATGCGGATCTGCGCCTGCGACTGCTGCACGCTGGCCTGCGCCGAGGCCTGGGTGGTGCGGAACTTGTCGCGGTCATTGACCGACACCAGCTGCTGCGCGGCCAGCTCCTCGTAACGCTTGGTCTCGTTGCGCGAGCGCTGCAGTTCGGCCTGGCCGGCCGACAGCGTGGCCTGCGCGGAGGCGATCTGCGCACGATTCTGCGCCTGCGACTGGTCCGAGTTGGCCAATGCTGCGTGCGCACTGTCCAGCGTCGCCTGCGCCTGGGCGACACGCTGCGCATAGATACGGTCATCGATGCGCAGCAGCGGCTCGCCCTGCTTCACATGCTGGAAGTCCTTCACCAGCACCTCGGTCACGTAGCCGTTCACCTGCGGCGCCATCACCGTGATCTGGCCGCGCACATAGGCGTTGTCGGTCACCATCACGCTGCTGGTGAACGGCCACAGGTGCCAGGCGCGCAGGATCAGCGCGATGCCCAGCAAGGCCACCACCACCATCACCACCACGCTGCGCGCGCTGGGCTTGAGGTATTTCGGCGCGACCGCGGGTTCTGCCGGGGTGGGTGCGGGCGCCGCGTCGGTCGGCGGTGGTGGGGTCACGTTGTCGGTGTCGTCGGGGCGGGGCGGGACGGGAGGCATGGGGGGACTCAACGGGGCGCGGCCGGCGTGGCCGTGGTGGAAAGGGCGGGGTGGCGCTTGCGCCACTGCTTGAGCACGGCGGTGCGCAGCGTCAGCAGCAGCAACCAGCACAGGAAGCCGATCGCCAGCCAGCCGCTCAGCGTGAACACATCATTGAAGCCGCGCACGTTGGCTTCGCGGCGCGCGGTCTGCGCCAGCTGCGCGCTGCCCTGCGCGCTGCGCAGCACCGGGTCGGTGATCTGTGCGCTGTACAGCTGCTGCTGGAGGCGCAGGCGCTGCGCCACCACCGGGTCGGCGGGGTCGAGCTGGCTGGTCAGCGCGCTGGAGTACAACTGCTCGCGATGCAGCTGGAAGGTGCCCAGCACCGCCGAACCGGCCAGGCCGCCCAGGGTCTGCGTGATCGACAGCGTCACCAGGAAGGTGATCATGTGGTCCACACCTTGTTTCAACGCGGCTGAGATGCCGAGCATGATCAGCGGGCCCATGAACATGCCGGCACCGACCGAGGCCAGGAACTGGCTGGCGTAGAAGTCGTGAGGCCGGTCCAGGCTGGTGCGGTGCTGGTCGAAGAACGCGGCGGCACCCAGCAGCAGGATCGCCATCAACAGCTGCGCGATCAGCCGTTTCGGGCCGAAGGTCAGCGAGGCGCCGGCGATGCCGACGATCACCCCGGCCAGGATCACCACGAACAGCGGCCGCATCTGGTCCGGCCCCATGCCCAGCGTGCGCATCAGGTTGACCACGCCGTAGGACTGTTCGGTGGTGAGGAAGCGGATCAGGAAGGCGCCGACGATGAAATGCAGCACCGGCAGTGTCGACAGCCAGCGGATCTGCAGCAGCGGATTGCGCCGGTAGTGTTCGATGATCAGTGCGACGGTGGTCAGCGCGATGGAGGCGATCAGCGCCCAGCCCAGCCACGGTGTATTGAGCCACCAGCGCGTATAGCCCTGCGCCAGTACGATCACCAGCAGCGCGACCGCCGGCGCAAGCAGGGCGAAGGTGAGGAAGTCCAATGGCTCGAAGGCCTTCACCTGGATGCCCGGCGGCAGCTTCAGCAGCACCACCGCCGCGAACGCGCACAGGGCCAGGCCGGCTTCGAACGAGTACAGCTGGTGCCACTGGCCGGTATCGACCAGGCCCGGCGATACGATCCAGGCAATCGGCACCGCCAGCTGCGAGAGGCCGACACCGATCACCAGCAGGTTGCCGGTGAACCGCCGTGGCAGCGCCTGCAGCATGTACAGCGTGCCCAGCGTCGAACAGGCCGCGCCAGCGAAGCCGCTGGCAGCACGGGTCAGCATCGTGGTCTCGAAGCTGCCGACGAACAGGTGCAGCACCGCCAGCGCCGCGTACAGGCCCAGGCCGATCTCGGCGAACAGGCGGATGCCGTACTGCTGGCGGAACTTGAAGGCCAGCAGGTTGGCGGTGACATTCACCATCGCATAGGCGGCCACCAGCCAGCTGCCCTGGGTCGGAGTGAGTGCCAGCTGGCCCTGCAGGAACGGCAGGTTGGCGGTGACCAGCGCATTGCCGAGGCCGCCGGTGATCGCCACCAGCAGCGACACCAGGGCGTAAGCCACGCGTCGATAGGGTGGATGCCAGGGCATCGATGCCGAACCGGGCATGGTCGGCTTCTCATGCTCCTCCCAATCCGGAACCGGCTTCAGATACGGCTGGACCATCAGCGGGCCTCGCTGGTTGCTCCCTGGAGACCCCCGCGCAGCAGCTGCAGGGCGCGCCCGGCCAGGTGGGCGCGCTCGTCGCGGGTCTTGCCGCGCAGGGCCGCGCCCAGCATGCCCGAGATCAGTGAAATATCCGTCTTCTCCAGGTCGGCACGGCACAGGCCGGCGGCCTTGGCGCGGGCGATCGGCGCTTCCAGCAGGTCGCGCACGGTCTCGCGCGCGGTGCGCATGGACGGGACGTCGGAGTCGACCGCGCGCCAGTAATCGGCCAGTGCCGGCGAATCGATGATGCGCTGGGCCATGCCCTCGAACACCTCGAACAGGGCGTCGTCGCGGTCGCCGAGCTGTTCGACCTGGCGCCGGATTCGGTCGACCGTACGCTGCAGCAGCGCCTGGATCAGCGCGGTGCGGTCGGGGAAGTTGCGGTACAGGGTGGCGCGGCCCACCTGGGCGCGTTCGACCACCAGGTCCAGCGGGGCGGTGACGCCATGTTGGCCGAACACATGATCGGCGGCGTCGAGGATGAGGGCACGGCGGGCAGCAGCATCGGCACGTTGAGCGGTCATGGAATTATTTTCGGACAAAAGTGTCCGTTTGGCGAGACTTTGAGTGACGGGATTGTCCGGTTGTTGTCGTACGCACATCTTTGTGACGGATGTGTGATGGCGGGGGCGAAATGAAAACGGGGGCCCGAAGGCCCCCGCTGTGTACATGTGGAAGGAGTGGCAAGGAGATCCACGACATGCATGGTCTCGGGCTGGGGTCAGAGCCCATTCCTGCGGAATGGGATCCGACCCCCGGCGTGGTGCAGTAGATCCACGCCATGCGTGGATGGAGGAGAGTCAGAAGAACGCGCGGATGCCGAAAGCGACGCCACGACCCGGCAGCGGCGAGTAGTCGCGCAGCAGCGAGGTATGCGGGCGCACTTCGCGGTTGGTCAGGTTGCTGCCATCCAGGAACACCTCGTAGCTGTTGCTGGCGTTGCGATCCCAGCGGTAGGCCAGGTGCGCATCGACCAGGGTGTAGCCGTTGCTCGGTTCCTCGTTCTGGGCGACGTCCTTCTGGCGGCTGTAACGCACCGCACCGACCGAGGCGCGCCAGCCGTCCTTCGACCAGCGCAGGTCGGCGCCGACGCGGGCCGGAGCGATGCGCGGCAGGTAGCCGGTATTGGCCAGTTCCACCGAGTAGTTGTGGTTGTGGTCGCCGTGCGGCACGGCGATGTCCAGGTTGCGGCTGCCGCTGCCATCCAGCTTGGCCTTCACGTAGTCGCCGAACAGGCGCAGGTCCCAGTCACCGGCGCCGCCTTCGAACAGGTGCACCAGTGCTTCGGCCTCGGCGCCGCGGAACACCGCGTCCTGCTGGGTCCAGGCTCGGACCGGCAGGCCCTCGGTGACGCCGGTGTCGGCCAGGTAGATGAAGTCCTTGAATTTGGTCTGGTAGACCGACGCGGAGAAGTCCAGGCGATCACTGTGGGTATGGATGCCCAGCTCGATGCGCTGGCCGCGCTCGGTCTTCAGGTTGGCGTCGCCGATTTCCAGAGAGCGGGTGGCGATGTGCGCGCCGGCGGCATACAGCTCTTCGTTGGTCGGTGCACGCTCGGAGCTGTCTACGCCGATGCGCAGGTCAACGGCGTCGTTGAGCTTCCAGATGCCGGCGGCAGAGAGGTTGGTGGCGCCGAAGGTGCGGCGTCGGTAGTCACCGGTCGGGTCCAGCTTGACCTGGTCGTGGCGGCCGCCCAGTTCCAGCTTGAACGGGCCGAACTGCTTCTCCTGCAGCACGAACAGGCCGATGTTCTTCGTGCCGGTATCCGGCACGAACGCCTCTTCGCCCTTGGCGCCGAAATCACTGTTGCCGAACTGCAGGCCGAAGGCACCGTCCCAGCCGCCGATCTGCTGCTGCACGGCTTCCAGGCGCGCCTCGATGCCACGGTTGGTGAAGCGGGTGGACGGCGTGCCGGCCTCCAGCTCCACGTGCTCGTAGTCGGTGTAGGCCACGCGTGCGTTGATGTTCTTCAGGAACGAGACGGGGTTGTAGATGCCGGCCTTGGTCTCGAAGCGGTTCTGCACCATGTCGATGCGCACATCATGCTCGTCGCCGCCTTCCTCTTCATCGCCATGGTCGTGGCCGTGGTCATGGCCATGATCATCACCATCGGCATGCACGTGCGCGCCATTGGGAATGCCGTAGTTGGTGCGGTAGGTGCTGGCCGACACACCGAAGTAGCCGCCGTCGCCCAGCCAGGTTGCGCCGACGCCACCGGCGCGGGTGCGGATCGAACTGTTGTCGAGGCGGCCCCGGCGCGGCTCTTCGCCCTCGGCCGCATCATGGTCGTGATCGTGGTCATGGTGGTCTTCAAGGCTGTCGATCACCGCGTAGCCGGGAATGCGGTAGTCGTCGCCATTGCGCACCAGGCCATCCACGTGCAGCACGACATTGCCGCTGACACCGTCGAGGCGGAACATGCCGCTGCGTTCGTTGTTCACCGAATTGCCACGCAGCTCGGCGCGGCCGCTGAGCGGGCGCTCCGGCAGTTCGCGCGCGATGCGGCCATCGACCACATTGACCGCACCACCGATGGCGCCGCTGCCGAACAGCAGCGTGGCCGGACCCTTCAGCACTTCGATCTGGTCGGCCAGGAACGGCTCGATGCTGGTGGCATGGTCGGCGCTGACCGTGGAGGCATCCATGTTGCCCATGCCGTTGGACAGCACGGCCACGCGCGGGCCTTCCTGGCCGCGGATGATCGGGCGGCCGACGCCAGGGCCGAAGAAGGTGCTCTGCACGCCGGGCAGCTTGGCCACGGTATCGCCCAGGGTGCCGGCCTTCTGCTCGTCCAGGCGCTCACCGGCCAGCACGTCCACCGGGCGCGCCAGGGATTCGGCATCGCCCTGCAGCGGCGACGCGGTGACCTGCACCGACGACAGCTCGGTCAGGTGGCGGTCACGATGGGAGGTGTCCTGGCCGGCTGCAAAGGCGACGGACGGCAGCAGGGCAGCGAGGGCCAGGGCCAGGGAATGCGGCTTGAGCCGAGGAGTGTGGGCGGGCATGGGCAGGTCCTTTGTTACAATGTATCAATCGCGGGGCGCACGAATCCCGTCGATGGGACAGGGGGAGGGAAACCGTGCGGGTCGGAGAGGGATGTTATATTATTCCATAACGATTCGCCGACCCTGCTGGAAGTCATGTCCCTGTCCTCACGCCTGCGCCACCTGCTCGACCGTTTCGGTGCCACTGGTTCGATGCTGTGCGCAGTGCATTGCGCGGTGATCCCCGTGCTGCTGGCGGCGGCGCCGTCGCTGGGCCTGTCGTTCTGGCTGAGCGATGGCGTGGAACAGGCGCTGGTGGTGTTCGTGACCCTGCTCGGGCTGTTCAGCCTGGTCTGGGGCTATCGCCGCCACGGTGCGCTGCGCGCGCTCGGCTTCCTGATCCCCGGCCTGGTCGCGCTGTGGGCCGGCGTGCTGTACGACCCGCTGCACCACAACGCGGTGCCACATGCGGTGGTGATGACCATCGGCGGCCTGCTGGTGGGCGTTGCCCACCTGGTCAACCTGCGCCTCAACCACGGCCACGTGCACGACGCGAGCTGCGCGCACTAGCCCCGCCGTGATAGGATTTCCGATCGTGCGCGGGGGCGCCCAGCAAGGCGGCCCCGCCGAACCCGTGTCAGTACGGGGTAACCAGATTTCACACTTGAGGAGTTGAAGACATGGGTAAGGGTGACCGCAAGACCGCCAAGGGCAAGCGCTACAACGCCAGCTACGGCAACGCCCGTTCGCACACCGCGAGCAAGGTCGCCGTAGGCGCCGCCGCCCCGGTTGCCAAGAAGACCGTGGCCAAGGCTCCGGCGAAGAAGGCTGTGGCGAAGAAGGCCGTCGCCAAGGCCTGATCCGGCCGACCGACCGGTCCAAGGAAAACGCGGCGCCTGGCGCCGCGTTTTTTTATGCACGTTCTTGTAGAGCCGAGCCCATGCTCGGCTGGCGCAATGCAGCCGAGCATGGGCTCGGCTCTACAGGAGCGTCAGCGCAGCGTCTTCTTCAGCGTCTCCGCATTGCCGTCGTTCGGCGCGGCCGGAATCTGCAGCAGGTGGGCCAGCAGCGGATAGACGTCGACATTGTCGAAGCCGTCGATCACCAGGCCCTGGCGGAACGATGGGCCACTGGCCACGAACACCGCACGCATCGACGGCAGGGCATTGTCGTAACCGTGCGAGCCCCGGTCCTGGTGGACGCGCTTGGCGAGCTTCTGCTGGTGCAGCGCGTCCCAGCCTTCATCCATGTTGCAGATGATGGCCGGAATGCGCGGGTGGGTGCCGTAGTGCCAGCGTGCCGGCAGGTTCTCCTTCTTCCAGCACTCGTAGTGCGCGTGGCGGCCGAGCAGGGCCCGTTCGGCCTCCGCCTCACGACCGGCCACTGGCGCGAAGCCCACCGACTGGCCCTGGCTGACATTGCGTGCGATGGCCGGATCGACCATCGATTCGGTGGAAATCACCTGGCTTTCCGGCACCGATGCCATGCCGTGGTCGGATACCACGATCACATTGGTGGTGGCGGCCAGGCCGCGTTGCTGCAGGCCGTCGAGCACCTGGCCGACGATCAGATCGGCGCGTACGATCGCGTCGGCGTACTGCTTCGACCCGGGGCCGTAGTTGTGGCCGGCCTTGTCCACGTGCTCCATGTACAGCGTGGTCAGGCGGGGAGCATCGGCATCGGTCTGTGCCAGCCAGTCGAGCACGATGCCCGCGCGCTGCTCCAGCGGTTCCTTGCCGTCGTAGACGCGCCACTGGCTGGGGCGCACACCCCGGATTTCCGATTCACTGCCCGGCCACGACGTGGTGGCGGTGCGCACGCCGGCATTTTCCGCGCCGACCCAGATTGGTTCACCCCCCCACCAGCGGCTGTCGGTCACCGCTTCACGGTTGCCCAGTTCGAAGCGGCCGAGGGCTGCGTCGTCCATGCTGTTGTTGACGATGCCGTGGTGATCCGGACGCAGGCCGGTGACGATCGTGTAGTGGTTGGGGAAGGTCAGGGAAGGATAGGACGGCGTCATCCAGCGGGCGCGCACGCCGCCGTCGATCATCCGCTGCAGGTTCGGGGTCAGCCCGCGGTCCAGCGCATCGGCGCGCAGGCCGTCGATGGAGATCAGCAGCAGCTTCGGCGGCGTAGCCGCAGCGACGGATGTGGGAACGGAGGCGGTAGGGGCGGGCGCAGTGGTGCAGGCAGCCAATGGCAGCAGCAGCGCCAGCGAACAGGTCAGGCGTACGGAAGTCATCTGCTCATGATAAGCCGGTGCAATGACGTACCAAAGACACGCCGCGCTATCGCGCGCCGTGTCCGCGCATTTTTCCTTATCCCCGCGCCGTCGGCGCGCCCCCTTGAACAACAAGGGGGCTTTCCACCAGACAGATTCCAGATGTCTCCATCCACGCATGGCGTGGATCCAACGTGTCGACCAAGGTCGACACCTACCAGCGGCCGCGCAGTACGCCGTCCCGGCAGATCGCAGGAACCTGTCGAAGGCGGGGTGGGTCCGGTTGCGGGGGTGTCCGCGGCATGGATGCCGCGGCCAAGCCCCCAAGGGTGAGGGCGCTTTGCTTGCGAAGCACTGCTTCGCAAGCGCCCGAACGCACAGCCGCCAGCGGCTGGGCCGGACCCCGGAGGGGGGTTTACGGCGTGTCCTGCCCACCCATACCGCCCCGCCCAACGCGTAGAAAATCGGAGCCGTATTGGCTCTTGACCTTGCCGTTGCCTCTGCGGGTGCCGGGCGCAGCCCGGCCAGCCCTCTCAGGCGAACAGCGGGGCCTGGCGCTGTTCCAGTCGCAGCAGCGCGGCCTTGGTTTCCAGGCCGCCACCGAAGCCGGTCAGCGCGCCGTTGCTGCCGATCACGCGGTGGCAGGGCAGGATGATCGGCAACGGATTTCGACCATTGGCCGCGCCCACCGCGCGGGTCGCGCTGGGTTGTCCCAGATGCTGCGCCAGCTGCAGGTAGCTCCAGGTCTGGCCGAACGGAATCAGCGCCAGCGCCTGCCACACGCGCAGCTGGAACGGCGTACCACGCGGCGCCAGCACAAGGTCAAAGCTGTTGCGCTCGCCGTGCAGGAACTGCAGCAGCTGCTCGCGCGCTTCCGGCAATGCATCCGGTGCGTAGTGCCAGTCATCGCGCCCGCGTGCGGGGTGGCGGTTCTCCGGGAACAGCACATGCGAAAGGCCACGCTCGTCGCCGGCGATGGTCAACACGCCGATCGGACTGTCGAAACGATCGAACAACAGGGTCATGTCGGTTCTCCAACGAAAGTGCCGGACAGGTGCCACAGGTGCAGCACGGCATAGGCGCGCCACGGGCGCCACGGCTGCGAGCGCGCTTCGGTCGCGCGCTCGCTCAGGCGCTGGCCCTGCGCGTGGCCGAGCACCTGCTGCAGTACAAGATCGCCGGCCGGGAAGGCATCGGGTTGGCCGAGGCCACGCAGGGCGATGTACTGCGCGGTCCATGGGCCGATGCCGGGCAGTGCCACGCAGCGGGCAACAAATTCTTCCAGCGCCTGGCCGGGCCCGAAGTCGAGCTGGCCATTGGCGCAGGCAGTGGCCAATGCGCGCACGGTGGCGGCGCGGCTGCGCGGCAGGCCGATCGATTCCAGTGGCGCCTCGGCCAATACCTCGGGTGCCGGGAACTGGCGATCGAAGTCGGACGGCATGCCCGGCAGGTGCGCGCCATAGGCATCGACCAGCCGCCGCGCGAAGGTGGTGGCTGCGGCAACCGTGACCTGCTGGCCGAGCACCGCACGCACGCCGACCTCGAAGCCATCCCAGCCGCCGGGCACGCGCAGCCCGGGGCGCTCGGTGATGCCACGCGCCAGCAGCGGCTCCTCGCCGAGCGCGGCATGCACCTGCTGCAGATCGGCATCAAGGTCGAAGACACGGCGCACGCGGCGCACGATGTCCGGGATCAGGCGCGGATCCACCGCACCCAGCTGCAGGCGCAGCTCCGGGCGCTTCGGGTCTGCAGTGACGCGCAGCAGGGTGGGGCGCTCCGGCGTGCCCAGCACGCGCTGGTAGCTGTCCTCGCCGATCAGTTCGATGCCGGGCAGGCTGCGCTTGCGCAGGAACGCCAGCATGCGCGGGAAGTCCAGCGGTGGACGGTAGCCCAGGCGCAGCACCAGGCCGCCATCGTCGGCGGCCAGCGGTTGATGCTGGCGGCGCAGTGCGGTGGGCGCCATGCCGCAACCCTGCAGGAACGCGGTATTGAAACGGCGCAGGCTGTTGTAGCCGGCGGCCAGCGCGACGTCGGTCACCGCCAGCGTGGTTTCGGTCAGCAGCTGCTTGGCCAGCAGCAGGCGATGGGTGGCATGGATCTGCCCGGGCGTCGCGCCCAGGTGTTCGACGAACAGGCGCTGCAGCTGGCGCGCGCTGAGGCCGAGCTTCGTTGCAAGATCGGCCACCGGCTGCTCCTGCAGGAAGCCGCCATGGATCAGGGCGAGGGCGCGCTGCACGGTCTGCCCGGCCAGTGCCTGCTGGGCCTGTGGTGCCAGCTCCGGGCGGCAGCGCAGGCACGGGCGATAGCCGGCGGCGGCAGCGGCAGCGGCGGTCGGGTAGTAGGTGATGTTGCGCGGCTTCGGGGGCGGTGCCGGGCAGACCGGGCGGCAATAGATGCCGGTGCTGCGCACGGCGGTGAAGAACACGCCGTCGAAGCGTGCGTCGCGGGCCAGGCGGGCGCGGTCGCAGGCGGCGGTGTCGAGGGCGAGGGCGGTGTCCATGGCGCCAGTCTAGGCGGGTGCGGGTGGCAATACTCGCCATATTCGGACATGGATGCTGAAGGGGGTCAGGCCGGGCTGCACCCGGCACCCGCGGTAGTGTCGGCCGCTGGCCGGCAACGGCAACGGCAACAGCAACGGCAGAAGCAGAAGCTGGTTTCCTGGCGGGAGGCGGTGTGGGTCCGGTTGCAGGGGACGCTGCAAGTACGTCCATGTAAGCTCGGTCGCGCCATCCATGGCGCTCACGCCCCTGCAACCGGACCCACCCCGCCTTCGACAGTTTCCCGCGGTCTGCCGGAAGGGCATCCCGCTCTGGTAGGTGTCGACCTTGGTCGACACGCTTTCCCAAGGGTCAGAAGGGGTTCAGTGCCACGCGCTGAATGCGCGGCCTGGACGGGTAGACTGTCGCTCTTGCTCCCATCAATCCCGGTTGCCCGATGTCCGCCAAATTCCGCTGGTTGCCCCTGTTGTGCCTGGCCCTGGCGGGCTGCAGTCAGCTGGAGAATCCGGGCAATGTGACCGCTGCCGACAAGGCGGCGAGGGCACCGGCCAGCGATGGCGAGAACATGGTCTCGATCAATGCCGCCGACGCGCCACCGCCGCCGGCACCGCCGCGCAGCCAGGCGGATCGGCCGTGGCCGCAGGCGCAGTTGGAAAATGGTCGTGCCTGGGTCAGCTGCAGCACGGAATATGCCGGTGATGCCGGCGACGGTGTCGAACTGGAAGGCCTGCAGCGCGAGCAGATCACCCAGGCCCTGGCGCCGTGTGCCGAGCGTGGCCTGATGCGCGTGCGTTACGCCGGCAAGATCAATCCGGGCTTCGCCGAAATGATGTGGCGGCTGGCGGTGGTTGCTGACGAGCAGAAGATCCACAAGCGCATCCTCGATCTGGATTCCAGCGGCGGCCAGGTGGAGTCGGCGATCGTCGCCGGTGACAGCATCGGTGAATCGGGCTGGACCATCTGGGTGCGCGAAGGCTCGATCTGCCACAGCGCCTGCGTGTTCGTACTGGCCGCCGGTGACAACCGCCTGCTGTCGGGCAAGGTCGGCATCCACCGCATGATGCGCATCAGCTCCAAGGCCACCTCGCGCGCGGAACTCAACCGCGAACTGCACGAGGTCTACGACAACGTGAAGGATTATCTGCAGCGCAATGGCGTGGCGGTGGGCGTGGCCGATCTGATGATGACCGTGCCCAACCGCAGCCTGCGCCTGCTGACGCCGGATGAGCTGCGCCAGTACGGACTGGATGGCACCAACGCGGTGCAGGACGATCTGGAACGGATCAAGCAGATGCGCGCCTGCGGCGATGACTTCGTGCAGCGCAAGGACGCGTTCCTGATCGCCTTCGACCAGCAGTGCAAGCGCGAAGGCGCCGACATGGAATCGATCAACAGCTGTGGCCAGGCCCTGAAGCAGCGCTTCGGCTTCCCGGATGCGGTATGCCCGGAAGAGAGCCCGCTGTCTGAAATCGATGTGGCGACGCTGCCACCGGCACCGTCCGAGCCGCCGCCGGTGGCCGAACAGGCCCCGGCCGCAACCGGCACGCCGGCCGCGCAGGCCGCGCAGGCCGACGCCGCAGTGGTGGAAGGCAGCGCCCACGCGCGCTGACGAATGGCTCACCGCGCTGGCGTAGACTGCGGTTCTTTCCCGAGAACCGGCGGTGTCCATGAAGCGCGTGCTCCTGCTGCTGTCCCTGCTGCCCCTGACCGTGTTGGCGCAGACGCCTGCGCCTGCCACGCCTGCACCGGCTCCGGCACGCCCGGCCCCTGCCTCGCCAGCGGCCGCGAAGCCCGCTACCGCCGGTTCCCCTGCGTTGACCGCTGCACAGCAGGCGCAGGTGCAGAAACAGGACGCGGAAATGGGCGCCGCCGCGGTGAAGGCAGCGCAGCTGGTCGATGCCAACCGCGCCGGCGAATTGTGGGATGGCGCCTCCGCCGTCGCGCGCCGTGCAGTACCGAAGGCCGCCTTCGTCAGTCAGCTGACCACCGAACGCACGCGCCTGGGGGCGCTGGCCGGGCGTGGCCAGCCGACCATCACCCGGGTCAAGTACAGCGCCGGTGCCGCAGTGCCGGAGGGGCTGTACATCAACGTCAGCTTCCCGACCCGTTTCGCCAACAGCGCGCAGCCGGTACGTGAGCTGGTGTCGTTCCGTTTCGACGAAGACCAGGTGTGGCGCCTGGCCGGTTACAGCCTGCGTGCGTCGGCACCCTGAGGAGATGAACGATGGCAACTGAACTGACGATGCTGGCCTGGTCGGTGCTGCTGGGCTTCGTCTACATCTTCGCCACCTCCACCGTGGTCACCCGCGAGCGCGGGATGAAGTGGAATGCCTCGGCACGGGATGGCGACGCAAAGCCGGTCAGCCCGCTGGCCGGTCGCCTGCAGCGTGCGCAGGCCAACTTCCTGGAAACCTTCCCGTTCTTCGCTGCGGCTGCGATCGCGGTGGTGCTGGCCGGGCGCGGCAACGACACCACGGCGCTGGCCGCGCAGGCCTACTTCTGGGCGCGCGTGGCCTATCTGCCGCTGTATGCCACAGGCGTGCCCTACGTGCGCAGCCTGGTCTGGGCGGTGTCGCTGCTGTCGATCCTGGCGCTGGTGTTCGCACTGCTGTGAGCCGGGCCTGATCCAGATCAAGGCCGGTCAGGTGCGTGGCGCTATGCTGCCCGGACTGGATCATTGGCGGGAGGCGCGCATGCGCAGGATGGACGTGGTGGTGGTCGGCGCCGGACCGGCAGGTCTGTGCTTCGCGCGCGCGCTGGCCGGCAGCGGCCTGCAGGTCGGGCTGGTTGAAGTGCAGCCGCGCCAGGCCCTGGCAGAGGCCGCCTTCGATGGGCGCGAGATCGCGTTGACCCATGCCTCACGACAGAGCATGGAACAGCTGGGGTTGTGGCAGCGCCTGCCGCACGCCGAAATAGCTGAACTGCGCGATGCCAAGGTGATGAACGGCGGATCGCCATTCGCGCTGACCTTCGCCAGCAGCCAGGTCGATGGCCAGCCGCTGGGCTGGCTGGTGCCCAATCATCTGATCCGCCGCGCTGCTTGGGATGCCGTGCAGGGCCAGGACGGCCTGGAACTGTTCGACGGGCGCAAGGTGCTGGGCGTGCAGGCCGATGCGCAGGGCCACGTGGTCAAACTCGATGACGGCAGCCAACTGCACGCGCGCTTGCTGGTCGCCGCCGACAGCCGCTTCTCCGCCACTCGCCGCATGCTTGGCATCGGTGCGCAGATGCGCGATTTCGGCAAGTCGATGCTGGTGTGCCGCATGCAGGTCGAGCGCGACCATCACCACACCGCGTGGGAGTGGTTCGGCTACGGCCGCACCATGGCGTTGCTGCCGCTCAACGAGGGCCAGGCGTCGGCGGTGATCACGCTGCCACCGCGGCAGATCGAAGAGCTGCTGGCGATGGACGAGGTGGCGTTCGGTGAGGCCATCAGTGCCTGCTTCGAACACCGCCTGGGCCGGATGCAGCCGGTGGCCACGCCGCAGGCGTATCCGCTGGTGGGGGTGTACGCGCATCGCTTCGTCGGCGAGCGTTCGGCGCTGATCGGTGATGCCGCGGTGGGCATGCATCCGGTCACCGCGCATGGCTTCAACCTGGGCCTGGCCAGCGCACAGCGGCTGGCGCAGGCCATCGTCGCGCAACAGCGCCGTGGCGCCGACATTGCCGCCGCCGGCATGCTGGCCAGCTACCAGCGCGGTCATCGGCTGGCATCGCGTCCGTTGTACGAAGCCACCAATGCGATCGCCAGCCTGTACACCGACGACCGCCGCCCGGCACGCCTGCTGCGTGCGGCCGGCCTGCGCCTGGCGCAGGGCGTGGCACCGTTCAGGCAGCTGATCGCCTCGCACCTCACCCAGCGCGTGGCCTGAACAGCTTCAGATCAGCCGGCAGCCAGCACCCGGATCTGGCTGTCGGCGAATTCGACCACCTGGCCTGCGCGGATCTTGCAGGCCTTGCGCAGTTCGACTTCGCCGTCGACCCGTACCTGGCCCTCGCTGATGACCATCTTGGCCTCGCCGCCACTGGTGACCACGTCGGCCAGCTTGAGCAGCTGCTTGAGTTCGACGTAGTCACCGTCGAGGTCGAATTCGAGAATCTGCATGGGGCGGGGTTCCTGGGAAGAGGGCGCAGGCCAGCGGCCGGGCCGGAAAGAGGGCGCGTATTGTGCGCCAGCACGGGGCAGGACGGCACGCGCATGGAAAGCTGTATGCGTTGTTCAGGATCAATGCGGTATCATTCCGCTCTGAGCGAGTGAAATCTCCTCCGACCGAGCAGCGCCAGGGCACGCGATAAGAAGGGCGCCCAAAGCGCGGACCATCCCTTTTTTATCGCACTGCCAGGAAGACGGCAGTGCCTTCGGAGTTCCCCATGTCCCAAGATTCCCAAGCGCCGCTGCAGTTTGCGCAGCTCGGCCTGTCCGAGCCCGTGATGCAGGCGGTCACCGCCATCGGCTACGAAACCCCGTCGCCGATCCAGGCCGCCACCATCCCGGCGATGCTGGAAGGCCGCGACGTGCTGGGCCAGGCCCAGACCGGTACCGGCAAGACCGCTGCCTTTGCACTGCCGGTACTGTCCAACATCGACCTGCAGCAGATCAAGCCCCAGGCCCTGATCCTGGCGCCGACCCGCGAACTGGCCATCCAGGTTGCCGAGGCGTTCCAGTCCTATTCGTCGAAGATCCCGGGTTTCCGCGTGCTGCCGGTGTACGGCGGCCAGCCGTACGGCCAGCAGCTGTCGGCGCTGCGTCGTGGCGTGCATATCGTTGTCGGTACCCCCGGCCGCGTGATCGACCACCTGGACCGCAGCACCCTGGACCTGTCCGAGCTGAAGACCCTGGTGCTGGACGAAGCCGATGAAATGCTGCGCATGGGCTTCATCGACGACGTCGAAGCCGTGCTGAAGAAGCTGCCGGAGCAGCGCCAGGTGGCCCTGTTCTCGGCCACCATGCCGCCGCAGATCCGCCGCATCGCGCAGACCTACCTGCAGGACCCGGTGGAAGTGACCATCGCGGCCAAGACCACCACCTCGGCCAACATCCGCCAGCGCTACTGGTGGGTGAGCGGCATGCACAAGCTGGACGCACTGACCCGCATCCTGGAAGTCGAGCCGTTCGACGCGATGATCATCTTCGCGCGCACCAAGGCCGGCACCGAAGAACTGGCCAGCAAGCTGCAGGCCCGTGGCCTGGCCGCTGCCGCCATCAACGGTGACATGCAGCAGGCCCAGCGTGAGCGCACCATCGCCATGCTGAAGGAAGGCAAGCTGGACATCCTGGTCGCCACCGACGTGGCTGCCCGCGGCCTGGACGTGGAGCGCATCAGCCACGTGCTGAACTACGACATCCCGTACGACACCGAAAGCTACGTGCACCGCATCGGCCGTACCGGCCGTGCCGGCCGCAGCGGCGAGGCGATCCTGTTCGCCACCCCGCGCGAGAAGGGCATGCTGCGCCAGATCGAGCGCGCCACCCGCCAGCCGATCGAAGAGATGCAGCTGCCGAGCGTGGAAGCGGTCAACGACACCCGCATCAACAAGTTCACCTCGCGCATCAGCGAAACCCTCGGCGCGGGTGGCCTGGACTTCTACCGCCAGCTGCTGGAGCGTTTCGAGAACGAGCAGAACGTGCCGGCCATCGAAGTGGCTGCCGCGCTGGCCAAGATGCTGCAGGGTGACACCCCGTTCCTGCTGCAGCCCCCGGTGCGTGCGCCGCGTGAAGAGCGTGCACCGCGCGAACGCTTCGACCGTGGTGACCGCCCGGAACGTGGCGATCGCTTCGACCGCAACGAGCGTGGTCCGCGCTTCGAGCGTGGTCCGCGTCGCGACGACGCCGAAGGTGGTTTCGAGCAGCGTCCGCGCCGCGAGGTTCCGCCGCGTGGTGCGCCGGAGCAGGGCATGGAGACCTACCGCATTTCGGTCGGCCACCAGCACGGCGTGAAGCCGGCCAACATCGTCGGCGCCATCGCCAACGAAGCCGGCCTGGAAAGCCGCTTCATCGGCCGCATCGACATCCACGATGACTTCTCGCTGCTGGACCTGCCGGCACAGATGCCGCCGGACGTGCTGTCGCACCTGCAGAAGGTCTGGGTGTCGGGCCAGCAGCTGCAGATGCGTGCGCTGGCTCCGGGTGAAGACACCAACCCGGCCCCGCGTCCGTTCAAGCCGCGCTTCGACAAGCGTGGTCCGGGCGGCCCGGGTGGCCCGCGTCGCGGTGGCCCGGGCGGTCCGGGTGGCCACGGTGGCGACCGCGGCGGTGACCGCGACAGCCGCCCGCCGCGTCGTGACGGCTTCAAGCCGCGCGGCCCGCGCAGCTACTGAGCCGCAACGTAGCCATGACAACGCCAGCCTTCGGGCTGGCGTTGTCCGTTCCAGGGCCGGAAAAGGGGACGGAGGGGATTAAGTCGTATATGGCAGGCCACGCGCTTATGCCGAAAACGACTTAATCCCCTCCGTCCCCTTTTCGCATGGTCAACACATTGCCGGCCCTAGGCTGAGCCGGTTCCAAGGGAGGTTGTCACCGCAGCACATTCGGGGGGATCCGGGATGGGTAGGAGTGGCACGGACCAACAGAGCCGACGGGTACCGATGACCCGCGGCCTGGGACTGCGATTTGCGTTGTTGACGGGCATGGCGATTGGATTGGTCGCACTGTCCGCCTTGATCCAGGAACTGCAGGCGGCCTCCACCGCCTGGATCGCCGGCCAGGGTTACTGGTCGCGTGGTCAGCAGGATGCGACCGCCGCACTCAGCCGCTATCTGGCGCGGGGGGATGCGCAGGACCTGGACGACGCACGCCAGGCCCTGCAGGTGCCGTTGGGCGATCTGCAGGCGCGGTTGGCGCTGGAACAGGCCGAGCCGGATGAAGCCAAGGCCAGGCAGGGTTTCCTGCAGGGCGGCAACGCGCGCGCCGATATCCCGCGCCTGGTGTTCTCGTTCCGCTATGCACGCGATATCGGTGCCTTCCGCGAAGCAACCGCGCTGTGGCGGAAGACCGATGGCGACCTGATGGCGGTGCAGCGCCTGATCGATGAGTTGCAGCTGGGGCATGACAGTGGCCCGGTGCCGATCGCCGCGCGTGACCGCTACCTGCAGCATCTGGGTGACCTTGATCGGCGGATGCAGGTGCAGAGCCAGGCGTTCTCGCAGGCGCTGCTGCGGATGGCGACGCTGGTGAGGCTGGCAACGTTGATGGTTGCGGGCCTGTCGGTGCTGGCGATCAGCCTGATGGCGGTTGCGCTGGCGCGTCGCGTCGGCAAGGACCTGACCGAACACGAGAGCCGTTTCCGCGCTGCGTTCTACCAGGCCAACGTCGGCATGCTCAAGCTCGATACCGAAGGCAAGGTGGTCGAGGCCAACCAGGCGATGGCCGATATCCTCGATCACCGCCGTGACATGCTGCTGCAGCTGTCACTGGGTGACCTGCTGATGGACGGCGAACTGGTCATCGATGGGGTGGGGCGCATCGATTGGGACCGCCAGCTGCGGCCGAGCGAACTGCGCTTCCGCCGTCGCGATGGCAGCCTGGTCTGGGGCCGCTGGAGCGGCACCGGCGTGCGCAGCACCGGCGGTGGCCTGTCGGTGTTCGCGATCATCGAAGACGTCAGCCAGAACCATGCACTGGCGCGCGAGATCGAGCACCACGCCAGCCATGATCCGCTGACCGGCCTGATCAACCGCCGCGAGATCGAGCGGCTGCTGGAGCGCGCGCTGCTGCAGGTGCGCAGCGAGGGCGGCACGCACGCGCTGTGCTACATCAACCTGGACCATTTCAAGCTGGTCAACGACAGCTTCGGCCACGCCGCCGGCGACCAGATGCTGCGCAGCTTCGCCGACTACCTGGTGGCGGCGGTGCGCGATGGCGACTGGGTGGGCCGGCTGGGCGCGGACGAGTTCGCGGTGTTCCTTGCCCATGCCGGGCAGGACGAGGCCAAGCGCGTGCTGCAGCGGGTGATCCGCAACCTGGGTCAGGCGACGTTCCCGGTCAGCGAGGGCAGCCCGCAGCTGAGCTGCAGCATCGGCGTGGTCGAGGTCAGCGCCGAGGCACCGGATGTGAACTGGCTGATGAGCGCCGCCGACAGCGCGTGCTATGCGGCCAAGCAGGCCGGCCGCAACCGCGTGCACTGCTTCAACGAGAACCGCATGGCGCTGGAGGAACGGCGCCTGGAGGCCGAACGCCTGCAGGGCGTCAGCCTGGCCATGGCCGAGAACCGCATGGTGCTGTATGCGCAGCGCATCGCCCGCGTCGGCGATCCCACGTACCTGCACTATGAGGTGCTGGTGCGCATGCGTGGCAGCGATGGCAGCCTGCACCTGCCGGGCCAGTTCATGCCGGCGGTGGAGCGCTATGGCATGGCCGTGGCGCTGGACCGGCACGTGCTCGGCCTGCTGTTCCGGCATCTGCAGGTGTGCCCGGCACACGTCCGGCAGCTGGGCCTGTGCAACGTCAACGTCTCGGCGCAGTCGATCGCCGAGCCGGGTTTCCTCGCCTTCGTCTGCGACCTGCTGGAGCGCAACCGCGCAGTGGCCTCCAAGCTGTGCTTCGAAATCACCGAGACCGCTGCGATCAGCAACCTCAGCCAGGCACGCGCCTTCATCGATGCGGTGAAGGCGCGTGGCTGCCGGATGGCGTTGGACGATTTCGGCTCCGGGCTGTCCTCGTTCGGCTACCTGCGCCAGCTGCCGGCCGACATCCTGAAGATCGACGGGGCCTTCGTGCGTGACATGGATACCGATCCGGTCAGCCACGCCACCGTGCGCGCGATCAGTGAACTGGGGCGCGAGCTGCAGATGGAGGTGGTGGCCGAATGGGTGGAGACTGCCGAGGTCGCCGCCGCGCTGACCCGGCTCGGGGTGCAGGGCCTGCAGGGCTATGCGGTCGAGCGGCCGCAGCCGCTGGAGCGGATGACCCTGAGTGACCTGAGGCCGGTGCGCCTGGTGGCGGTGAAGGGGCCTCCCGCCGCAGGCTGAACGCCCGTCGGCGACTTTGGTCTACACGTGCGCCGCCGCTGCGGCTGCGATAATGCCCGCCAGGGGCGACGCGCAGTGGGCGCGGGCGTAAGCAGGAACAGGGCGTGGCGTGGGCGGCAGGCAGTGGCAGTACGGAACAGGGGTGGTGCTGGTCATGCTGCTGGTGTGGTTGGCAACGCCGTGGCCGCTGTCGGCTGCTGTAGCCGAAGCCGGGCGTGATTACCTGCTGGTCGGTGCAGCCACCGATGAACCCACCCCGCATCGCGCTTGCACGCCGGAGATGCTGGCGGGGCCACGGCAACAGGTGCAGGTGTCCGCGCCAGCGGGCGGCTGGTCGGGCCAGCCGCAGGCCTTGGACGTGTTCAATGTGTTTGCCGGCGAAGTCCGCGTGCAGCACGGTGATCGCGAAATCTGCGGCAACATGCACGATGCCCGTACCCGTGATTCCCGGTTCCGCGCAGGCATCGGCCTGGTCGCGGTGCCGGCGGCGGGCAGCCATGAACCGTTCCTGGTGTCATGGCAGACGCCGCTGAAGGCGCGCTGGGTACCGACCCTGCGGCTGGGGGCGCCCAGTCCCGTGCAGCAGAACGATACCGCCCGCCTGCTGGTGCGCGCGGCCTGCATCGCCGTGGCGATCGCGCTGGCGTTGTCGGCCCTGATGGCCTTCCTCACCACCCGCGACCGCAGCTTCCTGGTCTACATCGCCGGTACCACCGTGCTGGTGCTGTGGCAGGCCATCCTCGGTGGCCTCAGCGGCTACCCGGAGCCGTGGCTGCCGGTGGGCGAGCGCGGCGCCTGGTGGCTGCTGTCGTTGACCGCGGCGTCGCAGGCATTGGTGCTGCCGGCGCTGTGGCGTCTGAACGGCGGCGACCGCCTGCTGCCGCGATCGCGCCCGGTGCAGCTGCTGGCGCTGTGGGGACTGCTGGCGCTGGCCGCATGGGTGCCCTGGCTGCAGTGGAACAGCCTGGCCTGGGTGGCGCAGGGCCTGCAGGTGTCCTACCTGCTGGGTTGTGGCCTGGCCTTGATGGTCGGGGTATGGGCACGGCTGCGCGGTGACCGCTGGGCGCAGGCGGGGCTGGCAGCGCTGGCACCGATGCTGGTGCTGATCCTGGCCGATGCCTGCCGCGCTGCGTGGTTGCTGGAATACCGCGTGGAAGCACTGCAGCTTTCGGTGACCTGGCTGTTGATGATGGCCGCCTATGCGCTGAACCAGCGGCTGGGACGCCTGCGCCAGCAGCGCGATGAACTGCGCCAGCTGGCCGAAACCGATGGCCTGACCGGGCTGCCCAACCGCCGTGCCGGTCTGCAGCAGCTGGCCCGGCATCTGGAACGGGTCGATCGCGAGCGCGGCCCGCTGGTGATCGGCTTCCTCGACATCGACCTGTTCAAGGACATCAATGACCGCCATGGCCACGCCGTGGGCGACCAGGTGCTGGTGGCGGTGGCTCGTGCATTGCGTGCTGCGGTGCGCAGCCAGGACCAGGTGGTGCGGATGGGCGGCGAGGAATTCCTGCTGCTGATGCCGGGCATGCCGCGCGAGGCGGCGTCGGCACGCCTGGATCGCCTGCGCCAGCACATCACCGAAGCGGGCCGGGTGCTGCAGGTGCCCGGCCTGGAGGTGACCGCCAGCATCGGCCTGGCGCAGTGGCGGCCGGGCGAGGACGACCTGGCTGCGCTGTTGCGCCGGGCCGACCACGCCATGTACGTGGCCAAGCGTGCCGGCCGCAACCGGGTATTCGACGGCGAAGAGCTCGATCCACCCGGCCTGGCATGAAGCGCTGCGGGCGGCGATGCCGGATAATAGGGCGATGACCACCCGACTCAACAAACATATCGCCGACACCGGCTTCTGCTCCCGCCGCGAGGCCGATCGCCTGATCGCCGCCCGCCGGGTCACCGTCAACGGCCACCCGGCCGGCACTGGCGCGGTGGTGGGCGAGGAAGACCAGGTGCTGGTCGACGGCCAGCCGCTGCGCGCGCGCGTGGCCCGCAAGCCCGGTGCCCGCCGCCACGTCTACATCGCGCTGAACAAGCCGGTCGGCGTCACCTGCACGACCGAGACCTCGGTCAAGGGCAACATCGTCGACTTCGTCGGCCATGAACAGCGCATCTTCCCGATCGGGCGCCTGGACAAGGAGTCCGAAGGCCTGATCCTGATGACCAGCAACGGCGACATCGTCAACCAGATCCTGCGTGCCGAGAACGGCCACCAGAAGGAGTACCTGGTGGCGGTGAACAAGCCGGTCACCGACGAGTTCCTGCGTGGCATGGCCCGTGGCGTCCGCATCCACGACCAGATGACGCTGCCGTGCAAGACCTCGCGCATCGCCAAGTTCGGTTTCCGCATCACCCTGCAGCAGGGCCTGAACCGGCAGATCCGCCTGATGGCGGCCGAGTTCGGCTATCGGGTGACCCAGCTGCGCCGCGTGCGCATCGACAACATCAAGATCGGTGCGTTGAAGCCGGGCCAGTGGCGCAACCTGACCGAGCAGGAGCTGCAGGGCCTGCTGCCGAAGCAGCTGGACTGGTAAGGGCCGGCCGCTGGCCGGCTGCAATGGGCGTGCGACGGACCCGGGATGCCGGCCAGCGGCCGGCACTACCCGTTGTGCAGATTGCGCGCCGGCATCAGCTAGACTTCGCGGTGACCTGCCGGAACGTGACGCTGCATGATCAAGCCCGACAAGCCTGCCAATGAAGCCCTTCGGCTTGAGGCGCTGTACCGCTACCGGATCCTCGATTCGGAGCGTGAGAAATCCTTCGACGACCTGGTGGTGATCGCCAAGGCGGTCTGCGGCACCTCGATGGCGGCGGTGACCCTGATCGATGTCGAGCGGCAATGGTTCAAGTCGATCCAGGGCATCGATGCGGCGGAAAACCTGCGCAGCGAATCGATGTGCGGCCACGCGATCCTGCAACCGCAGCAGATCATGGTGGTCGAGGATGCGCTGCAGGACATCCGCTTCCACGACAACCCGGTGGTGGTGGGCGACCCGCACATCCGCTTCTATGCGGGCGCGCCACTGATCAGTTCAGATGGCCTGCCGCTGGGCACGCTGTGCGTATTCGATGCGCAGCCACAGCACCTGGCCAGCGACAAGGCCGAAGCGCTGGCGGCGCTGTCGCGGCAGGTGATGCTGGTGATGGAACTGCGCCGTTTCGCGCTCGACATCCAGAAGCACATGCTGGAGCGTGATGACTACGAGCGCCTGCTGTCGGAGTACCAGGACGTGCTGCTGGCGCAGAATGCCGACCTGGCCGAGCAGAGCCGCACCGATGCGTTGACCGGCCTGCCGAACCGCCGTGCGATGGCGGCAGCGCTGGAAGAGGCGGTGGCGGTGAACGGAGACCAGCCCGGTGTGGCCTGCGTCGCACTGCTGGACATCGACCATTTCAAGCACATCAACGATTTCCAGGGCCACGCCACCGGCGACCGCGTGCTGGCCGAACTGGGCGTGCTGCTGCGTTCCCATTTCGCCGGTCGCGGCATGGCCGCGCGCTATGGTGGCGAGGAATTCGTGGCGGTGATGCCGGCTACCGACCTGCGCACCGCCGAACTGCAGTGCGAGTTCCTGCGCCTGGCGGTGGCTGACCTGCCGCTGGGATTCCCGGTCACGATCAGTATTGGTGTGGCCCAGCACCAGCCTGGTGAAAGCGTGGATGACACGCTGGCACGTGCCGACAAGGCGCTGTACCGGGCCAAGGGCAATGGCCGCAACCGGGTGGAACGGGCGGGCTGAAGCACCCCCAGGTAGATCCACGCCATGCGTGGATGCTGTTTCCGATTCACATTGCGTCGCAGTTCCTGCGATCAGAACCGGGCAGCATGACCTCTCTGTTTCCCCGGATGCCAACCATGCTGCAGACCCTGGCCATCGCCCACTATCGCTCGCTGCACGGGCTGGTACTGCCGCTGCAGCAGTTGAATGTGGTGACCGGTGACAACGGCAGTGGCAAGTCCAGCCTGTACCGCGCGCTGCGCCTCCTGGCGGAGACCGCGCAGGGCGGCGTCGCGGCGGTGCTGGCCCGCGAAGGCGGGCTGGGTTCGGCGCTGTGGGCGGGCCCGGAAAAAATGGACCGTCGGGTTGCTGCCGGCGAGATCCCCCTGCAGGGCGGCCCACGCCAGGAATCGGTGGGATTGAAGCTGGGCTTCACCACTGACGAATTCGGCTACGCCATCGATCTGGGCTACCCGCCGCCCAGTCGATCGGCCTTCGCATTGGACCCGCAGATCAAGGCCGAAGCGATCTGGGCGGGCCCGTTCCTGCGCAGCGCCAACCTGCTGGTCGACCGCCGTGGGGCGATGGTGCGGCAACGCCATGCGCGCGGCTGGGATCTTGTGGATGACCGGTTGTCGCTGTTCGACAGCCTGTTCACCCAGGTCGGCGATCCGCAGCGCATGCCGGAAACCATCGCCCTGCGCGAGTACATCCGCCGTTGGCGCTTCTACGATCATTTCTGCAGCGATGCCGATGCGCCGGCGCGGCAGCCGGCGATGGCCACGCGCACGCCGGTGCTGCATCACGACGGCCGTGATCTGGCCGCGGCCTGGGTCACCATCCTCGAGATCGGTGACCCGGTTGCGTTGGCACGCAGCGTCGACGATGCGTTCCCGGGCGCCTCGGTCGGCTTCGAGGAACTGGATGGCCGGTTGGCGCTGCGTTTCCACCAGCCCGGGCTGCTGCGGCCCTTGTCGATGGCCGAACTGTCCGACGGCACGTTGCGCTTCCTGCTGCTTGCCGCAGCGCTGCACACGCCGCGTCCGCCGCCGCTGCTGGTGCTCAACGAGCCGGAGACCAGCCTGCACCCGGACCTGTTGCCGGCGCTGGCACGGCTGATCATCGCGGCCAGTGCGCGCAGCCAGGTCTGGGTGGTGTCACACGCCAGCCGCCTGATCGCAGCACTGGAGCAGGCGCCCGGGTGCCATTCGCTGCACCTGCACAAGGAGCAGGGCCGCACGTTGCTGAGCGGGCAGGGCCTGCTGGATGCCCCGGCATGGCACTGGCCGCAGCGTTGATACGGCCACCCACGTCCGGCGTGGACGCGCTCAATCGGCGATGTTGCGCGCCTCGGCCGTACCGAGGATCTCCGGGTGCTGCACCGGCTTGCGGCGGTTCAGCAGCGGATGCAGGAATACGGCGCCGACGATGATCGCCACGCCCAGGTAGAACCACGGGGTGACTTCGTGCTGCTCGCGCAGCAGCACCACCGCCAGCAGCACCGCATAGACCGGCTCCAGGTTGGTCACCAGCTGCACCGTGTAGGCGCTCAGGTGGCGCAGTGCGACCAGGGCCAGGGCGAACGGCAGCAGCGTGCAGAACCCGGCCAGCACCAGCAGCAGGATGCCGTCGTGCAGGTCCGGAACTACCCACAGCGGGCTGGCCAGCGCAGGCAGCAGGTAGGGCATCAGCGGCGCCAGCAGGGTCAGGGTGAGGGTGCCCGCGCCCAGCTCCAGCGCGGTGACCGTGAGCGGATCGGCGTGGCTGACCATGCGCTTGTTGAGTGAGCCGAACACCGCTACCAGCAATGCCGAGATCGCGCCGATCAACACGCCCAGGCGCATGCCATCGGGCACGCCACCGACCACCAGTGCCACGCCCGGCAGAACGGCCAGGCCGAAGGCGAGTTCACGCAGCTGGAATGGCCGCTTGGCCACCCAGGGTTCGATGATCGAGGTGAACACCGGCGCCAGCGCGATGCAGGTGGCGGCCACCGAGGCATTGGCCAGCTTCACCGCACCGTAGAACGTCAGCCAGTGCAGGGCGACCAGGGCGCCGATGCCGGCATAACCGGCCACCAGCCGCAGCGGCAGCGTACGCAGTCCGCGCCAGACCCGCGGCAGCAGGGCCAGCATCGCCGTCACCAGCAGCATGCGCCACCACACCAGCGGCAGCGCGGGCAGGGTGATCAGCTTGCCGAGGATGGCAGTGACGCCCCACAGCAGGACACAGAAATGGATCTGCCACAGCGCTTTGCGGGTGTCGGGTGTGCTCATCCGCCTATTGTGAGGCAAGGCGATGACCGCAGCGCTATCCGCGTGAGGAATTGCTGGGGGCGTCCACCTGCCGCTGCAGGGCCATCGCCGCCGCCGGGTTGCGCGCCTTGCCTGCGCCGATGCACAGCAGGTAGACCTCGCGCGGGGTTTCCGGAGCCGGCCCGGCCAGGCAGGGCAGGTCATCCACCGGCTCGCCGCGTGACCAGCGCAGGGCACGTTCGGCCCAGCGCTGCTGCAGCGGCGCTGGCAGGCCTTCGTTCAAGCAGGCCTGGCTGCGCTTGATCCGCGCGTAGACGAAGCTGGCACTGACATCACCGTGCAGGGGCGCCTCGTCGCTGTCCTCGATCACCAGCGCCACGCCGTGTCGGCGCGCGGCAGCGACCAGCGCCGGGCCATGTGCCCCGGCGTTGCGCACCTCCAGCGCGTGTTGCAGCGGTACGCCCTGCAGCTGCTGCGGCAGCTGCGCCATCAGCGCGTCCAATGCATCGGCGTCGGCCGGATGGCGCGGATCGAACTGCCACAGCAACGGGCCGAGCCGGTTACCGAGCGCCAATGCCGCCTCGAGGAACGGTGCGGCGGCCTCCACGGTGCTGGACAGGTCGCGGCGCTGCACCAGGTAGCGCGGCGCCTTCATCGAGAAGCGGAAACCGCCGGGTGTCTGTGCAGCCCATTGCGCGCACTGGGCCGCAGTGGGCGTGCGGTAGAACGTGCCGTTGATCTCGATGCAGCGCAGGGCGCGGCTGGCATGGGCCAGTTCCTCGCGCTGCGGCAGGCCTGCTGGATAGAACACACCGCCGCGCCATTCGGGAAACACCCAGCCGCCGATGCCGCAGCGGATGGCCGCCTGGCCGGCAGCTGGGGTCATTGGCCGTGGTCCGCGCGCCACGGATCGTAGCTGCCGAACCACCACAGGTAGCCCTCCGGGTCGGCGCAGGCGTAGCCACGGCCGCCGTAGTCCTGGTCGGCGATGTCGATGACGATGCGCGCGCCGGCAGCCTTGGCCCGGGCATAGTGCGCATCGGCATCGCTGACGATCACGCAGGCGCTCTGGGTCTGGCGTCCGCCGACCTCGTCAGGCATCACGGCATGCTGGTTCCACTCGCTTTCCTTGTTGACCGAACCGAGCATGATCATGCCGTGGCCGAAGGTGAGCTGCGCATGGAAGACCGTATCGCCATCGGCGTAGACGGCCTGGGCATGGAAGCCGAAGGCGCGCTGCAGCCAGTCGATGGCGGCCTGCGCGTCGCGGTAGCGCAGGCACGGAATGATGGTGGAGCCGCTGCTGGGTTGGCCGTTCTCGCCCATGACACCCCTCCTATGGCACAGGGCAGGGTGCGCCGCGGACCGTTACCATCCCGCGAAACCCCGGTGACGGCCTGCACACGGCCGCTACCCCTGTTCGGAGATCGTGCTGGATGAAACCCTGGATCGGAGGTGCCGTGCTGCTGGCGTGCACGACCATGGCGAGCGCGGCGACCCCGCCGCCGCTGCAGGACCTGGATGCGACCGTCGAGCGCGTGCGCGCGCAGTTCGACGTGCCCGGCATCGCCGTGGCCGTGGTCAAGGACGGCCAGGTGGTGCTGGAGCGCGGCTGGGGCGTGCGCGAGCAGGGCAAGCCGGAGCCGGTGCAGGCCGACACGCTGTTCGCGATCGCCTCCAATACCAAGGCGTTCACCGCTACCTCGCTGAACCTGCTGGCCGAGGACGGCAAGCTGAAGATGGACGACAAGGTGATCGACCACCTGCCGTCGTTCCGCATGTCCGATCCGTTCGTGACCGGGCAGATGACCATTCGTGACCTGCTGTCGCATCGCAGCGGCCTGAGCCTGGGCGCCGGTGACCTGCTGTTCTGGCCGACCACCTCCTACACCAACGCCGAAGTGGTACAGCGGCTGGGCAAAGTGCCGTTGAAAGGCGGCTTCCGCGAGAGCTACGCCTACGACAACATCCTGTACGCGGTCGCCCAGCAGGTGATCGAGCACGTCTCCGGCATGAGCTACCAGCAGTTCCTGCAGACCCGCATCTTCGACAAGGTGGGCATGGCCGGCACGCGCTACAACGCCGACCACCTGAAGCCGGGCGACAAGGCGGCGGTCGGCCACGCCAAGTACGATTTCAAGGACCTGCGCACCGTCGCGCCGTTGACCTGGTCGAACAATGCCGGCGCTGGTGGCATCTATTCCAGTGCGCACGACATGGCACGCTGGATGCAGGTGCAGCTGGCCGAAGGAAAGCTGGCCGATGGCACTGCGCTGTTCAGCGAGAAGAGCCAGCAGCAGATGTGGCGGATGATCACCCCGCAGTCGATCCCGGCGCCGAGCGTGCCGGAGCTGGCGCCGGCGCGGGCCAACTTTGCCGGCTACGGCGAAGGCTGGAGCCTGAGCGATTACCGCGGGCAGAAACTGGTCTGGCACACCGGGGGCTGGCCGGGCATGGTTTCGCGGCTGACCCTGGTGCCGGGCGAGAAGCTGGGCGTGGTGGTGCTGACCAACCAGGAAGTGGGTGCGGCGTTCAACGCGATCACCCTGAGCGTGCTTGATGCCTATCTGGGCGGCGAGAAGCACGACTGGGTGGACGCCTATGCCAAGGCCGTGGCCAAGGGCCAGGACAAGGCCGACGAGGCCTGGGCCAAGCACCAGGGCGCGCGCGACAAGGGCAGCACGCCGTCGCTGCCGCTGGCCGGCTACACCGGCACGTTCCGCGACCGCTGGTATGGCGACATGCAGATCAGCGCCGAGGGCAGGGGCCTGCGCCTGCGCTTCATGAAGACCGCGCAGCTGAGCGGCCGCCTGGAGCACTGGCAGCACGACACCTTCATCGTGCGCTGGGATGACCGTTCGCTCAACGCCGATGCGTTCGTGAACTTCAGCCTGGACCCGGACGGCAAGGTGAGCGAGGTGCGCATGCAGTCGATCTCCGACCTGACCGATTTCAGCTTCGATTTCCAGGACCTGCTGTTCATCCCGGTCAAGGAATAAGGGGAGTGCCGGCCAGCGGCCGGCACGACCGGAGCGGTGGCGATCATCGGCTGGCGTACACATCCGGCGTGGGATACTTCGCCGCTTGCAAGAGGCGAGGGAGTGCGATGTTCCGTTGGTTTGAATCCCTGATCCCGGTGTTCCCGCCCGTGGATGGGCGCATGCCACCGCGCAAGGTGCTGCCGTTCTACCTGCACTACCTGCGCCCGGTGTGGCCGGTGCTGCTGGCGACCCTGATCGCTGGCCTGCTGCTGGCGCTGGTGGAAGTGGCGATGTTCGATTACCTGGGCCGCATCGTCGACATGGTCGCCGAGCAGCCAGGGGCTGATTTCTTCAAGCGCCATGCCAATGAACTGGGCTGGATGCTGTTCATCACGGTCATCGCGCGGCCGATCCTGGTCGGCCTGCACAACCTGCTGGTCAACCAGGCCATCGTGCCCGGCCTGAGCAACCGCTCGCGCTGGCTGATGCACAACTACGTGGTGCGGCAGAGCCTGAGCTTCTTCCAGAACGACTTCGCTGGCAGCGTCGCCAACCGGGTGATGCAGACCGGCACCTCGCTGCGCGAATCGGCCGTGCAGATGGTCGATTCGCTCTGGTACATCGTGGTCTACACCGGCACCGCGCTGTACCTGTTCGCGCAGGCCGACTGGCGGCTGATGGTGCCGCTGATCCTGTGGCTGCTGGCCTATGCGGTGATCATGGTCTACTTCGTGCCGCGCGCGAAGGAACGGGCCTGGATCGCGTCCGAGGCACGTTCCAAGGCGATGGGCCGCATCGTCGATGGCTACACCAACATTCCCACGCTGAAGCTGTTCGCCCATGGCGGACGCGAGCAGGCCTACGTCGCCGAATCGATCCAGGAACTGGCGGTCAAGCACCGCGCGCAGACCCGGGTCACCACCGGCATGGACCTGACCATCGCCATCGTCAACGGCTTCCTGATCGCCGGTACCTGCGGGCTGGCGCTGTGGCTGTGGAACGGCGGGCACATCACCGTCGGCGCGATCACCCTGGCCACCGGCCTGGTGATCCGCATCCACAACATGTCCGGCTGGATCATGTGGACCATCAACGGCATCTTCGAGGACATCGGCACGGTGCAGGACGGCATCACCACGATCGCCCAGCCGCTGACCGTGCAGGACCGCGAGGATGCGGTGCCATTGCAGGTAACCCGTGGTGGCGTGCATTTCCAGGACATCCACTTCCACTATGGCAAGAAGGGCGGCGTGATCGCCGGCCTCGACCTGGTGGTGAAGCCCGGCGAGAAGATCGGCCTGGTGGGTCCTTCCGGTGCCGGCAAGTCGACCCTGGTCAACGTGCTGCTGCGCCTGTACGACCTGGAGAGCGGCCGCATCCTGATCGACGGCCAGGACATTGCGTACGTCACCCAGGAAAGCCTGCGCCAGCAGATCGGCGTGGTCACCCAGGACACCTCGCTGCTGCATCGCTCGATCCGCGACAACCTGCTGTACGGCCGTCCCGACGCGACCGATGAGCAGTTGCGCGCAGCCGTGGCCAAGGCACGTGCCGAAGCCTTCATCGATACGCTGGTGGACGGGCAGGGGCGTCGTGGCTACGACGCGCATGTCGGCGAGCGCGGCGTGAAGCTGTCCGGCGGCCAGCGCCAGCGCATCGCCATTGCCCGCGTGCTGCTGAAGGACGCACCGATCCTGGTGCTGGATGAGGCGACCTCGGCGCTGGATTCGGAAGTGGAAGCGGCGATCCAGGACAGCCTGGACGAGCTGATGGGCGGCAAGACGGTAATCGCGATCGCACACCGGTTGTCGACCATCGCGCGCATGGACCGGCTGGTGGTGATGGACCAGGGCCGCATCGTCGAGACCGGCACCCACGCCGAGCTGATTACGGCCGGTGGCCTGTACGCGCGGTTGTGGGCGCGGCAGACCGGTGGTTTCGTGGCCGCCGATCAATGATTGCGCTGCTGTTGGCACTCAGCCTGGCGACCACGGCCGCAACTGCGGCGCCGGTCCCCATGCAAGGCGACCAGCTCGAGCAGGTGGTCCTGCTCAGCCGCCACAACCTGCGCGCGCCGGTGGTGGCATCGGGCGCGCTGGCCAATGCCACGCCAGAGCGCTGGCCAGGCTGGGACGTCGCCTCAGGCGAGCTGACCACCAAGGGCGGCGTGCTGGAGGTCTACATGGGCCGCTACATCGGCCAGTGGCTGCGCCAGGCACAGCTGCTGCCGCCGTCGGATTGCCCGCAGCCGGGTGACTTCCACGCCCATGCCAACAGCCTGCAGCGCACCCAGGCCACCGCGCAGTTCTTTGTTGCCGGTGCCTTCCCGGGCTGTCATGTTGCGGTCGAGCAGCGCATGCCGCTGGGCACGATGGACCCGCTGTTCAATCCGGTGATCCACCGCGATGACGCGGCGTTCCGCGCACGTGCGGTGTCGGCGATGCAGCAGGCGCTGGCCGCATCCGATCTGGCTCCGGCGCTGTCCGTGGTGGAGGCGATCAGCCGCTATCCGCAGTCGGCGGCGTGCAAGGGGCGCAGCGACTGCCATCTGATGCTGGCCGACACGACCTTCAATGCGGAACCGGGCAAGGAGCCACGCGCGTCCGGTTCGCTGGCCCTGGCCAGTGGGCTGGTCGATGCGCTGTTGATGGAGCACTACCAGGGAAGCAGTACTTCGCGCGAAGGTTGGGGCCGCTTGAACACGGAAGGCCAATGGCAGGCGTTGGCGCAGATCCGCAACCGCTACCAGGACATCCTGTTCGGAACGCCGGAGGTGGCGCGGGATGTGGCCGGACCGTTGCTGGCACGCGTGGATGCGTTGCTGGAAGATCCCGCATCGCCGAAAGTGAGCCTGCTGGTCGGTCACGATTCCAATATCGGTTCGGTGCTGGCGGCGTTGGGAATCAGCGACTACAGCCTGCCGGGCCAGCACGAGAAGACGCCGATCGGCGGCCTGCTGCAGTTCGAGCGCTGGCGTGACCGCCACCGCGGCGAGGAACGGATCCGCCTGGCCTACGTCTACCCGACCACCGCGCAGCTGCGCGATGCGCTGCCGCTGACCAACGCGCAGCCGCCGGGCCGCGTCGCGCTTCGTGTGCCGGGGTGCGCGGCGCAGGGCTGCACCGTCGCCGAGTTCCAACGCCTGCTGCATCCGGCAGCGCGCTGAGGTACGCCGCTAACGCAGTGGCGCGCGCACGATGCCATGCGTGGCCATCAGCGTAAGGTCGCCGCCCAGCCGTGGCGAGTGGAACGGGCCGCGTGCATGCGCGGCGTCGAACAGGCCGCCATCCGGTGATCGCAACCGGTAGAACTCGACCCAGCCGCTGGCCTGCAGGGTCAGCTGTGCAACGCCGGTGTGTTGGTTGAACCATGCAGGGTCCTTGCTGCCTTCGATGACGCGGCGGGCAAGGCGGTCGATGGCGTGATCCCTGCTGGCGTACCAGTCCTGGCCGCGCAGCCGCGCCAGCTCAGCCATCATCACCAGCGGCGCCAATGCGTAATCGTGGTAGTGCAGGGCACGTTGCCCGCGCGCCATCTCCAGCGGCAGGCTGCCATCGTCCTGGATGTCATCGATGCCCTTCTGGAAGGCGGAGTGGCCTGCCTGCCACAAGGCCTCGTCACTCGTGGCCAGGCCGGTGGCCAGCACGCCCAGACCGCCCCAGTAGTAGTGGTTGTTGCGGCGCCGTTTCGGGTTGTCCCAATACGCCAGGTTGGCCCGTGCCAGCTTCTGCAGCCAGGGGTCGATGCGCGCGCGCTGCCGGGTATCAGCCTGGTCATGCACCTTCAGGTAGGCCATCGCTACCGCATCGAGCATCCACTGCCGCATGTAGAACGACTGATCGTTGTTGACCCGGATCATCTGCCCGAGCATGGCGCCATCGTCGGCCCATGCACCCAGCCAGCCCAGCGTGCACTGTGCCGCTGCCGGGTCACCGGTGCGCAGGTAGTCGTCGCTCATGCGCGCCACGTCGGCGGCATAGCGATCCAGAGGCGCAGTGGCGTCCTTGTTCTGCTGGTGCAGTACCGGGTCGATCACCGAGCCGGCCTTGTCGGTGTAGTAGCCCAGGGCGCGGATGTCGGGGTGTCCGGCCGGTGGCGAGGGGCAGGCGGCGTAGGCACCCGCACTGGCCAGCAGCGCGGGCAGCAGGGCGAGGCGAAGCAAGGGGAGCGACATGGAAACCGGCGGAAGGGAGAACCCGGCGAACGATGCGCCTGGCCATGTTGCCGGCATGTGATGCGGGGATGGCGTGGCGATCCTGCACAAACAGAACGGCCCGGGTTTGCCCGGGCCGCTCTCGTTCAACTCACGCCTGCGCGATCACTCGATCGGCTGGTCCAGCATCAGCTGGCGTGCGAAACGCACCGGCGGGGCGCCGTAGGACAGCACCTGGTCGTGGTAGGCCTTCAGGTTGAACTTGTCGCCCAGCTTCTCCTGCACCGCCTTGCGGGTGTCGAAGTGTTCCTGCGCACCGACGAAGTAGGTCGGCAGCTGCGCCGACGTCAGCTGCGCGCGCACCCACTTGCCGGCGGCTTCGCTTTCCTGCTGGAACGCGTCGTGGGTCATCAGGTGCATCGCCTTCTCGCGATCCCAGTTGTCCACGTGCACGCCCTGGTCGAGGATCGCGTTGGAGATCGTGCGCAGGTAGAACTTCAGCTGCACCAGGTGGAACAGCGGGTCGTTGTTGAGGTAACCCTGCTCCTGCATCATGCGCTCGGTGTAGACCGCCCAGCCTTCGGCGAACAGGCCCGAACGCAGCACCGCACGCAGGGTGGAGGGGAACTTGGCCGAATGCCAGCCTTCCAGGTAGTGGCCCGGGGTGCCTTCGTGGATGCTCAGCAGGTGGATCATGCGCGAGTTGTATTCGCGCAGGAACGAGTCGACCTGCTTCTCGTTCCAGTCGTCCGGAATCGGCGACACGGCGTAGAAGGTCTTCAGGTTCTTGTCCAGCGGGCCCGGCGAATCGCAGTAGGCCACGGCCACGCCACGCTGGAATTCCGGCATCAGGATGATGTCCACCGGCGCATCGGGCAGGGTCACCAGGTCGTGCTCGCGCACGAACGCGGTGGACTGCTCCAGCGCGGCCTTGGCGTCGTCGACCACCTTGTCGCGCGCCGGTTTGTCGGCGTAGGCCAGTTCCAGTGCGGCCTCGATTGCCTTCTGCTGCTGCTCGTCGGTCGGCTGGGCCGGCATTTCCGGCGCACCCGGCTTGTCCTTCAGCACGGTCTGCGCGATGCCGTACATGTCTTCGCGTACGCGCTTGAGTTCGGCGCGTGCACGCTCACCGATCTCCTGGCGCGACAGCGAGGAGCTCAGCGCGAACTTCAGCTTCTGGTCGTACTTTTCCGCACCGATGCGGAAGTCGCCCTTGGCATTCGGCACCAGGGTCTTGTCCAGCCAGGTCTGCTGTTCGTCCACGGCCTTCTTCAGGCCGTCGATGGCGGCCTGCAGGCGCTGCTGGTCGGCCTGCGGCAGTTCACCGATGTGCGGGGTGATGAAGGTATCGACGATGCTGAGGATGCCCTTGTTCTGCTTGGCCACCGTCTCGGCATGGATCTTCGGCACGCGGGCCGGATCCAGGTTCTCGCGGGCCTGGGCGAAGATCGCCGGCAGCTTTTCCATGCGCGCGGTGGCCGACTTCAGGCGCTCCGGCAGCGGCGCGAACTCGCGGGCCATCAGGCCGTAGATCGCGCTGCCGGCGATGCCGTTGTACAGCTGCGGGTCCCACTTGCCGGACTGCAGTACTTCGGCGTTCCAGATTTCCGACTGCAGCTGGTTGCGCAGGATCGCTGCGTCCACCTGGTTCTCGCGGCCCAGCTTGGCCACCTCGATCTTGTCCAGCTCGCCCAGCAATGCCTTGTAGGCGGCCACGGTCTTCTGCTGGCCGGCGGCACTCAGGTCGTCCAGCTCGCTGTCGTAGCGGTGGTCACCGATCTGGGTGGCGCTGACCGGCGAGAGCTGCATCCAGGTGTCCTGGGCGCGCTTGGACAGGTCGGCGAAGGCGGCATCGACCGCCGCGTCACCGGCCTGCTGGCTGGCGGCCGGGGTGGAACCGTTGGTCGGGGCGTCGGCCGGCTGGCAACCGGCCAGGGCGGCGACCAGGGCGAGGGCAAGAAGATGCGGGCGCATCGGCGTTCCTGTACAGGGTCAAACCCCGAGCATAGGCCCCCGGGGCTGCTTTGTCCCCGTGCCATAGGATTACCATGGGCGCAGACAGGGACTCTCCAGCGGAGCGCAGGACATGGAATACCAGGGAAGCTGCCATTGCGGCAGGATCGCATTCACCGTACAGGCCGGGACGCCGATCAGCGACGTCATCGACTGCAACTGCTCGATGTGCCGCCGCCGCGGCAGCCTGCTGTGGTTCGCGCCGCGTGAGGCGTTCCAGCTGACCACCGATCCGGCGGACGTGGCCACCTATCATTTCAACAAGGCGCACATCGATCATCACCACTGCCGCGAGTGCGGCGTCGCGCCGTACAGCGAAGCGGTCGACCCGCGCACCGGTACGCCGATGGTGGCGGTGAACGTGCGCTGCGTGCCGCAGGTCGACCTGGCCGGTCTTTCGGTGACCTCCTACAACGGGGCCGCTCTGTGAGGCCGGTGCGTGCGTGGACACGCGTGATAGCGATGCCGGTACTGCTGCTGGCATTGGCGGCCTGTGCCAGGAACGGCGAGCGCGCGGCAGAGGCCGGTGCCACTGCGGCCGATGCCGCTGTCGCGTCGCCGGAAGGCGCGTTCCTCGCCTACGAACATGACGTGCAGGTGCAGCTGGAGGCGGCGCAGATCGCACCGCGCATCCAGCAGATCGCACAGGCCTGCCAGAGTGCGAAGTTCGGCGACTGTGCGGTGCTGCAGGTTGACCAGCGCAGCGGCGAGCAGCCCAGCGGCGAGGTCAAGGTGCGGATTGCACCGAAGGGTGCCGAGCCGTTGATCGCGATGGCCGGTGAAGGTGGAAAACTGCAGTCGCGCAACACGCGCGCCGAAGATCTCGCGCAGGCCGTGGCCGATACGGCACTGACCAAGGCGCGGCTGGAGAAGGAACATGCGCGGCTGCTGTCCTACCAGGACCGCAAGGACCTGAAGATCGAAGACCTGATGGCGATCACCACGCGCCTGTCGGAGATCGAAGCGGGCGTCGAGCAGGCCAACAAGGATGCCGCCCAGCAGCGCCGGCGCATCGATACCCAGCTGGTGACGATCCACTTCGACACCACCTCGGGCCAGCGCAGCCGCAGCGAGATCGGTGAGGCGCTGAGCGAATCGGGCAGCATCCTCAGCACCAGTATTGCGTTCCTGATCCGCGCCGCGGCCGCGCTGCTGCCGGTGGCGGTGCTGGCCCTGATCGCGGCCTGGGGTGTGCGGGCGTGGTGGCGTCGCCGCCGCCGCAGGCTGCCGCCCAGCCTCTGAGGTGAAGGTTGATGCCGGCAACCCGCCGGCATCAACCCTCGTCGGTCTCGTACTCGACGAACACATCCAGCTCCAGTGCCAGCTCCTGCACCGCATCGCGCACCTTCTGCGCGGTGCTTTCATTGCCGACTTCCACTTCCAGTTCGTGGATGCCCGGGCCGATGTCATCGGACAGCCCGGCCGAACTGGAATCGTCGTCATCCATGTGCGGCATCAGGTCGTCGGTTTCCTCGACATGTTCGATGCCATCCAGGCCGAGCAGCAGGTCGCTGATCGCGCGGGCGTCGTCTTCGGTTCCGGTGATGCGCAGTCGCAGCATGGCCATGGCGTCAATACGGTGTGGGGTTGCCTGCAGCCTAGCCAGCGTGAAGCAAAGAACGGGTGAGGGCGCAGTCAGCCGTGCGTGGCCGGGCGCCCGAGCAGGCTTTCCGGCAACGCGGGAATCGGCGTGCGTTCGTCCTGCGCCTGCTCCAGCAACCAGTCGATGAACAGGCGCGCGGCGTGGCTCGGCGGTTGTCCTTCGGCATGTACCACGTGATACGCGTAGCGCGCTTTCAGCGCCGGGCCGGGCAGGCGCACCACCTCGTAGCGTTGCAGGTAGGGCTGTGCGATGTGGGTGCGTGCCAGCACCGCGCCCATGCCGTATACGGCGGCACGCATCGCATCGGTACTGTCGGCGAAGGTATGCATCGGCGGCAGCGGCGAGGGCGGGCGCACGCCGGCATGACGGAACCAGTCACGCCAGCCCTGTGGCGAAAGGTCGGTCAGCAGCGGCAGGTCAGCGATGCGCGCCGGATCGACCAGCGTTTCGACCCCGGCCAGCGCCGGTGAGGCCACCGGGAACAGGTAGTCATCCATCAGGTGCTGCGCACGCAGGCCCGGCCATTGGCCCAGGCCGTAGCGGATGCCGACCTCCGGACCGTTGTCGTCGTAGCGGTCCAGGCCGCTGCCGGTATGCAGCTCGATGCGGATGTGTGGATGGGCCTGGGTGAAACGCGGCAACCGCGGCAGCAGCCAGCAGTACGACAGCGAGCGCAGCGTGGTGATCCGCAACGGCACGCTGTCCTCATCCGGGTGCAGATGGTGGGCGACCGCCGCGACATCGGTGAAGGCGGCGCTGGCGGCGTCGGCCAGCTGCCGGCCCTCGGCGGTCAGGCGCACGCCGCGGGCATGGCGCAGGAACAGCCGGGTCTCCAGCACCTCCTCCAGGCGGCGCACGTGATGGCTGACCGCGCTGGCGGTCAGGTGCAGCTCCTGGGCGGCCTGGGCGAAGTTCTGGTGGCGCGCTGCAACCGCGAACACGGCCAGTGCGGGGAGCAGGGAAGGGCGTAGCTGCATGTCCAGCCTCAAACCATATTTGTGGCTGGCAGCGATACTACGCGCTTGTGCGGCAGGCGTCTGCGCCCGATCCTGTCTGCCTTGGCGAGGAACAGACGATGGACGGAGGCAGGGCATGAATGCGGTCCCACAGGCGGCCGAGCGCGACTGGCGCACACCGCTGGAATTGACCCTGCTGGGCGCCATCTGGGGCTGCTCGTTCCTGTTCATGCGGGTAGCGGTGCCGTCGTTCGGCCCGTTCGCCCTGGTCGAGGTGCGACTGGTGCTGGGCGCGCTGGTGCTGCTGCCGTTCCTGTGGCGTGCCCGCGCACAGTTCCCGCCGCGGCGCTGGCTGTGGCTGGCACCGATCGGCCTGATCAACTCGGCACTGCCGTTCGTGCTGTTCGCCTATGCCGCCGAACAGGCACCGGCCGCGATCGGTGCGATCTGCAATGCGATGACCGTGCTGTTCGCCGCGCTGATCGCCTTCCTGTTCTTCGGCGAGAAGATCGGCATGCGCCGTGCGGGCGCGCTGCTGGTCGGCTTTGCCGGTGTAGTGGTATTGGCCACGGCCAAGGTCTCGGGCCTGAGCATCGGCACCGCGGTGCTGGCCGGTGCGGCGGCCTCGCTGCTGTACGGCCTGGGCGTGAACCTGGTGAAGCGGCACATGACCGGGTTGCCGTCGGCTGCGGCTGCGGCAGCAACGCTGTCCTGCGCTTCGCTGTGGATGCTGCCGATGGCGGTGAGTCACTGGCCGCAGGTGGCGATTCCGGCCAAGGCCTGGGGCGCAGCGATTGCCCTGGGCGTGGCCTGTACCGGCCTGGCGTTCCTGATGTTCTACCGCCTGATCGGGCGTATCGGACCGTCGCGTGCATCCACGGTGACGTACCTGATCCCGCTGTTTGGTGCGGCCTTCGCGTGGTTGTTCCTGGGCGAGCCGGTGACGCTGCAGATGTTGATTGCGGGTGCGTTGATTCTGGGTAGCGTGGCGGTGAGTCAGAAGGGCTGAGGGTGCCGAAGCACTGGTAGTGCCGGGCGCTGCCCGGCAGGTCTTTTTCGCGCCTGCGGAGAGGTGTCACTTTCTTTGCTCGTGCAAAGAAAGTAACCAAAGAAACGCGCCGCCAGGTCGCGAGCCGCCGTGCTTCGCACGTCGGTCCCCTGCGCTTCTCGGTGAATCAGGGGACGGTGCGCAGAAGTCAGCCGACTAACAGTCGGCTCTACAGGACATCGGCACCTCTTCGTCCCTGATTCCCCTGCGATGCTCGGCTCACTCAAGGCGGACCCGGATCGAAGACCACAGCTGCACCCAGTAGATCCACGCCATGCGTGGATGCTTTTGCGGTTGATCTTGATCTTCCAGTCCGCCTTGAGCGAGCCGAGCACCGCAGGTCCGGCGAGGGCGAAGAGGCGCGGGTGTCTGAGCGCAGCGAGTTCCCGCGCCGTCCCTCGACGGGCCGAGGAGCGCAGGGCACCGGTGCGTAGCACCGGCTCGCGGCCGGCGGAACGTTTCTTTTGGTTACTTTTCTTGATGGCGCACGTCCCTGTGCGCCACCCTCCGGGCCGGCTGCGCCGTTCCGCGCTGCTCCTGCAGCGCGGCGCGCGTACAAAGAAAAGTAACGCCCATGAACGATGAAGCACCTTCAGCACGCGCCACGCGCAGAACCCGCGACGGCGTTACCGCACCGGCACCGGAACATTGCAGAGATCGATATGCCCCGCCGGGCGCTTGTAGAAATCATCCACGCGATTGCGGCGTGCCTCCACCGTATCGGCGAAGGTCTTGGAGTCGGTGCGCAGCACCTGGATCGGCGTGCGCTCGGCTGCCGGCACGTCGCTGGCACGGCGGATCGACACGATCGGCGTGCGCAGCTTCGGGTCGGTGTAGAAGCCCATCGGCGCCGGGCCGCGCGGGGTTGCACTGAGCAGTTCCATGCCTTTCAGCACGCGGCCGACCAGGGTGATGTTGCGGTCCAGCTGGCGCGGCGACTGCCCGGTCACCACGTACAGTTCGGCACCGATGCTGCTGTCTTCCTCGTTGCTGCGGCCGGCGCCGAGCATGCCGTAGCAATGCGCCAGCCAGGCCTTGCCGGCCTGCGGGTCCTGGCCGACCGGGAAGCCGTCGACGAAACCGGTCTGCGCGGCCCAGCCGTCGCGATCCGGCAGCACGCTGACCTTCAGGCCGGCGCTGGCGCGTTCGAATTCAGCCGGCAGCTTGCGCGCGGCACTACCGAACGGCTTGGCCTTGGCCGCGTCATCGGCGTCGGCATCACCGAACTGCACCACGAAGTTGTCCTGCGAACGGTAGATGCTGGTGCCGTCCCAGAAGTGTTCGTGGGCGAAGGTCTGGATGTTGGCGACATGGCGCGGGGCGAACTGCGGTGCCAGTTCGATGATCACCCGCCCGGCCGGCAGGTCCATGTACAGCAGGTTGGCCGGGTCCGGGGTGCGCCAGTCGCTGGCCGCCGACGCGTCGAGGATCTGCTGCGGGCTGCGGTAGGGCGTGGCCGCACTGGCCATGGCGGGCAGCAGGCAGGACAGGGCGAGGGCGGTCAGGGCAAGGCGACGACGGTGCGGCATGGGAACCCCGGAACATGAACGAGGCTTCGATTCTGCGCGAGCAGCCTGGTCTCGCCAACCGGCACGATGACTAACGACACATTCGCTATACCGAACTTCGCACTACTGTGGACTTCAACGTAGTGGAGGGCCGGCTATGTCCGAGGACGATGTCCAGCTGAAGAAGTTCCAGAAGGAGCTCAGCGCCGGGACGGTGTCGCTGGCCCTGCTGGCGGTGCTGGCCCGGGCTGGCGAGCCGCTGTACGGCTACCTCATTGCCAAGGAGCTGGAGCGGGTGGGCGAGGGCGTGCTGAGCGGCAAGCAGAGCGCGCTGTACCCGGTACTGCGCAACCTGGAGGGCGCCGGCCTGCTGGAAAGCCATGTGGAGCCGTCCAGCAGCGGGCCGCCGCGGCGCTACTACCGCATCAACGAACGTGGCCGCGACGTGCTGGCGCAGTGGCGCCAGGCCTGGCAGGCCACCCGCGATTCCGTCGATTCCGTGTTGGAGGGGGTACCGCAATGAACGATCCGAGCCTGGCAGGCCGTGCCCTGCCGACCACCATTCCGCAGTACCTGGCGCAGCTGCGCGCGGCGCTGGAAGGCGCCGATCCGGCGATGGTGCAGGACGCGCTGTACGACGCCGAGGAGTACCTGCGTTCGGAGCTGGCCGCGCAGCCTGGCCGCAGCGAGGCCGAGGTGATCGCCGACGTCGCCGGCAGCTATGGCGCACCGGATGAAGTGGCCGAGATCTACCGCGAGACCGAAGTGACCGTGAACCGCGCGCTGCGTACACCGCGTGCGGATACCGCGCCGGTGCTGCGTGCGGCGGCCGAAGCCAGTGGTGTCGAGCCGGCCGCACCGCCGCCGGCGCCGGTGCCGCGCTCGCTGCTGGCGCGCTTCTTCGGCGTGGTGACCGATCCGCACACCTACGGCGCGCTGTTCTACATGCTGCTGTCGCTGGCCACCGGCATCTTCTTCTTCACCTGGGTGGTGACCGGCCTGTCATTGTCGCTGGGCCTGCTGGTCCTGATCATCGGCATCCCGCTGACCGTGCTGTTCTTCGGCTCGGTGCGCGGGCTGGCGTTGCTGGAAGGGCGGCTGGTGGAAGCGCTGCTGGGCGAGCGCATGCCGCGCCGCCCGCGTTACACCGACCGCAGCCGCACGTGGCTGCAGCGCATCGGGGACATGTTCACCGACGGCCGCACCTGGCTGACCCTGCTGTACTTCGTGCTGATGCTGCCGCTGGGCGTGGTCTACTTCACCATCGCGGTGACGCTGCTGTCACTGTCGCTGGGCCTGATCTGGGCGCCGGTCGCGGCGATCTTCAGCGGCGACATTCCGGGCGTCTACGTCGACGGCGTGAACGTGCTGCCGATGGCGGCCTCGCCGCTGGTAGCGATCGTGGTTGCCGCCGTGGGCGCGTTGCTGCTGCTGCTGACGATGCACCTGGCACGCGGCATCGGCAAACTGCACGGGCTGATCGCCAAGAACCTGCTGGTGCGGTTGTAAGCGGGAATCCACGCTTCGGTAGGTGCCAACCTTGGTTGGCACGGTCCATCAGATACCGGGATTCATGGTAGAGCGCCAACCAAGGTTGGCATCTACCAGGGCGTACCGACCAAGGTCGGTACCCACCGTGGGTGTGTTACCCCGCCTTGCGCCGCAGCGGGGTCACGTTGCTCTTCTTCTTCGTGGCCTTCGCCGCCGGGGCTTCGGCATGTGCGGCGAAGAAGTCGCGCACCTTCGGGTACACCACCTCGCGCCAGCGGCGGCCGCTGAAGATGCCGTAATGGCCAGCACCTTCGACGATGAAATGCTCGCGGCGGTCAGCCGCGATACCGGTGCACAGCGCCTGCGCGGCTTCGGTCTGGCCGAGGCCGGCGATGTCGTCCAGCTCGCCTTCGATGCTCAGCAGCGCGGTATCGCGGATCGCCGACGGATCGACCTTCTCGCCGTTGACCACCCACTCGCCACGCGGCAGCAGGAAGTCCTGGAACACCACGCGGATGGTATCGAGGTAATACTTGGCCGGCATGTCCAGCACCGCGTTGTACTCGTCGTAGAAACGACGGTGCGCGTCGGCGTCTTCCAGGTCGCCCTTGACCAGGTCGGTGTAGAAATCCCAGTGCGAGCTGAAGTGGCGGCTCGGGTTCATCGACAGGAACCCGGCGTGCTGCAGGAAGCCCGGGTACACGCGGCGGCCGGCGCCGGGATAGCTGGCCGGCACGGTGTGGATGACGTTGTTCTCGAACCAGGACAGCGGGTTCTGCGTGGCCAGGTTGTTCACTGCGGTCGGGCTGCAGCGTGCATCGATCGGGCCGCCCATCATCACCAGTGTGCGCGGCGTCGCTTCGCCACGGCTGGCCATCAGCGAAACCGCAGCCAGTACCGGCACGGTCGGCTGGCACACGCTGACCACGTGCAGGCGCTCCACGCCAAGGTGGCGGATGAACTCCTGGATGTAGGCGATGTAGTCGTCCAGGCCGAACTCGCCTTCGCCGGCCGGCACCATGCGCGCATCGACCCAGTCGGTGACGTACACGCGGTGGTCGCGCAGCAGGGTGCGCACGGTATCGCGCAGCAGCGTGGCATGGTGGCCGGACAGCGGCGCCACCACCAGCACGAACGGCTGGTTGAGCATGGTGTGCAGTTGGTCGGCTTCATTGCTGTGGCGCTTGAAGCGCAGCAGCTTGCAGAACGGCTTGCTCACTTCCTCGTGCACGACGATCGGCACGCGCTCGCCATCGACGTCGATTTCGTTGATGCCCCACTCGGGCTTCTCGTAATCCTTGCCGATGCGATGGAAGAGTTCATTGACCGCCGCCAGGCGATCAGCACCGGGCATCTGCGACCACCAGTGGTCCTGGTTTGCGAAGAATTTGGCGTTGGCCTGGGCCTGGTGCACCCAGGGGGCGAGCAGGTTGCGGGTCAGTTCGTGCAGTTGATAGAGCATGACGACCGAATATGTATGGTCATATGTTGCCGCGCAGCATATCCCATCCGGGTGTCCCGCAGGTTAAGTCGGCTGAAAATAATGAATCCGGATTCACATCCGTTCCAGCGCGGCCGCATCGCCTGCCAGGGCGGGGCCGAGCCAGCAGTGCGACCCTACCGGCTGCAGGCCGTGCCGGGCCAGCGTCCGCCGGTACCAGCGCGCCGGACGGGCCTGGAAACCGTCGTGGTCGCCTTCGAACGCGTCCTCGGCGGCGAAGGTCTCCAGGAAGGCCACGCCGCCGGTCAGCTCCGCCACGCCGGCCAGGCCGGCACGCAGCTCGCGGTCGGGCACGTAGTGCATCACGTCCGAGCAGACCAGCAGGTCGACCGGGGCGCATGGCCGCAGCCAGGCGAAATCGCCGAAGCTGGCCAGGTGCAGGTTGCGGGTCCTGCCGTAGCGGCGCACAGCGTACTCGCTGCTGTCGAAGCCGAGGTATTCGACCTTCGGACGCAGCTTCAGCAGCGGCGCACGCCAGGCGCCTTCGCCGCAGCCGATATCCAGCACGCTGCGGATCGGTCGCTCCAGGTAGTACTCGGCACTGGCCACGGCCAACGCGACCTTGCGCGCCAGGCGGGCGCTGCCGCCGATGTCGGCACGGCGGTACCAGCGTTGGAAGTAGGCGGCGTCGTAGGTCTTGTCCATGGGGCGGTGCGCGATCGGGGAAAACGGCGCCTATCGTACGGTGTTGCGGCGCGCCATGCGTCGATGTGTCGCGGCGTGCGTGCCTGCGGCCCCCTTGCCATGGCATGCGAGAATGACGGCCAACCTACGCCAGCCGCCGGAGCGAGCGCATGCAGAGCTACTACTGGGTCAAGACCTTCCACATCGTGTTCGTGGTGGCGTGGATGGCCACGGTGTTCTACCTGCCGCGCATCCTGGTCAACCTGGCCGAGACCGCAGGCCAGCCGGCAGTGACCGAGCGCCTGCAGCTGATGGGCCTGCGCCTGTACCGCTTCGGCCACTCGATGTTCGGGCTGGCATTCCTGCTCGGGCTGGTGCTGTGGCTGGGCTACAAGGTCATTCCGGACTTCCCGACCATGGTCGCCCCGGGCGGTGCCGGTTGGCTGCATGCCAAGCTGGGGCTGGTCGTGGTGTTGCTGGCGTATTTCATCTGGATCGGGCGGCTGCTGAAGGGCGTGGCCAAGGGCAGGGCGCTGCCGTCGTCGCGCGCGCTGCGCTGGATCAACGAGATCCCGCTGCTGGCGTTCATTCCGATCGTGTGGCTGGTGCTGGCCAAGCCGTTCTGAGTGGGGTCATCTGTACCCGGTAGATCCACGCCATGCGTGGATGCCGCCAGGGCGCAAACGAAAGAGCCGGGCATCTGCCCGGCTCTTTCGTTTCTGCAATCACCTGCGTGTTGCCGGCCAGCGGCCGGCACTACCGGGCTTAGGCCGCTTCGTACGTGCCGTAGCTGCGCAGGCGGGTGTAGCGCTGCTCCAGCAGCTGCCCGGTGGACAGCTTTTCCAGCGCGTCCAGTTCGTTCAGCAGCACGGCCTTCAGGCGCTTGGCCATCTGCGTCGGGTTGCGGTGGGCGCCACCGGTTGGCTCGCGCACGACCTTGTCGACCAGGCCCAGGCTCTTCAGGCGCGGCGCGGTCAGGCCCAGCTGTTCGGCGGCATCCTTGGCCTTGCCGGCATCCTTCCACAGGATCGAGGCGCAGCCTTCCGGGGTGATGGTCGAGTACACCGAATACTCCAGCATCACGGTGCGGTCGCCCACGCCCAGCGCCAGCGCGCCGCCGGAGCCGCCTTCACCGATCACGGTGCAGATGATCGGCACCTTCAGTTCGGCCATCTCGATCAGGTTGCGCGCGATCGCTTCGGACTGGCCGCGCGATTCGGCGTCGATGCCCGGCCAGGCGCCGGCGGTGTCGATCAGGGTCAGTACCGGCAGGCCGAAGCGTTCGGCCATCTTCATCAGGCGCAGCGCCTTGCGGTAGCCCTCCGGCTTGGGCATGCCGAAGTTGCGCTTGATCTTTTCCTTGGTGTCACGGCCCTTCTGGTGGCCGATCACCATCACCGCGCGGCCGTTGATGCGCGCCAGGCCGCCCATGATGGCCTTGTCGTCGGCGAAGGCACGGTCACCGGCCAGTTCCTGGAACTCATCGCAGATGATGCGGATGTAGTCGGCGGTATACGGACGCGACGGGTGGCGGGCGAGCTGCAGCACCTGCCACGAGGTCAGGTTGCGGAAGATCTGCGCGGTGCGCACGCGCAGCTTGTCCTGCAGCGCATGCACTTCCGCCTCGACATTGACCGCCGGCCCGGCACTGGCGTTGCGCAGTTCCTGGATCTTGGCTTCCAGGTCGGCGATGGGTTGCTCGAAGTCGAGGTAGTTCGGATTCATCGGAAGCCGTCGTGTAAAGAAGGGGGGAATTCTAGCCGAATGCGTGCAAACCACCCGTACGCCTTCGTCTGGAAGGCGACGGTAGCGCAGCCGCGCAGGGGGCGCCAGTCAGCTCAGGGCACCACCAGGGCGCTGCGGCCCATCAGCTGGCTGCGCTGGGAGACGAAGTCGTTGTAGGCCTCGTTGGCCTCCCGGCCCAGGTTGCCGCCCAGGCTGGCGGTGGCCGAGGTGAAGGCCATCTGCGCGGCGAAGTCCTGCTTGCGCAGGGCCTTCTGTTCATCGGCGGTGGTGGCCTTCAGCCAGCGCGCATAGACCTCGCGCAGCGGCGCGGCATGCGCCTCGAAGGCCGGCACCAGCGCCGGCAGGCTGGCCGGGGCTGGTTCCAGGCTGAACACCGGGGCCACGTAGCCGGCCGGCTGCTTGCGCTTGAAGGCGCCGGGCTCGCCCATGCCTTCTTCCACGTAGGCGATGAAATCCGGCGCGGTGAACACCTTGGCCACGATCTGGCCGCCGCTGGAATCAACGTGGGCGACCACCTTTTCCTTCGGGAACGGTTCGCGCACGCCGTAGGTCCAGGTCTTGTCGATGAACAGTGCGTGGCTCTTCTCGAACGGGCCTTCGAAGTCGACGCCGCCCAGCTGGATACCGGAATTGCCGACGCCGAAGTTCTTCACCTTGCTTTCGTCGGTGACATAGATCTCGCGGGCGATCACGTACTCGCTGAGGGTCGGGTTGATCAGCCCGCCACGACCGTCGACGTAGACGATGAAGCGCACGTCGCCGAGCTTGTCGGTGTGCAGGCGGTGCTCGCCGATGGCCAGCGAGACCGGGCGCGAACCCTGCGCGGCCACCGGCAGGTCCTGGCCGTCGATGCTCAACGCCAGCGGCGTGTCGGTCGGGTTGTCGATCTGGAACTCGATCTTCGACGGGGAGCAGGCGGCCAGGGCCAGTGCGGCAGCGAACGGGAACAGCAGGGTCTTCATCGGCAATCGTCCTTGATACTTGGAACGGGGAAACAGGGGGGACAGGAAAACCAGGGAGCCAGCCTCAGCTGGCCCAGGGCGGGCTGTAGCGCACCTTCAACGTGCGCACGGCCGGGTCGGCGCGCAGCGCCTCCATCAGCTTGGAATCGATGCGCACCGCGCTCTGCCCGGACACATCGAGCATGCCGGCGACGCCACCGTGCGGCCCCTTCAGCAGCAGGTCCAGGCGCAGCGGCGTTCGCCCGGGGCGATGGCGGTCGAGCAGGGCGTCGATGCGCTCCCAGACCGGGCGCTGCTGGCGCAGGTCCAGGCGCAGCGACAGCCGCGTGGCGTAGTTGGCGCAGACTTCGTCGAAGTCCCAGCACTGGCGGATGCGCAGCGCGAAGCCGCCGTTGAATTCGTCCTCGCGCAGGCCACCCTTGACCACCAGGATGCGGTCCTTGGTCATCAGGTGGCCGAATTCGGCCATCGCGTCGGAGAACGCGCTGCACTCGACGCGGCCACGGCCGTCCTCGAGCTGGATGAAGATCTGGCTCTCACCCTTGCGGCGCACGCCGACCACCTGGCCGGCCAGCACGGTCTGCACTTCCGGGCGCCAGCGCTTTTCGCCGCCACCACCGCCACCGCTGTTGGCGCTCCAGATCTTCTCCACCGCGCCCAGGTCGTTGCCGACCAGGTCGCGCACGTCGTCGCGCCAGGGGTCGAACGGGTGGCCGCTGAGGTAGAAGCCCAGCGTGTCGCGCTCGCCATTGAGGCGCTGCAACAGCGGCCATTCCTCGGCTTCGGGCAGGTCCAGCTGGATCGTGGTCGCGCTCGGGTCGGGGCCGCCGAACAGCGAGTTCTGGCCCGACGCACGTTCGCGCGCCATCTGGTCGGTGGCCTTGATCACCTCAGGCAGCTGCAGCATCAGCGAGGCGCGGTTGTGGCCGAGCTCATCCAGTGCGCCGCAGTTGATCATCGCTTCCAGCGTGCGCCGGTTGAGCTTGGCCGAACCGACGCGGGTGCAGAAGTCGAGCAGGTCCTTGTACTCGCCGCCCTTCAGGCGTTCGTCGACCACCGCTTCGCAGGCACCCTGGCCGACGCCCTTGATCGCGCCCAGGCCGTACTGGATGGTGTCAGGCGTCACCGCCTCGAACATGAAGGCGGACTGGTTCACCTTCGGCGGCAGCACGGTCAGGCCGAGGTTGCGCACCTCGTCGAGGAAGCCGACCACCTTGTCGGTGTTGTCGAGGTCGGAAGACAGCGTGGCGGCCATGAACTCGGCCGGGTAGTGGCGCTTCAGCCAGGCGGTCTGGTAGCTGACCAGCGCATAGGCAGCGGCGTGGGACTTGTTGAAGCCGTAACCGGCGAACTTCTCCATCAGGTCGAAGATCGCATCGGCCTTGGCCTCGTCCACGCCGTCCTTGGCCGCGCCTTCGCGGAAGATCTCGCGGTGCTTGGCCATTTCCGCCGGCACCTTCTTGCCCATCGCGCGGCGCAGCAGGTCGGCGCCGCCCAGCGAGTAGCCGCCGACGATCTGCGCCATCTGCATCACCTGCTCCTGGTACACCATGATGCCGTAGGTGTCCTTCAGGATCGCTTCGGTGCGCGGATCGGGATAGATGATTTCTTCCTGGCCGTGCTTACGCGCGTTGAAGGAGGGAATCAGGTCCATCGGGCCGGGTCGATACAGCGACACCAGCGCGATCAGGTCTTCGAAACGGTCGGGGCGCGCATCCTTCAGCAGGCGGCGCATGCCCGAGGATTCGAACTGGAACACCGCGCCGGTATTGCCGTTGGCGAAGATGTCCTTGTAGGTGGGCGTGTCGTCCAGCGGGATCGCGGCGATGTCCACCGGCGGGATGCCGGCGCGCTCATGGCGCTTGTTGATCGCCTTCACCGCCCAGTCGATGATGGTCAGCGTGCGCAGGCCAAGGAAGTCGAACTTCACCAGGCCCACTTCTTCCACGTCGTTCTTGTCGAACTGGGTGACCGGGTTCTTGCCGAGGCCGTTCTCGTCGTGTTCGGCGTACAGCGGGCAGAACTCGCTCAGCGGCTCGGGACCGATCACCACGCCACCGGCATGCTTGCCGGCGTTGCGGGTCAGGTCTTCCAGCTGCAGCGCCAGATCGATCAGGTCGCGGACATCGTCCTCGGTCTCGTAGCGCTGGATCAGTTCGGCCGACGCCATCTCAGAGCTCGGGCCTTCCTTGCCCTTGCCCAGCGCATCCTTCAGGTGGATGCCGAGGATGTTCGGGATCAGCTTGGAAACGCCGTCGACCAGGCCGTACGGGAAACCGAGCACGCGGCCGGAGTCGCGCACCACCGCCTTGGCGGCCATGGTGCCGTAGGTAATGATCTGGCTGACGCGCTCGCGCCCGTACTTGCGTGCGACGTAGTCGATCACCTCGTCGCGGCGGTCCATGCAGAAGTCGATGTCGAAGTCGGGCATCGACACGCGTTCGGGATTGAGGAATCGCTCGAACAGCAGGTTGTAAGGCAGCGGATCCAGATCGGTGATCTTCAGCGCCCACGCCACCAGCGAACCGGCACCCGAACCACGGCCGGGGCCGATCGGAATGCCCTGGTTCTTGCCCCACTGGATGAAGTCGGCCACGATCAGGAAGTAGCCCGGGAAACCCATCTTGATGATGGTGTTGAGCTCGAATTCCAGGCGCTCGAAATACTCTTCGCGGGTCTTGCCCGGCGCCAGCGGATTCTTCTCCAGGCGCTCTTCCAGGCCGTCGCGCGACATCTTCTGGATCCAGGTGTCCAGGGTCTCGTCGTCCGGCACCGGGTAGTTGGGCAGGAAGTAGGTGCCCAGCCGCATCTCGATGTTGCAGCGCTCGGCCAGCGCCAGCGTGTTGTCGATCGCATCGGGGATGTCGGCGAACAGCGCGCACATCTCCTCGGCCGACTTCAGGTACTGCTGGTCGCTGTATTCGCGCGGGCGCTTGGGGTCGTCCAGCACGCGGCCGGTGGAAATGCACACGCGCGCCTCGTGCGCGCTGAAGTCCGACGGCGACAGGAAGCGCACGTCGTTGCTGGCCACCACCGGCAGGCCGCGCTGGCCGGCGGCCATCAGCGCGAACTGGTTGAAGGTTTCCTCGCCCTCGCGGCCGGTGCGGGTCAGCTCCAGGTGCAGGCCATCGCCGAACACGCGCTGCCAGTCGGCCAGCTGCTGCTCGGCCAGTTCATGCTTGCCGTCCAGCGCCAGGCGCCCGGCCAGGCTCTGCCGGCCGGCCAGCGCGAACAGGTTGGCGTTGCCGGCCTTCAGCCAGTCCGGGTGCACGGCCACGCCACCTTCCGGGCGATGGCCTTCCATCCAGGCGCGGGTCAGCAGGCGCGACAGGCTCAGGTAGCCCTCGCGATCGCGGCACAGCAGGGTCATCCGCCACGGGTCCTGGCCTTCCTCGGCGATCAGCACGTCGGCGCCGGCGATCGGCTTGATGCCCACGCCTTCGGCCGCCTTGTAGAACTTGACCAGGGCGAACAGGTTGTTGAGGTCGGTCACCGCCAGCGCGGGCAGGCCGAGTTCGACCGAGCGCGACAGCAGGTTGGCCTGCTTGGCCTTCTTCGGGTCCGCCTGGTCGGGCTTGGCCGGCACGCGGATGGTCGAGTCCGCCAGCGAGAACTCGGTGTGGACGTGGAGATGTACGAAGCGGGAGTTGGACATGCCGGACCAGGTTGGAGCGCGCGGGCCCCGGGTGCTGACGGAAGATCGTCGCCGGGGTCGGAATGCGCTGGAGTGCCCGGTCAGGGTAGCGAGGGCAGGGGGAGGCGACAAGCTCTTGACGGCACGCGATATCGCATTCGCGCTCTCGCCGCCCGTGGTTCGCAGGCGAATCGCGGGCCCCGTCTCACCGCGCTTCCACACCCTCCCGCCAGGGGCGCGTCCCCCTGACTCAGGGGGACTGTTCCCAAGCGGGGTTGCGGCAGCCGTTCAGGCGATCGCGGTGGTGGCCGCCTGCGCCGCTTCCAGGCATTCACGCACCGGGGAGAAGCTGCGCCGGTGCTCCGCGCAGGGGCCGTGCTCGCGCAGGGCGGCCAGGTGGGCCGGGGTGCCATAGCCCTTGTGCTGCTCGAAGCCGTACTGCGGGTGGCGGGTATGCACGTCCAGCATGTAACGGTCGCGCGAGACCTTGGCCAGGATCGAGGCGGCCATGATCGCGCGGTCGATGCCATCGCCGCCGACCAGCGCCTGCGCCGGCAGCACCAGGCCCTTGGGCACCACGTTGCCATCGATGCGGGCGAAGCCGGCCACATGGGCGACCGCTGCAACAACGTCACGCATGCCCTGCAGGGTGGCCTGGTAGATGTTCAGGCGGTCGATGGTGTCCACGTCCACCAGCACCACATGCCAGGCCAGGGCGCGCTCGACGATGCGGTCATGCAGCTGCTCGCGGCGGGCCGCGGTCAACTGCTTGGAATCGTCCAGGCCGTTGATGCGTGGCCGTGACGGATCGAATACCACCGCCGCCACCGCCACTGGCCCGGCCAGCGGGCCACGCCCGGCCTCGTCGACACCGGCGACCAGGCGCTCCGGCTCGACCACCGTCGCGCCGTCGAACAGGGCCAGGCTGGCCGCTGCGGCGTGACGGCGGCTCATGCCTGCGCCTGGTCGCGCATCAGCAGCTCGCCGACGGCATCGGCGGCACGCGCCGAAGCGTTGCGGCGCAGGCGCTCGTGCAGGCGCACGTACGTGTCCTGCAGGTCGATCACCCGTTGCGGGTGGTCGAACCACTGCTGGATGGCCGCGGTCAGCCTGTCCGGCGTGCAGTCGTGCTGCATCAGCTCCGGCGCCAGGTCCTGGCCGGCCAGGATGTTGGGCAGGGCGAAGCGGTCGACCTTGATCAGGCCCAGCGCCTTGACCAGCCGGTAGGTCAGTTCATTGACGCGGTAACCGACCACCATCGGCCGCTTCACCAGCATCGCTTCCAGGGTCGCGGTGCCGGAGGCCAGCACCACCACGTCGGCGGCGATCATCGCGTTGCGCGCCTGGCCATCCAGCACGTGCGAATAGGCCACCGGCAACGCCGAGCGCGACAGCTGTTCTTCGATCAGCTGCCGGCAGGCCGGGTTGGCGGCCGGCACCACCACATGCAGGCCCGGAATGCGTTCGGAAACCTGCCAGGCGGCTTCGAAGAAGGGTTCGCCCAGGCGCGAGATCTCGCCCAGGCGGCTGCCCGGCAACACCGCCAGCACCTTGGCCGAGGTCGGAAGGCCGAGCGCGGCGCGTGCTTCCTCGCGGTTACCCTGCAGCGGAATGTCATCGGCCATCGGGTGGCCGACGAAGCGCGCGTCGATGCCGTGCTTGGCATAGATCGGCGGTTCCATCGGGAACAGGCACAGCACCAGGTCCGCGCTGCTGCCGATCTTCTCGGCGCGCTTCTCGCGCCAGGCCCAGACCGAGGGACTGACGTAATGCACGGTGCGCACGCCGCGCTGCTTCAGCCAGCGCTCGATGCCCAGGTTGAAGTCGGGTGCGTCGATACCGATGAACACGTCCGGCTGCCATTCCAGGGCGCGCTGGCGGAACGCCGAGCGCAGCTTCAGCAGCCGCGGCAGGTGGCGCAGCACTTCGGTCAGGCCCATCACCGCCAGCTCGCTGGCATCGTGCCAGGTCTGGCAGCCGGCGCTGCGCATGGCATCGCCGCCAATGCCGGCGAACTCGGCATTCGGGAAGCGCGCCTTCAGCTCACGCACCAGGCCCGCACCGAGCAGGTCGCCGGACGCTTCACCGGCAACCAGTGCGATCCGCAACGGGCGCTCGCTGAGCACCCGCTGTGCAGGCACGCTGCCGGCCATCGAGGCCAGCGGAATCACCGCGGCGCCGGCCGGCGCCTGGCCGGTCGTGCTGCTCATCGCAGCAAGGGCCTCTCGGCGTGCTCGATGAAGTCCAGCATGGCCTTCACGTCATCGCTGTCACGCGCCTGTTCGGTCAGCTGCACCTTGGCTTCGGCCAGCGGCAGGCCTGCCACGTACAGCGTGCGGTAGGCACGCTTGATGGCCGAGATGCGGTCGGCGTCGAAGCCGCGGCGCTTCAGGCCTTCGCTGTTGATGCCGCGCGGGCGGCCCAGCGAATCGGTACCGACCATAGTGAACGGCGGTACATCGCCATTGGTCAGCGCGCCCATGCCGAGGAAGGCATGCGCACCGATGCGGCAGAACTGGTGGGCACCGGCGAAGCCGCTGATGATCACGTAGTCGCCCACGGTCACGTGGCCGGCCAGGGTGGTGTTGTTGGAGAACACGCAGAAGTTGCCGACATGGCAGTCGTGCGCCACGTGCGTGTAGGCCAGCATCCAGTTGTCGTTGCCGATGGTGGTGATGCCGCCGCCGCCGCCGGTGCCACGGTTGAGCGTGACGAACTCGCGGAACACGTTGCGGTCGCCGATCACCAGTTCGGTGCGCTCACCGGCGAACTTCTTGTCCTGCGGCTCGCCACCGATCGCGGCATGGCCGACGAAGCGGTTGTCGCGGCCAATCCGGGTCGGGCCGTGGATGCTGCAATGGGGGCCCACCACCGTGCCGGCGCCGATTTCAACGTCGGGGCCGATCAGGGTGAAGGCGCCCACCTGCACATCGTCGGCCAGGCGCGCGGCCGGATCGATGACGGCGGTGGGGTGGATCCGCGGTGCGTTGTCAGTCATTGCTGCCTCCAGTGGATCAGCCCTTGGCGCCGGCGCACATGACCTCGGCCGACGCGACGACTTCGCCGTTGACCTTGGCTTCGCCGTAGTACCAGCCCATGTTGCGGATCAGGCGCTTCATCTGCACATCCAGCATCAGCACGTCGCCGGGCACAACCTGCTTGTTGAAGCGGGCGTTTTCCACCTTGACCATGTAGAACAGCTTGGACTGCGCATCGCGGCCGAGCGTGAGCTGGGTCATGACGCCGCCGGCCTGCGCCAGCGCTTCGATGATCAGCACGCCGGGCATGATCGGGCGGCCCGGGAAGTGGCCCTGGAAGAACGGCTCGTTGATGCTGACGTTCTTCTGCGCCAGGATGCGCTTGGCCTCGACGTCGAGTTCAAGCACCCGGTCCACCAGCAGGAACGGGTAGCGGTGCGGAAGCAGTTCCTGGATCTGGCAGACGTCGATCGGAAGCTGCAGCGAATCGTTCATTCTTTCTCCTTGCCAGCAGCCAGGACACGGCGAGCCAATGCGTCCAGCTGCTTGAAGCGCGCGGCGTTCTTGCGCCACGTGCGGTTGTCGGTCAACGGGGTGCCGGACGAATACTCGCCCGGCTCATGGATGGAATTGCGGACCACCGACTTGCCGGTGATCACGACCTTGTCGCAGATTTCGAGGTGGCCGACCACGCCAACGTGGCCGCCGAGCAGGCAGTAGCGGCCGATCTTGGCGCTGCCGGCGATACCGGTGCAGCCGGCAATGGCCGAGTGCGCGCCGATCTGCACGTTGTGCGCGATCTGTACCAGATTATCCAGGCGCACGTCCTCGTCCAGCACGGTGTCTTCCAGCGCGCCGCGGTCGACGCAGGTATTGGCGCCGATCTCGCAATCGTCGCCGATGCGGACGCCGCCGAGCTGCGGCACCTTGATCCACTTGCCGGCGTCCATCGCAAGGCCGAAGCCATCGGCGCCGAGCACAGCACCGGGGTGCACGCGCACGCGCTTGCCGAGCTTGACCCGGGTAACCAGGGTCACGCGGGCGATCAGTTCGCAGCCATTGTCCAGGCTGCAGTCTTCGCCGATGACGCTGCCGGTGCCGATGATGCAGTTCTCGCCGACCACGCTGCGTGCGCCGATGGAGACGAACGGACCGATATGGGCGCTGGCGGCCACCTGGGCGTCGGGATCGATCACCGCACTGGGGTGGATGCCCGGCGGGCGGGTCGGCGCGATGTCGAACAGCGCGGCGATCTTGGCGAAGGCGGTGTATGGGTCCTTGGCCACGAGCGCGGCGCCCGGGGCGGCCTCGACGTCGTCGGCGCGCAGGACCACCAGCGAGGCGTGGCTGTCGGCCAGCTGGACGCGGTAACGCGGGTTGGCGAGGAAGGTCAGCTGGCCAGGGCCGGCATGGGCGAGGGTAGCCACGCCATGGATGGCGGTGGCGGGGTCGCCATGGACCTGCAGGCCGAACTGCTCGGCGAGTTGCTGGGCGGTGTAGGTGGGAGTATTCACGGCGGGAGTTTAACGTGTGACGCCATTGCGGTCATGCGGGGCGGTCATGCAGCCAACGGCAGGGCCCCTCGCGGCCGGCAGAGCCAGTCCCATGGGCTGGGTCGGACGGGGCGGGGCTGCGGGGGACGGCGCAAGTACGTCCATGTAGCCTTGGTCGCCGCATCCATGCGGCTCACACCCCCGCAGCCCCGCCCCGTCCGACCTCCGGCGGCGTGGCGCGAGTGCCAGCCACGGAAAAACAGAAAAGATCAAAAGCAGAGCGGGCGCTTCCGGCATACGGACCAAATGAAAACGCCGGGCAATGCCCGGCGCTTCGCACCCCGTCTGGTGGAGAGCCCCCCTTCTGTTAAGGGGGGCGCGCCAGCGGCGCGGGGGATAGGAGGGATGCGCGTGCAGTTCTGATGAACCGCAGGGCGGTTCGTCAGAACTGCCCACCGAACGTGAACTGCAGGCGTTCGATCTTGTCATCGTCTTCCTTCTTCAGCGGGAAGGCGTAGCTGATCGAGATCGGGCCAACCGGGGCGCGCCACAGCAGGGCCACACCGGTGGACACGCGCAGCTCGTTGGCCTTGAAGTTCTTGGTGCCGTTGTAGACGTTGCCGAAGTCGACGAAGGCCGACACGCGTGCCGACGGGCTGTCGAACAGGCGCGGGAAGTAGGCTTCGACCGAACCGACGGTCTTCAGCGAACCACCCAGCGGCTGGCCTTCCGGGTAACCGGTGGTGACTTCGCGCGGGCCGAGGGTGTTGTCCTCGAAGCCGCGCACCGAGTTGGTACCACCGGCGTAGAAGTTCTCGAAGAACGGCAGGCCGCTGGCGGTAACGGTGCGGGTGGTGCCATCCGGATTGGTCAGCGTACGGGTGTAGTCGTTGCCGTAGGCATCGCCGTAGCCGATTTCCGCACGGGTGTTGATCACCAGCGACGGCATGATCGGCCAGTACTTGCTGATCTGGTAGTTCAGCTTGTAGTACTCGATGGTCGAACCCGGCAGCGTGGTTTCCAGGCCGATGCGCTGGTAGGTACCGCGGGTCGGCATGAAGTAGTCGTTGCGCGAGTCGCGTGCCCAGCCCAGCTCGGTGCGCCAGGCGTGGAACGTGCGCTTACCGACTGCGTTGATGTAGTCGATGATCGACTGCGGGGTCGAGCCCTGGTAGGTGGTGATCTGGTTGCTGTCGATGCCGAACATCAGCGAGACGGTATCGGTCTCGGTCAGCGGCACGCCGAACACCACCTGCGCCGAACCATTGGTGCTGTTGTACTGCGCGGTGTTGAAGTCGGAGTAGTCCAACTCGCGCCAGGACAGGTTGTAGCCCAGCGACACGCCGTCATCGGTGAAGTACGGGTTGGTGTAGCTGAAGCCGTAGCGCTGCAGGTAGCTGCTGCGCGAGGCTTCGACCGACACGCGGTTGCCGCCGCCGAGGAAGTTGTTCTGCGACAGCTGCACCGAGGTGGTCATGCCGTAGGACTGCGAATAGCCCAGGCCGAACACGAAGCTGCCCGAGGTGGTTTCCTTGACGTTGTAGACGACGTCGACCTGGTCGTTGCTGCCGCTGACGGCCGGGGTCTCCACTTCCACCGATTCGAAGTAGCCCAGGCGCTGCAGGCGGATCTTGGAGCGGTCGATCGCGGCCTGCGAGTACCAGCTGTTCTCGAACTGGCGCAGCTCGCGACGCATCACTTCGTCGGAGGTACGGGTATTGCCGCGGAACAGGATGCGGCGCACCGACACGCGCGGGCCGGGCACGACCTGCATGTTGATGGCGACGGTCTGCTCGGCGCGGTTGGTGGTCGGAATCGGGTTCACCTTGGCGAACGCGTAGCCGATGTTGGACAGCGAATTGGTGATGGTGTCCGAGCTGAATTCCAGCAGGGCGCGCGAGAACGTGTCGCCGGACTTCTGGATCACCATGCGCTCGACGTCCTCCTGCGGGAGGATGGTGTCGCCGCTGACCTTGATCTCGGAGATCTTGTACTGCGCACCCTCGGTCACGCCCGCGGTCAGGAACATGTCGCGCTTGTCGGGGCTGATCGAGACCTGGGTGGAATCGATGCTGAAATCGACGTAGCCGCGGTCCAGGTACCAGGAGTTGAGCTTTTCCAGGTCGCCGGACAGCTTTTCCTTGGAGTACTGGTCGTCACGGCGGTACCACGAGGCCCAGTTGTGCTCCTTGGACTCCCAGGTCTCCAGGATGTCCTTGCTCTCGTACTTCTCGGTGCCGACCAGGTTGACGTGGCGGATCTTGGCCGCCTTGCCTTCCTTGATGGCGATGGCGATGTCCACGCGGTTGCGGTCCAGCGGGCTCACCGTCGGGGTGATGTCGACGTTGTACTTGCCGCGGTCGTTGTACTGGCGGCGCAGTTCCTGGGTCACGCGGTCCAGGCTCAGGCGATCGAAGGTGCCGCCCTCGGTCAGGCCGATGTCGGACAGGCCCTTGAGCAGCTGGTCGGACTTGATGTCCTTGTTGCCGGTCACGGTCAGCTTGTTGATCGCCGGGCGTTCCTTGACGGTCACCACCAGGATCGTGCCCTGGCGGTCCAGCTGCACGTCTTCGAAGAAGCCGGTCTTGTACAGGGCGCGGATCGTCTCGCCGACCTTGTTGTCGGTGACCGTCTCGCCACGTTCCACCGGCAGGTAGGTGAACACCGTGCCCGAGCTGATGCGCTGCAGGCCATCGACGCGGATGTCGCTGACAGTGAAGGGCTCGGCTGCCTGGGCCAGGGCGGGAGCGCCGGTGACGGCGGCGAGGGCGAGGGCCAGCAGGCGGCGATTGGGGAGTCGCGTCATGTCACGTCCGGTAGGAAGGTCGATTTCATTGGTGCGGGATGCCGACGCTGTAGACGGCAACAACGTGGAAAAGTTCATCGCGGGACCAGGCCGAGGATGTCGTTGTAGAACGCCAACCCCATCAGCCCGGCCAGCAACGCCAGGCCGATGTATTGGCCGGCGGCGATGGCACGCTCGCTCAGCGGGCTGCCCTTGACCAACTCGATAAGGTAATACAGCAGGTGGCCGCCGTCCAAGATCGGGATCGGCAGCAGGTTGATGATGCACAGGCTGAGGGACAGCAGGGCAAGGAACTGCAGGAACCAGTCGAGGCCGCGCTTGGCCGAGACATTGGCCACGCGGGCGATGGTGACCGGCCCGGAAACGTTCTGCAGCGAGGCCTTGCCGGTGACGATGCGGCCCATCATGCCCAGCGAGTCGGCCGCCAGGCGGCCGGTTTCGCGCACCGCGACGGTCACCGCGTCCAGCGGCCCGTAGCGCAGCAGGGTGTCGTAGGCGGGGCTGTAGGTGGTGGGGAAGCCGACGCCGATCTGCCAGACCGGGTTGCCCTTGCCGTCCTTGCCCTGGCGCGGGGTGACTTCCAGCGCCAGGCGCTCGCCGCCACGCAGGACCTCGATCATCCCCGGTCCGCCGGCGCGGCCCAGGGCCTGGATCTCGCCGATCACCTGGTCGACGCTGTCGATGCGCTGGCCATCGATGGCCACGATCAGGTCGCCTGGCTGCAGTTGCCCGGCCACCACGGAGTCTGCGGTGAGCGAATCGACCCGCGCCGGCTGCAGCCACGACTGCCAGTACAGGCCGGCCAGGATCGGCACCCGCCGTTCATCGAAACCGGCCGGCAGCTGCGACAGCGGCAGGGTGCGCATGCGCACCTGGTCGGCCGCATCCAGCACTTCCAGCTTCACGTCACGGCGGTCCATCGCGGCGGCGGTCAGCGCCATGCTGGCCTCGCCGAGAGTGACCACCTGGCGCTCGTCCACGCGCAGCACGCGGTCGCCGCTGGCCAGGCCGGCACTGGCGGCGATGCCGCTGACGCGGCCGATGGTGGGCGAGTAGTCCTGCTTGCCGATCACGAACATCGCCCACAACAGCAGGATGCACAGCAGCAGGTTGGCGATCGGGCCGGCGGCGACGATGGCGATGCGCTGCCAGACGGTCTTGTGGTTGAAGGCCTGGCCGCGCTCGTGCGGGTGGACTTCGACCTCGCGTTCGTCGAGGAACTTCACGTAGCCACCCAGCGGGATGGCGGCGATGGCGAATTCGGTACCGTGCCTGTCGCGGCGCGACCACAGCGGCCGGCCGAAGCCGACCGAGAAGCGCAGGATCTTGACCCCGCACAGGCGTCCGACCCAGTAATGCCCGAACTCGTGGAACGTGACCAGCAGCCCGAGGCTGACAATCATCCACCAGACCGATCCGATGAAGTCAGTCATGCAGGCTCACAGTGGCGGGCAGGGGCGGCGGCGTCATGCTGGGCGAGGCGGTCGTTCAGGCGGCGTCGATGGCGTTCAGGGTGAGCTGGCGTGCCCGCTGGTCGGCGGACAACAGGACCTCCAGTGTATCGGCTGCTTGCGTCGGCAGTGTTGAAAGAGCGTTAGCAACCAGCTCCGGGATCGTCAGGAAACCGATCCGGCCCTGAAGAAACGCTGAAACCGCCTCTTCGTTGGCGGCGTTCAGCACCGCCGGTGCGGTGCCGCCGTCCTGCATCGCCTGCCAGGCCAGGGCCAGGCAGGGGAAGGCGTCGGTGTCCGGGGCCTCGAAATCCAGCCGGCCCTGGGCCAGCAGGTCCAGCCCGGCCACGCCCGAGTCGATGCGCTGCGGCCAGCCCAGGCCGACGGCGAGGGTGGTGCGCATGTCCGGCAAGCCCATCTGCGCCAGGGTCGAGCCGTCGACGAACTCGACCAGCGAATGGACCAGGCTCTGCGGGTGCACCAGCACCTCGATGCGTTCACCGGGCACGCCGAACAGGTGGTGGGCCTCGATGACTTCCAGGCCCTTGTTCATCAACGTCGCCGAATCGACCGAGATCTTCGGTCCCATCGACCACTTCGGGTGGGCAACGGCCTGCGCCGGGGTGACCTGGGCCAGTTCGGCGCGGCTGCGGCCACGGAACGGGCCGCCGGAGGCGGTCAGCAGGATCCGGCGCACGCCGGCGCCGTCGACGCTGGCGTCGCGCGAGCGCAGGCACTGGAAGATCGCGCTGTGTTCGCTGTCGATCGGGATGATTTCGGCGCCGGCACGTTCGGCGGTGCGGGTCAGCAGCTCGCCGGCCAGCACCAGCGATTCCTTGTTGGCCAGCAGGATGCGCTTGCCGGCGGCGGCCGCGGCGAGGGTCGAGGACAGGCCGGCAGCGCCGACGATGGCCGCGACCACGGTATCGCAGGCGTCGCTGGCGGCCAGCTGGTCCAGCGCGGCCTGGCCGGCATGGGCCTCGGTGGCCAGTCCGGCGTCGCGCAGGCCGTCGCGCAGTTCGGCGAACAGCGATTCGTCGGCGATCACCGCGTGCGCCGGCTTGTGCTGGCGGCACAGCGCCAGCAGCGCCTGCACCTGGCGGCCGGCGGCGAGCACGGTGGCCTGGTAGCGCTGCGGGTGGCGGGCGATCACGTCCAGCGTGGAGGCACCGATCGAGCCGGTGGCGCCGAATACGGCGACCCGGCGCAGGTCTGCAGCAGCATTCATGGTCAGAACCCGAAGATTTCCTTGCCCAGCGCGAACACCGGTACGGCGGCCAGGACGCCGTCGACACGGTCGAGCACGCCGCCATGGCCCGGGATCAGGTGGCCCGAATCCTTGGCGCCGGCGTGGCGCTTGATCAGGCTCTCGAACAGGTCACCCAGCACCGAGGCGAACACGGCCACCACCGAGGTGATCAGCAGGCCCGGCAGGTGTGCGGTATCGATGCCCGCCAGCCAGCCCAGGCCGACGGCCACGGCGACACCGGCCAGCAGGCCGCCGAACAGGCCTTCCCAGGTCTTGTTGGGGCTGATCCGCGGGGCCAGCTTGTGCTTGCCGAAATGGCGGCCGGCGAAATAGGCGCCCGAGTCGGCCGCCCACACCAGCGCCAATGCAGCCAGCAGCCACAGGTGGCCCTGCTTGCCCGGCGGATCGCCACCGGCATGGATCAGCACCAGCGCGGCCCAGGCCGGCACGATGGCCAGGGTGCCGGCCAGCATCTTCAGGATGCGCGAGGGCGCCGACGGCTGTGCGCCGAAATTGAAGAAGCGCAGCCAGACCAGCGCGGCCAGCCACCAGGCAACGCCGGCCAGGGTGGTTATCTGGAACAGCACCAGCGTGCTGCCATCGGCCCAGACCAGCAGCACCATCAGCAGCAGGTTCAGCACCAGCAGCACGGTGCGCGCCAGGGTGTCTTCGATACCGGCCAGCTTCAGCCACTCCCACAGGCCGATCAGCAGCACCGCGGCGGCGGCGGCGGCCAGCCATTGCGTGGGCAGCAGCAGGATCGCCGCAATGGCAACCGGCGCCATGATCAGCGCGGCAAGGACTCGGGTCTTGGTCATGGGCTGGAAGTCTCGGTGGCCAGTGCGGCGATCTGGGCGCTGGTCAGGCCGAAACGACGCTCGCGGCCGGCATAGGCGTCCAGCGCCTGCTGCAGCTGCCCGGCATCGAAGTCCGGCCACAGGGCCTCGGTGAACCACAGCTCGGTGTAGGCCAGCTGCCACAGCAGGAAATTGCTGATGCGGGTGTCGCCGCCGGTGCGGATGAACAGGTCCGGCGGCGGCAGGTCGGCCAGGGCGACCTGGCTGCCCAGCAGCGATTCGTCGATCTGCTCGGGCAACAGGCGACCGGCCGCCACTTCGACGGCCAGGGCGCGCGCAGCGCGGGCGATGTCCTGGCGGCCACCATAGCTGGCGGCGATCGACAGGGTCAGGGTGGTGTTGTCGGCGGTGCGCTGCTCGGCCAGCTGCATGCGGCTGACCAGCCCGGCACCGAAGCGCTCGCGTTCGCCGATGAAGCGTACGCGCACGCCACGCCGGTGCAGCTCGTCCACTTCGCGGTCGAGCGCGCCGAGGAACAGCTTCATCAACGCATCCACTTCCTCCTGCGGCCGGCCCCAGTTCTCGCTGGAGAAGGCGAACAGGGTCAGCGCCGGAATGCCCAGTTCAAGGCAGCGCTCGATGGTGCGGTTGACCGCGCGGGCGCCGGCACGGTGGCCGATCACGCGGGGGCGACGGCGCTGCTGTGCCCAGCGCCCATTGCCATCCATGATGATGGCAATGTGGCGGGGCAGGGCGGCCGGCAACGGAGGCGGGGCTGAAGGCATCGACTTCAGACCGACAGCAGTTCTTTTTCCTTGTCGGCGACGACCTTGTCGACGTCCTTGATGTTGGCGTCGGTCAGCTTCTGGATGTCGTCTTCGCCGCGCTTCTTCTCGTCTTCGCTGATCGCCTTGTCCTTGACCAGCTTGGCGATTTCCTTGTTCGCGTCCTGACGGATGTTGCGGATCGCGATCTTGGCGCCTTCACCTTCCTTCTGCACCTGCTTGGCCAGCTCCTTGCGGCGTTCTTCGGTCGGCGGCGGCATGTTGATGCGGATCGCGGTGCCCAGGGTGTTCGGAGTGAACTCGGCGTTGTAGAGACCCTTTTCGATCTCCTTGATCATGCTCTTGTCGAACGGCGTGACCAGCAGCGAGTGCGCGTCGGCGTTGGAGATCGAGGCAACCTGGTTCAGCGGGGTGCTGGCGTTGCCATAGGCACTGACCGTCACGCGGTCCAGCAGGGCCGGCGTGGCACGCCCGGTCCGGATGGAGGTGAGGGTGTGCTTCAGAGCGTCGATGCTCTTGGCCATGCGCGTCTGCGCGTTGTTCTTGATGTCGTTGAGCATCGCCCGGTCCTGGATGTATCTGGAATCGGGCGATTATAGGCGAATACGGGACGTTGCCGGGCCTGAATCGGCCCGGTCATCGCTTTGCGCTCAGGCTCAGGCCGGGTCGCGGCCCTGGACCAGGGTGCCGATGTTCGCGCCGTTGAGGATCTTCAGCAGCTCGCCCGGCTGGCCCATGTCGAACACGCGCATCGGCAGGTCGCTGTCGCGGGCCAGTGCGAAGGCCGCGGTGTCCATCACTTCCAGGCCACGGCGGATCACTTCGTCGTAGCTCAGGCTGTCGAAGCGGACCGCATCGCTGTGCTTGTTCGGGTCCTTGTCGTACACGCCATCGACCTTGGTGGCCTTCAGCAGCAGGTCGGCGCCGATCTCGATCGCGCGCAGGGCGGCGCCGGAATCGGTGGTGAAGAACGGGCTGCCGACGCCGGCGGCAAAGATCACCAGGCGGCCCTTTTCCAGGTGGCGGATGGCGCGGCGGCGGATGTAGTCCTCGCACACGTCGTTGATCTTGATCGCGCTCATCACGCGGGCCTTGGCGCCCAGCTTCTCGAGGGCGTCCTGCATGGCCAGGGCGTTGATGACCGTGGCCAGCATGCCCATCTGGTCGCCGGTGACCCGGTCCATGCCGCCAGCGGCCAGGCCGGCGCCGCGGAAGATGTTGCCGCCGCCGATCACCAGCGCCACTTCGGCACCGGCCTGCTGGGCTTCGATGACCTCACGGGCCAGGCGATTGATGATCTTCGGGTCGATGCCGTAGTCCTCATCTCCCATCAGCGCCTCCCCGGACAGTTTCAGAAGGATGCGGCGATAGGCGAGCTTGGACATGGGGACCTCGGGTGCGTGGAAATCGCGGGCGATTCTACGCGCATGCGGCGTCGTGCCAAAGTGTTTTGTGCACTGCGGCGCAGAATCCGGTGATTCGCCCCGGTCAAGCGGGGCTTCCCGTTCAGCCCAGCTCGGCGCCGGCGGTGGCCGACAGCTCGTCGTGGCCGAGGGCGCCCGGTGAGCGGGCGATCACCCGGTTGCGGCCCAGGTTCTTGGAGCGGTACAGCACATCGTCGGCCGCGCGCAGCAGGTCCTGCACGTCGGCGAAGCGCTCGTAGCCACCCTGGGTGGCCACGCCGGCGGAGAAGGTGACGAACAGCGGCCCGCCCTCCAGCTCGGCCATCGGCGTGGCGACGATGTTGGCCAGCACCCGGCGGATCACGTCCAGGGCCACGCTTTCGCTGGTATTGGGCAGCAGCGCGACGAATTCCTCGCCGCCGAAGCGGGCGACGGTGTCGCTGTTGCGCAGCTGGCCCTGCAGCTTGCCGGCGAAGGCGCGCAGCACCTCGTCGCCGGTCAGGTGGCCGTGGGCGTCGTTGATCTTCTTGAAGTCGTCCAGGTCGATGAAGGCCACCGACAACGGCCAGCCCTGGCGGCCGGCGCGCAGGAATTCCTGCTCCAGCACCGCTTCCAGCTGGCGGCGGTTGAGCACGCCGGTCAGCGCGTCACGATGTGCCTGGTCGGCGAGGCGCTTGGCGCGCGCCTCGAACTCGTCGGCGCGGCGGCGTGCCTGGTCGGCATCCTGAAGTTCGCGCAGGTTGCGCAGCGTGGCCAGCTCCTGCGCGTGATCGATCAGTTCGCGCACCCGGGACGGTGAATTGAGGCCGGCATCGAACAGGCTGGCGATATCGGGCAGGGCCTCGCTGATGCGGGCCAGGACCTGGTCGAAGCGCGCGCTGTCCAGTTCCAGGCGGTCGTGCACCTGCTGCAGGGCGCGCTCACGCGCGGTATCGGCGTCGCTATCCAGCCAGATGTCGGCCACCGCGCCGGACAGCTGCACGCAGGCCTGGAACGGCGATTCGGCGGCGTCCTCGTCCTCGCTGTGGCTGATGCTCTCGACCAGGTAGCGGGGCAGGCCCCATTGCTCGGCCACCCAGGCGCCGACCTCGGCATGGCTGCAGCCGAGTTCGTCGCGCTCGCGGGCGACCAGGTCGATGTTGTCGCGTGCCTCGCGCAGCAGCGGCAGGTAGCGCTCCGATTCGGCCTGGGCCAGGCACAGCACGCCCAGGTCCTGCAACAGGCCGGCCAGCATCAGTTCCTCCAGCCGGCGCAGGCCGCGCGCCTGGCCCAGCTGGCTGGCGGCCAAGGCGCTGAGGATGCTGCGCTTCCACGCGCGCTGGCGCAGGTCATGGTCGGCGCCGGTGCCGCCGGTCAGGCCCTGGGTGACGGTGAAGCCCAGGGCGAGGCTGATCGTGGCGTTCAGGCCCAGCATGGTCAGCGCCTGGCCGAGGTTCTCGATGCGGCGGCGGCTGGCATACAGCGGCGAATTGGCGATGCGCAGCATGCGAGCGCTCAGCGCCATGTCGATGGCGATGATGTCGGCGGCGGTGGCGATGTCCGCTTCCGGGTCCTGGGCCAGTTCGATGATGCGCAGGGCAATACCGGGTGGCGAAGGCAGGTTGCGGCAGAGCGCCAGGGCAGCTGTCAGCTCGGGAGGCATGTCGGGTCGTTCAATTCCATTAGGACAAGAATACCTAGGAATGCATCACAGTCCGCGATTTTCGTTCCTGCTATGTGACTGTGGATTCCCTGCGCCGAGTATCGGCTTGATTCGCGCGCAACGCAAAGGTGCCGGTTGTGCGCACCAACGGAGGCTGTGCGCACCAACGGTGGGCACGCACAGGTTCACCGGCATAAAAAAAGAGCCGCGGTTTCCCGCGGCTCCTTCTGGTCGCTTCATAGCCGGAAGGCTGGAATCAGACCTGCATCGCCTTGGCAACTTCGGCGGCGTAGTCTTCCACCACCTTCTCGATGCCTTCGCCGACGATCAGCAGCTTGAAGCCTGCCACGTCGGCGCCAGCGGCCTTGACCACCTGCTCGACGGTGGTGTCGCCCAGCACGTAGGTCTGGCCGTACAGGGTCACGTCGCTGACGATCTTGTTGATCTTGCCGCTGATGATCTTTTCCAGGATGTCGGCCGGCTTGGCCTTGTCCTTCTCGGACATCTTGGCCAGCTCGATTTCCTTTTCCTTCTCGACGAACTCGGCCGGGACGTCCGCAGCCTTGTTGTGCGGCGGCTTCAGCGCGGCCACGTGCATGGCCAGGCCACGGGCCAGCTCGACGTCGCCGCCGACCAGGTCGACCAGAACGCCGACCTTGCCGTTGGTGTGGACGTAGGCGCCGATGGTGTTGTTGCCATCCACCTTCACCATGCGACGGATCTGGATGTTCTCACCCAGGGTCTGCACGGCGGTGGCGCGGGCTTCTTCAACGGTGCGGCCGTCGGCCAGCTTGGCAGCCTTCACGGCTTCGACGTCGGTGGCGCCCGATGCCAGGGCAGCGGCGGCGACGGCGTTGACGAAGGACTTGAAGTTGTCATCGTTGGCGACGAAGTCGGTTTCCGAGTTGACTTCGACCAGCACGGCCTTGCCGCCGTCCTGGGCCAGGCCCAGACGGCCTTCGGCGGCCACGCGGTCAGCCTTCTTGTCGGCCTTGGCAGCGCCGGACTTGCGCATGGCTTCAGCAGCAGCGTTGATGTCGCCGTTGGCTTCGGTAAGCGCCTTCTTGCATTCCATCATGCCGGCGCCGGTGCGCTCGCGCAGTTCCTTGACCAGGGAAGCAGTGATTTCCACGGGATTACCTCACGAAAGAAAGGGGTTGGGCCGGCATGGTGGCCGGCCCGTGTGACACGGTCCTGTCACGCGCCAAGGGCAGCGTGCAGGGAGGGTGGACGCCGGGCGTCCACCCCGGGGCCTGGATCAGGCCTGGGCGTCGTCGCCCTTCTTGGCAGCCTTCTTGGCCGGAGCGCGGCGGGCCGGCTTCTCTTCGCCTTCAGCAGCGGCTTCAGCGAACTCTTCCTCGCGCACCGAAGCGGCGTGCGGCGCAGCGGCCTTGCCTTCCAGCACGGCGTCGGCAGCGGCGCGGGCGTACAGCTGCACAGCGCGGATGGCGTCGTCGTTGCCCGGGATGGCGTAATCAACCAGTTCCGGGTTGTAGTTGGTGTCGACCACGGCGATGACCGGGATGCCCAGCTTCTTGGCTTCCTTGATCGCGATGTCTTCGTGGCCGATATCGATCACGAAGATGGCGTCCGGCAGGCGGTTCATGTCCTTGATGCCGCCCAGCGAGGCTTCCAGCTTGTCGCGCTCGCGACGCAGGCCCAGCACTTCGTGCTTGACCAGCTTCTCGAAGGTGCCGTCGGTTTCACCGGCTTCCAGTTCCTTCAGGCGGGCAACCGACTGCTTGACGGTACGGAAGTTGGTCAGGGTGCCGCCCAGCCAACGCTGGTTCATGAACGGCATGCCGCAACGCTCGGCTTCTTCCTTGATGGTTTCGCGGGCGCTGCGCTTGGTGCCCAGGAACAGGACGGTGCCGCGCTTCTGGGCAACCGACGAGATGAAGTTCATCGCGTCGTTGAACAGCGGGACGGTCTTTTCCAGGTTGATGATGTGGATCTTGCCGCGGGCGCCGAAGATGTACGGAGCCATCTTCGGGTTCCAGTAGCGGGTCTGGTGGCCGAAGTGGACGCCGGCTTCCAGCATCTGACGCATGGTGACCTGGGGCATTGCAATACTCCTGATATGGAACCAGCGATTCCGCCCGCGGGGATAGGTATGCGGGACGCGTGGAAGCGCGATCGGTTCCGGGGTTGGGCTTCCCTGTTGCCTCCGTGGCCGAACTCCTTGCGGAGCACCCCGGCACGGATGGGGGCAGCAGGTGTGGATTCACCGGTGACGTCCGGTGTGGACGGGTTCCCGCGCACGCTGGCGGCAGGAATCCGGTCGATTATAGCCCGCCGGGGGCGCTTGCTGCAATTGCAGGATCTGCTGCGGCCAGATCGACCTCGCTGCCGTCCTGCAGGCGTGCCTGGAAGCGGCCTCCAGCATAGCCATCGGCGCGGGCAGGCAGGGGCCAGCGGCGTTCATGGCCCGCCAGGATGTAGCCGGCCAGGCCAGCCGTCAGCAGCGTTGACTGGCCGTCCGCCGTGATGAAGCGCAGATCGTGCAGGCGGCCGTGCAGGGTACCGGCATTGCTTAGTCGCAGTGCGGGCTGCGACGCCTGGGTCTCGACGCGGCCCTGCAGGCGGGCATGCAACGGTGTTGCCGCTGGCCCGCGGAACAGTGGCAGGGAATAGCGCGGCAACCCCGCCAGCGCCGGCGCCAGCACGATCCGATAGGCCTGTTCACCGACCGCCGCCGCCGGCTCGGCTGGCAGCAGCCAGACGCGCTGGGTACTGCCGGGGGCGAGGTCCAGGCGCGCCGGGCTGACCCGGATCCGGTCGCTTGGCTGCAGCTGTTCGGCGTCCAGGTGCTGATCCCAGGCCAGCACCTGCACCTGGCCCTGCCAGCGGCCGGGTCCGGGGTTGTGCAGCCACAGTTCGGCGCGGCCGCCCTGGGCCGGCAGCTGCAGGGTGGTCGGCATCAGCTCCAGCGCCGCGGCGGGCAGTGCCAGCAGCAGTGCCAGCAGGGTCAGCAGCGCGCGCATCAATAGATGAGGGTCACGGAGGGGGTTGCGTTCTCGTCCGTTGCCGGTGGTGCGAGCTCGCGGACCTGGGGTGGCACCTGGGGCGCGTCACTGCGCTGGTGCGGCGCCGGGCAGCGGACGCCACCGCCATCGTCGCTGCAGGATTCGACCACGGTCAGCCGGATCTGCAGGGTGCTGCTGCTGGGTTCGGCCCATGCCGGCAGGCTGGCGACCAGCATCGCCCCGATCAGAAATGCACGAACCACCTGCCATCCACCGTACTGAAAGACTCGCTGCGCGGTATCGGCGGGATGCGCCGGAACTGTAGCGTCGCGCTCGCCCGGCACCCGTATGCCCGCATCCACCGGTGGGTGCCGACCGTTGGTCTGCACGCGGATCGCCCCCCCCGGTGGGTGCCGACCGTTGGTCGGCACGCGGATCGCCCCCCCGGTGGGTGCCGACCGTTGGTCGGCACGCAGGTCAATAAGTGATGGTCACCTGCACCAGGTCGTTGTAGGTGCCGGCCGGAGGCTGGCCGGTGACCGGCGGTACCCGGCCATAGATGGTCAGCTGCTGCGCGCTGCCGGTGCCGGTGCTGCTGGCCGTATCGACGGTCAACGTGTTGCCCCAGCGCTGGCTCCGTGCCGCGTCCCGGTAGAGCTCGTAGGTGAGGTAATAGGTGCTGCCGCCAATGGTGGTGGCCATGCGCCGGGTGGTGGTGGCGGTGGGATTGTTCTGGCCGTTGTTGAGACCGACCTGGAAGGCGGTGTTCTTCAGGCAGGTCAGGGTCAGGGTTGCGGTCTGGTCGATGTTGGCCGGGATGCCGCCGGTGACGTTGCCGAAGTTCATGTTGGTGGTGACGTAGCTGCCGCATTGCGGCAGCACGTTGGCGGTGGCGGTGAAGCTGAAGGCCGCACTCGCGCTGTTGGTGCCCGTCGCGCCGCCGTTGCAGGTGGCGGGAATGGTCGCGGTGCCGAGCAGGACTTCATTCCAGGCCCAGGTCAGCACCACGCTGGCACCGCTGAAGGTGCTGCTGTACGCGCCGGAGGCCAGGACCTGGTTGGCCGGGATCTGCCCGAACAGCTGCACGGTCTGCGCGCCGCTGCCACCGGTCAGCAGCGGCACGTTGTAGCTCATGGTCAGCTCCTGCGCCGGCGGCGTGCCGCGCGGGACCAGGCCGGTGGCCTGGCCGAAGCTGGCATTGTTGTACAGCTGGAAATTCATGGTGTCGCTGGTGGACGTGGCCATCGTACGGAAGGTGGCGCTGCTGCCGCCGCCAGTGCCTGCGCCGATGCCCACGCAGACGCGCACGCCGGTGGTGGCCAGCAGGCTCAGCGCAGCGGTGGTGCAGGTCACCGTGATGTTGAGGTTGGCCGTGCTCGGGCCGGGTGCATTGCTGTTGATGTTGCCGAACGGCAGGGTCGGATTGGCGACTGCCGTGCAGACCGCGGTGGCACTGGCGGGCGCCGCTGCCAGCAGCCCGGCCCACAGCAGCAGGACGAGCAGCAGCACCCTCATGGCGCCACCTCCGGGATGCACTGCTGCGGTGCCGGCTTCGGCCGGGCGCCGGACGCCACCACCTTGGGCAGGTCCGGCACCTTCACCCGGCAGGGACCATGGCTGGTGGTGACGTACAGCACGCTGCCGGCGGCGACATCTTCCAGATAGAGCAGGCCGTCGTAGCCGACCGTGGCCTGGCGACCGTCAGGCAGCTGCACCTCGCTGCCCACCTCCAGAGGCTGGCCGTCCATTGCCAGCAGGGTCAGGCTCAGTGAGGGCCGCGAGCGCAGCTGGAAGGTCACGCGGGTACCGGCGCGCTGGCGCGGGGTCACCCAGTCCTCGATGCGGTCGGCGCGCATGTCTTCGGGCAGGTCCAGGGTGTCGATCGAGACCCGGTTGCGCTGCCAGGACAGCAACGGACTGACCAGCAGCAGACCGCGATCATCGGTGACGCCGATCAGGCGGTTCTCCAGCCGCACCGGGACGCCGCCGACGCCATTGGTGCTGATCACCGCGAACGCGTCGGACACCTCGCGCGTGGCGAAGGCGTGCCCGCCCATCCACACCAGGCTGCCGCTGGCACTGGCGTAGGCATAGTTGAGCCCGCCCTGGCGCGAGGCGCCGAACGAATAGCGGCCGACATCGTTGAGGATGCCGACCTCGGCCAGGCCGCCGTTGCCGTCCTCGCCGTGGCGCAGCTGCGCGCGCCAGCCGACGCCGCCGGCACTGCCATCGCCCGGCACCGGCTGGGTCACGTCCGCCACCCAGCTCTGGCTGTCGCCGTTGCGCTGGCTCGAAAGGCTGGCCTGGCGGTTGTTGCCCAGGCTGGCGGTCACCGACAGGTAGATGCTGCGGTCGTCGCTGCGGTCCAGGTTCTGGTTCACCGACAGGTAGGCCGACCAGCGCTGGCTCCAGGTACGCGACCAGAACAGGCTCGCGTAGCGATTGTCGTCGCCGTCGGGGTAGCGCAGGCGCAGATAGCTGGCGCTGAGCGTGCCCAGCCGCAGCAGGTCCAGGCCGAGCGTGGCCTGCTCGCTGATGCTCGGTGGCAGGTTGCCCTGCAGCGCGCCCAGGTCGCGGTAGTCGCCGTGGCTGCGTACGCTGCGCAGATTGACGTTGAAGCGACGGTTGTTCCAGCTGTAGCCCAGCGCCCATTGCCCGCCCTGCAGGCCGTGGTAATCACTGCGTGCATAGGCGGCATTGAACACGCCGGCAGCGCCGAGCAGCCACCAGCCACCGATGCCGGCCTGGGCCAGGCCACCACCGCCTTCGGCATGCGCTTCGCCGGTGAACGTGTCGGTGACACCGCCGCGCCAGCTGGCACTGGCCACCGTGCGGTCGTCATAGGCGAAGGAACGTTCGCCGAAATCCCTGCGCAGCTGGCCGACGCCGACCGACCAGTCCGACAGGCCCTTGGCCAGCAGCTGCTGGGTGCCGTAGAAACTGAAATCCAGCGTCTGCATGCGGCCGAATGCATCGGTCACCACCACCTGCGCATTGCCGGTGCCGCTGATGCCGGGCTGCGCCGCCAGCTGGAAGGGCCCGACCGGCACCTGGCCGCTGTACTGGCGCAGGCCATCGACATACAGCTCGACCGTGGAGGGCACCACGGCCTGGCCGAGAAAGCTCGGCGTGGGCGTGAGCACGCGGTAGGGCTGCAGGCCGTAGTTGCGGCCGATCTGCAGGCCGCCCAGGCGAACCGGGCGGGTCCAGTCGACGAAGCCGCTGTAGAAGTCACCGACCTCCAGCGTGGTTGCACTGTCCGGGAAATCCAGGCTCCAGCGTGTGTCCAGGCGCACACTCTCGCCGCGCCAGCGACGGTCGCCGGGCTGCTGGTAGCGGCGGCTGATGGCGGTGTTCTCGAAGGTGCCGTTGCCGATGCCGAACACCCGCAGTTCCGAGCTCAGGCTGAGGTTGCCGAGCGTGTCCACCCGGCTGCCGTAGACGTCGTAGTTGAGCAGCACGCCCGGCGAGGCGTTGCCGGTGGGTGCGCGCGTCTGCGGGCGGCTGAGCACGGTGGTGGGCAGGGTCAGCTGGTCCAGCGGGACGTCCAGCGCCAACGTCTGCATGTGTGCGTCGTAGCGCACCACCGCGCCGCTGATCTGGTCCAGGTAGACCGGTGCGTCGCCGCTGGCATTGAAGCCGAGCTGGCGCAGCACGTCGGGGCTGGCCTGCAGCCGGCCGCGGTTCTCGGTGAACGGCAGCAGGCCGCGCGGCGTGCTGTTGAGCGACACATCCAGGTACAGCGTCTGGCTGGCGGTCAGCGGGGTCGGGGGCGGCAGGATGGCATCTGCCGATACGCCGGAGACATCAGCCGCCGCCATGCCGGACACATCGGCGGCCTCGGTCGCCGCGGGAGCCAGGGCAGCCAGCAGCGCGCCCATCAACGCCTCAGCGAGCCGGTGGGGGCGACAGTGGCGTCTGTTCCGACTCGCCATTGAGCTTGGCCGTGATCTGGTCGTTGTCGCGGTCGATCGCCGTGCGTTCGATCGGCCAGCGCATCACCTGGCCGGGCAGCACATAGCCCAGCAGCCCGGGATGGACGATGCGCGGGCGCGTGGTGCTGCCCAGCGCGAGATCGGCGATCTGTGCGTAGCCGTTGCCCGAATTGGCCACCTCGACGCCGTTGCGGCCGTCCGCCAACCGCACCAGGCGGGCCTGCAGCCGCGGTGCCAGCGTGCCGGCCGAGGGCTGCACGAACACCGGAATCGAATAGCGCAGCACGAACTGCATGCCACCTGTGCGGGTGGCCAGGTCGGGCACCTCGTCGACGATCAGGCGGTAATACTGCTGTGCCGGTGGCGGCTCCCTGTCCGGACGCATGACCCGCACCAGCTGCTGCTGGCCGGCGGCCAGTTCCTGCATCGGTGGAGTGGCCATCAATTCGTCGGTGGGCAGCAGCTGCTCCTGGCCGTCCTGCTGCACCCAGCGGAACACGCGCACCTGCAGCTTCACCGGCGAAGTGCCGCTGTTGGTCAGCCACAGCTCGCCGGCACGCTGGCGGGCTTCCAGCTGCAGGCTGGTCGGGGCGACCTGCAGGCTGGTGGCGCCGGCGGTGGCGGCGGCCTGCAGGTACAGGGCGAGCAGCGCCACGCCGGTGGCGCGCCACGGGCGGGGTCCGGCCATGCGGGCGTGCTCCATCAATAGGTGATCGTGGCGGTAACGGTATCCAGGTAGTTACCGGTGGCCGGGTTATTGGTGCTCAGGTTCAGGATCTGGCCGTAGACGATGTAGGGCACGGCCAGGCCGGTGCCGATGCCGGCCTGGGTATTGGTGCCGGACGTGGCGCCCCAGACCAGGGTATGCGCGGCGTCCTGGTAGAGCTGGTAGCCGACGTAGTTGTTGGCGGTCACCGCAGCATTGGTGTTCTTCATCCGCCGCGTGGTGACGTCATTGGCAGTGCTGGCATTGGCGCCCGCATTCAGCGAGATGGTGTAGGGCGTCAGTGCCGAGCACTGCGCGGTCACCGTGCCCTGGCCCAGCGTGGGCGTGGCGGTGGTCGAGGCGGCGGTGCCGAAGTCGACGTTGGTGGCGGCCGCCGCCGTGATGGTGCAGGCCTTGGTGACCACCAGGGTGACGTTGAAGGTGGTGGTGTCGGCAGCCAGCGCCGGGCTGGACAGCAGGAGCCCGGCCACGACCCATGTCAGCGGGGATCGAACTGGGGATCGCATGGACAACCTCCCTGACCCGAAGGTCTGTTGAACAAGGCGAAGACGGCACGTTCGGCGCCGCTTTGACGACAGTGGTTCCAGCTTAGGAGGCGTAAGTGTCTGTAATCCGTGATAAATAGGCAGGCGAAAGAGTGGAGGCCATCACGCTTTCACTTTCCTTGCCGGAACCGTGCATGGCCCGGATCGCCAGTTGGGTGGCGTTCGTTCAGATTGCGGCCGGATCGGCGATAATGGGTGCCATGAGCGTGAATCTGAAAACCCCGCAGGAAATCGAGATGATGCGCATCGCCGGCCGCCTGGCCAGCGAAGTGCTCGACATCGTCACCCCCCACGTCAAGCCCGGTGTCACCACCGAGGAACTGGACCGCATCTGCCACGACCACATCGTGAACGTGCAGGGCGCCATTCCGGCCAACGTCGGCTACCGCGGCTTCCCCAAGACCGTGTGCACCTCGGTCAACAATGTCATCTGCCACGGCATTCCCAGCGAAGGGAAGGTGCTCAAGGATGGCGACATCATCAATATCGACGTCACCGTCATCAAGGACGGCTGGCACGGCGACACCAGCCGCATGTACTTCGTCGGTACCCCGTCGGTGATGGCCCGCCGCCTGGTGGAAACCACCTACGAAGCCATGTGGCGCGGCATCCGTGCGGTGCGTCCGGGCGCCACCCTGGGCGACATCGGCCATGCCATCCAGAGCTATGCCGAAGGCGAGCGTTTCAGCGTGGTGCGCGAGTACTGCGGCCACGGCATCGGCAAGGTCTACCACGACGAGCCGCAGGTGGTGCATTACGGCCGCCCGGGCCAGGGCCTGGTGCTGCAGCCGGGCATGACCTTCACCATCGAGCCGATGATCAACGAGGGCACCCGCTACAACAAGGTGCTGCCGGATGGCTGGACCGTGGTGACCAAGGACCGCAAGCTGTCGGCGCAGTGGGAGCACATGATCGCGGTCACCGAGACCGGCGTGGACGTGCTGACCCTGTCGCCAGGCGAGTCGCAGGTCTCCTGAAGATGCTGCCGGCGAGTTCGCTGCTGGACACGCCGGCCGCGTCGCTCAACGACCCGGATTGGGCTGCTGCCGCGCGCCAGGCGCTGCAGCAGGCCGACGCGCGCCTGTACCGCCGCTTCGACCAGGGCGACAACATCGAGCGCCTGCTGGCGCTGCGCGCGCGCGCTGCCGACCATCTGATCCGCCTGGCCTGGCAGCGCTGCCTGCCGGCCGACAGCGGCCTGTCGCTGTTCGCGGTCGGCGGCTATGGCCGCGGTGAACTGTTCCCGCGTTCGGACATCGACCTGCTGGTGTTCGGCGATCCGCCGGCACAGCTGGCGCACGAAGCGGCATTGGCGCGCCTGTTCGCGCTGCTGTGGGACTGCGGATTGGCGGTCAGCCATGCGGTGCGTTCTGCATCGCAGTGCCGCGAGGCGGCAGCTGACCAGACCGTGCTGACCGCGCTGATCGAGGCGCGTCCGATCCTGGCCGATGATGCCGCGCGCCGCGCGCTGCGCGAGGCCATCGACGACCGCGAGCTGTGGCCGGCACGCAGCTTTTTCCTGGCCAAGCTGGAAGAGCTGCGCAACCGCCACCAGCGCTTCGGCGATACCGCCGACAACCTGGAGCCGGACCTGAAGGATGGCCCCGGCGGCCTGCGCGATCTCAACACGCTGGGCTGGATGGCGTTGCGTGCCTTCGGCGTGCGCGACCTGGAGGCCCTGGTCGGGCTCGGCCATCTGGGCGCTGACGAAGCCGCGGCGTTGAAGCGCGAACGTGCCGTGCTGGCGCGGTTGCGCTTCGGCCTGCACCTGGTCGCGCGCCGTCCGGAAGAACGCCTGCGTTTCGATTACCAGAAGACCCTGGCCGCGCGCCTGGGCTTCGAAGACGATGCCGAGAATCTCGGTGTCGAGAAAATGATGCAGGGCTTCTACCGCGCCGCGCTGGTGGTGCGACGGATCAGCGACCGCCTGCTGCAACGCTTCGAGGAACAGTTCGATGGCGAGGCCCAGCCGGAACCGCTGACCGTGGGTTTTTCCCTGCGCCGTGGCTACCTGGCCGCCAACGAGGCCGACTGGCCGCGCGGCGACATCGGCCAGGTGTTCGCACTGTTTTCCAGCTGGGCCAACAACCCGCAGGTGCGCGGACTGCACTCGCTGACCGCGCGCGCGCTGGCCGAGTCGCTGCCGCTGCTGCCGGCCTATGACCAGGCCGACACCGATGCACGCGAGCAGTTCCTGGCCCTGCTGCGCGGCCAGCGTCCGGTCGATACGCTTTCGCGCATGGCGCGGCTGGGTGTGCTTGGCCAGTGGATTCCCGCGTTTGCCCAGGTCAGCGGGCGCATGCAGTTCGACCTGTTCCATGTCTATACGGTCGACCAGCACACGCTGATGGTCCTGCGCAACATCGGCCAGTTCGCCAGCAGCCGCGCCGACGAGCGCTTCTCGATCGCGCACGAAGTGTGGCCGCGCCTGCGCAAGCCGGAGCTGTTGCTGCTGGCCGGCCTGTTCCATGACATCGCCAAGGGCCGTGGCGGCGATCATTCGGAGCTGGGTGCGGTGGACGCGCGTGCGTTCTGCCAGGCGCATGCGCTCAGTGGCACCGATACCGAGCTGGTGGCATGGCTGGTCGAACAGCACCTGCGCATGTCGGTGACCGCGCAGAAGCAGGACATCGCCGATCCGGTGGTGATCCACCGCTTCGCCACCCTGGTCGGCAGCCGCGACCGCCTGGACTACCTGTACCTGCTGACCTGTGCCGACATCGCCGGCACCAGCCCGAAGCTGTGGAATGCCTGGAAGGATCGCCTGCTGGCCGACCTGTACTTCGCCACCCGGCGGGCGCTGCGCGAGGGGCTGGAGCACCCGGTGCCGGCCGCCGAGCGCGTGGCCGAGGCACGTGACAGCGTGCGTGCGCTAGTGCGCGAGCAGGGCTACGACGATGCCACCATCGACCGCCAGTTCGCGGTGATGCCCGATGAGGGCTTCATCCGCCTGCGCCCGGAGCAGCTGGCCTGGCAGGCTGCCGCACTGGTGCCGGTGAAGCAGGGCCAGGCGCTGGTGAAGGTTCGCCGGATCAGCGTCGACGACCCGGCGCTGGAAGTGTTCGTGCACTCGCCCGACCGCGATGGCCTGTTTGCCGCGATCGTGATGACCCTGGACCGCAAGGGCTACGGCATCCACCGCGCACGCGTGCTGGACGGTCCGGCCGACACCATCTTCGATACCTTCGAAGTGAACCCGGCCGACACCTTTGCCGATGGCAGCAGTGCCAACCTGGAGGCGGCCCTGCGCGAGGCACTCAGCGGTGACCTGTCGCGGCTGCGGCCGTCGCGCCGGGTCGTGCCGCGGCAGCTGCGGCACTTCCGCTTCGCCCCGCGCATCGAGTTCCGCGATGAACCGGGCGCAACCCGTTTTGCCCTGGTCGCCCCCGACCGTCCCGGCCTGCTGGCCGATGTGGCGTTCGTGCTGCGCAACCAGGGCCTGCGCGTGCATGATGCGCGCATTGCCACGTTCGGCGAACGCGCCGAAGACACCTTCGTGATCAGTGACGAACACGACCTCCCCCTGACTGAACCTGCCCGGCAGCAGCTGCATGACGCGATGCTGGCCTGCCTGGACCCTGATCGAAACGCCGGAGACCCCGCCTGATGGCCACCAAGCCCGCCAAGAAGACCGCCGCGACCCCCAAGAGCGCAGCGGCCCGGAAACCTGCTGCAGCCGCACCGGCCGCGAAGAAGACCCCTGCGCCGAAGAAGGCCGCTGCGGTGAAGGCCCCGGCGAAGAAGACGGCCGCGGTGAAGCGTGCTGTGAAGAAGCCGGCGCCGGCCAAGAGCGCCGAAGCGGTCCGCGCCGAGACCATCGCCCGCAAGTCGCTGCGCAAGCCGTCGGCACCGGGCGTGGAAGAGCTGAAGTTCGGCATCGAGAGCGCCTTCGAGCGCCGTGCGACGCTGACCCTGCACGAGCTGGAAGGTTCCACCCGTCCGCTGGTCAACCGCGTGATCGACGGCCTGGAAACCGGTGAATTCCGTGTCGCCGAGCCGGATGGCCAGGGCGGCTGGAAGGTCAACGAGTGGTTGAAGAAGGCGGTGCTGCTGTACTTCCGCGTCAACGACATGGCGGTGGTCGATGCGCGCCCGGCGCCGTTCTGGGACAAGGTCGAATCGCGCTTCGCCGGCTATGACGAAGCGAAGTTCCGCCGTGGCGGCGTGCGCGTGGTGCCGGGCGCGATCGCCCGCCGCGGTACCTACTTCGGCAAGGACGTGGTGCTGATGCCGAGCTTCACCAACATCGGCGCCTATGTCGGCGAAGGCACCATGGTCGACACCTGGGCCACCGTCGGTTCCTGCGCGCAGATCGGCCAGCACTGCCACCTGTCCGGCGGCGCCGGTATCGGCGGCGTGCTGGAGCCGCTGCAGGCCAGCCCGACCATCATCGAGGACCACTGCTTCATCGGTGCGCGTTCGGAAGTGGTGGAAGGCGTGGTGGTCGGCCACCACAGCGTGATCGGCATGGGCGTGTTCCTCAGCCAGAGCACCCGCATCTACAACCGTGCCACCGGCGAGATCACCTACGGCTACATCCCGCCGTACAGCGTGGTGGTGTCCGGCTCGCTGCCGAGCAAGGACGGTACCCATTCGCTGTACTGCGCGGTGATCGTCAAGCAGGTTGATGCCAAGACCCGCAGCAAGACCAGCGTCAACGACCTGCTGCGCGGCCTGGCCGACTGAGGATGACGGCGCCGGAGGATCTGGCGCAGTCCGCGATCTACCAGCATCCGTCCGACACCCTGTTCGGGCGGATGCTGCCGCGCCTGCTGCACGCCCCGCGATGGACCCGGCTGCGCCGCGCGCTGTCGCGGCGCTGGCCGATGCCGGCGCTGGTCAGCGATGTACGCGACGTGGTCTACGTGAGCTGGTGGGTCGACGTGCGCCACGCGCCGATGCCACCACCAGGCCATCACTACGTGGTCCATGCCGGACGCACGCCCTACACCATCCTCAGCTACCGGCACGGGCACTTCGGGCCCGCGCTGGCCGGGCCGCTGCGCTCGCTGATGCCGTCTCCCAGGCAGAGCAACTGGCGCTGGTACCTGCGTCGTGACGACGCTCCGGACGGGGCGCCGGTGGTGCTGTTCGATCGCAACGTGATGGACCAGCTGGCCTTCGTCGCCGGCGCGCGCGCTTTCAGCGATGCCATGCAGCCGCACCTGTCGGTGCGCTTCACGCATGCGCTGGATGCCGAAGGCAGTGGCCACACTCGGATCGAGGGCGGGCAGGGCAGTGCCCCGGCGCTGCACCTGCAGTGGGAGGCCGCTGCGGGCTGGGACGATGCCGGGTGGGCGGCGGCCTTCGGCAGCCATCAGGCCCTGCTGCGTTTCCTGACCTGCCAGGACGAGGCCATCGCCCGTACCTGCGACCAGCGCTGGGCCAGCACCCGCATCGCTCTGCCGGTGGACATCGCACAGCTGCAACCGCTGCAGCTGGAAGGCGAACCGCAGTGCCCGCGCCTGCAGGCGATGGGCGTGGCGCTGCACGAGGGGCTGGCCTTCCGGCTGCCAAGGGTACCGTTCCGGGTCGTGTCCGAGCGCCTGTTGTGAGATTCTGGCCCTCTGTTTTCCAGCATCACAGATGGCCATGAGCACCACTGTCTACGGTTTGAAGAACTGCGATACCTGCAAGAAGGCGACCAAGTGGCTGGACCGCTTCGGCGTGCCGTACACCTTCGTCGACTACCGCGACAACAAACCCAGCCCGGAAACGCTGCTGGCATGGGCGGCGCAGCTGGGTGGCCTGGCCGCGATGGTCAACAAGTCCTCCACCACCTGGCGGCAGCTGCCGGACAACCGCAAGGCCGCCGACTCCGAGGCCGAATGGAAGCTGCTGCTGCGCGAGTACCCGCAGCTGATCAAGCGCCCGCTCGTGGTCACCGCCGACGGCGCGGTCAGCCAGGGTTTCAGTGACAACGGCTTCAAGGCCCGCTTCGGCGTGGGTGACGCATGAGCGCGGTCCTCGACCTGACCTGCGAGCTGATCGCACGGCCCTCGGTGACGCCGGAGGATGCCGGTTGCCAGGCGCTGCTGGCGGCACGCCTGAAGCAGGCCGGGTTCCAGTGCGATCACCTGCGGCTGGGCGAGGTCGACAACCTGTGGGCGACCCATGGCCAGGGCGCGCCGGTGCTGGTGCTGCTGGGCCACACCGACGTAGTGCCGACGGGCCCGCGCGAGGCCTGGGCCAGCGACCCGTTCACGCCGCAGATCCGTGACGGCGTGCTGTACGGCCGTGGCACTGCCGACATGAAGGGCAGCGTGGCGGCGTTCGTGGTGGCGGCCGAGCAGTTCGTGGCCGCACATCCTGATCACCCCGGCACGCTGGCGGTGCTGTTGACCAGCGACGAGGAAGGCGATGCCATCGATGGCGTGCGCCACGTCGCACGGCTGTTCGCCGAGCGCGGCCAGCGCATCGACTGGTGCATCACCGGCGAGCCGTCGTCGACCGCGACGCTGGGTGACCTGCTGCGCGTGGGTCGTCGTGGCAGCCTGTCGGCCAGGCTGCGCGTGCAGGGCGTGCAGGGCCATGTGGCGTATCCGGAGAAGGCACGCAACCCGATCCACCAGGCGGCGCCGGCCCTGGCCGAGCTGAGTGAGCGGCGCTGGGATGACGGCTACGAGAGTTTCCCGCCGACCAGCCTGCAGATCTCCAACATCCATGCCGGTACCGGTGCCAACAATGTGATTCCCGGCGAGCTCGAGGTGGACTTCAACATCCGCTACAACCCGCACTGGGATGCACCGAAGCTGGAAGCGGAGATCACCGCGCTGCTGGAACGGCATGGCCTGCAGTACACGCTGAAGTGGCATCGCAGCGGCGAGCCGTTCTACACCCCGGAAGGCACGCTGCGCGCCACCGCGCGTGCGGTGCTGGCCGAGCACATCGGCCGTGCACCGGAGGAAAGCACCGGTGGCGGCACGTCCGATGCCCGCTTCATCGCGCCATTGGGCGCGCAGTGCATCGAAGTGGGGCCGGTCAACGCCAGCATCCACCAGGTGGACGAGAACGTGCGCGTGGACGATCTGGAGGCATTGCCGGGGCTGTACCAGCGGCTGGTGGAACGGCTGCTGGTATGAGGTTGGTGGGTGCCGACCGTTGGTCGGCACGCCTCCCGCCGGGCATGGCCCGGCGGCACTACTCCGAAAAAATGAAGAACGGCGGCTCGACCGCTTTTTTCCAGTAACTCGGCGCGGCCATGTAGAAGTGCTGCGCTTCGGCCCTGGCGAACCAGTGCGCCGCTGCGTCGGTGTCCTTCTCCACGCCCGGCGCACCGCGGCCCAGCAGCAGCCCGGCGAAGTACTGGCCGAACACATTGCCCTGCTCACCGGCGCGCTGGTACAGCTGCAGCGCACGCGCAGGATCGCGTGGCAGGCCTACGCCTTTTTCCAGCAGCGCGCCCAGATCGACCTGTGCGTCGGCATCGCCACGCTCGGCGCGACGCTGGATCTGCGCAACCCGCGGATGCACGGTGTCACCCTGTGCGGCGACCGCATCCGGCAGTCGTGACGATGAACTCGGGTAGCGCTCGTAGATCATTCCGCGCAGGTCCCAGCGCAGCGCCTGTTGCGCGTCGCCTCGCTGGCGATAGCTCTTGGCGAGCCCGTGGAACGCATAGGGATTGCCGTGGTTGGCAGCCGCCAGATACGCACGTTCACCGCGTCGCCAGGACGCGCGCAGCACCGGAGCCGGGTTGATGTGGGGGCTGTCGGCATACCGCAGCGTGCCGGAGATCCAGATCCGGCCCAGTGCTTCTTCCGCCCTGGTGTTGTGGAAGGTCCAGGGCGTGGCCGCTGCGGCACGCTCGTAGTAGGCGATGGCGCGCGGATCGTTGAAGCGCTCGAAGGTCTGCGCGGTATCAAAGGCGCCCTCGAAGCTGCCGTCGGTGCCGCGTTGTTCCAATGCCTGCTGCTGGGACTGCGGCAGCGTAGAAGGCGGGGGCAGGGTCTGGCAGGCGGCCAGGCCCAGGCAGAGCAGGGCGGCCAGCGCCGCGTTGCATCCATTGCGGTGTTGCATTTCCATTACACGTTTCACGGCGGGCCATTATGCGCGCCGGGGAGTGGTTGCCAACGCAACGGTTGCGCCGTGCCGGAAACCGGGGTAGGGTCGATGCCATGTCGATCCGCCTGGCCACCGCCGTCAATAACAACAACCGCAATAATCTGCGCGCGAATAATCGCGCGCGGCCGATGCGGGACTGCGCCCTGGGTAGATAGACAGCAACACACGCCCGGACACCAGAAAACCCGCATCAGCCGATGCGGGTTTTTTTGTGCCCGGGCGCAGCCCCACCCGGGCCTGGATGGCCGGTCGAACACCTTCCCACCCGTGAAATCCCCCAACAGGAGCTCTCCCATGTGTTCGATCTTCGGAATCTTCGGCCTGCAGGCCGGTGACGATCTTCCCGCCCTGCGCCGCCATGCGCTGGAACTGTCGCAGCGCCAGCGCCACCGTGGCCCCGACTGGAGCGGCGTGTACCTCGACGAAGGTGCGCTGCTGGTCCATGAGCGGCTGGCCATCGTCGACCCGGCCGGTGGTTCGCAGCCGCTGCTGTCGGCCGATGGCCAGCTGGCGCTGGCGGTGAACGGCGAGATCTACAACCACCAGGCATTGAAGGCGGCGCTGACCACCGCCTACGACTTCCAGACCGGCTCGGACTGCGAGGTGATCAACGCGCTGTACCGCCAGGGTGGCGCGCCGGCGCAGTGGCTGGAACAGCTCAACGGCATCTTCGCCTTCGCGCTGTGGGACCGCGACAGCGGCCGCGTGCTGGTGGCGCGTGACCCGGTCGGCGTGGTGCCGCTGTACTGGGGCCACGATGCCCAGGGGCGCCTGCGCGTCGCCTCGGAAATGAAAGCACTGGTCGATACCTGTGCCGACGTCGCGCAGTTCCCGCCGGGCCACTATTTCGACAGTGCCAGCGGTGAACTGGTGCGCTACTACCAGCAGCCGTGGCGCGACTACGCGGACGTGCAGGGCCACCAGGCCGACCTGGCCGAACTGCGCCAGGCGTTCGAGCATGCGGTGGAACGCCAGCTGATGAGTGACGTGCCGTACGGCGTGCTGCTGTCCGGTGGCCTGGATTCGTCGCTGGTGGCAGCGGTGGCCGCACGCTATGCACGTCGCCGCATCGAAGATGGGGGGCAGACCGAAGCCTGGTGGCCGCGCCTGCATTCGTTCGCGATCGGCTTGAAGGGCTCGCCCGATCTGGCCGCCGCTGCGATCGCCGCCGAAGCGCTGGGCACCGTGCATCATGGCTTCGAGTACACCTTCGAAGAAGGCCTCGATGCGCTGCCGGAAGTGATCCGCCACATCGAGACCTACGACGTCACCACCATCCGCGCATCGACGCCGATGTTCCTGCTGGCGCGGCGGATCAAGGCGATGGGGGTGAAGATGGTGCTGTCCGGCGAGGGCAGTGACGAGATCTTCGGTGGCTACCTGTACTTCCACAAGGCACCGGATGCGCGTGAATTCCACGACGAGCTGGTACGCAAGCTCGACGCCCTGCACAACTACGACTGCCTGCGCGCCAACAAGTCGATGATGGCCTGGGGCGTGGAGCCGCGCGTGCCGTTCCTCGACCGTGAGTTCCTGGATGTGGCGATGCGCTTCGATGCCGCGCACAAGATGGTCGGTGCCGGCTTTGGTGGCCGTCGCATCGAGAAGGCGGTGCTGCGCGAGGCGTTCGACGGCTACCTGCCGGACAGCATCCTGTGGCGGCAGAAGGAGCAGTTCAGTGATGGCGTTGGCTACGGCTGGATCGATGGGCTGAAGGCGCATGCCGAAGCACAGGTGAGCGACCGCGTCCTGGCAGCGGCCGACAAGCGCTTCCCGCACAACCCGCCACAGACCAAGGAGGCGTACTACTACCGCCACCTGTTCGAGCAGTTCTTCCCGAGCCGTGCGGCCGCCGAAACCGTGCCGGGTGGCAAGTCGATCGCCTGCTCGTCGCCGGCGGCCATTGCCTGGGACGCCAGTTTCGCCGCCGCTGCAGATCCGTCGGGTCGCGCGATCGCCGGCGTGCACGCGCAGGCACTGGCCTAAGCGTCAAAAAGGGGACGGAGGGAATTAAGTCGTTTGTGCCATTAACGCCTTAATCCCCTCCGTCCCCTTTTTGTATCATCGCCCCCTGCACATTGGGGAATGTTCATGGACGTACAGACCGGGGGCCGGGCGCCGCCGATCAAGTGGGGCTGGCGCTACCTGGCCTGGGCCGGGGTGCCGTTGTTGGCTGGCGTGCTGCTGGCGCGGTATGCCAGGCCGGCGGCGCCCGAGGCGGTCGCCCGCGCCACCGCCGCCGCTGAAGGCAGCTGGGTGCAGCACCTGGCGTCTCCGCTGGGCCTGTTCCTGCTGCAGCTGCTGGTGCTGCTGCTGGTGGCCAAGGGCGCGGGGGCGCTGCTCAAGCGCTTTGGACAGCCGGCGGTGATCGGCGAAATGGCCGCTGGCCTGATGATGGGGCCGCTGGTGCTCGGCAGCCTGCTGCCGCAGCTGCATGGTGCGCTGTTCCCGGCCAGTTCGTTGGGTCCGCTGGGCATGCTAAGCCAGCTGGGCGTGCTGATGTTCCTGCTGGTGGCCGGTGCCGAACTGGACCTGGCGGCGCTGCGTGGCCGCCGGCGTTTCGCCTTCACGGTCAGCCATGCCGGCATTGCCGTGCCGTTCGTGCTCGGCGTCGCGTTGGCGATCTGGCTGTATCCGCAGCACGGACCACAGGGTGTGGGCTTCACCGCATTCGCACTTTTCGTGGGTATCTCGATGAGCATCACGGCCTTCCCCGTGTTGCTGCGCATCCTGGCCGATCGCGGGATCACACAGACGCCACTGGGACAGACCGCGATCGCCTGCGCTGCCTTGGGCGATGCCACCGCGTGGTGCCTGCTGGCGCTGATCGTGGCCGCCGCCCAGGCCAGCGGCTGGTTGCCGGCCAGCCTCAACCTGTTGTGCGTGGTCGCGTTCGTGGCGTTGATGCTGGGACTGGTGAAGCCGTGGTTCGCGCGCCAGCAGATTGCGCCGGGCCGTGAGGGGCGCTGGCTGCTCGGCATCCTGCTGTTGTCGCTGGGCAGTGCGCTGGTCACCGAGATGCTGGGCATCCACGCGCTGTTCGGGGCGTTCGCTGCGGGCGTCGCGGTATCGTCCAATGCGCAGCTGCGTGACCTGCTGATGGCCCGCGTCGAGCCGTTCGCGGTCACCCTGCTGCTGCCGTTGTTCTTCGCCATGACCGGGCTGCGCATGCGCGCCGATGCGCTGCAGGCCAGCGACATCGTGTTGTGCGTGGTGGTGATCGCGGTGGCCACGACGGGCAAGCTGCTCGGTACCTTCAGTGCCGCGCGCAGTGCCGGCATGCCCACGCGCGAAGCGTGGCGGCTGGGCGCGCTGATGAACACCCGCGGCCTGATGGAGCTGATCGTGCTCAACCTGGGCTACGAGCTGGGCCTGCTCGGCGACCGCCTGTTCGCGGTGCTGGTGATCATGGCGCTGGTGACCACGGCGATGACCGGGCCGCTGCTGAACCTGATCGAGCGGCGCAGGGGCTGAGTGCTGGAGGGTAGTGCCGGCCGCTGGCCGGCATCCAGGCAAGTGTGTCCAGCATCATGAGGTTGCCGGCCAGCGGCCGGCACTACCGCGCTGGCGCTACCGCGCCGGCACCAGCGTCATCGTGTGCTGCGCCTTGCCGGGCAGGAACGGCGTCGGGCGCCCATGCACCCAGTCCTCGTGGCCGGCGCCCCAGTACGGTGACAGCGGGTGGCCGCTCTGGCCGCCGGGCATGTGCACGATGCCGTCGGCTTCGTGGCCGGGCGAGACCACCATGCGCTCGGAGGCGCCGAAGTTCGGCGTCTGCACGCGCGGCATGTCCCGGTCGCCGGGCAGGCGGTCGGCCGGCATGCACAGCCAGCGCTTGGCGATGTCCGGCAGCGCCCGTGCGATGGGGTGGCAGATCGCCGCGGTATTGCGTTCGCCCCAGCTGCGCTTGGCCAGCGGGCCCTGCTTGGCCAGCTCACGCTCGGTATGGCGCGCGGCGTCGATCAGCAGCGCATCCCAGCTGTCGAAGGCCGGTGGCAGCAGGTTGGCCGGACGCTGTTGCAGCATCGGCCAGGCCACGCCTTCCAACTGTGCCAGGCGCGGGTCCAGGTAGTCATCGCCCAGCTGCGCGTTGGCCGGGGCCAGCAGTGCATCGGACAGCGTGGCCATGACCTGGGTGCGGAATTCACGCACCACCCGGTAGCTCACCGAACTGGCCGAGGCGCGCCCGCCCCATTGATGGCTGACCTCCTTCAAACGCTTCAGCGCAGGGTCGTCACTGCGTTCGATGACGTCGTGCAGCAGAGCCCACCAGCGCTGCAGGAACACCGCGCGGTCGTCGAGCTGGATCGCCAGCAGGTCGTGCTCGTCGAAGCGCTCCTGGATCGCCAGCAGGTCGCGGATCTGCCGCGCGCGGGCACCAAGGTCATAGCCGCCGTTGCCGACGCTGGCCAGTGCCTCGCCGTCGAGGACGCGTCCATTGGCGGTCCACAGGCGATGGTTGGGGGGATCGATCAGTGCCGGCGAGGCATCGCTGCGGATCGGCCACGGCGCGCAGTCCTGGTTGCTGGCGGCAGTGAAGCCGGCCGGTGCACAGCCAGGGCCACGGTCCGGGCGAGCGCCGATCAGGCGCCAGGCGATGCGCCCGCTGCGATCACCGACCACCAGGTTCTGCGCGGGGATGCCGGCACGGTCGGCAAAGCGCAGTGCACCATCCAGGTCACCGGCGCGGGCCAGATCAGCGAAGTCCAGGCGCACGGCGCCGGGCAGGTGTGCGACCCAGCGCAGCGCATCGCCACTGCCATCGGCATGGGTATGCAGGATCGGCCCCCAGGCGGTTTCGCGTACCGGGAACAGCACGTCGGCCTGGCCGGCCACGGCGATGCGTTCTTCGTGCACGGTCACGGCGGCGTTGGCCGGTTCCGTGCGGTAGTCCGCCGTGTCGATGTAGCTGTTGGTGAAGCCCCAGGCGACGAGCCCGTTGCTGCCGACGATCACTGCCGGCAGGCCGGGCAGCGAGAAGCCGGTGACATCAACCTGGCCGCCGGCGGCCTGTGGGTCGGGGTAGTGCAGGCGCACGCGGAACCACAGGCCGGGTGCACGCAGGCCCAGGTGCATGTCGTCGGCGACGATCGCGCGGCCGTCGGCGGTAAGTGCACCGGCCACCGCGAAGTTGTTGCTGCCGATGACGTCGGCCTCTTCCTGCTCGGTGCCCGTTTTTCCCTTCAACGTGCGCAGGTCCAGCTGGCTGGCATCGGGCAGGGCGGCGTTGCCGGTGGGTTCGCCGAACAGCGGTGCATCCCATTCAGTGCCGTCGTGGGCGATCAGTGCGTACAGCGCTGGCGGCACCACCGCGCGGATGCGGCTGAGCGCAAGCTCGGTCTGGTTGTCCGGGTCCTGCAGGTCGGCGTACATGGCCAGCCCGGTCAGTACACTGTCGCTGGCCTGCCACGGTTGCGGTGACTGCCGCAGCAGCAGGTAGGCCCACGGGCGCACGGAGAGATCGGTCAGGCCTTCGTTGACGCCATCCACGTAGGCACGCACGGCATCGCCGTTGTCGCCCAATGCAGCGTCCAGGTGCGCTTCGGTGCGTGCGCGCAGGCGATGCACGCGCATGCGCTTGTCGGCATCGATGGCCTTCGGCCCGAACAGCGCCGACAGCTCGCCAGCGGCACTGCGGCGCATCAGGTCCATCTCGAAATAACGTTCCTGCGCATGCACGCGGCCGAGCGCACGCATCGCGTCGGCCTGGCTGCTGGCGGTAATGGTGACCACGCCCAGGGCATCACGCTCGATGGTGACCGGCTTGGCCAGGCCCGGCAGCGCACGCTCGCCATCCAGGTCGGCCAGGCTGCCGCGCAGCAGCAGCCACAGCACCAGGGCGGTGACCAGCACGATGGCGATCAACACGCCCAGCACCCAACGCCATGTACGTCGCATCGCACGTCCTTTCCGAACTCGTGGGCTGATTGTAGCCGCAGGCGCAACTGCGACTGATTCCGATTAGATCACCGTATTTTGAAATGCGGCACCCTATGTCACATCGATTCACAGGAGCCCCCCCATGAAAGGCAACCCGGACGTCATCGCCTGCCTGAAGGAACTGCTGCGCGGCGAGCTTGCTGCCCGCGACCAGTACTTCATCCATTCCCGCCGCTACGAGGACCAGGGCCTGTTCGCGCTGTACGAACGCCTGAACCACGAGATGGAAGAGGAAACCCAGCACGCCGATGCGCTGCTGCGCCGGATCCTGTTCCTGGGCGGCGACCCGGACATGCGCCCGCACGCCACCGAGCCGGGCAAGACCGTGGAGGAGATGCTGCAGAAGGATCTCGATACTGAATACGCGGTTCGGAACAATCTCGCCGCCGGCATGAAGCTGTGCGAGGAGAAGGGTGACTACGTGAGCCGCGACATCCTGCTGGCGCAGCTGAAGGACACCGAGGAAGACCATGCCTGGTGGCTGGAGCAGCAGCTGGGCCTGATCAAGCGCATCGGCCTGGAGCTTTACCAGCTGAGCAAGATCGACGGCAACGGCGCCCCGGCGCACTGAGCCGCAGGTGGCGCCGGGCCATGCCCGGTGACCACCCGGTAGAGCCGACCGCTGGTCGGCTGCTCTGCAAAAGGCAGCCGACCAGCGGTCGGCTCTACCAGAAGAAGCACAGCGTTCTGTCGCCAGCCAGCACCAGAGCACCGCCAGCCAGCCTTCGCCCGCCAGCTGCTCCATCGCCCGCCAGCCGACAACGAAAAAGCCGGGGAAAGCCCCGGCTTTTTCGTGTCCGGGGTCGGATCCGTTTTCAACGAAAACGGCTCTGACCCCATTGGGATGGAAAACGCCAACCGGGGTTGGCGTCTACCGGGGCAAGGCGTGTCAACCAAGGTTGACACCCACCAGGAGCAGGGCCGCGGCCCTCACTCCACCGACAACCCTTCCACCTTCTGCCAGCCGCGCGGCAGCAGGTGGCCGCGGGTGGCGCGGGCGCCGAGGTAGGCGTCCAGTTCGTTGAACTTCAGGCCCATGGTGCGCTGGCCACTGCGTACCTGCAGGGTCTGGCCGGGGCTGATCGCCACCACGGCGACCACGCGCTCGGTGGCGAGCTTGGCCTTCGGGATCTCGATGATCTTGTTGCCCTTGCCCTTGTCCAGTTCCGGCAGGTCGTTGGCGGCGATCGCCAGCAGGTTGCCGGAGCTGGTCACCGCCACGATGCGATCGGTGGCGACGTTGGCGACCACCGACGGGGTCAGCACCGACGAACCGGCCGACAGGTTCAGCATCGCCTTGCCGGCCTTGTTGCGGCCGATCAGGTTCTCGAAGCGGGTGACGAAGCCGTAGCCGTGGGTGGAGGCCAGCACGAAGCGGGTGTCCGGCTCGGCGCTGGCCAGGGTCACGAAGCTGGTGCCCGGTGCCGGCGAGAAGCGGCCGGTCAGCGGTTCACCGTTGCCACGCGCGGAAGGCAGGGTATGCACCGGCGTCGAGTAGGCGCGGCCCTCGCTGTCGAGGAACGCGACCTGCTGGGTGCTGCGCGCACGTACCGCGCCCTGCAGGGCGTCGCCGTCGCGGTAGGACAGGGCGGACGCATCGACGTCATGGCCCTTGGCCGCACGGATCCAGCCCTTCTCCGACAGCACCACGGTCATCGGCTCGCTCGGCACCAGCTCGGTCTCGTCGATGGCCTGCGCGGCCTGGCGCTGCACCAGCGGCGAGCGGCGGGCGTCGCCGAACTTCTTGGCGTCGGCGGTCAGCTCGTCGCGGATCAGCTTCTTCAGCTTGGCCTTGCTGTCGAGGATGCCGAGGATCTTCTCACGCTCCTTGGCCAGCTCGTCCTGCTCGCCACGGATCTTCATCTCTTCCAGGCGGGCCAGCTGCTTCAGCTTGGTTTCCAGGATGTACTCGGCCTGGTCGTCGGACAGGCCGAAGCGCGCGATCAGCGCCGCCTTCGGTTCGTCCTCGGTACGGATGATGTGGATCACCTCGTCCAGGTTGAGGAAGGCGACCAGCAGGCCTTCCAACAGGTGCAGGCGGCGTTCGACCTTCTGCAGGCGGTGCTGCAGGCGGCGGGTGACGGTGTTGCTGCGGAAGGTCAGCCATTCGCTGAGCAGCATCTTCAGGTTCTTCACCTGCGGACGGCCGTCCAGCCCGATCACGTTGAGGTTGACGCGGTAGCTGCGTTCCATGTCCGTGGTGGCGAACAGGTGGCCCATCAGCTGGTCGGCGTCGACGCGGTTGGAACGCGGCACCAGCACCACGCGCACCGGGTTGGCGTGGTCGGACTCATCGCGGATGTCCTCCAGCCACGGCAGCTTCTTGGCGCGCATCTGCGCGGCGATCTGCTCGATCACCTTCGACGGCGACACCTGGAACGGCAGCGCGGTGACCACGATGTTGTGCGCTTCCTTGGTGAAGGTCGCACGTGCGCGCACGCTGCCGTTGCCGGTCTCGTAGATGTTCCGCAGGTCGTTGGCCGAGGTGATGATCTCGGCGCTGGAGGGGTAGTCCGGGCCCTGCACGTGCTCGCACAGGTCGCGCACGCTGGCATCGGGGTTGTCCAGCAGGTGCAGCAGCGCGCTGACGATCTCGTTGAGATTGTGCGGCGGCACGTCGGTGGCCATGCCCACGGCGATGCCGGTGGTGCCGTTCAGCAGCAGGTGCGGCAGCCGCGCCGGCATCCAGGTCGGCTCCTGCAGGGTGCCGTCGAAGTTCGGTGCCCAGTCGGTGGTGCCCTGGCCCAGCTCGCCCAGCAGCACTTCGGCGATCGGGGTCAGCTTGGATTCGGTGTAACGCATTGCCGCGAACGACTTCGGGTCGTCGCTGGAGCCGAAGTTGCCCTGGCCCTCGATCAGCGGGTAGCGGTACGAGAACGGCTGGGCCATCAGCACCAGCGCCTCGTAGCACGCGCTGTCGCCGTGCGGGTGGTACTTACCGATGACGTCACCGACGGTGCGCGCGGACTTCTTCGGCTTGGACGCGGCGTTCAGGCCCAGCTCGCTCATCGAATAGATGATGCGGCGCTGCACCGGCTTCAGGCCGTCGCCGATGAACGGCAGGGCGCGGTCCAGGACCACATACATCGAGTAGTCGAGGTAGGCGCGTTCGGCGTACTCGCGCAGCGGCAGTTGTTCGAATCCGTGGAACACGGGGCGGGCAAGTTCGGTCATGCGGCGTTGTTACCTGTTGTCGGGAGGCGGCGACGGCGGTCGCCGCTCGCAATCCTGTGATTATCCGGATGCGGCGGGGGATGCCAAGCCACGTGCAGGGTCCAGCCCGGTTTCCAGGCCGTGCCCGGCCCGTGCCAGGTAGCGCCCGGGAGGCAACCCGAAGTGGCGGCGGAACACGGTGACGAAGGCGCTGGCGCTGCTGAAGCCCAGCGCGTGGGCGATGTCGGCCACGCTGCGGCCGTCGGTCAGCTGGCGCAGCGCCTCGGACAGGCGGGCCTGCTGCCGCCACTGGGCGAAGCTGAGCGTGGTCTCGTCGCGGAAGTGACGGGTCAGGCTGCGCGGTGACAGGCCGGCCCAATGCGCCCATTCGGCCAGGCTGCGCTCGTCTGAGGGGTCGGCCAGCAGCTGCGAGGCGATCTTCAGCAGGCGCCGGTCGTGGGGCATCGGCAGGTGCATGCGCTGGCGCGGCGCGCTGCGGATCTCGTCCAGCAGCACGTCGATGATGTGCTGGCGCTCGGGCGTGGTGTCATAGCCCAGCGGCCATTCGCAGATGCGGTCGGCCAGCGCCTGTGCCAGCTTGGACAGGCCCAGCACGCAGGGGTCGGCGGGCAGGGTGGCGCAGGCCGGTGCGGCCAACGCCATGCCCCAGCCGCGCAGCGGGCCGTCGAGGGTGACCGTGTGCGGTTCCAGCGGCGGCATCCAGCCGGCCGAGCCCGGCGCCAGCGACCAGGTGCCATGCGAGGTACGGGTGGTCAGCAGGCCGCGTTCGACGCAGATCAACTGGGCACGCTGGTGGTGGTGCCAGTCCACCTCGCGGGCCAGGCCCTGCTGGCTGTCGAAGCGGAAGGCGATGACCGGCGGGCCGTCATTGCGCTCGAACCAGTCCAGAGCGTCATCCCTGAGCAGGCGCTTGGGAACCTGAATTTCTGCCTTGTTCATCATGTCAACTGGCTGAAATGTGTCATCCATTGGCTGGATTGTACTACCGGGCCACCTGACCAGATCATTAAGGTAGGCGCCTTCACTGATCGAGCCCGCTGCTGCAACACAGCATTCGATGCCAGATCGAATATTTCCATTGAGAAATATTTTTTTTGGAAGAGAATGCTCCCCCATGATCTGTCCTGCAACCACTCCCCCCAGCTTCGGCCTGCTGCTGCGCCAGGTGCGCGACGGCCTGGTCCGCCAACTCGACGCGTCCATGGCTGAAGAAGATCTGGGCATCGGCTTCACCCACTACATCGGGTTGAAGGTGCTATCCAGCATGGCGCCGTGCACCGCCAACGAACTGGCCCAGGCCATCGACCAGGTGCCCAGCGCGGTGACCCGGCTGCTGGACAAGCTGGAGGCGCTGGGCTGCGTCCGCCGCGAGCCGCATGCGCAGGACCGGCGGGCACTGCAGATCGTACTGACCGATGAAGGCCGCGCGTTGTGGGCGCGGCTGAAGCTGCGCGGCGACGCGGTGATGGATTACGCCCTACGCGATCTTTCCGCCGATGAGCGCACGCTGCTGCTGTCTCTCCTTACCCGAATCCGCGATTCACTGACGACCCCATGAACCCGATCCCGCATTCCACTCTCCGCCGGTCCGGGCGCGCGCTGCTGGTGTCAGCGCTGGCCCTGGCCCTGGCCGCCTGCGCCAGCAGCCGTGGCCTCAACCCGCAGGGCCACGTGCTTGATGTGGACAGCCTGCACAGCGAACGCACCCTGGCCGACACCGACCTGAGCGCTGCCGGCTTCCCGGCGCAGGACTGGTGGAAGGCACTGGGTGATGCGCAGCTGGACGCGCTGGTTGCCGAGGGCCTGGCCGGTCACCCGAGCCTGGACGCCGCCGATGCGCGCCTGCGCCAGGCCCAGGCCCAGGTTGGCACCGCGCGTGCCGACGAGCTGCCCAGCCTGTCGGTGTCCGGTGGCTACACCGGCCTGCGCCTGCCCGAGTCGATGGTCGGCAGCGAGATGGGCGGCCGCTATGGCGGCAGCAGCCAGGTCGCCTTCGATTTCAGCTACGGCGTGGACCTGTGGGGCGGCAAGCGCGCCGCCTGGGAAGCCGCCGTGGATGGCGCGCATGCTGCCACCGTCGAAGCCCAGGCCGCACGCCTGAACCTGTCCACCGGCATTGCCCAGGCCTATGCCGATCTGGCTTACGCGTGGCAGCTCAACGACGTGGCCGAGGAAGAACTGACCCGCTCGCAGAAGTCGCTGCAGCTGACCCGCCAGCGCCGCAGCGCCGGCATCGACAGCGATCTGCAGGTGCGCCAGGCCGAGGCCCGCGTGCCGGCCGCGCAGCAGCAGGTACTGGCCGCGCAGCAGCGCATCGATGCCGCCCGCACCGCGCTGGCCGCACTGGTCGGCAAGGGGCCGGACCGTGGCCTGTCGATCCAGCGCCCGCAGCCGTTGAACCCGATGGCATTGCAGCTGCCGGGCGTGCTGCCCAGCGAACTGCTGGGCCGTCGCCCCGACATCGTGGCTGCGCGCTGGCGCGTGGAAGCGGCCGACAAGCAGATCAAGGTTGCCAAGACCAGGTTCTACCCGAGCTTCAACCTGACCGCGCTGGCCGGCGTGGTCGCCCCGAACGTGGGTGACCTGCTGAAGAGCAGCTCCACCTTCGCCTACATCGGCCCGGCGTTGAGCCTGCCGATCTTCGAAGGCGGCAAGCTGCGCGCCAACCTGGCCAACACCGACGCGCAGTACGACCTTGCGGTGGCCAACTACAACCAGGCCGTGCTCGATGCACTGCGCGACGTCGCCGACCAGGTCAACGCGGTGCGCTCGCTGGCACAGCAGGCGCACGCGCAGCAGCAGGCAGTGGACACCGCACGTTCGGCCTTCGACCTGGCCCAGCAGCGCTACCGCGCCGGTATCGGCAGCTACCTGGACGTGCTGACCGCGCAGTCCACCCTGCTGCAATCGCAGCAGCAGCTGGCCGGCCTGCAGTCGCAGCAGGTGCAGACCTCGGTGCGCCTGAGCAAGGCGCTGGGCGGTGGTTTCCAGCCCGCTGACGCCGACCGCGCACCGATCGCCTCCCATTCCGATTCCTCGCATTCCTGAAGACGCCCGCCATGAGCCAGACCCAAGACACCGCGGCCCCGGCCGCCCCCAACCGCCGCGGCAACCTGCTGCGCGGCCTGTTCGTGATCGTCGTGCTGCTGCTTGCCGCACTGGCGCTGTGGTACTTCATGTTCGGCCGTTGGTTCGAAGAGACCGACGATGCCTACGTGCAGGGCAACCAGGTGCAGATCACCCCGCTGGTGGCCGGTACCGTGGTCGCCATCAATGCCGATGACGGCATGCGCGTGGAGCGCGGCCAGCTGCTGGTGCAGCTGGACCCGTCCGACACGTCGGTGGCGCTGCAGCAGGCCGAAGCCAACCTGGCCAAGACCGTGCGCCAGACCCGTGGCCTGTACCGCAGCGTGGAAGGCGCGCAGGCGGACTTGAACGCCCGCCAGGTGACCCTGAAGCGCGTGCGCGACGACTTCGCCCGCCGCAAGGACCTGGCCGCCACCGGCGCCATCTCCAACGAAGAACTGGCCCACGCCCGCGACGAGCTGGCTGCGGCCGAAGCGGCCGTGGCCGGTTCGCGCGAGACCGTCGAGCGCAACCGCGCGCTGGTCGACGACACCGTGATCGCCACCCAGCCGGACGTGCAGGCCGCCGCCGCGCAGCTGCGCCAGGCCTTCCTCAACAACGCCCGCGCCGGCATCGTTGCGCCGGTCACCGGCTACGTCGCCCGTCGTTCGGTGCAGGTGGGCCAGCGCGTGCAGCCGGGCAATGCCCTGATGGCCGTGGTGCCGACCGAGCAGATGTGGGTCGAGGCCAACTTCAAGGAAACCCAGCTGCGCCACATGCGCCTGGGCCAGGAAGTGGAGCTGAAGTCGGACCTGTACGCCGGTGACGTGAAGTACAAGGGCCGCATCCAGAGCCTGGGCCTGGGTACCGGCTCGGCGTTCTCGCTGCTGCCGGCGCAGAACGCCAGCGGCAACTGGATCAAGATCGTGCAGCGCGTGCCGGTGCGCATCGCCATCGATGCCAAGCAGCTGGCCGAACATCCGCTGCGCATCGGCCTGTCGATGAAGGCCGAAGTGAGCCTGCGCGACCAGAAGGGCGAAGTGCTGCCGAGCACCCCGGCCAAGGGCACGGTGTTCGACACCGACGTATATGCCAAGCAGCTGCATGATGCCGACGAGGTGATCCACACGATCATCCAGGGCAACCTGCCGCAGCAGGCGAAGGTGGGCTGAGGTCGCCATGTCCGCACAAGCTCCAGCCGCGCCCGGCGCTCCGGGCGCACCGGCGGCGCCGGGTGCGGCCTCCGGGTTCCTGCCACCCAGCGTCGCCCTGTGCACCGTGGGCCTGGCGATGGCGTCGTTCATGCAGGTGCTCGACACCACCATCGCCAACGTCTCGCTGCCGACCATCGCCGGTAACCTCGGCGCCAGTTCGCAGCAGGCGACCTGGGTCATCACCTCGTTCGCGGTCAGCACGGCCATCGCGCTGCCGCTGACCGGCTGGCTCAGCCGCCGCTTCGGCGAACGCAAGCTGTTCGTCTGGGCCACGCTGGCCTTCGTCATCACCTCGCTGCTGTGCGGCCTGGCGCAGAGCATGGGCATGCTGGTGCTGTCGCGTGCGCTGCAGGGCTTCGTGGCCGGCCCGATGTACCCGATCACGCAGTCGCTGCTGGTCTCGATCTATCCGCGCGAGAAACGCGGACAGGCCTTGGCGCTGCTGGCGATGATCACGGTGGTGGCGCCCATCTGCGGTCCGATCCTCGGTGGTTGGATCACCGACAACTACAGCTGGGAATGGATCTTCCTGATCAATGTGCCACTGGGCATCTTCGCCGCGCTGGTGGTGGGCAACCAGCTGAAAGGGCGCCCGGAGCAGATCGAGAAGCCGAAGATGGACTACGTCGGCCTGATCACTCTGGTGATTGGTGTCGGTGCGCTGCAGCTGGTGCTCGACCTGGGCAACGACGAGGATTGGTTCTCGTCGATGAAGATCGTGGTGCTGGCCTGCGTGGCGGTGGTGACGCTGACCGTGTTCCTGATCTGGGAGCTGACCGACAAGGATCCGATCGTCGACCTGAAGCTGTTCCGTCATCGCAACTTCCGCGCCGGTACGCTGGCGATGGTGGTGGCCTACGCCGCGTTCTTCAGCGTGGCCCTGCTGATTCCGCAATGGCTGCAGCGTGACATGGGCTACACCGCGATCTGGGCAGGCCTGGCGACCGCGCCGATCGGCATCCTGCCGGTGATCATGACGCCATTCGTGGGCAAGTACGCATCGCGCTTCGACATGCGCATGCTGGCCACGGTGGCCTTCATCGTGCTGTCGATGACCAGCTTCCTGCGTTCGAACTTCAACCTGCAGGTGGACTACATGCACGTGGCCGGCGTACAGCTGATCATGGGCATCGGCGTCGCGCTGTTCTTCATGCCGGTGCTGCAGATCCTGCTGTCTGACCTGGATGGTCGCGAGATCGCGGCCGGCTCCGGCCTGGCCACGTTCCTGCGAACGCTGGGCGGCAGTTTCGCGGCGTCGCTGACGACGTGGCTGTGGGCGCGGCGCACCCAGGTGCACCATGCCGACCTGACCGAGCACATCTCGGCCTATCAGCCGGGCATGCAAGACCAGGTCACGGCGATGGGGCAGGGCGACCTGCAACACGGCGCAGCGGTACTGAACAACATGATCAACCACCAGGCGTCGCAGATGGGCTTCAACGACATCTTCTTCCTGCTGGGCTGGATCTTCCTGGCGATCATCGCGTTCCTGTGGCTGGCCAAGCCGCCGTTCGGGGCAGGTGCGGGTGCTGCCGCCGGTGGCGGGCACTGACCGGTCTGCCATTCGGTAGCGCCAATGCAGAAACCCCGCCGGAAGGCGGGGTTTTTGTTTGGAGCGTTGTGTAATTCGGTAGATCCACGCCATGCGTGGATGAGCGTCGCCATCGCGTTGACATGACAGACCCCGGAAACGAAAAAACCCGCTTTCGCGGGTTTGATCATCTTGAGTCGTGGTGCCCAGGAGAGGACTCGAACCTCCACGGTTTTACCCGCTAGTACCTGAAACTAGTGCGTCTACCAATTCCGCCACCTGGGCGACTCAGGAGATGAATTATGGGGAGCGACAGAAGATGTGTCAACAACATTTCACACTTTTTTCTGCGGCTGCACGCCGAGGTGATGCAGCAGGCTGCGCATCGCCGGTGACAGTCGCGTCCACTCGGCAAAACAGGCGCACAGGCGTCGTTGCGCCCACGCATCGGCGAGCGGTACGGCGACGGTGTGCGTGCTGCGCCGATGCTGGCGCGCAATGGTCCGTGGCACGATGCCGACGCCGATGCCGTGGCCGACCATGATGCACACGCCTTCGAAGGTCTTCATGCGGATGCGTACATCCAGGCGTCGCCCGATGTCGCGCGCCTGGTCCTCGATGTAGGTCTGCAGTGCGTTGCCATCGGCCAGGGCAACGAAGGTCTCGCCGGCAACCTCGGCGAAGGTCACGCTGCGCCGCGAGGCGAGGCGGTGATCGGCCGGCAGCAGCATTACCAGCGGGTCTTCGGCGACCACGTGCTGCTGCAGGCCGGCGGCGTCGACCGCGTCGCTGATGATGCCGGCCTCGGCCTGGCCGGCACTGATCGCGCGTACGACTTCGGGGCTGGTGCGCTCGATCAGTTCGACATGCAGGCGCGGGCGTTCGGCCAGCCACGGTGCGAGCCGCGCGGGCAGGTAGTTGGTCAGCGCGGCGGTGTTGGCATACAGGTGCAGGGTGCCGCGCGCGCCATGCGCGAACGCCTGCATTTCGCCGCGCAGCTGTGCCTGCTGCTGCAGGATCAGCCGTGCATGGTGGGCGAGGGCGGCGCCGGCCTCGGTCAGGCTGACGCCGCGTGGGTGCCGGTTCAACAGCGGGGTACCGGCATCGGCTTCGATCGTGCGCAGGCGCTCACTGGCTGAACCCAACGCCAGGTTTGCCTGTGCCGCGCCGGCGGTGATGCTGCCCGCTTCGGAGATGGCCAGGAACAGGCGCAGGTCGGCGATGTCCATCCGCATGTCGTGCCTCATTGCTGATCCGGCGCCTTCGGGTCAGCCGAAGGCTCGGCCGGGAAGACCGCATTGTGCGCCGGGCGACGGCCCGATCCAATGAAGGCATGAATGAATCGATGTACTTCTACTTGCTGCTGGTGGTGGTGTTCGTGCTGGCCGGCGTGGTCAAGGGCGTGACGGGGATGGGGCTGCCGACGGTGGCGATGGGCCTGCTCGGTGGCGCGCTGTCGCCGGTGGCGGCGGCGTCGATGCTGTTCATCCCGACCTTCGTCACCAATGCGTGGCAGCTGCTGTCCGGGCCGTCACTGGGCCACATCGTGCGACGCCTGTGGCCGATGATGCTGGCCGTGGTGGTGGTGACGCTGGGTTCGGCAGCATTGCTGGTGCGGGTCGATCGCACCTGGTCGCGCGTGGCGTTGGGCGTGGCGCTGGTGGTCTACGCGACGTATGCGCTGCTCGCGCCGGTGTTCCGCGTACCGCAGCGGCGCGAGCGTTGGCTGGGGCCGCTGGTGGGTGCGCTGTCCGGTGTGGTGACGGGTGCGACGGGTGTGTTCGTGATGCCGGCGGTGCCGTACCTGCAGTCGCTGGGGCTGCAGCGCGAGGAGCTGGTGCAGGCGCTCGGGCTGGCGTTCACCGTGTCGACGATTTCGTTGACCACTGGCCTGGTGCTGCACGGTGCGTTCGGCATCCAGCAGCTGGGGCTGAGTGCGTTGGCGGTGCTGCCGGCGCTGCTGGGCATGTGGCTGGGCCAGGTGATCCGGCAGCGGATCAGTGCGCGCGTGTTCCGCGCCTGCTTCCTGGGGTTCCTGCTGCTGCTCGGCCTGGAGCTGGTGCTGCGGCCGTTGTTCTGATGCCGCATTCCGGGCATGAAAAAACCCGCTTTCGCGGGTTTTTCTCATTCTCGACGTGGTGCCCAGGAGAGGACTCGAACCTCCACGGTTTTACCCGCTAGTACCTGAAACTAGTGCGTCTACCAATTCCGCCACCTGGGCGTCGAGGAGCGAGATTATGGGGTGCTGTGACGGGGGTGTCAACACCTTTCGTAGATCCGGGGTCGGATCATGTTTCGCCTGCGAAAGGGGCTCTGAACCCATGGGCTCGCGTTGGGGTCAGAGCCCTTTCCTGTGGAAAGGAATCCGACCCCGGCGCCGGATCGCAGGCAAAAAAAATCCCCGCCGAAGCGAGGAGTTTTTTCGTTGGTGCCCAGGAGAGGACTCGAACCTCCACGGTTTTACCCGCTAGTACCTGAAACTAGTGCGTCTACCAATTCCGCCACCTGGGCGTTCCAGAGGCGCAATTGTGAAGATGAATCCGCAGGCTGTCAACGACTTCCTGAATATTTTTCATGCAAGGCCTTCAAGGCGGCCGCTGACCCGTTCTGCACGCCGTCAGCGGCTACCATGTAGGGCGATGACTACCAAAAAACCAAGCAAGGGCGGGAGTACGTCCCGCAGCCAGGCCCCGAAGAAGGGCGCCAAGACGGGCGCAGCCCGCACCCCCAAGCCGGGCAAGCCGTTGCCGGGCTGGTTCCCCGAATTGAATGACGGCGGAGCACCGCCGCGAGGCCGCAAGGCCCGTAGCACCGACGCCCCGGGCCCGGCGCCGGGCCGCAAGCTGCCGCCGACCGGCAAGGTGATCGACGATCCCTATGCCGCCCGCGAAGCCGAGAAATACGAACAGCCCATCGCCAGCCGCGAGGCCATCCTGGCCCTGCTGGAGCGCTGCGAAGGGCCGCAGACTGCGGAGGAACTGGGCGCGCGCCTGGGCCTGACCGCGCCGGACCGGGCCGAAGCACTGTCGCGCCGGCTCGGCGCCATGGTCCGTGATGGCCAGCTGGTGCAGAACCGCCGGGGCGGTTTCGCTCCGATCCAGACACTGAACCTGGTCACCGGCGTGGTGATCGCCAACCCGGAAGGGTTCGGCTTCCTGCGCCCGGTCGAAGGCGGCGACGATCTGTTCCTGCCGCCGTATGAGATGCGCAAGGTGATGCACGGCGACAAGGTGCTGGCCCGCGTGACCGGCATCGATCACCGTGGCCGTCGCGAAGGCAGCATCGCCCGTGTGCTCGAACGCGGCATGACCCGCCTGATCGGCCGTTTCAGCATCGAGATGGGCATCAACTATGTGGTGCCCGATGACAAACGGGTGCAGCGCAACGTGCAGGTGCCGCCGGACCAGACCGGCGGTGCACGCGACGGCCAGCTGGTGGTCTGCGAACTGACCCAGGCGCCGGACAGCCGCCGTCCGCCGATCGGCCGCATCATCGCCGTGCTCGGTGACAAGCTGACCGCGTCGCTGGTGGTGGAGACCGCCATCCACGGCCACGAGCTGCCGTTCGAGTTCCCGCAGGAGGTGCTGGACGAAGCGGCCTCGGTGCCGCTGGTGGTCGAGCCCGCAATGATCGGCGACCGCGTCGACCTGCGCAGCACGCCGCTGGTCACCATCGACGGTGAGGATGCCAAGGACTTCGACGACGCGGTGTACTGCGAGCCGAATGCCGAGGGTTTCCGCCTGGTGGTGGCGATCGCCGATGTCTCGAACTACGTGCGCCCCGGCACGCCGCTGGATGAGGAGGCGCAGAAGCGCGCCACCTCGGTGTACTTCCCGGGCTTCGTGGTGCCGATGCTGCCGGAGACGCTGTCCAACGGCATCTGCTCGCTGATGCCGAAGGTCGACCGCATGTGCTTTGTCTGCGACATGCAGATCGACCGCGATGGCCTGGTCACGCATTCGCGCTTCTACGAGGCGGTGATGAACTCGCATGCGCGCCTGACCTACACCCAGGTGTGGAAGGCGGTGGGCGAGGACGATGCCGATACCAAGGCCTGGATGGGCGACCTGCTGCCGCAGGTGCAGCGCCTGCACCAGCTGTACAAGGTGCTGTCCAAGGCACGTGCCAAGCGCGGTGCCATCGAGTTCGAAAGCAGTGAAGTGCGCTTCGTGCTGGACAACCGCGGTGAAGTGACCCAGGCCGGCATGCTGGTGCGCAACGACGCGCACAAGCTGATCGAGGAATGCATGATCGCGGCCAACGTCGAGGCGGCCAGGTACCTGCTGTCGCGCCATGTGCCGGCGCCGTACCGCATCCATGAGAAGCCGCCGGAAACCAAGTACGCCGACCTGCTGGAATTCCTCAAGGAGTTCAAGCTGAGCCTGCCGCCGTGGTCGAAGGTGCGCCCGGGTGACTACACCAAGCTGCTGAAGAAGATCCGCGACCGCCCCGATGCCACGCTGCTGGAATCGGTGCTGCTGCGCAGCCAGAGCCTGGCGATCTACAGCCCGGAAAATCACGGACACTTCGGCCTGGCGCTGGAGGCGTACGCGCATTTCACCTCGCCGATCCGCCGTTACCCCGACCTGCTGGTGCACCGTGCGATCAAGCATGCGTTGTCCGGCAAGCCGCTGGACAAGTTCACCTACAACGCGCGCGAAATGGCAGCCCTGGCGCTGCAGTGTTCCGAGCGTGAGCGTCGTGCCGACGAGGCCGAGCGCGAAGTCGACGAGCGTTACCGCGCGGCGTGGATGGAAAAGCACGTGGGCGGCCAGTTCGACGGCGTGATCAGCGGCGTGACCAGCTTCGGCCTGTTCGTGGAACTGGACGAGTCCAAGGTGCAGGGCCTGGTGCATGTGACCCAGCTGCCGCAGGACTATTACAAGTTCGACGCCACCCGCAAGACGCTGACCGGCGAACGCCGTGGCAGCAGTTATCGGCTGGGTGACCGCGTGCGCATCCTGGTGCTGAAGGCCAGCATGGAAGAGCGCAAGATCGACTTCCGCCTGGTCGAGCACAAGGGCGAAGACGAGGGCGATGGCCTGCCGCCGCTGCCCGAGCGTGGCAAGCCGGCCAAGCGCGCGAAAAAGCAGTATTGAAAGGTGTGCCGACCAACGGTCGGCACCCACCTCACCCGGCAGGCACCCACCTCACCCGGTAGGCATCCACCTCACCCGGTAGGCATCCACCTCACCCGGTAGGTGCCAACCGTTGGTTGGCACGACGTTTCGGAGGAACTCACCATGCAGGGCCAACCCGAATACAGCGGCGGCTGCCAGTGCGGCGCGATCCGCTTCCAGGCGCGCGGTGCGCTGACCGACAGCTCGATCTGCCATTGCCGGATGTGCCAGAAAGCCTTCGGTGCCTATTACGCGCCGCTGGTATCCGTGCGCGGCGTGCAGTTCAGCTGGACCCGCGGCCAGCCGCGCTATTTCCAGTCGTCCAACGTGGTGCGGCGTGGCTTCTGCGCCGACTGCGGCACACCCCTGACCTACGAAGCCCCGGATGGCGTGGCCGTGGCCGCCGGCGCCTTCGACGAGCCAGAGCGCCTGCCACCGACGATCCAGTACGGGGTGGAGCGCAAGCTGCCGTTCGTCGACAGCCTGTCCGGCCTGCCGGCGCGGCGCACCGAAGAAGACATCGCGGCGCTGGAGTTCCTGGCCGCCATCGTGTCCCACCAGCACCCGGACCACGACACCCCGCACTGGCCGCCGCGCAGCCGCTCCGCCGAAGGCTGAGCGGCGGGCAGCGCCGGGCCGTGCCCGGCGAGCGCGCAGCGCGGTCGGCGCCGATGCTCTACCATAGCCACCCCCTTTCCGGTCCCCGCCCGCATGAGCAAGAACAGCCAGTGGATTGTCGGCGTCAATGCCGTCGCCTCCTCCATCGAGAACGACGCCGAGAACGTCCGCGAAGTGCTGGTCGAGGCCGGTGCGAAGAACCCGCGCCTGACCGAGATCGAAGAGAACGCCCGTCGCAAGGGCATCGACGTGCGCAAGGTGAACAGCCAGGCGCTGGACGGTGTTGGCGGTTCGGTGCGCCACCAGGGCGTGGCTGCGCGCTATGCCGCCGCCCGCACCTACAGCGAGAACGAGCTGGAAGGCCTGGTCACCGCGGCCGAGGGCAAGGCCCTGCTGCTGGTGCTGGACGAAGTGCAGGACCCGCACAACCTCGGCGCCTGCCTGCGCTCGGCCGCTGCCGCCGGGGCGACCGCAGTGATCATCCCGAAGGACAAGTCGGCCACGGTCAATGCCACTGTGCGCAAGACCTCGGCCGGTGCCGCCGATCTCATTCCGGTGGTGGCGGTGACCAACCTGTCGCGCTGCCTGAAGGACCTGCAGAAGCAGGGCGTGTGGATCTACGGCCTGGCCGGTGAAGCCACCGCCTCGCTGTACCAGCTGGACCTGAAGGGCAACATCGCCCTGGTGCTGGGCGGCGAAGCCGATGGCCTGCGCCGCCTGACCCGCGAGAACTGCGATGGCCTGGTCAAGATCCCGATGCCGGGCGAGATCGAGAGCCTGAACGTCTCCGTCGCCGCCGGCGTCAGCCTGTTCGAGGCCGTGCGCCAGCGCGGTTGATCGGCAGCGCCGTGTAATCGGGGTCAGATCCCTCTCCGCTGGAGAGGGATCTGACCCCTTTTTCATGTGCCGTGTCGACCAGGGGCGACACCTGCCGGGTAGTGGCCAACCTTGGTTGGCGCTCCCAAAGCCTCACCCCGCGCTGCCGCCCAGCGCCTTGAACAGGGTCACGTCGTTGTTCAGCTGGCCCTGGCGCACGCGCGCCAGCGACAGCTCGGCATCACGCCGGGTCTGCTGCGCTTCCAGCCAGGTGCGCAGGTCGGTGGCGCCCACGCGGTAGCGCACTTCCTGCGCGCGTTCCACTTCCACCGCCTCATCGTATGAAGCCTGTGAGGCGGCCACCTGGCGCACCAGCTGCTCGCGTGCCGACAGCGCGTTGTCCACTTCCGAGAGCGCGGTATACAGCGTCTTGCGGAAGTTGGTGGCGGCGATCTGGTAGGCGGTGCCGGCGATATCGGTATCCAGCTGCGCGCGCTGCAGGTTGAGGAACGGCAGCGACAGGCCGGCGCCCAGCGTGGCCACCGGGTTGCGCAGCACATCGCCCAGCGAGGTCGCGCTGGAACCGAGGCTGCCGGTCAGGCTCAGCGCCGGGTAGTACTGGGTGGCGGTGACCTTGATGGTCTTCAGGCTGTTGCGCAGGCGAAGTTCGGCGGCGCGCAGGTCGGGACGGCGGCCGAGCAGGTCGGTCGGGAGGCCTTCGGCGATACCTGGGCTGCGTGCACCCAGCAGGTCCTGTGGCTCATCCTGCTGGGGCCAGGGCGTGCCGTCCAGCAGCACGGTCAGCGCGTTGCGCACCTCCACCCGCTGCTGCTCCAGTGCGCTCTGCGAGGATCGCTGCGACTGCAGGTTCTGCAGTGCCTGGCGCACTTCCAGCCGCGATACCGCGCCGGCGTCGAAGCGGGCCTGCACCAGTTCGCGGGTGCGTTCCAGCCGCTCCAGGTTGGCCTGGCCAGTGGCGATCGACTGGTTCAGGTAGGCCAGGTTCCAGTACTGGGTGATGGTGTCGCTGATCACCAGCAGGGCGGTGTTCTGCCGGTCCTCCTCGCTGGCCTCGGCTTCCCAGCGGGCGATGTCGCGCTGGGTGCGCAGGCGGCCCCACAGGTCCACTTCCCAGCCCAGCGAGACGCCGGTGGAATAGCTGCGGCGCCAGTCGTCGGCCTGGTCGGTGGCGCGGCTGGCATTGCCGCTGACGCCGGATGACGAAGGCTGCGGCCACAGCGCGTTGCTGGCCAGGCCGGCCTGCAGGCGCGAACGCTGCACGGCCAGGCCGGCGGCGGCCAGATCGCTGTTGGCGGCCAGCGCCTGCGCCACCAGGCGGTCCAGGCGTTCGTCGCCGAAGCCGGTCCACCAGGTGTCCTGGCGGATGTCGCGGCCCGGCGTATCCAGGCTGCTGCGCGGATCGTCGGCCGGTGCGTTGAGGGTGGCATCGCCGCGCCCGTAGCGGGCCGCCACGTCGGGGTCGTGCACCGGATAGCGGCCCATCGATGCGCAGCCGGACAAGGCGAGCAGTACAGCACCCGCCAGCAGCAGGCGCGGGGAAGCAGGGGAGGGCAGTCGGATCATCATCATCTTCATTCGCGGGCCAGGGCCTCCACCGGGTCGAGCTGCGCGGCATTGCGCGCGGGCAGGAAGCCGAACGCCACGCCGATCAGGGTCGAGCAGGCAAACGCGGCGACGATCGAGGCGGTGGAGAACAGCACCTGGAAGTCGCTGGCGAAGCGGCCGATCATCGAGCCCAGCAGCAGCGCCAGGCCGATGCCGAGCACGCCGCCGAGCAGGCAGACCAGCACCGCTTCGATCAGGAACTGCTGGCGGATATCACTCTGCCGTGCACCGACGGCCATGCGCACCCCGATCTCGCGGGTGCGCTCGGTCACCGACACCAGCATGATGTTCATCACGCCGATGCCGCCCACCAGCAGCGCGATGGCGGCGATGGCGCCGATCAACAGGGTCATCGTGCGCGTGGTCTGCTCGATGGTCTCGCGGATCTCGGCGCTGTTGCTGAGGAAGAAGTCCTCGGTGCCATGGCGCAGGGTCAGCAGGCGGGTGATCGCTTCCTGCGCGGCATCCATCGGCGTGGCGTCGTCCACGCGCACGGTGATGCTGGACACGTGGCTCTGGCCGAGCATGCGCGACATCACCGTGGTGTAGGGCACCCACACGCTGAGGCTGGTACTGCCGCCGAAGCCGAAACTCTGGCGCTTGGCCACGCCGACCACGCGTGCCGGCACGTTGCCGAGCAGGATGACCTGGCCGACCGGATCGACATCGGGGAAGAACTGGGTCTGGGTGTTCTCGTCGATCACCGCCACCTGGCCCAGGCCCTTGACCGCATCGGCGTCGAAGAAGCTGCCACTGAGCAGGGTTACGCCCTTCACCCGGAAGAACTGCTCGCCGACGCCGCTGACCTGGGCGGTGGACGACTGGTTGCGGTAACGCGCGGTGACCGAGGTCGACACGCTGGGGGTGGCACTGTCCACGTAGCTCTGCTTTGCCAATGCATCGGCATCGCTGGCCTTGAGCGTCTGCACCCGTGCCGAGCGCATGTCGCCGAAACCACGGCCGGGATAGACGTCGATGGTGTTGGTGCCGAGCGCGCTGATGTTCTGCAGGATCTGCTGCTGCGAGCCGTTGCCCAGCGCCACCACCGAGACCACCGAGGCGATGCCGATGATGATGCCGAGCATGGTCAGGAAGGTGCGCAGGCGGTGTGCGTTCATCGCCAGCAGGGCCATGCGGAACGCTTCGGTGAAGCGGTCGCGCGCCGCCCGCCAGCTGTTGCCGCGGGCGACGCCGGTGCTGGCCTCGCGCTGTGCGCGGTAGGTCGGCGCATTCGGGTTGGCGCGGTCGGCGATGATCTCGCCGTCGCGGATTTCGATGATGCGCTGTGCGTGCTCGGCCACGCTCATGTCGTGGGTGACGATGATGATGGTGTGGCCTTCGGCATGCAGCTCGCCGAGGATCGCCATCACTTCTTCGCCGGATTTCGTGTCGAGCGCACCGGTCGGTTCGTCGGCCAGGATCACCTCGCCGCCGTTCATCAGGGCGCGTGCGATCGACACGCGCTGCTGCTGGCCACCGGACAGCTGGCCCGGCTTGTGATGCATGCGGTCGCTCAGGCCCAGCCGCTGCAGCAGCTGCTCGGCACGCGCGTTGCGCACTGGGCCGGGGCTGCCGGCGTACACCGCCGGCACCTCCACGTTGCCGCGCGCATCCAGATCGCCCAGCAGGTGGTAGCGCTGGAAGATGAAACCAAAATGCTCGCGGCGCAGTTCGGCCAGCTCGTCCGGCTCCATCTTTCCGGTCTCGCGGCCAGCCACCTGGTAGCTGCCACGGGTGGGACGATCGAGGCAACCAAGGATGTTCATCAGCGTCGACTTGCCCGAGCCGGACTGGCCGACGATGGCCACCATCTCACCGGCGTGGATGTCGAGATTGACGTCGCGCAGCACGGCGATCACATCGTCGCCGGCCGGGAACTCGCGTCGCAGGTCGCGCAGGCGCAGCAGCGGCGCCGTCGTGCTCATCGGCGCCCCATGCCCGGGCCGCCGACCCGCATCTGCATGCCGCTGCGGTTGCCGCCGCCGGCACCGCCCGCGGCGGCGCTGGCTTCGCCGACCACCACGCGCTCGCCTTCCTTCAGCCCGGACAGGATCTCGGCCGAGGCGCCGTTGTTGATGCCCACGGTGACCTTGCGCGGCTGCGGCTGGCCCTTGTCATCCAGTACCCGCACCATGCGCTCGTCGCCACGGCGCTTCGGCCCCAGTGCCACCGCCGGCACCATCAGCACGCCCTTGGCCTGCTTCAGCAGTACCGAGACCTGCGCGGTCATGTCGATGCGCAGGGTGCCATCCGGATTCTCCACGTCGAACAGCGCGTTGTAGTAGACCGCGCTGCTGGAACTGGAACTGGACGAGCTGCTGGAACTGGACGAACTCTCGTTGGCGATCGAGGCGGGCGCCGGATTGATCTGGCGCAGCGTGGCGTGGTACTTGCGGTCCGGGTCGCCCAGCGTGGTGAAGTACACCGGCATGCCGGCCTTGATCTTGACCACGTCGGCTTCGGAGATCTCGGCATTGACGGTGACCACGTCCAGCCGGGCCAGCATGACGATGGTGGGCGCGGTCTGGTTGGCGTTTACGGTGCGGCCTTCCTCGGCCACCACCGCCACTACGGTGCCATCCATCGGCGCGGTGATGCGGGTATAGGCCAGGTTGGCGCGGGCGGTGCCCAGCTCGGTTTCGCGGCCCTTGATCTGCGCCTCGTAGGACTGCAGCTGGGCACGGGCGGTCTTCAGCTGCGCTTCGGCGGCATCGTATTCCTGGCGTGAGGTGGCCTCGGCAGCCAGCATCTGCTGCTGGCGCGCGAACTCCAGTTCGGCCTGGCGCAGGGTGGCCTGCTGCACGGCGCGCTGGGCGGTGACCTGGTCCAGCGAGGCCTGCGCGTTGAGCACCTGGTTCTGCTGGGTGGTGGCGTCGATCTCGGCGATCAGGTCGCCTTCCTTCACGGTGTCGCCCAGCTGCACCTTCAGCGATTTGATCTGGCCCGAGGCCTGCGCACCGACGCTGACCAGCTTGTAGGCATCGATCACGCCGGTGGCATCCACCGTCTGCTCGATGTCGCCGCGGCTGACCGGCGAGGTTGCCACCGCCGGGGCGGCAGGCTTGCGCAGCAGCCACCAGGCGGCCGCAGCGACGATCAGGGCGAGCAGGGCGATCAGTATCAGGCGACTCCGTCGGGTCGCGGGCAGCAGGCGGAACGTCACGTCGTGGCTTCACTCTCGGGGCCGCGCGTGCGGCGTTGGTGGGCATTGTGAAGACCGGGCGATGGACGGCTCAATCCTCGGGGTATGTCTGTATGTAACACTGTCGGTGAATACGCGTAACCACAGGTATCCCGCCCGCGGGTGGATACACTGGTACGCATTGCCCCGGATGCGGTTCAGCTGCCGACACGGGATGATCGCGACATGGAGACTGAAAACCCGATGCATCGACTGCTGATCGTCGACGACGACAATGACATCCGCACGCTGCTGGCCGAACAGCTCGGTCGTGCCGGTTACCAGGTGAGCACGGCGGCCGATGGCACCGCCATGCGCCAGCTGCTGGACCGCGAGCACGTGGACCTGATCGTGCTGGACCTCAACCTGCCGCGCGAGGATGGCCTGACCCTGTGCCGAGACCTGCGTGCGCGTTCGAACACGCCGGTGATCATGCTGACCGCGCGCGCCGAGCCGATCGACCGCGTGCTGGGCCTGGAAATGGGCGCTGATGACTACCTGGCCAAGCCGTTCGAACCGCGCGAGCTGCTGGCGCGGATCCGCAACGTGCTGCGCCGGACCGAAGCGCTGCCGGCCAACCTGGAGCCACTGGCGGTACGCCGCGCACGCTTCTCGCGCTGGGTGTTCGACCTGGAGCATCGCCACCTGGTCGATCCGGATGACCGCGTGGTGGTGCTGTCCGGCGCCGAGTTCCGCCTGCTGCGGGTGTTCATCGCCCACGCCAACAAGGTGCTGTCGCGCGAGCAGCTGGTCGCGCTCAGCAGTGGCCGCAACTACGAGGCACAGGACCGCGCGATCGACCTGCAGGTCAGCCGCCTGCGCAACAAGCTGGGCGACGACGGTGGCCCGGACGGACTGATCAAGACCGTGCGCAACGAAGGCTACGTGCTGGCCTCCTCGGTCAACCTGGAATAAGCCGCGATGAAGCGCCTGCGCCATTTCCTGTCCTCGATGGTCGGGCGGTTGTTCGTGATCCTGCTGCTGGGCATGGCGGTGGCTGCGATCGGCGCGACCATGCTGGCCACTTCCAAGCGCCAGCAGGAGTTCGAGCGACAGAACCTGAACCGCATCGCCGACCGCCTGCAGGGCTACGTCAACCTGCTGGACGGCAATCCGGAGCTGCGCGAGCGCCTGCTGGCGATCGGCGGGCCGAGCGTGCGCGCGCTGCAGCCCGGAGCCCGCATCGGGCGTGCCGACACGGCGCTGATGGAAGTGCTGGAAGACCGCCCCGGACCGGTGTCGCGCGCGCATGTGCATTTCGCTTCGTTCCGCTCCTGCATTCCCAAGCTGCAGGACCTGCTGCCGCCGCCACCGCCGGGCCACCGGCGGCCGCCGCGCGAACGCGACCCGGCGTTCATCCCGCCCAAATGCCGCGCAGTGGACGTGACCCTCAACGACGGCACGCTGCTGAAGCTGGCGCTGGACTCGCCGGCGGTGGCGCACAACGGCATCCTCGCCGTGGACCCGTGGTTCCTGACCCTGCTGGTGCTGGCGATTGCCGTGCTGGCCTATATCGTTGCGCGCATGGCCAGTGCGCCACTGCAGGAGCTGGCCGCCGCCGCCGAGGACCTCGGCGACGATCTGCAGCGCGACCCGTTGCCGTTGCGCGGGCCGCGTGAAGTGCAGCGTGCGGCCGAAGCGTTCAATGCCATGCAGCACCGCCTGCAGCGGCACCTGGCCGAACGCACGCAGATGCTGGCGGCGATCACCCATGACCTGCAGACGCCGCTGACCCGGCTGCGCCTGCGCCTGGAGAATGTCAGCGACGAAGCCCTGCGCGAGCGCCTGATCGGCGACCTGGCGGCGATGCAGGCGCTGGTGCGCGAGGGCCTGGAACTGGCCCGCAGTGCCGAAAGTGCCGAGCAGCGTGCTGCACTCGACCTGGATTCGCTGCTGGAGAGCATTGTCGAGGACACCGCCGAAGGCGGCGCCGACGTGGTGTTCGAAGGCGGCAGTGGTTCGGTACTGATGCTGCGGCCATTGGCGATGCATCGCCTGTTCTCGAACCTGGTGGACAACGCGGTGATGTATGCGCAGCGGGCGCGGGTACGGGTCGAGCGCAGCGGCGGTGCGATCACCGTGGTGGTGGCCGATGACGGCCCCGGCCTGGCCGAGGAGCAGCTGGAGGCGGTGTTCGATCCGTTCGTGCGGGTGGAAACCTCGCGTTCGCGCGAAACCGGCGGAGCCGGCCTGGGCCTGACCATTGCCCGCGCCCTGGCCGAGAAGGACGGCGCGCGGCTGTGGCTGCGCAACCGCGCCGAAGGTGGCCTGGAGGCGGTGGTGCAGTGGCCGGCCAGTGCCCAGGTGGTGGCGCCCGGCCGCGCCGGCTGAGCCGGCGGGCTGCGGACGGTGACGCCGGGGCCGGGGTTTGGCCTATCATCTGCGCATCTCCCCAGTCTCCCCCCGATGAGCCAGCCCGTTCCCGCCGGCATGCCATTGCGCGCTGCCCGGCTGTTCCCGCACGCTGCCGCGCCCTGCAGCCGCACCTGGCCGCCGCCGTTGCGGTGATGGGCGGGCAGGGGGACGAGGGGCGCTGGGTGGAGCGCCGCGCATCAGGATTCAGGCGGGCACTGCGGCAGGGCCTGCTGTGGCTGCTGCTGGCCCTCGCGCTGCCGCTGGCCGCACAGGAGGGCGCGCCCCCGCTGCGCGACTACGCCATCGATGTATGGACCTCGCGCAACGGCCTGCCGCACAACTCGCTGCGCGACATCGCACAGACGCCGGAAGGCCATCTGTGGTTCGCCACCTGGGAAGGGCTGGTGCGCTACAACGGCCTGGACTTCACCGTGTTCGACCGCAGCACGCGCCCGGGCCTGCGCGACAACGGCATCGGCGCGCTGTTCGTCGACCGCCAGGGCGGGCTGTGGATCAGCGATTCGCGCGGCAACGTCAGCCACCGCGGCAGCGACGGCCAATGGCGGGTCTGGGAGCACCAGGCCGGTACACCGCAGGTGCTGATCCAGTCCATGCAGATGGACAGCCAGGGCCGGCTGTGGCTGCTGTACGAAGGCAAGGGCATCGGCTATCTGACGCCGGATGCCGGCATCGTCTACCAGGCGCCGGCGGCGGACCTGCCGATGGCGATGAGCTTCACCAAGCTGGTGGTCGATGCACAGGACCGGGTCTGGGTCGGCACGCTCGACGGGCTGGTGCTGCGCGACAACGACGGCGTGCTCAAGCGCGCGCCCGCCGCATGGGGGCTGGGCGCCGGCAGCGGCCTGTCGTGGCCGTACCGGGCACCGGACGGCGCGCTGTGGATCGTCGCCGGCGAGCGCCTGTACCGGGTGGAGGACGACCAGCTGGTGCTGGTGCACCGCCTGCCGGGCCAGCTGCACATGACCTCGATGCTGCAGGACCGGCACGGCGACCTGTGGCTGGGTACCGAGAACCAGGGCCTGCTGCGCATCTCCGCGCATGGCCTGGAGCGGCTGCCGGCCGGCCTGAACCTGCCGGGCGGACGCGTGGTCAGCCTGCGCGAGGATGCCGAAGGCAGCATCTGGGTGGGGGCCAATGGTGGCCTGTACCGCCTGCGCGAAACGTTGTTCAGCAGCTACATCGAGCGCGATGGGCTCAGTGGCGACTACGTGCGCACGGTGTTCGAGGATCGCGACCGCCAGCTGTGGGTTGGCAGCGCCAGCGGCCTTGACCTGCAGACCAGCGATGGCCGTTTCCGCGCGGTACCGCTGCACAACCGCGGCGGCAAGGCGCCCTCGGTACTGAGCCTGGCACAGGGGCCGGACGGTGACCTGTGGGTGGGAACCTTCGGCGATGGCGTTTACCGGCTGGGCCGCGATGGGCGCCTGCGCCACAACTACGCGGCGCCTGACGGCATGCCGGGTGGCAACATCCGTGCCATCAGCGTTGACCCGCAGGGCGTGGTCTGGGCCGGCACGCAGAAGGGCGTGGTGCGCATCGACGGCGACCGGGTGCAGGTCTCGAACGTGCCGGGCATGCCCGGCGGCCTGATCACTGCGCTCGAGCATGACCATCAGGGCAACCTGTGGATCGGCACCATCGAAGGCATCCGCGTGCTGCGCGGCGATCGCGTGCAGTCGATCGACCTGGCTCCGCTGGGGGGAGGCCGCAGTGTGTTCGGCTTCCACCAGCTGGGCGATGCGATGTGGATCAGCAGCGACCGCGGCCTGTACCGCTGGCAGCACGGAACGCTGGCGCGGGTCGGGCTGGAGCAGGGCATGCCGGTGGATGCGGTGTTCCAGCTGGTGCCGGACCGCCTCGGCAACGTCTGGATCAGCAGCAACCGTGGTGTGCTGCGCACCGACATGGGCACCCTCAATGCGGTTGCAGACGGGCGCACGCCGCGGGTGGTGGTGGAGCGCTACAACGAGATCGACGGCATGGCCAATGCTCAGGCCAACGGCAGCTCCAGCCCATCGGCGATCCTGCGCCAGGACGGCACGTTCTGGGTGGTCACCGCCGGTGGCCTGAGCACGGTCGACCCGCAGCGCCTGCAGCGTTTCCGCGAGCGGCCATCGCCGCCGGCGGCGATCGAGAGCGTGCAGGTGGATGGTGCGCCGGTGCACTGGGAGGGACCGGATCGCAACTACATTCCCGGTGGCCGCCGGCTGGCGGTGAGCTATGTCGGCCTGAGCTACCTGATGTCCGACCGGATCCGCTACCGCACACGGCTGGATGGCCTCGATGCTGGCTGGGTCGAACGTGGCCCGCAGCGCAGCGTCGAGTTCGTCGGCCTGCCGCCGGGCGACTACACCCTGCACGTGGCGGCTGCACATCCGGGTGGCGCCTGGGGCCAGCAGGAAGCCGTATGGAGCTTCACCGTGGAGCCTTTCTGGTGGCAGCGCCGCAGCGTGCAGGTGCTGGCCGGGCTGTTGCTGCTGGCCGGGCTGGTGGCGTTGTACCGGCTGCTGCTGCAGCAGCTGAAGGCCAGCAACCTGCGCCTGGCGCGGCGGGTGGACGAAGCGACCTTCGACCTGCAGGCCAAGACCGTGCACCTGCAGGCGCTGAACCAGGAAAAGACCGAACTGGCAGAGCGCCTGGCGCGGCAGGCCGAGGCCTTTGAACGCCAGGCCCGCGAGGATGCGCTGACCGGCCTGGCCAACCGCCGCGGCTTCGACGAGACGCTGGCGCGTGACTTCGCCCGTTCGCAGCGCAGTGGCCATCCGCTGTGCCTGGTGGTGCTGGACATCGACCACTTCAAGGACGTCAACGACCGCCACAGCCACAGCATCGGCGATGCGGTGCTGGTGCAGGTGGCGACGTTGATCGCGGCGGCCTGCCGCGACTCCGACCTGCCGGCGCGTACCGGCGGCGAAGAGTTCGCGCTGCTGCTCAACGACACCCGCCTGGAAGAAGCCGCACAGCTGTGCGCGCGCCTGCGTGGTCTGTTCCATGACCATCCCGACTGGGCAGAAGTGCCGGGCCTGCGCGTGACCTTCAGCGCCGGTCTTGTGGAACTGGATGCCGACGACCGTACCCCGGCGTTGCTGTACCAGCGTGCCGACCGCGCGCTGTACCGCGCCAAGAGCGATGGCCGGGATCGCACGAGCATTGGTTGATCCAGTGCAAAGCATCCACGCATGGCGTGGATCTACGGGTGTTGCCCTACCAACGGTCGGCACCCAGCAGAGAAGTGACCCACCACAGCGGTGATCGGCAGCCCGCAACGAGCGCAGCGACCCGCCGTTGCTTCCGCTTTTCTGATCTTTCCGTGGCGGCCAGCAACCTGTCGAAGGCCGGGCAGGGTGGGTTCGCGGGGGGCCAGATCAATCCGCGCCATGGATGGCGCGGCTAAGCCCCAGGGACGGGTTCACGGCGTCCCCCGCGAACCCACCTTGCCCGGCCCAACCGATGATTCGCTTCCCGCCACGAGGGGCTCCGCCGTTGGCTGCCTTATCGCGGCCAGGCGTTGGCGATCGTGCAGAACAAGCGCGCGGTCTGTTCGGTGTCATACACCGCGCTGTGCGCTTCATTCGCATCCCACCCCAGCCCGGCGGCGGTGGCCGCACGCGCCAGCACCGTCTGCCCGTAGGCGATACCGGCCAGGGTGACCGTGTCGAACACGCTGAACGGATGGAACGGGTTGCGCTTGTAGCCGGTGCGGGCCACTGCGGCGTTGACGAAGCCGAGGTCGAAATGGGCGTTGTGGCCGACCAGGATCGCGCGCTGGCAGCCGTACTTCTTCATCGCCGCACGCACCGGGGTGAAGATATGGTCCAGCGCCGCCTTTTCTTCCTTGGCCAGCCGGAACGGGTGGTCGAGGATGATGCCGGTCACTTCCAGCGACTTCGGGTCGATTTCCAGGCCTTCGGCCGGCACCACGTGGGCACTGGCGGTCTGGCCGGGGTAGAGCAGCCCGTTCTCGTCCATTTCGATCGGCACCGCAGCGATTTCCAGAAGCGCGTTGCGCTGGCTGTCGAAGCCGCCGGTTTCCACATCCACCACCACCGGCAGGAAGCCGCGGAAGCGTTGTGACATCGCGCGCTGCGCCTGGGGGACTGCGGAATCGGGAGCGGCGGCAGGTGCGGGGGTGGGGTCAGTCATGCGTGAATTCTAGCAGAGCGATCCTGAGCGCCCGGCTGGCCCGTGGCGCACGGGTGGTAGAACCCGGTAGCTGCCAACCTTGGTTGGCACGGTGCGCGCCGACCAAGGTCGGCATCTACCGAACCGCTGGCCGCGCAGGTGTGGCCGAGGGAGACCACCGGGCCAACCACGCGTCCACGCTCAGCTTGCCGGCGCCGGTGAAGATCAGCGGCAGCAGCATGGCCATGAACAGCACCGGCAGCTTGAAGTTGCCGAAGCCCTGGTCGCTGATCGCATAGCCCATGGCCAGGTCGGCCAGCGAGTTCCACTCCATCGGCCAATGCACCGCATAGGTCGCCACCACGGTCAGCACCAGCAGGCTGGCGGCGGCGAAACGGGTGCCGAACCCGAACAGCAGGCAGGCCGCCCCGACCAGTTCGAACCAGGTCGCCAGTTGCCAGTTCAGGGCGGCCGGCAACTGGTCGAACGGGAATGGGAAGGCGTCCTGCAGGTCGGCGAACCAGTTCTGGCCGCGCAGCTTCTCGCGGCCGGACTCAAAGAATTCCCAGGCCAGCAGCAGGCGCAGGCCGAGCGGGGCCAACCAGGGGGCGAGACGGTCCAGCTGGCCGCGCGCGGTGGCCAGGGTCGGAAGGTTCATCAGGGGATCTCCGCGAAGGGGGTGTCAGGGCGGGGCTGTGAGCGGGCCGATCACGCCGGCCTGCAGGAATTGCCGCAGCAGCGCGGCACCGGGGCCGGCCAGCGCGTCTTTGGCCAGGCCATGCGTGCTGGCGAGTTGGTGCAGGTAGGCACGACCTTCCAGCCCAGGCTGTTCACCGATGCTGGACAGCAGGTACACCGCCAACGGGCTGAGCGCGGCGAATCGCACGTCACCGTCGGCTTCGCGGCGAACCAGCAGGCCGGTGGGTTCGGGCGGTGGCTGGGTCGGTGCATCCTCTGCGCCGAGACGGTGCACCGGCCATTGGTACAGCAGCGGCCATGCCAGCGGCGAACGCTGCAGCGGCACCTGCAACGGGTCGATGTCGCGCGGCGGCGGAAGCGGCTCGGCCTGCAATTGATACAGCGCGGTTTCCACCCACTCGTAGTGCGCCAGCTCGGCCAGCGCCGGGTGCGGCAGCTGCGGCTGTGCCTGCAGCCACTGCACGAACTCGGCGGCCAGCTCGGTGAACAGGGGTGTCTGGCAGCGATGGGTGGCGAAGTAGTGGCGCACCAGCGCGCTCCAGGCCGGTTCGCCCAGCAGGCGAACGCAGACCGGGAAACCATTGCTCAGGAGCCCGAGCAGGTTGTTGAACAGCAGGTGCTGGTACACCGCCAAACGGCGTGGATCCAGGCCGGCCGGCGCAGGCACCGACTGCGGGTCGCGCAGATGCGCGGTGAATGCGAGCTGCTGCGCGCGCAGGGTATCGGCGGCATCAGCCATGTGCAGCCCCGGCATGCGTGGCCTGCAGGCGGCGGATGGTCTGCAGCTCGCCCTGCAGTTCTGCATAGGGCGGAAAATTGAAGTCGCGTTCGAGCAGGGTCGGGCGCGCGCCGATGCGCGCATAGGTCCGTGCCAGCAGCGCCCAGACCGGATCGATGACCGCACTGCCGTGGGTATCGATCTTCAGGTCCGGTGCTTCATCCAGGTGCCCGGCCACGTGCAGGCAGACGATGCGCTGTGCGGGCAGCCCGGCGATGAAGCTGTCGGCGTCGTAGCCGTGGTTGCAGGCGTTGACGTAGACGTTGTTGACGTCCAGCAGCAGGTCGCAGTCGGCTTCGGCGAGCACCGCATTGGTAAAGGCCAGTTCGTCCATGGCCGGTTCCGGCGCCAGGTAGTAGGAGACATTCTCCACCGCGATGCGGCGACCGAGCAGGTCCTGCACGCGGGCGATGCGAGCCGCGGTATGGCGCACGGCTTCGTCGGTGAAGGGAATCGGCAGCAGGTCGTACAGGTGGCCGTCGTCGCTGCAGTAGCTCAGGTGCTCGCTGTACAGCGGGACGCGGTGCTTCTCGAGGAACCGGCCGACCTGCTCCAGCAGCTGCGTATCCAGTGGCGCACTGCCGCCCAGCGACAGCGACAGGCCGTGGCAGCTCAGCGGATGGCAGTGTGCCAGTTCGGCCAGCGCATCACCGGCAGGCCCGCCGACATGGATCCAGTTCTCCGGCGCGCATTCCAGGAAGTCGAAGTCGCCTGCCGGGGCGTCACGCAGATCCTGCAGCAGCGCCCGGCGCAGGCCCAACCCGGCGGCCGCCGCGCGAAGCGGCGACCTCGGGTGGACGACGCTGGCGCGGACGTCAGTGCTTGCCACCGCACTTGCCTTCGCCGCACTTGCCTTCCGCCGACTTCTTGTCGCCGGCCTTGGCCTTGGCACCTGCTGCACCGGCGGCCTTGCCCTTGTCGGCACCGCACTTGCCTTCGCCGCTCTTGCCATCGGCACCACACTTGCCTTCGCCGCTCTTGCCATCGGCACCACACTTGCCTTCGGCGTGCTTGCTTGCGTCGGCGGCCATCTTGGTATCGGCGGCCTTGGCATCGGTGCTGGCCTTGGCTGCCTGGCCGGCCACCAGGTAGCCCTGGGCGAGGTCGCTCATGCTCAGCGCCGAGGCGCTGGCGGTCATGCCCAGGCCGGCGGCCAGGGCGGTAGCGGTCAGCAGGGACAGGGTCTTGTTGGAACTGCTCATCGGTCTTACTCCTGGGTGGTGGGCAGGTGCCCGGGGTGAATCGATGGTGCAGCGATCCTACTCAACGAATCCTCGCCAAGACCTCAAATTTTCGTGAGATTTGTTACAGAAGGGGAATACGGTGCCCGGTAGATTCACGCCATGCGTGGATGAATCGCCGGAACGTCCATAACAAAAGGGCCGCTGTCACCAGGACAGCGGCCACTTTGGAGTCGACTCCGGTGTTGCAGTGCAGCGTCAGGGCTGGCCGGTGCTGGAGGTCTCGTCGCGCTTTTCACGCGGCGGCAGCGGCTGCTCGCCGTGCACCAGGAACCACACGTTCTCGGCGATGTTGGTGGCGTGGTCGCCCACGCGCTCCAGGTTCTTCGCCATGAACAGCAGGTGGGTACACGGGGTGATGTTGCGCGGGTCTTCCATCATGTAGGTCAGCAGCTCGCGGAACAGCGCGGTGTACTGCGCGTCCAGGCGGGCGTCGTCCTCGCGCAGTTCCAGCGCGGCGTCGGCGTCGTTGTCGCGGTAGGCGGCAATGGCACGGCGGACCTGCTGCGCGGCCAGGCGGCCCAGCGCACGCAGGCCCTGGATCTGCGGCAGCGGCGGTACCTTGCCCAGCGCGATCGAGCGCTTGGCGACGTTGGCAGCGTAGTCACCGATGCGCTCGATGTCGGCCGGAATGCGCAGGCCGGCGAGGATCTCGCGCAGGTCGCGCGCCATCGGCCCACGCAGCGCCAGGCGCATCACGTCGTGGCTGATCTGCTGCTCCAGCGCATCGATCGCTTCGTCGTTGGCGATGATGCGATGGGCAGCGTTCTCGTCGCGCTTCTCGATCACGTCCATCGCCGCTTCGAGCTGGGCGACGGCCATCTCGCCCATGCGCACGATTTCGGCCACCAGGCGCTGCTGCTCTTCGTCGTAGCTCTTGACGATGTGGTCGTTGGGAAGGTTCATGTTCATTCCACTCTGTAGAGTCGAGCCATGCTCGACTGACGTTATCCGTAGAGTCGAGCCATGCTCGACTGACATTGTCTGTCTGTCGACTGCCGTTTCAGCCGAAGCGACCGGTGATGTAGTCCTCGGTCTGCCGCTGCGACGGCTGCGAGAAGATCACTTCGGTGCGGTCGTGCTCGATCAGGTCGCCCAGGTACATGAAGGCGGTGTAGTCGGACACGCGCGCGGCCTGCTGCATGTTGTGGGTGACGATCACGATGGTGTACTCGTGCTTGAGCTCTTCCACCAGCTGCTCGATGCGGCTGGTCGAGATCGGATCCAGCGCCGAGGTCGGCTCGTCCAGCAGCAGCACCGACGGGCGCAGGGCCACGGCACGGGCGATGCACAGGCGCTGCTGCTGGCCACCGGACAGGCCCAGTGCGCTCTGCCCCAGCTTGTCCTTCACTTCGTCCCACAGCGCGCCCTGGCGCAGCGCCTGCTCGACGCGGTCGGCCATGTCGGCCTTGCTCAGCTTCTCGTGGTGGCGGATGCCGTAGGCCACGTTCTCGAAGATGGTCATCGGGAACGGCACCGGCTTCTGGAACACCATGCCGACCTTGCTGCGCAGGCGGTTCATCGGGTACTTCGGCGATAGGATGTTCTCGCCGTCCAGCAGCACTTCACCGCGCGCTTCCAGCTTCGGGTACAGCGCGTAGATGCGGTTGAAGATGCGCAGCAGGGTCGACTTGCCGCAACCGGACGGGCCGATCAGCGCGGTCACGCGCTTTTCCGGGATTTCCAGGTTGATGCCCTTCAGGGCATGGAACTTGTCGTAGTAGAAGTCCAGTCCACGCGCAGCCAGCTTCACCGGCGACGGCGTGTGCAGGCTCTCGTGCGAGGACGGCACGGCGATGCGCTGCATCGGCACGGCGTTGGAAAGGTCGTTCATGGCGTTATCCACGGAAAGGTCAGTCATGGGAGATACGGTTGCGCAGCAGGATGCCGCGGGCGGCAAGGCTGACCAGCAACACGAAGACGGTGAGCACCAGGGCGCCGGCCCAGGCCAGCACCTGCCAGGATTCATACGGGCTGCCGGCGAACTGGTTCATCACCACCGGCACCGAGGCCATCGGCTGGAAGATGTTGTTGTTCCAGTACTGGTTGCCGAAGGCAGTGAACAGCAGCGGTGCGGTCTCGCCGGAGATGCGGGCCAGGGCCAGCAGGATGCCGGTGATGATGCCGGCCGACGCACTGCGGTACAGCACCTGCACGATCACCTTCCACTGCGGGATACCCAGCGACAGGGCCGCTTCGCGCATCTGCGAGGGCACCAGGCGCAGCATTTCGTCGGTGGTGCGCACCACCACCGGCAGCACGATGAAGGCCAGCGACAGCGCACCGGCGAACGCCGAGAAGTTGCCGCCGGTCTGCATCACGTACAGGGTGTAGACGAACAGGCCGAGCACGATCGACGGGGCCGACAGCAGGATGTCGTTGACGAAGCGGACCACGGTGCCGGCCTTGCGGGCGTTGCCGTACTCGGCCAGCCAGGTGCCGGCCAGCACGCCCAGCGGGGTGCCGATGCCGATCGCCAGCGCACACATCACCGCGCTGCCGAAGAAGGCGTTGGCGAGACCGCCTTCCTGCATCGGCGGCGGCGTCATCTTGGTGAACAGGTCCAGGTTGATGCCGGCCAGGCCCTTGGAGGCCAGGGTGAACAGGATCCAGCCCAGGAAGAACAGGCCGAACAGGGCGGTGGCACAGGACGCGGTGATCGCAACGACGTTGCCGATGCGGCGGCGCAGGTACAGCGAATCAGCGGTGGTGGACATCAGTTGCCCTCCTTGCGGGACAGGCGCATCAGCATCAGGCGGGCGATGGCCAGCACCACGAAGGTGACGATGAAGAGGACGAAGCCGAGCAGCAGCAGGGCCGAGCGGTAGGTTTCAGTGGCTTCGCCGAAATCGTTGGCGATCAGTGCGGCGATGGTGGTGCCCGGCTCCAGCAGCGACGGCGACAGGCGCACGCTGTTGCCGATCACGAAGGCCACTGCCATCGTCTCGCCGAGGGCGCGGCCGAGGCCGAGGAAGATGCCGCCGATCACTGCCGAGCGGGTGTAGGGCAGGACGATGTCCCAGCTCACTTCCCACTTGGTGGAACCCAGCGCGTAGGCCGATTCCTTCAGGCGGGTCGGCACGGTCAGGAACACTTCGCGCATCACCGAGGAGATGAACGGAATGACCATGATGGCCAGCACGAAACCGGCGGTGAGCATGCCGATGCCCAGCGGCGGACCCTGGAACATCGGGCCGATGATCGGCCATTCGCCCAGCGTCTCGTTGAGGAACGGGGTGACGTACTCGGTCATCACCGGCACCAGTACGAACAGGCCCCACATGCCGTAGATGATCGAGGGAATGCCGGCCAGCAGTTCGATGGCGGTACCGACCGGGCCACGCAGCCAGCGCGGCGCGACTTCGGTGAGGAAGAAGGCGATGCCGAAGCTGACCGGCACGGCGATGACCATCGCGATGAGCGCGGTGACCAGGGTGCCGTAGATCGGGGCGAGGGCGCCGAACTTGTTTTCGACCGGATTCCAGTCGGCGGAGAAGAAGAAGCTCAGGCCCTGCATCTGCAGGGCATGGCGGCCGCCCCACAGCATCGACAGCGCGGCGCAGGCCAGGGCGATCAGGACGAAGATGACGGTGCCGACCAGCACCCATCGGAACAGTTTGTCGTTGCGGGCATCACGCGCATCACGCGTGGACGGGGCGGCTACAGGCTGGGCGATGGCATTCATGGGGACGGCAGGGCCAGGAAGGGGCGGGGCGGCACGGCGTGGAAGAAGCGGTGCCCGCGCGGGGCGGGCACCGTCGTGTCCATCACTTCAGGTCGGTCGCCCAGTAGGCCTCGATCTGCTTGACCAGTTCGGCCGGCAGCGGCACGTAGTGCAGCTCGTTGGCCTGGGCCTGGCCGTTCTCGAAGGCCCACTTGAAGAAGGCCAGGGTGTCCTGGTTGCGCTTGGCATCCTTCGGCTGCTTCTGCATCAGCATGAAGTTGGTGGCGGTGATCGGCCACGCCTGCTCGCCCGGGGCGTTGGTGATGACCAGGTTGAAGTCCTTGGCGCTGGCCCAGTCGGCGCTGGCGGCTGCGGCGGCGAAGGTTTCCGCGCTCGGCTCGACCCAGTTGCCGGCCGCGTTCTGCATGGCGGTGTACGGCATGCCGTTCTGCAGGGCATAGGCCAGTTCGACGTAGCCGATCGAGCCCTTGATCTGCTTCACGTACGAAGCGACGCCTTCATTGCCCTTGCCACCGACGCCGTCCGGCCACTGCACCGAGGTGCCTTCGCCGACCTTGGTCTTCCACTCCGGGCTGACCTTGGACAGGTAGTTGGAGAAGTTGAAGGTGGTGCCCGAACCGTCCGAACGGTGGACCAGGGTGATCTTGCCGTCCGGCAGCTTCACGCCCGGGTTGGCGGCGACGATGGCCGGATCGTTCCAGGTCTTGACCTTGCCCAGGAAGATGTCGGCCAGCAGGGCGCCGCTCAGGCGCAGCTTGCCGCCTTCCAGGCCTTCGATGTTGACCACCGGCACCACGCCGCCGATGGCGGACGGGAACTGGGCCAGGCCGGCCTGGGCCAGCTCTTCGCTGCTCAGCGGCTTGTCGGAGGAGCCGAAGTCGACGGTGCCGGCCTTGATCTGGGCGATGCCGCCGCCGGAGCCGATCGACTGGTAGTTGATCTTGGCACCGGTGCTGGCGTTGTAGTCGGCCGACCACTTGGAGACCAGCGGGAAGATGAAGGACGCGCCCGCGCCGGACACTTCGGCGGTCACCTTGGCACCGGCAGCGGCCGGGGCAGCGGCACCGTCGGCAGCCGGCTGCTGCGCGGCCTGCTTGTCGCCACCGCAGGCCGACAGGCCCAGGGCGATGGCCAGGGAAAGGGCGGCAAGGCCGGCCGAGTGCAGTTTCATGGTCACTCCATAGCGGGGAAGAGCCGACGTCGTCGGCGGATGCGGCTATGAAATGATGTTTTTGTTACAGCCGTATTACGACCATGACAGAGGTGTCCTGGATCACGTTCTGACAAGGGTTTCACGGGGTTGGCCTCCATCCGGAAGCTTCCCGGAGACCCCGGATCTGCGCACCGATATGACGGTCGGTTGGCCCTTGTAGCGTCGAGCCATGCTCGACTGCTCCCTGTCCTAGGTGGTGTGGACCGTTGGTCCGCATGCTCCAGCATCCCAGCCGAGCATGGGCTCGGCTCTACAAGGGCTCTTGCCTTTGCCCCGGCTCCTGCCTTCCATGACCCCACCGCGTCCCCGATGAACTGTCCAGAGGCGGCGCAGGGCCCAGCCCGGGACCGTTCGCGCCATGGATGGCGCGATCGAGCCCCCATGGACGGGTTTACGGCGTGTCCCGGGCTGGGCCCTGCGCCGGCTCCGGGCAGTAGATTGGAAGCGCCGCGCCTTTCACGACCAACCCCCAAAAAACAAGAAGAGCGCGAGATCTCGAGGATCTCGCGCCCGGGTGGGATCGGCGGGGGAGAGAGGACCCGCCGATCCCGTTCCTGCGGGGGAACGCGCTTGCTTACTTCAGGTTCTGCGACCAGTAGGTCTCGATCTGGCGGACCAGGCTGTCCGGCAGCGGCACGTAGTCCAGCTGGCGGGCCTGGGCGTCGCCGCTCTTGTAGACCCAGCGGAAGAACTCCTGGGTGGCCTTGCCGTTGGCAGCGTTCTTCGGCTTCTTGTGCACCAGGATGAAGTTGGTGGCGGTGATCGGCCAGGACTCGGCGCCCGGGGCGTTGGTCATCACCAGGTAGAAGTCCTTGGCGCTGGCCCAGTCGGCGCTGGCGGCAGCGGCGGCGAACGAAGCGTCGCTCGGCTGCACGAACTTGCCGGCGGCGTTCTTCATCGCGGTGTACGACAGCTTGTTCTGCAGTGCGTAGGACAGTTCGACGTAGCCGATGCCGCCCTTGATCTGCTTCACGTAGGCAGCAACGCCTTCGTTGCCCTTGCCGCCGATGCCGGCCGGCCACTGGACCGAGGTGCCTTCACCGACCGAGCTCTTCCACTCCGGGCTGACCTTGGACAGGTAGTTGACGAAGTTGAAGGTGGTGCCCGAACCATCCGAACGGTGCACGACGGTGATCTTGGCGCTCGGCAGGGTCACGCCCGGGTTCAGCGCGGCGATGGCCGGGTCGTTCCAGGTCTTGATCTTGCCCAGGAAGATGTTGGCCAGCACGGTGCCGTCCAGCTTCAGCGCGCCCGGGGCGATGCCGGCCACGTTGACCACCGGCACCACGCCGCCGATCACCGACGGGAACTGGGCCAGGCCCGAAGCGGCCAGTTCTTCCGGCTTCAGCGGGGCGTCGGACGAACCGAAATCAACGGTCTTGGCCTTGATCTGCGCAATGCCGCCGCCGGAACCGATCGACTGGTAGTTGACCTTGTTGCTGGTGGCAGCGTTGTAGTCGGCCGACCACTTCGACATCACCGGGTAGATGAACGAGGCGCCCGCGCCGGTGATTTCAGCGGCGTTGGCGGCGAACACGGACGACGCTGCGAAGACGGCAACGGCAACGCGCGACTTGAAGGCGTGGATCACGGGGTGGCTCCTGGGTTGATTGGGATGCGGGGTTACCCGCCCGGCGCACATTCCATAACGGTTCGATGACAGCGCAGGGACCGTTGTATGACGCATCCGTTACAGCGCTGGCGGGCGGCCACGCCGCCGCGTGCGTGAAGGTTTCGCGCCAAGGGTGCGCGTGCCCCGGTGCGACCGCGGGCTGACCGGGACGTTGCATGCCGGTGCCGTTCTATATGTCGGTGATGGGGCGGGATGTCGGTGATGGGGCGGGCGGGCGCAACGGCCGCGCATTCCGCAGCGATGCCGCGTCATCCGCACGAAACCAGGGAGGCGGGCGAAGGCGGTGTGGCGACCCGCTGGCGTATCGGCGCGGATACAGCACGCCATATGCCGCAAGGGATCGACAAGCATGTGCCCGCAAATGAGTCGTACGCATGACCGCACGAAGAAATCTGTGGTTGGTGCTCAATCTGTCATTCGGCTGTCATGGTTTTAACGGAACGTTCGCAAAACGCTTGACCGGCCTGCCGGCGTGGCGTTCTGCCCAAGCCATTCCAACCCTCTGGAGAAATCCAAAATGCGTTCCCATTTGCTCGCCGCCGCGGTCGTTGCAAGCCTCGGTCTGGTTTCCGCCGACGCCTTCGCAGCCCCCGCCAGCTCGGGCGTATCCCAGGCACAGCTGCAGCAGCTTCAGGCACAGATCGCTGCGCTGCAGGCCCAGGTCCAGCAGTTGCAGAACGATTCGCAGGCGCTGCAGGCGCAGTCCGATGCGCAGTCCGAAGTGAACATCACCCAGGCGCAGGCCCTGGAAGGTGCACAGAAGACCCAGACCAGCGTCGACAAGCTGGCCAAGCTGGTCAATGACAACAAGATCGGCGGTCGCATGTTCTTCGACCTGACCAACATCGACAAGACCAGCAACGGCAAGGACACCGCCGCCAGCGGCACCGGTCTGGACGTCAAGCGCTTCTACCTGACCGTCGACCACAAGTTCAACGACATCTGGTCGGCCAACCTGACCACCGACTTCCAGTACAGCTCGGCCATCGGCAACACCGAACTGTTCGTCAAGAAGGCCTACGTGCAGGGCAGCTTCGACCCGGCCTTCAACCTGCGCGTCGGTGCCGCCGACATGCCGTGGATCCCGTACGTCGAGAAGTTCTACGGCATGCGCTATGTCGAGAACACCCTGACCGACCGCCTGAAGTACGGCAACTCGTCCGACTGGGGCCTGCATGGCTTCGGCAACCTGGGCAACAACTTCAACTACGCCGTTTCGGTGGTGTCCGGCGCCGGTTACAAGAACCCGACCCGCAGCAAGGGCATGGACGTGGAAGGCCGCGTGGCCTACACCCCGAACGAGAACTTCGTGGTCGCCGTCGGCGGCTACAGCGGCAAGCTGGGCAAGGAAACCGACATCCAGAGCGCCGAGAACACCTACACGCGCGCCAACGCGATGGTGGCCTACGCCGACAGCAACTTCCGCGTCGGTGGTGAGTACTTCCAGGCCAAGAACCTCAACAACGTGCTGACCGTTGCCACCGACAAGACCAGTGGCTGGTCGGTGTGGGGCAGCGTGCGCGTGACCGACGGCGGCATCAACGTGTTCGGTCGTTACGATGACACCGACGTCAGCAAGACCCTGGACCCGACCCTGAGCGACAAGTACTGGAACGTCGGCGTCGAGTTCCCGGTCATGAAGAACCTCAAGCTGTCGACCGTGTACAAGTACACGCACCTGGCCAACGCTGGCGACAAGAAGAACGACAAGACCAAGGAATTCGGCGTCTGGGGCGACCTGTCGTTCTGATCTCCTGAAGCACCCTTGTCCATACACGCGGACGGCGGGCCTTGTGCCCGCCGTCTTCGTTTCGTCACAACACGATCCGCGTCACGCCTCGGCCGGGGTCTTTTCCTTGAACCGGCACAGGTCGGCGATCACGCAGCCCGGGCAATCCGGCTTGCGCGCCTTGCACACGTAGCGGCCATGCAGGATCAGCCAGTGGTGCGCGTCGAGCAGGAACTCGGCGGGAATCACCTTCACCAGCGTGTCTTCCACTTCGCGCACGTTCTTGCCCGGGGCCAGGCCGGTACGGTTGGAGACGCGGAAGATATGCGTATCCACCGCCATCACCGGCTCGCCGAAGGCAGTGTTGAGCACCACGTTGGCGGTCTTGCGGCCCACACCGGGCAGGGCTTCCAGCGCTTCGCGGTCGCGCGGCACTTCGCCGCCGTACTTCTGCAGCAGGATCGCGCAGGTGGCGATCACGTTCTTCGCCTTGGCGTTGAACAGCCCGATGGTGGCGATGTACTGCTTCAGGCCATCCTCGCCGAGCGCGAGGATCTTCGCCGGTGTGTTGGCGACCGGGAACAGGCGGCGCGTGGCCTTGTTGACGCCGACGTCGGTGGCCTGGGCGGACAGCGCCACGGCCACCAGCAGCTCGAACGGCGAGCTGTACTCCAGCTCGGTCTTCGGGTGCGGATTGAGCTCGCGCAGGCGGGTGAACATTTCCACCACGTCGGCGCGCGGCATGCGCCCGCCGCGTCGCGCCGATGCGCGGGGGGTCTTCCTGGCGGTGGCCATTACTGCTCCTTGCCGGTGGCGCGGGCCCTGGCCCGGGCGAGAATCGCGGCAGCCGCGGCGGGCAGGGCGGGCTTCACGTCCGGCGCCGGGGCCGGAGTGCGGCGCGCATCTCGCTCGGCCTCGCGGCGGGCCAGGCGCACCGTACGGGCGCGGTGGCGTTCGCGTGCAGCCCAGGCGGCATGCAGCTGCTGTTGCGCCTGCTGCAGGCGCTGCGGAAGGTCCGGGTGGCCAGGCAGCAGCTGTTCGTCGCCGGCACGGGCGACGTAGTCCATCAGCCCGGCCTGCAGGGCGCCATCGAGATCGTCTGCCTGGACCCGGGCGAACAGCTGCGCGGGGTTGGGTCGGGATGCCATGGCGTCAGCGGTTCTGGAATGCCGGCGGGCGGCGCTGCAGGAAGGCGCTGGTGCCTTCACGCATGTCCTCGGTGGCGAACAGCAGGCCGAACTGCGCACTCTCGTACTCCAGCCCGGCCTCCAGGCTGCATTCGCCGCCCACGTGCACCGCGTCGAGCAGCCCACGCAGGGCCAGCGGGGCCGAGCGTGCCAGCTGGCGGGCGATGTCCTGCACGCGGTTGTCCAGCGCGTCGGCCGGCACCACCTCGTTGACGATGCCCAGTTCCAGCGCACGCGCGGCGTTGATCGGCGCCCCCAGCAGGCACAGCTCCAGGGTGGCGGCGCGGCCGCACAGGCGCAGCAGGCGCTGGCTGCCGCCGAAGCCGGGAATCAGGCCGAGGTTGATTTCCGGTTGGCCGACCTTGGCGGTATCGGCGGCGATGCGCAGATGGCAGGCCATCGCCAGTTCCAGGCCGCCGCCCAGCGCAAATCCGTTCACGCGTGCGATGACCGGCTTGGGCATGCGTTCGATCTGGCGCATCAGGGCCTGGCCCAGCAGCGAGAAATCACGTCCCTGAACGGCGCTGAGGGTGTTCATTTCCGCGATGTCGGCACCGGCCACGAAGGCCTTGGGGCCCGCCCCGGTCAACACCACCACGCGCACTTCCGGATCTGCAGTGGCGTCCCTGAAGGCATCGGCCAGCGCCTGCAGGGTCGCGGCGTTGAGGGCATTGAGCTTGTCCGGGCGCTGGACGGTCACGGTGCGGATGGCGCCGTCGTCGGCGACAGCGATCAGGGCATCGGCCACGGGGAAACTCCTGGAACGTTAAAAAAAAGTGATATTGAACTCTGCAAACGCAGGCGGGTCATAACCTGCATCGTGAGTAGCGGTTACACGTTGCGCCCGTTATCCTAACCCGTCGCCTCAGGGCGGCGCAGAACGTCCCTGAGTTACCACCCCTGGAGAACTGTTTGATGAAGTTGCGTTCTATCGCGGTCGCCGTCGCGGCCCTGGCCCTGACGGGCAATGCCTTCGCCCAGGACGTCTCGTCCGAAAAGGGCAAGCTGAGCTACTACTTCGGTTACGACTACGGCAACAACCTGGCGGAGCTGACCGGTCGTGGTGAGCAGCTGGACATCAACTCGGTGGTGAAGGGCCTGCAGGATGCCTACGCCAAGAAGCAGCCGGCGATCACCGCCGAGCAGCTGAAGCCGGCCGTTGAAGCCTTCCAGAAGCGCGAGCAGGGCCGTGCCCAGGCCGCCAAGGCCGAGTACGAAAAGGCTGCTGCCGAAAACAAGACCAAGAGCGATCAGTTCATCGCGGCGAACAAGGCCAAGGCCGGCGTGCAGTCCCTGCCGAGCGGCGTCCAGTACCGCGTGATCGAAGCCGGCAAGGGTGCCAAGCCGACCCAGGCCAGCACCGTGCAGCTGGAAGTGGCCGGTCCGTTCCCGTACGGCCAGCGCCCGACCGAAGCCCGCCCGGCCCAGCAGATCCCGTCGATCAAGGTCAGCGAAGTCGAAATGAAGGCCATGCGCGAGACCCTGCTGCAGATGCCGGCAGGCTCGAAGTGGGAAGTCACCCTGCCGCCGGACCAGGCCTACGGTGCCGACCCGCGCACCCCGTTCCCGCCGAACGTGGCTGTGCAGTTCGAGATCAAGCTGGTCAGCGTCAAGTAAATCGAAGCATCAAACGAAACGCGCCGGTGACCCCACCGGCGCGTTTTTGTTTGCGCAGTGCGCTGCGCGCCGCAACATCGCGCGCAAATTCAGCCCGATCGCGCTACTGTTGCTGGGTGCAAACAATGGAAGAAACGGCGCGTGTTGTCGCAAGTCCCTGCATCGGAGTGTGCACGCTGGATCCGCACCGGCAATGCACCGGCTGCGGGCGGCATATCGATGAGATCGCGCGGTGGTCGTCGATGAGCAACGAGGAACGCAGCCGCATCCTGCATCGCGTGCAGCCCCTGCGCGAACAGCTGCAGCAATCGTTGCGTGGCTCACTGGCCGACCACGAGCGACTGATGCGCGCGCTGCACCCCCTGGCCCAACCGCCGTCCGGCGACGGCTGGAACCGCAGTGAGCTTATCGACCTGCTGCCGCCCGGGCCCCCGGTGGAGGCTGCGGTGCTGGCCGGCATCGTGCCGCGTGCCAACGGCGCACAGGTCATCCTCACCCGTCGCACCGAAACACTGCGCACCCATGGTGGCCAGGTCGGATTCCCCGGCGGCCGCACCGAACCCGATGACCGCGACGCGCTGGCGGCCGCACTGCGCGAGAGCCAGGAAGAAATCGCCTTGGCGCCCGGCCAGGTGCAGGCGCTGGGGTATCTCGATCCCTTCGTCACCATCACCGGCTACCGCGTCACGCCCGTGGTGGCGGTGGTCGATCCGGATTTCGTGCCGGTGCCGCAGCCCAGCGAAGTGGCCGAAGTGTTCGAGGTGCCGCTGGCCTACCTGATGGCCGCCGACAACCTGCACCAGGTCGAAATCAATCATCGCGGCCGCGTCCGCCACGTCCTCGAGTATGGCTGGCCGGGCCAGCGCATCTGGGGCGCGACCGCCGCCATCCTCTACAACCTGCGTCGCCGCCTGGAGCAAGTGCAATGAAGCCGATCGATCCGCCGTGGACCACCCTGGTCGATGTCGCCACCCTTGCCGCTGCGCTGGGCGAAGGCGTGCGCGTGGTCGATGCGCGCGCCACCGCCAGCACCGCGGTGCGCGTGGTTGATGCGCGTGCTTCGCTGGCCGATCCGCAGGCGGCAGGTGCCCAGTATCTGGCAGGGCATGTTCCGGGCGCGGTGCATGCCGATCTCAACCGCGATCTGTCCGATCTGGGCCGCGTCGGCCATGGCCGGCACCCGCTGCCGGACAGCGATGCGTTCGCCGCGAAGCTCGGCACGTGGGGCATCGGTCCCGATACCCAGGTGGTGGTCTACGACGGCAGCGACGGCAGCATGGCCGCCTCGCGCCTGTGGTGGCTGCTGCGCCTGATCGGTCACAGCAAGGTGGCCGTGCTCGACGGCGGCATCGCCGCCTGGCAGGCCGCTGGTCACACGCTGGCAACCGGGCAGGGCGAAGTCACCGCGCTGCCGGCTTACCCGGGCCGTTTCGACACCACCCAGATCGCCAATGCCGATGAAATCACTGCACGCTTGAAGCATGCACCCGGTTGGCTGGTCGATGCACGTGCGGGTGAACGCTTCCGCGGTGAGGTCGAGCCGCTGGATCCGGTCGCCGGCCACGTGCCGGGCGCGGTCAACCGCCCGTTCGCATTGAACGTACTCGACGGCCACCTGCGCGACCCACAGGAGCTGCGCGCCGAACTGCAGGGCGTGATCGGCAATCGCGATCCACAGCAGGTGGTGCTGATGTGTGGGTCCGGCGTGACGGCCTGCCACCTGCTGCTGGCGATGGAAACGGCGGGCCTGTCGGGCGCGCGCATCTACGCCGATTCATGGAGCGGCTGGGTGAGCGACAACAGCCGCCCGGTCGCCACTGGCGCCTGAGCCACGCGGGGTCGGATCCGTTTTCCAACGGAAAACGGATCCGACCCCATCGAGCGTAAATCGGGGTCAGAGCCCGTTGCGTAGCAACGGGATCCGATCCCGTGCCGACCAAGGTCGACACCCACCAACAGCAGCAGGAATCTGTCGAAGGCGGGGCGGGTCCGGTTGCGAGGGTGTCCGCGGCATGGATGCCGCGGCCAAGCCCCCATGGACGGGTTTACGGCGTCCCTCGCAACCGGACCCGCCCCGCCATCCTGCGGAATGCCAGCTCTTGACGTTGATGTTGCTTCTGCGGGTGCAGGGCGCAGCCCTGCCGCTTACCCAACCGGCTGCAACGGCACCTTCGCCAGGATCCGCGCCCACGGGAACAACGGCCCCGGATCGCGCTTGCGCGCCACCGTCAGCGTCGCATCGTCGCTGGCCGGCACCTGTTCCAGGTCCAGCTGGTCGTGCCCGGCAATCCGTCGCAGCGACGGGTAGTGCGTTACCAGCGCCTGCAGCAGGCCTTCCAGCGCCTGCAGCTGTGCCTCGGTGTAGGGCTCGTCCATCGCCTGCTGGCGGCTGTCGAACCAGTGCGGGTAGCGTCCGGTGTTGACCAGCTCGATGCCCAGCGTATGCGCGTTCATGCCGCGCACGTGGTGGGCCACGCGTTCCGGTGCCACGTACTGCACCACGCTGCCATCGCGGTCGATGTAGAAGTGGCCGCTGTTGCCGGCACCGCTGTCGTACAGCACACGCTCGCCGTACTCGCGGGCCATCGCCAGGTCGGGCAGCTCGGTGCAGTGGATCACCACCATCTCCAGCGTGGCCGGGTCGCGCAGGGGCAGACGGTCTTCGTAGGGCAGGGGCTGCAGCTGCAGGCCGGGCAGGAGCGGGTTGGGCATCCGGCGATGCTAGCATTGCGGCATGAACCTGCCTTCCCTTTCCTCGTTGGCCCGCTCGCACGGAGCACGCGCATGAGCCGCGGCCACTGCATCCTGTCGCATGGCTTCGAGAGCGGCCCGGAAGCGACCAAGGTCACCGCGCTGGCGGATGTGGCGCAGCGGCTGGGCTGGACCCACGAGCGCCCGGACTACACCGACCTGGACGCGATGAGCGAGGTCAGCCGCGTAGGTGACGTGCCGACCCGGCTGCGCCGCCTGGTCGAGCGCACCGCCATCGCGGCCCGGCAGGGCCCGGTGGTGCTGGCCGGCTCCAGCCTGGGCGCCTACATCTCTGCCATCGCCTCGCTGCAGGTGCCGGTGGCCGGCCTGTTCCTGATGGTGCCGCCGACCACCATGGGCCCGATGCCGGCGCTGGACGCCGCCGCCGTGCCGACCACCGTGGTCCAGGCCTGGCATGACGACGTGGTCCCGGCCGCCGGAGTGATCGCCTGGGCCCAGGCGCGCTCGGCGCAGCTGCTGCTGGTCGACGATGGCCACCGCCTGGAGCACCACGTGGAGGCCTCCGCGCAGGCCTTCGAGCGCCTGCTGCGCCAGCTGTGAAGCCCGGGCGCACGGCGCGCCCGCCCGCATTGACTACAATGGCAGCCCCGCCGCCCCCGGCGCGGGCCTGCCGGCCGTGACTACGGCCCTCCTTTCCGACTGGCCCGGCCCCTGTGCCGCGCCCGACCACCTGCGAACCGATCCCGTGAAATTCTTCGTCTCCTGCGCCAAGGGCCTGGAATACCTGCTTGCCGATGAACTGTCGGCCCTGGGCCTTGGCAAGGCCACTGCCACCATTGCCGGCGTCAACGCCGAGGGCGAACTGGAGCAGGCGCTGCGGATCGTGATGTGGTCGCGCCTGGCCAGCCGCGTGCTGTGGCCGATCGACGAGTTCGAGTGCCCGGACGAGCAGGCCCTGTACGACGGCGTGCGTGCGCTGCCGTGGCACGAGCACATCAAGCCGGAGATGACCCTGGCGGTGGACGCGCACGTGTCCGGCGACAAGATCACCCACGCCCGCTTCGCTGCGCAGCGGATCAAGGACGCCATCGTCGACCGCATGCGCGACGAGGGCCTGGAACGCCCCTCGGTCAACACCGATCTGCCTGACGTGCGCGTCAACCTGTCGCTGCGCAAGGGCCGTGCGTCGCTGTCGATCGACCTCGGCGGTGGCCCGCTGCATCGCCGTGGCTGGCGGGGCGCCGCCCACGAAGCGCCGCTGAAGGAAAACCTGGCCGCCGCGCTGCTGCTGCGCGCGCAGTGGCCGCGCCTGCACGCCGCTGGTGGTGGTCTGCTGGACCCGATGTGCGGCAGCGGCACGCTGCTGATCGAAGGCGCATTGATGGCCGCCGACGTTGCTCCCGGCCTGATGCGCCATGGCAGCCTGCCGCCGAGCCGCTGGCTGGGCTTCGACAAGGCGGCCTGGAAGACCATCCAGAGCGAGGCGCGTGACCGCGAAGCGGCCGGCCTGGCCGCGCTGAAGCCGGTCATCCACGGCAGCGACATCGATCCGACCGCGATCCAGGCGGCGCGCGAGAATGCCGAGGTGGCGGGCGTCGCCCACGCGATCCGCTTCACCCGCGCCGATGTGGCTGACCTGGCCACGCCGGAGCAGGAGATCGGTGCGGTGGTCTGCAACCCGCCGTATGACGAGCGCCTGGCCGCTGATCCGGCGCTGTACCGCGCGCTGGGCAACGCCTTGCAGAAGGCGGTGCCGCAGTGGCGCGCCAGCCTGCTGTGCGGCAACGACGAACTGGCCTTCGCCACCGGCCTGCGCGCGGGCAAGAAGTACCAGATGTTCAACGGTGCGCTGGAATGCGCGCTGATCGTCTGCGATCCGATCGCCGTGCCGGGCCGTGATCCGGCGCAGCCGCGCGAGCTGAGCGAAGGCGCGCAGATGGTGGCCAACCGCCTGCGCAAGAACCTGAAGAAGTTCAAGAGCTGGCGTGCCCGCGAGGACATCACCTGCTTCCGCGCCTACGACGCCGACCTGCCGGAGTACGCGGCGGCCATCGATGTCTACGAGGAAGACGGTGGCAAGCGGCGTACCTTCCTGCATGTGCAGGAATACGCCGCACCGGCGGCGATTCCGGAGAACGACGTGCGCCGCCGCCGCAACGAGCTGCTGGCCGCTGCGCGCGAAGTGTTCGGCGTGCCGCCGGAGCAGGTCTCGATGAAGTCGCGCGAGCGCGGCAAGGGTGGCAGCAAGTACGGCCGCTTCGAGCAGCGTGACGAATTCATCGTGGTGCGCGAGAACCACGCACTGCTGCAGGTGAACCTGTTCGATTACCTGGACACCGGCCTGTTCCTCGACCACCGCCCGCTGCGGCGGATGATGGCCGAGCAGGTGCGTGGCAAGCGCTTCCTCAACCTGTTCTGCTACACCGGCGTGGCCAGTGTGCAGGCGGCAGTTGCCGGTGCGGCCAGCACCACCAGCGTCGACCTGTCGGCGACCTACCTGCAGTGGTGCTACGACAACCTGGCGTTGAACGGGCAGGGCGGCAACCAGCACCTGCTGGTGCAGGCCGATGCGATGGCGTGGCTGGAAGGCGACCGTGGCCAGTACGACGTGATCTTCTGCGATCCGCCGACGTTCTCCAACTCCGCGCGCGCCGACGACTTCGACGTGCAGCGCGAACAGCTGAAGCTGCTGCGCGCGGCGGTGGCGCGACTGGCGCCGGGCGGCGTGTTGTACTTCTCCAACAACTTCCGCCGCTTCAAGCTGGAAGAGAACGCCATCGCCGAATTCGCCCAGTGCCGCGAGATCACCGCGCGCACCATCGGTCCGGATTTCGAACGCAACGCGCGCATCCACCGCGCGTGGGAATTGAAGCGGTTGGGGTAAGCCGACGCCCGGGGTCAGAGCCCTTGCGCTGCGCGCAAGGGATCCGACCCCGGTGGCTCTGCTACAGCAACGCCACCAGCAGCCCCATCACCGGCAGCGTGATCGCCAGCGCGGCGATCCACTTCGGCCGGTACGGGTACAGCCCGAACGACAGCGCTACGCCGCCCAGTGTCATCGTGCCCAGCCACAGCACCGGGCCCATCGCCCAGCCATGGTCGACCACGCACAGCGCGAACGCCACCGTCAGCAGGGCCCAGCCCAGCATCCGCCACTGCGTGCGCCGTGCCGGCGAGGCTGCAGCCTTGCCGTGCAGGTCGTGCTGGTGCTTTTCCATCGCCAGCGACAACGCGGTGAACGCAGAGAACGAAAGGGTCAACGCCAGCAGCATCATGCGCTGGCCTCCGCTTCTGCGGTTTCCGCAGTGTCCACCGCGGCCTTGGGTGCCGCCGCAGCGGCACGCTTCTTCTTCTCGGCTGCAGACAGCGGTGGCGTCCAGCGCTGCATGCGCCAGCCGCACAGCGCCAGCATTGCACCGAACGCGATCATCGACAGATCGACGCCGGCCAGTACCCAGTCACCGTTGCGCAGGGTCACGCCAAGGTGGGCGTGCGTGGTCAGCGCGTTGACCACCGGCACCAGCGCGAACGCGGCCGCCCCCAGATACAGCTGCCAGGCCCACATCATCCGCTTCGGCCAGATGAAGGCGGCCAGCAGTGCACCGCCCCACGCGTAGAAGAACACATTGGCCTCGGCGCTGGAGCGTTCGGCGATGTCCAGCGGCAGCAGGCGGTTGCCCCAGAAGTAGGCGGCGAAGGCGATCGGCAGGCCGGCCACGGTGCCGATGTTCAATGCATCGACCAGGCGCAGGCCGAAGCCGGTACGGCCGCTCTTGGCGTGCTTGGGCCGTTCCTTCACCGCCCACAGCACCACGCCGCTGGCCACCATCAGGCAGCCGACCAGGCCGGACAGGAAGAACAGTGCGCGCAGGCCCCAGTCGGCGAAGCGCGCCAGGTGCAGGCCATACAGCACGCCGCGGGTGGCGGTGGCGCCGCCGGAAGGGGGCGTTTCCTCCAGCAACGTGCCGTTGACCATGTCGTAGCGCAGCGCCGGGGTGTCGGTGGACAGGCGCTTGCCGTCGCGCTGGCGGATGTCGATCACGGCATTGGCCGCGCCCGGGTTGGACACGGTGAAGCCGGCTACTTCCACGCCGTGCCAATGCGCGCGTGCGCTGTCCAGCAGCTGCGCGATCGGCAGCGGCGTGGCGCGGCCTTCGGCCGGCGCGGTCACCTCCGGCATGCCGCCGAAGGCTTCGCTGAAGAACTTGTCCTCGTCCTGCGGGTAGGCCACTTTCACCCCCCACGGCAGGTACATGATCATCAGGGTGACGATGCCGGTGTAGGTGATCATCGCGTGGTACGGCAGCGCCATCACCGCACTGACGTTGTGGAAATCGAGCCAGGAACGCAGGCCCTTGTCCTTGCGGAAGGTGAAGAAGTCCTTGAAGATTTTCTTGTGGGTGATGACGCCGGTGATGATCGCCACCAGCATGAACATCGCGCAGAAGCCGACCAGGTAGCGCGCCCACAGCACCGGGATGTAGTGCAGGTCGAAATGCAGGCGGTAGAAGAAGTCGCCGCCGCGGGTTTCGCGCGCTTTCAGTGCCTGGCCGGTGTTCGGGTCCAGCGTGGCATCACCAAAACCACCACGGCGGCCACGACTGGGATCGGCCAGCTCCGGTGGCAGCCGCCAGAACATCTGCATGGCCGGGTTGCGCGGCTGCGGCAGGGTGACGAACCAGTTCTCGGCCTGCGTGGCGTTGGCCTGCAGGTAGTCCACCGCGCGCTGCGCGGCGACATCGATGCTGACCTTGCTGGACGGCAGTTCCGGTCGCATCCAGCGGCTGATTTCTTCGCGGTAGTAGCTGGCTGTGCCGGCCATGAAGATCAGCAGCAGCAACCAGCCGACCAGCAGGCCGGTCCAGGTGTGCAGCCAGGCCATCGACTGGCGGAATCCGTTCTTCATGCCCAGGCCCCCATCAGGCGCGCAATGGCTGCCATCACCAGGGTGGGGGCGAGGATGCCGACCCAGGCGCGCAGCGCGCTGCGGGTCGCGAACGCCCACAACGCCGCGCAGGCGGCCACCAGGATGGCCAGCAGCATGCCGGTCAGCACGGTCTGGCCACGTGCGCCGGGCAGCGCCACCGCGCAGAACACGCTGGTCACCGAGGCCAGCGCGTAGCCGCCGAAGATCGCGGCCAGCGAGCGTGACAGCACGCCCCAGCGCGGATTGGAGAAGAAGGTGCGGGGGCTGGCGGTTGCGGGCGAGCGGTCCACGGCGTTCCTGCAGGTTTCAGTGAAAAGGAACCGGTGCACCGCAGTGCACCGGGGTTGGCCATCCCTGGCCGGGCAGCGGTCGCAGAACCGGCGCCATCCATCCAGGGTCAGAGCTTCCAGCGCAGCGTCATCGTCACGTTGCGCGGTTCGCCCCAATACACGCCGTTGTAGAAACCGACGTTGTTGAAGTACTTCTTGTCGAGCAGGTTGTTGATGTTCAGCTGCGCGCTGAAGTTCTCGTTGAAGCGGTAGCCGCCGGCGAGATTCACCAGGTAGAACGCGTCCTGGGTGATCTGCGCGCGCTCGGTGCGCCCGCTGGTGAGATAGTCGGCGGCCGGCTTCGTGCTGTTGTTCCAGAGGCGGCTCTGCCAGGTCACGCCGCCGCCCAGCCAGAAGCGGCCATCGATGCCGCCCGGGCGCCAGCTGGTGTTGAGGCGGAAGGTGTCCTGCGGGGTGGTGGTCCGCTGCAGCACGCCTGCGTTGTTGCGGATGACGGTGTGGGCGAAGCCCGCCGATACATTCCATTGCTCGCCGATGCTGCCCTGGGTCTCGATTTCCCAGCCCTTCACCTTGTTGCCCTTGCCGGTGGATCGATAGGCCTGGCCACCGTCGGGCAGCGAGTTCAGCGGCACCGAATCGTCGATCTCGGCCACGTTGTCCTGCTTGCCTTCGAACACGGCTGCCGAAGCATTCAGCAGGCCGCCGAAGAACTCGGCCTTGACGCCGGCTTCGTACATGTCACCGACCACCGGTTCCAGGTAGTTGCCGTTGCGGTCACGGTAGTTCTGCGGCTTGAAGATGTCGGTGTAGCTGACGTAGGCGCTGAAGGTCGAGTTGAAGTCATAGACCAGGCCCGCGTACGGGGTGAGCGTATCGTCGGGCTTGTAGCCGGTGCGCGTGGTGCGGTTGCGGTTGCCGGCGTCGTCATAGCCATAGGCCCAGCTGCGGGTTTCCCAGCTGCCATAACGCGCGCCGACCACGGCCAGCAGCGGATCGGCCAGGCGCAGGCGCGCGGCGATGTAGGCGGCGCGCTGGCGCAGCTCGTTTTCCGAGGCCAGGCGGCCGAGGCGGGTGACCGGCAGTACCGGCACGTTGCCGGTCCAGTTCCGCCAGTCAGGCACCAAGGCATAGGTCGTGCCGTAGTTGAAGTCCATGTCTTCGGACTCGCCCTTGCGCACCGACTGGCCCAGGCCGAACACGAGTTCGTGCTCGCGCCCGAACAGCTTGAACGGCCCGCCCACGTTGACGTCGAACACATCCATCGTGCTGTGTTCATTGAAGTGGGAAATGTAGGCGGTCACGCCGGTGCCGTCGGTGCGCGGATAGCCCGCCGCGCCGTACCAGACGCTCCCGTCGGTATCGCGTACCGCATGGCTGACGTTGCCCTTCACCGACCAGCCGTTGCCCAGTTGCTGTTCCAGGCGCGCGAAGGTGGTCTTCTCCACGATCGGCCAGGCGCTCCAGGAGGCCGACAGGTTGGTCGAGCGCGGCAGGTTGGCCGGCGTACCGTTGGCGCCCCAGTACGGCACCACGCCCCAGGTCACGCCGGTGGTATGCGGCGACTGGTACTCGTAGCCCACCTCGAACAGCGTGCTGTCGCTCAGGTCGGCCTGGATGATGCCGTAGAACACGTCCTTGTCCAGCGCATAGACATCACGGAACGAGTCGCTCTGCTGCTTGGCGGCGACCACACGGGCCCGGATGCGCCCGTCCCAGGCGACGGGGCCGCCGAGGTCGACTTCCAGGCGTCGGTTGCCCCAGCGGCCGAGGGTCAGGTTGGCACCCATCTGGAAGGTATCGGTCGGGCGCTTGCGGATCATGCTGATGGTGCCGGACGGATCGCCCGCGCCGGTGGTCAGGCCGGTGGCGCCGCGGATCACTTCGATGCGCTCGTAGATCACGTTGTCGGTGTTGGTCTTGACCGAGCCACCGAAGGTGTTGAGCATGCCGTCGATCTGGAAATTGTCGATGGTGTAGCCGCGCGAGACGTAGTTGATGCGCTCGCTGTCGGTGACCGACACGCTGACCCCGGTGACCTGGCCCATCACGTCCGACAACGAGAACAGGCCCATGTCATCCAGGCGCTGGCGGGTCACGACGGTTACCGACTGCGGCGTCTGGCGCAGCGACAGATCGAGCTTGGTCGCACTGCGCGCACCCTTCACCGTATAACTGTTGGGAATCTCGCCATCGGCAGTCACCTTCACGGTGTCCAGAGTGCGCGCGGAAGATTCGGCAGTGCCGTCGGCATGGGCCAGCGGAGCGATCATCAGTGCGGTCACGGCCAGGGCCAGCAGAGTAGGACGAGGGGGATTGAGCGGCATTGCCATCGGTGCGATTCCATGCAGGACGAAACAGGCGATGGAATGCGCAGGCACGGCAGCCATGCGCTCCGCGCACGTCGCCCAGCGAGTCCCATCGACGATGCGCCGCCCGCGCAGTGCGGGCGACCCGGTAGTCGGGGGATGTACACGGGCGAAGGGGCGGGTGGGTACGTGCTTCCGTGCCCCGCTTGGCTAAGCGTACAACCGATTAGCAAATGATAGGCATTCGCATTTCGTTAATCAAGCGTGACGGCTTGCCGCGTTCGAGCGGTCGTGAATCAGACGGCCGGCCGCGCGTCTAGAACCGGAACACCACGGTTGCCGCATGCAGCAGCAGGCCGATCAGCCCGCCGACCAGCGTGCCGTTGAAGCGGATGAACTGCAGGTCGCGGCCCACGCTCAGCTCCAGTTGCTCGACCAGATGCCGCTCGTCCCAGCTCTTCACGGTCTGCGCGATATGCGTGGTCACGCCTTCGCGCAGGCGGCCGGTCAGGCGTTGTGCGCCTTCCAGCAGGTGCTGGTTGAGGGCATCGCGCAGGGCCGGGTCGGCCTGCAGGCTGCTGCCCAGCGAGGCGAGGCTGCGCTGCAGGTGGCCGACCAGCGCCGAGTCCTCGCGCTGCAGGTCTGCGCGCAGGCTGGAATGGATGCGCGCCCACAGCCCCTGCACGTACTCCTGCAGGGCGGGGTGGTCGATCATTTCCTGCTTGAGTTGCTCGATGCGCTCGGCCAGGGCCGGGTCCTCGCGCAGGCGCTGCACGTAGTTCTGCAGCCAGGTCTCATAGTCCTGGCGCAGCGGATGCTGCGGCTCGGCCAGTACCTGCTGCAGTTCTTCCAGCACCGCCCGCGCCAGGCGCTCGGCCAGGCTGTCGCCGATCTCATCGATCGGCTTCACCCAGTTCACCGTGCTCGACAGCGTCGGCCATTCGCGCTGGATGTAACGCACGATCAGCTGCGAGGCGCGTTCCTTCACCTCCGGCTGTTCCAGCCAGCGGCCGAGCCGCTGCAGGCCCTCGTCCAGCACGCGCTGGTGGCGTCCATCGGCGGTCAGCAGGGCCAGCAGCTCACCGGCGGTGGCGGCGGCATTCCACTGCCGCAGCTGCTGCACCACGAAGGCATGCAGCTGCCGGCGCACCGCCGTTTCGTCGAAGAAGTCCAGCGCCTGCAGGGCCCAGCCACGGGCCATGTCGGCCAGCATCCGCGAGCGCGCCGGGTCGGCCAGCCAGCTGCCGAGGCGGCTGGCCGGATCGAACACCTGCAGCTTGGCCAGCAGCACCTGCGGTTCCAGGAACTGGTCGCGCACGAACAGGGCCAGGCTGTCGCCGATGCGCTCCTTGCTGCGCGGGATGATGGCGGTGTGCGGAATCGGCAGGCCCATCGGGCGCCGGAACAGGGCAACGACGGCGAACCAGTCGGCCAGTGCGCCCACGGCTGCGGCCTCGCAGAACGCCGAGACCCAGGCCCAGATACCGCGCTCGCCCTGCCAGTGGCTGACCGCGAAACCGGCCAGCATCAACAGCAGCAGGCCCAGCGCGAGGGCTTTCAGGCGCCGCAGCTGAGCGCGGCGCGGATCGTTGGCAGGCGTCATGCCGGAAGTCTAACCGGCACGGCATGAGCATCTGGTAGTGCCGGCCGCTGGCCGGCATCCGCAACGCACCCGGAACGTTCATGGGGCTGCCGGCCAGCGGCCGGCACTACCCGCGGGTTCAGAGCGCTTCGAGTTGCTTGCGCAACGCAGCCAGCTGCGCGCGCAGGGTATCGTTCTCGCGGGTCAGCGCGACCACGCGGCGGCGCAGTGCCGGTGCATCCTCGCCCAGCTGCTCCAGTGCCGACAGTACTTCGGCGTCGCGGCTGGCGATCTCGTCTTCGTCCGCTTCCTCGAAGTCCATCTCGGCTGCTTCCGGCTTCGGTGCGCGCGGCTTGCGCTTGGACTCGCGCACGCGCTTGGCGGCCTGCTTCAGCTCGTCCTTGCCACCGGCGGCGGCGGCGCGCTGCTCGTCTTCCGGCAGGTCGGCCACGGCCGCGGCGGCGCTGATCGAGATCACGCCGGCCTTCACCGCTTCCACCACCTCGGCCGCGGCCTGGGCATGGATGCGTTCGATCATGCCAACCTGGCTGGTGCTCAGCTTGGCCTCGCGGGCCAGCTCGGCGCGGCTGATCTTCGGTGCCGGTTCCCACGGCGGGCTGTCCTCACCCGCGTCCTCGACGGCTTCGGCGGTGCCGTCGCTCTCGCGCTGCAGCTGCGCCTGCTCGACCTGCTTGCGGGCGGCCAGGATGTCGCGCTTGCGCAGCGCCAGCACGCCGCGCTGGAAGTCGGACACGCTGCGGCGGCCCAGGTGCTGTTCGATCATCCACAGGTGCACGTCCTCCATGCTCTGGAAGCGGGTGTTCTGCACGGTGTTGAAGGGCAGGCCATGCTTCTGGCAGATGCCGAAGCGGTTGTGGCCGTCGACCAGCACCTCGCCCCACAGCACCAGCGCATCGCGGCAGCCTTCGGCCAGGATGCTGCGCTCCAGCGCGTCATGTTCGTCCGCGGTCAGCGGGTCGATGTAGGCCTTGAGTTCTTCTTTGACGACGATATCCATGGGCACGGCAGCGAGCAGGAGCGGAACCGCCCATTGTACCCGCTCGCCACCCCCGGCCCGGGCTCAGGCGGTGGCCCGGATCATCTCGCCCAGGGTGCCGGTGATCTGGTCGATCTGCGCCTTGTCCACGATCAGTGGCGGCGACAACGCAATGATGTCGCCGGTACAGCGCACCAGCAGCCGGCCGTCCTGGAAGCAGCGCCGGAACACCTCATAGCCACGGCTGCCGGGGGTATCGCGGCGCGGCGCCAGCTCGACCGCGCCGACCAGCCCGAAGTTGCGGATGTCGATCACGTTGGGCAGGCCCTGCAGCGCATGCAGCCGTTCCTGCCAGTACTCACCCAGTTCGATGGCACGTTCGAACAGGCGCTCCTCGGCATAGACCTCCAGCGTGGCCAGCGCCGCTGCGCAGGCCAGCGGGTGCCCCGAATAGGTATAGCCATGGAACAGCTCGATGGCCTGTGGCGGTGCCTGCATCAGGGTTGCATGCACGGCGTCGCTGGCCAGCACGCCACCCAGCGGTACCGCGCCGTTGCTGACCGCCTTGGCGAAGGTCAGCAGGTCCGGAGTGACCCCGAAGCGCTGCGCGGCGAAGGGCATGCCGACCCGGCCGAAGCCGGTGATGACCTCGTCGAACACCAGCAGGATGCCGTGGTGGTCGCAGAGTTCGCGCAGGCGCTGCAGGTAGCCCGGCGCGGGCAGGATCACCCCGGCCGACCCGGCGATGGGTTCAACGAACACGGCGGCAATCGTCGAGGCATCGTGCAGCGCGATCAGCCGTTCCAGGTCGTCGGCCAGCTCCGCGCCCTGGCGTGGCAGGCCCCTGCTGAACGCATTGCGCTGCAGGTCCAGGGTATGCCGCAGGTAGTCGACGCCGCCCAGTTGCAGGCCGAACGCTTTGCGGTTGTTGGGCAGTCCGCCCAGCGCCATGCCGCCGAAACCGACCCCGTGGTAGGCCTTCTCGCGGCTGATGAAGCGGGTGCGCTGGCCCTCGCCACGCTGGCGGTGATAGGCCAGCGCGATCTTCATCGCGGTATCCACCGCCTCGGACCCGGAGCTGGTGAAGAACACATGGTTGAGCGGGGCAGGCGCCAGCGCGGCCAGCCGCTGCGCCAGCGCGAAGGCCGGCGGCGAGCCCATCTGGAAGGCCGGCGAGTAGTCGAGGGTGCGTGCCTGCTCGACGATGGCCTCGACGATGCGCGGTCGCGCGTGGCCGGCGTTGCAGCACCACAGGCCGGCGGTACCGTCGAGGATCTGGCGACCGTCGACGTCCTCGTAGTGCATGCCTTCAGCGCGTACCAGCATGCGCGGGGCGGCCTTGTACTGGCGGTTGGCGGTGAACGGCATCCAGTACGCGTCCAGTGACTCAGGGCGCTGGGTGGCCAGGTCGTGCAGGTCGCTTTCGGGACGCTTCATGCCAGCTCCATCGGGTCCGATGCGACGAATGTAGCGCAGCCGCGTCACGGCGGAGTCGCGGCGGCCCCGGTATAACCAAGGCTCGTTGATCGCTGGAGCTTCCCATGGCCGATTTCCCCGACCGCAGCCACTGGCAGGCGCTGGCCCTTCAGCTGTCGTTACCCGGCCAGGCCTTCATCGACGGCCGTTACGCCGACGCCGCCAGCGGTGCCCGTTTCGACTGCATCAGCCCGATCGACGGACGTGTGCTGGGGGCGGTTGCCGACTGCGACGCGCAGGACGTGGAGCGTGCGGTACTGGCCGCGCGGCGCAGCTTCGAGGCCGGCCACTGGTCACAGGCCAGTCCGGCCCACCGCAAGCGCGTACTGCTGGCCCTGGCCGCACTGGTGGAAACGCACGCCGATGAACTGGCCTTGTTGGAAACCCTGGACATGGGCAAGCCGGTGCGTGAGGCGCGGCGCATCGACCTGCCGGGCGTGGTGCGCTGCCTGCGCTGGACGGCCGAAGCGGTGGACAAGCTGTATGGCGAGGTCGCGCCCACCGGGCCGCACGAACTGGGACTGGTCACCCGCGAGGCGGCGGGCGTGGTGGCGGCCATCGTGCCGTGGAATTTCCCGTTGCTGATGGCCTGCTGGAAGATCGCGCCGGCGCTGGCGATGGGCAACTCGGTGGTGCTCAAGCCTTCCGAGCGCTCGCCCCTGAGTGCGCTGCGGCTGGCGGCGCTGGCCGCCGAGGCCGGGTTGCCGGAGGGCGTGCTGAACGTGCTGCCGGGCCATGGTGCTCGCGTCGGTGAACCGCTGGCTCTGCACATGGACGTGGATGTGCTGGCCTTCACCGGCTCCACGGCCACCGGCGCCAGGCTGCTGGAGTATTCCGGCCGGTCCAACCTCAAGCGGGTCTGGCTGGAGTGTGGCGGCAAGAGCCCGCACGTGGTGTTCGCCGACGCTCCCGATCTGGACGCGGCGGCCAAGGCCGTGGCACAGGGCATCTTCTTCAACCAGGGCGAAGTCTGTACCGCCGGTTCGCGGTTGCTGGTGCAGCGCTCGATCCGCGAGGATTTCGTGCACCAGGTGGTTGCCTACGGCCAGCACATGCAGCCGCGCCACCCGCTTGACGCCGACGCACCGATGGGCGCGCTGGTGGATGCCGCGCATCTGGACAAGGTGATGGGGGATATCGCGCGCGCCGAAAGCGAGGGCGCCCGCTTGCTGCTGGGCGGTCATCGCGCCGAGGTCGAGGCAGGCGGTTGCTATGTGCAGCCCACCGTGTTCGATCAGGTGAGCCCCGACCAGGCATTGGCGCGCGAGGAAGTGTTCGGACCGGTGCTGGCGGTGCTGGGCTTCGATGACGAAGCCGAAGCGGTGCGCCTGGCCAACGACAGCCGATACGGACTGGCCGCCGGTCTTTGGACACGCGATCTGAGCCGTGCCCATCGCGTCTCACGCCAGCTGCGTGCCGGCAGCGTCTGGGTGAACGGCTGGGATGGTGGCGACATGACTGCACCGTTCGGTGGTTACAAGCAGTCCGGCAACGGTCGGGACAAATCGCTGCACGCCTTCGACAAGTACAGCGAGATCAAGGCCACCTGGATCCAGCTGTAACGACGCGGCTGCTTGACCGCTGTCCGCTCTTTGTAGAGTCGAGCCATGCTCGACTGATTTTCGCGAGAAGCAGCCGAGCATGGCTCGGCTCTACAGAAGAACGAACGGCAGCCGAACATGGCTCGACGCTACAGAAGAATGGCGCCTGCCATCCTCGTTGGCATCGGTGTCGGCTGAAACCATCGTCCCGTGCGGCCACCGGCCCGTGGCAGAATCGGGCGATCCGCCGTTACCTGTGTTGCCGATGTCGACGATCACCGCTGCCGCACCGCCCGTGAATTCCCCCCGCCGTGTCCTGCTGGCCAGCCTGATCGGCACCACCATCGAATTCTTCGATTTCTACATCTACGCCACGGCCGCGGTGCTGGTGTTCCCGCACCTGTTCTTCCCGGACAGCAGCGAACAGGCGGCGCTGCTGCAGTCACTGGCGACCTTCGCGGTGGCGTTCATCGCACGCCCGGTCGGCTCGGCGGTGTTCGGCCACTTCGGTGACCGCATCGGCCGCAAGGCCACCCTGGTCGCCGCATTGCTGACCATGGGCCTGTCCACGGTGCTGATCGGTTTGCTGCCGACCCATGCGCAGATTGGGCTGTGGGCGCCGGCGCTGCTGGCGCTGTGCCGTTTCGGCCAGGGCCTGGGGCTGGGTGGTGAGTGGGGCGGGGCGGTGCTGCTGGCCACCGAGAATGCACCGCCAGGCAAGCGCGCCTGGTACGGCATGTTCCCGCAGCTGGGTGCGCCGCTCGGCTTCCTGCTGTCAGCCGGCATCTTCCTGGTGCTGGGCCGCTGCCTGAGCCAGGCCGATTTCCTGCAGTGGGGCTGGCGCATCCCGTTCGTGGCCAGCGCGCTGCTGGTCGGCCTGGGCCTGTGGGTGCGGCTGAACATCCACGAGACCCCCGACTTCAAGAAGGCGCTGGAACGCAAGGCGCCGGTGCGGTTGCCGATGCTGACGGTGCTGCGTGACCACCCGGTACCGATGCTGTTGGGCACGCTGGGTGCGTTCGCCACCTTCGTGCTGTTCTACCTGATGACCGTGTTCAGCCTCGGCCATGGCACCGCCGTGCTGGGCTACAGCCGCGAGCAGTTCCTGCTGATGCAGATGGCCGGCATGCTGTTCTTCGCGCTGGGCATCCCGTTGTCGGCGCGCTATGGCGACCGCTGGGGCACGCGCCGCACGATGATCGTGGCCAGCGTGCTGATCATTGGTTTCGGCGTGCTGTTCGCACCACTGTTCCAGCCGCACAGCCCCTGGCTGGTCACGGCATTCCTGTGCCTGGGCCTGTTCCTGATGGGGCTGACCTACGGCCCCTGCGGCACCTTCCTGGCCGAGATCTACCCGGTGGAAGTGCGCTACACCGGCGCCTCGCTGTCATTCAACCTGGCCGGCATCCTGGGGGCGGCACCGGCGCCTTACCTGGCCACCTGGCTGGCCGAACGCTTCGGCCTGGTCGCGGTCGGCTACTACCTGTGCCTGACTGCGGCAGCGACCCTGTGCGCGTTGGTGGCACTGCACCGGCGCGCGCTGCGGCTCAGCCAAAGAAGCGCTTGAGCGTGCGCCCCAGCCAACCGCCGCCCTGGTGTTCGCGGGCGAACTGGTTCAGGTGCGCCTTGACCTGTTCGGCGTAGGCCTGGTCGTCGCCGCGGATGTGGTTGAACAACCAGCGCGAGAGCATGGTGCGCAGCTCGTCGCTGATGTCCTCCCCGGCCTGGAAGCGCATGCGGTATTCCGATACCCGCTTGATGAAGACCTCATGCACGCGCTTGTGCGCGGCACAGAACGGATAGCCCGCTTCCTCCATCAGCTCTTCCTCGAACGCGAAGTGCGACATGGTGTAGTCGACCACTTCATCGATCACTTCGCCGACCGCCGTACGCTGCATGCTGGCCTGGGCCACGTGCAGGTGGTTGAGCATCTCGATGATGCGGCGGTGTTGTTGATCGATCACATCAATGCCGATGTTCAGATCGTCCTGCCAGACCAGTAGTGCCATCCCCGGCTCCCCTTCATGCGTATGTCGGGGTCGACTGTAGGGCTGCCGTGCGGGGACGGCGTTGATCTGGATCAAAGCGTGCCGGTCAGCTCAGCGCAGGCTCGCGTGGGCGCAGCGGGCTGGCCACCGTGGTGCAGCTGACCCGGTTGCGGCCGCCGGCCTTGGCCAGGTACAGCTGGCGGTCGGCCTCGGAGATCAGCCGGTGCAGTGCATCGCGCTGCGGGCGCAGGCAGCACAGGCCGATGCTGACCGTCATGCGCAGGGTGGCGGTGCCGATGTCCACTTCCAGCGCGGCAATACGCTGGCGCAGTTCCTCGAAGTACTGCAGTGCCTCGTCCTGTTCCATGTCCGGCACCAGCAGGCAGAACTCTTCGCCACCGAAGCGTGCGATCAGGTCCTGGCTGCGGGCGTGCGCAGCCACCGCGCCGGCGACCGCACGCAGCGCGTCGTCGCCGGCCTCGTGGCCGTAGGTATCGTTGATGTGCTTGAAGTGGTCGATGTCGATCATCGCCACGGCCACGCATTGCCCGTGCAGCTGCAGCTGCGGCAGCTGGCGCTGGCTCTGTTCCAGGAAGCAGCGACGGTTGGGCAGGCCGGTGAGGAAATCGCGGGTGGCCAGGTCCTGCAGGGTGCCGATCAGTTCCAGCTGGTCGACGTTCTGCGAGACGCGGCAGAAGAACTCCTCGCGTGAGAACGGCTTGCGCAGGAAGTCGTTGGCACCGTTCTTCAGGAAGCGCGGGATCAGCGAGGCGTCGGTGTTACCGGAAATGCCGATCACCGCCACCTTGTCGCGCGAGCGCAGGGTGCGCAGGCGGCGGGTGAACTCCACGCCCTGCATGCCGGGCATTTCCTGGTCGACCACCGCCAGGCGGATCGCAGGATGCGCCTCGATCGCGGCCAGGCCCTCGTTGCCATCGGCTGCTTCGTGCACCTCATGGCCATACATGCGCAGCAGGGCAGCGGCATAGCCGCGCGCGGACGGCGAATCGTCCACCACCAGCGCAGCGATGCGGCGGTTGCGTTCCAGCCGCTGCACCAGCCACACCAGGTAGTCGATGCTGCCCGGGGTATTCTTCAGCACATAGTCGATGATCTGCTGCTGCAGCACGCGCTTGCGCAGGTCCTCGTCGTAGACGCTGCTGACCACCACGGTGGGCAGGCCGCGCTTGAGGAAGAACTCAACCACTGCATCGCGGTCGCCGTCGGCCAGCACCAGCCCGGTCAGTACCAGGAACCAGCCCCCATCCTCGCTCAGCAGGCGATCGGCCTCGGCCAGGGTGGAGGCGATCACCACCGGCAGTTCCAGGCGCTGCTCGATGGCCTCGCGCAGCATGCCGGTGAAGGCACGGGAGTTTTCGACCAGCAGGATCCGCTGCGGCAGCGGATCGGCCAGGTCGCCATCGACGGCGGCCTGCGGCAGGACGGGCATGATGCGGTGGCTCACGAGGGAGGGCTCGGCACGGATAGCGGCGGTTTCGGGCGCAACTTTAGCGGAGCAGCGTGCCCTGCGCGTCGTTCCCCGGTCAGGCAGGCGATGCGAATGCCGCCGGTGTACCCGCAATCGATTCATGCAGGACGAGCCGGAGCCGGTTGCCACGGCAATGCACCGTGCCGCCGTAGGCCATTATCCGGCCGGCCAGGCGCTCGGTGGCCTGCCGAACGGTCCGGTTCGACAGTGTGCAACCGCGATCAAGCAGGCCCACGACCACTACGATGCCGCGGCGATCGCCAGTCTGGCCGCTCCGGGCGCGCACGCTGACCTGCCCTGACTCCAGCTCCAGCAGCAGCGACACCGCCTCGATCAGCGAGCGATAGATGGCGAGCTGCAGATCCACAGTCAGCAGGCAGGGGTTGCCCTCCAGCCGGGGCGGAGTCACGCGATGGGTGTTGCTCCAGTTCTCGCATGCGCCGCCAACCCGCAGCGTGATGTACAGCCCAACCTGCTCCAGCCCCGTCGGGTACAGCAGACTGGCCTGTTCACGGAACAGCCGCGAGTGCACGGATGAGGCGTGCTGCAGGCCGTTGGCCACCGCATGATGCCCCTGTTCCTTCAGCCAGCTGACCATCTCGCCGAGCGAGCTGTCCATCCCTTCGCCCAGCTGCTTGAGATGGGAGGCGCGCTCGCGTAGCTCGCGCTCGCTGGTCTGGTGCGAGCTGCGTGCGAGGCGCAACGTGGTTTCCTCTGCCAAGCTTCGTGACTGCGCGCGTTGATGGTGATAGCTGATGCTGGATCCCAAGGCGAGCAGCGCGACGCTCATCACGGCCATGTTCTGCTGGGTGGCAAACGTGCCCAGGTCGAACGAGGACGGTAGGCCGGTGCTGGGGGTGGCAAAGTGGAGTGGAAGGTTCAACAGCGGAATCGCGATGGCCGCGCCACGCCAGCCATGCATGAAGGTCAGGGCGATGGCGGGCAGGGCGGCCAGCAGCACCATATGCGTCCGCGTGGTGTGGGCGCTGACACTTGTCAGCTGCATGCACAGCCCCAGCACCAGCATCACCAGGATCGCCGAGACGGTGGGTGCGACAAAACGATGGGCCCAACCTGGGGCGGCGTGCCGTCGCGACCAGAGGAATGCCAACGGCACCAGGGTGATGATGGCGGCGAAGTGACCAAAGATCGTCCGATCGACTGCGTCAAGCAGGTTGCTCGGCGGCGGATTCGACCAGAGAACATATGAAATGCTCAGATTGAGAGCTGGGACGAACAGTGCGGTACAGATCGACAACGAAAGCAGCCAGAGGCCCGTGGCTGCCTCGGGCGGCATTTTTTTCCGGTGCAGATAGACCACCAGCATCGCCATCGGCATCAGCAGCGTCGACGCCAGGATGACCCAGTCCAGCCCGTAGCTGTGGATCATGGGGATGCGCAGGGTTGCGAAGTACGCATACTCGCCGATCAGCAGGTAGGGCCACAGACGGGTCGGGACGATCAGTAGTGCCGCTGCCCGGATGCCCGCGGGCAGGAAGAACTGATCCAGCGAGAACTGACGCGAGACAAGGCAGCTCAAGGCGTAGACGGCCGCGAGTGCGATTCCGACGGGTCGGATCCGGAAGCTCAGTTCAATTGCTTCTTTGAATCGGTCCAAGCCCCAGCCTCTTGTCTCCCGGCCAATGATGGCTGGTCATTGCTGCAGACACTAGCGACAGTTGGAGATGGGCGCAATCGAGGTGTCTGGCCTCCCTCTGCGCTGCAATCGGCGGCTTCCCACGCTTCATGGCGACATGTTCAGCAGTGCGGCGGCATGGCCACCTGCGGACGGTGAATCATCCACAATCAGCGCGCCCATGTGTCGATCGCGTTCCAGCCGCTGCACCAGCCACGTTCGGCGATTGATGCTGTCCGCTGTGTTCGACATCACACAATCGACGATATCCTGCTGTTGCACGCGCCTGTCCAGGTCCTTGTCGCAGATGCCCCTGGCCCGCACCGTCGGCGGATTTCACTGCGGGTATTGGCGATTTCGGACGCAGCTTCGGCGTGGCAGGGGTTTGCATCGATCCAGTGGATTATGTCCGATAGGTACTGCGGAGTGCGCCCGGTATATGCTGATGCGATTGGCGGTAGCATCCTTCTTGATCCGTATTGCATCCAACCTGGAGGTCAGTGTGAGAAGTTTCCGAATTCATGCATTTGCTGGTGCATTGATGTTGGTGCCTGTATCCGTTTTTGCATTTGCCCCGAGTGACGACCATGGAATCAAGATGGCCGGCCAAGGACTCGGCCAGTCGATTCCGCAGGCACAAGACCTGAGCGTGGATCCCGGCTGGTTGGTCTATGGGTTCGAGCGCGATGGCATGGATTATTTCCAGGTAAACGATCTCGCGGGGCACGTGCACATCGTGATCGGCAATGCTGCCGGCACGTTCTGGGTGCTGCCGGCAGGTGACCCATCTGCGAAGGTGTCGTTGCCGGAGCAGCGCCTGCCCGTTCCCGCCAAGGCCACCAGAACGGTTGTCTATCGGGCCTCCGCATTCACGCTGGTCAGGTATGCAAGCGGAGCTGATGTGTTGTGGGCGGTCGAGGCACCCTGATACTGCCTGTTGCCGGGATATCGGCGGGCTTCAGTATCAGACTGCATGGGCACCCGGTGTTCGCCGGGTGCCCATGACACCCGGAACAGGGGGATGTGCGAGATGCTTATGCCACTCTGCTGCGCTGGTTCGATCCGGTCGCTTGACTGTGAAATGCACTACTGCAGCGCAGAGGGTGCAGGGCAGCTGTACCGCGATGGAGCACTGGGCACTGTTTCAAGTCTGGTTTCGCGGTCGAGGAACAGAATCCTGACCCGGTTGCCATAGCAGTCAACGGTCCCGTCATAGGGCAGGGTTCGCCCGGTCAGTCGCTCGAACGCTGCCATGGTTGTCTGCTGGGAAAGGCGCCGACGCGACTCCAGCAGCGACACGACCATGAGGATTCCGCGCCTGGAGCCCATTCCGCCGCATCTTGCACGAATGCGGATCTGACCACCTTCATGCTTGAGAAGAATGGAGACCGCATCAATCAGTGTCCGGTAGGCGGCCAACTGCAGTTCCACGCTCAGGTTGCAGGGGTCGCCTTTCAGGTCCGGGCGGAGAACGCGCTCCGTCAGCTTCCATGACTCACGGATGCCGCCCGCCTGCAAGGCCACGTAAAGCCCAAGGTGCTCCAGGCCCGAGGGGTAGACCATGCTGGTCTGTTCGCGAAAGAGCCGCGAATGTACATTCGAGGTATGCAGGAGGCTGCTGGCCACCGCGTGGTGTCCCTGGGCCTTGAGCCAATCGGCCAGCTCAACCAGCGACGTATCGATGCCGTCGCCGAGCCTGCGAAGGTGCAGGGCACGTTCACGCAGCTCCATCTCGCTGGCCAATTGCGAGCTCCTCGCAAGATGTATGGCGTCCCTTTCCCCCATCTCGCGCAGCCTGTAACGATGGTAGAAGTGGGTGATGCGTGATCCGAGCAGCAGCAATACGATGCCGCTGATCGCCATGATCTGCTGGGTGATGAAGGCCGCGGGATCGAATGCGGTTGGATGGGTGTTGGGCGTGGTCAGGCCGATGACCATGTTGAGCACCGGCACTGCAAGGGCAGCACCCTTCCAGCCATACAGGCAGGTAAGTGCGGCCGCTGGGAGTGCCAACAGCAGCAGGAACGTCGCCTTCAATGCAATCCAGTCTGCGGGCAGTTGAGTCGCTGCCATCCCGATCAGCAGCATCGATGAAAGTGCTGCCAGCATCGGGGTCTTTCGTCGGGCGCTCCACTCCTGCCCCACGTCCTGTCGCGCCCACAGCATCGCGATGGGCGCCACCGTCAGAATGCCGATGAAATCACCCACGCTGAAGCGCGCGGCATTGGTCAGGAAGGGCGTGGAAGGGGGTGTTGGCCAGAGCAGATGGGAAAAGCTCAGGTTGAGCAGAGTAATAACGACGCTGGAAGCGGCGGCAATCAACAAGAGGCCGATCGTCTGCGACTCCGCCATCAGTCGCCGTTGCAGCTTCACAATCAGCATCACCGCTGGCATGAGGAACGCGGAGGCAACAATGACCCATGTCAGACCGTACTTCTCGATCATCGGCACGCGGGACTGTGCAAAGTACGCATATTCGCCCAGCAGCAGGTAGGGCCACAGGCGCGGCGGGCACAACAGCACGGCTGCCACCCGGATGCCGGCTGGCAAATAGAACTGATCCAGCGACAGCTGTCGGGTTGCCCAGTAGGCAACTGCATAAAGCAAGGCAAGCATCAGGCCAGCCGGACGAATGCGCACCTTCAGCAACAATCCTTCTTTCCACCAGTCCAATCGCACGTCCCCCTCTCCTACGTGTCCCCTGTCAGCATCCATTCGCCGCGGGGCCCGGTTTCTCAGGACGGTATCGGTCTGCGAACGATTATGCAATTGCACAGCTGCGCATTTAGGAAATTGTCCAGCCATCCATCACAGATGTTGCGTGAAAATCTGTGACGTGTGCAGCACGATCAGCGCTGCGGTACGTTTGTGAGAACGTTCAATACAGGTGGAGATGCAGAATCTTCACCACAACGCATCCCGCAACTTGTACCAGGACATCGCTGCCACCAGCAGCGGGGTGCGCAGCAGCCGGCCGCCGGGGAAGGGCGCATGGCGCAGGCGCTGGAACACGTCCAGGCGCTCGCTCTGCCCGGCGATGGCGGCGGCAATCACCTCGCCGGCAAGCCCGGCGGCGGCCACCCCGTGGCCGGAGAACCCCTGCGCGAAGTACAGGTTGCCGTCCAGCCGGCCCCAGTGCGGGGCACGGTTGCGGGTAATGTCCACATAGCCGCCCCAGACCTGATCCAGCGCCACGTCAGCCAACTGCGGGAACACCTCATGCATGCGCCGCTGCATCACCCCGCGCAGACCGGGCGGCGGCAGCGCCGAATAGCTGGCGCGGCCGCCGAACAGCAGCCGGTGGTCGTGGCTGAGGCGGAAGTAGTCCAGTGCCCAGGCGGTGTCGGCCACGGCCATGTTGTTGCCGATCAGGGCACGGGCACGCTCGGCGCCGAGCGGCGCGCTGGCGCCGATATAGGTGCCGACCGGCATGATGCACCGCTCCAGCTCGGGCAGCAGGCCCTGCAGCCACGCATTGCCGGCGACCACCAGGTGTGCGGCGCGCACGCTGCCCTGTGCGGTGTGCAGGGCAGGCTGCGGTCCGCGCTGCACGCGGGTTACCGCCGAATGCTCGTGGATCACCACACCGGCCGCGCGCGCCGCATCGGCCAGCCCGCGCGCATAGGCCAGTGGATGCAGGTGCGCGCTGAGTGGGTCGAACATCGCGGCGCGGTAGCGCGGGCTGTCCAGCTGCGCGCGCAGTGCATCGCGGTCCCACCACTGCATGGGGTAGTCGTAGTGGCGCTGCAGGTGCTCGCAGTTGGCACGCAGGTCGCGCTCATGGCGTTCGCGGATGGCGACGCTGGCATGGCCTTCCACCCAATGGCAGTCGATGCCATGGCGGTCGATGCGCGTACGCATGGCCTGCACCGCATCGCGCGACCAGTCGAACAGATGGCGCGCGTCTTCACGGCCGAGCTGGCGCTCCAGCTCGTCCACCTCGCAGCCGTAGCCGACCAGCGCCTGCCCGCCGTTGCGGCCGGATGCGCCCCAGCCGATCCGCTGCGCTTCCAGCAGCACCACGCGCTGGCCACGGGCGGCCAGTTCCAGCGCGGCGGTCAGGCCGGTGTAGCCGGCGCCGAGTACCGCCACATCGGCCTGCACATCCCCCTGCAAAGGGGGCAGCGCGGCCGGCTCGGGGAGGCTGGCGGCGTACCAGCTGGGCGGGAAGGCGGCGCTCACTGCAGGCCTCGCGGGTGCAGGGCAGGAGGACGGAGCGGGGCAGGTCGATCAGCGTTCACCTGGCTAGTTTCGCCGATGCGTGACGGCTGTGGTGTGACGGCACCGACTTGCCGCCTTCGCCGGGCGACGGGTAACGTGGCGGCACGCCAAGGAGTTTTCCCATGCGCCGCCTGCCCTGGGTGGGCCTGCCCACCGACAGCACCGTGCTCGGCCATCACCGATTCGCGATGGCCGGCGAGAAGTACGTTCGCGCGCTGGCCGAGGCGGCCGAGGTGACCCCGGTGGTGTTGCCCAGCCTGCAGCCACCGCTGCCGGCCGGCAACTGGCTGCAGGGGCTGGATGGCCTGTTGTTGACCGGCGCGGTCAGCAACATCGAACCGCAGCACTACGAGGGTGGCCGCAGCTGGCCAGGCAATCCACATGACCCGGCCCGGGATGCCAATGCCTTTGCGTTGCTGCACGAGGCACTGGCGCTGGACCTGCCGGTGCTGGCGATCTGCCGCGGTTTCCAGGAATTGAACGTCGCGCTGGGTGGCAGCCTGCATCCGCAGGTGCATGCGGTGCCCGGCCTGGCCGACCATCGCGAAGACCCGCAGGCGCCGGTGGAAGTGCAGTATGGGCCGGCCCATGCGGTGACCCTGGCTGCCGATGGCTGGCTGGCGCAGTGGCACGGCAGAGGCCGCGCGCAGGTCAATTCGGTGCACGGGCAGGGTATCGCCCGCCTGGCGCAGGGGCTGCAGGTGGAGGCCGTGGCCGACGATGGGCTGGTCGAAGCGGCACGCAGCCTGCACCATCGTTTCGTGCTCGGCGTACAGTGGCACCCGGAGTGGCGTGTCATGCAGGCGCCGTTCTATCACGCTATTTTCCGTGCGTTCGGCCAAGCTTGCCGGCAGCACCAACAGAACCGACTGGATTCCCGATGAGTTCCCGAACGCGCCCGCGCAAAACGGCCACGCCCCCCGCACCGCAGGAAAGCACGCTGCTGCGCTGGCTGAAGGAGCGGCGCATCACCGAGGTGGAATGCCTCGTGCCGGACATCACCGGCAACGCGCGCGGCAAGATCATTCCCGCCGACAAGTTCTCGCATGACTACGGTACGCGGCTGCCCGAAGGCATCTTCGCCACCACCGTCACCGGCGAGTTTCCCGATGACTACTACGAGCTGACCTCGCCGTCGGACTCGGACATGATGCTGCGCCCCGATCCGGATACGGTGCGGATGGTACCGTGGGCGGCCGACGCCACCGCGCAGGTCATCCACGATTGCTACACCAAGAACGGCGAGCCGCATGAGCTGGCACCGCGCAACGTGCTGCGCCGCGTGCTGGCGGCCTATGCCGAACTGGGCCTGCGCCCGGTGGTGGCGCCGGAGCTGGAGTTCTTCCTGGTGCAGAAGAACACCGACCCGGACTTCCCGCTGCTGCCACCGGCCGGCCGCTCCGGACGCCCGGAAACCGCGCGGCAGTCGTACTCGATCGATGCGGTCAACGAGTTCGACCCGATCCTCGACCTGATGTACGACTACGCCGATGCGATGAAGCTGGACGTGGACACCCTGATCCATGAATCCGGCGCGGCGCAGCTGGAAGTCAACTTCACCCATGCCGACGCGATGGACCTGGCCGACCAGGTGTTCCTGTTCAAGCGCACCATGCGCGAGGCGGCGATGCGCCACGGTGTCTATGCCACGTTCCTGGCCAAGCCGATGGAGAACGAACCGGGCAGTGCCATGCACATCCACCAGAGCCTGGTGCGGGTGAGCGATGGCAGCAACGTGTTCGCCGGCGAGACCGATGCCGAGGGCGAGTTCAGCCCGGTGTTCGGCCACTACCTGGGCGGCCTGCAGAAGTACGCACCGCAGGCGATGGCGTTCTTCGCGCCGAACGTGAACTCCTACCGCCGGCTGGTGTTTGGCGAAGTCTCGCCGAGCAACGTCCACTGGGGCTTCGACAACCGCACCTGCGGCCTGCGCGTGCCGCTGGATACGCCGGAGAACATGCGCGTGGAGAGCCGTTTCGCCGGGTCCGATGCCAATCCCTACCTGGCGATGGCCGCGACCCTGGCCTGCGGCCTGCTCGGCATCCGCGAGCGGCTGGCGCCGGATGCGCCGGTGACCGGCAGTGCCAAGGAACTGGGGTACAACCTGCCGCGCTCGCTGGGCGAGGCGCTGGACGGGCTGGAGCAGTGCAGCGAGCTGCAGGCCCTGCTGGGTGAGCGCTTCTGCCGGGCCTACATCTCGGTCAAGCGCAAGGAATACGAGACCTTTTTCCGCGTCATCAGCTCGTGGGAGCGCGAGTTCCTGCTGCTGAACGTCTGAGCATCCGGAATAGAAAAATCCGCCGCCGGGGGGTAGGCTGGCACCCGTCGCCGGCCCCGCCGGCCCCCCTTCCCGCATTCTGGAGCACCCGATGAAGCTGCGTATCCTCACGCTCGGCCTGGCCTCCGCCATGCTCGCCGCCTGCAGCGGTGGCAACGGCGGCGCGCAGGACAGCCAGGTCCTGAACGTCTACAACTACAGCGATTACATCGCCGAGGACACCATTCCGACCTTCGAGAAGGAGAGCGGGATCAAGGTGACCTACGATGTGTTCGACAGCGATGAGATGGTCGAAACCAAGCTGCTGGCCGGCAACAGCGGCTATGACGTGGTGGTGCCGACCCTGAACTTCTTCGGCCGCCAGATCCAGGCCGGCGTGTTCCTGCCGCTGGACAAGAGCAAGATCCCGAACCTGGCCAACCTCGATCCGGCGGTGATGAAGCGCATCGCCACCCAGGACCCGGGCAACCAGTACGGCGTGCCGTACATGATCGGCACCACCGGCATCGGCTACAACGTGGACATGCTGAAGCAGCGCTTCGGCGGCAGCGCCGACATCGCCAACAGCTGGGACCTGGTGTTCAAGCCGGAGAACATCAGCAAGATGAAGGACTGCGGCGTGACCATCCTGGACACGCCGGCGGACATGATCCCGATCGCACTGCATTACCTTGGCCTGGACCCGCACAGTGGCGACCCGGCCGAGCTGCAGAAGGCCGCCGACCTGCTGAAGTCGATCCGCCCGTACGTGCAGAACTTCCACTCCTCGCAGTACGTGGGTTCGCTGGCCAACGGCGGTACCTGCCTGGTGGTCGGCTGGTCGGGTGACATCATCCAGGCCCGCGACCGCGCCGAGGAAGCCAGCAATGGCGTGCACGTGGCCTATTCGATTCCGAAGGAAGGCGCACCGCAGTGGTTCGACATGCTGGCGATCCCGAAGGACGCCAAGCACCCGGAAGCGGCCTACGCCTTCATCAACTACCTGCTGCAGCCGAAGGTTGCCGCGGCCAACACCAACTTCATCCATTACGCCAACCCGGTGCCGACTGCGACCCCGCTGGTGGATGAGGCGATCCGTACCGACCCGACCATCTACCCGCCGGCCGACGTGGCCGAGAAGATGTTCACCTATTCGATCAACACGCCGGAGACCGACAAGCTCTACACCCGGCTGTGGACCGAGGTGAAGACCGGGCGCTAAGGGCTGGCTGGCAGGTGGGTGCCGACCGTTGGTCGGCATGCTTTTCCGGCAGGGCCGACCAACGGTCGGCCCCCACCAGATCTGCAGATCCCCCTGGCCCGGTGGGTGCCACCCGTCGCCGTCATATCCCCTGCGGCCCCCGGCCGTTAGAATGGCGGCCGCTGTCCACCGCCCGCTCCCGGAGCCCCCATGCCCGTTGAAGCCCAGCCGGTAGCCACCGTCGTCGACACGACCGGTGCGCCCGGCTATCTCTCCATTCGTGACCTGCGCAAGGAATTCGACGGTTTCGTCGCCGTCGACGACGTCAACCTGGACGTGCGCAAGGGCGAGATCTTTGCCCTGCTCGGTGGCTCCGGCAGTGGCAAGTCGACCCTGCTGCGCTGCCTGGGCGGCTTCGAGACGCCCACCAAGGGCAGCATCACCCTCGATGGCCAGCGCCTGGACGCACTGCCGCCGTACCAGCGGCCGGTCAACATGATGTTCCAGTCCTACGCCCTGTTCCCGCACATGACGGTCGAGCAGAACATCGCTTTCGGCCTGAAGCAGGATGGCCTGGGCAAGGAGGCGATCAACAAGCGCGTCGGCGAGATGCTGGAGCTGGTGCAGATGGGCCACCTGGGCAAGCGCAAGCCGCACCAGCTGTCCGGTGGCCAGCAGCAGCGCGTGGCGCTGGCGCGGTCGCTGGCCAAGGGGCCGAAGCTGCTGCTGCTGGACGAGCCGATGGGCGCGCTGGACAAGAAGCTTCGCTCGCAGATGCAGCTGGAACTGGTCAGCATCATCGAATCGTCGGGCGTGACCTGCGTGATGGTTACCCACGACCAGGAAGAGGCGATGACCATGGCCACCCGCATCGCGGTGATGGATGCCGGCTGGATCCAGCAGGTCGGCAAGCCGGACGAGGTCTACGAGCAGCCGGCCAACCGTTTCGTTGCCGAGTTCATCGGTTCGGTCAACCTGTTCGACGGGGTGATCGACGAGGACCTGCCCGAGTACGTGACCGTGCGCTCGCCGCTGTTCCCTGCACCGATCTACATCGCCCATGGCATCACCGGTTATGAAGGGCAGCCGGTCGCGTTCGCGCTGCGTCCGGAGAAGGTGATGATCGGCAAGGACGAGCCGGAAGGGCATACCAACAAGGCGCAGGGCGTGATCGAGGACATTGCCTATTTCGGCAGCCACTCGGTCTACCACGTGCGCCTGCCCAGCGGCGCCAAGGTGCTGGCCAACTTTGCCAACTCGCAGCGCTGGGCCAGCGATGGCCTGACCTGGGGCGACAGCGTATGGGTGCACTGGCGTGACAACGACGGCGTGGTGCTGACCTCATGAGCGTCGCCGGCCTGAAGCGCTGGCTGCCGGGGCTGCGTGCCACGGTGATCGGCATTCCGTACCTGTGGCTGCTGCTGTTCTTCGCAGTGCCGTTCCTGATCGTGCTGATGATCAGCTTCTCGCTCAGCCGGGTCGGCTCGCCGCCGTATACCTGGCTGCTGCAGTACGCGGACGGCGGCTTCTCGCTGAAGCTGAACCTGGAGAACTACCTGGCGCTGTTCCGTGATTCGATCTATGCGCAGGCGTTCCTGAGCTCGATCAAGATCGCGGCGATCTCCACCTTCCTCACCCTGCTGATCGGCTATCCGATGGCCTATGCCATCGCGCGCCTGTCGCCGGCCGCACGCAACGTGGCGATGATGCTGGTGGTGCTGCCGTCATGGACCTCGTTCCTGATCCGCGTGTATGCGTGGAAGGCGATCCTGGACCGCAACGGCCTGCTCGACCAGTTCCTGCGGTTCACCGGCCTGCAGTCGCTGATGACGTCGATGGGCCTGCCGAAACTGCAGTTGATCGACACCCCGACCGCCGCCTACATCGGCATCGTCTACTGCTACCTGCCGTTCATGGTGCTGCCGCTGTACGCCAACCTGGTCAAGCATGACCACCGCCTGCTGGAAGCGGCCTACGACCTCGGCGCCAAGCCGTGGCAGGCGTTCCTGCGCATCACCTTGCCGTTGTCCAAGGCGGGCATCATCGCCGGCTGCATGCTGGTGATGATCCCGGCGGTGGGTGAATTCGTGATCCCGGAAATGCTGGGTGGCTCGGAGACGCTGATGGTCGGCCGCCAGCTGTGGAACGAGTTCTTCAACAACCGCAACTGGCCGGGCGCCTCGGCGATGGCGGTGGCGATGATCCTGCTGCTGCTGGTGCCGATCCTGCTGTTCAACCGTTCCCAGCAGCGCCTGCTGGAAGGGAAGCAGGCATGAGCCCGCGTTCCGCCAAGGGCCTGGGGCTGGGCGTGCTGCTGCTCGGCTTCGCCTTCCTGTACCTGCCGATCCTGCTGTTGATGTTCTATTCGTTCAACAGCTCGCGGCTGGCGATGGTCTGGGCCGGGTTCTCCACCCGCGCCTACAGCGACCTGTTCGCCGACCGCGCGCTGATGGATGCGATGTGGACCAGCCTGGTGGTGGCGTTCTGGACCGCCTGTACCGCCACCGTGCTGGGCACGCTGGCGGCGATGGTGATGACCCGTTTCAAGCGCTTCCGCGGCAAGCCGCTGTTCGGCGCGCTGGTCACCGCGCCGCTGGTGATGCCGGATGTGATCCTGGGCTTCTCGCTGATGGCGCTGCTGGCCTCGATGGGCGCGATTCCTGGCTTCCCGGCGCGCGGCCTGACCACCATCTGGATCGCGCACGTCACCTTCACCCTGTGCTTCGTCACCGTGGTGGTGTCCTCGCGGCTGCAGGAAATGGACCTGTCGCTGGAAGAAGCGGCGATGGACCTGGGCGCCAGCCGGCTGACCGTGTTCGGCCGCATCACCCTGCCGATCATCGCGCCGGCGCTGGTGGCGGGCTGGCTGCTGGCGTTCACCCTGTCGCTGGATGACGTGGTGGTGGCCAGCTTCGTGGCCACGCCGGGCTCGACCACGCTGCCGATGAAGGTGTTCGCCTCGGTGCGCATGGGCATCAGCCCGAAGATCAATGCGCTGGCCACACTGCTGGTGTCGGCGGTGTCGATCGCCGCGGTGATCGGCTGGTACATCAATGCCCGCGCCGAGAAACGGCGCCAGCGCGACCTGCAGCTGGCACGGCAGGACAACGGCTGAGCCGGCGGCCTGCCGGCTGATCCGGCAACATCCGGCTCACGGGCAACCGCGCACAATGGGGATCTTCCAGTTGGAGATCCCCCATGACCGTCGAGATTGTCGATCCGGCCACCGGCCAGGTGACCTACCGCCATGAACTGATGGGTGCTGCCGACATCGAGCAGCGCCTGCAGGCTGCTGCCGATGCCTTCCCCGGCTGGGCTGATCACTCGTTGCAGGAACGTGGCGCGATCCTGCGCCAGATCGCCGCGCAGCTGCGCGCGCGCCGTGACGATCTGCAGCAGGCGATGACCCACGAGATGGGCAAGCTCAAGGCCGAAGCGCTGGCCGAGGTCGACAAGTGCGCCGCGGCTTGCGAGTACTACGCCGACCATGCTGCCGACTACCTGAAGCCGCAGCTGATCGATACCGAAGCCCAGCGCAGTTACGTGCGCTACGAGCCGATCGGCTGCGTGTTCGCGGTGATGCCGTGGAATTTCCCGATCTGGCAGGTGTTCCGTTTCCTCGCGCCGGCGTTCATGGCCGGCAACGTGGCCCTGCTCAAGCACGCCAGCAACGTGCCGCAGTGCGCCGACCTGATCCTGGCGGTGTGCCGGGACGGAGGCCTGCCGGACGGTGTGTTCGACGTGCTGCACATCGACAACGACCAGGCCGCCGAGGTGCTGCGCGACGCACGGGTGAAGGCGGTGACACTGACCGGCAGCGAGCGGGCAGGGCGCTCGATCGCCTCCAATGCCGGCAGCCAGCTGAAGAAATCGGTGATGGAGCTGGGTGGCAGCGATGCCTTCGTGGTGCTCGACGATGCCGACCTCGACAAGACCGTGGCGGCGGCGGTGAAGTCGCGCTTCGACAACAGCGGGCAGACCTGCATCGCGGCCAAGCGCTTCATCGTGGTCGATGCGGTGGCCGATGACTTCACCCGACGCTTCATTGAAGCCGCGGGCGAGCGCCAGTACGGCGATCCCAATGAGCGTGGCACCACGCTGGCGCCGATGGCGCGCGCCGACCTGCGCGATGAACTGCACAAGCAGGTGCAGGCCAGCGTGGAAAAGGGTGCGCGCGTTCTGGTCGGCGGTGAGCCGATTGCCGGCACCCATGCTGGCTATCCGGCGACCGTGCTCGATCAGGTCGGCCCGGGCATGCCGGCCTACGACGAGGAGCTGTTCGGGCCGGTGGCTGCGGTGATCCGGGTCAAGGACGAGGCCGAAGCATTGCGCGTGGCCAACGACACCCGCTTCGGCCTGGGCGGCAGCGTGTGGACGCGTGATCCGGTGCGAGGCGAGGCCTTCGCACAGCGCATGGAATGCGGCGCCGCGTTCGTCAACGCCATCGTCAAGAGTGACGCGCGGCTGCCGTTCGGTGGCAGCAAGCAGTCCGGCTTCGGTCGGGAGCTGGCCGACCACGGCATCCATGAGTTCATGAACATCAAGACCGTCTACGTGGCCTGATTCCCAACGGTAGTGCCGGCCGCTGGCCGGCATTGCCTGGTTGCCGGCCAGCGGCCGGCACTACCCAAGGCGGGTCATGTGCCACGACCAACGGTCGTGGCCTAGCGGTCCGGTGGGTATCGTCCGTTGGTCGATACCCCTCACAACCACTTCGCGCGCTTGAACAACCGGTACAGCCCTACGCAGACGCCGCCCACGCCAACAATCATCAGCGGGTACGACCACGGTTCGCTCAGCTCCGGCATGTGGCTGAAGTTCATGCCGTACCAGCTGGTGATCAGCGTCGGCGCCGCCAGCAGTGCGGCCCACGCACCGAGGCGCTTGACCGTCTCGCCCTGCGCCAGCGTCACCAGTGACAGGTTCACGCTCAGTGCGGTGCCCAGCATCTCGCGCAGGGTGTCGATCACATCGCTGATGCGTACCGCATGGTCGTGCACGTCGCGCACGTAGAGCTTCACTTCATCGGGAATCAGGTCGCCCTGGTAGCGGCGCAGCTGCGCCAGCACATCCTGCAGCGGCGCCACCGCCATCCGCATCTTGTTCAGTTCGCGCTTGAGCTCGTACAGCCGCACCACCGTGCTGCGCTTGTAGTTGTCGGCGAAGATGTCCTTTTCCAGCAGGTCCAGGGTGTCGCGGAAGCGGTGCACGATCGGCAGGTAGTTGTCGACCACGAAGTCGGTCACCGCGTACAGGCAGTACGACGGGCCCATCTTCAGCAGCTGCGGCTCGCGTTCCACCCGTGCCCGCACCGGGGCATAGGACAGCGAGGCGCCATGACGCACTGTCACCAGGAAACGCGGGCCGAGGAAGGCGTGGGTTTCGCCGTACTGGATGCGTTCGTCGACCATCTGTGCGGTGGTCACCACCACGAACAGCGAGTTGCCGTAGGTCTCGACCTTGGGACGCTGGTGTGCGTTGCGCGCGTCCTCGATGGCCAGGTCGTGCAGGCAGAATTCTTCCTGCAGTTTCAGCAGCACATCGTCGTTGGGGTCGTACAGGCCCACCCAGACGAAGCCGTTGCCACTGGCAATGACATCGCTGATGGCATCCAGGCTGATGTCGTGGCGTTTGCCCTCGTCATCGTAGTGGACGCAGTTGATGACGCAGGCGGGGTTGGCCGAGGCAGGGGCGGAAGCGGAGGCGGGCAATGACATGCCCGCCATCGTGCGTCAGTGCCGTGTTTCGGACAAGTGAGGATGGCGCCCCAGTACCCACGCCAGCGCCACATGCACCGGCAGCAGCAGCACGATCCACTGCACGTTGTACTGCGCCTGCAGGCTCAGCCAGTGCAGCACCAGCGCGGCCACGGCCTGTACCGCCAGCAGCCACAGCACGACCCTGAACATGCGGCCCGGCACGCGCCGGCGCAGCAGGCTTATCGCACCCGGCAGCAGCAATACGGCCAGCGGCGAAAGCAGCAGCAGGTTGCGGTTGGCCCAGGCGGCGTAATGGGTGCTGAAGCCCCACAGGAACACCAGCAGGCTGCCGGCGATGGCACACAGCAGCCAGAACGGCAGGGCCAGCCCGGCCAGCAGGCGCGGCCGGCTGCGCAGCGCCAGTATGCCGGCGGCGATCACCAGGCCACACAGCAGCCACGGCCACCAGCGGCGCGCGAACTCCTTCGGCTCCGGGTCGATGCGGTGCGGCAGCAGTTCCTGTTCGGACTGCACCAGCGGCCGGCCATCGCTGTTACGCGCCTGGCGCAGTGCGTCGGCCAGGCGCATCGGCACGAAGGCTTCCTGCCAGCGCGACAGCGGCTGGTCGGCGAACGGCCCGAGGCCGACATCGAAGCCCAGCCACATCCACGGTGCCGGCGAGGCCAGGCGCACCGATTCACTGCGGTAGGTATTGCCGCGCGAGCGCCCCGACAGCTGCGACTGCAGGCCACCACCCAGCGCCTTGTCCACCGTGTCGCGCACCATCGTGGCGCAGTTGGCGGTGTAGTAGTCGTAGTGGTAGCGCGCGTTTTCCGGCTTGGCCCGCTCGGCCAGGTCGGCGGCCAGGGCACGCGCCTGGTCGGGGCGCAGGTCCAGCCACTGCACGCTGGCGCCACGGCCGGTCTCGTCGTAGTACGACAGGTCCTGCTGCAGCGGCAGCGCCACCAGGTAATACATCATGTCGCCGCGCACGAAGCGGCTGATGAAATCGTCCTCGGATGGATCGAAGTAGCCGAAGTTGTACGAGGTCGCTTCGCCGCTGACCGGATCGATCACGACGATGGCGTCGTGGCCGAAGCGCTCGAAGAACACCGTGCCCGGCTGCATGGTCACCACGCCGATGCGCGGGGCGGGGGCCTCGGCGCCGGCGGCAGGCGCAACAGGCGTGGGTGTGGCTGCCGCCGGCTGCGCGAAGGCGGCCAGCGGCAGGGCCATGGCCAGCACGCACAGTGCCAGCCACAGCGTCAGGCGCAGTGCCAGGAGGGGGCCACCGCGCTTCAAGCGTCGTCCTGCGCGTCCGGCGGCAGCACGGTCACGTGGAAGGCCTGCACCCGGCGCGCATCGGCGCGGGCCACGCGGAACATGAAGCGGTCCAGCGCCAGCTCGTCACCGACTTCCGGCAGGTGGCCCACGGCCTCGGTGACCAGGCCACCGATGGTGTCGTAATCCTCGTCGGAGAACGTCGCGCCGAAGCGTTCGTTGAAGTCGCCGATCGGGGTCAGCGCGTCGACCACGTACTGGCCGTCGGACTGGATGGCGATCTGCGCCGACGGATCCTCGGCCTCGTCATGCTCGTCGTCGATCTCGCCGACGATCTGTTCCAGCACGTCCTCGATGGTGACCAGGCCGGCGACACCGCCGTACTCGTCGACCACGATGGCCATGTGGTTGCGCGACAGGCGGAACTCCTTCAGCAGCACGTTGAGCTTCTTCGCCTCCGGAATCAGCACCGCCGGGCGCAGCAGCTCGCGCACGTTGGCCGGGCCGTTGTCGGCGACCACGCCGCGCAGCAGGTCCTTGGCCAGCAGGATGCCAAGGATGTCGTCCTTGTTCTCGCCGTGCACCGGGAAGCGCGAATGGCCGGATTCGACCACCTGCTTCATCAGTTCGAGGAAGGGCGCTTCGACCGGCAGCGAGACCATCTGCGAGCGCGAGATCATCACGTCGCCCACGGTCAGCTCGGCCACCGAAATGGCGCCTTCCATCATCTTCAGGGTATCGGCGGCGATCAGGCCCTCTTCCTGCGCGGTGTGCAGGACAGCGACCAGCTCGTCGCGGGTATGGGGTTCGCCGGAGAAGGCGGAGGTCAGGCGTTCAAGCCAACCGCGCTTCTTTTCACTGGGCTCCTGTGCGGAGCTACTACTGTCGTCTTCTGACATCTCTGGAAAAAAGGCACCCGGCAGGCCGGGCGTTGGCCCCAGTCTAGCAGGATGTAGCGGCCTGTCAGTGACCGTTGCTGCCCGGTCCGGTGATCGGCGGCGGGGCCAGTTCAGGCCGGGCAGGCGCTTCTTCCTCGGGCAGGTCCAGGCTGTAGGTGCAGCCGGCCAGGGTCTTGCCGGGATGGGAGGCCACGGTGGAGACGCTGAGGATGATCGACTCGATCTGGGCCTCGCCGGACTTCGGGTCGGTCACGTCGCGGCTGACCAGCTCGCGGCCGGCCATGAACTTGCCGTCCTGGTCGTAGCCGGTCTCCAGCCCCAGCTGTTTGGCCAGCGGCCGTGGATCGGCCTGGTCGAGGATCGCCATGACGCTGGACCCGGCCACGGCGACCCGTTCGGTGCGGGTGCCGAACACGCTGATCGGCTGGGCCAGCCGGTACTCGCTCATGAACTGGTTGCCCTGCGGCAGCGGCTGCAGGCCCTGGGCGACGGCCTTCAGCGGATCGGCCAGCAGCGGCGCCAGCGCAGCGTGATCGGCTACGCCCTGACGGCATTCAATCAGGGCCGGCAGGTCCAGGGCAGCGGCCGGGGCGGACACGGCGAGCAGCAGGGGCAGGGCAATACGCAGCACGGGCACAGGATCCGCAACGGAAGGCAGGCCGGTGATCGTACCGGTCCCGGTCAGCCATCGCGAGCGCCTCCATGCAGTCAGCGGGATTGCAGGTGCGATGCCGCTGGGTGCCAGCGCAGCCTGACCGGGTAGCCCAGTTGCGCCTGCAGGTGGTCGCGCACGGCCGCCGCTGTTGCGCGTGCGCCTGCGGTATCCCGGAGTTCCAGCTCCAGTTCACCGGTCATGACGTCCAGGCCATAGCCGATCAGCTCGGGCAGCTGTGGCACGAACCAGCCTTGCTGTGCATGAAGGCGGTGCTGCATTTCGGCCTCCGTCAGCGCAGCGCCGGTGATGTAGCGCACGCGTTGCGGGCCATCCGCCCCTGGATGTGTTTCATCGGTCGCGGGTGCTGGGCCAGTCAGTCGAACGACGACATTCCAACCTGCCGCGTTGTCCACCCAGATTCCGGCGAGGCGTGCCGCGTGGCGCGCTTTCAAACGTTCCATCAATGCGTGCTGCTGCGCCCCGGCGACCGCCTGGCGCGCCGTCTGTTGGCTGACATCAAAGAAGGCCTGCACCTCGGCGACCTTGGCGGCAATGTCGGCGGCGCTGTCGCTGGCCGGGAACGGCGACGGTCGTTCCCGGTCGGGGTCGATGCCCGGGGCAGTGGTCACCTGCAGGAGAGCGGCGATGAGTGCGGGCAGCAGCGCGATGGGGTCGTCCTCCGTGAAGAACCCGGTGTGCGTGGGCCTCAGCGCTCGCCGGCGTAGGGATCGGCGATGCCGAGCTCGGCCAGGATCTCGCGCTCCAGCTGTTCCATCGCGTCGGCTTCCTTGTCGTCCTCGTGGTCCCAGCCGAGCAGGTGCAGCACGCCGTGCACGGTCAGGTGCGCGTAGTGGGCGTTGAGCGCCTTGCCCTGTTCATCGGCCTCACGGGCCACCACCGGTGCGCAGATCACCAGGTCGCCCAGCAGCGGGAACTTCACGCCCTTGGGCAGGCCTTCGGGCACTTCGGCCGGGAAGCTGAGTACGTTGGTGGCGTAGTCCTTGCCGCGGTAATGGCGGTTCAGCGACTGCCCTTCCTTGGCATCGACCACGCGGATGGCCAGGTCGGCCTCGCGGATGCGGCCTTTCAGCGCAGCGGCCACCCACTTGCGGAAGCTCACTGCCGCCGGCAGGCCGGTACGCGGCAGGGCATAACTGACGGCGACGTCCAGTCGCACGGGACCACGGGTCATGGAGTTGCTCCAGGTTGGATCTGATGCAGGTCGCGGCGGTCGTAGGCGCTGACGATGCGCGCCACCAGCGGATGACGGACCACATCGCGGGATTCGAAGAAGGTGAAGCTGACGCCCTCGACCTCGCGCAGCACGTCGATGGCATCGCGCAGGCCGGACTTCACGTGCTTGGGCAGGTCGGTCTGGGTCAGGTCACCGGTGACCACGGCGGTGGAGCCGTAGCCGAGGCGGGTCAGGAACATCTTCATCTGCTCGATGGTGGTGTTCTGTGCCTCGTCCAGGATCACGAAGGCATCGTTGAGCGTGCGGCCACGCATGTAGGCCAGCGGTGCGATCTCGATGACGTTCTTTTCCAGCAGCTTGACCACCTTCTCCACGCCCATCATCTCGTACAGGGCGTCGTACAGCGGTCGCAGGTAGGGGTCGACCTTCTGGCTCAGGTCACCGGGCAGGAAACCCAGCTTCTCGCCGGCTTCCACCGCCGGGCGCACCAGGATCAGGCGCTGCACCCGCGATTCGTTCAGGGCTTCGACCGCGCTGGCCACGGCCAGGAAGGTCTTGCCGGTACCGGCCGGGCCGATGCCGAAGTTGATGTCATGGGTGGCGATCTGGTGCAGGTAGCGGCCCTGGTTGGCACCGCGGCCACGTACCGTGCCGCGCTTGACCTTGATCGCCACGTCCTGCGCTTCGTAGGAGCGCTCGGCGATCTGCTCGACATTGGCCTGCGCCAGGCGCAGGTGGATGGCATGGTTGTCGAAGACGGTCTCGCCGGCTTCGGCGTACAGCGCTTCAACCAGTTTCTGCGCTTCCACTATCGCCTCGCCGGGCCCGCTGATGCGGAACACGAAGCCACGGTTGGCGATCTCCACACCGAGCTTCAGCTCGATCTGGCGCAGGTGCCCATCGAAGGGGCCGCACAGGTTGGCCAGCCGCTCGTTGTCTTCCGGCGACAGGGTGAAGTCTCGATGCTCGATGCTTTTCATTGCTTGGGGTGGGGCGGAAGCCTTCCACCGCAGTGTATTCAGGGAGGATAAGGGTAGCGCGCGCGTGGGGCACACGGCCAGCAGACGGTCGATACAGCGTTTTCCACACCCGATGTGGACGGGGTACGCGGAAACCTGTGGATAGACCTTGGCAATGCTTGTGCCACAAGGCTCATGAGGTCCTGGTGAAAAAAGCGTCATGGTTGCCTGTCGCCGCAGCTGCACTGTCACGGGCGGCCTGCAGGGGGACGTTCATCGTGATGGCAGTGCAGGTTTCATTGCCGTGCGGGCAACAGCGCCACGTCCTGCCGGATTTCCACAGCGGTTGTGGAATGATGCCGAACCAACCTGTGGATAGGTGGTGCGGAGCCTTGCAGCAAAAGGCTTGCCAACGGATGGTGAAAAAACCGTCAGGGCTGATCGGAATCATTGAGGGTGCACGGGGCGCATGGCACCGTGGCGCCGTGGCAGGAGGGGATGGCATGGGCATCGGCAACGGGATGCGTGGAATCGGACTGGCGGGCATCGGCTTGCTGGCAGGGTGTGGGCAGGCACCGCCTGCAGCGCTCGGCACGCTGGAGTGGGACCGGATCACGGTGCCGGCACCGGCGGCCGAAGTGATCGCTACGGTGGAGGTGCGCGAAGGCCAGCCGGTCAAGGCCGGCGCGGTGCTGATGCAGCTCGACCCGGCCCGCGGTGACGCGCAGTTTGCTGCCGCGCAGGCCGATACGATGCGCGCGCAGGCACAACTGGAAGAGCTGAAGATCGGCCCGCGCCAGGAACAGATCGCGCAGGCCCGGGCCCAACTGGCGGCGCTTCGCGCGCAGGCCGTCGAAGCCAGCGCCTACTACCGACGGGTACAGCCGTTGGCACGCCAGCGCCTGGTGGCCGCCGCCGAGCTGGATCGTGCGCGGGCGGCCGCCGGCAACGCGGAGTCCAGCGCACGTGCGGCCGAGCAGGCCTGGCTGGAACTGGTGCACGGCAGCCGCGCGCAGGACATCGCGCAGGGCCAGGCGGCCGCCGACGCCGCACAGGCGCAGCAGGTGGTACAGGGCGTCAACCTGCAGAAGCTGCAGCTGCGCGCGCCGCGCGATGGCGTGGTCGATGCCTTGCCCTACCGGCAGGGTGACCAAGCGCCGATCGGGGCGCCACTGGCGGTGATGCTGGTCGGCGAGCGCCCCTATGCACGCGTCTACCTGCCGCAGCCGCTGCGCCTGCAGGTCAAGGTCGGGCAGGCTGCGCAGATACAGCTGGAGGGGGGAAGCACCGTACTGAAGGGACATGTACGCGCGATCCGCAGCGAGCCTTCATTCACCCCGTACTACGCACTGACCGGCGATGACGTCGAGCGCCTGAGCTACCTCGCCGAGATCGAAGTGGACACGGCCACCGACATGCAGAAGCTTCCGGCCGGGCTACCGGTGCAGGTGCGCTTCTGAACACCGGCGACGACATCGCGGTGCATGCGCAGGGCCTGACCCGCCGCTTCGGCGAACTGCTGGCCGTCGACAACGTCGACCTGACCGTGCCGCGTGGGCAGGTGTACGGCTTCCTGGGGCCGAATGGATCCGGAAAGTCGACCACCATCCGCATGCTGTGCGGCCTGCTGGAGCCGAGCGCTGGGCAGATCGAGGTGCTGGGGCTGGCGGTTCCCGAGCAGGCCGAAGCACTGCGCCGGCGCATCGGCTACATGACCCAGCGCTTCTCGTTATATGAAGACCTGTCGGTGCGCGAGAACCTGGAATTCCTCGCCGCCATCCAGGATCTGCCACGCGCGCAGGCCCGGCAGCGGGTCGACGAACTGCTGCAGCAGTACCGTCTCCTGGACCGGCAGCCGCAGCTGGCCGGAACCCTCAGTGGTGGCCAGAAGCAGCGCCTCGCCCTGGCCGGCGCCGTCGTGCACGCGCCCGAGCTGCTGTTCCTGGATGAGCCGACCAGCGCGGTCGATCCGGAGTCGCGCCGCGATTTCTGGGAAGCCCTGTTCGAACTGGCCGACGCGGGAACCACGGTGCTGGTGTCGACCCACTACATGGACGAAGCCGAGCGCTGCCATCGACTGGCGATCCTTGATCGTGGCGCGCTGGTGGCTGATGGCACGCCGGCTGAGCTGTGCGCACGGTTGGAAGGGCGCACGCTGCAGGTCACGTCTGCGCAGCCGCGCCAGGCCAGCCGCGCGCTGGCCGAACTGCCCGGGGTGCTGAGCGTGGCGCAGATCGGCACACAGCTGCGCGTGCTGTGCAGCGAGGGGGCTGGCGACACGCCCGCATTGCGGCAGGCGCTGGCCAGTGCTGATCCGCAGGCCCGGATCGACGCCGTCGCACCGAACCTGGAAGACGTGTTCGTGGCCGCCACCCGCGGTCGGGGCCGGGAGCCGGCGGCATGAACCTGCGCCGGCTGTGGGCAATCATGCTCAAGGAGCTGCGGCAGCTGCGCCGCGACCGCATCACGCTGGCGATGATCGTCGGCATTCCGGTGATGCAGCTGCTGCTGTTCGGCTATGCGATCAATCTCAACCTGCGCCATCTCGATGCGGGAGTCGCCGACCAGGCCAACAGCGCCGCCTCGCGCGCACTGGTGCAGGACATGATGGCCACTGGCGTGATCACGCCGCGCAGCGAAGCCTACACGCCGGACCAGCTGATGCAGGCGCTGCGCCGTGGCGAGATCAGTGTCGGCATCGTGGTGCCGGCCGACTTCGAGCGTCGCCGCTTCGACGGTCGCGAAGCGGTGCAGGTGCTGGTCGATGGCAGCGACACCGTGGTGCAGAGCGCGGCGATCCAGCTGGCACAGGTGCCGCTGGATACGCGTCCGACCAGCAACACGCGTCCGCTGCGCGAAGGCAGCATCGCCAGTGGTCCGGTCAGCGTGATCAGCTTCTACAACCCGCAACGGCGCTCGGCGGTGAACATCGTGCCGGGCCTGATCGGGGTGATCCTGACCATGACCCTGGTGATGTTCACGGCGGTAGCGGTGGTGCGCGAACGCGAGCGCGGCAACATGGAACTGCTGATCGCCACACCGGTGTCGCGCAGCGAGCTGATGGTCGGCAAGGTGCTGCCCTATGCGGCCATCGGTCTGCTGCAGACCACGCTGGTACTGGTGCTGGGCACCTGGCTGTTCCAGGTACCCATTCGCGGCAGCCTGCTGGACATCTACCTGGCTGCGGTGCTGCTGGTGCTGGCCAACCTGGCGCTGGGCCTGCTGATCTCCACGCGCGCGCGCTCGCAGTTCCAGGCGATGCAGATGACGCTGTTCCTGTTCCTGCCGTCGATCCTGCTGTCGGGCTTCATGTTCCCGTTCGCCGGCATGCCGCGGCCGGTGCAGTGGCTGGCCGAGGTGCTGCCGCTGACCCACTTCCTGCGCCTAGTGCGCGGCATCATGCTGCGCGGCGCCTCACTGTGGGAGCTGTGGCACGACGCACTGGCACTGCTGGCCTTCATCGTGGTGATGATGACCCTGGCCATCCTGCGTTTCCGCAAACGCCTGGATTAAGGCATGCCGACCAACGGTCGGCATCTACCCGGGCGGGTGCCGACCGTTGGTTGGCATAAACTACCGCGGTGGGTGCCGACCGTTGGTCGGCACGCCTTATTCCGCCACCACCCTCGCGCGCAGCGAATTGGTCAGCGCTTCGGTGATCACCACGTCCACGAACTGGCCGATCAATCGCGCCGGCGCCGGGAAGTTCACCGAACGCATGTTCTCGGTCTTGCCGGTCAGCTCGTTCGGATTCTTCCGCGAAGGACCTTCCACCAGCACGGTCTGCACGGTGCCGACCATCTTCTCGGAAATGCCGGCAGCGTGCGCATTGATGCGTTCCTGCAGGCGCGACAGGCGCGCGTGCTTCTCGGCATCGCTGATCGTGTCCTCCAGGTCCGCGGCCGGCGTGCCCGGGCGACGCGAATAGATGAAGGAGAAGCTGTGGTCGAAGCCGATGTCCTCGATCAGCTTCATGGTCTTTTGGAAATCGGCATCGGTCTCGCCGGGGAAGCCGACGATGAAGTCCGAGCTGATCGAGATGTCCGGGCGCACCGCGCGCAGCTTGCGGATCTTCGACTTGAATTCCAGCGCGGTGTAGCCGCGCTTCATCGCCGACAGCACGCGGTCGCTGCCAGCCTGTACCGGCAGGTGCAGGAAATTGGCCAGCTGCGGCACGTCGCGGAACGCATCGATCAGCGAATCGCTGAACTCCAGCGGATGCGAGGTGGTGAAGCGGATGCGGCCGACGCCATCGATCTCGGCGATGGTGCGGATCAGCAGGCCGAGGTCGGCGAATTCGCCATCCCCATAGGGTCCACGGTAGGCGTTGACGTTCTGGCCGAGCAGGTTGATCTCGCGCACGCCCTGCGCGGCCAGCTGCGCCACTTCCACCACCACGTCCTCGAACGGGCGGCTGACTTCGGTGCCGCGGGTATAGGGCACCACGCAGAACGAGCAGTACTTGGAACAGCCTTCCATGATCGACACGAACGCCGAAGCGCCTTCGGCACGCGGCTCGGGCAGGCGGTCGAACTTCTCGATCTCGGGGAAGCTGATGTCCACCTGCGGGCGCTTCTGCTCGCGACGTGCACGGATCAGCTCCGGCAGGCGGTGCAGGGTCTGCGGGCCGAATACCAGGTCCACGAACGGCGCGCGCTTGATGATCGCTTCGCCTTCCTGCGAGGCAACGCAGCCGCCCACGCCGATGATGACCTCACGGCCCTTGTTCTTCAGGCCCTTCCATACGCCCAGCTGGCTGAACACCTTCTCCTGCGCCTTCTCGCGGATGGAGCAGGTATTGACCAGGATGACGTCGGCGTCGTCCGGGTTGTCGGTCAGTTCCAGGCCATCGCTGGCGGCAAGCACGTCGGCCATCTTGGCCGAGTCGTACTCGTTCATCTGGCAACCGTGGGTCTTGATGTACAGCTTGCCTTTCACCTGGTCGGGCTTGCGCGGACCGGCGGGCAGGGCAACGAGCGGGGTACCGCCCGGCGTGGCGGGCGGAAAGACGTCTGGCGTCCCGGTCATGGCGCTTAATCCATTCGGGTGGCGGGAAAGCGGGCAATTCTACCCGCATCCCGGCCCTCCCGCCGTCCGCCGGTGGTTGGTCGGCCCCGGCGATGGCGCGACGCGATTACGCCGCCGCCAGCTCCGCATCGATCTGCCGCGAACGGTCGAAGGCGGTCATCGCGCTCATCCGTGCAATGTAATCAGCCGTGGCCGGCGCAGGCTGCACCAGGCCGAAGGCCGTGGTCCAGGCCAGCGCATTGCCCCACAGCACGTCGGCGGCGCTCATCGTCTCGCCGAGCAGGTAGGGGCCCTGTGCCAGCTGGGCCTCGATCACCTGCAGCACGGTCTCGGCGTCGTTGTACGGCGACATCAGGCGCGGCGGCGGCTCGCGGTGCATCGCCTTGTCGATCATTGCCGGCTCGAAACAGGCGCCGTAGAAGGCCATCCAGCGCAGGTAGGGGCCGCGCAGGGCATCGCCGATCGGCGGTGCCAGACCGGCCTCCGGATACAGGTCGGCCAGGTACAGGTAGATCGCCACCTGTTCGGTCACCAGCGCACCGTTATGGACGATGGCCGGCACCTTGCCCATCGGGTTGATGGCCAGGTAGGCCGGGGCCAGGTTGGCGCCGGCCTTCAGGTCCAGCACCTGCATGCGGTAGTCCGCACCCAGCGCCTCGAGCAGGGCCACGGCGCCGCTCGAGCGGGAACGGGCGGCGTGGTACAGGGTGATCTGGCGTGAGGTCATGGCATTGCTCCTTGCGGTGGGTGGTGAACTGGAGGCCATCCTGGGGCACTATTGCGGACGACTTCTGTCCTCGATCCTTCATGCGCCACACCGCCCATCGACTGCTGCGCCTGATCGCCCTGCTGCAGGCCCGCCGCCAGTGGTCCGGGGCCGAGCTCGCCGAGCGCATGGGCGTGGACCGGCGCAGCATCCGCCGTGACATCGAGCGCCTGCGCGAACTGGGCTATCCGGTCCAGGCCTCGTCCGGGGTTGGCGGCGGCTACCAGCTGGGGGCAGGGGCGCCGGTGCTGCCGATGCTGCTGGACGAGGAGGAGGCGACCACCCTGGCCATCGCCCTGCGCGCGGCCTCGGCGACCGTCGCCGGCATCGACGACACCGCACGCGGCCTGTTGTCCAAGCTCGACCCGCTGGTGCCGACCCGTCGCCGCCAGCAGGCCGGCGAGGTGCATGCGGCGACGGCCACCCTGTCCGACCTTCCGTCCACCGACGCACGCCTGCTCGGACGGCTGGCCCAGCACTGCCGGCAGGCGTCACGGCTGGCCTTCGAATACCGCAGTGCCCAGGAAGCGGTGACCCAGCGCGTGGTCGAGGCGCAGCACCTGGTCAATTACGGGCGGCGCTGGTACCTGCTGGCCTGGGACCTGGGCCGGCAGGACTGGCGCACCCTGCGCGTGGACCGGATGGGCGCGGTGCGCGAATGCGCCGAGCCGGGCATGCACCGCCGTACGCCCGCGCCGCCGGACGTGATGGTGCGGCAGGCGGTCAGCCAGGCCCCGTTCGCGCTGCAGGCCATCGTCCGCCTGGCCGGCAGCCGTGCCGAGCTGGAAGGCCGCATCCCGCCCTGGTGTGGTGTGCTGGAGGCCGATGGGCCCGACCATTGCCTGCTGCGCATGGGCGCCGAGAGCCGCGGCATGATGCTGGCGCAGATCCTCAGCCTGGACCGGGTGCCGGTGGCGTTGTGGACCACGCCGCCGGGCCTGCGCGATGAACTGGCACAGCGCCTGGCCGGATTGGGGCAGGTGCTGGCTGTGCCGCCGGTCACAGGCTGAGCCGCGTCGCTTGGCAAGCCCCGGCGAAGCTGGGACACTCGCCGGCATGAAGGGGATACTGGGGACAACGGCGATCATCATCGCTGCGCTGACCGCTGCGCCGGCCAGCGCGGGCACCCTGTTCAAGTGCCAGGGCGCCGACGGCGTCACCAGCTACGTCAGCAAGCGCGTGGCCGGGGCCCGCTGCAGCGCCATCAGCTACAGCCGCGACCTCCGCCCGGCACCGCGCCCGGTGGTGGCCGCGCCGAAGCCGGCGCCGACCACCGTGGCCAGCATCGAGCGCAACCCGGTGGCGGTGGCAGCCAGTGCTGCGGCACCGGCGGCTGCGCCAGCCGCCGTACCCGCGACCCCGGTCGCCTCGCGCAGCGGGCGCATGGTCAGCGGCCAGGTCTATTCCTTCATGAAGGATGGCGTGCGCCACTACACCAGTGCGCGGCCGACCCAGGTGGCCAACCTCGGCCCGGTGCGCACCATCCGCTACAGTTTCATGGAGCGCTGCTACGCCTGCGGCGTCAACCCGCGTGTGGACTTCGGTTCGGTGCGCTTGAACACCACCGCGTTCCAGACCGAGATCACCTCGGCCGCGCGCGAGTTCGGCGTCGACGAAGCCGTGGTGCGCGCCATCATCCACGCCGAGTCGGCGTACAACCCGACCGCGCTCAGCCGCGCTGGCGCGCAGGGCCTGATGCAGCTGATGCCGCCGACCGCGGCCCGTTTCGGGGTCAGCGACTCCTACGATGCCGGGCAGAACATCCGAGGCGGCGTGCAGTATCTTGCGTGGTTGCTGAAACGCTTCAATGGCGACCTGACCCTGGCTGCCGCCGGCTACAACGCCGGCGAAGGCGCGGTCGACCGCCACGGTGGTGTGCCGCCCTACAGCGAGACCCAGTACTACGTGCGCCGGGTCGGGCAGCTGGCCGAGCGTTACCGCACCGCCCTGAGTCACCAGTAGGTGCCGCTAACGGGTGGGTGCCGACCGTTGGTCGGCACTCATTTGAAAGGTAGTGCCGGCCGCTGGCCGGCAACCCCGCAATCAATGTTGTTGCAATGCGTTGTGTGGCGCGCGACGGTTCCGCTACACTCGCCCATGATTCAATGCGGCTCTGGCCCCCACCGGATCCGCTGGCAGCCTTAAAGCTACCTAATCAATATCGGAGTGCCGGATGGCCAACGATGGGGTACACGATCCAGTCAACACCGGACGTCGGCGTTTTCTTTCTGCCACCACAGCCGTGGTGGGCGCCGTCGGCGTCGGATTCACCGCAGTTCCTTTCATCAAATCCTGGAACCCCAGTGCCCGAGCCAAGCTTGCCGGTGCACCGGTGGTGGCCGACATCAGCGCCCTGCAGGAAGGCCAACGCCTGATCGTGGAATGGCGTGGCCAGCCGATCTGGATCGTCAAGCGGTCCAAGGCGATCCTCGATGCGCTGCACGGGCTGGATGGCCGCCTCAAGGACCCCGAGTCCGGCGAGAAGGACCAGCAGCCGGACTACGTGCTGAAGCAGAACCCCGAGCTGCGCTCGATCAAGCCGGACATCTCCGTGCTGGTCGGCCTGTGCACGCACCTGGGCTGCTCGCCGGAAATGGTCGCCGAGATCCGGCCCGAACCCTATGACCCGCAGTGGAAGGGCGGCTACTTCTGCCCCTGCCACAAGTCGCGCTTCGACATGTCCGGCCGCGTCTTCAAGGACGTGCCGGCGCCGATCAACCTGAAGGTGCCCGCGCACCACTACCAGGACGACAACACCATCATCATCGGTGTCGATCCGCAGGGGGCTGCCTGATGGCCAATATCCTCAGCCGTACCGCCAGCGGCGTCGCTGACTGGGTCAACGCCCGCGCGCCGGGCCTGATGCCGGTCTACCGCAAGCACGTCACCGAGTACTACGCGCCGAAGAACTTCAACATCTGGTACTACTTCGGTTCGCTGGCGCTGCTGGTGCTGGTCAACCAGATCGTCACCGGCATCTTCCTGACGATGCACTACAAGACCAACGCCGCCGAGGCGTTCGGCTCCATCGAATACATCATGCGTGATGTGGAGTGGGGCTGGCTGATCCGCTACATGCATTCCACTGGTGCCTCGCTGTTCTTCATCGTGGTCTACCTGCACATGTTCCGCGGCCTGTTGTACGGCAGCTACCAGAAACCGCGCGAGCTGGTGTGGATCCTGGGCATGCTGATCTACCTGGTACTGATGGCCGAAGCCTTCATGGGCTACGTGCTGCCGTGGGGCCAGATGTCGTTCTGGGGCGCCAAGGTGATCATCTCGCTGTTCGGCGCGATACCCGTGATCGGCAACGGCCTGACCGAATGGATCATGGGCGACTACCTGCCCAGTGACGCCACGCTCAACCGCTTCTTCGCGCTGCACGTCATCGCACTGCCGCTGGTGCTGCTGTTGCTGGTGGTGCTGCACCTGGGCGCGCTGCACGAAGTGGGGTCGAACAACCCGGATGGCGTGGAGATCAAGAAGGGGCCGAAGGGCAACCGCTGGTCGCCGAACGCCCCGGCCGATGGCATTCCGTTCCACCCGTACTACACGCTCAAGGATGGCGTCGGCGCCGGCTTCCTGCTGATCATCGCCGCCTTCATCATCTTCTTCGCGCCCGGTTTCGGCGGCCTGTTCCTGGAACACGACAACTTCACCGAGGCCAACCGCCTGGTGACCCCGGAGCACATCAAGCCGGTCTGGTACTACACGCCTTACTACGCGATGTTGCGCGTGGTGCCGAACAAACTGGGCGGCGTGCTGGTGATGTTCTCGGCCATCGCCATCCTGTTCCTGGTGCCGTGGCTGGACAAGGCGCGCGTGAAGTCGGTGCGCTACCGCGGCTGGATCTCGAAGGTGATGCTGGGCGTGCTGGCGGTGTGCTTCGTGTGGCTGGGCGTGATCGGTTCCGGCCCCGGTACCGACGTGCACGAAACCTACATCGGGCGGGTGCTGACCTTCCTGTATTTCGCGTTCTTCATCACCATGCCGCTATGGACAAGGTTGGACAAGACCAAGCCGGTACCGGAGAGGGTGACCACGCATGACTGAGCGCTGGATGGTCCGGCTGGCCCTGGCGGCCACCCTGATGCTGGGCAGTTTCCTGGCCTCCGCCGCCGAGGGCGGCACCAAGCTGCTGCAGGCCGGCAACGACCTCGGTGACCGCGCCTCGCTGCAGCGCGGTGCGCAGCTGTACATGAACTACTGCTCCGGCTGCCATGCGCTGAAATACCTGCGCTATTCGCGGATGGCGCAGGACCTGGGCCTGACCGAAGAAGAGGTGATGAACAACCTCAACTTCACTGGCTCGGCGATCGGCGACCCGATCCCGGTGGCGATGCCGAAGGAGAACGCCGAGAAGTGGTTTGGCAAGATGCCGCCGGACCTCAGCCTGATCGCGCGGGTACGCGGCAGCGACTGGGTCTACACCTACCTCAAGTCGTTCTACCTGGACAGCAGCCGGCCACTGGGCTGGAACAACGCGCTGTTCGCCAATGCCTCCATGCCCAACCCGTTGTGGGAGATGCAGGGCCTGCAGCATGCCGTGCATGGCAAGCCCGAGGCCCCCGGCATGGACCCGCCGGTGACCGGCCTGCGCATCGAAACGCCCGGTTCGGTGGATGCCGGCCAGTACGACCAGGCCGTGCGGGACATCACCAACTTCCTCGAATACGCCGGCGAACCGTCCGCGCTCAAGCGCCAGCAGCTGGGCGTCTGGGTGATCCTGTTCCTGGCCCTGTTGACCTTCCTGCTGTACCTGCTGAAGAAGGAATACTGGAAGGACGTTCACTGATTCTGCTGCCGGCCATCGCACGGGCCTATTGGCTTTTGTGATGGTCGGTTGCACACTCGGGGAGGAGTCGACCGCTGGCACGGTGCCGGCGGCGCCGATGCGGCAGGCGGTCTCCTGTCGTGGGAGAGCCTTTGATGGCGGCGAGCGTACGCATGCGCAATACACTGACGCTGTTTTCCTCGAACGACGACGTACTGTGCCACCGGGTACGCCTGGTGCTGGCGGCCAAGGGGGTCACCTTCGACTTCGTTCCGGTCGATCCGCAGAACCCGCCTGAAGACCTGATCGATCTCAATCCGTACCACTCGGTGCCGACCCTGGTCGAGCGCGAGCTGGTGCTGTACGCCGCGTCGGTGGTCAGCGAATACCTGGACGAACGCTACCCGCATCCGCCGCTGATGCCGGTCGATCCGCTCTCGCGTGCGCGCATCCGCCTGGCCATGCTGCGCATCGAGCACGACTGGGTGCCGCAGGTGCAGGCCATCCAGCTGGGCAACAAGACCCAGGCCGAGGCCGGCCGCAAGCGCCTGAAGGAACTGCTGACCGCCTCGCTGCCGCTGTTCAAGGCCAGCAAGTTCTTCCTCAATCCGGAAATGAGCCTGGCCGACTGCGCGATGGCGCCGATCATCTGGCGGCTGCAGTCGCTGGACGTGCCGCTGCCGAAGGATGGCAAGGCGATCGAGGACTATGGCAACCGCATCTTCCGTCACCCGGGTTTCGTCCGCAGCCTGACCGACCAGGAAAAGAAGCTGCGCGATCTGCCGGTCTGATCCGACCTTGCGTAACCCGTCTGCACGCCGACCGGCGTGCAGGCGATCCGCCCCGGCGGGGCGCCGGGCGCGTACACTTCACGCATGACCGAAGACTTCTTCCACATGACCAGCCACCGCCCGTACCTGCTGCGGGCGCTGGTGGAATGGATCAACGACAACCAGCTGACCCCGCACATCCTGGTCGACGCCGGCGTCCCCGGCGTGCAGGTCCCGCCTTCGGCGGTCAAGGATGGCCGGGTCGTGCTCAACATCGCCGAGCGTGCCGTCGTGCGGCTGATGATCGACAACGAAATGGTGAGCTTCTCGGCGCGCTTCTCCGGCACCAGCTACCCGGTGCAGGTGCCGATCAGTGCCGTGCTGGCGGTCTATGCCCGCGAGACCGGACAGGGCATGGCGCTGCCGGATGACATTCCGGGCAACGAAACCGCACCGACCAGCGATGAGCTGCTGCATGAGGAAGGCACGCCGCCGGACGATACGCCGCCGGCCAGTCCGCCGCCGAAGGGCCGCCCGAACCTGCGCGTGGTCAAGTAACCATTCCGACGCCGCCCCGATGGGCGGCGTTTTTCTTTACAGGATTTACCGGTAGGTGCCGACCGTTGGTCGGCACTCAAAGCCCTTAGACATCCTCGGCATCCTCCACATCCGGGCGGATCTGGCTGATCCGCGCGGCACCGGGGCCGGTGAACGAGATCAGCTGGTCGCCGCGCAGCACCATGCGGCCCACGTGGCGATCGATGCCATCGTAGGAATATTCGAACTTGAAGGTGCGCTCGAAACCGAGCCGTCCATCCTCGCCACGCGACAGTCGCAGGCCGGTGGCGTGCACCGCCTGGTCCAGCCACTGCACATCGGCAGCGCGGCAGGCATTGCGGCCCAGCTCGACCGCGCGCTCGGCGGCCGAGCGTGCGGCGTTCCAGAAGAAGTAGATGATTCCGCCGGCAATCAGCAACAGCAGCAGGGTGGGCATGGCGTCAGCCGTCAGAGGTCGATCCCGCAAAGATGGCGGCGAACGCGCGCTGGATCAAGCGCTGCATTCACCGCTGAGGTTGTGGTTCGCCAGACACCGGCTGCGCGGGCACGACGACCGGTTGCGGCGCCGGAGCGGTCTGTACCGGTGTGGCAGGCGAGGGCATCACCACGGGTGATGTGGCGGTCAGCTGCAGCAACGCCGCCCAGTCCTGGCGGTTGAAACTGCATTCGTCCTCGCGGCCCGGCGTGCAGCTGGGGTCGATGCCGGTGCTGTTGCGTTCGCGCGCCGGCGGCAGCTTGATCAGTCCGGTGCGCTCCAGCGGCAGCAGCCGCATCGCCACGGTGTTCATCACGTTGCCACCGACCAGGTACAGGGTCTGGTCGCCGCCGAGGTTGGCGGCCACCACCACTTCGCAATGTGATTTCCAGTGGCCCACCGAACCGTTGCCCAGCGCCTGCACCAGTCCGCTGTAGCTGAGCGTGCTGCTGCGGTCACGCAGGAAGCACAGCAGATCGCCGGGCGCGGGTTTGGCCGTGGCCGGGTCGACCAGCCGGTACGGCACGCCCGAGGGTCCGCCCTGGTACGCGGCGCGGATGTAGTCGATGTGGCGTGGCGACGTGTTGAAGCCGGGAACGCCGGACTGCACCATCACCCAGGAAATGAACGCGGCCGACCACGGGTTGTCGATCAGGAAGGCGCGGCAGTCGCTGTCGGTGTAGCGCGTGCCCAGTGGCGCCAGGCAGCTGCTGGCGCCCGCGATGCTGCCCATCGCGTTGAGCGTGCCGCTGTTGCGCCAGTAGCCGGCCACGCGCTGCCAGGCGATGAGACCGTTGTCGGCCAGGTGTTCGTTCTCGGCCTCGGTGACACTGAGGCTCGCCGCGCGGCCATCACGATCGATGAAGGGCCGGAACCAGAGCCGGTGTTCATTGCAGGCGGTATTGCGGATGGCCACCGCCAACGGGCTCAGGCCGAAGCGGGGCGGCACATCGCAGGCTTCGGCGGCCGCTGCGGACAGCGGTGCCGCAGCCAGCAGCAGACAGGCAGGCAAGAGCATCCGGCGCATGCGCGGCTCCTGTGGGGGATGCCCGCAGCGTCGCAGCGCTGTCGTGAACGCCGGGTGTGAGAACGGGGTCAGATCCCTTTTCCCTGGGGAAGGGATCTGACCCCGGGCCAGGCCTCAGCCCGGCGGCGGGCCGAGCTTCAACGACAGATCGATGGCCTGCACGTGCTTGGTCAGGCCACCGATGGAAATGCAGTCGACGCCATCCTCGGCGATCGAGCGCAGACCGCCCAGGCCGACGCTGCCGGACACTTCCAGCGGAATGCGGCCCGCCGTGATGCGCACCGCCTCGCGGCGCAGGTCGGGGCTGAAGTCGTCCAGCAGGATGCGTTCGCAACCGGCTTCGAGCGCCTGGCGCAGCTGCGCCAGGTCCTCGACCTCGACCACCAGCGGCAGCGCGGGCCACTGCCGGCGTGCGCCCGCCACGGCGGCGGCCAGCGAACCGGCAGCGCGGATGTGGTTTTCCTTCAGCATCACCGTGTCGTACAGGCCGAAACGATGGTTCTCGCCACCGCCGCAGCGCACCGCGTACTTCTGCGCCAGGCGCAGGCCGGGCAGGGTCTTGCGGGTGTCGAGGATGCGCGTGCCAGTGCCGGCCACGGCCGCCACGTAGCGTGCGGTGGTCGTGGCGGTGCCGGACAGCGTCTGCAGGAAGTTCAGCGAAGTGCGCTCGGCGCTGACCAGGCTGCGGCTGCGCCCGTGCAGCAGGGCCAGCACGGTGCCTGCGGTGACCGCGTCGCCTTCGGCAACCTGCCAGTCGATGCGCACGTCCGGGTCGAGCGCGCGGTGGGTGGCGTCGAACCAGGGGCGGCCGGCAATCACTCCGTCCTGCTTGCACAGCAGGTAAGCGCTGTCGGCCTGGTCGGGCAGCAGGGCGGCGGTGACATCACCGCTGCCCAGGTCCTCGGCCAGTGCACGCGCGACATCGGCGGCGACAACGGCCGCATCCGGCGTCGGCAGCATGCTCATGCGGCCGGGAAGTCGGCGATCTGGGCGGTCGGGATGGCTTCTTCGGCCAGCAGCACCGGGATGCCGTCGTCGACGCGGAACACCTGCTTGCGGTCGCGGGTGACCAGCGCTTCGCGCAGCGGCTGCGCCAGCGGGTTGCCATCGGCCTTGTTCACCGCGCCGGTGGAAATGGCCTTGTTGAGGGCTTCCAGGCCCTTGCCATCCAGCAGGGACAGGGGCTGGCGGGTGTCCGGCGACACCAGCAGGTCGAGCAGCTTGCGATCCATGGTTCTTCGTCTTGCGTGGAAGACGGCTAGAATACGTCTTTAAGGCAGGTGACGGCCAATGACCCCCAACCCGATCGCGCCGCTTGTCGGCATCGTCATGGGTTCCCGTTCCGACTGGGAAACCATGCAGCACGCCGCCCAGAAGCTTGAAGCCCTGGGTGTTCCGTTCGAAGTGAAGGTGGTGTCCGCGCATCGGACGCCGGATGTGTTGTTCAGTTACGCCGAGCAGGCGGGCCCGCGAGGCCTGCGCGCGATCATCGCCGGTGCCGGCGGGGCCGCCCACCTGCCGGGCATGATCGCCGCCAAGACCGCCGTGCCGGTACTGGGTGTGCCGGTGCAGTCCAAGGCCCTCAACGGCATGGATTCGCTGCTGTCGATCGTGCAGATGCCGGCCGGCATTCCGGTCGCCACCTTCGCCATCGGCAATGCCGGCGCCTCCAATGCTGCGCTGTTCGCCGCCGCGATGCTGGCCAGTGACCAGCCGGCGATCGGCCAGGCACTCGACGCGTTCCGCGCACGCCAGACCGAAGACGTGATGGCCCACGACGATCCGCGCCAATGAGCCTGACCGTCGGCATCCTGGGCGGCGGCCAGCTCGCCCGCATGATGGTCCTGGCCGGTGCGCCGCTGGGACTGCGCTTCGAGCTGTACGACCCGGCCGCCGACGCCTGCAGCGGCCCGCTGGCGCCGCTCACCGTCGGTGCCTTCGATGACCGCCAGGCGCTGGCGGACTTCGCCGCCAAGGTCGACGTGGTCACCTTCGATTTCGAGAACGTGCCTGCCGACAGTGCACAGTTCCTGGCCGACCGCGTGCCGGTCTATCCGCCGCCGGCCGCACTGGCCGTGGCCCAGGACCGGTTGAGCGAGAAGACCCTGTTCCAGCAGCTGGGCATTCCGCTGCCGGCCTTCGCTGACATCCGCAGCCGTGACGAACTGGCGGCGAAGGCCGCCGAATTCGGCCTGCCGTGCATCCTGAAGACCCGCCGCCTGGGCTACGACGGCAAGGGGCAATTCCGCCTGCGCAGCGAAGCCGACATCGATGCCGCGTGGGACGCGCTGGGTGCGCAGGTCGATCGCACTGGACTGATCCTGGAAGGCTTCGTCGCCTTCCAGCGCGAGGTCAGCGTGGTCGCCGTGCGCGGCCGCGATGGCAGCTTCGAGGCGTGGCCGGTCACCGGCAACTGGCACGTCGACGGCGTGCTGTCGGCCAGTGTGGCCCCGGCCGTGCTGTCCGACGCCGAGCAGCAGGCGGCGATCGGCTATGCCCGTCGCGTCGCCGAACACCTGCAGTACGTCGGCGTGTTCGCGCTGGAGCTGTTCTGCCGTGATGGTGAGCTGCTGGCCAACGAGATGGCGCCGCGCGTGCACAACTCCGGCCACTGGACCATCGAAGGCAGCGAGACCTCGCAGTTCGAGAACCACCTGCGCGCCGTGCTGGGCCTGCCGCTGGGCAGCACCCGCATGCTCGGCCATGCCTGCATGCTGAACTGGCTGGGCCGGATGCCCGACCCGTTGCCGGTGCTGGCCCAGGCCAGTGGCCACTGGCATGACTATGGCAAGGAGTCGCGCGAAGGCCGCAAGGTCGGCCATGCCACATTGCGCGATGACGATGCCGCAGCACTGGCCGACGCGCTGGACCAGGTGGGCCAGGAACTGGACCGGCAGGCCCAGGTGGCACCGGCGGTGCACGCGCTGCGCAACCGCTGAACGCGGGCGTGCCGGCGTGCTGCCGGCACACCCCTGTATGGCTGCAACGGTGTGGCGCACCGGTGCAGCCATCGGCACAACATTCCCGGTGGTAGCGTGGAGCTCCTTTCACAGGAGTCACGACCATGCTCGACTGGAATGCCTACCGCAAGGAACTGAAGGGTCGCATCGGCGAGATCGGCAAGCTCTCGCCCGACACGGTCAAGGGCTACGCCACCCTGTCCAATGCCGGTGCCCAGACCAACCACCTTGACGCCAAGACCCGTGAGCTGATCGCGCTGGCGGTGGCGGTGACCACCCGCTGTGACGGTTGCATCACCGTGCACGTGGACGCGGCGCTGAAGCATGGCGCCAGCCGCGAGGAAATCGCCGAGGCGCTCGGTGTGGCGGTGTCGCTCAATGCCGGCGCCGCGCTGGTGTATTCGGCACGGGTGATGGACGCCGTGGCGGCACACGAGAGCGCGTGATGCCGCGCTCTGCTTCCCGGTAGTGCCGGCCGCTGGCCGGCAACCTCGGTACCTTTGTACGCCCAGTGGAATGCCGGCCAGCGGCCGGCACTACCCTTGGTCGAGTCGCCGCTTCAGCGCAGCTGGCTCTCGGCGAATTCCCAGTTGACCATCTGCCAGAACGCGTCCAGGTAACGCGCGCGATCATTCTGGTAGTCGGTGTAGTAAGCGTGCTCCCAGACGTCGCAGCACAGCAGCGGGGTGCTGTCACCGGTCAGGGGCGTGCCCGCGTTGCGGGTGGCCTGGATGCCCAGCTGGCCACCCGGATGCTGCACCAGCCACACCCAGCCCGAGCCGAACAGGCCCAGCGCGGTGCGGTTGAACTCCTCGCGCAGGCGCTGCGCGTCACCGAACTGGCGCTTGACCAGCTCGCCCAGCCGGCCCTGCGGTTCGCCGCCGCCGCGCGGGCGCAGGCACTGCCAGTAGAAACCGTGGTTCCAGGCCTGGGCGGCCGCATCGAACAGCGAGCCCTGGGCATGGCGCACGATCTCTTCCAGTGACGCTTCCTCCCACTCTGTACCGAGGGTGCCGGCGTTGACCGCGTCGATATAGGCGCGGTGGTGGCGACCGTGATGCAGCTCCACGGTCTGCGCGGACAGGTGGGGCTGCAGGGAGCCGGAGAGGTAGGGCAGGGCAGGCAATTCGACGGGCATGGACGGGTTCGTGGCCAGGGGACGGCGGCAGCCTGTTCCATCCGCTTACAATGGCGGCTACCGTGGGCAGTCTAGCCGACCATCACGGTCGGTTTGTCCGGCGAAGCAAGGAGTGTGGTTGTGGCGGTAATGCAGCAAATCCAGGCCGAGGTCGATCGTTACCCGCTCGTGCTGTTCATGAAGGGCACCCCGCAGTACCCGATGTGCGGCTTTTCCAGCCGCGCCGTGCAGGCGTTGATGGCCGCCGGCGCCGTCACCCTGCGCACCGTCAACGTGCTCGAAGAGCCGGAGATCCGCGCCAACCTGCCGCGCTTCTCCAACCTGCCGACCTTCCCGCAGCTGTTCATCAACGGTGAGTTGATCGGCGGCTGCGACATCGTCATGGAACTGTTTGAATCCGGCGAGCTCAAGCGCATCGTCGAAGAGGCGACCCAGGGATGAGTGCCTGGCCGTCGACGTCACCGACTGACGGGGCGCTCGATGGCCGCCCGTTGCAGGACCGCGTTGTGCTGGTCGCTGGTGCCGGGGGAGGACTGGGCAGTGCCGCGGCGGTCGCCGCCGCAGCGGCCGGGGCCACCGTGGTCCTGCTGGGGCGCAAGCCGCGCCGGCTGGACCGGGTCTATGCCCAGGTCCAGGCGGTCGGCCCGGAACCCCTGCTGTACCCGCTGGACCTGGAAGGCGCCGGCCCCGATGACTATGCCGAACTGGCCCAGGCCCTGCAGCGCAAGCTGGGTCGGCTGGATGGCCTGCTGGTCTGCGCCGCGCATTTCCCCGGCCTGACCCCGTTCGAGCTGGCCGACCCGGCCAGTTTCGCCCGCGCGGTCCATGTCACCCTGACCGCCCCGGCCTGGCTGGCCCAGGCCTGCCTGCCGCTGCTGCGGCAGCGCGAGGATGCGGCCCTGGTGTTCGCGGTCGATGCTCCCGAACGGGTAGGGCAGGCCTATTGGGGCGGTTATGGCGTGGCCCAGCATGGCCTGCGCGGCCTGATCGGCAGCCTGCACGATGAGTTGGGCCGCAGCCCGGTGCGGGTCAGCGGTCTGTACCCGGGGCCGCTGCGTACGGCGCTGCGGGCCCGTGCCTATTCCGTCGATCAGGACCCGGCTGCTCAAGGGCCCGAAGCGGCCGCCGCTGCGGCAGTGACCCTGTTGTCCCGCGCCGGCCATGCCTGGCGGGGGCAGATTCTGGATGCCAGCGAGGCAGCTCCCGGCGAGTGAGTCCCGGGGAAAGACGGAGTGAAGAACCCGTCACGATTGCGTTGCGATCCGGTGCCGTTTGTCGCACAACCGTCACATTGATGGCGTAGCGTGTTAATCTAGTGTTAACCGTTATGGCTGCCTTCAGCCAAGCGGTAGGGAACCCCAGATAACTCTCCGACCAGCCACCCGCAGGGCTGATTGGATGCGCTTTTTTTCCGCCATCGCCAACTCGCATCGAGGCTACCGAAAAATGACCCACCCACTCCGGATGTCCAAGCTTACCCTTGGTCTCGTGGCTGCACTTGCTGCCGCTCCCGCCTTCGCCCAGACCACCACTGCCGGTGTCGGCGGCCAGGTCGTGACCAACGGCGGCCAGCCCGTCGCCGGCGCTGAAGTCACCATCACGCACACCGAGTCGGGCACGGTTTCGCGCGCTACGACCGACGCTGCGGGTCGCTACAACGCGCGCGGCCTGCGCGTGGGTGGTCCGTACACCATCACCATCACCAAGCCGGGTGAAGGTACCAAGACCGAAGATGGCGTCTACCTGGGCGTGAACCAGACCGGCACCATCAACGCCATCCTGACCGGTGACGTGGCCAAGGCCACCAACCTGGACACCGTGCAGGTCACCGCCGTCGGCGGCGGCTCGGAAGTGTTCAGCGCCACCAAGATGGGCTCGGGCACCAACATCAGCCAGGAGCAGATCGAGATTGCGCCGTCCATCGGTGGCAACATCCAGGATCTGATGCGCCTGGATCCGCGCGTGACCTTCATCGACCGCGCCTCGGGCTCGATCTCGGCCGGCGGCCAGAACCCGCGCTACAACTCGATCAACATCGACGGCGTCTCGGCCAGCGACACCTTCGGCCTGGAAGGCAACAACATGCCGACCCGCCGCCAGCCGGTCGCCATGGAAGCCATCGAAGCGCTGGACATCAACCTGTCCAACTACGACGTCAGCATCGCTGGCGCCGCCGGTGCCACCGTCAATGCGGTGACCAAGTCCGGTACCAATGAGTTCCACGGTTCGGTCTACGGCACCTACCGTGACGGCGACTGGTTCGGCAAGAATCCGGAAGGCAAGAAGTTCAACGGCTTCAATGACGAAAAGACCTACGGCATGACCCTGGGCGGCCCGATCGTCAAGGACAAGCTGTTCTTCTTCGCCAACTACGAGAAGTTCAAGCAGTCCGCGCCGGGCGCCGACCTGTCCAGCACCGCGCTGGGCAAGGCCAATGCCGACTACAGCATGGCTGACGTGACCCGCGCCCAGGAAATCGCCAAGGGCTATGGCTTCGAAGCCGGCGGTATCGAAAGCAACGGCAACACCGATCTGGAAGAGTACGCGCTGAAGCTCGACTGGAACATCAACGAGAACCACCGCGCCAACATCCGTTACAGCAAGCTCGAGCAGAGCAAGCTGCGCATCAACGGCATGGGCTCGACCTCGCAGGCTTCGCTGAGCTCGTACTGGTACCAGCACGTCAAGACCAACGAGAGCTACGTCGCCCAGGTCTTCAGCGACTGGACCGACACTTTCTCGACCGAGCTGAAGGCTTCGTACCGCGAGTACTCGGCCATCCGCCAGGTGCCGACCAATGCGCCGAGCATCCGCATCTACTTCCCGCGCGGCGGTGATGTGACCACGCCGGAAGGCGACTCGCTGTTCCTGGGTACCGAGACCAACTCGCAGAACAACGTACTGGAAACCAAGGCGTGGAACTACTACGCCGCCGGTACGCTGACCCTGGGTAACCACGACCTGAAGTTCGGTGGTTCGTACGACACCAACGATGTCTACAACTACTATGGCGCTGGCTCGTGGGGTGCTTACACCTTCTACGGCCTGGACAATTTCGCCAAGGGCCAGTGGCAGACCTACCAGCTGAACAAGGAAACGAGCGCGAATTCGATCGCGGCTGACTACAAGTACAGCAACCTCGCCCTGTTCGTGCAGGACACCTGGTACGTCAACAGCAACCTGACCCTGACCATGGGCCTGCGTGGCGACCGTCCGAAGGCCAGCCCGGCACCGACCTACAACCAGAAGGCGCAGACCGTCTTCGGTTATGACAACAGTGCGGTGTTCCCGAGCAAGTTCCTGATCCAGCCGCGCTTCGGCTTCAACTACACCTTCGACACCGAGCGCCCGACCCAGCTGCGCGGCGGCATCGGCCTGTTCCAGGGTGATGCACCGCAGGTGTGGATCAGCAACAGCTACTCCACCACCGGCTTCAACTACGACTCGTACAACATCAGCCGCTACAACGGCCAGAAGTTCAATCCGGACAAGGACAACCAGCCGGTCCCGACCACCCCGGGCAGCGCGCTGCAGAACGTCAACTTCGTCGGTCGCGACTTCAAGCTGCCGTCGCTGTACAAGGCCAACCTGGCCTTCGATCACGAGCTGCCGTGGTACGGCATGGTCGCCTCGGCCGAGCTGCTGGTCACCAAGGTCAAGGATGGCCTGTACTACCAGCACCTGAACCTGGGCAAGGGCCGTCAGGTCGGTGCCGATGGTCGTGTGAACTACTACGTGCCTTCGGCTGATGGCAGGGCGTGGGGCACCAACGATGCGCGCAATGGTTATGCCGCACAGGGCTTCAACAACGTCTACCTGATCGACAACACCGACCAGGGTCGTACCTCGCAGTTCACCGTCTCGCTGAGCAAGCCGTGGAGCGCGAGCAGCGACTGGTCCTGGAACCTGGGCTACACCTACACCGATGCCAAGGAAGTGGGCAGCCTGACCAGCTCCACCGCCAGCTCGGGCTGGGGCTACCAGTACGCCTTCAATGCCAACGAGGAAATGCTGAACACCTCGCGCTACCAGATCCGCGACCGCCTGTCGGGCTCGCTGAACTGGAAGCACAAGTTCTTCGGCGACTACGAGACCAAGGTGGGCCTGGTGTACGAAGGCCGCAGCGGCCGTCCGTACAGCTACATCTATGTGAACGACGCCAACGGCGACGGCCGTTCGGGCAACGACCTGTTCTACGTGCCGCGTCGCGGCGAGGTCCTGTTCGGCACCCTGTCCAACGCCGGCAAGTTCACCGCCGATGCGGCGATGGAGAAGTCGTTCTTCGACTGGCTGGCGGCCAACCCGCAGCTGGCCAAGTACGAAGGCCAGGTGGCTCCGGCCAACCAGTTCCGTACCGGCTGGATCAACACCTTCGACATCCGCATCAGCCAGCAGCTGCCGGGCTTCATGAAGGGACACAAGTCGGAGATCTGGCTGGACATCCAGAACGTCGGCAACATGCTCAACAAGAAGTGGGGCAACATCTACGACTACGGCTTCTACGCCAACGCTCGTGTTGCCAGCCTGCAGGGCCTGTACAACGGCAAGTACGTCTACAACTACCGTGGCGCGGACCTGCCGAGCGTCGCCAACTCCGATGCTGACGGCTTCGACGTCGGTGTGTCGCAGTGGTCGATGCAGCTGGGCTTCCGCTACCAGTTCTGATGCGCTGACGTAGCTCTGCTGTAAACGGAAACGGCCGGGGAAACCCGGCCGTTTTCCGTTCAGGCGAAAGTCCTTGCAGGGCGTCGGGCAAGGGCGTAGCATCCAGAAATGTGCGCGGTGCCAACGCCGCCGACGCGGTCCCGGAAAGGCGACCGCGGGCAGCACACATTCAACGGTCGGGCTTCCCGGCCGTTTTGCTTTTTAAGGGGGCGGCAGTACAGTCGGAAACCTTGAAGGAAGCGAAAAATTGGATATGACCACGAACGAAAAATCGGCCCGTGCACTGCCGGTGCAGGATGCGCGGATCTACCCGCGCGGTGGGCTGGATGTGCTGTCGCGGGCCGAGGTGGCACGCCTCCGCGATGCCTCCGCCGGCGGCATGCATGAGCTGCTGCGCCGCTGCGCGCTGGCCGTGCTGACCAGCGGCAGCGCCTCGGACGATCCGCGCGCCGCGCGCGATCTCTACCCTGATTTCGACATCCAGGTGGCGCAGCAGGATCGCGGCGTGCGCATCGACCTGGTCAACGCACCGGCGATGGCCTTTGTCGACGGCGAGATCATCCGCGGCGTCGCCGAGCTGCTGTTCGCCGTCGTGCGCGATCTGGCCTACATGGCCATCGAGATGGGCCCGGCCTACGCCGCCGAGCTGGAGTCGTCCGAGGGCATCACCAATGCGGTGTTCGGCCTGCTGCGCAACGCGCGCATCCTCAACCCGGGTGACCCGAACCTGGTGGTGTGCTGGGGCGGCCACTCGATCTCGCGCGACGAGTACCTGTACACCAAGCAGGTCGGCTACGAGCTGGGCCTGCGCGGCCTGGACATCTGCACCGGCTGCGGCCCGGGTGCGATGAAGGGCCCGATGAAGGGCGCCACCATCGCCCATGCCAAGCAGCGCCGTACCGTGACGCGCTACATCGGCCTGACCGAACCGGGCATCATCGCTGCCGAGTCACCGAACCCGATCGTCAACCACCTGGTGATCATGCCGGACATCGAGAAGCGCCTTGAGGCCTTCGTCCGCATCGGCCACGGCATCATCGTGTTCGCCGGTGGCGTCGGCACCGCCGAAGAGATCCTGTACCTGCTCGGCATCCTGCTGCGCGAGGAGAACAAGGACCTGCCGTTCCCGCTGATCCTGACCGGCCCGACCGTGGCCGCGCCGTACTTCGAGCAGATCGACCGGTTCATCCGCCTGACCCTGGGTGATGAGGCTGCCGAGCGCTACGAGATCATCATCGGTGACCCGGTCGCGGTGGCCAAGAAGATGGCCAACGGCATCAAGCGCGTGCGCGAGCACCGCCTGGCGCAGAAGGACTCGTTCTTCTTCAACTGGTCGATCGAGATTCCGTGGGAGTACCAGCAGCCGTTCGTGCCGACCCACGAGGCGATGGCCGCGCTGGACCTGCACCACGGGCGCGCGCCGCACGCGCTGGCCGCCGACCTGCGCCGGGCGTTCTCGGGCATCGTCGCCGGCAACGTGAAGGAGGATGGCATGCGCCGCATTGAGCAGTTCGGGCCGTTCCAGATCCATGGCGACCCGGACATGATGCAGGCGTTGGACGCGCTGCTGCGCGCCTTCGTCGAGCAGCGCCGGATGAAGATCTCCGGCGAATACCAGCCCTGCTACCAGGTCCTGGCCTGAGCTCGGGCCGGCGCGATGGGGATCGCGCCGGCACTGGCAGGGGAGGGCGGGTCGTCAAGCCTTTGACGCCCGTCGCCCCGGATTGACCGTTCATCCTGCCGCCGCTTGCCGGTGGCAGGGCGATGGCCCATCGTGGCCACCAACACGCTGGGGAGCGTCCAATGTCTTTGCGCCGGCAAAACGGCTTCACGCTGGTTGAACTGATGGTCACGCTGGCGGTCTTCGTGATCCTGGCGTCGATCGCCTATCCGAGCTTCCGCGGCATGATCCGCTCGAACCGGCTGGCGACCGCCAACAATGAGCTGATCGCGCTGGCCAACCTGGCCCGCAGCGAAGGCATCCGCAACAGCAACGGTGGCGGTGTCTGTGGCAGCGCCGATGGCAAAGCCTGTGATGGCGACTGGTCCAAGGGTGTACTGGCCTGGTCGGACCTGGATGGCGACGGCCAGATGGGTAGCAATGACGTCGCGCTGCGCTTTTCGCAGGGCAACCCGCAGCTCAGCGTGGTGGGTCCGCCGGGCGCGGTCATCGCCTTTGACGGACGCGGCCGGCGCCGGGCGGTTGCTGACCAGACGCTGGTGCTGTCGCCGGATGCGTGCAAGGCCGGTGAATCGAAAAGCACGCTGACGATCAACCAATCCGGCCAGGTCCGGGTGACCAAGGGAACCTGCTCATGAGCCGCCGCAACCTGGCCCGCCCACGGTCTTCACAGGGCGGCTTCAGCCTGATCGAAGTGATGGTGGCGGTGCTGATCCTGGCATTCGGGCTGCTGGGCTTTGCCCTGCTGCAGACCACCAACGTCCGCTTCGTGCAGAGCGCGAATTACCGTACCCAGGCCACCAACCTGGCCAACGACCTGATCGAGCTGATGCGTGCCCAGCGTACCGACACGCTGGCCGGTGGCGCCTATTCCTCGGCCTCGTTCTCGGCTGGCTCGGTGAAGCCCAGCGGCGCGTGCTCCTGGCCGACCGGCGCCGCCGTGACGCCGAAGACGAACGTGGCGCGCTGGCAGTGCGAGGTCGCACGCACGCTGGGCGAGAAGGCCAGCGCGCAGGTGACCTTCGTGCAGAGCACCGGCCAGGTCACCGTGGCCATCAGCTGGGGTGACCAGCGCTGGGATCCGAAGGATCCCGACAGCCTTACCACCTTCGGCCTGACGACCTTCCTGTGAGCGCGCCCATGAGTCCAATTTCGCGAGCCCGAGGCCTGTCGCTGATCGAGCTGATGATCGCCATGGTCATCGGTCTGGTCCTGATGCTGGGCGTCACCCAGATCTTCATCGCCTCGCGTGCGGCGTCACGCCTGTCCGAAGGCGCGGCCCGCACCCAGGAGAACGCGCGCTTCGCGCTGGATTTCCTGCAGCGTGACCTGCGCATGGCCGGTCATTTCGGTTGCGTCAACGACCAGGCCCACGTGGTCAAGAACACCGGCGATGTCGGCTACCACCTGGGCATCAGCTCGGGCAGTGGCGACCCGCAGGATTTCTCGGTTCCGGTGCAGGGATACGAGGCTGCAGGTACGGCGCCGGGCGCCACGCTGACGCTGGGCCGTGCGTGGAGTGCGGCGCAGTCGGTTCCGAAGAGCATTGCCAACCTCAAGCCGGCACCATTGCCGGGCAGCGACATCCTGGTGCTGCGCCTGATGAGTCCGGAAGGAGCGGTCGTCACCGGCATATCCGTGGCCGCGGGCGCGACCACCCTGACCGTCTCCAGTGATGGCATGGCCCGACTGAAGGCCAATGCCGCAGGCACGCCGACGGTCTTCGGCGTGGCCGACTGCACCCGTGCGGACGTATTCCCCGCCACCATCAGCGGTTCGACGGTGAAGGTCGACAAAGTCGACCTGAGCAACTATTCGGTCAACAACGCGATGACCATGCTGTATCGCGCCGATGGCATGGCGTACTACATCGCGACCAATCCCAATGGCGAGCCGGCGCTTTACCGGGCACGCGCCAATGGCGCCGGCGGCTACGCCGATGGCGAGGAGCTGGTGGAAGGCATCGAGAACATGCAGTTCCTGTATGGCCTGGATGCCACCACGAACATTGCCCTGCCCACGCCGCCGACCGGTCGCATCGTGGACCAGCGCGTGGCCAGTGCGGTGAGTACCGGCACCGATGCCGCCGCCGCGGGGCAGTGGCGCCGCGTCGGCATGGTGCAGGTGGGCCTGCTGGCGCGCAGTCCGCAGCGTGCGTCGGCCGAAGCGCCGGGCAGCGCGGCCACCTATCCGGCCATCCTGGGGGTGGGCTTTGCCCCGGCCGATCCTTACGACCAGCGCCATCGTGGCGCCTATGAAGCGTCCGTTGCGCTGCGCAACCGCTTGTTCGGGAACTGACGACCATGCGCACTCATCCTTCCTCCAGGCGCCGTCCCTTCGTTGCCCAGGCACGGCAGCAGGGCGCCGTGCTCTACGTCGCGCTGATCATGCTGGTGCTGCTGGCCCTGCTGGGCGTGATCGGCATGCAGGTGGCCGGCATGCAGGAGCGCATGGCGGCCGGCTACCGGGCGACCAACATGGCGTTCCAGAACGCCGAAGGTGCGGCGCGCAGCGCCGAGAACGCGGTGGAGAACATCGCCAACCGGAAGGATGCCGGTACCAATCCGGCCGTAACGTCCGCCGACATCAGCCAGCAGTGCGATGACGGCTTCGATCCTTCGGGGTGGGTCGCGAAAACCAAGCTGGGCAGCAAGCCGGCGATCTACGTCCGTGAAATCCAGGGCTGCATCCAGGGGGAGGGTGCGCTGGACATGGGCAAGTCGGTGGAGAAGCCAACGCCGGTCTACCAGATCACGACGTATGCCGGTGATACCACCAGTGATGCGACGTCGCGTGCGGCGATCGATACCGTATTCAAGCTGTGAGGGTGGGGAGCCCATGAACACTCGCAACCGCAGGATCCTGGCAGGCGTTGGCCTTGCCGTCTTGGCCGCTGGCGGCTATCTGGCGCATACCCTGTTTGCTGCACAGGCGCAGGGCGTGCTGGCACAGGAGCCGATGAACGTGCAGACGCGCGCGACACCGGCGTTCATCATGGCGGTGGACGATTCGGGTTCGATGAACTTCGAGCGCATGTTCCCCGGTGGTGACGGCCGCATGCGCTGGAACAGCAACACCAACAGCTTCTTCAACAACGATGGAAGCTTCTTCAGCGTGGGCTCGGCGTGCGCCAACAACTCGGTGGACTGCTACCTCTACCTGTACCCGCATGCGGATTTCAACAAGGAGTATTCGCCGGGTCGCGCCATTCCGCCGCTGGACATCTACGGCTTCGCGCGTTCGCATGTCTACAACGCCAGTTACTTCAACCCGGCAGTGACCTACCGGCCGTGGACCAATGCCGACGGCACGCTGTGGGCGAATGCCTCGATCACCCAGACCCGCGCCGATCCACGGTCCGATCAGCGCGGCTACAAAGCCGTGTACAACATGACCGTCAATCGGGCCGACACCTCTGAGAAGTTCCAGTTCGTCAACGGCATGCGGATTCCCGACCTTTCCGGCACCGGCAATGAATACTATGTCGACAGCTGGTGGGATGGCGGGTGGAAGACCGCCGCGATCAGCAACACCGGCAACACCACGTACTCCATCAGCTACTTCCCGGCGACCTTCTACCTGCCGGCCGCAGCGCCTGCACCGGACGGATACAAGACCGACGACACCAGTCGCCCGGTGATCGCCGGTGCCTGTGGCCCGGGCTGCAACCTGCGCCGCTACCAGATCAAGTCGGGCAACTACTCGAGCCCGGCCGCCTACAACGCCGCGATCCAGAATTTCTCCAACTGGTTCCAGTATCACCGCAACCGCGTGCTGGCCATCGTCGGTTCGTCGACCGCCGCCCTGGTGAGCGTGGATACGATGCGAGTGGGCTACTTCACCATCAACAAGCTCAGCAACGCGACCATGTATGACATGGTCACCAACCGAGCTGACCTCTACAAGCAGATCTATGCGCTGACGGCCAACGGCGGCACGCCCAACCGTCGCGCCGTGGAGTATCTGGTCGACCAGTTCCGTCGTACCGACGCCGATGCCCCCGTGCAGCTGGCCTGCCAGCGTAATGGCGGCATGCTGTTCACCGACGGCTACACCAACTCCGGCAATGCACCGAGCGGGTCCTTCGGCGACGCCGACTCGGTGAACTCGACCCACCTGCCGTCCATTCCGTTCTCCGACGGCTACAGCAATACCATCGCCGACATCGCCGCGGCGGCTTATGCAGGCGCCCGCACCCCCCTGCGCACCGGGACCAGCTTCCCGGCGGGGCAGGTGCCGGTCAGTGACAAGTGCAGCTCCCTGGACAAGAGCAGCCCGGACTGGAAGCGCCTGGACTGCCAGACCGACCTGCACATGAACTTCTACGGCGTGACCCTGGGCGCGCAGGGCAAGATCTACGGTGTCAACCAGGCCGCAACCGCCGATCCGTACAAGACGGCGCCGAACTGGGCCGGCAATGGCAATCCGCTGGATGTCGATGACGGTACCGTCATCGATGAGCTGTGGCATGCGGCCGTCAACAGCCGTGGCGAGTTCATCAACGCGCAGACCCCGGCGGACGTCACCGAGGCCATGCGCCGGGTACTGTCTTCGATCAGCGGTGGCGCATCGCCTTCAGGCACGATCGGTATCAGTGGTGCGCGCATCGGCACCGGCTCACTGGCGGTCACTCCGCGCTATGACATCACCAACAGCGGCACCGACTGGTCGAGCAAGCTGACTGCGGCCAGCGTCAAGGTCAACGCCGACCAGGTCGCGGAGCTCACCGAGGTGTGGGAAGCCTCCAGCCGCCTGACGTCGTCCGGCCGCCGGATCGTGGCCAACAAGCTGGGCTCGCCGGTGGACTTCAACAGTGCCCGCATCAGCCTGCAGGATCTGTGCAGCAAACCCAGCGGCAAGTACGCGTCGATGCTGGTCTGCTCCACCGACAAGCTGACGACGATCAAGGCCGACCTGGCCAGTGCCATCAACTATCTCAGTGCCGACAGCTCGACCGAGGTCCGCAACGGCGGCAAGTACCGTGACCGGACCACGCCGCTGGGTGACATCGTCAATTCGGCGCCGGTGGTCAGCTCGCCGCTGGACGATTACGGTTACCGCCAGCTCGGCGGCACCTATGCCAAGAGCTACACCGACTACCTGGCCACCAAGGCCAAGTCGCAGCGGTACATGGTCTATGTCGGTGCCAATGACGGCATGCTGCACGCCTTCGATGGCGGCATGAAGGCTGATGCCAAGCAGGACGGTACCGGCGGCACCGAGAGCTTTGCCTACATCCCGGCCACCGCGCTGGGCCACATGGCCAACCTGCTGTTCCCGTACAAATCCGATACGGCCGACCAGACCTTCCGCCACCGCTATTACGTCGATGGCCCGGTTGCCGTGTCCGATACCTACAACGGCACCGCGTGGCAGACCAGCCTGGTCGGCACCACGGGTGCAGGTGGCCGTTCGGTGTTCGCGCTGGATGTCACTGCACCTGGCAGCTTCGGCACTGGCAACGTGCTGTGGGAAATCAGCGACATCAACTCGTCGCTGAGGGACGAGGTGCGCAACAACATCGGTTTCGTGCTGGGCAAGCCGGTGATCGTGCCGGTGAAGAGTGGTACCGGCGTGGCCTGGAAGGCGATCTTCGGCAATGGCTACGGCAGCGCCAACGGCAAGGCGGTGCTGTTCGTGGTCGATATGGCCACCGGCGACATCCGGATGATCGAAGCGGTCGAGGGCACCTCAGGCGCCGGCATCTCCGGGGACAATGGATTGGGCAATGTGGTCGTGGTCGATCGCTGGACCGGCGCGAGCCAGGATGCGCGCGGCCGTGATGGACTGGCCGACACCGTCTATGCCGCCGATCAGCGTGGCGCGGTGTGGAAGTTCGACCTGACCAGCAGTGCGAATACCACGCTGACCGTGCCGATGTTCACCAGCCAGGCGGCCCAGGACTCCTCCAACAAGACCTACCGCCAGCCGATCACCGGTGGCATGACCGCCGCGACCGGGCCCTCCGGTGGCGTGATGCTCTATTTCGGCACCGGCAGCTTCTCGTTCACCAGCGACAAGGATGACAAGGCGCAGCAGGCGCTGTACGCCGTGAACGATCTGTCGGGCAAGACGGTGACCTCGACGGTGACCGCTGCCAACCTGGTTCCGTACACGGCAGCGGCTGCCGCTGCGGGCGTCGATGAGCGCAAGATCACGGCGGGTGCGGCTCCAGCCAATGCGCGCGGCTGGATGATCCAGCTGCCTGCCGGCAATGGCGAGCGCGCGGTTGGCAATCCGACCCTGGTCAGTGGCATCGTCTTCATGCCGACCTATGTGCCCAACATGCAGTCGGTAGGCTGTTCGACCAGCGGTTCGAACTGGCTGTTCGGGTTGTCGTCGATCAGCGGCTTGCCGATGTTGGAGAACGTCCGTTACGGCTCGCCGGCCGGTAGCCAGCCCGGATCAGGGACCGCGGCGATCGCGTTGAAGACCGGAGGAACCGCGCCGGTGCGTGACGTCTCGTTGTCCGTGCTGCCGCGTCCGACGGACAACAAGGCGCCGCCCGGAGGCAGCACCTGCTGGATGGCCGTCGGCGCAGCGGGCAGCCAGTCGCTGTATCTGCCTTACCCATGCGGTCGCCAGTCCTGGCGCCAGCTCCAGTAACCCCAGTGCGAGGATCCATGCTCATGCTGCACACTCCCATGCCTCGCCGCGCGGCTGGCTTCACGCTGATCGAGTTGATGATCGTGGTGATCGTCATCGGCATCCTGGCGGCGATCGCCATTCCGTCCTATCAGGAATACGTGCGGCGATCGCACCGTGCGGTGGTGAAGGCGGACCTGGCCGAGTACGCGCAGCGTGCCGAGCGCTACCACACCAGCAACAACTCCTACACCGGCTACGCGCTGCCGACCAAGGTGTCGCCGCGTGATGGCGGTACCGTGCGCTACAACCTGGACTACAAGGGGGATGGCACCAGCTTCACCATCACCGCCACCCCGCAGGGCACGCAGGCCAAGGACAGCTGCGGCACGATGAGCGTGGACCAGGCCAACCGCAAGACGGCTGACGGTGGCGTTGCCAGCTGCTGGTGAAACAGGTGTTGATCTTCCTGTAATCGACCAGTACAATGCGCCTCCCCGCCCGAATAGCTCAGCCGGTTAGAGCACTTGACTGTTAATCAGGGGGTCGTTGGTTCGAGTCCAACTTCGGGCGCCAGATACTGCAAAAGCCGCGAGAAATCGCGGCTTTTGCTTTTCTGCGAGAGCATTCAGCAGGGTGTATCGCGGTCCACGCGCTCACTGCGGGCGCGGCCGCCATTGTTGACGATCAGTGCACCGTGCAGCCGGTTGCCTGCGCAGATGCGCAGGGTCAGGTTGGCCCCCGGGCTGCGTCCATCTGCCTGGAAGAACAGCTGCGGGCGCCCACTGCTGGCCTGGGCATGGATCGAGACGTCCGAGCGCCCGGTGTGATGGCTCAGGATCACCTCCGGCGACGCCGGCTCCCCGCGCTGGTCGCCACTGCGGTAGATGATCCAGCCTGCGCTCCAGTCGTCGCTGCAGCGCAGGCCGTCGACACTGGCGCAGAGGCCGATCAGCTCACGCCTGCGCACTGCCTCACTGCGCGCGCCGGACAGGCTGGCGTGCAGGGTCAGTTGCAGCGCGTCGGCGCGGTGCCGCAGCAGCAAAGGCTGCAGTGCCGGCCAGGTCGCGGCCAGCAGCACCGCCAGCACGGCGATGACCACCAGCAGTTCGGCCAGGTGCATGCCCCGCGCAGCGCGGGGACCGAGGGGGCAGGGGGCATGGGGCAGGTACATGCATCCAGCCTCCGCGCCCGGCTGGGCGGCCGCCATCGGGAATCCCCGTGGCTGGCTGCCCGGCGACCCCTCAGCCAGCCGTCACCCCTTGCCCCGTATACTCATCCTTCCCGGGAACTGGCAACACCATGAGCGACAGTTTTGAACTTGTCTCGCCGTATTCGCCGGCAGGCGACCAGCCCGATGCCATCGCGAAGCTGACCAGCAACTTCGAGGCCGGCATCGCCAAGCAGACCCTGCTCGGCGTGACCGGCTCGGGCAAGACCTACACCATCGCCAACGTCATCCAGAACGTGCAGAAGCCGACGCTGATCATGGCGCCGAACAAGACGCTGGCGGCGCAGCTGTATGGTGAGTTCAAGGCGTTCTTCCCGCACAACGCGGTGGAGTATTTCGTCAGCTACTACGACTACTACCAGCCGGAGGCCTACGTGCCCTCGTCGGACACCTTCATCGAGAAGGACAGTTCGATCAACGAGCACATCGAGCAGATGCGCCTGGCCGCGACCAAGACCCTGCTGTCGCGCCCGGATGCGATCGTAGTGGCGACGGTGTCGGCGATCTATGGCCTGGGTGCACCGGAAGACTACCTGTCGCTGCGCCTGATCCTGTCCAAGGGCGAGCGCATCGACCAGCGCGACCTGATCAACCACCTGACCCAGCTGCAGTACACGCGCAACGAGTACGAGCTGCAGCGCGGTACCTTCCGCGTGCGCGGCGAAGTGATCGACGTGTTCCCGGCCGAGTCGGACAGCGAGGCGCTGCGCCTTGAGCTGTTCGATGGCGAGGTCGAGAAGATCACCATGTTCGATCCGCTCACCGGCGAGACGCTGCGCAACATGCAGCGCTTCACCGTGTATCCGAAGACCCACTATGCGACCACGCGCGAACGCGTGCTGGCGGCGATCGAGACGATCAAGGTGGAGCTGAAAGAGCGGCTGGAGCAGCTGTACGCGCAGAACAAGCTGGTGGAGGCGCAGCGCCTGGCGCAGCGCACCCAGTTCGACCTGGAGATGATGGCCGAGGTCGGTTACTGCAACGGCATCGAGAACTACTCCCGGCACCTGACCGGCAAGGCTGCCGGCGAGCCGCCACCGACCCTGTTCGACTACCTGCCGGCGGATGCGCTGCTGGTCATCGACGAATCGCATGTGACCATTCCGCAGATCGGCGCCATGTTCAAGGGTGACCGCTCACGCAAGGAAACCCTGGTCGAGTTCGGCTTCCGGCTGCCGTCGGCGTTGGACAACCGTCCGCTGCGTTTCGAGGAATGGGAGGAGCGCTGCCCGCGCAGCATCTATGTGTCGGCCACGCCGGGCCCGTATGAGTACCGCGAGGCCGGTGACGAGATCACCGAGCTGGTGGTGCGCCCGACCGGCCTGATCGACCCGGTGGTGGAGATCCGCCCGGTGGGTACCCAGGTCGACGACCTGATGAGCGAGGCCAACGAGCGCATCAAGGCGGGTGACCGCGTGCTGGTCACCACGCTGACCAAGCGCATGGCCGAGAACCTCACCGAATACCTCACCGAGCATGGCATCCGCGTGCGCTACCTGCACTCGGACGTGGACACGGTCGAGCGCGTGGAGATCATCCGCGACCTTCGCCTGGGCAAGTTCGATGTGCTGGTCGGCATCAACCTGCTGCGCGAGGGCCTGGACATGCCCGAGGTATCGCTGGTGGCGATCCTCGACGCCGACAAGGAGGGCTTCCTGCGTTCCACCGGCTCGCTGATCCAGACCATCGGCCGCGCTGCCCGCAACGTGCGTGGCAAGGCGATCCTGTACGCCGACAAGATCACCCGTTCGATGCAGGCGGCGATCGATGAGACTGACCGTCGCCGCGCCAAGCAGGTCGAGTACAACGAGGAACATGGCATCGTGCCGCGCTCGGTGGCGCGCCCGATCGTCGATGTCCTCGAAGGCGCGCGTTCGGATGCCGCGGAAAAGGAATCCAAGAAGGGCAAGGGCAAGGGCCGGGCGGGCGTGGCCGAAGAGGCGGCCGACTATCGTTCGCTGTCGCCGGCGCAGCTTGGGGTCCGTCTCAAGGCGCTGGAACAGCAGATGTACCAGCACGCCAAGGACCTGGAATTCGAGGATGCCGCGCGCGTGCGTGACCAGATCCGGCAGCTGAAGGAAGCCAGCCTGGGCTGAACGCGGCAGTGCAGCATCATCTTCACAAAAGTGTTGCGCTTCCCTGCCGGCATCCGTAATATACGCGGCCTGCACCGACGCAATCGCGGAAATGCAGAAGCAAAACGGGCGGTTAGCTCAGCGGTAGAGCACTACCTTGACATGGTAGGGGTCACAGGTTCGAACCCTGTACCGCCCACCACGAAGTCCTCGCAGGAGGGCTGTCGTGAACTGCAAAGCCCGGCCCTGGCGCCGGGTTTTTACGTAACAAGGCCAGTCTTCGGGCGGCAAGAACAAGATGGGCGGTTAGCTCAGCGGTAGAGCACTACCTTGACATGGTAGGGGTCACAGGTTCGAACCCTGTACCGCCCACCACCTGCTCCCGGCGTTGCCGGTGTAGCGGTGGAAACGATGAAAGCCGGCCCCGGGGCCGGCTTTTTTCGTTCCGGGGACAGTGCCCCGGCGTTTCCGCGATGCCGCCTCCCTACCGGTTCAGTGGCGTGAAATCAGCGGGTGATGGTGATCGAACGCTGGATCTGCCAGTGGCCATCGACGCGCTCCCACAGCTGCGCCACACGTACCCGGGCCAGCGCAGCATGAGGGCTGCCGTCGTGGTCGCCTGCCGGTTGCTGGCTGCCCAGGCGCAGCACGCGATCCTGGCGCAGGTGATAGAACTGCAGGGGCAGCGCTTCATGCGTGTCCTGCGGGCCCTCGGTGCGCAGGATCTGGCTGCGCAGGGCATCCTCGGTGGGCCCGCTGCCGTCGCCGAACAGGCTGGAGAACAGCAGGATCAGGGCAAGCATCGGCATGGCACGGTGCTCCAGCGGGAAAGTGCATGCAGGCTGGCATGGCCGGCCGGGCACCGCAGCCGGCCTGCGACGAAGGCGGGGATTGCGCCGCCAAAGGCAGGCAGGCGCCGATGAATCCGGGCCGCGCAGGCGTAGACTCGGCGCTACCGCGCAACCGCGCCATCACTGCAAGGAGCTGCCACATGAGCGATCACGTCCCGGTGTCCAGGCCCAATCCGTTCCTGGAACGCCTGTTCGGCGGCAACATGCTGGAAGGCACGTTCAAGGCAGTGATCTGGGTTGCGATCCTGTGCGCGCTGCTGGCGTGGACCACGCTGCGCTGAGCGACGCTACCGCGCGGGCTTCTCTGCTGATGCAGTGAATGCGGGTGCCGCCGCAAGGGTGCGGCGGCAGTGTCCGTGCGTGTGTCGTCAGGCGCTGAAGGCCTGGCGCAGGCTGCGCAGGGTCGCCTGGCGATGTTCCCGGGCCGTCGGTTCGCCCATCTCCAGCTCCTGCAGGCGCAGTCCGACCAGGGTCATCGACAGCGCATAGCCGCGTGCGGCGTCGGCAACGCGTGACAGGCCCACTGCACGGCGTGCCAGTGCGTTCACGTGTTCAAGGTCGGGCATCAGCCCCAGATAGACGCGCTCGGCGCTGTCCAGGTCGGGCGCGCGCAGGATCGCGTGGGCTTCGGTGGCGGGGGAGACGGAGGCCATGGGGGGTCCTTGTCCGTAGGGGGCATGCGCTCAGAAGGCGCGCATCAGGGAAACGAAGGCTGACGTCTGCGTGCCACGTCGCGCCATCGGGCTGTCCTTCACTGCATCACCGAACCACTGGTTGGCCACCACGCCGGTGGCGCGCCATTTCGTGCCCAGCGGCGTGCTGACCGCGATCTGCAGGCTTGGCGACGTGGTACTGCCCGGGCGGTAAGCGGCGAGGCCCGAGCGCAGTGCTTCTTCGTCGCTGATGCCGTAGTAGTAGTCGAGCAGCCGTGCACTGGAATGCACCACGCCCGCCCGCGGCACCCAGGTGAAGCGACCTGCCTGGATCGGGTAGCTGTAATGCAGGCGCGACTCGATACCACCGCCATGGCCGGTGACTTCCCGCATCACGCTGGCCTCGACCATGCCCCAGTCGGCGCTGTACTCACCGTTGATTCCCGCCATGGCCGACATCTGCCGGCTATGCAGGCGGCGCAGCTGCGCATCGTTCACATCGTCGGTCTTGAAGCGCAGCGTGTAGGGCGTGACCGCCGCCGACAGGCGCAGTCCCTGGCCCTTGTAGAGGTACATGCCCAGCGAGCCAGGGCTGGCGAAGAAGCGCTCGCCCTGCCAGGCAACGGCCGGTACCACCAGCGGTTTGACGTCATAGTGCGCGTATGCGCCGGAGGTGGCGCCAGCGCTGATGCCGGCCTGCACGCCCGGGGCCTGCCCGGCAGCGTGGGTGAGCAGCGGCACGCCGAGGGCAGCGGTGAACAGCAGCGGGCGCAGCAGGGTCGGGGACAGCGACGGCATCGATCAGCCACGTTGCAGGGGATGGCTGCGCATGGTGACGGGGCAACATTGTCAGAACATTGCGCCCGCGCGTTCGGCATGCATGAGCGCAAAATCACGGCGCCAGGCACTATGATCGGCAGCGTTTCCGGTTGACGAGTCCCTGATGCGCATCCTCCTGGTCGAAGACGATCCTGATCTGTCCCGTGCCCTGCAGTCGGGCCTGGAGCGGCAGGGCGTGGTCGCCGACGTGGTCGGCAGCCTGGCCGAGGCCGCGCTCGCATTGCGCGAACCGGTGCACCAGCTGCTGCTGCTCGACCGTCAGCTGCCCGATGGCGATGGCGCCGGATTCGTCGCGACGGCGCGCGCGCTGCGGCCGAACCTGGCGGTGATCATGCTGACCGCCAAGGGCACGCTGTCGGACAAGGTCGAAGGCCTGGACGTCGGTGCCGATGACTATCTGGTCAAGCCGGTGGCGATCGAGGAACTGATGGCACGCATCCGCGCCGTTTCGCGCAGGCCTTCGGCGATGGTGACGCCAAGCCTGCGGCTGGGGCGGCTCGAGTTCGATTTCGAATCGCTGCAGGCACAGGTGGAGGGCCAGCCGCTGGCATTGCCACGGCGGCAGGTGCTGGTGCTGCAGGCGTTGGCAATGCGGCAGGGGCGCACGGTCACCCGCAGTGCGTTGGAGGCTGCGGTGTACGGCTTCGACGATGAGATCCAGTCCAATGCGCTTGACGCGCACATCTCCAAGCTGCGCAAGGCACTGCAGCAGGCCGGTGCCGGCGTGGAGATCCACGTGATCCGGGGCGTCGGCTACCTGCTGGCGGAGGCCTGAGATGGCCCGTCCAATCCGTTCGATCACCCTTGGCCTGGCCTGGCGCCTGTTCCTGGCGCAGGCCTTTACCGTGCTGTTCGCGGTGGTCGCGCTGATCCTGACCTGGGGGGACAAGGACTCCTGGGGCATGGACATGTTCGTTGCCGAGGCCGTGGCCAAGGCGGTGCACAGCGAAGGCGGCCGCCTGGTGCTGGACCAGGCGCGCTGGGACAAGCTCGATGCCAACGCCGGCGGCAATCTCTGGTTCGCCGCTGTGGACGACAAGGGCATGTGGCTGGAGCGCGGCACCATTCCGGCGATCCACGCGCCGCTGCTCGCCCGCCTGCCGACCGTGGGTGCCACTGAACTGGGTTCGCTGGTACCGCCCTATCTGGACGTGGCGCGGGTCATGATCCGCAACGAGGATGGGCGCCGCATCACGGTGATGGTTGGTGGCGCACCCAAGGGCGGTCTGCTGGATGGCGCGCTGATGGTGTTGCGCCTGATCGGCCTGTGGTTCTTCCTGCCATTGATCGTCGTCACCCTGCTGGTGATGCCGACCGTGATCCACCGTGCGATGCGAGGCGTGCGCCGTTCCGCGCAGCAGGCCAAGGAACTGGACATCGGCCAGCCCGGTGCGCGCCTGGATGCGCAGCTGGTCTCCACGGAAGTGGCACCGCTGGTGGAAGCGTTCAACGACGCCATCGACAAAGTGCAGCAGGGCTATGCCGCGCGCGACAAGTTCCTCGCCGACGCCGCGCACGAGCTGCGCGTGCCGATCGCCGTGGTGCAGGCGCGCCTGTCGCAGCTGCCGCAGGGCGAGCTGAAATCGCAGCTGCTGACCGACGTGGCACGGCTGGGCAATGTTGCCGAGCACCTGCTCGACCTGCAGCGCCTGGACCGCAACGTGGGTGCATTGCAGCGGCTGGACCTGGCCCTGCTGGTGCGTGAAGCAGCGGCGGACCTGGCGCCGTTGGTGGTTGGCGCCGGTTATGGCTTCGAAGTGGATGCGCCGGAAGCGCCGGTGTGGATCCACGGTGACAGCCTGGCGCTGGGGCGGGTGATCGCCAACCTGGTACACAACGCGATCGTGCATGGCGGTGGCCGAGGCACCATCTGCGTGCGGCTGGATACGCGCGGGTTGCTGGAAGTCAGCGACCAGGGCGCGGGCATTCCGGTGGGCGACCGTGAGGCGATCTTCGAACCGTTCCATCGCCTGCGCGCGGCGGGCAGCGGTAGTGGGCTCGGCCTGCACCTGGTGAAGGAAATCGTGCAGCACCACGGTGGCTCGGTCAGTGTCGGCGAAGCCTCGGGGGGCGGCGCGAGCTTCCGGGTCAACTTCCATCGCGGCAGCGTTCGACGCTGACGCAGCTTCGGGGCAAGTCCCGATAGGCAACCTGCTGCCGGCGGCGGCAGGCTGGCTGCATGGCCGATGAGCGTTCCGCGTCTCCCTTGCTGGGCAGTGGCTCCGCTGCGGCGCTGACGCTGGGCGCGCTGGCCTGCGTGCAGCTGCCGCTGCTGCCGCCGCTGTGGGCCTGCACGCTGATGATCGTGCTCGGCAGCGCAGGGTGGGGGCTGCGCTGGCGCGGGCGTCTGCCTGCGGTCGTGCTGTTCGGTGTCGGCTGGACGGCGGTGCACGGGCACTGGGCGCTGCAGGAGCAGCTTCCACCGGGCCAGCCGCCACGGAATGTGGTGGTCAGTGGCCGGGTCATCGATCTGCCGGATCACGGCGCCGCGCACACCCGCTTCCTGCTGCAGGTCAATGAGAGCACCGACCTGCCATCACTGCGTGGCAAACGCCTGCAGGTCACCTGGAACGATGTCTGGCATGCGCGCGCTGCCGCCGACACCGGCCCTGGGCGGCACCAGGTCCGCGCCGGCGCGCAGTGGAATCTGGCCCTGCGCGTGCGTGCGCCGCGTTCGCGGATCAATCCCGGTGGTTTCGACGGTGAGCGCCATGCGTTGCTGCGAGGCGTGTCCGGCAGTGGGACAGTGCGGGCGCCGGCCAGCGCGCGTGAGCTGCAGGCCGCGCATGGCCTGCCGGCATGGCGTGAGCGCACCAGTGCCGCCATTGCCGCACAGGTGGCCCATCCGGCCGCGCGCTTCGTGCAGGCGTTGGCATTGGGCGATACGCGTGGCCTGTCCGACAGTGATTGGGATCAGTTGCGGGCGCTGGGCCTGACCCATCTGGTGGCCATTTCCGGGTTCCATGTCGGGGTGGTCGCGGGGCTGGGGGCGCTGCTGTGCCGGGGGCTGTGGTGGCTGTGCCCCCTGCTGGCCTGCCGTTGGCCACGTCCGCAGGCGGCGGCCTGCGCCGCGGCCCTGGCCGCAGCAGGCTACGCGCTGCTGGCCGGCGGTGAATTGCCGACCGTGCGCACTGCGCTGATGATCGGGTTGGTCGCACTGGCGCGCAGCGGGCGACGACCGCTCGGTCTCGTGCAGGGGCTTGCGCTGGCGGCGCTGGCGCTGCTGCTACCGGCGCCCCTGGCGGTGCTGTCGGCGGGCTTCTGGCTCAGTTTCGGTGGCGTGTTGTGGCTGGTGTGGTGCCTGCCGCAGGGACGTCCGCGCGGGGTGGCCACCCACCTGCGCGGGTTCCTGGCCGCACAAGGGGTGGCCAGCGTCGGCCTGTTGCCGCTGGGCATCGCCTTGTTCGGGGGCACCGCCTGGCTGGGGCCGCTGGTGAACCTGCCGGTCATCCCGTGGTGGACATTGCTGGTGGTGCCACTGTCGCTGCTGGGCACCGCGCTGCAGGTGCTGCATGACGGGGCCGGGCGCTGGGCGTGGTGCGCTGCGGCGTGGTTGTTCGAGATCAGCTGGCAGGCCCTGCAGCCACTGGCGGCGCATCCGCAGGCGATGTGGTGGCTGGCCGAGGCACCGGCCTGGGCCGTGCCGGCGGCGCTGCTGGGCGTGTTCTGGTGGCTGCTGCCACGCGGTGCCGGGGGCGGGCTGGCTGGCCTGCTGCTGTGCCTGCCGCTGCTGTGGCCGGCGCGTGAGCGCCCGGCCGAGGGGGAACTGGAGCTGCTGGTGCACGATGTTGGCCAGGGTACGGCGGTGTTGCTGCGTACCGCGCGGCATGCGCTCTGGTATGACGTGGGGCCGCCGAACGGGGGCGAGGGGAGTGAGCGGATCCTGGTTCCGTCACTGCGGGCGTTGGGCCAGGCTCCGCCCGAGCGGGTGCTGCTCAGCCACGACGATCTCGATCACGCGGGCAACCTGCCGCGCCTGCGCCTTCAGCTGCCGGGGCTGTCATTGCTGGCGCCGCCGGGCAGTACGATCGCCGGGGCCGGGCGTTGCCAGCGCGGCCTGCGCTGGCACTGGGACGGCGTCGATTTCCAGGTGCTGCACCCGGATGCCGGCAGCCAGCGGGCCGAAAACGAGGACAGCTGCGTGCTGCGCGTGGCCGGCGCCCATGGCGTGGTCCTGTTGCCGGGGGACATCGGCCGTCCGGCCGAACAGGCGCTGTTGCGGGCGTCTCCGGCGGCGCTGAAGGCGGATGTGGTGCTGGTGCCGCACCATGGCAGCGGCGGCAGCTCCAGCGCGCCCTGGGTGGCGGCGGTGTCCCCCCGGCTGGCGCTGGTCTCGGCCGGGCACCAGAACCGTTTCGGCCACCCGCGCCGGGACGTGGTCCGGCGCTGGCAGGCGCAGGGGGCCGAGGTGGTGTCCACCGTGGAGTCCGGTGCGATCCGCGTATGGCTTGGCGCACAAGGGCTGCAGCTGCGTGAACAGCGTATCCATGCATCCCGGTGGTGGGATGCCGCTGGGCGGGCGCGGTCGGCTGCTATCCTATCGCCGATCGAACAAGCGGCCGTTGGGCCGGAGGGTTGAAACGTGTGGGAACTGGTCAAGGCCGGTGGCTGGCCGATGGTGCCGCTGCTGCTGTTGGGCGTACTGGCTTTGGCGATCATCCTGGAGCGTTTCTGGTCCCTGCGGCGAACGGAGGTGCTGCCGCCCGGCCTCGGCCAGGAAGTGCGCAACTGGGCCGCGCGCGGCAAGCTTGACCCGGCGCACCTGCAGACCCTGCGCGCCAACTCGCCGTTGGGCGCGCTGCTGGCGGCCGCGCTGGAAGCCCGCAACCGCCCGCGCGACCAGATCCGCGAGCGCATCGAGGATACCGGCCGCCATCTGGTGCACCGCATGGAGCGTTTCCTCAACGCGCTGGGCACCATCGCTTCGGCCGGCCCGCTGCTGGGCCTGCTGGGCACCGTGATCGGCATGATCCAGATGTTCCTGGGCATCCTCGACCATGGCGTGGGTGATGTGAACCAGCTGGCCGGCGGTATCGGCAAGGCCCTGGTGTGCACCGCCACCGGCATGATCGTGGCCATCCCGGCACTGATGTTCCATCGCTACTTCAAGGGCCGCATCCACGGCTACGTGGTGGAGATGGAGCAGGAAGCCAGCGCCCTGCTGGACACGCTCGACGGTCGCCCGGGGGTGATGAACCCGTCACCGTCGGCACGCCCCGCCAACGCCGCCACGGCGAAGGCCTGATCGATGCGTATCGGCAATGACCGATCCCAGGATGAGCCGCATATCGATCTGGTCCCGCTGATCGACGTCATCCTGGTGCTGATCATCTTCTTCGTGGTCACCACCACCTTCGATGCGCGCTCGACGCTGCAGGTGCAGCTGCCCACCGCCAGCCAGCAGCCCAACAACGAGCCGCCGCGTTCGCTCAGCGTGCTGATCAACGCCGAAGGCCGCTATTTCATCAATGACCAGGAAGTGCTGCGCAGCGATGTCGAGTCGGTCAAGCAGACCATCGCCGCCGTCGCCGGCAGTGATCGCAGCCAGCCCGTGCTGCTGCGCGCCGACGCGCGTACTCCCTACCAGGCCGTGGTGACTGCGCAGGACGCGCTCGGTCAGCTCGGTTTCCGTCGTATCGCCATTGCAACTGCGCCAGAGGTGCGTCCATGAGTTCCCATCACGCGCCGGTGTGGCCGATCTACAAACGTCTGCTGGGCTACACCCGCACCTACTGGGTGTTCATGGTGGGCGCGGTCATCGCCATGGTGGTCGAAGCCCTGGCCGGCTATCACTTCACCAAGCTGATGGAGCCGCTGGTCAACGAAGGTTTCGTCGATCCGCAGCCGCGCGCGGCCGTGGTGCTGCCGCTGACCATCCTCGGCCTGTTCCTGATGCGCAGCGTGGCCACCTGGGTCAGCGACTACACGCTGGCCAAGACCGGCCGCAGCGTGGTCCGCGACCTGCGTGAGCAGGTGCTGCAGAAGTACCTGCACCTGCCGTCGTCGCACTTCGATACCGAAGCGACGCCGGTGATGGTCAGCCGCCTCAACTTCGATACGGAACAGGTCACCCAGGCCAGCGCCGACGCGCTGAAGACCGTGGTGGCCGATACCCTCACCATCATCGCGATGCTGGCGGTGATGCTGCAGATGAGCGTCAAGGTCACCCTGGCGATGCTGGTGGTGGTGCCGCTGATCGGCGTGATCGTGTCCTACGTCGGCAAGCGCTACCGGCGCATCAGCCGCGGCATCCAGGACGGCATGGGCACGATGGCCCAGACCGCCGAGCAGTCGCTGGCCGCGCAGCAGGAAGTGAAGGTGCATGGCACCCAGCAGCACGAGATCTCGCGCTATTCGCGCCTGGCCAACCGCATGCTGGCGCTGAACATGAAGGTCGAGGTCACCCGCGCCGCCGCCTCCAGCGTGGTGCAGTTCCTGGCCGCACTGGCACTGGCGGTGATCGTCTGGGTGTCGACCCGCGAAGCCCTGGCGGGCCGCCTCAATGCCGGCCAGTTCATGGGCCTGATGACCTCGATGATGGCCATCATTCCCTCACTGCGTCGCCTGACCAGCGTACAGACCTCGATTTCGCGCGGTGTTTCCGCCGCCGAGCGCCTGTTCGGCATCATCGACATGCCGGTGGAGCGTGACGAGGGCCAGCACCGCGTGCAGCGCGTACGCGGCGAACTGGCGTTCGACCACGTCATGCTGCGCTACCGCGAAGACAGCGGCATTGCCCTGGATGACATCAGTTTCGTTGCCAGGCCGGGCACGGTGACGGCCATCGTCGGTCGTTCGGGCAGCGGCAAGACCAGCCTGATCCGGCTGGTGCCGCGCTTCTACGAGCCCAGCGGCGGTGTCATCACCCTCGATGGCGTGGCCCTGGACGACTACCCGCTGGCCGACCTGCGCCGCCAGGTGGCGATGGTCGGTCAGAAGGTGATGCTGTTCGACGACACCATCGCCGCCAACATCGCCTATGGCATGGAAGCGACCGACGAGCAGATCCGTGCGGCGGCCGAAGCTGCCAACGCCTGGGAATTCATCGCACGCATGCCGCAGCAGCTGCAGACTCCGGTGGGCGAGAACGGTGCGCTGCTGTCCGGTGGCCAGCGCCAGCGCCTGGCGATTGCCCGCGCGATCCTGCGCGATGCTCCGATCCTGATCCTCGACGAAGCCACTGCGGCGCTGGACAACGAATCCGAGCGCCTGGTGCAGGATGCGCTGCAGCGCCTGATGCCGGAACGCACCACGCTGGTCATCGCGCACCGCCTGTCGACCATCGAGCATGCCGACCAGGTGCTGGTGATGGACCATGGCCGCATCGTTGAACGCGGCACCCACAAGGAGCTGCTCGAACTGGGCGGCCTGTACCAGCATCTGCACAGCATGCAGTTCCGCGAAAGGCAGGACTGATGGCCGGCAAGGGTACCCAGACCCCGCCGTACTGGTACGACGGCAGCCCGGTTCCGTGGACGATGCGCCTGCTGGCGCCCCTGTACGCAGGTGTCACCGCACTGCGCCGGCGCGCCTATCGGCGTGGCTGGCGCAAGCGCCACTCGCTGCCGGTGCCGGTCATCGTGGTCGGCAACATCACCGCCGGTGGTACCGGCAAGACGCCGCTGACCATTGCCCTGGTCGAGCGCCTGCGCGCGGCTGGCTGGAAGCCGGGCGTGGCCAGCCGCGGCTATGGTCGCGAAGACGCCGACAAACCGCTGTGGGTGCAGGCCGATACGCCAACCGCCAAGGGCGGTGACGAACCGGTGCTGATTGCCTGGAAGACCGGCGTGCCAGTGCGCGTGGACCGCGACCGTGTCGCCGCCGGCAAGGCGCTGATCGAGGCCGGCTGCGATGTGATCGTCTGCGACGACGGCCTGCAGCACTACCGCCTGGCGCGCGACATCGAGATCGAAGTGGTCGATGCGCAGCGTCGCTACGGCAATGGCCGGATGATTCCGGCCGGGCCGTTGCGCGAGCCGGTCAGCCGCGCCAGCGAATGCGATTTCCGGGTGGTCAACCTCGGCCAGGCCGATGAGGAAACCGCAGCCCAGGCCTGTGGCTTCGGCCAGTGGCCGATGGCGCTGCACATCGACAGTGCGCAGCCGCTGGCCGGCGGCCGCGCTCGCCCGCTGGCGTACTTCAAGGGCCAGCGCGTGCACGCGGTGGCCGGCATTGCCCATCCCCAGCGCTTCTTCGACATGCTGCGCGCGCGCGGGATCGGCGTGGTGCCGCATGCGTTCGCCGACCACCAGGCCTACCAGCCGCAGGACCTGTCCTTCGGCAGCCAGCTGCCGGTATTGATGACCGAGAAGGACGCGGTGAAATGCCGTGCGTTCGGCAACGACTGGCACTACGCGGTTCCGCTGCGCGCCGAGCTGCCCGCGGCGTTCTGGGTGGCGCTGACCGATCGCCTGGACAAGCTGCGACCGAACTGAGTGGCGCGGCGGCGCTTGCATTCACGCGCCGCTGGCCGCATTCCCGTTGTAACGAGCCTGCCGAGTACCGCCCGCATGACCGAATTCGTCGTCGCCATCCCGGCCCGCTATGCCGCCTCGCGGCTGCCGGGCAAGCCGTTGCGCCCGCTGGGCGGCGAGCCGCTGGTGCTGCATGTGGCGCGCCGCGCGCTGCAGGCCGGTGCCCGTGAAGTCTGGGTGGCGACCGACGATCAGCGCATTGCCGATGCGCTGTCCGGGCTGGCCGAAGTGAAGGTGGCGATGACCGCGACCACGCACGCCTCCGGCACCGATCGCCTGGCCGAATGCGCGCGCATTGCCGGCTGGGCCGATGACACGGTGGTGGTCAACCTGCAGGGTGACGAGCCGTTCGCACCGGCGGCGGGCATCCGCGCGGTGGCCGATGCGCTGGTCGCTGGCAATGCGCCGATGTCGACCCTCGCCACGACCGTCGAGGACGCGCACACCCTGTTCGACCCGAACGTGGTGAAGCTGGTGCGCAACGTGCGCAACGAGGCGATGTACTTCAGCCGCGCGCCGATCGCCTGGCACCGCGACGGCTTCGCACGCAGCCGCGACACGCTGCCGGACGGCCATGCCTGGCTGCGCCACATCGGCATCTACGGCTATCGCGCCGGCTTCCTGCAGCAGTTCGCGGCGATGCCGCCAGGCCAGCTGGAGCAGGTCGAATCGCTGGAGCAGCTGCGCGTGCTGGAAGCGGGCTACCCGATCAGCGTGGCGATCTCGCCCGAGCCGTTCCCGCCGGGCATCGACACGCCCGAGGACCTGGAGCGCGCCGAGGGGCTGCTGCAGGCGATGGCGGCGCGATGAGGCTGCTGGTCGTCTGCCTCGGCAACATCTGCCGTTCGCCGATGGCCGAAGGGGCGCTGCGCGCACGCCTGGATGCCTCGCCGCTGGCCGGGCGGGTGCAGGTTGATTCGGCTGGCACTGGCGACTGGCACGTGGGCGAGCCGCCGGACCGCCGCGCGATCGCCTGCGCGGCCGGGCACGGCGTGGACATCGGCGGCCTGCGCGCACGCCAGCTGCAGGCCGTGGATTTCGACCGTTTCGACTGGATCCTGTGTGCCGACGAGGCGAACCTGCGTGATGCCGGGCGCCTGGCGTCGGCGGCGCAGCGTGAACGGCTGGCGTTGTACCTGCCCTGGTCGGGCGGGCAGGGGCGGGTAGCCATCCCTGATCCCTACACCGGCGGCAGCGATCATTTCGAACAGGTCTGGTCGCTGGTCGACGATGCTGCAAAACGTGCGGTGGCACGACTGTTGCATGACGCTGACTCCGGCATAATCGGGTCATGAACGTCCAGCCCGTCCCGGACCTGCCCGAGTTCGCCACCTGGCTCAATGCCACCCCCTGCACCCTGACCGAACTGCGCGGCCGGCCGGTCGCACTGCTGTTCGTCAATGCGGCCTCCGCCTGGAGTGCGCAACGCCTGGCCGAGTTCGGCCAATGGCTGTCGCGCCACCCCGGCAAGCTGCAGCCGCTGGTGCTGCAGGTGCCGCGCTTCGATTTCGAACGCGATGCCAGTGCCGCACTGAAGCTGCTGCGCCGCCAGGGCCTGGCCATGCCCGTGCTGCTCGATGCCGACTGGGATGGCTGGCGCCGCTTCGGCGTCACCGCCTGGCCGACCATGGTGCTGCTGGACGCGCAGGGCCGCGAGCAGCAGCGGCTGGTCGGGCAGGGAGCACCCGGTGAACTGGAGCGCGCCCTGAACGCGCTGTGCCAGGGCGCGCCTTCGGCGCCGCCGCGCGGCGGCAGCGAACTGCATCCGGAACCGCGCCAGGCGCTGCGTTTCCCGCTGGGGCTGGCGGTCAGCACCGAACGCCTGTACATCGCCGACAGTGGCCATCACCGCATTCTCGAATGCAGCCATGGCGGCCGCATCCTGCGCCAGTTCGGCCTCGGTACCGCCGATTTCATGGACGGCAACCTCGCCGAAGCGGCGTTCCACCGCCCGCAGGCGCTGGTGCTGGAGCGCGATTCGCTGTACGTCGCTGATACCGGCAACCACGCGGTGCGCCGCATCAACCTGCTGACCGGCATCGTCGACACGCTGTGTGGCAACGGGCGTCCCGGTGCGCCGGTGGAAGGTCCGGTGGCGCAGGCGCGGCAGGTCTCGCTGGACCATCCGGTCGGCCTGGCCATCGCCGACAACCAGCTGCACATCGCGATGGCCGGCGACAACCGTATCTGGAGTTACCATCTGGGCCAGCGCAGCCTGCAATGGCGCGCCGGCAGTGGTTCCATCGACGAGCGTGATGGCAGCGGCCACCTGGCTGCCTTTGCCCAGCCGACTGCGCTGGCCGTGGTGCAGCAGGTGCTGTACGTCGCCGACGCATTGGGATCCTCGATCCGTGCACTGCAGCTGCGAGGCGACCTGGTGCAGACGCTGGTCGGGCAGGGGCCCTGGCGCTTCGGCAGTGAAGACGGCCCGCGTGCGCAGGCCAGCCTGCAGTATCCGCAGGCGATCGCATTGAGCGCGGACGCTCCGCTGTTGTGGATTGCCGATACCGGCAACGGTCGCCTGCGCACGCTGCGCCTGGGCGGCGGTGAACTGACCACCCAGCCGCTGCCGCGCCGCCTGCATGGCCCGGCCGGCCTGGCGGTGGGGGCCGGTGCGGTGTGGATCGCCGAGACCGACGCCCATGCCGTGCTGCGATTCGATCCCGACAGTGGCGTGCTCAGCGAAGTCCCGATCAGCGAATGACCGACGTTCCCGCCCCGGCCTTCGACGGCAAGGCCTTCGCGGCCCAGCTCAGTACCGCCCCTGGCGTGTACCGCATGTACGCCGTCGACGACACCCTGCTGTACGTGGGCAAGGCCCGCGCGCTGCGCAACCGTGTCGGCAGCTATTTCAACGGCAGCCCGAAGAACGCGCGGATCATGTCGATGATCTCGCAGATCACGCGCATGGACGTGACCGTGACGCGCTCGGAAGCCGAGGCGTTGCTGCTGGAAAACCAGCTGATCAAGTCGCTGTCGCCGCGCTACAACGTCTCGCTGCGCGACGACAAGACCTACCCGCATGTGCTGCTGACCCGCGAGGATTGGCCGCGCATCGCGCTGCATCGTGGTCCGCGTGCCATTCCCGGGCGCTACTTCGGGCCGTATCCCGGCGTCACCGCCGTGCGCGAGACGCTGAACCTGATGCACAAGCTGTTCAAGCTGCGCAGCTGCGAGGACAGCGTGTTCCGCAACCGCTCACGGCCGTGTCTGCAGTACCAGATCGGTCGCTGCAGCGCGCCCTGCGTGGAGCTGGTGCCGGCGCCGGACTACGCCGAATCGGTGCGTCGCGCCGCACTGTTCCTGGAAGGCAAGAGCGACGAGCTGACCCGTGAGCTGGGCGAGCAGATGCAGGCCGCCAGCGAGGCGCTGGAATTCGAGCAGGCCGCACGCCTGCGCGACCTGATTTCCTCGCTGCGCAGCATGCAGACCCGCCAGTACGTGGACGGCCGCGCCGCCGACCTGGACGTGCTGGCGGTGGCCATGCAGGGCTCGCAGGCCTGCGTGCTGCTGCTGGCCTTCCGTGATGGCCGCAACCTCGGCACCCGCCCGTTCTTCCCGCGCACCAATGGCGAGGAGAGCCCGGAGGAAGTGCTGGCCGCCTTCGTCTCGCAGTACTACATCGAATTCGAGCCGCCGCGCGAGATCCTGCTGGACCGCGAGATTCCCGACGCCGACCTGCTGGTCGCCGCGCTGTCGGCCTCGGCCGAGCGCAAGGTGCAGCTGAAGTGGAACGTGCGCGGCGAGCGCGCCGGCTATGTGGAACTGGCCAGCCGCAACGCGCAGCTGACCCTGGCCACTGAGCTCAACAGCCGCAACGCGCAGCACGCGCGCAGCGATGCGCTGCGCGACATGCTGGGCCTGGCCGAGCCGGTCAAGCGGGTGGAGTGCTTCGACATCAGCCACACCCTGGGCGAAGCCACCGTGGCCTCGTGCGTGGTGTTCGACGCCGCCGGCCCGGTGCGCGCGCAGTACCGCCGCTTCAACATCAGCGGCATCGAGCCGGGCGACGACTACGCCGCCATGCGCCAGGCCATCGACCGCCGTTTCCGCCGCGCAGTGGAAGAGCAGGGCGTGCTGCCGGACGTGCTGCTGATCGACGGTGGCGCCGGCCAGCTGGCGCAGGCACAGGCCGCGCTGGCCGACCTGGGCGTGGAAGGCGTGCTGCTGGTGGGCGTGGCCAAGGGCGTGGAGCGTCGCGCCGGCCACGAAGCGCTGGTGATGCCCGATGGCCGCGAGCTGCGCCCGGGTGCAGCCAACCCGGCACTGCAGTTCATCCAGCAGGTACGCGACGAGGCGCACCGCTTCGCCATCACCGGCCACCGCGGCCGCCGCCAGAAGGCGCGGATGACCAGCAAGCTGGAAGACATTCCCGGCATCGGCCCGCGCCGCCGTGCCAGCCTGCTCAAGCATTTCGGCGGTCTTGTGGGCCTGAAAGCCGCTGGCGAAGCGGAAATCGCCAGGGTGGAAGGCATCAATGACGCCCTCGCGGCGCGTATCTACGCTAACCTGCACGGGTTGGCCACGCCTGATGCGGCCGAGTAGAGAGAGAAGCACGCAAGCATGAAGTTGACCCTGCCCACCTGGCTGACGTTGTTGCGGATCGTGATGATCCCGGTGCTGGTGCTGGTGTTCTACCTGCCCTACACCTGGACCAACTTCGCTTCGGCGGCGATCTTCGGCCTGGCCGCGATCACCGACTGGCTCGATGGCTGGATCGCCCGCCGCTACCAGCTGGAGTCGGCCTTCGGCGCCTTCCTCGACCCGGTCGCGGACAAGCTGATGGTGGCGGTGGCACTGTTCCTGATCGTGCAGGGTCACCCGACGCCGTGGATGGCGTTCTGGGCAGCGGTCATCGTTGGTCGTGAGATCGCGGTGTCGGCGCTGCGCGAGTGGATGGCCGAACTGGGCCAGCGCGCCAAGGTGCGCGTGGCGATGATCGGCAAGATCAAGACCACCGCACAGATGGTCGCGCTGCTGTGCCTGCTGTACTCGGTGGCCCCGAACGTGCCGGTGCAGGACATCTGGATGGGCTGGCCGGTGTTCCACATCGGCGACTGGACCCTGGCGATTGCCGCCGTGCTGACGTTGTGGTCGGGCCTGCAGTACCTTCACGCCGCGTGGCCGAGCCTGCGCGATGACGAGCGCGCGGCGCGCGAGCGTGCGCGGCAGAAGAAGCTGGGCAACTGAGCCCCGGGGTCGGATCCCTTTCCGCAGGAAAGGGCTCTGACCCCATCGATGCACCCATCCACGCATGGCGTGGATCTACGCGACGCGCTGGATGGATCTACGGTGATGCCCCATCCACGCATGGCGTGGATCGACTGGAAATGCTGCATCCACGGATGATGCGGATCTATCGGTTTGTGCGGATGCTGTTGTAGATCCACGCCATGCGTGGATACGCGGCGCGGGGCACCTCGCAGACCCTGAAAAAAGCGCTTGACGCCATTCCCAGAACAGGTAGAATTTCGCCTCCCAAGCGGGAATAGCTCAGTTGGTAGAGCGCAACCTTGCCAAGGTTGAGGTCGCGAGTTCGAGTCTCGTTTCCCGCTCCAGATTCAAGAAAAGCGCTCCCGAAAGGGAGCGTTTTTCGTTGTGCGCGGCCGTGTCCACGCACATCAATCATCATCCTGCGCCGCCGCACGCGAACGCATGCCGGTGATGCGCGCTTCCTCGCGTGCCACCTGGCGGTCGGCAAACCACTCCTGCACATCCCCTGCGAAGCTCGCCGGGCGCCCCTTGCCCTGCACGCCCTCGGCAATCGAGGCCAGACTGGAACGCGCCAGTTCTTCGCGCATGGCCTTCTGCGCATTGATCATCACCGCGTGGATGCCGCACACGCCACGGTTGGCCCATCGCGGCGGGCTGCCATCGAACAGCGCGCAGCGCCCACGGATCTCCTGGCAGTCGAACAGTGCCTTCTGTCCCTCAACGGCATCGACCACATCCAGCACGCTGATGTCTTCGGGCGCCCGCGCCAACTGGTAGCCGCCACGGATACCACCAGTGGACTCGACGATGCCGGCCTTCTCCAGCTTGGGAAAGATCTTTGCCATGAAGGCCGCAGGCACGCCCTGAAGCTCGGCCAGGTCGCGGCTGCTCGGCCGCTGCTCCAGCGGCGGGACCAGCCAGAGCAGGCAGTGCAGGGCGTACTCGACGCCCGTTCCGATGTGGGCCATAGGACCGGTCCATAAAAAATATAACGCGGACTATAGGGGCCTGAGTTACCTGCCGCAACCCTGCGGAACTTCATGCAGATCTTTGATTTCATTGGCGTTGTGGCGGGGAAAAGGAGTAGGGCAGGAAGGCGCCGGCCTGAACCGCGCCGCCGTCAGGCGCTTGCACCACATAACGCGGACTCATGTGATCCGCGTTATGTGGTGCGACGCTGCAGCACATCGCCCACGCCCGTGCCGCCCGCGCACCCGGGCGCCTGAACCCTGATTTCCAGAAGGATTTCCCTCCGTGTCCCAACGCATTCTTGTCATCGGCGCCGGCTTTGCCGGCATGTGGAGCGCGCTCGCCGCCGCCCGTCTTCTCGACCAGGCGGCGCGCCGTGATGTGGAGATCGTGCTGGTTGCGCCGTCGCCGGAGCTGCATGTGCGCCCGCGCCTCTACGAAAAGGGGCCGGAGCGCATGACGGCACCGCTGCGGGCGATCTTCGATGCCGTTGGCGTGCGCTATCTTGCCGGCCGCGTCGAACACATCGACGTCGCCAACCAGAAGGTGCAGGTGGCGGGCACAGGGGCTGATACCGCAGCGCAGACACTGCACTACGACCGCCTGGTGCTGGCCGCCGGTAGTCGTCTGAACTGCCCGCCCATTCCCGGCTTGCAGCAGCACGCCTTCAACGTCGACCAGATTGCCGATGCAGCCCGCCTGCAGGCGCATATGGATGGTCTTGCTGCTCGCCCGCAGAGCGCGGCGCGCAATACGGTGGTGATCGCCGGTGCGGGCTTCACCGGTATCGAAACCGCAGCAGAAATGCCGGTTCGCCTGCGCGAAGTGCTCGGCGCCGATGCCGCGGTGAACGTCATCATGGTCGAGCGCGCCGATGCGCTGGGCCCTGACCTGGGTGAAGGCCCGCGCCCGGTCATCACGCAGGCGCTCAAGGCGTTGGGTGTGTCTTGGCGTCTGGGCTCGGGTGTCGCTCGCGTGGATGCGGAGGGCGTAACGCTGGAAAACGGAGAACGCATCGACGCCGCCACCGTTGTCTGGACTGCTGGTGCACGTGCCAGTGCGTTGACTGCTCAGATTCCCGGCCAGCACGACGCCGTGGGTCGCCTGCACGTGGACCGCACGCTGAAGGCGAACGGTGTCGACGCGGTGTTCGCTACCGGCGACTGCGCGCATGCCGCCACCGATGACGAAGGCAACGTGGCGATGATGTCCTGCCAGCACGCGATGAACCTGGGGCGCTCCGCCGGACACAACGCTGCGGCTGACCTGATCGGGGAAGCGATGATTCCGTATGCGCAACCCAAGTACGTGACCTGTCTGGACCTGGGGCCGTGGGGTGCTGTCTACACCGAGGGCTGGGATCGCCAGGTGGTGCTGTCCGGTGCTGAAGCCAAGGCGCTGAAGACCCGCATCAACACCGAATGGATCTATCCGCCCACGGGTGAGCGCGCGGAGATCCTGGCGTCGGCCGACCCACTGCGGATCGTGGTCGCCTGAGAGCGAGGCGAAGAATATTCAGGCAGCGCCCTCGCACAGGAGCGCTGTTCGTCTGAAGCAGCGCACGGTTGACCCAGCGCGGTGGATCGCCCAGTTTGTCTCCAAAACGAGTAACTCCGCGCATATCATTATGCGCAAAATAATAAAACCATTACCCGCCTTTCAGGTGGCCTGCATTTAAATGCTGCCCTGAAATATGGAGCTCGCCGCTACTCAATCCGATTGTGGCTATTAACAACACACCTGGCCGTTTTATCGCCCAACACAATCATTTTGTCTTCGGATGCATAACCATGCGGATTCTCAGGGGTTCTGTGCACATTCACTCCTCCTCCCCAGCTTGGATTGGCATATGCCTGACCACGTGTAACTTTTGTATCCCGGCCATAGTAGTCCTTGGTCACTGGTGTTTCCGGCCCCTGGGGATCAATTTCAGGGGAGTACTGATAATAATTTTCGTCATACCAATCCTTGACCCACTCCAGTCCATTATCCGACATGGCATAAAGGCCCAATGGATTGGGGGGGAACCTGTCCACCGGCAAGGGCGTAAGCCCCTCCGTGCTCCACGCCATTTGTCTAGCAAAATCCCGACGATCTCGATAGGTGGAAATGTTAATTCCTTTTGGCCCTCCCCCATATTCAGTAAAGTCATCATTTGTCTGCTTATAAGTACCGTCATCAGTGGCCACCATCAAAAACTGCCCTCGGCTGCGTGCCGCGTACTCCCACTGGGCCTCCGTGGGTAATGAGAAAGGAAGATTGGACACTTTAGCCAGCCAGCTGCAATAGCGTTCGGCTTCATACCAGTCCATATGTGCTGGCAAATCAGGTAAAGAATGAATGTTCTTCCACTTCTCCTGTATTGCCCCCACTTCAAAAGAACGCAACTTAAAACCATTGCTTTTAAGATACATCTCAAACTCTTTATTTGAGATCTTGAATCTTGCAATGGAAAAGGTGCTCAACTTGACCTTATGTACTGGCCGACTGTCTTTATCCCAATCATAAGACATCTGCTCCGTCCCATACTGCAATCCATAATCACCCATCAAATATTCACCGCCCTCAACAAACACCAAGTCCCTTTTTACTTCTTCGATAAAATGCTTCATCTCTATCGCAGTTGGCCTGAGTTCCTTATGGTCAACTCCACGCGCCAGCTGGTTGCAGCCTGACAAACTTAAAAAAGCCAAAAAAAATATAGACGCCTTAAAGATCTTCATGATTACTCCAATTAGATTTACCCAGGCAATATCCGCACCGCAAGAGCCAAGCTCGCGGCGTCGCGGGTAATTCGGGTTGCGGCCAACGTTCAGCTTGTAATGGGCTGTATCATTCATAGCGAGCGCATAACCGGAAGAGATAAATGCCTTCAGCCGATCCTAAATTGTAGCCAATTCGCTTCGCTCATATTTTATTTCATAGAATTCTCTATCTCGATCCTTCCCTGACTTAAGAAGGTCTACCAAGCTTCGCTCATGCCGCTCGGCGGCGTCCCAAGCGTTCATGATTTAGGCGCGCATAGAAGTAGCCACTTTCACTGGGGACGTCCTCATCGTGGTCAATTGCGTCACCCAGCGCGGTATAGGGTTCGCCGTAGTGATAGCCTTTGCTGCCAAGATACTCAGATATTGTATTGAATGGCTCTATTAGGAATAGCTCCCGGTTCACGGTGTTCTCAGGCCATTGCTTGATCCATCTGCGCACTTTCCTGTCTAGCCGGCGGATCTGGTTTTCAGTGCTCATTTCTCTCTCTGGTTTTGCATGGATCTGGACGGGAGGGCGGATGCTTGAAGCATCGGACTATCGATCCCGGTTTTAGTCCCGTCCATGCAATTAGTCTGAAAGCCGCCATGCCTCGCCAGCTGTCAGTCACTTCATCCCCACTTCACCGCCACCCCATCGCCCCGCCCCGCACGCTGGCGATGCTGCATCTCCGTTTCAATCAAGAGATGCCGCGATGCCCCACATGTCCTCTGCCTACGACCACGACCTGGTCATAGTTGGCGCAAGCTTCGCCGGTGCGGCCTGCGCACTGGCCGCTGCCCAGTACGGCCTGCGCGTCTGCGTGATCGAACGCAAAACCGATCCCGGCGAACGCCTGCACACCACCGGCATCGTGGTGAAGGAAGCGATGGAGCAGACCTGGCTGGGGCGCATGCCCGAACACCTGGTGCAACGCGTTGCCAATGTGCGGCTGTATGCGCCGAACCTGCGCAGCGTGCTGCTGACCGCACCGGGCTATTACTTCCTCACCACCGATACGCCCAACCTGATGCGCTGGCTGGCCAGCGAACTGCGCGCGAATGGTGTCGACCTTCGCCTGCAGCAGTCCTTCACCGACGCCCATCGCAATGGTGACGGCTGGCAGGTGGAAGGGGCGGGGCGGTGCGCCTATCTGGTCGGCGCCGATGGCGCGCGCTCACGCGTGGCCCGGCGCACTGGCCTCGGCCAGGTGCGCGACAATCTCTTCGGTGTCGAACGCGAGTTCGCCGGCTTGCAACTGCCGCAGGGTGATGCGTTGCATTGCTTCGTCAGCAAGCGCTATGCGCCGGGCTACATCGGCTGGGTCGCGCAGAATCCAACCGGCCTGCAGGTCGGGCTGGCGGTTCGCCATGACCCGGACCGGGTGCGGCCGCCAGATATCGATGGCTTCCTTGAGCATGTGCGCGATGTGGTCGGCATTCCGCCCTCGGCGCGTCCTTCGGCCACCCGCGCCGGCCTGGTGCCCTGCGGCCGGCCGGATGGGCCGATCACCGGCCAACGCCTGATCCTGACCGGCGACGCAGCGGGCATCGTCTCGCCGCTGTCCGCCGGGGGCATCCACTCCTCGTGGCGGCACGGCTGGGCGGTCGGCGAGGCGATTGCCCGCCATCTGCGTGGCCAAGGACCGGACGCCGAGCGGGTAGCGCAGAAGGTCGCCCCGGCCTTCCATTGCAAGCGCCTGCTGCGCTGGGCGATGGATCACCTGCAGGCCGATTGGCCGCTCAATGCGCTGCTGCACACGGCTGCCACGCGGCGCGTCGCCGAGCAGATCTACTTTCATCGCCGCGGCCTGCGCACGTGAAGGGAGCAGGCAGCGCCGCCTGAACGCCGCCCTTCACTTCACGTGAAAATTCCTGTTGACGCCGTGCAGCAATATCGACACAATAGCGCTCCTTCGACGCAGGTCGAACGAAATCTGCGGGAATAGCTCAGTTGGTAGAGCGCAACCTTGCCAAGGTTGAGGTCGCGAGTTCGAGTCTCGTTTCCCGCTCCAGATTCAAGAACAACGCTCCCGCAAGGGGGCGTTTTTCGTTTGTCACACCGGTTGCACCACCGCCGCGCTAGCGTGCCTTGCCGGGCAGTGCGCTGCACCAGGTCCGGACATCCTGCTGGTCGAAACCGGGGCAGCGGTTGTCCTGCGGGATGTAGATGTAGGGGACGTCATCTTCGTAGGTGAAGTGGTAGTAGTAGTTCCGGTCCTTTCCGTACAACCAGTAGTTCGACGAGCCGTCGTTGATCGCATACGGTTCGAAGGTGAGGATCGAGGATTCGGCAGGAATGAAGTTGCTGCGCTCCATCAGGAGCAGCAGGGCGTTCGAGGCCAGTGGGGTGGCCAGCGCGACAGCGAGCGCAGCGACAATCAATGTCGTGATCGAGGCAGTCAACAGCCAGCGGCGGGGACGTTTCACAGGCAGGCAGCATCGAAGCAAGACAGTGCCGCAATGTGCAATACGCAGTGAAAGGCGTCCAGTGTTCCGCGCGGGGAACGCATTGAAAGCGTAGTGAAAGGCTGGGTCAGCGTTGCCTGAACCGCACGCGTGTTGTGACCTTTTTCGGACCAATTCTCCATGTTCGCTCCACAATCGCACGGTAGCCTTCATGCTCCTTCTACACGTTGGCGGGCTGGTGGTCAGGCGTATCACTCCAGTGGCAGTGCCCAGGACCGGGCGCGGATTTTCCCTGCAGGCAGTGCTGCGCCCCGGCGCGCTGCTCGCAAGCCTGGCCTTGGCGGGCTGCATGTCGGTGCCGGTTCCGGACCTGCCTGATCGCACGCCCAGCACCTGGACCCAGGTACCGCAGGGCCAGGGCGTGGCAGTGGACGCCAAACAGTGGTGGAAAGTGTTGTCCGACCCGGCGCTGGATGGACTGGTCGATCAGGCCATCACCGGCAACCTCGACCTGCAGCAGGCCACGCTGCGCCTGCAGGCCGTGCGGATTGTCGCCGGCACTTCGGACTCGCGCTTCCTGCCGGAAATCTCGGCCAGCGCCAAGCAGGTGCAGGATGCCGCTGCGGTCGACACCTATTTCCACGCCGGTATCGAAGCGATCTGGGACCTGGGCCTGTTCGGCGCCGCCGAGAGCGCGCAGTTGAGTGCACAGGCGTCAGCCGGCAATGCCGAGGCGCTGCGCAATGCCGCGCAGGTCGCGGTGATCGCCGACGTGGTGCGCAGCTATCTGGATCTGACCGTGGCACAGGCCCAGCAGGACCTTCTGGCCCGCCAGCAGGCGGTGGACGATCGTGGCGAACAGTTGGCCCTGGTACGCCAGCGCCTGCGCCTGGATGAGCCCGGCGAACTTGATCGCCTGCGTGCACGCCAGGCGGCGACCCGGGCGGCCACGGCGCAGGCCCGCGAAAATGCGGACAACGCTGCCCGCGCGCTGGCCCTGCTGCTGGGCCGTGATGGCCCGGACCCGGCCTGGCGCGCCTATCGCACGCCGCCGACGCTGGGTGCGTTCTCGCTGCAGCAGGTACCGGCCGATCTGCTGCGCCATCGGCCGCAGATCCTGCTGGCCGAATCGGAGGTGATGCAGGCTGCTGCCAGCAAGGGCTCCGCGCGCGCCGCGATGTATCCGCGGGTCAGTCTCGGCGGCTCGATCCTGTACGCGTACAACCTTACCCAGAACGCCCGCTCGAACTCCGACTCCAGTCCGTCGATCGGCCCGTACATCGATATTCCGCTGTGGGACTGGGGCCAGCGTCGCGCGCGTTTCCATGCCGATGAAAAGCAGCTGGATGCCGCGCTGCTCGGCTACCGCAAGGCGGTGCTGGAAGGTGTGAGCGAAGTGGAAGGCGCACTGGGCAGCCTGGCGCGGCAGGACAGCAGCATCCAGTCGCTGCGTGCGGCCGATGATGCCGCCGGCCAGCAGGTCAAGCGCCAGGCGCGGCAGGTGCAGCTTGGCCTGTCCAGCGAATTCGATGGGCTCGACACGCAGCGTGCCGCACTGGCCTCGCAGGCCGATCTGATCGGTGCGCAGGGCGCGCGTGTGCTCGCATTCGCCTCGCTGTACCGCTCCCTGGGCGGCGCACCGCTGCCGGTCGAGGCTGAGGGCGAGTCGCAATGATCGCACTGGCCCGCAAGACCTTGGCCTACGAGTGGCGCCGGTTCCTGCCGGTGGTGCTGGCGATGTGTTTCGCTGGCGTGCTGTTGATCGTGCAGGCGGCACTGGTGCTGGGCATCTTCGGTACCGCCGCGATCTACGTGAAGGCTTCATCCGCCGATATCTGGGCCGGTTTCCCCGGCACCCAGAGCGTCAACTACGGCCATGCAATCAGCGCGGATGTGGAAAGCCATCTGCGTATGGACCAGGATGTCACCCGCGTCGAACCCTACGAGTGGGTCGATGGCGAATGGCGGTCCGGCGCGCAGGGCACTGGCAACGTGTCGGTGTATCTGTCCGGCATCTCCACCCGGGACGACGCGATGATGTTCGCGCGCATCCTCCCTGCCGACCTGCGCGCGCAGCTGCGTGAGCCGGGTGCGGTGATCGTCGACAGCGCCGATCTGGATACGCTGGGCGTGGACCTGCAGAACAACCGTGCGTGGATCAACGGCAAGGCGGTGCGCGTGGTCGCTGCGCAACCCGGCCTGCGTGGCCTCGGTGGCGTCAATGTGCTGGCGTCGCTGGATACCGCGCGCGCCATTGCTGGCACCGATCCGCACGAGGGCAGTACCTATTTCGTGGCGGGCCTGCGTTCGCCGGACCTGGCCGACCGCGTGCGCGACCGCCTGGCCGCGTCGATGGGGCAGGCCACGCCGGTCGAGTTCTGGACTGCACCGGAGTTCGCCAGCCGTTCGCAGCAATACTGGCTGTTCGATACCGGTGCCGGCATCGCGGTGCTGTTCATGGCCGTCATCGTCTGCTTCGTCGGCGCAGTGATCACCAACCAGTCATTTGCTTCCGTGGTGGCCGGCTCGGTGCGCGAGTACGCCACGCTCAACGCACTCGGTGCCGGGCGCTATGCGCTGGCGCGGGTGGTGTTCGAGCAGGCATTGCTGATCGGCGGCGTGGGCATGTTGCTGGCGGCGGCGTTCAGCACCGTCGTGCTGTTGATCGCACAGACCCAGCGCGTGCCGGTGCAGCTGACGCCGATGGTCATCATCGGCTGCGTAGCGCTGGTCGCGGTGATGGCCATGCTGTCGAGCATCATGGCGGTACGCAGTGTCGTCCGCTCCGATCCATCGTTGCTGCTGCGTTGAGGACCGGCCGATGACTTCTACACGCGCCGTCGCCCCGACCCTGCAGGCCGACGCACTGGAAAAGGGCTTCATGTCCGGCGATGTACAGGTGCCGGTGCTGCGCGGCCTGTCGCTGGACATCTATCCCGGCGAGCTGACGCTGGTGTCGGGCCCATCCGGCTGCGGCAAGAGCACGCTGCTGTCGCTGCTGTCCGGCCTGTCATCGCCCGATGGCGGTCGCGTGCACGCGCTCGGCCAGGACGTGGGCCACATGAGTCGCAGTGAAGTGGAGCGCTTCCGCCTGCACCATGTCGGTTTCGTGTTCCAGGGCTTCAACCTGTTCCCGGCGCTGACCGCGCTGGAGCAGGTGCAGTTGCCGCTGGGTTACCGCGGCATGAGCAATCGCGAAAGCGAACCGCTGGCCCGCAAGGCACTTGAAGAGGTGGGCCTCAGCCACCGCAGCCACATGCGCCCGGCGCAGCTGTCCGGCGGCGAGAAGCAGCGTGTGGCCGTTGCCCGCGCCTTCGCCAAGTCGCCGACGCTGATCTTCGCCGACGAACCCACCAGCGCGCTGGACGCCGAGAACGGCCAGCGCGTGATCGACATCCTGCACCGCTACGCACGTGCGCATGGCGCTACCGTGCTGTGCGTGAGCCACGATCCGCGCCTGATCCGGCATGCCGATCGGGTGATCGCCATGGAAGACGGCATGGTCCGTGATGACCGCCGCCAGAACGAAACTGTAGAGTCCGCCCCATGACCAAGACGTCGCACCTGCTCCCCCTCAGCCTGGCCCTGTCCGCGGCACTGCTGCTCGGCGCCTGTTCCAAGGACGCGCCTGCACCCGCGCCGGCGCCTTCGGGCAAGGCCGACGCCACCGCCGGCAAGGTCGCGGTGGCGCGCGGCATCATCGACGTCGAGGGTGGCCTGATCGCGCTGGCGCCGCCGGTGGATGGTTCGATCACCGCCGCGCCGGTGAAGGAGGGCGCCACGGTGAAGAAGGGACAGTTGCTGCTGTCGCTGGATGGTGCCCTGCTGCAGCAGGAGGTGGCGATGGCCACCGCCGATCTCGCCCTGGCCAATGACCGCCTGAAGGGCAGCCAGGCGCAGCTGCGCGAACTGGAGCGCAACGCGACCCGTCTGTCCACCGGCGCCAGCGAAGGCGTGTCGTCCAACCAGCAGGCCGATGCGGCCAAGCAGCAGCTGGCAGGTGTGCGCGCCGATGTTGATGTGGCCGGTGCGCAGGTCGACATGGCCCAGCACAAGCTTGAACACGCAAAACTGAAACTGCAGCAGATGTCGCTGAGCGCGCCGGAAGCCGGCACCGTGGTCGGACAGGTGCCGGGGCTCGGTGCCTTCGTGCAGGCTGGCAAGCCGGCGATCTCGCTGCTGCCGGCGCGTTCGCTGCAGGTGCGCGCCGAACTCAGCGCCGCCTATGCCGATGCCGTGCAGGTGGGCATGAAGGCCACTGTGGTGCCGGACAGCGATGGTGCCGAGAACACCAGCACGCTGCCGTCCGCACGCGTGGTGCGCATCAGCCCCGTGTTCGCGCAGGCACGCCTGCCCGAAGATGCCGGGCGTGGCGTGGCCAAGGTGGTGGAGTGTGTGCTGGAGTTCGAAGGTGAGGCCAAGGCCCGCTTCGGCCAGCATGTGCGGGTGGAGTTCCGGAAGTAAGCCTGGTGTTGCGACGGGGCCGCCTATGGGGCTCCTCGACGCCTGATGGTTCGCCACGCACTCACTGCAGACACCACGCACAGCGCCAGGAGCAGCCCCACGTCCAGCAGCAGCAACCACAGCAGGTGCATGCCGTGCACCGGCGGCTGGTGCATCGCGGACAGCATCCACGGCACCGACCACACCACCAGCAACGCGAACGCGATCAGCAGGCGCAGCCACAGGCGTCTCAGTTTCCAGGGCTGCACGATCAGTGCGGCCACCACCAGCTCGACGGCTCCCAGCAGCGCGAACACGATGACGGTGCTGGTCGGGTAGGGCAGCTCGGCGCCTTCCAGGTGGTGCAGCAGCCAGTAGTCCGGAGTGAAGCCGGCATTGACCAGCGCAGCGATCAGCGCCAGCCAGGTCAGCGCGACCAGCAGCCAGAACAGGCGGATGTAACGTCTAGGCATCGGCGGTGTCCGTGGTGGGGCGGGAGGTTCCGCGCGACGAATAGCGCAGGCTCACCGCGATTGCGGCCAGTGCCAGCAGGCCGGGTCCGATGGTGAAGTACAGCAGGCGCAGCGGGTGGTTGTGCATCAGCGTCCAGGTCGCGAACACCAACGGGATCGCCAGCACCAGCACCTTGGCGAACAATGGCCGCAACACCGCGATAAGCGGCTGGGCGCCAATGAACATCCAGAACAGATGGAACTGGGCGATGCCCAGGCCGATGTCGCGATGGGAGGTGAAGCCGAAATGGTCGCGATACGCGTTCATTCCCAGCGGAATCAGTGCCCAGTACAGCAGCGCCACCAGCAGATGCAGCAGCAGGGCGATCAACAGGGGCGTGCCGCGAAGGAACATGGGCGAATGGGACCGGGCGGGGCAGCGTACCCCAGTGCGGACGCCCGTGACCGCATCGTGTGAAGGCTGTTGACGGCGTGAAGGAATTTGGACACAATAGCGCTCCTTCGACGCAGGTCGAACGGAATCTGCGGGAATAGCTCAGTTGGTAGAGCGCAACCTTGCCAAGGTTGAGGTCGCGAGTTCGAGTCTCGTTTCCCGCTCCAGATTCTACAGGGCCCCGGTAGGGGCCTTGTTTTTCTCCCGCCACGGCAAGGCGGGGCACGTTGGGCCACAAGGCTTTACGCGCAGTCAGAAAGGTGAAATCGCTGGTGTGTGTCCCGGATTTCCGGTACCATGTCGGCTTACGCGGGAATAGCTCAGTTGGTAGAGCGCAACCTTGCCAAGGTTGAGGTCGCGAGTTCGAGTCTCGTTTCCCGCTCCATGTTCCGACAGGCCCCATCATGGGGTTTTGTCTTGTCAGGGCCCTGTTCCTGGCGCGCAGTACGTTGGCCTCATGGCAGAGTGGCTATGCACCGGATTGCAAATCCGTTTACAGCGGTTCGATTCCGCTTGAGGCCTCCAGTTGAAAAGCCCTGACTCCGGTCAGGGCTTTTTTGTTTGTCTGGATACCGGCACGTGCCCGGATCGATACTCGCTACAGCCGGGCCAGCGCCTGCACCGTGGCCTGCGTCAGCGGCTGGGGCAGTGAATCCACGGCAAACCAGCCTAGCCCGGTCTGCACACCCGGCTCCTGGATGGAGGCCTCGGTGCCGGTAGTTGCCCGTGCCTCGTAGATCGGCGCAACCCAGTGCTGCGCAAGCGCCGGCTCGAAATGATCGGCCACGCATAGCAGGCGCAGCAGCTGAACTTCCAAGGCGGTCTCCTCGCGGACTTCGCGGACCACGGCAGCCTCTACCGTTTCCATCCAGTCGACTTTGCCGCCGGGCAGCCCCCAATGCCCGCGCTCCGGATCGCGTCCGCGCTGGATCAGCAGGATGCGGCCGTCGGCATCACGGACGACGGCGCCGCATCCAACGCGGGGAATCTGCAGTTCAGTCATGGCGGAGAGTAAAGAAGGGGCTGACTTCATTCTTGCATGCACACCGCATCAGGTGGACCCGCGCTAGGCTGGGCACCTGTGCATCAACAGCCTCACGGGTGTGTCGCATGCTTATCCGGCTACTCGGTGCTGACGACGCCGACATTCTCTGGCAGGCACGGTTGCAGGCGCTTCGTGAGTCGCCCGCTGCGTTCCTGTCCACGCTGGCCGAGGCACAGCATGACTCGGCGGACGTGATGCGCGCCCAGCTTGCCGATCCTGGTACGCGCTACTTCGGCACGTTCGTTGACGGCATGCTGGTGGGCTTCCTGCGCTATGTGCGCCCGGTGCGGTTGGCGCGGCGGCACACGGCGGAGATCCACAGCGTCCATGTTGGCGCAGCCCATCGTGGTCATGGCATCGCCCGTCAACTGTTCCTTGCGGCATTCGCGGCGGCACGCACGGATGGCATCGAGTCGCTCACGCTCACGGTGCTGGCAGACAACGCTGCCGCGCGGGGACTGTACGAGTCGCTGGGATTCACCGAATCCGGCGTCGAGCCGCGCGCGGTGAAGCGCGACGGCCGCTATGTGGACATGGTGTCGTACTGGATTTCAGTGACCAGCCACCCATCATCGCCGCCACCTTGAATCACCGCCTCTATGCCGGGTCATGTGCCGGCGTCTGCGCGCGGAAGTTGCGCCCGACCGGTTCACCCACGCCCAGGTAGTGGCGGAACAGATAGATCAACGGTTTCCAGTGGGCGACATCGATGTGCTGGCTGCCTGCATGGGTGATCGCCTCATGCGCATGCACGCAGCGGATGCGGCCTTCGACGATCACGAAGTGCTGGCCATCGTCATCACTGGGTGCGTGCATCGCCATCACCGTGACTTCCACCTGCAGCGGGCATTCGGCAATCGTAGCGGGTGCGACCTGTGCTGACGGTACGGCGGTAAAGCCACCCAACGCGAACTTGTCACGCACATGCACGTAGCCCATCGCCTGCTTGGCATCGGGAACCGGATCGCGGCCGGTCGCACGCGCGATGGCCTCGACCTGGGCCGCTTGCGCAGAGGAGGGAAAGTTCAACACGCACTCGTTGCGCAGCTGCAGGTTGCGATAGCCCTGGCCCTGCGTGCCGAGCCCCAGCACGACCCGGTTGCCCAGCGCCCAGAACGAAGAGAGCGGGCTGATGTTGCTGCTGCCGTCGGGATTGAGCGTGGTCATCAGCAGTACCGGCGTGCCCGGGTACAGGACCGAAGGCGTGATGCGCCGACGCTGGATCGAAGGGTTCGTCACTGCGGTTCTCGGAAGAGCGGGGCGGTGACTGTGCGCCGGGGCGGGCCGGCAATGCTTCGGCCTGCATCGAACTGTCGGCCGGGCCCTGCATGCCACAATGCCGGCATGGTCCACACCTCCGGTTCCCTTGTCAGTGTCGGTGCCCTGGTCGGTGACCAGGCACGCGCCGCCATGTTGCTGCAACTGATGGACGGCCGCGCGTACACCGCGATGGAACTGGCGCGGGTGGCCGGGGTGACGCCACAGACGGCGAGCACGCACCTGCGGCGCTTGATTGAAGGCGATCTGCTGGTAGCCATCCCGCAGGGCCGCCATCGCTACCATCGGCTGGCGTCGACCGAGGTCGCGGACATGCTGGAGGGCATCCTGCGTGTGGCCGAGCGCACGCCCTCATGCACCGCCGCCGCGTCACGCAGCCTGCCTGCGTTGCGCGAGGCGCGCTCGTGCTATCGCCACCTGGCCGGCGTGCATGCGGTGGCCATCACCGATCACCTGCTGCAGGCAGGGCACTTGCTGCCGCGCGACGGCTATTGGCAGGTGAGCGCAGAGGGGGCGGCGTTCCTGCGGGAGCTCGGCCAGCCGCTGGTCGAGGTGCTGCAGCAGCCGGTGACGGCCAGGCCCGCGCGCTATTGCCGGGGATGCCTGGACTGCACCGAGCGGCGTCCGCATCTGGCCGGGCTGGTCGGCGAGGCGATGCTGGACAGCTTCGTGAACAACGATTGGCTGCGGCGTGTTGAAGGCCGTCGCGAACTGCGGCTGACCCCGCCGGGGCGCGAGGCGCTGTGGAAGCGGTTCGGCCTCGCGACCTGAGCGCCCGGGCAGTCTCATTCGCCCGCGACATGCGGAGGCGCTATGGTCAGGTTCCAAGTCTTAGGGAGCTGCAATGGCGAGCAAGGACATGATGGACCGTAGTACCCAGCCGGAATGCCGCCGATGAGCAAATCCGCTGCGGAAGTACGCTGGTTGACGTTCCGGCTGATGAACGGCCAATCGATCGGGCCGGACCGGTTGAAGGATGGCTGGGTGGTCGCCTCGGAGACCCGCCACTGTGGCGTGCGGCGCGAGTCAATCGAAGGCGCCGGCGTGGTCTACGCGCTGTATGCACCGGCCAATCTGGCCTCACCGCGCCGTGCGGAAATGCGCATGCGCGAGTTCCTGATGAGTTCCGGCTACACCTTCACCATGGGCACGCTGGGCGGCTGACGCCGCCCGTTGCGTTTACGGGCGCACCGTCAGCGCCTGGCCGAGTGTTCCGATCGGGCCGCGCGCATCGTGCAGCACGGTGCTGGTCAGGCCGATGCCCTGGCGGCCGAACGACACCGACGTGTCGAAACCCAGCCACTCGCCTTCGGGCATGCCGAACAGGTGAGCGGTGAGGTCCAGGTTCGGGAAGGCGACCTCCTTCGGATCGGCGCGTACCGCCATGCCGTTGGACAGGTCGAACAGGGTGGCGGCACGGGCCAATGGGCTGACCGCTTCACCATCCAGCAGCGACTGCGTTGCGCGGGCCCAGTAGGTTGCACGGCCGGGGCCCTGGTCGTGGCGACGGATCTCGATGCTCTGGATGAAACCACCGGGCCAGACCGTGCCCGGGTCCCACGCCGGCATCGATTCCGGCGGCGCAATGCCGCTGATCGGCGTGCCGGCGATGGCCCCGGTATCGTTCGGGTGCATCAACCAGGCGCGCACACGAAGCGCCGGACGGTCATCGTGTCGAAGTGTGGCCTCCACCAGTTCGATGGTGCGACCGCCGCGCAGCACCTGTACCTCGGCGTCCATCGCTTCGATCGGGATGGTGCCGAGGATGTCGTAGGACAGGCGCGCGATCAGGAAGCCATGACCGCGTGCCGCGGCGTCGCGTTCGAGGTGGTGGGCGAGCAGTCCGATCGCTGGCGCGATGTGCTGCTCGCGGATGTTCCAGGCACCGCCGGTATGCTCGGTCGGCAGGTAACGGGTGTCGCTCAGTCGTTCGAAGAAGGCCATCGGGTGCGTTGCTTCAGCGGGGAAAGAGGCGGCAGGACGGTTGCCGGCCCCTGCATCCTAAGCGTTCGGCAATGGCATGCGCTGCGCCAATGCGGTCAATTGTGCCTGCGCGCGGGCCATGCCCTGCTCGATGCCATGTGGACGGATGTCCATGCCTTCGGCGTAGACGAAATCAACCTCGGTGATGCCGATCAGGCCCAGCACCGATCGCAGGTAGGGCGTCACCGTGTCGGTGCCCTGGCCGACATGCACGCCGCCGCGCGGACTGAACACCACCGCTTCCACGCCCTGGACCAGGCCCTGTGGCCAGGTGTCGGTGTAGCGGAAGGTCACGCGCGCGCGGGCGACCAGGTCGAACCAGTTTTTCAGCGGCGTCGGTACGTTGAGGTTGTACATCGGTGCGGCGATCAGCAGCAGGTCGCTGTCCATCAGCTCGTCGATCAGCGCATCGGACAGCGCGATGGCCTGTTGCGCACGTGGCCCCGGGTTCTCTGCACCGCGCAGTGCGTGGAAGATATCCTCATCCAGCACCGGCAGGTCCAGTGCGGTGAGGTCGCGCACGGTGACGGCGTCATCGAAGCCCTGCGCGGCACGCTCGGCGAGGAAACGATTGATCAGGCCGGCGCTGCGCGAGGCGGTGCCGTTGAGGCTGGAGTGGAGGACAAGCACCTTGCTCATGGCGGGAAGTCGATCTGCGTGGAAGGGGAGGGCGCCCACTCTAGACTTTAAAAACTTCGCCAGTGGCGCTATTTTTTCCTTCCATTGGTTCCTGGTTGGATACATTGTGGCCTTGTCCGATCTGAACGGTATCGACGTGTTCGTGGCCACGGTGCAGGCCGGCAACTTCGCGCAGGCGGCCGACGCGCTGCAGGTCACCCGCTCGGCGGTGGCCAAGAGCATTGCGCGGCTGGAGGTGCGGCTCGGCACCCCGTTGTTCCTGCGCACCACACGCAGCCAGCAGTTGACCGAGGCCGGGGCGCTCTACTACCAGCATTGCCTGCGCGCGCTGGAGGAAATCCGTGCAGGCGAGGCCGCGCTCGAGGGCGGGCGAACCCAGGTTGCCGGTCGCCTGCGCGTGTCCCTGCCGGTGTTGTTCGGCCACCTGTGCATCGCACCGATCCTGTTGGAGCTGGCCCGCCAGCATCCGGCGCTGGCGTTGGATCTGCAGTTCAATGATCGTACGGTCGACCTGCGCGAGGAGGGCATCGACCTGGCGATCCGCATCGGCGCGTTGCCCGACAGCAGCGATCTGGTGGCGCGGCCGCTGGGTGAACACCGCATGGCGATCTGCGCCTCGCCGGCGTTCATGGCCGGGCGCGAGCTGCCACGCACCGTCGATGCACTGCGTGGGCTGGAGGCGGTGGCCTACAGCCGGCGTGGCCAGGTGATGGAATGGAAGATGCGGGTGGATGGCGAGCCGCAGGTGTTGAAGCCGGACGCGCGCGTGCAGATGGACGATCTGCAGGGCGTGGCCGATGCGGCCGTGGCTGGGCTGGGCGTGGCCTGGCTGCCGTACTGGCTGGTGCGCGATGCCCTGCAGCAGGGACGGTTGCTGGAAGTTTTTCCGGCCGCCTCCAATGCGATCTATCCGATCCATGCGGTGTGGCCGCGGGTGCCCCACCTGCCGCTGAAGACGCGGGTGGCGGTGGACGCATTGCTGCAGCAGTTGCCGGCGCGCCTGCTGGAGGTGGAGGCCGGACGCGCCGGTGAGCGTTGAGCCGGCTCCCGCAGGAGCCGGCTGGATGCCGGTCAGGGCGACGGGCAGTCCGTTTCGCGGCACAGCTTGTACTCGGCCAGACACTGCTCGGAGGTCTTGCCCAGCGGTCCATGTGATGTACGCAGGCACTGCTCGTACTTCAGCGTGCAGAACTCGCAGGATCCTGCGGCGAAGGCCAGGCCGGTTACGGCCATGCCAAGGAACATCACGGTCTTCAAGGTCGTCTTGATCATCACGTCAGTCCTTTGTGTGCCCTTCAATGGGCGGGGCTACCATAGCAGTCCTTCCATCGCGGCCTTGATGCACCGCGACACGCGTTGTGCTCACCGCCGTGCAGCCTTCAACGCCTCGACCACGTCGGCTTCAGAGAAGCCGCAATGCCCTTCGCCTGCCGCAGGCAGCACCTTCGGCAACGGCCGTGCGCCGGCATGGGCCGCCAGCTGCGGATACACCGTCTGCATATGCGGCACGATGGTGGGATCGTTGTTGTTGAACTGGATCACCAGCGGTCGCTTCAACGCGCCGCTCAGTGCCAGCTTCGCACGGACATCGGCCTGTGCCGCGGGCACGGCGTCGACACGCTGCACGCCGGCATTGAACGCCGTGTCGTCGCCGAAGCCGCGGTAGACCACGCCCCTGTTGCCCACCGGCATGCCGCCGCTACGTGTCGCCAGTTCGTGCAGGACCAGTGCGTGCAGGCTGATCGTGCCGGCCAGCGCATCCGGAGCGACCTGCAGTTGCCTGGCCAGTACCTCGGCATGCTGTGGGTTCTGCTGCAGCGCGCCGGCGATGCCTTGATAGAGCGCTCCCTGCGGCAACGCGGCCGCTTCGCGCGACGCCAGTCCACTGGCCGGCAGGCCTTCCGCGTTGGGGAAGAAGTAATCGAAGGCGACCAGCGTGGTCAGCAGATCCGCGGCGATCTGTTCGCCACTGAGGTTGGCACCGCACAGCGAGACGCCACCGGCGTAGTGCTGCGGGTAGCGCTCGAGGCTGGCGAGTGTCACCGCGCCGCCCATCGAGAAGCCGAGCAGCCAGGTGTGGCGCACGCGCTTGAGTTCGCCCAGCGCGTGCTGGCGCAGGCGTTCCATGTCGGTGATCGCATCGGCCACGGCCCAGCCCTGGCTGGCATAGGCGCTCTGCGCGACGGCGTAGCCTGCGGCCAGCAGCGTTGCAGTGCTGTCATTGGCGGTCATCGGCGTAGTGCGTGGCACACCCACTGGTTCATAGCCATGCGCCAGCATCACCAGGTCGCCGTTCCAGGCAGCCGGTACGTCCAGGCGCCAGGGGGCGCCCTGCAGCTCGCCGCTGAGCATGCGCGGTGCCGTGGGTGGCGCAGCCAGCAGCGATGCCGCAGGCAGCAGAAGGCCGAGGGCGAGGGCGCATCGAAGCAAGGGGCGCATCGTGGTCATTCCATCCGGGAATGGCGCCGAGCATAGATGCCCGCGAATTGTTGCGCGCGCTGCACTGCCGCAGGGGATTGCCGGTCGGCCGTGGCGCGCTCTACGCTGGCGGCATGGCCCAGCACACTGCCGCGTCGATTATCCGCATTCCCCACGGGAAGGCGGGGTAGCGCGCGGTCGTCACGGCCATGCAACCCGCCCGGGAAGGCGGCTTGCATGCGGCGCTCTCCCGGGTATTGGAATCCACCGAGGAGAACGCAGATGCACCCTCTTTCATCGACCGGCAATGCCCCGACCCTGCACCTGGTGTGCGGCAAGATCGGCGCCGGAAAGTCCACTCTGTCGCAGCGGTTGGTGGCGCAGCCGTGCCACGTGCTGATCAGCGAAGACGCTTGGCTGGCGGCGCTGTATCCCGGCCAGATCCATTCCGTCGCCGACTACCTGCAGCGCGCGGCAGCACTGCGCGCTGCGCTGACGCAGCATGTCCGCGCGATCCTGCAGGCCGGCGTCTCAGTCGTGCTCGACGTTCCGTTCAACACGCCCGCCGCCCGCGCCTGGGGCCGCGAACTGTTCGAGTCGGCCGGCGTTGCCCATCAACTGCATTTTCTCGATGTTCCCGACGCCATCTGCAAGGCGCGTCTGCGCGCCCGCAACGCACGCGGTGAACACCCGTTCCAGGCCAGCGATGACGCCTTCGAGCAGATCACCCGCCACTTCGTGGCACCTGCGCAGGAAGAGGGCTTCATGGTGATCCGTCATTCACTGGAGGCTTGAGGGCGCAGAGAGTGCAGCGTTCAGTCGACCATTTTGGTGGCGATTCCGATACGATCTGACGCATTGAACCCTATTCGCTTGATCTGGAGTCCCGTCGTGGTCGACCGTCTCGCCATCCTGCTCGAACGCTTCGCGGTCACCGCCTCGGTGTTCCATGCCGGCGCGCTGTGCGGCATCAACACGCTGGAGGGCGAAGACGAGGCGGGTCAGCTGCACCTGGTGCGGCGGGGCCCGCTGCAGGTCAGTCATGGCAAGCAGACTGTGCAGGTCGAGGTGCCCAGCCTGCTGCTGTACCCACGGCCGATGCCGCACCGGTTCAGTACCGATCCGCAGCAGGGCGCCGACATGGCCTGCGCCAACCTGCATTTCGAGGGTGGCCGGCTCAACCCGATCAGCGCCGCGTTGCCCGATTTCATCTGCATGCCGCTGGCGGATCTCTACGGCGGCAGCGCAGCACTGGAGCTGCTGTTCGAAGAGGCCTTCGAGCAGCGCTGCGGGCGTGCGGCGATGGTCAACCGGCTGTTCGAGGTGGTGATGATCCAGGTGCTGCGCCAGTTGATGGAAGGTGGCGAGATGCGTGGCGGCCTGTTCGCCGGGCTCGGCCATCCGCGGCTGCGGCTGGCGTTGGTGGCGATGCATGAAGCGCCGGCGCAGGCGTGGACGCTGGAAGACCTGGCCGACGTCGCCGGCATGTCGCGCAGTGTGTTCGCCGCCAGTTTCCGTGAGGCGATGGGCACCACGCCGGGCCAGTATCTGCAGGGCTGGCGGGTGGGCCTGGCGCAGCAGGCACTGCGCCAGGGCAGGCCGCTCAAGCGGATTGCCGACGATGTGGGGTACGGCAGCGAAGCGGCGCTGTCGCGCGCGTTCAAGGCGCACACCGGGCAGTCGCCGCGGGAGTGGCGCGGACAGGCCCGCGCCGGCGCTGGCTGAGCCTCAGCCCAGCACCAGCCGCGCCAGTTTCATGCCGCCGAACAGGCCGACCAGGCCCAGTGCCACCGAACCGCCGGCGTACAGCGCTGCCAGGCCATGCTGGCCGCGCTGCAGCAGCAGGCCGATTTCCAGTGCATAGGTGGAGAACGTGGTGTATCCGCCGAGGACGCCGGTGGCCAGCAGCAGTCGCAGCTGCGGCGAGGCGCCATTGCGCAGGGCGAAGGCTTCGACCAGCACGCCCATCAGCAGTGCGCCGCTGATGTTGATCAGGAAGGTCGACCAGGGCCACGGACTGCCGACCGCCACGCGCGCACCGATCAGGTTGCAGGCGTGGCGCAGGCAGGCACCAAGTCCGCCGCCGATGAAGACCAGCAAATAGTTGTTCAATGCGTGCATCACGTGCCTCGGGTAGGGGTTCGCTGATTCGATGGCGAACGCCGAGGGCGGGCACGGCCTGCCGTCGACGAACACCGGTTCGTCCTGGCAGGAGCCATCAGCCCTTTCAGGCGGTTATCGGGGGAGCCCCATCCCCATCGACGACCATGCTACCAGCGGCAGTGCAGTCACGTCATCGAGGTCGTCAGTACCCGGATGACCTTGCTGCGGCTGAAGCCGTCCATCAGCAGTTCGAAGGCCAGCAGGTCCAATGCCGCGTGGCGGCGATGATCGATCTCCAGTCCTTTCTCCTCCACCAGATGGCTGACCAGTTCGTAGGCGTCCTGCCAGACGTCCAGGTGGGCCTGGCTGGGGATATAGGTATTGCCCCGCTCACCGACGCCAAGCCCGCTCACGCCATACAGCAGTTCGCGCGCGTCCAGCTTGGCCGCATCGGCGATGCGGAACAGCTGTTCGGCCTTCACATGGGCGGGGCTGACATGGTCGTTGAGCCAGTTGCTGATGGTTGCCGTCGTCGAATCGGCGGCGCGGGCCAGATCGGCCGGGCGAGGGTGCCCGGCTTTCTTCATGGCAATGGCGAGTCGTTGGCCGAGAGTATTCATCTATGCAAGCCAGCTTAACGCGTGGATCGCAAAGTTCCCTTGTTCCAAGAATAAGTCTGGTTAACAGAAGGACCGACCGTGACCGAATTCTGGAGCAAGGGGCAGGTGCGCATCCGGCTGGGTTTCCGGACCGATGCCGAACTGGCGCGCTTCTTTGGCATAAGCCGATCTGCGGTGTCGCAATGGCCCAGGGACTTCCCGATTCCTGCGCTGCGCCAATACATCCTGCATCAGCGCTACCCCAATCTGTTCCCGGCGACTGAGGCCGCAGAGGCCGAAGAGGCCTGAACTGCGCCGCATTTTGTCGCATATAGCGCTCTAAGCGTGGTTTGCTAAGTATGCTTAGCAATATAGGAAACTTTGATGGAACGGGGCTTGGCCATCGGTGGTGCCTACTGGAACAGGGGGTGGGGGGGATCGGGTAGTGTGTCGGGTCCGCCCCATCCGGGGACCCAGTCATCCCGTATGTGGTTTCGTGAACGATTAATAATTTCGATCACGAAAGTCGCTGCATGTAATTGACCTGTCGTGAAATCTATGACTAATTGGCATCAACCGGGCGTGAAGCCCGGGAGTCTTTCAGTAGCTCGCAAGTGAGTCGGTAGACCGTCAACGATGCAGAACAAGTCCAACGGAGGTCGTATGGAATACGGCATGCATGGCTTGGCTGAACGGGTACGCCGCGAACTGGAAGCCAGTTATCACAAACACGGATGCGGTCCGGCGTTCTGGGATACCTACCAGCAGGTGCTGGACCGCCTGGTCCCGCAGGGGACCGAGCGTACCGAGGTCACCAATGAAATGGCGCTGATCATCGAGCAGCTCGGCATTGTCCGACGTGCGCAGCTGGTACCGCCGCACGCCAACGGGCCGCGTTGATCCGTTGATTCAAAGCAGGCGCCAGGCGCCACAGGCCAACAGCGCCAGCAGCATCGAAAGCAGTGCCAGGGTCCGCGGTCGCCACCATTGCTGCGGTTGCCCGGCCATTGCCTGCGGACTGCTGTAGCGCACCAGCCCCGAGCCGAAACCGGCCTGGTGCTGCTGCCGCGCGCAGGCGTCCAGGCAGGCGCCGCAGGCCAGGCAATCGGCCTGCGGTCCCTGGCGGATGTCCAGCTGCATCGGGCAGGCGCTGACACAGGCGGCGCAATCGGTGCAGTCGCCCAGGCGGTCGGCGCTGAAGGTGGGCATCGGTCCGGCCAGCAGTGGATGTGCGGCACGGAATACGTAGTCCTGCGCGGTGGTCGGGTCGAGCAGGCCGCGGCCGCGGCCCAGCACGCCCCCCAGGCCCGACGGGCGCATGCCGCGCGGTTCGCCGCGGCGCGCGTCGTACAACATGCGGGGCGTGTACGGATCGGTCAGCAGTGGCTGCATGCGTGCGAATGGGCACAGCGAACGGCACACCTGTTCGCGCAGGAAGCCGGCATTGCCCCAGGTCGCTGCGGCATAGAACACCACCCAGAACGTTTCCCAGCCACTCCAGCCGGCGTGTGGCGCAGCGTCCACCAGTTCTCCGATCGGGCTGAACAGGCCGACGAAGGTGATGCCGGTCCACAGCGACAGCAACCCCCAGGCCAGCTGGGTGGCAGGGCGCACCGCCGGCACCGGCAAGACCCGCGCCATGCCGTGTGCTATCCAGTCGAAGGCACGCCGCCAAAGCGTCTGGGGGCAGGCGTGGCCGCACCAGACGCGGCCGGCGAGGTGGGTAAGCAGCGCAAGGGCAACGGCCAGCACCGCCAGCAGACCGATCAGCACGCCGACGTCGCCGGGCCACAAGGTCCAGCCGAACAGATCGAAGCGTCGTGCATTGATGTCCAGCAGCAGCGCCTGCTGCCCGTTCCAGCGCAGCCATGGCAACGCATAGAACAATGCCAGCAGGAGCACGCTCAGCGCGCCGCGCCAACGCCAGGGGCGTGGAATTCCAGTGCAGGGCATGCTCATCCCAGCGGCAGCTCGTCGTCGTCGTCGCTGGGCATCGGGCGCTGCAGGTACCAGGTGACCGCGCTGGACAGTGCCGTCACCGACCAGAACATGAAAAACCCTGCCGTATAGCCCAGTTCGCGGCTGATCGCCGTGCCCGGGAAACTGATCGCCTGCAGTCGCAACGGGTCGACGAAGGCGAAGAACACCACGCTGGCCAGGCCCGCGGCGATGAAGCTGGGCCAGAGGATGGCGCCCCAGTGCTGGATCAGCTGCTGGCGGCGGCTGGGAGAGGGTCTGTTCATGCTGTCCCGGATCGGAATGAGGGCGGCGCGTATACTCCGCCGAGGCCGGCGCAGCATCCGCAGGGCATGCTTCCTGCAAGCGTGCCAGCCTAGGTGCAGCGGACTGCGCCGACATTGATCTGGATCAACGGTGGTGCGGCCCGGCTGGGGCACACTGCCGGCACGCTTTGGGTACCCCGATGAACGCAACACCGCCGCATGTTCTTCCCGTCGCCTCGCCCGAGTTGTGCACCGAGCAGGAAGTGACCCGCCTGGTGCACGACTTCTATGCGCGCGTGCGCGAGGAAGAGCGGTTGGGGCCGGTGTTCGAGGCGCACGTCCACGACTGGCCGGAGCACCTGGCGCAGCTGGTCGATTTCTGGTCGGCGATGCTGCGCGGTACCCGCCGCTTCAAGGGTTCGCCGATGTCCAAGCACATGGGCATCGAGCTGGACAAAGACCTGTTCGACCGTTGGCTGGTGCTGTTCCGGATCACCACCGCCGAGTGCAACAACCCGCCGATGCAGGAGCTGGCCAACGACGTGGCCGCACGCATCGGTGACACGTTCTGGAAGCGTTACCAGATGCTGCGCTGGCCGCAGGTGGGCCTGCCGGTGCTGGGCATCCCTGCCAAGGATTGATCTGGGTCAAGGCGGCGCAGGCCGCCCGGCGTGATGCTGGCGGCATGGACACATTCTCTCCTGCCGCCGGTGGCCTGGCCTGGACCTTCGACCCCGACCTGCTGCGCCGGCACGATCGGCCAGGCCCGCGCTACACCTCGTACCCGACCGCGCCGCATTTCCATGATGGCTTCGACGCGCCGGCACTGCGCCAGGCGATCGCCGACAGCAACCATCTGGCCCGCGCGCTGTCGCTGTACGTGCACGTGCCGTTCTGTTCCAGTCCCTGCTTCTACTGCGGCTGCAACCGGGTGATCACCCGCGATCGCGGCCGTGGCCACAGCTACGTCTCGCGCGTGCTGGCCGAGGCCGACCTGCTGGCGCCGCAGTTCGAGGATGGCCGCGAGGTCATCCAGCTGCATCTGGGCGGCGGCACGCCGAACTTCCTTGATGCCGAGGCGATGACCACGCTGGTGGAGGGGCTCCGCCGGCGCTTCGATTTCAGCGATTCGCCGCAGCGCGATTTCTCGATCGAGCTCGATCCGCGCTTCATCGATACCCGCGACGTGGCCATGCTGGCGCGGCTGGGCTTCAACCGCGCCAGCCTGGGCGTGCAGGATTTCGATCCGCACGTACAGGAATCGATCAACCGCATACAGGGCGTGCAGCAGACGCTGGACATCCTGCGCGCGTGCCGCGACAGCGGCATGCGTTCGGTCAACGTCGACCTGATCTACGGGTTGCCGGGGCAGAGCCTGGAAGGCTTCGGCCGCACCCTCGAACGGGTGCTGGCGCTGCGCCCGGATCGCCTGGCGGTCTACGGCTACGCGCACCTGCCGCATCTGTTCCGTGCGCAGAAGCAGATCGACGAGAGCCGGCTGCCTTCACCGGAAGACAAGCTGGCGCTGCTGGGACTGGCGGTGGAGATGCTCTCGTCGGCCGGCTACCAGTACATCGGCATGGATCACTTTGCGTTGCCGGAAGAGGATCTGTCGCGTGCGCAGCGTGCTGGCCAGTTGCATCGCAACTTCATGGGCTACACCACCCACGCCGATACCGATCTGCTCGGCCTGGGCGTGAGTGCGATCAGCCACATCGGTGCGACCTACAGCCAGAATCCGCGCGATCTGCCGTCGTGGGAGGATGCGGTGGACCAGGGCCAGCTGCCGGTCTGGCGCGGCGTGGCGTTGAGTGCCGACGACCAGCTGCGTGCGGAACTGATCCAGCAGCTGATGTGCCAGGGCGAGGTGGATGGCATGGTGCTGGGCCAGCGCCATGGTGTTGATTTCGAGCGGTACTTTGCCGAAGACCTTCGTTCGGTGCAGCGGCTGCAGGAAGATGGCCTGGCCGAATACCGCGACGGTGTGGTGCGCGCCAGCGAGCCGGGGCGGCCGCTGCTGCGGCTGCTGGCGATGTGCTTCGACCCGTACCTGCGTGCCGCCCACGAGCAGCCGCGTTACTCGCGTGCGATCTGACGCTTCAGCGCTTCTTGCCGAAGCCGCGCTCTGGATGCCGGGCCGCCATGCCACCGCTGGCGGTGGTACGCCAGTTGCCACTCAGGTCCTGCACGCTGATCGAATGGGAACCATCGCTGTATTCGGTTCGCCACCGGCCACTCAGGACCCGCGTGCTGGTCGAGCGGGCACCGTTGCTGTACTGGGTGATGATCCTGCCACTCAGATCGGTGGTGGTGTCGGAGTAGCTGCCGTCACTGTAGGTGGTGCGCTTGCGGCCGCTGAGATCAGTCGTGGTGACCGAGCGACTGCCGTTGCTGTGCTCGGCGATCACGCGTTTGGAAAGGTCACGGGTGATGCGGCTGGACGAGCCATCGCTGTGGCGGACGTCCATGCTGCCATCAAGATTGCGACGGCTGTCGGAGTGCGATTGCGCCAACGCCGGGAGACTGGCGATGCAGAGCAGGGAAAGCATCAGGGCGGACAGCTTCATGCGCAGGTTCCTTGTGCAATGCCCCATGGGGCGAACGCCATCGCGCGCTGCGGTATTGGTGCCCGGAGCCGGAATCGAACCGGCATGGGGTTGCCCCCGGCGGATTTTAAGTCCGATGCGTCTACCAGTTTCGCCATCCGGGCCTGCAGCGCGGCGCCGATTGTAGCCCACCCGCCGCACGGCGGCTGGATTGCATCGGCGTGGTGACGTGCTTAACTGTCGTTCCTATTCATGTCATAGTCCCAGCCATCGTTCCCAGGGGGGGAGCCACCTGATGTCGCTGCACGCGATTGCCTATGCCAGTGAGGCCCGCGCCGATCTGCAGACAACCGATCTTGACCGCCTGCTGGCCGATGCCACGGCATTCAACCGTGTAGCCGGCGTCACCGGTGTGCTGATGTTCGACGGCTCGCGCTTTCTGCAGTATCTGGAGGGTCCCGAAGATGGCATCGATTCGGTGTACCAGCGCATCGTCAATGCGCGCAGCCATGGCCAGCTGAAGGTGCTGTGCCGCGCACCGGTGGCGCAGCGGGCGTTTCCGCGCTGGTCGATGGGAACCCGGCGTATCGATGCGGAGCTGCTGGCACAGATCGTCGAATCGGCGTGGCCGGGCTTCCTGCTTGGCAGCGGTGGCTTCGAGCGCCTGCTGCAGGCCTGGACCGGCGCCGATGGCGAACTGGAACCGGCCGCGGTCGCACTGGGCTCCTGATCCCATCTTGGCGGCCAGGCACCCGCGCCGTTAGGCTGTAGCCTTTCTGGCGTGGATTTACCCGGAGTGGTGCAGCGAATGATCAGGTCGGCCGAAGCCATGGCGGCACGCATGCCGTTGCGCAGGACATGCCAGTGAGCGCCTCCCTTGCGGCAGCGGAGACCCCGCGTTTCGCGGTGATCGGCCTGGGCTACGTTGGCCTGCCGCTGGCGGTGGCCTTCGGCCGGCACTGGCCGACGCTGGGCTTCGACATCGATGCCGATCGCATTGCCGAGCTGCGCGATGGTCAGGACCACACGCTGGAAATGGAGGCCGACGAGCTGGCCAGTGCACAGCAGCTGCAGTACGGCTGCGATCCGGCTCTGCTCGATGCCTGCAATGTCTACATCGTTACCGTGCCGACCCCGATCGATGCCTATGAGCAGCCCGATCTGGAGCCGTTGCGTTCGGCTACGCGGCTGATCGCCAGCCATCTGCGCGCGGGCGACCTGGTGATCTACGAATCCACGGTGTACCCGGGCACCACCGAAGAGGTCTGCGTACCGCTGCTGGAAGAAGGCTCGGGCCTGCGCTTCAACGAAGACTTCTACTGCGGCTACAGCCCGGAGCGGGTCAGTCCCGGCGACCGCCAGCGGCGCCTGGCCGACATCCGCAAGATCATCTCGGGGTCGACAGCGGAAGTGGCTGCGGTGATCGATGGCCTGTACCAGCGCATCATTGCCGCCGGTACGTTCCCGGCGCCGTCGATGCGCGTGGCGGAGGCGGCCAAGGTGGTCGAGAACATCCAGCGTGACGTCAACATCGCGCTGGTCAACGAGCTGGCGCTGATCTTCGATCGGCTCGGCATCGATACCCAGGATGTGCTGGATGCGGCCGGCAGCAAGTGGAACTTCCTGCCCTTCCGGCCGGGCCTGGTCGGCGGCCACTGCATCGGCGTGGACCCGTACTACCTGCTGCACAAGTCCGAGAGCGTGGGCTACCACCCGGACCTGATCCACACCGCGCGGCAGGTCAACAACCGCGTCGGGGAGCATGTGGCGTCGCGGGTGCTGGCGATGCTGGCCGAACGTGGTCGCGTACCAGCGCAGTCGCGCATCCTGGTGCTCGGCGTGACCTTCAAGGAGGATTGCCCGGACCTGCGCAACAGCCGCGCGCTGGAACTGGCGCAGCGCCTGCGTGATGCCGGTGCACAGGTCGAGGTCAGCGACCCCTGGGTCGGCCCGGCGGCATTGGCCGATGAGGGCGTGCAGTGGCTGGCCGAACCCGTGGCAGGGACCTATGACGCGGTGGTGCTGGCGGTAGCCCATGCCCGCTTCAAGGCGATGGACGAGGCCGGTATCCGGTCGCTGCTGGCGCCGGGCGGCCTGGTCTACGACGTGAAATCGGCCTGGCCACGCAACGTGGTTGACGATCGCCTGTAAACCCGGGCGGCGGGCAGCGCGGTAGACTCGCAGGCAGTTGCAACCAAGGAACGCCATGCACCGGTATATCGTCTACCTGCTCGCCATCCTGATGTTCCCCATCTGCCTGTGGTTGGCCACGATCTGGCCGGCCTGGTACTGGGGCGTCGGTCTGACCGCCGCGATGGTGGCGCTGGGGACCTGGGACCTGCTGCAGAAGCGCAGCACGCTGCGCCGCAACTATCCGGTGATGGCACACTTCCGCTACGGCCTGGAGTCGATCGGCCCGGAGATCCGCCAGTATTTCGTGCAGAGCGACCTGGAGGACGTGCCGTTCTCGCGCCAGCAGCGTGCGCTGATCTACCAGCGCGCCAAGAACGAGATGGACACGGTGCCGTTCGGTACGCTGCGCAGCACCTATGCGGTGGATTATGAGTGGATCAACCATTCGCTGGCGCCAACCGCCATCGCCAAGCATGACTTCCGCGTGCTGATCGGCGCCAACTGTGCCAAGCCGTATTCGGCGAGCGTGTTCAATATCTCGGCGATGAGCTTCGGTTCACTGTCGGCCAATGCGATCCGCGCGCTGAACGAGGGCGCGCGCCGGGGGGGCTTCTATCACGATACCGGCGAAGGTTCGATTTCGCCGTATCACCGTGAGATGGGCGGCGACCTGGTCTGGGAGATCGGCTCGGGCTACTTCGGTTGCCGTGACGAAAAGGGCGGTTTCAGTGAAGAGCGCTTCGTCGCCAACGCCACCCATGATCAGGTCAAGATGATCGAGATCAAGCTGTCGCAGGGCGCCAAGCCCGGTCATGGCGGCGTGCTGCCGGCGCCGAAGGTGACCGCCGAGATCTCGGTGACCCGTGGCGTGCCGATGGGCGTGGACTGCGTATCGCCGTCGCGTCACTCGGCGTTCTCGACGCCGGTCGAACTGCTGCAGTTCGTTGCCCGCCTGCGCGAGCTGTCCGGCGGCAAGCCGGTCGGTTTCAAGCTGGCCATTGGCCACCCGTGGGAGTGGTTCGGCATTGCCAAGGCAATGCAGGAAACCGGCCTGCTGCCGGACTTCATCGTGGTCGACGGTGCCGAGGGCGGTACTGGCGCAGCACCGGCGGAGTTCGTCGACCATGTCGGCGTGCCGATGCACGAGGCGCTGCTGCTGGTGCACAACACCCTGGTCGGCCTGGATCTTCGCGAGCGCATCCGTATCGGCGCGGCGGGCAAGATCACCAGCGCATTCGACATCGCGCGCACCATCGCACTTGGCGCCGACTGGTGCAATGCCGGCCGTGGCTTCATGTTCGCGCTGGGCTGCATCCAGTCGTTGAGCTGCCACACCGACAAGTGCCCGACCGGCATCGCCACCCAGGACCCGGCACGCTGGAAGCACCTGGATGCACCGGACAAGGCCACCCGTGTCTACAGCTACCACGAGCACACGCTGCACGCCCTGAAGGAGCTGCTGTGTGCGGCGGGCCTGAACGATCCGGCCGAGCTGGGGCCGGAGCACATCCTGCGTCGTGTTTCGCCGGTCGAGATCCGCTCGCTGGCGTCGCTGTACCGCTACCTGGAACCGGGCGAGCTGCTGCACAAGGTGCCGGACCATGCGGTGTTCCATGCGTTCTGGGCCGATGCGCGCAGCGATTCGTTCCAGCCGCCGCCGAAGATCCAGGCGCTGCGCGCCAGCAAGTCGCGATAACGATTCTGTAGCGTCGAGCCATGCTCGACTGCCTTTCGATCAGGCATCGCGACGTTGGAACGAAGAACAGTCGAGCATGGCTCGACGCTACAAGGACATGTCATGCAGTTCAGGACCGGCACCATCGACGACGTGGCCACGCTGTGGGCCCTGCGCACGCGCTGCGTGCGCGAGACCTGCAGCAGCCACTATCCGGCGGAGGTCATCGCACCGTGGTCGGCCTCGCCGCCACCGTCGCAGTACGCACGGCTGCTGGGGCAGGGCGGTTGCGTGGTGGCCGAGGACGATCAGGGGCACCTGCTCGGTTTCGGCGTGTTCGATGCCCACGCCAATGAAGTCGATGCGCTGTTTGTCGATCCGGATCGTGGCGGCAAGGGGATCGGCCAGGCGTTGATGCAGCGGTTGCTGGCGATGGCCGATCGTGAGCGCGAGGTGGTGCTGTCGGCCTCGCTCAATGCGGTGCCGTTCTATCAGCGGCTGGGATTCATTGCCGTGCGGGAGGAAGCCTATCCGCATCCCAGCGGTGTGGCGCTTGCCTCGGTGAGCATGCGCAGGCCATGGTGAGCGCCCGGCGATTGTAGAGTCGAGCCATGCTCGACTGCTTTTTGATTCAGGCGATAAAGCAGTCGAGCATGGCTCGACTCTACACTGCAGGCGTCAGCGCCCGGCCAACCACCCGATCACGCCCTCGGCGGCGCGCAGCCCGCTGGCGTAGCACGCGGTCAGCAGATAGCCGCCGGTAGGTGCCTCCCAGTCCAGCATCTCGCCGGCACAGAACACCCCGGGCACTGCCCGCAGCATCAGGCCATCATCCAGCGCATCCAGGCGCACGCCGCCAGCAGTGCTGATGACCTCGGCCATCGGCCGTGGACGCAGAAGGCGCAACGGCAGGCGCTTGAGCGTGGCGGCCACCGCAGGCAGGTCGTGGCCCGCGTCCTTGCCAAGGATCTCGAACACCAGCGCGGCCTTCACCGCATCCAGGCCGGCCTGGCGGCGCAGATGCTCACCGAAACTGCGACCCTTGCGCGGGCGCGACAGATCGGCCAACAGGCGTGCTTCATCGCGTCCCGGCACCAGGTCCAGCCACAGCATGGCGTGGCCATCGCGGTTGATGGTCTCGCGCAGGTCTGCGGCCAACGCGTAGATCAGGCTGCCTTCGATGCCGTACTCGCTGGCCACGCATTCGCCCTGCAGCGACTGCGGTTGTCCAGCCAGGTCGAGCCAGTGCGCGACCACCGGCTTCAACGGCGCGCCTGCATTGCGCTGGGCGAAGAACGGCGTCCAGTCGATGTCGAAGCCGCAGTTGGCCGATTGCAGCGGCGCAATGTCCACGCCTCGTGTCTGCAAGGGGGCGACCCAGGCGCCATCACTGCCCAGCTGCGGCCAGCTGCCGCCACCCATCGCCAACACGGCGGCATCGGCGTGGACATTGATCTCGCCCGCTTCGGTGGCGAAGCGCAGCGCGCCGTCGTTGCCCCAGCCGATCCAGCGGTGGTTGGCATGCAGGCGCACGCCCTGTTCCTTCAGTCGGCGCACCCAGCCGCGCAGCAGCGGCGCAGCCTTGCGGTCGACCGGGAACACGCGGCCGGAGCTGCCGACATAGGTCTCCACGCCGAAGCCGGCAGCCCAGTCGCGCAGCGCCTGCGCGTCGAAGCCGTCCAGCCAGCGGCCCACGGCAGCGGACTGCTCGCGGTAGCGGCTGTCGAACAGCGGGCGCGGATCGGAATGGGTGAGATTGAGGCCGCCCTTGCCGGCGATCAGGAACTTGCGGCCGGGTGAGCCCTTGGCCTCGTACAGGTCCACGTCCAGCCCAGCGGCGCGCAGGCGCTCGGCGGCGAACAGGCCGGCCGGGCCACCGCCGATGACGGCGACCCGATGGGGCGTTGCGGTATTACGGTTTGACATCGAGCAGCTCGACATCGAACACCAGCGACGAGCCAGCCGGGATCGGGCCGACCCGGCGGTCGCCGTAGCCGTAGTCCGGCGGGATCATCAGCGTGCGCTTGCCGCCGACCTTCATGCCGGCCACGCCTTCATCCCAGCCGCGGATGACCTGGCCGGCGCCGAGGGCGAAGGTGAACGGTTCGCTACGGCTGACCGAGCTGTCGAAGGTCTTGCCGTGCTTGCTCTCGGTGCGGTTGTCGTAGATCCAGCCGGTGTAGTGCACGGTGACCTTGCTGCCGGAGACGGCCTCGGCACCGGTGCCGGGCACGGTATCGATACGTTCGAAGGTGGTCAGGGTGCCGCCCGGCGGCGGGCCAGAGGGCTCGCTCGAGCAGCCAACGGCGGCGAGGGACAGCAGCAGGGGGAGCAGCAGGCGGCGCATCGGGCGTCTCCGGTAGGGCGCAGGGCGAGGGCGGCAAGGGTAGCGCATCGGCGCCGGGTATCATGGGTACATGGCAAAACTCCTGCTCAATCTGCGCAATGTCGGCGACGACGAATATGCCGATGTCTGCACGCTGCTCGATCAGCACGGCATCGCCTGGTATCGCACCGAACCCAGCCCCTGGGGCATTTCCAATGGCGGCCTGTGGCTGCGCGAGGATGCCGATCATCCGCGTGCGAAGGCGCTGATGGCCGAGTACCAGGCCGAACGCGGGCCGCGCATCCGCGCCGAGCGCGAACAGGCGCTGCGCGACGGCACGGCGGAGACGTTCGGCAGCCTGTTCCGGCGGCGGCCCGTGTTCGTGGTGCTGGTACTGCTGGGAATGGCCGTTGCGGCGGCGCTGGTGCTGCTGCCGTTCATGCTGTTGCGGGGGTAGGGGGCTTCTGGCCGGGTTGCACCCGGCACCCGCAGAGGCAACGGCAACGGCAAAAGCTGGTTTCCGTGGGATGGCGTGGCGGTGTGGGTAGGCGGGGGACGGCAAAAACTGCTCCTGCGTGCCTCGTAGAGCGCCATCCATGGCGCTCTGCGCCCCCGCCTGCCCACACCGCCACGCCTCGGACAGGTTCATGAGCTCTGTAGATGCACGCCATGCGTGGATGAACGTGAAAATCTGACCCTGGGGTGGTCTGGCGCTAAAATGGCGGGATGATCGCCAATACCGCTGCCTACCATTTCGCCGTCATCGACGCCCCCCAGGCCCTGTGCGACCAGTTGCTGGCGCGCGCCGAGGCGGCGGAGCTGCGCGGCACGATCCTGGTGGCGGGCGAGGGGCTGAACCTGTTCCTGGCCGGTGCGCCGGAAGCGGTCGAGGGCTTCTACGCCGCGCTGCATGCCGATGCGCGTTTTGCCGATATGCGGGTCAAGACCAGCCTGAGCGAGCACCAGCCGTTCGCGCGGCTGAAGGCCAAGGTGAAGGACGAGATCATCAGCTTCCGCCGCGATGACGGCCAGCCGCTGGACTATCCGCGTGCACCGGCGATCGATCCGGCCACCGTGCAGCGTTGGCTGCGGCAGGGACATGACGACGCTGGGAAGCCGGTGGTGATGCTCGATACCCGCAACCTGCAGGAAGTGGAGTACGGCACCTTCAAGGACGCGCTGGTGTTGCCCATCCACAAGTTCACCGACCTGCCGGAGGCATTGGCGCCGCACCGCGAAGCGCTGAAGGACAGCACCGTGGTCAGTTTCTGCACTGGCGGCATCCGCTGCGAGAAGGCCGCACTGTGGATGGCCAACGATGGCATGGACAACGTGCTGCAGCTCGATGGCGGCATCCTCGGCTACTTCGAGGAGGTGGGCGGCGAAGGTTACGAAGGCCGCTGCTTCGTGTTCGACGAGCGCGTGGCGCTGGATGCCGAACTGAAGCCGATGGTCGACCAGCCACTACCCGAGCCGCGCCCCAGCGCGTTCTGACGCTTCCCCGGTAGAGCCGGCCGTTGGCCGGCTGCTGAGCTCTCTGCCTGCCGGCCGGCACCACCGGATCAAGCGCGGCCCGCCATGAACCGGCCCCACGGGAATCAGCATCCCGCCACCGTCACTGGCCGCCGCGCCTGGCCGACCCCATGCATGGGGGATCCTGTGACGGAAAACCGCTGATGACCCCGTTGTCGATCCTTGACCTGGCCCCGGTCTGCGAGGGCAGTGACACCACCGCTGCCTTCGCCAACATGCTGGAACTGGCCCAGCACGCCGATGCGCTGGGCTACCGCCGCTACTGGCTGGCCGAACACCACAACATGCCCGGCATCGCCAGCGCCGCCACGGCCGTGCTGATCGGCCATGTTGCCGGAGGTACGAAGCGCATCCGCGTCGGGGCAGGCGGCATCATGCTGCCCAACCACGCGCCGCTGCAGGTGGCCGAGCAGTTCGGCACGCTGGCCTCGCTGTATCCGGACCGCATCGACCTCGGCCTGGGCCGTGCCCCGGGCACCGACCAGCCGACCGCGCGTGCATTGCGCCGCTACTTCGACAGCGCCGACCAGTTCCCGCAGGACGTGCGCGAGCTGCTGCACTATTTCGAACCGGTGCAGCCTGGCCAGGCAGTGCAGGCCGTTCCCGGAAGCGGCCTGCGGGTGCCGACCTGGATCCTCGGTTCGAGCCTGTTCGGCGCGCGCATGGCCGCCTCGATGGGCCTGCCCTATGCGTTCGCCTCGCACTTCGCGCCCGACGTGATGGACGAAGCCTTGGCGGTGTATCGCCGCGAATTCCGCCCCTCGGCGACGTTGAAGCAGCCGCACGCGATGCTGGCGCTGAACGTCGTTGCCAGCGACAGCGAGGCCGAGTCGCGCCGCCTGTTCACCAGCCAGCAGCAGAGTTTCGTCAACCTGCGCCGAGGTCGACCGGGCAAGATCCCGGCACCGATCGACGACATCGAAACTTTCTGGGAACCGCATGAAAAGCTGGGTGTGGAGCGGGCACTGGCCTGCACCGTGCTGGGGGATCCGCAGCAGGTGGCCGAAGGCATCGCCGCGTTTGTCGAGCGCCACAAGCCCGATGAACTGATGCTCACCGCCAACCTGTATGACCACCGCGCGCGCCTGCGCTCGTTCGAACTGGCCATGCACGCCTGGCATGCCCGCCACGCGGGCTGAACAATTGCGTCACGGCCCATTGCGGCCGAACCGCGTCTGATGGGGGCTCACACCGATGGAGCCCCCACATGGCTGATACCCGCGCCGAACACATCGCCCAACTGGCCGAGCTGATCAAGGACGTCGAGGTGGCGATGTTCGCCACGACCGGCGTCGATGGACGACTCTACAGCCGGCCGCTGGCTACCCAGCAGGTCACCTTCGACGGTGATCTGTGGTTCGTCATCACCGCCGACAGCCCCAAGGTCGCCGAGATCGCGCTGGATCCATACGTCAACGTGGCCTACGCCTCGCCTTCGAAGAACACCTATGTGTCGGTGGCAGGGCGTGCGCGCATCGTCGACGACCGCGCGAAGATCGAAGAGCTGTGGTCGCCGGCCATGAAGCTGTTCTTCCCGGGCGGCAAGGATGACCCGAACCTGCGCCTGATCCAGGTGCGCGCTGACTCGGCCGAATACTGGGATGGCCCGGGCACGCTGCTGGGGACGGCGCTGAGTTTCGTGCTGTCGGCGGTGCAGGATGAGCCCGCGCCGTTGGCCGACAATGGATTCATCGACCTTCGATGATGGCCGATGCTCGGCATTGGTAGTGCCGGCCGCTGGCCGGCAAACCTGGAAACGTGGCAGCCGGCCAGCGGCCGGCTCTACCGGATTCCGGCTCAGAACCAACGCTGGAACAGCTCCACCGTGTAGCCCACCAGCTGCCCCGAACTGAAGCCGAAGAACGCGATCGCCGCCAGCGCCGCGATCCAGTTGAACAGCATCAGCGCACCATCGCGTTCCAGCAGTGCCAGCGAGAACAGCAGCAGCTGGAAGCCGAACAGGAAGTTGGTGAAGGGAATCGGCAGCGACAGCAGGATGCCCAGCAGCACCAGCAGCAGGCCAGTGAAGGCGTGTGCCGGCAGCGGTGTCAGCAGTTGCGGCAGGCGCGGTTTCAGCATCCGGTCCAGCCGTCGCAGCGGGCGGTCGATGCGGTCCAGGAAGCGGTGCATGGTGCCGCGCTTCGGTCCACGGCGGGCAATGAAGCCAGGCAGCCACGGGCGGCGCAGGCAGAACAGCATCTGCAGGCCGATCAGGATCACCAGTGGGCCGCTGACCGCGCCGCCCATGCCCGGGATCGGGATGAACGAGGGCAGGATCGCCACGAACAGGAACACGCCGAACGCGCTCTGCTGCAGGTTGCACAGGATCTGGCCGAGCGGCATGTGCTCGGCCGGGTCGCCGGAGGCGAACATCTCCAGCAGGGTGCGGATGCCCTCGTTGCGGTAGGCCGGGCGCTCAGCGCCCGGACCCTGCCTGGCCTCAGGCGGTGAGCTCATCGGCCTGCTCGTCGGACAGCGTGCGCAGCAGCAGCTTGTCCACCCGCGCACCGTCCAGGTCGACCACCTCGAAGCGCCAGCCGGCCCAGTCGAAGTACTCGCCCGCGTGCGGGATGCGGCCGAAGTAGTGGATGCACATGCCGGCCAGCGTGTAGTAATCGCCATCCTCGGCATCGGGCAGATCGTTGCTGCCGATCAGCTCGCGCAGGTCCTCGATCGGCAGCGAGCCGTCCACCAGCAGCGAACCGTCTTCGCGGGTCACCACCAGCGCATCTTCGTCGGCGTTCTCCACCGCCTGCAGGCGGCCGACCACGGCGCCCATCAGGTCGCTGATGGTCACCAGGCCCTGGATTTCGCCGTACTCGTCCACCACCAGCGCCATCGACTGCTGTTCCTCGCGGAAGATCTCCAGCAGCTTCATCGCGTGGGTCGATTCGGAGACGTACAGCGGTTCGCGCAGGGTCTGGAACAGCGCGTTGTCACCGCGCGCCATGCGCGTGGCCAGCGATTTCAGTTCAAGCACGCCGACCACGTCCATGTCGTTGTCGCGGTATACTGGGTACCGCGAGAACTCGTGCTCGGCCATGATTTCCAGGTTGCGCTCCAGCCCGGCCTGGGTATCCAGCCAGGCGATGCGGTTGCGTGGGGTCATCAGGCTGTCGGCGGTGCGGTCGCCCAGGCGCATGACGCGGTTCATCATGTCGCGCTCGTGGGCGTCGATCACACCGGCTTCGTGACTTTCGGCCACCAGCATGCGGATCTCTTCTTCAGTCACCGAGGCGACTTCATCCTTGCCCAGGCCGAACAGGCGCAGCACCAGCTGGGTGGTCTTGGACAGCAGCCAGACGAAGGGCAGGGCCAGCTTGGCCAGCCAGCTCATCGGCATCGCGACCAGGCCGGCAATGGCCTCCGAGCGGGTCAGCGCTAGGCGCTTGGGCACCAGTTCGCCGAAGATCAGCGTGATGAAGGTGATCAGGCTGACCGCCAGCGCGGTACCGATGTTGCCGGCGTAGGCAAAGCCGGGCATCAGGCCCTGGATCCAGCCGGCGAAGGCTTCACCCAGCGCTTCACCGCCGAGGTAGCCGGTCAGCACGCCGATCACGGTGATGCCGATCTGCACGGTGGACAGGAAGCTCTCCGGCTTCTCCGACAGCTCCAGCGCCTTGGCGGCACGCTTGGAGGTGGCGGCCATCTGCTTCAGGCGGCTCTTGCGCGAGGTCATGACCGACATCTCGGACATGGCGAAGAAGCCGTTCAGCAGAACAAGCGCGAAGACAATCAGGATCATTTCAAACACGGGCGTCGTCCCCGGTTGGTGGCAGGGAGGGCGGGTGCTTGCGATGGCGGCTGGCGCTCAGGAACAGGGTCCGGCGCGGCGCAGGGGGATAAGGGTCGTCGTCCATAAGGTGCGCCCGAAGGCGCGCTGGCATCTTAGCAAAGGGGCATGGCAGGGTGGCAACCGCCTGTTCAGGTTGGGGGTTCCAAGGCCCCGAAAGGGGGCGGGGATACCCGTGATGGTCATCTAGCCGTCATAATTCCGCCTGGTGCCGTCCTTCCCGCGACGGCTGACAGGTTTCTCAATGTTCTCTCTGCAGACCATTTTCGGTTCCGGCAAACAGTTCTACACCCTGCTCGATGAGGCTGCCGTCGCGGCTTCCGACGCTGCCAAGGCGCTGCATTCCATGCTGCGCGAGGCCGACCGCCAGCCCGCGCTGGACGCCTTCAAGCTGGCCCGCCTGCGCGAACGCGCGGCCTCGGACAAGATCAGCCAGGCGCTGGTGGACAGCTTCATGACCCCGATCGAGCGCGAAGACATCGAAGCGCTGGGCTCGGCGCTGTACAAGATTCCCAAGCAGATCGAGAAGTTCGCCGATCGCTATTCGCTGGCCACGACCCACCTGGAGCACATCGACTTCGCGCCGCGCGCGGCGATGCTGGAACAGGCCGCCGGCGTGGTGGTGGAGATGGTGGCCGACCTGCGCCACATGAACCTGGACCGGATGACCGCGCTCAACGAGAAGCTGCGCTCGTTGGAGAACGAGGCCGACCGCCTGATGCTCGAGCTGTACCGCGACATCTATTCGGGCCGCCTGGACAACCTGCAGATGTTCCTGCTGAAGGAATTCTTCGAGATCCTGGAAAAGGCCATCGACCGTTGCCGCGAGGCAGGCGTGGTGGCGTACCAGATCGTGTTGAAGAACAGCTGACGGACGCCGCCGCATGTTGACCCTTGTCCTGGTGGTGATCCTGGCCGCGCTCGTTTTCGAGTTCATCAACGGCTTCCACGACACTGCCAACTCCATTGCCACCGTGGTGGCGACCAAGGTGCTCTCGCCCGGCTGGGCGGTGATGCTAGCCGCCTTCATGAACCTCATCGGTGCACTGACCGGTACCGCGGTGGCGCTGACCATCGCCTCGGGCCTGCTCAACACCAACGTGGTCGACGTCACCCCGCAGGTGATCCTGTGCGCCCTGCTGGGCGGCATCATCTGGAACCTGATCACCTGGTGGAAGGGGCTGCCGTCCTCGTCCTCGCATGCGCTGATCGGTGGCCTCTGCGGCGCCGGCCTGGCCGCCGCCCACAACAACTGGGACGCGCTGATCTGGTCCGAGCGCCTGGGCAGCTGGGCGCAGAACAAGGGCCTGCTGTGGAAGGTGTTCGTGCCGATGATCACCTCGCCGATCGCCGGCTTCCTGCTCGGCATCGTGGTGATGGTGCTGCTGTGGGGCCTGATCGCCGGCCTGGCCAAGATCGGTGGTGCCATCGGCCGCCTGGCCCGTCCGCGCATCGTCAACGCCTTCTTCGGCAAGGCCCAGATCGCCTCGGCGGCCTACATGGGCTTCGCCCACGGCCACAACGACGCGCAGAAGACCATGGGCATCATCGCCATGACCCTGATCGGTGCCGAAGCCACCGGCGCATTGAACGACCTGCCGTCCTGGCTGGCCTTCATGCACCCGGACGCGCATGCCGGTGACGGCATCGCCATGTGGATCGTGCTGACCTGTGCGGTGGTGATGGCAGCCGGTACCGCCTCGGGTGGCTGGAAGATCATCAAGACCCTGGGCCACAAGATGGTCAAGCTGCACCCGATCCACGGCTTCGCCGCGGAGACCAGCTCTGCCACCATCCTGACCCTGGCGGCCCACTTCGGCATGCCGGTCTCGACCACGCACAGCATCTCCACCGCGATCATGGGCGTCGGTTTCGCCAAGAACCCGCGCTCGCTGAAGTTCGGCGTGATCGAGCGCATCGTCTGGGCCTGGATCCTGACCATCCCGGCCGCCGGCGGCTGCGCGTACCTGATCCTGAAGCTGTTCGAACTGTTCGGCTGGACCTGAGGCCAGCGGCCTTGGGGTCAGAGCCCTTTCCCTGCGGGAAAAGGATCTGACCCCGACAAACGAAAAAGCCCGCCGGATTCCGGCGGGCTTTTTTCATTGGATAAACAATTCTTCTGCACCCATCGTGTCGACCAAGGTCGACACCTACCAGAGCAGAACCCGGTATCTGATCCCGTGCCGACCAACGGTCGGCACCCACCAACAGCGCCCGGAACCTGTCAGCGGCGGGGTGGGGTGGGGTTGCAGGACCGTTGGCGCCATGGATGGCGCCATCGAGCCCCCAAGGATGGGTTCACGGCGTGTCCTGCAACCCCACCCCACCTCGCCAGCCCACGGAACCCCGGCTTTTGACGTTGGACGTTGCCGTTGCAGTCAGCGGGTGCCGGGCCGCAGGCCCGGCCGACCCCTCAATTACGCTGGAACAACGCCTGCACATCCTTCCGGAACGCCGCCTGGCTGTCAGCCCGGCTGTAGAACATGTGCCCCCCCGGATAACTGCGCACCTGCACCCGGTCCGGGTTGCTGCCCATCGTCGGCATCTGGTCCACGGTCAGGATCGAGCCCATGAACGGACACGACAGGTCGTTCCAGCCATGCACGATCAGCACCTGCAGATGTGGATCGATCGCCACCGCCTGGCGCAGCTGGGTCACCGCGCCCTGGCGCAGCTCGCCATTGCGGTCCCACAGCCGGTTCACGTCGTAGTTCAGTGCCTGGTAGCGCGCATCCACCTTCCAGCCGACCACGCGCGTCACGAAGTCGACCATCGCCGTGGTGGTCGGCGCGATGATGCTGTCCAGCAGTGGATCGTTGGCGCGCTGCTCCGGATCATTCGGGAACGGATCGAACGCGGTCACGTTGGAGTCGTAGCGGCTGCCCAGCGTGCCCTTGTCGCGGAATACTTCACGCAGGTAGGCCTGGGTTTCCAGGCGCCCGCCGGCGCGGCGCACGAACTGCGGGTCCAGTCCGGTCAGCGCGGTCACCCGGCGCAGCATGGCTTCCGTAGCCTGCGGATCGCTGCGGCCCTTCATCAGCGCGGTGGCGTAGTCGCCACGGGTGTACTCCACCACCTCGCGCATCGCCGCATCGGTCAGCTTGCCCTGGCGCTCCAGGTGCGCCGCGGCGATCGACGGCAGCGTCTGCATCCACGCCATCGGCGAGACATCAGCGTTGTCTTCCAGGGTCGGGCTCAGGTAGGGCGAGACCAGCACCAGGCCGTTCATCGCCACGCCCAGCCGGGTCTGCAGGAAGTGGGTGATGCGTGGGCCACGGTAGCCACCGTAGCTCTCGCCGGTCAGGTACTTGCGCGAGGCCATGCGCTGGTTGCGCAGCAGCCAGTCGTAGATCGAGCGCGACAGGTATTCGACGTCGGCACTGGGGTTGTAGAGCGCTTTCTTGGCTTCATCGTCGCCGATCCGCGCGCGGCTGAAGCCGGTACCGACCGGATCGATGAACACCAGATCGGTGAAGTCCAGCCAGGTGCCCGGGTTGTCGTGCAGGGTGGCCGGCGCCGACGCGCTGTCACCCTCGGAGCCGAAGGTCACCACCTTGGGCCCGATCGCGCCCATGTTGAGGTACACCGACGACGCACCGGGGCCGCCATTGAGCGCGAAGGTCACCGGCCGGTCCTTGCCCGGCATCGTGTAGGCGGTGAACACCACATCGGCGATCACCTTGCCCTTGGCATCGCGTACCGGCAGGGTGCCGACGGTGGCGGTGTAGTCCAGGGTGCGGCCGGCCAGCCGCATGCTCTGGCGCGCCGACGCATCGGCGGGCAGCGCAGGCGCTTCGGTCTTGTCGTCTTTCGGGTCGGGCTTGGCCTCGGCGTCGGGCGCGGCCAGCACGCTGGCAGGGGCGATGAGCAGGCCGACGCAGAGCGCGGCAGTGTGCAGCAGGGACTTCATGGCACCGGATCGGCAGCGGAAGGGGGTTCCGATGCTAGGCCGGTGGCGGGCCATGCCGTATGTGTCCAAAGGCATGGCCGTGCGATGAGGCCGCCACTGGCCAGATTGGGTCAAGCGGGCAGGGTGGCTGCCGCGTCGTCATCGGCCAGCAGGCCATAGACGGCCGAGTCGGCCAACTCCCCCTGGATGCGCCAGCGCTGGCGCAGCACCCCCTCGCGGTGGAAGCCCAGGCGTTCCAGCACGTGTGCGGAGGGCGCGTTGCGCGGGTCGATCTCGGCTTCCACGCGATGCAGGTGCAGGGTACGGAACAGATAGGCCAGTACCTGCTGCAGGGCCTCGTGCATATAGCCCTGGCCCTGGCGATCGGGGGCCAGCAGGTAGCCGATCTCGGCGCGCGCCGCATCGCGGTCCACCGCGAATACCACGCAGATGCCGAGCAGCGGACCTTCCAGCGATTCGCGCACGGCCAGCTTCAGCTGGGTGCCGATGGCATGGGCGGCGAGGTCATCGTCGATCTGCTCGCGCGCTTCGGCCTGTCGCGTCCAGGCCGGATGGTTCCACCAGCGCATCACATCCGGGTTGGACTGCAGCGTGAACAGCGCGGCGGCGTCGTCACGGCGGATCGGGCTCAGGACCAGCCGTGCACTGTGCAGCGGCAGGCCGGGGAACAGCAGCGAGTGGCTGGCCAATACGGTGGTCCACGCGGATGGACGCGCATTATGGCGCCGCCGGGTTTGCCGATGGGGGTGTAATGCCCTGGGCCGCATGGACCGGTAGTGCCGGCCGCTGGCCGGCAACCTAGATATCCAGTTGATTCATGCAGATCTGCCGGCCAGCGGCCGGCACTACCGGGCAACCGGGTCAGAGCCGTTTCCTGTCAGGAAACGGATCCGACCCTGCGCCGGGATCAGACCTCCAGTGAAGCCAGGTCGCCCTTCGACTCCAGCCAGCCCTTGCGGTCGGACGCGCGCTTCTTGGCCAGCAGCATGTCCATCAGCGAACGGGTCTGCTCGCCATCGTCCACGGTCAGCTGCACCAGGCGGCGCGTATCCGGGTGGATGGTGGATTCACGCAGCTGCGGCGGATTCATCTCGCCCAGGCCCTTGAAGCGGGTCACGTTGATTGCGCCCTTGATCTTCTCGCGCTCGATCTTGTCCAGCATCGTGCGTTTCTCTTCCTCGTCCAGGGCGTAGAACACCTGCTTGCCCACGTCGATGCGGAACAGCGGCGGCATCGCCACGAACACATGGCCGGCATCGACCAGCGCCGGGAAGTGCTTCAGGAACAGCGCGGTCAGCAGGGTCGCGATATGCAGACCGTCGGAGTCCGCGTCGGCCAGGATGATGACCTTGCCGTAACGCAGGCCGGCGATGTCGTCCTTGCCGGGGTCGCAGCCGATGGCCACGGCCAGGTTATGCACTTCTTCCGAAGCCAGCACGCTGTTGGACGAGACTTCCCAGGTGTTGAGGATCTTGCCGCGCAGCGGCAGGATCGCCTGGAAATCCTTGTCGCGCGCCTGCTTGGCGCTGCCGCCTGCCGAGTCACCTTCCACCAGGAACAGCTCGGTGCGCGACAGGTCCTGGCTGATGCAGTCGGCCAGCTTGCCGGGCAGGGCCGGGCCTTGCGTGACCTTCTTGCGGACGACCAGCTTCTCGGTCTTCAGGCGCGCACTGGCGCGCTCGATGGCGATCTGCGCAATCTTCTCGCCCAGTTCCACGTTCTGGTTCAGCAGCAGGCTGAAGGCATCGTGCGCGGCGCCTTCAACGAAGCCGGCGGCCTGGCGCGAGGACAGGCGTTCCTTGGTCTGGCCGCTGAACTGCGGGTCGGTCATCTTCAGCGACAGCACGAACGACACGCGGTCCCACACGTCTTCCGGGGCCAGCTTGACGCCGCGCGGCAGCAGGTTGCGGAAGTCGCAGAACTCGCGCAGCGCCTCGGTCAGGCCGGTACGCAGGCCGTTGACGTGGGTGCCATGCTGGGCGGTCGGAATCAGGTTGACGTAGCTTTCCTGGACCAGCTCACCTTCCGGCAGCCAGGCCACGGCCCAGTCCACCACCTCGGTGTCCTTCTTCAGGTTGCCGACGAACAGGTCGGCCGGCAGCGATTCGCGCTCGCCCAGTTCCAGCTTCAGGTAATCGCGCAGGCCGTCTTCGTAGTACCAGGTATCGACTTCACCGGTGGCTTCGTCGGTCAGCTTGACGGTCAGGCCCGGGCACAGCACGGCCTTGGCGCGCAGCAGGTGCTTCAACGCGCGCACCGCGAACTTCGGCGTATCGAAGTACTTCGGGTCCGGCCAGAAGCGCACGCGGGTACCGGTGTTCTTCTTGCCGACGGTGCCGACCACTTCCAGCGGCGTGGCGCGGTCGCCATTGCGGAAGGTGATGCGGTGTTCGGCACCTTCGCGCTTGATGTGCACCTCCACCAGGGTCGACAGCGCGTTGACCACGCTGACGCCGACGCCGTGCAGGCCACCGGAGAAGGTGTAGTTGTTGTTGCTGAACTTGCCGCCCGCATGCAGGCGGGTGAGGATCAGTTCGACGCCCGGGATCTTCTCTTCCGGATGGATGTCCACCGGCATGCCGCGGCCGTCATCGCTGACCTCCACGCTGCCGTCCTTGTACAGGATGATCTCGATCGAGCGGGCATGGCCGGCGAGGGCCTCGTCCACCGAGTTGTCGATCACTTCCTGCGCCAGGTGGTTCGGGCGCGCGGTGTCGGTGTACATGCCGGGACGGCGCTTGACCGGGTCAAGGCCGGACAGGACTTCAATATCGGCGGCGTTATAGCGGGCGTTCATCTATCTTCTAAAGCGCGGAGCGACGCGCAAGTGTGCGGTCTGGACGGCGATTTTGCACGCCTGCGGTTCAGCCTTGGCGCCGGGGAGGGGGTAAAATGGCAGCCGCTGGAATCTGAACGCCGGCGACCCCCGTTGGGTCGAAACGTCCAAGCCATACCGCGAGGAGGACCTCATGAAGAAGTTGCTGACCATTGCAATCCTGGCCGCTGCCGCTGTTGCAGTGCCGCTGGTGGTGGCGCAGAACGCTGGCCAGCCGGCCCCGCAGCAGGGTGACCAGGCCGACAAGGCGCAGGCCGAGGCCGATGCCAAGGCCAAGCGTCGGGCCCAGGCCAATGCCGAAATGAAGGCGCAGGGCCAGCCGGCCCCGCAGAAGGAAGAAGAGGAAGAGGCGCGGAAGAAGCGCTGATCCCGCAACCTGCCAAGCGCCCTTGCGACAAGGGCTGCGCACCGGAACGCCCCGCCCAGCGGGGCGTTTTTTGTTGGATCGGCCGCACAAGCCCCTTGGGTTGGCGGCCATCAATCTGTAAACTATGGCTTTCCGGGAGTAAGTGCGTGTCCACCATTTGCGAATGGGCTGGAGCGGCCAAGCGTGGCTTCCAGCATGGCGGGTCGCAGGTGACGGTCGATTTGACCGGCACGGCCACCCCGACCTCGCACGATGGTCCCCGTCCGGCGCGTGCCGCCGCACGGACCCGCACCTCCCTCGCTGTCCCAGCGAACCGGAAAACCCCCTCCGAGCACCATGCCCGCCCTCCGGGTGCGCGTGGTGCTGCCGTTTTCCATTTCCAGACAGGATGCTTGCAGCCATGACTCCCTTGATTTTCGTAACCGGCGGCGTGGTGTCCTCGCTCGGCAAAGGCATTGCCGCCGCGTCGCTGGCCGCCATTCTCGAAGCCCGTGGCCTGAAGGTCACGATGATGAAGCTCGACCCGTACATCAACGTCGACCCGGGCACCATGAGCCCGTTCCAGCACGGTGAGGTCTATGTCACCGACGACGGCGCCGAGACCGACCTCGACCTGGGCCACTACGAGCGCTTCGTGCGCACCCGCCTGAGCCGCAAGAACTCGGTCACCACCGGCCGCATCTACGAGAACGTGATCCGCAAGGAGCGCCGCGGCGACTACCTGGGTGCGACCGTGCAGGTCATCCCGCACATCACCGACGAGATCCGCCGCTGCATCGACGAAGCCACCGAAGGCTACGACGTGGCACTGGTCGAGATCGGCGGTACTGTCGGCGACATCGAGTCGCTGCCGTTCCTGGAGGCGATCCGCCAGGTGCGCACCGAGCGTGGCCCGGAGAAGGCATTGTTCATGCACCTCACCCTGGTGCCGTACATCGGCGCCGCCGGCGAGCTGAAGACCAAGCCGACCCAGCACTCGGTGAAGGAACTGCGTTCGATCGGCATCCAGCCGGACGTGCTGCTGTGCCGTTCCGAGCAGGCGGTGCCGGATTCGGAGCGCCGCAAGATCGCCCAGTTCACCAACGTTTCCGAGCGCGCGGTGATCAGCGTGCCGGACGTCGACGTGCTGTACCGCATTCCGTCGGGCCTGCACGCGCAGGGCCTGGACGAGATCGTGGTCAACCAGCTGAAGCTGGCCGACAAGGCCGGCCCGGTCGATCTGTCGATGTGGGAAGACGCGGTCGATGCGACCCTGCACCCGCTGGACGAAGTGACCATCGCCGTGGTCGGCAAGTACGTCGACCACCAGGACGCCTACAAGTCGGTCGGCGAAGCACTGAAGCACGGCGGCCTGCGCCAGCGCACCAAGGTCAACCTGAAGTGGCTGGAAGCACAGGACCTGGAAGGCACCGACATGGCCGCACTGGCCGATGTCGACGGCATCCTGGTGCCGGGTGGCTTCGGTGACCGTGGTTTCGAAGGCAAGGTGCAGACCTCGAAGTTCGCCCGCGAGCAGCACGTGCCGTACTTCGGCATCTGCTACGGCATGCAGGCGGCCGTCGTTGATTACGCCCGCAACGTGGTCGGCCTGGAAGGCGCCAACAGCACCGAGAACGACCGCCAGTCGCCGAACCCGGTGATCGGCCTGATCACCGAGTGGCGCACTGCCACCGGCGATGTCGAGAAGCGTGACGACAAGAGCGACCTGGGTGGCACCATGCGCCTGGGCCTGCAGGAGCAGCGCCTGAAGCCGGGCACGCTGGCCCGTGAGCTGTACGGCAAGGACGTGGTCGCCGAGCGCCACCGCCACCGTTATGAGTTCAACAACCGCTACCGCACCCAGCTGGAAGATGCGGGCCTGGTGATCGCCGGCAAGTCGATGGACGACACCCTGGTGGAAGTGGTCGAGTTGCCGCGCGATGCGCATCCGTGGTTCCTGGCCTGCCAGGCGCATCCGGAATTCCTGTCCACGCCGCGTGATGGCCACCCGCTGTTCATCGGTTTCATCCGTGCCGCGCGCGAGCGCAAGGCCGGCGGCAAGCTGCTGCAGGAAGCCCGCGCCTGACTTGTGATGGGGGCCGCCGGCCCCCATCTTGCACGCTTCAACCCCCAGCGCACCGGCCCGGCCGGTGCCGCGGACAACAAGGAAACGCCATGAAACTGTGTGGATTCGAGGTCGGGCTGGACCAGCCCCTGTTCCTGATCGCCGGCCCCTGCGTGATCGAGTCGATGCAGCTGCAGCTCGATACCGCCGGCAAGCTGAAGGAAGTCACCGACAAGCTCGGCGTCAACTTCATCTTCAAGTCCAGCTTCGACAAGGCCAACCGCACCTCGGGCACTGCGTTCCGCGGCCCGGGCATGGAAGAGGGCCTGAAGGTCCTGGCCGAGGTCAAGAAGCAGATCGGCGTGCCGGTGCTGACCGACGTCCACGAATACACCCCGATGGACGAAGTGGCTTCGGTGGTGGACGTGCTGCAGACCCCGGCGTTCCTGGTCCGCCAGACCGACTTCATCCGCAAGGTGTGCTCGGCCGGCAAGCCGGTCAACATCAAGAAGGGCCAGTTCCTGGCGCCGTGGGACATGAAGCCGGTCGTGGAGAAGGCCAAGGCCACCGGCAACGAGCAGATCATGGTCTGCGAGCGCGGTGCCAGCTTCGGCTACAACAACCTGGTCAGCGACATGCGTTCGCTGGCGGTGATGCGCGATACCGGTTGCCCGGTGGTGTTCGACGCCACCCATTCGGTGCAGCTGCCGGGCGGGCAGGGCACCAGTTCCGGTGGCCAGCGTGAGCACGTGCCGGTGCTGGCCCGTGCCGCCGTGGCGGTGGGCATCTCCGGCCTGTTCGCCGAGACCCATCCGGACCCGTCCAAGGCCCTGTCCGATGGCCCCAATGCGTGGCCGCTGGACCAGATGGAAGCACTGCTCGAGACCCTGATGGAGCTCGACGCGGTGACCAAGAAGCACGGCTTCTCGCGCTTCGCGTGAGTCGTGACCCGTGGGTGGCGCTGGATGCCCAGCGTCACCGCCGGCACTGGAAACAGTGGCCGTGGGGCCTGATCGCACTGGGCCTGGCCGTGCTGTTCACCGTGGGCATGTTCGGCCTGGTGCTGATCGGTGCCGCGTCGGTGCGCCCCCCGGGGGATGGCAGCAGCGCGCTCGATCTGCGCGCGTACTTCATTGCGCTGCTGGTCGCGGAGCTGCTCGGTGCCGTGGGCTGCGTCGCTGCCGCTGTACTTGCGTGGCGGCTGAATCGCGGCAAGGTAGCGGCTGGCCTGGCGATCATCCTGCTTTCGCTGTGGCTGGGCGCCCTGTTCTACGGATTGCTTTGATGAATACGAGCACGTCAGCGCGCGGCTGGCCCTGGGGCCTGATCGCGCTGGGGCTGTCCGTGCTCGCCTGGACGTCCCTGCTGCTGGGTGTGATGGCCTTTGCGGCCAGCTTCGGCTCACCGGGTGACGGCAACCACGGCATGCGGGCCATGCAGTACTGGATTCTGGCTGCTCTGGCCATGCTGGGTCTGTCGTTCTTCGGCAGCCTGGTGGCGATCGTGCTGGCCTGGCGGCGCAGGCGGGGAGCGGTCTGCGCCACCATTGCAGGCGCATTGCTGACGCTGCTGGTGTCGCTGGTCCTGATCGTGATCGGGTCCAGCTGGGGCTGATGCCGCCCAGGCCATTTGGCAAGTGGCGGGCAGCCGGGGATAATCACGCGGCATTCGTTTTGTCGCCCCCTCTCCATACAGGTAACCGGCCCGACCATGAGTACGATCCGCAGCATCCACGCCCGTGAAATCCTCGACAGCCGTGGCAACCCCACGCTGGAAGCCGAAGTCATCCTGGAGGACGGTTCGTTCGGTCGTGCCGCGGTTCCCTCCGGCGCCTCGACCGGCACCAAGGAAGCGGTCGAGCTGCGTGACGGCGACAAGACCCGTTACCTGGGCAAGGGCGTGCGCAAGGCTGTCGACAACGTCAACACCACCATCGCCAATGCGCTGAAGGGCTTCGAAGCCACTGACCAGGCTGGCCTCGACCGTCGCCTGATCGACCTCGACGGCACCGAGAACAAGGGCCGCCTGGGCGCCAACGCGCTGCTGGGTGTTTCGATGGCCGCCGCGCACGCCGCCGCTGCATCGAACAAGCAGGCGCTGTGGCAGTACCTGGCTGCCAAGACCGGCGTGACCCCGTCGCTGCCGGTGCCGATGATGAACATCATCAACGGCGGCGCGCATGCCGACAACAACGTCGACTTCCAGGAGTTCATGGTGCTGCCGGTGGGCTTCACCTCGTTCTCCGAAGCGCTGCGCGCCGGTACCGAAATCTTCCATTCGCTGAAGTCGGTGCTGAAGGGCCACGGCCTGAGCACGGCGGTGGGCGACGAAGGTGGCTTCGCGCCGGACTTCCGCAGCAACGTCGAAGCACTCGACACCATCCTCGAAGCGATCGGCAAGGCCGGCTACACCGCCGGTGAAGACGTGCTGCTGGGCCTGGACGTGGCCTCCAGCGAATTCTTCGAGAACGGCAAGTACAACCTGGTCGGCGAGAACAAGCGCCTGACCTCCGAGCAGTTCGTCGACTTCCTCGCCGACTGGGCCGCGCAGTACCCGATCATCACGATTGAAGATGGCCTGGCCGAGAACGACTGGGCTGGCTGGAAGCTGCTGACCGACCGCATCGGCAAGAAGGTGCAGCTGGTCGGCGACGACCTGTTCGTGACCAACCCGAAGATCTTCCAGGAAGGCATCGACTCGGGCACCGCCAACGCGATCCTGATCAAGGTCAACCAGATCGGCACCCTCAGCGAAACCCTGGAAGCGATCGCCATGGCCGATCGCGCTGGCTACGCTGCCGTGGTCTCGCACCGTTCGGGCGAAACCGAAGACACCACCATCGCCGACATCGCGGTGGCCACCACCGCCACCCAGATCAAGACCGGCTCGCTGTGCCGCAGCGATCGCGTGGCCAAGTACAACCAGCTGCTGCGCATCGAGGAAGCCCTCGGTGCCGGCGCGCGTTACGCCGGTCGTGACGCGTTCGTTTCGCTGAAGCGCTGAGCCGATGCGCGACTGGCGCTGGATGCTGCTGGTGCTGGCCCTGTTGCTGGGCTGGCTGCAGTACCGCTTCTGGTTCGGTCCGGGCAATTCGGGCGAAGTGATGATGCTCGAAGCCCAGGTCGCCAACCAGGAGCGGGACAATGAGGGTCTGCAGCAGCGCAACGACGCGCTGGCTGCCGAAGTGAAGGACCTCAAGGAAGGCCAGTCCGCCATCGAGGAGCGCGCGCGCAGCGAGCTGGGCATGATCAAGCCCGGCGAGAAGTTCTACCGCGTGGTCGAGGATGCGCCGGTCCGCCCGGCGCAGCCCGCGGCAGGCGTCAACGCCCAGGCTGGCGAACACCCGGCGGACGTGCCATGAGCGCGGCGATCTGGGTGGTGGTTCCGGCCGCGGGCCGTGGCGCCCGCTTCGGCGCGCCGCTGCCCAAGCAGTACCTGCAGGCGGGCGGGCAGATCCTGCTCGCCCACACCCTGGACGCGCTGCTGGCGCATCCGGCCGTGGCCGGGGCGATGGTAGTGATCGGCCAGGACGATGCCGACTGGCCGGGTTGGAATGAGTGGGCCGGCAAACCGGTACTGACCTGCATCGGCGGCGCGACCCGTGCCGCTTCGGTGCTCGCTGGGCTGCAGGCGCTGCCGGACTCGGTGCGCGCCGATGAATTCGTGCTGGTCCACGATGCCGCCCGGCCGAACCTGTCCCTGGTCGATCTCAGTCGCCTGCTTGAAGTCGGCCGTGCCGATCCGGTCGGGGCGATCCTGGCCGCACCGGTGCGCGACACCCTCAAGCGTGCCGGAGACGATGGTGGCATCGACGGCACCGAGCCGCGCGAGCGCCTGTGGCGTGCACTGACACCGCAGCTGTTCCGCCGTCATCAGCTCAGCCGCGCGCTGTCCGAAGCCGCCGCTGCTGGTATTGAAGTCACCGATGAGGCCATGGCCATGGAGCGCCAGGGCCAGCGCCCGCTGCTGGTCGAGGGCAGCGAGGACAACTTCAAGGTCACCACCCCGGCCGATCTGGACCGGTTCGAATTCGTACTTTCCCGCCGCGCCGGTTGATTGCCCGCGCGGCCCTGTAGCAAGGGTTGCATCCATGAGCACCGCACCGTTCCCGCCCGTCCGCATCGGCCAGGGCTACGACGTCCATGCCTTCGGTGAAGGCGACCACATCATGCTTGGCGGAGTGAACGTGCCGCACAGCTGCGGCGTGCTCGCACACAGCGACGGCGACGTGATCCTGCATGCCCTGTGCGATGCCATGCTCGGCGCGCTGGCGCTGGGTGACATCGGCCAGCATTTCCCGCCCAGTGACGACCGCTGGAAGGGCGCCGACAGCAGTGATTTCGTGCGCCACTGTGACAGTCTGCTGCGTGAGCGCGGCTGGCGCGTCGGCAACACCGACATCACCGTGATCTGCGAGCGGCCAAAGGTCGGCCCGCATGCGCTGGCCATGCGCGAGCGCATCGGCGGGCTGCTGCAGTTGCCGCTGGACGCGGTCAGCGTCAAGGCCACCACCTCGGAGAAGCTGGGCTTCACCGGCCGCGGTGAAGGCATCGCCGCGCAGGCGGTCGTGTTGCTGGTGGTGGCATGATTCCGCTGCCGTTGGCGTTTGGTGCGCCGTTGTTGACGGCGCGTATCCGCACCACGCCGGACGATTTCCAGGTGGATGAACTGCCGGCGTTCGAGGCCACCGGTGAAGGCGAGCACCTGCTCCTGCACATCCGCAAGCGTGGCGCCAACACCGTGCATGTGGCCAAGCTGCTGGCCACGTGGGCGGGCCTGCCGGAAATGGCGGTGAGCTACGCCGGCATGAAGGATCGCCACGCGGTCACCACCCAGCGTTTCAGCGTGCACCTGCCAAAGCGCATCGCGCCGGACCTGGCCGGGTTGGCCAGTGACGAGATCGAGGTGCTCGAAGCGACCTGGCACAACCGCAAGCTGCAGCGCGGCGCACTGGCCGGCAACCGCTTCAAGCTGGTGCTGCGCGAGGTGCAGGGGGATGCCGCCGCGATCAGCGAGCGCCTGCAGCAGATTGCCGCGCGCGGCCTGCCGAACTGGTTTGGTGAACAGCGTTTCGGTCGCGACGGTGGCAACGTACCGGCCGCACTGGCGATGTTCGGTGGCCGTCGCATGCGCAAGGACCAGCGTTCGCTGCTGCTCTCTGCAGCCCGTTCGGCGCTGTTCAACCGCGTGCTGGCCGCGCGCGTGGAGCAGGGCAACTGGGACCAGCCGCTCGATGGCGAAGTCTGGATGCTCGATGGCAGTCGCAGCGTGTTCGGCCCCGAGCCGTACACCGATGTGCTGGCCGAGCGGCTGGCGCGTTTCGACATCCATCCCAGCGCGCCGCTGTGGGGCGAAGGCGAGCTGCGCAGCACCGACACGGCACGTGAGCTGGAGCTGGCCGCGCTGGACGACGACGAGTCGAAGGCACTGCGGGCCGGCCTGGAAGACGCGCGGCTGAAGCAGGAGCGCCGCGCGTTGCGCCTGCGCCCGGCGCTGCTGCAGCACCAGTGGCTGGCCGACGACGTTCTGGAACTGTCGTTCGCGCTGCCGCCAGGCTGCTACGCCACCGCCGTGCTGCACGAACTCGGCCCGGTCGAGGACGCCTCGCAGGCCTGACGGAAAAGGGGACGGAGGGAATTAAGTCGTTTGTGGCACAAACGACTTAATTCCCTCCGTCCCCTTTTTCAACGCCGTGCCAGAAGCACCAGTACCGCGCCGGTGCCACCTTGCCCGGTCGGTGCCGAATGGAATGCCAGCACGTCGTTGCGCAGCCGCAGCAGGCGATCGACCAGGTTCTTCAGCACCGGCGCACCGCCATCGGACTGCAGGCCCTTGCCGTGGATGATGCGCACGCAGCCGTACTCGTGTGCATGCGCTTCCAGCAGGAACTGGCGCAGCAGGGCTTCGGCCTGCGCGGCGGTGGCGCCGTGCAGATCCAGTTCGTCCTGCACCGAGTACTGGCCGCGCTTGAGGCGCTGGAACAGGCGTGGTGGCAGGTTGTCGCGGCGATAGCTGGCCACGTCGCCGGCTTCCAGTGGCGTACTGTCGCGCAGCAGCCGGGCGAACTCGCCGGCCGCTTCAGCCTCGTCACGTTCGGCCATGCGTGCACGCGGTTTCGGCCGGGGCGCGGCAGGTGCCGGCTCGGCATCCTTGCGCAGCGGCGTCACTTCGCCGATGGCCGCACGGAACAATGCGGCCGGATCTTCGTCTTCAGGGTGCGACATGCGCACAGGGTAAACCGCCGGCGCAGGTCTGCCTATGACGGTTCGATGTCGGCCGTGACCGCCGACAGGGTAGGACCGGCGGCTCGCATGCGGCACAATAGACGATGCCCTTGCAGGGTCGACCGCTTCCGCAGGGGAGCGCGACGGTCCCGCCCACACTGCACGGTGATGGAATCGAATTCTTGGAAAATCAAGCGGTTAAATCGAAGATGCGAATCCTGGTCAGCAATGACGATGGTGTCGACGCCGCAGGCATCCGGATGCTTGCCTCGGTCCTGCGCGAGGCCGGTCACGAAGTCACGGTGGTTGCGCCCGACCGCGATCGCTCCGGCGCCAGCAACTCGCTGACCCTGGACCTGCCGATCCGGCTCAAGCGCATCGACCATTACACCGTCTCGGTGGCCGGTACACCCACCGACTGCGTGCACCTGGCGCTGACCGGCCTGCTTGAATTCGAGCCTGACATTGTCGTGTCCGGCATCAACAACGCTGCCAATCTCGGCGACGACGTGATCTATTCCGGCACCGTCTCGGCGGCGATGGAAGGTCGCTTCCTCGGCCTGCCGGCCGTGGCGGTCTCGCTGGTCAGCCGCAACCACGATCCGAAGCACTTCGAGACCGCCGCGCGTGCCGCGGTGGAGATCGTCGCCCGGCTCAAGGCCGATCCGCTGCCGGCCGACACCATCCTCAACGTCAACGTGCCGGACCTGCCGTGGGGCGAGGTGAAGGGCTTCGAGGTCACCCGCCTCGGCAACCGCCATCGTGCCGAGGGCTGCATCGCGCAGAAGGATCCGCGCGGCAACGAGGTGTACTGGATCGGCCCGGCCGGCCGTGAGCAGGACTCCGGTCCCGGTACCGATTTCCACGCGGTGCGCACCGGCCACATCTCGATCACCCCGATCCAGGTCGACCTCACCCGCTACCAGGCGCTGGAGAAGGTCGCCAGCTGGGTGGGCGGCCTCAGCGCCGCGCTGGACCAGCCGGCATGAGTCCACGCCTGCGATTGCAGCCGGAAGCCGTCGGTATCGGCATGACCTCGCAACGCGTGCGTGATCGTCTGGTCGACCGCCTGCGTGAAGTCGGCATCGTCGACGAATCCACCTTGAACGCGATCCGGGTGGTGCCGCGCCATCTGTTCATCGATGAAGCGCTGGCCTCGCGTGCCTATGAGGACACCGCGCTGCCGATCGGCCATGGCCAGACCATCTCGCAGCCCTGGGTGGTCGCGCGGATGACCGAGGCGGTCCTCCAGGTCGCGCCGAAGCGCGTGCTGGAAGTCGGCACCGGGTCCGGCTACCAGGCCGCCATCCTCGGCGCACTGGGCCTGGAGGTCTACACCGTGGAGCGCATCGGCGACCTGCTGCGGCAGGCACGCAAGCGCTTCCGCGCACTGGGCATGAACATCCGCACCAAGCATGACGACGGCCGCGCCGGCTGGGCCGAGCACGGCCCGTTCGATGCCATCGTGGTCACCGCCGCGGCGCCGGCACTGGTCGATGAACTGGTCGGGCAGCTGGCCGAAGGCGGGCGCCTGGTGGCACCGGTCGGTGGCCCGGGCGGGCAGTCGCTGGTGCAGCTGGACCGCAAGCCCGATGGCAGCATCGAACAACGCGTGCTGGCGCCGGTCACGTTCGTGCCGCTGCTGTCTGGCATGCTCGACTAATCCACGGAGCAGGGTTGCATGAAGATTTTCGGGCCGCTGTACGAGCGGGCGATGAAGTGGGCGGCGCACGAACGCGCGCCGACCTACCTGACGGTGTTGAGCTTCTTCGAGGCGATCATCTTCCCGGTGATGCCGGAGGTGATGCTGGCACCGATGTGCGTGGCCCAGCCCAAGCGAGGCTGGTGGTTTGCCACCCTCAGCCTGGCCGGCTCGATGGTCGGTGCGCTGGTCGGCTACGCGCTGGGTCACTACGCCTTCGAGGCGATCAAGCCGCTGTTCGAAGCGCTGGGCATGCTGCCGGCGATCGAGCAGGGCATCACCACCGTGCAGGCGAAGATGGTCGAGTCGCCGTGGGCGGTGTTCACCTTCCTGGTGCTGGGCGGCTTCATGCCCATCCCGATGAAGGTCTTCACGTGGGCATCGGGTATCGTCGGTGTACCGATGCCGCAGTACCTGTTGAGCATGCTGATCGGTCGTGGCAAGCGCGTGTTCGTGCTGGCTGCGGTCATCCGTATCGGTGGTGCGCGTGCCGAAGCGGCATTGCGTCGCTGGATTGAACCGCTGGGCTGGATCGCCACCGCGCTGGTGGTGGTGCTGATCGCCTGGCTTGTATGGAGGTCGAAGTTCGCATGAGTCCTGATCGTCTGAGCAAGGGAGTGCGCATCGGCGCGCTGGCGTTGCTGGTTTCCACCCTGGCCGCCTGCGGCACCGCCACCGTGGTCCGCCCCGGCGGCGGCAGCGCCGGTGGTGGCGTCACCACGCCGAAGACTTCGGTGCCCAAGCCCGGGCAGACCGTGGTGGTGCGCAAGGGTGACACCATCTACGCGCTGGCCCGCATCCATGACATCACGCCGGCCGACCTGATCGCCTGGAACAGCCTGGACAACCCTTCGACCATCCATCCGGGCCAGGTGATCCGGCTGTATCCGGCTGGTGCCAGCGGCGGCCGCGCGCCGACCACGGTGGTCACCCCGCCGCGCTCGGGTGGCAGCAGCGCCGGCAGCACCGCGCCAGCCCCGGCGCCGGTTGGCCCGGTGAAGAGCAACATCGCCTGGCGCTGGCCGGCCGATGGCGCGATCGTCGGCCGCTATGTTGCAGGTGATGCGACCAAGCAGGGCGTGGACATCGCCGGTACCAGCGGCCAGGCCGTCAAGGCCACTGCCAACGGCGTGGTGGTGTACTCCGGTGCCGGCCTGGTCGGCTACGGCGAGCTGATCATCATCAAGCACAGCGACCAGTGGCTGTCGGCCTATGGCCACAACCGCAAGCGCCTGGTGAATGAAGGGCAGAGCGTGAAGGCCGGCGAGCAGATCGCCGAGATGGGCCGCACCGGTGCGAACCGCGACATGGTCCACTTCGAGATTCGCTACAACGGCAAGCCGGTCGACCCGCAGCAGTACCTGCCGGCCCGTTGACGCCGTTGGATCAGGCAGCGCCGGGCCTTGCCCGGCGTTGCTGACCTGTAGCGTCGAGCCATGCTCGACCCGGGTACCGCAGAGATGCGGCCATTTGCGAACGTGTGTGTTGCGGGCCCACCTTCACGGCGTAGGGAATACCCGGCATTCTAGAGCCGACCCATCCGTCCCGGTGCCCCCATGTTCCGCCTTGCTTCCACTCTCGTGCTGCTCATCGTCGCGCCGCTGGCCACCGCGGCCAGCGATCCGCGTGACGTGGTCCCCCGCCTTTACGCCGCAGTCCAGGCACCGGCGTCGAACGAAACGGCCATTCCTTCGCTGCTGGGCGATGCCCTGCGCTCAGCCGTCGATGCGCAGCGCGCTTACGAGCGGGCCTGCGCTGCGCTGGCTGCGCACGACGAGAAGCCGCATATGCTCGACCAGAGCCCTTATCTGCTGGCGCCGGACCGGCCGGAGACGATAACGGTGGGAACGCCCGGATCGAGCGGTGACGCCACCTGGATCCGCGTCGACATGGCGGTGGGTGACTATCACTGGACCGACCGGGTCCTGCTGCAGCGGCAGGGCCCGGACTGGAAGGTCATGGATATCCGCTGGGGGCAGGGCGGCAGCCTGATCGGACGGCTGCAACAGTTTTCGGCCTTCCGCTGCACACCTTCGGGCGGCTAGCGCCGGGACGCGCCCGGCGACCCGAACTCAACCTTCCAGGATGAAGGCGGCCGCGACCTTGCGGCCTTCGCCGGCCAGGATATTGAAGGTGCGTGCGGCGGCCGGATTGTTCATCACTTCCAGGCCGATGCCGCGCGACAGGCAGGCGGCCATCACTACCGCCGGCGGAAACACCTGGCGGTCACCGGTGCCGAGCACGATCAGCGCCGGATTCAGCGCCAGGATGGGTTCCAGGTCCGACAACTGCAGCGCAGCGGCAGCCGCCACCGGCCAGTGCGTGACCAGCTGGTCCGGGGTCAGGAAAAAGCTGCTGCCCAGCACCTGGTCGTTGACCTTGGCCGAGCGGCCATCGGCGGCGCGCAGGCTGTAGGCGTAGTCCGGTGGTTCGTGGTTCAGCTGCATGGCGTCAGGGCGATCAGCCGCGCGGCAGCACGATCTGGCGCTGTTCCTTGCTCGGGCGGTACAGCACGGCGACGTGGCCGATGCGCTGCACCAGCGCGCTCTCGGTGGCTTCGACGATCTCGCCGATCATCACGTCACGGGCGTCGCGATCCTCGGCAGCGACCTTCACCTTGACCAGTTCGTGGCGCTCCAGCACTTCGTTCAGCTCAGCGATGAAGGCCGGGGTCACGCCCTTGCCGCCGGTCTGCAGCAGGGCCTTCAGGTCGTGGGCTTGGCCGCGCAGGAAACGGGTCTGGGAGGCGGTCAGGGCGATGGACATGCAGGAAAACACGGTTGAATGGGGCGATCAGGGTATCATGAGGACCCCATCAGCCCCTATTTTCAATGGCTACCCGCAGCAAAAGCAGCCAGCGCTGGCTCAAGGAACACTTCTCCGACCCCTTCGTGAAGAAGGCGCAGGCCGAAGGCATGCGCTCGCGCGCCGCCTACAAGCTCGAGGAGCTGCTCGAACGTGACCGGTTGCTGAAGCCGCACATGGTGGTGGTCGACCTCGGCGCGGCGCCGGGTGGCTGGTCTCAGCAGGTTCGGAGACAGATTGGCGACACCGGCCGTGTGCTGGCCCTGGACATCCTGGACATGCCGCCACTGGCCGGCGTGGAGTTCCTTCATGGTGACTTCAGGGAAGAAGCCGTCCTATCGCAGTTTGAAGCCATGCTCGGGGATCAGCCGGTAGACCTTGTGCTGTCGGACATGGCCCCCAATAAGAGTGGTGTAGGCGCGGTCGACCAGCCGCGGATGATGCACCTGGCGGAGCTGGCCCTGGATTTTGCCGACAACCACCTGAAGACCGGTGGGGCATTCCTGATCAAGCTGTTCCAGGGCGAGGGCTTTGACGACTACGTGCGCGACATGCGCCGCCGGTACGACAAGGTCTCCATCCGCAAGCCGGAAGCCTCGCGCAAGCGCTCTCCCGAGGTGTATGCCTTGGGTCAGGGAAAACGCGCCCACATGAAGTAAGCTCGCAATGTACGCAAGTTCGACCCCAACGCAACGCCAGCACTGAGAGGAACACCGGAGCCAATGAGGATGAACGACTTGACCAAGAACCTCCTGCTATGGGTGGTCGTCGCCGTCGTGCTGATGGTGGTCTTCCAGAGCTTCTCGCCCAAGACCTCCGGGGCTGGGGCGCAGGGTGCTTCGTACTCGCAGTTCCTGGACCAGGTGGACAGCGGCAACGTGCAGAAGGTCGCCTTCGGCGGCGACATGCGCGGCGGCACCAGCCAGCTGACCTACACCACCCGGGGTGGGCAGTCGTCCACCATCACCGCACCGTTCGATCGTGACCTGATCAACGTGCTGCGCACCAAGAACGTGGAGATCGTGCAGGAGGAGCCGTCCAGCGGCATCTCCCTGGGCGCGATCCTGATGAATTTCCTGCCGGTCATCCTGATCATCGGCTTCTGGTTGTTCATCATGCGCCAGATGCAGGGCGGTGGCGGCGGTGCCAAGGGCGCGATGTCCTTCGGCAAGTCGCGCGCCAAGCTGCAGGGCGAAGACCAGATCAAGGTCACCTTTGCCGACGTCGCCGGTTGTGACGAGGCCAAGGAAGAAGTGGGCGAGCTGGTCGACTTCCTGCGCGATCCCTCCAAGTTCACCAAGCTGGGCGGCAAGATTCCGCGCGGCGTGCTGATGGTGGGCCCGCCGGGTACCGGCAAGACGCTGCTGGCCAAGGCCATTGCCGGCGAAGCCAAGGTGCCGTTCTTCTCGATCTCCGGTTCGGACTTCGTGGAAATGTTCGTCGGCGTCGGCGCCAGCCGCGTGCGCGACATGTTCGAGCAGGCCAAGAAGCACGCCCCCTGCATCATCTTCATCGACGAAATCGACGCCGTCGGTCGCCACCGTGGCGCCGGCCTGGGCGGCGGTCATGACGAGCGCGAGCAGACCCTGAACCAGCTGCTGGTCGAAATGGACGGTTTTGAAGGTGGCGAGGGCGTGATCGTGATCGCCGCGACCAACCGTCCGGACGTGCTGGATCCGGCGCTGCTGCGTCCGGGCCGTTTCGACCGCCAGGTCGTGGTCGGCCTGCCGGACGTGAAGGGCCGCGAGCACATCCTGAAGGTGCACATGCGCAAGCTGCCGCTGGCCGACGACGTCGAGCCGATGGTGATCGCGCGCGGTACCCCGGGCTTCTCCGGTGCGGATCTGGCCAACCTCTGCAACGAGGCCGCCCTGTTCGCCGCGCGTGGCAACGAGAAGGAAGTCCGCATGGACCACTTCGACCGTGCCCGCGACAAGATCCTGATGGGTGCCGAGCGCCGCTCGATGGCCATGAGCGAGGAGGAGAAGACCCTCACCGCCTACCACGAAGCCGGTCACGCCATCGTCGGCCGCCTGGTGCCCGAGCATGACCCGGTCTACAAGGTCACCATCATTCCGCGCGGCCGTGCGCTGGGCGTGACGATGTACCTGCCGGAAGGCGACAAGTACTCGATGAACCGCGTGGCGATCAAGTCGCAGCTGTGCTCGCTGTACGGTGGCCGCGTGGCCGAGGAGCTGATCTTCGGTGCCGACAAGGTCACCACGGGTGCCTCCAACGACATCGAGCGCGCCACCAAGATGGCCCGCAACATGGTCACCAAGTGGGGCCTGTCCGACCAGCTCGGCCCGATCGCCTATGGCGAAGAGGACGACGAGGTGTTCCTGGGCCGTTCGGTCACCCAGCACAAGAGCGTGTCCAACGACACTGCGCGCCGCATTGACGAGGAAGTGCGCAACATCCTCGACGAAGCCTACGCACGCACCACCGAGCTGATGACGGCCAACCTGGACAAGCTGCACGCGATGTCCCAGCTGCTGCTGCAGTACGAGACCATCGATGCGCCGCAGATCGACGCCATCATGGAAGGCCGCGATCCGCCGCCGCCGGCAGGTTGGAACAAGTCGAACAAGGATGGTGGCAACGACAAGGGCGGCGATGCCCGTCCGCTGCCGCCGATCGCAGGTCCGGCCGAGTCGCACTGACGGCCCGCTGCACGTGACACCAGACGAGGCCGGGGCGACCCGGCTTCGTTGCGTTTGCGCCGTCTCCTTAGGCGATAGCGGTCACAGCGAACCGCCTCATCGCTGGCGAAAGTCGTAAACGTCCGATTCCTCGGGCGCGCGGCGTGGTCGAGTATCTGGTGACCGTTTTCACGCCGAGTTCACATGATTTCCCTTCTCCGATGTCTGTTCCTGCTTGCCCTGGCCGCGTTGCCATGGGCAACCAGCGCCGCTCCAAAAGTCCTGCTGGTAGGTATCGATGGGGTCCAGCACCAGCGGGCGAGGGAGCTCCAGCTCCCCGTCCTGACCCAGCTGCCGACTGCGACGGCCTACACGGGCGGCATCGTCGGTACGTCCAGCGAAGTGCCGACGGTCAGCGGCCCGGGCTGGGTAACTGCGCTGACCGGCGTATGGGCCAACAAGCACGGCGTCCATTCCAACGAATCGGGGGCGACCGACGCGCAGTTCCCGAGCGTTTTCAAGCGCCTGCGCGATGCGCGGCCGGACGCCTACATCGCCAGCCTTTCCAGCTGGGGGCCGATCAATACCCAGTATCTGATCCGCGATGTGGCCGCCAACGATCTGAACGTTTCCGATGTGTCCGATGCCGCGACCGTCGTTAGGGCAATCGATACCCTGCGCCGCACCCCTGCGGATCTAGTGTTCGTGCATCTCAGTGATCCTGACAATGTGGCTCATGCCGACGGTTTTGGTGCCTCGTATGACAACGCATTGCGAGTCGCCGATCGGCAGTTGGGGCAGCTGCTCTCCGCAGTCAAGCAGCGTAATCGTACTGACGAGGACTGGCTTGTCCTGGTCACCACGGACCATGGCCGGACCCCGGGCAGCGGTCACGGCCACGGTGGCCAGACGCGGCAGGAGAAGGAGATCTTCATTGCCGCCAACCGGCCGTTGAATACCGAATTCCATACTGTGCTCGCCACTATCGACTCGAGTTTCGGCGGGCTTTACAGTCATGTTTCACAGACGTCGATCGCGCCGACGATCTTGCGCCATATGGGCATCGAACTGCAGGCCGGGTGGCTGCTGGACGGACCCTCGCTGCTGGGCGAACCGGGTGTCCGCAAGCTGATGGGTGCAGGTGAGCGTGCGGGTGAGTTGGGTTGGTCGGGCTCGGGCGACGGCGACGTTCAGGTCTGGCGCAATGGACGCCACCTGGCGCGCGTTTCTTATGCGGACTACCACTGGGTTGATCCAGAACCTGTTGCTGGCACCAATGACTACACCTTGATCCACCACGATTCACCAGTCTCGGTCCGCCAGCAGCAGCAACGCATTGCCAGTGCTTTGGACTGGTCGGCGGAGCGTGCCTTCATCTTCTTCGACAACGGCATGTATGCCCGCTTCGATGTGCCCTCGCGCCGCATCGACAAGGGCTATCCGCAGAAGGTGTCCGACTACACCTGGCCGGGGCTCGCAAAGTACCGTGATCGATTGAAAGCGTCCTTCAGCCACGATGACCGCTATGCCTGGATTTTCCTCAGCGATGGCACGTACCTGAAGTACGACAAGATGCAGGACCGGGTACTGCCGGGCTATCCGATGGTTGTGGATGACGGTAGCTGGCCAGGCCTGGAGCGCCATGTGAAGCGCATCAAGACGGCTGTGCGCTGGAAGGGTGACAAGGCCTTTTTCCTGCTCGACAACGGCTACTACCTCCGTTACGACCTGCGCGAAGACCGCGTGGATCCTGGCTATCCGCTGCCCATCGCCTGGCATTGGGGCGGCATGAGCAGTCACGCCAGGTCCATTGAAGCGGCAATCAAGTGGGACGATGAACTGGTCTATTTTTTCCTCACTCGCAATCGCTATGTGGCTTACAGCATCGAGGCAGATCGGGTCATCGGTCCCGTGCGCACGATAGATGAGGACAGTTGGCCGGGTTTGCTGAAGCCCTGAGGCTGCCAGCCGCAGGAAAGTGGGGGAGAATGGCACGTTCTCCCCAATTGCCTGACCGCCCGCGATGAACCAGCAAGCCCCGAAGCCCGAACCGATTTCCCACACCGCCGAAATGGTCATCGCAACCGTGGTCGGCGTGGGTGTGGGCCTGGGGGCCGACAACCTGCTGCTGGGCTGCGTGGTGGGTATCGCGGTCGGCATCGTGCTGAGCATCGCCAAGACCCTGTACGTGGACCGCAAGCGCCGCCGCCGTTGAAGGGTATCGGCAGGGCTGCGCCCTGCACCTGCGGTAGTGCCGGCCGCTGGCCGGCAACCTCAACAGCAACAGCAGAAGCGGGCATTCCTTGGGATGGTGGGGCGGCGTCGGAGTGCGGGGACGCCGTAAACCCGTCCATGGGGGCTTGGCAGCCGCATCCATGCGGCTGACACCCCGCACTCCGACACCGCCCCACCTTCGACAGATTCCTGTTGCTGTTGGTAGATGTCGACCTTGGTCGACACATCTGTCAGATGTCGACGTACAAGAATGGGGTCAGATCCGTTTTCCTCCGGAAAACGGATCTGACCCCAAGAGCTGCTCCGACAGATCGCAGAAATCTGTCGAAGGCGGGGTGGGTCTGGTTGTGGGAGTGTCCGCGGCATGGATGCTGCGGCCAAGCCCCCAATGACGGGTTCACGGCGTCTCCCGCAACCGGACCCACCCCGCCATCACACGGAATGCCGCAGTTGCTGTTGCTGTAGCTCTGGCCTCTGCGGGTGCAGGGCGCCGCCCTGCCGAACTAAACTACCCGCCGTTGTCCCTGCAGGATTGCCCATGTTCGATACCTCGCCCCAGCTCGATTGCGCCGGCCGCATCCTGCGCCTCGACCGTGCCCGGGTCATGGGCATCGTCAACGTCACCCCGGACTCGTTCTCCGATGGCGGCGCGCACGACACCACCGAGTCGGCGGTCGCCCATGGCCTGAAGCTGGTCGAGGAGGGCGCGGACCTGCTCGATATTGGTGGCGAATCGACCCGCCCGGGCGCCGCGCCGGTATCGGTCGAGGAAGAGCTGCGCCGGGTGATTCCGGTGATCGAGCAGCTGGCCGCCCGTACGCAGGTTCCGATCAGCATCGACACCTTCAAGCCGGAGGTGATGCGTGCGGCCGTGGCCGCCGGCGCGGGCATGATCAATGACATCTATGGCCTGCGCCAGGAGGGTGCGCTGGACGCCGCCGCTGAAGCCGGCGTGCCGGTGGTGTTGATGCACATGCAGGGCGAACCCGGCCACATGCAGGCCGATCCGCACTACGACGACGTGGTTGCCGAGGTGCACGGTTTCCTGGTGCAGCGCCTGTTCGCTGCAGAAATGGCCGGCATCGCGAAGAAGAACCTGCTGGTTGACCTCGGTTTCGGCTTCGGCAAGACCACGGCCCACAACATGACCCTGCTGGCGCGCTCGGAACGCTTCCTGGAACTGGGCGTGCCGATGCTGGCCGGCCTGTCGCGCAAGCGCAGCCTTGGTGAGCTGACTGGCCGCGACCTGCCGTCCGAGCGGGTGGCGGCCTCGGTGGCCGCGCATCTGATCGCGGTGCAGCGCGGTGCACGCATCGTTCGCGTGCATGACGTGGCGGCCACCGTCGATGCGTTGAAGGTCTGGCAGGCGGTCGAGGCGGTGCCCACGCCGCGCGCCGACGCCACGCCGACGATCCGTTGGCCGGACGAAGACTGATGGGTATCGACCGGCGCCCGCTGGCGATCGCGGTGATGGGGCCGACCGCCAGTGGCAAGACCGCCACCGCGATTGCCCTGGCGCAGCAACTGGACGGCGAAATCGTCAGCGTCGATTCGGCGCTGGTGTACCGCCACCTGGATATCGGCTCGGCCAAGCCCGATGCGGCCGAGCGCGCGCAGGCACTGCACCATCTGCTGGACCTGCGCGATCCCTGGCAGACGTACTCGGCGGCCGAATTCGCCGCTGATGCCGGCCGGGTCGTGGCCGACATCGTGGCGCGTGGCAGGACACCGATCCTGGCCGGTGGCACCGGCCTGTACTTCCGGGCGCTGCTGCAGGGTCTGTCGCCGATGCCGGAGGCCGATCCGGCGACGCGCGAAGCGCTCAGCGCCGAAGCCGCCGAACGCGGCTGGGCGGCACTGCATGCGGAACTGGCCAAGGTTGATCCGGCGGCCGCCGCACGCATCCATGCCACCGACCCGCAGCGGATCCAGCGGGCGCTGGAGGTCTATCGCCTGACCGGCACCCCCATCACGGAGTGGCAGCGCCGGCCGGGCGTGGCGCCGTTGCCGGTGCGCACGCTCAAGCTGGTCCTGGCCCCACGTGACCGCGCCGTACTGCACCAGCGCATCGAGGCGCGCTTCGACGCCATGCTGGCGCAGGGCTTTCTGGACGAGGTGCGGACACTGCGCGCGATGCCGGAAATGGCCGCCGTGGAGACGCCGTTGGACCTGCCGGCGGTGCGTGCGGTCGGCTATCGCCAGGCCTGGGAGTACCTGGACGGGGAGGGCGATGCCGCCCGTTTCCGTGACAAGGCGATCTTCGCCACCCGCCAGCTGGCCAAGCGCCAGCTGACCTGGCTGCGCGGCGAGCTTGATGCGCGCTGGTTCGACCCCCATATCGACCACGAGCGCCTGGCCGGCGCGGTGTCGACCTTCGTCGCACGCTGAACCCCCGCCAGCCGTGTAACATCATCGGTCGGCGGGCGGCTCGGGGGCCGTGGCAACCGTCGGCAACCCAATAAGAACAATAATCAGGAGTGTGCAATGTCCAAGGGGCAATCGCTGCAGGATCCTTTCTTGAACGCACTGCGGCGCGAACGCGTGCCGGTTTCGGTGTACCTGGTGAACGGCATCAAGCTGCAGGGCACGATCGAGTCGTTCGACCAGTTCGTGGTCCTGCTGCGCAACACGGTCAGTCAGATGGTCTACAAGCACGCCATTTCCACGGTGGTTCCGGCACGCAATGTGAAGGTCGGTCCGGGCGGTGGTTATGTGCAGTCGGGTGAAGGTGGTCAGGCAGGTGATGAAGCAGACGAGTAATACCGGAGCGGTGAATGTTTGACCGCTCGAAAAAGGGCGAACACGCCCTGCTGATCCAGCCCCATTTCGGCAAGCTGGAAGACGATGTGCTTGAAGAGTTCGGTGATCTGGCCCGCTCGGCTGGGGCCAGCATCGCCGCGACGATCACCGCGCGCCTGGATCGCCCGAATCCGTCGACCCTGATCGGCAGCGGCAAGCTGGACGAGATCAAGGCCGCGGCCGATGCCAGCGGTGCCGACCTGATCCTGGTCAACCATGCGTTGAGCCCGGGCCAGGAGCGCAACCTGGAACGCTTCCTCGAGCGCCGGGTGATCGACCGTACCGGCCTGATCCTGGACATCTTCGCCCAGCGTGCGCACAGCCACGAAGGCAAGCTGCAGGTCGAGCTGGCGCAGCTGCGTCACCTGGCCACGCGGCTGGTGCGCGGCTGGACCCACCTGGAGCGTCAGCGCGGCGGTTCGATCGGCCTGCGCGGCCCGGGTGAAACCCAGCTGGAAACCGACCGCCGCCTGCTGCAGAAGCGGGTCGAGCAGCTGCAGAAGCGCCTGGAAAAGGTGGAAGTGCAGCGCACCCAGATGCGCCGTGCGCGCGTGCGCAGCGAGCTGCCGCGTGTCGCCCTGGTGGGCTACACCAACGCTGGCAAATCGACCCTGTTCAACGCCATGACCGGCGCTGAGGCCTACGCCGCCGACCAGCTGTTCGCAACGCTGGATCCGACCGTGCGCCGCATCGCGGTGCCGGGCGGCAACGTGGTGCTGGCCGACACCGTCGGCTTCGTCCGCGATCTGCCGCATGATCTGGTCGCTGCGTTCCGCTCGACCCTGTCCGAGGCGCGCGAGGCCGATTTCCTGCTGCACGTGGTCGATGCTGCCGATCCGCACCGCGAGGAGCGCATCGCCCAGGTGGACGAGGTGCTGACCGCGGTCGGTGCCGGTGACCTGCCGCAGTTGCTGGTGTTCAACAAGATCGACCGCATCGAAGGTGCCGACGTCCGCCACGATGGCCAGGATGGCGTGCCCGACGAGTCGCGTCGTGAACGCGTCTGGATTTCCGCGCGTGACGGGCAGGGCCTTGAGCTGCTTCAGGCAGTGCTGGGCAAGCGCCTGGGCCTGCAGCATGTCACCGGCGAATTGCGCCTGCCGCCGGATGCCGGCCGCCTGCGTGCGCGCCTGCACCAGCTGGAAGTGATCCGCAGCGAACAGGCCGATGAAGAGGGCTGGCTGCTGCAGGTGGACCTGCCGATCGCCGAAGCCGAGAAGCTGGCCGCCAGTGCCGATGGCGCGCCGATCCGGGCGCTGCTGCCGGAGAAACTGCCGGAGTGGTGAGGTAGCGCCGGGCCAGGCCCGGCCGCTGCCATCGCGGCGGCCCGCGACATCCAGCTGTCATCTGCGGTACAACGTGCAGGTTCTTCACCCCACCGTCATGCCGATGTCCATCCCCACCAACGCCGATCTCAACGCCCAGTCCGCCGCGCTCGGGCAGCGCCTGCAACAGGCCTCGCTGCAGCTGGTAACCGCCGAAAGCTGCAGTGGCGGCTGGATCGCCAAGTGCATGACCGACATCGCCGGTTCCTCGGCGTTCTTCGACTGCGGCATGGTGGTCTACAGCTACGAGGCCAAGCAGCGCCTGCTGGGCGTACGTGCGCAGACCCTGGAGCAGTACGGTGCGGTCAGCCGCGAAACCGTGCTGGAAATGGTGTCCGGCGCACTGGTCAATTCCGGTGCCGGCATCGCCGTGGCGGTCACCGGCATCGCCGGCCCCGGCGGTGGCAGTCCGGACAAGCCGGTCGGCAGTGTCTGGATCGGCTGGAAGCGCCGTGGTGGCTACGCCCGCGCCGAGCTGTTCCAGTTCGACGGCGACCGCGAAGCCATCCGCCGGCAAACCGTGGCGGCGGCATTGCGCGGTATCGACGCCCAGCTGTGACATGCTGCTCCGGTAATCGTCCGGAGCACGCATGATGTGGGAAACGCTGGGCACGGTCCGTGACCTGGGCCGACTGCAGGAAATCGCCGTCGTCCTGATCCGCTATGGCTTCGGCGACGTGGTGCGGCGCATCGGCCTGGCCAGCACGCTGGAGCGGGCAGGGCGCCTGCTGCACTGGAACGAGGAGCGGCAGGAACTGCTGCGGATGACCGCGCCGGTGCGCGTGCGCAGCGCGATGCAGGATCTCGGCCCGACCTTCGTCAAGCTTGGCCAGGTGCTGGCGACGCGCGTTGACCTGCTGCCGCCGGAATGGATCGCCGAGCTCTCTGAACTGCAGAACGCAGTGCCGGCGCTGCCATATGCGGATATCCGCGAGCAGCTCGAAGCCGACCTGGGCGCATCGCCCGCCGATGTGTTCGCCTTCCTCGATGAAACCCCGATGGCCGCCGCCTCGCTGGCGCAGGCGCATCGCGCGCGCCTGCATGATGGTCGCGAGGTGGTGCTGAAGGTGCGGCGCCCCGGCATCCGCGATGTGGTCGAGGCCGACCTGCGGCTGCTGGCGCGGTTGGCAGAGATCGTCGAGGCGCGCCTGCCGGACCTGCGTCGTTACCGCCCGGCTGAGGTCGTGCAGCAGTTCACCGTGTCGCTGCGCCGCGAGCTGGATTTTGCCGCCGAATGCCGCAATGCCGAGCGCATCGCGCGCAACTTCAAGGGCCGCGACGACATCCTGATTCCCGACGTGCACTGGCAGTGGACCTGCGAAAGCCTGAATGTGCAGGACTTCGTCGACGGCATTCCCGGGCGCGACCTGGCCGGCGTCGACGCGGCGGGCCTGGACCGGCGCGAATTGGCGCGACGCGGTGCGGACATCGTGCTGAAGATGGTGCTGGAGGACGGCAGCTTCCATGCCGACCCGCACCCCGGCAACATCATCTACCTGCGTGACGGCCGCATCGGCGTGATCGATTTCGGCATGGTCGGTGCGTTGTCGGAGGTGCGCCGCTTCCAGGTCGCGCAGTTGCTGCATGGCCTGGTCGAGCAGGACCCGCAGGGCGTGGCCGACGTGCTGCTGGACTGGGCCGGTGGGGTGGAAGTGGACGAGAACCGGCTGCAGCACGACATCAGCCAGTTCGTCGACCAGTACCGCGGCGTGCCGTTGAAGGACCTGCGGATCGGCCTGATGCTGGGCGACATCACCCAGCTGCTGCGCAGCTACAGCCTGACCCTGCCGGCCGACCTGGCGTTGATGATCAAGGCGTTCCTGACCCTGGAAGGCATGGGCCGGCAGCTCGACCCGGATTTCGACATGGCCAGTGCTGCGCGCCCCTTCCTGGAGCGGGTGGTGCTGCAGCGCTACGCGCCCAGGGCGCTGCTCAAGCGCGGCCGGCGCAGCCTGCTGGGCCTGGTCGACTTCGCCGGCGAACTGCCACGCGACCTGCGCAAGCTGGTCCAGGCAGCCCGCCGTGGGCGCCTGCAGCTGAAGGTGGAAACCAGCGCGCTGCAGGGCTTCGGCGAGCAGGTCAACCGCGCCGCGAACCGGCTGGTGATGGGCATCGTCACCGCCGCATTGATCATCGGCTCGTCGATCGTGATGCACAGCGTTGGTGGCGTCTCCAGCCGCTGGCTGCTGGCGCTGGGCGTGTGCGGTTTCATCGGCGCCGGCTTCTGCGGCGTGTGGATCCTGTTCTCGATATGGAGAAGCGGTAAACACACGTAGGCAGGTGCACGAAGTGCGCCTGTCGCGGTTCCACAGGAACCGCAGAATCGCGCAGCGATTCCTGTAGGGCCGAGCCATGCTCGGCTGCTCTTGCCCAGGTCAGCCCAGCCGTTCGCGCGATTGCCGAGCACGGCTCGGCACCACAGCTCTCGCCGAGTCGCCCCCGGCACTTGCAGTTCCATGCATTAGTAGTAATACTACTAACCATGGACCTGACCGACACCCAGCAGGCGATCCTGCAGTTGATCGCCGAGCGTATCGAGAGCGAAGGCGCGCCGCCGTCGCAGACTGAAATCGCACGTGCGTTCGGCTTCAAGGGCGTACGCGCGGCCCAGTACCACCTGGAAGCCCTGGAGCAGGCCGGTGCGATCCGTCGCATCCCCGGCCAGGCCCGCGGCATCCGCCTGGTGCAGGCACCGCCGGTCGAAAAGCTGGCCGAGCCGGGCCTGCCCGACAGCGTCCTGCGCCTGCCGGTGCTGGGCCGGGTCGCGGCCGGCCTGCCGATCGGCGCCGACATCGGCTCGGACGATTTCGTGGTGCTGGACCGGGTGTTCTTCTCGCCGGCGCCGGACTACCTGCTGAAGGTGCAGGGCGATTCGATGATCGACGAGGGCATCTTCGACGGTGACCTGATCGGTGTGCACCGCACCCGCGATGCCCATTCCGGGCAGATCGTGGTGGCCCGCATCGATGACGAGATCACCGTGAAGCTGCTGAAGATCGCCAAGGACCGCATCCGCCTGCTGCCGCGCAACCCCGACTACAAGCCGATCGAGGTGCTGCCGGATCAGGACTTCGCGATTGAAGGCCTCTATTGCGGCCTGCTGCGGCCCAACCGTTGACCTGTTCCACAGCGCATTACCCCGCGGTCTTTTGTGGCGATTCTCTGGTTCCACTGAGGTTGGTACGGATGTCCGATAATTCTTTTCAGAGCGCCGGGCAGAATCTCAGCCTGTGCGATACGTCCGACTTAAAGTGAACCCATGGCAAAGAAGACCCCCAAAGACAGCACCCCCAACGACACGACCTCTGCAAGGACCAATCCGATGGACGAGAACAAGAAGCGCGCCCTCGCTGCAGCTCTGGGCCAGATCGAAAAGCAGTTCGGCAAGGGCTCGGTGATGCGCATGGGCGACCGCGTGGTCGAACCCGTCGAAGCCATCCCGACCGGTTCGCTGATGCTCGATATCGCGCTGGGCATTGGCGGTCTGCCGAAGGGCCGTGTCGTTGAGATCTACGGTCCGGAATCCTCGGGCAAGACCACGCTGACCCTGCAGGCCATCGCCGAATGCCAGAAGATGGGCGGCACCGCGGCCTTCATCGACGCCGAGCACGCGCTGGATCCGATCTACGCCGCCAAGCTGGGCGTGAACGTGGACGACCTGCTACTGTCGCAGCCGGATACCGGTGAGCAGGCGCTGGAAATCGCCGACATGCTGGTCCGTTCCGGTTCGGTCGACATCCTGGTGATCGACTCGGTCGCCGCGCTGACCCCGAAGGCCGAAATCGAAGGCGAAATGGGCGACCAGCTGCCGGGCCTGCAGGCCCGCCTGATGAGCCAGGCGCTGCGCAAGCTGACCGGCAACATCAAGCGCTCCAATACCCTGGTGGTCTTCATCAACCAGCTGCGCATGAAGATCGGCGTGATGATGCCGGGCCAGAGCCCGGAAACCACCACCGGCGGCAACGCGCTGAAGTTCTACGCCTCGGTCCGCCTGGACATCCGTCGCATCGGCGCGATCAAGAAGGGCGACGAGATCATCGGCAACCAGACCAAGATCAAGGTCGTCAAGAACAAGCTGGCGCCTCCGTTCAAGCAGGTCATCACCGAGATCCTGTACGGCGAGGGCATCAGCCGCGAAGGCGAACTGATCGATATGGGCGTGGACGCCAAGCTGGTCGAGAAGGCCGGTGCCTGGTACAGCTACGGCGAAGAACGCATCGGCCAGGGCAAGGACAATGCCCGCGGCTACCTGCGCGACAACCCGACGGTCGCCGCCAAGCTCGAAGCCGAGCTGCGCGAGAAGTTCCAGCCGACCGAAGCCAGCCGTGAGGAAGGCGACGACGAAGGCGACGACGAATAAGGCTTGCTGTGGGGCAGGGCGGCGCCGTCAGTGACGTCGCCCTGTCCCGCAGGTTCGAATCGCCCAGGGATGGGCAGGGCGCCACGGACGGCGCCACCCTTGGAGCACCGATGTCCGACGCTGACGACATTCCCACCGGCCGCAAACGTCGGCCGCGCGAGCAGACGCCCGTGCAACGGGCACTGGGCCTGCTTGTCCGCCGTGAGCACTCGCGCAAGGAACTCACCCGTAAGCTGACCGCTCGCGGCATCGAAGACGAAGCCGCGCAGGCCGCTGTCGCCAAGCTGACCGAAGCCGGCTGGCAGGACGACACCCGATTTGCCGAGAACCTGGTGCGGATGCGCGCCAACACCGGCTATGGTCCGATCCATGTCCGTGCCGAACTGGGTACCCATGGCCTGGACAGTGCCGCGATTGCGGCGGCGATGGACAGCTACGAAGGCGACTGGCAGGAAAATGCCCGTGATCTGGTCCGCCGACGCTTCGGCGAGGCCGGTCCGCAGGACCTGACGCAGCGGCGCAAGGTCGCCGATCTGCTGGCCCGGCGGGGCTTCGACGGCGACAGCATCCGCCGTGCGACCCGCTACGACCCGGATGACTGAGACTGGCGGCGCCGGGCCTGATACCCTTTAGGTTTTCGGCGGTCCCTCGCGACCCTGGCCAACGCGGCCGGTGGTCCGGGTCCGCCGGCCCGCAGACTGCCAGCCCCCAATGAACGCATCCGCCAAATTCACGACTTCCCAGATCCGCAGCGACTTCCTTGAATTCTTCAAGGGCAAAGGCCACACCATCGTGCCGTCGGCGCCGCTGGTGCCGGGCAATGATCCGACCCTGCTGTTTACCAACTCCGGCATGGTGCAGTTCAAGGACGTGTTCCTTGGCGCGGAGAAGCGCAGCTACGTGCGCGCGGCCGACGTGCAGCGCTGCCTGCGCGCGGGCGGCAAGCACAACGACCTCGACCAGGTCGGCTACACCGCCCGTCACCACACCTTCTTCGAAATGCTGGGCAACTGGTCGTTCGGCGACTACTTCAAGAAGGACGCGATCGCCTGGGCCTGGGAGCTGCTGACCCAGGTCTGGAAGCTGCCGGCCGAGCGCCTGCTGGTCACCGTCTACCAAACCGACGATGAGGCCTACGCGCTGTGGCGCGACATGGTGGGCGTGCCGGAAGAGCGCATCGTGCGCATCGGCGACAACAAGGGCGCACCGTTCGCCTCGGACAACTTCTGGCAGATGGCCGACACCGGTCCGTGCGGCCCGTGCACCGAGATCTTCTACGACCACGGTGACCATATCGCCGGCGGCCCCCCGGGCTCCCCGGATGAGGACGGCGACCGCTTCATCGAAATCTGGAACCTGGTGTTCATGCAGTTTGACCGCCAGCCCGACGGCACCCTGGTGCCGCTGCCGGCGCCGTGCGTGGATACCGGCATGGGCCTGGAGCGCCTGGCGGCGATCCTGCAGCACGTGCACACCAACTACGAGATCGACCTGTTCCAGGCCCTGATCCGCAAGGCGTCCGAGCTGACCGGTACCGCCGACCTGGAAAACAAGTCGCTGCGCGTGATCGCCGATCACATCCGCGCCTGTTCGTTCCTGATCGTCGACGGCGTGCTGCCGTCCAACGAAGGCCGCGGCTACGTACTGCGCCGTATCATCCGCCGCGCCCTGCGCCATGGCTGGATGCTGGGTGTGCGCCAGCCGTTCTTCAGCAAGCTGGTGCCGACCCTGGTCGAGCAGATGGGCGAGGCCTACCCGGAGCTGCCGGCGGCGGTGGATACCGTCACCCGTGCGCTGCAGGCCGAGGAAGAGCGTTTCGCTGAAACCCTCGATGCCGGCATGAAGATCTTCGAGGACGTGGCCGGCAAGGCCAGCAATGGCGTGATCCCGGGCGTTGACGCCTTCCGCCTGTACGACACCTATGGCTTCCCGCTCGACCTGACCCAGGACATCGCCCGCGAGCGCGACCTGACGGTCGACATCGCCGGCTTCGATGCCGCGATGGAACAGCAGCGCGAGACCGCACGTGCGGCCGGCAAGTTCGGCGGCGGCGTGACCCTGCCGGCCGAGCTGGTGGCCACCCTCAGCCCGACCGTGTTCCTGGGCTATGACCGCCTGCAGGCCGACGGCCTGAGCGTGCTCGCCCTGCTGAAGGACGGTCGCCCGGTGCAGTCGGCCGATGCGGGTGATTCGGTCATCGTCATCACCAACCAGACCCCGTTCTACGCCGAATCCGGCGGCCAGGTCGGTGACACCGGCGTGCTGACCGGCAACGGCGTGCGCCTGGCGGTGGAGGACACCCAGAAGTTTGCCGGCCAGTTCCATGGCCACGTCGGCACCCTGTCCGAAGGCGGCCTGAAGGTCGGCGATGTCCTGTCCGGCCAGGTCGATGGCGAGCGCCGTGGCGCCACCATCCTCAACCACTCGGCCACCCACCTGCTGCACGCCGCGCTGCGCGAAGTGCTGGGTACCCACGTGCAGCAGAAGGGCTCGCTGGTCGCGCCGGACCGCCTGCGTTTCGACTTCTCGCACTTCCAGCCGATCAGCGCGGAAGAGCTGGCGGTGATCGAGCGCAAGGTCAACCAGCAGGTGCGTGCCAACAACGCCGCCGAAGTGCACACCATGGCCATGCAGGAAGCGCTGGACTTCGGCGCGATGGCCCTGTTCGGCGAGAAGTACGGTGAGCACGTGCGCGTGCTGAAGATGGGTGACTACTCCACCGAGCTGTGCGGCGGCACCCACGTCAACCGTACCGGCGACATCGGCCTGTTCAAGATCACCTCCGAGGGCGGTGTTTCCGCCGGCGTGCGCCGCATCGAGGCGGTCACCGGCCAGGGCGCCCTGGATTACGTGGACGCCGAAGAGGCCCGCCTGGCCGAGGCCGCCGACCTGCTCGGCGGCAGCGCTGCCGACGTGGTCGAGAAGATCCGTGCGCTCGGCCAGCGCCAGAAGCAGCTGGAACGCGAACTGGACGCCGTGAAGGCCAAGGTCGCCGCCGGCGCCACGGCCGACCTGTCCGGCCAGGCCGTCGAGGTTGCCGGCGTGAAGGTGCTGGCCGCCCGCCTGGAGGGCTTCGATGCCAAGGCCCTGCGTGATGCCGTGGACCGCCTGAAGCAGCAGCTCGGCAACGCGGTGATCGTGCTGGCCGGCGCCCAGGACGGCAAGGCGGCCCTGGTCGCGGGCGTGAACGGCAGCGCAATGGGCAAGGTCAAGGCCGGGGAACTGTTGTCCCATATCGCCGGTCAGATCGGGGGCAAGGGCGGCGGACGCCCGGACCTCGCCCAGGGTGGTGGCGAGGACGGGCCCGCCCTTGCCACTGCGCTGGCTGCAGTCGTCGAATGGGTCAGCCCCCGCCTGTGATGAACCCTGCCGTCCCCCTCCTTGTAGGAGCGGGACGGCTGACGGTACCATTGCGAATCTTTTCCCTTTGTCGTGGTAGCGCTTCTTGACGGAGCGTCAAGCCGGTGGGGGATACCCTTCCACACGGTTCCATGGAGACTTACAAAAATGTTGATCCTGACTCGCCGCGTCGGCGAAACCCTGATGATCGGTGACTCGGTGAGCGTCACCGTGCTTGGCGTCAAGGGTAACCAGGTGCGTATCGGCATCACTGCGCCGAAGGACGTCGCTGTGCATCGCGAAGAGATCTACCAGCGCATCCAGCGTGGTGATGAAGCCGGTGGCACCGGTAGCGAAAATTCTGCCGAATAACGCTTTACCTTCGCACTCGATTAACGTTATGATTCACGCCCCGCTGAGGTGCAACGCACCAGACGCGGAGAAAACCCCGGAGTGATGCCCGAGTGGCCGAAGGGGCTCCCCTGCTAAGGGAGTATAGGGTCAAAAGCTCTATCGAGGGTTCGAATCCCTCTCACTCCGCCAGATACAAAGAAGCGCCTGCAGATCCTCGATCTGCAGGCGTTTTTCTTTGCTCCAGTACTCATCTCTGAATCACCATCCACCGATCATCGATCAGTGGATGGCGGCGGATCCATTGTCCGCTCAGAGCTTCACCGTCACCCCCACCTGGAAGCCCAGCCCCGGCAGTGGTGCGATGTACTTCAGTGGCGAGTTGTGCGGCCGTGCTTCTTCATTGAGCAGGTTGCTGCCGTTGACGAAAATTTCCATGCCGGCGATGTAGCTGTTGCGCACTGGGAGTTCGCGGCTGACCTGCAGGTCGACCAGGTTGAATGCATCCAGCGGCACTTCCTCGCTGACATTTCGACCAAGGTACTTCTGCGTGTCGTAGTAGGTGCTGGACAGTTGTGCCTTCCAGCCTTCGCGCTGCCACTGCAGGTTGGCGCCGTAACGGTTGGTCGGCATGTTCGGCAGGTACTCGCCGTCGTTGTGGGCGCGCAGCGAATCGGGGTGGTCGGCCTTGTTCTTCACCAGGTCGGCGAAGGCGGAGACGTTCAACGTGCCATAACGGCCCAGGTCCAGTGCCTGCGACGCGTCGATCTCGAAGCCCTTCACCGTGGTGTCGGTCTGCTTCCAGTACTTCAGTGGCAGGCGGTTGGCGGTCTGCAGGCCGGAGTAGCCGAGGTAGAGGTAGTTCTCGTACCGCATCCGGTACGCGGTGGCGGACAGCTCGAAACCACCGAGGTGGAACAGGCCGGTCAGTTCCAGGTTCTTCGCGCGCTCCGGTTCCAGGTTCTGGTTGCCTTCTTCCTGCGTCATCACCGAGTAGTGCGCGTTGCTGGCATACAGCTCGTTGATTTCCGGGGCGCGCTGTGAGGATGAGTAACGGACCTTGGCCGCGAACAAGGGGCCGAGCTCGACGTACGAGCCGAGGCTGTAGCTGTTGAGCCGGTAATCGCGGTCCTGCAGTCTGGTGTTGGCGGCATTGCGCGCGGTCTTGAAGCGGCTGGGCTGCAGTGCGTGGTCGACGCGCTCGTGGCGCACGCCGGCATCGAAGGTGGCCCAGCCGAAGTCGAGCGTTTCCTTCAGGAACACCGCATTGCTGCGCGTGTCCACGTCCGGCAGGTAGCGCTGCGAGCCGCTGCCGGTGACATCACGCGACTGATGACTGAAACCGAGCAGGCCGCTGAGCGGGCCGACGCGTTGATGGCTGAGCAGCAACTCGGCCTGGGTGCTCTCGAAATCGTAGTCGTTGGCCTTGGTGGCGCCCAGCCGCTCGCCCGAGGTGTTGTCCAGCCTGGAAACGCGGAGTTCCGCGCGCTCGAACCACGGCAGCGGATCGCGCAGCAGGGCTTCCAGCGCGTAGCGCTGTTGCTTGATCACCACGCCCACCGGCAGGCCATCGGCATAGTTGGAACCGAACGACAGGTTCTGCATCGAGAAGCCCGGTACGCCGTACTCGCTGTCCTTGGCATCGATGCTGACACCCACGTAGCCACGGTCGAAGAACAGGGTCGAGCCGAAGGCCACCTGACTGTTGCGCGCATAGCTGTTGCCCAGCCGGTGATGGTAGTCGGGCGTCACATCGTTGTTGATCTGCTTCTGCACGTACGACGGCGTGCCGGGCACGTAGGCCGGGTTGACCGGATTGATGTAGGTGCGGCGCTGCCAGATCGAGGTCGGACTGTTCGTGTAGAACGAGAAATCGCCGTCGGCCCAGTCCGGGTTCTCGGTCATGAACTGGTCGATGTACGGCTGCGAGGCCTTGTTGTAGAGCTGCTGGACGCGCGCTTCTTTCTGGCAGCTGTCGGCCAGCGCCGAATTGACGCCGCCACCGGCCGGGAACAGCCCGGTGTTGCAGACACTGGCCTTGCTGTTGCCGGGGATGTCGTAGTGCGAGATGCGCTGGCGCGATACCTGCAGGTTGGTGGAGAAATTGCGCTGGTTGTTGAAGTTCATGCGGAAGCCCTGCGCGTCGGCGGCGTTGAAGCCCTTGCGCAGGACCAGCTCCATCGACTGGTCCTTGTCTTCCATGCTGCGCGAGATCAGGCCCGAGTCGATCTCCACGCTGCCGCCGATCGCGTTGCCGCCATAGCGCACCGTGTCGGAGGATTTGTTGACGGTGACGCTGCGCACGAACAGTGGATCGAACGGAATGTTGATGTCGCCGCTGATCGCGTTCATGCCCAGAATCGACTGGCCGTCCTGCAGGATCTGCACGCGGTTGCCGCTGAGGCTGCGGATGACCGGGGCGCCCGCGTTCGGCCCGAAGGCGGTGCTCTGCACACCGGAAACGTGTTCGAGCAGGCCGCCGAGGGTGCGGTTCTGCGCCTGTGGGTTGTCGACGGTGACCCGGCTGTCGATGCGCGAGGGCTGAGAGGCCTGGACCTGGAGGGTGGGGAGGGTGGGTTCGTCCGCGGCCTGGGCGGTGTGGACGGCGAACAGAATGGCTGCAGCAAGGAGATGGCGGCGCATGACACGATCCGTGAAGTTGACGTGAAATGTTATAACGTAACTATTTGTATCGACAAGGGCGGATTGGACCTTGCCGGCGGGCCGGAAACGCGGAAGGCGCTGATGCGGTTGCCTTGCATTCAGTGCACTGCTTGTGCGGGTCGCCGATGCTGTGCACGATCCGAGGCGCTGCCCCCCCACCGCGCCTTACGCAGCGCCTTCTTCACTGGAACGGAGCACCCCATGAAGCTGTTGTCCGCTGTGTTGTTGTCTGCGCTTTCACTTTCCGCCGTTCCGGCGCTGGCAGTGGAGGCCCCGCCCTCACCGCTGCTGGGGCGCTGGTCGCTGGATATCACCACATCAGCGCTGCCCGAGGCGCAGCGCCCGAAGCAGGTGGTTCTGGAGTTCAAGGACGCCGGTGCCGGGCGTTGGAGTTCACACGTGGACATCGTCCTGCACGACGGCAAGACCATGAAATCCGACGGCACGCTGGCCCTGGATGGCACGCCGGGCGCCCTGTCCGGCACCTATGGCGCGGACAAGGCCAACCTGAAACTGCCTGCACCGAACACGCTGGTGATGCAGCTGGTGGACCATGGCACGCCGGCCTCCACCCGCATCTACACGGTGGCGGATGACCAAGCGACGATGACCGAGACCAAGGCGTTCTACGGTCACGACGGTACGCCGATCCTGCAGACCAACCTGTTCAAGCGCATGCCGTAGCGATGCTGCATTCACCACGCCCGCCGAACGGGCGTGGTGAACGCAGCGGCCTTACACGGCGGCCGGATCGCGCTTGCCGGTGTCGATGCCGTACATGTCGATGGCGTGCTGCATCCGCGAGCGCTCGATGCGGCCTTCATCGGCCAGCGACTTCAGGGCGGCCAGCACGATGAAGTGGCGATCCACTTCGAAGAAGGTGCGCAGCGATTCACGCGAGTCGGAGCGGCCGAAGCCATCGGTTCCCAATGCGGTGAAGCGGCGGTCGTTGATGAAGGGACGGATCTGGTCGCCGACGATCTTCATGTAGTCGGTGGCCACCACCACAGGCCCTTCGTGGCCCAGCAGGCAGTGTTGCACGTAGGGTACGCGCGGTTTCTCGGTCGGATGCAGCAGGTTCCAGCGTTCGGCGGCGAGGCCGTCGCGGCGCAGTTCGGTCAGGCTGGTCGCGCTCCAGACATCGCTGGCGACACCGAAGTCCTGTTGCAGCAGCACGGCCGCCGCTTCCACTTCGCGCAGGATCGAACCGCTGCCCATCAGCTGCACGCGTGGCTGCGAGGTGCTGTCGGCGGCTGCAGGGCGCAGCAGGTACAGGCCCTTCAGGATGCCGGCCTCGGCGCCCTCGGGCAGTGCCGGCTGCGGGTAGTTCTCGTTGAGTACGGTGATGTAGTAGTAGATGTCTTCCTGATCGACGTACATGCGGCGCAGGCCGTCGTGGATGATCACTGCCAGCTCGTAGTTGTAGGTCGGGTCGTAGGACACGCAGCTCGGAATCACTGACGACAGCACGTGGCTGTGGCCGTCATCGTGCTGCAGGCCTTCGCCCATCAGCGTGGTGCGGCCCGACGTGGCACCGAGCAGGAAGCCGCGGGTGCGCGCGTCGGCAGCGGCCCAGGCAAGGTCACCCACGCGCTGCAGGCCAAACATCGAGTAGAAGATATAGAACGGAATCGTCGCCAGGCCGTGGTTGCTGTAGGCGGTACCGGCGGCGATCCACGAACAGATCGCTCCGGATTCGTTGATGCCTTCCTGCAGGATCTGGCCGTCCTTGGCTTCCTTGTAGTAACTCAGCTGGCCGGCGTCCTGCGGGGTATACAGCTGGCCCAGGTAGGAGTGGATGCCGATCTGGCGGAACAGGCCTTCCATGCCAAAGGTGCGCGATTCATCGGGCACGATCGGAATGACCAGCCTGCCCAGTTCCGGGTCCTTCAGCAGGCGGGTGAGGATGCGCACGAAACCCATGGTGGTGGACTGGCCACGATCACCGCTGCCCTGCAGCTGGCTGCTGAAGATCGACAGCGGCGGCAGCGGCAGCGGATCGACCTTGGCCAGGCGCGCCGGCAGCTGTCCGCCCTGGATGCGGCGGCGCTCGGCAAAGTAGATGGCTTCGGCGCTGCCCGGTTCTGGACGCAGGTATGGCATCTCCTCCAGCTGCTCGTCGCTGACCGGCAGGTTGAAGCGGTCGCGGAAGGCGCGCACCGCATCGGCGCTCATCTTCTTCAGCTGGTGGTTGATGTTCTGGCCTTCGCCGGCTTCGCCCATGCCGAAACCCTTGACCGTCTTGGCCAGGATCACCGTCGGCCGGCCGCTGGTGTCCACCGCCTGCTGGTAGGCGGCGAACACCTTCTGCGGATCATGGCCACCACGTGCGAGCGCCCAGATGTCGTCGTCGCTCATGTGCGCGACCAGCGCCAGCAGTTCGGGGTAGCGGCCGAAGAAATGCTCGCGCACGTAGGCGCCGTTCTGCGACTTGAAGGTCTGGTAGTCGCCGTCCACGCATTCCATCATGCGCTGGCGCAGCAGGCCGCTGTGGTCGCGGGCCAGCAGGTCGTCCCAGCCGCTGCCCCAGATCAGCTTGATCACGTTCCAGCCGGCCGCCCGGAAGGTGCCTTCCAGCTCCTGGATGACCTTGGCGTTGCCGCGCACCGGACCGTCCAGGCGCTGCAGGTTGCAGTTGACCACGAACACGATGTTGTCCAGCCGCTCGCGGCCGGCCAGCGAGATCGCCGCCAGCGATTCGGGCTGGTCCATCTCGCCGTCGCCGAGGAAGGCCCAGACCTTGCGGCCCTGGTGCTGCTTCAGGCCGCGGTACTCGAGGTAACGCATGTAGCGCGCCTGGTAGGCGGCGGTCAGCGGGCCCAGGCCCATCGACACGGTGGGGAACTGCCAGAACTCCGGCATCAGGCGTGGGTGTGGGTACGAGGACAGGCCTTCGCGGCCGGCTTCGCGGCGGAAGTTGTCCATCCGTGCCGGATCGATGCGGCCTTCCACGTACGCGCGTCCGTAAATGCCCGGCGCGGAATGGCCCTGGATGTAGATCATGTCGCCGTCGAAGGTGTCGGTACGGCCACGGAAGAAGTGGTCGAAGCCCACGTCGTACAGCACCGCCGCTGACTGGTAGGTGGCGATGTGACCACCGACGTTGGAGTGCTTGCCCGCGCGCAGCACCATCACCATCGCATTCCAGCGGATCATCGCGTTCAGGCGGCGCTCGATGGCCAGGTCACCCGGGTAGGCCGGCTGGCGCTCGGGCGGGATGGTGTTGACGTAGGCGGTCCATGCGCGCGCATGCAGGTCGCCGTGCTGCTGCGCATCCAGCTCGCTGAGCTGGTCGATCAGGTAATGCGCGCGTGGCCGGCCACCGGCCTGCATCACCGCCTCCAGAGATTCACGCCACTCCCGCGTTTCCAGTGGGTCGGTATCGAAGGGGATCAGGGCTTGGTTCATGACTGTCTCCAGAGGGCCGCGGTCGGACTCCTGCCTGGGCGACAACACCGGCAGGGCGCACAGCACTGGAGCGGAGTCGCAACGGCGGGGCCGTAACGCGAAGGGCGACCGTCGCGGTCACCGGGGAGGCAAGCGTAGGCCTGGCCCCGTGCCTTCGATAGGCGGGCCCGGCTTGGGTCTCTGGCAAGCAAGGGTTGGTGCGGTGCGCCGTATCATGGACGGATGTGCTGGGCGGGGAGTGCCTGGCCTGGCCGCCTGCTGCAACGCCACTGTCATCGATGGCCGTCACCCTGCTGGCCTTTCCAGCCTCGGGGTGGTTGGCCGGCCGTGAACAGCGTGAGGATCTGGGAGAAGAGCTACGCGCTGCGCCGACGGCTGCTGCGTGGCTTCTTCCTGCGCCGCGGTTCTGCCAGCGAAGACGCCGAGGACCTGGCGCAGGAGGTGTACCTGCGGCTGCTGCGGACCACCGGCGAGAATGCCGCAGCGATCGAGAACCCGGAGGCCTACCTGTTCACGGTCGCGGCCAACCTGGCACGCGAGCACGCGCGCGCGCGGTCGTCGCTGCCGCCGCTGGAAGACGTTGATCTGCTGGCGGAAGTGCTGAAGAGCGAAGAAGACATCGAAGGCGAGTTCGAGCGCGCGCAGCGCTGGAATGATATCCGCACCACCATCGCGCGACAGCCGGCGACCACGCGGCGGGTGATGGAGCTGCACTACCGCGACGGGCTGGATTGCCCGGCCATCAGCCAGCAGCTGCAGGTGTCGGTGCACATGGTGCGCAAGCACATCGGCAAGGGGCTGGAGGCCTGCAGGAAGGCGCTGGGCGCCAGGGAGCACACATGAACCGGAACGCATCGCCCGTGGCCGACGATACGATCGCCTGCGAGGCCATGGACTGGTTCCTGCGCAATCGCGAGGGAGCGCTGGACGAGGCCGGGCGGGTTGCGTTCCTGGACTGGATGAAGCGCTCGCCCGAACACGTGCGCGCCTATATGCACGCCCTTGCGCTGCACCGGCAGGTCGGCGAGGCACTGCAATCGCCGTTGCCTGAAGAGGCGCCGGTGCCGCAACGGCAGGCGGCGGCCAAAGTGGTGCCTCTGTTCGGTAGCGCATCCGCCGCGCCGCCCGCTGCGCCGCAGCGCCGCCGCACGCGCAGGTGGGTGATGGCTGCCGCAGCCTGTATCGCCCTGCTCGGCGTGGGCCTGGTTCCGCAGCTGATGCCCACCGAACAGCTGTACAGCGCCGACCACGGTGAACTGCGTGACCTGGTGCTGCCCGACCGGACACAGGTACGGCTCAATGCGGACAGCCGACTGCGGGTACGCATGGGCTGGTTCAGCCGCAAGGCGGAACTGCTGCAGGGCGAGGCAACGTTCGACATCGCACGCGATCGGCGCCCGTTCGAAGTGCAGGTGAACGGGTTGCAGATCCGCGACATTGGCACCGTGTTCGACGTATCCCGGCGATTGCAGGGTACGCGCATCGGCGTGGTCTCCGGCGAGGTGGAAGTATGGAGCCAGGGCACGGACGCGCGGCGCCTTGCACAGTTGGGCGAAGGCCGGGTCGTGCAGGTCGACGCGCGCAGCCATGCCGTGGAGTCGCTGGATGTGCCGCTGCCGATGCTGCTGGACTGGCAGCAACGCAAGGTGTCCTTCCTGGACGAACGACTGGATGAGGTGGCTGCCGCCTTCAATCGGCACAACCAGGTGCAGGTTCGGGTGCTGGATGAAGGCGCGGCGTCGGCGCGGTTGTCCGGCAGCCTGGACGCGCATCGCATCAGCGCGCTGCAGGCCTTCCTCGAACGCGATCCACGCTTTGTCGTGCGTCGCGAAGGCGACACGGTGCGGGTCGGCAGTCGCTGAAGGCGACGTGGCCGCGCACTGTCAAAAAAGATTCATCGAATCCGCGTTCTCCACTTCGGTGGAAGCGGGCTCTTACTTGGGAGAAGCCGCTGACGATCCGCACAGCGGCACCTGCTGCATTCTCTCTTCCAAGGACCCGTGATGCGCAACACGCTCTACCTGTCGATCATCCTCGCCCTGTCTCCCTGCAGCGTTCCGCTGGCGTCTGCGGCTACCGTCGATGGCCTGGAGGCCCGCGTGTCGGCGCCGATCGCGGCGCAGCCGCTGGCGCGTGCGCTGGAACAGTTGTCGCGCAGTTCCGGCGTGCAGTTCCTGTATTCGGGTAGCAGTGAAGCGCACATGGCCGGGGCGGTGCCGCGTGGTGCCACCGTCAAGCAGGCACTGGACGCGCTGCTGGCAGGGACCGGCCTGGGCTACACCGTGATGGATGGCAACGTCATCGCCATCGATCCGGCGCCCGCACGCAACGAACCGAAGCCGGCCGCGCCGAAGCCGCGCGAGGCCGAGGCGGTGGTGGCGCCGACCCTGGGCACGGTGAAGGTGATTGCCGCGCATGAGGTGATCGACCAGAAGAAGACCTCGCCGGTGATCAAGGATTCGGTGGTCTACGACGAGATGGACAGCTACGGCGACGAGACGCTGGCCGAAAGCCTGATGGCCGCGCCGGGCCTGAGTGCGGTGGAGGATGCCGGCGAGCCCCGTTACGTGACGGTGCGTGGCGTGCAGGCCAACCTCAACTACACCACCATCGATGGCATCGCGATTGCCAGCGTGGGTGGCAGTGGCTCGGGTGAGCGCATGAACAACCTGCAGCTGATTCCGAGTGACATCGGCACCCGTACCGACATCTACAAGAGCTTCAGCGCCGAGCAGGCGCCGGATGCGATCGGCGGCGTGATCGACATCATCAGCCGCAGCGCCTTCGACCGTTCCGGAAAGTACGTGTTCGCCGATGTGGCCGGTATCTATTCCACGGCCGAGACCAATGTCGAGCGCAGCGCCGGTGGCAACCACCAGACCCTGGGCCACTTCGGCAAGAGTGCCAAGATGGTGTTCTCCAACCAGTTTGGTGCCGACCAGGAATTCGGCATCGTCGCGGTGGCGCGCTATGAACAGCGTTCGCGCAACAGCGTCAAGCGCTGGGTGGAGTCGAATTATTACTACAACGACGCCGGCAAGTACCTCACCGACGGCACCACCGGGCCGGACGAGGCGAAGGGCTGGAACGGGCTGCGTGCGCCTGGCAATTTCAGCACCGGCACCTACACCAACTTCATCACCAACTTCGGTGGCTCGGCCAAGCTGGAATGGAAGCCGTCGGACGATCCGTTCTACGCGTCGCTGCTGCTGTACTCGTACCGGTTCTACGAGAACTCGACGATGAACAAGACCGATCTGTACGGCAACGCCAAATTTCCGATCCGCAACCAGACCGAAGACAGCGGCACCGCCCAGATCAACAGCATCTACATCAAGAACCGCCACGACCGCTGGGACCGCAGCAACCGCGGCGCCATCGCCAGCTTCAACTGGGATATCGGTGATCGCTCGCGGCTGACCCTGCGCGGTGGCCACACCGAAGAGACCTTCCACAACAGCCAGGTCTACTGGGGGGTACGCGCCTACCCGAGCAACCTGTTCGTCGACTACGAGAATGACAGCCATGGCTTTCCCAATGCGGTGGCGGTATCCGATTCCAGCCTGCTGACCAGCTCGGCGTTCAAGCTCAACCCGGCACAGGCCTATGTCTCGCCGCGGGATGCCAAGGAGAGCATCGACAATCTGCGCGCCGACTTCAGCTACAACATCGATGCCGACGCGCGTGGCTTCGGCCTGGCCGCCGGCGCCGAGTACCGTCACCTGAAGATCTGGCAGGACATCGACTTCGACTACTACAAGAGCAGTGCGACGCTCAACGATTACCTGTACCCGGGTTCAACCCTGCTGGGCAGCGTGCCGGGCTTCCCGCTGATCGACAACCGCAAGTGGAACGAGGAGCTGGCGCCGACGCTGGGCAGCAACAACGCGGCCTATCCGAATGCCAACTTCACCAGTGACTACAGGTACGTGGAGGACATCACCAACGCCTATGCCTCTGCCCACTATGCCTGGGACCGGTTGCTGCTGATCGGTGGCCTGCGCTACGACCACACCCGCTTCGATGCGTACAGCCCGTTCAGCGACGATGGCGGCACCACCTATACCTCGGCTTTCCGCAAGACGAGCGGCGGCTACAACAACCTGCTGCCGTCCTTGAATGCGACGTTCAAGCTCACCGAGGACCAGCGCCTGCGCTTCTCCGCCAGCCGAACGCTGGGCCGGCCGACGCCAAGCAACATCGCCCAGGCCACCACCACCAGCTGTGGCGATGACGAGGAGGGCAGGGGCTTCTGCACCATCAAGCAGGGCAATGCCAACCTGCAGCCGCGGCGCTCCACCAACATCGACCTGGCGTGGGACCTGTACTTCAACGGCAACAATGGCCTGGTCTCGATCGCGCTGTTCGACAAGGTGATCAAGGACGACATCTACACCCTGACCACGTTCGAGAACGTGGGTGACACGCGCTACCGGGTCACCCAGCCGATGAACACCGATGAGTCCAGGCTGCGCGGCGTCGAGTTCGCGGTGGCCAACCGCAACCTGCAGTGGGGCCGCCAGCGCTTCGACATGTACTTCAATGCCACGCGGCTGGAAGGCCAGACCAACTACCGCATCAGCGATGGCACCGAGCGCCGCCTGGATCGCCTGCTGTACCAGCCGGACTGGTCGCTCAATGGCTCGGTGATCTGGCGCATGCCGTGGAAGAGCGCGCAGCTGCGCCTGTCCGGAACCTACCGCAGCCGGATGCTGGTCGACTTCGGCGATACCCAGTGGCTGGATTCGTACTACGACCCGTACATGACCTTCAACATGGCCTTCAGCCACAAGGTCAGCAGGCACGTGACGCTGAAGTACGAGGCCAAGAACCTGTTCAACGCGCAGCCGACCTACAGCACCGGTCCGAACGGGCGCTTCCGTACCGAGATCGACGACTACGGCCGCTTCTTCTACTTCCACATCATCTACAACTGAGGGCACAGCCGTGGAGACAATCAATCGCAGGCGATTCCTGGCCCTGGCCGGCCTGTCCGCTGCCGGCGCCTGGATGGGCACGGCGCGCGCGCTGGCCGCACAGACCGATGCCACCGCGCTGAACCCGCGCAACCTGCTGGCCTCGCCGCGGTTCGCCAGCACGCCGTTCACCCTGGGCGTGGCCTCGGGTGATCCTTCGGCCGATGGCATGGTGCTGTGGACACGGCTGGCGACCGAACCGCTGGTGTTCGGCGGTGGCATGCCGACCCGGCCGATGGTGGTCGAATGGCAGCTGGCCGCGGACGAGCGCATGCGCAAGGTGGTGCGCCAGGGTTCGGCGATGGCCCATCCTGAGCTGGGCCATGCCGTCCACGTGGAGCTGGAAGGATTGGCACCGGGCCGACCCTACTGGTATCGCTTCACGGTGGGCGGCCATGCCAGTGCGGTGGGTTGCACGCGCACGTTGCCTGCGGCCACGTCGGCGGTGGATCGGGTGCGCTTCGCGGTGGCTGGCTGCCAGCACTACGAAGAGGGCCACTACACCGCGTGGCGGCGCATCGCCGAGGAACCGCTGGACTTCGTCTTCCACTACGGCGATTACATCTACGAAGGCGAAAGCCAGCCGGGCCTGCGGAAGATGAACGGCCAGCCGTTCACCAACCTGCGCAATCATGTCGGGCCGCAGACGTACACGCTGGACGACTACCGCCGCCGCTACGCCCAGTACAAGAGCGATGCCGACCTGCAGGCCGCACATGCGTCGGCACCGTGGTTCGTCACCTTCGATGACCATGAAGTGGACAACAACTGGGCCGGTGCCGAAGACCAGGACGATACGCCCAGCGAGGTGTTCCTGCTGCGCCGCGCGCAGGCGTTCCAGGCCTACTACGAGAACATGCCGCTGCGTCGCTCGGCATTCCCGCGCGATGGCCACATGCAGCTGTACCGGCGCGCACGCTACGGCACGCTGATGGACCTGCACCTGCTCGACACACGCCAGTACCGCAGCAAGCAGGTGAACATGGCGCTGCGTGAGGAGGTGGAATCACCGCAGCGCAGCATTGTGGGTACGAAGCAGGAGCGCTGGCTGTTCGACGGCCTGGCCGATGTAGCGCCGCGTTGGCACACCATCGCCCACCAGGTGGCGCTGGGCAACTACATGCGCGAGAAGGACGGCGTGGTGCAGTCGTCCGATGACCAGTGGTCGGGTTATCTGGACAGCCGTCGGCGCCTGCTCGACCACATCCAGAAGGTCGGCTTCGACAACGTGGTGACCGCCTGTGGCGACGCACACCGGCATTACGCCAGCGACCTGGTGCAGGACCATCGTGATTCGGGCGTGGTCTCCAGCGAGTTCCTTGCCACCTCGATCACGTCCGGCGCCGACGGCCAGGGCGTGGACGCATACGCCAGCAATCAGCTCGCGCACAGCCCTTACCTGAAGGCGACCACCGACAAGCGTGGCTATGTGCTGTGCGATGTCACCCGTGATGCATGGATCGGCGATATGAAGACGCTGGATTCCGTGATGCGGCCGAACGGTACCGTGCAGAGCTGGAAGCGCTACGCGGTGGAGCACGGCCGGCCGGGATTGCAGGACGCCTGATCGGCCCAGTGGCTTGTAGAGTCGAGCCATGCTCGACTGCTTTTTCCGATCAATGATCGAACAGCGATCGAAAAGCAGTCGAGCATGGCTCGACTCTACAACGGCGGGGCGACTCAATCGTGCTCGAACCGCAGTGGTTCGCTGCCCATCGCCGGATCACTGGTGCCGGGGCGACCATCCTCGGCGCGGCCCGCCAGGCGCAGCACACTCTCACCCGCGCTGACCTGCAGGTCATACCAGCCGGCGGTAGGCGTTGCATCCCACGCCAACGAAGTCTCTGCATGCGCGGGCAGTGCCAGCGTCTGCTCGGGCATGTGCCCGGCATAGGCACCGGCATGCACGCGCAGTTGCTGCGCGCTGTCACCCAGATTGCGCAGGTGCAGCCGCAGCTGGCCGTCCGCAGGCTCGACCGCAGCCTGTACGGCGGCTGCCTTGGCCGCTCCCTGGAAGTGGCGGTGGAAGCCGTTCGGGCCGAGCAGCCACAGGTCATAGCGGCCCTGGGCGTCCAGCGGCCAGCGCTCGCGCAGCGGCGTACCGGGCAGCAGCGTATAGCGGCGTGGCACCGCACCCAGCCGCAGCCGGTCGTAGACATGCAACACCGCCGCCGCACCTTCGCATGACAGCGCCAGATCCACACCCGAGGCGTCGACCGCAGCAATCGATGCCTGCGGCCGGTAGGGCAGGGCACGCGCCGGGCGCACGCCGCTTTCCTGTTTCGCCGGCTTCAGTCCGTCCGGCAACGCCGGCACGGTGCGTCCAGGCAGGGCGGCAGCACGTGCGGCAACGGCGCTCACGTCGGGCAGGCCGCGTACGAACGGACGGGTATCGCGCTGGGCGAAGTCGAAGGCGTTGCTCAGGTCCCCGCAGACCGCACGGCGCCAAGGCGAGATGTCCGGTGCGGCGACGCCGAAGCGGCGTTCGATCAGCCGTATGACCGAGGTGTGGTCATACACCTGCGAATCGACCCAGCCACCTCGGCTCCACGGCGAAATCACGTACAGCGGCACGCGCGGGCCCAGCCCATACGGGCGGCCGCGTAGTTCGGCCGCGTCGTACTTTTCGTCGCCCGGCGCCGGATTGCGGTGGTACTCGCCCTCGGTGCTGACCGAAGACGCACCCGCCCATCCGCCGTCCACGGGCGAAGGCGGTGCCGGTGGCGGCATATGGTCGAAGAAGCCGTCGTTCTCGTCGAACATCAACAGCAGGGCGGTGCGGCTCCACACCTCCGGATCGGCGGTCAGTGCATCCAGCACGCGCGCGGTATAGGCCGCGCCCTGGGCCGGGCTGGAGGGGCCGGGATGCTCGCTGCCGGCCGCATCGGCGATGATGAAGCTGACCTGCGGCAGGCGTCCGTCGACCACGTCCTGGCGCAGCTGCGCCAGGCCACGCGTGCTGACCCCGCGTGCGCGCAGCTGCGGGTCATGCCCCGGCGCAGCGCGGTAGGCCTGGCGGAAAGCCTCGAAGCCGGCCAGCGGGTTGTCGGTGAAGTTGTCGGCCATGTCCTGGTAGATCTGCCAGGACACACCGGCCTTCTGCAGGCGTTCGACATAGCTGGTCCAGCGGTACGACGCCGGGTGCCCGCCCTGTTCGGGGAAGTTGTCGTGCGAGTTGGCGATCACCGGGCCGCCGGCACGCGCGTGCGCATCATTGTGGCCGGTCCACAGGAACACCCGGTTCGGGTTGGTTCCGGCCTGCATCGCGCAGTGGTAGGCGTCGCAGATGGTGAAGGCATCGGCCAGGGCGAACTGGAAGGGCAGGTCGCTGCGCTGGAAGTAGCCCATCGAGTGGTTCTGCTTGGCCTTCGGCCACTGCCCCATGCGTCCGTGGTCCCAGGCCCGCTGTGCATCCGGCCAGGTGTGCGGCGTGCCCTCCACCCGCATGTAGCCGAAGTGCGCAGCGGTATCCAGCGGGAACGGTGCGATCGCGCGCTTGCCGCTGGCATCGGGTTGCAGCCATAGGCTGCGCGCGCGGCCGCCGGCCTGCAGTGCCTGCGCCGGAGCGATGAAGCGATCGCCGAAACCACGCACGCCCGGCAGCGTGCCGAAGTAGTGGTCGAACGAGCGGTTCTCCTGCATGAACACCACGATGTGCTGCAGGTCTTCGAGGCTGCGCGTCTGCGCGGCGGGGGCGATCGCTGCGGCCCGGGCGATGCTGGGCAGCAGCGGGGAAAGGCCAGCGGCAACGCCGGCCTGCAACAACCGGCGTCGGCCGATATCGGTCACGGGCTCACTCACAGGTCCACACGGAAGGAGATGCCGACGGTGCGCGGGGCGCCGATGAAGGCGTTGTCGCGGCCGTCCACCCCTGCAAGATACCGCTTGTCGGTCAGATTGCTCACCACCAGGTTGGCGCCCATGCCCTTCAGGCGCGGCGACAGGCCCTGCAGGTCGAAGCCGATGTTGGCGTTGAACACGGTGGCCGAAGGCAGCTTGTTGACGTTGGCGGCATCGAGGTAGCGCGTGCCCAGGTAGCGACCGGACAGGCCGAAGTTCCAGTTCTCACCCTGCCAGTCCGCCGACAGGACCAGGGTCTGTTCGGGCTGGCCGATCACCTTGGCGCCGTCGACGATGCCCAACTGGGTATCACGTGCGGCATCGCCACTGCCCAGGTACTTGGAGCGGTTGTAGGTATAGGCGGCGTTGAGGCGCCAGCCGTTGTCCCAGCCATAGCCGAACGCCGCTTCCAGGCCGTTGCTTTCCACGCCGCCGAAGTTCTCGTAGACGCCGTCGGTCTCGCCGAGGTAGTCGATGCCGCTGACGAAACCGGCCGGCAGGTAGACGATGCGGTTGTCGAACTTGATGTTGTACAGGGTGACCGAGGCGGTCAGTGGCCAGCGGCTGATGCGCATGCCCACTTCGATGTTGTCGGCGGTTTCCGGCTCGACGTTGCGGAAGCGCTGCGGGTCGGTCTCGCCGAGCACGCCGGAGGGAATGGCGGCGAAGTTCTGCGAGAAGCCAGCGAACAGCTCCATGCCTTCCACGCCGGGCGCCCAGGTGAAGCCGGTGGACAGCAGCGGATCGGACTTGGAATCGGATTTGACGTGCTCGCTGGCACCGATCACGCGGCGGCGCGACTGGTCGACGAAGAACTGCTTCACGCCCAGGCGTGCGCTGAACGGGCCGAAGCGGGCCACGTCCTCGACGTAGTACATCTGCTCGTCGACCTTGTACTTGTCCTCGAACTGCACCCAGTAAGGCTGGTGGTCGAAGGCGATGTCCTGGCCGACGTTGAGCAGGCGGTGCCAGTCGCGGCGGGCCGAGCGGTCCAGCTTCTCCACCCACAGGCCGCCGCGGATCGTGTTGTCGACCGCACCGAAGGTCTGCCGCCACTCGACGTCGGCGGTCACGCCCATGCGGTCATTGTCGTAGTGGGTGTGGCGATACGACTGCGCGCCCAGCACGTTGCCGGCATAGCAGTTCGGATCGTATTCGGCAGTGAAGCCCAGCCGCGGCGTGCAGCTGGCCAGGCGCTGCGCGGCGCTGCCGTCGGGATTGACGAAGAAGATCTGGCCGCGGTTGCTGCCGCCATACACGGTCTTTCCGCCGATGTACTCCGACTCGGGGCGGCCGGCACCATCATCGCTGACCTGTGCCAGGTACGGTGGCAGCCAGTCGCCACGACCTTCCATGCGGTGCCCGTAGGCCGCCACCGAGGCCTTGAAGCCGTTGCCGCCGTCGAAGGCCGCGCGCAGGTAGCCGAAGGTGTTCTCGCGCAGCGCACGCGAGCCGGAACGGTAGTTCTGGTCCAGGTAGGGAATGCCGGTGAGGGTGCCGACTAGGTTGTCGCGATCCGGATTGCTGGCGAAGCCCTTCGGCGAGACGCTGGTGTACTCGGGCTCGTCGGCATCGTTGTAGGACAGGTAGCCGGTCAGCGTCCAGCGGTCCAGCTCGGTGATGAACTTGCCGGCGATGTGGTCGTTGCTGGTCTTGCCGCTGCCATCGATCCAGTCATGCACGCGGGCCGAAGAGGCACTCACCCAGGCGCGTGTATGGCCACCGAGCAGGCCGGTGTCGTAGCGCACGTAGTACTTGCGCGCTTCGTTGTCACCGGCACCGACCACGAAGCGCAGGCGGCTGTCCTGCAGCGGATCGCTGGTGAGGAAGTTGAGCGTGCCACCCAGCGCTTCGTTCGAGCGCGAGGAGATGTCGGCGGTGCCCTGGCTGACTTCCACCGTTTCCAGATCGAGGGTGTCGATGTAGCGGTTGGCCAGCGAACCGCCGCCGTAGCCGGAGCCTCCGTTGGGCAGGCCGTCGATGGTGGTGCCGATCTGCTGGGTATCACGGTTGGTGACGAAGCCACGCATGCTGATCTGCGTGCCCCACACCGACGAACCGGTGGCATCGGCCTCGCTGACCACGACGCCGGGCACTTCGTTGAGTGCGTCGTTGACGCTGCTCATCACGGTCTGACGGTTCAGCGTTTCCGCACGCACCGAGGTCTTGGCGTAGCTGGTGGCCTGGCCGATCACCTGCACCTGGTCGAGGGTTCGCGCATCGCTGCTGCGCGCTTCGGCCGCGTCGCCCTGCGGTGCTTCGGCCAGGGCGTCCAGTGCGGGGGCGATCAGCAGGGCAAGCAGCGAGACACGGGGAAAGCACGCAGACGTTCGCATCGAGACCGGACCTTCGGAGGAGGGAAGCCCCGGAGTGTCGGCAACGCCAATGACATCGGCATGACGTGACGATGCAGGAATCGTGTTGTGCGACGGCCGGCACCCGCCGCTTGCTTCAGTACCGTGCGTCCTTGGGTTTCGGGTCGCGTGGCCAGTCCTTGCTCTTGTTGGCGAAGTCCGGCCGGGGCTGGTTGATGAAATAGCCGGCGATGTCCACCGCATCCTGGTCCGGCATCACCTGCTGCCCCAGCGGCGGTTCGCGGGTCACCGCCGGCGGCATGTTGTGCTTGATGAAACCGGCCGCCTTGTACAGGCGCGCCATGCCGGCGCCGATGTTGAAGCTGTGGTCGCCCCACAGCGGCGGGAAGGCGATATCACCGCTGGCGTCGCGCCGGCCTTCGCCGTTGTCGCCATGGCAGGCGGCGCACTGCACGGCGTACAGCGCCTGGCCGCGGATCGGGTCCGGGGTCAGCGTGCTGTCGATCGGCCCCTCACTGGGGGCGGCCACCTTTGCACCGTCTGGCACGGGACCGCTCAGCCACGCCATGTAATCGAGCATCGCGCGCATCTGCGGCGCGTCCTTCGGCAGCGGCTTGCCGTTCATCGAACGCTGCAGGCAGCCATTGATGCGTTCGGCCAGCCCGATCACCTTGCCCGGGCGCGGCATATAGCGCGGATAGGCCCCACCACCGGTGTTGAAGTAGTGGTTGCCGAACGGCCGCTTGCCTTCGGCCATGTGGCACGAATTGCAGTTCAGATCGTTGCCGACGTTGTCCGGCAGCAGGCGCGCGGTCTCGTTGAGGATGCGCCGGCCGAGCATCACCGATTCGGCGTTGCCCAGCCCGGCGATCTCTTCGGCGCTGGGCGCGTGGTAATGCCCGACCACCTTGCCCTGCGCATCGAGGATATCGATCGTGCTGGCTACGGCGGCATCCAGGTCCGGATGCAGGTGACGATAGGCCAGGGTGCCGGCACCGGCCAGCAGCACCACGGTGATCGCACTACCGAACAGCAGGTGGGAACGTCTGCGCGAACGTTTCATGGTGCGGCCTCCTGCGGAACGTAGTGCACTGGCTTGTCACGCACCACCCTGCGCATGCGCGCCACCTCGACCTCGCTCACTGCGCTGGCCTGGTTGCCCCAGCTGCTGCGGATGAAGGTCAGGATCTGTGCCAGCTGCGCATTCGGCAGCTGCTCGAAGCCGGGCATGGTGAAGGCCATGCGGTCGTGCGGGGTATGCGGCGTGCGGCCGCCGATCAGGGTCACCTGTACCAGCGAACTGGGATCATCCGCGAATACGATCGAGTTGCCGGCCAGGGCCGGGTAGACGCGGGGCATGCCGCGGCCATCGGCGCGGTGGCAGGCCTGGCAGTGCTCGGCATAGGCCAGCGAACCGGCCACGCGGTAGTCGCCATTGCGCAGTGCGGCGGTGGTGGTGTCGGTACCCGGCGACCACTGTGCGCTGCGGCCCTCACGCGCCGGCAGCTGCTTCAGATAGCGCGCCATCGCCAGCAGGTCGGCGTCGGACAGGTACTGCGTGCTGTGCTCGACCACATCGGCCATGCCGCCGAAGGCCGCCGAGCGATCGGTGCGTCCGGTGCGCAGGAAGTCGACGATCTCGCCCTCGCTCCAGCTGGCCAGGCCGGTCGACTCGTTGCGCAGGTTCTTCGCGTACCAGCCTTCGAGCACCGAGCCGGACAGGAACTGGCGGCCGCCATCGTCGGCCATCGCCTTTTCCTGGAATGCCAGCCCGCGCGGTGTATGGCAGGCACCGCAGTGGGCCAGGCCTTCCACCAGTTCAGCGCCACGCTGCTGGCCGGCATCCAGCGACGGATCCGGACTGAACGAGCGCGGGCGCGCGAACAGCAGCTGCCACCAGGCCAGTGGCCAGCGCATGTTGGCCGGCCACGGAATCGTGCTGTCGGCGTTGCTTTGCTTCACCGGCTGCACCGAACCCATGAAATAGGCATACAGCGCCTTGATCTCGGCATCGCTGGCGATCACGTACGAGGCGTACGGCATTGCCGGATACAGCGGCTGGCCATCGTGTCGGAAGCCACGGCGCACCGCACGCTCGAAGTCGGCGTAGTCGTAGGCACCGATGCCGGTGTCCGGATCGGGGGTGATGTTGGTCGAATAGATCGTGCCCATCGGCGTCTGCATGCCGAGGCCACCGGCGAACGGCTTGCCGCCCGGTGCGGTGTGGCAGGCCGCGCAGTCGGCGGCACGCGACAGGTACTGCCCCTGCGCGATCAGCGCCGGATCATGGATGTCGACCTGCGCGGTCTGCCGCGGTGCGAACCAGTAGGGCGTGCTGCGGGCGATGCCGTAGGCGGCGGCCAGCGTGGCGGCCAGGGCAATGGCGAGCTTGAACGAGGTGCGCATGGCGGCACTGTGGGCAATCCCGCGCGCGCGTTCATTGATCCGGATCAATGACTGAACGGATACAGCTTGTACACCAAGCTGAATCGTTCCTGCGTTGTCATCAAGCCGTCATCCGCGCGCGATAGATGGCCGGTCTATTGGGGCGTTAACGTCCCAACCTGTCTGATTCACCCCTATGACGTGATATGAAGCGCCTGCTGCTGCTGTTGCTGGCGTGCGCCGGCTTGTGGCTGGCTGCATGCTCCTCCTCCATCAATGCCTCGTCCACCTCGCTCGCCGATCGGCTGATCGCGCCGGGTGGGGTGTCGACCCTGCTTGATCGTCCGCGCATCGCTGCGGCCATCGCCGAACTGCCCAACCGCCATGGCTTCGCACCGGGCCGCGATGGCGTGCCGATCTTCTGGCGTGTGTTCGACCCCGGCGACTACGGCGCGCGTTACCACTACCTGCCGCAGCGCCACGAGAACGGCCTGCCGCTGGATACCGGCCTGAGCCTGGCCGTGCCGCAGCCGTTCCATGCGCAGGCGCCGCGCGGCACCGTGGTGCTGCTGCACGGCTGGATGATGAACGGTGATTCGATGCTGCCGTGGTCGCTGCAGCTGGCCGAATCCGGTTATCGCGTGATCACCCTCGACCTGCGCAACCATGGCCAGTCCGGCGCCGGTCCGTCCGGCTATGGCACCTATGAATCGGATGACGTGGTCGATGTGATCGGTGAGCTGCGTGCACGTGGCGAAGTGACCGGGCCGCTGTACCTGTTCGGTGTGTCGTACGGCGCGGCCACGGCGGTGTTTACCGCCGACAAGCTGGGCGACCAGGTGGAAGGCGTGGTGGCGATGGAATCGTTCGCCAATGCCGGCGTGGCCATCCGCACCATGATCCCGCACCTGATGGGGCTGCAGCCGGAAGGCCTGAAGGCGCAGGCGGTGGCGTCGTACGCGCGCTGGCGCTACGGCGGCCAGGACATCAACCAGGTGATCGCCGCCGCCAGCCGCCGCATCGACGTCGATCTGGACCGCGTGGACGTGGCGCGCGCGCTGGCCGATACCCGCGCCTGCGTACTGCTGCTGCACGGGCAGGGCGACCAGCACATTCCGGTCAGCCAGGGTCGCGAACTGGCCCTGGCCAACCCGCGCGCGCACTACATCGAAATGCGCGGCGAGGATCACATCACCCTGCCGTTGCGGCTGGACCTGCTGGCCGGGGTGGTCGATGACTGGATGGCGCGCGACGAGCACCATCCGCAGAGCGCGTGCCCGGCACCGCAGCTGCCGGCCCAGGCGGAGTGGCTGACGCGCAGCTGAGAAAAGGGGACGGAGGGGATTAAGTCGTTTCCAGCCCTGGTGTGCGGGAAACGACTTAATCCCCTCCGTCCCCTTTTTCTGTCAGGGTAGGCGTCGTGCCAGTGATCGCGCGGATGCGGCGACGCCGAGCAGCAATGCAGCGACGCACAGGAAGGCGAAGCCGAGGCTGGTGGCGTGCGCCAGTGCGCCGATCGCTGCCGGGCCGGCGAGGATGCCGGCGTAGCCCAGTGTGGTGACTGCGGTGATGGCGATGCTCTCCGGCATCACCCGCTGCTGGCCCGCCATCGAGAACAGCGCCGGCACGATGTTGGCGCAGCCCAGCCCGACCAGTACGTAGCCGGCCAGCGCCACCGGGAACGAAGGCACCAGCGTGGCCAGGGTGAAGCCGGCTGCCGCGGTGATGCCACCGATGACCAGCGTGCGGGTCCGGCCGAGGCGCTCGACGATGCCGTCGCCGAACAGGCGCATCGCGGTCATCGCCAGGGTGAACAACGCAAAGCCGGCGCCGGCCTGGTCACGCGGCACCTGGCGTACGTCGGCCAGGAACACCGCGCTCCAGTCCAGCATCGAACCTTCGGCGAGGAATACCACGAAGGCCAATGCACTGATGAACAGCACAACCCCATGCGGCCACGCCAGCATCGGACCATCGTGCAGGAGGCGCTGTGGTCGCCAATGCGGTGCCGCCAGTACGGCGACCAGCAGCAATGCCGCCACCGAAACCAGTGCGGCCAGCCACAGCGGCGTACCGACGATCAGCAGCCCGGTCATGCAGCCGGCGCCGACGAATCCACCGATGCTGTAGAACGCATGGAAGCCGGACATCATCGTGCGGCCGGCATCGCGCTCGACCGCGACGGCCTGCATGTTCATCGTGCAATCCATCGCGCCCACGCCGGCGCCGAACACGAACAACGCCGCCCCCAATGCGAAGGGGGAAGGGGCGAGCGCCAGCAACGGCAGTGCCAGCAGCACCAGCGTGCAGGTAATCACCATCAAGCGTCGGCAGCCGAGGCGGCCGGTCAGCGCGCCTGCCAAAGGCATCGCCAGCAACGAACCCAGCCCAAGGCAGAGCAGCACCGCGCCAAGGCTGGCATCGGTCAGCCCGGCCTTGGCCTTGGCATAGGGCACCATCGGCGCCCACGCGGCAGTGGCGAATCCGGGAATGAAGAAGGCGGCACGGGTGGCGTGCTGCTGGGCACGTGGGGATGAAGGCGTCATGCGCGATGCGAAGCTCCGGGGAATCAGGATGAAAACGTTTTCAGGCTGAGTCGGCAAGTGCCATGGATGACATTGAACGACGCATACGATTGCAATGACCCGATTGCGTCACCAGCGATTAACGCGGCACGCGGACAGTGGCTGCACGGTCGGCATTCCGCCGCCCGCTGCCGGAGACCTGTACATGAGCACGACACCCACCATCCTCCTCGTCCATGGATTCTGGGGCGGGGCCGCACATTGGGCCAAGGTGATCCTGGAACTGCATCGCAATGGCCATGACCATGTGCAGGCGGTGGAGTTGCCGCTCACGTCGTTGGCCGATGATGCAGGACGCACGCAGAAGATGATCCGGCAGATCGATGGACCGGTGGTGCTGGTCGGCCACTCCTACGGTGGCGCGGTGATCAGCCAGGCCGGCAACGAGGACAACGTGAAGGCCTTGGTCTACATCGCTGCCTTCGCGCCCGATGCCGGCGAGAGCCCGGGAGGCATCACCCAGCAGCACCTGCCAGAGGCCGCGCCGAACCTCGCGCCGGACAGCGATGGCTACCTGTGGCTGCGTGCGGACAAGTTCCATGAGAGCTTCTGCCAGGACCTGAGCGCCGACGAAGGCCGGGTGATGGCAGTGACCCAGAAGGCGCCGCTGGCCAGCACTTTTGGTGACGCGGTCAGCGACCCGGCGTGGAAGCACAGGCCGAGCTGGTACCAGCTGTCCCGCCACGACCGCATGATCGCGCCGGACAACCAGAAGGCCATGGCCGCAAGGATGCAGCCCAAGCGACTGCTGGAGCTGGATGCCAGCCATGCCTCGCTGGCCTCGCAGCCGAAGGAAGTGACCGCGCTGATCCTGGAGGCCTGCGCCGCCATCGGCGGCTGAGCCTGCGGCAGCGCGCCGCACCACAGCACATCGCACGACAGCCGGGGCGCAGGGGAGTACACTCCTGCGCCTGCGGCCATCCGGCCGCGTCCCCGTCTTCCCTCCAGCCGCCGCCAGAGGATCCCACCCGATCGTGGAGGTCCCGTCGTGCTGCCTGTGCCTGATGCCCGTATTCCGTCCCCGTTGCCGCGTCGCCGTGCATTGCCGCAGGCGCTTGCCCAGAGCCTGCTGATCACCGCACTGGCCAGCAGCGGCATCGCAGCCGCGCAGTCCACCACCGAGCCGGACAAGGCCCCCCGCACGCCGGCATCGCAGACGCTGCAGACCGTGCAGGTCACCGCCAACCTGCTCGGTACCATCACCGAGGGCAGCGGCGCGTACACGCCCGGTACCATCGCCACCGCCACCCGCCTGGTGCTGACGCCGCGCCAGACGCCACAGAGCGCCAGCGTCATTACCCGCGCACAGATGGACGACTTCGGCCTGAACGGCATCGATGACGTCATGCGGGTGACCCCGGGCATCAGCATCGTTACCTACGACAGCGAGCGCACCGAATACTACGCGCGTGGATTTGCCGTGCAGAACTTCCAGTACGACGGCATCCCGATGTCGCGTGACTCGGCCTATTCGGCGGGCAACACGCTCAGCGATACCGCGATCTATGACCGCATCGAAGTGCTCAAGGGTGCCACCGGCCTGCTGACCGGCATGGGCGATCCAGGCGCGACCATCAACCTGGTGCGCAAGAAGCCGGGCAAGGACTTCGCCGGCAGTGCGACGCTCGGTGTCGGCCGCTGGGATGACTATCGTGCCGAGATCGATGTGGGTGGCCCGTTGACCGCCGATGGGCGTGTGCGCGGCCGCGCGGTCGGTGCGTGGCAGGACAAGCATTCCAACTTCGACCACTACCAGCGCACCAGCAAGGTCGGTTACGCCGTGCTGGAGGCCGATCTGGGCGAGCGCACGCTGCTGACCGTGGGGGGCGATGCGATGGACAGCGATCCGAAGGGCTCGACCTGGGGCGGCATTCCGCTGCTGGACAGTGCAGGCAACTTCAATGACATGCCGCGCTCGTTCAACAACGGCACCCGTTGGAGTGGCTGGGGCCAGTATGTGCGTACCGGCTTTGCCACGCTGGAGCACACCTTCGACAACGATTGGGTCGCCAAGCTGCAGCTCAACCACCAGGTCAACGGCTACGACGCCGCGCTGGCCGGGGCGGCGGGTGGAAATCCTGATCCGGTCACTGGCGAAGGCGTGTCGCTGTGGCTGGGCAAGTATGTCGGCAAGACCGTCAGCAACGCTGCCGACTTCTATCTGAGCGGTCATTTCGGCCTGTTCGGCCGCGAGCATGAGCTGGTGGTGGGCGGCAGTGCCTCGCGCAAGCGCTGGACCAATACCGGCTACTCGCCGCAGCCTGGCTACCCGACGGAAGTACCCGACTACCGCGCATGGCAGGGCGACATTCCCGAGCCGGAGTGGCAGCGCAGCTACAGCAACAACGAAGTGACGCGTGAGAACGGCCTGTACGTGGTCGGTCGTTTCGACGTGGCCGATCCGTTGAAGCTGATCGTCGGCAGCCGGCTGGCCAGCTACCGCTCGCCGGACACGCGCGAGACCGGCGTCTATGTGCCGTATGCCGGTGTGGTCTACGACCTGGGTGAGCACTACTCGGTGTACGCCAGCTACAGCACCATCTTCAAACCGCAGGGGCAGCGCGACGAGCAGGGCAAGGCGCTGGATCCGTTGGAAGGCCGCAGCTACGAGGTGGGCCTGAAGGCTGAGTTCTTCGATGGTCGCCTCAATGCCAGTGCGGCGCTGTTCCAGCTTGACCAGGACAACTTTGCCCAGCCCACCGGTGGCAAGACGCCGGATGGTCAGGATGCCTATCGCGCTCTGATGGGGGTGCGTACCAAGGGTTACGAGCTGGAAATGTCTGGCCAGCTGGCCGAGGGCTGGCAGGTGCAGGGTGGGTTCTCCCACAAGATCGCGCGCCAGGCCGGTGGCAAGGTGACCACGCTGGAACCGGAAAACCAGTTCAGCCTGCACACCAGCTACCGCCTGCGCGGCGACTGGAAGGGGCTGACGCTGGGCGGTGGCGCGCGCTGGCAGGATTCCACCTTCGGCGAGATCACCAACCCGGCCACGCAGGCCAAGGTGGTGCATCGCACTCAGCCCTATTGGTTGCTCGATGCGATGGCGCGCTATGAATTCAACGATCGCCTGTCGGCCACGCTCAACGTAAACAACCTGCTGGACAAGCGCTACTACACGATCTTCAGCTGGTACAGCACCTACACCTGGGGTGAGCCGCGCAATGTGCGGTTGGCGATGACGTACAGGTTCTGACACCAGGCGCTGCACGAAAACGCCCGCGGTGCGTCATGGCATCGCGGGCGCTGCGGTTACAGCGGCAGGTCGAACACCAGCACTTCGGCGTCGTTGCCGTTTTCCAGGGTCAGCTGCGCTTCGTCGCTGACCTGCAGCGCATCACCGGCTTCCAGGGTGATGCCATTGACCTGCAGCTGGCCGCGGGCTACCTGCACATAGGCGCCACGGCCGTTGCCGAGCGCGTGGTGCAGCTTCTGGCTGCCATCGAGGATGGTGGCGAAGATGCGGGCATCCTGGTGGATGCGCAGCGAACCATCGGCACCGTCCGGCGAAGCGATCAGGCGCAGCTGGCCGCGCTTGGCTTCCGGGGCGAAGTGGGTCTCCTCGTAGGACGGCGTGATGTTCTCGGTGTCCGGGAAGATCCAGATCTGCAGGAAGTGCACGGTTTCGTCGGCCGAGTGATTGAACTCGCTGTGGCTGACACCGCTGCCGGCGCTCATGCGCTGCACGTCACCGTAGCGCAGCACCGAGCCGGTGCCCATCGAGTCCTTGTGCTCCAGCGCGCCGCCCAGCACATAGGAAACGATCTCCATGTTGCTGTGGCTGTGGGTGCCGAAGCCCTGGCCGCCGATCACCTTGTCTTCGTTGATCACCCGCAGCGGGCCGAAGCTGACGTAGCGGGGATCGTAGTAGTTGGCGAAGGAGAAGGTGTGGCGCGAGGACAGCCAGCCATGCTCGGCCAGGCCACGGGTAGCGCTCTTGCGGATCTGCAGCATGATGGAATCTCCTTGTTCGATGGTTTCGATGGGGCGGGGTGGGGCGGTAGCCGCCGTGTTTCCCCGTTGGAGAGAAGTATCCGCTTGCGCCGGGGGTTTGAAAAACGGATAGTTTTGACAGCCATCATCGAAAAATTCGAATGCTCAAGCTCAGCCTCGATGCCCTGCAGATCCTGGACGCCATCGACCGCCGCGGCTCGTTCGCCGGCGCCGGCAAGGCCCTGCACAAGGTGCCCTCGACCATTTCCTACACCGTGGCCAAGCTGGAGGAGGACCTCGGCGTCCAGCTGTTCGACCGGGTTGGCCCGCGTGCCGAACCGACCGAGGCCGGACGCGCCCTGCTGGACGAGGGGCGGCATCTGCTGCGCGCGGCCCGCGAGCTGGAGCTGCGGGTGCGCCGGGTGGCGTCGGGCTGGGAGACCGAACTGACCCTGGCGGTGGACTCGGTGTTCCCGACCTGGCTGCTTGGTCCGGACATCGCTGCGTTTCGTGAGGCGGAGGCGCCGACCCGGCTGCGGCTGATCGGCGAGGCCCTGTCCGGCACCTGGGAGGCCCTGCTGGACCGCCGCGCCGACCTGCTGGTCGGCGCACCGGGCGAGGGGCCCAGTGGCGGCGGTTACGTGGTTGAGCCGCTGGGAACGGTGGAGTTCGTGTTCGCGGTCGCGCCGGATCATCCGTTGGCCAACGTGCCGGGCGTGCTTGGTCGCGAGCAGCTGGTCGAGCACTGCGCGATCGCCGTCTCCGATTCGGCGCGGCGGTTGCTGCCGCGCACGGTGGGCCTGTTGATGGGGCAGGAGATGCTGACCGTGCCGGACATGGCCAGCAAGCTGAAGCTGCAATGCGAAGGCGTGGGCTTCGGTTTCCTGCCCGAGCCGTGCGCGCGCGCGGCGGTGGCGCGTGGCCAGCTGGTGATCCGCGAGGTGGAGGAACACAAGCCGGAGGAAACGTTCTGGCTGGCCTGGCGCACCGGCGAGGATGGCGCGGCACTGCGCTGGTGGCGCGAGCGCCTGCGGAGGCCGGAGCTGCTGTCGCAGTGGTGGCAGGCAATGGCCAAGGGGTAGGGGTTTGGCAGGGCTGCGCCCTGCACCCGCTACTAGCTGGAGCAACAGCAACAGCAACAGCAACAGCAGATGCTGGTTTCCTGAGGGATGGCGGGGTGGGTCCGGTTGCGGGGGGCGCTGCAAGTCCCCCTCCGGGGCCCGGCCCAGCCGCTGGCGGCTGTGCGTTCGGGCGCTTGCGAAGCAATGCTTCGCAAGCAAAGCGCCCTCACCCATGTAAGCTCGGTCGCCGCATCCATGCGGCTCACACCCCCGCAACCGGACCCACCCCGCCTTCGACAGATTTCCGCGATCTGTCGGAACGGCATGGACCGCTGTTGGTAGGTGTCGACCTTGGTCGACACAGTAGATCCACGCCATGCGTGGATGCTCTTCGATCAATTATCGAAATACTCGAACTCGATGGAGTCATCCACGCATGGCGTGGATCCATCAGATCGCGGAAATCTGTCAGAGGTGGGGCGGCATGGGCAGGCAGGACCGTTGGCGGCATGGATGCCGCCATCGAGCCCCCATGGATGGGTTTACGGCGCGTCCTGCCTGTCCATGTCGCCCCGCCAACCCACGGAATGCCAGCTTTTGCTGTTGCCGTTGCCTTGGCTTGAAGCATCTGCAGGTGCAGGGCGCAGCCCTGCCGAAAAACACACATAAAAAAACAGCAGGCCGGGGCCTGCTGTTTCGGTGTAATGGTGCGCCCGGAGAGATTCGAACTCCCGACCGCCTGGTTCGTAGCCAGGTACTCTATCCAACTGAGCTACGGGCGCCAATTACATAAACTTGTTGTGCTGACTGTGTATGGTGCGCCCGGAGAGATTCGAACTCCCGACCGCCTGGTTCGTAGCCAGGTACTCTATCCAACTGAGCTACGGGCGCGCGGTACACAATCAACTTACTGCCTAATTTTACTGCATTTCCAGCGGCGGATGCTGGAAACCTGTCGAGTGGTGCGCCCGGAGAGATTCGAACTCCCGACCGCCTGGTTCGTAGCCAGGTACTCTATCCAACTGAGCTACGGGCGCCCTGCGACAGGAGCGGAATTATGCGGATGTCGGCGCGTACCGTCAACAGTTTTGTGAAAATTTTCATCCAACTGAATGAAAAAGCTGTCAGCCACGGCGTCCGGGGCCTTCAGCCAGGCGAAATGATCGGCGCGCGTGCCCAGCTCCTGCGCGGACAACACGCGCAGTTGCGCGTCCACATTCGGCAGCTTCGCCAGCAACGCCTGCATCGATCCGGTCGGTGCCAACCAGTCGTGCTCCATCAGCACCGCCTGCGCGCTGCCATGCACGCGCGCCATCTGCGCATCGAGGTCTTCGTCCATGCCGGCCGCGGCGTAGTGGTTGTTCAGGCCCACGCGCGCCCAGTCGGCGATCAGTCCGCGAGCTTCGGTGCCGCCGAAGCCGAGGCGCCGACCATGCAGCACGCCCTGGCGCTGCGCGATCCACGGCAGGAAGCGGTAGACCAGCGGCAGCAGCCAGCCGCGCGGTGGCGGGAAGCCACGCCAGAACGGTGAGCCGCTGGCCGCCAACCACAAGCGGTTGAAGTGCTGCGGGTTGCGGCCGGCATGCACGCAGGCCAGCTGACCGCCGAGGCTGTGGCCGCCGATGATCCAGGGCAGGGCGCCGGCCTCATCATCCGCCGCGACAAGGACCGCCTGGCTGGTGGGCAGATCCTGCTCCAGTACTTCGCGATAGCCCCAGTCCTGCGTGCGCGACGGGCGCAGCGAGCTGCTGCCGTTGCCGCGCCACTCATGCAGGTACACCGCCACGCCCTTCGCCGCCAGCGCCTGCGCCAGCGGCAGGTAGTGGCGCGCGGCCACGCCCAGCGCCGGCAACCACAGCAGGCGCGCGATGGGCCGTGCGGGCACGCAGGCAATCACTTCATAGCGATGGCCATCGCCGCACTGCACGGCAAGGAGGGTCGGCGTCAGGCTCATGCGTGCGGTGCCGCGCCGAAGTGATCGAGCACCAGCACCTCGCTGCGGCCAGGCGCATAGCTCTGCTGCAGGCCGCGTGCAACGTAGTCGATGCCGGCTTCGCAGGCGTTGGCCAGGCTCAGGCCGTTGCACAGCTGCGCGGCGATGGCCGAGGCCAGCGTGCAGCCGGTGCCATGTGCATCCAGTGGCAGGCGGGCGTGGATGAATTCTTCGCTGCTGACGCCGTCGAAGTAGCGGTCGATCACGCGGTTGCCTTCCTGCAGGTGGCCGCCTTTCAGCAGCACCGCGCCGGCACCGAGGTCGAGCAGGGCGGAAGCGGCGCGCTCCGCGTCATCGCCGTTGCCGATCTTCCGTCCGACCAGCAGCTCTGCTTCCGGCGTGTTCGGGGTGATCAGCGTGGCCAGTGGGATCAGGCGCTCGCGCATCGCCTGCAGGGCGCTGTCTTCCAGCAGGCGTGCGCCGCTGGTGGCCACCATCACCGGGTCCAGCACCACGTGCGGCGGGCGATGGCGCTGCAGTGCGTCGGCGACGGTGTTGATCACCTCGGCGTTGGCCAGCATGCCGAGCTTCACCGCGTGGATGTCGAAGTCGTCGAAGCAGGCGTCCAGTTGTGCGCGCAGGAAATCGATCGGCGGCACATGCACGGCAATGACGCCGCGGGTGTTCTGTGCGGTCAGTGCGGCGATCGCGGAGAGGCCGTGCACGCGATGTGCTGCAAAGGCCTTCAGGTCGGCCTGGATGCCGGCGCCGCCGCCGGAGTCGGAGCCGGCGATGGTGAGGGCGGATACGGGAGTGGTCGGGCTCATCCAGCGATTGTGCCGTGGTCCCGCTGGGGAAGGTAGATCCACGCCATGCGTGGATGTCCTTGATTCAATGCCGCCAACGCGCCCATTGCTGGTACAGCACATAGCCCAGCCCGGTCAGGCCGGTCAGTAGGGCCGGGGCGAGCAGGGCGTCGTACTGCCAGCGCATGAACAGCCAGGCGCCGATCATGCCGCCGGCGAGGAAGCCGCTGATGATCAGTCCGCTGAGGGTCAGTCGTCGCACCTGCAACGGCAGTCCGCGCAGCAGGTGGCCGAGGCCGATGCCGAGATCGGTGAACATGCCGCTGAGGTGGGTGGTGCGCACCACCGCGCCGCTGAAGGTGGTGGCCATCGCGTTCTGCAGGCCGCAGGCCATGGCGGCGGCCAGGGCGCCCCAGATCTGGTGCCGTTCGAACAGCGGAATGGACACCAGCAACAGCGCCGATTCCAGCGCCAGTGCCACGCCGTAGCGGCGGCCCAGCTGCAGGGTGCTGTCCTGGATCAGCAGGCCGCTGAGCATTGCGCCCAGCGAGAACGCGATCAGCAGGCCCCACAGGTGGCCGACCGCGCGCCAGTCACCCTGGGCCAGTGCCATGCCGAGCTGGCTGGTACTGCCGGTCATGTGGCTGACCGCCTGGTGCTCGAAACCGAGGAAGCCGACCACGTTGACCATGCCGGCCACGCACGAGAGCGCGACCGCGCCGATCCAGACCCAGGTGGGCAGGCGTATTCCCATCGGCGGCGCCCCTCAGGGCCCGCCGAAGCCGCCGTTGAACTGCAGCTCGCTGAAGGTGTTGCTGGCCGGGTCGAACACGGCGCCCCAGAACTGCGTGCCGCCGTCACAGACGCGGATCGCTTCGCGGGCCGGGTTGATGCCGCTGTCGTCGGGCAGATGGAAGGCGTTGATGTAGATCAGCCGTTGGCCTGCGCTTTCGATGCCGACGTACTGGCGGTCAAAGTCGAGCACCTTCGGCACCTGGGCTTCCAGCGAAGACAGTTTCGCCTCCAGCTGGTCGACCTGTTGCCGGCTGGGCGCCCAGTAGCCGCTGACCCGCCCGGCCTCGCGGCCGGGGCTGGGCCGCGAGCAGGTGTCGAGCACCTGCGCGGCAATGATCGGGCGGGTGACCACCCAGGACTGGCCGGTACGCTCGGCGGTCGGCACGCTGGCCGGGCCACGCGTGGTGGTGCAGGCACCCAGGGCGGCTGCGAGCGCGATCGCAGCCGTGGGCAGCAGCAGGCGGGTGCAGCGGTTCACAACACCTCCGAGGCGTAATCGGCCAGGCGCGAGCGTTCGCCACGGCGCAGGGTGATGTGCGCACTATGCGGCCAGTTCTTGAAGCGATCCACCGCGTAGGTCAGGCCCGAGGTGGTCTCGGTCAGGTACGGGGTGTCGATCTGCTCGACGTTGCCCAGGCAGACGATCTTGGTGCCGGGGCCGGCACGGGTGATCAGCGTCTTCATCTGCTTCGGGGTGAGGTTCTGTGCCTCGTCCAGGATCAGGTAGCGCGACAGGAACGTGCGGCCGCGCATGAAGTTCATCGAGCGGATCTTGATGCGGCTGGCGAGCAGGTCGTTGGTCGCCTGCCGCCCCCACGTGCCGCCTTCCTGGTTGTGCGTGAGCACTTCCAGGTTGTCGGTCAGTGCGCCCATCCACGGCGTCATCTTCTCTTCTTCGGTGCCGGGCAGGAAACCGATGTCCTCGCCGACGCTGACCGTGGCGCGGGTCATGATGATCTCGCGATAGCGCTGCTGGTCCATCGTCTGCGCCAGGCCGGCGGCCAGCGCCAGCAGGGTCTTGCCGGTGCCAGCGGTGCCCAGCAGCGTGACGAAGTCGATCTCCGGATCCATCAGTGCGTTGAGGGCGAAGTTCTGCTCGCGGTTGCGTGCGCTGATGCCCCACACGGCGTGGCTGCCGTGGCGGAAATCATCGACCAGCGACAGCACCACCTTGCCGTCGCCGACCACGCGGCTGACGCGCAGCTCGACTTCATCTTCGCCGGGCAGGTAGACGTACTGGTTCGGGTACCACTCCTCGCCATCCTGCGCGAGAATTTCGTAATGCGTGCGGCCCTTGTCGCTCCAGCTGCGCAGGTCGTCGCCGTGGCGCTTCCAGAAGTCTTCCGGCAGTTCGGTGGCGCCGGTGTAGAGCAGGCTGAAATCGTCCAGCGCGCGGTCGTTCTCGTAGTCCTCGGACACGATGCCGGCGATGGCGGCCTTGATCCGCAGGTTGATGTCCTTGGAAACGAACACCACCGGCAGGTCCGGGGTTTCTTCCTTCAGGGCCAGGATCGCGCCGAGGATGGCGTTGTCCGGGATCACCTTGCCGAAGCTCTTGCCGGCGTCGAAATGGCTGGTCTGGAAGCGCAGCTTGCCGGCGCTCTGCTTGCCGCGCAGCTGCAGCCCATTGGGGCGCTGCAGCGGAATGCCGTCGGCCAGGTTGTCCAGGCCGGAGGCCTGCACCAGCTCGTTGAGGAAGCGGCTCACCTGGCGGGCGTTGCGGCTCGCTTCGGAAGTGCCCTTCTTGCCGTTGTCCAGCTCCTCGATCACCTGCATGGGCAGGTAGACGTCGTGCTCCTCGAATTTGAACAGCGCGGTGGGATCGTGCATCAGCACGTTGGTATCCAGCACGTAGATGCGCTTGCCTCGGGTCATCGTCGATTCCTGGTTACGGACAGGGAAAAACCACCACGGCCTGCTGCAGGGCAGGGTGATGGCAGACACAGTAGGCAGTGGGACTCACTTGGACTGGGAGACCTTCAGTTCGGCGAGAACGGCATCGGCATGGCCGGCAACCTTGACCTTGCGCCAGGACTGCACGATGCGGCTGTCGGGGGAAATCAGGAAGGTGCTGCGTTCGATGCCACGTACCTGCTTGCCGTACATGTTCTTCATCTTGATCACGTCGAAGGCGCTGCACAGCGCCTCGTCGCCATCGCTGACCAGCGGGAAGTCGAAGCCCTGCTTGGCACAGAAATTGTCGTGCGACTTCACCGAATCGCGCGAGACGCCCAGCACGACCGCGCCGGCCTTCTTGAACTTCGGCAGCAGCGCGTTGAAGTCGATGCCTTCGGTGGTGCAGCCGGGGGTGCTGTCCTTGGGGTAGAAGTACAGCACCAGCCAGTGGCCGGCGTAGTCGCCGAGGGTGGCCTGGTCGCCACCGGACAGCGCCAGTGGCAGGGAGAGGGTGGTGCTGTCCAGGGTATCGCCGTTGTTCATGAGGTCCTTCTGTCGAGCCTGGGTTCTTTCCAAGACAATTGCATGAAACGCCACGCGCCCGTGAGAGGCGCGCGAAAAAATCAGGAATTCATTCAGAACTTCATCGGGTCCATGATCGCGTCCAGGTTCAGGTGGTCGCAGAACTCAAGGAAATCGTCGCGCAGCGCGGCGATGTGCATGTTGGCCGGCACGCCGATGGTGACCTGTGCACTGAACATTTCCGCACCGGTCTGCATGGCGCGGTAGCGCGTGCTCTGCAGGTTCTCGATGGTGATGCCTTGGCGGTCGAAGAAGTCGGCCAGCTGGAACAGGATGCCCGGCTTGTCGGCGGCGATCACTTCGACGATGTACGGCAGCAGGTTGGACTGCGCCTGCTTGGCGGCGGTGCGGTACCAGACCAGCTTCAGGCCCTCTTCGCGCTCCAGCCGCGTCAGCATCGCCTCCAGCTTGGCCACCGAGTCCCAGGAGCCGGTGGCCAGGGCGGTGACCGAGACATCGCGGCCGACCGTGGCCAGGCGTGCGTCCACCAGGTTGCAACCGCTGTCGGCGATGCGGCGGGTGACGGACAGCAGGGGGGACTCCGGATGCGTCGTATAGGCGTTGATCAGGAGGTGGTTTTCGCTCGGCGCGGGGCGCGGGGTGGTGTCGGTCAAGGCGATTCCGGGTAATGCATGCGTTAGTCTGAATGCCCACCAGAGGCGGGGATCCACCGGTGTCCAGCATACTTGCCCGTGCTTTCGCGCCGCAAGTAACATTCAGGTCGCCCCCAGCCTTTCGTGGCGGGCGTTTCCCTTCCCAGCCAAGAGCAGCACGTCCTTGTCCCTTTCCGGCCTCATCACCGCGCTGGCGACCCCGTTCCGGGCCGACGGCGCCCTCGATCCCGATGGTTGGCAGCGCCTGCTGCACCTGCAACTGGAGGGTGGCGTCCATGGCGTTGTCGTGGCTGGCTCGACCGGCGAAGCGGCGACCCTGACCGATGCCGAGTACGACCAGCTGCTGGCCAGTGCGGTCGAACGCATCGGCGGCCGCATCCCGGTCATGGCCGGCACCGGCCTGTCGGGCACCGCCAAGACCATCGAACAGACCCGCCGTGCCGCCGCCCTTGGCGCCAGCCACGCGCTGGTGGTCACCCCGCCGTACGTGCGGCCGACCCAGGCCGGCCTGATCGCGCACTACCGCGCGGTTGCCGACCAGGGCGGGCTGCCGGTGGTGCTGTACAACGTGCCCGGCCGTACCGGCTGCGACATGCAGCCGGAGACCGTGGCCGAGCTGGCCAGCCATCCCAATATCGTCGGCATCAAGGAAGCGGTGGGTGACACCGGCCGGGTGCAGGCGCTGCTGGCACTGCGTAGCCCGAAGTTCGCGGTGCTCAGTGGTGACGACGGCACCGCCGCGCGTTCGATCCGGGCCGGCATCGATGGCCTGATCTCGGTCGGTTCCAACGTTCTTCCGGGCGCCTATCGCCGGATGTGCGAGCTGGCCGCCGCGCACGACCACGAAGCCACCGAGTCCTGGGATGCGCGCCTGCATCCGTTCCATGATTTCTGTGGCGTCGAACCCAACCCGATCCCGGTCAAGGCGCTGCTGCGCCGCATCGGCATCGGTCATGACCTGCGCCTGCCGCTGCTGCCGCTGTCGGCAGCACATCACCCGGCGGCCGACCATCTTGCCGGCGACATCGCCGCCCTCGAAGCCCTTTCCAGCCACTGACCTTCCGTCTTGGTCTGACCCAGGAGATTCACATGCGTCAATCCGTTTCCACCGTCCGCGTGCTGTCCTACGCCCTGCTTGCTGTGGCGGTCGCCGCCGGCACCACTGGCTGCTTCAAGCGTGGCGTCAAGGGCGACTACGCCCTGGCCCCGGAAATGCGTCCGCTGGAAGTGCCGCCGGACCTGAACCTGCCCAACGCCACCACCGACACCAAGGTGCCGACACTGGCCTCGGCCACCAAGCCGGCCGCGCCGGTCGCCGCAGCGCCGGCGGTGGGCAACACCGGTTTCACCATTGCCGGTGGCAAGGATGAAGCCTTCGCCAAGGTCGGTACCGCACTGGAAGGCGTGGAAGGCGTGACCATCGCCAGCCGCGCACAGCTGCTGGGCTCGTACGACGTGGCCTACGAAGGCAGCAACTTCCTGGTCCGCGTGGTGGCGGTTGATGCCGGCGCCTACATCTCTGCGGTCGATCCGCGTGGCCTGCCGGCCACCGCCGAAGCGCCGGTGAAGCTGATCGCCGCGCTGAAGGCGAAGCTGGCCCAGTAAGGGCTGCCTCTGGTAGAGGCCGACCTTGGTCGGCGCTTCTGTGCCAACCAAGGTTGGCACCTACCGGATCGCGCGGTTGGTATCTGCCGAGCAACAAAAAAGGGCGCCATGGGCGCCCTTTTTCGTTGCCGCAGCGGGCGCTTGTCAGCGCTCCAGCAGCTTCAGCTTGTCCGGCTTGCCGTCCCATTCGCCGGCGTCGGCGGGCGGGTCCTTGCGCACGGTCAGCACCGGCCACTCCTTCGCCAGCTCGGCGTTGAGGGCAACGAAGCCCTCCTGGCCCGCAGGAACATCGTCCTCCGGGAAGATTGCATTGACCGGGCACTCCGGCTCGCAGAGGGTGCAGTCGATGCACTCATCCGGGTCGATCACCAGGAAGTTCGGGCCTTCGTGGAAGCAATCCACGGGGCACACTTCCACGCAATCGGTGTGTTTGCACTTGATGCAGTTTTCGGTGACGACAAAGGGCATGGGCTTGGGGGTGGATCGATTCCTGAACCCGCCAATTCTAGAACAGGTTGGCCCCCGGTGTCGGCGCGGGACGGAAAACGGGCGTCTGGCAGGCGCGGCCGTGGCGGTCATTGGCGGCACGGCAGGGCCTGTGCGACGCTGCGCGGCAACCGGTCCTGGTGGCCGGGCTCCCTTCCCAGCAGGATCATCCATGTCCCAAGCCCAGTCCGGCACCGCCTCCCACGGTGGTGAAAACACGGCGTTCATCGTCCTGATCAGCTGCGTGGCCACGCTCGGTGGATTCCTGTTCGGCTTCGACAGTGGTGTCATCAACGGCACGGTCGATGGCCTGCGCCAGGCCTTCAACTCCAGCGAGGCGGCGCTGGGTTTCGAGGTCGCCTCGATGCTGCTGGGCTGCGCGATCGGTGCATTCCTGGCCGGCTGGTTGGGCGACCGCCTGGGGCGCCGTGGTGTCCTGATCGTGTCCGCGCTGATGTTCCTGGTTTCGGCGCTGGGCGCCGGGGCGGCCCACGCGTCCTGGCTGTTCATTGCGGCCCGCGTGCTGGGCGGCTTTGCGGTGGGGGCGGCCAGCGTGATGTCGCCGGCCTACATCGCCGAAGTCGCCTCGGCGCGCTATCGCGGCCGCCTGGCCACGGTGCAGCAGATGGCGATCATCTGCGGCCTGTTTGCCGCCTTCCTCAGCAATTACCTGCTGGCCCGCGCCGCCGGCGCCTCGACCGAGCCCTTGTGGCTGGGCCATGAGGCTTGGCGCTGGATGTTCTGGATGCAGGCGCTGCCGTCGGGGTTGTTCCTGCTGCTGTTGCTGGTGATCCCGGAAAGCCCGCGTTTCCTGGTGCTGAAGGGCCGCCAGGCGCAGGCGAGGGCGGTGCTGTCGCGGCTGTATGGCGAGGCCGCTGCCACGGCCAAGCAGGCCGAGATCGAGGCCAGCCTGGCCCAGGACCAGCACAAGCCGCGCTTCAGTGATCTGCGCGACAAGGTCACCGGCAAGTTGCGCCCGATCCTCTGGGTGGGCATCGGCCTGGCCATGTTCCAGCAGCTGGTCGGCATCAATGTGGTGTTCTACTACGGCGCGGTGCTGTGGCAGGCGGTGGGTTTCTCGGAAAGCGATGCGCTGCTGATCAATGTGTTGTCCGGCGCACTGAGCATCGGTGCCTGCCTGCTGACGGTGCTGCTGATCGACCGCATCGGTCGCAAACCGCTGCTGTGGGTCGGCTCGGTCGGCATGTCGGTGGCGCTGGTGCTGATGGTGGTGGCGTTTGCCAGCGGCAGCCTGGTCGATGGGCGCCTGCAGCTGTCCGATGGCATGGGGCGGCTGGCGCTGGTTGCGGCCAACGTCTACGTGGTGTTCTTCAACATGTCCTGGGGCCCGGTGATGTGGGTGATGCTGGGCGAGATGTTCCCCAACCAGATCCGCGGCCCGGCGCTGGCCGTGGCGGGGGCCGCGCAGTGGACCTCGAACTTCGCGATCACCGTGACCTTCCCGATGCTGCTGGCCGGCATCGGCCTGGCTGGCGCCTATGGCATCTACGCGGTCGCCGCGATCCTCTCGATCTTCTTCGTGGTCCGCTGCGTGCGCGAGACCAAGGGCAAGGAGCTGGAGCAGATGGAAGGCTGACGGCCGGCCTGTGTTTCAGCGCCTCCTTTCTCCGTGGGGAGGCTGCAGGCCAGCCGATCCAGGACACGCCGTAAACCCATCCATGGGGGCTCGATGGCGCCATCCATGGCGCCAACGGTCCTGGATCGGCTGGCCTGCAGCCTCTCGACACATTGCGGGTGGCGGACGCAGGTCTGCGCGTCGGGATCGAGTTGGCTGCGGAGGAGCGAGGCTGTTCGTGCCGCCGTCGCGGGAAATTGTCTGGAGGCGGTGGCCTGCCCCCTCCCGCGCAGGAACAGGGAGGCGCTACTGCGACCAGGCCGACCGATGCCAATGCAAACCCCGGAAAACAGAAAAGCCCGCACGGGGCGGGCTTTTTCGGTTCCTGCTGCGGCGACTGGCGCTCCCTAGGGGACTCGAACCCCTGTTTTAGCCTTGAGAGGGCCACGTCCTAACCACTAGACGAAGGGAGCGTAACTGTGTCGCTGCCGAGGCAGGAGCGCTAGTATATGCACCTCGATGCCATTGGGCAATCCCGAAACTTCAACCGGAAGCGCCAACATCATTTCCTCTGCTACATCACCGTTCAGCCTGCGCGTCATCCCGCGCGACCAGCACACGATCTCCCGCAAGGACATCAGCCCGAACGCCCTGCGCGTGCTTTATCGCCTGCGCGATGCCGGCTTCGGCGCCTACCTTGTCGGCGGCGCGGTGCGCGATCTGCTGGTCAATGGCCAACCCAAGGATTTCGACGTGGCCACCGACGCCACGCCCGAGCAGGTCAAGCAGCTGTTCCGCAACTGCCGCCTGATCGGCCGCCGGTTCCGTCTCGCCCATGTGGTGTTCGGCCGCGAAATCATCGAAGTCGCCACCTTCCGTGCCAACAGCGATGACGGCAGCGGCGACCGTGAGATGGAAAACGGCATGCTCGTGCGCGACAACGTGTACGGCACCATCGAAGACGACGCCATCCGCCGCGACTTCACCTGCAACGCCCTGTACTACGCCATCGAGGATTTCTCGGTGCGTGACTACACCGGTGGCTTCGAGGACGTGCAGGCGCGCCTGATGAAGCTGATCGGCGACCCCGAGCAGCGTTACCGAGAAGATCCGGTGCGCATGCTGCGTGCGGTGCGCCTGGCGGCCAAGCTCGGCTTCCAGATCGAAGAGGGCACTGCCGCGCCGATCCCGCACCTGGCTGGCCTGCTCAACGAAGCCGCGCCGGCGCGCCTGTTCGAAGAAGTGCTCAAGCTGTTCCTGTCCGGGCATGGCGTGGCCAGCTTCGAAGGCCTGGAGCGTTACGGCCTGCTCGACGTGCTGTTCCCGGAAAGCGCCAAGGCGCTGAAGGCCAACCGTACCGGCGCGCTGCGCCGCATGCTGGTCGAGGGCCTGGCCAATACCGATGCACGGGTGGCCAACGACGAACCGGTGTCGCCGGCGTTCCTGTTCGCGCTGCTGCTGTGGCCGGCGTTCTGCCGCGCACAGGCGACCCTGCTCAAGCAGGGCGTGGCACCGGAAGAGGCGCAGCGCCGCGCTGCCGACCGCGTCACCGTGCAGCAGTTGAGCACCATCGCGCTGCCGCGCCGCTTCTCGCTGCCGATGCAGGAAATCTGGCTGCTGCAGTCGCGCTTCAGCTCGCGCCAGCGCAAGCGCGTGTTCCGTACCCTGACCCATCCGCGCTTCCGCGCCGCGTTCGATTTCCTCAGCCTGCGTCAGGTGGCTTCGTCCGAACATGCTGCCGATGTCGAGTTCTGGCGCGAAGCGCAGGCGCAGTCCGGTCGTGAGCTGGAGTCGTCGCTGGATGCGATGCACAGTGAAGAGGGCGATGACGAGAGCGGAGCGCCGCGCAAGCGCCGCCGTCGCCGCCGCCGTCCGGGTGCCCCGGCCGGTGCAGCGGGCGAGTAAGCGATGACCCTTGCCTGGATCGGCCTCGGCGCCAACCTCGGCGACGCGGCCGCCACCGTCGGCGCGGCGATCGCCGCGCTCGACGGCCTGCCTGCGACCCGCCTGCGCCAGGCCTCGCGCCTGTATGCCACGCCGGCCTGGGGCAATGAAGACCAGCCGCCGTTCGTCAACGCGGTGGCTGCGGTCGAAACCACATTGCAGGCCGATGAGCTGCTGCAGGCCATGCTGGCGCTGGAGCAGCGCTTCGGTCGCGTGCGCGATCCGGCAGTGCACTGGGGGCCGCGCGCGCTGGACCTGGACCTGCTGCTGTATGGCGCGCAGGCGCTCGACCAGCCTGGGCTGAAGGTGCCGCACCCTTATATGCACGAGCGTGCCTTCGTGTTGGTGCCGCTGGCCGAAATCGCGCCGGATCTGGCCATTCCCGGCCACGGCCGCGTGCAGGATGCAGTGATGCGGGTCGATGCCTGCGGGATCGCGCCGATAGGGTGATAATGACCGGGTTATCTCCCCCGGTTATCAGCACATGAGCACCCACGCAGACAGCAAGCCCTGGACCGTTCCCGCCCTGGCCGAGGCCAAGCGCAATGGCCAGAAGCTGGTCATGTTGACCGCCTACGACGCCGGCTTTGCCCGCACTTTCGACGCCAACGGCGTTGACCTGATCCTGATCGGCGACTCGCTGGGCATGGTCGTGCAGGGCCATGATTCGACCCTGCCGGTGACCGTGGCCGACATGGTCTACCACACCCGCGCCGTGGCCCGCGTGCTGCAGCGTGCGCTGCTGGTGGCCGACCTGCCGTTCGGCGCCGACGCCACTCCGGAGCGCGCGCTGGATGCCTCGCTGCAGCTGCTGCAGGCCGGCGCCGAGATGGTCAAGATCGAAGGTGCCGGCTTCAAGGTCGACATCATCCGCTACCTGGTGGAGCGCGAGATCCCGGTCTGCGCGCATCTGGGCCTGACCCCGCAGTCGGTGCTGCGACTGGGTGGCTTCAAGATCCAGGGCCGTGGCGATGCCGCGCGCCAGCTGGTGGAAGATGCCAGGGCCGTGGCCGCCGCCGGCGCCAGCATCATGGTGCTCGAATGCGTGCCGACCCCGGTCGCTGCCGAAGTGACCGCTGCGGTGGATGTGCCGACCATCGGCATTGGCGCAGGCCCGCAGTGCGATGGCCAGGTGCTGGTGCTGCATGATTTCCTCGGCCTGGACAGTGGCCATCGCCGTCCCAAGTTCGTCAAGGATTTCCTTGCCGAAGGTGGCTCGGTGGCCGGTGCCACCCGTGCCTATGCCGACGCCGTGCGCGACGGCAGCTTCCCCGACGAACAGCACGCCTACGCCCAATGATCCAGACCTTCAACGAGCTCGGCGCACTGCGCGAGCAGATCGCCCAGTGGAAGCGCGAGGGGCTGCGCGTGGCGCTGGTGCCGACCATGGGCAACCTGCATGGGGGCCACCATTCGCTGGTGACCCTGGCCCGCCAGTACGCCGACAAGGTGGTGGCGAGCATCTTCGTCAACCCGACCCAGTTCGGCCCCAACGAGGATTTCAGCCGCTACCCGCGCACGCCCGAGGCCGACGTGGCCGGGCTGGAGCAGGTCGGCTGCGATGCGGTGTGGCTGCCCAGCGTGGAGGCGATGTATCCGCTGGGCGTGGACAAGACCACGCGCATGCACGCGCCAGGTGTCAGTGAAGTACTGGAAGGCGCCAGCCGCCCGGGACACTTCGATGGCGTGTGCACAGTGGTGGCGCGCCTGTTCCTGCAGGTGCAGCCGGACGTGGCCGTGTTCGGCCGCAAGGACTACCAGCAGCTTGCCGTGATCAAGCAGATGGTGGCCGAGCTGTCGTTCCCGATCCAGATCGTCGGTGCGGAGATCGTGCGGGACGAGGATGGCCTGGCCAAGAGTTCGCGCAACCAGTACCTGAGCGCCGAACAGCGCCCGGTCGCGACCACCCTCCACCGCACCCTGCTGGGCATGCGCGAAGGCTACGTCGCGGGGCAGGCGCGCGAGCGCATCGAGGCCGATGCCACCGCTGCGCTGCAGGCCGCCGGTTTCCAGGTCGACTACGCCGTGCTGCGCACTCCGGAACTGGCCGAGCCGACCTTCGACGGCGGTGGCCGCGTGGCGCTGATTGCCGCGCGGCTGGGCACCACCCGCCTGATCGACAACCTGGAGTTCTGAGCCGCATGCGGCTCCGGGGCGCCCGCAATGGGCGCCTCTCACATCCCACGGACGGGAAACTGGACATGACACCCCGCACCACTGACGCCGGCCGCCTGGCCCAGGCCTCGATCCTCGCAGTGCTGGCTGCCGGCATGCTGCCGGCGCAGCTGTTCGGCGGCCTGCTGTTCGCATTGGACCTTGGGCGTACGCCGGTGCCGGCCCTGATCGGTGGCGGGCTGATGTTCGTACTGGCGGTCTGCAATGCCATTGCCGTGCTGTTGCCGATGGCGCTGATCCTGCAGTCTCAGCAGCGCCTGCGCCGGGTCGGTTTCGTCCTTGTGGGGTTCGGCCTGGGCGCGCTGGCCATGGCCACCTGTGCCTGGCCGGGCGACGACAGCGGCCCGCTGCTGCAGCGCCTGCGCTACGTCGACACTTTCGATGTGATCAGCTATGGCCTGTCAGTGCTGGCTGCCGGGGGCTTCGGTGCGGTGGCCGGCTGGGCGTTCCATGCGGTGTTCCGCCTGTCGCTGGCAGGTAGCGTTGGCCCCATGCCGCCAGCGCTGCCGGGCGAGCGCGCCTGAACGGCCTTCAGCGTCCTGCTGCAGCCCCCTGATGACGGCCAAGCGGGTGCTAGAATCCGCTCTTTCCTTTGCCGTTGCAGCGCCCCCATGCACCTGTCCCTGCTCAAGACCAAGATCCACCGCGCCACCGTCACCCATTCCGAGCTGAACTACGAAGGCTCGATCGCCATCGATGACAACCTGCTGGCTGCCACCGGCATCCGCGAGTTCGAGCAGGTGCACATCTGGGACGTGACCAACGGTGCGCGTTTCTCGACCTACGCCATCCGCGCCGAAGCCGGCAGCGGCGTTGTCTCGCTCAACGGTGGCGCCGCGCGCCACGTGCAGGTCGGTGACATCATCATCATCGCGGCGTTCGCCAGCATGACCGAGCAGGAAGCTGACAGCTTCAAGCCGAAGCTGGTGTACGTTGATGGCAGCAACCAGATCACCCATACCAACGACACGATCCCGACCCAGGCCGCATGACAACGAACAACGGATTCGACTCGCTGCATTCCCACGCCCAGCGCCTGAAGGGCGCAAGCATTCCCAGCCTGCTCGCCGCCGAACCCGGCCGTGTACAGGACCTGGCGCTGCGGGTCGGTCCGTTGTATGTCAATTTCGCCCGGCAGAAGTACGATGCCGCGGCGTTGCAGGCGCTGTTGGCGCTGGCCGCCGAGCGTGATGTCGGCGGTGCCATCACGCGCCTGTTCCGCGGCGAGCAGGTCAACCTGACCGAAGGCCGCGCCGCGCTGCACACCGCGCTGCGTGGCGATGTGGTCGATGCGCCGGTGGCGGCCGAGGCCTATGCCACAGCGCGCGCGATCCGCCAGCGCATGGGCGTGCTGGTGCGCGCGCTGGAAGGCAGTGGCGTGACCGATGTGGTCAGTGTCGGCATCGGTGGTTCCGACCTCGGCCCGCGCCTGGTCGCCGACGCACTGCGCCCGGTCACCGGTGCGCGCCTGCGCGTGCATTTCGTGTCGAACGTGGACGGCGCCGCCATGCAGCGCACGCTGGCCACGCTGGATCCGGCGAAGACCGCCGGCATCCTCATCTCCAAGACCTTCGGCACCCAGGAAACGCTGCTCAACGGCCAGATCCTGCACGACTGGCTGGGCGGCAGCGAGCGCCTGTATGCAGTCAGCGCCAATCCGGAACGTGCCGCCAAGGCCTTCGCGATCGCTGCCGATCGCGTGCTGCCGATGTGGGACTGGGTCGGTGGTCGCTATTCGCTGTGGTCGGCGGTCGGTTTCCCGATCGCGCTGGCGATCGGCTTCGAGCGCTTCGAGCAGCTGCTGGAAGGCGCCGCGCAGATGGATGCGCATGCGCTGGATGCACCGCTGGAGCGCAACCTGCCGGTGCTGCACGGCTTGACCGACATCTGGAACCGCAACGTGCTGGGCCATGCCACGCATGCGGTGATGACCTACGACCAGCGCCTGGCGCTGCTGCCGGCCTACCTGCAGCAGCTGGTGATGGAGAGCCTGGGCAAGCGCGTGCAGCGTGATGGCCTGCCGGTCAGCACCGACACCGTGCCGGTGTGGTGGGGCGGGGCAGGCACCGACGTGCAGCACAGCTTCTTCCAGGCGCTGCACCAGGGCACCAGCATCGTTCCGGCCGACTTCATCGGCTGCGTGCACAACGATGATCCCTACACGATCAATCACCAGGCCCTGCTGGCCAACCTGCTCGCACAGACCGAGGCACTGGCCAATGGCCAGAGCAGCGATGATCCGCACCGTGATTACCCGGGCGGTCGCCCGAGCACGCTGATCCTGCTCGACGCGCTGACCCCGCAGGCGCTGGGCGCGCTGATCGCCATGTACGAACACGCCGTGTACGTGCAGTCGGTGATCTGGAACATCAACGCGTTCGACCAGTTCGGTGTCGAGCTGGGCAAGCAGCTGGCCAGTGGCCTGCTGCCGGCGCTGCAGGGCGAGGATGTGGCGATTGCCGATCCGATGACCCGCGAGATCCTGGCGCAGCTGAAGGGCTGATGCCCCCTGTAGAGTCGAGCCATGCTCGACTGCCTTGTGCGTGTAGTCGAGCATGGCTCGACTCTACAATCCGGTAACGCCGGGTCATGCCCGGCGGGCGCGACGCGGCGTCACCGGCTCGGGTCGCGCTCCGGGCTCGGCCGCTTGGCCAGCTTGCGCTGCAGCGAGCGCCGGTGCATGCCGAGCAGGCGTGCGGCCGCTGACACATTGCCGCCGGTCTCGTGCATTGCCTGCTGGATGTGTTCCCACTGCAGGCGGCTGATCGGCGTCATCGCGTCGGGCACTTCCATTTCGCCATCGTCGGCCGGGCCGTCGTCTTCCTCGCCGAGGGCGCGCAGGATCATCGGCACCGTGGCCGGCTTCGGCAGGTAATCATCCGCACCCAGCTTGATCGCCTCCACCGCGGTGGCGATGCTGGCGTAGCCGGTCACCAGCAGGATGCGCATGTCCGCGCGCAGCGCGCGCAGCGGCTGGATCAGTGCCAGGCCGGAATCGCTGCCCAGCTTCAGGTCGATCAGCGCGAACGCCGGTGGATGCTGGCGGGCCAGCGCCAGCGCACTGGCGGCATCCTGTGCGGTCTGCGTTTCAAGCCCCTTGCGGGCCAGGCTGCGCTGCAGGGTACGCAGGTACAGCTCGTCGTCGTCGACCAGCAGGCCCTGGGTGGAATGGTGAAGGCTCATGGGGTGTCCTCGCGTGGGGCCAGCGGCAGGCGGAAGCCGACGCGGCTGCCGGCCCCCTGGGCCGGGCGCATCCACATCTCGCCGTCGAGTCGTTCGATGGTGGCATGGGACAGGGCCAGGCCGACGCCCATGCCCTCGCTCTTGCTGCTGCCGAACAGCTTGCCCGGCAGCACTGCGGCACGGGCGTCGAAGCCATGGCCGTAGTCGCGGACTTCGCCGATCAGGTCGTCGCCTTCAATGCGCAGGTCCAGGTCCACGCGCGGCCGGCCGGCCTTCTCGCCGGCGTCGGCGGCGTTGTTGAGCAGGACCATCAGCAGATGGCCCACGCCCGGGTCGAGCGGCAGCCGCAGCGGCGCATCGTCGTTGCGGTGCAGGTCGATGGTCGGCCGCACCAGGCGCCATTGCTCCAGCACCTGCTGGGCGCTGGAGTGGCTGCGGCCCGGTGCGTCGGCCGAGGCCGGAGCAGCCAGCGCCAGCACGCGCTCCCGGCACTGCACCAGCAGCTCGCGCAGGGTTTCCATGTCCTCGCGCACTTCCGGCTCTTCGCTGCGCTCGGCCACGTCGTCGGCGAGCAGGGTCATCGTCGCCAGCGGCGTGTTCAGTTCATGCGCCACCGAGGCGGCATGGGTGGCCAGCGCGACGATGCCCTCGTTGCGGGCGAAGCGCTCGCGCAGTGCCGACAGTTCCAGTTCGCGCTCCCGCAGGGCCAGCGCCAGCCGGGTGGAGAAGGCCAGTACCACTGCGGCGGAAATCAGGAAGTTGGCGACCACGCCCCAGCGATTGAGGTCCTGCGCGCGGAAATAACCGTCCGGCAATGGCTGCCCGAAGATGCCGCTGGCGGCGTAGCCGAGCAGGCAGGCCAGCGCCACCGCCAGTGCCCAGCGCAGGGGCAGGGCGAACGCGGCCAACGCGATCAGGATCAGGAACAGCGAGCTGAACGGGTTGGCCATGCCGCCGCTCCAGCCGACCATCCAGGTCAGGATGATCACGTCCACCAGGATGTGGCCGAACGCGGTCAGCGGTGCGGTGTCGGCCGCTTCCGGGCGCAGCTGGGTATAGATGTTGAACAGAGTCAGCACCGCCACGCCGGCCCATAGCGGCAGCTGCGGCAACGGCAGGCCCAGCACCCAGGTGGCAACCAGGATGGTGGCGGCCTGGCCGCCTACGGCAAGCCAGCGCAGGCTGCACAGGGTACGGAGAAACGGGGCGTCGGGACCGGTCATTCACGCTCATCGTATGCGTTCACGGGCGACCGTGCCTGCGACAATAGGCCGCAGCCGTGCCACCGGCTGAATGCGAGTCACCCGGAATGCGGGGGCGGGCGGTAGAATGCGCCCATGCACGACGCCGTCACCCGCCCGACTCCTCCCTCCGATGCCACCTCCTGGCCCCGCCGCCAGACCCATGCCGTGCAGATCGGCGGGGTCACCGTAGGCGGAGGCAAGCCGGTGGTGGTGCAGTCGATGACCAACACCGACACGTCCGACGTGGCCTCCAGCGTGAAGCAGGTGGCCGAGCTGTGGCGGGCCGGTTCGGAAATGGTGCGTTTGACCGTCAATACCGTGGAAGCCGCTGCGGCGATCCCGCGCATCGTCGACAAGCTGGCGATGATGGGCATCGACGTGCCGCTGATCGGCGACTTCCATTACAACGGCCACCAGCTGCTGACCGCCGAACCGGCGTGTGCCGAAGCGCTGGCCAAGTACCGCATCAACCCGGGCAACGTCGGCTTCGGCAAGAAGAAGGACCTGCAGTTCGCCCAGTTGATCGAGTTCGCGATCCGCTACAACAAGCCGGTGCGCATCGGCGCCAACTGGGGCTCGCTGGACCAGGCCCTGGCGGCGAAGCTGATGGACGAGAACAACCTGCGCGAGCAGCCCTGGGATGCCGGTCGCGTGCTGCGCGAGGCGCTGATCCGTTCGGCGCTGGATTCGGCCGAGCAGGCGGTGGAGCTCGGCCTGCCGCGCGACCGCATCGTGCTGTCGGCCAAGGTCAGTGGCGTGCAGGAGCTGATCGCGGTGTACCGCGACCTGGCCCAGCGCTCCGATTTTGCCCTGCACCTGGGCCTGACCGAGGCCGGTATCGGCAGCAAGGGCATCGTCGCCTCGTCGGCGGCACTGAGCGTGCTGCTGCAGGAAGGCATCGGTGACACCATCCGCATTTCGCTGACCCCGGAACCGGGCCAGTCGCGCACGCAGGAAGTGATCGTCGCCCAGGAACTGCTGCAGACCACCGGCCAGCGCGCCTTCACGCCGCTGGTCACGGCCTGCCCGGGCTGCGGCCGCACCACCTCCGAGTTCTTCCAGGAACTGGCCAAGGTGGTGCAGAACCACGTGCGCGAGAAGATGCCGCTGTGGAAGATCCACCATCCGGGTGCGGAGAACATGACCCTGGCGGTGATGGGCTGCATCGTCAACGGGCCGGGTGAGTCGCGGCACGCCAACATCGGTATTTCGTTGCCGGGCACCGGTGAAACCCCGGCCGCGCCCGTGTTCGTCGATGGCGAGAAGAAGGTGACCCTGCGTGGCGAGAACATCGCCCAGGAGTTCGTCGCCCTGATCGACGATTACGTCGAACACAAATATGTCCGAAGCGCCGGATAAGCCCGCGATCCTCGCTGCGCCGGAGTCCGCCTCCGGTTTCCGCCACTGGATGGCGCGCAATGCCTGGCGCCTGGTGCTGCTGTTCGGTGGCGTGCTGCTGCCGTTGGCCGGTTTCGTCGCCCTGGCCGACGAAGTGCACGAGTTTGAATCGTTCCATTTCGATGCGCCGCTGCTGTGGCAGATGCATGGCCTGCATTCACCGCTGCTGGACCGCTTCTTCGTGCTCATTTCCAAGCTGGGCTACGAATGGTTCCTGATTCCGGCCGACGTGCTGATCATCGGCGTGCTGCTGGGCTACCGGCGTTGGCGCGAGGCCACGTTCGTAGCGGTCAGCTTCGTCGGCTCGGCGCTGCTGAACATGGGCAGCAAGCATTTCTTCCAGCGCCAGCGCCCCAGCCTGTGGGAATCGATCGCGCCGGAATCGACGTTCAGCTTTCCCAGCGGCCACGCGATGGGCTCGATGACCCTGGCCGTGACCCTGGTGCTGCTGGCCTGGAACACCCGCTGGCGCTGGCCGGTGCTCGTGCTGGCGCCCTCGTTCAGCCTGCTGGTCAGCGTCTCCCGGGTCTATCTGGGGGTGCATTACCCCTCCGACATCCTGGCCGGATGGTGTGCCGCGCTGGTTTGGGTGGTAGGGTGCTATCTGGTCATGTTCAGTCGCCGGCATCCTTGGCGACGTCAGGATTCGCCGCCAGCGACGGCCAGCGAAGCATCATCACAGGGGGATTGACGTGGATGACCCCTCCGGGGCGTCTACGTAATAGATCAGTTGTTTCGTTGCAGCAGGTTCTGCAAGACAGGGGGCAAGCACAACGCGCGGTACTGTGATGCGCAAGGCAGAATGCCTGGGTCGCATCTCGAACGCGCTTGCAGGGGTATCGGCGCCCTGCCTAGCTTGACCTGCAATGGCCGCATTCGAAGAGGTACGTGAATGACGATTCGAGTCTACCTGGTGGATGACCACGCGCTGGTCCGCACCGGGATGAAGATGATCCTGTCGGGGGAGACCGACATCGAGGTGGTGGGCGAAGCCGAGACCGGCGAAGACGCGCTGCGCGACGTTCGCCAGCTGCTGCCGGACGTAGTGCTGTGCGACCTGCACCTGCCCGGCGTGAGTGGCATGGAAGTGACCGAGCGCATCGTCCGCAGCCACCGCAACACCCGCGTGGTGATCGTGTCGGTGCTGGAAGACGGGCCGCTGCCGAAGCGGTTGCTGGAAGCCGGGGCTGCCGGCTACATCGGCAAGGGCTGCGATGCGCAGGAACTGCTGCGTGCGGTGCGCGACGTGGCCATGGGCCGGCGTTACCTGGGTACCAGCATCGCGCAGAACCTGGCCTTGTCGACCGTGGAAGGCAATGGCTCGCCGTTCGACAGCCTGTCGCCGCGCGAGCTGGAAGTGGCGTTGCTGCTGACCCAGGGCCTGCGCCAGGAAGACATCGCGCGGCGCCTGAGCCTGAGCGCGAAGACGGTGAACACGCACAAGGCGCGGCTGTTCGAGAAGATGGGGATCCACGACAACATCGCGCTGGCGCGCATGGCCAGCCAGTACGGGTTGGTGGATCCGGCACGGCCGTTGTAAGGGTTTCGGCCAACGGCGAAGCCCCTCGCGGCGTATTTCCGCTGACATCGGTGGCTTGGCCGGGCAGGTTGGGTTCGCGGGGGACGCCGTGAACCCATCCATGGGGGCTTGGTCGCCGCATCCATGCGGCTCACACCCCCGCGAACCCAACCTGCCCGACCTTGGACAGTTTCCTGTGGCATCCGCCGCGGAATGAAGAAGGAAGAGCGGGAGCGGGTCGCGCGCTTTGCGCGCTCGTTGCCTTGGGGTCGGATCCCTTTCCCGGTGGGAAAGGGCTCTGACCCCGTGGTGCTTCAGTGGCCGCGCACGCGCTTGATGATCTTGGCGGCGTCGGCGGCGCTGGCGCGGACCTTGTCCCATTCGCCGTTGGCGATCCAGTTGCCCGGCACCATCCACGAACCGCCGATGCAGACCACGTTCTTCTGCTCGAGGTATTCGGCGGCGGTGTTTTCGGTGATGCCGCCGGTCGGGCACAGCTTGAGGTCGGCGACCGGGCCGGCCAGGCCCTTGATCATCGCCAGCCCGCCCACGGCCGTGGCCGGGAACAGCTTGCACACGCGGAAGCCGCGCGCGTACAGCGACAGCAGCTCGGTCGGCGTGGCCGCGCCCGGCACCACCGGCAGCGGCGCAGCGGCCAACGCATCGGCCAGCGCCGGCGGCGTACCCGGGGTTACCAGGAAATCCGCACCCGCATCGATGGACTGCTGCATCTGCTCAATGGTCAGCACCGTACCGGCACCCACCACCACGTCCGGCAGCTCGCGCTTGAGCATCGCCAGCGCTTCCATCGCCACCGGCGTGCGCAGCGTCAGCTCGATCGCCGGCAACCCACCTTCCAGCAGCGCCGCGCTGACCGCACGCGCCTGGTCCAGCGTATGAATCGTCACCACCGGCAGGATGCCCGCCGCATGCAACAGCTCCGCCGCCTTCACCTGATGTTGTTCGATACCCATAGCTCTGCTTCTGCCTTTGCTTCTGCGTTTGAATTTGATTTTCAGTGATCACTTCGCGGCGTCGATGCGCCGGAGAGAGTGAGGCGGCGGAGGGCAGGCCGTCGTCAGGACCGTTCGCGCCATGGATGGCGCGACCGAGCCTACAGGGATGTATTCACGGCGTGTCCTGGCGACGGCCTGCCCTCCGCCGCCACCAGCACACTCACCGCCGCGACACACCCACAACGCCCTTCACCCCTCAGGCGTCCTTCGCCTCATGCGGCGCCGCTGCAGCTGCCGCATCGTGCCCCAGCTCGTATTCCGCGTCGTACTCCCACGGCCCACCATCAGCCGCCGCCGGCCCACACGAAATCGAAATCGCCCCCTGGTCGGCCGGACCCACCACGCGACGGTTGATCGCGAACAGGTTGCGGCCCAGGTCATGCGCGGCAGGCGCGGTGTTCGGTGCCAGCGGACGCGCAGCCCATTCGGCCGCGTCCACCAGCACTTCCAGCGTGCCGGCCTCACCGTCGAGGCGGATCATGTCGCCCTCGCGGACCTTGGCCAGCGGACCACCCCGCGCCGCTTCCGGCGTCACATGGATCGCCGCCGGAATCTTGCCCGAGGCGCCGGACAGGCGGCCGTCGGTGACCAGCGCCACGCGCCGGCCCTGGTTCTGCAGCAGGCCCAGCAGCGGCGCCAGCGAGTGCAGTTCCGGCATGCCGTTCGCACGCGGGCCCTGGTAACGCACCACCGCCACGAAATGCTCGGGCAGCAGGCCGCCGGCATGCAGCTTGTTCAGCACCTGCGGCGCATCGACCACCACGGCGGGGGCTTCGATCGTGCGGTACTGCGGCTTCACCGCCGACAGCTTGATCAGCGACTTGCCCAGGTTGCCGCGCAGCAGGCGCAGGCCGCCCTGGTGTTCGAACGGGTTGTCGACGCCGCGCACGACCTCGTCATCGGCACTGCGTTCCAGGCCGGGCAGATAGACCAGCTGGCCGTCACGCAGCTGCGGTTCGCGCGCATAGTCGGCCATGCCGCCGCGCGCCACGCTGACCAGATCGCCGTGCATCAGCCCGGCCCTGATCAGCTCGCCGAACACGAACGCCGGGCCACCCGCCGCAGCGAAACGGTTCACGTCGGCCTCGCCGTTCGGATAGACGCGCGCCAGCAGCGGGATCAGCTGCGACAGCTCGTCGAAGTCGTCCCAGGTCAGCACGATGCCGGCGGCGCGCGCCACTGCGATCCAGTGGATGGTGTGATTGGTCGAACCGCCGGTAGCCATCAGCGCGATGACCGCGTTGATGATCGCGCGCTCATCGATGATCCGGCCCAGCGGGCGGAAGTCGTCGCCGAGTGCAGTGATGTCGAGCGCGCGCTCGGTGGCTTCTCGGGTGAGGGCATCGCGCAGCGGCGTGCCCGGATTGACGAACGATGCGCCCGGCAGCTGCACGCCCATCGCTTCCAGCAGTACCTGGTTGGAATTGGCAGTGCCGTAGAAGGTGCATGTGCCGGCGCCGTGGTACGACGCGGACTCCGCTTCCAGCAGTTCTTCGCGGGTGGCTTCGCCGGCAGCGTAGCGCTCGCGCACTTCGGCTTTCTGCTTGTTCGGGATGCCCGGGGTCATCGGGCCGGCCGGCACGAACACCGCCGGCAGATGGCCGAAGGCCAGCGCACCGATCAGCAGGCCCGGCACGATCTTGTCGCACACACCGAGGTAGACGGTGGTGTCGAACATGTCATGGCTGAGCCCGATCGCGGTGGCCTGCGCGATCACATCGCGCGAGAACAGCGACAGTTCCATGCCGCCACGGCCCTGGGTGACGCCGTCGCACATCGCCGGCACGCCGCCGGCCACCTGTGCGGTGGCGCCCAGCTCGCGGGCGATCTCGCGGATCTGCTCGGGATAGGTCTCGAACGGCTGGTGCGCCGACAACATGTCGTTGTAGGCGGTGATGATGCCGAGGTTCGGTGTCACGCCGCCGCGCAGGCGGCTCTTGTCGGTACCGCCACAGGCGGCGAAGCCGTGGGCGAGGTTGCCGCAGCTCAGGCGGCTGCGGAACGGGCCCTCACGCAGGGAGGCGTCGATCGCGGCCAGGTAAGCGGCGCGCGAAGCGGCGCTGCGGCGGATGACACGCTCAGTGATGGCTTGCAGTTGCGGATGGAGGCTCATTGGCTACCGGCGTTCGAGGTGGCGAGAGGCAAGCGGCGGCACGGCGCCGCCGCCGACATCAATCAGCCCAGTGGACGCGCAGGCGCGCGCCTTCCAGGTTGATCGCGTTGAGGATCGGGTACTGCTGGGCGTCGTTGCTGTCCAGCGCCTGGCGCAGTACCTGGAGCTTCTGCTTGCCGCGCAGCAGCAGCAGGCGCTGGCGGCACTGGCGCAGGCCATGCGGGGTCAGGGTGATGCGCAGCGGCCACTGGTTCGCGCCCGGGCAGCCGGTGGCATCCAGCGCTGCGTAGGGCAGGGTGCTTTCCAGTGCGCGGGCCAGGTCCTTCGAGCCCGGGAATAGCGAGGCGGTATGGCCGTCGTTGCCCATGCCCAGTGCCACCAGGCTTGGCGGCTGGCTGTGCTGCGCCTGCAGGTTGGCGGTGTACACGCATTCGGGCAGGGGCTTGCCGATCCGCACCAGCGGATCGAAATGGGCGCCCTCGGCGCGCTTCAGCAGGTGTTCGCGCACCAGCCAGGCATTGCTGTCGCGATCCTGCGGCGACAGCCAGCGCTCGTCGGCCAGGCTCACTTCCACCCGGTCCCAGTGCACGTCCAGTTCGGCCAGGGCCTGGTAGACCGGTGCCGGCGTGGTGCCACCGGACAGCAGGATGCGGGCACGGCCCACTTCGTTGATGTCGTGGTTGAGGGTCTGCGCCATCTCGGCGGCTACCGCTTCGATCCAGCCATCGGCATCGCCGTGGCTGATGAACTCGATGCGGTCGTCGTGGAAGGTGGTGGGGCTCATGCGGCAACTCCAGGTGCGTCACGTTCGGCGTCGGTGGCATAGGCGGCGGCGCCCAGCAATCCGGCGTGGGGATGCATCACCGCCAACGAGGGCACGCGCGCCATGATCGAGGAGAAGCGTCCCTTGTGCTCGAAGCGCTGGCGGAAACCGGAGTGCTGCAGCGAATCGAGCATCTTCGGGGTCAGTCCGCCGGTCAGGAACACGCCGTCCCACGCGCCCTGGGTCAGTACCAGATCGCCAGCAATGGCGCCGAACACGGCGCAGAACACATCGACGGTACGCATCGCCTGCGGATCACCGTGCAGGGCGCGGGCAGTCACGTCCACCGGCTGCAGCTGGCCCGGATCGATGCCGGCCATCTCGCACACGGCGCGATGGATGTTGACCAGGCCGGGGCCACAGATCAGGCGCTCGTTGGAGACGCGGCCGAACTGTTCGGACAGGATCTCCAGGATGCGGATCTCCTCCGGGGTTCCCGGCGGGAAGCTGACATGGCCGCCTTCGGTTTCCAGCGGGTAGCAGCGGCCATGGCGCAGGATCAGGCCGCCGACACCCAGGCCTGTACCCGGCCCGATCACCGCGTAGTTGCGCGGCTGGCCCGGCTTGCCCGGGACCCAGGCGGCGCCGCCGACCTGGACCACGTCTTCGGGCTGCAGCAGTGAAATCGCCATCGCCTGTGCGGCGAAGTCGTTGATCAGGTGCAGCTCGTCGAACCCGAGCATGGCGGCGGTGCGGCTGCGCGAGATCACCCACGGATGGTTGGTGATGCGTGCTTCGTCACCATCCACGCGACCGGCCACCGCGAACACGCCGCGGCTTGCCGTGGCGCCGATCTGTTCCAGATGGTGGCGCGCGGCATCACCCAGCGACGGGAACTCCGCCACCGCGTACTCGCGGATGCTGTCCTTCTGCAGCGGTGCGTCCAGCGAGGTGTCGGCCAGGGCGAAGCGGGCGTTGGTGCCACCGATGTCGGCGACCAGCACCGGCTGCGAGCTGGCACTCATGCCGACGCTCCGCTGTCCGGCGCATCCACGCCCTGCGGCAGGAACTCGCCCGCGTTGGCCGGGCCCCACTGGCCGGCGGGGTAGGGTTCCAGCGGCAGTTTGGCGTCCTTCCAGGCATCGGCCACGCTGTCGATCCAGGCCCAGGCAGCACGCACTTCGTCGTCGCGCACGAACAGCGTGTGGTTGCCGTTGAAGGCATCCAGGAACAGGCGTTCGTAGGCGATGCGGCGGTGCAGGCCGGTCGGCACCGACAGCTCCAGTTCCAGCGGATGCAGTTCCAGCGCGCCCCACTCCGGGCCGGCCAGGCTGCTCATCAGGCCCAGTTCGATGTTTTCCTGCGGCTGCAGCTGGAATACCAGGCGGTTCGGTGCCGCCTGCGCGCGCTGCGGGCGCTCGAACAGCCAGTGGGTGACCGGCTTCAGCGTGACCACCACGCGGGTGGTGCGTTCGGGCAGGCGCTTGCCGGTGACCAGGTGGAACGGCACGCCGCTCCAGCGCCAGTTGTCGATATGCGCGGTGACACCGGCGAAGGTTTCCACGTCGCTGCCTTCCGGCGGCTGGTAGGCCTGGGCCGGCTGGCCGTTGATGGTGCCGGCGGTGTAGCGGCCACGGATGCTGTCGCGCGCGGCGTGCTTGGCATCGAGCGGGCGCAGGGCGCGCAGCACCTTGACCTTCTCGTCGCGGATGCGGTCGGCTTCCAGCGAGGCCGGCGGTTCCATCGCCACCATGCACAGCAGCTGCAGGATGTGGCTCTGCACCATGTCGCGCAGCGCGCCGGAGCGGGCGTAATAGGCATCGCGGCCATCCACGCCTTCGCTCTCGGCCACCAGGATGTGCACCGATTCGATGTAGTTGCGGTTCCACACCGCTTCCAGCAGCGTGTTGCCGAAGCGCAGTGCGATCAGGTTCTGCACCGCCGCCTTGCCCAGGTAATGGTCGAGGCGGAACACACGGTCCTCGTCGATCCACTGGCCGATGGTGCTGATGATTTCCTCGGCGCTCTCGCTGTCGCTGCCGATCGGCTTTTCCAGCATCAGGCGTGCCGGCGCGGCGAGGGCGCCGCCCTTGGCCAGGCCTTCGCAGGTGGAGATGTACAGGCCCGGCGGGATGGCCAGGTAGCTGACGCACTTGCGGTGCACCAAGTCGGCGACCGCGGCGGCTACCGAGTCGACGTTGCGCAGGTCCACCGAGCGGTAGTCGATGCGGCGCAGCAGGGCGCTGATGTCGTCCTGCGTGGCCATCGGCATGGCCTGCTGCAGGCGCGGCCGCAGGATGTCATGGAAGGCTTCGGTGTCATGCCCGGACAGGGCCAGTGCGCGGATGCGGAAGTCCTCCGGCAGCAGGCCGTCGCCAAGCAGGCGAAGCAGCGAAGGGAACAGGTAGCGCTGGGCCAGATCACCTGTGGCACCGAACAGGAAGAGGGTGTCGTGCATCGCTCGAGTTTCAGATCCGGGTGACATCGTTGTCAATCGCTTCATGGCTGGGTTCGGGGGACATCCGCGCAACTGCCTGTCCGGGGCTCGTCAGGGGCGTTCTCCGGGGTACCGGAAGACCGTTCCATTCGAAACCACTACCTCGGCGGAACCTTCGTTCAACCGCCGACGCAGATCGGTGCGCACCGATCATCGGATAGTGCCACGTGAAAACGTTTACATGGCAGAATGGGCAACTGTATTCGATTGCAGTGCTCGCCGTCATGCGGCAGGCGCGCAATCATCACTGCCATCGGGAGGGCCGAGGCAGTCCCAAAAGACAGCCCGGCTTCGGGCGGACCGGATAGGTGATATGGCAAAAGTGCAGTTGCAGGGTGTGCGCAAGGTCTATGACAACGGCCAGGTCGCGGTGAAGGACGCCAGCTTCGAGGTCGCCGACGGCGAGCTGATGGTGCTGGTCGGCCCGTCCGGCTGTGGCAAGTCGACCCTGCTGCGGATGGTGGCTGGCCTGGAGGAGATCAGCGGCGGCACGCTGACCATCGGTGATCGCGTGGTCAACGATGTGGCGCCGAAGGATCGCGACATCGCGATGGTGTTCCAGAGCTATGCGCTGTACCCGCACATGACCGTGGCCGAGAACCTGGCCTTTGGGCTGAAGCTGCGCGGTCATGACAAGGCGACCATTGACAAGCGCATCGCCGAGGCGGCGCAGACGCTGGGCCTGACCGAGATGATGGACAAGCTGCCCAAGGCGATGTCCGGTGGCCAGCGCCAGCGTGTTGCGCTGGGTCGCGCGCTGGTGCGCGAGCCGGCGGTGTTCCTGCTCGACGAGCCGCTGTCCAACCTTGACGCCAAGCTGCGCCACAGCGTGCGTACCGAAATCGCGCAGCTGCACCGCAAGCTGGGCACCACCATGATCTACGTGACGCACGACCAGGTCGAAGCGATGACCCTGGGCCAGCGCATCGTGGTGCTGAAGGACGGCATCATCCAGCAGATCGATACGCCGATGGCGCTGTACGACCGCCCGGCCAACCTGTTCGTGGCCGGCTTCCTCGGCAGCCCGGCGATGAACGTGCTGCGTGGCACGCTGCAGGGCGACGCCGGCGGCGTGACCGTGGTCGACGGCGAATGGCGTGCACCGCTGGGCCAGGCCACGATCGATCCGGCATGGCTGCAGAAGCCGATCGCGGTGGGCGTGCGTCCGGAACACCTGCAACCGGCGGTCGCCGATGATGCGCATGCATTCACCGCGCGGATCGAAGGCATCGAACCGGTCGGCAACGAGATCTTCGTCAACCTGAGCAGTGGCCAGCATGCGCTGACCATGCGCGTGGCGCCGCAGGCGCTGCCGGCGGTGGGCGAGCAGATCCGCGTGGCGATCCACCCACAGGGCCTGCATTTCTTCAACCCGGAAACCGGCGAGCGCCTGTAAGCGGTAGTGCCGGCCGCTGGCCGGCAACCTCAACCATGCGTGGTTGCCGGCCAGCGGCCGGCACTACCATTCATTCACCGAAGGCGTGCGGACCAGCGGTCCGCCCCCACCGGGTTCAGTAGATCCACGCCATGCGTGGATGAGAACCCAACAGATTCAGCGCGCCAAGCCGTCCAGCAGCGGCATGCGCTGCGCCACCGCATCACCCACCTGCAGATCAGCGTCGCTGGCCTCCAGCGGCAGCACCGCCAGCGCCAGGTCGCCGGCCACGCTGGCGATCGTGCCCAGCGCCGCGCCATCCTGCTGCACGCCATCGCCGGCCTGTGCCGGTGCTGCGGTATGCAGCAACTGCACCGCACGCTTGGCCTTGCCGAGGAAGTGGGTGCGGGCGACGATTTCCTGGCCGGGATAGCAGCCCTTCTTCACGCTGTAGCCGTTCAGGCGGTCCAGACCCAGCTGCTGCGGGGTCCACACTTCGCGCTGGCTTTCTTCCAGCCGCGGCAGGCCATAGCGCAGGTCGGCCTGGCGCCAGGCCAGGGTGAAGGCGGCCTCATCGGCTTCGCTGCCGGCGGCGAAGGCATCGGCGCTGCCGATACGCAGGGTGCGCGGCAGGGCATCGCTGCCCAGGTCCAGCTCCCAACCGTCACCTGCGGTCTGCGCAATCGCGGCGCCGCTGGCGGCCTCGGGTGCGGTGAACGCACCGGCCACGGCCAGATCGCTGCGCACCTGCACCTTCACCTTGCGGCGGAACACGAAGCGCTGCAGTTGCGACGCAATCGCATCGGCATCGCCGTCGGCCAGCACCAGCATCACCTGGTCGTCGGCCAGCCGAAGCAGCTGGAACACCGCCAGGGTGCGGCCCTTGGCGCTCAGCCAGGCACTCCACTGCCAGTGCTGCAGGGGCAGGGCGGTGACATCGCTGCTGAACTGGGCGTGGGCAAAGACAGCCGCATCCGGGCCTTGCAGGCTCAGCAGCTGGTGGCCGGGCAGGCGTGGATATCCGACGAAAGCAGGGGGCAGGTTGTCAGGCACGTGAACGAGGTCTAAAATTTGTGCGTTGCGAGACCGAACATGATAGGCCAAACAACCCCCACTCCCGACGACGAATCTGAAGCCCCGCTGGTCCCCGCGGCACCCGTGCCCGTGGAACAGGAAAAAGCAGAAGAATTCGGCGGCCGCGGCGGACTTGATCCGGTGCGGTATGGCGATTGGGAGAAAAACGGACGCTGCATCGATTTCTGATCAGCATTGAGCCAACGCGGCCGCGTGCCGCCCAGCCGAGACAACGAGCCCAGCGAATGGCGACCAGACAACGCCCACTTTCCCCGCACCTTCAGGTGTATCGCTGGCAGATTCAGATGGCCACCTCGATCCTGCATCGAGCCACTGGCGTCTTTCTGTCTGTTGGTGCCCTCATCATCGCCGCCGGCCTGCTGGCCCTGATGATGGGGCCCGAGTCCTGGAACTGCTTCACCGGCCATGCCGGGGCCTGGTATGGCCGCGTGTTCCTGTTCGCGTGGACATGGTCGTTCGCCTATCACCTGTGCAATGGCATCCGCCATGTGGTGCAGGACTTCGCCATCGGCTTCAGCATCCCCGCCTTCATCCGCAGCAGCTGGCTGTCGGTCATCGGCAGCCTGGTGATCACCCTGCTGGTGTGGGCCTATGTGATGTTCGGAGGTGCCGCGTGAGCAAGTTCCGTACCCCGTTGAAGAGCGTGCGTGGCCTTGGCTCGGCCAAGACCGGCACCGAGCACTTCGTGCACCAGCGCCTGACCGCCGCCGCCCTGGTGGCGCTGGGCATCTGGTTCCTGGTCTTCGTGCTGAGCCTGCTGGGCTCGGACTACGCGACCGCTGCCGCCGCCGTGGCCAAGCCCTGGAACGCCGTGCCGTTGATCGGCCTGCTGATCGCCATGTTCTGGCACGCGCAACTCGGCATGCAGGTCGTGCTGGAAGACTACATCCACGAATCGCTGCTGGCCCTGGTGCTGCAGACCGCGGTGAAGTTCGTCGCCGTGCTCGGCATGATCGTCAGTGTGTTTGCGGTGGGCCGCATCGCCCTCGGCGTTGCCTGAGCCCAGGCACCAACACAGGAATCCAGATTAGATGTCCGCTTACAAGATCACCGAACACAAGTACGACATGGTCGTGGTCGGCGCCGGCGGTGCCGGCCTGCGCGCCACGTTCGGCCTGGCCGCCAAGGGCCTGCAGACCGTGTGCCTGACCAAGGTCTTCCCGACCCGTTCGCACACCGTTGCCGCCCAGGGCGGTATCTCGGCCGCACTCGCCAACATGGGCGAGGACGACTGGCGCTACCACTTCTTCGACACCATCAAGGGGTCGGACTGGCTGGGCGACCAGGACGCCATCGAATACATGTGCCGTGAGGCCATCCCGGCCATCATCGAGCTCGAACACTACGGCGTGCCGTTCTCGCGCACCGCCGAAGGCAAGATCTACCAGCGTCCGTTCGGTGGCATGACCACCAAGTACGGCGAAGGCCCGGCGGCGCAGCGTACCTGCGCGGCGGCCGACCGTACCGGCCACGCGATGCTGCACACCCTGTACCAGCAGTCGCTGAAGCACGATGCGCGCTTCATGATCGAGTACTTCGCACTCGACCTGATCTTCGATGACGAAGGCGCCTGCCGCGGTGTGCTGGCGCTGGACATGTCCGACGGCACCCTGCACCTGTTCCGCGCCCAGGGCGTGGTGCTGGCCACCGGCGGTTACGGCCGTGCCTACTTCAGCGCCACCTCGGCGCACACCTGCACCGGCGACGGTGGCGGCTTGGCCATGCGTGCCGGCATCGCCATGCAGGACATGGAGTTCGTGCAGTTCCACCCGACCGGCATCTACGGCGCCGGCTGCCTGATCACCGAGGGTGTCCGCGGTGAAGGCGGCATCCTGCGCAACAGCAGCGGCGAGCGCTTCATGGAGCGCTACGCACCGCACTACAAGGACCTGGCCTCGCGCGACGTGGTCAGCCGTTCGATGACCATCGAGATCCGCGAAGGCCGCGGCGTCGGCGAGCACAAGGACCACATCCTGCTCGACCTGACCCACCTCGGCCCGGGCGTGATCGACGAGAAGCTGCCGGGCATCGCCGAGAGCGCCCGCATCTTCGCCGGCGTCGACGTGCACAAGCAGCCGATCCCGGTCATCCCGACCGTGCACTACAACATGGGTGGCATCCCGACCAACTACCACGGCGAAGTCGTGCGCAAGGTCGGCGACAACCCGGATGCGGTCGTGCCGGGCCTGTACGCCATCGGTGAAGCGGCCTGCGTGTCCGTGCACGGCGCCAACCGCCTGGGCTCGAACTCGCTGCTGGACCTGGTGGTGTTCGGCCGTGCGGTGGCCAACCGCTGCGCCGAGACCATCAAGCCGGGCGCTTCGCACAAGCCGCTGCCGGCCGATGCCTGCGACAAGGCGCTGGGCCTGCTGGACAAGTTGCGCCACGCCAACGGCGATACCCCGACCTCGGTCATCCGCGATCGCATGCAGCGCACCATGCAGGCCGACGCGGCGGTCTTCCGCACCAGCCAGACGCTGAAGGAAGGCTGCGAGAAGATGGACAAGATCTTCGACTCGTTCCAGGACGTGAAGGTCTCCGACCGTTCGCTGGTCTGGAACTCGGACCTGATCGAGACCTACGAGCTGAACAACCTGCTGCTCAACGCGGTGGCGACGATCAACTCGGCCGAACAGCGCAAGGAAAGCCGCGGCGCGCATGCGCACGAGGACTATCCGGACCGCGACGACGTCAACTGGCAGAAGCACACCCTGGTCAGCGTCGACGAGAAGGGCAAGTGCAGCTTCGACTACCGTCCGGTGCACATGTACACGTTGACCGACGACGTGTCCGTGGTGCCGCCGAAGCCGCGCGTGTACTGATCCGACCCCGCCTACCATGCAATCCGCGCCCACGGGCGCGGGCCGCCTGAGCCAACGAGAGCAGCCATGGCCGAGTTTTCACTCCCCAAGAATTCCAAGATCACGAAGGGCAAGCACTTCCCCGTCAAGAACGGCGGCAAGAACGTGCGCACCTTCAAGATCTACCGCTGGAGTCCGGACGACGACAGCAACCCGCGCACCGATACCTATGAAGTCGATCTGGATGCCTGTGGCCCGATGGTCCTGGACGCCCTGATCAAGATCAAGAACGAGATCGACCCGACCCTGACCTTCCGCCGCTCCTGCCGCGAAGGTATCTGTGGTTCGTGCGCGATGAACATCGACGGCACCAACACCCTGGCCTGCACCCGAGCCATCTCGGACTGCGGCAAGAAGGAAGTGCCGATCTACCCGCTGCCGCACATGAACGTGGTCAAGGATCTGGTTCCGGACCTGACCCACTTCTACGCGCAGTACGCGTCGATCAAGCCGTGGATCCGCACCCAGACCCCGGCGCCGCCGGACCGTGAGCGCCTGCAGTCGCCGGAAGACCGCAAGAAGCTGGATGGCCTGTACGAGTGCATCCTGTGCGCCTGCTGCTCGACCAGCTGCCCGAGCTACTGGTGGAACGGCGAGCGTTACCTGGGCCCGGCGATCCTGCTGCAGGCCTACCGCTGGATCATCGACTCGCGCGATGAGGACACCGGTGCGCGCCTGGACGATCTGGAAGATCCGTTCAAGCTGTACCGCTGCCACACCATCATGAACTGCGCCCGGACCTGCCCGAAGGGCCTGAACCCGGCGCTGGCGATCGCCGAGATCAAGAAGCTGATGATGGAACGCCGCGCCTGATCGGGCCCGGCTGTACCGGGTAGAGCCACGCCACGCGTGGCTGTGCCACCCCAGCAGAGCCACGCCATGCGTGGCTTTGCTGTATCTGGAGAAACACGATGGAAGAAGATGTTCTGCTGAAGAAGCTGCGCTGGCGCTGCCGCCGCGGCATGCGTGAGCTGGACCAGCTGTTCGGCCGTTACCTGGACCATGAGTGGAGCACTGCGCCGACCGAAGAGCGCGAGGTTTTCCTGTTCCTGCTCGACTGCGAGGACGATAAGTTGTGGCGCTGGTTCATGGGCTACGAGGCCTGCCCGCATGCGCACGCGATCCCCCTCATGCAGAAGATCCTCGCCCTCAAGCCTTGAGTGGCGCCCCTCGCGGCTGCAGGCCGCCGCCCAGTTGGCGGTGCTGCTGGCTGCGCCGTGGCTGCTGCGTGCATCGGATCTGCCTTCACGGCTGCTGATGCCCGCGGTGGTGCTGGCCTGGTGCGTGGGCCTGGCCGAACTGGCCTGGCGCCAGCGCAGGCCACGCGTGCCGGTGCTCCTGCCTCCGCTTCCCGAGCCGATGCGGGTGGCCGGGCAGGAGGTCGAGGCCCCCCGGCTGGTGGTGCGCGGGCCGTGGCTGCTGTTGCTCTGGCACCGGGACCAGCGCCGCCAACGCATGCTGTTCTGGCCCGATGTGCTGGATTCCGGACAGCGACGTGAACTGCGACTGGCCGTGGCCGCACGCGCCGTTTCCCGTCGGCCCCGTACGATGGCACCATAAGCTGAATTGACCGGCGTGCCTGCATGTTCAAACCCATTCCCGTGGCCATTGGCCTGCGCTACCTGCGCGCCAAGCGCCGCAACGGCTTCATCTCCTTCATCTCGATGGCATCGATCCTGGGCATCGCGCTCGGCGTCACGGTGCTGATCACCACCCTGGCGGTGATGAGCGGTTTCCAGAAGGAAATCCGCAGCCGCCTGCTGCAGATGACCGCCCACACCACCATCAGCCGCGACGGCGAGCCGATGCCGGACTGGATGCGCGTGGTCGACATCGCCCGCAAGGATCCGCGCGTGGCCGGTGCAGCGCCGTACATCGAGATCCAGTCGATGATCAGCGGCCCGCGCGTGCAGGGTGCGATCATCCAGGGCATCGATCCGGCGCTGGAGCCGAAGGTGTCGGTGATCGACAAGAAGGTCACCAAGGGCAGCTATGACAGCCTCACGCCGGGCAGCTTCAACCTGCTGCTGGGCAAGGAGCTGGCGATCTGGCTGGGCGTTGATGTCGGCGACCAGGTGCTGGTGACCTTCGCCGAAGTGCAGGGCACGCCTGCCGGTGCGGTGCCACGAATGAAACGCTTCACCGTCAGCGGCATCTTCGAGGCCGGCTACAACGAGGTCGACCGCGGCGTCGGCTTCGCCAACATGCAGGACCTGGAGCGCGTGCTGCGCAGCGACGGTGCCACCGGCGTGCGGCTGAAGCTGCACGACATGGACCGCTCGCTGGAAGTGGGCGTGGATCTGGCGCAGAGCCTTGGCGGTGCGTACCGCGTGAGTGACTGGACCCAGCAGAACGCCAACCTCTACCACTCGCTGCGCATGGAGAAGGTGGTGATGGGCATCCTGCTGTCGCTGATCATCGCCATGGGCGCCTTCAACCTGGTGTCCTCGCAGGTGATGCTGGTGACCGACAAGCAGGCCGACATCGCGATCCTGCGCACGCTGGGCCTGACCCCGGGCGGGGTGATGCAGGTGTTCATGGTGCAGGGTTCGCTGATCGGCATCTTCGGCACGCTGGCCGGCCTGATCGGCGGCATCACTCTGACCCTCAACCTGGAACGCATCCTTGGTGCCATCGAGAGCGTGTTCAACGTCAAGCTGCTGCCGGAGGACGTCTACTACATCACCGGCCTGCCGACCGACATGCAGACCGGCGACGTGGTGGCGATCACCGTGGTCGCGCTGCTGATGAGCTTCCTGGCCACCCTGTATCCCGCCTGGCGGGCAGCACGCACCCAGCCGGCGGAGGCCCTGCGTTATGAATAAGGTCTTCAACCGCGGCGATGAAGTGATCCGCGCCGAAGCACTGGGCAAGACCTACGCCGAAGGGCGCATGCAGACCCCGGTGTTCGATGGCCTGGACCTGACCGTGACCGCCGGCGAAACCGTGGCGATCATCGGCGCCTCTGGTGCGGGCAAGAGCACGCTGCTGCACCTGCTGGGCGGGCTGGATATTCCGACCGCGGGCGAGGTCTACGTGACCGGCCAGCGCATGTCGGCGCTGTCGGACACCGCGCGTGGCCTGCTGCGCAACCAGGCGCTGGGCTTCGTCTACCAGTTCCACCACCTGCTGCCTGAGTTCACCGCGCTGGAAAACGTGATGATGCCGGTGCTGCTGGCCGGCACCGCCGTGGCCGAAGCGAGCAGCCGGGCCACCACGCTGCTGGAAGCGGTCGGCCTCGGCCATCGCCTGGACCACAAGCCGGGCGAGTTGTCCGGCGGCGAACGCCAACGTGCCGCGGTGGCACGTGCGCTGGTCAATCATCCGGCCTGCGTGCTCGGCGACGAGCCGACCGGCAACCTGGATGACCGTACCGCGGGCACCGTGTTCGAGCTGATGCTGGAACTCAACCGCGCGCGTCATACCAGCCTGGTGCTGGTCACCCACGACCGCAGCCTGGCGCGGCGCCTGGACCGGGTGCTGGAGCTGCGCGAAGGGCGCCTGCACGCACTGGCCCACGCCGACGTCTGAGCGGCCGGCAACGCCCGCCTCCCGGCGCCTGAACGGGTTTACCTGCCATCGCGCCGGCCGCACATCGGCCGGCGCATGATCGCAGCAGGTTCCCTGAGGAGATCGCCATGAAGACCCCGATCCTGATCGCCGGACTCTGCCTGGCGCTGGCCGCCTGCGCGACCACCGGCCGGCTCAGCAGTACCGAGAAACTGGATCTGTACCGTGCCCACGCCGGCGCGCCGCAGAACGACATGCAGTTCTTCGGCAGCCTCAATGGCTGGACCGAGCTGGGTGACAGCGCCCTGGCGGTCTGGACCCGGCCGAGCGAGGCCTACCTGCTGGAATTGAGTGGCCCGTGCCCGGACCTGTCCTACGCCACCGCCATCGGGTTGACCAGCAGCATGGGCAGGGTGTCGTCGCGTTTCGACAAGGTGCTGGTGCGCGACCCGACCGGTGGCCCGCGCATGCCGTGCTTCATCAACAGCATCCGCAAGCTGGACGTGAAGGCGTTGCGCACTTCCGAGCAGGAGCTGCGCCAGGCGCAGGTGCAGGAGCGCGAGGCGGAAACCGCAAAATAGCATGGTAGTGCCGGCCGCTGGCCGGCATCGCGCAGATGCCAGGTTGCCGGCCAGCGGCCGGCACTACCTGCGTGTCAGGCTTCCGGGGTGAAACCGGCCGGCTTTTCCGCGTCCTTCTCGAACAAGAACTTGACCAGTTCGCCTTCAAGGAACGCGCGATGTTCCGGGGTGCGCGGCGACAGGCGGTTCTCGTTGATCAGCATGGTCTGGTGCGCGAGCCACGCAGCCCAGGCCTGCTTGCCGATGTTGTTGAAGATGCGCTGGCCCAGTTCGCCGGGGTAGGGCACGAAGTCCAGGCCCTCGGCATCGCGTTGTTCATACTGGCAGAAGACGGTTCGGGACATGGCACTCACTCGTGGTTGCGGGGTTTCTTGGACGTTCGTTTCGGCGCCTTGATCGTGGCGCCGTCGAGCAGCTTGCGGATGGGGGCTGGCAAGCCCAGCGCGGGCAGCTCGTCGGTGGCGACCCAGCGCAGCGTGGGTTCTTCCACGCGCAGGCCGTGTACCTGCCGCGACAGTACCTGCAGATGCAGCTTGTAGTGGCTGAAAGTGTGCTGCAGCACCGGCAGCTCTTCGGCGTCTTCCAGAGAGCCTTCAACGTGCACGTCGAACCAGTCCTGCAGCTCGCTGCCGGCGTCGGCCTGCGGCAGCGTCCACAGCTGCGCCCAGATGCCGGTGTCCGGCCGCTTCTGCAGCAGCACGCGCTGCTGGGCGTCGCGCAGCAGCAGGGCCACCGCTTCCCGTTCGGGCAGGGACTTGCTGGGCTTTGGCGTCGGCAGTTCGGCAGTGCGGCCTTCGCGGCGCGCCACGCAGTCGTCCTGCAGCGGGCAGATCACGCAGGCCGGCTTGGCGCGGCTGCACACGGTCGCACCCAGGTCCATCTGTGCCTGGGTGTAGTCGGCCATGCGCCCGGCCGGCACCTGCGCCACGTGCGCCTCGGCGATCGCCCACAGCTGCTTCTCGATGGCCGGCAGGCCGGGGAAGCCATCGATGCCGTGGTAGCGGCTGAGCACGCGCTTGACGTTGCCATCGAGGATCGCGAACGGGTCGTTCCAGGCCTGGCTGAGGATCGCGCCGGCGGTGCTGCGGCCGATGCCGGGCAGCGCATGCAGTGCATCGAAGTCACGTGGCAGATCGCCGTCGTGCAGTTCCACGCAGCGCTTTGCGGCGGCATGCAGGTTGCGTGCGCGGGCGTAGTAGCCCAGCCCGGCCCACTGTGCCATCACCGCGTCATTGCTGGCGGCGGCGAGGTCGGGCAGGGTCGGGAAGTGCTGCAGGAACCGCTGGAAGTACGGGATGACCGTGGTCACCTGGGTCTGCTGCAGCATGATTTCCGACAGCCAGACCCGGTAGGGGCTGCGCGGGTGCTGCCAGGGCAGGTCGTGGCGGCCGTGGTCGTCGAACCAGTGCAGCAGGCGGGCGACGAAACCGTCTTCCCGGGCAGTCTTGGCGCTGGCGTGCGGCTGGCGGGGCATCGGTGTTCCAGAGAGGCAGCCACCCGTGGGGTGGCTCTACCGGATTGCAGTAGAGCCACGCCATGCGTGGCTGCACGGTGTATCAGGCGCCCAGCGCTTCGGGCAGCAGGGCGTCGACGAAGGCTTCCGGATCGAACACGCGCAGGTCTTCCGGGCGCTCGCCGATGCCGGCGAAACGGATCGGAATGCCGAACTCGCGGGCCAGCGCGAACACCACGCCGCCCTTGGCAGTGCCGTCCAGCTTGGTCACTACCAGGCCGGTCACGTTCACCGCAGCATTGAACTGGCGCAGCTGCGACAGCGCGTTCTGGCCGGTGGTGCCGTCGATCACCATCAGCACCTCATGCGGGGCGGTGGGATCGATCTTGCCGAGCACGCGGCGGATCTTGCCCAGCTCGTTCATCAGGCCGGACTGGGTGTGCAGGCGGCCGGCGGTATCGGCGATCAGCACCGAGGTGCCGCGGGCCTTGCCTGCCTGCAGCGCGTCGAATGCCACCGAAGCGGCATCGGCGTTCTGCCCCTGCGCGACCACGGCCACGCCGTTGCGCTCGCCCCAGGCCTGCAGCTGGGCCACGGCGGCGGCGCGGAAGGTATCGCCGGCGGCCAGCATCAGGCTGTGGCCGTCATCCTTGAAGCGCTTGGCCAGCTTGCCAATGGTGGTGGTCTTACCGACGCCGTTGACGCCGACGGTGAGCACCACGAAGGGCTTGGCATTGCGGTCGATCACCAGCGGCTTGGCGACCGGCTGCAGGATCGCGATCAGCTCGGCGCGCAGCGCGGCAAGCAGTGCATTGGCGTCGGCGAACTCGCGCGACTTCATGCGCTTGCGCAGGCCCTCGACCAGGTCGGTGGTGGCGCCCACGCCGACGTCGGCGGTGATCAGCGCGGTTTCCAGCTCGTCCAGCAGGTCGTCATCGAGCTTGGGATTGCGCGAGAACAGGCCGCCGAAGCTGCGCGCGATGACGCTGTTGCGCAGGCGTTCGCGCCAGCCGGGCTTGCCGGCAGGTGCCGGGGCGGCGTCGACCGAGGCGGCGGCAGGCAGGTCGTCGGTGACAGGTGCCGGGGTCGGCGCAGGCGCAGGCGCAGGTTCCGGCAGTGGCGCAGGCACCGGCTCGATGGCTGGGGCAGCGACAGGGGCGACCTCGATCTGCGCGATCGGGGCCGGGGCACTGGGTGCCGGGACGGCCGGGACCACCGGAGCGGGAGCCACCGGGGTGGGCTCGACCGTTACCGGGGCGACCGCTGCCGCGGGCGGCTCAACGGGGGCAGGTGCGGCCGGCGCAGCTACCGGCGCGGGTTCCTTGTCCTCGACCGGCGCGGCCGACGGGAATGCCGCCGCCAGCTCTTCAGCCGAGTAGTGCTGGGTCTTGGGTGCCTCCGCTGCGGGGGCATCCTGGGGCTTCTTGCGGCGGAAAAAACTGAGCATTGGCAAAAGGCGCTGAAATCAGAGGGATATGCTACCACTCGGGCCTGTCCGGCCGATGTGGACTCAAGGTCGCGGCCCACTGGCCGTTAACCGGTCCGGAGGGCTGCGTCGTGCGGCCCGGAGACCGCCATGGACAACGTGATGGGAATTGCCCTCAGCGGGATGCGTGCGGCCCAGCAAGGCGTGCAGGTGGCCGCGCACAACGTGGCCAACCTGGCGACCCCGGATGCCCAGCGCCTGCAGTTGCAGCGCAATACCACCGGGCAGGGTGGGGTGCAGGCTTCGGTGACGTCCGCCGGCGCCGATGCCACCGCGCCGCTGGGTGATCTGCTGGCCGCGAAAGCCGAGGTGGTGGCCTTCGCTGCCAATGCCGCCGTGATCCGCCGCCAGGACCAGATGCTGGGCTCGCTGCTGGATCGGGAAGCCTGAGCAACACCGTTTTGGCAGGTGCCAACCGCTGCCCCTGGTAGGTGCCAACCTTGGTTGGCACGCTTTTGGGGCGCCAACCAAGGTTGGCCTCTACCAGGGCAGCAGTGCCAACCAAGCTTGGCACCTGCCAGAGCATCGCCAAGCGCTGCCCGGCACCCGATCTGTCGATCAGGCCGACAGCTCCAGCAGCAGCTTGTTCAGGCGCGCCACGTAGGCACCCGGGTCCTTCAGGCTGTCACCAGCGGCCAGTGCGGCCTGGTCGAACAGCACCCGGCCGAGGTCGTCGAAACGCGCGCCATCGGCTTCGGCATCGAGCTTGGCAATCAGCGGGTGGCCCGGATTGATCTCCAGCACCGGCTTGCTGTCCGGCACCTTCTGCCCGCTGGCTTCCAGGATCTGGCGCATCTGCAGGCCCAGGTCCTGCTCGCCGATGGCCAGCACCGCCGGCGAATCGGTCAGGCGGTGCGAGACGCGCACTTCGGCCACGTCATCGCCCAGCACCGTCTTCAGGCGCTCGACCAGGCCCTGCTTGTCCTTGGCCGCCGCTTCCTGCTCCTGCTTGTCTGACTCGCTTTCCAGCGCGCCCAGGTCGAGGTCGCCACGGGCGATGTCGACGAAGCCCTTGCCGTCGAAATCGGTCAGGTAGCCCATCAGCCACTCGTCGATGCGATCGGTCAGCAGCAGCACTTCCACGCCCTTCTTGCGGAACACTTCCAGGTGCGGGCTGTTGCGGACCTGGCTGTAGCTCTCGCCGGTCAGGTAATAGATCCTGTCCTGGCCTTCGGTCATGCGGCCGAGGTAATCGGCCAGCGACACGTTCTGCGCATCGCCGTCGCCACGGGTGGAGGCGAAGCGCAGCAGGCCGGCCACCTTCTCGCGGTTGTTGTAGTCCTCGGCCGGGCCTTCCTTCAGCACCTGGCCGAATTCCTTCCAGAACGTGGCGTACTGCTCCGGCTTGTCGGCGGCCAGCTTCTCCAGCATGTCCAGCGAGCGCTTGGTCAGCGCCGCCTTCATCGAATCGATGACCGGGCCGGACTGCAGGATCTCGCGCGAGACGTTCAGCGACAGGTCGTTGGAGTCGACCACGCCCTTGATGAAGCGCAGGTACAGCGGCAGGAACTGCTCGGCCTGGTCCATCACGAATACGCGCTGCACATAGAGCTTCAGGCCCTTGGGCGCATCACGGTGGTACAGGTCGAACGGCGCGCGGCCGGGCACGTACAGCAGCGAGGTGTACTCCAGCTTGCCCTCGACCTTGTTGTGGCTCCAGGCCAGCGGGTCGCTGTGGTCGTGCGCGACGTGCTTGTAGAACTCGGTGTACTCGGCATCGCTGATTTCGGTGCGCGGACGGGTCCACAGTGCGCTGGCGCGGTTGACGGTTTCCCACTCGACCGCTGCGCCTTCTTCACCGCCCTCCTTGGGCATCTGGATCGGCAGGCCGATGTGGTCCGAGTACTTCTTGAGGATGCTGCGCAGGCGCCAGCCATCGGCGAAATCGTGTTCGCCATCCTTCAGGTGCAGCACGATGCGGGTGCCGCGCTCGGCCTTGTCGACGGTGGCGACGTCGAAATCGCCTTCGCCGCGCGAGGTCCAGCGCACCCCTTCGGCTGCAGCCAGGCCGGCGCGGCGCGAGGTCACTTCCACTTCGTCGGCGACGATGAAGGCGCTGTAGAAGCCGACGCCGAACTGGCCGATCAGCTGCGAATCCTTCTTCTGGTCGCCGGACAGCTGGCGCAGGAAGTCGCCGGTGCCGGACTTTGCAATCGTGCCGAGGTGGGCGATGGCTTCGGCGCGGCTCATGCCGATGCCATTGTCTTCGATGGTGATGGTGTGGGCGCTGGGGTCGAAGCTGACGCGCACGCGCAGCTCGCTGTCGCCTTCCAGCAGGGCCGGCTGGGTCAGGGCCTCGAAGCGCAGCTTGTCGGCGGCATCGGCGGCGTTGGAGACCAGCTCGCGCAGGAAGATTTCCTTGTTGGAGTACAGCGAGTGGATCATCAGCTGCAGCAGCTGCTTGACTTCGGTCTGGAAGCCAAGGGTTTCGGTCTGGGTGGTCTCGGTCATCGATAAGGCTCCGTGTGCAATGCCGCGCCAGCGCGTGCGGCCTCGCCAAGGGGTATGGCTGATTGTCCCGAAATCAAGGGGGCGAGCAGGGGCTGAATCGCATTGGATTGCCTTGGCCGTTCGCTGCCATCACCTCGCGTGGGTCGGATTTGGCCCTGCTCAAGGCGGCCGGTCGGTCCCCTAGGCCGTGCCAGCCAGGCACACGATGGGCTAATCCAAGAGGGGCGGCCTAGATTGTCGTATTCAATCTCTTGTCTTGCCCAGGAAAGCCGGTCAGGGTCGTGAGACAATTCAGCGGGGCGGTTCGATGGCGATAATTGCTATGACAAGGCATCTGGATTTCGATCAGTTCCTCAGGGAGCAGAATGCAGGGAGGGCCGAGCGCGGCAACTTGGTTGACCGCAAGGCTCAATGGCTGGAGAAAATCAAGATTCTCTATGCGACTGTCCAGGAAATTCTTTTCCCCTACATAGAGCGCGGCGCCATGAGGGTCCATGTGTCCAGCATGGAGCTCCGTGAAGAGTTACTGGGCAGTTACGAGGTGCCGAGTCTGAACATCGACCTGGGAAACAGCAGCGTACGCTTCGTTCCGGTAGGGACGATCCTGCTGGGGTCGCCTGGGCGCGTGGACCTCGTGGGGCCGCACGGCAAAGTCCGCTTCGTGCTGACCTTGCCGGATGCAGATCGACCGATACTTGTTGGGTCGACCGCTTCCGAAGGGGCGCGCCCCGACAAGCCGGCGAAACCGATGGATCTGGCTGCGTACGTCTGGAAAGTGTCCACGTCTCCACCCCTGATCCGCTACAGCGCTCTGGATCCGGAAGCACTGCAGTCGGCCATCATGGATGTTGCCCGTGGCCAATCCGCTCGTCGTTAATCCCGATCTTCCCAATTACATGCACGTGATGGGACATCACACCACCACACGCGCAGCGATCGACCTGCTCTTTTCCGAAGACAATCCTGACAACTCGGACCTATCCCGGCAGGAGCTGGAAAAGCGCCGCAAGGCATGCGTCCTAGTCCAGCAAAATCGGGACATGATGGCGTTGCTGGCCTTTCTGGAAGCATGTTTCCGATTGGACTACGCAAACAGAAAGCGTCTGAAGCTCAAAGATGGACTGTCCAGGGTCCTCATCAGGTTGTTCAATCGCAAGCGCAACAAGGCCGCGCTCATGGATGACATCGTCAAGGCCTGGCTGCAGCAGGGTGTGCTGACCCATCACCAGTACGACCGTATCAACAGTGCATTCCAGCTTCGACACTGGATTGCCCATGGACAGTATTGGTCCCCGGCGAAGATCAAGCCTCATGACCTTTGGGAAGTGGCCGAGTTCGTAGAGAGTCTGGTCAATGCGCGGATGTTTCAGAGCGATGGAGTCGACCTGGCTGGGGCGTGATCCCGACATTGGAGTCCCATGCACCCCCAGGTGACCTGCGGTGGCCGTTGATTCGACGCATCCCCGGGCGCCGCCCGGCCGAATTACAATCCCGCTCATGCTGAATTTCTCGAACAACCTCCGCCGGGGGCGCCGATGAGCGGCCGTGGGGGCAATGACGGCCAGGTCCGCATCATCGGCGGGCGCTGGCGCAATACCCGCCTGCCGGTGCCGACCCTGCCGGGCCTGCGGCCCAGCAGCGACCGTGTGCGCGAAACCCTGTTCAACTGGCTGATGCCCAGGCTCGGTGGGGCCCGCGTGCTGGACCTGTTCGCCGGCAGTGGCGCGCTGGGCCTGGAGGCGGTCTCGCGCGGTGCCGCCCACGCCACCCTGGTCGAGCGCGATGCACAGCTGGGGCGTAATCTGACCGCCGCGGTGGCCAAGCTGCAGGCCAGCGACCAGATCAGCGTCGTGCAGGCCGATGCCCTGCGCTGGCTGCAGGGCGCACCCGCGCAGCAGGCCGACCTGGTCTTCATCGACCCGCCATTCGCCGATGGCCTGTGGCAGGACGTGCTGGCCCAGCTGCCCCGGCACCTGGCCGCCGATGCCTGGCTGTACCTGGAATCGCCGGCCGGCCACGTGCCGATGCTGCCGCCGGACTGGCTGCTGCACCGCGAGGGCGGCACCCGCGAGGTGCGCTTTGCCCTGTACCGCCGCGCCACTGCTACACTTTGACCTCATCTGAACATCTGCATCCGCCCATGACCGTGGCCAACCGCCGCATCGCCGTCTATCCCGGCACGTTCGACCCGATCACCAACGGTCACATCGACCTGGTGAGCCGCGCCGCGCCGTTGTTCGAAAAGGTCGTGGTCGGCGTGGCGCAGAGCCCGTCCAAGGGCCCGGCGCTGCCGCTGGAGCAGCGCGTGCAGCTGGCGCGTGGCGCGCTGGCCCACCACGGCAACGTCGAGGTCATCGGCTTCGATACCCTGCTGGCCCATTTCGTACGCTCGGTCCAGGGCGGGGTGCTGCTGCGCGGCCTGCGCGCGGTGTCCGATTTCGAGTACGAGTTCCAGATGGCCAGCATGAACCGCCACCTGATCCCCGAGGTCGAGACCCTGTTCCTGACCCCGGCCGAGCAGCACAGCTTCATTTCGTCCTCGCTGGTCCGCGAGATCGCACGCCTGGGCGGCGACGTGTCCGGTTTCGTGCCGGCCGCGGTGCTCGAAGCCCTGCGCAAGGTCCGCGAAGCGAAGTCGGCACAGTCGTAAGCCCCGCTGTACCCGCACCCCATTACGTACAACACCACGCACCATTCCGGGAGGAAACCCATGAACACCACCATGCGCGCGATGCTGATCGCTTCGTTGGCCCTGGCCTTCACCGCCTGCAAGAAGGAAGAGGCCGCTCCGGTCGACGAGGCCAAGCAGGCCCTGGTCGCTCCGTCCAAGGACGACGATGCAGGCTGGAAGAAGTACCTGCAGGAAGTGGCGATCCAGAACATGGGCAACATCACCAACAGCCCGTTCCTGTACTACCTCTCGCCGGAATCGGACCCGGACTTCCAGGCCAAGTACGAGCGCCAGACCGAGAGCGCGACCCAGGCCGTGGCCCGTGGCGTGCAGCCGGGCAACATGCTGGCCTTCGGTTCGTCGGCTTCGGGCAAGATGGCTGACATGATCCAGGCCGTGTTCAAGGACGTGTCGCCGGATTCGATGAAGGGCGTGCGCGTCGTCTTCATCGGCCAGTCGGCCGACAACGCCCGCGTGCAGGCTGCGATCCAGCCGACCGGTGCCGAGTACATTTTCGTCGAAGCCAAGTAATACCGAGCCATGGCGGCCATGCTCCGGCATGGCCCGGGCGTCGTCCTGCAAGGGCGCCGCTGATGACCTGACCGGCCCGCGCGCCCGCGCTGGCCGGTCCTTTGTCCCAGGGCGCGGGCGAGGAGTATCGCCGTGTCGCTGAAAATCAACGAGCTCTGCGTCAACTGCGACGTATGCGAGCCGGCCTGCCCGAACCAGGCCATTGCGATGGGTGAAACCATCTACGTGATCGACCCTGCGCGCTGCACCGAATGCGTGGGTCATTTCGACGAGCCACAGTGCGTGGTCGTCTGCCCGGTCGAGTGCATCGACCCGGACCCGGAGATCGTGGAAACGGAAGACCAGCTGCTGGCCAAGCTGCGCCAGCTGCAGCACGATCACCCCGAACTCTACGCGGAGCCTCCATCCGAATGAAGACGCTGATCGTCCGTCCGCTGTTGCTGCTCGGCCTGTTGCTGAGCCCGATTGCCTGGGCCGACAGCCCGGCCCGTGCGGAGCGCCCCGACGGCGCCGCCATTGCCAGCGGCCACGCGCTGGCCACCCAGGCCGGAATCGATATCCTCGCGCAGGGCGGCAACGCCTTCGACGCCGCGGTGGCGGTGTCGTCCACGCTGGCGGTGGTCGAGCCGATCAGTTCCGGGCTGGGCGGCGGCGGCTTCTTCCTGCTGCACGACGCGGCCACCGGCAAGGACGTGATGCTGGATGCGCGCGAGACCGCACCGGCCGCCGCGACCCCGCAGGCCTTCCTCGACAAGCAGGGCAATCTGGACCGTGATCGCTCGGTCAATGGCGCCTGGTCGGCGGGTATTCCCGGCCTGCCCGCAGCGCTGGTCGAGCTGTCGGCCAAGCACGGCAAGCTGCCCTTGTCGGCGTCGCTGCAGCCGGCGATCCGCATCGCGCGCGAAGGTTTCCCGGTGTACGACCGCATGGCCAAGGGCTATGCCTCGCGCCGTGAAGTGATGGAGCGTTACCCCGGCACGCGCGAGGTCTACCTGCGCAACGGCAAGCCGATCGCCACCGGTGACCTGTTCAAGCAGCCGGAGCTGGCGCAGACGCTGGAGCGGCTGGCCGCCGGTGGCTTCGATGGCTTCTACAAGGGCCAGACCGGTTCGCTGCTGCTGGCCGGCGTGAAGCAGGCGGGCGGCAAGTGGACCGCCGAAGAGCTGGCCGGCTACCGCGTGAAGCAGCGCGAGCCGATCGTGTTCAACTACAACGGCTGGAAGATCACCACCGCGCCGCCGCCGTCGTCCGGTGGCATCGCGCTGGCCAGCATGCTGCAGATCCTGGAAGGCTGGGACATCAAGAGGATGGACCCGGCGCACCGCACGCACCTGGTGGTGGAGTCGATGCGCCGCGCCTACCGCGACCGCACCTTCTTCCTCGGTGATCCGGACTTCGTGCAGATCCCGCAGAAAGTGCTGACCAGCAAGGACTACGCGCAGGGCCTGCGGGCGACCATCCATCCGGAGAAGGCCACGCCCAGCGACCTGCTGTCGGGCAATCCGACGCCGCTGGAAGACGACGAGACCACGCATTTCTCGATCATCGACCGCGACGGCAACCGCGTCGGCGCCACCCAGACCGTCAACCTGCTGTATGGCTCGGGGCTGATTCCCAAGGGCACCGGCGTACTGCTGAACAACGAGATGGACGACTTCGCGCTGAAGCCGGGCACGCCCAACGCGTTTGGCGTGATGGGCTACGAGGCCAATGCGCCGAAGGCTGGCAAGCGCATGCTCAGCTCGATGACGCCGACCTTCATGGAGAACGCCGACAAGGTGGTGGTGCTGGGCACCCCGGGCGGCAGCCGCATCATCACCATGGTGCTGCTGGGCATCCTCGGCTACGACGCCGGCCTGGACGCGCAGCAGGTGGCCGCGCTGCCGCGCTACCACCACCAGTGGCTGCCGGACCTGATCGAGGCCGAGGACGATGCGTTCGACGCGGCGACGGTGAAGCAGCTGCAGGCGATGGGCCACAAGATCGACCTGCCGGGTGACGTCGCCGCAGGCGGCCGTGGTTCCAGCCACGTGTGGGGCAACCTGCAGACCGTGGAATGGGACCGCAAGGCGAACAGACTGTTCGGCGGCAGCGATCCCCGCAATCCGGTGGGCAGCGCCCAGGTCGTACCGGCGCGCTGATCCGGTAGCGCCGGCCGCTCGCCGGCAATCTGGCCGATCGCCGAAACCCCGCCTTTGCCGGCGGGGTTTTCTGTTTCCTTTCTAGCGATTATTTAACGAGCCGGCGCCGATAATCGGCGCATGAAACTCTGGTCTATTCGTGGAAACTCGCAGCGCCTTGATGGCGGCGCGATGTTTGGCAACGCACCGCGTGCGTTGTGGGAAAAATGGGCGGCACCGGACGAGCTCAATCGCATCGAGCTGGCCTGCCGTGCGCTGCTTGCCAGCCCGCTGGAAGGCAAGACGGTGCTGTTTGAAACCGGCATCGGTGCATTCTTCGATCCGCGCATGCGTGAGCGCTACGGCGTGCAGGAAAGCCAGCACGTGCTGATCGATTCGCTGCGCGAAGCCGGTTTCGAGCACGAGGACATCGATGTCGTGGTGCTCAGCCACCTGCACTTCGATCACGCCGGCGGACTGCTCGCGGCATGGAGCGAAGGGCGTGAGCCCGAGTTGCTGTTCCCCAACGCAACCTACGTGGTCGGCGCACAGCATTGGCAGCGCGCCGTGCATCCGCACCCGCGTGACCGGGCCAGCTTCATTCCGGAGCTGCCTGGCCTGCTGCAGGCCAGTGGCCGACTGGAAGTGGTGGACGGGGAGTACTCGAAGGTCCTCGGCCGCAGCGTGCGCTTCAGCTACAGCGATGGGCATACGCCGGGGCTGATGCTGGCCGAGATCGTTGGTCACGCGCATGCAGGCGAGGGCGCGCACGGTGGCGTGGTGTTCTGTGCCGACCTGATTCCGGGGCGCTCATGGGTGCACGTGCCGATCACCATGGGTTACGACCGCAATGCCGAGCTGTTGATCGACGAGAAGCGGCAGTTCCTTGAAGACAAGCTGGCGCGCAATGTGCGGCTGTTCTTCACCCATGACCCGCAGGTCGCGCTGGCGCAGCTCGGGCGCGATGATAAGGGGCGTTTCGTGACCCTGCACGAGCAGGGCGAGCTGAAGGCACGCGCCCTGGGGTAATGAAAAGGCCGGGCAATGCCCGGCCTTCGTGTGCGGGTAGATCCACGCCATGCGTGGATGGCGTTCTACCCGGATGTGATCGCTACGACGCCTTCAGGCAGCTGCTCATGAAGGTCTTGCGCGCATCACCGGCCAGCTTCTTGGCGCCCGCGTCGGCATTGCACTTGCGCATGCGTTCCTGCTGCGCATTGGCCGGCTTGGAGTCGGCGGCGTGGCCACTGAGGCAGGAACTCTGCGCCGTCTTGTAGGCATCACCCTTCAAGCCCTTGTTCTTGGCCGAGCATTCGGCCATGCGCTGCTGCTGCGGGGTGGTGGCGTTGGCAGCCAGGGGCAGGCCGACCAGCAGGGCGGCGGCCAGCAGGAAAGAGGCTTTCATCAGGGTGCTCCAAGCGGTGGCGGGTGCGCGGAGCATTCGCTTCCGGCCCGCAAGGCCACGTGAAGAATCGCGCTTCGGTCGCGTCCGCTTGCGTCGGCATTCAGATCGGCGTATTACTTAGCCATATGGGTAAGTATGATCCCGCCATCCAGGACGTCTTCCACGCACTGGCCGACCCGACCCGTTGCGCGATCGTGGCCGCGCTGGGGCAGGGGCCGCGTGCCGTGTCGGTGCTGGCCGAGCCTTTCCAGATGGCCTTGCCCTCGCTGATGAAACATCTGGCCGTGCTGGAACGCAGCGGCGTGGTGCGCAGCCACAAGCAGGGGCGCATACGTACCTGCGAACTGGTGCCGGCGCGGCTGGGCCAGGCCGAGCAGTGGCTGGCCGAACAGCGTGCCGTGTGGGAAGCGCGCACCGACCGCATGGTCGATTTCGTCGAAACCCTTCACCGACAGGAGCAGGCCCATGGCCGTAGACGCAGGTAACAACCCCGATACCGATCTGGTCATCAGCCGTGTGTTGAACGCACCGCGTGCGGCCTTGTGGCGGGCGTGGACCGATCCGGAACTGCTGCGCCAATGGTGGTGCCCGAAGCCGTGGACCACCGAGGTGCGCGCATTCGACCTGCGCCCCGGCGGGGCCTTCCACACCTTCATGCAGGGCCCGGATGGCGGCAGCAGTGACAATCCGGGCAGCTTCCTGGAGATCGTGCCGCAGCAGCGCCTGGTGTTCACCTCGATGCTGGGCGCAGGCTGGCGACCGCAGTCACCCTGGCTGGGCTTCACCGCCATCATCACCCTGGAGGACGAGGGGCAGGGCTGCCGCTACACGGCGCGGGTGATGCACCCGGACAAGGCCCTGCGTGACCAGCATGAGCAGCTGGGCTTCTTCGATGGCTGGAACACCGTCATCGGCCAGCTGGAAACCTTCGCAGCCGGGCTGTAGGCCGGAATGCGGGATGGGGTCAGAGCCCTTTCTGTGAAAGGGATCTGACCCCAACATCGCGGGGGTCGGATCCCTTTCACAGAAAGGGCTCTGACCCCGGCTCGCCGGTTCAACCGACGCGGGTACCGAAGATGCGGTCACCGGCGTCGCCCAGGCCCGGCAGGATGTAACCCTTGTCGTTGAGCTGGGCATCGATGGCCGCGGTGTAGATCTCCACGTCCGGGTGCACGGCCTTGACCGCTTCGATGCCTTCCGGCGCGGCCACCAGGAAGATGCCCTTGATGCGGCGTGCGCCGGCACGCTTGAGCATGTCGATGGTGGCGATCAGGGTGCCGCCGGTGGCCAGCATCGGGTCCAGGATCAGCGCGTCGCGCTCTTCCAGGCGGCCGGTCAGGCGCTCGAAGTAGGGCACCGGCTGCAGGGTTTCCTCATCGCGCTGCAGGCCGACCACGCTGACGCGGGCTGCCGGGATCAGCGACAGCACGCCGCTGAGCATGCCCAGGCCGGCGCGCAGGATCGGCACCACGGTGATCTTGGCGCCGGCAATGCGCTGCACCGTGACCGGGCCGGCCCAGCCGGGCAGGGTGTGCGGCTCGGTGTCCAGGTCGGCGGTGGCCTCGTAGGCCAGCAACGTACCCAGCTCGTTGGCCAGTTCGCGGAAATCCTTGGTGCTGAGCGCGGCATTGCGCATCAGGCCGATCTTGTGCTGCACCAGCGGGTGGCGCACTTCGACGATCTTCATGGTCGGGAAGGGGGAAAAGGAGAGAGGACGCCATTTTGCCGGATTGGCGTGTCGAACCCCAAACCGGGCCCCGAGCCGCCGTACATGAAATGTGCAGATGCATGTCACGGCCATGCAACCTTGCGGACATACCGTGCAGACCCATTCTTAACAGGAATGGGGATTCCCAGTGCATATCAAGACTCCGTTGGCCGTTGCCATCACCCTGACCCTGGCGATGGGGGCCGCGTCACCGCTGCAGGCCGCCGGGCAACAGGCGGTAGCCGCCACCGGCGCCGTGGCGGCCGACGCGGTCGACCTGGATCGCATTGAAGTGCGCGCCCAGCTCGAATCGCAGATCCGTGCAGTCGACCTCAAGCGCAGCAGCGATGCCATCGAGGATGCGGTGTCCTCCGATGCCCTGGGCCAGTACCCGGACAAGAACGTGGCCGAATCACTGCAGCGCCTGCCGGGCGTCAGCGTGACCCGCGACCAGGGCGAAGGCCGCTTCGTGGTCATTCGTGGCCTGGATGCCAATCTCAACAGCGTCAGCGTGGACGGCATCGCCATCGGCACGCCGGAAGATTCCAGCCGTGCCGCGCCGCTGGACGTGATCCCCTCCGATTCCACCGAGCGCCTGCGCGTGGTCAAGTCACCGACCCCGGACATGCCGGGTGATGCCATCGGTGGCGCCGTGCTGGTGGAATCGGCATCGGCCTTCGACCGTGACGGTCGCAGCCTGCGCGGCAAGATCGAGGGCAGCCACCAGCAGCTGTCCGGCGAGACCAGTCCCAAGGCCGCGTTCAACTACAGCGAGGTGTTCAACGATACCTTCGGCGTGGCACTGGGCGTGAACTACCAGAAGCGGAAGTTCGAGTCGGACAACACCGAAGTGGAGTACGACGGCGAGGACGATGCCGCCCCTGGTGACGTGACTACGATCAACCTGCAGCATCGCAAGTACGAGATCGAGCGCAAGCGCATCGGTGCCAACCTCAACCTAGACTGGCGTCCCAACGAAGACAGCAAGTACTACCTGCGCACGTTGTACAGCCAGTTCGACGATGCGGAGACCCGCCAGCGCGTGATCTTCAACTTCGACGACGCGAAGATGGTCAAGACCGGCACCGACCAGTACCGCCTGGACGGCATGCCGAAGGATTCGATCGACAAGCGCATGCGCTACCGCACCAAGAAGGAGAACACCTTCGCGGCCAGCCTCGGCGGCGAGAACAAGCTGACCAACGCCGTGGTCGATTACCGGATCGGCTACACCCGTACCGAAGAGCGCGTGAACGACGAGATGGAGGCGCGCTTCAAGCTCAACGGCAAGGCCTTCAACGGCACCCTGGACCAGAGCAGCCGCCTGCCCAGCTACAGTTTCGACAACCCGCAGTGGCTGGACAACAGCAACTACGCGTTCGACCGCTTCGTGCTCTCGCCCAAGCAGGTGAACGACAAGGAACACAGCGCACAGGTCAACGTGCGCTTCGACGGCGACAGCAGCAGCATCAAGTTCGGCCTGCTGGGCCGCTGGCGCGACCGCGACGTGAATGTGGATGAGCGCGAACTGCGTGTCGGCCCGAAGGTGGCGCTGTCGAGCTGGACCACTTCCTCGCCGGAGCATCGCCACGGCAACCTGGGCGATGGCATGGACTCGGCCGCGATGCGCGCGTTCTGGGCCGCCAGCGGCAGCCAGTACAGTGCCCGCCCGCAGGACGTCGGCGGCAATGCGATGACGTCGCTGGAAGAGGATTACGTGGCCAGCGAGGACATCTTCGCCAGCTATGCCATGGGTACCTGGGACGTGGGCGCGCTGCGCATCATCGGCGGCGTGCGCGTGGAGAACACCCGCTTCAAGGCGGTCGGCAACCAGGTGGACGTGGCCGCCAACGGCCGCAGTTTCACCGTCACCCCGCGCGTGGCCAACAGCAGCTACACCAACGTGCTGCCGGGCCTGCACCTGCGCTACGACGCGGCCGACGACTGGGTGCTGCGCGCCTCGGCCAACAAGACCGTATCGCGCCCGTCCTTCGGCGACGTCTCGCCGCGCGTGGGTTACAGCCGGGGTGACGAGGAAGTGCGCCTGGGCAATCCGGAACTCGATCCGTACGAGTCGAAGAACATCGACCTGTCGGTGGAGAAGTACATCGGCAGCAGCGGCATCGTTTCGCTGGGCCTGTTCCACAAGTCGATCGATGGCTACATCGTGGAAACCGTGCGCACCAATGATCCGGCCTACGGTGGTTTCGACGTGACCCAGCCGGTCAATGGCCGCAAGGCCACCGTGCGTGGCGCGGAATTCAACTGGCAGCAGCAGCTGGCCTTCCTGCCGGACGGCCTGGATGGCCTGCTGGTCGGTGCCAGTGGCACCTGGCTGGATACCAAATTCGACGCCGGCATCAAGGATCGGGAGGGCGAGGACTTCACCCTGCCGCGTGCCTCCAAGCATGTCTACAGCGCGCACATCGGCTATGAAAAATACGGTGTAAGCACGCGCCTGGCGGCGGTGTACCGCAGCGAGTACCTGGACAGCATCGGCAAGGGGCGCGCATTCGACATCTATGTGGCACCCAACACCCAGCTCGATTTCTCGCTGGACTACAAGTTCACCCCGCGCGTGAGCGTGTATTTCGAAGCGCAGAACCTGCTGGACAAGCCGCTGGAGCTGTACCAGGGCACCCGTTCGCGCACCCTGCAGATGGAAGAGTACGGTCGCACCTATGCGCTGGGCCTGAAGGTGGCGCTGTGATGGGGCGTAGCGTCACTGTCCTGGCCGCCGCGCTGGCGGCCACGCTGGTTGCCGGCTGTACGCCGGCCACCGGCAACGATCCGGTTGCGGGAGCGGTCGCGCCGGCCGCCAGCGGCGAGCGCGTGGTGACCACCATCGCCGAGGCCTTCCTGTCACCGATGACCCCGGCCGACAACATCGACTCGCCGGCGGCCTGGCGCGCGCCGGACGGCACGCTGTGGCTGATCGCTACCGCCAAGGCCACCGACAAGCTGGTGGTCTACGACGGCAGCACCGGGCAGCATCTGCGTGACGTCGGCAGCAGCGGCACCGCACCGGGGCAGTTCGACCGCCCAAACGGCATCGCGGTGACCGACGACCTGCTGTGGATCGTGGAGCGCGACAATCACCGCGTGCAGGTGCTGAACCTGCCGGACTTCACGCCACTGGCGACCTTCGCTGCGGACGACCTGCGCAAGCCGTACGGGCTGTGGGTCGACCGCCGTGCCGATGGCTACAGCGTCTACGTCACCGACTCCTGGGACAACGGCGAGGATGCGCAGGGGCGTGACATCCTGCCGCCGCTGGCTGAGCTGGACAAGCGCGTGCGCCAATACCGCGTGACCCGCGACGGCACGAAGGTCGAGGCGAAGCTGGTGGCCAGCATCGGCGATACCACCGAAGCCGGTGCGCTGCGCGTGGTCGAGTCGATCTGGGGCGACCCCGAGAACGACCGGCTGTTGATTGCCGAAGAGGACGAGAGCTACGCCAGCGAGTTCAAGGTCTACACCCTGGCGGGCCGCTTCACCGGCACCACCTTCGGCCGCGACGTGTTCAAGGCACAGGCCGAAGGCGTGACCCTGCGCACCTGTGGCAAGGACGGCTGGTGGATCACCACCGAGCAGGGCAAGCAACGCAGCGTGTTCCATCTGTTCGACCGGCACACGCTGAAGCCGGTCGGCGCGTTCCAGGGCAATACCGTGGCCAACACCGACGGCATCTGGATGATGCAGCAGCCCAGCGCGCGCTTCCCGCACGGTGCGCTGTATGCGGTGCATGACGACCAGGGCGTGGTGGCGTTCGACTGGGAGAGCATCGCCAAGCAGCTCGCGCTGCCGCTGGAGTGCGGCGCATGAGCCGGCAGTGCGTGATGCGCGCGCTGGCGCTGGGCCTGCTGCTGGCGTTGCCGTCGCTGTCGTTCGCGGCGGCCGAACCGAATACCCAGGTGCCGGCGGGCAGCCGGCATTACGCAGCGACGGCGGTGCCGGACCGCATCGTCGCCTCGCCGGCGGCCGATCCCAGCCACGGTTTCGCCGTGGCCTGGCGTACCGATGGCAGCGCGCAGGCGCCGCTGCTGGAGATCGCGCTGGCCGCAGATTCGCCGGCCATCGAGGGCATCCGCCAGGTGCGTGCGACGACGCGTGCGCTGCAGACCGAGAACGGGCTGTCGCACCACCATCGTGCCGACATTGGCGGCCTGCAGCCGGACACCCAGTACGTCTACCGCGTGCAGGGCAATGGCAGCTGGAGCGCCTGGAACCAGCTGCGCACGCTGGCCGCGGCCGACCAGCCGCTGACCCTGCTGTACTTCGGTGATACCCAGAACAAGAACGTCAGCCATGTCAGCCGTGTGGTGCGTGCGGCGCAGAAGGCTGCACCGCAGGCGCGCATGAGCCTGTTCGCCGGTGACCTGGTCAGCGGCGGCGACAACATGGACGACAGCGAATGGGGCGAGTGGTTTGCCGCCACCGGCTGGCTGGCGCCGGAAACGCTGGTGGCCCCGGCGATCGGCAACCATGAGTACTTCGAGGAATTCGAGGACACCCCGCAGGAGCGTCGCGTGCTGGGCCGGCATTGGCCGGTGACCTTCGCGCTGCCGGGCAATGGCGCCACCGCCGCGCAGCAGACCAGCTACTGGTTCGATGCGCAGGGCGTGCGCGTGGCCGTGGTCGATGGTACCTCGGCACTCGACCTCGGCACGGCCAAGGCGCAGGCACAGTGGCTGGACACGGTCCTGACCGGCAACCCGCAGCCGTGGACCATCGTGCTGCTGCACCAGCCGTTCTACTCGCCGCGCGAAGGGCGCGAGAACGCTGCGCTGCGTGACGTGCTGCTGCCGGTGGTGCGCCGCCACAACGTCGATCTGGTGCTGCAGGGCCACGATCACACCTATGGTCGTCGTGGCGAAGGGCAGGCTGCGACGCCGCAGTACGTGGTGACCGTGGCCGGGCCGAAGCAGTACCGCCTTTCCGACGAGGCACGGAAGACGATGGATCCGGTAGCCGAGGACACCCAGCTGTTCCAGGTGCTGAACATCGATCCGCAGCACCTGCGCTACGAAGCGCGCACCGTGACCGGGCGCCTCTACGACGCCTTCGAACTGCGCCGCGATGCCAAGGGCGCAAAGCAACGCACGGAGTTGACCGAAGGCCGCATCGCACCGCGCGACTGCCCGCGTGCGCAGACCGCCAAGGGTCGCGCCGACCGCTGCTGGGAATGACGAGATGCCAATGACCACACCCCGACGCATCCTTCCTCTCGCTGCCATCGGTGCCGCGCTGCTGTTGCTGGCCAGCGCGGTAACGGCCGCCGATACCGTGCTGCATCCGTTCCTGGTCGCCCAGCCGAAGCAGGCCCCGCAGGAGGTGAATCTGGCGGTGGAGATTCCGGCCGGCAGCTTCACCAAGTACGAGATCAAGGAAGATGGCCTGGTCCACGTGGATCGCTTCCAGTCGATGCCGGTGGCCTATCCGGCCAACTATGGCTCGATGCCGCGCACCCTGGCCGGTGACAACGATCCGCTGGATGCGCTGGTGCTGACCCGCGAGCCGCTGCATCCCGGCGTGATCGTGCGCTTCCGGCCGATCGGTTACCTGAAGATGATCGATGGTGGCGAGCACGACGAGAAGATCATCGGCGTGCCGACCGACAAGGTCGACCCGACCTACGCCAGCATCCGCGACCTGGCGGATCTGCCGGAGGTCGAGCGCCAGCGCATCGAGGCGTTCTTCCGGGTCTACAAGGACCTGCCGGCCGGTCGCAACCCGGTGCAGCTCAACGGTTGGGGCAACGCCGCTGAGGCGCGTGCGCTGATCAGTGAAGCGATGGAGCGGTTCAGGCAGTAGACACACGCCATGGTGGATGGCCGCCTGCGCGCATCTCCTTCACCGCCGCTGGCTATGATGTGCGCCTTCCACAACGAAGGCGGTGCATGTGTCGGTAGCGTTGGTATGGTTCCGCCGTGATCTGCGGCTGCAGGACAATCCGGCCCTGCAGGCCGCGCTGGATGCGGGCCACGACGTGGTGCCGGTCTACATCCATGCGCCGCACGAGGAAGGCGAGTGGGTGCCTGGCGCGGCCTCCGATGCGTGGCGCCACCGTTCACTGGGCGCATTGGATGCGGACCTGCGCGCGCGTGGTTCGTCGCTGGTGCTGCGCAGCGGTGACAGCCTGCCGATCCTGCAGTTGCTGATCGAGCAGACCGGCGCCGAGGCGGTGTACTGGAACCGCAAGTACGAACCGGCCACCCAGCCACGCGACGCGACCATCAAGCGCACGCTGCGCGAGCAGGGCATCGACGCGCAGAGCTGCAATGGCAGCCTGCTGTTCGAGCCCTGGGACATCGCGACCCAGCAAGGGCAGCCGTACAAGGTATTCACGCCGTACTGGCGCAACGTACTCAGCCATTGGCGCCTGCCGGCGCTGCAGGCCGCGCCGCAGGCACTGACGCCGCACACGGTCGACAGCCTCGCACTGGATGATCTCCAGCTGGCACCGACGCTGGACTGGGATATCGGCTTCTGGGAGCACTGGCAGCCGGGCGAGGCCGGTGCGCTGGAGGCACTGTCCGTGTTCGAGGACGGCGCATTGCGCGGCTACCGCGAACAGCGCGACCTGCCGGATCGCGTGGGGACCTCGCGGCTGTCGCCGCACCTGCATTTCGGCGAGATCGCGCCGTGGCGCATCGCCCATGCGCTGGAGGGGCTGCGCAGTGCAGGCACCGATGCCGACATCGACGGTTACCTGCGGCAACTGGGCTGGCGCGACTTCGCCTATCACCTGCTGCATCACTTCCCGAAGACGCCGACCGACAACCTCAACCCGCGCTTCGATCGCTTCCCATGGGCAACGCCCAGTGACGCTCAGTTGCACGGCTGGCAACGCGGCAACACCGGCGTGCCGATCGTCGATGCCGGCCTGCGCGAACTGTGGCACACCGGCTACATGCACAACCGGGTGCGGATGATCGTGGCCAGCTACCTGTGCAAGCATCTGCGCGCGCACTGGCTGCATGGCGCGCGCTGGTTCTGGGACACCCTGGTCGATGCCGACCTGGCCAACAACACGATGGGCTGGCAATGGGTGGCCGGGACCGGCGCCGATGCCGCGCCGTATTTCCGCGTGTTCAACCCGGTGACCCAGGCCGAGAAGTTCGATCCGCAGGCCCGCTACATCAGCCGTTGGGTGCCCGAACTGGCCGCGCTGCCGGTGAAGGCGCGCTTCGCACCGTGGCAGCATCCTCTGCTGCTGGCCGCGCATGCCCCCGGCTATCCGCGCACCCCGTTGGTGGACCTCGCGGCCGGTCGGGACGCCGCGCTGGCCGCCTACCGGCAGACGGGGGCAGGGTAAAGCGCGGGCTGAGCGATCCAGTCAGTTAGCTGAACGCGGCCCTGTCGCCGCGCCGCATCATCATCCCGACATCGCATTGGGCTGTTTATTCTCTCTGCGCCCGCAAGCCGCCGGCCCGACCGGAAACCAAGGAGAACCACATGATCCGCAATACCACCCGCAACGTCGCACTGGCCCTGATGAGTGCGGCCGTCCTGTCGGCCTGCGCCACCGGCGGCTCCTACGTGCAGAGTGACCAGTACGGCAACCCGACCGAGCAGCAGAACCGCACCGGCCGCAATGCGCTGATCGGCACCGCGATTGGTGTGGCCGCCGGCCTGCTGACCGGCGACAGCGCTACCGAGCGTCGTCAGCACGCGCTGATCGGTGCCGGTATCGGCGCGCTCAGCGGCGCTGCCGTCGGCCAGTACCAGGATCGCCAGGAACGCGCACTGCGCGAGCGCACCGCCAACACCGGCATCGATGTGCAGCGCCAGGGCGACAACATCATGTTGAACCTGCCGGATGGCATCACCTTCGATTTCGGCAAGTCGACCCTGAAGCCGCAGTTCTACGGCTCGCTCAACGGCGTGGCAGGCACCCTGCGTGACTACAACCAGACCATGATCGAAGTGGTCGGCCACACCGACAGCATCGGCAGCGACGCGGTCAACAACCGCCTGTCGAAGGAACGCGCCGACTCGGTGGCGCAGTACCTGATCGGCCAGGGCGTGCAGAGCGTGCGCATCGAAACGCTGGGCGCCGGCAAGTCGTATCCGATTGCCGACAACAGCACCGATGCCGGCCGCGCCAAGAACCGTCGCGTCGAAATCCGCGTGATTCCGCTCAAGCAGTAACGCTACGCGTTACTGCTTGAGCCGGTCCGGCCATCGGCCGGAACGAAAATGCCGCCCTTGCAGGCGGCATTTTTGTGGGTGCCGAGCGTTGCTCGGCACGCCGATCGCCCTTGTAGAGTCGAGCCATGCTCGACTACCTCTTCTGGTAGATGCCGACCTTGGTCGGCGCCCTTCGAAAAGCAGTCGAGCATGGCTCGACTCTACAGAAAGCGGCATCGTGCGCCCGGGTAGATCCACGCCATGCGTGGATACCCTCGGTCATGCCGCCGAAGCGGCGACCTTCTCCAGGATGCGCTTGCCACTGCTTTCCAGCGCGGCGTCTTCCTTTTCCTTCTGCTGCTGCGCCAGCTTCGCGCCCGGGCATTGCGCCAGCATGTAGTTGGCGTCGAAGTTGAGCTTTTCCACCAGGAAATCGACGAACGCACGCACCTTCGGCGAGACCAGGCGGCCACCGGCGAACACGGCGTTGAAGTCCACTTCCGGGCCGGTCCAGCCGGCCAGCACGCGGCGTACCATGCCCGACTCGACGAACGGCTTGGCCATCACATCACCGGTCAGCAGCAGGCCTTCGCCACATACCAGTGCACCATTCAACGCGGACATGTCGTTGGCCGTCATCAGCGGGGTGACCGGGAAGTCGCGCAGCTCGCCGCCGTTCTCGCCCAGCTGCCAGGTGAAGCGTGGCGAATTACCGGTGTGGTACGGCTTGCGCATCGCCAGGATGCGATGGAACTGCAGCTCTTCCGGATGCAGCGGCTCGCCATAGCGCTCGATGTAGGCCGGGCTGGCGAACACCTGCGTGCGCAGGCTGCCGAGCTTGCGCGCGACCAGGTTGGAATCGGGCAGGGCACCGACACGCAGCGCCAGATCCGCCTCACCGGCGATCAGGTCCAGCTTCTCGTTGCCCATGTGCATGTCCAGGCGGATCTCTGGATACTGCGCATGGAACTGGCCCAGCAGCGGGGCGATCCAGGTGATGCCGATCGAGTAGGGCACGGTGAAGCGCAGCCAGCCGCGCGGGCCGGACTGCAACTGGCTCACCGCGCTCTCGGCTTCTTCCAGCTCGCGCGCGATGCGCTGGCAATGTTCGTGGTAGATCGAGCCGGCTTCGGTCAGGCCGAGGCGGCGGGTGGTCCGGTGCAGCAGTCGCGCGCCCAGGCGCGTTTCCAGCTCCTGCACTTTGCGGCTGACCGTGGTCTTGGGCAGGCCGAGCGATTTGGCAGCGGCAATGAAACTGCCTTGCTCGACCACTTTGACGAAGATCAGCGTCTCGTTGAGATCGTGGGACATGGTCGGGGATCCTGGACGTCGGGGATGGGACAATCGTGACAGAACGATTGGACCGGGAGCGGGATGATTATTCCCCTTAATCAGGACTAATCAAGTAAAGGTTTGAGGTCTATCGTGGCGCCATTCGTGAAATGGAGCCCCCTCGCCATGAGCCTGCGCAACATTCTTGCCCGCTTCCGGCATGCCGGCCAGAACGCCCTGGACCTGGCGATGACCGTCGAAGCTCGTCCGAGTTCCTTGGTACACAAGGACTTTCGTGAGTTTACCGCGCCCATGCGTCAGCAACGTGGCGGCGTCATCCGCTTGGTCCCGCACAAGGGTGACCGACTGCGTCGAATTGGGACTATCCCGGATTTGGGAGGAAATGTCCCGTGAATGGGATACTGACGCCCGAAGTTCTGGTCCTCGGTGGCACCGGTGCCGTGGGCCAGGGCGTGGTCGGCGCCCTGCTGGAGGCCGGCAGCCCGGTGCTGGTGGTCGGGCGCGATCCGGGCCGGCTGGCGGCGCTGCATGAGCAGTTCGCCGATGAGCCGGGCCTGGAAACCGTGCTGGGCTCGCTCAGCGATGACGGCTCGGCACGGGCGTTGGCCGAACGCATCGCGCAACGGCCGCGTCCGTTGGCCGCAGTGATCGCCGCGATGGGCGGCCCCTACCGTCGCGGCCGCGTGGTCGACCGCAACGGCGACGAGCTGCTCGGCGCGCTGCAGGTCGACCTGATGCCGCACGTGCATGCGGTGCGCCACCTGCTGCCGCTGCTGCAGGACAACGTGCACGCGCGCCGTTACGTGATGATCGGCAGCCCGGCCGCGGTCAAGCCATGGGCCGGTTACGGCGAAAGCTCGATCACCGCCGCGGCGATGCGCATGTACGCGCAGGTGGTGCACCAGGAAGCGCAGGCGATCGGCGTGCGCGCGCAGATGCTGGAAGTCTGCAGCCCGGTGTGTACCCCGGCCAACGCGGCCAACGCCTGCATCGAGTGGCCCAGCTCGCTGCTGGTCGGCCGGCGCGTGGTCTCCCTTATCGATGGGTGCCGCGACAACCGCGCCATCGTCCGTTGCGACAGCAGTGATGCCGAACTGCCGCGCGGCCTGCTGCACCTGGAAGTTCCTCCGCTTTGGCGCGACACCGCTGGCGTCGCTTGACCTCGACCAAGGTTGAGGTCGCAGTATGCGCCGCCGATTTTCGCAACACGTTCTCATATAGCTGTACCACCCCTCCGTACGGATGCATGCCATGACTTCCCCCAACACCACCCCACATCGTTTCGGCCATCGCATCGCGATGGCCGGCGTGTCGATCCTCGCCGCGGCCGTGCTTGCAGCCTGCAGCGGCGGCCATGCCGAAGAAGCCGGTGCACCGCCGCCGCCGCAGGTCAGCGCCGCGCCGGTGCTGGTCAAGCAGGTCAGCCAGTGGGACGAGTTCAGCGGCCGCGTCGAAGCGGTACAGAGCGTTGAACTGCGCCCGCGCGTGTCCGGCTACATCGACAAGGTCAACTACGTCGAAGGCCAGGAAGTGAAGAAGGGCGAAGTGCTCTTCACCATCGACGCGCGCAGCTACCAGGCCGAATATGATCGTGCCGCCGCCGAGCTGGCTCGCGCCCGCACCCAGGCCACGCTGGCCCGCAGCGAGTCCGAGCGTGCCAAGCGGCTGTCCGAGCAGCAGGCGATCTCCACCGAGACTGCCGAGCAGCGTCGCGCTGCCGCCGACCAGTCCGGTGCCGCCGTGCAGGCGGCGCAGGCTGCGCTGGACGCGGCCCGCCTCAACCTGGAGTTCACCAAGGTGCGCGCACCGATCGACGGCCGCGCCGGCCGCGCGATGGTCACCGCAGGCAACCTGGTCACCGCCGGCGACAGTGCCAGCGTACTGACCACGCTGGTCTCGCTGGATACCGTGTTCGTCTACTTCGATGCCGACGAAAGCACCTTCCTGCGCTACGCACAGATGGCACGCAAGGGCGAGCGCCCGAGCGAGCGTGACAGCGAACTGCCGGTGAAGGTCGGCCTGTCGGGCGAAGAGGGCTACCCGCATGCGGGCAAGGTCGACTTCCTCGACAACCAGGTGGCGCGCAGCACCGGCACCATCCGCGTCCGCGCGCTGCTGGACAACGCCGATCGCCAGTTCACCCCGGGCCTGTTCGCCCGCGTGCAGCTGCTCGGCAGTGGCCAGTTCCAGGCCCTGCTGATCGACGACAAGGCCGTGCTGACCGACCAGGACCGCAAGTACGTGTACGTGGTCGACAAGGATGGCAAGGCCCAGCGCCGCGACATCCAGCTTGGCCGCACCGCTGAAGGCCTGCGCATCGTCGAGCACGGCCTGGCCGCCGGTGACAAGGTGATCATCGACGGCGTGCAGAAGGTCTTCATGCCGGGCATGCCGGTGCAGGCCAAGGCCGTGGCGATGCAGCCGCAGGCTGCGCCGCCGGCACCGGGTCGCGATGCCACCGCTGCACTGAACCACTGATCCGCGTCCCCGCTTAGCTGCCGGCGCCAGCGGCAGCCTTCCCTGCCTTCGTCATATCGGCGAGGGGCAGGGTGGCTGTTGCCCGCCGAATGCCTTTCCCAGGAATTCCTCCATGGACTTTTCCCGTTTCTTCATCGACAGGCCGATCTTCGCGGCGGTGCTGTCGATCGTGATCTTCGCCGCAGGCCTGATCACGATTCCGATCCTGCCGATCAGCGAGTACCCCGAAGTGGTGCCGCCGTCGGTGGTCGTGCGCACGGTGTATCCGGGCGCCAACCCCAAGGTCATCGCCGAGACCGTCGCCACCCCGCTTGAAGAGGCCATCAACGGCGTCGAAGGCATGATGTACCTGAAGTCGGTGGCCGGCTCGGACGGCGTGCTGCAGATGACCGTCACCTTCCGCCCGGGCACCGACCCGGACGCGGCGGCGGTGAAGGTGCAGAACCGCGTGGCGCAGGCGCAGGCGCGCCTGCCCGAGGACGTGCGCCGGCAGGGCGTGACCACGCAGAAGCAGTCACCGACCTTCCTGATGGTGGTGCACCTGACCTCGCCGCAAGGCAAGTACGACACGCTGTACCTGCGCAACTACGCCCGCCTGCACGTCAAGGATGCGCTGGCGCGTATTCCGGGCGTGGGTGACGCGCAGATCTTCGGTGGCGGCGACTACGCCATGCGCGCCTGGCTGGACCCGGACAAGGTGGCTTCGCGCGGCCTGACCGCCAGCGACGTGGTGCGCGCGATGCGTGAGCAGAACGTGCAGGTTTCGGCCGGCCAGCTCGGCGCCGAACCGTTGCCGAACAGCCAGTTCCTGACCCTGATCAATGCCCAGGGCCGCCTGAAGACCGAAAAGGAGTTCGGCGACATCGTGCTCAAGAGCGGCACCGATGGCGAGATCGTGCGCTTGGCCGACGTGGCCCGCCTGGAACTGGGTGCCGGCGACTACACCCTGCGCTCGCAGCTGGACGGCAAGAATGCGGTCGGCATTGGTATCTTCCAGTCGCCGGGTGCCAATGCACTGGAGATCCGTGACCAGGTCATCTCGACGATGGACGAGATGCAGAAGACCATGCCGGCCGACGTGAAGTACGAAGCGGTGTATGACACCACCATCTTCGTGCGCGACTCGATCAAGGCCGTGGTCTCCACGCTGCTGGAAGCCATCGCGCTGGTGGTGCTGGTGGTGATCCTGTTCCTGCAGACCTGGCGTGCCTCGATCATTCCGTTGATCGCGGTGCCGGTGTCGGTGGTGGGTACCTTCGCCGCGCTGTACCTGCTGGGCTTCTCGATCAACACGCTGAGCCTGTTCGGCCTGGTGCTGGCGATCGGCATCGTGGTCGACGACGCGATCGTGGTGGTGGAGAACGTCGAGCGCAACATCGAGGAAGGCCTGTCGCCCACCGCGGCGGCACACCAGGCCATGCGTGAGGTGTCCGGCCCGATCGTGGCGATCGCGCTGGTGCTGTGTGCCGTGTTCGTGCCGATGGCCTTCCTGTCCGGTGTCACCGGCCAGTTCTACAAGCAGTTCGCGGTCACCATCGCCATCTCCACGGTGATCTCGGCGATCAACTCGCTGACCCTGTCGCCGGCCCTGGCCGCGCGCTTGCTGAAGGCCCACGGTGCGCCGAAGGATGGCCCGAGCCGTCTGATCGACCGCCTGTTCGGCTGGGTGTTCCGTCCGTTCAACCGCTTCTTCAAGTCCAGCTCGGAGAAGTACGAGCGTGGCGTGGCCCGCATCCTTGGCCGTCGCGGTGCGGTGTTCGTGGTCTACGCGATCCTGCTGGTCGGTACCGGTGTGATCTTCAAGCTGGTGCCGCCGGGCTTCATCCCGACCCAGGACAAGCTGTACCTGATCGCCGGTGTGAAGCTGCCGGAAGGTTCGTCGATCGCGCGTACCGATGAAATGCTGCGCAAGGTCGCCAAGATCGCTCAGGAAACCGACGGTGTGGCCCACACCATCTCGTTCCCGGGTTTGAACGCGCTGCAGTTCACCAATACGCCGAACACCGGTGTGGCGTTCATTCCGCTCAAGCCGTTCGCTGAGCGCCATGGCCGCACCGCCGCGCAGATCAATGCCGAGATCAACCAGAAGATCGCCGGCCTGCAGGAGGGCTTCGCGTTCGCGATGATGCCGCCGCCGATCCTCGGCCTGGGCAACGGCAACGGCTACCAGATGTTCATCGAGGACCGCGGCAACCTGGGCTACGGCGCGCTGCAGAATGCCGTGCAGGCGATGCAGGGCACCGTCGCGCAGACGCCGGGCATGGCCTTCCCGATCAGCAGCTACCAGGCCAACGTGCCGCAGCTGGATGCCGAAGTGGACCGCGTCAAGGCCAAGGCACAGGGCGTGCAGCTCACCGAGCTGTTCGACACCCTGCAGACCTACCTCGGTTCGGCTTACGTCAACGACTTCAACCAGTTCGGCCGTACCTGGCAGGTGATCGCCCAGGCCGATGGTCCGTTCCGCGAGACGGTCGAGGACATCGGCAAGCTGCGTACCCGCAACGACCGCGGCGAGATGGTGCCGATCGGTTCGATGGTCACCATCAAGCAGACCTTCGGCCCGGACCCGGTGCTGCGCTTCAATGGCTATCCGGCGGCGGACCTGGCTGGTGAAGCCGACCCGCGCGTGCTGTCGTCGGCCGAGGCGATGAACAAGCTGACCGAGATCGCCGGCAAGGTGCTGCCGGTGGGCATGACCACCGAATGGACCGACCTGAGCTACCAGCAGGCGACCCAGGGCAAGGCGGCCTTCATCGTGTTCCCGGTGGCGATCATGCTGGCCTTCCTGGTGCTGGCTGCGCTGTACGAGAGCTGGTCGCTGCCGCTGGCGGTGATCCTGATCGTGCCGATGACCCTGCTGTCCGCACTGTTCGGCGTGTGGCTGACCGGTGGCGACAACAACGTGTTCGTGCAGGTCGGCCTGGTGGTGCTGATGGGCCTGGCGTGCAAGAACGCGATCCTGATCGTCGAATTCGCCAGAGAGCTGGAGATGGGCGGCAAGGGCATCGTTGAAGCCGCGCTGGAAGCCTGCCGCCTGCGTCTGCGTCCGATCGTGATGACTTCCATCGCGTTCATCGCCGGCACGGTGCCGCTGGTGCTGTCGCACGGCGCGGGTGCCGAGGTGCGCTCGGTAACGGGTATCACCGTGTTTGCTGGCATGCTGGGCGTGACCCTGTTCGGTCTGTTCCTCACCCCGGTGTTCTACGTGGCCCTGCGCAAGTTCGTGACCCGCAACGGTGGCGGCCAGCTGGTGCAGCACGGCGAGCCGACCATCCATCACTGACATGGAACTCCACCGGCACCGGTCCCCCAACCGGTGTCGGATTTCCCCCTCCAAAGGCATGACTCCATGAACACCCATCAGAACAAGATCGCACTGGTCACTGGTGCCACCCGCGGTATCGGCGCCGAGACCGTGCGTCAGCTGGCACAGGCCGGCGTGCACACGCTGCTGGCCGGCCGCAAGCGCGAGACCACCGTGGAGCAGGCACTGAAGCTGCAGGCCGAGGGCCTGCCAGTGGAAGCGCTGCAGCTGGACGTGACCGACGGTGCCAGCATCGCCGAGGCCGTGCAGCAGGTGCGCGAGCGCCATGGCCGTCTCGACATCCTGGTCAACAACGCTGGCGTGCTGCTGGAAAACCCGGCGCAGCGGCCGTCCGAGCAGTCTCTGGACACCTGGCGCCGCACCTTCGACACCAACGTCTATGCGCTGGTGGCGGTGACCCAGGCGTTCCTGCCGCTGCTGCAGCAGGCCAAGGCCGGCCGCATCGTGAATGTCTCCAGCATCCTTGGCTCGCAGACCCTGCATGCCGATCCGGCGTCCGGCATCTACGACATGAAGGTTCCGGCCTACAACGCCTCCAAGGCAGCGGTGAACAGCTGGACCCTGGCGCTGGCGCACGAACTGCGCAGCACCCAGATCAAGGTCAACACCGTGCATCCGGGCTACGTGAAAACCGACATGAACGGCGGCCACGGCGAGATCGAAATCGCCGAGGGCGCGCGTTCCAGCGTGCAGATGGCGCTCATCGGCCATGAAGGCCCGAACGGCAGCTTCACCTACCTGGGCGAGGTGCTGCCATGGTGATCCGCACGTTGGCGATGGCCGTCTCCAGCCTGGTGCTGGCAGGCTGTGTCAGCGTCGGCCCGAACTACAAGGCCCCGGTGCAGGAACCGGTGGTCCTGCAGAGCGCACAGCAGCCGGTCTTCAGCACCGTCTCGCCGGTGGCCAGCTGGTGGGCGCAGTTCGATGATCCGGTGCTGGAACAGTTGGTGCATGGCGCACTGTCGGACAACCTGGACCTGCGCGTGGCCGTGGCCCGCGTCAGCCAGGCCCGCGCAGTGTTCGTCGAAAGCCGCTTCGACCAGGCACCGCACATCACCGCCGGCGGCAGCTACGACCGCCGCAAGCAACCCGATCCGCAGCTGGGTGGGCAGCGGGTGTTCAGTGAAAGCTACCAGCTCGGCTTCGACGCCGGCTGGGAGCTGGATCTGTTCGGCCGCAAGCGCCGTGCTGCTGAAGCCGCGCGTGCCGACCTCGGTGCCGAGCAGGCCAACCTGGCCGATGCGCAGGTACTGGTCGCCGCCGAAGTGGCACGCAACTACTTCGAGCTGCGCGGCACGCAGAAGCGCATCGCGGTGGCCCAGCACACGCTGGAAAACCTGCGCGATACGCAGAAGCTGACCGAGGCGCGCTGGGAGCTGGGCGCCGGCAGCGAGCTGGATGTGCAGAGCAGCCGCGCCCGCCTGAAGGCGATCGAGGCCGACATCCCGCTGCTGGAAGTGGCCGAGGCGCAGTCGCGCAACCGACTGGCCGTGCTGCTGGGCCAGCGCCCGGAAGTGCTGACCGACATGCTCGCGCCGCATGACGTGCCGGCCTTCGCCAAGGCACTGCCGCTGGGCGATACCCGCGAACTGCTGCGTCAGCGCGCCGACGTGCGCGTGGCCGAGCGTCGCCTGGCGGCCGCGACCGCACGCGTGGGCGTGGCCACTGCGGACCTGTTCCCGCGGCTGTCGCTGTCCGGCTTCGTCGGTTTCCTGGGGGGCGATGCCAGCGGCCTGGTCAATGGCAACAACAAGGCCTGGTCGCTGACCCCGTCGCTGAGCTGGGCCGCATTCGACTTCGGCACCGTGCGTGCGCGCCTGCGTGCCAGCAAGGCTGAAGCCGAAGGCGTGGCCGCGCAGTACGAGCAGGCGGTACTGCTGGCCCTGGAAGACACCGAGAACGCGCTGACCCGCTACTCCAAGCAGCAGGCGCGGCTGGCGATCGTGGTCGAGCAGGCGCAGGCGGCACGGCGTGCCGAATCGCTGGCACAGATCCGCTATCGCGAGGGCTCGGAAGACTTCCTGACCCTGCTGGATGCGCAGCGCACGCAGCTGGCGGCCGATGACGCGTTGGCGGCGGCCGAGTCCGAAGTCAATGTCAGCGTGGTCGGCGTGTACAAGGCGCTGGGCGGCTGGGGGCAATCACCGCAGCAACCGAGCGTGGCGCAGGTGCAGTAACCGCAGGGGACGGAAGCCGTGGCTTCCGTCCCCTTCTGCTTTCAGGGCCACTGATTGGCCGGCTCCTCGCGCTCGCGCATGCGCACGATGCAGAAGCGATGGCCGGTCGGTGCTTCCATCACCCACCAGCGTTTGACGAAGCCTATCCGGCGCGCGCCGAGCTTCTCCAGGCGGTCGGCCTCGGCGTCGATGTCGTCGCTCTCTATGTCCAGGTGCACCCGTGATGAGTGATCGACCCGTTGGACTTCCACGTTCAAGCCTGCCGGTGCACCCAGCAGGTCGGCATACTCGGCGCCCCCTTCGACACGCGCCGCCTGTGCCTGCAGGCCGAGCGCGGCGGCCCAGAAGCGGGCACCTTCGTCGGCGGGAATGTCCTGGCAGTCGATGATGAATCCTGCCAGCCGGCTCTGGTGTGCCATGTCCTGCTCCGTAGTTCGGGGGTACGGGGCAGGGTAACGCGGCGTGTTCCGCATACATCTTCACCTTCGTGACGTTTCTGACTCTGCCGAAATGCCGGCCCGCCGTGTAACTAGTGGGTCAGACACACGGGAGGACAGGCGATGGCGGACGGAAGGCGGGATACCCAACGGATGTTGTTCGGCGATCCGGGCCCACCGGGCGCGGGGTTGTCGGTGGCGGTCGTGGTGCTGCTGGTGCTGGCGACGATGGCCGCTGCGGTCGGCTTCCTGCGCCTGCAGGATTCGATGCTGGGGCTGGGCCTGATCGGCGTCGCCGTGTTCCTGGCGATCGGCGCCCGCATCTGCCAGGCGCGCGATCAGCACCAGGCGCTGTATCGCCTGCTGTCGCGGCAGCCGCCGCTGTAGCTGCGGCTGCCGTGCGGGGTCAGTGCTTCGGCCAGTCCAGTTCGACCACCAGCGGGAAGTGGTCCGATGGCAGCACGCCGTCGATGCGGCGGTCATCGGTCAGGAAGCTGCGCGCATGGAAGCCGCGCACCAGCACCCAGTCCAGCTGCACGCTGGCCTTGCCGGTGAAATCGTGGAAGGTCAGTCGCGGGCCCTGCGGGGTTTTCACCTGGGTACGGGTGTCCTGAAGGACGCGGGTGAATGCCTTGTAGGTGTCACCGCCGGGCTCGCTGTTGAAGTCACCGGTCAGCACCACCGGCAGGTCGGTAGGCAGGCTGGCCACGCGCCTGCCGATCAGCTCGGCACCCTTCACCCGGCGTGGTTCGTCCTCGTCACGGTAGGGCAGGTGGGTATCCATGAAATAGAAGCGGCGGCCGTCGTCGATGCGGCGGAACAGCGCCCAGGTGACCATGCGCGGGTACAGGTTGCCCCAGGTGATGCTGCCCGGTACATCGGGCGTATCGGACAGCCAGAAGTTGCCTGATTCCTCGACCGCCAGCACCGTGCTGTCGTAGAACACGCCCATGTGTTCGTCGCCGCTGCCGCCGCGGCGGCCCTCGCCGAACCAGCGGTAGCCGGGAAGGTGTGCGGACAGGTACTCAGCCTGCTCCTGCACCAGCTCCTGGGTGCCGATCACCGCCGGGTGCGCATCGAGGATGACCTTCACCATCGCGTCGCGACGGTCGGGCCAGCGCTTGCCGGGCTCGGTATCGGCCGGGGTGCGCACATTGAACGACATCACCTTCAATGGCGCGGGGGCTGCGGCCCAGGCGCCGGTCGCAGGCAGGGCAAGCGCCAGCAGGGCACACAGTACGGGGCGACGGAGACGCGACAACATCGTGGAATCCCTCCATTCCATGAAAACGGTTTCACGGAGCATCGCACGGATTGCCTGTTCATGGCTGTGCGTGCGCTGGCGGTATCCGCCGGTCGGCGCGGCGTATTCAGCAGGGCCTTGACGGCGCATTGACCCGCCCGCGCGCGCCTGTGTGCTAGAACGGCGCTGCCGGCCATTGAACCCGGCACCGCAGCAATCATCAACGGAACCACAAGGAGCTGTGCCATGACACGATTGATTCGCGCCCTGCAGGTGTCGCTGAACCTGCGTTCGGACAATTCCACGCAGTGCATCCGTTCCAAGTATCGCTACTGGAATATCTTCTGACCGGAAGGACTCCACGTATTCGATGACATCGCCAGGGAAGGCCGATGATCTTCCCTGGCATTGGAGGCAGGGCATGGATGAGCGTGCAGCGGATGCGGAAGTGGTTTCCATCGACGACCTGCTCGAACGCGTGCGTCGCGAAGGGCCGGTGCTGCGCTTCAACAATGATGTTGTCGGCATCTTTGATCCGGCCCTGGCGGTCAGGATCGACAAGGCCAACACGGACCAGCACACCGTACCGGATTCATTGATTGATTTTCTCGGACTACGCAGCGGCAGGGACCCGGTGGCGTGGCGCGAGGTGCGGGCACTGCTGAGCGAGCAGGCCGGGCGGCTGGCCAGTCCCGGCCACATGCGCGACCTCTACACGCGCATGCACGGCTTCCTTGCCCAGCGCGCGGACAGGCCGCACGACCTCAGCGAACTGAGCTGGTGGACGATCTCGCAGTCGCTGTTGCCGCTGCTGATCGATGGCCTCAGCCGTTCCGATGTCGATGCGCTCATCGGTGAGCAGAAGACCCGATACAACGCCATCGTGCTGCAGAACTTCTCGTTCTGGCGGCGGATCATCGACTTCCATCTTTCCCGCCGTGCGGCCCGCACGGTGTCGCGGCACATCCGCCGTCGTGCACGCGGGACCGTGCCGCGTGAGGACTTCCTGCAATCCCTGCTGCCGCTGGTGCAGCGGGTCGGGGTGGATCGCGTGGCCTATCTGGTATCGATGGTGCTGGCCGGCATGTCGGGCCTGCCGGGCATCACTGCGGCCAGCCTGCTGTACGCAATGCACCGTTTCCCGCACTGGCAGGCGCGCATCCGCGAGGAAACCTCGGCGCTGAGCCTGGAGCAGCTGTATGCGCTGCCGATCAAGGCGCTGCCGTGCACGTCGCGTTTCGTCAAGGAAACCCTGCGGCTGTGGCCGGGGTTGTTCGCACTGCACCGTCCGGCTTCGCACGATATCGATATCGAGGGCGTGTGCATCCGCAAGGGTGGGGCCTACGAGCTGTCGTCCTACTTCCAGCATCACTCGCCGGAGTACTGGCAGAACCCGGACAGCTTCGATCCTGATCGCTGGTTGCCGGAGCGACGCCAGGCCAACAAGGGCGCCTACGTACCCTTCGGTTTTTCCTCGCGGGCCTGCATCGGCAGTGCGGTCGGCCATGCGCAGCTGTTGCTGTTCTGCGCGCTGGTGACCCGCGATTTCGAGTTGACGGTACAGGATGAGCCAACACCGTGGATGCAGCTGGAAGGCTTTGCCATTCCGGTCGACTTCATCGGTACGTTGACGCCGCGCTGCGCGTGACGGCAACTGCAGTGCCTGGATCAGTCTTCAATCTCGCCACGGCGGGCTGCCGCGCGCACCGCCTGCGCGGTGGTAGCCACGCCGAGCCGTTGCCGCGCTCGCCGCAGATGGTTCTCCACCGTGCGTGCAGACAGCCCCAGCGTGGCCGCGATTTCCGCCTGGCGCCGCCCGGCGGCGACCCAGCGCAGCACCTCGCGTTCGCGTGCGCTCAGCGCGCCTGCGGGAACATCCGCCGGCGCTTCGGCGAGCCGCCGCGCTGCACGGAAGGCTGACGTTCCGACCATTTCCAGCAGCAGGCGCGCGTTGGCGGACGCATCAATCGAGGTGCCGGCGAAACTGACCGCACCCTCCAGGCCGGTCGGGCCGAACACCGGCACCTGCAACCCATGCAGGCCATCGCCGCGCGGCTGCTTCACCACCTGGTAGCGTTCGCCGCGCACGCCCTGGCGCTTGCTCCAGAAGAACGGCGCAGTGCTGTCCAGCACATGGCGGTTGACCGGGCAGGCGTGCAGGTAGCGGGCGAGATCGGTATCGCTGCCGTCGCCGAACCAGTCACCCTCGATCCAGTACACGCGCTGCGCGTCGCGCTCCAGCCCGGTTCCGGTGGCGAACACCAGCAGCCGGTCGTAGCCCAGTGGCGAGGCGGCGGCGCGCAGCACGCCGCCCACCGCGGCCAGCGACCGCGCCTGTTCCAGTTCCAGCAGCGCGGGCACCAGCGCAGGCATAGGCTCAGCGCCCGGCCAGCGCGTCGAGCAGCGTGCGCGCGGCCAGCTTGCCCAGCGCATTGCCGGCCAGCGGGCTGTCGCCGGTCAGCAGCAGGCGATCCTGCAGCACGCTGCCATCAATGCCCTCGTTGACGATCTGCACGCCCTGCTGGGCCAGGCGTTCACCGAAGAACCAACGCAGCTGCCCCGGCATGTAGCCGATCTCCGGTGTCTGCCGGTCCATTGCGTCGGGGAAGGCACAGATGCGGTAGCCACGGAACAGCGAGCCACCATCGGCTTCGTCGACGCCCGCCGCCAGCAGCGCTGCCGGCCCATGGCAGAGCGTGATGATGTGGCGCTGCCCGGCCATGGCCCATTGCAGCGCGGCCTTCACCGCCGTGCTTTCAGGCAGGCCGATCAATGCGCCGTGGCCACCCGGAATGAAGATGGCGGCATAGTCCGAGTCGGCGCCCAGGCCAGCCACCACCTCGTCCAGCTGCAACGGCTGGCGGAAGCGCGCCTCGTAGCGTTCGTACAGGGCGCCGATCTCGTGGTCCTCGCGCGGGAAGGCCCACCATTCGAACTTGACGGCGTTGCCGGACAGCGTCGCGACGTCGATATCGAAGCCGGCCTTGTCCAGGTGGTACATCGGCAGCAGGGTTTCCACCGGGTGGTTGCCGGTGGAGAACAGGTGGCCATTGGCGGTCGGCAGATAACGCTCGTCGGCGGCGATCATCAGCACCTTCCAGCGGCCATCGCGGCGTGCATCCGGATAGTCGGCGCCGGACAGGTCGCTCTTGGGCGAGGTGAACTGCGACAGCGAATACGGCGACGGGAAGAAGGCATCGCGCTCGGCCGGATCGGGGCTGGGCTGGCGGCTGGGCTCTTGCGTGTTCATGCGGACCTCCGTTGGGGGAAAGTGAGCCCAGCATAGGAGGCCGCGTGCGCAGGCGCGATGAGGGATTCCCCTCAATGGACCACCACCCGGATGTTGCATCGCGCCACCGGCCGGGTTGGACAGCGGGATTATGTCGTGTTATCTAGCCGGTGCCGGGATAATCCCGGCATAACCACACAGCAAGCAAAGGAATGAAAATGAAAAGATTCGCCCGAGCATTGCGCGTCACTCTGAATATCCATCCGAATGAGAAGAGCAGTGTGTGGAATACCTGGCCGCTCTGGGTCGAGTTCTGATCCTGCGGGGCAACCCCGCGATTGAGCGGTAGCAAGACGAAGGGACTCGTCTTTCGAGTCCCTTCCTGCCGGAGACGCACTGCATGCAAGGGATGTCGAATGAAGGCAGCGCCATTGCTGCCGAGCGCCTGGCTGCGCGCGTGGAGCGCGAAGGGCCGGTGCTGAAACTGGAAACCGGCGGTATCGGGGTGTTCTGCCCGGAGCTGGCCGGCAAGGTCGACAAGGAGAATTCCGAGCACCTGTTCGTGGTCGAGTCGCTCGCCGACCTGTTCCGCCGGCACGAACGCGTACGCTGGACCGAAGTGCGCAGCCTGATCGCCACGCGCAGTGCTGAGCTTACCGGAGCGCAGACCCTGGAGGCGCTGCAGTCGCGCATGCGGCAGGCGTTGGACGCACTGTGCGGGCGCGAGCTGGATGCCACGCCCGCGGTGTGGAAGGTGATGGCGCATCCGCTGGTGCCACTGGTGATCGACGGGCTCGACGTACGCGGTACCGCGGCCATCGAACGCGCCCTGCATCTGCGCTATACCACCCAGGTCGAGCAGGTCATCCATCGGCGTCATCTGCTGCGCAACTTCCTCATCGGTCGTGGCGAATCGCAGGCGATCGCCTCCGAACTGAAGCGGCGCGTGCGCCACGGGCGCGCGTCGCTGGACTACGCGCAGTCATTGCTGAGCCTGCGCGAGCGCATCGGCCTGGACAAGGTCACCTACCTGGTCACCGTGCAGCTGATCGCCATTTCCGGCGTGCCCGGCATGATGGCCGCCTGCCTGCTGCTGGCGATGCAGATGCATCCGCACTGGCGCCAGCGCATCGAGGAGGAATTCGCACCGCTCTCGGATGCAGAGATCCATGCGCTGCCGATGGCCAGGATTCCCTGCACCATGCGCTTCCTGAAGGAAGTGATGCGGCTGTACTCCACGCCCTTCAACAATCGTCGGGTGGCCGCCTGCGATCTGCAGGTGGAAGGGCAGGCCATCGCCGAGGGCACGGTGTTCGAGCTGAGCTCGTTCATCCAGCATCGCTCGGCGAAGTACTGGGATGACCCGCTGCAGTTCGATCCTGATCGTTGGCTGCCGGAGCGGCGCAAGCGCACCGCCGGCATCTATGTGCCGTATGGCTTCCCCACGCGTTCCTGCGTGGGATCGGCGGTCGGCAACGCGCAGCTGGTACTGCTGTGCGCGCTGCTGGCACGCGAGTTCCGTTTCACCCCCAGCGCCGACTACCGGCCCGAGGTGCGCATGGAGGGCTTCGCGATCCCGGCAGCGCTGCACGGCACGTTCTCGCGGCGCACGGCAGGTGCCTGATCTGTCGGGGCCGGCGGCTTACTTCCCCGTTCGTCCGTGTTCCTGCATGTCCTCATGCAGGATCCGCCGCAGCTCGACGATGGCTGGCGTGGCTTCCTGCACGCTGTGCCCGGACACGATCACTTTCTCCGAATCCGCATGCGGCAGGTGCGAGCTCCAATAGGGCACCAGCCCGTCGTCGGTCTTTTCCAGCGGCCCATCGGCCTTGGCGCGGGCGATGATCGAGTGGTAGTGCACCTTCGGTGACATCGGCAGATCGGCCACGGCGCGGACGAATGGATCGTCCTTGTCCAGGTTCTGGATGCTGTTCATCTGATAGCCGTGCTTGCCATCGTTGCGATCGATCTGGCCGTCGTTGGCCAGCGTCGTCACGTCTTCCAGCACCGTCAGCGGCAGCCGCACCAGGCGGCCGATCCAGCGGCCGAGGCGGGTACCGGCCACGTCGGTGCCGCGATGCGGTGTGGCGATGAACACCACCCGCGATACTTCCGGTTCCGGCAGGAAGGTCAGCACCGGCGCGCCCTTGGTGCGCAGCAGCTCGCGCTGGGCGGGCGTCATCTGCGCGGTGGCGAGCAGGGTGTCGACCAGGTGGTCGCCGGAGGAGGACACCATCAAGCGCGCGATCACTCCGCCCATGCTGTGCCCGACCAGCACCATGTCATGCGACGCCTGCGCCTTGCCGCTGGGGTCGAAGTGCTTGAACACTTCGGCCAGCGTGTGGCGCATCGCATCGTGGCTCATCGCGATGGGCATGTTGGTCGGGTAATAGAACTGCCAGACCTGGAAGTCCTGGCGGATCTCGTCGTCGCGCATCAGTTCGTTGGCCACGTTGACCCAGGCCTCCGGACTGCTGGCCAGGCCATGGATCATCAACAGCACGCGGCGGTTCGGGTCGTAGGGCTGCATCATGTAAAGATGCGGCGTGTCGATGCCGCCCTTGCCACCAAACAGCGAGCGCAGCGACTGGTGGCTGAAGTTCGAGCGTGCCAGCCACAGTGCATAGCCGGCAGTGAAGTTGGCTGCCAACGGCACCTGCTGGCCATGCAGGGTCACTTCCGAGACCTGGTAGGGATCGTGGATCTCCAGTTCCGGCTCGTCGTCATGCAGCACCTCCCACAGGTTCTTGCCCGAGAAGCGCAGCAGCACCGTCATCGAAGGCGAGGGCATCTCGCTCCAGCTCTGGGGGGCCGGGGTGTCTGCCTGCGTGGCAGGCGTCGTTGCCGCAGGCGGGGTGGCCGTGCTGCCGGCAGGATCGTCCATCACCGCCACCAGCTCGGCACCGAAGCCATCGCGGCGATGCACGCTGCGTAGCGTGCCGGTGAACGACAGCGAGGCCGCCGGTACCAGCTCGGTGGGGGTACGCGTATCCAGCGGCGATGCTTCGCCTGAAGGCGCCAGCACGAAGGTCCAGCGGCCCAGCTGGAAATGGCTGGCCTGGCCGTGCACGCGCCCGGTGGCATACGCGTTGTACAGCTGCACCGAGGCTTCCTGCACAGCCAGGTTGTAGTAGTCGCGCACCTGGGTCTGGCGGTCTTCGAAACCACGCTGGTTGGCGGTGCGTTCGGTGAAGAACAGATAGGCATAGGCCTGGCGCGCGACCTGCATCCAGGCGTCCAGGCGCGGCTGGAAGTCGGCATCCAGCTCGGTGATCGCAGTCTTGGCGCGGCCGGATGCCGAGTACTCGCGCTTCGGCGCCGGCAGGGTCATCGCATACTGCAGCCACAGCTCGGCCAGGCTGGAGCGCTTGTCTTCCTCGCGCACCACGATGCTGCCTTCCATCGCCTCGATGCAGGGCAGGCCGGGCTTGGCGCAGACGCCTTCGTCGAGGCCGGCCACCCGCAGGGTCTCCGTGGTCGCCGCGCTGAGCTTGCCGGAGGTGAGGATGTCACCGCGTTTGAGCGCGATGTACTGGCCGGGCGTGACCGAGGCAACCTGCACCGACGGCCCGAACTGGCGCAGCGTCGCGCAGCCGCCCAGGGTGAGCAGCACGGTGATGATGAGGGTCGTGCGGCCGATGAAGCCCAAGCCCGTGGTAGCCATACGATCCTCCTGCGCGGTGGCGCCACTCTAGCGGCCGGCCTGTCAAAGCGGAATAGACCGGGCGGTCGGTTTGGGCCTGGCCGCCGTGGGCGATTCAGCCATTCCCGTGTGACACTGCGGTGAATGGAAAGGACACGGTGATCGCGATGGCCTGGCTTGAAACCCGCATTCCCCCGCCCGTGGTACTGCTGCTGTGCACCGCTGCGGGCTTTGCAGCACGCTGGCTGCTGCCGGGTTTGCACCTTCGGGTGCCGGTGCCGGTTCTGCTGGCAGGCGTGACGATGACGCTGGGTATCGTGCTCAACCTGCTGCCCAAGCTGTCGTTCCAGCGCGCCGGTACCACCGTCAATCCTCTGCGGCCTTCGGCGTCGAGCGCGCTGGTTACCAGCGGGATCTACCGCCGCACGCGGAATCCGATGTATCTCGGCCAGGCGTTGGTCCTGTTTGGTGCCATGGTGTACCTGCAGAACCTGATCGCACTGCTGGTGGTGCCGCTGTTCCTTGTGTACATCACCTGGCTGCAGATCCTGCCGGAGGAGCGGGCACTGATGGCCCGCTTTCCCGAGGCGTACGCGCAGTACCGTCATCGCGTGCCACGCTGGCTGTAGCGTCGGCTACGCCATCAGCGGCTGATCTGGCACTTCACCGCTGCCGAATAGCCTTCGTAGTCGTCACCCGCGATCACGTGCAGAGTGTGGCGCTTGTCGATGCGCTTCACGTACGACGGCGCTTCGGTATTGGCATGCTCGTTGACCTCGGTCACCGACCAGGCCTTGGCCAGGCGCTTGGAATCGACGCCGTTCAAGTACACGAAGAGGCTCTTCTCGCCCTCGGCCACGTTTACATCGGCACTGGTGACCGTGCCGCCAAACAGCGCGACCGGCTTGTCCTCCGGCTCGAAGGTGCCGCCCGGTTTCTTGGCCAGGCCGGCGGCCTGAAGTGCATCGATGGCCTCGGCGGCACTGAAGTTCGAGCCGGCCTTGCAGGCCAGCAGCGCTTCCAGCGTGGCGGTGCCGGGTGGCGCGATGGCCGGTGTGGCGGCGTGCGTGGCTGGGGCTGCGGCGAGGGCGGCGAGGATCAGGGCGAGCGTGGATGTGGCGGTTTTCATTGCAGATCCTTCTGGCGGTAGCAGGGCGGGGGAATGCAGCGATGGAGGGGGAGCTTCATCCTGATTATGCGCCACGCTTCCTGCACGAGGAGCAGGCACAAAAAAGCCGGAACCCCATTGACGGGAGATCCGGCTTCTTGCGGCCTCGACAGGCCATACAGATGGTGGAGGTGGGCGGAATTGAACCGCCGTCCGAAGGCACTCCATCCCCAGCACTACATGCTTAGCTCACCGTTGGATCTCGTCCCCGAACAGCACGGTGCGCAAAGCGCATCCGGGAACCAGCCTGTTGTGTTCTAGTGCCGGACTGACAGGCAGCCACCCAGCGCGATTCCATGATAGTGACTCTACACCGCGAGCATGGACACAAGCGGTTTCGAGGCTTAGGCCTTAAGCGGCCAGAGCGTAGTTGTCGTCGTTGGCAACTAGAGTTTTGCAGCTGGATTTACGAGGAAAGCTACCCCCTCGGCATGCGCCAGGCGACTTCACAACCCCCGTCGAAACCAATGCACCCCCGGTTTCTTCAAGTATTGCAAGGCTTTCAGGCCCTTGGTTGACCAAATGTTGACCAAGAACCCGCCTAACGATGCGAATGTTACGGCAATCTTCCTGAACAGTCACCACCCTACCTGGTCACAAAGGATCGGTTCGGGCGGAACGAGCTCTCTATTCATAGATGCTGAGGAGAGCTTGGACCTCAGGCAGCCTGGCTCCGGCCGCGATCAGATCCTCTACGCGCAAGCAACCTCGCAACTTCACATGGGCAGGCCCCGCGTAAAGGCGTTCGAACTCTCGCTTATAGAACGCAGTGTCTCCTTGTCGATGCTGGCCATTAATTGCCAGCACAAGTGCCTCCAAGCATGGAGTTTGGGTCAGCATCCGAATCTTGGCCCTGGTTCCAACTGCTCTTACAGAGTCATTCCAGTCAGTATCCGTGTCAAAGAGCGCCGCCACTGAACCGTAACTCCCTTGCCTTGCGATACGAATTGCATCTTGGATCACGCCCCGCGCGCCCATTCCTTTCGCATTTCTGATGATGACGCTTGGTCCTCTCCGGCCGGAGCATAGCTCGTCCCTGAGCATGCCCAAAAGCAAGCACTCAGCGTCCCCCTCCCCGACGACCAGGAGCGTGGGCCTGACTCTACGGATTATTTTGGGGGCTCTAGACATCGCTCCGGACCTCTGGGAGAGCGCCAATCGCACCCGCTTCATACTTCGCCCGCAGATTGTCGTCACTCCTCAGGCCTTGTACCTGATCGCCACGAAATGCTGTGCTTACACAGTCTGTTTTCTCTACAAAATACGTTTGAGCCTTACTCACATAGTCGAGAACCTTCGTGGTGTGACTTGTAAAGAACAGCTGCGCGCCGAATGGATTGGTCTCTTCTGAATCGAAAAGTCGTAGCAGCGACTCGAGCAAATGGGGGTGAAGATCGCTTTCCATCTCGTCGATAACTGCTAGACCGCCTACCTGGAGCACAGGAATCAACAGTGCTAGCAGCACATAGGCAGACTGCGTGCCGTTTGATTCGACCTCGTATGGAAGCGTGAAGTCTTGTCCATCCTTTCGCTTATGCTGAAAGTAGGTGCGGAGTTGCGTTTTAGTTTTTCCCGTTGAGTCTACAAAGTTCTCTTTTCGTACTTCAAAGCTGTCTAGGCCTAAGTCCCATGATCTTAGGATCTTGGCTGCTTGCTCCCGGACCTTCTCGAAGGCTTGAAAGGCCTCGTTGGCGTAGTCCAGATTGCTTAAATAGTGGGGGCGGCCATCAATGTCGACATTGTAGTGTGCAATGTAGGTGTCGATGAACTCGGTTGATTTGCTTTCATGCTGCCTTGCTGTTGCGATGAGGGAAACGTTGTGACGTACTCTTCTTGCAACTTGCGGTGCAAGATCGAATTGCTGGAGCTGGACGTCGTAAGACTCACTCTCTGCATTCCATCTGCGTTTGAAGATATAGCTGAAGCGAGTAAATTTTTTGTAGAGCGCTTCCCACAGAACGCGTTTCTCGGTGAGCTTCAGCTCGTACTTCCACGTCTCGCCGTCTAAGTCATCAAATATGACCTCGAACTCCGACGGATCTTCAGGGTTAAGTAGTCGCGCGGGCAGCGGGATGTCCGCATCAACATCAAGAGAGAAGGAACCCTTCATGAACCAAAATAGAAACGCAGCCGGCTTTAGCAATGCAGTCTTGCCCGAAGCGTTGGCACCAAAGGCGGCAAGGACGGTAGTCAGTCGGGTGTCGTCTTCAGCCCGACGCTCGTAGCCTCTGGCTGGCGCGCCCTTGGGTAGCTCGAAGAGCACCTCGGTCTCCTCGAGGAAGCTCTGGAAGTTCTTAAATTTCAATGACCTAAGCATTTGTCTTGGTCCAACTGGGCTGCTAATGATCGAATACTACAAGAATTTGGTTAATTGCATGTGTGGCCGCCTCGTTGGCCTCCTTTTACGGCGCAAGAGATGGGCGGCCCAATCCAAGCTGCTGCAACTTTTGAGCCGGCATCCGGGACCATGGAGGGGATCCACCGGCCATACTTCTTGGCGGTGATCGTCCAGTCGCGGTGCCCCATCTGCCGCGCCACCCACATGACGTTCTCACCGGCGCTGAGCGCCTGAGAGGCAAACGTGTGGCGCATCTGGTAGGGGTAGCGGTACCGGACGCCGGCCTTGCGCAGCGCGCGCTGCCATTCGCCGGCGCGGATGCTCTGATCCGACCCCCACCGGGCATTTGTCCTGGGGTCATGAAAGACGAACTCGCCGGCGGTGGCGGTATGGGCACGCTGAGCCTTCAGTGCGTCGATCGCCGGCTGCAGCAGCTGCACTTCTCGCACGCCTGACTCGGTCTTGGGGGCCTTCATCTTGCCCATGACCCAGGCGCGCCGGATCTTGACCGTCCCCTTGCGCCAGTCGATGTCCGACCAGCACAGGCCGATCATTTCCGAGGTGCGCAGGCCCGTGGCGAAGTTGAACTGGCAGTAGTTGCGGACCTGGTCCTCGCGGCAGGCGGCCAGGATTGCCTGGACTTCCTCCGGCGTGAAGGGGTCGACCTCTTCGCGCGCATTGGCCTTGGCACGCCGCTTCACCCTGAAGCCGTCGAGGGGATTGTTCGGGATCAAGTCGTCGGCTACAGCCTCATCGAGGGCGCCGCGGAGCGGGCCCAGGACGTTGTTGATGCGCTTAGCCGACGTCGACTCGTCGAACGTGGCCACAAGCTCCTTCAGCGCGATACGGTCGAAGTCACGCAGCGCGATCGATCCACAGCGCGGCACCAGGACGTTCTCGACGATGCGGCGGTAGCCGATCAGGCTACTGTGCTCGAGCTCAGGCTCCTTCTGTGCCAGCCATCGTGTCAGCACCTGCTCCAGGGTATCTAGGGCCGCTGGCTTCGCTGCCACCTGCACCGCGCGCTTGCTGCCGGGGAAGTGGGTGGCGTAGTCGAAGGTGCCCTTCTCGATCTCGACCTTGATCTGCCCCAGCAGATTCTCGCAGTAGCGCAGGTTCCGCGCGGTCGGGGCGAGCTTGATTCGCTCACGGCACCGCTTGCCCCGGTAGTAAAAGTCTATTGCGATGCTGCTCTGTGTAGCTGGCCTGACGCCGCCCTGCCGTGCATTACCCACTCTTCGTATCCCTCCAGGTCGATCAGGTTTCTTCCATCTGGCGCCTTGAAGAACACGGCGCCCTCCAGCCAATCGCCACGCTTGATCTTCGAGTTGATGGCATCGACCGTGTAGCCGGTCAGTGCCTCGAACCGCTTGAGCGTGACGAATCGGACCGGCCGCAGGTTCGCGGGGGATCCGGTCCTCGACAATCCTCGTGACGAGGTTCCGTGGTTACTCATGGGGCACCACCTGCAGGCTCCAGAGGACCGATGGGCGCTCGTCAGGGCCATGGAAGGGCGCGCGCTGCACCCGGCCGGTCTTGGCCAGCTGGTGCAGGTAGCTGCTGACGCGGTTCGAAGGCAGCTGCAGTTCGGCGGCCAGCTCGCCGGCCAAGCCCGGCCCCTCCTGCAGCAGCTGCAGAATCCGGGTGGCAGTGCCATCGGCAATGCCTGCATCAGCCATGGTCTGCCTCAGCTGCTGCCAGGTGGCCCGGGCAACCGGTGCCGGTGTAGTCGAAGCCCTCACAGGGAGCGAGCGGGATGACCCTGCGGCCATTGGCCAGGTGGTCGGTCAGCACCCGGCGAGCTTCGGCTGCAGTTACCGGCTCCCCGGGCGGATTCCGCTCGAAGAGCCCGTCCAGATCCTGATCGGTCATGTTCGACAGTGCGCCGGCGACGTCCAGATGCACGTGGTAGTGCACTGGCAGGCGGTCAGAAGTATTCATGCGGCGGGCTCCTGGTGTTCGGTGCTGCGCTCGGCAGCATTCAAGGCGGCGCGCCGCTGGGCGAAGCCGCGGCAGGCGCTGATGGCGTTGCCGTGCTCGTCGACGGCTTCGTGGCAGAGGAAGGGGCGCTCGCCCGGGGCGGAGCAGTAATCGGCGTCTTCCGTGGTCGGGAGGCACTGGTTGGCCACGGTGCCGGCGCGGAACGCACAGCCGCCGCAGAGCGGGCCAGGGTCGATGCCGGCGGCCAGCACGATGCCGTTGAGGGCGCCCAAGATGCAGGGCATGTTGATGCGCTCGGCCTCGTGCGGCCAAACGTGGCCCTGCAGCATCAATAGGTCCTTGGCCTGCTCGCAGGCGTTGTAGGCGACCTGGCCGGCCAGGCCAATGAACTCGCCGAACAGATCTGCTATGGCGCGAGCGCCGATCCGCGCGGCCAGGCGCCGCAGCGCTGGCCGGCGTAGATCCATGGGGGCCGCCGCGATCGCACGCAGCTCCTTGGCCAGGTCGGGGTGGATGTTGTGGTCCGTGGCGCCAGCGCGCGCAGAGGTGTCAGCCATGGGAAGAATCCCTGAGAGTGATGGTCTTGTGTATGCTCAGGGAGGGGGGGCTTGGTGTAAGGGGAAGTGCATGGCAGAGGGAGCACGCTGGCATGAGGACTGGAGCTTCAAGATCAGAGGGCGAGACGTAACCGTCCGGGTTGCTCTGGATGGTCCAGGGCACGGGACGCTTACAGGATTCCATTTGGTCTACGGCCCGAGCCAACTTGGACTGCAGGTTCCGGTGACCTCGCCGAAGGACGCTCAAGACAAGGTCGAGGCGCTGCTGAGCGAACTGATGGGGGCGGGCTGGTACTGAGGTGGTGAGCAGCTGGTCAGCCATGGGGCTTCTCCTTCGCGACCGCGATCATGTGCGTGGACCCCATGATCTGGACGTTCTTGACGTACCGGTCGCCGGCACAGATCACCGCATAGTCGTTGACGAGGAACCGCTCCTGCAGGACTTCGCCTGTAGCCGGGTCAGTGATGGTCACCTTGATGGGGTCAGCCATGTTCGGCCTCCTGCGGTAGCAACTTCTGCTGCCGCACGTGCTCGATCACCGTCTGCCCGCTGGAAAGCAGGATGTGCGACAGGAACGCGGCCTCGAAGGTCAGCATGCCGATCTCGATTGCCGTTACCTGGCCTTTCACCCAGTCGCGCAGGATCGAGTAGACGGCGCAGCCGCCGATCTTGAGCGCCTTGGCTTCGTGTTCGGCTCGAGTGGCCCGGATCCGGGGGCCGTAAGGGTGCTCGCGCAACCAGGCGGCTGCGTAGCCGCGCGCGCTGGCCTTGAGCTGCACCTGCCGGCCTGGCGCGGAAGAACTCGAACATGTCGTGGAGGCGGTTGAAAACGGCAGTGCCCATGTCGCCGGAGATCGCCAGGTGCCCGGGCCAGGTCACGATGTCGAAGCCGTAGCAGTAGGTGCCAGAGCGCCGGAACTGTAGGTTGCGATGCACGCCGTCGTCGACCACGATCCGCAGCTCGTGGCTGGCCGTATCGGCGAGGAAACGGGGGAGGACGTCACTGCGGTTCATGGGTATCTCCGGACTGTGAGGGCGAGGGCTGGGCTGCCTTCAGGGCGGTTTGCCAAGCAGGTATCGGGCTGTCGTCTACGCTGAGCAGCTGCAGCAGGCCGGGCCGATGGCCAGGTGCGATGCGGCCGCCGGAGCGCAGCACCTGGAGCACCTGCGACTTTTTCGTGAGCGGATTTTGGCGAGGGCTGGTGCTCATACCTTCCAGCCCTCGTGCTTCGCGGCAAGGCGGTGCAGGGCTGCTTCCTCAAGGCCCAGCGCGCGTGCGAGCTTGGTCACCTGCCACGGTTGCAGCGCCCTTTTTCCGCGGGTCTTTGACAGCCGTTGGCGCAGCGAATCCGGCTTCATTCCCACCAGCGGCGCAAGGCGAGTAAGGGTAGTCCCGCAGTCCCAGGCTCGTAGCTTGATTGCCCCGGCCAGGGTTCCTGGGTCGTACCGGTGTTGGCGCGGCTTGCGGGGCGGCATGCCTTTCACGGTCATGGTCAGCGCCTCTGGCCGGGCGGCAACGTGGGGAGCTGCTGTGGTTCGGAAACTGCCGCCGTCAGGTTTCCGGTTTCATGGGCCAACCGGATCGCGTCGAGCTCGACCTTCACCGCGCCGATGTAGGTGGAGGCTACGATGGTCGACGCCTTGGCGCGCTCGATGACCTGGCTCATCTTCTCGGTGCTCAGGTTGTCGTCACCCAACAGTTCGAGCATGGCGACCAGGTGATCGCGGACGTCACTGACCTTGTTCTTCATCTGCTTGCTCCTTCGTTCGCCGCCTGAGCCGGCGAGTGATTCGCGCCTTCAGGTGGACTAGTTCTTTCAGTTCCGGCGGGAACCGGTTGTGGTAGCTGTTGCGCCGCATGTTCTCGGCGAGGGTCACGGTCTCGAGGCGATCAGCAGTGATCTCGGCGGCGACCAGCGTCTTCAGGCCTGGCCGGAACACCACGATGTGTCCCTCCGGTACCGGGCCGTTTGCTGCCTCCCAGACCATCACGTGCACCGGGCGCCAGCGTCGGGTCGGGAAGATGGCTGGATCGTCGGTGACCTTGCGCATCAGCACCTTTCGTTTCGGATCGACCTTCTCGGTCCCGATCGGCACGTAGTTGCTCGCCTCGCTGGCCGGCCGCCCCTTCTTGAACTGGGTTTCTCGCATGCGGCCGGCGTACCAGCCAGGTCGGCGCAGCCCCTTGTTCGGTGCCACGTAGCCGGGCTTGAAGCGCGCCGCGATCGATCCTGGTTCCTGTGTCCCGTTCCATAGCGACGCCAGTGGCTGTGTGTGGAAGTCGTCTGCCTTCTGCAGGCCAAGCGCCGCTGCCCGTCGATACACCGCGGTCTTTGGCCTTTTCAGCACATGGGCGATCAGGAAGGCGGGGAACCGCGGCCAGTTCAGCCGCAGCGTTTCGTCCTCGTCGGCGGTCCAGGGCCGACGCGCGTTGGGGTGTGACTTCCGCGACATGGCTCACGGATTCCATTCCGAGCGCTTCGGTGCGTGGATCTGCTGCTGCGCGCGCTGCCGAACGGCTTCCTTCCGGAAATACTCGCGGTGCTCGATCTTCTGACCGCGGACGCGGAAGCCCCAGCTGTAGGCGCGCGGCGGCAGCGTCAGCACCAGCGTCCAGGTACCTTCGGCCTGCAGGTCCTCGGCCAGCGCAATGCGATGCCAGCCCTCAGCACGGCGGAACAGCAGCTGGCCAGCGCCATACCAGGTCGACGAGTAGGGTTCCTCGGCGATCGCCGAGGGCACCGCGTCCGGTACCGCCGGCAGCGGCCCGTCGAAGGGGCGATGCTCGAAGTACCCGCCGCGCAGGATCAGGCTGAAGAAGGACCAGGGGTGGTCGTGAAAGACGCCGCCGTGGTCGCTGCAGCGGATGTGGTGCAGACGCAGGGCCAACCAGGGCCGGGGCTGGCCACGGTCGTCGACGCCGGCGCGGCCGATACGCAGCAGCCAGAAGCGGTCCATGTACGGCGTGCCATCGGCGTTGACCAGGTGGAAGTAGGGCGTGCGGGTGCCGCGCTGGATCAGTGCAGTGGCAACGCGGTCCAGCACGCGGCGGCCCATGGTGTGCGGCGGCGCCTGCAGATCCATGTAGCTGCCGCAGCGGCCGCACGATTCCATATCCGGCCAGTCGCGCGCGCAGCCGAACAGGGCGCAGAGGAAGGCGCGCACGCGGCTCACAGCTGCTCGCCATGGTAGGTCGCGACGAGGCCGCTGGCTGCGGTCAACGTGCCGGCCTCGATCTGGCGCAGGCGGCGGGCACGTTCAGCCCGGCCACCGCCGGGCGGTGCCCAGATGGTGCGGTGACGGGGCGACATGCGGCGCAAGGGCGGCGCCGACGCGGCACGATGCGGCTGGGGCTGGCTCAGCAAGTTGGCCAAGAGCATGTTGAGGAAGGGGCGGCCGCTGGTCACAGGGATCGGGTACATGGAGACCTCATGCGTAGGTGGTGAGGCGGAAGTGCTCGCGGACCAGGTCGTAGAGCCGGCCGACTTCGGCGATCTGCAGGGCGAACCGGGCATCGAACTCGGCGCGCCTGCCGTCTTCGTCGCCGTGCTGCAGCTGCTCCACTGCGCCGTCCAGGAAGCGGAGCTTTCGGACGATCAGGTCGTCACCGAGGACGAAGGAGAGGTGGTCGTCCAGCACCAGGGCGAGCTTGGTCACCTGCTTGCCGGTCTCCAGGTGCAGGTCGACCTCGTCGCAGCGCAGTTCGTGGTGCTGGCAGCGAACGATTGCGCCGCCCTCAACCGGATCGCGCAGCTCGCATTCCTCGCCCAGGCTGAGGCCGTCGGGCAGGGCTTCACCGGCAACCCAACCGGTCAGAATCGCCCGCGGCGAAACCTCGGCATTCAAGGGCAGGGCGGGGAAGCTGCCGACCACGTTGCGCAGCTGGCTCATGGCGGCCTCGCCGGTCTTACGGCTGCTGGTGTCGACGAACACAACGCCGCGCTGGTGGTCCAGGTAGAGATCCGTGCGGGAGGGGCGGACGAAGGCACGAGGCAGCAGCTCGTGCAGCAGGTCGTCCTTGATGCGCTTCCGTTCGCGGCCGCCGGGGCGGCGCCCGTCGCGTTCCTCGATCTCCAGCAGCTTGAGCTCGAGCAGGTTGCTCACCACCGCTGGCGGCAGGATCTTCTCTTCGGCGCCGATGGCCATCCACACGCAGCGGCCGATCTCGTGCGACAGCAGCTCCTTCTCTTCGCGGCCGAACGGCGAAATGAAGCCGGCGGAGCACATTTCCAGCAGGCCGACCGGCTTCAGGGCGCGCGCCTGCAGGCCGTCCTGCCAGTCGAACATCTGCAGCTGCGGGTAGGTGAACATCGTGAGGTTGCGGAAGAACATCAGGTGTCTCCGGTCTGTTCAGAAGTGACGCTGCTGCCTTCGGGCAGCTCGGAAAGGCCCAGGGTGTAGAGCGCGTCGTCGATCGCGGCCTGCTCGGCTTCTGCGATGACGCTGTGCGGTCCAGCCACGCCCGGGATGTGGACGTGGAAGAGCCTCATGGTCGGCAGGCCTCGGCGATGCGCTGGAACTTGCGCGCCCAGGTGGCCAGGTCCGGCTTCATCCCCGCGCTCCAGGCGATCTGGAAAATCGTGCCGAAGCGGATCCGCAGCGCGCGCCACTGGTCCGGCGGTGCAATCGACACCGCGCGCTGGTAGCGCTGCACGCGCGCCGCGGGGGTGATCGCCGGCGGCATGCGGTCCAGGTCGTGCTGCAGGATCGCGTCGACGCCGTGCCCCAGCAGGTGCAGGTCTGCCGTCATGACATGGCCCTCCCGTGCACCACCCAGAACAGCTCGACCAACGCCCGCGGGACTGAGGGCATTGCCCGCGTCTCATAGAACGCGGCTTCGATGATCTGTTCGAAGGTGCGGCCATCTGGCGCGCGCGCAGCCTCGCCGTCGACCTTCAACAGGTTCGTGAGGTATGCCTTGCTGTTCGGCCCCAGGTTCTCGACCAGGTCGTCGAGGTCGATCTCGGCGTCGATCGTCATGTTCACGATGGTCATGACAGCACCGCCCGGGATCCGAGGGTTGCGAACACGCCCAGCACGAAGCCGGCGGCGGTGCCGATGGCCAGCACGCGCCGGAACAGCGCACTGGTGGCTTCGGCGATGATCTCTTCCGTCTTCATGCGGCCTCCGATTCGGTGATATGCCGTTCGACCCACGCGCGCATGCGCGTCCATCGCTGCTCCGGCGTTTCGTTGTCCCATCGCCACTCGCCGTCGTTCTCGTGAACGATCTCCGCTGCCATTGCTTCGGCGATGCCGAACGCATTGCTCACGGCCTCGCGGTCGTCGGGGTCGAGGCCGGCCATGTCCAAGCCGCGCTTGGCGCCAATAACTCCCAGCGCGCAGTGGCAGCCGGAGCTGTCCTGCAGCTGTTCGGCAATCAGTCGCTTGTCTGGCATTGCGTCGAGTGCGTCTCGCAGTTCGACCAGAAACTGCTGTCCGCGCCTGCCCCGCAGCGCGGAAGCGACCGCGCCGCGCCAGCAAATCAGCGGCCAGGTGTCGCAGTCGTCGCTGTACCCGCTGCGGCTCATGCGGCACCGCCTTGGACGCGGGCAAGGACCCGCTGGCAGCGAGGGCAGGACACCAGATGCTGCTCGCATACGGTCCAACCCACGGACCGGCGACCAGGCTGTGCACCGCACAGTGCCTTGCCAGTGGCTTCGGCAAAACCACCATGCTGGCGCACCTGGGCGGCGGGGATCGCGTGCAGCTTGGTGCCTTGGCCGCGCTCGAGGCCATTCGCACATCCGCCGGCCAGCTTGGCCGCCAGCACTTCAGCGGGCGCGTTCATGCGGCACCGCCGTTGGCATGCTCAGCGAGGAAGGCCTGGATCTTCGGGGCGAGGGCGTCCGGCAGATCGAAGGCGGCCGAGCCAAGCCACAGAGCGGCAGGGGTCTCGGTGTCAGCATCGGGGGTAACTACGCGCGGCAATTTGCCGGGATGGGTACAGGCGAAGGCGATGTTTCGGAGCGTCTTGTTCTTGCCGACGAAGGTGTAGAGCGACATGCGCCAGGAGCTGTCACTATCCCGGGTGAGGCGAAGGTTCGCGCCGAAGCACTTGGCAGTGAAGTCGACTGGGGCGGTCACGCGGCACCCCCTTGGGGCATCACGAAGCGGTAGCCGCGCAGGCGGATGGTCTCGATGGCGTGCTTGTGGCCAGCGGCAGCGAGCTTGCGGCGCACGCGCGACACCAGCACCTGCAGGACGTTGGACTCCCGCGACGGCGGCTTGCTGCCCGGGTACATCGCCGCGTGCAGTGCGTCGACGTCCACCAGGCGATCCGGGGCCGCGACCAAGACCTGCATCACCACGGCCTCGGTGCGGCTGAGCTTGATGCTGCTGCCGGCGATCAGCAGGCGCTGCCCCATGATTACGGGCGCGGTATGGCTGGCAGCCTCGCCGCAGCTGCTGCAGAGATCCTTGTCGATCCAGGAGCAGCCGCCGCGGCAGGCCTGCAGCTCGGTGCAGCCGCAGATGCGGCAGCGGCGTTCGGTGAAGGCCATCAGTGCACCTCCACGAAAGCCAGGTCATAGATGACGCACCGCGCCCGGGCCACCACTGGGGAGGTGGCTTCCGTCGACAGGGGGACGACGGTATTGGCCCGGGCGCAGGCGTCGGGGGAAACGGAATAGGTACCGGCGACAACCGCGTCGACGGCGTCGAGCGCGAGCTGCCAGCGATGGGGGGAGAAGTCCTTGGCCAGCGCGGCGGAGACGCCGGCGGCACAGTCCGGCACGCGGCCGGCATCGTTGAAGCCGTTGAGCACTGCCTGCGCGATGGTGGTGCGCAGGCCCCAGTCGTTCTCGTTGGCCAGGGTGTAGACCTCCAGCGCCGCGCAGATGCGCGGGCTGGTGATCACCAGCGCAGCTGGTGCCCGGACGGTCTGGCCGGGTTCGTCTGTGGAAGGGGACGAAGTGGAGAAGGTGGCGCCAATGCCGGTGGCAGTGGCGATGCCAAGTGCCAGGTACAGCGACGAAGACAGTGCAGACATGTGCTCAACCATCCGTGCTTGGGATGGTGAGCAAAATATTGCGCAGAACTTAACGTGTCAAGCAAAAGTTTGCTTATCGCTATCTCGTGGCCACAGATTGGTCTCTGGCCGCTTCCATTAGCTGGTAGTCATCCAGGCGGCGCCCCTGGACTAGGGCCTCGTCGAAGGCACGGCCTTGGGCCTCCTTCCACGCCTTAAAGGAGGCCTCGCTCGAGGTGATCCTGCTGTTTTCTGGGACGGCCAAGAACATTCGCTGACGCGTTTCCCGCACCACATCCTGCGAGGCAGGGGAGGGCAATGTCATGCCGAGCTTCCGCGCCAGTTCGCGGTCCGTTGCGCCGAAGGCACCAAAGGGAACGTCGCGCGCGAACGGGTTGCCTACGACAGGCGTCATGACCGGCTGTCGGCGCGTTGCCTCAGCGGGCTCTCGAGCTGCGGCAGTCTGACGATTGCACTGGGCTAATGCGACTTTGACCCCCGTGTCCGATCCGGCAGCGCCGGCAGCGGGGATGGCGCACTCTAGGAAGCCACGCCTCCGGGGCTCAGGCTGGCTCTCGTAAAGTTCTCGGCAGAAGCTGAGGTTGACCCGTGCCCCTTCATTGCTCTTCGCGGCAACGGAGTATCGACTGATGCAGTCGGCCGATGAAGATCCTGTTGGGGCCGAGCAAGCGCTCAAGGCCAGCGCCATTGCGGGAACCAGGGAGAGGGTTCGCACGGGTGACCTCCATGTGGACTACCCGGTTTTTCGTGAAGGAACGCCAGGGATCTCGGCGTACCTGACTTCGGCATCGGCGACCCGATCGATGTTCGCACGCGCAGAGGCAGGGGCCTTGATGTAGTTGTCGATAAGTCGCGCCAATTCAGGCGACTGCAGGACCTCAAGGGGGACCTGGTCGAGAAGCAGCATCCAGACCGGCACTCCATAAGCGTCGGCTATGCCATCCACGGTCCGCAGTGTCGGGCTGGTCTCGTGGGTCGTGCCGTAGGTCACCACGTTCCCGACGCTACGCTGAGCGAGGCCGGCGCGCTTGGCCACTTTCGCCTGCGTGTCCGCGGCCGCTTCCATCAGGCGGCGGACATTGTCGGCGAGGGTGCGGGAGGAATCATTAGCCACCTGAGCAGGATATTGATCAGGTTCGGCAAAGTATTGCTTTTCATCTGAGCAAAAGTTTGCTACAAAACTGCTCATGGACGCCGATACCCTCTTGCATCAAACCGTGGTGCGCCTGCGTGCGCATGAAGGGAAGTACGCCGAGATCGCCCGGCAGAACCCGGACATCGGCTATTCGTGGCTGACGAAGCTGGCGCACGGGCAGATCACGAACCCGACGATCGCCAGCCTGCAGCAGCTGATCGAGGCGCTGAACGCCTTCGAAGGCCTGGAGCGGGGCGGCCTGGCCGAAGTGGTGGCGCAGGCCGAGCCGGTTATGGATCCGGTTATGGAACTGCGCGCCGAACCGTGCGGCGACGTGGACGCCGGTCGCATCGTGCCGCTGGAGACAGCGTGATGGCCTGGTATCTGGCTGACCCCCTCAATCCACGGGTCCGGGTTCGCAACTGGCTGAACAAAGAAACCGCAGCCGAGATCGCCATCGCCAAGCGCCGCACAGAAGCTCTCATCACCGGGATCCGCGCCCAATCGCGGGAAGAGGCGGAGAGGGCTGCCCGGGTGATGCAGGACATCGCTGCCGGGCAGCAGCGCTTTGACGAGGCGCTTGCCGCTGCGCGCGACTGCGCTACCGCTGAAGCAATGCTTGCGGGGCAACTTCGAGAGCTACTTGCTCGAAAGCGGCAGCGTACCGAGGTGTCGTGCCCGTCCCCAGAGCCCCGTCCTGACGCCAGCGCAGCTCCAGTGCGGCCTGAGCGCGATCCCGGGTCCGTTGATCGCTCGCTTCCAGGAGAAGAGGGATGACGGTTTCCATCGCCGCGGCACGCCCGCGCGCGCCGTCCAAGAGGGAGACAAGCCGCTCGATCACATTTGCGTGGTCGGCTTGGATCCGCTCCAGGTCGTGGATCCGAATATTCAGCGCCTCGCGCTGCCTTTCCTGTTCTCCCAGCAGTTCGTGCAGCTGGTCTATGCGGACGTCAGCTGGCAATGCCATGGCGCTTCTCCGGTTAGTGGCTGGTGGTGTGGAAATCCCAGCCTACCAGCCGGAGGGCGCCGCCTCTTGGAGGAAATGCTGATGGCCCGTCGACACCTCAGCAATCCTCGCGAAGGGGAGGGCCAAGGCCACGGGCGCGAGATCCGCGAGCTTCGCGCGCTGCGCAACCAAGTCCGGGACCTGCAGCGGCAGGTTGACGACCTCACGGCTTGGCGTGCCCTGCCGGAAACCTCGGCCAGGAAGGCCGCGGCGACATTGGCGGCGATTGAGGCACCCAGCACCCGACCGGTGACGAAAGTCCGGCCGGCCGGACTATTCGCGCGTGCCGCTTCGGCATTGCGCGCGCTGTTTGCGCAGGGAGGTCGCAATGAATAGCGGGCATCAGAAGCGCGGTCGGGCAAGCCCACTGCCACCCACCACGCCTACCGTCATGACTGCAGCGCTTCAGCGCATTGGTGCGCTGGAGCGCCAAGTGCGCGCGCTGCGGGAATCCGCAGCGCGCGGCACCGTCGAAAAACGGGATCAGCCGATTACATGCCCATGCCAGGAGACTGGTCCTCATCTTCCCGGTCGCGCGCTGCTTGGGCCTCACGCCGCTGAACCTCATGGGCAGCCCGTTGGCGCTGCAATTCCACCGCCGCGTTCTGACGGGTCCGCTCCCGATCGTCCTTCGCCGCTTGAACCTTCTTCTCGACATCCTCAAGTCGCGCAATCACCCGGTCGAGGGCAGCGCGCTTGCTGGCAGCGACGTTTTTTGTCCGCGCTGTTTGGATGGTCGCCTGAACGTAGGAAAGGAGAACCGATGGTTCGTGATGACTGCCAATAAGCAGCTGAACGAGGGTCTCCGTCGCCATCAGCTCGTTTTCGAGCGCAGCGATTTTATCGTCGTACTTCGCAAGGCGTTGCTCAAGCTCACTAGGGGTCATGCCTTTCTCCTTGGTTGGTAACGCAAAGCGATTCTGCCATTCGTTCATGAATTTGTCCGCGCGTAAATTGCACCCCTCGCGCGGATCCTCCAACACCCGAGGACTCCCATGCCCTGGATCGATGAAACTTGGCTGCAGGACGCACTGGCGGCCCTGAAGGCCACGTGCGATGTCGACGCACACACCCGCAACGCGATGATCCAGTTCCTGCTGGACAACGGCTTCTGGGACCAGGAGAAGCTGAAGGACTGGACCAGTGCGGTTGCCAAGTTCAACAGCTGCCTCAACCCGAACAAGGCCGAGTTCTTCAAGATCGGCGAGCTGTGGGCGCTGATGCGCCGCTTCGGCCGCCACCAGCTCTTCCTGGCCATGGCCGCGGATCTCGGCTATGAGGTCCGCCCGATCCCCACCGAGCATCGCCGGCAGGAGCTGCTGCAGCAGTTGGTCGACGTCCAGGCGCAGTGTGCAGCTGCCGTGGAGCGCGCCGCCGGCCAGCTGGAACGCCTCAACACGCCCGCGCCGGAGCCGCGCCCAGGTGCCATCCATGGACAGGGTCGCGCACAGTTCAGCAGCCCCAACGAATGGAGCGCGCCTGGCCGGGCAAACGCCGTCGTCATGGTGGGCTGCCCGTAACGGGGATAGGCCTGCGTAATGAGCAACGAAATCACGAAGCTCTGCTGGCCACTGCAGATGCCGCCGCCCGCAAAGGCGGTGCTGATGGCGATCGCGTGGCACGCAGACGACTTCGGCACGGCCTTCCCGGGCTTCACCACGCTGATCGAGAAGACCTGCCTGAGCAAGACAGCGCTGCTCAGCGCGATCGCGTGGCTTGAAGACAACCACGTGTTGACCATTCGGCGCGGCGGCAGCGACGCCGGCGGCACGAAGTACAGCAACCGGTACAGCCTCAACCTCAGCCGACTGGACAAGAACGCGTTCGCGTCGAAGCCGCGGCGTGCATCCAAACCGGTGCGCCAGACGGACCGGTCCGAGAGCGCTGAAGGAACTGACCAGTCCGCCACGCACACCGGTCCGGATGCCGAACCGGTCCGCGACACGGACGGGTCAGTAGAGACTGGAGGCGCCGACCGGTTCGCGAGAAACACCGGTACGCAAGAACGACCGGTGCGTCTCGCGGACTCGACCGGTACGTCTGGCGGACCTGACCGGTCCGTCTCGCGTACTCAACCGGTCCGCGAGACGGACCCTAAAGGTCATGAAAGATCAGTAAAGGTCATTGAATCGTCAAACGCGCAGGCGCGCGACGACGACGCGGTGGTGCCACAGCTCAGCGCCGACGAGGTCAATCGCGAGCTGATGGGCATCCCGCGATTGCCGCCGGGTCTGGACCCGCAAGTCCTGGCCCGGTTCGTGCGGCACCGCCGCGTGCTGGGGAAACCGATGACGATCAGCAGCTGGTTGGAGCTGCAGCCGCGATTCCGCCAGCTCACGGCCGACGGCCACGACCTCAACCGCTCCCTGCGCCAGACGATGGCTGCAGGCCTGGCACTGCCCGTAACACCGAAACCCGAGGGGACCGACCATGCCAACAATTCAGGCTCTGCTGCCGAACGAGTCCGACGTCGCGCAGAGGCAGACGAGCTCCGTGACGCCGCTGCAGAGGCAGACGCCGCCGCCGGCACAGCAGACGCCCTTGACGGCCCGGGCTACCCGCACGCTGTGGGTGCGCATGGCTGAGATCTACGGCTATCGATGGACCAGCGCCTACGGCGAGGATCCCAGCGGCGGCGCTGCCGCGACCTGGGCGAAAGGGCTTGCCGGTCTCACCGGGGAGCAGCTGGCAGCGGGCCTGGGCTCGAGCATCGCCTCGGCCGACCCGTGGCCACCGACCCTGCCGGAATTCCGGCTGCGCTGCCTGGGTGTGCCGAGCTTCGCCGGTGTCCGCAACGACACCGGCCGCCGGGACGGCTTCACGCGCCTGGTGTGGCAGTACCTGGACGGCCATCGCTACCGCACATCGAGTGCCGACAAGAGCGATCGCCTGTTGCGGGAGGCCTACGACCAGGCGCGCGAATACGTGATGCGCGGCGGGAAGCTACCGGAAGAGCCGGTGGCGGTCCTGGGCCAGGCCGCTGTGGCCACGCCGGTACCGGCCAGCCCTGAAGCACTCCGCCGTGCTGAGCGCGAGATCGCGGAGATCTTCGGCAAGGGACCTGCAGAGCCAGGCAACGACGACCATCCGCCGGCGACGGGCAAGATGGCAGCGGCAGGGCTGGATCGATGATCGACCAAGAGCAACTGCGCAGCTACCACCGGTCGCAGGTGCTGTATGCCCTGCAGGAGGCCAGCGAACCGATGACGGCCTCCGAAGTACACGAGGGCATGACGACCTTGGCGCTGGCCATGGGCCACCCTCGGGAATGCGCGGCGATCACCCCAGCTGCTGTGGCCGGGATTCTGCGCGGCATGCTCGGCGAGCAACTGGTCACCCAAGGGGACGACAGGGCAAATCGCCGTTACGGGCGTGCCGAGCCGACCTGGTCGATCGCTGCTGGCCGGGCGCGGGTCTTGCAGCCGTCGGCCCCGGGCAGGAGCACGGCCGCGATGGATGCCGCGTCACCGATGGCGGGGCAGGGCACCCAGCTTCGCCAGATCACCATTGATCAGCGCCTGGCATTCCTGCAGGCCGAGTGCGCCGCGCTGCTGGCGGATGTGACAAAGGAACATGCGGCGTTCGAGCTTCGGGTTCGAAACCAGCTGGAGGCGTTCGAAGCGCGCGCTGCACGGTTGCTCGGTCTACCGCAGGACGGTGGCCAATGAGCAACCGTGGCCTCCGCTACAACCGCATCGAGGACATGCCGCAGGGCATGCAGCAGCTGTTGCACAAGGCTGGCCAGGCTGCACCTGCGCGTGGGCCAGCCGAGCACCAGGTGCGTGCACCGGTGGAGAAGCGGCCGAAGTACGGCAATGTGATCACCACGGTGGACGGGATCCGCTTCGACTCGAAGCGCGAGGCCCGCTACTACGAGCAGCTGAAACTGCGCCAGCAGGCCGGCGAGGTGCACTTCTGGCTGCGCCAGGTACCGATCCACCTACCCGGCGGCACCAAGTACGTCCTGGACTTCCTGGTGTTCCTGCGCGACGGGCATGTCGACTTCGTGGACGTGAAGGGCCGGGAGACGAAGGAATTTCGCATCAAGAAGCGCGAAGTCGAGCACCACTACCCGATCAAGGTTTTGCTGGCATGAGCGGCTGGAGATCCAGTGGCCGCGTAGGCGGTACCGGCGTCGACCTCAGTGCGGTGGCCACCACCGACCTGCTGCGGGAGATCGAACGGCGCTGCTCGGCGGGCGGACCGCCCAAGGTCGACCGCCCTGCGAAGGACCGGCCTTTCGCGACCAAGGCGCTCTGGGCCGAGGACAAGGTCAACCAGGCACGTGCCCGGCTTGCCGAGCTCCGCGCGCTGCCGGTACCGACCTGCGAGGCCGAGCGCGCCGCCCGCTTCGCCCAGGACTCGCAACTGGTCGCCGACGTCGTCAAGTACGACGGCATGGCCAAGGCATTCAAGAGGAAGGGCCAATGAAACCTGCGGAGCTGAAGGCGCGGTTCCCGACCGAAGCTGCCCTGTGCACGTGCCTGATCGACTGCCTGACCGCGGCTGACGGCTGGGAGATCTACCCCGAGACGGCCGGCTTCGACATCCTCGCTGTGTGGAAGGCGACCGGGCACCAGCTCGGCATCGAGGCGAAGCTGCAGCTCAACGCCAAGGTGGCCGACCAGATCCTGCCGGCGCACTGGAGCAACGCCGACCAGCGGGGCCCGGACTTCAGGGCTGTGCTGGTTCCCTGTACGACGGCAGCAAACTACGGCATTGCGCGCATGCTCGATGCGCTGGGTGTGCAGGTCCTGGTGCCGGACAGCTGCATCGGTCGGTGGAAGACAGAGCCCGGGCAGCAGATCCAGCGAGAGGTGCATCGGCATGGCCTGCACCAGGCCGCCCCATGGGACCGCGCATCCGGCGATCTCCGCGAGTGGGGGCCCACGGCATGGTTCGACTGGAACCCCACCAAGCGCTGTGAGCTGCCTGAGTTTGTGCCGAAAGTGGCCGCAGGTGTACCGGCGCCGCTGCAGTTGACGCCCTGGAAGGTCGGCGCGCTGAAGGTGCTGGCCGATCTCGAGCTCGATGGCTTCACGACCGCGAAGGGTGTTAGAGCCCATGGCGTTGATCCGCGCCGCTTCTGTGCGACCGACGGATGGCTGAAGCAACTGGGCGACGGGAAATGGGCCCGTGGAACCCTCCCTGCTTTCGAGGACCAGCACCCCGAGGCCTATGCCCAGGTGCTGGCCCAGGCGCGCGCCGCGCGCGCTGCAGCGGAGCCTAAGAAGACCCTGGAACAGACGCCATGAACGAAGCTGTAGTCGGTACCACCGCGCTCGCTGCCGCGCGCGAGCTCGAAGTGGCATTCCTCGAGGGGAAGAAGATCCCATCCTGCGCCAACTGCAACGGCAAGGCGAAGGTGTGCTGGCCTGGCCGGGAGTCGCAGCTCGTACAGTTCCAGTGCCGGCACTGCGGGCCGCGTGGAGCCATCTTCGACAGCAGCGCGCCAGTCCAGTGCGGCCGCTGTGGTACCACCCCGACTGGCCTTTTCCAGCGTGGCGCACAGATCCAGTGCTGCAGCTGCGGTGCATCCTCAGCCGTGTTCGTTGGCCAAGATCCCGCCGGGGCTCTGGCGGCGGCGCTGGATGCCTGGTGCCGCCGTGCACCAGTTCTTCCGTCGCAGGCGGACGACAGTACAGGCCAGCGGCGCCGTGGCGCAGCCCCGGATGGATTCGACGACGAGGGCAAGGGCGACGTCCTGGAGCTGTTGTCACGCCTGCTGGTTGGCGGGAGCTACCGCATGCCCGTCGAGGGGCGCAGCACCTTGGCACCGCTGGGTAGTAGCGACATCGCCGGCGCGGTCGGCTACATGCGCAATCCGCTGGAGAAGCACACCGCGCTCGCCGTAGCGACCAGGATGGGCCCCTCCGCGATCGCACAGCTCTCCCTCGCTGCCTACCGGCAGGTGGCCAAGGACGTGCGCGCAATGCGACCGCGGCCGCTGGACCTTGGCAAGCCCGCCGATCGCTGGCGCCTTCGTCTCGTGATCTACGACGCAGCCCACGAGCTGGTGTGGCCGGAGCGGCGCCAGCCGTTCGCCGGCCTGGCCAAGTCAGCCAAGATGCGCAAGCTCAACTACATCAAGGCCCACAAGTGCGCTAGCGCTGTCCTCCAGGAAGCGTTACATGGCGGCAGGTCGGGATTCCGACGCGCGATGTGGTAAACGGCCATACTTCAATGGTTGAGCTGCAAATGTGGTCCGACGATCTTTGGTAGAGCTATGGCGGCATTCGACGCCGCCGCAATTGCGTCGACATGTGCTTCAGACAGCAGTTTCGTATCCGGCCGATCCTTTTTCCAATCGCGCGCCGCGTTCTTTTCTGCGGCCAGTCTCTGGAAGGGCACGCATACCTCAGCATGCAATCTCTTGGTAACCTTCTCACCGAACAGCCATTTCGCCTCGACTACGAGCCGTTCCATTTGATCGACGGCACCTGTGCGGCCGTCAGTGATGCTGTTCATCGACTGGATCAAGCCGGTGTAGAGCCTGTAGCGCCTGTCAAAGAGGTCGGCCTTCAACTTGTTTCGCGCGGTAAGCCATTGTCGGAGTGCGATTACGCCAATGGCTGCGGCGACTGCAACCTGCCCGATAGCCGTGAACAACTGGATCTGCAGCTCGGTCATTCCCAGAACGGTCTCACTCACTGCGGCGCCCTCCCTATATTGGCCGGCATTATCACATTTGTTAAGGTTTGTTAGGGGCGGTATCGTTGATCGCTCTACTCATGGAATGAACCTGTGAACTACAGCACACTGGATTTCAGAGTGACCCCAGTCGAAGTCGTCATCAAGCATGCCGCGAACGCGCTGTACCTCGCAGCACATCGTGAGCGAGCCCTAGCACAGCTTGCGCTAGCTAAACCGAGTCCCGGGCCTCTGACGGCTGCTCAGCACGAGGAGAATGTTGCGGAGAAGGCGTGGGTGGCACTGCTGAATTCCGAAGATGACTTCAAAATTCTGCATGATTGCAAGCGCCAGCTTCTCAATCACTCCGCTTGGGCGAGCGTCCCCGTTGCAGGAGGGCAGAGAGTGTGGACTACGAGAGGTAGGACCGTTGTTGCAGCGATTGAGCGGCTGCAGGCTGCGTTCTCGGAGGTGCAGGAGGCTGCGAGGTCTTTGCCTGGCAGCTCCGATTCAGAGCGTGCGAATCGCCTCGCGATCCTTAGCGAATTTAGCCACGACGTTGAAGTTCGGATGGTTACGGAACTTCATATGCTGCAAAAGATTTAGTGGCGAGGTCCCGAGATTGTTAATCTAGATGACCTCAGTTGTTCCTCATGAGGAAGATTTCTTCCTCATGAGGAACCGCAGTTGCCTCGGGAACCGAAAGTAGGTTTGAATTCCTACAGTGGGCGTTCTTATGGGCGCCTCAATTCAAAGGCCGTTGATTGACCAGGACGTGGGAGTCCGCTGGTCGATCAGCGGCCTTCTTGTTTGCGGGGTAGAGCAGTCCGGCAGCTCGCGTGGCTCATAACCACGAGGTCGGTGGTTCGAATCCACCTCCCGCTACCAAACGGCCGGTAGTCATGGCCACCACTCAAGCCAGCACATAGGCCGTCGTGAGACGCGCCGCTGGTGTCCGCGCGACCTTGCAACCGCGGTAGTGGTGGGCCATGCCGGCCTCCTTTCATTGGGGGAACCGCGGTGAGCATCAAAGAGCAGATCACAACGGACCTGGCGGTCGCAGGTTCGAAGATCGGAGCGGTTGTGAGCGTCACCGCCGCGACGTACTCGCCGGGCTACACCCTGAGTGACTGGGCCCTGATCGGCACGATCATCTTCACCACGGTCCAGACGTTCACCGTCATGGTGAAGAACTGGGGCGACTGGTCTGCCTGGTGGACCGCACGCATGGGCAACGCCAAGCGATTCTGGGCGTGGATCCGCCGCCGTGGCTGACACCAAGCTCAGCACCAAGCAACGCGTCGGCTTCGCCGCCGCGCCGCTGGCGTTGATCGGAGCGCTCGTCGCTGCCCTGGGCACGAACGACTCGGCGCACGAAGGGCGCCGCTACACGCCGTACTACGACTCGGCCGGCATCCTGACTGTGTGTGCCGGCATCACGGGCCCGGCGGTGGTGAAGGGCAAGCGCTACACCGACGACGAGTGCACCAGGCTGGAGACGGCCTACGTGCGCACCATGCTCGGACACATGGGGCAGTGCGTTCGTGGGGAGTTCGAATTCCACGAGATCAAGGCCTGGGGCCACTTCGCCTACAACATCGGTACCCCGGCCTTCTGCGCCAGCACCGCGGCGAAGCGGCTCAACGCTGGCGAGCGCCAGGCTGCATGCACCGAGATGTGGAAGTGGCGGTACGTCACGATCGGCGGCGCCAAGCGTGACTGCGCGCTGCCGCAGTGGAGCTCGAAGTGCGGCGGCATCATCGATCGCCGGCAGTGGGAAATGGCCACCTGCCAAGGCCGCCTGCAGTGATCACCAGGTCGGAGATCAGTGCCTGGTGGGCTGCCTGGAAGTGGGTTGCCATCCTGGCCGGCCTGCTGAGCCTGTCGCTCTGGCTCAACGTCAGGCAGTACGGCGATCGACGTGAGGCTGCAGCTGCAGCTCGCGCCGCGACCCTCGAAGACACGCTGGAGGTGACGGCCGGGATCGCACGCCAGGCTCAGACCGACAGCGCCCAGCTGTTGCAGCGGCTCGAGGCGATCGCTGCACGCGGTGAGCGAACCCGAACCATCTATCGAACAGCAGCTGCAGCGCAGCCGCTGCCAGCCAACTGCGCCCCGGGTCAGGCCCGGGTCGACGCTATCAACCAGGCCCTCGGGCCTACCAGCAGGACCGCGAAGTGACCCAGAAGCCCTCGATCGGACGGATCGTCCACTACACCCTGAGCGACACCGACGCGCTGCGCATCAATGCGCGCCGTGCCGATGGCCCGGCCATCCAGGAGCGCCTGCTCGACAACACCTGGCCGGTGGGTGCCCAGGCGCACGTCGGCAACAGGGCCGCGGCCGGCGACGTGCTGCCTGCCCTGGTTGTGGCTGTCCAACCGAACGGCCAGGTCAACGCCCAAGTGTTCCTGGACGGCAACGACGTGCTGTGGGTCACCAGCCGCGACGAGGCCAGCGAAGAATCTGGCAGCCATCCCGGCCGCTGGCAGTGGCCGCAGCGCTGAGGCCATGAGGCTGCGCCAGGCTATCCCGATCGCGGCACTGGTGCTGCTGGCCGGCTGCACGCAGCACCTGCAGCGTGTGCCGGCCCAATGCGACGCGATGTGCTTCCGCCCTTGCGTCGACGCCGGCGAAGACACCGGCGTGCGCGTGACGGCCGATCCTGCCGCCGCGGACGCCTGGGACAACATCGGCGGGGACGTGGTCGGCCAGCTGGCCGACAAGCTCCGCACCTGCGACGTGCGACGGAAGGCCTGCGAGCAGTGCCTGCGCCGGCTCGACGCCACGAACGTAATCCAGCTTTGAGCGCCATCCCGGCGCCATAGGAGAGCAGCATGTCGAACCAGCAAGCCGGCGCAACCCCACTGGCGGGTCCGCAGACCCCCCTCGAATCGGCCGTGAAGGACCTGGCGTGCACGCAGGTGGACCTGCAGCTCGCTGTCGAGCAGCTGGCGCGGCGTCTTGCGCCAGTGCTGGCGGCAAGCAAGCCGGACGCGGCACCGTCGACGGGCCGGGCACTCGGTGCCTCGCCGTTGCTCGAAGACCTCTTCCAGCGGCGGGACGCTGCGGCGGCCACCCTGGACATCATCAACGAGCTGCACGCTCAGCTGACCCTGTGAGCCGGACGCCCGCCAGCTTCAGCCTCACGGTCGTGCGCGGCGCGACGTGGGAGGACGACTTCACCTACACCAACCCGGATGGGAGCCCGTTCGATCTGACGGGTTACCAGGCCCGGATGCAGGTGCGGACGCTGGCGGGCCAGTTCGGGCTTACCGAGGCAGACACGCTGGTCATGGAGCTCAGTACCGCGGACGGTTCGCTGGTCATCGCCGATCCGTTGGACGGAATGGTCTCGATCACCGTGCCAGCGGTGGCCACCGAGGTGCTGAACCCGGCGAACGCACGCAAGGTGAAGCACTGCTACAGCCTGGAGCTGTTCAAGCCGGCAGGCGCGGATCCGGAGTACGTGATCCCGCTGGTGGCCGGCAAGCTCACTGTCCAGGGCGAGACGACACGCTGATGCCTGTGATTCGAGCCAGCGAGGGCGCGGCCCGCGTGATCGTGGTCGAGCGCCGCGGTGCCGTCGCCATCCGCGATCCCCGCACGCCGATCGTCGCGACCGCCCGGCCGACTCAGGTCGAGGCAATCCAGGCAGACACGCGGACGGTCGAGGTTGCAGCGCGCGGCGCGCAGGGCCCGGCGGGTCCGGCCGGTCGAGACGGTACCTCGCCAGAAGCGACGTACCCGGTCGGTGAGCCGATCCATGGTCACCGCGTGGTCCGCCTGGACAGCGGAAAGGCCTATCACCCGGACACGGCGGTGCTGGAACACGCGCAGGCCTGCATCGGCATCGCACTGCAGTCGGCCAACACCGGCGAGGTCGCGGTGCGACTGGCCGGCACCATCGAGGAAGCCAGCTGGAACTGGCGCGACGGCGCGGTGTGGTGCGGCGTCGACGGCGCGCTGACCCAGGCCCCGGGCACAGCCGGGTGGCTGTTGTGCGTTGGCCGTGCACTCAACGCCACCACCCTGATGATCGACTTCGACTCACCCATCGCGCGGATCTGAACCCATGGCCGACAAGACCCTGCAGCTCAAGAACAACATCACCACCGAGGTCGAAGGCGTCACCGCGTCAGCCGGCGCCGCTGACGCCGGCAAGATCGCGGCCCTCGGCCCGGATGGACGCTTCGACGACTCGCTGCTGCCGGCCGGCATTGGCGCCGACACCAAGATCTACCCGGCCAGCGAAGTGCTGGCCGCCGGCGACTACGTGAACATATGGGACGACGCCGGCACGGCCAAGGTGCGCAAGGCCGATGCCAGCGCTGCGAACGCAGGCAAGCGCGCCCATGGTTTCGTGCGCGCCGGCGTCGGCACCATAGGCAGCGACGCGACCGTGTACTTCGAAGGGCCGAACAGCTCGCTTTCCGGTCTGTCGCCCGGGGCGACCTACGTGCTGAGCCACACCACACCGGGTGGTGTTGTGCCGCTGGCATCGGGCACCACCACCGCCGGCCACATCCTGCAGATCCTGGGCGTGGCTACCGACGTGGGCGAGATCAACGCCGAGATTGGCAATCCGGTGGTGCGGGCCTGACATGGCAGCGCGCCGCCCGCTTGTCCTCGATGAGAGCAACCGCACCAGGGAGCTGCCCGCCGGTGACATCTTGGTCGGTGTTCCGCTGCAGGTCGCGATCGGGCTCCGGGCTGGCGGGGTGTTCAACATCGCGCTGACCTCGACGTACGCGATGACGATCGGCCTGCGGGCGGGCGGCGTGTTCAACGTGCAGGCGACCACCTGATGGCTACCCGCACTCCATTGATCCTCAACCAGAGCACCGCTCGCGTCGAAGAGCTGGCCGCTGCCGATACGATCCCCGGCGCGATGATCGAAGCTTTCGCCGGCAAGAACGCCATCATCAATGGTGGCTTCGGTATCTGGCAGCGCGGAACTTCGTTCAATTCTTCTGGCACTACTGGGTCGCGCTATACGGCTGACCGTTGGAGCATCAACGGCGGTGGCGGCGGGAATATCTCAATTGCCGCGAACGCCCTAGCGGTCGGCGATTACGATCAAGTTGCCAATCTGGACAAGGCGCTGCCGAAAATTACCGTTAGTAGCGATAGCTCCGCATCCCATTTCGCTGTGCTGGAACAGCGTATTGAGAACGCAAATACCTTTTCCGGGCAGACCGTAACGGTTTCGTTCCGAGCATTCATTCCTGCTGGTGGCACTCGCTACATTGCAATCGAAATGCAGCAGGACTTTCGTGGAACTTCAGTTAGCGCTATCGGTTCCAAGAAATATCAGTTGCTGCCGGGCTGGTCGACCATTACGCACACCGTCACGCTGCCAAGCACTGTCGGCAAGACTATGGAGCTGGGCCACAATCTCACGCTGTCGCTATGGATCAGCGCTGGTAGCAGCTGGAATGCTCGAAGCGACAATCTGGGCGCGCAGCCTGCGGGTGATCTCTACATCACGGACGTGCAGGTTGAACTCGGTAGCACGCGAACCGCGTTTGAGGTGCGCCATCCCGCCATAGAACTGGAACTGTGCCAGCGATACTACGAAAAGTCGTACAACCTCAGCGCGACTCCGGGTAATCCACTGGATCGATCAGGTGAAATGACGTTCTTCATGTACGGCGTTAACTCTGCGGCGTACTCCTGCGGCCACACCATCTACTTCCGTGTCCGCAAGCGGTCCACTCCGGCTATCACTCTTTACAGCACACAGACGGGTGTCGCAGGTAAGGCGTACTCCGCAGCACCTTCCCAAGACGTTGGCGCGAATATTGAAACTGTCAGCTCTGCTGGCGCCTTTATTTCGATGGGGCCAGTAACGACCAACAACATTAATCTGCATTATCACTTCACAGCAGATGCTGAGATCTGAAAATGTACCGGCTCACGAAGAATCCTGACATCATTCGTTGCGTCGACACAGGCGCAGACATTCCACGCGGCCACTATCTGTGGCCGACCGAGTGGCTGGAGTCGAACACGCCGCTCCCGGTACCGCCACCCTACGAGCTGCATTCGCCCGAGCACTACCGCGCGATTCGCGCAGCGGCGTGGCAGTGGATGACCGAGTTCGTGCAGGAGCGCCGCTACGACACGATCGAGAGTTGTTGCAGCTACTACGGCAGCACGGTCACTCGATACCGGCTCGAAGCCCGCGCAATGGTCGCGTGGCGCGACGCTGTGAATCAGGCGCTGGAGGCGCTGGTGGTCAACCCTCCGCCCAGCATCGAGTCCTGGGAGCAGGTGCGACTACTGCTACCCCAACCGTCCCAGTTCAACTGGCCGTCCAGCGTCGAACTCCCGCTCGGGGTAGGTGACGGCCCCGCAGTGCAACTTTGATCCAATCTGAGAGGAAGCCAGCCAGTGGCCGGAAAGATTGACCCGGCGACGGGCCTGCAGGACCAGCAACGACGGTTCGCGGACGAGTACCTGGTCGACTTCAATGGTACGGCCGCCTACATACGCGCCGGCTACAAGGCCACCGGCGCCGCGGCCAGCGCTGCCGCGGCGAGGCTGCTGGCCAATTCCAAGGTGCAGACCTACCTGGCCAGCAGGAAGGAAGAGCTGCTGCTGTCGCAGCGGGTCGACCAGGAAGCGGTGCTGGCCCGCTTGGCGTTCATGGCCCTGGGTGACATCCGCACCCTATTCGACCAGCACGGCAACCTGAAGCCGATGAGCGAGCTCACAGTGGAAGAGGCCAGCCTCGTTCAGGGCGTGGAGGTGTTCGAAGAGTGGGAGGGGCGAGGCGACGAGCGCCGCGCGGTCGGTTTGACCAAGAAGATCAAACTGGTCAGCCGGCTTGATGCGGTGAAGACCTTGGGCACGCACTTCGGCATGTTCGCCAAGAAGGTCGAGCACACCGGCAAGAACGGTGGCCCGATCGAGAGCCAGACGCGCATCCTGGGCGATGTGATGGATCTCATCGACGGGTCCGACACCGGCCCCGGGCCTGCGACATCGCGGGGCAAGTAAGCCGTGGAGGAATTGAGCGACCAGGACGCCAGCCGAATCATCGAGAAGCTGGGCGATCGGTGGTGGCGGCTGAACAACCTGTACTACATCACCGACAAGTTCGGTCGACGCGTGCAGTTCAAGCTGAACGAGGTGCAGGCGGACCTCGACGACAACCTGCACACGTTGAACCTGGCGCTGAAGTCGCGCCAGCACGGCATCACGACCTGGGCCTGCATCCGCGCCCTGGACATGGCGCTGTTCAAGAAGAACACCAAGGCCGGTGTGGTCGCCCATACCGCCGGCGATGCCGCCAAGTTCTTCCGCAGCAAGGTGCTCTACGCCTACGACAACCTGCCGGACTGGCTGAAGAAGATCCGGCCGGCAGTCCGGCGCGACATGCGCGACGGCGTCCTGGAGCTGGCCAATGGCTCCAGCATCGAGGTCTCGGTTTCCCACCGCGGCGGCACGTTGACGTTCCTGCATATCTCCGAGTACGGCCCGATGTGCGCCATGTACCCGGAGCGGGCAGGGGAGGTGGCCTCCGGCGCGCTGAATGCGATCGCCTCCGGCAACATCGTGGTGATCGAGTCGACCGCCTATGGCGCTGCCGGAGACTTCTACGAGCGCTGCCAGACGGCGATCGAGCTGGACCGGCAGATCCGCGCCGGCACGGCCAAGCTGACGGCGATGGACTACCGCTTCCACTTCTATCCGTGGTTCCGGGATCCGATCAACGAGCTCGACCCGGACGGCGTCACGCTCACCGCCGACGACGAGGCCTATTTCGCCAAGGTCGAGTCGGAAATGAACTACACGCTGCGGCCCGAGCAGAAGGCCTGGTACGTCAAGAAGGCGGCCGAGCAGCGCGACAAGATGAAGCGGGAGCACCCCAGCACGCCGGAAGAGGCATTCCAGGCGAGCACTGAAGGTGCTTACTACGGCAAGGAAATGGCCGCCGCGGACAGCAGCGGGCGGATCACCGATCTACCGATCAACCCGCAGGTGCCCATCCACACCTTCTGGGACATCGGGCGCAGCGATGCGACGAGCATCTGGTTCATGCAGGAGAACGGCCCCTGGCTGGACTTCGTCGACTTCTACGAGAACTCGGGCTTCGGCGTGGCGCACTACGCCAAGGTGCTGAAGGAGCGCGGCTACCTGTACGGCAAGCACTACTGGCCGCACGACGGTGCCAATGAGGACTGGTCCGCCAACGAGAACAGGGTGCAGGTCGCCGGCAAGCTAGGGGTCAAGCCGATCGTGGTGGTGCCTCGGATCAATGACATCACCGAGGGCATCGACATGGTGCGCAACATGCTGCCGCGCTGCCGGTTCGACAGGGTCCGGTGCGGCCCACCCAAGGCAGGCGAGGGCCGCGGAGGGCTGGAAGCCCTGCGGCGCTACACCAAGGTCTGGAACGAGAAGACCGAAACGTATTCCGACCTCCCATTCCACAACTGGGCCAGCAATCCTGCCGACGCGTTCCGGCAGGCGGCCCAGGGCTATGTCAGCAGTAGCGGCCGTCGCGTCGGCGAGTCGCGCGGCACGGCCAACGACAACTGGAGAACTGCATGAGCGTTTCCCCCCGCGAGCGGAACCATCCCACCACGGTCGAGCTGGTCGACCTGCTGTCGATGCTGGTGGCCGCCGCTGATGAAGGGCAACTGGTAAGCGTCGCTTTCATGTTGCGGTCGCCGGAGGGCGACACGATGGTGGACTATCGCGGCAGCCACGAGCTGAGCGAGCTCACCGCTCGCACTGTCCTGCAGCGCATTGCCCAGGACGTCGCCGGCACCCATCCGGCGATCGCCGCGCAGATCACCTCCGACCTGGCCAGGAAGGCGAACTGACGTGGAAGACCGTGACGTCGAGCAGCTGGCCATCCACCTACAGCAGGCCCGCGCCTACGCGCGGTACCTGCCAGGGGGCGAGAACCACGGCAGCCTGGTCGAGGACCACGTCCTGTCGCCGGACCAGGCCGCCGCGGCGGTAGTGGAAGAGCTGGACGCAGCCCTGGAGCTGCTGGGAGCAGAAGCATGAGCGCCGAGGTCGAGCTCGCCCCTGATGGCTTCGTATGGTGTGGCAAGAAGGGGGACCTCACCCTCTACCTGACCCACATAGTGCGCGATGGCGACGACGACGCGGCCCTGTATATCCGGAACGAAAACCGCCGCGTCGAGGGTATGAACCCCGTGACCGGGATGATCGCCTATGGCAGCCCGGCCTACGTGGTTCCGTTCCGCGACTTCTGGATCTTCCGCCCGGAGGACAGGGATCGGGGCCGGCACCACCACATCGGCGATATGGTCGCTCGCCTGCAGAACGCCTCGGTTGCCCTCTACGGCCTGGACGTCCCCGCCTACCGGCACCGCATCCACGACGCCATCCTCGAATTCTGCGATGACGTGAAGAACTTGCGGCCGCCGGCGGAGCAGACCCGGGAGCAGTGGCTCGCCGAGATGGCCCGGATGGGGATCCAGATCAAGATCAACGGGCAGAAGGTGAACTGATGCAGACGATCGAGAACTTGCGGAGCGAGCCGGCCTACGACCCCGGCGCCGCCGATGTGGCCACCGCAGCGCCTCCAGATGTGGAGGGCCACCCGCTGGACAGCCTGGAGAACCGACGCCTCCACGCGAAGCTGCTGGACTACTGGTACACCGCCCTCGATGCGTTCTACGACAACCGCATCGAGCAGATGCTGGACTACGACTTCTACGACCACATCCAGTGGTCGGAGGAAGACCGCGCTGTCCTGGCTGCCCGGCACCAGGCGCCGCTGACCTACAACAAGATCAAGATGGCCATCGACTGGGTCATCGGCACGGAGCGACGCACCCGCATCGATGGCGTGGTGCACCCCCGCGCGGAGGACGATGTCGACATTGCTGCGGTGAAGTCGGAGCTGATGAAGTACCTCAGCGACACCAACCGCGTGCCGTGGGCGCGCAGCCAGGCCTTCAAGGACGCAGCGATCGCCGGGTGCGGCTGGACCGAGGAATCGATCCGGACCGATCGAGCGGACGAGCCGGTGATGGTGGGCCACATTCCCTGGCGGCAGATGCGGCGGGATCCGGTCAGCCGCGCATTGGACCTGAGCGACTGCCGCTTTCTGCTGCGGGAGAAGTTCGCCGACCTGGACTATTCCGAAGCGATGTTCCCCGATCGCATCGAGCTGGTGAACCGAGCGGCCCAGGACCACTACGACGGCGACAACGGCGCCTTCGACGAAGAGCTGGACCTGCCCCAGGTCTTCCGCCGCTACGACAGCCGCGGCCATACCGTGACCGGCCGTCGCATCACCGGCAGGGCCTCCCTGGATAGCCGGTGTCGGCTTCGGGTCCGTCTGATCGAGTGCTGGTTCAAACGCCCAGTCGCGCACAAGCGCCTGTGGGGTGGCGAATTCCGGGGCGATCGCTTCGACCCGAACAACCCCGACCACCAGGCGGCGCTGGCAGCAATGAAGGGCCAGGCCTCGCCGGTCTACTCGCTCTCCGACGCCGTGGTCGAGGAAATGTGGTGCGCGATTTTCACCGAGGGCGGCCTGCTGCAGCTCAAACGCAGCCCGTTCCGACACGGTCGGTTCCCCTACACGCCGTACTGGTGCTATCGCCGCAACCGCGACGGGATGGAATACGGCTTGGTCCGCGGCGTGCGCGACTCGCAGGAAGATCTGAACAAGCGCATGAGCAAGCTGCTCTGGGCGCTGAGCACGAATCAGCTGTTCTACGAGGACGGCGCCATCGACGAGGACCGCGTCGAAGAAGTGAAGCGCGAGATCGCCAAGCCCAACGGCGCCATTCCCCTGAAGAGTGGCGGTCTGGCCAGGATCAAGGTGGAGCGCAACCTCGATGTGGCCGAGGCTCAGATCAAGCTGTTGGAGCTGGATGCCGCGCACATCCATGACGGCTCCGGTGTGAACCGCGAACTGCTGGGCCGTGAGACCAACGCGGCCAGTGGCCGGGCGATCCTGGCCAAGCAGCAGGAAGGCGCCGTGAGCACCGCGGAGCTGTTCGACAACTACCGCCTGGGCATCCAGCTCAGCGGTGAAAAGCAGCTGTCCCTCACCGAGCAGTACATGACTGAGGAACGGCAGTTCCGGATCGTCGGGGAGCGCAAGGGCTTGGACTGGCGCGTGATCAACCAGCTCCGTCTGGACACGCTCAACAACGTCTGGGTGGTCGACAACGACATCAGCCGCAACCAGGCCGATTTCATCGTCGACCAGCAGGACTTCCGCGAGTCGATGCGCCAGGCCTTCGCCGAGCAGTTCTTCGACATGCTGGGCAAGCTGCCTCCGGAGATGTCTATCCAGCTGCTCGACCTGGCCTTTGACATGATCGACATGCCGGGCAAGGACGAGGTGGTGCAGCGCATCCGCAAGATCACCGGCCAGTCGGACAATGACCAGGACGTCGACAGCCCGGAGGCGCAGGAGCGCCAGCAGCAGGAAGCCCAGGACCGCGAGGTGGCCCTGCGCGAGCGCATGGCCAAGGTTGGACTGGACGAAGCCAAGCGCGAAGAGATCATGGCGAGGGCCAAGGCTTTGCAGATCAAGACCAAGGGTGACGCGCTCAATGTTGCCGAGCTGATCGAGATCCTGCTCCCCCTCGCTCCGGCGGCCGACCGCCTCCTGAGCACCCAACAGACCCCCGAGGAAACCGCTCATGCAGCAGCCTGACAACGCGGGCCAGCAGTCGCTGGCCGCGAACGAACTGGAAATGACCGAGGGCGAGCGTGCGGCGCTGGCCAGCGCTGACGGTGCCGCCCCTGGCGATGCCGCCGCAGCAACCGGCACCCCCGATGCGCCGGCCGCCGCCGCCGCGACCGCCACGCCGACGGCCGAAGGCTCAGCTGCCCCAGCAGTCGCTTCAGCGGACGGTGCGGCGCAGCCTGATGCCGCCGCTGCCGCGGCAGCCGCTGCGGAAGGGGCGGTCGCTGCGGCGCCGGCAGCGGCCGAGCCGCCGCCGGCCACGCCCTTCGTGCCGACCTATGCCGCCGACGAACGGGACTATGGCAAGGAAATCGGCGAGATCAACGGCAAGCTCCAGGCCCTGAAGGAGAAGTACAAGGCCGGCGATGTCGAGGATGAGGTGTATGAGCAGCAGTACGAGGATCTGCGCGACGAGCGCAGCCGCGTCGAGCGCGCCCAGGACATCGCCGCCCTGCAGCAGCAGCTCAGCCAGCAGAATGCCGACCAGTCCTGGGCGTACCTGCAACGCCAGTTCCTCTCACGACCGGAGAATGCCGCGATCGCCGCGAGCCCGATCCGGTTCGCTGCGTGGGAACAGGCGATGCAATCGGTGGTCAACGATGCTGCAGCTGCTGGCCGCCAGCTCACCGACTGGGACATCCTGGCCGGTGCGCGCGATCTGCTGGTGACCGAGGGTCTGCTGCAGGCTTCCGCTGCAGCGACCGCCCCGCCTGTGGCGCAGGCGCCGGCAAAGCCGGATCGCAGCGCGCCGCTGGCCGATGTGCCGGCCACGCTGAGCACCGTGCCCGCGGCGGCTGACCCAACCTCCCGATCGACCGCGGATGCTGCTGCTGGCATGGACAACATCGAGGACATCGAGTCGTTCCTGGCCGGGAAGTCGGAGAGCGAGCGCGATCGCATCCTGCGCGATGTGCCGGGCTCCTTCGTGGCGGACAACTAAGCCCCATGCCCAAGCTGCACACCACCCTGGAGCCTGGCGACGTGGTCCTGATCCCATCGGGGTCAGGCGCGTCGATCACCTTCACCGAGAAGAGCGGTAAGCGCTCGCGCGTGATCATCGAATCCAACACCCCGGTGACCATCACCCGAGCCGGTGAGCAGCAACCTACTGGCGGCGCACTACAGCGCGTGGCGCGCCGGCCAACGCCCACAACGGGCTGAACATCCTCAAAACCTGCGCAGTAGTGCGGGTCAACGACAGAGGCGCAGAAGTGCCGTGATCTCCCTGGAGAAGCAACATGGCACAGACGATCGTGGGTCTGAACGACCCCAAGGCCCGGAAGCTGTGGTCTGCGGACCTCATGGTTTCGGTATCCAAACAGTCCTACTGGACCCGCAAGATGATGGGCAAGGGGTCGGAGACCTCGATGCCGGTCATGCTGCAGACCGACCTGGAACAGGAAGCGGGCGACACCATCAGCTACGACCTGTCCGTGCAGCTGTCCGGTGGCGTCATCGAAGGCGACCAGAAGGCCGAGGGCAAGGGCGAGAAGCTCGACTTCTTCACCGACAAGGTCTTCATCGACCAGGCCCGTAAGCCGGTCAGCTGCGGTGGCCGCATGAGCCGCAAGCGCACCGTCCACGACCTGCGCAAGGTCGGCCGCAACCGCCTGACCGAATTCTGGGCGCGCTTCTACGACGAGCTCTTCTTCATGTACGGCTCGGGCGCCCGCGGCATCAACGAGGACTACAACGTCCCGCTGAACTACGCCGGTCGCGCAGGCAACCCGTTCGAGACGCCGGACAGCTCGCACATCCTGTTCGGCGACGGCGCCAGCAAGGCATCGCTGACCGCGGCCGGCAAGATGAGCCGTGTCCTGATCGAGCGCGCCAACACCAAGGCCGCTTCGCAGGGCGGCGGTTCGACCCAGGTGGCGGAGATCCAGCCGATCACCATTGCCGGCGGCGAGCACTTCGTCACCGTCATGCACCCGTTCCAGGCGCATGACCTGAAGACCTCCACGGATCCGGGCAACTGGCTGGACATCCAGAAGGCGGCTGCAGCTGCCGAAGGTGCCAGCAACCCGATCTTCAAGGACAACCTGGGCATGATCGGCAACACGATCCTGCACAAGCACAAGTCCGTGGTGCGCTTCGGGGACTACGGCGCCGGTGGCAACGTTGCGGCGGCTCGCGCGCTGTACCTGGGCCGCCAGGCCCTGGTGCTGGCCTTCGGTTCGCCGGGCAACGGCCTGCGCTTCGACTGGTCCGAGGTTCCGCTCGACCACGGCAACGACATCGAGATCTGCGCCGGCGCAATCTTCGGCATCAAGAAGACGCGCTTCAACGGCAAGGACTTCGGCACGATCGCCCTGGATACCGCCGCGGCCGATCCGAACCCGCAGTAAGCCTCACGCCAAGAGCCCCGGCATGCCGGGGCTCTTGCGTTCAGAACTCACATCCTTCGCAGGAGAAATCCATGTCCACGAAACTCGCAATTGGCCGCAACAGCGGCGCATCGTCGCCGGCCGCCGGCCTGCTGGTGGTCAACGACTACAGCTGGCCGGTTGAAGCCGGTGCGGATGGCGATCTGGTGTTGATCGGTGAGCTGCCGGCCAACCACAAGCTGCACAGCCAGGGCTCGGGCCTGTTCGCCAAGCTGGACGCCGGCGGCAAGCTGGCCGCGCAGAACGTCACAGTCTTCATTCCCGACGCGATCGACGGCGCCTCTGCGGCCGGCAATACCGTCATTGCGCCGACCGCAGTGGTTGCCGATACCGCGGCCTTCATCCCGATGTCCCTGCACCTGATCGCCGAGGGCCTGGGCTCCAAGCCGGTGAACCGCCCGGTGTACGTGAAGCTCAATACCGCCCCCGGTGCTCAGCAGGGCGAGCTGATCCTGCGCCTGGCTGCCTTCCCGGCCTGAGCCCCCAACCGTAGCGGGGCTGCGCCTGCAGCCCCGCCTACCAGGAGCATCCCATGCTGATTGCATGCAAGTTCAAGCGCCCGAAGGCGCCCGTTGAGCTGGACGGCAACGTGTACTTCTTCGTGCCGATCGATCCCGCCAATGCCGATTCGGAGCACGTCGCCGACGTCGAGAACTCCGACCACATCCAGCGACTGCTGGGCATCCCGGAGGCCTACTACATCGCCCGAGCCCAGAGCCTGCAGACCGCTATCAAGCCGGTGCTGCCGGTCGCCCCCGTTGCAGAGCAGGATTCGCCGCCGCCGCCGGCTGGCAGCAGCACCGGTGCCGATGCCGACGCCGGCGGATCGGACACCACGACCGGCACCGACGCCGGCAGCAACGAACCGCCGGCCGGCGCCAACGTGGCCGCCACTCTGCCGCCGGAGATCGTTGAGGCCGCGGCCCAACTGAACGGCTTGAGCTGGCAGAAGCTGAAGGCCGAGTTGGCCAAGGGCGGCATCGCCAAGGTGGTGATCAAGGCCGCCCTCGACCTGGAACTGGCCAAGCCGGAACCCGACCAGCACGGCACCACCCTGAAGGTGCTGAGCCAGGCGCTCGAGGAAGCCTGACGTGGAGGCGCGCACCCTCAGCCAGTTGATCGAGGAATGCCGGGAAGAGCTCGACGACGACGTGGCTCCCTACCTGTGGAGTGACGCCGTGCTGACCCGGCACCTCAACGAAGCTGTGGAAGAGGCGTGCATTCGGGCGCGGTTGCTCGTGGAGAGCGGCCGCCCCGATATTTGCCACATCAACCTGGAGCCGGGCCGAGCCGATTACCCGCTTCATCCGACCGTGTACGTGGTCCGGCGCGCTGTGCTGGCCAGCAACCTGTCCGACCCGCTCTGCAGGACCACCAGCGCCGCCCTGGACGGACGGCACCACCACTGGCGCACCGAGGCAGGGCGCCCCGAGTACCTGGTGCGCGATCGACAGGCGCGCGAGGTGTCGGTGAGCCCGGTGCCTGCGGAAGTCGATGTCCTGCAGCTCACGCTCTGGCGCGTGCCGGAGGCCGCCGAGGCGATGGAAGACAGCGAGGACGAGCCGGTAATCGATGCCATCCACCACCGGAAGCTGGTGCACTGGGCCTGTTGGCGGGCCTTGAACAAGCGCGATTCGGAGCAGCGCAGCACCGCGGACGCCGACCGACACCTAGCACTGTTCGAGAGCTACTTCGGCGAGCGGCCCACCGCGCGCGCGCTGCAGCAGCTGTCGATCGACCCCACCACCGGCACCCAACCCATGTGGTTCTGACATGCCCGTTCGCGATGAAGATCTCCGCCCAGCAGGCCCCTGGCCCCTGGGCATCAACAACGTGGCCGGGGAAGGTGCGCTGCCAACCGATGAGGATGGGATCCCGCGCGCGCTGCGTGAGGCGGACAACGTCGACCTGGACGCCGCCGGTCGACCGCAACGCCGGCGCGGGCATCAGCGTTTCCGGCCCGGTGCCCTGACCCATTCGCTGTGGAGCCATGACCATCTGCAGTACGGGCTCTTCGTCGATGGCGGTCAGCTTCATGCCCTGCATGAGGATGAACGCGTGGAAACGCTGGGCATCGACGTCGGGCTGGACCCGCTGAGCTACACGCTGATCGGCGATCGCGTCTTCTTCAGCAACAGCACTTCCTGCGGTGTGCTCGACATCGACCTGCAGGTGCATTCCTGGTCGCCTGAGCACCCCGCGGGCCAGCCGGTACTGGCACCGTCCGCCGAGAGTGCGCTGGCGCCTGGGCAGTACCAGGTCGCGGTGACGTTCATGGATCGGTTCGGCCGTGAGTCGGGTAGCACGCTGGCCACAGTGATCGACATTGGCGAGGGCGGTGGGTTCGAGCTGAGCGACATTCCGCTGCCGGTGGCGCCGGACACGGCTTCGGTCGCGGTGTACGTCTCCGGGCCGAACGACCAGGTGCTGCGGCAGTACGTCATCCTGCCAGCCGGCACCCGCTCGGCGCCGGTGCTGTCTGCCGGCGAGGGCAGGGCGCTGACCACTCAGTTCCTTCGCCCGCTGCCGCCGGGCCACATCGTGCGTGGTGCGCACGGCCGGCAGTTCGTAGCCAGTGGCCAGGAGGTGCTGTGGTCGGATGCGCTCCGATACGGCATGTTCCGGCCGTCGACCAACCGCATGCGCTTCAACGCACCGATCGACCTGATGGAACCCATCGGCGACGGACTGCAGGATGGCGCCGGCGTCTACGTCGCTGCCGGCGCGCGGACCTACTGGTACGCAGGCGCCGACCCGAAGGACTTCAGCCAGGCAGTGGCGCGCGGTAGCGGCGCGGTGCCTGGCTCGGCCATGGTCGTCAATGGCGACGTGGTGGGGCTGCAGTCGGCGGCACCGGTGCTGGTCTGGCTTGCCCGCGACGGCTACTTCTGCATTGGACTGCCGGGCGGCCAGGTGCAGGTGCTGAAGAAGGGTGAGGCAGTCGTCGACGAAGCCGATCATGCAGCGCTGCTGCTGCGTCAGCAGGACGGACTGAGCCAGCTCGTGGCCGCGCTGCGGGCACCCAAGGGCCAGGCGCTGGCCGTCACCGACCGGGCAGTCGCCCACGTCATCCACCGAGACCCATGAGCCATGGCTGTGTTGGCCCAGCCAGACGACGTGAAGCGTCGCCTGGAGATCTGCCGTGCGTGTCCGAACGTCGAACGGCTCGGACGCCGCCTTTTCCTGCGCTGCAGCCTCTGCAGCTGTCCCCTGGCAAGCAAGACCCGATTCCAAGGGGCTTCCTGCCCCGCGGGCAAATGGTAACCACCGAAGGAGCAAACCGATGAAAATCATGAAGGCCCTGCAGAACCTGGGCACGGTGGGGCGCGACGCCATTCGCGCAATCCGCCGGCACAAGTACGAGCTGTCCGAGGCGGGCATCTACATTCCCGCGGCGCGCGCGACCATCGGCGGCACCTTCAGGCATGCTCACGCCACTGCAGGCGGTGAGTTCGGTCCGTGGCAGGTGGACCCGAATCGACTGGTCAATGAGGGCCTGAACTACATCCTCAACACCGCACTTGGGGGCACCAGCCAGCAGACAGCATTCTACCTGGCGCCATTCGCGGGCAACGTGACGCCGGCAGCGGACTGGAAGGGATCCACCTTCAAGGACGTGGCCACCGAGTTCACGGGGTACACCAACGCCAGCCGTCTGCCCTGGACCACCACACCCTCGACGGCTGAGGCGATCGGCAATAGCGCCGCTCTTGCCGCCGCGACGCTGGTCTACTCGGCAGGCGGGCCCTACAACCTCTACGGCATCGGCCTGCTGACGGGTTCGGCCAAGGGCGCTACGGCGAACATCCTGATCGCCGCCACCCGCTTCGCAACGCCGCGCACCAACCAGCTCGCCGGCGACAAGCTGGCGCTGGAATACGTGCTGTCGGCCAAGGACGAGGGCGACGTCACCTGATGAGCGGGCCGCGGTACAGCGGATGGACACCGATCGTGGTCGTTGGCGATCGGGAGGTTGCGGCCCAGCACGTCCCGGAAGCAAGGAAGCTGCTGGGCTTCGTGCTCGAAGAGGCCAAACGGAATGGCCTCGGGATCGCGAACCTGCGCCGGGAGCTGCAGGACGGCACGGTGCTGCTGGCCGAGAAGATCGGCGAGCTGCCGCGCGTCACCATCATTACCCCGGGGCCACCGCCGGTGGAGGAACCGCCGGAGCCCCGCGGCGGCTTCATCATCTGGCCACGATGGGACGTGCCCACCGGCGATCCCGCGCAGCGCGGGTCGCAGGTGGATCCAACAGGTAATGACCCCACCGGGTGGCTGGAGTTCGCCGGCAGTCGCGTGGTCACCCGCTACTGGCGCCGATGGGACGTGGTCGACCAGATCCAGGGCGCACGCTACGAGAGCTACAACCGGCCGGATCTGTATCCCGATGGGCTGTACTTCTTCGGGAACATTGATTGGAAGGACGGCGAGGACCTGGCGCTGTCGTTCTACGGATTCTGCTCGAGGTACGTGCACGACGTTGCCTTGCTCGACATCGGCGCGCGCTGGGTGCTGCAGCAGGGCCAGGCCCTGTTCGACCGGATCTCCTACCGCGCAGAGCTGCAGCAAGATCCCCCGGAATACCTGTCGTGGCGGATCAACTCCGCCTGCGTGCGCAAGACGTCGGCCGGAGCCCAGGAGCTGGTGGTGGCGTTCACCAACTACACCCAAGGCCAGCCCACCACCGCGCAGACGGCGTTTGTGGCCTTCAGGTTGCATAGGAACGAGGGGACGCCGCAGAAGGGTGACTGGGTCATCGAGCCCGGCAGCCATCGACTGCTGGGAATGACACCTGGCCAGATCAACCCCGAAGGCAGCACGTCGGGAAACACCTTCACCGATTCAGCCATGCCCTGGTTCTTCAATGGCGATGGCACCCGAGCGATTCGGACCGTCAACAGCGAGCAGACGGCCGCTGTCGCGTTGGTCAACACCATGACCCAAGAGGTGGAGATCTCCGACAGCAGCATCACCCACACCGCGGTCCAGGCTGCCTATCTGCAGGGCAACTACGCGGGGAGCGGCGGCAACTTCGCCTTGGTCGCACCCACGCGTGGCCTGGTCGTGTCCGACTTCGCCGGCATGGAGCGGAAAGATGCCTACCTGGCGCTGCGGCGGAGCGAGGGGCGGTTTGCTGTGGAGGCCAACAACTACCAGGGAATGGTGCGCGTGTCGGTGGTGTTGGAGTTCGACGGCGGCGAGATCACCTTGATCGATCGGGACTTCGCGGTCGGCAATGACCGCCAGGACTATCACCTGTTGGCGTACATGGACGTGCGCCACAACCTGTTCTCCGGGTGGCGGATCCAGGGCTTCAACGGCGCTCACACGATCCAGCCGTTTGCCTACATGGCCGGCCGGATGGTGTATGGCCAGTCCGAGCCTGTGGCATGGGATCCGAGTTCCGGCACCGGCGCGCCTTTCCCGGGCCTGGATACCCGTGCCCCGGGCGCCGTCACCGATGGCCTGGTGTTCGGCAGCTACTGGGTCGGCGCCAGCGGATCTGGATGGGGCCCACGCACACCGAATCAGACGGGTGTGATCTGGAACAAACACCCCCGCGAGGGACTGATCGCGTTCAGCGGTTCGTCGCTGCTGGTGCCGCTGATGATGGATCGACAGGGCGTGAGGGACTTCCTCGGCTTCGATTGGGCCGGGGGCTGGAACTACAACAAGGGGCGCTACTGCGTCTCGATACCTGGTGCCTACACCGGTGCACTGAACTACCTGACGGGTCATGACCTGGGGGCGTTGCTCGGCGTTACCGCCGAGGACAGGCGCTTCTACCCGCTGACCGTCCTACCCAAGCCCATCTAGGAGCCTTCATGGCCGTGAACACTTCCACGGGGTTCGAGGCGTCGATCCTTGGCCCGTCGGCATTCGAGGGGATCTTCCGCGCCGGTTGCATCGAGATCCGCACCGGGCCCCAGCCGGAAACTGCAGACATGCCGGCCACCGGTGCGTTGCTGGCGAGAATCACCGTTGACGGCGGCGTCTGGCAGCCAGGCGTTTCGGCCAATGGCCTGAGCTTCGTGCGCAACGGCCGCTACGTCTACAAGGACGCCGCCCAGCGGTGGGTACTTCGCGGGCTCGCCGCGGGAACCGCGGGCTGGTTCCGCCTGGTCGGCAACGCGCCCGACGCCGGCGCGGTCTCCTTCGAATCTCCCCGCATCGATGGCGCGATCGGTCTAGACGACGACAGCCCGGGCGACTTCCAGATGCGCCTGCCCACCCTGGCCATGGCCACCGACACCAGCATCGAGATCGGTGAATGGTGGTTTGCGATCCCCCCACTCTGACGAAGGAACAGCACCATGATGATCTCCATCCCGCTCGCGCAGGCCCTGCTTGGGCAGGTCAAGAATGCCCTCGACGGCGGCTTCCTTTACGTGTTCGCTGGGCCGGTACCCGCCTCGGCCGACGCTGCCCTGGATATGGTCGGCAGTCACACCCAGCTGGCGAAACTCTCGGTCACCGGCAGCGGCCTGACCTTCTCCGCTCCTGTCGGCAACGTCCTGCCCAAGGCACCGAGCGAAGAGTGGGAAGGCCTGATCCAGTTTGAGGGTGCCAATGCCGGCGCCACGAGCCTTTCCCCATCGTTCTATCGCTTCTGCGCTGCAGCCGACGATGGCCGTGGTTCCACCACCGGTGTTCGCCTGCAGGGCACTGCGGGCGGGCCTGCCTCCAACGCGGCCGTGCTGTTCAGCAGCGACGTGATGACGGCCAACGGCAGCAACAGCACCGGCGTGAGCATCTTCAACGTGGTTGCCGACCAGGCCAGCTGACATGTTGTCCAAGCCGCCAGTCTCCAGGTACGTCCCGCCCCAGCCCGCGAAACCTGCGGTGCCGTACCGGGCTTCCTATACCGTCTGCGGCGCCTCGCCGGCCCAGGGCTACTGGCGGCAGGAGTGCAGCGAAGGCCGGATGCCGGCTCCGAGCAATGGCGCTGTGCAGCTGCCGAAGGGCGCCACCATCCTTGCCTATGAAGAGCAGAACGGCGTCACCTACGTGCGGTACATGCTGTGCAGGAGCCTGTTCGTTCAGACCTCGCCGCCTGGACCAGTCACCTGCACTACATACCCCGAGCAGAAGGCGGAGCCTGCCGTGCCAGCCGTTCCGCCGCGCCGGGAATCCCTCTCGGTGTTCGAGTGGGACGCCGGTGCCGACAGTGTCGACGAGCTCAACGGCGACCTAGCGATGCGACTGACGATGAGCCGCGCCGTGGGCGTGGTGGTCGGGTTCGCCATCCTGGGCGAGGCGGAGCTGTTCGACCCTGCCCGGATTCGACACGGCCTGTACTTCCATCAAAGCGAGGGTGGCCGCCTGCAGGCTTGTGTGCTGGAGCGCGGCCGCCGCGTATCCCCGATCCGGTTCTATGCACCCCAAGACCTCTGGGAGGCAAGGCGCATCGGCGGCACCGTCCACTACCTGCACAACGGACAGCGCTTCTACACGTCGCAGCAAGCCAGCCATGGGCTCGTGGTTGTGGGTTGTGCGATCTACGCGACCGGAGATTTCATCGAATGACCATCGAGTTCCTGCCTCTGCAGCATGCGGAGATCGAGGGGCGTGGCCAGGTCACGTTGTCACTGAGGGCCGCGGGGGTGGGCTCAGGGCTCGGCGCAGCCGGCAGTGCCGTGCTGCGCCTGGGCTCGTCTGGACGGGGTCAGATCTACTTCGGCGGCGGCGTAGACCCGGTGGTACCCGCCAACGGTGCCGCCGCGCTGAACCTGGGCACGTCGGGGCAGGGCTATGGCCGAGACATCGGCGGCGGAGCCGCGGCGATCAGTGTGCGCGCTGCAGGCTTCCAGACGGCCCTCGGCCGTGGAGCGGGCGGCGCGCGCCTGGCGCTGTATGGCAGCGGTCGACAGGTCACCACGCCGCTTGCCTATGCAGGCCTGTCTGCCCGACCGCGCATGATCTCTGCGTTCGGCGGGCGCTGGTTTGCGTCGCCGCGTTCGTCGCTGGCCGTCGGCGAGATCCGGAGCAGCCTGCCAACGCACGTGCTTAACGAAGTGCTCTCCATCGACGAGAGCCGGCGCAGCGCGCTCCTGGCCAGCTGCAGGACGGCGGACACGCTGAGCCTGGAAGACGCGGCAGCGGTGGTGTTCATGCTGCTGGTCGAAGAAGGGATTGCCTTCAGCCCGGATATTCGCGCTGACTCGATCAGGCTGGAGCGCGTCATCGAGCGCCTGCTGATGCTGGGGGTGGCCACGTCTTACGCCGATGCGTTGAACGCCCTGGTCGGCGGCCTGTGGTTCGGCGCCCTGACCGAGGCGCTGCGCACGGAGACGGTCACCGATGGACTGCTGGGCTCGGACCTTGTGGCCAGCCTACAGCGCGCGGCAGAGCGCGTGGTGGACGGCATGCTGGCTGATGCGGCGGCATTCGAAGCCGGTACCGGCGTTGTGATGGTGGATGAGCAGCTGCTCGTCGGCGCCGCCGGCGGCGCGACGGCCGAGCTGGCCCAGCTGCTGAAGGACGGGCTGGGATTCGTGACCCGCCTGGCGCTGGACACCGGCGAGTACGTGGCATGGGTCATGAACACCGAAAGCCGCGCGCTGAGCCGCTACACCCAGTACCCGTTCAACAGCTTCGCCAAGATCGGCGGTCGCTACTACGCCGCGGCTGCGGACGGCCTGCACCGGCTTGATGGCGATGACGACGACGGCACGCCGATTGCTGCGCGGCTGCGGCTGGGCCTTTCCGCATTGGGAACGCGCCGTCTGAAGCGGCTGCCCGAGGCGTTTGTCGGCTACACCGCCACCGGCACGCTGCTGCTGCATGTGATCACGGTCAACGAGCAGAGCGGCCAGAAGGAAGCGGCCATCTACCGGATCCTGGAGCGACCGGCATCGAGCGAGCGAGAAACCCGCTGGAAGCTGGGGAAGGGGATCAAGGCCGTCGACTTCGACTTCGTGATCGAGAACGTGGACGGCGCCGACTTCGAGCTCGCAGCCATCGACTTCAGGCCGATCTATCTTGATCGCCGGACCAGGGGATGACCATGGCAGGACCTTGCTTCTGGCGCGAGCCATTCAACCTTGTTCAGGACTGCGGCGAAGATCCGCAGCCCAGCGACTGGATGCTGACCTTCAACAACGGAATGGTCGAAGCCGAAGAGGCATCCGAGCTCCCCGGATTCGCCGTAGGCACCGACTTCCTGCTGAAGATCGAGGGCGACGTGGACGGGCGCACCCTCGAGATGCGCTATCGCATCGACAGCGACCGCTATGCGCCCTACTACATGGGCGAACAGACCAGCTACAACGGCCCCGATGGGGCTGCCGCCGTGGCGACACAAGGTGCAAATCGTTGGGACGTAACGGTCTACGTCCTGTGGAGCTGATCGGAGAAGCATGAATGGCAACTACCTGGTGTCCTGACCTATCGGCTGATGCCGCGATCACGTTGGTTGGAAGCGCGCATGACAAGTTCATGGAGCTCGGATCGACCACGTACAACATGGCCGTGTCCAACCTTCAGGGCCTCAACAGCGTTCGGCTGGATCCGATCGACTTCAACGTCGACTTCCGCTTTGCCGATCCGCAGGCCACGTTCCAGCGGCCGCGCCGCCCCGACCTGGATGAAGGGGCGCTGGAATTCCGCGCTCCTGATGTACCGCTGCCCAGCGCGCCAGGCTTCGTGGCGGCTCCGATCTCGATCAGCGAAGCGCCCGAGCTCGACGCTCAACCACCGACGCTCGCTTTCGGAGCGAAGCCGACCACGCCGAACGTGGTCGAGCCGACGCTTCCTGTGGATCCGGCGCCGATTGTGCTGCCGGCGGAGCCGACCTACGTCTTGCCGCAGGTGCCGACGTTCGAGGCACTGAACCTGCCCGACGTGCCGAACATTGTCTTGCCGGAGTTCGAGGCGGAGAAGCCGATCTTCATCGAGCCGCCGTTCAACGAAACCTGGCAGTTCGAGGCCACCCCATATGTCAGCACGCTGGTGGACACGCTCACCGCCACGCTGAAGCCGATGATCGTCGGTAGCCAGGCCCTGCCAAGGATCATCGAGGACGCGATCTTCCAGCGCGCCCGCAGCCGCATCGAGCTGGACACCCAGCGGAACGTCGACCAGGCGGTTTCGGAGTTCGCCGCCCGTGGCTTTTCCGAGCCCCAGGGCATGCTGGCCGGGAGGATCCTGGAGGCCCGGCAAACCGGGCAGGGTGCCGTTGCCGAGGCCTCTCGTGATGCGGCGATCAAGCAGTTCGAAGAATCGCTGGCCAACCAGCGCATGGCCATTGCTCAGGGCGCGGCGCTGGAAGGGACGCTGGCGCAGCTGCACACCGACGAGCAGAAGCTGATGCTTCAGGCGGCGACGTTCCAGCGCGAAACCGTCATCGCCGTGCTGAATGCCAGGATCTCGGTCTTCAACGCTCGCCTGCAGGCCTACCAGACCGATGCCCAGGTGCTGCGCGATCGCATCCAGGCGGAGCTGGCCAAGGTCGAGGTGTTCCGGGCCCAGATCGAGGGGGAGCGGGCACGGGGCGAGATCAATGAGCAGCGGGTGCGCCTCTACGAGTCGCAGCTGCGCGGTGTAACCACCCTGGCCGACTTCTATCGCACCCGCGTCGAGGCGGTGAAGGTGCAGGCGGACATCAACCGTTTCGGCATCGACAAGTACCGCGCGCAGGTCGACGCCTATGAGGCGCGCTGGCGTGCCCACGTCGCCGAGTGGCAGGGCTATACGGCCAGCGTGGAGGGCGAGGGCAAACGGGCGGATCTGTACCGCACGCTGGTCGATGCCAACGCCAAACGTGTCGACGCCTGGGCGGCCAGCAACAACATGCAATTCGAGGCCGAGCGTCTGCGCATGGCCCAGCACGGGGTTGACCTGGACGTGTGGCGCGCCGGCATCACTCGTTGGGACGCGACGCTGAGCGGCGAGCGCGCTCGCCTAGCTGCTGTCGGCCAGGCGTTCGACGCGAAGGCGCGGATCTACAGCGCCGACGCCGGCGTGGAGCAGGCGGCCTCGGCCGCGGCCGATCGCAGTTTCGAGCTCGGACTGGCGCGGGAACGTGCCGACGTCGACGTACAGCTGCAGCAGGCCCAGATGCGCATCCAGCAAATGCTCGGCCTGCTGGCGCAGTCGGCGGAGATCCAGCGGGCGAAGGCGCAGATCTCCAGCCAGCTCGCCGCCAGCACGATGAGCGCCGTCAACTACGGGGCCAGCGTTTCCAGCGGCCGCAGCAAATCCAACTCCTGCTCGCAGAACTACAGCTTCCAGGGCGAGATCGCGGACGCCTGATCCGCCTCAACTTCAATAGGGGAATCGCATGGCCATCAACGATCGAGACGAACTGAACCCTGCCGGTGCCGCGCCCGGGCAGGCCCGCATTGCCGCCCGGCCGAGCGCCGGCACGGCCTTCGGCTCGGCGCTGCGCAGCGGTGTCGCAGGAACCGCCACGATGGCGCGGCAGGCCGCGGGCGCAGGCCTGCGCGCGGCCGGTACCGTCGCCGATGCGGTGACGGCGCCAGGACGAGAAGCGGCCGGTTTCGTGCGTGATGCAGGCCGCGCAGCGGTCGGCGCGGCGCCGTCGCCACAACAGGGCCAGCCGTTGAGGGCGCCCAGCCAGCTCAATCCAATTGGTGGCGCCGCCAGCGCGCTCAGCCGCATCGCATCGGCGAGGCTCGGCGGTGCCGCGAAGCCGAAACCGACGTTCGGCGGTGTGAGCTCCAGCGTTGACTCGACTGCAGGCCTCGCTGGTTCGCGCCTGGCTGGGCGGCCGTCGATCGGGGCAGACTTCACCGGGGTCAGTTCCAGCGTGAGTTCCACGGCGCCCCTGGCGGGCGCTGCAGGTGCCGCTGCGCCCCGGGCGTCCACCGCCCCCGCAGCAGCTGCGCCGAGCACCTACATGACGCAGGACGGCCGCACTGCCACGTTGCCAGCAGGCATTACCCGCACCGTGGATGCCAACGGCAATTCGGTGTTCACCGGATCCGCCGCAACCATCGCAGCCAGCGGCGGTGCTGCGGCCGCACCGGCCGGCGGCACGCTGGGATCCTTGGTGTCCCCCCTTGCGGCTGCGCCTGCAGCGCCGACGGTGGTGGCTCCGCGGCCAACGCCGCAGATCGTGCAGCGCGGTCGCCAGGGAGGGATCATCGAAAACCCCGCCGACACCACGGTGGACAAGCTCACCCGAGCCATGGGCAGCGCCAGCCTGAAAGGCAGCCCGAGCGGCCGCGCCGCAGTAGCGCAGGCAATCCTCGGCGAGGCAGGCGCGCGCCAAGCCGAGCGCGCATCTGCGCTCCGCACGCAGGATGAGGCGGACCTTGCCGCTGGCCAGGTCAACGCGGTCGCTGCGCAAGGCGACGCCAACCGCGCGCTGCAGGCTGGTCAGTTCAACGCACAGATGCAGGACAACGCCGCCAATCGCCAGGCGTCGCTGGAAACGGCCCGCATTGCGCGCAGGCCGGAGATCTCGGTTGCTGCTGACGGCGGCATGGGGGTTGTTGGTAGCGACGGCGGCTGGCGTCCCGTGACCGGCGCCGACGGACAGAGCGTGCGGGCCGCCCAGGCGCCGCGCCAGACCGGCGAGCTCACCGATGCCGACCGCCTGAAGTCCTACACCGATCGATTCAACGCGATTTCCGGGAACGTCACGATGGACGAAGCCGCGAAGACCGCGGCCTTGGCCCAGCTCGATGCAGATCCGCTGTACGCGGGGCTGCGCCCACAAGAAGCTCCGCCGGTTGCCGGAGCGCGGAAGGCTCCGGACGGGAACTGGTACGTGCAGAACAACGACGGAAGCTACTCGAAGGTGAATCTCTGATGGCAACGTTCGAAAAGGTCGATGGGAATCCCTTTGGCGCAGGAGCAGCCGCAGCGCCAGCACCAGCACCAGCCCCCGCAGCCACCGACAAGGTTGCGCGCCGACCGACGCTGTCCCCCGTGCAGGGCGACCCGTTCCAGAAGGTGGCCAAGCGCCCGGAGCGATCCTGGGGTGAGGCGATCAAGGACACCGGGCTCGGCATTGCTTCCGGCGCCGCCAACATCCTCGGTGGCGCCGTGGAGCAGCGTAACTCCATGGAGCCGACCAACATCGTGCGGCAGGGCCTGCGCGTGCTGGACAGGTTGGGGGTCAAGGGCGCCTCCGAGACCGCCGCGCTGGTACCAGGCACGCCATCCGAGATCTTCGGCGGGCGCCGGGCTGGATCCGATAGCGCGGGCTTGTCGAAGGCAACGCAGCTGGCCACCGACTACCTCGGCGAGAGCCAGTCTGATGCGCTCAAGCAGGAGAAGCAGGACCTGCAGGACACCAAGGGCTTCTTCGCCAGTGCCGGCAAGGTGCTGTCCTCGCCGCGACTGATCGGCAATTTCCTGGCCGAGCAGGTGCCAAACGTTGCCGCGATGGGCGCCGGCACGCGCCTTGCGGCTGCGCGGGCGGGCGAACGAGCATTGGCGGGTGCGTTGGCCAAGGGTCTCGGTGCCGAGGCCGCTGAAACGGCAGCCACCGCCGCTGGACATCGCGCGGCGACTGCCGCTGCCACCGGCCTGACGACGATCATGGAGACCGGGTCGGCGGGCCAGCAAACCTACCAGCAGGCAATGGCGCAGCCGCAGTCGGTCTGGGATGCCAATCCGGAATACAAGCGCATGGTCGCCGCCGGCGGTGACCCGCAGACGGTCAAGGAAACCATCGCGCGTGGCGCATCGATGGAAGCGCAGGCGATCACCGCACCGATCGCGGCGATCGCCGGCCGCATTGCGGCGCCGTTTGAAGCCGATGTATTCACCCGGGGCCTGGCGCGAAAGCCAAAAGCGATTCTGGCCGGCGCAGCGCGCGAGACTGTGGAAGAAGGCATCCAGGAGGGCGGCTCGCAGCTGGCCGGCAACCTTGGCCAGCGCCAGGTCGACCCGACCCAGGCAGCGTGGGAAGGTGTCCCTGAAGCGGCTGGTACCGGTGCGGCGATCGGCGGCCTGCTCGGTGGCGGCATGGCCGCCGGCGGCGCGATCGCCAGCCGCGGCGACAACCAGGCCGCAGTGGCAGCTGATGCGGAGCGGGAACGCCTGGCACGCCGGCCGACGCCGACGCCACCTCCGCTGCCACCGCCGCCGATCCGCCAGATGCTGGCGCTTCCGCCGCCGGAAGTGATGACTGCTGCACCGGACGGCACTATCACGCCTGGCAGGGTCCGCCCGGAGGTCATGGCCGAACCTGAGATGCGCTTTCCGCAGGGCCGCGGCATGTCCGCTCCCTTCGACGGGACTCGCGTCGCTGCGCGGCCGCAGCCGACGGTACCGTTCCCTGACGCAGCCCCCGACTCGATCGCCGGCATCGCCAACCTGGTTTCCCAGGCCCGGCGGCCCAGTGGGCCTGCGGATACCGCAACAGCTGCGGCAGCGCAGGCAGAACCCGTCGCCCCGCAAGCCCAGGAAGGCCAGGCGGCCCTGGTAACACCGGAAGTTCCGGCCGCCGCGGCGCCTCCGGCGCCTGCGGTCGCGCCGCCGTGGGTCGATGCCCAGACCGGTGAAGCGCTCCGAGAGCCGACCACGACGGACATCAAGCAGCTGCTGCACAGCGGCCTGCAGTACCAGGTCGAGACGCATGGCGGAATCAATACGCCGACCCTGCTGCGCTCCATGCGTGACCAGTACGGCCTGCCCAGCGCCCGTGTGCGCCCCCTGCTGGACGAGGTAAAGGGCGAGCGTCGGCGCGGCCTCACTGAGCCGCCAGCCGATGCCGGCAACCTGGCAGCGAGTGAGGCCGCCGGCGCGCCATCGCCGGCGCAGCAGTCGCTGAGGGAGGCCGCACCGTCTGCAGATCTGCAGCTGGATGGTGCCGCGCCGACCGATCGATCCGCCCCGGAGCCACTGGCCAGCGAGTTGCAGCGCGCGCCCGGTGATGCGGCTGCGCAGTTGGACACCGGTTCGTCTCGCGCACCGGTCGCTGAGCCGCGCGCAGCCGGCGCGACGGAGACATCCGGTGTGGCCGGGACCGCTCCCGAGCAGTCCGTGGCCGAGGCGAGCGCTGGCCAGTCCAGCGCGCTCGCGCAGGCTGAAGTGCCGAAGGTGGCCACCGCGGCTGCCGAGGCTGCGACGAACCCGCAGAACGATCTGCCTGCGCCCACGGACGCACAGAAGGAAGCCGGTAACTACAAGAAGGGCCATGTCCGCATCAACGGCCACGACATCAGTATCGAGAACCCCGCCGGCAGCCAGCGGGATCCGCGCTGGCCCGCGCTGAAGAACCACTACGGCTACTTCAAGGGCACCGTCGGCAAGGACAAGGACCACGTCGACGTCTTCATGACCGATCGCGCTGAGGATCCCGCGCTACCGGTGTACGTGGTCGACCAGGTCAACAAGGACGGCTCCTTCGACGAGCACAAGGTCATCATGGGAACCGCGTCGGAGCAGGAAGCCCGCGACACCTACCTCGCCAACTACTCGAAGGGCTGGACGGGGCTCGGCGGTATCAAGGAAATGTCACAGGAGCAGTTCAAGGCCTGGGTACGCGATCCGAAGAAGACCACACGCCGCGTCACCCGGGCTCAGCAGGCGGAGGCGGCGCCCGCTCCGCAGGCCGCTACGCCAGCAGGTGAAACGGGGCAGGGCGTCAGCACAGCGGCCGAAAGCGCCGGTACGCCAGCAGAAACCGGTACTGCATCGACCCAGAGCGGCAGTGAACCAGCAGCAGCTGCAGCACCGGCACAGCCTGTAGCGCCCGAAGCGGGCCCGGTGTATACGCCGAAGGTTCGCATCAAGGCTGGCTCCCCTGAGTACGTTCGGGATGATATCGGCACGCTCGGCGCGTACTTCCAGCCGGGAAGAATCGTGAACGGTTATGCCAACACCCGCGATCAAGTGATCGAGTTCCGTCCGCCAGGCAAGGATCCGCGCTGGCAGGTGAAGGTCCAGGGCGTGGATGCTGCTGGCAATCCCCTGCCTGATGAGGGTCCGCGCTGGCACAGCACCACCCCGAGGCCTCGCGATCTGGACTCCGTGCTGGGGAAGCCCGAGCGCAAGGCGAGAAGGGACGCTAAGACAGCCAAGGCCGCCAAGACTGCAGAGGTTAAGGAAGACCCAGAGGCGACACCTGCATCGACCCCCGAGACGTCCAAGTCTGCGCCGGGTGAGGCCAGCCGCGAGGGCGGTGCCTCCGATGCAGCGGACAATGCGGCGGGGTCGTCGGATCCACTCTTCTCCCGTCGCGGGTGGGAGGCGGACTTCCCCGATGTCGTGACGGCTCACCGTCCCGGCCGCCTGAGCGCGCACGCGGATTACGCTGCAGCTAAGGCCGGTGACGACACCGCTGCGCTGCGCGCGGCGCGTGACGTAATCACCCCAGAGTTCGTCGAGAACGTGCGTGCAGCGCTGCCGGAGGGAAGCAAACCGCTGGTGGTGGCCGTGCAGTCCCAGGAAGCGACGGGCAACAACCGCATCCCGGCGATGGCCGCGGATCTGCTGGCTGCCCGCCTTGGGCTGAAGGTGGCTCCCGACATCGTTCAGGCGGCAAAGGTCAACCGCGGCAGCGGCGATGCCCTGCACCGGCTGGCCAACCAGCCCCCATTCACTGGAAAGGTCGAGAAGGGCCGCGACTACCTCCTGATCGATGACACGTTGACCCAGGGCGGCACCCTCGCACAGCTGAAAACCCACATCGAGGACAACGGCGGCAAGGTGGTTCTGGCCACCGCTTTGACCGGCAAGGACTATTCGCGGAAAATCGCCCTCAACTCCCAGAGCCTGGCCGACGTCCGTGAACGTTTCGGATCAATCGAACCTTGGTGGCGCGACCAGTTCGGCTACGGCTTCGAAGGCCTCACCGAATCCGAAGCCCGCACCATCCTCACCCTCGACAAGGGACGTCTACATGCTGACGCCCTCCGAGATCGCGTCGCTGCAGGCCGAGTACCGGGCCTCGCACGAGTGGGCGCAGAAGCAACTGGCGATCGATCCGGAGCTGAAGCACCTGGGCCCGGCGGGCGGGTAAACCGATCCGCAGCTCCGGCCGCCAGCGGCGGCCTGGACTTCGACCGCGCGCTGCAACTCAAAACCGACCTGACCCAGCATTGGGGCGAAAACGCGCCCAGCGTGGTGGTGGTGCGCTCGGCCGAGGACTTCCCGGCCAGCGCCAAGGTAGATCCGGGCTATCGCCGCGCCGAGGGTGTGTACGACGGGCGGCCTACGGTCTGGATCAACGCCGGCAACATCGCCACCGAGCAGCGCTTCGCGCAGGTGCTGGCGCACGAGGCAATCGGGCACTACGGCGTTGAGTCCGTGGTGGGTGCCAAGGACTGGACCCAGATCGTTGACGCAATCGACAAGCTGGCCGCCGACGGCACCGGTACCGCTGCGATGAAGTCGGTGCTGGCGGATGTGACCAAGCGCTACGGCACCGTCGATCGCGAGACCTTCGCCAAGGAAGCGATCGCCGTCATGGCAGAGAGGGGGATCCGCAACAGCTTCACCAGCCGCGTCGCCGCGGCGGTCCGCCGCTTCCTGCGCCGCGTCATGCCGTCGCTGAAGTGGTCCGAGACCGAGGTCCGGGACCTGTTGAGCCAAGCCGACGGCTTCCTGCGCGCCGGCATGTCGGCGCAGGCGCAGCGTGAAATGGTGCGGTCCTACTCGTTCGCACAGCCGCAGATCGACGGCCGCGGCGAAGCCTTCCTCGAGCAGAATGGCGGTCGATTTCTCCGCCGCGACGATCAGTGGTACCTCGCCGACGAGCGCGGCCGGCCGGCCGACTTCCTGACTCTTGGCGCCGCGCGCGCTGAGGCCGAGCGCACCGGTGGCCAGGTGCTGGCCGATCCGGTTGAGAGTGGGCCGCGCACCTGGAGCGTGGTGCTGCCCAATGGCGCCGAGGTGACGCGGGCGGCCCGCGGCCGCCTCTTCAGCATGCCGCCGGCAGACGCGCTTGAGGACATTGAGGCGGTGCAGAGGGGAATTCAAGGCGAAAGCGTGCTGGCGCGTGCGCGGCAGAAGTTGGCTGACTTGACGCCGAGCAATTTGAAGGATGCCCTCCGATCCACATGGTTGGGATTCCTGGCAACCCGCCATCTGACCGAACTGGGTAGCGACTATTTCCCGACTATCGATCGCTACTCCGATTACTTGGCTGAGATGCAGGCAGATCGCAACAAGCTGCAGGCAGAGGCGGAAGCGATCGCCGAGCCCGCTCGTCAATGGGCCAGCAAGAACAAGGCCGAAAGCCGGCGGCTGTTCGACCTCATGCACCAGGCGACCATGGACGGGGTGGACCCATCCCGCGAGTATCAGCCCCTGCAGTTCCGGATGCCCGGCGAGAAAGGGCTGCAGGAGGTCACCCGCAAGAACGTGCTGCACGCCATCAAGGTGAAACAGCAGCAGATGCGGGAGCGAAGCGGCGACAGCAAGACAAACATCATGAACGAGGTCAAGGCACTGAAGGCCATGCTGAAGGCAGAGCCGCGGCGCCGTTTGCAGTATGCCCCCTTGGTTGAGCAGTGGTCGCAGCTGTCACCAGAAGCGAAGTCGTTCTATCTGCAGTTCCGTGATGCCTATCGGTCGAGGTCCGACGCGGTGGAAGAGGCGTTGGTCCAACGCATCGAGGACCTGAAGGGGGGGGATTTGGTTGGAGGCCAGGTCATCAGCGACAGCAGTCGCCGCATGCTGGTGCACAAGATCCGGGAGCAATTCGAATCTGCGCGCCTGCAAGGCGTCTACTTCCCCCTGCAGCGCTTCGGCAAGTTCTTCGTCGCAGCGGAGAAGGGCGGAACCAACACTTTCCTGATGTTCGAATCACAGAACGAGCTGGACCGAGCCGTGAAGGACCTCCAGAGCAGGGAGTGGGCGATCACCGCTCGCGGAATGAAGACGGAGGGTAAGGCGGCCGACGCACCGAGCGGCACCTTCGTTGCCGACGTGATCGACCAACTGCGGACCGCGCATGTGTCCGACGCAGTCCAGGACCAGGTCTACCAGCTGTATCTGCAGACCATGCCGGAGCTGTCGATGCGCAAGCACCAGATCCACCGCAAGTCGGTGCCTGGCTTCGACCCTGATGCCGTGCGTGCCTTCGCCTACAACATGCAGCACGGGTCGCACCAGCTGGCCCGACTGCGATACGCCCACAAGCTGCAGGGCGTACTGACCGACCTGAAGGATGCGCAGAAGAAGATTCAGGCGTCGCCCAGCGTCGACACGCGAAAGATCGTGGCGGGCGACGCTCTCCTGGAAGAACTGGGCAAGCGGCACGAATGGATCATGAATCCGACCGACTCGGCGCTGACCAACCTGATCTCGTCGTTCGGCTTTACCTACTACCTGGGCGCCACGCCGGCGGCGGCGCTGGTGAACGTGACTCAGACCGCCCTGGTCAGCTACCCCTACCTGGCCGCACGGCACGGCGGGGTCAAGGCCATGAACTACCTGCTGGCCGCCAGCCGTGACGCCGTGCGCACCGTGGGCAACATCCAGAGGACGCTGACCGACCCCGACGAGCTCCGCGCCTACCAGGCGCTGGAAGTCGCCGGCGCGATCGAGAAGACGCAGGCCCACAATCTCGCCGGCATCGCCGAGGGTGGCCTGACGGGCTACAACCCGGCCTGGAGCAAGGCCATGGAGATCATCGGCTGGGGTTTCCACAAGACCGAGGTCATGAATCGCGAGGCGACCGGCATGGCTGCCTACCGCCTGGCGCGCGCGGACGGCAAGTCGTTCGACGACGCGGTGAAGTTCGCCCGCGATGCCATCTTCGATACCCACTTCGACTACAGCAACGCCAACCGCGCCCGCTTCATGCAGAGCGGTACCGCCAAGGTGCTGCTGATGTTCCGGCAGTACAGCCTGAACATGACTTGGGCGCTCGGGAGAATGGTTTGGAATGCGAGTTTCGGCCAGGACCCGCAGGTGCGGCAAATTGCCCGGCGCAACTTGACCGGCCTGCTTGGCATGAGCGCACTGTTCTCCGGCGCCATGGGTCTGCCGATGATGGGCATGATCATGGGGGCACTCAATGGCATCCAGGCCACCTTCGGGGATGACGACGAGCCGTGGGATGCAGAGACCGAGCTGCGGGCTTTCCTCACCGGCATGCTGGGGCAGGGCGGGGCGGATCTGCTTCTGCACGGGCCGGCCGACAAGCTGACCGGCGCGAACATTTCTGGCCGTGTCGGTCTGGACAGCCTGTGGATCCGCGACGCCGATAGGGAGCTCGACGGCCGCGGCATGTTCAACAACCTGCTCGAGCAGGCCGCAGGGCCAATGGGCGGCGTCCTGAAGAACGTGCTGGTCGGCAAGCAGCAGGTCGACGAAGGTCACATCATGCGCGGCGTGGAGACCATGCTGCCCAAAGGGCTCAAGGACATGATCAAGGCTGGCCGTTACGCCACCCAGGGCGTGAACACCCTGCGCGGCGATCCGGTCGTCGAGGATCTGTCGCCCTGGGAGATTCTGCTGCAGGCCAACGGCTTCGCTCCGGAGAAGGTGTCCAGGCAGTACGAGACCACCCGCGCGCTGAAGAACTACGAGCAGCACATCCTCGACCGCCGCAAGTCGCTGGTGAACGCCTTCGCCATGGCCCTGCGCAATGGCGATGCCAGCGACCGGGCTTCGGTGCTCAGCAAGATCGGCGCCTTCAACAAGGCCAACCCGGAGCTGGCGATCACCTCGAGCGGTCTGCAGCAGTCCATCAAGAACCGGGCCCGCTACAGCGCCAGGGCTGAGGCCGGCATCGTGCTCAACCCAAAGCTGGCCGCGCGGCTGAACAAAGCCGTGACGGAGTAATTGCGGGAACGTTGTAACCCCATCGGACCTGACCGGATGAAAGCAATGTGAAGACGCCGGCGCTGGTGCCGGCGTTACCGATACAGGGGTCAGTAACCGATGGACGAGAAGGACTCGCAGCTGGTGGCCATTGGAGAAGGAAAGCAGGAGAACGGCCAGCCCATGGACAGTGGTGCTGGTTTTCTTTCCCCTGCAACAGGCTTAGACGTGGGGCCCAAGGCATCCAGGGGGCGGCACTCCCGCCGCCAGAAGCTGGAGAAGGGCATGGAAGATGAGCGCTATAAGGCTCAGGTGGTCTCGATGGAGGCCTTCAAGGCAGGCCGGGCAGGGCAGATCCCCCCGGAGGTGCTGCAGATGTATGACGAGCTGACCCGCGACCAGCATGCGCTGGTGCGGACCTCTACCGTGCTCCTGGCGGCGATTCGTCGGCGGCTGGGCCTACCTGATCTGTAGTCGATCTCAGAAGATCACGGGCCGATGCGTCACATCGGCCCGTGCCCACAAGAGAATTAGATGTCAGTCACGATCTTCTTGAAGACTGCGGTGTTGTCCGCGTCGACAGCGCGCAAAATGAAGTCGGGCCGATACTTGAAGGTGGCCTTCACTCGCACAAACGTCCGTCCCTTGCTACTTCTTTGAAGGTAAATGCAAGCCGCCGATCCATTCGGCTCTATCGTTGCTTTGCGCTTGTTAGGCGTGTTGTCCTCCATCAATGATTCAACCATGCTTGCTTCGGTGAACCACTCTGGTGACGGGGCGGAGGCACACTTCGTTCCGCACTTCTTCGTTCCGCCCGAATATCCCTTAGTGCAGCTATGGTCCTGTACAACGATTGCTCGCTGGCTGGCGTACTCGGTGCTTCGCTCCGCTCTGAATCTCCCCTGCAGTTCCTCAAAGCGCTCCTTGTAAACAATCGGCTTCTGACTCGATGGGATACTGGGGTCATTTTTTATTGCGTCTCGCATGACATCGTGCTCGCCTTTGAACTTGACGAAGTAGTAGTCGAGCGGTTTCAAAGAGGTATTGGCTGCCGCAGATAGCGGAGCAGTGGAAAGCAGCGCTAACAGAATGGCACTGGCAAAGCGTCCCATGTTCTTCCCCCTGATTGTTGGCGATATCGCCGATTCGGATCCTGCCAGAGGATTATTCCGATGGCCACCAACGTCCCGATGACGTACAGGCACCGGGCGGCTTGGACGTTGAGCTTGTCCGGAGGTGCCGTTGCGAGCAGGGTCGAGCTGGTGCGGAACTGTGGGGGGGGGCAGGCACCAATGGCAGCTGCGGGAGGATATGGCTGAGGTCATCAGGTGACGAGAGGCCGGCAGGGCGAACAGGTTGAGCACAGACGCAAAGGGCTCCCGAATGGGAGCCCTCAAAAAGCAATTTGCTGTGAAACAAGTTGCTGCTTCAGTAAGCGACGCACTGGACGGCGCCACCGCCGGCGCTGGAGCATGCAAGGCGCGTGTGGCTCACTGATCCGCTGATCGGAATGCCGTTCTGATGAGCCCAGACAAGGAAGTTCTGAATATCTGTAGATGGCGGCCCCTGGAAATTGTATTCACGATAGCCCCCGCCCGCGAAGTCTTCCCTTTTTTCCGGAATCGAATTGTTGTGTCCGTCGCGAGCGCTATTGGGTACCCGTTCCCACATTTTACTGTCGTAATTGTAGGTGATCAGAACTGTTGACTGATCGTGGAACTCCAAGCGGACGTAGACTTGCGAACTCTTTGATCCCAGCCACACTGCCGGATTGAAAACACGAATGACGCTTTGGCCGCCGGCAATGAAGGAAGGTAGCTTCGTCTCCATCCAAGCATGAACGTTGTTCATTTTTGAGGAGTTGGAGATTGCCTCGTAAGCGTTCTCAGGGAGGTCATAGTCGCTGGCCGCAGCCTGAGCCGACTGGGCGCGGAATGCCCGGCCGCTCGCTGCGCTCATATCGGAGCGGATCACATCAATGGGGACCTTGAACTCCAGGGAGCCGCCGTTCCTCTGGTAGAGGTAGACCAGTTCTGCGTAGTAGTCTGCCAGTTCAGCCCTTACCGGAACTTCCGTGATGGTCAAGTTTGGCGAGATCACGAAGGAATTGATTTCGCCGGTGGAAAGGCTGAAAACCGCCACTCCGCCGAAATCAACCTCACCTCTAGCCGCCTCAATCTTCTGCTGGTAACTGCATCCTTCGCATTGGGCGGCCGCAACTGCCTGTGCAGAAGCGTCGCCGATTGCCCCTGCGCCAACCACCAAAACCACACTTGCTAATAGTCCCTTCAGCATGACGTTCATCCTTAATCACTGTTTCAGTAGAAAAGAATGAGCAATCTCAAGATCACGGCAATGAAAACGCCAATTGAGAGCGCTCGAACGGGTCTGGACGTATTGCGCAACCAAAGGGCCGCGACGAGGGAAGAGAGCAAAGCGACGCCACAGGACCACCACAACAAGTGGCCACTGACAGTGAAAGTGGCACCAAAGCACAACACAGCCACTAGGCTCAGAAGTACAGCGAGTGAGCCACTACGCTTCAGATACATGCCCTTGACCCCTTGAGAGAGCAATTCGCCCAAGGGATAGGTACACCGAATGAGAATGAGTGTCAATATCATGTGCGGTGATGCGGGCGTGACCGTTTGCACGAGGGCGTAGGCTCGTAGCTTGCTGATGGTGTGGAGGCTGGCGGTAGCGAGCGTGGCAATAGATTGCTCGCAATCGCAGCCGCTGCGACCACGATTCGTATCCTGCCGGCCATGCCGCTTCCCGACTCCTTCTACTGGACCACACGCTCTGGCAGCAGGCCGGGTGATCTGCTGACCGTGATCGCCTGCGAGGGCGTCTGGCTCGTCGCCCTGTCCCAGCGCGTGGACGATGGCTCCTGGGTGGCAACTCTCGATCGACATCGGCATGGTCCTGGCAGCGGTCCGTGGCGGCACTGCAGCAGCTATGACCAGGGCCGCCCCGGCGCCGAGCTCTGGGTCACCAGACACCAGGCTCGATTGCGGGAAGACGTCGCCAAGATCACGGCCTGGCGGGTAGCCGTGCGGGCAAACAGGCTGGCCAAGGCGAACACCGATCCACCGTTCGGCTGGATGGGATAGATCCTCCTGCGCCGGCGATTTGAAGAATTGCGCGATTCGTCAAATCGTTCAGGCAAGATGCCTGCAGAACTGGGGGATCTGAAGATGCTGGAAGCACTTTTCGTGGCAACCGCCAAGGCCGCTCCCGCGGCCACTGCAGCGGCGAACAACGGAGACGACTGGAAGTGGCTGGTGCCGGTCGCAACTCTGCTCCTTGGCTTCGGTCTCAAGTGGGTCCAGGACCACTTGACGGAGAAGGCTCGGCAGAAGCGCGACGATGGACTGCGCCGCCAGCAGCGCTACGACGCACTGCGGATGCGGCGCTTAGAGGCAGAGCGCGCCAACTTGCTGGCGCTCCAACCCCTGGTAGTAGCCTTCATGCGAGCCGCAACCGACGCCTACAAGGTGAAGATGAAGGCCTTCGGAGCGGGGAGGGGCGCCGCAGCCTATCTGCCCGACGGTTCAATGGAACGTGAGGCTGCGCTGCAGGCGTTGGCCAAGGTCAATGACGATGTACGTCAATCGTCGGCCGCGATCATCCCCCTGCAATCACGACTTCATTCTGCGGAAGTCCGAGCCGCGTTGAATGAGCTGATCGATGTTGTCTGGGCAACCATGGATTCCAAGACCAGCTTGGGGATGATGAAGAACTGGCAGCTGGTCGATCAGCCGCACAACGAACTACACACGTTGATGGGTCGAATCATCAAGCAGCTCGAGGACGAGAACCAGCAGCTCGGAGATCCGCCGGCGCGTTGACGGTGGTGATGGCCAACATCGAATGTTGACCAAGAAGTTGACCAAACGCTGCCAATCGATGCCCATTTCTGCCCATGCGGCAGTCATCAACGAAAAAGCCCATCAAGCTAAAGCATTGATGGGCTTCGTTATTTCTGCATTTTGGAAACCGGCACCGATGGCGTCGCGGGGACAATGCACCCCCGGTTTCTACAGTGCTGCAAGGTACAAGGCCGATTCCGTGTCGCCACGGGCAGGGCCTGCCTAACGATGCGAATGGTACGGCAATCTTCCTGAACAGTCACGCGGTCGGGCTTCACGTAGAGGCAGCAGTACATTCCCGGCCGCGGCGGGCCACCTGGCACATTGCCGTACCTGGGTCGACATGTTCGAATCCGTGGGTGCCTCTCCAGGATTGCCCGATGGCCGTTTTCATCAGTTCCGGCAGGATGCGGTTGCGATGGATGGGGGTGGTGGCCGTGGGGGCCCTGGTCCTGCAGGCCGGGACTGTCGCGGCGGCAGAATCCTCGCGTCCGTCATTGGAGGTGGCGTACAGCCCCTCGCTGGACCTGTTCAACCTGCTCGACAACCTTCCGGATTGGCTGCCGGGCTATACCACTGCGGCCTACCGGCAGGAATGGCAGCGGCGCTTTGGCCTGGATCAGCGTGATCGTGACCTGCTCGCCGGCTACGCGGCATTCCGCCAGCGTACGTCACCGCTGGCACGGGACGAAGAAGCAAAGGGCACGCCGGCTGATCGCCTGTTCGCGGGCTCCGAGACCCGCATGGGTGATCCGTACACGCGGCATTTCCTAGGCACCGCCTCTTTCGATGCCGCCACTGAGAGTGCGATCGCCGCCCAGACTCCCGACGATCAGGCGCTGCTGAGGCAGTATTACGCGCGCTTCGCGCCGCGTGCACGGCGCCTCTTGACGGCGGCGCAACCGTTCCATGAGCAGCAGGACGCGCTTGCCCGTCAGCTCACGTCGCCTCCAGTGGGCAGGCTTGCGGATGAAATGAAAGCCTTCTTCAAGGTGGATGCTCCCCCGACCTTCCAGGTTCGTTTCCTCTGGTGGCCGGATGCCACGCAGACGCAGGCAAAGCTCCGTGGCGGTTACATTTTCCTGTTCTCGACGTTCGATGCCAAAGAAGACTGGGCACCGATCGTGATGCATGAATACAGCCATTTTCTTTCCGCGGGACAACCATTGAAGCAGCGGCAGCTGTTGGCTGGGGCGTTTGCTGCGCTATGTCCGGAAGCATTGACGTTGCCCAATCCGTTGAATGCCCTGGAGGAGCCGCTGGCCATCTACTGGGGCCAGTATCGGTTCCAGCATCAGGTGCGTGGCGAGACGCTGTCGGCGGAGTCCTCGTGGTACATCCAGCCGCGTGCGGATCGTGCTGCGAAGGCGCTTGCCATTGCGTTTCCGGCGGCGCGGCCCGCGCCGCGCCTGGAGGTCGGTCCGCTGCTGGATGCGGCGGCATCTGTGTGTGCTTACGCCAAGGTTGAATAGCGTTGGGTGCTGCGACGGGCCCGGGCAGGGTTGATGGCATCGGGACTTCGGCGTGAACTGCGCGCGCGCCGTCAATGTGCAACGTGTTGCAGTGCGCCGGTCATAGCGGATTGGTAACTTCATTGGCACGAATTTGCGACACACTGAAGACCACCATCCGAGCCAGGACAGACACGGAGACTGTGGGTGACCGAGGCAAGCCAACAACGCAGCCTGCGACAGCTGGTCGGACCCGTCGGGGCCGACTACCAGCGGCGGGCGTTGCCCCCCGGCTGGGTCTGGGCCGTGCTGGGCGTGCTGCTGGCGGCCACCTGGTTGACCGAGCTGCCGGCCACGGCGGCGGCGGCCCTGGTGGCCAGCGCGGTGGTGGTGCATTGGCCGCAGCGCGACCGCACCCACTGGCTGGGCTGGCGCCTGCCGGCGCTGGCGGTGATGGCGGCCCTGCTGTGGGGGCCGGAGGTGCTGTCGCAGTGGTTCGAACATGGCCTGGCCGTGGTCCTGATGTCGCTGGCCAGTCTCAGCATCGGTGTGCATGTCTGGCAGTCGCGGCAGCTGGCGCGCCAGTTGCAGGGCGCGGCCGATTCGCTGGATGACGCCCAGCTGCTGGCCCTGTTGCCGGCCGACGCAGCCCGGATGGCGCAGCAGTGGCGCGCGGGCGATGACCGTCATGCGCCGGAACTGGCGGTGGTGATGCACCTGGCCGTGATGCACGCGGCGCTGGCACCACGCATGCGCGGGCGGGGCCTGTTGGCAGGCTGACCGGCAGGCGGCTCCAGCGCCGACGCGACTACGAACCCAACAACGACTTGCGCAGGTAGATCCGCTCGTGCCCGGGCGGGCAGTCGGGCAGCCGCCCATAGACGGTGTAGCCCTGCCGCAGGTAGAAGGCTTCGGCCTGCCAGTCGAAGGTATCCAGCATCACGTTGCGGGCGCCGTGGTGGCGCGCGGTGGTTTCTGCCTCCGCCAGCAGGCGCTGGCCGATGCCTTGCCCGCGCAGTTCTGGATCCACCCACAGCACGTGCACCTGCAGCCAGCCGGCACAGACGTCGGCCAGCACGCCACCGCGCAGCGCGCCGTGCTGGTCATGCCAGGCCAGGCGGACTGGAATCTCATCGAACGTATCGCCGCCGTGGGCTTGGTTGAAGGCCAACAGGCGCGCACACAACGTGCGCGTTTCATCGGCGCTTGCAGTCACCATGGCGCCGATGGGGGCGGTCATGCGTCGCGGTTGCCGCGACGCATCACACGCTGCTTCTCGATCGCCCAGTCGCGGTCCTTGGCGGCATCGCGCTTGTCGTGGGTCTGCTTGCCCTTGGCCAGCGCGACTTCGAGCTTGATCTTGTTCTTGCTCCAGTACATCGCGGTGGGCACGATCGTGTAGCCATCGCGCTCGACCTTGCCGACCAGCTTGTCGATCTCGCTCCGGTGCAGCAGCAGCTTGCGCTCGCGCCGGTCGTTGGCCACCACGTGGGTGGAGGCCTGGATCAACGGGGTGATCTGCGCACCGATCAGGAAGATCTCGCCGTGCTTCACATAGGCGTAGGCGTCGATGATGTTGCCGCGGCCCGCGCGGATCGACTTCACCTCCCAACCCTGCAGGGCCAGGCCGGCCTCGAAGCGCTCTTCGATGTGGTACTCGTGGCGGGCACGCTTGTTCAACGCGATGGTTTTGTTGGCCGTCGCGCTCTTTGCTTTATCCTTGCCGCTGTTCTTGCTCATTTCCGTATTGTCTCCGATTCGGGCCCGCCCGGTCGATTGCCGAAACGTCCTGTATTCATGCCTACTATCCGCCGCAGCGCCCTGGTCGAACATTCGGCCGCGCGCATGTTCGACCTGGTCAATGACGTCCAGGCCTATCCGCGCCGTTTCCGCTGGTGCTCGGCTGCCCAGATCCTGGAGCAGGGCGAGGACCGCCTGGTGGCGCGCCTGGACCTGGGCCTGGGCTCGTTCAGTACCTGGTTCCAGACCGAGAACACCCTGCAGCGCCCGCACAGCATCGACATGCAGCTGCGCGATGGCCCGTTCAAGCAGCTGCACGGCCGCTGGGAATTCCATGCACTGGCCGAGGATGCCTGCAAGGTCACCCTGACCCTGGAGTTCGAACCCAGCTCACGCCTGCTCGGTCCTGCCCTGGCGATCGGCTTCCAGGGGCTGGCCGATCGCATGGTCAACGATTTCGTCCGCGTCGCCGACGAGGGCTGAGCGATGATCGAGGTCGAGGTGGTGCTGGCCTGGCCGCAGCGCGTACTGTCGCGCCACTTGCAGCTGGAAGAGGGGGCGACCGTGGCCGACGCCATCGCCGCCGCCGCGCTGGAAGGCAGTGCCGACTGTCCGGCCGCCGCCGTGCATGGCGTGCTGGCACGTCCACAGCAGGTGCTGCTGGACGGGGACCGCATCGAGCTGCTGCGCCCGCTGCTGGCCGACCCCAAGGACAACCGCCGGCGTCGCGCGCTCGGCGGTTGATCCCGGCAACCCGTCCTTGCGGACGGGCAGGGGCCTCAGCGGCCCTTCTTCTTCTTGTCCTTCGGCAGGTTGCGGCCGAACTGGCGCACGGTCTGCTGGGCCAGGGCCTTGTCGTTGCCCGGGAAGTAGTCGCCTTCCCAGCGGGTCACGGCGTCATTCTCGAAGAACACCACGAAGTTCTTCACTTCGGTACGGCCGAGGCGGTTCACGCGCTGGCTGGAGGTGTAGTCCCAGCGCTGGGCGTGGAACGGGTCGGGAATGGACGGGGTGCCCAGCAGCGCGGTGACCTGCTGCTTGCTCTGCCCGACCTGCAGCTTGGCCACGGCATCTTCCCGGATCAGGTTGCCCTGATAGATGGGTTGCTTGTAGATGATGCCGCACCCGGTGGTGGACAGGGCGACGGCGGCGACCAACAGGAGATTGCGCATCGGGACTGGCGGTTGGGGAAATCAAACCGATGATACACTCCCGGCGTGCCACCGCGACCCAATCCGAGGCAGCTGGCGCTAAATCGCCAATGAACGGAGACCTATGGAAACCCACGACCTGCGTAAAGTCGGCCTGAAGGTGACCCATCCGCGGATGCGGATCCTGGCGCTGCTCGAGCAGCGCAATGCCCAGCACCACATGACCGCCGAAGACATCTACCGCCAGCTGCTGGAGCACGGCGACGAGATCGGCCTGGCCACGGTCTACCGGGTGCTGACCCAGTTCGAGGCCGCCGGCCTCGTGCTCAAGCACAATTTCGAAGGCGGCCAGGCTGTCTACGAGCTGGACCGTGGCGGCCACCACGACCACATGGTCGACGTGGACAGCGGCAAGATCATCGAGTTCGAAAGCCACGAGATCGAGGAGCTGCAGCGCAAGATCGCGGCCGACCACGGCTACGAGCTGGAAGAGCATTCGCTGGTGTTGTACGTGCGCAAGAAGCGCAAGTAAGCCGTTCCAGCCAGCTGGATGCGACGAAACCCCGGGCTTGCCCGGGGTTTTTCGTTGGGTGGGGTCAGATCCCTTTCCCAGGGGAAAGGGATCTGACCCCAGGGGTTTCGGGTGCGCTCAGCAACACCTCCAGATCCACCGCCTCGGCCATGGCCCGGTTACCTGCATCGCCCGGATGCAGGTGGTCGCCGGAGTCGTAGGCGGCGGCCATCCGTGATGCATCGGCCGGGTCGCGCAGCGCCGCATCCAGGTCGATCACCGCATCGAACGGGCTGTCGCTGCGCAGCCAGGCATTGAGCTGTTGGCGCAGGGCCTCCTTGTCCGGCTGGTAGTAGTCGTCCAGCGGCGTGCCGGGCAGGGTGTCGGCGAACGGCGTCAGGGTGGCGCCGAGGATGCGTAGACCCCGCCGATGGGCCTGTTCGGCCAGGGCGCGATAGCCGGCCTGCAGTTCGGCCAGGCTGGGCCGGGGCTGCGCGCGGGCAAAGGCGGTGCCGGGCCAGCTGATGTCGTTGATGCCGATCAGCACGATCACACTGTCCACGCCGGGCTGATCCAGTGCGTCGCGCTGCAGGCGGGCCAGAACCGACTCGCCCATGCCGTCGCGCAGCAGCCGGCCGCCGGAGATGCCGGCGTTGACCACCGCCACGCCCCGCAGTGCCAGGCGTGTGGCCAGGTGGTCGGTCCAGCGCTGGTCCTGGTCGAGGCTGGCGGCGGCGCCATCGGTGATCGAATCGCCGATCACCACCACGCTGCGCGCGCTGGCGGCGGCCTCGACCTCGATCCCGGTCAGGAACAGGCGGGCGGTAGTGGAACTGGCACCCTGCAGGTCGCGCGCCAGGGTCTGGTTGCCGCCGGCGATCCAGCTGGTCTGGCGCCCCTCCCAATGGAAGGTCTGCAGTGGCGTCGGCCCCGGCACAAAGACATTCACCTGCAACGCCTGGCGGTCTTCCGTGGCCACCGCCAGTGGATCGCTCAGCCGTTCCTGACCGGGCTCGATCGATACGCCGGGCTGGCCGTCGAAACTGAGCGGCTGCGGAGTGACTCCCGCGTGTGCAGCCACGCTGGCCGCCCCGATCCGCAGCGGCTGGGTGCCGTAGGCATTGCTCAGCCGCACCCGCAGCCGGGGCCCGCCCAGGCTGATGCGCGCGGTCTGGCGGAAGGTCTGGTCCTGCAGCGTGGCCGGGACCAGGGTCGGGAACAGGAAATCGGCGCCCCAGACCGGTTGCGGACTGGCCTGCCAACTGGCGACCCAGTGCGGGGCCGGGGCGGCGCTGGCTGCGCTGGACAGGGCGATCAAGGCGGTCGCGGTGAGCTGGCTGAAGCGGTTCATCGGGCAATCCCGGGAGGAGGGAGGGCCATGGTGATTCTCCGTCGATCTGTGAACTAGACTGCGCATGGATAATCATCTGTGAACTGGATTCATCACCATGGCGCGACCCGACATCAACCGATCCGGCGAACTGGAAGTGTTCGTGCGGGTGATCGAGACCGGTGGCTTCTCCGCCGCCGCACGCACCCTGGACATGACGCCGTCAGCGGTGAGCAAGCTGGTGGCGCGGCTGGAGCAGCGGCTGGGCACGCGCCTGCTGCAACGCTCCACCCGCCAGTTGCAGCTGACCCCGGAAGGCTGCGCGTTCTACGAGCGCGGCCTGCGCGTGCTGGCCGACCTGGAGGAGGCAGAGCGCTGTGCCAGCGCCCATGCCGAGCCGCGCGGACGGTTGCGGGTCAACTCCAACGTGCCATTCGGCCAGCATTTTCTGTTACCGCTGCTGCCGGCGTTCCTCGAACGCAACCCGCAGGTGGGCGTGGACCTGACCCTCAACGACGAGGTGATCGACCTGCTTGAGCAGCGCACCGACGTGGCGGTGCGGGCCGGCCCGCTGAAGAGCTCCAGCCTGGTGGCGCGGCGGCTGGGTGCGACGCGGATGATGATCGTGGCTGCGCCCACCTACGCACAGCGGCACGGGCTGCCACGCACGGCCGAGGAGCTGCAGTCGCATAACCGGCTGGATATCGGCCATGCGCGGGCGATGCAGGGCTGGCCGCTGTTGCAGGACGGTCGCGAACGCATGCTGCTGCCCAGTGGCAATGCGCGCGCCAGCAACGGCGACGCGCTGCGCCAGCTGGTGCTGGGTGGGCTGGGCATGGCGCGGCTGGCCGCGTTCCAGGTGCAGCAGGATATTGCCGCCGGGCGCTTGTTGCCGGTGCTGGAGGAGGCCAACCCCGGTGACCTTGAAGAGGTACACGCGGTGTTCCTGGGGCAGGGCGGTTACCTGCCGCTGCGGGTGCGCGCCTTCCTGGATTTCCTGGTGGAGAACGTCGATCTGACGCAGCCACGGGGGTAGTGCCGGCCGCTGGCCGGCAACCTCACGATCTTCGCCGACCCGCATCGGGTTGCCGGCCAGCGGCCGGCACTACCGCGCGGAAGCCGGGCCCATGCTCGGCTCGGCCGGCGTCAGACCTGCAGCAGCTTGCGGGCGGCTGCGCGCGCTTCCTTGCTCACTTCCACGCCGCCGAGCATGCGCGCCAGTTCTTCCTCGCGCGCCTTGCTGTCCAGCTTTTCCACTGCGCTCTGGGTCATGCCTTCCACCGGGGCCTTGCTGACCCGGTAGTGGGCATGGCCCTTGGAGGCGACCTGCGGCAGGTGGGTTACGCACAGCACCTGGCGCTTCTCGCCAAGGGCGCGCAGCTTCTGGCCGACGATGTCCGCCACCGCGCCACCGATGCCGGAGTCGACTTCGTCGAACACCATGGTCGGCACTGCATCCAGGTCCAGCGCGGCCACTTCGATGGCCAGCGAGATGCGCGACAGTTCGCCGCCCGAGGCCACCTTGCGCAGGGCGCGCGGCGGCTGGCCGGCGTTGGCCGCCACCAGGAATTCCACGCGCTCGGCACCTTGCGGGTCGGGCTTGCCGGCGTCCTGCGGTTCCAGCTCGATCAGGAACTGGCCGCCACCCATGCCCAGCTCGGCGATGATGCCGGTGGTGGTGGCCGACAGCTCGGCAGCGGCGCTGCGGCGGCTGGCGGTCAGCACCTCGGCCTGCACGCGCCAGGCCGCAGCGGCCTTGTCGATCTCGCCGGCCAGGCGCTGCAGGCGCTCATCGGCGCCACGCAGTTGCTCCACTTCGGCGTGCATGCGCTCGCGCTGCGCGCCCAGTTCGTCCATCGGCACGCGGTGCTTGCGGGCCAGGTCGTGCAGGCGGCCGAGGCGGCGCTCGTTCTCCTCGAACTGTTCCGGGTCGGCGTCGAGGTCGTCATGCACACGGTCCAGCAGCGAAAGGGCTTCGTGCAGCTGGATCGAGGCGTTCTCGATCAGGCCGTCCACCTCGCCCAGGCGCGGGTCGTGTTCGATCAGGCGCGACAGTTCGTGGCGCACCTGCTGCAGCAGGTCCAGCGCGGAACTGCCGTCGTCGCCATTGAGCTGGTTGCTGGCCGCCTGGCAGGCGCTCAGCAGGGCGCTGGCATGGGCCTGGCGGCGGTGGCTGGCACCGAGTGCGACGATCGACTCTGGTTCCAGGTCTTCGCGGTCCAGTTCGCGCAGCTGGTGTTCCAGGAAGCCGATCCGGTCACTGACGTCGCCCTGTTGCGACAGCGCCAGCGATTCATCGACCAGGGCCTGCCAGGCCGCAGCGGCGCGGCGCACCTGGCGGCGCTCGTCCTCGTTGCCGGCATAGGCATCCAGCAGGGCCAGCTGTGATGGGCGTGCCAGCAGGGCCTGCTGCTCGTGCTGGCCATGGATCTCCACCAGCAGCGAGGCCAGGTCGCCCAGCTGTGCCAGGGTCACCGGCCGGCCATTGATCCAGGCCCGCGAGCCGCCATCGGCGCGGATCACGCGGCGCAGCTGGCACTGTTCCTCGTCGTCCAGCTCGTTGTCGGCCAGCCACTGGCGCGCGGCCTGCAGCTGGTCCAGCGCGAACTCGGCCGAAAGCTCGGCGCGCGCAGCGCCATGGCGGACCACGCCACTGTCGGCGCGCAGGCCGGACAGGAAGCCCAGCGCGTCGACCATCAGCGACTTGCCGGCGCCGGTCTCGCCTGAAACCACGGTCATACCTGGCCCGAACTCCAGTTCGGTGGCGCGGACGACGGCGAAATCCTTGATCGAAAGATGTCTGAGCATGGGTAAGGGGGTGTCAGCAGCCGCGCAACGCTAGCACGCGGGCGAGGGAGGTCCAATGACTTGCCAAGGTGATCCGCCGCCATTATCTAGTGTCCGTGTCTCACAGGTTGATTCCATGCACGGTTCTCCCGACCAGCTTGCCCCGCGTGCGCGCCATCTGCTGCGCACGCTGATCGCGCGTTACATCCAGGACGGTGAGCCGGTCGGCTCGCAGACGCTGGCGCGCGTGGCCGGCCTGGAGGTCAGCCCGGCCACCATCCGCAACATCCTGGGTGACCTGGAAGACCTGGGGCTGCTGGCCTCGCCACACACCTCGGCCGGGCGCATCCCGACCGCGCATGGCTACCGGGTGTTTGTCGACAGCCTGCTGCAGATGCAGCCGCCGGGCGAGGGCGAACTGGCCCGCCTGCGCCAGGAGCTGGCCGGCGGCGGCAGCACCCAGGCCCTGCTTGGCAGCGCCTCGGAGCTGCTGTCGGCGATGAGCCACTTCGTCGGCGTGGTCAGCGCGCCACGGCGCGAGCAGTTCGCCTTCCGCCAGATCGATTTCGTGGCGCTGGACGGGCGCCGGGTGCTGGCGATCCTGGTGTTTGCCGACAACGAGGTGCAGAACCGCGTCATCGAGACCCGCCAGGAGTTCGCGCCGGGCCAGCTGGAACAGGTGGCCAACTACCTCAATGCGCATTTCGCCGGCCTGCCGATGGCCGAGATCCGCACCCGCCTGCTGCTGGAGCTGCGCGATGCCCGCTCGGAACTGGAGCAGCTGCTGGCGCACAGCATCGAACTGGCCGAGCAGGCCCTGCAGCCGGCGGCCGATGACATGCTGGTGGCCGGCCAGACCCGCCTGATGGGGGTGCAGGACCTGTCCGACCTGGAGCGCCTGCGCGAGCTGTTCGAGCTGTTCTCCAGCAAGCGCGAGATCCTGCAGTTGCTGGAGCGCACCATCCAGGCCCCGGGGGTGCGCATCTTCATTGGCGAAGAGACCGGGATGATGCCGTTGCAGGGGGTCTCGCTGGTCACCGCCCCCTATACCGCCAATGGCCAGGTGCTGGGCGTGCTGGGCGTGATCGGCCCCAAGCGGATGGCCTACGACCGCATGATCCCGCTGGTCCAGGCCACCGCCGATGTGCTTGGCGCGGCCTTTTCGCCGGCCGGGCGCACTCCCGGAACATCCGACGCTTGAAACGCAGCATCCCGCCCACACTAGGGTGGGTGGAGGCGGAGACTGACCGCCAGGGACCCAGACATGAACCACGAACATCCAGATATCGAATCCCAGCAGACTGCCGCCGATGCGGCCGCCGCCGCCGGCGTCAACGACGAAGTGGAGCGCCTGCGCGCCGAAGTCGAGCAGATCAAGGCCGATGCGCTGCGTGAGCGCGCCGACCTCGAGAACCAGCGCAAGCGCGTTGCCCGTGACATCGAGCAGGCCCGCAAGTTCGCCAACGAGAAGCTGCTGGGCGAGCTGCTGCCGGTATTCGACAGCCTGGATGCCGGCCTGAAGGCTGCCGGCGATGACCCGCATCCGCTGCGCGAGGGCCTGGAGCTGACCTACAAGCAGCTGCTGAAGGTTGCCGCCGACAATGGCCTGGTCCTGCTGGACCCGACCGGCCAGCCGTTCAACCCGGAGCACCACCAGGCGATCAGCCAGGTGCCGGCCCCGGGCGCCGCTCCCGGCACCGTGGTGACCGTGTTCCAGAAGGGCTACCTGCTCAACGAGCGCCTGCTGCGGCCGGCGCTGGTGGTGGTGGCCGCCGACTGATCGATCGGGCCGGGCGATGCCCGGTCCCGGTCGTGCCGGGCCATGCCCAGCAAGGTTTTCCAGGCGCTGAACACAGCGTTCGGGAGATGGCTTGAATGTTCCACGAGCCTCCCCCACATCGTATTCATCCACCGGCCGAACGGCCGGACTGACCCCAACAAGCATCCTCAGGAGTCTCCCCCATGGGCAAGATCATTGGTATCGACCTCGGCACCACCAACTCGTGCGTGGCGATCATGGACGGCGGCAAGGCCCGCGTCATCGAGAATTCGGAAGGCGATCGCACCACCCCGTCGATCGTCGCCTACACCAAGGACGGCGAAGTCCTGGTGGGCGCCTCGGCCAAGCGCCAGGCCGTCACCAACCCGAAGAACACCTTCTACGCGGTGAAGCGCCTGATCGGCCGCAAGTTCACCGACGCCGAAGTGCAGAAGGACATCGCCCACGTCCCGTACGGCATCCTGGCCCATGACAATGGCGACGCCTGGGTGTCGACCAGCGATGGCAAGAAGATGGCCCCGCAGGAAATCTCGGCCAAGGTGCTGGAGAAGATGAAGAAGACCGCCGAGGACTTCCTCGGTGAGAAGGTCACCGAAGCGGTCATCACCGTGCCGGCCTACTTCAACGACAGCCAGCGCCAGGCGACCAAGGACGCTGGCCGCATCGCCGGTCTGGACGTCAAGCGCATCATCAACGAGCCGACCGCGGCCGCGCTGGCCTATGGCCTGGACAAGGGCGACAACAAGGATCGCAAGATCGTGGTGTACGACCTGGGCGGCGGCACCTTCGACGTCTCGGTGATCGAGATCGCCAACGTCGACGGCGAGAAGCAGTTCGAAGTGCTGGCGACCAACGGTGACACCTTCCTGGGCGGCGAAGACTTCGACAACCGCGTCATCGAGTACCTGGTTGAAGAATTCAACAAGGACCAGGGCATCGACCTGCGCAAGGATCCGCTGGCCCTGCAGCGCCTGAAGGACGCGGCCGAGCGCGCCAAGATCGAGCTGTCCAGCGCCCAGCAGACCGAAGTGAACCTGCCGTACGTCACCGCTGACGCCTCGGGCCCGAAGCACCTGAACATCAAGCTGACCCGCGCCAAGCTGGAAGCGCTGGTGGAAGACCTGATCAAGAAGTCGATCGAGCCGTGCCGCGTCGCCCTGAACGATGCCGGCCTGCGTTCGAGCGACATCAGCGAAGTGATCCTGGTCGGTGGCCAGACCCGCATGCCGAAGGTGCAGCAGGCGGTGACCGAGTTCTTCGGCAAGGAACCGCGCAAGGACGTCAACCCGGACGAAGCCGTGGCACTGGGTGCGGCGATCCAGGGCGGCGTGCTGGGCGGCGACGTCAAGGACGTGCTGCTGCTGGACGTGACCCCGCTGTCGCTGGGCATCGAGACCATGGGCGGCGTGTTCACCAAGATCATCGAGAAGAACACCACCATCCCGACCAAGGCCTCGCAGGTGTTCTCCACCGCCGAGGACAACCAGTCGGCCGTGACCGTGCACGTGCTGCAGGGTGAGCGCGAACAGGCCCGCTTCAACAAGTCGCTGGCCAAGTTCGACCTGTCCGGCATCGAGCCGGCCCCGCGTGGCCTGCCGCAGGTGGAAGTGTCCTTCGACATCGACGCCAACGGCATCCTGCACGTGTCGGCCAAGGACAAGAAGACCAACAAGGAACAGAAGGTCGAGATCAAGGCCGGTTCGGGCCTGTCCGAGGAAGAGATCGCGCGCATGGTCGCCGACGCGGAAGCCAACCGCGAAGAAGACAAGAAGTTCCAGGAACTGGTGCAGGCCCGCAACCAGGCCGACGCCCTGATCCACGGCACCCGCAGCGCCATCACCGAGCACGGCAGCAAGGTGGGCGGCGAGGTCATCGGCAAGGTCGAGGCGGCGCTGGCCGACCTGGAAACCGCGATGAAGGGTGACGACAAGGCGCAGATCGAAGCCAAGTCGAAGGTGCTGGAGGAAGCCGGCCAGTCGCTGTTCGCCGCTGCTTCGGCCGACCAGGGCGGTGCCCCGGGTGCCGACGCCGGCAACGCCGGCAAGGCGCAGGACGACGTGGTCGACGCCGAGTTCACCGAAGTCAAGGACGACAAGAAGTCCTGATCCGGACCGACACGGGACGCTGGCCATCAGCGTCCCGTTGTCGCATCAGGGTCCTGACCGCCCACCGGCGTGTCGGGGCGCCCGACGCAAGAGCGGACCTGGTTCCGCTCTTCCGCTTTGACGAATCCCGACTTTCCGGAACCCGATTCACGATATGAGCAAGCGCGATTACTACGAAGTGCTGGGCGTTGCCCGCACCGCCACCGACGACGAGCTGAAGAAGGCCTACCGTCGCTGCGCGATGAAGTTCCACCCGGACCGCAACCCGGGTGATGCGGCGGCCGAAGCCTCCTTCAAGGAGTGCAAGGAAGCCTACGAAGTGCTGTCCGACGGCAACAAGCGCCGCATGTACGACAGCCACGGCCACGCCGCGTTCGAGCACGGCATGGGCGGCGGTGGTCCGGGCGGCCCGGACATGAACGATATCTTTGGCGATATCTTCGGCAACATCTTTGGCGGCGGCGGTGGTCCGCGCCAGGCCCGTCGCGGCGCCGACATCGGCTACGTGATGGAACTGGACCTGGAAGAGGCCGTGCGCGGCGTCGAGCGCCGGATCGAGATCCCGACCCTGGCCGAGTGCGGCGACTGCGATGGCAGTGGCTCGGAGGACGGCAAGGTCGAGACCTGCAACGTGTGCCATGGCCGCGGCCAGGTGCGCATCCAGCGCGGCATCTTCGCCATGCAGCAGGCCTGCCACAACTGCGGCGGCCGCGGCCAGATCATCGCCAAGCCCTGCAAGACCTGCCACGGCAACGGCCGTGTCGAGGAAGACAAGGTGCTGTCGGTGAAGGTGCCGGCGGGCGTCGATACCGGCGACCGCATCCGCCTGCAGGGCGAGGGTGAGGCCGGTCCGGCCGGTACGCCGCCGGGTGACCTGTACGTGGAAGTGCGCGTGCGCGAGCATGCGATCTTCCAGCGCGATGGCGACGACCTGCACTGCGAAGTGCCGATCCGCATCTCGCAGGCGGCGCTGGGTGACACCGTACGCGTGGCGACCCTCGGCGGCGAAGCGGAAATCCGCATCCCGGCCGAGACCCAGACCGGCAAGCTGTTCCGCCTGCGTGGCAAGGGCGTACGTTCGGTGCGCAGCCGCAGCGAGGGCGACCTGTACTGCCGCGTGGTGGTGGAGACCCCGGTCAACCTCACCAACGAACAGCGCAAGCTGCTGGAACAGTTCGAAGCCACCTTCGTCGGCGAGGAAGCGCGCAAGCATTCGCCGAAGTCGGCCACCTTCATGGATGGCGTGAAGGGCTTCTGGGACCGGATGACGTCCTGAGTTTTTCGACGGAAGGGATGAACGATAGCGCCGGGCCATGCCCGGCGTTGTCGTATGCGGTCAACGGAAAAACGCCGCCGGCGTCTGCCCCAGCTGCCGCTTGAACATGCTGGTGAACGCGCTGGGGCTGTCGTAGCCCATCGCCAGCGCCACATCGATGACCTTGTCGCCGACCGCCAGTCGCTCCAGGGCGGCCAGCAGCCGTGCCTGCTGCCGCCACTCCCCGAAGGTCATGCCCAGTTCGCTGGCGAAATGGCGCTGGATGGTTTTCAGGTCCACGGCCAGGGCCTCGGGCCAGTCCTGCAGCGTGGCTTCGTCGCCGGAATCCATCCGGCTGCTCGTCCGAGTGGAACCGGAAGTGAGACCCGCTGGCGTGTGTGGCGGGACTGCTCATTGCCAGGATCAGCAATGCTGCCGAAGCCGCCCGCATGGTGACTGCTCGCCTTCATGCATCGTGCTTCCTCGCCAGTGGGAGGTGATCGAAGCACGCCGTTGCGCAGCGGAACTGCGACACGCTTGGCTCTTATGCCCGGTTGCGGAGAATGCCTACGGCACGCCCGGCGTTTGGTCTGTGCGATTCCTGCCGCCTAGAATGGAAGCATGAATCCATCCATCCTGAAAAGACTGCGGTGCCGGGGCGCCATCGGCATTACGATGCTGGTGGCGGTGTTGACCGTACCCCATGTCTCGGCAGCACCCGCTTGCGGCTTCGATGAGCCGATCGTCGATCCGCAGGGAGCCCCTACGCCTTTGCCTGGTACACGCTGGACCTACTCCACCGGCGCATCGCGTCCAGAACTGACGTTGCAGCTGCAGACGGTGGAACCGCAGCAGCTGGCGCTTTCGATTGATGGAGAGGCCGTTCGACACGAATGGCGAGAGACCTATGCAGACGTGAATCCGCTGCGCAAAGGGGAAAAGATCCTGCTGCGCTTCCCGTTATCCGTCGGCGCGCAGTGGCAGGACAGGTTCGAGGAGCCGGGCGAAATCCGCGCTTCGTTTGGCAGCTATCGCTATGACTATGTGGAGGAGAGCAGCAGCCGAGTCGTGGCCGTCGAGACGGTACGGACTGCGCTGGGTGACGTAAATGCCTACCGGATCGAGAGAGATGCGCGGTGGCACAAATCCAATCCCCGCTCGGATGACATGAAACACATGCGCCTGGAAGGTAGTGGTGCGGTGGACGGAATGGAACGCAGCATCAGCTGGTACGCGCCAAGCGTTGGGCGGGTGGTGTTGCGGCGAAGCATCAAGGCCAATCCAAACTATCCCCGCTACCCGACTGCGGAAAACGACAGTCCCCGTCTGATGGTCACCGAGCTGGTCGGTTTCCAGCGCCCCGATGGCTGCCGCGTCGAAGCAGCTCCCACCCAGGCACGTGTGCCTGATGATCTGCCACCGCTGCATTACCCCCTGATGTTAAACAACAGATGGGAATTCCTGTTGATTCGTCATCAGCATGTGCCGGCCGTATCCGTGGATCGTTAGCGCGTGGAGCTGCCTGCGGGACCCGCAGGCGATCATCGGAAAAATGCCGCCGGCGTCTGCCCCAGCTGCCGCTTGAACATGCTGGTGAACGCACTGGGGCTGTCATAGCCCATCGCCAGCGCCACATCGATCACCTTCTCGCCTACGGCCAGGCGTTCCATCGCGGCCAGAAGCCGCGCCTGCTGCCGCCACTGCCCGAAGGTCATGCCCAGTTCGCTGGCGAAATGGCGCTGGATGGTCTTCACGTCCACCTGCAGCGCCTGCGCCCAGTCCTGCAGCGTGGCGTCGTCGCCGGGATGCTTCTGGATGTGCTGGCAGATCCGCTGCAGGCGCGGGTCGGTGGGCGAGGGCAGGTGCAGCGGCAGCACGTCCATGCGGTGCAGTTCGTCCAGCAGCAGGCGCACCACGCGGCCGTCGCGGCTGTCGTCCACGTGCGCGGACTCGATCAGGCTGGCGGCCAGCAGCAGTTCGCGCAGCAGTGGCGCCACCTGCACTGCGAACGCCCCATCCGGCAGTTGCGGTGCAAAGTCCGGTTCCACGTACAGGCTGCGCATGTGCACTTCGGCGATGCAGTCCACCGCATGCGCCATGCCGGCCGGAACCCAGATCGCGCGGGTGGAGGGCACGACCCAGCGGCCGCCGTCCGCGCGCACCACCATCAGACCGGACATGGCGAAGACCAGTTGGTGACGGCGATGCCGGTGTGGCGCGATGTGGGTGCCGGGCGGGTAGTGGCGGGCGCGGCTGGTCACCGGGCGATGTACCGGCACTTCGTTCCACGGCGCGGTCTCGCGGATCGGGCAGGGAGTGTCCTTTTTGCGATATGCCATGACCCGAACGCGGCAGAAGGGAGTGGGGGGCCACCGTAGCATGCGTGGCTCGCCCCCAACCTGACTGTGTCCATGTCGACCCTGGCTTCTCCCGCAACGACCTCACGCCCGGTGGCTCCCGGCGTGCTGGCCGCCATCTCCACCTCGCATGTCGTCAACGACATGATGCAGTCGCTGATCCTGGCCATCTATCCGGTGATCAAGGGCGGCTTCAACCTCAGCTTCACCCAGATCGGCCTGATCACGCTGACCTACCAGCTCACCGCCTCGATCTTCCAGCCGTTGATCGGCATGGCCACCGACCGTCGCCCGGCACCGTATTCGCTGCCGATCGGCATGGCCTCGACCCTGTGCGGCATGCTGCTGCTCGGCTTCGCGCCGAACTATGTGGTGGTGCTGATGGCTGCGGCAATGGTCGGCATCGGTTCGGCCATCTTCCATCCCGAGGCCTCGCGCATTGCGCGGCTGGCTTCGGGCGGCCGTCACGGCTTCGCGCAGTCGGTGTTCCAGGTCGGCGGCAATTTCGGCACCGCGCTCGGCCCGTTGATCGCCGCCGCGGTGATCGTGCCGTATGGCCAGCATGCCGCATCGTGGTTTGCCGGCGCCGCCCTGATCGGCATCGCTCTGCTGACCTATGTCGGCCGCTGGTACGCGTTGCATCTGGGCGCGCCACGCCCCGCCAGCACGGCGGCGATGGCGCCGCGACACCCGCCGCGCACCGTGGCCAAGGTGCTGGCGATCCTGCTGGTGCTGATCTTCAGCAAATACTTCTACATGGCCAGTATCGGCAGCTACTTCACCTTCTACCTGATCCACCATTTCGGCATTCCGGTGGCGCAGGCGCAGCTGCACCTGTTTGCGTTCCTGGTGGCGTCCGCCGCTGGCGGCTTCCTCGGCGGCCCGCTGGGTGACCGCATCGGCCGCAAGCCGATCATCTGGACCTCCATCCTGGGCGTGGCGCCGTTCGCGCTGATGCTGCCGCACGCCGATCTGTTCTGGACTACGGTGCTGGCGGTGCTGATCGGCTTCGTGCTGTCCTCGGCGTTCTCGGCGATCGTGGTGTATGCACAGGAAATGATGCCGCACCGCATCGGCATGGTGTCCGGGCTGTTCTTCGGCTTCGCGTTCGGCATGGGCGGGCTGGGTGCGGCCGTGCTGGGCCTGCTGGCGGACAAGACCAGCATCGAGTACGTCTACCAGCTGACCGCGTTCCTGCCGCTGCTGGGCATCGTGGCGGCGTGGCTGCCGCCGTCGCGGCCTGCTGCTCACTGAGGGGTTTTGGTTTGCAGGGCTTGCAGCCCTGCACCTGCCGAAGCCAAGGCAACGGCAAAAGCTGGCTATCTGTGGAGTGGCGGGGTGGTCCGGTTGAGGGGGGCGCTGCAAGTACGTCCATGTAAGCTCGGTCGCCGCATCCATGCGGCTCACGCCCCCTCAACCGGACCCACCCCGCCTTCGACAGTTTTCCGTGATCTGTCGGAACAGCTCTTGGGGGTCAGATCCGTTTTCCGAAGGAAAACGGATCTGACCCCATTTTTGTATATCGATATCTGAAAGATGTGTCGACCAAGGTCGACACCTACCAACAGACATCCGGAGCCTGTCAGAGGTGGGGCGGTGTGGGTGGGCAGGACCGTTGGCGCCATGGATGGCGCCATCGAGCCCCCACGGATGGGTTTACGGCGTGTCCTGCCCACCCACACCGTCCCGCCAACTCACGGAATGCTGCTTTGGCTTTTGACGTTGACGTTGACGTTGATTCTGCAGGTGCAGGGCTGCGAGCCCTGCCGAAAACCCCCTTGGGCGTAGAATGCGGGCATGAGCGAATCCCTCGATAACCACCTGGTCCACGGCCGCCGCCAGCGGCCCGACGGCCCGTCGCCGATCGATGTCATCTCGGTCCAGTCGCAACTTGTCTACGGCCACGCCGGCAACAGCGCCGCCGTGCCGCCGATGCGTGCACTCGGCGTGCGCGTCGCCGAAATCCCGACCGTGCTGCTCAGCAACGCGCCGTTCTACGACACCACCCGCGGCCGCGTGCTGCCTGCCGACTGGTTCGCCGACCTGCTGCTCGGCACCCACGAGCGCGGCCTGCCGCAGCGGGCGAAGATGCTGGTGTCCGGTTACTTCGGCAGCACCGCCAACGGTGCGGCCTTCGCCGACTGGCTGGACAACATCCTGCCGGCCTGCCCACAGCTGCGTTACTGCCTGGACCCGGTGATCGGTGATACCCATACCGGCCCCTACGTGGAACCGGGCCTGGAAGCGATCTTCGCCGAGCGACTGCTGCCGCATGCCTGGCTGGTGACGCCGAACGCCTTCGAACTGAATCGCCTGACCGGCATGCCGGCACTGGCCGAGGCCGATGCCATCGCAGCCGCGCGCACGCTGCTGGACCGTGGTCCGCACTGGGTGATCGCGCACAGCGTGGGCGGCAACCCGGGTGAGCTGGTGACCCTGGCGGTCGGTCGCGAGGAAACCTGGCGCTGGACCTCACCGCTGCTGCCGGTGGACGTGGCTGGCACCGGTGACGTGCTGATGTCGCTGGTGGTGTCGTTCCTGCTGCGCGGTGAGTCGATGCAGCAGGCGATTTCGCGTGCCATCGCTGGCACCCATGCGGCGCTGGAGGCGACCCTGGACAACGGTTTCGAGGAGTTCGACGTGATCGCTGCTGCGCCGGCGGCGCTGGCCGAAGGAACGCGCTTCCGCGCTGAACGCGTGGCATGAGCGGCCTGGATCCACGCACGCCGCGCACGGTCGGCATCATCGGCAGCGCCGGTGCCTATGGGCGCTGGCTGACCCGCTTCTTCCAGCAGCACCTGCAGCTGCAGGTGATCGGCCACGACCCGGCCGACCCGGATTCGCACACGCCGGAACAGCTGCTGGCGCAGGCCGATGTACTGGTGTTCTCGGCACCGATCCGGCACACGCCGGCGTTGATCGCCGAGTACGTGCGGCAATCGGCGGGCCGCGAGCAGGGCAGGCTGTGGCTGGATGTGACCTCGGTAAAGGAGGCACCGGTGCAGGCGATGCTGGCCTCGCAGGCCGAAGTGGTCGGCCTGCACCCGATGACCGCGCCGCCGAAGGCGCCGACCCTGAAGGGCCGGGTGATGGTGGTCTGCGAAGCGCGCCTGCAGCACTGGCAGCCGTGGGTCGATACGCTGTGCACGGCGCTGCAGGCCGAGTGCGTGCGCGCCACGCCGCAGCACCACGACCAGATGATGGCGCTGGTGCAGGCGATGGTGCATGCCACCCATCTGGCCCAGGCCGGCGTGCTGCGCCAGTACCAGCCGCAGCTGGGCGATCTGGCCGCGATGATGCCGTACCGTTCGGCGTCGTTCGAGCTGGACACGGCGATCATCTCGCGCATCCTGTCGCTGAATCCGGCGATCTACGAAGACATCCAGTTCGGCAACCCGTACGTGGCACCGATGCTGGAGCGGCTGGTGGGGCAGCTGCAGGCCCTGCAGCTGCAGGTCGGGCAGGGCGACGACCGCGCACGGGCTGCGTTCCGTGAGCAGCTGTTGTCGGCCAATCGCAGTGCCTTCGGCGAGCAGGCGCTGGCGGATGGCAACTACACGTTCGAACGCGTGGGGTACCTGCTGGCCGACCTGACCGAGCGCAACGCGCTGTCGGTGCACCTGCCAGAGGACCGGCCTGGTTCGCTGCGCGAGCTGCTGAACGTGTTCGAGCAGCATGGCATCAGCCTGGCTTCGATCCATTCCTCGCGGACGCCCGGCGGTGAAGTGCACTTCCGCATCGGATTCGTGGCCGGCAGCGACCCGGCGGCGATCACCCGGGCGGCAGCCGACGTGGACGCCAGCGGCATCGGGCGGGTGCTGGGCTGAATTCATCCACAGGCGGTGTGGATGGTTTCTGAGCAAACGTGTGGATAACCCTGCGAAGCCCTTGTCAGGCAAGGCTGTCAAGATGCTTGGCGAAAAATTGATCACGCCTTTTTGTAGCGTCGAGCCGTGCTCGACTGCCTTTCCAGGATCCCGGCGACAAGCAGTCGAGCATGGCTCGACTCTACAGAAGCGCGGTTAGATCGTCAGTCGCAGTTCGCCGCCGCTGGTAGTGAATTCGCGGCCATTGCGTACCAGATGACGCCCGTCATCCAGCTCGTAACGCGGCGTGGCTTCAGAGTGATGCCCGCTGCCATTCGCCTCGGGCTTGAACTCGATGATGATGTGGCTTTCGCCATTGCTGTCGACTGCGGGGAACTGACGGAACGACATCACGTACCTCCTTCAGCGGATGCGACTGATGCGACTGATGCGAGGCCAGCTTGGTCCGGCCGATGTTAGCCGGCCGTCATCAATCGATGAACTGCAGTCGTGCCAGTTCAGCGTACAGTCCGCCTTCGGCCAGAAGCTGGGCATGGGTGCCTTCGGCGACGATACGGCCCTGGTCCATCACCACGATGCGGTCGGCCTTGAGCACGGTGGCCAGGCGGTGGGCAATGACCAGCGTGGTGCGGCCGGCCATCAGCCGCTCAAGCGCCTGCTGCACGCCATGCTCGCTCTGCGCATCCAGCGCGCTGGTGGCTTCGTCCAGCAGCAGGATCGGCGCATCCTTCAGCAGCGCGCGGGCAATCGCCACGCGCTGCTGCTGGCCACCGGACAGGCGCGCACCGCGTTCGCCCAGCTCACTGTCGTAGCCCTGCGGCAACGCACGTAGGAAGCCATCGGCCTCGGCCGCACGCGCGGCAGCTTCGACCTCCGCGTCACTGGCCTGCAGGCGGCCGTAGCGGATGTTGTCGCGCGCACTGGCCGCGAACAGCGTCGGCTGTTGCGGCACCAGTGCCAGCTGCGCGCGCAGCTCGGCCGGATCGACCTGGCGCACGTCGATGCCATCCACGCAGATGCGACCGCCGGCCGGATCGTGGAAGCGCAGCAGCATCGACAGCACCGTGCTCTTGCCCGCGCCCGACGGGCCCACCAGGGCCACGGTCTCGCCCGGGCGCACATGCAGGTTGAAGTGGTCCAGCGCGGCCTGGTCCGGACGTTGCGGATAGTGGAACACCACGTCGTCGAACTGGATTTCGCCGCGCAATGGTTGCGGCAGTGCGTGCGGCTGCGCCGGCGCGCGGATCTCGATGTCTTCCTGCAGCAGCTCGCCAATGCGGCCCATCCCACCGGCTGCACGCTGCAGTTCGTTCCACACTTCGGCCAGCGCGCCCACCGAGCCGCCGCCGATCAGCGCGTACAGCACGAACTGGCCCAGCGTGCCAGCACTGAGGCGTCCGTCGATGACATCGTGCGCGCCCAGCCACAGCACGCCAACGATGGCGCCAAACACCAGCAGGATAGCGCTGGCGGTGACCAGTGACTGCGCACCGATGCGGCGGCGCGCGGCACTGATCGCATCGCCCAGTGCCTTGTCGAAGCGCCCGCGTTCATAGGGCTCGCGTGCATGCGCCTGCACCGTGCGCACGGCGCCCAGCGTCTCGCTGGCCAGGCTGTTGGCATCGGCGATGCGGTCCTGGCTGCTGCGTGCAACCGTGCGCAGCTTGCGTGCACCGATGATGATCGGCAGCACCGCCAGCGGGATGCCGAGCAGTGACCATGCGGCCAGCCGCGGGCTGGTGACGAACAGCATGGCCAGGCTGCCGACCACGGTGACGCTGCTGCGCAGGGCGACCGACATGGTCGAGCCGACCACGCTGCGCAGCAGTTCGCTGTCAGCGGTCAGGCGGGAGACCAGTTCGCCGCTGCGGCTGCGGTCATGGAAACCGGCACCGAGCTGGATCAGGTGTGCATACAGGCGGCTGCGCAGGTCGGCGACGACCTTTTCGCCCAGCAGAGAGACGAAGAAGAACCGAGCGGCCGTGGCCAGTGCCAGCACCACCGCCACCAGCATCAGCAGGGCGAAGGCACGGTTGATCTGGCCACCGCTGGTGAAGCCGTGGTCGATCATCTGCTTCACGGCGGGGGGCAGGCTCAGCGTGGCGGCCGAAGACACCGCCAGCGCCAGCAGCCAGGCGGTGAACAGCCCGCTGTGGCGGCGCACGAACGGCCACAACGTCCGCAGGCTGCCGAGGCGGCGCAGCGGTGGGGTCGAGGCGGGGGCGTCGTCCTTGTCAGTCATCCTGGTCGTCGTCTTGTATGCGGATACGGTCACGGGTGGCGTCGCGCAGGCGGATTTTCAATGCATCGACCTGATCGGCCGGCAATTCGACCCGCAGGCACACCCCGTTGGCATCGAACTGTTCATCGCGCTTTTCGGCGCTGAAGGTGGGCAGGGTGGCGTGCAGGGTGCCCAGATCCTCGAAGCCGGCCAGCAGCTGCAGCCGGGCCATCGCCACCAGCGGCAAGCGCGGGGCGGTGCGCAGGCACTCGGCGGCAGCGCCGCCATAGGCGCGCACCAGCCCGCCGGCGCCGAGCTTGATACCGCCGAACCAGCGCGTGACCACCACCATCACCCGGTCGAAGCCCTGGCCGTCGATCGCGGCCAGGATCGGCCGCCCAGCGGTGCCGGCGGGCTCGCCATCATCGCTGGAGCGGTAGTCCTGGCCGTGCCGGTAGGCCCAGCAGTTGTGGGTCGCATCGGCTACAGCCACCTGCTGCAGGAACGCCAATGCTGCCGCGGCGCCATCGATCGGCGCGGCATGGGCAATGAAGCGGCTGTGTTTGACTTCCAGCGTGTGGCTGACCGGCTGGGCGAGGGTATCGGGCATCCCCGCCATTCTACGGGGTTGCCGGAGGTCGCTGTCCGCTTCAGTCGTCCAGCAGCGGGCGCAGGTCGCGCGGCAGGCGCGCTTCCGGATACTGCTGCACATAGCGCTCCAGGCTGGCGCGTGCCAGGTCGCGCTGGCCGTCGTCGCGCCGCGCACGGATCTTCTGCAGCCACTGCCGTCGCGGCAGCTGTGCATCGGCCTCCACTTCGGCCTGCACGGCATCCGCACTGAGCCCCGCGTCGGCGCCGCGCCGCATGACGCCGGGTGCGGAGCGGCTCGGGGCCTGGCGCTTCATCGAGGTGATCTCCACCCGGTCCAGTACCTGCGCCCGTTCGGCATCGGCAGCGTTGGCCAGTGGCGCCTCGGCGGTGCGTGCTTTCAGCGCCCCTGCCGGGGCTGGCGCCACTGCCGGTGCAGGTGCCGAGTAGGCAGCCGCTGCGGGAGGTGCGGGCGGTGCCGCTGCCGGTGCCGGTGCGGGAGGCAGCGCGGCAAAGGAGCTGTCGGCGGCCACTTCTGCAACCCTCGATCGAGCCGCCGATGGTGCCGTCGCCGCTGGCGCATCAGCAGCCTCGGCCGGCGCCGGTACCGGCGCGCGCGCGACGGCCGGGGCGGCAGCGGCGGGTGCCGGCGCAGCAACCGGGGCGGGCGGAGGCGCTGCCGGGGCAGGAGCCGGTTCTGCGGCCGCAGCGGCGCTGTCTGCAGCATTGCTGTCATCGGCGGCACTGCGTTCCGCCATCTGCGCCGTGGCCGTGTCATCGGCCACGGCTGGAGCTGCCGCCACCTGGGCCTCGCCTGCCGGAACCGGCGGCGGTTCCGGGCGCAGCTGCCAGGCGATGCCTATGGCGAACACCATCGAGGCGGCGATGCCGAATACCGCCGGCCAGCGTGGGCGCGTGCGCTGCGTGCGTGGCGCGTCCGGCGAGGCGACAGCCTCGGCAGCCGGTGCGTCCACGGCTGCGCGCGCCGCGGCTAGGATGGTCGCGTCCAGTGCGGCCGGTGGGGCCGGTTCGACGCGGCGGCCGAGCAGGCGCGCCAGCTCGCGTTCTTCCGGCGTCAGCGGTTCGTCTCGGTTCATGCGTTCAGTCCCGCACGCAGCTTGTCCATCGCATAGCGCAGCCGCGATTTCACGGTTTCCCGGCCTACGCCGGTGATCTGGCCGATCTCCTCCAGGCTCAGTTCCTGATCCAGCCGCAACTGCAGCACTTCGCGCTGCTCGGGCGGCAGTTGCTCCATCGCCAGTTGGATGCGGCGACGTTGTTCGAATTCGGAAAGCTCGGCTTCCGGGGTCTGCCCGTCCTCGATCGCGGCCAGGCGCAGGTCGGCGTCGGCCGGTGCGGCGGGGCGATGGCGGGCCGCCCGCCAATGGTCGTTCAGGCGGTTGTGGGCGATGCGGAACAGCCACGTGCTGAATGCAGCTTCAGGCTGCCAGCCCGCGCGGGCGCTGATCACCCGTTGCCAGACATCCTGGAAGATCTCCTCGGCCAGCGCGTTGTCGCGCAGTTGCCGCAGCAGGAAGCCGAACAGGCGCTTGCGATGGCGCGCATACAGGCTTTCGAACGCGCGCAGGTCGCCACCGGCCCAGGCCAGCATCAAGGCTTCATCGGTTGGCAGTGCGCTGGCTTCCACGGCGTACAGGGTAAGGCCTGCAGGCGGTGGCGCATAGCCGGTGACGGGGGCGGGCAGGGCGAGGTTCATGGCGTGGAAGCGGCTACGGACAGCAGGAAAAACGTACGGGCGCACGATTCGGGGTTTACGGGCTTCCATTGCCCCCCGGGTGGCGCGCTATGCTCGGCGGCTCAGGGGAGGCGACGCACAGACGGCGCCAAGAGATTGACATTTGTCCACGCACGTTGAACCGGCGGAAGAGCCACCACACGAGGCCGTGCTGAGCACGGCGCTGGTGCGCGCATTGCATGCGCTGCTGCCGGAATCCGCCGTGGTCCGCGTTGGCTGGGACGACCCGCAGCTGGGCCGCGGCCAGGGCGGCTGGCCGGCTGTCGTGGTGGCTGGGGCGGTCGCTGCGCCGGGCGCCGGCGACGGTTGCCATGGCTGGGAATACGACGGTGCCCGCCTGCAGTTGTCGGTGGAAGGTGCCGTGCCTTCCGCGGCGTGGTGGGGGCTGGCCCGGCAGGCCATGGAGCTGGCGCTGCAGCGCGGTCGCCAGGCCGGGCAGATCAAGGCGCTGGAAGAGGCTGAACGGCTGCAGCAGGCGCTGTTCCAGATCGCCGATCTGGCCGGCGCCGACCTGGAGATGTCGGAGATGCTGCGCCACGTGCACGGCGTGCTTGGCACGCTGATGTACGCGGAAAACTGCTACATCGTCGAATACGACGATGCCCGCGACCAGATCCGCTTCCTGTATTTCGCCGACCAGGTCGACGACTTCGTCGCCGATCCGTCGCAGAGCCATGATGCCGGCGAGATGCCGCGCAGCCTGACCGTGGCGTTGCTGCGCCACGGCAAGCCGCTCAGTGGCCCCTCGCGCGAGCTGCTGGCGCGCGTGGTCGAGCAGGAGCACGACCCGCAGCGTGGCCCGGAGAGCCTGGACTGGCTCGGCGTGCCGATGCTGCGCGATGGCCGGGTCTGCGGCGCCATCGTGGTGCAGAGCTATGAGCTGGCGGCCCGCTATGGCGAGGCCGAGCGGGCGCTGCTGGGCTTTGTCGCGCAGCATGTGCAGACCGCGATGGACCGGCGCCAGGCGCAGGTCCGGCTGGAACAACAGGTGGAGCGGCGCACGCTGGAGCTGCAGCGCGCCAATCGCAGCCTGCAGGATGAAGTGGCCGAGCGCCGCCGCGCCGAGCAGCTGCAGACCGCGCTGTACAACATCGCCGAGATGGCGATGTCGGCCGACAGCCTGGCCCAGTTCTACGGGCAGGTGCATGGTGTGGTCGGGCGCCTGCTTGACGCGCGCAATTTCTATATCGCGCTGGTGAACGGGGCCGGCAACGGCCTGGACTTCGTCTACTCGGTGGACGAACACAACGCCAGCCGCGCGCCACGCCCGTTCAGCCGCGGCCTGACCGAGTATGTCGTGCGCAACCGGCGCCCGTTGCTGGCTTCGCGGCAACAGATCGACGCACTGCTGGCCAGCGGCGAGGTGCGCGAATCGGGCGCACGGTCGCATTGCTGGCTGGGCGTGCCGCTGCTGCGCGACGACGAGGTGGTCGGCGCGATCGTGGTGCAGAGCTACAGCGAGAACAGCACGTTCAGCGTGCACGATCAGCGCCTGCTGACCTTCGTTGCACAGAACATCGGAACCGGGCTGGCGCGCCAGCGCGACCAGACGCAGCTGCGTTCGGCGCATGCAGAGCTGGAAAAGCGCGTGGAGGAACGCACCCGCGAGCTGGCCGAGGTCAACGAAAAGCTGCTCGGGCAGATCGGCGAGCGCCTGCGCGCCGAGCAGCGCCTGACCCATCAGGCCATGCACGATGCGCTGACCGGACTGCCCAACCGCCTGCACCTGCTCGATCGCCTGCAGGATGCGCTGGCATTGGCCAAACGCGAGGGTGGGCCGGTATTCGCCGTGCTGTTCCTCGATCTGGACCGCTTCAAGCTGGTCAACGACAGCATCGGCCACGCCGCCGGTGACCGCATGCTGGTGGAGGTGGCCAAGCGCATCGTATCGATGGCGGGCACCGAGGATGTGGTGGCGCGGCTGGGCGGCGACGAGTTCGCGGTGCTGCTGCAGTGTCCGCAGGGGCTGGCACAGGCGCTGGATTTCGGCCAGCGGCTGTTGCTGGCATTGCAGGAATCGATGTGGATCGCCGGGCGCGAGCTGTTCCCTTCCGGCAGCCTGGGCATCGCCTTGTGGAACCCGCGCTACCGCACCGGCGAGGAGCTGCTGCGTGACGCCGACGCGGCGATGTACCGGGCCAAGGCGCAGGGCCATGACCGCTGCGCGATCTTCGACGAGGACATGCGCGAGCAGGCCATGCGCAGCCTCGATCTGGAAGCCGACCTGCGCCGTGCGATCAACAACCGCGACTTCGTCCCGTTCTACCAGCCGATCGTGCGCCTGTCCGATGGCGAGGTGGTGGGGCATGAGGCCTTGCTGCGCTGGCAGCACGAGCGCCGTGGCCTGCTGCTGCCCGGGGCGTTCCTGGAGCTGGGCGAGGAAAGCGGCCTGATCGAACAGGTCGACTGGCTGATCTACGAACAGGTCATCGCGGGACTGGCCGAAGGCGGCCACGGCTATGTCTCGGTGAACGTATCGCCACGCCATTTCCGTTCGGCCGAGTTCAGTGGCCGCCTGTTCGGTCTGCTCGATGCATGCGGCGCCGATCCGCGCCGGCTGCGCCTGGAGATTACCGAGGTGGCGCTGCTGGACGATGGCCCGCATACGCTGCGCATCCTGCAGGGCCTGCGCGAGCGTGGCATCCAGGTGCAGCTGGACGATTTCGGTACCGGTTTCTCGGCGCTGTCGTACCTGCACCGTTTCCCGATCAGCACGTTGAAGATCGACCAGAGTTTCATCGCCGGCCTGCATGGGCCGGAAGTGCAGAGCACGCGCGCGCTGGTCGAAGGCGTGCTGTCACTGGCCCGCACCCTGGGCATTGAAACCATCGGCGAAGGCATCGAGACCGAGGCGCAGCGGCAGACGCTGCGCGAACTCGGTTGCGACTACGGCCAGGGCTACCTGCTGGGCCGCCCGGCACCGTGGGAGCGCGCGGTGGCCTGAGCCACCGCGCCGGGGCGCCTCAGCGCAGGGCGGAGCGACGCTTCTCGTCGATCCACTTCGAGGCCTGGGCCGGCTGGTAGTTCTGCATCCACTCCAGCATTTCCTCGATGTCCGAGCCGTACCACAGGTCCTGGCGCTGGTCCGGATGCAGGAAGCGCTCTTCCACCATCCGATCGATCATGCCGATCAGCGGGGCGTAGAAGCCTTCCACATCAAGGAAGGCGCACGGCTTGTTGCCGATGCCGAGCTGGCGCCAGGTCAGCATCTCGAAGATCTCTTCCATGGTGCCGAAGCCGCCGGGCAGGGCGACGAAGCCATCGGCGAGGTCGAACATGCGCGACTTGCGCTCATGCATCGAACCGACGATCTCCAGTTCGGTCAGGCCACGGTGGGCCACTTCCCAGTCGGCCAGCTGGCGCGGGATCACCCCGGTCACTTCGCCGCCGGCGGCGAGCACGGCATTGGCCACGGTTCCCATCAGGCCGACGTTGCCACCGCCATACACCAGGCGCAGGCCGTCACGGGCGATGCGATCACCCAAGGCAATGGCGCGTTCGGTGTAGGCCGGCTTGCTGCCAGCGTTGGAACCACAGTACACACAGATCGATTTCATGGATCTTCCTGTCTCTTGGCCGGAAACGAAAACGCCCCGTCGCCAACCGCAGGGGCGGTCGGGGACGGGGTGTCCTTGGATTATGAGCCCTTCTGTAGAGCCGAGCCATGCTCGGCTGCTCTTCGTTCAGATCGCGGCAAAGGCCGAGTCGAGCTTGGCTCGACTCTACAAAGGCCAAGCAGGCTTACGCCGCCGCAGCCTGCTCGCGGCGCGGGCCTTCTCGCAGGGCACGGCCCACCATGCCGACCAGCAGGTCCAGCTCGTCGCTGTCCATGCCGAAGTGCGGGGTGAAGCGCAGCGAATTCTCGCCGCCGTGGATCACGTTGATGCCGTGCTGGCGCAGCCATTCCTCGGTGGAATTGGCACCGTAGCACTTGAACTGCGGGGCCAGCTCGCAGGAGAACAGCAGGCCGGTGCCCTGCACCTTGGTGATCAGGCCGCCCAGCTCGCTCTTGAGCTGTTCCAGCTTGCGCACGGCCTCGGCACCGCGTTCGGCGATGTTGGCACGCACCTGCGGGGTCAGCTGCGCCAGGGTGGCACAGGCCACGTCCAGCGCGCGCGGGTTGCTGGTCATGGTGTTGCCGTAGATGCCCTTGCGGTACAGCTGCGCGGCATGCTCGGTCACCGCCAGCACCGACAGCGGGTACTGCGCGGCGTTGAGCGCCTTGGAGTAGGTCTCCATGTCCGGCGGATCCAGGCCTTCGAAGCCCGGGTAATCGACCACCGACAGCACGCCATGCGCGCGCAGGCCAGCCTGGATCGAGTCCAGCAGCAGCAGGCTGCCGTGCGCACGGGTCAGCTCACGGGCCACGGCATAGAACGCCGGCGGCACCGAACGGCCCGGGTCGCCTTCGCCCATTACCGGTTCCAGGAACACCGCCTCGATGAACCACTGGTTGCGTGCGGCGTCCTCGAACACCTTGCGCAGGCCGGCCTCATCGTACGGCGCCACGGTGATCACCGAATCCTCGCCGCGGTAGCTGGCCAGGTGCTGCATGTAGCTCTTGCGGCTGGAATCGGAATACAGGGCAGGGCGGTCGGTACGGCCATGGAAGCTGCCCTTGACCACCACGCGCTTGATCGTGGCGCCGGCGTGGCGGGCGCCCGGGTCGGTCTGCAGCTTGGCGTTGACATCGGCGATGCGGGCGGCCAGGCCAACCGCCTCGGAGCCGGAATTCAGGCACATGAAGCGGGCGAACGGGCAGCCGCCACGGCGGTGGCCAATCTCGGCGCGCAGGGCGGTGACGAAGCGCTGCTGCGACAGGCTGGGGGTCATGATGTTGGCCATCACCTGCGGGCGCGCCATCGCCTCCAGCACGGCATCCGGGGTGTGCCCGAAGCCGAGCATGCCGTAGCCGCCGGCGTCGTACAGCACCGCACCCTTCAGGGTGACCACCCACGGGCCGCGCGCGGCCAGCGCCACGTACGGGGTCACTGCATCATCGGCATAGAAATTGACGAAGCCGTCCTGCATCGCGTCGATCTGCTCCTGTTCGTCCTGCGCCAGCAGCGGCCCCAGGTCGGCCTGTACGCGCGCGAATTCCTCGGCGGCGGCATCCACTGCGGCGATCAGCTGCGGGTGGCGGCCGGACAGGGCGGTCAGGGTGGCGTCGTCCAGGCCGGTGGTGAGGCGGGTGCCGGGCTGGTTGCGCAGGGGGGCGAGGCGTTCGATGAAGCTCATTGCAGATCTCCTGAAACGATGGGTCGCACGGGCCTTCAAAAGCAAAACGCGCGTCATCACGCGCGCTTGGGGGCAGGCTCGTGCAGCGGACTTCCGACTCGATGCTAGCACTTGTTTTTTTGCGCGATAACCCCGCAGAAACCTGCTGCATAGCAGCATTTTGCGCGACGTTCGCCGCGAAGCACGCCGGCTCGCAGACGCTGGACGTACAATGCGCGCCATTGTCGACCTGTTGCCGCCCACTGCCTTGAAGAAGTCCGATTTCAACTACGACCTGCCGGCCGAACTGATCGCGCAGGCGCCCCTGGCCGAGCGTTCCGCCAGCCGCCTGCTGCTGGTGCCGCAAGCCCCCGCCGCGTTCACCGATCTGCAGGTACGTGACCTGCCGTCGCTGCTGCAGCCGGGCGACCTGCTGGTGTTCAACGACACCCGGGTGATCCCGGCGCGCCTGTTCGGGCAGAAGGCCAGTGGCGGCCGCGTGGAGATCCTGATCGAGCGCCTGCTCGGCGCCCAGCAGGCGCGCGCGCAGGTCGGCGCCAGCAAGTCACCGAAGACTGGCAGCCGCATCGCGCTGGATGCCGGTGGCGAAGCCGAGGTGCTGGGCCGCGATGGCGAGTTCTACGTGCTGCAGTTCCATGTGCCCGAGTCGCTGGAGCAGTGGCTGCTGCATGCCGGCCGCCTGCCGCTGCCGCCCTACATCCAGCGCGAGCCGGGCATGGACGACCGTGAGCGCTACCAGACCGTGTTCGCGCGCGAAGTGGGCGCGGTGGCTGCGCCGACCGCAGGCCTGCATTTCGACGAACCGTTGCTGGCCGCGCTGAAGGAAAAGGGCGTGGACTTCGGCCACGTCACCCTGCACGTGGGTGCGGGCACCTTCCAGCCGGTGCGTGCCGATGACCTGAAGGACCACGTGATGCACCGCGAGTGGCTGAACGTCGGTGCCGAACTGGTGCAGCAGGTGCGGCGCACGCGCGCCGCCGGCGGCCGGGTGATCGGCGTCGGCACCACCGTGGTGCGCGCGCTGGAAAGCGCGATGCGCGATGGTGAGCTGCTGCCGTTCGCCGGCGAGACGCAGATCTTCATCACCCCGGGCTACCGCATCCGCAGCGTGGACGCGATGGTGACCAACTTCCACCTGCCGGAAAGCACCCTGCTGATGATGATTTCCGCGTTCGCCGGCAAAGAACGGGTATTCGAGGCCTACCAGCACGCGATCGAACAGCGCTACCGCTTCTTCAGCTACGGCGACGCGATGCTGCTGTTCCCGCAGGCGGGGTAGGGCGCTGACCTCTGCTTGCTCCTGGTGGGTGCGCACCGCCAGCCTGGTGGGTGCGCACCGTTGGTGCGCACTTGCCGGAACCTGGAGGGGAGGAAAGCCACGCATGGCGTGGCTCCACTGCCGTGTCGTTCAGGCCTGAATGGGCGGTCGCCCCGGTTTTGGGAGACAATGGGCGACTATTTGCCTGAATGACCGCTCCATGTCCCGACTGCAGTTCCAGCTCAAGACCCGCGACGGCCGTGCCCGCCGTGGCCGCCTGACCTTCCCGCGTGGCACGGTGGAAACGCCGGCCTTCATGCCGGTGGGAACCTATGGCTCGGTCAAGGGCATCCTGCCGGACCAGGTGCGTGCGCTGGGCGCCGAGATCATCCTCGGCAACACCTTCCACCTCTACCTGCGGCCGGGCCTGGACATCATCGCCGACCACGGCGGCCTGCACGGCTTCTGCCGTTGGGATGGCCCGATCCTGACCGATTCGGGTGGTTTCCAGGTGTTCTCGCTGGCCCACCGCCGCAAGATCACCGAGCAGGGCGTGACCTTCGCCTCGCCGACCGACGGCGCCCGTGTGTTCCTGGGCCCGGAAGAGAGCATGAAGATCCAGAAGGTGCTCGATTCGGACGTGGTGATGATCTTCGACGAGTGCACCCCGTACCCGGCCACCGAGGATGTCGCCCGCCGTTCGATGGAGCTGAGCCTGCGCTGGGCCCAGCGCAGCCGCAACGCGCATGACGAGCTGGGCAACGACGCGGCCCTGTTCGGCATCGTCCAGGGCGGCGTGCATACCGACCTGCGCAGCCGCTCGGCCGAGGCCCTGCAGGCGATCGGCTTCGACGGCTACGCCATCGGCGGCCTGGCCGTGGGCGAGCCGGAGCACGAGCGCAACGCCATGCTCGATCACCTGGACCCGGAACTGCCGGGCGACCGCCCGCGCTACCTGATGGGTGTGGGCCGGCCGGAGGATCTGGTCGAGGGCGTCGCACGTGGCGTGGACATGTTCGACTGCGTGATGCCCACCCGCAACGCCCGCAACGGCCACTATTTCACCTCGTTCGGCACCGTTCGCATCCGTAATTCCCAGTACGCGCGCGACATGGACCCGATCGAGCCGGGCTGCGGCTGCGTGGCCTGCACCGGCGGCTATACCCGGTCCTACCTGCGCCACCTGGACCGCTGCAACGAGATGCTGGCGCCGATGCTGGGCACCCTGCACAACCTGTTCTATTACGAAAAGCTCATGGCCGACATCCGTGCGGCGATCGAGGCGGGAACCTTCCTGGCCTTCCGTGAGTCTTTCTACGCGGCACGCGGGGCGGTAGCTCCCCCCCTGTAACCCGAGTGCCCCCTGCCAAACGGCCCAAGGACGAACGCCCGGGGCCGTGGCATACTTCAAGGCTGACCCAGATCCGCGGTCGACACCCCGTGCCCGTGAAAGGGCCGGAGCGCCGCCCAACCAAAGGACCAACGATGAACCTGCTTGCCTTCCTGATTCCCGCCGCCCACGCCCAGGCCGCCGGCGGCCAACCGCAGGGCATGGGCCTGACCACGCTGCTGTTCCCGATCATCCTGATCGCCATCATGTACTTCCTGATGATCCGCCCGCAGATGAAGCGGCAGAAGGAGCACAAGTCCATGCTGGAGAAGATCAAGCGTGGCGACGAAGTGCTGACCAACGGTGGCATCGCCGGCAAGGTCACCGACATCGGCGACAACTTCATCACCATCGAAGTGGCCGAGAACGTGCGCATCCGCGTGCAGAAGGGCGCTGTCGGCAGCGTGCTGCCGACCGGCACCCTGGATTCGGCCAAGTAAGCCACTCCCTTTCCGAAGCACAACCGCGGCGCCGGGGATGGCGCCGCGCGGGACCCAAGCAATGCTCGAATTTCCACGCTGGAAGTACGTCGTCATCCTGATCGTACTGGCGCTCAGTGCGCTGTACGCGCTGCCCAACATCTACCAGAAGGACCCGGCCCTCCAGATCACCGCCAACCGTGGCGGCCAGATCGACGATGCGCTGCGCGACCGTGTGCTGGCCGACCTGAAGACGGCCGGTGTCACCACCATCGGTGTCGAGAAGGAAGGGGAGAGCCTGATCGTCCGCCTGCCGGACCTGAAGGCGCAGTCCGCTGCCAGCGACGCCCTGCGTGACACCATCGGCGAGAAGTACACCGTGGCCCTGAACCTGGCCTCGACCGTGCCGGACTGGCTGGCCAAGCTGGGCGGTCGCCCGATGGTGCTGGGCCTGGACCTGCAGGGTGGTGTGCACTTCGTGCTGCAGGTCGACCAGAAGGCCGCTCTCGACAAGCGCCTGGATGCCTACACCGAAGACGTGCGCAGCACCCTGCGTGACGCGCGCATCGCCTACCAGTCGGTGGAACGCCGCGCTGACAACAGCATCGTGGCCAACCTGAGCCCGTCCGCCGGCGATGACGCCGCGCAGCGTGCCCGTACCGCCCTGGTCAAGGCGCAGCCGACCCTCGGCTACGACGTCAGCGGCAACCGCATCACGGTGACTGTGCCGGATACCGAGATCGCCCAGATCTCCAATGGCGCCATCGAGCAGAACATCAACACCCTGCGCAACCGCGTGAACCAGCTCGGCGTGGCCGAGCCGATCATCCAGCGCCAGGGTGCCGACCGCGTGGTCGTGCAGCTGCCGGGCGTGCAGGACACTGCCGAAGCCAAGCGCATGATCGGCGCCACCGCCACCCTGGAATACCGTGCGGTGGTTGAAGGCAACGCACAGGACGCCATCACTGCCGGCCGCATCCCGCCGGAAGCGAAGGTCTACCAGCGTCGTGACGGCGGTGGTCCGATCCTGCTGAACAAGCGCGTGATCGTCACCGGTGACCAGATGGTCGGCGCGCAGGCCGTGACCGATTCGAACAGTGGCTCCCCGGCCGTCAGCGTGACGCTGAACAACGTCGGTGGCCAGCGCATGTTCGACTTCACCAGCGCCAACGTGAACAAGCCGATGGCGGTGGTCTACACCGAGCGCGTGCCGACCGTGACCGTCGTCGACGGCCAGGAAGTGCGTGGCTTCAAGGTCAACGAGGAAGTGATCTCGGTGGCCAACATCAACGGCGTGTTCGGCAAGAACTTCCAGACCACCGGTCTGCAGAAGAAGGAAGCCGAAGACCTGGCCAAGCTGCTCAAGTCCGGCTCGCTGGCCGCGCCGATGGACTTCGTCGAAGAGCGTGTGGTCGGCCCGAGCCTGGGTGCCGAGAACGTCAAGAACGGTATGCGCGCGGTGGTGTTCGCGTTCCTGTTCACCCTGGTGTTCTTCAGCGTGTACTACCGCATGTTCGGTGTGATCACCTCGATCGCGATGCTGTTCAACCTGCTGATCGTGGTGGCGGTGATGTCGCTGTTCGGCGCGACCATGACCCTGCCGGGCTTCGCCGGCCTGGCGTTGTCGGTCGGCCTGTCGGTGGACGCCAACGTGCTGATCAACGAGCGTATCCGTGAAGAGCTGCGTGCCGGCGTGCCGGGCAAGACCGCGATCGTGACCGGTTACGAGCGTGCCTCGGGCACCATCCTCGACGCCAACCTGACCGGCCTGATCGTCGGTGTGGCGCTGTTCGCATTCGGTACCGGTCCGCTGAAGGGCTTCGCGCTGACCATGATCATCGGTATTTTCGCCTCCATGTTCACCGCGATCACCGTGTCGCGTGCGCTGGCGACGCTGATCTACGGCCGCCGCAAGAAGCTCCAGAACGTGGCCATCTGACGGGACGACACGCACATGAAACTGTTTCCGCTGCACATCCTCCCGAACGACACCAAGATCGACTTCATGCGCTGGCGCCATGTCGCGATGGTCGTCACGGTCATCGTGTTCCTGGCCTCGGTCGCCATCATCGGCGTCAAGGGCTTCAACTACGCCCTGGACTTCACCGGCGGCACCCTGATCGAAGCCCGCTTCGACAAGGCCGTGGACGTCGAGCAGGTCCGAACCAAGCTCGAGCAGAGCGGCTTTGAGGGTGCCCAGGTGCAGAGCGTCGGTGGCAACACCGACCTGCTGATCCGCCTGGCCCCGCATGGTGAGCACGCTGCCGGTACCGGCGACGCCGCGCACGAAGACAAGGCCACCGCCGCCGCCGTGGTGAAGGCACTGTCCACCGCCGACAACCAGGCCACCGTGCTCCGCAACGAGTTCGTGGGTCCGCAGATCGGCAAGGACCTGGCGATGAATGGCCTGTACGCCACCATCTTCATGCTGGCCGGCTTCCTGATCTACATCGCGGTGCGCTTCGAATGGAAGTTCGCGGTCACCGCCAGCATCGTGGCGATGTTCGACCTGATCGTGACGGTGGCTTACGTGTCCCTGCTGGGCCGTGAGTTCGACCTGACCGTGCTGGCCGGCCTGCTGTCGGTGATGGGCTTTGCGATCAACGATCTGATCGTGGTCTTCGACCGCGTCCGCGAGAACTTCCGCAGCCTGCGCGTGGACTCGATGGAGGTGCTGAACCGTTCGATCAACCAGACGCTGTCGCGTACGGTGATCACCGCGGTGATGTTCTTCCTGTCGGCACTTGCCCTGTACATGTACGGCGGCAGCTCGATGGAAGGCCTGGCCGAGACGCACATGATCGGTGCAGTGATCGTGGTGCTGTCCTCGATCCTGGTGGCGGTGCCGATGCTGACGATCGGTTTCCTGCGCGTCAGCAAGCAGGACCTGCTGCCGAAGGCCAAGGACGTCGAGGCCCTGGCCCGCCGCCCGTAAGCGTTCGCGCTGCACGCAACACACAGAGAACCCCGCGCAAGCGGGGTTTTTTGTTGGCATGGCTTGCAGCCCTGCACCTGCGGTAGTGCCGGCCGCTGGCCGGCAACAGCAACAGCAGCAGCGTGCATTCCGTGGGGTGGCGGGGCGGTGTCGGAGTGCGGGGACGCCGCAAGTACGTCCCTGTAGGCTTGGCAGCCGCATCCATGCGGCTGACACCCCGCACTCCGACACCGCCCCACCTCCGACAGATTCCTGCGGCTGTTGGTAGGTGTCGACCTTGGTCGACACATCTGTCAGATATCGAATGAGTCATCCACGCATGGCGTGGATCTACTGTGTCGACCAAGGTCGACACCCACCAAAGCAGACTGCCGTTCCGACAGATCGCGGGAAACTGTCGAAGGCGGGGTGGGTCCGGTTGCGGGGGCGTGAGCCGCATGGATGCGGCGACCGAGCTTACATGGACGTACTTGCAGCGGCCCCCGCAACCGGACCCACCCCGCCAACCCACAGGAACCCAGCTTTTGACGTTGACGTTGCTCTGGCTTCCAGCGGGTGCAGGGTGCAACCCTGCAGAACAAACCCCACCCTACGCCGCCGTCGGTTGTGCATTCGTGCCCCGCGCACTACGATCCTGCGGTTCGCGCGCGCAGGCGCGCACCCGTATTCCTGCTGAGCGCCCCGTGCGCCGCATCTGCCAACCCGAGGTATCCATGGTCATCAAACCGCGCGTCCGCGGCTTCATCTGCGTCACCACCCACCCGACCGGCTGCGAGGCCGCAGTCAAGCAGCAGATCGACTACATCCGCGCGCGCCCGCCGATCCAGAACGGCCCGAAGCGCGTGCTGGTGATCGGCGCCTCCACCGGCTATGGCCTGGCTGCGCGCATCACTGCCGCCTTCGGCAGCGGCGCCGCTACCCTCGGCATATTCTTCGAACGCCCCGGCAGCGAGACCAAGCCGGGTACTGCGGGTTGGTACAACTCGGCTGCGTTCCACAAGTACGCCGAGGAAGCCGGCCTGTACGCCAAGAGCATCAACGGCGATGCCTTCTCCGATGAAGTGAAGGCGAAGACCATCGAAATGATCAAGGCCGATCTCGGCCAAGTCGACCAGGTGGTCTACAGCCTGGCTGCGCCGCGCCGCAAGCACCCGAAGACCGGCGAGATCATCAGCTCCACGCTGAAGCCGATCGGCGAGCCGATCACCCTGCGTGGCCTGGATACCGACAAGGAAGTACTGACCGAGACCCACCTGCAGCCGGCGACCCCGGAAGAAATCGCCGGCACCGTCGCGGTGATGGGTGGCGAGGACTGGCAGATGTGGATCGATGCGCTGGCCGATGCCGGCGTGCTGGCCAACGGCTGTACCACCACTGCCTTCACCTACGTGGGCGAAGAGATCACCCAGGCGATCTACTGGAATGGCTCGATCGGTGCCGCCAAGAAGGACCTGGACACCAAGGTGCTGGGCCTGCGCGAGAAGCTGGCCAGGATCGGTGGCGACGCACGCGTATCGGTGCTGAAGGCGGTGGTGACCCAGGCCAGCTCGGCCATTCCGACCATGCCGCTGTACCTGTCGCTGCTGTTCAAGGTGATGAAGGAAAAGGGTACCCACGAAGGCTGCATTGAACAGCTCGACGTGCTGTACGACATCCTCTACGGCGGCAAGGCCGAGGGCGTGGCGGTCGATCGCCTGCGTCATGATCTGGTTGACGGCGAGGGCCATACCGTCGCGCTGGTCGACGAGGAAGGCCGCCTGCGTGCCGACTACAAGGAAATGGCTGCGGACGTGCAGGGCAAGGTGGTGGCGCTGTGGCCGCAGGTCACCAACGAGAACCTGTACGAGATCAGCGATCTGGCCGGCTACAAGGCTGACTTCCTGCGCCTGTTCGGCTTTGGCGTGGAAGGCGTGGACTACGAGGCCGACGTCAATCCTGATGTGAAGATCGACCATCTGGTCGACATGACCTGATCAACGAAAAGGCCGGCGAATGCCGGCCTTTTGCTTGCTGGGTAGCGCCGGCCGCTGGCCGGCACTACCTTCGGTCACCCGAACTCGAAGCTCATCTCCGGCAGCGCGGGGCCGACGAAGTCGCCCTGCACGTAATCCACGCCGGCACTGAACAGCAGCGTCATTGAATTGGCATCGCTGACGAACTCGGCAATGGTGCGGATGCCGGCTTCCTGCGCGCGTGCGGTGATCTGGCTGATACGGTCGATGTTCTCGCGCGTGGCCGCCAGATCGCTGGTGAAACCGCGGTCCAGCTTGAGGAACTGCGGCTGGAAGTGGGCCAGCAGCTGGAACGAATCCAGCCCCGAACCGAATTGCTCCAGGCCGATGCGGCAGCCCAGCGGAGCCACTTCGGCAAGGAACTGCTGTGCACTGCGCAGGTGGGTGAATACCTTCGCTTCCGGCGCATGCAGCCATAGCCGTTCGCCGGGCACGCCCTGCGCCTGCAGCTCGCGGCGCAGCGTGGCGATCATCTGTGGGTCGTCGAACGATTCCGGCGTCACCTTCACCAGCACCTGGGTGGCGTTGCCTTCGCGTGCGCGCTGGCCGAGCACTGCGATGGCCTGCGAGACCACCCAGCGGTTGATGTCGGCCAGCAGGCCGTGTTCCTCGGCGATGCCCAGGAACGCGGTCGGGCTCAGCAGCTCGCCATTGTTCTCCAGGCGCAGGTAGGCCTCGTACAGCTCCAGCGGCTCGCCCTGCAGGTTCAGCACCGGCTGGTAGTGCAGCTGGAAGCCGTCGCCGGCCAGTGCCTCGCGGATGCGCGCAACCCAGCGCTGCACACGTTCTTCCTCGACGCGGTCGGCGGCAGCCGGGTCGAAGATGCGGCAGGTGTTGCCCAGCTCCGCGGCGGCCTGGGTGCACTCGCTGGCGCGCGCCAGCACCTGGCCGATGCTGGCGATCTTCTCGCCCACCTGCACGCCACCGATGCTGACCGTCACCGTGGCCGAGCGTGCGCCGATGCTGAAGACGTGCGCGGCGTAGGCTTCGCGGATGCGCTCGGCCAGCGCCACGGTCTGTGCGTAGGGCCCGGCCTGCAGCACGGCGAAATTGTGCTCGCCGAAGCGGGCCAGCTGTGCGTCCTCGCCGACCACCTCGGCCAGCAGGCCAGCAAGGGCGCCGATCAGGGTGTCAGCCGACGCCAGGCCGATGTCCGGCAGCAGGCGCGCGTAGTGGTCCGGCTCGATCAGCAGCAGGCCGAACTGGCCCTCGCTGCGCCCGGCCTGGGCCACCGCGCTTTCCAGCTGCAGCATGAAGGTCGGGCGATTGAGCAGGCCGGTGACCTGGTCGCGTTGGCGCAGGTCCTCGACCTCGCGTGCCAGCTCGGGGTCGAACTCCATGCGGCGGCGGAGCACCACCTGCAGGCAGGACTCGCCTTCGTAGGTGGCAGCGGCAAACTCCATCGTCGCCGGGAACGCACTGCCGTCCTCGTGGCGCGCGTCGAGCTGGTACTGCGGCGGCGGCGCCTCGCCACGGCTGAGGCCCTTCAGCAGCTGCTTGAAGCCCTCCACGTGCTGGGCGGCGACCATGTCCAGCAGCGAAATGCCTTCGATGTCGTCGAAATGCTCGTAGCCGAACATCTCCAGGTAGGCGTCGTTGGCGCGGATGTGCATGCCTTCATGCACGTAGGCGATGGGGTCGCGCGAGGAGGCGATCAGCGCGTCGCAGCGGCGCTCGGTCTCGCGCATCTGCGCCTCGATCCGGCGCAGGCCGCGACGCGCCTGCAGGTCCACCCACTGGTCGCGGACCACGGCGAGCAGGTGCTCGGGGCGCTGGCGCAGGGCGAGGGCGCGGATGCCATGGCTGCTGGCCTGCACCAGTTCATCCTCGTCGATGCGCTCAGCCAGCAGCACCAGCGGGATGTCCTTGCCGCTGGCGGCGATGTGCTGGGCCGCCAGCTGCAGCGGGATGCCCTGCGAAGGCGAGGCCAGCACCAGGTCGATGGCCTGGCTGGTCAGCACCTGGGCCAGCTCGGCCGCGTCCTGCGGGCGCCACGGGCGTACCGCGATGCCGCTGTTGCGCAGGGTGCTGACGATGGCTTCGGCATTCTCGCCGCTGTCATCGACGATCAGCAGGCGGATGGTGATGTCGTTCGCGTTCTGCATGCACTGCTCCCCAATCTGCGAATCTAGATACACGATGCGCGGCGAACCGTCCATGCGCGCACCCCTTGCGCGCGTCGAACGGCGAAGTGGTTCACACCACGCCGCCCGCTGCGTGGCCGCTGGCCCAGGCCCATTGGAAGTTGTAGCCGCCCAGCCAGCCGGTCACGTCCAGCACCTCGCCAACGAAGTGCAGGCCGGGCACGCGCTTGGATTCCATCGTCGAGGATGACACTTCGGCGGTGTCCACGCCGCCCAGGGTGACCTCGGCGGTGCGGTAGCCTTCGGTGCCGCTGGCCACCAGCGGGAATGCGCCCAGCAGCTGCGCGGCCTGGCGCAGCACCGGCTCGTCCAGCTGGCGCACCGGGCGGTCGGGCAGCCAGTGCTCGCACAGGCGCTGCGCCAGCCGCTTCGGCAGTACCTCGCCCAGCACCGTGCGCAGCTCGGCGGCGGGGCGGTCGCGCTTCATCTGGCGCAGCCACTCGCCCGCATCCTGGCCCGGCAGCAGGTCCAGCTCCAGCGCATCGCCGGGCTGCCAGAACGAAGAGATCTGCAGGATGGCCGGGCCGCTCACGCCACGGTGGGTCAGCAGCATGAAGTTCTGGAAACTCTTTCCGTTGCAGCGCGCCTCGATCGGCAGTGCGACGCCGCTGAGGTCGGCCAGCCGCTCCTGGTGCTTGCCGCTGAGGGTCAGCGGCACCAGGCCGGCGCGGGTCGGCAGCACCTGGTGGCCGAACTGGCGGGCCACTTCATAGCCAAAGCCGCTGGCCCCCATGCTGGGAATCGACAGGCCACCGCTGGCAACCACCAGCGAGGCGCAATGGAACAGGCCCTGCGTGGTGTGCACGCGGAAGCCATCGCTGCCGTGCTCGATGCGCTGCACGCTGCAGTCGGTACGGATCTGCACGCCCGCCGCCTGGCATTCGTCCACCAGCATCTTCACGATCTGCTTGGACGAGACATCGCAGAACAGCTGCCCCAGTTCCTTTTCGTGATAGGCGATGCCGTGCTTGTGCACCAGCTCGATGAAGTGCCAGGGCGTGTAGCGGGCCAGCGCCGACTTGCAGAAGTGCGGGTTGGCCGACAGGAAGTTGGCCGGGGTGGTGCCGGTGTTGGTGAAATTGCAGCGGCCACCGCCGGACATCAGGATCTTCTTGCCGACCTTGTTGGCATGGTCGATCACCTGCACCTGGCGGCCACGCTGGCCGGCGGTGATCGCGGTCATCAGCCCGGCCGCGCCGGCACCAATGACCACCACATCGCAACGGATGGTGCTCATGCCTTGGCGCGCTTGCGCCAGTTCGGGATCACGTCGAGCTGGATCTGGTCGTTGAGCAGCTGCACCTCGCCGTCCTGGATCAGCACGCTCCAGCGCATGGCACGCTGGATCTGCTGGCCCCAGCGCTCGACGAATTCGCCGTCCAGATCGACCACCGAGAGATTGTCGAAGCGCGCCAGGCCCTTGCCCTGCTTGCCCCACCAGATCTCCGAGGCGTTGCCGCCGTAGTTGACCACCTGCACCTGGCGGCTGCGGTTGCAGGCCTTGCGGATGCGCGATTCGTCCGGATGGCCCAGGTCGATCCACTGCAGGATGTCGCCGGTGTAGTCGTGCTCCCACAGATCGGGCTCGTCATCGGTGCTCAGGCCGCGACCGAATTCCAGGCGGTCGCCGGCGTTCAGCGCGAAGGCGAGCAGGCGCACCATCAGGCGCTCGTCGGTCTCGGACGGATGCTGGGCCAGGGTCAGGTTGTGGGTCGCGTAGTAGCCGCGATCCATGTCGCTGATCTGTAGTTCGGCCTTGCGGATGGTGGCGGTAAGAGCCATGGGGGATCCGTGGACTAAAGACGACAATGATAGAGGTTTGCTTCGGGGGTGTCCGTGGCTGGGCTGTCTGCATGCCGTCAACGGTGGCACTCTTGTGGTCTTTCCGTGGCCGGAGTGGACGCCATGAGCTTGCCCAGCCGGTTGCAGCTGCCGCCCGGCACCTGGGCCACCCTGCTGGATGGCCTGTGTGCACGTTTCCCGCGCATCGCGCGCGCGCAATGGCAGGATCGCTTCGCGCGCGGTCGTGTGCTGGACGCACAGGGCAGGGCGCTCGCGCCGGGCATGCCCTGGCAGGTCGGGTTGGACATCCAGTACTTCCGCGAGGTGGCCGACGAGCCGGTGATCCCCTTCACCGAAACCCTCGTCCATCTGGATGCGCACCTGCTGGTGGCCGACAAGCCGCATTTCCTGCCGGTGACACCCGCGGGTGGGCATGTGCGCGAGACGCTGCTGGCACGGCTGGTCGCCCGCACCGGCAATGCCGATCTGGTGCCACTGCACCGGCTGGATCGGCTGACGGCCGGGTTGGTGCTGTTCTCGACCCAGCGTGCGTCGCGCGATGCCTACCAGCGCCTGTTCCGTGAGCGGCGCATCGAAAAGACCTATGAAGCCCTCGCACCGGCGCTGCCCGGGCGGGAGTTCCCGTTGCAGCGGGACAGCCGCCTGGTGCCGGGCGAGCCGTTCTTCCGCATGGCCGAAGTGCCTGGCGAGCCCAATGCGCGCAGCCGGATCGAGCTGATCGAGGCCGAAGGGCCGATCTGGCGCTACCGGCTGCTGCCGGAGACCGGCCGCAAGCATCAGTTGCGCGTGCACATGGCCATGCTGGGGGCGCCGATCGTCGGTGACGACCTGTACCCGCAGCTTCGGCAACGTCCGCCGAACGTCGCCGAGGCGCCGCTGCAGCTGCTGGCGCGGGCCCTGGCCTTCGATGACCCGTTGAATGGCGAACGACGGGTGTTCAGCAGCAGCCGCAGCCTGAGCCTGCCGGCCGGGGGCGGCTAGGCGCTCAGCGGGCCGGGCGTCGCGCCAGCCAACGGTCCAGCTCGGCGGCGAACAGCTGCCGGTCACGGGGTCCCAGCGGCGGCGGTCCACCGGTCTGGACCCCGGCGCCGCGCAGTTCCTCCATGAAATTGCGCATCGACAGCCGCTCGGCCATGTTGTTCGGTGTGTACAACTGGCCGCGCGGGTTCAGTGCGACAGCCTTCTTCTCCAGCACCAGCGCGGCCAGCGGGATGTCCTGGGTGACCACCAGGTCGCCCGCGGCGACCCGCTCGACGATGGCGCTGTCGGCCACGTCCAGCCCCTGCGGCACCTGGATCGAGCGCAGCCAGCGCGAGGGCGGGGTACGGATCCACTGGTTGGCGACCAGGGTCAGTTCGATCCCGACCCGTTCAGCTGCGCGGAACAGGATGTCGCGAATGACGGTGGGACAAGCGTCGGCATCCACCCAGATGCGGGGGGAGGCGTGTTCAGCGGGGGTTTCAGCTTCAGTCATTTACCCAGTGTAGGGTAGGAAAAACCTGAATGGGGACTCGGAGTTAGCCGCGAAAGGCTGCCAACCCTTGTCACGCCTAGCGGGTGACGTATTCCCATGAACGTCGGGACTATCGCTTTTTGCAGAAAACACGCGTATCGTGCGACCCACTGTGTTTGCTAGGGTCACCGTGAATCGTGGCCTGGTGCAGTTGATCTCACGATCCGCTCATCGATCCGCTTTACCAACGCCTGCAACTCAGTCTCGGCCCCGATACCCGGTGGCTGCGATTTTTTTCAACATGTGTTTCAGGAGTTAGTAAAATGTCTGAACGTCAGACCGGCACCGTCAAGTGGTTCAACGACGCCAAGGGCTTCGGCTTCATCACCCCGGAAAGCGGCCCGGACCTGTTCGTGCACTTCCGCGCGATCCAGGGCACCGGCTTCAAGACCCTGCAGGAAGGCCAGAAGGTTACCTTCATCGCCGTCCAGGGTCAGAAGGGTATGCAGGCTGACCAGGTGCAGGCGGTCTAATCCGTCTGCTACCGTTGGGTAGCCAGAACGCCGGAAGCGAAAGCTTCCGGCGTTTTTTATTGCCCGCCGTTTTTTGTAGAGTCGAGCCACGCTCGACTGTTCTCAAAGCCAGTCGAGCATGGCTCGACTCTACAAAGGGCATGCACTGCGCGCGGTACGATGTGGGCCTCCCCAAGGATCACCCCCCATGCGCATCGTCCACCACCTGGAAAACTCCCGTTCGCTGCGCGTGCTGTGGATGCTGGAGGAGCTGGGGTTGGATTACGAACTGCGCCGCTATCCGCGCGATCCGAAGACGCTGCTGGCGCCGCCGGAACTGCGCAACGTGCATCCGCTCGGCAAGTCGCCGGTATTGCAGGATGGTGAGCTGGTACTGGCCGAGTCCGGCGCGATCCTCGACTACCTCGCTGACCGTTACGACACGCAACGCCAGCTGTCGCCGTCACCGATGCCGGCCGACGGGGCCGAACGCATCGCTTACCGCTACTGGCTGCACTACGCCGAAGGCTCGGCGATGCCGCCATTGCTGCTGACCCTGGTGATGGGCCGCATCCGCAACGCGCCGATGCCGTTCTTCGCGCGCCCCATCGCACGCAGCATTGCCGACAAGGCCGAGCGCGGCTTCATCGGTCCACAGCGGCGGCTGCACCTGGAGTGGATGGAGCGCCGCCTGGCCGAAAGCCCGTGGTTTGCTGGCGAGCGCTTCAGTGCGGCCGACATCCAGATGAGCTTCCCGATCCAGGCCGCTGCCGCGCGTGGCGGTGGCCTCGACGACAAGCCGGCGCTGCGCGGCTTCCTCAAGCGTATCGGTGAGCGCCCGGCCTACCAGCGTGCCGAGGCCCACGGCGGTCACCTGCAGGCACTGAGCGGCAATTGAGGCGGGCGGCCGGCGCCCCCATCTTCAGCACCATGGATACCGACAGCCCCCGTTTCGACAACCGCCTGCTGCATACCCTGCCGGGCGACCCCGAATCCGGCCCGCGCCGGCGCGACGTGCTGGGCGCAGCCTGGTCACCGGTGATGCCGACCCCGGTGACGGCGCCCACGCTGCTGGCCTGGGCACCGGAGGTGGCCACGCTGCTGGGTTTCGGTGCCGCTGACGTCGAGAGCGAAGGTTTCGCGCAGGTATTCGGTGGCAATGCGCTGTACGCCGGCATGCAGCCGTGGGCAGCCAACTACGGTGGCCATCAGTTTGGTCACTGGGCCGGCCAGCTCGGCGACGGGCGTGCGATTTCGCTGGGCGAGCTGGTTGCGCCGGATGGCCGCCACTGGGAGCTGCAGCTGAAGGGGGCCGGGCCCACGCCATATTCGCGGGGCGCCGATGGGCGGGCGGTGCTGCGCTCGTCGATCCGCGAATTCCTGTGCAGCGAAGCGATGCACCACCTGGGCGTGCCGACCACGCGCGCGTTGTCGCTGGTCGGCACCGGCGAGGACGTGGTGCGCGACATGTTCTATGACGGCCACCCGCGTGCCGAGCCTGGTGCCATCGTGTGCCGGGTCTCGCCGTCGTTCCTGCGTTTCGGTTCGTTCGAGCTACCGGCCTCGCGTGGCGAGACTGCCCTGCTGCAACAACTGGTGGACACCTGCATCGCCCGAGATTTCCCCGAACTGCAAGGGCAGGGCGAGGCGCTGTACGGCGACTGGTTCGCGCAGGTCGCGGTGCGCACTGCCGAGACGATCGCGCACTGGATGCGCGTCGGCTTCGTGCACGGCGTGATGAACACCGACAACCTGTCCGTGCTCGGCCTGACACTGGATTACGGCCCCTATGGCTGGGTCGAGGACTTCGATCCGGACTGGACACCGAACACCACCGACGCACAGGGTCGTCGCTACCGCTTCGGCACCCAGCCGCAGGTGGCGTACTGGAACCTGGGCCGATTGGCGCAGGCGTTGTCGCCATTGTTTGCAGATGTCGCACCGCTGCAGGCGGGCCTGGCGGCGTACCAGTCCACCTTCGTGGCTTGCACGCGCCGCGATGCCGCAGCCAAGCTGGGCCTGGCCGCGGCCGACGATGACGACCTGCAGCTCTTCCAGCGCTGGCAGCAGCTGATGCAGGAGGGCGCCATGGACATGACCCTGGCCTGGCGCGCACTGATGCGCCTCGATCCGGCGGCACCGGATGCGGCGCTGCTGGACGCGGTGTACTACGACGAGGCGCGCCAACAGGCGGTGCAGGCACCATTGCAGCACTGGCTGCAGGACTACGCGGCAAGGTTGCAGGCCGATCCGCTGTCGGCCAGCGAACGCTTGGCGAAGATGGGAGCGGCCAATCCGCTGTACGTGCTGCGCAACTGGCTTGCCCAGGAGGCGATTGACCGCGCCGAACAGGGTGACCTCGGCGGTGTGCATGAATTGCAGGACGTGCTGCGCGACCCGTATACCGAACGCCCGGGGCTTGAGCACTTCGTTGGCAAGCGCCCGGCGTGGGCCGACAACCGCGCCGGCTGCTCGATGCTGTCCTGCAGTTCCTGAGGGTGGGTTTCGGCAGGGCTGCGCCCTGCACCCGCAGAGGCAACAGCCGAAGCCAAAGCTAAAGCGGCTCTGGATTGCTGAGGGTCTGGCGGGGCGGTGTGGGACTGCAGGACACGCCGTAAACCCGTCCTTGGGGGCTCGATGGCGCCATCCATGGCGCCATCCATGGCGCCAACGGTCCTGCAGCCCCACACCGCCCCACCTCCGACAGATTCCCGGTGACGGTTGGATGGGGCTTGGTAGATCCACACCATGCGTGGATGCTCTTCTTTCAATCTTCGAAACATTCGACTTTGATTGAGATCCATCCACGCACGGCGTGGATCTACAACAGATCGCAGAAATCTGTCGAAGGCGGGGTGGGTCCGGTGGCGGGAGTGTCCGCGGCATGGATGCCGCGGCCAAGCCCCCATGGACGGGTTTACGGCGTCTCCCGCAACCGGACCCACCTCGCCATCCCACGGAATGCCGCTCTTGCCGTTGCCTTGGCTTGAAGCCTCTGCAGGCGCCGGGCGCAGCCCGGCCGAACACCCCCATCAGGCAGGCGGCGCCCGGAACAGGTACCCTATGCCGCCATCAGATAGCCAATGTGACATGACCGACGCCATCGTCGCTCCGCAGTGGGCCTCCCGCCTGCGCGACATCGCCGACTTCCCCAAGCCCGGCATCCTGTTCAAGGACATCATGCCGCTGCTCGCCCACGGCGAGGACTTCCGTGGCGCGATCACCGCGATGGCCGACCGTTGGCGCGACCAGAAGCTGGACGCAGTGGTCGGCATCGAATCGCGTGGGTTCATCCTCGGTGCCGCGATGGCACTGGAGCTGGGCGTCGGCTTCGTGCCGGTTCGCAAGCCGGGCAAGCTGCCGGGCCAGGTGCTGCGCGAGGAATACACGCTGGAATACCGCAGCGACTGCATCGAAGTGCACGCCGATGCGCTGCCGGCCGGTGCCCGCGTTGCGATCATCGATGACGTGCTGGCCACCGGCGGCACGCTGGTCGCTGCGCTGTCGCTGGTGCGCCGCCTGGGTGTTGAGGTGGTCGGTGCCGGCGTGCTGGTCGAGCTCGATGGCCTCGGCGGCCGCGCCCGCTGGGAAGCGGAGCTGCCGCTGCATACCGAACTGGTGTTCTGATCAGGCGGTTATCTGCGAACCGGTAGTTGCCAACCTTGGTTGGCATCGCCTTTCGCGACTGACGCCATGGACGGGCCAACCAAGGTTGGCCGCTACCAGGTCAGGTCGTTGCCAACCGTGGTTGGCAACGCTGCTTCAATCACATCATCCGCACGCGGAAACGACGGCCCTTGATCTTGCCGGCTTCCAGCTTGGCCACGGCCTTGTTGGCCTGCTCACGCGCGATCGCCACATAGGAGCGGGTCGGGAAGATCGCGATCTTGCCGATGAACTTGCTCGACAGCCCGGCGTCGCCGGTCAGTGCGCCGAGGATGTCGCCCGGGCGCAGCTTGTCGGTCTTGCCGCCGTCGATCCGCAGGGTACGCATCGCCGCCTGCGGCAGCTCGGCCGGGCGCGAGGTCGCCAGCGGCGTCTTCTGCCAGTCCAGCGGCTGCCCCATCTGCGCTTCGATGGCTTCGGCGCGGGTCTTCTCGCGGCCGGCCACCAGGCTGATCGCCAGGCCGCTGGCACCGGCACGGCCGGTACGGCCCACGCGGTGCTGGTAGCTCTCCACGTCGGTCGGCAGTTCGTAGTTGATTACCGCTGCCAGCTCTTCCACGTCCAGGCCGCGTGCGGCCACGTCGCTGGCCACCAGCACGTTGCAGCTGCGGTTGGCCAGCAACAACAGCACTTCCTCGCGGTCGCGCTGTTCCATGTCGCCATGCAGGGCCAGTGCGGAGAAGCCGAACTGCTGCAGCGAGTTGGCCACTTCGTCCACGTCCTTGCGGGTGTTGCAGAAGACCACCGCCGATTCCGGCGTGTACTTCAGCAGCAGGCCGGCAAGCGCCTTCTGGCGATGCGCCGGCTCCACCTCGCAGAACATGTGGCGGATGGCCGGGGCCTGGTCGGCGCCTTCCACGGTCACTTCCACTGCGTCGCGCAGCAGGTCACGCGCCATGGCGCGGATGCTGTCGGGGAAGGTGGCGGAGAACAGCAGGCTCTGGCGATCCTTGTGGGTGCGGCCGGCGATCTCGCGGATCGGCTCTTCGAAGCCCATGTCGAGCATGCGGTCGGCCTCATCCAGCACCAGCGTGCGCACCGCGCCCAGGTTCAGCGCACGCTTGCGTGCCAGTTCCTGCACGCGGCCGGGCGTGCCGACCACCACATGCGGATCGTGGCCTTCCAGCGATGCCAGCTGCGGTCCCAGCGGTACGCCGCCAACCAGCAGCAGCAACTTCAGGTTGGGAATGCCGGTGGCCAGCTTGCGGATCTGCTTGCCGACCTGGTCGGCCAGTTCGCGGGTCGGGCACAGCACCAGCGCCTGCACGCGGATCAGGCTGGGGTCGATGGCCTGCAGCAGGCCCAGGCCGAAGGCGGCGGTCTTGCCACTGCCGGTCGGTGCCTGTGCGATCACATCGCGGCCATCGAGGATGGCCGGCAGGCTCTGCGCCTGCACGGGGGTGAGAGTGGTGTAGCCGAGGGCATCCAGGCCGGGCTGCAGGGCCGGGCTCAGCGGCAGGGTCGAGAAGTCAGTCATGGCGCATTGTAACCGTCCGCGCGGCCGCCCCCGTCCAATGGGGTGAGGTCGGATCCCTTTCCGCAGGAAAGGGGTCTGCCCCACCAATTGGAGCCGCCATCCACGCATGGCGTGGATCTACTGGTGGGTGCCGACCCTGGTCGGCACGCTCCTGCTCAGCCCAGCAAGGCCAACACACCCTGATGGATCGCGAGGCCACCGAACAGCAGCCAGGCGAACAGGATCAGCGCCAGCAGCAGCGGCTTCAGCCCGGCCTGGCGCAGCGCCGAGACGTGGGTGGTCAGGCCCAGCGCGGCCATCGCCATCGCCAGCAGCACGGTATCCAGCTGCACCAGCCCCGCCTGCAGGCCAGCCGGCAGCAGGTGCAGCGAGTTGAAACCGGCCACCGCCACGAAACCGAACGCGAACCACGGCACCACGATGCGCGCCTTGCTGCCGTCGGCGCTGGCCTTGCCGCCACGCGCCAGCCACAGCGACAGTGCGACCAGGAACGGTGCCAGCAGCATCACCCGCACCATCTTGGTGATCACCGCGGTATCGGCCGCCGCTTCGTTGACCGCGCGGCCGGCCGCCACCACCTGTGCCACTTCATGCACCGTCGCGCCGGTGAACAGGCCGTACTGCTGCGCGTCCATCGCCAGCCAGCCGTGCGACTGCACCAGCGCATACAGGGCGGGATACAGGAACATCGCCAACGTGCCGAACACCACCACCGTCGACACCGCCACCGTGACCTGCGCAGCACGGCCGCGCACCACCGGTTCGGCGGCCATCACCGCCGCCGCGCCGCAGATCGCACTGCCGGCACCGATCAGCATCGCCGCCTCGCGTTCCATCTTGAACACGCGCATGCCCAGCCAGCAGGCCAGGCCGAAGGTGCTGGCGACCACCAGCACGTCCATCAGCACGCCAGTGACGCCGACATGGCCGATGTCCTGGAAGGTCAGGCGCAGGCCGTACAGCACGATGCCGGCGCGCAGCAGCCAGTGCTTGGAAAAGCCGACGCCGGCCGCGCTGCTCGGCGCCAGCCGCGGGTAGAGGGTGTTGCCGACCACGATGCCGGCGACGATGGCCACGGTCAGCGCGCTCAGGCCGTGCGCCTGAAGCCAGGGAAGCTCGGCCAGATAGAGCGACGCCGCCGCGATCAGGCCCACAAGCAGCAGGCCGGGCAGGCGCGGCTGCCAGCGTTGGCGCAGGGCGGGCAGGGACCAGGGGGAGAGAGCGGGGGCGTTCATGGCAGGGCAGGGCTGGAGTGATGCGGCAAGCGTGCGCTTCTGTCGATGACCTGTAAAACGAATAATATGGGTGAAACCTACCTATCAAGCGGGTAAATGCCATGCGCCTGACCTTGCGCCAGCTGCAGGTCTTTGTCGCCATCGCCGATCATGGCAGCACTACTGCCGCCGGCCAGGCCATCGCGCTCTCGCAGTCGGCCAGCAGCGCCGCCCTGCAGGAGCTGGAGGCGCACTTCGGCACCCCGCTGTTCGACCGCATAGGCCGTCGCCTGGCCCTGAACGGGCACGGCCGCGCGCTGCTGGAGCCGGCGCGCACTTTGCTGGTCAACGCCGCCGACCTGGAACGGCAGTTGGCCGCTGGCGGCGACCCGTCGCAGGGTGCGCCGCTGCGGCTGGTGCTGGCCGCCAGTACCACCATCGGCAACTACCTGTTGCCGCCGCGCATCGCCGATCTGCTGCGGCAGGCGCCGCAGGCCGAAGTCGACCTGCGCATCGACAACAGTGCCGGCGTGGTTGCCGCCGTGCAGCGCCTGGACGTCGACGCCGGCCTGATCGAAGGCCCGTGCCATGAGCGCGGCCTGCAGGTGACCGCCTGGCAGCAGGATCCGCTGGTGATCGTCGCCGCCGCCGACGCCCCCGCGCGCTGGTCGCTGGATGAACTCCGCCGCGCCCGCTGGCTGCTGCGCGAGCCCGGCTCAGGCACCCGCGAGGCCGTCGAACAGGCGTTGTTGCCGCATCTGCGCGGTTTCGCGCAGACCCTGCAGCTGGGCAATACCGAAGCGATCAAGCAGGCCGCCATCGCCGGTCTCGGCCTGGCCTGCCTTTCGCGTCATGCGCTGGAAGAGCCGCTGGCTCTCGGCCGCCTGCGCGTGCTGGAGACCCCGCTGCCGCCCCTGCAGCGCACCCTGTGGCTGGTACGCCACCCCGGCAAGCAATGGCTGCCGGGGTTGCAGGCGTTGTTGGGGGAGGTGCAGTAGCAGGGATCGGTCTTGCACTGCGCGAATTCCACGAAGGGGTCAGAGCCCGTTGCGCAGCAACGGGATCCGACCCCGACAGATCGACAGGTCTTGCAGCGCTCATCCACGCATGGCGTGGATCTACCGTGCCGACCAAGGTCGCCACCCCCCAGAGCAGAACGCCGTTCCGACAGATCGCAGAAACCTGTCGAAGGCGGGATGGGTCCGGTTGCGGGGGCGTGAGCCGCATGGATGCGGCGACCGAGCTTACATGGACGTACTTGCAGCGGCCCCCGCAACCGGACCCATCCGCCATCCCACAGGAAACCAGCTTTTGACGTTGCCGTTGAGGTTGCCGGCCAGCGGCCGGCACTACCGCGGGTGCCGGGTGCAACCCGGCCGACGCCCCCAACCCGTACAATATCCGGATGCCTCTGATTACCCTACAGAACGTCGACTTCAGCGTCGGCGGCCCGTTGTTGCTGGAAAAGGCCGAACTGTCGATCGAGCCGGGCGAACGCATCGCCCTGATCGGCCGCAACGGCGCCGGCAAATCCACCCTGCTCAAGCTGCTGTCCGGCGACCACAAGCCCGATGACGGCGAAGTCCGCGTGCAGCAGGGCGTGCGCGTCACCCGCCTGGAGCAGGAAGTGCCGCATGGCGCGGCCGGCTCGGTGTTCGACGTCGTCGCCGATGGCCTCGGCGAACTGGGCCAGTGGCTGGCCGAGTTCCACCACCTCAGCCATGCCGAGGTCTTCGACGGCGAAGCGCTCGGCAACGTGCAGGCCAAGATCGACGCCGCCAACGGCTGGGGCCTGGACCAGCGCGTCAGCGAAACCCTGACCAAGCTCGACCTGGATGGCGAGGCCGAGTTCGGCCGCCTGTCCGGCGGCATGAAGCGCCGCGTGCTGCTGGCCCGTGCGCTGGTCTCCAGCCCGGACGTGCTGCTGCTGGACGAACCGACCAACCACCTGGACATCGAAGCCATCGACTGGCTGGAAGCGTTCCTGAAGGGCTGGAGCGGCAGCGTGGTGTTCGTCACCCATGACCGTCGTTTCCTGCGTGCGCTGGCCTCCCGCATCGTCGAGATCGACCGCGGCCAGGTCACCAGCTGGCCGGGCGACTGGGCCAACTACGAGCGCCGCCGCGAGGAACGCCTCAATGCGCAGGCGCAGGAAAATGCCCGCTTCGACAAGCTGCTGGCGCAGGAAGAAGTCTGGATCCGCCAGGGCATCAAGGCCCGTCGTACCCGCGACGAAGGCCGCGTGCGGCGCCTGAAGGCGATGCGCACCGAACGTTCGCAGCGCCGCGACCTCAGCGGCAACGTCAAGATGGAAGCCGCGCAGGGCGTCAGCTCCGGCAAGAAGGTCATCGACGTCAAGGACATTTCGTTCGCCTTCGGCGAGCGCACCATGGTCCGCGATTTCACCACCACCATCCTGCGTGGCGACCGCATCGGCCTGATCGGTCCCAACGGCAGCGGCAAGACCACGCTGCTGAAGCTGCTGCTGGGCGAACTGCAGCCGGCCAAGGGCGAGGTCAACGCCGGTACCAACCTGCAGATCGCGTATTTCGATCAGTACCGCGCGGTGCTGCGCGAAGACTGGAGCGCGATCGAGAACGTGGCCGAAGGACGTGATTTCCTCGAGTTCAACGGCAAGCGCAAGCACGTGCATGCCTACCTGCAGGACTTCATGTTCACCCCCGAGCGCGCGCGCGCGCCGATCACCCGCCTGTCCGGTGGCGAGCGCAACCGCCTGCTGCTGGCCAAGCTGTTCGCGCAGCCGTCCAACCTGCTGGTGATGGACGAACCGACCAACGACCTGGACGTGGAAACCCTGGAGCTGCTGGAAGAACTGCTGGGCGAGTACACCGGCACTCTGCTGCTGGTCAGCCACGACCGTGACTTCATCGACAACGTGGTGACCTCCACGCTGGTGATGGAAGGCGACGGCGTGATCGGTGAGTACGTCGGTGGCTACAGCGACTGGCAGCGCTATGCGGCCAGCGTGGCTGCGCCTGCTGCGGCCCCGGCAGCCAAGCCGGCGGTTGCTGCACCGGCTGCCACGGCCGCTGCTCCGGCTGCGCCCAAGCGCAAGCTGGCCTACAAGGAAGCGCGCGAACTGGAGCAGCTGCCGAAGACCATCGAGAAACTGGAAGGCGACGTCGAAGGGCTGACCTCGGCGATGAACGACCCGTCGTTCTACACCCGCAGCAGTGCCGAAGTGACCGCGCATACCCAGCAGCTGGCCAAGGTGCAGGCCGAGCTGGATGCCGCGTACGCGCGCTGGGAAGAGCTGGAAGGCTGAGCGGCTGCCGGCGCTGCCGGTGAACTCAGTTGATCTACGCGATGCGTGGATATCGGGATCCATGCGGACCAACGGTCCGCACCTACCGACGCCGAAGCCTGGTAGATCCACGCCATGCGTGGACGGCGGCATCAGTGCGGACCAAGGTCCGCACCCACCGGGGGCCGGCGGTCATTTGACCCCGTGCAGATCCCGCAGCTGGCTCGGCCGGCTGCCGAAATACGCGGCCAGATCGGCAATGTCCTGATCACTCAGGTCCTTTGCCTGCGGCGTCATCAGCGCATGCTGGCGGTCACCGGCGCGGTAGGCCTGCAGCGCGTGCGCCAGGTAGTCACCGTACTGGCCACCCAGCTTCGGATAGGTCGCATCGATCGGCGCATTGCCGTCAGCGCCGTGGCAGTCGATGCAGCTCTGGTTGGTGGCCTTGCCCTTCACCTTGGCGCGGGCTTCACCGGCGGCCTCGCGGCCTGCCGGCAGGCCAGCGGAGGACGAAGAACCGTGTTCGCCGCTGGCATGGCCCGGGTCGGCGGCGGACTTCTCGCTGTTTTCCACCTGCGACTGTGAACAGGCCGCCAGCAGCAGGGCAACGGACAGGGCGATGGCGTGACGCATCGGATGCGCGGCTTTCGACATGGGCGGGCCTTACTTGACGGTGGACAGGTAAACAGAGAGATCGGCGATCTCCTGTTCGCTGAAACTCATCGACTGCGCCTGCATCGTCGGATGCCGGCGCTTGCCCTGGCGGTACTCGGTCAGGGCCTGGGCCAGGTACTGCTGGGTCTGGCCGCCGATCTTCGGCACCCGGTAACTGGGGTAGGCGTTCTTGTAGCCGGTGATGCCGTGGCAACCCTGGCAGGTGTAGGCCAGCACGCGGCCATTGTCGAAGTTGCCGGTGGGTGCGGCGGGCGCCGGGGCCGGAGCGGGTGTGGCAGGAGCAGGAGCGGGCTGTGCGGCGGCCCCAAGGGGCAGGAGGACGGCCAGAGCGAGACAAGCGGCGAGCGGCTGCGGGCGCATGGTGTCGTTTCCGGGGATTCGGGTCTGGTCGTTCCGGCGTGGGGTACGGAACGACCCGAGTATAGCCTCAGGTTTCATCTAGCTGAAATGGGGGTGGGCCGACCAGCGGCGTGAAGACACCATGACCTTTGGGATATGGTGTTGCCGTGAAGTGGTGCATTACTTTGCTACCACACCTGTCCACGCATCCTCCAGGGACCTGACGATGTCGCACCCAACCTTCCTGTCCGGCCGTCGCAGCGGAATCTGCGCTGCCGCACTGCTGATCTCCACCTCCCTGCTGCTGGGCGGTTGCGCCGCAGGGCCCAATTCCGAAGCCAAGGCTGCCGAGACCAAGGAGGAGAAGAAGGTCGACGCCGTCCCCGTCGAAGTCGCGGTGGCCAGCCATCGTGCCGTCGCGGCGAGCTACACCGGTACCGCTGCGCTGGAGCCACGCGCCGAGTCGCAGGTGGTGGCCAAGACCTCCGGCGTAGCCCTGGCGGTGCTGGTCGAGGAAGGGCAGCGGGTCACCGCCGGCCAACCGCTGGTGCGGCTGGACCCGGATCGCGCACGCCTGGCCGTTGCGCAGAGCGAAGCGCAGATGCGCAAGCTGGAAAACAACTACCAGCGCGCACAGAAGCTGGTTGGCCAGCAGATGGTCAGCGCCGCCGATGTCGACCAGCTGCGCTACGACCTGGAAAACGTCCGCGCGCAGTACCGCCTGGCCACGCTGGAGCTGTCCTACACCACGGTGGTGGCGCCGATCTCCGGCGTGATCGCCTCGCGCTCGATCAAGACCGGCAACTTCGTGCAGATCAACACGCCGATCTTCCGCATCGTCGACAACTCGCGGCTGGAAGCCACCCTCAACGTGCCCGAGCGCGAGCTGGCCACCCTGCGCGCCGGCCAGCCGGTGACGCTGGCGGCGGACGCGCTGCCGGGGCAGAGCTTCACCGGCACCGTCGATCGCATCGCGCCGGTGGTGGATTCGGGCAGCGGTACGTTTCGCGTGGTCAGCGCCTTCGACGGCGCCGCACACGCGCTGCAGCCCGGCATGTTCGGTCGCATCCGCATCGACTACGACCAGCGTGCCGATGCGCTGGTCGTACCGCGCCTGGCGTTGCTCGACGACGGTGAGCCGGCGGTGTTCCGCGTGCGCGAAGGCAAGGTCGCACGCGTTCCGGTCAAGCTGGGTTACGCCGAGGGCCCGTGGGTGGAGATCCGTGATGGCCTGGCGGCCGGTGATCAGGTGGTCACCGCCGGCAAGGTCGCCCTGCGCGACGGCACCACGGTGCAGGTGATTGCCGACCCGAAGGCGAAGACGGTCGCTGCGGCCGCCAAGCCGGCAGACAAGGCCGGGAGCAAGCAATGACCGCCCCGGGCCACGACCACGGTGCCTCGCCGGCGAGCGACGGCGCCGCCGCCAGCATGCGCGGCGGCCTGGTGGAATTCGCCACCCGCCGCCGCGTGACCATCGCCATGTGCACGATCACACTGCTGCTGTTCGGCCTGATCGCGCTGGGCAACCTCAAGGTCAACCTGCTGCCCGACTTGAGCTATCCGACGCTGACCGTGCGCACCGAATACACCGGTGCAGCGCCGACTGAAATCGAAACCCTGATCACCCAGCCGGTCGAAGAAGCAGTCGGCGTGGTCAAGAACCTGCGCAAGCTGAAGTCGGTCTCGCGTACCGGCCAGAGCGACGTGGTGCTGGAGTTCGCCTGGGGCACCAACATGGACCAGGCCAGCCTGGAGGTGCGCGACAAGATGGAAGCGCTGAACCTGCCGCTGGAGGCCAAGGCCCCGGTGCTGCTGCGCTTCAATCCGTCCACGGAGCCGATCATGCGCCTGGTGCTGTCGAACAAGGCGGCGCCGACCAGCGATGCCGATGCGGTGCGCGAGCTGACCGGCCTGCGGCGCTATGCCGATGAAGACCTCAAGAAGAAGCTGGAGCCGGTCACCGGCGTGGCGGCGGTCAAGGTCGGTGGTGGCCTCGAGGACGAGATCCAGGTCGACATCGACCAGCAGAAGCTGGCGCAGCTGAACCTGCCGATCGATACCGTCATCAAGCGCCTGAAGGACGAGAACATCAACATCTCCGGCGGCCGCCTGGAGGAGGGTTCGCAGCGCTTCCTGGTGCGTACCGTCAACCAGTTCGCCGACCTGGAGGAAATCCGCAACCTGCTGGTGACCACCCAGGCCGCCAATGGCAGCGCGGCGGACTCGGCGCTGCAGCAGATGTTCAACATCGCCGCGTCGACCGGTTCGGCGGCCGCCATCGCGGCGGCGTCGGCGGCACAGAGCGCGTCGTCCGGTGGTGGCTCCAGCGTGGTTGCCAACGGCGTGCCGGTGCGCCTGAAGGACGTCGCCACCGTGCGCCAGGGCTACAAGGAGCGTGAAGCGATCATCCGCCTGGGCGGCAAGGAATCGGTCGAGCTGGCCATCTACAAGGAAGGCGACGCCAACACCGTGTCCACCGCCGAAGCGCTGCGCAAGCGCCTGGAGCAGATCAAGGGCACGTTCCCGTCCGATGTCGAGCTGACCACCATCGAGGACCAGTCGCGCTTCATCGAGCACGCCATCGCCGACGTCAAGAAGGATGCCGTGATCGGCGGCCTGCTGGCGATCCTGATCATCTTCCTGTTCCTGCGCGATGGTTGGAGCACGTTCGTGATCAGCCTGTCGCTGCCGGTCTCGATCATCGCCACGTTCTTCTTCATGGGCCAGCTCGGCCTGAGCTTGAACGTGATGTCGCTGGGGGGCCTGGCATTGGCCACGGGCCTGGTGGTGGATGACTCGATCGTGGTGCTGGAGAGCATCGCCAAGGCCCGCGAGCGTGGCCTGGGCATCCTGCAGGCGGCCATTGCCGGCACCCGCGAAGTGAGCATGGCAGTGGTCGCCTCGACCCTGACCACCATCGCGGTATTCCTGCCGCTGGTGTTCGTCGACGGCATCGCCGGGCAGCTGTTCCGCGACCAGGCCTTGACCGTGGCGATCGCCATCGCGATCTCGCTGCTGGTGTCGATGACCCTGATCCCGATGCTGAGCTCGCTGAAGGGGCGGCCGCCGCTGGCGTTCCCGGATGAGGCGCCGAACGAAGCATGGCAGCCGCAGAAGCGCTGGCAGAAGCCGGTGGCGCTGGGCCGCCGTGGCGTGGTCGCCAGCGTGCGCTGGAGCTTCTATGCGCTGGCCTGGCTGGTGGTGCGCCTGTGGCGCGGCGTGGTCGCGGTGATCGGCCCGGTGATGCGCAAGGCCAGCGACCTGGCGATGAAGCCCTATGCCGGCGCCGAGCGTGGCTACCTGCGCCTGCTGCCGAGTGCGCTCGCGCATCCGGGCAAGGTGCTGGGCGTGGCCGCCATCATTTTCGTGGCGACCATGGCGCTGGTGCCGATGCTTGGTGCGGACCTGATCCCGCAGCTGGCGCAGGACCGTTTCGAAATGACGGTGAAGCTGCCGGCCGGCACGCCGCTCAAGCAGACCGATGCGCTGGTGCGCGAGCTGCAGCTGGCACACGGCAAGGGCGAAGGCGTGGCCTCGCTGTATGGCGTAAGCGGCAGCGGCACCCGGCTGGATGCCAGCCCGACCGAAAGCGGTGAGAACATCGGCAAGCTGACCGTGGTGATGGAAGGCGGCGGCAATGCGCACACGGAAGCGGCGATCACCGAGCGCCTGCGCGGTACCATGAGCCAGCACCCGGGTGCCCAGGTCGACTTCGCGCGGCCGGCATTGTTCAGTTTCTCCACGCCGCTGGAAATCGAGCTGCGCGGGCAGGACATGGCCACCCTGGAAGTGGCCGGCCAGCGCCTGGCAGCGATGCTGCGCGGCAATGCCCACTACGCCGACGTGAAGTCGACGGTGGAAGAGGGCTTCCCGGAAATCCAGATCCGCTTCGACCAGGAGCGTGCCGGTGCGCTGGGCCTGACCACCCGCCAGATCGCCGACGTGGTGGTGAAGAAGGTGCGCGGCGACGTCGCCACCCGCTACAGCTTCCGCGACCGCAAGATCGACGTGCTGGTGCGTGCGCAGGAAGGCGACCGCGCCAGCGTGGAGAGCATCCGCCGGCTGATCGTCAACCCGGGCAGCACCCGCCCGGTCACGTTGGACGCGGTAGCCGACGTGGTCGCCACCACTGGCCCCAGCGAGATCCACCGCGCCGACCAGACCCGGGTGGCGGTGGTGTCGGCCAACCTGCGCGACATCGACCTGGGCGCGGCCATGCGCGAAGTGCAGCAGATGGTGGCCGAGCAGCCGCTGGGCGCGGGCGTCGGCCTGCACATCGGCGGCCAGGGCGAGGAGCTGGCGCAGGCGGCGAAGTCGCTGATCTTCGCCTTCGGCCTGGCGATCTTCCTGGTCTACCTGGTGATGGCCTCGCAGTTCGAATCGCTGCTGCACCCGTTCGTGATCCTGTTCACCATCCCGCTGGCGCTGGTCGGCGCGATCCTGGCGCTGATGCTGACCGGCAAGCCCATCTCGGTGGTGGTGTTCATCGGCCTGATCCTGCTGGTCGGCCTGGTGACCAAGAACGCGATCATCCTGATCGACAAGGTCAACCAGCTGCGCGAAGCCGGCGTGGCCAAGCACGAGGCACTGGTGGAAGGTGCGCGCTCGCGCCTGCGCCCGATCATCATGACCACCCTGTGCACGCTGTTCGGCTTCCTGCCGCTGGCGGTGGCGATGGGCGAGGGCGCCGAAGTGCGTGCACCGATGGCGATCACCGTGATCGGTGGCCTGCTGGTGTCGACGCTGCTGACCCTGCTGGTGATCCCGGTGGTGTACGACCTGATGGATCGTCGTGGCGACGCCTACTACCGTGAGCGCGGCCGCAAGCACGCCAGTGACGGCCTGCATGGCGACGAGGGCGGCACGGCAGGTGTGGAGGAACCGGCATGAGTGTTGCCGAGTTCTCCATCCGCCGCCCGGTCACCACCATCATGTGCTTCGTGTCGCTGGTGGTGATCGGCCTGATCGCTTCGTTCCGGCTGCCGCTGGAGGCGCTGCCGGACATCTCCGCGCCGTTCCTGTTCGTGCAGATTCCGTACACCGGCTCGACCCCGGAAGAAGTGGAACGGACCATCATCCGCCCGGTCGAGGAATCGCTGGCGACGATGACCGGCATCAAGCGCATGCGCTCGTCGGCCACCTCCGAGGCGGCGCTGATCTACATCGAGTTCAGCGATTGGGATCGCGACATTGCGATTGCGGCGTCCGACGCGCGCGAGCGTATCGATGCGATCCGCAGCGACCTGCCCGACGACCTGCAGCGCTACAACGTGTTCAAGTGGTCCAGCAGTGACCAGCCCGTGCTGAAGGTGCGCCTGGCCAGCACCACCGATCTGACCACCGCCTATGACATGCTCGACCGTGAGTTCAAGCGGCGCATCGAGCGTATTCCCGGCGTGGCCCGTGTCGATATCACCGGCGCGCCGCCGAACGAGGTGGAGATCGCGATCGATCCGAACCGGCTCAACGCGCATGGGTTGAGCATCAACGAGCTGAGCGAGCGCCTGCGCACGCTGAACTTCTCGATCTCGGCCGGGCAGATCGACGACAACGGCCAGCGCGTGCGCGTGCAGCCAGTGGGCGAGATCACCGACCTGCAGGAGATGCGCGATCTGGTGATCAACGCCAAGGGCCTGCGCCTGGGCGATATCGCCGATGTCCGCCTGAAGCCGGCGCGGATGAACTACGGGCGCCGCCTGGACGGCAACCCGGCGGTGGGCCTGGATATCTTCAAGGAGCGCAGTGCCAACCTGGTGGACGTCTCGCGTGCGGCGCTGGCCGAAGTCGAGGCGATCCGCGCGCAGCCGTCGATGCGCGACGTGCAGATCAAGGTGATCGACAACCAGGGCAAGGCGGTGACGTCCTCGCTGCTGGAGCTGGCCGAGGCCGGTGCGGTTGGCCTGATCCTGTCGATCACGGTGCTGTTCTTCTTCCTGCGCCATTGGCCGTCGACGCTGATGGTGACCCTGGCCATTCCGATCTGCTTCACCATCACCCTGGGCTTCATGTACTTCGTCGGGGTGACACTGAACATCCTGACCATGATGGGCCTGCTGCTCGCCGTGGGCATGCTGGTCGACAATGCCGTGGTGGTGGTGGAAAGCATCTACCAGGAGCGCGAGCGCATGCCGGGGCAGCCACGGCTGGCCTCGATCATCGGCACCCGCAACGTGGCCATCGCGCTCAGCGCCGGTACGCTGTGCCACTGCATCGTGTTCGTGCCGAACCTGTTCGGCGAGACCAACAACATCAGCATCTTCATGGCGCAGATCGCGATCACCATCTCGGTCTCGCTGCTGGCCTCGTGGCTGGTGGCGGTCAGCCTGATCCCGATGCTGTCCGCACGCATGGCCACGCCCAAGCTGGTGCACTCGCAGACTGGCCTGATCGCGCGCCTGCAGCGGCGCTACGCACAGCTGCTGGACTGGTCGCTGCATCACCGCGGTTGGAGCCTGCTCGGCATCCTGCTGGTGGTGCTGGTCAGCCTGGTGCCGATGAAGCTGACCAAGGTCGACATGTTCGGTGGCGAGGGTGGCAAGGACATCTTCATCGGCTACATGTGGAAGGGTGCCTACACCTACCGCCAGATGTCCGAGGAAGTAGCGCGGGTGGAGAACTGGATCGACCAGAACCGCGAACGCCTGCACGTGAAGCAGGTGTACTCCTGGTACAGCGAGCAGGAAGGCAGCTCCACGGTCGTCACCCTGGACGAAAAGTACGCCAAGGACATCAAGTCGCTGCAGGAGGAACTGCGCAAGGGCCTGCCGAAGTCGGCCCGCACCGATTACTTCGTCGGCAACCAGGGCGGCGATGGCGGTGGCGGCAGCAACCAGGGCGTGCAGGTGCAGCTGGTGGGCGATTCCAGCTCGATGCTGCAGGAGATCGGCCAGGAAGTGGTGCCGTTGCTGGCGCAGCGTGCCGAACTGCGCGATGTGCGCATCGACAACGGCGAGAAGGGCGGCGAGCTGAAGGTGCGCGTAGACCGTGAGCGTGCCGCAGCGTTCGGCTTCAACGCCGAGCAGGTGGCCAGCTTCGTCGGGTTGGCGCTGCGCGGCGCACCGATGCGTGAGTTCCGCCGCGGTGACAATGAAGTGCCGGTGTGGGTGCGCTTCGCTGGCGCCGAGCAGAGCAGCCCGGAAGACTTGGCCGGTTTCAGCGTGCGCACCGGCGATGGCCGCAGCGTGCCGCTGCTGAGCCTGGTCACCGTGGACGTCGGTTCGTCGGCCACCCAGATCGGACGCACCAACCGCCAGACCACCTTGACCATCAAGGCCAACCTGGCCGAGAAGATCACCGCACCGGACGGGCGCAAGGCGATTGAAGCCGTGCTCAAGCCGATGAATTTCCCGGCCGGCTATGGTTTCACCTTCGACGGCGGTGACTACGGCAACGATGACGAAGCCATGCAGCAGATGGTGTTCAACCTGCTGATCGCGCTGGTGATGATCTACGTGGTGATGGCGGCGGTGTTCGAGTCGCTGCTGTTCCCGGCGGCGATCATGAGCGGCGTGCTGTTCTCGATCTTCGGCGTGTTCTGGCTGTTCTGGATCACCGGCACGTCGTTCGGGATCATGTCCTTCATCGGCATCCTCGTGTTGATGGGCGTGGTGGTGAACAACGGCATCGTGATGATCGAGCACATCAACAACCTGCGGCGCAGCGGCATGGGCCGCACCCAGGCACTGGTGGAAGGCTCACGCGAACGCCTGCGGCCGATCATGATGACCATGGGCACAGCGATCCTGGCAATGATCCCGATCTCGCTGACCGATACGCAGATGTTCGGCAATGGCCCGGAGTATTCGCCGATGGCGCGTGCGATCGCCGGCGGCCTGGCGTTCTCGACGGTGGTCAGCCTGCTGTTCCTGCCGACGATCTACGCGGTGCTTGACGACCTGCGCACTGCCGTGACGCGGCTGATCCGCCGTGCGCGCGGCCTGGAAATGGTGGCGGGTACCCCGGTGTAGCGGTCGAGCTTGCTCGACCGTAGGGAGCGACAACGTGTTGTGGTGTGGGGGAGGCCGGTCGTAGTGGGGCGGCCTCCCCCTTTTTTTTTCCGCCGGGCCATGCCCGGCGGGACCATCAGCCCGCCACCTTGCCCCAGACCTTGAACGTGGTCAGCCACAGGCCCAGCATGCTGCCCAGGTTGGTCAGCATGAAGGTCAGCACCACGCGGGTGACACGGTTGCGATACCAGCCTTTCAGGCTCTGCGCATCATCGCGCAGCTTCAGGAAGTCCTCGTACGCTGGTTTGCGCAGCCGCGCTTCCACCAGCGCCGAGAATGCACCGGTCGGGATGCTCAGGCGGAACGGCTTGAACGGGGCCACCGCGATCGCGGTGAGGATGCTCAGCGGGTGGCCGCCGGCCAGCAGGCAGCCCAGGCCCGCCAGGCCGCCGGTGTACATCGCCCAGGTCGCCAGCAGCTCGGTGCCCACGCCCAGACCGCCGCGGTAGAAGCCCACGCCGATGCCGGTCGCCACGATCGCCAGGATGCCGAGCGTGAACCACGGAATGTTGCGCTTCTTCGGCACCGCCTCCAGCTCGGCACGCAGCGGCGCCGGTACCTCGGTGTCGGTTTCCAGGTAGCGGGCCAGCCCGGCAAGGTGACCGGCACCGACCACTGCCAGCACCTCACGCTGCTGCGGATCGTGTTCTTCGCGCAGGCGCGTGGCCATGTAGCGGTCACGCTCGCCGATGATGGTCTCGTACAGCGCCGGGCTCTCGCTGGCGAACTCGCCGAAGCTTGATTCCAGCATGTCGCCCTGCTTGAGCTTCTCGATCTCGTTCTCGCCCACTTCCTCGGACGAGAACAGGCCGGCGCCAAGCCCGGCGACCAGCTTCAGCTTGCCGAAGAAGCCCAGCCGCTGCGACGCACGGCGAAAGGTCAGGCCGACCTCGCGGTCGATCAGGTGCACGGGCAGGTTGCGCTCGCGTGCCAGTTCCACCGCGCGCTTCAGTTCGGCACCGGGCTCGATGTCGAGCTGCTCGGCCAGGCGGCGCTGGTAGGCGGACAGGGCCAGGTTGGCGGCGAACAGGGCGACGCGGCCCTTGCGGATCACCTCGACCAGGTCGAGCTTGGCCAGCGTGTCCGGGTCGCTCAGCGCCTGCAGGCGCTGCGGGTCCAGTTCAACGGCAACGGCATCGAAGCGGCCGCTGTCGATGGCCTTTTCAACGGCCTCGACGCTGGCGCGTGAGACGTGGGCGGTGCCCAGCAAGGTGTAACGCACGCCGTCGCGTTCGACGACGCGCACCGGCTGGCCGGCGAACAGGTCGTCGCCGGTTTCGGGAAGGGTTTCAGTCATGGGTTCATTCATTGGAAGGTGCGGTGTCGGCGCCATCGCCGAGCGCGCGCTGCATCTGCACGGTATCCAGCCAGCGGCCGTGCTTGCGGCCAAGGCCACGGAACACGCCCACCAGCTCGAAGCCGAAGCGTTCGTGCAGCTTGATCGACGCGGTGTTGGTCGGTTCGCCGATCACCGCCACCATCTGCCGGTAGCCACGCGCCACGCAGGCATCGATCAAGGCCTGCAGCAGGCCAGTGCCGACGCCTTTGCCCTGGAATGCGGCATCGACGTAGACCGAGTTCTCCACGGTCCACTGGTAGGCGACGCGGGTGCGGTAGGTATTGGCGTAGGCATAGCCGGCGACCTGGCCGTCGATCTCGGCGACCAGGTAGGGGAAGCCGCGATCGATGATGTCGCGCATGCGGCGCAGCATCTCGGTCGCGTCCGGGATGTCGTACTCGTAGGTGTTGACGAAGTCGGTCACTTCCACCGCGTAGATCGCGGTGATCGCATTGATGTCGGCAGGGCCGGCATCACGGATGAGGACGGCCATGCGCGGGCTCCGGCTCAGTCGATGTAGCGCTTGAGCAGGTCGCCGTATGCATCGATGCGGCGATCACGCAGGAACGGCCAGATGCGGCGCACATGCTCGCTGCGCTGCAGGTCGACGTCGCACAGCAGCACGGTGGCGTCAGTGCCGGCCTCGGCCAGGAATTCGCCCTGTGGGCCCAGCACATGGCTGTTGCCCCAGAACTGGATGCCCGACGCGCCCAGCGGCGAGGCCTCGTGGCCGACGCGGTTGCAGCTCAGCACCGGCAGGCCGTTGGCCACGGCGTGGCCACGGTGGCTCAGCACCCAGGCGTCGCACTGGCGGGTCTTCTCGTCCTGCACATCGTCCGGGTCCCAGCCGATCGCGGTCGGGTACAGCAGCAGTTCGGCGCCGGCCAGCGCCATCAGGCGTGCCGCTTCCGGGTACCACTGGTCCCAGCACACCAGCACGCCAAGGCGGCCCACCGAGGTATCGATCGGCTTGAAGCCGATGTCGCCCGGGGTGAAGTAGAACTTCTCGTAGAAGCCCGGATCATCCGGGATGTGCATCTTGCGGTACTTGCCGAGCAGGGTACCGTCCTTCTCGAACACCACTGCGGTGTTGTGGTACAGGCCGGCAGCGCGGCGCTCGAACAGCGAGCCGACCAGCACCACGCCATGCTTCTTCGCCAGCGCGCCCAGGCGCTCGGTGCTCGGGCCCGGAATCGGCTCGGCCAGGTCGAACTCATCGACCGACTCGTGCTGGCAGAAATACGGGCCGTTGTGCAGTTCCTGCAGCAGCACCAGCTTGGCACCCTGGGCAGCCGCCTCGGCCACGCGTGCTTCGATCACCGCCAGGTTGGCGGCGGCATCACCGTGGTTGCGCTCCTGGATCAGGGCGACGGTAAGGGGGCTGCGCGAGTTCATGCGGGGCGTTCCTGCGGGGGAAAACCTGCATGTTAGCGCGGATGGGATGCTGCGGCGTGTCAGCCGCTGAATGGGCCCGCTCCTTGTAGAGTCGAGCCATGCTCGACTGCTCTCCGGTCAGGCCGCGTGGAAAGCCAGTCGAGCATGGCTCATAAAGCCAGTCGAGCATGGCTCGACTCTACAGGGGGAGCGCCGGGCGGGGCCCGGCGGCATCCATCAGGCCTTCAACAACCCTGCCGGCAGCTGCATGGTGATGCAGTGCAGGCTGCCGTTCTGCCAGATCAGCGAGCGGCAGGGCACCTGCACGATCTCGCGACCTGGGTGCGCCTGGGCCAGCACGTCGCGGGCCAGGTCATCGGCCGGATCGCCATAGGCCGGCATCAGCACCGCGCCGTTGACGATCAGGTAGTTGGCGTACGAGGCAGCCAGGCGACGGCCTTCGTCGATCACCGGCTGTGCCCACGGCAGCGGGAACAGGCGATACGGCTGGCCGTCCTTGGTGCGCAGCGCGGCCAGCTCTTTGCCCATCGCCTGCAGTTCGGCGTAGTGCGAGTCGCTCTCGTCGTCGCAGGCCTGGTAGACGATGCTGTCAGCCGAGGCGAAGCGGGCGAGGGTATCGATGTGCGCGTCGGTGTCGTCGCCTTCCAGGTAGCCGTGGTCCAGCCACAGCACGCGGTCCTGCTGCAGCCAGTCGGCCAGGTCGGCGCTCAGGCTGGCGCGGTCGCGGTCCGGGTGGCGCTCGTGCAGGCACTTCCAGGTGGTCAGCAGGGTGCCTTCGCCGTCGGTCTCGATGCCGCCGCCTTCCAGCGCGAACGGAATGCTGCGCACCGGTGCGTCGTTGAACACGCCGGCCTGGTCGAGCACGCCCACCAGCTGGTCATCCAGGGTGGCGTCGAACTTGCCGCCCCAGCCGGTGAAGCGGAAATCCAGCAGCTGGAAGCTGCCGTCGGCACGGCGCAGGGTGATCGGGCCGGAGTCGCGCAGCCAGGTATCGTCGTAGGCCGCCGTGGTGAAGTGGACCTTGTCCATGTCGATGCGGTTGGAGCGCAGCCGCATCTCGGCATAGGTCTCCACATCATCGTCGGCCACGCAGATCAGCACCGGTTGGAAGCGGGTGATGGCCGCGACCAGGGCGATGTAGGTCTCTTCCACCTGGCCCAGGCGGTCGGCCCAGTCGGTGTCGGCGGTGGGCCAGGCAATCAGGACGCCGCTCTGGGCTTCCCACTCGGCAGGAAAACGAAGGGTCTGGTTCATGGTCTCGCTACACAGGCCCGCCCACGGCGGGTAATGGGATCAACGGATCGGCGGTTTCGGGCCGATTTCGTTCGGGTCCGCCTGGTTGGCCACCACGTTGATCACCTTCTGCTTCTCGAAGTAGACGGTGAACTGCGGGTACACCCAGCGGTTGATGGTCGGCCACTGCCGCTTCTGCCCGCCACGCGGCTGCAGCTGCTCGTTGGGCGCGCCGAACTGCGCCTGCACCTGCTGCATGCTCTGACCGCGCACGGGCAGGGCACCGGCCGGTTTTTCACGGGCGCGGTCGACAAGCAGGGTATCGGCCAGCGCCGGTGTGGCGGCGGCCAGGGTGGCCAGCATGGCCAGGGCGGACAGGTAACGCTTCATCTCGAACTACTCCCCAGTGGTCAAGAACGGCGATTACAGCAAAAACGGCAGGAAAAAGCCGCATAAACAAAAAACCGCCCGAAGGCGGTTTCTTGCATCGGGTCGGCCCCGCGTAGGGCCAGCCGCAGCCGGAAGGCTGTGAGGCTTAGCGCTGACGCGCCTTGAAACGCGGGTTCGACTTGCAGATGACGAAGATCTTGCCACGACGACGCACGACCTTGCAGTCACGGTGACGGGCCTTCGCCGACTTCAGGGAGGACAGGACTTTCATGGCATACCTCGGCGTAAACAGTAGTTGTTCGGGTGGAGCGTGGCCGCGATATGCGAAAGACAATCGGCAGTTGACGCTCGTTCAAGCCCGCCATTCTACCGGGCTTTTCCTCATGGTTTCAAGTGGTTGCACAAAAGATCCCGCTGGGGGCGTCTGGCAGGGGCTAGAATGGCCTCTTCACACGCTCTGGGACCCCCATGAATCCACTCGCTCCCGTCCTGACCATCGACGGCCCATCCGGGGCCGGCAAGGGTACCATCAGCCGCATCATCGCGCGCAGGATGGGCTGGCATTACCTGGATTCGGGCGCGCTGTACCGGGCGGTGGGCGTGGCCGCAAGCTGGGCCGACATCGATACCTCCGACGCCTCGGCGCTGGTCCGCTGCACCTTCGACACCCACGTTCAGTTTGTCGAGCAGGGCGATGCCATGCGGGTCATGGTCAACGGCACCGATGCCACCGACGAGCTGCGACTGGAGACCACCGGTGCGCTGGCCTCGGCCATTGCCGCCATTCCGGAGGTCCGGGCTGCCCTGAAGGAGCGCCAGCGCGCATTCAGGGAGCTGCCGGGGCTGGTTGCCGATGGCCGCGACATGGGTACGGTGATCTTCCCGGACGCCTCCTACAAGGTCTTCCTGACCGCCAGTGCCGAGGAGCGCGCTGAGCGCCGGCATAAGCAGTTGAAAGACAAGGGGGTTTCTGTTAACTTTGATGACCTCCTGCGCGAGATCATGGCCCGCGACGCCCGTGATGCTCAGCGTACCGTGGCGCCCCTGAAGCCGGCAGACGATGCTGTCCTCATCGACACCACAGGCATCGGCATCGATGATGTCGTTGCCAGAGTGATGGATCTGCTTCCGGTTCCGGCTGCCTGATCCGTTCGCGCGGGAGCACTGCCAGCAGCATCGGCGGTGGTCGCGCATAGCAGTGCTGTACCAGCTCCGTCGCGCAATGATGCGTGGCGGTTTTCCTACTACACACGACCTGCGTTTCCGGGGTCGACCAACAGGCGGGCGGTCGCCATTCCCCTGAAGGGGACGCCACCGACCCATGTGTCCAACAGAGTAAATCTAATGACCGAATCATTTGCCGAACTGTTTGAAGCCAGCCAGGCCAACCTGGCCAAGCTGAAGCCGGGCGCCATCGTCAGCGGTACCGTTGTTGAAGTCCGCGGCGACGTCGTGGTGATCAACGCTGGCCTGAAGTCCGAAGGCATCGTGCCGATCGAACAGTTCCGTAACGACGCTGGCGAAATCGACGTCGCCGAAGGCGACATCGTCAAGGTCGCCCTCGACTCGATCGAGAACGGCTTCGGCGAAACCGTCCTGTCGCGCGAGAAGGCCAAGCGCGCGATGGTGTGGGACGAGCTGGAAGAAGCGTTGGAAAAGAACGAAACCATCACCGGCCGCATCAGCGGCAAGGTCAAGGGTGGTTTCACCGTGGACATCAAGGATGTCCGCGCCTTCCTGCCGGGTTCCCTGGTCGATGTGCGCCCGGTGCGCGATCCGGCCTACCTGGAAGGCAAGGAACTCGAGTTCAAGCTCATCAAGCTGGACCGCAAGCGTAACAACGTCGTGGTCTCGCGCCGCGCTGTCGTCGAAAGCGAGCACTCGGAAGAGCGCGAGCAGCTGATGGACAAGCTGCAGGAAGGCGCGATCCTGAAGGGTGTCGTCAAGAACCTGACCGACTACGGCGCATTCGTGGACCTGGGCGGTATCGACGGCCTGCTGCACATCACCGACATGGCGTGGAAGCGCGTGCGTCACCCGTCGGAAGTCGTGAACGTCGGCGACGAACTGGACGTCCGCGTGCTGAAGTTCGACCGCGAGCGCAATCGCGTTTCGCTGGGCCTGAAGCAGCTGGGCGAGGATCCGTGGGACAACATCGGCCGTCGTTACCCGGCCAACAGCCGCGTCTTCGGCAAGGTCTCCAACGTCACCGATTACGGTGCGTTCGTTGAGATCGAGCCGGGCGTCGAAGGCCTGGTGCACGTCTCCGAGATGGATTGGACCAACAAGAACGTCAACCCGTCCAAGGTTGTCCAGGTTGGTGATGAAGTCGAAGTGATGGTGCTGGACGTCGATGAAGAGCGTCGCCGTATCTCGCTGGGCATGAAGCAGGTTGCCGCCAATCCGTGGGAAACCTTCGCTGCCACCCACAAGAAGGGTGACAAGGTGTCGGGCCAGATCAAGTCGATCACCGACTTCGGCATCTTCATCGGCCTGGACGGCGGCATCGACGGCCTGGTCCACCTGTCCGACATCAGCTGGAACACCACCGGCGAAGACGTCGTTCGCAACTTCAAGAAGGGCGATACCCTGGACGCCGTCGTCCTGGCTGTCGATCCGGAGCGCGAGCGCATCTCCCTGGGCGTGAAGCAGCTGGAGCAGGATCCGTTCGGCCAGTACATGGCTGCCAATCCGAAGGGCTCCAAGGTCGAAGGCGTGGTGAAGGAAGTCGACGCCAAGGGCGCGATCATCGAGCTGGCTGACGGCATCGAAGGTTACGTCTCGGCCCGCGACATCGCCAACGAGCGCGTTGACGACGCCACCCAGCACCTGAAGGTCGGCGACAAGGTCGAAGCCAAGTTCGTGGGCATGGACCGCAAGGGCCGTACCCTGCAGCTGTCGATCAAGGCCAAGGACGACGCGGAAATGCGCGAAGTGCTGGAGGAATACCAGTCCTCTTCGGCTTCCAGCGGCACCACCCAGCTGGGCGCGCTGCTGCGTGCACAGCTGAACGGCAACAAGTCCGAGTAATCGGCCTTACGCTGTTCGTTGTTTCCTGGACGGCCCGGGCATTGCCCGGGCCGTTTCAGGCTGAGATGCCCCTGATGTGAGCCGGTAATGACCAAATCCGAACTGATCGAAATCCTTGCGCGCCGCCAGGCGCACCTGAAGGCCGATGATGTCGATCTGGCGGTGAAGTCGTTGCTGGAAATGATGGGCGGATCGCTGTCCGCCGGGGATCGCATCGAAATCCGTGGTTTTGGCAGCTTCTCGCTGCACTATCGTCCGCCGCGCCTGGGTCGCAACCCGAAGACCGGCGAATCGGTTGCCCTGCCGGGCAAGCATGTCCCCCATTTCAAGCCGGGCAAGGAACTGCGCGAGCGGGTCAGCAGTGTGCTGCCGCTGGACGCCGATCCGGCCTGAGCCTTCCGTCGCGCCACCGCGTGCGAATCCAGCCGCGAGTCGGATAAGCTACGGACTCCTGCCACTGGAGCTGTCGCATGAAGGTTTTTCGTCTGCTGGTCCTGCTGGCGGTGCTGATCCTTGGATTGATCATCGGTGCGGTCAACATGACCGCGATGTCGATCAACCTGCTGTTTACCCAACTGCACACCTCGGTGGGCGTGGCCCTGATCGCCGCGCTGCTGGTCGGTGTCGTGGTCGGTGCCGGGCTGGTGCTGGTGAGCGTGGTCATTCCGCTCTATGGCCAGCTGCGCCGGGCCAACAAGTCCGCTGTCGCCTCGCCGGCACCGGTCGCTTCCCCCCAATCTTTTGATGGACGTTGATCGAAGATGGATTTCGTCACCGAGTGGTTCTGGTTCTTCCTGTTCGTTCCGCTGGCCGCACTGGCCGGGTGGGTGATCGGGCGGCGTGGTGGTCAACGCCACGGTGACAGCCAGGTCAGCCGCCTGTCGAGCACCTATTTCCGTGGCCTGAACTACCTGCTCAACGAGCAGCCGGACAAGGCCATCGAGCTGTTCCTGCACATCGCCGAGTTGGACAAGGAAACCTTCGAGACCCAGGTCGCGCTGGGCCACCTGTTCCGCCGTCGTGGTGAAGTCGACCGCGCCATCCGCCTGCACCAGGGGCTGGTCAACCGCCACGACCTGAGTGACGCGCAACGCGTGCAGGCCCTGCTGGCGCTGGGCGAGGACTACATGAAGTCCGGCCTGCTGGATCGCGCCGAGACCGTGTTCACCGAGCTGGCGCAGCTGGATCAGCGTGCACCGCAGGCGCTCAAGCACCTGATCGGCATCTACCAGGCCGAGCGCGACTGGGAAAAGGCGATCGACAACGCGACCCGTTTCGAGGACGTCACCGGCGAGCCGATGGGCAAGCTGATCGGGCAGTTCGAATGCGAACTGGCCGAACGTTTCCGTGGCGCCGGCAAGCTGGAAGAGGCGAGGGCGGCGATCGCCCGCGCCTACCAGGCCGACGCGATGTCGGTGCGCGCCGGCATCATCGAGGGCCGGCTGGAAACCGACGCGGGCAATCCAGAGGCCGCCGTGCGCGCCTTCGAGCGCGCCGCGCGCAACGACCCCGAATACCTGCCGGAACTGCTGCCGGCACTGATGCAGAACTATCGCAAGGTCGGCGATCTGGCGGGCGCACGCGCGTTCCTGTCGGAGATGACCGAGCACTACCGCGGCATCGCCCCGGTACTGGCGCTGACCCGGCTGATGGAAGAGCAGGAAGGCGTGGCGCCGGCCCGTGCCTACCTCGGTCGCCAGCTCAAGGATCGCCCGTCGGTCCGTGGCGAGTCCGCGCTGATCGACCTGACCCTCGCCGAGGGGGCCGATTCCACCGCCACCCTGCATGACCTCAAGCACATCACCGACCAGCTGCTGGTGCGCAACCCGGCCTATCGCTGCACCCGCTGCGGTTTCGGTGCGCGTACCCACCACTGGCAGTGCCCGAGCTGCAAGGAGTGGGGGACGGTCAAGCCGCTGCTGAACTACGCGGTGCTCTGATCCATGCCCTGGCTTGTGATGGGCGCGCTGCTGGGGCTCGCCCTGCTGAGCGCGCTGCTGACCTGGGCTGCACGCGGCTATGCGTTGCGCCAGCAGTTGATGGACCAGCCCGGCGAACGCCGCAGCCATAGCGTCGCCACCCCGCGCGGTGGCGGCATCGCCATCGTCATCAGCCTGCTGGTGACGGCCGGCGTGGCAATCTGGGCCTGGCCTGAAAGCACGCCGACGGTGCTGGTGGCCAGCCTTGGGCTGGTGCTGGTGGCCGGCATCGGCTGGTGGGACGACCACAAGCCCCTGCCGGCGATGCGTCGCCTGCTGGTGCATTTCATCGCCGCAGCGCTGCTGGCTGGCCTGGTCAAGGTGAATGGTGGCAGCTGGCTGCTGGCGGCGCTGGTGCTGCTGTTCACCGCCTCGCTGATCAACATCTGGAATTTCATGGACGGCATCAATGGCATTGCTGCCAGCCAGGCCGTCGTGGCGATGCTGGGGCTGGCGCCGGTGCTGCCGTGGCCGTACTCGCTGGCTGCCGTGGCCCTGGGCCTGGCCTGCCTTGGATTCCTGCCGTTCAACTTCCCTCGGGCCCGGATCTTCATGGGCGATGTCGGAAGCGGCGCGCTGGGGTATGCGGTCGCCGCCGTGCTGGCGCTCGCCAGCGTGCGCACCGATATCAACTGGATCCTGCTGCTGGTGCCGGTTTCGCCGTTCCTCGTGGACGCCGGCTTCACACTGCTGGCGCGCATCATTTCCGGACAACGCTGGATGGAACCCCATACCCAGCACGTCTACCAGCGCGCGGTGCAGGCAGGAGCCAGTCACCCCCAGGTGACAGGGATGTACTTTGCTTTGGGCCTGTTCAGTATTACAGTGTTCAATGTCTGCTCCAATTTGCAGCCGAGGTGGGAGGCTGTCGTGGCGATCACGTGGTTCATCGCGTTGAGCGTCCTCTGGCTCCTCCTGCGCAATGGAATGCGCCACCGACAAGGAAATACCTGACTTATGGCTTCACCCTGGCGGGACAGAATCCTCGGCCTGATGCCGCGTTCGGCCATCGTCTGCCACGACCTCTTCATGGTCTGGGCATGCTGGCAGTTGCTCCATGCAGGGCGTTACTCGATCCTGCCCAACGCCCCGGCACTGCCCCTGTGGAACGTCGATACCACCCTGGTCCTACTGCTGCAGGGCCTGGTGTTCTGGCGCGTGGGCCTGTACCGCGGCCTGTGGCGGTTCGCCAGCGTCAGCGACCTGCTGAACATCTTCAAGGCCAGCTTCATCGGCATGTTGGCGATCGTCCTGGTGCTGATGTGGAAGCGCTTCGACGGCGTACCGATGTCGGTGTTGGTGATCTATCCATTCGCGCTGTCGGCATTGCTGGGCGCGCCGCGACTGCTGTACCGCGCCTGGAAGGACTACCAGGCACTGCAGTCCGATTCCAGCGCCCGCCGCGTGCTGATCCTCGGCGCCGGCCAGGCTGCCGAAACCCTGGTGCGCGACCTGCGCCGTTCCGGCAACTTCGAGCCGGTCGGCCTGCTCGACGATGCACCGCACCTGCGTGGTGCCAAGCTGCAGGGCCTGCCGATCCTCGGCACCCTGGATGACGCGCCGACGGTGGTCCGCGAGACCGCTGCCAAGTTGCTGGTCATTGCCATGCCGTCGCTGGATGCCGCGGGCATGCAGCGCGTCGTCGCGATCTGCGAAAGCACCGGCGTGCCGTTCCGTACCGTGCCCAAGCTCAGTGACATCCTGCAGGGCCAGTCGCTGCCGGGCCAGTTGAAGGAAGTGGCGATCGAGGACCTGCTGGGCCGCAAGCCGATCATGCCGGACTGGAACCTGATCCGCGGCTGGCTGGGCGGGCGCACCGTGATGGTCACCGGTGCCGGTGGTTCGATCGGCTCGGAGCTGTGTCGCCAGTGCGCGCGGCATGGCGCCGGTCGCATCATCCTGCTGGAGATCAGTGAACTGCTGTTGCTGACCATCGAAGGCGAGCTGCGTCGCAGCTTCCCCGATGTCGAGATCGAGGCGGTGCTGGGCGATTGTGGTGACCCCGCGGTGATCCGCTACGCGCTGTCGCTGCACCCGGTCGATACCGCTTTCCATGCGGCCGCCTACAAGCATGTGCCGGTGCTGGAACGCCAGCTGCGCGAAGCGGTGCGCAACAACATCCTGGCGACCGAGAACGTGGCCCGGGCCTGCCTGGAAGCGCGCGTGGAGCATTTCGTGTTCATCTCCACCGACAAGGCGGTCGACCCGGTCAATGCACTGGGTGCCAGCAAGCGCTACGCCGAGATGATCTGCCAGAGCCTGGACCAGAAGTCCACGCATACCCGTTTCGTCACGGTGCGCTTCGGCAACGTGCTGGCGTCGGCCGGCAGCGTGGTGCCGCTGTTCCGCGAACAGATCCTGCGTGGCGGGCCGGTCACTGTCACCGACCCGGAAGTCAGCCGTTACTTCATGACCATCCCCGAGGCCTGCCAGCTGATCCTGCAGGCGGCCGCCTCGGCGTCGCATGGCGCGATCTACACCCTCGACATGGGCGAGCCGGTGCCGATCCGCGTGCTGGCCGAACAGATGATCCGCCTGACCGGCAAGCAGCCGTACAAGGACATCCAGATCATCTATACCGGCCTGCGTCCGGGCGAGAAGCTGCACGAGACGCTGTTCTATTCGGACGAAGACTACCGCTCGACCGCGCACCCGAAGATTCTCGAGGCCGGCGTGCGCACGTTCTCGCGGGATCTGGTGCTGGGCAACGTCCCACGCCTGCGTGAGGCGATTGCCAGCTACGACACCGCCAGCATCCAGGAAATCCTGTTTGCGACGATGCCGGAATTCTCGCCAATCGAACAGGATGCTTACATTTCATCCGCTAAAGTCGTGCCTTTCCCGGCACGTGAGGCCAACAGGCACCAATGAGCAAGCGAATTCGCAAAGCAGTTTTCCCGGTGGCAGGACTGGGAACGCGTTTTTTGCCAGCAACCAAGACTGTGCCGAAGGAGATGCTGCCGATCATTGATCGGCCGCTGATCCAGTACGCCGTGGATGAGGCGATCGAAGCCGGCTGCGACACGCTGGTGTTCATCACCAATCGCTACAAGCACGCGGTCGCCGACTATTTCGACAAGGCCTACGAGCTGGAGCAGAAGCTCGAGCGCGCTGGCAAGCAGGAACAGCTGGAGTTGATCCGGCACGTGCTGCCCAACGGCGTCCGCGCGATCTTTGTCACGCAGGCCGAGGCCCTGGGCCTTGGGCACGCGGTGCTGTGTGCCAAGGCTGTGATCGGCGACGAGCCCTTCGCCGTGCTGCTGCCCGACGACCTGATCTGGAACCGCGGTGCCGGCGCGCTGAAGCAGATGGCCGACCTCAACGAAGCCAGTGGCGCCAGCGTGATCGCGGTTGAAGACGTGCCGCACGAGAAGACTGCCAGCTACGGCATCGTCGCCACCGAGGCGTTCGATGGCCGCAAGGGCCGTATTTCGCAGATCGTCGAGAAGCCGAAGCCGGAGGACGCGCCGAGCGACCTGGCCGTGGTCGGGCGTTACGTGCTCAGCCCGAAGATCTTCGAGCTGCTGGAACAGACCGGCAGCGGTGCCGGTGGTGAGATCCAGCTGACCGATGCGATCGCGCAGCTGCTGAAGACCGAAGAGGTCGATGCCTACCGCTTCGAGGGCACCCGCTTCGACTGCGGCACGCACCTGGGTCTGGTGGAGGCGACGATCCGCTTCGCGCTGGACAACCCGAAGCTGGCTGGCCCGGCGCGGGAGAAGCTGGCGGCGATGCTGGCGGAATAAGGGTTTTATCAAGCGCTCCGTGCGGCGCCTTGATTGATACGTGGGGGAGGGGGCGGATGGCCCTCTCCAAAACACGCCAAAGCCCTTCCATGGTGCTCGATGGCGCCTTGCTCGTGTGCACTGTCCTGCGCACACGGCAAGACCGGGGTTGGGCGTCCTGCCCAACCCGCCCAAGGCATGCCTTGGGCCCATGGCGCCAACGGTTTTGGAGAGGGCCATCCGCCCCCTCTCGACAGTTTCCGTGCGGCGCGGACGGGAAGGGCGGAATCAAAGGCAAAGGCAAAGGCAAAAGCAAAAAAGGCAGCCACTGGCTGCCTTTTTTGCTTGTTGGGGTCAGATCCCTTCGCGCAGCAAAGGGCTCTGACCCAGCTCTTGATCCTGCCTTTGCTCACCCTTCCGCCGCGCGGAATGATGGATGGCGCGGGTGGGTGAGGCTGACCGGGACTGTCAGCGGCATGGATGCCGCTGCCAAGCCCCCAGGGACGGGTTTACGGCGTGTCCCGGGCAGCCTCACCCACCCGGGCCCTGCAGTACGCCGACATCCCGACCGGCAGCGCTTGAACCTTACAGCGCTTCGAAAATACCCGCCGCGCCCATGCCGGTGCCGATGCACATCGTCACCATGCCGTACTTCTGCTGGCGACGACGCAGGCCGTGCAGCAGGGTCGCGGTACGGATCGCGCCGGTCGCACCCAGCGGGTGGCCCAGGGCGATCGCGCCACCCAGCGGGTTGACCTTGCCCGGGTCCAGGCCGCAATCGCGGATCACTGCCAGCGACTGCGCGGCGAACGCTTCGTTCAGTTCGATCCAGTCCAGCTGGTCCTGGGTCAGGCCGGCCTGCTTCAGTGCCTTCGGGATTGCGGCGATCGGGCCGATGCCCATCACTTCCGGGCGCACGCCGGCCACCGAGAAGCTGACGAAACGGGCCAGCGGGGTCAGGCCGTAGTCCTTGATCGCCTGCTCCGAGGCCAGCAGCACCGCACCAGCGCCATCGCTCATCTGCGAGGAGTTACCGGCGGTGACGGTGCCGCCGAACTGGCCGTTGCGGAACACCGGGCGCAGCTTGGCCAGGCCTTCGGCCGAGGAATCCGGGCGCGGGCCTTCGTCGGTGTCGGCGATCTTGTTGCGGGTGATGATGCGCTGGCCGTCGGCCAGGTCCGGCAGGTGCGAGACGATTTCGTACGGGCTGATCTCGTCCTTGAACTCGCCGTTCTGGATCGCGGCCATGGCCTTCTGGTGCGAGGCCAGGGCGAAGGCGTCCTGGTCTTCGCGCGAGACCTTCCACTCTTCAGCCACCTTCTCGGCGGTGATGCCCATGCCGTAGGCGATGGCGACGTGGTCGTTGTCGAACACGCTCGGCGCCATGGCGATCTTGTTGCCCATCATCGGCACCATCGACATCGACTCGGTGCCACCGGCCAGCATCAGGTCGGCGTTGCCCAGGCGGATCGCGTCGGCGGCCTGCGCCACGGCCTGCAGGCCGGAAGAGCAGAAGCGGTTCACGGTCTGCGCCGCGATGGTGTTCGGCAGGCCAGCCAACAGCACGCCGATGCGTGCCACGTTCATGCCCTGCTCGGCTTCCGGCATGGCGCAGCCGATGATCGCGTCATCGATGCGGTTGACGTCCACGCCCGGGGCCTGGGCGACGACGCTGCGCAGCACGTGCGCAAGCATGTCGTCGGGGCGGGTGTTGCGGAACATGCCCTTGGGCGCCTTGCCGACCGGGGTACGGGTGGCGGCGACGATGTAGGCGTCCTGGATTTGCTTGGTCATTGCAGTGATCTCTCGAATTTTTTAGCCGGAGTGCCGACCAACGGTCGGCACCCACCAGAGGCAGAGGGATGCCGACCTGGGGTCGGCACCCGCCATCAATCAGTTACGCAGCGGCTTGCCGGTCTTCAGCATGTGCGCGATGCGGGCCTGGGTCTTTTCCTGCTGGGCCAGTTCGACGAAGTGCTTGCGCTCCAGGGTCAGCAGCCACTCTTCGTCGACCAGGGTGCCGCGGTCGACCTTGCCGCCGCACAGCACGGTGGCGATGCGCTCGGCGATCTCGTAGTCGTACGGGCTGATGAAACGGCCTTCCAGCATGTTGACCAGCATCATCTTGAAGGTGGCGATACCGACGTCACCGGCGACCTGGATGCGGCGTGCCGGCAGCGGCGGACGGTAGCCCGCTTCGGCCAGGGCGCGCGCTTCGGCCTTGGCGATGTGCAGCGCCTCGTAGCTGTTGAACACCACCTTGTCGGTGCTGCGCAGCAGGCCCAGTTCCTTGGCGTTGACCGCCGAGTTGGACACCTTGGCCATCGCCACGGTCTCGAAGGTCTTCTTCAGTTCAGCGAACACGTCGCCGCCCGGGCCTGCGGCCTGCGAGGCGCGCACGGCCAGTTCCTTCAGGCCGCCGCCTGCCGGCAGCAGGCCGACGCCGGCCTCGACCAGGCCGATGTAGCTTTCCAGGAAGGCCACGGTCTTGGCGCTGTGCATCTGGAACTCACAGCCGCCACCCAGGGCCAGGCCGCGCACGGCGGCCACCACCGGCACCAGCGAGTACTTGATGCGCTGGCTGGTGCGCTGGAAGTTGGCGACCATTTCTTCGAACTGGTCGACCTTGCCGGCCTGCAGCAGGCCCAGCGCGCCGGCCAGGTCGGCGCCGGCGGAGAAGGGTTCCTTCTGCTGCCAGATCACCAGGCCCTGGAAGTCCTTCTCGGCGCGGCTGACGCATTCCTGCAGGCCGTCCAGCACCTGGTCGGACACGGTGTTCATCTTGGTCTTGAAGCTGACCACGGCGATGCCATCACCGTCGTGCCACATGCGCAGGCCGTCGTTCTCGAACACGGTCTCGCCCGGCGCGAACTTCTCGCCCAGCAGCGGATCCGGGAAACGCTGGCGCTGGTACACCGGCAGCGACGAGCGCGGCAGCTTGGCGTTGCGCGACGGGCTGTAGCTGCCTTCGGCGGCATGCACGCCGTCGCGGCCATCGAACACCCAGTCCGGCAGCGGAGCGTTGCTCATGCTCTTGCCGGCGACGATGTCATCGGCGATCCACTGCGCGACCTGCTTCCAGCCCGCGGCCTGCCAGGTTTCGAACGGGCCCAGCGACCAGCCGTAGCCCCAGCGGATGGCCAGGTCGACGTCGCGCGCGGTCTCGGCGATGTCGGCCAGGTGGTAGGCGCTGTAGTGGAACAGGTCGCGGAAGGTTGCCCACAGGAACTGCGCCTGCGGGTGCTGGCTCTCGCGCAGCTTGGCGAACTTCTCGGCCGGGTTCTTGATCTTCAGGATCTCGACCACTTCCGGCGCGGCAGCGCGGTCGGCCGGACGGTAGTCCTGCTTCTCCAGGTCCAGCACCACGATGTCCTTGCCGACCTTGCGGAAGATGCCGGCGCCGGTCTTCTGGCCCAGCGCGCCCTTGGAAATCAGCGCGTCCAGCCACTTCGGCGACTTGAAGAATTCATGCCACGGGTCATTCGGCAGGGTGTCGCCCATGGTCTTGATGACGTGGGCCATGGTGTCCAGGCCGACCACGTCGGAGGTGCGGTAGGTGGCCGACTTCGGGCGGCCGACCAGCGGGCCGGTCAGGCCGTCCACTTCATCGAAGCCCAGGCCGAACTGCTGGGTGTGGTGGATGGTGGACAGGATCGAGAACACGCCGATGCGGTTGCCGATGAAGTTCGGGGTGTCCTTGGCGTACACCACGCCCTTGCCCAGGGTGGTGACCAGGAATTCTTCCAGGCCTGCCAGCACGGCGGCATCGGTGGTGGTGGCCGGGATCAGCTCGGCCAGGTGCATGTAGCGCGGCGGGTTGAAGAAGTGCACGCCGCAGAAGCGGTGGCGCAGCTGCTCGGGCAGCACGTCGGCCAGCTTGTTGATGCCCAGGCCCGAGGTGTTGGAGGCCAGCACCGCGTGGTCGGCCACGAACGGCGCGATCTTCTTGTACAGGTCCTGCTTCCAGTCCATGCGCTCGGCGATGGCCTCGATGATCAGGTCGCAGTCCTTCAGCTGCTCCAGGCCGGACTCGTAGTTGGCCGGGGTGATGGCTTCAGCCAGCGACTTGCTGGCCAGCGGCGCCGGGCTCAGCTTGCCCAGGTTGGCGATCGCCTTCAGCACGATGCCGTCGGCCGGACCTTCCTTGGCAGGCAGGTCGAACAGCACGGTGTCGACGCCAGCGTTGGTGAGGTGGGCGGCGATCTGGGCACCCATGACGCCGGCACCCAGCACGGCGGCGCGGCGGACTAGCAGGGAATTGGACATGGTGTAGGGCCTTTGTTGGTCAGCAGTTACTGGGTGGAATCAAAGGGAAGCGGGCAGGGCGCTGGCGCGTGCGGCGGCGCGGAACCCGGCTTCGGCGAAATGGATCAGTTCGTGGGCGGCATGGGCACGATGCGCCGCTTCGGTGACACCGGCGGGACGCTTGATCAGCCCGAAGTCGGCCATGGCATAGGTGAGCGAGCCGGCCAGGAAGTCCAGGCGCCAGTACAGCTCTTCCTTGCTCAGGTCGGGCACGCACTCGCCGATGGCCCTGCCGAACGCGCGCAGCACGTGGCCGTAGTGGTCGGACAGGAACTTGCGCAGGTTGTCGTTCTTCTCGGCGTAGGCGCGGGCGATCACGCGCACGAAGGCGCCGCCGTTCTGGCGGTCCTGGGCCAGCGCCAGGGCCGGCTCGACGAAAGCGGCCAGCACCGGGCGCAGCTGCCCGGGGTGTTCGCTGCGGGCGCGCTCGAGCTGCGACAGGCGGGCGCCGGTCATCTCGTCCATGCGGCGGCGGAACACCTCGTTGACCAGGTTTTCCTTGGAGCCGAAGTGGTAGTTGACCGCAGCGATGTTGACGTCGGCCTGGCTGGTCACCTGGCGCAGCGACGTGCCGGCGAAGCCGTGCTGTGCGAACAGCTCCTCGGCCGCGCCGAGAATGCGGTCCTTGGTCGAGAAGTGGGCGGGTTTGGCCATCGGCGGGCGGACCTTAATCAAACGATTGTTTGATACTAGGACCAGACGGTAGCGTATGGCATTTTGCAGTGCAGCAAAAATGCCTCGGGCGGTCAGAATCTGCTCAGGTGGGTGAATGGGCGCGGAGGGTAGTGCCGGCCGCTGGCCGGCAACCGCGGGCAGCCCATGGGGCGCCAGCCTGCCGGCCAGCGGCCGGCACTACCACGCCAGCGCTTTATCTTTTACAATTCGCCTACGTTTATCAGGCTAAGCCCGCGTCCCGACGCGGGTTTTTTTCATGTTACCCTTCGGGCCATCAGCGGCCCGATTCCATTGGAGACATCCCATGGCGCTGGAGCGCACCCTTTCGATCATCAAGCCGGACGCCGTTGCCAAGAACGTCATCGGCGAAATCTACGCCCGCTTCGAGAAGGCCGGCCTGAAGGTCGTGGCCGCCAAGTACAAGCAGCTGTCGCGCCGTGAAGCCGAAGGCTTCTACGCCGTGCACCGCGAGCGTCCGTTCTTCAACGCGCTGGTCGAGTTCATGATCTCCGGCCCGGTGATGATCCAGGCCCTGGAAGGCGAGAACGCCGTCCTGGCCCACCGCGACCTGCTGGGCGCCACCAACCCGAAGGAAGCCGCTGCGGGAACCATCCGCGCCGACTTCGCCGAATCCATCGATGCCAACGCCGCCCACGGCTCGGACTCGGTCGAGAATGCCGCGATTGAAATCGCCTACTTCTTCGCCGCCACCGAAGTCGTTTCGCGCTGAGAGTAATGCCGTGAACGAGGTCGTACAGTCCCCCGCCATCCAGCCGCTGCCGAAGTCGGCACCCACGGCTGGCAAGCAGAACCTGCTCGACCTCGATCGCGCGGGCCTGGAGAAGTTCTTCGTCGAGGTTCTTGGCGAAAAGAAGTTCCGTGCCCATCAGGTGATGAAGTGGATCCACCATCGCTACGTCACCGACTTCGATGAAATGACCGACCTCGGCAAGGTCCTGCGCGCCAAGCTGCAGGCCCATGCCGAGGTGCTGGTTCCCAACATCGTGTTCGACAAGCCCTCCGCCGACGGCACCCACAAGTGGCTGCTGGCGATGGGCGTGGATGGCAAGAACGCCATCGAGACCGTGTACATCCCCGACAAGACCCGCGGCACGCTGTGCGTGTCCTCGCAGGTCGGTTGCGGCTTGAACTGCACGTTCTGCTCCACCGCCACCCAGGGCTTCAACCGCAACCTGACCACTGCCGAGATCATCGGCCAGGTGTGGGTTGCCGCACGCCACCTGGGCAACGTGCCGCACCAGATGCGCCGCCTCACCAACGTGGTGATGATGGGCATGGGCGAGCCGCTGATGAATTTCGACAACGTCGTGCGCGCCATGAGCGTGATGCGCGACGACCTGGGCTACGGCCTGGCCAACAAGCGCGTGACCCTGTCGACCTCCGGCCTGGTGCCGCAGATCGACCGCCTGTCCGCCGAAAGCGACGTGTCGCTGGCGGTGTCGCTGCACGCGCCCAACGATGCGCTGCGCGAGACCCTGGTGCCGCTCAACAAGAAGTACCCGATCGCCGAGCTGATGGCCTCGTGCGCACGCTACCTGCGCGCCAACAAGCGCCGCGAATCGGTCACCTTCGAATACACCCTGATGAAGGGCATCAACGACAAGCCCGAGCATGCCCGCGAATTGGCCCGCCTGATGCGCCAGTTCGACAACGCGGTGCAGGCCAAGGATTCGGGCAAGGTCAACCTGATCCCGTTCAACCCGTTCCCGGGCACCCGCTACGAGCGTTCGGAAGAAGCGCACATCCGTGCCTTCCAGAAGATCCTGCTCGACAGCAACGTGCTGACCATGGTCCGCCGCACCCGTGGCGACGACATCGACGCAGCCTGTGGCCAGCTCAAGGGCCAGGTGATGGACCGCACCCGCCGCCAGGCGGAGTTCAACAAGACGCTGCAGGCGGGGAAGGGGAGCGATGCCGCGGCCTGACCGCCTCTGGCTGGTGCTTCTCGCAGGCGTGCTGGCCGTTGCGGTCGGCGGCTGCAAATCCCATCCCAAGGCCAAGCTCGGGCCGAGCCAGGCGCCGGTCTATTCGGTGGGTGACCCGGAAAGCGTGCGGCGCGAAGTGCGCTGGCGCGACCTGTTGACCCTGGCGACCCGCGACATGCAGGTCGGCAATCTCGACGCCGCCGAGCGCAAGGTGCGCGAAGCACTGAAGCTGGCGCCCGAGGCTCCCGATGCGCTGGTGCTGCAGGCCGGCATCGATGACCGTCGTGGCCGCACCCGCCAGGCGGGCGAGAATTTCCGCAAGGCTGCCGAACTGGCGCCGCAGCGCGGAGACGTGCTCAACAACTATGGCGCCTGGCTGTGCCAGCAGGGCCAGCCGGCCGAATCGCTGGTCTGGTTCGACCGGGCGCTGCAGGCGCCGGGCTATGCCACTCCGGGCGAGGCGCAGGCCAATGCCGGCAGCTGCGCGCTGGACGCGGGCCAGCTCGAACGTGCCGAACGCGACCTGCGTGCGGCCCTCGTCGCGGCGCCGGCCGACCCGGTCGCGCTGGAGTCGATGGCCCAGCTGAGCTTCCGCCAGGGCCGCTACATGGAGGCCCGGGCCTTCGCCGAACGTAGGATTGCGGCTGCACCCGCAACGCGTTCCGTGTTACAACTTGCGTCTCAAATCGAAGCGAGGCTGGGCGATCGGGCGGCATCTGATCGTTATCTGCAGCGGATTCGACAGGAATTTCCGCAGGAAGCGGGCTCCTAACTCCAGGGTTGATGCATTGTGATTGATGACCAGACTGTGAGCGCTCTCGAGACTGCGGCCGGCTGCGGCACCCGCCTGCGCCAGGCCCGCGAAGCGGCCGGACTGACCCTCGAAGATGTCGGCTCGCGCCTGCGCATGCCGGTCCAGGTGGTCAAGTCGCTGGAAGAGGAACAATGGCAGAAGCTGGGGGCGCCGGTGTTCGTGCGCGGCCAGCTGCGCAGCTACGCGCGCCTGCTGGACGTGGACGTGGGCCAGCTGCTGGAACAGGCCCAGGTCGGCCCGGTGGTTCCGCCCACCCTGGTCAGCCATACCCATACCCCGCGTGCGCGCCGCATCGCCGAGAACCTCGGCCGGCGCGTGCTGTATGTCGGCATCACCGCCGTGCTGGCGGTGCCGGTGTGGTTCGCCACCCGTGGCCACTTCGACGGCAGCGCGACCCCGTCGCCGAGCACCGCCTCGCTGGACGTGATCCCGGCCGCCGTGCCGGTCACACCGTCCGCGGCCGGGGCCGAGGCTGCCGCGCCGGCCGAAGCGACCACTGCCCCGGCCAGCAAGCCGGCGGCGACCCCGTACGTGGCCTCGCTGGCCCCGGTGCCGCGCCCGGCGCCGGCCCCGGCGGCTGCCGGCAACGCGCTGGAAATGCAGTTCAGCGGCGACAGCTGGGTCGACATCGGCGGCCCGGACGGCAGCACCGTCGAGAAGGCGCTGATCAAGTCCGGCGAGACCCGCAGCTTCACGCCGGGCCAGGTGACCCGGGTGACCCTGGGCAACGCCTCGGCGGTCCAGGTTCAGCAGAACGGCGCTATCGTCGATCTGACCCCCTACCAGCGAGCCAACGTGGCACGCTTTCAGGTATCCTCTGAAGGCTCCGTAGTCCCGGTTTCGCACTGAGGCGCGGTTTCACCACCTTCGATTAATCCCAATGGTCCCTCCCAACGGGCGGGGCGAGAGTACGCATGGCGATCGACGATCTGCTCGACGAGCACGAACAAAGTGAACGCGTCCGCAGCTGGCTGCGGAAGAATGGCGCCAGCATCCTCGGTGGCGTAGTCATCGCCATCGGTGCCATTGCCGGCTGGCAGTGGTACCAGAAGGATCAGGGCGGCAAGCTGGCCTCGGCCAATGTCGAGTACCAGAAGGCCCTGCAGGGCCTGCAGCAGAACAAGCTTGACGACGCCGCCAAGGCGGTCAAGGCGCTCGAAGCCGGCCCGTCCAGCATCTACGGCGACCTCGCGGCGCTGCAGCTGGCCAAGGCCCAGGTCGACGCCGGCAAGAATGAAGAGGCACTGGCCACCCTGCGCAATGTGAAGGTCGAGGGTGACCTGCAGCGCGTGGTCGACCAGCGTGTGGCCCGCCTGCTGGTGGCTACCGGCAAGAGCGACGAGGCGATCAAGCTGCTGGGCAGCGCCACCGACAGCAGCAGCCTGGAAATCCATGGCGATGCGCTGATGGCGCAGGGCAAGCGCGATGACGCCCGTGCACAGTACGAGAAGGCGCTGAAGACGCTGGACGTGGCAGCGCCGCAGCGGCGCCTGCTGGAAACCAAGGTTATGGACGCCGGCGGCACCGTCGCCGCCCCTGCGGAGTCGGTTTGATGAGTCAGAAGGTCATGATCACCCGCGTCGCCACCGTGCTCCTGATGGGCATGGCCCTGACCGGCTGCAGCACCATGAAGGGCTGGTTCGCTGGCAAGGACGCGGCCGCGAAGAAGGCACAGGAACCGGCTGAGCTGGTCAAGTTCGAGCCGACCCTGAAGGTCAGCAAGGCCTGGTCGGTCAACCTCGGCAAGGGCGAGCGCCGCATCGGCGTGCGCCAGGGCCCGGCGGTGGCCAACGGCCACGTGTTCGCTGCGGCGATCACCGGTGGCGTGCACGCCATCGACCTGCAGACCGGCAAGAAGGTCTGGACCTGGGAGCCGAAGAAGGAAAAGAAGAAGGCCAAGCTGCGCCTGTCCGGCGGCCCGGGTGTCGGTGAGAACCTGGTCGTGATCGGCACGCTGGATGGCCAGGTCATCGCGCTGGACATCAACGATGGCAGCGAAAAGTGGCGGGCCCGTGTTCCGGGTGAAGTCATCGCCGCGCCGGCCGTTGCCCAGGGCATGGTCTACGTGCGCAGCAACGACGGCCGCGTCACCGGCTTCGATGCCGGCAACGGCACCCAGAAGTGGTTCAACCCGAGCGAACTGCCGGCGCTGACCGTGCGCGGCAACGCGCCGGTGGTGACCGGCCCGGGCGTGCTGTTCATCGGCAAGGACGAGGGCGCGGTTGCGGCCCTGGCCCAGCAGGATGGCCGCACCCTGTGGGAACAGAACCTCGGCAACGGCGAAGGCCGCACCGAGCTGGAGCGCATGGCGGACGTTGACGGTGCTCCGGTGCTGGAGGGCAACACCCTCTACGTGAGCAGCTTCAAGAACCAGACCATGGCCATCGAAGGCCCGACCGGTCGCCCGCTGTGGGCGCGCGACCATGGCGGTGCCGGTGGCGTGGCGGTGTCGTCGGGCAATGTGTTCGTCACCGACAACAAGGGCGGCGTGTTCGGCCTGGACAAGGCCAGCGGCGCTGCCATGTGGTCGCAGACCGCGCTGGCCCGTCGTTCGCTGACCGGCCCGGCGCTGCACGGCGACTACGTGGTGGTCGGCGACTACAAGGGATACGTGCACTGGTTGCAGGCGTCCGATGGTGCAATGGCGGCACGGGCAAAAAGTGGCGGCGACGCCCTGCTGGCCCAGCCGGTCGTCGCAGACGGGGTGCTGCTGGTGCAGAACGTTGATGGCAAGCTGACCGCCTTCCGGTTGGCAAATTAAAAATTGGAGTAATCGCGATGCTGCCTTTGGTCGCCCTGGTTGGACGGCCGAATGTCGGCAAGTCGACTATTTTCAATGCGCTGACGCGCACCCGTGACGCGCTGGTCCATGACCAGCCCGGCGTCACCCGCGACCGCAACTACGGTGTCTGCCGTCTGGACGAGGACAATCATTTCCTCGTCGTCGACACCGGCGGTATCGCGGAAGAGGAAGAGGGACTGGCAGGGGCTACCACCCGCCAGGCCCGCGCCGCTGCGGCGGAAGCCGACCTGATCCTGTTCGTGGTCGATGCCCGTGAGGGTACCTCGGCGATGGACGACGAGATCCTGGCCTGGCTGCGCAAGCTGTCGCGCCCGACGCTGCTGCTGATCAACAAGATCGACGGCACCGACGAGGACACCGTGCGTTCGGAGTTCGCCCGTTACGGCTTCGGCGAGATGCTGACCGTGTCGGCCGCGCATCGCCAGGGCCTGGACGACCTGCTGGACGAAGTGATCCAGCGCCTGCCGGAAGAAGGCAGCGGCGAAGAGCTGGACAACGACCCGAACCGCATCCGCATCGCCTTCGTCGGCCGCCCGAACGTGGGCAAATCGACCCTGGTCAATCGCATCCTCGGCGAGGAGCGCATGATCGCCTCGGACGTGCCGGGTACCACCCGCGACTCGATCGCGGTGGACCTGGAGCGCGACGGCCGTGAGTACCGCCTGATCGACACCGCCGGCCTGCGCCGTCGTTCGCGCGTGGACGAGGTCGTCGAGAAGTTCTCGGTGGTCAAGACCATGCAGTCGATCGAGCAGTGCCAGGTGGCCGTGCTGATGCTCGACGCCACCGAAGGCGTGACCGACCAGGACGCCACCGTGCTCGGTGCCGTGCTCGACGCCGGCCGCGCGCTGGTGATCGCCATCAACAAGTGGGATGGCCTGACCGAGTACCAGCGCGAGCAGGCGGAAACCATGCTGTCGCTGAAGCTGGGCTTCGTGCCGTGGGCCGAATCGGTGCGCATCTCGGCCAAGCACGGCTCGGGCCTGCGTGAGCTGTTCCGTGCGGTGCACCGCGCCCACGAATCGGCGAACAAGACCTTCACCACCAGCGAAGTGAACAAGGCGCTGGAAGTGGCGTACGAGACCAACCCGCCGCCGACCATCCGCGGCCACGTCTCCAAGCTGCGTTATGTGCATCCGGCCGGGGCCAACCCGCCGACCTTCATCGTGCACGGCACGCGCCTGAAGGAGCTGCAGGAATCGTACAAGCGCTACCTGGAGAACTTCTTCCGCAAGCGCTTCAAGCTGATCGGCACCCCGGTGAGCTTCATCTTCCGCGAGGGTACCAACCCGTACGAGGGCAAGAAGAACGTCCTCACCGAGCGGCAGGTCAAGGCCAAGCGGCGCTTGATGAAGCACGTCAAGGGCAAGTGATTCACGAGAAGGCGGCCTGAGGGTCGCCTTTTTCGTTTGTGGTCGCCATGGGGACGCACTTGCCCCAAGGTGGCATCCAAACGGGGGCCATCATTGCGAATCAGCAAAGGCTCGGGCCAAGTTCTTCTGTACAGGGCAGGGTCTTCTGCGCTGGGTGACTCGAGCTAGGAGTGAGCGACTCCAAGGATGCGGTGACGCAACACCCTCGCGGCCGGTCTCCGCCTAGCGCTTGGGCTCAATAGGTCTGTAGCCAAGATCGGTATGGGAATCTGGCGCTGCAGGGCGCTTTTCGATTTTCCCTAATCCACATCGAGCGTCTGCACTATGGCCCATCCCAACAGGCCGCGTTAGGGCACGGGTGAGACCCGCAGCTTTCCGCCTCATGACGCTTTTCCGTAGCGAAGTTGAAGCATTCGTTTGGTGCAAGTGGGGGACGGCTTCGGTGGCGTGTAGGAAAATTCTTACATCATCTTCCGTAATGCTCTTATAAGACAACTCGTCATGATGATGTGAATATCCAGCTATAGGGGCCGCTGTCTGATCGCACTGGTTGACAGCTTCTTCCGGTATATGGGGGCGCAAGGGGACGGCGCAGCTGCTTTTCGGCCGGAACATGACGCCAGCACACGTCGGTGGATTGCCGAACGTCTGGTGATTGCCGACGCATTTGGACAAAGGGATGTTCCATGCGTATCTGGCAGTGGCAGGCGTTGTTGGGCGCGGCATTGGTCATGTCATCCGGGTGGGCCTGGGCGAGCAGTCCGGTCACGCCGCATACCGAGTACTACAAGAGGATCAAGACGGGTGAGGGGCTGGCGCCGCTGACCTCGAGCCTGTTCGGGGATAGCATCAGCCCGAGCTCCGGATCGACAGAATTTGTCGTTACCGACATTGACCTGCCAGGCAACAACGCGCTGCCGGTGCGATTGCAGCGTCGTCTCGCAGTGCAGTCCTTCAAGGACCGGCAGCCATTGGGGGGATTCGGCAGTTGGGACATCGAAGTCCCTTTCATGCACGCCACCTTCGACTCCATCTGGAAGTGGAACGAGTCGGGTAACGGCGCTACCCAGCGTTGCTCGCAGACCTTCTACCCCAAGACACGTACCGGCGTGGGCAGCTTCGAGATATGGACCGGCGTGCAGGTGCGTGTCCCCGACAAGGGCGAGCAGGAGATGCTGCTGATCGCCAACGCTTCCAACCCGAAACCCACCAATGGTGAAACCTATCGTTGGGGCACTCGAGGCAATATGCGTCTCAGTTGCCTGGGATCCACGGCCAATGGCTATCCCGGTGAGGGATTCCTGGGCGTGGATGCTTCGGGGAATCGCTACTTCTTCAATGTGGGCATTGAACGAACAGCGGGTTTCATGGAGCTGGGCCAAGGCATGGGGTCCAAGCTGGTGCGTGTTCTGCTGATGGCCAGCCGGGTCGAAGATCGCCACGGCAACTGGGTAGCCTATGACTATTCGGGCGACAAGCTGGTTGGGATTCGCGGCAGTGATGGTCGCGCCATCTCCATTGCCTATGCCGGGGACCGTATTGCAAGTGCAACAGCCAATGGCCGTACCTGGAGCTATGAGTACAACGAGGGCTCCGGTGCAATGGGATTCGCACGCTGGCCCGCGCTGCGTGCCGTGCAGCAGCCGGATGGTGCTCGCTTCGGCTATGAGTACAGCTGGCAGGACGGCGGATTCGGGGGCCTGAACCCGGAGTATCAGAGCTGGGATGGTGAACCGAAGCTCTGCATCAAGCCCACGTTCGAGCAGTCTGGATTCACCCTGATCGCGACCCACCCATCGGGAACGCGTGGACAGTTTGAGTTCAAGTACCTGCGCCGCACCCGGCTGGGTGTAAAAAGTACCGCTTGCGCAGACATGGGCGGTGGGCGCTACGCGCAACGCGCCTCCAATGCGTTCGACCTCTTCGCGATCACCAGCAAGACGCTGACGGGGCCCGGGTTGGGCAATCTGACCTGGACATACGAATCGGGCGGATATGACTCGGGCCTGGCGAATTCCGCAGTGTCGACGATCGTGGAGCCGGATGGCACGCGTCGTCACAGCGTGTTCGGACGAAAATTCGACGAGAACGAGGGGCAGTTGCTGCAGGAGGCGGTGCGCGCTCCGGACGGACAGATCGTCCAGGTCACCACCCATACCTATATGAGTTCGGACGAGGTCCAGGCCGGACCGTTCCCGGACAGCTACGGTTCGATGACCGCGGCCGATGATCCCTTCGCCGTCAAGATCCGCCCTCTGAAGCAGTCCGTTCTCAGCCAGGATGGCGTCAACTTCATCAATACGACCGATCAGTTCGACGCGCACGTGCGGCCGGTGGTGCAGACCGAAAGCAATTCGCTGGGCCGCGCGCGGACGCTGAGGACCACGTACTTCGACGATACCGGACGTTGGATCCTCGGCCAGGTCGCGCGCAGCACACAGAGCGTTGGCGGCGTTGAAATCGAGACCGAGCGCACTGACTTCGACGCGTTGGCGCGCCCGCAGCGTACCTACGCCTTCGGCGTGCTGCAGCAGACGCTGGGCTATCACGCGGATGGCACGCTCGCCTCAGTGGCGGATGGCAAGGGTAATGCCATTGCGCTGGGCAGCTGGAAGCGTGGCCTGCCGCAGAGTGTTGCATACCCGGACGGCAGCAGTGCCTCGCTGCAGGTCGACGACAATGGCTGGGTGCGCGCGGCAGTGGAGCCCAATGGTGCCAGCCGGAACTTCGATTACGACGGAATGGGCCGGATCGTGCTCGCGACCCAGGCTGCCAATGACAGCGTGGCCTGGAATTCTGCAACGACGCGGTTCTTCCAGGTAGCGGGCGCGGAGATCGGGCTGGAAGCAGGCCACTGGAAGCGCGAGTCCAGTACCGGCAATGCACGCGCGGTGACGTACTACGACGGGTTGTGGCGCCCAGTACTGGAAGAGTCGTTCGACGCTGCGGACCGTAGCGGCACCCTGCGCCAGACAGTGACCCGCTATGACAGCAATGGGCGCCCGGTTTTTACCTCTTATCCGACGCGTGTCGCATCGGACTTCCGTTCGGCGCTGCCCGGCACCTACACAGGTTATGACGCGCTGGGGCGACCCACCCGCAGCGAGCAGGACAGTGAACTGGGGCGCCTGGTCACTACGACCGAGCAGCTCGGTGGTGGCAGCGTAAGGGTGACCAATCCGCGCGGCATTGCCACCACCACCGACTACCTGATGTACGGCAAGCCCAGCCAGGACACGCCCATCCGGATTCTCCATGCGGAGGGGGTGGTGACGGAAATTCAGCGCGACACGCTGGGCAAGCCGCTGTCGATCCTGCGGCGCAACTACGATGGCAGCGTCAGTGTGCGGCGGCAGTATGTCTATGACGGCGCCCAGCGCCTGTGCAAGAGCATGGAGCCTGAGACGGGTGCAACCGGCATGGGCTACGACGCCGCAGGCAATCTGCTCTGGTCTGCCTCGGGCCTGACGTTGCTGGGCCCTCAATGCGAGAGCGAGGCTGCCTATGCGTCGCCTTCGCGGGCTGACCGGACCTACGACAGCATGAATCGCTTGCTGACGCTGCGCTTCTCGGATGGCCAGGGTGATCAGGACTGGAACTATTGGCCTGGCGGGAAAGTGAAGCGTGTGCAGACCCGCAACAACGGCGCCATCACCACCAACGACTACACCTACAACCTGCGTGGACTGCCCACGTCCGAGAGCGTGGCCTACGACGGTGGCGAGGCCTGGGCGCTGGGCTATGGCTACGATGCGAATGGCGCTTTGGCAACCCATGTGCAGCCGTCCGGCCTGACGATCGACTACGGCCCGAATGCGCTGGGGCAGCCGACGCGAGCCGGAGCCTTCGCCACCAACGTGCGCTATTACGCGAACGGCGGCATGAGCGGCTTCACCTATGGCAACGGCGTCGTGCATCAGATGACGCAGAACGCGCGCGGCCTGCCCGATCGCAGCACCGACAGTGGTGCAGGTGGCAAGGTCATCGATGACGGCTACGACTACGATGCCAATGGCAATGTGGCGGCCATCAGTGACGGCCTGCCGGCAGCCCCTGGAAACCGCGACATGCGTTACGACGGCCTGGATCGTCTGACCACGGTGACGGCGGCCAGCTTCGGAAACGCAAGCTATGCGTACAACGTTCTGGACAATATCGTCACCGCCACCGTCGGCGCACGGCGGCAGTCCTTTGAGTACGACTTCAACAATCGGTTGACGAACGTGCGGGATGTCGGCAGTGGTGCGACCGTGACCGGGCTTGGCTATGACAGCCAGGGTAACCTGAAGATCCGCAATGGCGTCGCGTTCCGGTTCGACTACGGCAATCGCCTGCGCGAGGTCGATGGCAAGGAGGCTTATCAGTACGATGCACATGGCCGTCGTACCTTGGCCAGCGCAACCAATGGCAACATTCGTTCCCTCTATGGGCAGGATGGCGTGCTGCGCTATCAGCACGACCAGCGCCAGGCCAAGGGCTTTGACTACATCCAGCTCAACGGCAGCCTCGTTGCCAAGCGTGCCGTGGATATCGCGCCTGCAGCATTGGTCGTAACGGTTCCGGGTTACAGCGCGGACGGTGCGTTTGCGGTGCAGTGGACAGCCGTTGCCGGTGCGCAGCGTTACGAGGTGCAGGAGTCGAGTGGCGGTGACTGGCAGGCTGTCTATCAAGGGCCTGCGCTGAACGTTTCGCTGGCCGGGCGAAGCTCCGGCGTCTATCGCTATCGTGGCCGTGCCTGCAATGGCACTGTCTGCGGCGCTTTGGGTGTGGAAGCCTCCATCCAGGTGGAGCTTGCTCCCACCGCTGCGCCGGTGATCACCGCACCGGCACAAGGTATCAACGGAGCCTATTCCCTGAGCTGGTCTGCGGTGCAGGGTGCCGCCCGCTTTGTGCTTGAAGAGGCCTTGGGTGGTGGATGGAGCGTGGTCTTTGATGGTGCTGGCCGCACCTATCAAGTGACCAGCAAGCCGGCAGGCACCTATCGCTATCGGGTCAAAGCATGCAATCCACAGGGCTGCGGCGTCTATTCGGCCGAAGCGGCGATTACCGCGCTGTATGCCCCATCCGTACCCGCACTGTCGGTACCTGCTGCGAGCTACAACGGCAGCTACGCCGTCTCTGTTTCGAGCGTGGCACAGGCCAGCAGCTATCGCATTGAAGAACAATTCAACGGAGCAGCATGGACTGAGATCAACCGGATCAGTGGGAATCAACTGGCCATCAGCGGACGAATCGCCGGCAGTTATGCCTATCGTGCCTTTGCATGCAATGACGCCGGGTGCAGCGCGGCAAGCGCCGTAGGCGGTATCGTCGTGACATTGCCACCGGTCCAAGCCACGGGAATCAATCTCGGCGGTGTGAGCTACAGTTCAACCGTGAGCATGTGGTGGGGCGCAATCCCCACCGCGACGAGTTACCAGTTGATGGAACAGCTTAACGGCGGTGGCTTCGGACTCGCCCAGGAAGACGGTGCGACCGCCGTGGCCCGAGGCGGCCGCTGGCCGGGGCAGTGGGACTACCAGGTGCGTGGCTGCAATGTCGCCGGTTGCGGACCGTGGTCAGCGGTAGCGGGCGTGCGCGTGATTGGCCCTCCGGCCACCCCGGTTCTGCGCGTGCCGGACGGGGTGGGAATCGGCGCGGCTTACTCGATCTCCCTGCTGGAAGTGGCGGACGCGACGCGCTATGAAATCGACGAAAGTACTGACGGCGCCAACTGGACGCTGATTGCGGGGGATCGAGCCGTTTCCCTCAGCAAGGGCGGTGGAGGCAACTTCTACTACCGTGGCCGTGCCTGCAATCCTGCGGGCTGCAGCCCAAGTTCCGCTGCTGGCCTGGTTTCGATTTCCAGTGCGCCGGCCGTACCCACGGGCGTGAGGATCGTAAAGAGCGGTCCAAACATCTGCTCGGTCATCTGGAATGCGTCGCCGGGTGCCACCTACTACAACATGCGTTCAAGCAGCGGCGGCGCGACCTATAGGGCGGATGGCATCGGGTACGACCTCGATACACGCTGCCAGGGAGGCTACAAGGTGCGTGCCTGCAATGCGCAGGCGTGCTCGGCCTGGTCGAACTGAGGTGGATATGAACACACGGAAGACAAAGCAGGTACCCAAGTGGCTGGCTGCCATCGCCATGGCTGTGGTGACGTTTGTAGGGACCGCGACAGCACAAACGGTCACCTATATCCACACCGATGCCTTGGGCTCGCCGGTGGCCGAGACCGATGCATCCGGCAACGTCATCAAGCGATACGCCTATGAGCCCTATGGAGCCGTCGTTGGCGGGGAAGTGACTGATGGACCGGGCTATACCGGGCATGTGAGTGATGCTGCAACGGGCTTGAGCTACATGCAGCAGCGGTACATGGACCCTCAGTTAGGAGCGTTCCTGTCTGTTGATCCCGTGACCGCCCAAGGCAAGGGCGATATGCGCCTGTTCAATCGCTATGCGTATGCATTCAACAACCCCTACACTTTCGATGACCCTGATGGAAGATGCCCATCCTGTGATCGATTTGGTGACGCATTTGCCAAGGAGCCGCAGGCCTTTGATCATCCGGGCTTTACGGTTCCAGCCGCAATTGTGGCGGCGGCCATGGCGGCGCCAGTGGTATGGGAAGTGGGTATGGCCGCAATGGCCAACCCTGCGACCACGACCGCTATAGTGGGTGAGGTGGGGGCGGCGGCAGGAGTGACTGGCGTTGGTGCCAATCAAGCAGTGGGAAAAGCTGCAGAAAGACTTGCCGCAAAAGAGCTTGTTGCGGAAGGAAATAAAATTCTGGGTAGCCAAGTAGGAGCAAGGACATCTTCAGGGTTGCGAGTTATCGATCATTTGGTTGAAACGCCTTCCGGGAAAGTGATGGGCATCGAGGTCAAGGCAGGGAATGGCGTTCGCAATTCAGCTCAGCTAACAAAGGACGCAAAGATGGCTACGGAAGGCGCAGTACTGACCGGCAAGAATGCGCCAGAGGCACTACGGGGTCAGCGAATGATCATTGAAACCGTTGAACGAAGGTATCCCAATAAATGAATAGTCTCATTGTTCTGGAGAAGGAACTTCTTGCTGAAGTCGGATCCTTGCTCAATAAACGTGGTTTCGGCTCAAGGCCGGTAGGCCAGTCGTTCCGGCTGGCTAGATCCTTCGGATGGGCATCTATTCATCTTGCTTTTGTGCGTCATGCGCAAGTCGACTTTGATGTTGTGGTCAGCGCGGCAATCCGAATCGATGCTGTGCAAGACATGATCCAAGATAAGAACGATAGATTGATAACTGATAAAGATCGAAAGAACTCTGCAACCATCGGGTGCGAGCTTGGCAATTTGACTGAAGAAGGGCAACGGCGATGGATCGTTTCATCCCATGACGACGTTGGTCGAGTCGCATCTGAAATAGTGGCTGCTTGCGACGAGTGGTTGATCCCCTTCATTGAAAGGCACTCCAATATCGCGGCCATTCTTGAAATGCTAAAGACAGATGATGTGCATGCCAAGTTGATATCTCCGATCGAAGAAAAGAGAAGGAAGACGATCTTGGCCCTGTCAAAAATATTGAGCGCCGTATAGCGAGTCGGAGCAGCGCCCCCTATCCCTGCCGAAATTGACAACCCGCTAGTGGGTTTGGCACAGCTCAGTAAGCGAACCTGGCGGATAGCCCTGGCCGGCAAGCAGATATCGTGCAAGTCAGGAGTTCGACCCGGTCCTTCAAGGTCCTTCGTGTCACCCGAGGGCAGCGGTCCAGATAGGTCATGCGCTGATGACCAGGTTCGAGCCTTTCCAAGGTAATGATTCCCTTGGGCAGGTGCACCCTCATGGCAAGTGATGCAGAAAAGGGCGGCCTGAGGGCCGCCTTTCTCGTTTGTGGTAGTGCCGGCCGCTGGCCGGCAAGCCGATGATGCCTGGTGTGTTCACGAGGTTGCCGGCCAGCGGTCGGCACGACCCCCGCGTCTGCGGATCTCGATCAGGGCGGACCGCCGCGACGTGCGCGGCAATGCGGCAACGCGCATGGGATGCTGTGGGGTGCGGCCATCGATTCCGGCAGCCGTGCCTGCCCGGTAATGCTTGCCCAGACCAGGGTCGTACCCAGTGCCCCTGCCAGGTACGCCACCGACACTGCTCCGATGACCAGGCCCGCAGCATGCTCCAGCCATGGCAGTAATCGGCAACAGCGCTGTGCCCAGCTAGGGTGGCTGCCGAGCCAGGCCATCAGCAGGCCGAGCGACAGCGCGACGCCGCTCAGGCAGGCCGCGTAAGCGGCCGTGGTGCCAATGTCGCCCGCGAGGCCGGCTACCAGGGCTGCAATCGCGAACTGCAGCATCCAGTTGTCGATGCTGGCGAGCGCCAGCAGGCATCCTGCCTGGGCGTACGACCAGCGGGAGCGTACGCTCGGGCCCTGGCGCAATGGCGGGAACAGTGGGGAGAGCGTGGTCAGGCCGGCGTCGCGCAGGCACATGCCCGCCAGGCGCAGCAGCAGGAGGCAGCCCGCGCACTGCATCGCCAGCGTCCACAGGCCGCGGTTTCCCAGCATGGCCGCTGCAACGAAAGCCGTGGCGCAGATGACGCCCGTACCGGTGGCGATACCGAACGACGCGGCCATGGCAGCGTGCCCGCCTGCGCCCATCGCGGTGCGCAGTATCTTCGCGTGATTGGAAGCAGGCAGGAGCATGGCGAAGCCGTACAGCATCGCGACGATGAAGAACTGCTGCACGTAAACCTGCCACCGACCTACAGAAAGTGCCGAGTGTGGGCTGGTGCGGACGCGCCGTATTGAACGCTATTGCGACAGGCGCGAATCGCCGGCATCAGCCCACCCACAGCGACACGACGATCCACAGCGCCAGCGCCATCATCAGGAGCCCTGCGGCGCGCTCCAGCCAGGGCAGGGCGCGTGCGAATCGGCCCAGCACCCACGGGTGGCCGACCAGCGCGGCTACCAGCAGATCCCAGAGCAGGACGATGCCGAACATCCACGCGCCATAGAAGAACTTCGTTGCGGTGCTGGCCTGCGGACCGTTGAGCATTGCCGCCAACGTTGCGTAGAACAGCGCATTCTTCGGATTCAGCAGCGCAGACAGGGCACCCAGCCCTGCCGCCTTCCACCATCCATGGGCACCACCCGCTGGCGATCCGGGGGGAGCGGCAGATGCCTGCAGCGTCGTCGAACCCGCATGGCGCAGGAACAACGTGCCGAGGTACAGCAGGAACCCGCAGCCCGCCAACTGCACCGCAATGAACCCTGCGCTGCCTGCGCGCAGCATGGCCATTCCGGTGAAAGCGGCCACGATGAAGACGCCATTTCCGAGGGCGATGCCTGCGCAGGCGCCACTGGCGGTGCGCCAGCCAGAGGTGATCGCAGTGCGCGCAACAAGGAAGAAGTCGGGGCCGGGTGAGAGCAGGGCGAGAAAATGTACGGTGGCGATGACCAGGAACTGTTCCATCGGGTCCGGCGGCGGCTGGCGGGGGCGCCAGTGTGGGGATGCGCCGCGCGATGGTATTGAACGTTATTGCAGGCTCAGCGCCGGTACTGGCCCGGGGTCGCACCGGCGTGGGCCTTGAAGACCCGCTGGAAATGGCTCTGGTCGGCGAACCCCAATGCATGGGCGACCACGGCCAGGGCCTGCCCTTCGCACAGCCGCCGCCGGGCCTCCTGGATGCGCTGGTCGATCTGCCAGGCGTGAGGGGTCAGGCCCGTGGCACGCCGGAAGGCGCGGATCAGCTGGTAGCGGCTCATGCCTGCCAGCGATGCCAGCTCCTGCAGGGCCGGGGTGTGTTCGAGCCGCTGGCGCAGAATGTCCATCACCGGCTGCAGCCGCTGCTGTAATGCGGCATCTTCGGGCGGGCCGGTGACGGCTACACCATCGTGTTCATCCAGATCACCGACGAACGCGATCAGGACAGCTTCCTTGACGCTGACCGGATCGTCGGAGAACAGCGTCTGGTTGAGCTGGCAGTACTGCTGGTAGCGCGGGCGATGGTTGGAAATCCGGATCGGTTCCTGCTGCCAGTCGGGTTCGGGCAGGTCGTCATACTCGGCGCGGACCTCGGCCATCCAGCGCGCGTCCAGATGCAGCATCTGGTAGCTCCAGACCTGGCCGGGCAGGGGGTTGCAGGCGTGCACGCGGCCTGCAGGTACGCCGACCAGGCTGCCGGGCTGCAGCAGGCGCGGTCCTTCCACAGCACCGGTGAACAGGCTGCTGCCGGCGTCCACGGCGCCGATCGAGAAGGTGTCATGGCTGTGCGGGCGATGGCAGGCGCGGCTGTCGCAGGCCCGTCGGCTTTCGACGAAGGGCATGCGCGGGTCACGCCAGAATTCGGTGGCAGAGCGCATGCAGCGGTTCCGGGATGCAGGGGGCAACGCCTGCATGGTGCCATGTTCGGGGCAAGGCGCGGCGCAGGTGTCTGCGCGATAATGCGGCCATGAGCATCCAAGAGCTTTCCCCCGCGCAGGCACGCGAGCGCCTGGCCCACGGCGCCGTGCTGATCGATGTGCGCGAGGCGCATGAACGGGCCGGCGGAATGGCCGAGGGCGCGCGCGGCGTGGCCAAGGGCGAGCTGCAGGCCGATCCGGCCGCGCATCTGCCGCGACACGACCAGGAAGTCCTGCTGATCTGCCAGAGCGGCAAGCGCTCGGCCGATGCCGCGCAGTTCCTGTTGGAGGCCGGGTACACCCGCGTCGCTTCCGTGACGGGCGGTACCGTGGCCTGGCGCGAGCAGTCGCTGCCGCTGGTGCAGCCGCTGGCCAGTGCTGCCGACCGCGACTTCTACGACCGCTATTCGCGGCACCTGCTGCTGCCGCAGGTGGGCGAGGCCGGCCAGCGGCGTCTGCAGCAATCACGCGTGCTGGTGCTGGGTGCAGGTGGCCTGGGCGCACCGGCCGGCTTCTATCTGGCCGCCGCTGGGGTAGGGCATCTGCGCTTCGCCGACCATGACCGCGTGGAGCGTAGCAACCTGCACCGGCAGATCGTGCATACCGAGGCCAGCGTCGGCCAGCTCAAGGTTGATTCCGCGCGCGAGCGGCTGCTGGCGCTGAACCCGTCGATCGAGGTCGAGGCGGTGCCGGAGCGGGTCACGTCCGAGAACGTGGATGCGCTGCTGGAGGGCGTGGACGTGGTGCTGGATGGGTCGGACAACTTTCCGCTGCGCTACCTGCTCAATGACGCCTGCATCAAGCACGCCAAGCCACTGGTGTATGCCGCCATCGAGCGCTTTGACGGCCAGGTAAGCGTGTTTGACGCCGGCCGCCAGCGTGGCGTGGCGCCGTGCTACCGCTGCCTGTTCCCGGAGCCGCCGCCGCCGGAGTTCGCGCCGAACTGCTCCGAGGCCGGTGTGCTGGGTGTGCTGCCGGGATTGGCCGGCGTGCTGCAGGCCACCGAGGTGCTGAAGCTGCTGCTGGGTATCGGCGAGCCGCTGGTGGGGCGCCTGCTGCGCTTTGATGCGCTGGGCATGCGCTTCCGCGAGACCGGCATCCGGCCGGACCCGCACTGCCCGGTGTGTGCGCCCGGCGTGCCGTTCCCGGGGTATATCGATTACGCGGCGTTTTGCCGGGGTGGGTGAACCCGGCGAGGCGTCATCCACGCATGGCGTGGATCTACTAATGCTTCGGTAGATCCACGCCATGCGTGGATGGATGTATCGGGTTTCGGGATGATGCTGGGGGTCGCTCCTGGCATCGTTCCACCTCCAGGACAATCCGACGCAACATGCGTGCTATTGCCGTCATCGGCATTGCTCTATTGTTGAATCCGATTCTGGATCTTGGGGAAAACACCGCATGGCGGTAGAAGCAGCGACCAGCGAGCTGGTCAAGGTCGTCGCCCTGTTGGGCGCGGCGGTGGTGATGGTGCCCCTGTTCCGCCGGGCCGGCCTGGGCTCGGTGCTGGGCTACTTCGCTGCTGGCCTGGCGATCGGGCCGTTCGGGCTGGGCTGGTTCTCCGACCCCCAGGCGATCCTGCATACCGCCGAGCTCGGCGTGGTGATGTTCCTGTTCGTGATCGGCCTGGAGATGCGGCCCTCGCACCTGTGGAGCCTGCGCAAGGAAATCTTCGGGCTGGGCACGCTGCAGATCGTCACCTGTGCGGTGGTGCTGACCAGCATCGCCAAGCTGTTCGGCCTGCCATGGCAGGTGGCCTTCATCGGCGCTACCGGTTTCGTGCTCACCTCCACCGCGGTGGTGATGCAGCTGCTGGCCGAGCGCGGTGACATCGCGCTGCCGTCGGGGCAGAAGATCGTCTCCATCCTGCTGTTCGAAGACCTGCTGATCGTGCCGTTGCTGGCCTTGGTGGCGTGGATGGGGCCGAGCGCGGGCAGCGCCGATGGCGAGGGTTCGCGCTGGCTCTCGGTGGCGATCGGTGTGGGTGCCATCGTCGGCCTGGTGCTGGTCGGCCGCTTCCTGCTCAACCCGCTGTTCCGCGTGCTGGCCGAGTCGAAGGCGCGCGAGGTGATGACCGCCGCCGCGCTGCTGGTGGTGCTGGGCGCGGCGCTGCTGATGCAGTTGTCCGGTCTGTCGATGGCGATGGGCGCGTTCCTCGCCGGTGTGCTGCTGAGCGAGTCGACCTTCCGGCACCAGATTGAAGCGGACATCGAGCCGTTCCGCGGCATCCTGCTCGGCCTGTTCTTCCTCAGCGTCGGCATGGCGCTGGACCTGAGCGTGGTGGCCGCGCACTGGCAGCTGATCCTCGGCCTGGTGCTGGCGTTGATGGCGGCCAAGGCGCTGTGCATCTACGTGGTGGCGCGCGTGATGGGCAGCGACCACGCGCAGGCGCTGGACCGTGGCGTGCTGATGGCGCAGGGCGGCGAGTTCGCCTTCGTGCTGTTCTCCGCCGCCGCATCGGCCGGCGTGATCGACCTGGAGATCAATGCCAACTTCACCGCCGTGGTGGTGCTGTCGATGGCGCTGACCCCGCTGGTGGTGCTGGTCTACAAGCGCATCGCGCCGAAGCCGACGGTGAACATGGATGGCGTGGACGAGGCCGATGGCCTGTCCGGCAGCGTGTTGCTGATCGGCTTCGGCCGCTTCGGCCAGGTCGCCAGCCAGTCGCTGCTGGCGCGCGACGTGGACGTGACCATCATCGACAACGACGTGGAGATGATCCAGAGCGCGGCGCGCTTCGGTTTCAAGATCTATTACGGAGATGGCACGCGTCTGGATGTATTGCATGCCTCCGGTGCAGCGACTGCGCGTGCGATTGCGGTGTGCGTGGACAAGGCCGAGGCCGCTGACCGCATCGTGGAACTGGTGGCGCATGAATTCCCGCAGGCCAAGCTGATGGTGCGTTCGTTCGACCGCGAGCATTCGCTGCGGCTGATCCATGCCGGGGTCGATTTCCAGATTCGTGAAACGTTTGAATCGGCGGTGCTGTTCGGCCAGGCCGCGCTGGTGGAGCTGGGTGCGGACGAGGACGATGCGATCGAGATTGCCGAGCAGATCCGCCGTCGCGATGCCGAACGCTTCGAGCTGGAGATTGCAGGTGGCGGTTTGAATGCCGGCGCCCGGATGATCTACGGCAACAGCCCGCAGGGCGTACCGACGCCGACGCCGTTTACTGCGCCGAAGCGGGAGAGCAAGACGCTGAACCCGCAGGATGTGCCGGAGGAGGAAGAGTAGCCCCGGTAGTGCCGGCCGCTGGCCGGCAGATACGGAAACGTTCCGACGTCACGAGGTTGCCGGCCAGCGGCCGGCACTACCGGTGCGCGGTGTCGACGCGTAGCGGTGGGCGAGGGGGCCTGAATCGGGGACAATAGCGTCCCCGCCGCCCCACGCCCGCTCCCGATGACCGATTCCGCCCCCCAGCTTCCTGCCCGCATCCTTGATGGTCGCCGTATCGCCGAGGACCTGCTCGACAGCCTGAAGGTGCGCGTCGACGCGCGCGTGGCCGCCGGTGGCAGCCGCCCGGGCCTGGCCGTGGTGCTGGTCGGTGGTGACCCGGCCTCGACCGTGTACGTGCGCAACAAGCGCCGTGCCGCCGAGAAGGTCGGCATCGAGGCACATGACTACGACCTGCCGGCCGGTACCACCGAAGCCGAGCTGCTCGACCTGATCGACCAGCTCAACGCCGATCCGAAGATCAACGGCATCCTGATCCAGCTGCCGCTGCCCGGCATCCCCGACGCGCGCCGGCTGATCCAGCGCATCGACCCGCGCAAGGACGTGGATGGTTTCCACCCGGAAAACGTCGGCCACCTGGCCCTGCGCGAGTTCGGCCTGCGCCCGTGCACCCCGCGCGGCATCACCACGCTGCTGGGCCACACCGATCAGCCGGTGCGAGGCCGCAACGCCACCATCGTGGGCGTCAGCAACCACGTCGGTCGCCCGATGGGCCTGGAGCTGCTGATTGCCGGCTGCACCGTGACCAGCTGCCATAAGTTCACCCCCAAGGACGTGCTGGAACAGGCCGTGCGCAACGCCGACATCCTGGTGGTGGCGGTCGGCCGCCCGGGCATCGTGCCGGGCGAGTGGGTGAAGCCGGGCGCGGTGGTGATCGATGTGGGCATCAACCGGTTGGATGACGGCCGGCTGGTGGGTGATGTCGGGTTTGAAGCGGCTGCCCAGCGGGCGAGCTGGATCACCCCGGTGCCGGGTGGCGTGGGCCCGATGACCGTGGCCACGTTGATGCAGAACACCTTGGAAGCGGCGGAAGCGCTGAGCTGAGCGCACCTGGGGCTGGTCTCAGGTGTCTGAGGGTTAGTGCGGACCAACGGTCCGCACCCACCTAAAGCGGCTGGATTTGGCCCTTGGGTCTGCTCGCGAGATGTGCTGCTGGTGAGTGCCGACCGTTGGTCGGCACAATGCCAGAGGGGTGGGGCTCCTGCTGGGGCACTGGTGTCTGAGAGAGAGTGCGGACCAACGGTCCGCACCCACCTAAAGCGGCTGGATCTGGCCCTTGGGTCTGCTCGCGAGATGTGCTGCTGGTGGGTGCCGACCGTTGGTCGGCACAATGCCAGAGGGGCGGGGCTCCTGCTGGGGCACTGGTGTCTGAGAGAGTGTGCGGACCAACGGTCCGCACCCACCTAAAGCGGCTGGATCTGGCCCTTGGGTCTGCTCGCGAGATGTGCTGCTGGTGGGGGCCGACCGTTGGTCGGCACAATGCCAGAGGGGCGGGGCTCCTGCTGGGGCACTGGTGTCTGAGAGAGAGTGCGGACCAACGGTCCGCACCCACCTAAAGCGGCTGGATCTGGCCCTTGGGTCTGCTCGCGAGATGTGCTGCTGGTGGGTGCCGACCGTTGGTCGGCACAATGCCAGAGGGGTGGGGCTCCTGCTGGGGCACTGGTGTCTGAGAGAGAGTGCGGACCAACGGTCCGCACCCACCTAAAGCGGCTGGATCTGGCCCTTGGGTCTGCTCACGAGATGTGCTGCTGGTGGGGGCCGACCGTTGGTCGGCACAATGCCAGAGGGGTGGGGCTCCTGCTGGGGCACTGGTGTCTGAGAGAGAGTGCGGACCAACGGTCCGCACCCACCTAAAGCGGCTGGATCTGGCCCTTGGGTCTGCTCACGAGATGTGCTGCTGGTGGGGGCCGACCGTTGGTCGGCACAATGCTGGGGCACAGGTGTCTGAAGGGTAGTGCGGACCAACGGTCCGCACCCACCAAAGGCAGGCCCATGACCCGCTCCTGGTAGGTGCCAACCTTGGTTGGCGCACATCCATCGGGGCCATCGGCCCATCTGGGGCACCGGTGCCGGACGGATCGTGCCAACCAAGGTTGGCACCTACCAAAGGCAGTTCCAGGGCGGACCAACGGTCCGCACCCACCGAGGGCAGGTTCCAGACCCTGAGAGCAGGTTGCAGCCCCCCCCCCCCTGAACCAACCACCGCCCGCGCGACACTGCGTCGCATCTACCCCCTGCCACAGGGCGCGAAAACAGGGTAAAATGTCGCGCTTCCCCACATCTCGGGTATGCCGATGCTGCGCATCCAGGCTGAAGCACTCACTTACGACGACGTCTCGCTCGTCCCCGCCCATTCGACCATCCTGCCCAAGGACGTCAACCTCGAAACGCGGTTGACTCGCGACCTGAAGCTGAAGCTTCCGATCCTGTCCGCAGCCATGGATACCGTCACCGAAGCCCGCCTGGCCATCGCCATGGCCCAGCTCGGCGGCATGGGCATCATCCACAAGAATCTCAGCCTGGAACAGCAGGCCGCGGAAGTGGCCAAGGTCAAGAAGTTCGAGGCCGGTGTCATCCGCGACCCGATCACCGTCGGCCCGGAAACCACCATCCGCGACGTGCTGGCCCTGACCCAGGCGCACAACATCTCCGGCGTGCCGGTGGTGGGCAGCGACGGCCTGCTGGCCGGCATCGTGACCCACCGCGACATGCGCTTCGAGACCGAGCTGGACGATCCGGTCCGCCACATCATGACCAAGAAGGATCGCCTGATCACGGTCAAGGAAGGCGCCGCGTCTGACGAAGTGCTGCAGCTGCTGCACCGCAACCGCATCGAAAAGGTGCTGGTGGTCAATGATTCGTTCGAACTGCGTGGCCTGATCACCGTCAAGGACATCCAGAAGAACACCGACTTCCCGAACGCCGCCAAGGATCTGTCGACCCGCCTGCTGGTCGGGGCTGCCGTCGGCGTGGGTGGCGATACCGATCGCCGCGTGGAAGCGCTGGTCGCCGCCGGCGTGGACGTGATCGTGGTTGATACCGCGCACGGCCACTCGCAGGGCGTGCTGGACCGCGTCAGCTGGGTCAAGAAGAACTTCCCGAACGTGCAGGTCATCGGTGGCAACATCTGCACCGGCGAAGCCGCACTGGCGCTGCTGGACAGCGGCGCGGACGCAGTGAAGGTCGGCATCGGCCCGGGCTCGATCTGCACCACCCGCGTCGTCGCCGGCGTTGGCGTGCCGCAGGTCACCGCGATTGATCTGGTGGCCGAGGCCCTGCAGGACCGCATCCCGCTGATCGCCGACGGTGGCATCCGCTACTCGGGCGACATCGGCAAGGCGCTGGCCGCCGGTGCCTCGACCATCATGGTCGGTGGCCTGCTGGCCGGTACCGAGGAATCGCCGGGCGAGACCGAGCTGTACCAGGGCCGTTCGTACAAGAGCTACCGCGGCATGGGTTCGCTGGCTGCCATGGAGAAGGGGTCGAAGGACCGCTACTTCCAGGACGCCGCTACCGCCGACAAGCTGGTGCCGGAAGGCATCGAAGGCCGCGTGCCGTACCGCGGCCCGGTGGGTGGCATCATCCACCAGCTGATGGGCGGCCTGCGCGCCACCATGGGCTACGTGGGCTGCGCCACCATCGAAGACATGCGCAGCAAGCCCAAGTTCGTGAAGATCAGCGGCGCCGGCCAGCGTGAGAGCCACGTCCACGACGTGACGATCACCAAAGAGCCGCCGAACTACCGCGCCTGATGCGCTTGCGAACTGCTCTTGCGATTACGGGCAGCCTGCTGATGGCAGGCTGTTCGTTGTCCGAACCGCCGCCGCGCTCCGGGTCTCCGGGCGCGGCGGTTTCGCAATTGCAGGACGTGCAGGCGTGCCAGAACGCGTTCTCGCTGCCGAAGGGCTGGCAGGTGCAGGCCGCTGGCGAGCAGCGCTGGCTGCTGAAAGGCACCGGTGAGCGCCCGCTGCAGGTCACCCTGCAGTGCATTACCGAACTGCTGCACGGGCCGGATGATCCGGTGCTGACGCCGGTACTAGGCGCGCTGGAGCCCGCACGGATGAGCGTGCGCTGGGCGTCCTGGGGCGCTGCGGACTCGGGCGTCTCGATGGCAGCGCTGCAACGGCGCATCGTGCCCGGCACCGAAGTGCAGGAAATCGCCGAGCTGCCGCGCGCCGACCGCTCCAACCCCAACGCACCGCACGGCCTGCTGATGCTGCGCTGGGACGAGGAAGACCCCTCACATATTCAACAACGCGAGGCGTTCATCGCCACGCTGACGCAGAGCCTTGAAGCGCCGGGCGCTGCGAAAAACACCACTGGAACGGCACCATGACCAACATCCATAACGACAAGATCCTCATCCTCGATTTCGGCGCGCAGTACACGCAGCTGATCGCCCGCCGCATCCGCGAGCTGGGCGTCTACTGCGAAATCTGGGCGTGGGACCACAACCCGGCCGAGATCGCCGCGTTCGGCGCCAAGGGCATCATCCTGTCCGGTGGCCCGGAATCGACCACGCTGCCGGGTGCCCCGGCCGCACCGCAGGAAGTGTTCGACAGCGGCCTGCCGATCTTCGGCATCTGCTACGGCATGCAGACCCTGGCCGCGCAGCTGGGCGGTGCCACCGAAGCCGCTGACCAGCGCGAGTTCGGCCACGCCGAAGTGAACGTGATCAACCCCGATGCACTGTTCAAGGGCCTGAGCGACCACGGCGGCGAGCCGAAGCTGAATGTCTGGATGAGCCACGGCGACCACGTCTCCGTCGCGCCGCCGGGCTTCACCATCACCGCCACCACCGACCGCATTCCGGTGGCCGCCATGGCCAATGAGGAAAAGCGCTGGTACGGCGTGCAGTTCCACCCGGAGGTGACCCACACCCTGCAGGGCCAGGCGCTGCTGCGCCGCTTCGTGGTGGACGTGTGCGGCTGCCAGACCCTGTGGACCGCCGCCAACATCATCGACGACCAGATCGCCCGTGTGCGCGAACAGGTGGGCGATGACGAAGTGATCCTGGGCCTGTCCGGCGGCGTCGATTCGTCCGTCGTGGCTGCGCTGCTGCACAAGGCCATCGGCGAGAAGCTGACCTGCGTGTTCGTGGATACCGGCCTGCTGCGCTGGCAGGAAGGCGACCAGGTGATGGCGATGTTTGCCGAGCACATGGGCGTGAAGGTGGTGCGCGTGAACGCCGCCGACCGTTACTTCGCCGCGCTGGAAGGCGTGAGCGACCCGGAAGCCAAGCGCAAGATCATCGGCAACCTGTTCGTTGAGATCTTCGACGAAGAGTCGAACAAGCTGAAGAACGCCAAGTGGCTGGCGCAGGGCACCATCTACCCGGACGTGATTGAGTCGGCCGGCAGCAAGACCGGCAAGGCGCACGTGATCAAGAGCCACCACAACGTGGGCGGCCTGCCGGAGCACATGAAGCTGGGCCTGGTGGAGCCGCTGCGCGAGCTGTTCAAGGACGAAGTGCGCCGCCTGGGTGTCGAACTCGGCCTGCCGCGCACCATGGTCTACCGCCATCCGTTCCCGGGCCCGGGCCTGGGCGTGCGCATTCTGGGCGAAGTGAAGCGCGAGTACGCCGAGCTGCTGGCCAAGGCCGATGCCATCTTCATTGATGAGCTGCGCAAGGCGGACCTGTACGACAAGACCAGCCAGGCGTTTGCCGTGTTCCTGCCGGTGAAGTCGGTGGGCGTGGTGGGCGACGCGCGGGCTTATGAGTGGGTGATTGCGCTGCGGGCCGTGGAGACGATCGACTTCATGACGGCGCATTGGGCGCATCTGCCGTATGAGTTCCTGGGTACGGTGAGCAACAGGATCATCAATGAGTTGCGGGGGGTGTCGCGGGTGGTCTATGACATCTCGGGGAAGCCGCCGGCGACTATTGAGTGGGAATGAGTTGAAAGAACGAGGGCGCCGAGAGGCGCCCTTATTTATTTGGTCTGATTGGAGTCGTTGTTACATCGACAATTCTTAGCGATGTTTCACATCTATTTCTTTTCAATGAGATGAACTTCCACCGTATAGCCCATTAGCTGGATGCGACTGGCCACTGCCCGGAGACTGACCTTGCTAAAGAAAGGTAGCCCGAGTTTATTGCTTTTTGTGTAGCGGTGGCGCATGACGCCAAATATAACTTTATACTCTGATGCGTTGGGCTTTGACCTCCCGTCAGGTAGTATTTTTTCAAAGCCAGCTTTCTTAAAGTTCTTCTGTCGTTCAATCGCTGAGTCTCGAAAGGCCTTTCGGAAAACTTCGTCGCGAAGAAAGCTCTCGGCGGAGACTAGTCCCTGATTCCATAAGTGACTTATGGGAGCAGAGCTATGTCCATCCTTTAGGTGGATGAATTCCTTCTTTCGCGAGAGGAAGTCGCATGGTTCCAAGTTTGATCCTTTGGCGCCCGAAGGGGATGCCTTGACCTTGTCAAGATTTAACAGATTGTGGTCGCTATTGAGTTCCTCTATGAATTCTTGCTCATTCTTTGCACTTGTTGATTTTCGGAATGGCTTGTGGATGAGTGAATTGAACTCGTTGTTTACAAGATCAAAGAATTTTTTCTCAATGCAGTACCAGCTGCCAGAGAAGATTACATAACTTTTCGAGTTATAGGTTGCTTCAAAAACGAAGCAATCATATATCCTCTGGCGTTTAGTCTTGTCCCCATGTCCGTTGGTGACGATCATTATTTCGTGGCTGGCTTTTAGGCTTGCTATGTCCGATACATCATTAGGTCGTCCGGAAGAGAGCTCATGGATGTAGTCTTCAATTGCAATTTCTTCATAGGTATTCTTTGTGCCGGAATTAAATCCAAGGCCAAAATATGCAAAGCTCCTCGTCTCTTCGGGATCTATTACTTCGGGGGTGGCGATGTGTAGATCTGATGGCGTACCGTTCAGTAAAGCCTTCACTTCGGAGAATAGTTTTCTGTCTAGCGCATTGGTTGTTGCTTTGTCATGTGCTGGAATTATGTGATCGACAAAAGAGAAGTCCTTTTTGTAATCATTTGCGTTAAATAGTTTTAGTGCTTCCTTGCATTTTCCTTTTACTTCGCTTGATGAAATTTTCGTGGTTAACGTTAGGGCGTCGCGACCAGTAATGGCTTTGGCGAAATTTGAATCCGTAGGTACTCCTCCCGCAAGACGGAGAAGGTCGCTCTGGAAGTCGATTCCGAATCCGCTTAGATCTGATTTTCGGCTTGCTTGAATTCTTCTTTGAATGGTTGTGCTGTCTAGTGTGGCAGTGTCAATATTCTTTAGTGCACTTCGAGAAATTGAGTTTAACGCAACCTTTAGACCGAAGCCGCGCACAAATGCATCATGCTCCAAGGCGTGATGGCCTGTTCCGAAAGTTAGGGCAAAAGTTCGAGAGCTCTGACGCCGATCATCAGGTTGTACTTCTATGAATATAATTGCCGAACAGCTCTTGTTCTCAAGTTGAATATCTCCCGACTCGGAGAATTCATTGATTATATTTAGCCATTTAGGTGCTGATTCTGGTGTTTGCGCAATGTAGATCTGGCCTTCATTGGCTTCCACTCGTTCCAGTTGGCTTTCTTTTCTTAGTGAGTTGGTGATGCTCCATTTTTTCCGGAGTAGTCGTATCGACAGTGTTAGTGTTCCATGGAAGGTTTCGTTCTTCTTCTTCTTCTTTGGCACGTCTCTTCCCCCTGGTTAGATGCTTATTTGCTCGGAAGTTTTCTTGTATTCTTAGGTTGTATGTCGTATCGCTTGATTCAAGGTGGCGTTGCTGGGCCGGTATATTGGCTGGCCACGCATTGAGGGAAATGGATTGATCGGGTCGTCGAGCAATCAATGTGTTCGGCATTTATGGCCACTCCCCTTTCACTTAAAGTGAAATTCCTGTTGTGGAAGGTGCGGAGCTCTGGGGTCGACTCGTGCAGATTATTGGCTGGAGGCTGGAATTATTCATCGGAGCGGTCTCAGGATTCAGTGCCGAGGAAGAACGTATGCCTCTAGACTTAGCTAGTCCCTCGCTGCCGTTTGGAGCCAAACGTCCGCACATGCAGATGAACTGGATCGGAGGGGGCAAGTGCTGGTCGGATTTTAGGAAATCTCGGCGCTCTCCGTCCTCCTGGGTCCGAGCGCGCTTGGCATGGAGGTTGCGCGACAAGTGCATTGGCAGAGCGCTTAGCGGCAGATTGGCTGCCAGGTAGCTATCCACTATAAGCAGAAGGTCAAAGTGCGGGCTTGGTGGCACCTTAGAATGGCAGAGCCCGCAATGTAGTGCCCTCGCTGCCGCGTACTCTGAGTTAAGCCATTGTTCTGCCGATAAGCGCGAGCTTCCCATTGCTCATCCCTCCCTGATAGTTGAACTTTGCGCCAGGCCGAAGGTGGTTGCAACTGCCTTCGGCGTATCCAGCCACCGCCTTCGCTCCGGCCGATGCGGTTTACGGGGTATAGTTGTATCCTCAGGCCCTGAGGCGGCGTTCTGCCGATTGGCGGCGACGTCTTGTATCGGGAACATATGGTGGGACATATGCTTCGTGGCGTATGAGGGTTTTTCACCCGCGCTGGTGCGTATCAACTGGAGCTACTTTGTGATGCGCCGGAAGATACGGATCTTTTCTGAACTAGAGATGGAAACACAAAAGGGGGATTTGTGCGGTCACTTATCTCAATCTTCTTGCTCGCAGTAAGCGCAATTGCTTTCGCAGGTGATTTGGAGGATCTTGCAAGAGAAGGATACGGCGTAGTTGACGAGACAAGGGTTGATGGTGAATTTGAAGGCTGCGAGTACGATAGGCGGATTCCTTTAGCCAATGGCCTTGTATTCGTATGCTCTGAATATAACTACTCGTACTCGTACAGTCCGGAAGTTCTTATTTTGCGTCATGTCCAATCGGGTGCTATCAAAATTCTGATCGATGAGGAGGAGTACGATGGCACAATATATCGATCGCGGTAGGTGCGGAATGGTTTATTGTATTTCTGTTCGGAGAAGTATTGTATTCATCGATATAACGGCCGTGATCCGACAGCGCGTCTGACTTTGCGGCTGTGGCAGGATGCCCTGGGTTGATTTCTGCGGAACCGTTGATTGTTGGCGGAGTGCAATCGAGTGACAAGTCACGCCGGCCTAACCTCCCGACAAGCCCACTCAGCCAACCCCCGGCAAGCCAGAAACAACCCATCGACAGTTCCCTCATCCAAGTGCCGCTCCGGCTCCGCTGCCACTCGGCAGCGGTCTGCCGCGTGCAGCACCTCCAGTACTGTCAGCAGCCCCACCAACGCGCGCTCGGTTCTGGCCAGGCTCACACGTCGGCCGGGCGATACATCGGATTCTGGCCAAGGATGCCCATCGGCACCCTCGCATCCGCGCATGCGCTTGAGGATGCCGAGCAGGGAGTTCAGGTCGGGCAGGGGAGTGTCGTCGTTGATGGGTTCAACAACGGTGTACGAGGAGAAGGTGTCGGATTCGTTCATGGCGTCGGCTTCCGTGGCTGTGCTTAACAGCGCCACCGAGAAGAGGGTGGCGGACGATGCGTGGCTGCAAACCGGGACGAAGCAGTGCCATGACCGGTGGGTCTGAAGACCCCCACGCACCGCCCGCCATACAGGCCGACGGATTGCCCGCCGGCACCGGTTAAGGACGGTGCCGACGGGCAAGCGTAAACAACAGGCACAACAATCGTCGCGGGTTTGCAGACCCGGAGCCACCCGTTGTCGGTGGCACGTCATGTTGGTTACGCAGTCGCTTCGAATGCCAATAGAAATTCGCGAAGGAATCGCGGAATCCGAGAGCGAAGAACTATTGTTGCACGCACCATCCGTGCAGCACGCGACGCCAGTAGACGCATTCGCGCAACTGCCCTGTCAATTCCGGATCAAAGTGGCGCAATCGCCCATGCCACAAGCAAATAGCGCGATAGCCTTCTTTGCAACAGTTCTTAATCCGCACCGAATGGCAACGGCGCCCGATCAACCGCACACCCCGAAAATCGGTTCAAACCCGACACCGCCAGCGAGCCTTGGGGCTTCAACCGACGCCAGCCTCAACCGCATTCCCCACCAGCAACTCAATCATCGCCCGCGCCGCCGCCGACTGGCTTCGGTGCGGTGCATAGATCACCGAGAACGGCCGCGACCTTCCCCGTAACTGCGGCAGCACTTCCACCAGCTCCCCACGCTGCAATCGCTCCCGCACGATGAACGCATAGCTCTGGCAGATGCCGATGCCCTGTTCGGCCAGCGACACCACGCCCAGCACATCGTCGGAGGTCTCGATGGACGAACGCGGCAGCCAGTCCACGTCGCGCCCGCCTTCGCGGAACACCCACGGCGCCAGCCGCCCGGTGCGCGGCATCACGAAGGGCAGGCAGAGGTGCTGCTGCAGGTCGTTCAGCGTCTGCGGCGTGCCGCGGCGCTGCAGGTAGTCCGGCGCCGCCACCAGCAGCAGCGGCGCGTCTTCCAGCTTGCGTGCCACCAGCCCGCTGTCCGGCAGCTGGCCCAGGCGGATGGCCAGGTCGAAGCCTTCGGCCACCAGGTCCACGTTTCGGTTGGTGATGTTCAGTTCCACCTGCACCTGTGGGTACTGCTGCGCAAAGCGCGCCAGCACGGGCGGCAGCCGGTAGTGGCCATAGGTGGTGGGCACGCTCAGGCGCACGCGGCCGGCCAGCGCACCGTCCTGGGCCAGTACGTCGCGCTCGGCGTCGTCCAGCAGGCCGAAGGCGGTGCGCACCTGTTCCAGATAGAGCCGCCCGGCGTCGGTCAGGCCCACGCGACGGGTGGTCCGCTGCAGCAGCTGCCGACCCAGCCGCGCTTCCAGGCGGGTGACCGCACGGCTCAGCACCGAGGGCGTGGTGGACAGTGCCACCGCGCCGGCGGTGAACGAGCCGTGCTCGACCACCGCCAGGAACACCTCCACGTCGCCCAGGTAGTCGAACTTGCGGCTCATTTGGCTCTCCGGGGAACAGATGTTTTGCGATGGGGCCAATTTATCGCCGCTGGGGCGATGAATAAAGTGGCCGCCATTCCCCGATAGGCGCTCCCCATGAACCTGATGACCCGGCTGGCCGCAGCGCTGGCCCTGACCCTGGCCGCAACCGGCGCGCATGCCGCCAACGTGCTGGTGGTGCTGTCCGACGAAAACCACCTGGACCTGAAGGACGGCAAGGCGCTGTCCACTGGCTTTTATCTCAACGAGCTGATGCAGCCGGTCAAGCTGCTGCTGGACGCGGGCCACGAGGTGACCTTCGCCACGCCGCAGGGGCGAGCGCCGACGGTGGATGCGTCCTCGGTGACACCGGCGTTCTTCGGCAACGATGCGGCGCAGTTGAAGCTGCACAAGGAGCTGCTGGAGAAACTGGCGCTGACCTCGCCGACGGCCTCGCCCGTGGTCAGCCTGGCGCGCGTCGAGCAGCAGGGCTACGCGCGTTTCGATGCGGTCTACATTCCCGGTGGCCACGCACCGATGCAGGACCTGCTGAAGAGCCCAGCGCTGGGCCAGCTGCTGGCCGACTTCCACCAGCGCAACACGACCACCGCGCTGGTGTGCCACGGGCCGATCGCGCTGCTGTCCACGCTGCCGGATGCCGGTGGTTTCGTGGCGAAGCTGGATGCGGGTGCGATGCCGGCTACGCCGAAGTGGATCTACAGCGGCTACCAGATGACGGTGATCAGCAACGAGGAAGAAGAGCAGGCCAAGCCGCTGCTGGGTGGCGGTGAGATGAAGTTCTACCCGCAGACGGCGTTGCAGCGGGCGGGTGCGAAGTTCAGCAGCAATGCCACGCCGTGGACCGGGCATGTGGTGGTGGACCGTGAGCTGATTACTGGGCAGAACCCGGCTTCGGCGCTGGAGGTGGGGCAGCGGTTGGTGGAGCGGTTGAAGTAAGGCGGGCTCTGCATCGCATGTGGTGCCGTGGCACCATGACGGGCTGGCCTCGTCCTCCCGGGCGTGGCCGTTTTCCCAGGGAAGCCCTCGAACACGACATGCGAACGTCTTTTTTCATTCTCACCGCCCTGTGCCTTGGCCTGCTGTCCGGCTGTGCCAGTGGCCCGGAGGAGCACACCTCAAGCCGCGAGATCACCGGTGCGTTCGTAGCCGACGACGGCCAGCTGTACCTGCTGCCGCGCTTTGAAGAGCCGATGCGTTTCAATGCCGCGCCGTTCCGCGAGTACCGTGCGCTGATGGACAGCCCGCTGCGCGAGGCGGTGGCTTGTGCGCAGATGTACTTCCATGAGGATTGGCGCGACCCGGCCAACAAGGCCAAGGTGCACGGCAGCTATGCGCTGCTGCTGCGGCCGGAACAGGTGACGCCGGAACAGGCCGCGCAGTTCAAGCTGGAGCGGATCGAGGTCACCCCGCGCGAGGCCAAGGCCGTGGAAGAGCGGGCACGCTACTACCTGCCGCTGGACCGGACCCGCTATGCGCTGGCGTTTGATCGTGTCTGCAATCTTTCAAAGAAAGGCGGCAGCTATTACAGCGCGCTGTTCGAGGGCGATGGCGAGCGGGTGAAGTTGCCGGACGCTGCCGCGTTGGCGGAGAAGGGGAAGCTGGCACAGCCGATCAATGCGCGGGCGCAGCGGATCTTGCCGGAGAGGGAGGACAAGCCGGGTGTTGGGACGGCGGCTGGGAAGGTGCTGGGTGCGGCTCTGGTGCCGGTGGCGGTTCCGGTGTTTGTGTTGAGCCTGCCGTTCCTGGGGCCGGATCATTGGAAGTGATGGGGCGTTGAGAGAGAGCATCCACGCGTGGCGTGGATCTACCTCTGGTCAGCTGTCAGGTGGAGGCGCTTAGGCCTCTACCTCAACCGCCTGTTCGACGGCTGCCTGTCGCTGCAGTCGAGCTGCGAAATAGGCGGCAACTTGCGGATCGGTCGCGTAGACGTAGCAGCCCTTCATCCCTCGGGTCATCAAGGTGCGGTAGGTGTTCTTGATGATGGTGTCCGCAAGCTCGGCGGCATGGGCGGGATGGGACTTTGAGAGCTTCACGAAACCCTTCATGGTCTTGTCGTGCCGATCACGCGCGCGAGGCACGGTTTTGAGGGCGCCGTCTTCCATGACCAGGTCCGGTCCGATGATCACCCCGATGTAGTCGACTTCCAGCCCCTGGCAGGTATGGATGCAGCCTACCTGGTCAACCGAATCCGGCGAGATGATCCAAAGGCTTCCGTCGTCATTGAGGTTCCATTGCCGCCGGTAGTTGCCGATGACAATGTCCATCTCCTTGCTGTTCTTCTTGCTGTTCCACGGCCAGCAGTAGCCAGCGACCACGCGGGCGCGGTTGCCGGTGTTCCTGGCTTCGATGGCGGCATGCAGCGCGGACGGATCATCGAAGACCTGGAAGTCGTAGCTGTTCTCGTCCAGCGTTGTGTTTGCGGTGGGCCTGATCTGCAGCACGTCATCCAGCCATGCGAGATAGCCGTCCGAGCCTGCGCAGCGGAACTGCGAGGACAGGACGTATTCCTCTACCGTCGCGCCACGGGCGAGTGCGAAGTCACGAATGGCCTCTTTGGTGCCGATATCCTTGAGCGTGACACGCTGGTCTTCATCAATGAAGAACACGCTGCACAGTGCGGCGTTGATCAACTCCTGGATCTGGTGCGTACCGAGGTTGCCATAGAATCCGCTCTTCTCAGTAAGGCGATGCGCCTCATCCACGACCAATACGTCGTACGCGTTCTGCGCCGATTCGGTGAACGAGCCGGATCCACCGAAAAGATGCACCAGATGGGCGTTCTCGGGCTTCTGGATGAGCGTGTTGCTGTACACGGCACGAGGCGCTGCATTCTTGGAGATGTACTTGACGGTCAACCCATCGCGAAGCGCCGCGAGAAGGTTCACCGCGACAACCGACTTGCCCGTGCCCGGGCCACCTTCAACGATGACGACACGTGGATTTCCGCTGGCGTGCGCTTGGGCACACGCGGCCTTCGCAGCTTCAAATACCTGCTTCTGTTCATCAAGCAGCGCAAAGGCGCTGTTTCCCCTCAGCAGCCGATGCACGTCGTCGGCGAGCGCCTTGGAGGGGCGGATTCGGCCATTCTCCAGTTCGGCAAGCACGGACGCACCACCGCCCTTGCAGGTGTATTGGCTGATGAAGCTACGCAGCCCTTCCAGATCCCCGGTGCTCTTCAGGAAGAGTGGGGCACGCTCGATGTAGGGCTGGTAGTGCGGCGAGTTGATGACACCGTCCGGCACGTAGTTGTGCAGGTAGGCGCAGGGGTGCAGCTGGAGCTTTCCTTCATGGACCGCTTCGTTGAAGCCTTCCAGGAACGCAGCATAGGACCACGCCTGATAGCTGGGGTGGACGAGTGGCTGTCCTTCACGAAGTTCTACGATGGCGTCGCGCTTGGTCGGCTTGATGGCGGACCACTGCTTGAGCTCGACGATGATGACGTGCGGCGAGCCATCCTCGGCGTGACCGGTCAGGACGACGTCGATGCGCTTCTTCGACTGGGGAAGAATGAACTCCACCGCCACGCCGATGTCATCGGGAATGGAGTGATGGGTGAGTGCACGCGCAACGTACCGAAGCGACTCGCGCCAGGACCGGATCTCGGACTCGCCCACGTCACCCTTCGTCGCGGCCTTGAAACTGGCGCGGATGACCTCCTCGATCTCTTCGTCGTTGCATTGACGAAGGAAGGATGCCTTGTCTGCCTGGTAGACGATCATGGCTGCGACAGCTTGTTGTACTTGGTGCTGACGCCCCGCGAGAGGTCCACCGGGTACTTGGCGGCATTGGTGGCCAGCTTGCTGCTGGCGGCTTCGTTCAGATCGATGCCGAGCACGTCCGACAGCCGGATGAGGTACAGCGCTACGTCGGCGATCTCATCGCGTACGGCGCTTGCAGTGGCTTCTGAAGTCGCTGCCTTGAAGGAGTCGGCCTCGGTCATCCACTGGAAAATCTCGTTCAGCTCTCCAACTTCGCCGGAAAGGGCCATGACAAGGTTCTTGGGGGAGTGGAACTGGGCCCAGTCACGGGCTTCGGCGAACTCCCTGAGCGCTTGGGCAGCGCCCCGAACCTCAACAAGAGGGTGATCCATGGCATGGCCTTGTACGACAGAATTTGGCCAATTCTACCCATGCTGACGGGGCGTAAGCGACATTTCGGCCTTGATTCGCTTGGAAGCAACAAGGGCGCCAATGGGCGCCCTTGTTGGTGAAGCGATCAGGCGGTGGATGCCCGTGGAGGCATCAGCCCCGGCACCTCGGTTTGCCACCTGCCACACAGCTTGCCCGCCAATGCTCCCAGGCGTTGGCATCGATGCCGGCCTTCAGTGCGATGGCCTGCAGCTCCTCCCAGTTCCTCGGCGAAGGCGCGGCCAGCAGTCCGCGCATGAAGGCCTGCATCTTCGCTTCGCCCACCTGCTTCTCCAGCGAGAGCAGCAGCAAGGGGGCATAGACGTAGCGATACATCTCGCCCAGATCCGAGCTGCCGTCAATGGCATCGAATGCGGGCAGCGGCTTCTCCTGCTTCTCGATGGCCGACTGCAGTCGCGCGATGTAGCGTTCCGCCGCGGCATCGCCACTGATCTCGCGCAGCGCCTTGATCGACAGGAACTCGGCGCTGGATTCCAGAAGCACCCAGAAGTAGGGGCCCTGCGGACGGTTCAGCGTGCCGAAGTAGTAGTGGCCCATTTCGTGTGCGATGTACTGCACGCGTCGCTCGGCGTTCTCGCCACCGGCCAGTAGTGAATCGGCCACGTTGCCGATGCTGCCGCTCATGGCGACGGTGGGCCAGGTGGCAAAGCCCCACTCGCTGCCCTCGCGGTCGCGCTCGATCTGGTTGAGTGTGACCATGCGCAGGAAGGTGGGGCGGTCGGCCAGCGGCACGCCCATGTAGCGGCTGTGCACGTCGGCGACCTTCTGCACCGTGTTGGACAGTGCATCGACTTTGGCCGGGGGCAGGGTCTCATTGAGGATCGTAACCTGCGCGGTGCGGGTGATCGGGCCGCTGCCGCCGAACAGAAGGATCGGCCTTGCATTGTCGCTGCGGAAGCGGCCCCGCGCGCCTTCGATGGCCGGGCTGCCGTTGAGATACAGGAAGCGGCAGCCGGCGCAATCCACCTGCAGGTCGTAGCGGCTTTCGCTGCTGCGAACGCGCGCCTTGGGGTCGAACGCCTGCGGCAGCCAGGCGGACTGCTCGGTGAAGCGGGCGCTGTCGCCGTTGAAGGCCATCATGCCTTTGAAGTCGCCCAGGGCGTCGTGCTTCGGGTACAGCGGAAACGCGCCCACGTACTGCACGCAGAGCGTGGCGGTGGGCTCGGCCAGGGTGTAGACGCGCGCCTCGCCGTCTACGCCCGGGTCGTACCAGCCATCAAACCCTAGCGGCTTGCCGTCACCGTCGGTGACCCGCGCGACGTTCAGGCCGGCATTGAGCACGAACGAGCCACTTGATGCGGCTGGGAGGTTGGACATGCAGACATCGCCCTCGACACGGCCGCTGGCAATATCCAGCCGCACGCTGCCGGTGGTGAGTGGCGTGGCTGGTTGTGCGGTCGGTGCGGCCATGCTGGTGGCGGGGGCGAGCAGCGCGATCAGGGCGGCGGGCAGCAGGGCGGTGCAGGGGTTCATCGGGCCATCCTTGGGTGGATGGCGTTGACTATAGGGCCAACATCGATGGACGCGGAGAGTCTTCTGGTCACCCGGTCTTGTGGGGCTGGCGGAATGCCCCGGCATGGTGCAGGCATAATGCCAGCGGGGCGAACGGATGCCCGTGAACAGGAAGGACACCTGCGCCATGACGAACATGCCCACCCAGCTCACGGCTGACTTCGATGAGGTGCTCGACCGTGGTGACATCGCGGCGGCGCGGCGGCTGCTCGCTCCGCCTCTTGCGCGAGGCTGTGCCGAAGCGTTGTTCCTTTCTTCTTCGATACCTGCTGGCGAGGACGACGCACATGCCGAGGCTGAGAGCTTCGCGACCCTCACTCAGGCCGCAGAGAAGGGTTACATCCCGGCCATCTACTCGATGGGGCTGTGCCTGCTGACGGGTGACGGCGTTGAGCAGGATGTCACGCGGGCGGCCGCGCATTTTGAGCGGGCATCGGAGGCCGGCTATCCGTCGGCCATGTACGAGTTTGGCCTGGCGCTGTTCCATGGCAAGGGTGTGGCCAGGGACGTACCACGTGCGGTGTACCTGATCCGCGCTTCGGCGCAGGGTGGGAATGAGTACGCCAGGGAGTTCCTGTTGGCGTATTCATTGGGCGTGGACGCGTAGGAGGTGGGTGCGGCGGCCGGTGACGTTACACTGGCTGCCTACGCCCGATGGAAGCTTGCCCATGTTCAGTGGAAAGGTTGCGGTGGTCACCGGCTCCACCAGCGGTATCGGTCTTGGCATTGCCACGGCGCTGGCGCGGCAGGGTGCCGACATCGTGCTGAATGGCTTCGGCGATGCAGCGGAAATCGAGCGCCTCCGTTCCCGGTTGGAAGCCGAGTTCGGCGTGCGGGTGGCGCATGATGGCGCCGACCTGTCCCGTGGTGAGGCAGTGCGCGAAATGATCGCCCACGCCGTCGCGACGATGGGCCGCATCGACATCCTGGTAAACAACGCGGGCATCCAGCACACCGCGTCGATCGAGGAATTCCCGGTCGAAAAGTGGGATGCGATTCTGGCTCTGAATCTCTCGGCGGTGTTCCATGCAACGGCGGCGGCCTTGCCCCACATGAAGCAGCAGGGCGCCGGCCGCATCATCAACATTGCGTCGGTGCACGGGCTGGTGGGCTCGGTGAACAAGTCGGCCTACGTGGCGGCCAAGCATGGCGTGGTGGGGTTCACCAAGGTGACCGCGCTGGAGAATGCGGGCACCGGCATCACCGCCAATGCGATCTGCCCGGGCTGGGTGCGGACGGCGCTGGTCGAGCAGCAGATCACCGCGTTGGCCGAGCGCGAAGGCACGGATCAGGAGACCGCCGCGCGTGCGCTGCTGGCTGAGAAGCAGCCGTCGTTGCAGTTCGTGACGCCCGATCAGCTGGGTGAGACGGTGGTGTTCCTGGCCTCGGACGCTGCGGCGCAGATCACCGGAACGGCGCTGCCGGTGGATGGGGGCTGGACGGCGCGCTAGCTGGCTGGCTGCGCCTTGCGCTGCAGCATCGGCAGTGCCACCAGCGTGGCGAGGAGGGTGAACAGCACCAGCGACGAGCCTACTGTGCCGAAGCCCAGGCCGCCCTTTTCCAGCGGCTTGGTGAGCAGGTCGCCGAAGGTGGCACCGAACGGCCGGGTGAGCACGAAGGCGATCCAGAACAGGAGGACCCGGTTGATGCCCTTGATGCGGGTGGCCAGCGCGGTGAGCGCGATGAGGCTGCCGATCAGTAGCGCGCCGCCGGTGAAGCCCAGCCCGGAGTCGTCGGCGAGGAAGTCGCCCAATGCGGTGCCGAGCGTGTTGGAGAACAGCACGGCGGTCCAGTAGAAGCCTTCAGCGCGGCGCGATGCGATGTTGCTGACCGAGATCGACTTTTCAGACAGGCGCCAGGCCAACAGCACCAGCGCCAGGCAACCGGCGAGCAGGCTGGCACCGGTGGCGTAGCCCAGGCCGAGCGTGCGGTCGATCAGGTCGGACATGGTGGTGCCGGCGGTGCTGGTCGCCAGCACCACCGACCAGAACAGCACCGGGTGGAAGCGCCGCGCCGACAGTTGCATGCCCAGCAGGCCGGCAAAGATCGCCAGCAGGATGGCCGAGCTGGCCACGTAGCCGAGGTTGAGCGTCATTGACAGCAGGTCGCCGGCGGTCTCGCCGAGGGTGGTGGCGGCGATCTTCATCACCCAGAAGCCGAGGGTGACTGCCGCCACTTTGCTGTGCAGGGAATCTGCGTCTGAAGCACTCATCGAACGTCGCCTGGGGAGCCTGCGGGTGATGCTGTGGCGAGCGGCGTCGGAGTGCGGTCGGAACCGGGTTCGGTGAGGGTGAGTGTGGGGCTGACATTCAGCCCGCGCTGGCGGGGGCCGAAAGGCGAGCCAGCAGGGCATCCCAGTGGGCAACGAAGCAGCCGTTGTGGCCGCGGTTGCACTCGGTGATCCATGCGTCCAGCGACTCGCTCTGCGCGCGGTAGGCACTGACATCGCCCAGCACGGCGAAGCACAGGCGGTAGTTCACCAGCATCTGCAGCCACTGACCGGCCATGCCGGAGCGCAGTTCGAAGAAGTCCGGCGATAGGCGCTGCACCGGCACGGCAATCCACTCGGCCTGGTGCCCGAGGGCGTCGCCGACCAGATCACGCAGGCCGTTGCCGTCCAGTGCGGGGCCCTGCGTCTCGGTGCGCAGGATACGGGTGGTGCCGATGTACTCAATGGAATCATTCATGCTGGAGGCTCTGCAGTCGACGCAGCCGGGCGAGGATGTCTTCGCGCAGGCCGGGGATGTAGTGGTAGGCGTCTGCCAGCAGGGTGACGTCCGCCGTCGGGACGAGCCGTTTCATGCGTTCGGCGGCGGCAGGGGTGTCGATGAGGGCATCACGCGCGCCCATGACAAGGGCTGCCGGTGGATGCAACGTAGCCAAGCGCTCGTCGCTGATGCGGGGAATGCGCAGCGGACGTGGCCGGACCTCGGCACGGATCAATGCCAGCAGGTCGAGCAGCGGCTGCGCACGTGCAGGTGCATGCAGTGGCGCGGGGCCCATGACCGCACGGCGCAGGCGCTCGCGCCCCCATCGGCCAAGCAGCAACAATGGGAGCGCCTTGAGCAGGAATGCACGCTGGCGCCCGATACCCGAGGGGCTGACCAGGACCAGTGCGTTGACCCGGGCAGGCCTTCGCAACGCGTAATCCATTGCCAGGAAACCGCCGAACGACAGGCCCACGAATGCAGCGCTTTGCACGCCGAGTGCGTCGAGGACATCATCCAGCCATTGCGCATGCGCATCGCTGTCCAGCGCTGGTTGCGTGCCTTCGCTGAGACCTGGTTCGCCAATGATGTCGACGGCATGCACGCGGTAGTACTCGCTCCAACGTGCGGCATCGAACATCCAGCTGGCGGCATTGCTGAGGGTGCCATGCAGCAGCACCAGGGCAGGGCCGTGTTCGGAGCCGCAGCTGACCACAAATGTCGAACCGGCGCGGGTGGCGAGATGGTGCGATTCGTGTGGTACCGGCCAGTCCGAAAGCACCTGGCGGTAGGCGGCAAGTACGCGCTGCGTGGGAATGCCGGGGCGCTGCCGCTTCATGCGCTGTGGTCCTGCAGCAGACGCTGCAGGCTGACCAGCAGCGCCGTGGAACCTGCCAGGCCACCGATCACGATCAGCTTGAGCACATCGTGCTCAGGCGAATAGATCGTCTCCATGCGCAGCGGCTCATCGTCGGCCTCGCGGCCGGTGACGCGCGCATGCAGGGCACGGACCAAGTCGGCGGCACGTGCCGCACCGCATCCGGGAATATCCACTACCGTGGTCAGCTGTGGGCGCGCAGCGGAGGGCTCACGCACGGTGCCGGTGAACACGTCGAGGTCTTCAGCGGTGATGCGATAGGACTTACCGATGCGGGTCGCGCGCAGTTGGCCGCTACGGATATGCCGCAGGACGGTTTTGGGGTGCAGGCTGAGCTGCTGGGCAGCCTGTTCGACAGTTAGCAACGCGGGGGACATATCGGAACTCGAGAACCATGTGCTCCCTATTGTTCCATGAAATGCAATTTGTGGGAGCGATTTGGTATTGTGCGTCGGCGGCGACCGGGGGGCCATCTGCCCGGTGCCGCTCGCGCGGGCCAACCATCCCGACGACTACGCTGGCTTCGCAAACACATCCAAGCCCTTGCCCGTCTCCAGCAGCGACTTCAGGCTGGAAAGCACGATCGGCCAGCCCTGGCGGATGCCGGTATCCATGCCGCTGCCCGGTTCCAGTTCGTCGTGGGTGACGGTCAGGCGCACCATGTCCTGGTAGGGCACGATATCGAAGGTGACGCGGCTGTAGGCGTCCGGGTTCTCGGCCTGCGAGGCGGCGGCCCAGGTGATGACCAGCCGCGAGGGTGGAGTGCTTTCCACCACTTCTCCCACCAGTTCGACCGAGCGTGTTTCGTTGGCACGTACATGCTGCCAGCGCGAGCCGGGTTTCCAGTCCGAGACGTTTTCGTGGCCCCAGTAACGGCTGGCGATCTCGGGGCGGGTGATGGCCTCGAACACCTTCTGCGGGGTGGACGCGATGTAGATCACGTGGATGAAGCGGGTGGACGCTGTGGACATCGTCATTCTCCTTCCAGTTCTCGTTTCAGGTCATGCAGCAGGCTCAGGCGCTGCTGCTCGAACTTGCGTACCCAGCGTTCGTAGACTTCATGCAGCGGCACCGGGTTGATGAAGTGCAGCTTCTCGCGGCCACGGCGCACGGTGCTGATCAGGTTGGCGTCTTCCAGCAGGCCGAGGTGCTGGGTGACCGATTGCCGGGCCATGTCCAGGTGGTCGCACAGCTGGCCCAGGGTCTGGCCGTTGTGCTCGCAGAGCAGGTCCAGCAGCGTCCGGCGCGTGGGATCGGCCAGTGCCTTGAAGACCTTGTCTGCGTCGCGCACGTTGTCTACCGCCATGGGGATGTCTTCAATTCCAGTTGTCGATCCTGACGTCGTGTGGGTTGGGCTGGCCCTTGCCGGTCTCCAGCAGGGCCTTCAGGCTCATCAGGAATACCGCCCATTTGGTGCTGCAGTGGGAGGTGAACTCGACGCGCTCTTTCCAGCCCTCGTGGGTGAACAGGACGATGCAGTAGTCGCCTTCCTGCTTCAGCACGAAGCGCGCGTGGGTGCCGATCCACTCGGCAGGGCCGGCGAGAAACCGCCAGAGCACGAGCTCGCCTGGAATGAGCTGTTCCAGCTTCATTTCCATCGCGCCGATCTCCTGGCCGTTGTTCGTGAAGCGTGCCTTGACCGTGCCGCCGACCTCGCGGTCGCCCTGGGTGTCTTCGGCCCACCAGGCGGCGACGCCTTCGGGCGTGGCCAGGGCCTGGTACACCTGGCTTGCGGGGGCCTTGATGCCGACCCGATGTGCGATATCCACCATTGCAGGTTCCTCGCGATGGGCCGGCAGGCGCCGCCCTTGAGTGGAATATATGCAGGTAAATGCCTGCATGTCAAATGTGGTCGTTTGGAAGGGTTTGCCAGGCATGGCCTGGCACTACTGCGTCACTGGGTCGCAGGCGGGCTGAAGCATGAGGGACACGGGTTCGGCGCTAGAGTGGGATGACCCCCTCCAGGAAGGAGCAGCGCATGTACTACAGCAGTGGTAACTACGAAGCCTTCGCGCGCCCGCGCAAGCCTGCCGGTGTCGATGGCAAGCGCGCATGGTTCGTCGGTTCGGGCCTGGCCTCGCTGGCCGGCGCCGCGTTCCTGGTGCGCGATGGCCGCATGGCCGGTGAGCGCATCACCCTCCTTGAGCAGCAGCAGATTCCCGGCGGCGCGCTGGATGGCCTGAAGGTGCCGGAAAAGGGCTTCGTGATCCGCGGCGGCCGCGAGATGGAAGACCACTTCGAGTGCCTGTGGGATCTGTTCCGCTCGATTCCGTCGCTGGAGATTGAAGATGCCAGCGTGCTGGACGAGTTCTACTGGTTGAACAAGGACGACCCGAACTACTCCCTGCAGCGCGCCACGATCAATCGCGGCGAGGATGCGCACACCGACGGCCTGTTCACCCTGACCGAGCAGGCGCAGAAGGACATCATCGCGCTGTTCCTGGCCACCCGGCAGGAGATGGAGAACAAGCGCATCGACGAGGTGCTGGGCCGTGATTTCCTGGACAGCAACTTCTGGCTGTACTGGCGCACCATGTTCGCGTTCGAGGAGTGGCATTCGGCGTTGGAGATGAAGCTGTACCTGCATCGCTTCATCCACCACATCGGTGGCCTGCCGGATTTCTCGGCGCTGAAGTTCACCAAGTACAACCAGTACGAATCGCTGGTGCTGCCGCTGGTGAAGTGGTTGCAGGACCAGGGCGTGGTGTTCCAGTACGGGACCGAGGTGACCGACGTTGACTTCGATCTGGCGGCCGGCCGCAAGCAGGCCACGCGCATCCACTGGACGCGTGACGGTGTAGCCGGTGACGTGGATCTGGGCGCGGATGACCTTGTGTTCATGACGATCGGTTCGTTGACCGAGAACTCGGACAACGGCGATCACCACACGGCGGCGCGTTTGAATGTGGGACCGGCGCCCGCCTGGGATCTGTGGCGACGCATTGCTGCCAGGGATCCTGCGTTCGGGCGCCCGGATGTGTTCGGTGCGCACATTCCGCAGACCAAGTGGGAGTCGGCGACGGTGACCACGCTGGATGCGCGCATCCCGGCCTACATCCAGAAGATTGCCAAGCGTGACCCGTTCAGTGGCAGGGTGGTGACCGGCGGCATCGTCAGCGTGCGCGATTCGCGCTGGTTGATGAGCTGGACAGTGAACCGCCAGCCGCATTTCAAGAACCAGCCCAAGGAGCAGATCGTGGTCTGGGTGTACTCACTGTTCGTCGATACGCCCGGCGATTACGTAAAGAAGCCGATGCAGGACTGCACCGGCGAGGAGATCACCCGCGAGTGGCTGTATCACCTGGGCGTGCCGGTGGAGGAGATCGACGAACTGGCTGCCACGGGCGCAAAGACGGTGCCGGTGATGATGCCGTACATCACCGCGTTCTTCATGCCGCGCCAGGCCGGTGATCGCCCGGACGTGGTGCCGGAGGGTGCGGTGAACTTCGCCTTCATAGGTCAGTTTGCCGAATCGAAGCAGCGCGACTGCATCTTCACCACCGAGTATTCGGTGCGCACACCGATGGAAGCGGTGTACACCCTGCTGGGGATCGAGCGCGGTGTGCCCGAGGTGTTCAATTCCACCTATGACGTGCGCTCGTTGCTGGCGGCGACCGGTCGCCTGCGCGATGGCAAGGAGCTGGATATTCCTGGCCCGGCGTTCCTGCGCAACCTGCTGATGAACAAGCTGGACAAGACCCAGATCGGTGGTTTGCTTCGCGAGTTCAAGCTGGTGCAGGAGGACTGAGCGGGTGGAATGAAGGCAGTTGATGAAGACATCAGCTGCCTCCGGGCCTCAAACCGCGCCGTCGGTCGAACGGCTCAGATGTTCCCAGGTATCGATGCTGCCGGCCATCGACGCCAGCTTCGCCCGTACCAGCTGCAGTGCATCACTGCCCAGCAGCAGGTGGCTGGGCGGCGCGTCGCTGTCGATGACCTGCAGCATGGCCTGCGCAGCCTTCACCGGATCACCCAGCTGGTGGCCACTCTTTGCCTCACGCGCGCTGCGGATGGGGTCGAACAGCGCGTCGTAGTCTTCAATGCTGCGCGGTGCCCGCGCCATCGAACGTCCCGCCCAGTCGGTGCGGAAGGAGCCCGGCGCGACGGCGGTGACATGGATACCGAACGGCGCAACCTCCTTGCCAAGCACTTCGCTGATGCCTTCGAGTGCGAACTTGCTGCCGCAGTACCAGGCGATGCCGGGCATCGTGATGAAGCCGCCCATGGAGGTGATGTTGAGGATATGGCCGCGGCGGCGTGCGCGCATGTGCGGCAGCACGGCCTTGATCAGCGCGGCCGGGCCGAACACGTTCACCTCGAACTGCTGCCGCAGCTCGGCCAGCGTCGATTCTTCGAGGATGCCTTCGTGTCCGTAGCCGGCGTTGTTGACGAGCACGTCGATGCTGCCAACGTTGGTTTCGATATCGGTGACGAGCGCATTGATGGCATCGGCATCGGTGACGTCCAGCAGGCGGCCGAATGCGCGGCCGGGCGCCAGCGTTTCGAACGCCTGGCGGTCGGATTCGTTGCGCACGGTGCCGACTACGCGATGGCCGGCCAGCAGTGCCTGCTGGGCGAGGGCACGGCCGAAGCCGCTGCTGACGCCGGTGATGAGGAGAAGGCGGGACGGGGGCATGGGGAGGCGCTCATGGTGGACAGGGCTTGCACGTTAGTGCTTGAACGGCGATCACCCCAGGCCTAGGATTCGACCATTCTTGCCTATTCCTCTGGAGTGCCAGTGGTCGATTCCCTGCAACGACAGGTGCAGGCACGCATGGTCGGCCTGCTGAAGACGCTGGCGGTGGAGGAGGGCTATACGCTCACGCCGTTGCCCGGAGTACGCCTGCTGCGATCCGACCGGCCTCTGGCACGCACGCCGGTGCTGTATGACCCCGGCATCGTGATCGTCTGCCAGGGCGTGAAGCGCGGCTACCTGGGCGGGCAGGTCTATCAGTACGATGCGCAGCACTATCTGGCGGTGTCGGTGCCGGTGCCTTTCACGATGGAAACCGAGGCCTCTGCAGAGGCGCCGCTGCTGGCGATCTACCTGCATCTGGATCTGCAGTTGGCGGCAGACCTGCTGATTGAACTGGGGGAACAGGTGGACACATCGGAGGCCCCGGCACAGAGCATGATGTCCAGCCCGATGCAGGCGCCGATGCAGGCCACGGTGCTACGCCTGCTGGAGGCACTGGCTGACCCGTTGGAGGCTGCCGTGCTCGGGCCGGCGCTGGTGCGTGAGGTGTACTTCCGCGTGCTGACCGGGACACAGGGTGGCGCGATGCGCGAGGCGCTGGCCATGCGCGGCCGCTTCGGCAGCATCGGCAGGGTGCTGCGTACGATCCACGCCTCGTTTGCCACTGCGTTGGACGTGGGCCGGCTGGCGGCCGAGGCGGGCATGAGCGTGGCGACCTTCCACGACCACTTCCGCGCGATTACCGGTACGTCGCCGATGCGGTACGTGAAGTCCACTCGCCTGCACCAGGCACGGCTGCTGATGCTGCGGGAGGCGATGACCGCAGAGGCTGCATCGCTGGCGGTGGGGTATGCCAGCCCGTCCCAGTTCAACCGCGAGTTCAAGCGCCTGTTCGCCCTGCCACCGGCGGCCGAGGTGGCGCGGATGCGGCGCAGTTTCGCGCTGCCACCGCCGCCAGCGGATGCGCTGTACGTGTCTTCGCATTGAGTGGCCGCCGGGGTTTCCCCGGCGTTCTCGACATGCCGGCCAGCGGCCGGCACTACCAGGGAATCTGAGTGGTTGACAGGATGTCTACCTACTAGTAGGTTAAGACTCATGAAAGAGTCGCTCTCGCCCAAGGCCCAGGAAATCCTGGCCCACGCCCGTTCGCTGCTGGAAGCCGGTGGTTACAACGGTTTCAGCTATGCCGACGTGTCGGCACGGGTGAACATCAGCAAGGCCAGCATCCACCACCATTTCCCCAGCAAGGCGGACCTGGTGCGCACGGTAGTGGAAATTTACCGAGCCGAGGCACGCGAAGGCCTGGCGCTGCTGGACCGGCAGCTGGATGACCCGCTGCAGGAGCTCAACGCCTATGTGGATTACTGGTCCAGCTGCATCGCAGGTGGCACGTCCTCGTTCTGCATCTGCGCGATGTTGGCGGCAGAGGCGCCGATGATTCCGGCAGAGATCGCCGAGGAAGTGCGCGGCCATTTCGAGGACTTGAGCGGCTGGCTGGCGGTGACCCTGGAGAAGGGCGCTGCCACGGGCCAGCTGCAGTTGCAGGGTTCGGCGGCCGATGAGGCCAAGGCGTTCATGTCATCGGTGCACGGCGCCATGCTGGCTGCGCGCGGATTCGGTGATGCGGCCACGTTCGCGACGCTGGCCCGGCTGGCCATCGCGCGGGTGAGTGCGACCGCCTGAGGTGATGTGTACTGGCCTGCGGCACTGCGGGCCTTCTTTTTGTCCTTAAAACCTACCTACTAGTAGGTCTATTTCACCAGTGGAGATTCCCATGGCACATCCCCTTTCCCTTCTCGGAGCGATCCATACCGCCATCAGCCTGGTGCCGATCCTGGCCGGCCTGCATGGCTTCATCCGCCACCGGGCAATCGATCCCGGCACGCGCTCGGGCAAGGTTTATCTGATTGGCCTGGTGCTGTCGGTGGCGACCTCGTTCACCGTCTCCAGCACAGGCGGGCTCAATCCAGGCCATGCCTTCGGCGTGATCGTGCTGCTGGTGGCGTTCGGCGGAGTTCTGGCGGCACGCCTACGCTGGCTGGGACGCTCGGCGCGCTATCTGTCGACGTTCGCGTTGTCCTTCAGTTTCCTGCTGTCGCTGGTGCCGGGTGTGAACGAAACGCTGACCCGCTTGCCGGTGGGCCACCCTGTTGCCGCCGCACCGCTGGCGCCCGTGATACAGCAGACGCTGCTGGGGTGTGCGGTGGTGTTTGCGATCGGCTTTCTGGCGCAGTGCTGGATGATTCATGAGCGCAGCGTACGCGCGCGTGGTTGACAGCGCCGCCGCCGGGCATCAGTCAGCCAGCACGGTGTCGGCGCCTTCGCCGTAGGTGGTGCGGGCGCTGCCACATCGCGCGTGGGCCGCAGCACTGGCCGGCAGGCCGGTGGCTTTGATGCCGCGCCGCGAATCGCCGTCAAACACCTCGGCGTAGCGCTCTGCGGCCATCGCATCATCGGGCAGCACATACAGCAGGACGCGCTGCAAGGTTGATTGACCCTGCAGTGGCTGCGGTTGCCGGAAGGTGGGCACCTGCACGCGCGCGCTGTGCCATTGCGTGGGCGCAGCGACGGTCTGCCAGCGCACCTGCAGCGGCAGGTCGAGCGACATCAGTGCAACACCGGCAGGAAAGCCGTAGGCGGTGCAATCGACGGGCGCGACCGGGATGCTCGCAATGGCCCTGTCGCCGATATCCAGTGCGGTGCCATTGACTTCCATCCGCACGATCGGCGCGCTGCCGTAGTTGTGGATCTTGAACAGCACCAGGCCTTCGAAGCGGCTGCGCTCCAGCTCGTCGGCGGTGAGACCGCTGAGGCGTGCCAGCGTGGGCGCGACCTCCACATGATCGTTGTAGTGGTAATAGAGGTGCACGAGCTCTGGTGTGCCCGTGCGGCGCCATCCGGCGTTGAACGGCGTGGTGTCCGGATACGCCTGGCGGACCAGTGGCACATCGGTGACGGCGCGATCTCCGGACGGCGTGGCGTAGCGGTAGTGGTCAACGGAGCGCTTCAGGCGTGCGTCTTCGTACGGGAACGCGCGGTCTGCGTCGGACTGCGTGTTGGGGTAGCGGTGGAAGGCCATGAAGCGCTCGGGCGTGTCGCCCTGCATGGGTAGATCCGGACCAGCGCCGGAGCCGGTGGACGCATACGGTGAGGTGTCCAGCCACAGGGGCTGCCCGCTGAGGTTGATATGCATCTCCGCGATGGGCGCACGCGAGCCACCGGCAACGCTGTCCCAACTGCGTTGCAGGGAGAGCCACAGGGGGACGATGAGCAGGGCCGCGGTGGTCGGCGCGAACATCAACGCGTGTACACGGCCGGGCATGCGCCCGCGCTGCCGCACCATGTAGCGCAGCCACACCAGCAGCAGGACCAGCAGCAGCGGGAGGCCGACCCAGATCGCGACGGTGGCCAGCGCCACGACGCCCCAGCCCAGGTTGGGGGTAGCCACCGCGATCAGCGAGAGCGTGGCGATCAGCGCGGCCAGCAGCAGCGACACGCCGATGCCAACGCGGTAATTCCGGTACGAGCTGTTGGTCATCACCGTTCCATCGGCAGTGTGGGGCATGCCCCTATAGTGCAGCGGTGGTGATGGCGTGGAAAGCCGGGAACGAGGGCGCTCAGCAGCCAACCAGGCGGTCGACACCGATGCCATTGCGATGCTGGCTGCGGTATTCGGTGGGGCTGGCCTCGACCTGCCCGCGGAAATGTCGACGGAATGATTCCTGCGAACCAAAACCGGCCTGCTCGGCAATCCACTGCAAGGGCCGGTCGGTGGTTTCCAGCAGCTCACGGGCGAAGGCCACGCGCTCGCGGATCAGCCAGTCGATGGGCGACAGGCCGGTGGCTTCCAGGAACTGCCGCTGCAGGGTGCGTTGGCTGAGTGCGGCCTGCTCGGCGAGGCTGCCTAGCGAATGTGGCTCGCGCAGGTTGCGGCGCATCCATTCCATCAGCTTCGCAAGGCGCGTGGGCTCGCCATGGGGAATGGCCCGGCTGACACGCTGGCTGCGCCCGGCATCACGCCACGGAGCCAGCACCAGCCGCTCGGCCACCAGGTTGGCCACGCGGGCACCGTAATCCTTGCGCACCATGTGCAGCATCATGTCCATGCCGGTGGCCGAGCCGGCCGAGGTGATGATGCTGCCGGTGTCCACATACAGCACGTCCTCGCGCACGTCGATGCGCGGGAACTCGCGCGCGAGCGCTTCGGTGAGGCGCCAGTGGGTGGTGGCCTGGCGGCCATCGAGCAGCCCGGCCCAGGCCAGCACGAAGGCACCGGAGCAGATCGAGGCGATGCGTGCGCCACGTGCGTGGGCACGGATGAGTGCATCGAGCAGGGCCTGCGGAGGACGTTCGCTGGGTTCGCGCCAACCGGGGATGACGATGACGTCGGCGTCATCGACGCTGCCGAGATCGTAGGGCAGCTGCACCTGGGTGTTGCCGAGCATGCGCAGTGCGCCGGGCTCGCCTGCGCACAGCTGGGTGCGGTACCAGGCCACGCCCAGCTCGGGCCTTATCGGCGCGAACAGGCCCACCGCACAGCCGAACTCGAACAGCCCCTGGCCGTGGCAGGCAACGATGGCGACGAGCGGCGCGGCGGGATCGGCGGGAGGGCTGGGCATGGCCTGATGCTACGGGTGGTGGTGCGCGCCGCAGAGTGGTGCGCGGGCATGAGGTGATGCTGGGCGGGCATATGGAGGCTGGGGTCGGATCCCTTCCGCAGGAAGGGCTCTGACCCCGTGGAGGGATGCGTGCCTGGGGTCAGAGCCCTTTCCTTTGGAAAGGGATCCGACCCCGTGCGTGTGGTCTGCCTAACGTCATTACCAGCGGTCATGTGGGTGGCCGGATGTTACGGCTGGGTGACGCGATCGCGCCTGTCGTCGCGGGTGAACAGGCCCTTGAATGGAAGCGTGTTTCCGGCCCACCCCCACGAGCCCCCATGCCTGCCGCCTACGCCCCAGCCCTGAGTACTCTCGCTGTCCTGATCGCTGCCGCCCTCGCTGCGACGCCCAGCCATGCCGCGGAAGCCGATGCGGATCCTGCCACCACCGCGGCGACGGCCAACGTTGCTGCATCCACGCTGGATGCGGTGGTGGTGACCGGTTCACGTACCAGCACGCGCACGGTGAAGAACAGTTCCACACCGATCGACGTGATCTCCGCCGAGGACCTCGCTGCAACCGGGCAGGGCAACCTGCTGGAAGCGCTGCAGCGCAGCCTGCCGTCGCTGAGCCAGATCGGCGGTTACCAGAGCGATCAGGAAAGCCTCATTCGCGGCTATCAGCTGCGCAACCTGTCGCCGGGCTACACGCTGGTGCTGGTCAACGGCAAGCGCCGTAATGCCAGCGCCTATGTGAGCGGGGCCAATGGGGGCGGCTTCCCCGGCCATGCGTGGGCGGACCTGGCGTTGATTCCGGTCTCGGCCATCGACCATGTGGAAGTGCTGCGCGATGGCGCTTCGGCCATCTACGGTTCGGATGCGATCACCGGCGTGGTCAACGTGATCCTGAAATCACAGGCACACGGTGGTGATGTGTCGGTGGAGAGCGGGCAGAGCATCGATGGTGATGGTTCGCGTACCAGCGTGCGCGCCAACGTCGGCCTGCCGTGGGGCGAGGATGGCTTCGTCAACCTGTCCGGTGAGACCACCCGCCAGCACCATGCGATCCGCACCCGCCGCTACATCGATGGCTACCTGAGCTACCCGGCCGTGGACGGCAACGGCAATCTGGTGGCGCTGCGGCCGAACAATCGACTGCCTGCAGGTGCCACGCCGAACCCGGCCGAGGCCAACCGCAATGCCGAGGCCAACACCATCCTCAGCTCGCCGTCGTATGCGTTGAAGGCCTTCGCGGTGAACGTGGGCCATGGCCTGGGCGAGAGCGCGCAGTTCTACGCCAACGCCACGGCCAGTGACCGCACCGCGCAGGCGATCCAGAATTTCCGCCTGCCCGCGACGATCTTTACCACTTACCGGGCCCCCGGCGTACTGAGCGTGTTTCCCGATGGCTTCCTGCCGGTGCTGGAAACCAAGGAGAAGCAGTACACCGGTACGGCCGGGGTAAAAGGCCAGATCGCGGGTTGGGACTACGACGCCAGCCTGACCGGCAACCGCAGCACGGTGCGCACCTATACCCGCAATTCGGTGAACTACTCGCTGCCGTATCCCGGTTCACCCACTGATTTCTATGACGGCAAGCTGGACTACCAGCAGGGCATCGCCAACCTGGACCTGCGGCGTGGCTTCGAGGTGGCGGCGTTTGCTTCGCCGCTGGAAGTGAGCGCGGGCGCCGAGTATCAGCACGAGCAGTACGAGCGCGGTGCAGGGCAGTGGGAGTCGTATACCGGCTTCGGCGCTGCAGCCTTCGTCGGCTATTCCACCGCCGATGCGGTGAAGGCGAGCCGCAACAGCAAGGCGGTGTACGTGGGTGCCGCCACCAACATCACCTCGCGCTGGTACCTGGATGCTGCCGCGCGCTGGGAAGACCATTCCGATTCCGGCAGCGTTTCCACCGGCCGCCTGACCACGCGCTTCGATTTCACCGACGCGCTGGGTGTGCGCGCCACGGTGAGCAACGGTTTCCATGCGCCAAGCCTGGGCGCCCAGTACTACCAGGCCACCGGCAGCTGCCCGTGCGGCACCACGCTGGTGGCGCAGGTGTCTTCGCCGGCAGCTCTCGCGCTGGGGGCAACTCCGCTGAAGCCGGAGAAGGCCACCAACTACAGCCTGGGCGTGACCTGGGACCCGAGCCCGGCCTTCCACCTGGCAGTGGATGCCTATCAGATCGACATTCGCGGCCAGCTGGGGCAGTCCAGCCAGATCGGCTACAACGCGCAGGATCCGGCGCGTGTCACCGACAACAGCGGCACGGTGCTGAGTACGGCGCAGAAGAATACGATCGACGCGCTGCTGGGTTCGGCGGGCATCAGCATCCTGCCGGGCGATGCGTTCTACGCCAGCTATTTCACCAACGTGGGCAATACCCGTACACGCGGTGTGGAGCTGACCCTGGAAGCGAACCAGGAAACCGCGTGGGGCAAGCTGCGCTGGAGCTACGCGGCCAATGTCGGCCGTACCACGATCCAGAAGGTCAGCGACATTCCGGTGGCACTGCAGGGCCTGCCGAACATCAACCTGCTGACCAAATCCAGCGAGTACGCGCTGCGCTTCCGCACGCCCAGCTATACGCAGGTGGCGGGACTGGGCTGGCAGAACGGGCGCTGGCGCTCGAACCTGGACTTCACCTACTACGGCCCGATCAAGCGCCTGAACAACGGCGTGGAATACAAGCAGCCGCCGGTGCTGGTGACCAACCTGTCCGGTGGCGTGGAGCTGGGTGCGGGCTGGAGCGCGGCGCTGGGCATCAACAACGTGTTCGACAAGCGCACCCGCAAGGTGCCGGAGTACGCGCGCAGTGCGACCGATGTGGCGAGTATCGAGACCACCTGGGACAGCGGCGATGTGCTGAGCAATGTGGGTGCGTACTGGTATGGGCGGGTCAGTTACCGGTTCTGATCTGGAGCAGTCGAGCATGGCTCGACTCTACAAAAGGCGAAGGGCGGCCGGACGTACTTCGGCATCATCGAGGAGCAGTTCATGTCTTCTGCATTGAAGGTGGTTGCGTTGGTGGGGTCACCGACCAGCTCGGCGACGTCGCGCACGTTGTTGCTGGTGCGGCATCTGCTGGCGTCGCTGCAGCAGCGGGTGCACGCCAGCGTGGAGCTGGTGGAGCTGGCGCCGATCGCGCGTTCACTGGGCCAGTCGTTGTCGCGTGACGAAGCGGGGCCGGCAGTGGAGCAGGCACTGCAGGCCATCGAGGCCGCGAAGCTGCTGGTGGTGGCCGCGCCGGTCTATCGTGGCTCGTATCCTGGGTTGTTCAAGCACCTGGTCGACTTCATCGGGCTGGAGGCGCTGGTGGATACGCCGGTGCTGCTGGCAGCGACCGGTGGCAGCGAGCGTCATGCGCTGGTGATCGACCACCAGCTGCGACCGTTGTTCAGTTTCCTGCAGGCGCACACGCTGCCGATCGGGGTGTATGCCACGCCCGCCGACTTCGAGGGCGAGCACATCAACAGTGCAGCCTTGCAGGCACGCATCGCGCTGGCGACCGAGCGCGCAGCCGGCCATCTGGCTACGCAGGCGCTGGCCGTGGCGGCGCCGCTGCGACGCATCGCCTGACGCCATAACCGGCAGCGCTTTGCTTATGGCCACGCCGCATCTGCATGGCCGGATCTGACCGCCGATTGTCGCCAGGCATCGCTGCCGCGGCCGCCGACATCTCTAGCATCGATATCGAAGCGGCATCGCATTGCCGGCCCCGATGAGGACGACTCCAGTGACTTTCGACGCAGCAAGCAAACCCATCCTGTTCCTGCTCGACCGTGAGTTCGAGGACGGCCAGATTCCCGGCCAGCGCTTCTTCTGCCGGCACAGCCTGCTGCTGGAGGGCGCGCTGTCGAGCATCGATGGCCTGGACGCGCAGCTGGACGTGCGCCGCATCGGCTTCGCACGGCCGCGACGGGAGGTGATCGCCGAGATCGGCGAGCAGGACCAGTCGCTGCCGAAGCTGGTGCTGCCGCAGGGCGTGCGCAGCGAACTGGCCAGTGGCGCGCACCAGGATCGCCAGTACATCTCCGGTGCCGAGCCGATCCTGGCCGCGTTGAACGGCTTGCTCGGCATTCCCGTGGCCCACCCCTGAGCGAGGACGTGACCATGAGCTATCAGATCAGCGTGCTGGACAAGAGCCCAGTGGCCGAGGGTGCCTCGCCAGAGCAGGCGCTGCGCAACAGCCTGCAGCTGGCGCAGCGCGCCGAGCAGCTGGGCTACCACCGCTACTGGTTTGCCGAACACCATGCTGCACCAACGCTGGCCAGCCCGGCGCCGGAAGTACTGGCTGCGTGGGTACTGGCACAGACCCGGCGCATCCGCATCGGTAGTGGTGGGGTGATGCTGCGCCACTACGCGCCCTATAAAGTGGCGGAGAACTTCAACCTGCTGTCGGCGCTGGCGCCGGGGCGTGTGGATCTTGGCGTTGGCAAGGCCCCGGGTGGCCTGCCGGCCTCGACTGCCGCGCTGGCAGCCGGGCGCCCGGCGTTCGCCGATTTCGACCAGCAACTGCGCGACCTGGAAGGCTATCTGTCCGGCGCCGAAACCGAGGCACAGGCACGGCCGGTTCCACAGCAGGCACCGGAACGTTTCCTGCTCGGGGCCAGCCCACAGAGCGCAAAGCAGGCGGCCGAGCTCGGTTGGCGCTTCGTCTACGCCGCGCACTTCGATGGTGACCCGAAGCACATCGAGGCCGCGTTCGATGCCTACCGCAGCGTCTCCTCGCAGCCACCGCTGCTGGCCACGGTGGCCTTCGCCGCCCCGACTGCCGAAGCCGCAGCGCGTCATATCGGTGCGCTGCGCGTTTACAAGCTGCACCTCGGCCCTGGCCAGACGGTGAATCTGCCCAGCCCAGACGCGGCTGCCGAGTACGCGCGCCAGGTGGGCGTGGCCGACTTCCGGATCGAGGAAACCCGCCCGAGCGTGCTGTCCGGTGATGCGCAGCACGTGCGTGACGAACTGGATGCGCTGCACCGGCGCTTCGGCGTGGGCGAGTTCATTCTCGATGCGCCGGTGGCCGACCTGGACGCACGCCTGACATCCCTTGAACTGCTGTCGCCCGCGCCACGCGCGGCGGTGGCCTGACCTGCAGGAGCGATTCCCATGAGCACGACCCCGCGCCACATTCCGTTCGGCATCATGCTGCAGGGCCCCGGCAGCCACATGCACGCGTGGAAGCACCCATCCAATCCGGCCGACGCCAGCGTCAACCTGCAGTTCTACATCGACATCGCGCGTACCGCCGAGGACAACGGCATCGCCTTTGGTTTCGTGGCCGACGGCCTGTACATCAACGAGAAGTCGATCCCGCACTTCCTCAACCGCTTCGAGCCGATCTCGCTGCTGTCGGCGCTGGCCACCGCGACGAAGAAGATCGGTCTGGCCGGCACCCTGTCGACCTCCTACAGCGACCCGTTCACCGTAGCCCGCCAGTTCGCTTCGCTGGACCTGCTCAGTGGCGGTCGCGCCGGCTGGAACGTGGTGACGTCGCCGTTGGAGGGGTCGGGGCGCAATTACGGCCGCCCCCACCCCGAGCATGCGCTGCGCTACCAGATCGCCGACGAGTACCTGGAGGTGGTGCAGGGGCTGTGGGATTCCTGGGATGACGATGCCTTCGTGCGCGAGCGCGACAGTGGCACGTTCTTCGCGCCGGAAAAATTTCGTCGCCTCGACCACAAGGGACGCTTCTTCCAGGTGGAAGGGCCGCTCAACATCCAGCGTTCGCCGCAGGGCCAGCCGGTGATCTTCCAGGCCGGTTCGTCCGACGATGGCATCGCGCTGGCCGGCAAGTATGCCGATGCGGTGTTCACCCATTCGCCGTCGCTGGAAGAAACCCGCGCGTTCACCCAGAAGGTGAAGAACTCGGCGATCGCGCATGGCCGCAGCGGCAACGACGTGAAGATCTTCCCGGGCATCGGCCCCATCGTCGGCCGCACCGCCGAGGAGGCTGAAGCCAAGTACCAGGCGATCGCCGCGCTGGCCACGCTGGAGGATGCGCTGGCGTACCTGGGGCGCTTCTTCGACCACCACGATTTCAGCCAGTACGATCCGGACGCACCGTTCCCGGAGCTGGGTGACATCGGCAGCAACTCGTTCCGTTCCACCACCGACCGCATCAAGCAGGACGCGCGCGAGAAGGGCCTGAGCCTGCGCCAGGTGGCACTGGAAGCGGTGAGCCCGCGACCGAATTTCATCGGCACGCCGGAACATGTGGCCGACGAGTTGATCCGGTGGTTCGATGCCGGTGCCAGCGACGGCTTCATCCTCGGTTTCGCGGCACAGCGCGAAGGCCTGGACGATTTCGTGACCCAGGTGCTGCCGATCCTGCAGGCGCGCGGCTACCACCAGCGTGAGCTGGAAGGGCAGACGCTGCGCGCGCATCTGGGCCTGCCGTACAAGGCCAGCCGCCACTCGACCGACGCCGAGCCGGCGCGGAAGGCAGGGTAAGGCGATGAGCGGAGAAAGCGCGACAGCACCGGGCCATGCCCAGCGGAATTCCCAGACGACGGGCATATTGCCCGACATCGCGGCACGCGCAGAGGCGGCCATCGCGATCCGCCATGACCTGCACCGGCACCCGGAGCTGGCCTTCGAGGAACACCGCACCAGCGCACGCGTGGCCGAGCTGTTGCAGCAGTGGGGCTATGAGGTCACCACCGGCCTCGGCGGCACCGGCGTGGTCGGCACGCTGCAACGCGGGCAGGGCAGCCGTCGCCTCGGCCTGCGCGCCGACATCGATGCACTGCCGATCCACGAGGATTCCGGATTGGCGTACGCCAGCCAGACCGAAGGGTTGATGCATGCCTGCGGCCACGATGGACACACCGCCATCCTGCTGTCTGCGGCGCACTACCTCGCCCATCACGGCCGCATCGACGGCACCCTGCAGCTGGTGTTCCAGCCCGCTGAGGAAACCGGTTCGGGTGCTTCGAAGATGATCGCCGATGGCCTGTTCGAGCGCTTCCCGGTGGATGCGATCTATGGGCTGCACAACTGGCCGGGTGTGCCGGTGGGGCACTTCGGCTTCGTCGACGGTCCGGCGATGGCATCGGTGGACTGGGCGCGGCTGAAGGTGATCGGCAAGGGCGGCCACGGTGCCGAGCCACAGGGCAGCGTCGACCCGATCCTGGCGGCGGCGCACATCGTCACCGCGCTGCAGAGCGTGGTGTCGCGCAACGTCGATCCGCGGCAGATGGGCGTGGTCACCGTCGGTTCGATCCACGGCGGGCAGGCCGCCAATGTGATTCCGGACGTGGTCGAGCTGAAGCTGACCGTGCGCGCCTACCTGCCGGAAGTGCGCGACACGCTGCGCCGCCGGGTCACCGAGATTGCCGAGCAGACTGCTGCCGCGTTCGGCGCACGCGCCGAAATCGAGTTTCCGCGTGGCTTCCCCAGCGTGATCAACCATCCGCAGCAGACCGCCTACATCCGCGACGTGGCCATACAGGGCTTCGGCAGCGAACAGGTAGTGCCGGAGTTCGCGCCACGCACCGCCAGCGAGGATTTCGCCTTCCTGCTGCAGGCGCGGCCCGGGAGTTTCGTGTTCGTCGGCAACGGCGACAGCGCACCGTTGCACAGCCCGCGCTATGTGTTCAACGACGCCGCCATCGCACCCGCCGCCAGCCTATGGGCGCGGCTGGCCGAAGACTATCTGGTGAAGGACGCGACATGAGCAGCAACGAACGCTTCCTCTATACCTCGGTGGATGATCCGCTGGCGCGGCCTCTGTTCGACGGCCTGGAACAGGAGTACGACAGCCGTTACGCCGACGTGCGCCGCCGCATCGGCGGCAGTGCCCGCGAGGAGCTGCAGCGCTACCCGGCGCAGGCGTTCGCGGCGCCGGTAGGGGCGTTCGTGTTGCTGCTGCGCGAGGGTGTGGCGATCTCCGGCGGTGCCTTCATGCCGCACCGCGATCCGGATACCGCCGAATTCAAGCGCATCTGGACGCTGCCCGGGCTGCGCCGCCAGGGCATTGCGCGGCGCGTGCTGCAGGAGCTGGAAGACCAGGCGGCGCGGCAAGGGTATCGGCGGGTGTTCCTGACGACCGGCTTCCGCCAGCCTGAAGCGGTCGGCCTGTACCTCAGCCACGGCTACACCGCGCTGTTCGACCTGCAGGCCGACCCGGAAACCATCGCGCATCTGCCGTTCGAGAAGCACCTGGGCGTATCGGCGCCGGTCGTTGTGCCATCGCAGGCCGTGTTGCACGGAGCCCACGCATGAGCACGCCTTCGACCGCGCTGGATGGCATTGCCGCACGCCCGGCGCCAGCTCCGGCGTTGAAGATCGTGCCGGCCCGGCATCCACTGCAGGTGGTCGGAACCCTTCTGGCGTTGGCGCTGATCCTGATCGGGCTGCAATCGGTGCTGGGCAACCCGCGCTGGGGTTGGGGCACGTTCGCCGAGTGGTTCTTCGCACGCCCGGTGCTGGAAGGCCTGGGCCGTACGCTGCTGCTGACCGCACTCGGTACCGGCCTCGGTTTCGCGCTGGGTACCCTGCTGGCGTTGGCCCGCGTCTCCGGCTCGCCACTGCTGTCGGCGGTGTCGTGGGGCTATGTGTGGCTGTTCCGTTCGATCCCGCTGTTGGTGTTGTTGCTGCTGCTGAACAACCTGGGCTACCTGTACAGCACCATCGAGCTGGGCGTGCCGTTCACCGGCATCAGCCTGTTCTCGTACCCGACCACGCAGCTGATCGGCGTGTTCACCGCCGCAGTGCTGGGCCTCACCTTGAACCAGGCCGCGTTCTCGGCCGAGGTGATCCGCGGTGGCATTCTCTCGGTGGACCATGGCCAGTACGAAGCCGCAGCGGCACTTGGCCTGCCACGTGGCCGCCAGGTGCGCCGCATCATCCTGCCGCAGGCGATGCGCTCGATCCTGCCGGCCGCGTTCAACGATGTGATCGGCCTGGCCAAGAGCACCTCGGTGGTCTACGTGCTGGCGCTGCCGGAGCTGTTCTACACGGTGCAGGTGATCTACCGGCGCAACCTGGAAGTGGTGCCGCTGCTGATGGTGGCCACGGTCTGGTACCTGGTGATCCTGACCGTGCTGTCGCTGCTGCAGCGACGGGTGGAGCAGCGCTTCGCGCGCGGCCAGCTACAGCGCGAGCGCTCGGTATCGCGTGTCTCGTCACCGACGCGCGCCACAGGTGAGGCTGCACCGCGCGTGGTCAATCGCCCGCGCATCGCCGCGCAGGTTGAAGCGGGCGAGGGGGCATCGGTGTCGCTGCATGGCGTAGGCAAGGTGTTCGGCGACCAGCCTGTACTGGAAGACGTGAACCTGGACCTGCGCGCTGGCAGCGTGACGGTGCTGATCGGCCCGTCCGGTGCCGGCAAGTCCACGCTGCTACGGCTGATCAACCACCTGGAACGTGCCGACAGCGGCTACGTGACCGTCGGCGGCCAGCTGATCGGCTACCGCCGCGATGGCGACACCCTGTACGAGCTGCCCGAACGCGAGATCCGCCGCCGTCGTTCCGAGGTGGGCATGGTGTTCCAGGGCTTCAATCTGTTCCCGCACCTGACCGCGCTGGAGAACATCATCGAGGCACCGATCGCAGTGCGTGGCGTGCCGCGCGCGCAGGCCGAGCAGCAGGCGCGCACGCTGCTGGAACGGGTCGGCCTGGCCGACAAGGCCGATGCCTTCCCGCGCCAGCTGTCCGGCGGCCAGCAGCAGCGCATCGCGATTGCCCGCGCGCTGGCCCTGCAACCGAAGGTACTGCTGTTCGACGAACCCACGTCGGCGCTGGACCCGGAACTGGTGGCCGAGGTGCTCAGCGTGATCGAGGAGCTGGCCAGCTCCGGTACCACCCTGGTGATCGTCACCCACGAACTGAGCTTCGCCCGCCGCGTGGCCGACCACGTGGTGATGATGGACCAGGGGCGGGTGATCGAGCAGGGCACGCCCGAGGCCCTGTTCGAACGTCCGCGCCAGCAACGCACCGCCGATTTCCTGGCCAAGACCCTGTAACTGCGAAAGGAACACCATGAGCCCTGCAGCACCGCGTCGCCCCTCGCGCAGCACCCTGTTGGTCGTGGGTGTGCTGGTCATCGGCATCGCCGGCATCGTCTACTCGCGCGTGCGGCAGGCACCGGACACGAGCACCGTGGCCGCGACCAGCCTGGCCGGTGCGAACACCGCCATCCTGAAGGGCACGCTCGATCCGAAGGCGCAGGCGTTGATTCCCGCCGGCTACAGCTTCGTCACGCCCGGCACGTTCACCGTAGCCACCCATCCGGGGCAGCTGCCGCTGGCCGACTACGGCGCCGACAGCAAGGACGTGATCGGCATCGAGCCGGACATCGCGCGACTGATTGCCGATGGGTTGGGCCTGAAGCTGGTGATCGTGCCGGTGGCGTGGGCGGACTGGCCGTTGGGGCTGGAATCAGGCAAGTACGATGCCGTGCTGTCGAACGTGACGGTTACCGAGGAGCGCAAGAAGAAGTTCGATTTCTCCAGCTACCGTTACGATCTGCTGGGAATCTACACGCGCACTGATGGGCCGATCCAGAAGATCGAAACGCCGGCCGACGTGGCCGGACTGAAGGTGGTGGTCGGTGCCAGCACCAACCAGGACCAGATCCTGCGGCAGTGGGACCAGCAGAACATTGCCGCTGGCTTGAAGCCGGTGGAGTATCAGTACTTTGATGACGCCGTGGTTGGGCGGCTGGCGGTGATCACCGGCCGCGCCGATGTCTCGTTCGAGCCCAATGCCACTGGTGCCTATTCGGCGCGGGATGGCAAGGTGCGGCGTGTGGGCCTGTTCCCCGGAGGCTGGCCGAACGCCGCAGCGATCTCGGTGACCACGCGCAAGGGCAGCGGCCTGGCTGATGCGGTGACGCAGGCGCTGAACACCCAGATCGGCAGCGGCACCTATGCGCAGGCGCTGAAGCGCTGGAACGTGGCCGAGGAAGCCGTGCCGCAGTCGCAGACCAACCCGCCAGGGTTACCGAGGCTCTGACGCCGGGCATGGCCCGGCGCTACCGCTGCTTTTGTAGAGCCGCGCCATGCTCGGCTGCAGTTCGCACGGTGTGCGATGCGTCGAGCATGGCTCGACTCTACAAGAGCATCCACGCATGGCGTGGATCTACTCGCAGAGTCTGATTTCTGTAGAGCCGAGCCATGCTCGGCTGCATTACCAGACCGCCTCCAAGGTCCGGAACGGCTTCGCCAGGCGCACGCCCTCGGCATCGAAGTCGGAAACGCTACGTCCATCCACACGCACCGTCTTCGGCATCGTGCGCGCAGGCCACCAGACCTTCACCGCCGTTCCACTGCGCAGCCCCTCGCCAAGCGCCACCGTCAGCAGCCCGTCGCGCTGCCGCGCCTGCATCTGCAACGTGCCATACGCGGTCGGCAGGCGCTCCACCGCCAACCCTTCCCCCGCCACCCAAGAGGGCGGTGTGCCCGGCAGCAGCGACAGTGCGTCATCGTCCTCGCGCATCAGCATGCCGAACAGCGTGCGGCCGTACTCGGCACCGATCCAGGTATGCGGCATGTCGCCGAGGTAGCGCGGGAAGCGCAGCCGTGAATGCACTACTTCGGCCAGCACCTGCCATTCAAGCGGGCGCCGGTCGTGAAGCAGGCCCTGCAACAGCTCGTCAGCCACGTCCGGCTGGCCAAGATGCACATAGCTCAGCACGTTGCGGATCTCGTACGGCGTGTAGGCGTACAGCGCACCGGGCTGGCTGCGCTTGCGCACGTCTTCCAGATAGCGGGCGAAGGTGGTCCGCAACGCATCTGCCGGCAACACGCTCTGCGCGCCGGTCGGATCCAGTGCGATCGACACGCCCGTGGGATCGCCATCGCCCAGATCCGCCGAGGACGGGATGAAGTCGATGCCCTTCCACGCCATCGTGGCGCGGATCGAGGCGTGCAATGCGTCGTACAGCGCTTTGTACTGCTGACGTGCCCAGGCGGCGGTCTCGTGGTCACCCAGCGACTCGGCCAGCCACGCTCCGTCGTGCCATCCCTTCAGGCCCCAGTAGTCATCCCAGTAGCTGTGGGTGGGCGACGGATAGCCTTCATGGCTGATCGACGGCGCAAGAATGCCCGCGAATCGCTCCGGCGCCGGCTGGTCGGCCTTGTAACCGGGCACCAGCGTGCGCTCGCGCAGTTCTTGCAGGAAGCGCAGTGCGGCTTTCACTTTCGGCAGGTATGCGCGCACCGACTCGGGCCCGCCATCGAGGCGGGCGACATCGGCCACCAGCGCCACGTACTGGCCCTGGCTGTCGTACTCGATGTCCGAACCGAAGCCGGTGTTGACGCTGCCATCGTCGTTGAGGATCGGCGAAACCAGGCCATTGGCATGCACGCCGTGCGCGCTGTACCAGGCCAGGTAGTCACGCGCGACGCGCGCTTCACCCATGCGCAGCAGCACCGCCGACGTGGCCATGCCATCGCGGATGAAGGAGCGGTTGTAGTTGCGTGGGCCGGGTTGCATCGCGGGGCCGGTCTGGTTGATCAGCATGTAGGCAGCCTGCGCGCGCAGCATGTCGACCAGCGAGGGATCGGGCAGGCGCAGGCCGACCTGGCCCAGCCGCGCCTGCCAATCTGCGGACGCCTGCGTGGCCAGCGTCTCGAACGCCGCATTGGCATCACGGGGCAGCGTGGCCAGATCCAGCGCAGGCGCTTCGGGCAGCAGGCCATTGGCATCGGCGGCGGCGGTGCCCAGCGGGAACGCGACCACGATGGCATCGCGGGATCCCGGCGCCAGCGACACGCGGTAGTTGAGCGCGGCGGCGGCAAGACCCTGGTCATCACGTGCCTGCTGCGAGGAAGGCAGTTCGCCGGCAGCGATGTCCGCGGTGATTTCCGTGGTGCCATCCTTGCCGAACGGCGCCACGCCGGACGCAGCCACAGGCGTGAGCGAGTGCAGCAGCGTACGGCCATTGATGCGCACCGCCTGTCCGTCGACGCGCACCTCGCGGATCGGCGACAGTCCGCCGTTCTGCCACGGCGGATTCATCTGCATCGGGCGCACGACCAGACTGAGCGTGCCGTCGATCCGGGTGCTGCCGGTGTTGTGCAGTCGATGGCGGAGGAAGGTCACCGGCTGGCCATCGCGCTCGATGGCGAACACCTCACTGCGCAGCTCCAGCCCGGGCTGCGGCGACCAGGTGGCCGAAGGCATAGGCTTCCAGCCATCGCGCAGGGCGTGCTGTACGGGCTGACCGGCGGCACCTGCAGCACGCCCGTCGGCGCTTCGCCAGAGCGGCTGTACCAGCGGCGCACCCTTGAACGCTTCCAGGTTGCCGTATTCGTCGAAGATGGATTTCTGCCGCCCTGCGTGCACGCCAACGGCGGTCCAGTAGGTCTGCTGCATCTGCAGCGACGCCGGAAACAGCGTACGCTGCGCGCCGCTGGCGGCGATCTGGTAGCGCTTCATCGGTGTCATCACGGCTTTCGGGCCAAGCAGGCGCAGACGCGCGATCTGCGGGGCTGCGCCGTCCACGCTCAGGCGGAATGCACGTAGAGGTTTTGCCGTGTCAGCGGCCAGCCAACTCTGCCGATGGCTGGCCGCCTGTGCATCGTGTGCGAGATCCTGCCAGCGGCCCTGTGCGTCCTGCGCCTGCAAGCGGGCGGCGCCGCGCCCGCCGTCGGCCCAGTCGACCGCGAGACCGGCTGTGGACTGGACGCGAGGCAGCATGATCTCGAGCGTATGGGATCCACCTTTTCCGGCTGGAACCGCGACGGTGCCACCGCCTTGCCAGAGCGCCACTGCCTGCGTTGCATCGACACCGCTGATGCGTGCGCTGAGCGTGCTGTCCAGCGGCTCCATCTCGAAGATCGACACGCCCCAGTCGGACGTGCGCTGCGGGCTGGCCAGCCGCAGGTAGCGCGCCTGGCGTGGCGCGAAGTACAGCGTTTCCACGTCGCCCAGCGAATCGGCCATGGTGTAGGCGGTCTGCCACTGCGTGCCGTCCAGCGAGGTCTGCAGTGAATAGCCCTCTGGATTGGAGACATCCCAGGTAAGCCGTGCGCCCGCCAGCATCGTCGGTGCGCCCAGATCGATCTGGAACCAGTGGCCCGGACTGAAGGCACCGCCGGTGACGGTCCTGGGGTCGCCGTCGATCAGGTGGCTGATCGCCATCGCCGGTACCTGCTGCGATGAGGCGCTGGCCTGCCATTGGCTGCGCGGGGGGAGCGTCTGTGCCTGTGCGCTGAAGGCCAGGACGGCGAACACCAGGGTGGCGGCAGTTTGCCATGGGGCTGGTGGGCGGGAGACCTTGGAGCGTTCGGCGCGCAACGTCATTACGGACAGCCTCGCAGGTTCGACCGGAATCGGGCGAGCGCTACGCTAGCAAGGGATGTAACCGGTTACATGACGCACTGCAATAGGTCGCGGATACTGGGCCGGCAGCCTCGTTCACCGGTTCAAGGCGCGATCACCATCGATGGTTGGCTGACGGATGTGGCTCTGGACGGCTGCCGGTTGGCCCCTATCCTGACTGGCAACGACCACCGATCCGAAATGGATTGATGATGGAATTCAGTTTCACGCTGATGTACCGAGTGCCTGATACCGGAAAAGATCTCAGTGCATTTGAGCGAGGTCTTGCAGAGGCGGGATGCGACGATGTGCTGCTGGGCAGTGGTTTGCCGGGCGTGTTGGCGTTGCGATTCCAGCGAGAGGGCACGGCCGCAGACGATGTCGCGCGTGCCGCATGCGTGCAGGTTCAGAGTGCGGTACCGGAAGCCAAATTGATAACCGTGCATGTCGATGTCAGCAATCCTGCCAGCGCCTCCACTTGCGGTGGCTCAAGAGCTGAGCCTGTTTGACGTCCACGGCACATTCTTCGGAAGCAGCCGAGCATGGCTCGGCTCTACATGGTTTCCGGCAGGTCACGCGCACCCGCTGTTACAGCTCCACCATCTCCCACCAGCGCGTGCCCGCCTGCGGCGCCTGCATGTCCAGCGCTTCGCCCATCATCGGCGTGGCCACCGGAACATTCTTCGCGGCCGCCAGGGCGGTGATGCGCTCGAACGGCTGCTGCCATTCGTGCAGGGCCAGGTCGAAGGTGCCGTTGTGGATCGGCAGCAGCCACCTGCCGCGCAGGTCCAGGTGCGCCTGCAGGGTCTGCTCGGGCTGCATGTGCACGAATGCCCAGCGTGGATCGTAGGCACCGGTTTCGATCATGGTCAGGTCGAACGGGCCGTACTTCTCGCCGATGGCCTTGAAGCCATCGAAGTAGCCGGTGTCGCCGCTGAAGAAGATGCGGAAGTCGCCGTCCTGGATCACCCACGACGCCCACAGGCTGCGGTCACTGTCGCCCAACCCGCGGCCGGAGAAATGCTGGCCCGGGGTGGCGGTCAGGCGCAGGCCGCTGGCTTCGGTGGACTGCCACCAGTCCAGCTGTTCCACCTTGCGGGCGTCCACGCCCCACGCAATCAACTGATCGCCCACACCCAGCGGTGCGATGAAGCGCGCGGTCTTGCCGGCCAGCTGCATCACCGCGGCATGGTCGAGATGATCGTAGTGGTTGTGCGAGAGGATCACGCCGGCGATCGGCGGCAGTTCGTCGATGCTGATCGGCGGTGCGTGGAAGCGCGCCGGGCCCATCCACTGCACCGGCGAGGCGCGTTCGGAGAACACCGGGTCGGTCAGCCAGTATTGGCCGCGCAGCTTCAGCAGGATCGTGGAGTGCCCCAGCCGGAACAGGCTGCGATCCGGTGCGGCATCGAGGGTGGCGCGGTCCAGCGGCTTCACCGGAATCGGGTGCGCGGGCACGGTGCCCTTGGGCTTGTTGAACAGGAACGTCCACCAGATCTCCGCGCCGTCGCGCAGGCCCATCGCCGGACGGGGCAGGGCATTGCGGAACTTGCCGTCGCGGTACTGCGGCGAATCGGGGAAGTCGGGGAGGGACCAGGACTTGCAGAAGGTGTAGGCGGTCACGGCGAGGATTCCGAGCAGGAGGACAAGGAGCAGGCGCTTCATGGGTGACGTCCGCTGGGTACACTGCACAGTGTAGTTTCGTGTTTTTCAAAAGTACACTATCGGGTGTAAAATCGAGGTATCCGTTCAGCTACCCGGTTCCCGCCATGTCCCGTGCCCCGCAACGCCTGACCGACCGCAAACGCGAAGCCATCGTGCGCGCGGCGGTGGAGGAGTTCCGTGCATCGGGCTACGAGGCGACCAGCATGGACCGCATCGCCGAAGTGGCGGGGGTCTCCAAGCGCACCGTCTACAACCACTTCCCGAGCAAGGAAGCGCTGTTCTCGATGATCCTGGAGGAGCTGTGGGAGCGCAGCGTGGCCAGCGACGCACTGCCGTACCGCGCGGACCAGCCGTTGCAGGCGCAGCTGCTGCAGTTGCTGGGCCAGAAGCTGGACCTGCTCAGCGACGGGAATTTCATCGACCTGGCGCGGGTCGCGATGGCCGAGATCATCCACTCACCGGAACGGGCGCAGGCCATCGTCTGCCGCATGGGCGAGAAGGAAAGTGGCGAGAGCGCCTGGATTCGCGCAGCGATCGCCGACGGCCGGCTGCGCAAGGTCGATCCGGAATTCGCCGGCCACCAGTTGCATGGGCTGGTGAAGAGCTTCGCGTTCTGGCCACAGGTGACGATGGGGCAGCCACCGCTGAACGAACAGGAGCGCACGCGCGTGGCCGAATCGGCGGTGGCGATGTTCCTGGGTTTCTACGCCGTCTAGTTGGCGGCGAAGCGGCGGAACTCGTCGGCCGGCAACGCCGCCGAATACAGATAACCTTGGCCGACATCCACCCCGAGTGCGCGTAGTTGCTGCTCCTGGGCCAGGGTTTCAGTGCCCTCGGCCACCACGATCGCGCCGCAGCGGTGCGCGACTTCGACGATGAAGCGCACGATCGACTGCGACTTGGCGTCGGACAGCGTGGCGATCAACGCCTGCTCGATCTTGACCTCGGCGATGGCCAGCTGCGAAAGCAGGATCAGGGTCGAATAACCCGCGCCGAAATCATCCAGTGACAGGGTGACCCCGGCCGCCAGCAGCTGTGCGATGTTGGCATCGACCACGTCGCGCTCGACGATCTCGGTCCATTCGACGATTTCCAGCCGCAGCATCGCACCGGGGATGTCGTGCAGCTGCAGCAGCTCCTGCAGGCGCAGGCCGAAGTCGGGCAGGCGCAGGGATTCGGCTGACACATTGACTGCGATGGTCAGCGCCGCGCCGTCCTGCCGGCAGTGCTGCAGGAAGTGCACCGCCGACTGCAGCGTGGCCCATTCCAGGTCTGCCAGCCGGCCCTGCCGGCGCAGCAGCGAGATCACCCGCATGGGTGCAATCGGCCGGCCTTCGCCATCGCGCATGCGCAGCAGTGCTTCGGCGCCAACCAGCTGGCGATCGTGCAGGCGATGCTTGGGCTGGTAGCACAGCGGGGCGTCACCCTGCTGCAGCCAGCGCTCGAGCGCGACCTCGATCAGCGCATCGATCTCGCTGTCGCGCTGGATCGGGTCATCGAAGAACACCACGCCCGACTCGATCGCGCTCAGTGCGAGGGTGATCGCCCGGAACGGCAGGTGACCTTCATCGGTGGCGGTCGGTGGTTTCAGCTCGACCACCGCGCAGCGGAACAGTGGTCGGAAGCCCGGCCAGTCGCGGCCGACGCGGTCGGCAAGATTGCAGGCCAGCTCGGTGATATGGGCCTGGATGCGCAGCTCGGTCAAGGACATGCCGCGTACCAGGATCGCCAGCGCGGCGTCGCCGAACTGGTAGACCTCCACATCGTCCACTGGAAGCGATGGCAGCAACCGGTGGACCTCCGCCGGCGTATCGCGGTGCCATAGTCCGTTGTCCTGCAGCGGGCCGTAGCGCAGGCGCAGGTCGCGCTGGTTGCCCATTTCGACCACCACCAGGCAGGCCTTGCCGAGGCCGTCGTTGTCGCGCCAGAAATGCTGCAGCCGTTCGCCCAGCGCCCGCATGTTGGGCAGGCCGCTGATCGGGTCGACGCGCAGCCAGGCCTGTTCGCGCTGGCGCTGCGCATCGATCTGGGCATCGTTGTAGACCAGCGCGAACACTGCGCCGAGCATCAGCAGTGAGACCGGCAGTGCCAACAGGCGCTGGATCGCCAGTTCGGCCACCGGCAGCTGGTCGGCGCCAATGATCGCCACACCCAGTGCCAGGCCCAGAGCGGTCATCCCGATGCGCACGGACCACGCCTGCAGGATCATGCGCGGCGAGAGCTCGTTGAGCATGCGTGGGTGCAGGCGCCTGCGCAGCCAGACGCCGGCCATCATCTGCAACGCGGCCTCAAGGCTGGCAGGCAGGAAGAACTGGGTGCCGACGAACTGGTAGCGGGCCAGCAGGGCGGCGGCCAGGCAGGCCAGGCCGCCACGCCATCCGCCGAGCAGGCCACTGACCAGCAGGATGTCGAAGCCGAGGTGCAGCTTGACCACGCCCTGGGTGTAACGGGCCACGAACCAGGAATTGAACAGGTAGATCAGGCCCAGCGCCACGCCGACATACAGGCGACGGCCTTCAATGGCGTGCCCGGCGCGACGGGTGGCGATCAGCAGCACGCCGATCATGCCGATCACCGCCGTGGCCTGCAGCAGGTACAGCGGCAGGCTGGGCAGGGCGCTGTCCAGGACCTGGGCCGAGACCCGTGAAAGCGCATCCATAGCAGGTTCCCGCCTGTGACCGACGGCCAGTGACGAGCAGGGTAAACCACGGCCGCGCGCGCGGCCACTGATGCTACCCGGCGTCGCCCACCTGGGTCAGTAGCGCGGGTCGGCAATGGCCGGCAGTACCAGTTCGCGCACGAAGCCGGACGGCGACAGCTGCAGCAGTGCGCGCACCATCGCCACGGCATCATGTACCGGCACCAGCTCACCGTCGCCGCGCGCTGCGGCCTCGGCCACCGGCACCGACAAGGCGTCGTCGGTGTTGAGGTAGCCCAGCTGCAGGCTGGTCACCGCCAGCCGGTGATCGCGGAAGCCCTCGCGCAGCGCATCGGCGATGCCGTTGAGGGCGAACTTCGAGGCGCCGAACGCCACTTCCGGGCGGCCGCTGCGCGGCAGGGTCGAGGTCGAACCGGTCAGCACCAGCTGCGGGCGTGCTGCGCCCAGTACGCGGGGCAGCAGGCGCTGCAGCAGGACCAGGGTCGCGGTGATGTTGACGTCGACCAGTTGCGTGAGTGCCGCATCGCTTTCATCGAGGAAGGCGTACTCGTCGCTGAAGGCCTTGTCTTCCCAGATACCCAGGTTGTGGATCAGCACATCGATATCGGCCGGTGCCTGTGCTGCGATGTGGTCGGCCGCTGCGGTGGGCCGGGACAGGTCTGCTTCGATCCATTGCAGGGTGACGCCGTCAGGGCAAGCGATGCCGCGCGGGCGGGTGCGCGAGACACCAATCACAGTGTCACCCGAGGCACAGAGGCCTTCCACGAACGCGCGTCCCAGGCCCCTGCTGGCGCCGATGATCATCAATTTCATGTTGCTTCCTTGGTTGTGCAGTGGCGGCATCAGTGTGTCGCCAGGATGAGGTCCCAGTCGCCGAACGCGCGCAGGCCGCTGCGTTCGGCAGTGGTGATGGAGGCCGTGTTGTCGAGCTGGCATCGGTACAGCGGCTGCAACCCGGAGGCCTGGGCGGATATGGCCATCGTCTGCACGAGCCGGCGTGCATGACCACGGCCACGGGCTTCGGGCAGTGTCAGCACGCCCATGTCGGCGAGTGCCGGATCCAGGCTCCACGGATACAGGCTGCCGGCCGCGACCAGCTGCTCGCCGTCGAAGACACCGAACACCTGCCAGTGGTCGAGCTCGACCCAGGCGGCATCGAGATCCTCCTTGCTGGCGCTGGCCTGGAACGCACTGAACACAGCAGCATCGGCTGGAGCGAGGTGGCGGATGTGGGGCGGTGCAGGGTGCTCGGCCAGTGCCGCAAGTTCTGCAGCAGGGAAATAGAAGAGGCGGTCGGCGCCATGCGTGCGCTGGCCGACGTCGATCAGCCGCTGCCGCAGCTGTGCGAGTGTCCAATGCGCGCGTGCGTGCAGTTGCAGGCGTTCGACCAGGACTGGGCGCAGCACCGCGCGCGCAGGACCAGCAAGCGGTTGCAGCAGCATGCCGTCCTCACCCTCGTCGAAATCATCGCTGCAGGCCAGGTACAACAGGGGATCGTCCTGCAGCATGCGCTCACCCGCGCAGATGCGCCGCCAGCTGGCATCGATCATCGGGGCAAACGCATCATCCATGACAGTGGTCTCGCTCAGTGCCGGGGCAGATCCACCTGCAGGCCGGACGCCTTCCATTCGGGGTAGCCGGCGGGGAGCTGCTGCGCCGCCAGTCCGGCCTCGTCCAGCATCGCCAGCGCATCGTTGGACAGCACGCAGCAGGGCCCGTGGCAGTCGGCGACAATGTGGACGGCGCGTGGCCGTTCGTCCATCCATGCATGCCGTTCCGTAACGGGAATGTTCAGCGCGCCAGGCACAGCTCCATCATTGGTGCTGTTGACGGGGGGCATGCCGGATGAGCGAGAATCCGTGCAGTCATCGGCAACAGGCGTTCCCCGGCATGGAAGCAACCCACGCGCGCATGGATGGCATGCCCCTGCCTCACGCCTGGCAGGAAGCGCTGGCCGACGCGCGCATTGAACGGCAGTCGATCGGTGTATCGCGTGCGGACGTTGCCCGCGTGCATCGTCCTGGGCAGGCCGATGCCTTCCTGAAGTCGGAAGTGATCGACGCCTTCAGTGAGCTGGGCGACGAGATCGCACGCCTGCGCTGGCTGCAGGCGCAGGGCCAGCCAGCGCCGACGGTGATCGCTACCGCCGAGGAGGCGGGGCGCCGCTGGCTGCTGATGAGTGCGTTGCCCGGCCACGACCTGGCCTCGTCGCCGACGCTCGCGCCCCACCACCTGGTGGAACTGCTGGCCGACGCGCTGCGGGGCCTGCATGCCCTGCCAGTGGCGAGCTGTCCGTTCGACCAGCGGCTGGCCTCGCGCCTGCAGGCCGCACAGGCACGTGTCCAGGCGGACCTGGTCGACGCCGATGACTTCGATGACGAACGCCTGGGGCAGAGCGTGCAGCAGGTGTTCGCCGAACTGCGCGCCACCCGGCCCGATCACGAGGATCTGGTGGTCAGCCATGGCGACGCCTGCCTGCCGAACCTGCTCGCAGCCGAGGGCCGCTTCAGCGGTTTCATCGATTGTGGCCGGCTGGGCGTGGCCGATCGCTACCAGGATCTGGCGTTGGCCGCGCGCAGCCTGGTCGACAACTTCGGCGACACCCGCTGGGTTGCACCGCTGTTCCGCCGCTATGGCGTTGTGGCCGACGAACGACGGCTGGCGTTCTACCGTCTGCTCGACGAGTTCTTCTGAAGCCGCGCAGGGCGGCGTAGGGCGGGGCTGAACGCTGCCCTGCCGGCGGACCTCTTCATTCTTTAAAATGGACGAACGTTCGTTCACTATCTGCGCCATGAGCCGAATCGACCGCAATGAGCAGCGCGTGACCCTGATCCTGCAGGCGGCCCTGCAGTGCTTCCTCGCCAAGGGCTTCCACCAGACCAGCATGCGCGACATCGCGCAGGCGGCCGGTGTCAGTCTGGGCAATCTCTACAACCACTTCCCGGGCAAGGAGGCGATCATCCTTGCGGTGGCCGTGGCCGAAAGCGAGGAACTGGCCCCGATGCTGCAGCGGCTGGCGGCGGCCGACGGCGAGCGCGCGCAGGTGCTGGCATTCCTGCAGGACTTCCACGCGTTGTGCCGGCAACCGGAGTGGGCAACGCTCGCGGTCGAGGTGCTGGCCGAGAGTGCACGCAACCGCGCCGTGGCCGAGGCCTTCGCGGCCAACCGCAGGCAGCTTCAACAGGTGCTGGGCGATGCGCTGCGGGGCATTGCGCGGCGCGAGCGGCGGCGCCCTGCGCTGGCCCCGGCACTGCAGGCGCAGGTGTTGCTGGATGCCATCGAAAGCGATGCGCTGCGCCAGGGCCTGGGTGAAGGTGGCAGCGTAGAGGACGCCGCACTGGACCTCGAGCTGCTGGCACGGCTGCTGGGATCACGTGCATGAGCGCCGATGACCGGCGGCTGCACGGCCTGGATCTGGCGCGGTATCTGGCGCTGGCCGGCATGGTGCTGGTCAATTTCCGCCTGGCGATGGCCGTGCCTGCCGAGCGCACGGGTGGGTTGGCAGGCTTCTTCCATCTTCTGGAAGGCAAGGCCTCGGCGACCTTCGTCACCCTGGCCGGACTTGGCCTGGTACTGGCGACGCAGCGCTCGGGCTGGATGCAGGCCAGCCTGCAGACCTGGCGGCGCGCGCTGTTCCTGCTTGTGCTGGGCCTGCTCAACCTGACCCTGTTCCCGGCCGACATCCTGCATTACTACGCGGTGTATTTCGCGCTGGCGGTGCTGTGGTTGCGCGCGTCGCCACAGGTGTTGCTGGCCAGCATCGCCGGCCTCGCGGCCGGTTCGTTCTGGGCACTGCTGCAGTGGGACTACAGCCAGGGCTGGAACTGGCAGACGCTGGAATACGCCGGTCTCTGGCACTGGCCGGGTGCCGTGCGCAACCTGCTGTTCAACGGCTTCCATCCCCTGCTGCCCTGGATGTGCTTCTTCCTGCTGGGCATGCTGCTGGCACGCCTGCAGCTGTCGCAGCCGCGGGTGCAGCATGCGTTGTTGCTGCTGGGCGTGCTGCTGCTCGGCGCGGGCCAGGGTGTGCAGCACGTTGCGCAGGGAACACCCTGGCAGGGGTGGCTGGGAACGCAGCCGATGCCGCCGGGACCGGCCTACGTACTGACCGGCGCAGGCGCGGCCTGCAGCGCGATTGCCATGTGCCTGTGGGTCAGCCGCCGGTATCCGGGGGACTGGCTGCAGCCGCTCACTGCGGCAGGGCGCATGACCCTGACCCTGTACGTCGGCCACATCCTGCTGGGCATGGGGACGCTGGAATGGCTGGGCCTGCTCGATGGCAGTGCTTCGCTGCCGGCCGTGCTGTTGTGGGCGTTGTTGTTCCTGATGCTGGCCACGGGCGCAGCGTGGCTGTGGTCCTGGCGGTTCGCGCGGGGGCCGCTGGAAGCGGTGATGCGGCGCATTGCCGGCTAGCACATTGGTCGCGCAGGCACGATGTTGTGACGGACATGTCTGTGTCGCGGCCCGCGCATCTGCGATAGTGGTGGCAGGTAATACTTTCCGCTTGCATCCATGTCATCCGCTTCGGCGCAGCATCTCGGCGAAGTCCTTCAGCAGTCCTATGGCATCACCGCCAACGCCGTGGTGCCACGCCCGGTTGGCGCCGATGCCAACGCCAGCGTGTATCGCATCGATGCACGGCGCGGGCAATGGTGGTTGAAATGCCGCAGTTACCAGGTTGCCCCTGCCGTCTGGGACACCCTGCATTGGCTGCGCGGCACGCTGGGCATCGAGGAAATCGTCGCGCCCTGGCCGGCCCTGACCGGTGGAGCGTCGGTGCAGCGCTGGGGCCTGCAGTTCACCCTGTTCCCGTACGTGGAAGGCCAATCCGGCTTCGAGGCCGCGTTGAGTCGCGCGCAGTGGCAACGGATGGGCGAGGTGCTGCGGCGCCTGCACGAGGCGCGCCCGCCGCCGGCGCTGCAGGAGGCACTGCCGAGCCTGCGGTTGGAAACCTCAGCGCTTGATACGGTCGGGCAATGGTTGGCCGGTGAGGGCCTGGCCGCCGCCAGGGATGGGCTGGGCCGTGCCTTCGTTTCCGTCTGGGACCAGCAGCACGCGCGCATCGCGGCGCTGCATGCGCAGGCAGTGCAGCTGCACGCGGCGTTGCAGGATGTCCCGGTGGCGTTGCGCCTGTGCCATACCGACCTGCATGCCGGCAATCTGCTGATGGGCAACGACGGCGGCCTGCACCTGATCGACTGGGATGGCCTGTCGCTGGCACCGCGCGAGCGCGACCTGATGTTCATCGGTGCCGCGGTGGGCGGGCGCTGGGGGCGCGAGAATCCGCTGGGTTTCGAGGAGGGCTATGGCAGCGACCATGGCGACCCGCGCTGGATCGCCTGGTACCGGCACTGGCGCATCCTGCAGGACCTGATCGAGTTCCAGCAGGTCCTGCTGGGCAGCGATGGCGAGGATCGTTCGCCGCAGCTGCGCCGGCAGTCGCTGCATTTCCTCAGCGAACAGTTCGCACCGGGTAACGTGTTCGACGCGGCAGAGCGGGTGTATCGCGCGCTGTAAATGCTCGTCACCTTCCATCGATGAAGCGTCGCGCTGCGCGCGATGAGTCGAGCATGGCTCGACTCTACAGTTGCGCTCGGCGGCTCTTCGGGCCGCCATCGTTGATCAGGTGCAGGGATCATCCACGCAGGGCGTGGCTCTACTCGGCGGGCTTGGCCGCTGCAGAGGCGGCCGCGCTCGCGGCGCGGCGCGACAGCACGGCTTCGCGGTGGGCGATGTAGGCGTTGGCGGCGAGGATGATGCCGGCACCCATGATCGTCCAGCGGTCCACGCTTTCGTTGAACAGCAGCCAGCCGAACAGCGTCACCAGCGGCAGCTGCAGGAAGCTGATCGGAGTCAGGGCGGAGACTTCCCCCAGCCGTAGCGCGCGGGTCCACAGCAGTTGGCCGATGGTGCCGAGCACGCCGGTGGCCAGCAGCCACAGCCAGGCTGATCCGGTCGGCCAGACCCAGACGAACAACGCTGGGACCAGCGACAGCGGCACCCAGAACACGTAGGTATAGAGCACCACGGTATCGGCACTGTCGACGCGGGTGAGCTGCTTGATCTGTATCGCCACCAACGAGCTGAGCACGGCCGCGCCCACGGCCACCAGGCTGCCGGCGGTGAAGCCGGCCGTGCCGGGGCGCACGATCACCAGCACGCCGATGAAGCCGACCACGACCGCGGCCCAGCGGCGCACGCGCACGGTTTCGCCCAGCCACAGCACGGCGGCAATGGTGACGAACAGCGGCGTGGAGTACGAGAGCGAAACCGCCTGCGCCAACGGTAGATGACCCAGCGCCCAGAACGCGCACAGCATCGAGCCCAGGCCGATCGCACTGCGCACGAAATAGCGTGGCAGCTGCTGCGTCTTCAAGGGCGCACGACCGGGCCGCAGCAGCATCGGCAGCAGCGCCAGCAGGCCGAAGGCATTGCGGAAGAACGCCACTTCCTGGGTTGGCACGTAGCGCGTGGCATAGCGGATCGCCACCGCCATCAGGCCGAACGCCATCGTGCTGCCGAGCATCAGCAGCGCCGCCCGCATCGGGGTGGCGCTGGGGGAAAGGGCGGGGCTGTTCACCACTGTGCGCCGAGCAGGCGGGGCTCCGGTTCGATCGGCACGCCGAACTTCTCCAGCACTGAGGCCGAGATGCGACGCGCCAGCGCCAGCAGCTCAGCGCCGGTGGCGTGGCCATGGTTGACCAGCACCAGTGCATGGCTGGGGGCCACGCCGGCATCGCCATCGCGGAAGCCCTTCCAGCCACAGGATTCGATCATCCAGGCCGCCGAGACCTTGCGCTTGTCGTCCTGCTCGGCCGGGAACACCGGCAGGTCGGGGAAGTGCTGCAGCAGCACGTCGACCTGTTCCAGCGGCAGCACCGGATTCTTGAAGAAACTGCCGGCGTTGCCCAGTACATCCGGGTCGGGCAGCTTGCGGCGGCGGATTGCGATCACCGCATTGGCCACGTCCACCGCACCGGGCAGCTCCACGCCCTGCGCTTGAAGTTCGTCGCGGATGCCGGCGTAGTCCATGCGCAGGTCATGCAGCAGCGGCAGCTTCAGTTCGATGGCGGTGATCAGGTAGCGATCGGGCTGTTGCTTGAATACGCTGTCGCGGTAGGCGAAGCCACACTGTTCGTTGTCCAGCCGCACCCAGGCCTGTTCCTGGCAGTCCCAGGCTTCGACGGCCTGGATGAACTCGCCGACCTGCGCGCCATAGGCACCGATGTTCTGGATCGGCGCGGCACCGGCCGTGCCGGGAATCAGGGCCAGGTTTTCCAGGCCGGACAGGCCTTCCTGCAGCGACCACATCACCAGGCCGTGCCACGGCACGCCGGCACCGGCGCGGACCACCGCGTGGTCGGCGCGGTGTTCAAGGAAACTGATGTCACGGTTGCCGAACACCAGCACGGTGCCCGGCAGGTCCTCGGCGATCAGCACGTTGCTGCCGGCACCCAGTACCAGCAGCGGGCCGTTGGCCACCTCGGGCAATGCCAGCACTTCCGGCAGCAGCGCGGGATCGTGCAGTTCCAGCAGCTGCGCGGCGCTGGCCTGCACGTGGAAGGTATTCAGTGCCTGCAGCGGCGCATTACGGGTGAGCGTCCAGCGCAGCGGGGCGTTGCCGTCGACGGTATCCATGGGCGCGCTCACAGCGGGGCCACCGCGCCGCGGCTGGGCGCTTCGCGGCGGCGACGGATCGCCTCCACGCATTCGGAAACCAGCGCCGGGCCGCGGAAGATCAGGCCGCTGTAGCACTGCACCAGCGCGGCACCGGCCGCCATCTTGGCCACCGCATCGGCGCCGGACAGGATGCCGCCGACGCCGATCAGCGGCACCGCTTCGGGCAGTCGCGAACGCAGGCGGCGCAGCACCAGCGTGGACTGCTCCAGCACCGGCGCACCGGACAGGCCACCGGCCTCGTTGGCCAGCGGGTCGCCGGCCACCTTGCTGTGGTCGATGGTGGTGTTGGTGGCGATCACGCCGTCCACCTGCAGTTCGCCCAGCACGCGGGCGGCGGCATCGATGTCGCGTTCGCTGAGGTCCGGCGCCACCTTCACCAGCATCGGCACGCGGCGGCCGTGCTGGGCCGCGAGGTCTTCCTGACGGTCGCGCAGCTGGCTGACCAGCTGGCGCAGCGCGGTTTCTTCCTGCAGTTCACGCAGGCCGGCGGTGTTGGGCGAGGAAATGTTGACAGTGATGTAGTCGGCCAGCGGGTACACCTTGTCCAGGCAGGCGATGTAATCGTCTACGGCCTGTTCGTTCGGGGTGTCCTTGTTCTTGCCGATGTTGATGCCGAGCAGGCCGCGGCGATTGCGCGCGCGCTCGACGTTGCGCACCAGTGCGTCCACGCCGGCATTGTTGAAGCCCATGCGGTTGATGATCGCGTTGTGTTCCGGCAGGCGGAACAGGCGCGGCTGCGGATTGCCGGCCTGCGGGCGCGGGGTGATGGTGCCGATCTCAACGAAGCCGAAGCCCAGCGCGAACAATGCATCGATGTGCTCGCCGTTCTTGTCCAGGCCGGCGGCCAGGCCGACCGGGTTGGGGAACGTCAGCCCGAACACCGTGCTGGGCATCGGCGCGATGCGTGCGGCCAGCAGCGGCGTGGTACCGGTGCGATAGGCCAGGTCCAGTGCGGACAGGCCGAGGCCGTGGGCGCGCTCGGCGTCGAGCGAGAACAGGAAGGGGCGGGCAAGCGAATACATGCGTCGGTTCAGTCCAGCGTGCCGAGGAAGGCTCGGGTTCGATATTCAAAAGCAACCTGGCCGTCGACCGCGTGGGCGGCGAACAGGTGCTGCAGAGCGTCGATCATCGGCGCGTGGCGCGGATGACCGGATTGAGGGGCATAGGAGGAGGACAGCAGGCGCCCGCGCAGGGCATCGAAGTCCAGGTGCTGCACGTTGGGCAACTCCACCATGCCGCGCAGGCCGGGGCCGAACCAGGCCTGCATGGTGGCGTCGTCCTGGTAGCGCTCGGCCACGGCGGAGTAGTCGGTACCGTAGTCCAGCAGCAGCTGTTCGTAGCCGATCAGGAACGGGCTGGCATCGAGCAGGCGCGAATTCCAGTAGATCAATGCCTGGCCGCCGGGACGCAGGATGCGCTGCCACTCGGCGCGCACCGCCACGGTGTCGAACCAGTGGAAGGCCTGCGCGACGCTGACCAGATCGACGCTGGCATCGTCCAGTGTGGTGGCCTCGGCGCGGCCGTCCACCGCACGGAACTGCGGGTACTGCGGTGCCAGCCATTGCTCGGCCGCGCCCCGCATGGCGGCGTTGGGCTCAACCGCGACAACGGGATGGCCGCTGGCCAGAAACAGGCGGCTGGAAATGCCGGTACCGGCGCCGATGTCGGCGACCAGTGCCTTGCGGCTGACGCCCATCGGGCCGTGCAGCCACTCCAGCAGCGCGGGTGGGTAATCGGGCCGGTAGCGGACGTAGTCGGCGACGCGGCTGCTGAAGCGTTCAGTGCTGTCGGAGGCGGTCATGGCAGTCAGTTCGACATCGCAGCGAGCCAGGCCAGGCCGCCGAAGAACAGGATGAAGACCAGGATGGCTGCGATCACGGCGCCGACCATCACCCAGCCCAGCACCAGACCGGTGACGGCCAGGCCATCGCCTTCCAGTTCGTGCGGGCGGCGGCGGATTTCGGCGCGGGCCATGTGGCCGGTGATGATGGCGACGATGCTGGCCACGAAGGGCAGGACGGTCCAGCTGGCGATGCCCATGACCAGGCTGACCACGGCCAGGGCGCTTGTCTGTCGGGGTGCCACGCTCATCGGGGTCCTCCTTGGCAGTGTGCACATGATAGTGCGTCTGCCCCGGCAATCCCATGCCCGGCGGACATGATGGCAGGCGTCGACCTGGGTCGACGAAAGGCATTTCAGCCACGCTAGGCGTCGACCTTGGTCGACGAAAGGCATGCCAACCAAGGTTGGCAGCTACCGGAGTGCCGGTGTCAGCCCATCAACACCTGGCCGCCATCCACGTTGAGCACGCTGCCGGTGACCCAGCGCGCCAGCGGCGAGCACAGGAACAGGGCGGCGTCGGCGATCTCGCGCGGGTGGCCAAAGCGGCCGAACGGAATCTTCGCCAGCGTGCCGTGGTACAGCGTGGGGTCTTCGGTGCGGCGGCGGTCCCAGAGGCCGTCATCGAACTCGATCGAGCCCGGCGCGATGGCATTGACCCGGATCCGGTCCTTGGCCAGCGCCAGCGCCTGCGAGGTGGTGTAGTGCGAAAGGGCGGCCTTGGCGGCGGCATAGGGCGCGCCACCGGGACGCGGTTGCTGCGCGGCAATCGAGGACAGGTTGAGGATGCAGGCATCGCTGGAGGCGCGCAGCCACGGCAGTGCCAGACGCGATGCACGCACGGCGGCCATCAGGTCGACCTGCAGGCTGGCGGCCCAGCCGTCCTCGTCGTCGGCCATGCCATAGCCGGTGGCGTTGTTGACCAGCACGTCGATGCCACCGAGCGCGTCGGCAGCGGCCTGCAGCCAGGCCTGGATCTGGCCGGGGTCGGCCAGATCGGCGGAAAACGCGTGGAGTTCGAAGCCCTGCGCCCGTGCATCGGCGCGCAGGGCATCCAGACCGGCCTGGCCGCGCGCGCAGACCGAGACCTGCGCACCGGCGCCGGCAAACGCCAGCGCCATTTCACGGCCAATGCCCTTGCTGCCGCCGGCGATCAGCACGCGGCGGCCGCTGAAATCGAGGGTCGGAGCCCCTGCGGGGATCCGACCCTTCGCTGGGGTCAGATCCCCGGAGGGGCTCTGACCCACGGACGTGTCCGCGTCGCTTGCCATCACAGGTCGAACTTGATGCCCTGGGCCAGCGGCAGCGAATCCGAATAGTTGATGGTGTTGGTCTGGCGGCGCATGTAGACCTTCCATGCATCCGAGCCGGACTCGCGGCCACCGCCGGTGTCCTTCTCGCCACCGAAGGCACCACCGATCTCCGCACCGGACGTGCCGATGTTGATGTTGGCGATGCCGCAGTCGCTGCCGGCGGCCGACAGGAACTTCTCGGCGGTCTTCAGGTTCTGGGTGAAGATCGAGGACGACAGGCCCTGCGGCACGCCGTTCTGCATGTCGATGGCTTCGTCGATGCTGTCGTACGGCATCACGTACAGGATCGGCGCGAAGGTTTCGTGCTGGACCACGGCGTCGCTGTTCTTCAGGCCGGAGACGATCGCCGGCAGCACGAAGTTGCCGGCGCGGTCGATGCGGGTGCCACCGGTTTCGATGGTGCCGCCGGCGGCCTTGGCCTGGGCGATCGCATCGAGGAACTGCTGCACGGCGCCGTCGCTGTTGAGCGGGCCCATCAGGTTGGCGGCATCGGTCGGGTCGCCGATCTTGCCTTCCACCTGCTTGTAGGCCTTGACCAGGGTGGCCAGCACGTCGGCGTAGATCGAGCGGTGCACGATCAGGCGGCGGGTGGTGGTGCAGCGCTGGCCGGCGGTGCCGACGGCGCCGAACACGATGCCCGGCACGGCCAGCTTCAGGTCGGCGGTTTCGTCCAGGATGATGGCGTTGTTGCCGCCGAGTTCCAGCAGGCAGCGGCCGAGGCGGCGCGCGACCTTCTCGTTGACGGTGCGGCCGACCTGGGTCGAGCCGGTGAAGCTGATCAGCGGCACGCGACGGTCATCGACCATCTTCTCCGACAGCGCGGTGCCGGCATCGTTGATCAGGAAGAAGATGTCCGGGAAGCCGGCCTCGCGCAGCGCGTCGTTGCAGATCTTCAGCGAGGCGATGGCGGTCAGCGGCGTCTTGTTGGACGGCTTCCAGATGCACACGTCGCCGCAGATGGCGGCCAGGAACGAGTTCCAGCTCCACACCGCAACCGGGAAGTTGAAGGCCGAGATGATGCCGACCAGGCCCAGCGGGTGGTACTGCTCGTACATGCGGTGGCCGGGGCGCTCGGAGTGCATGGTGTAGCCGTACAGCATGCGGCTCTGGCCCACGGCGAAATCGGCGATGTCGATCATCTCCTGCACTTCGCCATCGCCTTCCGGCTTGCTCTTGCCCATTTCCAGGGCAACCAGCGAACCCAAGGCGTCCTTGTGCTTGCGCAGCGCTTCGCCGCACAGGCGCACGGCTTCACCGCGGCGCGGGGCCGGCGTGGTGCGCCAGGCCTTGAAGGCTTCCTGGGCGCGGGCGACGACGGTCTCGTACTCGGCCTCGGTGGTCGCGCGGACCTGCGCGATCGGCTCGCCGGTGGTCGGGTTGACCGGGGTGATCAGCTCACCGCTGGTCGCGCTCGACCACTCCCCGTTGCCCAGGTACGTGCCAGCGTTGATCGCGTCCAGGCCAAGGGACTTGAGCAGCTCGGAAGACATGCAGACTCCTGTGTTTCGTTACGTTGTTTGGCGCCATCGCGGGCAGGTGGGGGACGCGATGAACTGAATCGCCGATGGTAGCAGAGCGCCCTGTCCGGCCATGGTGCAACGCGCCAGCGGAGCCGGGCCGGACATGCCAGTGGAGCCGGGCCGGACATGAATGCTTGGAGGGCAGGGCACGTTGCCTGTAAACTTCCCGGCTGCATGGCCCCGTAGCTCAGCTGGATAGAGCGTCCCCCTCCTAAGGGGAAGGTCGCCCGTTCGAATCGGGCCGGGGTCACCATAAATCAGATACTTACGCCGAATCGCGACACACTGGTTTTCTGTATTTCTCAGCATTTCTCAATGCTTTGGTCACAGTGGTCACAATGGCGAATCAATAAGTTAGCCCGCCCCCTGGGCGCCGTCGTCGCGCTTGGGCGTCAGATGGACGTAGAACTTCTCTGCGGTGGCGTAAATCGCGTGCCCGGCCAGGATCTGTACTTGACGCAACAGCACTCCGGCCATGACATGGATGGGCGCAGAACATGCGCCCCAGGCGGTGAAGACTTCCACCCAGCCCTGCCGACGTTGCATCGTCCTTGAACCAGTCGCCTGCACCAGCAGGTCGGGCAGGGCGGCCTGCTCGCTACTCGGTCTCCGTGCGCGTCGTGGCGTTCGGGATACGGGATCGCAGGCAGCTCAACCCTGGGCGCGTGAGCAGCGACGCGCCGGTTCTGCAAAGTGGTCTGGCGTCCCTGGACTTCGCCGATCTGCTCGGTCAGAACTGATGGAAATTGCTGAAAGGCAGCGGCGAAGAGATCGCCGCCGCCATGGCTACGGCTCCAGGCCCGCTACCTCAATGAGCAGAAAGAATCCGGGGGCGACATGAAGTAGTGTCCCCGCTCGCGCGGGGACGTTCGTGCTCGTCATGAGGTGCGGATCAAAAGCGCTTCAAGTCCAGCGCATGAGAACTTGGTATTCGGTTGCCGATTACTGGCAAACGTACTCAGCAGAGCTTTCGTAGAATCGGTCGTAGAAGTCATCGGGCATGTGGCCGGAGCCGAAGTACACCAGCTCTCTACGGTAGAGGTGGCTGACGCCATACACGCCTGGTGAGCTGCAGGTCGCCGGCATTGGGCCCTGGTAGGTCTGACCGCTGAAAGTGTGGTGGTTCTCCTCGCAGGAATAGCCGCCACCAACGCCTTGGGGATCCGGTCTGCAGTTACCGCCAGAGCCCTTCATCTCTTGAAAACCGGTGTATGCGTCGGTGGGGCACGAGCCCAGCCCTTCCGAACCCCAGTCGCCGTACAGGTAGACACCGCTTGGCCCATCCACGCCGCCCTGGCAGAAGTTGGTATAGGCCACTGGGTAAGGCTGGATGGTTTCCGAATCCACCCATAGCACGCGGCCCGTCGGCACCCATTGGCCGGCGAACGCGCTCTGGGCGAAGCCGACTGACAACAGAGCAAGTGACATGCCCAACATCAGGCGGCGAGGGGTTGAGCGGGCAGTTCTGCAATCGTTCTGCATTGAGTTCACTTCCGTCTCTCCATGAGTAGGGTAGTGCTGCACTGCCCGCGCACGGTCGCAACAGTCCTGCAGTGATGCAATCGGAAAACCACCAAGATGGCTGTAGGAGAAGCCCTATGGCGTGACGCAAGGTGTGTCACGTGGCCGATTCTGAGCAGCTAAGGCTGGTGTTCGGGTGGTTTGCAGTTGTTGAGACGGCTGGCCGCCCGCTCCCGGCCATGATTTCCGCCACCTACCGCTGTCCGCACATTGAGGACGCACCGCAGGAAAGTAGTTGCGTCACCGAGAGGGTGACCTGCGGGGGCGCCGCTCAGGCAAGCACAGTCTCCAACTTTCGCGCACAAGCGCCTGCACAACTGGAGATGGCCTGCGCTTGGAAGCACGATCAGCTCAGCCTTCAGGCCGACGGCGCGCAATCTTCCATAGCAATCCGCCCGATATCCAAGCCACCAGCGCAAGCACAAGCATGCCAATCACGAACGCGTCCCTGTGCTCGGGCGGCACTGGATTTAGGTAGCGCAACGACAGGAATGGCTCGACGTGCAGGATTTCAGTCGCAGCGAGTGAGCTGAAGAGCATCGCCAGGACCAGGCCGGTAAAGCGCGGCCGCTTGTCGCGTTCTTTTTTCTCGCCCGTCAGGAACCAGACGAGGCGGAAGAGCTGTATCGCCGTCGCGGCGAAGGGGAGGCAGATGCATAGCACCATCACGCCAAGTGCAAGAACACCCAGGATTGACACCATGCGTCCTCCTTTGGACCAGTGATCAAGGGCCGTGTTCAAATGCGCCGCAAAGTGGGGACATTCCGGGTCACACTTTGCTTGGCGATCTTGCGCTCATCCAGACTTGGGCCCGGTTGGCCGGGATCCACTCTACTGAACTGGAGAGCGAGGTAGAACCAGAAGGGTTCAGGCCCGGTGGGTTCCAGAAGACACCGGGACATTCGCGGGTTTCCCACGTGAAAGGCTGCCCGCTCCAGGACGGCTACAGCAGCTCCAAGCCGCGCAGCACTTCCGCCACACGCGCCCGCTCTTCACCGTGCAGCCCAAGCAGCGGCCGTGGCAGGCAGTCCTCCGCACACATGCCCATCAGCGCCGCTGCGCACGCCATCACGCGGATGCCGCCGAAGCGGTCGTACAGCGCCCAGAGTGGCGCCAGCCTCGCCGACATGGCCTGGGCCGTCGCCATGTCGCCTTTGCCGGCCGCGCGGGTGATCTGCTGCACCGCCCCGGGGAACAGCCCGCCGGTTACCGAATACCAGCCATCGCAGCCGGCGGCCAGCCCGTGTACGGCGGCCGCGTCGCCGCTGATGCCCAGCGTGACGTGCGCCGGAAGTTGGGCGCGTAGTGCGGTGACGCGCGCTGCGGCTTCGGCAGGATCGTCGGACAGGCGTGGAAGCTTGATCGAGGCGATGTTGGGCAGGGCGGCAATCCGCCCATGCAGTTCATCGCTGAACCGGAAGTGGGTGGTGCCGGGATTGTCGTAGACGCAGATCGGGGTGCGCACTGCCGTGCACACCGATTCGAAGAGCGTGTAGACCTCGTGTTCCTTCAATGGCTGGTAGGACACGGGAGCCAGCAGCAGTCCGGCCGCACCGGCATCCTCAGCATCCTTTGCCAGAGCCAGCACATCGCGGGTGCGCAGCGCACCGATGCCAACGATGACCGGGACGGCGCCCGAATGGGACAGGGCTTCGCGCAGCACGCGCATGCGCTCGGCTTTTTCCAGGTAGGCGTAGCTGCCGGTGGAGCCGAGCACGCCCATGGAGTCCACGCCGGCCGCTGCGAGGCGCTCGACCAGCCCGGCGAAGGCGCGCAGGTCGATGCTCGATTCGGTCATCGGCGTAAGAGGAAAGGCGCTGAGGCCGTGGATCATGGCGAACCCCGGGGGCAGAAGGAAAGGAGAGGTCGCCAGGTGTGGCGGCCGTGCACGATCGGCATTGTTTATTGTCCTAGGACAAAATTCAAGCGCTGCCCTGCAACGTGATTCGGCCGCGAAGATCGCGCACCATGGCGGCCATCCCTCCTTGCGCGCACGCCATGACTGAGTACCTTCGCCCCGTGCAGCCTCCGGACTACGCCGCCATCGGCGCGTGGCTGGATTCGGCCAGCGCAACCCAGCGCTGGGCCGGTCCCGGCGTGGCGTATCCGCTCGCGCCGGACGCATTCGCGCAGGCACTGCAACTGCAGCAGCGCCCGGGGTGGGTGCTGCTGGATGCGCATGGCCACTGCCTTGGTTTCGGCCAGTACTGGCCAACGACCTCCGGCACGCTGCACCTGGGCCGCATCATCGTTTCGCCACAGGCACGCGGGCGTGGACTGGGACGTGTACTGATGCAGGCGCTGATGGCGCAGGCGTTGCAGTCGGCCGGGGTGGAGCGGCTGACCCTGCGTGTCTATCGTGACAACGTCGCGGCGGTGACCCTGTACCGCCACCTGGGCTTCCAGCCGATGGAAGATGCTTCGACACCGGAACTTCTGTTCATGCAGCACCGTGCCGGCTGAGTCTTGATCACGCGCGCAGCACGGCAGCCTGTTGCGCCTGCCATTGCTCGCGGGTGATGCGGCTGATGTGTTCGGTGCGGTAGTCGCCGAGGAAGCTGTTGAACTTGTTCACTTCGGTATGGTGATGCTGGAAACCGCATTTGCTCTGTGCGCTCAGTGATTGCAGGTTGTCGGCGAAGTAGCCGCACCACAGTGCGTCCAGGTGCAGGTCGAGGAAGGCATGCCGCATCACTTCGCGCACCGCTTCGGGTACCAGGCCGCGGCCCCAGTACGGCACGCCGATCCAGTAGGCGATCTCGCCTTCGCGCTCGCCGATCTCGAAGTTGCTGTCGGCACCGATCAGGATGCCGACGCAGCCGATGGCGTGGCCGTCCTCGCGGCTCTGCAGTGCGTAGACTTCGGGCCGGTTGAAGACGGTGCGGATGATGTCGGTACTTTCCTCCACGCTGGTGTGTACCGGCCAGCCGGCGATGGGGCCCACGCGTGGGTCGCGGGCATATTCGTACAGGTCGGCGGCATCGGTGTCGCGCCAGGGGCACAGGATCAGGCGTTCGGTGTGCAGGGGCATGGCCGTTCAGGGGCAGGAAGAGAGCGCACAGGCTAGGCCGCGCCGGGCGAAGGGCACAGGGCGGGACATTGATGGTTTCGGTACTTTTCACAACTGCCTCGTTGGCGCGGGTATGCTGCGTCCCGGAATCCAGCCGGATCGGCCCATGGACCGCATACCCCAGCTTCTGGATCAGGACGAATCGATGCGCCTGGAGGTCAGCACGCTGGCCGAGGGGCAGGGCGTTCCGCTGTCATTCGGGCACGCGTATCTGGCGGTTCTGGTGTGCGTGTCCGGGCGTGCGCGTTTCGCGTTGAACTTCCGTGAGGTGGCGGTGCAGCGGCACGATGTGCTGGTGCTGGCCGGGGACACGCTGGCGCTGCTGCGGCAGCGATCGCGCGGCTTCCTGGCGGTGGTCTGCCTGATGCCGAAGGCGCTGGCGTCGGAGGTGGCCTATGTGCTGCCCAACGCACTGTTCAAGTTCCTGCACGAGCATCCGCATTGCGTGCCGTCGCCGCTGGAGGTGCCGCTGCTGCAGGGCTGGCTGCAGCAGCTGATGGACGCGCAGCACACGGGTGGCCGCTATCGGCACGTGATGCTGCGCAACCTGTTGCAGACGTTTTTCCTGAAGTGCGCCACGCTGCTGCCAGTGCAGAAAGTGGCGGCAGCGCCGGTCAGCCGGCGCGAGCGCCTGGCCTGGAATTTCTGGGAGCTGGTCGGCCAGCGCAGTACCCGCCAGCGCGACGTGCAGTCCTACGCCGACGCATTGTGCATCACGCCGTTCTATCTTTCCCAGCTCACCCGCGAGTGCTTCGATGAAACGCCCAAGGCGTTGATCGACCGCCAGGTGGTATTGGAGATCAAGGCGTTGCTGAGCTACAGCGAGCTGCCGATCGGGCGCATCGCCGAGCGGTTGTGCTTCGAAGATGCGTCCTACCTGTGCCGCTACTTCCGGCGGCACACCGGGCAGTCGCTGACCGGCTACCGCCGTGCGGGGCAGGGCGGTGCTAGTGGGATACGAACAGCGGTGCCGGAACTTCGGACAGCAGATCCTCGGTAACCCCACCGAGCACGCGCTCGACCACCCGGCTGCGGCTGTAAGGGCCCAGCACCAGCAGGTCGGCCTCGGCATCGAGGACATGCTGGCGGATGGTTGCGGCAACACCGCCCTGTGTTGAACTGATCGCCTGGATCTCGACCTCGACACCGTGCCGGGCCAGGTGCTGGGCCATCTCGGCACCGGGTGTGGCCTCGGCCTTGGGCGTGTCGACCATCAGCAGGTGCACCGCCTGCGCGCGGGCCAGCAACGGCAGTGCATCGGCTACGGCGCGACGGGCCTGTTTGCTGGCATTCCAGGCCACCACGATGCGCCGGCCGACCTGTTCGCCTTGCCAGTGCGGCGGCACCAGCAGCATCGGCACGCCGGTCTGGCGCAGCGTGCCCAGCGGACGCCAGCCGGAGGGCGCGCCGGGCGTGTGCGGATAGCCGGCGATGATCAGGTCGCAGTACAGCGATTGCAGGGCCAGATCGGCGCCACCGAGATAGTCCGAAACGATGCGCAGTTCGGTGCTGATCTGCAGTGGCTCGCAGGCCGCGCGCAGGTTCTGCATGAGCTGCGCGGTGCAGGCGGCGTCGGTGCGTGCTTCGTGGTCGAGTGCGGCGGCGATGCCTGCGCCACGGGCGAAACCGTTGGCGATGTCGGTGGGGTGCTGGGCGGTGGATACCGCAACCAGGTGCGCCTGCTGGGCCTGCGCCAGATGGGCGGCGATGTTCAATACGCGGTCCCCGGTGTCGCTGGCATCGAACAGCACAGCGATGTCGCGTAGCGGATGCAGCATGGCGTTGTCTCCTTCGATGCCTGTGACGCGTTCCCTGCCATGCACCGACCCGGGTGCACCGGACGCGCCTTCGTTGTAGCGCATCCATGATTCGGATGAATCATTTGTGATTCAGTCTATTAATTGATGATTCATGCTAGCGTGAGTGGACCCCGCCTCCAGGCCCCTCCATGCGACCTGCCGCAGCACGTACACGCCGCGACCTGCACCATGCCCTTGCTGCCACTCTGGTCAGCCATCCGCGCTGCACACTCAGCGAGCTGGCCAGTGGCGCCGGTATCAGCCGGGCCACGCTGTACCGCTTCGCACCCACCCGCGAAGCGATCGACGAGGCGTTGTTTGCTGCGGGCTTCGAGCGCCTGGAAGCCGCAGCCACGTGGTTCGACGGGGATGCCGATGCCATGCAGGTGCTGGAGCAGGTCACCCACGCCCTGCTGGCGGACTGGGAACTGGTGACGCTGCTGTTCGCGCGCATGATGGAAGAGCAGCAGCGGCAGGGCGACCTGCACCTGCTGCCCGAGCGCTGGGCGCCGATCGGCGAGCGTTTCGAGGCGTTTTTCCTGCGCGGCCAGCACGCCGGCGTGTTCAGCGTCGGATTCAGTGCAGTGTGGTTGGCGGACTTCTACTGGACCTGTTTCTACGGCATCACCTGGTCACTGGCGCGCGGTCGGCTGGCACCGGCGATGGCGGCATCAACGTTGCTGGCGTCGTTCCGTCATGGGGCGATGAAGGCCTCGGCGAAATAGCGGTCTGGTCCTGCAGGCCGTCAGTCCTGCTTCAACAGCTCGACCAGCTGGCGCAGGCGATAGGGCTTGGGCAGGAACTCCACCTGCTCCGGCAGCGGTGGCAGCTGTGAGCGTGCATAGCCGGAGGACAGGATCATGCGTGCCTGCGGCTGTTCGCGGGCGACGTGCTCGCTCAGTTCGATGCCGGACATGCCGTTGGGCATGCTGATATCGCTGAACACCACATCGAAGCGCGCTTCGCCCTTGAGCAGTTCCGCCGCCTCGTGGCCATCGGCGGTGGTGGCCACCTCGATGCCGAAATCGCGCAGGGCCAAGCCGATCATCTCGCGCAGATCGTTCTGGTCCTCCACCATCAGTACGCGGATCGGTTCATCGGTCATGGGCTGGGTCCTCCGTTGCGGGTAGCAGCAGGCTGACCGTGGTGCCGACACCGGGCGTGGTGGACACATCGACGAAGCCGCCGCTCTGGGTAGTGAATCCGAACACCTGGCTCAGGCCCAGGCCGCTGCCCTTGCCGATGTCCTTGGTGGTGAAGAAGGGCTCGCTGGCGCGCTCGGCGATGTCAGCGGCCATGCCATGGCCCTCGTCACAGACGCTGAGGGTGACATAGCCGCGTTGCAGCGTCGTGTCCGCATCCGGGTCGAGCCGATGTTCCAGCGCGGTGCCGATCAGGATGCGCCCGCCATCGATGGTGGCCTCCACGGCATTTGCCACCAGGTTGGCCAGGGCAGCCTGCAGCTGCATCGCGTCGGTGCACACCTGCGGCAGGCCCGGCGTGAGGCAGGCGTCCAGCGTCACCGTCGGCGGGCAGGCGCGCTGCAGGCCCGGCAGCCATTGCCGTACCAGCGTGTTGATGTCCAGCGGTTCGCGGATCAAGGTCTGGCCCGTGCTGAAGGCCAGCAGCTGGCGGGTGAGCAGGGCGCCGCGGTCGGTGGCCGCCTGCGCAGCGTCCAGCAGCTCGGCGGCGCGGACATCGTCACCGCTGACGCGCAGCGACAGCAGGTCCAGTGCGTTGCCGATGGTGGTCAGCAGGTTGTTGAACTCGTGCGACAGGCCGCGGCTGAGCCGGCCAACCGTCTCGAACTGCTGGGTGTTGCGCAGCGCGCGCTGGGCATCCCGCAGCAGTCGCTGTGCCTGCCATTGCTCGGTGATGTCGCGGGTGATCTTGACGAAGCCAAGCAGCTCGCCGGCTTCGACGACCGGCTCGATGACCACGCTGGCACGGAACGACGAGCCATCACGGCGTACCCGCCAGCCTTCGCTGGCAACGTGGCCCTGCTGCGCCGCGAGGCGGAGCAAGCGTTGCGGTTCGCCGGCCTCGCGGTCGGTGGCCAGGTAGAAACGACCGAAGTGCGTACCCACCACTTCATCGGCTGAATAGCCCTTGATGCGCTCCGCGCCCGGGTTCCAGCTGCAGACGATGCCTTCGGGATCAAGCAGGTACAGCGCATGGTCGCGCACGCTGTCGATCAACAGTCGCAGTTGTCGGGAAGGGTCCGTCAGCACGGACGTCGTAGAAGCGGCAGCGTCCACGTGGAAATAAGTGTTACCCCTGAGAGGGACGTGAAGCTAGGCAGTGCAGCGTGAAGGATGCGTGCACGGCAGGCACGTGCCATTGGTCCTGTGCGGCTGAATACGACAGGGAGTACCATCACCCACCCTTTGTCTTCTGGAACCGACCTGCATGCGTCCTGGTGCGACTACGCGTGACCGCTGGATCTGGATGACCTCTGCCGTACTGCTGGCTTTCACCATCGCGCTGGAACTGGTGGTGCCGCTGGGATACGCGGTCTGGCTGGCCTATTTCCTGGCCGTGGGCGTCACGGTGTTCCAGCGCAGTGCGCGCGCGCCGTTCGTGGTCGCGATGATCGCCTGTGTCCTGCTGGTGATCGGCTTCAACGTGGCGCCAGCCAGCAACAACTCGTCGTTCTCGTTCGTCAACCGCACCATCGGTGGCTGCGCCTTCCTGATGATCGCGCTGATCGTCTCGCGCGCGATCCAGGCCCGGCGCCAGGCGATGCGCGCCCTCTGGCTGCAGGAAGCCGAGAACGCGGTGGCGATGAGCCTGCGCGGCGACCTCGGGCCGGAGCAGATTGCCGAAGCGGCGGCAACGCACCTGGCCGGCCAGCTGGATGCGGACGTGGGGGCGGTCTATCGCCTGGAAGGCGGACGGTTGCAGTTGACCGGTGGCATGGCCCTGCCTTCTGGCACGCCAGCGTCGCTGGCCCTGCAGGAAGGGCTGGCCGGGCAGGTGGCGCGTGACGAGCGGATCCGCCACCTGTATGGCGATGACGCCGCGGTACTCGACCTGCAGACCAGCCTCGGGCGTGTGCCGGTGCGCGAGCGCATCCTGGCGCCGATCAGCAGCGACGGCGCCGTGGTCGGTGTGATCGAACTGGGCCGCGCGCGCATCGGCGCGCAGCGCGACCTCGACGACGAACTGCTGGAGCGCTGCGCCGAAACGATCGGCATGGCGCTGCGTGCCTCGCTGCTGCGCGCGCAGCTGGTGGTGCTGCTGGAGGAATCGCAGCGCCAGGGCGAGGAACTGCAGGCGCAGCAGGAAGAGCTGCGCGTGGCCAACGAGGAACTGGAAGAGCAGAGCCGCAGCCTGATGCAGTCGCAGGGACACCTGGAGCAGCAGCAGGCCGAGCTGGAACAGAGCAACGTGCAGCTGGAAGAGCGCACCCACGAGCTGGAAGCGCAGAAGCAGGCGCTGCTGGTCGCGCAGGGCCAGCTGGTGCGCAACAGCAACGAGCTGGCTGCCACCTCGCGCTACAAGTCCGAATTCCTGGCCAACATGTCGCACGAGCTGCGCACGCCGCTGAACAGCTCGTTGATCCTGGCCAAGCTGCTGGCCGACAACAAGGACGGCACGCTCACCGCGGAGCAGGTGAAGTACGCACGCGCGATCCTGTCGTCCAACAACGACCTGCTGGCGTTGATCAACGACATCCTGGACCTGTCGCGCATCGAGGCCGGCCATGTCGAGCTGGCCGACGAAGTCGTGGTGGTGGACAGCGTGCTGCAGCGCCTGCGCGAGACGTTCGAGCCGATGGCGCGGCAGAAGGGCCTAATCCTGCAGATCGAAGCCGATGCGTTGGCACCCAGCCAGCTGGTGGCCGACAACCAGCGCCTGCAGCAGATCCTGAAGAACCTGCTGGCCAACGCACTGAAGTTCACCGAGCACGGCAAGGTCAGCCTGCAGGTCCGTGCAGGGGGCAATGGCCGTGTCCGCTTCGAGGTCTGCGACAGCGGCATCGGCATTGCCCGCGAGCAGCTGCAGGTGATCTTCGAGGCCTTCCGCCAGGCTGACGGCAGCACTCGCCGTCGCTACGGCGGCACCGGCCTCGGCCTGTCGATCTCGCGCGATCTGGCCGAGCGCATGGGTGGCACCATCCAGGTCGACAGTGAGCCGGGCCGTGGCAGCTGCTTCATCCTGGAGCTGCCGCTGCAGGGGGCACCTGCGCTTGAAGCGGATGCGGCGCCCGCTGCTGCCGTCGCGGCGCCAGCGGTTGCGCCTGTGCATGTACCCGCATCCGCGGCGCCGGTGATTGCGTCCGGCGCGGTCACGGCTGCGGCCAGCGTGGCCGACGACCGTGGCCGGCGCCAGCGCGCAGGCCGGCTGATCCTGGCCGTGGAAGACGATGCCACCTTCGCCGAAGCGCTGGTGGTGCTGGCCCACGAGCTGGACTTCGACTGCGTGGTGGCCAGTACGGCGGAAGAAGCGCTGGCACTGGCCAGCGAGCTGCGCCCGAACGGCATCCTGCTCGATATCGGCCTGCCCGATGTGTCCGGCCTGAGCGTGCTGGAGCGCCTGAAGCGCAATCCGGACACCCGCCACATCCCCGTGCACGTGGTTTCGGCGATGGAGCGCGGCCAGGTCGCACGCGAGCTGGGCGCGATCGGCTTCGCGATCAAGCCGACCACGCGCGAGCGGCTGGTCACGGCCATCGAGCAGCTGGAACAGACCAGCCAGCGCGACATGCGGCGCCTGCTGATCGTCGAGGACGACAGCGAGCTGCGCCACAACCTGGAACTGCTGCTGGGCCGCGAGCAGCTGCAGATCGTCGCCGTGGGCACCCTGGCCGGCGCGCTGGAACAGCTCAGCACGGTTACCTTCGACTGCATGGTGATGGACCTGTCGCTGCCGGACGGCAGTGGCTACGACCTGCTCGAGCACATGGCCGGCAACGATGACGTCGGCTTCCCGCCCGTGATCGTCTACACCGGCCGCGCGCTCAGCCGCGAGGAAGAGCAGCGCCTGCGCCGCTATTCCAAGAGCATCATCATCAAGGGCGCGCGCTCGCCCGAACGCCTGCTGGACGAAGTGACCCTGTTCCTGCACAGCGTCGAGGCCAGCCTGCCCACCGACCAGCAGCGCCTGCTGCGCGAGGCGCGCCGGCGTGACACCGTGCTCGACGGCCGTACCGTGCTGCTGGCCGAAGACGATGTCCGCAACATCTTCGCGCTGTCCAGCGTGCTCGAACCCCTCGGCGTGACGCTGGAGATCGCACGCAATGGCCAGGAAGCGGTCGATCGCCTGGCCGAGCGCGAAGTCGATCTGGTGCTGATGGACATCATGATGCCGGAGAAGGATGGCCTGGCCGCGATGCGCGAGATCCGCGCGCAGCGCCACCTGCAGGACCTGCCGATCATCGCGCTGACCGCCAAGGCGATGCCGGACGACCGTGAGCGTTGCCTGCAGGCCGGTGCCAACGATTACATCGCCAAGCCCATCGATGTCGACAAGCTGGTCTCGCTGTGCCGGGTCTGGTGCTCGCGGCAATGAACGAGCAGGCCTTGTTCGACCTGGAGTTGAAAGTGCTGCTGGAAGCGCTGTACCAGCGCTACCACTACGACTTCCGCAGCTACGCGGTGTCGTCGCTGCGGCGGCGCATCCGCCAGGCCATGCAGCGCTACGAGTGCGAACGGCTGGCCGACCTGCAGCACCGCCTGCTGCACGAGCCGGACCTGTTCGCGCAGGCGATGCAGTTCTTCACCGTGCAGGTGTCGGAGATGTTCCGTGACCCGGCCTATTTCCGCGAGCTGCGCGAACAGGTGGTGCCGGTGCTGCGCACCTATCCCTCGGTGAAGCTGTGGGTAGCCGGTTGCAGTACGGGCGAGGAAGTGTGGTCGCTGGCGATCCTGCTGCACGAGGAAGGCCTGCTCGAGCGCAGCATCGTCTATGCCACCGACATCAATCCGGCAGCGCTGGCCACCGCCGAAGCCGGTGCCTATGGCATCGACCGCATGGCCCAGTTCAGCCGCAACTACCTGGCGGCGGGCGGCACCGCTTCGCTCTCCGACTACTACGCCACGGCCTACGATGGCGCGGTGTTCGACCGCCAGCTGCGCCGCAACGTGGTGTTCGCCGACCACAGCCTGGCCACCGACACCGTGTTCTCCGAAGTGCACCTGGTGTCGTGCCGCAACGTGCTGATCTATTTCAACCGCGACCTGCAGGACCGTGCGGTGGGCCTGTTCCGCGAAGCACTGGTGCATCGCGGCTTCCTTGGCCTGGGCAGCAAGGAATCGCTGCAGTTCGGTCGCCACCACGGTGCGTTCGAGGTCTGCTCGCGCGAGCATCGCCTGTACCGGAAGGTTGCCTGATGGCGTTGCCGACACGCCCGGCCGTGCTGGTGATCGGCGCCTCTGCCGGTGGGGTCGCGGCCCTGCAGGCGGTGCTAGGCGCGCTGCCGGCGACGCTGCCCGCGCCGGTGCTGGCCGTGCTGCACCTGCCGCGGGACCGCAGCAGCCGCATCGCCGAAGTGCTGGCGCCGTACTGCGCGCTGCCGGTGCGCGAGGCCGAGGACAAGCAGCCGCTGCAGCGTGGCACGGTGACCTTCGCGCCACCGGACTATCACCTGCTGGTGGAAGACGCCGGTTCGCTGGCGTTGTCGGTCGACGCCCCGGTGCTGTTTTCGCGCCCGGCCATCGATCCGCTGTTCGAGTCGGCAGCGGCGGTGTTCGGCGCGCAGGTGCTGGCCCTGCTGCTGACCGGTGCCAGCAGTGACGGCAGCGAAGGGGTGGCCGCCGTGCGCGCCGCTGGCGGCCGCGCCTGGCTGCAATGTCCCGAGGAGGCCGAGGCATCGATGATGCCGGCCTCCGCCCTGCAGCACGCTGGCGCCGATGCCGTGCTGCCCCTTGAACTGATGTGCCGTCGCCTGAAGGAGTTGTTTGCATGAACCTGCTGCCACCGGACCCTGCGCAGTCGCAGACCCCGGTCAACCTGCTGATCGTCGATGACGTGCCGCAGAACCTGGTAGCCATGCAGGCGCTGCTGCAGCGCGAGGGCGTGAACCTGCTGCTTGCGGGCTCGGGTGCGCAGGCGCTGGAGCTGCTGCTGGAGCACGAGGTGGCGCTGGCATTGCTGGACGTGCACATGCCGGAGATCGATGGCTTCACCCTGGCCGAGCTGATGCGCGGTTCGCACCGCAGCCGCGATGTGCCGATCATCTTCCTGACCGCCTCGCCGGATGACCCGGTGCGTGCCTTCAAGGGCTACGAAACCGGCGCGGTCGATTTCCTGCACAAGCCGGTCGCGCCGCAGGTGATCCTGAGCAAGGTCAACGTCTTCATCGAGCTCTACCAGCAGCGCCAGCTGCTGAAGGCACGCAACGAGGCGCTGGAGCGTTCGCTCAAGCTCAACGAGACGATGGCGGCCGTGCTTACCCACGACCTGCGCACGCCGCTGTCGGCGATCCTGCTGTGTGCCGACAAGCTGGCGCTGGAGCTTCCCGGGGACAATGCCGGTGCGCAGCAGACCCTGAAGTACCTGGAAGCCAGCACCCTGCGCATGGCGCGGATGGTCGAGCAGCTGCTGGACTTTTCGCGGATCCGCAGCGGCGGCCTGCGCCTGCAGGCCAGTGCCTGCGATCTTGCGGAGGTGACGCGGGCAGTGGTGGCCGAAGCGGGCAGCGCCCACGGCCACGCGCGGGTCCATCTCGACATGCAGGGCGATACCCGCCTGCAGGGTGATCTGGATCGGCTGGGCCAGGTCGCCGCGAACCTGGTCGGCAATGCGCTCACCCACGGCAGCGAGGCGAGGGTGGAGGTGGACGGCCGTGATCCGCGCAGCGTGCTGCTGCGGGTGAGCAACGCCGGGCGGATCGACGACGCGCTGCTGCCGCGATTGTTCGAGCCGTTCAAGGCCAGTTTCCACCCCAGCAATGGCCTGGGGCTGGGCCTGTACATCGTTGATCAGTTCGTCCGCGCCCACGGCGGCCGCATCGGCGCGCGCAACGAGGCGGGGCAGGTGGTGTTCGAGGCGACGCTGCCACGGCGCTCTGAAAGCCCGGGAACCGCAGCAAGCTGAATTCTTCAGCAAGCGTGGCGTGGATCTGAGACGGGCTCGTCCGCAACTGTTACCGTGGCGGTACATATTGCCAAGGAAGCACCATGCCACTGCGTGCGATCGCCTATGTCAGCCGGGCGCTGCCGGATCTTTCCGCTGGACGGCTGCAGGCGCTGGTCGACGATGCGGCCCGCTTCAACAAGATGGCCGGGGTGACCGGCGTGCTGCTGCACGATGGCGGGCGTTTCCTGCAGTACATCGAAGGGCCGCCGGATGGCATCGACTCGGTCTACGAACGCATCCTGCAGGCCGGCAGCCATATCGACATCATTGAACTGGCGCGCGGCCGCCTGGGCCAGCGCCAGTTTCCGTACTGGTCGATGCGCGCGCTGCCGGTGGAGGAGGCGCTGTTGCGCCAGCTGTCATCCAGTGACTGGTCGGGTTTTACCCGTACCCTGCAGGGCGATCGCTCCGCACCGACGCCGGTGGATCTGCTCGACAACGTTGTGCAGCCAGCGCTGCACGCCGGCTGAGCGTCAGCGCGAGGTACCGCCGCCGCAATAGGCGGCATGCAGCGCCTGCAGCACGCCCAATGCGGGCCCTTCCTGCATGCGGTAGTGGATGGCCTGCGCTTCGCGCCGGGTCGCCACGATGTCCAGTTCGCGCAGTACGGCCAGGTGCTGCGACAGCGCGGACGCGCTCAATCCGGTCAGCGCCTGCAGTTCCGGTACCGGCGCTTCGCCTTCGACCAGGCGGCACAGCACGCGCAGGCGGGCAGGATGGGCCAGGCGCTTGAGCAGCGCAGCGGCCTGTGCGGCATGTTCGGCCATCGCGGCGCTGTCGAGCGGGGAGCTGGGCATGGTTGACCTTTTTGTTTAGAAGTGTCTAATTTAGATAAATCTAAACAAAGGGGCAATCCCATGAATGGCGTGAATGAGGGCAGGGCATGAACCTGCCTTGGACTGCGGTGGCTGGCGGGGCGCTGATCGGCGCCGCCGCAGTGCTGTTGCTCGCCACCCTCGGCCGCGTGGCCGGTATCAGCGGGATCGCCGCAGGCAGCCTGCGCGCAGCGAAAGGCGAGCGCGGATGGCGCTGGGCCTTCCTGTCCGGCCTGCTTGCAGCGGCCGGGCTGGTGCTGTGGTGGCAGTCGCTGCCCGACGCGTCGCCGCGGGCACTGCTGCGCGACGCCTTGCCTGCCTGGCAGTTGGTCGGTGCCGGCCTGCTGGTGGGCTTCGGCACCCGCTTGGGCAGTGGCTGTACCAGTGGCCACGGCGTCTGTGGCATGGCGCGCGGCTCGAAGCGCTCGCTGCTGGCGGTGCTGGTGTTCATGGCCTGCGCGATGCTGACCACCTTCCTCATCCGCCACGGCGGAGGCCTGGCATGAGCCGCGCGACAGGCGCCGCGGTGGTGGCGGGTGCGCTGTTTGGTGCGGGGCTGGCGCTTTCGGGGATGACCGACGCGCGCCGTGTACTCGGCTTCCTCGACATCGCGGGTGATTTCGATCCCACCCTGATGTGGGTGCTGGGCTCGGCGCTGCTGGTCAGTGCGGTCGGGCAGCGCTGGGTGCTGCGCCGCGCGCAGCCGTGGTTCGCAGTGCGCTTCCAGCTGCCCAGTGCGCGTGATGTCGATGCTCGCCTGCTGCTGGGTGCCGCACTGTTCGGTATCGGCTGGGGATGGGCGGGCTATTGCCCGGGACCGGCCATCGCCGGGCTGGCAGTCGCATCGCGTGAAGCGCTGTGGTTCGTGCCTGCGATGCTTGCAGGTTTCTGGCTGCACGATCGCGTCGTACGCTGAGGCTTCACCCCTGTGTCACCCTGCGTGCGGTCAGATCCAGGGTTCACGGGGAAAGGAGCACAACGACATGGTTCGGATGAAGTGGACGGGCAGGGCAATGCTGGCGGTCGCACTGGCCGCTGCGGTGGCACCGGCGCTGGCCTGCACGCGCGCGGTGTACCTGGGCGACAACGGCGATGTGATCACCGCGCGTTCGATGGACTGGAAGGTCGATGTGGCGACCAACCTCTATGTGCTGCCGCGTGGCATCGCGCGCACCGGCCAGGCGGGGCCGAAGTCGCTGGCCTGGACGGCGCGCTATGGTTCGGTGGTGGCCACCGGCTACGACGTATCGACCACCGATGGCATGAACGAGAAAGGCCTGGTGGCCAACCTGCTGTGGCTGGTCGAATCGGAGTATCCGCAGCAGCGCGGCAACAAGCCGGGCCTGGCGATCTCGCTGTGGGCCCAGTATGTGCTGGACAATTTCGCGACCGTGGACGAGGCGGTGGCGGCGCTGAAGCGTGAGCCGTACTCGATCGTCACCGACAAGGTACCGGGCGAGGACCGCCAGGCAACGCTGCACCTGTCGCTGTCCGACGCAACCGGCGACAGCGCCATCGTCGAGTACATCGGCGGTCGCCAGGTGATCCACCATGACCGGCGCTACCAGGTGATGACCAACTCGCCGATCTTCGAGCAGCAGCTGGCACTCAACAGCTACTGGCAGCAGATCGGTGGCACGGTGATGCTGCCGGGTACCAACCGCTCGTCCGACCGCTTCGCGCGTGCGTCGTTCTACATCAACGCCATTCCCAAGGCCGAGGATCCGGTGGAAGCGCTGGCCAGCGTGTTCAGCGTGATCCGCAATGCGTCGGTGCCGTACGGCATCACCACGCCGGGCGAGCCGAACATCTCATCGACGCGCTGGCGCACGGTGGCCGACCACAAGCGGCGGTTGTACTTCTTCGAATCGGCGCTGACCCCCAACACCTTCTGGGTCGATCTGAACAAGGTCGATTTCGGCGGGCAGGTGCTCAAGCTCGACCTTGGCAAGGACCAGCGCAATACGTTCGCCGGCGATGCACTGGGCCACTTCGTACCCAGTGCACCGTTCGCCTTCCTCGGCGTCGACGGCTAGCGCGAGGCCTGGTCCGGCGCGTCCTTCGGATAGACCGCCAGCACGCTGCAGCCCGGGCGGGCGAAGCGCGGCGTGCTGGCGCGCATGTCGCCGGGGATCCCGGACGGCGTCTCCACGATGCGATCGCCCGGGTTGCCACAGATCAGGCCGTTCTGGAACCCGGACTGGAATTCCACCGAGGTGGCCCCGGCCAGGATCGAGCAGCTGCCGGCCAGTTCGACACGGTAGTAGCGGTTGCCGCCATTGCGGCGCGGATTGGTCTCCACCACCACGCCCTGGGGATCCTCGTTCCAGCTGCGCACATGGCGGGTGGCGAAGCAGAATGCTGGCGAGGCCTGGAAGGTATGGCGCGGGCTGCTGCCGCCACGGCTGGACTTGCCCGTGGCGGTCACGTTCACCCGCGGCAGGGTGGCCGCGTACAGGCGGCTGCTCTGGCGTGCGGTGCTGGCGAACTCCCGGTTGTCGATGGGGGTGACACTGCCGACGCCGCAGCGGCGGCCATCCACCATCACCTGTTCGCTGGGACGGCCGCAGGCCCAGCCCGAAGGTGCCTCCAGCCGCAGTGCGCTGGCTTCGTTGACGCCCGGGCAGGCTGCGCTGAAATCGATGCGGTAGGCCTGGCCCTTGCCGTCACGGACCGCGATGGCGGTCGGCGTCTCCTGCTCGACCTGGCGTACGTCACGTGCGTCCAGGCAGTGCGGTGCAGGTGCGATGCGCTCGGCGGCCGGTGGCGTGGATGGAGCCTGGGCCAGGGCGGCCAGGGGGAAGACGCTGGCCAGTGCCAGCGGAAGCAATCGGATCATGCTGTTCATCCTGCCATCCCTGCGTCTGGAACCGGCTGGAACATAGCATGGCCGGTGCCGGGGCTGCGTTGCAGGGAAATGTCAGCACGCGCACACTCGTCACATGGGCGCGATCTTCCACCTGCGGCACTACGGCCAGGCTACCGGCCTGGACCGCCACGACTATGCGCAGTGGGTGCTGCCGCTGCAGGGCGAATTGCAGTTCGAGATGGAGGGGCGCGGTGGGCGCCTGGACCTGCTGCAGGGGGCGTTCGTTGCAGCCGGAGAAGCGCATGACCAGATGGCCGACGGTCCCAATGGTTTCGTGATTGTCGATTGCGCGCCCGGTGTGCTCGATGACGATACCCAGCAGCACCTGTGCCGCCAGCGCTGGCTGCATCTGCCACTGGCGCTGCGGCAGCGCCTGGCGCAGGTGCGTGAGGGCCAACCGTTGCCGGCCCTGCTGCCGCAGCTGCTCCAGGTGTTCGCACCGGCGGGCAGTGGTGCGCGCATGCAGGGCCTGTGCGCGGCGGTGCAGGTCGATCCGGGCCAGGCGTGGCCGGTAGTACGCATGGCCGCCTTCGTCGGCGTCAGCGAGAGCCGGTTGCATGCGCTGTTCCAGCGGGAGTTCGGGCTGAGTCCTCAGGCCTGGCTCAGTGCAAGCCGGTTGCGTTGGGCCAAGCACCAGCTGCGTACCAGCGCGGCGCCGATCAGCGATATCGCACTGGCCGCAGGCTATTCCGAGCAGAGTGCACTGACCCGCGCGCTGCGTCGTGAGTGCGGGCAGACGCCGGCCGCCTGGCGCAGGAGCGCCGGACTGTAGCGTCGAGCCAGGCTCGAGTGCTTCTGCACCGACCACCTCGCGAACGGCAGTCGAGCATGGCTCGACTCTACAGAGGCGGGAGGGCAGTAGCCTCGGTCAAGAGCGTCCAGCGGCGAGCGCTTACACTGCGCGGCCTGTTCTCTCCCCCCGAAGAACCCGAATGCGCAACAACCCGATGGCCCTGGGCATCGCCAATGGCGTTGCCGCTGGCGCGCTGTGGGGCGTGGTCTTTCTCGCGCCCGCCGTGCTGCAGTCGTTCAATGCGTTGCAACTGTCGGCCGGTCGCTACCTGGTCTATGGCCTGATTGCCGTCGCTCTGTTGCTGCCGCGCTGGAAGCGGTTGGCACCGCGGCTGGGCCGTGCCGAATGGTTCGGGCTGCTGTGGCTGAGCCTGGCCGGCAACCTGGTGTATTTCCTGCTGCTGGCCACGGCCGTGCAGTGGGCCGGTGGCGCGGCGGCATCGCTGATCGTCGGCCTGATTCCGGTGGTGGTCACCCTGGTCGGCGTGCGCGAGCAGGGCGCGGTGCCGTTGAAGCAGCTGCTGCCGGCGCTGGGCCTGTGCGTGCTCGGCGTGGCGCTGGTGGGCTGGGAAGCCCTGATGTCCGAACACCTCGCAACACCGTGGCGGCAGCGCCTGATCGGCCTGCTCTGTGCATTCGGTGCGCTGTTCTCATGGGCGCTGTACTCGATCGGCAACAGTCGTTGGCTGGCACGCCGGCCGGACCTGTCCAGCCACGACTGGTCGTTGCTGACCGGCGTCACCACCGGCGGCCTGGCCCTGCTGCTGGTACCGATGGCCTTCATCGGCCACAGCGGCGCCCACACGGCGGCACAGTGGGGGGGCTTCTGGGCGATCAGCGCGGGCGTGGCTGTGGTGGCCTCGATCCTCGGCAACGCGTTCTGGAACCGCGCCAGCCGCCTGCTGCCGTTGACCCTGACCGGGCAGATGATCGTGTTCGAAACCCTGTTCGCGCTGCTGTATGCCTTTGCCTGGCAGCAGCGCTGGCCCTCGCTGCTGGAAGCGCTGGCGATCGTGTTCCTGGTGGCCGGCGTGATGCTGTGCGCGCATGCGCATCGCACGCCACGGGCGATCGCCGAACATGCTGGCTGAATGCGGCCGTCAAGCGTACTGATGGCCGCTTGGTCTCAGATGCAACCAAATGTCGGCACGTTGGCCGATGATCGCGGCAACGATTTTTTGCATCGCAGCACTTGACAGCGGCCCGGCGCACGGTGTTTTCTGTGCGTCATGGTTCTTGATGCCGCCCACGCCAGCCTGATCGCCCCCGCCACCGCGGGCCGTTCGACTGCGCCGGTCGCCACCACCACCATTACCACCACCACCGTCACCACTGCCCTGGTGCGGCCCGTCGTCTTCGTGTAACTCCCGAAAACCACGGCCCCGCACCATCCAGGTGGCGGGGAAACTCGACACCTGCATGCGACGGGGCCTCCTACCGAGGTCTGCATGTCTTCCCACGCCCCCGCCCATCCCGTTGCCCCGGCCGATCTGGCTGCACCGTCCACTGTCGTGCACAAGTTCGGCGGCACCTCGGTGGCCGATGCCGAACGCTATCGCCATGTTGCCGGCCTGCTGCTGGCCCGCCCCGAATCGCTGCAGGTCACTGTTGTCTCTGCGATGAAGGGGGTCACCGACGCGTTGATCGAACTGGCGCAGCTGGCGGCCAAGGGCGATGAAGGCTGGCGCGAGGCCTGGCATGCGCTGCGCGCGCGCCATCGCGGCGCCGCCGTGGCGCTGCTGGGCGAACAGGTGGGCGAGACCGTCGAGTGGATCGACGCCCGCTTCGATCAGCTGGCTGAAGTATTGGCGGCGCTGGCGGTGATCGGCGAGCTGCCGCGCGAGGTGCTGGACCGCGTGCAGGGCCTGGGCGAAGTGTTCTCCGCGCAACTGCTCGGTACCCACCTGCGGGCCCTGGGCGAAGACTGTGCGGTGCTCGATGCGCGCGAGGTGCTGGTGGTCGGGCATGGCGAACTGGGCGTCGATGTCGACTGGGAAGCCAGCGCCGACCGCCTCGCCAAGTGGCGGCTGCAGCATCCGCAGCCGCGCCTGGTCGCCACCGGTTTCGTCGCGCGTGATCGCGATGACCGCATCACCACGCTTGGCCGCAACGGCAGCGACTACTCCGGTGCGATCTTCGCCGCGCTGTTCAACGCCGATGAACTGCACATCTGGACCGACGTCGACGGCGTGCTGTCAGCCGACCCGCGGCTGGTGCCCGAAGCCGTGCAGCTCGAATCGCTCAGCTACGACGAGGCCTGCGAACTGGCCTACTTCGGCGCCAAGGTGGTGCACCCGCAGACGATGTCGCCGGCGATCCGCCTCGGCCTGCCGATCTTCATCCGCAATACGTTCCAGCCGGCGCATCCGGGTACGCGCATCAGTGCCGAGCGCTCGCCGCGAGGGCCGGTGAAGGGCCTGACCCTGAGCCCCGGCTTGGCCCTGTTGAACCTGGAAGGCACCGGTCTGATCGGCGTGCCGGGCACTGCAGAGCGCGTATTCGCCGCCCTGCGCCAGGCGCAGGTGTCGGTGGTGATGATTTCGCAGGGTTCGTCGGAGCATTCGATCTGCTGCGTGGTACGCGCCGCCGAAGCTGCGCGCGGCCGCGAGGCGCTGCTGCATGCGTTCGCGCATGAGTTGTCGGTGGGCCAGGTGCAGCGCGTGCAGGTCAGCGAGGGCGTCAGCGTACTGGCGGCGGTGGGTGACGGCATGGCCGGTCAACCGGGTGTGGCGGCGCGCCTGTTCGAGGCACTGGGGCGTGCGCAGGTGAATATCCTGGCGATCGCGCAGGGTTCGTCCGAACGCAACATCTCGGTGGCGGTGGACAGTGCCGATGCCACCCGCGCGCTGCGCGCTGCACATGCTGGGTTCTGGCTGTCGCCGCAGACCTTCGCGGTGGGTGTGATCGGGCCGGGCAACGTCGGTGCCGCGCTGCTGGACCAGCTGCTGGCCGCGCGCCCGCAGCTGCTGGCCAAGGCCAATGTCGACCTGCGCCTGCGCGCACTGGCCTCGCGTTCGCGCATGCGCCTGGATGCGGATGGGCTGCATGCCGACTGGCGCGAAGCCCTTCAGCAAGCGGGTGAGAGCAGCGATCTTGATCGCTTCACCGAACACCTGCTGGCCGCGCGCCTGCCGCATGCGGTGGTGATCGACTGCAGTGGCAGTGCCGAGGTGGCCGAGCGCTATGAGGGTTGGCTGGCAGCCGGCATCCACGTGGTCACCCCGAACAAACAGGCCGGCGCCGGGCCGCTGCCACGCTACCAGCGCATCCGCGCGGCTGCGGCGGCCAGTGGTGCGCGTTTCCGCTACGAGGCCACCGTTGGCGCGGGCCTGCCGGTGATCACCACGCTGCGTGACCTGGTCGACACCGGTGACGAGGTGCTGGCCATCGAAGGCATCTTCTCGGGCACGCTGGCCTGGCTGTTCAACCGCTTCGATGGCAGCCAGCCGTTCTCGCAGCTGGTCGCGCAGGCGCGGTCGATGGGCTACACCGAGCCGGACCCGCGCGATGATCTTTCGGGCGTGGACGTGGCGCGCAAGCTGGTGATCCTGGCCCGCGAAGCCGGCCACGCGCTCAGCCTTGAGCAGGTGGACGTGGAAAGCCTGGTGCCGGCGCTGCTGCGCGAGGGCGGCGTGGATGACTTCATGGCGCGGCTGGGTGAGTCCGACGCCAGCCTGCTGCAACGCCTGCAGGACGCGCGGGCGCGGGGGGCGGTGCTGCGCTATGTGGCACAGCTGGGTGCCGATGGCGCCTCGGTCGGCCTGCAGGAACTGCCGGCCGATCATGCCTTCGCCAACCTGCGGCTGACCGACAACGTGGTGCAGTTCCGCACCCGTCGCTACTGCGACAACCCGTTGGTGGTGCAGGGGCCGGGTGCGGGTCCGGAAGTGACGGCAGCGGGTGTGTTCGCGGACCTGCTGCGGGTCGCCGCCGGTGAAGGGGCGCGGCTGTGATCGCACGTGCGTTCGCGCCCGCTTCGGTGGCCAACGTGGCAGTGGGCTTCGACATTCTCGGCCATGCCATTGCCGGTATCGGCGATACCGTGAGCGTGCGCCGCATCGATGAGCCGGTGGTGCGGATCGATGCGATCCGTGGCAGTGCCGTCGCGCTGCCGCTGGACGCCGCCGGCAACACCGCGGGGGCTGCGCTGATGTCGCTGCGCGAAGGCCTGGGCCTGGATTTCGGTTTCGCGGTCGAGATCGACAAGGGCATTCCGTTCGGTTCCGGCATGGGCGGATCGGCCGCGTCGAGTGTCGCGGCGCTGGTTGCCGCCAACGCGCTGCTGGATGTGCCGCTGTCGCGCGAGGCGCTGTATCCGTTTGCGCTGGACGGTGAGGCGGTGGCCAGTGGCGGCCGCCACGGTGACAACGTCGGCCCGCTGCTGCTGGGTGGCCTGGCGTTGTGTACGGCCGATCGCCTGTTGCCGATCCCGGTGCCTGCCAGCTGGCACAGCCTGCTGGTGCATCCGCAAGCGGTGCTGGAAACGCGCCGTGCCCGCCAGGCCCTGCAGGGCAGCTATGCGCTGGGCGAGTTCGTGGCACAGAGCGCGAACCTCGCGCTGGTGCTCAGTGGCTGCCATCGCAGTGACGCGGCGCTGGTACGCGCGGGCCTGCGCGATGTGCTGGTCGAACCGCGACGGGCCGGATTGATTGCCGGCTTCGAGGCCGCCCGTGATGCGGCGCTGTCGTCCCATGCAATGGGCGCGGGCATCTCAGGTGCCGGACCCAGCGTGTTCGCCTGGTTCGAGGATGCCGACCAGGCGCGTGCCGCTGCGGCGCCGGTGCAGGCAGCGTTCGCTGCGGCCGGCTTCGACAGTGACGCCTGGGTATCGCCGCTGGATGCACCGGGAGCCCGGCTGTGCTGAATCCTTCCCCATTACTGGATACCGAACCCATGCAATTTGTTTCGACCCGCGGCCAGTCTCCAGCCGTTGGCCTCAGCGCGGCAATCGCCGCCGGATTGGCACCCGATGGCGGGCTGTATGTCCCCGAGCGTCTGCCGGCAGCCCGCGAACTGCAGGCTGGGCCGACCCTGGCCGATACCGCCGCCGATCTGCTGGCACCGTTCTTCGCTGATGATGCACTTGAGGCTGCGCTTCCGGCGATCTGCCGCGAAGCGTTCGACTTCCCGGTGCCGCTGCGTGCGCTCGGCGACGGTGACCACGTGCTGGAGCTGTTCCATGGGCCGACCGCAGCGTTCAAGGATATCGGCGCGCGCTTCTTGGCCGGTACGCTGTCGCGGCTGCAGGCCGGCAAGGACCGCGATCTGACGATCGTCGTCGCCACGTCCGGCGATACCGGTGCCGCCGTTGCGGCGGCCTTCCATCGCCAGCCGGGCGTGCGCGTGGTGGTGCTGTATCCGGATGGCCGCGTATCTCCGCGCCAGGCGCACCAGCTCGGTTGTTTCGGCGACAACATCCAGGCCCTGCGTGTGGCGGGCGCATTCGACGACTGCCAGGCGATGGTCAAGCAGGCACTGGCTGACCGCGAACTGCAGGCACAGGTGCCGTTGAGCTCGGCCAACAGCATCAGCCTGGGCCGACTGCTGCCGCAGATGAGTTACTACGCACATGCGGCATTGACCCATTACGCGGTGCATCGCCGCCGGCTCAACCTGGTGGTGCCGACCGGCAACCTGGGCAATGCGATGGCAGCGGTGCTGGCGCGCGCGCTGGGTGTGCCGATCGGTCAGATCGTGCTGGCCACCAATGCCAATGCGGTGCTGCCAGCGTACTTCAGTGGCGGCGACTACCAGCCGCAGGCCAGTGTGGCCACGGTGGCCAATGCAATGGATGTGGGTGCGCCAAGCAACTTCGAACGCCTGCGCTGGCTTTACCACGGAGATGATGCAGAGCTGCGCGCGGCATTCCGCGCGTTCGCGGTGGATGACGTGACCATCCGCGCAACGATTGCGGCAGCGCATGCCAGTAGTGGCGAGCTGTTCTGCCCGCACACGGCGACGGCGGTGAAGGTGTTGCAGGACCTGCGCGCGCGCGGTGCCAAGGGCGACTGGGCGGTGGTGGCCACGGCGCACCCCGCGAAGTTCGAAGCCGTGGTCGAGCCGCTGATCGGCGAAACGGTGGCGGTGCCGCCTGCACTGGATGCGTTGCTGCAGCGGCCGGCGCACGCCGAACCGTTGGCGGCCGATTACACGGCATTGCGTGAGGTACTGCTGCGCTGATCGGAGAGGGACGCGGTTGCCGGCCAGCGGCCGGCACTACCAGGGAAATGCATTCGGGTAGTGCCGGCCGCTGGCCGGCAACCCCACGGACCGCGATGCGGTCAGATCAACCCTTCACCGGCCAGCGTGCGCAGCCCATCCTCGTCGAGGATCTCCACCACGTTCAGGTGGGGCAGGGCGATCAGCCCCTGCTGGCGCAACTTGGTGAAGGTGCGGCTGACCGTTTCCATGGTCAGGCCCAGATGGTCGGCGATATCGCCGCGGCCCATCGGCAGCGATACGCGCAGGCCGTCGCCGCCCAGTTTGGCCTCGCGCGCGGCCAGGCGCAGCAGGAAATCAGCCAGCTTCTCGGCCGGCTGCAGGCGAGCCAGCGCCAGCGCAGCATCCTGTGCGGCATCCAGTTCCTGGCAGGCGCGCTGCAGCAGCTTGCGCTCCAGGTGCGGGAAACGGCTGCGCAGGGCCTTCATCTGTGGCAGCGCGACGCGGCATACGCGGCTGTCGGCGATGGCCTCGATATCGTAGCGGTGGTGGTCGCTGCCGCTCAGGCCCAGGTAGTCGCCGGGCAGCACGAAGCCGTTGATCTGGCGGCGGCCGTCGGCCAGGGTGCGCACCAGGCGCAGTGCGCCGGCAGTCAATGTATAGACATGGTCGCGCTCTTCGCCGGTGCGGGCCAGCGTGCTGCCCATGCTGACCTGCTGCGAGACGGTGACCTGTTCCAGCGCCTGCACTTCATCGGGCGACAGCGCCGAGCACACCGCAAGGTGGCGAACCGAGCAGTGCAGGCAGTCCAGCGTGGTGCAGGACGGCGAGGCGGGATCGTTGGTGGCGGGCGGAGCGCCGGAAGGCCGTGACATGTTGCGGGGGGCGTATCGCGGGCGGGGAGGGCCTTATGATACTTCAAGCGGCCGTTCGACCCTGCCCGAGGCGGGGGCGCTAGAATGTCGCCCCCTCCCACGTCCCGTTCCAGCAGGAGTTCCGCCCGTGATCAAGCCCCGTACCCCGCCCGGCACCCTTGAACTGCTGCCGCGCGAGCAGATTGCGTTCCAGCGCATGCTGGACGTCATCCGCCGCAACTACGAGCGCTTCGGGTTCCTGCCGGTGGAGACGCCGGTGTTCGAGCTGTCCGACGTGCTGCTGACCAAGTCCGGCGGCGAGACCGAGCGCCAGGTGTACTTCGTGCAGTCCACCGGCGCGCTGGCGAACGCGGCCGAATCGGGCGACCGTTCGCTGCCGGAAATGGCGCTGCGCTTCGACCTGACCGTGCCGCTGGCACGCTACGTGGCCGAGCACGAACACGAACTGACCTTCCCGTTCCGCCGTTACCAGATGCAGCGCGTCTACCGTGGCGAGCGCGCCCAGCGCGGCCGTTTCCGCGAGTTCTACCAGTGCGACATCGATGTGATCGGCAAGGACAGCCTGAGCGTGCGGTACGACGCTGAAGTGCTGGCGGTCATCCATGCAGTGTTCTCGGAACTGCGCATCGGTGACTTCAGCATCCAGCTGAACAACCGCAAGCTGATGCGCGGCTTCTTCGAGAGCCTGGGCGTGGCCGAAGGCGAGCGCCAGCTGGCGGTGCTGCGCGAAGTGGACAAGCTGGACAAGCGCGGCGCCGATTATGTGCGCGAGACGCTGGTGGGCGAGGGCTTCAACATCCCGGCAGAACAGGTCGAGAAGATCCTGGCGTTCGTCGCCGTGCGTTCGCAGGGCCATGCCGATGCGCTGGCGCAGCTGGCCACGCTGGAAGCCGACGCCGGTTCTTCGGAGATCCTGCGTACCGGCGTCGCCGAACTGCGCGAAGTGCTGCAGCTGGTGCAGGCGCTGGGCGTGCCGGAAAGCGCGTACTGCCTGAACTTCTCCATCGCGCGCGGCCTGGACTACTACACCGGCACTGTCTACGAGACCACGCTGACCGACCACCCGCAGATCGGGTCGATCTGCTCGGGCGGCCGTTACGAAGACCTGGCCAGCCACTACAGCAAGTCGAAGCTGCCGGGTGTGGGTATCTCCATCGGCCTGTCGCGCCTGTTCTGGCAGCTGCGCGAGGCCGGCCTGATCGACGGCATTGAAGCCAGCAGCGTGCAGGCGCTGGTGGCGCTGATGGACGAGCAGGGCATGCCGCAGTCGCTGGACATCGCGCGCCGCCTGCGCGCCGGTGGCATCAACACCGAAGTGCAGATGGAGCCGAAGAAGATCGGCAAGCAGTTCCAGTACGCGGCCAAGGCCGGCATCCGCTTCGTGGTGCTGGCCGGTGAAGACGAGCTGGCGCGTGGCGTGGTGGCGGTGAAGGACCTGCTGCGCGAGCAGCAGTTCGAAGTGTCGCGCGACGAGCTGGCCAGCACCCTGCTGGTGGAGCTGGAGCAGTCCAAGGCGATGGTGTGAAGCCGGCCGCCGCAGGGGTACTCACCGTGCTCCTGCTGGCGGGCTGCCAGAGTGACCCGGTGCTGCGCAGTGCCCGGATGGGCCCGGCACAGTACCGGCTGCAGGTTGACCGCTGCCACGTGATCGACCGTGCGCAGCTTGAGGCTGACCTGCAGGCCTTGGCTTTGCGGAAGTGCCCGGCGGGCGCAGGGGCGTTGCAGAACATCCAGTCCCTGCCGAGCCGGCAGGGCAGCCTCTTCGGCGAATGCCTGCGGCGCGGGGCGCTGCAGGCCGAGGTGCACTGCCTGCCCTGAGTCGGGCCAGGTTGTTGATTTGAAAGAAGAACGCCCACCCTTTGGTGGGCGTTCTGCGTTTCCGGACGAAGCGCAGTCGAGCATGGCTCGACTCTACAAAAGCCGTTCTCGATCACTTTCCCAGCGAGATCCAGCAGACCGCGGCCAACTGTCGAAGGCGGGGAGGGTCCGGTGGCAGGGGTGTGAGCGGCATGGATGCCGCGACCAAGCCCCCACGGATGGGTTTACGGCGTCCCCTGCCACCGGACCCTCCCCGCCAACGCTCAGGAAATCAGCATTTGCTTTTGCTCTGGCTCTTGGCGGGTGCAGGGCAGCAGCCCTGCCATCCCCTCAATCCTCGATTTGACGCACTGCGCAAGAATGCGCTAATGTACTAACGCGCTATTACATTGATGCATGGATACGACCCCGTGAAAGCCCGCCCCGAGATTGCCGCCAAAGACCCGAAGGCCGACCTGGAAGCCCTGGCCCAAGCCTTTGCCGCCCTACGCGAGCCGGAACAGGTGGAGGCCTTCCTGCGTGACCTGTGCACCCCGGCCGAGCTGGAAGCCATGGCTGACCGCTGGAAGGTGGTGCCTCTGCTGCAGCAGGGCGTGCCGTACCGCGAGATCCACGAGCGCACTGGCGTCAGCGTGACCACCACCGGACGGGTGGCACGCACGCTCGAGCATGGCCATCGAGGCTATGCCGCCGCCATCGACCGCCTTGCTTCGCGCTGATCCGCGCCCCGTTCCGAACTTCGAGACTTCCCCCATGAGTGCAACCCAAGCAGCGCCGGCACGAGACCGGCTGCGTATCGCCATCCAGAAGAGTGGCCGGCTGGCCGAACCCGCCCGCAACCTGCTCAGCGCCTGCGGCCTGAGCTGGCGCGAGAGCCGCGACAAGCTGTTCTGCTACGGCGAATCGCTGCCGGTGGACCTGCTGCTGGTGCGCGACGACGACATCCCCGGCCTGATCGCCGACGGCGTCTGCGACCTCGGCATCGTCGGCCGCAACGAGCTGGACGAACAGGCTGCGGCACGCCGTCAGATCGGCCTGCCTGACGCCTACCAGGCGCTGCGCGGGCTGGGCTTCGGCCAGTGCCGGCTGATGCTGGCGGTGCCCGAGGAATGGCAGTGGCAGGGTCCGGCGCAGCTGGCCAGCACCCGCATCGCGACCAGCTACCCGGCCATCCTCAAGCAGTGGCTGGCCGAGCAGGGCGTGGACGCACAGGTGGTCGAGCTGTCCGGTTCGGTGGAAATCGCTCCGCGCCTGGGCACCGCCGACCTGATCTGCGATCTGGTGTCCAGCGGCGCCACCCTGCGCGCCAATCAGCTGACCCCGGTGCATAACCTGCTCGACAGCGAGGCGGTGCTGGCCGGCGCGGTGCGCGTGCCGGATGACGCACGTGCATCGCTGCGCGCGATGCTGCTGCGCCGCCTCGACGGCGTGGTGCAGCGCCAGGACCGCAAGCTGCTGATGTTCCGTGCCAGCGAGGATCGCGTCGACGCGCTGGCGCAGCTGCTGGCCGATGCCGAGCCGCTGGTGCGGTTGCCTGCCGATGGCGGCGCGCTGCGCCTGCAGACCATGTGCCCTGGGCCGCTGAGCTGGCAGCGCATGGAGGAACTCGAGCGCGCAGGTGCGCAGGGCTTGATGGTACTGAGCGTGGAGCGGTCGCTGGCATGAACCGTCTGATCTGGTCCCGACTTGATGAAGCTGCGCGCAGCGCGGCATTGACCCGCCCGGTGCAGACCGTGGCGCAGCAGACCCGCGATGCCGTGGCGGCCCTGATCGCGCAGGTGCGTGCACAGGGCGACGATGCGCTGCGTGCGATCACCGCGCGCTTCGATGGTGTCGAGCTGGCCTCGTTTGAAGTTTCCGAAGTCGAATTCGCCGCTGCTGAAGCGGCCGTGCCCGCCGAACTGCGCCAGGCGATGGTGGACGCCGCCGAGCGCATCGCGCGCTTCCACGCCGCCGGCATGGGCAAAGGCTATGCAGTTGAAACCGCGCCGGGCGTGGTCTGCGAACGCATGCTGCGTCCGATCGGCCGGGTGGGCCTGTACGTTCCGGCTGGCAGCGCGCCGTTGCCGTCCACCGCATTGATGCTGGGCGTTCCGGCGCAGTTGGCCGGTTGCCCGCAGGTGGTGCTGTGCACGCCGCCGCGCGCCGATGGCAGCGCCGATCCGGCAGTATTGGTGGCCGCGCGCCTGACTGGTGTGCAGCGCGTGTTCAAGCTGGGCGGCGCGCAGGCGATCGCCGCGATGGCCTATGGCACGACCAGCATTCCGGCCTGCGACAAGCTGTTCGGGCCCGGCAACAGCTTCGTCACCGAAGCCAAGCAGCAGGTCGCACAGGACGGCGCCGCCGCCATCGACATGCCGGCAGGTCCCTCCGAAGTACTGGTGATCGCCGATGCCGGCGCCAATCCGGCGTTCGTTGCCGCCGACCTGCTGTCGCAGGCCGAGCACGGTCCGGATTCGCAGGTGCTGCTGTTGACCGACGATGCCGTGATGCTGGCGGCGGTTGAAGCCGAGGTTGAGCGCCAGGTGGCCCTGCTGCCGCGCCAGCAGATCGCGCGCCAGGCGCTGTCGGCGTCGCGCCTGATCCAGGTCGATTCGCTGGCCGAGGCGTTCGCGATCAGCAACCGCTACGCGCCCGAGCACCTGATCCTGGCCCTGCGCGATCCGCGCGCGTGGCTGGACAAGGTGCAGGCAGCCGGCTCGGTGTTCCTCGGCGACTACACGCCCGAGGCACTGGGAGACTACTGCAGCGGCACCAACCACGTACTGCCCACCGCCGGTGCCGCGCGTGCCTACAGCGGTGTCAGCGTGGCCAGCTTCCAGAACCTGATCAGCGTGCAGAGCGCCAGCGCTGCCGGCCTGTCGGCAATCGGCGGCTGCGCACGCATCATCGCCAGCGCCGAAGGCCTGGATGCGCACGAGCGTGCAGTGGCCCTGCGCATGGAGGCGGCGGCATGAACGCGGCTATCGATGAGGTGCTGGCCCTGGTGCGCCCGGACCTGCAGGCCTTCGCCGGCTACAGTTCGGCGCGCAGCGCGGCGGTGCAGGGCGAGGTCTGGCTGAACGCCAACGAGTCGGCCTGGGCCAATCCGGCTGATGTGGCGGGCAACAGCCGGCGCTATCCGGAACCGCAGCCGTTGGCGTTGCGTGCGGGCCTGGCGGCGCTGTACGGCGTGACGCCGCCGCAGCTGCTGATCGGCCGCGGCAGCGACGAAGCCATTGATCTGCTGGTGCGCGCCCTGTGCGTGCCGGGTCGCGATGGTGTGCTGGTCACGCCGCCCGTGTTCGGCATGTACGCGGTCTGCGCACGCCTGCAGGGTGCCGCACTGATTGAGGTGCCCCTGGTGGACAGCGAAGATGGCCTGCGCGCCGATCTGGATGCGGTGATCGATACCGCCAGGACGCGCAATGCCAGGCTGGTGTTCCTGTGCGCACCTTCAAACCCGGCTGGCAGTGACATCGCCCTCGGCGAGATCGAACGCGTGGCGGTTGCGTTGCGCGGGCAAGCGCTGGTGGTGGTGGACGAGGCCTATGTCGAGTACGCGCAGCGCCCGTCGGCGACCACGCTGCTGGCCGCGCACGCCAACCTGGCGGTGCTGCGCACGCTGTCGAAGGCGCACGCGCTCGCGGCCGCCCGCGTTGGCACCCTGATCGCTGCCCCGGAGCTGATTGCCGTGCTGCGTCGCTGCCAGGCGCCGTACCCGGTGCCGACGCCGTGCGCGGACCTGGCCGTGCAGGCACTGCAGCCGGCCACGCTGGCACGCACCGCCGAGCGCGTGGCCACGGTCATCGCCGAGCGCGAACGCCTGTTCGCGGCGCTGCCGGGCCTGCCCGGCGTTCGCCGCGTGTACCGCTCGTCCGGCAACTACCTGCTGGTCCGCTTCGCCGATGCCCAGGCCGCGTTCGATACGCTGCTGGCTGCGGGCGTGGTGGTGCGCGACCAGCGCGCCGCGCCGCAGCTGGGTGATGCGCTGCGCATCAGCATCGGCAGCCCCGAAGAGAATGACCGCGTGCTTGTGGCCCTGTCGGCGCGGAGGGCCGCAGCATGACCCCGATCCTGTTCATCGACCGCGACGGCACCCTCATCGAGGAGCCGTCCGATTTCCAGATCGACGCCTACGAGAAGCTGCGCTTCGTGCCGCAGGTGATCCCGGCGCTGCTGAAGCTGCGTGATGCCGGCTACCAGTTCGTGATCGTCACCAACCAGGATGGCCTCGGCAGTGACAGCTACCCGCGTGCCAGCTTCGATGGCCCCAACGACCTGATGCTGCAGATCTTCGAGAGCCAGGGCATCACCTTCCGTGACGTGCTGATCGACTGCAGCTGGCCGCAGGACAACGCGCCGACCCGCAAGCCGGGCATCGGCCTGATGACCGCCTACCTGCAGGACCGCAGCATCGACTGGGCGCGCTCGGGCATGGTCGGCGACCGCATCACCGACCTGCAGTTCGCCGACAACCTCAACATCCGTGGCTTCCAGCTGCACACCGAACAGTTCGGTGGCGAGTGGGACTGGCCGGGCATCGCCCATGCGCTGGCCGATGCGCCGCGTACTGCCGTCGTCCAGCGCAACACCAAGGAAACGAAGATCCGCGTCGAACTGGACCTGGATCGCGCGGGCGATGCACGCATCTCCACCGGCCTTCCGTTCTTCGACCACATGCTGGAGCAGATCGGCAAGCACGGTGGCTTCGCGCTGGACATCCAGGCCGAGGGCGACCTGCACATCGACGAGCACCACACCATCGAGGACACCGGGCTGGCGCTGGGTCAGGCCCTGCGCGAGGCGCTGGGCGACAAGCGCGGCATCGGCCGCTACGGCTTCACCCTGCCGATGGACGAGACCCTGGCCAGCGCTGCGCTGGACTTCAGCGGCCGCCCCTATTTCGTGTTCGAGGGCGAGTTCAAGCGCGAGCGGGTGGGTGACATGCCGACCGAGCTGGTGCCGCACTTCTTCCGTTCGCTGTGCGATGCCAGCGGTTTGAACCTCAACCTGCAGGTACGGGGCGACAACGATCACCACAAGGTTGAGGCCTGCTTCAAGGCACTGGCGCGCGCACTGCGCCCGGCATTGGCCCGCCAGGGCACGGCACTGCCGAGTACCAAGGGGGCGTTGTGAGCGACGTCGCGCTGATCGATGCCGGTGGTGCCAACCTGGGCTCGGTGCGCTACGCATTGGAGCGCCTGGGCGCGACGGTGCGGCTGGTGCGCGATGCCGACGGTCTGGTCGGTGCGCAGCGGGTGATCCTGCCCGGCGTCGGCGCCGCCGGTCCCGGCATGCAGCGCCTGCACGCGCAGGGCCTGGTGGAGCCGCTGCAACGACTGGAAGTGCCGCTGATGGGCATCTGCCTGGGCATGCAGCTGCTGTTCGAGCGGTCCGAGGAGGCCGGCGTCGAGACACTGGGCTTGATTCCCGGCGTCGTGCGCAAGCTGGTGCCGGCCTGCGGCATCCGCGTGCCGCACATGGGCTGGAACCGCCTGCTCCCGCTGCGCGAATCGCTGCTGCTGCGCGGTGTGCCGGAGCGCGCCAGCGCCTACTTCGTGCACAGCTACGCGGCGCCGCTCAATACCCACACCGTCGCTGCCTGCGACCACGGTGGCCTGTTCACCGCCGTGGTGGAGCAGGGGCGCTACTACGGCGCACAGTTCCATCCCGAGCGCTCCGGCGAGACCGGCTCGCTGATGCTGCGCAACTTCCTCGAGGGCACTGCTGCATGAGTTTCATCGTCTATCCCGCGCTGGATATCCGCGACGGCCGCGTGGTGCGGCTGCGCCAGGGCGACTACGCGCAGGAAACCTCGTATGGCGACGATCCGCTGCCGCGCGCACAGGCCTTCGCCGCGCAGGGCGCGCAATGGATGCATCTGGTCGACCTGGACGCTGCGCGTGCCGGTGGCTATACCCTTGCGCCGCTGCTGGCGTCGATCCGTGCGCAGACGCCGCTGCAGGTGCAGACCGGCGGTGGCGTGCGCGGCCGCGACGACGTGGCGCGCATCCTCGATGCCGGCGCCGGCCGCGTGGTGGTCGGCTCGCTGGCGGTGCGTCGCCCCGACGAAGTGGTCGGCTGGCTGGAAGAGTTCGGCGCCGAGCGCATCACCATCGCGCTGGATGCCCGCCAGGATGCCCAGGGCCAATGGCAGCTGCCGGTGCACGGCTGGACCGAGAATGCCGGCGTGACCCTGGATGACCTGGCCCAGCGTTATGCGCGTGCCGGCATGCGCCACCTCTTGTGCACCGACATCGCCCGCGACGGCATGCTGGCCGGGCCCAACATCAGCCTCTACCAGCACCTGTCGGCGCTGCTGCCGGGCGTGGCGGTGCAGGCCTCCGGTGGCATCCGTGACGTGGCCGATGTGGCCGAGGCGCGTGCTGCCGGCTGCGGCGGTGCCATCCTCGGCAAGGCCCTGCTGGAGCAGCGCATGGACCTGAGCGAGGCGCTGGCATGTTGAGCCGCCGCATCATCCCGTGCCTGGACGTGCGCGATGGCCGCGTGGTCAAGGGCGTGCGCTTCCGCGATCACGTCGATATGGGCGACATCGCGGAGCTGGCGCAGCGCTACCGCGACCAGGGTGCCGACGAGCTGGTGTTCTATGACATCGGCGCCAGCCCTGAGGCACGTTCGGTGGACGTGGCCTGGATCGAGCGCATCGCACGCCTGATCGATATTCCGTTCTGCGTGGCAGGTGGCATCGACAGCGTGGAAACCGCGCGCCGCGTGCTGTTCGCCGGTGCCGACAAGGTGTCGATCAACTCGCCTGCGCTGGGCCGCCCGGAGCTGATCACCGAGCTGGCAGATGAGTTCGGCGTGCAGTGCGTGGTGGTCGGTGTGGACTCGGTACGCGAAGCGGACGGCCAGTGGCGGGTACGCCGTTTCAGTGGCGACCCGGACAAGACCCAGGCGGTACCGCTGCGGACCCTGGACTGGATCGTCGAAGCACAACGGCGTGGCGCTGGCGAGATCGTGCTGAACTGCATGGACAGCGACGGCGTGCGCCGTGGCTACGATGTCGTGCAGCTGCAGCAGGCGCGGGCCCTGTGCCACGTGCCGCTGATCGCCTCGGGCGGTGCCGGTGCAATGGAACACTTCGCCGAGGCCTTCGACCAGGCCGACGTCGACGGCGCGTTGGCGGCCAGCGTGTTCCACAGCGGCGCGATCGCCATTCCGGAATTGAAGCGCTACCTGCGCGGACAGCAGATCGAGGTGCGGGATGTCTATTGAAGTGAGGCCATCGCTGGATGCGCTGCAGGCGCTGGACTGGGGCAAGGGCGACGGCCTGCTGCCGGCCGTGGTGCAGGATGCCGATACCCTGCAGGTGCTGATGCTGGGCTATGTCAGCGCCGAATCGCTGGCCGCCACGCTGGCCATCGGCCACATGACCTTCTTCAGCCGCAGCAAGCAGCGGTTGTGGACCAAGGGCGAGCAGTCCGGCAACGTGCTGGTGGTGCAGTCGATCCGTGTCGACTGCGATGCCGATACGCTGCTGGTGATGGCACGCCCGGCAGGGCCAACCTGCCACACCGGGGCCGAGAGCTGTTTCGACCAGGCGCCGAAGGACTTCCTGGGCGGGCTGGGCCAACTGGTGGCGATGCGCGAGGCGCAGCGCCCGCCGGGCAGCTACACCACCAGCCTGTTCGAGGGCGGCATCCGCCGCATCGCGCAGAAGGTGGGCGAGGAGGGCGTGGAGACCGCATTGGCCGCCGTGGCGCAGGATGATGAGGCGCTGCTCGGCGAGGCTTCGGACCTGCTGTACCACCTGCTGGTGCTGCTGCGCGCGCGCGGGCTGTCGCTGGATGATGCGCGGGCGGTGCTGGAAAAGCGTCATCGTTGAGGAAGGCGTGCGGACCAACGGTCCGCACCCACCTCTGCAATGCAGCCGAGCATGGCTCGGCTCTACAATAGGGGGTCTTCTTCTTTCCCGGACCGCCCATGAAACTGCCTGCCGCCTGGCTGTGCTGCCTGTTGCTGACCTCGCCGGCCTGGGCCGCGGATACCGTGGTCAGCGGCAAGGTCTACCTGGAGCGCGACGGCCGGCCCGGGCGCGGTGCGACCGATCCGGGGCTGGCCGGGGTGCAGGTTTCCAACGGCGAGACCATCGTCAAGACGGCCGCCGACGGCAGCTACAGCCTGCCGGTGCGCGACGGCCAGACCGTATTCGTGATCAAGCCCGATGCGTATTCGTTCCCGAAGGCGGCCGATGGCCTGCCTTCGTTCTGGCGCCACTACCGCCCGAACGGTTCACCGGCACTGAAGTATGGTGGCATCGCCGCGACCAGCGACGTCACCCGCAACTGGGATTTCGCCCTGCAGTCGGATCGCCATGACAGCCGCCGTGGTTTCCAGATGCTGGTGTTCACCGATTCGCAGACCGCCAGCCTGAAGGACATCGGCTACTACCAGCAGTCGATCGTGGCGCCGCTGGTCGGCCAGACCAAGGCGCGCATGGGCACCACCCTGGGCGACATCGTCAACGACGACCTGGCCCTGTACCCGGAGATCAACAAGGTCACTACCCAGCTTGGCGTGCCGTGGTTCCACGTGCCGGGCAACCACGACCTCGACTTCGATGCCGCCAGCGATGAGCATTCGCTGGACAGCTGGCGCAACATCTACGGCCCGGACACCTACGCGGTGGAGGAGGGTGGCGCCAGTTTCGTGTTCCTGGACGACGTGGTGTATGACCCCAAGGCCAAGCCGAAGTACGTCGGTGGCCTGCGCGAAGACCAGTTCGCTTTCCTCGCCAGCTACCTGAAAGGCCTGCACAAGGACCGCCTGCTGGTGCTGGGCATGCACATCCCGCTGTTCGACGCCGCGCCGGGGCGCGAGACCTTCCGCCACGCCGACCGCCAGCGCCTGTTCGACCTGCTGAAGGACTTCCGCAACGTGCTGGTGCTCAGCGGTCACAGCCACACCCAGCAGCACGTCTACCACGGCAAGGCCGAGGGTTGGAACGGCGACAAGCCGCTGCACGAATACAACGTCGGTGCCAACTGCGGTGCGTTCTGGTCGGGCGTCAAGAACGCCGCTGGCGTGCCGGACAGCACCATGAGCGATGGCACGCCGAAGGGCTATGCATTGCTCGACGTGGCCGGCAACGGCAGCTATCGCCTGCAGTACCGCGTGGCCGGCAAGCCGGCCAGCGAGCAGATCGGCCTGCACGCGCCGAAGGTACTGCGCCAGGGCGCCTATCCGGCGTGGGGTGTCTACGCCAACGTCTACATGGGTGAGGACGCCAGCGTGGTCGAGTACCGCGTCGATGGCGGCGCCTGGCAGCCGATGAAGCAGGTCAGCCAGCCCGATCCGCGCCTGATGGTGGAGAACGTGGCCGATGATCTGGCCAACAGCCTGCGCGGCTACGACCGTTCGCCGGAGGCCACCGCGTCGCCGCACCTGTGGCGGGGCGCGCTGCCGACCGACCTGGCAACAGGCAGCCACAAGGTCGAAGTACGCTCCACCCAGCCTGATGGTGCAGTGTTCACCGCCACCACCAGCTACAGCCTGCAGACTGCCCAGCCCTGACCCCGCGCACCAGCGCTCCAGCGAAAGGACCCCGCATGGATATCCGCTTCATGGCCGGCACCACGCCGGTGACCCTCAGCCGCCACTGGTTCACCGGCGCGATGCTGCTGCAGAGCGCCACCGAGAAGGTCTGGGTGCAGCACCCGCTGCATCCGGGCACCCACTTCTCGTTCTCGCTGGTACAGTCGTGGCTGCGTCACATCGCCGGCCACGAAGTGCTGGTCGAGCGCACCCGGCCGCTGTTGTTCGCCGGCTTCCGCCCGCAGCGCCTGCGCGTGCTGGTGGATGGCGTGCAGGTGGCCGAACAGGAAGGCATGTAGGCCAACCTGAACCATCGGCGCGCTAGGCAAAGCCGCCCCGATGCCTGAGAATCGGGGCGATTCAATCGATCCAAGCAGGCCAGCGTGACCATCGCAGCAGCGTCCCCGGTTTCCTCCGACTCCGCCCGCGGCGGTCTTCCGCGCCATCTGGTCGTTGCCGATGTCGGCGGCACCTTCGCCCGCCTGGCCTTGGCTGAGACCCAACCCGGCCAGGCGCCGCTGCTGGGCAGCCATCGCACCTATGCCTGCGCAGAGCACCCCAGCCTGGCCGCGATCCTGGCCGATTTCACCGCCGGCCTCGGCCAACCGGTGCAGACCGCGGTGGTCGCCATCGCCGGTCTGCTCGATGGCGATGTGCTGATCAATTCGAACCTGCCGTGGACGGTTTCGCTGTCGGCCACCCGCGCGCAGTCCGGGCTGCACGAGCTGCAGCTGATCAACGATTTCGAAGCGGTGGCGCTGGCCATCCCGTACCTGCAGCCGGAAACCCTGGTGCCACTGAACGGCGACGCCGATCCGGCGCAGGCGTTCCCGGCGCTGGTGCTGGGCGCCGGTACCGGCCTGGGTGCCGCGCTGCGTTTCGCCGATGGCGAGCGTCCGGTGCTGGCCAGCGAGATCGGCCATGCGGCGCTCGGCGCCGGCAACGCGCTGGAACTGCAGGTGCTGGGCAAGCTGCTGCAGCGCTGGCCGCACGTGGACAACGAGCGGGTGCTGTCCGGCAGTGGCCTGATGAACCTGTATCCGTGCCTGTGCGAACTGCGCGGCGTCACCCCGGTGTGGACCAGCACCGAGGCGCTGATCGGCGCCGCGCGTGGCGGCGAGGATGCACTGGCGGTGGAAACGTTGCAGGTGTTCTGTGCCTGGCTGGGCAGCCTGGCCGGCGACGCGGCGATCGCCGTCGGCGCGCGCTCGGTGTACCTGGCCGGTGGCATTTCCGCGCATGTGCAGGATTTCCTGGCCGATGGCCGCTTCCGTGAGCGCTTCCTCAACAAGGGCGTGCTGACCGAGGTGCTGCGCCAGGTGCCGGTGTGGCGCGTGGAGCATGGCCAGCTGGGCGTGCTCGGCGCAGCGGTCTGGCACGCCGCACGGCAGCCCACGCACGACTGATCGGCTCGGCCGGCATCGGGCCGGCCGTGCATTGCAGACTGGGAGGGGAAGATGGTGGATCGCAGGCAGTTCCTGCAGGCCGGTGCACTGGCCGCAGGCATGGCGGCATTGCCGGGCGTGCAGGCGCGCACGCAGGGGGGGGCCAGGGTGGTCTCCACCTGGGACTTCGGCGTACCGGCCAACCAGGCCGCATGGAAGGTGCTGGCGCAGGGTGGCAGCGCGCTGGATGCGGTGGAGGCGGGTGCACGCTGGGCCGAGAGCGAGCTGTGCAACCCCACCGTCGGCCATTGCGGCAACCCGGATCGCGACGGCGTGCTGAGCCTGGACGCGAGCATCATGGACGGCGATGGCCGTTGTGGTGCGGTGGCGGCGCTGGTCGACATCCTGCATCCGGTCTCGGTGGCGCGCAAAGTGATGGAGAACAGCCCGCACGTGCTGCTGGTGGGCGAGGGCGCGCAGCAGTTCGCGGTGCAGCAGGGTTTCGAGCGCAGGCACCTGCTGACGCCGCAGGCCGAAGCGGCCTGGCGCGAGTGGCTGAAGACCGAGAAGTACCAGCCGCAGATCAATGCCGAGCGCCGCGGTATTCCCGGCAACAGCGACAACCACGACACCATCGGCATGCTGGCACTGGATGCCAAGGGCCACCTTGCAGGTGCCTGCACCACCAGCGGCATGGCCTGGAAGCTGCACGGCCGGGTCGGCGACAGCCCGATCATCGGTGCCGGCCTGTATGTCGACAACGACGTGGGCGCGGCCACTGCTTCGGGCGTGGGTGAAGAGATGATCCGCAACGCCGCCTCGTTCCTGGTGGTCGAGCTGATGCGCCAGGGGCGCTCGCCGGCGCAGGCCTGCCGCGAAGCGATCGACCGCGTGGTGCGCAAGCGCCCGGAAGCGAGCAAGACACTGCAGGTCTGCTTCCTGGCCATGAACAAGCAGGGCGAGGTCGGCGCTTACGCGCTGCATCGCGGCTTTGTCTACGCGGTCTGCGATGGGCAGCGCCAGGATGACCTGCGCGACTCGCCATCGATCTACACGAGCACCCAGACGTGAGCACGCGGCTCACCCTGGAGATCGCCAGCAATTCGCTGGCGTCGGCGCTGGCCGCACAGGCCGGCGGCGCCGATCGTATCGAGCTGTTCGACAACCTGGCCGAGGGCGGCACCACGCCGTCCTTCGCCAGCATCGCGATGGCCCGCGAACGCCTGTCGATTCCGCTGTTCGTGCTGGTGCGGCCCCGCCCGGGCGACTTCCACTACGACGCGCTGGAAACCGAACTGATGCTGCGTGACATCGCGCAGTGCCGCGCGCTGGGCTGCGATGGCGTGGTGATCGGTGCGCTGGATGTGCAGGGCGGCATCGACGTGCCGTTGTGCCGTGAACTGGTGCAGGCTGCCGGGCCGCTGCAGGTGACCTTCCATCGCGCCTTCGATGCCGCCCGCGATCTGCCGGCCGCGCTGGAGCAGGTGATCGGGCTGGGTTGCCAGCGCGTGCTGACCTCGGGCGGTCAGGTCAGTGCCGAGGCGGGTGCCGATGTGCTGGCAGGCCTGGTCAGCCAGGCGGCGGGGCGTATCGCGGTGATGGCCGGCGCGGGGCTGGGCCCGGCCAATATCGCCGCCGTCGCACGACGGAGCGGCTGTACCGAGCTGCACGCCTCGGCCAAGGGCCTGCGCCGCTCGGCGATGCAGTTCCAGAACCCGGCGCTGCGCGGCCTGGACCCGGACTGGAACCAGACCGCCACCGCGACCGTGGCCGCGCTGCGGCAGGCGATGGACGCCTGACCGCAAGCCCGGGGTCAGAGCCCTTCTGCGAAGGGATCCGACCCGGTACGCGGACCGGCCACGGACAAAACCGTTCCGCGCGCGTCTGTCGCAATCGTGTCATCACTTCGTGCGCTGTTCTCTCAGCGATGTTTCGCAACCCTTTGATTGTTCTGGATACCGGCAGCCGATAGCGGCATTCCGCCGGACGTTGCTGCGCCGCCGCATGCCGGGCGTGGTTCAGCTGTGCTTTAGTTTGGATCGATCCACAGGGGAGGGCGTCGGGACGGTCTTGAACCGATCCAGGTGCCCGGATCAGCCGTAGTGCCGCGCCACCACCCGTCCGTGCGTCCACACTTTCGAAGAGCAACCACCCATGGCTCAGATCGTCCGCAAGCGTCGTCACCTGCTGTCCCAGGCCCTGGTCCTGGCCCTGTTGCCCCTGGCGGCCAGTGCGCAGGAAACCGCCAGTTCGTCCACCAAGGATCTCGACGCGGTCACCGTCACCGGCTCGCGCATCAAGCGCGCCAGCGTCGAAGGCCCGGCGCCGGTCAACGTGATCACCGCCGCGCAGATCCAGAAGGAAGGCTTTGTCAGCGTGTACGACGCGCTGAAGACCCTAACCGAAGCCACCGGCACCGTTGAAGCCGCCTCGCAGTGGGGCTCGCATACGCCCAATGCCAGCGGCCTGAACCTGCGCGGGATGGGCCCGAACCGTTCGCTGCTGCTGGTCAACGGGCGCCGCGTAGCGGACTACCCGCTGCCCTACGGTGGCGAAACCAACTTCTCCAACTACGGCAACATTCCGGCCGCGGCGGTCGAACGCATCGAAGTGCTGACCGGTGGCGCCTCGGCCATCTATGGCTCGGATGCGATCGCGGGCGTGGTCAACGTCATCCTGAAGACCAACTACGACGGCGACGAAGTGCGCGTGCGTGGGGGCACCTCCACCGAAGGCGGTCGCGATACCTGGGATCTGTCCTGGGCCGGCGGCAAGACCGGCGACAACTGGAGCGTGACCTACGCGCTGCAGTACACCAAGCGCGATCCATTGTTCGGCCGTGACCGCCCGCAGATGGACGATGCCGATGATGCGCCGTACCCGTCCTGGAACATGGAACAACGCAAGGTCGGGTTCCGTCCCACCGCCGGCCTGGCGCTGATCGATCCGACCACCGGCCAGCGCCTGGCGCCACCTGCGGGCACCTGCGAGAAGTTCAACGGCGAGTACTACACCGCCGATCGGCTGGTCTACAACTACGCCGCCAACACCATCAGCAACACCGGCCGCCTGTGCGGCATGAGCGCCGACTACGCCAACTGGCTGCTCACCGGAGGTTCCGAGAACGTGTCCGGCAACCTGTACGCCACCTTCGACTTCAGCAACGACCTGCAGGCCTGGACCAACCTGGCGGTGTACCGCTCCGAGGCGATCTGGGGCACCAATCCGCCCGGCGTGTCGCTGATCGACGATGACAACGGCTACTACTGGGATGCCAACCGCAACCGGCCGATCCTGGGCGTGCGCCAGTTCACCCCGAACGAGGTGGGTGGCCTGGATACGCTGCGCAATACCAACCGTGAACTGTCCTGGGACTGGAGCGCCGGCCTGCGCGGGCGCCTGGCCGACCGCTTCGACTGGAGCGCCACGGTGGGGCGTTCCTACTACCGCGTGGAAGAGCGGCAGAACGTGGTCGACAAGCAGAAGTCGTACGACTATTTCCTCGGCCCGAAGCTGGGCACCACCGCTGACGGCGAGGCGATCTACGCGTTGAACGAATCGCGCTGGTGGAACCCGCTGACGCCGGACCAGTATTGGCAGATGGGCACCGTCGCGAAGAACCGCGCGGCGTCGTGGGTCAACCAGGCGTCGGCGGATATCACCGGCGAGCTGTTCCAGGGCTGGGCCGGCCCGATCTCGTTCGCCGCCGTGGCCGAGGTTGCGCAGCAGGGCTATCACCTCAGCCCCGACCCACGCGCCGGCATCGACTTCGACCTGCAGAACGTCGATCGGGGTGGCGGCGAGCGCACCCGCTATTCGGCCGGCGTCGAGTTCAAGATTCCGCTACTGGAGAGCGTGACCGCCACCGCGGCCGCGCGCTATGACCGCTATGGCAATTACAAGGCCGACGACAGCAGCGAAGCGCTGGACATCGGCAGCCAGAAGGAAACCACCTGGAACGTCGGCCTGGAATGGCGCCCGGTGGAGTCGCTGCTGGTGCGTGGCTCCTATGCCACCAGCTTCCATGCACCGGACATGCACTACCTGCTGGGCCAGCCGAGCAGTTCGGAAGTACAGACCTATGACCGCCTGCGCTGCATCCAGAGTGGTGCCTACCTGGTCAACAACTGTGGCGTGGGCAACACCGATGTCTGGTACACGTTCGACGTGAACCGGCGTGGCACGCCGTTGCTGCGTTCGGAGACCGGTGATTCGTGGACGGTGGGTTTCGTCTGGGACGTGATGCCGAACCTGTCGGTCAGCGCGGACTACTGGGCGATCAAGCTGGAAGACATGATCGTCGACGTCGGCGCCGACGAGGTGCTGGCCAGCGAAGCGGGCTGCCTGACCGGCAAGAACATGGACGGCACGCCGTGGGCCAATCCGGCTGGCGGCGAGTACTGCGCCGGCATCCTGGCCCGCGTGAACCGTGACAGCAACGGTCGACTGGTGTCGATCGAGCGCGGCCCGTTCAACCTGGCCAGCCGCGAAGTGCGCGGTATCGACCTGACCGCACGCTACCGGCTGGAGACCGCGCAGTGGGGCAGCTTCCAGCTGGGGGTGAACTACACCAACCAGATCTCGACCAAGGAACAGCGCTACGCCGCCGACCCGAACCCGGAACGACGCGACCGCGACCTGCGCAGCAAGCTGCGCGCAAGCCTGGCCTGGCAACGCGGCAACTGGAATGCCAACGTCTATGCCGACCGCATTGGTTCGGTGCCGGGCGTGCGCTACCACTGGGGTACCGACCGCCTGGACAACCCCGGTGGCTGCCTGCCGTTCGCCGATGGCTACGTGCCCAGTGACAGCCCATCACTGAATTGCCTGGAGCCGGCACGGCTGCCGGATGGTTCGGTGAACCCGAACCCCAACGCCGGCCAGCAGACCTCGCGTTACTTTGGCCGCGTCGGGCCGTTCATCACCTGGAACTTCAACGTGGGCTACCAGGTGACCGAGCACGCCAAGGTCAATGTCTACGTCAACAACGTGTTCAATTCGGCCAGCTGGAACCACAAGGACCCGTACAAGCTGGACTACGACTTCGCCCCGACCCGCCTGCTCGGCGCGGTCGGCCGCGAATTCGCGCTGGAGTATGTGTTCACCTTCTGAGGCGGACAGCGGGGGCGTCGGGCCTTGATCCGCAAGGCGCCCCCGTCCGCCCGGTAGATCCACGCCATGCGTGGATGAACCCTTTCATGAACCCCGGGGTGGCTGGATTTGACCTTCCCACGATGGCAAGGTTTAGCCTGTCCGCATCCAGAAGGAATCCCCGGGAATCCGATCATGAACACGCCCCGCGCCGCCGCAATCCCCGCCAGCCCCTCCACCATCAGCCTGCCCATCGAGGGCATGACCTGCGCCAGCTGCGTCGGCCGTGTCGAAGCGGCGCTGTCCAAGGTCGAGGGCGTGGGCAGTGTTTCGGTCAACCTGGCCACCGAACGGGCGGACATCCGTGCGTCCGGTCCGGTCGATCGCGCCGCGCTGATCCAGGCGGTGGAGCGGGTGGGCTACGACGTGCCCGCCGCCACCATCGAGCTGGCAGTGGAAGGCATGACCTGCGCGTCCTGCGTTGGTCGCGTGGAGCGCGCGCTGCTGGCGGTGCCAGGCGTCAGCCAGGCCAGCGTCAACCTGGCCACCGAGCGCGCCACGGTGCGTGGCGTGGCCGATGCTGCAGCGCTGGTCGCCGCCATCGACAAGGCCGGCTATGACGCGCGCGTGATCGAGGCGGGTGTGCAGTCCGATGACGAGGCCGCGGAAAAAAAAGATGCCGAGCGCGCCGAGCTGAAGCGCGACCTGATCGTGGCCACCGCGCTGGCACTGCCGGTGTTCGTGCTGGAGATGGGCTCGCACCTGATTCCCGGCATGCACGAATGGGTGATGTCCACCTTCGGCATGCAGGCCAGCTGGTACCTGCAGTTCGTGCTGACCGCGCTGGTGCTGGCCATCCCGGGCCGCCGTTTCTACCAGAAGGGCGTGCCCGCATTGCTGCGGCGTGCGCCGGACATGAACTCGCTGGTGGCGGTGGGTACCGCCGCGGCCTTCGGTTACTCGGTGGTGGCGACATTCCTGCCGAAGCTGTTGCCGGCGGGCACAGTGAACGTCTACTACGAAGCCGCGGCGGTGATCGTCGCGCTGATCCTGCTCGGCCGCTTCCTTGAAGCCCGGGCCAAGGGCCGTACCTCCGAGGCGATCAAGCGCCTGGTCAACCTGCAGGCCAAGGTTGCCCACGTGGTCCGTGACGGCCGCAGCATTGATGTTCCGGTCAATGACGTGCTGAGCGGCGACGTGGTGGAAGTGCGTCCGGGCGAGCGCGTGCCGGTCGATGGCGAGGTGGTCGAAGGTCGCAGCTACATCGACGAGTCGATGATCAGCGGCGAACCGATTCCGGTGGAGAAGCAGCCGGGCAGCAGCGTGGTCGGCGGCACGGTCAACCAGAAGGGCGCGCTGACCGTGCGCGCGACGGCGGTGGGGGCGCAGACCATGCTGGCGCAGATCATCCGCATGGTCGAACAGGCGCAGGGCTCGAAGCTGCCGATCCAGGCGGTGGTCGACAAGGTCACGCTGTGGTTCGTCCCGGCGGTGATGCTTGCTGCATTGGCAACCTTCGCGGTCTGGTTGATCTTCGGGCCTTCGCCGGCGCTGAGCTTTGCGCTGGTCAATGCGGTGGCGGTGCTGATCATTGCCTGCCCCTGCGCGATGGGCCTGGCCACGCCGACCTCGATCATGGTCGGTACCGGTCGCGGCGCGGAGATGGGTGTGTTGTTCCGCAAGGGCGAAGCGCTGCAGTTGTTGAAGGACGCGCAGGTGGTGGCGGTGGACAAGACCGGCACGCTGACCGAAGGGCGCCCGCGCCTGACCGATCTGGAGATTGCTGCCGGCTTTGATCGCAACACGGTGCTGGCGGCAGTTGCCGCGGTGGAATCGCGCTCGGAGCATCCGATCGCCCGCGCGATTGTTGATGCTGCGACCGGGCAGGGCATCGTGTTGCCGGCCATGGCCGACTTCGAATCGGTCACCGGCATGGGCGTGCGCGCCAGTGTCGAGGGTGCACGCGTGGAGGTCGGTGCCGATCGCTTCATGCGTGATCTGGGCGTGGATATCACCGCGTTTGCGGCGCTTGCGGCCGAACTTGGCACGCAGGGCAAGTCGCCGATGTACGCGGCCATCGATGGACGCCTGGCCGCGATCATCGCGGTATCCGACCCGATCAAGCCGAGCACGCCGGCGGCGATCGCCGCACTGCATCAGCTGGGCCTGAAAGTGGCGATGATCACCGGTGACAATGCCGGCACCGCGCAGGCGATCGCACGCCAGCTCGGCATTGATGAGGTCGTGGCCGAGGTGCTGCCGGAAGGCAAGGTCGAAGCGGTGCGCCGCCTGAAGGCCACGCACGGCCACGTCGCCTTCGCTGGTGACGGCATCAACGATGCGCCGGCACTGGCCGAGGCCGATGTCGGCCTGGCCATCGGCACCGGCACCGATATCGCGGTGGAGTCGGCCGATGTGGTGCTGATGTCGGGCAACCTGCAGGGCGTGCCGAATGCCATCGCGCTGTCGAAGGCAACGCTGGGCAACATCCGGCAGAACCTGTTCTGGGCCTTCGCCTACAACACCGCGTTGATTCCGGTAGCGGCCGGCGTGCTGTACCCGGCCTGGGGCGTGCTGTTGTCGCCGGTATTCGCTGCCGGTGCGATGGCGCTGTCCAGCGTGTTCGTGCTGGGCAACGCGCTGCGCCTGCGCCGCTTCCAGCCGCCGATGGCGGAAGCCCCCTCCGCGACCCATTGAAGGAGAACCGCATGAACATCGGTGAAGCCGCCAAGGCCTCCAGCGTGTCGGCGAAGATGATCCGCTACTACGAACAGATCGGCCTGATTCCTGCGGCTGATCGCACCGAGTCGGGCTACCGGGCGTACTCGCAGGCGGACATCCACCGCCTGCGCTTCATCCGTCGCGCGCGCGATCTCGGCTTCCAGGTCGCCGAGATCACCGATCTGCTGGGCCTGTGGAACGACACCTCGCGCCACAGCGCCGACGTCAAGCACCTGGCCGAACAGCACATCGCCGATCTGGAACAGCGCATCGAGCAGATGCGGCAGATGGCCGACACGTTGAAATCGCTGATCAGCTGCTGCGCGGGCGATGAGCGCCCGGAATGCCCGATCCTGGAGCGGTTGGGCGAAGGCGATGAGGCTCCGGTGCCGGTCGTTGCCGCGAAGACCGGCGCGGTGCGGCGGCGCGCGCAGAAGCATTGAATCGATATCGCACGCACTGAAAAGCCCGCCCTGTGACAGCGCACGGGGCGGGCTTGGTTGTGGACGCAGGGCAGGGAATCAGGCGGTGCGCGGCGGGAAACCGGCATCGTTCACCGCGGCGAACACCTGTTCCTGCGAGGCGGTGGTCTGCACCTTGACCAGGCCGGTCGGCGGATCGGCCACCACGCTGGCGTTCGGATCGATCTGCTGGATCGCGCGGGTCACGCTGCGTGCGCAGCCGCCGCAGGTCATGCCGTCGACATGGAATTTCATCTGTAGCTCCTTCGGTGCTCTTGGGATGGGACCAGTGTGCACCTTCCAACGATGGCAGGGTCAAGCGCTGGACTGAATGGCAACGCACCAACGAAAACGCACCAATGAACACGCACCAATGAAAACGGCAGCCACCTGTACCAGCGCGGCTGCCGTGGAGGAACGTCCCCGCCGGGGCGGGGCGTGGGTTGCGCCGGGGCGGGCCCGGGCAACCCGGTACAGGCTCAGAACTTCCAGTTCACGCCGAAATACAGCTGGCGGCCGGCGTACAGGTTGGACAGCAGGCGGGCCTGGCTGTCGTTGCCGATGTAGCTGCGAAGCTCGGACTTGGTGGCGTTCAGCACGGCAGCCGTTACCGTCCAGTCCGGGGTGAGGTTGTAGGCCACGTTCAGGTCAAGCTGGCTGTACGGCTTGGTGTAGGTGGTCATGCCATTGTTCAGGCCACCGACCACTTCACCACGCCGGTTGTACGAAGCACGTGCCAGGAATTTGTCGTTCTCGTAGAACACGGTCACATTGGCCTGGTTCTTGGCACTGCCGACCAGAGGCGATGAGCCGATTTCCTCGCCGTCCAGCACGATCGAGGCCAGGTTGGTGTCGTTGTAGGTGTAGTTGGCCTGCACACCCAGACCGAAGTCGAACGTGTACTGGCCATACAGTTCCACACCCTGCGACACGCCATCGCGGCCGTTGGCCTGGGTCTCGTACTTCTGCACGGTCACCGACTGCCCGCCGACATTCATCTGCTGGTCGCGCACCACCGGCACGGTGAAGTTGTCCACGTTCTTGCGGAACAGCGAAACACCTGCGACCGCGCCCGGCTTGAAGTACCACTCCAGGCCAAGGTCGAACTGGACCGCCTTGAACGGCTCCAGCGCCTTGTTGCTGCCCGAGCCGTACCAGCCGGGCGTGTCGGTGCCGCCGGTGACACGGCGGTCGTTGGCGTACTCCTCGCTGATGTAACGCAGGCCGCCGGGGTAGGCGATGCTGGTGTAGCTCGGGCGTGCGACCACCTTCGATGCCGCGCCGCGCAGCACCAGGTTGTCGGTGATGTCCCAGGCGATGTTGAAGCTGGGCAGCACGTCGGTATAGGTCTTTTCCAGCGACGACAGGGCGTACACCTTGTCGCGTACCTGGGGGTCAGGGAGGCGGACGAAGCCACCCTGGCAGCGCAGGTTCGGATCGGCGGCCGGATCATCGCAGCTCATCGGCGCGCCGCTGGCGTTGTCGACGAAGTAATCGTTGAAGCGCTCGACCGAATCGCTCGACTGGGCGAACTGCTTGGTGCGCACCACGCGCACGCCGATGTTGCCGCGGACGCGCTCGGTGCGGAAGTTGGCCTGGAAATATCCGGAGTAGATCTTTTCGTTGACGTCGTAGACGAAGTCTTCCTCGGTACGATTGTGCGAGCCGCCGTAGGTCTTGTTCAGGTAATCGATGTAGGCCGGGTAGTTGATGCCCGGGAACACGTTGGCGTTGAAGGCGCCGGTGATGTTGCTGATCGGGTTGGACAGGAAGAAGCCCGGCTGCGCATCACCTGCGGTCGGATCGCAACCGGCCTGGTAGCGATTGTTGTCATAGTCGGAGGGGTCCAGGCCCGGGCATACCCAGTAGGTGTTGCCGGTATTGCGGTGGACCTTGCCATCGCGGTACTTGGCACCGAACTGGATCGAGTCCAGCCAGCCGGCCTCGAACAGTTTGGTGACGTCTGCCTGGAAGTAGTTCTGCTTGACCTCCGTCTGCATCCACGACGAGTCGGTCGAGCCGGTATCGACTTCCGCGACGCCAGCCATCAACTGCTGCTGCAGGTCCGGCGAGAACTGCACCGACGGCGTGCCGGTGAGGTCCCACGCGGTGTACTGGTTGCCGGACTGCCACTGGTTGCCGACCTTGCGGCGCGGCTTGGCCGACATGCGGAAGTTCATCGACGGGCCGCCTTCGGACCAGGTGCGGCCACCGGTGAACGAGGCCTTCCACAGCGGGCTGATGTCCCAGTCGATGGTCAGGTCGGCGGTCTGCGAAAGCGCCTTCTCCTTGCTGTAGCCGCCGGTGAGCTGCGGAGTGGGGATGGTGCAGTCGTCCGGGCCCCAGCCGCCGGGCTTGAGGCCGGCGGCCGCCGCTTCATCCTCGCTGCAGTAGTAGGTCTTTCCGGCCAGCTTCTGGTACTGCGCGCCAGTAACGATGCTGCCACTTGGGTCGAAGTCCAGGCCGTTGAGCAGGCGGCCGCCGGCCCAGTTGCCGTCCTGGTTGTAACGGGCCAGGTTCCACTCCGGCACCTTCAGCATGTTCTGCGTGTAGTCGCCCTGCAGTTCGAAGCGGAAGTAGTTGGCCGTCATCGTGACGTTGTCGACCGGCTTGAACTGGAAGGTCAGCTGCCCGCCCTTGCGCTCGCGCTTCTCTTCCTTCACTGCGAAGTTCACCGAGGTCGGCATGAAGAACTCGCTGTAGTTCTTGCCGGCCTGGTTGTTGAAGCCGGACTGGCCCCACCAGTAGTGAATGCCATCCTGTTCCAGCAGATTGCCGTTGGCATCGCGGGCAGTGGTGCCGTTGCCGTACCACTGGTAGTCCTCGGTGCTGGCTTCCATGGTGCGGGTGGTGCGGTTCTGCTGGGTCACGCCGACCAGCACGCCGAAGCGCTCATCCTTGCTGTGCCATGAGTACAGCGCCGACACCTGCGGATCGACATCGTGGCTGGTGTCGGAGGTGGTGCCCTCCAGGTTCACGTAGCCGGAGTTGGATTCCATGTCGAGCGGGCGCCGGGTATGCAGGATGACCGTGCCGCCGATGCCGCCTTCGTCGATGCGCGCTTCCGGCGACTTGAACAGCTCGGCGCTGGACAGCATGTTCGACGGCAGCAGGGTGTAGTTGAAGGAACGGGTGGCTTCGTTGTTGGTTTCCGAGGAGGCGACGAAGTTGCCATTCAACTGGGTCAGGGTCAGGTCTGGCGCAAGGCCGCGCACGCTGACACTCTTGCCTTCGCCACCGCTGCGGGTGATGACCACGCCGGGCACGCGCTGCAGCGCGTCGGCGACGTTCTTGTCGGGGAACTTGCCGACGTCCTCGGCAGTGATCACTTCGACCACCGCGTTGGCATCGCGCTTCTGCTCAAGGCTCTTTTCAATGGCGTAGCGGTAGCCGGTGACCTGGACGCTGTCCAGGGTGGTGGCATCCTGCGCGCCGGTGGACGTGGCCTGCTGCGCGGCGGCGCCAGCCGGAATGACGGCGGCGGCCAATGCCAGCGCGATGGCCAACGCCAGTGCGTCCTGGCCATGCGTGCGTGTTGAATGCTTCATTCCCATCTCTCCCTCTCTCCTGGATTGATCCGGTGACGTGGCACGGACAACTTGAATCGATCTAATTTGAAGTGACTTTGTCGCTGTCGCCATGCAGTGGCAGTAGCACCGCGCGCGTGGCCTGGTACGTCCTGTTGCTGCTCCCCCAACTCCCGGCCATCGCAGCGTCGTCTTGGATCGATCTAAGCGATGGGCGGGCGATTTTTAGCATGGGTCGCCCTTGGGCGCATGCTGCTCCGCAATATGGTACTGGCGTGGCGAAGGGATGACGGTTTGCTGAAATCAGTGAAATCGTTTTCGTGCGCAGGGAAGGGTGGGCCGGCAGGGCGGCGCCCTGCACCTGCGGTAGTGCCGGCCGCTGGCCGGCAAGAGCCAAAGCCAAAGCCAAAGCCAAAGCGGCTCTGGGTTGTCTGTGGGTTGGGCGGGGTGGTGTCGGATTGCGGGGACGCCGTAAACCCGTCCATGGGGGCTTGGCCGCGGCATCCATGCCGCGGACACCCCGCAATCCGACACCGCCCCGCCTTCGACAGTTTCCAGGTGACGGTTGGATTGATCCTGGAACGACATGGGGTCGTGGGGTCAGATCCGTTTTCCTTTGGAAAACGGATCTGACCCCAATTGATTTCGTTATCTGACAGAGATTCATCCACGCATGCTGTGGATTCACAGATCGCGGAAATCTGTCGAAGGCGGGGTGGGTCCGGTTGCGGGGGCGTGAGCGCCATGGATGGCGCGACCGAGCCTACATGGACGTATTTACGGCGTCCCCCGCAACCGGACCCACCCCGCCATCCCACGGACAGCCGGCTTTTGCTTCGGCTTCGGCTTCGGCAGGTGCAGGGCGCAGCCCTGCCGAACACCCCTCTCATGCTGCGCCGCAGAATGCATTCGGCTGAACCTGCATGCTCTACTTGAATCGATCTAAATTCACGGTCTGGTGGGTCGGGCGTCATTCCAGGGGGAGCTCTCTGCAGGTCAGGGCAGGGCTCAGCGGAACGGTGCCGGATGGCCCCGGCCGTCTGCCTCCGCGTCATCGACTACAGGAACCCGACATGCGTCCAGTGCCGTCCGCTCCCGCCGTCCCATTGTCCTCGCGCCCGCTGGTGCGCCTGGCCTGCCTGCTCGCGCTGTCGTCAGTGCCGGTGCTGCTGCAGGCCGCACCGGCCGCGCTGGAACGCGAGGTCAATACCTTCATCGGCAGCAAGGACGATGGCAATACGTTCCCGGGCGCGTCGGCGCCGTTCGGCCTGATCCAGGTCAGCCCGATCGGCAGCCACTATTCGGGCTGGCGCTACGACGACGAGAAGATCCGTGGCTTCGGCCATTCGTTCATTTCCGGCGCCGGCTGCTGGGAGCAGGGTGGACAGGTGTCGGTGCTGCCAGTGACCGGTTCGATCGGCCCAGGCGGCGATTTCGATACCGGCAACGCCAAGCAGTTCGATCACAAGGCCTATGCCGCGTCCTACACCCACGACGGCGAGGTCGGCCAGGCCGGCTACTACAAGGTGCGGCTGACCAGCTACGGCGGCATCGACGCCGAGGCGACCGCGCGCACCCGTGCCGCGGCCGAGCGCTACACCTTCAGCCAGCGCAACGGCGAGGGCCACGTGCTGGTCAACGTCGGCCAGGCCAACGAACGCCACTCGGTGATCGGCAGCGTGGTCGATGTGGTCGGCGACCGTGTGGTTGAAGGCAAGCTGGTCACCAAGAGTTTCTGTGGCGGCCATCAGTACACCACCTGGTTCCGCATCGAGTTCGACCGCCCGTTCAAGGCGCATGGCACCTGGGGCGAGGGCGGTGGCCTGCCGGGTGCGCGCCACAGCATGGAAGGCGAGCAGAAGCCGAACGGTGCCTGGCTCAGCTTCGACCTGGCCAAGGGCCAGTCGGTGACGGCGGTCAGCGCGATCTCGCATGTGGATGCCGAAGGTGCGCGCGCCAACCTGCGTGCGGAGGGCATGCAGGGTGGGGCGCTGCTCGGTTTCGACCGCATGCGCGCGTTGTCGCAGCAGTCCTGGCGCGATCAGCTGGGCCGGGTGCGCGTGCAGGGTGGCAGTGCTGATGACCGCACCGTGTTCTACAGCGCGGTCTACCACGCGCTGCTGCAGCCGATGACCGGTAACGACGCCGATGGCCGCTACCGTGGCTACGACGATGGCATCCACCGCGCCGATGGCTGGACCTATTACGAGTACTTCTCGCTGTGGGATACCTATCGCGCGCAGAACCAGTGGCTGGCGCTGACCCGCCCGGACGTGGCGCGTGACATCGGCCGCACGCTGTTGGCAATCGACGAGCAGGGCGGTTGGCTGCCGCGCTGGGGCTATGCCAACTTCGAGACCAACATCATGACCGGCGATCCGGTCACGCCGTTCATGGTCGACCTGTGGCGCTTCGGTGCGCTCAAGGGCCGTGAATCGCAGGCGTGGGATGCGCTGCGCCGCAATGCGTTCGGCACGCCGCCGCTGAACTCGCGAATGGCCGGCCGTTCCGGCAACCCGACCTACCTGGACAAGGGCTACGTGGTCTACGACCGTGCGTTCCCCTCCAAGGGCATGGACGTTGATCCGCATCACGGTGGTTCGGCGACGCTGGAGTATGCGCTGGCCGACTGTGCGCTTTCGCAGATGGCCGACGGCCTGGGCCACGCGCAGGACGCGGCGACGCTGCGTGAGCGCGGCCGCAACTGGCGCAAGGTGTGGGACCCGCAGGTGCGCGACGCAGAGACTGGCTTCACCGGTTTCCCGCGCCCGCGTACCGAGGACGGCCAGTGGTACACGCCGGCCGATGGCCACTACAGCCCACGCTCGCACCATGGTTTCCATGAGGGTACGGCGTGGCAGTACCAGTGGCTGGCGCAGCAGGACGTGCCGGGCCTGGTCGAAGCGATGGATGGCCGCGAGCAGGCCGGTCGCCGCCTCGATGCGTTCTTCGCGATGGACGCGCTGCAGGCCGATCCGCTCAATGCCGCCCGCAAGGAGTGGGTGGTCGGGCCGTACAGCTACTACAACCAGTTCCGCTACAACCCGAACAACGAGCCGGACCTGCACTCGCCGTGGCTGTACACGCTGATCGGCCAGCCGTGGAAGACCGCAGCGGTGGTGCGTGCCGCGCAGCAGTTGTTCACCAATGCGCCGAACGGCGTGACCGGCAATGATGACCTCGGCACGATGTCGGCCTGGTACCTGTTCAGCGCCATCGGCGTGTATCCGGCGGTGCCGGGCAGCGGCCAGTTCCTGCTGCATACGCCGCGCTTCAGCAAGGTGGAAGTGGACCTGGGCAATGGCCGCACGCTGCGCATCGACGCGCCGGGCGCCGATGGCCGCCGCCTGCAGTACGTGCAGGGCGTGAAGGTCGATGGCCAGGCGCATGCGCCGGTGTGGCTGGACTGGAACCAGCTGCAGCAGGGCCCGCGCCTGCAGTTCGCGCTCGACGCGAAGGCGCCGGAGCAGGGCTGGGGTACGGCGGTGAAGGACCTGCCGGTGTCCTGGTGCGCGGCACCGGGCAGCCAGCTGCGCTGAGCCGGACTGTGCCGTTCGCGGTGACCCAGCGAACGGCACGGCACGACGGGGCCCTGATCCATTAGGCTTGAGCATCCAGCGGAGTCCGGGAAGACGATGAACGACAACGGCAGCAGTCCCAGCAAGCGCGCCGGCAAGGCGGTGACGGTGACCGACATCGCGCGAGCGATCGGCGTGTCACGGGCAACCGTGTCGCTGGTGCTGCGCGGCAGCCCGCTGGTCAACGTCGATACCCGCGCCAAGGTCGAGGCCGAGCTGCGTCGCCAGCGCTATGTCTACAACCGCGCGGCGGCCAACCTGCGCCGGCGGACCTCGTCGAGCATCGCGCTGGTGATCAACGATCTGTCCAACCCGTTCTTCGCCGAATTCGCGTCCGGCGTGGACGAGGCGCTGGGCGGACGCGGTTACGTGACCCTGCTCGGCAGCACCGGCGAATCGCCGGAGCGACAGCAGGCGGTGCTGTCCACGTTGATGGAGCACACGCCCGCCGGCCTGATCCTGTCGCCGGCCGAGGGCAGTGACACCGCGCTGCTGCGGCAGGCGCTGGGCGCCAATGCCAACGTGCTGCTGTTCAACCGTGAACTGGAAGGGGCCGACTGGGACTTCCTGACCCTGGACAACCAGCACGGCGCCTATCTGGCCACGCGTCACCTGATCGAGCGTGGTCATCGCCAGATCGCCTTCTTCGGTGGCCACGCCGCGTCCAGTTCGTGCCACCAACGCCGTGCCGGGTTCCAGCAGGCGCTGGCCGAGGCGGGTCTGTCGCTGCCGCCGGGCTGGATGATCGAGTCGGCACCGAACCGCCTGGAAGCCGCGGCGCGCACCGATGAGCTGTTTGCCGATGGCCATCGTCCGAGTGCGGCGGTCTGCTACAACGACACCGTCGCGCTGGGCCTGATGCTGGGCTTGAACTCGCGTGGCATCCGCCCGGGTGGCGACTTCGCCGTTACCGGTTTCGATGATATTTCCGAGGCGTCGGTCGCGGTGCCGCCGTTGACCACGCTCACCGCCGACCCGCGCGAGCGGGGCCGGCAAGCTGCCGCGCTGCTGCTGCAACGACTGGATGAACCGGACGCGCCGCCACGGCGCACGGTCGCGCCGGTGCAGCTGCGCATCCGCGAAAGCAGTGCCGCACGTCCGAACTGATTCCTTCCATACACCCCTTCCACGCAACAACGACCTTCCGCGCATCGAGGCGCGTACCGCATGCCGATCTCCGCAACGCCCCGTCCATCGGGTTCTTCGGGCAACGCACCCGCCGTCACCAACGGCAAGGCGCTCGCTGTCGTCACCACGATCTTCTTCATGTGGGGCTTCCTGACCTGCCTCAATGACATCCTGATCCCGCACCTGAAGGCGGTGTTCGAGCTGAACTACGCCAAGGCGATGCTGGTGCAGTTCACCTTCTTCGGCACCTATTTCCTGATGTCGCTGCCGGCGGGTCGGCTGGTGGCGGCGCTGGGCTACAAGAAGGGCATCGTGGCCGGCCTGGTGATCGCCGGCATCGGTGCGCTGGGCTTCTGGCCGGCGGCCGAGCTGCGCGTGTATGGCGCCTTCCTCGGTGCGCTGTTCGTGCTGGCCAGCGGCATCACCGTGCTGCAGGTCGCTGCCAATCCTTACGTGGCGCTGCTGGGTCCGGAGCAGACCAGTTCCAGCCGCCTGACCCTGGCACAGGCGCTGAACTCGCTGGGCACGGCCATCGCGCCGATCTTCGGCGGCATGCTGATCCTGTCCAACACGGTCAAGAGTGCCGATGACATCGCGGCGCTGCCGGCCGCCGAGCAGCTGGCCTACCGTGCCGCCGAGGCGCAGGCCGTGCAGGGCCCGTACGTGGGCCTGGCGGTGGCGCTGGTGCTGCTGGCGCTGTTCGTGTTCCTGTTCCGCCTGCCGGCGCTGAGTGATGCCACCGAGCAGGCTGACCAGGGCCACCACCACAGCTACCTGGATGCGCTGCGCAAGCGCCACCTGCTGCTGGGCGTGCTGGGCATCTTCTTCTATGTCGGCGCCGAAGTGTCGATCGGCAGCTTCCTGGTCAACTACCTGTCGATGCCGAACATCGGCGGCTTCAGCGAACAGCAGGCCACGCATTACGTGTCGGCCTACTGGACGATGGCGATGATCGGCCGCTTCGCCGGCTCGGCGCTGCTGGCGCGCTTCTCGCCCAGCCGCCTGCTGGCGATCTTCGCGCTGGTCAACGTGGGGCTGCTGGTCACGACCATGCTGAGCTCCGGCAACGTCGCGCTGTACTCGGTGGTGGCCATCGGCCTGTTCAACTCGATCATGTTCCCGACCATCTTCGCGCTGAGCATCGAGCGCCTGGGCCCGCTGACCAACAAGGGCTCCAGCCTGCTGATCATGGCCATCGTCGGCGGTGCCGTGGTGCCGTACCTGCAGGGCGTGCTGGCCGACCACATCGGTGTGCAGGCCAGCTTCATCCTGCCGCTGCTGTGCTACGGCTACATCATTTTCTACGGACTGGTCGGCGCGCGTACGCCGGCCTCCGCAACGCAGGGAGGCTGAGTCCGGAATGGGTGCCATCGTTTGCTTCGGCGAAATTTTGATCGATCTACTAGCGCAGCCGCCGGCCTCGGCCGACACCCCGCGCGCGTTCCTGCAGTACGCCGGCGGTGCGCCGGCCAACGTCGCGGTGGCGGCTGCGCGGCTGGGGGCGAAGACCCAGTTCGTCGGCATGCTTGGCCGCGACATGTTCGGTGACTTCCTGGCCGGCAGCCTGGTCGAGCACGGCGTGGGCACGGATTACATCGTGCGCACCGACGCGGCCAAGACTGCGCTGGCCTTCGTCGCGCTGGATGCCAGTGGCGAGCGCAGCTTCAGTTTCTACCGCCCGCCGGCGGCTGACCTGCTGTTCCGTGACAGTGACTTCCAGGCGGAGTGCCTCGACAGCGCGCAGTGCTTCCACGTCTGTTCCAACAGCCTGACCGAGCCGGCCATCGCCGAGGCGACCTTCGCCGGCATGGATCGTGCGCGCGCGGCCGGTGCGGTGGTCAGCCTCGATCTGAATCTGCGCCCGGCACTGTGGCCCGCCGACGTCGATCCGACGCCGCGCCTGTGGCAGGCGCTGGAGCGCGCCGACCTGGTCAAGCTGTCGCGCGAGGAACTGGATTACCTGGCCGCGCCGATGGGCGCCGATGGCGAGGCGGCGGTGCTGCGGCGCCTGTTGGCCGCGCAGGCGCGCTGGGTGATCGTCACTGATGGCGCGGCCACGCTGCACTGGTACACCCGCGACAACCACGGCACGGTGACCAGTTTCCGCGTGGCCACGGTCGATACCACGGCCGCCGGCGATGCCTTCGTCGGTGGCGTGCTGGTCGGCCTGCTGGAGCGGGGTGGGGCGGGCGCTGGTTTCGCTGCGTTCTGCCAGGACCCGGAGGCGATCACCGCCACGCTGCGCTTCGGTGCCGCCGTGGGTGCGCTGGCTGTTACCCGCAAGGGCGCGTTCGCCGCGATGCCCTCGCTTGATGAAGTGCAGCAGCTGCTGCAGGCACAGGACATTACCGCATGAGCACCTCGCCCGATTTCCGTTCGCCCGCGTTCCTGCGCGCGCATATCGCCGATACGATGGCGTTCTACCACCCGCGCTGCATCGATGCGGACGGCGGCTTTTTCCACTACTTCCGCGATGACGGCAGCATCTACGATGCCGGCCACCGCCACCTGGTGAGCAGCACCCGCTTCGTCTTCAACTATGCGATGGCCTACCGCGAATTCGGCAACGCCGAGTACCGCGAGGCCGTCGAGCACGGCGTGCGCTACCTGCGCGAGGTGCACCGCAACCCGGCCACCGGCGGCTACGCCTGGACCCTGCGCGACGGCAAGGTCGAGGACGACATGAACCACTGCTACGGCGTGGCCTTCGTGCTGCTGGCCTACAGCTGCGCATTGAAGGCCGGTGTCGAGCAGGCGCGCGACTGGATGGACGAGACCTGGCAGCTGCTGGAAGCGCGCTTCTGGGAGCCGCAGCATGGCCTGTACAAGGACGAAGCCGACGGCCAGTGGAACTTCACCGGCTACCGCGGCCAGAACGCCAACATGCACATGTGCGAGGCGATGCTGGCCGCGTTTGAGGCTAGTGGCGAGCAGCGCTATGTCGAGCGCGCGCTGCAGCTGGCCGACAACATGACGCGCCGCCAGGCCGCCAAGGCCGGTGGCCTGGTCTGGGAACATTACGATTCCAACTGGGAGATCGACTGGGACTACAACCTGGACGATCCCAAGCATCTGTTCCGCCCGTGGGGTTTCCAGCCTGGCCACCAGACCGAGTGGGCCAAGCTGCTGCTGATCCTTGATCGCCACGTGCAGGCCGACTGGCTGGTGCCGACCGCGCAGCACCTGTTCGACGTGGCCGTGGCGCGCAGCTGGGACGACGCCCGGGGCGGCCTGTACTACGGCTTCGCACCGGAATCGCGCCGGCAGCCCGGCATGGACGGCGCCCCGATCGGCGGCGACAGCTTCGTCTGCGACGACGACAAGTACTTCTGGGTGCAGGCCGAAACGCTGGCGACCGCCGCGCTGATGGCCAAGCGCACCGGCGACGACCGCTACTGGCAGTGGTACGAGCGCATCTGGGCGTATTCGTGGGAGCACTTCGTCGACCACCAGTACGGCGCCTGGTTCCGCATCCTCGATGCCGACAACCGCAAGTACAGCGACGAGAAGAGCCCGGCCGGCAAGGTGGATTACCACACCATGGGCGCGTGCTACGAAGTGTTGAACGTGGTGCGTTGAGGCGCGTGTCGCCGTACGCATGATGAATCGGAATCGGTAGCGCCGGGCCGAGCCCGGCGGAAAAACAGGAGCATCACGTGCATCGCCTTTCCCTCGTTGTCCGTCTGTTCCTGCTGCTGGTCGCAGCCTCCGCCTTCCCGGCAACTGCAGCGCCTCTGCAGGCACAGTGGGAGTTCCGCATGCTGCCGGGTGACGCGCAGGGCGCTGCGCATCCGGGTCTTCAGCAATGGCGTGCGGCGAAGGTGCCGGGCAGCGTGCACACCGACCTGCTCGCTCACGAATTGATCCGTGATCCGTATGTCGGTGCACCCGAGGCCGAGCTGCAGTGGATCGGCTTGGCTGACTGGGAATACCGCGCCCGCTTCGACGTGGACGCCACGACGCTGGCCAAGCCGAATGCCGAGCTGCGCTTCGACGGGCTGGATACCTATGCCGAGGTCAGCCTCAACGGCAAGCCGCTGCTGCGTGCGGACAATGCACACCGTACCTGGCGTGCACGCGTGGACGGGCGGTTGCGTGCCAGGGGCAATGAACTGCAGATCGTGTTCCGTTCGCCGATCCGCACCCTGCTGCCGAGTGTGCAGGCAATGCCGCACAAGATCGCTGGCAATTACCCGTCGCCGTATGGCGATGAGCCGAAGGACGCGATGGTCGGCAACTTCGCGCGCAAGCCGGCCTACCACTTCGGCTGGGACTGGGGCCCGCGTTATGTCACCGCCGGGGTCTGGCGCGGGGTCGACCTGCAGGCCTGGGACGCGCACCGTCTGACCGATCTTGCCGTGCGAACCGATGCATTGAGTGCAGAGCAGGCGAAGCTGGTGGTGCTGCTGCAGGTGGAGCAGGGTGCTGCTGCGGGTTCGGCCTTGGTGAATGTGGATGTGCGTGATCCGGAAGGCCGCAACGTGGCCCAGGTGCAACGCACGGTGCTGCTGAAGCCCGGCCAGAACACGGTTGAGCTGCCGGTTGAGCTGGCCACGCCGCGGCGCTGGTGGCCGGTGGGCCAGGGTGCGCAGGATCGCTATACCGTGCAGGCTCGCCTGGATGATGGCGCCGATGCAGCACTGGCGCGCGAGCAGCGCATCGGCCTGCGCACGGTCGAACTGCGCCGCGAAGAAGACCGCAAGGGCGGGCAGGGCTTTGCCTTCGTCATCAACGGCGTGGAGATCTTCGCCAAGGGCGCCAACGTCATTCCGTTCGATGCCTTCCCCGCACGCGTCGATGCCGCACGCCTGCGCCAGGTGCTGACCGCCGCGCGCGACGCCAACATGAACATGCTGCGCAACTGGGGCGGCGGCTACTACGAGGACGATGCGTTCTTCGACATCGCCGATGAGCTGGGCCTGCTGGTCTGGCAGGACTTCATGTTCGGCGGCGGCATGCAGCCGGGCTACGATCCGGCTTTCCGTGCAAGCGTGGTGGCTGAAGCACGCGACAACGTGCGCCGGCTGCGTCATCACCCCAGCATCGTGCTGTGGTGTGGCAACAACGAGGAAGAAACCGCCTGGAAGGACTGGGGCCACGGCCGCGACCTGAAGGCGGCCGACCCGGCATTTGCGGCGAAGGTCTGGCAGGGCTACGTCGACCTGTTCGGCAACGACCTGCGCCAGGTGGTGGGCGAGGAAGGGCTGGGCGTACCGTACTGGTCCAGCTCGCCCAGCAACGACCTTGACGAGAAGGCCAACGATTCAACGCGTGGCGACAAACACTACTGGCAGGTCTGGGGCAATCCGGCGTTGCCGGTGCAGGCCTACCTGCGCGAGACCCCGCGCTTCATGTCCGAGTATGGGCTGCAGGCGTGGCCGTCGGTGGCGACGGTGGACCAGATCGCCACCCGCGCCGAGCAGCGCATCGACAGCCCGGTGATCCGCGCGCACCAGAAGTTCATGGCCGGCGAGGGCAACAGCCGCCTGCTGCACTACATCGAACTGGGCTACGGCACGCCGAAGGACTTCGAGGACTTCGTCTACCTCAGCCAAGTGATGCAGGCCGATGGCATCGCGCTGGCGGCGCTGCATCATCGCGCCTCGCGGCCATACACGATGGGTTCGCTGTACTGGCAGCTCAACGATGTCTGGCCGGGCGCCTCGTGGTCCAGCGTGGATTACTTCGGCCGCTGGAAGGCGCTGCATTTCGCCGCGCGGCGCTTCTTCGCGCCAGTGACGGTGGCCGCGCTGCGCGACGAGGGGAGCACGCGGGTGCGCCTGATCAACGACGGTGCCGCACTGGATGCACGCTGGCGGCTGCGGGTGATGGACGTGGAAGGGAAGGTGCTGCGCCGTCGCGAGGAAGCGGTGACGCTGGCGGCGTCGGGTGTGACCTCGATCGGTGATTTCCGCGATGCCGACTTGTTGGCCGGTGCCGACCCGAAGCGCACCGTGGTGGTGTTCGAACTGCTGCAGGATGGCAAGGTCAGTGCGCGCCAGGTGATTGGCTTCGTCGAGGCCAAGGACCAGGTATTTCCGCGACAGACGCTGAAGGCCACGCTGTCCATCGAAGGTGACCACTATCGCCTGCGGCTGGAAAGCACGGCGTATGTGCGCGCGACGTGGATCGATTTCGGCGCGCTGGATGTGCAGGTCGAAGACAACCTGCTGGACCTGCTACCGGGTGAAACGCGCGATATCGCGGTACGCGGCCCGGTGGATCTGGTTACCCTGCGCGAAGCGCTGAAGATGAAGACCCTCAACGACCGTTGAGCAAAAAAGGGGACGGAGGGGATTAAGTCGTTTGTGGCACACATGGGCACAAACGACTTAATCCCCTCCGTCCCCTTTTTCTTGCTTACAGCTGGATCTGCTGGAAATTCTCGACCCGTTCGTGGCCGTTAGCGGCCTGGCCGGTGCGCGGCAGCGGGTAGTCATCCAGGCGATCGATCAGCCGGGTCTGCAGGCCGGCTTCGCGGGCAGCATCCAGTTCTTCCACCACATCCGACAGGAACAGGATCTCGCCGGCCGGTACGCCGATGGCCTGTACGATGCGGCGGTAGCTGTCGGCCTCACGCTTGCCACCGATCTCGGTATCGAACCAGCCGGACACCAGCGGGCTGAGGTCACCGGCATCGCTGAAGCCGAAGAACAGCTTCTGCGCCGGCACCGAGCCGGAGGAGTACACGTACAGCGGCAGGCCGGAGGCGTGCCAGCCGCTCAGTACCGGCGCCACTTCCGGGTAGAAGTGCGCGGTGTAGTCGCCACGGCGGTAGCCTTCGTCCCAGATCAGCCCCTGCAGCGCCTTCAGTGCGGTGTGCTTGCGGTCCTGGTCGATCCAGCCCTGCAGCGTCTCGGCTACCAGGCTGTCCTGGCAGGCGCCACCGATCTCGGTGGCTACTGCATCCAGCCAGCGGCGGACCTCCGGCTGCTGGCCATGTTCGGCGACGAACGCGGGCAACGCCTTGCGGGCATAGGGGAACAGCACGTTCTTGACGAACGAGATGCTGCTGGTGGTGCCTTCGATGTCGGTCAGGATGACGCGGGGCTGCATGGATCAGGACGCCTGGGTGGGTACGTAACGGGGGAACTTCTGCGCGATGTCGGTGCCGGTGAAGTGACCGACCCAGCCATCCGGTTCGGTGAAGAAGCGGATCGCCACGAAGCTGGGCTCGTCGCCCATGTCGAACCAATGGGTGGTGCCATCGGGCACGGCGATCAGGTCGTCCTTCACGCACTCGATCTCATAGACCTTGTCACCCACGTGCAGGGTGAACAGGCCGGAACCTGCGACGAAGAAGCGCACCTCGTCTTCCTTGTGGAAGTGTTCGTCGAGGAACTTCTTGCGCAGCTCGGCGCGGTTCGGGTTGTCCGGGGCGATCGAGGCCACGTCCACGCTCTTGAAGCCGCGCTCGGCAACCAGGCGGTCGATGTCGACGCGGTAAGCGGCGAACACCTCATCCTGGCTGGCGCCCGGTGCGACCGGTGCGGTGGCCTGCCAGCGCTCGAAGGTGACGCCGATCTTCTGCAGCTCGGCAGCGATGACCGCGCCGTCCTGGGTGTCCAGCAGCGGCGATTCGGGGCGGGTGTCGTCGTAGATTCGCAGTCGGCTCATGGCGGCAGCTTGAACGTCTCGGGGGGAAGACAGGGTAGCAGGGTGGGCACGAGGTGCAGATTCCGGATCGGCATCTGCACCTGCGTGCGGGTTCAGCCGCGCAGCTTGCGCAGTTCCAGCTCGCAGTGGAACAGGAACTCGAACGCTTCCAGGTGGCGGCGTGCCTCGGCCATGTCGCGGCCCCAGGCATACAGGCCGTGGCCGTCGATCAGGTAGCCCCACAGGTTCTGCCGGTCGAGCAGGTCATCGACCTGCTTCGAAAGCACGTTCATGTCCTGGGTGTTGGCGAACACCGGCACGTCGATGGCCATCTCGTGGGTGCTGTTGCCGGCGAAGGCCTTCAGCAGCTCGTAGCCTTCCAGGCGGATGTGGCCCTGCGGCGCGTACAGGCGTGAGGCGACGGTCTGCACCGGCGAATGGGTGTGCAGCACGCAGCCGATTTCCGGGAAGCGGCGGTACAGCTGGGTGTGCAGCAGGGTCTCCGCGGACGGGCGCAGCGGGCGGCCGACAGCCAGGCCGTCGAAGTCCACCACCATGATGTCGTCCTCGATCAGGCGGCCCTTGTCCTTGCCGGAGACGGTGATCGCGGCGTGGCGGTCGTCCAGGCGGTGGGAGAAGTTGCTGCTGGTGGCCGGGGTCCAGCCGGCATGGGCCAGTTCGCGGACGTTGTCGATCAGCAGCTGGGCCAGTTCGCTCAGGCGCGCGGTGTCGTAGGGGAAGGTGGGGGTGGTCATGCCGGGGATTTTACTGGATTCGGCCAACGGCTGAGCCCCTCGTGGCGGGTCGTGTAGAGCGGTTCATGGGCGGGGCGTGGCGGGTGGGCCGTGCAGGGGACGCTGCAAGTACGTCCATGTAAGCTCGATGGCGCCATCCATGGCGCCAACGCCCCTGCACGGTCCACCCGCCCCGCCTCTGACAGGTTCCGGCGTACGGCCAGCCAGGGAGTGAAGAAGGAAAGGCAAAAGCGGGTCGCTTCGCTGCGCTTGCTCGGAGCGGAGCATGGCTCCGCTCTACAGAAGATCCATTCCCCGGACAGAATGCATCCACGCATGGCGTGGATCTACTGGACGTGCCAGGAGACTGTCGGAGGTGGGGCGGGTTGGGTTCGCGGGGGTGTCCGCGGCATGGATGCCGCGGCCAAGCCCCCAGGGACGGGTTCACGGCGTCCCCCGCGAACCCAACCCGTCCCGCCAAACCCTCAGTCCAGCTGTTGCTGTTGACGTTGCTCCGGCGGGTGCAGGGCCGCAGGCCCTGCAATGCAAAAACACTACTTCACCCGCAGGCGGCTGTGCCTGAACCCGTAGCAGAAATAGATCACGAAGCCGACGAACGTCCACACGCCCATCAACATCCAGTTGTGCATCGTCATCGCCGACAACAGGGCAAGGCAACTCAGCACGCCCAGGCTGCAGATCAGCCACGCCATCGGCATGCGGAACGGACGCGGCAGGTCCGGCTGGGTGCGGCGCAGGATCAGCACGCCCGCGCACACCGCTGCGAATGCGATCAGCGTGCCCATCGAGGTCAGCTCGCCGAGGATGTCCAGCGGGAACAGCGCCGCCAGCAGCGCGATGCCGATGCCGGTGATCACCGTGTTGATGTGCGGGGTGCGGTACTTCGGGTGGATCTTGGTGAACACCGGCGGCAGCAGGCCGTCGCGCCCCATGATCATGAAGATGCGCGGCTGGCCGATGATCATCACCAACACCACCGAAGACAGGCCGACCAGCGCGCCGACCTCGACTACCCAGCGCAGCCAGCCCAACTGCGGATGCGCCGCCACGGCAGTCACCACCGGCTCGTCGGTGCCCAGCAGCTGGAACGGCACCAGGCCGGTCATCACTGCGGCCATGGCGATGTACAGCACGGTGCAGATCACCAGCGACAGCATCATGCCGAACGGCATGTCGCGCTGCGGGTTCTTCGACTCCTGCGCCGCCACCGACACCGCCTCGAAGCCGATGTAGGCGAAGAACACCATCGCCGCTCCACGCAGCACGCCTTCCATGCCGTACTTGCCCGGGCCTTCATTGGCCGGAATGAACGGAGTCCAGTTGCTGGTGTCCACGTACTTCCAGCCGACCACGATGACGAGCACGATCAGGCCGGTCTTCAGCACCACCATCGCCATGTTCATCGCCGAGGACTTGCTGATGCCGACGTAGCACAGCCAGGTCAGCAGCAGTACCAGCGCGGCGGCCGGCAGGTTGGCGATCGCGCCGGTCGGGCGCAGCTGCGCGTCGAGTGGCGCGCTGACCAGCGCCGCCGGTAGATGGATGTCGAACTGGCTGAGCAGGCTGAGGAAATAGCCGGTCCAGCTGACCGCGACCGCCGAGGCGGAGACGCCGTACTCGAGCACCAGCATCCAGCCGATGAACCAGGCGGAGAGCTCGCCGAAGGTGGCGTAGGTATAGGTGTAGGCACTGCCGGAAACCGGCACCATCGAGGCGAATTCGGCGTAGGCCAGCGCGCAGAAGGCGCAGCAGATGGCGGCCAGCACGAAGGACAGCATGATCGCCGGGCCGGCGTGGTTGGCGGCGGCCTGGCCGGTGATGACGAAGATGCCGCCGCCGATCACCGCGCCGATGCCGAGGGCGGTCAGCCCCCAGGGGCCGAGGTGGCGGCGCAGGCTCAGGCCGTTGGCGTCTTCATGGGCGGCATGCGGGTGCTTGGTGGCCCACAGTTGCTTGAACATGTGTGGTGGTCTTGTCGAAGCGCGCCATGACCGGCGCGCGGGGAAAACGGACGGGCCGGCGCGAGGCCGGCCCGTAGGCGGATCAGGGCGACTTGGCCAGCTTGCTGTTGCGGATGCCGTAGCCCAGGTAGATCAGCAGGCCAAGCAGCGTCCAGCCGACGAACAGGTGCCAGTGCACCACGAACGCCTGCCAGAACAGGAACAGGCAGGTGGCTGCGCCGAGCGGGCAGATGATCCACACCGCCGGCACGCGGAACGGGCGGTGGATCTCCGGCTTGGTATAGCGCAGCACCAGCACGCCGATGCAGACCGTGGCGAAGGCCAGCAGGGTGCCCATCGAGACCAGTTCGCCCAGCACGTTCAGCGGCACCAGGCCGGCCAGTGCGGCGGCGATCACGCCGACCACGATGGTGGCGACGTACGGGGTGCGGAAGCGGGCGTGGACCTTGCCGAAGAATTTCGGCAGCAGGCCGTCGCGGGAGATGGTGTAGGCGATGCGGGTCTGGCCCATCATCATCACCAGCACCACCGAGGACAGGCCGGCGATGGCGCCGATCTCGACCAGGGTCTTCAGCCACGACAGGGTCGGGTAGGGTTCCAGCGCGGTGGCCACCGGCTTGTCGGTGCCCAGCAGGTGGTACGGCATCATGCCGGTCAGCACGGCACAGACGATGATGTAGACAATGGTGCACACGGCCAGCGAGCCGAGCAGGCCGATCGGCATGTTGCGCTGCGGATCCTTGGTCTCGCCGGCGGCGGTGGAGACCGCATCGAAGCCGATGTAGGCGAAGAACACGATGGTGGCCGCGCGGAACACGCCGCTCCAGCCGAACTCACCCGGCACGCCGGTATTTTCCGGGATGAACGGCTGCCAGTTGGCCGGGTCGATGTGGGCCGCGCCGATACCGATGAACAGGCAGATGACGGTGACCTTGATCGCCACGATGATCGCGTTGACGAAGGCCGACTGGGTCACGCCCACGTACAGCAGGCCGGACACCGCCGCCACGATCAGCACCGCCGGCAGGTTGAACAGCTTGCCGGAGGAGATGAACTCGCTGCCGGTCCAGGCAATCGGGGCCGCGCTGAGGGCATCCGGGAACGGCATGTGCAGCGTGGTGGTGATGAAGCTGATCAGGTACGCCGACCAGCCCACCGCGACCGAGGCCGAGGCGAACAGGTACTCCAGCACCAGGCACCAGCCGATGAACCAGGCCATGCCTTCGCCCAGGGTGGCGTAGGAGTAGGAGTAGGCACTGCCGGAGACCGGCATCATCGCCGCGAACTCGGCGTAGCACAGGCCCGCCAGGGCGCAGGCGAAGCCGGCGATCACGAACGACAGCATCACTGCCGGGCCGGCGTGGTTGGCCGCGGCCTGGCCGGTCAGCACGAAGATACCTGCGCCGATCACCGCACCCACGCCAAGCAGGATGAGGTGTTTAGCCGTGAGGGTCCGTTTCAACGTGGCTTCGCCGTCCAGGCTGCCTTCGATGGGTTCGCCAGCATCGACGTGCCCGGCCGGTTCAACCGGCTTGACCCTCAACAGAGCTTTCAGCATGCAGTACTTCCTAGTGATCGGATTGGGTGGGTCGCCGATACGTTGCCGGCAACCCTGGAATGGTGAAGGCCGCGCGAACGGCCCGCTGTACCTTAGCCAAAGCTGAAGCCAACGCACAAGCGCAATCGCAACAATGAACGGCGATAATGAGCAGTATTTTTCCAAACGCCGCCCATTCATGAGCCAGACCGCCGAAACCCTTGCCGTGCTTGACGATCGCCTGCGTGGCCTGCTGCGGGACTATGCCCGCCGCGAGCCCGCCCACGACGCACTGGCTGCCGAATTCGGCACATTGTTGGACGATCCGGAAGATCCGTTCCGCCGCGAGCGCCTGGCCGGCCACTTCACCGCCAGCTGCTGGCTGGTCAGTGCCGATGGCCAGCGCCTGCTGCTGACCCACCACCGCAAGCTGCAGCGCTGGCTGCAGCTGGGCGGCCACGCCGACGGCGACCGCGACCTGGCTCAGGTGGCGCTGAAGGAGGCCGAAGAAGAATCGGGCCTGAGCGGCCTGGTGCTGGAAGACCCGGCCATCTTCGATCTGGACAAGCACTGGATTCCGGAGCGCAAGGACGTGCCGGGGCACTGGCACTACGACGTGCGCTTCGTGATCCGTGCGCTGGGCGGCGAAGCCTTCGTGCTCAGCGAGGAGTCACTCGACCTGGCCTGGCGGCCAGTGACCGAGGTCGCCGCCGATCCGGAATCTGACGAATCCATGCAGCGCATGGCGCGCCGCTGGCTAGCGCGTTGAGGTAAAAGGGGACGGAGGGGATTAAGTCGTTTATGGCGCATGTGCCGCAAACGACTTAATCCCCTCCGTCCCCTTTTCTCAGTACAGGATGCGCGTGCGCAGCGTGCCCGGAATCGCGGCCAGCTCGTCGCGCACGGCGGCGGCCTGTTCCTCGCTGGCGGTGATGTCGATCACCACGTAACCCACCTTCGGGTCGGTGCGCAGGAACTGGCCGTCGATGTTGACGTTGTGGCGCGAGAAGATCTCGTTGACCTTGGACAGCACGCCCGGCACGTTCTGGTGGATGTGCAGCAGGCGCAGGCTGTCGGCGTGCTCGGGCAGGGTTACTTCCGGGAAGTTGACCGCCGACAGGGTGCTGCCGTTGTCGCTGTAGCGCACCAGCTTGGCCGCCACTTCCACGCCGATGTTGTCCTGCGCTTCCAGCGTGCTGCCGCCCACGTGCGGGGTCAGGATCACGTTGTCGTGGCGGGTCAGCGGCGATTCGAAGATATCGCCATTACCCTTCGGTTCGACCGGGAACACGTCCAGCGCGGCGCCGCCGACATGGCCGCTGGCCAGGGCCGCGTCCAGCGCATCGATGTCGACCACGGTGCCGCGCGCGGCGTTGATGAGGTGCGCGCCCTTGCGCATCTTCGCCAGCTCGGTGCTGCCGATCATCCACTGCGTGGACGGGGTCTCCGGTACGTGCAGGGTGACGATGTCGGCGCGTGCCAACAGGTCGTCCAGGCTGGCCGCTGCACGGGCATTGCCCAGTGCCAGCTTGGTTTCCACGTCGTGGAAGATCACCTGCATGCCCAGCGATTCGGCCAGCACGCCGACCTGGGTGCCGATGTGGCCGTAACCGATGATGCCCAGCGTCTTGCCGCGCACCTCATGGCTGCCGCTGGCCGACTTCGACCAGCCGCCGCGATGGCATTCGGCGTTCTTCTGCGGAATGCCGCGGGTCAGCATGATCGCCTCGGCGATCACCAGTTCGGCCACGCTGCGGGTATTGGAGTAGGGCGCGTTGAACACCGGGATGCCGGCCAGCTCGGCCGCGTCCAGGTCGACCTGGTTGGTGCCGATGCAGAAGCAGCCGACCGCGATCAGGCGCTTGGCCTCGGCCAGCACTTCGGCGCTGAGCTGGGTGCGCGAACGGATGCCGACGATGTGCGCCTCGGCGATGCGCGCCTTCAGTTCGTCCTCGGGCAGCGCCTTGGTGTGCGCTTCGATCTGGCTGTAGCCGGCGGCGCTGAACACCTCCACGGCGGTCTGGCTGACCCCCTCCAGCAACAGCACGCGGATATCCTGCTTCGGGAACGAGGTCTTCTTCGGCGACATGGGGCAACACGGCCAGTGGGACAGGGGCTGACCACTATGCCAGATCGTGCCGCCCATGGTGCAGTGCGCAATTGGTTGCATCGGTAGCTATCTGCATGGCTGCGGGGCTGGACGCTGGCGCGTGCCGCTGGCACGCTTGCCCGTTCTTCACGCACCGCGCTGGACCGTCATGACCGATTCCCGCATTGCCTCGCTGCAGCAGGCCTGTCCCGGCCTGAAGCTGAAGACCGACCCGGCCGACCTGGAGCATTACGGGCGCGACTGGACCCGGCGCTGGACGCCGGCGCCGCTGGTGATCGCACTGCCGGCCACGGTCGAGGAAGTACAGGCGGTGATGCGCTGGAGCGCAGGCGAGGGCGTGGCCGTGGTGCCGTCCGGTGGCCGCACCGGCCTCTCGGGTGGCGCGGTGGCCGCCAACGGCGAGCTGGTGCTCAGCCTGGAACGGATGAACAAGGCGCTGGCCTACGACGCGGTCGATCGCACCCTGGTGGTGCAGGCCGGCATGCCGCTGGAAGCCGTGCACAACGCCGCGCTGGACCACGGCCTGATCTACCCGGTGGATTTCGCCGCGCGCGGGTCCTGCACGATCGGCGGCAACATCGCTACCAATGCCGGTGGCATCCGCGTGATCCGCTACGGCAACACCCGCGAGTGGATCGCCGGGTTGAAGGTGGTCACGGCCGATGGCCAGCTGCTGGAACTCAACAAGGGCCTGATCAAGAACTCCAGCGGCTATGACTTCCGCCAGCTGCTGATCGGTTCGGAAGGCACGCTGGGCGTGATCGTCGAGGCGACGGTGAAGCTGACCGATCCGCCGCCGGCCAGCAATGTGATGCTGCTGGCCGTGCCCAGCTTCGAGGTGCTGATGCAGGTGTTCGCCGCGTTCCGCGCGCGCCTGCAGCTGCAGGCCTTCGAATTCTTCACCGACCGGGCGCTGGAGCACGTGCTGGCGCATGGCGCGCAGGCGCCGTTCGACGAGGTGCATCCGTACTACGTGGTCACCGAGTTCGCGGCCAACGACGAGGCACAGGAAGCCGCGGCGATGGCGGCCTTCGAGGATTGCATGGGCAACGGCTGGGTCAGCGACGGTGTGATCAGCGCCAGCGATGCCCAGGCTGCCCAGCTGTGGCGCCTGCGCGAAGGCATCACCGAATCGCTGGCGCGCTACACGCCCTACAAGAATGACGTCTCGGTGCGGATCTCGGCGATGCCGGCGTTCCTGGCCGAGACCCAGGCACTGATCGGGCAGGCCTACCCGCACTTCGACGTGGTCTGGTTCGGCCATATCGGCGATGGCAACCTGCACATCAACGTGCTCAAGCCGGACGACACCAGCGACGCCGATTTCGTGGCGCAGTGCGAGCACGTGACCAAGCTGCTGGCGCAGGTGCTGGCCCGCTTCGATGGCAGCATCTCGGCCGAGCACGGCATCGGACTGGTCAAGAAGGGCTACCTGGACAGCACCCGCGGCCCGGCCGAGATCGCGCTGATGAAGGCGGTCAAACGCGCGTTCGATCCCGAAGCGCGGCTGAATCCCGGCAAGCTGTTCGACGCCTGATCCGGGCAAATCCTTCACGTACCCGTTACGCTCCACGCATTCTCACAACCGGCTTCGAACCGATGACCCGTCCGCTTCTGCTGCTTGCCCTGCTGTCCCTGCCGCTGGCCGGCTTCGCTTCCAGCTTCGCTGGCACGTCGGCCGGCTCGGCCACCGGTGCGTCCTCCGGTTCGTCGGGCAGCAGCTCGGGCGATGACAAGGTGGTACTGGCTGCGCGCGACGATGCCGCTGCATTCGTCGCCAGCGACGGCCAGATCCGTGGCGCCCGCCTGCAGGCGGCGCTGGTCCACCTGCGCGAGCAGAGCACCGCCGCACAGCAGAAGAGCGACCTGGAACTGGCCCGCGCGCTGCTGGCGCGTTGATCCGGGCTGCATGACCCCGGCGTCATCGCTTTCTGTAGAGCCGAGCCATGCTCGGCTGAACGCCCAGCGCACGCGGATCGCAACAGCAGCCGAGCATGGCTCGGCTCTACCGTGGTTTGGGCGGTGGAACGCAGCCACGCATGGCGTGGCTCTACTGCTGATCGCCCACGTCGCGCATGCAGCTGATCGCCTGCAGCTCGACCCGTCTGGTCTCGATCCTGCGCAGCAGCAGCTCGCCAGCCAGACCCTGGCCGACGTGCAGTCACTGCTGCCGGAGGGCCTGCTGCGCGCTTTGCCGGCTCAGGTGCAGGTGCACTGGAGTGATGACCTTCCCGCCAAGGTGCACGGCCGCGCGTTCGGCGGCCGCATCACGTTGCGCCGCGATCTGCTGGATGACGGCATGCCCGGCGCCCGCCGTGCGCGCCGCAGCGCGCTGGTGCACGAGCTGACCCACGTTGCAGACCGTGGTGGTGCGAACTGGTCGCAGAGCATGCGTTGGCGTGATCTCGCGGGCTGGCAGCGCAAGCCCTGGCACCTCGGCCGTGGCGGCAACGATTTCCATGACCGCAGCCCGGATGTCTATGAGCTGACGAACCCGGCCGAGTACCTGGCCGTGAACGCCGAGCATTTCGTGCTCGACGGCGAGTTCGCCTGCCGGCGTCCGGCGTTGGCGCAGTGGTACCAGACGCATTTCGGAACACCGCCGTCGCTGCCACAGCCGCAGTGCTCCACGACGCTGCCCTTGCTGCAGGCCGAATCGGAGGAGGGCGCGGCATCGCTGCTGCAGCTCGACCCGGCGCGCGTCTACGCGGTGGACTACCTGTTCGCCGAAGGCAGTGCGCAGCCGATGAGTCGCTGGGGCCACAGCATGCTGCGGCTGGTGATCTGCAAACCGGGGCGCGCACCTGGGCCGGATTGCCGCCTGGACCTGGAGTACCACCGCGTACTGTCGTTCCGCGCCTTCGTAGGTGACGTGCAGATTTCCAACTGGCGCGGGCTGACCGGCGGCTATCCCTCACGGCTGTTCGTGCTGCCGCTGCAGCAGGTGGTGGACGAGTACACCAAGGTCGAGCTGCGCGGGCTGCAGTCGCTGCCGCTGCAGCTGGACCGCGGCGAAATCGCCAGCCTGCTCGAGCGTACCGCACAGGTGCACTGGAGCTATGACGGGCGCTATTACTTCGTCAGCAACAACTGCGCGGTGGAAACCGCGAAGCTGCTGCAGGCCGGGGTGCCGCGCCTGGGCGAGGCCGGGTTGGCCCAGCTGAGCCCGCGTGGCTTGAAGCGGCGACTGGTGCGGCTGGGCGTGCTCGACGAGGGGGTGCTGACGGACCGCAATGCAGCGCAGGCGCAGGGCTACTACTTCGCCTCGGCGCGCGACCACTACCAGCAGTTGTTCGCAGTGGCCGCGGCCCAGCTGGCCTTGCCCGCGCGTGATGTGCGCGGCTGGTTGAAGCTGCCTGCGCAGCGACGGGCACCGTGGCTGCTGCAGGGTGACCTGCGCGCCAGTGCCGGCCTGTTGCTGCTGGAACAGGCCGCGCAGCGGCGCGCCGAGCTGCGCGCACGCGATGTGCTCAAGCGGCAGCTGCTGGCCGCACCGGACAGCACTGGAACGCGCAGCCTGCGGGGCTTGCTGGAGCAGAGCGGGCAGTGGCTGCGCCCGGGGACGCTGCTGCAGGAGGGCGGCTATGGATTGCCGCTGGGCGACGAGCAGGCGCTGCTGTCCGAGGCCGTGGCCACTGCCAGTGCGCAGGCGGTCCCGGCGTGGCAGGCATTGCGTATCCAGCTGCGCCAGCAGCTGCCGGTGAAGCAGCGCAACGAAATGGATGCGATCGATGCCAATCTGGCCGCACTCGGTGCACACCTGCGCACGCAGGCAGCCCGTCCGGCTACTGGCGCGGCAGTTCGATGACGAAGCGGCTGCCGCCGGCGCTGCCCGGGATGCAGTAGACGCGGCCACCGTGTGCATCGGCAATGGCCTTGACCACCGCCAGGCCGAGCCCGCTGCCGCCGCCCTGGCGCGAACGCGAGCCATCGGCACGCATGAACGGGGTGAAGATATCCGTGTGCAGTTCCGGGTCGATGCCCGGGCCCTCGTCTTCGATCGAGACCTGCACGTGGCCGGGCGTGTCGTGCACGGCGATCCGTACCTTGCCCGGGCTGGCGTAGCGACGCGCGTTTTCCAGCAGCGCCAGCAACGCCTGGCGCAGGCGGGTCGGGTCGCAGTGCGCGTTGTGTTCCTCGCGGCTGGTTTCCAGCTCCAGCACGAAGCCGGCGGCACGGAACTGCGGGTCGACGAGGGTCATCACCGAATGCACCTCGGTCACCACGTCGGTGCGCGCGCGGCGCACGTCCAGCCGCGCATTGTCGGACAGGCTCAGCACGCGCAGATCCTCGATCAGCCGTGACAGCCCTTCGACCTGGGCCAGCAGGCTGCGAAACTGGGATTCGTCGGGTTGGAACACGCCCTCGGCCAGCCCCTGCAGGCGGCCGCGCAGGATCGTCACCGGCGTGCGCAGCTCATGGGCGATGGCAGCGTGCCACATCGCACGCTCGCTCTCCATGTGCTGCAGGCGGCGCGCCATCGCATTGAAGTCCTCGACCAGGGTCGCCACTTCGCCCGGCGAATTTTCCTCGACGCTGGCGCGTGCACCCAGGTCGCCGCCCGCGAGCGCACGCACGCTGTCCACCAGCGAATTCAACGGCGACAGGATGCGGTGGGCGAGGCGGAACGAGGCGGCGATGGCCAGCGCCAGCCCGGTCAGGATCACGCCCACCATCCATGCCAGTTCCGGCCCGGTCGGCAGCCAGCTTTCCGGCTCCTCGGCACTGCCGGGGAAGAACTCGACCAGCACCGCATACAGCAGCCACGATGACAGGATCATCATTACGATGACGCCGATCACCATCAGCGACATCGAAACAATGATGTGGCGGCTCAGCCCGGAGCGGCGCAGGGGGGCCATCAGCGGTCGGCCATCAACCGGTAGCCGACGCCACGCACGCTGGCTGGGACGTTGACCATGCCCACCTCATCCAGCTTGCGACGCAGCTTGCTGACATGGCTGTCGACGGTGCGCTCCAGTGCTTCGCTTTCCGGCAGGCATTCGTGCATCAGTTCGCTGCGGCTGAAGATGCGGGTCGGCGCCAGTGCCATGCAATGCAGCAGCTTGAACTCGGTGAGGGTGAGCAGCACTTCGTGGCTGTAGCCTTCGCCCTCTACATGCACGGCGTGGGTGGCCGAGTCGATCAGCAGCGGGCCGACGCGCAGCGCGGTGGGCGCGTCCACGCGTGAGGCGCGCAGCGTACGCCGCAGCACGGCGCGCACGCGCGCAGCGACCTCGGCAGGGTTGAACGGCTTGACCACGTAGTCATCAGCGCCCATCCGCAGCGCGGTCAGCTTGTCCAGGTCCTGGTCCAGTGCGGTCAGCATGATCACCGGCGTCTCCCCGCGCTGGCGCAGCTGGGTCAGCACGCTCCAGCCGTCCAGGCGCGGCAGCTGCACATCGAGCAGGACCAGGTCGGGGCGGGCGCTGCGGTGCAGGTCCAATGCGCTGTGGCCATCGGCGGCGCGCAGCGTGCGCAGTCCTTCGCGTTCCAGGTAGGCGCAGAGAATGTCGGCGATCTCGGCCTCATCCTCGACGATCAGGACGAGGGCGGCGAGGGCAGGGGAGGCATGCATGCAGGGGCGGGGCCATAAGGTGCTTGCCTCCATCGTATCTCCACAGTTCCTCCATCGAAACCCCATCATCGCCACGCAGACTGCGCGCTTCAGAACCTATCCGCCGCCTGCGCGGCATTGTGCACAGCAATGAGAACCTTCAGGACTCCGGTCGCGTTGATCGCGGCCCTCGCCTTGGCCATGACGGCCTGCTCCATCCCCGAAGCCACCCCCGAAGCGGCGCCGCGCGTCAGCGTGATCAGCGTCGGCCCGCAGGTGGTGCAGCGTGACGACGAACTGCCCGGGCGCGTCGCTGCGGTGCGCACCGCGCAGATCCGCGCACAGGTGGGCGGCATCGTACAGCGCCGCCTGTTCGACCAGGGGGCGGAAGTCAGTGCCGGCCAGGCCCTGTTCCAGATTGACCCGGCAGCGTTCCGGGCCGACGTCGATTCGGCGCTGGCCGCGCTGCAACGCAGCGAGGCGGCGTTGGGCCGCAGCCGCGTGCAATCGCAGCGCCTGCACGCCCTGGCCGCCGCGCAGGCGGTCAGCCAGCAGCATCGCGACGACGCGAGTGCCGAGTACGAACAAGCCCGTGCGGCGGTGAATGAAGCGCGCGCGATCCTGTCACGTCGCCAGCTCGACCTGCGCTATGCGACGGTCAGCGCACCGATTGCCGGCCGTATCGATCAGGCATTGGTGACCGAAGGTGCGCTGGTCGGCGTGGCCGATGCCGAGCCGATGGCTGTAGTGCAGCAGATCGACCAGGTCTACGTGGATGTGCGCCAGCCGGCGGCGCAGCTGGAGTCGCTGCAACGCAGTGCCGCCGGTGGTGGCGAACTGCCGGTGACGATCATCGGTGCCGCCGGCAAGCCGCTGCCCGAGCGTGGCCAGCTGCTGTTCTCCGGCATCAACGTCGATGCACGTACCGGTGATGTGATCCTGCGCATCCTGGTCGACAACCCGCAGCGCCAGCTGCTGCCTGGCATGTATGTGCGCGCAAGGGTGCCGCGGGGTGCCCCGGCCAGTGCGTTGACCGTGCCGCAGCAGGCGGTGCTGCGCAGCGCCGGTGGCCAGGCCTATGCCTGGGTGATCGGTGCCGACGGCAAGGCGGTGATCCGCACGCTGGAGGTGGACGGCAGTGTCGATCGCCAGTGGCTGGTGCGCACCGGCCTGAAGGCCGGCGAGAAGGTGGTGGTCGAGGGCCAGGAGCGCCTGCAGGAAGGCGTGGTGGTCGATGCGCGCGACTGGCAGAAGCCGGTCGCCAGCGCCGGTGCGGTGCAGGCCGGCAGCAAGGGCTGAGCCTTTCCCGGGCCGGCCCCTCCAGGAAAATCCAACATGGCACGTTTCTTCATCGATCGCCCGGTGTTCGCCTGGGTGCTGGCGATCTTCATCATCCTGGCCGGCGTGCTGGCGATTCCGCGCTTGGCCGTGGAGCGCTATCCGGCGGTCGCGCCGCCCAGCGTCAGCATCTATGCCAGCTACCCGGGTGCGAGCCCACAGACGTTGAATGATGCGGTGGTCGGCCTGATCGAGCGCGAGCTGTCCAGCGTCAAGCACCTGCTGTATTTCGAGTCGTCGGTGGATACCTCCGGCGAAGCCTCGATCACCGCCACCTTCAAGCCCGGCACCAATCCGGAGCTGGCGCAGGTGGACGTGCAGAACCGGATCAAGGCGATCGAGCCGCGCCTGCCGCGCAGCGTGCGCCAGAACGGCCTGTTCGTGGAGGCCGCCGATTCCGGCTTCCTGATGCTGGTCGGCCTGCGTTCGCCGGATGCCAGCGTCAGCGAGGCGGCGCTGGGCGATTTCATGGCGCGCAACATCATCGAAGAGCTGCGCCGCATCGATGGCGTCGGCCGCGTGCAGTTGTTCGGTGCCGAGCAGGCGATGCGCGTGTGGCTGGACCCGACCCGGTTGACCGGCTACGGCCTGACCATGGGCGATGTGGCGACCGCCATCGAGCAGCAGAACCTGGAGATCTCGCCCGGACGCATCGGTGATTCGCCGGGTGTTCCAGGCCAGCGCATCACCGTGCCGCTCAGCGCCGACGGCCAGTTGTCCACGCCGGAACAGTTCGCGGCGATCGTACTGCGTGCCGGGGCCGACGGTTCGCGGGTGGTGCTGGGTGATGTCGCCCGCGTTGAACTGGGCGCGCAGAGCTATGCCTGGGGCACCCGCGAGGACGGCCACCCGGCCACCGCCGCCGGCGTGCAGCTGCGCCCGGGCGCGAATGCGGTGCGCACGGCGTCAGCGGTCCGTGAGCGCATGGCCGAACTGGCGCCGCTGTTGCCGCGCGGCGTGGAGGCGAGCATCCCGTTCGACACCGCACCGTTCGTGAAGATCTCGATCCAGAAGGTGGTGCAGACGTTGCTGGAGGCGATGCTGCTGGTGTTCGCGGTGATGTACCTGTTCCTGCAGAACTGGCGCTACACGCTGATTCCAGCGCTGGTCGCACCGATCGCGCTGCTCGGCACCTTCGCGGTAATGCTGGCGCTGGGCTTCTCGATCAACGTGCTGACCATGTTCGGCATGGTGCTGGCAATCGGCATCATCGTCGACGACGCGATCGTGGTGGTCGAGGGCGTGGAACGGATCATGGCCGAGGAGGGCCTGCCGCCGCGCGAGGCCACCATCAAGGCGATGCGCGAGCTGACCGGTGCGGTGATCGGCATCACCCTGGTGCTGACCGCGGTGTTCATTCCGATGGCCTTGGCCAGCGGCTCGGTGGGCGCGATCTACCGCCAGTTCACCGTGGCGATGGCGGTGTCGATCCTGTTCTCGGCGCTGCTGGCGTTGAGCCTGACGCCGGCGCTGTGCGCGACCCTGCTGCGCCCGAACACCCATGGCCACCATGGTCGTGGTGGCCTGTTCGGTGCCTTCAATCGTAGCTTCGAGAAGATGACCGGGCGCTACCAGCGTGGCGTGGCCTCGGTGCTGCAACGGAGCGGGCGGGTGATGGGCGTGTTCGCCGCACTGGTGGCGGCGCTGCTGCTGGGCCTGCACTGGTTGCCGGGCGCATTCCTGCCGGAAGAGGACCAGGGCTATTTCATGACCTCGATCCAGCTGCCGGCAGAAGCCACCGCCGAACGCACGCTGGCGGTGGTCGAAGCCTACGAACGGCATGTGGCATCGCGCCCGGGCATCGGCTCCAACCAGTCGATCCTCGGCTACAGCTTCTCCGGTTCCGGCCCCAGCGCGGCGCTGACCTACACCATGCTCAAGGACTGGGGCGAGCGCGCAGGCGCCACCGCGGCCGGCGAGGTGGCAGCCGCGCAGAAGGCGATGGCCGCGATTGCCGAGGGCGAGGTGATGAGTGTGATGCCCCCGGCGATCGACAGCCTGGGCCGTTCGTCCGGGTTCTCGCTCGCCCTGCAGGCACGTACCGGGCAGAGCCAGGCCGAACTGCGCGCGGCCCTGCAGCAGCTGCTGAAGCTGGCCGAGGCCAGCCCGCTGCTGTCGGAAGTGCATGCCGATGGCCTGCCTGCAGGCACCAGCGTGCGGCTGGACATCGACCGGGCCAAGGCCGAGGCGATGGGCGTGGGCTTCGAGCACATCAGCAGCACGCTGTCGACGGCAATGGGCTCGCAGTACGTCAATGATTTCCCCAACAAGGGCCGGTTGCAGCAGGTGATCCTGCAGGCCGATGCGCCGCATCGCATGGAACTGGAGGATGTGCTGAAGCTTTACGTGCGTAACAGCGAGGGTGGCATGGTGGCGCTCTCCGAACTGGTGACCCCGCACTGGACCGAGGCGCCGTTGCAGCTGCAACGCTATCTCGGCTTCCCGGCGCTGAACCTGTCCGGCGCCCCGGCCTCCGGCGTGTCGACCGGCCAGGCCATGGCGGAGATGGAGCGGTTGGCCGAAAAGCTGCCGTCCGGCTTCGCCCTGCAGTGGACCAGCCAGTCGCTGCAGGAGCGTGAGTCGGGGGCGCAGGCGCCGTGGCTGCTGCTGTTGTCGATGCTGGTGGTGTTCCTGGTGCTGGCGGCACTGTACGAGAGCTGGTCGATTCCGCTGGCGGTGATGCTGGTGGTGCCGTTGGGCCTGCTCGGCGCGGTCGCCGCCGTGTTGTTGCGCGGCATGCCCAACGACGTGTTCTTCAAGGTCGGCATGATCACCGTGATCGGGCTGTCGGCGAAGAACGCGATCCTCATCGTCGAGTTCGCGCGGCAGCTGCAGCAGCAGGGGCGCGGACTGGTCGAGGCGGCACTGGAGGCGGCGCGCCTGCGCCTGCGGCCGATCGTGATGACCTCACTGGCGTTCGCACTGGGGGTGGTGCCGCTGATGCTGGCGCAGGGTGCGTCGAAGGAAACACAACAGGCGATCGGAACCGGCGTGTTTGGCGGCATGGTCAGTGCGACCGTGCTGGCGGTGTTCTTCGTGCCGGTCTTCTATGTAGTGGTGCAGGGCGCGCGGCAGTGGATCGCGCAGCGCCTGCGCAGGCGCCGGCCGATGCCGGAAGGATCCGTGGATGGAACGGGACATCGTTGAAGATCTGCACGAGCGGCAATTGCTGGCGCTGGAGCAGCGCCTGTGCGCGGCGCTGCTGGAGAATGATCACGATGCGCTGACCGCGCTGGTATCGCCAGCCTTGTTCATGATGGACGGGCAGGGCGGGCGCATGCTCGATCTGCCATGGCTGGGTGACTGGCTGGCCGGGAGACTGCAGGTGCGCAGCCTGCAGTCGTACGCGGTGGAAACGCTTCTGTGTGGCCGTCTGGCGTTGCTGTCCAGCGACGTGCGATTGTCCGTGGGGCAGCAGGGCCGGGAGCATGAACTGAAGCTGCGCCTGCTGCGGGTCTGGACCTGCAGTTCCGGCGGCAGCGGTGCGCAGTTGTTGTCGATGGCGGTGCTGGCCGCGTGAGCGCGGTCAGGCCGCTTTCAGGCCCCGCTCACCGGCAGGTGATAGGGTCGAAGATCTCTGTAGTGTCGACAAGGAGTCGAGCCATGCGTGTAGTTCCCAGTCTGTTGGCAGCCTCCCTCGGGTTGGTCCTGGCCGCGTGCCAGCCGGCACAGCCGCCCGCCGCGGGCGGCAAAGATGCCGCGCCGCCGGCCGCGCCCGAACCGGCCGCCGGCACCGGTGCCGGCAGCGAGACCACGTACCAGTGCGGTGATCTGAGCGTACGCGCCACGTTCAATGGCGAGGATGCGGCCACGGTGGTGATCGGCGAACGCACCTTCGCCATGAGCTCCGAGCGTGCGGCGTCAGGCGCCAAATACGGCGATGGCAAGGGCAACAGCTTCTGGACCAAGGGCAGCGATGACGGCCTGTTGAGCCTGAAGGGCGAAGCCGATCGTGAGTGCCATGCGGTCGAAGCCACTGAAGGCGATGGCAGTGCCGGCAATGCCGCGTTCCGCGCCACCGGCAACGAACCGGGGTGGCTCGCGGTCGTAGATGGCGACACGCCGGGCCTGCAGGTGGAAGTCGATTATGGCGAGCGCCGCTTCGATGTGGCCAAGCCCACCGAAGGTGCTGACGGTTGGAGTGGCAAGGCGTCCGACGGTACCGACGTGAAGCTCAGCTTCCAGCGCACCACGTGCCAGGACGACATGAGTGGCGAGGCATTCGATGCCAAGGTGAACCTGACCATCGGCACCCGCCAGTATCACGGCTGCGGCAACTTCGGCGCGAAGCAGCCGTAAGGCATCTGTTCTGTAGAGCCGAGCCCACGCTCGGCTCTACATCATAGAGGGGTCAGCCCCCGCAGGGCTTCAGGTCGAGATCGAAGTCCAGGTCATAGCGTGTGTTGATTCCGATCAGCGCTGCGCGGACAGCGCAGTCACCGCGATGACGCGCGACCAGATCGGTGAAGATCTTCTCGCGGCCCTCGCAGTACTTCGCGCTGGCCTCTTCCAGTTCGCGGCGACGCTCGTCGTCGTACGGCTCTTCGCCGGCGAAATGCTGGCAGGTGTTCTCGCGCGCGAGGAAGGCCTGCACGTCGGCCGGCATCGCGCAGTAGATGCGCACGTCGTCGACGTCGTACACATCGCCTGGGACCGGACAGCCTGCGGCTGCACGTGCCTTGTCCAGGTCCTCATCGCCCGAGGTCAGGTCGGTAGCGGGCTCCGCTTCGGCGGTGGCCTCGACGGCGGCCGGTGCCTCCACCGCAGGTGGGGCCGTCACGGCCGGTTCGGCCGGCGTGGTCTTCGGCGTGGCGTCGGCAGCGTTGTCCGCTGCCTGCGGCGAGCACGCCGCAAGCAGGGACAGGCAGCCGATCAGCGCAAGGCGCTTAGTCGGCACGGCCAGCGAATTCGCCGGTGGCGGTGTTCACCAGCACGCGTTCGCCGTTGACGATGTACTCCGGCACCATGATCTCGATGCCGGTGTTGAGCTTGGCCGGCTTCGGGCGCTTGGTGGCGGTGCCGCCTTTCAGTTCCGGCGGCGTCTCGATCACTTCCAGCACCACCGAGGCCGGCAGCTGGATCGCCACCGGCTGCTCGTCGATCACCTGCACGTAGATGCCGGTCAGGCCGTCGGTGATGTAGCCGGCGTCGTCGCCGATCACGTCTGCGTCCAGGGTGTACGGGGTGTAGTCCTCGTCATCGAGGAACACGAACGCATCGCCATCCTTGTACGAATAGGTGGACTGGCGGCGCAGCAGTTCGACCTCGACCAGGTTGTCGTCGGCATCGAAGCTGGCATCGAGCTTGTTGCCGCCCGGCACGCTGTACATGATGAAGCGGAAGCGGACGTTGCCGCCGCGACCCTGCGGCGAGCTGCGCTCGATGTCGCGGATCTGGTACACGCCGTTGTTGTACTCGACGACGTTGCCCTTCTTGATGTCGTTGGCTTTCATGGTGATCTAGGTCGTTGGGGGAGGGCGCCGTCCCGGCGCCCGGGGGGAATCACTTCGGAGCGAGGCGGGTAGCGCCGTCCAGGCGGATGGTCTCGCCGTTGAGGTAGGTGTTGCCGAGGATGAAGCCGACCAGGCTGGCGAAGTCTTCCGGCTTGCCCAGGCGCGACGGGAACGGGATCGACGCGGCCAGCGACTGCTGCACCGCCTCGGGCATGCCATCCACCATCGGCGTCCAGAACACGCCCGGGGCGATGGTGTTGACGCGGATGCCGAAGCGCGACAGTTCGCGCGCCATCGGCAGCGTCATCGACACCACGCCGCCCTTGCTGGCGGCATAGGCGGCCTGGCCGATCTGGCCTTCATAGGCTGCGATGCTGGCGGTGTTGATGATCACGCCGCGCTCGCCGTCGGTGCCGGCTTCGTTGTGCTGCATGCGGTTGGCCGCGGCCTTGGCCACGTTGAAGCTGCCGACCAGGTTGACCATCACCGTGCCCTGGAAGCCGGCCAGCGGCATCGGGCCTTCCTTGCCCAGCACGCGACCGGCGCCGAGGATGCCGGCGCAGTTCATCGCCACGTTCAGGCCACCGAGGAAATCGTGGGCCTGGTCGATGGCTGCCGAGACGGCCGCTTCATCACTGACGTTGACGTTGAAATAGCGGGCCTTGTCGGTACCCAGATCGGCAACGGCGGAGGCGCCCTTGTCGTCGTTGAGGTCGAACAGGGCCACCTTGCCGCCCTGGGCGACGAGGTGCTGGGCCACGGCCAGGCCGAGGCCGGAAACGCCGCCAGTGATCACGGCACGTACGGAAGACAGCTGCATTGAACGGTCCTGCAGGTTCGAGAACCGCCGATTCTAACGGAAGCCGCGACCGCCGCTGTTGTGCACTGCGCCGCCTTTGCAGGGCGGCGCAGTGCAACGGTCAGCCGGCGGCGGCCAGCGCCTGCCCGGTGCGGCTGGCGGTGGCGCGGCCGAGCAGGCCGGCCAGCCAGCGGCCGGTCTCGGCCAGTGCCGGCAGGTCCACGCCGCTGTCCAGGCCCAGGCCCTGCAGCAGGTAGACCACATCCTCGCTGGCGACGTTGCCGCTGGCGCCCTTTGCATACGGGCAGCCACCGGCACCGGACACCGCGCTGTCGACCACGCGCACGCCTTCTTCCAGGCAGGTGGCGATGTTGGCGATGGCCTGGCCGTAGGTGTCGTGGAAGTGCACGGCCAGTGCCGCCATTGGAATCTCGGCGGCAACCGCCTGCAGCATCGCCCGTGCCTTGCGCGGGGTGCCGACGCCGATGGTGTCGCCCAGCGAGATTTCGTAACAGCCCATCTGGTGCAGGGCGCGCGCCACCCGCACCACGTCGGCCAGTGGTACCTCGCCCTGGTAGGGGCAGCCGAGCACGGTGGAGACATAGCCGCGCACGCGCACGCCATCGGCGGCGGCGCGGCGCAGGATCGGCTCGAACCGGGCCAGCGATTCGTCGATGCCGGCATTGGTGTTGGTACGGTTGAACGCCTCGGAGGCCGCGGTGAACACCGCCACTTCCTCCACGCCCACCGCACGGGCGCGGTCGTAGCCCTGTTCGTTCGGCACCAGTACCGGGTAGTGGATGCCCGGCCGGCGCTGGATGCCGGCATAGACCTCGGCGGCGTCGGCCAACTGCGGGATCCACTTCGGGCTGACGAAGCTGGTCGCCTCGATGCTGCGCAGGCCGGTGGCCGACAGGCGGTTGATCAGTTCGATCTTGTCGGCGGTGGACACCGACTGCTTTTCGTTCTGCAGGCCGTCACGCGGGCCGACCTCGACGATGCGGACGTAGTCGCTCATGCGGCCACCTCGCTGACGGGGCGATGGCAGACCGCCTCGATGTTGTTGCCGTCCGGGTCGAGCACGAAGGCGCCGTAGTAGTCGGGGTGGTACCACGGGCGCAGGCCCGGCGCGCCGTTGTCGCGGCCGCCGGCGGCGAGGGCGGCGGCATGGAAGGCGTCCACCTGGTCGCGGCTGGCGCAGGCGAAGGCCACGTGCACGCCGTGGCTGGCGGTGCCGCCGTTACCGAGCCAGAAGAACGGCTTGCCGTCGCTGCCGAAGCCGATGTGGTCGTGCGCGCCGGTCTGTTCGGCGGTCACTTCCATCACCACGCCGATCTGCAGCGGCGCCAGTGCCTTCAGGAAGAAGGTCTTGCTGCGCGCCAGGTCGGCGCTGGTCAAACCAAGATGATCGAGCATGTTCAGGCTTCCGTGACCCAGTGGGGCGCGCGCTTGTCGAGGAAGGCGCCCAGGCCTTCCTGGCCCTCGGCGGACACCCGCAGGCGCGCGATCAGGGCGGCATTATCCCGATCCAGCGCGTCGCGGTCATGGCTGTCGCGGACCTGCCGGACCAGCTGCTTGGCGGTGGACGAGGCGATCGGGCCGGCCTTGTCGAGCAGGGCCAGCTGCCGCTCCAGCGCCTCGTCCAGGCGCTCGGGCTCGACCAGCTGGTGGACCAGGCCGATGCGCAGTGCGGTATCGGCGTCGAAGTGCTCACCGGTGGCGAACCAGCGCCGCGCCTGGCGCGGGCCGATGGCCTCGATCACGTAGGGCGAGATCACCGCCGGCAGCAGGCCGAGGCGGCTTTCGGTCAGGCCGAAGCGGGCCGAGGTGCTGGCGATGGCGATGTCGCAGCAGGCAACCAGGCCGACGCCGCCACCGAAGGCCGCGCCGTGGACCCGGGCCAGGGTCGGCTTGGGCAGCTCGTCCAGGGTGCGCATCAGCCGCGCCAAGGCCAGCGAGTCCTCGCGGTTGTCGGCCTCGCTGGCGGCGGCCATGCCGCGCATCCACTGCATGTCGGCACCGGCCGAGAAGGAGGCGCCGTGGCCGGCGACCACCACGGCCCGGACCGAATCATCGCGGCCGGCGGCTTCCAGTGCGGCGGTCAGCCGGGCGATCAGGCTGGCGTCAAAGGCGTTGTGCAGCTCCGGCCGGTTCAGCCAGAGGGTGAGGACGGCGCCACGGCGCTCGATCTGCAAAGCATCGTTCATGGGATTCCAGGGTCACTCCATACCTGTATGGATCATAGCGGGCCATTGGTCATGGGCCATGACGCGACGCGGGAATGTTAGAATCGAGAACCATTTACATCCAGCAGAGAACACGCTAGATGACGCTGTCCGAACTGCCGCTGCACACCTCGGCCGTGGTCGAGTCCGTGCAGGACCTGCATGCCAACGATGCCATTGCCCGTCGCCTGCGCGAGCTGGGTTTCGTGAAGGGCGAGGAAGTGCGCCTGGTGGCCAAGGGCCCGGTGGGCGGCGAGCCGCTGCTGGTGCAGGTCGGGTTCACCCGGTTCGCGCTGCGGATCAGTGAAGCCAAGCGCGTCGTGGTCGACGCCGCCAGCCAGGAACGACGTGCATGACCGCTACCACCGCCACCGCCCCCCTGCGCATCGCGCTGGTCGGTAACCCCAACAGTGGCAAGACCGCGCTGTTCAACCAGCTGACCGGCAGCCGCCAGAAGGTCGCCAACTACACCGGCGTCACCGTCGAGCGCAAGGAAGGCCGCCTGCGCGCGCCGTCCGGCCGTGAATTCGCCGTGCTTGACCTGCCGGGCGCCTACAGCCTGCAGCCGGCCAGCCTGGACGAGGCGATCACCCGCGACCTGTGCCGGGGCTTCTACCCGGGCGAAGCCGCGCCGGACGTGCTGCTGTGCGTGATCGACGCCACCAACCTGCGCCTGCACCTGCGTTTCGCGCTGGAACTGCGCGAACTGGGCAAGCCGATGGTGGTGGCCCTGAACATGGTCGATGCGGCCCAGCGCCGCGGCATCCAGGTGGACGTGGCCGCGCTGGAGCGAGAGCTGGGCGTGCCGGTGGTTGAAACCGTGGCGGTGCGCAAGCAGGGCGCCAAGGCCCTGGTCGAGCGCCTCGACGCCATGGTGCCGCACCTGGATGCGCCGGTACCGGGCCCGGAGGGTGGCATCGATTACCATGCCAAGGTGCGCCAGATCCTGTCGGTCGCCGTGCGGATGCCGGCGCGGACCGCGAAGATCGACGACGCGCTGGACCGCTGGCTGCTGCACCCGGTGTTCGGCCTGATCAGCCTGGCCGTGGTGATGTTCCTGATCTTCCAGGCGGTATACGCCTGGGCAACACCGCTGATGGACGCCATCGAGGCCGGTTTCGCCTGGCTTGGTGCCTTTGTTGGCAGCGTGCTGCCCGAAGGTCCGCTGGCCAGCCTGCTGACCGATGGCATCATCGCCGGCGTCGGTGGCGTGGTGGTGTTCCTGCCGCAGATCCTGATCCTGTTCTTCTTCATCCTGGTGCTGGAGGAATCCGGCTACCTGCCGCGTGCGGCGTTCCTGCTCGACCGCATGATGGCCGCCGCTGGCCTGTCCGGCCGCTCGTTCATCCCGCTGCTGTCCAGCTTCGCCTGCGCGGTGCCGGGCATCATGTCCACCCGCAGCATCCAGGACCCGCGCGACCGCCTGGCCACGATCCTGGTGGCGCCGCTGATGACCTGCTCGGCGCGCCTGCCGGTGTATGCGCTGCTGATCGGTGCGTTCATTCCGCAGAAGACGGTATGGGGCGTGTTCAACCAGCAGGGCCTGGTGCTGTTCGGCCTGTATGCGGCCGGCATTCTCAGTGCGCTGGCGATGTCGTGGATCATGAAGAAGTGGCGCCGCGACAAGAGCGAGCACCCGCTGATGCTGGAGCTGCCGTCGTACCGCCTGCCGCATGTGCGCGACCTGGCGGTCGGCCTGTACGAGCGCGGCATGATCTTCCTCAAGCGCGTCGGCGGCATCATCCTGGCGCTGACCATCCTGTTGTGGGTGCTGCTGTCATTCCCGGCGGCTCCGGTCGGCGCCACCATGCCGGCCATCGATTACAGCTACGCCGGCCAGATCGGCCATGCGATGGCGGTGTTCTTTGCGCCGCTGGGCTTCAACTGGCAGATCTGCATCGCGTTGATTCCGGGCCTGGCCGCGCGCGAAGTGGCGGTGTCCTCGCTGGCAACCGTGTACGCGCTGTCGGCAGCCGATGACGATGCCGCCAGCCAGGCGCTGACCCCGCTGATCAGCGACGGCTGGTCGCTGGCCACCGCGCTGTCGCTGCTGGTCTGGTACATCTACGCCCCGATGTGCATTTCGACCTTGGCCACCATCAAGCGCGAGACCAATTCGTGGAAGACGATGGCCTTCTCGGCGTTCTACCTGTTTGCTGCGGCCTACGTGGCGGCGCTGATCACCTACCAGGTGACCAAGGCGCTGGGGGGCGGCTGATGGACCGTGGACTGCTGCTGCAGTACCTGATCATTGCGGTGGCCGTGCTGGTCAGTGCCTGGGTGGTGTTGAAGAAGCAGTTCCCCGGCACCGTGCGCACGCTGCGTGGCGCGCTGGCGCTGGCCTTGCTGAAGCCGGGCCGCGCGACCTGGATGCAGGCGCTGGGGCGGAAAATCGCGCCGCCGGCCACGGGCGGCGGTGGTGCCTGTGGCGGTTGCGACAGCTGCGGACCGACGCCGCCCAAACAGCACTGACTCTGCCTTGGTAGGTGCGAACCTTGGTTCGCACGCTCCCGCATCCACGCATGGCGTGGATCTACTAGACCTCTCTGCGGATGATCGCGCGGAAGTTCCCGTCCTGATTCAGTCGCCGCACCGATTCGCGGTTTCCGTGGGTTGCCGCGAAGCCCGCCACATCGGCAAGGGCATCGAGCAGCAGGGCCTTCAGCGCGTCGCGGTCACCGGCCTCCAACAGGTCGTCAAGGTCCTGCTGGATGAACGCCCGGCGCAGGCCCGGCGTTTCTTCGATCCGCCAGTCGACATGGGGCGTAGGAATGCTGGAGCGGTACCTGAAAGCCGTTTCAAGATCGTCAGGCGCGAGGGGATACGCGAGCAGCTCTGGAAAGTAGAGCCCGGCATTCACATAGAAGCCCCGGCTTTCACTGGCGCGTTGGTGATTCACGACAAGCAGGGCGGCATCCAGCAAGCGGTAGCGGGTCGTCGACGTGCCGGCAAAGCCGGTCTTCCGGGCGCACTTGCTGAAGACGGTCGAGGATTTCATGGGCTTTGCCTGGGCCGGAAGCGGGGCCCACAGCCTTGAGGCGCAGTGCCTGGCGGTCAATTGGCAAACGCGACACTGGAACGTGGCCGGCATTTCATCCACGCATGGCGTGGATCTACCTGGCGCGTGAGCCCAGCTCTGCTGCCAACGCCAGCCACTTGCTGCGTTGTGCCGGGGTACTGCTGCGTACCGCACCGAGTCGGCTGACCCGCACCGGGCGGATGCCGCAGAATTCCAGGATGGTGGCGCGGATCTGGGTGATGCCCGGGTCGCGGTAGATCCAGCGGTAATACCAGGGCGGCGTATCCAGCGTGGTGATCACCCGCGCGCTGCGGCCAGCCAGCAATCGGTCCCACCACACCGAATCGCGCCGGTAGCGGAAGGCGTACCCAGGCAGCAGCACGCGATCGAAGAAGCCCTTCAGCAGCGCCGGCATCGCACCCCACCAGGTGGGATAGACCAGCACCAGATGGTCGCAGGCCTCGATCGCATCCGCCGCGTCCTGCAGGCCGGCTTCCAGTGGCTGGATCTGGCGGTAGCCATGGCGCAGCACCGGATCGAACTCGAGGTCACCCAATGCGATCAGGCGCACCCGATGACCGGCATTCTCGGCGGCCGTGGCGTAGCGCTGGGCGAGGGCGCCGCACAGGCTGTCGCGGTCGGGATGGCCAAGCAGGATCAGGATGGAACGGGACACGGCAACCTCGGGCAATGGAATGTGCGCGAGGTTGGGCTATGCCCCAGGGGCAGAGTCAAACCGGGGTCGTGCAGCCGCTGGGTTCCAGCACGCAGTCACTGCTGCCGGAGTGCAGCCACTGCCGCAGTTCGTCGCTGACCTTTTGCAAGGCGCACTCGACCTGCGCCAGCCGCGCGCGTTCGCTGGCAATGCGTGTGCGCTGCTGTTCCAGCAAGGCCAGCACCGCCGGCCAGTCGAGCTGTCCGTCGCGGCCCTGCAGGCGGGAGATCGCGGCCAGGGTGATGTCCAGCGCCAACGCCTGGCGGATCAACTGCACCCAGGCCACATCCTGTTCGCTGTAGTCGCGATAGCGGTTCAGTCGCGGCACCGGCGGCAGCAGTCCGCGCGCCTCGTACAGGCGGATGGCCTTGGCGCTGGCACCGGTCAGGCGGCTGACCTCGGAAATGCGCATTGGCTCAGTCCCGCACCAGACCGCCATCGACCACCAGGTTCTGCCCGGTCACCGCGCGTGACCACGGGCTGGCGAAGAACAGCGCGGCGTCGGCGAACTCGGCCGGGGTGGTGACGCTGCGCAGTGGCGTGTTTGCGGCGATGTAGTCGAACACCGCTTCGGGCGTGGCGGCGCTGGCATCGGTAGTGCGCAGCAGGCCACCGGACAGCATGTTCACGGTGATGCCATGCGGGCCGAGGTCGCCGGCCAGGGTGCGGGTCAGCGACAGCAGCGCGGCCTTGGCGGCGGTGTAGTCGTGGTAGGGCACGACCGGGTTCTGGAACAGGTTGGTGCCGATGTTGATGACCCGGCCGAAGCGACGGGCCTGCATGCCGGGCAGGGCGGCCTGCACGGTGTTCAGCGCGCCACGCACGCTGCCCTCGAACTGCGCCTGGAACGCCGGCCAGCCGATATCGGCGGCGGCGTCGCGGGCATCGCCATTGAACGAGAACGCAGCGAGTGCGTTGTTGATCACCGTGGTGACGCCCTGGCCGAAGTGCCCCAGCGCCTGCTGCAGCATCGCATCGACCTGGCCGCGGTCGGTGACGTCGGCCGGCAGCGCGATCGCCTGTCCGCCCAGCTCGGCGGCCAGCGCACGTGCGGCGCCTTCGCTGCGGTGATAGTTGACGATGACGCGCGCGCCCTGCGCCGCGAACGCGCGGGCGATGTGCTGGCCAAGGCCGCGGCCGGCACCGGTGACCAGCACCAGCTGTTCGCTGATCTGCATGAGGGGGCTGCCATCCATTGCATGAAAGGGCATGCAGCGTAGCAGTGATGGCGCTTGCCGGAGCAGGCGTGCTGCCGCTAGCCTGCAGGCATGAACCAGACTCCCCTGCGATTGCTCATTCACGGTGCCTCCGGGCGCATGGGCCAGGCCCTGCTGCGGCTGGCCGCCGAACATCCCGATACCCTGCAGATCGTGGCTGCAGTGACCGGCCGTGCGCCGGCCCAGCGCGTGGTCGACGGCGTGCCGTTCTTCGCGGCCAGCGAGCTGCCCGGTGCGCCGGTGTTCGACGTGGCGATCGACTTCAGCCTGCCAGAGGGCTTCGACCCGATGCTGGCGCTGTGCGTGGAACGGGGCGCGGGCCTGGTGTCGGGCACCACCGGCATCTCCAGCACGCAGCGGCAAGCGCTGGAGGCAGCGGCGGCGTCCATCCCGCTGGTCTGGGCGTCGAATTTCAGCCTGGGCGTGGCGGTACTGGACGAGCTGGTGGAGCGTGCGGCGCAGGCGCTGGCCGGCTGGGACTGCGACATCGTCGAATCGCACCACACGCAGAAGAAGGACGCGCCGTCGGGCACCGCGCTGACCCTGGGCGCGGCCGCGCAGCGGGGTGGGGCGGAGCCGCATTACGCCAGCCTGCGTGCCGGCGACATCGTCGGCGAGCATCTGGTGCAGTTCACCGGCCCGGGCGAGCGCATCGAGCTGGTGCACCGGGCCACCAACCGCGACATCTTCGCCCGCGGCGCCCTGTTCGCCGCCCGCCAGCTGCAGGGCCGGGCCCCGGGCAGCTATCGGGTGCGGGATCTGCTGCAGTAAGGCGGGCTGATTCCCGGGGTCGGATTCCTTTCCAGCGGAAAGGGCTCTGACCCCGTCCTCGGGCGCCTGGGGTCAGAGCCTTTCCCATCCGGGAAAGGATCCGACCCCGCCTCCGGCCCGCATACGCCGCCGGATTGAAATGAATGCGCAATCGCCTGTTCACAATGCGCGATAACCGCTGGCGCGAGCGCCCCGGCAGCGCTACAATTCGCACTCGCCGAATCACGAAAGCCGGACCGGTCCCAGACCGTACGTCCGCGCTTTTTTGCAACCGGATTTCCGTGAAGCGCAGGCGTGACTTCGGCAGCCCCCTCGGTAGCCAAAGTGAGATTCCCGTGACCCAAGCCGCAATCCTCGTCCTCGAAGACGGCACCGTATTCGAGGGCGAATCCGTAGGCGCGCCCGGCCTGTCCGTCGGTGAGGTGGTGTTCAACACCGCCATGACCGGCTACCAGGAAGTGCTGACCGACCCGTCCTACGCCCGGCAGATGGTCACGCTGACCTATCCGCATATCGGTAACACCGGCATGACCGACCAGGACAATGAAGCGTCCAAGGTGTGGTCGGCCGGCCTGATCGTGCGCGACGTTCCGCGCCGCCCCAGCAACTGGCGCAGCCAGGTGTCGCTGCAGGACTGGCTGATCCAGCGTGGCGTGGTCGCCATCGCCGGCATCGACACCCGCAAGCTGACCCGCATCCTGCGCGAGAAGGGCGCGCAGAACGGTGCGCTGATGGCCGGCGACATCGACGTGGAAAAGGCACTGGAAGCCGCCCGCAAGTTCCCGGGGCTGAAGGGCATGGATCTGGCCAAGGTCGTCACTACCGAGAAGACCTACACCTGGACCGAGGGCCAGCTGGACCTGGATGCCAATGCTTTCGTCAGCGTGCCGGCCCGGTTCAAGGTCGTGGCCTACGACTTCGGCGTGAAGACCAACATCCTGCGCATGCTGGCCGAGCGTGGCTGCGAAGTGACCGTGGTACCGGCGCAGACCCCGGCCGCCGAAGTGCTGGCCCTGAAGCCGGACGGCGTGTTCCTGTCCAACGGCCCGGGTGACCCGGAGCCGTGTGACTACGCCATCGAAGCGATCAAGACCTTCATCGATGTGAAGATCCCGACCTTCGGCATCTGCCTGGGCCACCAGCTGCTGGGCCTGGCCTCGGGCGCGCAGACCATGAAGATGGGCCATGGCCACCACGGTGCCAATCACCCGGTGCAGGACCTGGACAGCGGCCGGGTGATGATCACCTCGCAGAACCACGGCTTCGCGATCGATGAAGCGACCCTGCCGCCGACCCTGCGCGTGACCCACCGCTCGCTGTTCGACGGCACCAACCAGGGCGTGGCCCGCACCGACGTGCCGGCGTTCTCGTTCCAGGGCCACCCGGAAGCGTCACCCGGCCCGACCGATGTCGGCCCGCTGTTCGACCGCTTCGTGGTGCTGATGGAGCAGGCCAAGGCGTGATCAGTACGCCGCCGGCCCGCCGGTGGCGTCGCGATGGACCGTAAACCCCGCATCGCTGCTGCCGCTGGCGCGGCGCTGCGGATCAAGATTCCTGATCGACAGCGTGCGATCACCCCCCTTGTCACGCTGTACTGACTTAGAGAAGAAAATGCCCAAGCGCACTGACCTCAAGACCATCCTCATCATCGGTGCTGGCCCGATCGTCATCGGCCAGGCCTGCGAGTTCGACTACTCCGGCGCCCAGGCCTGCAAGGCCCTGCGTGACGAGGGTTACCGCGTGGTGCTGGTCAACAGCAACCCGGCCACGATCATGACCGACCCGGAGATGGCCGACGCCGTCTACATCGAGCCGATCAACTGGCAGACGGTCGAGAAGATCATCGCCAAGGAAAAGCCCGACGCGCTGCTGCCGACCATGGGTGGCCAGACCGCGCTGAACTGTGCACTGGACCTGGCTGACCACGGCGTGCTGGAGAAGTACAACGTCGAACTGATCGGCGCCAAGCGCGAAGCGATCCGCATGGCCGAAGATCGCGAGCTGTTCCGCGTCGCCATGGGTGAGATCGGCCTGGAATGCCCGACCGCCGCCGTCGCCCACACCCTGGACGAAGCGCTGGAAATCCAGACCCGCGTCGGCTACCCGACCATCATCCGCCCCAGCTTCACCCTGGGCGGCAGCGGTGGCGGCATCGCCTACAACCGCGAAGAGCTGGTCGAGATCGTCAGCCGCGGCCTGGAACTGTCGCCGACCACCGAAGTGCTGGTGGAAGAGTCGGTGCTGGGCTGGAAGGAGTTCGAGATGGAAGTGGTCCGCGATACCGCGGACAACTGCATCATCGTCTGCTCGATCGAAAACCTGGACCCGATGGGCGTGCACACCGGTGACTCGATCACCGTGGCGCCGGCGCAGACCCTGACCGACAAGGAATACCAGCGCCTGCGCGACGCCTCCATCGCCGTGCTGCGCAAGATCGGCGTCGATACCGGTGGCTCGAACGTGCAGTTCGGCATCAACCCGAAGACCGGCCGCGTCGTCGTCATCGAGATGAACCCGCGCGTGTCGCGTTCCTCGGCGCTGGCCTCCAAGGCCACCGGCTTCCCGATCGCCAAGGTCGCCGCCAAGCTGGCCGTGGGTTACACCCTGGACGAACTGAAGAACGAGATCACCGGTGGCCTGACCCCGGCCTCGTTCGAGCCGTCGATCGACTACGTCGTCACCAAGATCCCGCGCTTCGCCTTCGAGAAGTTCCCGGCCGCCGATGCCCGCCTGACCACCCAGATGAAGTCGGTGGGCGAGGTGATGGCGATGGGCCGTACCTTCCAGGAGTCGGTGCAGAAGGCCCTGCGTGGCCTGGAAACCGGCAAGGTCGGCTTCGACCCGACCGGCCTGGACCTGAGCAACGAAGAAGACCTGCAGACCCTGCGCCGCGAGCTGAAGGCCCCGGGCCCGGAGCGCCTGTTCTTCGTCGCCGATGCGTTCCGTGCCGGCATGAGCGTGGAAGAGATCTACGCACTGTCGTTCATCGATCACTGGTTCCTGGACCAGATCGAGGAAATCATCGCGGCGGAAGCCGAAGTCGCTGCCGGTGGCATCGACGCGCTGGACGCCGCCCGCCTGCGCAAGCTGAAGCGCGCTGGCTTCTCCGATGCGCGCCTGGCGCAGCTGACCGGCACCAACGAAGCCGCCATCCGCGCGCTGCGTCGTGCGCACAAGGTGCGCCCGGTCTACAAGCGCGTGGACTCCTGTGCCGGTGAATTCTCCACCGGTACCGCCTACCTGTACTCGACCTACGAGGACGAGTGCGAGGCCGCGCCGAGCAACCGCGACAAGATCATGATCCTGGGCGGTGGCCCGAACCGCATCGGCCAGGGCATCGAGTTCGACTACTGCTGCGTGCACGCGGCGCTGGCGCTGCGCGAGGATGGCTATGAAACCATCATGGTCAACTGCAACCCGGAAACCGTGTCGACCGACTACGACACCTCCGACCGCCTGTACTTCGAACCGCTGACCCTGGAAGACGTGCTGGAAATCGTCGAACTGGAACAGCCGAAGGGCGTGATCGTGCAGTACGGCGGGCAGACCCCGCTGAAGCTGGCGCGCGCGCTGGAAGCCAACGGCGTGCCGGTGATCGGCACCAGCCCGGACTCCATCGACCTGGCCGAAGACCGCGAGCGCTTCCAGCAGCTGGTCGACACGCTGGGCCTGAAGCAGCCGCCGAACCGCATCGCCCGCAACGACCAGGAAGCCCTGCTGCTGGCCCGCGAGATCGGCTACCCGCTGGTGGTGCGCCCGAGCTACGTGCTGGGCGGCCGTGCGATGGAAATCGTCTACGGCGAAGCCGATCTGGCCCGCTACGTGCGCGACGCGGTGAAGGTGTCCAACGATTCGCCGGTGCTGCTGGACCGCTTCCTCGACAACGCCGTGGAGTGCGACGTCGACATCATTGCCGACGCCCAGGGCAACGTCCTGATCGGCGGCGTGATGGAGCACATCGAAGAAGCCGGCGTGCACTCGGGCGATTCCTCGTGCTCGCTGCCGCCGTACTCGCTGTCGGCTGAAACCCAGGCCGAGCTGCGCCGCCAGGTGGTGGAACTGGCCAAGGCCCTGAACGTGGTCGGCCTGATGAACACCCAGTTCGCGATCCAGACCAGCGATGAAGGTGCCGACACCATCTACCTGCTGGAAGTGAACCCGCGTGCCTCGCGCACCGTGCCGTTCGTGTCCAAGGCCACCGGCATGCCGCTGGCCAAGATCGCCGCCCGCTGCATGGCCGGCAAGACGCTGGCCGAGCAGGGCGCGACCAAGGAAATCGTGCCGGACTACTACTCGGTGAAGGAAGCGATCTTCCCGTTCGCCAAGTTCCAGGGCGTCGACCCGATCCTCGGGCCGGAGATGCGCTCCACCGGTGAGGTGATGGGCGTCGGCCGCACCTTCAACGCCGCCTTCGCGCGTGCGCAGGAAGCTGGTGGCATCAAGGCGCCGCCGGTAGGCAAGGCCTTCGTTTCGGTCCGCGATCCGGACAAGAAGCGCGTGCTGCCGGTGGCCAAGGCACTGCTGGCACGTGGCTACAGCCTGGTCGCCACCCGTGGCACCGCCGCATGGCTGCAGCAGCACGGCATGGACTGCGAGATCATCAACAAGGTGGTCGAAGGCCGTCCGCACATCGTCGACTCGATCAAGAACGGCGAGATCGTCTACATCGTCAACACGACCGAAGGTCGTTCGGCGATCAACGACTCGTTCTCGATCCGCCGCGAGGCGCTGCAGCATCGCGTCACCTACTCGACCACCATTGCCGGCGCCAAGGCGCTGGTGGATTCACTGGAATTCCGCGGCACCGGCCCCGTCTGGTCGCTGCAGGAGCTGCACAAGGAGTTGAATGCATGAGAGCCCCCATCACGATGAAGGGCGCGCAGAAGCTGCGCGACGAACTGGATCACCTGAAGTCGGTCAAGCGACCGAAGGTGATCGCCGCCATCGCCGAAGCGCGTGAGCATGGCGACCTGAAGGAGAACGCCGAGTACCACGCCGCGCGCGAGGAGCAGGGCTTCATCGAAGGCCGCATCAAGCAGCTGGAAGGCGAGCTGTCGCACGCCGAGATCATCGACGTGAGCAAGCTCAACGCCGGCTCCAAGGTGGTATTCGGCGCCAGCGTGACCCTGGCCGACGTGGAAACCGACGAAGAGAAGAAGTACCAGATCGTCGGTGACCTGGAAGCGGACATCAAGCTGGGCCTGATCGCGATTTCCTCGCCGGTGGCGCGCGCGATGATCGGCAAGCTGGAAGGCGATTCGATCGTGATCGACGCCCCGGCCGGCCAGCGCGAGTACGAGATCGTCAGCGTCAGCTACGTGGACTGACCCAGTGGCAACGGCGACCCTGCTGTTGCCGGCGCGCAGCCGCTTTGCCGCGGCTGCGCTGCCGGACGATGTGGCGCGTGCGCTCGGCCGCGCCACGACGGTGCAGGTCGCGCCGGGCGAACGCGCGCAGCTGACGCGCCATTTCACGGTCGCCGCGCCGCACTGGCCGGTGGCCGCGTTGACCCGCCAGCGCGACGTCGGCGATGCCGCCGGCGCCAGCTGGCTGCGTGCCGATCCGGCCTGCATGGTGCCGGACATGCACGGCGCGCGGATGATGGCCTACGGCGAAACGCTGCGGCCGACGCTGGCCGACTGCCTGGCCCTGCTGCCGGTGCTGCAGCCGTTGTTCGCCGATGCCGGGTTCGTGCTTGACGCACCGGACCCTTCGCGCTGGTACCTGCGGCTTCCGATCGACCTGGCCCTGCCGGATTTCGACAGTCCGGACGAGGTGCTGGGCGATGACCTGTTCTCGCACCTGCCGGAAGGCGAGGGCGGCCGCCGCTGGCGGGCGCTGATGACCGAGGCGCAGGTGCTGCTGCACAACCATTCCTGGAACCAGCAGCGCGCCGCGCAGGGACAACAGCCGATCAATTCGCTGTGGTTCTGGGGCGGCGGCGTGATGCCAGTGTCGGTCAGTACGCCGCACGCACAGGTGCGCAGCCGCGATGCGCTGCTGCAGGGCCTGGCCCTGGCTGCCGGTGTGGCCGTGGATGGCGAGCAGGCGGTGGATGCACTGGTCGACCTGCGCCAGCTGCGCTCTTTGCAGCAGCTCGGCAATGATGCGATCCGCCCGCTGCTGGCCGCGTTGAAGCGTGGCGAGCTGCAGCGGCTGGTGCTGGATTTCGAGGACGGCCTGCAGTTCCAGCTGGACCGTGGCCAGCGCTGGCAGTTCTGGAAGAAGCCGCGCCAGCTTCACGAGTGAAGCCGACGCTGCACGCTGCTGCACAGCCACTGGTGCTGCTGATTCCCCTGAAGAGCCGAGCCCACGCTCGGCTTGGGCATTACTGGACTTTCGTAACGTAGGTTGGCAACGACCAGTGCCTGCGGCTCCGGGTTGAGCAGTAGTCGCCAAGATACGTCGCGCTCAGGACCAGGCGGGAGCCATCCCAGGCCCAATGCCGGTTCGTGCCGCAGGCATCAGTGTCGGTCGCAACGCCTTCTTCCAGAAAGACGGCATGCGGGTAGAGCGGGAACAGCGTGCCCGGAGCAACCAGCGTGGGCGCGAACGGTGGACGGTCGCGGATCAGCCAGGTGCCCGCCGGCACGGCGTAGCGGTCGGTCGCGCAGCTCAACAGGGCCAGGACGTGGCTGGCGTCCACCCGTTCGATGTGGAGTTGGCGCGACGACATCCGGTCGCACGTGTTTCCTACAGCGGCCACCGGTTGCAGCTGCCGCAGCAGATCTGCCCGCTGGGCCAGCTGCGCATCGCCTGCCTGTGCTTCGGCCAGAAGCGGCGGTGCCTTGAGTGGTGGCGCGGCCACCGCAACCGGCACCTTCGATTCGGGCTGTGAACCCTTGTGCACCAGTGCGCCGGGCGTATCCATGCGACCCTGTGCTTCGTCCATCTTCAGCAGCAGCGTGCGGATTCCGCGATAGGACAGTGGCCACGCGTGTCCCGAGGCGTCGTTCATCTCGACACGCCTGCCCTCCAGCAGCGCCTCGATCATGGCGGTCACGTAATGCGCGGACAGCTCCAGGCCAGGGGCCAGCGCCTCACTCTGGCCGATGGCACCAAGGTCCTTTCCGTTCACCCGCAGTCGCAAGGTTCCTTCCGGTGCCACCGCCACGGGGGTAGGAGGCGCGTCCTCGCCGCCTTCGGCCATTGACAGCCGTGCGGTGACTGCCGTGCGTGGCCCGCCACTGCGTTCGATCAGCGCGCTCAGCATCAGCGGTGCCAGTGGACCGTAGGCAGCCAGCCGGCAGGTGCGGGTGTTGTCGCAGGCCATCACGCCGTCACCCTCCACGAACGACGTGCCAACCGGTTCCGTGGCCGTGGCCGTGGCCGTAGACGCCAGCGTCAGCGACGCCAGCAGCAGCGGCATGCGCAACAGTGAGGATGCATGCATTCAACGAATCTCGCTGACCAGGGTGGGCAGCATCCAGTGGCCGCCCGGCATGCCACGGCACAGGCCGGTGCTGAACGCACTGCTGGGCTGGAACATGCGGCCATCCCATACCCAGTCCGAGCCGGAAACGCAGTCGCCTATGCCGCGGCCCTTGTAGCGTGCGTACAGCGTGCGTTCGGCGCGCGAGAAGCCCTCTGCCTCCAGCGTGATCGTCTGCGGGGCAAACGGCGGCTCATCACGCGCGATCCAGAAGCCATTGCTGTAGTTGTATGCGCCCATCTGGCACAGCGCCTGCACCAGCACATGGTGCTCGTCCAGCCGCTCGATCACCATTTCCGGGGGGGGCTTGAACTCGATCAGGCGCGGACAGTCGTCACTGTCGCCGAGCGTGGCGATGAGGGCGTCGCGCAGCGCCTCGCTGCTGCCCAACGCGCTGTCTCCAGCGCGAGCGGTCGTCAGCGCCGCGCTCACGATCACCGGCCTGGCGCGCGCCGCCGGCACACCTGCCTCGGCGCGCGTGCCATGCCGCACCAGGGCGCCGGGTGTGCCGACCCGGCCCTGTGCCTCGTCCATCTTCAGAAATACAGCGGCGGCACCACGGTCGGATATCTGCCAGTGCGTGCCTTTGCTGTCGATCACCTCGATACGTGCCTGTCCGGGCAGGGCGGCCAGCAGCGCTTCAACCTGCGCGGGGCGCAGCGTCACGGCCTCGTCGGCGCCGGTGTCCTGCACCGGGCCCAGGTCGTGCCCGTTCACCTGCAGCCGCATCGACCCTTCAGGCATTGCGCTTTCGCCATCCTCTCCCACCCGCAGCCGTGCTTTCACTGCCGTGCCTGCACCGGCGGCACGTTCCAGCATCAGGCCCAGAAGGCTGTCTGCGTTCTCCGGGCCATAGCCGGCGGCGCGGCAGGTGCCGGTGTTGTCGCAGGCCAGGAACCAGTCGTGGTGCACGAACTCGATACCGGGTGTGACCGGCGTGTTTCCGGCGTGGGAGGCGAGCGGCAGCAGCAGGCCGGCAATCAGTGCGCACAGCGGGCGGTGCATGGCGAATTCCGTTTCAGAAGCGGACAAGCATGGGCGATCGCCACGCCTGCGCCAAGCCCGCTAGGAGACCGGCAAGCCGAGCGGGGTATCATGCGCGGGTCTTTCGTAACCGGCGATGCCGATGTCCCTTGCCGCCGATGCCATGCAGCCCACCTCTGATACGCCGATGATCCGCCGCCGCGATGCGGTCGCGCCCGGCAGCTGGCCGGAGGGCACGCTGCCGCTGCTGGCGCGTCTCTATGCCAGCCGGGGCGCCGGTACGCCGGAGTTGGCGCAGCCGAAACTGGGCAATCTGCACGCCCCCGAGCTGCTGACCGGCATCGACGATGCGGTCGGACTGCTGGTCGAAGCCATCGCCAACGACAAGCGCATCCTGGTGGTCGGCGATTTCGATTGCGACGGCGCCACCGCCTGTGCGGTCGGCGTGCGTGGCCTGCGCATGCTCGGCGCACGGCATGTCTTCCATGCGGTGCCGAACCGCATGGTGCACGGCTACGGTCTGTCACCTTCTCTGGTGGAGGAACTGGCTGAGCTGAAACCGGATCTGTTGGTTACTGTCGACCACGGCATTGCCTGCCACGCCGGCGTGACCGCGGCCAAGGCGCGTGGCTGGCAGGTGCTGGTCACCGACCATCATCTTCCTGGCCCGCAGCTGCCGCCGGCCGATGTCATCGTTGATCCGAATCTGGATGGCGATGCCTTCCCCAGCAAATCGCTGGCCGGTGTTGGCGTGATCTTCTACGTGCTGATGGCGTTGCGCCGGCAGATGCGCGAGGCCGGTGTCTTTGCCGATGGCAAGGGGCCTGACCTGACCACGCTGCTGGACCTGGTGGCGGTCGGCACCGTCGCCGACCTGGTGGCGCTGGATCCGAACAACCGTGCGCTGGTCAGCGCGGGCCTGCGCCGTCTGCGCGCAGGGCAGGGCTGTGTCGGCCTGCGTGCGCTGATCGAAGCCAGTGGCCGTGATGCCGCGCGACTGACCGCCACCGACATCGGCTTCGCACTCGGCCCGCGTCTGAACGCGGCGGGCCGGCTGGAGGACATGGCGCTGGGCATCGCGCTGCTGCTGACCGAGGATCCGCGTCAGGCGCACGAGATCGCGCAGACGCTGGAGCAGATCAATTCGGAACGGCGCGCGGTGCAGCAGTCGATGACCGATGACGCCGAGCAGGCGTTGACCCGCGTGGTGCTGGACATGGCAGGGCAGCGACCGGTCGCTGCCTGCCTGTTCGATGCCGATTGGCACCCGGGCGTGGTCGGCCTGGTCGCGTCGAAGATGAAGGATCGCCTGCATCGCCCGGTCATTGCCTTCGCCCCGGCCGAACCGGGCGCCGACACGCTGCGTGGCTCGGCGCGCTCGATTCCCGGCCTGCACATCCGTGACGCGCTGGCACTGGTCGACGCGCGGCATCCGGGCCTGATCGAACGCTTCGGTGGCCACGCCATGGCGGCGGGCCTCAGCCTGCGGCTTGATCACGTTGATGATTTCAAGGCGGCCTTCGTGGCTGTCGTGCTGGAAATGCTCGACCCGGCGGCGCTGCAGCAGCAGGTGTTGAGTGACGGCGAACTGGCCGCCGACGAGCTCGACCATCGCCACGCCGATGCATTGCGCCTGGCTGGACCATGGGGCCAGGGCTTCCCCGAACCGCTGTTCGATGGCCACTTCGAAGTGGCCAACTGGCGCGTGTTGAAGGAGCGCCACCTGAAGCTGGAACTGCGCCTGCCCGGCGTACCCGGCACGATCAACGCGATCCACTTCGGTGGCTGGCACGGAAACGCACCGGGCCGCCATGTGCATCTCGCCTACCGGCTGGCCTGCGACGACTATCGCGGCGGCAGCGCCATCCAGCTGATCGTCGAGCACAGCCTCCCCGCATGAAAAAAGGGGACGGAGGGGATTAAGTCGCAAGTGGCAAACAAGGCACAAGCGACTTAATCCCCTCCGTCCCCTTTTTCTGTGGCGTCAGCGGACCTCGCTGACCAGCATCGGCAGTTCCCAGGTGCCCCCTGGCACGCCCCGGCATAGTCCAGGTGCCACCTCCGACGTCGCGATGAAGTTCGTCCCGTCCCACGTCCAGGCTGCGTGCGAAATGCAGTCAGCGAGGCCGCGGCCCTTCTGCGCGGCAATGATCTGGCCATCGTCGTAGTCGATGGCATCGCTGGTCACCCACTTTGCCTGGAACGGCGGCTGTGGGCGGGCCACCCAGTAGCCATCGCCGCTGTTATAGGCCGCTCGCCAGCAGGGCACGTTGACCAGCACGTGCTGTGCGTCCAGGCGGCGGACCTCCAGCGGCGAGTTGCTCAGCGGAGTATCGGCATCAGCTTCCTGAAGGCCTTCGCAGCTGTCGCCCTCCAGCGTGGCACGCAGAGCAGCGCGCAGGGCGGGTGAGGCGGCCAGTTTCGCAAACGCCGGATCATCCGGGGTCGAGTCAACGGTAGCGGCCTTACGCACCACTGGCACCGGCAGGGCGGCGGGAACGTCGGATTCAGGCGTACTGCCCTTGCGCATCACCGCGCCGGGTGTGCCGAGGCGTCCCTGGTACTCATCGATCTTCAGCAGCACCGCTGCCGCCCCCTTGTCTGACAACGGCCAGCGATGGCCCGCGCCATCGGTCACACTGACTCCACCGTCGCGTACCAGCGCGGACAGCAGTGTGCTGGTCTGCGCGGCATTCAGGCTGTGCGTGCCTTCGCCCTTTGCGGGTGCCAGAACGCCCAGATCCTGCTGCTGGATGCGCAGATGCAGTGCGCCCTTGGGCTGGGGCTGGCCTTCTTCCGGCTGCAACGACAGGCGGCCCTGGATGGCCTGGCCCGGGCCACCCTTGCGGGTGAGCAGCACACTCAGGGTGCTGCCATCGTCGGGGGCATAGCCAGCGGCGCGGCAGGTCAGGGTGTTGTCGCAGGCCACGATCCAGTCGTGGTGCTGGAAATACAGGCTCTTGGCCGGGGTAGCGGCACTGGCGCTCAATGGGCAGGCCAGGGCCAGCAGGGCGGCGGGGAGGAGGGATCGCATCGGCATCCTTGCACGTGGGGAAAGTGGGGCATGGTGCCTGCTGGTGGGGGCGATGAAAAGCTGCACGGTGTTCAACCCCGTTCCGGCCGTTCGCGCGTTCAAAGGTCCACGATCCCACTGGAGCCCTGCAATGCCTTTCGTTCGTGGTGGCAAGGTTCTCAGCGTTCATCGCACTTCGGTGACCTGCGTAGGCAACTGCCAGGTTCCATCAAGCACATGTCGGCAGAAGACGCTTTTCGTAGCTGAGGTCGCAACGAAGCGGGTGCCATTCCAAGTCCATGATTGTTCGGACCTGCAGTTGGGCTCGGAGCGATCGGATTGGGAAGCGATGATCTCTCCATTTCCGTAGGAGGTGGCGTCACTGGTCACCCAAACTGCCCGAGAAGGCGCTTGCTCACGGATGACCCAGTAACCATCGCCGGTGTTATAGGCCGCGTCCCAGCAGCGCATGCTGACGAGCAGGTGCATCCCATCGAGGCGTTGGATTCCCAGTGGCGAGTTCTGGAGGGGTGGGTCCCGATCAGCATCGAGCAGTCCTTCGCAGCTCCGTTCCTTCAAGGTCGCGCGCAGTGCTGCACGCAATGCAGGCGAGGTTGCGAGCTTGGCGAATGCCCGGTCATCGGGCAAAGAGAACTGCGTCGTCGCCTTGCGAATCACCGGCTTTGGTAGTGCTGCCGGCACACTGCTCTCGGCCGCCACGCCCTTGCGCATCAGCGCGCCCACCGTGCCCACGCGGCCCTGGAAGTCATCGGCTTTCAGCAGCACCGCTGCAGCGCCCTTGTCCGACAGCGACCATGCATGGCCGCCAGAATCGATCACCGTGATGCCGCCATCGCGCACCAGCGCCGACAACAGGGTGGCGGTCTGTGCCGGGCTCAGCGCGTACATGCCTTCTTCCTTGGCCTGCGTCAGCACACCCAGATCACGCTGCTTGATACGCAGGTGCAGGGCGCCTTGGGGCGACTGCTGGCCGTCGATCGGCCGCAGCGACATCCGGCCACGAACCGGTTGCTGGGGGCCACCATCGCGGGTCAGCAATACGCTCAGGGTGCTGGCTTCGTCACTGGCGTACCCGGCGGCACGGCAGGTGCGGGTGTTGTCACAGGCCACGACCCAATCGTGATGCTGGAAGTAGGCTCCCTCGGGCATCGTGGAGGCGGCTGCAACCAGCGGAGATGACAGGACGAGCAAGGCAGGCAGGAAAAGGACGCGCATGCACATTCTCAGGTTGGAAGGGGAGGTCATATAGGCTGGGCGTTGGTAGGGTCGAGAACCACCATCAAACCGGGTCAACCCCATCCATCCACCTCGTGCGTTCAGACAATCACGATCCCACTGGAGCCCTGTCATGGTCTTCATCCGTTGCTGCACCCTGTTCCTGCTTGGCCTGATGGCCATGCCCGCGTCGGCGCAGTCGGCGCGGCGTCTGCCCGTGCCGAGTGGCTCTACCCCGTTGCTGATCGCCCCCGCCGCCGAGCAAGCGGTCCAACTGCGACACGCCCGCATCGAAGGCGAGGTCCAGGCCGGCATCGCCCAGACCCGGATCACCCTCGAATTCCACAACCCGAACCGGCGCGTGCTGGAGGGCGAGCTGCAGTTCCCGCTGGCCGATGGCCAGCAGATCACGGGCTTCGCGCTGGACATCAACGGTGAACTGCGCGACGCAGTGCCGGTGCCCAAGGACCGTGGCCGCCAGGTGTTCGAAGAGATCGCCCGACGTGGTGTCGACCCGGGCCTGCTGGAACAGACTGCCGGCAACCAGTTCCGGCTGCGCATCTATCCGCTGCCGGCCGGTGGCAGCCGCCGCGTGCAGCTGGTGATTCGTGAGCCGTTGGCCTTCGCCGGACAAGGCTGGCAATGGACATTGCCGTTGCAGTTTGCCGCCGGTGCGGCTTCGGTTGAATTGCAGCTGCAGGCGCCGGGCGCGTCCACCGCGGGCATGGCGCCGTTCCGCATCACTGCGGGCCACCTGCACTGGCAGGGCAAGGGCGCGCAGCTGCCGACGCAGCTGCAGTGGCGCCTGCCCGCAGCACGTCAGGCGCTGGTCCAGGTGGCGCCCTGGCAGGATGGGCACTACCTGCTGGCGCAGCTGCCGTTGGCGGCCAGTAGCACGCCCCGCACGCTGCCCAGCGAGATCGGCCTTCTGTGGGATGGTTCCGGTTCGGCGGGGCAGCGCAATCGCATGCGTGAGTTCGCGCTGCTGGATCGTTACTTTGCCGCGATGGGGGACGGCACCGTGGCATTGACCGTGCTGCGCGACCGCGCCGAACCGGTGCGGCGCTTCCGCGTCCGCGCCGGCAACTGGAATGAGCTGCGTGCGGCGCTGCAGGCCGTGCGCCCGGATGGCGCCAGCGCGCTGGCGCAGTGGCAGCCGCAGCCGAGTGTGAAGGAATACCTGCTGGTCAGTGATGGACTGCTGACCTATGGGCCGGAGCAGCTGCCGGCGATGGCGCCGGATCAACGCCTGTTCGCGATCAGCAGCGCCGGCGCCCGTACTGACAGCACGCGACTGCGTGGCTGGAGCGAGGCCCATGGCGGACGCTTCGTCGCGCTGGGTAATGATGTTGATGCGGCCGCTCTCGAACTACTGTCGTCGCCGTTGGACGTGCAGGTCGATGCGGGCCGTGGCGTACAGGACGTGGTGATCGATCGTCGCAGTGAAGCCCAGGGCTGGTTGTGGCTGCATGCACGACTGGCGGCCGACGGCGTGCCGATGCGGGTGCGTGTGGGCGGCGGTGAATGGCAGGCGCTGCCGGCAACACAGAAGAGTGACGACGGTGAACTGGTGGCCGGCTTGTGGGCGCAGGCCCGTCTGCAGCAACTCGGCGCCGACCGTCGAGGCAACCGCGAAGCCATGCAGCTGCTGTCGCAGCAGTTCGGCCTGGTCGGGCCGGATACCTCCCTGATCGTGCTGGAGACGCTGGAGGACTACCTGCGCTATGCGATCCGTCCGTCCGGTACGCTGCGCGCCGACTACGACGCCAGGTTTGCAGTGCAGGTAAGTGATCGCGCCGCAGCCGATCGCCAGCGCCTGGATGAAGTGGCCGCTCGCTGGAAGGAGCGCCAGCAGTGGTGGAACCGCAGCTGGCCGAAGGGCGCGCCGCCGCAGGCGAAGGAAATGGCGCTGGAAGTTGCATCCGCAGGCTACGCAGCCGAATCGGCACCCGTGGCGATGCTGGCAGCCCCTGCGCCTGCCCCGCCGGCTGCGCCTTCACCGATGGCAGCGGCTGCCGAGCAGCGCATGGACGCCAGCAGCGCACGCGCGCGCCGCTCAGCACCTGCGTCGAACAAGGCGCTGGATGCGATCGCAGTCACCAGTGGGTTCGTCGACGCATCCGCTGCCGCCAACGACGGCCAGCTCGGCATCCAGCTGGCGGCATGGCAGCCGGATTCGGCCATCGCCCGTCGCATGCGCCAGGGTCCGCCGTCGCAGCTCTATGACCGCTATCTGGCCGAGCGCAATGCCCACGCCGACAGCAGCGCGTTCTTCCTCGACGTGGCCGACCTGCTGCTGGAGCAGGGCCAGCGCGAACTGGCACTGCGCGTGCTGTCGAACCTGGCCGAGATGGATCTGGACAACCGCCACCTGCTGCGTGTGCTCGGCTACCGGTTGATGCAGGCGGATGCCCCCGCAATGGCGGTGCCGGTGTTCGAGCAGGTGCTGGCGATGGGCCAGGAAGAGCCGCAGAGCTTCCGCGACCTGGGCCTGGCACTGGCAGCGGCGGGCAAGCCGCAGCAGGCACTGGCGCCGCTGTACCAGGTGGTGGTGCGGCCGTGGGACAGTCGTTTCGATGGCATCGCCCTGATCGCATTGGATGAGCTGACCAACCTGGTGGCGCGCAGTACGCCGCGCCTGGACACCCGCAGCATCGACCCGCGCCTGCTGCAGGCGATGCCGCTGGACCTGCGCGTGGTGCTGTCGTGGGATGCCGACAACAGCGACATGGACCTGTGGGTGACTGACCCGAATGGCGAGCGCGCGTACTACGGCAACCGCCAGACCTACCAGGGCGGGCGGATGTCGCAGGACTTCACCGGCGGCTATGGTCCCGAGCAGTTCTCGCTGCGCAACGCCAAGCCGGGCAAGTACAAGGTCGAGGCGAACTATTTCGGCAGCCGCCAGCAGCTGGTGACCGGTGCGACGACCCTGATGCTGCGCCTGACCACGCACTGGGGCACGCCGAAGCAGAAGGATCAGATGGTCACGATGCGGCTGAAGGACCGTGCCGAGACTGTGCTGGTGGGCGAGTTCGAGGTGAAATGACCGATCCCGGGCTTATGTAGCGTCGAGCTTGCTCGACTGCCTCGAGGTGGAGCCGAGCCCATGCTCGGCTCATGGCAGAGGTAGTCGAGCATGGGCTTGGCGCTACAACGACACGGCGCGTGCGATCTGCGCCGCAGGCGGATCGGCACGCAGGCCGAACAGCGGCCGCAGCCAGCGCGAGCGTCGGATCAGCAGCTCGTGGATCAGCAGGCAGCCACCCACGGTACCGGCCAGCAGCAGGGCCGGTTCCATCCACGGGCCCAGCTGCAGTGGCTTGAGCCAGAACAGCAGGGCGATGATCAGGCTCTGGTGCAGCATGTACCAGGGATAGATGGCCTCGGTGCAGTACGGCAACCAGCGGAACGGGCGATCAAGGAAGACCTTTCCCCAGCCCAGGATGGCCAGCAGCGCGGTCCAGACGTACAGCGACTGGCTGGCCCGGACCTGCAGGTCCCAGAACGGTTCGGGCCATTGCCGCAGGGGGGAATCGGCCGCCAGCACCTGGCCAAGGATGCGCAGGCCCATGTACCAGCCGACCGCCGCCAGTGCCAGCCACAGCGTGGTGCGGCGCAGGGCCACCACCCGTTCCCAGAACAGTGGCTCGCGACCCAGCAGGTAGCCGGCCAGGAATACCGTGGCGTACTTCGCGTGCTGGTACCAGTCGCCGAGCAGGGCATTGGTGGACGGATAGATCGGCTCCAGCCAGACCACCCAGGCCAGCAGCAGGGCGAACGGAATGCCGATCAGCAGCGCGGGCGAGGCTGCAACGCGTGCCATCGCGCTGCGCACCCCTGTTGTTCCCAGCAATGGCATCAGCAGGGCCAGCGCCAGGGTGTAGTTCCACAGATAGGCCAGGTACCACAGGTGGTTCCAGGTGATGCCGTACTGCCAGCCGGCGAAGCTGCCTTCCGGCCACGGCCGCGCCTGCCAGTAGCGCAGCAGGAAGTGGCCGAAGCCGGGCGCCACATGGCCATTGGCCACGCCTTCGCAGTACGGCTGGATGGGTACGATCACGAACATGCCGAACAGCAGGGGCAACAGCAGCTTCCAGGTACGCAGGCCGGCGAAGCGCAGCAACCTGCCTTCGGGCCGCATCAGTGCGATGGCGATGCCCGAGATCAGGAACAGCAGTGACATCCGCCAGCGATTGACGAACACCATCGGCCACTGCAGCCATTCGGCCGTGTGCACGCTCTTGAGGTGGAAGCCCCAGTCGTCCACATAGGCCATGGCGGTGTGGTAGAGGATCAGCAGGGCGAAGGCGAACACGCGCAGGGCGTCGATGTCGTGGCGTCGGGTCATGGGGATGGTGTGCCGGAGAGTCGAGCCAAGGTGACGCCGCCCGGTCCGTGCAGCGACCGCCAAGGGGCCGCCGGAACCCGCGCAGTGACCAATGGCGGGGGTGGTGGGACCAATGGAGCCGCTACCCTCGGTCCCTTGAGGCAGGCTGGAGCACCGCAACGACATGGATGCAGCAATGACCCAGGGCCGACCACCGCGCTGGCGCACGTCAACCCGCCTGCTGGTATGGGCGGCCGTCCTGTCCGCTTCCGCAGTGACCAATGCGCTGGTGGAAGTGATGGATGCCGGACGCCGCGGCGCCGATCTCGGCCTGTGGGAACCGATGATCTGGGAGTTCAGCAGCCTCGGCCTGATCCTGTTGACCCTGCCGCTGCTCTGGTGGGGCTGCGAGCGCTGGCCGCTGCATGCCGATACCTGGAAGCAGCGGTTGCCGCTGTATCTGCTGGCCAGCGTCGGCTGGTCGCTGCTGCACGTGGTGGGGATGATGCTGCTGCGGCACCTGGCCTATGGAGCGCTTGGCTATCGGTACCAGGACGATGCCGGCTGGCTGGAGCGTTTTGCGTACGAATACCTGAAGGATGTACGCACGTTTGCGATGTTCGTGGCACTGGAGCACTTTGCCAGCTGGTTCGGCCGGCGCCGGCAGGGCGAAGCGAGCCTGCTGGCCGAGCCCGACGTCGGCCCGCCGGTGGAGCCGGTCGAGCGCCCCCAGCACTTCCTGGTGCGCAAGCTGGGCAAGGAGTTCCTGGTCGCCACTGCGGACGTGGAGTACGCCCAGGCCGCGGGGAACTACGTGAACCTGCGGGTACGCGGCCACGACTACCCGCTGCGGATCACCATGGCGGTACTGGAGCAGCGGCTGGACCCGGGGGTGTTCCTGCGCCCGCACCGCAGCTGGCTGATCCATCGGGGCCAGTTGCGCTCGATCGAGCCGCTGGACGGCGGCGAGGCCCTGCTGCACATGGCCGACGGGGCCAAAGTTCCCTGCAGCCGGCGCCAGCTGCCGCTGCTGCGGCAGGCGCTGGGGGCAGGGTGAAGCCCTCATTCCGGGCACCCGCGGCCTGCGGTATCATTACCAGTCATCTTTTGAATGCATAACCGCCGACATGATCGAACTGAATCCTGTCCGCCAGCGCATCACCGATCTGACCGATCGCGTGCTGTCGCTTCGGGGGTATCTTTGACTACGACGCCAAGAAAGAGCGTCTTGAAGAAGTAACGCGGGAGCTGGAAAGCCCCGACGTCTGGAACAATGCCGAATACGCCCAGAACCTGGGCCGCGAGCGTTCCAGCCTGGAAAAGACCGTGGGCGGCATCGCCTCGGTGCTCGATGGCCTGAACGACGCCACCGAACTGCTGGAACTGGCCGAGTCCGAGCAGGACGAGGACACCGCCCTGGCGGTGGTCGCCGACCTCGACAAGCACCAGGCACACGTGGAGAAGCTGGAGTTCCAGCGCATGTTCTCCGGCGAGATGGACAATGCGGCCGCGTTCGTCGACATCCAGGCCGGTGCCGGCGGCACCGAAGCCCAGGACTGGGCCGAGATCCTGCTGCGCATGTACCTGCGCTGGTGCGAGTCGCGCGGCTGGAAGACCGAACTGATGGAAGTGTCCGGTGGCGACGTCGCCGGCATCAAGTCGGCCACGCTGCGCGTGGAAGGCGACTATGCCTATGGCTGGCTGAAGACCGAGACCGGCGTGCACCGCCTGGTGCGCAAGTCGCCGTTCGACTCGGACAACCGCCGCCACACCAGCTTCACCTCGGTGTTCGTGTCGCCGGAAATCGATGACAACATCGACATCACCATCAACCCGGCCGACCTGCGTACCGACGTGTACCGTTCGTCCGGTGCCGGTGGCCAGCACGTCAACAAGACCGAGTCGGCGGTGCGTATCACCCACATCCCGACCAACATCGTCGTGGCCTGCCAGACCGGCCGCAGCCAGCACCAGAACCGCGACAACGCGATGAAGATGCTGGCCGCCAAGCTGTACGAGCTGGAGATCCAGAAGCGCAACGCCGAAAAGGACGCGGTGGAAGCCACCAAGTCCGACATCGGCTGGGGCAGCCAGATCCGCAACTACGTGCTCGACCAGAGCCGTATCAAGGACCTGCGCACCGGCATCGAACGTTCGGACACGCAGAAGGTGCTCGACGGCGACCTGGACGAGTTCGTCGAGGCCAGCCTGAAGGCCGGCCTGGCCGTGGGCTCCAAGCGCGTCGATGCCTGATCGACCCGCCTGCGCGGATATCATCGCTCTTCGTGACGGGGAGCGATGATGCGCAGCGAAAGTGAACGCAAGGAACTCGGCGGCTTCCTCAAGGCCTGCCGCGCCCGTGTCGATCCCGCCACGCTCGGCCTCCCGGCCGGGCGCCGGCGTACCCCGGGCCTGAAGCGCGAGGAAGTCGCGCTGGCGATCGGGGTCAGCGTCAGCTGGTACACCTGGATCGAGCAGGGCCGCGAAGTGCGCGCCTCGCCCGAGGTGCTGGAGCGGCTGGCGCAGGTGCTGCGCATGAGCGACGACGAACGCGCCTATGCGTTCGCGCTGTCCGGCTACGGCGTGCCGCTGGAATCACCGGACGAGAGTGTGACCGACGGCCTGCGCCAGCTGGTGGAAGCGATGCAGCCGATCCCGGCCTACGTACGCAACACCCGCTTCGACATCCTGGCCTGGAACCCGGCCATCGCCGACCTGTTCGTGGACTACAGCCAGCTGGCGCCGCATGAGCGCAACACGTTGCGGCTGATGTTCCTGTACCCGCCATACCGCACGCTGATCCTCAACTGGGAAGAAATGACCCGCGGCCTGCTGGCAGGCTTCCGCGCGGCGATGGCGCAGGCGCCGGACAAGGCCCCGTTCCTGGCGCTGGCTGAGGACATCGCGGCGCATAGTGAAGCGTTCCGCCAGTGGTGGCCGGAGCACGACGTGCGCCGGTTCGATGAAGGCGCGAAGAAGCTGAACCATCCCACGCGTGGGTTGCTGGACCTGCAGTACGTGGCGCTGGTGCCGGAGAGCCGGCACGATCTGTCACTGGTGACCTACCTGCCGCGTAGGTAGGGGGTTGTTCGGCAGGGCTTGCAGCCCTGCACCTGCAGAGGCTGAAGCAACAGCAACAGCAACAGCAACAGCAACAGCAACAGCGGGCATTCCGTGGGATGGCGGGGCGGTGTCGGAGTGCGGGGACGCCGTAAACCCGTCCCTGGGGGCTTGGCAGCCGCATCCATGCGGCTGACACCCCGCACTCCGACACCGCCCCACCTCTGACAGTTTCCCGCGCGGTCTGTTGTAGAGCCGAGCCGATGCCCGGCTGTTTTTCGTTCCAGTTTCGAAACAGTCGATTCCGATGAAGATTCATCCACGCATGGCGTGGATGTCGTACAGATAGCGGGAAATTGTCGAAGGCGGGGTGGGTCCGGTTGCGGGGGCGTGAGCGCCATGGATGGCGCGACCGAGGCTACATGGACGTATTCACGCCGTCCCCCGCAACCGGACCCATCCCGCCATCCCACGGAATGCAGGCCTTTGGCCTTGACGTTGCCCTGGCCTCTGCGGGTGCAGGGCGCAGCCCTGCCGATAACCCCATTCAGGCAGGTAAGTGCAGGTCACAGGATAAGCAGACGCCTTGTTGTGCCCGCCCATCGGGTCCACATTCCTGTGCAGGAGACGGGCCGCCGCCCGTTGTCGAGACACCAGGAGACCTGCATGTCCGCTGCCCCCACCACCGCCATTTCCCGCGATCCGGCCACCGGCCTGCAGATCGCCAGCCATCCCTTCGCCACCGATGCCGAGCTGGATGCAATCCTCGATCGCGGCCAGGCTGGCTTCGCTGCCTGGAGTGCCAGCAGCCTCGAAGAACGAGCGCAGGTATTGCGGGCGATGGCGGGCGTACTGCGCCGTGACCGCGAGAAGCTGGCTGCACTGGCCACCGCCGAGATGGGCAAGGTGCAGGCCGAATCGCTGGCCGAGATCGAGAAGTGCGCCGTGCTGTGCGACTGGTACGCCGACCACGGCGCGCAGTTCCTGCGCGACGAACCGACCCAGGTGCCCGGCGACAAGGCTTACGTGTCCTACCTGCCGCTGGGCGTGGTGCTGGGCATCATGCCGTGGAACTTCCCGTACTGGCAGGTGATGCGCGCGGCGGTACCGATCCTGATGGGCGGCAACGGCTTCCTGCTGAAGCCGGCCGAGAACATCGTCGGTACCGCGCAGCTGCTTGATGCCGCCTGGCGTGATGCCGGACTGCCGGAAGGCACCTTCATCGCCGCCAACATCAGCCGCGAGGGCACCAGCCGCGCGATCGCCGATGACCGTATCGCGGCAGTGACCCTGACCGGCAGCGTGGCCGCCGGCCGCAGCATTGCCGCCCAGGCCGGGCAGGCGCTGAAGAAGGTGGTGCTGGAACTGGGCGGCTCGGATCCGTTCATCGTGCTGGCCGACGCCGACCTCGATGCGGCCGTCGATGCGGCGGTGGCCTCGCGCTTCCAGAACACCGGGCAGGTCTGCATCGCCGGCAAGCGCATCATCGTTGAAGACGCGGTGTACGACCGCTTCGTGGCACAGTTCTGCCAGAAGGTGCAGGCGCTGACCATCGGCGATGGTCGTGAAGCGGGCAACCGTATCGGCCCGATGGCGCGCCAGGACCTGCTGGAACAGCTCGACGCGCAGGTACGCGCTTCGGTGGAGGCCGGTGCGCAGCTGCTGGTCGGTGGCCACCAGTTGGATCGCCCGGGTGCGTTCTATGCACCCACCGTGCTGGCCGGCGTGGAGCCGGGCATGCAGGCCTTCGATACCGAGACCTTCGGGCCGGTGGCCTCGATCAGCCGGGCCCGCGACGCCGACCATGCGGTGGAGCTGGCCAACCAGAGCGAATTCGGCCTCAGCGGCAACCTGTGGACCGGCGACCGCGCGCGGGCCATGCAGCTGGCGCGCCGGTTGCAGACCGGCGGCGTGTTCGTCAACGGCTTCTCCGCCTCGGACCCACGCGTGCCGATCGGCGGCGTGAAGAAGAGCGGCTTCGGTCGCGAGCTCTCGCACTTCGGCATCCGTGAATTCGTCAACGCGCAGACCGTGTGGTTCGACAAGCGTTGACGCGCGGCTCTCATCCTTCCTGCAACGATCCACCATCAGTCCAGCGAAAAGGACGGCATTCCAATGTCCAAGGGTTCAGACCTGCTCGTCGCCGCGCTTGAGAACGAAGGCGTCGAGCGTATTTTCGGCATCCCCGGCGAAGAGAACCTCGATGTGGTCGAGTCGCTCCGCCATTCCAGCATCGAGCTGGTCATCACCCGCCACGAACAGGCGGCGGTGTTCATGGCGGCCACCTATGGCCGCCTGACCGGCAAGCCGGGCGTGTGCCTGGCCACGCTCGGCCCGGGTGCGCTCAACTTCACCACCGGCGCGGCGTATGCGCTGCTGGGTGCGTGGCCGGTGATCATGATCACCGGCCAGAAAGGCATCGTCGCCAGCAAGCAGGCGCGCTTCCAGATCGTCGACATCGTCGGCACGATGAAGCCGTTGACCAAGCAGGCGCGGCAGATCGTCTCGGCGCGTACGATTCCGACCATCGTCCGCGAGGCGTTCCGTGTCGCCCAGGAAGAGCGCCCGGGCCCGGTGCTGCTGGAGCTGCCCGAGGACATCGCCGCCGATGAGGTCGAGGGCGTGGCGCTGATTCCGCCGCACGCGGTGGACCGTCCCATTGCCAGCCCGGAGGCGCTGGATCGGGCGGCTGAGATCATCCGCAATGCCAAGCGGCCGTTGCTGATGATCGCGTCGGCGGCCTCGCGGCCGCAGTCCAGCGACGCGCTGTCCGCGTTCGTGCTGCGCGCCGGCATCCCGTTCTTCACCACGCAGATGGGCAAGGGTGCGGTGGCTGGTGGTTCGGGCCTGTACATGGGCACCGCGGCGCTGACCGAGCGCGACTACGTGCACATGGCGATCGACCAGGCCGACGTGATCGTGACCATCGGCCACGAGGTCACCGAGAAGCCGCCGTTCGTGATGCGCCCGGGTGGGCCGACCGTGATCCATATCGGCTACTCGCAGGCGGCGGTGGAGCAGGTGTATTTCCCGCAGGTGGAGGTGATCGGCGATATCGGTCGTTCGCTGACCCAGCTGGCCGACCGCATCGAGGGTGCGGTGCCGAACGCCGCTGCGCTGCTGCCGCTGCGCGCGACCATCCTCGAGCACCTGGCCGACCGGGCCGAAGAGGCCGGGTTCACCCCGCAGCGGCTGGTGCACGACGTGCGCCAGGTGATGCCGCCGGACGGCATCGTGGCGCTGGACAACGGCATGTACAAGATCTGGTTCGCGCGCAACTACCGCACCCAGGTGGCCAACACGCTGCTGCTGGACAACGCGCTGGCGACGATGGGCGCGGGCCTGCCGTCGGCGATCATGGCCTCGATCCTGTATCCGCAGCGGCGGGTGCTGGCGGTTTGCGGTGACGGCGGTTTCATGATGAACAGCCAGGAGCTGGAGACGGCGCGCCGGCTGGGCCTGAACCTGGTGGTGCTGATCCTCAACGACGGTGCCTACGGCATGATCCGCTGGAAGCAGGCGGTGGATGGTTTCACCGACTACGGCATGACCTTCAGCAACCCCGATTTCGTGAAGTACGCCGAGGCCTATGGCTGCAAGGGCCACGAGGTGACGGCCATCGAGCAGTTCATCCCGACCCTGGAAGCGGCCTTCAACGAGGGCGGGGTGCATCTGGTGTCGGTGCCGATCGATTACTCGGAGAACCAGCGGGTGCTGGTGGACGAGTTGCGGCAGGCGTTCCCTGGAACCCGGTAAAGCCGGAGCAGGGCCGGCCGATCCGCCCGGTAGGTGTCGACCTTGGTCGACACGCAGAGCGCCAACCAAGGTTGGCGGCTACCGGGCGGCGGGCCGGGGCCGGGGCAGGGCGGTTTTGGTATGCTGGGCAACCGGCTGCGCCGGGCGCAGCATCCCCCCTCACTACACGATTCCCGCAGATCCATGAGCGAAGCTACCGATACCCCCCCCGTCGACGAAAACAAGTTGATCGCCGAGCGCCGTGAGAAACTCAAAGCGCTGCGTGGGCAGGGCATCGCGTACCCGAACGACTTCCGTCGCGAGGACTTCGCCGGCCGCCTGCAGGAAGAATTCGCCGATGCCGGACAGTGGACCGCCGAGGCCCTGGAAGGCAACGGCCGCCAGGTGAAGATGGCGGGCCGCCTGATGGCCAAGCGCATCATGGGCAAGGCCAGCTTCGCGCAGATCCAGGACGAGTCCGGCCGCATCCAGCTGTTCCTGCAGGGCGCGGTGCTGGGCGATGCCTACACGGCCTTCAAGGGCTGGGACGTGGGCGACATCATCGCCGTCGAAGGCGGCCTGACCCGTACCAAGACCGGCGAGCTGTCGGTCAAGGCTGAATCGATCCGCCTGCTGACCAAGTCGCTGCGCCCGCTGCCGGACAAGTGGCACGGCCTGGCCGACGTCGAGCAGCGTTACCGCCAGCGTTACGTCGACCTGATCGTGACCCCGGAGTCGCGCGCGGTGTTCATCAAGCGCTCGAAGATCATCCGCGCCATGCGCGCGTGGCTGGACAACCGCGACTTCCTGGAAGTCGAGACGCCGATGATGCATTACATCCCCGGCGGCGCGGCGGCCAAGCCGTTCACCACCCACCACAATGCGCTGGACCTGGACCTGTACCTGCGCGTGGCGCCGGAGCTGTACCTCAAGCGCCTGACCGTGGGTGGCCTGGAGCGCGTCTACGAGATCAACCGCAACTTCCGCAATGAGGGCGTCAGCACCCGTCACAACCCGGAATTCACCATGATGGAGCTGTACGAGGCCTATGCCACGTACAACGAGATCATGGACCTGACCGAAGGCGTGATCCGTGACGTGGCCACGACCGTCAACGGTGGCACCGAGGTGGAGTGGGATGGCGCGAAGATCGACCTGGGCCCGGCGTTCCGCCGCTGGCGCATGGACGAGGCGGTCCGCCACCACAACCCGGAAATCTCCGCTGCCGACTGCACCGACCGCGAGGCGCTGCTGCGCCATTGCGAGCGCTTGAAGATCCGCGTCAAGCCGTCCTATGGCTGGGGCAAGCTGCTGCTGGAGATCTTCGAGGCCACCGTCGAGCACACCCTGATCCAGCCGACCTTCATCACCGATCACCCGGTGGAGGTCTCGCCGCTGGCCCGTGCCAACGACAACGATCCGGGCTACACCGACCGTTTCGAGCTGTTCGTCAATGGCAAGGAGCTGGCCAATGGCTTCTCCGAGCTGAACGATCCGGAAGACCAGGCCCAGCGCTTCCAGGCCCAGGTGGCCGCGAAGGAGGGTGGCGACGACGAGGCCATGCACTACGACGCCGACTACATCCGTGCGCTGGAGTACGGCATGGCCCCGACCGGCGGCCTGGGCATCGGCGTCGATCGCCTGGTGATGCTGCTGACCGGCAGCAGTTCGATCCGCGACGTGCTGCTGTTCCCGTACATGCGTCCGGAGCAGTAAGTCGTCTTTTTGACTCCTGATTGTGCGCGCCGTCCCGAAACGAGACGGCGCGATTGACGCCTCCCGCACTCGGCGTATCGTTATTGCACTACCTTGACGCCTGTTGTGGCTTGATCGGCGCCAAGGGGAGTGCACAGTGTGGAGAGCCCGCTTCACAATGTGATGACGATCATGAACCGGGACGCATGACACGGGAGTCAGGCCGATGCAGGGTGCGAGCGTTCGCAGCGGCAGAGTATCCTCGCCTGCTGATGATCCAGCATGGTCGAAAAACCAGGCAGAGTACGCGTTGAACATCGTCATTGTTGACGACCAGACTTCCGCCCGGACGATGCTGCGTCACGTCATCGAGGACATCGCGCCGGAACTGAGCGTGTATGACTTCGGCGATCCGCTGACCGCATTGGCGTGGTGCGAAGCGCATCCGGTCGACCTGCTGCTGCTCGATTACCGCATGCCGGAGATGGACGGGCTGGAATTCGCCCGTCGTTTCCGTCGCCTGCCGAAGCACCGCGACATTCCGGTCATCCTGATCACCGTGGTCGGCGACGAGCCGATCCGGCAGGCCGCGCTGGAAGCGGGTGTCATCGACTTCCTGGTCAAGCCGATCCGCCCGCGCGAACTGCGTGCGCGCTGCTACAACCTGTTGCAGCTGAGGCAGCAGACCGAGAACGTGAAGCAGCGGGCGTTGTCGCTGGAACAGCGCCTGCTGGCCAGCATGCATGAAGTCGAAGAGCGGGAGCGCGAAACGCTGTCGCGGCTGGCGCGTGCGATCGAGTTCCGTGATGCCGGTACCAGCGCCTACCTGGAACGCATGGCGCGCGTGGCCGGCCTGATCGCCGACCAGCTCGGGCTGCCCGAAGAGGAAGTGCGCCTGATCGAGATGGCCGCGCCGCTGCACGACATGGGCAAGATCGCCATCCCCGATGCGGTGCTGCTCAAGCAGGGCAAGCTCAACGAGGAGGAGCTGGCGATCATGCGCCGGCACCCGCGGATTGGCCATGAACTGCTGAGTGGTAGCCAGAATCGCTTCATCCAGGTTGGCGCGTTGATCGCACTGCGTCATCATGAGCGCTACGACGGCAGTGGCTATCCCGATGGGCTGGTCGGCGATGCGATTCCGCTGGAAGCGCGCATCGTGGCCGTCGCCGATGTCTTCGACGCCCTGATATCACCCCGTCCGTACAAGGAAGCATGGACCATGGAAGCCACCCTGGCTTATCTCTACGCCCAGCGTGGCCGCCTGTTCGACCCCCGATGCGTGGACGCGCTGCTGCGCGGCCGCGAGCAGCTGGACCAGATCTGCGCCGAGCATTCGATGGCGTCCGCGCGCCCGGGGCTGGGCGCGTGAAACGGCTGTTGTCGCAGCTGCGGCTGCGCCTGTCCCAGCGCCAGGACAGTGAGCACGGCCAGCAGATCGTCCGCATTGTCCTGATCAGCCTGATCCTGGCCTACGTGCTGTTGCCGGCGCCACGCCACGATCTGCCGCACACACAGTACGTGGGCGTGCTGGCGATCGTGCTGACCGGCCTGAGCCTGTCGCTGCTGCTGTTCGGTTGGCTGCTGTGGCGGCCGGCGCGTTCCGATCCACGCCGCGTGCTGGGCATGCTGGCCGACTACGGCCTGATCGCTGCCGGCATGGTGCAGATGGGCGAGCCGCTGTCCTGGGTCTACATCGTGGTGATGTGGGTGACGGTCGGCAACGGCATGCGCTTTGGCAACCACTATCTGTACGTGGCGGTGGCCATGGCGATGGTGAGCTTTGGTTGCACCGTGCTGCTGACCCCGTACTGGCAGCAGAATTTCCGCCTGGCCATCGGCCTCTGGCTCGGCCTGGCCGCGGTGCCGCTGTACTTCTCGACGCTGCTGCGGCAGTTGACCGAAGCGATGGCCGAGGCGCGCCGCGCCAGCGAGGCCAAGAGTCGTTTCCTGGCCAACATGAGCCACGAGTTCCGCACGCCATTGAACGGTCTCAACGGCATGACCGAAGTGCTGGCGACCACGCGCCTGGACGACGAGCAGCGCGAGTGCCTCAACACCATCCAGGCATCATCGCGCAGCCTGCTGGCGCTGGTGGAGGAAGTACTGGACATCTCGGCCATCGAAGCCGGCAAGCTGCGCGTGGTGGCCGAAGACTTCGCCGTGACCGATGTGATCCAGGCGATCGGGCTGATCCTGCTGCCGCAGGCCAAGGCCAAGCGACTAGACTACCGGGTGAAGGTCGCCGACGGCGTGCCGCCACGGGTGCGCGGCGATGTCGGGCATCTGCGGCAGATCCTGTTGAACCTGGCCGGCAATGCAGTCAAGTTCACCGACCACGGCCGGGTCGAGATCCGTGTCGGCGTCGTCCATGCGGATACCAATGGCGCAGTGCGGTTGCGCTTCGACATCCTCGATACCGGCATCGGCGTGGCGCCGGCCATGCGCGCGCGGCTGTTCGATGCCTTCGAGCAGGCTGACGTCAGCATGGCGCGCCGCCACGAGGGCACCGGCCTTGGCACGACCATCGCCAAGGGCCTGGTCGAAGCCATGGACGGTGACATCGGCTATCTGGAAAACCCGCCGCGCGGCAGCCACTTCTGGGTAGAGCTGCCGTTTGCGCCGCCGCAGCCGCTGGTGCCGGGTGCGGTGCCGAGCCTGACCGGCGACGAAGACGTCGGGCCGGGCGGTAACGTGATCGCCTTTGCCGATCCGTTCCTGCGCCATCGCGCCCGCGTGCGCAGCATGCAGATCCTGGTGGCCGACGACCATGAGGCCAACCGCATGGTCCTGCAGCGCCTGCTGCAGAAGGCCGGACATCGTGTGCTGTGCGTGGACGGCGGTGAGGCGGTGCTGGATGCGCTGGCCGACAGCGAGTTCGACGCGGTCATCGTTGACCTGCACATGCCGGGCATGAGCGGGCTGGACATGCTCAAGGAGCTGCGGGTCATGCAGGCCGGCGGCGGTCCGCGCACACCGGTGCTGGTGCTCAGCGCCGATGTCACGCCCGAGGCGATCCAGCGCTGCACCCAGGCCGGTGCGCATGCCTTCCTGGCCAAGCCCGTGGTGGCGGTACGCCTGCTCGATACCCTGGCCGAGATCGCCAACAACGCCCAGTTGAAGACCATGGCCGCGCCGGTGGTACGGCCGGCGGCGCTGCAGGACGGGGTGCTCGACAGCAGTGTGCTGGACGAACTGGCCTCGCTGGGCATGGGCGAGGGCTTCGAGCGCGAGTTCATCCGCCAGTGCCTGGAGGATGTGGCGAGCTGCATGGGCAAGGCCGAGCAGGCCGGCGAGGCTGCGCACTGGGATGTGTTCCGCGAACAGTCCCACGCGATCAAGGGCGTGGCCAGCAACCTTGGCCTGATGCGCGCGTCCAACCGTGCCGGCGAGCTGATGCGGATGGCCGACTGGCAGCTCAAGACCGAATGGCGTCCGCGCCTGGACATCCTGCAGGACGCGATCAAGGAAGGCCGGCGTGCGCTGGAGGCACGGGCCGAACGCCGCCTGCGCGGTGCTGCTGATGATGGTGAAGCGCGCTGATCGATGGTGGGGCCCTAAAAAAAGCCCGGTGGCCAACCGGGCTTGAACCCATCCTGGGGGAGGGATGAATCAGGCCGCGTCGAGACTGGCGCGACGGGTCTGGGCCTTGATCAAGCGATCCATGGTGCGCAGCGAGCGGTCGCCGAGGGCCAGGGCGGAATCGACCCATACCTTGGTGATCTCCAGCAGTTCGTCATAGCTGACAGGCTGGGCAATGCTGCGTGCGGCGTTCATTGCCAGGTAGGACTGCGGGGTGCGCTGCTGCTGGCGGATCAGTTCTTCAACGGCCGCCCGGCCATCGCCTTTCTTCACCAGCACGTCGACCACGCCCATCGCATGCATCTCCTCGGCGCTGTAGACCCGGCCGTCGAGAATGATCTTCTCGGCCAGGTGCGGTGACACCCGGCGGCACAGGAAGGAGTAGGCGCCCATGCCCGGGAACAGGCCGAACAGAACCTCGGGCAGGCCGAGGCCGCTGCCTTCCTCGGCGACGATGGTGTGGCAGGCCAGGGCCATTTCCAGGCCACCACCGAGGGCGTCGCCCTGGATCAGGGCGATCGAACGGACATCGCCGCCGAACCCGGTATGCAGGTGGTGCACGCCCTCCACGCAGCGCTGGGCGTAGTTCAGCAGGAGGTCGCGGTTGCCTTCGCGGATCAGGCGGGTGAACAGGTCCAGGTCACCGCCTAGGTTGTAGGCGAGGGCGTCGGAGGCCAGCACGAAATGCCGCAGGGTGCCGCTGTGGCGCTCGGCGGGGCTGCGGGTGATGGCCGCCATGTAGCTCCACATCTCGTCGAGCATGTCCTTGCGGCAGCAGGGACGGATGCCGGTGGCGGCATCGGCATGCATGAACAGCCAGTGGGCAGTGCCGTCGGCACTGTCTTCGGTACGGATGGTGGCAAAAGGCGAGCCGCTTGAGGGCAGCTTTTCGATGGTACTCATGGAAGGGTCCTCGGCATGCGGCCCGCAGTGTCAGGTGGGTGGCCGGCGGGCCGAACGGTCCACACACGCGGCGATGCTACACCGCCTCAGGGGCGTCGCATGCGAAAGGGCCCGGGACGTTTCCGCCCCGGGCCCTGCACTGTCCAGATTGCCGAAAACCCTTACTGGGCGGGCGTATCGCGGAGTTCGCGACGGAGGATCTTGCCGACATTGGTCTTCGGCAGTTCCTTTCGGAATTCAACGATTTTGGGGTGCTTGTAGCCGGTCAGGTTGGCCCGGGCATGCTCCTTGACCATTTCGGCGGTCAGGTTCGGGTCCTTCTTCACGATGACCACCTTGACCACTTCGCCGGACTTTTCATCCGGCACGCCGACCGCGGCCACTTCCAGCACGCCCGGCATCATCGCGATCACGTCCTCGACTTCATTCGGGTACACGTTGAAGCCGGACACCAGGATCATGTCCTTCTTGCGGTCGACAATGTAGAAGAAGCCGTGTTCGTCCATCTTCGCCATGTCGCCGGTGTGCAGCCAGCCGTCGGCGTCGATGGTCTTGGCGGTTTCCTCCGGGCGCTGCCAGTAGCCCTTCATCACCTGCGGGCCCTTGATGCAGAGTTCGCCGACCTCGCCCAGCGGCAGGATGGCGCTGTTGTCGTCCTTGATGCAGGCATCGGTGGAGGGGATCGGCAGGCCGATCGAGCCGTTGTACTCGGTCAGGGTGAGCGGGTTGATGCAGGCTGCCGGCGAGGTCTCGGTCAGGCCATAGGCCTCGACCAGGGTCACGCCGGTGACCTTCTTCCAGCGCTCGGCCACGGCGCGCTGCACGGCCATGCCGCCGCCCAGGGTGACCTTCAGCGAGGAGAAGTCGACCGTGTCGAAACCGGGGGTGTTGAGCAGGCCGTTGAACAGCGTGTTGACGCCGGTGATGGCGGTGAAACGCACCGACTTGAGCTCCTTGACGAAGCCTTTCATGTCGCGCGGGTTGGTGATCAGGTGGTTGCAGCCACCGAACTTCATGAAGACCAGCCCGTTCGCCGTCAGTGCGAAGATGTGATACAGCGGCAGGGCGGTGATGATCCACTCCTTGCCCATCTCGATGCCCGACGCACTGATCCAGGCCGAGGCCTGCTGCATGTTGGCGATCAGGTTGCGGTTGGTCAGCATCGCCCCCTTGGCCACGCCGGTGGTGCCGCCGGTGTACTGCAGGAACGCAATGTCGTCGTGGTCGATCTCGACCTTGGGCAGGCTGTGGCGGCTGCCGAGCTTGAGCGCCTGGCGGAAGCGCACCGCGCCCTTGAGATGGTAGTTGGGCACCATCTTCTTGATGTACTTCAGCACGAAGTTGACGATCACGCCCTTGCCGCCGAGCAGGTCGCCCAGCCCGGTGGTGATCACATGCTTGACCGGTGTATCGGCGATGACCTGCTCGACGGTGTCGCCGAAGTTGTCGACCACCACCAGCGCGGTCACGCCGGCATCGACCAGCTGGTGCTTGAGCTCGCGGGCGGTGTACAGCGGGTTGACGTTGACCACGGTCAGGCCGGCGCGCAGCACGCCGAAGGTGGCCACCGGGTACTGTAGGCAGTTGGGCATCATCAGGGCGACGCGGTCACCCTTCTTGAGCTTGAGCTCACCGAGCAGGTAGGCCGCGAACTGTTCGACCAGCGCGTCGGTCTCGCCATAGGTGAGCACCTTGCCGAAGCTGGAGTAGGCGGGACGGTCGCGGAATTTCGCGACGGAAGCGTCGAAGACCGAAGCTACCGAATGGAACTCGTTGACGTCGATCTCGGCGGGAACGCCTTTCGGATAGCTCTGCAGCCAGGGACGATCCAGACTCATATTCCCCCTCCAGGAATCGTGATGTATTAGGTTCCGGCCCTGAGCGTATCGACAATGGCCGGTCATTGCAGCATACCCCGCCGTAGGGAAAACGCGAAGAGGCCCCGAAGGGCCTCTTTACCTGGTGGTGCCGGCCGCTGGCCGGCATCTACGCTCGATCGGGATTCCGGTGGATGCCGGCCAGTGGCCGGCACTACCGTGGCGCCTAGCGGGCCGCCTGCGTCAGCCCTGCTTGCGCACCGGTGCACCGTTGGCCTTGTAGTACGGCGCGGTGCTGCGGGCCAGCGGGGTGCGGCCGCGGATCACGTCGGCCAGCTTCTCGGCCATCATGATGGTCGGCGCGTTGAGGTTGCCGGTCACCACCTGCGGCATGATCGAGGCATCGACGATGCGCAGGCCTTCCAGCCCGTGCACGCGGCCCTGGCCGTCGACCACGGCCATCGGGTCATCGGCATGGCCCATCTTGTTCGAGCACGACGGGTGGTAGGCGGTCTCGGCGTGCTCGCGCACGAACGCATCGATCTGCGCATCGGTCTGCAGCGCGCTGCCCGGCGAGATTTCGCGGCCGCTGTACGGCGCCAGTGCCGGCTGCGCGAAGATCTCGCGGGTGATGCGGATCGCCGCACGGAACTCGCGCCAGTCCTGGTCGTGCGACATGTAGTTGAACAGGATGCTCGGGTGTTCGCGCGGGTCCTTCGAACGCACATGGATGCGGCCGCGGCTGGGCGAGCGCATGGAACCGACGTGCATCTGGAAGCTGTGCGCCTTGATCGGGTTGGAGCCGTTGTAGTTGATCGCCACCGGCAGGAAGTGGTACTGCAGGTTCGGCCAGTCGAACTCGGCGTCGCTGCGGATGAAGCCACCGGCCTCGAACTGGTTGCTGGCGCCGATGCCGGTGCCCAGGAACAGCCACTCCGCACCGATCGCCGGCTGGTTGTACAGCTTCAGTGCCGGTGCCAGCGATACCGGCTTCTTGCACTCGTACTGCAGGTACATTTCGAGGTGATCCTGCAGGTTGGCGCCGACGCCCGGCAGGTGGTGCACCAGGTCGATGTCCAGGCTGCGCAGCAGGTCGGCTGGGCCGACGCCCGAGCGCTGCAGGATCTGCGGCGAGGCGATGGCGCCGCCGCACAGCAGCACTTCGCGGCGGGCAGTGGCACGCTGCGGCTGGTCGTTGTGCAGCCACTGCACGCCCACCGCACGCTTGCCCGAGAACAGGATGCGGTCGGTCAGCGCGTGGGTGACGATGGTCAGGTTCGGGCGCGGCTTGGCCAGGTCCAGGTAGCCGCGGGCGGTGCTGGAACGACGGCCCTTCGGGGTCACCGTACGGTCCATCGGGCCGAAGCCTTCCTGCTGGTAGCCGTTGAGGTCGTCGGTGCGCGGGTAGCCGGCCTGTACGCCGGCTTCGACCATCGCAGCGAACAGTTCGTTGTTGCCGGCCTTCGGCGTGGTCACGCGCAGCGGGCCCTCGCCACCGTGGTAGTCATTGGGGCCGATGTCGCGGGTTTCCGCCTTGCGGAAGTACGGCAGGCAGTCCAGGTAGGTCCAGTCTTCCAGGCCCGGCATGCTGGCCCAGTTGTCATAGTCCATCGCGTTGCCGCGGATGTAGCACATGCCGTTGATCAGCGACGAGCCGCCCAGGCCCTTGCCGCGGCCGCAGTCCATGCGGCGGTTGTTCATGAAGGGCTCGGGATCGGTCTTGTACGCCCAGTTGTAGCGCTTGCCCTGCAGCGGGAAGGCCAGTGCCGCCGGCATCTGGGTACGGAAGTCGAGCCGGTAGTCCGGGCCACCGGCTTCCAGCAGCAGCACGCTGACATCGGCATCTTCGGTGAGGCGGGTGGCCAGCACGTTGCCGGCCGAACCGGCGCCGATGATGATGTAGTCGTACTCGTTATGGGTGCTCATGGGTGTCTCCTGCAGGCCGGGGCGCGCTGCATGCAGGCGTCCCGGCGGGATGTCGGATCGGCGCGGTGGCCGGACGATGGGGCGTGCTCGCGGCGCGCCGGTCAGAACACGCTGGCGTAGTCGCCCAGCTCGACCTGCACCGACTTGATGCGGGTGTAGTGGCCGAGGGTGGAGATGCCGTTCTCGCGGCCGACGCCGGATTCCTTGTAGCCACCGACCGGCATTTCGGCCGGCGATTCGCCCCAGGTGTTGATCCAGCAGATGCCGGCTTCCAGGCGGTGGATGATGCGGTGGGCGCGGCTGACGTCCTTGCTGACCACGCCGGCGGCGAGGCCGAAGGTGGTGTCGTTGGCACGACGCACCACTTCGTCTTCGTCGTCGTAGGCGAGGATGCTCATCACCGGCCCGAAGATCTCTTCCTTGACGATGGTCATGTCATCGCGGCAGTCGGAGAACACGGTCGGCAGAACGTAGGCGCCGTTGGCCAGCGCGCCTTCGGTGGCACGGCCGCCGCCGGTCAGCAGGCGGGCGCCTTCGGCCTTGCCGCTTTCGATGTAGCGCAGCACGTTTTCCATGTGCGGGAAGCTGGTCAGCGGGCCGAAGTTGGTCTCGGCGGCCATCGGGTCGCCGATGCGGATGCGCTTGACGCGCTCGACAACGGCGGCTTCGAACGCGGCCAGCATGCTGCGCGGCACGAACACGCGGGTGCCGTTGGTGCAGACCTGGCCGGAGCTGAAGAAGTTGGCCATCACCGCGATGTCGGCGGCGCGGTCGAGGTCGGCGTCATCGCAGATCACCAGCGGCGACTTGCCGCCCAGCTCCATGGTCACTTCCTTCAGCGACGAGGACGCGGCGCTGGCCATCACCTTCTTGCCGGTGGCGACGCCGCCGGTGAAGGAGATCTTCTCGATCACCGGGTGCTCGGTCAGCCACTGGCCGATCTCGCGGCCCGGGCCCTGCACGACGTTGAACACGCCGGCCGGCACACCGGCTTCGGTGTAGATCTCGGCCAGCCGGATCGCGGTCAGCGGGGTCACTTCGGACGGCTTGAACACCATCGCGTTGCCGGCGGCGAGGGCCGGGGCCGACTTCCACATGGCGATCTGGATCGGGTAGTTCCAGGCGCCGATGCCGGCGACCACGCCCAGCGGCTCGCGGCGGGTGTAGAAGAAGCTCGATTCGCGCAGCGGCAGCTGGATGCCTTCGATGGCGGTGGCCAGGCCGGCGTAGTACTCGACCACGTCGGCACCGGTGACGATGTCCACGGTGGTGGTTTCGGCCAGTGCCTTGCCGGTGTCCAGCGTTTCCAGGTGCGCCAGTTCGTCGTTGCGCTCGCGCAGGATCTCGACGGCGCGGCGCAGGATGCGCGAACGTTCCATGGCGGTCATCGCAGCCCACACCTTCTGGCCTTCGGCCGCGCTCTGCACGGCGCGTTCGACGTCCGCCTGGCTGGCGACCTGCACTTCAGCGATCACTTCACCGGTGGCCGGGTTGACGGATTTGAAGGTCTTGCCGCTGGTGGCATCGACCCGCTGGCCGTGGATGTAGAGCTGTTGGACGGGCAGGGTGGTCATGGGGCGTACTCCTTGGAAGGGGGCGGGTGCTGAAGCGCTTATAGCGCGACAGCCTGCAACTGGAAGTCGATGTAGCCGTAAGCGATGCGCCGGGACTTCTCGGCATTGAACTGGCCGCCGACCAGGCTGCCGCGCAGCCACAGGCCGTCGATCATCGCGGCCAGGCCGCGGGCGGCCAGGCGGGCCTGCGGGTGGGGCAGCAGGCGGTTGAACTGGTGGCACAGGTTGGAGAACAGACGCTGGTCATTGGCGCGCTGCAGCCGGGCCAGTTCCGGCTGGTGCATGCTCGCGGCCCAGAAGGTGAGCCAGACGCGCATCGCGGTGCCGTTGATCTGGCTGTCGTCGAAGTTGCCATCGACGATGGCGCGCAGCTGCTCGCGCGGGTCGTCGCTGGCGTCGGCGCGGTAACGGGCGACCGCGTCCTTCAGCTCGCGCAGGATCTGCCGCATTGCAGCATTGAGCAGGCCGTCCTTGTCGCCGAAGTAGTGAGCGACGATGCCGCTGGACAGCCCGGCCTTCTTCGCGATGGTGGCGACGGTCGCATCGGCCATGCCGATCTCGTCGATGGTCTGGAAAGTGGCCCGGATCAGCTGCTCGCGCCGTACCGGTTCCACGCCTTTCTTCGGCATTGTCTCTCCACGGATTGCGACCCGAAGGATCGGGCTGCCCGCCATTATGCTTTTTATTGATTGAACGTTCAATCAATAAACCCTAGGATGCGCTCGCGCCCCACGCCATGGGCCCGGTTTACCGGTCCGGCCCCGCCCATGTGCTCCCTCGGACTTGATGAGACGACCCCATGTCTTCCCTGGCTCATCCCAAGCGTTCGCCCCTGCGCTTGAACCGTTTTGTCTTCTTCAGCTCCTCGGTGTCGATCGGCATCCTCGGGCTGCTCACCGTTCTCTATCCCGAAGGCAGCGAGCACTGGCTGCAATGGGCGCAGGCCGAGGTGTCGGCCGCGTTCGGCTGGTGGTACATGCTGCTGATCGTGCTGTGCCTGGGCTTCGTGCTGTGGCTGGCGTTCTCGCCGTATGGCCGCATCCGCCTGGGCCACAACGAGGAATCACCGGCCTTCGGCTACGTCGCCTGGGTCTCGATGCTGTTCTCGGCCGGCATCGGCATCGCGCTGCTGTACTACGGCGCCTACGAGCCGCTGGATCACTTCCTCAATCCGCCCGGGCAGCCCGGCGGGACCGTGGCCGCCGGCCGCGAAGCGATGGTGCTGACCTTCCTGCACTGGGGCCTGCACGGCTGGGCGCTGTACGCGCTGGTCGGCGTGGCCCTGGGCTACTTCGCCTACCGCCGCGACCTGCCGCTGGCGCTGCGCTCGGCGCTGTACCCGATCTTCGGTGAGCGCATCCACGGCCGCATCGGCGACATGGTGGATGGCTTCGGCATCCTGGCCACGCTGATCTCGATGGTGACCAACCTCGGCATCGGCGCGCTGGTTGTGCAGTCCGGCCTGGTCTACCTGTTCCACATCCCGGATACGCCGCAGGTGCTGGTGGCGATCGTGCTGGTGATGATGGTGGTGGCCACCATCGGCGTGGTCGCCGGTGTGGAAAAGGGCATTGCCTGGCTGTCCAACCTCAATGTGCGCCTGCTGTGTGGCCTGCTGCTGTTCGTGCTGATCACCGGCCCGACCCTGCACCTGTTCGACGGCCTGATCCAGAACACCGGCGATTACCTCGGCGCGTTCGTGCGCAAGAGCTTCGACATGTACCTCAACGACCCGAAGGGCCGCGAGTGGATGGGCTCGTGGACGCTGTTCTACTGGGCCTGGTGGATCGCCTGGGCGCCGTTCGTCGGTCTTTTCGTGGCGCGCATCTCGCGTGGCCGCACCATCCGCGAAGTGATCATGGGCGTGCTGCTGATTCCGCTCGGCTTCACCCTGGCGTGGCTGTCGATCTTTGGCAACACCGCCATCGACCTGGTGCTCAACCATGGCCAGGCGATCCTGGGTGACGTGGCCCAGCACGATGCGGCGATGACGCTGTTCAAGCTGCTGGAATACCTGCCCGGCGCGCCGTACGTGGCCGGTGCCGCGGTGGTGATCGGCTTCGTGCTGTTCCTGACCCCGGTCGATTCGGGCACGCTGATGATCGCCAACCTGTGCACCCGTCGCGTTGACGATGGCGTGGAAGATGGCCATGACGCGCCGATCTGGCTGCGCGTGTTCTGGGCGGCCGGCATCACCGTGGCCAGCGTCGGCCTGTTGCTGGCTGGTAATTTCAGCGCGATGCAGACGGCAGTGGTGCTGTGCGGCCTGCCGTTCTCGTTCACCCTGGCGTTCTACATGTGGGGCCTGCTGAAGGCGCTGCGCACCGACCCGGACGCACCGCGCCGGTGATCGGGCACCCGGCATCTATCCCGATGCCGTCGGTAACGCAGTAGAGCCAGGCCATGCCTGGCTGCGAAGAAACCAGAAGGGCCGGATCCGCGAGGGATCCGGCCCTACTCAATTTCGTAGTGCTCTGAAAGACATGCAGGGCCGTTCGCGGCAATCATCGTTCAACGTTCCTTTCCCGGAGTTGAGCCATGGTCCGAATCCTGAGCTGTGCGTTGATGGTCTCGCTTTCGATGAGTGCCCATGCGGTGCCGAACGCGATGGTGCAATCGAACTTTCCAGTGATCGCGCTGGGTGAAACGGCAGAACTGAATCTGCAGCTGGCACCGCATCCTGGTGGGCTGGTGACCTATTCGATCCACACCAATGTCTATGCCAGCGAGGAGAGCAGTGGCTACCGGGTATTGGATGTGCGCTGCCCGCCGGGCTTCCTCTCAAACGTCTACCAGGGAAACGCCGGTGCGGTGTGCTATCGCATCGAGGACACGCCGCATCCGGCCGGCGAGATGTCGGTGACAGTGTTCAACGAGGATGCGCCGGATGGGCATCTTGAGTGGGAGGAAGGGCTATGGTCGTTGGATACCAGTGGCCCTGCAGTGAAAACGTCGTGGCATCTGTTTGGCGTGCGGCCCTGATCTTGAGGGTCGATGTGCGACCTGATGCGAGCGGGCAAGCTTGCAGACAAAAAAGGCCGGATCCATGAGGATCCGGCCCTTTTTCTTGTAGAGCCGAGCGCGGGCTCGGCTCTACAGGTGGCGCATTACTTGCCTGCCAGCTGGCGCAGCACGTACTGCAGCAGGCCACCGTGGTGGGCGAGGAGGCGCGCTTGCGAACCACTGGTTCGCGCGTCTCCGCAGCGCCCCCGCGCTGGCGCGGGGGCCGGGCTTCCGCTCGTTGGTACCGCAGGACGGTTCAGCGACCTGCCAGCTGGCGCAGCACGTACTGCAGCAGGCCACCGTGGCGGAAGTACTCGACTTCCTTCGGGGTCAGCAGCATCACCGACACCTCGAAGGTCTTCTTCGTGCCATCGGCTTTGGTCGCGGTGACCGTGGCACGCTTGCTGGCACCGTCCTGCAGGCCGGTGATGTCGATCGTTTCCGAACCGTCCAGGCCCAGGCTCTGTGCGTTCTCGCCGTTGCGGAACTGCAGTGGCAGCACGCCCATGCCGACCAGGTTGGAGCGGTGGATGCGCTCGAAGCTCTCGGCGATGACGGCCTTCACCCCCAGCAGCAGGGTGCCCTTGGCCGCCCAGTCACGCGACGAGCCGGTGCCGTACTCCTTGCCAGCCAGCACCACCAGCGGCACCTTGTCGGCCTTGTACTTCATGGCCGCATCGTAGATCGCCAGTTTCTCCGGCTGGCCACCGCCGGCAGGGTAGTACAGGGTGTTGCCACCTTCCTCGCCACCGAACATCAGGTTCTTGATGCGGATGTTGGCGAAGGTGCCGCGGACCATGACGTCATCGTTGCCGCGGCGGCTGCCGTAGCTGTTGAAGTCGGCCGGCTGCACGCCGCGCTCCTGCAGGAAGCGGCCTGCCGGCGAGTCCTTCTTGATGTTGCCGGCCGGGGAGATGTGGTCGGTGGTGATCGAATCGCCGAACAGGCCCATCACGCGTGCGCCGTGTACGTCGTCGATGCTGCCGGTCTGCATGGTCATGCCATCGAAGTACGGCGGGTTCTTGATGTAGGTGGAGGCATCGCTCCACTCGTACAGGTTGCCGTCCGGCGAGGCGATGGTGTTCCAGCGGGTATCACCCTTGAACACGTCGGCATAGTTCTGCTTGAACATCTCCGGGCCGATGGTCGCGGCGATGACATCGCCGATTTCCTTGTTGCTCGGCCAGATGTCGCGCAGGAACACCGGCTGGCCATCGCTGCCGGTGCCCAGCGGCTGGGTGGTCAGGTCGATGTCGGTGGTGCCGGCGATGGCATAGGCCACCACCAGCGGCGGGCTGGCCAGGTAGTTCATTTTCACTTCGGGGTGCACGCGGCCCTCGAAGTTGCGGTTGCCCGACAGCACCGAGGTGACGACCAGGTCGCCGGTGGCGATGCCGGCGCTGACTTCGGTCGGCAGTGGACCGGAGTTGCCGATGCAGGTGGTGCAGCCGTAGCCGACCACGTAGAAGCCGATCTTCTCCAGCTCCTTCAGCACGCCGGCCTTTTCAAGGTAGTCGGTGACCACGCGCGAGCCTGGGCCAAGCGAGGTCTTCACCCACGGCTGGCGGTTCAGGCCCTTGGCGGCCGCGTTGCGGGCCAGCAGGCCGGCGCCGATCATCACCGCCGGGTTGGAGGTGTTGGTGCACGAGGTGATGGCGGCGATGACTACCGCACCGTCCTTCAGCCGCACCTTGCGGTTCTCGATCTCGATGTCGGCGAAGCCCTTGGCCAGCTGCTCGTTGCCGACTGCGGCGCCACCGCCTTCATTGACGAACGAGGAAACATCGTCGCTGCGCTTGTCACGGTTGGCGGTCATGCCGACCAGGGCGTCGCGGTAGTTCTTCTGCACGTCTTCCAGCAGCACGCGGTCCTGCGGACGCTTCGGGCCGGCCAGCGATGGCTTCACCGTGCCCATGTCCAGTTCCAGCGTGGTGCTGTACTGGGCATGCGGGCTGCCCGGTTCGTGCCACAGGCCCTGTGCCTTGGCATAGGCTTCGACCAGGTCGATCTGCTCTTCGCTGCGGCCGGACAGGCGCAGGTAGTTCAGCGACTCGGCGTCGATCGGGAAGATGCCGCAGGTGGCGCCGTATTCCGGGGCCATGTTGCCGATGGTGGCACGGTCGGCCAGCGGCAGGTGCTGCAGGCCGTCACCGTAGAACTCGACGAACTTGCCGACCACGCCCAGCTTGCGCAGCATCTGGGTGACGGTCAGCACCAGGTCGGTGGCGGTGGCACCCTCGGGCAGCTTGCCGGTCAGCTTGAAGCCGACCACCTGCGGGATCAGCATCGAGGACGGCTGGCCGAGCATGGCCGCCTCCGCTTCGATGCCACCCACGCCCCAGCCGAGCACACCGATGCCGTTGATCATGGTGGTGTGGCTGTCGGTACCGAACACGGTATCGGGGTAGGCAACGGCCTTGCCGTCCTTGTCCGCGGTCATCACCACGCGGGCCAGGTTCTCCAGGTTCACCTGGTGGACGATGCCGGTGTTCGGCGGCACCACCTTGAAGTTGTCGAAGGCCTTCTGGCCCCAGCGCAGGAAGCCGTAACGTTCCTGGTTGCGCTGGAATTCGATCTTGCCGTTGAGGTCCAGCGCGTCGGGCTTGCCGAACACATCGACCTGCACCGAGTGGTCGATGACCAGTTCGGAGGGAATCTGCGGATTGATCTGCTCCGGCGAACCGCCGAGCTTGACCACGGCGTCGCGCATCGCGGCCAGGTCGACCACGCAGGGCACGCCGGTGAAGTCCTGCAGGACCACGCGCGCCGGCATGAAGGCGATCTCGGTGTCCGGCTCGGCGGCCGGGTTCCAGCGGGCCACGGCTTCGATGTGGTCCTTGCCGACGGTGACGCCGCCATCCTCGTGCCGGAGCAGGTTCTCCAGCAGGATCTTCATCGAGTAGGGCAGGTGGGAGATATCGAAGCGCTGGCCCAGCGTGGGCAGGCTGAAGTAGTCGTAGGTCTTGCCGCCGACGTTCAGCTGGCTGCGGGTGGAGAACGAATCGCTCATGCGGGATGACTCCTTCTTGCGGATGGCTTGCTCTGGCCCGTGCGTGGACGGGCCTGCTTGCGGTCGCCGCGGGCCTGGTGGCCCCGGTCCTCCCAGTATGAACCCCAGACTGAATGGATTCATCCGGGCCGGGTTCCGGCCTGCGGCATCGGTTCCAGACTACAGGGGAAGGTGTATGGCGTATGTCACGTTTGTGGCCGATCCTTTGCGAGGCAAGGGCTGGCGGGTTGCCGGTCCTGTTCAGGGTGGAAGTATGCCCGGGGAAGTATGTATAATTTGTGCATACTCTGGAGGGCCTACCGATGGAAGCCACTGTTGCAGAACGCGGACAGATCACCCTGCCCAAGGCGGTGCGCGATGCCCTCGGCCTGACCAAGGGCACGCTGCTGAAGGTCGAGCTGGACGGCAGTCGCATCATCCTGCGCAAGAGTGTTGACGATGCCATTTCACGGGCGCGCGGCAAGTTCGCGCTGGACGGCTTCGAATCGTCCGACGCAGCGGTACGCGCGGTGCGTGACGAGGAGTAAGCCGTGATGATCGCCGTCGATTCGCCGGTGCTGGTCGAGCTGCTCAGCAATGGTCCGCAGGCCGATGCCGTGGAAGCCATCCTCCGGCAGAGCCTGGTCGGTGGCCGCGTGGTGGTCTGCGGCGCGACCCTGGCCGAAGTCTGCGCATCGCTGCGCGGCGGCGCCGAGGTGCTGGAAGCGCTGGAAGAAATGGGCGTGCATTTCAACCCGATGGAAGCCAAGTCGGCGCTGCGCGCCGGCGAGATGCACCGCCGCCACCGCCAGCGCGGCGGCAGCCGCCGCAGCCTGGACGAATTCATGGTCGGCGCCCACGCACTGCTGCAGTGCGATGGCCTGATCACGTGGAACGATACGTTTTACCGCGACTACTTCAAGGGCCTGAAGCTGATCGTGCCGCAAGCCTGAGCCCACTTTGTTTTTTCAACCTACGCATTACCCGGGAGTTGTCATGTTGGAAGCCTACCGCCACCACGTCGCCGAGCGCGCTGCGCTTGGCATCCCGCCGCTGCCGCTGAGCGCGCAGCAGACGGCCGATGTCATCGAACTGCTGAAGAACCCGCCGCAGGGCGAGGCCGAGTTCCTGCTCGACCTGCTGACCCACCGCGTGCCGGCCGGCGTCGATGACGCAGCCAAGGTCAAGGCCTCGTACCTGGCGGCGATCGCCCTGGGTAGCGAGCAGAACCCGCTGATCAGCCGTGAGCGCGCCACCGAACTGCTGGGCACCATGCTCGGCGGCTACAACGTCGCTCCGCTGGTGCAGCTGCTGGACGACGCCAGCGTCGGCACCATCGCCGCCAACGGTCTGAAGAAGACCCTGCTGGTGTTCGATGCGTTCCACGACGTGCAGGAAAAGGCCAAGGCGGGCAACGCCAACGCCCAGGCCGTGCTGCAGAGCTGGGCCGACGCCGAGTGGTTCACCAGCAACCCGGAAGTGCCGCAGAGCCTGACCGTCACCGTGTTCAAGGTGCCGGGCGAGACCAACACCGACGACCTGTCGCCGGCGCCGGACGCGACCACCCGCCCGGACATCCCGATGCACGCCCTGGCGATGCTGAAGAACAAGCGCGACGACGCGCCGTTCACCCCGGAAGAAGACGGCAAGCGCGGCCCGATCCAGCAGATCCTCTCGCTGAAGGACAAGGGTCACCTGGTTGCCTACGTCGGCGACGTGGTCGGCACCGGTTCCTCGCGCAAGTCGGCCACCAACAGCGTGCTGTGGTGGACCGGTGATGACATTCCGTTCATCCCGAACAAGCGCGCCGGTGGCGTCTGCCTGGGTTCGAAGATTGCCCCGATCTTCTACAACACCATGGAAGATGCCGGTGCACTGCCGATCGAGCTGGACGTGTCGAAGATGGAGCACGGCGATGTGGTCGAGCTGCGTCCGTACGAAGGCAAGGCGCTGAAGAACGGTGAAGTGATCGCCGAGTTCCAGGTCAAGTCCGAAGTGCTGTTCGACGAAGTGCGCGCCGGTGGCCGCATTCCGCTGATCATCGGCCGTGGCCTGACCGGCAAGGCGCGCGAAGCGCTGGGCCTGGCCCCGACCGACCTGTTCCGCCTGCCGGTGCAGCCGGTCGACACCGGCAAGGGCTTCTCGCTGGCGCAGAAGATGGTTGGCCGCGCCTGTGGCCTGCCGGAAGGCCAGGGCATGCGCCCGGGCACCTACTGCGAACCGAAGATGACCTCGGTCGGCTCGCAGGACACCACCGGCCCGATGACCCGTGACGAGCTGAAGGACCTGGCCTGCCTGGGCTTCTCGGCCGACCTGGTGATGCAGTCGTTCTGCCACACCGCCGCCTACCCGAAGCCGGTGGACGTGAAGACCCACCACACCCTGCCGGAGTTCATCTCCACCCGTGGCGGCGTCTCGCTGCGTCCGGGCGACGGCGTGATCCACAGCTGGCTCAACCGCATGCTGCTGCCGGACACCGTCGGTACCGGCGGTGACTCGCACACCCGTTTCCCGGTGGGCATTTCGTTCCCGGCCGGTTCGGGCCTGGTCGCCTTCGCCGCTGCCACCGGCGTGATGCCGCTGGACATGCCGGAGTCGGTGCTGGTGCGCTTCAAGGGCAAGATGCAGCCGGGCGTGACCCTGCGTGACCTGGTCAACGCGATCCCGCTGTACGCGATCAAGTCGGGCCTGCTGACCGTGGCCAAGGCTGGCAAGAAGAACATCTTCTCCGGCCGCATCCTGGAAATCGAAGGCCTGCCGGAACTGAAGGTCGAACAGGCGTTCGAACTGTCCGACGCCTCGGCCGAGCGTTCGGCGGCCGGTTGCTCGGTGCGCCTGAACAAGGAGCCGATCATCGAGTACCTCAACAGCAACATCACCCTGCTGAAGTGGATGATTGCCGAGGGTTACCAGGATCCGCGTTCGCTGCAGCGCCGTATCGAGAAGATGGAAGCGTGGCTGGCCAACCCGGAGCTGCTGGAGCCGGATGCCGACGCCGAGTACGCCGCCGTCATCGAGATCGACCTGGCCGACATCCACGAGCCGATCGTGGCCTGCCCGAACGACCCGGACGACGTGAAGACCCTGTCCGAAGTCGCCGGCGCCAAGATCGACGAAGTGTTCATCGGTTCGTGCATGACCAACATCGGTCACTTCCGTGCCGCTGCGAAGCTGCTGGAAGGCAAGCGTGACCTGCCGACCCGCCTGTGGGTGGCCCCGCCGACCAAGATGGACGCCTCGGAGCTGACCAAGGAAGGCGTGTACGGCACCTTCGGCGCGACCGGCGCACGCATGGAAATGCCGGGCTGCTCGCTGTGCATGGGCAACCAGGCGCAGATCCGCGAAGGCTCCACCGCGATGTCGACCTCGACCCGCAACTTCCCGAACCGCCTGGGCCGCAACACCAACGTGTACCTGGGTTCGGCGGAACTGGCTGCGATCTGCTCGCGTCTGGGCCGCATCCCGACCAAGGAGGAGTACATGGCGGACATCGGCGTGATCAACGCCAATGGTGCGGAGATCTACCGCTACATGAACTTCGATCAGATCGAGGAATACCAGGACGTGGCCAAGACGGTTGCTGCCTGAGGGTAGTGCCGGCCGCTGGCCGGCATCCCGTTGAAACGAAGAACCCCCGGTGAAAGCCGGGGGTTTTTTGTGTGCGCCGGGCCAGGTGGCCTAGCCCATGCGCATCGCCGTCCGGGCCTGCTCCTGGGTCTGCTCCTGGGCGTGGTCCTGCTGGGCAACCTGCTGTGCCTGCGATATCTGTTCGGCCTTGGCGAGCGACTGCTCTACGGGTGTACTGATTGCCTCGCTGATCGCGACCGACGACCGCAGGTGTGCCGGATTGTCGAGCGCTCCCTGCACAACGAACATGCGAGGGCCGGAGCCATCACTGGGTGGATTGCCAAGGACCACATGATCGACGCGTTCCAGGCCACTGCTCTTGGCCACCGCAAGCAGGCTGGCCGTCATCCGCTCGCTGGTTTCATCGAAGCTGCGCCCGTGCCTGGCATCCACCGCGGATACGCCGTCGCGAATCTGCCGGTAGAGAGGTTGGTCTGGGTGGCCTTCCTTCCTGGGATCCAGGCCTGCCTTGTCCAGGGTTGATTCGATGCTCTCCTGCAATGGATTCCTGGGAGAGAAGCCGGGATTGCCGAGAGAGGGCGAGCCCTGATCGGTTGCATCCTGGATCAGGTGCTCCCAAGGCTTGAGCGCAGTGTGGGCCCGCTGCTCCGTTTCAGCTTCGCTGCGGGCGTACGCACCGGCTTCCTCGGTACCGCGCAGGTAATTGACCCCGTCGCGCAGCAGACCAGGTCCGCCGCCGACAAGCACGGTCGCCGCCGCGCGCAGTTGATGAACATCGTTGCGGTAGTCGGCAATCCGGCGCAGGTCTTCAGGATCCGTGATCCGGGCCTGGGGATTGTCCAGTACGGACTGCACGGGACCCTTGTCGGTCATGCGATCAAGGAAATGAACCAATCGATGGGAGTCACCCAATTGGACCGCGACGGCGGCGGACATGACATGGCCGCTTTTCATCCCGAGCGTTCCGAGCGAGGCGATGCGCTGGCCCTGCTCGGCGTTGCGCAGAACCTCCAGTTCCCTGGGCAGCGCATACATCTCGACCTTGCCGTAATGGGGGCCGCCCGCACTGACCAGGTCGCCTGCCATCACATGGTTGGTGAAGGGCGCCGCATTGGCCGGCTGGCCCTCAGGGAGGCGATACGCCAGCCCCGCGGCACCGTAAGGATTGAAGGCGTCGCCGGGGAGGTTGTAGTGATGGGCGGTGATCTGCGCGAGGGCACCGCCCAGGGAGTGGCCGGTGACGTGTACCGGACCATACCCATTTTCTTCAGCCAGCTTGATGGCCTGCTTGGTCAGGGCGAGGGCATCACCGAGTTGTGCGTTGACCCTGGCGGTGACCATCGCGGCGTCGATGCCGCCGTCAATCAGAGGCTGGCGATCAAACTCGGTACCGCGATGGGTGACGATTACTTCTTTGGATTCGAGATTATGGTAAATGACGCCTTGGTAGCCGGTGGCGGAGTTTAAGCTGGCCAGTACACGATATTCCGTCCCGGCAATGGTAACAATGGCCTTGGGCTCAGGGAGCGGATCCTTGTAGACATGATCTGAGAGGGCTGCATTTGCTCCAGGATTCATTGGGCTGTTCCTTCAGTCCGCGTGGAGATTTCGATTGGGAAGTAATTCTTTCGCTTATCTGGAGACATCTTCTCGTACCAAGTCGAAGGCTCGGTAGGCGTCCACTCTGGCGATCCCCCTGAAGTCATGGGGCGTAAGGCGCGATGTACGTAGGTAGTAGAGAGTTTCTCGGTTTCAAGCTTTGTGAATGAAGTCCATGCGGTTGCTTGGATAGGGCGATCATCGATGATGAAGGCGAATGAAGCTTCCACGAGCACGGGTGTCCAAGTGCACGGGCCGCGACCGTAATAGTCGGCAACTTCCATGCCGTCGTTGAATACAACACTGCTGAATTCAGTAGCACTGAGGCGCTGTGCCTGAAGCTCAACCTTGTGCTGATTCGGCTCGTACTGCACCCCCTCCCAATTGTTGACCGGAGGGAGACAGAGTGGGTCTATCTCATACGTGACGAAGACCGAAGGAACGGGGACATCCACGGGTGCATCGTGGACCCGAATCACAATCGGCAGCGCATCCTTGGGCGCAGGATTCTCGCGATAGACCGGGAACGAGCGTTCCTTGTTGCAGCCTGGAATGGCCAGTGTGATCAATGCGATCAACGCAACATGAGCAAGGCTGGGGACGGGTTTCAGCATGAGCGGTCCATGTCGCTGATCAAGGTTTTGCGGGGTGCGGCGACACCATGAAGGGCATCTCGGGGCAGATGCGACGGATTGCGCATTTCATGCTGGGGGCACGCCGGCACTTCATCCTTATGTGCCGGTGCCTCGGGGCGTTGCGACGTATCGTTCATCGGCGTTCCATTGCTCTGCGACGTCTGACTATACGACCCGGTGCAGCTGTGCTCCAAGGCCGAAGTACAGCGCCGGTGGCGTCCACTGGGACGCCGCCCGGCATTCAGCCGCTTGCTAGCAGGCGACGTGCAGCGACTGCCGCAACCATGCATCCAGCTGCACGCTGGTGAAGGCGGGATTCTCCAGGGTCGAGATATGCCCCGCGCCGGGTATCGATTGCAGGCGGCAACCGATCACCCTGGCCATCTGCTGCGCTTCGCTCAGGGGGCGTGGCAGATCCTGTTCGCCGCTCAGGATCAGCGTTGTTTCCGGGTCCAGATCCTTCAATGCGCCCAGCCGATCCGGGCGACCGAAGATCAGGCGACCCAGCGGAACCACCGCGTTCAGCAGGCGCTCGCGAGGCCAGGACAGCAGCCGTTGCCGGAACGTCATCCGGATCGGATCGTCGGTGGCGATGCCCGGGCGGAAGAACAGCGGCACGATCTGTTCGGCCATGGCTTCGGGGATGCAGCCCAGCTGTTCGATCATGTCGAGCATGCCGAAGTAGCGTTGCCGGGAGGCTTCCGGTTCCGCACCGAGGTAGGTGTCCATCAGGATCAGCGAGCGGACCTGCTCTGGGCGCTGCAGCGCCAGTTCCGCTGCCCACATGCCGCCGACCGACAAGCCAGCCACCGCGTACTGGCGGATGCCCAGCGCATCCAGCAAACGGCCGACTTCGCGTGCGAGGCAGGCCGGTGTGGTGAAGGCGGCGGACAGGGGCAGATCGTTGTCGTGGCCGGGCAGCTCCGGAAGGATCAGGCGGTAGTGCCGCGACAACAGCTCGATCTGTGGCGCCCACATGTCGCGGCCCCAGAGATAGCTGCCGCCAAGAACGATGGGAAAGCCGGTGCCGATATCGTGATGGGTGAGAAGAGGCAATGAGAGGCTCCGTGGAAGGGAGCCTTACGCTGCAGGGGCAGGGAAAGCACGTCCAATGTGGCGGATCGACCAGGATCCGCCCGCGGGCGCAATCGAGGTGATTGCGTCACACATGTGCGTAAGCAGCACTAGTGAAATGCCAGTGTCCGACGGTACCGCCAGATCGAACGAGCTGAATGCGACGTCTGGCCGGTGTGTCTGGCCGATGCGGAGCCGAGCATGGGCTATGCCGGGCGTCCTTGCCCGGCCCCCTGCGGGCCGTCGCAAGCGACGTTGGCAACGGCTCCTGCCGTTGCCTTCGGCTCTACAGCGCCCAATCAGCCGCGGGCCAGGGCCAGCAACCGCTCGGCAATCCGTTCCAGTGGCACCTGTTCTTCGGCGGCGCCGAGCTTGAACGCGGCACCAGGCATGCCCCAGACCACGCTGGTGGCCTCGTCCTGCACCAGTGTCGGCGCGCCGGCCTGGCGCATCTCCAGCAGGCCGCGTGCGCCGTCGTCGCCCATGCCGGTGAGGATGGCGCCGATGGCATTGCCGCCGGCGTTCTGCGCAACCGAGCGGAACAGCACATCGACCGCTGGCTTGTGCCGGTTCACTGCCGGGCCATCATCGACACGGCAGCGCCAACGCGCACCGTCGCGGATGATCCGCAGGTGCTTGCCGCCCGGCGGCAGGTAGGCGTGGCCAGGCAGTACGGCTTCGCCGTCGCTGGCCTCGCGCACGGCCATGGCCGAGTGGCGGTCCAGGCGCTCGGCAAAGGCGCTGCTGAAGCTGGCCGGCAGGTGCTGGGTCATCACCACGGCGGGCGCGTCGGCCGGCATGCCCTCCAGCACCACGCGCAACGCTTCGGTGCCGCCGGCCGACGAGCCGATCGCGATCAGGCGGTCGGTGGTGCGGAACTGCGGAGCAGCGGGGCGCATCGCAGGCGCGGCGTCCAGCAGGAGTTTCGGTGCGGCAGCACGCACCAGCGGACGGACGCGTGAGCGCGCCGCCATCTTGACCTTGGCGATGATTTCATCGGCGTAGGCCTGCAGGCCACGCGCCACGTCCAGCTTCGGCTTGGAGACGAAGTCCACCGCGCCCAGCGCCAGCGCCTGCAGCGTGGTGTCGGCGCCGCGTTCGGTCAACGAGGAGATCATCACCACCGGCAGCGGGTGCAGGCGCATCAGGTTTTCCAGGAACGCCAGCCCGTCCATGCGCGGCATTTCCACGTCCAGGGTGATCACATCCGGGGCCAGGCGCTTGATCTTCTCGCGCGCCAGCAGCGGGTCGGCTGCGGTGCCGACCACGTCGATGGACGGATCGCTGGACAGGATTTCCGTGAGCATCTGGCGCACGACGGCGGAGTCGTCGACGATCAGGACCCGGCAGGGGGCGTTGCCGGTCAGGGTCATTCGAACAGCTCCACGCCACCGGTGACCGGGGCCTTGGACAGGCGCGCACGCACCGCCGATTCGGTCGCGGCCACTTCGGCCTCATGGGCATGCGGCAGGCGCTGCACCACCACGCGGCCGGTATCGGCGAAGAACCAGATCTTGCGCGGATGGATGCCGCACAGGTCCTCGGCAATGATCGGGATGTGCTCGGCCTGCAGGTACTGGCGCACGAATTCGGCGTTGCGGGTGCCGACCGGATTGCTGGTGAAGCCCTTCAGCACGTTGGCACCACCGAACACCTTGGCCTCGATGCGCTTGCGATGTGCGCCGCGCTTGAGCATGTCGTTGATCAGCAGTTCCATCGCATAGCTGCCATAGCGCGCAGGCGCGCCGTCACCGGCGTTGCCCTCGGGCAGCAGGAAATGGTTCATGCCGCCGATCTTCAGCACCGGGTCGCGCAGGCAGGCCGCCACGCAGGAGCCCAGCGTGGTGGTCAGCGCAGTGGTGTCATCGACCACCAGGTACTGGGTCGGCAGCAGCTTGGCGGCGATCGTCTGGAAACGCGCATCCTGGTAGCGCATCACATCGTCGGTACGCAGCGAGGCATTCATGCGCCGGCCTTTGCCGCACGGCGGTACAGGGTGCGGCCGCAGGGCTGGATCAGGTCGGCGGCGTGCAGGTAGTTCTCCGAGTGGCCGGTATACAGCAGGCCGTCGTCAGCCAGGTGCTGCACCAGGCGACCGAGGATGGCGCGCTGGGTCGGCTTGTCGAAGTAGATCATCACGTTGCGGCAGAACAGCGCGTCGAACGGGCCGCCGACGTCGTAGCGCGGGGCGAGCAGGTTCAGCGGGCGGAACTCGATCAGCTCGCGCAGCGCCGGCAACACGCGGCATTGGCCTTCGTTGGGGCCGCTGCCGCGCTGGAAGTAGCGGCGGCGCAGGTCTGGATCGAGGCTGGTGACGCGATCGATGTTGTAGACGCCGCGGCCGGCGGTGGCCAGCACCTGGGTGTCGACGTCGGTGGCGATGATGCGCACCGGAGGCTTCAGCGTGCCGAAGGCCTCGCAGGCAGTGATCGCCATCGAGTAGGGCTCTTCGCCGGTGGATGCCGCGCACGACCACAGCAGCAGCGGCGTGCGGCTGGAGCGCTGCTGCAGCTCCTCGCGCAGCTTGTCGAAGTGGTGCGGTTCGCGGAAGAAGGAGGTCAGGTTGGTGGTCAGGGCGTTGGTGAACGCCTGCCACTCGTCACCGTCTTCCTGCTCCAGATGGTCCAGGTACTGCTGGAAGCTGCGCATGCCCAGCGTGCGCAGGCGGCGCGACAGGCGGCCATAGACCATGTCGCGCTTTGCTGGCGCGAGGGCAATGCCCACGCGCTGGTAGATCAGGTCGCAGACGCGGCGGAAATCACGGTCGGCGAACTCGAATTCGCGCGGGCCGGTAACGATGGGAGTAGGACTTTGCACGGGGGACGTGTCCATCGGCAGAGGCGGCGGCCGCAGCCGCCGCGGGTGGGTCTCAGAATTCCTGCCAGTCGCTGTCGCTGGCGACGAAGGTGCTGGCGTTGCTGCTGCGGCGGACTGGAGCGGGCGTGCTGGTCGGCTGCGGGCGTGCCACGGTGGTGACACGGGCCGGCTCGACACGCGCGGCCACGGCCTTCACTGCGGCGGACACCTGGTTGTCGAGGCGGAAGATCGCCACGGCGTCGGCCAGCTGGCCGGCCTGTTCTTCCATCGCACGTGCCGCAGCAGTGGCTTCTTCCACCAGCGCGGCGTTCTGCTGGGTGGTTTCGTCCATCTGCACCACGGTCTGGTTGACCTGCTCGATGCCCGCCGACTGTTCCTGCGAGGCCGCAGAGATCTCGGCCATGATGTCGGTCACGCGCTGCACCGAGGCGACGATCTCGCCCATGGTGCTGCCGGCCTGGTGGACCAGGCTGGAGCCTTCGGCGACCTTGCCGACCGAATCATCGATCAGGCCCTTGATCTCCTTGGCGGCGGCGGCCGAACGCTGGGCGAGGGTGCGCACTTCACTGGCGACCACGGCGAAGCCGCGGCCCTGTTCACCAGCACGGGCGGCTTCCACCGCGGCGTTCAGCGCCAGGATGTTGGTCTGGAAGGCGATGCCGTCGATTACCGAGATGATCTCGGCGATCTTCTTCGACGAAGCTTCGATGGCCGACATGGTGGTGACCACCTGGCCGACCACCTCGCCGCCCTGCGAGGCGACGCCATGCGCGCCGATGGCGAGCTGGTTGGCCTGGCGGGCATGCTCGGCGTTCTGGCGCACGGTGGAGGTCAGTTCCTCCATCGAAGCGGCGGTTTCCTCCAGATTGGCGGCCTGCTGCTCGGTACGGCGCGACAGGTCGCTGTTGCCGGAGGCGATCTCGCCGGCGGCCAGGGTGATGCTGGAGGCGCTGGCCTGGATCTGGCCGACGATCTGGGTCAGCTGCGCGACGGTGGTGTTGGCGTCGTCACGCATGCGTGCGAACACGCCCTGGTAGTCGCCGTGCATGCGTGCGGTCAGGTCACCCTCGGCGATGGCCGACAGCAGCTGCGAGAGCTTGCCGAGGTTGTCATCGCTGACTGCCATCATCGCGTTGAGGTTTTCCAGCATCAGGCGGAAATCGTGATCGAAGCGCTGCGCATCGCCACGGCGGCTGAAGTCGCCGGCCGCAGCGGCGCTGGCCAGCTGCTTGATCTCGGCGTTGATGCGGCCGAGGTTGGCCTTGACCGTGTCGACGGTGGTGGTCATCGCGGCCTTCTCGCCCGGGTAGCGCGCGATGTCGCGGCTGAGATCGCCGACGGCATACTGCTGCACGACATCCAGCACGTCGTGCAGGGTCTGCACGTGGCCGCCGACCAGGGCGTTGGTTTCCTGCACCATCAACCCGTACTCGCCGGGGAAGGCGCTGGCGTCGATGCGGTAGCTCAGTTCGCCACCGTCGTGGCGGCGCGCCATTTCGCGCTGGCCCGAGATGACCGCATGCAGCTGCTGCTGCATGCCGGCCATGGCGTCCAGCAGGCGGCCGGTTTCGTCATGCGGCTGCGGGCCGATGTGGCTGTCCAGCTTGCCGCCGGCGATGCCTTCGGCCACGGCGGTGGCCTGCTTCAGCGGTACGGCGATGCGGTTGCCGATGATCCAGCTCAGGGCCAGCACGATCAGTACCAGCACGCCACCGGAGACCGCCATGATGGCAGTGAACACCAGCGCCTGCTTCTGCACGTCGTCCATGTAGACGCCGCTGCTGACCACCCAGTTCCAGGGGGCGAACAGGCCGGCGTAGGCGACCTTCTCGACGTCGCCCTTGCTGCCGGGCTTGGCCCAGCGGTAATTGACGAAGCCACCGCCGGCCTTCGCCGCTTCGACCTGGTCGTAGTAGATGCGCACACCGTCGTCGGTACGGAAGTCCTTCATGTCCTTGCCGACCAGGTCCTTGCGGAACGGGTGCATCAGCAGGCGGTAGCCGGTGTCGTAGATGTTGAAGTAGTAGGTGTCGTTCTCGGCGCGCATGACCTCCAGCGCCTGCAGCGCGGCGCTCTTGGCGGCCTCTTCGCTGAGCTCGCCGGTACCGGCAAGGCGGTGGTAGTGCTGGAGGATGCCGTAGCTCAGTTCGACCTGGGTCTTCAGCGCGGTCTTGCGGGTCTCGGTCAGGTCCAGGTACTGCATGCGGGCGGCGATCACCGACAGCGCGATCACGCCGAGCGCGATGAGCAGCGTCAGCAGGTTGAGCTTGCGCCGGACGGAGAGATTGCTGAAGTAGTGTTGCCAGCGATGCAGGAGATTCATCGAGCAGGACCAGGTCGAAGCGGGCGGGCGGCGCCGTGCCGGTCACAGCGGGACAAGCGGTGACAACCCCGTTATCGGCCGCGCGGGCGGGGGATTGAGGTGCGGTGTCCGAACGTATTCAGGTTTCCTTGCAGCGGCGGCTGCGGCGCTGCCTGCGGCAGGCTTTTGAAGCAACAGCAGCGGCAACGGCAGGTCATGGCGATGGGTTGCTACGGATTGGCCGGGTCGGGGTGGGCAGGCAGGACACGCCGTGAACCCATCCATGAGGGCTCGATGGCGCCATCCATGGCGCCAACGGTCCTGCCTACCCACCCCGACCCGGCCCGCCAAGGCTTCACTTCGGCGGACGGCAAGAGCGTTGGGTTTCCAAGTGGAAAGAGGGGTCAGATCCGTTTTCCTGCGGAAAACGGATCTGACCCCGGAAGCGACCAGGCTTTTGCTTTTCGCTCTTTTCTTTTCAATCCGGGGTGGACGTGCACGGAAACTGTCCGTGGCCGGGAGGGTGGGTTGCGCAGGGGCGTAAGCGCCATGGATGGCGCGCCCGAGCCTACAAGGACGTATTCACGGCGGCCCCTGCGCAATCCACCCTCCCGGCCAACCCCCAGCAGCCCAGCTTTTCAACCGACCCACCCCGAGGGGCATCGCCGTTGGCTGGATATCCAGATACCCCGTAAACGAAAACGCCCCGGCGCAGGGCCAGGGCGTTCTCGTACGTCAGGTCAGGCAGGCATCAGAACTCCTGCCAGTCTCCGTCGGCCAGTTCGGTGGCCATCGGGCGACCACCGGCGGTGCGGCGGGCCGGCGGGGCGACCGGGGCCGGTGCGGCCGGTGCGGCAGCACGCGGGGCCGGGGCAGCGGCGATGCGCGGGGCAACCACGGTCTCGGCTTCGTCCACCACGAAGATCGACACGGCCTCGCTGAGGTGACCGGCCTGTTCTTCCATTGCGCGTGCGGCGGCGGTGGCTTCTTCCACCAGCGCGGCGTTCTGCTGGGTGGTTTCGTCCATCTGCACCACGGTCTGGTTGACCTGTTCGATGCCGGCCGACTGTTCCTGCGAGGCGGCGGAAATCTCGGCCATGATGTCGGTCACGCGCTGCACCGAGGCGACGATCTCGCCCATGGTGCTGCCGGCCTTGTGCACCAGCGCGGAGCCGTCGTTGACCTTGCCGACGGAGTCGTCGATCAGGCCCTTGATCTCCTTGGCGGCGGCGGCCGAGCGCTGCGCCAGGGTGCGCACTTCACTGGCGACCACGGCGAAGCCGCGGCCCTGTTCACCAGCACGGGCGGCTTCCACTGCGGCGTTCAGCGCCAGGATGTTGGTCTGGAAGGCGATGCCGTCGATGACCGAGATGATCTCGGCGATCTTTTTCGACGAAGCTTCGATGGCCGACATGGTGGTGACCACCTGGCCGACCACCTCGCCGCCCTGCGAGGCGACGCCATGCGCGCCGATGGCGAGCTGGTTGGCCTGGCGGGCATGCTCGGCGTTCTGGCGCACGGTGGAGGTCAGTTCCTCCATCGAGGCAGCGGTCTCTTCCAGGTTGGCGGCCTGCTGCTCGGTGCGGCGCGACAGGTCGCTGTTGCCGGAGGCGATCTCGCCGGCGGCCGAACTGATCGCGCGGCTGGACTGCTTGATGCGGGTGACGATCTCGCTCAGCTGCGCGGCGGTGGCGTTGGCATCGTCGCGCATGCGGGCGAACACGCCCTGGTAGTCGCCGTGCATGCGCACGGTCAGGTCACCCTGCGACAGCGCGGCGAGCAGGCCGGAGATCTGTTCGATGCTGCCGGCGTTGGCGTCCAGCAGGCCGTTGATCTGCTGGGCCAGCTGCAGGAAGAAGCCTTCCTTGTCGCTGGCGTCGATGCGGCCGGACAGGTCGCCGGCCGCAGCCTGGGCGATCACGCGGGCCACTTCGGCTTCGACCTGCGCTTCCTGGGTGCGGTCACGCCATTCCACCACGTAGCCGACGGTGTCGCCGCCTTCATTGCGGATGGTCGAGACCACCTGGGCGAACTGGGCATCGCCGTACTGCATCGGGCGACGGGCGACGCCGTGTGCCTTCAGGTTGCCCAGCAGGGTCTGGTCCATCTCGCCGCGGTGTTCAAGCACGGTGACCGGCTTGCCGATCAGCGAGGCCTGCGCATCGAAGTCCGGCAGGTCGCGTCGCACGTCGTCCTGGTACTGGCTCAGGGTCTGCTGCAGGGCGCGGTTGCTGTAGACGATGGTGTTGCTGGTGTCGGTCAGGTACACGCCGGTCGAGCTGTAATCCAGTGCGGTACGGATGCGCAGGTTCTCGCGGGCGATGGCCTGGTCGGTTTCGGTGCGCTCGCGCAGGTCGCGCTGCATGCGCTGCATCGCCTGCATCAGTTCGCCCACTTCGTCCTGGCGGCTGACGTCGATGTGGCCGTCGAGCTTGCCGCCGGCCACTTCGTTGGCAACCGAGACGGCGCCGCGCACGCTGCCGACCAGGGCGCGGGCAAACAGCCACACCAGCACCAGGCCGAGTGCGGCGCCGCCCAGCAGGGCGATCACGGTCAGCACGGCCGAGGCGGAGTAGGTGGATTCGGCCTCTTCGCGCGAGGCGCGGGCGAGGCGGTTGTCTTCGGCGATCAGCGCTTCCAGCGCCGAGGCGGCCTTGCGGTGCTTGGTGCGGGTTTCGCCGACGAAGGTATCGATGGCGTCGTCCGGCAGGTCCAGTTCCAGCATCTCGGTGACGCTGTCATAGGAGGCCAGGGCGTCCTTCCATTCCTTGGCGAAGGTGTCGAACAGCTTCTTCTGCTGCGGGTTGTCGACCAGTGCCGGATAGCCCTTGATCGACTTGTCCATGCTCTCGCGCAGTTCGACAGCCTGCTTGCGGGCATCGGATTTGACGTCGTCGCTGGCGCGGATCAACTGCTGGTAGGCGGCATTGCGGTATTCGCCCAGCATGCCGCGCATCTCGCCGGCCATGCGGATGCTTTCCATGCGCGAACCGGCCAGCTCGGTGGTGACGTTGTTCAGCGAATGCAGGCCACGATAGGCGACGATGCCCTGCAGCAGCATCACCAGCAGGATGACGCCGAAGGTCAGCATCAGCTTCGGCATCAGTTTCAGGTTGTTGATCCACGGCATGGGCGTTGCAGGCTCCTAAGGCAGACGCGCCCGGGCATCGGGCCCGGTTGCAGCAGGAACCACGCCGGCACCAGGTCCGGCGTGGCTCGACGAACAGCGGATTACTTGATGTTGGCCAGCTTCAGTGCCGACGGCGAGCTGACTTCGATTTCCGCACGCGAAGCGTCGCGCTGGATCTTGCCGATCACGCAGACGGTCTTGCCTTCCAGGGTTTCCAGCGGGAAGGAGAACTTGCCGCGGTTCTCGCCGGCGATGCGGGCCGAGAAGGTGTGGCGCGGGAAGGCGCCGCCCATGTACAGGAAGGTCGGCTGGCCTTCGGAACCTTCTGCGTAGCGGGCCTTTTCGACCTTGCCACAGACCATGCCGTCCTTGCCGACCGAACGCGGTGCCATTTCCGGCGGGATCATGTCGGCCGACTGGGCGAAAGCGGAGGCGGCGGTGGTGGCCAGGACAGCGGCCGAAACGAACGCAAGCAGGGACTTCATCGAGGGGTATCTCCGGGGATGGTAACGGTCGGGCCGGTCCTGCGCGCTCCTGCGCGACCGGCTTCTGTCCCCCTATCGGCATCGCCGGAGGGAACTGAAGGGTTTTGTGACTGGAACGTGAAGCAGTTCCGTTTGCTCAGGCGGCGACGTCTTCGGCGAGGCTGGCCTGGCCCATGTCGGCGCTGTCGAGCAGGGTCTCGATGTCCAGCAGGATCAGCATGCGATCGTCGTGGGTACCGATGCCGGAGATGAAGCGGGTATCGACGGCGGCGCCGAATTCGGGGGTCGGGCGGATCTGCTCGGCCGACAGCGGGATCACGTCGGAGACGCTGTCGACGACGATGCCGACCACGCGGTCTTCCACGTTCAGCACGATCATCACGGTGAAGGCGTCGTAGCGGGCGTTGTCCAGGCGCAGCTTCAGGCGCAGGTCGATGACCGGGACGATGGTGCCGCGCAGGTTGATGACGCCCTTGATGTAGTCCGGGGCATCGGGCACGCGGGTGACGGCGTCGTAGCCACGGATTTCCTGCACCTTGAGGATGTCCACGCCGTAGTGCTCGTCACCAAGGGTGAAGCTGAGGAATTCGCCACCGGCGCTGGCGGCGGAGCTGGTCTTGTCGTTCATCGAGGGGTCCTGGTTCTGCCGGAAGTCCCGGTGTCAGGCTCGATATCGGCCCCGCTGGGGGGGACTTTAGGTGCCGGGGGATGGCATCCACGCATGGCGTGAATCTGCCTGGGAGGGTGCGTGGATGGGGTCAGACCCCTTTTCAGGGAAAAGGGATCTGACCCCGGCATGCGTTCCGGGGTTGCCGGCCAGCGGCCGGCACTACCGGTCGGACCGCCTCAGAGCTCGCCGTTGCGCCGGGCCTTGCGCTGCCGGTCGATGCGGAAGATGTAGCGCTGGATGGCGCTGTCGGCGCCGCGTGGCAGGCTTTCAAAGCGCATGCCCACGCGCTTGACCTCGATGCCATTGGGCTGGCGCTGCGGCAGCAGGTTGCAGACCACCAGTTCGATATCCAGGTCGGGGCCGTCGGGCAGCGACAACTGCGCCGGATAGCGCTTCTGCAGGCCAAACACCGCGCAGTCATTGGGGACCACCACGGCCAGGCCGCCGCCGCTGATGTCCACCACCCGCATCGACAGCGCTTCGGCCCGCGCTTCGCCGGGCGGCAGCAGCAGCTGCGGCGAATCAGTGACCGGCGTCTCCAGCCGGTACAGTTCGCGGCGCTGCAGGTGCACCAGTTCGTCCGGCAGCGGGGCGCGGAAGGCGACGTGGCCGTCGTTGTCCACGCGCTGCAGTTCGTGCAGGCGGAAGCGCACCAGCACGCGTTCGAGCTGGGCAAAGCACAGCAGGTGGTCGGCCTGTTCGGCGGCACGGTTGGAGGCTTCCTGCGGGCTGCCATCGAGCAGCAGGAAGTCCTCGTCTTCGTCGAGGTCGAGCAGGGCGGTCGGGAACGAGCGGTCGCGGCCGTCGATATGGGCGTTGATCAACGAACGCTGGTCGATCAGCGAGCGCAGCAGCTGGCGCAGCTGGCGCGGGTTGCGGACCAGGAATCGCTCGTCGGCGGCATCAGCCGCGTGGACATCATGCACTGCAGTGTCGTTGCCGTCGGACATGGAATCTACGGTCAGGGGCGGGCGCCAGCACGCGTTGGCGCGAGGCTCGATGGGGATATCGGCCTCTGCCCCGGATTATGAAGTGAGAATTACATCACTTTCCATGCGTGTGGGGTCGGATTCCTCTTCCGCAGAAAAGGGATCCGACCCCGGATACATCAGAACTCCTGCCAGTCGCCGTCCGCGGCCAGTGCCGGCTGCGCCGCCGAACTGCGCAGCGGGCGGGCGGGAGCCGGCTTTGCCGCAGGTGCGGCGGCCGCGACCTGGCGCGGTACCGGTGCTGCCAGCGGGCGTGCCGGAATGGCTGTCGCGCCCTGCGATGCGAGCCGGAAGCGGGCCACGGCTTCACCCAGCTGCACCGCCTGGTCTTCCATCGCACGTGCCGCAGCGGTGGCTTCTTCCACCAACGCAGCATTCTGCTGGGTGGTTTCGTCCATCTGCACCACGGTCTGGTTGACCTGCTCGATGCCGGCCGACTGTTCCTGCGAGGCGGCGGAGATCTCGGCCATGATGTCGGTCACGCGCTGCACCGAGGCGACGATCTCGCCCATGGTGCTGCCGGCCTGGTGGACCAGGCTGGAGCCTTCGGCGACCTTGCCGACCGAGTCGTCGATCAGGCCCTTGATCTCCTTGGCGGCGGCGGCCGAACGCTGGGCGAGGGTGCGCACTTCGCTGGCGACCACGGCGAAACCGCGGCCCTGTTCACCGGCACGCGCCGCTTCCACCGCGGCGTTCAGCGCCAGGATGTTGGTCTGGAAGGCGATGCCGTCGATGACCGAGATGATCTCGGCGATCTTCTTCGACGAAGCTTCGATGGCCGACATGGTGGTGACCACCTGGCCGACCACCTCGCCGCCCTGCGAGGCGACGCCATGCGCGCCGATGGCGAGCTGGTTGGCCTGGCGGGCATGCTCGGCGTTCTGGCGCACGGTGGAGGTCAGTTCCTCCATCGAAGCGGCGGTTTCCTCCAGATTGGCGGCCTGCTGCTCGGTACGGCGCGACAGGTCGCTGTTGCCGGAGGCGATCTCGCCGGCAGCCAGCGTGATGCTGGAGGCGCTGGCCTGGATCTGGCCGACGATCTGGGTCAGCTGTGCAACGGTGGTGTTGGCATCGTCGCGCATGCGTGCGAACACGCCGTTGAACTGACCGTCCATGCGCGCAGTCAGGTCGCCGGCGGCGATCGACTGCAGCAGCTGCGAGAGCTGGCCGAGGTTGCCGTCGGCCACCTGCATCATGGTGTTGAGGTGCTCGATCATCAGCTTGAAGTCGTGCTGGAAACGCTGTGCGTCGCCGCGCTGGCTGAAGTCGCCGGCGGCGGCCGCTGCGGCCAGCTGCTGGATCTGCGAGTTGATCGCCAGCAGGCTGGCCTTGGCGGCATCCATCGATTCGTGCAGGATCGCGCGGCTGCCCGGCAGGCGGCGGGCGTCCGGGGCGAGGTTGCCGATGGCGTACTGGTTGAGCACGTCGATGGCATCGCGGATGGCGTCCAGGTGCTCGAAGATCACCGTGTTGATGCCGCCGGCCAGCTGGCCATAGACACCTGGGAAATCCTCCGGAATGCGGTGGCTGATGTCCGGGCCCGCGTGCATCTGTGCCATCAGCTGGGTCTGCTCGCTGAAGCGGCGCAGCATCGCGGTCATTTCGGCGGTGGCGGCCAGCATCCTTCCGGCTTCGTCCTTGCTGGTGGCCTGGGTGCTGACGCTCAGGTCGCCACGGGCCACCGCCTGGATGGCGTGCACGGCCTTGCCCAACGGACCCGTCACTGCGCGTGAGATGACCGTGGCCAGCGCGGCGGCCACCAGCGACAGCAGCACGATGCAGCCGATGATGGCGATCATGCTGGTGCGGTGGGTGGCGTTGGCGGCGGCGATCTTGCCGTCCATCAGGCCGGCGATGTGGGTGCCGAGGGTCTTCATCGCGGCGAACAGATCCCGGCGCGCCGGGCGCGATTGTTCGTCGGAGATCTGCTGCGCCAGGGTGCCATCACCAGCGGCCACGGCTTCGCGCATGGCCTTGTTGGCGGCGAAGTAGCGTTCCAGCTGCACGTTCGCGGCGCGATAGAGTTCACGCTCCTTGTCCAGCGCCGGCAGCGCCGTGTACGCAGCCAGCTCGTCATGCACGGCCTTGGCGGTGTCGTCCATGCGCTTGTTGTAGTCGGCCACCTTTTCCGGCTGGTCGAGCATGCTCAGCAGGGCCAGTTCGTAGGTACGGAACTCGCCCAGCTGCGAGCGCGCTTCGCCCAGGTGCTGGACCGAGGGAATATCGTTGCCGGCCATTTCGCGGAGCTGGCTGTTGGCTTCGCTCAGGCGCAGCAGGGCGAAGGCGCCGAGGACCAGGGTCATCAGCGTGGTGAGCGTGAACCCCACGGCCAGCTTGCGGGCGATGGGCAGATCTTGGAACCACTTCATGCGGGGTGCTCCAGGTGGGCAGGGTGCCGGCGGCGGTGCGCCGGCTGGGGTGGTTGCATCGCGAACGGTGGTGCCCGGTGGGGTTCGGTGACGGCCGTCATTGCGGAATAACGGCGCGTTCCGGGCGGACTTTATGGACGCAGATCACATTCGGTTGCGTAGGGAGGACGGCGCGAAAGTGCTGCAGTGGCGGGGCTTTCGCTTGCGTGGCGTGGTTGCGAACGAAACCAGCGCGGCGACGGAGATCACGGAATGGGTTCGGGCGCGGATCTGACCCCAGCCACACATTGCTGGAGCACACGCAAACAAAAACCGCCGCCCCGAGGGGCGGCGGTCCAGTGCACGCATGCTGCGTGGATCAGGCGGCCTGCGGCATCCGCAGCGAACGCACCAGCCCGCCGATGTCGACGATCAGCGCGACGCGGCCGTCGCCGAGGATGGTGGCACCGGACACCCCGCCGATGCGGCGGTAGTTGTTCTCGATGTTCTTCACCACTACCTGCTGCTGGCCGACCAGTTCGTCCACTTCCAGTGCGATCTTCTGGCCATCGCCTTCGACCACCACCACCAGCGATTCGCTGCCGGGTGCGCGGTTGCCGTAGCCGTAGTACTCGCTCAGCGACAGGATCGGTAGGTACTCGCCGCGTACGCGCAGCACGCGGCCTTCGCCGGCCATGCTGCGGATGTCTTCGGCCTGCGGCTGCAACGCCTCAAGCACATAGGCCAGCGGCAGGATCAGGGTTTCACCGGCCACCGCCACGGTCATGCCATCGAGGATGGCCAGGGTCAGCGGCAGGCGGATCAGCGTGCGGGTACCGGCGCCGAGGCTGCTTTCGATCTGCACCTCGCCCCCCAGCGCCTGGATGTTGCGGCGGACCACGTCCATGCCGACGCCACGTCCTGACAGGTCGGTGACCGCATCGGCAGTGGAGAAGCCCGGCTGGAAGATCAGGTCCCAGACCTGCGAATCGGTCGGGTTGTCCGGCACGGCCAGGCCGCGTTCGTGGGCCTTCGCCAGGATCTTGGTGCGGTCCAGGCCGCGACCGTCGTCGCTGACTTCGATGACGATGTGGCCGCCCTGATGCGAGGCTGCCAGGGTGATCGTGCCGGTTTCGTCCTTGCCTGCACCGCGACGCACGTCGGGCATTTCCAGGCCGTGGTCGATCGAGTTGCGCACCAGGTGCACCAGCGGATCGGCGATCTTCTCGATCAGGCCCTTGTCCAGTTCGGTGCCTTCGCCGACGGTGCGCAGGCGCACCTGCTTGCCGAGGCGGCTGGACAGGTCGCGGACCAGGCGCGGGAAGCGGCGGAACACCGCATCGACCGGCAGCATGCGCACGCCGATCACCGCTTCCTGCAGGTCGCGGGTGTTGCGTTCAAGCTGGTCCAGGCCGGCGAACAGGCTCTCGGCGTGGACCGGGTCCAGCGCGTGCGAGACCTGCTTGAGCATGGCCTGGGTGATGACCAGTTCGCCGACCAGGTTGATCAGCGCATCGACCTTGTCGACGCTGACGCGGATGGAGGTTTCCGCCTCCTGGCTGGCACCACCACTGGCGGCAGGCGCGGCGGGAGCCGACGGCGCCGCTGCCGCCGGAGCGGGAGCGGCCGCGGCCGGTGCCTGGGTCGCCAGGCTGGGCGGCGCGGTCGGACGGATGTCCAGTTCGCAGTCGTCCAGCACCCAGGCGAAGGTGTCTTCGATCTTGCTGCGCGGCACCTTGCCGACCAGGCCCAGGTCCCACGCCAGGTGGGCTTCGAGCGGATCAAGCTGGGCGAAGCCCGGCAGGCGGTCCATGCGCGCGGCGACCTGCAGCGAACCCAGATGTTCAAGTTCGCGGATGATGCGCAGCGGGTCGTTGCCACTCATGAACAGTGACGGCGCCGGGGTGAAGCCGATCTGCCAGGCTTCCGGCGTATCGTCCACCTTGGCTGCGGCGGACGCCGGGGTATTCGCTGCGGCCTGGCCGGAAAGAACCGCTTCCAGACGCGCCTTTACCGCAGCGACTGCGGCGGGGTCGGCGGCCTGGCCGTGTTCGGCTTCGCGCAGCAGGGCGCGCAGCACGTCCACCGAGGACAGCATGGCGTCGACGGCGTGGCCTTCCAGTGCCCGCTTGCCGGCGCGCAGCTCATCGAGCAGCGTCTCCAGCACGTGGGTCAGGCCGGCGATCGCGTCGAAGCCGAAGGTGCCGGCGCCGCCCTTGATCGAGTGGGCAGCGCGGAACACCGAATTGATGATCTCCGCGTCCTGCTGCCCCGATTCCAGGGCCAGCAGGCCAGCCTCCATCGCGTCGAGGCCTTCGCGGCTCTCCTCGAAGAAGGTGGCGTGGAAGCGTTGCAGGTCCATGCTCATGGCAGTGGTGGTCCGGAAGCGAAGAGGGGGAGCGGTGCCGGGCGATCAGCCCAGCACTTTCTGCACGGTGGCGACCAGCTGTTCGGGATTGAACGGCTTGACCAGCCAGCCGGTGGCACCGGCGGCCTTGCCTTCGGACTTCTTGTCGGCGGCCGATTCGGTGGTCAGCATCAGCAGCGGGGTGAACTTGTAGTCCGGCAGCTGGCGCAGCTCGCGGATCAGGGCGATGCCATCCATGTTCGGCATGTTGACGTCGGTGACCACCGCATTGAAGCGCTGGCCTTTGGCGCGACCGAGCGCGACCGCGCCGTCTTCAGCTTCTTCGACGGCAAAACCGGCCGAGGTGAGGGCGAAGGACACCATCTGGCGCATCGACGCCGAATCGTCCACCACCAAGATACGTGCGCTCATGCAGCGTTCTCCACAGATTTCAGGTTGTCATGGGTTACGTCCAGGCCCAGGGCCTGGGTGACGCCCAGCAGGCGCGCGGCGTCACGGAAGGTTGCGGTGCAACCGTGGAAGCCGGTGCCCAGGCCTGCCTCGCGGCGGGCCTGCACGAACGCACACAGCACCTGCATGGCGGCCGTGTGGATGCGGGCGACCTGGCTGGCATCCAGGGTCAGCTCGCCTGCCTGCTCCACCAGGGGGGCGAGGCGGTTCTTGAGCTCGGTAGTGCTCTCGATGCCGAGATCCCCACCCAGTTCGACAGTGCTCATCGTTGCTCCGGACAAACGGTTCCGTGATCCATAACGGCACCCCGGTGGGGTTCTTTAGAAGAATCGACGCGGTGCGTCGATGCGGTGCTTTTCGGGTCGCCCTTGAAAAGGGGACGGAGGGGATTAAGTCGCAATCGCCCGCGCCGCTCTGCGATGGCCAGTAGCAACGGCGACCGCGCAGTGGGGACGTATGGGGTTGATCCAATGGATCAATTCCTTGCGTCCCCGACAGGCACCGCGTCGGCGCAATGCGCCGAGCCAGTTGCGACTTAATCCCCTCCGTCCCCTTTTTCGTTGCGGCTCAGCTCAACAGCCGGGTGGCGTCGAGCAGGATCATCGGGCGCTGGCTGACCCGGGCCACGCCGCGGAACAGGTCGTTGGAGATCTGGCAGATGCGCGCGGTATCGGGCGGTTCAATCTGCGAATCGGTGAGGTTGGCGACATCTTCCACCGCCGATACGCGCAGACCGATGGTTTCGCCGTCTTCTTCCAGCACCACGATGCGGGTCTGGGCGTCGTCCTCGGCGGCGGCCGCGCCCAGGTGCAGGCCCAGGTCCATCACCGGGACCACCTGGCCGCGCAGGTTCATGATGCCCAGCATGGCTGCAGCGGTGCCGCGCAACGGCAGCAGCGGTACCGGCAGCACGACCTCCTGGACCTTCAGCAGTTCCAGCGCATAGGCCTGGGTGCCGCAGCGCAGGCGCAGCCAGCGCGAGGTGCGTTCGCCGGCACGACGGTTCTGCGGGTGCGGGCTGCGGGCCGGTTGGTGGGCCTGCGCCTGCAGCTCCTGCCAGGTGCCGGGGCGGTTGCCTGTGGGTGCATCGACGGCGACGCGCGGCGGCGGTGTGGCGGCAGCGCGTGCGGCCGGGGCCGGTGCAGGACGTGCCGCCGGTGCTGCCACTGGCGCTGCGACCACGGCGGGCGGCGGCGTGGGAACGTCTTCGCCACCGGCGGCCGCCTCGAAGGCGGCCTGCAGGCCAGGGCTGTCGGTGTGGGCGAGACGATGGCTGTCCGCCGGGTCGGTCTCGTAGATCACTTCGTCCGGAAGATCGTCCCAAGTGGGTTCCGGACCCGTTTTGGCAGCGGCCGCAGCCGGTGCCGGCGTGGTTTCGTGGATGACTTCGTCGGGAAGGTCATCCCAGGTCGGCTCGCGTTCCGTGATCGCGGTGCTGGCCGGTGCGGCGGCGGCCTCGAAGGCCGCCTCCAGTGCAGCCTCATCCGCGGCCGGGGCCGCGACGACGGCGTCCGTTTCGTAGATCACTTCGGCCGGCAGATCGTCCCAGGTGGGTTCGCGTTCTGCATCGATCACGCTGACGGGCGCGGAGGCGGCATCGAAAGCGGCTTCCAGCGCGGCGTTGTCCACGGCATGGGTAGCGGCAACGGTCTCGGTTTCGGTTTCGTAGATCACCTCGGCCGGCAGGTCATCCCAGGTCGGCTCGCGCTCGGCGGCGGCTTCGGTCGCCTTGGCCGGGGCGGCGCTGATCGGCGCGGGCACGGCCAAGGCGGCCGGCGCGATCGCCTCGCCCAGCAGTTCGTCCAGGTAGTCGTCGAGGATGCCGGTGCTGTTCATGCGGCCTGCTCCAAGGCGCGGGCATCCTCGCCGAGGATCCAGTTCAGGGCGCGCCGGTAGGCGGCCAGGCCGCGGCCCGGGTAGTCCTCGCCGACGCTCGGCAGGGTCAGGCCCGCCGCGTTGCTGATGCGGGTATCGATCGGAATCGCGTCTTCCCACACGCGGCTGCCATGGCGGTCCTGCATGGTGCGCAGCGACTCGTTGCCGGCGCGGGTGCGTCGGTCGAACAGGGTCGGCAGGATCGAGATCGGCAGCGGCCGGCGACGCGAACGCTCGACCATCTCACCGGTGCGGACCATGCCATCCAGGCCGTGCAGGGCCAGCGGCTCGGCCTGGGTCGGAATGATCAGGCGATCGGCGGCAGCCAGGGCGTTGATCATCAGCAGGCCGAGGGTCGGTGCGCAGTCCAGCAGGATGTAGTCGTGCTGGCCCTGGTGTCGCGCAAGCGCGTTCTGCAGGGCCAGGCCGAGGCCGGGCTGGTTGGCGCTGCGGCGTTCCAGCGTGGCCAGCGCCGACTGTGCGCAGACGTAGTCCAGGCCGTGGATGTTGCTGGCATGGCACAGGCTGGCAAGGTCGGCGGGCGGTGCGCCGAACAGTTCCAGCACGCCGGCCGGCGGCGGATCCACCGGCACGCCGAAGGCGCGGCTGAGCGAGGCATGCGGATCGAGGTCGATCAGCAGCACGCGATGGCCGAGCGCGGCCAGGCCGCGGCCGAGGGCGAGGGTGGTGGTGGTCTTGCCGACTCCGCCCTTCTGGTTGGCGACTGCCCAGATGCGCATCGGGTTACTCCTTCATTGCCGGGGGAACGGCGGCGCCGACGCGGCTGCCAGCCGGCACCGGCGGCAACGTCACCGGTGCGATGGGGGAGGTGGGGGCGTTGGCCGGCGTTGCTGCGGCCTGTTCGGTGGCGGTGCTGCCAGTGGCGCCGGTGGCCGCGTTCAGGCGTTGGCCCAGCGGATCCACCGAGTGCGAGGTGTCGGCCAGGATGATGACCATCACCCGGCGGTTGCGGTTGCGGCCCTGCGCACTGTCATTCTCTTCGCGGGGGCGGAACTGGCCGTAGCCGACCATCGCCAGGCGCGACGGCTGCACGCCCTGGTCGGCGAACAGGTGCACCACGCTGGCGGCGCGTCCGGCCGACAGCTCCCAGTTGGACGGGAAGGTGGCGGTGGCGATCGGCACGTTGTCGGTGTGGCCTTCCACGCGCACGCTGTTGGGCACGTCGCGCAGTACCTCGGCCAGGCTGGCCAGGGTCTGCCGTGCGTGTACGTCCAGCGCGGCCGAGCCGGTCGGGAACAGGATGTCGCTGTTGATCTCGACTTCGATCCACAGCTCGGTGCGGCGCACGCTGATCATGCCGCGGTCGATCAGCGGCGCCAGCGCGGCGGTGAGGCGGTCGGCGATGGTGTTGAGCTGGCGCTCGGCGCGCGCGATCTGTTCCTGGTTGTGTACCGAAACCGGCATGCGCATCTGCGAGGCCATCGACGGCAGCAGGGTCGGGTCGTGCGAGGGCGCCGGTGCGGACGGGCCGACCTTGGTGCCGGACTTGATCACCGACGGGCTGTCCCAGCCGCCGCCCTGCACCTGCTTGTTGCCGACCTGCACCGGATTGATCGTGCGCGGTGCGCCACCGAAGGCATCGGTGAGGGCGTCGGCCATGATCCGGTACTTGCCCTCGTTGACCGAGGAAATCGCGTACATGACCACGAAGAAGGCGAGCAGCAGCGTCATCAGGTCGGCATAGGGGATCGCCCATGCTTCGTGGTTGGCGTGCTCTTCGTGGTGCTTGCGGCGGGCCATGTCAGTGCAGGAAGCCGGAGAGGTTGGTTTCGATGTTGCGCGGGTTCTCGCCCTGGGCGATCGAGATCAGGCCTTCGATGACCATTTCGCGGTCGCGCGTGTTGTGCGAGATCACACTCTTGAGCTTGGCCGAGATCGGCAGGAACAGCAGGTTGGCCGAGGCGATGCCGTAGATCGTTGCGGTGAACGCAGCGGCGATGCCGTGGCCGAGCTTGCTGGGGTCGGCCAGATTCTTCATCACCGCGATCAGGCCGAGCACGGCACCGATGATGCCGAGCGTCGGTGCATAGATGCCCATCGCCTCGAACACCTTGGCACCGGCCTGGTCCTGGTGTTCCTGGCTGCCCAGTTCGATTTCCAGCATGTGCCGCATCGATTCGGGCTCGACACCGTCCACCAGCAGCTGCAGGCCCTTGCGCAGGAACGGGTCCTGCTGTGCTTCCACCTGCGATTCCAGGCCCAGCAGGCCCTGGCGGCGGGCGATGTTGCTCCACTCGACGATCTGCTGGATCAGTTCGCGGCGGTCGCTGTGCGGCGGGCGCACGACCCAGCGCACGATCTTGAACGCATGCTTGAACACCGCCGGCGACGTATGCAGCAGGATCGCGGCCACGGTGCCGACGATGACGATCACGAACGCCGCAGGCGACCACAGGGACGCCAGGCCGGCGCCCTTGAGGATGCTGCCGCCGACCAGCGAGGCCAGGGCGAGAAAGAGTCCAATGAGGCTGAGTCTATCCATGGATCCGGTATCGGCTTGTATGAATGGGACTTGAGACACCGGTACGGGCTACTGGTGCGACTTCACAGTTTTACGGGTTCAGCAAGCGGGTCAGTCGTGCGGGCTGCGCAGGCCGTCCACATCCAGGATCAGCGCCATGCGACCATCGCCGATCAAGGTTGCACCGGCGTAACCGCGCAGGCCGCGCAGGGCTTTCGGCAGTGGCTTGATGACCACTTCCTCGCGCCCGCGCACCTGGTCCACGACCAGGCCGAAGCGCGCTTCGCCGGCCTGCAGCACCACGATGGTCAGCAGGGTCGACGCGGCGGGCGTCACATCCAGCCACTGGCGCAGATCGACCAGTGGCAGCGTGTGCGAACGGCGGTCGAGCACGGCGCGGCCATCGAACCAGCCCAGCGAGGTGCGCGGTGCGTGCAGCACTTCCATCACGCGCGCCAGCGGCAGCGCATAGACGTCCTCGCCGGCCTGCACCAGCAGGGTCGGCAGGATCGCCAGGGTGAGCGGCACGCGGATCAGGAAGCGGCTGCCGCGGCCCAGCTCCGACTGGATCTGGATCTGGCCACTCAGTTCGCGGATGCGCGACTGCACCACGTCCATGCCAACGCCCCGGCCGGAAATATCCGTGACCTGCTGCTTGGTCGAGAAGCCGGGCAGGAACACCAGGTGCAGGCACTCCTCGCTGCTCAGGCGGGCGGCGGCCTCCGGATCGATCAGGCCCTTCTCGCGTGCCTTCGCGCGCAGCTTTTCCGGATCGATGCCGGCGCCATCGTCCTGCACCTCGATGCTGACGTAGTCACCTTCCTGCTGTGCCGACAGCCGCACATGGCCCATCCGCGGCTTGCCCTGCGCTTCGCGCAGGTCGGGCATTTCCACGCCATGGTCGATGGCGTTGCGGACCAGGTGCACCAGCGGGTCGGCCAGCGCTTCGACCAGGTTGCGGTCGAGCTCGGTCTCGGCACCGATCAGCTCCAGGTCCACTTCCTTCTTCAGTGAGCGGGCGACGTCGCGGGCGACCTTGGGGAAGCGCGAGAACACCTTGCCCACCGGCTGCATGCGGGTACGCATCACCGCCGACTGCAGGCGCGCGGTGGCGATGTCCAGGGTGGACACGGCGCGGTCCAGTTCTTCGTCGCGCAGGCGCGCACGCAGGGTCTTGAGCCGGTTGCGCGACAGCACCAGTTCGCCGATCAGGTTGACGATCGCGTCCAGCCGCTTGGTGTCCACGCGCACGGTGTGTTCGGCTTCGGCCAGCGGCTTGGCGGCCGGCTTGGCCGCCGGTGCCGGTGCGGCCGCCGGGCGCGGGGCGGCGATCGGTGCCGGTGCCGCCGCAGCCGCCGGCTTGGCGCCGGGTGCGGCGCCGCCATGCAGCTGGTCGAGCAGGGCTTCGAACTCGTCCTCGCTGATCAGCCCGTCGTCGGCCTTCTTTGCCGGCGCCACCGCGGTCGGTGCGTTGCCGCCGTGCAGCTGGTCGAGCAGGGCCTCGAACTCGTCGTCGGTGATCAGGTCGCTGCCACCCGCAGCGGGAGCTGCTGCGGCGGCGGGTGCAGCCACGGCACCGCCATGCACATCGAACTGGGCGATCAGGTCTGGCGGTGCATAGCCCGGCTCGGTGCCGGAAGACACGGCGTCCAGCATTGACTGCAGGTAATCCAGCGATTGCTGGGCGGCGTCGAAGTGATGGGCCTGCAGCATGGCCTGGCCGGCACGTGCAGCGCCCAGCGCTTCTTCAGCGGCGTGGCACAGCTCGACCATGGCGGTGACACCGAGGAAACCAGCGCCGCCCTTGAGTGTGTGGTAGCCCCGGAACACCGCGTTGAGCTGTTCGGTGTCCTGCGGTGCCTGCTCCAGCGACACCAGCTGTTCGCCGAGGCGATCCAGGATTTCCTGTGCCTCGATGATGAAATCGGCAGTGATGTCGTCGGATACCGCGCTCATGCTTACAGCCCCAGATCCGACAACAGGTCGTCGGCGTCGTTCTGCGAGACCGCGTGGCGGTCCAGTCCCTTCAGTGCCGGCCCGGCCAGTTCCGGGTCGGTGCGATGCTGTTCCGGCGGCAGGCCGAGCGCGCCGAAGCCTTCGTGCACGCGGCGGACGATGCCGACCACGCGACGGATGATCTGCCCGGTCAGGTCCTGGTAGCTCTGGGTCAGGGCGATCTCGGTGAGGTTGTGGCGGATGCGCTCGAGCTGCGCGTCCTGGCCCGGCTGCAGGCCTTCGGCGCGCAGCTGTTCGGTCAGGCTGCGGCATTCCTCGGCCAGGTCCAGGGTACGGTGGGTGGCCTGTTCGGTCATCGCCACCACGTGGTCCAGGCGCGCGCAGGCATCGTCCAGTTCACCGGCTTCGCTGGGCACGGTCGGCAGTTCACCCAGGGCCTGCCCCAGCTCGCGGGCCAGCCGCGAGAGGCCGCTCATCATCGGCTGCGTGCGCAGCGCGACCAGTCCGTCGATGCGTTGCCGCCACGCGGCTTCGTCACCGGACTCCAGTGCGTCCAGGGCCTCCTGCAGGCGCAGGGCGAGGGCGTTCTTGTCGACCGTGGTATCCATCAGGCGCTGGCCGCCAGGCGTTCGAAGATCTTGCCGAGCTTTTCTTCCAGCGTCTGCGCGGTGAACGGCTTGATGATGTAACCGTTCACGCCGTTCTGGGCCGCTTCGATGATCTGCTCGCGCTTGGCTTCGGCGGTGACCATAAGTACCGGCAGGGTCTTCAGCTTGGCATCGGCACGGATCGCCTTGAGCAGTTCGATGCCGGTCATCACCGGCATGTTCCAGTCGGTGACGACGAAATCGAACGGCTGGCTCTGCAGCAGCGACAGCGCGGCATGCCCGTCCTCGGCTTCGGCGGTGTTGGTGAAGCCCAGATCGCCCAGCAGGTTCTTGACGATTCGACGCATGGTCGAGAAGTCGTCGACGATCAGGATGCGCATGTTCTTGTTCAAAGCAGAGTTCCTTTGTTGTTCATTCCGGGCGGCCGGGGGCAGCCGTCTCGGGGATGTTCATTCTTCCAGGCCGGCGTCGACGGCCTCGAATATCTTCAGCCGGCCGCGCAGGCGCAGCACGGCCTGGCCGTGGATCTGGCAGACCCGCGACTCGCTCACGCCGAGCACCGCGCCAATCTCCTTCAGGTTCAGCTCCTGCTCGTAGTAGAGCGAGAGCACCAGCTGTTCGCGCTCGGGCAGGTGGCCGATGGCCTTGCCCAGCTCGCGGCCGAACTCGCCGCGCTCCAGCACCTGCTGCGGGGTCGGGCCACCCTGGGCGACGGTGTCCAGCTCGCCCTGGTCTTCGATGCGCGACTCCAGGCTCAGCACCTGGCCACGTGCGGCGTCTTCCATCAGCCGCAGGTACTCGGGCAGCGGCATCTCCATCGCGGCGGCCACTTCGGTGGCGCTGGCGGCACGGCCCGTGCTCTGTTCCAGGCGGCGGATGGTGGCGGCGGCGTCGCGTGCACGGCGGTGCACCGAGCGCGGCACCCAGTCGCCACGGCGGATCTCGTCGATCATCGAGCCGCGGATGCGGATCGAGGCATAGGTCTCGAACGACGCGCCCTGGTCGGCGTCGTAGCTGCGCGAGGCTTCGATCAGGCCCATCATGCCGGCCTGGATCAGGTCGTCGACTTCGACGCTGGCCGGCAGGCGCGCGGCCAGGTGGTGGGCGATGCGCCGCACCAGGTCCGAGTGCTGGGCGATGACCTCGTTGGCCGCCGAGCGCTGGACTTCCCTGTACTGGGCTGCGCCTTTCATGCGGCCACCCCGCGCTGCTTGAGAATGCGTTCGAGGAAGAACTCGACACCACCACGCGGTTCGGTCGGTGCCTGCCAGCGTGCGGTGCGGCGCGCGATCTCGGTGATCGCCAACGCCGAAGGGCTGGACGGATAGGCCTTCACCACCGGCTGCTGGCGCTGCACCGACAGGCGCAGCCAGTCATCCTGCGGCACGCAGCCCAGGTAGTTCAGCGAGACATCGGCGAGGAACTTTTCGCAGACGCGGGTCAGCTTCTCGTACAGCACGCGGCCCTCGTTCGGGTCGCGCACCATGTTGGCCACCACCTGGATGCGGTCCACGCCGCGCTCGCGCGACAGCACCTTGATCAGTGCGTAGGCGTCGGTGATCGAAGCCGGCTCATCGCAGACCACCACCACGGTGTCCTGCGCGGCCTGGCAGAAGGTCAGCACGCCGTCGGTGATGCCGGCGGCGGTATCGACCACCATGATGTCCAGCTCGCGTTCCAGTTCGGAGAACACGTTGACCAGGCCGACATGCTCGGCCGGGGCCAGCTCGGCCATGTGCCGGCGGCCGGATGCGGCCGGGACCACCAGCACGCCGTTCGGGCCTTCGACGATGACGTCGTCCAGCGAGCAGCGGCCGGCAACCAGGTCGGCCAGCGTAAAGGTGGGGTTCAGCCCCAGGATCACGTCGATGTTGGCCAGGCCAAGGTCGGCGTCCAGCAGCAGCGTGCGCTTGCCCATGCCGGCGAGCGCCACGGCCAGGTTGGCCGACACGTTGGTCTTGCCCACGCCGCCCTTGCCGCCGGTCACGGCAATGGTGCGCACAGGGCCGAGCGGCTCGCTGCGGGTGGCCGACAGCGGGAAGGTCTTGGTCAGCTTGGCGTACTCACGCGACGGCATGGTTCAACTCCGGGTTGCAGGGCATATCGGCCGCTCGGCGCAAATCTTCAAGGCGAAGTACAAGATTGGCTGCACTGGCCCGGTGCAGGTCCTCCGGGACGTCCTGGCCATCGGTCACCCAGGTGATCGGCAGGGCGTGGTCCACGGCCACCGACAGGGCGTTGCCGAAGCGGCCGGTCTCATCCAGCTTGCTCAGCACCAGCCCCTGCAGGTTGGCCGCACCGAAGCGGCGCACCACCTCGTCCATGTCGCCGAAGCTGGTGTTGGCCGGCAGCACCAGCAGGGTGCGCACCTGGCGCGCGGCGCGCAGCCACTGCAGCTGAGCGGCCAGGGCGCGGTCGCGCGGGCCCAGGCCGGCGGTGTCGATCAGCACCAGCTTGTAGTCCTTCAGGCGTTCCAGCAGCTGGTCCAGGTCGGTGCCGCTGTTGGCCTCGTGCACGGCGATGCCGAGCTGGCGGCCGTAGCCATACAGCTGCTCACGGGCGCCGATGCGGGTGGTGTCGGTGGTGACCAGGGCGACGTCACGCGGTGCGTGCTTCTCGGCGAAGCGCGAGGCCAGCTTGGCGATGGTGGTGGTCTTGCCGGCGCCGGTCGGGCCGACCAGGGCGATCACACCACCTTCTTCCAGCGGGTCGACCGGGGCGATCGGCAGCTTGCGCGAGATCAGCCCCAGCATCAGGCCGCGGCCGCGGTGGGCCTCGGTCTCCAGCGGGATCTGCATGGCCACGTCGCGGGCCAGGCCGGCGTCGAAGCCGTATTCGTCCATCAGGTCCAGCGCGGTGGCGCGCACCGGGCAGCCACGCAGGCGCTCGTCGGTGAAGCGGTTCATCTCGCGCTCGATCACCTGGCGCATGCCGGCCACTTCCTGGCGCAGCTGGCGGATCTCGGCGTCGTCCTGGGCGACCACGGTCAGCGTCGGTGCCGGGGCCAGCACGGGGGCCGGGCTGGTCTCGACAACGGCTTCGACCGCTGCCGGTTCGCTGGCGGCGATCTCGGGCTGTGCATCGGTCACGGCAGCGGTCGGCAGCGGCGGCGGCTGCACGGCCGGGGCCGCGCTTTCGTGATGCGCCTCGTGCGGCGGGTCGATCTGGAAGCGGGCGCGGTTGGCCGGCGTGGCGCTGGCGGGTGCCGGTGCGACGATGGCTTCGGCGAACGGGGCGAAGATCTGTTCCGGCAGCGCCGGTTCGTTGACGGCGGCACGCGCCAGGGTGGCGGCGAAGCCGGTGCTGCCGCGGGTCGGCACGATCTCGTCGGCGCTGTCCAGGGTGCGGCCGGTGGCACCGACGGCGGCGCGGGCGAGGGCGGCGACGGCCGAGGTGGTGGCGGCGACCGGTTCCGGCGCCGGGGTGCTGCTGCGGCGGCGGGTGACGGCGGCGATCACTGCGTCGGCGGCGGTGCGCGGCTTGGGGGCCGGCGGCGGTGCGACGTCACGGCGCGAGGCTTCCAGTGCGCGCTGCACGGCGCTCTCGTCGTAGTTGGCGGCGGCGACGATCTCGATGCCTTCCTCGATCCGGCGGTTGGACAGGATCACGGCGTCAGGACCATGTTCCTTGCGCACCAGGTTCATGGCCGAGCGCATGTCGGCGGCGACGAATCGTTTGATTTTCATGCTGTGGTCACGGGACGAAGACGGCGGGGTGGCGGTCGGAGAACTCGGGTGGTCGGTGGTCTGCACGGTGCGGGTTCCCCTTGGTATCTGTCTGTTGCGTTGGTTCGAAAGTGGTGTCTGTTTTCTGGCGCATCGGAGGGCGGCGTCAGCTGATCGTTCCGACCAGCTTCAGGCGCTTGTCCTCCGGCACCTCGCTGTAGGCCAGGACCGACAGCGACGGAACGCTGTGGCGGACCAGGCGGGCCAGCGCGGCGCGCACCGGGCCAGGTACCAGCACGACCGCGGGCTCGTTGCGGGCTTCCTGCTTGCTGACACATTCGGCCAGGCTCTGGTGCAGTCGCTCAGCGAGTCCGGGTTCCAGCGCGGCGCCGTTGCCCTGCGTGGACTCCTGCAAGACACGTTCCAATTGCGGGTTGAGGGTGAACACCGGCAGCTCCGCCGACATTCCGGCGATCTCCTGAACGATGAAGCGGCCCAGCGCGGTGCGCACGGCGGCGGTCAACACGGCCGGGTCCTGGCTGCTGGGCGCATGCTCGACCAGCGCTTCGGCGATCTTGCGCAGCTGGCGGATCGGAATGCGCTCGACCAGCAGGTTCTGCAGCACGCGCACCACCGCCGACAATGGCAGCGCCTTCGGCGTCAGATCTTCGACGAGCTTGGGCGCGCTCTTGGCCAGGTTGGCCAGCAGGTGCTGCACTTCTTCGTGGCCGAGCAGTTCCGGCGCGTGCTCGCGGATCAGGTGCGACAGATGGGTGGCGACCACGGTGGCCGGATCGACCACGGTGTAGCCCAGCGTTTCGGCCTGGGCGCGCTGGTGCGGCTGGATCCAGGTGGCATCCAGGCCGAACGCGGGGTCCTTGCCGGCGATGCCTTCCAGCGCGCCGAGCGCGCTGCCCGGGTCCAGCGCCAGCTCGCGGTCGGGGTGGATCTCGGCGGTGGCCACCGGTACGCCGTGCACCAGCACGCGGTAGCCATTGGCCGGCAGTTCCAGGTTGTCGCGGATGTGCACCGACGGGATCAGGAAGCCGACGTCCTGGGTCAGCTTGCGACGCACGCCCTTGATGCGTGCCATCAGTTCGCCGCCCTGGTTGCTGTCCACCAGCGGAATCAGCCGGTAGCCGACCTCCAGGCCCAGCGGATCGACCGGGCGCAGTTCGTCCCAGCTCAGTTCGGCGGTCGGTGCGGGTGCGGCCGGGCGGCCGAGCGCGTTGAGCGCGGCAGCATCAGTGCCAGCGCCCGCCGCATCGGCAGCCGGGGCCTTGCCCTTGCGGTACACCTTCCAGGCGATGAAACCGAGGATCGCGGACAGCGTCAGGAAAGCGACGTTGGGCATGCCCGGCACCAGGCCGACCACGCCGATGATGCCGGCGGTGATCGCCAGCGCACGGTACTGGCCGAACACCTGGCCGGTCATGGCCTGGGCCATGTCCTGCGAGCGCGAGGCGCGGGTAACCAGCATGGCCACGGCGCTGGAGACCAGCAGGGCCGGCAGCTGCGCCACCAGGCCGTCACCGATCGACAGCAGGGTGTAGGTGGCAGCGGCTTCGCCGAACGGCATGCCATGCTGCAGCACGCCGACGGCCAGGCCGCCGAGCATGTTGATGAACAGGATCAGGATGCCGGCAATGGCATCGCCGCGGATGAACTTGCTGGCGCCGTCCATCGCACCGTAGAAGTCGGCTTCCTCGCGGACTTCTTCGCGGCGCAGCTTGGCTTCTTCACGCGTCAGCAAACCGGCGTTGAGGTCGGCGTCGATCGCCATCTGCTTGCCGGGCATCGCGTCGAGGATGAAGCGCGCGGTCACTTCCGAGACGCGGCCGGCGCCCTTGGTGATGACCACGAAGTTGATGATGGTCAGGATCGCGAACACCACGATGCCCACCGCGTAGTTGCCGCCGATCACGAACTCGCCGAACGCGGCGATGACCTTGCCCGCGGCGTCGTGGCCGTTCTGGCCGTTCAGCAGAATCACGCGGGTGGAGGCCACGTTCAGCGCCAGCCGCAGCATGGTGGTGATCAGCAGCACGATCGGGAAGATGGTGAAGTCCAGCGGGCGCTTCACGTAGACCACCGCCAGCAGCACCATCAGCGAGATGGCGATGTTGAAGGTGAACAGCGCATCGAGCACCGGCGCGGCCAGCGGCACCACGACCATGGCCAGCAGGGCCAGCACGATCAGCGGTGCGCCAAGGCCCTGGCGGATCATTTCCAGGGCGCGGCGGGTGTTGAAACCGGCGGAGGGCTGGGCGCTCACGGGCGGCCTCCCTTGCCGAATTCATCCACCTGGATGTGCGGGGCGTCCGGCATCGGGCCAGTGCGCCAGGCGCGCAGCTGGTAGACGTAGGACAGGACCTGGGCGACGGCCGAATACAGTCTCACGGGGATTTCCTTTCCGAGTTGGCCTTCCCGATACAAGGCGCGTGCCAAAGGCGGGGCGGAGACGATCGCCACCTTGTTGCCGTCGGCCACTTCACGGATGCGCAGGGCGGTCTCGTCCACGCCCAGGGCGACCACAGTGGGGGCGTTCATGGCGCCACCCTCGTACTTCAGGGCCACCGCGTAGTGGGTGGGGTTGACCACCACCACGTCGGCCGTGGGCACCGCTTCCATCATCCGGCGGTTGGCCATCTGCTGCTGCAGCTGGCGGATGCGGCCCTTCACCTCGGGGCTGCCCTCGCTTTCCTTCATTTCCCGGCGCAGCTCTTCACGGGTCATCTTCAGCTTGCGCATCCAGTTCCAGCGCTGGTACGGCGCATCGATGGCGGCCAGCACCAGCATGGCGCCGGCGGTGGCCAGCAGCAGGCGCAGGGTGAAGCCGAGCCCGTCGGTGATGGCGGTCTCCAGCGGGTGGTGGATCAGTCCGCGCAGGGTATCGAAGCCGGTCCACACCACCAGGCCAGCGGCGACGCCGACGAAGGCCACGCGCAGCAGCGATTTGGTGAACTCGGCGATGGCTTCCGGGCCATACAGGCGCTTGAGCCCGCTCATCGGGTTCATGCGGTTGATGTCGGGCAGCAGGGCTTTCTGCGACCAGCGCAGGCCACCCATCACCAGCGGTGCGACAAAGCTGGCCAGCAGGCAGACCAGCACCAGCGGTGCGATCACCAGCATGAACTGCAGCAGCAGGTCGCCGAAGTGGCCGAACAGTTCCTTCGGGTTCTGCCGCAGGCTCTGTTCCGGGCTGAGCGCGTGCTTCATCCAGGCCGTGGCGCCACGGCCGATCGAGCCGCTCATGGCCATCACCGCCAGCACGCCGGCGCCAAACACGGCGGCGGTGCCAAGTTCGCGCGAGCGCGGCAGGTTGCCCTGTTCACGGGCATCGCGCAGGCGTTTTTCGGTAGGTTGTTCGGTCTTTTCGCCGGCGGATTCGTTCTCGGACATCACGGGCACTGCGGCAGGGGATGCCAGGGTGCGTGCAAGAACTGTTCCGTGATGGGATGGGGCGGCCCATCCATGCATGACGTGGATCTACTGGAGGTCTGGCCCTTGTAGGGCCGGACCGATGCTCGGCTCTACAGGGAGGTGCTGGCCGGTCGCAGGGGAATGGCCAGCACGCTGTCGCTGTGCCAGTCCACGCGCAGCGGTTCGCCCGCGTCGGCGACGGTCTCGTCGCTGACATCGCGGCCGGTGCCGTGGTTCACCTGGTGCATGGCGTCTTTCAGTACGTCCACCTTCACCAGCAGTCGGCTGTTTGCAGCCAGGCGGCGGGCGACCATGCGCGTCCGGTCGAAGGGCAGGTGGGTCCATTGGCCCGGCTGCAACAGCTGGCGCGTGCTCGGGTCGCGCACATGGCTGGCCCGGCCCATGTAGTAGGACAACTGCATCCTGCGCCCATCTGCCAGCAGCTCGTACAGGGTGACGGTGAAGTCGAAGTCGCGCTTGTTGATGCGGACCTTCAGGTCGCCGGAGAAGCTGCCGACCAGGTCCATGGGGCCGGTGAAGGGTTCGGACACGTAGGCCAGCGCGGTGTCCGCTTCATCCTGTGCTGCGACGATCGGGAACGGATAGTAGCCGTGCCGCATTTCGTTGCGGTCGGCCATGTCCACGGTCTGCCCCAGTTGGCCCGGCGCCGGTGATTGTTCCTGCAGGCGGTGATAGCCATCGGTTGCTGCCCGCGCGGGCGACAGGTGGTAGCGGCGGTGATCGCCTGCAGCGGCATCCAGCGTTGCCGCATGCCCCCACCGGTTGGCGCCCATCAGCTGGTAGTTCACGCGGTCGGGCACCAGCGCAGGGCGCGGGGCACCGCGCAGCACATGGTCCAACCACTGGAAGGTTACCGCCGGGGTATCGAACTGCGCGGCAGGATCGACCGCGTAATCGCGCAGCTGCATCGGTTTGAGCGCCGACTGCGCGCCACGGTGGTCGTAGGGGCCGATCAGCAGGGCATGGTCCGCATCGGGACGGTGCCGGAGGTGCTCCTTGAAGTACTGCAGGGCCGAGATCTGGCCGTCGTCGTAGTAGCCGGTGATGGTCAGTACCGGGATGCGGATGTCGTTGAACTGGTCGCCATAGGGAACCATCGCCTGCCAGTAGGCATCGTAGGACGGATGGGCCAGCCAGCGCTGCAGCCAGGGGTTTGGCGTGCCATCGACCTGGTCGATCTGCCGGTAAGGGCGGCCGGAGGCATACCAGCGGCGCGGCAGCTGCGACCAGCGCTCGTTCTGGTCGTAGGTGTCGTTGTCCAGCATCGGGCCATTGGCCACGTAGAACGCCCAACCGTAGTTGGCACTCAGGAACACGTTGTTCTCCATCGGCAGGCCCTGGCCGGGGATGGCGGCAACGTAGGGCACGATGGTCTTCAATGCGGGATGGTGATGGCGCGCCGCCGCCCAGGCAGTGAAGCCTTCGTAGCTGCCGCCATACATGGCTACCCGGCCATCGCTCCATGGCTGGTGGCTGATCCACTCGATTGCCGCGTTGGCATCCTCGCCGTCATGTTCATAGGGCGCGATGGTGCCGGTACCCTGGCCCTTGCCACGTGCATCCACCACGATGCCCGCATAGCCATGCGCGGCGGCCAGCAGCATCTTCTGCCGGTTCTTGGGTGGATCAGTGTAGATGGTGAACAGCATGGCCGTCGGCAGAGGCACCGATGTGGCGCGAGCACGGGCCAGCTGCGCCGACAGCACGACGCCATCGCCGGCGGGGATGCGCAACGCATCGTCGATGGCGAAGCGGCGCTGCTCTTCTGCGGCGACCAGTGCAGGGGCCAGTGCGGCGGCCAGGGTCTGTGCGCGCAGTACCGCCCGCAGGCGCAGCAGGTCCAGGGCGACGGCTTCGGCCATGGTCGTGGCACCCGCCTGCGCCGCGATGGCCCGCTCCAGTTGGGCGCGCACCGGGGCTGGCTCAACCGAGAGTGCGGCATCAACCTGCACCGCGGCAATGTCGTCGAGGTCAGCGAAGGTGCTGTGGAAGGCACGGGCATAGGCGGCTGTGTCCCGCTCGCCGGCGGTGGCGAGCAGCAGCATCGGCACCCAGCGCTGCACCGCCGCGGTGTCACCGTCGCTTGCCAGCGATGCGCGTGCCTGCTGGATTGATTTCCGCGCTTCGGCTGTCTGGCCCATCGCCAGCAGCGCGTGGCCGCGCTGTGCATCGGTCAGGCTGGGGGACTTCAACACGCCCTTGCCGAGGGCCTGCAGGGCAGCCTCGACCTGGGCCGGGGAAGCATCGGCTGGCAATGACCACGGCAGATCAGCGGCGGCGGTGTCGCCAACAGCAAGGGCCAGCAACAGGCCAGCAAGGGTGATGCGTAGGGCCACGGACGCTTCCTTGGATGACAGTGGAACGGCGCATCCACGCATGGCGTGGATCTACTGAAGGCCAACCCATGGTAGTGCCAGGCCGTGGCCGGCGGGCGCGGGCTCGGCTACAGGGGGGCGCTATCGCTGGGCGGCGGGCTCTGTGCCAGCTCCACCCGCGGCCGGGGCAGGTCGTGCAGCTGCATGAAGCGCGCCGCGTCGACCGGGCGGCCGAGCAGGTACCCCTGCAGGAAGTCGCAGCCCAGGCGCTCCAGGTAGGCGCGCTGGGCAGCGGTCTCCACGCCCTCGGCCACAATGTCCATGTCGAGCGCATGGCCCAGTGCCACGATCGCCGAGACGATCACCACGTCCTCGGCGCTGTGTTCCAGATCGCGCACGAACGCGTGGTCGATCTTGATCTCGGTGGCCGGCAGCCGCTTCAGGTACAGCAGGCTGGAATAGCCGGTTCCGAAATCATCGATGGAGATGCCCACGCCCAGCGCCGACAGCGCCTGCAGCAGGCGAAGGCTGGTGTCGGTGTCGCGCATCACCGTGCTTTCGGTGATTTCCAGCACCAGGTGGCGCGGGGGGATGCCATGGCGCTCGATCACCTCGCGCACATCCTGCAGCAGGTGCGGCGAGCTGAACTGCACCGGCGACAGGTTCACCGACATCGACCAGCCGTCGTGCCCAGCGTCGTGCCAGCGCCGCAGCTGCTGGCAGGCCTGGTCCAGCGCCCAGCGCCCGATCTCGTTGATCGCACCGCTGCGCTCGGCCAGGCGGATGAAGCGGTCGGGGGGAATCAGGCCGTGTTCCGGATGGCGCCAGCGGATCAGCGCCTCGGCGCCGGCCACCTTCTGCGTGGCCACGCGGATCTTCGGTTGATAGTGCAGGAACAGCTGCTCGCTGCCGATGGCGCGGCGCAGGTCGGCCAGCAGCCGGAACTGCTGCTCGGCACTGTCGTTCATCCAGTCGGCGAACAGCACGAAGGCGTTGCGTCCGGATTCCTTGGCCTGGTACATCGCTGCATCGGCGAAGGCCATCAGCTGGCGCTCGCTGGCGGCGTGGTCCGGGCAGATCGCCACGCCGATGCTGGCGGTCACCTGCAGTTCGTTGTCCGGCAGCAATGGGCCGCTGCCCACGGCCTGCAGGATGCGACGGGCCAGGGTCGGCAGGTCCTCGTCGTGCTCGATGCGCACCACCAGCACGAACTCGTCGCCGCCCAGCCGTGCCAGCAGGTCGTGCGGGCGCAGCAGCTGGCGGGTGCGTTCGGCCACCGCCACCAGCAGCGCATCACCGGCCTGATGGCCATACGCATCATTGACCTGCTTGAAGCCGTCCAGGTCCATGAACATCACCGCGAAGCGGTTGCCGCCTTGTTCGGCCTCGGCCAGCGCCTGCACGATGCGCCGCTGCAGCAGCAGGCGGTTGGGCAGGCGGGTGAGTGGGTCGTGCAGCGCGGCCTGGGTCAGTTCCTGCTGGGCATCGGTCAACGAGGTGCTCAGCATCGAATTGCGCAGCCGCAGCAGTTGCGCTTCCACGCGCTGGTCCAGCCATGAGACCACCAGCACCACGGCCAGGATCGCTACGGTCAGCACCACCACCAGCATCGCCAGCCACTCGTTCTGCAGGCCATCGCCGACCGCCGCACCGCAGATGCTGCCTTCCGGGAAGCGCGCGGCGGCCATGCCGGTGTAGTGCATGCCGACGATGGCCAGGCCGAGCAGGCCCGCCGCCGCCAGGCGATCACCGATGCGGGTGCGCTGCGCGCGCAGGCGGAACGCCACGTACAGCGCGGTCCAGGAGGCGGCCACCGCCACCATCAGCGAGAACAGCAGCCAACCCGGGTCGTAGTCGATGCCCGGCTGCATGCGCATGGCGGCCATGCCGACGTAGTGCATGCCGGCGATGCCGGTGCCCATCAGCAGGGCGCCGCCGGCCAGCCGCGGGTGGGGCAGGGTGCGCAGCGAGACCAGCCACAGCGCGAACACCGATGAGGCGATGGCAAGCGCAAGCGAGAGCAGGGTGATGGGAAGGTCGTAGCCCAATGGAATGGGCAGGTCGAAGGCCAGCATGCCGATGAAGTGCATCGACCAGATGCCCAGGCCCATGGCGAAGCCGCCCCCCAGGCGCCACCACCAGGCCGCGCCCCTGCCCGGGGCGGTCACCGTGCGACCGGCCATCGCCAGCGCGGTGTATGAAGCCATCACGGCGACCAGCAGCGAGATCGCCACCAGCCACGGGTTGTACGTGCCTACCAGCATTCGTCAGTCTCCCGGACCTGCCTGTCGACGGAAACCACGGTGGGGCATGCATGAGGCAGGCCGACGCGGAACCGCGCCGGCCAGGTGCGGCGTCCCCCCTGGACGCCACGCATTCACTCTAACGCGCAGACCGGGGGGGACTTCAAGCGGCAATACGTGATGATCGGGTCAGTGTGTGACCGCGTCCGCAGCCTGGAAGGCGGCATCGAACAGGCGCTGTACCGGCGGCCCCATTTCCCCGGCCAGCAGGGCCAGCAGGAACAGGCCCAGCAGCAGCGAGACCGGCAGGCCCAGCTGGATCGGATTCAGTGCCGGCGCGGCGCGGGCGAGCACGCCGAAGGCCAGGTTCACTGCCAGCATCGCCACGGTGAGCGGAATGGCCAGCGTCAATGCGCCACGCAGCACGGTCAGCAGGAAGGTCGGGGCGATGCTGAAGAAGGCGTGCGGGTCCGGCAAGGGGGCGCCGATCGGCAGTGCGCGGTAGCTGTCCACCAGCAGCGAGATCAATGCCAGGTGGCCGTTGGCGGTGAAGAACAGCAGGCCGAACAGCAGGTAGAACCACTGGCCGATCACACCCGACGTGCCACCGCGCAGCGGATCGCTCATCTGCGCGAAGGCCAGGCCGGTGCCCTGGGCGATCAGTTCGCCGGCCATCGCGCCGGCTTCGAACACCAGCCGCAGCATGAAGCCGATGGATACGCCGATGGCCAGTTCGCGGGCGATGGTCAGTACGGTGGCAGCGTCGAAGCCGGTCCAGTCCGGTACCGGTGGCAGCAGCGGCGCCAGTGCAATGGCCAGGGTACCGGCCAGTACTACGCGCACCCGCGACGGTACCGCGCGGGTACCGACCATGGGCATGGCCATGGCCACCGCACCGATGCGCAGCATGGTCCACAGCACGGTGCCGATCATGCCGAAGGCCTGAAGGCCGTCGGCAGCCATCTGGGTGGCGGCGTCCATCGAAGCGCGTGTCCTAGCCGATCAGGTGCGGAATGCGCTGGAACAGCAGCGTGGTGAATTCAACCAGGTGGCCGATCAGCAGGCTGCCCAGCGCGAACAGCACCGCGGTCAGCGCCGCCGCCTTGGCGACGAAGGCGATGGTCGGTTCATTGAGCTGGGTCGCGGCCTGCACGACACCGACCACCACGCCCACCACCAGTACGGTGAGCAGCAGCGGGCCAGCCACCCACAGCACGGTGATCAGGCCGCCACGCAATTCGGTCAAGGCAAGTTCGGGAGACATTCGGGTTCCATCTGCGTATGTAGAGTCGAGCCATGCTCGACTGCGCTTTACGGGGGATCTCAGGCGGGGTTGAAGCTGGCCGCCAACGTGCCGACCGTCAGCACCCAGCCATCCACCAGCACGAACAGCAGGATCTTGAACGGTGCCGACACCAGCATCGGCGACAGCATCATCATGCCCATCGACATCAGCACGCTGGCCACCACCAGGTCGATGATCACGAACGGGATGAAGATCAGGAAGCCGATCTCGAAAGCGGTCTTCAGTTCGCTGGTGACGAACGAGGCAACCAGCACCGGGAACGGGATCGCATCGGGGCTGGCGTAGGTGCCGTGCCCGGCGATGCCGGCGAAGGTCATCAGGTCGGTCTCGCGGATCTGCGCCAGCATGAACCCGCGCAGCGGCTGCGTGGTCAATGTCCAGGCGGTCTGGAAGTCGATGTCACCGTTGAGATAGGGCGCCATGCCCGTGCTCCACGCCTTGTCCCAGGTCGGCATCATCACCATCGCGGTGAGGAACAGGGCCAGGCCCAGCAGTACCTGGTTGGACGGCGTCTGGCCGGTACCCAGCGCCTGGCGCAGCAGGCCCAGCACGATGATGATGCGGGTGAACGAGGTCAGCACCAGCAGCATCGACGGGATCAGGGTGATCGCGGTCATCAGCAGCAGGGTCTGCAGCGGCAGGCTGACCGGCGCACCGCCGATCTTGCCGACGTTGATGTCCGGCAGCGGGGTGGTCGGCGCGCCGGGCGCGGCGAATGCCAGCGCCGGCAACAGGCACAGGGCAAGCAACAGCAGCCACGGCATCAGGGTGGCAGGACGGGTACGGGTGACACGCATGTCAGGGATCCTTGCGCAGCCGCTGCTGCAGCAGCTGGGCGAAATTCGGCAGGTTCTTGAAGTCCGGCACGCGCACCGGTGCCGGCGGCGGCAGCGGTTCGGGCAGGGTATGCAGGGTATTGATGCCGCCGGCGGTGACGCCCAGCAGCAGTTGCTGGCCGTTGACCTCCACCACCACCACGCGCTCCTTGGCGCCGACGCTGAGGCTGGCCACCAGCTTCATGCCTTCGGCCGGGCGGAAGCCGCTGCCGGGCATGCGCTTGAGCAGCCAGCCCAGGCCGATCACCAGCGCCAGCACCGCCAGCAACGCCAGCACCGCACCGAACAGGCTGGGTGCAGCGGCCGCGTGCTGGCCGATCTGCGGGCCGATCGGCGCAGCGGTCTTGCCGACCGCCAGCAGGGTGGAGGCCAGCAGGCTCAACGCAGTCTCCGGATCCGCTCGCTCGGGCTGACCACGTCGGTCAGGCGCACGCCGAAGCGGTCATTGATCACCACCACTTCGCCGTGGGCGATCAGGGTGCCGTTGACGAACACGTCCAGCGATTCGCCGGCACCGCGCTCCAGTTCCACCACCGAACCCTGGTTGAGCTGCAGCAGGTTGCGGATCGGCAGGCGGGCACGACCGACTTCCAGCGACAGGGTCACCGGCACGTCGAGGATCACGTCCAGGTTCAGGTCCGGACCGTTCGCCTCATCGGCCTGCAGGCTGCTGAACTGGGCCGGGGTCGGTTCGAGGGCGTCGATTTCGTTCATTGCGGGTCTTCCTGGATGACGGGTACGCGCGGGCGGGTGCCCGGCGGATGGGTAGCGGTGATCTTCACGGCGTTCATGCCGTTGGCGATGCCGAACTCGCCGGTGAATACCGGGATGTTCTCCACGCACAGCGGCACCTGCGGGCTCAGGTCGATCGGCAGGATGTCGCCGACCTTCAGCTGGGTCAGGTCGCGCAGGGTCATGCGCTTGCTGGCCAGTACGCTGGACAGGGTGACTTCGGCGATGTTGAGCTGTTCACGCAGGGTCTTGCCCCAGCTCTCGTCGCGATCGTTGCGGTCGCTCTGGATGCCGGCGTCGAGCAGTTCGCGGATCGGTTCCAGCATCGAGTACGGCAGGGTGACGTGGATGTCGCCGCCACCGCCATCGAGTTCGACGTGCAGGCGGCACACCACCACGTATTCGCGCGGCGTCACGATGTTGGCGAAATGCGGGTTGATCTCCGAGTTGATGTACTCGAAGTCGACGTCCATCACCGGTGCCCACGCTTCGCGCAGGTCGGCGAAGGTCTGCTTCAGCAGCAGGTGGATCACCCGCATTTCGGTGGCCGTGAATTCGCGGCCTTCGATGCGGGTGGGGTAGCGCCCGTCGCCGCCGAAGAAGTTGTCGACGATGGCGAACACCAGGGTCGGCTCGAACACGATCAGGCCGGTGCCGCGCAGTGGCTTGAAGCGGATCAGGTTCAGGTTGGTCGGTACATACAGCGAGTGCATGTAGTCGTTGAACTTGATCAGCTCGATGCCGCGCACCGACAGCTCGGCCGAGCGGCGGATCAGGTTGAACAGGCCGATCCGCCACAGGCGCGCGAAGCGCTCGTGGACCATTTCCAGGGTCGGCATGCGACCACGGATGATGCGGTCCTGGCTGGCGAAGTCGTACGAACGCGCTTCGCCTGACGGGGGTTCCGCATCGGTCTCGACCGCGCCACTGTCCACGCCGTGGAGCAGGGCATCGATCTCGTCCTGGGACAGCAGATCATTCATCGGTGGGCCCTTACTGGGTCACGAAGCTGGTGAACAGCAGGTCGTCGGCGCCGTTGCTGCCGGTCTCGGCCTTGAGCACTTTCTGCACCTCGGCCAGTGAGGCGGCCTGCAGCTTCTGCCTGCCGGCCACATCGGCGATCTGGTCCGGGCTGACCTGCGAGAACAGCATCAGCAGGCGCGCGCGGATGGCCGGGGCATGGGTCTTGATCGCTTCCAGCGCGGCCGGGTCGCGGGTCATCAGCTGCACTTCCAGCTGCAGGTAGCGCGGGCCGTCGACCGGGCCGTTGAGGTTGACCACGAACGCCGGGTCCAGCGCGAAGTACTGTGCCGGGGCCGGGGTGGCGCTCTTCTTCGGCGCCTGCGCGGTCTTCTCTTCGTGCTTGGACTGGGTGAAGAACCACACGCCGCCACCAGCGGCAGCGGCGGCCAGTACGGCCACCAGTGCGGTGATCAGGATCGGACTACGCGGCTTGGCGGCCTTGTCCTTCTCGGCGGTCTTCTTGGTTTTGTCAGCGGCTGCGGCCACGGGGTGAAGCTCCTGAGGGTTGCTTCACCGGGATATGCAAGGGGTGTGCCGAAGGCGGGGCAGAGGGGTGCGACGGAATTCCGTCGGGGTGCCGACCGCCCCGCTCTGGTAGGTGCCAACCTTGGTTGGCACGCCTGTCAGGCGTAGGCGTCCAGCAACCCTCGCTGGCGGATCAACTGCGCGGACGACACGCTGGCGTCGCCCGGCGACGGTTCTCCGTCACCGGCCATGCCGCCGCCGCCGGCCTGGCCCGACGCATTGCCGTCACCACCGGGCGCCTGGTGGCCAACATCGGCATGAGCCAGCTGGAAGCCCTGTTCGCCCAGCAGCTCGCGCAGGCGTGGCAGGCTGCTTTCCAGTGCCTGGCGCACGTCCACGTGCGGGCTGCTGAAGCTGGCGTGCACCTTGTCGCCGTTCAACTGCAGGCGGACATCCACCGGGCCCATGTCGTCCGGGCTCAGGCGGATGTGGGCGTGGCCGATCTTCTGGTCGGCCAGCCAGCCCAGGCGCGCACCGATGGCCTGATCGAAACCATCGTCACCCAGCACGGGCTTCGGCGTGGGTTCGCCATTGAAGATCGCATTGCCGGTGGCCAGCGCGGCCTTCAGGTCCTGTACGGCGGCGGCTGCCGGTGCATGCAGCAGCGGCGCACTGGCGCGGTCGCCGAGGGCGGCCACGTCGCTGCCTTCGCCACGCTCGCTGCGCTTGCCGGGCAGGATCATCTCCGGCAGTGGCAGCGCGGTGGCGTCGTCAGCGCTGGTCGCCGTCGGTTTGCTGTCGGCCGCCAGCGGGGCTGCGGTTGCCGCTGCCGGCGCGGCCGCAGGCAGTGTCGGAGTCGCGGCGGCGGTAGTGGGCAGCGCCGTACCGTCGCTGGTCAGTGATGGTGCAGCGGTGCCCGGCAGAGCTGCGGCCGGATCGGCAGGCGTCGGCATCGCCAGCACCAGGCCGGCCAGGCCGAGCGGTGGCCACGGGGCGTCCTCGGTCGCGGCGGGCTTGTCCTTGTCGGTGCCGGGCCCAGCCGGGGTCAGGGCAACGGGGGGCAGTGGCGGCGTTTCAGCGCTTGTCGCTTCGGCGTCCGCGCTGCGTTCGCCCGGTGCCTGGCCATTGCTGTCGGCGGTCGATGGCTGGCCAGGCGTGGAGGGCGTCTGCGTCGGTGTCGTGGCGCTGCCGGAAGGCGCCGGCGCGGAGGGCGCACCGCACTGCAGCAGCTGGCTGAAGTCCTTTCCGCCTTCGCTGCGCGAGGCGCGCGCGGCACTGTTGCTGGTGGCGGGCGTGGCGGTGTTGGCGCTGCTGGCGAGCGGGGCGGGCATCACGAGCGGCCTCCCTGCTCGGCGCCGTCCTGGTCCTCGGCCTGCACCAGGCGCGCGCGCCGCGCACCAATGTCGTCCATCTCGCGCTGGTCGCGGCGGTCGGTCACCACCTTTTCCTGCGCGCGGTAGCTGGCGGCCAGCTGCTCCAGCACCGCCTTGTCACGGCTGGCCAGGATCAGGCGGGCGCGCTCGGCCTCCACCTTTTCGCGGTTGCCGTTGACCGTGGCCTGCTGCTGTTCGACCGCACTGTCCAGGCGATCAAGGAAGGCGCGGCGGTTCAGCAGCTGCGCCGGGCTGGTCGCCGCCATCTGTGCGTTGGCGTACTCCTCGGCATAGCGGCGCAGTTCGTCCAGTCGCGATAGATGGGTGTCGAGCACGCGCTGGCGTTCAGCCAGGTCGCGGGCGACTGCGTCCTCATGTTCCTGGGCCCGCTTGAGCAGGGGATCGATGCGCTTGGACTGGTTCATGGCTTAACTCTCTTGTTCCACCAGGCGCTGCAGCGCCGCCTGGCTGTGCGGGAGATCTGCGGCCTTGGCAACGTCCTGGCCGAGGAACTCCATGATTTCCGGCCAGCGTTCCAGGGCTTCGTCGGTGGCCGCGTCGTTACCACGCTGGTAGGCACCGATCGCGATCAGGTCACGGTTGGCCGAGTAGGCCGAGACCAGTCGCTTCAACTTGCGGATGCGCAGGCGCCACGGTTCGTCGGCGATTTCCGTGACCACGCGGCTGACCGACGATTCAACATCGATGGCCGGGTACAGGCCGCTGTCGGCCACGCGGCGCGAGAGCAGGATGTGGCCATCGAGGATCGCGCGTGCGGCGTCGGCGATCGGATCCTGCGGGTCATCGCCTTCGGTCAGTACGGTGTAGAACGCGGTGATCGAGCCACGGCCCTTGGCGCCATTGCCGGCGCGTTCGACCAGCGCCGGCAGCTTGGCGAACACCGACGGCGGGTAGCCGCGGGTGGTCGGTGGTTCGCCGACCGACAGGCCGATTTCGCGCTGCGCCTGGGCGAAGCGGGTCAGCGAGTCCATCAGCAGCAGCACGTTCAGGCCCTGGTCGCGGAACCACTCGGCGATGGCGGTGGCACGGTAAGCGCCGTGCAAGCGTGCCAGCGGCGGCCGGTCGGCGGGGCTGGCGACGACCACGGCGCGGCGCAGGCCTTCCTCGCCCAGCGTGGTCTCGACGAAATCGCGGACTTCGCGGCCACGTTCACCGATCAGGCCGACCACGATCACGTCGGCGGCGGTGTAGCGGGTCATCATGCCCAGCAGCGTCGACTTGCCGACGCCGGAGCCGGCGAACAGGCCGACGCGCTGGCCGCGGCCGATCGGCAGCAGCGCGTTGATCGCGCGCACGCCCACGTCCAGTGGCTGGGTGATCGGTTCACGCGCCAGCGGATTGATCGAGACGCCGGCCATGCCGACATGGCCTTCGGCGCGGATCGGGCCCTTGCCATCCAACGGCACGCCGTCGCTGTCGATGACGCGGCCGAGCAGGCCTTCACCCACTTCCACGCCACCACGTCGCGCCGACGGTACCACCCGCGCATTGGGCAGCAGGCCGTGCAGTTCGGCGCTGGGCATCAGGTAGGTGCGCTCGCCGGCGAAGCCGACCACTTCTGCATCCACCCAGCCACCATCGACCACTTCCACCTTGCAGCTGGCGCCCAGTGGCGCCTCGCAGCCGACCGCTTCCAGGGTGAGCCCGACCGCGCGGCGCAGCACGCCCTCGCGGATCAGGCCGCGACCATGCGCGGTGTCCACGCGCAGGCCATCCAGGCGGCTGGCCAGGCGCAGGTTGCGGGCCACGGCCCAGTCGGCCGCTGGCGCCGGTTGCGGCGCGGCTTGCGATTCCGGGTTCATGCGCCTGCTCCGGTCTGGCGGATCACCGCATCCAGCGCACCGCGCAGGCGGGCTTCCAGGGTGCCGTCGATGCGCACCGCTTCAGCGTGCACGCGCAGGTCGCCACGGCTGAGGCTGGTATCGGGTACCAGGCGCTGGGCCGGCGACAGGTTCAGCAGTGGGGCGAGGGCGGCGATGTCATCCGGGTGCAGCCGCACTTCCACCTCGCGGGTGCTGCCGCCGACCGCGTCGATCGCTTCACCGACCAGCTGTGCCAGCAGTGCTGGCTCGGCTTCGTAGGCGCGGCCAACCAGCGCGCCGGCGATGCGCACGGCGAGTTCGCCGAGTGCGCCGACCACTTCGTTCTCCAGCCGCACCAGTGGCCGGCTGAAGTTGTCGAGGATGCCTTCGATCTGCGCGGCGAGGCGGCGCACCTCGGCCTGGCCCTGGCCATAGCCGTCGGCATGGCCCTGGTCGAACCCTTCCTTCTCGGCGCTGTCCTGGATCGCCTGGATTTCTTCCAGGGTGGGCAGCTGCAGCGGCGGCTCCGGTTCGTGTTCCGGGTCCGGCTCGGTGAGTTCGAACGCATCCTCCTGCTCCAGCACCGGTTCGGGCTGGGCCAGCAGGTCCGGGGCAAGCCAGCGCACGACGTTGCTCACAGCATGGCCTCCGCGCTGCCACCGATGGTGACCGTGCCTTCATCGGCCATGCGCTTGACGATGGCCAGGATCTCGCGCTGTGCGCCTTCCACGTCGGACAGGCGCACCGGGCCGCGGGCCTCCATGTCTTCCAGCAGGATTTCGGCCGCGCGCTGCGACATGTTGCGGGTGATCTTGTCGCGCACCTTGATGTCGGCACCGCGCAGGGCCAGGCCCAGGCGCTCGCCGCTCACTTCGCGCAGCACCAGCTGCATCTCGCGATCGTCGAGGTCGACCAGGTCGTCGAACACGAACATCAGGTCCTGGATGCGGTTGCTCAACGGCGCATCGATACGGGCGATCTCGCCCAGGATCGCCTGGTCCTGGCCGCTGTCCATGAAGTTCAGGATGTTGGCCGCGCACTGCACGCCGCCGATGTTGGACGACTTCAGGTTCTGGTTGCCGGCGAACTGGCGCTCCATGATCTCGTTGAGTTCATTGAGCGCGTTCGGCGGAATGCCATCGAGGGTGGCGATGCGCAGCAGCACGTCCACGCGCGTGCGGTCCGGCAGCAGCTTCAGCGCGTCGGCGGCCTGGTCGGTTTCCAGGTGTGCCATCACGATGGCGATGATCTGCGGGTGCTCGTTGCGCACCAGGTCGGCCACCGCGCGCGGGTCCATCCACTTCAGTGCATCCAGGCCGGTGGTGTTGCGGCCGAGCAGGATGCGGTCGATCAGGTTGCCGGCCTTCTCGCTGCCCAGCGCCTGCACCAGCATGTTGCGGATGTAGTCGTCCGAGCCCACGCCCAGCGAGGTCTTCGAGCCCAGCTCCTGGCCGAACTGGTCCATCACCCTTTCCACCTGTTCGCGGGTGATGTCGGTCATGGTGGCCATGGCGATGCCGATTTTCTGCACTTCCTTGGGTTCCATATGGCGCAGCACTTCGGCCGCATCCAGCTCACCCAGCGAAAGCAGCAGTACGGCGGCGCGCTGCACGCCGGTCAGTGGTGCCTCAGTCATTGGCCACCCAACCCTTGACCACCTGGGCCACGCGCTTGGAGTCGGTCTTCACGGCTTCACGCGCCATCCGCAGTCGTTCCTCATATGAATCCACCGGCAGGGCCAGCGCATCCGGCCCGCCCAGGCTGGCCCGGTCGGCGCCCAGCGCCGGCAGCGGCATGCCATCGTCATCGACCAGCTGCACGTCCGCGGTGTGCGGTTCCAGTGCCTGCTCGTCGTTCTTCTTGCCCTGGCCGGTGATCGCGCGCAGCGCCGGGCGCAGCACGCCGAACAGCAGCGCCAGCACCACCACCGCGCCGAGCAGCATGCGGCCGGCATCGTGCACCCACGGCAGTTCCCACCAGGCCGGGCCTTCGACCGGCGTGGTGTCACGCACGAACGGGGCATTCATCACCGACACGGTGTCGCCACGCTCGGCGTTGAAGCCGACGGCCTGCTTGACCAGCGCCTCGACGCGGGTCAGTTCGGCGGCCGACAGCGGCTGCGGTGCCACCTTGCCGTTGGCACCGGCGCGCGGCACGTTGTCCACCAGCACCGCCACCGACACGCGTTTGATGCGGCCGGCCGGCTGGCGGGTGTGCTGCAGGGTGCGGTCCAGCTCGTAGTTGCGGGTCGCGTTCTTGCTGCTTTCGGTCGGGGTCTGCGCGGTGGCCGGTGCGGCCTGCTGGCCCGGCGGGCTGTTGCTGGTCGCGCCCGGCACGCCCTGCGGGCCCGGCGTGCTGGTGGTGTTCTCGCTCATCTGCTCGCTGCGCAGCTTCTGCGGTTCACCGTTGTAGAGCTCGCGGGCTTCCTCGGTCACCGAGAAATCCATGTCCACGCTCACTTCCGGGTTGACACGGCCGGGGCCGGTCATCGGTTCCAGCAGTTCGCGGATGCGCTGGTTGAACGAGGTTTCCTGGCGGCGCACCTGCTCGAACTGGGCCGCGTTGACCGCCGCCTCGCTGTTCGGGTCGGTGATGCTGAGCATGCGCCCGCTCTGGTCGACCACGGTCACCCGTTCCGGGGCGAGGTCCGGAATGCTGGCCGCGACCATGTGCACGATGGCATCGACCTGGCTGCGTTCCAGCTGCTGGCCGCCGCGCAGTTCCAGGGTGACCGAGGCGCTGGCCACGTCACGCTGGCGGGTGAACGCGCTGGGCTTGGGAATGGCCAGGTGCACGCGCGAATCGCGCACCGGGCGCAGCGTGTTGATGGTGCGCGACAGCTCGGTTTCCAGCGCGTGCTGGTAGCGCGCGCTTTCCACGAACTGGCTGACGCCGAAGCCCGGATCGCGTTCCATCAGCTCGAAGCCGAGCTTGCCGCTGTCGGTCAGGCCGGAGCCGGCCAGCTTCAGGCGGGCATCGTGCAGGTTCTTTTCCGGCACGGTGATGCCACCGGTGGCGGGGTCGAGCGCGAACGGAATCTGCGCGGCGCGCAGCAGGTCGGTCGCTTCAGCGGTCGCCTTCTGGTCCAGGCCGGTGTACAGCGGGACCATGCCCGGCTTCTGCGACCAGAAGAACACGGACAGGCCTGCCGCCACCGCCACTGCGATCATCGCCATCAGGCCCAGTCGACGGGTGATCTGCAGACTCTGCAGGCGGTCGAACCATTGCCCGGCCTTCTCGGCGTTCAGGCTGTCCTTGGAGAGCGTCAGTGCCATGCGTCAACGTTCCTTACAGCGGCATGTTCATCACGTCCTGGTAAGCCTGGACGAGACGGTTGCGGACTTCCACGGTGGCGCGGAAGGCGATCTGGGACTGCTGCGAGGCGACCATCACCTTGGCCAGGTCGGCGCTGGGGTCGCCCATTTCGAAGGCCTTGGCGAGGGCGCCGGATTTCTGTTGCGCGTCGTTGACGCCGGCAATCGCACCACGCAGGGTTTCGGTGAAGCTGGCCGGCTGCACCTGCGGCGCATCCAGCACCGTGCCCGGCAGGGCATTGCTGCGCGGCGTTTCGCCCAGCGGGTTGAGCGCCGGCTGTCCCATCTGGGTCTGATAGGAGCGGATCTGCGAAAGGATCGAAGTGACGGAGTGGGACATCTGCAACGGTTCCAGAAACAGGGGATGGGGTTGTCTGCTGGAGCAGGTGCAAGTGCCGTGCCGAAACCGGTTTTCGATTCAGTGAAGTGAGGGTTGTGGATGTGCTGGCAGGGCTGCGCCCTGCACCCGCCGAATCAACGTCAACATCAACGTCAACGTCAACGTCAACGGCGGGCTATCCGTGGGATGGCGGGGTGGGTCCGGTTGCGGGGGACGCCGTAAATACGTCCCTGTAGGCTCGGTCGCGCCATCCATAGCGCTCACGCCCCCGCAACCGGACCCACCCCGCCTTCGACAGTTGGCCGCGATCTGTTGGAACCTGCTGCTGATGGTGGGTGCCGACCGTTGGTCGGCACGGGGTCAGATCCCGTTGCGACGCAACGGGCTCTGACCCCGTTGAAGGCGCCATTTATCCGGCGTCGGTTTTCTGGCCTACGGCTGCAGGGTCCAGCGGCCGGAATTCTGGCGCTGGCGCGGTGCGATGGGGCCGTCGTGCTGGGTGTAGATGAAACGACCCTGGCGGTCGCTCAGGCAGGTCAGCAGCAGGGTGTAGCGGGCGGGGCCGGCCGGGTGGTTTTCGGTCATCTGGATTTCCCCGATATGCGGGGCCAGGCGCTGGTAGCGGTAGCTGCCGCCGATGCGGAGGTCGGTGCCGAGGATGTCCAGCATGTACTGGCTGCCGGCGAAGCTGACCTGCACCATGCGCCCGGCATTGGGGTTGTCCGGTGCGTACAGCGGGTCGCTGAGGTTGGTGAACTGGCGCTGGTCCAGCGTGGCGGGAAGGGTGCAGGTGGCGGCGCTGGCAACGCCAGGGCAGAGCAGGGCGACGAGCAGGGTGAGGCGATGCATGGTGGAACCTCCTTGGGGTGTCCTTGCCATGCTCCGCAGTGCGGCCGCGTTGTCTCTAGGAAAACGTGCAAATGAAACGGGGTCAGAGCCCTTTCCTGCGGAAAGGGTTCTGACCCCAGGCACTGGAAACACCAACGCCCGGGCAAGCCCAGGCGTTCGTGCCCCCTTCGTGCTGGCAACGCGGTTCAGCCGGCCAGTTCGGCCTGCTCGCGTTCGATGCCGTACTTGCGCAGCTTTTCCACCAGGGTGGTGCGGCGCAGGCCAAGCAGCTGGGCGGCATGGGCGACCACGCCCTGGGTGCGCTCCAGTGCTTCGTTGATCAGGCCCAGTTCGATGTTGGCCATGTGGTTGCGCAGGTCCAGGCCGTCGTCGGGCAATGCCGCCGGGGCGGCGGCGCGATTGACCGCGATGCCATGTTCCAGGGCCGGCTGGCCGCCGCTGCCCGGGGTATGGAACGAGAAGCTGCGCAGGTCCAGGCGTTCTTCGCTGGCGACCGGAGCCGCCGGTGCCGGTGCCGGGACGGCCAGCGCGGCATCGCCACGATAGCGCGCCGGCAGGTCCTGCACGCGCACCGAACCGCCCGGATGCAGCACCGCCAGGCGCTCGACCAGGTTGGTCAGCTCGCGCACGTTGCCGGGCCATTCGTAACCGGCCAGGGCCTGCAGCGCTTCCGGGGTGAAGCGCACTTCGCCACGGCCGGTACGGGCCAGCTGTGCGGCGATGGTTTCAACCAGCGCAGGAAGGTCCTCGCGGCGCTCACGCAGGGCGGGCACGTCGATCGGGAACACGTTGAGGCGGTAGAACAGATCCTCGCGGAACTTGCCCTCGGCGATGCGGGTTTCCAGGTCGCGATGGGTCGCAGCGACCACGCGCACGTTGCAGCGGATGGTCTGGTTGCCACCGACACGCTCGAAGCTGCGTTCCTGCAGCACGCGCAGCAGCTTCACCTGCATTGGCAAGCTCATGTCACCGATTTCGTCGAGCAGCAGGGTGCCGCCCTCGGCCATTTCGAAACGGCCCTTGCGCGCGGTCAGTGCACCGGTGAAGGCGCCTTTTTCGTGGCCGAACAGTTCGCTTTCCAGCAGGTCGGCCGGAATGGCGCCGCAGTTGATCGCCACGAACGGGCCATCGCGGCGCGGCGAGCGCTGGTGGATCGCGCGCGACACCACTTCCTTGCCGGTACCGGATTCGCCCAGCACCAGCACGGTGGTGTCGAACGCGGCCACCTGTTCGATCATGGTGCGCAGCTCGGTCACCGCCGGGCCGTTGCCGGTCGGCCCCTGGTCCTGCGCGGCGCCGGCCTGGTGCTCGGCGTCCAGGCGCTTGAGGCTGGCGCGGCGCAGCAGGGCCTCCATCTGCGCGTGGCGCAGCGGCGTTTCCAGCGGCCAGATGTTGGCTTCGTGCAGCCCGTGCTGCTGGGCAAACGCTGCGGCATCACCATCGGCCAGCAGCACCGGCGGCGGCAGGCTGCTGCCGCCCAGCCAGTTGTACAGCGCCGTGCTGGCAGCGGTGTCGTCCAGGCTGCCGACAATCACGGCCATCCAGTCGTTCTGGCGCTGGCGGCCCAGGTCGAAGTCGGCCGCGTCGGAAACCCAGCGCGGGTTGAAGTCCATGAATTCCAGCAGGGCAACGGTGCGCTCAGCGCGCACGGCGTCGTTGTCCAGCACCAGGATGCGCGATTCGCTCACGATCGATCCTCCCTGAGGCCTTCCAGGATCGGCATGACTTCCTGGATGTAGGACAGCTTGCTGACAAAATTGTCGGCGCCGGCACGCAGCGCGTGTTCGCGGTGTTCGGCGTCGTCGAAGTGGCTGGCGATCACGATGTACGGTGCATCGTCCTGCGACTTGATCAGGCGGGTGGCCTGCAGGCCGCCCATTTCCGGCATCGCCAGGTCCATCAGCACCACCTGCGGGCGCAGCGTTTCCGAGCGCTCGATCGCTTCCAGGCCGTTGCCGGCACTGCCGACGATCTGCAGCCAGTCGATCTTGCGGAAATGGCGCATCGCCGCGTTGATGAAGCCCTCGTGGTCATCGACCAGCAGGACCGTGAGCTTGTTCATGTCCAACATCCTTTTCAGCCCACCCGGGCCAGCTGGGGTTGCCTGGCGCTGAGCCGGCGCCGTTCGCGGGCCGGGGCGATATCCAGTTGTTCTCGGTATTTTGCGACGGTTCGGCGGGCAATGTTCACCCCCTGGCGTGACAGCAGGCCGGCAATGGCCTCATCGGCCAGCGGGCGGCCGGCCGGTTCGGCGTCGATCAGGCGGCGGACCATGGCCTTCACCGCCTGGCCGGAGACGCTGGCGCCTTCCAGGCGCACGGCGAAGAAGTGCTTCAGTTCGAAGGTGCCGCGCGGGGTCTGCAGGAACTTGCCGGTGGTGATGCGCGAGACGGTGGATTCGTGCATGCCGATTTCTTCGGCTACTTCCTTCAGGGTCAGCGGGGCCATGGCCTCTTCGCCACGGACCAGGAAGGCGGCCTGCCGCTCGACGATCACCCGCGCGGTGCGCAGCAGGGTGTCGTAGCGCATCGACAGGCCGCGGCTGAACCAGCGCGCTTCCTGCAGCATCTCGCGCAGCGCCGGTGCAGCTTCGCTGGTTTCGGCCAGGGCCTGTTCGTACTGGCTGTTGATCGAGACGCGGCGGCTGGTGGCCGGGTTCAGGGCGACCTTCCATTGCCCATCGGCGTGCCAGGCGACCACGTCCGGCACCACCACGGCGTTGCGTTCGGGCAGCAGGCTGTCGCCGGGGCGCGGCTGCAGCGAGAGGATCAGGCGCACCGCTTCGCGCACGTCGTCGATCTCGGCGTCGTGCTGGCGGGCGAGGGCGGGGTAGTCGTGGGCGGCCAGCGCGTCGAGCGCACCATCGAGAATGCGGGCCGCCAGGTGGCGGGCCGGCACCACGCCCTGCAGGCTGCGCAGCTGGGCCTGCAGGCCTTCGCGCAGGTCCTGCGCGGCCATGCCGGCAGGCTCGCCGTGCAGCAGCTGCTGGCGGATGGCTTCCACGCCGTCGGCGGCAATGTCGAACTGGGCGCTGGCGAGAAGCTGCAGCTGGTCCAGCGGTGCCTGCAGGTAGCCGGCTTCATCGCAGTGGTCCAGCCAGAACGCGGCCACCGCCAGCTGGCGGTCGTCCATGTCCAGCGACAGGCGCTGCAGCACGCGCAGCTGCGGGTCGGTCGACTCGCCGGCGGCGATGCGCGCCATGCGGTCGTCGTCACCGTCCTGCCAGTTGGCACCCGCCACGTCCCACATCGACGACTCGGGCAGTTCGTCGAAGGCGGCGGTGTCGAGGGTGGTGGCACTCGCTTCGGTGGCCTCGGCCGCGGGCGCTTCGGCCTCTTCGATCTCCAGCAGCGGGTTGGAGTCCAGCAGGCGCTGGATTTCCTGTTCCAGGTGCAGGCCATCGAGCTGCAGCAGCCGGATCGACTGCAGCAACTGCGGGGTGAGGTGAAGTTGTTGGCCCAGCTGGGTCGAGAGTGCAGCCTTCATCGTGGTTCCCCGGCACCGCTCCCCGGCGCCTTGTGGAACGCATCTTGCTTTTGATCCGGCGGGGGCGGAATCGGGGGGTTCCTGAGGGCTTTCGTAGATATCCCTACAGGATGTAAGGGTTTCCCCTACATTGGCGCGGGATGTTGACGAAGGCCGTCGCCAAGTCATTGATTCGTGGTGCCGAACCGGCCGTGTTCGCGGGGCGCCATATACGGATTCCTGTCAGGGCCTGTCAGGGTGACGGGAATTCGTCGCCCGTGCAGTGCCGGGCAGGGGGCAGATCCCTTTCCACAGGAAAGGGATCTGACCGCACCAGCAGACAATCATTCCAGCTCGTGCTGGTGGCGCGCGGCCAGCAGCAACAGGTCATTGGCGCGCCGGCAACCCAGCGACTCCATCATGCGTGCGCGGTGGGTCTCCACCGTCTTGACGCTGATGCCGAGATCGGCGGCGATTTCCTTGTTGCTTTCGCCCTTGCCGATGCGGCGCAGGATCTCGCGCTGGCGCGGCGACAGCGCGGCGATGCCGGTGGGCTTCTCGCGGCCCAGCATGGGCGCCAGCATCTTGGCCGAGATCTGCGGGCTCAGGAACACCTGGCCGGCGTGCGCGGCGCGCAGCGCCAGTTCCAGCTCCTGCGGTGCTGCATCCTTGACCACGAAACCGACTGCGCCACGATCCAGCGCGTCGCGCACGTGCGCGGCGTCGTCGTGCATGGTCATCATCACCACCCGGGTGCCGGGTGCGCGCAGGCGGATATCGCTGAGCGCTTCCAGGCCGGTGCGGCCGGGCAGCGAGAGGTCCATCAGCACCACGTCCGGTGCGTGCTGCAGGGCCAGCTGCAGGGCCTGCTCGGCGTTGCTGGCCTCGGCGACGAGCTGCACGTCGGCAAACCCCTGCAGCAGCCGCGCCAGGCCGGCGCGGACGAGGGTGTGATCGTCGACGATGAGAACTCGCACAGGCACGCAACGGATCCGTGTAGGGGAGTCCACCTTAACTTAGCTGAACGGGCGCGCCAAGGGTCGGCCGTGCAGTGCCTGGGTGGTGGGTTTCAACGTGCGCGGCGCGCCTCGGCCACCTGGCGGCGGTGCAGGCGGAACAGGTGCCGCTCCATCGCCATCTCCAGGCCGTCGCCCAGGCGCTGGAAGCGCAGCCACAGGAAGTGGCCGCCACTGCCGTCGGCCGCCTCGGCGATGACTTCCACCGGCAGGTCGATGTGGTCGGGCAGCCAGTCGCTGGGCTGCAGGCGCACCACGCCGGCCTGGCCGGGGGTGGCACCACTGCGCGGGCCCAGCTGAAGGCGGATGCCACGGCGCGACCAGCGCACCGGGCGCAGGGTCAGCTCCTGGCCCTGCTGGCGCACCAGCCGGCCGAGCAGCACCATCGCCAGGTCCAGCTTGGCTTCCAGGCGCTGCAGCTGCAGGCTGGCTTCGTTGCGTTCGTCATGCTCGTCGACGCGGCTGTCCTCGACCAGCGCCAGGCTGCGCAGCAGGCCTTCGGCGCTGCTGGTGCGGCCGGCCGCGCTGCCCGCCTGGAATTCGACGGGCAGGGCCAGTTCGCAGCTGAGCGTCTCGTCGAACAGCTCGCTTTCGGCCGGGTGGTGCAGCGAGGTGGTCGGCAGCGAGGTCATGCCAGCGATTCTGCCTGCAGGTAGGCATGCGCGGCGCGAAGGGAGCGCTGGCCGTCGTTCATCAGTGCGGCCACGGCATCACGGCGCTGGCGCAGCAGGCCGAGCAGATTCTGCTGGCGCTCGAACAGGGCCGTCAGCGGAGCGTGGTCGGCGGCGGTCAGCGGCTGGCTGAGCAGGGCGTGCAGGGTGCTGTCGTGGCCGTCGAGCAGGCTGTCGGCCTGGTCGAGGGATTCTTCGCCCAAGGCCTTCTCGAAGGCATCCAGCTGCGCATGCAGTTCGTGCAGGCTCATGGCGCCACCGCGGCCGGGCGGCGCTGTTCGTGCGGGATCGCATTCCAGGCGCTGTCGATCTCGCCCAGCAGCTGCAGCGATTCATCCAGCGCGGCACGGTCGTTGTGCAGGTTGGCCTCGGTCAGGCGCTGCAGCACGTAGTCGTAGAGTGCCGACAGGTTTCCGGCGATCTCGCCACCGGCCTCATGGTCCAGCGAGCCGTTGAGGTGGCCGACGATCGCGCAGACTTCCCCGATCGCCTTGCCCTTGCCGGCCTGGTCGCCACGCTCGAGGCTGGCCAGGGCGCGCCGCACGCGCTCCAGCGCACCGGCCAGCAGCATCGCCACCAGCTTGTGCGGATCGGCATCGGCGACCGCACTGGTCACTCCCACCTGGCGGTACTGCTCGGCATATTGACGGCTGGAACCGTACATTCGTGATTCTCCTTGCGCGGGGTGCCGTCGGGTGATCGTGGCGATCGGTGCCGACGGCGCGGCGATGATTGCTGTTGCGTCCGTTATCGGTGCGTTGCACGGCAAACTTGAGTGCCGCGCATGCATCGTCAGCGGTTCAACTGTGCCAGCTGCTGCGACAGCGTGCTGCTGCTCTGCTGCAGCTTGCCCATCAGGCTGTCCAGCGCGATGAACTGCTTCTTGTAGCGCTCTTCCACGCTCTTCATGCGCGTGTCCAGATCCTTGCGACGCTTGTCGATGTTGTCCAGGGTGTTGTTCAGGCCCTTGGTGCGGGCAACGAAGGCGCCTTCCTTGCCGACCGTGGTGCTGACGTAGCCGTCCACCAGCGTGTACAGCTGGCCGGCGCCGCCGGTATCACCGGTGATCGCCTGGCGCACCTTTTCCGGCTGCGCGGCGAGTGTGGCGGCGAACTTGGTGGTGTCCAGCACCAGGCTGCCGTCGGCATTGGGGTAGCCGCGGGTCTGCAGGCCGATCGCCTTCGGGTCCAGGCCGGACGCGGAGAGATCCTTCAGTACGCCGGCCATCACCGAGCGCAACTGGCTGGATGCGCCGCGCATCTGCGCGTCGCCGGTCAGCGCAGACGCCTCCTTGGTCTTCAGGTCGTACTTGGTTTCGGTGTTGATCGCCGCGATCGCCGCGTTGTACGCGGTCACGAATTCCTGCATCACCTTGGTGGCAGCAGCGGTGTCGGTGCTGATCACCACCGTGCTCGTGCCCTTGACCTTGAGGTTCAGGGTCAGGCCCGGAACCGCGTTGTCCACGGTATTGCTGGGGCTGATGACCTTCACGCCATCGATGGTCAGCTCGGCGTCGGCCGCCGGGGTGTTCTCCTTGAGGCTGCCGACCAGTGCGCCCAGTTTCGCATCGCTGCCGCCGTACTCGAGCTTGATTGCGCTGGCGGCACCGGTTTTTTCCTGGGCGATCGACAGGTACTGGTTGTCACCGGAGCTGATCAACGTGGCCTGCACACCTTCCTTGCGCCCGGCAGCGTCGATCTTGTTGCGGATCGTGGTCAGGGTGTCGCCATCTTCCACTTCGACCTTCAACGCCTTGGCCTTGTCGCCGACGCCAACGGTCAGCGTCAAGGTTCCGGCGCCGAAGGTGTCGGTCTTGGGTACCGAAGTGTCAGCAATCCACTTGTTGGCCGTGGCCAGCGACTTCACCTCCACCAGGTGGGTGCCGTTGGAGGCTGCTGCCTTGGTCGTGCCCACGTCGTACAGCGCCACCGATGCGGTCAGCACGTCATCGGCGTTGGTCGGGCCGCCCTTGCCGGTCGCGGTCACGGTACGGGTATCGAAGGCGGTGGTGGCCTTCAGCGCGGTCAAGGCCGTCTTCAGCTTGTCGAACGCCGAGGTGACGGTGCCGACTGACGACAGCTGCATCTTGGTCTTCGACTGCTGCAGGTTCAGCGCATTGTCGGCGGGCTTGCGGTCGGCTGCGACCAGCTTGTTGACGATGTCCGAGATGTTCAGTCCCGAGCCAATGCCACCGTATCCAAAGTCTGCCACGTCGTTTCTCCTGGTATCCGGGCCTGGCCGCCGTGCGGTGGCCCGTCGTCAACGAAAATAGCGGCCTGCGCCGCTGGGTCTTGAGGACTTCGTTGATGCATGTGCCGTGCCAATCGCCTGGCGCGGTTTCTGGCACGCGGGTTGCAGGAGGGTTGGGGCAGGGTGCGGGTAGGTTCACCGCGGGCTGCCGGGAGTCTGCAAAAAGCCCTCCCCCAATGCAGGGGAGGGATCAGGCTACTGACAATCGGGGGGAGACGAAGCCGCCCGGTACGTACAGTCAAAGGTACAGCGCTGAAAGAGAGGTCCGCAGGAGCGGGCGATGCCAAGCCGGTTCGGGAGTGATCCCGGGCCGGGCATGGCCCGCGCCTTCGTGCATCGTGGCTTCCTGGTTGCCGCTACCGTCGGTTCGACCCGACGGTAGCGGCGCCTTCTTGCCGTGGATCAGCGCAGCAGGCTGAGCACGCCCTGCGGCACCTGGTTGGCCTGGGCCAGCATGGCCGTACCGGCCTGCTGCAGGATCTGGGTGCGGGTCAGTTCGGCGGTTTCCTTGGCGAAGTCGGTGTCCTTGATGCGGCTGCGCGAAGCCGACAGGTTTTCCGAAGAGGTCTGCAGGTTGGCCACCACCGAGGTGAAGCGGTTCTGGATCGCACCGAGGTCGGCGCGGGTGCTGTTGATCGCACCCAGGGCCTTGTCGACCACTTCCAGCGCCTGCTGGGCGCCGAGCACGGTGCTCACGTCCAGCTTCTGCACGTTGGCCGAGGTATCGGTGCCGGCGGTGTAGGCGCCCGCAGCCGCCGCGGTGCCCCAGGTCTTGGCGGTCGCGTCGTAGTCGCTGCGCATCAGGGCGATATCGGCGGTGGCGACAGCCTTGCCTTCCTTCACCGAGCTCAGCTTCAGGGTGCCGTCGGAATTGGCTTCGGCGTAGATGCCGGCCTCGCCGATCTTGGCGTTGATGGCGGTGGCGACGGCCTTGGAGGCATCGGCCGTGGTGGCGCCGGCCTTCACTTCAACCGTGCCGATATCCACGCCCATCACGGTGCCGGAGAAGCGGGCGCCGTCGGTGCTGGCAGCCAGAGCGGCAGTTGCGCCGGTGGCGAAGGTCGAGGTGCCCAGGGAGCCGGCCTTGGCATCGATGGTCTTGTCGATGGCGATGGCCTGGCCGGCGTTGGCGCCGACCTGGAACAGCTGGCTGGAGAAGGTGCCGTCCAGCAGCTTGGTGCCGTTGAAGTCCGACTGCTTGGCGACGCGGTCGATTTCCGAGACCAGCTGGGTCACTTCGGCCTGCAGTGCCTTGCGGTCGCTGGCCGAGTTGGTGGCGTTGGAGGCCTGCACCGACAGCTCGCGGACGCGCTGCAGGTTGTTGCCGATTTCGGTCAGCGAACCTTCGGCGACCTGGGCCAGCGAGATGCCGTCGTTGGCATTGCGGATGGCGACGTCGGTACCGCGGATCTGCGTGCCGAAGCGCTCGGAGATCGCCAGGCCGGCGGCGTCGTCCTTGGCGCTGTTGATGCGCGAACCGGAGGACAGGCGCTGGATGGTGGTAGCCAGCGAGCTGCCGCTGGTGCTCAGGTTGCGCTGAGCATTCAGGGACATCGTATTGGTGTTGATGACTTGTGCCATGGTGCTTTTCCTTTGGCGAAGGTGGAACGTGTTTCAGGATCCGGGCGCCGCGTCATGCGGCGCCCGGAGGTCGATCAGCGAGCGGATCAGCGCAGCAGGCTGAGCACGCCCTGCGGCACCTGGTTGGCCTGGGCCAGCATGGCCGTACCGGCCTGCTGCAGGATCTGGGTGCGGGTCAGTTCGGCGGTTTCCTTGGCGAAGTCGGTGTCCTTGATGCGGCTGCGCGAAGCCGACAGGTTCTCCGACGAGGTCTGCAGGTTGGCCACCACCGAGGTGAAGCGGTTCTGGACCGCACCGAGGTCGGCGCGGGTGCTGTTGATCGCACCCAGGGCCTTGTCGACGATCTCCATCGCCTGCTGGGCGCCCTTCACGGTGCTGACGTCCAGGTTGCTGGCGTACTTCGCAGCCGGGGCCGTAGCAGCGGTGGTGGCGGTGAAGGTCGGTGCGGTGGCGCCGGTCCAGGTGCCCGGGGTCGCGGTGATGGCCTTGAAGGAACCGTCGGCGTTGGTGCTGTCCTTGACCGAGGTCAGGGTCACGCCGGTGGTGCCATTCACTTCAGCGTAGACGCCGGTCTCGCCGATCTTGGCGTTGATCGCGGTCACCAGCGCTTCACGCGAGGCCTTGCCGGTGGCAGCAGCGTCGGCGCCCTGCTTGACCGAAACATCGGCAATGGCCACGCCGTTGATGGACAGGCCGCTGGTGCTGAAATCAGCGTTGGTGCCCGGGTCGGCCAGGGCCAGCGAGTTGGTGTCGAACTTGGCGCCGCCCAGGGCATTGGCCTTGGCATCGATGGTCTTGTCGATGGCGATGGCCTGGCCGGCGTTGGCACCGACCTGGAACAGCTGGCTGGAGAACGAACCGTCCAGCAGCTTGGTGCCGTTGAAGTCCGACTGCTTGGCAACGCGGTCGATTTCCGAGACCAGCTGGGTCACTTCGGCCTGCAGTGCCTTGCGGTCGCTGGCCGAGTTGGTGGCGTTGGAGGCCTGCACCGACAGCTCGCGGACGCGCTGCAGGTTGTTGCCGATTTCGGTCAGCGAACCTTCGGCGACCTGGGCCAGCGAGATGCCGTCGTTGGCATTGCGGATGGCGACGTCGGTACCGCGGATCTGCGTGCCGAAGCGCTCGGAGATCGCCAGACCGGCGGCGTCGTCCTTGGCGCTGTTGATGCGCGAACCGGAGGACAGGCGCTGGATGGTGGTAGCCAGCGAGCTGCCGCTGGTGCTCAGGTTACGCTGAGCATTCAACGACATCGTATTGGTGTTGATGACTTGTGCCATGAGGAGAGGTCCTTGAGCGGTTGCACGTGAGTTGGGTTAGACGCCCCCGACGTGCCCCGGGGGCGGCTCATGTCAGCGCTGCAACAGGCTGAGCACGTTCTGCGGTACCTGGTTGGCCTGGGCCAGCATGGCCGTACCGGCCTGCTGCAGGATCTGGGTGCGGGTCAGTTCGGCGGTTTCCTTGGCGAAGTCGGTATCGCGGATGCGGCTGCGCGATGCGGACAGGTTCTCCGAGGAGGTCTGCAGGTTGGCCACCACCGAGGTGAAGCGGTTCTGGATCGCGCCGAGGTCGGCGCGGACGCTGTTGACCGATTCCAGGGCCTTGTCGACGATCGACATCGCCTTCTGTGCGCCTTCGGCGGTGGTGACGTTCAGATCCTTGACGAAGCTGGCTGCTGCACCGGTCAGGGTGCCGCCGTTGGTGCTGGTCTCGGTCAGGCCCAGGCCGGCGATGGTTGCGGCGGTGGCACCGGCCGGCGGGGTCGCCGCGCTGACGCCCAGGGCGAAGGTCTGGCCATCCTTGACCGAGGCCAGGCTGATGACGCCGGCATTGACCGAGGCAACCACGCCGGTTTCACCCAGCTTGTTGTTGATCGCCGCCGCGGTGGCCGAGGTGATCGACTCGCCGGCCTTCACCGTGAAGTCGCTGATGGTGACCGTGGTGGCGGTGCCGCCCGGCGGGGTCACCGAGACCTGCAGGCCGGAGTAGGTGGTGTCGGCGGTGGCCTTGTCGGCCGCTGCCAGGCTGGTGCCGGTGTAACCGTTGGCGAAGGTGGCCGCGCCCAGCGAATCAGCCTTGGCGTTGACCACGCTGTTGATGGCGATGGCCTGGCCGGCGTTGGCGCCCACCTGGAACAGCTGGCTGGTGAAGCTGCCGTCCAGCAGCTTGGTGCCGTTGAAGTCGGCCTGCTTGGCGACGCGGTCGATCTCGCTGACCAGCTGGGTCACTTCAGCCTGCAGGGCCTTGCGGTCGCTGGCCGAGTTGGTGGCGTTGGACGCCTGCACACCCAGTTCGCGGATACGCTGCAGGTTGTTGCCGACTTCGTTCAGCGAACCTTCGGCGACCTGGGCCAGCGAGATGCCGTCGTTGGCGTTGCGGATGGCCACGTCCAGACCACGGATCTGGGTGGTGAAGCGCTCGCTGATGGCCAGGCCGGCCGCGTCGTCCTTCGCGCTGTTGATGCGCAGGCCGGACGAGAGGCGCTGGATGGTGGTAGCGAGCGAGCTGCCGCTGGTGCTCAGGTTGCGCTGAGCGTTGAGCGACATCGTATTGGTGTTGATTACCTGTGCCATGGGGTCGTCTCCTCTTATATGGAACCCGTTGGTGAATGAAACGAAGCGCCGCCTGTTTTTTTGTGTGGCTGTGTGCTTCGCTGTTGCCAAATGAATAACGGCGCTTTGTCAACAACCTTTAGCCGTGAATTCCGCTGGAGCCAGAATTCGTTGCCGGAAGCTGTTTTTCCGGGGTTTTCCGCCCGGTTGCCAGGGTGGAAGCGGCCCCGGAAGGGGCGGTCGGGCGGGGCCTGACCAGCGCTGATGAAGGTATCGGCGGGGTGCGGCCGGGCTTGATGGGCAATCACGGAAATTCGGCCGGAGACGGCCAGATGGCGCCAGCGCCGGGGCATGCACGGCGTGCGCAGCGGTAGCAGAACCCGCAAACGGAAAAAGCCGCGATGCAGGGCATCGCGGCTTTTCAGGGGTGACGCGGGAGAAGCGTCAGCGCAGCTTGTTGAACAGCGACATCGACTGCATCTGCGAGAAGATCGTCTGTGCCGCCTGCAGCGCGGTGCTCTGCAGCTGGTACTGGCTCAGCGCATCGGCGTAATCGAGGTCGCGCATCTGCGACAACGTGGTCTTCAGGGTCACGCCATTGGCCTCGCGCATGTCGGCCGCGTTGTCCAATGCCTTCAACTGCGCACCACCGGCAGCGCGCGAATCGATCATTCGCTCGGACGCGCGTGCCACGTCGCGCAGTGCGCTCTGCAGCTGGTTCTGCTGCGCGGCCATCTGCGCGGTGGTGCCGGTGTCGGCACCCAGCGCCGCCACCAGGTTGTCCATGGTAGAGAAGATGTCGCGACTGCTGGCGGCCTGTACGTTGAAGCTGTCACCCGCCGCGGGTGCACCCGCGATGCGCAGGCGTACACCGTTCACTTCCAGATCGTCGCCGGCCTTGTAGGTGCCGGTGCCGGTCACGTTGCCCGCACCGTCCACCACCTCGTACTGGTTGCCGGTGGTGAAGCGCACGCTGAAGCCCTGGCCGTTCCAGCTGTCGCTGCCGTCGCGGGTGACATTGGTCAGCACGCCGTTGCCGGTGTTGCCTGCAGCGGCGCTGCCGTCGACGAAGCCATCGCCAGTGGGAATGCGCATGAAGATCTCGCTGCCGGGCAGGGCGTCGCGCACATAGGTATCGGGGCCGACTTCAACCTGGCGCTGGGTCTGGTCGCCGCGGTAGACGACCTTGCCGTTGATCTTGGCAAAGGGCGGGTCACCATCGTTGGTGCCACCGAACACGTAGCGGCCGGTGCCATCGTCGGCGTTGGCCAGCGACAGCAGGCCGTCGCGGATCTGGTTGACCTCGGTGATCAGCGTCTTCTTGTCCGCTGCGCTCAGCGCCGGATTGCTGGCCTGGATGGTCAGATCGTTGACGCGCGCCATCAGGTCGTTGACCTGGGCCAGGGTGTTTTCCTGTACGCCCAGGCGGTTCTGCACGTTGCCGGCGTTGAGTTTCATGCGGTCCAGTGCAGCCAGGCTGCGGTCAAGTCCGACCGCAGTGCCGGCGGCAACCGGATCGTCCTTGGCGCTGACGATCTTGCTGCCGGTGGCGATCTGCTGCTCCAGGTGGCTGAGCTTGGCCTGCTTGGCCATCATCAGCGACACGGACTGGTTGAACATCATGCTGGTGGAGATGCGGCTGCTCATCGGCGGACGGCTCCCAGGATGGTCTGGAACATGCTGTCGGCGGTGGAGATCAGCTGCGAGGCGGCCTGGTAGGCCTGCTGCAGGCGCAGCATGTCGGCGGCTTCCTCGTCCAGGTTGACGCCGGAGACTTCATCACGCGCTTCCTGCGCCTTGTCATTGATCACCAGCTGCGCGTCGAGCGAGTACTCGGCCGAGCGGGCGGCGGCGCCGACCTGGGTGGTCAGGCCACCCAGCGCACCGTTCAGTGTCACCGTTCCGGCGTTGAACGCCTGCGCGCTTTCCACCTTGGCCAGCTTGGAGGCGTTGCTGTTGTCCGACGAACCGGCCGGGGTCGGGGTGATGTTGAAGGTATCGCCCACCTTCGGTGCACCGTCCAGCACGAAGCTCCAACCGTTGGCACTGATGGTCTGGCCGGGCGTGTAGGTCTGCGGCGGGCCACCGTCGATGGTGTAGGTGGTGGCCGAGGTGAACACGATCGCCGACGGATTGCGCAGGTTGGCGTTGGTCGAATCGGTGACGGTGACGCCGCTCAGCTTGCCGGTACCGGTGTTGGCGGTGGCGGCGGCGCCCTTCACCGCTGCAGCGGCGGCGATGCGCGACGGATCGGTGATCGCCACTTCCATGCTGCCGGCCACGCCGGCGGTCGGCTGCAGCAGGAAGCGGTCATTTGCAGCCGGCGTACCGCCCACGACCAGCTTGACGCCGTTGATCACCAGCGGATCGGCGGCGGTGCCGGTTCCGGTCAGCGGAACGCTGGCGCCGGTGTCGGCGCGGCTGGCCTTCCAGTTGGTGCCATCGAACTGCAGCACCACGTTCTGCGCGTCCAGCTTGCCCAGGTCGCCGTAGGTCGCGCTGAGGCTGGCGGTGCCGGTATTGCTGTTGTTGCCGGTGACGCGCGGGTTGCCGATGTTGAAGAAGTCCCCGCCCATCTGGCCATACATGTCCACGCCCTGGTGGTGCGCCTGGTTGAAGGTTTCGGCCAGGCCCACCGCCAGCTTGCCCAGTTCGGCCTGGGCAGGGGTCAGCACGGTGTCGCGGAACTCCAGCAGGCCACCGATCTGGCCGCCGACCGCCTTCGGGTCCAAGCGGATGGTGTTGCCCTGGGTCTCCAGCGCCAGCTGCAGGCGCTCGGGCTGGTACGGGTCGGCCACGGTGGTGACCTTGGTCGCCGTGGTACCCACCACCAGCGCGTTGCCGCCGGCGGTGTAGACATTCATGATGCCGCCGTCCTGGATCACCGCCGTGCCACCGGTGTAGCCGATCAGCTGGGTGATCAGCTGGTCGCGGCGGTCGAGCAGGTCGGGTGCGGCAGAGGCGATGTTGGTGCCGATGGCGCCGTTGATCTGCGCGATTTCCTGCGCTAGGCGGTTGACCTCGGTGGCACCGGCCAGCAGGCCGTTGTTGACCTCGCTGTTGAGGTTGTTCAGGTGCGTGTTGAGCTGCACGAAGCGGTTGGCCAACGCCTTGCCGCCGTCGAGCATGTTCTGGCGGTCGGCGGTGCCGGCCGCGTTGGACGACAGGCCGCTGACCGAATCGAAGAAGTTCGACCAGACGCCGGCCACGTTGGTGGCCGGGTCGGAAACCAGCGCATTGACCCGGTCGGCCATGCCCGAAAGCTGCTTCAGGCGCGCCAGTTCACCGCTGCTGTCGAGCAGGCGCGAGATCGCCAGCTGGTCGGCCGTGCGGCGGATGTCGGTGATGCGGGTTCCGTTGCCGACCGTGCCATAGCCGTAGTTCTGTGGATCGGCGGTGGCGAAGTTGACCTTCTGCCGGCTGTAGCCGGGCGTATTGAGGTTGGCCACGTTGTGGCTGGTGGTCGCCAACGCACGCTGGAAGGCGAGCAGGGCACCGGTACCGGTGGAAAGTACGCTGGACATGGTGTTCCTCAACGACGAGTGATACCCAGCGCCGCGGTTGCGGTGCTGGCGAAGGTCTGGCCAAGGCGCGAGCCGGCGTCGGCCACGGCGGCGACGGCGCGCTCGATGGTCGGGCCGCCGGCGATCGCGGCGATCTTGGCGGCATAGCGCGGGTCGGTGGCATAGCCGGCGCGCTGCAGGCCACGGGCGAAGCCCTGCACATCGGTGCCGGCCTGCAGGGCCTGCTGGTAGCGCGGGCTGGTTTTCAGCAGGCGCACGTAGTCGGCGAAGCTTTCGGCCGGCGAGCTGTAGGCGCGGAAGCTGGCGGTTTCGTTGCGGCGCACGCCATCCACGTATTCGTGGGTGCCGGCTTCAACGCGCTGGCCATTCCAGCCGGTGGCCTTGATGCCGAACAGGTTGTGCGAGGTGCTGCCGTCGGACTGGCGGATGTGGCGCTTGCCCCAACCGGTTTCCAATGCGGCCTGGGCGACCAGCGCACGGGCATCCACGCCCAGTTCCCTGGCCGCGCTCTGCGCGTGCTGCCAGATGCTGGCGACGAAACCTTCCGGGGTGTGCGCGCCCAGCTGGGCCACGGCGGTGCGGGTAGCCATCGCATCGGCCGGGCTCATGGCCGTACCGCGATTGCTGGCCGTCGCCGACCACTGGTCGTTGTTGGCGGACCAGTCCTCGCCCTGCAGGTTGCCGATGTACGGATCTTCGGTGCCCAGCGAGCGGTGCAGGCTGCTGCTTTCGCGACCGGCGATCAGGTCCAGTGCCTGTTCCATCGGTGCCAGCGCAGCCTGTGCACCGTGCTGCGCGCCGGCCGCCATCTGCTGCAGCATGCGCACGGCCTGGCTGCCATCTTCCAGCGGCAGCGAGGGTGCGGGCTTGTCCGGTGCGTTGAGCTGGTAGGCGCGGCTGGCCTTGGCCGGGTCCACGCGGGTATCCAGCGCCGGGCCTTCGGCGGCCTGGCCGGACAGCTGGCGGGTGATCATGCCGGACAGGCCCAGCCCCTTGCCGCGGGTCATCGCCTCGGCGATCTTCTGGTCGTACATGTCGCGGAACATCTTGTTCTCGCCGGGAAACAGCGAGTCGCCGAAGCTGGCATCGCGCATGCTCTTGACCAGCATCTGTGCGAACTGGCCTTCCAGCTGGCGCGCGACCTTGTCGATCTTGGCCGGGTCGTTCTGTTGCGCCGGGTGCAGGTCGAATGTGGGGTTGATGCGCATGTCAGATCACCTCGAGCTCGGCACTCAGTGCGCCGGCCTGCTTCAGGGCTTCCAGGATCGCGATCAGGTCGCCCGGTGCCGCGCCCACGGCGTTCACCGCGTGCACGATCTCGTCCAGGGTGGTGCCGCCGCTGAACTTGAACATGCGGCTGCCGTCGTTGGTGGCGGTGATGGTCGACTGCGGGCTGGCCACGGTGCGGCCGCCGGACAGGGCATTGGGCTGGCTGACATTGGTGTTTTCCTGGATCGTCACTGTCAGCGAGCCGTGCGCGATCGCCGCCGGGCCGACCCGCACCTGCTGGCCGATGACCACGGTGCCGGTACGCGAATTGACCACCACCTTGGCCGGGGCGCTGCCCGGGGTCAGCTCCAGGTTCTCGATGCGCGCCAGCAGGCCGATGCGTGCGCCCGGATCGGTCGGCGCAGTCACGGCCACGGTCACGCCGTCAACCGCACGCGCCGCCCCTTCGCCGAACGCGTTGTTGAGCGCGGCGACCATGCGCGAGACCGTGGTGAAATCGTTGTTGTGCAGGTTCAGGGTGATGTCACCGCCATTGGCGAGCGGATCGGGCAGGGCACGTTCAACCGTGGCGCCATTGGGAATGCGGCCGACGCTGGGTACGTTCACCGAGACGCGCGAGCCATCCTTGCCCTGTGCACCAAAGCCGCCGACGATCAGGTTGCCCTGCGCGATGGCATAGATCTGGCCGTCGGCGCCGCGCAGCGGGGCCATCAGCAGCGAACCGCCACGCAGCGACACCGCGTTGCCGATCGAGGACACGGTGATGTCGATCGGCTGGCCCGGCTTGGCAAACGGCGGCAGTTCGGCATGGATCGCGACGGCCGCCACGTTCTTCAGCTGCGGATTGACGTTCGCCGGCACGTTCACGCCCAGCTCGCCGAGCAGGTTCTTCAGGCTCTGCACGGTGAAGGGCGCCTGGCTGGTGCGGTCGCCGCTGCCGTCCAGGCCGACCACCAGGCCGTAGCCCACCAGGGCATTGCCACGCACGCCGCCGACCTGGGCCAGGTCCTTGATGCGCTCGGCGCTGGCAGGCGCAGCCACGGCCAGCAGCATCAGCGCGAGGAACGACGCCGCGCGGCGCTGCCAGGAAGAAGAAAGGAGGATTTTCATGGCCATACTCAGAACGGCGTCAGGCCGGAGTTGAAGAAGCGGCTCAGCCAGCCCATCGCGTTGGACTGCGCGACCGGGCCGCGGCCGCCGTAGACGATGCGGGCTTCGGCCACGCGGCTGGAAGGAATGGTGTTGTCCTGGCTGATGTCACCGGGGCGCACGATGCCCTGCACCTGCACCAGTTCATCGCCCTGGTTCAGCCGCAGGTTCTTCTGCCCCTGTACCACCAGGTTGCCGTTGGGCAGGCGCTGGATCACCGTGACCGTGACGCTGCCCTGCAGGCGGTTGCTCTGCGCGCTGTTGCCCTTGCCAGTGAAGTCACGCTTGCCCGCTGCCGTGGCACTGAGGATGTCCTTGCCGCCCAGGGTGACCGGCGCGCCGAGGATGGACGGGGTGCCCAGGCTCAGGTTGGATTCCTTGTTGGTGGCGGTGTTGGCACTGGTCTGCGCGGTGGTGTTTTCCAGCAGGGTGATGGTCAGCAGGTCGCCGACATCGCGTGCGCGGCGGTCCGAGTACAGCTGCAGGGTCGGGCCGGCGGCGTAGATCGCACCGGCGGTCGGCGCGGCCTGCGGCGGCATGATCGGCTGGATCGGCGCCATCGCCGCGTAGGGGCGCACGTCGCCGGCGATCACGCAGCCACCGAGCAGGGCGACCACGGTGCAGGCGAGGGCAGTGCGGAGGAGTCTGGAAAGGGGCGACATGGCGGTTTTCCGGTTGGGCCGGTCAGATCTTGTTGTTGAGGTAGCCGAGCATGGAGTCGGTGGTGGAGATCGCCTTGGCATTCATTTCGTAGGCGCGCTGGGTTTCGATCATCGACACCAGCTCTTCGACCACATTGACGTTGCTGCCTTCCAGCGCGCCCTGCACCACGGTGCCGAGACCGTTCAGGCCGGGGTTGCCGTTCTGCGCCGGGCCCGATGCCGTGGTTTCCAGGAACAGGTTCTCGCCGCGTGCCTGCAGGCCGGCCGGATTGACGAAGTCGGTCAGGGTCAGCGCGCCCACTTCCACCGAGGCGGCGTTGTCGGCCATCTTTACGCTGATGGTGCCGTCGCTGCCGATGGTCACCGACTGCGCACCCTCGGGAATCTGGATGCCCGGCTGCACCGGGTAGCCGCTGTTGGTGACCAGCTCGCTGTCCTGGTTGATCTTGAACGAGCCATCACGGGTATAGGCCGAGCTGCCATCCGGCATCTGCACTTCGAAGAAGCCGCGGCCGTTGACCATCACGTCCAGCGCGCGGCCGGTCTGCTGCTGACCACCCTGTTCGAAATTCTTGGCGGTGGCGACCACGCGCACACCGGTACCCAGCTGCAGGCCGGTCGGCAGCTGGGTCTGCGCCGACGAAGAGCCGCCAGGCTGGCGTACCTGCTGGTACAGCAGGTCCTCGAAGCTGGCACGGTCCTGCTTGAAGCCGGTGGTGTTGGTGTTGGCGAGGTTGTTGGAAACCACCGACATGCGCATCTGCTGCGCATCCAGTCCGGTTTTCGCGATCCACAATGCCTGGTTCATCTTCGGTGTCCTGTCTGGGTGAAGCCGGCCGCGCGATGCGGCCCTTGGTATCGGGTGTGCAAGCGGTGTGCCAGCGCCATGCAAGGGCGGCGCCGGAATTCCGTCAGCTGCCCAGGCGCAGCAGGCTGTTGGCACTGCGCGCGTTGTCGTCGCCGTGCTTGATCACCTGCACCTGCATTTCGTACTGGCGCTGCAGCTGGATCATCTGCACCAGTGCACCGGCGGCATCGACGTTGCTGCCTTCCAGCTGGCCGCTGTGCACGGCGGTGCCCTGCGCCGGAGCGAACGGCTGGCGCGGGTCGGTGTTGCGGAACAGGCCATCCAGGCCGCGCTCGAGGCGCTCGTCCGGCGCCTGCACCACCTTGATCCGGCCGATCTGCGCCATCGTCTGCGGGCCTTCACCCTGCGGGATGATCGAGATCGTGCCGTCGCCGCCGATCTCCATCGCCTGGTAGGGCGGGATGGCGATCGGGTTGTTGTTGTCATCCAGTACCGTGCGGCCGCCGGAGGTCACCAGCTGGCCGTTCGGGGTCACCGACAGGGCCGCGCCGCGCGTGTAGGCTTCGCTGCCATCGCTGGACTGCACCGCCAGCCAGGTGCCGCTCTGCAGCGCCAGATCCAGCGGCTTGCCGGTGATGTGCTGCGCGCCGGGCCGGCGGTTGAAGCCGGCGTCGACGTGCAGCGCATCCACCCGCGAGGCAAAGCCCGGGCCCTTGATCGGGAAGGCTTCGGTGTTGGCCAGCGCTTCCTTGAAGCCAGGGGTGTCCGAGTTGGCGAGGTTGTGGCTGAGCGTTCCCTGCGCCTGCAGGGAGGCGCGGGCACCGGTCATCGCCACGTAAAGGGCTTTATCCATGCGGGGAGTTCCGTGACAGGGTCAGCAGCTCATCAACGGATGTTGATGACGGTCTGGGTGATCTGGTCCTGCGTGGTGATCATCTGCGCGTTGGCCTGGAAGTTGCGCTGCGCGGTGATCATGTTGACCAGCTGCTCGGTGAGATCGACGGTGGACGCTTCCAGCGAGCCGGCCTGGATCTTGCCGAGGTTGGAGGTGTCCGGCATGCCGGTGCGCGGCGTGCCCGATTCGAAGGTCTCCACCCACAGGTTGTTGCCCTTCGATTCCAGGCCCTGCGTGTTGTTGAAGGTGGTCAGTGCGACCTGGCCCAGCGGCTTGTCGTCGCCGTTGGAATAGCGGGCGTAGACCACGCCGGATTCGGACACGGTCACTTCATTGAGCTTGCCGGCGGCATAGCCGTCCTGCTGGGTGTTGCGCAGCGCGAACTTCTCGCCGTACTGGGTCGAACCGCTGATATCCAGCGTCATGTTCAACTGGCCGGCACCGGTGGTCGGGGTGAAGGTGCCGAGGCTGACCTTGCCGTTGGCGGGTGCGACCAGCTTGCCGCTGTTGTCGAAGGTGACCGGGGTCGGTGCGCCGGCCGGCTGGCCATCGACATAGTTGCGCACGGTCCATTCGTTGGGGTTGGCGCCCTTCACGAAGTACGAGACCTGGATGTGGCTCACGCCCAGCGAGTCGTACACGGTGATGCCACCGCTGGAGTAGTTGTAGCTGTTCGAATCGGTCGGGTCGAAGGTCGCCACCGTCGGCTGCTTGGCGTTGGCTGGCAGGGTGAAGCCAACCTTCACTTCGCTGGTCTGCTTCGGCGGGCTGTCGGTGGTCAGCAGCTGCAGGTCGACCAGGCGGCCTGCATCGAAGTTGGTGCCATCGGCATTCGGTGCGAACACCTGCAGGCGTGCGCCCTGCGGATTGACCACGTAACCGGCCGAGTCGGTCTGGAAGTTGCCGGCGCGCGAGTACACGCGCGAACCATTCATGTTCATGGTGAAGAAGCCTTCACCGGAAATGGCCATGTCCAGGCTGCGCCCGGTCTGCTCGTTGTGGCCCTGGATGAACTGCTGGGCGACGTTGGAAACGCGCACGCCCGAGCCGGTCTGGTTCTTCGACAGGCCGTAGCTGGTCGAAGCGAACAGGTCGGCGAACTCCGCGCGCGACTGCTTGAAGCCGGTGGTGTTGACGTTGGCGACGTTGTTGGCGGTGACGCTCAGGTCGGTGTTGGCGGCATTGATGCCGGACAGCGAGACATTGAAGCCCATGGGATGCTCCTGGTTGATGCGGAATGTGCGGCTCAGCTGACGCGGAGCACGTAGTCGATCGGGGCCGTGCCCAGGCCCTTGAGGTTCAGGTACAGGCCGTCGGAACCGACGGTCACGCTCTCCACCGGCGCCTGTACGTAGGTGGACAGCTTGGTGTTCTTGCCGGCGGTGTCGACATGGTTGGCGACGATGGAGTACTTGCCCGGCTCCATGCGCTTGCCGTTGGCATCCTTGCCGTCCCACTGGAAGGCGGTTTCGCCGGCGGCCTTGGCTTCCACGCTCAGCGAGGTGACCTTGGCACCGTTGGCGTCGGTGATGTCCACGGTGATGATGCCGGCCGACGGTGCGGCCACCGTGCCTTCGACATTGCCTTCCTTCTCCAGCACCAGCTTTTCCGACGGCACCAGCACCTGGTGGCCAACCAGCGCCGCGCCACGCAGCACCTGGTCGCTGGCCATCGATTCCTGGAAGCCCTTCACCGTCTTGTTCAGATCGGTGATGCCCTGCACGGTGGACATCTGCGCCATCTGCGCGACCATCTGCGTGTTGTCCATCGGCTTCAGCGGATCCTGGTGCTGCAGCTGCTCGGTCATCAGGCGCAGGAAGTCGGCCTGGTCGAGCGTGTTCTTCTTTTTCGTGGCGTTGCTGTTGGGGGCGTTCAGGCCCAGCGCGGAATAGACGTCCTGGCTGGTCTGGTTGTTGACGGCGGTGGTCATGGCGGTATCCGGTGCTGCGGGCCTCAGCGGCCCATGGTCAGGGTGGCCAGGGCCAGTTCCTTGGCGGTGGTCAACATCTCCACGCCGGCCTGGTAATTGCGCGAGGTCGAGATCAGGTTGACCATCTGCGCCACCGGATCGACGTCGGGCTGGTAGATGTAGCCATCGGCGTCGGCCAGCGGGTGGCCCGGCTCGTAGCGCTTGATCGGCGCAGCCTCGCTCTGGGTGATCTCCTTCACCTTCACCGAGGTGATGTTCGGATCGTTCTTGCTGGTGACGGCCTGGAAGATCGGTTCCAGCGGCTTGTACACGGCGTCGGCGGAACCGGCGACGGTGTCGGCGTTGGAGAGGTTGGAGGCGATGGTGCTCATGCGCACCGACTGCGCCTGCAGCGCGGAGCCGGCGATATCGAAGATCGGCAGGTTGCTCATGGCTTATTGCCCCGTGATCGCGGTCAGCATGGAACGCACCTTGCTCTCGACGAAGCTGAGCGAGGCGCGGTATTCCAGTGCGGCGCGGCCATAGGCGGCACGCTCGGCATCGGGGTCGACGGTGTTGCCGTCCAGGCTGGGCTGCACGCCTTCGCGCGCGATCTGGAACGGGTTCAGGCCACTACTGATCTCGTAGTGCTGCTCATGCGTGGTGGCCATCAGGCCATTGGCATCCTGCCCCTGGGCGTGGCGCAGGGCGGCATCGAAGTCCAGGTCCTGGGCCTTGTAGCCGGGAGTGTCGGCATTGCCGAGGTTGCTGGCGATCAGCTTCATCCGCTGTTCGCGCAACGGCATGGCCTGGGCGTGGACGCCCAGGTAGTCGGTAATCAGGTTGCGCACGGTGCACTCCCACGGGAACGTTGCCCGGGAAGCTGCAAGGGGTGTGCCAAAACCGAGGGGGTAGTGCCGGCCGCTGGCCGGCTCCCCGTTGTGCCTGCGGTTGCCGGCCAGCGGCCGGCACTACCGGATCAGGAGGCCGTCAGGCCGCCAGCGCCACCTTGCGCAGGCGGTCCAGCACGAAATCGGCCAGCTCGTGCGGCGAGTACTTGGCGACGAAGGCATTGGCACCCACGCGCTCGACCATGGCGTTGTTGAAGACGCCCGACAGCGAGGTGTGCAGCAGCACGTACAGGCCGGCCAGGCCCGGGTGGCGCCGGATTTCCGTCGTCAGCGTGTAGCCATCCATGGCCGGCATCTCGATGTCCGAGATGACCATGGCATAGCGCTCGGCCGGGTTCTCGCCCGAGGCGTGGACCTGCAGCAGGTGGTCCAGCGCCTGCTTGCCGTCGGAAAGCAGGGTGGCACCCACGCCCAGCTGGTCCAGCACGCTGCGGATCTGCTGGCGGGCCACGCGCGAGTCGTCCACCACCAGCACCTGCAGCTGTGGGCCGTCGGCGGGCATGGCCATCGCCGGGTCGAGTACCGCTTCACCGCGCACCTGGGCGATATCGGCCAGCACGCTCTCAACGTCGATCACCTGGATCAGCTCACCCTGGAAGCGGGTCACCGCGGTCAGGTAGCTCGACTCGGCGCCCAGCTCCGGCGGCGGGTGGATGTCTTCCACCGCGATGTTGACGATGCGTTCGACGCCGCTGACCAGGAAGCCCTGGATCGAGCGGTTGAATTCGGTGACGACCAGGTAGCCCGGCGAGGTATCCGCATCGGGCTCGCGCTCGGGGTGGCCGATCGCCAGGCCGAGGTCCAGCACCGGTACCGAGCGGCCGCGCACGTCGGCCACGCCGGAAAACTGGCTGGGCAGGCCGGGCACCTGGAACAGCTCCGGGCGCCGCAGGACTTCCTGCACCTTGAAGACATTGACGCCAAAAAGCTGACGTCCGCCGAGACGGAACAGCAGCAGCGCCAGGCGGTTGTGGCCGGCCAGTCGGGTCCGCTGGTCGATCCGGTTGAGCAGGTCATGGGACATGGCTGCTGTATCGGCGTGGTGGGTGCGGAACTTGAGCGCTTTTGTAGCGTCGAGCCATGCTTGACCGAGGCTCTTGTAGAGTCGAGCCATGCTCGACCGAGGCTCTTGTAGAGTCGAGCCATGCTCGACTGGCTGTTCGGGGGAAGAGCAGTCGAGCATGGCTCGACACTACAAACGGCGACCCCGTCGATCTGGCACACCCCTTGCACGCACCAGGGCCAGGTCTTGCCGATTGAAGGAGGCGCCATGCGCCGGGTCACATCCCTACTCGCCATCGTGCTCGCCGTGGCCGCGCCGTGGGCGACCGCTGCGGACTGGCAGCCGGTCGCCAGCATCCGCACAGCAGCGCTGTCGACACTGCCGGCTGGCAGTGAAGGCGAGGCGCAGGTGGCCGATGCGCTGCGCCTGCCGAAATGTGGCGGCGCGCTGCAGGTGCAACCCACCGCCACCACCACGGTGGAGGTCAGCTGCCCCGATGCGGGCGGTTGGCGCCTGTTCGTGCCGGTGAAGGTGCGGCGCAACCAGACCGTGCTGGTGCTCAACCGCGGAATCGGCACTGGAGAAACCCTCACTGCCGCCGATATCACCACTGCCCAGCGTGACGCTGCCCGGATTGCCGGCGCAGTGCTGTCCGATCCCAATGCAGCGATCGGCCGCATCGCCCGCCGTCCGTTGCAGGCCGGAGCCCTGCTGTCGAACAACGATCTGGTGGTTCAGCGTCTCATCAAGCGAGGAGACAATGTGGCCCTGGTGTCGCGTCGCGGCTCGGTCGAGGTCCGCATTGCCGGCCGTGCGATGGGTGATGCCGGTGAGAACGAACGGGTTTCGGTCGAGAACCTGTCCTCGCGGCGGATCGTGCAGGGCACGGTCGACGCTGCAGGTGACGTAATCGTGGCGCGTTGAATTACCGCAAAATATCCCTAAAGATCACGGCCCTGCGGCCGTTATCCCTTGTGAACGGCAACTCCAGGACACCCCATGAGCCAGAAAATCGACGGCAACCTGCAGGTCCCCCAGGCACTGCGCAGCGTGACGACCCCGGCCAGCAAGCCCGGCGTCAGCACCGATGCGGCGGCGCGCCCGGTCGAGGCGGCCGACAGCCTGCGCCTGACCGGCGAGGCCACCAATCTGCAGGCCATCGAGCGTGAGCTGACCACCGCCCCGGCGATCGACGCCCAGCGCGTGGCGGCCGTGCGCGAGTCGCTGCAGAACGGCACCTACAGGATCAATCCGGACGCGATCGCATCGCGCATGCTCGATCTGGACCAGCAGCTGCACGGATGACTGCGGCGATGAGCGAGCCGCTGCAGCGTCTCGCCCAGGCCCTGGACGTTGAGCGCCAGGCCCTGGTCGAGCACGACGTGCACGCCCTGATCCGGGCCACAGGCGCCAAGCTGGAAGCGCTGCGTGCGCTGGAAGGCGCGCCACCGGTGGGCGAGGGCGAACAGCTGCAGGAACTGGCCGAGCGCAACCGCGCCAACGGCGTACTGCTGTCGCGCCGCCGCCGCGAGGTGAACTGGGCGCTGCGCCAGCTCGGCCGCACCGAAGACGCCTCGGCCTACGATGCCAAGGGCCAGTCGCACACGGTCAGCATCGGCCGGCCACTCGCCGTCGCCTGACGCGACGGCGGTCGCACAACACCTCCCGGCGGGCTGAAGCCCGCTGCATGACCGCGTATATTGGGCGCCTGTTCGAACGCCCCGAGTCGCCGTGTCCGCTGCCAACGCCCTGGTTACCGCCCCCCTTCCGCCGCAGCCGGTGCTGCAGGCCCTGCTAGAGCGCCTGCGCGAAGGCCTGCTGCTGTTCACCGATGACGGGCAGGTGGCCCTGGCCAATCCGGCCGCACAGAATCTGCTGGCCAGTGGCGAGGACGGCGGATTGCCGCCGCCGCAGCGGCTGCGCGAACTGCTGCCCCCCGATGCACTGGAACAGGCCCGCCAGCACGGCCACTGGAATGGCAGCCTGCCGCTGGGCGAGGGCGTGGTCATCGCCCACCTGTACCACCATGGTCCGGTCGGCGAAGGGCATTTCCTTGCGCTGTTCCGCCACATCGAAGGGCAGGAAGACTACGAGCGCGAACTGCAGCAGCGCCACGCCGAATTGCGCCAGGCCTACCTGCGCCTCAATGGCACCCAGGAAAAGCTGCTGCAGTCCGAGAAAATGGCCTCGATCGGCCAGCTGGCCGCCGGCGTCGCGCACGAGATCAACAACCCGATCGGTTACGTGCACTCCAACCTGGGCAGCCTGCAGGAGTACCTGCGCAGCCTGTTCACCGTGATCGAAGCCTATGAGCGCGCCCTGCGCGCGCCGGACCCGAAGGCACTGATTCCGGAAATCGACGACATCCGTGACCGCCTGGACATCGATTTCATCAGCCGCGACCTGCCGCAGCTGATGGCGGAATCGCGCGAAGGCATCGAGCGTGTCACCCGCATCGTGCGTGACCTGAAGGACTTCTCGTATTCCGGCCGCGACGAATCGTGGAAGCTGGTCGACCTGCACGCGGGCCTAGAATCGACCATCAACATCATCTGGAACGAGCTCAAGTACAAGGTCACCCTGGTGCGCGAGTTTGGCCAGTTGCCGCTGGTGGAGTGCCTGCCGTCGGAGTTGAACCAGGTCTACATGAATCTGCTGCTCAACGCCGGCCATGCCATCGCCGAGCGCGGCACGATCACCGTGCGCACCGGCGTCGATGGCGATCACGTGTGGGTTGAATTCGAAGACACCGGCGGCGGCATTTCGCCGGAACTGCGCCAGCGCATCTTCGACCCGTTCTTCACCACCAAGCCGGTGGGCAGCGGCACCGGCCTGGGCCTGTCGATCTCCTACAGCATCATCAACAAGCACCACGGCCGCATCGACCTGGACAGCACCCCCGGCGTGGGCTCGCGCTTCCGCGTGGTGCTGCCGGTGAAGCAGCCGCGCTGACCGCATCTGGTAGTGCCGGCCGCTGGCCGGCAACCTCATCCAACCCGACACCCCAGAACAGCCGGCCAGCGGCCGGCTCTACCGGAAGGGATCATCACCGCAGCGGCCGATCCTCGCCACCATCCCCGGTTTCCACCGGCGCCGGCCCGGCATTGCTGCGGCGCTGTTCCTCGTAGGTGCGGAACGCCTGGTGGATGTGCTTGCGCAGCTCGTCGTCGTTCCACGGCTTGGTCAGGAAGCGATAGATCGCGCCGCGGTTGATCGCGTCGGTCACCGTGTTCAGATCGGTATAGCCCGACAGCACCAGGCGGATCGTATCCGGGTACAGCATCTTCACCCGGCCCAGGAACTCGGTGCCGCTCATGTCGCTCATGCGCTGATCGGACAGGATCACCTGCACGTCGTTGATCGCCAGCAGATCGAACGCATCGCGTACGTTGCCGGCCGCCAGGATGCGGTAGCCGTCGCGGCGGAACAGGCGCACCAGCGAGCGCAGCACGTTTTCCTCATCGTCCAGCAGCAGCAGCGTACGGTCCGGGCGCGTCTCGGCGAAGGCTTCCGGACGCAGGTAGCGGCGGCGCAGGGTCATGCCGGCGGCATCGGCCGACATCGGTTCGCCGAACAGGTAGCCCTGGAACACATCGCAGTCGTTGCGGCGCAGGAAGCCCAGCTGGGCCTGCGACTCCACGCCGTTGGCGATCACGGTCATGCCCAGCTGGTGGCCCATGGCGATGATTGCGCGGGCGATGGCCGCCTCGCGATTGCCGGCCGGTGCGCTCTTGATGAAGCTGCGGTCGATCTTCAGCTTGTCCACCGGGTAGCGCACCAGCGCGCTGAGGCTGGAATCGCCGGTGCCGAAGTTGTCCAGGCTCAGGCTGATGCCTTCGTTGCGCAGGTTGGCCAGCGTTTCATGGACGAAATTGACGTTGTTGGTCAGCGCGCTCTCATTGATCTCCAGCGTCAGCATGTGTGCCGGCACGCCCGCCGCCTGCAGCAGGGACATCACCTCGGCGAAGAAGTTCGGCCGGAGCAGCTGCAGGGTGGACACGTTCACCGCGATGGTGAAGTCATCGAAGCCCTGGTCGCGCCACAACCGCGCCTGCTTCAATGCGCCTTCCAGCACCCAGGTGCCGATCTGCACGATGATGCCCAGCCGCTCGGCGGTGCGCATGAAGCGCTCCGGCACCAGCATGCCCAGGGTAGGGGACTGCCAGCGCAGCAGCGCTTCCATGCCCACCACGTGGCCGTCGCGGGCACTCACCAGCGGCTGGTAGCGCAGCTTCAGTTCGCCATTGGGAATGGCATCGACGATCTGGCGCGCGATGATGCTCTCGCTGTGTGCGCTCGGCGGAGTGTCCACCGCATGGATGCGCACGGCATTGCCGCCTTCGCGGGCGGCCTGGTACAGCGCATCCTCGGCATGGTCGAGCAGGCGCGACGTGCTGCTGGCATGCTCCGGGCACAGGCTTACGCCCAGCTTGCCGGTCATGAACAGCGTGTACGGCAGCACTGAAAGCGGCAGCTCCATCTGCTGGCGAATCTCTTCAGCGAAATCCTCCGGCAGCGGCAGATCGGTGGTGCGGGGCACTGCGATCAGGAATTCGTCGCTGCCATGCCGCCACAGCTTGCCGCGCCCGCGCAGGTAGGACTGCAGGCGCTGCGCCACCAGTACCAGCGCCTGGTCGCCCACTTCGGCACTCATGTTCTCGTTGACCGATGCGAAGTGGTCGATGTCCACGTGCATCAGCATCAGCGCGACGCCGCCGGAGGCCGCCTCGGCAACCATCGCCTGCAGCTCGGGGTTGCCGGCGCCAAGGCGGTCGGGGGCATCATCGATGCTGACCGGGGGCAGGTTGGGATTCCACATAGGCTCAGTATTCCGGTGAATCGACGGCGGCCATGCTGGCCGCCTGGTAGGGGAGATGGACGTCGATCAGGGTGCCTTCACCATGCGCGGACTCGATCCGCACGTGGCCACCGACGCTCTGTGCGCGCTCGCGCATCACGATCAGGCCGAGGCCGCGCGGGCCGTCCGGATCGAAGCCCTCGCCATCATCGCGGATCTGCAGGTGCAGGCCGCGCTGGCCGACGTCGCGCAGCTGCAGCAGGACCTGGCTGGCGCGCGCATGGCGCAGCGCGTTGGTCAGGCTTTCCTGGGCGATGCGGAAGCAGGCCTGTTCGATGCTGTTGTCGGGGCGGTGCGGCAGCGGCTCGATCTCGGCCAGCAGCTCCACCGGCGAAGAGCGGAACAGCACCCGCGCCTGCCAGCTCAGTGCCGCCTCCAAGCCCAGTGCATCCAGCTGCGGGGGGCGCAGCAGGGTGGAGATGTCGCGCAGCTTGGCCACGGTGGTGTCGGCCAGGCTGACGATCTGCGCCAGATCCTCGCCACGGCGCTTCGGATCGTCCTCATCCTGTGCCGCATGCGCCGACAGCTTGATCGCGGTGATGGCCTGGCCGATGTCATCGTGCAGGTCGCGCGAGATCGCACGACGCTCATCCTCCTGCAGCGAGAACAGCCGGCCGGCCATCGCCTGCAGTTCGCGGTTGCTGGTTTCCAGCGCGCTGCGGGTACGTTCGGAATCGCTCAGGTCGCGCACGATCAGCAGCTTGCAGTCGCGGCCGCCGTAGCGCACTTCGCCCACCGCCAGGCCGGCATGGAAGCTGCGGCCGTCGCCACGCTGCATGGCCACCACGCTGCTGTGGCCCGGCCCCAGGTGGGGCTGGCCGGCGCGCAGCTGGCTGCGTACCCGTGGCAGGTCGGCGGCAGCGACCAGGGCCGACAGCGGCTCGCCCAGCAGGGTGTGGCTGCCGTAGCCGAACAGGCCGGCGGCCCAGGCGTTGGCGTACAGCACATGTTCGTCGGAGAGGATCACCACGCCGTCGGGCAGCACCCGCACCAGCTCGCGGAACTGTTCCTCGCGCTCGCGCAGCAGGCGCCGCGACTGCTCGCGCTCGGTCACGTCCTGCAGCGTGCCCAGCACGCGGCTTCGGCCGGCTTCATCGATACCGCTGGCCGCCCGCAGGTGCACCATCAATGCCCGGCCGTCCATCGACAGCAGCGGCAGCAGCACGTCCACCTGTACCGGCTCGCCGCAGCACAGTTCGGCCAGCAGCTGTTCGGTCTGGGTGGCCGTGGCCGGGTCGGCCGGCACCAGCAGCTCGTCGAAGCGGTGCCAACGGCGGGCCTCGGGCGGGCGGCGGCCGAGCAGGCGATAGACCTGGTTGGAGTAGCGGCCCAGCCCGGTGGACGGGTCCAGCTCCCAGGCGCCGATGCGGGCCAGCTCATGGGCTTCCTCCACCCGGGCCAGCGCCTGGTCGCGGCGCAGCTGGGCCAGGTCCTCGGCGGTGCGGTCGATGGCGATCAGCAGGCGGGCGTTGTGGCCGTCGTAGCTGATCGCGTTGGAGCGCAGTTCCATCTGCCGCAGCGAGCCATCACGCAGCTGCAGTTGCGCGCGGAGGATGCACAGCTCCTCGGGTGCCTCGCGGATCGCCTCCAGCTTGGTCTGCAGCGCCTGGTCCTGGCCAGGCGGCCACAAGGCATCGATGGTCTGTTCCAGCAGCTCGTCGCGGTCCCAGCCAAAAGCGGTGCAGGCGGCAGGGTTGGCATCGAGGATCGCCAGCGTGTCCAGGTCGTAGACCAGGATCGGGCCGGGGTTGCCCTCGAACATCTGCCGCAGGCGCAGCTCGGAGGCCTGCTGGCGCGCATGGGTATGCAGCACGTGTTCGGCCAGCGGGCGCAGCAGCAGATAGAGCAGGCCCGCGCTGGCCAGCGCGAAGAACGAACCCTTCAGGCCCTGCCACAGGGCTGCCTGCTGCGGGTCCGGCACCAGCGCCTGCACCACGCTGTCGGTGGAGATCATCCAGGCCAGCGCCATCGCCAGGTAGCTCAGCACCACCCGGCGCCGGTCGCGGCTCAGCGCCTGCGCCATCCGCGGGTCGGGAACTGGGGCGTTGCCGGTCGGTTCTGCGGGCATGGACGGGGCGGGTGAAAGGGGCGCCGGTCATCTTACCCCGCAGCGTGCCGTGACCACTCAATTATCCGCCGCAGGCGCCGTTAACCACTGCGTGCCCCGCTGACGGGCGTGTCATCCGGAGCAAGATCGCGTGGACCAAGGGATCATCGCCAGCCTGCTGCAGCACCCGCTTGCGTCGGCGCTGGTCATCGTCGACCGTACCGGGCGCCCACTGGCGGCCAATCCGGCTGCGCGCGAGCATGGCCTGCCGGCCACCGTGGCTGCCTATGCGCCGATGCTGGAAGATCTGCGCCTGATGGCTGCCGATGGCGGCATCGTGGCCTGCACGCTGCCGGGTGGCCCGCGTGGACACTACGACGGTCACCTGCGCGCCGTGCACGACGGCGCCGGCAATCTGCTGGCGTTCACCCTGAGCATTCCCGAGCCGGTGCCGGTCGACGGTGGTGGGCGCTGGGAGCTGGCGCTGGACAGCGCCGGCCACAGCCTGTGGGACTGGGACATTCCCAGTGACCGCGTGGCGCGCACGCCGGCGCTGGGTGACGAGACCGCCACCGAAATGCTGTCGCGGGTGCACAGCGAGGACATCGCCCAGGTGCGTGCCGCGCTGGACGAGCACCTGCGTGGGCGCAGCGAGCAGTACAGCGCGCAGTTCCGCTTCCGCCAGGCCGACGGGCAGTGGCGCTGGGTGTTGGATCGCGGCCGTGTGGTTGCGCGCACCGCCGATGGCCAGCCATTGCGCATGGTCGGTACACATACCGATATCGAGCAGCAGAAGCAGCTCGAATCGCTGCTGCAGGAACAGCAGCTGCACCTGAGCGAGGCCCAGCGCATCGCCAGCATGGGCAGCTGGTCGTTCGACCCCAACAGCGGCCACTTCTGGTGGTCGCCGGAACTGCGCTCGCTGCTGGCGCTGGAGCAGGGCGCCGTGCCCGGCCAGCGACGCTGGCTGAAGCAGCTGCACCCGCGTTCCCGAGGAGTGCTGCGCGCGGCATGGCGGCGCCTGTGGCGTGACGGCCGGGCCGCCAATCTCGAGCTGGAGCTGACCCGCGGCCATGAACCTTCGCAGCATCTGCGCCTGTGGATGCAGCCGCTGCTGGACATGGACGGGCAACCCAAGCGCCTGCTCGGCCAGGTGCAGAACATCACCGAGCAGCACCAGACCGACGCGTTGATCCGCTGGCGCACCGAGCTGCTCAACCGCGTTTCCGCGCTGGGCCGCATCGGCGGCTGCGAGATCGAGGTACAGACCCGGCACATGCAGTGGACCGAGGAGTGCTATCGCATCCACGGCCTGCGCAAAGAGCCGATCACCCTCGATCAGGCGATGGCGCTGTATACCGAAGACTCACGCGATGCGTTCGAAGCAGCGCTGGTCCGCATCGCCGGCGGCGGCCTGCCCGAGCAGCTGGACCTGTGCTTCTACCGCCAGTCCGGCCTGCGTGTCTGGGTGCAGGTGCTGATCGAGCTGGATCGTCGTGATGGCCTGCCGCCGCGCTTCGTGGTGCTGTTCCGTGACATCACCCGCGAGCGCGAGGCCAACGAGCGCATCGAGCTGCTGGCCCACTACGACCTGCTGACCGGCCTGCCCAATCGTGTGCTGCTCGGCGAACAGACCGCCGAAGCCATCGAGGAAGCGCGCGACCGCGGTACCTCGCTGGCGATGCTGTTCATCGACCTGGACGGCTTCAAGACCATCAACGACAGCTTCGGTCACGCCACCGGCGATGCGCTGCTGAAGGCCGCGGCCACCCGCCTGCACCAGAACCTGCGCAACAACGACCTGTTCGGCCGCTTCAGTGGCGACGAGTTCATCGTCGTGCTGCGCGACCTGGCCGAGCCTGAAGATGCGGGTCATGTCGCCCGCAAGCTGATTGCCTCGCTGGCCGAGCCGCTGCGCCGAGGCGAGACTACGTTGAAGGTCGGCGCCAGCGTCGGCATCGCGATGCTGGGCGATGCCCAGACCGATTTCGATTCACTGCTGCGCGCCGCCGACGCCGCGATGTATGCGGCCAAGGAAGCCGGGCGCAACACGTATCAGTACTACAGCCAGGACGCACTGGCCCGCATCCAGCGCAAGCTGGAACTTGAGCACGCGCTGCACGGTGCGATCGAGCGCGAAGAGTTCAGCCTGGCCTACCAGCCGCTGTTGCATGCGCACCAGGGCGAGCCGCCAGCGATCGAAGCCCTGCTGCGCTGGCACCGGCCCGGCATCGGCTACTGCAGCCCGGCCGAGTTCATACCGATTGCCGAGAAGTGCGGTGAGATCGTGCGCATCGGCGACTGGGTGCTGAATGAAGCCTGCCGCCAGGCGACTGCGTGGGACCGCGCTGGACTGCGCTTCGACCGCATCGCGGTCAATGTATCGGCGGTGCAGCTGCGTGATCGCGGTTTCGCCGAACGCGTGATCGAGATCTGCCATGCCCACGGCTGGCCGCCGCAGCGGTTGGAGCTGGAGCTGACCGAGTCGGCGCTGATCCGTGACACCGACATCCTGCGCCATTGCTTCGATGTGCTGGAACGGCATGGCGTACCGCTGGCGGTGGACGACTTCGGTACCGGCTTCTCGAACCTCAATTACCTCAATCGATTCCCGGTGGGGCGCCTGAAGATCGACCGCAGTTTCGTGCAGGGCATGCTGCATGACTCTGGCACGGCCGAAGTCACCCAGGCCATCGTGCACCTGGGCCACGCGCTGGGCATGAAGGTGGTGGCCGAGGGCGTGGAGACGCACCAGGAAGAAGACATGCTGCGCCGCCAGGGCTGCGACGAGATCCAGGGCTACCTGTACTCGCGCCCGCTCAGCCCGCGCGACCTGGCGCAATGGCTGCGCCAGCAGCACCCGGCACCGATGCGTACCGACGCCAGCGGCGAAGCCGTACTGGTGCGCTGACAGCCGGACGCTGGTGTAGCCCGGCTCTGGTGGGTGCCGACTCCGGTGGGTGCCGACCGTTGGTCGGCACTGATGCCCGCGCTCGCGATCATCCACGCATGGCGTGGATCTACTTCAGATACAGGCACCTGCTCTGGTGGGTGCCGACCGTTGGTCGGCACGGATGCCGGCACCTCGCGATCATCCACGCATGGCGTGGATCTACTTCAGATACAGGCACCTGCTCTGGTGGGTGCCGACCGTTGGTCGGCACGGATGCCGGCACCTCGCGATCATCCACGCATGGCGTGGATCTACTTCGGAAATTCTGTCTTCAACTGCATGCGCAGCGCCTCGACGATGGCCGCATAGCGGCGCTTCTGGACCAGATAGCTGGCCAGGAACAACGGCAGCACGAGCAGCATGGGCGCCACCATCGGGCGCATCGCCACCAGCGGCAGCAGCAGCAGCGACAGGATCGCCACGAACCAGCTGCACAGGCCGATCACCCGCACTTCGTGCCGTCGCGCGTTGAGTACGATGCGTCCACGCATCACCGGGAAGTAGCGCAGGCCGAAGCTCGGCGCAAAGCTCTCGCGGAATGCCATGCTGCCGTCGGGCAGCGCATGGAAGGCCAGGCGCAGCCATTTGTCCTGCGGCAGGTCACGTTCCAGGCTGCCCAACGAGAGCCGTGCCTGCATGGCCGGCGGCGCCGCGATGCGTTCGTTGAACAGGGTGATGCCCCAGCTGAAATAGCCGGCCACCCAAGCCATCAGAAGGATGGTCTCGATCAAAAGTACTGCGATCAGGGCGATGGCCATCGGTCTTCCATGAGCGGGACCGGGGCATCATGCCACAGCGATTACGCCACGCTGCGACATCCACGCCATGCGTGGATGTCGCAGCGAGATCCAGGTGCCACACCGGCAGATGAACGCCATCCCGCAAGTCGTGGATCTACCGCTTCATCAATGCGATGCCTGCGATCGAATAGCTGGCGATCAGCAGTCCGAACACATACGCCGCCACGATGATCAGCCAATACGTCACCGGCTCGATCTCCCGCCATACGTCAATGGTGCCGGCGCGGTGATGGCTTAGATGGACATGCCCGGTATTAAGCGCACTTGCCGCCATCCAGGCGCATAGAAAGGCCATCAGCAGGAAGAGCAGGCTGCCGAACAGGAACGCGACAGGTCGATGCCGGGGTGGCCGCAATGTGGCGTAGGCGGGACGCCAGGTAAAGGTGACCGCGATGAGCACCATCGCAGCAAATCCCAGCCAGGTCATGAACGTGGTGCTCATGCGACGACACTCCGTGTCCAGCCGTAGGGGGCATGGGCGGATCATGCCATGGGTTTGGAGCGGGTGGTGGTGAAGGCCATCCACGCATGGCGTGGATCTACAGGGAGTTGCCGTCCAGGCCCAGGTCCCACGCCAGACCCAGCAGCGCGTCGTCCGCCCGCGACGGGGCAGGCCGCGCATCGGCCAGCTGCTGCAGTTCGCGGATCTCCTCGCGTGCCACCTCTTCCAGCTGCTGCAGCTGCTCACGCACGCTCGCGTTGCGCGGGCGCTCGGTGTCGGCGAGGGAGGGCAGGGCGCGGATCAGGGTCATGGTGCGCGTACAGGATGCATCCAACGGCAGGTTACAGGCAAAGGCCCCGGACGAACCGGGGCCTTGCGGGCTGCCGGCAACGGCAGCGGACATCAGGATCAGAACAGCTCGACCGTGCCAGCACCCATGGTCTGCTGGGCGACCGGCTTGTGCGGCGGGCGCTCCCACTCACTGCGCAGTTCGCGCAGGCGGCTGCCGGTGCGCTGCAGGGCAGTGGCGATCTCTTCGTCGAACACGCCACCATTGCGGTGCAGCAGTTCCTGCAGGGCCACCGCTTCGCGGTTGATCGCAGTCAGGCGGTCCAGGTGGGTGTGCACGCCGCCCAGCGCCTGGGTGGCGATGTCTTCGAACTGCAGGGCGCGCACGGCTTCGGCCACGCTGCCGTCGATCGAACGGGCGCACTCGGAGACTTCGCGCATGCCATCGCCCAGCGAGGCGTTGATCTGCGCGACGTTGTCGAGCATTGCCGCTGCTTCCTGGCGCGCTTCGCGGGAGCGGTCCATGTCACGCGAGGCCATGTGCGAGACCGTCTCGCGCACCTTGGCGATGGCGTCCTTGGAGCTGTGCGCCAGCTTGCGGATCTGCTCGTTGAAGGTGGTCGAGCGCTCGGACAGGTTGCGCACTTCGTCGGCCACCACCGCGAAGCCACGACCGGCTTCACCGGCACGCGCGGCTTCGATGGCGGCGTTCAGTGCCAGCAGGTTGGTCTGGTCAGCGATCGACTTGACGTCTTCCAGCAACGCGAAGATGCCGTCCAGGTGCTGTGCCATCTGGTCGATGTGCTGCACCGTGGTGCTGCTCTGGCCGCTGACCTGTTCCAGCGCTTCCACCAGCTGCTCCATGCGGTGGCTGGCGTGCTGGGCGAAACGGGCAACGTCGAGGCCGGCATTGCCCTCATCACCGGCGCGGTCGACGATGCGCGACAGGGCCTGGCTCTGCTGGCGCGACTTGCGGTTCATCGCATCGAAGCTGCCGCCCAGGCTGGACACTGCCTGGCGGATCAGGTCACGGGCGCGTTCCACTTCGCCGCGCGAGCCGTCGATCTCGTTGCCGACGAAGCTGCGCAGTTCGGTCAGCAGCTGGTCCTGCTCACGCAGGACACGGGCATGTTCCGGGGAGCGATGCGCCTGGGCGCGGGTGGTCCACCACGCAAAGCCGAGCCAGCTCAGCGTCATCGTGGTCAGGATCGCCCAGCGCAGGGCGGCCGGCCATTCGAAACCGATGGCGAAGGGGAGCAGCAGGGTCAGAGCCAGGGGGGCGGCCAGACGGATGAAAATGCGTGAGTACATGGACGTTCTCGGGAGGTGCACGGAGGATGTATCGGCCGTACCCCCTTTCTCTTTAACGTCGATGTGCCTCGAAGTGCATTCTGAATGCGCCGGTTTTCCGGCGCCTTGGCGGCTTGGGGGTCAGAGCCCTTCCCGTGCCGGAAAGGGATTCGACCCCTTGGGCAGGCAGCGACGGGGTCGGATCCCTTTTCCACGGAAAAGGGCTCTGACCCCACGCCCTCACGCCAGCTGGCGGTCCACGGCCTCGATCATCGCCTTGCGGCTGAACAGGAAGTCCCAGTAGCTGCCGCCCAGCTGGCGCCACAGCACCGCCGAACGCACCGCGGCCAGCAGCAGGGCGCGGATCTCGGCGACCACGCCGGCCTGGCCCAGGTAGTGCGGGTTGCCCTGCACCATCACCCGCGGCTTCAGGTGGCTGATGGTGTCGGCATACAGGCCGCCCAGGTTGGCCAGCACGTCCGGGTGGCCACTGTCGCCCAGCTCGACGGCCTGGCGCTGGGCGCGCTCGATGCCCGAGGCGACCTTGTTCACGGTCGCCCCGTCCTGCACGAAGCGGCGCTCCAGCTGCAGCACCGACAGGGCCAGCTTGGGCAGGATCGGGTCCTGGCCCTGGCTGCGGAAGTAGTTGTGCAGCAGGCGCAGCCCAGCCTTCAGTGCATGGCGGTCACCGAACACCTCCTGCGGCGAGGACGCATCGACGCGGAACACGCTGTCCACGGCGGTGCGCACGGCGGCGGCGTCGGAATGGCCGGTATCGGCGATGCGGCGTACCTGCTGCAGGGCCTGGGCAATGCCGGCCAAAGCCAGGACGCGGTCGTCGACAGTGAAACTCATGCAGCGATTACCTCAAAAGGGGAAGGGGTGGTGCGCAGGCGCTGTTCCAGCGGCGCATCGGTGGCGGCGATCACCGCGCCGCCCAGGCACACATCACCGTCATACAGCACCAGCGATTGACCAGGGGTAACGGCGCGCTGCGGGCGCGCAAAGGTGACCAGCACGCTGCCGTCGTCCAGCACCTCGACCGTACACGGCTCGTCGGGCTGGCGGTAGCGGGTCTGGGCGGTGCATTCGAAGCGCCGTGCCGGCGGTGAGCCGGCGATCCAGTGCGCGGTTTCCGAACGCAGGCGCTCGGACAGCATCCATGGGCTGTCGCGGTCCTGGTCCACGTACAGCACGTTGCTGGCCACATCCTTGCCGACCACGTACCACGGCGCGGCCGGACGGCCACGCACGCCGCCGATGTTCAGACCCTCGCGCTGGCCCAGAGTGAAATAGAACACGCCCGGATGCTCGGCAATCACGCTGCCGTCGGCCGGGTCGAGGATCTGGCCCGGCTTGGCCGGCAGGTAGCGGCCGAGGAACTCGCGGAAATCCCGCTCACCGATGAAACAGATGCCGGTGGAATCCTTCTTGGCGTGGGTCGGCAGGCCGACGTCGCGTGCGATCCGGCGCAGGTCGGTCTTTTCCAGGTCGCCGATCGGGAAGAGGGTGGCTGCCAGCTGTTCCTGGCCCAGCTGGTGCAGGAAGTAGCTCTGGTCCTTGGAGCGGTCGGCGGCGCGCAAGAGCAGCCACTGGTGGCCGCGCTGGGTCACCCGCGCATAGTGGCCGGTGGCGATGCGCTCGGCGCCCAGCTCGCGGGCGGCATCCAGGAAGTGCTTGAACTTCACTTCGCGGTTGCACAGCACGTCCGGGTTCGGGGTGCGGCCGGACGCGTACTCGGCCAGGAAGTGCTCGAACACGCCCTGCCAGTACTCGCTGGAGAAGTCGCGGAAGTGGAACGGGATGCCCAGCAGGCCGCAGACGGCCACCGCATCGCGGCGATCATCCTCGGCGCGGCAGTCACCGCTGCCGTCGTCCGCCCAGTTCTGCATGAACAGGCCGGCCACGGCCTCGCCCTGCTGTACCAGGCGCCAGGCGGCGACCGAGGAATCGACGCCACCGGAGACGCCCACCATTACACGCGGAGTGCTCATGCGACCTCCCGGACCAGCGAAAGCGGATGGCGCTGGCCACCCAGGTAATCAGCCACCACCTGCCAGACCAGCGGGCTGCGCTGGCGCTCGCCGGCGGCCTGCAGCTCGGCCGGGGTCAGCCACAGCGCGCGGTCGATGCCGGTGTCCAGCGGCTGCGCCGGGTCATGCGAGACCGGGCGCGCCGCGTAGCAGAAGCGCAGGAAGGCAGTGCCGTCGCCGGCGGTCCACTGGTAGCAGCCGATGAAATGGGTCAGCTGCACGGTCCAGCCGGTTTCCTCGCGGGTCTCGCGCAGGGCCGCCTCGGCCAGGCTTTCGCCCGGCTCGAGGTGGCCAGCCGGCTGGTTCAGCACCTGGCGGCCGTCGATGGTCTCCTCGACCAGCAGCACGCGGCCGCCGTCGACCACCACCGTGGCGACGGTGGCGTGCGGTGCCCAGCGCGGTTCCGGCGTGGCGTTCAACTCAGAACTCGTCCTTCTTGGTCAGTTCCAGCTCCATCGCGTCGGCGGTGCGGATGGCCGCATCGATGGCGTCGCTGAGCTGGTCGGCAGTGGCATCGGCGTCGATCTTCACCACGAACATGGCGGTGGTGTCCTGCTTTACCCAGCCCCCCATCTTGGCGTCCTGCGAATCTTCGAGCAGGCGGTTGGCTACGGCCACCGGGAACTGCTTGGTCTTGGCGCTGTAGGCCGGCGACCAGATCTCGCGGATGTTGTGGCTGCCGAAATCTTCCACCGCCGAGCGCACGTAGACCATCTGGGTGCGGTCACCCTCGACGTCGAAGACCATGCGGTAGTCGCCATCCTCGTCGACTTCGTAGGTGTAGCCCAGCTTGTCCAGATGGCGGGCCACGGACTTGTCGGCGCTGGTCGCGGCGGCGGCAGAGCCGGCAGCGGTCAGGGCGATCAGCAGGGCGGGGAGAAGGGTCCTTTTCATGAAGATCCTGTGAAGCAACGTTGAAAGAAGGTGCAATTGTGACGGTGGGCGTGCGTGCCGTCCAATCTGCGGCAGGCCGACGCAGGCCCGGCGCTGCCTCTATAATGGGTGGATGCCCCATGAGTCCTCCCCCGATTCCCAGCACGAGCACGGCGTTGCCGTGGAGCCCGCGCGCCCGGAAGTGGCGCCGCCGCCGTTCTACCAGGTGATGCTGCTCAACGACGACTACACCCCGATGGATTTCGTGGTGGATGTGCTGCAGCAGTTCTTCAGCATGGACCTGGACAAGGCCACGCAGGTGATGCTGCACGTCCATACCCGCGGCCGCGGCGTCTGCGGGGTGTTCACCCGCGAAGTGGCCGAGACCAAGGTCGCCCAGGTCAACGAGTACTCGCGGATGAACCAGCACCCGCTGCTGTGCACGATGGAAAAGGCCTGAGCGGCTGCCGAATTTCGTCCAGGCGCATCGTTCCCGGATGGGCGTGTCCACCAAGGTGGGCACCTTCCAAGCGGAAATCTGTAGAGTCGAGCCATGCTCGACTGCTTTCTGCCCGGGCGTATCGGCACCGGCCGGGTGTGCCCACCAAGGTGGGCACCTACCAGGGCATGAGGCCTGTATCGATCCCGGGCGGCCGTGCCCACCAAGGTGGGCATCTACCAGAACGCTGGCTCACGCCTCCGCCAGCGCCTCCAGCGCCATCCGCGCTACCGCCTCGTCCACGTCGGCCGGGTCGCCGTCATCCCTGAACCACACTGCCGACAGCGCCATGCTGGCCGCGATCCAGCGCAGCAGGCGCGTGCGCTCCAGGCCGGCCAGTGCGCTCACCTGTTCCAGCCGGGCGGCAAACCGCTCGGGCCGGGTGGCCACATGGATGCCGGGGCCGCACAGGTCCGGATTGCTGAACATCGTCGTGTAGTCGAACGCGCGGTCGCCCAGCAGCCGCTTCGGGTCGATCGCCAGCCAGCCACGCGCGCCGAAATCCAGCACGTTGTCGTGATGCAGGTCGCCGTGCAGCGGCCGGATCTCGCGCTCGTCCTGCAGCAGGCCTTCCGCCAGCGATCTGCACTGTTCCAGCAGTGGTGGCAGCGCCGCCCTTGGCTGCAGCAGGTCGACGAACCATCTACGCAGGCAGACCAGGTCGTCTGGCGGCGCGCTCCGTGGCCGGTGCAGCCGCTGCAGGACCTGGCACAGGAGGGTGATGCAGGCGTCATCATCGCCGTCGATCGAACGTTGCCGCAGCGAGTCGCCGCCGGCACGCTCGATCAGGATCGCCGGTCCCTCGCGGGCCAGCAGGCGGGCGGCGCCGTCACCGTCCCACCAGCGCAGCAGGCGATGGCTGTTCTGCTCTTCGGTTTCGCTGCTGACCTTCAGCATCGCCGGTTCGCCGGCGGCGGTCAGCACCGGCCAGAGCTGGGCCCGGGGCGTTTCGATGGCCGGGCCATCACGCCGCAATCGCCAGCGGCTCAGGTAGGGTTCGCTCATGCTGGGTGGGCTGTCCTGGAGTGAATGAAGATCAAGCGATTCGCACTGCTAACGCCATCTGAACGCAGCAATCCGCTAGGGTGATGGAAATCGCGTAGTCAGGCCGCATATTGTCCCCATCTGCCGCCGGAGTAATCCATGTTCAGCAAAGACCTCGAACACACCATCGGCCAGTGCTACAAGCGCGCCCGTGAGGCCCGGCATGAGTTCATGACGGTCGAACACCTGCTGTTGGCACTGCTCGACAACCCGTCCGCCCAGGCCGTACTGAAGGCCTGTGGTGCCGACGCCGAACGCCTGCGCCAGGAGCTGGAGCAGGCCATCGAGGCTTCCGTGTCCCGCCTGGCCGAAGATGACGGCCGCGATACCCAGCCGACCCTGGGCTTCCAGCGCGTGCTGCAGCGGGCCGTGTACCACGTGCAGTCCTCGGGCAAGAAGGAGGTCACCGGCGCCAACGTGCTGGTCGCCATCTTCGGCGAAAAGGACTCGCACGCCGTCTATTACCTCAACCAGCAGGACGTGACCCGGCTGGACGTGGTCAATTACCTGTCCCACGGCATCGCCAAGCTGGGTGAGGAGGGCGAGCAGCCGTCCTCTTCCTCCGAGGGCGAGAGCCGCATGGAAGGCGGGGAGGGTGAGCCGAAGGGCGATGCCCTGACCGAGTTCGCCAGCAACCTCAACGAACAGGCCCGGGCCGGTCGCATCGACCCGCTGGTCGGCCGTGCCGATGAGATCGAGCGCACCATCCAGGTCCTGTGCCGCCGCCGCAAGAACAACCCGCTGTACGTGGGTGAGGCCGGCGTGGGCAAGACCGCGATTGCCGAGGGCCTGGCCCGCCGCATCGTCGAGGGCTCGGTGCCCGACGTGCTGGCCGACGCGGTGATCTATTCGCTCGACCTGGGCGCGCTGGTGGCTGGCACCAAGTACCGTGGCGACTTCGAGAAGCGCCTGAAGAGCGTGCTGACCGCGCTGAAGAAGGTGCCCAATGCGGTGCTGTTCATCGACGAGATCCACACCATCATCGGTGCCGGTTCGGCGTCGGGAGGCACCATGGATGCCTCCAACCTGATCAAGCCGGCGCTGGCCTCCGGTGAGCTGCGCTGCATCGGCTCGACCACCTTCCAGGAATACCGTGGAATCTTCGAGAAGGATCGGGCGCTGGCCCGCCGCTTCCAGAAGATCGACATCGTCGAGCCGACTGTCGGCGAGACCTACGAGATCCTGCAGGGCCTGAAGTCCAAGTACGAACTGCACCACGGCGTGACCTATTCCGACGAGGCGCTGCAGGCTGCCGTGGACCTGTCGGTGAAGCACATCGGCGACCGCCTGCTGCCGGACAAGGCCATCGACGTGATCGACGAGGCGGGTGCCCGCCAGCGCCTGCTGCCGGAAGGCCAGCGCAAGGAGCTGATCGACGTCGAGGAAGTGGAGGCGATCGTCGCCAAGATGGCGCGCATCCCGACCAAGCAGGTCAGCGCCACCGACAAGGATGTGCTGCAGCACCTGGAGCGCAACCTGAAGATGGTGATCTTCGGCCAGGACCCGGCCATCGAGACGCTGTCCTCTGCGATCAAGCTGGCACGCTCCGGCCTGGGCAATCCGGAAAAGCCGATCGGCAACTTCCTGTTCGCCGGCCCGACCGGTGTCGGCAAGACCGAGGTGACCAAGCAGCTGGCGCTGCAGCTGGGCATCGAGCTGGTCCGCTTCGACATGTCCGAGTACATGGAGCCGCATTCGATCAGCCGCCTGATCGGTGCGCCTCCGGGCTACGTTGGCTTCGACCAGGGCGGCCTGCTGACCGAGAAGATCGTCAAGACGCCGCACTGCGTGCTGCTGCTGGACGAAATCGAGAAGGCGCACCCGGACATCTTCAACATCCTGTTGCAGGTGATGGACCGCGGCGTGCTGACCGATACCAACGGTCGTGAGGCCAACTTCAAGAACGTGGTGCTGGTGATGACCACCAATGCCGGCGCGGCGCAGGCCTCGCGGCGCTCGATCGGCTTCACCAAGCAGGACCACGCCACCGACGCGATGGAGACCATCCGCCGCAGCTTCACCCCGGAATTCCGCAACCGCCTCGACGCGGTGGTGCAGTTCCAGGCGCTGGGCTTCGAGCACATCCTGCGCGTGGTCGACAAGTTCCTGATCGAGCTGGAGATGCTGCTGCAGGACAAGCACGTCAGCCTGTCGGCCACCCCGACCGCGCGCGACTGGCTGGCCCACCACGGCTTCGACCCGCTGATGGGTGCGCGCCCGATGGCCCGCGTGATCCAGGACAAGATCAAGCGTCCGCTGGCCGACGAGCTGCTGTTCGGCAAGCTGGTCAACGGTGGCAAGGTGAACATCGATGTCCGCGACGACGAACTGGTGGTCGAGACCCAGGCCGAGCCGGAGCGCCTGCTGCCGGTCACCGTGGAGTGAGCTGACGCCGGGCCCGGCCCGGTGGACCTGAAATGACAAGGGCGGCTTCGGCCGCCCTTGTCATATGCGCTGTCAGTGGCTGCGCTGGCGGGCCTTCTTGTTGAAGGTGGCCGCGTCGATCGGTTCGATCTGCGCCACCCTGCAATGGTCGGAGTCGGTGCGCAGCTGGCTGCGGCCAGCGTCGCACAGCAGGCCCGGCTGGCCCTCCGTAAAGAAGCTCAGCTTCCGCGAATAGCCCGCAGTGGAGCAGTCGTTCTGGAAGTGCACGACATAGTGGTCCTGGCCATTGCGCAGCAGGATGTTGCGCGAGACGCCGGCGCGCACGATCTGCTGGTCGCTGCCCAGCTGGACGCAGTCGCTGGTGGTGGAGGGGGTATCGGCGGCGCGCGCAGGCGGTGCGCTGGCGGACGCGGCAACGGCGACGAGCAGAGCGGTCAGCGGGAGCATGTTCATGGCGGGGCAGGGGGATGGCGATCCGGACTGGATCGGGTCTCACGATGCCGCCATGCGTGCAGGGGCGAATCTGCCGCAAGCAGGGCTGACCGACGTCACGGTGAGTTCGGTCACGATGACCTCCGGCAGGGCCGGATTGCAGGCATGACAAAAGGCCAGCAACCAGGGCTGGCCTTGTCGAAGTGGCGCAGCGCGCCGACCGCTTACTTCATGCGGTAGGTGATACGACCCTTGGTCAGGTCGTACGGGGTCATTTCAACCTTGACCCGGTCACCGGTGAGGATGCGGATGTAGTTCTTGCGCATGCGGCCGGAGATGTGGGCGATGATTTCGTGCCCATTTTCCAGACGAACGCGGAAAGTGGTGTTCGGCAGCGTCTCGCTGACGGTGCCCTCGAACTCGATGGAATCGTCTTTCGACATGTAGTCCTGTGCGGTTCAGAAAACGGCCACGCTGGGCCTAAGGCGCGGTATTTTACGCGTGACGGGCCCAGCTTGCAAAGTTTGTGTTAACCCCCGGCCAAACGCCGTGCCGGCAAGCGTCCGACCGCCTGTGTCCACGGGCCTTCACGGCCGTCATGGCGCACCGCGTGGCGGACGTGCTCCAGAAACGCCGCGCGCGGCAGGTGTTCGGCGCCCATCCGCAGCAGGTGCGGATTCTCCACCTGGGCATCGATCAGCGCCCAGCCCCAGCCGTGAAGCGTGGATGCCAGCGCGGCCAGGGCGATCTTGGAGCCGCCGCTGGCGCCACTGAACATGCTCTCGCCGAAGAACATCGTTCCGATCGCCACCCCGTAGATGCCGCCGACCAGCGTCTGCCGGTCCCAGACCTCGAAGGAATGGGCAAAGCCGAGGTCGTGCAACTGGCTGTAGGCCTCGACCATGTCGGGGCTGATCCAGGTGCCGTCCTGGCCAGGGCGAGGTGCCGCCGCACAGGCGCGCATCACCCGGCTGAAGGCAGTATCGGCGGTGACCTCCCATGTGCTGCCGCGCAACTGGCGCCGGAAGCGGCTGGACAGATGCACGCCATCGGTACGGAACACCATGCGCGGGTCGGGCGACCACCACAGGATCGGCTCGCCCTCGCTGAACCATGGAAAGATGCCGCCGGCGTAGGCATTGAGCAGGCGTGCCGGATGCAGATCGCCGCCCACTGCCAGCAGGCCGTCGGGCTGGCGCAGTGCGGTCTCGGCCGGCGGGAAGGGGGCGTCCGGCGCGTCGGCCAGGCGCCAGGGCAGCTGGCGGGTCATGCTGCCATTGTATTCGCCGTGGTGATGGGTGATGTCTGGCACCATCACGCTTCACCGGCAAGGAGCCTGCGAATGAGCGACCCGATCTCAGCCATCCTCGACCTGCATGACACCCCGCGCACGCGCAACGACAGCCAGGGCATGCTGCTGTCGCTGGCCGCCGAGCATCCGCGCCAGCTGGGTGAGTTGATGCTGCAGGCCGTGGCGCGACGCTCGCCCGGCTCGGCCTTCCTCGACATGGCGCTGGACCTGTTGCCGGACGAGGCGGTGCCCGCGGTCGCGGCCGATGCATGGCGCCGCTATCGCGAGGGCGAGCGAGGCGAGCTGCTGGCCAGCGTAATGGAGTTCGCCAGCTACCAGGCGCCGCAGGTGCTGCAGGAAGATTGGGAGGCGTTGCTGGTGGTGGCCCACGAGGATGAGGTGCAGTTGGCCTCGCAGGTCTGGCAGGGCCTGCCCGCCGCGACCGCTGCGCACTGGGCGCAGAGGCTGGCCGAGGCCGGGGATGATCGGGAGATGGCGCGCGCGAGGGCACTGCTGCTTGCTGCTCAGCCCGAAACCTACGCCGTTGCCCGGGGCTACCTCGTCGACTGGGGCCGGCTGGATGCCGAGGTCTGGGCGCACTGGGCTGGCGTGGCCAACGGTCCGCAGCCGCGTCGCCTGCACGGCGAGAGGCCGTTGCACATCCGCTTCGGCCGGGAGCAGCACCGCGCGCAGTTGGCCGACGAGCCAAGCTGGCGCAAGCGCATCTGGCGCCTGCATCCGACCTGGAATGGCGGACAGGTGCATCACACGGGGCGCATGGGTGGGCTGTTGGACGCGCAGTGCGGTGGTTGTCACGCACCGCTGCAGCGCCTGCTGCAGACCGATGCTGCCGCACTGCAGGCCGGCGCGGGTGGCGAGGTTACGCTGGGGCTCTGCCTGGACTGCTGCGGCTGGGAGGAGCCGCCGGTGCGCTTCTATCGCCACGATGCCGGCGGTCTGCCCAACTGCCATCCCAGCCAGTACCGCGAGGTGCCGAACACGCCCACCGACAGCGGCGACCTGATGCAGGCCGAGGTGGGTCTTGTGGCCCTGGAAAGCGTGCGCTGGCAGCAACAGGACTGGGGGCAGTCCAACCATCGGCAGAACCTGTCGCGCGTGGGCGGTGCGCCGAGCTGGGTTCAAAGCGCCTGGTACCCGGCGTGCATCGATTGCGGCGAGGAGATGCCGTTCGTGATGCAGCTGGATTCGACGCTGCCGACCACGGGCGAGGGCACGCTGCTGTGGGGCAGTGGCGGCATGCTCTATACGTTCTGGTGCGCGACCTGCCGGGTGAGTGGGCATTTCTGGCAGTGCACCTGAGCGCAGTACGCGCGCCATCGCGCTGGTAGACGCCAACCTTGGTTGGCCCAGCGCCCTGGGCGGTGCCAACCTCGCCCCCGCCCAATGCCCTGGTGGGTGCCAATCCTGCCTCGGTCAGATGCCCTGGTAGGTGCCAACCTTGGTTGGCACGCTTTTCCGCTACGGCTCTGCGCGGAACGGCCCATGCCCCTGCAGCTCCTGCTGGTAACGCCGCACATCGCGCCGCTCCTGCCGGCACCACTGCTGCAGTGCCTCGGCGAACTCCGGGTCGGCTACCCAGTGCCGGCTGCGCACCAGTGCAGGCAGGAATCCGCGCGCCAGCTTGTGCTCGCCCTGCGCGCCGGGCTCGAAACGGGTCAGCCCTTCGCGCAGGCAGTACTCGATGCCCTGGTAATAGCAGGCCTCGAAGTGCAGGCCGGGCAGGGTGGCGCCACCCCAGTAGCGGCCATACAGCGTGTCACCGCCACGCAGGCAAAGTGCACCGGCAATCGGCTGGCCCTCCTGCTCGGCCAGGAACAGCACCAGCCCGCGCCCCAATGAAATGGCCAGATGGCGCAGGAAGGCCTCGGTCAGCGCCGGGGCATTGCCGTATTCGAGGAACGTCTGCAGGTAGAAGCGGTACATGGCCTGCAGGTCGGCGCGGCTGGCCTCGTCGCCATGCACCACGCGGAACGTGATGCCCTGGCGGGTGACCTTGGCACGTTCCTGGCGGATGTTCTTGCGGTGCTTGTGGTCCATCGCACCGAGGAACTGATCGAAGGTCGCCCAGTCACCCGGGTTCTGCCACTGGAACTGCACGTCCTCGCGCAGCAGCCAGTCCTCGCCGAACAGCGCTTCGTCCGCTGCGGTGTGGAAGTTGATATGGGCCGACGACACGTCCAGTGCCGGCAGCGCAGCACGCAACGCCGACAGCAATGCGGTGCGCTCTGAATCGTGACGGGCCAATAGGCGCGGGCCGGTGACCGGCGAGTACGGCACCGCGCCCAGCCACTTCGGATAGTAGTCGCGGCCATGACGGGCATACGCGTTGGCCCAGGCATGGTCGAACACGAATTCGCCGTGCGAATTGGTCTTCAGGTAGCCCGGAATGGCGCCGACCAAGGTGTCACCCTCCCACAGCGTGAAGTGCCGGGGCTGCCAGCCCCAGTCCTCGCGCAGGCAACCGTGCTGTTCAAGCCCGGAAAGGAAGGCATGGCTGACGAACGGGTTCTGGCCGTCGTGCAGGGCATCCCAGTCGGTGGCGGGAATGGACTGCAGGGAGTCGAGGAAGCGGGCTGAGGACATGGTTGGCAAGGATAGGCCAGGTGGATCGCGAACGGTGTTGGCGGGGCTGGGTTGGTTTGTTCCGGTTGGGGGTGAGGGAAGTTTGAAATCTCCATCCGTGTGCGCTGGGTGCGGAATCACCGGCGCACGGGGCGGCAGGGTGGCGGGGCGCTGCATGAGCGGCGCGCATCCCACCACATGGAGAAATCAACGATGAAGGGATTGAAGCTTGCAACTGCCGCGGTCGCGTGCAGCCTGATCTTTGCGCCGCCCGTGTTGGCTTCTGGAGATCAGCCGGCAAAAGTGCTTGAGGATCCAGGTGCCTACGCGGAGGCGGTTGCGCTGTTGGAGCGTGAAGCTGCGAACCAGCTGACGCGTCATTTGCAGGACAGGGGTGAGCTGCGACAAATCAGCGTCAGCATCCGTCTGGATGTGAAGGCAAGGTCGATGGTGATCAGCTTTGGGCCTGGATACCTTCCCGGCCCGGATCGCGGTTATGACGAGCTCTTCCTGATTCCGATGGCGTCTACGTTGAGGTACTACGCCGAGAAGTCGGGACTGGATGTGAATGATATTGACTTCCTGTTTGACGGAAAAACCCTTGAGGAATACTACCCCGAGGATCTGGCCGTTCCGCCGAAGAAGAAAGAGAAGTCGACGCATACATCAGCTTTGGTGTCAGCAAGCCATGGCTACATCAGCTTGCATCCCAGCAGAGAATGGAAGTTCCAGCGCCCAGCGCCTCTCGGCATCCAGGAAGACACGCTGAGTCCACTGTTTGGTGACGAACTGCAAGGATTGATCGAACAACGTAGCGGTTTGACGGTGCACCGGGCACGCAGCCGCTCCACGGAACTCCATCCGGAGTCCGGGAAGCCATGGGAGCACATGTCATCCCGCTACCACCTCAAGGCGCTTTTCCCCGCACGCACCGACATGTGGAATGAGTTTCCGAACAGCCCAGAGTCTGCTCGCGAAAAGGAAGAGGACATACGGGCTCGCCCCAACTACGCAAACCATCTGGGTGTGGATGTGATGCTGAGCCTGCACACCAATGGCAGCGATTCAGCCAGCCTGCGTGGAACCGAGGTCTACTATCATCAGGACAAACCGCAGGACAAGGCGCTGGCGGATAGCATTCTCTGTGGGATGCGTGAAATCATCCGAGCGCAACCGGGCTATCGGGATTTCCCGATTCGCGAGAGTTCGACCTCGGCCAGGCACGGCGAGAACCGCATTGGGAAGATGCCCTCGGTGATCGTCGAAACCGCCTACCACTCCAATCCTGACGATGTGGCTGCCTTGCAGGACCCCGTCTTCCGCTCGGCGTCGATGAAAGGCGTGGAGAAGGGCTATCGGCTATGGGCAACTGGAAAGACGTGCGAGCCGCTGGCCCTGCATCCGATCCCGGATATCGATGTCCCGATTCAGGCGGCCCGGGACGTTGAACTGGGTTATGCCGGGAATCCTCAGTATCCGTTGTCTGTGGAGCTCTCGCTGGCATCCTGTTCGGAGGCAGGCGCATGCACGCCCTGGGCGACGACATTCGATGACCCCGCCAAGCCGCTGACCATCAATCTCGCCTGCAATGGCCCAAGTCCAGGCGCCGCGCGCTGGAGTGTTGTGCTGCGCGATGCGGATGGGGTTGCCACGACACCCGTCGAGTTCTCGCAGGCGTGCGTGCGAGCGTGAGGGCAGGCTTCGGTCTGCCGGGCATGGCCTGGCACTACTGAAAGCACAAAGGCCGGCGCTTTCGCGCCGGCCTTTGGTCTGGATCGAGCATGGCTCGACTCAGCTGGCCTTGCCCTGCGCGTCCAGGTAGCGCTCGGCGTCCAGAGCGGCCATGCAGCCGAAGCCGGCCGAGGTGATCGCCTGGCGGTAGTGCTGGTCGGCCACGTCGCCGGCGGCGAACACGCCTTCCACCGAGGTCTGGGTGGCATTGCCGCCCAGGCCCGAACGGATTTCCAGGTAGCCGTTGTTCATCGCCAGCTGGCCGTCGAACAGGGTGGTGTTCGGGTGGTGGCCGATGGCCACGAAGAAGCCGTGGGCGTCAATGTCGCGGGTGCTGCCGTCCAGGGTGGACTTCACGCGCACGCCGGTCACGCCGGCGTCGTTGCCCAGCACTTCCTCCACCTGGTGGTGCCAGACGGTCTCGATCTTGCCTTCGGCCACCTTCTTGAACAGCTTGTCCTGCATGATCTTTTCCGCCTTCAGGGTGTCGCGGCGGTGGACCAGGTAGACCTTGCGGGCGATGTTGGACAGGTACAGCGCCTCTTCCACGGCGGTATTGCCGCCGCCGACCACGACCACGTCCTGGTCGCGGTAGAAGAAGCCGTCACAGGTGGCGCAGGCGGACACGCCGCGGCCCTTGAACTCGTCCTCGGTCGGGATGCCCAGGTACTTGGCGGTGGCGCCGGTGGCGATGATCAGGGCATCGCAGGTGTACTCGTGGCTGTCGCCGATCAGCTTGAACGGGCGCTGCGACACATCGGCGGTGTGGATGTGGTCGAAGATGACCTCGGTCTCGAAGCGCTCGGCGTGGGCCTGCATGCGCGCCATCAGGTCCGGGCCCATCAGGCCGTGGGCGTCGCCCGGCCAGTTGTCCACCTCGGTGGTGGTCATCAGCTGGCCGCCCTGCTGCAGGCCGGTGATGACGACCGGCTTCAGGTTGGCGCGGGCGGCGTAGACGGCGGCGGTCCAACCGGCCGGGCCGGAACCGAGGATGACGAGGCGCTGGTGGCGGGAGGGCAGGCTGGTGCTCATGTAGACTCGCGAAAAGGTAGATGGGACAAGGCGCTGGCGATGTTTGCGCAGCATCCGTGGCTGGTCATAGAGTGGCGGCTGGGGCAGGGCGATTCAAGCCGATGAACAGAACGCCGTCATCCAGCGGTGGTTCCGGCCCTCCGATTGCCCTGTCAGATGTCGCATAACTGAAAACTGACGCCGTCTCATTTATTATCAATCACTAACAGCGCATTCCAAAGGTATGGTCTAAGGTGGCGAAGCAGGTCCCCGAACGCTCCAAGTCCGACGACAGCAAGGCGTCACGTCGCACGGCCGCGGCGGCGACGACCGACAATCCACGCCGCCAGCGCCTCTGGCGCGATCTGGGCCTGATCGCGATCGCGCCGGCCCTGCTGTACCTGGCGGCCAGTCTTTTCACGTATTCAGCCACGGATCCGGGCTGGTCGCATACCGGCAGCGTGGTCGCGCCGGTGCACAACCTCGGTGGCCGCGCCGGGGCCTGGATCGCCGATGTGCTGCTGCAGCTTTTCGGCTACATCGCCTTCCTGTTGCCGGTGGTGCTGGGCGCGCTGGCGTGGATCGCCATGTTTGGCCTCAAGCGCGAGAGCAAGGGCGAGAACGACCTGGACCCGGCGCTGCGCCTGGTCGGCCTGGTCGGTTTCCTGATCGCCGGCACCGGCTTCCTGCATGTGCGCCTGTTCAGTGGCGACGTCTCCAGCGCCGGCGGCATCCTCGGCAAGCTGGTCGGCAATTCGCTCACGGTGGGCTTCGGCGCGCTGGGCGCGAACCTGTTCGTGCTGGTGCTGCTGCTGGCCTCGATCACCCTGGCCACCGGGCTGTCCTGGTTCACGGTGATGGAGAAGATCGGTCGCGGTGTGATGTCGCTGGCGCCGTTGCTGGCGCGCAAGAAGGAAGAAGTCACCGAGTGGCAGCAGACCCGGGTGATGCGCGAGGAGCGCCAGGAAGTGCGCAAGGCCGATGCCGAGGTACGCGCCAAGCGCGAGCCGGTGAAGATCGAGCCGCGCCCGGAGCCGGTGATCGAGAAGAGTGACCGGGCCAAGCGCGACACGCAGATCCCGATGTTCCGTGGCGTCAACGGCGACGGCTCGGACCTGCCGCCGCTGGCCCTGCTGGACGACCCCAAGCCGCAGCCGGTGGGCTACGACAAGGAAACCCTGGACGCGCTGTCGCGGCAGATCGAGTTCAAGCTGAAGGACTTCCGCATCGACGCCCAGGTGGTCGGCGCCAACCCGGGCCCGGTCATCACCCGTTTCGAGATCGAGCCTGCGCCGGGCATCAAGGTCAGCCAGATCAGTTCGCTGGACAAGGACATCGCGCGCGGCCTGTCGGTGAAGTCGGTGCGCGTGGTCGACGTGATTCCGGGCAAATCGGTGATCGGCCTGGAAATTCCCAACGTCACCCGCGAGATGATCTACCTGTCCGAGCTGCTGCGCTCGAAGGAATACGACAAGTCGGCCAGCGTGCTGACCCTGGCGTTGGGCAAGGACATCGCCGGCCGCTCCACCGTGGCCGACCTGGCGCGCATGCCGCACCTGCTGGTGGCCGGTACCACCGGTTCGGGCAAGTCGGTGGCGGTCAATGCGATGGTGCTGAGCCTGCTGTTCAAGGCCTCGCCGAAAGACCTGCGGATGCTGATGATCGACCCGAAGATGCTCGAACTGAGCGTCTACCAGGGCATCCCGCACCTGCTGGCGCCGGTGGTCACCGACATGAAGGAGGCCGCCAACGGCCTGCGCTGGTGCGTGGCCGAGATGGAGCGCCGCTACAAGCTGATGAGCGCGGTGGGCGTGCGCAACCTGGCCGGCTTCAACAAGAAGGTGAAGGAAGCGCAGGACGCTGGCCAGCCGCTGATGGACCCGCTGTTCAAGCCGAACCCGGAACTGGGCGAGGCGCCGCGTCCGCTGGAGACGCTGCCGTTCATCGTCATCTTCATCGACGAATTCGCCGACATGATGATGATCGTCGGCAAGAAGGTGGAAGAACTGATCGCGCGCCTGGCACAGAAGGCGCGCGCGGCCGGCATCCACCTGATCCTGGCCACGCAGCGCCCGTCGGTGGACGTGATCACCGGCCTGATCAAGGCCAACATCCCGACCCGCATCGCCTTCCAGGTCAGCTCCAAGATCGACTCGCGCACCATCCTCGACCAGTCGGGTGCGGAAACCCTGCTGGGCCACGGCGACATGCTGTACCTGCCGCCGGGTACCGCCATGCCCGAGCGCGTGCACGGCGCCTTCGTCTCCGACGAGGAAGTGCACCGCGTGGTCGAACACCTCAAGGCGATGGGCCCGGCCGACTATGTCGACGGCGTGCTGGACGAAGTGCAGACGATGGGCGACGGCGTGGTCGTCGGTGCCACCGGCCTGCCCGAGAACAGCTCTGCCGGCGATGAGTCCGACCCGTTGTATGACGAAGCGCTGCGGGTGGTCACCGAGACCCGCCGCGCTTCCATTTCCGGCGTGCAGCGCCGGCTGAAGATCGGCTACAACCGTGCAGCGCGACTGATCGAGGCCATGGAAGCGGCCGGCGTGGTCAGCCCGCCCGAGCACAACGGCGACCGCACGGTGCTGGCACCGCCGCCGCCGAAGTAAGGCCCGACGTATCCCCCACGACGTCCAAGGAACCGACGCATGCTTCACCCCGTACCAAGCGCGCTGGCACTGGCGCTGGCAGCCCTGATGGCTGCCGGCCCGGCACTGGCAGAAACCGCCACCTCCGCGCCCGCCACGGCGCCGCCTTCCACCAGCGGCGATACCGAAGCCAGCAATAATTTCAGCATTGTCCGTTACCGCGCCGATTACCAGGTGCGGCCGGATGCGGGCAATGTGCAGACCGAAACCTACGAAGTCCTGCTCAAGACCAAGGCCTCCGTCGAGCAGTTCAGCCAGGTGCGGCTGAGCTACAGCGAAAAGATGGAAACGCTGGAAGTGCTTGGCGCCTACACCATCACCGCCGACGGCCAGCGCCGCGACGTGCCGGCCGACCGCATCTACACCCAGGAAAGCTATTCCAGCGCCTCGGCGGCGATGTATGCCGACCGCAAGGTGCGGGTGATCGTGTTCCCGAACCTGGCGCCGGGCACGCGCCTGTTCTACCAGGTGCGCCGCACCCAGGCCACGCCGTACTTCCCGGGCTATTTCGGCCTGTGGGAGACCTTCAATGTGTTCACCGAGTACGAGGACGCCGAGGTCACCCTGAGTGCGCCAGCCAACCTGCCGATGTTCGTCGACAGCCGCGGCGTGCAGGGCAGCGATCGCCCGACGGTGAAGAACGGCCAGGCACAGTGGCGCTGGCGCTACCAGCGGCGCGAAGCCATGCCGGCACAGAACTGGTCGGCGGCGGGCTGGGAGTTCGGCCCCAACATCATGGCCAGCACCTATCGTGACTGGTCGCAGATGGGTCGCGCCTACCAGCTCAAGGCCGGCCCGGCTGCGCAGGTCACGCCGGAACTGCAGGCGCTGGCCGACCAGATCACCGCCGGCATCAGCGACCGCCGCGAACAGGCCGATGCGCTGTACCGCTGGGTCGCGCAGAACATCCGCTATGTGGCGGTGTACCTGGGCAATGGTGGCCTGGAGCCGAACAGCGCGCAGAGCATCCTCGACAACCACTATGGTGACTGCAAGGACCATGTGACGATCCTGGAGGCGCTGCTGGCGGCCAAGGGCATCGCCAGCTCGCCGGTGCTGATCGGTGCCGGCGGTGGCCCGACGCTGCCGAAGATTCCGGTGCTGGGCCGCTTCAACCACGCCATCACCTACATCCCCGAGTTCGATCTGTACCTGGATTCGACCACCGCCTGGGCGCGCTTCGGCCAGCTGCCGGAAGGCGACCTCGGCGCACCGGTGATGCGCACCCGCGACGCCACACTGGCACGCACCCCGGCCAACACGCCGCAGCGCAACGCCACCTCCATGGAAGTGCGTTTCACCTTCGACGCCAACGGCAACCTGCGCGGCGAGACGATCCCGAAGCTGGGCGAGAACGCCGAGATCGGCATGCGTGCGCAGTTCTCCCAGCTCAACGCGCAGAACCGTGCGCGCGCTGAAGAGCAGATCATGGCCGCGTCCGGTTTCGACGGGCGAGGGCAGCTGCAGATCCAGGGCGTGCCGGTTGACCTGACCCGGCCGTTCGGCTACCGCATGGCCTTCCAGGCCAAGGATTACGCCGACTTCAGTGTGGCTGGCGGCATGGCCGTGCCGGATCCGCCGGGTGGTGAATCGGTGCGCGGCCTGTACGCCACCGCCTCGGCGCCGGCCAACGAGACGCCGTTCTACTGCAATGCCAGCCTGCGCGAGGAAACCTATCGCCTGCAGTTCCCGGTCAATGCGCCGATCATCGCCATCCCGGCCAGCCAGCGTTTCACCAACGCCGCCGGCGAGTATCGCGTGGACTGGAGCCGCGAGGGCCAGGACGTGATCGTGCATCACCGCCTGCAGCAGAACGCGGTGCGCGGCCCGGAGGCGTTGTGCCAGCCGCAGGACTATCCGGCGTTCCGCGCGCTGTACCGCGAAGTGCGTCGTGGCTTCCGTGGCCAGGTGCTGTACGGCAAGCTGCCCGGCTCCGGCGGCTGAATCGCCGATGGACGTTCAGGGCGGCATAATGTCGCCCTGATCGCCCATTCATCTTTATTTGGGCACACTGGCAACCACCTTTCCTGGCGCCCGCGCCCACAGGATTCCCGCATGAACTTCCGCTTCCGCCGTTTCCTTGCCACCACCACCCTGGCCGTGGCCTGCGCCGCCGCCGGCAGCGCCTGGGCTGGCGCCCGCGATGACCTGAAGACCTTCACCAGTGGCCTGAAGGGCCTGGATGGCCAGTTCAGCCAGCAGGTGTTCGACAGCCGCGGCAAGGTGAAGGAATCGACCAGCGGCCGCGTGGCCCTGTCAGCGCCGCGCCTGTTCCGCTGGGAATACGTGCGCCCGCACGAACAGCTGATCGTGGCCGACGGCAAGAAGGTCTGGATGTACGAGCCGGACCTGGAGCAGGCCACCGTGCGCGAGCAGGGCAAGGAAGAGCAGAACAGCCCGCTGACCGCGCTGATCAACCCGGCGCTGCTGGAGCAGCAGTACGATGTCAGTGAAGAGGCCGCGCAGCGCGACGGCCTGCAGTGGCTGTCGCTGTCGCCGAAGCGCGATACCGAAGCCAGCTTCCAGTACGCCGCGCTGGGCTTCAACGCGCAGGGTCTGGCCAAGATGGAGATCACCGACGCGGTCGGCCAGCGCACCGTGATCAGCTTCAGCGGCTGGAAGCGCAACCCGGGCTTCGCCGCCGGCACCTTCAGCTTCACCCCGCCGAAGGGCACCGACGTCATCGGTAACTGATCGGGGACGCCGGGCATGGCCTGGCGCTACCTGCTCTGGTGGGTGCCAACCGTTGGTTGGCATGCTTTTGATCTGCTTCGGTAGGTGTCAACCTTGGTTGACACGCTTTTGATCTGCCGGCCAGCGGCCGGCACTACCGATCATGGCCCGGCCGCCGTGGTGGCTGCCAACCTTGGTTGGCACGCTCTCGCGGTACAATGAGCCGGTGGCAAGACATCGTTCAACTTCCTTCCCCGGCCCCGATCTGCTGAGCGTCGATCGGGAACATCTGCGCCCGCTGGCCGAGCGCATGCGCCCGCGCACCCTCGACGAAATGGTCGGGCAGAAGCGCCTGCTGGCGCCGGACAGCGCGCTGCGTCGCGCGGTCGAATCCGGGCGCGTGCATTCGATGATCCTGTGGGGGCCGCCGGGCTGTGGCAAGACCACGCTGGCGCTGCTGCTGGCCGAGTATTCCGACGCCGAATTCCGTGCCATCTCCGCGGTGCTGTCCGGCCTGCCGGAAGTGCGCCAGGTGCTGGCCGAGGCCGCGCAGCGTTTCGCTGAAGGTCGTCGCACCGTGCTGTTCGTGGACGAGGTGCATCGCTTCAACAAGGCACAGCAGGACGCGTTCCTGCCGCACATCGAGCGCGGCACCATCCTGTTCGTTGGTGCCACCACCGAAAATCCGTCGTTCGAGCTGAACTCCGCACTGCTGTCGCGCTGCCGCGTGCATGTGCTGGAGGGCGTTTCGCCCACGGACATCGTCGAGGCGCTGGAGCGTGCGCTGGGTGACCGCGAACGCGGCCTGGGCGAGGAGGGCATCGAGGTCGCCCCCGAGCTGTTGCTGGAAATCGCTACCGCCGCCGACGGCGACGTGCGCCGTGCGCTGACCCTGCTGGAGATCGCCGCCGAGCTGGCGGGCGGGGAGGGTGGGCGTATCACGCCGCAGACCCTGACCCAGGTGCTGGCCGACCGCACCCGTCGCTTCGACAAGGGCGGCGAGCAGTTCTACGACCAGATCTCGGCACTGCACAAGTCGGTGCGCAGCTCCAATCCGGATGCCGCGCTGTACTGGCTGACCCGCATGCTCGATGGCGGCTGCGATCCGTCCTACCTGGCCCGCCGGCTGACCCGCATGGCCATCGAGGACATCGGCCTGGCAGATCCGCGCGCGCAGAGCATGGCGCTGGAGGCCTGGGACATCTACGAGCGGCTGGGCAGTCCGGAAGGCGAGCTCGCGTTCGCCCAGTTGGTGCTGTACCTGGCCAGCGCCGCCAAGTCGAATGCCGGCTACGCGGCCTTCAATCAGGCCAAGGCCGATGTGCGCGAGAGTGGCACCGAAGAGGTGCCGTTGCACCTGCGCAACGCGCCGACCAAGCTGATGAAGGAGCTGGGCTACGGCGCCGAGTACCAGTACGACCACGACGCCGAGGGCGGTATCGCACTGGACCAGACAGGCTTCCCGGATGCGATGGGCGAACGCGTGTACTACAACCCGGTGCCGCGCGGGCTGGAAATCAAGCTGAAGGAAAAGCTGGACCGGCTGCGTGCCGAGCGCGAAGCGGCGCGGGCCGCGAAGGGCCGTTGAGCTGGCTTATGTAGAGTCGAGCCATGCTCGACTCCGCGCTTGCACGGGCTGCAGGTGCCTTCGGGAGCAGCAGTCGAGCATGGCTCGACTCTACTCATGCATGGCTCGATTCTACGTTGTCCTGCGCGCTGGTCTTTGGCACACTGCGCGGCTACTTTTTCAAGGATGGATGCCGTGCAGGAAATGATTCTGCCGTTGAAGCGTTACGCCCAGTTCGATGGTCGTGCCAACCGTCGCGAGTACTGGATGTTCCAGCTGTTCATGTTGATCGTCTCCGCCGTGCTGATGGTGCCGCTCATCGCCGGGTTGGTGATGCAGTCCGATGGCCTGGGCATCGCGTCGATCATTCTGTTCGTTGTGTTCTGGCTGGCTACCTTCCTGCCGGTCATCGCTGTCACCGTGCGCCGCCTGCATGACTGCAACCAGTCGGGCTGGTTGTACCTGCTGGCCTTCGTTCCGTTCGGTGGCCTGGTGATCTTCGTGTTCGCGCTGATGCCGGGTACGCCGCAGGAGAATGTGTACGGTCCGGTGCCGACGGGGCCGTAAGGCTGAGGGAGTCGAGCATGGCTCGACGCTACAGAGGCAATGAACTGAAGCCGGCATGTCGCCGGCTTCGTCTTTACTTGATGCTGCAGTCACCGAAGGACAGGTAGTCCGTGCCGGAACTGAACTGCAGCGTGCAGCTGGCGGTGAACGTTGCGCCTTCTTCCAGCGCACTGAGCTTGGCGGCCTGCTGCGCATCGTCGGTGGTCAGCCGGGCCAGGACATTGCCCTGGTCATCGCCTGCTTCGATCAGTGGCTCGCCCTGCAGGTTGCTGGACACGCCCAGCGCCACCGCGGTGAACGTTACCGTCTGGTTGAGTTGTTCCATGCTCAGCGTCGAATTGCCGGCCTCTTCGTAGGCCTGGTAGAGCGACGGCAGGTCCTGCGCGGCGTGCGCGGCCAGCGGCGCAAGCAGGCCGAGGGAAAGGGCGATCAGGGTGGTGTGCTTCAAGGGAGTCTCACAATCATGGGATCCAATCCCATGGCGGTCATGGCGCGGATGAACGCGGCCTGGTCGGCGGCAGGCTGCCCGCCCTCCGTGGCTGCGCTGTAAGCGGGGCGATCCAATGCCCCGGTGGCCGGCAAAATAGGGGAGTGCCGCGTCCAGCGCAACCGGGTCATCGCGCGCGTGATACACAGCGTGACGTTCGATCGATGTGATAATCATTCGCGTTTGAGGTAGACTGCGGTCCCTTGTGAACCGGCGGCCGTGGGCCGCTTCTGCCGCCGCTGATGAAGCATTTCGTCCTGCCTTCGCGCCGGGGCCCGTTGGCCCGCGGCCTGGCCGCCTTGATGATGGGTCTGCTCCTGGCCACTCCGTACGCCCATGCGCAGCAGCGCAATCCGCTGCAGAAGATCGGCCACACCGTGCTCGATGAGCCGGCAGCGAGCTATCGCTTCGAGCATTTCGTGGTGGACAGCCCCGACCAGCAGCGCCGCTGGCGGGTGAACCTGGCGATCCCGGCCAAGGCCGGCAAGACGCCATCGCCGGTGCTGTATGCGCTGGATGGCAATGCCGTGGCCATGGTGCTGGACCAGCCGCTTCTGGCCGAGTTGGCCGCACGCAAGGCGCCGCCGGTGCTGGTGCTGATCGGCTACGACAACGACCTGCGCATCGATTCGAAGGCGCGCACCCGCGACTACACCGCATGGATCGACCGCGCCGACGACGAAAGCGGTACGACCCAGGCGGTTGGCGGTGGTGCTGCCGCGTTCCTGGATGTGATCGAGCGCCGCATCAAGCCGGAAGTCGAGCGTCGCGCACGCATCGACAGGCAGCAACAAGCGCTGTGGGGCCATTCGCTGGGCGGGTTGTTCGTGCTCAATGCGCTGTACACCCGCCCGGCCGCCTTCCAGTCCTATCTGGCCGCCAGCCCGTCGCTGTGGTGGAGCCAGGGTGCGGCGCTGGGGGATCCGGAACAACAGTTCGTGCAGAACGTGCACGGCCAACCGGCAACGCTCTGGCTGATGCTGGGTGGTGCCGAGCGTGTCGGTGATCGCGGCAAGCGTGACATGAACAATCCGCGCGTGGTCGCACACCTGCGCCGCATCGGCGGCGCCACCCCGGATGCGGCGATGCAGCTGTCCGAGCGCTTGGGCAAGGTGCCGGGCATGCGCGTGCAGTACCGCGAGTTTCCCGGCCTTGGCCACGGCCCGATGCTGCCGGCGTCGTTCCACGCGGCGCTGCATGAGCTGTATGGCGTGACCGACCGCAGTGCTGGCGATGGCGCCCCCGATGGCGGTGACAACGCCGCCGAATGAATCCCTTCGCACGCGATGCCGTGCGACCCCACTACCCAGGCGAGGCTGCCGACGTGCAGCGGCCCAGGCAACCGATGACTCCCGCGCCACGTGGCGCGGCCTACGTGTGCAAGGAGCCTGCCATGTCGTTCCGTCCGTCTCTCCGTCTTACCTCTCTCGCTGCCGGCCTGCTGCTGGCGGTGACCGCCACCGCGCAGCCGGTGTTCGACCAGCCGGCCAACGCCACTTTCAAGGGCGAGGTCGTCTCGCGCGGTGAGAACGTGGTTCCCGGCAGTACGGCCGACGTGGTCGGTCGCGGGTTCGTGCCGGGCCAGAAGGTCAGCCTGCTGCGTGGCGACAGCGTGCTCAACACGCAGCCGCTGGTGGTCGATGCTGATGGCAACTTCAAGACCCAGCTGAGCATTCCGGCCGACGCCGTGCCGGGCACCCATCCGGTGGTGGTGCGCGCCAGCCAGCCGGCCGCAGCCACGGTGCTGAAGCTGCGCGTGTCGCCGCAGCTGCCGCTGTCCGGCCAGGCGCAGTTCGCCACCCAGTCCAACAAGCTGGTGCCGGGCCTGTACCAGTCTGCCTACAGCGCCGCCAGCAATGCGGTGTTCGTGACCTCGGCCGTGGGCCGTCCGCCGGTGACCCAGTCGCAGCTGCTGAAGCTGGACCCGAAGTCGCTGAAGGTGACCAAGGCGATCACCCCGGCGCAGGTGCCGGGCAGCACCAATGGTGCGGTGTACGCGGTCTACGGCGTGGGCGTGGATGACACCAATGGCAATGTCTGGGTCACCAACACCCGCCAGAACTCGATCGCGGTCTACCGCCAGAAGGATCTGTCGCTGGTCCACCAGTTCCCGGTCGATGCCGTGCCGCATGCGCGCGACGTCGTGGTCGATGGCACCCACGGCAAGGTGTTCGCCTCGGCCACGGGCGAGGACCACCTGTCGGTGTTCGACGCCAGGACCTTCAAGGAGCTGCCAGCGGTGACGCTGGAGTCCGGCGTGGATGACGGCAAGTTCACCCCGATGAGCCTGGTGCTGGACGAGAAGGGCGGCAAGCTGTTCACCGTCAGCATCGGCACCCCGGAAGCGGCGGTGATCGATGTGGCCAGCGGCAAGGTCGAGAAGGTCATCGACCTGGGCAATTCGATCAGTGCCTCGGGCGTGGCCTTCGACGCGGCACGCAACCGCCTTTACGTGGCCTCGCAGGGCACCGACAACCTGCTGATCGTCGACGTGGCGGCCGGCAAGGTGCTGCATGACGTGCCGGTCGGCGCCGGTGCGCTGAACGTCGCCTTCGATGATGCCTCCGGCCTGGCCTATGTCAGCAACCGTGGCGCAGGCACCGTCACCGTGGTGAATGGTGACGGCAAGGTGGTCGCCAACCTCGATGGCGGCACGCTGCCGAACCATGTCCGCGCCGACGGCAAGGGCAACGTGTTCGCGGTGAACAAGTCGCGCGGCGCCGAAGACCCGAAGGGTGACCGCATCACCCGCATCACCCCGAAGCAGTAAGTCACACGGCAGGGCGGCGTGCGCGTCGCCCTGCCAGCAAGGAGAACAAGCATGAACATCGCGTCCCGTCTGCGCCTGTGTGCGCTTCCGTTGGCTGTCTCGCTGGCACTGGCTGCCTGTGGCGGTTCATCGACGCCCTCGGATACCGGCACGCCGGCTGAGCCTGCCGCCGCGACCGCGGCTGGCGAAGTCGCGTTGCCGGCAGGCTGGCAGCATGTGGCCGGCACTGATATGCCGGCCGTGCGCGATCAGAAGGCGGTGTTGCCGGCCAAGGTGCATTCCGATGACGGCGCCGATATCGAGGTGGTCGATACCAGCCGCATCATTGCCGGCGGCGACGACGTCATCGCGGTGATCGAGGCGCTGGGCCTGGGCAAGCAGGTGTTTGCCGCGCCGACCAACACCACCACCCAGGCCGGCCTGACCGCGCCGCACCAGTTCCTGTTCAACCGCACCACTGGCGTGGAGGGCGTGCTGAGCCTGCAGGGCTCGCTGTTCCTCGGCAACAGCCTGCGCCGCCACACCGAGCTGGCCAAGAAGCTGCGCGAAGTGGGCGAACCGGCGGTGGTCATCGATGACCTGCAGCCAGCGCCTGACAAGGTGCGCAAGGTCGCCGCCGCACTAGGGCTGGCCGAGGCAGGGCAGGCGCTTGCCACGCAGGTGCAGCGCCAGCTCGACGAGGCTGCAGCGATTGGCAAGGGGTTGGGCCATGCGCCACGAGTGATCCACGTCTCGGCCACGGGTGCCGGTGGCTCACCGACCGTTGCCGGTGCCGACAGTGCGTCGGCGCAGCTGATCGCCCTGGCCGGCGGCATCAACATCGGTACCGAAGCGGGAGTGAAGAACTACTCGCAGCTGAGCAATGAGGGCGTGGTCGCGGCGGCACCGGAAGTGATCCTGGTGACCGAGCATGACCTGCAGCTGTTCGGCGGTACCGAAGGCCTGTGGAAGGCGTACCCGACGCTGAAGCAGACGCCGGCCGGTCAGGCCAACCGGGTCTGGGTGATGCCGGATGTGCAGCTGAAGTACACCAGCGTGGGCTCCGGTGCCGGTGCGCTGGCGCTGGCCAAGGCCCTGGCGGCGTTGCCGAAGGCATGAGTCCGGCGGATCGGCGCCGCCGTCGCGGGCGGACGATGTTGCTGGTGGCGTTGCTGGCACTGCTGGGGGCGGTACTGGCCTCGTTCGCCGTGGGTCCGTTGCGGTTGCCGCCGCTGGAGGTGATGCAGGCGCTGGCGGTGAAGCTGGGCCTGCTTGATCCGCAGGCAGTCAGCAGTCGTGACCTGGCCGTGGTCTGGCAGTTGCGCATTCCGCGCGCCCTGCTGGGCGCGATGGTCGGTGCGTCGCTGGCGATGGCCGGCGCCAGCCTGCAGGGCCTGTTCGGCAATCCGTTGGCCGACCCCGGCATCGTCGGTGTCAGCCAGGGCGCGGCACTGGGCGCAGTTGCCGCCATCGTGCTCGGCGCCGCGGGTGCTGCCGGCTGGCTGGTGCCGGTGGCCGCGTTCGCTGGCGGCGCACTGGCCATCGGCTTGACCTACGCATTGGCCCGGCCGGGCAAGGGGACGGGCAACGCCACGCTGCTGCTGGTCGGTATCGCGATGGCCGCGTTCTGCTCGGCGTTGATCGGCTTCCTGACCTATATCGCCAGTGAAAGCGAACTGCAGTCGCTGGTGTTCTGGCAGATGGGCTCGCTGGCGCGCGCCAACTGGGCCGACGTGGCGGCGGTGGTGCCGTTGTTCGCCATTGGTGTGTTCGCACTGCAGCGGTTGGCTACGCCGCTGGACATGCTGGCGCTGGGTGAACGCCAGGCACAGCACCTCGGGCTGGATGTCACACGTACGCGTCGCCGCCTCGTGGCCTTCAGCGCGCTGCTGGTCGGGGCAGCGGTGGCGTTTGCCGGCTCCATCAGTTTCGTCGGCCTGGTGGTGCCGCACGTGGCACGCTTGCTGGTCGGCCCGGGACACCGCTGGCTGCTGCCGTTGTCCGGGCTGCTCGGTGCGCTGTTGATCGTGGTGGCCGACACTGCCGCGCGCACATTGGATCCGCCGGCCGAGATTCCGCTGGGCCTGTTCTCGGCAGCGCTGGGCGCGCCGTTCTTCCTCTGGCTGGTGCTGCAGCAGCGCCGCAAGGCCGCGCCATGAGCGTGCTGTTGAAGCTGCACGAGGTGGTGGTGCGTCGCCAGCAGCGCGAGATCCTGCATGGCATTTCGCTGGCGTTCGAGCCGGGTACGGTGACCGCGCTGGTGGGCCCGAACGGCGCAGGCAAGTCCACGTTGCTGGCCGTCGCCGCCGGTGACCTGCGCGCTGACGCGGGCGAGGTAAGCCTGCTCGGCAAGCCGTTGGCCACCTACAAGGCCGGGCCGCTGGCACGTGAGCGCGCGGTGATGCCGCAGGAGCACGGCGTGCGTTTCGCCTTCAGCGTGGAGGAAGTGGTGGCGATGGGGCGGCTGCCGCATCCGCCGGATCCGGTGGTGGATGACGCCCAGGTGGAAGCCGCCATCGATGCTGCCGAACTGCAGGCGCTGCGCCTGCGTGAGGTGCAGCAGCTGTCCGGCGGCGAGTCCGCCCGGACCACGTTCGCGCGCGTGCTGGCGCAGGACACGCCGCTGCTGCTGCTGGATGAGCCAACCGCAGCGCTGGATCTGCGCCACCAGGAACGCACGCTGCGCAGTGTGCGCGCCTGCGCCGAGGCCGGGGCGTGCGTGATCGTGGTGCTGCACGATCTCAATCTGGCTGCCGGCTATGCCGACCGCATCGTGCTGCTGGAGCAGGGCAGGGTGGCGGCCGATGGCACGCCGCTGCAGGTGCTGACCGAAGGCAACCTGCAGCGGGTCTACCAGCAGGACGTGGTGGTGCTGGAGCATCCGCGGCGCGGGGTGCCGCTGGTGGTGGTGACCTGAGCGCAGGCCTGGCGCGCTCCACCGCGTATCATGCTCGACGGGATTTCCTTCAATGGACTGATGCAATGATCTGTAATGTTTCGCGTGGCGTGCTGCTGGCCGTGATGGTCGCCTCCGCAGGCGCCGCCAATGCGGTATCGACCTCGCCGGTGTCGCTGATGAGCGCGGCCGAGCAGGCTTCTCTGATCGAAACCCGGTACTCGGCCGGTGATGGCGCTCCGGTGGCCGCGATGACCACCCGCTACTTTGCCAATGATGAGCTGTCGGTCAGCTGGGATGACCAGCAGGTGCTGGTGCTGTGCAAGGAAGCGGCGTATCTGAAGATTCCCGCCGCCAAGCTGAAGGCCGATGCGCTGACCACCGAGCAGCGGCAGATGATTACCTACCAGGCGGTGATGTCGGGGCTGGGGGCGATCGCAGCCGTGGCCGAAGTGGCCGGCGACGCGGTGACGGTGGCCGACGATGGCAGCGAGCTGCGCCGCACGGGTGAAAGCAACTGGGCCTACGGTGTGGAGCGGTATGACGTCACCACCCAGCGCATGGCTGACGGCGCGCTGCGGGTGCGGGCGCGCAAGACCGAAACCGTGAACAACGCCAAGCCCGCTTCGCCGGATGATACGTTCAGTACGGAGGATGATCAGGCGGCTCGCCTGTCCGAGCTGGCACCGGTTGGGAGCTGGACCGAAGCGTTGATCCACGGCGGCCCCCGCCAGGCGCAGGTGGATCCGGCGATGTCGCTGAAGGGATGGGTGTCGATGGCGGACGACCAGGCGGCGACCGTGGCTGAGGCTCGCACGCTGCACGAGTGCAAGTAATGCAGGGCAGGGGTCAGAGCCCTTTGCCCGTGGCAAAGGGATCCGACCCCGAGCGCTGTCGGCCTCATCGTTCCATTTATGCGCGCAATATTCACTTGCGCGCCAGATTGGCAGGTCTAGAATGCGCCCCATGAACCGGATGCCGCTCCTGAAGTTTTTCACCCTGACCCGCGCAAGCGCGGAACGGGCGTGTCTGCCTGGAGCCTCACGAGGCCGTTGAATCGGCCATCGCAGGACCTTCGACAGAGCGCCCTCCGGGGCGCTCTTTTCGTTTCCGCAGTTCCATTCCCCGTAACCCGATGTACCGCAAGGAGAACGTGCCATGCACCAGATCGCCGAGACCGAACGCTAGCCGCGCACCCTGTCGCCAACCGGGGTGTGCGGCCCCTGGAGTTGGCTTTGCAGGAACCTTTCTCATGAACACCCAGACCCTTTCCCGCCGTCGCAACCTCGGCATCATTGCCCACATCGACGCCGGCAAGACCACGCTGACCGAACGCCTGCTGTGGAAAAGCGGCGAGATCCATCGCGTCGGCGAAGTGCACGACGGCAATGCGACCACCGATTTCTCGGCGATCGAACGCGAGCGTGGCATCACCATCGGCGCGGCCGCCGTGCAGGCACAGTGGGCGCCGCGTGACCTGCCGCCGCATCGGCTGACGCTGATCGACACCCCCGGCCACATCGACTTCGCCATTGAAGTCGAGCGCTCGCTGCGCGTGCTCGACGGCGCCGTGGCGGTGTTCTCGGCCGTGGATGGCGTGCAACCGCAGTCCGAGACCGTGTGGCGCCAGGCGCGTCGCCACCGTGTGCCGCTGATCGCGTTCGTCAACAAGATGGACCGCGTCGGCGCCTCGTTCCAGCGCGTGCTGGAGCAGCTGCAGGACAAGCTGCAGGCGCGGCCGTGGGCATTGGGCGTGCCGCTGGGCAGCGAAAGCGACTTCAACGGCTGGGTCGACCTGGTCGATGAGCGGGTACTGCACTGGCAGGATGGTGCCGTAACCACGGTGACCCCGTGGGACGACGCGGCGCGCGCCCTGTGGCAGGCGCAGCGCGACGCACTGGTCGAGGCTGTGGCCGACCACGACGAACTTCTGGCTGATGCCTGGCTGGAAGGTCGCGCGATCGATGCCGAGCTGCTGCGTGCGGCGATCCGTCGGGCGACGCTGGCGGGTGCGGGCGTGCCGGTACTGGCCGGTGCCGCGTTCAAGGACAAGGGCATCGAGACGCTGCTGGATGCGGTGGTGGATTACCTGCCGTCGCCGCTGGATCGGCCTGCCGTCACCGCTGAAAGCGAGAATGGCGACGTGGTGCTGCCGCCGGATCCAGACGGTCCGCTGGCCGGCCTGCTGTTCAAGATCACCCACCAGCAGCACGGTGCCCTGAGCTTCGTGCGGCTGTACTCGGGCACCTTGAAGGTGGGCGACGCAGTGGCGAGTTCGCAGCATCCACAAGGGCGGCGCGTCAGTCGCCTGGTGCGGGTGCAGGCCGACCAGACCCACGATATCGAACAGGCCGTGGCCGGTGACATCGTCGCGGTGCTCGGCTGGAAGGATGCGGTCAGCGGTGAAACGCTGAGCGGGCGTGCGCAGCCGCTGCGCCTGGAGAACATCCAGGCACAGGCGCCGGTGCTGGCGTGGCGGTTGGAGCCGGCGCGTGCTGCCGACCTGATCCGGATGGCACAGGGCTTGGCCAGCCTGGCCCAGGAAGATCCGTCGTTCCGTGTCGAAACCGATCGCGACACGGCGGAGACTCTGGTCTGGGGCATGGGCGAGCTGCATCTGGAGGTGATGGTCGAGCGCCTGCGCAGTGAATGGAAGGTCGACGTGGGCGTAGGTGCGCCGCGCGTGGCCTACCAGGAGACGCCGATGCGTGCGATGACCGGCGTAGTGGGCCGGCTGGTCAAGCAGACCGGCGGCCAGGGCCAGTTCGCTCATGTGGTGCTGGATGTGGCCCCGCGCGAGGACGACCAGGTGGTGTTCAACGACCGCATCGTCGGTGGCGTGGTGCCGCGCAGCTTCATCGCGGCGGTGGAGAAGGGCGTGCGTGCCGCGCTGTCGGAAGGTCCGCAGGGCCATCCGGTGGTCGGCATCGAGGTCAGTCTTGTCGATGGCCAGACCCATGCCAAGGACTCTTCGGAGATGGTATTCCATCGCGCCGGCGCCGAGGCGATCAAGGCCGCGCTGGCAGAGGGCGGCACGCAGCTGCTGGAGCCGGTGATGGCAGTGACGGTGCATTCGCCGTCGGCATCGGTGGGGGATGTGGTCGGCGACCTCAACCGACGCCACGGTCGCATTGCCCGCATCGACGACCAGGATGGTCGTGCCGAGGTCAGCGGTTTCGCGCCGCTGGCGCAGCTGGTGGGCTACACCACCTCGCTGCGCTCGCTGAGCCAGGGCAGGGCCAGCAGCGAGGCGCACCTGCATGGCTACGAGCCGGTGCGCGCTGCATGAAGAAGGTGAGGGAGCCCGTTCGCGGGCTCCCTTTTTCGTGTTGGCTGGTTCCCGTATCCACGCATGGCGTGGATCTACCGGGTGTCGTTGGGGTTTGCCCATCCACGCATGGTGCGATTCCGCCGGGCGATCGGGTTGCGGGCTCTGCAATGGATCCACGCCATGCGTGGATGCCGTTGTCAGGGGATCCGCCTTTTTTGCACTGCATCGCAACAAAACCGCAGAAAAAGCTGGATTAAAGTGATGCCTCACGATAAATTGCGCACCCCCCGTTGCTCGCCGCCGCCCGCACCCTGCCCATGCGTGATGACAAAGACCCCGGAACCCTGGAGCTGACCCTGCCGCGCAAGCGCGGTCGTCCGCCCAAGTTCGGGTACGCGATGAGCGATGCGCAGCGGGCCGCGCGCTACCGTGCGCGCAGGGCAGGGCAGGCCAACCATGCCGACGTGCGCTCCTGCAGCGACATGGTGCTGCTGGACAAGATCCGTGCTGCGGTGAGCGCGCGCGACACCGAGCTGGCCGGGTTCCTGGTCCACGTGCTCTGGCAGCGCTACCCCCTGCAGCTGAAATAGTTCGCCGGCGGGGTGGCCGTTGTCATCGAGCTTGTTGATAATGCGGGATTCAGGTTGTTCCCGCTGGCGTGCCCGGGATGGCAGGCGCGCATGATCGAACGGTTCCCAAGATGACCACCACCAGCGACACCACCACCGAAGCGGCGCAGAGCGGCGCCCCCCTGTTCTATACCCGTCCGGTGCCGCTGCAGGCCGATGTGCATGCCGATCTGCGCATCCTGCCGGGCAAGCTCGAGTTCGCCGCCGGCAACAACGCCATTCCGCTGGTGCTGGGCGAGTTCTCGCTGGCCCTGCACCACTTCCCGATCCTGTTCGCCGGCCCGGGCGCGGTGCCGATGGCCGCCGTGGGCGTGTCCGACCAGAACCTGTTCATCAAGGACGGCCTGTGGGAAGACGAGGCCTATATTCCGGCCTACCTGCGCCGCCACCCCTTCATCTTCATCGACACCGGCGCGGAGAATGACTTCCTGCTGGGCATCGACGAGGAAAGCCCGCGCGTGGTCAAGGGTGGCGAAGAAGGCCAGCCGCTGTTCGTTGACGGCAAGGCCACCGAAATGGTGCAGCAGGCGCTGGAGTTCTGCGGCCAGTACACCCGCGAGCACGAACAGACCCTGGCCTTCTCCAAGGCCCTGACCGACAACGGCCTGCTGGTCGAGCGCAACGCCACCGTGCGTACCCCGGATGGCCGCGAGTTCAACCTCAATGGCTTCCTGGTGGTGGACGTCGAGAAGTTCGTTGCACTGCCGGAAGCGACCGTGGTCGAGTGGCACCGCAGCGGCTGGCTGGCACTGATCCACCAGCACCTGATGTCGCTGGGTCGCTTCAATGACCTGACCCGTCGCCAGGTCGAGCGCCTGGCCGCCTGATCAAGGCACTGGCAGGGTTCCCGCTGCGTGGGAGCCCTGTCCAGCCTTCAGCACGTCCAGCAGGCGCCGCGCATCGGCCCAGTCCGGCGCGGCGTCATGTGCCAGATCGGCCAGCTCCGCCGCGATGGCCGCATGCTCGCATTGGCCCAGCATCTGCAGCGTGCCCTGCAATCGGTGCGCGTGATGGCCTAGTGCCGATGCGTCCGCGCGATCGACAACCCGCTCCATGCTGTCGAGCTCATCGCGGATGTCGGCGATGTAGGCTGCGTCCATGTCAATCGTCCGCGCGGCTGCGCCCAGGCCCTCTGGTCGCGCAATGCCGAGCGCAGGCAGCAGCTGGGCGGCGCGCAGCGGCTTGGCCAGTACCGCGTCGAAGCCCGAGCGACGGCAGCGTGTGCGATGACGCCGTCCGGTGCGGGCAGACAATGCGATCAGGCGAATTGCCTGCCCGGCATGCCCACGCAGTTCGCGCGCCAGCACGTGACCATCGATGCCACGCAGCCCGATGTCGATCAATGCGATGGGGCGGGGCTGTCGCGCCTGTTCGGCCAGGGCGCCAGCCACGTCCTCCACGGCGCACACCTCAGCGCCCCAGCGGCGCAGCTGTTCGGCGAGGACGTGGCGATTGAGCTCGTGGTCCTCGACCAGCAGCAGGTGCACTCCGGCCAGTGGCGTATCGCCCACGGGCATGTCCTGGGCATCCTCACCGGCGCCAGCCGGGCGCACCGGCAGGCGCAGGATGAAGCGACTGCCGCGGCCCAGCACGCTGTGCACGGTGAGGTCGCCGCCCATCGCGCGGGCCAGCTCGCGCGCGATGGAAAGCCCCAGGCCACTGCCGCCACGCTGCTGTCCGCTGCTGCCTTGCTGGAAAGGCTGGAACAGGGTGGCTACCTGTGCCGGTGCGATGCCGATGCCGCTGTCGATCACCTCCAGCAGCAGCTCCCGCGGACACGCCGTCGGCATCAGCTGCAGGCGCAGCTCGATGCCGCCGATATCGCTGAACTTCACCGCGTTCGCCAATAGATTGCTGGCAATCTGGCGTAGCGCATCGGCGTCCACCAGGATGTTCGACGGGGATGCATCCTGGGTATCGAGATGCAGCTGCAGGCCTTTCCGCTGGGCCTGCGGCCGGATCGCCTCCAGTGCCTGCCGGCACAGCTGAACTGCATCGCAGGCTTGCGCATGCGGCTTGAATGCGCCGCTCGCAAGGCGCGAAAAGTCCAGTGCGCGGTTCAACAGGCTGCGCAGGGATTGGCTGGCCGTGCTGGCAGCGGCCAGCAGGTCGCGTTCACCCTTCGGCAGTGTCGATTGCCCCAGCAGCTCGATCGAGGTCAGCACGGCCTGCGCCGAGTTGCGCATCTCGTGGCTGATCACGCCGATGGCGTGCGCGCCGCTTCGGTCACCGCGTGCCCGCAGGTGGCGCATTGCGAGCCACAGCAGCGGCAGGGCGATCAGCAGGGGAGCCAGCAGCAGCCACCGGCGCGGGGGCGACGCCTGCATCCAGTCCAGTGCATTCCCGGCCGCGGCAGGCAGCGTCTGCCCCGCCCAGAGTCGAAGGAGGCCCGCATGCTCCTCCAGTGTGATCTCACGTAGTGCCTGTTGGATGCGGCCCAGCAGCTGCTGGTCTTCGTGGCGGACGAGCAGGTAGAGGTCGGTGGAGAAGCCGCTGTCGAACGACTGCAGGCGCAGGCTGCCATTGAAATGGCGTCGAACCAGGGGGCGTAGTGTGGGCTCCAGGCCGATCGCCACGTCCGCCAGGCCGGATTCGACGGCGGCCAATGCCGCGTACCGATCAGGCAGGTGCCGCAGCCGGACCTGTGGGTGATGTGCGTGCAGCCAGCCGGCGTAGGGCCCGCCTTCAACGACGGCGACGACCCGCGTGCCGAGTTCGTGCATCTCCCGTGGCAACCACTCGCTGGCGCGTCCGGCCAGCAGGGTGGCGCCGCCACGAAAGCGGCTGGACGCGGCAAGGTCGGGGCAGGGGAGGGCCTGGTGCCTCGCCCCGCCAAAGACCATGACCAGGTCGGCCTCGTGATGGCACACCGCGAGGATCGATGCGGCGGTGGTTGGATAGGGCTGTTCCAGGAAACGGAGCTGGGCGTGCCGGGCCACCAGGTTGGCGTAGCCATGGGCAAGCGTTGGCGGTGATGACGTATCAGCCAAGGCTGCGGGCAGCGGGCGCAGGGAGGGGGTCGTGGCGACCCGTACCGTGCTGCCCGGCAGCCAGCGTGGCGACCGGATATCTTCGGCCGAGGCAGCCGGCAGGAGAAGGAGCGCCAGCAGCCCCGTGGACAGGAAGCGGCGGCGCAACGGCGGCTGGCGCCTCACGGTGTCTCCAGTCGTTCGCGCAACGCGTAGATCTCCACGTCGCTGCGCAGTCCCAGCTTGCGCAGCACGGCAACCTTCTGCGTGCTGACGGTCTTGATGCTGCGATGCCGGCGCAGTGCGATCTCGGAGACGGTCAAGCCTTCCAGCAGCAGGCCCAGCACCTCGCGCTCGTTGCGGCTGAGCTCGCCGCGATCGCCGGCCAGCCTGACGTCCGGTGGAACCAGGGTCAGGCCCTGGGAAACCCGCACGATGGCGTCGGACAACGCAGGAAGCGGCTCGGCCTTGCTGACGAACCCGCTGAGCCCGGCATCGATCAGGCTGTTGAGGTTGGTGGTGGGCGAGAGCGTAGCGAAGGCCAGCAAGGGCGTGCGCGGGAAGTCCCGGCACAGCCGGGCAACCAGCTCGATGCCGCCCAGGTCGCCACCGGCGAGCGTGAGGTCGATGATGGCCACATCAACGTGCGTGGCTTGCAGGCTGCATAGCAGATCGTCGCTGCAGCCATGGCTGGCGATGATGTCGAAACGGAGGTCGCCTGACAGGTGGAGGGCGGTGCCGCGACGGACCACTTCGTGGTCGTCCAGGAGCGCCAGGCGTAGCCGACGCGGTGCAGGAAATCCATTCATGCGCGGGAGGTGGTCGGCGCCCATGGGCGTGGCCGTCATTCTGGCGCCGCTGTCGCGTCGAACATCGAATTTGTTGCGTTTTTACGACTATTCCTAAAGATCGATGGATGCGCTCCATCGATACGGGCTGATCCATGGGCCGGGCGTATCGTCAGGTTGAAGGCCGCCGGGTCGCATTGTCCTGGAGGGCTCTCCCTGGGTGTGGCTGACCCGTATTGAAGGGCTGCCGACACCGTTCGAGAGGGCATTAATGTGACGCATCACGGCGGAGTACCTGATCCCGAGTGAGTCGGGTCGTGGGCGGCTCCGCAATCTATCGCACCGATTGCGGTACACGCCTCAGCCTACCGGTGTCGTAGCCCATGGCCGCGATGCGTTGCACGGCCTGCTGGTAGTCGCTCTCGGATACCTGCGGCGTGCGTGCCATGTACCACACATAGTCGCGCTTGCTGCGCGCGATGATGGTCTGGCCGTAGTCATCGCGCAGCCAGGCAATCACATACTCGGCCTGGATCGGCCAGATGAACTGCATGCCCCAGATGGCGCCGTTGCCGTTCTTCTCGACCCGTCCAACAGGGTGCATCGACTTCTGCGGGGCGTCGAAACTGCCCTTGCGATAGGTGAAGGTTGTCTGGATGCGCCCGTCCGGCTTCAATGCGTAGCTCTCCAGTGCGTCGAAGGCTTCGCGCTCCGGCCAGGACGGGATGTGGGCGATCACATACCAGTCGCCCATGAAGCGTGGCACGTCCACCGATGGCGGGCGAGGCAGGGGACGGGTATCGCTGGAACTGCAGCCGGAGCCAAACAGGCTCAATGCCAGCAGGGGAAGCAACGAGCGCATGCGCATGTCACACCTCAACGGGGGCGGAACAGATAATGGGCGACCAGCCATTGCTGGCCGTCGTCGTAGCCGAACAGCTCGGCGCATGCCATCCAGAACATGCGCCAGCGCTGCCACCAGATCTTCGCCGCAGCCTGGCCGTAGGTTGCGACCAGAACCGGCATCACCTTGTCGCGGGCTGCATCCTGGTTGGCCAGCCAGTGGTCGGCGGTGCGCTGGTAGTGGGTGCCATCCAGCAGCCAGCGTTGATCGAGCCGCAGGTCACGCTGAAAGTGAAGCAGCGTATCGGCCGCCGGCATCAGCCCGCCGGTGAAGAAGTGACGCCCCATCCAGTTGTCGCCACCCTCGGTTTCAAACGGGTACATCAGCGTGCGATGGGCGAAGATGTGCACGAACAGCGCGCCGTCGGGCTTCAGCCACTGGCTGATGCGCGCGAGCAGGCGTTCGTAGTTGCGCACGTGCTCGAACATTTCCACCGAGACACAGCGATCAAAGCGCGCGGTGGGCAGCTCGAGCTGGTTGACGTCGCGGGTCAGCACCTCGACGTTGTGCAGCCCCCGGGCCTGGCATTGCGCCAGGATGTGCTGGCGCTGGCTGTGCGAATTGGACACTGCCGTGATCGCAGCGGCGGGGTAGCGTTCGGCCATCCACAGGGTCAGCGAACCCCAGCCGCAGCCCAGCTCCAGGATGTGCTGGCCATCGGCAAGACCGGCGCGCTGGCCGTACAGGTCCAGCATGGCTTCCTCCGCCTGGTCCAGCGTTTCGCCCCCGGTGGGGTAGTAGCAGCTGCTGTACTTCAGGCGCTTGCCCAGGCAGGCCTGGAAGAAGGCCGCCGGCACTTCATAATGCTGGCGGTTGGCCGCGTCGGTATGCAGCGCGAGCGGGCTGCCGGCCAGCTCTGCGATGCGACGGCTGAAGCGCGCGGACTGGGCTTCGATACCGCCCAGCATTTCCTCGTGCAGGCGTTGCGCGCACAGGCGACGGACGCCGGCGCGTAGGGCCGCATCGGGAACCAGTCCGCGCTCGGCCCAGGCGATCAGCCCGGTTTCCGCCTCGTCGGCCGGGTTCAGTGACGGGATCGCGCTCATGCGGGATGCTCCTTGGAAGAACGGGGGAACCAGGGGAAGAACATCGGCGTGCTGCGCTGGTAGGCGCGGTAGTCGTCGCCGCGGCTGCGCAGCGCCTGCTTTTCGGTGAACGGGATGCCGCTCAGGTAGCGCAGGAATACGTACATCAGCAGCGGCCCGGCCCACGCCAGCCACCACAGTGGCGAGCCGACCGCGAGCAGGACATAGCTGAACCAGTGCAGCCATTCGAAGAAGTAGTTGGGGTGGCGGGAGTAGCGCCAGAGCCCATCGCGGCAGGTGCGGCCCTTGTTCGCTGGATTCGCGCGGAACCGGGCCAGTTGGTGGTCAGCCAGGCTCTCGCCACCGACGCTCAGCAGCCAGACGAGTGCGGCGGCCACGATCCACACCGTCATGCTTGTCTGCGGATTGGCAGCCACCGCGACGAAGGGCAGGGCGAACAGCACGACCAGCAGCGCCTGGGCCATGAAGAAGCCGAAGATCTTGCCTTGATGCCCCTGCCAGTGCTCGCGCAGATAACGGTAGCGACCGTCTTCCTGTTCGTGGCGGACCCGATGCCACAGGTGCAGGGCGAGTCGGCTGCCCCACAGGCCGCCGAGCGCGCCCAGCGCCATCCGTGGCGCCGCCGCACCGTCGCCGAGCAGCGCCAGCAGCAGGGCCGAAGCGCCCACGCCCTTTGCCCAGAGCACATCGACCACGCCGATGTTGTCGTGGCGGCGCTGCCAGGCCCAGCCCCAGCTCATCACCAGCACGGCATACAGCAGGACCCACAACAGTTTGATCATGACGGTGCTCCGGCCAAGGGCGGCGGGAGGGTGCGGGAACCGCGACGAGCGGCCATGCACAGCAGCGAAAGCGCGATGCTCCAGCCCACACCCAGCACCAGCAGGCCCTGCCACAGCGGTGCAGTGAATCGAACCGCATCGAAACCGCGCGCTGCGGAGAGATACGCCAGCGGGGCCAGCAGCAGGCCGAACAGGGCTGGCAGGGCAGCGTGGCGCAGCAGGAAGCGCATCGAGGTGGTCAGCGTCATCGCAAACGCGGCCCACAACGCCATGATCCAGGGCGGCGGCGCCCAGCCCAGCGGAGCCGCGGCGTAGCGCACGGCGCCGCTGGCGGTGGCGCTGGCGTCGACCAGCCACGCGCAGGCCAGCGCCAACAGCATCAGCCGAAGATCCAGCCGCGGTTGCGGCGAGGTCAGCAGCTGGCTGCCAATGTAGAGCGACGCTGCCAGCAGTGCCGGCCACTGCCAGCCGCGACCGGCGCCGGCCACGGCGCACAGCCAGACCAGCTGGTTGCCAAGCAGATTGGCCCAGAACCGGCGCATCTCAGCCGCCTTGACCCGATGCGCCAGCGGGACGATGCCCCGGGCGCGCCAGCAGCAGATGCGAAACGCCGATCGAACGCTCCAGGAAGCCGCCCTCGCAATAGGCCAGGTAGAACTCCCACATCCGGCAGAAGCGCGCGTCAAAGCCCTGCACCTGCACGGCGGGCAGCTGGGCCAGGAAGCGTTGGCGCCAGGCGCGCAGGGTCAGTGCGTAGGAGTGGCCGAAATCCTGCTGGGCGACCAGCTGCAGGTCGCTGGATCGGGTCTTGGCGGCCATGATCGCGTTGATCGACGGAATGAAGCTGCCCGGGAACACATAGCGCTTGATGTAGTCGACGCTGCGCCGGGCCTGTTCGTAGCGGTGGTCCTCGATGGTGATGGCCTGCAGCAGGGCGACACCATCGGGCTTGAGAAGGCGCTGCAGCGTTGCCATGTAGGTGTCCAGGTATTCGGCGCCGATGGCTTCGATCATCTCGATCGATACCAGCTTGTCGAACTGGCCCTGCAGGTCGCGGTAGTCCTGCATCAGCAGCGTGACCTGATCCTGCAGGCCAGCTGCCCGCACACGTTCGGCGGCTAATGCATGCTGTTCCGCGGAGATGGTGGTTGTGGTGACATGGCAGCCATAGTGCTGCGCCGCGTGCAACGCAAAACCACCCCAACCGGTGCCGATCTCCACCACACGGTCCCCCGGCTTGAGTTGCAGCTGCTGGCAGATGCGGTCCAGCTTGCGCCGCGAGGCGGCCTCCAGCGGCTCGCTGTCGCTGGTGAACAGCGCCGAGGAATACATCAGGTCCGGCGACAGGAACAGGGCGAAGAAGTCGTTGCCGAGGTCGTAGTGCGCGGCGATGTTGCGGCGGCTGCCTTCGCGGCTGTTGCGGCGCAGGCGGTTCCAGCCGCGCAACAGCCAGCCGCCCACTCGGGCCGGGCCGTGTTCCATGCTGTCGAGCAGATCGCGATTGCGCACCAGCAGGCGTATCAGTGCGACCAGGTCATCGCAGTACCACTCGCCCTGGATATAGCTTTCACCTGCACCGACGCTGCCTTGTGCCGCCACCTTGCGATAGAACGCCGGGTCTTCGATGGTGACGGTGACATGCAGTTCGCCGCGGGCATCGCCCAACCAGACGTCGCCCAGCGCGTCGCGCACGCACAGGCGGCCGTCGCGCATCGGGGCCAGCTGGGCCAGCAGACGGCGGCGCAGGAAGGCATCCAATGCGCCGGGGCGCGGCAGCGCGACCGAAGGAGTCATCGAGTTCATCGCGGTTTCTCGGCAAGGGTGGGGTGGTCGTGCACGGGATTGCGTTTCAGCCACAGCCGCAGCGCGTGCCAGTGGATGGCGGCCACCACCTGGGTGGTCATCAGTGGGTAGCAGGCCAGGACGCGGGCCAGTCCGCGGCCATCCAGGGCGTGCCGTTGCATGACCTGGGTGGCATCAAACTGGCGCGCGCCGCCGCGCCAGACCTGCATGTGCACGCGCAGATCCTCATCGGGGCGGTTGAACCGCCAGTCGTAATGGCAATCCATCGGCATGAAGGGCGAGACATGGAAGCACTTGTCGAACCGCCAGCGCAGCGAGGTGCCTTCGTTCGTGGCCGTCGCGACTGGCAGCACGTAGGCATGCCGTTCCTTCCAAGGCGTGTTGGTGATCTCGGCGACGATGCAGTCCAGCGTGCTGCCATCGGCCCGATAGCAGTAGTAGAAGCTGACCGGGTTGAACACATGCCCGGCGAAGCGGAGATGGGTGAGCAGGCGGACCGGGCCGGTGGGCCGGTAGCCGAGGGTGGATGCAGCGTGGTCGCGCACTGCATCGGCCAAAGGCCACGCGGGATCGCCGAAGTAATCGCTGCGACGGAACTCGGCCAGGTTGCGGCGATTGACCGACCACAGCCAGCGGCCGGCGAACACCGTGTCCAGCTCGTCCAGATCGAGCAGAAGCTGTGCGATCGGATAACGGAACGCATGCGGATGCGGATGATGCCGGCGGTGCATCACCTGCCCGAAGTAGAGCGCACTGGCGCTCATGCGGCCACCTCGCCGGGAGCCGCCATGACCCGGTGCGGCTCGCAGGTGCGCAGGGCATCGACCACGCGGCGGGCGCTGCGGATGCCGTCCTCATGGAAACCCCAGCCCCAATAGGCGCCCGCGAACCAGGTGTGACGGCGGCCCTGCAGCTCGGCCCAGCGCTGTTGCGCGCGCACTGCCGCATGGTCGTGCACCGGATGGGCGTAGCGCAGGGTGCGCAGCACCTTGCCGGGGTTGATCGCCGCGCTGCGGTTGAGCGTGACCACCAGCGGCGTGTTGCCGGGCAGGCCCTGCAGCAGGTTCATGCAGTAGCTGACCGTGCACAGCGCGGCAGGGTCGCGGGGCACGTGGGCGTTCCATGCCGCCCACGCCTTGCGGTTGCGCGGCAGCAATGACGCATCGGTGTGCAGGACCGCCTCATTGGTTTGATAGCGGATGGCGCCGAGCACGTCGCGCTCGATGGGGTCGGCGTCACGCAGCAGCGCCAGGGCCTGGTCGCTGTGGCAGGCCAGGATGACCTCATCGAAGCCTTCCACGCCGGCCGTGCTGTGCACGCGCGCCCCCCAGGGCATGCGCTCGACCGACTGCACCGGGCACTCCAGCCGCTCATGCACCCGCCAGCGGGCGCGCAGGGCGTCGACATAGCGCGCCGATCCGCCGCTCACCACCCGCCACGGCGCGCGCCCGGTCATCTGCAGCATCTGGTGGTTGGCCATGAACTGGGCCAGGTAACGGGCCGGGAAGTCCATCACCGTGGCCGTCGGGGACGACCACAGCGCGGAGGCCATCGGCAGCAGGTGCTCGTCGATGAAGGCATCGCCGTAGCGCTGGGTGCGCAGGTACTGCCCCAGCGTTGGGCCCTCGTCTTCTGCCAGCAACAGGGGGGCATCGCGATAGAACCGGCGCAGGTCGGCCAGCATGCCCCAGAACCGCGGCGACACCAGGTTGCGGCGCTGGCAGAACAGGCCATCCAGCGAGGTGGCGTTGTACTCCACGCCACTACGCTCGCTGTGCATCGAGAAGCTCATCGTGGTCGGCTGCGAAGCTACACCCAGCTCGTCGAACAATGCGGTCAGCAGCGGATAGTGCTGGGGATTGAACACGATGAAGCCGGTGTCCACCGCCATGCGCATGCCATCCACCTGCACGTCGTGGGTGTGGGTGTGGCCGCCCAGGTAGTCGTTGGCCTCGAACAGCGTGACGTCGTGTTCGCCGTCCAGCCACCAGGCGCTGGCCAGTCCTGCAATGCCCGAACCGATGATCGCGATGCGCATGTCAGTACCTCGCCTTGGCCAGCACCCACTCGGGAATCGGCTTGAGCCCTTTGACCAGCCCGAGCGCCGCCATCGCGCGCAGTCCATACCAGGTCAGGTCCACTTCCCACCAGCGGAAGCCCTGGCGGACGGTGCCCGGGAAGAAGTGGTGGTTGTTGTGCCAGCCTTCGCCGAAGGTGATCAGCGCCAGCCAGAGGTTGTTGCGGCTGTCATCGCGGGTCTCGAAGCGGCGGCGGCCGAAGCGATGGGCCAGCGAATTGATGGTGACCGTGGCATGGAACAGCACGATGGTGGAGATGAAGAAGCCCCACACCAGCAGCTGTGGGCCGGAGGTGTGCAGGCCCGGTGCCCAGCGCTCCAGCCCGGCGCCCACTGCATACAGCGCTGCGGCCAGCAGTACCGGCACGGCCGTATCGAAACGGTCCAGCCAGCGCAGTTCGGGGAAGCGCGCCAGGTCCGGTACCCGCGACAGATCGGTGGCAAAGGCCTCGCGGGTCAGGAACCAGCCCATGTGGCTGCGCCAGAAGCCGCCTTCACGGGGGGAGTGCGGGTCCAGCGGCTGGTCGGCGTGACGGTGATGGTGGCGATGGTGGGCAGCCCACCACAGCGGCCCGCGCTGCACGCTGGAGGCGCCGATCACCGCGAACACGAACTGCACCGGCCGCGATGCCTGGAAGGTGCGGTGCGAGAAGTAGCGGTGGTAGAACGCGGTGATGGCGAACATGCGCACCGCATAGAGCGCTGCGGCGACGATCACCGCTGTCCACGAGATACCCACCCACAGCACCGCGATGCAGGCCAGGTGCATCAGCGCGAATGGCACGGCGCGCACCCAATCGATCCGTCCCGGCCGCTCGCCAGTGGCGTCTGCTGCGTTGCCGGTATCGAACCAGCGCTGCAGCGTGCGCAGCAGGCGCCAGCGTCGACGGGGGAGGGGCGCTACAGAGGCCATGGCGGATCTCGGCGGGTGTCGTGATGTCCTGTACGCAGCAGGATGCGCAATGGATGCGCCACGGCGCAGTAAATTTCCACTTCACCTGGGCGTCACGACGCAGCGCTCAAGCAGGGGTTGCGCCCACGCCTGTTGCCAGTCGCTTGCCGGTCGCTCGGCTGGTGGCGAGCGGAAGCGCACCGTCACCTGCGGGTAGCTGTCGCGTGCATCGCGCAGGTTGCTGGTGCCGCGGAACTCCAGCAGGCGGCGGTCTGCGGTGGCGTAGACCAAGGCCAGGCGCGGCGCGATGCCGCCGTACCAGGTGTCAAGGCTGACCTCGATTGCCTGGGCGTCGATGCCCTGCCAACGAACGGGGCCGGTGCGCCGCACCTGCACCGGGAAGTAGCGCTGGCGTGCCGGCACGAGGAACGGCAGCGTAATGCGCTCGCCCCGCAGCAGCGCCGGCCAGTGCAGGCGCACCGCTGCGTCGAATCCCGCATCGATCACCGCATCCGTCGGCAACGCAAGCTGGCCCTGCCGCAGCGGGCTTGTGCCATCTTCCTGCCAGGAGATCGACACCGAATCGCCGGCGGCCTCCACCTCGGCCTTCTGGCCGCTGCGACGGTCCTCGAGCGAGTAACCCCGTGCCTGTGGCCGGGTGCTTGCCGGCAGATGCTTGCGGGCGAATGGCTGGCCGTCCGGGCATTGGTACAACACCCATCGCTCGGCGCCCTCCGCTGCCTCGCGCCGCCAGTGCACCTCACGGTAAAGGACGGCGCCTTGGCGGGAGGTCGCAACGCCCTCGCTTCGCAGCCAGGGCGCCGCCAGCGCGGCATGGGGCAGGCACAGCAGCAGCCAGGCAATGCGCATGGCGTTCATCCGGAGGGGAAGGGCTCTGGTGATACGGTGGGAGGGGGTGGTTGGATGCGTTGCGTTGCCTGCATCCAATTGCTGCCCCCGCGCGTACAGAGGACAGACCTTCACCCGCCCGCCGCGAACGCCGATGTACCCTGACGCCGCCAGCCATCTCCTCAACTTCGATAGCGTACGCATCGTGTCCAGCGCCCAGCAGCCGAGCAACGAGCCGACGAACTGGGCCGGTGACATGGATGGCGTGGCGCGGCTTCGTGACCGCGACTGTTTCATGCGGATCTACGACTACTTCATGCCGCGGCTGTGCGTGTACCTGCGCGGCCTGGGCGTGCCTGACGCGGTGGCCGAGGAACTGGCGCAGGAGAGCCTGCTGCGGCTATGGCTGCGGGCCGCCGACTTCGATCCAGCACAGGGGGCGCTGAGTACCTGGCTGTACCGCATCGCTCGCAACCTGCATATCGATCGCATACGGCGCGAACGCAGCTGGATGCAGGTGCAGGCGGCAGTGGAGGACGCTGCGACGGTGGATGTGATCGAACGCAGCAGCGCCGAGCAGTTCGCTGACCAGGCACGTCTTCGCCAGCGCATCAACGAGCTGCCCGCGGTGCAGGCGCGACTGGTGCGCATGTCCTATTTCGAAGCCAAGAGCCACAGCGAGATCGCCGAGGCACTCGGCATGCCGCTGGGGACGGTCAAATCACACCTGCGGCGTGCGTTTCTGCAGCTGCAGTCGAAAGTGGGAGGTGCGCTGTGAATCCGCATCACCACCTGCATGAATCCACCTTGATGAGCTATGCCGCCGGCGCGCTGCCGGCGCCGTTGAGCATCGTGGCCGGCGCCCACCTGGAGCAGTGCCCGCATTGCCGGCAGCGCCTGCGCGAGGCCGAGGCGATCGGCTCCGCACTGCTGGAGCAGACGCAGCCAGCCACGGCCGATCTGCGGCGTGAGCAGTTGCGTGAGGCCATGCTGATGCAGCTGGCCTCGGAAACGCCGATCGCCATGGCGGAAACCGTGCGGCCTGTACCGAAGGAGCGGCCCGAGGCCAATCCGGACCATCTGCCTGCCTCGCTGCACCCTTACTTTGGTGCTTCACTCAGTGGGCTGCGCTGGCGCTGGATGGCGCCGGGCGTGCACTGCATCCGTGCCGAGCAGATGCCTTCGCTGATCATGCTGAAGATCGCCCCGGGCAAATGCCTGCCCATGCACAGCCATGGCCGCAGCGAACTGACCCAGATCCTGCGCGGCTCCTACAACGATGCGCTGGGGCTGTTTGCGCCGGGCGACGTGGCGGACCTGGATGAGGAAGTGGAGCATCAACCGGTGACGGCGCCGGGCGTGCCGTGCATCTGCGTGTCGGCGCTGGATGCGCCACTGGTGTTCAGTGGCTGGTTGGCGCGGAAGATCCAGCGTTTCGTGAAGCTCTAGGATGAGTGCGGCAATGGCAACGGGCGCGCTACGGGTTCTGCTGACCGGTGCTGCGGGGCTGGTGGGGCAGGGTGTAGCCCTGGCCTGCCAGCGCTCGCCCAGGGTCGCCGATCTGACCGCACTGGTCCGGCACCCGGGCAGTCTCAAAGGCAGCGGCAGCGAATTGATCGTGCCTGACTTTCTGCGCATCCAGGAACGGCAGGATGATCTGTTGGGGTTCGACGCCTGCTTCTACTGTGCCGGCGCTCCGCCAGTGGGCACGGCCGAGGCCGAGTACCGGCGGGTGACGCTGGACACCACTCTGGCCGTCGCCCGCGCCTGGGCCACCGCGAATCCGCAGGGGTACTTCCTGTATGTGTCCGGCGCCGGCGCGGATGCGCGAAGCCGGGTAATGCCAATGCGGGTGAAGGGCGAGACCGAGCGGGCACTGCAGGAACTGCCGGTACGCACGGTGATGCTGCGTCCTGGTGGCGTTCGGCCTGTCGAGGGAACCGGTACCCGTCACCCCCTGTTGAAGCCCTTGTACTGGGGTGGCGCACCGTTGATGAAGCTGGCCGGCGCGATTGCGCCATCGTTGATGACCAGCAACCTGGCCCTGGGCCAGGCGATGATTGCACTGGCCGCAAGGGAGCATCCGCCGGCCACGGTGGAGTGCGCGGACATCAACCGGATCGCGGTGGACGTGAGCGACCCGGTTGCCTGACCTCAGTGCGAGGCACCTTCCAGTGCGGTGCGCACTGCCTGGGCCAGGTCGCTACGGGTGAACGGCTTGGGCAGCAGCGCGGCCGCCCGGCCCTGGCTGCCCACCTGGTCGTGGTCGCGTGGATAGCCCGAAGTGAACAGCACGGCGACTTCCGGCCAGCGTTCCCGCACTTCACGCACCAGCTCCCAGCCCGACATACCGGGCATCACCACGTCCGAGAACAGCAGGTCCACCCGGGTGTCCGGACGTTCCAGCAGCCGCAGCGCGGAAGGGCCGTCGTGCGCTTCCAGCACGCGATAGCCGAGCAGGCGCAGGGCATCAACGGTGTGCGCACGCACATCATCGTTGTCCTCGGCCACCAGGATGGTTTCCTCGCGCGGCGAGTAGCCTGCCAGGCCTGTCTGAGGCGCGCTTGCCGCGCAGGGCAGGGCCAGCGCGGAACGTGGGAACATCATGGTGATGCTGGTGCCGCCACCTTCCATTGAATCGATCAGCACATGGCCGCCGGACTGCTTGACGAAGCCGTGCACCATCGACAGGCCCAGGCCGGTGCCGCGGCCGACCTGCTTGGTGGTGAAGAAGGGCTCGAACACGCGCGCGAGGGTGGCCGCGTCCATGCCGTGGCCGTTGTCGCGGACCCGCAGCATCACGTATTCGCCAGGCGCTGCATCGGGGAACAGGGCAGCGTAATCGTGGTCGAGATGACTGTTGTCGACCTCGATCACCAGCCGGCCGCCGTGGGGCATGGCATCGCGGGCGTTGACGGCCAGGTTGAGCACCGAAGCCTCCAGCTGGCTGACGTCGATCTCGACGCACCAGACGTCCGCAGCGGCGCGGATTTCCAGCTGCACCAGCTCGCCCAACGCACGCTGCAGCATGTCATGCATGTCCAGCAGGCGATCGTTGAGATTGGCGGCCTGGCTGTGCAGCGGCTGGCGCCGGGCAAATGCCAGCAGGCGCTGGGTCAGGCTGGCGGCACGGCCCACGCCCTTGAGGGCGTTGTCCAACGCACGGCTGACCATGGCGCCCGGCTCGCCGGCACGCTCGCTGAGCAGCATGGCGTGTTCGACGTTGCCGGAAATCACCGTCAGGATATTGTTGAAATCGTGGGCGATGCCGCCGGTGAGCTGGCCCACCGCTTCAATCTTCTGTGACTGGCGCAGTGCATGCTCGGCCTGCAGGCGGGCAGTGGTTTCCACGGCCTCCGACACCACCGCCGTCACCGCGCCTTCGGCATCCAATAGCGGACGGAACGAAAAATCGTAGCTGCGACGGCCGGTGGGCAACTCCAGATCCAGTGCATGCAGCGAGCTGTGCCCCTTCGCGGCAGCGGCAACGGCCTGGTCCACCAGGGTGCCGACGTCGCCGCTGGTGGCGAACCACAGCGATTGCCCATAGCGCTGACCCACCACATCGGGCTTGTCGGCCAGTACGGCGGCCAACGAGGCGATATTGGCGTCGACCACGCGGCCGCCCTGGTCCAGCAGCACCTGGTGCTGGAAGCTGGATTCGAAGATGGCCTGCAAGCGTCGCTTGCTGGCCCGAAGCTCGGCAGTACGCGCCTGCACCTGTTGCTCGAGCAGCTGGTTGTCTTCGCGCAGGGCGAGCTCGGCCTGCTTCAGCCCGGAGACGTCGCTGCCCAGGCAGATGTACCCGACCACGGCGCCGTCGGCGCCTCGCTCCGGCACGCAGTCCATCTGCACGAATCGTGACTCGCCACTGCGGTGGGCCAGTTCCACCTGGAAGCGGGTGCGCTCACCCTGCAGCACCCGTTCGATGCTGGGCAGGGCATGTTCGAAGGCGGAAATGCCACTGACATCGCGCGCCGTACGGCCCAGCAGTTCGGCCAGGCTGACGCCGTGCCAGTCGAGGAAGGCCTTGTTGGCGAAGCGGTAGCGATGCTCCCTGTCGAGCTGGGCGATCAGTGCCGGGACGGCATCGGTCACCTGCTGCAGCTGGGCCTGGCTGTCATTCAGGGCGGCTTGGGCGTGGGCCAGCTGGGTGCGCTCGTGCGCCTCCTGGCGGGCGCGGCGGATCGCATCCGGCAGGCGTTGCAGGCGCTGCTTGACCACGTAATCGCGCGCGCCGCGGGTCAGGGCCTGTACCGCCAGCTCCTCGGTAAGCGTGCCGGAGACAAAGATGAAGGGCGTCTGCGGGATGCGCTCTCGGGCCAGCGCCAGCGCGGCGTCGCCATCGAATCCCGGCAGCACATGATCGGCCAGGATGACATCGAAGGCGCGATTCTCGATCGCCTCGATGAAGGCATTGCGGGTCCACAGGCGCTCGGCCTCGAAGTCGAGGCCGGCCCGTTGCAGTTGTGCGGTGATCAGCTCCGCATCAAGCGCACTGTCCTCCAGCATGAGGATGCGCAGGCGCTCGCTGCGGCGCGATCCATCACGCATCGTGCTGCCCCGAGCCGTTGGGGCGATGCGGCGGCGGCTGGTTGGTGATGCCCCAGAACATCCCCAGGCCCTGGATGGCGTCGAAGAACTCCTTGAAGTCCACCGGCTTGACCACGAATGCGTTGACGCCCAGTTCGTAACTGCGCACCAGATCCTGCTCTTCGCGGGAGGAGGTCAGCATCACCACCGGCGTGCTGCTCAGGTTCGAATCGCCACGGACCTGCTCCAGCACCTCCAGGCCGTTCACCTTGGGCAGCTTCAGGTCCAGCAGCACCACCACCGGACCACCGTGGTTGGCGCCGGCGAATTTGCCTTCGCAGCGCAGGTAGTCCAGCGCTTCGGCGCCGTCGCGTACATGGATGACATCGTTCAGCAGCTGGCAACGCGACAGCGCCGCCAGCGTCAGCTCTGCATCCTTGGGGCTGTCCTCTACCAGGAGGATCGGCCGCAGGTCCCTCATGGGTGATCTCCTGTGGAACGGGGTAGGGTGAAGTGGATCGTGGCGCCCTTGCCGGGTTCGCCCTCGGCCCAGGTGCGGCCGCCATGGCGACCGACGATGCGGCGGACATTGGCCAGGCCGATGCCCGTGCCTTCGAATTCCTCGACATGGTGCAGGCGCTGGAACACGCCGAACAGCTTGTCCACGTAGCGCATGTCGAAACCGCAGCCGTTGTCGCGCACGAAGAAGTGGTCCTCCTCCTCAAGGCGCTCATGGCCGATCTCGATCGCTGCCTGCTCGCGTTCACGGGTGAACTTGACGGCGTTGGCCAGCAGGTTCTGCCAGACCAGGCGCATCATTGTCGGGTCGGCCTGCACCTCCGGCAGCGGTGCCAGTGTCCACTGCACGTCGCGCCCTGCGTAGTCCAGCGCCAGGCTGCGGCGCACATCTTCGGCCAGAGCAGCCATGTCCAGCCGTACCCGGCCAAGCGTGGAACGGCCCATCTGCGAGAAGCTCAGCAGGTCGTCCACCAGCGTTCCGGCAGATTTGGCCGACTCCACGATGGTATCCAGGAAGCGGCGCTCGGTATCGTTGAGGCGTTCGCCGGCCGAGCTGCCCAGTAGCTCCGAGTAACCGACGATGTGGCGGAAGGGCGCACGCAGGTCGTGGCTGACCGAATAGGAAAACGCTTCGAGTTCCTTGTTGCTGCGGACCAGCTGCTCGTTGAGCTCGGCCATTTCCTCGGCCTTGCGCAGCACGATGTCGACGATGGCGGTGCGCATCTCGTGGGCGGCATCGCGGTCGGCGTCGTTCCACGGCAGGCTGCGCTGCTGAACGGTTTCCTTCCAGGCCTCGAAGGAGCTGCGCGGCGACAGTGCCACGCCGGGAGCCGCGGTCTTGCGTGGATCGCCGCCCCAGCGCACGGTACGCACCACTTCGGGGCGGAACCACATCAGGTAGCTGTCATGCAGCTGCGAAATGGACACCGCCAGTACGCCGCTGGCCACGTCGGACAGGCGCGCGCCGGGCGCCCAGTCGGCCGCCAGGTGGTCACTGCAGTACGTCTCCTGCCCGGCCTGCTGTGCGGCCAGCCAATCGGCCAGGGCCAGCACGTCGGTTGCGGGCGGGCACTGGCCCACACGCATGCAGTCACCCTTGTGCACGATGGCGGCGCCTGCCGCGCCGGTCAGCGACAGCAGGCTGGCTTCATCGTGGCGCAGCGCAGCCATGAAATCCTCGTCGCCGGCCATGCGTGCCAGCAGCTTTACCAGCACCGAGCGGCGCGCCACGCGCTCTTCGAAGGCGCGTGCACGCTCCTTCAGCGCGATCTGCAGCGAGAGGATCTGGCCCATGAATTCGCAGGCAGTGCGCACGTGATAGGGCAGGCGGCGCGGCTGCACCGTGTGGCAGGACACCAGGCCCCACAGCTGGCCCTCGTGCACCAGCGAGACCGACATCGACGCGCCGGTGCCCATGTTGCGCATGTACTGGAGGTGCACGGGCGAAACGCTGCGCAGCACGGCCAGGCTCAGGTCGGTGGCCGGCGCGTCGCGGTGTTCCTCGCTGCGCTTCAGTGGGGCAGGGGTGTAGTTGTTGTCCGCGATCAGTCGCACCCGGTTGCGCCGATACAGCTCGCGGGCCTGGGCCGGAATGTCCGACTCGGGGAAGCGCAGGTCCAGGTAGGACGGCAACAGGCCGTTGCCATCCTCGGCGACCACGATGCCGTTCCAGCCGGCATCGAACTGGTAGACCAGAGTGCGGTCGAAGCCGGTCAGCCGGCGCATGTGCGCGGCCGCCAGCTGGCACAGATCTTCCACGGTGGTAGCCGATTCGATGCCGGTCATCAGTTCGCGGATCGACGGATACAGTTCTTCCAGCGAACCTGGCTGGCCGGGAACCGGTGCCTCCAGCTCGATCAGCAGATCGCTGGCGGAGCGATGCACCAGCAGCTGATGCCGGCCGTGGCCATCCAGGTGCACAGCGCCGACATGGGCGCTGCTGCCCACCGTGGCCTGCTGGAACAGCGCCTGGAAGGGTGCCAGCACGCCGCCCAGTACTTCGCTGACATGCTGCATCAAGGGTTCGCCGAACTGCTGCAGCAACCCCGGCTGGCTGATGGCGCGCTCACGCACCCGCAGTGACTGTGGCTCCACTACCAGAAGCACGCCGTATGGCTGGATGGCACCGGGCGTGTGGATCGGTTCGCGCGCACAACGGGACTGGGCGGTGTCGTGCGTGGACTCGGCAGAAGGCATCAAGGGCGGGACTCATGATTCGTGGATGGCTGGAATGGCCCAGCGTTGCATCCGGTATGCATGGATGGTGAAGCAAAATCGTGCATTCGCCTACCAGCACGTGCGCGTGAAGAACGTTTCATTCAAACCTGAATTCTTCATCTGAACATTCCAACAGCACTTGCATGTTTCGCGAAAGGTACATGCGCGCTGCACGCGCGCTCGACACCGACTTGCCTAGGGTGAACGCACATTCCTGAGTGACCCCGTCCGTGAACCTGCAGATCTTCCCTTCAACGCCATACCGCGTGCTTGCCGACAGCTGCCAGTTTGAACTGCTGGATGTGGATGCCCTGCAGGATCCGGCCAGTGGGCGCCTGCTCCACCTGTACTCGCTGGTTGCGCGGTGCATGAGCTGCGAAACGGTGTTCAAGGCCGAGGAAGGGCAAGGGTTGGTCAGCCACACTGCCGCGCGCGTGGTGCGATGCCCCACGGGTTGTGGCCAGCAGGCGTTCAAGCCAGCGTTGCTGCGTGCATGGCAGCCGCAGCGCGTCGCACAGGCCTGAGAGCACTGATACTGGGTCACAGCAACCCGGGATTGGCGCGCCACACCGCGAAGTTCAGCGCCGAGGCGAACGATATCCAGGCCAGGTAAGGCAGCAGCATCACCGCCGCCCCGCGATGGAGGCGGGCGAAGGCAACGATCGTTGCGCAGACCAGGGTGATCAATACAAGAATGTCGACGAAGGCCAGCGCGCCCAGCTTCCAGCCGAAGAACAGCCAGCTCCAGAGGGCATTGACGGCCAGCTGCACCAGATAGAGCACCAGGGCCGGTTGCGCGTTGCGCCAGCCGCGTTCGCGCCAGACCAGCCAAGCCGCAATGGCCATTATTGCGTAGAGCAGGCTCCACACCGGGCCAAACACGCTGGCAGGCGGTGCCCACGCGGGCAGGGCGAGGGTGGCGTAGAAGCTGGCGGCGGATGTCGATGCCCACGCGCCGACTGCCGCCGCCGCAAAAGTGACCACGCCCCATCCCAGAAGACCCGCAACCTGTGCACGCCGCTTCATTCCGTGCCGCTCCGTCCTGCGTTTACACGCTCATACGAACGGAAGCGGCAAATGGATGCAGCCCGGGGTGATCAGTCCGAGGAACCCGCGGCGCTTCCACTTTCGCCAGCCGGCAACAGCGAAGGGCGTTGATCGAACCATTCCCGCGCCTTGGCCAGATGCCACTGGCGCTGGTCGCCATCAAGCTCGATGCCGGCACCCAGCAGCCCCCAGCGCAGGTAGAGATCGCCACGCTTGCGCTGCTCCAGCAGATCCAGCCGCGCACGTACCGTCAGGCGATCATTCTCGGCCCGCAGGCCGTCGATCAGCAGATGGCCTGGGCGCCAGCGCAACGTGGCCTGTGCATCGACCTGGCCGGAGTCGAGCAGTGACAGCGTCCAGCGCGGATAGTCGGTGCGCTTGGCGAACACGGCCAACAAAGGACGTGCGTCGCTCAGGGTCAGATCGGTGATAGCGTCCACCTGGAACGGGGACTGCGCGTCGATGCGGCCCCGCTTGAACACAGCACGGCCTTTCCACGCGCTGCTGGAATCGGTGCCCGCCACCTGCACATTGCGCAGCTCCACGGTGGTGCCGGACAGATCGAAATGGCGCTCGTTGAAGTCGCCGCGGCGAAGCGTCGCGTTCACGTCGACATCGCCGCCCATGTCCAGGCCCGCTACCTTGGCGCTGGCATTGCGGCCCAGCAGCCGCGCGGTGCCGTGGCCGACGCGGCCATCGGTGTCGAGCGTGGCGTCGCCGCTGAGGCTGCCGGTGCCGCGCAGCAGGCGCACCTGTTGGGAGCCAAGGTAGCGGTTGTAGGCGGCCAGGTCCGGGATGGTCGCTTGGCTGAAGCGCAACCGCGCACGAACGCCCTTGCGCAGTTCCTGCAGGCGGCCATCGCCGGTGAGGTCCACGGCCAGGTCACGCCCGTCGAACAGCCGCACATCCTTCGCATCGCTGGGGCGCGCGGTGAAGCGAGGCAACCGGATCGCCAGCTGTGCCTGGTTGGGGCTGCCGGCCTTCAGCTCGCCATGCGCGCTGGCGGTACCGGCCAGACGCACGCCGGCCACTTCGGCCACCGCCGCAGCGGAGGGAATGTCCACGGTGCTGCCTTCGATCAGTTCGCCATTGCGCAGGCGCAGATCGGCCTTCAGCGTGCCGCCGCCATCCAGCTGCAGCCATGGTTTGCGCACGAACAGGGCAGGGATCCAGTTGAGCGAGGTGAAGGCCCATTCGCCACGCACGGTACCGGAGCTGCGTTCCAGCAGCTGGGCAGGGTGCTGGAACGGAATCTCGCGCCCGGTGATGAGCAGGTCGGCATCGATGCCGGCGGCCGAATCCGGGCGTGGCGGCAGGCGGGCCTGCAGGCGCAGGTCGTTGGCCACATTGAGCTGCAGGGCCAGCACGCCGCGATTGGGCGCGCCATCGCCGAGGAAGAGCGGCACCTGCCAGAGCGCGTGGTCACGGGGTTGCAGCTGGCCGTCGATCATGTGAACTGCCAGTTGCAGGCGGCCGGGCACTGGCGAGCTGGAGATGCGCGGCGTCTGCGCATCCGTATCCATGCGCAGGCCCTGGCTGCGCGCATCCACCTCCAGTTGCGCATGCAGCAGCTTCAACTTGGCCAGGCCGGGCGCCTGGTCGCGATAGTGGCGCGGATAGCTGAAGCGCGCGGTCAGATCCATGTCGCCAAGCAGCTGCACGCCGTCATAGCTGGTGTCCGCCTTGCTGAACGAGACCTCGGAATCGAACAGTTCGGACGGACCGCCGCGCAGCTGCTTGAGGAACCCAACCGTGCCCCGGCCCTTGCCGATGATCAGCAGCTTGCCGAGCCGGGCACTGCGAATGCTGTCGCTGTGGATGGCGTCGAAACGCAGGGTCCAGCCCTGGTCGCTGCGCGGGGGCGACGGAATGGCGTCCTCAACGCGACTGATCTCGGCCGACACGCCAGTGGCCTGCAATCGGGGAACCCGCACTTCGCGGCTAAACAGGGGCAGGACTGCCAGGCGGGCGCTGGCACGCTCGGCGTGCAGTACGTAGACGGTGTGGTTGACGTGGCCGCGCATATGTACGTTCCAGGCAATGACGTGGCCCGGCAGCAGCGTGATGGCCGGGCCGGTGGTCATCACGAACTTGTGCGGCTTGCGGTTGGTGACCTGGTCGAACAGCGGGGTGTTGAGGAAGATGTTGCCGGCCAGCAGGTAGAGAACGTACACGCCCAGCAGGATGTAGCCAGCGACGCGCCATCGGCGGAGCCGGTGCGGGATGCGCGCGGAAGTAGGGGGCATGTACTGCTCTAAGGGCCGGAATTCACTCAACTATTGCCGAACCGATGGCGGTGGCGCGTGAAGCGGGTAGGGGATGCTTGCTGGATTCTGCTAGTGTCCGCCTTGCCCACTACGCCGATCCGTGAGGAATCGCATGGATATCCGAGCTGCCACCGCCGGTGACTTCGACGCCATGTGGGCGATTTTCAAGGCGGCCATTGCGATGGAGGATTCGCTCCCGTTCGCCGGCACCTTCGAGGCCGGCACCTTTCGGAGCCACTGGTTCGGAGTGCAGGCGGCCTTTGTGGCCGTTCTGGAAGGGCGCGTGGTCGGAATGTACAAGATGGGCGCCAACTACCCGGACCTGGGGGCGCATGTGGCCAGCGCCACCTACGTGGTCGATCCGCTGACGCAAGGGCGTGGCATCGGGCGGGCGCTGATGGAAGACAGCCTGGTCCGGGCCAGATCGAAGGGTTTCCTGGCCATGCAGTTCAATTACGTGGTCAGCACCAATGCGCCAGCGGTTGAGCTGTACCGGAAGCTGGGCTTCGCTGTGGTCGGGACGCTACCGGCGGCGTTCCGGCATCAAAAGCTCGGATTGGTTGATGTGTATGTGATGCACCGGTTTTTGTAGCTGCTCGGCCGCAGCTAATGCAAGAGGTAGATCAGGGTGCTCAGGAGCGAGCTGTGCCACTGGAGCTGGGGTGAGCGACTCCCAGCTCCTGATCAAGAATGAAAGTAGCTCGACGACCTGTCTCGGCCTTTCGCGGGACGCTAGCAGCACAGTAGCGACGATGTAGAAACAACAGGCCATCGCTATCGGCGCCCATAGCAACACCCCCCCTTGCTGCCTAATGAGATTGGCCGCAGCCACAGCGCTGGCCGCTAATGCGGGAGCCAAGCCCAGCCGGCGGAGATCACCTGAGAAGAGGCCAACCCGTTGCTCAAGCATCTCCCAATGCCACTTGTACTGTGTCAGTGCGTATTCGACAAGATGCCGTGGAAAGGACCGAAGCAACTGGATCTGCTTCCAATCTTGAATCGTGTCGCGGCGCATTCTCCGGAGCATTGCAGGAGTCGGATCCTTGCGCGTTCTTCGATGGGCGATAACCGCATTGACGAGTGAGGCTAGGACGTACGCGACAACGAGTACGAATCCTGTATAGAAACCACCTTGAAGGAAGGGCTCCGCCGGCTCCTGCAACGAGGTAGCTGCAGTCACTACCGCAGAGACGGCAGTGATCACGAGCACGCCGACATATGCGATCAGCAGGCTGCGCTCTAAGAGGTATGGCCACGTGGTTGTTGCGTTGGGCAAAGAGAGCGGCTTCTCGCTTGTCAGCTCGTTGAGAATTCCCACGATTTCGGCAAGGTATTGCTCATCGTGTTGCTGATCTGTCATGTCTGTTGGCAGACGAAGGAGGTTTACTTCGATATCGACAGTAAGGGATGACGCTGAAGGTTGTCCTATGGAGATGCTTCTCGGAGCGCGTCGCGTAGACACCAAGCTGTTGCACGCTCGGAGTTTGAAGAATTTCAACTTGTTGATTTGTAAGGACGGGGTCCTCGAAATGCGCCAAGATGGCACACGGATCACTGTGAGCAAGGCGGACATTGAACAACCCTGGGTTGTGACTTTGGTGAATTGCCAATGCAGGGCTCTCAAGTTGGGGCAATGCCAATGAAGGGTCAGGTAACTCCTCAGTCGGAATGGCTCTAGCCTTGTTGCGCGCTATGCAAGTGACACATCCAGTTCTGGGTTGTCTCCCCAGTTCAAGATCGCAGTTGGTGTGGGTGACCGGTAACGCTCGGGGATCCTGTGCCATTCACGCTCAAGCAGTTCCATATGAGGGCCCCTCCAGAGCAGCTGCTGATGGTGCGGTAGAAGATTCGTCGGCTTACCATCGATAATGGCTGGCGCTGCGGCCAAGGAGGCGCGGACTAGCGGCCGGCCGTTTCGGTTAGAACCGACGTGGGCCGGGAGGCGGTGTGCGGAACTTAACTCGCGCATGACCTGCTTGCGGTGCCATACTGCAGCCAGCTCAGTCATGGAAAGGCGTGGTGCTTATGAAGGCAAGGACTCTCCCCGTGATGCTCTTCGTGCTGTCAGCGGCAGCCGCCTGCGGAAAGGGGGGGGCATCACAGGAACTGGCGGCGATCAGCCCCATTTCGCTGCAGTCCCTGGCGATTGATAGCGGGGATGCGCACGGCTCGGTACGCACACGACCCTTCACCGTGCAGGACAATCTGACCGTCGATGTCGTGCTGAATGCAGTGCCGCCGGAGAGCGCCGGCCAACTCCAGGCGCGTTTCATCAACCTGGCCACAGGCCAGGTAGCGTCCTCTGCATCCGAGGTTGTCACCACCAAGGAAGCTAGATTGACACTTGCTCCAACGGGCGCGCGGGAGTGGGAGCCGGGTCGGTATCTTCTCGAAGTCAGTGTCGGCGACACTTTGCTGACCACGCGTGACATTGATATCAACGAGCCCGCGCCTGCCCACTAATTCTCGGTGGACAGGGCGCGCAGGAAGGCGGTCAGTTGCGCCTGCTCAGTAACCGTCAGGTTCACGGCGCGGCCTCGCCCCAGGCTGCGGTAGTAGATTTCACGCTCCACCGCCTTGTCGAGGGTTGCCACGCTCCCGTCATGCATGTACGGCGCTGTGCGTGCGACGTTACGCAGACTGGGAGTGCGGAACGCACCGAGATCAGGCGGTCTCCGAGTCACTGCAAAGCGACCAAGCTCCGCAATCTCCCGCTCGGACAGCACAAGTTCGCCCAAGGGTTGCCCCGTGCGCGTGGACTGTTCCAGCCGCCCCAGCAATGCAGTTACGTCCCCGGCGATCTGCTCAAACCCAACGCCGGCGTGATGGAACCTTTGATCGGTCAACGCGACCGGATCTCCAGCAAGCAGGTGGCATTCCGTACAGGCTGCCTTGCCAGCAAACAGTGCAAGACCAGCGCGCTCATCCATGCTTAGAAGTGAAGGTTCACCGATGCTGCGGTCGTAGCGTGTCGGTTGCCGTGGCAAAGATCGCAAGTACTGCGTAAGGCCCCCGGCGATGTCTGATTGATCCAGAGGGCGACCCTTCGCAAAGCGCGCGTAGCGCTCCTGGGTGTTGATCTGTTTGAGCAACGCGGCTTCGTCAGGCAATCCCATCTCCCTGGGATTAGTGAATGCCTGCAGTGCCACCACCTTGAGTTCGCTTTCCCGGCCGTCCCAGAACAACGTGGAGTAGGCAGTTGCATCAGAGAGGTCTGGGGCGTTTCGTGTGCCAGGCACGCCACGGACGCCGATTGAAACACCCTGGCCATCTGTGAATGACTTCGAGGGAACGTGGCAGTTCGCACAGCTGATGGTTCCATCGGCACTCAAGCTTTGATCGAAGAACAGCTCCCGCCCCAAGGCGATTGAGGTCGCGTCCCCGTTGGTGTCGGAGCTGGGCGGGGAGAGCCCGCATCCCGTAAGTCCGCTCATGGTGAAAAATATGACGGATGTCACAAGAATGTTTTGAAGTATTCCACTCAACGCCGTGCGCTCCATCGCCCTTAATGTCGTTACTTGACACGCCCTTGGAAATTATGCAACTACTATTAAAGCTGTGGAACTGCCAATGGAAGGCATGCCGGGCCACGCAAGCGGGCTCACGTGCTGTTGTTGAACAACATGTGCACTAGCAGACGGGACCAAGGGATATGGACGTTCCGCAATACCGCGTTTCACGACGTGCTAGCTGGCTCTATGCGCTTCTCGGAGCGCGCAGCGTTGGACACAGTGCTGTGCGCCGTATCGGGCTGCGCATTGTTGGCTTCGTTGCCCTGCTGCTGGGAAGCGAATCGACTTTGGCTGCCGACTACGTGTACGACGCCAACGGTCGCCTTATCGCAGTGACCAATAGCGCCGGCGACACGGCGCGTTATCATTACGACACGCTGGGTAACATCAAGCGGGTTGAACGCCTGGCATCTGGCGCGCTCGCCATATTTGATTTCGCGCCACGTCACGGCGGCGCAGGAGACCGGGTCACGCTGAAAGGACGGGGATTCAGCGCTGCACCGGCGCAGAACACCGTTCACTTCAATGGAGTGCCTGCCAGCGTCATCGCCGCCAGTGGAGGCAGCCTGACAGTCACCGTTCCCTCGGCGGCCACCACTGGCGTGCTGACCGTCACCGTGGGTGCGCAGACGGCAAGCAGTGACGTGCCATTCGTCGTTGATGCACAACCTCGCGCCCCGCTCATCACCGCAGTCAGCCCTAACATCACCACAGTCGGGGCCGCGCTGACCATCAGCGGGCAGTCATTGCTCCCGCTCGCCGGGCAGACCAGTGCGCGCCTCGGCATGGCCCCACTGTCCCTGGAACAGGCTAGCAACACCGCACTTCAGGCCCTGCTTCCAAGTGGCGCGAGCAGCGGCAGAATCCGGGTCACCACTCCGTATGGAAGCGCAGTGAGTACGGACGACGTACTCGTTGTACCGCCGGGAATCGACGAGTCGACGATTGGCGCTGTGAAACGACTGGCTGTCGATGGCCAACTCAACGATCTTTCGACGACTGCAGCCGGTCAAGGCGTTGCCATCCTGTTCGATGCGCAGGGCGGAGACTACATAAGCGCCCAATTTTCCGCACTGGCCAGCGAGCTCAACTTTGCTCTCTATGGAGTCGGCAACAAACGCCTGGCCTCAGGCACAGTCTCGGCCAATTCGCCAAGTTTCCACATGCCTGCATTGAAGTCTGCTGGCACTCACCTGTTGGTGCTGACTCCCAAGGCGGGGCCACTGGCATGGAAGCTGCAGCTGGAGCGGTCCGTCGTCCTGGATGTTGATGGCGCGCTGCAGGAAGTAAGTACGAGCGTTGCAGCACAGAGTCGTCGACTGGTGTTCGACGCTCGCAAGGGAGTGCCGTTGGGGCTGGGTTTGGCGGAGAAGACCGGTCCTCCAGCGTGGGGTTCGGCAACAGTGACTGTGCAGGGGCCTGATGGAGGGCAGGCTGGATTCCAGCAGTGCACGCAGGCCAACAACGGATGCAGCCTCAATCTCTCGGCCCTGAGTACGGGCAGACACGCAATTCTGATAGCACCTGCAGCGTCAGGCACTCGCCTGTTGGCATTCCAGGCAGCGTTGTCCACTGACTCGCAGCACACTTTGGCGCGCGCCACGCCGTTGCCCATTTCCCTTTTGCGCCCTGGGCAGAATGCAAGGCTGAGCTTCACCGGAACGGCAGGTGAGGTGCTTGGACTCTTGGTTGCTGGTCAGACGACCCTGCCCGCAGGTCGCAATGTCTACTACCGGGTTCACCATCCAGATGGAACCCTCTGGAAGTCCCTCGCCGTAGCAAGTGGAATGGTAATGAACCTGGCCCTTCCAGCCACCGGCACCTATGACGTCGTGATCGATGCTGGATACGGGGAAACAGTTGCAACGGAGGTACTGTTGAGTGCCGGCGAGGGAAGTCCCGTCATTGATGGCGCCACTTCAACTCATGCACTTTCGCGGGCAGGGGAAGCTGCATATTTCCAGATCAACGCATCCCAAGGGGATTCTCTGGGCCTTGGCATCAGCAGCCTGATCATCGCGAACGGCAGCGGCGTGGTTGTGAACGTGTATCGCCCCAATGGTGTCCTGTTGGCCAACACGACCTGTCACCTGGTGAATGCCGGTTGCGATCTCAACCTGTCGTCGCTGGAAGCGGGCGTTCATGGTGTGGAAGTCGTGCCGCTTGATTCAACCCAGACCATGACGTTCAACGCAACGGTGTCCCGCGATCTTGTGGTGAACATGACCCGTGGCGCACCAACTGCTCTGGTCTTGCCCCGCCACGGCCAGAATGCACGCCTGGTCTTTCCAGCATCGGCCAGCGAAGTGATTGCTCTCAAGATCGCAGCGCAGACCACAGTACCAATGGGAGCAGGCGTGTACTTCCGGGCGCTTCGTCCGGATGGCACGACCATTGCCTCCGGCTACGCTGCGGGCGAGAAAACCCTGTTGATAGACACCAATGTCGCGGGCACGTATCAGGTCTTTGTTGACCCGGAACACGGTGCAACTACGACGTCAATGCTGACCCTGGAAGCGGGCGTTCTGGGTGAAATGGAGCAGGACGGCAGCATAGGGGAATATCAAAGCGCTGCAGGCAAGGATGTGTCCTTCACCATCAATGCGGTGGCAGGAAAGCACCTGGGCTTTGGCGTCAGTCATCTGAGCGTCAACAATGGCACGCACGTCCGGATATATGCCTACACGCCAAGTGGCGCCAGTGTGGGCAACGAAACATATTGCTATGTGAACAATGGAGGTTGCGACGTACAACTCTACAACCCTGTGAGTGGGACCTACAGCATCGTCATGCGCCCAGTGGGTACGACTCAGACGATGAAGTTCCGGGCTACGCTTTCGTCAGCGCTGCGCTCCACGCTTTCGCGGGATGTGCCATTCAATCTGAGCCTGGATCGGCGTGGCCAGGATGCCTTGTTGGCGTTCAGCGGCATGGCTGGCGAGACCGTGGCCTTCCAGATCTCGGGCCAATCCACCGTACCTGCAGCCAGGACGGTTGCTTATCGGGTCTATAAGCCCAGCGACCGAAGGGTGAGTTATCACATCGCCAGTATCCTCCCTGAGACGGGCGGGGCAGTGAACATTCGCCTGCCCGAGAGCGGCGAGTACTGGGTATACGCAGATCCTGAGTTTGGAGCGGCTGCGAGTGCCAGGATCACACTGTCCACCGGCACCACCAGTGGCATGGTTCTGGATGGTGCGGCGGCGGCATTTGTTGCAGATCAACCCGCGCAATCTGCGCATTACAGCTTCACTGCGGCGGCGGGCCAGCACCTTGGCTTTGCCGTCAGTGACCTAGCGGTTTCTGATGGCACGCATGTCCGAATATACGCCTATGCACCCAACGGGGACAGCTTCCAGGACGATTCGTACTGCTATGTAGAGCGGGGCGGCTGTGACATCGACATCTTCAATCCGGTTTCAGGGACCTATAGCGTGGTGCTGGTTCCGTCCGTGTCAGGGCAGCGCATGCAATTTACCGCGACGCTGTCCAGCAGTGCACCGGCTGAGCTGATTCGTGACAGCCCAAGCCAGATGACGCTTTCACGTCGCGGCCAGGACGGGGTGCTCACCTTCAATGGCACTCAGGGTGAGACCGTGGCACTGCAGGTGGCTGGCCAGGCAACCGCACCCGCTGGCAACAGCGTGCGCTACCGCATTTACAAACCGAGTGATCGAAGGTCCGGATATTTCTTCGGCTCGATCACGCCACTTACCGGCGGTTCGTTGAACATGTCGCTGCCAGAGACCGGCACGTACTGGGTATGGGCCGACCCTGACAATGGCGCAACCGCCAGCGCACAAGTCACCCTCTCCTCGGGCACCACTAGTGGCCTGTCCCATAGCGGCGGATCAGTGCCTGTGGAAACCATCCTTCCCGGTCAGACAGCCTACTTCAGATTCAATGCCGTCGCTGGCCAACATCTTGGCTTCGGCCTGAGCGATCTCGTTGTAAGCAGTGGGACGCAAGTTCGGATCTACGCCTACGCACCCAATGGCAGCAGCATCCAGGATGACTCGTACTGCTATGTTGCCGATGGAGGGTGCGACATCGACATCTACAACCCGACCACGGGCACTTACAGTGTCATGATCGTTCCGGAGCACAGCGACCAAGCAATGCAGTTCAATGCAACGCTTTCGTCCAGCAGGAGTATTGCACTGGAACGCGACGTTCCTGCCGTACTCGATCTGGCGCGTCGCGGTCAGGATGGCCTGATCACATTCAGCGGTACGCAGGGGGAGAGCCTGGCCTTCCAGGTGGTCGGGCAGACGACGTTGCCCGGAGATCGTCAGGTGATCTATCGGGTCTACAAGCCGAGCGATCGGCGGAGCGGCTACTACATCCATTCGGTCAGTCCGCAGACCGGTGGTTCGATCAATATGGTACTGCCGGAGACGGGTACGTATTGGATCTGGGCTGATCCAGTCAAGGGTGCAACATCCCGTTCGCACGTGACGCTCTCCACCGGAACGGTCAGTGGTATGGAGCGCGATGGAGCAGTGGCTCAGTTCATTTCGGCTTATCCCGGACAGTCAGCCCATTTCCGCTTCAATGTGACGGCTGGTCAGCACCTGGGCTTCGGGATCAGCGACTTGGCGGTCAGTAGCAACAACCATGTGCGCATCTACGCATACGCCCCCAATGGCGACAGTGTGGGCGATATCTCTTACTGCTACGTCGCTGATGGCGGCTGCGACATTGATATCTACAACCCCACCGCCGGAGCATATAGCGTCATCGTTTCGGCGACGGAGCCAGGACAGACCATGCAGTTCAAGGCAGGGTTGAGCAGCAGCGTCAGCCCTGCACTCGCTCGGGACGTGCCACTGAATCTGCAATTGGATCGTCGTGGCAAGGATGCAGTAATGACCTTCACCGGCAGTGCAGGGGAGTCGGTAGCCCTGCTTGTTGCCGGGCAATCCACCACGCCATCGGCGAAGACGGTTCGATACCGGATCTACAAGCCCAGTGATCGGCGTCGCACCTACGAGGTCGGCGTAATTACGCCGACATCGGGAGGGTCGATCAATCTGGTTCTGCCAGAGTCTGGAACGTACTGGGTCTGGGCAGATCCAGACAACGGTGCCACTACCAATGGGCAGGTTACCTTGTCCACTGGTGGATCGAACCCGCTGGTTGTGGATGGCCCGGACACCCAGTTTGCCTCGAGCCAACAGGGCCAGTCGGCGCATTTCAGATTCCAGGCAACGGCGGGGGGGCACCTCGGGTTCGCCATCAGTGGCCTGACCCTCAACGAAGGGAACCACGTCCGGGTGTACGCATACTCACCCAGTGGCGCCAGCATTGCTGACACGTCGTACTGCTATGTCAGCGACGGGGGCTGCGACATCGACTTCTACAACACCGTGGCCGGGGACTACAGCATCCTGGTCCAGACAGTGGCGCCAGGACAGACGATGCAGTTCAGTGCAACGTTGTCGTCCAACGTTGGGATCGCCCTGCAACGCGGCGTTGGTGCTCCACTTGCGTTGTCGCGTCGAGGTCAAGATGGCCTGCTGACCTTTGCGGGTGCGCAGGGCGAAAAGGTCACGTTGCAGGTGGCAGGGCAGGTCACGCAACCCGCCGGAGGTCGCGTTGTCTATCAGGTCTTCAAGCCCAGTGATCGGCGCCGCGGATATTCGATAGGAACGACGGGGCCGACGACGGCCTCAAGCCTGAACCTTACGTTGCCGGAGACGGGAACGTACTGGATCCTGGTGGATCCCGATCTTGGAAGGTCGGCCAACGCGACCGTGTCCGTCTCGAACTTGCCCTGAGCGTAGCAGCGAAGAGATCAACGACTATGAAGAATGGAATCTCCAAGTTCTGGGCAGTCAAGACTGGTCGACCCAAGGTGTTCGTCACTGGGTTGCTGCTGGGTGCACTGTCAATGGCTAGTTCGCTCTGGCATCTTGATGCAGGTCTCCTTCCCCCCGCGCAGGCCCGTGCGGCGGACACAAGTGCCAGTGATGTATGGCAGCCGTTGCCGGGACGGGAGCAGCGAACACAGCTCAATGATGGACGTTGGTTGACGTTGAACGCTGCTGGAACCCGGCTTCAGAAGGGGGAGGGCGGTCCGACTGGAGCCGCCAAAGTCACTGTCCTGCCGGCAGCGCGGCTCAACCCGAGCCTGACGCTGCTTCCCAGCGGTCGGGTTCTTGTCTGGGGAGGGGCCGACAAGAATGGAACCCTGCACCGTGACGGGCTCTGGTATGACCCCGCAAAGGATGAGCTCGCGCCAGCTGATGAGCTGACGCTGTCGCCACGCGCAGGTCACACGGCGACGGTGCTTACAGACGGCAGCGTGCTGTTCGCCGGCGGAGATACCGGTGTTGAGGGGATGCCTGCCGAATTGTGGAACGAGCGCAGCAACCGTACGCTCGCTCTCAGCGATGAAACCAGCATCGCGCGCCGTGGGCACGCAGCGCTGTTGCTGAGTGATGGTCGGGTGCGCCTCGCCGGTGGCGTTGATCGACGTGGCACTCAGCAGAATGCTGAATTGATCTACAGCCAGCAGGATGGGCGATTCTCCAATGCGCTTGCACATCAGGATCGTCAGCAGGCGGGGCTGGGGGGATCGATTCCCACCCAAGGCAGCAGGGACGTATTGCCCTCAGAGCGATTGTCAGTGCGCTTCACCCAGCCCATCAACATGGCCGACTTCTCCGCGACGTCGGTCACTTTGATTGGTCCTGGCGGATCTACCCCCATCGAGGTGATGCCGGTCGAAGGTGGCCGGCTCCTGTTTGTGTCACCGAAGCGGTCGCTGTTCCCCGCTTCACACTACACCTTGATGATCGATGGCGTGCGTACTACGGAGGGCAAGGCGCAGCCGTTGGTGGCGCTCGATTTTGGAACTGCTGCCCTCGATGCCTCAGGAGGTACGGTTGATCCGGGCGATGCCGATGCGGAGCCAGCAGGTGAGCGGGTCACTACTGGTCAGGCGGGGAACCAGGCCAGCTGCGAGCAGGCGGCCAACGGCTACCGGCCTTGCCGCGCACATGGCGTGGTCGAGAGCGGCGTCTGGTATCCGGGGCGCGACAACACTGATAACCGCTGGCGGATCTATGGCGGGGACAAGCGTGTTGAGCCTGCCGCGTACTCAGCCGCGATGGCAGCACGCTACAAGGTGACCGCGCTGCGCGGCCGGGTGGTCCGAGTGGACCAGATGCCGGTTGCAAACGTGGAGGTCAGTGTCGGCAGCATCTCGACCCGAACCAATGCTGACGGCTGGTTCGCGTTGTTTGACCTGCCCAAGGGCCATCAGGAATTGTACGTTGACGGAAGCACCGCCAATGTCGGTGATGATCAGTATGGGCAGTTCGTAGTTGGCGTAGAGGTCAAGGCTGGGCAGCTGAACGAGCTGCCCTACCTGATGCATCTACCCAAGATCAGTGCACGCGACAAGGTGCGAATTGCCTCACCGCTGAAGCAGGACCTGATTGTCAGCCATCCAGACATCCCTGGGCTGGAGCTGCACATCCCCAAAGGCACGGTCATCCATGACCGCAAGGGGCGACTGGTCAACGAGATCGCCATCGTTCCGACGCCGGTAAACAGGGCGCCATTCCCGGTGATGGAAAACCACCCCATGGCGTTCACGGTGGAGCCCGGTGCCGCCCAGGTGCGCGGCCTGGATCCCAATGCCCGCAATGGCATCCGCGTCTATTACCCGAACTACGACGGCTACAAGAAGGGCACCGAGGCTGACTTCTGGATCTACGATCCCACGGATGGCTGGCGGGTGTATGGGCGCGGCACGGTCTCCAAGGACGGGCGCCACTTTGTGCCCGAACAGGGCGTCGCCCTGCACGAGACGATGGGGGGCATGTACAGCGTCCCGGGTGGCAACGGAGCCAGCGAGCTTGGACTGGCCCCCGACAACTCCGGTGAATGTGGCTGTAGTGGTGACGCGGCCGTGGCGGGCGACCCCATTGACCTGAAGACCGGTGAGTTCACACACGCGGAAACCGATGTAGCCATCGATGATGTCGTGCCCATCACTGTAGGGCGCAATTACCGGCCAAACGACCTCAAACGCGGCGTCTTCGGTATCGGCATGTCGTGGAACTGGGGCTACACCCTCAATCGTCCCAATACTGCCAACTACGACGTGCTGGAGTTGGTACAGCCCAATGGCTCGGCACTTCGGTTCGATAGAATCTCCGGCACCGGCAATCAGGGAGAGTGGCGCCAAGCCGGCTCCAATACCCGCTTCGCCGGCGCATTGATAAAGACGGTCTACGATTCAGACCCTACCCAGCCTTGGGGACGCGCGTTCCTGCTTACGCTTCGTGATGGCTCGCGCATGCAGTTCTCAAGCTGGAACGACATCCGTGTGCGCTGGATTGAGGACCGCCACGGTAATCGGACGTCCCTTCTCTACAACGCAGGCCTGGTGTCGGAAATCATCTCGCCCAGCGGGCGTTCCGTCACCATTGCCTACGACGGCAGCAATCGCATCAAATCACTGCGGGACCACACCGGTAGGGAATGGTCTTATACCTACGACAGCAATGGGCTGCTCTCAAGGGCAACCTATCCAGATGCCACCTCCCGTCAATACACCTTCCAGACCCGCATTCAGAACGGGAGTGTCGTACAGCACCGCATTGAATCGATCACCAACCAGCGCGGGCATCGCCTGCTACTGAATCAGTTCGAGGTGGTCAACGGTGTTTCGACTGGTCGGGTGATCAAGCAGATCCAGGCCGATGGCGGCGAGATCAGCGTGGACTACGCGCATGTCGACAATGGTGTGAGCGGCACCCTGGTTACCGAGGTTGACGGCAGCAAGCGCAGGATCGTATTCGCCCAGGGGACACCGTACCCGGTATCGGAAACGATTGCCTATGGGACCGCCGATGCGCAGACCTTCACCTACGAGCGCAACAGCAATGGTCAGTTGGTTCGTAGCACAGATCCGTTGGGGCGGAAGACGGAGTACGTCTACAACAACGATGGCCAAACCACGCAGATCACCGCGCTGGCTGGCACCAGCAAGGCGCGTACGGTCAGCATGGCGTACAACGCTGATGGTGATTTGACGACCATCACTGATCCATTGAACCGCGTGACTAAGCTGGGCTACCAGAACCGTTGCCTCAGTTCGGTAACCGATCCACTCAACCGTACTGCGACTTACCGCTGCAACGCAGCAGGCCAGATGGTAAGCGCCACCGACCCGCTGCAAAGGACCCTGCAGCTCCATTACGACGGGTACGATCTTGTCGGTGTCACCGATCCCCTAGGCCGACGTACCAGCTATCGCTTTGATTCTCTGGGCCGTTTGATCGCGACCGAAGACCCGCAAGGCAATGTCGTGCGCCGCGAGTACGACATCATGGGGCGTGTCAGGAAGCTGCTGGATGCGCATGGAGCAGGGGTTGAGTACGGCTACGACGCCAACGGAAATGTTGATGCTGTGCTGCTGCCCAATGGCAACGGCATCACCTACACCTATGACGGTCGCGATCGCCTGCTGACGCGAACGGATGCCTCGGGCAAGGTGGAGCAGTGGACCTATGACCTGTCCGATCGCGTCACCAGCTACACCGATCGGATGCAGCGCAGCGTCACCAACACGTATGACGTGCTGGGACGACCGAAGACAACCACCTTCCCAGACGGGTCCACAGCTACTTATTCCTACGATGCCGGAAATCGAATCCGCACACTCACTGATACCGGTGCAGTTGGTGCACTGAGCTGGGACTACGATGAATCTGACGCGCTGATCGCCGAGTCCAGCCCGCAGGGATCAGTGGGATATGCCCACGACGCCGTAGGCCGACGCACGGAAATGCGCGCGGCGGCACAGGCCAAAGTCAGCTACGCCTATGACGCGGCTGACCGCCTTCGTCAGCTTGATCAGGGCATGGAATCGGTTCAGTTCACCTATGACGGTGCTGACCGCCTGAGCAACCTGACGCTACCCAACGGCATCGAAGTCGCGCATAGCTATGACGCCGGCAACCAGCTCACAGGCTTGGCGTGGCAGAAGCCTGGTCAACAAGCGATCGGCACCCTAGGCTTCGGATATGACAGCAACGGCCAGATCATCAGCCAAAGCGGTAGTTTTGCCAGTCAGATCCTGCCTGCCGCGACTACGGGCGCGAGCAGCTTCGATGATGCCAACCGCCAGCTGACGCACAATGGCCGCACGCTGAGCTACGACGACAACGGCAATCTCACAAGCGATGGCGTCCGCAGCTACATGTGGAACGTGCGCAACCAACTGGTGGAGATACGGGAGGGGGCCAGCACTCTGGCCACATTCGGCTATGACCCGCTGGGCCGACGCGTCGTTCGTACCGAAGGAAGTACCACCACTCAATACCTGTATGACGGTCAGAATGCCGTACAGGAGACTGTCGGAAGCACGGTCAACCCGATACTGACGGGTCTTGGAGTTGATCAGCGCTTCGCCCGCAACGAATCAGGCGGCCGGGCGTACTATCTGACCGACCATCTGGGCAGTACGCGTGGCCTGACCAATGGGGCCGGCGAGCTGCTGCAACGCTACGACTACACGCCCTATGGGCAGTTGCAGGCTTCTGCAGCAGGGAGCACCACCAACCCCTACCGCTACACAGGGCGGGAACAGGACGAAAGCGGGCTCTACTACTACCGGGCGCGGTACTACAGCCCGGACATGGGCCGGTTCATCAGTGAAGATTCCTATGGCTTCGCGTCTGGCGACGCGAATTTCTACGCCTACGCTCTAGGCAACCCGGTCAATTACAACGATCCTTCAGGACACATCGCGTGGTTTGTTGTGCTGCCGCTGATCTGGGCTGGGATAGAGATTGCCCTGTCCGTATACGACGCCTATGACACCGGAAGGACCCTGCTCGACCCCTGCGAGACCACCGAAGCAAAGGTGATCGCCGCCGTAGGATTCGGTATCGGGCTCGTCGCTCCTGGAGGTGGATACGGCGCGGGATCAAAGAAGGTCTATCAGTATGCTCTCCGGGCCAGGGCCGACGGCTGGTATCCTGTGATGACCAGAGGAAGTAAAAACCCCACCGCTCAAGTTTGGCTATCCAGGGGCGAATTGTGGAAATTTGGTACAACCCAGAATGCGGACAAGCGATACTCGCAGAAATATTTGAGTGGAATCGGCACGGGCGGAGTCGAGTTGAGGAAAGAGTTTGTCGGGACAAAAGCAGAGGCGCTGACTCTAGAGCAGATGAAAATTGACAACTTCCTCTCGCAGACAGGTCAGCTCCCTCCAGGGAATAAAGTAAGAAGATAGGGGTTTCAATGAAGCTGGATTTCACGGCCGACTACGATTGGCAATCGCGAATAGACAGGATCCTGTACTACTACGTAGACAATGCTTCAGAATTCGACGCTCGGTCCTATGGCGACGAGGTGACGAGCGTGGCATTGCTCCTGCTGTGTCAAGACCCCGAACTGAACCTTAGCCGTAGAGTGCAATTCCGCAGGAAGAAGGCAGAGTTTTATACCGATGTCATGCTGGACTTGCCGACCATCGTCCCGCTTTCGATGAAGGAAAAGATGCGATACGTTTCCCGGGAGCTACTTGAGCAGCTTTCGGAACAGCTCAACAAAGTGAAGTTCAAAGATTTCGATAAGATTCGTTTTATTGGCGACCTGGAGATTTGGCTGAAGGACATCGAAAGCCGATATGACGGCCAGACGTCGGGCGCGTGGCAGTACGATCCAGGTGAGGGGTCGTAGTCGCGCGGTGTGTCTTCCCTCGCGCCATTACTGCTCTGGCAGAGTTTTCGCTGGTTCTGCCCGGGCGGCCGACCAGAGCTTTGGCTCTCAGTAGTCTGCTCTGGCTGGAAGAGGGTGTCGCCCAGGGCGAACGATTGGGAAGATATATTGAGGGTAGGGGAGGGCTGCTCCCCGCTCTATGCCGAGCTGCGCTCCCCCTCCGAGATTGAGTAGCGCGTGGCCCAGCAAGTTCGGTGGCATGAGCGTGCCCGACGCCAAGCGGCTCAAGGACCTGGAGGCCGAGAACACACGCCTGAAGAAGCTGCTGGCCGAGCAGGTGTTCGAGAACGGCGCCCCCCACGAGGCGGTGGCCATCGAGGTGGAACGGGTCATTTCCGGGCAGGGGGTTGCCAGTGTGCTGGACAGATTGTCCGTTGAGCGCGGTTTGCCGCAAGTGATCACGACAGACAACGGCAAGGAGTTTTGCGGCAAAGCGAGGGTGGCGTGGGCTCACGAGAAGGAAATTGCCCTGCGCCTGATCGAGCCCGGCAAGCCGAAGCAACCAGCTCACAGGCTTGGCGTGGCAGATACGGGCGCGAGCAGCTTCGATGATGCCAACCGCCAGCTGACGCACAATGGCCGCACGCTGAGCTACGACGACAACGGCAATCTCACAAGCGATGGCGTCCGCAGCTACGTGTGGAACGTGCGCAACCAACTCGTGGAAATACGGGAAGGGGCCAGCACTCTGGCCACATTCGGCTATGACCCGCTGGGCCGGCGCGTCGTTCGTACCGAAGGAAGTACCACCACTCATTACCTGTATGACGGTCAGAATGCCGTACAGGAGACTGTCGGAAGCCAGGTCAACCCGATACTGACGGGTCTTGGAGTCGATCAGCGCTTCGCCCGCAACGACTCAGGCGGCCGGGCGTACTATCTGACCGACCATCTGGGCAGTACGCGTGGCCTGACCAATGGGGCCGGTGAGCTGCTGCAACGCTACGACTACACGCCCTATGGTCAGTTGCAGGCTTCTGCAGGAAGCGCCACCAACCCCTACCGCTACACAGGGCGGGAACAGGACGAAAGCGGGCTCTACTACTATCGGGCGCGCTACTACAGCCCGGACATGGGCCGGTTCATCAGTGAAGATTCCTATGGCTTCGCGTCAGGCGATGTGAACTTCTACGCCTACGCTCTAGGCAACCCGATCAGCTACAGCGATCCTTCTGGGCACATTGCGTGGTTTGCCCTGCTGCCATTGATTTGGGCTGGTGTGGAGATTGCGCTGTCAATACATGATGCGATCGATACCGGCCGCATCTTGATGGATCCATGTGCGACGTCCGAGCAGAAGACTGCGGCGGCGTCTCTATTCGTCGTCGGTGTATTCATGCCTGGAGCTGGCATGGTGTCGGATCCAGGAAGCTCGCAGGTTTCGCGCTGCATGGAAATTCGGAGCTCGGCGCCATTCGTGGGCTTGGGCAGCTGTCAGCGAAAGCCACGCCAGATTCCGGCAGTAGCTCGCGTCCCTCGGGGTGACCAGTCGGCCGCCCTTAAACGAAAAACCGACCCAAGGGCCGGTCAGTTTTCGAGCACGCATTGATCAGGCTCCATGCCAACGTAGGAGCCGGGGGCTGGGCAAGCGCTGTGCCAGCCACGCCTGCAGCCTAAGAACATAATATACATTATGCGAAATTATGTATCGAGCGTGATATGGCCTGGTGGTCCCTGACCTGCAACATTGCACGCGAATGGCGGCTGATGATGGCTGAGGCGGCTCCCCGGGCTGCAACTGCCCGGAAGGCGTCAACTACGGCGAAATCTAGTGTTATCTACCTAGCCGAAGCGCTCAGAATTCGCCGAGAACGGCGGTTCCGCGTGGGCGCCCCCAGTTCCGGCGCTGGGGCGTCCAATGTTGTCTACATGAGCCGTGGGCCGAGGCCCCGCCAGCGCGTGTAAAGCGCCCCCCGCAGGGGCGCTGCCCCTACACCCCGATTCATCGGTAACCAGCTAGGCCGTAGTCGACCATCACGCGCCGTCCATCCGGAAGAACGCCTGCATCAGCACTCTTCAACTCGTAGGGCGTGGCGTCTCCAACAAAGTGCGGCCAATCGTCTGATTCGAACCATGCGTCGAATTCATTGTCCGACATACTGCGTGCGCGAGGCATTACAACCAGTAATGGCCCAGGTGACGACCACAGTATGGGACAAAGGTTCGGGTAGCGCTGTTCCTTCCAAGCATCGACCTCGGCTTGATTGCAGCGTAGTCCTTGTGTGACCCGACGCAGACGGGACACGCGGGGGAACTTGACGGCGTATCGTCCTATGAGCAGTACGATACGGGAGGAACCTCTACACAAAGAAGGTCTTCCGAGTGCCACGATCTATCCCTCCCGACAACGTAGCCAATCGCCTTTGGCATTAAGAGCCAGGTGACCCATGCGCCAGGTCGAGCACTTCACTTAAGAGATATTTTGATTCGCAAACCCCGCGATCCAATCAGGCCTCAATTCCGCAACGACCGTTATTATTTGCTCGATGAAATCCACGGGCTGCGCGTCCAAAGTCCCACCAACATTCATCTGCATAAAGAATTCCCTAATGAATGGTGCCGTATACTTTGTTCTGAAGCTCCAGCCATCCTCAAGGTGTACATCAAACTCTCTCGATAAGCATCGCTTCGACCAAGAAATCACTGGCACCGAGAAGCCATCTCCCATCAACTTTCCGTCGATCATCAATACAAGGCTACGGGAATAATCTGGCGTCCCATGCGAAGCATCCAGATGCCACGAGAGGAATGCCATTGGCACGTACATCGACCCAGACCTCCCCTCCCCTACAACGCCTCGTAGAGGAAGCGCCCCCGAAGAAGAGGCGGACTCGGATACCACAAGAACGCCATCTTCATTGATCTTCGCTACGCGCCTTTTCCCGACGCTTTGATAGTCAATAAGATAGAACTCGCTATCGAGAGAGCCTTCCACCATTTTAATTGCAGTCACATTCCCTCCCCGCTGCAGTGACAGCGCTGTTTGCCGCCTTGGCCGAACCAGCACCAACCAAGCCGAGCGTCCACGGAAAACTTGTGTTCCCAGATCGCGCAATGGCTCGGGCAGCGTCGCCCCCATTCTTCGCCAGTATTTCCTGTGCTCCGGGATAGCCGAACCTGTTACTGATCTTCGGCAAAAGAGTATCCAGTGGGCGGCCACGATAGTAGGACTTCAGAGCATTTCTCGCCGCCACTGTCTGTTCCAAAGACAAGCCTGCCCTCGGAAGCTGACCAACCTTATATACATAGCTGACGCGTCCCACCGGCACTACTAATCCCGCAGCAATTCCTGCCCACTCGGAACCTCGATAGCTGCTCGAGCACTTGTTCACGCTGCCGATGCCTGCCCAGTCCCTGAAGTCGGAGGTCAGGCCTCCACTGATACCGTCACCCAAACCCGCTGCTCCGTCAACCAGCCAATCCGGCAAATTAGGCAAATCCGCTGCTTCGAAAAGTCCCAATGGATCGCTGATTCCGATAGGACTTAAGTTTACGTAGCCGTAGCTGGAGATCCCCCCCATCAGCCCAATCGGATCACTCTGCGAATACCGCCCCACCGCCGGGTCATACTCGCGCTGGTAGTTGTAGAACAACCCACTCGCATCCGTCGCCTGCTGGCCTGGGAAGCGCAGCGCAAGCCCGAACGCTACACCATCGCCATCCGGATCTGCGCTCGGAATCTGGTTACCGAACGCCTCGCTCTTGTTGCTCCACTCCCAGATCGCCACATCGCGCGCCGGGTCGATCACCACACGCGGCGTACCCAGATGGTCCGGCTGGATGTAGGCCAACTCCGGCACACCTGTGCTTGGCACATTGATCAGTGCCATCGGGTAGTTGTCCAGCCAGATGGCCTGCTGCTGCGCCTGGCCCGTGGCCGAATAGTTGCCCAGCCATTGCCCGGCCTCATCGTACAGCGTGATCTGAGCTGCGCCACCGGCTGGAGTACGCAGCACGCGCTCGCCGCGATGGTTGTAACCGTAGCTTTCCAGCACGGCATTGCCCTGCTTCACCGCGTTCATGCGGTTGGCATCGTTGTAGGTGAGCGTCTTGCCGCCGATGCTGGTGGTGTTGCCCGCCGCGTCATGGTTGCGCGCTTCGCCGTCCACCGCAGTCAGGCGGTGGCTGGTTGCGGGATAGGTGTAGCTGGCGGTGCCTGCCGAGGTGGTCAGCGCGGTCCGATTGCCGGTGGCGTCATACGCATAGCTTTCAATCGGCGTGCCGGTCGCGCCGTCCTGGGTCTGGGTCAGGCGACCCAGCGCGTCGTAGGCGTAATTGGCCAGCACCGTCGAGCCTGTGCCGTTCTTCAGCTCGGTGATCGAACCGACCGGGTCATAGCCATAGCCCAGCGACAGGCCGCCCGCGGCCGGGTCGTGCACCGCCTGCGGGCGATAGTCCAGGTCCAGCGGACGCTGCAGCTGGCGGCCATTGCCATAAGTCCAGCCCGTCGCCGGGCCGAAGGCCGCGTAGGTCACGCTGTTCACCACGATCTGGCGGGCCTGGCCGGGCCGGGTCAGTCCGATCTGGCTGATGCGCCCTTGGGTATCGCGCACGTAGTCGGCCACGCTGCCATCGGGGTAGGTCAACGCAGTCAGACGGCTCGACTTGCTGTAGGCGTAGCGCAGCGTGCTGGCGACACCATTGATCGTCTGCACTTTACGGGTGACCTGGCCGAAGCGGTCATGGCAGTACTGGGTGCTGCCATTGGCGTGCAGCACCTGCCCCAGGCGCCCCTTGGCAAAGCGCTCGTCGGCGGTACACGCGGCAGGCGCCACGTCGTAGCTGTAGCCCACGTCCAGATTGGGGTCCGGGTAGGCGATGCCGATCAGGCGGTTGAGTGCATCGTAGTGATAGGTGGCGGTGACGCCACGCGCATCGGTGGCCGTCTTGCGGTTGCCGGCGGCATCCACGGTGAAGCTGCTGGCGCCAGTGTCCGGGCTGACCTGTCCAGTCAGGTCACCGAAACTGTTGTAGGCGTAGGTGGTATGCAGGCCCTTCGGGTCGGTGACCTGGGTGACCTGGTCCAGCGCGTTGTACTGGCTGCGGATCTCCGCTGCCACGCCATCGACATCCTGCAATGTGCTGGCCAGGCGATTGAGCGGATCATACCCGAGCTGGGTTCTTCGACCGAGCGCATCGGTAACCTGGGTGGCGTTGCCATTGGCATCGTAGCCAATGTCGGTGGGGTCACCGCTGGAGGTAGCCATTGTTGTCAGCTGGCCGAGCTGGTCGTAGATGCGCGAAAGTGTGTGTGTGAGTGCGCCGCTGGCATCGAGCGTGTCCTCTGTCACCCGATTGCCCGCATTGTCGAGGGTGTACTGCCGCGTGTTGCCGGCATTGTCGGCAATGCTTGTAAGCCGCTTGGCCGCATCATAGGTGAACACAACAAAGGCGCCGTCTGGTTGGGTCGCCTGCTTGACGAGGCCGTTGGGCCAATATTCAAAGCGAGTGATCTGATCATCGGCCTGGCTCGATTCATCAGGTCCTCGAACGATGCGGGTGGTGAGCCAGCCACGTGGGTGATAACCGTAATCGGTGACTACGCCGTTGGCGTCTCGCATCGAGAGTACTCGGCCTGCACCGTCGTAGGCCAAGTACTCGGTGATGTGCCCCAGTGCATTGCTGATCTTCCATAGATCCCCCTTCCTATGCGAGCAAGTGGTGGGGGTGCCGGAACAGGCCGCGTCATCGGAGGCGTAATATTGATAGGTCGTAAGCTCCGCAACATCGCCGCGGGGGCCTTTGATCGAAGTCAGCAAGCCCACGAATGGGCAGTTTCCCGCGTTGACGTCGGCCTGCTCGCAATAGGTCGTGGTGGTGGTCCGAGCCAAGCTGGAAGCGGGATCGTGCGACGTTGCGCCTACTGCTTGCCCGCGGGCGTTGTATGCCCATGTCCAGCGTTCGACCTGCACGTTCGCTGCATCGTAGATGCGGCGCTCGATGGGCACCCGGAACTGGGGGTGCCAGTCAGTCTGTATGGTGCGCCTGTAGCCTTGGGTGTCGTTGGAGGCGCTGATCTGCTGGGTCAGCAGGCCCCGGGCATCATAGTCCTCGTCGGTGGTAACCCCGTTGAAGTCCGTCAGGACGTCGGGATAGCCATTGGCGTCGTAGCTGCGCTGGCTGATCTGCGAGCCGCCGCACTGACTGCATAGCTGGTCAATCGACGTTTGCTTGGTGCGGCCCAGGGCAAGAGTGTAGGCATAGGTGGTGGTGTTGCCCAGCGCATTGGTAACCTGTGATTGTTGTGAGCCATAGGACACTGACACCCGATCGATCGGGCTGTCCAAGCCGCCATGCCAGCTTGCAACGGCGCGACCCTGGGTGTCGTACTCCCAATTCGCAAAGGTCTGGCCGGTTTCATCCACGATTCCCGTCAACAGCAGGGGGTCGTCGCTGTCAGTGTAGGCATAGCCGACGGTGGAGAACGTCGCGCTTGCTCCTTCCGTGGTGTCATACCTCACCCGGCTGAGGTTCTGCTGGGTGTAGATGTACTTGACGGTGCGCCCATCTGGACGAGTTACCGTACTCAGGCGGCCGGAGGAGTAACTCATGCTCAAGCGGCGCCCTCGCCTATCGGTGACGTCCCGCAATGCGCCGGCCGAGGTGTAGCGCAGGCTCAGCACATCGCCGTCAACATAGCTTATGCGTACCAACTTGCCATCGAGATTGAACTGGTAACGGATATCGTCGTCACCAGTGACCTCCCATCCGGTTTGCGCGCCATTCTGTTTCACCACCTTCAAGCGCTCACGCACGTCCGCGTCGGGTAACCAGACATCCTGGTCTTGGCCGACAAAGCGATAGCTGTCGCCGCTGGGCAGGTTCAGCCGGCGCACCAGTACTGCCCCCTCGTCGGCAGTGGCCAGCGAAATCTGGAAGCTGTGACGCCAGCGCGGCCCCAGCTCGATGCCGGGATTGCTGTCGATGGACAGGCTGTTGTAATGACGTTGCAACGATAGGTGGCCAGACGCGTCCGACACATCCGTCTCGGTCTGAACCTTGATGCCCAGCAGTGCATTGATCGGATTACCCACCTGCGTGGAGCCGGTGGTCACGTCGCACTGGTTGTTCTTGCCAGGATCCCAAGGCGGCAGCACCACGCCGCCGCAGTACTCGTCGACGATCCGCGGGTTTTCGCAGTGGTAGGTCCCGAGACCGAACAGGGCGTTTGACGCATCATCCCAGCATGATTGTGACCCGGGGCTCGCGCCTGCCTCCTGGTACAGCTCCACACATTCGGTGGGAACTTCAGCCCATGCCGGTCCTGCGGCCAAGCAAGCGAAGACACCCATCCATGCAATTCGACCCATCCTGTGGTCTCCCGGCAATCCATTAAAGCGGCCGAACCCGCATCAACGCGGCATCCTTCCGGCGTCGGTCACCGCCGCATCAGCAGCCAGTGAGTGCGGCCGAGTCTAGTTTGCTCCGGGCGGTCATACGTTATGGTCATGTGAGGGTCATTCGGGTGATTACCCGTTTTCACGCCGCCCTTCGCCCACTATAGTGCCAGCCCTCACAAGGACGAGACGGCACACATGCCCTATATCGGAATCGGACTCCACGTACTGGCAGCCATCTACTTCGCGGTGCACGCCATCCGCTCAGGCCAGAGCCTCTACTGGCTCATCCTGCTCTTCTCGTTCCCGCTGCTCGGCAGCGTCGTCTACTTCCTGGCGATCTACTTCCCGGAAGTCCGTCACTCGCGTGGCGCCCGGCAGGTCGTCCGTTCCGCCAAGCAGCTCATGGACCCGGGCCAGGACCTGCGCAACGCTCGCGCCGAACTTGCGCGCACGCCCACCGTGCAGAATCGTGTTCGCCTGGGCATGACGCTGCTGGATGCCGGCCAGGCGGAGGAAGCCAGAACCCTGCTTGAGCAGGCGGCCAGCTCGCCGTTGGGCGACGATCCCCACATCCTGACCGGCCTGGCGCGTGCCCGCCTCGAGTCCGGGCATCCCGCGCTTGCGGTTGAGACGCTGGACGGCCTGTTTGCCCGCCACCCCGACGTGCGCCGCAAGCCAGAACAGACCCTGCTTTACGCGCAGGCACTTGCAGCCTCTCAGGCGCCCGGCACCCGCGCCGCGTTCGAGCGCGCTGTGGAATGCGGAAACGATGCGGCCGCCCGCTTCCTGTACGCCGAGTGGCTGATGGCGCAACCGCAGCCCGCCGACCGCGAGCAAGCCCGCAGCCTGTTCGCCAGCATCATCGACGATGCCCAGCACTGGTCGCGCCACGCGCGCAGCCACAATGCCGTCTGGTTGGAGCGGACCAAGGCCGCGTTGAAGGGCTACTGACGCCTGGCAGCCGTTGGCAATCCTGTCGCATCTGCCTCGCTCACAGCCTCGCCGGGCAGATGCCGACACTCGCTAGGCTTGCACCACCGACATCGCCGATAGAGTTGCAGCGCAAGGCTCCAGCTTGGTTGCGTCGTATGCAACGATTCTGAAAATGTTGAAAGTAGTGACGTCATCAGCCCTACTGCATTGGCATCACGCATAGGTCCGCGTATTCCTTGCCCTGCCACCGTGCATCGGTGGTCGGGATTCGAAACCCCGGTTGTGTGGATGTTGCTCGCACTTGCCAGCCGGCACTGCTTCGCGCGGTGCCGGCTGGCAATCCGTCAGTCGGCTATGGCGGGCGGTGCGTGGAGGCCTTGCGCCTGCCCGGTCATCCACACACGGGGTTTCGAACCACGCATCGTCCGCCACCTTTATCGGTGGCGGCTTCTGCATGCACGCAAGGAGCCCAGCCATGACCCAGCCCCACTCCCCTGCCCCGCACCCGATCCACGACGTGCCCGCCAACGGCCCAGCGTTGGATCCGAACACGCTCATCGCCCTGCTGCACAGCATCGGCGCCGGCGCCGCCTCCGACGGTCAGCCTTGGCCTGAGCGCCATCAGATGCCGGGCAGACGCATCGCCCTGGCGGACACCGATTACTCCTTGGCCGGCCTTCGGGTGGTGCTGGAGATCCTGCTGGCCGCACAGCGTGCCCGCGAGAACGGCGAACTGGAGCAATACGTCGGCCCGCGCGTCATGGAAGGGCTGATCATGGCTGGGCTTGGCCTCGCGGCACACGCCAGTACACGGGTACGCCCGGACGGCTGAGTGACCCGGCATCGCTGGGCGGCCACCGCGCTCTGTCTCGTCGCGGTGGTTGCGGCACAGGCGAAGTGGCCCGCGCCACCGGTGCCCTCGCCTATCGGGTTCCAAAGCATCAACGACGATCGACTCTCACAGCTGCGCCGCCAGGCGATGCAGTTCGTGGAGTCTCGGCCACGACAGGGCTTCCAGTTCGTCGAGCGGCATCGAGATACCGAGTTCCAGGTTCATTGCCGAGGCGTACCCGTGCTGTGGCTGGAGAGACGCTCGCAACATCTGCTGCTGCGGGTCTCATTGGACGCGGAGCAGCGGGCGCCCGCCGTTCTGCAGCTTGGTACGTTGCTTCAATGGCAGCTGCAACCGTTGGGCCACTTGGAGCAGGTGCTGGCTGGCGTGCCGGAACCTGTTCTGTTGGATTGGGTGCTGCAGGTGTTCGCGGGCGAGGTGCCTGACAGGATGCGATGTGGCATGCAGTAGTCGAGCCTGGCTCGACGCTACAAGGGCGTGGGTTGATGCCCCCTCGGCTAGCGGTAAGGCTCGAAAGTCATTTCGCCATCGGGACCGCCCTCGACGATGTACTTCCCGCCTCCTCCGCGAATATTGGAGCCCTCATAGGGAAGTGGCATGAGCTGCACAACCACACTTGAACCCTCCAGGTAGACGATTGCCTTGTAGTTATCAATATCCGCCAAGTGGCGATCCAGCCCAGTAGTGCCATGTGCTTGTGCCTTCAGCCTGCGGCCAAAGTCCTGATAGGCCTTGGAAAAGGCAGAAATCACAATCGACCCTGAGATCTGAGTTGCTTCTGACCCCAGCGCAACAGGCGGGAACAGCGCCACTCCGAGTCCGACCGCGACAGCCAGGCCACAGCCCTTTCGAATCAATCCATTCATGATATGTCCCTCCCTCCGTAGCTGCCTGATGTCGCCCTGCCGGTAGATTTCGTTCCAGCACCGTACGATCTGGCAAAACCTATGAAGCCTTCGCTTCCCGGAGACGAAGCAGGCCGACAGACCCGACTTTCCACATGGCAAATGCTATGCAAAGAGAGAAAGCCACAAATGCCAAGCCCGCAAACCCATAGTCTCGCCCGCCATCAGCAAGATCAATGAGCACGAAAACAAGGAGTACTGAATTCACGGCAGCCCCAAGGCAGGCAACCAGCCTGAGTGCCCAGAAGAACATGATGTAGTAAGCCCGAAGAAATCTCTTGTATCTACTCATCTCAAGGACACCCGGACCCTTTCCCCGCCTGCAACCCAATCACGTAGAGCCTGACTGAGCCGCCAAGCTCGCATCCCACGTAGGAAGACGGCGTCTCTCTTCCTATCGTTTGCTGGCACATCGCTGAGCCGCCATGCGAGCCGCTTGCTCAAGCTCGGAATCCGCGTCCCTCACGCCCTTCAGCGCGGCACTCTTGAGCCATGCGAATGCCTCACTAGATGACTCACAGTCCTGTTTGTCCCTCAACATGAAGAACACGTTGTACTGTGCAATCGGGTGTCCCAGTGCTGCGGCATAGACGAGCCACATATGGGAGTTCTCAATCGTGCCGTTGTCCTCAAAGTGGCGTGAAATCCGAAACGCCGCCTCAGCATCGCCTGCATCTGCGCGCCCAATCAACGCAAGTAGCTGCTTGTCGTCAAGCTCCGCGCCACTATCCGTTGCGATCGAGCCGTCAAGCTCAACTTTCGGCCCGTCCGGTTGAGGGGGCACCTGCGCATTAACCAACCCGGCGCCCGCCAGGCACAGGAGAAGACCGGTTTTCTTGAATATGGTCATTTGACGCCGCCCTCGGTCATGAGATTCACGCCCCAGGATTGCTGTTGTCCTTTCCCCTTCGGGTGTTCTGTCGAGCATGCCTTGACTCTACAAAAGAGCCGGGTGCGAGGCCTCGGGTTCGTGGATGGAGCCCTCAAGCAGGGCAACGTAGGTATCCAGCCTGGTGCGAATGCCGATCAGCATCCAGCCCAACAGGTACAGCAGCACCATGGCGAAGATCAGCAGTGTGCCCAGTAGGCCAACATCGAAAGCGCCTGCCCAGTCGCCCCATTTCCATCCGCGGAACTGCAGGTAAAGGGCAATCAACAGCGGAAACGGTCCAAGCCGCTGCAGGCCGCCATACATCATGCCCATGCGCTCAATCATGTTCGTGCGCAGCTGGCTGACGTACTTGAGGCGCCGCTCACGCTGGACGCGCGGGAATTCGCGAAGCTCGGTCACCACCGCTTGCCAGTTGTGAGGTGGCTGTGTGTACCCCCCCCCCGATAAAAACCCCTTGTCGCGACTGCATGGGCTACGCCTCGTGCATCCCTTCCATCGAGCAACCCGCTAGTGAATGCCGAGGCCTGATTCCTTGCGATCCACGGAGCCCGCGCGAGGCAAAGTCTCGACTTTGCCCTGGCTCGGCTTTTTCGGGGGCGGGTCGCTTTTTGCGCAAATATCTCGCATATCTGGAAAGGATTTTTGACACCAAAGCACCCACTGAGATGCGTTATTTTTCCGCTCTATTGCTGTGCCGCCGTTATATACAAACACAAAACTCTGGCCAGTAGTCTCATTGAGTATTGCTGAAATTACATCGTGAACGGTCTCCGGGGTGTATTCGCGATGACTTTCAAATCCAGAGGGATCTCTATTCGTCATTACGAGGCCTGGAGAGGCGAGTGGTCGATTATCTTCAAGATGCCCAACAAGGTAAGGGATTGCACCTCCCCCCAGCAACTCGATCTGATCAACAGCAGCCTGGCGCTGCTTCTGCGTCCCCGCCAATCTTTTGACAAGGTCGGATACTATTGGATCTAGGTCTCGCCCAGGAAAATCCGTCGTGCAGGCCGAGAAAGAAATAAACAGGCCTATCGACATGGCAAGCAACTTAAGGATCGAACGCATGATATCAGCCTCCACAGTCGCAGTTGCATCCTAGGGCGTTCAGCACTCCCTGGCGATCGGCGGGCGTCACCTCGCCGAGGTGCATCGTAGCCGAGCTTGGTTTGGGGCGGCATACGGCCTTGCCGTGTAATCGTCGTCGCTAGTCACCTGCGCGACGGGCATTGGTCCAGTGATCATGCGACTCACCTCCCGGCATCGATCCAGCCCGCAAGGCGCGCACGCGCGAGATCTTCTGGCGTATCGATATCCAGGCCCAGTTCCGGTGCCTGTAGGACATGCACCGTATCGACAGGAAGTTGCCGCAGGCGCGCTCCGAAGCCGCGGTCACCGCTTGCACCCACCTGATTGAACCATGCGCGCGGCACCACTGCAGGAACGCCAAGGGCGTTTCCGTGACGGGTGCCAGCGCATCCTGACGCAGAGGCGCTGGCCCCCGAAAGCAACGCCTGCAGATGGGCGCGCTCGATCGCGGGTTGATCGCATGCCACGACCATCACGGCGGCCACCGCGGGCAGCAAGTGTGTGCCAGCAACCTGCAGGCTGCCGGCCAGGCCGCTTTCCCAGTGGTGGTTGGTTACCGGAGTCGCATCCAGTCCGGCAATGCTGGATGTCACGGCCTGTGCGTTCGCGCCCACCACCACCAGCACCTGAGCTGGCGCGAGCTCCAAGGCCAACCGCACTACGCGATGTACAAGGGTCTCGCCCTGCCGGGTCAGAAGCTGCTTGGGCTGGCCAAGCCGGGTGCTCCCGCCCGCAGCAAGCACGACGACTGCATGAGCGGCGGTCACGTGCCGGCGGTGCTTCGCCATTGCTGCAGCTGCGCCGCGATGCTGAGCGAAATCGCCTCCGGCCCCCGCCCGCCGATGTTGAGGCCGACCGGTGATCGAAGTCTGGAAGACAGGCGGTGGCGCTGATCCGGTGTCAGCAGTTTGAACAGATCCTCACGCCTTCGCCGCGGACCCAGCAGCCCAATGAAGGCAGCCTCGGTATCGGCCAGGGCCACCAGCGCCTCGCGGTCCAGCTCGAAGTCGTGGTGCATCACCAGCACCGCGTCGCACGGGTCGGCGTGGAGGGCCTCGGCCGGGCTCACCTGGAGCTGTGCATCCGCGCCCTGCCCCGCTGAGGACCAGCGCGCTCGTCGTTCGGCTACGCTGACCCGCCATCCCAGTCCCCGCAGCAACGGAACCAGGAAGGGCGTTTCGGGACCGCCGCCCAACACCAGGGCCCGTGGAAGCCGGGGCAATGGCAAACGCCACGCTGCTTCTCCGAAGGGCTGCGCCCCGTCCATCGGGTTCAGCTGCCATGCCTGCTCGCGATGGCCGGCGCGGAAAACGATCTGCCCCGACGTGCGAAGGTCGCGCTGGAGTGACACGCCCTCGCGCAGCCACGCCTCGATCACGGCGTCGATACCGGTCATGGCGCGCAACGGCAGAAGTGCAATCCGAAGCCGGCCGCGGCAGCCGAGCGCGGACCCACTCAACAGGTCGTCGTCACTGCGGGTGTCGATCTCGATCCAGTCGACCTGCCCTGCCGCGCTCACCTGCTCCGCGCGTCGCGCGAGCTCGGGCTCCAGGCATCCGCCGCTGAGCCAGCCGACCTGGCTGCCGTTGCAGAACAGCACCATGTCGCCGGCACCGGCGTAGGTGGAGCCATCGGTTTCCAGCACCAGCGCGAGCACGGCGTGCTCGCCCGCGCGCACGGGCGTCAAGGCCGTCTCGAGCACGCCGCGCGGGCTGCCTTTGGTGAGGAAGCCCGGCGCTGCGGACAGGTGCCCCGCAGCATGCTTGGGCTCCACTCCCTCTACCGTACAGGTCTCCAGGGCGGGTGAGGCCACGGGTCGGTCCATGCGCAAGGGTCAGCCCACGTCGGGCAAGCCGGGCAACAGCTTGTCCAGGGTGATGGGATAGTTGCGCACGCGCACGCCGGTTGCGTTGTAGACCGCATTGGCAATCGCGGCCCCGACCCCGCAGATGCCCAACTCGCCCACGCCCTTGGCCTTCATCGGCGAGATCACCGGATCCAGCGTGTCGAGGAAGACCACCTGCTGGTGTGGAATGTCGGCGTGCACGGGAACCTCGTAGCCCGCAAGGTCGTGGTTGACGAACAAGCCAAGCCGCTTGTCGACCACCAGTTCCTCCATCAGGGTCGCGCCTGCGCCCATCACCATCCCGCCGATGACCTGGCTGCGTGCGGACAGCGGGTTGAGGATCCGGCCGCCATCGCATACGGCAAGCATCCTGCGGATGCGCGTCTCTCCGGTGTAGGCATGCACGGCGACCTCGCAGAAATGCGCTGCATAGGTGCCGACGTCGTACCCCTGCTTGAAGTTGCCGAAGGCAATGCCGTCCTCTGCCGACAGTGTGCCCGCTTCGGCCAGGTCGATGGTCCGCCCGCCCGCCTGGATACGGCCATTGGCGAAGTTTGCGGTGTCGCCGTCGAAGCCCAGTTTCTCGCCCACCTTGCGGCGCAGGCTGACGCACGCCGCGTACACGCCTGCGGTGGAGCTTGCCGCACCCCACTGGCCGCCGGAACCGGCGGAGGCCGGATGGCGGGAGTCGCCGAGGGTCACCTGGACCCGGTCCAGCGGCACGCCCATGGTCTCGGCTGCCGTCTGCGCGATGATCGTGTAGGAGCCGGTGCCGATGTCGGTCATGTCGGTTTCCACGATCACCCCGCCCTGGCCGTCAAGCCGGACCCGCGCCGCCGACTTCATCGTCGGTGCGCCGCGATAGCCCGCGGACACGCCCATGCCGACCAGCCAGTGCCCTTCCCTTACCTGCGCCGGCTTGGCGTTGCGCTTGTTCCAGTTGAAGCGCTCCGCGCCCTCGCGCAGGCAGCGCACCAGGTTGCGGTCGGAGAACTTCTTGGACGGATCGCCGGGCACGACCTCGGGCTCGTTGAGGATGCGGAACGCGATCGGGTCGAGGCCCAGCTTCTCGGCCATTTCGTCCATCGCCACTTCCAGCGCCATGTGGCCCGGCGCCTCGCCCGGCGCGCGCATCGCATTGCCTTCGGGCATGTCGAGCGTGGCGATGTAGTTGGCCACCAGGCGGTTGGCGCCTGCATAAAGCTTGGGCGTCTGCAGGGTGCCGTTCTCGCCGTCCTCGCCGTTGATATTGCCCGACCAGTTCTCATGGGCGATGGCGGAGATCCTGCCGTCTTTCGCGCAACCGATCCGGACGCGTTGGATGGTCGCGTGCCGGTGCGTGGTGTTGTTGGGCATCAATGGACGCTGCAACGCGATCTTCACCGGCCGCCCGACCTGCTTGGCGGCCAGTGCGGCCAGCACTGCATCGGCGCGGATGAACAGCTTGCCGCCGAAGCCGCCGCCGATATAGGGCGAGTCCACGCGCACATTGCCAGCATCGATGCCGAGGATCGCGGCCATGCCCTGCCTGGCCCAGTCGATCATCTGGTTCGAGGTCCACAGGGTGAGCGTGTCGCCTTCCCAGGCGGCGATGGTGGCGTGCGGCTCCATCATCGAATGACTTTCGTCGGCTGTGTGGTAGGTCTCGTCGAGCTTGACCGCCGCGCTCGCGTAGGCGGTGTCGAAATCGCCGAGCGTCTGCCGGTCGGGCTTGCCACCGCGCCCCTTTGCCAGCGGCGCGGACGGCGCCAGCGCTGGGAAATCGAAGCGCCCCTTGCCGCGCTCGTAGCGGGTGCGGATCAACGCCGCAGCGGCGCGGGCCTGCTCGAAGGTCTCGGCCACCACGCAGGCAATGGCCTGGTGGTAATGGGCGACCTCGGGCCCGCCGAACAGTGGCGCATTGTTCCAGTTGGATGTGCCGACCGGTTTGGTCTCCGGTGCGGTGATCACCGCCAGTACGCCGGGTGCGGCACGTGCGCGGGAGGCATCCATCGAGATGATGCGCCCCTTGCCGATGCCCGCGCCCACGATATAGCCGTAGACCTGGTTCGGCGCCACGTCATGGCGCTCGTAGGCATAGGGAGCGGTGCCAGTGGTCTTGCGTGGGCCATCGATGCGCGGCGTCGACTTGCCGACCACCTTGGCCTTGTCGAACAGGTTGTCGCCGGCGGGGGCGTTGAATTCGAGGGGCATCAGCGCTCTCCTTCGGCCAGAACGGCTGCGAGCGTGCGCTCGGCGAGCGCGATCTTGAACGCGTTCTCCTGCGTTGGACGGGCACCGGCGAACACCTGCCGGGTCGCAGCCTTGACGCTGTCGCGCAGCAGGGGTTCGGCTGCTTCGATGCGCCACGGCTTCGGTGCGACCCCGCCGAACGCGAACCGCGCCGAGCCGTCACGCTGCACGACCGCGGCGACCGACACCAGTGCGAACGCATAGGACGCGCGGTCACGTACCTTGTGGTACACGTGCCGGCCGCCCAGCGGTTCCGGCAGCGTAACGTGGGTGATCAGCTCACCGCGTTGCAGTACGTTGTCCTGCTGTGGCGTGTCGCCCGGGGAACGATGGAACTCGGCAATCGGAATGCTGCGCGTGCTGCCATCGCCCTTGACGGTCTGTATCGAGGCGTCCAGCACGCGCAGCGCCACCGCCATATCGCCGGGATAGGTCGCGATGCAGCTGTCCGAGGTGCCGATCACGCCCATCTGCCGGGAGAACCCTTCGAGCGCGCCGCAGCCTGATCCGGGCAGGCGCTTGTTGCAGGGCAGATGGGGGTCGTAGAAGTACGGGCAGCGCGTGCGCTGCAGCAGGTTGCCGCCGGTGGTGGCCTTGTTGCGCAGCTGCCCGGACGCGCCTGCCACGATCGCGCGGGTCAGCACACCGTAGTCGCGGCGCACGCGCTCATGCGAGGCCAGCGCGGTATTGGTGACCAGCGTGCCGATGCGCAGGCCGCCGTCGTCGGTGGGCTCGATCCTGTCCAGGCCGATGTCCTGCACGTCGACCAGGTGCGCGGGCGTCTCGACCTCCAGCTTCATCAGGTCGAGCAGGTTGGTTCCTCCCGCCAGGAACTTCGCGCCCTCGGTGCCGGCGACGGCCCTGGCGGCCTCGGCAGGAGACTTCGCGCGCTCGTAACTGAAGACCTTCATGAGCGCCCCCTTCCAGAGGCCGCGCCAGCGACCTCTTGCATCGCCTCGGCAATGTTGGAATACGCGCCGCAGCGGCAGAGGTTGCCGCTCATGCGTTCGCGCATTTCCATGTTGGTGGCCTGCGGCCGTGCGCTGACATCGGCCTGCGCATGGCTGGGGACACCGCGCTTGATCTCGTCCAGTACCGCCACGGCCGAACAGATCTGCCCCGGCGTGCAATACCCGCACTGGTAACCGTCATGCTTGATGAAGGCGGCCTGCATCGGATGCAGGTCATCAGGGGTTCCGAGGCCTTCGATGGTGGTGATGGCATCGCCCTGGTGCTGCACCGCCAGGCTGAGGCAGGCATTGATGCGTTCACCGTTGACCAGCACGGTACAGGCGCCGCACTGACCGTGGTCGCAGCCCTTCTTGGTGCCGGTCAGCTTCAGATGTTCGCGCAGGGCGTCGAGCAGCGTGGTCCGCGTGTCCAGCTCGAGCTCGCGATGCGTGCCGTTGACGGTCAACGCCACCGTGCTGATGACCGGCGGCCTGGGCGGCGGGGATGCCGCCAGTTCGGCGGCGAGCGATGACGCCCCCGGTGCGGCGGACATCGCCATGGTCGTGGCGCCGCCGGCGATCACCTGGCGACGCGTCAACTTCATTCCTTCGTCCCAACTTGGCACAGTGACCTCCTGGCGTTCGGGGAAACCCCGTGGCTGGATGGACGCGCTCAAACTGCCCAAGGGCCACTATGCCCGGCTGGGTAGTACAGATCTGTGAAGCCAGTCCAGGGTGTGCCGGCATCATCGGCCGAGCCTGCTGGCCGGTCATCTTCAACGCCGCCTCTGGCAAACGTGCGCCTGGTGGACAGCGTATTGATGCCCAGATAAAGCCGCCCAGACAAGCCCAAAGCGCGCCGTGGGCTGGTCTGCGGAACTGCATCATGCGGCGCTCGGATACGGTGCCGCGTCGGTGGTCAGCAATCGCTGTGGTCCGGGCGAGCTGCCACGGCCGTGCGTGATGCTGGACTCATTGCCGTGTGGATCGACTGCGGGAAGACGCCAGAAGGATGAGCAGCACATAGCAGGCCAACGCCCCCAGGGCCAGGCCCATGGCCTCGAGTTCCCAGTTCCTGCGGTACGGAGCAGGCCCGATGAAGGCCCAGATCAACAGGAGCGCCCCAATCACGAGCATGGTCTTGTTGGCTGCTGAGATGAGCTTGGCAGCAGAGGGATACCCCAGATTGGGGTCGAACGGGCCGAGCATCCAGCCGAGGCTCTTGAAGTAGTCACGTGCAAGAAAGAACAGGAAGACAAACACCCCCATGAGCACGCTCGCCAGCAGCTGATAGTGCGGTTCCATGGCAGCCTCTCGAGGGGATCTGGCGTTTCCACGCGTGGACGCCCCGCAGCTTAGCCGGATTTACATGAGGAGTGCATCCGTTGGCCGGAAGCGGACGTCAGGGCAATAGTCGAGCATGGCTCGACTCTACAGAGGCGCAGCCTGCGGGCCGACACGCACATGCACCACATGGCTGATGCCACGATGGAACATCTTGGCGTACGGGCAGACACGTTCGGTGTTGCGCACCAGTTCGCCGGCCAGGTTCGCATCCATGCCGGGAAGATGGACCACGATCTCGGCCGACAGCAGGTACAGCCCATCTGCCGGATCACGGGCGAAGGTGACCGCCACTTCGACGCTGGGGTTGTGCAGCAGCAGGCCGGCACGCGCGGCCACCAGTGCCATGGCGCCGTGGAAGCAACCGGCGTAGCTTGCGGCCAACAGCTGCTCGGGATTCGAACCGCCGCCAGGCCCTCCGAGTTCCGGCGGCAGGCGCAGGTCCACCGCCAGTGCACCGTCGTCCGATCGCACCACGCCAGACGCGCGCCCGTGCTGGGCCTGGCCACCGCTCACCCGCACGCGGCCGATGTACAGCGGCTGCACGTCGTCGCCCTGGTAGCGGTCCAGCATGGCGGGCGAAGGTGGCTTCAGCTCGGTCATTGGCAGGCGATCGATTCGTCGCTCAGGCGGGCTGCCGCTGCAACAGGCCGGACTGCTGCAGCCAGGCTTCGAAGCCGACCTGCCCCAGCCACGCCTGCCCCACCGGTACCAGCGTATCGATCTGCAGCGGCGCGCCGAAATACAGGGCCTCGGCGTCTGCCACGACCTGCCGCGGGTCGCCGGTCCGCTGCAGATACTGCCTAGCCAGATCCGCCATCGCGGCGCGCTGGGGGCCTGCAATTTCCACTACGCCATTGCGGGGTGGCTGCTGCGCGATGCGTGCCACCGCTGCGGCAACATCCTCGGCGGCAATCGGCTGTACGTCGGCGGCGGGCAAGCGCAGGGTCGCCCCATTGCCGGCGGACTGGATGATGCCCGGCAGGAACTCGAAGAACTGCGTGGAATGGATGATGGTGTACGGCAGGCCCGAATCGCGGATCAGGCGCTCCTGGGCGATCTTGCCGCGGAAGTAGCCGCTGGCCGCAAGCTTGTCGGTGCCTACGACGGAAAGCGCAACGTGGTGGCGTACGCCGGCACGGGCGGCGGCGGTCAGGATGTTGTGGCCAGCGGTCACGAAGAACGAAAGCACTGCTGCATCTTCGAACGAGGGCGAGTTGGCCAGGTCCACCACCACGTCGACGCCGTCCATGGCGGCGTCCAAGCCTTCACCGGTCAGCACATCCACCCCAGTGGAGGGCGCTGCCACCACGATGTCATGCCCGGCGGTGCGCAGGCGCTCCACCACCTTGCTGCCGATGCGGCCGGTACCACCGATGACGAGGAATTTCATGACGTGTCTCCTGGAATGTAGAAGGGGCGACCGGTTGTGGCCGGTCATGCTGGAATCGTAGGCAGCGTGGGTGCGGGGCAGTAGGTCCGCGCTGGGGCGCGCACTGTTGCCCGGCACGCACCAATGCGTTCAGGCCCAGGCGTGCTGTGCGCCTGGCTTCATGGGGGTCGCCTGCTGGCGCGCTTCCCAATGCGAGATCACATCCAGTTCGAGCGCGCGCACCCGCTGCGTGCTGAAGTCGATGAAGGCCCGCACGCGCTTGGGAAGCTGGCGGCGGCTGAGGTAGCACAGGTAGTGGCCGCGATCGAGCGGTGCATGCCGATCCAGGCAGGTCACCACCCTGCCCGCCCACAACGCTTCACGTACCTGATAGCTGGGCAGCTGGGCGATGCCCAGCCCGTCGATGACTGCCTGCAGGGCCAGGTCGGCATCGTTGAACACCAGTGCGGCCGGCGGCTGCAGGTGCACATCGGTGCCGTCGACCCGGAATTCCCAGGGCTGCATGCGCCCACCCGGCAGGCGCCGCCCGATGCAGGCATGCGTGGACAGCGCATCCACCGACGACGGTAGACCCTGCGCCTGCACGTACGCCGGTGACGCGCACACCACCAGCTGCATCGGCACGAGCTGCTTGGCGATCACCTGGCTGTCTTCCAGCAGGCCGTCGCGGAACGCCACATCGATGCGGTCACCCGCCAGGTCGGGGGCCTGCTCGTCCAGCAGCAGTTCTACCGAGACCTGCGGGTACTCGGCGCGGAAGGCGGCCAGCAAGGGGGCGATCACCCGCCGGCCGAAGCCGTGGCTGGCACTGATGCGCAGGTGCCCGCGCGGCGGGCCCTCGCGCAGGTCGCGCATTTCCTCCAGCGCCTGCAGGATGCAGTTCACGCCCGGGTTGCAGCCTTCCAGGAACAGCTCGCCTTCGCGGGTCAGCGTGGTCGAGCGCGTGGTGCGCAGGAACAACCGCACGCCCAGCTGGCTTTCCAGCTTCTGCACGCTGCGGCTGACGGCCGAACGGCAGATGCCAAGGCGGTCGGCCGCGCGGGCGAAACTGCCCTCGGCCGCCACTGCAATGAAGGCCAGCACGCCGGCGTAGCTGGTGGAGAAGGATGCATTGAGCGCATCGTGGCCGTCGCTGGCCGGGCTGGGCTGTGCGGTGTTCATGGGCGGCCTGGCTCCAGGCCAGCACGTTGTGCGTGCAGGTGGTTCCGCGCCAGCGCCAGGCGCTGCCTGCACGCGGAAAGGTCGAGCCCCAGCAGGGGCACGATGTCCTCGAAACCGGCGCCCAGCACGTCGTGCAGCAACAGCACCGCACGTGCATCGGGCGGCAATTCACGCAGTGCGGCCAGGAAGGTCTGCCAGACCTGCTCGCTGGCAGGGCGGAATGCGGTGCGCAGGTGCGTTGAGGTGTCCATGCCCGGCAGACGGCCGAGCATCGGCCGCTGTGACAGGCCATTGGTGTTTTTCATGCAACAGCATGCGGCCCGGCCCCGGCCTACCGGCAGTGCGGGCGCAGGCCTAGCCTCGCTGTGTCCTTCACTCGCTACAGGAACACGCCATGACCGCACGCCTGGATTACGCCGCGCAATCCCCCGAACTGTTCAAGAAGCTCGGCCTGTACTCGCATGCCGCCCATACCGCCTCGATCGAAGCGGCCATCATCGATCTGGTCAACATCCGTGCATCGCAGCTCAACGGCTGCGGCTTCTGCCTGGACATGCACGTGAAGGAGGCCACCCTGCGCGGCGAGCGCCCACTGCGCCTGCATCACCTGGCGGCATGGCGTGAATCGACGCTGTTCAGCCCGCGCGAGCGTGCCTGCCTGGCCTGGACCGAGGTGCTGACCCAGCTGCCGGCGCAGGGTGTGCCCGACGAGCTGTACGCGCGCGTGCGCGGCCAGCTGTCCGAGCAGGAGATCGTCGACCTGACCCACGCGGTGATGGCGATCAACGCCTGGAACCGCGCCAACGTCGCCTTCCGTACTACGCCCGGCACCTTGGATACGGCCTTTGGCCTGGACAAGGCCGGCCTGGCCTGATCGTTCCGCCGCTGCCCCATGCAGCGGCCCTCCCCTACCGCACTGGAGACCTGCCATGCGTCGTTCTGTTCTGGCCCTGCTTGCGCTACTGCCACTGTGCAGCGCTGCCGCCACCCCGCCCCCTGCTGCGCCCGAGCCCCTGGTGCGCGAGGTGATGACCCGCGCCCTGCCGGAGCAGCCCGGCAAGGAAGCGCTGATCCTTACCGTGGAATACCCGCCGGGTGGCGCCGATCCGGTGCACCGCCACGATGCCCATGGATTCGTCTACGTCCTGGAAGGACGGATCGTGATGGGCGTGGCCGGCGGCAAGGAAGTCACCCTCGGCCCGGGCGAGGCCTTCCATGAAGGCCCAGCCGATCTGCACACCGTGGGTCGTAACGCCAGCGCTACCGAGCCGGCGAAGTTCGTGGTGTTCCTGATCAAGGACATCGGCAAGCCGGCGGTTCTGCCGCCGCACTGATCGCACGTCCGGCGCTGGCACCAACGACAGGTCCCCGGGTGTCACAATCCGGGGACCTGTCCCGTCTACGCTGGCATGGACGATTCCACTGCGCTGTTCTCCCGCCTCCGCCCGCGCCTGTTCGGCGTGGCCTACCGCATGCTCGGGTCTTCGCACGAAGCCGAGGACGTAGTGCAGGATGTCTGGCTGCGATGGCATGGCGCCGACCCGTCACAGATCGAGAATCCGGAAGCCTGGCTGGTGGCTACCACCACCCGTCGCGCCATTGATGGCCTGCGCCTGGCACGGCATACGCGCGAACACTATGTCGGCATGTGGTTGCCCGAGCCGCTGCTGACCGATGACACCAGCACCCCTGAATATGTGCTGGAGACGGCCAGTGATCTGTCGGTCGCCTTCCTCAGCGTGCTGGAGCGGTTGGCCCCGGATGCGCGTGCGGCCTTCCTGCTGCACGACGTGTTCGATCAGGACTACGCGGTGGTCGCGCGCACCCTGGACAAGACAGAAGCCGCCTGCCGGCAGATCGTGCATCGTGCGCGCCAGCAGCTCAGGCAGGAGCGGCCGCGCTACAACGTCCCGCAGGACGTACACCAGAGATTGCTGCGCCGTTTCGCCGAGGCCGCATCCAGTGGCGATTTCCGAACGATGAAGGCACTGATGGCCGAGTCGGCCGAGCTGGTGGGTGACGGCGGCGGCATCGTTACCAGCTTCCCCAAACCGATGGTCGGGGGCGCTCGCATTGCCCAGCTGCTGTATGCCCCGCACCTGCGGCGCAGCGCGCAATTGCAGATGGTGCCGGCCATGCTCAACGGACGGCTGGGACTGCTGCGCTATTTCGATGGCGAGCTGGAAGCGGCGATGGCCTTCGAGACCGATGGCGAACGGATCACGCAGATCCTGGTGCAGCGCAACCCGCACAAGCTGCAGCGGCTGGCACTGCCCACCTCCATCCAGTAGATCCGCGCCCCGCGTGGATGGCATCCATTGTCGACCTCATCCTTGCGCGATTTGACCGGGGCGCCGATGCGCCCCGATCGTTAACGCCTGCCTGCGCAATGGCCGCAGGACCCGATCAGAAGTCCCAGAACACCGGTACCCAGCGGAAGGTCTCGCCCTCCAGCGACACCCGGCCCACTGACGGGAACGGAAGATGCGTGGCCACCAGCATTTCGCCGGTGCCTGCCAGGTCCTTCAGCAGGGCGATGCGGACGCGCGCGGATTCCTCCGGGTCGTGCTCGAAGCCGTTGTGCCAGTTCGGCTGGTCGAAGCCGACCGCGAACACCGCGTCACCGGCGAAGGTCAGGGCCTGGCCGGCAGACGCCACGCGCACCACGCAGTGGCCCGGGGTATGCCCTCCGGTGCGGCGGGCCGTCACGCCCGGTGCGATCTGCTGTTCGTCCTGGAAGGTGTGCACATAGCTGCTGTACTCGGCCCAGAAGTGCTTGGCCGTGGCACGCAGTGCATCGGGGAACCCCTGCGGCATGTTGGTGCGGCTGAAGTCCGGCGACTTCCAGAACTCCACCTCCGCCGCGGCCACGTGGATCTTCAGGTCCGGGCGCAGCTGTTCCTTCACGCCTTCAACCAGCAGCCCGCCGACGTGGTCCATGTGCATGTGGGTGATCACCACATCGGTGATTTCGCCCAGGTTGATACCGGCGGCACCGAGGCGGCGGATCAACTGGCCGGCCCGCGGCAGCTGCAGGTCCGGGTCCATGCCCAGGCCGGCATCGATGAGGATGGTGCGATCACCGCTGTGCACCACCATCACGTTCAATGCCCAGTCGAAGGCATCCTGCGGCAGGTACATCTCTTCGAACCATTCGGCACGGTCGGCGGCCGGAACGTTGTGGCCGAGCATCTGGGTGGGCAACGGCAGGACGCCATCGCTGATCACCAGCACTTCGACGTCGCCCACCTTGAGGGCGTAGCGCGAGGGCACCAGTTCATCGAGAGCGGGGGCAATGGGCGCGGCGGTGTTTTCCAGACTGAACATGAGGGATCTCCACGAAGGGGCATTGGGCGGGCAGCGATGCAAGGCTGGCGCGAACGATTCCGGACGCTTTCCCACGGCGCAGGGCGTGGCGTTGCCAGGGCACGGATGCCTGGCAGGCCAGCGCTGCAGGGTTCATGGGAAGACGGGCCACTGCGCAAGCGGTGGGCCCGGAACACGGCATATGCCGTGTGCGATCAGCCTAGGCAGCACACCGTTGCTGCGGTAGGCCCGTGGAGGGGGACGTGATGTTGCATTCCGGGAAGCAATGCGAATCACATCCCCAGATCAGACAGCCCCGGATGATCATCCGGGCGGCGCCCCAGCGGCCAGTGGAACCTGCGGTCACTTTCCTTGATCGGCATGTCGTTGATGCACGAAAAGCGGCGTTGCATCAGGCCATCGGCGCCGAATTCCCAGTTCTCGTTTCCATAGGAACGGAACCAGTTGCCGGAGTCGTCATGCCACTCATAGGCGTAGCGCACGGCAATGCGGTTGTCGGTGAAGGCCCATAGCTCCTTGATCAGCCGGTACTCAAGCTCCTTGTTCCACTTGCGGGCCAGGAACTGCCGGGCCTCCTCGCGGCCACGGGTGAACTCGGCGCGATTGCGCCACTCGGTGTCCAGCGAATAGGCCAGCGAAACCCTGTCAGCATCGCGGGAGTTCCAGCCATCTTCGGCAAGGCGCACCTTCTCGATGGCCGATTCACGGGTGAACGGGGGAAGTGGCGGACGGGGTGCTTCAATGGACACGGTGGGGCCTCCAATCAAGTGGATGAACGGGGTGTTTCGACGGGTTTTGATGACTCAGGCGTCAGCGCCTGGCCTGCTCCAACAACACCTTTGCAACATCCCTTGCAGTGTCTGCGGCGGTGTAGTCGCCCATCACGCGCGAGACGGTGATGGCGCCTTCCATGAGAACCAGCAGCTGCCGCGCCAGTGTGGCGGGCTGCTTGATATCCAGTTGCGTGGTGAGTTCCAGCGTGTAATCGAGCAGCTTCTGCTTGTGATGTCTGGCGATGTGGCGAATCGGATCGTCGGGGTCGCCGACCTCGCCTGCGGTGTTGATGAAGGCGCAGCCGCGATAACCCTCGGATTGGAACCAGCCCTTGAGCACGGTGAACATGCCGAGGATGCGTGCTTCCGCGGTGTCGGCCTTGTCGCACTCCTGCTGGAACCAGTCCAGCCAGCGCACGTCGCGCGCGTTCAATGCCGCAGCGGCCACCTGGTCCTTGTTTTCAAAGTGCCGATAGATGCTCTTCCGGGCAACGCCGGAGGTCTTCACCAGCAGGTCCATGCCCGTGGCGTGGATCCCGTTCTGGTAGATCAGGGCCTCGGCCGTGGCCAGGATCTTCTGCTGGGTTTCGGTGGTGGTTGTGTTCACGGCGCCAAGGTAGAACGATCGTTCTACCCTGTCAACCGACGGCATCGCGAGCTGCCGGGTGGGCGCGTTGGAACAGGACGATCTATCAAGAAATTCGTACATGTCATCATCCAGACGCCCGATTTCGGCCGCAAAGTACGTCTCACCACCCACCCATGAGACGCCCCGCATGAACACCTTTGCCCGTTCCCTGGCCGTTGCCGCCCTCGCCCTCTCGGTCCAGGCCGGCCTGTCCGCGCAGGCCGCCGAACCGGCCAAGCCGGCAGCAGTCACCAGCATTGCGCGCACCGCCAGCTACATCACCACCGCCGATGGCGTGCAGCTCTACTACAAGGACTGGGGCCCGAAGGACGGCCCGGTCGTCACCTTCAGCCACGGCTGGCCGCTGAACTCGGACAGCTGGGAATCGCAGATGATCTTCCTGGCCAACCACGGCTACCGCGTCATCGCGCATGATCGTCGTGGCCACGGCCGTTCCAGCCAGCCGTGGGATGGCAACGACATGGATCACTACGCCGATGACCTGGCCACGGTGATCAACACGCTCGACCTGCACGATGTCACCCTGGTGGGCTTCTCCACCGGTGGCGGCGAAGTGGCGCGCTACATCGGCCGCCATGGCACCGGCCGGGTGAGGAAGGCGGTGCTGATCAGCTCGGTGCCGCCGCTCATGCTGAAGACCGCCGACAACCCCAATGGCCTGCCGATGGAAGTGTTCGATGGCATCCGCAAGGCGCAGATGGACAACCGCGCGCAGCTGTACAAGGACATCCCGTCGGGCCCGTTCTACGGCTTCAATCGCCCGGGCGCGAAGGTGTCGCAGGGCCTGATCGATGCCTGGTGGGCGCAGGGCATGCAGGGTGGCCACAAGAACACCTACGATTCGATCGCCGCGTTCTCGGCCACCGACTTCCGCACCGACCTGAAGAAGTTCGACGTGCCGACGCTGGTGATCCACGGTGATGACGATCAGATCGTGCCGATCGACATCTCCGGCCGCCAGTCGGCGAAGCTGATCAAGGGCGCCAGGCTGATTGTGTACCCGGGCGCGCCGCATGGCCTGACCGACACCCACAAGGACAAGGTCAACCAGGACCTGCTGACGTTCCTGCAGGAAAAGTAAGCAACCCGGGCTCCGGCAATGTGCCGGAGCCCGTTTCCTGTTGAAAGGCGCTGCCTCGGTGCTGGCCTTCCGGCGCCGGACATCGATGGTCGAGCATGGCTCGGCGCTACAGGGAAGCCAGCTCCTTCGCCAGGAACGGCGCCGTTCTGCTGCCTTTGGCGCGCGCCACCTGTTGCGGCGTTCCCTTCGCGACGATGGTGCCCCCTGCCCCACCCGCTCCGGGGCCTACATCAATCACCCAGTCCGCCTGCGCGACAGCGCGCATGTCATGCTCGATCATCACCACCGTATTGCCAGCGTCCACCAGCCGCTGCAGCTGCACCAGCAGCCTGTCGGCGTCCGACGCATGCAGGCCGGTGGTGGGTTCGTCCAGCACGTACAGCGTGCGCCCGCGCTGGCTGCGCTGCAGCTCGGTGGCCAGCTTGATGCGCTGGGCCTCGCCACCTGAAAGTTCCGTGGCCGGCTGGCCCAACCGCAGGTAGCCCAGGCCGATTTCCTGCAGCAACTGCAGCGGGCGCGCAATGGCATCCTCTTCACTGAAGAACGCACGCGCCTGGTCAACCGTCATCTGCAGGACCTCGGCGATGTTGCGGTCATTCCACTGCACCTTCAGCGTGGCCTCGTTGTAACGCGCACCGTGGCAGGTGGGGCATGGTGCATAGACGCTGGGCATGAACAGCAGCTCGACGCTGACGAAACCCTCGCCCTCGCAGGTCTCGCACCGGCCCTTGGCCACGTTGAACGAGAAGCGGCCGGCATCGAAACGGCGGCGGCGCGCGGCGGGCGTGGCGGCGAACAGCTTGCGCACGTGATCGAACAAGCCGGTGTAGGTGGCCAGGTTGGAGCGTGGCGTGCGGCCGATGGGCTTCTGGTCGACCTGCACCACCCGCTGGATGGCGTCCATATCGCCTGCCAATGTGCCCCGCGTCGTTTCAATCACGGTCGGCCCGTCGGTGGGCGCGCTATCGGCGCTGTCGTCCGCAGGCTCATGCCCGAGGTGCAGCAGCAACAGCTCGGGCAGCGCCTGCGCCATCAGGCTGGATTTGCCGGAGCCTGAAATGCCGGTCACCGCGGTCAGCAGCCCCAGCGGCACCTGTGCGTCCACGCCCTGCAGGTTGTGGCGGTGGATGCCCTTCAATTCCAGCCAGCGGTTGGCGCTGCGCTGCCGGCTGGCGGGTGCGGGCACCTGGTCGAACAGGTACTGCGCCGTGCGCGAAGCCTGGATCTGGCGCAGGCCGTCGGGCTCGCCACTGTAGAGGACCTGGCCGCCGTGCTCGCCCGCCTCGGGCCCAACATCCACCAGCCACTGCGCGCGGCGCATCAACTCCAGGTCATGTTCAACGACGAACACCGAGTTTCCGCCATCGCGAAGCCGTTCCAGCGCGTCGTACAGCGCCTGGCTGTCGGCCGGATGCAGGCCGGCCGAGGGTTCGTCGAGCACGTACAGCACGCCAAACAGCAAGGAGCTGAGCTGCGTGGCCAGCCGCAGCCGCTGCAGTTCGCCGGCCGACAGGGTTGGCGTCGCACGGTCCAGCGAGAGGTACCCCAGGCCCAGGTCACGCAGCTGGTGCACCCGCGCCATCACGCCGCCTGCCAATCGTTGTGCGGCGAGGCGCTTCTCTTCGGACAAGGCCGAGGTCAGGCGCACGTCCGGAGCGCCCTCGTGGGTCGCCTGGCCACTCGCGGCCCGCCGGGCGCGATCGCGTGGTGTCGCGCTCCTGCTGGTGCGAGCGCCCTTGCTGTGCGCGCCGAAATCACCTTGTGCGATGGGCTCCAGCAGCGCCGCCAGCTGATCCAGCGGCAGACGCATGAACTCGCCGATATCCACGCCGGCAAAGGTGACGGAGAGTGCTTCCGGCTTCAGGCGCTTTCCGTGGCAGGCCGGGCACAGTTTGCCTTCCATGTAGCGCGACACGCGCTTGCGCATCAGTGCGCTCTGGGTGTTTGCAAAGGTGTGCAGCACGTAGCGGCGCGCGCCGGTATAGGTGCCCATGTAGCTGGGCTCCTGCTTGCGCTTGAGCGCAGCACGCGTCTCGGCGGGCGTGAACCCGGCATAGACCGGCACGCTGGGCGCTTCCTCGGTGAACAGGATCCAGTCCCGGTCCTTCTTGGGCAGCTTCTTCCACGGCACGTCGATGTCGTAGCCCAGCGTGACCAGGATGTCGCGCAGGTTCTGGCCATGCCAGGCCGGCGGCCAGGAGGCGATGGCGCGCTCGCGGATGCTCAGCGAGGGGTCCGGAACCATCAGCGCTTCGGTCACTTCGTAGACATACCCCAGGCCATGGCAGGTGGTGCAGGCGCCCTGCGGCGTGTTGGGTGAGAAGTCCTCGGCATACAGCATGGGCTGGTTGGCCGGGTACGCACCCGCACGCGAGTACATCATGCGCACCAGGCTGGACAGCGTGGTCACGCTGCCCACTGACGAACGCGCATTGCTGGCCCCGCGCTGCTGCTGCAGGGCCACTGCCGGTGGCAGCCCGTCGATGGCATCCACGTCCGGCACACCCGCCTGGTCGATCAGGCGCCTGGCATACGGCGCAACGGACTCGAAGTAGCGCCGCTGTGCTTCAGCGAAGACGGTACCGAAGGCCAACGATGACTTGCCGGAACCCGATACGCCGGAGAACACCACCAGTGCATTACGCGGAATGGAGACATCGACATTCTTGAGGTTGTGCTCGCGCGCACCGCGCACCTCGACGCAACCGCTGGCGGCGGCAGCGCATGACGATTCACCAAAGGGGGTGTTGGACATCGTTACGATCCTGCAGGCAGTGAGCGGCGCGCTTCAGGGCACGCCCAGGGATGCATTTTCGCTGCTGCGGGGTGAATGTGGGTGATGGGCGTTCGTGCAACGCGTGATCTTCTGGCTGCAGAACACTTCTCAGGCGATACACGCTGTCCGCCGCCGCCCATTCAATGTGGCCGGCCAACGGCAGGCAGGACGGATCTACTCCCCGGCCGCTTGGATGTGCCCTGCCCTTGTGGTCGCATTTCCTTCGATGGCCCAAACGCTGTCCTTGTGGCCCATCTTTGCGCGCTTCCTGGATCGCCTCGCCAGTTGCCAGAAAATGGCAGCAGCGACAATTGCGGTCGCATCCACGGCCACCCCGGCACTTGAATGGTTCCAGGTGCCGGGGACGCCAGCCAACGCCGCAAGGCTGCCGACCGGGATCAGTGCCGTCACTACTGCGCCAACGTACAGCAGCTCATAAGCGGAGCGCGCGGCCCCACGCAGGAATGCCCAGGCCACTGCCAGCAGGAAGGCCGCATAGTAGATGCCTTCGTGCCATGCCGGGACATTGGCAACCAGCCCAGGCAGCCACTTGGTAGCTGCCAGTGTTGCCGATATGCCGATGACACAGCCCAGGGACACACCGATGGTCAGCGATCCCAGCACACGGGTGGATCGCTTCTGCTCGGGAAGGTTGGCATCGCGCTGCTTCTTGCGTCGTGACTCGATCCACAGCAGGTTGCCGGTGTAGAACACGATCGCACCGCCAAGCCCCAGGAGCAGGTACATCCAGCGCACGGGGTTCCCGCCAAAGCTGCCGAAGTGCAGCATGAAGAAGGCATTGACCGCCGTATCCCAGCCGCCCATGTGTCCCGGCAGGTCATGTGTGTCCACCACGCCAGTGTACGGATCGAGATGGGTACTCATGTAGGTGCGGGCACGGGTCCCGTAGCGGATATCCAGGCCGGTGACACGCCCCTCGACCACACTGCCCTTCTGCTGGAAGCCCAGGCTGTAGACCTCAAAGCCCGGCAGCTGTGCCTTTACCTTTTCCAGCAGTGCAGGAGCAGGCAGAGGCTGGGCGCCCGGAGCGGGCCGGTCATCGTGCTCTTCGCCCCATTGGATGCCATTGGGATAAACCACCTTGTCCTGGATGTCGTAGATCTGATCGTGGAACGCGAATACCACGCAGGTCACGGCCATGATCAGGTGGAATGGCAAGCTGACAATGCCCAGCGCGTTGTGCACATCCAGCCACATGCGCTTGATGTTCTTGCCTACCCTCACGGCGAAGAAGTCTTTCACCAACGTCGGCAACAGCACGATGACGCCGGAGATCAATGCGACGGCATACATCAGCGCAATGATGCCCATGATGGGGCGCGAAATCGCACCGGGGAACGGCAGGCCGACGAACTGATGCAAGGTGTCGACAAGCTGCGCCACCGGTGCCTTTCGCAGCTGCTCCACCTGAAGCCGCCCTTCCGCGTCGAAGCTTGCGCCAAATTCGGTGAACTGCCGTGGCTTGTCGCCGCGTACTCGCCAGATCACCCTGGCAGGCGCCTCAGGTGAGGTCTGCACCATCACGCTGTAGTTCTTCGCCGCCTCGGGGTGCGCCTTGAGCACCGCGGCCAACAGGTCAGGTGCACGTTCCATCGGGACCGGCGCAGACAGCGCAGACGGGAGTGTTGCCCATCGCTCCAGCGGCTTCTCGAACATGGTGATCGAGCCGGCATAGAAGGCAACGAACAGCATCAGGCCAGCAAAGATGCCGACCCAGATGTGCACGTCCTTATAGACCTTGATGATGTCGTTGCGGATCTTCATGTGAGGTCCAGTCAGCCCAGATGGCTGCGCGCCAGCCAGAGCGCGCCAAAGGCGACCACGTTGGCAGCACCGAGCCACAGCCAGGCGCTTGCGCTGCTACGAAAAAGGAAAACAAATGACAGGATCGGCGCCCACAGCAGCGCGACCAGCCACATATTGAACTGGGCCTTGCCGCCCCCGCCATCAATGCCGCCGGGTCCGAACCACGCGAACACGCCGGACAGGGCCAGGGAGAGCCCAAAGCCCAGCAGTACACCGGCACATGTCTTCCCGAACCAGTGTCGGCTCTGCAGCTTGTCAGGGCCGGCCATGGGCACCTCCACGCTGTCGAGCGCGCCAGACGCCCAGGAAGGGCGCGGCCGACCAGACCAGCATCAGAATCGTCAGCCAGGTGAAGAAGGCCGCACCGCTTCCCATCAAGGACAGGAACATGGCCAGCGAGACCAGCGACAAGGTGCTGCCGGGAATCCATTTCCCACGGACAGGCCAGGGTCCGGCGCGCCGCCACTGCTGCTTCGGTGACGCCAGATAGAACAGCCACGCCCCGACCACACCCGCGGCTGAAGCCAGCACTGCCATCACGACCGACATTCTGGAAGTCTCATTTGGAGGCCCCGTGACCTGGCTGGCCGGTCACGGGGCAGAAGGGTTACCAGGTGAACCGGGCGGTGGCCGTGACGGTGCGTCCTGTGCCGAAGAAGCATGAGGAGACACCGCTGCACGTGGTCACGAATCGCTTGTCGGTCAGGTTGCTGACGTTCAGTGCGAACTGCGTGCCCACACTCCCGATCGCACCGACGTCATAACGGATGGCCGCATCCCACATCGTGTAGGACGGAATCAGGTAGACGTTGGCGCTGTCACCGTAGCTTTCGCCGTTGTAGCGGACGCCTGCGGCAAGGCTCAGGCCTGCGAGTGCCCCGCCCTGGAAGGTGTAGTCGCCCCACAGCGCGGCGGTCCAGTCCGGAACCATCGCCAGCTGCTTGCCCTGGTAGCCGTTGTTGCTCTTGGTGACTTCCGAGTCCATCCACGACGCGGCGCCGATCACGCTGAAGCCATCGAGGGGGGTGATGCGGCCTTCCAGTTCCACGCCACGCACGCGACCCTCGCCATCCTGCACCTGGCACTGGCTGGACCCAGTCGTGCCGCAGGTGTTGTGGCTGGGATCCGGATCGTTGGTCAGGATGTTCTGCTGGCGCAGATCGTAGGCTGAAAGCGTGATCAGACCATCGAATCCAGACGGCTGATACTTCACGCCCACTTCCCACTGCTTGCCGGTGATCGGGTCGAACGGCGTCCGGTCGAAGGACTGTGTCGCCGTGCTGCCTGCCGGCTGGAACGACTCGGCATAGCTCAGGTATGGCGTCAGGCCGTTGTCAGCCACGAAGAGGATGCCAGCGTTGCCGCTGAAGGCTTCGTTCTTGATGCGGCTCGGCGCGCGTGCGCCGTAGCGATCCGTAGCCGCGGTGTACGACTGCGTCCAGGTGTCGTCCTTGGTCCAGTCGTAACGGCCGCCCACGGTGAAGCGCCACTTGTCCAGCGCGATCTGATCCTGCAGGTAGGCACCCGTCTGGCGGTTGACGCCTCCCGAGTAGCTGATGCTGTTGGTCACCGGGACATAGCCGGTGTAGACCGGATTGAAGATGTCGATCGGCGCCGGATCACGCATCGCACCGCGTGCCGCATCCCAATCGGCCTTCTGCCAATCCACGCCCACCAGCAGCGTGTGTTCAGCCGAGCCGGTCTGGAACTTGCCGGTAACGCGGGTGTCGATGGTGTCGCCCTGGGAGTCTCCCTCGCCCCAGGTGGCACGTCGCTTCTGCGTGCGGCCATCCGGGTTCAGGCCACCGTTGGTCACCACGGTGCGGAAGGTCGATTCCACGTTGGTGCGGCGGGCACCCTGGCTCAGGGTCCAGTTCTCGTTGAAGGCATGTTCGAACAGCCAGCCGGCCGTCCAGATCGTGCGGTCGTAGGTGTTCCAGTTCGGTTCGCCAATGAAGGTCGTGTTCTTCATGCGCCCATAGGGGGTGGCCTTGAGCGTGCCGTCCATCGGCAGGAACTGGTAGGTCGAGCCGCCGTCATCGCGCTGATAGAGGCCCAGCACCGTCAGCCGCGTACGCTCGGCCATCTGGAAGGTATAGCTGGGGGCCAGGAACCAGTGCTGCTGCTGGGTATGCTTGATCTGGGTGTCACCGTCGCGATACAGGCCCACCAGGCGCCCGAGGTGGCGCTTGTCGTCCGATGCCGCGCCCAGATCGAACGCGCTGCTGTACTGGCCGTTTCCATCCAGACCAACCTGCAGCACCTGCTGCTGGTCAGGCGTCGGGGTCTTGCTGACCTGGTTGACCATGCCACCCGGAGCCACCTGGCCATACATGACGGCCGACGGTCCCTTCAGCACCTCGACCCGATCCAGGTTCCAGCTGTCCACCATGGTCCGGTTCCACTGGCCACCCTGCGGCGCACGCATGCCGTCGATGGTGACGTTGTTGCTCCAGCTGCCGGCGTCGAAGCCACGGATGCGGAAGTCGTCGACGCGGTTGTCGATGCCGCCGCTCTCCAGAACGACGCCCGCCACGTAGCGCATCGCCTCATTGAGGTTCTGCACACCGCGGGCGTCGAGCTCCTCGCGGGCAATGACCGAAACCGATTTGGCCATCTCGGCAACCGGGGTATCGGTCTTGGTCGCGCCGGAGGTGTGGGTGGTCGTTCGATAAGCGTTGACCCGCACCGCATCCAGGGTCGTGGCGCTGGCATCGGGCGATTCTGCCGAAGCCTCCTCGGCATGCCCCACCAGCGGCAAGGCCAGCATCAGCACAACGGACGTGGACAACAGGGTGCGCATGGGAGCGCGGGAAGCAAGGATCTTTTTGGACATTGGAGGGCCTACGGTAGGAAGTGCGCCCTAGGCGGCAGCTGCGGCGGCGTTAATTTCACGTTAAATTGTATCAAACGCAAATCATTCGCACTAGCATCCCCACTCCCTCCATGCTTCTTTGGGAGCGCCCTGCCCTCACCCTGCCCTCACCCTGTCCGAAGCATCGCCACCAGCAACCCCATCAGGGCACTCCCCGCCGCCAGACTCAGCCACACCTTTCCAACACTGCGGGCGCTGAAGACGCCCACAGCAACGGCAATCAACAGCACGAACCCCAGCAGTGAACTGGCCAGTACCGAAACGGACGTCCTTACCCCCACCAGCGCGGGCAACAACAACGCCAGTGCCGAAGCGGTAACGGCGGTGAACACGTAGCCGCCCAGCGAGGCGGCCAGCACACGGCTCGCCACCTGCCAGCGATAGGCCGGTTCCCGCCCGGCCGGAGGCTTGGCAGGGCGCGCCGCCTCCTGCGCCCCTGGCCAACGGCGCTGCAGCATCAGGGCCGTCCTTGCCAGCATCAGCCCGAAGGCCAGTGCGACCAGCTCCACCCCAGCCTGCTGCCATGCGCCCCGCTGCAGGTACATCAGCAGCCCCTGCCCGGTGGTTGCCAGATTCACCAGCGGCAGCGCCAGGCACAGTGCTGCGGCCAGCCACAGCTGCTCGATCCAGGCCAGGCGAGGTGGGCGCCAAAGCGCGTGCAGCACCGAGGCGGCGCAGGCCGTAAGAAAAATGCGTATTTCCCATGCGCTGCGACCGCTCATTTCCAATGGCAGCAACCGATTGCCATACAGGTAGACGATGCTTGCCAGCGCCACCCCGGCCAGCGATGCCACGTTGAAGGCTTCCACGCAGCGATAGATGCCTGCCGTGGCCGCGCCGAACTCATGCTCACTGCGCTTGCGCCGCTTGATGGAGAACAGCAGCGTGCCGATGGCGATCATCGCCGTGCCCAGCAGGCCGCTGATGAAGTACAGCCACTTCATTGGCCAGCCGCCGAAATCGGCCTTGTGCAGTGCTTCGATCGTCTCATGCACCTGCACAGCGCCAATGGCATGCGGGTGTGCGCCATGCTGTTGCAGCAGCGTGCCGCTGGCAGCATCGAACACCGCGCGGCTGGCCTCGGTCAGCAGATGCCTGTCTGCGCGCCCCTCGGGCTTGCGACCGATCACCTCCACCACGCTGTGCACGGTGCCGGGCGCCTGGACCATGATCAATGCCGGCGGCTGCCCGCTGACGGCCTGCGCGCGTTCCAGCAGTTGCTGCAGGTCTGGCAGTTGCGCGGTGGATACCAGAATGCCTGGCGGAGCCGGCTGCGCAGGCGACAGCTCCGCTTCGTAGCGCGCATAGGCGCCTTCCGCATCGCCATAGGCAACGTGCACTGGCCACGGCAGATAGCTGCTGTAGAAGAACGTCAGCCCGGTGTAGCCGATCATGAACAGGAACGGCAGGGTCAGCACGGCACTCAGATTGTGCGCATCCAGCCAACTGCGCTGTCCCTTGCCCGGGCGGAAGGTGAAGAAGTCCTTGAAGATGCGTTTATGCACCACCACGCCGGACACCAGCGCCAGCAGCATGCAGGCGGTGATCCAGCCCACCAGCCAGTAGCCGGTCATGCCGCCGTGCAGGGTGTAGTGGAAGGACATGAAGTGGCGCCCGCCTTCGGTTTCCCGAAGACGAGGTGGAGGCTGTGGCATGCCTGTGCCGGCATCCACCCAGCGTTCGTGCGCGGTGCCGTCGCCATCCTCCCACGACAGCTCCAGTGGCCAACCCTGCTGGGCAGGCCAACGGATCTGCCATGACCGGGCATCGGCGGCATTTGCTGCCAGCCAGTGCTGCGCACGCATCGCCTGCGTTGCGGTGCCCACTGCCGGCGAGGAGGCCGGCACGGGGCCGGCCTCCATCCAACGCGTGATCGGCTCACGGAACACGCTGAGCGTGCCGGTCAGGAAGATCGCGCACAGCAGCCAGCCACAGGTAAGGCCGCACCAGGTGTGCAGCCACGACATGCTCTGCCGGAAGCCCGCTTTCATGCCTGCCCCGTGGCGGGCAGGCCGTTGTTCCGCTGCTTGCGGGGAATCACAGCGATCCGCGCAGCGTCAGCATCACGTTGCGGGGTTCGCCGAAGAAGTTGCCGCGGCGGATCTGGCTGATCATCGCGTAGTAGCGGGTGTCGAACAGGTTGGCCACGTTGAGGCCCACGCTCCAGCGCGGATTGATCCGGTAGCCGGCACGCAGGTCCCACACGGCACGTCCCGCTGCGCCCATGCGCCAGTCCGGGTCGTCGTAGGCCGGATAGGAATAGCTGCTCTGTGCCGATACACCACCGCCCACGGAGAACGCGTTCCACTTGCCCGGCAGCTGGTAGGACGTCGACAGGCGCAGCAGGTGGCGCGGCGTCTCGGCGCTGATGGTCGCGCCCTCGTCGTCACGGCTGGTGACGTGGGTATAGCCCGCCATCATCTGCCAACCCGGCGCCAGTTCGCCGCTGGCTTCCAGCTCAAAGCCCTTGCTGCGCAGCTTCCCGCCATTGCGGTAGCAATCGGACGACGCCAGCGAGCCACGGCAGGTGCCCGGGTCGGATTCGTCCACCACGGCGTTGCCGGTCTTGCGGATGGAGAACACCGCGGCAGAGACATTCAGGCGGCCATCGTTCAACTCACCCTTCACGCCCAGCTCGTAGTTGGCGCCGATGGCCGGATCCAGCACCGAGCCGGACGCGGTGACGTACGAGCTCTGCGGCTGGAAGGTATCGGCGTAGCTGGCGTAGACCGACCATTGCGGGCCCAGGTCGTAGACGAGGCCGGCGTACGGGGTGAATTCGTGCTTCTGTTCGTAGTCGCGGCTCTTGGCGCCGCTGAAGCCATCGCTGGACTGGTACTTCACCCAGCTCAGCCGGCCACCCAGCGTGAGATGCAGCGGTTCCGCCAGCTGCAGGCGCAGGTTGCTGTACACGCCGCTCTGCTGGGCGCGGGCGTTTTCTGACCAGTCCCACGCGGGCTGCAGCGGCTGCGCAATGGCGCTGTGGTCCGGCGCGTAGACATTGATCGGCACGTCGATGGCCAGGTCCGCCGAGCTCTGGCGGGTACGCTGCCGCGACCACATGGCGCCCAGCAGCACCTGGTGGCTGCGGCCGAAGGCTTCGAAACTGCCGGTGGTGTGCAGGTCGATGCCATCACTGCGCACGCGCGAGCGGTTGAAATAGATGTCATAGAAGCGCGAGCCGATGCCGGTGGCGCGGTCCACCCCGCCCAGCGGAACCGCGACACGCTGGTCCAGGTCCGACTCGGTGCGGTTCACCGACAGGCGTGCCTTCCAGCGCTCGTTGAAACGGTGCTCCGCCTCCGCAAAGGCTTCGTCGACGGAGCCTTCCTGCCGATTCCAGTCCTGGATGAGCGAGGTGGAACGCTTGATGTCCAGCGCGCCGCCATCGGTGTAGCGCGGCAGGCCGAACAGCCAGTAGCCGTCGGTGTCACTGGCCTGATGGCGCAGGCCGAAGGTCAGCGTGGTGTCCGCACCCAGGTCGGCGTCGATCACCCCATAGGCCACCGGCGTCTTCGATGAGGTGCCCCGCTGGAAGTAATCGCGGTCCTGGTAGGCGGCAACCAGTCGGCCGCGCACGCTGCCGGCGGCATTGAGCGGGCCACCGCCATCGACTTCGACACGGTAGTTGTCCCACGAGCCCACGGTGGCCGCCAGATCCAGATGGGCCTGGTCGCGGGGGCGCTTGCGGACCATGTTGATCGCCCCGCTGGGGTCGGCCGCGCCAAGCATCATGCCGCCGGCACCGCGCAGCACTTCAACCCGCTCCAGCACCGCTGTGTCGATAGGCAGCCAGCCCACCGGGGCATAGACAATGCCGGCCACGCCATCGACCAGATAGTTGCTGTCGTCCACGGTGAAGCTGCGGATCGAGAACTTGTGGTTGCCGAAGTTGCGGGCGGTCTTGGTCACACCCGTGGTCTGCGCCAGTGCCTCGTCCAGCGTGGTGAGGTTGCGGTCGTCCAGCTGCTGGCGAGTGATCACGCTGACCGACTGCGGGGTCTGCCGGATGCTCTGCCCCAGCTTGCCCAGGCTCAGCTCACGTGCCGTGTAAGCGCCGTCGCTTGGTGCATTGGCGGTGACGTTCACCGTCTGCAGGGTGGTCTGGGTGTCTTTGCTGCGCGCAGGTGCTGCTGCTTCCTGGGCCAGCGTGAACACGCCCGGGCGTGTGGCATTGACACGCACTCCACTCCCCTCCAGCAGGCGCGCCAGTGCCTCCTGCGGCGTGTAGCTGCCGGTCAGGGCCGGGGCGCGACGGCCCGCCACCGCCGATTCGCTGAACAGCACCTGCTGCCGGGACTGCTCGGAAAAGCGGCGCAGTGCGGCATCCAGCGGTTGCGCCGGAATATTGAACTGCAGGCGCGCAGCCGGCTGCGCCTGTGCGACGGCCGGCGCTGCCAGCGCGCTGGAAATGCACAGTGCCAGCAACGGCAGCCGCTTGGCGTGTACCCCCGTAGAGAACGCGCCAGCAACAAGTGCGCGCTTGATCTTCATGTACCCCATTACCGCTCCATCATGCTTGGCCGCTACTGGCCTCACTGGGGTAAACGGAAAATGGCGGTGGAGTGGGAACCCGCGCCGGAAGAAATTTTCGTTCCGGCGTCAGCGGGTCACAGGCCGTTCGTCGATGCGATAGCCGCCCTGCGCAGTGCGGGTCACCTGCACGGGCAACAGATCCGGCAGCGCTTCCAGGAAGGTGGCTGGGGCATCGGTGGCTGCGTAGCCGGAGACCGGCAGGAACTTCAGCCTTGGCTGGCCCAGCGTGACGGGATGACCCAGATACTGCCCAACCTCCTGCGCCACTTCGTCCAGCGGGGTGCGCCGGAACACCAGGCGCCCGTTGCGCCAGCCGCCAATGCTGTCTGCGCTGGCGGCAATGGAGCGGTAGGCGGCTGTAAGCGTGGTAACGGCCAGGCCTTGTTCGGCGTGCAGGCTGACCGGCGAGGCACCTTCGGCGCGATCCGGCTGTACCTGCACGTGCCCATGCAGAACTTTGACCACGACTTCGCCCGGGCCATTGCGCACATTGAAGGCCGTGCCGACCACCGTCACCCGGCTGCGCTGGGCATCGACGGTGAAGGGCCGGTCGGCCGCCGGGGCGACCTCGAAGTACGCCTCGCCCTGGCTGAGTACCACTTCACGACGGGATCGATAGAAATGCACGACCAGCGTGCTGCGTGCATTGAGCGAAATCCGTGAGCCGTCCGGCAATTGAAGATCACGTGTCTCGCCCGTACCGGTGGCCACGTCCTGTACGTAGCTGGGCGCGGTGTACCAACCGTAGCCGACGTACCCCAAGGCCAGCATCGCCACGGCCGCAGCCGCCGCAACGCGTGGCAGGCGCCATGACCGTGCACGCCGCACCGCCCTGCCCCGCCGTTGAACGGCAGGTACTGCTGGGGCGATCCCCGCATGCCTGTCCGAGGCCAGCACGGGGCGTGGCAGCTGACCCAGGTCGTGCCAGGTTCTGGCCACGTCGGCGAACGCCTGTCGGTGCGCTTCGCTCTCGGCCAGCCAGTGCTGCAGGGCCGCCTCTTCTTCCGGTTGCCAGTCCGCATCCTGCCGCCGCACCATCCACGCGGCGGCCGCCTCATGCAGGGCAAACGGGTCGGAATCTGCGGCAGAAGGGAGATCGGTCATCGGCAGGGAAAATCAGCATCGATGGCAGGCGCCAACGCCTCGCCCGCCTTGATCGGGCGATGCAGTTCCTGCATCTGTGCCAGAGACGCATAGCGTACCCGCACTTCGCAGTAGGCAACCGCTCGCGACAGGTGCTTGACCACCATGCGGCGGGAGATCTGCATGCGAGCGGCTACGTCCTCCTGGGCCAGCCCATCGAAGCGGCAGAGCACGAAGGCCTCGCGTTGCCGCTCCGGCAGCTCGGCCAGTGCTTCTTGCAGGCGTTCCAGGCGCTGCCGCTGTGCGCTGAGCTGCAACGGGCACTGTGATTCATCGCTGGCGATGGCCTGGCCCGCATCCTCGGCATCTGCCAGCGGCAGGGTCTGGAGACGGCGGCCTGCGGTGTGCTCACGATATTCATCGGCCACGGTGTTCATCACCGTTCGCCGGAAATAGGCACCTTGCTGGTCGCACGACGCCAGCGCAGGGTTTGCCGCCAGCCATTTGACTGCACCGTCGTGCAGGGCGTCCTCACCGTCGGCACCTCTCACACGCGCAAGGCTGCGCAGGATGGGCCCGCGCCAGCGGGCATAGGCCTTCGCAAGGAGGTTTCCGCCCATTGGCGAGGCGTCTTCCGGAATGCCCGCCTCCGTGGAAGAGACCCGTTCCGCGTTGCTGCCCGTGCCCCGGCCTAGCGTGGACACATCACCCTCAGGGCAAATGCCTGCGGTCTGCACAGGTGGGGCGGGGAATTCACGTTGGGAGCCGGAGTTCTGGCCGCGACAGGCGGCGGAAGGGGGGGGGGGATGCCCTAAGTGTAGTGAGAGTCATTTGCAATTGGAACTCCCTACCCCTCCCTTGCGCCGTGATACGAAGGGGAATCCAGGTCGTGCGGGAAGATCCACCGGTCCAGCGCACGCTAAGCTCACGGCGGGCAGCGCTGGAAGGCCCAATCCCTCCCCCGCAACGACCAGGCCATCCTGGATGTCGTCCTGAAGAGCGATGGTGATGGCGAGCCCCGCTTTTGCGGCCGATCGTAGACCCTGCTGGCTCGCCGAGGTAAAGGTCACGCGCCACTCCAGGCCGGTTCCAACAAGTGCTTCGATACACACGTCCCGGTGCGTGCACGGGCTGGGTGCGAGTGCGAGCGGCGCAGCCCGTGCGCTGATCAGCTGGGCGGGCAGAAGCAATCGATGGATCCTGCGGCGCCCTTCATTACTGCAGGCGATCCCCAATAGCGCTACGACCACCCATCAATCGGGCCGTCCGCATGGACCATTCTTCCAGAAGCCGCTGCGCACCTGATTCGCCGCCTCTCCCGATTGCCTCCAGCATCCTGTCCAGTCTTCCACGAATCGCACTGGACATCGGCAGTGCAAGCAGATCCTTCAGCGCAGCGTCTGCTGCCTGGAAATCGCCCAGGCGAATGACGGACAGGTACTTCACCCATTGGCAGTAATCGCCCCCGAAGCCGGCCTCTTCAACATACATCAGGAGGTCCGCAGCTGTTCTCACCCCTTCGAGCATTGCGAGGTGGGCCTCGTGCGTGCCGCGGAAAAAATCCTTTGGATCTTCCGGGCAAGCGACCCTCTGGCCGAGAGACATATGCAGGAATGGCAGGTCGTCATAGGCCGGAAGTGCGAAGGTCCATACATAGATGGAGGACGGCGCTGGATCGATGGCAAACCCGGAGATCACGTCAGGCGTGTACGAAGCAATCAGAAAGTTCCCAATCGCCCGCAAGCCAGCCTTCCTGGCGCTCCGTTTCATTGTCCACAGATCAATGGATCTCATGCATGCGCCTGACGGTTGGCAAGGGCGCAGGACCTTCGATGTTCAATTGGATGCCCAGCACCATTCGCATTCCGTCGCGCAGGACAGCAAGCGCTCGATCCAGATCGCGCCTCGCAATGGAAATCGATCTCAGACCAAGTGATTGAGCGACCTCGCACTGCGAGAAAAAGGCGTCATAGGTATCCATCGACTCGGCGTGAAACAGCTGCCTGGGGGCGTTGTCGATCACCCTGAAGAGGTCAGTCATGAAATTCCATGCATCCACGACCTTCCCTGGGTCAACCTCCCTCCCTGAATCTACAGACGAGACCAGCGAATCAAGGTCAATGATGGATTCTCCTTCCCAGTCCAGGACCCGGCCGCGAGCGGCGACCTGACCCTCGAGCCCTTCTTTACTGCTATCGCAGACAGGCCTTCCAGTACTGGACATCACCCGATCATGGTCACCCGATACCCAGGCAAACCAGATGATCCGCTTTCCCCCTACAACGCCGACCGGATATATCGCTTCCATTACCGATTCCTGTTCAGATGGTTCCATCCATCCCGGGCGATCACGGGAGGTGCAGCCGCTGCGATGGTAGCGCCGAACTCGACTCCCGGTGACTTGCGAAGCCGGCCAGCGGCCGGCACTACCCGGGCGATCAGCCTGCGGTTTCCAGCCCCTTGCCTGCCGCAGCCATCCGCAGCGAGGCCAGGTACCGGCAATACTTGCCGACGAAGATGCCGGCGAATCCGCCCGCCAGCAGCAGGTAGGCGGCACTGAAGCCAGCATTGGCGGTCAGCGACGGCGACACCGCAAATGCGACTTCGAAGCCGTACTTCACCAGGAAGGTGATCAGCAGCAGCGGCAGCAGGCTGAAGTCCGCGTTGCGCCAGAGCTTGCCGGTGCTGCTGTCCAGCGTCAGCTTCAGCCGATTCAGCAGCAGCCAGCCCAGCGCGGCACCCGTGGCGATGCCGGCCAGCCATTCACCCCAGGCGCTCGGCGACATGCCGAAGCGATGGCTGATCGACCACGCACCCCATACGGCGAACAGGGCGGGCACGATCGCCAGCTTCTGCAGCGAGGTCTCCCCCGGCTTCATGGCGGCGATGCCGCGGGTGATCAGGAAGGCCAGGAGCAGCCAGACCCAGATCGGCGTCTGCGCGGCGAGTTGCTGGAGCATGTTCATGAGCGGTCCCCTTGGTGAGTGGTGGCTGAGTGGTGGCGAGGTGCCCTCGCCTTGGCGCTCACTATTCGCTTCCGCCCGGGTTGCAGCCAGTGACAGCTGTCAGCCATCGCGGATTACGGGGCGTTGTGCGCGCCCTCCCCTCACCCCGCCGGGCACACACCGTTAACGGCCCGGCCCTATGCTGGGGGCCTCATTGGAGACCTGCCAGGTACCAACCATGACGAAGCTGCATACCCTGATGCTGACCGGCGGCCTGCTTGCGCTGAGCCCTTTGGCCTTGGCCGAGACCGTGAACCTGACCAACAGCGCCGAGGGCGCCAACCGGGATGCTGGCATCACCGCGGTCAAGAAGAAGCTGCAGGACGCGTGTGCCGAACGCAAGGGCTCGCCCGATGCCGCCTCGTTCGAGGTGGTCTTCGAGAAGACCAGCCCGAACCCGAACGTACCCAAGCCGTACTACGTGGACGGCAAGATGAAGTGCGAACTGCCGGGCTGACAGGCCCGGCAGCACAGCCATCGATACGGATCAGCGGCCGGATCCGCAAACGCGCTGCCGGTACTGCGCGATCCACTCCAGCGACGGTGCGATACCGCCGAACGGGAAGAAATGCGGGCTGACCGGGCCATGGGCGTCCGTCAGCCCTTTCACCAGCCGATCGACGAACACCTCCGGCCCCGCCGTGCCGAGCAGCCGGCCGATCGAGATGCCATACCTGGCCAGCATCGATGCACTGGCGCCCACGCCGCACATCGCGGCGTAGCGCAGCAGCCGCGTGATGCTGGCCGGCCCCGGCACGCCAACCAGTACCGGAACCGTGATGCCACGCGCGCGCAGTGCATCCAGCCAGGCCAGCACGGTATCGGCATCGAACGCGAACTGGGTGACGATCAAGGGGGCCATGCCGCGTGCTTCGATGGCCTGGCATTTACGCCCAAGCACCTGCCAGCGGTCGTCAGCGCTCATCACCGGATGGCCTTCCGGGTGCCCGCCGATACCAACGACCTGGATCCCGAAGTGTTCCAGAAGACCGGTCTGGATGATCGAAGCGCTGTCGGCAAACGGCCCGGCGGGCGTGGCCAGGTCACCCGCGACCAGCAGGCAGCGGGTGACCCCGGCTTCGCTGGTGGCGCGCTCCAGGAAGCGCTCAAGCGCTGCGTGCGAGCCGATGCGGCGGGCAGAGAGATGCGGCATCGGCTCGAAGCCGAGCTCGCGCACCGTGCGTGCGGCGGCCAGGCGTGCATCGTCGTCCTCGCTGCCCAGCCAGGGAATGGAGATGACCGTGCCGCGCGGGATGCGGGCCGCCTCGGCACGCAGTGCCGGCATGGCCTTCGCGCTGACCTCCAGCGAAAAGGCGTTGATGAAGGCCTCCGCCTGCGATGAGGTGCCGGCCGGCATCAACGCGCCCCGCGTACATTGCCGGCCAGCGGCGAGCTGTTACGGGCCAGTTCGATGAAGGCCTGCAGGTAGTCGATGCCGGTATCGGCCTCGCGCGCGCCCAGGTAGATCTGCTTGGGGATGCCCTTGGCGCCGAGGCGCACGGGCACCACGTCCATGCGCGCGGCGTACTCCTCCACCAGCCAGCGCGGCATGGCGGCGACACCGCGGCCGCTGGCCACCATCTGCATCATGATGTCGGTGGTTTCAATGGCCTTGTGGCGCCGTGGCGTGATGCCGGCCGGCAGCAGGAACTGGTTGTAGATGTCCAGGCGCTCGAACGGCACCGGATAGCTGATCAGCACTTCCTGGCTGAGCTGGCGCGGCTTTACGTGGTCCACCTTGGCCAGGGCGTGGTTGCTGGCCACCACCAGCACCTGCTCGTAGTCGAACACCGGGATGAACTTAAGGCCCGGCTTCAGCAGTGGATCGGGCGTGACCAGCAGGTCGATCTCGTAGCCGAACAGTGCGCCGATGCCACCAAACTGGAACTTCTGCTTGACGTCCACATCCACGTCCGGCCACGCCGCCAGGTACGGCGAGACGATCTTCAGCAACCACTGGTAGCACGGGTGGCACTCCATGCCGATGCGCAGCGCACCGCGCTCGCCCTGCGCGAACTGGCCCAGCCGCTCCTCGGCCAGGTCCAGCTGCGGCAACACCCGGTTGGCGACCGCCAGCAGGTACTGCCCGGCCTGGGTAAGCCGCAGGCTGCGACCTTCGCGCAGCCAGACATCGGTGCCGAGCTGCTGCTCCAGCTTTTTCATGCTGTGGCTGAGCGCCGACTGGGTCAGGTTGAGCACGCCGGCGGCCGCGGTGAGCGAGCCCTGCTGTTCGACCTGTTGCACGATGCTGAGGTGGATGCGTTCCAGCATGACGATGAATCTCACTCATGGATTGGTGAAGTAATACCATTTTACGTCATGGAAGGGCATGGCTAGGATCGGGTCATGCCTTCGGTTGCCTGCCAGCCTGCTGACCCTGCCGGCCTGCAGGGCTGCGCCCCCGCAGATTGCGCCGAAGCAGCCCCTCCCCTGCTGAAAGCGAACAGATGACCCGCCCCCTCCGTATCGTCGCCGTTTCCGGTGGACTGCAACGCCCCTCCCGGGCCGCCACCCTGGCCGAGCATCTGCTGGGCCTGATCGGCGAAGACGTCCATTGCGAGCAGCAGCTGATCGAACTCGGTGAACTGGCACCGCAGCTGGCCGGTGCGCTGTGGCGCTCGCAGTTGCCCGAGCCGGTCGAGCGGCAGCTGGTTGCGGTTGAACAGGCAGACGTACTGGTGGTGGCCACGCCGGTCTACCGCGGCTCCTACACCGGCCTGTTCAAGCACTTCTTCGATTTCATCGACCAGGATGCACTGGTCGACACCCCGATCCTGCTGGCCGCCACCGGCGGCAGCGAGCGCCACGCGCTGGTGATCGACCATCAGCTGCGGCCGCTCTTCAGCTTCTTCCAGGCCCGCACCCTGCCCCTGGGCGTGTACGCCACCGATCGCGATTTCGCCGAGGGCCGCGTGCACAACGAGGCACTGATCCAACGTGCGCGACTGGCCGTGCAGCGGGCAATGCCCTTGCTTGCCCTGTCCCATCGCGCTGCGCCCGCCATCGCCGAGACCGCCGCAACTCTCTGAATACCGGATGCCAGCACCCTGCATTCGGATGCCACCCAGCAAACCGGAACGCCGCCCATGACGACCGACACCTTCACCTTCAGCATCACGCGCATCCCCTTCAACGAGGATTACCAGCCGGCCGAGGGCACGCGCATCACCACCAACTTCGCCAACCTGGCCCGTGGCGCATCGCGGCAGGAGAACCTGCGCAACACGATCAGCATGATCAACAACCGCTTCAACGACCTGGCGCATTGGGACAACCCGAGCGCGGACCGCTATGCGGTCGAGCTGGACATCATCTCGGTGGAGATGCACATCGACGGCGACGACGGCAGCGATCCGTTCCCGTTGATCGAAGTGCTGCGGCCGACCATCGTCGACACGCAGACCGGCGTTCGCACCGAGGGCATCGTTGGCAACAACTTCTCGTCCTACGTGCGCGACTACGACTTCAGCGTGGTGCTGCCGGCCAGCAACGAGGGCAAGGCCACCTTCGGCATTCCGGAAGGTTTTGGCGACCTGCACGGCAAGCTGTTCCAGCACTTCCTGCGCTCGGACGCCTACCGCGCCAACTTCAGCAAGGGGCCGGTGATCTGCATCAGCGTTTCCAGCAGCAAGACCTACCACCGCACCGAGAACCATCACCCGATCCTGGGCGTGGAGTACCGCCAGGGTGAGTTCTCCCCCACCGACCAGTACTTCGACAAGATGGGCCTGCAGGTGCGTTATTTCATGCCGCCGGGCAGTGTCGCGCCGCTGGCGTTCTACTTCCAGGGCGACCTGCTGGGCGATTACTCGAACCTGGAACTGATCGGCACCATCAGCACGATGGAAGCCTTCCAGAAGATCTACCGCCCGGAGATCTACAACGCCAATTCCGTGGCCGGCAAGGTCTACCAGCCCAGCCTGAAGCACCAGGACTACTCTTCCACCCGCATCGTCTACGACCGCGACGAGCGCAGCCAGCTGGCGGTCAAGCAGGGCCGGTTCACCGAAGAACACTTCATCAAGCCGTACCGCGCCGTGCTTGAGCAGTGGGCCGCCCGCTGATCCATCGATTTTCCATTCGCCCCCCAGGACACACCACACAATGCCGACGAAGACGCTGCTCCCCACCTCCACCGCAGGCAGCCTGCCCAAACCCTCCTGGCTGGCAGAGCCCGAGAAGCTCTGGTCACCCTGGAAGCTGCAGGACGAAGGCCTGATCGAGGGCAAGCAGGACGCCCTGCGCCTGTCCCTGCAGGAACAGCAGCATGCCGGCATCGATATCGTCAGTGACGGCGAGCAGACCCGGCAGCACTTCGTCACCACCTTCATCGAGCACCTCAGCGGCGTCGACTTCGAGAAGCGCGAAACCGTGCGCATCCGCAACCGCTACGATGCCAGCGTGCCGACCGTGGTCGGCGCCGTGAGTCGCCCCAGGCCGGTGTTCGTCGAGGATGCGAAGTTCCTGCGCCGCCAGACCACGCAGCCGATCAAGTGGGCGCTGCCCGGCCCGATGACGATGATCGACACGCTGTACGACGCGCACTACAAGAGCCGCGAAAAGCTGGCCTGGGAATTCGCGAAGATCCTCAACGAGGAAGCGAAGGAGCTGGAGGCTGCAGGCGTGGACATCATCCAGTTCGACGAGCCCGCCTTCAACGTATTCTTCGACGAAGTGAATGATTGGGGCGTAGCCGCACTGGAGCGTGCGATCGAAGGACTGAAGTGCGAGACCGCCGTGCACATCTGCTACGGCTACGGCATCAAGGCCAACACCGACTGGAAGCAGACGCTGGGGTCGGAATGGCGCCAGTACGAGGAGTCGTTCCCGAAGCTGCAGGCCTCCAACATCGACATCATCTCGCTGGAATGCCACAACTCCCACGTGCCGATCGACCTGATCGAGCTGGTGCGCGGCAAGAAAGTGATGGTCGGTGCCATCGACGTGGCCTCCAGCACGGTGGAGACCGCCGATGAAGTAGCCAGCACCCTGCGCAAGGCGCTGCAGTTCGTGGACGCCGACAAGCTCTACCCGAGTACCAACTGCGGCATGGCGCCGCTGGCGCGCGACGTGGCCAGGGGCAAGCTGCGCGCGCTCAGCGAAGGGGCGAGGATCGTGCGCGAGGAACTCTCGGCATAACCCCGGCAGGGGAGGCATTGCCGTTCGAATGGCGGCTTGACGGCGCCTGGCCGGGTATCGACCAGGCTCCACCTCGCGCCTGCAGCTCCGGCCTGGCCTCCATCGCGGGCGGTCGCGGTGCCAGCGCCTGCTTGATCCGTGCCACCTCCCCCGCCCCGGCCTCGGCCAGGCGGCGGGCCTGCTGCCGTTGCTCCGCCGAAAGTGCCGGCGACGGCGCAGCGCTCGCCTCCGGCGCTACGTCCACCAGGCGCGCCACTGCCTCGCGCAGCCGCAGCTGCGGGCAGAGCCGTGCAGCACACCAGCGTTCTGCGTAGCGCCTGGCCTGTCGCACATTCGTGGCGGCCACCACCTTGGTCTGGGACATCTTGCGTGCGTCCAGGTACACCCGGAAGCCAAGCACGGCATGCGGCACGATGTTGGCCACCGAGCGCCCGTTCCACCACAGGTCCCAGCGCTCGCCGCTCTGCACCCAGCCGGAGGGCCGGGTGACCGTCATGTACGCGGGAAGATCAAAGGAGGAATGCATGGCCGGAAGCATACGATCGGCCGTCGCAGGGAATGAGATTGCAACGACGCTATGGCCGGTGACCATGAATCGTTCAAGAAGCCGCCGGGTGAACTCTGTTTCAAGGCGCTACCCTGTTGCCCCATGCCTTCCGCGCTCAACGTCTCTCGCAGCACGCTCGTGGCCAAGGCCGCCTCATTGCCCCGGTTGCCGGGGGTGTATACCTTCCACGATGCGGCGGGCACGGCACTGTACATCGGCAAAAGCGTGGACATCCGGCGCCGGGTACTGGATCACCTGCGGGCATCGGACGAACAACGGCTTGTCGGCAGGACAGACGCGTTCTCCTGCATCCGCACGGCGGGCGATATCGGGGCACAGCTGCTGGAAGCGCGGTTGATCAAGCAGGCCAAGCCGCTGTTCAACCAGAAGCTCCGCCGCAACAAGCGGTTGTGCACGATCGTACTGAGCGGCGACGCCGTTCGTATCGAGGACGTCCACGCGGCCGATCCTTTGCAGGCCTACGGCCTCTTCCCCAGCCGCCACGCTGCCATCGCCGCACTGCAGCGACTGGCTGATGAGCACCGGCTCTGCTACGGGCGGCTGGGTGTCGAATCGGTACGTGCCGGGGCACCCTGCTTCCGCCATCTGCTCAAGCGCTGCTCGGGGGTCTGCAACGGAATGGAATCGACGTCAGCGCATGATGAGCGCCTGCAGGCCGGCCTGGCCTGCTATCACCAGCGCGCATGGCCCTACCCGGGGGCGATCGGCATCGTGGAGCGCTCGGAGGACCTCAAGCAGATCCATGTGGTGCGCAACTGGACGTACCTGGGCTCGGCGCCGACGATCGCCGCTGCGCGCCGCCTGGATGCCCCGGCGGCCGGGTTCGATCGTGATGGCTACAGCGTGCTTGCAAGGCCGCTGCTCGGCGAGTCGGTGAAGGTCATCGGCCTCTAGTGGAACAGCAGTGTACCGGGCGGCGCGTTGCCGGCCAGCGACCGGCGCTGCCGCTACGCGACCCGCTGCGAAACGGGCTATTAGTGTGACGCGTCACGGCCGACCACGCTTTCGATCCAATCGAGGTAGCGGGACACGCGCACGTTGTAGACCACCTGCCCATAGAAGCCCGCTTCCAGCGCATGCTCGGGAACGGCGGTGATCCAGGAGCCGAGGCCCACCAGCTGCCAGGCCCCACCTTTCTTGATCACCAGCGGGCCGCCGCTGTCGCCGTTGCCGAGCACGCCTTCAAGGGGCAGGCCCTGCGGCGGCGGATCGAACCGGTACCAGAGATAGCGCGTGTTGCCACCGGTAATCGCGTTGTAGGCCCGCCGCAGCGTCGTACGATGCGGCCCGCCCGGCGCCAGTCCAGTCGCACCGTTGCCGGTGGCGCCCTTGCCGATCAAGGCGGCGATCTGGGTGACCTCGGCGCTGCCACGATAGAGGGCCACCGGCTGCACGTCGCTCACCGGTGTGGCAAGTCTGATCAGCGCAATGTCATCTGACGCCGCCAGAAACGCGTGGATTTTCGACGCACTCCCCGTTGCCATCGCTTCCTTGCCCAGCGCCTCGGGCATCCTCCGGTAGCCGGGGTGCAGGAAAACACGCTCGACGCCGTAGCCCTTCCCATGGATGGTGATGGTGGCGCCCATGCCCTCCATCGGTGCGGCATGTGCTGCGGTCAGCACCCAGCGCGGCGCGATCAGGACGCCGTGCCCCTCGCCCGGCATGTCCGCCAGTGCCGGGAAGACGGATGCATCGATCTGATACCTGGCATCGTCGACATCATCGCGGATGACCACGGCGCCGGCGGCGAACGGGAGCGCAGCAAGTGCGAGGAAAAGCCAGCGGTTCATGGAAGCCTTCGGCCCTGCAGTTCAGTCACAACAGCCTAGGGCATGGCCCTGCCATACGGGGAGATCGTGCGACCAATCCCCGGCGATGACCGACGAACGCGGGGGAACGGGAGTTGAAGCCGGCCGGGCCATGCCCTACCTGCGGCCCCGATAGGGTTCGCAGCCCACGCCGTCATTGTCACGATCGAGGTGCGGGCCATACCCCGGATCACCACGCCGTACCGGCGCAGCCCCGGCGGCGCGGGCCTCCGCGCAGTTGGCAAATGCCCGGGAACTGCGCGCGGGAGCGGGGGCGAAACTGCTGCGCGGGGTGTCGACGTAGCGAGGTGCGGCTGGGGCGCCTCGATGGCAGTGATAGTCACCCGTTTTCCGGTTGGTGTGGCAACCCTGCTTGTCGAGCCCGCCCGGATGCGCGAGCGCATTGGCGGACAGCGCCAGTGCGAGCATCCCGGATGCAGCCAATACAGTGGAATCCCGGCGTCGGGTATCCATGCCTTCCCCCTTTCAGGCAATCCTGCCAGGGGGAAGGCTAGCATGGTGTCTCGACCGCCAGCCTTGACGCTGCAATGGCTGCCACTCAGCGCTGGTAATCCTTCAGGAACAACCAGGTGATCAGCGTGGCATCAGGCCCCTTCGGATCGGTGAACGGCAGGCCCGACTGGCTGCCACTCCACGCATGCCCCATCCCCTGCACGACATAGTGCTGCACCAGCGTCCTGCCACCGTAGGCGTAGGTGTCCACCGTATACGCACGTCCGCCCGGCACCTGGCCGTGATAGGTGCTGGTCGGCACGTACTTCACCGAGTCGTTGTCCAGGCCATCGTCAGCCAGGTCGTTGGTCTGCAGGAACTGGCGCACGGCCTGCTCACCGTTCACCGGGTTGACGGTGAGGTCGGCGCTGCCATGGAACACCAGCACCGGCAACGGGCGCGGCGAAGGCGAGCCCGAGCACTGCCAGGCCAGCCGACCGTTGCTGTCCGGTGAGTAGATGCTGCCGGCCAACAGTGCGTAGGCGCTGCCGGAAATCGTGGTCGCGCCCTTGTACATGCCACCGGAGTGGATGGCGCCGGCAGCGAATACATCCGAGTAGCAGGCCAGCATGATCGAGGTCATCGCGCCGCCGGCAGAAATGCCGGTTACATAGACCCGGTGCGGATCGATGCTGTAGCCGGATTTCACCTTGTCCACGATGCCGGCCAGCAGTGATGGCTCGCCACTGTCGCGCGCCTGGTTGATCGGCAGCTGCCAGTTCCAGCAGCGTGCAGGATTGGAGGTAACGTTCTGGCGCGGGTACACCACGATGAACCCCTCGCTGTCGGCGACCTCGTTGAAGCCGGACGCCTCGCCCATCAGGTTCGGGCCGGTCACGCAGCCGTGCAGCACCAGCAGCAGCGGCAGTGGCTGGGCCGCGTCGTAGCCGGCCGGCACCCAGACCTGGTATTCGCGGGCGCCGAACAGATTGCCGTACAGGCCGATGTCCCAATGCCCTGCCGGGCCTGCTGCAAGCGCGCTGCCCGCCGTTGCCAGCCAGGTGCACAGCACCAGCGCCATCGCTTTGATCGAATCGATTCCGGATTTCATGACCAGATCCTCATGGGTGAGTCGTGGATGAAGGAGTACCGGGGAACGCGTCCGGCTGGGGGCGCGCCCAGTATCCGCATCCGGCGGCGGCTGCCGACTGGACCTAGGTCCACTCGCCGCTGCCCGATGACACCGCTAGCCTTGGCTGCAGGGGTGGCATCGTGCCATCTGCAATGGACATGCCCTGGGGAGGATCGAATGAAACGGAATTGTCTGAGCCTGATGATCGGCGCGCTGCTGGCGTCCGGCCCGGTACTGGCACAGGACGCGCCGCAGGGGGCGGCGACCGTGGGCAGGAATGCATCACCCACCAACCTGGACAGCATCAAGGTCACCGCACGCAAGCGCGAGGAGACCCTGCAGGAAGTGCCGGTAGCGGTCACCGCGTTCACCTCCGAGGCGCTGGACAGGATGAATGTCCAGGACATCAGCGACCTGGACGGGCAGGTGCCGAACCTGACCATCTACGCGGCGCGCGGCGCCAGCAGCACGGTCACCGCCTACATCCGCGGCATCGGCCAGTCCGACCCGACCTGGGGTGCGGACCCGGGGGTGGGCATCTACCTGGATGACGTCTACATCGCACGCCCGCAGGGCGCACTTCTGGATGTGTTCGATGTATCGCGCATCGAGGTGCTGCGCGGCCCGCAGGGAACGCTGTACGGCAAGAACACCATTGGCGGTGCGATCAAGTACATCTCGCGCGGCCTGCCCACCCAGACCGAGGGATTCGCCCAGATCACCGTGGGCAACTACAGCCAGCTGGACGCGAAGGCGGCGATCGGCGGCCCGATCGGCGGCGCCGACAGTGGCCTGCGAGCACGCGTGGCGGTGGCCAGCATGAACCACGACGGCTTCGGCGAGAACACCTTCAATGGCCAGCCGGTCAGCGACAAGCAGATCAACGCGGCACGCCTGAATCTCGGCGCGTATGCGGGCGACGACTTCGATGTGCAGTTCGCGCTGGACTGGATCGATGACCAGTCGGGCATGCGCGGTTCGAAGATGCTGGCGCCCAACCCGTTCCTGCGCGCCTACCCGCCGATGGACAGCCGTTATGACATCCGCTCGGGCATGCGCAACCTCAACAACGTGGAGACCAAGGGCGCGTCGGCCACGGTGAACTGGCGGCCGAACGACGACATCGCAGTGAAGTACGTGGTGGCCAAGCGCGAGTCGGACAGTGAAGCCAACATCGACTTCGACACCACGCCGGTCAAGCTGGCCGACGTGAGCGGCACCTACAACGACAACCAGGTCAGCAACGAGGTGCAGCTGAACTACGATGCCGGTGGCCGGGTGCGCGGCGTGGTGGGCCTGTACCAGTTCAGTGGCGAGGCCGGTGGGCAGATCCAGAACAACTACTTCAGCGCGCAGTTCGCCGACAACCAGGGCAAGGTGCTGACCGACAGCATCGCGCTGTATGCGGACTGGACCTTCGACCTGACCAGCAGGCTGAAGCTGGACGTGGGCGCCCGCTACACCGATGAAGACAAGCGCGCGATCGTGCTGAACCGCCTCTACGCCGACCCGGGTTTCAGCCGGCCGGTGGCGGTGACCGCGGACTTCGACAAGAAGACCAACTTCAAGAACGTCTCGCCCAAGGTCTCGCTGGACTACCAGATCACCCCGGACATCATGGTCTACGGGCTGGCCACGCGTGGCTTCAAGTCAGGCGGCTACAACATCCGCGCCAACGCGGTGGCCGTGCCGCGCTCGGCCGAACCGTTCGATGACGAGACCGTGGACAGCTACGAGGTCGGCAGCAAGATGGCCTTCCTCGACCAGCGCCTGTTCCTGAACCTGTCGGCCTTCTACAACAAGTACAAGGACATCCAGCTGTCGGTGTTCACCGGGCTGGATACCAATGGCGATGGCATTGATGACTCCTTCTTTGGTGATTTCACCAATGCCGGCGCCGGCACCGTCAAGGGCCTCGAGGTCGAATACCAGTACCTGCCCAGCCGGCACTGGTTGATTTCCGGCAATCTGGCCTGGCTGGACACGAAGTACGACGAGTACATGGACCGCGGCATCAACGTGGCCCGGCAGATGAAGTTCACCAATGCGCCGGAGTTCTCGGGGGCGTTGAACGTGGAGTACCGCACCGATCTGGCCAACGGCAGCAACCTGTCGGCGCGGGTGAGCTACAGCTACCAGAGCGAGGTGTGGCCGACCACCGACCTGAGCCCGGTGATCCGCCAGGACGGCTACGGGCTGCTCAACGCCGGCGTGATCTGGCGGCTGGATGACGCCTGGACGTTCTCGCTGCAGGGCACCAACCTGGCCGACAAGGAATACCGCACCACCGGTTACAACATTCCGGCAGTCGGCACGCTGATTGGCTTCTATGGCCCGCCGCGCCAGTATAGCCTCAGCGTCCGTTACGATTTCTAGCGCGTCCGTTACGATTCCCAGGAAGCCCCTGCATGACGCAGCCTTACCAAGATCTGTACTGGAACAGCAATGATGGTCTGCGCCTGCACGCGCGCGACCATGCGCCGGGGGCAGGACAGCTGCCACGCGGCACCGTGGTATGCATTCCCGGTCTGACCCGCAATGGCGCTGATTTCGATGCGCTGGCCGACGTGCTCACCGGCGCGGGCTGGCGCGTGATCGCCGTCGACCTGCGCGGCCGTGCCGGCTCGGAACGCGCGCAGGATCCATCCAGCTACAACCCACGCGCCTATGCGGATGACATGGTGGCGCTGCTGCGCTCGCAGCGCATCGACTCGGCGGTATTCATCGGCACGTCGCTGGGTGTGCTGGTCACCATCACCCTGGCCTCGCGTGCCCCGCAGACGATTGCCGCGGCGGTACTGAACGATGCCGGCCCCAAGGTGCCGCGCGAGGCGCTGGCACGGATCGGCAAGTACGCCGGCAAGCCTGTGCCGCCGATGGATCTGCAGCAGGCCGCCGCCTACATGGGCACCATCGGCAAGGCGGCATTCCCGCGCTATACCGTGGAGGACTGGCGGGCCATGGCCCTGCGCACGTTCCGCCAGCGCGAAGACGGCATGCTGGAACTGGACTACGACCCGGCGGTGATCCGCACCACCCGACCGTGGGTGCTGTGGCTGCTGCGCCCGGTGCTGTGGCGGGCGGTTCGCGGGTTGACCGCACGCGTGCCGGTGCTGGTGGTGCGTGGCGCCCTGTCCGACATCCTGCCAGCCGATGTTGCCCGGCAGATGGCCGCGACATCGCCCCGCGCACGCCTGGTTGAAGTGCCGGACGTGGGCCATGCGCCGATGTTGAACGAGCCGGAGGCACGCGATGCCATCCTGGCCCTGCTGGACGACGTGCGGTGAGCACGGCCGCATCCACCGAGGCGTTGCCGGCCGCCCTGCGCCCTCTCCAGCAATGGGCGGCCGGCGAGCGGCTGGGCAGCATCACCCACGTTTCGCAGGCGCGGATCACTGCCTTCGCCGACGCCACCGGTGACCACAACTGGATCCACGTCGACCCGGTGCGTGCACAGGCGCAGCTGCCGGGTGGGCGCACCATCGCCCACGGCTTCCTGCTGCTGTCATTGACGGTGGAAGAGGATGTGGTCGCCCTGGCCGGATTTCCCGGCATCGCGCATGTGCTCAATTACGGCCTGAACAAGGTGCGCTTCCTGGCGCCGGTGCCCAGCGGCTCGGACGTACGGGTACGTTCCCAGCTGGTCTCCCTGCAGCCGCGGCAGCAGGGGCAGTGGCTGCTGACCCAGCGCAAGACCGTGGAACGGGTTGCCGATGGCGAGGTTGCAGTGGTCGCTGAGCAGCTGTCACTGATCGTGGTCGCCACCTAGCGCTGCCCCACCCCGCTTCTCTCTACACTGGAGCGATGTTGACGCCCTCCATCGTCCTGTTCGCCTGTATTGCGTGGACCGTTCTGCTGTTCGGCGTGGCCTTGTGGGGCGAGCGCCGGGGGCATCGCCTGGCACGGATCTGGCCGGTCATCTATGCGCTGTCACTGGCCGTGCATTGCACGGCCTGGACCTATTACGGAGCGGCCTCGCAGGGCGTGCAATGGGGCTTCCCGATTCCGCCGACCCTGGTCGGCATGGCACTGATCTTTGCTTTCGGCCTGCCGTTCCTGGTGCGGCTGGGGCGGTTGGCCAAGCAGCACAACAGCGCCACCATCGCCGACCTGGTGGTCGCACGGCTGCACGCTGACCAGGGCCTGGGCATCACCATCACCCTGGTTGCGCTGTTCGGCATCATTCCCTACATCGCGCTGCAGCTCAAAGCGGTCAGCCAGGGCCTGGGGGTCCTGCTGGGCGATCGTTTCGCACCTGCCGGCTGGCAGCTGGACATGTCGTTCTGGTTTGCATTGACGATGGCGGCGTTCACCCTGCTGTTCGGTGCACGCAAGGCTTCGGCCACCGAACACAACCGCGGCATCGTGGTGGCGCTGGGCCTGGAATCGGTACTGAAGCTGGTGGCACTGCTGGCGATCGGCCTGTATGCCGGACTGTCGGTGCACCGCGCCGGCACGCCCCTGCTGGAAAAGATGGCCCACCTGCCGCCGCCCGCAGTCATTCCGGATTACCTGACCATGGTGGCGCTGGGCGCGATCTCCGCCTTCACCCTGCCCCACCAGTTCCACGTGGGTGTGGTCGAGCTTCGCCAGCCTTCCGACCTGAAGACGGCGCGCTGGTTGTTCCCGGTGTACCTGCTGTTGATCGGCCTGCCGTCGGTGCCGATGGCGCTGTACGGCGCCGCCCAGCTGCCGGCATCGGTGTCGCCGGATCTGTATGTGCTGGCCCTGCCGCAGGCTGGCGGACACCACCTGTTGGCGCTGGTGGCGTACCTGGGCAGCCTGAGCGCGGCCACCGGCATGATGATCCTGTCCGGGCTGACACTGTCGATCATGCTCGGCAATCATGGCGTGGGCTCGCGACTGCTGGGCGGCATCGATGGCGGCCGGGCTGCCGGCGACCTGCGCCCGCGCGTGCTGGCCCTGCGCCGTGCCGGCATCATCGCCGTGTTCCTGATGGCGTGGCTGTACAGCCGGGCGATGAGCGATACCGAGGCGCTCAGCGATTTCGGCCTGATGTCCTTCACCGCGCTCTCGCAGCTGGCACCAGCCGTGCTGCTGGCGGTGTACCGGCCACGCACGCCCTCGCCGGCGATCATCACCGGCATCGTGGTGGGCTCGCTGGTCTGGCTGTGGCTGGTGCTGTTGCCCATGATCGTGCCTGCTGCAACGCCGTCGACCCGTCCCGACGGGCTGCACTGGCTGTCGCTGCTGTCGATGCGCCTGCAGCCGGGGCATATCGCCATCAGCATGGGCGCCAGCCTGGCGGCGAACCTGGTTGCCGTGGTGCTGGTATCGCGCGCGGTGCGCCCGTCGCTGCCACGCCAGCGTGATGCGGTGGCCACGGCATCACTGCGCAAGACCGCCGGCCGCTTCCTTGGCCAGGAACGGGCGCGGCAACTGCTCGACGGGCATGCGGGACAGATGCTGGATGACGACCGGGTCATGGCGGTGGAACGTGAGCTGACGGCCGTGGTCGGCGCCGGCATGGCCCGGCTGCTGGTGGAGGCGGCACGCGAGGGTGGCGCGGCGCCACTGGATGCGGTCACCCGTGCGGTCGGTGAAGCCACCCAGGCGCTGCGCTTCAACCAGCGCCTGCTGGAAGCCGCGCTGGAGAACATGAGCCAGGGCATCAGCGTGGTGGATGCGCAGTTGCAGCTGGTGGCCTGGAACAGCCGCTATGCCGACCTGTTCAAGTTCCCGCCGGCGCTGCTGCAGGTCGGGCAGCCGGTGGTCCATCTTACTGCGTGGGCCCTGGACCAACTGGGTATCGGCGCTGCCGTTGGCGACTCGCCCGAAAAGGCACTGCAGCGCCGCGTTGCCCACATGCGGCGCGGCACCCCGCATCTGTCCGAGCGGATCTTCCCTGACGACACCATCGTGGAAATCCGCGGCAACCCGATGCCGGGCGGCGGCTACGTGGCCACCTTCACCGATGTCACCGCATTCCGCCGCGCTGAAGATGCACTCAAGCGCAGCAATGAGACACTGGAGCGCCGTGTGCAGGACCGCACGGCCCGGCTGGAACAGGCGGTGCACGAGGCCGAACGAGCCAACGTAGCCAAGACGCGGTTCCTGACCGCGGTCGGCCACGACCTGATCCAGCCATTGCATGCGGCCCAGTTGCTGGCTGATGCGATGTCCCAGCACATCGAGTCCGAGTTCCTGGGCAGCTTCCTGCGCCAGATCCGCGGCGCGCTGGATTCCACCGATGACCTGCTGTCGGGCCTGCTCGATATGTCGCGGCTGGACGCTGGTGGCTGGGTGGCCGACCCACGCCCGTTCGCGCTGTCCACCGTGCTGGATCCGCTTGCGCAGGAGTTCGCGGTGCTGGCGGCGGCACGTGGCCTGCAGTTCGGCTATGTGCCGACCCGGGCCTGGGTGCACAGCGATCCGCTGCTGCTGCGCCGGGTGCTGCAGAATTTCCTGGCCAATGCCATCCGCTACACGCACCGCGGAGGCGTGCTGCTGGGCGTGCGCCGCCAGGGCACCTCACTGGTGATCGGCGTGCATGACAGCGGCCCGGGCATCGCGCCGGAGCAGCAGGCGATGGTGTTCGAGGAATTCCATCGCGGTGACCGCAGCAATGGCCAGGGACTCGGCCTGGGCCTGGCCATCGCGCACCGCATCGCCGGCCTGCTGGAAGCGCCGTTGCACCTGCAGAGCGCCCCTGGCCGCGGTTCGGCATTCTCCATCCGGGTGCCACGGGCAGCTCCGCCAGCCGCGCCGGACGCCCTGCCCGCTGTTGCCGGCAGCAGCACGCTGAAAGGCATCCGCGTGCTGGTGGTCGACAACGATCGGGACGCGCTGGCGGCGATGCAGCAGCTGCTGACGTCCTGGGGCTGCGACGTCACCACAGTAGGTGATGCCGCAGCGATCGGGCCGTCAGCGGGTGAGGCGGCACTCTGGTTGTTCGACTATCACCTCGATGAGGGTGATACGGGGGTGGCGGTCTGGAAGCGGCTGGTGACCGTGCACGGGCAGCGGCCGACCGTGATCCTCAGTGCCGATACCGGCAGCGATACCCGCGAAGCGGTACGCGAAGCCGGGCTTTCGCTGCTGAACAAGCCGTTCAAGCCGCTGGCGCTGCGCTGGGCGATCAACCATCTTCTGGCCACACGGGACACAGCCGGGGCCTGACGATTCAGGCGTCCTGCGCGTCTTCAAGCTGCCGCGATGGATCAGCCAAGGCCATCTCGTGCAGCACGCGTATGGCCTGCGCACGATTGCGCACCCCCAACCGTTCCATGATGCGCGTCATGTGGGCCTTGACCGTGCGCAACTGCACGCCCAGGCGGTCGGCGATCTGCTTGTTGAGCAGGCCTTCGGCCACCAGGCTCAGCACCTTGTACTGATGCGCGGACAGGCTGGCCAACCGCGCGGCGAGATCCGCATCCTTGCTGAAGGGGGCCACCCTGGCCACCGGCTCGCGCAGCAATGCCGGAATCCAACGTTCGCCTTCCAGCACGGAATGCAGCGCGGACTGCAGTTCGCTCAGTCCCGAACTCTTGGGCAGATAGCCGGCGGCACCCAGATCAATGGCACGACGGATCACCTGCGGTTCTTCATTGGCCGAGACGATGATGATCGCAAGACCGGGCTGCAATGCCCGCAGGGTCGCCAATCCAGCAAGCCCGTGATTGCCGGGCATGTGCAGGTCCAGCAGCATCAGGTCGACCGGCTGGCGCTCGACGGCCTCCAGCACGCTGTCCAGTGAATCGGCCTCGCTGATCTGCAGGTCGGCGACGGCCTCCGCCGCCGCGCGATGCAGCGCGGCGCGGAACAAAGGATGGTCATCGGCGATAAGCAGGCTTGGCATGTCCAGGCGAGATTAGCAAATCACGCGGGCGTGGACAGGGGACCTAGGTACGCTGGCGCGGTGCGCGTGGATGGCTAGTGTGGGCAGGGACGACCGGCGACCGTTACGCCGCCCACCAGGAGCCCCCATGTCATTCGCCCCCGCCGCCGATACCTGCCCGCTGCTGATCAAGCAGTTGCTGCTCACCCCGCTGGCAATGCATCCCGGGCAGGAGATCGTATACGGCGACAAGGTCCGCTTCGACTACCGCACGCTGCAGGCGCGCATCGGCCAGCTGGCCGGACTGCTGGCATCGCTGGGCGTCCGCCAGGGCGATACCGTGGCGGTGATGGACTGGGACAGCAACCGCTACCTGGAAGCCTACTTCGCCGTACCGATGATCGGCGCAGTGTTGATGATGGTGAACATCCGCCTGGCGCCGGAGCAGGTTTCCTACACGCTGAACCACAGCGGCGCGCGGGTGATCCTGGCCAACCGCGAGTTCCTGCCGCTGCTGGAGGGTCTGGAAGATCAGCTGCCGGACCTGCATACGCGGGTGCTGCTGGACGACGCGGAAGGGCCACTGCCACCGGGCTTCGTGACGGAGTATGAAACAGGCCTGCGCGCGGCCACGCCGGTCGAGCACTTCCCGGACTTCGACGAGAACACGCGTGCCACGGTGTTCTATACGACGGGCACCACCGGCCTGCCCAAGGGCGTGTACTTCAGCCACCGGCAGCTGGTGCTGCACTCCCTGGCGGCGATGGCGGCCCTGGGCAGTGCCCCGAGCCAGGGGCGGCTGCACCGCGGCGACGTCTACATGCCGATCACGCCGATGTTCCATGTGCACGCCTGGGGCGTGCCCTACGTGGCCACGCTGCTCGGCATCAAGCAGGTCTATCCCGGCCGCTACCTGCCAGCAACTCTTCTGGGGCTGATCGCCCGCGAGAAGGTGACCTTCTCGCACTGCGTGCCGACCATCCTGCACATGCTGCTCGAACACCCCGACGCGGCACAGACCGACCTGCGCAACTGGAAAGTGATCATCGGCGGCGCGGCGCTGCCGCGAGCACTGGCGCAGCGGGCACTCGCACGTGGCATCGATATCTTCGGTGGCTACGGCATGTCTGAAACCTGCCCGCTGCTCACCCTTGCACAGACTGATGCCGATGCATTGGCCGGGCCGGATGAGGCGCTGTCACTGCGGACCAAGGCCGGCATTCCGGTGCCGCTGGTGGACCTGCGCATTGTCGACCCGGAGATGAGGGGTGTCGCCCACGACGGGGTCGCCACCGGCGAGGTGGTGGTACGCGCACCGTGGCTCACCCAGGGCTACCTGCACGATCCGGATGCATCGGCAGCGCTGTGGGCGGGTGGCTACCTGCACACCGGGGACATCGGCAACATCGATGCGAATGGGTATCTGCGGGTGACCGACCGCATCAAGGATGTGATCAAGACCGGTGGCGAATGGATCTCCTCGCTGGCACTGGAAGACATCATCGCCCTGCATCCAGCCGTCAACGAAGTCGCCGTGATCGGCGTCGCCGATGCGAAATGGGGCGAGCGGCCGCTGCCGCTGGTGGTCAGACAGCCCGGCAGTGACGTGACCGAGGAAGAGATCATCGCGTTGGTGGCGGCGCGCAGCCGCTCGGGGGATATCTCGCGCTATGCGATTCCGGAACGCGTCCGCTTCGTCGATGTGATCGAGCGCACCAGCGTCGGCAAGATCAACAAGAAGAAGCTGCGTGGACTGCATGACCCGGAGGCAAGCGCTGGCCGCTGACGCCTGGGCGCCCCCGGGCGAAGCGCCAATGCGGGGAAATCAATGCCCCCGCCCTCCTGTTCCGTCGGTTCCACCGCATACATCGTGGCTGGCGCCGATCCTCCCTCGCCCCCCGCTCCTACAGTGGACCCACGGCGCCGCACTGCCTGCACTCCGATGGCAACGCCGCCAAGCCCCCCACTCTTTCGAGCCCGCAGGAGCGAGACATGGCATGCCTTTCCTGGACTACCGCTGGCACAGCGGCAATGCGCCCAGCCCCCTCCACGCAGGTTGAACGGAGGTGTGCACCATGAACCAGGTCTACGTCGCAGTCTGGGATGGAGCCCACTATCTGGTCGTCCGCAAGCGTGTGCTCAACAGCTGGTGGGGCAGCAATTCCGTTGTCGTACTTTCTGCCGAAGCGATGGCCGCTGTGCTGGCCATCCGCAACGCGCCCGGCGGTGGCACAGAGCAGGATTGGGAGCAGTTGAGGAGGCTGCTTTCCGGCGCTTGGCGCGCTGCGGGGTCAGTCGCCTACCGCGGCGAACGCACGCTGCCCCGCACCATGGACGCACTGGACCGAGCGCTTGAAAGCGCCGAACGCACGCATCCGCAAACCGATGACGTCGCCATGGAAACGCTGGCCGCTCTGCAGAGCCTGTTCCGCGAGGACGCAAGAACCCCTCCCTCGTTCAGCCCTGCGCGTGCAACCTTGCGGGAGCTCGCCATCGCATTGCCGCCGCCCACCCGGGGAACCCCGAACTGGGCCGCCGCGTTGGTAGTCGCACAACGTCTGGTGGCGGAAGTCGATGCGTGGTCGGATGGCCTGCCCCCGGCGCTGGTGAACCAGGCGGGACAATGGGCCCTGCCCGGCGGGGGCCGGCTGAACAACGAACGCAAGGAGCGCGCCGCGCGCCGCGAGTTCGAGGAAGAGCTTGGCATCTGGCTTGGGCAGGGACGCGCCGCATGCGATCTGCGTGCCCGGCTGATTCCGGATGTGGGAGACAGCTTCTCCCTGGTTCGCTTCCGCACAACGGCCGAGGAGCTTCTGCGGATGGCGCAGGAGGCCGAGAACCATGTCCAGGCCAGTGCCAGCAGCCCTGCGCGTCCCCAGTCCTGCCTGGTGACCGACTGGGAGGTGGCGGGCGTCGGACGGGTGCCGGTGGCCAATCTGCGTAATGTCCTGGGGGTAAGGGTGGGGGTTCCAGGCGAAGGAACACTGGAGGTTGACGAGGCCCTGGCCAGCGCCAGGCCCGGTAGCCAGGAGATCGGCTGGTACCGGGAGATCGCTGCACTGCTGTCACCCGCCTGAGCGTACAGCGCGCAGCTGTGTGATCCCCTGCAACCCCCGCGAGGCCCACCATGAAAGAGAGCACGCCCGAACGCGAGGCCCGGCGCTACATCAGCAAGCAGCTCACCGCGCAGATCAACAACGCGCAGGCGTATCCCGACGTTCGCACGGTCGTGGTCAAGGCACTGTCGGACATCAAGGACCAGCTGCGCAGCCTGTCCAGCAAGGTACGGCGCGACTACAGCCTGAAGCCCGGTGAGCCGTTGATGTTCTTCTACGTCAAGGGCGGCAACGCGCTGGACGCACTGCTTGAACGCCCGTCCGTTCCGCCGCCCACGCTGTTCGATTTCGGCAGGTCCGACTGGGATACGCAGGTGGTGATCAACCCCTGGATCCCGATCCCGGCACAGGATGCCCTGCACGGCGGTGTTGAAGACATCGTGATCGACGTGATGCAGGGTGCCGGCCTCAACATCGCGCTGGAGATCAGTGTCTTCCCGCCCAACCAGAATCCGTTGGCCGGCCAGGTGGTGGACCTTGCATCGGTGGACATCCATGTGCCGCCAGGCGAGCAGTGCCTGGTGACATGTGACAATCCGCAGACGTTCCGGAAGGTGTACGAGCGTGACCGTGCGGGCCTGCATTTGTTCACCAGCGAGCCGCTGAAGGGCATCGGCACCGCCACGCCGACGACAAGCCCGTCCGTGCTGCCCCCTCCGCAGCCGCCGGTGCCACAGCCCGTGCAGCCGCCGCCTACCCCTCCGCCGCCGCCAGGCATCATCCTCAACGACGGCATCAAACCCTTCGTGCTGTATCGCATGGGCTATACCTGGCACGCGCGATGGGTGAAGGATCCGAAGGCGCCTGCCGGCGACGACCCGGTGACGCCGCGGCCGATCCTGATGGAACTGATCGATGTGACCACGCCGCGCCGCGATACCGTGGAGGCCGTGACAGTGTGGTCGGACATCATCCGCAACCATCTGGTGATTGCCGAGGATGCCGGCTCGGAAGAGCGCTGGCGGCTGCCGCTGCCCAGCATGGAGTACCACCTGTGGGAAGGCCTGACCATGCTGTGCGAGATCGCCGCCTACCCCGGCTGGCCGGGTGCGGACAAGCTGGAGAAACGTCGCCGCAATGTGCAGCGCATCCACGACTGGTACCGCGACCAGCAGGGCGACCTGGCGACATTCGGCCGGGTGATCGATGGCATCTCGGCGGCGCCGGTGTTCACCGATGACACGAACTGCATGCAGCAGGTCGATGCCTGCATGCGGGTGGTCAAGGCGCGCATGCAGGCATCGTCATCGGGATTCGATCACGGCGCCCTGTCGGCCACCCACACGCAGCGCCTGTTGTACGGGCGGCAGTGGGGTGCGCAACGGGTCGCAACGCTGCTGCAACGCCTGGGTACATCTACCGCATCCTGTGGCTACAGCGACGATCTGGCGTTGATCGGGACGCTGGCACAGAACCCGTACCTGGATGTCACCCAGGTGCCGATCTCCGGCGTCGACTGCGCGATGATCATCCGCACCGACCCTGCGACGTTGCGCAATGCGACGGCGGCCAACTGCCTCATTGCGCTTGCCCAGGACCTTGGCGCGGACATGACCATCGAGGATTCCCTGCACTCGACCGTACGTGCGACGGGGATCAGCTACGAGCGAACGCTGGTGATCTTCGATGCGCCGCGCGCGCCGACGGCGCGCGTGGCCAAGGCGATCCTGACGTTGACCACTGCAGGCCCGGTCGGTTGCCCGTTCCGTGACAGCCCCGATGGTTCCGGGCAGGCCATCGCATCGTTGCTGGACATGGACAACCAGCGCAAGGTGGCAGCCTCGATCATCCAGGGGTTCGTGCAACGGGCGAATCTGTCCAGGCAGCACGAGATGATCCGGGTACTGTTGCCGCAGGGGGAGTGATCCTCGGTCACCGCTGCGCGGAACGCGGATTTCCATCGGGCTTGATCGCCCCCCTGCCCTCGCGGATCCATGCCTCCAGCGCCTGTCGGTCAGCTGCTGGGAATTGCGCGTGGCCGGTCGTGCCGCGCCCGCCGCAACGGGCGCGGCGTCACATCAATGCAGCGGCACCTTCAGCACCGAAGGTGCGTTGGCCGGTGAACTGAAGGTCACCGCCCCGCCCAGCTGGCTGATGCCCGCATAGCGCAGATCCACGGTATCGACCACCAGGGTCAGCCGGCTGCCCGCCGGGAGATTCCAGCTGCTGGCCTCGAGCCGCAGATCGATGGTCTTCGCCTGGCCGGGCGTGGCCCCGCGCAGCGTGTACGGCTTGTGGCTGATCAGCTGGCCATTGCCCAGCACATCCTCGGCATACAGGTACGCATACAGCGTGGTGTTGGCGCGGCTGGGCGTGACCGTCAGGCGCACTTCCGGCGCACCGTCCAGGCGTTTGGCGCTCCACTGGATCGGGCCCTGCCAGACGCCTGCGGCGTTACGGCCAACGAAGGGCACATAGGCGCCGGGCGGCAGGTTGAACATCTGCAGCGCGCCGGACGCCATCGCCACGCCGGAATTGGCGGCGGTCAGCAGGCCGCTGCCGATCCGGTAATTCCAGCCGGTGGCGCCACCGTTCTCCGCCAGTCCGCCGGTGGGCAGCAGCAGCCCGGCCGGCGCGGTCAGCCCGTAGCTGACAGCACCCGCATTGGTGGCCTGCCAGTCCGCATAGCGGCTCCAGCTGCCTTTCTGCGACTTCAGCTGCACCGCCGCCTGGCGGTCGATGCCATTGGCCACGCCCTTCAGGTAGTGGTCGAACCAGTCGCCCGCGGCAGCATAGACCTCATTGGGAATGCCGAGCGCACCGAAGGCCTCTTTGAGGGCATGGTCGCCATGGCGCAACTGCAGTTGCTTGGGCCCCTTCAGGCGGTTGAAGAAATCGACCAGCTGGCCCGGCGGGAACAGGCTGTCATTGAAGGCATTGGCAAGGAACACCGCCGGCTGGTTGGCGTTGATCTCGTCGAGGCTGCTGGCCGGGCTGCGCTGCGCCGCCACCGGCAGCAGCGAGTCCACCGCCCCCTGGTAATTGCCGACCAGCACGTTGCGGTTGATGGTGGCCAGCTCCGCGCCGGGGCGGCCGGTGGCCAGGCCCGCTGCCACCAGCAGGGCGATGCCCTGCGCGCTGGGCGTGTCATGGCTGTACAGCGACGCCTGCAGGTCGGCCCAGCCGCTCAGTGCGGCAACGGCCTTGATGCGTGGGTCGCGCGCCGCCGCCAGCAGGCTGGTACCGGCGCCGTAGGAAATGCCCGAGACACCGATCCTTGCCGGGTCGGCGCGGGTGTTGTCCAGCGCCCAGTCGATCAGCGCGCTGACATCCTCGACCGTGGCGGGCCCAGCGATGTCGATGCTGCCGCCCGATTCCCAGAAGCCGCGCGAGCTGTAGCTGATGACCACATAGCCGCGCTGCGCCAGCGACTGTGCCACCCCCACGTACTCAACGCTGGGCACCGCCCAGCTGCTGGGCATCACCAGCAGTGGATAGCGGCCGCTGCCGGCATCCTGCGGTTCGATGACGAAGGCCCCGAGGGGCGTGCCATCCCAGCTTGGGATGGTGCGATGGGTGGTCTTGACCGTGGCTGCCCAGGCGGTGGGCGCCAGCCCGGTCAGCAGGATCAACAGCAGCAATACCTTGCGCATCGTCGTCTCTCCCCGTCGGTGGTGGTGCAACGGGTTGGACCGTACCAGTGCGAATGGTGGGTGGCACCTTGCGACGCAACATGGCGCAAAGCCCACCTTGATATGCTTCGCGGCGCTGCGGGACTGCCGCAGACTCTCATCAAAGCAAGGATGCCCCCCCCCGATGCGCAGGACGCTCTTCGTCGGCACGCTCTTGAGCGTGGCCAGTCTGTTCGCCCCTTCAGCCATGGCCGGGGATGCCCCGGAGCCGACGAACGACTGCGCCGAAATCGCGCAATGGATGGCCAACGACGACTTCGCGGCACTCGACGCGATGGCCGCTCGTCTGCGCAACGGAGAACTCGACGCCGCCGGCGAATCCCGGCTGGGCCGCTTCTACATCTGCATGTCGCGTGCGATCGGCACGGCGCGGCAGGAGGTGGACGCCTGGAACCACTGGTCAGCCTGGGCGGCGCGCTGGGTTGAGCACGCGCCGAAGTCGCCGGCAGCCCATCTGATGACTGCACGGATTCCGCTCAATCTGGCGTGGAGCTACCGCGGCAATGGTTACGCCAACACCGTCAACGCCGAAGACGGGGCCCAGTTCCATGAGTACAACGCGGTTTCGCAGGCCTACCTGCAATCGCATGAGGGCGTTGCCGGTGGCGACCCGTTCTGGCACGAGATGAGCGTACTGATCGCGCTGCGCGAAAGCGCGGATGACGAAGAACTACTGAAGCTCGTCGACCGTGCCGCCAAGGCCTTCCCCGACTACGAGCCACTGCACTTCATTGCCATGCAGCACTTCACGCCGGCCTGGGGTGGCAGCGCACAGAAGATGGAAGCCTTCGCACGGCGCTCGATGGCGAGTGCCCCGAAGAAGAAACGGGCCATGCGCTACGCACGGCTGTATTGGTCGGCCACCGGGTACTCGGCCGATCACTTCCACGCGGCGACGCCCGATTGGCCGCTGATGCGCCAGGGCCTGGACGAAATCGCGCAGCGCTACCCGACCATCGACAACCTCGAGACCATTACCCGCTTCGCCTGCTGGGCGCGAGACGGCGACGCCCTGGACCGGTGGAATCGCCTGTGGTTGAGCCGCAGCGGTTTCAGCGAGGCGGTCATTGCGGACTCGAGCGAGCAAAGCAGGGCCGCCTGCCTGGCGCCTGATGCTGGGCAAGAGGCTTCCTTGTAGAGCCAACCGCTGCAGAACCGAGCCGCGGAGGATGCGTGGTCTGGTATGCGCTTCACACCTGTCGGGCGCTTAGCACGTGCGCATGTCAGCCACGCCCTGCTCCGTCTGACACATCTCCAGTGCTTGCGCGCGGTCACAGCTTGGTCTTTTCGTCATTGACCAAAAGACGACAGCTTGTGACGCTTGCGACACCGCACGGCCTCCATGGCCCTGTCATCGCGGTCAGTCCTACCGCACTCCGCATCACCCGTATCCGCAACGCCTTCACATGACACAGGCCCGGCCTGGTCGTGGCGGGTCGCTGCGTCCCGAATCCTTTGCTGGAGAATCGCAATGCGCCTTGCAAGCTTCGTCTTTGCCTTCGTCCTCAGCGCCTTTGCCGGCGCAGCCCAGGCCCAGGTGGTCACCCTCAACAAGGGCGGCTTCGTGCTCACCTACGACTGCAGCATCCACAGCGCCACCCGCTACGAGTACACGCTCACCGCCGATACCGGTTCCGCTGCACGGCCGTCCAGCTTCTACAAGGACCCGGACCTGCCGGCCGGTTGCCTGGGCCAGACCAGCACCGCGTCCTATGCCAGCATCAAGTCCGGTTATGACCGCGGCCATCTGGTCACGTCCAACCACATGGACTACGACGCGACCTACATCCGCCGCGCCAACTACATGACCAACATCGTGCCGCAGGTGTCCAGCTTCAACCAGGGCATCTGGGTGAAGGCCGAGAACGTGGCCGAGTGCTACCGCGACATCGCGCCGGTGGACGTCTACGGCGGTGTGGTCTATGGCGATGCCTCCAACGACTATTTCCTGGCCAGCCACGGCATTCCCACGCCGGAATTCTTCTGGAAGACGATCATCACCCGTGATCCGAACACCGGCACCGCCAAGGCGATCAGCTGGATCATTCCCAACGAGGCCAACCTGGGCAGCCTGGACAACTACCTGGTGACCATTGCCGATCTGGAGGACCTGCTCGGTGCCAGCTACGTGGCGATCAACGCACCGGCCTCGCTGAAGAACATGCTGCCGGCCACCACCTGGCCGCAGCCGGCCGGATGTGACCTGAGCTGAGCGACGGGCGGAAGAACGTCACGATGCCTGCATGCGCAGCCATCGTGACGCCAGAAGTCTGGCAAACAGGAACTGCAGTACGGGGCCGATGAGCACGGCAAAGGCAAGCCCGCGCCCTATCGTCGGTACCCCAGCGGACAGCATTCGCAGCAGGTACGCCACGCTGGCCAGGCTGATCAGCAGGGACGTGGCAAGCAGGACCAGCGACACCACCATCGTGCGCGCCGTCGATGCGGGCTCTGGCGACGGCGCGCTGGCCCATAGGCCGGCAAACGTGGCCAGTGCGCAGGACACCAGCAGGACCAGGCTGGCAATCTGCAACTGCGCAGGCCCATCGAAAACCGGCATGATGAACTCGCCAGGCGGGATTGCCGCAGGCAAGTGCAGCGCCAGGATGGGAAGAAGGCAGCTACCGGCCACCAGCGTCACCGCGCCGGCGATGCTGGCACTAATGAGGTGATGGTGCTCGCCCTCGGCACGGATGCGCCGCTGCATCAGCAGCGCCGGCACCAGGGCCAGCAGCGTGAGGACCAGTGCATGCGCAAGCGGAAGCAGACTGATGGCTGCGACACTGTGGACTGGAAACGGCAACTGCGCCATCGGAATGCGCATGGCGCGATCCAGCACGACGAGCAACCCGGAAAACGCGATCGAAGCGATCACCGGGTGGCGGATCCGCAGCGCGCCGCGGCGCCCGAACAGCAGCATCGACACCAGTACCGCCGCCCCGGCAAACAAACTCAGGCGGAAACCGAGCTCAGCCACCGCGTTGCCGATTTCACGTGAGTCCTCGGGCGGCCCCAGGCGATACCCGAATGCGATCAGGCGGAGGGCGACGGGCAGGTACAGGCAGAGCACATAGAGCTTGGCGGCCATCGCGAACTGGATGGGGTACGCACTGAAGAATGATCGCAATCGGTTCAAGGCGTATTCCCGTGCAGGCGCTGGGCGGGGTGGCCCGGCAGTCTAGCGTTCCTGTGGCCCGCGTGCCCTGCCCGGCCCGCTGTGGGAAAATGGCGGGCACGTCGTCCCTTGGTCTGTTCCCGGAGTAGTAGATGTCCCGCTTTCCCTTTGATGCCGTGCTGTTCGACTGCGACGGCGTGCTGGTCGATTCCGAGCCGCTGGTGGCCCGTGTGCTCTCGGAAATGCTGACCGCACGCGGCTGGCCGCTGACCCCGGCACAGGCCGGCGAGGTCTTCCTCGGCCAGTCGGTGGCCCATCTGGCCGGGCTGATCGCAGAGCGCACCGGCAAGCCGTTCACCGAGGAATGGCTGGAAGAATTCCGCCAGCAGCGCAACCGTGCGCTGGAGCAGGATCTTGAGGCGATCCGGGGGGCGCCCGAGGCCGTGCGTGCGATCGCCGCGGCGACCGGTGGCCGCATTGCCTGCGCCTCCGGTGCCGACCTGTTCAAGGTGAAGCTGCAGCTGGGCAAGGTCGGCATCCTCGATGCCTTCGGTGACCACGTTTTCAGCGGCCAGGACATGCCGCACACGAAGCCGCACCCGGACGTGTACCTGGCCGCGGCTGCTGCGCTGGGTGTGGACCCGACGCGCTGCGCGGTGATCGAAGACACGGTCACCGGCGCGACCGCCGGCGTCGCGGCGGGTGCGACCGTGTTTGGTTTCAGCGAGGGCGGCCCGCACCACAGCACGCCGGAGGCCCTGCGCGCTGCGGGTGCGAAGGTCATCTTCCAGCGCATGGACCAGCTGCCAGCATTGCTGGCTGCCTACGCCGCCGACGCGGCCGCCTGACGTTGCCTCAGCCCGCAGCGCCCAGTCGGGCGTTGCGGCGCTTTCCGGTGTAATGCAGCACGAACAGATACAGGCCGGTGAACAGCTGCAGGAACAGTGGCGGCAGCGGCGAATAGGTGATCCACGCTGCAGGCTCGCCCTGCCCCAGCCCGCGAACGGCGAAGTTGGCGATCACCGCCAAGGTGAACACGATCGAGGTCCAGCGATGCACGGGCCGCGCCCAGCCGCCCCGGCTCATTGCTTGCGCCTGGCTTCAGAGCGGGCTTCGATCATCTTCCAGCCATTGCCGGACGGGTCACGGAATCCGGCGTCGATGGCACCAAAGCGTTCGACCGGCTCCTGGGTGAACTCGACGCCCTGCGCCAGCCATTGCGTATAGCATGCCTGGCAGTCATCGACGGCCAGCACCAGCGGCGGCATTGCGCCTTTCGCCACCAGCTGCTGCAGCGCCTGCGCGGTGGCCGCGTCGTGGGTGGGCGGACCGGGCACGAACAGCCCCAGCTGGAATCCGTCCTGGCCGGGGCTGCGTACCGTCAGCCAACGGTAGCTGCCATTGCGCACGTCGGTGTGCACTTCGAAACCGAGCGTGCCGACGTAGAACGCGAGAGCTTCATCCTGGTCGCGCACATACAGGCCGACCGTGTTCACAGTGTTTGTCATGGGACCTCCCTCAGGTGGGGTCCACGTTAGCAACCGCCTCGCGGCGGCGCTTCTCCAAAACTGCGATGTTCAGGTCCGGTCGCTGCGCGGCACGTGCGTGGCATTCCGGCACGCTGGCCGCCGTCGCCTGGCCCGATCGCTCGCGCTCGCGCACATTGCCCGGGCTGTCACCGGTGATGTCACGGAAGATGCGACCAAAGGTGCCCAGGCTGCTCCAGCCGGTCTGCGCGGCGATCTCGGTGACTGGCAGGTCGGTGTCACGCAACATCGCCACGGCACGCTCGATGCGCCGGCTGAGCAGGTAGCGGTGCGGTGGCAGCCCGAATGCCTGCTTGAACGAACGCGCGAAATGCGCAGGTGATACGGCACTCACTTCGGCCAGGCGGGCCACCGGCCAGTCTTCGTGGCTGGCGTGGTCCATCCGGTCCTTGGCACGCAGCAGGCGTCGCAGCAGTTCGGGGCTCTGGTTCATGGCGTCACCGTGCGCGCCAGATGATGTCGCGCCGCATGCCTGGCCTGCGCGGCCTGCTCGCCCAGCCAGTCACCGAATGCAATGACCTTGGTGCTGCGGCTGCGCGCCGTCGGTGCCACGAACCAGAAACCACGCCCGTCGCTGGCGACTCCGGGATGTGCCTGCACCAGGCGCCCACTGTCCAGTTCGGCCTGGAACAGGATTGGCGAACCGATGGCGATGCCCTGCCCGGCAATGGCAGCGCCGACGTCCAGATGCTCCATCGCAAAGGGGGTGACAAAGCTTTCCTTGGACGGCGGCGGAACAGCACCATGTGCGGAAAACCACAGTGCCCACCAGTCGGGCCTGCCGAGCAGTGGAACCCGCAGCGCCCGGCGACCGAGCCCGTCTGCCGCCGGCAGCAGCGCCGGCGCGCACAACGGGGTGAAAATACTGGGAAACAGGGGCGTGGCCTGCAGCCCGGGCCACTCGCCATGCCCATTGCGGATGGCGGCATCGAAACGCCCGGCGGCCAGGTCCTGCGGCTCTGCCGACAGGTCCAGTTCCAGCACGAGGTTCCGATGGCGGGCCCGGAAGCTGCCCAGGCGAGGCGTCAACCAGCTGGTACCCAGCGTCGGCAATACGGACAGGCGCAATCGCGTCGCATCCATGTCAGCGGCACGCATGAAACTGGCACGAAGCGCGTCGAAGGCCCGGGTGGCCTCCTGCGCGACGCTGGCACCGGCATCCGTCAGCTCCACATGCTGCGCGTGGCGCAGGAACAGGCAGGTACCGGTCTGGGCCTCCAGCCGCCGCACGTGGTAACTCACCGATGCCGCACTGGTGTCGAGCTCCTCGGCGGCACGGGCGAAACTGCCCAGCCGCGCCGCCGCCTCGAAGGCGCGGATGGCGGCAAGCGATGGCAGCTGGCGTTGGGTCACCATAAGTGTGGCTTAGCCTGAGCCTCGATATCTGCGTGGTCAATCCCCCTTTTACCCGCAACGATGGCGGCACCTCCGGCATGGGATCACGCACATGGATCGACGGCAGTTCCTGGCCACCCTGGCCGCCGCGGCAGCATCCGGCACCGTGCCCACCGGATGGGCCCTGGCCAGCCACAGCGAAGACTGGAAATGGTTGCAGGGCAACTGGCAGGTCCGGCACCAACGCCTGAAGGAGCGGCTGGTGGGCGATACCCGCTGGGAAGCCTTCACCGGCTCCAGCGCGGTCTGGCTGACCCTGGGCGGGCTCGGCACCATCGATGACAACGTCATGGCGCTGCCTTCGGGCCCCTACAGGGGCCTTGGCGTGCGTGCGTTTGATCCGGTGTCTTCCACGTGGTCGATCTGGTGGATCGATGGACGCAACCCTGCCCATATCGAAGCGCCCGTGCGCGGCGTCTTCGAAGGCGATGGCGGCAGCTTCCGCGGTCGCGATGACTTCAAAGGGCGCCCCATCGAGGTCTGGTTCCGCTGGCATGACATCCATGGAGATGAGCCGTGGTGGGAACAGGCGTTCTCCGACGATGCCGGCGCGCACTGGGAAGTGAACTGGCGCAACTGGTTCCGGCGCACTGCTGCGGCCCCCTCTCCGCTTCCAAAGCGGCCGGATGCACCGGGTGATTTTGATTTCCTGGTGGGCCATTGGAACGTGCGCCATCGCCGCTTGCGTACACGGCTGGCAGGCAGCGACGCCTGGGAGCGTTTCACCGGCACCCTGCATAACTGGCCGGTACTGGGAGGGTTCGGCAACGTGGGCGACAACCTGATGGACGTGGCGGGCGCGCCGCTGCGCGGCATGGGCATCCGCGCCTGGAATGCGGCTGAGCGGCACTGGCTGAGCTGGTGGCTGGATGGCCGCGAGCCGACCCGGATTGGCGTGCCTCTACGCGGTGGTTTCGACGCCGGTGCCGGCCGCTTCTTCGGCGAAGAACTGCACGACGACGGACGAGCGATCCAGACGCGGGTGATCTGGTCACGTATCACCCCACGTTCGGCGCGCTGGGAACAGGCGGCCTCGGCCGATGGCGGACGCAGCTGGGAAACCAACTGGGTCAGCGACTTCGAGCGACAGGCATGAAGTCGCTGCTGGCGGTGATGCTGCTGGTCTCTGCATCGTCTCTCGTTTCGCCCTCAGAACGGCTGCAGATCATCGGCCCCGCCGAACGCTTTGCCCCCGGCATTGCATCCACACGGCATGACGAGATTCGACTGACCCTGAGCCCGGACGGAAAGACCGCGCTGTGGTTCAGCCGCAACCGGCCAGGCGGCCCGGGCGGGTATGACATCTGGATCTCGCACCGCGAAGGTGATCGCTGGCGGTCGGCCACGCCGGTGCCGTTCAACACGCCGGGGCGCGACTTCGATCCCGCATTTTCCGCAGATGGGCGCGTCGTGTATTTCTGCTCGGACCGCGCAGGCGGCCAGGGCGGCGACGATCTGTACCGGGTGAGCGTGGAACGCCACGGCCGCTTCGGGGAACCGGAGAATCTGGGGCCTGCGGTGAACAGTGCGGCCGACGAGTTCGCACCGATGCTCTCGCCGGATGGTCGCACACTGTTGTTCTCCAGCGATCGTGCGGGCGGTGCCGGCGGTCATGACCTCTATAGCGCCACGATGATCGGCGGCGTGGCGCAGCGGGCGCGGCCGCTGGCTGGCGGCATCAATACCGCCGCGCAGGAATTCGATGCCACCTTCCTCGGCGATGGCCGCACGGTGGTCTTTGCCCGCGCCCTGGACTTCGGCAGTGCACCGGTGCGCCAGTTCATCGCCTACGAGCATGCAGGCCGCCATGACGAGGGCCATGCATTGCCAGCGCCCGTGAACGAGCCCGGCGGCGACAGCTACGGCGCAATGCTGGATGGTTCGCGCCGCGACATGCTCACCTACTCAGCGCGGCGCGCAGGCGGTGAGGGCCTGGACCTGTACCGCGTCCGCTACCGGATGACGCGGCCTTGAAGGCAGGTGGTGTCGATTTCCAGCGCCCCGGTTCGTCGAGAGGATGAATACCCAAGGAGAGAATGCAGATGCCCTCCCATCAGTCCCTTGCATGCGCCTGCGGCCAGGTCCGCCTGGCCATCACCGGTCGCCCCATCGCCACCGTCGAATGCTGCTGCGACAGCTGCCGCAGGGCCGGCACCCAGCTGCAGTCGATGCCTGGAGCGCCGCAGGTACTTGGACCACAAGGCCAGACGCATTTCGTAATGCAGCGCAAGGACCGCGTACGCATCGAGGCGGGGCAATCCCTGCTGCACGCGTTGCGATTGTCCAGCACGGGCGGCAGCCGCCGCGTCGTGGCGGGCTGCTGCAATACGCCGCTCTTCCTGGAGTTCAGCGGTGGCCATTGGCTGAGCCTGTATGGCCTGCTGTGGCCGGCATCGGAAAGACCCGCCGTGGAGATGCGGACGATGGTCAGTGATCTGCCTGACGCGTCTGTCCTTCCAGACGATGTGCCCAACCTGAAGACCCGCTCGCTGCGGTTCTATGCCCGGCTGATGAAGGCCTGGATCGCCATGGGCTTCCGCAGCCCACGCATTGAGGTCGCGGGAGATACCCATGCCTGAGCCCGAGCGGATCGAAATCGAGAGCATCACTACCCCCGGTCACATCCAGCGCGTCGATCGTGGCAAGTACATGGCCATGCGCACGGCCCTGCTGCGTGCATTGCCCAGGCAACCTCCCGGGATGACGGTGGTGCAGGCGAAGCAGGCGTTGTTGCCGCACCTGCCCGCGTCGCTGTTCCCGCAAGGCGCCACGGCGGGTTGGTGGTTGAAAGCCGTGCAGCTGGACCTGGAGGCCAAGGGGGTGATCGAGCGCATTCCAGGCACGCCGCTGCGCCTGTTCAAGCACGTCGCGGCCGGCTGATCAGCGCTGCGCCGGCAGTTCCAGCCGGTGCTTGCGGCACAACCGATACACGGTCACCCGCGAGATCTGCATCTGCCGCGCGCATTCGGAGACGTTGTAGCCGGTCTGGCGCAGGGTCTGCAGCAGCACATCGCGCTCGGCCTGGCCGCGGGCATCGTGCAGCATCGGGCTCGGCAGCGCCTGCGCCGGCTCGCCCAGTTCCAGGTCACGCTCACTGATCAGCTCGCCTTCGGCCATGATCGCTGCCCGTTGCACCCGGTTGAGCAGTTCACGCACGTTGCCGGGCCAGCTGAATCGACGCAGCGCCTGCAGCGCCGCCGGTGCGAAGCCACGCGCTCGCACGCTGTGGCGCAGCCGGAAGCAGCGCAGGAAGTGTTCGGCCAGCAGCTGCACGTCGGCACCGCGCTCGCGCAGTGGCGGCATCAGCAGGCGCAGCACGTTGAGCCGGTAGTAGAGATCACTGCGGAACCGCCCCTGCGCTACCGCGTGCTCCAGTTCGACGTGGGTGGCGGCGAGTACCCGCACGTCCGCCCGCAACGGCTGGCTGCTGCCCACGCGCTCGAACGTGCCCTCCTGCAGCACGCGCAGCAGGCTGGTCTGCGCCTCGGGCGGCAGGTCGCCCACCTCGTCGAGGAACACGGTGCCCCCATGTGCCGATTCGAATACGCCGATCTGGCGCTTGTCGGCGCCGGTGAACGAACCGCGCTCGTGGCCGAACAGCTCCGACTGCACCAGGTTGGCCGGGATGGCACCGCAGTTGACCGCGATGAACGGCTTGCCAGCGCGGCCGGACAGCGCGTGCAGTGCATGTGCCGCCAGCTCCTTGCCGGTGCCGGTTTCACCGGTCACCAGGACCGGCAGTTCAACCGGCGCGAACTTGTGCAGCACCGTGCGCACGGCGTGCAGCGCAGGGCTTTCGCCGATCAATGCGCGCGGCCCTTGTCCCCCGCAGGCGTCATCGGCAGCGGGTTCGTCCGCATCGAACTGTTGGCGCATCGCCGCCACCAGGTCCTGCAGCCCGAAAGGCAGCGTGAACCGCGCAAGGCAGCGCTGCAGCAAGGGCAGCCAGGCAACCGGCGTGGGCCCTGCGCCAGGTGGCAGCACCGCCAGCCACGGCAGATGCGCGTGCTGTTCGATCCATGGCGCCAGCAGTTGCAGGGCCGGTGTATCCAGATGGCGAAGATCCAGCACGGCGAGCAGCCGATCACGCCCGCGCAGGCCGATGGCCATCGCCGGATCGGGATGGATACGGCGCACGTACCAGCCCGCAGCCGCCAGCGCACTGCGTTCGTTCGCCTGCGGCTCGCCGAACCAGAGCACGCAGCGTGACGTTGAAGCCTCCGGGACCGCCGCCATGCTTCCCCCAGCATCCGGACACCGTCGGCGGACTGTCAGGCAATCACCGGCGTGCCGCCCCCCGCCGGGACCTCTACGGCCACCGCGGCGGCCTGTGTTGGGCGGATCCTAGCGCTGCGCTAAACGGCGGCGCAATGAGCGGCGCGTCAAGAAAACACTGGCTGAAGCGGCGTCGTTACAGTCCGCGGCGGCACCTGTAACACCCGTGCGACAGTCGGGCGCCCGCCTTGCCCTGCGGCGCCTGGCGCTGCGCAATCCCAACATTTTTCCCACGCCGCTGTAACAGCCCGGCAGCAGCACCCTGCTCCGTCCAGCGGCTGCCGGCAGGCCGCACAGGCCTTCCGGGGTTGGCACGGTTGATGCGTGGATCCGCCGCACCCATCGCGGGAGATCGGCATGGACGGCACCACCCTGTTTCGCGGCCTGGCCGCAGCGCTGGCAGTGACCTTGCTGACGGTTGGCGCGGACGCCACTGCATCCGGTGCCCGCCAGGGCGTGAAGGCGCAACCGGGCGAGATTGTCCTGTTGCGGGACGTGTCTGCACGGCCGGCCTATCGCATGGCGCCCCCTGGCATGGCGCTGATCGCCGACCCGAAACCACAGCGCGAGATTGCCAGCGCATTGGGCGCCGGTGCCCCGTCGACCGGCATGGACGAACTGAGCGATGAGGACTATGCCGGCATGGGGGCCGGCCAGGCGGCCACCGCCGCGTCGCCGCGTGGCACGACGGTTGAACGGGTTACCCAGCAGGCCCTGGGCGGGACGCTGGGCCGCAGCAGTGACGGCATGGTCGGCAGCAGCCTCGGTGGCGCCCTGGGCGGCCCCCTCGGCGCGGTCGGCAACAGCACCCGCGGCATCGGCGATACCGTGCGCGGCGCGCTCGCCCAGTTCCCGTTGCAGGGCCCGGCCCCGGCAGGTGGCAAGTGAAGCGGGTACGTTGGCTGCTGCTGGTCCTGTTTGCCACGCCGTTGATGGCGCAGGCCGACGACTACAGCGGCATGCTCGCCTACCTCGACGTGGCCCGCATCGACGGTCACGCCCTGGCGGGTGCAAACGGCGCCATCGCGGTGAACCAGGCCGCTGGCGACCTCAACCTGCAGGCCAACCTGCGTGGCATCGCCACGGGCGAACGTGCCGACGTGTCGATCGGCAACCGGCAACTGCAGGGCGGCAACCGCGTGCTGAGCGCACCGGTGCACGCCACCGCCGTCATCGACGGCAACGCGCTGGCAGGCGCCAGTGGCATCGCATCCATCAACCAGGCCAGCGGCATCGCCAACACGACGCTCAACGTCGTCAGCGCGACGCTGGCTCGACAGGGCATACGCGAAACCGACGATACGGCGTTGGCCGCCGAAGGTTCCGCGTTGGCAGGGGGGCGGGACGACGCCGGTCGCGGCGTCGCGACGGGCACCCGCAGCGCTGGTGTCACCAACACGGCGCTGCGGGGATTCGACGGGGTCCTGCAACTCAATCAGATCGCGGGCAGCGGCAACGACACGGCCAATGTGCTGGGCCTGGTCGTGCAGGACCGCCCGTGACAACCACCCAACCGATGCACCACCCGATGAGAGAGAGGGCACCATGAAAGCGACCGTCAAACGGACCATGCTCGCCATGGCGATTGCCACTGCCTCGACCGCCGCTGCGGCCAATGGCTGGGACAACCAGAACGCCAACGCGAACATCAACCACAACCACACCGTCAGCGAAACCCGCAACGACACCCACAACCATACCGACAACGACGTACGCAACCGCACCGTCAACGTCAATGTGCAGAAGCACAGCACCATCCAGGCCGACGAGCGCAAGGAAAAGAACAACCACGGCGTCGACGTGAACCTGGAGAAGGACCTGCGCCTCAGCACCGACGTCAATTTCTCCGGTGACCCCACCATCAGCGGCGACATCGACCTCGACTCGGCGGCCATCGCGGTGATCGACAACCGCCAGTCGATCAGCAACAACGCCACCAGCAACAGCCTGGTCACCAACAGTGCGTCCATCGGTGACAGCGTGGGTGCCGGTGCCTCCGGCAACCTGGGCTTCAACGTGGTATCGGGCGACAACAACGCCCAGGACAACGCCGCCTCGCTGTCCGCTGCCGATGCGTCCTTCAGCTTCGGCATGGCCGACGCCGAGGTGTTCGTCAACCAGGCCGGCTTCGGCAACGCCACCATGAACTCCGGCGTCACCAATGCCGCGGGTCTCAGTGGCAATGCCTTCGGGGGTGCGTCCGGCAACATCGGCGTGAACATCGCCTCGGGCAACAACAACGAGCAGAAGAACGCGCTCGCGGCCTCGGTAGCGACCACCGCAGTGGCGCAGTCGAGCATCAGCTCCAACCAGGTCTCCACCGGCAACACGGTCAGCAACGCCGGCTTCGTGCAGTCCTACACGGATACCGTGCAGGTCGGCATGCATGGCGGCGTCAGCGGCCTGACGCTGGGCTATGGCGCCGGCACCTACCGCGGCACCGGCAACGCCTACCAGATGGCCAACTACTACCTGGATACGTGGAACGGCGCACTGCCGCATCCGGGTGGCAACAGTACCGGCCACATCGACCTGGACAACGAGATCCAGAACGCCACGATGAACCCCAACCGGCCGGGGGTGGGCGGCCTGGGCTTCGATACGCGTGAAAGCGGCACCAGCCAGTTCGTCGAACTGGGCGTGGCCGATCTGTACGCCAGCCTGAGCGGCACGGTCAGCACCACGCGCTGGGTGAACGTCGATGCCACCAACACCTCGGCCTTGTCCGGCAGTGCCTTCTCCGGCGCCTCCGGCAACATCGGCGTGAACGTGGCGGCGGGCACCGGCAACCTGCAGGCCAACAGCCTGGCCCTGGCCGTAGCCCAGCCCAGCACCGGCGGTGGTGGCGGCAACGGCGAGTAAGCGCACCACCCCGGCCGTCCGCCAATGGCCGGGTTCCCGGGAGCCCCTGTCCCTCCTCCCCCTTGGGGCAGGGGCTCCCTCCTGCTGCTGGAGAGCACGATGAGCCGCTACCGCCTCTCGATATGCCTGCTGGCCTGCCTGCTGTTGCTGGGCGGCGCGTCGGCATGGGCGGGCGATGTCCGTTTCGCCGGCGTGCTGCCCAATGGCGCACTGCTGCAGCAGAAAGTGGAAAGCATGCAGGAGCGGCGCTACCGCAACGTGGTGCGGCAGCACACCGATTACAGCTGCGGGGCGGCCGCACTGGCGACCATCCTGCGCCATGCCTACCACCTGGATACCGACGAGGCCACGGTGATCGAAGGGATGATGGGGGTGTCCGATCCGGCGCTGGTGGCCGAGCGCGGTTTCTCGCTGCTCGACATCAAGCGCTACGTGGAGTCGCTGGGCATGCGTGGGCGCGGCTATCGCATCGATGAGGTACGCCTGCGTACGCTTCGCGTTCCCGGTCTTGTGCTGATGGACGTGCGTGGCTTTCGCCACTTCGTGGTGCTCAAGCAGGTGCGCGACGGTGTGGTCGAGGTGGCTGATCCCATCCTTGGCAACCGCAGCCTGGCGCTGCCTGAGTTCCTCGCTGCGTGGCCATCACGTGCCGTATTCGTGGTGATCGGCAGCGATTTCGATCGCAACACGGTCCTGCTGCAACCCAGCGAACGGCCCAGTGCCCGCGCGCTCTACGCGCGGCAGGGGCCGATCACCGATGCCGAACTGGTCGACTTCGGCTTCAGCCACGCCGACCTGTTCTGAAGGAGGCTCCGCCATGTTCCGCCACCCCTTGTTGATGGTCCTGCTGCTGGTGTGCCCCGCCCTGCCCCTGCAGGCGGCGGATGCTGCGCCCGGCCGCGGCCTGAAGGAAATCCCGGATCCCGAACTGAACCTGATGCGTGGCCGCTACACCGTGGGTGGCAATACCGTGGCCTGGTTCGGGGTGACGATGGTCTCGCAGTGGCAGGCCAGCAACGGCAGTGCGCTGCAGGGTGCATTGACCCTGGGCATGGACTTCCGTGGCGGCGGCAGCCCGAAACTGAGCTTCCAGCCCAGCGTGCACGTGACCGCCGCAGATGCGCCGCTGCCGGAGACGCAGGGTCGCCACATCGACAGCAGTGGCCTGGCCAATGCCAGCGGCCTGGTGCAGAGCGTGCAGGTGGCCGGCGATGGCAACGTCGCCCGCAATGCGACCACGCTGGTGGTCCGCAATGGCGCGGTGCCGGCCCTGTCGGGTGACGGTGCGCATTCGCTCAGTGCGCAGGATGCAGGCCTCTCGGCCTCTGCGGTGCTCGACGGCAACCAGGCACGCCTGCTGTTGCAGGTGGATGGCCAGGGCCTGGTCCAGCAATGGATACGCAACGGCAGCGTCGGCCAGGGCATCGCCCTGAACGGTGACGGCCAGATCGCCAGCAACCAGTTGCGGCTGGAGCTGGTGCGGGATACCGCGGGCGGCAACCTGCCGTTGAGCCAGAACGTGGCCCAGGCGATTGCGATGAACCGCGGCATGGGGCCGGGCCGGTAGCACCACGGCACGGCGTTGGGGGAAGCGTTCCACAACGCAGGACACGAACATGCACACCCTGATGAGGATCACCCCGTTGGCGCTGGCGGCGCTGGCGGGCACCGCCTTCGCCGCGCCACCCGCGGCGGACGATGGCGCCGACGTGCAGGCACTGGCCAACCAGCTGGAGCAGCTGAAATCCAACTACGCACAGGAAGTGCGGCGGCTACGCGAACTGGACATGCAGGTGCAGGCGATGCAGGCGCGGCTGAGTGGGAAGGTTGGTCCGATGGCCCCATCCACGGCTACGGCTACGGCTACGGCAGTCGAGCATGGCTCGACTCTACAATCTTCGCCGGGTGGCGAGGGCTACGCCAGCACCGCCGCCGAGGCGCAGCAGGCGAAGCAGGAATCGCGGCGCAGCGTGGATGACGTGAAGCAGCAGCAATCGGCGCTGTTCTCGCGCCGCTTCACCGTCGAGAACAGCCTCACCTACGCCCGTTACGACCGCAAGCAGCTCACCCTCAACGGCTTCCTCGCACTGGACGCGATCTTCCTCGGCAACATCGCCATCGAGAACGTCGAATCCGATTCGCTCACCTACAATCTGGCCGCGCGTTGGGGCGTCAGTCCGAACCTGACCCTCAACCTGGACGTGCCTTACCTGGCGCGGCGCACCGTCTACCAGAAGGGCGGCGCCGGCGGTGCGGCGGCCGCGATCGCGCAGGAAGAAACCAATGGCAACGGCCTGGGCGATATCGGCCTGAGTGCGAATTACCGTTTGTTCGGCGAACGCGGCTGGCGCCCGGAGACCGTGCTCACCGCCGGCGTGACCGCCCCCACCGGGCGCGCACCTTACGGCCTGGACTGGAAGGTGATCGAACGCGACGACGATGACTACATCCGCTTCGCCGTGCCCAAGGAGCAACCCACCGGCAATGGCGTGTGGCAGGCCAACGTGGGCCTGTCGATGGTCAAGACCGCCGATCCGGCGATCCTGTTCGCCAACCTCGGCTACGTGCATTCGTTCCCGCGTGGTTTCAGTGACATCGACAGCAATCCCGACACGGTCAACCCGGGTGACGTGAAGCTCGGCGGCTCGGTCTACTTCGGCGCCGGCGTGGCCTTCGCGTTCAACGAGCGCACCAGCCTCAGCCTGTCCTTCAGCGACCGCATCAGCGCCCGCGCCTCCACGCGTTTCCAAGGCGGCAAGTGGATGAAGGTGATCGGCAGTGATGCCAACGCGGCGTCACTGAATCTGGGCGTGACCTATGCGCTCAACCAGCACACCACGCTGGTCACCCTGCTGGGCATCGGGCTGACCCCGGATGCGCCGGACTTCACCCTGGCATTCAAGATTCCGTACATGCTCTGACCCGCCCGATCCGGCGGCGACGTGGCCGCTGCCCGTCGCCGTCGAATCGCGGCCCTCCTGTGCAGGCCCTGTGTGTGCTCCCGGGCAACCCGCCAGCGCTGGCGATGACGGCGTTGATCATCAGTTCCGCCGTATTCACGCCGCACCTTCACGGTGATCCGCCCGCATTCTCCGTCGATTCCGCCAATCCGGCGGCGACGCCATTTCCTACTCTGGCCCCACGGTGAAGCCCAGGCCGCTGCAGGCAACGCACCGTGAGACTGGATACCACGCACTTCCACCCTTTCGCAGGAGCAGGACATGGCATTTCCAACCGCGGTAAACGACCAGATCACCGATTCGGTCACCCAGGCCAACACCAAGGTGCTGGGCGACGCGCCCGCCGTGGCGGTGGGCAATCTCTACCAGGCCACCGCACAGGCGCTGGCCAATGCCGCCCACAACGCCACCAACGCGCAGCAGCAGTCCTACGTGACCGCGCAGTCGGCCACCACCATGGGCGTGGCCACGCTGTACTCGATCGATACCGCCACCACAGCGGTAGCGAGCAAGGAGATCCTCAGCACCCGCGTCCGCGGCCTGGGTTCCTGATCCGTCGTTCCGTAGCTGACCCGCCAACCCCAAGGAGATCGATATGGCATTCCCGACCGCTGTAAACGACCAGATCACCGATTCAGTCACCCAGGCCAACACCAAGGTGCTGGGCGACGCGCCCGCCGTGGCCATGGGCAATCTGTACCAGGCCACTGCACAGGCGCTGGCCAACGCCGCCCACAACGCCACCAATGCGCAGCAGCAGTCCTATGTGACGGCGCAGGCGGCCACCACCATGGGCGTGGCCACGCTGTACTCGATCGACACCGCCACCACCGGCGTGGCCACCAAGCAGATCCTCGGCGCGTGATGCGCCGGCAGGCAAGGAGCTGAGCCATGGCATTTCCCACGGCCGTCAACGACCAGATCACCGACTCGGTCAGCCAGGCCAACCTGCAGGTGCTGGGCGTGGCGCCTGCCACGGCAATGGGCACGCTGTACCAGGCCACCGCGCAGGCGCTGGCCAATGCCGCCCACAACGCGACGCTCGCCCAGCAGCAGATGTATGTCACGGCCCAGGCCGCGACCACGATGGGCGTTGCGCTGCTCTACGCCGTCGATACCGGCGCCACCGGCGCCGCCACCCGGAAGATTCTCGGCTGAATCCATTGAGTGCCGGCAATCTCCGATCCTGTAGTGCTGTCCATCCTAGGAGCTTCCACCATGGCATTTCCCACCGCCGTCAACAGCCAGATCACCGATTCGGTCTCGCAGGTCAACACCAAGGTGCTTGGTGATGCGCCGGCCATCGCAATGGGCAACCTGTTCGTGGCCACCAGCCAGGCGCTGTCCAACGCCGCGCACAACGCCACCAACAACCAGCAGCAGTCCTACGTGACCATGCAGGCGTCGACCACCCAGGGGGTGTCCACGCTGTATGCGATCGACACCGCCTCCAACGGCGTGGCCACCCGCGAAATCCTGGGCCTGCGCTGACGTGTCGGCCCGGCGTGACGCCAACCACCGCGCCCCCGCTCAGGGCGGCGTCACGCCGGGCCCCTGATCGATGGCCGCATCGCCCGCCACCGGCTACCTGCTGGCAGCCACCAGCGCCGGATCCGGTGTGGCGATCGCCCTCGCCCCCTCGTTCGCGATGTCCGCCACGTACCTGGCGATGGCCGACAGCCTCGGCCTTGCCATGCAGAACGCGGTGGCCAACCAGCAACGCGGCCAGGTAACCGCCGGCGCAAGCCTGGCGCAGGTCCTGGCCCTGATCATCCAGAAGGGAGCCGTTCCGTCATGAACAGTGAGAACACCGTCAACAGCCAGATCGTCGACAGCGTCACCGCTGCGTCGACCCTGCTGGTGGCCCAGGGGCCGGCGCAGTCCTTCAGCATGCTGGACATGGTGATGCTGGAAACGCTCGGCACCGCCATGCACAACGCCGTCGCGCGCCAGCAGGGTGCGGGCATGGTCAGCAACGCAGCGGTCACCGCCACCTGCGCGAAGATGATCAATGCCCCCTGGCCGGTGCCGCCGCCCGCGCCGGAACCGCCTCCGCCGCCACCGCCGCAGGTGATTCCCCTGCCCGGCCCGGTGCCGGCGCCCCCTTCGCCTGCGGCGGTGATCGCCGCAGCCACCGCAGAAGGAAAGACCGCCATCAGCGTCCTGCAGGCACAGACCCATGGTGCCACCGCCGACGCTGCGGCCGCTACCAGCAGCCTGCATGCGCTCCAAACGCTTGCAGGCAATGCGGCAGTGCCCGCGCCCGGTCCTGCGCCCGACCCCGCGTCCGGTCCGGATCCGGACGCAGGTCCCGCCCAGGATCCCGCGCCAGACTCCCCTTCCCCGGCCACAGGCGACGCTGACGCCGGGGCCTGACACCGCGCAGGCCGCCTGCGGCCGCACCCGCCCATCAAGGAGCCCGTATGGACCCGAGCTACGTCAACGCCCAGGTCATCGATGTGATCAACCATGTGCAAACGGCCACCATGTCCGCGTCCGTGGTGAAGACCAGTGGCGCCGGCAAGGCCTACCAGTCGGTGGCCCAGTCTGCGGCGATCGCCGTGCAGGATGCCGCCGATGCCCTGCGCAATGTCTCTACCATTGCGACCACCGCCGCCGGCGTGGCCATGGCCCAGTACCTGGCGACGGGGGACGAAAAGTATGCAAGGGTGCTCACGCAGGCGCAGACCATGATGCAGGGGGCCACCGACGACTTCACCCGGGTCGGCAGTGCCGCTGCGACCGTCCTCAAGGATTTTCCGGCCCAGTGAGGCCGCCAGGAGAGCCACGCATGAGCGTTTTCATTGCCGGTCGTTCCATCCCCCAGGCCAACCTGATCAGTCAATCCTGCAGGCATGTCCTTCAGTTCATCGACGGCGGCGAGCACTGGCTGAAGTGGGCCATGGAATCGCATGAGCACCGTTACGCCTTCGCCGACGAGGGCGCGATGCTTGATGGTGTGCAGCAGGGCCTGCATGGTTCACGCATGACCTGGTTGCCGCGCATCGGCCTGCAGATCGGCCCGATCAAGCTGCTCAGCCTCGGTAGCAGCGATCTCAGTGCTTTGCGCCACATGGAGTTTGACGAAGAGACACGCCTGTCGCACAGCGAGGCACAGGGCGTACTGGCAAGGCACCGGCTGCTGACCAATACCGAACTCGGTGCGTTCCGGCCCTTCCTGGCCTCGATCGGCGCAGCCGATGCGCCCCTGCTGCAGCAGCTGGATTTCCGTGAATCGGTGGCGCTCCACCACCTGGCCGGTGAGGTGGGAATGTCCAGCGCAGGGCGCGATGATCTGGCCGACGCCGCCCGCTTCGCGCTGCTGCACGCGCGCCGGCCCATTGAGTTCGCCGACTATTTCCGTTTCTACCAGCACGTAAGCGCAGGGGGCGGAAGCAGCGAGCAACGAATGAATCGTGCCACCCGCGCGTTGCAGCAACTGCTGCCGATGCTGTTCGACTTCCTGGACGGGCCGCAGCTGCCACAGCTGCCGTCGCCGGAGCAGGTGCGCGAGGCGATTGCCGCAAGCCTGGCCGCGAACCGGCAGATCGGTTATGCACGCATCTCACTGGCCGCCCAGCAGATGGCATTGTGCTTCGACAACAGCCCCGACCTGCTGCGGGATGACCACGGCCTGCGCGAAGCCGCGCAGTGGCAGCTGCGCGATGCGCAGGAATTCCTCAACGAACACCCGGTCTCGCGTGGCCAGCTCGGGCAGGATGGTGCCAGCGTGCAGTTCGCGGTCGATGGCTCCAGAGGGCAGGCGCTGATACAGGTGGAGGACAATGTGATCACCCTGCAGGACTACCGCCGCTCCCGTCACTACCTGGGCGATGAAGCGCAGGTGGGCTACCGGGCGGGTACGGTGTGAACCCGCCTCCAGCGCCGGGAAGCGATGGCGTGCAGGCAGCAACGGAGGCGCTCGCCTCGGCAGCCGGCGCGGCCGTTGCTGCCGGACGCCTGGCGGCCCGGCAACAGGCGCAGAAGATCCTGGCCGATGCCCAGGCGGCATTGCGCCATATCCTGGGGGAACGTGACGACGGTGTTCCCCCCTCATCCCCAGCAGGAGCACCGACGATGACCTTCCCGACCCCGCTTCCCGGCATGCCCACCCCCGCCTATCCGGCGGGAAAAACCCCAATGGAGATCGCCCAGGAACTCGCGGACGCCGCCATGGCCGCCAGTGAAAAGGGCATCTGCGCCGCGATGGAGGTTTCGCAACGCGCGGTCGAGGCCGCCAACCAGGCTGCCCGCCGTGCGGACGAAGCCGCCGAACTGGCCGTCCAGCGCGCTGCTGAAGCCAACGCGCGCTAACGCCTGGCCTGCCACCCCAACGCCCCGGGCAGGCCCGCGCCTGCACCGGGGCGATTTTTTTACTGGTCCGCCGTTCGCCGGTAGCTGCGCGGGCTGACCCCCACCACGCGCCGGAAACTCTTCTCGAAGTGGCTCAGGTCACCGAAGCCGACCTGCAGTGCGACATCGGTAATGCGCAGGCGTTGCCCATCCCGCAGCAGCCGCTTGGCATGCTCGATACGCAGTTGCTGCAGCAGCAGCTTGAAGGTCGTGCCCAGCTCGCTGCGGAACAGGAAGCCGAGGTGCGACTGGCTCACATGGGCCTGGCGAGCGAGGTCGCCCAGGGTGAGCGGCTCCGCGGCATGGTCCCTCAGATAGGCCAGGGCACGTTTCAGGCCATCGTGCAGGCCTTCCTGTGCCGTTGCCGCCGCCGCTGCGGCGACATCGCGCCCGTTGTCCTGCGTTGCCGGCGTGTCCATGCGGGCCTCGGCCCCTGCGTCGGCGCCAACGGAATCATCGGCGGCCATCAACCCGGGGGCATGCCGCAGCACATCCTCGCGGCGGATGCTCCGGCCGCCGGTCATGACCGCCAGGCGAACCACCACGCGCTCCATTTCCAGAAGGTTGCCCGGCCAATCGTGGCTGCGCAGCGTCTGCAGTACGTCCTCGCTGATTACCTGCGGATTGAAGCCATGCATCTGCAGTGAGCGCGCAACCAGTGCGCCGATGTCCTCGGTGCGCTCGCGCAGGGGAGGAACATCCACCGTCAGGAACTCGAGGCCGGCCAGCAGCGCCCGCGAGAACAACCGGTCGCGCACGCGTTGCTCCAGATCGGCGCTGGTGGACGCGATCACCCGGATGGCCTGTGCCGCACCCGCCTCGCCCGATGCAGGCTGCAGGCCACGGATGCAATGCGAGAGCTGTCCCTGCAGCGCCACCGGCAACTCGTCGACTTCGTGGAAGTACAGGGTGCCGCCACGCGCGTGACGGAACCAGTCCGAGGGTTCCTCCTGGGGATGGGCGCAGTTCACCTCGATGAAGGGCCCCCGCCGCAGCGGACTGCCGCTGTGCAGTGCGGCGGCCAGTTCCATCTTCTCGGTACCGAACTCGCCGCGCAGCAGCACAGGCAGTGAACTGGCGGCAGCGCGCTCGATGAATTCCTCCAGCCGCTTCAGCGCATCACAGGTACCCACCAGCAGCAACGGCCGGCTCAGCGCCTGCTCGGCCCACGCCTGTGCTTCGTATCGCTTGATCAGGTGCGCGCAGCGATGCGCGAATGCTTCACCCAGTGCCAGCGCACTGCTGTCCAGCCGCCCCGCCTGCGTTTCCAGCTGCAGCTCGCCCAGCACTTCACCGGCATAGCGGATCGGCAGACGCTGGCTGGCGCCGGTTTCATCGTCCGCGTCCGCCATCGGGGCCCCGTCCGGATGGCCTGCACCGGAACCGCGCAGATGGACGCGGCCGCCTCGCACTGCATGGTGTTGCGAAAACTCCTTCACGAACGCGCCCAACAGGTCGGGCAAGGACCGGTGGGGTCGATAGGCGCGCTGCAACATCTCACTGACTTGCCTGTGCATTGAAACTCCCCTTTCGAATGGCAACCCGCTGCCGTTGCAGCGGGCGATCGCGCAATGGGTACCGTGCGGCTTCACTGCGTGATGCTGCGACGCCCCCGCCGCGCCTCGCGCCAGCCACAGCACACGCAGGTGAACGTGCACACTGTCCGCCCCCATGCCCCCAGGGGGTTGCCGTCGGTAGGTCGACGATGCGGACGTCGGACGGATCCCGGTTCCCCGCGCGCAGACACGCGCATTCGCCTCCGGGATTATCGAAAGCGAGTTTCATGAAAATCGTGATGATAATCACGTGAATATCCGGGATTATCTTTCCCTGCGATGCAGCACAGGGCGTGGTGAACTGCATGTGTTGCGCGCAACCTGCCCTTCGCCGATCTGCGGCATGATGGGCGCCTTGCCATGATCGGGAACCTGCCATGCCATTGGGATTCATCGGCCTGGGCGTGATGGGCACGCCGATGGCGGGCCACCTCGCGCGGGCCGGGCACGTCGTGCCGGGCTGGTCCCGCTCCGGTCGCAACCACGAAGCGGCACGCATCGCCGGCGTACAGCCCGTCACGCAACTGCAGGATGTGTTCTCTGCATGCCGCACCCTCGTTCTCATGCTGGCCAACGACGAGGCCATCGACAGCGTGCTGGGGCGGAACACGGCGACCTTCCCTGCCCGCGTTCACGGCCGCCTGGTGATCAACATGGGCACCAGCTCGGCGGCGTATTCGCAGGCGCTGGACGAACAGATCCGCGCGGCGGGTGGACGTTACGTGGAGGCACCGGTCTCCGGCTCGCGGGTGCAGGCCGAATCCGCGCAACTGGTGGTGATGCTGGCCGGTGAGGATGCCGACGTTGCGGAGGCCTCGCCCCTGCTTGCGCCGCTGGGCCGGCAGTGCATTGCGTGCGGCCAGGTGCCAGCGGCGTTGCGCATGAAACTGGCGGTCAACCTGTACCTGATCACGCTGGTCACCGCACTGGGCGAGGCCGTGCACTTCGCCGAACACCACGGCATTGCCCTGGCGCGCTTCGCCGAAGTGCTCAACGCCGGGCCGATGGCCAGCGAGGTATCGCGGATCAAGCTGGACAAGATGATCCGCGGGGACTTCGCGGTCCAGGCCTCGATCACCGATGTTCTGAAGAACAGCGGCCTGGTGGCCGGTGCCGCGCGGGAGGCGGGCATGCACGCCCCCCTGATCGACGCCAGTGATGCACTGTTCGCGCGGGCGCAGCAGATGGGGCTGGGCGGGCTGGACATGGCGGCTGTACTGCAGGCGATCCGGGGCCGCCCGCCGGCCACCGGCGGGGCCTGATCCGGATTCATCTTCCGGCACCACAGTGGTCCCTGCCCGCTGCTATATTCAGTCCAGCTCGGCAGGCATGGTGCCTGCCCTCGAATCACAGGGAGTTGGACATGGGTCTGGTACAGGCGGTGAAGGGTGCGGTCGGTGGTGTGCTGGCCGACCAGTGGAAGGACTTCTACACCGTGCCGACAGGCCTGCCCTCGACGGCGGCCCTGTTCGCGGCGGTGCCGCAGGGCACCAACGCCGGGCGCGGCTCCAACACCAGCGGCTCGTCCAACATCATCACCAACGGCTCGAAGATCATCGTGCCGGAGGGCTATGGCCTGCTGCTGTTCCAGGACGGCGCGATCACCGCGTTCGTCGCCGAACCGGGTGGCTACGAGTGGCGTTCGGACGATCTGAACTCGCAGTCGATCTTCGCCGGTGACGGCCTGGTCAGCACCTTCATCAAGCAGAGCTGGGAGCGCTTCAAGTTCGGCGGCCAGCCGGGCTCGCAGCAGGCGGCCTACTTCGTGTCGCTGAAGGAGCTGCCGGACAACCGCTTCGGTACCCAGTCGGAAATCTACTGGGACGACGGCTTCCTCAACACCCAGGTGGGTGCGGTCACGCGTGGTTCGTACACGCTGAAGATCGTCGACCCGATCCTGTTCGTGAAGAACTTCGTGCCGGCCAGCTATCTGCGTCCTGGCCAGGTATTCGACTTCACCGATCTGGACAACGCCGCCGCCAGCCAGCTGTTCAATGAAGTGGTCGGTTCGCTGGCCCCGGCCTTCAGCCTGTATACGAACGACCCGGGCAAGGGCAACCGCATCACCAAGCTGCAGCAGGACTCGCTGGGCTTCGCGCAGAGCCTGTCGGCCGCCGTCGAACAGGGTTACCAGTGGAAGTCGGACCGCGGCCTGGCTATCGTCAAGACCGCCATCGTCTCCATCGAGTACGACGCCAATACCCGCGAGCTGCTGAAGACCGTGCAGCGCGCCGATGCCCTGTCGGGCTCGCGCGGCAATTCCAACCTGCAGGCCAGTGTCGCCCAGGGCATCCAGTCGGCCGGCGAGAACGGCGGCGCGGCCGGCCTGGTCGGCGTCGGCATGGCCTCGGGCATGTTCGGTGTGGGTGGCATGCAGCAGCCGGTCACCCCGGCCGCTGATGACCCGGTCGCCAAGCTGAAGAAGGCCAAGGAAATGCTGGACCTGGGCCTGATCACCCAGGGCGACTATGACGCCCTGAAAGCCAAGGCACTGGGCCTGTAACAGCAGGACGCACAACGAACATGTCCGATCCCCGAAACGGCCCACCGCCGCTGCCCGGATCCGCGCCCGCGACGCCGCCGCCCTTGCCGGCGGCGTCGTTGGATGGGCCCGGTTCGCCGCAGGACGTCCCTCCCCTGCCCGGCAGCTTCCCGCTGGACACCTCGAAGCTGCCGCAGGCCATCCGCGATGAAGTGGAAGCGCCCGATCCTGTGGCCATCGATACGTCGGCCAGCGAGCTGAAGGACGGCCTCAACCGCTGCCCGAAGTGCGGCGCCACCGACATCCGGCCCAAGGCCGGTACCGACATCCTGGTCTGCCTGTATTGCCGTCACGAATGGCATGGCGCACGCGTGGAGGAGGAATTCGGGCTGGGCGAGGCCATCGACCAGCTGCGCGGCACGGTCATCGCCTCCGGCGCACGTGACATCGACGCCGACACCTCGGCGCTGATGACGTTCAAATGCACTGGGTGCGGTGCCGAGGTGACGATCAATACCGAAAGTACGATGACGGCGCGCTGCCACTGGTGCCGCCATGTGTTCGGCGTCAACGAACAGATCGCCAACGGCGCGGTGCCCGATGCGGTGCTGCCCTTCCATATAAAGAAGGACGATGCGGTCGCGCGCATCCGCCAGTTCGTCGACAAGCGCCGCATGTTCGCGCTGAAGGCGTTCAAGGACCAGTTCACCCCGGAAAACGTGGTGGGCGTGTTCCTGCCCTACATGATCGTCGACAGCAATGTCAGCGCGGCGGTGGCTGGCAAGGGCGAGATCCAGACCCGGCAGTACACCGTGGGCAGCGAGAAGAACAAGCGCACGCTCTACGACGCCGATGTCTACCAGATCGAACGCCAGGTGGACTTCACCGTCGATGACCTGCCGCTGGAATCCTCGGCAGAGCGCGGCAATCTGGATACCCGCGCCAACACCAACAACATCATCAACACCATCCTGCCGTTCGATACCAAGAACGCGGTGAAGTGGAACGCTTCGTACCTGGCCGGCTTCACCTCTGAGAAGCGCAACCTGGACGTGGAGAAGCTGCGGCCGCGGCTGGAAGACCAGCTGCTGTCGATCGCCCGCTCGCAGGTGGAAGGTTCGGTGAAGCGCTACAACCGTGGCGTGCGCTGGGAACAGGAACAGCTGGAGGTGCATGGCACCCGCTGGGTGTCGATGTACCTGCCGGTGTGGTTGTATTCGTACCACCAGCCCGGCAAGAACGGCGGCATGCTGCACTACATCGCGGTAAACGGCCGTACCGGCGAAACCATGGGCAGCGTGCCCGTGCAGCAATGGAAGATGCTGCTGGCGGCCCTGGCCACCGGCACCGTCATTGAAGCCCTCGCAATTGCCTTCCTGGTGGCATCGACATGAGCGACGACAGTGGCCTCTGGCTGTTGGCGGCAGGTCCGGCCGGCGCAACCGCGCTGTACTGGGCGCTGTACCGCTATTACCGCAACACCGACAAATCGCACTCCTTCGAGCACGAGACCGAGATCGAGGCCAAGCCGGTCACCGGCTCGGACCAGCAGGTGGGCCGGGTCACCGGCACCGAGGAAAAGCGCATCCGCGGTGACAATGTGTACGAGTACCGGAAACGGGTGGTCAGGGTGAAGCCCGACCCGTAACGCCAGGCCATGCCTGGCTGATCGGCGACGCCGCAACGACGACGGTGAACAGCTTCAGCCGGGCACATGTGTACGCGCCTGCGACTGTGGTCTGCTTCGCAGATCAGCCCTGCTTGCCCTGCCTATACTACCGCCGCTTCCACCCCGGCCATCGTTGCACCTGCCGGTGGAAGCGGCGGGGCTGGATGTCCCCGTCGGGCCGGCCGCCACGCTGCCGCCGGTCCTGCCAGTGATTTGTAACCCGATGCGGTTCAACCAATCACCAGGGGGAAGGCTATGCGCTACACACGTCGTGATTTTCTTGCCACCACCGCCAGCGCTTCATTGGCGTCTCTGGTCGCACCCGGGGCCTGGGCCAGCGGTGCTGAGCCGGCCGGCAAGGCCGCACAGGCACGCTACCACCGCTACAACGTCACCAGCCCCGAAGGCCAGCGCATGCTGGCCAGCTATGCACGCGGCATCAAGGCCATGCTGGCATTGCCGGCAGACGATCCACGCAACTGGTTCCGCAACGCGTTCGTGCACCTGATGGACTGCCCGCATGGGAACTGGTGGTTCTATGTCTGGCACCGTGGCTATGTCGGCTACTTCGAACAGACCATCCGCACGCTCAGTGGTGATCCGCAGTTCGCCATGCCCTACTGGGACTGGACCGAGCTGCCACGGATTCCCCCGGCGATGTTCGACGGCGTATTGACGCCCACTGACAGCGCCTATGCGCCGTATACGCGCAACCTGGCAGTCTTCACCCGGTTCATGCGCCCGGCGCTGCAGCGCTACTGGGACACGCTGGATGCAGGCCAACGCGGCCAGCTCAAGTTCCGCGGCTACCTCACTGCGGACGATGTCTGGAACGATGTGACCGGCTACAGCGTCGCGGAAAAGACCGGCATCTCGGGCAATGCGGCGTATGCGATCACCTGCGGTGCCCGCTATCTGTGGCGCGAGAATCCCGGCTTCGATGCAAAGACCGCTTCGGCCGTGTCTCCCGATACCATTCACGCAGGGCTGTCGCCGGTCGAGTTCTACAACGACGATGTCAGCCGCAGCTTCACCAGCTCGCGCACCGCCTCGCACGTGGTGCAACCGGACGGCGCCACGAAATTCTCGGTGCTCGAAGGCTTCCCGCACAACAAGGTGCACAACTGCATCGGTGGCGTCGGCGCGGTCGATCCCGGCCCCTACGGCAACATGACCAATTTCCTGTCACCACTCGATCCGATCTTCTACCTGCACCACGCCAACATGGACCGCCTGTGGGACGTCTGGAACCAGCTGCAGCAATCCCGCGGCAAGCCGATCATGCCCGTCAATGTCGACCAGCGGCGCCAGTTCATGAACGAACCGTTCCGCTTCTTCGTCGATGCACAGGGCAAGCCCGTTGGCGAGCGTCCGGCCAGCGCATTCTTCTCCACCACGGCTTTCGACTACGACTACGTCTACGCGCGCCGCAACGACCTGCTGGAGGCGGCCACGCTGCCAGCAGCTGCCGGCGCGGTGCGGCTGGTGCACGGTACGCGCGCCGATGGTGCGGTGCGCGTGGCCGTGCCCAATGAAGCGGTGCGCGCGCACCTGGCCACGTCGGCCCCACGCCAGTTGATTGCCGAAGTAACCCTGGAGCGACCACGCGGTTTGAACAATACGCGTGAGTTCGACGTGCTGATCAACGCGCCCGCCGGCACCACCTCCGTGGCTGCCGACAGCCCGTACTACGCCGGCACCGTATCGTTCTTCGGGCCGACCATGGCGGGGATGGACCACAGCCATCCCACCACGTTCGCGGTGCCACTGCCGCAGAAACTGGGGACCCTGCAGGCACTCAGCGCGGCCGATGGCGGAACGACCACGCTGGAGATCCGCCTGGTCGCGTCGTCCGGCCAGGAACCGCAGACGTTCCCGGTGCTCGACGCCGCCATCCTGGTTGCGCCGCTGCAGCCGTGATGATGCACGGCAGGTGCCGGCGCGGTCCGGCACCTGCCTTCGGCCTGGCAGTCCTCAGCCTGCCTGCCCCAGCCGCACCTTCAGCTGCTGGATCTCCTGTTCGCTGACGCCGATCGATTTCAGGTAACCCTCGGCACCACTGTACTGGCTGTGCAGTGCCGCCAGGAACTGTTCCATGTTGTCCGGTGCGGTACCGGACATGCCGGCCATCTTGCGGGCGATCTCGGGGTTCTGCTTGATCAGCGCCATGATCTGCGCGTTCATCGCACTGTCCTTCGGCTGCCCTTCCAGGTAGTGCGCGGAGATCGCGTAGTTGTGCACGATCTCGGCCTTCGGCACGCCCGCCAGGTCCAGCAGCAGGCCGGCGATGATGCCGGTGCGGTCCTTGCCGGCCGTGCAATGGAACAGCACGGCGCCATCCTGCTGCGCGGCGATGCGCTGGAACACCTGCTTGAACTGCGGCTGGCTGTGGCCCAGCCACTGCACGTAGGCTTCGCCCAGCGAATCGGGGAAGCTGCTCATCATCTTCTGCAGGTCCATCTTCTCGGTGCCCATCAGCGAGATGCGCTGGTAGTCGAAGCGATCATCCCTGGCCAGCAGGTCCGGCGACTGCGCTTCCTCATCCGCGGTGCGCAGGTCGATGTCCAGCTTCACGCCTGCAGCGGCCAGGGCATCACGGTCGGCATCGGTGAGGCGACCGAGGTCGGCGGTGCGCACGAACGCATCGGCCGGAATCGGACCGTGGCGGCCCTGCAGGCCGGCGAAGGTACGCACGTTCCAGGCCCCCTGCAGCGGGATCACCCGCTGCGCATCGGCAGCCACCGGCTTCACGTTGGCAGCGGCCGTCGGCTTTGCGGCGGTGGCCTGCGGTGCATCGGCCGCAACGGCGGTCACGGCCAGCGGCAGGCTGAGCATCAGGGCCAGGGCAAGTTCGGTAGAGCGGTGCTTCATGGGGTTCTCCGTTCGAATCAGAAGTTGACGGCCACATCCAGGCCGAAGGTGCGCGGATCGTTGAAGATGCCGGTCTGGCCCAACGCCGGGCTGTTGAGCTTGTAGAACAGGTGCTGCTCATCCAGCAGGTTGCGCGCCCACAGCGAGAACGACATGGTGGTGCCGGTGCTGTTGACCGGAACGTCCACCAGCGCCACCCGTGCATTCACCACGAACGAGCTGTCGGTCAGCATCTGGTCGTACTCGCTGGTGTAGTAGCCATCGGACCAGTTGCCGTCCACATGGAATTTCAGCGCCGAGAAGTTGGCGAATGGCACCAGATAGTCGACCGAAAGGCTGCTCGCGTTCTTCGGCGCCAGCAGCGGCTGCACGGTCACCTGCACGCCAGCGCCGAACGGGTCGGTCGCGGTCTGCGCATCGATCTTCGTGTAGGCGTAGTTGAGGCCGAGCGTGAGGTTGTCGATCGGCATCACGTTGAACTCCAGCTCCGCGCCACGCGACTTGCCATCGCTCAGCGCATTGGTGGTGACCATCGTGGTGCGGGTTTCGCCACTGTTCGGATCGAACGGCAGCGAAAAATCCATCTGCTTGTGCGCGATGGTCGAATCGAACACGGCCAGGTTCAGGCGCGCGCGGTTGTCCCAGAACTGCGATTTGAAGCCCAGCTCATAGGCGGTCACTTCTTCCGGACCGAACGCGGTGTAGTTGGTCGAGCGCGAGTTGGCACCGCCGGCCTTGAAACCGGTGCTGTACCTGGCATAGACCATCGCGTGCTCGCCGAGGTCGTAGGCGATGTTGACCATCGGGTCGAAGCGGCTCCAACGGTCCTTGAAGGCGAGATTCGTCGCCGTGCCGTTGACGATGTACAGGCTGCCCTTCTTGTCATCCCGGGTGTAGCGGCCGCCGGCGGTCAGGTGCAGGCGCTGCAGTGCTTCCGGCGTCCACGTGGCCTGGCCGAACACACCCAGGCTGTCGGTCCACGCCTTGCTGGCGCGGTCGATGCGCACGCGGGAAAGATCCAGCGGATTGGTCGCCGGGTTCACCGTGTAGCTGTTGCCACCCGGCCCCCACACCAGCATGTTCGGGGTCTGCGCATTGTCACCGGCGGTTTCGTGGTAGTAGAACGCACCGCCGAGGAACTGCACCTGCGAGGTGTTGCCGATCAGCTGGAACTCCTGGCTGTACTGGTGCTGGTAGACCTGCGCCAGGCTGTAACGACCGAACGGCGTGCCGGCGCCACCATAGGCCGAAATCGCATCGACCAGGCCCATGTCGAACTGGCCCTGGGTGAGTTCGCGGTAGGAACTGATCGACTTCAGCTCCAGGTTGTCATTCAACACCCACGACAGGTTCAACAGATGGCCACTGGTGCGGCCGATGTTGTCTTCCTGCGGTCCACCGAGGATGGCGCTGTCAAGGCGGTCCAGGCTGGCACCCGCCTTCTGCAGCGGGCTGAGATAGGCGCCCGGCACCAGCACCTGGGTGTGGTACGGCGTAGTGGCGTCGTAGGAGCGGTCGAACGCGTACAACAGCGAGAAATCATCGCTCGGCTGCCACAGCGCACTCAGGCGAGCGCCGCGCTTGTCGTAGCTGTTGAAGTCCCGCTCGCCGCGCATCGGGTTGTCGGTGGTGCCACCGCGCTTGGCCTGCACGGCGTCGATCTTGAAGCTGACATCGCCCACCTTGGGCAGGTCCAGGTGCAGCGCACTGTTGTAGCCGCTGAAGTTGGACACGCCGGCGCTGACGCTGCCGCCGAATTCACCGGTGGGCGCCTTGGTCACGATGCTCACTGCGCCGCCTTCGGTATTGCGGCCGAACAGCGTGCCCTGCGGGCCCTTCAACACCTCGATGCGCTCCACGTCGTAGAGCATGTTGCCCAGGCCCTGTGCGCGGCCCATGAACACGCCATCGACGTAGATGCCGACGCCGGCATCGCGGGCCGGCTGGTTGGCATCGCCGGAGGCGCCGATGCCGCGAATGCCGATGTTCAGCGCCGAGCTGCGGGTAGCGAATGGCGTGACCCGCAGCGATGGGATGGAGCCATCGGACAGGCTGCCCAGCGAAATCGCGCTGCGGTCCTTCAGCGCTTCGGCATCGACCACCGATACCGAGATCGGGGTCTCCTGCAGGTTGGTGGCGCGTTTCTGCGCAGTCACCATCACCTGGTCGAGGGCGACCACGCTGCGCGCGGCATCGGCGGATGTGGCAGCGTCGGCGTTGGAACTGTCTTCGGCATGGGCCAGCGCCGGCAGCGCGGCGGCAATGGCGAGGGTGAGCAGCGGGCGGTGCAGCAGGGCGTGGCGCATCGGACTCATTCGCGGAAGGAGAAGGCCGGCGCAGTCTGGGAGGCGGGAATTACAAATGAATGACCGTTCATTCACACCTTTTGTGACGTACTATCCCGCCTCTGGACGCCCTGACCTCACGCAATGACGCCGAAAACCGCCGTAGCCGCACCCGCTGACGCCCCAGCCGCCGCCCATGCCGAAGCCCAGCGCCGGCGCATCCTCGATGCAGCCCAGAAGTGCTTCATCACCCGTGGTTTCCATGCCGGCTCGATCGGCGATATCGCTGCCGAGGCCGAGATCAGCCAGGGGCTGATGTACCGCTATTTCGCCAACAAGCGCGCCCTGATCCTGGCCCTGATCGAGCGCCAGCTGCGCCACGACCAGGCCTCGATCAGCGAGATGCCGCCGGCGTCCGATCTGGTTGATGGGCTGCTTGAGTGCTACCAGCAATGGGCGCGCGGCGAAGTGCTGCCGATCCACGGCAATGCCATCGCCAGCGTGGCGCTGTATGCGGAAATCAACGCCGAGGCGCATCGCGACCCGGTGCTGGCCGGGGTGCTGCGCACCCATGACAAGCAGACCAGCGCCGCGATCCATGCCTGGCTGCGCCAGCGCGATGCCGATCAGGGCCGGATCGTGGACGAAGAGCAGATTGCCGGGCGCACCCTGCTGCTGCGGCTGCTGGTGGAAGGCCTGGCCATGCGTGCTGTGCGCGACCCGGACCTGCCGCCGGAACGGGTACGCGCCCTGCTGGCGGATGCGATTGGCCGTGTGATGGGGTAGTGCCGGCCCATGCGCCCCCACCATTGCGGCTGCCGGCGGAAGGCCCCGTGATGCCTGCGTTGCGCCTCCTGCCGGCCGATCGACCGGTAGTGCCGGCCGCTGGCCGGCATCTGCAGCACCCCGGCGTCACGCGGTTGCCGGCCAGCGGCCGGCACTACCCAGCCCATGGGCCCCACCATTGCGGCTGCTGGCGGGCGGCCCCGTAATGCCTGCGTTGCGTCGCCTGCCGGCCGATCGATCGGTAGTGCCGGCAGCTTCACCGCGAGGCCGCCACACTGCAGGCTCCTTCTGCTACGTGAGCCTCAGCCGTGCTGGATGGGTTGCCCGATCATTGGAAAATTCTTCCGCGTCGCTTCTACCAGCGCCCTTCTACCGACGTTGCGCCGGAGCTGCTCAACAAGCTGTTGGTACGCAACGATGGTCGCGCGGCCCGCATCGTCGAGGTCGAGGCCTATGCCGGCAGCATCGATCCGGCCGCGCACTCCTATCGCGGGCAGACGCCGCGCACCGCCAGCATGTTCGGCGAGGCCGGCCATCTGTATGTGTACTTCACCTACGGCATGCACTGGGGCAGCAACGTGGTCTGCGGCCACATCGGTGAAGGCGTGGCCGTCCTGCTGCGCGCCGCCGAGCCGTTGGCGGGGCTGGAACGAATGCGCGAACTGCGCCCGGCAGCCCGACGTGACCATGATCTGGCCAGTGGCCCCGGCAAGCTCTCGCAGGCCTTCGGGCTGGACCGCAGCTTCGATGGCGCAGACCTGGTGACCGGCAGCCACGGCATCGTCATTGCCAGCGATGGCCTGCCTCCCCCCAGGGATCCGGTGGTCGGGCCCCGCATCGGCATCACCCGTGCGGTGGACTTTCCCTGGCGCTGGCATGTTCGCGACCACCGTCACGTTTCGGTGCGTCCCTCGCGCGGGCCCCGCAAACCCTGACCGGGATGCGTCACGTCGGCATCACCCCGTCGTGGCGATACATAACGCGGTACGCACTAGCGTAGTGCCCGACAGCCGCCGAAGCCGCCCTCGCCACCCTGCCCTGAAAAGCGCCATGGACGAAGCCGAACGACTGCTTGAACTCGACCGCCTGCATCTGCTCGACACCCCGCCAGAGCCCGTTTTTGATGCGATCGTCGCCGCCGCCCGCGCCGCCACCGGCATGACCATGGGGCTGATCTCGGTGGTAGCCGACGAGCGGCAGTGGTTCAAGGCCAACATCGGGCTGGAAGGCGTCAGCGAAACCGCACGCGAGATTTCGTTCTGCACGCACGCCATCCAGCAGGACGCGCTGTTCGAGATCCCGGACGCGCGCCAGGACCCGCGATTCGCCACCAATCCGCTGGTCACCGGTGGCCCTCGCATCCGTCACTACGCAGGCATCTCGCTGGGCTCGGCGCACGGCGCGCGCATAGGAACGCTGTGCCTGCTCGACCCGATGCCGGGTGTGCTGTCTCCCTCGCAGCGCGAATTGATGGTGCATCTTGCGCGGGTCACCACCCAGGTACTGGAGCAGCGCAGCACGCTGATGGCGCAGGTCGGCCAGGCCAAAGCCCTGCATCGTGAACTGAAGCGCAGCGAGGATTTCCTGGAACGCACCAACCGTGCGGCGCGGGTGGGCGGCTGGGAAATGGACCTGGCCAGCAACGAAGTGCGCTGGACCCGCGAGACCAAGCAGATCCACGGCGTGCGCAGCAATTTCGAACCGACGCTCGACACCGCGCTCTCGTTCTATCGCGAGGACAGCCGCAACATCATCCGCACGGCGGTGCAGCGCTGCATCGATGAAGGCACGTCGTGGGAGGTGCAGTTGCCGATGACCACCGCCGACGATCGGGCCATCTGGACCCGTGTGGTTGGAGGGCGGCAGCAGGTCGATGGCCGACCGCGACTGGTCGGCGCCATCCAGGACATCACCGAGGAACGTGCCGCGCTGGATGCCCTGGAGGCCAGCGAAACCCGCTACCGGCGGCTGTTCCACTACAGCCTTGGCCTGATCTGCACGCATACGCTGGATGGCGTGCTGACCTCGGTGAACCCGGCGGCCGTGCAGTCGCTGGGCTTCGATGAGAGCTACATGATCGGGCGCAGCCTGTGCGACCTGATGCCGCCGGAGAAACGGGCCGCCTTCAAGGCGTATCTGGGACGCATCGCGGTCAACCACACCGATGCCGGCGTCATCGAGCTGATCGCCGCCGATGGCACCCGCCATTTCTGGGCCTATCACAACGTGCTCGACAGCGAGGCCCATCCCCCATACGTGCTCGGCCATGCCCAGGACGTCACGGCGCTGCGTATGCAGGAGCAGCAGTTGCGCGAGATGTCCTTCAAGGACCCGCTCACCCAGAGCTACAACCGCCGCTTCCTGCCACGCCTGGACGAACTGAACGACCAGCCCTGGGCCTGCCTGATGTTCGATCTGGATCATTTCAAGCAGATCAACGACACCCAGGGCCATGCGCGGGGTGACACGGTGCTGGTCGAGTTTGCCGCCTTCCTGCGTGCCCCGCTGGGTGCGGCGGAGAATGTGGTGCGCATGGGCGGCGACGAATTCATGGTGGTGCTGACCGCGCCGGAACCGGGACGGCTGGCCGCACTGGAGCAGTGGTATGTGCAGCAGGCGGGACAGTCGCCCACACCGTTCTCGCTCGGTTCGACCCACCACACCCCCGGCGAATCGGTGGCCGATACCCTGCAGCGTGCCGACAGCCGCCTGTACCGCGAGCGTGCACGCGTGCGCCAGCATCCCCGTCCGGAGCCTTGACACGTCCGCCGGTGTACCGGCGCCCCCGGCGTAGCGCTATGCTCGGCAGCGGCCACCGTCGGCCTTGGGGGAACACGCATGACCCGCAGCGTCTGCCTGGCTCTGCTGCTGTTGCTGCTTCCTTCCCTTGCGCTGTCAGCGCCAGCGGCTGCGCCGGTCGAAGCACGGGTGCCCTTCGCACCCACTTCCTTCGTTGGCAGCGACGGCCTGCGCCATCTGGCCTACGAGCTGCACATCACCAACTACTACGGCGACACCGGGGCGCTGCAGCCGCAATCGCTGCAGGTGTTCGGTGACGATGCCGAGACGCCGCTGCTGAGCCTGGATGCCCCTGCCCTGCGCCACTGGGTCCGGCCGTCGCCTTCAGGGGATGGCGCCATCTCCATTGCAGCGGGAAAGCGCATGGTGGTGTTCCTGTGGCTGTCACTGCCGGCCACCGATAACGTGCCGCACGTGCTTCGCCACCGCATGTTGCTGGGCACCGGGCACCACGGCAGCGTGGAACTGGATGGCGCCCGGGTTGCGGTCAACGCGGCGCCGGTGATGGCGCTCGCTCCGCCCCTGCAAGGCGGTCGATGGCTCGCCCACGAAGGGCCTGGCGCGGCGCAGTCGCACCACTGGGGCAGCCTGGTGGCGGTGAATGGTGACCTGACCATTCCGCAGCGCTTCGCACTCGATCTGGTCGGCGTCGACGACCGTGGGCGTGCCGTGCGTCCAACGACCCGCGATCTGCAGCACACCCGCCATTCGGACTGGGTGGGTTATGCGGCGCCCGTGCTGGCGGTGGCAGACGGCATCGTGCATGCGGTCCGTGATGGGCAGCCCGAGCACCCGCCGTTGACCGCGCAGCCTGAACCCTCCTCACTGACGGCGGATGGCCTGTTCGGCAACTACGTTGTCCTGGAAATCTCGCCGGGCGTCTTTGCCAGCTACGCCCATCTGCGCACCGGCAGCATCAAGGTAAAGCCCGGGCAACGGGTCCAGCGCGGACAGGCGTTGGCCCAGCTCGGCCAGTCGGGCAATTCCGCCGCCCCCCACCTGCACTTCCAGCTTTCCAACAAGGCTACGTTCGAAGGGTCCGAGGGCATTCCGTACGTCTTCCAGGACTTCGACGATTTCGGTGCTGAAAGCGAGGCGCAGCTGTTCGGCCAAGGGGATGCCTGGAAACCCGGCGTGGCCGTACCGCGCGGCAACCAATTGCCGCTGAACGACATCGTCATAGCCTTCCCGCCACGCTGACACGTTCACTCCGCCGCCAGCGCCTGGATCGGGTCCAGCTGCGCCGCGCTGCGTGCCGGGAAATAGCCAAAGCCCAGTCCGATGGCCGAAGAGCACGCCAGTGCAGCCAGCACCGGCCCCACCGTGAACAGGAATGGCACACCCAGCGACAGCAGGCTGGACAGCGCACCCGCCCCGAACGCGAACAGCACCCCCAGCACGCCACCGAACAGGCAGATCAGTACGGCCTCGATCAGGAACTGGCGCAGGATGTCGCCCTGCCGCGCGCCCACAGCCAGGCGCACGCCGATCTCGCGCACGCGCTCCTTCACCGAGACCAGCATGATGTTCATCACCCCCACTCCGCCGACCACCAGCGCCACGGCGGCAATGGCGGAGACCAACGCGGCCATGGTCTGACTGGACTTCATCACGGCTTTTCGGATCTGGTCGGCGTTGTAGATGAAGAAATCGCGGCGGCCATGCAGGCGCTCCAGCTCGGCGCCCAGCGAGGCCTCGGCGGCATTGGTGGGAACGTTGTCGCGCACGCGCACGGTGATGCTCTCCAGGCGCTGGCTGCCCAACAGCCGCGAGGCCGCCGAGGTGTACGGCACGTAGACCGTGGGGGTTGCACCGCCCGCGAACGCATTGGCCCCGACCACACCGATCACCTCCACCGGCATGCCACCCAGCAGCACCGTGCTGCCGATGGGGTTGCCAGTGAACAGCGCTTTGGCGGCCTTCTGGTCGACCACGCCCACCGCGCGGTGCGCATCGACTTCGGCGTCGGTGAAGAAGCGGCCGGCCTTCAGCCGCAGCCCACGCACGCGCGGCATGTCGGCCCCTACGCCCAGCACCTGGGTGTTGGCACGCCGGTTGCCCTGCAGCGCCGCCACCGATCCACTCAGGTTCGGGCTGACGCTGTCCACGTAACTCAACGCCGCAAGATGGTCCGCGTCGCCGACCACCAGGGTCTCGATCTCCGCCGAGCGAGGGTCACCGAAATCGGCGCCTGGGAAGATCTCCAGCGTGCTGGCGCCCAGTTCGTTGATCTGTGATTCAACCTGCGCCTGTGCGCCCTTGCCCAGCGCAACCACGGTCACCACCGCTGCGACACCGATGATGATGCCGAGCATGGTCAGCAGTGTGCGCAGGCGATGGGCCAGCATCGAGCGCACGGCCATGCGCGCGGCTTCGCGGACTGCGTCCATGCGTGCGCGGCGCTCAGTGACCGGAGACGCGCCGCGCTCGGTCGCGCGTCCCGAAGTTGCAGCACGCAACACTGGCTCGTCGCGGTCGGCCACCACCCGGCCGTCGGCGATCTCGATTACCCGCGCCGCGTTGGCGGCGATCGCCGCATCATGCGTTACCAGGATCACCGTGTGGCCCTGCGCGTGCAGGCGCTTCAGCTCGGCCATCACCTGCTGGCCACTGGCGTGGTCCAGCGCGCCGGTCGGCTCATCGGCCAGCACGATCGCGCCACCGTTCATCAGCGAACGGGCAATGGACACGCGCTGCTGCTGGCCACCGGACAGCTGGCTCGGCCGGTTCGCCATGCGTTCGCCCAGCCCCAGCGTTTCCAGCAGCGTGCGTGCGCGCGCATTACGCGTCTCTGCGTCCACGCCCGCATAGACCGCCGGCAGCGCCACGTTCTCGGTGGCACTCAGGTTCTCCATCAGGTTGTAGCGCTGGAAGATGAAGCCGAAATGCTCGCGGCGCAGGCGCGCCAGCGCGTCCGGCGCCATCTGCTCGGTGGCCTCGCCGTTCACGCGATAGCTGCCCTCGGTCGGCCGGTCCAGGCAGCCAAGGATGTTCATCAGCGTGGACTTGCCCGAGCCCGAGGGGCCAATGATGGCGATGAACTCGCCGGCATCGATGCGCAGCGAAACGTCCTTCAGCACCACCACCTCGCCGGCGGCCGAGCGATAGGCGCGCGATACGCCATGCAGTTCCAGCAGTGCGTCGGTCATGCTCACATCCCCAACAGGCTGGCGGCTTCCGGCTCAGCGCCGCTGGGTGCCTGGCCGACCACCACGTTCTCACCCTCGCGCAGGCCGGACAGGACCTGCACGGCGGTGGCGGTGCGCAGGCCGGTCGTCACCGCACGTTCCTGGGGGCGGCCCTTGGCATCGAGCACACGCACGGTGCCGCGGTTGCCGTCCTTGTCATCCGACTCGGCCAGCGCCGTCAAAGGCACCTGCAGCGCGTTGGCGACCCGCGCCAGCTGCAGGGTCACTTTCACCGTCATCGACGGCTTCAGCTTCAGGCCAGGATTGGCCACATCGAACAGGCCGGCGTAGTACACCGCCTTCGGCGTCTGCGCAGAGCCGCCCGCATTGCCGGAGGCGACGTCGGCAATCGAGGATGGCGCCGGCTCCAACTGCTGCAGATGGGATTCATAGCGGCGGCCGCTCGGCCCCAAGGTCGAGAACCACAGCGCCTGTCCCGGCGCCACCAGCTCGACATCGGCCTCGGCGATCTCGGCACGCACGGTCATCGTATCCATCTGCGCCAGCATCACGATGGTTGGCGTGGTCTGCATCGAGTTCAACGTCTGCCCGGCCTTGGTGACGATGGCCACGATGTAGCCGTCGCTGGGCGAGACGATGCGGGTATAGCCCAGGTTGATCCGTGCGGTCTCGACCTGGGTCACCGCCTGGTCGATCTGCGCCTGCAGCGCGGCCACCTCCGAACGCGCCGCATCGCGTGCCACGCGCGCGGCTTCGAAACCTTCCTGAGACACCAGGCGCGATGCCACCAACTGCGACTGGCGCTGGTAAGCACGACTGGCCTGCGCATAGCGGGCCTCGCTGGCGGCATGCTGGGCACGCAGCGTGTTGGTGGCCGCCTCGGCGCTGCGCAGCGCGATACGCTGCGGCTGCGAATCGACTTCGGCGATCAGATCGCCGGCCTGCACGCGCTGGCCCAGCACCACATGCAGGCGCTTGACCTGGCCGGACACCTGCGCACCCACCGCCACCAGTTCCTTCGGATGGACCCGGCCGACCGCCTGTACGGTCTTCTCCAGGTCCGCCACCCTTGCCGGCGCGGTGATCAGCGCGGCATCATCACCGCCGGCAAACGCCCACCATCCAGCGCCGGCGGCCAGCGAGGCCACGGCGGCGGCAATGATCCAGGTCCTGCGGTTGCTCATCGAAACGCCCGGTTGCGTGCAGTCGCCCCATGCGACCGCCGAAACCACAGTCTGGAAGCCACCGATGGACGTTTCTTGGAGCCACTGTGGAGATTGCATGGAGGCGCCGCGGCCGTTCAGGCATCAGCCCCGCGCCTGAACGTGGCAGCCCGCATCCACGCAATCTCGACACAATCTCGACCGAGTCTCCATCAACGGTCGCTAGCCTCGTCGGCCTCGCCGACTGCCAGCCTGCCGTGTCCCCTTCCTACCCAGACCTGCCACCCATCGATGTGCGCCATGCCTACCTGGCGTGGTGTGCGCCTTCGCCGTGGTTGATTGCACTGGTGCTGGCATCGACCAGCACATGGATGTGGGTCGCGCCGTATCCGGTACTGCCATTGCTGGCCGGCTTCGGCGCCGCCGCGCTGGTGGGGTTCCGCAGTGATGGGCCCGGCCGTACCCGCCGCACCGGATCCGTCGCATCGCTCGCGCTGATCGGCCTGGCGGTCTGGGCGACAACGCACCCGGCGGCCAACGTCACCCTGCATCTGCTGCTTGCCCTTGCCACCGCCGTGGTCGTCATCCTGCTGGCAGTGCGCCTGCGCACCATCGTGGGCATGGCCGCGCGGCTGCAGGCCCGGGTGAACGCCACCCCCATGGCCTCGCGCTGGAGCACGCTGCCGGCGGCGCTGTCCACCCTGATGCTGCAGCAGCTGCGCGGCGCGGGTGCGCTGGAACCCAGCCTGCAGCGCACGCTGGTGCTGGCCACCCTGGCCTGGGCTGCCAATGAAGAGGCGCAGGAAATGGAATACCGACGATGACCCTGCCCCTGATCCCGCCCTTGTCCGCCCTGGCCTCGAACCCGCAGCACGCAATGAAACACGATCTCCGCAACCGACAGCCCCCCTTGGTGCTGATTGCCGAAGATGAAGGCGAAATCGCCGACATCCTCGGCGCCTACCTGGCCCGTTCCGGCCTGCGCAGCGCACGCGCCGCCGACGGCGAGGCGGCGCTCGCCGGCCACCGCCAACTGCGCCCGGACCTGGTGCTGCTGGATGTGCAGATGCCCAAGCTGGATGGCTGGCAGGTACTGAGCGAACTGCGGCGCCGCGGCAACACCCCGGTGATCATGCTCACCGCGCTCGACCAAGACGTGGACAAGCTGACCGGCCTGCGCGTCGGCGCCGACGACTACGTGGCCAAGCCGTTCAATCCGGCCGAGATCGTCGCCCGCATCCAGGCCGTGCTGCGCCGGAGTTCCCGCACCGTGGTCGAAGAGCCCAACGGGCTCATCCGCCAGGGCCCGTTCGAGATCGACCTGCGCAGCCACGAAGTAACGGTGCGCAACGGCGAGCAGGTGCACGCACTGAACTTCACCCTCACCGAATTCCGGCTGCTGGTGCACATGGCGCGCGCGCCGCGGCAGGTGCATGCGCGGGTGGACCTGCTGCACGCCTGCCTGCCCGAAGGCGATGCACAGGAACGCACCGTCGACAGCCATGTCAGCAAACTGCGGCGCAAGCTGGAGGATGTGGGCGTCATCGGCATTCCCGCCACCATCCGCGGCGTTGGCTACCGCTTCCTGGACTGAATGATGAACCCCAAAGGCAAGAGCATCGGACGCCAGATCACGCTGTCCATCACGGTGGCCTCGTTGTGTTCGACGGTGCTTTCGATCAGCGGCTTCTACCTGTTCTATTACCTGATGGAGGTGTTCTACCCGCGCTGGTATGACGAGCCGGAAACGATCATGCCGTCCGGGCTGGAATGGCTGTGGATCGGCTTGACCGCCACCGTGGTCGTCATCTTCGCCACGCTGGTCGCCTCGCGCCTGACCCGCCGCATCATCACGCCGTTGAATTCGGTGGCCGAGAGCCTGCGCCGGGTCGCCAGCGGCGATCTGGAGGCGCGTGCGCGCGGCGGTGACACCACGATGGCCGAAGCGGCCACGCTGGTCAGCGATTTCAATTCCATGGCAGAGCGGCTCAGCCGCATGTCGGAGAACCGGGTGTTCTGGAACGCGGCAATCGCACATGAACTGCGCACGCCGATGACCATCCTGCGCGGCCGCCTGCAGGGCATCGCCGAAGGCGTATTCGAGCCGGGGCCGGAGCAGTTCAACAGCATGCTCACCCAGCTGGAGGGCCTCACCCGCATCATCGAGGACCTGCGCGTGGTCAGCCTGGCCGAGAGCGGCCATCTGGACCTGCGCCTGCAGCGCAGCGATGTCAGCGTGCAGGTGGCCGCGGTGGTCGAAGCGATGTCCGAGGCACTGACCGAAAGCGGCTTCTCGGTAACGCTGGATGCGCGTCCGTCGCTGGCCGACTGCGATCCGGCGCGCATCCGCCAGGCGGTGCTGGCGCTGCTGGAGAACGCGCGCCGCCATGCCATCCCGTGCCCGCTGCGGGTGCGCGTCACACTTGGTCAGGGCCATTGCACGGTGGCCGTGGAGGATGGTGGCCCCGGCGTGCCGGACGAACTGCGTGACAGCATTTTCGAAGCGTTCCAGCGCACCGATGTCTCGCGTTCGCGGCAGAGCGGTGGCTCCGGGCTGGGCCTGGCGGTGGTGCGCGCGATTGCCGTGGCCCATCACGGAACGGCGCTATGCCGGGCCACCGAACGGGGCGGCAGTTCATTTGAGATCTGCTGGCCGGTGCATGCGCGTCGTTGAGGGCACAACGTTGCAGCGGGCGCTGCTCTCGTAGCGGCCCACCTTGGTGGGCATTCGCATCGCTGAACGGTGCCGGTTCCTCCACGCAATCTCCATCGTCCCTCCATGCCCGCTCCAAAGGGCTGCCGATACTGGGCGTGACCAGGGAGGCGGCAGGTATCCGGCCCCCTGCCCTGTCTCCGACCCACCCAGGCATCCCCATGAAACACCCGCACGATCCGGCGGCCGCCGCCGGCAGCATCGGCCAGCAGAACGCGGCCGCCACCCTCAAGGCCATCCTGCGCACCTACCCCTGGCAGCTCACCGGCACCTTCTCGCTGGTGGCGCTGGAGAACGCGCTGCTGCTGGCGTATCCGCTGTTTGCCGGCTTCGCGGTGGACGCGATCATCCGCGGCAACATCGGCCACGCCATCTCCTACGCCGGTGTGGTGCTGCTGTTCTGGCTGGTCGGTGCTGCCCGCCGTGCGGTCGATACCCGTACCTTCACCCGCATCTATGCCGACCTGGCGGTGAACGTGGTGCAGGCGCAGCGCAGGCTGGGCCAGGCCACCTCCACCTCGGCCGCGCGCGTTGTGCTGGCCCGTGAATTCGTCGACTTCTTCGAGAAGCACGTGCCGATCATCGCCACCGCGCTGGTATCGATGTTCGGTGCGGCGGCGATGCTGCTGGCGATCGAACCGCTGGTGGGCGCCGCAAGCCTCGTCGCGTTGTTGGGCGCGCTGTTGCTGCTGCCGTCGTTCGCACGCCGCAACGAGCAGCTGCATGGACGCCTGAACAACCGGCTGGAACATGAGATCCGCCTGGTCGACCGGGTCAGTCCCTCGGTGCTGCGTCGCCACTACACCACGCTGTCGCGGCTGCGCATCCTGCTCTCCGATCGCGAAGCCGGTGCCTTCGTGGTCGTTGGCGCGGCGGCGGCGGTGCTGTTCGCGCTGACCATCGGCCGTCTCGCCACCACCGACGGGGTTACCCCGGGCCATGTGTACGCGGTGATGACCTACCTGTGGACGTTCGTCGGCAGCCTGGATGATGCACCGTCGATGGTGGATCAGCTGGCCCGACTGAAGGACATTGGCCGCCGCGTCAGCCCCGGCATGGAGGATGCGGAGCGCAAGGATGCCGCGTGACCGGTAGATGCCCACCTTGGTGGGCAACGATGTATCGCGGTGCCAACCAAGGTTGGCGACTACCGGGGCAACGGTGCCAACCAGGATTGGCGGTTACCCGGAGGCTGCCGTGCGCCCGCACATCGCCAATGCACCGATGATCAACGCTTCCATGCTGCGGTCGAACTCGGCCTCCTGCGCCTTCCGATCCAACGGACGTCGCGTGGTATTCACCACCGCATGCTGCGAGTACACGGTGTCGGCCAACGCCACGGCATGATAGGCCACGGTCGACAGCAGCCACGCCGCCTGCTCCAGCGGCAGGCCATGCACGCGGCTGAATTCGGCATGGTGGCGCTGGATGCGCGCCAGCATCTCCGGTGTCTTCGCGCCGTGGCTGACCAGGAACGGCGCCAGCCCCGGATTAGCGTCCACCAGCGTCCGCAGTGAACGCTGGAACGCGCGCAGATCCTCCTCGATGCTGCGCCGGCCATCGGCATCCAGCGCCGGTGCCTGCCAACGCTCGAAGATCGCCTCGGCCACCAGCTCGCGCAGTGCGGCCAGATTCGCCACATGCTTGTACAGCGCGATGTGGCTGACCCCCAGCGCCGCCGCCACGCCCACGAAGCTCAGCCCCGGCAGCGTCATGGCAATGCCGGCGTCGGCGATGCGCTCGCGGGTGATGCTGGGCGGCCGCCCACGGGCAGCGGTCTTTTTCGGTGCAGCCATGCGGTAACGGTTCCTGCGCGGTGCGCGGGCAAGGGCTGTCATGGTGGTGCGCAGCGACGCCGTGGTCAACGCATCCTGCGCCCGCTGGACAGGCCCGGGTTGCGGCGCGATCAATTTAGTTTACTATGATGTAACTAATTCGCATCTGCAGTGTCCAGGATCGTTGTCGATGTCCGCGTCCCCCACTCCCATCACCCCGGCCGGGCCCCTGCGTGGCGCCGACCACGATCGCGGCCTGCAGGCGCTGCAGGTCCAGGTGGTCGCGGTTGCGCAGCCGTGCGCCAGCCTGCTGCGCCTCGTGGTCCAGCTGCCGGAACATGCAGAACTCGCGCCCTGGCAGCGTGCCAACACCGCTGTGCGTATCCAGTTGGGTGCCGCCTTCGGCGATGTGTCACGGATCTACACCGTGCGCAGCGTGGATACGCAGACGCGCCGCTTCACGCTGGACGTGGTGCTGCACGAGGCGCCGGGGCCGATGCTGGCCTGGGTACGTGCGCTGTGCCCCGGTGATGCCTTCGATCTGAGCGGACCGCGCCCCCATCTGCAGGTACCGCAGCGCGAAGACACCTGCGCCCTGCTGTTCGCCGACCAAAGCGCCATTCCTGCCCTGTTTGCGCTACTGCAGCAGTGGCCCACCGGACTGCATGCGCAGGCCTGGATCGCCTCGGATGATGCTTTTCCGGTAGACGAACTGCCCGCCATTGAAGGTATCCGCGTGGACCGCCTCGCCACCGGTGACGCGCCATTGCTGCAGCAGGCACGCCAACTGCGGCCGGAGCCCGGCAGTACGGTCTGGGCGGCCGGCGAGCGCGAGGAAATGCGTGCCCTGCGCCGGCACTTCATCGACACGGTCGGCCTGCCACGCAGCGACGTTGCCGTGGCCGGCTACTGGAAACGTGGCGAGACCACCACCGAGACCGACCAGCGTCGCCGCCGCAATTACGAGCGCGTGCTGGCACGCGGCGGTGGCCTGCAGGACCTCGACGACCTCGCCGACGATATCTGATCCACCCCGCAGCATCCGCGCCACGCGCTTCGTTCCACCCAGCCACAGATCGCCCACGCACCTCGCGTGCAGCACTGCCACAGCGGCAGCGCCGTGCCCTCTGCCAGCCATTCCACAGCCCGCGTCGTCCTGCCACTGCAGGTCACCGACGGCGCCGTGCTGGCCGATCGCACGACCCACCACACGAGAACCGCCATGTCCCTCCCCCTGCGAACCCTGCCCCTCCCACGCCGCTCGGCGCTGTCCCTGGCCGCCCGTGCAGCGTTGCTGCCCACCCTGCTGATCGCCGCCGCCGCCCACGCCAGCGACGCACCCGATGGCGCCCGCCAGTTGCCCACCGTGAACGTGCGCGCCGACAAGACCGCACCCACCGATGCCTATGCGGGTGGCCAGGTCACGCGCGGCAGCGGCGTCGGCCTGCTCGGCGAGCTCGACTTCATGGACACGCCGTTCAACACCACCCGCTACACCGCCGACTTCATCGACAACATCCAGGCGCCGGACCTGGTACGGGTCATCGCGCTGACCGACCCCAGCGTCTACAGCAGTGGCTCCAGCGGTGGCATCACCGACTACTTCAACATCCGCGGTTTCGGTGTCGCCTCGTCGGATATCGGCTTTGGTGGCCTGTACGGGCTGATCCCCTACTACCGCGTCACTCCCGAACTGGCCGAGAGCATCGAAGTGCTGAAGGGCCCGTCCGCGCTGCTCAACGGCATGCCGCCCGGTGGCTCGGTGGGCGGTGCGGTGAACGTGGTACCCAAGCGTGCAGGCGACACGCCGCTGACCCGCTTCACCGCCAGCTACGGCAGCGACGCGCAGTGGGGCGGTCATCTGGATGTCGGCCGCCGCTTCGGCGCGGACAAGCAGTTCGGCGTACGCCTCAATGCCGTGCACCGCGACGGCGACACCGCCACCGACCACCAGCAGCACAAGACGCAGCTCGCATCGCTCGGCCTGGACTGGCGTGGTGAGCGCTCGCAGGTGTCGCTGGACCTGTTCAGCAGCCGCGACCATGTGGATGGCCTCAACCGTGGCGTCTCGCTGGCGCCCGGCCTGGCCGTGCCCCGCCCGCCGAAAGCCAGCACCCTGTTCGCACCGAGCTGGACCTTCAGCACCGTCAAGGACCAGGCCGCCGCGCTGCGCTGGTCGTTCGACATCAATGACCACCTGCAAGCGCATGCCAGCTACGGCCACGGCCATACCGATTTCGACTCCATCGCCAGCGCCACCGCGCTGATCACCAATGCGGCCGGCGACTTCCGCAACAACTTCGCCCACCAGCGCTTCATCTACAGCAAGGACACCGCCGAAGCCGGATTGTCGGCGCGTTTCCGCACCGGCGCGGTCGATCATGCGCTGGCGATCAGTGCGGCCTGGTACCAGCACGAGCAGAAGTTCGGCTTCAAGCGCAACCTGCTGGCCCGCGATTGGGTAACCAATATCTACAACCCGCAGTGGGGCCCAGCCATCGACCGCAGCTTCAGTGATGCGTCGCTGCCGAAGACCGCGGAAGTGCGCACCACCAGCTTCGGCATCGCCGATACGCTGTCCTTCATCGATGATCGTGTGCAGCTGACCTTGGGAATCCGTCACCAGACCGTGCTCAGCGACACCTTCGACGGCAGCACCGGCAAGCGCACCGCACGCTACGACGCCAGCGCCAACACCCCGGCCGGTGCACTGCTGTTCAAGGCCAGCGACCGCCTGTCACTGTATGCCAATTACATCGAAGGCCTGAGCCAGGGCAGCACCGCCCCGGCCACCGCCGCCAACGCGGGCGACGTGTTCCCGCCGTTCAAGACCCGCCAGCGCGAGGTCGGTGCCAAGCTCGACTTCGGCCGCCTGGCCAGCGCATTGAGCGTGTACGAGATCGAAAAGCCCAGCTCCTATACCGACCCGACCACGAATGTCTTCTTGTTCGGAGGCCAGCAACGCAACCGGGGCGTGGAATGGACCGTGTTCGGCCAGGCCACCGAACAGCTGCGCGTGCTCGGTGGCATCGGCTGGCTGCAGCCGAAGCTGACCCGTACCCAGGGCGGTATCAACGAAGGCCGGCTGGCGACGGTCACACCGCAGTGGCAGGGCAAGCTGGGCGTGGAATGGGACGTGCCGGCCGTGGCCGGTCTCACCCTCACCAGCAATGCGGTCAGTATGTCCAAGGGCTATATCACTGCTGACAACAGCCAGTGGGTGGCGGGCCGCACCGTGTTCGATCTCGGTGCCCGCTATGCGACGCAAGCGGCCGGCCATCCGCTGGTACTGCGTGCCACCGTGCAGAACGTGACCAACAAGGCGTATTGGGCGGGCAGCCTCGGCTCGGGGCTGGGTACGCCACGCACCGCCCTGCTGTCGGCCACCGTCGATTTCTGATCCTCGTTTCAAGGGCACCCCGCCATTGCGCGTGGTGCCCTGGAGAAGTGCTTTGACCGTTTCCCGTACCGCCTCCGTGCTGACCTGGCTGCCCCTGGTCTCACGCATCATCGCCGCGTTGTTCGGCGGCTATGTGCTGGCCGCACTGTGCAGCATCGCGGCACTGGCGCTGCCCATTGATGGTCGCCAGGCCGTGTTCACCGGCATGCTGGCCAGCTTCCTGCTGTACGCCGGCGCCGTGGTCTGGGTGTTCGCGGTGCGCTCGGCGTGGCGTGCGTGGCTGGGCCTGATCGTCGCCGCGTTGCCCTTGTGGTTGATCGCACAGACGGTCGGCAACGGAGGCGCTGCATGAGCAAGGTCGATCGCACTCCGAAGCCACGCGGCATCCGCCAGACCATGTCCGACCTGCATATCTGGGTGGGGCTGCTGGCCGGATGGATCCTGTACGCGATGTTCCTCACCGGCACCGCCAGCTACTTCCGCGACGAGCTCTCGCGCTACACCCGCCCGGAAATCGCCACACCGTCCGTGTTGCCGGACGCCGCTGTGGTTGCGCAGCGTACCGTCACGGCGATCATGGCCGACACGCCTGCGGCCAGCCAGATCAACCTCAGCCTGCCGAGCACGCGCATGCCGTGGGTGTCGGCGATGTGGGCCAGCCCGGGCGGGCGTGGCCGGCATGGCTTCGACTCGGGCCTGTTCGACGCCAGCACCGGTGCACCGCTGCAGGCACGTGACACCGGCGGCGGCGACTTCTTCTATGCCTTCCACTTCAACCTGCACTACATGCCGGCGATGTGGGGCCGCTGGATCGTCGGCCTGTGCGCGATGTTCATGCTGGTCGCCATCGTCAGCGGCGTAATCACCCACAAGAAGATCTTCGCCGACTTCTTCACTTTCCGCTGGGGCAAGGGCCAGCGCTCTTGGCTGGATGGGCACGCGGCGCTGTCGGTGCTCGGGCTGCCTTTCCATTTCATGATCACCTGGAGCGGCCTGGTGATGCTGGCGGTGCTGTACATGCCGTGGGGCCTGGCCAAACTGCCGGACAAGCACCAGCAGGCCGAGGTGGTCAGCGAGATGCGCCTGTTCCTGCCACCGCAGAAGGCCGCCGACCACCCTGCTCCGCTCACCAACGTCGGTGCACTGGTGCAGCAGGCCGAGCAGCGTTGGGGAGCCGGTGCGGTGGGCAGTGTGCAGGTGCAGAATCCCGGCGACGAGAACGCACGCGTGGCCGTGGTGCGTGCGCAGTCCAGCCGTGTGTCCACCACCCCGAACTATCTGCTGTTCGACGGCAGCGGTGGGCAGTTGCTGCAGATCAAGGAACACTCGGGCGTTGCCGCCGATACCCAGGGCGTGCTGTATGGCCTGCACCTGGGCCGTTTCGCCGATGCCGCCCTGCGCTGGCTGTACTTCATCGTCAGCTTGGCCGGCACCGCCATGGTCGGCACCGGGCTGGTGCTGTGGACGGTCAAGCGCCGTGCCCAGCTGCCCGATCCGCAGCGACCCTACTTCGGCTTCCGCCTGGTCGAGCGGCTCAACATCGCCACCGTCGCGGGCCTGTCGGTGGCGATGGCGGCCTATCTGTGGGCGAACCGCCTGCTGCCCGTCACCATGGACGGGCGCGCGGCGTGGGAGGTGCATGTGTTCTTCCTGGCCTGGGCAGCCATGTTCGTGCACGCCACGCTGCGCACACCCAAGCGCGCATGGATCGAACAGTTCCTGCTGGCGGCACTGCTGCTGGCGCTGCTGCCGGTGCTGACCGCAATGACCACGCTGCATCCGCTGTGGCGCACGCTGGCCGCGGGCGATTGGGCGTTTGCCGGCACCGACCTGACCCTGCTGGCATTGGCCGCCCTGCACACGCTGCTGGCCTGGCGTACCTGGCGGCATGCGCCGAAGGTGAAGCGCGTACGGCCGTCTGCTGCGTCACGCACTGCGGCACCGGAGGCCAACGCATGATCCACCTCATCCTGTTCGTGTTGTCACTGGCCGCGTTCACCTGCCTGGCACTGGCGATGGAGCGCCATCAGCGGGACGTGTTGCGTCGTGTGTTGAGCGTGCAGGCAACGCAGCAGCTACGGGCCATCGGTTGGGCACTGCTGGTGTTCAGTGCCGTGTTCGCGATGCGCGGGTTGGGCGTGGGTTTCGGTCTCGCCGCGCTGTCCGGTCACACCAGCGTTGCCGCGGGCGTGGTGGTGTTGGCAATGGTGGCGCATGGGCGGTGGAATCGGTAGATGCCCACCTTGGTGGGCACCGGTGGAAGCCAGCGCCAACCAAGGTTGGCGGCTACCGGGAGCGATAGGTACCCATCGCCGTTAGGCTCTACAGGAACTCCGCCATGCGCTGCAGTTCGTCTTCCAACGCGCCACGAAACACCTTGTCGCGGGCCAGTGACTTGCCGGCGTAGCCCACGCTGGACACCAGTTCACCGTCGCGTACGCTGAGATTGGCCCAGCCCACCACCTGGTCGTGCCACAGCACCGGCAGCGCGTAGTAGCCGTACTGGCGCTTCGGCGCAGGCGTGTAGGCCTCGAACTTGTAGACCCAGCCCCACAGCAGCTCGAAGCGGCGGCGGTCCCACACCACCGGGTCGAACGGGGCCAGCAGGCGCACCTGTTCGTCCGGTGCATGCCGGCGCGAGCGCGGGTTCTCGTCCGCCGGCCAGTACCAGGTGGTGCCGTCCAGCGTGCAGCTGGCCAGCTGCTGCTTGGCCAGCTTCAACGCCTGCCGGGTCTGCTCGGCCAGATGTGGCGCACCATAGCCCAGCAGGCGCACCAGGTAGGTCAGGCTGGCCGACGGCAGCGGCGCGTACTTGCGTACCACCAGGTCGATCAGGGCGGCGGCGCGTTCGATCTGCGCCTGCTCGCTGGCATCCGCCTCGGCGTGGTCGGCCACGGCGTAGATGCGGGTGCCGCTGTCGCGCCGCTGCACGCGCAGCAGGCCGCGGTAGTGCATGCCCTCCAGCAGGTGCGTGCTGGCATTGCTGGTGCCGCCCCAGTAGTTGGTCACCCGGCCATGCGCAAACGCCTGATCGACCTCGCGCGGATGCACGCTGCCACGCTCGCGCACGAAGGCCAGTACATCCGCCGCGCGGCGCTGGGTCTCGGCATCCCACGCGCGCCTAGACACACGCGGATGCATCAACGCCAGATGCTCGCGCGGCAGGAAGCCGTAGTTCACCAGGCAATCTTCTTCCACCGGAAGGCGCGCATAACGCCGCTCCAGGTCACCGGCGCGGTAGTCCTTCACCCGATGGCGCAGGGTCAGGTCCTGTGCGCGTGCCGGTGCGCGGATCGGGTCGGCCTGCACGAAGCCCAGGCGCCGGATCGCGGTCAGCAGCGTGGTGGGTTTGAACAGCGTGCGCGTCACCGCGTGGCGGCGCAGATCATCGAGGGTGGGCGTGGCAGGCATGGCCGCATTGTAGATCCACGCCATGCGTGGATGGGGCCGTGGCGAACCGTACAACGGCATCCACGCATGGCGTGGATCTACCGAAGTTCCAATACCTCCAGCGAACCGATCACCAGCGCACGCATGCCCTGCTTGAACTCGGTGATCACCTGGCCCTCTTCGTCGTCGGCAATTCCGTAGACCGTGTCCGCGCCGGCAATGCAGTAGAACGCGATCGTGGCCAGTAGCCAGCGTGCCTTGTCCAGCGGCAGGCCGAACACCTCGGCCACATGCGCCTGGTGTGAGGCAATCTTGTCCAGCATCGGCGCGGTCGCCACCGAACGGCGCAGCAGATACGGCGGCAGCCCGGGGTGTGCTTTCACCACCTCGCACAGCGAATCCACGAACCCCAGCAGGTACGCCTGCAGCCCACCCGGCGCATCGGCCGAGGCGCGCGGAATCTGCCAGCGCTGGAACACCGTATCGGCCACCAGCCGCTTCAAGGCCTCCAGGTTGGCCACGCGCTTGTAGAGCGCGGCCTGGGTCACTGCCAGTTCGGCGGCCACGTTGGCCATGGTCAGGTTCGGCAGGCCCAGCTTGATGCCGATGTCGGCCAGGCGATCGGGGGTGATGGTGGGCGGACGGCCACGGGCCGACGCCGGGATCTCAGAGTGCATGTTCATACCGTAGCGAGGGTGCCAGCAAAGGGACCCTCTTGTCCGCTTCATATGGTTTAGTTTAATTTACTCAACTAATTCGGAATGCGTGTGGTTCGCAACCCCGCCGCCGTCCGCAATCGAGCCCATGGCTCACTTCCCGCCAGGTCCCCACCCAGCCGACAACCCTGCGCTGCGCCCTCCCCCCGTGCTTGCCGTCGGCAGCGCGCCAGGCGCGTTCGCACCTGCGATTCACAGGAACCTGGCATGACCGTGTACGACCTCTCCTCCCCGCTGCAGCGTGCAGCGGCCGCCGCGATCCGCGTGCAGATGCATCCGCCGATGGCCCAGCGCTACCGGGTGTCGACCCTGGCGCTGGGGCTGCTGGCCTCGTTTGCCGCGCTGGCCGACTCCGCGCCGTCCACCCTGCCCTCCGTACAGGTGCAGGAACAGCGCCGGGTGACCGGCGACTATGCCGGCGGCCAGGTGGCCTCGGGTGGCCGGGTCGGCCTGCTCGGCGACAAGGACTTCATGGACACGCCCTTCAGTACGGTCAGCTACACCGAGTCCTTCATCCGCGACCGCCAGGCCAAGGACCTCACCGACGTCATCGCCGCCACCGACCCCACGGTGTTCAGCAACGGCGTCACCGGTTCCTGGAGCGAGAACTACGCCATCCGCGGCTTCGCTTCCAGCACCAGCGACACCACGTTCAACGGCCTCAGCGGCATGGCGCCGTACTACCGCACCTCGCCGGAAATGTTCGAGCGCATCGAGGTCTTGAAGGGCCCGTCCGCCCTGCTCAACGGCATGCCGCCGGGCGGCTCGGTCGGTGGCAGCGTCAACCTGGTGCCCAAGCGTGCCGGCGAGCAGCCGTTGCTGCGGGTCAGCGCCAACTTCGCCTCCGATGCGCAGTTCGGCACCCATGTGGATGTGGGCCGCCGCCTGGGTACCGACAAGCAGTTCGGCATCCGCTTCAATGGCGCGTATCGTGATGGCGACGGTGCGGTCGGCAAGCAGAGCAAGAAGGTGCAGCTGGGCTCGCTGGCGCTGGATTGGCGCGGCGAGCGCGCCCGCCTCTCCGCCGATCTGCACAACGCCGACGACCGCGTCGACGGCCCGGCGCGCGGTGTCGGCCTGGCACCGGGCGTGGCGATTCCGCGACCGCCGCGTAGCGACACCTTGATCAACCCGGACTGGGCCTACGTGGACAGCCAGGACAAGGGCGCGATGCTGCGTGGCGAGCTGGACATCAACGAGCACCTGATGGCCTACCTGGCCTATGGCACCAGCAAGACCGACTACCGCTACAACGGTTCGATCAGTGCGCAGATTCTCAATCCGGCCGGTGACTTCACCACGGTGATGGGCCAGCTGGCGTTCGACATCAAGAAGCAGACCGGTGACGCCGGGCTTCGCGGCAGCTTCCGTACCGGCAGCGTGAGCCATCAGTGGGCCGCCAACGTGACCCACTACCAGCACACGCAGAACGACTACGGCCGCCGCAGCGTGCCGGGCTGGGACTGGACCACCAACCTGTACAACCCGGTGTGGGGTCCGGCTGCGCCGTTCATCGCGCCGCATATCTCGCACACCGAGCTGCGGCTGGACAGCGTCGGCTTCGCCGATACCCTGTCCTTCGCCGATGACCGCGTGCAGCTGACACTGGGCGTGCGGCGCCAGCAGGTGGTCAGCGAGACCTTCAACGTGGCCACGGGTGCGCGCACCTCGCGCTACGACGAGAGCGCCACCACCCCGGCGGCCGCCCTGCTGGTGAAGGCCACCGATAAGCTTTCGGTCTACACCAACTACATCGAAGGCCTCAGCCAGGGCGCCACCGCGCCGATGACCGCTGCCAACGCCGGCGATGTGTTCGCACCGTTCCGCACCAAGCAGAAGGAGCTGGGCCTGAAACTGGACCTGGGCAGCTTCGCGCACACCTTCAGCGTGTACGAGATCAAGCGCCCGAGCAGCTACACCGACCCGGTCACGAATATCTTCTCGTTCGGTGGTGAGCAGCGTAACCGTGGCGTGGAATGGGGCTTCTTCGGCTCACCGCTGGACGGCGTACGCCTGCTGGGTGGCGTGGCCTACGTGCAGCCGAAGCTGACCCGCACAGCGGGTGGCGTGAATGAAGGCCGCATTGCTACCGCCGTTGCGCAGCGCCAGGCGAAGCTGGGCGTGGAATGGGATGTGCCCGCACTGGAAGGCTTGACCCTGACCGGCAATGCCACCGCGATGTCGAAGCAGTACATCAGTGCCGACAATCGCCTGTCGGTGCCGGGACGCACATTGTTCGATGTGGGTGCGCGTTACAGCACCACGATGGCCGGGCGACCGCTCGCCCTGCGCGCCAGCGTGAACAACGTGACCAACAAGGCGTATTGGGGCATGCCGTTGCTTTCCAGCCTGGCACTGGGTGCACCGAGAACGGTGTTGTTGTCGGCCACGATGGATTTCTGAAAGGCATCCACGCATGGCGTGGATCTACTGTAGAACCACGCCATGCTCGGCTCGCCTTACTCGCCACGTACGGTATGGAATTACCGAGACCTGTAGAGTCGAGCCATGCTCGACTCCGATTGCCCCGATGAGTCGAGCATGGCTCGACTCTACAAAAACTCCGGTGTGATCTTCGCCCATTCGTACTTGTCAGATTGTTGGCATGCGCGCATTCATCGACGCTCTTCGGCGCCGTCGAACCGACGGTTTTGCTGAGAGAGAAACAACATGCAGACCCTGTCTGAAGCACAGGCCCAGTCCGTCCGTGGTGGGGGTGGCGTTGCAGTGATCTTCTGTGGTGGCCTGGCCATCTACGGCGCCGTTGCCCTGATCAAGTGGGAATGGCGTCCGTGGAAGTGGTGCTGATCGCCTGATATCCGCACCACCTGCGAGGCGGCTCTGCCGCCTCGCTCTGCATGAGTACACACGATGATCGAGAAACTCGGGCAGGTGCTGCCGCGTGGCGGCCTGTCTACCTTTGTGCTGGCCTGGGCCACGGTTGCCGTAGCAGTCACAGCACTGGCCATTCTGCTGCACGGACGCTACGCGCGCACCGAGGAGGTCCGTGGCCATATCGCCCTGGGTAACATCACCCGTATCGGCATTGAGCGCCCAGGTGTGCTGGACCAGCTGCTGGTGCAGGTCGGTGACCCGGTGGTCGCTGGCCAACCCATCGCGCACGTCACGATTCCCGAGCAGGACTCGATCACCGAACGTGGCCAGAGTGTAGGCGCGCTTGGCTTGCAAACGCTGAAAAGCGTCCAGACAGGTGTGCAGCAGGAAGCGCTGCAGGCACGGGAGATCCACCAGCTGCGCCTGCGCAGCATCCAGCAACAGCTGCAGCAGGTGGAACAGGAACTGCGCGCCATTGCTGCGGCTGTAGAAGCCATCGATGCACGCATGCAGTTGGCTGAATCTGCCCACCAGCGCTACGAGAAGCTGGCCGAGCAGCGCTACGTCACCCAGCTGGAGTTGGAAGACGCCATCGCCCGCAAGCAGCAGCTGCGGGCCGAGCACGCCAACATGCAGGCGTCGCTGCTGGCTGGGCGCCAGCGCCAGACCCAGCTGCAGCTGGACCGCAAACGCGCCGAGGAAGATCTGACTTCGCGCCTCAACGCGCTTTCGCTGCAGCAGGCCGACGTGCAGGACCGCATCCACGCGCAGCAGCGCGAGCGCGGCTATACCGTGTTCGCTCCCACCGCTGGCGTGGTCGACATGCTGGCACACGCCGCCGGCGACAACCTCACCACGGGCCAGCCGCTGGCCCTGATCCGCACCGGGCAGGAAGCGGGCCCGCATCTGGCGCGCCTACGCCTGCCGCAACGCACTGCCGGCCTCATTCGCGAGGGGGACACCGTCAATGTCCGCATCGATGCATTTCCTTATGAACGCTACGGCCTGGTACCGGGCAAGGTGCTGCGCCTGACCTCCGGGACACTGGCCATTCCAGGCCTGCCCGACCAACAGGACGCCTCTACCTTCCTCGCCGATGTGGCGCTCGATCTGGACGCGCCCATCGTGCGCATCCGCCGCGAGTGGTTGAAGGACGGCATGGACCTGCAGGGCTCGGTCCGGTTGCAGGACGTCAACCTGCTCGAATGGCTCTTCCTCCCTGTCATCCGTGGCTGGACCCGCAACAGCGGGGACGTCCTTCTGCCGGCCGAGCAACCATGACCCGCATCGCTACCCCCTCCTTCCTCAGCCGCCTGCTGGGCCGCCAACACATCACGCCGGTACTGCAGGGCGAGGTCTCGGAATGCGGCCTGGCCTGCCTGGCGATGATCGCCGCGCACCATGGCAAGCATGTCAGCCTGCAGCAGCTGCGCCAGCGCTACCGGGTCTCGCGCGATGGCATGTCGCTGTTCCAGGCGCTGCGCGTGGGCGAAGAGCTTGGCTTTGCCGGTCGGCCGTTGCAGCTGTCGCTGCAGGATGTCCGCGAACTGCGCCTGCCCGCAATTCTGTTCTGGGAGCAGCGCCACTTTGTAGTGGTGGAAAGGGTCAGCTCTCGTGGCCTGGACATCATCGACCCCGCCGTTGGCCGCCGCCACTACCGGTGGGCCGAGGCCATGAGCCTGTTCAGCGGCGCTGCGCTGGAACTGATTCCCACTGCCACGTTCCAGGTCGAGCCCGCACGTGGAACGCCCTCCCCGCTGTCGATGCAGAGCGTGCTGTCCACCAACCCGCGCCTGCTGCACCATCTGGGCATGCTGGCCGCGCTGGCCATTCTGGTGCAACTGGTCGCGATCGCCTCACCCAAGCTGTTCTCGCTGGTGATCGACGAGGTCGTTGTCAAGAATGACAAGGACCTGCTGTACCTGTTGCTCTACATCTTCGGCCTGTTGTTCGCGGTCAGCGTGGCGGCCTCATGGCTGCGCACGCTGGTGGATGAGCAGCTGCGCGTCTCGGTGAACACCGATCTATCGGTTGGCCTGGCCGCACGCTTGCTGCGCCTGCCCACCCGCTACTTCGAGCGGCGGCGGCCGGTGGACATCCTGCGCCGGCTGGAATCCACCGACCTCGCCTTCACCGCCTATACGCGGGGCTGGTTCGATATCGCCATCGACGGCCTGTTCGCCGTGGTGTTCCTGGTGCTGATCGGCCTGATCAACGTCAAGCTGGCCGGTGTTGCGGTGGGCCTGAGCCTGCTGTTCTTTGGCCTGCGCGCCATCAGCCTGCCGGCCATGGCCAAGGCCCAGCAGCAATCCATCGACGCGGAAACCGCACGTAATCACACGCTGTTGCGGGCAATCACCGCCATCGAGACGGTCAAGCTGCGCGGCCAGGAAGGTGTTCGTCTGGCCGAGTGGGCCAATCAGCAGGCCGAGGTGCAGCGAACGCGCGCACGCGTGGACCGTATCCAGGCAATGAGTGGCACCGCCCATGAAGCCATCTCCCACGCCAACTCGCTGGTGATCAGCGCGCTGGGTGCGTTGGCTGTGCTGGAAGGCGACAACAGCATCGGCGATCTGTTCTCGTTCGTGCTCTACAAGGACATGTTCATGGGCTGCACCCAGCGCATGATGGAGCGCTACGCCGGCCTGCGCATCGCCAAGGTGGAGCTGGCACGCACCTCGGATATCGTCGACGAACTGCCCGAGCTGCCCAGCGACGCGGTGTACCGCTCCAGCGCGGCAGCAGGTGACGAGCCGGTGCGCGACCTGTGCGTGGCCCATGCAGAACACCGCTATGGCAGCTTCGACACGCCCACCTTCAGCGAGCTGGAGCTGGAGATTCCGGCTGGCAGCAAGACCGTTATCTCCGGTCCTTCCGGCTGTGGCAAGAGCACGCTGTTGAAAGTCGTGGCGGGCTTCCACACGCTGGACAGCGGCCAGGTGCTGGTCAACGGCGTGCCACTGCAACGCTTCGGGCTGGACCAGTTCCGCCGCCGCATTGCCCTGGTGGGTGACCGTGATGAAATCATGCCAACCACCCTGATGGACAACATCTATGCCGACTGCCCGGTGCGGGACGAGCATCGCCTGCAGGCGGCGCTGGAACAGGCCGGCCTGAAGGAGGCCGCATTGGCCCTGCCCAGCGGCTACAGCACCCAGCTCGGCTTCGGCGGGGTGGAGCTGTCCAGCGGCCAGCGCCAGCGCCTGTTGATCGCCCGCGCCCTGTACCTGCAACCGGACCTGCTGATCCTGGACGAACCCACCGCCCACCTTGATGCCGACGCACGCGATACGGTCATCCAGGCGCTGGTTAACCTGCGGGTGACCTGCCTGGTCGCCAGCCATGACGCTGCCCTGGTTGCCGCCTGTGATCGTCGCTTTGCGATGCGCGGCGGCAAATTGCATCCGTTGGCCGCAGAGCTCGCCTGCGGGAGCACGGCATGAGCGCAGCCGGATCTGCTGCCTGGCAACTGCGGCAGATCGTAGGCCTTCTAGGCGCTCAGCTGCTCTGGCATGGCACCGCCGCAGCGGCCGGCACGTTGAGCGACCGGCAGGATCGGCTGATCAACTGCCTCGCACAGTGGGGCCTGCGTGGCCTGCCCACCCTGGGCTCCACCCGCTCCCGTGCCGCCGAATGTCATCTGCAGGCGTTGGGAGCAACCCCAGCAGCTGCCCGCGCCGAAGCGGCCCGTCATGTTGCGCTGGAGCTGCTACGCAACGCGCGGTTCCGCCGCTACGAAATCCGCGATCCTTCGGCATGGCGCCAGCGCATCCATGCAATGACGGTGAGCGATCCCCAGCAGCTATGGCGGGCCAGCTCACCCGCCAGGATGATCGCGCTGCTGCATACCGGCGAATACCGGCTGGCCGTTGCCCGCGTAGTGGAGCTGCACGACCGCCCTACCCGCTTCCTGGTCCCCGCCCTTTGCACCGAGGGCGACCCCATGCACCGGGCGCTGAAGAGCCTGGAGCAGTTCGGGCATTCCATCGAGGTCGTCCATCCCGCCACCCCGAATCTGGCACTGACGATGCTGCGCCGCCTACGCAGCGGAACAACCGTGATCGCCTTCATCGACATGCCCGCGGCGATTGGCCAGCAGCGCTTCGCTGATCCCGTGCGCTGCCGGTTGCTGGGGCGCGACGCCCACATGGCGTTGGCACCGCTGCAACTGGCTGCCACGGCCGGAAGCCCCGTACTGCTGGCCGGCGCGTTGATGGAGCCCGATAGTGGCGGGCAGCTGACGCTGCTGCATCATGCAGAAGACCTGAAGCAACCTGGCAGTACGCAGGCACTGTTGGACGCCGCCAGTGCACATATCCAGAGCGACCCGGCCAACTGGTTCCTGCTGGATCGGCTCGATAGCTACCTGCGCGTGTACAAAGACGCGCGGCCATTGGATACCTGATATCCAACGGTAGAGCCAGGCCATGCCTGGCTGCCTCCATGTTGATCCGCCGAAGGCATCCACGCATGGCGTGGATCTACTGAACCTCGGCCTTCCATCTCATTCCGGGTGCAGGCGATAAATGGCCTGGTTGGTCAACGCCAACGCGGCCAGCTTCAAGCCCTCCATCACCCGGTCGCCCACGTAATGCTCCGGGCCGCCATTCTGCCGGGCGCGCTCGGCCGCCAGCAGAATCTCCTGAACTATTCGCAGGCCGGCCAATGCCCCGTCGGCATCGGCCAGCGCCAAGCATCGGCCCGGCAGTTGATGGCGTTCCGGCCAAGGCTGCCCATCGGCCGCCGCACCCAGGCCAATCTGGTGCAGCAGGGCAATCAAGCTATTGGGATCAGGCTTTGCGGCCTCGCCTTCGTCGGCATTGGCCGGGGCATACTGGGCGCGCAGCTGGGGGATATCCGTTGCGTTCATGGTAGGTCTCCGTGCAAGGCATACGGGACCGCCGCACTTAACAATGGCGGCGGACGGTGCGTGTGTGGAAACCGGTGGTCGAGTAATCGTGACCGGTGGATGTGCTTGCGCACACCCCACGCACCGCCCGCCATGGAACGCGAACGGCTTGCCAGCCGGCGCCACACAAGGCGACGCCGGCTGGCAAGCGCTTACATCACTCGACCAAACGGGTTTCCACACCCGGCCGCCCTTATTCGGCGGCACCCCATCATGTACACAGTTGCGCGACAAACACCAAGCGCCGCAGCAGCACAGACAGAGACATCATGCAGCGGGCGGCATTGTCGCACACAGCCGAATCGGCGAACACGCCATGTTTTCAGCGTTCAACACCGCCTCCCCGCCGTTGACACCGGGCCCATCCACCGTTCCCGAACGGGCGCAATCCGTCTGGGCAGAGCATGCCAGCCACGACAGCATGCCGGTTCAACCACGGCACGTCACCAACCACCTTCGCCCTAGAACTGGTACTGAAGGCCCAAGGTGATCGAACTGACGTCCAGTTCGCCACGGTTGGCGCCTACACGGAAGCTGCTGTCGCTCAACGCGTCCGCATCCAGCCTCACGGCCATGGCGTCATTGAACCAATAGCGCGCGCCAAGCCCCAGACCCAGGCGGGCTTCACTCGTCTTGACCCGGTACGGGTTCGCGCTGCCCCCGCGCCAGTGGCCGCGCTCGTTGCCCACATACACCTTGCCCACCAGCTCGAAGCGGTTGCCCAGCGGCAGGATGCCCAGCAACGAACCTCTCACTCCGTAGCTGCTTGCCCGGCCGAGTTCGAGCAGATCTGCCTTACCCATCGTCGAATGCGCCTCAACCTCCACCGCCAGGTGCCGGTTCCAGCGATACCCGGCACCCAATTGAAGGCTGGAGACCGTGTCGTTCTGCTTGGTGGATTTCTCTTTCGTGGAAAGCTCGCCCTCGATGCCGGTGGCACCGATGCCGCCGAAGGCGTAGATACCTTCGCGGTCTGCGGCTTGGCTGGCAATGGGGGCCGCAGCGAATGCCAGTGCAGCGAGAAGGGGAGCAGCTGTCTTCTTGTTGAACATGGAGCCGGTTTCCTGCGTTGGTGGAAGCCTCAGGCTCCTCCGCAACCAACGCCGGCGATATAGGACAACGACAAAAGATCAACAATCATCCATGCAACTTCCACCATCATTCAGTGGAGCAATACAGATCATTTGGGGCCATGCAGTTACTACGGGTAGCTGAACACGAACGTCAGGCTTGCATTTGCCCCGCCGGCCGTGACCTCCGGACCCACCTGCCGATAACGCGCATGGAACAGTCGGCTGCTCCTTCCCGTGCTCATATCCCCAAACTCATGGTTCCGGTAGAACGCCAATGGAGACTCCTTGTCGTCCAGGAACTGGATGCCCACTCCTGAAGCACCACCCGTCACCTCGGCGATTCCCAGCTTCTCGTCGACCACCGGCGAGCCGGGACTGATCTGATAGTCCACCTGCCCCACTCCCGCCTCACAGTCGAGGTCCACCGAATAGGGAACAGCGTCCAGCACAGTTCCAGGCCCGGCAAAGCGATCACGCGTGACGTACCCCATGGAGACCATTCTGGTGATCACACGGCAAGAGGGTTCATCCATTACGTCGAACGCCACTGCAGCGATGTATGCAGGCTTATAGGCAAACTGGATGCCACTATGCCGCGCGTAGAAGCGCCCGATCTGGAAGCGCCGCAGCTCCCCACCCGCAACGGTCTCGCCGGTCCGGATGAACTTGAGCTGGACCACTGTCAGAAGATTGCCAGTGACTCCAGTACCACTGATGAGGATCTGGCGATGCGCGGCGCTGAAGCCCCCGCCCTTGCCCGAGTGGGAAATTGGACTGGCCCGCACCACGACACCGACGCCGGCTGCATTGGTGGCATAGACGCCATAGCTGATCCCGGCTTCGGTGTACGTGGAGACAGGCCCGGCAGCGCCCTCCAGGCCGAACTCGATATCATCGGGTGCAGAGTTGCAGACAAGATCAGAGACAGGCGAGTAGATTCGGCCCGTGTCCAGCCAGGGGGACAGCGCGTCGCCGACAGGTACTCCCCTTACCGCAAGCCGGACGCCGGACGCGGCCTGGAACTCGGAATAGCCATACGCATCGCGGAAACAGGCGCCTCGCGCGAGCCAGGGGGAGGCCAGCAGGACGATCGCCAGGAGCGTCCGTGAAATGCACGCAGCGACCTTGTCGATATCGTGCATCTGTGCTTCCCCGGCTCTCTGCGGAATATGACCGCACTCTCCCACGTCCCTGCAAGGGCAGCAAGCCCGACCTTACTGCTGAAGTCCCGCTCCAGGCCTCCAGGTGACCGGATGCAGCCTGCCTTCATCGTCCAACCAGCTGAAACGCACCTCCATCGTGCTGCCCGCGGTAGTGGGCGGCAGCGCGATTACCGCCTCGCCAAATGGAGGCGCAAAAGGGTTGTCGAGCTCGATTTCCGCATCACCCTGGACAATGGCCACCCTTCCAAGATTCAAGTGATAGGCCGTGCGGTTTGTGAAGACCAGGAATGCGTTGCCGCCGTCATTGCGCTTGGAAACTGTCACTCCTTCCATGCGATCAACCGGTGGTGGTGGCAATGCCGCCGGACGAAACAGAACCTTGTAGCGGCTGCGGACCGCCAGCTCCAGGTTGTTTTCGCCGCTCTTCGCGCGCGGTGGAATCGCAAGAATGTTCAGCCAATAGAGATGCTCGCGGCGATCGGAAGGCGCGGCGGCGCTGACTTGGCGTACACGAACGAACGCGTCCCGGCCTGCATCCAGCCTGATCATGGGCGGCGCCAGCACAAAAGGTGCCTTCGATTCCTCGGGCGGCTGGTCAGCGTCGCCGTCGGCAACCCAGGCCTGCACAAGCACCGGGGTTTCGCCCCGGTTCTTTACAGGCACCACCACCTCGGCCCTTTCCGCGGGGAACACCACGCGCGTACCGGGAATGCTCACCTGCGCCTGGGCCGGAAGAGCCGCCCCCAACAGCAGGCTGAGCAATACAACGCAGACCTGCCGCAGAACGCCTCCAGGGGCGCAGAGCAGGGTCACTCCTCTCTCAAGAACCTGCATCAGTGACACTCCAGTCAGTTTCGGATCACCCAATGGTCATCATGAACGGGCCTGCCAGGGCCTCGGCATGCCGCCGGACGGGCTCAAGGATAATCGACCCGATAGCGGATCTGTGCGTCCGCCCGGCCAGCCTGCAGCAGGCCATCTTCTTTCTCTGTGCGGATGTAGCGTGCCTTGAAGCCCAGGCTGCGTACCCCGGCCCCCTCACTGGAACCGAACGGATAGGCCTTCCCGATCTCTATTGGACGCGTGGCCGCATCAAGCAGCTGCAAGCCAAAGCCTACTGCCTCGCCTTCGGTGGATATGATGCCTCGCCTGCGATCCAGTGCGGGGCTGATCTCTTCCAGATAGTAGTCCACACGACCCGCGTCAACTTCACAGTTCATCTCCACGGTGAAGTCCACCTCGCGGCCGGTCGCATCCACCCGGCTGAGTTCGTCGATGTAGGCCACCCCCATGTGCACGGTCTTGGACTGCACGTGGCACAGCGGACGATGATCCACGATCACAGACAGTGACTGGAACTTCGCGTCCACCGTCTTCACTGTCGCCCCCGTGTTGGAGTTGATGATGGAGTAATCGAATACGGACATTGCTGTTGTTGCATACGTTCCAGGCACCGTATCGCCGATCTTGACGAACCTGAAGAAGAGCGTTTGATCCAGATAATCGTTGTCGCCGGCCGTGCCGCTCATTCCGCTCTGCCTCTTGGGCACACCGGTGCGGATCTCATGATAAGCGCGATACGTGGAATCCGTTGTTGGCTCGACGCCGAAGATGACACCCACGCCAGGAACACCCGTGAGATAGACGCTGTAGGTGCGCCCCCCTTCTGCGTAGGAGAACGCCTCGACCAGCTTGGTTTCGTAGATGAAGTGCTCACCTGAACTGCTGGGTGCACAACCTCCAGCGTAACCGTCACTAAGCTGATGCCAGGCGCCCAACGCCTCACCTCGCTCCGCCGCGTTGGCGACCACCACCACGGCGGGTGACGCATATGAAGTGGCCCATATATCGCAGCGCGCCAACGCACTTGACGACGCCCCGATTCCTGCGATGACCATGGCATATTTGAGCAGTTTCATAGCTGTTGCTCCAGAAAACCAGGATGGATTAGTGTTCACTTGCTTGCGCCGCTGTCACCGCCAGCGATGGCAGGCTCACGCAGCGACTGGACAGAAGTTCGCCCGCCTCGGTGCCGGCCAGGCTGTAGGAAATGCGGCATCGCTGATCCGGCTGCTGGCCGAAGCGCACGAACAGTTCACCCTGCTCATCGATGCCACGCACCCACAACCGGCTACCCTGGCCCACCACACCGACCACGCTACCGTCCGCGATGGTCACATCGTTGCCGAATGGCAGCGGCGCCCCATCAGGCAACAACGCTTCGATCAACGCATTGCGGCCCTGCTCGGTCGGCACCACCATCCTTACGATTGCGCCGGCATTGGGAATGGCGGTCACCGACGCCGCCCCAAGCTCGATGTCCATCGGCAAGCCGGTCGGGTCCACATTCACTTCATTTCGACGGAACGGACTCATGTGGGGCACCACCGCGAAGCCGCGGCTGTTCGTCCTGATGCCGTTCATATGCCCGACTGAAACCCCCTTGGCACCGGGGATATGCACCAGCCCGACGGTTTCACCCAGACGCTGCGACAACGTCATGCCATCGCGATGCAGCATCAACCCGCCCGAGGCACCGACCGACAGCTGGCGCGAAGTTCCGGACTGGTTGAACGCACCGGTCACCTGCACCGAGGGGAACTGGTAGTAGGCACCGGCCCCCGTACTGGTGCGCTGCGTGTCACGGTTGACGTAGCCGTTATAGCCGCCCAGGTTGCTCGAGCCCAGGGCACCAGACACGCCCAATCGCTGGCCGTTGGCACCGCTGCTTTCACGATTCAGGCCTGCATCCAGCCGCGGCGAGGCAGGTGCCTTGCCCAACGGCATGCTGTAACCCAGATAGACGCTGTTGCTGGACTGGCTGGGGCCATCACCGAACAGCGACGACTCCAGAGTGCGGCGCGCCGTAAAGGTCACGCTGCCGGGGCCCAGCCTGTTGCTGTAGCTCAACGAAAAACTGGTCTGCCGGCGGCTGTCACCCCAGAAGTCCGTGCTGCCACCATTGAAGTACAGCGTGCCCCAGCGCTCGCCCAGCTGCTGGTTCACTGTAAGGTCCACGCGGCTGCGCTGCCGCACCAGCCCCCCGCTGCCCTCGCCCGCCTTCAGCTGGGAGCCCAGGCGCATGGCATCGCCCAGGGTCAGGAAGTCGCTGGTCGAATAGCGATAGGCCGCCATGGTGATGTTGGTGCTGTTGGAGAACAGCGCCTTGTTGAATGCGAGGCGATAGGACTGCCCCCGGCGACGCTCGGACGCGAGCTGGTCGGTGCCAGGCAGCCGCGCGTCACTCAGGGTTACATCCCCCGAGATTGCACCAATGGGCGTATTCCATGCCGCACCCATCACGGCCGCAGTGTAGCCCTCGGCAGCGGTGACGCCGGCATAGCCGGTGATCTGATTGCTGAGGCCTCGGCGAAGCGTCGCCTCGACGAAGCGCGGCTTTTCCGACCACGTATCGTCAAGCAGCTCACCGGCGGTGATGCTGTAGCGGCTCTGCCCGGGGCGCAGCAGTTCCGGCATGGCGGTATAGGGAATTGTGAAGCGTTCAACCCGGCCGTCAGCTTCGGTGATCTCGACCTCAATGTCGCCACTGGAACCGATCGCATGGAAGTCGTCGATTACGAACGGACCCGGCGCGACCATGGATTCGTGGAGCACCTGCTCGCGCTGGCGGATGGTGACCCGTGCATTGGTCTGCGCCACGCCGCGCACAACCGGCGCATACTCGCGCTGCGAATCAGGCAGCATACGTGGATCTGTCTGCAGGCTTACGCCGCGGTAGTTCACAGGTGCCAGCATGTCGCCCGCGGTGGAGGCATCGCCCAGCGTCAGCTGTGCGCCCATCGAGGGCAGATTGCGACGGAGCTGGGTGGTGCCAGCGCTGTAGCGGGTTCCGTCTGCGTCGGTGTGCTGCAGGTAGCCGGTGTGGCGCATGCGCCATTCACCCAGATTGATACCTGCGTCCAGCGTTGCGCTGGTCCGGTTGTACTCACGGTCCTGATTGCGCTGCCGGCTGTGGTTGACGCTGTAGTTCAGCGTGGCAGCCGTGATGCCCGCCTCCCACTGTGCCGGATCGACCCAGCCGCGCGGATTGCGTGCTAGATAGGCCTGGGGAATGCTGACGGACAGTGACATTTCACCCACGTCGAAGTCACTGCTCGCACCCGGCACGAAGCGCGACACCGGCTCACAGGTCTCTCCGCTGGGCAGCGGTTGCAGCTCTTCATTGCCCTTGTCGCCCGACGCCCGCGACACTTCCAGGCGATCCTCGTTCAGGCCCATCAGCTCAAACACATCCGGCCCCAAGCAGAGACGAACCTCACCCTGCTCGTCGGCGCGTGCCACCACATCACGGCGACCGACAACGGCACCGTTGATCAAGATATCGGCGTTGTAGGCTCCAGGCAGCAGGCCGCCCTGCTCGAAGCGACTCAGATCCACCTGGGAACCTGCAGAACCAAACAGGAAGTCAGAGTTGAACTCGACATTGGGTGCGGCGAGCGCCGCCATGGGCATCAACGATGCCAGCACCGCCGATACCAGGGCTCGTCGGTTCGAATTGTGATGCAAACGCTGACGGTTCATGGCAATCATCCAGTCATGGGCACGGCGTTGCCCTTCATGCACGAGGCACGTCAGAGCCACACAGGAAAATTCAGGAGTGGAGCGCTTGTCGGCTTACGGAATCATTGCCGGCGCGGTGTACTCGCTGGGCGAGCCATATTCGGTAACAAACTTCAGACGGACCTCGGCGTTCCCAGGGCTGCCAGAAAGACCCGGAAGCGCGAACTCCTGGGTGCTGAACGGCGCGATCATGCCGACACCCGGAAGGTCGACGCCGCGCCCATCCACCAGCAAGGTTGCCTTGACGGCATTCGCGTGGAACGGACTGTCGTTGCGGCCATTCAACGTCCAGCGCCCGCCCTGTTGTACCAGCGACCACTGCAGCTTGCTGATGACGCCCGTGGCATTCTGGTTCTTCAGGGCCTCCGGGCGGTAGAAGAGCTTGAAGCGATTGCGAACCGCAATCTGGATCTGCGCAGAAGAAGCGGCCGGGTTGACAGCCGGAGTATCGAGAACATTCAGCCAGAACACGCTTTCGCGATCCTGCGGCAGGTCGCCACCCGTGTAGCGGATGCGGATCAGCTGCTTCTTGCCACCATCGATGCGCATCAGCGGCGGCATTGCAACGAACGGCGCCTTCGAGACATCAGGGCCCCCATCAGCGTCGAATTCATCGATCCAGACCTGCGCCAAGGAGGCGACTTCCGAGTGGTTCTTGACGCGCACCGACACCTCCTTGCTGTCGTGTGTATAGATCACACGATTGCCATCCACTACCAGGCGGGCATCGACGGGTGCTGCCACCATCAGAGTCGAGGCGGCCACGCAGCAGAATAGAGCGGATCGCATTGGGCGCATCATGTGCACATCCTCCTGAAATGGCCGGAGCGCCAGGGCGCTCCGGCAGGGTGATTAGTGGTTGATAACGTCGAACACCAGCTGGCCGGTGTACTTGCCGCCGGTGGCATCGCCACCCCCAGCCACCAGGTAGCGCGCGACAAACTCGTAGTCGACCTTGTCGTCGACCTTCGATGCCTCCAGCCGGTCGGTCTGCAGATTCACTGCGGTCTCGGAACCACCATTCTTGCGGTACAGCTGGACCACCACGTTCGATGCCGGGTCGCTGCCGTCACCGGAGCCATCGGAATGAGTGTTGATGATGTTGCCGTCGGCATTGATGCCCGTCTTGCGGACGATCAGATTGGTGGTGTCGCCATCGCACTTGTCAGTGGCGCCAGAGCCAGCAGCGAGAACGACATGGAAGCGCTGGCTGCCGGCTTGCGCGTCTTCCTTCAGGGCTTCAGCGGTAATCGGAGTCAGCGTGATGGTGGTCGTTGCACCACCACCACCGATGTCGACGGTGCAGGTGTCTGCGGCGATCTGGCCTACGAAGTTGATGGTGCCGGTCGAGGCCGAGGCCGAAGCAGCAGCGCCCAGCGACAGCGCGGCGGACAGAGCAATTGCAAGCTTGTTCATGTTGTTGAATTCCTGTTTAGGGTTGGTGTTTTGCGTTCAAGCCGCGCGTTGGTGGGCTTGAGCGAAGGGCATTCCCTTCGAGAGGAAATGCTACGGAGACCGCGATGGCGCAGGCATAGGACAACGACTAAAAACGACAACCTTTGTCAGATCGCGGAGTTCGGTTCAGAACGCCCAGCGGGCGCCCAAGGTGATCTCGCTGGACACCAGGTCCAGCTGCATCTTTTCGTCCTGCAGGCCACGGGCGTTGCCGAAGCTGTTCCAGCCGCTTTCGGTACGACCCATATCCACATAGCGGTAGCCCAGGTCCACGGTCAGCCGATCGCTGGCGGCATAGGACACGCCCGCGCCCAGCGACCACGCCAGGCCAGTACGGGTGGCGCTGTCATAACGGCGGCTCTCATTGCCCTGCCAACCGGCCGAGGTGATGCGTGCCAGGCCGGCACCGGCCGTGCCGTACACGGTCCAGCCCTGGGCCAGGGTCAGGTCGCGGTAGGCATTGAGCATCAGCCGCTGCGAGCTGACGTCATGGTGGTTGAAGCTGGTGGCGAACAGGCTGGAGCCACTGGTGTAGGTGTCGCTGCGACGCGCAACGTACTCACCTTCGGTACGCCAGCCATTGGCATGCGCGTAGCCGAAGCCAACGCTGCCGGTCACGAACCGCTGGCGCTCGTCGCCGGCCACAAAGCGGCCGATGCCCGGGCGGGCGCTGGCATCCATGTTGCGGGCGTGGTGATCGGCACTGATCACACGGGCGGCGACGTAGTGGCCATCGTTGCTTGCGGCTTCAGCGGCGAAGGATACGCAGCAGGTGGCGGCTGCCATCAAGGCAGGAATCATGTGCTTCATCGGGAACTCTCGTTCTTATGGGAGATGCTACGGGCGTCAGTACCGCCCGTAGCAAGCAGGCCAGCTGGCCTCAGCGGCGCCAGGTGCGGGTAGCCGCGTCGTAACGCAAGGTGATGCCGTTGCGCGGCAGCTTGATGTAGCCGCTCAGGTTGCTGTTGTCCGGGGCCAGGCGGGTGAAGTGATCGCCCGAGGGATTGCTCAGCGTATAGAGGTCACCTTCGAGGGCGCCGGTCGGCAGGCGCAGCACGCTCGGCGTGGTCACGTCTTCGCTCACGCTTCCCACCACAACGTCCATGATGCGAGCGGACGGCTCCGGCAGCTGCACTTCGATCGGCTGGAAGCGCGCATATGCAGCGCGGGCATGCCATGCGCCATCGTTGTCGTTGAACAGGAATGCGCACACCTGCTCGGTGGCGCAGCTCATGCCCTTGCCGGCACTGCGCAGCTCGACGGTGTGCGGCTGCGAGTTGACGAAGGCCAGCTGGGCCATATCCGGCGCCCATTCCGGCAGGTTGACCCGGGCAATCGCCTTGGACGAGGTTGTGAAGACATCGGTGATGGCGTGCTCGGACATCGGCACCGTCGCTTCGCCCTGCTGCGACAGCGTCACCCGGCGTGCGGACGTGCCACCCAGCACGAACCAATGGTTGCGGGCCGCGCTCCAGCGCAGCTGGATGTTGGTCTGGGCGGTCACCGGCAGATCGTTCAGCAGATCACCGTGGGTGGTGCTGGCCATGTCCAGATTGGCGGCCATGGTGGCGCTGGAACTCAGTTCCACCACGTCGCCCTGGCGCGGGCTCTGCGGCAGCGTCAGGTCGCCGGTCCAATCGCCATTGGCCAGCGAAAAGTGCAGCTTGCTGTAGCCGGAGGGCATGGCGCCACTGCCGCCATTGCTGTTCGGGGTGAGGTGGGCTTCGGTGGCCGATGCAGCAGCCGGGGCCAGGCACACCAGCAGGGCGGCCAGCAGCGAATTGCGATGGGTGGTCTTCATGTAGTCAGCTCGTTTGAAGGAACGCCGGGGTGCCGTGCTCAACGCACCGGCACTCTCCGGCCCGGTCACGATGCCGGGCTTGTCTCTTTCAATCTGTCTGACTCGTCCGAAATTTCACGCCATCTTCATGGCGCGTGCATGGCGCGGCCGCAAGCCTGCCGCGCCATGCACGCTGCAACAGCCGGTTACTTCGGCTGCTCGACCCACGTGCTTCGGGATGCATCGAAGCGGAAGGTATGCGGCCCGCTGCTCACCGGCGCGGCCTCGAACAGCGTCGTGTTGTCGGTGAGGATGTAGGCGAAGTGGTCGCCGGACGAATTACTCACCTGGTAGATGTCACCATCGACGCCTGCCGCTGGCAGACGCAGTTCCGACGGCGTGTGCATGTCCTCGGAGGCGCTTCCCACCACAAGGGTGGTCCAGCGATGCGTCGGCGCAGGCAGGTCGACATGCGCCGTGGTGATCTCAGTGCGGCCGCTGCGCGCACGCCAGCGGCGTTCGCTTGCATCAAACACGTACGCGCATGCCATCGCTGCGGGACAGCTCATTGCGTCACCATTGTGCCGAACCTGGATGTCACTACGCTGGCTGCCACTGATGGACAGCTGCGCGCCACCCGGCGCCTGCACCGGCAACCTGACCGCCGTGTATCCCCAGCCGTTGTCATGCAGCTGGGTAATGGCATGCCCCGATTGAGGAACGATGATTTCACGCTCGCCATGCGCGGGTTGCAGCAGGCGTGCGGAGCGGCCATCCAGCGCAATCCAACCCTGCGCTGCGGTATCCCAGAAGAATGCCACGTGGGTACCCGGATCGACCGACAGATACTCCAGGTCGGAGAAGGCCGTGTTTGCCGCATCCAAGCGTGCGGGCGCGGTTGCATGCGAGGTCAACAGCACCATATCGCCCGGCCGCGGATTGGCCGGTAGTGCCAGCTGGTCCGTCCAGTCGCCATCGGCAAGGTCAAAGTACAGATCGGTGTAGCCGGACGGCATCGCACCACTGCCGCCATTGGTGTTTGGGCTCAGACGGGCTTCGGCAGCGATGGCAGCCATCGGGCACAGGCCAACCAGCAGGGCGACTGCCAAGGGAACACGACGCAGGTTCTTCATTCTCACAACTCCATTGAAGGGAATGCCGGTTGCATTCAACGCGGGATGGCGCTGGGTGCTTCCAGCGCGCTCACGTTGCCCGATCACCTTCGCTGAAGCTGTCTGACCTGTTCTATTTTCCCGGGGTCAGGCCTTCTTTCGAGCCTGCAGCCAGGGTTGCTCCAACTCATGGTCGCAGGCACACGGTTCGGCCAGCCGGGTCTCCCACTCACCGCGCATCTGCCGGCGTTGCACCGGCGAGGCGTACAGGTAATCGTTGAGCAGTTCCATGAAGCGCTTCTGCCCATGCGGGGTCAGCTGGGCGAAGCTCCACATCAGCGATGCAATGCGGGCATCAAGTAGAGGGGGCACGGCGACTCCACGCAGGTCGGCAATCGATGCTTCCACCCTATCGCCCTCATCCTGCGATTCCATCGGACGATGTCCGGTTGCAGAGCACTCATCCATCTTCGCTGCCTTCGGGCAGGCCACGCGCCACCTGCGAAGCAGACACCATGCCCTGATCAAGCGCGTAATCGAAGATTTCACTGGTGCGCTTCAACCCCAGCTTGCGCATGGCCGAGTGCTTCTGCGTACTGACCGTCTGCCGGCTGCGCTTGAGCTGCTCGGCAATCTCCTTCTGGGTCATGCCGTGGGCGATCATGCGCAGCACTTCAATCTCGCGCTTGGTCAGCGCGACCTCCTGCAGCTGCTCCAGTTGCTGCACGATGCTGGCAGACAGGAAACCGTCGCGCCGGAACGCCGCGCGGATGGCCAGTGCCAGATCTGCCGCGGGGTCCAGCTTGCCGACGATGCAGTCCACGCCGGCCTTGCCGATGCTGGCCAACACCTGCACGCCAGAGATGCTGGTCAGCACCACCAGGGGCAGCTTGGGAAAGCGCCGGCGCAGGAACCCCAGCATTGCTACCCCGTCGCCATACTCGCCACCCGGCATCGAGAAGTCGGTCACCACCACATCCACTGCGTGCTTGCTCAGGGCCTCGACCAATGCCGTAGAATCGCTGGCAGTGGCGACGATTTCGATGCCAGGCTCCTAGGCCAGCGATTCACGCACTCCTGCAAGAATGACGGGGTGGTCATCAGCGATGACAATGCGGATATTCATGACATGATGTCCTTGCGGTTCTTCACTGTTCTTTTGCTGCCGGTTGCCGGCACTCCGTTGTTTCCTGCTTCCATCGGAACCCTGCCTTGATGAACTCGCTGGCCATTCGCGTTGCCCTTGCCGACGATCATCCGGTGATCCGCCTGGGCGTTCGTAGTGCGCTGGATGAAGCGCCGGCGATCCAGTGCATTGGTGCGGTGGCCGACTCCACAGAGCTGGTCGCCCTGCTTGAGCGCGCGCCCTGCGATGTACTGGTGACCGATTACGCGATGCCTGGCGGCGCCTTTGGCGACGGCCTGGAACTGCTGGGCTACCTTGCGCACCACTTCCCTGCCCTGCGCGTTGTGGTCATGACCGGGCTGGACCAGCCGGGCCTGATCCACAAGCTGGATGCCAGCGGGGTGGCCGGCATCGTCAGCAAGGCCGATGATCTCTCGCAGGTGCAGGCGGCGGTGATGGCGGTCTATGCGCATCGCCGTTACCACTCGCCTGCGGTGGTGGAGCTGTTGCGGCGCAAGGAGCAGCGCCGGGTCACGGCGCTGTCGCCGAAGGAAGTGGAGGTGGTGCGGCTGTTCCTGGAAGGCCTGAGCATCACCGAGATCGCTGCACGCCTGGACCGCAAGAAGCAGACCGTCAGCACGCAGAAGGTCAACGCGATGCGCAAGCTGGGCATCGAGCGCGATGCCGAGCTGTTCTCGTTTGCCGCCGACCTGGGACTGAAGAGCGGCAATCCGTAGCACTGAGCGGGTAGCTGCGGCGCCCGTCACGATTCCTGCTCCAGCTCGCGCCGGTAGTCATCCAGGCACGCCTGCAACGCCGCCTGCAAGGCGTCCAGCTGTGATGGCGGCACGGCCAGGCCTTCGCGCAGCGCGTGTTCCACCTCGCCGCAGCGTTCGCCCAGCTCTCGTTCGCCCAGCATCTGCAGCACGCCCTTGAACGCGTGCACGCGGTCCAACAGACGCTGCATGTCGTTCCCGGCACGCGCTTCGATCATCGCCTGTAGATCCTTGTCGCCGGTTTCAACGAACAGACGGCGAATGGCCACAGAGGGCCTGCGCGCCATGGCAGGCGTTGCGACCGGTGCGGTGGATGCGCGCCCGGCCTTGCTCAAGCCGGCCTCAAGGCGTTCGAGGTTCAAGGGCTTCAGCAGCAGATCGTCGATGCCCGCTGCCAGGCAACGCTCGCGCTCGCTGGCCAGTGCGGTGGCGGTGATCGCCAGGATCGGCAGCGACTGGCCGCGCTGGCGGAGCTCGCGTGCCAGTGCATAGCCATCCATCACCGGCATGTTGATGTCGGTCAGCACCGCCAGGTAGGTGTCATTGCGCCACACCGCCAGCGCGGCTGCGCCGTCTTCGGCGGCATCAACCTCGAAACCCAGTTCCTCCAGCTGCTGCTGGATCAGCTCGCGGTTCACTGCATTGTCTTCCACCAGCAGCACGCGCCCGCGTGACTGCAGGGCCGCCGCACGCTCGATCTGCGGCACTGTGGACACGGCCTGCTGCCGGGTACCAATGGCCGCCAGCAGGGCATCGCTGGCGTAGCAGGTGACTTCGGTACGGTCACCGCGCACTTCAGGCGTCAACGGCCCCTGCGCATGGGCAAACACCGTGTGCCGATGCGAGGCCACCAGCTGCTGCTCCTCGTCCAGGCTCCAGGGCCGGTGGTCGCCCACGATCAACAACACGTCGCCACTGGTATCGGCCTGCGGTGCCGCCAGCAGCAGAGGCTCCGCTCCCGACTCCAGCAGCAGGCGCTCTGCTTCGCTGCGCCATTCCGGCGTGGACGACAGCACGGTGATGCGCTGGCCGAGCAGCGGCTGCGCGGCCGCGTCCGCTGCCGGTTGCATATGCACCGGCAGCAACAGCGTGAAGCTGCTACCCACTCCCTCGGTGCTCTCCACCGACACCTGGCCGCCCATGGCCTGCGCCAGCTGCTGGCACAGCGCCAGGCCCAGGCCACTGCCACCGTAGCGGCGCGACACGCTGGCATCGGCCTGCTGGAAGGGCTGGAACAGCTGTGCGGCCTGCTGCGCGTTCATGCCGATGCCGGAGTCGATCACCTGCACGCGCAGCTGCGCACCGGTATCCCCGCCTCTCTGCAGTTCGGCGCGCAGCATGATGCGGCCCGAGTTGGTGAACTTGACCGCGTTGCTGACCAGGTTGTTGAGGATCTGGCGGATGCGGTGCGCATCGCCGATGCAGCCCTGTCCGCTGGCTGCTTCCACGGCGAAGAACAGGCGTACTCCCTTGCGCAGCGCATCGGGGGCATACAGCAACGCCACGCTTTCGATCAGCGGACGCAATGCGAACGGTGCCGGCTCCACGTCCAGCTGGCCAGCCTCGATCTTGGAGAAATCCAGCACGTCGCTGATGATCCGCATCAGCGCATCGGCAGAGAAGCGGATGCGGTCCAATCGTTCGCGCTGGCCCGGCTGCAGGGGCGAGCGTGCCAGCAGCTCCAGATGGCCCAGCACGCCATTGAGCGGCGTGCGGATCTCGTGGCTCATCGTGGCCACGAACGCGGATTTGGCGCGGGTGGCAGCTTCGGCGGCCTGGCGTGCGGCCTCGGCATCCTCGCGCGCTCGGCGCAGGGTATCTTCCAGCTCCACCTGCGCGGTCACGTCGCGCAGGGCGCAGACCCAGACCGCCTGGTCGTGGTAGGTGGCCAAGGCCATGCTGATCTGCAGCTGGGTATCACTGCCCTCCTCGTCGGGCGACCACTGCAGCTCCAGCGCATCGTCGCCGTGGCTGCTGCGCCCCAGCTCGGCCAGCCGCGCGTACAGCGGCGCGATCTTGCTGCCGCCTTCATCCAGGTCCCCGCCCACCAGCTGGCGCGCGGCATCGTTCTGCAACAGGGGCTTGCCACTTTCGCGTGCCAGCAGCGCAAGGCCGATCGGCGCGGTGCCGATGATGGCGCGGCTCAGCGCTTCGCTCTCGTAGACCCGCGAGGCATCGGCCAAGGCCGGCGTGAACACGCGGCGGTCGATGCGCAGCAACAGCCACCACAGCAAGCCGATGATCAACAGCGCGCTGAGGCTGCGCGCCAGCAGGTACGGGCCCTGTGCCTTCCAGATATCGGACCAGTCGTAGACATGACTGAGCGTCCAGTCCACGCCGGGCAGGCTGCAGCTGAGGATGAAACGCCCCTGCGCGTACTGACGCGAAGGCTTGGTACCGATGCGTGCAGGCAGCGTCTGCAGCAGCAGATCCTGCTCCTGGCTGCTCAGGGCACCGGTGCTGAGCACCACCTCGTGCTTGGCCGACAGCACCAGATAGCGGCCCTCTTCACGCGCCTCCAGCCGGGTCTTGATGTTGTCGACCGACTCGAACACCACGCGACGGAAGTACGGCATGGTGCCTTCGGCCATGGTGACCACGCCCACCAGCGAGGGTTGGCCATTGAGGGGATTGGTCGCGTAGCGCGAGATCAGCCTTCCCTCACGCGACGCGGCGCGGATCGGGCCGGGACGCGGCAGCACTTTGCGTACCTCGGGCTCATCGCGCAGCAGGCGGGCAAAGGCCTGCTGGCGGGTGGCCACGCCCAGGGTCTGCAGCAGCTGGGCCTCGTCGCGCACGTTGGACACGGCCAGCAGGCGCCCCTGTGGCTCGTAGGCGAACATCGCCACCGGCCCTGGTGCGTCCTGCGAGGTGATCGAATCGGCAGTGTAGGCTGAGTAGATGTCGATCATGCCGAGGTAGGCCTTCAGTTCCCCGGGCGGCAGCGGATTGTCACGGGCACCAAGCACCAGCCACGGCACGGCGGTACGTCCTTCAGCGCGCACCACCACTTCCTCACCCTGGGCGTGGAAGCGCTCGGCCAGCGGCGTCCCGACCGCCGTCAGCGCCAGGCGCTGGTCGCGCCACAGCACATCGTTGCCGTTGACCGAGGTGGCATAGGCGCGGTCGCGCTGGTAAAGGAAGTAGTCCAGTGCCGCACGTGCTTCCAGGAAGGACTGGCGCTCGCGGGCGTGGAACTCTTCCACGTCGGCAATGGAGCTGACGATGGCGGCCAGCAGCACCAGCACCGTGATCAGTGCACCGCCCCCGAACAGCAGGCGGCGGCGCAGCCGACGCAGGTCGTCCAGGCGCGCGGCCGCCGCTGTGGTGCCCGCTCCCTGCGCTGCTTCAGTGCCTGCCATGACCGTGATCCTGAGGTGGGTGCCCATGCAATTTATCCGATTGCGTCACTAGCTGGCGTATCTGACCCCGCCGCAGCCAACGCCTCCAGCAGGGCCTGGCACAGGGCCTCACTTGCGTAGCAGGAGACCACGTGACCGCCGTTCTCCGGCTGCGGGCGCAACGGGCCGTCACGGCAGACCCTTACCCAGGGCAGGCCGCTGCGCCGCACCGACCGTGCATCGTCGGCCGAGGCCTCGAACAGCACCCACGCCCCGTTGGCCGCTGTGTCCATCGCGGAGCCGTGTATCGCATGCACGTGTGCGCCCCACAGCCGCAACCGCCGCTCCAGCTCACCTCGCCATGGGCCAGGCGCAACCAGTAGATTGATTCGCTGCCCGGCCAGCGGCAGCGGCACCGGAATGGCGATCGAGGCCAGCAACGGAACCTCGAACACGAAACGGCTGCCGACACCGGCGGTGCTTTCCACCCAGATGCGGCCACCCATGCGTTCGCATAGCTGCTGGCACAGGGCGAGTCCGAGGCCGGAGCCGCCGAAGCGCGACACGATGCTGGGCCCGGCCTGGACGAAGGGTTGGAAAAGGCGCTCACCCTCCTCCGGGCTCAGGCCGATACCGGAGTCGGTGACTTCAATGCGCAGGAAGCCGCCTTCCTGCTCACGCACATGCGACACGCGCAACTGCACCCGGCCGGAGGCGGTGAACTTCAGCGCGTTGCTGGCGAGGTTGCGCAGCACCCGCTCGATGGCGGCCATCGGTGCGACGGCGGCCGCAGGTACATCGGCGTCCACCACGCAGTCCAGTTGCAGGCCCTTGGCCTGTGCCACCGGTGCGTACAGCACCGCCACCCGCTCCAGCAGCGCGGACGGCGCAAAGCGTTCGGGCATGAGTGTCCATTGCCCGGATTCGATCCGCGACAGGTCCAGCACGTCGGTGATGATGTCCATCAGCGAATCGGCGGACTGGCGCAGGCGCAACACGCGTTCGGCGGATTCAGCCTGCAACGGGCTGCGTGCCAGCAGCTCCAGGTGGCCGATGATGCCGTGCAGCGGGGTGCGGATCTCGTGGCTCATCGCCGCCACGAAATTCGATTTGGCCCGGCTGCAGGCTTCTGCCTCCGCAGTCCGCTTCTGCTCTGCTTCCAGCTCGCGCATGTCGTGGCTGATGTCTTCCACCATCAGCAGCACGCCACCGGGCCAGGCGTCCCCACCGGAATGAATGTGCGTGCGATGGAACAGGCGCTGCTGCGGGTCGCTGGCCAGGGCCAGACTGTCCTTGATCGTCACCGCACCGTGGCGCACGTCGGCCTGCATCATCGCCTCGCGCAGCTGCGGCATCAGCCGCGCGCCGCTGGCGCGGTCCATGCGCTGCAGCGGGCCGTTCCAGTCCTGCACGTGGCCAGTGCCGGCTTCCAGCAGTGCCACGCCTACCGGCACGTGCTCGAGCAGCAGGCGCAGTCGACGATCACGCGCATAGATGGCCTTCACCTGCCGGAACGCGGGCGTGTACATGCGCCGGTGCAGCCACAGCAGCAGGAACCATAGCAGGGCGAGTGCGGCCAGCAGGCAGGCGACACCGCTGAGCAGCATCGGTGCAATGCCGCGCAGAATGTCGCCCCAGCAGTAGGTCTCCACCAGCGTCCAGGGCGTACCTGTCACCGGCAATGCCAGGGTGAAACGGCCATTCTGGAAGTGTGCACGGGTGGCGTCACCCAGCAGCACCCAGTCGGTGTCGACGCAAGGATCGGTGCCGCTGCGGGTGTCATCCGAGCCCAGCACCCGCATCCCGTCGCGGTCCAGCACTGTGATGTGGCCCTGGCTGTTGCGGCGGAGCAGCGACTGCAGGCGCGCCATCGGCTCATAGGCCACGAAGGTCGCGATGGGTGTGGCGCCCACGCTGGCCTGGAACACCGACACCAGCGATGGCTCGCTGGTGATGGGATGGCGGCCGAAAGTACGGCGCGGGGTATCGCTGCGCTCCACGCTTTCCAGCAGGGGCACCTGGTCGTGTCCGGACGCCGGCGCCAGCAGCTGGGCCGGCGCACGCAGATGCTCGAACACTTCGCTGCGCGAACTGGCCGCCAATGCCGTGATCAGGCTGCGTTCGGTCAGGCCCTTGTCCAGTGACAGGTACTGACCGCTGGGGTCGAAGAAATACGAGGCGCCGGCCGGCTCGCCGTCGTCAGCGGTGCTGGTCAGGCGCTGGATGAGCGATACCGCTGTGGTGAGCTGCAGGTAGCGCTCCAGCTCCTGCGGGCGCCATTGCGCGGTGTCCAGGCCCAACGCCATCTGCGGCAGGCTGCTTTTGTCGGCGACCACCACCAGCCGTTGCCCGCCCTGCAGGTAGGCACGACGCAGGTCGTCCGCGCTGGCGTCGCCCAGCTGGATATTCCGATCCCACGCGTACTCGGCCATGTTCGCCAGCCGTTCATAGCTGGCATCCTGGCGCGCCAGCTGGATCTGCAACGCGGTATGGGCGCGGCGGAAGTCAGCGATGCGCCGCGCCTCGTAGCCATTGACCTGGACCACGATGAGGGTGATCAGCACGCTCAATGACAGCAGGCTGAGCACCGCACCACAGGCCAGCATCAACCGGCGCGGGTACTGCTTCAGCGCCTGCAGCTCGCCCGCGGCCGCCACGGCCGCACCTGCACCGGAGTGCAGGCGGCGCAGCGAATCTGCAATGGACGAGGAGGCAGACGGCATGGCATCGAGCGACGGCAAACGCGTGGCGTGAAGATCGGGAGCGCCAGCATGCGCGGTGGGGCGGGCGGCCGATGTAGGACAAGGTCCAAAAACACGATCACGCATGACGCATTCGCCCAGCCAGACAGTTCTGTCCACATTTCGAACTTGTCCGGTATCTGCGCCACTGCGCGCTGACGAGGCTGTGCGTCTCTCCGTTGACGAGGACGTCGCGATGCACGCATCCAGAAGCCGCAAGTGCCTGTGGGCCATGCGCCTGCTGGCTCGCCATGCCTGCCACCGTGCGAGCCTGCGGGTCGGCGCAGCGCTGCTGCCAATGCTTCCGGCGCCTGCTCGGGTCTCGCTTGCCGAAGGTGCATTCGCGGTGCTCGGGCCGCTGCTGCAGGCGGAGCGCCATGGCCGCGCCTTCGAGACGCTGCAGCGACTGGGTCATGCGCCGCCGTCCGCCGCAACCTTCGCCACCCGTTTCCTGGCCGGCCGCTGGCTTCGCAGGGCCCATGCGCATCGGCTGCAGTCCCTGCCCTTCCTCGACCTGCAGCACCTGCTGCGCAGCATGGTCTGGCGCGATCCGGCTGCGCTGTGGGCGTCCGCCGCCGGCCGGCGGCGTGTGGTCTGCCTCCTGCCCAGCGGCGATATCAACCTGGCCATGGCCGCCCTGCTGGACCGGCCCGGCGCGCCCACACACTACTTCATCAATTCACACCACCACGAAGCGTCGTCCGCACACCGCACGCTGATGGCTCTGCAGCGCCAGGGCCACCGCCTGGAGGTCGGCCAGTCACCCCGCAACGGCCGGGCCTGGAGGCAGCTGCGACGTGGTGCTACGGTGGTGACCGTGCTGGACCCCTGCCCGTGGCGCGTATCGGGAATCGTCGCGGAGCCGGCGCCGTTGCGCCTGGCGAGACTGGCCCAGGTTCCCGTGCTGCTGCTGGGCCATCGCTGCGATGGCGGTGCAGCGGGAACGCTGCATGTACTGGGCGAGTACAGCGCCGCGTCCATCGGCCGTGGCGCAACCTCGCTGTACGCCGCCGCGCATGCCTTCCTGGCCGCTGCACCCCATGATTGGCGGGACCTGGACCGGTAGACCAGTCTGCTGGCCGCAGCAGGCCTTCACCCGCTGCGGCCCCCTGTTTCAGGCAACGATCAGCGCCACATTGATGTTGTTGCGGGTGGCATGCGAGTACGGGCAGACGATGTGTGCCTTGCGCACGAGGTCCTCGGCCTGCACGGCGGGCAGGCCCGGCAGCGAGATGGTCAGCGCGACGTCGATGGCGAATCCGGTACTGACCGCACCGATGCCGACGCGGCCGGTCACCGACGCATTGTCACCGATGGCGATGTTTTCCTGGCCGGCCACGTACTTCAGGGCACCCAGGAAGCAGGCCGAGTAGCCGGCGGCGAACAGCTGTTCCGGATTGGTACCGGTGCCGCCGGTGCCACCCAGTTCAGCCGGGGTGGAGAGGGCGATGTCCAGGGTCTTGTCCGACGAGGTGGCGCGGCCTTCACGGCCGCCAACAGCGGTGGCCTGGGCCGAGTACAGGATCGATTCGATGCTCATGGAATGCTCCGGTGGATGGTTTGAGTAGGTGACGGTGCTTGCCGTCACCCACTCATCCTCCTCATCGTCCGGCGCGCCTTCCATCGGACAGCGACGATAGCGCAGCCCGTTCCATCCTCATCGTCAGACATCCAGATACGCGTACAGGGCCAGCACCGCCAGATGCCCCACGTAGTACCCATAGAACGCCCAGCGCCAGCGCGGCAGCCGCCATGGCACGCGCGCCGCTGCCAGTACCACCGGGATGGCCAGCAGTGCCCAGCCGTTGTGGTTGGCCCAGCACACCGCCCCGAGACCGACCAGCAGCAGCCACCACGCGCGATGCCGGAATGCGATCCAGCCCAGCAGCACGAAGCCGACGCCGGCCCACTGGTAGTCCACCAGCATCGGCGCCACGCCCGCCGCCAGCAGCAACAGCAGCGGGCGATCGCTGGCCAGTGCATGCACCGCCACCGCAGCCAGCGCGAAAGTGAGCAGGATGTTGAGCGGCAACCAGGAACCAAAGGCCAGTGCATGCAGCGGTTGCGCGATCACACCCCATATGGCCAGGCGACGGATCGACTTGCGCAGGTCGGCCCCGGGCTGGGCCAGGTTGCAGGCCATCACCAGCGCGAACAGCGGGAAGGCAATGCGCCCCAGTTCGCTGACCACCGGCAGGTAGCCACCGAAGACCACCTTGGCGACGTGGTCGCCGGTCATGGTCAGCAGTGCGATCCATTTCAGCAGCTCGCGTGCGCCGCTGCTGAGAGTGGGATCGGGCGTGGACATCCCTGTCGTGGTCGCTTGCATCGCGGAAGCTTATGCGCATCGGCCAGCGCATTTCCAGCGCCGGGAAGGTGTGTACCACTGCAGGCAGCGGGCGGCGGCGCTATGCTGGCCGTCCCTGCTTGTGAGCCACCCGCCATGCGTACCCTCTACCCCGCCATCGAGCCCTACCGCGAGTTCACCCTGCCGGTGAGCGATCTGCACACCCTGCATATCGAAGAGTGCGGCACGCCAGAGGGCATCCCGGTCGTGTACCTGCATGGCGGCCCGGGCGCCGGCATCTCACCGACCCATCGCCGCTTCTTCGACCCGGCGCGCTACCGCATCGTGCTGATCGACCAGCGCGGCAGCGGCCGCTCCACACCGTTCGGCGAGCTGCGAGACAACACCACGCAGGACCTGGTGGCCGACATCGAGAAGGTGCGCGAGCACCTCGGCATCGAGCGTTGGCTGGTCTATGGCGGCTCCTGGGGCTCGACCCTGTCGCTGGCCTACGCGCAGGCCCATCCCGAGCGTGCCACCGGCCTGATCGTGCGTGGTGTATTCCTCGGCCGCGCGATGGAAAACCGCTGGTTCGCGGAAGCCAATGGCGGTGCGCGCTGGATCTTCCCGGAGCGCTGGGACCGCTACGAGGCGTACATCCCGGAAGCCGAGCGCGGTGACATGCTCGCGGCCTACTGGGCACGCCTGGACAGCGCTGATGAGGCCACCCGCATTGCGGCCGCACAGGCCTGGCTGGGCTGGGAAGACAATGCGGCGACCCTGCAGCACGACGTGGATGCCGAGTCCACCGATGACCCGCTGGACACGCTGGCCAAGGCCCGCATCGAAGCGCACTACTTCCGTAACGGCATCTTCCTGGAGCCGGACCAGCTGCTGCGCGACATCGACCGCATCCGCCATCTGCCGTGCGTGATCGTGCAGGGCCGCTACGACATCATCTGCCCGCCGCGAAGTGCGTGGGATCTGGCCAAGGCCTGGCCGGAAGCCACGCTGGAGATGGTGACCTCAGGGCATAGCGCGAACGAGCCGGCGACGGTGGATGCGCTGGTACGTGCCACGGACGCGTTTGCCGACCGCTTCTGAAAGCACGGGGTAGTGCCGGCCGCTGGCCGGCATCCCACCGATGCCAGTTGTCCCCTCGTCACGGATTGGCGTCAAACACTACCGTCATGTTGCCCTGCCACTGAGAGCCAGGCGACTTCAGCATCTCCGTCACCGCTTCGCTACCGGCAGTGAAGCGCAACGTCGAGCGCCGCTGCATCAGATAGCCATCCGGCGTGAAACGCGGCGCCCGCGCATCATCCGGCAGCAGCGGCGTGTCCTGTGCCGGGCGTCCATCATGCGTATTGCTCATGCCGGGTATGGTGACCTCCACGTCCACCGGTACCACGGCATCGTCGCGCGTATTGCGGATTCCACAGCCGATCCCTGCGTCATGCTCGCAGCGCAGCTTCATGCTGAAATCCATCGAGGTGGTGAGGTGGAACGGCAGCTCCTGGCGCAGCCGTGCAGGAGGGCGGCCATGATCAATCCATTGTGACCAGCCACCGTCGGGCGCCAGCTGCACGCTGGGGGCGTCGCTGGCAAAGCGGACCTGGAAGTCGTGGAACACATCCAGCAGCAACTGCAATGTCAGTTCCGAGTCCGAGTAGTCGCCCTGGCCGAGGTCGATCTGCTGACCATTACCCACGGTGTAGGTCACGCTGCCCGTGTACTGCCCATCCTGCGCCTGCAATGGATTGGGCGTTTCCAGGTGATATCCGATGGAGAATGCCAGATAGCGCGCCACGCGGTCTGTGCTCGAGAACGGGCTGAATACGCAGACGCGACTGCCTTCGGGAACGTCCCACGCATAGCGATACCAACCACTTGTAACTACGCCTATTCGGCCTCGGCAGCCGCCGCTTGAAGCGCCATTGGTTCCCGGCGCAGAACCATCCGACGGAAGGCCCCATTGCATTCCAACGAGGAACAGACGCAGTCGGGCCTTCAGCTCATGGTTGTTCGCATTGCGCACAGTTACGTCCCGCCAGTTCCCGTCCACGGCCAGATACCATTTCTCGCGCGGATCCGTGCCGCCGCCATACAACCGGCGATTTTCCACGTTCATCCCCGTGTCGATGGTGAAATCGCCCTTCTTGCAGAGGCTCGGGTGCTGCGCACAGTAGCCCGATTGCGGCGTAGTGTTGACGAATGCGTTGTGCCCTGGATCCAGAGCACTCGGGCGGAATTCCGCTGTGATCTTCAAGTCCGCGGCATGCGCAGACCCCAGTACCGCCATAAGCAACACCGTTGCCGGCAGCGCACGCCCACGCATGCCGCCTGCGGCGATGCGACATTCATTTGCCATCACGGCTTCTCCTCGCACATCTGCTCATGGACCCGCCAGCGGCCGTGGACATCCCACTCCGCCCACCATCAATACATCGCCTTCGCGTGGATAGCGCCCCTCCTCCATCGTCAGCACACAACTGACCAGGTTCGGGTAGCGCAGCTCCACCACTGGCGCGCGAGCGCTGAGCTCCAGCGTGAAGAAGCCTTCCTCCTGACTGACGCTGCGCCCCGCGTGGTTGATCACCTGCACACCACGTACCCCGGTGCCGTCGGCATCCAGCACCTGGCCCATCACGGTGAAGGTGCGCAGCACATCCACGGTGGCGTGCATCACCCCGCCCTTGTTGAGGTGGTAGCTGACGGTGGAAGGCTGGAGCGTGGCGGCCGGCGCGTGCCGGCCCTGGAAGTCGAACTGCACGTGGCCCGCGCGGTAGGCGGTGACGGGCACGAAGTTGCGCCCCGGCTTCAGTTCCACGCCACCGCCCCGGCTGTCGTCGCCGCGCAGCGTCACGTCGGGAAAGTCGCTGCGCACGTCGACGATGATGCCGGTATCCACGCTGCCGCTGCGGCCCTGGCCAAGCATCGCTGCATGGCCACCGCCGATCACGACGGTGCTGTCCAGATTGGCGCTGCCACTCACGTGGCCCGACCCCGCGCCACGGTACAGCTGCACATCCCCCTCCAGCACGGAACTCTGCAGGTACGCACCCGCGCCGGCACCGATACCGCTGCGCTCGGCACTGATCATCCCGTTCACGCTCTGCACAAGCTTGCCATCGACGCGCTGCGTGGCTGACGCGCTGACATAGGTATCGCGCTGGCCAGCCTCGCCGGTGCGGCTGCCCAGGCTGCCGCTGTAACTGCGACGCTCGCTGCCCAGCGATACGCTGACGGTCAGATCGACCCCGCGCTGGCGGCGATAATGGGTGAAGCGACTGCCGGGGCGGTCGTAGGCGGAGACCCGCCAGTTCACGTCATGCCGGCCGAACAGGGTCTCCCGGCGCCCATAGGACACATCGATGCCGGTGCCTTTGGTGAAGCCCGAGCTGCGCGCCACCCGGAGGCTGGCGTTGTCGCGATGGCTGAAGCGATGGGTGATCGACACCGCAGTGGTGTCCTGCCAGCCGCCACGGGCTTCCCAGCGCGGCGCCGAGCCATCACCGGGCAGGACGCGCTGGCGCTGCTCGGACCAGCTGCGCGCATGGTTGGCCACTACCGATCCGGCGCGGTAGCGGTACAACCCCTGCAGGTCGACGCCGCGCCCGGCATCACTGGACGTATAGACATTGGTGTAGGTGCTGAAGCGGTCACTGGCCTGCCAGTCCATCGACAGACCGGCCGCGTGGCGCGTGCCGATCTGCTGCACGCTGGCACCTGCCACCGCACGTGGGTGCACCAGGTAGTTGACCACCGCACCGGCGGCCAGCTTGCCGTCCTGCGATGCACGACCGCTGTCGAGCAGGCCCCGCTGCTGGCCGGCGAACACGCTGTAGCGCCAGCGGCGGGAGGGGTCGCTCCAGCGGCTGGGCTTGTGGATCGATGCGGTCTCACGCGAGGCCTCGCGGCCATCCTCGATGACACGCAGCTCCACGTCATAGATGCCGCCCGGCAGGCGGCGGGTGTCGATCTCCTGGATGCCCGGTTTGACGGCCTGCGTGGACAATAGATTGCCGTCGCGCAGTATTTCCACCACGCCCTCGCGGCTGGCAGTGACATAGACCGGGTACACACTGGGGCTGCGCGTGTCGGCCAGCAGCACGTCCGACGAGCCGAGCATGAAGCCCAGCGCGGTATCGTTCTGCGTGCCGGGTGCGCGCGGCTGGCGGATGATGCCTTCGAAGGTGGGCAGGAAGTAGCCGGCGCGTACGAAGTGGTCGCCGAGTTCGCGCTGGGCATACAGGGCGCTGAGATAGTGCTCGCGGCTTCCCGGCTGTGCGTAGTACTGGTAGCTGCCGACCGTGCTCCAGCGGCCGACACTGCCACGCAGTTCGGCGCTGTAGCGTCCGGTGGTCTGTTGCTCCTGGCCGCCATGCACGGCCACGCTGTTGCGGACGATCAGGCCATGGCTGCCACGCTCCGGCAGCGCGACATGGCGCCCTTCCTTGTGCGCACCCGCCGGGGTCAGCAGGCTGAGCAGGGAATTGGACAGGCTGTAGTGCAGCGCCGCCAATCCGCGACACTGCTGGCTGCACACACCCAGCGTCATCGGCTCGGCCAGCACCTCGGCCCAGCGCGAACGCTCCGTCTGCGGAAGCGGGCTGTCGTGGGCTTCGCCGAAGCCGATCAGCTGCACGCGATTGTCCTCGTGCAGCAGCACCTCGGCGTCACCCAGATAGCGCCCGTCCAGTTCCACCCGCACGGTGAGCGGATTGCCGAACAGGTGCTCGCGGAACTCCGCCGGCATGCGCTCGCGCTGCTCCAGCAGGCTGGGCAGTTCACCCAGCGCGAGACCAGCAGCATGGCTGGACGCGGCAAGCATCACGGTGCCAATGCCAGCCGCCAATCGCGTAAGGATCGGATAGGGGGGACTGATGGGAAGTCTCATGGGTGGATGCCCGCGCCCTCCCCCCGCATCGATGACGCGGCAGGAAGGGCACGAAGCTGCATGATCGTCAGATGTCGCTTTCGAAGATCATGTGGAACTGGCCGCCGTAGCTGCCCTGCTTGTAGCCGCCGCTCGGCGCGGTCGGGGCAATGGCGAAGGCCAGTGACTTGCCGGCCGCCGCCTGCGCAGCGTTGGCCACTTCGATCTTGGAGGCCGAGGTGGCCGGGACCACGACGTTGTCGATCTTCACGTCCAGGTCCACTACATCGGCGGCCGATGCCATCTGCGCCGGTGCCGACAGGTAGGCACTGATCGCAGCCGGCGACTTGACGTTGATGACGCGGCCGGTCAGATCGCCCAGGGTCTGGCGCGCAGTATCCCACGGCAGGTTCTGCGGCAGGCCTTCCCAGCCATCGGGGGTGGACACCTGCAGGCCGGCGCTGTTCGGCACGTCGGCGGTGACATTGATGGTGATGGACTTGGTTTCAGTAGCGGCCAGGGCAACGGCCGGGGTGATCAGCAGGGCGGTGGCCGCTGCCAGCAGGGTGGTCTTCAGGGACATGGATGCACTCCAGGGTCAAGGGTGGAAATCAAGGTGCCAGGCAAGGGCAAAGCAGTCCCAGCGGGCGCCTGACAGGCCCGTTCGGGACAGATCCATCGGTGGAAGTGGGCTTAACGGCGCGAGTCGATGCTGCGTTGGCTGTCGCCTTCGCGAAGTTCGAAGCGCAGGAACTGGTGCTCGGCGGCCTGCAGCGCATAACTGTTGCCGGGGCGCACATGGGCGATGATTCCCGGCGTGCAGGTATCGGGACGGTCGCGCTCGCACTGGCGCAGGTTGTCCAGCACCACGGTGGCGTTGCCGCGATTGCGCACCTGCTGTTGCTCGATGAGCGTGTCGTAGCGCGGGTTTTCAGGCGCTACGAAGAAGATCGTGCCGTAGCCGGTGAACACACGGATGGCGGAGGTGAGCTCTGCTGCCTCCCGGGCCTGGTCTTCGCTGAGCGAGAATTCCTCGGCTGTCGGCGCCACCGGGATGAAGCGCAACCGGTAGTAGCGCTCCTGGTCACGCGCACCGCGATACACCAGGCGTGTGGCCTGCTGTCCATTGCCTGCGATGATCAGGCGGCTGGGACTGGCGATGACCCCTTGTGCGTCCGGCGTGTTGCGGACCAGCGCGGTGGTATCCACCGGCGTTTCGCTGGCCTTGCCGTCCGCATCGAAGTGCATCTGGGTAACTTCAACCCGCACGTAGGCCGTAGCGTCACCGGTGTTGCGGATGCGCTTGAGCAGGTTGCTGTGCGTGGGTTGCAGGTAGTCGAACAGGACACCGACGTTGATCTGTGGGGTCTTGGCGTGGGCACTGCCTGCGAGCAGAGCCAACAGGATCGAACAGAGGACGCGCGACATGGCGGACTCGCTGGGAGAGGCGAGCCGAAATTTTCACAGGGGTCTTACACTCCAACCATGCAACAAGTTGCAAAGATCGGATTTGTCCTACAGGTTTGAAACCATTCCTACGCTGGCGGTGAACGGCGCCCCACCCACCCGCAGGATCACCTGCATTCTTCGCACCTCCCTTACAGACCGGTGCCGATGATCCGGCCATGGGCGCCACGGTGGCGAACCCAATTCTCTACAGGAGCACGCCATGACCGGTTTCCGCTACCTTCCCGCCGCCCTCGTCGTTGTCGCCGGCCTGCTGCTGGGGGCCTGCTCCAAGCCGCAGGAGGCCAGCAAGGCCACTGCCGCCGAGGACGTGACCGAAGTGAAGCTGATTCCGTCCTACGAGTCGCTGGACAAGGACAAGGACGGCATCGTCACCCTGGCCGAAGTGGATGCCGTGGCACCCGACTGGGCCGAGCGCCTGCACGCCTGCGATACCGACCGCGACCAGAAGCTGACCCGCGGCGAGTACGACGTGTGCAAGCAGACCAGCACCGCGCATTGATCGCTTGACGCGCCCTTGATCGGCGCGATGCGTGCCCGGCTATACCAAGGTATAGCCGGGCTAACCCACGAGCCTCTAGGACTGCCCCATTCAGGGGCGGACAATAGCGCCACTGGCCAGGGCAACCCTGGCCGGCCCCTCCCCTCATGGAGACGCAGATGGACCCCGACCCTGCCGGGCGCACCGCGCCCCGGATGCCCGCTTGTTGCCTGTTCCTGGCGCCTGCCCGCCGGTCCCTGCCTGCCTGAGTGACGGGGGATCGCCAGGTGCCGCCTGCCTGGAGATCGCCCCCATGTCCTACAAGATCCTCTACATCACCCTGCGCCGCCTGATCGGTGAGCGCGATGTTGCCGCCCTGCGCAGCCAGCTGCTGCAGCACGGCCCGGTCATGTTCGCCCGTTCGCTGTCGCTCGGCTCGCCACGCGTGGTGGCCGACGCGCTGTCGCTGCTGCCGATCAGCGAGCGCATCAACGTGCTGCGCCACCTGCCCTACCCGCTGCGCGATGCGATGAAGCCGCTGTGCATCGGTGGCAGCCAGCGCCTGCACATGCAGCCGTGGTCGCCCGCCGTGCTGGCGATGCGACACGCCTGACCTGTTCCATCCGTTCCGTTCGTGTTCCGGCCCCGGCCGGCTCTGACATTCGAGGAGAGTCCCATGAGCCTGCTCAACGCCTGGTTCAACGCCTTCCTGCGCAGCCGTCGCGCAGGCAACCTGTTCCGCCGCCGCGCGATGCCCGAAGCCGGCTTCGGCCCGGGCAGCGCCGAGGCCGCGCCGTTCGCGCTCACCACCGGCCTGGTCACCCTTGCCCAGCAGGAGGAAGCCCAGCTGCTGGCGACGCTGGAATCGCATGCCGATGGCCTCAGCCCGCATGAGGCCGAGGAGCGGCTGGCCACGCTCGGCCCCAACGAGGTCGATCACGAAAAGCCGCTGCCGTGGTGGCGGCACCTGTGGCAGTGCTACCGCAACCCGTTCAACCTGCTGCTGACCCTACTGGCGGCGGTGTCCTGGCTGACCGAGGACATCAAGGCCACGATCGTGATCGGCGCGATGGTGCTGCTGTCCACACTGATCCGCTTCGTGCAGGAAGGCCGCTCGAACCGTGCCGCCGAACGGCTGAAGGCACTGGTCGGCAACACCGCGCGCGTGCTGCGCCGCAATCCCGGCACCGAGGCTGCGGACGTGGCCGACCAGTACTTCGGCGCGCACCTGCACAGCCGTCGCCCGGCCCGCCTGCTCGACCTGCCGATCCGCGAACTGGTGCCCGGCGACCACATCGTGCTGTCGGCTGGCGACATGATTCCGGCTGATTGCCGCGTGCTGACCGCCAAGGATCTGTTCGTGGCGCAGGCGGCGATGACCGGCGAGTCGCTGCCGGTGGAGAAGTTCGCGCACCCGGGCGATGGCCTGGCCGGCCTGCTGGAGCAGCACAACCTGCTGTTCATGGGCACCAACGTGGTATCCGGCACTGCCACCGCCGTGGTGCTGGCCACCGGCAACCGCACCTACTTCGGCACCCTCGCCCAGCGCAGCACTGCCACCGACCGCGCACCCACCGCGTTCCAGGCCGGCGTCAACAGTGTCAGCTGGCTGCTGATCCGCTTCGCGCTGGTGATGGTGCCGTTCGTGCTGCTGATCAACGGCTGGACCAAGGGTGACTGGACCGAGGCGTTCCTGTTCGCGCTGTCGGTAGCGGTGGGCCTGACGCCGGAAATGCTGCCGATGATCGTCACCTCCACCCTGGCCAAGGGTGCGGTGCTGTTGTCGCGGCGCAAGGTGATCGTCAAGCGCCTGGATGCGATCCAGAACTTCGGCGCGATGGAAGTGCTGTGCACCGACAAGACCGGCACCCTCACCCAGGACAAGATCGCGCTGGAGCGGCATACCGATGTGTTCGGCCACGATTCCGAGGACGTGCTGAAGTTCGCCTACCTCAACAGCCACTTCCAGACCGGCCTGATCAACCTGCTCGACCGCGCAGTGCTGGAGCATGTCGAGCTGCAGAGTTCGCTGCGGCTGTCGCAGGACTACCACAAGGTGGATGAGATTCCGTTCGACTTCGAGCGCCGCCGCATGTCGGTGGTGGTGTCCGAGCGCGAGGACCACCATGAGCTGATCTGCAAGGGCGCAGTGGAGGAGATGCTGGCGGTGTGCAGCACCGTGCGTGAGAACGGCCAGGACATGCCGCTGGACGAGCGCCGCCTGGCGCGGGTGCGGCAGACCACCGAGGAACTGAACGAACAGGGCCTGCGCGTGGTGGCGGTGGCGATGAAGGAGACCGCCGCCAGCCAGACCGCCTACTCGCAGGCCGACGAGTGCGGGTTGACCCTGGTCGGCTACGTGGCCTTCCTGGACCCGCCGAAGGAATCGGCTGCGCAGGCGCTGCAGGCGCTGGCCGCGCATGGCGTGGAAGTGAAGGTGTTCACCGGCGACAACGAGCTGGTGACCGCCCGTGTCTGCGCACAGGTGGGGCTGGACGCCGACACCATCCTGACCGGCCCGCAGATCGAGCGCATGGATGACGGCGCGCTGTCGCGGGCGCTGCACCACCACCGCGTGTTCGCCCGCCTGACGCCGCTGCACAAGGAGCGCCTGGTACGCGAGCTGCGCGCACAGGGCAAGGTGGTCGGCTTCCTCGGCGACGGCATCAACGATGCACCGGCACTGCGCGCGGCCGACATCGGCATCAGCGTGGACAGCGCGGTGGACATCGCCAAGGAGGCGGCCGACATCATCCTGCTGGAGAAGAACCTGATGGTGCTGGAGGAAGGCGTCATCCAGGGCCGGCGCACGTTCAACAACATGCTGAAGTACATCCGCATGACGGCCAGCTCCAACTTCGGCAACGTGTTCTCGGTACTGGTGGCGTCGGCCTTCCTGCCATTCCTGCCGATGCTGCCGCTGCAACTGCTGGTGCAGAACCTGCTGTATGACATCTCGCAGATCGCCATTCCGTTCGACAACGTGGACGAGGAACTGGTGCGCAAGCCGCTGAAGTGGAACCCGGCGGACATCGGCCGCTTCATGGTGTTTTTCGGGCCGATCAGCTCGATCTTCGACCTGACCTGCTTCGCCTTGATGTGGTACGTGTTCGATGCACGCACGCCGGCCGACCAGGGCCTGTTCCAGTCCGGCTGGTTCGTGGTGGGCCTGCTGACCCAGACCCTGATCGTGCACATGATCCGTACGCCGAAGGTGCCGTTCCTGCAGAGCATCGCCGCGCCGCCGCTGCTGGTGATGACCGGCCTGATCATGGCCATCGGCGTGGCCCTGCCGATGAGCCCACTGGCCGGCTACTTCAAGCTGCAGGCCCTGCCGACCGGCTACTGGCCGTTCCTGGTGGCGATCCTGTTCGGCTACGCGGTGCTGACCACCGCACTGAAGAGGTTCTACATCCGTCGCTACGGCTGGCAGTAAGCGCCCGCCTTGTCCAGGGAGAAACACAATGGACATCAATCCGAACCTGCCGGCGTTCAACGCCGGCGCAACCCTGAGCTCGCTGATCAGCCTGTCGGTGGCGTTCGTGCTGGGCACGGCGATCGGCCTGGAACGGCAGCTGCGCCAACGCACCGCCGGCCTGCGCACCAATACGCTGGTGGCGGTGGGTGCGGCGGTGTTCGTCGACCTTGCCGTGCGCTTCCATGACCTGTATGGCGGCCCGCCCTCGCCGCTGCATGTGGTGGCCTATGTGATCTCCGGCGTCGGCTTCCTCGGCGCCGGCGCAATCATGAAGGACGGTGCGCAGGTGTCCGGCCTGAACACCGCCGCCACCCTGTGGGGCTCGGCGGCGGTCGGTGCCTGTGCGGGTATCAAGCTGCTGCCGGAAGCAGTGATGGCGGCGGTATTCGTGCTGGCCGCCAACACCCTGCTGCGGCCGGTGGTGAACCGCATCCAGCGGCAGCCGCTGCCGGAGGCGTTCAGCGAGGCGACCTATGCGATCAACGTGGTCTGCCAGCGCGAGCAGCAGGCCGAGGTGCTGGACCAGCTGTTGCTGCTGCTGGAACAGGCGCACTACCCGGTGCGCGCGGTGGACCAGCGCCCGTTCGGCGAGCGCGACGTGGAGATTGAAGCGGTGTTGTATGCCACCACCGTCGATGCCGGTGAGCTCGATGCGGTGCTGGCCACGCTGGCGACCACGCCCGGGGTACTGCAGGGGTTCTGGAACGCCAGCCTGGAGGAATAGCACGGTGGGCTATCCCAGGTTGTGCCGACCAACGGTCGGCACCCACCAGGAACTGGCATACCGCGCTTCGGTAGGTGCCGACCGTTGGTCGGCATAGCACCACCAGAGGTCATGCCCGTCGCCGGGGTAGTGCCGGCCGCTGGCCGGCAACCTCATGATCTCCAGCGGCACCATGCAGCGGCCGGCACTACCGGTCGGCATCCACCAAAGGCGGCTTTGCTATCCTTTCCCCCCACGCCAGGGAGCCGTTCCGATGCCATCGCTGTCGCCCCGCCGCCCGCTGGTGCTGCTGGCCCTGATCGTCGTGATGGCGGCGATCTTCCTGATCGATACCGTCACCGACTACGCGGTCGCCGCCGCCTGCTTCTACGCAGCGGTCATCCTCGCCGCATCGCGCGTACTGAGCGCGCGTGGGCTGATCACCCTGGCCATTGCCTGCATCGCGCTGACCGGGCTGAGCTTCTTCCTGACCCGCTTCGGCACCTACCGCATCGGCCTCGTCAACTCGGTGATCGGCATGCTGGTGATCGGCATCACCACCTACCTTGCCCTGAACATGGAAGCGGCCAAGGCCGCCGTGCAGGAAGCGCAGGGCCGCCTGCTGCGGGTGGCGCGCGCCTCCACAGTGGGCGAGCTGACCACCTCCATCGCCCATGAAGTGAACCAGCCGCTGGCGGCCATCGCCAGCAGCGCCGAAGCCTGCCAGCGCTGGCTGGCGCAGGACCCACCGAACGTGGACAAGGCACGGCAGACCGTGGCCCGCATCCTGGCCGATGCGCACCGCGCCGGCGACGTGATCGCTCGTATCCGCGGCCTGACCCAGGGCGCGGCACCGGAACGACGCGCCTTCGATCTGAACCAGGCGGTGGAAGAAATGCTGGCACTGTCGCGCAGTGAACTGGACCAGCACGGCGTCGCCGTGGCCCTGCTGCTCGATGCCGACCTGCCTCTGGTGCAGGCCGACCGCGTGCAGGTGCAGCAGGTGATCGGCAACCTGATCCTCAATGCGGTGGACGCGATGGAAGCGGTGCCTGCTGCTGATCGTCGCCTGTCCCTGCTGACCCGGCGTGACGGCCAGCGGGTGAGTCTCAGTGTGCGTGACCGCGGTGTCGGCCTGCCCGCCGACCATCCCGAGCGGGTGTTCGATGCCTTCTGGACCACCAAGTCACACGGACTGGGCCTTGGGCTCAGCCTGAGCCGTTCAATGATCGAGGCCAACGACGGCCAGATCCGCGCCGAACGACCGGCAGGCGGCGGTGCCTGCTTCGTGTTCGACCTGCCCATCGCCACGGAATCTCCCCATGCGTAAGCCCGCTGCACCCATCGCCGACCCGGCACCCATCGTCTACGTGATCGACGACGATCCGTCGGTGCGCGCCGCGCTGGAAGACCTGCTGGCCTCGATGGGCCTGCAGGTACGGGCCTTCGCCTCCACCCAGGCGTTCCTCGAACACGAACTGGAAGACGCGCCGGCCTGCCTGGTGCTGGACGTGCGCATGCCCGGCCAGAGTGGCCTCGAATTCCATCGCACGATGGGCAGCCACGGCCTGCAGCTGCCGGTGGTGTTCATCACCGGCCACGGTGACATCGCGATGGGTGTCAACGCGATCAAGGACGGTGCCATCGAATTCCTGACCAAGCCGTTCCGTGACCAGGAACTGCTGGATGCGATCCACAAAGGCATCGAGATCGACCGCCAGCGCCGTCGCGACGGCGAGGCACTCGATGCCCTGCAGCAGCGCTGGAATACGCTCAACGCGGGCGAGCGCGAGGTGGTCGATGGCGTGGTGCGCGGCCGTCTCAACAAACAGATCGCCGGCGACCTGGGGGTCAGCGAGATCACCGTGAAGGTGCGCCGCGCACAGGTGATGCGCAAGATGGGCGCGCGCACCCTGGTCGACCTGGTGCGGATGTACGACCGCTTGCAGGCCGGCAACAGCTGATTGCAGCGCCGTCCAGTCCTACTCCGGGTCAGGCAGCGTGTACTGTAGCCGGTAGTCGTGGCGGCCGTCGCTGATGGTGATCTCCAAAGTACCGGTCAGGCCGAGCAGCCCTTCGCTGCCGGAATCGGGCACCACGATCACGCTCAGCTCCGGAACACCGCGGGTCATCACGCCGTTGTGCTGCAGGGTGAATGCACCCTCGCGCCCGGCCAGCGTGGCCGTCACCCGCTCCATCGCCACGTAGCCGGCCGAGCCCTGCACCGGCGTGCGGAAGGCCAGCATCTGGCCGACGCTGCTGCCCCGCAGGTCGCCGGCGAAGGTCTTGTTGATCGACATCACCGCGATCGGGCCGTCGTTGCCACCGATCGGCCGCAGATCCACTTCAAACGTACCGTGTGCTTCGCCCTGCATCCTGCTCTCCCGTCTGATCGGTTGAACGCTGCTACTTCTTCGTCGCCAGTACGATCACCCCGGCCAGCACCAGGCCGATGCCGCTCCACTCCCGCAGGCTGGGCCGTTCGCCCAGCAACAGATAAGCGAGCACGATCACCAGCACCACGCTGAACTTGTCCACCACCGCCACCTTGGCCAGCTCGCCGCTCTGCAACGCGCGGAAGTAGAACAGCCACGACGCACCGGTGGCCAGCGCGGAGAGCACCAGGAACAGCTGGGTGCGCCCGGGCAGCAACAGCGGATTGGACCATTTGCCGGTGACCACCACCAGCGGCAGGATCACCGCCGCCACCACCAGGGTGCGGATGGCCATGGCCAGGTCCGAGTCGACACCCTTGACGCCCACCTTGGCGAACAGCGCGGTCAGCGCCGCGAACACGGCAGACAGTCCAGCCCAGATCAACCACTGCGGTAGGTTCTGCACGAAGGCCTCGCTTGCCTGCACCGGCATGTGCGCCAACGCTACTCCACCCTGCCATCGGTGGGGCTTCACCTGCCCGTCACCGCCGCTACAATGGGCACGGAATCGCCAGGGGGGCGATCTGCAGGGAATGCACCATGCTTGAACAGGACATCATCCACGCCCTTGCCGGGCCCGCCGCCCTCGACCGGGCCGCCCTGCCGTGCAGCACTCGGCTGCCGCTCCCCTTCCCCTTCGTTTCGCAGCAACCTGCCCGTTCGGCGCGGCAGGTTCCTCATTGCTTGCCCTGACCGGAGCCGTCGAAATGCCCGAGAACACTCTCCTTGCCACGCCGGCCGCTACCGCGCCGATCAAGTACCTCGACCGCGCCATGGCCACGCTGCGCAGCCTGGGCCTGGCCGCCCCCCAGGACAACAACGCACCAGCCGTCGCGCTGGTTTCGCAGCTGTCCACCCTCGACCAGGGCCGCGTGGTGGCCATTGCCCGCGTGCTGCAGCAGTCCGGCCATTTCAATGCCGTGATGCGTGATGAAATCAGCTCGGCCAAGGTGTCCGACCGCTATACCGAGATCATCCGCGCCTTCGACAGCATTCGTGACGACGCCAGCACCATGGTCGAACAGGTGCGCGACGGCAAGATCGACATGGGCGAACGCCTGCAGAACCTGTGGATGAAGGTCACCCGCGGTGACATTCCGAGCCGGTTCGAGAAGATCCGCCGTACGTTCCTGGAGGTCAGCCGCGATTCGGCCGAGCAGCTGCAGCGCGAATCGCGCGTGCTGGAGATGTACGGCGACTTCCGCCTGTCGATCAAGGATGCCGAAATCCAGGCGCATGAGTTGTTGAAGCTGCAGGAGCAGGTGCTGGCCGATGCGCGCGAGGCGCTGAAGCAGGCGCAGCAGCGCGTGGAGTCGGCCGGCCCGGCGGCCGATGCCGCCGACACCGGCCGCCTGGTGATGGCCCGCGATGAAGCCCTGCGCAACAACCAGGCCGAGGAGTCGCGCTACCAGCTGGCCAAGGACCTGGCCGAGAACCTGCAGGTGAACTACGCCACCTCCGAGGCGATCATGCTGCGCGTGCACCAGTCGCACGAGGTCAAGCGCCGCGTCAACGAGCGCTCGGTGGTGTTCTTCTCCACCAATGAAACCAGCTTCACCGCCTTGAACCTGGCCTTCACCACGCAGATGGGCCTGCACGAGTCCACCCAGGCGCTCAATGCAATGACCGAGGGCACTTCCAAGGGCCTGGAAGCGGTGGCCAACATCGGCGATGAAGTACTGCACGAGGGCCTGAAGGCCGGCTACGGCGCCACCATCGGCGTCGATTCGGTGCGCAAGCTGGTCGATGCGGTGGTGCGCTTCCAGGAAACCTCGCTGCAGGAGATCGAGCAGCTGCGCGGCCAGGCCACCCGTGATTCGGCCGAGATCGCCGAGTATGTCGAACAGGGCAAGCAGCGTTTCGCCGCACTGCTGCAGGCACCGCCGAGCCCGGAGTCGCGCTGAGGTGAGTGCGACGATGGCCCCTGCCGAGCTGCAGGATGCGCTGCTGACCATGGATGTGGTCGACCAGCTGCGCTACCGCAATGCCGAAATGAAGGCGCTGGCCGACAGCGGCCATGACAAGGCGACGCTGAAGCAGCGCCTGCTTGAGCTGTACCGCTCGCAGGGCATCGAGGTCTCCGACGAGATCCTCGAGGCCGGCATCCAGGCCCAGCGTGAGCAGCGCTACCTCTATGCCGCGCCGCGTGGCTGGAAGGCCTGGCTGGCGCGGCGCTGGATCGATCGGGCCCGCCTGTTGAAGTGGGCGCTGCTGGCGGCGTTCCTGCTGCTGGTGCTCGGCATGCTGCTGGTGATGGCGCGCAGCTTCGGTGCATTCGTGCATGAGAGCAACGTGCAGAAGAACGTGCAGGTGCTGAACGACAAGGTGGCCGCGCAGCAACAGGAGGCTGCCGCAGCGCGCGCCCTTCTGGCCGGGCAGGAACAGGCCCTGCAGGGGCTGCTGCCACGTGCCACGGCCAGCGGTGAGCGCCTGCAGCCGCTGACCGAAGGCGCGCAGGCCGCGCTGGCCGAAGCACAGCGGCGCTTCGCCGGCGTGCCCGCCGCCATGGCGGACCTGCCCACCCTGATCCGCAAGGACAAGCTCACGCGTATCAGCAGCGGCGGCAGCGCCACCGGCGAACAGGCAGCAGCCCAGGTGGAACAGCACAGGCTGGCCGCCGCGCAACTGCTGGCGCAGGCCAGGGAAACCCTGCCCACGCTGACCGAGCGGGTGACCACCCTCGGCCAGGCCATCGACGCCAGCGAACTGCTGGACACCACCAATGCGGCCGCAAAAGCAGCACGCCTCACACCGGACGCCGAGAAGGTACGGGCACGCGCCTACACCGGCGGCGACGTCGCACTTCGCGCCGGGGACATGGCCGCAGCCGGCCAGGCGGTGACCACCCTGAAGGACCTCATCGGCAGTGCCGACAAACTGGCCGCGCTCAACGAACGGTTGGCCCAGCTCAAGGCCGACGGCCTGGCCACGGGCGTTGCTGGCGAGGACCGCAAACGGCTGGAACGTGCGCTGGACCAGGCCGCCCAGCTGATCCGCGTCGAGACACTGGCCGAGGCCGGGCCGGCGATGGACGAGGTCGCCCAGCTGGTGGCGTTGCTGTCGCAGACCCTGGTCTACCGCATCGTCAATCGCGACGATGAGCGCACCGGCGTCTGGCGCTACAACGAAAAGGCCAACGGTGGCCGCAATTACTACCTGGTGACCGAAGCACTGGACGAGGCTGGCAAGGCCACCGAACTGCTGATCCGCAATGAGGAAACCGGCAAGGACGAATGGGCCTCGCTGTTCGCCGTGCGCGTGCCGGAGGCAACCTACAACCGGGTTGCCGCGGACAAGCAGGACAACGGCATCATCGAGGACGACCAGATCGGCAGCAAGCCGCGCGGCAGCCTGTCGCCGCGTTTCCGCATGCCCACCACCGGCGGCTACATCACCGAATGGTGATGGGTAAGGAACTGACATGAGAGATCTGAACGACGCGATTGCCGATGTCGAAACCGATATCGGCCAGGTGCAGGCACAACTGGCCACGCATGGCGACCAGTGCCGGGAACTGATCAAGGAACAGGAAGCGCTGCACGGCCGGGTCCGCGAGGACTTCAATGCACTGGCCCGCCTGCAGGCCGAGGCGGCCACTGATTCGCCGCCGATGGTGGCCAGGGACCTGCTGCAACAGTCCAGCGCCGACCTGCAGCGCCGCGATCGCAAAGCGGCGGTGCTGGCCGACGAGCTGCAGGCGCTGCTGGACATCGAACAGTCACTGCAGCAGCGCTCGCAGGAGGCCGTTGCCACACGCGACGCCGCCGGCGGCCAGTGGCAGGCCCTGCAGAACCAGGTGGACACCACGCTGGAAGCGGAGCCCAGCTACAGGGTGCTGCAGGACGACCTGCAGCTGGCCGAGGCGCGCGCCGACACAGTGGAACGCATGGCCGCCTCTGCGCAGTCGGAGCATGACGCCAAGGCCGGCGCCTATCAGGCCGACCCGATCTTCATGTACCTGCACCGTCGCAGCTTCGGCAGCGCGGCCTATCGCGGCTGGCCGCTGGTGCGCACGGTCGATGGCTGGCTGGCCGAGCTGTGCGGCTTCGACCGTGCCCGTCGCGAGTACGCCACCCTGGTCGAGCTTCCGCCCTATCTGCAGGAACATGCCGGCCGGGCCCGTGCCGACGTCGACGCGGCCCGCCAGCCGGTGCAGCAGGCCCGCGACGCCGCCCTCGCCGCCGCCGGTGGCGACCCGCTGCGCCAGCAGTTGCAGACGGCGCAGAGCGCAGTGGCGCAGGCGCTGTTGGCCGAGCAGCTGCATCGGCAGACCGTGGATGCCAAGCAGGCACAGATCGATGGTTTCCGCAGCTGGACCGATGCCGAAGGCGGCGCCCTGCTCACCGCCCTGGCGCGCACGCTGTCGGCCAAGAGCATGGACGACCTGTACCGGCGCGTCGCCGCCACCGCCTCCGGCGAGGACGATGCCGTGCTCGAACGTATCCATCGCAGTCGCCTTCGCCTGGGCGAGATCGATGGCATGGTGGGCGAGCACACCCGCGAAATGGCCGTGCTGAAGAAGCGCCTGGACAGCCTGCAGGCTGCGCGCAGGAGCTACCAGGCCGCTGCGGATATCGAGCGCCAGGCGTACGAGGCACCGAGCTACCGGGCCGCCGCCCCGGCCACCGTCGCCGCGTCCTTCTTCAGCACCACCAGCAGCCGAAGCACCACCCGCTCCTCTGGCAGCCTGTTCGACCTGCTTGCGGGTGGATCCAGCAGTTCAAGCTCTCGTTCAAGTTCCAGTTCCAGCTCGAGTTCAAGCTCCAGTTCCAGCGGCAGCAGCTTCCACAGCGGCGGCGGCATCAGCGGTGGCGGTGGCTTCAAGACCGGCGGCGGGTTCTAGCCCTGCAGCTGCCGGGTGCGCCGCTTCAGCCGCGTGTCCAGCAGTCCAACGCCCAGCAGCACCAGGCTGGTCAGCCAGCCGGCGGCCAGCAGGTGCATCCATGGCAACGCCAGGCCCAGCACCAGCAGCGCGGCGGCGCCCAGCAGATGCGAGCGCGGCGCGTGCCCATAGACCACGCGCTTGTACAGGGCGCTGCCCAGCAGATAGATCAGCGGTCCCGCCACCATCACGGTGGCGTACACCGTGGTGACGGCCGCCGCCGGGTGGTCCATGACCAGATCGTTGCCCACTGCGGTGGCGATGATGCCGGCGATCAGCAGCGCGTGCACGTAATGGAAGTTGGCGCCCATCCGTCCGGGGTCTTCGGCGTGAGTGATGGCCTCTGTGGCATCACGGCTGGAGATGCCGAAGTACAGCCACCACATCGCAATCGTGCCAGCGAAGGTGGCAAGCACCGCGGATACCACCTGCAGGCTCCAGTGCTCGACCTCGCTGAGCACGCCACCGGTGGCCAGCAACGTCTCGCCCAGCGCGACGATGACGAACAGCTGGCAACGTTCGGCCAGGTGACCGCCCTCGATGGTCCAGTCGCGGGTGTGCGAACGCCCCATGCCCGGGAACGCGAAGCCGAACATCGGCGAGATGTACTCGCAGGCCACCGCCACCGCCCACAGTGCCAGCCGCAGGTTGCCCTCGGCCGCTGCGCCGGCCAGCCAGAAGCAGGCCGCGACGCTGACCCAGGCCAGCATGCGGCGGAAATTCGGCGCCAACGGATGGTTGCGGCCGACCTCCAGCAGCACGAACGCGGTTCGCCCCACCTGCATCGTGGCGTAGGCCCCGGCGAACATCCATGCGCGGTCGGCGAATGCCTCGGGAATGGACGAGGACATCAACAACGCCAGCAGCATGGTCGCGAACAACAGGCCCCGGATGCGCGGCGCCTGTGGGTCGAACCAGTTGCTGACCCAGCAGGCGTACTGCCAGCCGAGCCAGACCGCGAACCACAGCACCAGCGTCTGCAGCACGCCGGCCAGGTCCAGGTGGTGCAGCAGGTGATGGCTGAGCTGGGTGACCGCGAACACGTAGACCAGGTCGAAGAACAGTTCTTCGTAGGTCACGCGGGCATGATGGCCATCGCGGTGGCGCAGCGCGGGCAGGCGCAGTCGGGTACTCATGGAACTCCTTCAGCGCGCCAGGCGCCAGTACAGGAAGCCGGCCAGCAGCGCCGGCACGGCGAATACCAGCAGCAGGATCGGCAGCTCCTCGCGTACCGCGTAACCGGCCTTGCTGACCCCCACCCACATGTTGGCCACGGCCACCAGCAGCCAGGTGGCGATGAATGCGATCAGCGCCGTGGGCAGCTGCGAGGTGCCCACGCTCCAGAGATGGCCGAACAACAGGAACACCCCCAGCAGCAGCACGCCTGCGGTGATCACCAGAATCACATGCATCCGTCGATCTCCTTGAAGTCCCAGGCAGGCTAGCCCGGGCCGATTCTGCGCTCCAGCCGATGATCGTGGTTTCACTTTCCAGCCGCCGCGAACAATCGGCGTGGCCGGCCGCGCATGACAAACGCGAACGGTTCCCATTAGTATTGCGTCATCGCGCAGGGATACCCTCCCCGCGCCCGCCCTTCGTCCTTGCTGCCGGTCCGGATGTCCCAGCTGCCTTCACCCCACCCGCCTGCACTGCCGCTGGTGTCTTCGCTGGTGCGCCACTACGAGGAACTGGTGGATTACCTGCGTCGCCGCTTCCGCTCGCCCGGGCTGGCCCGCGAAGTGGTCCACGATGTCTGCGTGCGCCTGCTGGAGCGACCGCCCGCCCATGACGCACGGCAACCGATCGCGCTGCTGCGCCGGATCGCCCACGACGCGGCGGTGGACCGCTGCCGCGCCGAAGACCTGCGCCGGCACTGGGTCGAGCCGCGCGCCGAACTGCCCGAGGGCGCCTGCCCGCGCCCCGGGCCCGAGCAGCAGGCGCAGGGCATGCACGCGCTTGAGCACTTGAGCGTCACCATCGAGCGGATGCCCTGCCGGCGCCAGCAGGTCTTCATCCTGCACAAGATCCACGAGCTGCCACAGGCGGAGGTCGCGCAGCGCATGGGCATCGGCCTGAAGGCCGTGGAGCGTCACCTGCGCCTGGCGATGGCCGACTGCCGCCTGCACGCGGGGCTGCAATGAGCCGCACGCCCGCCCCTTCCGAACCGCCACCGCCATCCACCTCCACCGAGCAGGTACTGGAGCAGCACCGCGATGCCTTGAAGCAACGCTTCCCGCTGCCCAGCCCTGAGGCACTGCAGCGTCGGCGCAGCGTTGGCCCCGCCAAGGCCGTGCTGGCGCTGCTGCTGGTGGCCGGCGGCACCCTGCTGGCGGCCGACCCGGCCTGGCAGGTACGCGATTACCAGACCGCTGTCGGCGAACGCCGCAACGTCACCCTGCCCGACGGCAGCCAGGTGCTGCTCGATGCCGGTACCCGCCTGCAGGTGCGCCGCCATCTGCGCTCGCGGCAGGTGCTGCTGGTGCGCGGCCAGGCGCGCTTCGAGGTGCAGCACTCGGCCTGGCGCCGCTTCCAGGTCGATGCCGGTCCGGTGCATGTACGCAACTACGGCACCGTGTTCGACGTGGACCGCCAGGGTGATCTGAGCGAGGTGACCCTGTGGCGCGGCGAGGTGGGCGTGCGCGTCGACGGCAGCGAGGCCGAGCAACGGCTGAAGCCGGGCCAGCGCCTGCTGGCCCAGGCAGGATCGCTGTCGCCCCCCGAAGCGGTCAGCCCGGAGCGGGCCGACTGGACCCACGGCCGGCTGCAGTTCGATCGGCTGCCGCTGTCGGAGGTGCTGCGCATCCTGCAGCGCTACCACGACCGCCCGATCGTGCTGGATGACCCGGGGCTGGGCCCGCTGCTGGTCTCGGGCGTGTTCGATGCCGATCGCGCCGAGACCGCCGTGGCACTGCTGCCGGACATCCTGCCGGTGCAGCTGCAGACCGCCGCCGACGGCAGCCTGCACCTGCGCGCCCGCGATTGATCGCCGTTGCGAGGGTGGGTTGTGCGCCCTCCCATCCGGCAGGTGTCTGAACCCCTCCGAAGGACCTCCACATGACCCGCCCCGTCCCGCCTGCCGCATTGCGCCGGTTGGCCCCCACCCTGCTTGCCGCCTGCCTGTGCGTGGCACTGCCCGCCGCCGCCCAGACATCGGCACCGGCCGCCGTGGAATTCCACCTGCCCGCAGGCTCCCTGCCGGCCTCGCTCAACGCGTTGGCCCGGCAGAGTGGCATCCAGCTGCTGTTCGCCGCGGAAAGCGTAGGCGGGCGCAACGCACCGGCACTGGACGGCCGTTACACCCCGCGCGAGGCGCTGCAGCGCCTGCTGGCCGGCCAGGGCCTGGCACTGCAGGAACGCTCGCCGGGCGTCTACGTGCTGAGCGTGGCGGCCACTGCACCGGCACCGGCCAAGGCCACCGCGCCTGCGCGCCCCGCGCCGCAGGCCGCGGCCACCTCCCTGGCCCGCGTCACGGTATCGGCGTCCACCGCACGCATGCCGCAGGGCGAGACCGCCATGCCCAACACCATCACCGTGCTGACCCGCGAGGACATCGCCCAGCAGCTGGCGCTGGGCTCGGATGTCTCGCGCGTGCTCTCGTCACAGATCCCGGCGTTTGCGCCTGCCCGCGAGAAGATGTCCAACTACGGCGAAACCATGCGCGGCCGCGGCATCCTGTACATGGTCGACGGCGTGCCGCAGTCCACGCCGCTGCGCGATGGCTCGCGTGACTCGCACACCATCGATGCGGCGATGATCGAACGCATCGAAGTCATCCACGGTGCCAACGCCCTGCAGGGCATTGGCGGTACCGGCGGCATCGTCAACATCATCACCCGCAGCGCGCCCAGCGAACCCGGGGCGTTCCTGTTCGACAGCAACCTCAGCTACAGCGCCGCCCTGCCCCGCCGCCACGACGACAACGGCCAGCGCGCTTCGGCGCTGGTGGGCATGCGCGGCGAGCAGTTCGACCTGGTGGCCGGCCTGGCCTACGAGCGCCAGGGCCTGTTCCATGACGGCGAGGGGCGCTCGATCGGCACCAACGCGCAGGGCGAACTGATGGATTCGACCTCGTCGAACGTGTTCGCCAAGCTCGGCTGGAACATTGCCGAGGGCCATCGCCTGCAGCTGATGGCCAACCGCTACGAGCTGCGCGGGCTGGACAACTACCTGGCGGTGAACGGTGACTACCGCACCGGTCGCCCGACCCTTTCGGTGCCCGGCGATACCCCTCTGGACCCGCCGATGAACCGCTCGCGCTCGCTGACCATGGACTACAGCGCTGCCGATCTGCTCGGTGGCCGCTTCCAGGCCCAGGCCTTCGCGGTCGACTTCGAAGGCCGCTACGGCGCCAGCCAGTGGGACCCGTGGGGCAACACCGGCGCCAATGCCGCCTGGGACCAGACCCAGAACGAATCGGACAAGCGTGGCTTCAAGCTCACCCAGAGCTGGAGCCGCATCGCCGGCACCACGCTGGACGTGACCCTGGGCCTGGACGGCCTGCGTGACCGCACCCACCAGGTCCTGCTGGCCAGCGGCATGAACTGGGTGCCGTTGACCACCTACCAGAGCCTGTCGCCGCTGCTGCAGCTGCACTGGTGGCCGACCGACCACCTGATGCTGTCCGGCGGCCTGCGCTACGAAAAGGGCGAGCTGGAAGTAGGCGACTACACCACCCTGCCCCGCTACGGCGCACGCAAGGTGGCTGGCGGCAAGCCGACCATGAGCGAGACCCTGCCCAACTTCGGCGCGGTCTGGTACATCAACGATCGCCTCAATGCCTATGCCTCGTACTCGGAGGGCTACACCGTGGCCGATGTCGGCCGTGTGCTGCGCGCGATCAACCGGGACGGCCAGCGCGTGGAAAGCCTGGTGGACCTGTCACCGGTGGTGTCGGACAACCGAGAGATCGGCCTGGAGTACGACGATGGCCGCTTCAGTGGTGATATCGCGTACTACACCTCTGAATCGAAGCTCGGCTCGGTGCTGGTCTACGACGCAGGCATCGATGCCTACAACGTGCAGCGCCAGGCCACACGCGTTGAGGGTTTCGAAAGCAGCCTGCGCCTGCGGCTGGGTGGGAGCCGCCTTGGCCTGGGCTATGCGCGCGCCAACGGCCGCTACGATGCCAATGTCGATGGCCAGCTGGACAGCGACCTGGCCGGCGTCAACATCGCGCCGAACCGGCTGACCGCGTTCTGGGAGCAGAACTGGACCCCGCAGCTGAGCACCCGTCTGCAGGCCAGCCACGCCTTCGACCGCGACTTCGACCTGCAGGGCGCGCGGGTGGCCGAGTTCAAGGGCTATACCACCGTGGATCTGGTCGCGCGCTATGCGCTGGACAAGCATGCCTTCACGCTGGGCGTGCAGAACCTGGCCAACAGGCAGTACATCAGCTACTACTCGCAGACCACACCGTCGAACCCGAGTTACTTCTCCGGGCGCGGCCGGGTGCTGACACTGGGGTGGCAGTACCGGTACTAAACCGTCGCTGCAGCAGCCCTTTCGTGGGGCTGCTGCGCATGCGCCGAACCGCCAACGGCCTCAGCACTGGCCGAACAGCTTCGCCCGCACCTCGCCACTGATCTTGGGTCGGTTTTCAAGGAACGGCATCGCTACAAGATACTTTTCGGGATTGAAGCAGTATCCGACCTCATGACCCAGCACCGAGTTCTGAATCGTCCCAGAGTGCGTGACGACAATGGCAGCCTTCATTCCCACCAGCCCCCTGTCCTCGCTAAACAGACGCAGCTCGCTGCGCTCGCCATGCTCTCTCATCAATGCCTCGATATAGTTGACGAGTTTGATCTTTTCCACATCGGCCAATGCATTGAATGCAGCCTTGTCGTCTGTCTCTTCACTTGGTTTCAGCAGCCCCCGTGCTCTCTCGCTGCCCAGTGGGCATGCCAGCACGACAAGTGAGAGGGGATCCTGGAGCATCCTGCCAGCGTCCCTCACGAACTCGACGACACGATTGAACTCCTTACGGACCACGTCGCCTGCGGTCTGCTTGGCCAGCAGCTGCTGTGCCGAAGCAATGAACTGAAGATCCTGCGCCTGGTTCTGCGTCAGTGATTCCAGGAACCTGCCCGAAAGGACATGCTGGTTGGCGAAGAGATACCCCGAGTCAGTACGTGCCTTGCGGAAGAACGTTCGCATGACAGCCTCCTCGCGCGTGATGCTCTCAATCACCGCAGCAGAATCACGGGACGCGCTCCTACCGGTCTCGAGAACAGACAACAGGCAGCTTGCGAAGTTCTTCCGCTTGTCGATTTCACGCAGCTTGGCGCCCATTGGCGACCAGTTGCCAGCGTTTACCCTCTCAATTTCGATGACCGCATTCCGGTCCAGAACATACTTTGGCATGACAGCCTCCTTGCGGCCCTTGTCCGTCAGCGTGATGGATGCCTGATCGGAATCCTAGCAGCTCCCCGTTCAGCGATCCGGCCAATCGAGCCATCAATGACACTCATGGCAGTGGCGAGGAATCATCGCTTCGCCGGTAAAAGGCAGCGTGCTAGCCTCGCTCCAACTTTTCAACATCATCTTGAAATGAACCTGCGCCTGCTCGCCCTCGCCCTTGTCGCCGTACTCCCAATGACACACGCGAGCGCCACCGAAGCACCCCTGCCGCAGCTGCAGGCCTACACCGTGGACGCCTCGTGGCTGCAGCCGATGGCACCGCTGCAGATTGCCGACCACACCTGGCAGATCGGCACCGAGAACCTGACCGCGCTGCTGGTGCAGACCGCCGACGGCGCGGTGCTGCTCGACGGCGGCATGCCGCAGATGGCCAGCCACCTCATCAGCAACATGAAGGTGCGCGGCGTGGCGCCGCAGGACCTGCGCTTGATCCTGCTCAGCCACGCACACGCCGACCATGCCGGGCCGGTGGCGGAGCTGAAGCGCCGTACCGGTGCGAAAGTAGCGGCCAACGCCGAATCAGCGGTGCTGCTCGCACGCGGCGGCAGCAACGACCTGCACTTCGGTGATGACATCACTTATCCGCCAGCCAATGTCGACCGCATCATCATGGATGGCGAGGTGGTCACGGTGGGCGGCATCACGTTCACCGCGCACTTCATGCCCGGCCACACCCCGGGCAGCACCGCCTGGACCTGGACCGATACCCGCGATGGCAAGCCGGTGCGCATCGCCTACGCCGACAGCCTGAGTGCACCGGGTTACAAGCTGCAGGGCAATACGCGCTATCCGCGCCTTATCGAGGACTACAAGCGCAGCTTCGCCACGGTGCGGGCGCTGCCCTGCGATGTGTTGCTGACACCGCATCCCGGTGCCAGCAACTGGGACTATGCTGCGGGTGCCCGGGCCGGTGCCAAGGCACTGACCTGCAAGGCCTACGCGGATGCGGCCGAACAGAAGTTCGACGCGCAGCTGGCCAAGGAAGTCGCCGGGGCCCGCTGATTCTGTAGCGTCGAGCAGAGCAGTCGAGCATGGCTCGACTCTACAAAGAGCAGCCGAGCGTGGGCTCGGCTCTACACGGGGCGCACCGAAGGGTGCCGGTCAGGACGACCGGCACCGTCGCCTATCAGCCGCCCTGCCCGTGCTGGGCAAACGGCTCGGTGGTGCCATCGTTGCGCACCAATTCAACGGTATACGGCTGCACGTAGCCATCCGGCATTTCCATGCCCGGCGAACCGGCCGGCATGCCGGGCAGCACCAGCCCGCGCGCGGCCGGGCGTTCGGCCAGCAGGCGCTTGATGTCCCCGGCCGGAATATGGCCCTCGACCACATAGCCACCGATCTCGGCGGTATGGCAGGACGCCTTGCCGACCGGCACGCCGAGGCGAACCTTGATCGGGTTCATGTCATCGGTGTCGCGCACATCCACCTGGAAGCCGGCAGCCTTCAGATGATCGACCCAGATGCCACAGCAGCCACAGCTGGCGGTCTTGTGCACGATGGCGATGGGCAGTGCCGGGTCCAGCCTGGCCGGGCTGGCCTTGATGGGCGCCGCCGGTGCCTCGCTGGCGACCGGTGCGGCGGTGGATTCTTCGGCAGCGCGCGCGCAGGCGGTCGTAGCCATTACGGTGCCCAGCAGCAGGCCGAGGGAGAGAGAACGGTTCATTGAGTGATTCCTTTGCAGAGGCGGGCGATGCCGCCCGCCGCCCGCACCTTGAAGACGCAGGCAGAGTCGAGAATAGTCGAGCACTTCGTGGCGGACGCAGCACGCCCGCAGGGAATCAACCGATGGGCGGCCGCAACGGGTCCGGCATTGGCGGCGATGCGCGTTGCTGGGCGCTGGCTGGCAAAGGCGCCTCACGCCAGGGCGACGCCGGCGTTCCGCTCAGAGCGGCCAACATGCCGAGACAGGCCGGGGGGCATTCGCACTCACCACTCTGGCAGACCGTTGATGCTGCCTCGTCGCAGCATCCGGGCATGGCAGCGGAATGCGGAGCGGCGCAGTGATCCGCATCGGGCGCCATGGTGTACGGCGAGGAGGCAAGCGCCAGCGCCGGTGCGTTCAGCACCAGGGCAACAAGCAACATCCATCGCAGCAGCAGGCCAGGCAGGTTCACCCGTTGATGATAGCCGATGCGCGCGTCACGCAATCGCCGCCACCATCGCGCTCATCCGCACCGGGATCGACTTGGCCGCGGGCGTGCCGCTGATCCGGTCGTAGTAGTCCAGCGGCAGCAACGGGTTCAGTTCCGGGTAGTAACCGGCCAGCGCGCCGCGCGGCATCGGGTAGTCCAGTACGGTCAGGCCCTCGATGCGCCGCTGAACGCCATCGCCACTGATCGTCTCCAGGCTGACCAGCGCTTCTTTCTCCAGCCCGCGCGCCAGCCGGTCCTCGATGTTCATGAACAACACCATGCGATCGTTGTAGACGCCACGATAGCGGTCGTTGTAGCTGTAGATGGTGGTGTTGTACTGATCGTGCGAGCGCACCGTGGCCAGCCGCAGCATGTCCGGGTCGTGCACCGGATCGTCCACGTCCAGGCCGGGCATCACCAGGATGTTGGCCTTGCCGTTCGGCGTGGGCCACACCCGGCGGCGCGGCGGAATGTCCAGATGGAAGCCGTGCGGCTGCTGGATGCGCTCGTTGAAGCCGGTGTAGATCTCCGGGTACACGGCGGCGATCAGTTCGCGGATGGGTGTGTAGTCATGCATGCACCCGGCCCAGTCGACCCTGCTGTGCGGCAGCGTGGCCATCGCCATGCGGCAGACGATTTCGACCTCGGGCAATACCTCCGCACTGACCGGTTCCAGCACACCGCGCGAGGCAGTCACATTGGACATCGCGTCTTCGATGGTGACGAACTGCTCGCCGGCCGGCGTAACGATGCGCTCCGAGCGCGCCACCACCGGCAGGATCAGCGCATCGCGTCCATGAACAAGATGCCCGCGGTTGAGCTTGGTGGCGATGCCGACCGTCAGCTCCAGGCCGCGCATCGCCTCGTACGCGCGCGGCGTGTCGGGCACCGCATGGATGAAGTTGCCGCCCAGGCCGATGAACACCTTGGCGCTGCCGTCCAGCATTGCTTCGATCGATTCGACCACGTGGTGGCCGTGCTCCCGTGGCGGATCGAAGCCGAACACCTGCTGCACGCGGTCCAGGTAGGCCGGTTTGGGCTTCTCGTCGATGCCGACGGTGCGGTCGCCCTGCACATTGGAATGCCCACGGATCGGCCCGATGCCGGCGCCGGGCTTGCCGAAGTTGCCGCGCAGCATCAGCAGGTTGGCCACCTGCTGCAGCAGGCGCGAGCCGTACTGGTGCTGGGTCAGGCCCATGCCGTAGCAGATCACGGTGGCCTTGGAACGGATGTAGATCTCCGCACACCGGCGGATCTGCGCCTGCGAAATGCCGGACACCTGCACGATCTGGTCCCAGTCCTGCGCCAGCACGTCCTCGCGCAGCGCCTCCAGGCCCACGGTGTGTTCGGCCAGGAAGTCGTGGTCGAGCACACGCTCGCCCTGCGCTTCGCGCTCGAACATCACCTTCATCATGCCCTTGATCAGGGCCAGGTCGCCGCCGATGCGGATGTGCACGAACTCGCTGGTGATCTCGGTCGAACCGAACGTGGCCATCTGCACCACGTCCTGCGGTTCGGCGAAACGGATCAGCGCGCGCTCGGGCATCGGATTGACCGCCACGATCGGGATGCCGCGTTTGCGCGCCTCGACCAGGTTGCTCATCATCCGCGGCGAATTGGTGCCGGTGTTCTGGCCGATCACGAAGATCGCCTCGGCATGCTCGAAATCCTGCAGCACGATGGTGCCCTTGCCCACGCCGATGGCCGGCGGCAGGCCGCGACTGGTCGGCTCGTGGCACATGTTCGAGCAGTCCGGGAAGTTGTTGGTGCCGAACTCACGCACGAAGATCGAGTACAGGAACGCGGCTTCGTTGGGCGTGCGACCGGAGGTGTAGAACTCGGCCTGGTGTGGGCTGTCCAGCGCCTGCAGGTGGCGGCCGATCAGCGCGAAGGCCTCGTCCCAGCTGCACGGCACGTAATGGTCGGTCGCCGCGTCGTAACGCATCGGCTCGGTCAGCCGGCCTTGCATCTCCAGCCAGTAATCGGTCTGCGCCATCAGTTCGGTGACGGTGTGCTGGGCGAACAGCTCACGACCGGCGCGGAACTGGGTGGCTTCCCAAGCCAGCGCCTTGGCGCCGTTCTCGCAGAATTCCAGCTTCTTGCGTTCGTCGGCATCAGGGAACGCGCAGCTCGGGCACTTGAAGCCGCCGGGCTGGTTCATCGCCAGCAATGCCTTCGACCCCTTGCCGATCACGCTCTGCTGCAGCAGTACCTTGGCGGTGGCGCCGGCGGCACCCCAGCCACCGGCGGGCTGGTTGTAGGGCTTGTAACGCGGCGGCTTCTGCTCGGACATGTTCGGGAACCTGGCGGGAGGAACGCAGCAACGAACGGCACAATGCGGTCCGGCGGTGCATTCAGTAGCACGACCAGCCGCACAGTCAAGCACGGCCCACGGCGCTTCGCCAGAGGGGACAGGCTGTTTTCAGCACACCCTGCCATGGCAACGGTTACAGCCGCGTCTGCGAGCGACCACTGCGCTATTCTCGAAACCGCAGGCGGTGGCCCGCCCGCGTTTCTCCCCTGTCCGGACGCGTTGCATGCCTGATTCGATCCCGCCGCATACCCCGCCTGCCGGCACGGCCCAGCGCCCGTTGCAGCGCTGGCGCAACGAGGGGCACCAGCAGCAGGTCGATGTGGTGGCCGAAGAAGTACCGGTGGCGCTGCGCTACAACGGCGCTGCCTTCGCGGTGATGATGGCCACCCCGTGTGACCTGGAAGATTTCGCACTCGGTTTTTCGCTCAGCGAAGGGCTGATCGACACCCCGGCACAGTTGCTGTCGATCGACGTCCGCCCGCAGCTGGAAGGCATCGAACTACAGATGACCGTGGCCGACGAGGCGCCCGGCGCCGACCTCGACCCGGCCAATGGGCGCCTGCTGCCGGGACGCGGTGGCTGTGGCCTGTGTGGCACGCGCCAGCTGGAAGAAGTACTCCGCCCTTTGCCGCAGATCCGCGAGCGACGCAGTTACCCGCCGGCCGCCCTGCAGCGGGCGCTGGCCACCTTGGCGCAGCACCAGCCGATGAATGCGGTGAGCGGTTCGACCCATGCCGCGGCCTGGGCCGATGCCAGCGGCCGCATCGGCTGGGTGCGCGAGGATGTCGGTCGTCACAATGCGCTGGACAAGCTGATCGGCGCGCTGCACCACAACGAACACGCCATTGAAGGCGGCCTGCTGGTGATTTCCAGCCGCGCCAGCTACGAAATGGTCAGCAAGGCGGTGCGCGCCGGCGCCAGCGTGCTGGCCGCAGTGTCGGCGCCGACCGCGCTGGCGATCGACCTGGCCCGCAGCGCCGGCCTGTGCCTGGTCGGGTTCGCGCGGGAGAGCGGGTTCAATGTGTATACCCATCCCGAACGGCTTCGGCCGGACGACAGCCACGACAACTGAGAACGGCCGGGAGCAAGGCGCCCCGGCCTGATACACCTCAGCGCAGCGCCACCTTCGGGAAGTCCACCGGCACGTCGAACGCAACGTTGACGTAGTTGGTGAACAGGTTGAGCGCCACATGCGCGAGGATCTCCACGATCTGCTCATCATCGAAGCCCGCCGCACGCAGCGCCTGCACGTCGCCGTCGGCGATCTGCGCACGCTCCTCGACCACCTTCAGCGCGAAGTCGAGCGCCGCCGACGTGGCCGGATCGCTGGACTGGCCGATCTGCGCGGCGGCCATCTGCTCGCTGCTGGCGCCGGCCTTGCGGCCCAATGCCGTGTGCGCGGCCAGGCAGTACTCGCAGGCATTGCGGTTGGCGATGGCCACGGCGATCTGCTCGCCCAGCAGCGGCGACAGGCGACCGCCGCCCAGTGCGCCGAACGAACCCCACATGCTCTGCAGGGCGGCCGGCGAATTGGCCACGGCGCGGAACATGGCCGGGGTGGCGCCGAACGCGGCGTGGACCTGGCCCAGCAGGGCCTGGCGGTCGGCGGTGGTGTTGGCGGCATCGATCAGGGGGACACGGGACATGGTGGATCTCCTTGGGAAAGCGCCCGGGATTGGACGACCCGCTCATCCTAGGTAGACTCACTGGACCCATCGCACTTAATAAGCCGGATATGTTGTCCATACGTCCATGAACCTTCCCCTCGACACGTCCGCACCCGATCGCCTCTCCTCCCTGCTGGAACGCTTCCGGGTGCAGGCCGCGCTGTTCCACAGCGGTCCGCTGTGTGGACGGCAGGTGTTCGAGCCGCAACCCGGGCGCGCGTTCCTGCACATCCTGCGCCGGGGTGAAATGGAGGTGCGCCATCCCGATGGCGATACCGCGCTGCCACGGTTGAAGATCGACACCCCCAGCCTGCTGCTGTACCCGCAGCCGCTACACCACGTGTTCTTCAATGCCCCACTGGAGGGTCCGGACTTCACCTGCGCGACGCTGGACTTCGATGGCGGCGCGCGCAATCCGATCGTGCAGTCGCTGCCGCCGGTGATGGTGGTGCCGCTGGCCGCGATCACCGAACTGGACGACACCCTGCACCTGCTGTTCACCGAGGCCGACCGCCAGCGCTGCGGGTCACGGCTGCTGACCAACCGCCTGTTCGAGGTGGCGCTGATCCAGGTCCTGCGCTGGGTGGTGGACCATCCGGATGCAGCAGGCGTCAGCCATGGGCTGATGCGCGGGCTGTCCGACGCGCGGCTGGCACGCACGCTGGTGGCGATGCACCAGGCGCCGCACGACGAATGGACGCTGCCACGGATGGCCGCGACCGCCGGCATGTCACGCAGCGCGTTCGCGGCGGTGTTCAAGGACGTGATGCAGGCAACGCCGGCCAGCTATCTGCTCGACTGGCGACTGAGCCTGGCCTGCGCGCAGCTGCGGGCGGGCGTGGCGGTCAAGCAGGTGGCGATCGAGGTGGGGTTTGCCGATACCGCGTCGTTGTCGAAGGCGTTCCGGAAGCGGTTGGGGGCTTCGCCACGGGGGTGGCTGGCCGCGAGCGCAGCGCAGGTCGGGAAAATGGGTGAGGGGTAGCGTCGACCGCTGGTCGACTATCGCGCGGAGCGCGGGATTTCGTTGTCTGACCGAAGAGCAGTCGAGCATGGCTCGACTCTACAAGACAGCCGACCAGCGGTCGGCTCTACCCGCTAGCGCGATGACCCATCGGGCTTCGCCAGCAGCCCGGCGATGCGTTCGGCCACCTGGGCGCGCACGCTTTCATCCAGCTGCCCTTCGTACATCGCCTCGTAGATCCACAGGCCATCGGCGGCCAGCCGTGCCACGAAATTGTCGAGCGCGGCCGGGTCATTCTGCCCGGCCGACGGCGGCAACGGCGCCCAACGCCGTACCGCCGGGCCCCAAGGACGCTCATCAGCGTCAGGGTCGGCCGATTCGAGCATGAACATCAGTTCGGCACGGGTAGCGCTCTGTGCCGAGACGCGCACGAAGGTCTGGTAGCGCTCCAGCGCCGATGCTTCTTCCGCACCCTTGCCCAGCAGCGATTCCATCGACGTCTCCCAGGCCTGCACCAGGTGCTCGTCGATGCCGCGCAGCAGTGCCTCGCGCGACGGGAAGTGATACAGCAGGCCGCCACGGGTCAGCTTGGCCTCGGCCGCCACCGACTCGAAGGTCACCGCACGCACACCGTCACGATTGATCACGTTGACGGCGGCGTCGAGGATGCGGTCGCGCTTGCTGGTTCTCATCGCCCTATTTTACGCGATCGGCCGCGCCCTCGCGGCTGCCGACGCGGCCACGCAGCAGGCGCGCGATGATCGTCGCGCCGAGCACCAGCATCACCGTGATCACCAGCAGCACGATCTGGTAGCTGCGGTCATACGCGGCCGCAGCCAGTGCGAACCACTCGCCCTGCCCGCTTTCGCGTGCCACGTGCAGCGCCTGGGTGAAGCCTTCGCGGGCAAGCTCGGGCATGTCGGCCGAGGCCGGCAGGAAGGCGCCATACATCGCCGCGCTCAGGCTGCCCAGCATCGCCACCGCCAGCAGGCCACCGAATTCATACGACACCTCTTCCACCGACGAGGCCATGCCCGCACGGTGCGCCGGTACGTTGTTGAGGATGGCAGTGGACGCCACCGAGATGGCCGAGCCCATGCCGAACCCGGTGATGGCCATGCCAGCCACCACCCAACCCAGGCCATGCGGGAAACCGAACGCCACCACGCCGACACCCAGCGCACCTGCGGCCAGGCCGCCGCAGATCAGCGGGCGCAGGCCGACCCGGTGCAGGATGCTGCCGCCCAGCAGTGCACTCGGCAGGCTGCCCAGCGCCGCCACCGACACCAGCAGGCCCGCCTGCAGCGGCGTAAAGCCCGCCACCAACTGGAAGCGCTGGGTGGTGACCAGCTGCAGGCCAGCCATGGCAAACAGGGTGAACACCGCCGACAACGTGCCGGCCAGGAACGCCGGATTGCGGAAGATCGCGAAGTCCAGCAGCGGGTACGGCAGCTGCTGCTGGCGGCGCGCGAACGCCGCACCTGCAACGACCGCCAACAGCAGTGCGCCCGCACCCAGGGCATACGACGGCGGCGTAGCGATCAGCGACTTGATCGCCAGCACCAGGCCGGACAGCGCGGCCAGCGCCAGCAGCGAGGACACCATGTCCCAGGGGCGCGACGTGTCGCGCTGGCCCTCCGGCGCCAGCAGCAGCGTGGCGACGAAGGCCACCACCACCACCGGCACGTTGATCAGGAACACCGAGCCCCACCAGAAGTGCTGCAGCAGCCAGCCGCCGATGATCGGGCCGAGACCCGCACCGACGATCGCCACCGAACCCCAGATCGCGATGGCGATGTTGCGCTCGCGCTCTTCGTGGAAGCTCAGGCCGATCAGGGCCAGCGTGGCCGGCATCATCGCCGCCGCACCGACTGCCAGGAACGCACGGGCAGCGATCAGCTGCGCGGCGCTGTCGGCGAATGCCGCAGCCAGCGAGGCGAGGCCGAACACCACCAGGCCGATCAGGAACATGCGGCGGTGACCGATGCGGTCGCCCAGCGTGCCGGCACCCAGCAGCAGGCCGGCCATCACCAGCGGATAGGCGTTGATGATCCACAGCGCCTGGCCGGCGCTGGCCGAGAGTTCCTCGGTCAGGGTGGGCAGTGCGGTGTAGAGCACGGAGTTGTCGAGCGTGACCAGCAACAGACCGGCGGCGACGGTGAACAACAGCGCCCAGCGACGGGCACGCGACAGGGCCGGAGCACCGGCCAGGGGCTGGGACAAAGCCATGGGAGAACCTGATGGGGTGGAGTACGGCCATAACTATACCGGATGTCCTGTATAGTTATGATCTTCGGAATCCATCGGTTCAGCGTTTGTAGGGGTGCCCTGCTTGGGTGAACCGCCAGCCAGGCATGGCCTGGCTCTACTGGTAAACGCTTATCGGCAGTCTTCCGGCAGCGCGGCAATCGCCGACACCACCGCACCCTGCATGCCCTGCCCCACGGCCATGTCCAGTTCCCCGCCCGTTCCCCCATGCTGGCGCCGCAGTTCGCCCTCGCACAGCCCACGCACCCGCGCCCGGGCATTGGCGCGCAGGCTGCTGCACCGCCAATCGGTGCCGCCCAGCGGCAACACCGAATACACCACGCTGTTGCAGGCATTCCCTGCGCGTTGCTGCAGCGACAGTCCGCCGAAATCCCGCGGCTCGCTGCTGCGCTGCGGGTCGAAATAGCTGTCCGGGAAGGTGCGCGCGTACTGCTCGATGTCCACGGCCATGCTGCGCCCACCGGCCAACGGCATCTGCAGCGGCTGGCCACACGGCGTCGCATCGGCCCGGTGCTGGATGTACTGGTAGATCGGCCGGTCCAGCGATGGATCCTGCTGGGTCACCGCACTGACCGCCGCCAGCACCGGCAGCGATGCACGATTGGCCATGCGCGCCAGCAGTCCCGCCTGCGCCGGCTGGCAGCGGTCGCGCAGGGTCGCCGCAAGCAGGAACAGCACGTCGTTGCGAAAGGCATGGTCATCACCCAGCCGCTGTTCGATGCGCTGGCGGGCACCGGACGAAGGCGGCGGAAAAGCGATCGCGGGTGGCGCGATGGGTGCAGCCTGCCGCTGCCACCACACCAGCAGCGCAACCACCACCAGCAAGGCTGCTGCAACGATGGTCCAGCGCGCACGCATCAGTTGTGGATCGCCGTCAGCGTTGCCGCTGCGGCATCGTAGGACGCGCTGGCAATGTCCGCATCGAAGCGCTTCACCTGCAGGCGGCCGGCCAACCGGTACGGATCCCACAGGTCACCCAGTGCGATGGGCGTGGCCAGGGTCACGTGGATGATCTGGTTCGGTGGCGGTGGTGGCACGTGGATGCACGCACCGTAGAACGGCACGAACAGCAGTTCATCGACCAGGCCGGCATCGTTGGTGCCCAGCGGCACCACGTAGCCATCCAGGTCCACGGCGCGGCCATCGGCAGCATCGACCACCTGCGAGGAGCCGAACTGTCTGGCGCGGTCCGGGCTGGAATGATCGATCTCCTGTCCCGGTGGCATGCCCGAGCCGGTGTCGTCGATCAGCCCGCCCACCCCGTCCATGCCATTGCGTGACAGGCCGATCTGCGGCGGTGGGCGCTGATAGGTCACCTCATCGGGCCGCAGCGCATCCCAACGGTCGATGGGTGCTCCAGCCGCGACGGGCCAAGCCGCGACGGACTGTGCCGGCGCGGGGGCCGGTGCAGCGGTGACGGTCGTCGCGTCCCCGCCTGCCTGCGTGCACCCCAGCAAGCCCAAGCAGCACGCCACTCCCATCAGGACATTACGGTTCATACGGCCTCAGCTCCGCATCGCGCATGGTGTAGGCCGAGCCGGCCAGCTCGTCATCCAGCCGTTCGGCGCGCAGGGTGCCGGCCAGGAAGAATGGCGAGTACATGTCCGGCATCGCGATCGGGCGTGGCAGCACCACGTGCACGATCTGGTTCGGCGGCGGTGGCGGCACGTGGATGCAGGCGCCGTAATACGGCACGAACAGGAATTCGGTCAGGCGCCCGTCCTGCGCATTGGCCAGCGGCACCACGTAGCCGGGCAGGCGCACCGGACGCTGCAGCACCGTATCCACGGTGCGGAACGTGCCGAACTGCGGCATGCGCCGGTTGCCGTTGTGCTCCACCTCCGGGCCCTCGCCCCGCTCCAGCGCGGCCAGCTCGTCCTTCGGCATCATCTGCAGCCAATCCAGCTCCTGCTCTGTGGCGTCTGCGGGGCGCTCGCGCTCAACCACCGGCGATGGCGGCAGGGCCTGCACGCCGGTATCGACCGGGCGTTCGCAGGCGGTCAGGACCAGCAACAGCGGCAACATCGGCAGCCAGCGCATGCTCAGCCTCCCGGTGACAGGCCATCGGCCAGCGTGCGCCGGTAGGCCAGCAACGCCGGCACCAGCCCGGCCGCCGCGCTGATCGCCAGCACGCCCGCCACCCACGCCAGTTCGCGGCCATCCGGCCACACATGGGTGATCGACAGACCGAAGGTCGCCAGCGCCCAGCCACGCCCGGCAATGCTGGCGGCCACCAGCAGCGCCAACGCCAGCACGCAGGCCACGGCACTGGTCGCCACCGCTTCCACCACCAGCAGGCCGGCGATGTAACCCGGCCGTGCGCCGGTCGCACGCAGGATCGCCATCTCGCGCCGCCGCTCCTGCAGTGTCGAGACCAGCAACGCCACCAGCGAGACCATGCCCAGCAGCACCACCATCGCGCTGATCAGCTGCAGGGCGCGCTCGGCCGTGCCCAGCGACTGCCACAGCTGCTGCAGCGTCACGCCGGGAAGGATGGCCAGCATCGCTTCCTCGGGATACTCGTTGATCCTGCGCTGTACCGAGAAGGTGGCGATGCGCGAGTTCAGGCCGAGCATGAACGCGGTGATGCTGGTCGGGGTCAGGTCGAGGTGGCGCGCCTGCTCGGCACTGACGCTCTGGCTGCGCAGCTGCACGCCCGAACGCCAGTCGACGTGGATGGCCTCGATGGCCGGCAGCGAGACAAGCAGTGACGAATCGACCGGCGTGCCGGTGCGCTGCAGGATGCCGGAAACGCGGAACGGCTTGTCGGCATGCGTGGCGAGTGTGACCGCACCGGTGCCATGGGCGAGCACGATCTCATCGCCAAGACCGACCTTCTGCGCGCGCGCCACCTCGGCACCGATCACCGCGTCGTACAGGTCGTCGAATGCCCGCCCCTGCGCAAACGCCAGCGCATGCCCCGCGCCGTAGCGGTAGTGCTCGAAGTAGCCGCCGCTGGTGCCGACCACGCGGTAGCCGCGCCAGGAATCGCCCAGCGACAGCGGCACCGCCCACTTCACCTGCGGCATCGCGGACAGGGCCTGGTAGGACTGCCAGGACACGTTGTTGGTCGGGTCACCGATATGGAACACCGAGTACAGCAGCAGGTTCACCGGCCCCGAACGCGCGCCGACGATCAGGTCGGTGCCCGACACGGTGCTGGCGAACCCCTCGCGCGCCTGCGTGCGTACACGCTCGACGCCCAGCAACAGCACCACGCTGAGGGTGATGACCAGCACGGTCAGGCCCACGCTCAACGCGCGGCTGCGCAGGCTGGCCCAGGCAAGCTCAAGCATGGCCGGCACCTGCCTGGTTGATCTCGGACAGGGCAATCGTGCGGTCGAACAGCGATTGCAGGCTGTCGTCATGGCTGACCACCAGCACTGTGGTGCCGGCCGCCTGGCATTGCGCGGACATCAGCTGCAGGAAGGCGGTCGCCGCGTCGCGGTCGAGCGCTGAGGTGGGCTCATCGGCCAGCAGCAACGCCGGCCGACCGATCAGGGCGCGTGCTGCCGCCACGCGTTGTTGCTGGCCAACACTGAGCGTACCCGCGCGCCGCTGCATCAGCGCCGGATCCAGCTGCAGGGCGCGCAGCAGGCGCACGACCTCGGCATTCACCGAACCACTGATGCGTTCGCTGCGCAGGCGCGAGAAGCGCAGGCCCAGCGCGATGTTGTCGCGCACGCTGAGGAACGGCAGCAGGTTGAACTGCTGGAAGATCACGCCCAGATGATCGGCACGGAACCGATCCCGTGCTGCCCCGCGCATTGCCTGCAGCGCGTGGCCGGCGACCTCGACGCTGCCCTTGCCGGGCAGCAGCACCCCCGCCAGCAGCCCCAGCAGCGTGCTCTTGCCACCTCCGCTGATCCCGCGCAGCAGCACACTGCTGCCCTGCTCGATCCACAGCCGCGGCACATCCAGCACCAGGCGCCTGCCATAGCCGAACTGCACATCATCCAGCGCAATCACCGGTCGCATGCTCACGGTGCCAGCACCACGCGCAGGTTGCCCGGAGTCAGCACGCTGCGGCTCTGGCCATGGGGGGTTACGCTGTTGACGATCACTTCGTGCAGGCCCGGGAACAGCGCAGGCAGGCGTACGACGATGGCCCGCAGCTCGGCCGGCTTGGCGCAGTGGTACTGCAGCGTTGCGCTGAATCCCGCATGCCGATGCTGTCCTGCCGGCGGCGGCGTGGCCGTCGCATCGAAACCTTCTGCCTTGGCATCGCTGCTGGAAAGGCGGCAGCCCGCAGCGGTGGGCAGGGTGACCCAGCGGCCGTCCTTCAGCAGCGCAACCGCACGCGCCAATGCCGCCTGCTCGGTCGCATTGGCCGACGGCCGTTCGAAATCAAGGATGCCGATACCGGGTGCCTGCAGGGCGAATTCCAGCGTCTGCTGGTCGAGCGCAAGATCAACGGTGGCCTGGCCGTGTACGTGCGCACCCAGCTGGCGGACATCATGGGCCTGTGCGGCACTGGCAGCCAGCAGCAGGAAAAGAGCAGCAGAACGCTTCATGGGGGAGGCTCCAATTGTTACTATGTAACATTATGGACCACATCCCCACGACGCCCGCAAGGGCCCTGGCCCAGTCGCCAACTTCGGCACGCTGGCATCCCCGCGTTGATCTGGCCGGCGCCTGGCTGTCCCTCGCCTGCGCCGCCCACTGCATCGCCCTGCCCCTGCTGCTCGCCTTCGTGCCGGCGGCGATGATGGCGCTGCGTTCGTTCCAGCACCCCGGCCATGGGGCGATGACGTTGCTGCTGGTGATGTCGCGCTGGGAATGGCTGTTCGCGCTGCTGGCCTCATCGCTGGCATTGGCCAGTACCACGGCCGGATTGCACCGGCATGGTCACTGGCGATCCCTGCAGTTGGCCTGCGCCGGCGCCATCCTGTTGTTGTCCGCCTCGCTGTACCTGCCGTTGAAGGAATCACTGCTCTGGCACGGCGTGGCGACGGCCAGCGGTGGCGTGCTGCTGGCGTGCGCACACATCGGCAACCGGCGGGCATTGCACCAGCACCGGTAGCGTTCCGAAGATGCCGGCCAGCGGCCGGCACTACCCTTCGTTGGAAGCGCGGCCCGTCTGCACCACACCACCGCCGGTAGCGCCGGCCGCTGGCCGGCGCGTGCCCCACCTCCTCAGAAGCGGTACCCCACTTCCGCGCCAAAGATCCGCGGGCTGTCCACCGGGCCGTAGTAGTTGCCGTCGCGGCCAAAGGCCAGGTTGTCGAAGATCAGGCCGTTGATGCGACGCTTGTTGGTGAGGTTCTGCACGAACACCCGCGCGCTCCACGGCCCGCTCTCGTAGCCCAGCTGCGCACCCAGCACGGCCACGGCCGGCTGGAATGCACGGTTGCGCTCGTCCAGCGCACTGGAGCCGGTGAACTGCGATTCCAGCCGCGCGTAGAGGCCAGACGCAAACTGGTAGCGTGCGGCCAGATAGCCGGTGTAGTGCGGGGTCAGCTTGACCCGCTTCCCTTCCAGGTTCTGGTCGACGCTGACCCACAGCCTGGTGTACTTCGCATCCACATAGCCCACATTGGCCATCAGGGTGAAGCCCGGCAGCACTTCGAACACGCCCTCCAGTTCCGCACCCCGTGACCGGATCGAGGCGTCCGATCCCACGTAGTCCGACGAGATCGGGCGGCCGTTGCCATCGGTGGCCACCTGGATCTCCTGCCAGTTGTCCGAGGTGATGTGGAACAGCGCCCCGCCGATATGGCCACGGCCGCCGGCCAGGTTCATCTTGAAGCCGAGCTCATGGCTCCACATGCGTTCGGACTCGTAGCGCAGCACCTTGTCGTTGACCACATCGCTCTGTGCGGCTGCCAGATTGAAGCCGCCCGGAATGTAGCCCTTGGCCGAAGCCGCGTAGAAGGACAGGTCGTCGGTGGCGTCGTAGCGCAGCGACACCCGCGGCAGCGTGGCCGAGAAGGTATGCGCCAGCGCGGCATCGCGATACAGCACGCGTCCACCGGCGCCCAGGTCCAGCGCACCGGCACGCTGTTCGGTGGAACGCCGCGCCTGTTCATGGCGCAGGCCGGCACTCGCGGTCAGCCTGGGCAGCGCGGGGAAGGTGTAGCTGGCGGTGGCGAACACGCTGTAGTCCTCGCCCTTCGAGGTCTGCCGCGGTGCCAGCTTGTAACTGTCCAGCCCATGCAACGCAGGGCCGACGAACGTACCCAGGATCGAATCCTTGCTGTTGCGGTAGGTCGACACACCGGCCATCCAGGTCAGAGGCTGGTCACTGGGCGAACTGAAGCGCGCCTCGGCCGTCCATTCCTTCTTCCTGTCGTAGATGCGGCCGGCCAATGCCGGGCTGTTGGTCATGTCGAAGTCGTAGCCGGCCGAGGTCACCTCCTCGTCCCGCCAGGAGGCGGCCACGTCCAGCGTGCCGGCCTGCAGCTGCCATTGCGCGCTCAGGCCGGCCACCGATTCATCCTTTTCGGTGCGCTTGGGCGCGTCGTTGATGTAGGTGAAGTCACCGGCACGACGGCCGCCATTGAGCGAGGTGCCGTAGGTGCGGTTGTAGAGGCCGGTATCCAGCGGCAGGTATTCGTACTCGAACATGCCCGGCGCGCGTGTGCGCAGGTGGTACGCGAGCGCGTTCACCGAGACATAGTCGCTGGGCCGCCAGCGCAGCTTGCCCTGCAGGTAGCCTTCGCCCACCCTGCCGCGCGCACCGGAGGGCGTGAGGTTCTTCAGGTAGGCGTCCTCATCCGAGCCCATGAACGCCACCGAGCCGGACAGGCTGCCCGCCTTGTTCAACGGCCCTGCCAGGAAGCCATCGAGCGCGGTGCCATTGCCGTTGCCGAACCAGGTGCTGCGCATATTGATCTCGCCCTCGCGTGCATCGGCCGGGCCGCGTGTGCGCACCAGCACCAGCCCCGACTCGCTGTTGGCACCGTACAGCGTGCCCTGCGGGCCGCGCAGCACCTCCACCGACTCGACCTGGTTGAGCACGGCGTTGCTCAGTTCGCGGAACGGGATGCCATCGATGTAGACCGAGGCACGGTTGACCAGGAAGGGGTTGGACTCGATGCCGCGGATCGAGATGAACATGTTGCTGAGCTGGCCCATCGCGTTGAACTTCACGTTGGGCGCGAGCTTGTCGAGATCACGGAACTCGGTGACACCGGCCTCCTTCAGCGCCTGCCGATCAAGCACCGTCACCGACAGATCGCTCTTCAGGTACGGAGTGTCGCGCTTGGAACCGGTGACCCGGACGCCGTCGAGCGTGGTCGGGTCGGCCTGCTGGGCGAGTACAGGCATGGCAGGAATGAGCAGGGATGCCGCGACAAGCGCGGCGGCAGGCGTGGACGACTTCAACGGATGAACCTCAGCGGATGAATTGGCGGGCGCGCGGGCGGCGGCAGCGCGCAACAGGAGTGTTATCCTGTAACATTCGCGCGGTGCCGCCACTCCATTCCCGGCGGCGCTGCTCCGTTTCCGGATCCATGACGCGCGCCTTCCTGATGCGAGCCCTCGCCGACCAGCTGCTGCAGGAAACCGGCCCACAAGCGCCCGCGATGGTGAGCAGCGACGACGGGGCGGTGGTGCTGCTGCACCATCGCTTCGAGCCCAGCGAAGGCTGCATGGGCCATCCCCACCAGCTGCGCCTGGGCATGGCCATCGGTGGCGGCGGGCGCTTGCAGCAACGCAGCCATGGCGGCCTGCTGCAGGGCGTCTGGCAGCCTGGCCAGTTCAACGTGGTCCTGCCCGGTGACTTCGGCACCTATGCCAGCCCCGCAGTGGACGTGCTGGGCCTTGCCATCGACACCGGCCCGCTGCAGCAGGAGGCGCACCGGATGCATGACCTGCAACCGCTGGCGGCGCGCCTGCAGCGCGACCCGGTGGTCACCTCGGTGCTGCAGGCGTTGTGGTGCAGCGCGCAGGCCGATGCCTGCCTTCCCGGATTTCTCGAACACGGCGCGCGGGTGCTGCTGCACCGCCTGCAACAGCTTGCCGGGCACGCGCACGCGATGCCGCCGCGGGCCACTGCGCTGTCCGCGCGGCAGCTGCAGCACCTGCAGGAGTACATCGACGCGCAGTACGGCCAACCGCTGGCGGTTGCGCAGCTGGCGGCGGCGCTGCAGATGGATCCATCGACGTTCAGCCGTGCGCTGCGTGCAGCCACCGGGCTGCCACCCTATGCGTTCCTGACCCGGCGCCGCATGCAGTGGGCGTGCGCGCAGCTTGCGCAGGGACACAACGTCACCGAAGTCGCACTGGCCTGTGGCTACGCCAACCCCAGCAAATTCAGCGCGGCCTTCCGGCGTGTCGCTGGCTGCTCACCGTCTGCGTGGGCCGCGCAGCACCGCGGCCTGCGATAGCGCCGGGCCCTCACTCGTCGAACGGGCGCTGCCCCAGTGTCTGCGTCACGTGGTCGACGAAGCAGGTGATGCGCGCAGCCAGCGCGGTGTTGCGGTAGTACACCGCGTTGATCGGCTGCCGCACGTCCTGCGTCTGCCTGGCGAACAGCTGCACCAGTCGGCCCTCACGCCGGTCCTGTCGGGTCAGGAAATCGGACAGGCAGGCGATGCCCAGCCCGGCCACCGCCATCTGCCGCAGCGTCTCGCCGCTGGACGAAGCGATTGCCGGCTCGATCACGAACGGCCCACCATCGTCATCGAGCAGCGGCCACTCGTTCAATGAACTGGGCTGGGTGAAGCCGAGCAGGTCATGCGTGCGCAGCTGCTCCACGCGCGTCGGCGTGCCGTGCCGGCGCAGGTACTCGGGGCTGGCCACGACGCGGATGCGGCTGTGGCCGATCGGCCGTGCATGCAGGGTGGAATCGCGCAGCACGCCGATGCGGAACGCCACGTCGGTGCGTTTCTCGATCAGGTCGGTGATGCCCTCATTGGAATTCAGCTCCAGCTCCACCTGCGGGTAGCGCGCGCGGAAGCCTTCCAGCAGCGGCACGATCACGTGCAGCATGAACGGCGTGGCCGCGTCCACGCGCAGGCGCCCGACCGGTTGCAGGCGTCGCGCGGCCATCTGTTCCTCGGCCTCGTCGACCGTGGCCAGGATCGTGCGCGCGTACTCCAGGAACGCCGCGCCTTCCTCGGTCAGTTCCAGCCGCCGCGTGGTCCGCCGCAGCAGCGTGGTCTGCAGCTTGTCCTCCAGCCGCGCCAGGGTGCGGCTGGTGGCCGAGATGGTCAGCTCCAGCCCTTCGGCCGCTGCGGTGATCGAGCCACTGTCGACCACCGCAACGAAGGCCTTCAGCTCATCCAGGGTGGTTTTCATTGTTTACCTCGGCGCAAAAGCATTTCCCGTATACACAGCTTAATCAACAAATGTAAAGCGCCCACACTTCGCCCTGTCCCGAGCCCACCGGCTCTCAACGAAGTCCCTGGAGTCCACCATGAGCGTTCCTTCCTTTGGCGTCGGCACTTTCCGCCTGACCGGCCAGACCGTCATCGACTCGGTGCGCAACGCCCTCGAGCTGGGCTACCGTGCGATCGACACCGCGCAGATCTACGGCAACGAAGCCGAAGTCGGCCAGGCCATCGCCGAATCCGGCGTGCCGCGCGACCAGCTGTTCCTGACCACCAAGATCTGGGTGGACAATTACGCCGCCGACAAACTGATCCCGAGCCTGCGCGACAGCCTGGCCAAGCTGCGCACCGACCATGTGGACCTGCTGCTGATCCACTGGCCGGCGCCGGGCAATGGCGTTGAACTGCGCGAGTACATGACTGCGCTGGCCGAAGCCAAGCAGCTGGGCCTGACCCGCCAGATCGGTGTGTCCAACTTCAACATCGCGCTGACCCGGCAGGCCATCGAGGTGGTCGGCGCTGGCGAGATCGCCACCAACCAGATCGAACTGAGCCCCTACCTGCAGAACCCGGCACTGACCGCTTTCCTGCAGGACCAGGGCATCACCGTCACCTCCTACATGACCCTGGCCTACGGCAAGGTGCTGAAGGATCCGGTGCTGGCCGCCATCGCCGGCAAGCACCAGGCCACCGTGGCCCAGGTCGCGCTGGCGTGGGCACTGCAACTGGGTTACTCGGTCATCCCGTCCTCGACCAAGCGCGAGAACCTGGCCAGCAACCTGCTCGCCCAGGACCTGCACCTGGATGCCGATGACATGGCCGCGATCGCTGCGCTTGACCGCAACGGCCGCGAAGTCGATCCGCCGGGCCTGGCCCCGGCCTGGGACTGAGGAGCCTCGCCATGGGCGGTGCGTTGGCGCGGTTGCAGGCCGGTGGTTTCAGCGTCGGCATCGAAGCACCGCTGGACAATGACTGGACGCCGCTGGGCGAACAGGCACGACGCGCCGCGCGACGCCTGCCCGGCGAACCGGACCTGCAGCGCCATGCGGAACTGGCACGGTTGGTCGACCGCCTCGGCTTCCGTGCGCTCTGGGTACGCGACGTGCCGGTGTACGACCCGGCCTTCGGCGATGCGGCGCAGGTGTTCGAGGTATTCAGTTACCTCGGCTACCTGGCCGGGATCACCGAGAACATCCTGCTGGGCACCGGTGCGGTGGTGCTGCCGATCCGTGAGCCGTTGCTGACCCTGAAGTCGGCGCGCAGCGTGCAGCGGCTCAGCGGCGACCGCCTGCTGCTGGGCGTAGCCAGTGGCGACCGGCCGGTGGAGTACCCGCTGTTCGGCCGCGACTTCGACACGCGTGGCAGCCGCTTCCGCGAGCAGATCGCACTGCTGCGCGAAGGCGCCGCCGCGCACCTGCCGCAGGGCTTGGACGTGCTGCCCGCGGATGGCCCGGCCCTGCCGTTGTTCGTAGCCGGCCTGGCCCAGCAGCAACCGGTGTGGATCGGCCAGCACATGGACGGTTGCCTGGCCTACCCGGGCACGCCACAGGACCATGCGCAACGCGTGGCGGCCTGGCGCGCCGTGGCCGGCAAGAAGGCCTATGCCAGCTTCATCCACCTGGACCTGGTGGCCGATGCCAATGCCCCCCTGCAGCGCTGGCGCTTCGGCCTGCGCGGCGGCCGCAACGCGCTGCTGGCCGAGCTGCACGCCATGCAGGCGGCTGGTGTCGACCACATCGGCCTGCAGTTCCGCCGCAACGAACGGCCGTTGGCCGAGACCTTCCACGAAATCGCCGAGTACGTGCTGCCGCACTTCCCGGCCCATGCCGGCGCCGCCGCGTCGCATGCCCCGCTTGCCGCCCCCGCGGCGGCCTGACAGTTGCCGGAGCTTTGCCATGAAGATGAAGACCCTGGCCGCGCTTGCGCTGGCCACCCTGCCGCTGTCCTTCCAGGCCACTGCCGAGGACTGGTATCCCTCTGCCTACGGCGCCAACGACGAGATCGGCGCGGCCAACCTGCTGACCGCGGACGTGGTCAAGCACGCGGTATCGCTGGTCAGGACCGGCAAGACCTATCCGCTGGCGGTGCCGGTGGACAAGAGCCTGCCTGCGTTCCGCCACCGCAGCTTCCGCCTGTACAACGTGCAGGTCGGCCAGCAGGCCGGCAAGTCGCTGGGCCCCAACAAGTTCACCTTCAACGATGAACTGGTCAACGCCTGGACCGGCGTTGGCACCCAGCTCAACGGCATCGGCCATATCGGCATCGACAACGTCTACTACAACGGCAACAAGGCCGCCGACTTCGTCACCGTGGACGGCGTGCGCAAGCTCGGCGTCGAGAAGGTGCCGCCAATGGTCACCCGCGGCGTCGTGCTGGACATGACCGCGTACTACGGCAAGGCGATCGTACCCGGCGGCACCGAGTTCACCGTGGCCGACATCCAGGCCGTGCTGAAGAAGCAGGGCCTGAGCCTGCGCAAGGGCGACGTGGTGCTGTTCAACACCGGCTGGCTGGAACTGATCGGCAAGGACGACAAACAGTTCCTGGAAGTGGAACCGGGTATCGGCATGGAGGCCGCGAAGTGGCTGGCCGACCAGGGCATCGTCGCCTTCGGTGGCGACACCTGGGCCTCGGAGGTCTACCCGAACCCGAACGGTGCCGAGGAGTTCCCGATCAACCAGTACATGCTGGCCAAGCGCGGCATCTACAACCTGGAGCTGATCGACAGCCGCGCGCTGGTGCGCGACAGGGCCTGGGAGTTCCTGTTCGTGCTCGGCCAGCCGCTGTACGTCGGCTCGACCCAGGTCAACATCAACCCGGTGGCGATCCGATGAACACCGTCACTGACCTTCCCATGTTCGCCGGCCGCCGCTTCCGCGTCAGCTATGACGGCCTGGTCGCCGACAATGTCTACAGCGCCGATGGCCGCCTCGTGCAGTACGCCATCGTCTCTGGCGCCTATGCCGGTGCGCAGGGCGAAGCCGCCTGTGAATGGCAGCGGATCAGCGAAGGGGTCTATGCGATTTCGTGGCAGGAAGCCGATGGCGCTACGGTCGTGCATGTCGACGACTTCGTGGGCGGGCGTTCGCTGGCCTGGTTCACAGCCACCGATGGCAGTTTCCATCGCATGCAGGGGCCGCTGCACGCGCTGTGATGCCGGCCAGCGGCCGGCACCACCTTGTTAGTGGGCCGAACATTACAGATCGGTAATGTACGGGTCAGGGCAGCGAAAGGCGCCGCCCTCCACCCTGAGGGCCACTTCCCTGCCGGTGCCTGCGCATGACCCGTTCCCTGTTCCGCCCCGCGTCGCTCATCCTTCTGCTGTCCAGCCTCGCGGTTGCACCGCTGGCCCTGGCCCATCCCAGCCTGGTGCGCTCGACGCCGGCCGCCGACGCCAGCGTGGCTCCGGCCAGCCAGATCGAGCTGCAGTTCAGTGAAAAGGTGATGCCGCGCGCCACCCGCATCGAACTGAGCATGGACCATGGCCGCATGAAGATGGCCATGCCCACCACCGCGCAGGACATCTCCGAAGACGGGCACACCCTGCGTGCCCGCTTCGCCAAGCCGCTGCCGGCAGGCAACTACGCACTGCAGTGGCGCGCGGTCGGCCAGGACAGCCATCCGATCACCGGCAGCTACCGCTTCACCGTGAAGTAGGGCGACGGTCGTGGCCGAGCTCTCGCCGTACGCGCTGCGGCTGGCGTTGTACCTGGTGCTGATGCTGCTGTTCGGGCGGATCCTGTTCGCCCGCCCCGCGCTGCCGCGTCGCGTCCTGCTGGCGCTCGCGCTGATCGCGTTGCTGGTGGGGGTCACCGATGCCGTGACCCGGTTGTCCAGCGTGCTCGGTCTGTCGCCGGCCGACATCGACCTCGGCATGGCGCGCTGGTTCCTTACCGGTACGCCGGTAGGTGAAGCGGGCCTGCTGCGCCTCCTGGCGCTGCTGGCGACGCTGCCGCTGCTGGCATTCGCCGCGCCGCTTCGGGGCCTGCGCCGCGTGGCCCTGCTGGTGCTTTCCGGCACGGCCCTGGCCAGCCTGTCCTGGAATGGGCATGCCGCTGCAGGCGATGGGTTCGGCGGTACCTTGCGGCTGGCGGCCGGCATCGTGCATCTGCTGGCCGCCGGCGCATGGATCGGCGCAATTGCCGCCATCCTGCAGCTGGCGCTGCGTCCGCAGGGCCTGCGCCTGCGCGAACGCACCCATGAACTGTGGCAGGCCGCGCACCGCTTCGCCCTGCCCGGAACGATCATCGTCGCCACGCTGGCGATGACCGGCACCTATACCTATGTCGATCTCGGCGGCTCCCTGCAGACCCTGACCGGCACCGCGCATGGTCGATGGTTGCTGTTCAAGCTGGCGCTGGTGGGCGGCATGCTGGGGCTGGCGGCACTGCATCGCTGGCGGCTGGTGCCGGCGCTGGCCACCTCCATCCGCGGCGGCTGGCAACCGCGGCCGCTGCGCTCCCTGCGCCACAGCCTGGCCTGCGAGTCGGTGCTGGCGCTGCTGGTGCTGGCCTGCGTGGCGGTGCTCGGTACGCTGGACCCGTTGGCGTGAGCCTGGGCAGCCGGCCTGCACGCAAGCTGCGATGATGGGCGCATCATGAAACTGCTGATCGTCGAAGACGAACCCAAGACCGGCAACTACCTGCGCCAGGGCCTGATCGAAGCCGGCTACGTGGTCGATCTCGCCTGCAACGGCGTCGACGGGCTGCACCTGGCCGGCAGTGGCGAGTACCAGCTGGTCATCCTCGACGTGATGCTGCCCGGCCTGGATGGCTGGAACGTGCTGTCGCGGCTGCGCGAAGCCGGCTGGCAGGTGCCGGTGCTGTTCCTCACCGCGCGCAGCAGCATTGCCGACCGCGTGCAGGGCCTGGAGCTGGGCGCCGACGACTACCTGGGCAAGCCGTTCGCCTTCGCCGAGCTGCTGGCGCGCGTGCGTACCCTGCTGCGTCGGGGTCAGGCGCTGCCGCAGGCCGAGCGCATCGTCATCGCCGACCTGGTGGTGGACACCCTGCGCCGCCGGGTCGAACGCGCCGGGCAGCGCATCACCCTCAGCCCGAAGGAATACACCCTGCTGGAACTGCTGGCGCGACGCCGTGGCGAGGTGCTGCCGCGCTCGTTGATCGCCTCGCAGGTGTGGGACATGAACTTCGACAGCGACACCAACGTGATCGACGTGGCGATCCGCCGCCTGCGCGCCAAGATCGATGATGGCTTCGACGCCAGGCTGATCGTCACCGTGCGCGGCATGGGCTACGTGCTGGAGGCGCCGGACGACGGCGCAGCGCACGGCGGATGAACCTGCGCCGCTCCATCGCGGTACGGCTGACGCTGCTGTTCGCCACCGTCGCCACGCTGGTGCTGGCCGTGCTGGGCGTGGCGATCTATGTCAGCGCCCGCCACGACCTGGTCGCCCAGGATTTCATCGAACTGGAAAACAAGGTCGCGCTGATCCGTGACCTCGCCGGCAATGGGCCTGCATCCGCGCGCGGGCAGCGCTTGGCCGAGGCGCTGGGCCACCATCCGGATATCGCTTTCCACATTGCTGATGGGAGCGGTGCGGTGCTGTTCTCCACCGCACCGGCACTGCTGCGCGAGCATGCTCGCAGCCAGCCGATCGACGCTGAGCCACGGCGGCACGACTGGATCCTTGCCGATGGCCGCTGCATGCATGCCCTGCACCTGCGCCTGACCCTGGCCGATGGCAGCCAGCTGGTGACCCTGCTGGCCATCGACGACGACCGCCATGCCGACTTCCTGCAGCGCTTCCGCCACCTGCTGGCGATCGCGATCATCGGTGCCGCCGTGGCCAGCAGCCTGCTCGGTGGCTATGTGGTGCGGCGAACACTGCGGCCACTGCGCACGCTGGCCGATGAAGCCCGGCAGATCACCGCCGGCCGGTTGCAGCGGCGCCTGAGCGCGCGCAGTGCACCGGCCGAACTGGAACAGCTGGCGCAGACCCTCAACGGCATGCTGGCACGGTTGCAGCAGGACTTCGCGCGGCTGACCGGGTTCTCCGGTGACCTGGCCCATGAACTGCGCACCCCGATCACCAACATGCTGACCCAGGTGCAGGTGGTGCTGGCGCACCCGCGCAGCAACGAGGCCTATCGCGAGACGCTGGTGTCCTGTGCCGAGGAGCTGCAGCAGCTGGCGCAGACCGTGGGTGACCTGCTGTACCTGGCGCAGGCCGAAGCACCGGGCGCGCTGCCTTCGCGCGAGCCGGTGGCGCTGGACGCGGTGGTGGATTCGCTGTTGGAGTTCTATGACCTGCTGGCCGAAGACCGGCAGTTGACCCTGCATCGCGAAGGCACCGCGCGTGTCGAAGGCAACCGGCTGATGCTGCACCGGGCGATCGCCAACCTGCTGTCGAACGCGTTGAAGCACGCGGCACTGGGCAGCGACGTGCGGGTGCGGCTGGTCGAGGACGGTGATCTGTGCAGGATCAGCGTGCACAACATCGGCCCGCCGATTGCCGAAGAAGCACTGCCACGCCTGTTCGATCGCTTCTATCGCGGCGAGCGTGGCCGCCACGAGGGCGCCGGACTCGGCCTGGCGATCACCCGCGCGATCGCACAGGCGCATGGCGGAACGGTAAGCGTGACCTCCGATGAAACCGGCACCGTGTTCGAGCTGGTGCTGCCGACCGTCGCCGCCCGGTAGTGCCGGCCGCTGGCCGGCAACCCCGGCACATCAAGCGTGTTGCAGTTGCCGGCCAGCGGCCGGCACTACCTCATCTGGTCGAACACCCCGGCCACCCAATCAATGAACACCCGCAGCCGCGGCGAAGGCGTACGGTTTCGCGGGTAGACCAGGCTCAACGGGCTCGGTGTCGGCGGCGAGTCCGGCAATAGTTCAACCAGCTGTCCGCTTCCGATGTACGGGTCCATCCGGTAGCGCGGCGCCTGGATGATGCCCAGGCCCGCCAGCGCGGCGCCGAGGAACGCATCCGCACCGGACACACGCACGCTCACCGGCAGCGGCACATGGCGCACCTGCGCGCCCTGCTGGAACTCCAATGGAATCAGCTGGCCGGTGGCACTGGAGCGGTAGCCGACCATCCGGTGGCCTTGCTCCAGCGATTCGATGGTGCCGGGCACGCCATGTGCCTGCACGTAACCTGGCGAAGCCACGGTGACCTCGCTCAGCAGCGTCAACCGTCGCGCCGCCAGATCGCTGTCAGCCAGCGTGCCGACACGCAGCGCCGCATCCACGCCTTCGCGCAGCAGATCCACGTAGCGATCGCCCTCGCTGACCTCCAGTTCGATCTCCGGGTAGCGCTGCAGGAAGTCCGGCAGGTGCGGAAACAGCAGGTGCCGGCCCAGCGTGCCATGCACTTCAATGCGCAGCAGGCCACGCGGCGGCACGTCACGGAACGCGGCTTCGGCATCGTCCATGTCGGCGATCAGGCGCAGGCAACGCCCATAGAACGCCTCGCCTTCCAGGGTGGGTACCACCAGCCGCGTGGTCCGGTGCAGCAGGCGCACGCCCAGCCGCTGTTCCAGCGCCTTGATCGCGTCGGTCACCGTGGCCCGCGGCAGGCCCAGGTCCTCGGAGGCACGGGTGAAGCTGCGGCGCTCGACGATACGGACGAAGGCGCGCATGGCCGTGAAGCGGTCCATTGTTCGGCTGCCCGGATGATGTTGGCGAATTATGCATGATTATCCGGATGGGAAAGATGACGAAGATGGCCCTGCGCCATTCCGGCGTGCCTGCTGGACGCCACCATGACCCCCTCCCCCACCCGCTCTGTCGCCCTGGTCACCGGCGGTTCCCGCGGCATCGGCGCCGCCATTTCCCGACGCCTCGCCGCCGATGGCCATGCCGTGGTGATCAACTATGCCGGTCGCCGCGATGATGCCGAGGCATTGGCCGCCGAGCTCAACGCCGCTGGCGCGCACGCCCTTGCCCTGCAGGCCGATGTGGCCGACCCGCAGGCGGTGCGCCAGCTGTTCGACGCCATCGAGGCCCGTTTCGGCGGCATCGACGTGGTGGTCAACAGTGCCGGCGTGCTGCAGCTGGCGCCGCTGGCCGACAGCGACGATGCCCTGTTCGAACGGGTGATCGGGATCAACCTGAAGGGCGCCTTCAACGTGCTGCGTGAAAGTGCGCGACGGGTGCGCGACGGCGGCCGCCTGATCAGCCTGTCCACCAGCGTGGTCGGCATCCGGCTGGAGAACTACAGCGTGTACGCGGCCAGCAAGGCGGCGGTGGAGACGATGGGCGCGATCCTCAGCAAGGAGCTGCGCGGGCGAAACATCACCGTCAACGCGGTAGCGCCCGGCCCGACCGCCACCGATCTTTTCCTGGACGGCAAGTCACCCGAGCTGATCGAGCGGTTGGCGAAGATGAATCCCCTGGAACGGCTGGGTACGCCGGAGGACATCGCCGGCGCGGTGGCCTTCCTGGCCGGTGCCGATGGCCGGTGGATCAATGGCCAGGTGCTGCGCGCCAATGGCGGGATGGTGTAGTTCGCGGCCATCGCACACCGGTAGTCGCCCACCTTGGTGGGCGATTCGCCGTCTGCCAACCAAGGTTGGCATCTACCGGGCGGAGAACCGGATATCGCCGTCAGCCCGTCCGCGCCTCGCGGCGCCGGTGCACCCAGTAGTACAGCGTCGGCAACACCAGCAGGGTCAGCAGCATCGCCGACAGCAGGCCGCCGATCACCACCACCGCCAGCGGCTTCTGGGTCTCGGCACCGATCGCATGCGAGGTCGCCATCGGCAGCAGGCCGAACATCGCCAGCAGCGCGGTCATCAGCACCGTACGCAGGCGCTGCAGCGAGCCCTGCACCACCGACTGCAGCAGGTCCATGCCCTTCTCGCGCAGCTGCGCGAAGCGACTGAGCATCACCACGCCGTTCAGCACCGCCTGCCCGAACAATGCAATGAAGCCGATGGCCGCCGACACCGACAGCGGAATGCCGGTCAGCCACAGGGCCAGGATGCCGCCGATCATCGCCAGTGGCACGTTGGCCAGGATCAGTGCTGCGCTGCTGATGTCCTTGAAGGCATCGAACAGCAGCACGAAGATGATCAGCACCGACAGCGGAATCACCCAGCCCAGCCGCTTCATCGCACGCTGCTGGTTCTCGAACTCACCGGACCATTCCAGCCGGTAACCTTCCGGCAGCTGCACGCTGGCATCCACGCGCTTGCGCATGTCGGCCACCACGCTGCCCATGTCACGCCCGGCGATGAAGATGCTCACCGCCTTCACCCGCTGTGCGTTCTCGCGCGAGATGTTGATCGCGCCGCTGGCCATGCGGAAGTCGGCCACGTCGGACAGCGTCACGGTGTGGCCATCGCCGATGCCCACCGGCACCGTGCGCAGCCGCTGCAGGTCACGATCGGCGTCGTCCAGGCGCAACGTGATCGGGAACTTGCGGTCGCCCTCCCACAGCTCGCCGACCTGGCGCCCGCCCAGTGCGGTCTCGATCACCTCGTCGATGTCGCGCACGTTCAGGCCATAGCGTGCAGCGCGGTCGCGGTCGATCTCGATCTGCAGCTGCGGCAGGGAGCCGTCGCGGTCGATGAAGGCACTCTCCACGCCCTCCACGCCACGCACCTGCCCCAGGATGGCCTGCGCGTGCTGGTTGAGCACGTCCAGATCCGAGCCACTGACCTTGATCACCACCTGGCCCTTGATCTGCGAGATGCTCTCCAGGATGTTGTCGCGCACCGGTTGCGAAATCGAGAACTCCGGCCCCGGAATGCGCTGCTCAAGCGTGCGCTGCAGGTCGCTCACCAGCTGCCGCTTGTCCACGCCCTTCGGCCATTCCTTCTCCGGCTTCAACGCCACCAGTGCTTCGATCTGGTTGGCGCCCTTGGCATCGGAGCCGTCTTCCGGCCGCCCCAGCTTGGCCACCACCGTCGACACCTGCGGGAAGGTGCCGACCAGCTCACGGATGCGCCGCGACTGCTGCTGTGCTTCGGCCAGGCTGGTGCTGGGATCGAGCGTGGCGGTCAGCCAGATCGATCCCTCATCCAGCTCGGGCAGGAACTCCGAACCCAGGCGGGTACCCAGTGCCAGCGTGCCGACCAGCAGCGCGACCGCGGTCAGCACCACCACACGCGGGCGCGCCAGTGCGCGCTCCAGGATCGGCCGGTACCAGCCGGTCAGGCGGTCCATCAGCGGGTTGCCGTCGCGCATGCGGTCGCGCCGCAGCCACCAGTAGCAGAACAGCGGTACCACGGTCAGCGCCAGGATCAACGCACCGATCAACGCCGAGGTCACCGAGTACGCCATCGGCGCGAACATGCGGCCTTCCTGGCGCTGCAGGGTGAAGATCGGAATGTGCGCGGCGATGATGATCAGCATCGAGAAGAACGTCGGTCGGCCCACTTCCGATGCGGCCGAAAGAATGGTCGAGAACCGCGTCTTCCGATCAGCCGTGGGTGGCAGCTTCGACAATCGCGAGACGATGTGCTCGGTCACGATCACCGCGCCATCGATGATGATGCCGAAGTCCATCGCGCCCAACGACAGCAGGTTGGCCGGCACGCCCCACAGGTGCAGGCCGAGGAAGGTCGACAGCAGCGCCAGCGGCATCATCGCCGCCACGATCAGCGCGGCGCGGGCGTTGTACAGGAACAGCCACAGCACCAGGAACACCAGCACCGCGCCTTCCAGCAGATTGCGGAAGACGGTCTTCAGCGTGGTCGACACCAGCCATGAGCGGTCGTAGAACGGCTCGATGCTGACCCCGGCCGGCAACTGGTTCGCCTGGATCTCGGCAATGCGCGCATGCAGGGCGTCGAGCACGTCGGACGGATTCTCGCCCTTGCGCATCAGCACCATGCCGAACACCGCATCGTCATTGTCGTCCTGGCCAACCAGGCCCTGCCGTGGCAGGCCGGTATCGGCGATGCTGGCCAGGTCGCGCACCAGGATCGGCGTGCCACCGCGCTGCGCCACCACCACGTTGCCGATGTCGGCCGGCGAACGCATCAGGCCCACGCCGCGGATCAGGAACTGCTGCTGGCCGCGCTCCACGTAGCCGCCGCCGGCGTTCGAGCTGCCCTTCTCCAGCGCCTCGGCGAACTCACCGAGGCTGATCCCGCGATCACGCAGCTTGTCCAGGTCCGGCTTGACCTGGAAGGTGCGCGCGAAGCCACCGAAGCTGATCACATCGGCCACGCCGGGCACGGTGCGCAGGCTGCGCTCCATCGTCCATTCCTGCACGGTGCGCAGCTGGGTCGGTGTCATGTGCGGGCCCTTGAGCACGTAACGGTAGATCTCGCCCACCGCCGAACTCATCGCCTCCAGCTCCGGGCTCACCCCTTCCGGCAGCTCCACGCCCTGCAGGCGCTCCAGCACCTGCTGGCGTGCGAAATAGTCATCAGCCTTGTCGTCGAAGGTCAGGATGATCATCGACAGTCCGAACTGCGTATGCGAGAACACCCGCACCGAATGCGGAATGCCGGACAGCGCCACTTCCAGCGGCATCGTCACTTCGCGTTCCACCTCTTCGGCCGCGCGGCCCGGATGCAGCGATACCACCGTCACCTGGGTGTCGGAGACGTCCGGGAAGGCCTCCACCGGCAGCACGCGGAACGCGGCGATGCCAGCGCCGATGAACAACAGCAGCGCCAGCATCACCATCAGCGGCTGGCGCAGGCAATAGGCAATCAGGCGATCGATCATGGGGCCGCATGCCCCGTGCCGGTGCTGGCCGCTGCCGGCGCACTGTCAACCAGCTGCTGCAGCAGCAGGCCGCCTTCGACCACCACCTTGCTGCCTACCGCCAGGCCCTCACGCACCCACAGGCGGCCATCACCCAGTTCCTCCGCGTGCACCGCGTGGCGCACGAAGCGGCCCTTGCCCTCTTCGAGGAACACCACCTGCTTTCCATCAATCAGCAGCACCGCTGCGTCGGGCAGCGAGACACCGCCCTCGGCCGGCAATGCAACCTGCGCACGCACGTACTGGCCCGCTTTGAAACTCCGTGCTCGGTTGTCCAGCTCGGCACGCGCCTGCACCACCCGGCGTTCGCTGTCGACGAAGTCATCCACGTGCTGCAGGGCCGCCTGCAGCGGCTGTCCATCGGCGCCGGGCACGCTCACCTGCATGCCCGCTTTCAGGCGCCCGGCCAGGCTCTCCGGTACATCCAGCAGCAACCACAATCGGTCCGGATCGCCAACCACCGCCAGCGGCTGTTCGCTGTCGGGGCTGACCGCCATGCCCGGGCTCATCCGCCGCTCCACCAGCACGCCATCGATGGGTGCGCGCAGCGGCAGCCGCTGGTCGACGTGCTGGCCATTGCCATAGGCCTTGGCGAAGGCGGTCGCACGCGCATGATCGGCCTGGCTGCCGGCGAAGTTGGCCTCGGCCTCGTCCAGCTCGCGGCCGGACGCCACACCCGCGGCATGCAGTTCACGGGTACGGTCCAGCTCCTTGCGCGCCTGCTGCAGCTCGGCGCGGCCACGCACGCCCTCCGCCTGCGCCTGGCCGAACTCGGGCGAGGTAATCCAGGCGATCACCTGGCCGGCCTTCACTTTCTGCCCCGGCTGCGCCTCGATGCGCGCCACCTGCCCCGCCAGCGGCGTGCGCAGCGCGCTGGAGCGCGTCTCGTCCCAGACCACCCGGCCCGGCAGCTGCAGGCTGGCGCTGGCGCCGGCGGTCACCGCCTCGCTGCGCAGCACGTCCAGCTGGCGGCTGTCGGCGGGAAACTGGATCTGGCCGGCACTGACCTGCGGCGCGTCCTCGGCATAGGACGCCGGCTCGCGACCGCAGCCGCCCAGCAGGGCCAGCGCCAGCAAGGCCGGCAGCATGGCGTGTCGCGCCCGCGGGCGATGGGCGACGGTGGACTTCATCGGGACTCTCCTTCAGCAACGGATGTGGCCGCTTCCCAGCGCGCCAGGGCAATGGCATGGTCGGCACGCGCTTCGATCAGCGCGGCCTCGAAATCGCGCCAGCTGCGGCGCGCGTCGAGCAGATCGGTCAGGCTGGCGGCGCCACGGCGATAGGCCAGTTCGATGCCCTCCACCGCCTTGCGTGCAGCGTCGGACTGCAGCCCCTCGTAATCGCTGCGTCGCTGTGCGGCGGACTGCGCGCTGGCCTGCAGCTGGTCCAGTTCGGCGCGCGCTTCGCGCTGCAGCACCTGCAGCTCCAGCGCGGCACTGTCACGGTCGGCCTCGGCACGCTGGATCGCGCCGCGTGCACGTGACAGCCCTCCCAGCGGAATGGTCAGCGACACGCCCCAGGTGACGCCACTGATGTCGGTCGGCTCACGCTCCGCTTCCACGCCGAGCTGGATGTCGCGATGGCGCTCGCTGCGTGCCAGCGCCACGCCGGTATCGGCAGCAGCCAGGCGCGAGCGCGCCGCGCGCAGGTCGGCGCGTTGCTGCGGATCGAACGCGCGCACATCGGCCACGCTGCTGGCATCCGGCCAGGGGTCATCGGCGCTGAGGTCGCGGCTGTCATCGCTGCCGAGCAGCAGGCCCAGCGCATGCCGCGCGTCGCGCAGATCCAGGGCCGCTTCGCGCGCCGCGTCGGCCACCGCCAGATCGTCCACCGCCAGCCGCGCGCGATCCACCGGCGCCATCGCCCCGGTGGCCACCTGCTTGTCGGCCGCCGCCATCTGTTCGACCGAACTCTGGCGGTTGGCGTCGGCAATCTGCGCCCGCTCCTGCGCACCCTTCAGGCCGAAATAGGCTTCATGCAGTGCCACCTGCTGGCGGCGCCGGGTGTCGAGCATGTCCAGCCCGGCCACTTCCAGCAGCGCGTCCGCCTGGCGGATGCGCAATGCGCGCTTGCCGCCGCGCTCCCAGGTCCAGCCCAGGCCCAACGTGCTGTCCACCCGCTTGTCCTGCCAGCGCCCCGGGCCGATACCGTGCTTGGGGCTGATCTTGCTGGTGCCGATCGACAGCTCGGTGGGCGGGCGCAGTGCCGCTGTCTGCGCATCGCCCTGCACCCCGCGCAGCTCCAGTGCCGCCGCGCGCAGGTCCGGGTTGTGCGCTTCCATTGCACGCTGCGCATCCGCCAGGGACAGCGCCGAAGCCGCAGGCGCGCACGAAAGGGCGGCCAGCAGGGCCGCAAGACGAGGGGAGAAATTCATGCGCGTCACGGTAAGGTGACGCACTTGCGCCAAACTTGCCCCAACCTTGCACGAAGCTTGCAATGCGAATCCTGCTGATCGAAGACGACGCCGCCCTGGCCGATGGACTGATCCGCGCCCTGCAGGGTGCCGGCCATCTGTGCGACCACCTCTCGCGCGGGCTGCACGCGCCGGCTGCACTGGCCAGCGCGCCGTATGACGTGATGGTGCTCGACCTTTCATTGCCCGACGTCGATGGCCTGGACCTGCTCTCGCGCCTGCGCAACGAAGGCGTCACCCTGCCGGTGCTGATCCTGACCGCACGCGATGGTGTGGAGGACCGCATTCTTGGCCTGGACCGCGGTGGCGATGATTACCTGGCCAAGCCGTTCGCACTGGGTGAGCTGGAAGCCCGCCTGCGTGCACTGTCGCGCCGCCGCAGCGATGCACCTGCGCAGAAGCGATTGGGCCGCCTGTGCTTCGACAGCATCCGCAATGAAGCGCAGGTGGACGGCCAGCGCATCGAACTGACCGCCCGCGAGCTGTCGCTGGTCGAGGCACTGATGCAGCACCCCGGCCGCACCGTCACCAAGCAGCGCCTGTTCGACGCGCTGTACAGCTGGGATCACGAGGCCAACCTGTCGGTGATCGAAGTGCATGTCAGCCGCCTGCGCCGCAAGCTGGAACAGGCGCGCGCCGGCGTCGGCATCCGCATGCTGCGTGGGCTGGGCTATCGGCTGGAGGCCGGCGGTGACTGAGCGCGTGCACAGCCTGCGTGGCCTGCTGCTGCGCCGCCTGTGGCTGCCGCTGCTGGTACTGCTGCTGTGCAGCGCAGTGGGTTCGTTCGCGCTGGCGCGCTTCTACGCCGGCCAGGTCTACGATCGCTGGCTGCTGGACTCGGCGATGTCGTTGTCCGAGCTGGTGAAGGTGCAGGACGGGCGTGCCTCGATCGAGATCACCCCGGCGGTGTCGCGCATGTTCACCTGGGATACCGCCGACGAAGTACATGGCGAGGTGGTGGATGCCGACGGCGGGCGACTGTATGGCGACCTGCCTGAAGCGCTGCCACGCCCTGCGGCCGGCCCCGCAGGTGATGACGATGCCGTCTACTACGATGCGCGCCTTCGTGGGCAAGCCGTGCGCATGGTGGAAGTGGTGGTCAGTGCCGGGCCGGGCCACGATATCCGGCTGCGCGTGGCCGAAACGCTGCGCAAGCGCCATCGCCTGGAACGCAAGCTGCTGCTGACCAGCATCCCGTTCCAGGCCGCGATCCTGGCGCTGGCCGCATGGTTGGCCTGGTCGGGTACCGGTGCCGCCGCACGGCATGCCAACCAGGTGGCGCGGCGCTTGGCCAGCCCGCGCCCGGACCCGCTGGCGCCACTGGAGCCCGCGCAGGAAGCCCCACGCGAACTGTGGCCAGCAGTGGAAGCCTACAACGCGCTGCTGCAGCGTCTGGACGCCATGCAGGCCGCGCAACGGCGCTTTGTCAGCAACGCCGCACACCAGTTGCGCACGCCGCTGGCGGCGATGCAGGTGGAGCTGGAGAGTTCGCTGCGCCAGCATGATCCGCAGGCGCAGCAGCTGGCGCTGTCCGGCACGCTGGCCGGGCTGGCGCGGCTGCAGCACCTGGTCAACCAGCTGCTGATGCTCAGCCGTTCCGAGGATCCGCATGGCAGCGCGCTGCCGCTGCAGCCGCTGGACCTGGCCACGCTGGCGCGAGGCGTGGTGGAGCGCTACGCCGACCGTGCGTTGGCGGCGGGCGTGGACCTGGGCTACGAGGGACCCGACGACGGCGTGCAGGTACAGGGCAATCCGCAGCTGCTGCGCGAGGCGCTGGGCAACCTGCTGGACAATGCGCTGCGCTACGGTGCCGTGCCTGGTGTGATCACCCTGGGACTACAGCAGGATGCCGAGGGCGTGCAGGTGTGGGTGGACGATGACGGCACCGGCATTGCCGAGGCCGAGCGCGCGCGCGTCACGGAACGCTTTTACCGGGCCAGCAGTGAAGGCGATGGCTGCGGGCTGGGACTGGCGATCGTGGCCGAGATCGCGCAGCGGCATGGTGCGGCGCTGGTGATTGATGGCGCGCCGATCGGTGGCGCGCGGGTGGGGTTGCGGTTTCGCTCCCACTGACGTCCGGCGTGCCAACCAAGGTTGGCACCTACCAAAGGCCCCACGGCCGGCGGATTCCGGTAGATGCCAACCTTGGTTGGCACCTACCCATCATCATCGGCTCATCGAATACGGCGCCTGCGCGCCCTGCCCCGGCCAGTCCTTGTTCGGCTCGGCCTGCATGCTGAAGCGCAGCTCACCACCGGCCAGGATCTCGTCGTGGCGCAGGAAGGTGCGCTGCAGCGGCTTGCCGTTGAGGCTCACGCTGCCGACGTAGGTGTGCCTGTCGTCCAGCCCCTCGGCCACGATGGTGAACGTCTTGCCGTTGGGCAGGCGCATCGCGGTCTTCGGCAGGAACGGGCGACCCAGGATGTACTCGCCCGAACCCGGTGCCACCGGGTAGAAGCCCAGCGCAGTAAACACATACCACGCCGACATCTGGCCGACGTCATCATTGCCAGCCAGGCCATCGGGGCGGTCGGCGTACTGGGTGTCCATGATCTGCTTCAGGCGCGCCTGCGTGCGCCATGGCTGGCCCGCGTACGAATACAGGTAGGCCACGTGGTGGCTGGGCTCGTTGCCATGCGCATACCAGCCGATCAGGCCGGTGATGTCTTCCATGTGCTCGAAGATGGACGGATCGACCTTGGCGTTGAACACCTCGTCCAGGCGCGCGAGCAGCTTGTCACTGCCACCGTGCGCTGCCGCCAGGCCGGCCACATCCTGCGGCACGTACCATGAGTACTGCCAGGCGTTGCCCTCGGTGTAGTCGGTGCCGTAACCACTGGCACTGGGATCGAACGGCGTGCGGAAACTGCCATCACGCTTGCGCGCACGCATGAAGCCGGTGTCCTTGTCGAAGGCATTGCGCCAGTTGCCGGCGCGCTTGTCGAAGGTGGCCGCGACATCGGTCTTGCCCATGGCCTGCGCCATGCGTGCGATGGTCCAGTCATCGAAGGCATATTCCAGCGTCTTGCTGGCCGCTTCGCCTTCCTCGTCGATCGGCACGTAGCCCAGCTCACGGTACTGCGCGATGCCATCGTACGGGCCGTAGTTGGCAGTCTCGACCATTGCCTTCAGCGCCTTGTCGGCGTCGAAGCCGCGGATGCCCTTCACGTAGGCGTCGGCGATCACCGGCACCGCGTGGTAGCCGATCATGCACCAGTCTTCCAGGCCATGGAACGACCACACGGGCAGCATGCCGTAAGGGCTGTGCTCATGGTGGGCCAGCATCGAATTGACGAAGTCGCTGTTGCGCTTCTCCGGCTGCACCAGCGTCAACAACGGGTGCAACGCACGGTAGGTGTCCCACAGCGAGAACGTAGAATAGTTCGTGAAACCATCGGCTTTGTGCACCGCGTTGTCCGAACCGCGGTACTGGCCATCGGCATCCATGAACAACGTCGGCCCCAGCATCGTGTGGTACAGCGCGGTATAGGCGCTGCGCCGCGCATGTTCCGGCGCATCGATATCGAGCACCGACAGCGCCTGCGTCCATTCCTGCTTTGCCTGCGCACGCACACGGTCAAAATCGAAGTCCGCCACTTCCGCGTCGAGGTTGGCGATGGCACCGGCTTCGCTGACCGGCGAGATCGCCACCTTGACCACCAGTGGTGCGTCCAGCTTGCCGAATGCGAAGGTACCGACCAGCTGGCGGCCTTCGATCTGCGCACGCTGCGCGGGATCCTTCTCACCCGGCGGGGGGAAGCCCTTGTAGACGATGTCCTGCTCGGTGTTGTGCAGCTCGTGCCCGGCCAACGGGCGCGAGAAACGCATCGCGAAATACAGCTGGCGGCCCGGCGCCCAGCCGCGCGTCTCACGGAAGCCGGTCACCGTACCGTCGGCGCGCACCCGCACCCGCGACCACAGCACCTTGCCCGGATAGTCGTACATGCTGGTGCGCATGTCCAGCAGCACCTTGGCGTCGGTGCCCTTGGGGAAGGCATAGCGATGCACGCCCACGCGGCTACTGGTGGTCAGTTCGGCACGCACCTTGTAGTCATCCAGGGTGACCGCGTAGTAGCCCGGCTCGGCCTTCTCGTCAGCGTGGCGGAAGCGCGATGCATAGCCGCTGCGCGGCTTTTCCGGATCACCGCGCTCCAGGCCGGGAGTGCCGGTGAACGGCATCAGCAGGATGTCGCCGAGGTCCGAATGCCCGGTGCCGGAAAAATGCGTATGCGAGAAGCCGACGATGCTGCTGTCGTCGTAGCGGTAGCCGGCCGCCCAGCCATAGGCCTTCTCGCGCGGCTGGATGCGTGTGTCCGGGCTGAGCTGGACCATGCCGAACGGCACCGTGGCACCCGGGTAGGTATGGCCCTCGCCACCGGTTCCGATGAAGGGATCGACCGCGGCATAGGCGCGTTCTGCGGCGGACTTCGGCGGGGCCGCCAGGGCCGCACCGGAGGCGAGCATGGCGGTGGCGGCGAAGGCGATCAGGAGACGACGGTCCAACGTGGGCATCGGCATTTGGATCGATTCAGGTGGTAGTCAGATCCTAGCACCGGGCCTGCCGTGTCGCATGCTGCAGTGCAGCCGTCGGGACCGGCACGATGGATTGCACGTAATTGCATGGCCGCGCACCGAATCACCTCTTAGCCTTCCCCTTCCGCTCTTCCTGATCGGTGCCTATGCGCCAACGAATGTCCATACATGCACCGCTGAAAGACCACGCCTTGGGAACAGTGGAGAACGAAACAAACCATCAATTGGCGCGCAGCGCCATGGCCTGCCCAGGATGGCGCCGCAGCGGACATCCCGCTGCCGGGATTGGAACCCCCGAAAAGAAGGGACAGAGATAGCTCGTCGTAACTACGGCGGGCGCTGCGTGTGGCCGTCAGGCCCTCCGGTTTTCTCTGTTCCTTCCGGGAGTTCCAAGCACGCATCGCCCGCCACCCTTGCGGTGGCCCTCGCTTCCCAAGGAGTTCCCGCATGAACCAACGTCCGCTCAGCCCGGCCATGGAGTCGCTGTTCCAGCGCATCGAACATGCCCTCAACAGTGCCGAAGGCATGGCCATCCTCATCGGCGAGCAGTATGGCCCCGAGCCGAAGCCTCCCACGCCGATGGGCTACAACCCCAGGCAGATCGCCAATGCGATGGTCATGCTGAGCCAGCATGGGCGATGTCTGCTGCGGGCGCTGCGCGAGGACGCGGAAAAGGTGACCTACCACTAGGTCGCCCTGCAGCCGAGCCCCGCTGGGCCCAGGTTGCAGGTCCAGCGCGCGGCCGCCTCACGCGGCACTTGCTGCGTGCCCCGGCCCGCCCTACCCTGCGCCCACACCTGGGAGAGCACACATGGGCGCCCGCGCTGCACGATGGCTGGTGATCGCAAGCCTGTCCGGTACCGCACTGGCCGCCCACGCGGCGGCACCCGTCGCCGCACGGCCCCCGCAGGACGACTACACCATCCTGCGCCTGCTGGTCACCGACGAACAGGGCCGCCTGCTGCTGGAGCACAACCGCAGCGGCTGGATGACGCCCGCCGTGCGGGCCAACCGCAAGCAGAGCATCCAGGAGGCATTGCGGCAGCTTTCAGCAGATCTCGGCCTGCAGGTTTCGCCGATGAAGCTGGCGGCGATTTACAGCTATCGCTTCAACGAAGACCCGCCGGACCCCGCGCACGATGCAGTGTCGTTCCGCCAGCACTATCGTGCCGAACTGCGCGCCGGACAGGCCCCCGCCACGAGCGCGGAAAAGGCGTACCGGTGGGTGACCCGCGACGAGGCCGCCGCACTGATCGGCATGCAGGCCCTGCGCATGGAAACCATGCAGGTGCTCGACCATCCCGGAACGCTGTGGGGCGGCGCCTTCGAGTTGTCGTTCAAGGGCGATGAGGCGACCGGCACCGAGCTGGTCGAACCTTTCTACCCCTTGCGCTGACCGCGCGCATGGCCGCGCTCACCCCCCTAGCGCCGCCTGCAGCGTTGCCAGGTCGGCACGGTCCACGGGCCGCACCACCCGCGCCACTTCCTGCCCGTCATGCAGCAGCACCACGGTGGGCCACAGCTTTACCTTGAATGCACGCCCCAGTGGCCGCCCTTTGCCGTCCTCGATCTTCCAGTGCACCAGATCGTTGGCATCCACGAATGCCTGCAGCGCAGGTTGCGCCGCCTGGCAATGTCCACACCAGGGCGCTCCGAACTCCAGCAACTGCCAGCCCGCCTGTGCTTCCACATCCACGCGGGCCGGCTCCACCGACAGGTGATCACGCATGAAAGGCATGCGCGCTACGCCGCCAACGCCTTCTGGATATCCGCCAACGGTGCGTTGGTCAGGTCCTTGGCGATTTCACCCAGCAGGCGCGCCTGCACTTCCTTGTGCAGCAGCGGCCGGATGCGCCCCAGCGTGGTCGGGTCGGCCACCAGCACCAGGTGCGCATAGCGGTTGTTCAGTGCATCTTCGTTGAGCTGCTCGGCCACCTGCTTGGCGAACGTCGCTTCGTTGAGCTGGGAGATGGACATGTCCTTGGGCACCGCACCGGCCGGCCCCTGCCCGGATACACCCTGTTCGCTGATGTCCTGCAGGCGCAGTTCGCCTTCCTGCTTCAGGGCCAGCTGATGTTCGCTGCCGACGTTGGTGAACACGCGGGCCGAACCACCGTCGGCGACGATGATCAGCGTACCTTCGGGAATGCGACGGGTCATGCGATGCTCCTTCTCGATTGCGTTCACCCCCACCGTAGACAGCGTTGCGTGAGCGGCGCGACCAGAGTTCGTTCAACGCATGTCATTGCGTTGCGTGCGCGCATGAACAGGCGCGATGGAACACAGCGTGCAGTTCCGTCTGCTTCGCTGCATGCTCACGCCGATGCCGTTATGATGAACGGATGATCGACACGACCCACTACGTGACGGGCGCACCTGTTACGTGGGAAGCACTGCCGACCGGCGCTTCGCTTGCCACGAATGCTCCCGCCCTGCATTTCCATCGCCTCGCGCTGGATCCCGGCGGATGACGCCCGCAGGCCCGCTGCCTGCATTCCCTACGCTGCTGTGACCCCCGGCCGCTGACTTCGCGGCCGCTGTGATTGCGTTGCCGCGTTTCCGCCCCTGCGGCGGTGCTTTGCCGTGCGCGTGGCGTTGCGCCTGCACACCTTCCCCGGCCCCCACGCCGCCTTCCGATGCCCCTGCGCCGCTTGCGCCTGCATCGCCGTTTCCGATTTCCGGGACCTGTCTCACCGCTCATTTCCCCGCTTCTACCCACAAGGGAGCCCCCATGCAGGACACCCCCGATGCACATGCCCATTTCGGCTGGTTCAAACGCCGCCGCCACCTGAAGGTCGATGAGATCACCGTCGTCGACAAGCCCATGCTCAAGCGCGCCGTCGGCGCCGCCGCCCTTGGCAATGCCATGGAGTGGTTCGACTTCGGTGTCTACGGCTATCTCGCCGTCACCATCGGCCAGGTGTTCTTCCCGTCCAGCAATCCCACCGCACAGGTGATCGCCGCCTTCGCCACCTTCACCGTGGCCTTCCTGGTGCGCCCCCTGGGCGGCCTGGTGTTCGGCCCGCTGGGTGATCGCTATGGCCGCCAGAAAGTGCTGGCGTTCACCATGATCCTGATGGCGCTGGGCACCTTCTCGATCGGCCTGATTCCCGCCTACGAACGCATCGGCATCTGGGCGCCGGTGCTGTTGCTGCTGGCACGCGTGGTGCAGGGTTTCTCCACCGGTGGCGAGTACGGCGGCGCGGCCACCTTCATCGCCGAGTATTCCACCGACCGCAACCGCGGCCTGATGGGCAGCTGGCTGGAGTTCGGCACGCTGGGCGGCTATATCGCCGGCGCCGGTACCGTCACCGCGCTGCACATGCTGTTGAGCAGCGAGCAGATGCTGGACTGGGGCTGGCGCATTCCGTTCCTGGTGGCCGGCCCGCTGGGCCTGCTCGGCCTGTACATGCGCATGAAACTGGAGGAAACCCCGGCATTCCGTGCCTTCGCCGAGGAAGCCGAGAAGCGCGAGCACGACCGGCCCGGGCTGGGCGCGCTGTTCCAGGTACACGGCCGACAGCTGCTGGTGTGCATGGGCCTGGTGCTGGTGTTCAACGTCACCGATTACATGCTGCTGACCTACATGCCCAGCTACCTCAGCGTCACCATGGGCTATGCAGAGAGCAAGGGCCTGCTGCTGATCATCATCGTGATGCTGGTGATGATGCCGCTGAACATCGTCGGCGGATTGTTCAGTGACAAGCTTGGCCGCCGCCCGATGATCATCGGTGCCTGCATCGCGCTGCTGGTGCTGGCGGTGCCGTGCCTGCTGCTGGTCGGCAGCGGCAACGACGGGCTGATCTTCCTCGGCCTGATGCTGCTGGGGCTGGCGCTGGTGTGCTTCACCAGCTCGATGCCGTCCACGCTGCCGGCGCTGTTCTACACCCCGGTGCGCTACAGCGCGCTGTCGATCGCCTTCAATGTGTCGGTGTCGCTGTTCGGTGGCACCACGCCGCTGGTGACCGCGTGGCTGGTGGAGCGTACCGGCGATCCGCTGGTGCCGGCCTACTACCTGATGGGCGCGGCGGTGATCGGGCTGGTGACCATGCTGTTCGTGAAGGAGACCGCCGGCCTGCCGCTGCGCGGTTCACCGCCGGCCGTCGGCTGCAGGAAGGAAGCCGCTGCGCTGTTGATGAGCGATGCACCGGTGACGGTGGACCCGACCCTGCCGCCGCTGCCGGACGTTGCGGACCCCGAGCAGGTGAAGCCGGCCTGAGGCTGGGCGCAGAACGCGATCCACGCATGGCGTGGATCTATAGAGTCAGTGGCGCCGGGCGGATACGCCCGGCGCTACCCAGGCGCTACTTCTTGATGCGGGCCAGCTTCCCCGGCGTCCAGCGCAGCGTCCAGGTGTAGTGACCCTCCGGCGGGCAGACGTGGCGGTTCGGGCTCATCCATTCGCAGACTGTTGCCCCGGCAGTGACCGTGAAATCGACAATGATGCGATCACCCTGGATGCGGATGGCGCGGATGGCGCCTGGAATCTGTTCAGCCGCGTCGTCACCATAGCCATACCTGCGGATGGCGGCATAGTCCTCTGCTTCCACCGGCGACAGGCTCTTCGGGTTTTCCTGGCCGCGCGGATCGTTCGCCGTCAGCGCCGTCATCACCGCCACGACATTGCTTTGCGCGAAGCTGCCACCTGTGTAGGTGGACGTGTAGAAATACACGACCTCGGCACGGCCATCACCATCGAGATCGGCAACTCCCGTCCACACCGGACGGAAGTCCGATTCGATATCGTCACCGGGAATACGCCGCAGACTGGCTTCGGCGGCCCGGTAGGCCTGTACCAGGCTGGGTGGCGGCACCATGCGCTTGACGGCAGGCTGTCCGGCCATCGCCGGCAGGCTGGACAGTGCCAGCGCAGCAAGCACCAGGCAGATCGAAGTGGAGCGGAACGTCGCAGGTCCGTGCATGTCATCCTCCTTGAATGTGCGGCCAGTCTAGCCGCCGCTCCGGTGGCGCCCAGTCGTGCACGGCGCAGTGTCGCGCGATGTGCGGAAGGCATCCACGCATGGCGTGGATCTACTGGGGTGTGTTCAACTCCATCGCACGCATCACGATGGGCTTGGCCCAGCCCGGCGTGTGCAGCAGATCGGCTACCGCAACCGGGTACTGCAGTTCGCCCGCGGCCATGGCCAATACCGGCAGCGGCACCACGCAGCCCTGCCCGTCGGCCGGTGCGCTGTTGTCGTAGACATGCAGCTCGGCCAGGTACGGCAGAAGCTCCAGCAGGTTCGCGCGCGCCGAATCGAAACGCGCGCGGATCTTCTCCACCGGAATGTCGTGGCCACCGGCCGCCACGCGTGCGGCAACACGGGCGATATGCAGCTCGACATCGGCCAGCCCACAGAACCAGATCGCCACCTGATGCCGTTCGCAGGCTTCACGCAGCAGGCGCGGGATGGTGTTGCCACCGAGTGTGGTCTCGAAGGCGAAGTCGGTGCCGTCGGCCATGGCCTGGCGCAGGCGGCGGGTACCTTCCTGCCAGGCCTCGGCGTTGGCCTCCGGCAGCGGCCAGCCGGCGTCGACCAGGCGGCGGGTGAAGGAATCCGGGTTGAACCAGCTCACTCCTTCGGCGTCCAGCCAGGTGCCCAGCAGTGAACTCTTGCCGGCGCCATTGACACCGGCCAGCGCCAGGATGCGTCCCATCGATCAGAGCGGACGGCCGAGGGTGACCTTGCGGCCGCGCCGGATCGGCTGGCCCAGCACCTTGCCCAGCCCTTCCCCACGCTGCAGCCCTGCCAGGGTCTGGTCGAACTCGCTGCGCAGGCGCTGCAGTTCCTCGTTGCGCTCACCGGCATCACCGCCGGCGGCCTTGGCCAGCAGTTCCTGGTAGGTGCGGATGTCCACGATCACCGCTTCCGGGTGATTGTGGTTGGTGATGACCAGCGCCTGCTTCTCGCGCACGGTGCGCATCAGGCTCGGCCAGCCCCGGGTCTTCACCGACGAGGCCGGGGCCTTCTCGAGGCCAGGCAGATCCAGCGGCAGGGTCATGGCACGGCTCCAGGCAGGGTGGATGAGCACCACTATACCCAAATTGGCCAAATTGGGGATAAATCCCCTTTCACCCCAGGGGGCCGGTGTCCGGGGCGTCGGTCTGCAGCAGGCTGTCGCGCTCGCGCAGCGGGAAGCGGATCCAGGCGTCCAGCCCCTGCGGGGCAAAGCGCAGCTCGCCACTGCCGGCCAGCTCATAGGGCACCCGCTGCTCGATCAGGACCCGGCCCAGGCCACGCTGGCGCGGCATCTCCCAGCCCTCCACCTCGGCATGGCGCTCGCACCAGTGCAGGCCCAGCCACGGCTGCCCGTCCTGCACCTGCAGGTGCCAGCAGACGTCGATCCGGCCATCCTCGTGGGTGAGCGCGCCATGCCGGAGCGCGTTGGTGGCCAGCTCATGGATGGCCAGCGACAGCACTTCGGCCGCCTTCGGTGGCAACAGCACATCCTCACCCTGCAGGTGATAGGCCGCCGCCGCCGGTGTCTGTGCCGCAATCTCCTCGTCGAGCATGCCGCGCAGGCAGACTCCTACATTGGCGCCGCGGGTCAGCAGGCTCTGCGTGCGCGCCAGTGACATCAACCGCGCACACAGGCGCTCGGCATACTCGTCCACGCTGCTGACCGATACACGGGTGCGCCAGGCAATGGCATGGATGGTGGACATGATGTTGCGGACCCGATGCTGCAGCTCGGCCAGCAGCACCGACTGGCGCTCGGTGGCGCGCTTGAGGTCGTCGATGTCCACGGCGATCGCGAACACGCCGGTCACCTCCCCGTCTGCATCGCGCAGTGGCGCGGCCGCGACGCGTGTCCAGCGTGCGCGACCGTCATCATGGGTGAACTGGAACTCGAGGCCCGGAACCACCGTCTCGCCCCGCAATGCCCGGGCGATGGCGAAGTCCTCGGGGCCGATGGCCGAACCGTCCGCATGCCAGCCGCGCCAGCGATGCTGGTTCTCTGCATCGGTCGAGGGCACCTTGCCACTGGGCAGGTAAGCGCGCATCTGGTCGTTGGACAGTTGCAGCTTGCCGTCTGCGTCGACAATGCAGACACCCACCGGCAGCACCTTGAAGGCCAGCGCCAACCGACGGTCGCTCTCACGGCGCTTCTGCTCTTCGCGCTCGCGAGCCGCCTGTGCGACATGCGCGGACGTCGTTTCGAACATGGTCACCAGCACGCCGTTGATGCATCCTTCCTCTCCACGGATGGGGCTGTAGGTGATGGTGAACCAGACATCCTCCAACCGCCCCCGCCGCGCCAGCGGATAGAGCTTGTCCTCATAGGTGATGGTCTCGCCCTGCCACACACGCCGGTAGATCGGGCCGTTGATGTGCCAGACCTCGGGCCAGCACTCGCGGGTCGGCTGGCCCAGCCCGCCAGGATGCTTGTCGGCCAGGATCTCGGCATAACCATCGTTGTAGAGCTGCACCAGCTGCTCGCCCCACAGCACGATCATCGGGAAGCCGTGCGCCAGCATGAGGTCAACGGTGGCGCGCAGATGCGGCTGCCATCGTTCGATCGCACCCAATGACGTGGATGACCAGTCGTGCTGGGCAATACGGGCGGCCATGCCGTCATGCCGTGTATGCGCCTGCCGCGAGAGCGGCCTGCCCGTGCGCTCGGCAGCTTGGAGCCCTTCGATGCGGCGTGACATGCCGCGCAATCAGGCGATGCCCGCAGGGGCCTGCGGCGTCGCCACCAGCCCCGCCAGCTGCTGGACCAGGGCCTCGATGTGATAGGGCTTGGTGCAGCGGGGCGCGCTGGCGAAGCGGCTGGGCAGGTTGTCGTCGTAGCCGGAGGTCAGCATGAACGGGGTGCCCGCCTCGGCCAGGCGATCGGCCAGCGGGTACACCTGTTCGCCGCCCAGGTTGATGTCCAGCAGGGCCACATCAATGGGGTTGTCATCCAGCAGCCGCCCCAGCGCCTGTAGGTCTCCGGCCGGCCCCACCACCTGCGCGCCCTTCAGCTCCAGGTAGTCCACCAGGAACATCGCGATGGCGAATTCATCCTCCGCCACCAGCACCCTCAGCCCTTTCAGGCCCTCTGGTTTGTTGCCCGCTTCCAGCACGACCGGCGCTCCTCGATACACGCGGCCCACCTCTGCCGCAACGCCTGCAGGATGCGCGAAGCGGGCTACAAGGGCGCGTGATGATCGATGAAGATCGCCGCCACGGCGCATTCACTCCGGCGTTGCAGCGGCGCGTTCAGAACGCACGCTCCCATTTCAGGCTGAGCAGGCTGCGGTCGTGGCTGTACAGCCAGCCGACGTTGCTGTCGATGCGGGCGTAGCGCAGGCTCAGGCTGGGCACCAGCCCGGCCACGGCCAGGCGTTCGCTGCGTACGATGGCGATCAGGTTCTGTTCGTCGTCCTGCCTGCGCGCCTCGAGCAGCGGACTCCAGGCGTCGTAGTCGCGATGGCGCAGCGACACGAATACGGTGGCCGTGGTGCCACTCCACTGCCGTGCCGCGCCCAGCCGCAGGCCGCGCTGGCGGTAACCGTTGGCCGGGTCGGCTGCGCTGCTGTTGGTGACATCCAGCCCGGCGAAGACCGTCCAGCGCGGATTGAGCGCGCGGAACCAGGTGGCATACAGCGACGCCAGCTCGCCGTCGTAGTTGCTGGCCAGGCCCTGCTGGCGATACCGCTGGCGCTTCCAGTCGGCCTCCAGCTTGAGCAGGCTGCGTGCATCCAGGGCGTACTGCCATTCCCCGTGCACGCCACTGCCGCCCTGCAGCGCATGGTTGCCCAGGCCCTGGTAGTCATAGCTGGGGGCCAGCATCACGGTCTGCCGCGCACTACGCCAACTGTAACCTGCCTGCACGTTGGCATTGAGCTCGTTGTAGGCACTGTGCCCGCGCCATGCCTGACCGAAGGCGAGACCGCGCACGTACAGCCCATGATGCCCGCCGAGCATCCAGCGCCGTTCCAGGCTGGCATCGTAGTCGAGGCCCGCCGCGCGCTGGGCATCGGGCAGTTTCCGTTCGATGATGCAGGCGTCGCCCACGCCGAACAGGCAGGTGCGGCTGGCCGAGCTGCGGTTGATGTTGTCACTCCATGCCGGGCCGGCCGACAGCGCGCCTTTCCAGCGCTGGCGCGCCTGCAGGGCAGCCAGGTAGCCGTCCACGCGCGCGCGGACGCCGGCCGTGGCCGGATCATCGGCATTGATGCCCGCAGCGATGGCCGTGAACAACGCGACCGCATCGCGATCGCGCTGGTCTTCCGCATAGACACGCGCCAGTTCGAGGCGGGCCGGCAGGAAATCCGGCTGCGCCGCCAGCAGCGCTTCGTACTCCGTCGCCGCGCGGCGATGGTCGCCGGCCACCCGTGCCAGCGCCCCCTGCGCATAGTGGCGCAGCAGCGGGTCATGCCCCGGCAGTTCGATGTACTCCGCGAGGAACGCAGCGGCGGCCTGCCATTGCTGATGCTGCAGTGACAGGTACAGCGCCTGGCCCAGATCATCGACCGTGCGCTCCACGCGCAGGGTCTGGCCGTCGATGGTGATGGTCGGCCGCTCCGACTCGGCCTGCTGCAGGCGCTGCTGGTCCTGCTGCTGGTGGCGCAGTTCGGTGCCCTGTTCAAGCACGCGGCGCAGATCGTCCTGCTGGGCGCGCACATCAGCGGCAGCCAACAGCAGCACGACAAGGAAAATGGAATGGCGCATGGTCGATCCGTGGTGGTGCGTGCAGCGGGCCGAAGCAGGGACTGGCGGATCGCGGCTTGTCCCTGCCCTGCCCCGTCAGGGGCGTGGCGATCAGTTCTTGCTGCCGCCGAAGGCGGTGTCGTACTGGCTGTTGCCGGCGAACGTGGCGATACCGGCCAGGGTGGCGGCGTTGGCGCCGAAGAACTGGCCCTGGGTGGCGCCGGCAACGTTGCCGTTGGCGGTGGCGGTACCGGCGAACGAGGCGTTGGCGCTGTTGATGTTGGCGTTGACGTTGATCGCCAGGCCACCACCGGTCAGGCCGCCGAGCAGCTTGCCGCTGCCGAAGTCCGCACGGAAGGTGCCGGACAGCAGGTTGCTGCCGTTGAACTTGTTCAGGCCCGCGACGCTGTAGGTGGCTACGCCAGCCGGCAGCGTGGTGCCGGCACGGTCACCGACGAAGTAGACCTGGCGGTTGTTGAAGCCACCGGCGGCGCCATCCTTGGACCACTCGCCGAACCACACGTCACCACTGCCAACCTTGACGAAGTTGAAGTGGCCCATGCCGGCATGGCTGCCCGGTGCGCCGGTGATCGGCATGGCCAGCGTGCGCACGGCGGTGCCATTGACGGTGGTGGTGCCCGAGTACAGGCTCAGGCCCTGGAAATCGACCGGCTTGGCGTTGGAGACGGTGCCGACGCCGATACCGGCCTTGCCTGCCTGGTGCGGGCCACCGTTGACCTGCGATTCGCCGACAGCGACGTACAGCTCGGCGTCGGTCACCGGGCTGGCCGCACCGACGATGTCAGCGGCATGCGCGGTGCCGGCCAGGGCAAAGGTGGCAGCAACGGCGAGAACCGAACGGGAGATCATCTTCATGGTATTGCTCCTTGGGTTGTGGGAACTACGGGTACAACGCTTGAAAGCGGGAGGTCAGAAGCGCGCGGTGATGCCGAGCTTGAGGGTGCGGCCCGGCGCCGGCAGCGTGGAGCGCGTGGCCGGGTCGACGTAGTAGCGGTTGCCGAGGTTGCTGCCCACCAGCTCGACGCTGGCGTGCTCGTTGAAGCGCCAGCGCGCGTATGCATCGACGGTGGTGATGTTGCCCCAGGTGAACGGCACGTTCTGCCACAGCAGGCTGCTGCCACCGGCCAGCAACCGGTCGCGGTAGGCCTGTAGATCGGGGTTTTCGTGGCGCTGGTAGTGCACGATGCGGCTGCCCAGTTCCAACCGTTCATCGAACAGGCGCGTACCGAGCGACAGGTTCACCGACAACTTCGGAATCGCCTGGGTCAGCAGGTAGCCACTGACGAAGCCGTCCTGCACGCAGTTCGGCACCAGGCCACGGTTGGCATCCAGCAGCACGGCCGTGCTTTCGTCGCACACCTCGTTTTCCAGCGTGCGCGAAATACCCAGGTCGGTGAAGAAGCGCCGGTTGTCGAAGCGTGCCTGCAGCTCGATGCCGCGGATGGTCTGCTTGTCGATGTTGTCGAACAGGAAGTAGGCGTCGCGCTCGATTACGTTGCGGGTCTTGTGCACGTAATAGGCCAGCTTGACGTCGGCATCGGCGGTGTTTCCGAACAGGCCCGACAGGTTGTGTACGTAGCCCAGCTCGTAGTTGTAGGCATGCTCGGGCTTGAGCATGTACAGCGGATTGAGGCTGCTGGAGAAAGCGATGGTGCTTTCGAACATGCTGGGGAAGCGCACTGCCTCGCTGTAGCGCAGGTAGACGCGCGCGGCCTTGGACAGGTTCACCGTGGCCGAGAATGTGGGCAACCACGCGTGATCGCGGCGGCGGTCATTGCGCCCATCCACCGGCCGCGACTGCATGGTGTTGCCGATTGTGCAGACCAGGTCGCTGCCGGGGTAGATCGGCAGCACGCCAGGTATGCCCGCCACCTCGCCGTTGAGACAGGGGTTGGTCGCACGGGCATAGTTGCCATTGGCATCGGGCAACCACGGAAGCCGGTGTTCCACCGCCTGCGGCGTCTCGTAGTACGCCAGCAGACCATGCAGTGCATCGTCAATCACCGAACCCATGCCGATGCTCTCCCAGAACTCGCGTTCGGCCTCCAGTGCATCGATCTCCGCCTGCAGGCTGGCCGGCCGCTCGGGCAGCTCATTGGTCCGATAGGTCGCCTCCTTGCTGCCCACGCCCTTGGTCAGCAGCTCCGGGTGGGCCTGCAGGAAGTCGTCGAACGCCCAGTAACGGCTGTAGCGCACGCCGGCGTTGAGGGTCAGGAAATCGACCGGACGCCATTCGAGGTTGAGATAGCCTTCGCCCTCCTGGCGCCGGCCAGCACGCGGAAACATGCGCCATCCATCGGTCGTGCCGAAGTACGGGTCGCGCGAACCCAGCTTCTCGTACTGCCAGTTGCCGCCCACGGTCAGGTCCAGCGTGGAATGCAGCGCGAAGCGGTTGCTCAAGGTCAGCCCGGTACGGTCATTGCGCGCATTGGCCAGTGCGGTGTTGCGCAGGATCGGGCTGACCCCGGGATTCCACGCCGGATTACCCGGTGCGAAATTGGGAAACCCACCGGCGGTGTAGGTGTCGCTGTCCGTCTCGGTGCGCCACAGGTTGGCGTACAGATCAAGCCAACGGCTGCCGGCCGGCTGGAAGCGGTACTCCAGGTTCCACGCATCGGAATCGACCCGACTGAGCGGCCACTGGATGCGCCCATAGTCCGGCGCGGACAGGATGCGCGACGGCATGATCTCGCCATAGTGCGACAGCGTGCGCCGCCAGGTGGCCTTCAACTGCTGGTCGTCGTTGATCTGCCAGCTCCCCTTGACCAGCCACGATTCCTGTTCGCTGGACGTATTGGGCACCTCATCGCCCGGCTTGAAGTAGCGCGCCAGCGTGGTGATGTAGTCGATGCCCTGGTACTCGAACTGCTCGCGCCGGTCCTGGTCGTAGTAGCCGCTGCCCTTGCTGCCGGAGAAGTAGTTGCCGCGCTTGCGCCAGGCATAGGCGGCCATCAGGTCGACGTTGTCGCCACGCACACCCAGCGCCAGGCGCCAGGCCTGGTCTTCGCCATCGAAGGGGTTGTTGCCACTGCGCGACTTCACCGGCACCACCAGGGTGCGGTCGTCGTAGGGCGAGTTCGGCGAGCCCTGCGGGAAGCCCGGCACCGTGCGGTAGTCCTCGCCGGTATGCAGGCGAGGCAGGCGCGGCGCCACCGCATTGCTGCTGCCTTCGATCTTCAGCTCCCCGCCGAAGCGCTCACCCGCTTCCACGATGTCATCGACGTCGATGGTCTTGATCACCAGCGCGCCACCGATCCCGCTGTGCACATCGCGCACCAGCCCTGGCCCCTTGATGACCTGGATGCCACCAATCAGGTTGGGATCGATGTAGTTGCGGTTGCTGACGCCGTTGTAGCCGCGCCAGACCGTGAGCGCCTGCTCACCACCGTCGATGCTGACCGGCACCCGCCCCGGCCCCTGGATGCCGCGGATGTTGATGTCCAGCGCGCCGCTGTTGCGCGCATCGCCACTGAACACGCCAACCAGATCCTTGACCACGTCGGCCGGGTTGGAGCCGCGGTAGCGCTCCACCCGGTCGCGTCCCGAATACGCCGTGGTCAGGTCCAGCGCGAACACATCGTCGTAGCCGCGCCGATCGCGGGCCTCGCCCCCTTCCGACTGCAGGCGACCGGCCACGTCCAGTGTCTCGGTCACCCGCACCCCTTCCCCCTCACCCGACTCCGCTGCGGCACGCAGGCTCCAGGTGCCATCCATGCCGCGCTGCGCGCGCACGCCGCTGCCACGCAACAGCTGCTGCAGCGCCTGCATCTGGCTGTACTCGCCACTCACCGCGCTGGAGCGACGGCCTTCCACCAGATCGCTGCGGAACACCACCTGCACATCGGCCTGGCGGCCAAAGGCACGCACAGCATCAGCAAGGGGCTGTTCCGGAATGGTGTACTGGCGCAGTGGCGCGACGATCGCCGTTTGCGCCTGCACGGCCGGCACCCAGGCCAGCGGCAGCAATGCGGTGGAGATGGCCAGGGCCAGGACAGTGGCGCGGCGATGACAGGCGGATGCCGTGGACGGCATGGACAGGAACTCCTCAAGCGGGGCGGGACCATCGGCACATCCGGTGCCGGTGGTGTGTCTGGCTTGAGGAAAAACGGTGTTTCGCTCTGGCTATACCTCTATAGACAACGGGGCACGGCGAGTGCCCACGGTTTTTTCATGTTTTTTTCATGCGGCGCTTTCTGCCATCAACCGGCTGCACCTCACCACAACACCATCGCGCCGCCAGGCAGGCGCTGCACGCGCAGTCCCGCCTGCGCGGCCACCGCATCGATGGCGGTCTCCGGTTGCTGCAGATGGAACAGGCCACTGACCCGTACGCGTGCACCCTGCCCGCCCAGTACCCAGACCGGCGCACGACGATAGCGCGCCAGATCGGCGATGGCCTGCGCGGCCGGCTGATCATCGATCACCACCTCGCCACGCCGCCATGGCGCCATGCTCTCCGGATCTTCCAGCTGCACCGGCTGCAGCCAGCGCCCGTCACGGAACACGCCTGCCTGTCCGGCATGCAGGCGCTGCACGCTGCCATCGCCCGGGCGCACATCGACCACACCTTCGCTGACCTGAGTGGTGACCGTGGTATCCAGCATCGACACGCTGAAGGCGGTGCCGACGTCACGGACCACGCCGCCCGCCGCCTCGACCTGGAACGGGCGAGCCTCGTGCGCTACCTGGAACCAGGCCCGGCCGCGCAGCAGGCGCAGGTGGCGCTGCTGGCCATCGAACTCGATCGCCAGTGCGGTGCCGGCGTCGAGTACGGCGGTGCTGCGGTCGTCCAGCTGCACCACGCGCGGCGCATCGCTGCTGCGCAGGTCACTACGAGCAAGCAGCAGCGCGTGCGGCGCAGCGGCAACCATCAGCACCACCGCGGCAGCACTGGCCAGCAGCCACGGCAGGCGGCGGCGCGGCGTGATCGGACGCAGCCCTTGGCGATCAGCCGTCAACCCGGGCAGCGCCGCCAGCACGTCGGGCCCGGCGGCATCCAGCCCCTGCCAGAACGCCTGCTGCTGGCGCCAGGCCAGCGCGTGGCGCGGATCGGCCTGCAGCCAGCGCTGCAGGGTTCGTTGCTGGCGTTCCGGCAGCGGGCCTGCACTGCACCGGATCACCCAGCGCAACGCCTGCCTGGCCTGACGCGGCGAGGGTTCGGACGTGGTCATGGTTGTGGCCTGCCGCACCGCGAACGGGTGCGCTTTCCTGTTGTGACAACGGCGGGCGCGATCTGCCCACGGCAAACGCCGGTCATCGGCGCGTTCCCTGTTGATGCTGCTGGATCAACAGCGCGGCGCGCAGCACATGCTTGCCGACCAAGCTCTTGGAGATTCCCAGGCGCGCGGCAATCTCGCGTTCGCTCAGGCCCAGGTAGCGGTTGAGCACGAAGCACTCGCGCACCTGGGCCGGCAGGGCCAGGATGGTCTGGGTGATCTCGCGCAGCTGCGCCTGGTCCAGTGCCTGCGCCTCGCCATCACGGCTTGCCTCGGCCATGTCGACGGCGTACTCGGCCATGGCACGGCGTTCGCGGGCGTCGGCCTGGCTGCGGTTGAGCGCATGGTGATAGGCCATCCGGTACAGATAGCCGCGCGGCTCCAGGATCGGTGGATCACCGGGCACGCTGCTGGCCTTCAGGTACAGGTTCTGCAGGGTGTCCTCGGTACTGGCCGGGTCGAGGTAGCGCGCGATGAAGCGAGACAACGCACGGCGCTCGCGGATCAGCAGCTCGACCAGCGCCAGGGCATTGGGAGACATAGGTGCCAAGGCCGGACCGGGGAATGATGGGCGTGATGGCGACGGTCCGAGCCCGGATTGTAGGCGCCCCGCCGCGATACCGCACCCTTGTTCAGCGAGGTCGCCGGGAGCAGGACCTTCGGCCTATGAAGATCTCGTGAAGACGATGCTATGTTATATCGTCACATTCGTAGCGACCCCTTCCCATGTCCCGGTTCATCCCTGCCCGCCGCCTGTCCGGCGCGATCCTCCTTGCCCTGGCCCCCGCACTGGCAGCGGCGGCAGACGCCCCTTCGCAGCTGGACCCGATCGTGGTGACCGCAACCGCCACCGATCGCCTGGCCAGCGACGCACCTGCCTCGATCAGCGTGATCACCCGCGAGCAGATCCAGCTGCGGCCGGCGCTGGACCTGGCCGATGCGCTGCGCGGCAGCCCGGGCGTGACCGTGGCCGGGGTCGGCTTCGGCCGCCGCGGCATCCGCATCCGCGGCATGGACCCTGGCTACACGCTGGTACTGCTGGACGGCCAGCGCGTCAGTGCGTCGGCCGATGCCATCGCCCATTCGGATTTCGACCTGGGCTGGCTGCCGGCTGCGGCGATCGAACGCATCGAGGTGGTACGCGGCCCGATGTCCTCGCTGTACGGCTCGGAGGCGCTGGGTGGCGTGGTCAACGTGATCAGCCGCCGCGCCACCGATGACTGGCAGGGCAACCTGGTCTACAACGCCGGCGTGGTCGGCGGTGACCGTGGTGGCAACACCGCCCAGGCCGGCTTCTATGCGGGTGGCGCACTGCTGCCCGGCACGCTGGGCCTGAGCGTGTTTGCCGAACACCGACAGAAGGATGCCAGCCGCGATCCGAGCGACGACCGCCTGGACGAGCAGGAGGGGCGCCGCGCCAACACCGGCCGCGCGGTACTCACCTGGACTCCGGACGCACACCAGCGCATCGACCTGTCGCACCTGCAGGGCAGCGAGGAACGACGCCGCCATGCGCTGCAGGCCGGTGCCGCGCCCTATGTGTACGAAACCATCGACGACATCCGTCGCCGCCAGACCACGCTGAGCCATCAGGGCGATTGGGACTGGGGGCAAACCCGGGTGAGTGCCTACCGCGCGACGCTGGACCGCGACAACCGTCGCGACCGCGGTGAGGCTTCGCGGCCGCAGCAGCTGACCGACCAGATCGTCGATGCCCGCGCCACCGTTGCGCTGGGTGCGCGCCACCGCGTCAGCATCGGTGGCGAATGGCGGCGCCAGCAACTGGACGATGCGGCCGGCGCACGCAGTGGACACCTGCAATCGGATCAGAGCGCGCTGTTCGTGCAGGACGAGATCCAGGTGAGCGACGCGCTCTCGCTGGTGTTCGGCAGCCGCGGCGACCGCCATCCCGAGTTCGGCTGGCACCACAGCCCGCGCGCCTATGCGGTGTGGCATGCCACCGAAGCACTGACGATCAAGGGCGGCATCGGCAGCGGCTTCAAGGCGCCGAGCCTGAAGCAGCTGTCGCCGGAGTATTCCGCGGTGGGCGGCGGCGGGCGCTTCACCATTGTCGGCAATCCGCAGCTGAAGCCGGAACAGAACACCAGCGCCGAGTTGTCGGTGGCCTGGCAGCAACAACGCTGGTCAGTGCAGGCGACCGCCTTCCAGAATGACCTCAAGGACCTGATCCAGACCACCTGCGTGCGTGCCTGCGGCGTGCGCGGCCGCGAACTGCGCAACTACACCAACGTGGCCCGTGCCCGCATCCGTGGCCTGGAGCTGGCCGGCACCGCGCCGATCACCGAGCATCTGACCTTCGAAGCGAACTGGAGCTGGCTGGACCCACGCGACCGCCAGACCGACCAGTGGCTGCCGGAGCGCCCACGACGCAGCGGCGCCTCCGCACTGAACTGGCAGCGCGGCCCGCTGCAGGCCGCCGTGCGCGGCGAGTATGTTGGCCCGCAGCAGCAGGTGGCCGGCAGCAGCCAGGTGACCCTGCCTGATTACTGGTTGTGGTCGCTGGATGCGCGCTGGCGCGTCACCGCGGCGGTGAGCGTGGTGGCCGGCATCGACAACCTGGCCGACAAGCGGCTGGACGAAACCGGTGCGCTGTACCCGTACCCGGAAACCGGCCGCTACGTGCATGCCGGCATCCAACTGGCGTTCTGACCATGCGCAGCGGGTGGACATGGCTGCTGCTCGGGTGGCTGATGCCGGCCGCATTGGCCCATGCCGAGCCTGCGCCCCTGCAGGTGGACGTGGTCAGCAGCAGCTTCGTGCTGCCCGGCAAAATCGCCCGCCTGGACGCGCTGGGCGCGCCCGCAGGGGTGCGCTTCCGGCAGCGGGTGGTCGACCCTGCGACCGCGCTGCCGGACGGCTGGCCGGCAGGCAGCGACCTGGTGCTGCTGGATACGCCGCGACCAGCGGATGTCGAACAGGTCATGGCCGTGGTTGAAGCGCCATTGCAGAACGGCAAGGTGCCATGGCTGCGCGTGGGTGGCGGCGCACCGGCCTCCGGGCAGCTGCCCGCCGAGGTGGCGCGCAGGATCGCCGGCTACTACGGCAACGGTGGCGAGGCCAACATCCGCACGCTGGCTGCATACCTGCAGGCCTGGCGCAGCGATGCCGGAACCGACGGACTGCCGCTGCCGCAGGTGCTGCCGGCCACCGGCTACAGCACGGCCGGCAGCCAGTGGCTGGACAGCCCGCACGCATTGCAGGCGCAGTGGCAGCGCGACAATCAGGCAACATGGCCGAAGGTGGCGGTGCTGATCTCCGGCAGCATGCTCAGCGGCATGCAGACCCAGGTGCTGGACGCGCTGATCGAGGCCGGGCGCGCACGCAGGATCGCGCTGTTCGGCGTCTGGTTCGATGCCGCCGCCGACGACGGCCTGCAGCAGGCGCTGCGCGGCATCGAGGTGGATGCGCTGGTCAACCTGACCCATCTGCAGAACGGCAGCGCGCGTGCGGCCGAATTTTCCACGCTGGACGTGCCGGTGCTGCAGGCGCTGAACCATCGGCAAGGCGATGCGGATGACTGGCGCGCGGCGACCACCGGCATTCCGATGGCGACCCTGGCGACCTTCGTCGCCGTGCCCGAAGCCTGGGGCGCCAGTGATCCGATCGTGGTCTCGGCCAATGCGCGCGGTGAACTGCAGCCGATTCCCGAACAGATCGATGCACTGGCCGCCAAACTGCAGCGGCTGGCGGCGCTGCGCCACACCGCCGCGGCCGACAAGCGCGTGGCGCTGCTGTTCTGGAATGCACCGGACGGCGAGCGCAACCTGTCCGCCTCGCATCTCAATGTACCGCGCAGCATCGAGGCGCTGCTGCCACGGCTGGCACAGGCCGGGTATTCGACGCACGCGGTGGATGAAAAGACCCTGATCGAGCAGCTGCAGGCACTGCTGGGGGGCTACTACCATCCGGAGCGGCTGGACGCGCTGCTCGATGCCGGGCTGGCCGATACCCTGCCGGTGGCGGACTACCGCCGCTGGCTGGCGACCCTGCCCGCCGCGCGCCGCGACGAACTGCACGCACAGTGGGGCGATCCTGCGCACCACCCTGCCGTTCGACAGCGGCAGGGACAGGCGGTGTTCGTGCTGCCGCGGCTGCGCCTGGGCAACCTGCTGCTGATGCCGCAGCCGCCGCGCGCGGGCCGTGTCGGTGAGGCCACCCACGATATGGCATCGGTGCCGAGCCATTACTACCTGGCGGCATACCTTTACCTGCGCCAGCAGTGGAAGGCCGATGCGCTGATCCACTTCGGCACCCACGGCACGCAGGAATGGACGCCGGGCAAGGACCGCGGCCTGTGGGCCGCCGATTATCCATGGCTGGCAGTGGGTGAACTGCCAGTGTTCTACCCGTACATCCAGGACAACGTCGGCGAGGCGATCCAGGCCAAGCGCCGTGGCCGTGCCGTGGTGATCAGCCACCAGACCCCGCCGTTCGCACCGTCCGGGCTGTACGACGAGCTGCGCGACCTGCACGCGGTGGTGCACGAACTGCAGCAGCTGGACCAGGGACCGGTGCGTGATGCCACCGCCGCACGCCTGCGCACACTGGCCACTGACAGTGGCATCGCCGCCGACCTGGGCTGGAGCGCAGTGGACATGCAGGCGCGCTTCGACAGCTTCCTGCCAGTGCTGCACGACCACCTGCATGAGCTGGCACGGCGCAATCTGCCACTGGGGCTGCATACCTTCGGTCAGCCGGCTTCGCCCGAGCATCGCCTGCTGATGGTGATGCAGCAGCTGGGCCCGGGCTATCTGAAAGCGCTGGGCGAAGATCCGATGGAGGCCACTGCGGTGGACTACCGGCAGATCCAGCAGGGCCTCGGCTATCGCACGCTGCTGCACCATCTGCGCGAAGGTGCGCCGATCAGTAGCGTCGCCAACCCCGATCTGCGCGCAGCGCTGCAGCGTGCCGTGCAACTGGATGCTGCCCTGGCCGATACGCAGGAGATCGAATCGCTGCTGCACGGCCTGGGCGGTGGCTTCGTGCAGCCTGGCGCCGGCGGCGATCCGATCCGAACGCCGGAACTGCGCAGCGGCCGCAACCTGTTCGCGTTCGAGCCCGACCGCATTCCCACCCGCGCGGCGTTCGACACCGGCGAGCTCGCCCTGCAGCAGCTGTTGCAGGCCTATCGTGATGATCACGATGGGCAGCTGCCGCGCAAGCTCGCCATCAGCCTGTGGTCCAGCGAGGCCATCCGCCACCTCGGCGTGCTCGAAGCACAGGTGCTGCACGCGCTGGGCCTGCGCCCACGCTGGGACAGTGGTGGCAAGGTGATCGCCCTGGACATCGTGCCCGATGCGGAACTGCAACGCCCGCGCATCGATGTGGTGATCCAGGCCACCAGCGTCTACCGCGACCAGTTCGATCCGTTCCTGCGCCTGCTGGCCGGCGCCATCGATCAGCTGGCGGCGATGCCGGCTTCGCCCGGCAACCCGATTGCCGGCAATGCAGTGGCCGTGCAGCAGCGCCTGCAGCGCGACGGCATTCCTGCGGAGCAGGCGCAGCGTCTGTCGCGCCTGCGCATCTTCAGCAATGCCCCCGGCGAGTACGGCAGCGGCCTCAATCATGCTGTGCTGGCGCGTAGCGGCACGGCGGGCAAGGACGATGCAGCGTTGGCCAGCGGCTTCCTGGATCGCTTGCAGCACGGCTACGGCAGTGATGGCCAGGCAACCACCCTGCCCGGCGGCAACCTGTTCGCCGAACAGCTGCGCGGCGTGCAGGCGGCGGTACTGTCGCGCTCCTCCAACACCCATGGGCTGCTCAGCACCGACCATCCCTTCGAGTACCTGGGCGGGCTGGCGCTGGCCGTGCGCCACCTCGATGGCGCCAGCCCGGCGCTGTACGTCTCCGACCTGCGCGAACCGGCACCGCGCACGCGCAGCACCGCACGCTTCCTCGCCGATGAGCTGCGCGCGCAGACGCTCAACCCGCAATGGATAGGTGCGATGCAGGCCGAAGGCTATGCCGGCACGCTGGAAGTGCTGAAGAACGTCGACAATCTGTTCGGCTGGCAGGTGACCGCGCCAGAGACGGTTCGCGCCGACCAGTGGCAGGCGGTGCATGACACCTTCGTTCGCGACAGCCGGCAGCTGGGCCTGGCGCAGTGGTTCGAGCAGCACAACGCCAGCGCGCAGGTGCAGATGATCGAGCGCCTGCAGGAAGCGATCACGCGCGGCTACTGGCACGCCGATGACCGCACCCGCGCGGAGCTTCAGGCGCGGCTGCAGCAGCTGCAGGCGTCGTCGACATCGGAGCCGGTACCGACGCAGGTGCATCCGGGCTATGGGCTCGGCCGCGCATCGGCCGCCCCACCGGCACCCGATGTAGCCGCCGCCGCCCGACAACCCGCCACCGTCGAGCCGGCACCGGCCCCCTCGCCCAGCGTGCGTGGCCAGGTGATGCGGCAGGTGCCGCCGCCTGCCCCGCACGCGCCGGCGACGCGCTGGGCACTCGCCGTGCTGCTGGGCCTGCTCGGCGCAGGCGCCGTGCTGCAATCGCGGCGCAACGCACGGCGCGCCGACCCTTCCCCTTCTCCTTCCAACCCGGCTTCCGCATGAACGCGCTTGAATCCACGCTCTACGATCTCTCCCACCTGTTCCTGGCTCCGGTCCTGCTGCTGATCCTGCTGTCGCTGGCCTACGCCTTCCTCAGCTTCGGCGCCTTCCTGTGGGAAGGCCTGCAGCGCAGGCGTGGCCGCCACCGCCCCGAACTGCTGGCCTGGCAGGCCCGCCACGGCGGCAGCAGTGACGATCTGGAACTGCATATCCTCAAGCGTCTGGAAGGCCTGCGCATCGTCTCGCGAACCGCACCGATGCTGGGCCTGGTGGCAACCATGATCCCGATGGGGCCCGCCCTGCTGGCGCTGACCCGCAACGACGCGCAGGGCGTGGGCGAGAACATGGTGGTGGCCTTCTCGTCGGTGATCCTGGCCCTGGTGGCCGCCAGCCTGACCTACCTGGTGCTGACCGTGCGCCGACGCTGGCTGCTGCAGGAACTGCGCATGTTCGAACGCCTGCAGGAGGCGCACTGATGCGCTTCATGGACGAAGACGAAGCCGATGACCCGATCCTGTCGGTGGTGAACCTGATCGACCTGTTCCTGGTGGTCACCGGCATCCTGATGATCGTGATCGTGCGCAACCCGCTCAATCCTTTCACCAGCCAGGACGTGACCGTGATCGAGAACCCCGGCCAGGCCAACATGCGCATCACCGTGAAGCAGGGCGAGGAACTGACCCGCTACCAGTCCACCGGCGAGATCGGCGAAGGTGGCGGGGTCAAGGCCGGCGTGACCTATCGGTTGCCGGACGGGCGCATGGTGTATGTGCCGGAGGGAGCCGCCCCGGCCCGGTAGATCCACGCCATGCGTGGATGCGGAGCCTACGGTTCGTCCAGCGCCTCGAAACGCTCGGCGAGGTAGTCGATCAGCGCACGCACGGCGGGCAACAGGCCGCGCCGCGACGGGAACACCGCGTGCACGATGCCGTGCTTGGGCACCCACTCCGGCAGCACCGGCACCAGCGCTCCCCTGTCCAGCTCGTCGGTGATCATCATCCGTGGCAGCATCAACAGCCCTACCCCGGCCACCGCCGCTGCGCGCAGCGCGATCATGTCATCGCTGACCAGCCGCGGGCGGTGATGCACGCTGGCCTGCACGTCGTCCGGCCCGGTGTACTCCCAGGCATGCTGCTGGCTGGGCGAGGCCAGGTCGACGGTCGGCATCATCGCCAGGTCAGCCGGCACCTGCGGCGTACCCAGCCGCTGCAGCAGCGCCGGGCTGGCACTGGTGCACCACACCCGGCGCGCCAGCACGCGCACCACCAGGTCGCTGTCCTCCAGTGGCGGTGGCCGCACCCGGATCGCCACGTCCACGCCCTCGCCCACCACGTCCACGCGGCGGTTGGTGGCGTCCAGCTGCACCGTCACCTGCGGATGCAGGGCCAGGAAGTCGGCCAGCATCGGGCCGATGCGCGCGTGCAGGATCGCGATCGGGCATGCCAGGCGGATCGTGCCGCGCGGCTCGGCGCGTGACATCGCAATCGCTTCTTCGGCTGCTTCGGCCTCGACCAGCATCGCCTTGCAGTGGCGGTAGTAGTCCTGGCCAACCTCGGTGACCGAGAAGCGCCGGGTCGAACGCTGGATCAGCCGCACGCCCAGGCGCTCCTCCAGCAGCGCGATGCGCCGGCTCAGTTTCGACTTCGGCATCGCCAGCGCCCGGCCGGCCTGCGAGAAGCCACCGTGCTCGACCACCATGGCGAAATAGAACAGGTCGTTGAGGTCGCAACGGCGGATATCAGCGATGAACACGGGGCGATCTCCTGTGGCCCAAGGCGCGCACCCATTGTTCACCAGATAGGACTATGACGGCAAATATTGGCGTCTACCGACCCTATTGTCGCGGCGATATCGTCTCCCGCAACGAAGAACAGCGGCCGGCAGCCCCGGCCAGGAGATCGCCATGAAGCGTGTCACCGGTACCTACAGCGCCCCCCGCCCGCACTGGGTGGGCGACGGATTCCCCGCCCGCTCGATGTTTTCCTACAACACCCACGGCCAGCACCTGAGCCCGTTCCTGCTGCTGGACTATGCCGGCCCGTACACCTTCGCCCCTAGCGATACCCCGCGCGGGGTCGGCCAGCATCCGCATCGCGGTTTCGAGACCGTCACCATCGTCTATGAGGGCGAGGTCGCGCATCGCGATTCGACCGGCGCCGGTGGCACCATCGGCCCGGGTGACGTGCAGTGGATGACGGCTGCCTCCGGCATCCTCCACGAGGAATTCCACACGCCGGAATTCAGCAGGCGCGGTGGCACGCTGGACATGGTGCAGCTGTGGGTGAATCTGCCGGCCCGGGACAAGATGGGTGCGCCGGGCTACCAGACCCTGCTCGATGCAGACATTCCCTCGGTGGATCTGCCCGACGGCGCCGGACGCGTGCGTGTCATCGCCGGCCACTTCGACGGCCACGCCGGCCCGGCCCGTACCCACACGCCGATGGATGTCTGGGACATCCGCCTGCGGCAGGGCCAGCACGCCGAACTGCCGGTAGCCGACGGCCGCACGCTGGCGCTGGTGGTGCTGAAGGGCACGGTCCGGATCAACGGCGGCCAGCCGGTCGGCGAGGCGCAGCTGGTCACCTTCGACCGCAGCGGCGAGGACGTGTTCGTCGACGCCGACAGCGACGCCACCGTGCTGCTGCTCAGCGGTGAGCCGATCGACGAGCCGGTGGTGGGCTATGGCCCGTTCGTCATGAACAGCCAGGCCGAGATCGCGCAGGCGGTGAACGACTTCAACAGCGGCCGCTTCGGCCGGATCGCGCACTGAGCGCTTCCGCGCGGCGGGCGATCACCCGCCGCGCCAACGGGCCATCGCCCACTTCCCCAGGAGACTGACCATGAGTACCCCCGCCAACTTCAACGGTGCCCGCCCGGTGATCGATCCGGACAACGCCGCGATGCTGCTGATCGACCATCAGAGCGGCCTGTTCCAGACCATCGGTGACATGCCGTTCACCACCGTGCGCGCCCACGCCACCGCGCTGGCCAGGATGGCCACGCTGGCAAAGATGCCGGTGATCACCACCGCCTCGGTCCCGCAGGGCCCGAACGGCCCGCTGATTCCGGAGATCCACGACGCAGCCCCGCATGCCCAGTACGTGGCGCGCAAGGGCGAGATCAACGCCTGGGACAACCCGGACTTCGTTGCCGCGGTGAAGGCCACCGGCCGCAGGCAGCTGATCATTGCCGGCACCATCACCAGCGTGTGCATGGCCTTCCCGTCGATCGCCGCCGTCGCCGATGGCTACCAGGTGTTCGCGGTGATCGATGCCTCGGGCACCTATTCGAAGATGGCCGAAGAGATCACCCTGGCCCGCGTGGTGCAGGCCGGCGTGGTGCCGATGGATACCGCCGCAGTGGCCTCTGAGATCCAGCGCACCTGGAACCGCGACGATGCCCAGCAGTGGGCCGAGGTCTACACGAAGATCTTCCCCAACTACCAGCTGCTGATCGAAAGCTACCTGAAGGCGCAGGACGTGCAGAAGAGCCAGGAGCAGCTGGATTCGCAGCGCAGCTGAGCTGCCCCCGGGTGCCGTCCGCTGTCGGCACTCCTTTCAACCGGAGACCCATCATGTCCAGTGAACCGATCCGCGACCCGGCCAGCGATCATCTGCTGACCCCGCAGAATTCCACTTTCATCATCATCGACTACCAGCCGGTGCAGGTGAACTCCATCGCCTCGATGGACCGCCAGCTGCTGGTCAACAACATCGTCGGCACCGCCAAGGCCGCTGTGGCTTACGGTCTGCCGATCGTGCATTCGACGGTGAACGTCAAGACCGGCCTGAACAAACCGCCGATTCCACAGCTGCGCAAGGTGCTGGGCGACTATCCCACCTACGACCGCACCACCATCAACTCCTGGGAGGACGTCGAGTTCCGCAGGGCGGTGGAAGCCACCGGCCGCCGCAAGCTGATCATGACCGCGCTGTGGACCGAGGCGTGCCTGACTTTCCCGGCCCTGGATGCGTTGAAGGAAGGCTATGAGGTGTATGTGGTGGTCGACGCCGTCGGCGGTACCTCGCTGGCGGCGCATGACGCAGCACTGCGCCGCATCGAACAGGCCGGTGGCCAGCTGATCAGCGTGCCGCAGCTGTTCTGCGAGCTGCAGCGCGACTGGGCGCGTTCGGAAACGGTACCGGCCTTCATGAACCTCTTCATTGAAACCGGTGGTACGGCGGGCATCCAGTTCTCGTACGATCGTACCGAGTGAATTCGTGGCGGCGCAGGCAGGTAGCCCGCGCCGTCTTTTGAAGCGGTCGAGCATGGCTCGACTCTACAGTTGGGTTGGTCGAGCATGGCTCGACTCTACAGATGGCAGGAGACCCTGATGGCCTACGCACGCATTGTTTCAACCGGCGACAACTACCTGCACCACATCAGCAATGGCAGCTTTGATGTGGATGCGGACGAGCCGGCATCGTTGGGCGGCCAGGGCAAGGGCTTCGCCCCGTTCGATCTGTACCTGGCCTCGCTGGCAGCTTGCACCGCGATTACCCTGCGCATGTATGCACAGCGCAAGGGCTGGGAACTGGGCGAGTTCCATGCCGAGCTGCGCTCGGAACGCGACGAGGATGGACGCTTCCACGTGCACCGCGTGCTGCATGCCAGCGCCGAGCTGAGCGATGCGCAGTGGCAGCGGTTGCTGGAGGTGGTGGAAAAGACCCCGGTGACGCTGGTGATGCGCGAAGGTGCACGCATCACCAGTGAGCGCGGGGTGCCAGCGTAACCCCATCCACGCGTGGCGTGGATCTCCTGTAGAGCCACGCCCATGCTCAGCTCCTGGGCTGGAAGCCGAGCATGAGCCCGGCTCTACCGAAGGCTCAGCGTCGTGAATGCAGCACGGTGCGCTGGCGCATCGCGTTGAATTCCTGCTCCACCTGCTGGATGTCCTCGGCCTGGAAACCGGCCGCATCCAGCAGCTGGTCGGCGGCGGCCGCCGCCAGCGGATCATCGTCACGCTGGCGCCAGCAGCGCGCCGGCAGGAAATAGCCCACTTCGCTGCGCCCGCGCATGATCACCACCGGCCGGCCCGCATACAGCAGGAACTCGGCCAGGTGCTGGCGCAGGCCCTCCACTGAAACATAGGCCGGTCCAACACCCAGCATCTGGCTGGACGGTTCGGGACTCTCGAACAGCTTGCGACGGCTCATCCACTCCTCCTTTTGAACAACGCGTGGTCTCCTTTCCTTAGACGGGCGCATTGCTGCGCCCCCGCCACGTACTACGTGATCCGCATCACGCCGGCCACTCAGAACCCGGTATTGAACTCCAGCTGGAACACGTCGATCGACAGCGGCGCGCCGGACACTTCCTTGGCCGCCATCCACTTGCCGCTGATCCAGCTGCGCGCATCCAGCGCATAGGCACCACCCACGTAGTAGCCGCGGGCGTTGGTGCCGCCGAGGTGGAAGTTCGGGTCGTTGTAGGCATCGGGCAGCGCGTCGGCCTCGATGTGCTTATAGCCCAGCAGCGCCTGCCACTGGCCCTTCTCCTTCAGCTCGGTGGCACCGAAGGTGGCCTGCACCATCCACGCGGTGTCGCCGCTGCGGAAGGTATCGATGCTGGCGGTGCCACCGGCGCCGTAGTTGTTGACGATGCCGTTGTTGGCACGATTGAACATGGCCTGCTTGTCGTAGGCCAGGTTGCGGATGTAGTCACCATCCAGGCGCAGGCCGACGCCCTGGGCCAGCTGCGTATCCCAGCGCAGGTTGAACGTGGCCAGGCGGAACGCCGAAGCCAGGCCAACATACTGCGGGGTCGGCGTGTTGGCTGGGTCCAGCGGATTGCGCGCGATGTCGCGGATCAGCATCAGGGTGTTGCCCTTCTGCATGAACGCCGGGCGCGACCAGTCGGTGTCGCAGCCGACCGCGCCTGCATACAGCGCGCACGGCGAGGACAGGCGGCCGCTGATGTTCTTGAAGTCGTAGTAACCCAGCGCCGCGCGCAGCGCGTTGTCGTCGTTGAAGCGCCAGTTCACGCCCACCTGCGCGCCGGACAGCCACTTGTTCTCGTTCGGGGTCTTGACCCGGCTCTGGCTGGGCGAACTGTCGGAGGTGTATTCCAGCGGCACCACCGCGAGGTTGCCGAACAGGTCGAGGTCGCCACCGTCGAAGTCATACTTCAGGTTGGCGGCCAGGCCGTCGAAGTTGAGGTCGTTGGAGAACAGCGTGTCGCTGGTCCAGAACGGATTGCCGAAGCGGCCGCCACGCACCGTCACCCAGTCTGCCGGGCTGTAGGCCAGCCAGGCCTGGTCAAGCCACACATCCTTCTTGCTCAGGCCGCCACCCAGCTGCTCGGTGGTCGACACCGGGCCATTGCTGCTGCCGCTGGCCAGGCGCACGCCGGCCGTGGTGTGCTGCCCGATCATCGCCTCGATGCCGAGGCGGGCGCGGATGCGCCACAGGTTGCGACGGTCCTGGCGGGTGTTCAGCAGCGGCGGCAGCTGCAGGTTGGTGTTGGTGTTGGTGTCGAAACCGTTGCCGGAATTGATCGACGACCAGTTGCTCACGATGTCGCTGTTGCGTTCGGAGAAGAAGCGCGACTCGCTGCGCACGCGCACATCGCCGGTGACCTTGATGCGCTTGGTCCACTCGGCCACTTCGTTGGGTGCCGCCCAGCCTTCCGACTTTGCCTGCGCCATCACGTCCTGGCGCACTTCGTCACGGATACCGTCGCGCACGCTCTGCGGCACGTACGGCACGCGCACGTCACCAGCCTCCAGGGCCACGCCACCGCTGGCGGCGGTGCTGCCCGTGGCCGCAGTGCGCTGTGCGGCCGCTGCTTCGGCCTCGGCCTGTACCAGCAGTGCCTGGCCGTCTTCGGGTTTGAGTGCGCCGCTGGCGATCAGGCCCTTGATCAGCTTGACCATGGTGGTTTCGGCGGCCATCGCACCGGCCGGGGCGGCCAGGCTGAGCAGCACGGCGCAGCACAGCAGCGCCCGTCGGGCCGGCCGCGGGCGGCGGGAGTCGGTTCGTGCGCGGACGTGGTCGTTCATCACGGTTCTCATCGAAAGAAGGGAAATCACGGAGGTCGGGAATCAGGCCCCGGGCCGGCGGCCCTGGATCAGGACGCGGGCGGGGAAATCAAGCGACGGCGGCGGTGCCTGGTCGACCTTGCCGATGCGACGCAGGGCATCGAGCACGGCCGCGTCGGCCTCCTCGTTGCCACTGCCGCGTACCAGCTCGACCTTCTCCAGGCGGCCATCGCTGGCCAGCCATACGTTCACCTGCAGCTGGAATGCCAGGCGCTTGACCTTGTCGTCGCGCGAGATGGCCTGCTGCATCAGGTAGCCCAGGTAGCGGCCGTAGGTGGCGTTGCCGGCGCCGCCACGGCCGACGCCGGATGAACCGCCGCCGCTGCCGGACTGGATGCCGAAGTTGTCTCCGCCGGCCTGCGTATCGGCATTCATCGTCACCGGATCGCTGTTATCCGGCGTCGGCGTTGGCTCCTCGGCCGGCGTCGGCTGATCCAGCGGCTCCGGTTCGGGCATCGTCTCTTCCGGCGGCGTCTCCGGCTCCGGTGGCTTTTCCGGGGGCGGCGGGGGCGGCGGCGGAGGGGGTGGCAGCGCCAGCATCGGCGGCTGCACCACCGGCCGGCGGGTGCTGGCGGTGTCCTTGAACAGCAGCCACCACAGTGCGACGCCGAGCACCAGCAACGCGACCAGCACCAGCGCGACGGTCACCAGCAACGCGCGACCGCGCATGCCGGGCTCCGGTCGAGGGGGTTGATGGGCCGTCATGCCTCAGCCCTGCGCCTTGCCGGTGACCAGGCCCACCTGGGCCAGCTCCAGGCGCCGCAGCAGGTCCAGCACCTCGACCACGCGGGCGTACTGCACCTGCGCGTCACCGCGCACGATCACCGGGAAATCCGGCGTGGTCGCGCGTTCGGTACGCAGCCGGTCTTCCAGCTCGGCCATCGTCACCGGGTAGGCATCCAGGAACACCTGGCCACTGGGGTCGATGGTGATCGCCTTGGTCTTCGGCTTCTCCAGCGCCACACTGTTGCTGGCCTTCGGCAGGTTGACCTCGATGCCGGGAATGGAGGCGTTGCTGGTCAGGATGAAGATCACCAGCACCACCAGCAGCACGTCGACGAAGGGCGTCACGTTGATGCCCTTCTCGCGCTTCTTGATGCCGAACTTCGCCTTCTGGCCCATGGCGCGCCCCTCAGCCCTGGACCGCGGCCGGGCCGCGCCCGTCCTGCTCTTCGGCCAGGCGCGCGGCGAACTCGTCGATGAACACCGCCATGTCCGCACCGATCGCTTCGGCACGCGCACCCAGGTAGTTGTAGCCGAACAGTGCCGGGATCGCGACGCCGAGGCCGGCAGCGGTACACAGCAGCGCCGCCGCCATGCCTGGCGCCACCGAGTTGATGTCCACCGCGCCGGCCATCGCCGCCACCACGAACACCAGCATGATGCCGATCACGGTGCCGAACAGGCCCACGTACGGCGCACCTTCGATGGTGGTCGACAGCCAGTTCATGCGCCGCGCCATCGCTTCCTGCTCGCGCACCATCACCGCATCCATCGAGGCGCGGATCGCGGCGATGGTGGCGCCACTCAGGTAGCCACTGTTGCCGTCGCGCTGATGGCGCTGCTGCATTTCATCGATGGCCACCTGGTAGATGCGCCACAACGAACCATCGTGCATGGCGGTCGGTGCCTTGCCCTGGCGATCCATGTCCGACAGGGTGCGCAGCGGCACGCCGGACAGCTTGCCAAAGCTCTCGGTGAACACCGCATTGGCCTTGCTGGTACGGCCGAAGTGGCGGCTCTTGGCGATCATGATCGCCCACGACAGCAGCATCATCAGGCCAAGGATGGCGACCACCACCCAGGCATCGAACGGCATCGCCTTGAGGATGAAGGCGAAGTGGCTCTGGCCGGCCGACTGCTCGTCGGCACCGTAGCTGATCAGGCGTGAATCGGCGCCCTGCGCGGTGGCGTCGGCCAGCAGCAGCGCGGCCGGGCGTGCCACCCGCGAGACGCGCAGCTCATCCAGCGCACCTTCGAAGTTGGCCAGCGGCTGCGCCGCACCCGGGGCATCGGCACCGACCACCGGCGCGGTGCCCAGCGCCGGCAGCTCGCCGCTCAGCTGTGCCACCACACGGCCGTTGAGGTACAGCTGCAACGCGCCCTTGTCCGCCGTCAGCGCGACGTGCGCCCACTGCCCTTCCGGAATCGGCTGCGCAGGCGTACTGCGTTGGCCGTTGAGCTGCACGAACGGCACCCGGTTTTCGATACCCAGCACCAGCTCGGACGTGCCATCACGACGGGCGTAGATCGCTTGAGCCGCATTGTTGCCGCCCGGCTTGATCCAGGCCGAAACGGTGAGCGGCGCACCCGCTTCCTGCGCCAGCGACGCGCTGGCGGGCAGTGGCAGCGGGCCCGCACCCAGCTGCACGCCACGACCGATCACCGCGCCCTCGGACGGCGGCACGACGGCGCCGGCGTTGTTGCCATAAGCGGTGGTGTCGCGCGCCGGCGCATTGGCCTCGGCAAAGTGGTAGACCAGCGTGTAGTCCGGGTCGAACACCTGCTGGCCGTTGCCGCTGGCCGGTGCCTTGTCATTGCCGTAGTACATCCAGATCGTCTGCGGCGCGGCAGCGCTGACTGCCGGCACGTCCACCCAGACCAGGGCCAGGCCCAGCTTGGGATCGAACTGTTCGATCTGATGGGCCAGCACGGTGCGGCCATCGCCCGACACGAAACGCAGGTCGTTGCCCGCGTCCTGGGTACCGTCGAAACCGAAGTTGCCGGTATGCAGGCGCAGCAGCAGCGGCGTGCGGCCCGGGTCACCGGCCAGGCCCGCGCCCTGCGGGCCGGCGTCGACGGTGATCGGCTTGCGGTACTTCCATTCGGCCTGCCACCAATTGGCATCGGCCGCAGCAGCAGGCAACGCAACCAGCGCGGCCAGCAGCAGCAACACTCGGGAAAGCAAACGGTCCATGCGAAGGGTCTCCGGAGAACGCATGTTCAAGGGAAGGGTCAGTAGCTGGTGCTGATGTTGAAATGCAGGCGCGGGTCGTCCTTGCGCGTGACCGGGCCATCGGCATAGGGCCAGGCGTAGTCCAGGCGCAGCTGCAGGTGCTCGCCCAGGCGCAGCTGCGCGCCCAGGCCGACCGAGGCCAGGTTGTACTTGTCACGCTGTTCGGGCAGTGGCTGGCGCAGGCGCAGGTAGGCAGCGTCTGCAAAGCTGTAGACGCGCAGATCAGTGCCGCTCCACAGCGACCACGCCGGGGTGCGCCATTCCAGGCTGGCCAGGCCGCCGTAATCGCCGATCGCCTCGGCCGACAGGTAGCCGCGCACGGTGTACATGCCGCCGGCGGCGAACTGCTCGGCCGACACCAGCGGCGCGTCGGTCACCTGCAGCGAGCCACGCGCGTACCACTGCCAGTCGTTGCCGAAGGTGTGGGTGTTGGCCACGTCGGCCTTGAAGGCCACGAAGCTCGGGTCGGCCCAATAGCGCTTCTGGCCGAAGGCGGTGGCGTCGCTGCCGTAGCCGAACAGGCGGCGGGTGCCGGCCACCAGCTGGGTATTGATGCTCAGCTGATCCTGTTCGCCCTGGCGCACGCCCACAAAGGCCAGCGTGATCGGCGCGTACTTCAGCGGCGTCTTCAGGCTGTCCTTGCCCATCTGCGTGTCTTCCTCGGTGTCCTTGAAATCCACACCAAGGCTGAGCTGGCGCCACCACTGGCTGCTGCCGGCAAGGCGGTAGTTGAGCTTGAGGCCGATCGAGTGACCGTTTCCGATCACGTTGGTACCGGTGCCGGTGCCCACCTGCCCACCCGCGTTCAGCACGCGGCTGTCGGATTTGTAGCCGGACGCTTCCAGGCTCCACGGCGTGCCTTCGAACGGCATCGTGTACGAGGCCGAGAACACCTTGGCCTGTTTCGTGTCTTCCGGCGCCAGGTACACGCCGATATTGGCACTGTGCCCACGCTTCCACAGGTTGTCGTAGGCCAGCGACGCACTCAGGCGCAGCTTCTCGGTGTCGGCACTGTGGTCGTTGTTGAGCGCCGCACTGGCGCGCCACGGCGACTTCTCCTCGACCTGCAGGTCCACATCCATCGTGCCCGGCACCTGGCCTTCGCGCACCAGGGGCATCACCTGGCGACGTCCGCCTTCATTGAGCGCGGTCAGTTCCTTCTGCGCCTGGTCGAAATCAGGCACCTTGCCCTCGGCGAGCGCCGGCACGCGATCGCGGATGCGTTCGGGCGATTCGTGGCGGGTGCCGACCACGCGCAGCTGGCCGATCGGCGTCTGCTGCACCTTCAACAGCACCACGCCGCCACTGACCTGCTGCTCGGGAAGCTCAACGTAGACCGACTGGTAGCCCGCCTGCTGGTAGAGCGCATGGACGGCATCGCGCGCCTTTTCGACATCGGCCAGGGTCTTTCCTGGGCCGAGGAACGGCTCCACCGCGCGCTCGATCTGGCGCGGATCGAGCACGGTGTTGCCGCGCACGATGTATTCATTGATGTTCACGCTGGGCGCAGGCGCCGCCTCCAGCGCGAACAATGGCAGCGGCATCGCGGCCAGAGCCAGCACCAGCGGATGCAGGCGCAGCGGAAGGCGGACGGCTCGGCACGGAACAGGAGTCATCGAAGGCATCGCGTCGTATCGAAGGGAGTGGCCAGGGAGCGGCGCGTGGGTCTACCAACAGGACGTGCACGTCGCGTCAAAACCGCCAACAGTTTTGTGACAGCACTGTCATCTTTTGACAGCGCCGGAACATTCGCGGGCGGAGACTGCCCTCGCCACACGTCTTCATTGCAGAGCGCCGGTTGTCGCAGGAGATTCGAGATGAGTGAGCCGTTGAAGGCGGGCGTTCGCCCTGCCCTCGCCCTTGCCGTGTTGCTGGCGTTGCCAACGGCCTGGGCCGACGAGGCGAAGAAGCAGGACGATGCCGCGCCGTGCATCGAAGTACAGGTCAACGGCGAGCGCATCCCCGCCTGGGAGTGCCTGCAACGCAAACTGGCCCCGGCGCCGAAATCGGCGAAGTCAGCGGCGCTGCCTGAAGCCGAACGCCTGATGCGGCAGCCCGGCAACCAGCTGATGCAGTACAACCTGGAGGGCACGCGACAGCGCATGGGTGATGCCTTCGGACGTTCGGTGGTGCCGCAGCGCCCGGCGCGCTGAACCTGCGCAGCTGCAGACCCGCGGCCGTGCTCGGCAGGATTCTGTAGAGTCGAGCCATGCTCGACTGGATTTTGTAGAGTCGAGCCATGCTCGACTGTTCTTCCAGACGCAGCCGGGCGAGGGCTCGGCGCTACGGAGCGCCACCCTGCGGAACGGCCGGCACGATGCCATCGGTCGGCACCGGTGGCAGCGCAGGCACCGGCAGGCTGCGCGATTGCCCGGCCTGGTTCAGTTCCACCGCGTTGGCGTTGATGCTGGCCAGCACCGTACACGGCCCCAACCGCTGGCCGGGCGCGTACGCCTCCGGCGGGCGTCCATCCACCGACAGCAGGGCCAGGGGCGCATGGTCACCCGCCATCACGCCCAGCACGACCACCTCGGTCTGCACTGCACCGGGCGACAGCAGCCGCACCAGCGGCAGGCTGGCCACTGCATCGAACAGCGGCCGTGCCGGCGCCTCGGCATGCGCTTCGCTGGCCGCCGCCGTAGGCGCCACCGCAGACAGAGTGACGCTCCAATAGGCCACCACGGCCAGCAGCAGCGTTGCCGCCAGCAGGGTCAACATCCGATTCCGATCCCAGCGCCTGCCGTCCATGTTCCGCATCATCGCCACGTTCGTGTCCGCCTACGCTAGCAGGTGCGGCTGACGCTTTTGTTTCATCATGCGGGCCTACGCTGGCACGCATCGGCAAGGGACAGGAGGCGATGTCGATGCGACACATCCCGCGTGGTTTCACCCTGCTGGAACTGATGGTGGTGCTGGTGATCATCGGCATCTGCACGGCGGGCATCGGCCTGGGCCTGGGCAGCCTGCTCGACCCCGCGCGCCAGCTGCGGCAGGAAGGCGAGCGACTGGCGCAGCGCCTGCAGGTGGCGCGCGACGAGGCCCGCATCGATGGCCGGCCCCTGCGCTGGCAGGCCGACGCCGCCGGCTACCGGTTCAGCCGCCGCGAGGGTGCCCGTTGGGTCGATGTGCAACGCGACGACCTGCTGCGCCCACAGCCCTGGCAACCGGCGGGCATCGTGGTGCAGCCGGCCACGCCGATTGAACTGAGCCCGGAGTGGATCGGCGTGGCATGGGAACTGACGTTGTCGTTGCAGGGCCGCCAGCTGCGTCTTCGTGACGATGGCAGCGGACAGTTGCAGGTCGTGCAGTGAAGCGGAACATGCGCGGATTCACCCTGATCGAAGTGCTGATCGCACTGGCGATCGTTTCGGTTGCGCTGGCTGCGGTGATGCGCTCGGTCGCGGTGGCCACCGACGATCAGTCACGCCTGCGCGACCGTCGCCTGGCGCTGTTGTGCGCGCAGGACCGCTGGCAGGAGCTGCGCCTGGCCGGGCAGCCACCGCAGGATGCGCGACTGCGCTGCGTGCAGGGGCGCAGCACGTTCCTGGTGCTGCAACATCTCGGCACCGGCAGCGACAGCCAGCCGCAACTGGAACTGAGCGTGGTGGCCGAAGATGCACCGCGGCAGTCGCTGGCCCGGATGCAGCTACCGTGGACGGCGGCGCAATGAAGCGTACGGCAGCAGGTTTCACCCTGATCGAGGTGATGATCGCGATCACCATCATGGGCGTGCTGGCACTGATCTGCTGGCGTGCGCTGGACAGCGTGGCCAGCAGCGACCAGCGCCTGCGCCGGGCCGATGCCGAGACCACGACGGCACTGCGCGTGCTGCAGCAGTTCCAGCGCGATATCGAAATGCGTGCCGACGACGCGCTGATGAACGGCGCGGTGCGCCCGGCAGATCGTCCGCAGCGACTGCTGCCCCCCTCGCTGGTGAGCGAACGGCATCCGGATGGCAGCTTTGCGCTGGAAATCACCCGCAGCGTAGACAGTGATGGGCTGCGCTGGCAGCGGGTGCGCTGGTGGCGGCAGGGCAACACGCTGTGGCGGGCCAGTGGTGCGGCTATGGACCGCTATCCCCTGCCCGCACCGGATCCGTCGAAAGGTATTGCGGTGGCCAGGGATGTGCAGCGGTTCGAGGTGCGGGCGTGGCAGCCTGGAACGGGATGGGCCGTGTTGCCAAGCGAAGGCGAGGTATTGCCGGCCACCGGACTTGAACTGCGGTTGGGCCTGCGCGATGGGCGTGGGCCGCTGAGCTACCGGCGGGTGCTGGAGTTGTAGGATCCGGTCGTGGTACCGCATCCACGCATGGCGTGGATCTACTGCAGAGCCTGTTCGGGTGATGGTGTGAAATCTACTGCAGAGCCTGCCCTGGTGGGTGCCGACCGTTGGTCGGCACTGAGGCCAGCCCCGGCATCCACGCATGGCATGGATCCCCTGCCCTCCTGCCGCCGGGTGCTCTCCTGCACCCGGCGGCGCTGTGTCGGTGGTCCTCACCGCTGATGGCCGCTCCCTGCCCTCCGTGCCGTCCTGGCTGGGGCCGCCACCGTTCCCTGGCGGCTGGCCCGATGCTGTCCGTTCTTCCTGGTCAGTCCCATCCACGCATGGCGTGGATCTACTGCTGGCCGCGATCGTGCCGACCAGGGTCGGCACCTACCGGCGCTGCGTGCCGTCGTCGCGGCTGGCCTGCGGGAACTGGAACGCGCTGTCGGCGTCGTAACCGCTGTTGGCGGTGGTGCCACGCGCCGGCGGCGTGATGCTGCTGGTGCCGCTGCCGAAGCCCAGGATCTGCACGCTGATCACCGACGGCTGGTTGCGCCGTGCCTCGTCCTGGCTCTTGCGCATCACATCCTGTGCCGCCTGGCTGGCGCTGTTGGCTGCCGCACTGGCCGAGGCCAGCGCATTGACGTTCACCGATGCCAGCACCGGCAGGCCCTTGCTCTCGCCCTGTACCTGGATGTTGGCCGCGTTGAGCACCTGCAGCGCGGCGAGGTTGATGTTGCCGGAGACGCGGATACCGGCCTCGCCCGCATCGATGGTGCCCAACGGCGCGATCAGGTCGACGTCGCCCGGCGGCACTTCGGGAATCGGATTCAGCGTCGCAAAGCCGGCGCCGGTGGCCGGTGCCTGCGGCGACAGCAGCACATTGCCCCAGTTGTCGTAGATCCGTCGCGGCGGCGTATACAGCAGCGTGGTACGCGAGCCGCGGCCGGCGTTGATGTCGCCCTGCTCGGTCCAGGCCAGGATGTCACCACCGAAGGCCGTCATGACACGCGACAGGCCCAACAGCACGCTGTCCTGGCTGAACAGTCGGATGTCGCCCTGGCCCTGCGTGATGAGGCCAGAGCTGGCCGGCGGCACTTCACCGGCAACGCCCAGCACGATCTGCCCTCCCGGCGCCATCAGCTCGATGTTGCCACCCGCCTCGGTGCGCACGCCGGAGCCACCGTACATCACGATATCGCCGGTGCGCTGGATCGTCGCTCCCGTTGCATCCTTGTCCGGCATCAGCGTGGCGATGGCCTCGCGTCCACGCAGATAGGAACCAACGCGCGGCCCAGTCCGATCGTTGTACTCGCGGCCACCCTCACGCAGTTCTGCATAGTAGACCTGGCGCAGGAAGATGCGCTGCTGTTCTTGCGGCAAGCGGTCGAACGCGGCCAGGGCCTCGGCGCCATCGACGGCCAGGCCGAAGCGCTGCTGCAGCCACTGCTTCAGCTCCTTGTCGTAGATCTTCACCGCCTTGCTGGGCTGCGATGCCAGCGACTGCGCCGGGTCGGCGAGGTTGGCCGGATCCAGGTAGCGGGCGCGCACGGCGTCGAACGCGATGTACTGGTTGCCGGCGGTCACCGCAATGCTGGCACCCGGCCGGGTGTCGCCCTGGATCAGGCCGCCACGGCTCACGATGCTGCCACTGTCTTCCTGGCGGAGCTGGCGGCCTGCACTGACATCGACATTCCCTGGGCCGAACACGGTCACGTTGGTATGCACGATGTCGCGGCCCGCCTGTACAACCGTCATATCCGTGCCGCCATTGTTCAGCGCCATCACTGCACTGCCGAGGATGTCCGTACCCGCGCGCAGCTGGACCGGCGCGGCCACGTCGTACCAGGTGGCAACCGTGCGCATCATCTCCGGACTGGTGCCCAACGCCCATTCGCCGCCGGTACGCAGGCCGATGATGTCGCCACTGCCGGCGTAGAAGCGGTTCGGCTGCGTCCCACCGGATCGCGGCGTACTCAGCATCGGCCGGTTCGGACCAAAGGCGAACAGCGGGCTGGCGTCCGTGCTTCCTGCCTGGTACGGCACCACGGTGCCATCCTGCGACAGATTGGTCAGCCGCAGCGTACCGCCGGCGGTGAAGGCGCTGAACGCCGGATCAAACGGCGATGGCAGACGGGTGTCAGCACCGGAACTGCTGATCGCCGGCGCATCGCTGGTGGCCAGGATCGAGCGGCCGGCAAGCATCTGCAGGTTGCCGTTGGCACCCGGTGCCGTCAGCAGCACGCTCGACGCATCGGCGCGCGACAACTTGATGTCGCCGCTCGCAGCCACTACCTGCAGTCGCGAAGGATAGATCCAATAGGTGGCGCCGCTGACGGTCCGTTCCGCATTGCCATCGCCTATGGGTTCAATGGTCCGCTGCGCGATCGGCACCACATCGCCGCCGGCAGAGAACAGGTTGATGGCCGTCGACGGTGTCCAGAGCGAGAATCCGCCAACGCCCAGCAGTCGCGTACCGTCATCTGCGGTCACCACGTTCCCATTGAACAACCTCACCCGGCCGGCGTCGGCGGCGGCCGAGAGCACCACGTCGCCGCGCGCCCTCAGATCCGCGACCGAATCTCCCAGCACCAGCACCGGCCCACCCATGGCTGCACTGGTGGTCGACCGATAGGGATCCATCGTGCGCAGGCCGTTGGCGATGGCCTGGTAGTCGTTCGGTCCCACGGCGCTGCCGCCGATCCGGGCTGCCTCGACGCTGAGATGGCCACGCAGATTCACCAGCGTGCCGTTGAGCTCGGGATTCTGCTGGTTCTGGGCCTGTGAGTAGGAGGTGGCAGCCAGCAGCGGGTTCAGCGCGCCAGCACTGCGCAGGCGCAGATCGCCACCGCCGGTCTGCACCAGGCGGCCATCGTCGACACGACCGGTCGAAGCTACTGCCGCATTGATCGCCGTCGAATAGCGTCCACCGCCGAGCACTCCCTGTGCATCGCCCTTGGCCGCCGTGACGCCCGCGTTGCGTCCGGCTTCGATATCCACATTGCCACCACCCAGCGTGCCGATTCCGGTGAATCCAACCATGCGTGGCGTCGACGTCGCCGTCGTTCCCGTGATCGCATAGGTACCGAAGTTGACCCACCAGCTGCTCGCCACCGGCTCCACGCCGGCCACATTGCCGGTGCCCTGCCGCCACAACCACCCGCCGACGGCGCTGCTGGCGCTGTCCGCCTTGTCACGATCGGTACCTGCGGACGACAGGGTCGCCCAGGTTGCCCCGGTCACGTCGCGGCCGGCAATCACGCTCAGATTGCCACCGTGGTCGGGATACCACGCACGGTAGGCGGCCAGCGCCGCATCATAGTCACCGGTGGCCTGCTGCAGGCCCAGCAGCGCGCTGCGCCCGTTCAGGGGACTGCGCTCGGACTGGAAGCGCTCGTCATGTCCGTTGCCCAACGATGCAGGCGTGCCTGCCGTGTACACACCGAAGACCGAACGCATCTGCACATCCCGCGCCGCCAGCAACTGCAGATCGCCGGTGCCGGTACGCAACACACTCCACATCGGTGTGCCATGCCGTGGCGGGCCCATCGTCGTGACTTCGCGCGTCTCGCCCGGCATCAGACAGTAGCCATCGCTTAGCTGCCCGCAGATGGCTTCCTCGGTCATGCCGATCATCTCGCCGAACTCCCTGACGCTGGTTCCCGCGAGGGACGGATCGCCCGCGAGTTCCTCCGCGCCCAGGTCGGTGAAGATGTACGGCGAGGTGATGCAGCTTGCAGCCACGCTGCACAGTGCATCCTCGTCACGCCCCAGGTGCGCGGCCAGGTCCTTGATCGTCCGGCCCACCCAGGAGCCGTCAACCCCCAGGCGTTGCGCGCCGTCCGCGGTCAACAGCCGGTCGCGGATGAACTTCATCTGCTTGCTGGCATCGCGGATCGCACCGTAGTGCGTGTCGGCCAGGGTCAGGTCACCGCTTGCACCGAAGCGGCGCGCACGCGGGTCGGCAGCGTCCGTGTCGGCGCCGGCGACGAGCGACACGTCCCAGGAGCTGGTGCCTTCGGGCAGCATCTGCGCCAACGCCCAGTTGCGCCCCTGGCGTCCGTCGCTGCCGGTCGGCCGCAGTTTGATCGGCGTGCCCCCTGGCAGTTTGACCGTAGCCATCGAGGGAATGAGTGCGCCGCGCGCCAACGGCGTGCGCGCGGCCAGGCGCAGCTCGATCGGCAACGGCACGCCGGCCGGCCAGGTGTGCGCGGCAACGTTGGCTTCCCCGCGAAGCTGGAAGCCCGCAGACAGCTTTGCTCCGGCCGGCACCGACAGCGCTTGCGCCAGCACGGTGCCTGCCGGATGCACCTGGCCACCAACGAGCGTGACCGCCGCCGGCAGCACAGTGCCTGCGGGCAACACCAGGGGCCCGGTCAGCGTCATGTCGACCGGCAACGTCGTGCCCGCCGGCAACTTCACTGCCTGCACCTGGATGGCGTAATTCAGCACCGCGCTGGCCGGGAACCGGGTGCCGATGTCCAGCACGACGCCATCGCCGGGAACCACCAGGTCAGCGCCGAACGGGGTGACACCCAGGCCGAACACCGCGCCCTCGACCAGTTGCCAGCCCGCATCATCCGGGCTGGTCGGCGGCGGCGCAAAGCCGTCGTTGATGCTGCCGTAGACATTCAGGTCGCCCGCCGCACGCAGGCGCAGCGCGCCGGCTTCACCGAATCCGCGGCGTGCTGGATCCAGGCGGTTGGATTGCGGCCCATAGCGGTAGCCGGACAGGTCAAGATCACCACTGACGGTCAGGTCGCCCTCGGGATTGGCGGCCGACGCCACGCCAATGACGTCCACGCCCGGACGCAGGCGCACGCTACCCAGGGCAGCCAGGCGCGCCGACAGATCGGTGTTGGCCAGCGCCGCGTTCATCCAGGCCGTACTGGCCGGATCCACCACGGTATCCAGCCAGGTCTGCGTGACCATCTGTGAGCGATGCCCGTTCACATCCGGCGTGGTCGCCAGCGGTGCATCCTCGTAACGACGTACCGCGGTGACGAACACGTCGCGTGCGCCCGCCACCTGCAACCCTGCATCGCTGCGGATCGCTGCATCCGATCCGCCACTGCGCGGCACGTTCAGCGCGAGCGTACCGCGCGCCCGTCCATCGTTCTGTCCCGGCGCCGTGCCCACCGCCACGCCGGTGCCGCTGCGCAGGTCGATCCTGGCAGCAGGGCCGAGTACCAGCGTCCCCGTGCGGCTTTCCAGCTCGACAATGGCACGGTTGGGGCTGTCGATGATGCCGCCGTAGCTGTCCACGCGCAGCGCGGTGCCATGCGCATCCAGCGTGCCATCCACTTGCAGGCCGTCACGCGCCGCCAGGCGGATGCTGCCCACCTGCTCACCACTGGCGTCGATTCGCCCGCCAACCCGCAGTGCGCCACCATCGACACTGATATCAACCTTGCGTGCCTTCACCTCGTCGCCGATCAGAAGATCGCCCTGCTTGAGCTGGAAGCTGCGTGCTCCGGTCACGCCGTCGCGGGTCAGGCGTTGGTTCAGACCGCTGAAATCCTGCAGTTGCTGCGCACGGACGACCAGTTCGCCGCTGTCGTAGGGCACCACGCTGCCACCCATGTCCTGGCGGCCCGAGGCCTGGCCAAGTATCCGGCCAGCCAGGTCGACGCGCCCATCACCGGCACCAAGTGCGGTCACGGTCAGGCGGCCAGCACGATTGTTGCGGGCAGAAAGATCGATGCGCGAGGCCACGTCGGTCTGCACGCTGCCGTCGCCTGCGGCCAGCTCCGCATCGCCGCCCCAACTGTAGTTGTCGACGTCAAACAGGCTGACCTTGCGCCCTGAAAGGTCCAGGTCGGCGCTGCTGCCCAGGCGCAATGAATGGTCGGCGCTGGCCGACAACCGGCCGGAAGCAAGCGCGATCCGCGTATCCAGCACGATGTTGCCGGCGCGCAGGTCGAGCTCGGCGCCCAGTGCGTCGGCGCTGCCACCGGCAGCGGTGCTGTACGCGGCCAGTGTGCCTCCGGTCTTCATCGACAGCTTGGCACCGGCCTCACCAGTGATCAGCGGCGCCTGGATGTCCAGGTTGCCACCGCTGAAGGCCCAGCCCTTGCCCGCCTCGTAGTCGCCTTGGCGCTGGTAGACCGCCAGATCGCCGCTACCGGCAAACACCAGCTGGCGCGAGGCCTGCAGGCTCACTCCGGCAAAGCCCAGCACCTGGCGCCCGGCCAGGGCTTCCGACGAAGGACGCGAGCGCGGTGACGGCGCCAATCGCAGCGTATCGGTGATGATTTCCAGTTGCCCGCTTCCCAACCGGTTGGCGATCGCGGGCCCGACCGGCTGTGCCTTCGCATCACCCAGCACCGACGAAGCGCCCTGCTGCCCGGACCAGGTCAGTTCCGCAGCAAAGATGCGCGCGCGATCATTGCTGTCGCCATACCCGTGGATTGCCGGTGCGCCCAGCACCAGGCTGCGCAGGTTCGGCTTGCCCGTGGCCGCATCCCGTGTATCCAGCTCCACACTGCCGAATACGTTGATCGCCTCGGCCGCATTCAGGCGCAGGGTCTCCAGCGCAGGCGCGCCGACGGCTGTATTGCCACGCAGCAGATCGCGCAGGACCTGCTGGTTGAGCATCAGGCCCGGTGGCAGCGCCGATGCCCCTGCCGCGCGGGCGATGGCCTCGGCCGTACCCAGGTTGATGTTGCCCATGCCCAGCGCCAGCTCGCGTGTGCCGTACACGGCGCCCTCGCGCAGCTGCAGTTGCCCACTCGATGCAACATTGATGCTTCCCTCCGACACCAGTCGGGCCTGGCCAGCGCAGGTGGCCCCCGGATCACAGGCGCCAATGTCGATGTCGACGCGGGTTCCGGCCGTTCCTGTCGCCGGTGCCAGTACTTCGGGGTGGTCATTGGAGACGGCCAACAGCCCGCCACCCACCTGGTAGACATAGCCCAGGCTTGAAGGCAGCCCGGCGGCGCCAAGGCCGATCGTATCGATTCCCGCCCCGGCCTCGATGACGATGCCGCGCCCACCGTCAACCGCGCCAATCAGGACTTCCGGCGCGCGCAATACGGCGCCGCTGCGCACCACCACGTCCTGGCCAACGCCCATGACATCAATGGTGGACGGTGCAACCGAACGTACCCGCGCGTTGATGACCAGTCGCGAAGGCTGCAGCGCATTGAGCGCGTCGGCTTCGATGGTCGCACCCTGCCGGTCTGCAGCAGCTTTGCCGCCCGCTGCAATGATCTCCAGCGCGCCGACCTGGCTGATGCGTGCAACCTCCACGCTGCCCCCCATGCCGCCACTGCCGGCGGCGGGCTGGAAGCGTGCCTCACCCTCGAAGCGCAGCGCAGAGCTCCCCTGACGGCCGGCACCCGCGCCGAGCTCAAGCCGCAGCATGCCCGCATCGACCGTCTGCCACCCGCGCGGCAGGCCCAGTCGCTGCGCGCTGGCTGCCACGAAGGCGTTGTAACTGGTTTCGTTGTAACCGGAGTGCCGTCGCACGGCCGCAGCCGGGGTCAGCAACAGGTCCGTCAGCAACGGTGACACCGCACCGCCCAGTGCATTGGTGCGATGGCCGGCGACCCGCCATGAGCCGGTCCCGGTGGCCAACGCGGTTGTGGTGCCGGTCGCGCCACTGGCGCCCAGCTCGACCCGGAACGCGCCTGGCTGCAACGCAAAGCTGGCGGGCAGCAGCGTATAAGTACCCGCTGCCAGGCCTGGTACACCCGTGGGCACCACGACCTGCTGGCCCACGGCCGGATCGGCCGAGCCATCGGACAGGCCCAGCGGGGCAGCGCTGCCTGCGAAGCCCGGCAGGATGGCGTAGACCTCATTGCCCGACTGGCTGAAGCCATAACGCGGATTCGCATCAGCCAATGCATTCCGCAGGATGTCCACCGAACCGCCACGGCCACTGACAAAGGCCGCACCGGTCAGCTCCCCTCCTCCGGACATGTCCAGCACCGCACCCGGTGCCACCGCGGTCTCGCTGCTGACCAGGCGGATGCCGACCGGCAACGCGCCACCGCCTACATTCCTCGGCGCAACGGTTGCCCCCTCCAGGCGCCATTGGATGCCATCCACCGTGCCACCGTAGGGCAGGCTCAGGCCGGCGCCGCTGGTCGAGGTCACGCTCCCCGGCAGCAACGAGACACGGGAGGCCAGGACGCTGTTGCTGTCGGTGCCACCCAGCACAATGCTGCCCATCGGTGCGCGCACCACGCCCGCCTGCTCGACGGTCGCTGCGGTGAGCATCAGGCTGCCCAGCGCCGACGGAGGCGTGATCGGTGCAGCGCCCCCCAGGCCATTGATGCGCAGCACGCCGGCCGCATCCTTCCAGCGCGGATCGGACGAGACGGCGACCGGATCCAGGCCAGCGCCAAGGCGACCGGACGCACCGTTCACCGGATAGATCTGTGCCGCGGTGACCTCCATGCGCCGCGCTGCAAGCAGCTCGGCATCGATCGCACCCGCGCGGGGATTGCCCTTCAGGAGCCTCACATCACCGCTGCTGTGCAGGGCGACGTCGTCAAACCCATCCAGCCGCACGGTGTCGCGCACATCGATCAGCTGCGCGTCGGCCTGCAGTCGGTGCTGCCGTGCCGATGCCAGTGGCACGTCGGCGCTGCCCACGGTGGTTTCGCCGGGAATCACGGCCCAACTCGGGCTGGACAGCTTCAGATAGGGCGCCCGCAGGGTGATGGTTCGGGCCGCTGCAGCACCCGGCATGACGCCAACAGAGCCTGCCAGGCGCAGGCTCTGGCCCATACGCAGGTCAATGTCGCCTTCGCTGCGCACCGCAGTGAACAGCGACAGGTTGTCGAACCCACCGTCGCGGATCTGCTCCACCGACAACCTCGCATCGCCGTATGCGGGCGTCGCCGGCATGGGCTTCTCCTCCCGATTCTGGCTGAGGGCGAGGAATCTGGGTGCCCGCACCAGAGCGCTTGCGTTGGGTGCGTAGACACCGCCGCCGAAGGCGATGCCCAGGGTGCCGCCGCGCGCACCTGCACCACCGGCCGCGGCTTGCAGGTTGCCCTGCAGGTAGAGCGCATTGGCCGAGCGCAGCACGATCTCGCCACCATCGCTGTCCACCTGCTGCGTGCCTTGGCCATCGATATGCAACGCCGTTGAACTGCCGTCGGCACGCAACCGCGCGCCCCGCTCAACCACGATGAACGCGTCCACCGGACGATCGCTGACGTCGCCGGCGCCTTCCCAGTCCAAGGCCCCACCAATCTCGATGCTGCCGCCCTTGCGTGCCAGCCCGCGCAGCCGCTGTGCTGAATCCTTCACGCTGAAGGCATCACCACTGACATCCAGTTCCGCCCCCTCCGCGATGCGATAGGTGCGGCTGTTGGGCTGGCCGTCAAACAGATCGATGGCCGTGCGCACGTCATCCAGCCGGATCCGGCCGCCGGCCGCATGCAGGCGCCCCTCCACGGCGATGTTGCCCGCGCCGCGCAGTTCAATGGACTGTGCCGGATCAACCTGCACGCTTGCACCCTTGCCGATGCGCAGATCACCGCCACGGTTACCGAACTGCGAGCGCAGCAGGAGACCCGCACCGGAACGCTGGCTGATGCGGCCACTCACCGGATCGGCACTGTAAAGCGGGGCCAACCATGCCTGCACCGCGCCCTCGCGGGTAACGGCCTTCAGCGCGTCGCTGGCCAGGCGCAGGCCCGGCATGACCACCTCGATCTGCGCACCATCGGCCACTTCCAGACCCTGCTGCGCATTGATGTCGTACTGGCTGAAACCGCTGCCGAACAGCGCGCTGCGCAGCGTCAGCACGCCGGATGCCTGGTCGTCACCACCAATGCGGATGTGCCCGCCATCCGTCAGCGACAGGCTGCCACTGCCTTGGCCCAGCGCGCTGATGCGTGCGTCCCCGGCCAACGTCAGCCGGCCAACATTCCCTCCAGCGTTGTCCAGAGTGTTGGCCTGCAGGCTGACGCTGCCGCCCTTGCCGATGCGCGCCTTTCCAGCACTGTCGACACGGCCGCCGGCGTCAACACTCAGATCGCTGCCACGCCCGACCACCACGTCATGGCTGTTCTCCAGCTGCAGGCGACCGCCATCGCTCCACGCCTGGCCCTGCGCCGCGCTGGGGTCCAGCAGCAGATTGCTCCAACGGCCGGCAAGGTCGATGCGTGCACCGTCGACGATCTCCACCCGTCCACGCCCAGCCTGAAGCAGCGGAGTCACAGGGTTGCCAGCCACGGCCAGCAGATTGCCGGCCTGCAGCTGACCACCCGCGATGCCGATATCACCGCCCAGGCGAACGTCGCTGGCGGTCAGCACCAGCTGCCCGCCATCCTGCAGGCGCAGCTTCCCATCGATGGCGATGCTGCCGGCGGTGGCCAGGTCCAGGCGCCCCCATTGCTGTTCGCTCAGGCGGCCCGCGTCCAGCCACAGGGTGTTGCGCTGCTGAACCGGGATCGGTGCCTGCAGTGTCCAGTCAGCGACGGGCACCGCACCTTCAACGACGCGTACCTGGGTATCAAAGACCGCATTGCGCCCCGCGTTGTCATAGCGCCCCAGCCACAGCTGCGCATTGCGTGCCACTGCCGTCTGTGCCTGCGCGTAGCCATCCTTGCCCTGGTCCGGTGCCTTGGCCTGTTGTGCGCCCTGGAACGCCTGGGTGTTGATGTCACCCTGCAGCACCACAGTCGGCGCGGAGACCACCAGCCGGCCGGCATCACGCCCAACGGTATAGCCGTTGTCGACCCGTTCGCCCGGCGCCACCAGCGGATTGCGGAAGGCTTCATTGACGCCCCAGCGCTGGTGATCGACCTCGAATCCCTTGTACAGGCCGGCGTACTGCATCTCCGCCGGCGCGTCGTCCAGGCGGTACAGCTGCCCATCGGTGCCGCGCAGCCAGCTCTGCTTGATCACGCCGGACTGCACATCCAGGCTGCCACCGGCCAGGTTGATCTTCGACCCACCATGGGTCACCACTTCGCTGCCGCCCAGCTGCACGGTGCCGCCCTGGGCCGCCCATTCGCCGATCGAGTGGCCCTGGTTGTCCAGGTAGCCGCCCACTTCCAGCAGGCCGCCACCGGCGTACCAGCGGTCAGCAGCATAGCCACCGGTACCGGCCGCGACGTGCTGCAGTTCGCGACGATCGATCCAGACCTCGCTGCTGATCAGCGTGCCATTGTCGCGGTTGTCGGGCGAATCGCGCAGTTCGTTGCCCTGCACCTTCACCTGCACGTTGTTGCTTTCCATCGCCACGCGCACACCCACCGCGCCGGAGACATCGACCTGCGCCGCGTTGCCCACGTAGCTGCGACGCGCCGCGTCGCTGACCACCTGGCCGCCGGTCGCCAGGGTCAACGAGCCATCCTTGAAATTGATGTCGCCACCGGAGACGATCTCCACGCGCGACTGGTCACGACGGTCCTGCAGCCGCGACAGGTTGTCGAACGTGCCAGCACTGCTTGCCGCGCGCAGCACATCCTGCTCCGCCGAGGACTTGATCAACGCGTCACGCTGGCTGTCCAGCACCACGCTCTTGCCATCGTCCTCGATCAGCACTGCGGTCGTCGCGCCGGAGTTCAGCGTCACCTGGCCCTGGCGGTCGCTGATCGCGTTGAGCAGATGGATGGTGCCGCGCTGGCCCAGCGTGGTGGTGGCGACGGCAACCCCGGCCTGCTCGACCCTGCGCCCGGCCAGGGTGATGTCGCCCTCGCGCGCCTGGATCAGGCCGCTGTTGCGCACGTCGCCAGCGCTGCTGCCCTGCACGAAGCGTGGTGCGATCTCATTGCCGGCCGTGGTCGACGCGGTGTTCTGCGCGGTGCCGACACCGCGACGGATCACGAAACTGTCGCCCGCCGCCAACTGCGCCTGGCCCTTGCGCGTCTCGATCTGCCCGGCATTCTCCACGCTGCTGCCGGCCAGCAGCACGTAGCCGCCGCCGCGGGTGGCGCTTGAAGGTTCGTGGGTGGCGATGCGTGCGCCCTGCTCCACCATCACCTTGCCGAAGGCCTCGGTCAGCGCGGCGGTGGTGCCGTCGGCACTGAACAGGCCGTTGTCGCGGAACTGCCCATCGCTGATGCGTGCGGCAGCGGCGACAAGGTTACGGACGTTGACCTGGCTGTTGTTGCCGAACACCACACCATTGCGGTTGGCTACGAACACCGTGCCATTGGCCTTCAGCTGGCCGAGGATCTGGCTGGGCCGGGCATTGGGGTCGTTGACCCTGTTCAACACCGCCCAATCCGGATTCTGCTGGAAGGTCAGCGTGGTGTTGCCACCGATGTTGAAGGTTTCCCAGTTCAGGATTGCCTTGTCCGCCGTCTGCTCCACGCTCACCTGGACCCGGCCATCACTGCCCTGGGACTGGATCGCCTCGCGCGCATTCAACCAGCCGCGGGTCAGCGGGTTCTCATCGACTTTCAGGCCGTCCTTGCCCAGCCCGTCGGCCACGATGAAGCCGGCCTCCCGACGCGCCTGCCGGGCCTGTTCCTGCAGCCGCTGCTGCAGCGCGATGGCCTGCGCGGCGGTTCCGAGGTTGTCGATGGACTGTTGCAGCTTCTGGCGTGCGGCGTCCTGCTGCTGCGCTGGCAACTGGAACTGGATCGGCACCCCGTTGGGCATGCGCCCGCTCTGCGCCGCCGCGCCCTGGGCCGCACCGCGATCAGCGAACCAGCCCGGGCTGAACGCCTGCTGGGCCTGGCTGGCGGGGGCGATCACCGTACCCAGCGCGACCGCGACGGCCCACGCCATCGGGTGACTGCGGCGCAGCATGGACGGACGGGAAACGGTCGTGAGCGCGTGCGACATCTGAACCTCGTCAACCTGATTGGGCGGCCGCAGCCGCATCACTGTCTGATGGATGGGGCGATCGGTGCCCTGCCCCTGTTAGACGAGGCTGGAGGCGTGAAGCCGACATCAAGAAAGCGCTCGCCACAATGAAAGAAGGCGCCGGCAATCACGCCGGCGCCTGTTCATGCCGTTTCAGCGGCATGGCCACGTCAAGGGCGACCGTTGCCTGCACAGGTACTCGGCTGTTCAAGCCCGTCGGCACGCCCGCCACGGCGAACCGGGTGCGGATCGCGTCGACCCAGGTGATACCGGGTGGAACGAACCGATGCGCGCTGACCGCCGCATCATGTCTGCTGGTCCAGCCAGGGACTGACACGCAAGAAGGCGCCGGCCTTGCGGCCGGCGCCCTTTTCAACAGTACCCCTGGATCAGCGGCCGACGCCGGTGGTGCAGGTGTTGGCGTTGCTCAGGCCGGTGGTGGCCGAGGAGGAAACCAGGTTGGCGGCAACCGCTTCACGCCAGTCCTGGGTCAGCGGGATGAAGCCGTGCGCACGCACCGCAGCATCGTTGTTGCCGGTAGCGCCCACGTTGTAGTGGTTCTGCAGGAAGTCGCGGATCGCATTGCGAGCCAGGGCGACGCGGTAGCACTGGCCGAACACCAGATTGGTGTAGCCAGCGATCGGATAGCCCGCCGACGGGTTGGTGAACACCGGCACCCACTTGGCCGGGTTGGCGATGTCGGCAGCCGTGGACGGCGGAGCGATGGTGTTCAGGGTGGCAGCAACGCTCACTTCATCCGGCGAGTAGCCCTTCAGCTTGGCAACCTTGGTCGCGTCCTGCAGGTTCGGGATCACGTCCGGGCCGACATAGCCGATGCGGCCGTCAGCAGCGTACACCGCGTTGTACAGCGCGGTGCCACCGGTGGCCGGCGCGGCGATGAAGTTCGACGGCACGGCGGTGAACAGGTTGGCGAAGGTCGACTGCACCGAGAAGGCCGGCGCACCGTTGGTCAGCTTCAGGTTGGTGCCGGCAACGTCGCCCGGCTGGCAGGCGCTGGTCAGGAAGCGGGTCAGCAGCTCGCTGGTGCCGCTGCTCTCGCCACGGTAGACGACCTGGATCGGGCCGGTGCGGCCGGTGCCGGTGTCGGCCCAGTCAGTGATCTTGCCCGAGAAGATGCCGCAGGCCTGGGCCACGGTCAGGTCAACGGCCGAGCCGGCCTTGTTGAACGGAATGGTGACCGAGGTGGCGACGGACGGCATCTGCAGCAGCGGACCGAACTTGGTGGTCGAGGTCGCGGAGTTGTAGGTGGCGTTGTAGGTATCGATTTCGGTCTGGCTCAGCACCGAGTCGCTGCCAGCGAAGTGGACGTTGCCGGTGCCGGTCGGGATGAACAGCGCGATCTTGTTTTCCAGGAACGCCTTCTTGCCGGTGCCCGAACCGGTCACGGCGTAGCTGAAATTCGACGGCAGGATGCTGTCGGCCTGGCCCTTGTACAGATCGGCCGGCAGCGAAGCGCCGCCGCCATTGACGAGGGACTGCTGGGCCGAAGCGGCACCGGCGGTGGCGAGCAGCGCGGTGGCAACCAGCGCGGCCAGGGTCTTGTACTTGTTCATGATCTTCTCCTGAAGGGTTTACTGCGAAGGGAAACACCAAGGGAGGAACGGTCACTACACGCCTGCTGCCGCCGAGGGCCTCCCAGCCCACTCTGCGGCGACGTGTCCATGCTGGTCCGCGCCGATGACAGGCCGCTTAAGAAACCTGTGGAAGATCGAAAAAAGGTGTGGAGGATTGTGTGGAGAAATCCAGCTATCAGTAGATCCACGCCATGCGTGGATGCACCGCATGTGACGCGCGTCGCGCGATCCATCCACGCATGGCGTGGATCTACTGCACCAGCTGGTTCATTTCCATGATCGGCATCAGCACCGCCAGCACGATCGTCAACACCACGCCGCCCATCACCAGGATCATGGTCGGTTCCAGCAGTGCGGTCAGTGCCATCGCGCGGCGCTCGATCTCGCGCGAGATCGTCTGTGCAGCGCGGTCCAGCAGTGGCGCCAGCGAACCGGTCTTCTCGCCGCTGGCCACCAGGTGCACCAGGATCGGCGGATACACTTTCTGCACCTTCAACGCCGCACCCAGTGCCGCACCTTCGCGTACGCGCGCAGCCACATCATCGGCACAGCGCGCCAGCAGCGCGTTTCCCAGGGTCTGTCGCGCTGCTTCCAGTGCACGCAGCAGCGGCACGCCCGCATCCAGCAGGATCGCCAGCGTCGAGGCGAAGCGCGCACTGTTCACGCCCAGCACGAAGCGTCCGACCATGGGCACCCGCAGCAGCATCGCGTCCCAGCGCAGGCGCAGTTCGGGCCGCCGCAACGCCAACCGCCATGCCACCACCAGCGCAGCGATGCCGAGCCCTGCCCACACGCCCCAGCTGCGCACGAACGCGCTGGCCGCCAGCATCACCTGGGTCAGCATCGGCAGCGTCTGCCGCGCCTGCACGAATGCGGTCACCACCTGCGGCACCACGTAGCTGAGCAGGAAGATCACGATCGCCACTGACACCAGGCTGATCGCCGCCGGGTAGATGAAGGCGGTCAGCACCTTGGCCTGCAGCGCATTGCGTTCTTCGATGTAGTCGGCCAGGCGCTCCATCACCCGTGCCAGATCGCCGGAGTCCTCACCGGCGCCCACCAGCGCCCGGTAGATCGGCGGAAAATCACGTGGCCGTGCAGCCAATGCCACGGTCAGGCGCTGGCCGGCACGCACGTCGGCGCGTACGGCGGTGAGTGCCTGGGCCACATGCGGGCGCTCGGCCTGTTCGATCACCGCACTCAATGCGCCTTCCAACGGCAGGCTCGCGGCCAGCAGGCTGGCCAGCTGGCGCGTGGCCCAGGCCAGCTCGCTGGCGGACAGCCGGCGCGTGCCCCAGCCACTGCCCGCACTGCGCGCCGCGCTGACCTGCACGGGCGTCAGCCCACGACCGCGCAGCACCTGGCGCGCGCCGCGCGGGCTGTCGGCGTCCAACTGGCCCTTCTCGATGCGGCCCTGCGCGTTGGCGGCCTGGTAGTCGAACAATGCCATCGCCGCCTCAGTCGTCGCCGGTGACGCGCAGGATCTCTTCCAGCGTGGTCACCCCGCTGTCGACCCAACGCTGGCCGTCCTGGCGCAAGGTCCGCATCCCGGCGCGCCGTGCCGCCTCGCGCAGCGCAGGTTCACCCTGCCCTTCATGGATTAGCGCACGCACGCGATCGTCCACCACGAACAGCTCGTGGATGCCGGTACGCCCCCGGTAGCCGCTGTTGGCACAGGCCGCGCAGCCCACCGCGCGCCACACGGTACGGCCGTCGCCATCCACCTCGGCACGCCGGCATTGCGTGCACAGCCGCCGCACCAGCCGCTGCGCCAGTACACCACGCAGCGACGAGGCCAGCAGGAATGGCTCCACGCCCATATCGGCCAGGCGGGTCACTGCCGAGATTGCGTCGTTGGTGTGCAGGGACGCCAGCACGCCATGGCCGGTCAGCGACGACTGCACCGCAATCTGCGCGGTCTCCAGGTCGCGGATCTCACCGATCATGATGGTGTCCGGGTCCTGGCGCAGGATCGCGCGCAGCGCCGTGCCGAAGCTCATGCCGATACGCGCGTTGACCTGGATCTGGCCGATGCCGGCGAAGTCATACTCCACCGGGTCCTCCACGGTGAGGATGTTGCTGGTGCTGCTGTCGAGCTGGCCCAACGCGGCGTACAGCGAGGTGGTCTTGCCACTGCCGGTCGGCCCGGTGACCAGCACGATGCCATGCGGCTGCCGGATCAATCCGGTGAACGTGGCCAGGGTGTCATCGGCCATGCCCAGGCGCTGCAACTGCAGGCGACCGGCATCCTTCTCCAGCAGTCGCAGCACGGCGCGCTCGCCGTGCCCGGTCGGCACCGTGGAGACACGGATGTCCAGCGGACGCCCACCCACTCGGATCGCGATGCGCCCGTCCTGCGGCAGCCGCTTCTCGGCGATGTCCAGGTGGGCCATGATCTTGATGCGCGACACCAGTGCCGCGTGCAGTGCCCGCCGTGGCTGCACCATGTCGCGCAGGGTGCCGTCCACGCGGTAGCGCACCACCGAATGGGTCTCGAACGGTTCGATATGCAGATCGCTGGCGCCATCGCGTGCAGCCTGTGCCAGCAGTGCATTGATCATGCGGATCACCGGCGCATCGTCCTGCGCGTCCAGCAGATCGGTGACCTCCGGCATATCCTGCATCAGCCGGTCCAGATCGACTTCGCTTTCGGCGGCACCCACTACGGCAGCGGCATCGCCGCCGTCACGATACTGCTCACCCAGCCGCTGCTTCCACGTCGCGGCATCCAGCGCCTGGAACGGCAGCGGGCCATGCCGTCGGCGCAGTTCGGCCACGGCCCACGCCGCGGTGTCGGCAGTGCCCAGCAGCACGGGCTCGCCGCCAACTTCGGACAGCATCACGCCATGGCTGCGCACCCAGGCGTACGGCAGTGGCGCGGCGGCGCTCACGGCCCGATCACCAGTTCCGGCGTGTAGCCCAGCCCGCGCAGCTGCTGCAGCGCCGGGTCCAGCGTCGCCGGGTCGCGCGGCAATCGCACGCGCAGGCGTTGCCCGCTCTCGCCCGGCGTCGCTTCGGCATAGGCCTGCAGGCCCAGTGCCCGCACCTGCGCCACGCCCTGGCTGGCACGCGCCGGGTCCAGCCCCTGCGCGAACTGCACCAGCTGCGCATCGCCGTCGCCGGACGGATACAGCGCCGCCAGGCTGCTGTTCTGCAGCGGTTGGCCCTGACTATCGCGCGCATTGCCCTGGCCGAGTACAGACAGGTCCTGCGGCGGCAGCTGCGGTGCCGACAGCGCCGGCAAGGCCCAGCTCTGCACCGGTTGCGCGCCGGCCTGCGCGTTGCGCATGTAGTCGTAGCGGTCGCGGGTCAGGCGCTGGCCGGCGGCCGGGTCACGCACCACGTGCGGGCGCAGGAACACCATCAGGTTGGTCTTGGCGCGCTTGCGCGTGTCGCTGCGGAACAAGGCGCCCAGCACCGGGATCTTTCCAAGCCCCGGCACTGCATCACGGCCATGGCTGACGCTGTCTTCCAGCAGGCCACCCAGCACCATGATCTGGCCATCGTCCAGCAGCACGCTGGTATCCAGGGCGCGCTTGTTGGTGATGATGCCGGCCGTGCTGTTCGCACTCTGCGCGTCGATGCTGCTGACTTCCTGGTAGATGTCCAGCTTCACCGTGCCGCCCTCGGAGATCTGCGGGCGTACCCGCAGCTTCAGGCCCACGTCCTCACGCACGATGGTCTGGAACGGGTTGTTGCTGCCGCCGCCACCGTCGGTCACGTAGCGGCCGCTGACGAACGGCACGGTCTGACCGACCATGATGCTGGCCGCTTCGTTGTCCAGCGTCATCAGGTTCGGCGTGGACAGGATGTTGGCGCCGCCCTTGCTCTGCAGCGCGTTGGCCAGCGCTTTCATGTTGAGGATCTGGCCGACACCGGGCAGGTTGATGGTGCCGTCGATCACGCCGATCTTCAGGCCATCCTTGGGCAGCACGTCCAGCGTGGTGCGCGCGGTGGTGCTCAGCCCACTGCCGCCGGTGGCGCCGCCAAAGTGGGTGCCGCCAAAGGTACGGCCATTGCCCAGCATCCATTGCACGCCCAGCTCGGCCGCGTCGGTCTGGTTGACCTCCACGATCAGGCTTTCCACCAGCACCTGTGCACGGCGCTGGTCGAGCTGGTCGATCACCCGCCGCAGGTTGCGGTACACCGGCTCCGGCGCCGAGATCAGCAGCGTGTTGGTGGCCACGTCCGCCTGCACCGAAATGCCGTTCTGGCTGAAGCCGGTGCTGCCGGCGTCGATCGGGTCGCGGCGGTTCGGGTCCAGCCGCTGCGACTCCAGCGCATTGCCACCGGTCTTGGCCTGCTGTGGCTGCGACGGTTGCGCGGGTGTGGAACGGTTTGCATCGCCGGGCAGTGGCGTGATGCCTTCGTTGCTGCCCATTGCCGGTGCATCGCTCTGCCCGGCCACCACGCCGCGCAGCACACCGGCGAGCTGGTTGGCCTGGGCATTGCGCAGGTAGACCACATGCAGGTTGCCGGATTCATCTTGGGCGCGGTCCAGCTTCTCCACCAGCTGCCGCGCCAGACGGGTGCGGCCGGGACTACTGGAACGCAGCAGCACGCTGTTGCTGCGCGGGTCGGCCATCACCACCACTTTCTGGCTCGGTTCGGCGCCCTGCGCATCCAGCAGCGGCGCGACCATCGCCGCCACGTCAACGGCAATGCCCTGCTGCAGCTTCACCACATCGGTGTCCATGCCGGCCGGCGTGTCGACGCTGGCGATCACCTGTGCGATGCGCTCCAGGTTGTCGGCATAGTCGGTGATCACCAGGGTGTTGTTGCCCGGGTTGGCAGTGATCGGATTGTCCGGGCTGATCATGGGCCGCAGCACTGCCACCAGCGCGGCCGCGTTCTCGTAGCGCAGCGCGAAGGTGCGCGTGGCGATCTCGCCCCCTGCACCGCCGCTGCCCACGCGGCCACCGAGCAGCTTGGCGTCGGCCTGCGGCACCACCCGGCTGACCCCGCCGTTCTCGACCACGGCGAAGCCGCGCATGCGCAGCGCGCCCAGCAGCAGCTGATAGGCCTGGGTACGGCTGACCGGGCCATCGGAGACCACCGTCATCTTGCCGGTCACCCGTGGGTCGACCAGGAACTGGCGGCCGGTGAACCGTGCTGCCATGCGCAGCACGCCACCGATATCGGTATCCACCAGGTTCAGCTGCACTGGCTCATCGCGGGTGTCCTGCGCCGCCACCGGCGCCGGCACGTGGGCCATGCCCACGACCAGGGCCAATGCAGTACTGCAGGCAAGGCTGCGCATCGCCCTCATGGATGGGCACCCGCAGTGGCCACCATCACGATGTTTCCGGAAATCCGTGCCGCCGGCATGTTCGCATCCCCTGTGCGTGTCAGTTGCAGCTGCTGCAGCTCGATGGCCGGGTCGGCCAGCAGCGGCAGCAGCCAGTTCCACAGCGCGTCGGCGGGCACTGCCTGCACCTGCAGGTGCCAGCACCCGTCGCGCGCTTCGATATGCAGGCCGTTGGCAAGGCCGGCGGATCTGATTCCGTCCCGCAGGCTGGTCAGCGTCGGGTGCTGGCCCTGCGCCTGCTGCTGGCGCGCACGGGCGCGAAGCAGCGGCGCCAGTGCGCGGGACTGCGCCTGCAGCCGTGGCAGTTCGGCCTGCCAGTGCGTGCGCTGCTTCAGCAGGGGCTCCAGCCACAACGACCACAGGCCCGCTGCCAGCAGCGCCACCACCATCACCCACAGCATCAGCCGGTCGCGTGGTGGCAGGCGCTGCCAGCGCTGCTGCAGGCCCGCCACTCCCTCCCCCAGCCGCAGGGTACGGGCGGTCACTGTCCAGCTCCGCTCACCCGCAGGCGCCCACCGGCGTCGCGCGCCAGCTGCAGGCCCTGCACCTGCACCGCCTGCTGCCAGTGCTCCAGGCGTTGAGGATCATCGGCCAACGCCTGGGCATCGGCATCCAGCTCCATGTCCAGCTGGCCAGGCTGGTAATGCAGGCTGTGCACCTGCCCCGCCAGCTCCGGAACGGCCTGCAGCGTGCTGGCGACCTGCCGTTGCAACGGCGGCAACGGCGGCGCCGGCGGTGGCACCGCCAGAGCACGCCGTGCCTGCAGCACCGGATCCACCACATCGGTGATCTCCGGGAAGCGTGCGCTGAACTGCCGCGCCATGTCCTGTTGCAGCGCCTCGCCCTCGATCCGCCAGCGCGAGACCTGCAGCTGCAGGCCGAGTGCGGCCAGCAGCACTGCCGCCAACGCGAGGCCGATCGCCAGGCGAGGCGCTTGCCGACCCGCACCGGGCAGCGGCAATGACCACCCCGGCAGAGGGCCACACGCCTGCCGTTCATGCGTGACGGCGGTGGCCGGCAGGCTGTCCGGCCACGCCGGCGACACGCTGTCGATCCATTGCACGGCCTGCACGCCGGCCTGCTGCAGGCGCACGGCCAGGGCCTGCATCACGGCACACGCGTCACGTCCGCCATACCATTGGACGAACCCACGATCGCGCCCGCTGCGCACCAGCAGGTGCTCGCCGCTGACCTGCAGCGTGGCCTGTGCGTCCTGCCACGGCAGCAGCAGCGGCGTCGGATACAGCGCCTGCAACTGCAGTGCGCACGAGGCCAGCAGCTGCTGCGCCTGCAGGACCGCCTGCTGGCCGAGCCAGGCCACCGGAACCGTGCCGTCAGCTGCCTGCGCACCGTGAGCCAGCGCCACCTCCTGCAGGTCATCCAGCAGCATCGCCTCCACCTCGCCCTGCAGCGCCGACTGCAGGCGCCGCCCGGACAACGGCGGCAGCTGAAGTTCCAGCAGGATCAGGTCGTGCGGATCGAGGCAGGCGCGCACCGTCGCCTTCGGGTGACGCAGACCCAGCGCGGCCAGCGTGTCGCGGCCGTGTGCCATTACCTCGCCCTTGTGCAGCTGCACCCAGTCCACCGTGCTGTCGGCGCGCAGGCACTCCAGCGCCGGCAGGCGCACCCGAAGCTGCACGTTCATGCGCCGATCCTCGTCCACACGCGCTGCACGCGCGCTCCATCGTCGCGGTATTCGCGCCAGAGCAACGCACGGAACTCGACCGCACTGCCATCGGCCTGCACCTGGCCGACCGCAAGGAACCACTCGCTATGGATGCCCAGGGGAAGCACGGCCATCTGTTCGTTGCTCAGTTGAAGTCGATTGGCGATGTCGCCGCGGTTGAGCAGCCAATGGCCGCCGTCGCGCTCACCGAGCAGCGCCTGCAGCCGTGCCGGCTCGACCGCAGGCGTCACCGCCTGCAGAACGCTCAGGTCGCTGGTGTTGGCGTTGACCAGGGTCTGCGCCGGCAGCACCACGGTGCGCCGCGCCAGCGCCTGCAGTGCCACCGGATCGGCACCGGCCAGTGCCTGCGCGATCAGTGATTCGCGCGGCAATGGGGCCTGTGCCTGGATGTCGCCGTCGCGCAGGCGCGCCTGGATGTGGTCCGCCGCGGATGCGCAGGCACCCTGGCCAAGCCCCTGTGCAGCACACAACGCGATGAACGCGCGTCGCGCCTCGGGGTCCGGCCGGCCATGCGCCAGCAGGTTGCGCAGGTTGAACATCGACTGCGCATCCACCAGCTGCAGCTGCACCGGCAACGGCGCCTGCAGCGTCAGCGGACGCGCCCAGCGTCCGCTGCGCACCGTGGTCAGCTGCTCCTTTACATCGTCACGCAGCTGCTGCGCCGCGCGCTCCAGGGTGGCATCGACCGCCATGCGCACCTGCGCACGCAGCTGGTCACTACGCAGCGCGCGCAGCTGCGCCGACTGCCGGGTCAGCAGTGCAGTGGCAATCACCGCCACCAATGCCACCACCAGCAGGGCGACAATCACCGCCATGCCACGCTGGCGGGCGCACGGGACCGAACGCGTCCGGGCTGTCATCAGCACGCCTCACAGCTGCCAGGAGCCGATATCCGCGTTCCCGGCGTCGCCACCGGGCTTGCTGTCCGCACCCAGCGAGAACACATCGATGTCGCCATGGGTTCCGGGGATCTGGTACTGGTACGGATGGCCCCATGGGTCATTCGGCAGGCGATCCAGATACGGTGTCACCGGCATCGCACCGCTGCCCTGCGGCGGCTTCACCAGCGCCTGCAGGCCCTGCTCGGCGCTGGGATAGCGACCATTGTCCAGCTTGAACAGCTTCAGCGCCTGCATCAGCGCCGCGATGTCCTGGCGCGCCGCCACCACGCGCGCCTGGTCGGGACGGTCCATCAACCGCGGCACGATCAATGCCGCGAGAATGCCGATGATCACCACCACCACCATGATCTCGATCAGGCTGAAGCCCTGCTGCCGAGTCCTGCGACCACCCACCTGCCTTGCCATTGTTCCGCCCTCGTCATCCTGGAAGAGACCGCTGCACCATGGTCAGCGGTGCATGTGTCAGTACGATAAATATCCGCCTGCAATTCGCTGCGCGGGCGCCTGTGCAGGCGCATGTGCAACCGGTACGCGTGCCGCCTCGAACAGATGCGGTGGCACACTGGCCAGCGTTTCGTCGATGCACTCGCGCAGCAACGGATGCGCGCATGCCTGCAGCAGGCGCACGCATTGCATCGGCGACCACGCGGTGCCGTGGTCGAACCCAATGAACATCCGGTAGGCCTGGTGGTAGCGCAGATCGTCGTACACGCGTTGCGCGCTGTTGAGATCGCGCAGGATCACCAGCAGGGCCGCACGCTGCAGCAGCCGCGCATCGCCTGCGTCAAGCGGCAGCGCACCCATGGCCGCATCGGGCCAGGGCCGCAGATGCAGGTCGAGGGCGCGTCGCAGCGCCGCCAATGGATGTGCGCTGCTGTCCAGTGCCGCCCAGCGCGCTGCATCGACCCAGGCATCACTGGACAGCACCCAGACCCACGAGTGCCCGTAACGTTGCACGTTCAAGGGCGTGTGCCGCGCCTGCTCCAGTGACTGGCTCAGGTGGCGATCCAGCTCCAGCATGCTGATCCTGCGACTGTCTGCCATCTGCGTCGCCCGTGCTCCGCGACGCGTGGTGCGTCGTACTCTGGAGAAGACGTCAGCAAGGCAGGTGAAGCGACACCGCGAACGCAAGTCTGTGCGCTGCATGGCGCTTCATCGGCAACGTCATCGCAGCGTCATGCGCCTGAAGGCTTCGCGCTGCTGTCGCGGTGCGTCACCGCCGCAGCGGCGGGCCAGTACCGCCACGTCGCTGCGCGCGGCGAACGCGACCAGCGCATCCGTCATGTCCACGTCATCGCACCATGACGCCATCGCAATGCGCACCGCCGGCAGCTGCCAGCCGTCCATCACCCCGCGGGTGCCCGCCACGAACCAGTGCCACAGCCGATGGTGCAGCACCTGCTCGTGCAGCTGCGCGAGATCCTCGATGCCATGCATGTCCATCAGCAGCAGTGCGCGTGCAAGCACCGCAGGCGGCAACGCACCGGTTTCAGCCAGTGGCAACACCTGCTGCTGCAGGCGCAACAGCATCGCCAGCGGGTGCGACTGCGGATCGAAGTCCAGCAGCACGGCCTGTTGCTGCCACTGCGCGTCGGACACCACACACACCCATGGCGAGCCGTAGCGGTGCACCATCAAAGGCCGTCGCTGCGTGGTTTCCAGCAACGCCGACAGATTGCGGCGCAGATCCAGCACACCGATGGTCTCGTTGCGCATCCTTGGCGTCTCCTTGCTTGCAACAGCCCTGCGCGGCGCGCACGGCCAGCGTCTTCACCTAACCAAGGACGGCAATGCCACCCGGAAAGCGACGCAGATCCAGCGACATCGTCAGTCGCAGCTGCTCCAGCGCCGCGTCCGGATCATCGATGCGGAAGCGGCCGCTGACCGGGGCACGTGCCAACGCCGATTCGCCCAGCAGCACCTTGCCGCGGCGGTAGCGGTTGATTTCATCCACTACCTCGCGCAACGGCGCGCGGCGGAACACCAGCATGCCTTCGGTCCAGGCACTCACTTCCGAGGCCACGGCTTCGGCCACCACGCCACTGAGGCGTTCGTCGTACTGGGTCTGCTGGCCCGCCTGCAGCTGCAGGCGGCCCTGCGGGTGCTCGATGCGGGCGCTGCCCTGCAGGCAGGTCACCCGTACCTGGCCGTGGGTATTGCGCACGTCCAGGCGCACCGCACCTTCATCGGCAATCACGCAGCCCGGCCCTGCGAACAGGGCCAGGCGCAGGCCGGCCTGGGTTTCGATCGCGGCCTGGCCCTGCACCAGCTCGAAGCCTTCGCCCTGCGTGTCCGCACGGCGGCGCAGGCTGCTCTGTGTATCCAGCTCGATCTTCAGCTGTGGCGAAGGTGCGATCTGCAGGCGCTCACCGGTACCGGTGTGGAAATCGGCCGTCATCGCCGTCACCGAGGGCCACAGCCCCAGTGGCGGGCGGATCGCCGCCACCACCACCAGGCTCGCAGGGGCGGCAATCGCGGCGCCCAGGAAGGCACGCCGGCTCCAGCGCTGGGCCGGTGTCGGCGCGACCGGTTGCCGTGCGGCGACAGGCAGCTGCTCGCCGGCCAGTCGCACCTGCTCCCATTGCTGGCGCGCGCGCCCGAATGCTTCGCGATGACACGGATCGGCCTCGCACCACGCGCGGAACCTGCGCCCGTCGGCCGCAGTGGCCTCGCCCGAGGTCAGCCGCACCACCCACGCGTGGGCCTGACGCTCGACGGCATCCAGCGGGCGTTGCGGGCGATCGTCAGGATCCATGGGGGCTCATGCCGGACCCGCACGCTGCGGGGTTCTGCTCGGCGTCAAAGTGTAGACGGATGCCGCCGCTCAGAACCGCACCTGGCGCCCCTGCCCGCTGCGCTCGGCCAGGTAGTCCTGGGCCGCCTTCAACTCACGCTGCACCAGCCGCAGCGACACGCCGAGGTGATCGGCGACGTCGCGCTGCTGCAGGCCGTCGACGCGGATCGCCAGCAGGATGCGGCGACGGCGCTCGGGCATGCGTTGCAGCAGACCGACCATGTCTTCCAGCGCGAAGTCCAGTTCGGCCGCCTGCGCCGGGCCCGGTGCCGGGTCGGCCATGTCCATCAGCGTCTCCACCTCTTCCAGGCTCAGCAGGCGGTGGTCGGCACGTTGGCGGTCGATCACGGTATTCATCGCCATGCGCAGCAGGTAGGCCGCAGGGTTCTGCACCGCATCCAGGCGGTCACGACGCGCACTCAGGCGCATCCAGGTGTCCTGCAGCGCGTCGCCGGCCAGCTCTTCCGAGCCCAGCTTGCGCACCAGCCGGCGCTTCAGCTCGTCGTAGGCCCCCAGAAGGTGGTCCATCAGGTCAACTGCCCCAGCCGTACCGTTGCTCATGTTCGAATCCTTGAAGTCATGGAAGGGGCGCGCGCCGGCCACAGTCGTGGTCGGTGCCGGAAGGACGGATCTGCAGGGTCACCGGCTGCGGCAGCGCAGCGGCATCCGGCGCCAGCACCAGGCCCTGCAGCGCCTGCAGCAGGCGTGCATCGCGGCGGGCACTGCCACTGCCGGACAGCAGCTCGGGCTGCTGCACCTGGCCTTCACCGTCGACGCGGAAGCGCAGTGTTGCGGCATAGCGGCCGGGCGCGATCTCAGGGTCGTCACAGAACGCCGCACGCAGGCGCTGCTGAAGGCCGCCATAGCGGCGCCGACGCTCGGCCTCGGGAAGGCCGGTGCCAACATCCGCCTCGGCCGCCGACTGCCCGCCCCGGCGCAGCACCACGCGCTGCTCGCCGATCACCTCGGCCTCGATACCGGTGTCCTGCAGCAGCATCTGCAGCGCAGGAAGCGGCGCCAGGCTGGCGCGCAGCGCATGGCTGTTGCGGCCGGCGGCAAGGTCGCCCGGGTACATCACCGACCACCCGCTGATGACACTGAAACGCTCGACCGCCTGCTCCAGCGGTTGCGCGGGGATGTCGTAGGCACGAACACCGTCCTGCGCCACAGCGGCAAAGGACAGCAGCAGCCATGCGGCGATGGCCACCTTCCAAGTTCTGACCGCATGGTGTCCATTCAGCCCCCTGACGTAGAACACATGACCCTCGGCAGCGACAGCAGCTGCAGTGGACGCGCGGCACGACCGGAACCCCGGCCCGCGCGCGACCAGCAAGCGGGCTCAAACCGTACCGGGGGCACATGTCATTGCGATGACCGCCGCCTACGGCCGGCGTGGAGCCAGGCTCCGTGAACCCAGTCACCCATCAGGCATCAATGAATCGAACAGACCACGCTATCTACGCACGGGGGTCAGAGCCCGTTGCGCAGCAACGGGTTCCGACCCCGACAGGTCGCGGGGAACTGTCAGGCGCGGGGCGGTGTGGGCAGGCAGGACCGTTGGCGCCATGGATGGCGCCATCGAGCCCCCATGGATGGGTCTACGGCGTGTCCTGCCTGGCCACACCGCCCCGCCGCCCTGGGAACATCGCCGTTGCAGTTGCAGTTGCAGTTGCTTCGGCCGTTGCCTCTGCGGGTGCCGGGTGCAACCCGGCCGGAAACCACCCATCCTCAAAGCGGCAGCTGGGTGGTCTGCTTGATCCGCTGCATCGGGATCTCGGTCTTGGTGTTCTGCACCCCGGCAATCCGGTTCAGGTGCTGCATCTGGAACTGCCGGTAGGCATCAAGGTCCGCCACCGCCACCCGCAGCAGGAAGTCGCAGTCGCCCGCCATCAGGTGGCATTCAAGCACTTCCGGGAAAGACTTGATGCTGTTGATGAAGTGATTGGTGGTGTCCTCGTCCTGCCCACGCAGCCAGACCCGCACGAACACCGTGAAGCCACGGCCCACCTTGGCCTCATTCAGCAGGGCAACGTAGCGGTCGATGTAGCCGCCCTCCTCCAGCAGCCGCACCCGCCGCAGGCAGGCCGAGGGCGAAAGGCCCACCAGCCGGGCCAGCTCCAGGTTCTGCAGCCGTCCGTCACGCTGCAGGGCGTCGAGGATGCGGCGATCGAGATTGTCGAGCTGGTACTGCATGGGATTTCACCGTTGGCGACATTGGCCGCATGGAATCTCAATATTCCCGAATCGAATGGCATCAACGCAACCCGATTTCGCGATCAGGCCGCTAGCATGGGCCACCCCCACCTTGTTGTGCCGCTCCATGGACGCCCGTACCACCCTCCCCCTGCCCGACACCTGCGATACCGCCCCGCGTGCCGAATTCCTGCGTGGCCTGCGCGCCGCCGTGCCGGTGATGATCGGCTTCATCCCCTTCGCCCTGGTGCTCGGCGCGCAGGCGGCCCAGAAGGGCCTGAGCGCATTGGAAGTGCCGCTGATGACCGGCCTCAACTTCGCCGGCGGCTCGGAGTTCGCCGCCGTCGAACTGTGGACCTCGCCGCCGCATATCGCGCTGATCGTGGCGATCACCGCGCTGGTCAACAGCCGCCACCTGCTGATGGGCGCCAGCCTGGCCCCGCTGCTGCAGCACCTGCCGCGCCGCCGCGTGCTGCCGGCGCTGTTCTTCATGTGCGACGAGAGCTGGGCGATGGGCGTGGCCGATGCGCGCCGCCGTGCGCTCGGCTTCAGCCTGGCCTATTACCTGGGCGTGTCGGCAGGCCTGTACACGGTCTGGGTGGCCTGCACCGCGCTGGGCGCGATCGTTGGGCCGATGCTGGGCGACATCCATGCCTATGGCTTCGACATGGCCTTCCCCGCCGTGTTCTTGGTGCTGCTGCGCGGCATGTGGCAGGGCATGAAGGCCGCGCGCCCGTGGCTGGTCAGCCTGGTGGTGGCCGCTGCCACCTACCTGCTGGTGCCGGGTGCGTGGTACGTGGCCAGCGGCGCACTGGCGGGCCTGGCCGCGGCCTGGCTGCTGGCGGAGGACGCAGCATGATCTTCAACGGCCTGATCTTCAACGGCATGATCCACTGGACCTCGGTGCTGACCATCGTGCTGATGGCCGCCGCCACCTACCTGACCCGCATCGTCGGCTTCCTCGCCCTGCGCAACCGCACGCTGAGCAAGCGCGCGGTAACGGTGATGGAAGCCGCGCCGGGCTGCGTGCTGATCTCGGTGATCGCGCCCGACTTCGTCGCCGACAAGCCCGCCGACCTCGCCGCGCTGGCGATCACCCTGCTGGCCGCCACGCGGCTGTCGATGCTGCCGACCGTGCTGATCGGCGTGGTCTCGGCGGGTGTACTGCGCTATCTGATGGGCTGACGCGCTCGCCGTTCCTGTTCTCCCTGCGACACCCGGTCGCAGTCGATCCCGCCACCCGCTTGATCAATGTCAAACCGCCCGCCGCCGCGCGGGCGTATCTCTATGCAGGACCCGAACACGCCGGCGTTACCGGCATCCACAAGGACCCTGCGATGAGCTACACCCCCGACAACGCCCAGCTTTTGAATGCCATGCAGAACGTCATGGTGATCTCCACCACCGACCTGCAGGGCAACATCACCTACGCCAACGACCTGTTCTGCACGCTCACCGGCTTCGCCCGCGAGGAACTGATCGGCCAGCCGCACAGCATCGTGCGCCACCCGGACGTGCCCAAGGCCGTCTACAAGGACATGTGGGACACCATCAAGGCCGGCAAGACCTGGACCGGCATCGTGCCCAACCTCGGCAAGGGCGGCGTGCTCTACGTGGTCGACACCACCGTGCAGCCGCTGTTCGACGCCGATGGCAACATCACCTCGTACATCAGCATCCGCCGCGTGGTGAACGACCTGATGCAGAACTACGACCTGGTCGAGTTCAGCAAGGAAAAGTTCGACGACTTCTACGAGGCCGCGTGAACGCCCTCCCGACCAGTACGCCCTTCAGCCGCCTGCTGGTGGGTTTCGCGTCCGAGTCGGGCAATGCCCGCGCCCTGGCCCAGCGCCTGGGCGCGGACCTGCAGCCGCACGCGCCGCAGGTGCTTGCGTTCAATGACATCGACGTGGCCAGCCTCGGCCACGGCGACGTGCTGCTGGCGATCTCCAGCTCGTTCGGCGATGGCGAACCGCCGGCCAACGGCGAGCAGTTCTTCGAAACGCTGCGCCAGACTCCGACGCTGAGCGGCCTGCGCTATGCAGTGTTCGGCCTCGGTGACACCGGCTACCCGAGCTTCTGTGGCTTCACCAAGGCGCTGGACGCCGCGCTGAGCGAGCGCCAGGCGCAGCCACTGCTGCACCGCGTGGATGCCGACCTGGGCTACGAGCAGTTCTTCCAGCAATGGCAGCCGGTGCTGGGCCAGGTGCTGGACGGCGACGTGAGCGCCGGCCAGGACCTGCACCTGCAGGTCACCGCCTATGGCGAAGACAACGCCTTTGCCGCCCCCATTCTCGAACGCCGCCGCTTGAACAGCAGCGACCCGGCCGCCTGGCACCTGCAGTTGGATATCGCCGGCAGTGGCATGGCGTATCGCGCCGGTGACACCCTGCACGTGGTGCCGGAGAACGACCCTGCGCTGCTGCAGGCATTGGCCACCTGGTATGGCGACACCGCCGCCGTGACCGCCCTGCATGACCGCGAGCTGCGCCTGCTGAGCAAGGGCGTGCTGCGCGAACTGGCCAGGCTCGGTGGCAGCGAGGCGCTGAAGGGCCTGCTGAAGGTCAGCCAGAAGCGCGAGCTCGAAGCCTACCTGCACGGGCTGGACCTGCTGGACGTGCTGCAGGACCACGCTACCCCGGACAGCGTGCCGCTGGCCCGGCTGCGCGAACTGCTGTCACCGCGACTGCCGCGCGCCTATTCGATCGCCTCCCACCCCTGCGACGACCAGCTGAGCCTGTGCGTGCGCGAAGTGCGCTACACCCTGCGCGGCCGCGAGCGCTTTGGCACAGCCACCGGCAGCCTGCTGCACGGTGGCGACCATGCCCGTGTGTACTGCCGCTCCAACCCCGGCTTCCATCTGCCCGATACCGGCGAAGCCCCCCTGTTGCTGGTCGGCACCGGCACCGGCATCGCACCGTTGATGGGCCTGATGCAGGAGCTGCAGGCCAGTGCCTGCGAACGCGAAGTGCACCTGGTGTTCGGCGAGAAGCACAGCCAGCACGATTACCTGTATCGCGAGCAGCTGCAGGACTGGCACGCGCGCGGCGTGCTGGCTGGCCTGCATACCGCGTTCTCGCGCGATGGCGCCGACAAGGTCTATGTGCAGCATGTGCTGCAGCAGCGCGGCGATGAAGTGCGCGATGTGCTGGCCCGCGGCGGGCATCTGTACCTCTGCGGCAACAAGAGCCACCTGGAAAGCGCGGTGCGCGAGGCCATCGATGCCATCGGTGGCGAAGGGCACTGGGACGCGCTGCGGGGCGAAGGCCGCACGCACTGCGAGTTGTATTGATCCATCACCACTGGACCACACGAACCCTGGATCGGTAGAGCCGGCCGCTGGCCGGCTGCGCTTCGCACCACGAGCTGCCGGCCAACGGCCGGCACTACCAGACCGCTCTACATCGGCACGCCCACGATCACGCTCGACGCCTTGAACAGTACTGTTGCCGTGCTGCCTTCGCGTAGTTCCAGCGCTGCGGTACTGGCACGGGTGATCACCGCCACCACGCTGCAGCCATGGCCGATGTCCACCACCACCTCGTCATTCACCGCGCCCTCGGTGATCCGCTCCACCGTGCCGGCGAGCTGATTGCGCGCCGAGTAGCGCGCGCCCTCGCCCTGCGCCACGATCACCGACGAGGCTTTCACCAGCGCATAGGCCGGCACGCCCACCGCCAGCCCCAGCGATTCCACGCTGCCATGGGTGATGGTGGCCACCAGCGCCAGGCCCGGTGCCACTTCGATCTGCACTTCATCATTCACCGCACCGGTGGCCAGCGCGCTGACCCGGCCATGGAACTGGTTGCGTGCACTGGTGATCATGCCGATTCTCCGGATCAGGGCCAGATCCTCATCCAGCCCGGGGGTGGCCTGCAGCGACTGCAGGAACGTACGGTGCGCGCGCTCGACCTCCTCGAAACGGGCGATCAGCTGGTGGCCGCGCTCGGTCAGTCGTGCACCGCCACCACCACGGCCGCCCACGCTGCGCGCGACCAGCGGTTCGCCGGCCGCGGTGTTCATCGCGTCCACCGCGTCCCAGGCGTTCTTGTAGGTCATGCCCATGCGCTTGGCGGCCTGGCTGATCGAGCCACACGCATCGATCAGGCCCAGCAGCGCGAAGCGGCCGCGGCCACCCACGCTCTGCCCGGCAATGCTCAGCCACAGGTTGCCCTGCAGTTCCAACGGCGGCTCGGCCCCACTCATCGTGCTTCGATCCCTGCGTTCGCGCGAGCGGCCAGTGTACGGCGTGACCGCCCTGCACCGGGCTTGATATCGATCAAGGTGGCCGTGCCGGCCAGCGCCGAGAATCCCCGGGTCGGTCATCAAGTTGACCCCTGCCAACCGTTATATCATCTTGGATATAACGAACCCGAGGACTCGCGAGGATGCGTACCTGTCGTTTCGTTCTACCCCTGTCCGCCCTGCTGCTCCCGCTTGCCGCCACCGCGGCCGACACGGCCTCGCCGCCGGTGTTCACCCTGGGCACGATCGACGTGCATGCCGAGCGCGGCACGTCGCCCACCGTGGCCGAACGCAGCCTCGACGCCGAACGCATCCAGCAGCTCGACCGCAACACGGTCGGTGATGCGGTCAGCGTGCTGCCGGGCGTGAGCCTGGCCCGCAACTCGCGCAACGAGGACATGGTCTACCTGCGCGGCTTCGACGCACGTCAGGTGCCGGTGTTCCTCGACGGCATCCCGCTGTACGTGCCCTATGACGGCTACGTGGACTTCGGCCGCTTCACCACCTTCGACCTTGCCGAGATCCAGGTCGCCAGCGGCGGTGCCTCGCTGCTGTACGGGCCGAACATCCTCGGCGGTGCGATCAACCTGGTCAGTCGCCGTCCCGAGCGCCCACTGGAAGGCGATGTGCGGCTGGGCGTGGCCGATGGCGGCGAGCGCAAGGCGGCGGTCAATATCGGTGGCCGCCGCGGCGACTGGTACTTCCAGCTTGGTGCGTCGATCCTGAAGGCCGATGAGTTCCCGCTGCCGGATGGCTTCGTCGACTACAAGCGCGTGCCCACCGATACCGGCAAGGACCGCCGCAACGCCTCGCGCGACGACCGTCGCCTGTCGTTCAAGTTGGGCTACACCCCGCGCGAGGGCGACGAGTACGCGATCGGCTACGCGCGCCAGGACGGCGAGAAGGACAACCCGGTCTACACCGGCACCGCGCGCAGCGGCATCCGTTACTGGCGCTGGCCGTGGTGGGACAAGGACAGCCTGTACTTCATCGGCAACACCCGCCTGGGTAAGCACACCACGCTGCGCACCCGCGTCTACCGCGATACCTATGGCAACGGCCTGGACGCCTACACCGACGGCAGCTACCAGGTGGCGATGGACAACAGCAGCTTCCCCAGCATCTACGATGACCGCACCGTGGGCGGCTCGGTGACCCTGGCCACGACGGCGCTGCCGCGCCAGGAACTGCAGTTCGCGATCCACTACAAGGAAGACCAGCACAGCGAGCGCAACCCGCACTCGCCCACCAAGGACTTCCGTGATGTCACCACCTCGGTGGCGATCGAAGACCGCATCGCGCTGACCGACAGCTCGCACCTGCGCGTGGGCATCGGCCATGACCGTCGCGACGCCAAGCGCGTGTACTTCTGGCCAACCGGCAGCACCGATGCCACCAACGCCGTGCTGGAGTACGTGCAGCAGCTGGCACCGGACCAGCAGTGGTACGCAAGCGCCGCGCGGCGCACGCGTTTCCCGACCATCAAGGACCGCTACTCGGCGCGCATGGGTGCGGCGCTGCCCAACCCGGACCTGAAGGCCGAGCACGCCACCCACTTCGAAGTGGGCCTGCGTGGCAGTTGGTGGCAAGGCGGCCAGTTGCAGGCGGCGATCTTCCAGAGCCGTATCGATGACCTGATCCAGAACGCGGTGGTGGCCTCGCGCGAATGTGGTGGCAGCACCTGCAACCAGGCGCAGAACATCGGCAAGGCCCGCCACCAGGGTGTCGAACTGGGCCTGCGCCAGCGCATCGGCGACGACTGGGACCTGCAGACCAGCTACACCTGGCTGCGCCGCACCAACCTGGAAGATCGCAGCGTGGCCCTGCTCGACAGTCCGCGCCAACGTCTGTTCATGGCGGTGGGCTGGCAGCTGCTGCCACAGCTGAAGCTGCAGGCCACGCTGGAAGCCGAACAGGGCCGCAAGGTCAGCTACGCCGATACCACACGACCGGTGCGCGAGCTGCCCGGCTATGGCATCACCGGCCTGAAGGCCAGCTGGAGCCCGCGCGACGCCTGGGATTTCGATCTCGGCGTGCGCAACATCGGTGACACATGGTACGAGCTGGCCGACGGCTATCCGATGCCGGGCCGCACCTGGTTTGCCAACGCCAACTGGAGGTTCTGAGCATGACCGCCATCCAGGCCCCGCGCATTGCCGCGATCGTGCATGACCACAGCGGCGAGCCCGATGCCCTGCTGGCCGCGTTCGCCGCACGCCAGCTGGCCGCCGGCCACCGCGTGCGCGGGCTGGTGCACCTGCCGCACGAACCCACCGCCAACGGCAACAAGCGCATGGCACTGATGGACGTGACCGATCCCGGTTCGCGTTATCCGATCAGCCAGGCGCTGGGCCCGGCCTCCTGTGGCTGCAACCTGGACCCGGGCGGCATCGCCGATGCCAGTGTGGTGCTGCGCCGCGCGTTGCAGGACCATGCCGCGCTGGCCATCGCCAACCGTTTCGGCACGCTGGAATCGGAAGGCGGCGGCATGGCCGATGAGCTGCTGGCGCTGATGCTGGCCGGCATCCCGTTGTTGACCGCGGTGAAGCTGCCCTACCTCGACGCGTGGCGCCAGTTCACCGGCGGCATGGCCGTCGAGCTGCCTGCCGATGACGCGGCGTTGCAGGCCTGGTGGGATGCCTGCCGTACCGCACCGGAGGCCGCCGCATGAGGCGGCGCGCCCTGCTGCAGGCATTCGCGCTGGCACCGTTGCTGGTCGCCAATGCCAAGCTGCTGGCGATGCCGGCGCAGCGCGTGCTGCGGCTGGGTGCGCCCAAGGCCACGCCCAAGCGCGTGTTCGCGGCCGGTCCACCGGCTGCGGTACTGCTTGCCGCCGTGGCACCCGAACGCCTGCTCGGTTGGCCGATGAAGGTATCGCCCGAGGCACTGGCGCAGCTGCCGGCAGCGCTGCGCACGCTGCCGGTGGTCGGTCGCCTGGCCGGGCGCGGCAGCACGGTCAGCCTTGAACGCCTGCTGGCGATGCAGCCGGACCTGGTGCTGGATGCCGGTGACTTCGATGCCAATTACCGCGACTCGGCCGAGCGGGTCTGGAAGCAGACCGCGATTCCGTTCGAGCTGATTGCCGGCCGCCTGCCCGATCATCCGGCGCAGCTGCGCCACGTCGGCAGGCTGCTGGGTGTTGCCGCACGTGGCGAAGCACTGGCGCAGGCGGCCGAAGCGCAGCTGGCACTGGTGCGTGAGGTGCTGGCGACGCATCCCGCTGCGACGCGGCCCACCGTGTACTACGGACGTGGCAGCGACGGCCTGGAAAGCGGCCTGTCCGGTTCGATCAACACCGAAGTCATCGAGTTCTGTGGCGGCCGCAACGTGGTCGCCAGCGCCGGTGCCGGCGGCCTTGCCCGCGTGTCGTTCGAGCAACTGCTGGCCTGGGATCCGGACGTGATCCTGACCCAGGATGCCGGGTTCGCTGCTCGTGCAACAGAGGACCCGCGCTGGCGCGCCTTGCGTGCCGTGCGTGAGCGTCGCCTGCACTGCGCGCCGGTACTGCCATTCGGCTGGCTGGATGGTCCGCCCGGCGTCAACCGCCTGCCCGGCCTGCCCTGGCTGTTGTCCAGGCTGCATCCGGGCGCAGTCCCCGTGCTGGCACCCGCCGCACTGCGCGGCCGCATCGGCGCGCTGCATCAGCTGCTGTGGGGCCAGCCACTGCCCGCCGAGCTGGCACGCAGCCTGGAGGCGAACGCCTGAACATGCGCATGCTTCCACGATGGGCCTGGCATGCCGCTGGCTGGAGCCTGTTGCTGGCAATGTTGCTGCTCGCGTTCTCGGTCGGCCAGTTTCCGGTGCGCCCGGCGGCGCTGCTGCAGGCCACCGGCTGGCAGCTGTTCGGCATCGGCGAACCCAGCGCGCCCGCAGTGCAGGCCGCGCTCTGGCACATCCGCCTGCCACGCGTGCTCGCGGCCATGCTGATCGGCGCGGTACTGTCGGCAGCCGGTGCCGCCTACCAGGCCATGTTCCGCAATCCGCTGGTGTCGCCGGACATCCTCGGCGTCTCCGCCGGCGCGGGCCTTGGCGCTTCGCTGGGGCTGTTCCTCGGTCTGCCGATGCTGCTGGTGCAGGGCATCGCCTTCGCCGGTGGGCTGGGGGCCGTGGGCCTGGTCTGCCTGGTGGCAGCGCTGGTGCGGCGGCACGATCCGGTGTTGGTATTGGTGCTGGCCGGCGTCGCGGTGTCGGCGCTGCTCGGCGCCGGCATTTCGCTGTTGAAACTGCTGGCCGATCCGTACACGCAGCTGCCGTCGATCACCTTCTGGCTGCTGGGTGGCTTGAACGCGGTGGTCATCGACGACCTCAAGGTCACCGCGCCATTGCTGCTGATCGGGCTGTTGCCGCTGGTGCTGCTGCGCTGGCGGGTGAACCTGCTGGGCCTGGGTGACGAGGAGGCCAGCGCACTGGGCGTGGCGGTCACCCCGCTGCGCTGGACGCTGATTGCCGCCGCCACGCTGTGCACGGCGGCGGCGGTGTCACTGGCCGGCATCATCGGCTGGGTCGGGTTGGTGGTTCCGCATATCGCGCGGCTGCTGGTCGGCGCCGACTTCCGCCGCCTGCTGCCAGCCAGCCTGCTGCTCGGCGCCAGCTTCCTGCTCGCCGCCGATACGCTGGCGCGCACCCTGGCGCCGATCGAACTGCCACTCGGCATCCTCACCGCCTTCGTCGGCGTGCCGTGTTTCCTGCTGGTGCTGGCACGCAGCGAGCGTCGCCCATGAATGCTGCGGCCCCGCTTCTGGAAGCACGTGGCCTGGTCATCGGCCATGCCGGCGTGGCACTGGGCGTGCCGTTTGCACTGTCGGTGCAGCCCGGCGAGGTGCTGTGCCTGCTTGGCCCGAACGGCTGTGGCAAGACCACCCTGTTCCGCACCCTGCTCGGCCTGCTGCCTGCGGTACGCGGCGAAGTGGACCTGCAGGGCACGCCGCTGCGCGCGCATGATCGCGCCGCCCGCGCCCGCCGCATGGCGTACGTGCCGCAGGCCGCGCCGCTGCCCTTCGCCTGGCGCGTGCGCGAGGTGGTGGCGATGGGCCGCGCCGCGCACCTTGGCCTGCTGTCCGCACCTGGTCGCGCCGACGAGGCCATCGCCGATGACTGCCTGCGCGAACTGGGCCTGCAAACGCTGGCCGACCGGACCGTCACCACGCTCAGCGGTGGCGAACGCCAGCTGGTACTGATCGCACGTGCACTGGCCCAGCAGGCGCGACTGCTGGTGATGGACGAACCGACCGCCAGCCTCGACTTCGGCAACCAGCTGCGCATCCTCGACACCGTGCGCCGCCTGGCCGAGCGTGGCATCGGCGTGCTGCTGTCCACCCATCAACCGCAGCACGCGCTGCAGGTGGCCGACCGCATCGCGTTGATGTCCGCCGGCAGCGTGCAGGCACTGGGCCCTGCCCACGACATCGCAACCCCCGAGCGCCTTGCTGCGCTGTATGGCGTCGATGCTGCCCGCGTCGCCGCCGCCCTGCCCGCTTCTGGAATTTCTACATGAGCACACCGCTACCGACCCCGATCGATCACAGCGCACGCTACCGCCAGCACCTGCAGGCCTGCGGCTTCCAGGCCAAGCCAGCCAGCGCTTGGGATGCGCGGGCCGCGCAATCCAGCTGGAAGCGCCGCCACGATGACTACAGCGAGGCGTTCCTCACCCGCGTTGATCTCAGTGGCGTGGCCACGGTGCTGGATGTTGGCTGTGGCCCCGGCTTGTTGAGCCTGCCCATCGCCACACAGGTCGGCCATGTGCACGCGCTCGACTACAGCACCGGCATGCTCGACGGCCTGCGCGCCGCGATGGCGCGTGACGGCGTTTCCAACGTCACGCCGTGGGCGCTGTCGTGGACCGACGACTGGCGCGACGTGCCGCGTTGCGATCTTGCGATTGCCTCGCGCTCGTTGATGGTGCCGGATCTGGAGGCCGCGCTGCGCAGGCTCGATACGCACGCCCGCCAGCGTGCCTGCATCACCTTCGCCACCGGCCCGCGTGCCGGTGTACCCGAGCTGTCCGAGCTGCTTGATCGCGAGTGGATGCCGATGCCCGACCACCGCTACCCGATCAACATGCTGCTGGACATGGGCCGCGAGCCGCAGGTCGACTACCTGCCCGAATCGGTGCGCGATGTCGCCCAGGATGCCGATGGCCTGGTGCGCCAGGCAGTAGAGCTGTTCGGTGCGTTGGATGCGGATGAGGAAGCACGCGTGCGCGCATGGCATGCCCGTTCGCCGCAGCACCGCTTCGGCATGGCGCCAACGCGACGCTGGGCGTTCATCCAGTGGGCGACCAACGGTTGAACCGGTAGAGCCGGCCGCCGGCCGGCTGCCCCGGATTCCGTGGTTGCCGGCCAGCGGCCGGCACTACCATCAGATGCAACCATCCCTCGCCTGTGCGTCGCGGAACCCTTGAACCGGTAGAGCCGGCCGCTGGCCGGCTGCCCCGGATTCCGTGGTTGCCGGCCAGCGGCCGGCACTACCATCAGATGCAACCAACCCTCGCCTGTACGTCACGGAACCCCTGAACCGGTAGAGCCGGCCGCTGGCCGGCTGCTTCGGAACCCCTGGTTGCAGGCCAGCGGCCGGCAGTACCATCAGATGCAACCATTCATCGCCTGTGCGTCGCGGAACCCCTGAACCGGTAGAGCCGGCCGCTGGCCGGCTGCCCCGGATTCCGTGGTTGCCGGCCAGCGGCCGGCACTACCATCAGATGTAACCATCCCTCGCCTGTGCGTCGCGGAACCCTTGAACCGGTAGGGCCGGCCGCTGGCCGGCTGCTCCGGGTTCCGTGGTTGCCGGCCAGCGGCCGGCACTACCATCAGATGCAACCAACCCTCGCCTGAGCGTCGCGGAACCTCTGAACCGGTAGGGCCGGCCGCTGGCCGGCTGACCTGGATTCCGTGGTTGCCGGCCAGCGGCCGGCACTACCATCAGCTGTCAACCATCGCCCGTGCGTCCATCACGGATCAACCGCCGACAATGCGGCCATCCACCACGCGTGCTACCTGCTGGCCGAACATGGCCACATCCTGCGGGTCGTGACTGATCAACAGCAACGGGATGCCGGTCTTGTCCAGCACGCTCTCCAGCTCCTGGCGCAGGTGCTGGCGCAGGTCATGATCCAGCGCGGAGAACGGCTCATCCAGCAGCAGCGCCTGCGGCTGTGTCACCAGGGCGCGTGCCAGTGCAGTGCGCTGGCGCTGTCCCCCGGATACCTGCGAGGGCAGCAGGTCGCCCACCGCGTCGATGCGGAATGCGTGCAGCCACTGCTCCACCGCATCGAAGCGCTGGCCCACGCGCGGATTCAACCACCCCTTCTGCAGACCGAACGCCACGTTCTGGCGCACGCTCAGGTGCGGGAACAACGCATAGTCCTGGAAGACATAGCCCAGCCGGCGACGCTGCGGTGGCAGGTCCACGCCGGCCGCCGCGTCAAACAAGGTCTGCCCCTGCAGGCGCACGTGGCCCTGGCCCGGCCGCAGCAGCCCGGCCACTGCCTTCAGGGTCAGGCTCTTGCCCGCACCGGAAGGCCCGAACAGCACCACCTGCCGCTGCGTGCACTGCAGCGACACGTCCAACACGAAATCCTGGCCGGCCGCCTGCAGGCGACGCTGCACCTGCAGGTCAAGCCACATCACGCAGCTCCCGGCGACGCCCGCCCACCAGCCGTGCGGCCAGCAGCAGGATCACGATGCAGACCACCGAGGTCAGGATCACCAGCGCATTGGCCTTGCCGTCCTGCCCGGCCTGCACCGCTTCGTAGATGGCGATCGACAGCGTCTGCGTGCGGCCCGGAATGCTACCGGCCACCATCAGGGTGGCGCCGAACTCGCCCATCGCGCGTGCAAACGCCAGCAGCAGGCCGGCGAGGATGCCGCGCCAGGCCAGCGGCAACGTGATGCGGAAGAACACCGCTGCTTCGGACACCCCAAGCGTGCGCGCGGCCTGCTCCAGCTGCCCGTCCACTTCCTCGAATGCCGCGCGTGCCGGCTTGAACACCAGCGGTAGCGACGCCACCGCCGCAGCGATCACCGCCGCCTGCCAGGTGAACACCAGGTTGATGCCGAACCACGACTGCAGCCACGCGCCGATCGGGCCGTTGCGGCCGATCAGCACCAGCAGGTAGTACCCCAGCACCGTCGGCGGCAACACCATCGGCAGCGTCAGCAGCGAATCCAGCAGCTCACGGCCGGGAAATCGCCGACGCGCCAGCAGCGCGCCCAGTGCCACGCCCAGCACCAGATTGATCGCGGTGGCCCAGCCGGCCACCTTCAGCGACAACCCCAGTGCGCTCCAGTCGAGATCCATGCCTCAGGGCTTGCCGAACCCGTGTTTGGCCAGGATCGCCTGGCCCTGCGCCGAACGTACGAAGGCGGTGAAGCGCTTGGCTTCGGCCGGCTGCACACTGGCCTTGGTCACCGCCAGCGGATAGGCGATGCGCCCCGCCACCGGCACCGCGAAGGCACGGCGCACCCGGTCGGGCATCGCCTGCGCATCGGTGGCATAGACGAAGCCGGCGTCCACTTCCCCGCGTGCCACGTAATCCAGTGACTGGCGCACGTTCTGCGTGGTGATGATCCTGCCCTGCACCGACGGCCACAGGCCCGCCACTTCCAGCGCGCCCTTGGCATAGCGACCGACCGGCACGCTGTCCGGGTTACCCAGTGCGATGCGCTGCACGCCGGCACCAGCCAGGTCCTTCAAGCTACGCGGCGCAGCCTTGGCCTGCGGCGGCACCACCACCCACAGCGCGTTCACCGCGAACACCTCGCGGGTGCCGGCCGCCAGCAGGTCCTGCTGCTGGGCCTGGTCCATCGTGGTTTCATCGGCCGACGCGAAGACATCCACCGGCGCGCCGCGGCTGATCTGCTGCAGCAGCACGCCAGACGCGGCGAAGTTGAAATCGACCTTGGTCCCCGGGTGCGCCTTCTCGTAGGCGGTGCCCAGTTCGCGGAAGCTCTCGGTCAGGCTCGATGCCGCCGACACCGTCAGGTCGGCCGCCCAGGCCGGCACCGTGGCCAGCAGTCCCAGCAACAACAGTCCAGCTCGCTTCATTGTCGGCTCCCGGCCAGGTTCAGTTCGGATCGGATTCGTCGGCCACCGCCAGCGCCGCCAGGCGCTCGGGCTGCAGCAGCAGGATCTCGCGCTGCTTCACCGCGATGATCCCATCATCGCTCAGGCGGCGCAGCACGCGGCTGGCGGTTTCCGGCGCCATCCGCAGGTAATTGGCGATCTCGGTACGCGCCATCGTCAGGTTGAAACGCGTGGCGGAAAAGCCGCGCCGCGCGTAACGCTCGGACATGTCCAGCAGGAACGCCGCCATGCGCTCTTCGGTACGGTGATTGGCGGCCAGCGTGGCGACCTTGCCGATCTCCGCGCTGAGCAGGCTGAACAGCTTGGCCTGCAGCCCCGGCATGCGCGTGGCCAGCAGGCTCAACTTGGGGAACGAGATGCGGCACAGGTGCACGGTGTCCAGCGCCACCGCGTTGCAGGGGAAGCGCGAACCGTGGATCGCGTTCAGGCCGATCACCTCGCCCGGCAGGCTGAAGCCAAGCACCTGCTCGTTGCCCTGGCTGTCATCAACGAAGGTCTTGACCATGCCGGCGCGTACCGCGGCGATCGAATCGAACGATTCGCCGGCGCGGAAGATGTAGTCACCCGCATGGAACGGACCGACGTGGTCGACCAGCACGTGCAGGTCGCCCAGCGCGGTCTTGTCATAGCCCTGCGATATGCAGGCATCGGAAAACGCACAGGTGCTGCAGAAGTGCAGCGCGTCGCCGTCATCAGCGGCGGCAGGGTTCGGCGTGGCCCGGCCGAGGCGGCCCTGGGAAGGCGGATTCGAAGACATCGAGGCAGGACTCAAGCGATGGCGGCCGCCGGCCGGAAGCATGCAGCCATCATACGCCACAGCAACCGTCCTTCTTCGGCCAGCCGCAGCACGCGCGCATCCCAGTGCGCCCAGCCGCGTGCCAGCAACGGCGACAACGCCGGCAGCTGCTCAGCGAAGCATTCCTCAAACGGCTCATCGTTGCGCCATTCGAAAGCGGCCGCATCGAGCGCGTGATCGCAGGCGATGCTCTGTGCCACCTCGGCCGCCATCCGCTCGTCCTCGGACAGGATCAGGCCCGCGGCCACGCCCATGTGACCGGACTGCAATCGCGCCCGCCATTCGCCCAGCTCGTCCTCCAGCCGGTAGAACACCTCGCCGATCTGGCTGCAGGCAGACAGGCCAAGGCCGATGAAGTCACTGCGATCACGGCGCGGCACGCCGGCCAGGTCACAGTGGCGCTGGCCATCGCCGGGCCCATGCGGATTGGGCAGGTCGCCGCGTTGATAGTGATCGCCACCGATTGCTTCATAGCCTGCCGCGCGCAGCAGGCGCCAGGCCTGCAGCCAGTTTGCGGCGGACGGATGCTGCGGCAGCGCGCAAGGCGCCGGCAGCAGGATGCGCTCGGGCGCTTCGGCCAGCACCTCATGCAGACGCTCGATGAAGCCGATGTCCTCACTGGCGGGCACGCGCAGCTGGTAGTAGCGCGCGGTGAAGCCGACCTGCCGCGCCTGTGCCAGCAGGGTCGGCCCCGGCGCATCGGCACGGTCGATCACGTTCAGGCGGGTGCAGCCCACCGCGCGCAGCTGCGCCGGTGACAGCGCGCTGCCGGCGTCCAGCCGCACTTCCACCTGCGGCCGCGCTACCGTGCGCAGGTGCTGCGGCACGGCGTCCAGCAGCTGGCCCAGCTGGGGCGGCGGCAAGGTCTCGGCCAAGCCCAGCTGCAACACCATCGCCACCACTTCGCGGTCCTCGGCCAAGGCATCGGCCTGCAGCTGCAGGGCCAGCAGCAAGGTGTCCAGATATGCCTGCGGCGGCACGTCGCGACCACCACGGCCGGCCTGGAAGCCGAGCGTCAAGCCACGCGGGATCAGGTGCTCGTTGCTGGCGCGCACGGCGGCACGCCAGCCGCTTTCGCCAAAGCCGGTACTGAACTGGTCAGCCGGCGGAAACAGCACGTGCCGGGGCTGCCGCAGCAATGCCGCCTGCAGCGCAGTGTCCTCACTCTCATCGACGTGGAAGCTCATGGCAGACATCTTCGGGCGTTCCTCTTCGCGTGGCCCTGATTGAAATCAAGCGTGGCGCATCGATGGGTTCCTGCCGGCCAGCGGCCGGCACTACCCTTTCACCTGCTACCCGGTAGTGCCGGCCGCTGGCCGGCAACCCCCTCCAACCACCGCGCACCGTCCCGGTAGTGCCGGCCGCTGGCCGGCAACCCCCTCCACCCACCGCGCACCGTCCCGGTAGTGCCGGCCGCTGGCCGGCAACCCCCTCCACCCACCGCGCACCGTTCCGGTAGTGCCGGCCGCTGGCCGGCAACCCCGTTCACCTGCCGCGTACCCGCTCGGCCGCGGCCGCATCGATGGCTTCAGGCAGGTCGGTCTCGCGGTCGATCTGCGGGAAGTGACGGCGTTCCATGCGGCGTATCGCAAAGTGCATCCACGCCAGTGCAGCCGCCACCAGCACGAACAGCAGCATGAAACAGCTGCTCCAGATGCCCACGGCATCGTTCAATGCCCCGAACACGATCGGCAGGATGAAGCCACCCAGGCCGCCGATCATGCCGACCACACCGCCCACCGCACCCACGTGCTGCGGGTAGTACACCGGAATGTGCTTGTAGACCGCCGCCTTGCCCAGCGACATGAAGAAGCCCAGCACGAACACCAGCACGGTGAACATCACCACGCCGATAGCCAGATGGAAATGGATCGGGCCATGGATGCCCTTCACCACGTACTCGGTATCCGGGTAGGCCAGCAGGAAGGTGCAGATGGCCGACACGCCGAAGGTCCAGTACATCACCCGCCGCGCCCCCATCCGGTCCGACATCCAGCCACCGACCACGCGGAACAGGCTGGCCGGGATCGAGTAGCACGCCGCCAGCATGCCCGCGTGGCCCACGTCCATGCCGTAGGCGCCCACCAGGTAGTGCGGCAGCCACAGCGCCAGAGCCACGAAGCCACCGAATACAAAGAAGTAATACAGCGAGAACCGCCACACCTGCAGGTTCTTCAGCGGTGCCATCTGCTCGGCGAACGGCACCGGCTTCACGCCCTCGCGGCGGCGCTGCTCCAGCGACGGATCTTCCTTGCTGAAGAGGAAGAACAGCACCGCCGTGACCGCCAGCGCGACCGCCCAGACCTTGGCAACCATGGTCCAACCCGCGGCCACCATCACCAGCGGCGCCAACAGCTTGGTCACCGCCGAGCCGATGTTGCCGGCACCGAAGATGCCCAGCGCGGTGCCCTGCTTGCTGGCCGGGAACCACTTCGAGACGTAGGCCACGCCCACCGAGAAGTTGCCGCCGGCGATGCCCACGCACAGCGCGGCGATCAGGAACTGGGTGTAGGTCTGCGCATAGGTCAGCATCCAGGTGGCCACGGCGCCACACAGCATCACCAGCACCATCACCTTGCGGCCACCGAACTGGTCGGACCAGATGCCGAGGAAGACCCGGCTGACCGAACCGGTCAGTACCGGCGTGGCGATCAGCAGGCCGAACTGGGTGTCATTCAGCCCAAGCTGTTGACTGATCTGGATACCGATGATCGAAAAGATCATCCACACCGCGAAGCACACGGTGAAGGCGAACGTGCTCAGCCACAGCGCACGTTGCTGCTGCCCGGCACTGGCGGGGGCAAGGGCCTGGTTCATGAATTCTCCTCGTTCAAAGGGGGTCAGCCGATATCCGCTTCGGCTTCGATCTCATCCAGCCCGCGCACCGGGTAGCGCTCCTGCAGCTGCAGCAGGTAGGCCTGCACCTCGCGCTGCCGTACCTGCAGCTCCAGGTAGTCACGCAGCTGCGGCAGCACCGTCTCGAACGGCTGCGGCAGGCCTTCCTCGCGGGCATCGACGCAGACCACGTGGTAGCCCCAGCGCGATTCCACCGGGAAACCGGCCAGGCCTTCGCGCAGGCGGAACACCTGTCGGTCGAACTCCGGCGTGGTCTGCCCACGCTGCAGCCAGCCCAGGTCACCGCCTTCGCTGCTGGACGGGCAGCGTGAATGGCGCAGGGCGAAATCGGCGAACAGGTGCGGCGATTCCTTCAGCAGCCCAACCAGCCGCTCGCCCTCGGTACGTGCAGCGAAGCGCCCGGCCACGTCGTCGGCCGGCGCGGCCAGCAGGATATGGCGCAGGTGCACGCGATCGGGGGAGCGGAAGCGCTCCGGGTTCTGCTCGAAGTAGCGGCGGCAGTCTTCATCGGTCGGCACGCGGTCTTCGATCGCGTCTTCCAGCAGCTGCTGGATCAGCACTTCCTCGTCGCTGACCCGGTTGCCCTCCGGCGCCTGCAGGCCCAGCCGCTGCGCCTCCAGGCGCAGCAGCTCGCGCACCACCAGTGCACGTGCCGCCTCGGCGCGTGACTGTTCCGGGCGCATCGCCCGATGGTGCTGCATCTCGCGGGCGATGTCGGCCTCGCTGATCGCGGTCTCGTCCACGAACAGCCGGCACGGTGCCGGCTGCCCGAGCGAGCGCGGCCCCTGCTCTGCCGCGTCGTGGTGATGCGAATGCGCCTCGGCAGGCACCGGTGCGGCGGAGTCGATCACGGTGATCGGCAGGAATTTCGGCAGGCTGCCCATGGTCTACTCCCGCGGACCGTAGCGCAGCGTGGCCTGGCGGCGGCGCACCACCTGGTAGGGCCGCCACAGATAGCTGATCGGAATGCTCCACACGTGCACCAGGCGGGTGAACGGCGCGATCAGGAACAGGGTCAGGCCCAGGAAGATGTGCATCTTGTAGACCCAGCTGACGCCCTCGATGTAGTCGGCGGCACCGGCACGGAAGGTCACGATGTGCTGCGCCCATTCGGCCAGCTGCACCATCACCCCACCGTCCAGGTGGCCGGACGAGATGCGGATGCTGTACAGGCCCAGGCACAGCTGGGCGAACAGCAGCACCAGCACCAGTGTGTCACCGAAGCTGCCGGTGGCCCGTACCCGCGCATTGAACAGGCGGCGTACCAGCAGGATGCTGATGCCGATGAAGCACAGCGCGCCGAACACACCACCGACCACCATCGCCAGCATCTGCTTCTGCGACGAGGTGATGAAGTGCTCGTACACCGCGTGCGGGGTCAGCAGGCCGACCAGGTGGCCGCCGAGGATGGCCAGGATGCCGATGTGGAAGCAGTTGCTGCCGATCCGCATGCCCTTGTCCGACAGCATCTGGCTGGAGCCGGTGCGCCAGGTGTACATGGCCTTGTCATAGCGGGCCCAGCTGCCGATCAGCAGCACCGCCACGGCGATGTACGGGTAGTACTGGAAGGCGAATTGATGCAGGGAGTAACTCATGGCTGGACCTCTCGATGCGAAGGACGGGCCGGCGAACGCACGGGCGGCTTGCAGTCTTCGGCAGGGGCTTCGGCGCCGAAGCGCACCGCCTCCTCCTCCCACAAGCGGTCCATGGCCTCGGCGGTATCGTCGCGGACTTCTTCGCTGGCACGCTGGCGCAGCGCCTGCAGATCGGCCTTGCCGTCACCGGCTTCGACCAGGATCTCGAACAGCACCCGGTGCGGCAGCTCACGCTCGGCGGCACGCGCCGCCAGCATCCCGGCGATATGGCCGATGTGGTGCAGCCACTCGCGGGCCTCGCTGCCGGGGCGATGGGCCAGGAACTCCAGCAGCAGCGGCAGGTAGTCCGGCAGCTCGCGCGCATCCAGTTCGAAGCCGTTGCGGCGGTAGGTTTCGACCAGATCGACCATGGCCTGGCCACGGTCGCGCGATTCGCCATGGATGTGTTCGAACAACAGCAGGCTCATCGAGCGGCCGCGGTCGAAACTGGCCAGCCATGCGGCCTGTGCGTCCAGCGCATCGGTGTCCAGCAGCTGCTGCACGAAGCTGCGCAGCTGCTGGCGGCGGGCAGCGCTCAGCGCCGGGTCGTCGCAGGCGGCGAGCAGCTCCTCGCCGTGCTGCCACAGTTCTTCACGGGGGTAGTCCAGCAGCACCCCGACCAGCTTGAGCACGCTCATCACACCACCTCCTTGCGGCGGTGGTTCGGCCCCTTGTCCACCACGAAGGTGGTGCTCTTGCGCTGACCGAACAGGTCGGCCGGGCTGTCACCGTTGCAGCCGTTGCCGAAGGTGAAGCCGCAGCCGCCGCGCTCGCCGAAGGCATCGTTGGCGTACTCGCGGTGGCCGGTCGGAATCACGAAACGGTCCTCGTAGTTGGCGATGGCCAGGTAGCGGTACATCTCTTCCACCTGGGCGATGCTCAGCCCGGTCTGCTCCAGCACTGCGGTGTCTTCCACGCCGTCCACGTTCTTGGCACGGCGCCAGGCACGCATGGCCATCAGCCGTTCCAGCGCACGCACCACCGGCGCCTCGTCACCGGCCGTCAGCAGGTTGGCCAGGTAGCGCATCGGAATACGCAGCGAAGCCACGTCCGGCAGCTCGCCGCTCATGCCCACGCGGCCACGCTCGGCCGCGGACTGGATCGGCGACAGCGGCGGTACGTACCAGACCATCGGCAACGTCCGGTATTCCGGGTGCAGCGGCAGCGCCAGCTTCCAGTCGATCGCCAGCTTGTACACCGGCGACTGCTTGGCCGCATCCAGCCAGCTGTCCGGGATCCCTTCCTTGCGCGCGGCGGCGATCACCGCCGGGTCGTTCGGGTCCAGGAAGATGTCCAGGTGGGCCTGGTACAGGTCCTTCTCGGCGGCCACCGAGGCGGCCTCGGCGATGCGGTCGGCGTCGTACAGCATCACGCCCAGATAGCGGATGCGGCCCACGCAGGTCTCCGAACACACCGTCGGCTCACCCATCTCGATGCGCGGGTAGCAGAAGATGCACTTCTCCGACTTGCCGCTCTTCCAGTTGTAGTAGATCTTCTTGTACGGGCACGCCGACACGCACATGCGCCAACCGCGGCACTTGTCCTGGTCGATCAGCACGATGCCGTCTTCCTCGCGCTTGTAGATCGCGCCCGACGGGCACGCCGACACGCACGCCGGGTTCAGGCAGTGCTCGCACAGGCGCGGCAGGTACATCATGAAGGTCTTCTCGAAGGCGCCGTAGATCTCCTTCTGCACCTGGTCGAAGTTGTAGTCGCGCGAGCGCTTGCTGAACTCCGAACCGAGGATCTCCTCCCAGTTGGGGCCCCACTCGATCTTCTGCATGCGCTCGCCACTGATCAGCGACCGCGGCCGCGCGGTGGGCTGGTGCTGGCTGTCCTTGGCGGTGTGCAGGTTCTGGTAGTCGAAATCGAACGGCTCGTAGTAGTCGTCGATCTGCGGCAGATCCGGATTGGCGAAGATCTTGGCCAGCATCCGCCAGCGGCCGCCGGCACGCGGCACCAGCTTGCCGGCGCGGGTGCGCACCCAGCCGCCGTTCCACTTGTCCTGGTTTTCCCATTCCTTCGGGTAGCCGATGCCCGGCTTGGTTTCCACGTTGTTGAACCAGGCGTACTCGACGCCCTCGCGCGAGGTCCAGACGTTCTTGCAGGTGATCGAGCAGGTATGGCAGCCGATGCACTTGTCCAGGTTCAGCACCATCGCGATCTGTGCACGGACCTTCATCACACCACCTCCTTGGCAGCGGCCGGTACGGCCTCGCCGGTCGCTCCTGCGCGTCCTGCGCCCGCGACACTCGAACTTCCTTGTTCATCGTCCAGCCAATCGATCTTGTCCATCTTGCGCACGATCACGAACTCGTCGCGGTTGGTGCCGCAGGTGCCGTAGTAGTTGAAACCGTAGGCCAGCTGCGCGTAGCCGCCGATCATGTGGGTGGGCTTGAGCACGATGCGGGTCACCGAGTTGTGGATGCCGCCGCGGGTCCCGGAAATCTCCGAGCCCGGCACGTTGATGATGCGTTCCTGGGCGTGGTACATCATCGCCATGCCCGGCATCACGCGCTGGCTGACCACCGCACGCGCGGCAATCGCACCGTTCACGTTGAACAGCTCGATCCAGTCGTTGTCGACGATGCCGGCACTGCGCGCGTCATCCTCGCTGATCCACACGATCGGGCCACCGCGCGACAGTGTCTGCATGATCAGGTTGTCGCTGTAAGTGCTGTGGATGCCCCACTTCTGGTGCGGCGTGATCCAGTTCAGCACGATCTCCTTGTTGCCGTTCGGGCGCTGGTTCAGCAGCGGCTCCACCGTGCGCGTGTTGACCGGCGGCCGGTAGCCCATGAAGGCCTCGCCGAAGTCGATCATCCACTCGTGGTCCTGGTAGAACTGCTGGCGGCCGGTCACCGTTCGCCACGGAATCAGCTCGTGCACGTTGGTATAGCCGGCGTTGTAGCTGACGTTGTCGTCTTCGAGGCCCGACCAGATCGGCGAGGAGATGATCTTGCGCGGCTGCGCCTGGATGTCACGGAAGCGGATCGCCTCGTGCTCCTTGCCCACCGCCAGGTGGGTGTGCTCGCGGCCGGTGAAGGTACCCAGCGATTCCCACGCCTTCACTGCCACGTGGCCATTGGTTTCCGGTGCCAGGTGCAGGATCACCTCGGCCGCGTCGATCGCAGTCGAAATGGCCGGGCGGCCGTGGCTGACGCCCTCGTCGTGCACGGTGTGGTTGAGCTTGCCGAGGAATTCGACCTCGTGCTTCGTGTCCCAGCTCATGCCCTTGCCGCCGTTGCCCAGCTTGTCCAGCAGCGGGCCCAGCGAGGTGAACTTGCGGTACAGGTTCGGGTAGTCGCGCTCCACCACCGTCATCGACGGCATGGTCTGGCCCGGGATGGCCTCGCATTCGCCCTTCTTCCAGTCGGCCACGCCGAACGGCATGCCCAGCTCGTTCGGAGTGTCGTGCAGGGTCGGCACCAGTACCAGGTCCTTCTCCACGCCCAGCACGCCGGGCGCCATCTCGCTCACGGTACGGGCGACCTCCTTGAAGATCTCCCAGTCACTGCGCGATTCCCATGCCGGGTCCACCGCCTTCGACAGCGGGTGGATGAACGGGTGCATGTCCGAGGTGTTGAGGTCGTCCTTCTCGTACCAGGTCGCGGTCGGCAGCACGATGTCCGAGTACAGCGCGGTGGTGCACATGCGGAAGTCGAGCGTGACCAGCAGGTCCAGCTTGCCTTCCGGTGCCTCGTCACGCCACGTCACTTCCTCCGGCTTGATCGCCCCCATCTCGCCCAGGTCCTTGCCCTGCAGGCCATGGCGCGTGCCGAGCAGGTGCCGCAGCATGTACTCGTGGCCCTTGCCCGACGAACCCAGCAGGTTCGAGCGCCAGATGAACATCATCCGCGGATGGTTCTGCTGTGCATCCGGATCGGCGAAGGCGAAGTCCAGCGAGCCGTCCTTGAACTTGCCCAGCGCGTAGTCGGCCGGGGCAACGCCCGCCGCGTCCGCCTCGCGTACCAGCTGCAACGGGTTGCGGTCCAGCTGTGGCGCACAGGGCAGCCAGCCCATGCGCACCGCGCGCAGGTTCAGGTCGGCCAGGCTTCCGCTGTACTTGCTGGCGTCGGCCAGCGGCGACAGCAGCTCATCCACCTGCAGCTTCTCGTAGCGCCACTGCCCGGTGTTGAAGTAGAAGAACGAGGTGCCGTTCATGTGGCGCGGCGGGCGGCTCCAGTCCAGGCCGAACGCCAGCGGCTGCCAGCCGGTCTGCGGGCGCAGCTTCTCCTGGCCCACGTAGTGCGCCCAGCCACCACCGGTCTGGCCCACGCAACCGCACATGATCAGCATGTTGATCAGGCCGCGGTAGTTCATGTCGTTGTGGAACCAGTGGTTCATGCCCGCGCCGACGATGATCATCGAACGGCCATGGGTCTTGTCGGCGGTACGCGCGAACTCGCGGGCGATCTCGATCACCTCGGCGCGCGACACGCCGGTGATGCGCTCCTGCCAGGCTGGGGTGCCCGGCACCATGTCGTCGAAGCTCGATGCCACGTTGCCGCCGCCAAAGCCACGGTCCACGCCGTACTGGGCCAGCAGCAGGTCGTAGACCGTGGCCACCAGGGTCTCGCCACCCTCGGCCAGGGCCAGGCGACGCACCGGGATGTTGCGCTCAAGCACGTCGTCGGCCGGCGCCGCGGTCCACCCGTCGGTCTCGATGCCACCGAAGTACGGGAAGCTCACCGCTTCGATGCCCTCATGGCCATCGGACAGGCTCAGGCGCAGGCGTGTATCGGCGCCCTTGCTTTCCTTCTCCTCGATGTTCCACTTGCCCTTCTCGCCCCAGCGGAAGCCGATCGAGCCGTTGGGCACCACGATCTGGCCGCTGGTCTCGTCATAGGCCAGCGTCTTCCAGTCCGGGTTGTTGGCTTCACCCAGCCCGCCCAGTTCACTGGCACGCAGGAAGCGGCCCGGTACCAGGCGGCCGTCGTCGCGGCGTTCCAGGCGCACCAGCATCGGCATGTCCGAGTACTGGCGGCAATAGTCCTGGAAGTACTGCGAGGGCGAATCGACGTGGAACTCGCGCAGGATCACATGACCGAAGGCGAAGGCCAGCGCCGCATCGGTGCCCTGCTTCGGGTGCAGCCAATGATCGGTCAGCTTGGCCAGCTCGGAATAGTCCGGGCAGATCGCCACCGTCTTGGTGCCGTTGTAGCGCGCCTCGGTGAAGAAGTGCGCATCGGGCGTACGCGTCTGCGGCACGTTCGAGCCCCAGGCGATGATGTAGCGGCTGTTGTACCAGTCGGCCGATTCGGGCACGTCGGTCTGCTCGCCCCAGATCTGCGGCGAGGCCGGCGGCAGGTCGCAGTACCAGTCATAGAAGGACAGGCAGGCGCCGCCCAGCAGGGACAGGTAACGCGCACCGGCGGCGTAGGACACCATCGACATCGCCGGGATCGGCGAGAAGCCGACCACGCGGTCCGGGCCATACTGCTTCACCGTGTACAGGTTGGAGGCGGCGATGATCTCGTTGGCCTCTTCCCACTGCAGGCGCACGAAGCCGCCCATGCCGCGGCGGGTCTTGTACGAACGCGCCTTCTCCTTGTCCTCCACGATGCTGGCCCAGGCATCGACCGGGGCCTTGCTCTTGCGGGCTTCGCGCCACAGGCGCAGCAGCGTGCCGCGGATCAGCGGGTACTTCAGCCGGTTGGCGCTGTACAGGTACCAGGAATAGCTGGCGCCACGCGGGCAGCCACGCGGTTCGTGGTTGGGCAGGTCCGGGCGCGTGCGCGGGTAGTCGGTCTGCTGGGTTTCCCAGGTGACCAGGCCGTTCTTGACGTAGATCTTCCAGCTGCACGAACCCGTGCAGTTCACGCCGTGGGTGGAACGCACGATCTTGTCGTACTGCCAGCGGGCGCGGTAACTGTTTTCCCAGTCACGGCCTTCGCTCTTGGCGAATCCGTGGCCATCGGCAAAGGTCTGGGGGTCACGCTTGAAGAACTGCAAGCGATCGAGGAAATAACTCATCGGGGGTCTCCCTTTGCGGACATCGGCATCGTGGCTGTGTGTGTCATCTGGCTGCGGTGCGTTTTCATGTCGTCAGCAGGGTGTCTCGGCACCGCGCCGGTAGTACCACCACCAGGTCACGGCCAGGCAGGTGACGTAGAAAACAACGAATCCGTACAGCGCCATGTCGGGGCTGCCGGTCAAGGTGATGGACGAGCCGTAGCTCTTGGGAATGAAGAAGCCGCCATAGGCACCGATCGCACCGGAGAAACCGACCACCGCGGCCGACTCGATGCTGGCCTGGTGCGCGGCCGTGGCCTTGCCTTCGGCGTTGTCGTTGGCCGACCAGCGCTCATGCAGGGTGCGGAAGATCACCGGGATCATGCGGAACGTGGTGCCGTTGCCGATGCCACTGAGCACGAACAGCGCCATGAAGCTGAGCAGGAAGCCATGGAAGTTGCCGCCCTGGCCGTCGCTGGGCAGGAAGTGCAGCACGCCGAACACGGCCGCGATCATCAGCGCGAACACCCAGAAGGTCAGGCGTGCGCCACCCCAGCGGTCGGCCATGCTGCCACCCACCGAGCGCATCAGTGCACCGAGCAGCGGGCCGATGAAGGCGTAGGCCAGCGGGTTCACATCCGGGAACTGGCTCTTCACCAGCATCGGGAAGCCGGCAGAGAAGCCGATGTAGGAACCGAAGGTGCCGATGTACAACCAGCACATCAGCCAGTTGTGCTTGCGGCGGAAGATCACCGCCTGCTCGGAGAACGACGAGCGGGCGCTGGTCAGGTCGTTCATGCCGAACCAGGCCGCGATGGCGCACAGCGCGATGGCCGGCACCCAGATGAAGCCGGCGTTCTGCAGGAACAACGGCGCCCCACCCTCCAGCGTGGGCTGCGGTGCACCACCCAACGCACCGAACACGCCCACGGTGATGACCAGCGGGATCACCGCCTGCGCCACCGACACGCCCACATTGCCCAGGCCGGCGTTCAGGCCCAGCGCCAGGCCCTGCTTCTGCTTGGGGTAGAAGAAGGAGATGTTGGACATCGACGATGAGAAGTTCGCGCCACCGAAGCCACACAGGATCGCAATGGCCACGAACACCCCGTACGGCGTGGCCGGGTTTTGTACCGCAAAGCCGAGCCAGAGCGTCGGCGCCAGCAGCGAGGCCGTGGACAGCGCAGTCCAGCGGCGGCCGCCGAAGATCGGGATCACGAACGAATAGAAGATGCGCAGCGTGGCGCCGGACAGGCTGGGCAGCGCCACCAGCCAGAACAGCTGGTCGGTGCTGAAATTGAAGCCGATCTTCGGCAGGCTGATCGACACCGCCGAGAACAGCACCCAGACCGAGAAGGCCAGCAGCAGCGAGGGGATCGAGATGACCAGGTTGCGGGTGGCAACCCGCTTGCCGGTGCGCTCCCAGTAGCCGGGATCTTCCGGCGTCCAGTCGCTGATGACGCGACCCGGACGGGCAGTGCTGCGGACAACAGGATCGCTACCGACGGTCATACATGGCTCCAAGGCTGTGGAATGACGTGGGTACTGCGTTTCAAGTTGTGACCCGTCGTCATGCAGCCATTAGGCCGCGCAGCAACAACGACGGGGTTGATCTGGATCAATCAGGGACCGGTTTCCGCCGTGCCCCTGACAAATGTCAAACCGGTGAAGCGGTGGTGCGGCGGGTCACCCCGCGCTGGCGCACGCTGTCGCGCACGTCCACATCGAACTGCAGCTGAAGCTGGCTGCCATCTTCCAGGGCAATGTCGAAGGGCAGGCCCTCCCGGCACGGCAGCCGCGCCGCCAAGGCCTCGACGGCCAGGCGCGGCAGTACCAGGCGACAGAAGGTGCCACCATCGAGCAGCACCGGTTGATCGCCGCCGTGCAGCGACACCGCCATGCCCCAGCCCTCGATACCGCCAAAGCGGGTCATGTTCTCGACCGATTCACCGGCCAGCAGGCGCGCCAGTTCGGCCTCGTCCAGGCGAAGCCGTACTGATTGGTCCTGCAACTGCACTTTCATGACGCAACATCCTCCCATTGTTCGGGGGTATTGCAGTTGACCAGGCAGGCTTCGTCAACCGGCGCCAGGGCCACGGTATTCACGCCAAGACGACACTGCAGGGCATGCAGCGAGCGCGGGCCGTCCGGATCACCCAGCATCGATTCAAGTACGTTGCGGCAAGCATCGTCTATATCCACCAGCATGGGCAGGGGGTGATCGGAAAAGATCGTGCACGGACCGCGATGGCCGTCACGCAATTGCTGCAGCAATCGCGGCGGCAGCAGCGGTGTGTCCACCGGCACCACCCAGGCCGGGCCATCGGGCATGCGCATCGCCACGCTGTAGAGCCCGCCAAGCGGCCCACAACGTGCCACGCGGTCCGGCACGCCGCCGAACGCCGGATAATTTCCGCTGACCCAGACCTCGCGTGCGCCAGCCTGCATCAACAGGCCCCGCATGTGTTCCAGCAGCGTGCGCCCCTGCCACGGCAGCAGCGCCTTGTCGCGGCCCATCCGGCTGGACAGGCCGCCGGCCAGCACGATGCCGTTGACGCTCATCGCAGTAGAGCCACGCCATGCGTGGCTGCGCCGGCCGGATTCATCGGGAAGGCCACATCCACGCATGGCGTGGATCTACTGGACCCCACGGCCATCCAGACATTCGGTGGTGGAGCCACGCCATGCGTGGCTGCGTCGGCCGGATCCACCGCAGAAGCATCCACGCATGGCATCGCCCGGGCACCCCGCAGTAGAGCCACGCCATGCGTGGCTGCAGCGGGGTCAATGCTCGTGATCGTGCGCATGGTCATGGGCATGTGCGGGTTCGTTGTCCGCGTGGCACAGGCTGCAGCCTTCGCTCCACTCGCTGTCGCCGTCCTCGTAATGCTCCTGCTTCCAGATCGGGCACTGGTGCTTCACCGCCTCGATCAACTGCCGGCATGCGCGGAACGCCTCGTCACGGTGCGGGCTGCCCGCCGCCACCACCACCGCCACATCACCAATGCCCAACCGGCCCTTGGCATGGGCCACATACAGCTTCAGCTTCGGACCGAACGCCGCCTCGACCTCGGCGGCCAGGCGCTTGAACTCGTTCAACACCAGCGGCTCGAACAGGTCGTAGGTGATCCCGGTTACCGGCCGGCCGATGTTGACGTCGCGCACCTTGCCGATGAACACGTCGATGCCGCCGAAGCCCGGATCGGAGACGGCAGCGATGCCTTCGACTGGATCGATCGCCGCCTGCGCGCGGTCCACCACCTTCGCGATGATCTTCTCGCTCATCACTCAGCCCCCGCTCACCGGCGGCAGGATCGCCACCCGGCCGTCATCGGGCAGCGCCTCGTGGTCACGCAGCACGCGCTGCTGGTCGGCAAACGCCGAATAATCCAGCAGGCCCGCGCGGAAACCCGGCCAACGCACCGGCAGCAGCTCGCGCAGCGCCTGGCGCAGATCGGCCACGGTGCCACCGGCCACCTCCACCGCGATCTCGCGGCTGGCATCCAGATCGGAAAACGCGCCAAACAACTGCAGATTCACCTGTTTCATCATGACTCCTGGCTCGCCAGCTGCACCGGGTCATGGTGACCCCAGCCCTGCACGCGCACGTAGGTGCCAGCGTTGGCCAGGTCTCCCTCGGCCTCCAGTACCACCCAGGCGTTGGCCTGCAGCATGGACTTCAAACGGAACGACTCCTGCCCGGACAGCACGCGCGCACTCAGGCGCCCCTGACCGTCCACTTCCACCCGCGCCCGCGCGTGGAAGCGCAGGCCCGGCGGCTTGCGCACGTCGGCCTGCAGCGGCAGCTGCAACACGGGTTCCGGTGCCAGCCCCAGCAGGCGGCGCAGCACCGGCTCCACGAAGAAGCGCTGGCCCACGGCGGCCGACACAGGGTTGCCGGGCAGGCCGAAATACAGCGCGCCGTTGGGCAGCACCGCGAACAGCAGCGGCTTGCCCGGGCGGATCGCCACCTTGTGGAACACGATGCGCGCACCACGGCCACGCAGTGCATCGGGAACGAAATCGTAGCGGCCGGCCGACACCGCGCCCGTGCTGATCAGCAGCTGCGCGCCGGCAGCCAGCGCTTCATCCAGCACCGCATTGAACGCGGCCACGTCATCACCCACCGTGCCCTGCCAGACCACCTCGGCACCTGCGGCCTGCAGGCGGCCCACCAGGTACGGCCGGTTGCTGTCGCGAATCTGGCCGGACTCAAGCGTCTGCGCCGCCTCGGTCACCAGCTCCTTGCCGGTGGCGATCACCGCCGCCTTCGGCCGTGCCACCACCGCCACCTGGCCCACGCCGATGGCATGCAGCAGGGTGCGCGCATTGATGTCCAGCACCTGCCCGGCCTGCAGCACACGTTCGCCGTCGCCCACATCCTGGCCGCGCTGGCGCACGTTCTGGCCCGGCTTCACCGTGCCCTTCAAGGCGATGCGGGTCGGGCGTCCCTCCTCGCTGGCGAGGACGTCCACGTTCTCGACCGGCACCACCGTATCCAGCCCAACCGGCATGCGCGCGCCGGTCATGATTTCCCAGGCACCCTCGCCGCCTTCGGCGCCGGCATCGCCGGCTGCCTGCCAGCCCTGCACGGCAAATTCGGTACCGGCTTCGAACGTCGCGCCGTTGGCGCGCAGCGCGAAACCGTCCATCGCAGAATTGTCGAACGGCGGCAGCGACTGCTCACTGATGATGTCACTGGCCAGAGTGCGGCCGCCGGCCTCATGCAGCGGCAGGCGCTCGGCCGGCAGCGGCGTGGCCGCATCCAGCAGGTGCTGCAAGGCTTCGCTGTAGGCAATCATCAGTGGCCACCACCGTCGACCATCGCCAAGGCGTGGCCCAGCACCGGCGCCAGGATATCCAGGCACTGCGCCGCCGCCTTCGGGCTGCCCGGCAGCGCGAACACCAGCATGTTGCCCAGCTGCACCACCTCTGCGCGGCTCAGCCAGGCCATCGGCGTGTGCTGTGCGCTCAGTGCCCGCACCATCTGCGCCAGGCCATGCACCGGCCGCGCGTTCAAGGAACGCAGCGCCTCCGGGGTCAGGTCACGCGGGCCCAGCCCGGTACCGCCGGTGCACAGGCACAGGCGCACGCCATCGGCAGCCAACGCCTGCAGGCGGCCCGCCAATGGCTCGATGCCATCAGGCAACACCTCGGCGGCCACGACCTCACCGCCCAGCTTTTTCAGGCCGGTCACCAGGGTCGGGCCGGACACATCCTCATAGGTGCCCTCGCTGGCGCGATCGCTCAGCGTGATCACTGCACAGGCCGCGCCCTCCAGCCCCTTCGGCGCACACGGCTTGAACCGCGCGCGCTCGGCATCGTCCATGCCATCCGGGTGCAGCCACACACCGCGCTTGCCGCCTTCCTTGAACAGCAGGCGGATGCCTTCGATGCGCAGCGCCGGTTCCACCGGCTTGCTCAGGTCGTACAGGGTCAGCAGCGCCGCGTTGACGCCGGCCAGTGCTTCCATCTCCACGCCGGTGCGCGCCTCGCTGGCGCACTCGCACCACACGCGGATCGCCTGCCGTTCCGGCACCGGCGCGCAGAACACCTGCACCAGTTCCAGCGGCAGCGGGTGGCACAGCGGCATCAGCATCGAGGCCATCTTGGCGCCCTGCAGGCCGGCAATCTCGGCCATCACCAGCGCATCGCCCTTGGGCAGGCGGCGCTCGACGATCAGCGGATAGGCCACCGGACCGGCATGCAGCTCGCCCACCGCCACCGCGCGGCGGCGGGTGATGCGCTTGTCGCGGACATCGGCCATGTGGAAGGCCGCATTCAATTCCCCACTCATCGTGTTGCTCATCCTCCGATGGAGGCCAGGTGCGGGGTCAGCCCGGTCTGGCCCTGGTGCAGTCCATGCCCGGCCGCTTTCAGGCCAAGCTGTGTGGTGATGCGTGCCAGCAGCGCGTCGTGGTCGTCGTCGCTCTGCAGCAGCGGGCGCAGCGGCACGCCGAACTCGCCGAACAGGCACAGCCGCAGGTCGCCCTTGGCGGTCACCCGCAGGCGGTTGCAGCCCTTGCAGAAGTCACGCGAATACGGGGCAATGATGCCGATGCTGCCGCGATGGTCGGGATGGCCGAACTCGCGCGCCGGGCCGGCATCGGCCGCGCGTTGACGCTCGTGCCAGCCAGCGGCGAGCAACTGCTCGATCACCAGGTCGGCGCGCAGGTGGTGGCGCTGGAAATAGGCTTCGTTGTCGCCGGTGCGCATCAGTTCGATGAAGCGCACGCTGAAGGGGCGGTCGCGCAGGTAGTCCATCCACTGCGGCAGCTCGTCGTCGTTCAGGCCACGCAGCAGTACCGCGTTGAGCTTGATCGCCGGCAGGCCCAGCGCCTGCGCCAGCGCCAGGCCCTGTTCGATCTCCGGCAGGCGGTCGTGCCCGGTGATGGTCCTGAAGCGTTCGCGCTGCAGGCTGTCCATGCTCACGTTCAGCGCGGTCAGGCCGGCGCGGTGCCAGCCCGGCAGGCGCCGCGGCAGCAGCGTGCCATTGGTGGTGATGGCCACCTTGCGGATGCCCGGCACCGCCGCCACGGTGGCGATGATCTCGTCCAGGTCCTTGCGCAGGCTGGGCTCGCCGCCGGTCAGGCGGATCTTGCTCATGCCCAGCGCGGCGAACGCACGCACCAGGCGCGCGATTTCATCCACCTGCAGGAAGCGCGGGCGGCCATCGGCCTGGTAGCCGTCGGGCAGGCAGTAACTGCAACGGAAGTTGCAGGCTTCGGTCAACGACAGGCGCAGGTACGGAAAGCTGCGTCCGAAACCGTCGGTGAGTTGGCTCATGGCTGGTCCACCTTGTTGCTCCACCGTCTTGCCTGTGCCCGGAACGGCCCGGAAACCCTCGTCTGCTGGAACGATTGCCAGAGTACGCGGCCGTCAGTTCCATGTGCATGACTTAAATCAATCGTCTTCGGCCCCGCGCGGCAGGCGTTATGGCAGCATGCGGCTTTCCGTGCAGCGGGCGTGTGACAACCCTCATGATGATGAACGATTTCCAGCAGCTGCTGCACGCCGCAGGCCAGCAGGCTGAACCGCAACGCTTGCTGTTCGTATTCGTGCGCGCCGAGCTGCCCGAATCGCCCACCAGCGACCAGCGCGACCGGCATGACCGCCGCGAGGGCGGCACCCTGTCGCCGGTGCTGTGCGTGGACAAGCTGCCGGCCGAGGTGCCCAGCTTCCAGGCGCTGGCGACCGAATCGACCACCACCGGCATCGACTGGGATCTGGTCTTCGTGGCGGCGCTGGATGGCCGCGCCGGTTTCGCCCCCAATAGCGACGAAGCCGCCCGCCCGCTGCAGCTGATGGTCAACGCCATCCATGACGGTCAGATCGGCCGCTTCGCCGCCTTCGACCGGGGCGGCGAGCCTGTTCAGTTCTATTGAGCCACCAACTGCAGGGTCAGGAAGAAGATCACCAGCACGGTGTTCAGCCCCCAGGCCACGGTCAGCCCGCGCGCGGCCACGCCCAGGTTGGGGGTGCGCGCGGTGGGCGCCGCCCGCCAGACCGCCGGGATGATCCAGCCGGTATAGAGCAGCAGCACGGCAAAGACCCCCAGCAGCAGCGGGGTGCGCTGGTTGGCCAGGGCCCAGAGGGCGACCGCCCACAGAATGTTGCTGGGAATGACGCCCTGCAGCCAGAACACACTCCAGAGGCGGGAACGGCCCTGAGTGTCGGGGGTTGGGTGCAGCGAAGCGGTCGCGGTCATAAGTCTCCTTCTGGTTAGGAAACGTGCCGGACCAGCCTGCGCTTGGTGGCTGGGAACGTCAACCCGAGTCGCACGTCACGCTTTGGCGTCTGTAGAGTCGAGCGATGCTCGACTCAGGCCCCTGCGGAGCCTGTCGCCATCGCCCCTCCCCACCCGCGCCCTTCCCTCCCCCAACCTCGACACCTGTCGCAGATTGCACGGTGCGGGCGGATCACCACGCCAGCCCGCGCTGGCAGTGCTTAACAGCGTGGGAGAATGCCGAAAGCGTCTCCAATCGAGTGATGTTTGCAACTCTTCTGATTGGCATTGCTCAGCGACAGGGGCTCAGATGGCGTGCCACCGGAAAAGGGTGGCCGGGTTTCGAATCCCGAGTTGGTCCTGAGTGATTGCGCTTGCCAGTCGGCGTCCACATTCCGTGGCGCCGGCTGGCAATCCGTCTGCCGGCTATGGCGGGCGGTGCGTGGGGGCGTTCGCGCCCACCGGCTTGGGACCAACCCGGATTCGAACCATGCACCGCCTGCCACTTTTATGGGTGGCGGCTACCGATTGCCCTGCACGGAGCCTTGCCATGAACGAATCGGACTTCCCCCATCTGCACGCCTACCGCAGCACCGCCCACGACGACGGTTCGCCACAGGCCGCGCCCGCAGTGGACAGGAACACCTTCATTGCCAATCTCAACCGTATCGGCTCCGGTGCGGCGGCTGATGGGCAGCCGTGGCCGGAGCGGCATCAGCTGCCCGGTCGCTGCCTGGCCCTCGCCGATGCCGATTGCGCGTTGAGTGGATTGCGGGTGGTGCTGGAAATGCTGCTGGCGGCGGAGCGCACCCGGCAGAACGGCGAACCCGAGCAGTACGTGGGCGACCGGGTGATGGAGGGGTTGGTCATGGCCTGTCAGTCGTTGTGCGCGCAGGCGGTGGGGCGGTTGCAGGTGGGTGAGCAGTAGCCTCTATCGATGTCGCCTCTGCCCCCTTTTCGCCCCGGCGTTCGCCCGCACAAATGCGACGCCCTTCTCCTTACCCGCCCTGCGATGGCTGCTCCAGACTGGCGCGCGCCCCCATCCTTCTGACGACACGACCATGCTGGCAAGGCTGATCAGGGCAATTGAATGGCTCGCCCCCTCAGAGTAGGGCAGACGGAGACGCCGAAAAACCAATGAAGATTGTCAAGAGCACTTTTGCATTGCTCGTCGCAGCTGGTTGCTGCTCGACCCCCCACATCGCACAGGCGTATCAGCTGACCCGAGAAGAGGCAGATGTCAGGCTGATAGGAAGCATCCCTGCGATCTGCCTCCCGCAAAAAGCCCGGCGGCCGTTCCCAGTGTCCTACGTGATGATGATGGAGTCCCACGCACTCCAAGCTGGAAGGTGGGCCATCGAGCTGAAGGACGGCGCCGATCCGATGAAACTCAGGCCTGGCAATTGCATTTCATACGGTTCAATGCCTGACGGCTACCAGCATGATCCAGCCGAAGGCGGCAGAGAGAACTCTCCTTTGAGTTTGAACACAATCTACTACTTTCGAATGGTCCGGAGAATTCCGATTCTCTGGTACATGCCTACCGCAATCTACGAAGCGACATTCTGCTTGAAAGAGGACACCGATGGCACCGTCAGCATTCAGAAGGAGTCAGCATGCCCCGACTCAAGCAGATGAGTCTTCCAATGCCAGCAGCAACCCTCGCCCTCCTGCTTCTGAGCGGCTGCCACCTTACCCGGAATCAAGCACTTTCACCCAAGCCGGAGGCTGGCACAGTCAAAGTGACCGTCAAGGTCCCCGAGGAGCTTGCAGCTAAAAACATGCAGGTGATCTACCGCTCGACGAAATGCACCACGACGTATCGGTCCACGCTGGACTGGGAAAAACGTACACGAGACAGCTATGCGGGACTTGAGCTTCAGCCTGTGCGCCGCCCAGGAACGAATGTTTACGAGGCCACAGTGGCAGTCAATGGCGGCGGCGCGTGCCGCTGGAAACTCAGCAACGTCACCTTTGGAGTCAAGTACGGAGATCCATCCAGATTTGGAGATGATGTGAGGTTTGGCATGGGAGGCAATGTCGTTGCAATGTTTGATGAGACAGATTCCGCACATGGAGGCCCCAACGCCGAACCAATCCTCAGCGCTGAAGGCGTCCTTTCAGTAAAGCAGGACTATTATCCATGGCTGATGGAGTGGTTTATCGGCGGACATCGAAAGACCATCAACCTGACGACGGATGCAGACATATACATCAAGTATCGGGCACCTAACGCACGCGCCATCCACTTCGAACCCATTTTCCATCCCGGATTTCTGACCCTCTCGGTGCAACCCAAGATGAAACGCGAGGGCAGTGAAACCATCTTTTACTATCCCGATGGCAGTAGCAGGCCAGAGCCATATCTCGACAAGCCCCGGTTCAAGACGCTTCAGGACATCCGAATGGCCACTGAGGCGAGTCACTGATGAACTGAGCCGTTCGGCTGAGCCCTCCACGAAGGGGCAATCACCATCGAACGGCGTCGACTGCCCGCGCGTTGCCAAACCCTCGTCTCGCCGACACTGATTGCGCATAGTGCTGGAAATGCTGCTGGCGGCCGAACGCACGCGCCAGAACGGCGAATCTGAGCAGTACGTGGGCGACCGCGTGATGGAGGGATTGGTCATGGCCTGCCAGTTGTGGTGCACGCGGGCGGTGGGGCGGTTGCAGGTGGACGTGTAAGGCAGTGCGACGCGACGGCCAAAAGGGCAGAGGTATCGCGCTGCCTCGTACTTCATTTGTCTGTCATCCGCAGGCGTGCCGCCACCGTCACCCGCTCAGGACTTCTTCGTCACCCACGTCCAGACACGCGACCAGATCTCCGGTGCGATCGAGATGCGCTTGCCCGGACGGGCTGAATCAGTCACCCGCATCCCGTGGTCGGCCTCCGGATAGACCCAGTAGTCAAGGTTGCTGCGACCACGCGACAGGAACGCCACCATCGCAAAATCGGTGTTGATGATTGGGGCCTTGTCATCGTCACCGCCCTGCACCAACAGCAGCGGAATCTTCAGTGCCAGCATGTCGTCCACCACGGCATGCGCACCGAACCCGGACCAGCGCCGGTTGGTCTCGCCCATGAACTGTTGCTCCAGACCGAGCGGATTGGCATGGATCGCCTTGATGGCCGCGAAGACCTCCTCGACGGCGGCCTGCGCTTCGGCGCGGGTGATCTCGCCCCGTTCGGCACGCAGCCGCTGCTCGATGATGAAGTCCTGGTACTGCGGCAAGGCCAGTCCGCCCCACCCTACAGCCTTGTCCGCGTGTACCAGGCCTGCCACCGCAAAGACATATTGCGCTCCCTCGGACCCGCCCATGATCACGACCTGATCGACCCTGGCCCCCAGCGTGCGGCGTGCGGCTGCAATGGCCTTCACCGTGCGCGCGATCAGATTGTCGCGCGCAAGTCCTGCTCGATAGAGGGGCCCATCCAGCTGCACAGGTCTTCCTGTTGCCTCGTCCAGCCGCATATCAGCAGAGAACGGAATCCCGGGCTTGTCCACCAGCAGGAAATGCGCGCGGTCGCGAAATGCGAAGAGATCGCGGGGAAAACTGGTTCCCTGGCTGCCGTCGCTGAAACGCTGGAAGTGCGGGAATGCACCTGAGCCTGGCAGCCATACCACCAGCGGCCCTTTGCTGCTGGCGTTCACGTTGTCGATGTGCCAACCGATCTCACCCAGCGCCGGGTCGTGCACCACGTAGCTGTCGAACTGCGCCGGGGTTGCCGCCTCCAGCGCCGCCGCAGGGCTTGCCAGCACCGCCAGAACCACTGCCAGAATCAAGCGCATCACCTTCCCCTTGATGTGTTACTGCACTGAGCCGATACGTTGCACAACCCAGTACCGCGCCACAAGTGCGCAACGTATCCGTGCCGGGGCGGGGCGGGCCTCGCAGAGTAGACCTGGACCGGGCCAGTGCGTACCGATTGCCCTGCACGGAGCCTTGCCATGAACGAAACCGACTTCCCCCATCTGCATGCCTATCGCGGCACCGCCTGCAGTGGACAGGAACACCTTCATTGCCAACCTCAACCGCATCGGCTCCGGTGCGGCGGCCGATGGCCAACCCTGGCCGGAGCGGCATCAACTGCCCGGCCGCTGCCTGGCCCTGGCCGACGCCGATTGCGCGTTGAGCGGGTTGCGGGTTGTGCTGGAAATGCTGCTGGCGGCGGAACGCCCCCGACAGAACGCCGAACCCGAAGAGTACGTGGGCGACCGGGTGATGGAGGCGTTGGTCATGGCCTGCCAGTCGTTGTGCGCGCAGGCGATGGGACGGTTGCAGCCCGAAGGGTGAAGGCCATCTGCAACGCCATTCAGCGAGGATCGCCTCCCGCGCGACACGCCGTCGGCGCAGCGCCCTTGTCCGGAGGAACCGTGAGTACATTCCAGCGCTCGGCCAAGGTGCGCTCGAGGCGAACAGAGAATGACCGTGCCTCGGCGGGCATCTTCCCTTCAGAGAAGCCGATAGCTATCTCGAAGCGATCCAATCCGAGGTTCCCCGCCTCCAGTCCAGAGCCGTCTTCCCGCTTCACTCCGACGTAGACGACGGGGCGCTTCATGTCCACCTTTGCCCTGGCAAGCTGGCGATCCAATTCAGCGCTGCCATCAAAGAACTGCATTCCTTCGTCCTTGGCGATAGAGCTGAGGATCTGCTTGAGCCGCCTCAAGCCCTCTTGGTCATGCACGCAGAACTGGATCATCCTGAAGGGCCGCTTTCCTACAGCCCATGCGCCGCCAGAGAATCCAAGTCCGACTCCAATCAGAAGTAGTGCTGTCAGGAGCTTCACCATCATCGACGCCCCAATATGTAGAGTGTGGCGGCCAACGGCACCGCCGGAGCAAGAATCACGAAACCAAGCACGTAGGACGACTCGGTCGTCTCAGGCAGCAGCCTGTGGATGAGGAAGACCTCGTCGGGGGTGAGGAATCGGGGCACGGGATGTCCTTCAGGGCACTGCATCCGCCATCGGCAGATGCTCGATCCACCATGACTTGGCGTAGATAAGAATGATGCTTCCAGTCGAACTGGTTTCGATGTGGAAACACTTCACGCCGGATAGCGGATAGCCGACCGCCTTCCAACGATCAAGAAGATCGGCGAGTCCCGGCTCGTCATCGTCGACCCTGGCGAACTCGATTCCCTCTTCACCCAGCATGCCGAAGTTCATGAGCGCCGAGCACCCGTACGCTTCCGAGAAGCAAACGGTTGCCTGCCGGCCATCCGGCCAGCGCACCTGCACCTTTACCTCATCGCATACGCCAGGATTGCTTCTGTCGATGTTGATGGTCAGCAACGTGGCGTCACACCATTCGAGCGCGTTGAAATCCTCATTCATCTACTGGAACCCTTCAGGCGCATACGACCGGGCGACCGAATCCGGGCGCCGCCAACTTGGCGGCAGCGCCACTCTTTCTCTCAGACTGTCTTTTAATTCCATTCGCCTCTACTTACCGCCTGCCCTACAGCCACCATAGACGACGGAGCCGATACCCTAGAATTTCTCCCACACAGTCGTCACCACGGCCACGCGCCCCAAGAGCCTTGAGGTCGCCAATTGCCACTCACGCATTTCGCTTGCCAGGTGAGACCGCCCATCCACCTAGAATTTTATTCCACTGTAAACAAGGCCCAACTCTTCATCTTGCATGACCCAGCGACCAACATTACCCTCCGGACACAGATAGAACTTGCCGCCATAGCTTGACGCTCGCGACCACGCGTTGCGGGCAAACTGAGGAAATCTCCGCATGACTCGCGCGTCGGACATCTCCGGCCTGCTCACTAGCCTGCAGTCTTCGGGCAAAGCAAGAATCCCGCTGGTTAGGCGGAAAACCAGCCACGATTCATTTGTGTCCATGTCGTGCGATTCGCGTATGTTGACCGCGTCCTCAGGCAACCATGAAGGCAACCACTTCGATTCACCGATTGCTTGTCTTGAGACGGCTTGATTGCGGTCTGCATACTCGGTGCTGGCAACTTCCATGCAACCAGAAAGTGCGATTGACAGCATCACGACTGGGAGCAGCTTGGGAGCGTACATTTGAGGCGTCCAAGTCATCAGTAGGGGAAGCTTCCACCCGGACGATAGCTCCCGCACATCTGCGAGCAACTCCCCGTACGGCTCATTTGTCCAGATGATCGTCCGAGGCGATTTGCCAGCTGAGACGAACACAGCGCCGGCGGGAACGAGAACGCGGGGGTAGAGCGCCATCACGTCATGCTTCGGATCGTCCCTGGTCCGGAATGCGGCAGTGCCACATGCCGCCTTTATCGTTGAAGACGGTGACATATTCAAGTCAAGGCCCGCGACATCCGTCACATTTCCACCCGCGAGGATTTCAGATCCAGCCGATTGCCGCGACAGCTTTCGGAGCAGCCTGCGGAGCAGGAAAAACCTGCAACCGCCTGCATCCCTCACGCATCAGAAGATCCTGGACACCCATGGAACAGGATCATGAGGCGCATTCCCCCGCACCGCCATAGCGCACTCGGCACTCGCCGTTGGCGCAGCATTGTCATCTTCACTCTGTGGCCGTTCGCTGCGCCCACCCTCGCCTCACCCGTGCTGGAGAGCGCCTGTTCCCTCGCCGCCCGCCCGGGCGAGCGCATCATCGACGTTCCCTTCGACGTCTTCGACGGGCGCATCCATGTGCAGGTGCAGGTCAACGGCAGCGGCCCCTACCGCTTCGCCATCGATACCGGCGCCAGCGGAATGGCCCGCGCGGACAGCCGCCTGGTGCGGAAACTGACGCTACCTGCGGACGCCAGCACCCACCACTCCGACGGCGTGCAGACAGCGCGGGCCGACACAGTGCGCATCGACGCCCTGGCGCTCGCCGGGCTGCGCCACAGCGACGTGACCGCGCTCACCCGCGACTACAACGCACGGCAATCCAAAGACGCAGTGTTCGACGGCATCCTTGCGCGCGGATTCTTCGCTGATGGCGTGCTGATCATCGATTACCCCCAACGGCGCCTGCAGTTCCGCCGCGACATCGACCTCCTGCCCGCGCAACCGGACACGCTCGCCTACTCACGCGCCTTCCGCATCCCGGTGAAGATTGGAACAGTGACCACAGAGGCGCAGCTGGACACCGGCGCCAACGTCGCGATGGTGCTGCCCACTGCACGCTTCCGGCAGGCATCCGGTGCCGCAGTGACCACCGGGGATCGACTGACCCTCAGTCACGGCGAGGTCGATGGCGGACGTGCACGACTGGATGTTCCCGTGTTGATTGGCGGCCTGGCGCTGCAGGGGCTGGACGTACGGGTGTCCGATCGCTATCCGGAAGCGGTGGTGGGCGCCCATGCGCTGCAGGAAGCGGTGGTGCTGATCGATCAGCGCAGCCAAGAGGTTGCAGTCTGCCCAAGCAAGCATCACCGTAACTGAGTCACTGGTGGCGTGCTGCCCGCCATGCCGGCCACGCTTCAGCGATCACGCTCACTGCCGACCTCAGGAACAACAGGGCGATCACTGCGCCGACGACAATATCCGGCCAGCCGCGCCCGGTCATGGCCACGCCACCTGCGGCCACCAGCACCCCCAGGTTCGCGGCCACGTCATTGCGCGAGCACTCGAACGTGCTCTTCATGTTGATGTTCAACCTGCGGAACCGCCATAGCAGCGCCAGGCAGGTGAGGTTCGCCACCAGGGCAATGCCACCGAACACCAGCATCAGCGTGCTGGACGGTGGCACGCCGTTGACCAGCTTGCCAGCCACTTCGAACACGATGAACACGAAGAAGGCCAGGATCAGCAGGCCCTTGGCCAGCGCCGCGCCCGCTTCCCAGCGCGCGCCCCGGTTTACCGCCCACAGGCTCAGGCCATAGACGATGGCATCGCCCAGCATGTCGACCGCATCGGCCTGCAGGGCACTGGACCGCGCGGCAAGGCCCGCGCCGAACTCGATGAAGAACATCGCCAGGTTGATTGCCAGCACCGCCACCAGTACCCGCCGTTGAGCGCTGTGCAGCGCTATCGATGCCAGCTCCTGGCGTTTGTGGCCGCAGCACTGGTCCATGGGGGCGCTCCGCCGGGCGTGCCCGGGCTTGAAATGAAAGGGAGCTGCCTTTATCAACCTTGTAGCCCCTACAAGGTCAAGCCCATGACAGCCCCACTCACCATCGGCCAGTTGGCCCGCCAGACCGGCACCAAGGCAGAAACCATCCGCTATTACGAAAAGATCGGGCTGCTGCAGCCGCCGCTGCGCTCGCAGGGCAACTACCGCTGCTACGACGCACAGGACCAACGGCGGCTGGCATTCGTGCGTCGTGCGCGCGAGCTGGGGTTCGCCATCGAGCAGATCCGCGAGCTGATCGCCTTCGGCGAACAACGCGAGCACCAATGCAGTTCGGTGGATGACGTGGTGAAGGCGCACATTGCCGACATCGCGCGCAGGATTGCCGACCTGCAGGCGCTGCAGGGCGAACTGCAGCGGATGATCGGCAATTGCCCCGGTGGGCGCGTGGCCGACTGCCGCGTGCTGGAGGCCCTGCAGCCCGCGCCGGCTAGCTGAGCAGGAACCGCGCGCAATTCGGCATCCGCCTTAGATGCCGGTCGCTCCCGCCGCCCGCGCCAGCTCCACCGCCAACGCATCGCCCTTGCGCTCGCTGTAACGGTCCACGAGGTAGTCGGCGCGGCCGCGGGTGAGCAGCGTGAACTTCACCAGTTCTTCGACCACATCCACCACGCGATCGTAGTAGGGCGAGGGCTTCATCCGTCCGTCTTCGTCGAACTCCTGCCAGGCCTTGGCCACCGACGACTGGTTGGGAATGGTCAACATGCGCATCCAACGGCCCAGTACCCGCAGCGTATTGACCGTGTTGAACGACTGCGAACCGCCGCAGACCTGCATCACCGCCAGCGTCCTGCCCTGGGTCGGCCGCACGCTGCCGTCTTCCAGTGGCAGCCAGTCGATCTGGTTCTTGAACACGCCGGTCACCGTACCGTGCCGCTCCGGGCTGACCCACACCTGCCCTTCCGACCAGTGCGACCACTCGCGCAGCCGCTGCACTTCCGGGTGCTCCTTGTCCACGCTGTCCAGCAGCGGCAAGGCATGTGGATCGAACACGCGCGTTTCGCAGCCCAGATGCTGCAGCAGCCGTTCGGCCTCCAGTGCCAGCTTGCGGCTGAACGATTGCGGCCGCAGTGAGCCGTACATCAGCAGGATGCGTGGCGGCCCCTGGCGTTCGGCGGCCAACCGCTGGTGATCAGGCTGGGGAAGGGAGGCTTCCCTCAGATGGGGCAGCGAAGGACTTGTGATCGGCTTATTCATTCGACTATTCTAGAAATATGGAAACATCAAATGCAATCGCTGCGCTCACCGCGCTCGGCCACGCCACCCGCCTGGCAGCCTTCCGCCTGCTGGTCGAAGCCGGCCCGGCCGGTCGCATGGCCGGCGACATCGCCGCAGCGCTCCAGGTTCCTCCCGCCACCCTCAGCTTCCACCTGAAGGAGCTGGTACAGGCCGGCCTGGTCGAGAGCGAGAGCCAGGGCCGCCACGTCTGCTACCGCGCGAATTTCGGCGCAATGAGCGGCTTGATCGAGTACCTCACGCACAACTGCTGCGCCGGTTCGCCCAGCGAACAGTGCACGCCGTCGGGCAATCCCTGCAGCTGCTGATACGGAAACGCCTTCATGTCCCGCTCCATCCTGTTTCTCTGCACCGGCAACAGCGCCCGCAGCGTGCTGGCCGAAGCCACCCTGCGCGCATGGGGCGGCGACCGCTTCACGGCCTACAGTGCCGGCAGCCACCCGACCGGCCAGGTCAATCCGTTCGCGCTTGCACAGCTGCGCGCAGAAGGCATCCCGGTCGGGGGACTGCGCAGCAAATCCTGGGATGAGTTCGCTGATGCCGCCCCCATGGATCTTGTGATCACCGTCTGCGATGCGGCGGCAGCGGAAGCCTGCCCCGTGGTGTTCGGTGACTTCATCCGCGGCCATTGGGGCCTGCCGGACCCGGCCGAGGCAGAGGGCAGCGATGCCGACAAGGCTGCCGCCTTCGCCCATGCGCATGCCATCGTGAAGGCGCGCGTGCAGGCCCTGCTGGCGCTGCCCGGGCACGTGTGGCAAGACCGCGGAGTGCTGCAGCAGGCACTGGACCAGATCGGCCACCTGCTGCCGGCAGCGCGCACGCCATGAGCACAGCGGCACCCATGGGCCTGTTCGAGCGCCAGCTGACGCTCTGGGTCGCGCTGTGCATCATCACCGGCACGCTGCTCGGGCACTTCCTGCCCGGTGCTTTCGCCTCCCTGGCGGCAGCTGAAGCGGCCAGGGTCAACCTGCCGGTGGCGGTGCTGATCTGGCTGATGATCATCCCGATGCTGCTGCGGGTGGATTTCGGTGCGATGCGCCAGCTGGGGCAGCACTGGAAAGGCATCGGGGTGACGCTGTTCATCAACTGGGCGGTGAAGCCATTCTCGATGGCGCTGCTGGGCTGGCTCTTCCTGCGCCACGTCTTTGCGGACTGGCTGCCCGCAGGCCAGATCGACAGCTACATCGCCGGCCTGATCCTGCTGGCCGCCGCGCCGTGCACGGCCATGGTGTTCGTGTGGAGCAACCTGTGCCGCGGCGATGCCAACTTCACGCTGAGCCAGGTGGCACTGAACGACGCGATCATGGTGGTGGCCTATGCGCCGGTGGTGGCGCTGCTGCTCGGGCTTTCGGCCATCACCGTACCGTGGGATACGTTGCTGCTGTCGGTCGGCCTGTACATCGTGGCGCCGGTGCTGCTGGCCGCGTTGCTGCGGCGCTGGCTCCTGTCGCGCCATGGCCAGCCCGGGCTGCAGGCGGCGCTGCGCCGGCTGGGGCCACTGTCACTGTCGGCGCTGCTGCTGACGCTGGTGCTGCTGTTCGGGTTCCAGGGCCAGCAGATCGTCCAGCAGCCGCTGGTGATCGCATTGATCGCGGTCCCGATCCTGATCCAGGTCTATTTCACCTCCGGCCTGGCCTACCTGCTCAACCGGCGCCTGGGTGTGGCGCACTGCGTGGCCGGGCCGTCGGCGCTGATCGGCGCCAGCAACTTCTTCGAACTGGCGGTGGCGACGGCCGTGGGCCTGTTCGGTGTCCACTCCGGTGCGGCGCTGGCTACGGTGGTGGGGGTGCTGATTGAAGTCCCCGTGATGCTTTCGGTGGTGAAGATCGTGAACCGGTCGCGCGACTGGTATGAGGCACGCGAGCGCGCCTGAGGCGGCCATGCCGGAGGCGGCGGCTGGGCCGCCCCCGTGACTTCCAGCACGTATGAATGGTGTACTACATCACTACATTACCAGCACGACCTGTCGCTGGGTCGGCAGGCGGGCCTCGCTCCCTTGCCTGATTCATTCAGGAGGGCGGGCGCGCCTCCATGACCCGGAGATGTCGAATGAAACGCAACCGAGTGAAGCTGTGGGCGCTGGCGGTACTGTTCCTGGCCATGGGCAGCGTATCGGCGCGGGAGATCACGGTTGATCGCGGCGCCTACGCGCTCCAGGCACAGGAGTCAGGTAGCGGCGCGGTCACCGTGGTCTTTGAATCAGGGTTCGGCCAGGGTGCCGGCGTCTGGAAGGATGTGATCACCGGGCTGGGAGAGGACTACCACAGCATCGCGTACGCGCGCGCCGGCCTCGGAAAGTCCGGCAGCAATGGCCAGCCCAAGCGCATCGACGAACACCTGGCGGATCTTACTGCTGTCATCGATACACTCGCGCCGGGGCGCAAGGTCGTGCTGGTCGGCCACTCCTATGGTGGACTGCTCGCCACCGAGTTCGCGCGGCGTCATCCCGATCGCCTGCAGGGCCTGGTACTGGTCGATCCGGCCACGATGGGGCAGCGGCACGCCTTCAGGCAGGCCGATGCCGCACGCATCCAGGCAGACGACACCTCGCTGCGCGCCATGCTGTCACCTGCGATGGTCGCCGACTACGCCATCCTCATCGAGCAGCTTGATGCGCCGGGTGCGCAGACACCTCAGACGATGCCGGATGTACCGGTCGCGCTGCTCACCGCCACGCAGATCGCCAGCGAACCGCTCTTCTTCGAAGAAACCGCACAGGGCAAGGCTCTCTGGAAGATCCAGCACGCCCTGCTCTTCTCCGGATTCACCCGAGGCTCGCATCGCTATCTGGACACCGGCCACAACCTCCATCGCGAGAATCCGGCGGCGGTCGTCTCGGCCATCCAATCGGTCTCGGCTCGCCCTTAGTCGCCAGCGGGCTGAACTTCTGTGCATGTGGAACGGCGCTGGAATGTATTCACATTCGTTGATCCATACTCCGCAGCACCACGCCGCATGCAGCGGCAAGGCCCGGAGGTTGCGATGAACACTGCACGCTTGTTCGCCATTGCGTTGACCACGGCTGCCGCACTGGCTGCGGCACCCGCCTTCGCCGATCCGCCGCACCATGCGCGCGGCAACGGGCCACCGCCGCACGCCGGTGGCCCGCACAACCGTGATGCACCGCCGCCGGGCTGGCAGAAGAAGGCCTGGCGTCGCGGCGAGCGCCTGCCATGGGCAGAAGTGGACCGCCGCTACTGGGTGGACGACTACACGCGCTATCACCTGCGCGAGCCGGGCCGCGACCGGCGTTGGGTGCGCCAGTCCGATAACGAGTACCTGTTGGTGGAGATCGCCACCGGTTTGATCATCGACGCGCTGCACCGCTGAAGCGACTTGCTGCGTCTCCACACGCGGCGAATTAGCCCGCTGCAGACACCTTACGACCGGGGCCGACCCGATCGTCGGTACTTGCGCCCACGGCGCCGCACCTGCTTGCGAGGCGGCCCGGCATTCATGCCGGGCCGCAGTGCGATACTCCCGCACATCAACGCCGCAGCAAAGAGCCCCATCGCCACCAGCATTTCGAATCCGCGATCACCAAAGAGCAGGCGGATGGAGATCTCCAGTGAGCACAACCTGCCGCAGCGAAGGCCCTGCTCGTTGAAGCCATAGATGAGCACCAGTACGCCCATCAGCCCGCACAACGCCATGAGGGCCAGGCTTGCGATGAAGATGAAAGGTCGATGGATGCGCATGCGCTCGTCGTGGTCTTCTACGGTGATGTCCAGCGCGACGTTGCGAGCACGCGATCGGAAGCATCCAGCTCTACCGACCAGGCTTCGGTATCCAGGCCCAGCCGGTTCTCATACCACCATCGCTGCACACAGCGGCCACTGCATCCCCTGCTGGCATAGCGGGTAAAGGGAACACCGGCGTGCTCCACCACGTCAGGCTGCCCCAGCGCCCGGAGTACTTCGGCCTTGCCCGCCCCCGCCGGAACCGAGGCAAGCGCGCGGGAATGCCACGCCGAGATTGCCGAGCAACCGGCAACGTACGCCACGAACAGGCCGGCAAGCCCCCACATCAGTGTCCTCATTGACAGATCCCCTCCTGCGCCGCGCGCCCGCGCATCATCCGCGCAGACCTTCTTCAACGTCAAACCTCGGCAAGCGGGCCTGTTGCAGCGCCCTGCATCCGTGCTAGCGTGCGCCGACCGATGATTCAGGATGAACACAGGGACGCCCGTCGATGGCAGGCAAGAGCCGGAAGGACAGGATCGCGCAGGAGATCGGCCTGTTCATGCAGCAGTACGCGCGCAAGGCCCAGCGCCATACCGAACCCAACGACCGGCCGTACGATCGGAAACTGGAAGAGCGGTTCAAGCGCTTGCCACCGGAAGAACTGGGCAGGCTGCTTTCCGGAGAAGAGGACGACGATGACTAGCCCCGCCGGAATGGCCAGGCGCGCCATCGTCGTGACAGTCTGTAGCGCGCTATGCGCCTGCGGCCTGGTGATGGACAGTTCGTTCGACACCCTGCAGCAGGCCATCGACTCCGAGAGGGTGAACAAGGGATGGATTCCCGGCTGGGTGCCCCACGAGGCGACCAACCTGCGCGAGGTGCACGACCTCGACTCAAACACCAGCGCGCTGGCCTTTACCAAGCCCCCTGCGATACCACTGCAGCTGCCTGCGGATTGCCAGGCAACCACATTCAACAACAGCGATCCTGTTGCGTTCGATCGATACTGGTGGCCTGGCAACGCGACGCTCAGCGCGTCGTACCGCGTATTTCACTGCGCGCCCGAATCCGGAAAATCAGTCTTCGTCGCCATCAACAGGACCGAAGACCACGTGCTTTTCTGGCGAACTTACGCGCGGTGATGCGTTAGCGCCACCTCACTCCTCCCCAGGACCCCATGATGCCTAACGCACGTGCACGCTTCGCCGCCCTCGCCCTTTTGCTCCCGGCGTGCCTGCCGGCATACGCCGCGCAGAACGCACCCGCCGACGTCAAGGCGATCGAACAGGTGGTCGAGTCCTTCCGCACCTCGCTGATCAACAAGGACAAGCCGACCTACATGGGCCTGTTCTTCTCGGACAAACCGGAAGACATCGGCTGGCAGTACGTCTCCGAGGATGTGCGCCTGCAGGACATCCGCAAGGCCAAGCCCGATGCGATCAAGGCGCGGCGGATTCCCGCCAACAACTTCATCGCACTGATCGACGGGGCGGTGGCCTCGCCGAAACCGAAGGAGGAGACATTCTCCAACACGAAGATCGAGACGGATGGCGATGTAGCCTCGGTGTCGTTTGACTACAGCTTCCACGACGATGGAGTGAAGACCAACTGGGGCAAGGAGATGTGGCAGCTGATCCGCACCGAACAGGGCTGGAAGATCTTCTCGGTGATCTATTCGATCCGCGATTCACGCAGCCCGGCCGAATGAGTGATCTGTCAGACTGGTGCCCACCGTCCGTCCACGCCAGCCAGACCCCGATGACCCGGATTGCCGATCTCAACGCCGACCAACTCGCCCACCACGCGCTCAACATCTTCATCGCCCAGGGCCGCCATGTGGAAGGCGCCCGCGTGATCTACCGGGCCTTGCAACTGGATACACACCATCCCGGTGCACTGCGCTGCCTGAGCGATTTCCTGGCCCACGAAGGCACCGAACCGTTCGCAGCGGCCACGCTGGAACACGCCCTGTCTGGTGCCGTTCCACTGGATGACGATGCGCGCCGGATGCTGGATGACCTCCGCTTCCTCGACATCTGGTCCTGGGGGTTTTCGCGGCACGTCTCCGGCGAAGCCAACCTCAGCGGCGAAGCCTTCCAGCAGCGCGACGACTTCGTCTTCGATGGCCCGGCCTATGCGGCCTTCCTCAATACGGTCACCGAGCCGGCCGGTTCGTTGCAGGGCGCCTTCAAGGCGGCCGTCCGCATCTGCGGGCTGATGTCCGGCCTGCTGCGTCATGCGGAGAAGGACAATCCGGCGTTCGATGATGTGCTGCGCTCCTCCGCCTTCGTCGAGACCGAGGCGTACCCGGCATGGCTGGCCTCGCCGACGGATGATCTGGATGCCCTCGACCAGACCATCCAGGCGCAGCGCCAGGCCGGCTGAAGGAAAATCCAACGGGCGTCCGACGCTTTCCCGACGCCCGCCTGCACATCCTGTCGTGAGGTCAATTCATGGCAGGACCGGCATGCAGCCACCTCACCCCAGGGACAGCGGCAAGTACCCGCACGGCAAGACCGGGATTCGCCGCATCTTCCATACGCTGATCCATTCGCGCGATGGCTTCATCGCCACCTTCCGTGGCGAAGCGGCCTTCCGGCAGCTGTTGCTGCTGCATGCACTGCTGATCGCCACCGCCTTCCTGCTCGACATCAGCCGGGTCGAACGCGCCGTGGTGCTGGCAGTCTGCTTCATCAGCCTGCTGGTGGAACTGCTCAACTCGGCCATCGAAGCGGTGGTCGACCGCATCTCGCTTGACCACCACCCACTGTCCAAGAACGCCAAGGACATGGGCAGCGCCGCACAGACCACCGCACTGCTGATGGTCGGCACGGTGTGGGGGGTGATCCTGCTGGGCTAGTTCACGCCCGAGCCGCCGGGCATGACCCGGCGCGCCCCTGGACGGAGGTATTACTGCGTGGCCAGGGCGAAATCCAGACCCGCACACACCGCCGCCACCTGGGCGTCGTTGCATTCCTGCGGGTTGGTGCGCGGGCTGTCCGGGTAGACCTCGGTGGTGGTGGCAAAGCGCGCGTCGGTGAAGCCGGCGCAGGCGCCGATCGAACGCGACTCACCCCAGACCACGCCCGGCGACTGCAGCGGCAGGCCGACCAGGTTGCCCTCGGCGTCGGCCGGGGCGATATGGGTGACCGGGGCGACGGCGGTGATCAACGCCTTCTGGAACTCGGCCTGCGGGTCTTCGCTGTTGCCGATCACATAGAAGCCATCCGGAATGGTGTCGCGCTCGAACGGCTTGCCGTCGCGGGCGCAGCGTGCCGGATCGAACTCGTGCAGGTCGCTGTCGGTGGTCTCGTGCAGGTCCAGGTGCACCAGCAGGTTCGGCTTGCGCTCGGCCACCCAGCGCATCAGCGCGGCGGCTTCCTCGATCTGGCCGCCGTCACGGAAGCTGCGGTTCGGGTCGATGGCATCCGGGTTCCAGCGCTGGATGCGCTCGTAGCCCCACGGGCTGACGCACGGCGCCACGATCAGGTTCAACCGGCCCAGGTAACGCTCGGCCTGCTGTTCCAGGAACTGCAGGGCGCCATGCACGCCGCTGGTCTCATAGCCATGCACGCCGCCGGTGATCAGCGCGGTCGGCAGCGCCGGGTTCCAGTTGTGGTTGACCACGGCGAACAGCGGGTAATGGTCCGGCGCGTAGTCCAGCTGGCCGTACTGGATCACATCGAAGCTGTCGTCCAGGCGTTCAAGCGCGGCCACCACGTCGTCGTGGTAGCTGCGCTGGCGCTGCTGGCGGGCCCGCCACTGTGCGCGTTCCGCGTCGCCCCAAGGCTGTCCGGGGGTGCCGATCGGGTAGAACTGCGCAACAGTCATTGGGTACTCCAAGGGTCAAACGGATGGGTGCAGCCGGACATTCTAAGCCCTGTCGCGCCTGCGGGTGCCCTCCCCCCGGCCCCGCCTTCATCCAGGCCGGGTCATCTGGTTGTAAAATCAACGGTTTTTGGCCCCTCACCCCTTGATGGCGAAAGCAGCGCAGCCGGTCCTGGGTGGACCGGAATTCCTCCGCCTGCTCGCCCGTCTCAGCGACGGCGCGATGCCGGCCAGCAGTCCCGCCCTGACCGATCGCCTCGGCCAGTGGGTGGACTGGAGCCGTGCCGTGGCCCTGTCCGGGGCCTTGGGCGGGCGCCTGCCCGAGCCGGGTGAGGCCGCCGAAGCGGCCCGGGATGTGCTGGACGACTGCGCCCAGGCCCATGCCAGCCTGCTGGCCTCGATCAGCGAGGATGCCGAGGCCGAGCGCCTGCTGGACCTGGCCGAAGCCGCCGCCGCACCCAATTTCGCCTCGCTGCGCCAGCGCTACCGGGTGCTGCAGCAGGCCATCCAGACCGCCACCGGGCGACTGCGCGGCCGCCTGCGCGACCAGCTGGTACAAGTTTCGCCCGAGCTGGCACGGCTGGCCGAGGTCGATGCGGTGATGGAACAGACCCTCACCCCGCGCGAGCACAGCCTGCTGGCCACTGCGCCGGCGGTGCTCGGCGCCCGTTTTGAACGCGTGCACGGCCAGCCCGGCTGGCGCGCGGCCTTCCGCCATGACATGCGCACCCTGCTGCTTGCCGAGCTGCAGCTGCGCTTCCACCCGATCGAAGGGCTGCAAGACGCCCTGCGCTCCCACTGACCGGAACACCATGTCCAGAACTGCTTTCCATGTCGTTGTTTTCCTTGTCGGCCTGCTGGCCGTGTGCTGGATCGGCATTGGCTACGTTTCGGTGCATCCGCTGGGTGCAGCGGTGGCGGCGATCATCGCGGCCTGCTACATCGCCGGTGGCGTGGAGCTGTACCGCTACCGCCAGGCCAGCAACGGCCTGCGCAGCGCACTGAGTGACCTGTCCAGCGCGAAGGAAAGCCTTGCCCCCTGGCTGGAGCGCGTGCCGATGGGCCTGCGCAACGCCGTGCGTCTGCGCGTGGAAGGCGAACGCACCGCCCTGCCCGCGCCGGTGCTGACCCCGTACCTGGTTGGCCTGCTGGTACTGCTGGGCATGCTCGGTACCCTGCTGGGCATGATGGACACCCTGCGCGGCACCGGCCTGGCCCTGCAGAGCGCAACCGACATGGCCGCCATCCGCGGTTCGCTGGCGTCGCCAGTACAGGGCCTGGCGGTGGCGTTCGGCACCTCGATCGCCGGTGTTGCCAGTTCGGCCATGCTCGGCCTGCTGGCGGCGCTGCTGCGCCGTGACCGCCTGCAGGCCGTGCAGCAGCTGGACCGTGCCATTGCCGGCGACCTGCACCCCTACTCGCAGGCCTGGCAGCGCGCCGAATCGCTGCGCCTGTTGCAGGCACAGTCCGCCGCGCTGCCGGCGCTGGTCGACCGCCTGCAGGCGATGACCAGCACCTTCGAACAGCACAGTGCGGCCGCCAATGAGCGTCTGCTGGCCGGCCAGGCCGAGTTCCTGACCCAGAGCCAGGCGCTGCAGGAACGCCTGGCCGTCTCGCTGCAGCAGTCGCTGCGCGAAGGTGCCGAGGCCAGTGCCGCTGCCATCGGTGGCGCGCTGCAGCCGATGGCCGAAACCACGCTGGCCGGCCTCGCCCACCATGGTGAGGCACTCCATGCCCGTGTCGAGCAGGCGGTGCAGCAGCAGTTGTCTGGCCTGAGCGACGGATTCGAGCGCAGCCGCGTCGCCACCGAAGCCAGCTGGGCCAAGGTCGTGAACGAGCAGACCCAGGCACAACAGGCGCTGGTGAGTGATCTGCGTCAGCACCTGCAGGCCTTCAGCGATGGCCAGGGCACGCAGGCCGAAGCACTGGTCGCGCGCATCGGCGAGCGCCTGCAGGCCGATGCCAGCGGCAATGCCGAGGCCTGGCGCGCCGCCGCCGAACAGCAGCAGGCATTGAATACCGCGCTGGTCGAACGCCAGCAGCAGGCGTTGCTGGACGCCAGCGAGCATCTGGACGCGCGTGCGCAGGCGCTGCTGCAGGCACTGGAACAGCACCACAGCGCCAGCCAGGCGCTGCTGCAGGATCACGAACTGCAGCGTTCGCAGCAGTGGCAGGCCGCGCAGGCCGCCACCGCCACCGCGCACGCCGAACTGCAGGCCAGCCTGGACAGCCGCGAGCAGCAGCGCCAGGCGCGCTGGGATGCGGTCAGTGCCGAACTGCAGCAGGCCCACGCCGCGCTGCAGGCCCAGCTGCAGGCCGGCGACGAACAGCGCCTGCAGCGCTGGAGCGATGCCCTGCAGCATGTTTCCACCGATCTGGCCGAGCGCCTGCAGGCCAACGGCGAACGCCTGGCCACCCAGCAGCAGCAGGTCTGCGACACGCTGGCGGCAACCGCGCAGCAGATCGGCGAGAACGGTCGCGCCCAGGCCAGCGCCACGTTGGCGGAAGTGTCCACCCTGCTGCAGACCGCCGCCGCTGCGCCGAAGGCCGCCGCCGACGTCATCAACGAGCTGCGCAGCACGCTCTCCGAGAGCCTGGTGCGCGACAACGCGATGCTGGAAGAGCGCGGCCGCCTGCTGGCCACCGTGCAGACCCTGCTGGATGCGATCAACCATGCTTCGCACGAGCAGCGCACCGCGGTGGACGCGCTGGTCGGCGGTTCGGCCGAGCTGCTGGAACGCGTCGGCAACCGCTTCACCGACCATATCGCCGCCGAGACCGGCAAGCTGGATGGCATTGCCGCAGCGCTCAGCGGCAGCGCGGGCGACGTTGGCCAGTTGGCCGGCGCCTTCGGTGAGGCGGTCGCGCAGTTCGGCAGCGCCTCCACCGAGTTGTCCGGCCGCCTGGAACAGATCGGCGGCGCACTGGATGCCTCGTTGTCCCGCAGCGACGAGCAGCTGGCCTACTACGTGGCGCAGGCACGCGAGGTGGTCGACCTCAGCCTGCTGTCGCAGAAGCAGGTGATGGAAGAACTGCAGCAGCTGGCCACGCGCCGCGGCAAGGCCGGCAGCGCATGAGCGACGAGCTGGAGGTCGACGGCGGTTCGCACGCCCCGATCTGGGCCGCCTTCGGCGACCTGATGTCGGTGCTGCTGGGTGCGTTCGTGCTGATACTGGTCGGTGTGGTCGCCGTGCAGCTGGAGCTGTCGCAGCGGCTGGACCAGGAAGTGAAGCAGCGCCAGGCCGAAGCCAAGCGACTGCAGACGCTGGAACAGGCGCTGGCCGGCCCATTGGCCGCCGGTCGCGTGACCCTGGTCGACGGCCGCATCGGCATCAGTGGCAGCGTGTTGTTCGCGCTGAACTCCGACCAGCTGCAGCCGGAAGGCCAGGAGCTGCTGCGCAGCCTGGCCGCACCGCTGGCCGCTTACCTGGGCACGCGCGAAGAGATCCTGATGGTCAGCGGCTTCACCGATGACGCGCCGGTGCGCGAAGGCAACCGGCGTTTCGCCGACAACTGGGAGCTGTCCGCACAGCGATCGCTGACCGTGACCCGCACCCTGATCGCCGATGGCGTACCGGCCGACGCGGTGTTCGCCGCCGCGTTCGGCAGCGAGCAGCCGGTCAGTTCCAATGCCAGCGAAGACGGCCGCGCACGCAACCGTCGCGTGGAGATCGCGCCGATTCCCAAGCCCAAGGCCCCGGATGCCCAATAAGCCGCCCGCACTGGAGGGCCTGCGCGCACTGGTGCGCGACCTCGATGCGGGGTCGCGCTCGCTGCCGCATTACCCGCACGTGCCGATGCTGCAGCAGGTGCAGCGCGAATGGTCGGAGCTGCGCAGCGAGCTGCAGGTGCGCCGCTCACTGCGCACCGAAGCCCCCGCCGACGGCGGCCCGCTGAACTCGGCGGTGCTGGTGCAGCGCATGCTGGACACCATGCAGGCAACCAGCCCCGGTTACCTGCGCCACTTCATCGACTACGTGGACACCCTGTCCTGGTTGCAGGCGCTGCAGGATGGCGCCGCCAGCGGCGGCGATACCGCGAAGCCGAAGCGCACGCGCAAGCCGCGCTGAACACCGATTGGTAGTGCCGGCCGCTGGCCGGCAATTGATTGATAGCCGCAGGTTCATCGGGCTGCCGGCCAGCGGCCGGCACTACCCGTCCTGGTAGGCGCCTCACAACAACTGAACATGTCACCAGACAGTCATCTGTCTAGCGCACCATTTTCACGTTGACCCACGGCGCCTGCAGCGCCCGCCGGTCGCATCGGTTGTCTCCCCTTTTGAACGCCATGAGCTCCGCGCCCGTGCGGTGGCTCGTGCCTGCCTGAGTGTCCGTAACATGACGAAGACTTTGTTGGCCGCTGCGCTGTCGATCGCGCTCGCTCCCGCGGCCTGGGCGCAGGATGCTGCCCCGACCTCCAGCACGCCCTCCGCCACCACCCTCGATGCGGTCTCGGTGATCGGCAGCGGTGAAGCGCGCCAGGTGCAGCGCATCACCCGCGAGAACCTCGACATCCTGCCGCCGGGCACCAGCCTGCAGAAGACGCTCAACCTGCTGCCGGGCGTCAACGCGCAGTCGGCCGATGCGCTGGGCACCAACGAGCAGTCGATGACCCTCAGCCTGCGCGGCTTCAACTCCACTCGCCTCGGATACACGCTGGACGGTGTGCCGCTGGGCGATGGTGCGTACAACAACTACAACGGCCTGACCATCAACCGTGCGCTGATCAGCGAGAACATGGCCGGCGCGGAACTGGCGGTGGGCATCGGCAGCCTCGGTACGCCGTCCACCAGCAACCTCGGCGGCACGATTTCCTATACCTCCGACCGCCCGGCCCAGGAACTCGGCGGCCGCGTGGTGCAGACCTTCGGCAGCGATGCCAACCGCCGCACCTTCGTGCGCGTGGACAGCGGCGAGTACAACGGCTTCTCCGGCTATGTTTCCGGCATGAATGCCGCCTCCGATCTGTGGAACGACCAGACCGCCTACAACAAGTCCACCACCAAGCAGTTCAACGCCAAGGGCGTTTGGAACTTTGGCCGCGGCCAGATCACCGGTTTTGTCGATACCTCGCGCACCACCCAGGCCGACTACTTCTACCTGTCCAAGGACGAGATGTCGCGCGGCCTGGGCTGGGACTGGGGCGGCTACGCGCCGGACTGGAACAAGGCGGTGGCCAAGGCCTACTGCAACACCGCCAGCTTCAATGCGAAGAAGTGCGACAGCAGCGGCCCGGACAAGGATGCCGACGGTGCCTTCACCGCCGGCCAGATCCTGCGCGATGACAACCTGTACTACCTGGCCGGCGACTTCTTCCTGGCCGATGGCTTCAGCCTGCGCGCCCTGGCCTACCACCACGATGACCGTGGCGAAGGCCACAACTGGAACAGCGGCGCGTGGTCGAACAAAGGCACCGCGCAGGAGATTCCGATCATCTTCCGCAACACCATCTATACCATCGACCGCGACGGCGGCACGCTGTCCTTCGACTGGGAGCTGGGCGCGCACCGCATCGAAGGCGGCGTCTGGTACGAGCGCAACACCAGCAGCGCCGAGCGCTACCAGACTGCCGTGGACGGCCCGCGTGACCTGAGCGGCATGAATACCCTGCCCTCCGATGTGGGCGTGTTCGCCCAGCGCACCCGCTGGAAGACCCACCAGTTCTTCCTGAAGGACACCTGGCGCCTGCTCGATGATCGCCTGACCCTGGAGTTCGGCGCCAAGAGCCCACACGCCACCTCCGATGCACAGGCACTGCCGGGCGACGCGAAGACGCCGATCTCGCCGACCTCGAACAACCAGTTCGCCACCGGTTCGTTGAAGGCCAGCAAGAACTTCCTGCCCAGCATCGGCGCCAACTTCCGCCTGAACGAGCACCACGAACTCTTCGCCAGCTATGCCGAGAACATCGCCATGTTCCAGGGCGGCTTCAAGCTCGGTCCGCAAGCGGTCAGCCAGGCCACCTGGAACGCGCAGGGCAACCTGAAGCCGGAGGAGTCGCGCTCACTCGAAGCCGGCTACCGCTTCGTCACCGATACCCTGCAGGCCTCGATCGCGGCCTACAGCGTGCGCTTCGACAACCGCCTGCTGCAGTACAACCCCTGTGACTCGCGCCAGCCGGTCGGCCCGACCTGCGGAAACCGCTTCTACAACGTGGGCGGCGTCGACAGCCGCGGTGCCGAGCTGACCGTGCTGTGGACCCCGAACGAGCATTTCAGCTGGTACACCTCGGCCTCGCTGAACCGTTCGACCTATGCCTCCAATTACGTACAGGCCGGTGTCGAGCAGCAGATCAAGGGCAAGATCCAGACCGACACGCCCAAGCAGCTGCTGGCCACCGAGATCACCTGGCGCGACAACGGCTGGTTCGCCAGCCTGCGTGGCAAGTACACCGGCGAGCGCTTCTACACCTACACCAACGACCAGGGCTTCGGCGGCTTCACCGTGTTCGACCTGGCTGGCGGCTACGACTTCGGCCAGGTCGGCTTCGCCAAGGGCATGCGCCTGTCGTTCAACGTGACCAACCTGACCAACAAGCGCTACGCCAGCAACCTGGATTCGAGCGTGTTCGCGCCCAGCGACCCGGCCGGCAAGCTGTACGTGTTCCATGCCTCGGCACCGCGCCAGGTGTTCGGTACGATCGACCTTCGCTTCTGATCGACCGCCCGGAGTCCACCGATGTTCGCGACCGCCCTGCTGCTGGCCACCCTCTCCGCCAGCGGATACTCCGCCCCACATGAGGCCAGTGGTACGCCGCCACGCACCCTGCAGTTGGGCGGTCGTACCTACGTGGATAAAGGCCTGGTCGCCGCCGGGCGGCTGCCGGCGGGCACGGTGGACTTCCTCGGCGACACGCTGGGCTCGTTCTCTTCGCTGGCGGTGCAGCCCGGCAGCTGGAAGCGTACCGCCAGCGGCTACGAAGGCGTGCTCTGGACCCTGCCCGACCGCGGCCGCAACGATCCCGAGGCCGGCCTGTTCTACGACTACGCTGGACGCGTGGAGCGCATGCAGCTGCGCATCGACGTTACCCGGGGAAAGCCCGGTGCGCTCGGTACGCTGACGATGGTGCCGGACAAGGGAGTGGTGCTGAAGGACTTCAACGGTCAGCCGTTCACCGGTGCCGACCCGGGTGAGCACACGATCACGCAGCGCGAGGTGGTGCTACCCTCGCCCGCCAGCGGCGCGGGCGCGGGCAAGGTCTCGCTGGATGCCGAGTCGCTGCAGTTCACCGCCGATGGCCATTTCTACATCGGCGACGAGTACACCGCCAACGTCTACTACTTCGATGCGCAGGGTCAGCTGCAGGGCGTGATCGTGGCACCGCCCGCGATCAGGCCGCAGCGCGAGGGCAAGCCAGCGTTCGGTTCCCTTGCGCCACCGCAGAGCGGCCGCCGCAACAACCAGGGCGTGGAAGGCATGGGCCTGTCGCCCGACGGCAGCCGACTGTTCGTGGCCCTGCAGAGCACCACGCTGCAGGACAGCGCACAAGGCAATGCGGCCGGGCGCATCAACACCCGCGTGCTGGTCTACGACGTGACGGCCTCGCCGACGCCGCAGCAACCGATCGGCCATTACGTGATGGCCTTGCCCGCCTATGCGCACGACGGCAAGGGCAAACTGGACCGCACCGCCGCGCAGAGCGAGCTGCGCGCACTGGATGCCCACCGCTTCCTGCTGCTGGCCCGTGATGGCAACGGCCTGGGCAAGGATGGCGACGACCCGATCGTCTACAAGTCGGTGCTGCTGGTGGATGTGGCCGAAGCCAGCAACCTGGCCGGCAGCACCTACGAAACCGGCACGGCCTCGGTGCTGGCTGATCCAGCGGATACCACGTTGAAGGCAGGCATCGTACCCGCACGCTGCGACGAACTGCTGAACCTGCTCGACCGCCCCCAGCTCGCACGTGCCGGGCTGGACCTGGATACCAAGCGCGGCCCGCATGCCGGACTGCTTTCGGAAAAGTGGGAAGCCATGGACGTGCTGCCGGCGCTGGACCCGCAGCATCCGAACGACGTGCTGCTGCTGATCGGCAACGACAACGACTTCATCGCCCGCAACTGCCGCATGCAGGGCCAGCCCTGCGACAGCCCGTACGACAACGACAACCGCGTGCTGGTCTACCGACTGACCCTGCCTTGACTGCATCGGGCATTGCCGCAACCGTCTCGCTCGAAAGCCTGGTAGTGCCGGCCGCTGGCCGGCATTACGCCCAGACCGACCACGCATGCGGGTACTCGCCAATCTGCCCAGCAAGACCAGCGCGCACCGGATTCCCGAGTATGTACAGAGCTTGCCGCGCCAGCGACTCCTCAGCCCTCAACGCAACGGGTAGTGCCGGCCGCTGGCCGGCATTACGCCCAGACCGACCACGCATGCGGGTACTCGCCAATCTGCCCAGCAAGACCAGCGCGCACCGGATTCCCGAGGATGTACAGAGCTTGCCGCGCGAGCGACTCCTCAGCCCTCAACGCAACGGGTAGTGCCGGCCGCTGGCCGGCATTACGCCCAGACCGACCACGCATGCGGGTACTCGCCAATCTGCCCAGCAAGACCAGCGCGCACCGGATTCCCGAGGATGTACAGAGCTTGCCGCGCCAGCGACTCCTCAGCCCTCAACGCAACGGGTAGTGCCGGCCGCTGGCCGGCATTACGCCCAGACCGACCACGCATGCGGGTACTCGCCAATCTGCCCAGCAAGACCAGCGCGCACCGGATTCCCGAGGATGTACAGAGCTTGCCGCGCCAGCGACTCCTCAGCCCTCAACGCAACGGGTAGTGCCGGCCGCTGGCCGGCATCACGCCCAGACCGACCACGCATGCGGGTACTCGCCAATCTGCCCAGCAGGACCAGCGCGCACCGGATTCCCGAGGATGTACAGGGCTTGCCGCGCCAGCGACTTCTCAGCCCTCAACGCAACGGGTAGTGCCGGTCGCTGGCCGGCATCACGCCCAGACCGACCACGCATGCGGGTACTCGCCAATCTGCCCAGCAAGACCAGCGCGCACCGGATTCCCGAGGATGTACAGGGCTTGCCGCGCCAGCGACTCCTCAGCCCTCAACGCAACGGGTAGTGCCGGCCGCTGGCCGGCATTACGCCCAGACCGACCACGCATGCGGGTACTCGCCAATCTGCCCAGCAAGACCAGCGCGCACCGGATTCCCGAGGATGTACAGGGCTTGCCGCGCCAGCGACTCCTCAGCCCTCAACGCAACGGGTAGTGCCGGCCGCTGGCCGGCATTACGCCCAGACCGACCACGCATGCGGGTACTCGCCAATCTGCCCAGCAAGACCAGCGCGCACCGGATTCCCGAGGATGTACAGGGCTTGCCGCGCGAGCGACTCCTCCGCCCTCATGGCATGATCGAAGTAGCCAGACTGCCAGATCGTACTTCGACGACCCTGTAGGCGATTCAGGGCAAGCGCGCTCGACGACTTCATTCGGCGTGCAATGTCTGGAAGGTGAGCTGCACGCAGCTCGAACATCCAGTGGAGGTGATCCGGCATGACGACCCATGCGAGTGACTGCACCAGCCCCCGCCGCTCGATGTAATGAAACTGGTCGATTACACATGCCACTGCAGCTTCGCTTTCAAAGAGCCGGCGGCGCAGATGTGTGGTCGTTGTCAGAACGTAGACCTGACCGACAATGGAACGACGGCCCAGGCGGAGGCGATGGCTGCTCATGCCCCATGGTGGAGCGATCGTTGCGCGTTGAACGTCAGGCCATGCCTCGAGGGGTGTTCGGAGTTGTCTGAAGTTGAATGAGGTTGCCGGCCAGCGGCCGGCACTACCAGGGAAATTGGATTGCCGGCCAGCGGCCGGCCCTACCGGGACCATGGATTGCCAGCCGGTATCGACAGGACTCAACCGCGCAGGGTGGCGCCGCCGTCCACGTACAGGTCGCTCATCGCCACGTGCCCAGCCTGCTCGGAGAGCAGGAACATCACCGAATGGGCAATGTCTTCCGGGGTGGCCAGCTTGCGCAGCGGGATGCCGGCCTTGTACGTCTCCAGGCTCCCGGCGATCACCCGCTCTGCGCCATGCTCGTCCTGCCACATGGCGGTCTGCATCGGGGTCAGCGTTGAGCCCGGGGCGACGATGTTGCAGCGGATACCCAGCGGCGCCAGCTCCAGCCCGAGGCAGCGGGTGAACATCGTGGCGGCGGCCTTGGACGCGGCATAGGCGGCCATGCCGTGCCGCGGCACGCCGGCGGCATTCGAACTGACGGTGACGATCGCGCCCTGGCCTCGCGGTGACATCACCCGCGCCAGCGCACGGCCAACATGGAACACACCGTCGGCATTGACCGCGAACACCCGGCGCCAATCGCCTTCGGTGGTCTCCGTAACAGCTCCCACATGCAGGACGCCCGCCACGCTGGCGGCAAGGCAAATTGGCCCAATGCTGGCTTCTACACGATCCACCAGTGCATCCACTGCCACGCTGTCGGTCACGTCGAGCGCAAACGCCTGCACACGTGCATCCATTATCACGGGCGCCTCGCGGTCGGTTGCCACCACCGTGCAGCCGGCCTCGGCCAACAGCCGTACCAGTGCCTCGCCGATGCCGCCGGCGGCGCCGGTCACCAGTGCCACGCGACCTTCAAAGCCGGTCAACTGCATGTTGCGATCTCCTGTTGCTCATCCCAGTGGCGCAGGCGCGCCGACAGCCACGGCGCCAGCTGCGCCACCGCATCGCGCCCGGTCAGCTCGGCATGCAGGAACGGCAGTTCCAGCGCCTGCACCTTGCGTGCGTGCGCGCGCCACAGTGCCGACTGCAACTGTGGCCGCGCCTGATGGTCCCGGCCAGCGCGGACGTGCACCAGCGTGCCGTCGAACGGACGGTGGATGTGTTCGCGGATCAGCCGGTTGGTGCCAGTCACTGCGCGCACCACGCCATCGAGCACCACGTCCGGCAGGCTGCCGAGCGCACTACCACCGCGACGCAGGAAGCCGAGAATGCGTTCGCGGCTGTCCAGCTCCGGATGCGCGTCCGGGTCATGGCCGGCAATCGCCAGCAGTGCGCGCAATGCGGCGATGGCATCGGGTTCCGGTTCGGCCCGCCAGCATTCGCTGGGGTAGGCGTCCAGCAGCACCAGTTCACCGACTTCACGCCCGATTTCATGCAGGCGCACCGCCATCGCCTGGGCGAGGATGCCGCCCACCGACCAGCCCAGCAGATGTACCGGTCCCTTCGGCTGCAGCGCAACCACGCGCTGCACATAGTCATTGGCCATGGCTTCGATGCTGGACGGCAACGGCTGCTTCGGATCCAGCGCGGGCGACTGCAGGCCGTACACCGGTCGTGCCGGCTGCAGCGCGCGCGCCAGGCTGCGGTAGTTCCAGGCGATGCCACCGGCCGGGTGCAGCACGAACAGCGGAGTGGGCCCATCAGCATCAGTGGCAGCCAACGAGATCACCGGCCCCAACGCGTGGTCGGCCAGCGCCGGCGGCTCGGCAATGCGCGTCGCCAACGCGGCCACGGTCGGCTGCGCGAACAAAGCGCCCAGGCCAAGGTCGCAGCGCCAGCGCTGCTCGATCGCGAGCAGCAGGTGCACCGCGGACAGCGAGTCGCCGCCGAGGCTGAAGAAGTCCGCATCCACAGCCACGGGCGCATCGCGGCCCAGCGCCTGGGCGAACAGCACGGCCAGCTCCTGCTCCAGCGGCGTGCGCGGCGCCAGTCCGGCAATCTCGTTCTGCGGCGGCTTCGGCAAGGCGTTGCGGTCGAGCTTGCCGTTCGCGGTCACCGGCCAGCGATCCACACCAACAAATGCCGAGGGCACCATGTAGTCCGGCACGCGGGTGGCCAGGTGGCTGCGCAGCATCACGGCATCGGCAAGCGCCGCTGGCACATAGGCCACCAGCCGCGCATCGCCCGGCGTGTCCTGGCGCAGCAGCACTTCCACGCGCTCCATGCCCGGCAGCTCGCGCAGTGCCGCCTCGATCTCGCCCAGCTCGATGCGCAGGCCGCGCAGTTTCACCTGGTGGTCGCTGCGGCCGAGGTATTCGACCGCACCATCGGGGCGCCAGCGCGCCACGTCGCCGGTGCGGTAGATCCGCTCGCCCGGCAGGAAGGGATCGGCCCGGAAGCGCTCGGCGGTCAGATCATCGCGGCCGAGGTAGCCACGCGCCAGCTGCACGCCGCCCAGGTACAGGTCGCCGGCCACACCGACCGGCACCGGCTGCATCCGCGCGTCCAGCACATACAAGCGGGTATTCCACACCGGGAACCCGATCGGCACCGGCCGCGAATGGTCCTGGGCCGAAGCCGGCCAGTAGCTGACGTCCACCGCGGCTTCGGTCGGGCCGTACAGGTTGTGCAGTTCGGCGCGCACGCGCGCATGGAAGCGGTCGCGCAGTGAAGCGTCCAGCGCCTCGCCACTGGTGAATACGCGGCGCAGCTGCAGGCCTTCGGAAGCCGGCGCGGCGAGGAAGGCATCCAGCATCGAGGGCACGAAGTGCGCCGTGGTGATGCCATGATCGCGGATCAGCCGCGCCAGCTCGGTCGGATCACGATGCGCATCCGGCGCGGCGATCACCAGCGTAGACCCGCACAGCAGCGGCAGGAAGAATTCCCAGACCGAGACATCGAAGGTGGCTGGCGTCTTCTGCAGCACGCGGTCATCTGCGCGCACACCGTAGTGCTCGCGCATCCACAACAGGCGATTGACGATGGCACGGTGCTCGATGACCACGCCCTTCGGCTCGCCGGTCGAACCGGAGGTATAGATCACATAGGCTGCATCGCTGGGCGCCGGATCGGCCCACGGCGCTGCGAAACTCAACGCGGTCCATTGCTCAGGGGCAAGCACCGGCACCCCGGCCAGTCGCGGCTGCACGTCCGCCGCTGCCAGCACGCAGGACGGTTGCGCCGAGGCCAGGATGCGGGCAAGGCGTTCGTCAGGATGCGCCAGATCCAGCGGCAGGTAGGCGGCGCCCGCGCGCAGCACCGCCACCAGCGCGATCACCAGTTCCAGCGAGCGCGGCAATGCCACTGCCACCACACTGCCCGGGCCGACGCCCATCGCGCGCAGCTGCGCGGCCAGTGCGAAGCTACGTGCTTCCAGCGTTGCGTAGTCCAACGCAGCATCGCCGAACACCAGCGCGGGTGCGTGTGGATCGCGGTCCATGCCCTGTTGCAGCAGCTCAACCAGCGTGGTCTGCGGCAGTGCATGCACGGTGGCATTGAAACCGTGCACTACCTGCTGCGTTTCTTCGCCGGTGGCCAGCGGCACCGCCGCGATGTCTTCAGCCTCCAGCGCCGCCGACACGAAATGCAGCAGCCGCGCTGCGTGCGCCTGCACATCCTCGCGACTGTAGAGCGCAGGGTTGCCCTCGATCTCCAGATCCAGCAGGTGCTGGCCGTCGCCACGGAAGCCCAGCGTCAGGTCATCCACCGGCCCGGTACACAGCACCTCCAGCGTTGCCTGCACGCCGGTCAGCGCAAGCGGCTTGTAGAACGGCTGCACATTCACCAGCGGACCATGCAGCCGTTGCTGCGCGCCCACCAGGCCCAGGTCACGGCGCAACTGCTCGCCACGATAACGACCGTGCTTGCGGCCCTGGCTGAGTTGCCGGCCCAATGCCCGGGTAAACGCCTCGACACTGCACTCGCCGGCCGCCACCCGCAGCGGCAGCACGTTCATCACCATTGCAGGCACACGGGCGGACGCGTTGCCAAGCCGCCCCATGTAAGGCACGCCCAGCACCACTTCATCGGCAGCGCTCATCCGTCGCAGATACTCGGCGGCGAGCGCGGCCAGTACATCCGGCCACGGCTGCAACCAGCGCACCGAGGCCTGCAGCAGCTGCTCCCGGAACCCCGCATCCAGCGGCTGCACCCAGCGCAGCGCATCGTCGCTGGCCGCCACGGTACCCGCCAGGCCTACGCCTGCCGGTGCGCCCTGCATGTACTCGCGCCACCAGTGGCCGGCCTGCGTACGGCGCGGATCGGCACGGTAGGCGGCATCATCCGCGAGCACACCGGACAGTCCTGGCAATGGCTCACTCATGCGGCCGGCATGCAACGCGCACACCCGATCAGCGAAGAGCGCCATGCCATACCCGTCGGCCGCCAGATGATGCACGCGCAGGTACCAGACCCAGCGCTGTCCGCCCAGATCGAACAACACCTGCTGGCTGATCCGGTCGCGGGTCGGATCGACCGCGCTGAGGCGGTCGGCCTGCATCAGGCTGCGGGCCGCAGCGGCGGGATCCGCCTCGGCAGAAACATCACGCACCGAAAGCCGCGGCACATGCGCCGGGTCATGCCACTGCAGCGGCTGGCCGTCGGCCCCCTCGGCAAAGCGCAGTGCCAAGGCCTGGGCCTCATCCGCAGCCTGGTCCGCCGCGGCGACGAACGCGGCCACATCCAGCGGACCGTCGATCCACACCGCATGTGCGGTATTGAACGACGGATTGTCCGGTGCCAGCCGCTGTGCGAACCACAGTCCAGCCTGGGCCTCGGTCAGTGCCACCGGCGTGGCCAGCGCGGCGGCGTTCATGCGTTCTGCGCGGCCTGCAGCGTCTGCACCACACCCCACCACTGGCGCAGCGTGGTGTGCTCGGCCAGCTGCGAGAACTCCAGCGGCAACCCAGTGTTACCCCAGGCCAGGACCAGGCCGAGCATGCGCATCGAGTCCAGATCCAGGTCGATCAGGTTGTCGTCGTCACCGATCTCGGCCGGGGTGCACTCCAGCACCCGCGCCACATCGGCACGCATCCGCTCCAGATCCAGCACATCAGCCGTGGCAACCATCACAGCACCTCCAGCAGCTGGTCGGTGGTCATCGGCACCCCGCTGGTGCGCGCGATCCAATGCAGCGCCTGATCGTGATCGGCACGCGAGAAGTCCGCCACCGCATCGGCGGCAATGAAGGCCTCGATATCACGCTGGAACGCCTCCACCACGGTCGCGGTGCAGCCGATATGGGCGTACACGCCGGTCACCAGCAGCTGGTCGCGCCCACGTACCCGCATCAGCGTCTCCAGGTTGCTGCGCTGGAACGCGCTGTAGCGGTGCTTCACCAGCACGTGCTCACCCGGCTGCGGTGCCAGCGCCTCGATGATCGGTTCATGGTCGGCGCTGCGGCGCATGCCCGGCCCCCACAGGTCGGCCTGCAGGCCACGGTCACGGCGATCCTGGTCGCCATGCTGGGCGGTGTAGAACACCGGAATGCCGTGCGCGCGGCAATGCGCCAGCAGGCGCACGATATTGTCCACCGCCGGCCGCAGCGGCGCACTGCCGGCGTCGAATGCGGCCAGGAAGTAGCGCTGCATGTCATGCACCAGCAGCGCAATTCGATCGCGCTGCGGGCGCCACGGGCCACGGGCCTGCGGCAGTTCGGCGGCGGTCGGCAAGGGGTAATCGGTGATACGGGGCAGCGCCATCAGCGCGTTCCTCCTGTCTGTTGCAGATGACGCGCGCGCAGCTGCGCGCGCAGTTCGCGGCGGCTGATCTTGCCGACCGCAGTGGTATCGAAACTGTCGACGAACACGACCTGGTCCGGCACCTTGAAGGCGGCCAGGCCGCGACCGCGCATCCAGGACTTCAGGGCCGGCGCTTTGAGCGGCTCGCCCTGCTGGATCACGAAGGCGCAGCTGCGCTCGCCCAGATACTCGTCGGGAATGGAGACCACGGCGGCGTCGAACACGCCGGGGTGCGCCAGCAGATGGTCTTCGATCTCCTCGGCGGAAATCTTCTCACCGGCCCGGTTGATGTGGTCACCGGCACGGCCCTGCACCACCAGGTAGCCACCGGGCAGCTGCTGCACGCGGTCGCCGGTGCGATAGAAGCCGTCGTCGGTGAACGAGCGCGCATTGGCCACCGCATCGTTGTGGTAGCCACGGATGGTGTACGGGCCACGGGTGAGCAGATGTCCCACCTCGCCTTCGGCCACCGGCTGGTCATGGTCATCGACCACGCGCACTTCGTCATCCGGGCTGATCGGCCGGCCCTGGCAGGCCACGATCAGTTCCTCCGGATCATCCAGGCGCGTGTAGTTGACCAGGCCTTCGGCCATGCCGAACACCTGCTGCAGCGTGCAGCCAAGGCCATCGATCACCCGCCGTGCGGCTTCCGGCACCAGTTTGGCGCCACCTACCTGCAGTACCTGCAGGCTGGACAGGTCGTGCTTGCTCGTAGCCGCGGCCTGTGCCCACAGCAACGCCAGCGGCGGCACCAGCCCGCAGCAGGTCACCCGTTCGCGGGCGATCAGCGGGAAGGCCGCATCCGGTCCCGGGCCCGGGCTGAGCACCACGCGGGCACCGGCATACAGCGCGCCGAAGAAACCGGGCGAGCTCATCGGAAAATTGTGCGCGGCCGGCAGCGCGACCAGGTAGACGCTGTCGCGGTCGATGCCGCAGAGGTCATTGCTGGCACGGAACGAATAGATGTAGTCGTCGTGGGTGCGCGGAATCAGCTTGGACAACCCGGTGCTGCCGCCGGAAATCTGCAGGAACGCCACCGACTGCGGATCCGGGTCGGCCGGCAGCTGGCTGCGGTCTCCCTGCAGCGCCTCCAGCGCGGTGAACTCCGCCGCATCGCCATCGATGACCACCTGGCGCAGTGCCGGCACCTCGGCCTGCAGCGCCCGCGCCAGCCCGCGATGATCAAAGCCATCGTGCAGGTCGGTAGTGATGTAGGCACTGGCTTCGGCCTTGTTGGCGAAATGCACCAGCTCGGTGATGCGGTGTGCAGGCAGCGCGTACACCGGCACCAGGCCGGCGCGGAACAGCCCGCAGATGGTGGTGATGAATCCGGCGGTGTTGCCCAGCTGTACCAGCACCCGCTCACCGGGCTGCAGGCCGAGCGCCAGCAGGCCGGCACCGATGCGACCGGCTTCGTGCCACAGCTGCGCATAGCTCAGGCGCACATCGCCAGCGACCACCGCGATGTCATCCGCGTAGCATTCCGCACGCTCGCGCAGGAACGCAGGGAAGGTCTCGCCGCGCCAGTGGCCCGCCTCGCGATAGCGCGCCATCAGGTCATCAGGCCACACCTGCTGCAGTGGCAGGCGGGAAGAAACGGTAGGCGTGTTCATGCAGCAGGCTCGATGGCGGGCGCGGATTCATGGACACCCAGCGCGTTCAACAAGGCAGCGAACTTCGCTGCGGTCTCGGCCACCTCGGCCTCGGGCTGCGACTCAGCGACGATGCCGGCGCCGGCGTACAGGCGCAGCTGCGTACCCTGCAGGCGTGCGCAGCGGATCGCCACGTACCAGTCGCCATCCCCTTGCGCATCCAGCCAGCCGACCGCGCCGGCATAGAAGCCACGCGGCACCGGCTCCAGTTCGCGGATGCGCTGCAATGCCGCCAACCGCGGCGTACCGCAGACCGCCGGGGTGGGATGCAGCTGCGCCAACAGCTCGGCCGCCGATCTCTGCGGATCCTTCAGGGTGGCATGGATGCGGGTGCCCAGATGCCACATGCTGGCGGTGGCATGCAGTGCCGGGCGCGGCTGCGCATCGACGTGGCTGCAATACGGTGCCAGGCCCTCGACGATGGCTTCGACCACATGGCGGTGCTCGTCATGGTCCTTGGTTGAAGCCAGCAATGCCTGCGCTGCACGCTCGTCCTCGGCGGCATCGGCACTGCGGCGTGCGGACCCGGCCAGCGGATGCGACAACAGCTCCGCGCCGCGCTTGCGCAGCAGCAGTTCCGGTGTAGCGCCGACCAGCCAGGCCGGGGCCTGCCCCAGTTCGACCGGCAGCGGCACCGCATAGGTGGCCACCGAGGGATCCGCGCCCAACCGCGCCAGCAGCACCTCCGGAGACAACGCCATGCGGGTGCGTGCCAACAGGCTGCGCGCCAGCACCACCTTGTGCAGGTCCTGGTCGGGCGCGCGCAACGCCTTCACTGCCGCGGCAACCGCAGCGGCATAGTCCTGCGCTGCGGGCTCCGCCTGCAGCGCGCCCTGCAGCGCCGGTGCCGCCTGCGGCTGCAACGGCAGGGCCGGCAACAGGCGCTCGGGCTGGTACAACGCATCGTCGGCACGCGGCTCGAACGGCACCGCACCGACCAGCAGCCCCGGGCCGCCACGCTGCTGGGCAAAGAACGCCGCAACCCGCTCAGCCAGGGTCGCCAGGGCGCCACTCGGCAGCGCGGCCCGGCAACCACGTGCGTGCACGTGCTGGCCGGCATGCTGCAGCAGGAACAGCGACGCATCGTCGGTGTTTTCCAGCGCGGCCGGCGCAGCCTCCGGCCACGCACCCTGCATCAGGGAATCGTTCATGGGGTCTCCTTCATCCGATGCGCTGCGGCCAGCGCGCACAGCAACAGCAACAGTGCGCCGACCAGCAGATATGGCAGGCTGGGCCCGCCGCGATACAACAGCGTGCCGAGCATCGGGCCGGCCACCATGCCCAGTCCCTGCGCGGCCGCAACGGTGCCAGCGGCGGCACCCTGCTCGTGCGCTTCCACCGCGTCGGCGGCCAGCGCCTGGAACGAGGGGAACACGAAGCCCATGCCGAATGCGGCCAGCGCGTACGCCGCCGGCAACTGCCAGGCCTGCTGCACGCCCGCCACCGAGGCAAAGCCGATGCCGGAAATCACGGCGCCGAGGATGATCCAGCGGCGAGGATGCACGTCCAGCTTCATCACCAGCGCCTGCGCCAGGATCAGGCCGACACCGACCGCGGTCAGCGCGATGCCGGCCATGCGTGCACCGGCGGCCGCATCCAGGCCAAGGCGATCAATCGCGAAAAAGCCCACCGTCACCTGCGCGATGGTCACCGAGACCATTGCGATGAACGCCGCCAGCTGCGGCAGGCGCAGGCGTGGGTCGAGACGGCTCATCGGCGCGCGGCGCTGCGCGGAAGCCCCCACCACCGGCGGCGTCGCTGGCAGCCGCCAAGCCAGCAATGCCAGTGCCAGCAACGGCAGCAACGCGGCCACATACAGCGCCAGCGAAAGATTGGTATAGGCCAGCCAGCCGGCAGCGGCCGGACCGAGCACCATGCCCAGCGCGTTGGCACTGCCCAGACGGGCGAGGAAGCGGGCGCGCTGCCCGGTCGGCGCCTTGTCGGCAATCAGCGCGGCAGCGGTAGGCGGCACCGCTGCGTAGAACAGGCCGATCAGGCCACGCGCACCGACCAGCACCAGCACCGATACCAGTACCGGCGGCACCGTCTGCAGGGCGACGTCGATGAACACCGCCAGCGCGATGTAGACCACGGTGTACGCGCTCATCGCCAGCATCAGCACGCGCTTGCGGCCGATGCGGTCGCTGAGCTGGCCCCACGGACGGGCCGCCAGCATCCAAAGCACGCCGGCAGCGGTCACCGACAGTCCGGCGTGCCACTCGGACAGACCGAGCAGGCGGACCACCGGGCCGATCACGGCGACGAAGGACATCATCGCCATGGTGCCGATCAGGGCGGCCAACACCAGCGCCGGCAAGCCGGGAACGACGGGACGTGCGTGCATGGAACACCAGCCGTAACGGGGAGGGATCGCCGGGCGCACCTGCGCCCTGCCTGGCGCCGGCCCTGTTCAGGACCGGACGCCACCCTCAAATGATAACGGCTCGTATTTGCATTTGATACCCATTCTCTTGAACGGGCACGCAACAGCGACTTCAGCGCGCTGCGCGCAGGCCCAACAGGCCACGGCGCTTGAACCACCATTCCAGCGGCAGCGTCACCAGCGGCGGAATGGCCGCCAGCAGCGCCAGCGCACTCGCCCACCACGGCCAACGCAGGCGCACCGCCGCGAACAGGGTGACCGCCACGTAGACCAGGAAGGCCACGCCGTGCAGGGGCCCGAACAGCTTGACCAGTGCCACGTTGGCCATCGGGCCGTACTTCATCCACATGCCGATGAGCAGGCCGGCCCAGGTCACGGCCTCGATGAAAGCGACCGCCGCGAACAGCCGTCCGGTCGGGTGCATGGGGGAACGTTGGGTCACGCGGGGCTCCGGCATCTGGATATCCAATGCGAATGATACGCAGATGCACGCTCTCTGTAGAGTCGAGCCATGCTCGACTGCCGTTGATTCGGCATATCGCACAGAAGCAGTCGAGCATGGCTCGACTCTACAGTCGGTGCGCGGATACCACCGGCAGAACCTGCTCACCGATCTCGCGCAGCACTTCATCCATCGGCCGCCCGTTGTCGACCAGATTGAACATCACATGCGCCACGCCCTGCGCATGCACGCGCAGCAGGTAGTCACGCAGGCCATCGCGGCCGACCTTCAGGCCCAGCGGCAGCGGCTCGGCCGGCGCCTGCGGATCGGCCTGCAGGTCCAGCAGCATCGACTGCACGAACGGCTTGCCTGGCCCACCACGCTGCACCAGCGCCTGCTGCCACAGGCCGATCCGCCCCTCCTGCGCAGCTTCCTCGCGGTGATAGGTGGCCCAGCCCTCGCCTTCGCGCGCGATCCACTGCAGGCTCTGCCGTGCCGTGCCCACCACCAGCATCGGGATGCGCGTGGCCGGCGCGGGCAGCACATCGAAGCCACCGGTCGCCTGCAGCACGGTCGCCCGTTCGTTCGTATCGGGGGACAGCGCCGCGCGCAGCAACGACCAACGATCACGGAAGGTCGCCGCCCTGCCCTCCAGGTCCTCGCCGAACGCGGCGAACTCCTCCGGGCGGTCACCCGAACCCAGGCCCAGCACGAAGCGCCCGCCACTGATCCGGTCCAGGCTCAGTGCCGACTTCGCCACCTGCAGCGGCTGGCGCAACGGCAGCACGATGGCTGCGCTGCCGACCACGATGCGCCCGGTCGCGGCCGCCAGCATGCCCAGCCACAGGAACGGATCGTCCAGCGCACTCGCTGTTGCGTCTGGTCCCTGCGGGACCATCAGCGGCACGTCGCGCGTCCACAACGCAGCGAAGCCAAGATCGTCGGCCAGCCGTGCGATGCGCCGCGCCTCGCGCGGATCGGCCAGCCCATGCGCCGCAACGGGCGTCATCAGGCCCAGGCTCAGTCCCTGTTGCGGAAACAACGAGGTGTAGGCGGGATTGAATTCACTCATGCCACCAGCTTAGCGTGCAGGTACCCGGCGACAATGACACGCCACACACCACAGGAAGAACGCTGCATGCCGAAGATCCGCCCCGCTCATGCCGATGACCTGCCTGCGATCAGTGCGGTGTGCCTGGCCGCGTTCAACGAGGCAGTGGCGCCGTCGCTCGGCGCGGCCGGCATCGCCACCTTCGGCAGTGTCGCTGCAGCCGATGCGTTCGCTGCGCGCCTGCAGGGTGACAACCACATCCTGGTGGCCGAGCAGGATGCACGCGTGGTCGGCGTGGTCGAACTGAAGGAGGGCCGGCACCTGGCGATGCTGTTCGTCGATCCCGCCTGCCAGGGCCAGGGCATCGGCCATGCGCTGTTCGAGGCGGTGCTGCCGCAGGTGCGCGAACCGGTGCTGACCGTGCGTGCCTCGCTCAATGCGGTGCCGACCTACCTGCGCTATGGCTTCCTGCTGGATGGCGAGGTCGGCGAGTTCAACGGGCTGGTGTACCAGCAGATGGTGCGGGCGGCGCCGCCTTCGGCAGGGGCAGCCCCTGGTCCACATTGACCTCCGGCCCACATTCCCTGCAGCGTGTCCGATATAAGCAAACTGAATCAGCACCTGCGCCGGCCGTTCCTACAATGGCCTGTCACCCCGCCCTTCGAGATGCTGCCGATGCGCGTCGCGCTTTCCGTGTTGCTGCTGGCTTCGGCGCTGAGCGCCTGCACTCCGGCTCCGGTTTCCACCGCCAGTTCCGCCGAGGCGCCCGCGCCGGCCAGCTCCATCGCCTGGCGCCAGGGTGACGTCGACGATGCCTTCGCCGAGGCCGCCGACAGCGGCAAGCCGGTGCTGCTGTACTGGGGCGCGGTCTGGTGCCCGCCGTGCAACCAGCTCAAGGCCGGCCTGTTCAAGGACCCGGCGTTCATCGCGCTGACCAGCAAGTTCGTGCCGGTCTACCTGGATGGCGACGAGGAAGGTGCGCAGGCCTGGGGCGAGCGCTTCGGCGTACGCGGCTACCCGACGCTGATCGTGCTGGACCCGCAACGCAACGAAATCACCCGCGTCGCCGGTGGCAATGACGCCGCCGAACTGACCCGGGCCCTGACCGTGGCCGCAGGCCGCCGCAGTGCTGTTGCTGCCACCCTGGCCACCGCGTTGGCAACGCCGGACCGACTGGCCGCCGAAGACTGGCAGGTGCTGGGCGACTACGGCTGGGAGGTCGACGCCAACCGCCTGGCCGGCGAGCGCAACAGCCAGGACGTGCTGCGCCAGCTGTCCAAGGCCGCACCCGACGCCGCCCTGCAGCGCCGTTTCGCGCTGCTGGCCCTGGCTACAGCCGAAAAGCCCGATGCCTCGCCCACCGAAGTGCGCGAGCTGCTGCAGGCCGTGCTGGCGCAACCTGCAGAGGTGCGTCGCAACCGCGAGCTGCTGGGCTATGCCGGCGCCAAGCTCGTGAAGCGGGCCAGCGCGGGCCCGGCCACGTCCAACACGCTGGGGCAGCAGCTGCTGGTTGCACTGGAGCGGGCAGATGCCGAACGCGGCGACCGCGCCGACGATGCGTTGTCGCGCGCGTTGACCGAAGTCTCGCTGGCCCGCCAGCAACAACCGAAGGGCGCGTTGCCGGCAGCACTCGTGGACCGGGTCAAGCAGCGCGTGGCCGCGGCCGATGCCGCCGCCACCGATGCGCATGCACGCCAGGCCACGATCAGCAGCGCGGTGTACGCATTGCGCGAGGTCGGTGACGACGCCGGTGCCGAGGCCCTGCTACTGGCCGAACTGAAGCGCAGCGAGCAGCCGTACTACTACATGCCCGAGCTGGCCGAACTGGCCGAGCAGCGTGGCGACACCGCCGGGGCGCTGGAGTGGCTGAAGCGCGCCTACGATGGTGCGCAGGGCCCCGCGACGCGCGTGCAGTGGGGCGTGCTGTACGTGGAAGGGTTGCTGCGGCTGGCGCCGGACGATGCGCCGCGCATCGAGCAGGCCACCGCCTCGCTGATCGCCGAACTGGAAGCACAGCCTTCGGGCTACCACCAGCGCACCCGCCAGCGCTTCGAGCGCCTGGCCGGGCAGTTGAAGGCGTGGAGCAGCAAGCACCAGGGCGCGGAGACGCTGGCGCGGTTGCAGCAGCGAATGCAGCAGGCGTGCGGCGAGCAGGTGGATGGCGCGTGCAAGGAGTGGTTGAGTTGATGAAAGCGCTGGCGGCTGGTTCGCCGGCCGGCGCTTTTGTTGATCCGTGTGGGAGGGGGCGGGGGCCGCTGGCCAGGACACGCAAAAGCCCCTCCATGGTGCTCGATGGCGCCATCCTTGGCGCCAACGGTCCTGTCCAGCGGCCCCCGCCCCCTCCTGACAGTTTCCTGCGAGCGCGGGCAGCGCATCAGCGCGCCGGTGAGGGTTCGGAAAGCGGGTTCTGGTAGTGCCGGCCGCTGGCCGGCAACCCGACCGTCGCTGAATGCCGGCCAGCGGCCGGCACTACCATGCCTCCGTCTTGACCTCTTGATCTATTGACCTAAACCAATGTTGAGGTGCGATAACGATCTCCGCACGGCCAACCCCCTGGCCTTCCCCACGGAGATTGCTTCGATGTCGTACTCGCTTCCCCCGCTCCCCTACGCCTATGACGCCCTCGAGCCGCATTTCGATGCACGCACGATGGAAATCCATCACAGCAAGCACCACCAGACCTACGTCAACAACCTCAATGCCGCCATCGAGCAGGCCGGCATCGCCGAACAACCGGTCGAGGCGCTGATCGCCAACCTCGATGCCGTGCCCGAGGCGCAGCGCGGCGCGGTCCGCAACAACGGCGGCGGCCACGCCAACCACAGCCTGTTCTGGACCGTGCTCAGCACCGACGGCGGCGCGCCCGATGACGAGCTGGCCGCGGCCATTGACCGTGACCTCGGCAGTTTCGACGCCTTCAAGGACGCCTTCACCAAGGCTGCGCAGACCCGTTTCGGCAGTGGCTGGGCCTGGCTGACCAGCGATCGTGATGGCGGCCTGCAGGTGGAAAGCAGTGCCAACCAGGACAGCCCGCTGATGGGTGCAGCCGTCGGCCTGTCCGGCAATACCCCGATCCTCGCACTGGACGTCTGGGAGCACGCCTACTACCTGCACTACCAGAACCGTCGCCCGGACTACATCGGCGCCTTCTTCAACATCATCAACTGGGCCGAGGTCGGCCGGCGCTACCGCCAGGCCCGGGCCTCATGAGCGGCGAGACACTGCCGTACGCCGGGCCGTGGGCGGGGGTCTTCCCCGCTCCGGCCCCGGTGCCGTCGGTCGAGATGCCGCCGCGTGCATTGCGGCGGCTGCTCGGCCATTTCCCGACCGGCGTCGCCATCGTCTGCGCACGCGATGCGCAGGGAAAACCGGTCGGCCTGACCATCAACTCGTTCGTGCCGGTGTCGCTGCAGCCGCCGCTGGTGTTGTGGAACCTGGCGCTGCACGCGCAGAGCCTGTCCACCTTACAGCGCGCCACCCGCTTTGCGATCAGCGTGCTGGCGGCCGACCAGGAAGCACTGGCACGGCGCTTCGCCGATCCGCAGGTACGCAACCGCTTCGACGACCTGCCACTGCTGGACGACGACGAAGACGCACCACCGCGCATCGCCGGTGCGGTGGCCCATCTCACCTGTACCCGCCACGCGCAGTGGCCGGTGGGTGATCACCTGCTGCTGGCCGGTCGCATCATCGAGGTACACGAGAACGGCGGTGCGCCGCTGCTGTTCCATCGCGGCCGTTTCCAGCCCGGACCGGCCGAACTGCTGGTGGAGGTGCGCGGATGAACATCGAGGCTCTGGAATGCATGCTCGCCGCCGGCAAGGACGGCGCGCTGCTGCGCTTCGGCCTGGGCAAAGGCTGGCTGGATGCCGGCAACCCGGTGCGTGCGGCGACCCATCTTGGCCGTTGCGTGGTGCTTGATCCGCAGTATTCAGCGGCGTGGAAGCTGCTCGGCAAGGCCTGGCTGGCCAGTGGCCAGCCGCAGGCCGCGCGCGAAGCATGGCAGCGCGGGCTGAGCGTGGCCGGCAGCAAGGGCGACCAGCAGGCACGCAAGGAAATGCAGGTGTTCCTGCGGCGCCTGGACCGCGAGCAGGCGGACCTGGCGAAAGCGGGCTGAGTCGATCAGCCCGCGTTGGCCGATGCCGGTGCGGACATGATGTCCGACATCGGCAGGCGGCGCGGCTTGCTCGGGAATGCGTGGCGCAGGATGCGCCAGACCACCTGGCCGAACTGGCGCGGCAGCGAGCCGTTGTTGTAGTGCTGGCCGTAACGGCGGCAGATGTCCTTCACTTCCTTGGCGATGGCCGCGTAGCGGTTGGCCGGCAGGTCCGGGTAGAAGTGGTGCTCGATCTGGTGGCTGAGGTTGCCCGAAAGCACGTTGATCAGGAAGCCGCCGCTGATGTTGGACGAACCGCGCAGCTGGCGCAGGTACCAGTGGCCGCGCGATTCATTGCGCAGGCATTCCTTCGGGAAGGTTTCCGATTCGGCGGTGAAGTGGCCGCAGAAGATGATCACGTAGGTCCAGATGTTGCGCAGGCCGTTGGCCACCAGGTTGCCCAGCATCACGGTGAGGAAGAACGGGCCGGCCAGCAGCGGGAAGAACACGTAGTCCTTCAGCACCTGGCGCAGCATCTTGCGCGCCACCGGGCGGGTCTGCAGCCACATCGCACGGGCACTCATGCGGCCCTTCAGCCAGCGGCCCAGGCGCAGGTCCTGCGCGGCCACGCCCCACTGGAACAGCAGCGCGAAGATCGGCGCGATGATCGGCTGCAGCAGGTAGAACGGCTTCCAGCGCTGCTCCGGGAAGATGCGCAGCAGGCCATAACCGATGTCATCGTCCATGCCACGCACGTTGGTGTAGGTGTGGTGGCGGAAATTGTGGGTCTTGCGCCAGTTGTCGGCGGTGGCAACGATGTCCCACTCGTAGGTGTTGCCGTTGAGCTTGGGGTCGCCGGTCCAGTCGAACTGGCCGTGCATGACGTTGTGGCCCAGCTCCATGTTCTCCAGGATCTTCGACAGCGCCAGCAGCAGCGTGCCGGTGATCGCGGCCGGCCACAGCAGCGGCATCCAGAACAGCGGCGAGAACGCCGCCAGGAACAGCAGGCCACGGCCCCCCACGCCGAACCAGCGCACGGCAGCGGCCACGCGACGGATGTAGCGGGTATCGGAGGCGCCGAGGCTGCCGATCACACGGTCGCGGATCGCGTCGAGTTCCTCACCGAAGGCATGCATCTCGGCAGTACTCAGGGCACGGTCGGTAGCGCGGGTCATGGCAGGCGTCCTCAGAGATCCAGGGTCAGGTCGGTGGTCGGTGCGCTCACGCAGATCCGCACCGGCTGTGCCGATTCGGACTGCAGGTCGCCAGTGCGCAGGTGGCGGGTGGCGCCACTGACGCGGTCACAGCTGCAGGTGTTGCAGATGCCCATGCGGCAGCCATGCTTGGGCTTGATGCCATGCGCTTCCAGGCTTTCCAGCAACGAGCTGCCACGCGGCACGCTCAGCTGGCGGCCACTGCGCGCCAGTGTCAGCACTACCTGCCCTTCACTGCTGGCGTCACGCAGCGGTGCCGGCGGAGTGAACGCTTCTGCCTGGAAACCGGCGACCTGGTTCGCCAGGCGTTCGCGCGCGGCGGCAACGAATCCATCCGGGCCACAGGCCAGTACATGGCGCTGCGCCAGCGGGGTGTCATCGCCGGCCACCTGCAGGTCGTGGGCATCGATGCGTGCGGCGGGTACATCGCCTTCGCGGGTGGTCAGCAGGTGCACACGCAGGTTCGGCTGGCTGGCGGCCAATGCCTGCAGCTCATCACGGAACTGCAGGTGGGCAGCGCTGCGCTCCCAGTAGAACAGATCCACGGGGGCGGCCAGCGGGCGTTGGCAGGCTTCGCGCAACAGGCTACGCATCGGCGTGATGCCACTGCCGGCCGCCAGCAGCAGCACCGGCGCCGCGGCCGGCATATGGAATTCACCGAAGGCGGCATCGAGGCGGAACAGCTCGCCCGCCTGCGCATGGTTGACCAGGTGCTGGCTGACCCGGCCGCCGTCGACCGCCTTGACGGTGATCGCCAGCTCGCGCGGGCCAAGTGCGGTGGGGCTGTAGCTGCGCTGCCACAGGCGCCCTTCAATCTCCACGCCCAGGGTGACGTGCTGGCCAGCGCGCATGCCGGCCCAGTGCCGGTTGGTGCGCAGGACCAGGGTTGCCGCGCCCTCGCCGGCCGGCTCGCGCCGGACCAGGCGGGCCACCGGCTCCCGCAGGGTCCACAGGGGATTGAGCTGGCCCGCCCAGAAATCGAACAGCGACGGCGAGACCCAGCGGTAAGGAGAGAACAGGGACGGACGGACGACAGCGCTCATGGGCGAACTATACGGGCGCACATACACCTGTGTATACATGTGTATATTGAACCGGATTGGGTATGATTCAGCCTCGCCCCACCGGAACCCCCATGGCCGCTGCCACCGCCTTGTCGACGCCCGAAGATGCCAACAGCCCGGCCCGCCGTACGGTGAGCCGCGAGGATCTGCTGGCCGCCGCCCTGAAACTGATCGGGCCGCACCGCAGCCTGTCCACGCTCAGCCTGCGCGAAGTGGCACGTGAGGCCGGCATCGCGCCGAACAGCTTCTACCGGCAGTTCCGCGACATGGACGAACTGGCCGTGGCGCTGATCGATGCGGCCGGCCGCTCGCTGCGCACCATCATCGGCGAGGCCCGCCAGCGTGCCACCTCCACCGCCACCAGCGTGGTGCGGGTCTCGGTGGAGACCTTCATGGAGCAGCTGCGCGCCGACGACAAGCTGCTGCACGTGCTGCTGCGCGAGGGCGCGGTCGGCTCGGACGACTTCAAGCACGCGGTCGAACGCGAGCTGCACTACTTCGAGGAAGAGCTGCAGCACGACCTGGTGCGCCTGGCTGCATTGGACGGCGCGGTACTGCATGCGCCGGAACTGGTGGCCAAGGCCATCACCCGGCTGGTGTTCGCGATGGGCGCCACCGCCATGGACCTGCCGCCGGAGAAGGATCCGGAGCTGGTCGAGCAGATCTCCACGATGATCCGCATGATCATCGTCGGCGCGCGTACCCCCGCCGCGTTCCGCCGCGGCTGACAACCCGCTTCCCGGGTCGGATCCCTCTCCAAAGGAAAGGGCTCTGACCCCGTCTCCCTGCGCCACACGGCAACGCCATTCTCCGTGCATGACCACCGGCAGGGTTGTGGTCGCTTAATGTAATGTTATAACACACGCATGATCCACCTGGATGAGTGCTCCTCACCGAATTGCCGCGGCTTCGTTATATAGCTCTTGCTATATTGATAAGCCACTGCTTTCATATGCGCCAGCCAGGTCGCCCTCGCCGCCCTCCCTCCCCAAGGACGACGCCTCATGCCCGTTTCCCTCCTTCGCCGCCTGCCACTGGCTGCCGCCATTGCCCTCACCCTGCCACTGCCCGCAGTGGCAGCCACCCCGAAACCGACCGAACTGGATCGGGTGCAGGTGAAAGTCAGCACCGCCACCCGCAGCGAACGCCTGCTGTCGGACGTGCCGATCCGCACCGAAGTGCTGCGCAAGGAAGACATCGCACTGCGTGCGGCCACCGACTTCTCGCGTGCCGCCGAGCTGATCAACGGCCTGCGCGTGGAGAGCAACTGCCAGAACTGCAACACCAGCGAAGTGCAGCTGCTGGGCCTGCCCGGTGCCTACAACCAGTTGCTGTTCGATGGCATCCCGCTGCTGTCCACGCTGGGCAGCGTGTACGGCCTGGAACAGATTCCGGCCGGGTTCGTCGACCGCATCGAAGTGGTCAAGGGCGGCGGCTCGGCGCTGTACGGCCCGGGCGCGGTTGCCGGTGTGATCAACCTGATCCCGCCGCTGCCGGCGCGCAGCGGTGGCCATGTGCAGGCCGGCGTGGATGTCCTGAAGGGGACACCGCAGAAGAACGCCGACGTGCGGCTGGACCTGATGGCCAAGGACGCAGACGCCGGCCTGTCGGTGATTGCCCAGCGCAACTGGAACAGCGGCATCGACTACAACGGTGACGGCTACACCGAGATCACCCGCAAGAACCTCAAGGTCGGCGGGCTGCAGGCCTGGTATGCGCCCACGCCGGGCACGCGGCTTCGCCTGGACCTGCAGGTGACCGATGAAACCCGCCGCGGCGGCAACCGCCTGGACCAGCCCGAATACCTGGCCAACATCGCCGAATCGCTGGATACGAAGTACCGGCGCGGCAGCGTGTCGTGGGACCAGGAGATCAATGCCGACGTCGACTTCCGCCTGGCCTACGCCTTCGCCGACATCGACCGTGACAGCTTCTATGGCGGTCTGGGTGACGTGGTCACCGATCCCTCTGCCCCTGGCTATGACCCGTCGCAGCTGGACCCCAACGTCGCCGGCAGCGCGGCTTCGCGTTCGTGGCGCCAGTACGGCCGCACCCACAACCCGCTGCACTACATCGACAGCCAGTTGAACTGGCGGCTGGGCGCGCACGCGCTCGCCTTCGGCGTGCAGTACAAGCACGAGGCGCTGCGCGACGACAACCGCACCGGTGACGGGCAGCGTCTCGCCGTGCTGGAGGATGCGACCTTCCACAACCTGGGCGCCTTCATCCAGGACGAATGGAGCCTGCGCGACAACGTCGACCTGGTGCTGGGCGCACGCGTGGACAAGAGCTCGGAGCTGGACAACGCGGTGTTCTCGCCGCGCATCGCGCTGGCCTGGCAGGCCACGCCGAACCTGAAGTGGCGGGCAGGCGTTGCCACTGGCTTCCGTGCACCGGAAATCTTCGTCGAGGACGTGCATGTCGATACCCTGGGTGGCGAACAGGTGCGTGTGCGCAACATCGACGGCCTGAAGGAAGAGCGCGCGTTGACCACCCTGTTCGGCTTCGACTGGCGTTCGGACCCGGCCAATCCGGTGTGGAGCTGGGATGCCACCGCCTCATACGCCCGTATCCGCGACACCTTCGCACTGGGCGAGATCCAGCGCGGTGATGACGGACAACTGAGCCAGCTGCGCTACAACGCCTCCGGCTCCAATGTGCTGGGCGCGGAAACCAACCTCGGCTGGCAGCCGTCGCCGCAGTGGCGCCTGACCGCCGGTGCCTCGTGGTACCGCTCGCGCTTCCGCGAACCGCAACGCATCTTCGACGACACCGGCGACGGTGGCGACACCGTGATCGAAAGCCGCGACTACCTGAAGACCCCACGCTGGACCGGCCTGGCCCAGCTCAGCTGGATGCCGGCCGAGCCGTGGGAGACCTTCGTCGCGCTGCGCCACACGGGCCCGATGTCGGTGCTGAACAACCGGCTGGGCGAGTTGCACCGCACGCGCTCGTTCCTGGTCACCGACCTCGGGGCGCGCTGGCACCGGCATCTGGGCGCGCAGGCACAGCAGGAAGTGTCGGTGGCCGCAGGCGTCAAGAACGTCTTCGACCAGCGACAGAAAGACCTGGAAGTGGGGGCGCTGCGTGACAGCGACTATGTCTACGGGCCGCGTTTCGCGCGCTCGTGGTACGTCAACCTGCGCTATGCGTTCTGAAGCACTGCGAGCGCTGTTGCTGGCCGGCGCGCTGCTGCTGGCGCTACCGGCGATGGCCACGGACCTGCACGCGCAGGTCTCGGCCTCGTTGATGCGTCCCGAGCAGCGCTCGCTGCGGCCGATGCAGTGGTCACCACCGCCGAAACTGGTGGCGTTGTACTTCGGCGCCGACTGGTGCGCGCCCTGCCATGCCTTCGTGCCCACCCTCCGCAGCGTGCGTGACGCGTTGCGCGAGGCCGGCGCCGACACCGAGGTGGTGTACGTCAGCTTGGATGAGAGCGAGGCCGCACTGCGCCGTTACATGCACGCGCAGGACATGCCGTGGCCGGTGCTGGACCCGCGCCGCGCCGCGCGCATGCCTGCGCTGCAGGCCCTGGCCGGTTTGGGACCACCGAACCTGGTGCTGATCGATGCCGACGGGAATGTACTTGCCAATGGCTGGCACGGGCGCCGCTACGATGGCCTGCAACCTGTATTGAAGGAATGGACGAAACGGGCGTGCGCGCAGCAGCAGGCGCGATGTCCGCCGGGATTGTAGGATCGCGCGAACAAAAGCAGATCCCGCAAGTAGATCCACGCCATGCGTGGATGCATTTGTAGAGTCGAGCCATGCTCGACTGATTCCATCACCGCGCGAACGGCAGCCGAGCATGGCTCGGCTCTACAGAACACCTGATTCCGCCACCACACGGACACCCGCCGGGCATGGCCCGGCGCTACCGTTACGGCGCCCCGCCCTCGGCCTTGCGCACGAACGCTTCGAACAACGCCAACGTCTGTTCGCTTACATGGTGTTCGATACCCTCGGCATCGCGCCGTGCGGTATCCGGGTCCACACCCAGCGCCAGCAGGAAACGCTCCACCGTCTGGTGGCGCTGGCGGCTGGCATGGGCCAGCGCCTCGCCTTCCGGGGTCAGGAACACACCGCGGTAGGGCCGCTGCACCACCCAGCCGTCACGGGCCAGCCGCCGCAGCATCTTCGCCACGGTGGGCTGGGCCACGCCCAGGCGGGTAGCGATGTCGACCTGGCGGGCCTCGCCGCCGTCGGCCAGCAGGTCCGAGATCAGCTCGACATAGTCCTCCACCAGCTCCATCCGGTGCGCCTCGCGTACCTGCCGGAAGCTCTCGACCTGGCGCTCGGCCTCGATCAAGGGGGTGCTTTTCAGCGATGTCGAATCGTCGGTCTTGCCCACGCCTGCGCCTGTCCTTCCGGTGTACTCCGGTGTTGAACCTGAATTCTGGACCAGTAACGCGATAAAGACGATTGTTTCACATTGCTAATGACTATAGCAGGAGCTATATTCGGACCCATGAACACCCTGGCGCCCCGCGACCCTTCGGCCTCCACTCCGGCCAGCCTCGGTGCGCTCAACGGCTCGGTCGCGGTGCCCGACAAGGGACACTGGTGGTTCCGCCTGCTGGCCTTCCTTGGCCCGGGCTACATGATCTCGGTCGGCTACATGGACCCGGGCAACTGGGCCACCGACCTCGCCGGCGGTTCGCGCTTCGGCTACCTGCTGCTGTCGGTCATCCTCATTTCCAACCTGATGGCGGTGATCCTGCAGGCGCTGTCGGCGCGGCTCGGCATCGCCACCGGCATGGACCTGGCGCAGGCCTGCCGCGCGCGTTACCCGAAGCCGGTGAACCTGGCGCTGTGGGCACTGTGCGAGGCGGCGATCATCGCCTGCGACCTGGCCGAGGTGATCGGTACTGCGATCGCCTTGAAGCTGCTGTTCGACCTGCCGCTGCTGTGGGGCGCGGTGATCACCGCCCTGGACACGCTGCTGGTGCTGCTGCTGATGAACCGCGGTTTCCGTGCACTGGAAGCCTTCGTGATCGCGCTGCTGATGGTGATCTTTGCGTGCTTCGTAGTGCAGATCGCGATGGCTGCGCCGCCGGTGATGGCGGTGCTGGGCGGCTTCATTCCGCGTGCGCAGGTGGTGACCGATCCCCATGCGCTGTACATCGCCATCGGCATCATCGGTGCCACGGTGATGCCGCACAATCTCTACCTGCATTCGTCCATCGTGCAGACCCGCGCCTACCCGCGTACCGATGAAGGCCGCCGCAGCGCGCTGCGCTGGGCGGTGACCGACAGCACCATTGCGCTGACCCTCGCATTGTTCATCAACGCCAGCATCCTGATCCTGGCGGCGGCGGTGTTCCATGCCAATGGCCGTTTCGACGTGGAAGACATCGAGCAGGCGCACCAGCTGCTGGCGCCGATGCTGGGCGTGGGCGCGGCGGCGACATTGTTTGCGATCGCGCTGCTGGCTTCCGGCCTGAATTCAACGGTGACCGCGACGCTGGCCGGCCAGATCGTGATGGAAGGCTTCCTGCACCTGCGCCTGCCGCCGTGGCTGCGGCGGCTGATCACGCGTGCACTGGCGATCATTCCGGTGGTTGTGGTGATCATGCTGTTCGGCGACCAGGGCGCGGTGAAGCTGCTGGTGCTGAGCCAAGTGGTGCTGTCGATGCAGCTGCCGTTCGCGATCATCCCGCTGGTGCGGATCGTGACCGACAAGGTGACGATGGGTGCACTGGTGGCCCCACGCTGGCTGGGCGCGATCGCCTGGGTGATCGCGCTGGTGATCGTGGTGTTGAACGTAAAGCTGCTGGTGGACACCTTCACCGGTCAGTAGATCCACGCCATGCGTGGATGCACTTGTAGAGTCGAGCCATGCTCGACTCCATCCATCATCGTGCGAAGAGCAGTCGAGCATGGCTCGACTCTACAGAAGCCCGGATCGCGCGCTACAGATGCAACGCGATCGCGGCCTCGATCTGCTGCGGCGACTGGAACCCGGCCAGCCGGGTGCGTTCATCACCGTCACGGAACAGCGAGAGCGTCGGCGTCTGCCGCAGCCCCAGTTCCCTGAAGAACGCCTCGCCCAGCACTTCCAGCTGCACGCGCAGCAAGGTGGTGCCCTGCCCCGCGACGCTGTTGGCCACGCGGTGCAGCGACATTTCCAGCATCCGGCAGCCCGGGCACTGATCCTTGTGGAAATCCACCAGCACCCGCGGGTGTTCGGCCAGCAGCTGCTGGAACTGCTCAGGTGTGGTGGCGTCGATGATCTGCATCGGTGGTGCTCCAGTAATGGGCCAGGACCGCGTCGGTCCAGGCCTCGATGGCCGCGGCATGGCGCTCGCCATGCGGCATCTGTTCGATCTCCAGCGGCGGGTAGTCGCTGCGGAAGTAGCGGATCAAGCGGTGCACGGCGCCGCAGTAATACTCCTGCCCCCACTGCGTCTCGCCAGTACCGAACACGGCGAGCTGCCGTGGCCGCTCACCGCGCTCGGCGACGCCAACCACCCAGGCCTTCATCTCCGCCGGCGTGCGGCCGGCATTGTCGGTCCAGCAGCCCAGCAGCACCAGGTCGGCCTCGTCGGCCGCCAGGGGTGGCGCCTGGCGCAGATCGTCGGCCTCCTGCCAGTGCACGGCATGACCTGCAGCGCGGCAACGCTCGGCAATCTGTCGGCCAAGCTCGCGGGTGTTGCCGCTCAGCGAGGCGACCACCAGCAGGATGCGCAGCGCCGTGCCGGGCTCAGAGGTCGTCGAAGCCGTTGTCGACGTTGGTCTTCTTGTAACTTGCATTGCGCATCTCGAAGAAGTCGGTCTTGGTCTCGGTGAAGTTGTCGGCGTAGGCCTTGATCCACGGCATCACGTTGTCGGTGGTGTCGCTGTACAGGCGCTCGATGCCGAGCATGCCGGCCATCTTGTTGGCCCGGTACTTCACGTAGCGCGTCATTTCCTCCACATCGATGCCGTCGATGCCGTCGAGTACTTCCGACGACCACTGGGTCTCCAGTTCGATGGCGTGCTCGAACGCCTGGTGCACATAGGCGGTCAGTTCGTTGGTCTGCAGCTCCGGGTTCTCGCCGATGATGGCGCGGATCAGCTCGCTGATGAACTTGGTATGGGCCAGCTCGTCGCGGTTGATGAAGCTGATGATCTTGCCGGTGCCGGTCATGCGGTTCTGCCGCACCATGTTGTAGAAGTACGCAAACCCGGAATAGAAGTTGATGCCCTCCAGGATCGAGGACTGGATCAGCGACTTCAGCAGGGTCTCGGCGGTCTTCTCGCGCATGAAATCGTCATACGCGCCCATGATCGGTGCGTTGCGCTTGATGATGGTCGGATGGGTGCGTGCCAGCTCAAACACGCGGTTCTGGTTCGGCAGGTCGGTGATCGAGGCCAGCACGTAGCTGTAGCTCTCGTTGTGGATCACTTCCTGCTGGCCGATGATCGCGGCATTGGCATGCGCAGCCGGGTCGGTGATGTACTCGGCCACGTTGTAGATGAAGCGGGTCTGCGGTGAATCCAGTGTGGCGAGCAGGCCGATGATGGAATCGTAGGCGTTCTTCTCGCGCCCGGACAGCTCGCCGTACTGGCGCGCATCGGCCTTCATGTCGACCTCGTCGGGAATCCAGAAGTTGGTCGACAGCTCCTTGTAGGCCCGATAGAAGGACGGGTACGGGATATCGTTCCAGTTGAGGATGCCGCTGGTGCGGCCGTTGATGATGCCGGTGCTGCGATTGGGATGGCGCGGTTCGAGGATCTTGATGCGGTCGAGGGGGGTTGCCATGGGTTTCTGCCTTCGTTCTCTTTCCATCGTGTTGCCGGCCAGCGGCCGGCACTACCGTAGATCGCGGTGTTGCCGGCCAGCGGCCGGCACTACCGTAGATCGCCGGGTTGCCGGCCAGCGGCCGGCACTACCGTGGGTCAGCAGTGATCAGCTGGAGCACCACTCGCATTCGCTGATGTCGATATCGTTGGAGCGCACGTAGTAGGTGGTCTTCAGGCCTTCGCGCCAGGCGCTCAGGTGCAGATCCAGCAGCGTGCTGGCGCGGATCGTGCTGGGCACGTACAGGTTGAAGCTGATCGACTGATCGACATGGCGCTGGCGGCGCGCGTTCTGGCGCACGCTGGCGAACTGGTCGACCTTGTAGGCGCCCTTCTCGTAGTACGGCCAGGTTTCCAGCGACAGCCCGGGTGCTGCCACCGGCCGCCGGAAGTCCTTCTTTTCCTCGTAGTAGAACGCGCTGTAGATCGGGTCGATCGACGCGGTGGAACCGGCAATCTGCGCGGTGCTCATGTTCGGCGCGACCGCCAGCAGCCATCCGTTGCGCAGGCCGTGCGTGGCGACCTCGCGGGCCAGGCTGTCCCAGGCCGCGCCGGTGTAGTCGCGGTCGCTGAAGTAGCGTCCGTTGTGCCAATCGCTGCCGGCGAACATCGGATAGCTGCCCTTCTCCTTTGCCAGCTGCATGCTGGCCTGGATGGTCAGGAAGTTGATGCGCTCATACAGGCGGTCGGCCAGCTGTTCGGCATCCAGCGATTCCCACTGGATCGCCTGCTGTGCCAGCAGGTGGTGCCAGCCGAAGGTGCCCAGGCCGATGGCGCGGTACTTGCGGTTGGTGATCGTGGCCTGCGGTACCGGCAGTGCGTTGAGGTCGATCACGTTGTCGAGCATGCGCACCTGGATCGGGATCAGGCGCTCCAGCACATCGGTGGCCAGCAGGTCATCCGGCGCACTGATCGCCCGACCGAGGTTGATCGAGGACAGGTTGCAGACCACGAAGTCGCCGGCGCGGCGCGTGGTGACGATCTGGTCGCCGCTGACGATCTCCTGGATCATCCGCGTCGGGCTCATGTTCTGCAGGATCTCGGTGCACAGGTTGCTGGAATAGATCATGCCCGCGTGCTTGTTCGGGTTCCGGCGATTGACCTCGTCGCGGTAGAACAGGAACGGGTTGCCGGTCTCCAGTTGGCTGAGCATGATCCGCTTGAACAGATCGATGGCCTTCACGGTGCGGCGACTGATGCGTTCATCGGCCACCAGCTCGGCATAGCGGTCGTGGAAGCTGCCCGCACCGCGCTTCTCGTCATAGAAGTCCTGCAGGTACCAGCCCTTGGCCTGCTTCACCTCGTGCGGGTCGAACAGGTACCAGTCGGCACGGCGCTCGACCGCTTCCATGAACAGGTCCGGCACGCACACCGAGGTGAACACATCGTGCGCGCGCAGGCGCTGGTCACCGTTGTTGAGGCGCAGGTCCATGAAGGCTTCGATGTCGCGGTGCCAGATGTCCAGGTACACCGCCACCGCGCCCTTGCGCTGGCCGAGCTGGTCGACCGACACCGCGGTGTTGTTGAGCTGCTTGATCCACGGCACCACGCCGCCGGAGGAATTGGGCACGCCACGGATCGGCGCGCCGCTGCTGCGCACGTAGCCCAGATAGGCACCAACGCCGCCGCCGTGCTTGGACACGCGGGCGATGTCGGTATTGGAGTCATAGATGCCCTGCAGGCTGTCGTCCACCGTGTCGATGAAGCAGCTCGACAGCTGGCCGCCGACCTTCCCGGCATTGGCCAGCGTCGGCGTGGCCACGGTCATGTACAGGTTGGACAGCGCCCAGTACGCCTCGCCAACCAACTGCATGCGCCGCTCACGCGGCTTTTCCTCCTGCATCAGGTACAGCGCGATGGTCAGCCAGCGTTCCTGTGGCAGCTCATAGACCTCGCGGCTACGGTCGCTGGCCAGGTAGCGCGTGGCCAGCAGGTACAGGCCGTTGTAGGCGAACAGGCGGTCGCGATCCGGGTCGATCATCTCGCCGGCCTGCTGCAGCTCTTCCTTCGAATAGCAGCGCAGGATGTCGTTGCTGTAGATGCCACGGTCGGCGAGGCTTTCCTGCAGGCCCACGTAGGAGCCGTACTTCAGGCTGACATCGTAGAAGCGGTTGCGGCTGGCGCGCTTGTACAGGCGGCGCAGGTAGATGCGCGCGGCAAACTGCTCCCACTCCGGCGCGACCAGGTCCACGCGCGATTCGGCCTCGCGGATCAGCAGATCGACCAGGTCGTCGGCGCTGATGCTCGGCTTGCGCTCGACCATCGCCTGCACCACGCGGCGGTAGTCGCTCACATCCAGCTGCGGGAACTCGGCATGCACCGCATCGATGCTGCGCTGCAGGCGCTCGGCATCGAACGGCAGGCGGCGGTTGCCGGCCTCCTTGGTGATCGAGGTCGGCACGCGCTCGCCACCAGCGCGCAAGGCGTCGCCAGCGCCGGCCAGATCGGCCACGCGGAAGGTACTGTCGGTCATGGTGGTGAAACTCCAGGCTCGCACGCGCGTTGGCGGTCGATGCCATGGCGGCCCTGCACGCGATACCGGCGCACGGGGCGAACGGGTGGATTGCCAGGGCACGGGAACGTAGGTCGTCGGCATCTGCCTGCGCCTGCGGCCGGTATCCGGGCCGTGGGGGCGACCTGCGTCCGCACGATGGCGGCCGCGTCGACACGGCAAGCCTTCAGGGGCGGGCCGCGGGACGTTTGCTGCATGTCCGGCGGCGGCGGCTGACCGGGAGTGACGGCCACAACATAGTGGGGATACTCGGAGCCGTCAACACAAGATGCGGTAATCACGACATGACGCGACGATCAGTCGCAGGATGCCGTGTTGCACCTGCGACGCCTTGTCGACATCCCCTGCGTCCCCAGTTCGGTACAACATCAACTTTCCCCGGAACACCGCCCATGCGCGCTGCCCAGTACCCCTCCTTCGGCGACCCGGCCGACGTCCTCGCCATTGCCGACGCGCCCCTGCCCGAGCCCGGCCCCGGCGAGGTGCGCATCCGCACCGTTCTGGCGTCCATCCACAATCACGACCTGCTGACCGTGCGTGGCCTCTACGGCTACAAGCCGACGCTGCCGGCGATCGGTGGCAGCGAAGCGCTGGGCGTGGTCGATGCGCTTGGCGAAGGCGTCGACGGCCTGCAGATCGGCCAGCGGGTGGCCGCCGCCTCGGTGCACGGCACCTGGGCCGAGGCCTTCATCGCCCCGGCACGCATGGTGATTCCGATGCCGGAGGCGATCCCGGACGAAATGGCCGCGCAGCTGATCGCCATGCCGCTGAGCGCGCTGATGCTGCTGGAATTCCTGCACGTCGAAGCGGGCCAGTGGATCGTGCAGAACACCGCCAACGGCGCGGTGGGCAAGTCGCTGGCGATGCTGGCGCGGGCGCGCGGCGTGCACGTGGCCAACCTGGTGCGCAATGCCGACGCGGTCGCGCAGCTGCAGGCGCTGGGTATCGATCATGTGTTCGATACCTCGGTGGACGGCTGGAAGGATCGCGTGCGCGCCGCCACCGGCGAAGCCCAGGCCGCGGCCGCGGTGGATTCCATTGGCGGCGACGCCAGCGGCGATCTGGTCGACCTGCTCGGCCACCACGGCACCCTGGTGTCGTTCGGGGTGATGAGCGGCGAACCGATGCGCATTCCCGCCGGCGGCCTGATCTACAAGGAAGCCACGGTGAAAGGCTTCTGGGGCAGCAAGGTCAGCCAGGCGATGGCAGTGGAGGACAAGCGCCGGCTGGTCAGCGAGCTGCTCAAGCGTGCGGCCAGTGGTGAGCTGACGCTGCCGGTGGAGCAGGTCTTCGCACTGGACGACATCGCCCAGGCAGTGAAGGCAGGCGCGGGTTCGGGCCGCAACGGCAAGGTGCTGCTGCGGCCTTGATGGGCCCCGGGTCGGATCCCTTTCCAGAATGGAAAGGCTCTGACCCGCCAGGAGCGTGCGGACCAACGGTCCGCACCCACCACAGATCGGTCCGCACCCACCGCAGCGGTCGATGACAGGACCGCCCATTTCGTTAAGAACCTGTGATGTATAACTGAATGCGCTTTCGTCATTGGAAGGCGTACGCGGCTGCGTGCGGTACTGACGGCTCCTCCCCCGTTCGGCGTTGTCGCTTCCATGTACCGCACCACCCTGAACCTGCTTGCCGGCGCGATCGCGCTGGGCCTCACCGCCGGCGCTGCCGGCGCCGCTGAAACCGCCGACTCCGGCAAGGACAGCACCACCCTCGGCACCGTGCTGGTGACCGGCTCCAACATCAAGCGCAGCGATACCGCCGGGCCGAACCCGGTGCAGATCGTCAGCCGCGAACAGATCGAACAGACCGGCCGCTCCACCCTCACCGACGTGCTGCGCAACCTGTCGGCCAATGCCGGCAACAGTTTCGACGAGCAGTACACCGGCAGCTTCGCCGCGGGCTCGGCGTCGATCGGCCTGCGCGGCCTGTCGCCGAAGAACACGCTGGTGCTGGTCAACGGCTATCGAGTCTCCAACTTCGGCTTCGCACTCAATACCCAGGACACCTTCGTCGACCTCAACGCACTGCCGATCAGCGCGGTCGAACGCATCGAAGTGCTGAAGGACGGTGCCTCGGCGGTGTACGGCTCCGACGCCATCGCCGGCGTCATCAACATCATCCTGCGAAAGAACTTCCAGGGCGTGGAAGTCGGCGGCGGCTTCGGTACCGCCACCCAGGGCGGCCTGGACGAGCGCAAGGCCAACCTGCTGGCCGGCTTCGGTGACCTGGAACAGCAGGGCTGGAACGTGCTGTTCGGGCTGGACCTGCTCAAGCGTGACCGCCTCGATGGCGACGACCGTGCCTATACCCGCAGTGGTGACTTCCGCGACAAGCCCGGTGGCCGCCTGGCCGGCTGGTCCACTGCCGGTGGCAACTGGCTGAGCAACCCCCGTGCACCGCAGCCGTTCACCAGTTGCCCCGACGGCAGCCAGCTGCGCCCGTACAGCGACTTCGGCAGCACCCTGCCCGGCCAGGCCTGCGCCTTCAATGCCCAGCCGTTCAAGACCCTGCAGCCCGGCGCCGAGCGCCTGCAGGCGTCGCTGAGCGCGACCTACCGCTTCAACGACAGCGTCGAGGCCTTCGCCGACGTGCTGTACAGCCACAACAAGGCCGACCAGATCTTCAGCGCGCCGCTGGCCGTCGGACCCGGCCTGCGCGCGTACAACCCGGCCACCGGCACCCTGATCGACGTACCGGCGGTGCTGCCGGTCGGCCATCCGAACAACCCGGGCAGCACGCCGCTGCCGTTCGAGTACACCTTCTTCGACCTCGGTCCGCGCCTGAAGGACAACACGCAGGTGTTCTACCGCGCCCTGGCCGGCGTGCGCGGCAGCGGCGAGCGCTGGGACTGGGAGGTGGCAGCGCTGACCTCGCAGAGTGCACAGCGCGAATACGTGGACAACTTCGTCAACCGCTACGCGTTCGAGCAGATCCTGCGCGATGGCAGCTACAACTTCCTCAACCCGTCCAGCACGCCGGGGGCGCTGGATGCCCTGCGCCTGCAGACCAAGCGACCGGGCTGGTACAAGCTGCACTCATTGAACGTCAAAGCATCGACCTCGCTGTGGGAACTGCCGGCCGGCACGGTCGGCTTCGCCTGGGGTGCCGAGTTCCGCAGGGAATCGCTGGATGCACGTACCAGTGCGCAGGTACTGTCGGGCACCGAACTGCGCCCGGCCATCAACGTGGTGAACGGCGAGCGCCAGGTCAGCGCCGCCTACGCCGAACTGAGCGTGCCGCTGCACCGCACGCTGGAACTGCAGCTGGCCGGTCGCGGCGACCGCTACGATGACTTCGGCAAGGCGTTCTCGCCGAAGGTGGCGCTGCGCTGGCAGCCGCTGGACAGCCTGCTGCTGCGCGGCTCGTTCTCGCGTGGTTTCCGCGCCCCCTCGCTGCCGGAGATCGCGCCGGGCCAGACCGTCAGCTACGGCTCGGTGATCGATCCGCTGGATCCGCTGCAGCCCGGTGGCAGCCGTGGCGTGACCAACATCCGCACCGGCAACCCGGACCTGAAGGCCGAGCGCTCGCGCAACTTCAACGTGGGCGCGGTGTGGTCGCCGGATGGCGACACCAGCATCGGCCTGGACTGGTACCGCATCGAGCAGGACAACCTGGTCAAGCCGGACAGTGCGCAGTTCATCGTCGACAACCCGACGCTGTTCCCGGGGCGCGTGCAGCGCGATGCACAGGGGCGCATCACGTTCATCACCAACCAGTACGCCAACCAGGGCGAACTGACCACCTCGGGCCTGGACCTGGACGCCAACCACACCTTCCGCACCGATGGCTGGGGCAGCTTCACCGTGGCCGGCAGCTGGACCCACCTGCTCAGCTTCAAGCAGCCACTGGTAGCCGGCCAGGCACCGTACGAAGGGGCCGGCAACAACCGCCACGGCGCACTGCCGCGTACGCGCGGCACCACCTCGCTGAACTGGGCAGTGGGCGACTGGAGCAGCACGCTGAGCCTGCAGTACGTGAGCGGCTACGACCAGCGCGTGGCGACAGCGACCAGCAACCCGGGGCTGCGCGACCGCATCAAGCCGTATCACCAGCTGGACCTGTACGTGGCCTACGAAGGTATTCCCAACACCACGTTGTCGCTGTCGGTGCTGAACCTGACCGACAAAGACCCGCCGTTCGACCCGGCCGGTGGCTCCAACGGCTTCGATATCAGCCAGTACAACCTGCGCGGGCAGTTCGTCTCGCTGGGCGCGCGCTACCGGTTCTGATGCGATATCGGGGCGGCGGTGATGTGCCGCCCCATTTGTGCTGCCGGCCAGCGGCCGGCACTACCACCGACCGCCGGGGGATGTCCCCGCGGTCGTGCATCAACGGCTCAGGTGCAGGAACTGCAGGTGCCGTTCGTACTGGCTGATGATGTCGTTGATGATCTGCTTGCGGCTGTAGCCGACCAGGTCGTAGTCCTGGCTGCCTTCGAACAGGTGCACTTCAGCGCGGTAGTAGCGCTGGTTGCGCAGCTGCTGCGCGGCGAACGACGGCGTCAGGTAGCCACTCAGGATCACCCGGTACAGGAAGTCCTGCTGCTCGCCGTGGTTCACCGTCAGCTCCATGTCGCCGGCCTCGAAGCGCGTCGCCACGTCCCAGCCCTGCCCGCGCAGCTGTTCGGCCACCGCTTCCATCGCCGGCTTCACCGTGTCGTCCATGAAGCGGTAGACCTGGTCGCGCACCGGGAAGTGCATGGCCTGGCTCAGGCGCTGGCGCCAGCCCTGGTGGTGGCGGTCATCGCCGATCAGCGGCGAGGGCCGGTACTGCAGCGCGCGCTTGCGGTGCGATTCGTCACTGAAGGCGCGGGTCAGGCCCCACATCATCAGCAACAGCACCGCCGAGAACGGCAGCGACGCCAGCACCACCGCCGATTTCAGCGCATCGATGCTGCCGGCCAGCAGCAACCCGGCGGTCAGCACCGCGATCACCGTGCCCCAGAACACGCGCAGCCAGCGCGGGCCGTCATCCTCAGGCGCGCCGCCATGCGAGGACAGCGTGGACAACACCACCGCCCCCGAATCCGCCGACGTCACGAAGAAGATGAAACTGACCAGCACCGTCACCGCGATCACCGTGCGGCTCCAGGGGTAACCGTCCAGCAGTGCATACAGCACCGTCGGTGGGTCATCCACCGCCAGCTGTGCCAGCTGCTGCTGGCCGTGGTGCAGCACCTGGTCCAGCGCGCTGTTGCCGAAGATCGACAACCAGGCCAGGGTGAAGCCGAGCGGGATCAGCAGCACGCCGAACACGAACTCGCGGATGGTGCGGCCACGCGAGATGCGCGCGATGAACAGGCCGACGAACGGCGCCCAGCCGATCCACCAGGCCCAGTAGAACACCGTCCAGCCGCCCAGCCATTCCGGTCGGCCGCCATAGGCGTACACGTCGAAACTCTTGCCGACCACGCTGCCGAGGTAGTCGCCCAGGTTCTGCATCAGCGTGCTGAGCAGGTACTGGGTGGGGCCGGCGCACAGCATGAACAGCACCAGCGCGATCGCCAGCAGCATGTTGATGTTGGCCATCCAGCGCACGCCCTTCTCCACCCCGGAGACGGCCACGGCCACCGCCGCACCCATCATGCTGACCACCAGGATGATCTGCACCAGGTTGGAGTGCGGGATGTTGAACAGGTGCGACAGGCCGGCGTTGAGGTGCAGCACGCCGAAGCCCATGTCGGCGCCGATGCCGAACACGGTGGCGACAATGCCCAGCGCGTCCACGGTGTAGCCGATCGGGCCGTTGATGCGCTTGCCGATCAGCGGGTACAGCGCCGAACGCAGCGCCAGCGGCAGGTTGTGGCGGTAGGCGAAGTAGGCCATCGCCATCGCCGCCAGCGCGAACACGCCCCAGCCATGCAGGCCCCAGTGCAGGAACAGCAGCTGCATGGCCTGGCGCGCCCCGGCCTCGCCCGCAGCCGGGTCGCCCTGCGGCGGCTGCATGTAATGGGTCAGGGGTTCGGAGACGCAGAAGAAGAACAGGGTGATGCTGATGCCGGCGGCGAACAGCATGCCGGCCCAGGAGAGATAGCTGAACTCCGGCTCGTCATGGTCGGCACCGAGCTTGATGCCACCGTACTTGGACAGCGCCACGCCGACCACGAACACCAGGTACAGGGTCATCGCCAGCAGGTAGTACCAGCCGACATTGAGTGCGGCCCAGTCCTGCGCCTTGACCAGAAGGCGGCCCGCACCGAGCGGGAACAGGCTGACGAACAGCGCGAACGCCACGACAACGATCGCCGCGAAGGCGAACACAGGTCGAAGAGTGCGCACCGGGGATTGTTGCGGCTCCAATGCTTCCATGGGGCGGCGTTCTCCGGTAGATCAAAGGGTTAGCCGACCGATTCTGGCTGAACCGCAGTGGACAGAGCATGAAGTTGCGGCCCGTGGTCACAGGCCCGGCCTACCAATCCGTGTTATCACGCGCGCGCTGGAGCGTGCCTGCGAGCGCAGCCGCGCGCGGACCGCGTGCACCGCGGCCACGCGCATACTGTCCAATCACGACATCACATGCACCGCGCACAGCTTGTTGCCATCCGGGTCGCGCAGATAGGCCAGGAACAGCTGGCGACCGGCCATGCTGCGGATGCCGGCCGGGTCTTCGATGGCGGTGCCGCCATGGGCCACGCCCGCATCCTGCCAGCCACGCACCGCCTCGGCGCTGTCGAGGGTGAAACCGATGGTGCCGCCGTTGGCATGGCACGCGGGCTGCCCATCGATCGGTGCAGTGACGATGAACATGCGGCCATCCTTGAAGTACACCAGCCGGCCCTTGTCATCGAAGACACCCGGACGGGCGCCCAATGCGGTGAACAGGGCATCGTAGAAGCGATGCGCGACGTCCATGTCGTTCGTTCCAACGGTGATGTGGCTGAACATGCGGGCACTCCTTGTGGAAAACCGCAGTGTCGGCGAGCCCGGCGGGCATCGCAAATGCACGCCTCCGGCCTGCTGCTGCGTGCGCAGGGTTTGTCGTCCGCCGTTCGATTACCCTATAATGGGAATCATTCTCATTAATGATCGATGCCGATGGCCGTGCCCGCCGCCTCCAGCACTGCGCTGGCGGGGTTCTACCGCGAACACCATGGCTGGCTGCTGGGCTGGCTGCGCCGCCGCACCCACAACGCCGACTGCGCTGCCGACCTTACCCAGGACACCTTCCTGCGCCTGCTCAGCCGTCGCGTCGATCCATCCGAACTGCGGCTGCCGCGCGCTTACCTCAGCACCATCGCGCACGCCCTGCTGGTCAACCACTGGCAGCGCGCGGACCTGGAGCGTGCCTACCTGGCCGCACTGGCTGCGCAACCGGAGCCAGTGCATCCATCGGCGGAAGAACGCACGCAGGCGCTGCAGCTGCTGCATGCCATCGCCCACATGCTGTCCGGCCTGGCCGAACGCCCACGCCGTGCGTTCCTGCTGGCACGACTGTCTGGCCTGGGCTATGCGGAGATCGGCCAACAACTGGGCGTGTCCGAGCGCATGGTCAAGAAGTACATGGCGCAGGCGATGCTGCATTGCCTGCGCCTGTCCGGCGATGCCACGGCATGAATGCCGCACTGGCCAGCCCGGCGCTGGAGCAGGCGGCAGAGTGGTTCGCGCTGCGCCAGCAGGGCTGGAGTGACAGCGACCAGCAGCAATGGCACGCATGGCTGCATGCCGATGCTGGCCATGCCGATGCGTGGCGCCGGGTCGAGACGGTCTGGCAGTCGTTTGCTCCACTGTCGGCACCGGCTGCTGCCACGGCGCTCGATGCTGCCGGCCGTCGCCGCCGACGCGCGCTTCGCAGTCTCGGTGGCGCACTCGGCATCGGTGCGGTCTCCCTGCTCGGCCTGCACGGGCTGCGCGAACAACGCGGCCTGCAGACACAGCGCACCGCTGCCGGGCATATCGGGCACTGGACGCTGATGGATGGCAGCCAGCTGTGGCTCAACGCGGACAGCGAAGTCACCATCGACATCGGAAACGGCCGCCGCGCCCTGCATCTGCTGCGCGGCGAACTGCTGCTGCAGACCGGCCACCACCCCGCCCATGCCGGCCTGCCCTTGACCGTGCACGTGCCGGGCGCGCGCCTGCAGCCGATCGGCACCCGTTTCGCGGTAGGCCGCGAGGCGCAGGGCAGTCGCCTGGATGTGTTCGAGGGCGTGGTGCGCTGCCTGCCGCTGTTCGGCGCGACCCTTGACGTACCCACAGGCGGGGCGGCACGGATCGGCCCGATGGGTGGACTGTCGACGGTCGATGCGGATCCACTGCGTGGCGACTGGCAGGACGGCCGACTGCAGGTGCAGCACACACCCTTGATCCGCGTCATCGACGAACTGGCCCGCCACCATCAGGGCTATCTGGGCTGTGATCCGGCGCTCGCCGCATTGAATGTCACCGCTGTACTACCGCGCCTGGACAGCCTGCAGGCTCTGCAACTGCTGGCCCGCGCCCTGCCGATCCGCATCGAGCAGCGCTGGCCGTGGTGGACCGTCGTGCGTCCGCTTTGAAATCGCGGTTCCCTTTCTGCGCGCTCACCGGGCACTACAAGGGAACCCATTGCGGATGTTGCCGCCCCCATGAAACTGCCCTGCCCCTCCCCTCGTCCCCTGGCCATCGCCTTGTGCATGGCCCTGGCGACCCCTTGCCTGCTGCCTGCCACGGTCCATGCACAGGACACCGCTGCCGCCGTTCGCTGGCAGATTCCAGCTGGCCCGCTCGACCAGGCCCTGACCGCGTTCGGCCAGCAATCGGGCCTGTCCATCGCCGCCGACGCGCGCCTCACCCGCGGCCGCCACAGCAACGGCGTGCAGGCCACGCTCGGCACGGACGCCGCATTGGCGCAGCTGCTGGCCGGTACCGGCCTGACCTTCCAGCGTGATGCCAATGGCGTGGCGCTGCAGGCGGCACCCGACGCTGAGGCCGGCGTGCGCCAGATCGGCACGCTGCGCGTGGCCGGCCAGGCCAGCGAAGGTGCTTCGCCGTGGGGGCTGGCCGATGCCGATGCGGTCTACCGTGACAGCGGCTCCCGCGTGCACCTGGACCGCCAGCAGCTGGAACGCTTCCGCGGCCAGTCGATCGGCGATGTGCTGGCCGGTGCGGTGGGCGTGCACACCGCTGACGTTCGCAACGGCGGTGCGCTGGACGTCAACATCCGCGGCCTGCAGGGCCAGAACCGGGTGCCGGTGATCATCGACGGTGGCCAGCAGGCCATCGACGTGTACCGCGGCTATGCCGGCGTGCAGCAGCGCAGCTATCTCGACCCCGATCTGATCAGTGCGGTCAGCATCGAGAAGGGGCCGAGCCTGGCCGCCAATGCCGCCAGCGCGATCGGTGGCGTGGTCTACATGGAAACGCTGAATGTCGATGACATCCTCGACGACGGCCAGGCCTGGGGCCTGCGCGTGCGCGGCGGCGTGGCCGACAACAGCATCGACCGTACGCGCGTGTTCAAGCAGGTGGCACGTGGCAGCGAGAACCGCAACAGCCTGCGTGACCCGCGCGACTGGAATGGCAGCGTGGCCTTCGCCCAGCGCGGCGAAGACTGGCAGCTGGTCGCGGCCTATGCGCGGCGCCGCCAGGGCAACTACTTCGCCGGCAGCAACGGTGCACATCGCTACGACGACCAGCACCTGTCCAGCGGCGGCACGGGCATGTCCAGCCAGGCGGTCTCGGACATGTACCACCCCGGCGATGAGGTGCTCAACACGCATACCGACAACGAATCGGCGCTGCTGAAGTTCACCTGGACGCCCAGTCCGGACCAACGCCTGGAGCTGAGCCACCGCTACTTCAATTCGAGCTTCGGCGAGATCATGCCGTCGGCGATCGGTCGCGTGGGCGAGTCCAACGAATGGGTGACCTACGTGGACAAGGCCAACACCATGTTCCAGTTCGAGCCGGGGAAAATGCGGGTCAATGCCACCTCGCTGCGCCACCGGTACCGGCCCGAGGCGCATCCATGGCTGGATCTGAGCAGCACGCTGTGGTTCACCACCGCCACCAGCCGCATGTTCAACAGCAACATCGCCAACACGCCGCTGTTCAAGGAAATGGCCTCCGACCAGATGCCCGACACGCTGGGCGAGACCTACGGCCCCGGTCTGCAGTCGGACGTGAAGACCCAGCGCTGGGGCGTGGACAGCAGCAACACCACGCGCTTCAGCAACGGCCTGGGCGACTGGACGCTGCGCTTCGGCGCGTCCTTCCAGCATGAAGACACCGCGCCGAACTCGCCGGTGCTGCCGGTGGACTACAACAACAACCGTTACCTGCGCTCGGGCACGCGCCGCGAGGCCAGCGTGGTGGCGTCGCTGCAGTGGCAGCCGTGGGACTGGCTGTCGCTGACAGCCGGCGGCCGCTTCATCGACTACCGCACCCGCGACCGCAACCGCGTGGCCTTCGTCAGCGAATCGCGTGACCTGCGCTACACCTTCGCGCGGCTGAGCAAGGGCGGCCAGCTGCTGCCGGGCTGGTACAAGGAGTGGTACCCGGATGCACAGGGCAACTACACCTATGACTCGCTGCGCGCCACACCCTATGGCGACAGCACGCTGGGCCAGGCCTATGACTTCGACGGGTTCATCCCTGACCCGCGTGGTGCCAATGGCTTCTACACCAAGCAGATTCCCACCGCCTGGGGCTACAAGCCGGCGATCCGGCGCTCCGGCCACGGCTTCGCGCCCTATGCCGAAGCACGCTTCAACCTCGACGCGGACATGTTCTTCTACGTGAAGTACGCGCAGGGCTGGAAGATGCCCAGCCTGTTCGAGTCGACGCTGGGCAACAGCACCTCGGCGCCGGTGGCTGACCTGAAGCCGGAGAAGAACCGTTCCTGGGACATCGGCTTCAGCCTGCTCAAGCAGGACCTGTGGCGCGACGGTGACCGCCTGGCATTCAAGGTGGCCTGGTTCAAGAACGATATCGACAACGCGATCACCCGCCGCTTCGATTCCAGCAACTGGGCCTTCTACGTCGACAACGTCGACAATTACACGGTGTCCGGCTACGAGCTGCAGTCCGGTTATGACGCCGGCATCGCCTACCTGGACCTGTCGGCCAGCTACTACCAGCGCGCGCGCACCTGCGATGCGGCCACTGCCAAGCGCCTGCGCGAAGACCCGTATGCGAAGTGGAGCAAGCTGGACACCACGCCGGACTGCGTGGACGGCGGCTTCGGCACCTCGTTCGTCAACGCACAGAACCCGCCGAAGTACTCGATCCACAGCACGCTGGGCTTCCGCCTGTTCGACAAGCGGCTGGATACCGGCATCCGCCGCACCTACAACAGCGGCCCCACCCACGAACTGGACAAGCCCTGGAACACCACCGGTTCGACCGGCCTGCAGAACATCTACCTGCCGACCGCGATCTATGACTTCTACGCACGCTGGCAGTTCACCCCGCGCAGCGAGGTGGAGCTGGTGGTCAGCAACCTGCGCAACACCTACTACATGGACACGCTGGCGATGAGCCTGATGCCGGGCCCGGGTCGCACCACGCGGCTGAACTTCACCGCACGCTTCTGAGTGCTGCAGAAACAGCAACGCCCCGGGGAGATCATCCCCGGGGCGCTTGCCTGCGGCGGCTCACGCTCTGGAAGGTGCCAACCGTGGTTCTGGTAGGCGCCAACCTTGGTTGGCGCAACGATGCATCACTTCGCAGTACTCAGCAGCAGCACTGCAACCGTGACCAGCGCGATGCCGACCCAGCCAATCGGACGCAGGCGGTTGCCGAACAACAGGCGGCCGCAGGTAGCGGTACCGATCACGCCGATCGCACCCCACATCGCATAGGCGGTGGCCAGGTCCATGTAACGCACGGCCTGTCCCAGCAGGGCGAAGGCGATCCAGACCATGACGATCGCGCCGACGCCCCAGCGCCAGCGGCGGAAGCCCTCCGACTTGGCCACCATCATGTTGGCGGCGACGTCGATCAGTGCAGAACAGATCACGAAAAACAGAGCGAGGGTATTCATCAGTGCGCCTCCCCGAGGGTGACGCAGACGATGCCGACCACCGCCAGCACCAGGCCGGCCAGCTGCTGCAGCGACAGGCTCTCGCCGAAGACGGTGAGGCCGACCACGGTCAGCAGGGTCAGGCCGAGGCCTTCCCACACCGCATAGGCCACGCCAACGGCGATACGGCGCACCGACTGCGCCAGGAAGAAGTAGGACAGCGCCAGCGCGCCGGCCATGATCAGGTAGCCGGTCCAGCCGCCATCGCGGGCGGCATGGGCCATGAACGAAGTGCCGACCACTTCGGCAACGATCGCCACGGTCAGGCAGGCCCAGGCGACCAGCGCGCCACGGGCGGGAACAGTACGGGACATGTGAAGCTCCTTGCAGGGCGGGGACCACGCCGCCTCACCGATGGATCCACGCCATGCGTGGAGGGTCCGGAACGCCCCGCAGACGGGGGCGACGGAAGCCAGTATCATCGCCTTTTACGGTGGTATCAAAATGGATTCCATCGACAGGAGCGATGGATCAATGCCCTACTCCCCTGAATCCCTGCAGGCCTTCGTGGAAGCCGCCGCGCTGGGCTCGTTCTCGGCGGCGGCGCGACGCCTGCGCAAGACCCAGTCGACGGTCAGCACCGCCATTGCCCACCTGGAAGCCGACCTGGGCGTGAGCCTGTTCGACCGCAGCGGGCGCTACCCGCAGCTGACCGAGGCCGGCCGCCAGGTGCTGGGCCACGCGCAGGAGATCCTCGCGGCCGATGCCCGCCTGCAGCAGTTGAGCGTGCGCCTGGCCGCGCCGGTCGAGCCGCGCCTGACCGTGGCGTTCTCCGATGTCTACCAGCTGGACCCGGAGCAGCGGATCCTGCAGCGCTTCGCCGAAGCGTTCCCGGAGATCGAACTGGAATGGCTGGATGCCGAGGGCGAGGACGTGCTGGAACTGGTGAGCAACGGTCGCGCCGCGCTGGGCCTGCTGCCACGGCAGGAGTGGTATCCGGATGGACTGATGGCACGTCCGCTGGCGCATCACAGCGAACTGTCGGTGTACGTAGCGCGCGAGCATCCGCTGGCCAGCGCCGGCCGTCGCGCCGCCGCGCAGCTGGCGCGGCATAGACAGGTGCGCCTGAGCGCAGAAGTCGATCAATCCCGCATGGTCACCGGCCTGGCCTGGACCGCCACCGACTACCTGATGGTGATGGAGATGGCCGAGGACGGCATCGGCTGGGCCGAACTGCCGCGGGCGCTGGTACAGCGCTATGACCGCGGGCGGCTGCTGGAACTGGTGCTGCCCGGCTGGCCACGGCGCATCCACAGCGACCTGCTGTGGCGCCGCGACACGCCGCCAGGGCCAGCCGCACTGTGGTGGGCAGACGCGCTGGGCTGAGGTAGTGCCGGCCGCTGGCCGGCAATCTCTTTGTCCCGTGGCTGCCGGCCAGCGGCCGGCACTACCGAACCGATCAGCGATGGGCGAGCGCGTAATCCAGCGCCGAGCACACCGCCGCCACCTGTGCGTCGTTGCACTGCTGCGGGGTCGCCCGCGGGCTGTCCGGGTAGACCTCGGTGGTGGTGGTGTACTTCGCGCCGGTAATGCCGGCGCACAGGCCCAGCTTCACCAGCGGGTACTCGATCACGCCATGGGCCACCACCGGCGAACCGATGATCTCGCCCTTGTCGTCGGCCGGCGCGATGTGGGTGACCTTCTCCACCGCGGCGATCACTGCCTGCTGGAACGCTGCCTGCGGATTCTCGCTGTCGTCCACCAGGTAGAAGCCATCGGGAATCAGGCCCGGCTCGAACGGCTTGCCGTCACGCGCGGCCAGCGCCGGGCGGAACTCGCTTTCGTCGCTGTCGGTGGTTTCGTGCAGGTCGATGTGCAGCATGAACTGGCCTTGGTACGGCGCGATCAGCTCGATGACAGCGGTCGATTCGCGGGCCGGGCCATCGGCGCGGAAATTGCGATTCGGGTCGATCGCATCGAAGTTCCAGCGGTTGATGCGCTCGAAGCCCCACGGATTCACGCACGGCGCCACCAGCAGGTTGGCCTTGCCGGCATAGTCAGCAGCGTGCTTCTCGAGGAACTCCAGCGCGCCCATCACGCCGCTGGTCTCGTAGCCATGCACGCCACCGGTGACCAGCGCGGCCGGCAGCGCCGGGTTCCAGTCGCGGCTGCGCAGGGCGTACAGGGTGTAGGTCTCGCCCGCGTAATCGAGCTGGCCATAGGCCACCTTGTCGAAGCGCGAGGCCAGCGACTCGATGCGCGGCAGCACCTCCTCGTCATAGCGACGCAGGCGCTGCTGGCGGCCACGCCACAGCTCCCGTTCCGCCGCTCCCCACGGCTGGCCAGGGGTTCCGACGGGGTAGAAGGCGGCTTGGGACATGGCGGATCTCAGCGAGTCAGGAAGCAATCGCCCACTCTATCACCGGGGCGTCGGCATGAACCGGGGATGCATTCCAATAGCGAATGGAATCAGCAATAATTCTCATTTACGACCTTCCACAACCCGCACCGATGCCCATCCACGCCCTGCAACCGGCCCGCCTGCCTCTGGCCGCCGCCCTCGCCCTGTGCCTGCTTCCGGCCGCCAGCGCCTTCGCCCAGGATGGCGCCACCACGCTGGACAGCATCCAGGTCTCCGGCAGCTGGCTGGGCACCGGCCTGCATGACAGCGTAAAGAGCTTCGCTGGCGCGCGCACCGTGGTGGACCGTCAGCGCATCGAGGCCAGCGGCGCGGCCAGCATCGGCGATGCCATGTGCCGCATCCCCGGCGTGCAGGTCACCGACAACTCCGGCACTGCCGGCAGCTCGGTGTCGCTGAACATCGGCGTGCGTGGCCTGACCGGGCGCTACTCGCCGCGCTCGACCGTGCTGCTGGACGGCGTGCCGCTGGCGGTGGCGCCGTATGGCCAGCCGCAGCTGTCGTTCGCGCCGACCAGCCTGTCCAACATCGAATCGATCGATGTGGTGCGCGGCGGCGGTGCGGTGCGCTACGGCCCGCAGAACGTGGGCGGCATCATCAACTTCAGTACCCGCGCCATTCCCACAGGTGCCGGCCTGCACGGTGAGGCCGGCGTGCGCTACACCGCCTACGACCATGGCGGCGGAGACAGCACCCAGTACAACGCTTTCCTTGGCGGCACCGGCGACAACGGCCTGGGCGCGGCCCTGCTGTACTCCGGCCAGGACGGCCGCGGCTGGCGCCAGGGCAGCGATGACCGCTTCAACGACCTGGCGCTGAAGTTCGCCTACGCCATCGACGAACAGCAGGAACTGCGTGCCAAGCTGTCCTACTACGATGTGCGCTCGCTGACCCCGGGCGGCCTGACCCGCGCGCAGTACGAGGCCGACCCGTTCCAGAACACCCGCCCCACCGATTTCTGGAAGGGCCACCGCACCGGCATCGACCTGGGCTACACCAACACGCTGTCGGACAACAGCGAGTTCGAGGTACTGGCCTATTACAACGAAAGCAGCCGTGCCAGCTCGCTGGTCAACGCGGCCAATACCCAGCTGACCGTGCAGCCGCGCGATTACCGCGTGCTCGGCATCGAGCCGCGCTACACCCAGCGCCTGCAGTGGGGCGGCACGGTGCATGACATCACCGCCGGCTACCGCTTCCTGCGCGAGCGCGGCAATGACCGCAGCTACACCGTCACCCGCCGCACCGGCGTGGCCAGCAGCACCACCCGCTTCGACAACGCCACCGACGCGCACGCCTTCTACATCGACGACCGCATCGCGATCGGCCAATGGCGGATCACCCCGGGCGTGCGCATGGAATGGATCGACATGGACCGCCGCCAGGCGGGTGGCGCGGCGACCTTCAGCAGCCGCAACGACAAGGCGCTGCCCTCGCTCAACATCGCCTACCTGCTGACCCCGCAGCTGACCGTGTTCGGCAACTACACCACCTCGTTCGGGCCGGTGCAGAACATCCAGCTGAATTCGCAGACCGCCAGCAACCCGCTGAACCCGGAAATCGCCAGGACCACCGAACTGGGCGCACGCTGGCAGGACGGCGCACTGCGCGCGGAAGTGACCGTGTTCAAGATGCGCTTCGACAACCAGATCCTGCAGGTACCGGGGATCACCCCGCCGACCTTCCAGAACATCGGCGCCACCGACCACAAGGGCGTGGAAAGCGCGCTGGAGTACCACTTCAGCGAAGACAGCGCGCTGGCCGGGTTGGAGCTGTACGCCAACTACACCTGGACCAAGGCGATCCAGCAGTCCGGCGACAACCGTGGCCTGGACGTGCCGTTCTACTCGCGCGACACCGACAGCGTCGGCGCACGCTACGCGCTGGCCGGCTGGACCTTCAATGTCTCCAGCACCCACCAGAGCGGCCAGTTCTCCGATGCGGCCAACACCTGGGATGAGACCGCCGACGCGCGCGTGGGCCGCGTGCCGGGCGTGCGCCTGTGGAATGCACAGGTGGCCTGGCAGGTGCCCGGCCTGGGCGACAGCGAGATCGCGCTGGGCGTGAACAACCTGGCCGACAAGCGCTGGTACACCCGCAACGTCGATGGCAACGCTGGCCGCATGGTGGCCGCGCCGCGCACCTTCTACGTGCAGGGCCGCTACCGCTTCTGACGCAGTAACCGCCCGATGCAGTGACGGTGGCGATCACGGTGGCGGCGTATCATGCCGCCACCATGTCATTGCCTGTTTCGCCATCGCGCCTGCATCTGGCCTTCCAGGGCCTGCGCCTGCGCCTGCGCGGCAGCGACCTGTGGTTCATCGCGCTTGCCCTGCTGGTCGGCCTGATCGCCGGCTACCTGACCCTGCTGCAGTCCGGCATCGCACGCTGGCTGCAGGGCACCCTGTACGGGCTGGACGACGGCATGCGCCTGAGTTCCCTGCCCTCGCTGACCTGGACCGCGCTGCTGGTCCTGCCACTGGGTGGCCTGCTGGTCGGCCTGGTCAGCCTGGCCGCGACCCGGCTCAAGCGGCCCCTGCTCGATGCGGTGGAAGCCAATGCCCTGCATGGCGGCCGCATGTCGATGCGCGACAACCTCATCGTGCTGACCCAGACCCTGTTGTCCAATGGCTGCGGCGCCTCGGTCGGGCTGGAGGCGTCGTATACGCAGATGGGCGCAGGCAGCGGCTCGCAACTGGGCCGGGTGATGCGCCTGCGCCGCAACGACGTGCGCATCCTGGTCGGCGCCGGTGCCGCCGGTGCCATCGCGGCCGCCTTCGGGGCGCCACTGGCCGGCGCGTTCTACGCCTTCGAGATCGTCATCGGCGCCTACACCCCGGCCGCGCTGGCCCCGGTGGCGGTCGCTGCGCTGGCCGGCGCGTTCGTGGCCGACCAAGCCGGCATCGAGGCCTACCTGCTGCCGGCCGCCTCGACGATTGATGTCCGCGCCGCCGACTACGCCATCTACGGCCTGCTCGGCTGCTGCTGCGCGATGGTCGGCATCGCGGTGATGCGGCTGATCGCTTCGATCGAAGGCACGGTCAAGCGCAGCCCGTTGCCGTTGTGGGGCCGGCCGGTGGTGGGTGGCCTGCTGCTGATTCCGCTGGCACTGGCCAGCCCGCAGGTGCTGTCGTCCGGCCATGGCGCCCTGCACCTGGACCTGACCACGCATCTGCCGCTGATCTGGATCGGCGGGCTGCTGACCCTGAAGTGCCTGGCCTCGGGCATCTCGCTTGGGTTTGGTTTCCGCGGTGGCCTGTTCTTCGCCTCGTTGTTCATGGGCACCCTGGTCGGTGCGTTGTTCGCCGGCCTGCTGGCAATGGCCACCGGCGTGCCGGTGATTGATGCAACTTCTGCCGCCCTGGCCGGGATGGCGGCGCTGGCCGCCGCCGTGGTCGGCGCGCCGATGACCATGGCCATGCTGGTGCTGGAAGGCACCCACGACTTCCTGTTGACCAGCGTGGTGATGAGTGCGGTGCTGGTCTCCAGCACGCTGGTGCGGCAGTGGTTCGGCTATTCGTTCTCGACCTGGCGCATGCACCTGCGCGGCGAGACCATCAAGAGCGCACGCGACGTCGGCTGGGTGCAGAACCTCAATGCCGGCCGGCTGATGCGCAAGGGCGTGGCGACCGCCCCGGCCGACCTCGACGCCAATGCCTTCCGCCAGCGCTTCCCACTGGGCTCGGGCAGCCGGGTGGTGCTGATCGATGGCGAAGGCCACTATGCCGGCATCGTGCAGATCCCACGCGTCTACGGCGACGGCGTGAAGCCGGAGACCATCATCGGCGAGCTGGCCGAGAACCGTGACGTGTCATTGTCACCGGCCGCAGACGTGGTCAGCGTGATGCAACGCTTCGACCAGACCCAGGCCGACGAACTGGCCGTGGTCGCCGCCGACGGCCAGGTGCTGGGCGTGGTCTCCGAAGCCTTCGTGCGCAAGCGCTACGCCGAGGAACTGGACAAGCGCCAGCGCGAACTGATGGGCGAGCGCGTCGAGGACACCGACTGACCCGCAAAAAGGGGACGGAGGGGATTAAGTCGTTTCTGGACCGCTGGAAATCCACGCATGGCGTGGATCTACTGTCACTTCGACCGGGTAGACTCCGACCATGCGCTTCATTGAAACCTTCCAGGTCGGCCCCTTCGCCGACACCGTGGTCAGCCTGCTGGCCGCCTTCGTGCTCGGCACGCTGATCGGCGCCGAGCGCCAGTACCGGCAACGCACCGCCGGCCTGCGCACCAACGTGCTGGTGGCGGTGGGTGCCGCTGCCTTCGTCGACCTGGGCATGCGTATCGCCGGCAGCGCCGAGGCGGTGCGGGTGATCTCCTACGTGGTCTCCGGGGTCGGCTTCCTCGGCGCCGGCGTGATCATGAAGGAAGGCATGAACGTGCGCGGCCTGAACACTGCCGCCACCCTGTGGTGTTCGGCGGCGGTCGGCAGCTGCACCGGTGCGGACATGCTGGCCGAGGGCGTGCTGCTGACGGTATTGATCATTGCCGGCAACACCCTGCTGCGGCCGCTGGTGAATGCAATCAACCGGATTCCGATCAACGAGGCGGCGACCGAAGCCACCTATGAAGTGCGCCTGAGCGTGGATGCCGAAGCCGTGCCGCGGGTGCGCGAGCGCCTGGTCGATGCGCTGGAGGCTGCGCAGTACCCGGTGGGCGATGTGCAGGTGGTCGAGCATGCCGACGCCCCCACCGACGTGATCGCGGTGCTGGTCAGTACGGCGGTCAGTGCCGACGAGCTGGACGTGGTGCTGGCACGGATGGAACACGTGCCGGGCGTGCTGCATGCCACCTGGGAAGTCAGCACCCGCGATTGATTCATCCACGCATGGCGTGGACCTACCGAGGTCGTGGTGCAGTAGATCCACGCCATGCGTGGATGCCCTTCTCTCACCCACCCGCCCTGCGCTGCTGCGCGCGCAGCAGCTTGCGGAACGAACCGCACTGGCGTGCATCCTGCGCTTCCGGGCAGGCCGCGGCGCGTTGCAGGTGACGGCGTATCCGCTGCAGCTGGCTGATCTGTTGCTGCAGCACATCAGCCTGCGCCAGCAGCGCCTCACGATCCAGCGTGAGGCAGCCGCGCTGCGGCGGCAGCGATGCCCCGATCTGCTGCAGCGACAGCCCGGCCGCCTGGCCAAGGCCGATCAGCGCCAGCCGTTCCAGCACCTGCTCGTCGTACTGCCGGCGCAGGCCGCGACGGCCGAGGGCCTGCAACAACCCCAGCTGCTCGTAGTAGCGCAGGGTCGAGGCCGGCACGCCACTGCGCTTCACCACCTCGCCGATATCCAGTTCACGCACGGGCTTGACCTCAAGTCGCCTTCAAGCATCAACCTATGGGCAACTTCCCGGCAGGACAAGGCCATGGCCAGTACATCCCCCGTTGATCAGAATGCGCTCTGGAATGGCCCTGGCGGGCAGATCTGGGTCGCCCAGCAGGCCATCCTCGATGGCCTGTTCCAGCCGATGGCCGACCTGCTGGCCACTGAACTTCCGGAGACCGTCACGCAACTGCTCGACATCGGCTGCGGCACCGGCGCCAGCCTGCTGGCGTCAGCCCGCGCTCGCCCGGCGGCACACAGCACCGGCCTGGACATCTCCGCGCCGATGCTGGCGCTAGCCCGCCAGCGCGCCGAGGCTGCGGGACTGGACGCGGACTTCATCGTGGCAGACGCGCAGCGGCATCCGCTGCCGTCCGCGCACTTCGACTGGATCCAGTCGCGGCTGGGCGTGATGTTCTTCGAGGACAGCCAGGCTGCCTTCGCCAACCTGCATCGTGCCGCGACACCCGGCGCGGGGCTGCGCTTCATCGCCTGGCGCAGTGCCCACGAGAACCCATTCATGACCACGGCCGAACGCGCCATCGGCGATGCACTGGATCTGCCGCCCCGGGTACCTGGCGCGCCGGGACAGTTCGCCTTTGCCGATGGCGGGCAGGTACAGCGGCTGCTGCAGGCCGCCGGTTGGAAGGATGTGGAGGTGGTTGCGGTAGACCTGCCCTGCTCGATCGCCCGCGAAGACCTGCCGACCTATGTCGGCCAGTTGGGCCCGTTGGGGCTGGCCCTGCGCGCAATGCCGGAAGACCGCGCCACCGTGCTCCGCGACCAGGCACTGGCCGCATTCGCGCCGTTCATCGAAGGCGACCGCGTACGCGTGGATGCCGCCTGCTGGCTGGTCCGCGCCCGCGCCTAGGAAAAGGGGACGGAGGGGATTAAGTCGTTCTCGCCCCGGGTGTGCCAGAAACGACTTAATCCCCTCCGTCCCCTTTTTCTTCTACAGTGCCTCGCCGGCGTCGGCCAGGCGCGATTCGATCAGTGCGTACCACTGCTGCAGCACGTCGATCAGCATGTCCAGCTCGGCATCGGTGCGCTGTGCGCGGCCGCTGCGCAGGCAGGCCTGGGCTTCCTGCAGCTGGGCCAGGAACCCGGCCACGGTATCGGCCTGCAGGATCAGGCCCGGCAGGCGTCGCCCGGGGATGCGCACCACGGCATGGTTGCCGAGCTGGCCGTACACGCTGAGCGTAGCTTCCGTCTTCATGGAGAGTGGCAGGAATTGGGCATTCATCGCGTGCACCGTTTGAAAACCTGAGCCGCAGGCAGGCGTGGACGACGGGGGAGACGTTGCCACGCCTGCCGGCGGTCAGGGGGGACTCGGGATGCCGGGGCATCGCCCCGGCGCAGGAAGGTCAACGTGGCTGCGCCATCCCGGCGATCTGCACGCGCCGGTTCGGCGCCAGGCAGGCAATCAGCTCGCGCCGGTTGCGCTGCCCGCACTGCACGATCGGCTCGGCCGCGCCGCGCCCTTCGGCACTGATGCTGGCTGCAGGCACGCCACCCTGCACCAACGCGTTGCGCACGGCCTCGGCGCGACGCTGCGACAGCGTCTGGTTGTAACTGGCGCTGCCGATACGGTCGGTGTAGCCGGTTACCCGGATCGACTGCACCTGCGCGGCTTCGCGTACCTGCGCCAGGATGCCCTGCACCGCGTGCTGGCCTTCGGCGCTGAGCACCGCGCTGTCGAAACCGAACAACGCATCGGCCGACAGCCGCAGCGGCTGTTCCGGCAGCGGTGCCGGTACCGGTGCCGGCGGGGCCGGTGGCCGCGGCGGCTCCAGCACGGCCGCGCACGATTCCGGCTTCCAGTAGCCCGCCTGGGCAATGCCCTTGCTGTCAAAACGGACCTGGAACTGGCAGGTGAAGTACTCCGCACCTTGCGCGGTGCGGAAATTGAACAGGTAGTTCCACTCGCGCACGCCCCACATGCCTTCATTGAAATGCGGCGTGCCCAGCAGCGTGTACAGCTGCCGCTTGGTCATGCCCGGCGCGAAGCGGCGCAGGTCGGCGACGTCGGGATAGATGCCTTCCTTCAGCGAGGCCTTCGAGGCCTCCGGGAAGTGCACGGCGGTGGCTTCGGCAGGACCGTCGGCGGCCGGCGCATGGCTGCGGCAGGCGGCCAGCAGGCCCATCCCCAGGATCAGGCCCAGCGTGGCGGCACACTGGCCGGCGCGGGCGATGCGATGCTGTTTCATGTCATTCCCCCTGTAGACGTTTCCGCGATGCCGGGCCGCGCGTGCGGCCCGGCGGCGGGGATCACCACTGGATGCCGGCACCGACGGCCACACCGGCCTCGCCACGGCTGTTGGTCGAACCGCTGAACTTGTAGATCCAGCGGCCGCCTTCGGAGACACCGGAGATACCGAGCGCCACGCCTGATTCGCCGTTGTAGCTGCCGGCGGCGATCGAGGCCATGCTGCGGCCCGCCTCGCTGGGCTGCGGCAGCGCCGCGGTGGCCATTGCCGAGGCGATACCGGCCGAGGCACGGTTGTCGGTCTTGCGCAGGTCGCGCTCGAAGCCGCCCATGCGCTCGTCGGTGTAGGCCTTCGACCAGTCCAGGGTCTGCGCCATGCCCGACTTCAGCTGGTCCACATTGACCGCGTCGGTACCGGCGGTGCCGGCGGCAACGTTGCGGACCGTGGTCGGGCCGCTGCTGGTGCTGCCCAGGGTGACACTGTTGTAGTTGGTCGCGCCGTTCACCGTGGTGTCGTAGCGGATCGTGCCCTGCTGCGAAGCCTGCAGCTGGCGCACGTTGACCGCATCGGTGGCCTGCGAGCCGTCGGCCACGTTGACCACCTGGCGTTCGGCACCGGCGGCACCGACCGAGACCGTGTTGGCCCGGTTCGCCACCGAACCCGCACCCAGCGCCACCGCGTTGTCAGCCTGCGCCTGCGAACCATTGCCCAGCGCGGTCGAGTTGGCACCGGCGGCGGTGGAGCCTGCACCACCGGCGGCCGAATTGGCGCCGCTGGCGGACGGGTCGGCCAGGTTGTTGGTGTTGTTGGCACGGAAGCTGCCGGCCACGTTGGTGATGTTCTGGATCTTCTGGTCGGTGTAGGACTTGGACTGGTCGATGGCGTAGTTCACGCCGTTCTTCAGCTGCCCGACATTGGTCGCATCGTGGTCATCGGAGCCATCCGCGACGTGGGTGATCTTGCGCTCGCTGCCACTGCTGCCGATCGACACCTCGCCAGCGGAATTGCTGGCACCCGTCTGCCCATAGGCGCCGGTGTAACCGCTCTGCGCACCGACGCTGGCCACCGAGCCGGCACCCAGTGCCACGCTGTTGCCGGCACTGCTGCTGGCGCCATTGCCGACCGCCACGCTGTTGGCGCCGGCCGCACTGGCCTGCGGGCCGACCGCCACCGCTTCCGCACCGGCTGCGGTTGCTGCGGCCGCCGTCGAATTCACCGCCAGGTAGGCACTGCCGCCACCGTTGGTGATGCGCTGGTTGAGGACCTTCAGCGAACCATCGACAGCAGTGAAGGCGGCAGTGACGTTGTTGTAATCGCCGCTGGTGAAGGTGCCATCGGTGGCGATGCTGGAGATGCTGAACGTCGGCGCGGTCCACACATTGGTGGTGCCGTTGAAGGCAGTGGTGCCGCCGAAGTAGTTGGCGATGGTGCTGTGGGTGCTGAACAGCTGGTCGCCGGTGATGGCGTCGCTGCTGCCGGCCAGGATGCTACCCGCGGCAACGTTGGTCACCTTTACTGCGCCGGTGCCGCTCCCCTTGAGGGTCACGCTGTTGATCACATTGCCACTGCCATCGACGTCGTACTTCACGGCCAGCTTGTCGATCTCGCCGGTCTGGTCGGCAACGTTGGCCAGCGAATTGCTGACCGCATCGAACGCGGTGCCGACGTCGTTGTAGCTGCCCTTGGTCACGGTGCCGTTGGCGGCGACGTTGTTGATCGAGTACGTCGGTGCGGTCAGCACGCCGCTGGCGTTGACCGCAGCACCACCGCCGAGGTGGGTGGCCACGGCCTGGTTGGCCGCGAACAGCTGGGCACCGTTGATGGCCTCGCTGCTGGTGGCACTGACCTGGCCCGGGCCGAGGTTGCGCAGCGTGGTGGCCGTGCCGGTCTGGCCCAGCGTGGCGCTGGCGTAGTTGACGCTGCCATCGGGGTTGAGGTCATAGCGCAGCGCGCCCTGCTCCGAGGCCTGCAGCTGGCCCAGGTTGACCGCATCGGTCGCCGCGGTACCGGCCGCCATGTTGGTGACCTGGCGCTCGGCACCGGCGGCGCCGATCGACACGGAGTTGGCACGATCGGCCAGGCTGCCTGCCCCCACCGCGATGGCGTTGGCCGCCGTCGCCCGCGCATTGGTGCCGACCGCGATCGAATCGGTGCCACTGGCCACCGCTTCAGTGCCGGTCGAGTTCACCCGCAGGTACTTGGTGCCGCCATTGCGGATATCGGTGATCTGCGAGTTGAGGTTGACCAGCGAGCCATCCACCGCCGCGAAGGCATCGGTGGCGTTGGTGTACAGGCCCTTGGCGATGGCGCCGCCGGTGGAGATCGTGCTGATCTCGAACAGCGGTGCGGTGAAGATGCCGCTGGCGGGATCGAAGGCCGCGCGGCCACCGAAGAAGCTGGCGATGGCGCTGTTGGTCGCCGCCAGCTGGCCGCCGTTGACCGCTTCCAGGCTGCCTGCGGTGACCGCACCGGCGGCAAGGTTGCCGATGGTGGTGGTGCCGGTGCCTGCGCCGAGCGTGACCCGGCGATAGTTCGGATTGCCGCCGGCATCCAGATCGTAGGTCACCGCGGCATCCGCCACGCCGTTGATCAGGCTGATCGCACCCTTCAGCTGCGCCACGTTGACCGCGTCGGTGTTGACGCTGCCGGCAGCCACGTTGGTGATCTGGCGCTCGCCACCGCCGGCGGTACCCACTGACACTTCACCGGCCGAGACCTGCGGCGCAGTGAGGCCATAGGCACTGTAGCTGGCCTGCGCGCCGCGCAGCGCAGCCGAGCGGTAGCCCAGCGCGACCGAGTTGGCCTGGTTGGAGGTGGATTCGGCACCCAGCAGGGTCTGCCCGTTGGCGGTACCGACGGCGCTGTCGCCGACGACGACCGAATGGCCCATGCGCGCGGCATAGTCGGCCGTCGGCACGCCGGTGGGATTGCTCGGATCGTTCACGCCATCACCGGGGAAGGCGACGTTGGCATCGACCTTCGGCAGTTCATGGCGCGCGTTGGCACCGATCACCACTTCCTTGGAGCCGTTGGCGAAGGCGCCATCGCCCATCAGCACCTGGTAATCCTGAGCCGCGTTGACGGCCCAGCAGGAAATGTCGGCCAGCGCGATGTCCAGGCACTTGGCCGCCCAGGCCGGGGAATCCTTCGGCAGCAGCAGACCCAGCAGGCCACCCGGATTGCCGTTGTTGATGTTGTAGATGTAGCTGTCGGAGGTGACGCCACCGATCAGGGTCAGGTGCGAGCTGCCACCCGTGGCAGCGCCGCCCAGTCCGTTGAGGGTGCTGCCGACCGGCGACAGGTTGACCACCGGCAGGCCCAGCACATTGACCGTTGAATAGGTCTGCATCACGTTGGCGTTGCTGAGCTTGAGGTTGCCGTTGCTCAGGTAGCCGTTGCCACCGAACAGGCTGGTGGTGGTCGGCCCGATCAGCTGGCCGACATTGCCGACCAGGCCACCGGTACCGATGATCAGGCCCGCATTCGGGTCGGCCGCCGCCGGCGCCTTCGGGCTGGTCGGCGGAATCGCAGAGGGTTTGGTCAGGCCGAGACCGCTGAGCGTGCCACCGACCAGGCCACCCACGGCGGTGCCCAGATTGCCGATGGTGCCATTGAGATTGCCGTTGAGCAGGTTGCCCACCGCGCTGCCGACATTGCCCAGCGTGCTACCCAGCACACCGCCCAGGCCGCTGGTGGGGCTGCCGGTGGTACCGTTGAGAATGCCGCCCACTGCACCACCGACCGTGCCGACGGTGTTGTTGAGCGTGCCACCCACTGCGCTGCCGACCTGGCCAACCGTGCCGTTGAGTGCGCCGCCCACTGCGCTGCCAACGGTGCCAACGGTGCCGTTCAGCGTGCCGCCCACTGCGCTACCAACCGTTCCGACGGTGCCGTTCAGTGCACCACCAACTGCGCCGACCGTGTTGTTGAGCGTGCCACCCACCGCACCCCCAACCGTTCCGACGGTGCCGTTCAGTGCACCGCCGACTGCGCCGACCGTGTTGTTGAGCGTGCCACCCACCGCACCACCAACCGTTCCGACGGTGCCGTTCAGTGCACCGCCGACTGCGCCGACCGTGTTGTTGAGCGCACCACCCACTGCACCCCCAACCGTTCCGACGGTGCCGTTCAGTGCTCCGCCGACTGCGCCGACCGTGTTGTTGAGCGTGCCGCCCACTGCACCGCCAACTGTTCCGACGGTGCCGGTCAGTGCACCGCCGACTGCGCCGACCGTGTTGTTGAGCGTGCCACCCACTGCGCCGCCAACTGTGCCAACGGTGCCGTTCAGAGCACCACCCACTGCACCGCCGACTGCGCCGACCGTGTTGTTGAGCGTGCCACCCACCGCACCACCAACCGTTCCGACGGTGCCGTTCAGTGCACCGCCGACTGCGCCGACCGTGTTGTTGAGCGTGCCACCCACCGCACCGCCAACCGTTCCGACGGTGCCGTTCAGTGCACCGCCGACTGCGCCGACCGTGTTGCTGAGCGTGCCACCCACCGCACCGCCAACCGTTCCGACGGTGCCGTTCAGTGCACCCCCCACTGCACCGCCGACTGCGCCGACCGTGTTGTTGAGCGTGCCACCTACCGCACTACCGACCTGGCCAACCGTGCCATTGAGTGCACCGCCCACTGCGCTGCCAACGGTGCCAACGGTACCGTTCAGTGCGCCGCTCACTGCACCGGCAACCGTTCCGACAGTACCGTTCAGCGCGCCGCCGACAGCACCGCCCACCGTTCCGACGGTGCCGTTCAGCGCACCACCCACCGTGCTGCCGACCGCACCCGCAGCACCGTGAAGCGTCCCACCGACAGCACCCACCGCGCCGCCCACCAGGTTGCCAACGCCCAGCGCGCTGTGCTGCGCGGCGACGGTCGCCTGTCCGGCCAGCTTCAGGTTGCGGTCGGCGATCACTTCCTGGCCGTCCGGCGCCTGCACGCGCACCTTGCCGGCGGCGCCGGCATCGAACGCGGCACTGATGGCGCGATCATGCGTGTCACCCGGCAATTCCTCCTTGGCCGGCAGCGTGACTGCGGCTGTCGCCCGGGCCTGGCCCTGACCTTCGATGTGATGGCCAGCCACCGCCAGATGCGCGTCGGTGTTGCCGTCGACAGAGGTCTTCAGGGACGAACCGCTGAGGCCCGCCAAGGCCTTGGCACCAGCATCGATCGAAGCGACCTGGCGGCCGGCGACTCCGACCTTGGCCTTGGCGCGTGCATCGGCGGCGACACCCAGCGGCGCCTGCGCGCCGGGCGCAACGTGCGCTGCCAGCGATGCATCCACCTGTGCTGCCTTGCCCGCAGCGTTGCCCAGGCCGACAGTGGCGCGGACATCGGCCGCCAGCGCCGGGACGGCCACCTGCTTCGGCGCGGTGTCCGCTGCCAGCTTCACCTGCACGGTGGCCGGCAATACGTCACGCACCACCGGCAGCGACGTGGTGTTCAACTGCAGGCCCAGGCGAGCATCCGCACTGATCGCGGGGCTGCTCTGCGCCTGTCGCGCAGCGGCAGCCAGGGCCACTTCAGCGTCGACCTTGACCGGCATCGGCTGCGCATACTTCGCCGCAAGCGCTTGCAGGTCACGCAACGATTGATTGGTTTCCGATGCCCCTGCGTGGCCGCTGGCCAGCGCGCACAGCAGTGCCAGGGCCAGGGCGGTGGGCATCAGCAGGAAGGCGCGCGGATCGCGTGCGGCGCTGCCGCCGCTGTCGCCGGTGGCCAGTTCCGAGGCCACAACCAGAGCATTGAGCTGGCGGTTCCATACACGCCGGTAGATGCGGTTCATGAGCATTTCCCCCGTAGGCGAACAACTGGAATGACAGTGGACTTGCCGTTAGGCAGGTGACTGACATTTCAGCGGTTGCAACGGCGCCGGTGCACTTCAATCCGGCACGGCAATCGCGCATTCCGGCAAATCCACGGCCGGAATCGGCAGCCGGTTATGCAGAAGCGGCAACACGATCGGCAAGCGGATATGCAATTCCGGCATGAACGCCGCGGAAACCCTTGCGGGGCTTGGCTCAGGCCGGCTGGCCGATCTGCGCGGGCGCGCGCATCAGGGTATCGCGCGGCAGTTCGCCGAATACCTTGCGGTAATTGTCGGCGAAGCGCGAAAGGTCCCACAGGCCGCAGCTGAGGGCGATGGCTTTCACCGAGCGACGGCTGGAATCGGCCATCGACAGGCTGCGGCAGGCCGCGCACAGGCGCAGCATGGAGAGATAGCGGTTCGGCGAGGTTCCAAACAGGTCTTCGAACGCATAGCGCAGGCCGCGCTCACTGACGCCGGCGGCATCGCAGATCTCATTCATGTAGATATTGCGGCGCAGGTTGAGCCGCATGAAGTTCTCTGCTCGCTGCGCGATCAGATAATGCGTGCGCCGTGCACGGCTGCAGCCCGGGCGATCCGCCGCACCGGCGCCCAGAAGAGCCTGCACATGCTCATGCAGCAGGCTTTCGGTTTCTTCCGGCTGCAGGCCTGCACCCTGCCCCAGCTGCAGGTGCAGCTGCTGGTAGTGGCGTGCCAGCGGCGTGGTTTCGCTGGCCAGGTTGAACAATGACAGTGCCTGGCCAGCAGGTGGCGTGCTGCGCAGGCTCAGTTCGGTCAGCTTGCGCTGCACGCGGGCCACCGGCACCAGCATCAGGGTCATGTGCGTGCCCGGGCTCAGGGTGAACTCACTGATGCCCTCCGGCATGATCGTCAGCGCCATGCCGGGCGTGAGCGGCACGCCATGGCACCAGCTCAGCGTTTCATCGGTGGCGTGCAGATACCCCAGCATCGCCCAGTCCGGCGGCAGCATGAAGCGGCCACGGCAATGGAAACCGCAGCTGATGCTGCAGAACAGGGCTTCCTCGTGCACGCGCGAAGCGAACGCCGCACGTGGCCCATTGCCATCAAGCAGCAGCAGTTCGACATCACAGACACGAAGCACGCCGCTCAGCGTGGCCAGGTCTATCGACCGCAGGCCGCTGTCGTCGCTGTCTTCTACCCCACCATCGACCATGACAGTGTTGTCCCCCGTTGATCCGCCATGCGATGCGGCCCCCACTGCCTGACAGGGCGCGCATCGATCCATTAACCACTTCCGATGCCGTGCCGGCCGCACCGGCTTCGATGCGACCGACCAGGGAAATGCAATAGCTTGAATGCGAGTATGCCCAATAATCTGCAAAGGTAAACCCGCGGACTGAAATGATGAAAATAGATACACAGGTGAAGAAAATGTCGGAGCGAGTGGCACGGTTTTCGCATGCGCCGGAAAATGGAATCACATTATCTGCACGACCATGAATCGTTTTGCCTGCGAACGGATTTTCGTCACAGAAACAATCTGAAAGTTTCAGGATTCCGGGGTTTCTGCCGAATTTGCATATAGGTTCCAGTTGCAGCCAACCGCCATTCAGGCAAAGTCGATATCACGGTGATCCGGCCATCTGATCTGGCCGCACCCAGGGGGACAGCATGACCACGCACGCATCATTGGATGCCTCGACCACCGGCCCCGCGCCGTGCGGTCGCGACCGTGCGGCCAATGTCCCGCCTGGAGACGATCACCCTGCTTGAGCACAGCGGGTCCAACCCGCCGTGCCTCCTCCGCCAGGACGCGCGGAGGCCCACGGACGATCCCGGCGGAGCCGGGCCACCGCCCAACGCAGGTGTACTGCATCCGCAGACAGGTAGAGGGAGACATTGGTCATGAACGCATCGATCCGCAAATTCCTGAAGGAAGAAGACGGCGTCACCGCGCTCGAGTACGGGCTGCTGGCCGCCGTCATCGCCGGCATCCTGATCGCGGTCGGCAACGACCAGATCAAGGGGTTCTTCGAAACGCTGTTCAAGAACCTCTCCGCACTGGCGACCAAGGCGTCGGGCTCGACGACCTAAGCGGCGACCGCGCGCGGCCGGCAGGGCCGCGACGGCGGGGCGCATGGAACCAGGCGAAGACCGTCCAGTGACGGACGATGGAGTGTGCGATGACACTGCTGGGATTGTTGGCCATCGGCGTGTGCCTGCGGATCGCGATCAGTGATCTGTATGCCCGTCGGGTGCCCAACGCCTGGCTGATCGCCGCATGCGTGATCGCCACCGTGGTGATCGTCGCCGGCCAGTTCGGCGCGCCGCGCCAGCCGTGGCTGCCCCACGTTGCCGGCGCGGCGCTCGGCCTGGTGGCGCTGCTGCCGTTCTATGCCCTGCGCTGGATGGGCGCCGGTGATGTGAAGTTCTTCGCCGTGCTGGGGCTGATGCTGGGCTGGCAGGCGCTGCTGCCGGTCTGGCTGGTGGCCAGCCTCGCCGCCGGGCTGCACGCCGTGCTGGTGCTGGCTGGCCGGCGCCTGGGCGTGTTGCTGCCCGGCCACCTGCAGATGCAGGTCAATCGCACCAGCACGCAATGGCAGACGCATCCGGCCCTGCGCGACATGCAGGCCGCCCGCCAGGGACGACGTGGCATTCCCTATGCAGCCTACCTGGCACTCGCCGCCATCGGCTGGGTGCTGGCCAGCATCTACGGAGGTGCAGCATGAACACCCGCAGCCCACGCCTGCAACGCGGCGTCGCCAGCATCGAGTTCGCGCTGATGCTGATGCTCGGCCTGTTGCCGCTGCTGCTGTTCACCTTCTCCGGGGTGATGATCATGGCGGCGCAACAGACCCTGGCCACCGCCTCGGCCGAAGGCGCGCGCGCCTCGCTGCGTTACGGCACGGCCGACGAGCGGCGCACTGCCGCCTGCGTCGCCGCACGCACCTCGATGCAATGGCTGCTGCAGTTTTCCAAGCAGAACGTGGACTGCAGCGCGGGGGGCAGCAACGCCATCGTGGTGTCGGCACAGGCGCCCTGCGCCGGCCTGGCCACGGCCCAGTGCATGACCGTGACGGTCAGCTACGACTACGCCAGCTATCCCTTCCTGCCCGGCACCGCCACGCTCTACAAGTGGGTGATGCAGGCTCCCATCCGCAGCGTCGCGGTCGCCCAGCTCGATCTCGGCAGCGGCAACTGATGATCGGTATTTTGGAGACGGTCCCATGCTCAAGTTGACCCGCATCGCTGCCGTCGCCCTGATCGGCCTGGCCGTGCTGCTGGCGCTGATCGCTTTCATGATCGGGCGCAAACCGGCCGCACCGGTCACGGTCGCGCCAATCGCGCACAACGAGGCGCAGGCCATCACGGTGGTGGAAGCCGTGGCACGCCTGCCTGCGGGCGAGCCGATCAGCGCCAACGGCCTGCGCCTGGCCCAGCGCACCTCACCCGTCGCCGGTGCCGCCACCAGCATCGCCGCCGTGGTCGGCAAGGTGCCGGTGCAGGACATCGCCGAAGGCAGCCCGATCAGCAGCAGCGCATTGGCACAGGGCTTCTCGCTGCAGCTGCGGCCGGGCGAGCGCGCACTGGCCGTGCCCGTGGACGAACTGGTCGGTGCCGGCAACCGCATCCTTCCCGGTGACTTCGTCGACGTCTTCCTCAACCTGCGCAATGCCCAGCCCAGCATCAACAGCCCCGCCGAAGCCGCGCAGACGCGCCTGCTGCTGTCGCGCCTGCGCGTGCTGAGCTATGGCCAGCAGGACATCGCGCCGGTCGCCTCAGAGGCCACCTCCAGTAGCGAGGCCGACACCCGCAACGACCCGCGCGCGGCCGACATCACCGGCAGTGGCGGCAGCCACAGCAGCAATGAAGCCCCGCAACCCGCGCGCAGCGCGGTGCTGGCGGTACCGGTGGCCGACGCCAATCGGCTGCTGCTGGGTGCACAGCAGGGCAAGCTGTTCCTGGCGCTGCGCAATCCCGCCGATACCGGCCTGCCCGACCTGGCGCTGTTCCCCCAGTCGCGCGGCGTGATCGATCCGCTGCGTGGGCTCGACGCGGAGCAGCAGCTGGCACTGCAGCGCCCGGAGAACCACGCCTTCGCCGGTATCGACGGCGACGCGCTGGCCGGCCGCGGCAGCGCCCCGCCACGCAGCAACGCGGATGCACCCGCGCGCGCGCCGGCGCCCCGTCGCAGCGCCCCGCGCGCGTCGGGTATCGAGATCATCCGTGGCGACAGTTCCGCCCCCCGTGGCTCCCTTTGACCTGCATCGAGCGCATCCATGACCGAACGTCGCCGCCGTCCACGCCTCTCTCCCCGCCAGCACTGGCTGGCCCTGCTGCTGGTGCTGCTGGCACCGGCAACGAGCGTGGCCGCCGATGACCTGGTGCTGCAGGCCCGTGAGCAGCGTCCCTGGAACCTGCCGGCCGACCTGGAGCGGGTGGCCATTGCCGACCCCGGCGTGGCCGACATCGTGATGCTGCGTGGCCAGCGCCAGGCGCTGCTGGTGGGCAAGATGCCCGGCACCACCACCCTGCTGCTGTGGCACCGCAAGCAGGCCGAGCCGCAACGGGTGACGGTACGGGTGCAGAGCGCCGTACAGGGCGCTGCCAGCACCGGCGGCAACGATCTCGTCTTCACCCAACAGGACCAGCAGGGCCTGTTGCAGGGAAGCACCGACAGCGTGCTCTCGCACATGCAGGAACAACGCACGGCGGCGATGGCACTGGGCAAGGACGGTGTGCTTGCCGATACGTCCACCATCAGCAGCGGCGGCGTGGTCCAGGTCGAGGTCAAGGTGGTCGAGTTCAACAAGACCGCGATGAAGCAGATCGGCATCAACTTCCAGAACCGCAACGGCGGCTTCGCCTATGGCTTCGCGCGGCCCGGTACCGGGTTGCCGGGCAACACCGGCGTACTGCCGGGCATGAAGGAAGGCAACGTCAGCAACGAAGCGGTGTCACCGATTTCCTCGGCATTCCGCCTGGTGTTCGGCTCGACCAAGGGCCTGTGGAACGCCGACGTCGAACTGCTGCAGAGCAATGGCATGGCCCGGGTGCTGGCCGAGCCGACGCTGGTGGCGCTGTCCGGGCAGAGCGCCAGTTTCCTGGCCGGCGGCGAACTGCCGATCCTGGAACCGCAAGGGCTTGGCACCACCACGATCACCTACAAGCCGTTCGGCATCGGCCTGACCGTGACCCCGACCGTGCTGGCGGCGAACCGGATCGCGCTGAAGGTCGCGCCCGAAGCGAGCGACCTGGACTACAGCAATTCCATCATGCTCAACAACGTGCAGATCCCCTCGATCACCACCCGCCGCGCCGACACCACGGTCGAGCTGGGCGATGGTGAGAGCTTCGTCATCGGTGGCCTGGTCAGCTCCAACATCGTCTCCAACGTCAGCAAGATTCCGCTGCTGGGCGACCTGCCGATCATCGGTTCGTTCTTCCGCAACTTCGACTACAAGCGCCAGGACAAGGAGCTGGTGATCATCGTCACCCCGCGCCTGGTGCAGCCGCTGGCACGCAACGCCGAACTGCCGCTGCCCGGCGAGCGCGAAGCCAAGCCGCACCTCCCCGAGTGGGGTTCCTGGTTGCTGGGTCCGGTCAGCCAGGACCCGGTGCCCGGGTTCTCGCGCTGACTCCATGATGCCTGCGATACCACGCCCATGCCCTACGCCACTGCCCAGCCGCTGCATCCGCAAGGACCCCCGATGAACCTGGTCCTGTATGGCATGGATCGCGAACTGCTGCCCCGGCTGGCTGCCAAGCTGCCGCCGAGCACCACCCTGCATTGGCAGGACAGCAACGCTCCTACCTCCGCGCAGGACCTGCAGCGCGGCCCGCAGAGCCTGGTGCTGCTCGACTTCCGGCCCGAGCATGCGGCCGCGTCGAGCGTGCTGGCACAGCAGCTGCAGCAGACCCAACCCGACCTGCCCCTGGTCGCGGTGGGCGCCACCAGCGCCGGCCAGGTTGAGGGCGTGGTGATCGCGCTGCGCGCTGGCCTGCGCGATGTACTGGACCTGGACAGTGACGACGCAGGCATCGAGGCGGCCCTGCGGCGTGCGCTGTCACCACGCCCGGCCGCCGTGGCCCAGCACGCGCACAAGGCGCGCCTGGTTGTGCTGCTGGGCGTGCGCGCCGGCGTCGGCACCAGCACCCTGGCCGCACATCTTTCGGTGCTGGCGCAGCAGACGCGTGCCCTGGCCCAGGGCGAAGCCCTGCAGCAGGACGGCCTGCTGATGGAGCTGGCGCAGCCCTCTGGTGACCTCGCGCTGTATCTCAATCTCGACAGCCGATTCCATTACGAAGACGCGCTGCGCAATGCCAGCCGCATCGATGCCACCCTCGCCCGCACGGCCATGGCGCGCCATGACTCCGGACTGGTGCTGCTGGATCGTGCCAGTGGCGGCGATGCCGTTCCGCCCTCCGATCCTGGCGCGCTGCTGCAACGCCTGCGCGGCGTGTTCGCCAGCGTGCTGTGCGACGCCGGCGGCTGCCCGCTGCGGCAGCTTCCGCCCTTGTTGCTGGACCAGGCTGACGAGATCTGGCTGGTCACCGATGCCTCGATCGCCACGCTGGTCTCGCTGGACCAGGCGCTGAAGCACCTGGCGGGCCAGCGCGAGCGCGAGAAGCGCCTGCAGCTGGTGATCAACCGCCACGATGACAGCAGCGGCATGAGCCCGGAACAGATCGCGCGCCGCTTCGAAGTACCGCTGCTGGCGACGCTGCCCGAACGACCGCGCGTGCGCCTGGCCGCCAGCCAGGGCCACCTGCTGCTGCAGGATGCCCCGCGCGACCCCTATCTGCGTGCCCTCGCCCCGCTCGTGTCACGCCTGGATCCGGCCGCCTGCCCGGTCCAGCCGCATGGCCTGCGGGAAAGACTCTCCCTTGCCCTGGGTGGATCGCAATGGAAGACAAGGTAACCCCGTTCCCGCATGCCGTTGCCCGCCCGGTGGTGCCCGAAACTACCCCGGGCCACCTGCCGTTCGCGCAGACCGAGCAGTACCAGAAGGTGCTGTCGGCCGCGCATGAGCACCTGCTCAACAGCATCGAGGACGAGCGCATCGACATCGATTCCTGGGCCCCGGACACCATCGCCCGCTGGGTGCAGGTGCAGACCGTGGGCTTCATCCAGGAATGGCGCATCCCGATCAACGAGGAAGAGATGCAGGTGGTCGCCGAGGGCCTGGTCAAGGAGCTGACCGGTTTCGGCCCGCTGGACGACCTCCTGCATGACCCTTCCATCGAAGACATCCTGATCAACGGCTTCAAGGACGTGCACGTTTCGCAGGGCGGCCAGCTCAAGCGCGCCACCCAGCGCTTCACCGATGACACCCACCTGCTGCGCATCCTGCGTCGCATTCTCGCGCCGCTCGGCCGCCGGCTGGATGACTCCAACCCCATGGTCGACGCGCGCCTGCCCAACGGCGGCCGCCTCAACGCGATCATCTCGCCGCTGGCGGTGGACGGACCGATGGTGTCCATCCGCAAGTTCCGCAAGGACCCGTTCACCCCCGACGAACTGCTCGCCAAGGGCACCTTCGATGCGCCGATGCAGGCCCTGCTGAAGGCGATGGTGCTGGGCCGCTGCAACATCCTGGTCTCCGGCGGCACCAGCTCGGGCAAGACCTCGCTGCTCAATGCCCTGGCCAGCTACGTGCCTGCCAACGAGCGCGTCATCACCGTGGAAGACACCGCCGAGCTTTCGCTGAACCATCCGCACGTAGTGCGCCTGGAGAGCCGCATCGGCGGCGCCGAGGGCCAGGGCGCGGTCAGCATCCGCGACCTGGTCCGCAACAGCCTGCGCATGCGCCCGGACCGCATCGTGGTCGGCGAAGTGCGTGGCGCTGAAGTGCTGGAAATGCTGCAGGCGATGAACACCGGCCATGACGGATCGATGGCCACCATCCACGCCAATACACCCCGCGACTGCCTGTACCGCATCGAGATGCTGGCCGGCTTTGCCGGCTTCCAGGGCAGCGAGGACAGCCTGCGCCGCCAGATCGCCAGCGCCATCGATTTCATCGTGCAGATCTCCCGGCTGGGCAGCGGGCGCCGGGTGCTGGTCTCGATCACCGAGATCACCGGGGTCAGCGACAACCTGATCACCACCCAGGAGATGTTCCGGCACGAGGTGCAGATCGACGGCAGCGGCCGCGAGACCGACCGCTGGATCGGCCTGGGCTTCCATCCGCATTCGCACAAGCTGGAGCCGTTCCGCCAAGAGCTGCGCGAATCACTCTACGGGGATTTCTGAGCATGGGTACCGGCCTGCTGCTGGGCGTGTTGAGCATCATCTCGGTGCTGCTGGCGCTGGCCGTCTGGCTGTGGGGCACCGCCAGCAGCCGCGAACAGCGCCAGGCCTCGTTGCAGCATGCCGAGCAGCAGCTGGCGCGCGGCAGCGCCGCCGGTGCGGTACCGGCCGGGCCCGCCGTTGCCGCAGCCAACGATTCCGCCCGCCCCGCCAGCAGTGGGAGCCGTGTACTGCCCTGGGACGGCGTGCTGCAGCGCGCCGGCCTGCAGCCGGGCTGGAAGCTGCCACTGATGCTGCTGGTGCCCGGCGTTGTGCTTGCGGTCGTCGCGGCGATGCGGCTGGGCACGGCCTGGATGTTTCCGCTGACCCTGCTGCTGTACCTGCTGGGCTGCTGGCTGTGGGTGATGCGCCGGATCACGAAACTGCGTGCGCAGCTGCTGCACCAGATGCCGGACTTCCTCGACAACCTGGTCCGCCTCACCGCGCTGGGCAACAGCCTGCAGGCCGCGTTCCAGGTCTCTTCGATGCAGACCAGCGCACCACTGCGTGGCCTGCTCGACACCACCGTGCGCTATGCGCGCAGCGGCATGGACCTGGATCGCGCGTTGAGCCTGGCCGCGCAGCCATATCGCATGGACGTGCTGAAGGTGCTGGCGGTGGTGATCGGGGTGAGCGTGCGCATCGGCGGCCGCGCCGACCAGATCCTGCAGCGCATGGGCGACTTCATGCGCGACCTGGAGCAGGCCCAGCAGGAGCTGGCGGCCACCACCTCGGAAACGCGCATGTCGGCCTGGGTGCTGGGGCTGCTGCCACCGGCCAGTGCGGTGCTGATGGCGATCTCCAGCCCGGCGTTCTTCCAGCCGGTGCTGCATGACCCGCTCGGCCACCGAATCCTGCTGATCGCACTGGGCCTGGAACTGCTCGGAGCGTTCCTGCTGTACCGCCTGGCCAAGTCGCTATGACCGCCCGCCGCCGCCACGGAGGTACCCGATGAGCGCCACCGCCTGGTTCGCTCTCTCATTGCTGGTGTTGGCGGCCGGTGTCGCCCTGCTCGGCATTGCCGGCTGGATTCGCAGCCATCGCGAGCACCGCACCTCGGCCACGCTGAAGACCGCCCTGCAACCGCGCGACGAAGCGCGCGACAGCGAGGCCACCCGCCGTGACTCGCTGGGCTGGCTCGAGCGCTTCGGCCGCTCGCTCAGTGGTGGCCGCCTGGAGGCCGCGCTGCTGGCCAACGAGGACAAGCTGCTGCTGGACCTCGCCGGCTGGAATACACGCCGGGGCACGGCCATCTACCTGGGCCTGCGCCTGCTGCTTGCGCTGCTGGTGCTGGCCCTGGCGCTGGCGTTCAGCAGCGCGCACGGGCTGGCCAAGGTGATGGTGGTGATCGGTGCGCTGGCAGCCGGGCTGCTGCTGCCAAAGTTCGTGCTGTCGTCGTGGGTCAAGCGCCGCCGCCGCGCGGTCGAGAACGAGCTGCCCCTGCTGATCGACCTGCTGCGCCTGCTGCAGGGCGTTGGCTTCAGCATGGACCAGAGCCTGCAGACACTGGGCGACAAGCTGCGCGATGCGCTGCCGGTACTGGGCGGCGAACTGCAGGAAGCGAACGTGGCCTACACCCACGGCCGCACCCGCGCGCAGTCACTGCGGCGGTTGAGCGAGGTCTACGCCGATGACGACCTGACCAGCCTTATGCAGCTGATCCTGCAGGTGCATGCACACGGCGGCGCGGTGCAGGAACCGCTGCGCCAGTTCAGCATCCGCCTGCGCGAACAGCGCCGCAACACGTTGAAGGAAAAGGTCGGCAAGCTCTCGGTGAAGATGACCGTGGTGATGATGCTGACCCTGTTGCCGGCACTGATGCTGGTGCTTGCCGGTCCAGCGCTGGTCGCGCTGGCCACCACCATGTCCAAGATGGGATCGCCCTGATGCCTGCCCTGCGCACTTCCTGCCTGCTGCTTGCCGCCGCCCTCGCCGCCCTGGCCAGTGGCTGCACCTCGACCACGCCGAAGTATGTGCGGGCGCCCAGCCTTGCGCCGCCGGAACCCGATCCGCAGGACAGCCGCAACGCCTATCTGGAACTGATCGAGCGCATGCAGCAGCAGGGTGCCTGGTATGCCTCGCTGGCCCACGCGGAGGCCTTCCGCCAACGCTATGGTGATCGCCCCGCCCTGCGCCTGCTGCAGGCCGACGCACTGCGCGAGACCGGCCAGACCGACGCAGCCGTCGCGCTGTATCGCGAGCTGTCCAGCGGACCGCAGGCCGCCGCGGCCGCCCATGGCCTGGGCCTGATCGCGGCGCGCCGCGACGACGATGCCGGCAGCGAACAGGCGCTGGCGCGCGCCACGCAGTTGCAGCCCTTGAACACCGACTACCTGGGCGACCTGGGCTATGCGCGGCTGCGCGCCGGCCAGTTCGACCAGGCGCGCGAGCCGCTGGCCAAGGCCCTGGAGCTTTCGCCAGGCAACGCCAAGGCCACGGCCAATCTCGCACTGTGGGCGGTACTGCGCGGCGATCAGGCCACGGCAGAGCGCCTGTCGGAACAGGCCAACCTCAACGAGGAAACGCGCCGCAGCATCCAGCAGCAGGCGCAGCAGATCCGCACCCGCCTGCAGCAGCGGCAGGCTGCGGCCGCCGTCAACGCCCCGGCGCCTGCGCTCACGGCCAGCAGCGAACGCGGCGCCCGTGCATCGGGCAGCACCCGGCTGGCAGCCGAACCACGCCGCGAAGCACGTGACGAGCGCGATCCGCAGCGCCTGCCACCGTCGATGCTGGAACGCTTCAGCACCACCGATCACCCGACCGGAAGCACCCCATGACCGCGATGCGCCTGACCCGACGCCTGTTGCCCGTGCTGTCCTGCCTGCTTGCTGCCGGTGCCGTGCAGGCACAGCAACAGCCATTGACCGGACAGATGCTCGGTGGCCCCTTGCCGTCGGCACCGGCCGCAGCGCCGATGCAGGCCGAGCCGCTTCCCACCGTGGAGCTGTCCTCACCCGCCGCATCCACAGCGGTGGCTGCGGCGCCGCCGGCAATCCCCGCAACCGACGTTGCACCACCGGCAACACCGCGTGCGCGCCTGCAGAGCGGCGAAGCCACCCGCAACCTGTTCCGCCTGCAGGCGTCGGGGCAGCAGGCCGGCCAGCGCCTGCCGATCCTGGGTGACCAGGCCACGCTGAGCTATGCGCGTTACCTGAAGAGCTTTGAACACGAGATCCCGGACTTCTTTGAGACCGATGTTGCCCGGTCCAAGGACGCCTCCTCCTCCGGACGCTGAGGTCGGCCATGAAACGCCCACGCCAGTTCAGTTTCAGTCGCCCACGCGGCGGCATGTCGGTCACGATGATGCTGGTCATGCTGGCGCTGCTGGCCATGCTGGGCCTGATCGAGATCGGCTATCTGTTCTGGGCCAAGCGTGATGCGCAGAAGGTGGCCGACCTGGCCGCGCTGGCCGGCGCACAGCGGCTGGAGCTGTGCAGTGCGGACAACAGCGACAACAGCGCAGCCCGGCAAAGCGCGCTGGCCCAGAACAGGTTCGCAGGTACCCTGCAGATCCGCTGCGGCAACTGGAGTGCCAGCCGCGGCACCAGCAACCGTTTCGTCACCAGCGTTGATGCCAGCAACCCGCGCAATGCCGTGCAGGTGATCGCCGAGCGCAGCGTTCTGCCCTTCTTCGGCCAGAACACCAGCCTGCCGACCGTCAGCGTACAGGCGGTAGCCCGCCGCTCGGAGCCCACGGCGGTGTTCGCGGTGGGCTCGCAGCTGCTGCGTACCAATGGCAATTCCGTACTGCTGTCGACCCTGCGCCTGGTCGGCCTGGACGTCACCAATGCCACGGTGCTGTCCTATGACGGCCTGGCGCAGGCCAACGTCACGCCATCCGGCCTGCTGAAGGCACTCAACATCCCGGTGAGCGCAAACCTCAGCGTGGCCGACTTCAACCGCCTGCTGTCGGTCAACAAGATTTCGCTGGCGCAGCTGGTCGATGCCACCGCCACCGTCGTCGGCCGTGACTCGACGGTGGGCGTGCAGCTGCGCGCCCTGTCCGACCTTGTCGCCACCCAGCTGGACATCAACAAGCTCAACATCGTGCTCGGCAGCCAGGCCGGCGGCGGTGGCCTGTTCGCGGAAGTTGTCTCACCCGACGGCACCGTCGGCAGCGCGCTGGAATCGAAGATCAACGTGCTCAACCTGATCAACACCGCCATCTCCATCGCCAACGATGGCAACGGCGTGACGATCAAGGGGCTGGACCTGCTGGGCATCAACATCCAGGGCGGCGTGGTCGAACCGCCGTCGATCGCCATCGGCGGCGTCGGCACCCGTGCCTACAATGCGCAGGTGCGGCTGATGGTGGACGTGGACAGCAACAACCTGTTCGCGCTGGGGCCGCTGCTGAACCTGCTCGGCACGCGCCTGCACCTGCCGCTGCACGTCGACGTGGCCAACGGCATGGGCACGCTGACCGGCATCCAGTGCGGCGCCAGTCCCCCCAAGGCCACCATCCAGGTCGATTCATCGGTGCTGCGTGCCTGCGTCGGCAATGTCGACCCCGCACAGCGTTTCTCCAAGGCCAATGTCTGCGACGTCACGCTGCAGAACGAGCAGCTGTTGAAGCTGCTGGGGCAGCCGCTGATCAACGACAAGATCACCCTGCCCGCGCTGACCAGCTCGCAGAACCTGACCCTGGCTGCCGGCGAGACCGGCTCGACCCGGATCAACCCGCTCGCGATCGGTGACGCGGTGTCGAGCCTGGTCAATGAACTGCTGCGGGTGCTGTCGGGCATGCTCAGCTCGCCCAAGCAGGGCATGAGCGCCAACGACACGGCCAAGGCACTGGCCGACCGCTACCTGCAGGCGGCCTTCCCCACTGGCGGGCGCTACAACGTCGACCAGGTCATCCCGCTGCTGCGCGATGGCGACCCGGCACGCAATCTCGCGCCGCTGGGCAACTGGACGGTGAAGAATGGCGTCCCCAAGCCTTGCCTGCTGGGCCTGACCACCTGCTGGGAAGACGGTTCGGTGTGGACCGGTTACAAGACGACCGTCACCGGCCAGGGCCTGGGCCTGCTCGATGGCCTGCTCGGCTCGCTGGTCGGCGGCCTGCTGATCAACCGCTGCGACAGCCTGCTCGGCAACCTGATCGACTACAACGGCTGCGTGCGCAACAACCTGGCGTCGTACATCCAGACCGCGCCGGCCGGTTTCCTCGATGGTGCCGGTGGCAGCGGCGTCACCAACCCCGACGGCAGCGTCAGCTGCAGCGGCCTGCTGTGCACCCTGCTGAAGCCAATCCTGGCCGCACTGCGGCCGGTGCTCAACAGTGTCGGCACCCTGCTGACCAACCTGCTGGCCAGCGTGCTGGGCCTGGAGCTGGGCCGGACCGACGTCAACGTGCAGTCGATCCAGTGCAGCGCCGCACAGCTGGTCTATTGAAATCGAGCCGTGACGGGCGCCCTTGGCGGCGCCCGCGCGCATGCTAGACTCCCGGCGGGGAACCACCTTCATCTCAACCCACACTCATCCGTGGATGGTCTAGACATGCGAGAAACTTCAGGGGGCGCGGTCTTCGCCCGGCACGCGCGCAGCGCGGCAGTGCTGGCCGTGGCCATGATGCTGGTGGCACCGGCGGCGATGGCCGCACGTGGCGATCGTGAGCCTGCAGCCGAACCGGCGCGCAGCGCGCCGGTGGTGCGCAACACCGTGGACGAGCTCAAGCAGTTGATGGATTCGCGCCAGCTGACCGAGCTGCGCACCACCTACAACGGCAACTACGGCGCCAGCCTGCTGTTCAACGCCAACACCCTGACCTACTACGTCGCCCTGTTCCAGGAGAAGAACTTCTGGCGGGTGATCAAGACCGACGCGGTGGACAACGCCGAACGTGTCTACCGCACCTTCGCGCAGCAGTCCGAGCAGCTGGCCCAGGTCTACATCGACACCACCCGCCTGGAAGCCGGCAAGCGCTACACCGAGCGCCTGGTGGCCTACAACGAAGAACGCCTGCGCACCCTGCAGCAGGAAATGGAACAGCAGCAGGCGCAGTCGGCACAGGTCAGCGCCGCCCTGCAGCAGGCCCAGCAGCAGGCCGTGAGCCTCAGCACCGATGTGCAGAGCACCAACAGCCAGCTGGACGCCCTGCAGCGCCGCATCCAGATCCTGCAGGCCGAACAGGGCAACCCGGAGTTGAGCCTGCCCAAGCCGGACAGCGTGCCCGCCCCGGCCGCCGCCAGCGACGGTCGCTGAAACCTGCACTTACGCTACTCCACGCAACGGCGCCCCAGGGCGCCGTTGTCGTTTTCGGCACTTCAGCAACTCACTTCACTGGCAGGCGTCGTAGACCGCGTCATCCAGCTGCCTGCGCTGCACGAAATCCAGCCGTCGGCGCTTGAGCAACTCCCGCTCGCGCTGCCGGCGCGCACGCTCGCAGGCCGCAGCATCCGTGCTGATCGTGATCAGCGCGCCCTGCGCCCGGGTGGCACGCCGCGGGCGACGTGACGGCTTCGATGGCGTGACTGCGGGAACCACCGCACCGCGGGACAGTGACTGCTCCTCCGGGACCTCCCAGCGCCACGCCGCACGGCCCTGGCAGGGCGTCTGCTGGTAGACCGGGTGCGGCCCACCCACGCACTTGTAGACGTTGGTCTGCGCCAGCGCCGCCATCGGCAACAGCAGGCACACCATCAGGGACCATCGCGTGGCGGGCATCCGGGCGTTCCACAGGCAGGCTGCGGACATCCTCGGCGCGCGACTCCGATCCCGCCAGAGCGGTATGCGTCACATCCTTTGCAATCCAGCACAGCGGTGCAAGTCCGTCGCCGGCACCTGCGCTGTACTGCCGGAGGCACCGGCAGCCTGCCGATGCCTTCCCTCCCTTCCGCCAAGGAACCTGCAATGAGCAACTTCGTCACCGTCGCCGACGGCGCCCGCATCTTCTACAAGGATTGGGGCAACGGCCAGCCGATCGTGTTCGCCCACGGCTGGCCGCTGTCGTCCGATGCCTGGGACCCGCAGATGCTGTTCATGGGCCAGAACGGCTACCGCGTGATCGCCCACGACCGCCGCAGCCACGGCCGGTCCAGCCAGACCTGGGACGGCAACAACATGGACACCTACGCCGACGACCTGGCTGCGGTGATCGAGGCGCTGGACCTGAAGGACGCGATCCTGGTCGGCCATTCCACCGGCGGCGGCGAAGTGGCCCACTACATCGGCCGCCACGGCAGCACGCGCGTGGCCAAGGTGGTGCTGGTCGGCGCCGTGCCGCCGCTGATGCTGAAGACCGCTGCCAACCCGGCCGGTACCCCGCTGGAGGTCTTCGACGGCATCCGCAAGGGCACCGGCGGCGACCGCTCGCAGTTCTTCAAGGACCTGGCCACCCCGTTCTTCGGCGCCAACCGCGATGGCAACAACGTCACCCAGGGCATGCGTGATTCGTTCTGGCTGCAGGGCATGCTCGGTGGCGTCAAGGGCCAGTACGACTGCGTGCACGAATTTTCGGAAGTGGACTACACCGAAGACCTGAAGAAGATCGACGTGCCGGCACTGGTCGTGCACGGCGACGACGACCAGATCGTCCCGTTCGATGCCTCGGCCAAGCTGTCCTCGCAGATCATCAAGGATGCCGAACTGAAGGTATACGCCGGTGCCCCGCACGGCCTGACCGTCACCCACGCCGAGCAGTTCAACGCCGACCTGCTGGCGTTCGCACGCAGGTGATGTAACGCGGCGGCGCCATGACGGTGCCGCCGCTTCTGCGGTCGCAAAAAGGGGACGGAGGGAATTAAGTCGTTTGTGCACAAACGACTTAATTCCCTCCGTCCCCTTTTTTTGTCAGATATCGCTGTGGTGGTGCGGGACCCCGGCCTTCGGCAACGGATCATGCCCACCCACGAAATGACGCACCACCGGTGCACGCTCGCCTCGATGCAACGCGCGCAGCACTTCCTGGATCGCCTTGTCGTCGGCGGTGATGCGTTCGTGCTGGCGCAGGTGCTCCAGCCACGACGGGGTCACGAAATACTCCAGGTGGATGCCCGGGGTGGCCACATCCTCGACCACGCCCCAGACCACGGCGCCATCGCGGCGACGGATCGTGCCCAGTGCGCGCATCTGTGCCTGGAACGCGGCGCGATCAGCGTCATCGATGCGGTACTCGATGGTCACCAGCACCGGGCCGCGATCGTTGGATACCGGTACCGACAGTTCGGGGGCCGGCCAATGCCCCGCCGGGCGCAGGTTGAGGTCTTCGGTGCCGGCGATGCGCACGCGCCACACCAGCAACCCGCCGATCACCGCACCCGCAGCAGCCACCAGCAAGGACAGCTCCGGCGAGGTGCGCTGTGCCAGCGCGCCCCAGCTCAGCCCGCCGGCGGCCATGCCGGCAGAGAACACCATGATGTACAACGCCAGTGCACGCGCACGCACCCACGCCGGCACCGCCGTCTGCGCCGCGATCTGCAGCGACGACAGCACGGTGATCCAGGCAAAACCGTTGATCAGCATCACCAGCGGCAGCACGTACCAGCTGCGGGTCAGCGCCAGGCCGACCAGGCTCAGGGCCAGCGACAGGGTGGCCAGCAGCACCAGCAGGTCACGATCCATCTGTGCGCGCAGCTTCGGCAGCAGCAGCGCACCACCCACGGCACCGATACCAATGCAGCCGAGCAGCATGCCGTACTGCCCCGCCCCGCCGTGCATCTGCCCGCGTACCACCACCGGCAGCAACGCGTTCATCGCAGCGGCGAAGAAGAAGAAGCCAACCGACTTGATCAACACCGCCTGCAACCGCCCGGCGCGGCTGGCATAGCGCAGGCCCGCCTTCAGGCCGGCACCGAACCCTTCCGGCGGCAGGCTGGACTGCTTCGGGTCGCGCTTCCAGCCCCACACCACGAACAGCATCGCGGCGAAGGTGATGGCGTTGAAGCCGAACGCCCAGACGGCGCCCAGCTGGGCGACGATCACGCCGCCGATGGCCGGGCCGATCGAGCGTGCGATGTTGATGCCGATCGAGTTCAGCGCCACCGCCGAAGCCAGCATCGGCTGCGGCACCAGTTCGGACACGATCGCGGCCTGCGCTGGCATCGCCATCGCCGCACCGCAGCCCATGCAGAAGGTCAACAGCACCAGCAGCTGCGGCGTCAGCATGTCCATCGCGGTCAGTGCCGCCATCACCGCGGCGACCAGCAGCATCCAGCCCTGGGTGGCCAGCAGGTACCTGCGGCGATCGACGATGTCGGCCAGGGTTCCGGCGGCCAGTGCCAGCAGCACGATCGGCACGGTGGTGGCCGACTGCACCAGGGCCACCATCAACGGTGAGCCGGTACGCTCGGCCATCACCCAGGCAGCGGCCACGTCATTGACCCAGGTGCCGATGTTGCTGGCCAGGATCGCCAGCCAGATCGAACGGAACATCTGGATCTTCAGCGGGGACCAGGCGCCTGCGGCCTGTGCGGGGGGTTGCGACGCGGTTGCGTTCACCATTGCCATGCTCCAACGATCGAGGCGAACAACGTGTCCTGGCCGCCGGCCTGCTTCAATGCAGGCCCGGCATCGACCCAGGCCAGCTGCAGCTGCCATTGCCAGTGTTCGCTGGCCTGCCAGCGGGTTTCGGATTTGTACTGAGTACCGATGCGACGCGCGCCACCGGCGCTGCCCGGCAACGCCACCAGCGGTGCGGGCGTGGTGTAGACCGCATCCGCGCGACGATGCTTCCAGGCCATCTGTACGCCCAGTTCCGTCGTCACCGCGTCGTGCAGGCGCAGGGCCAGGGTCGGCTGGACGTCCATCAGGTTGGCCGGGGCCAGCAGGCTGGCCTCGCTGAAATAGGCCGACTTCGGGAACAAGGCGTTGAAGGTTCCCAGGCGGCCGTCATGCAGATTTCCATCGCCACTGGCGATGTCCGCCTTCAGCCCCAGCCGCGGTTGCAGCGGCAGGTTCGTCCAGCGCCACCCCGTATCGGTAGCCAGCGTCCAGGCGCGGATATCGAGCGTGCCGCTGGTCGTCCGCAGTTCACCGCCCTGCGCCACCAGCTCGCTGTTCCAGTCCAGTGCACCAGCCTGGCCGAACCAGCGCGTGCCCAGGGTCTGCCGACGTTCGGTACCGCTGCCTGCGGCGAAGCGCGCGCCGTCGCGGCGGTAGTCCAGCAGGTACAGATCCCACTGTCCTGCCCACTGCCCGCGCGCCGTCGTGGCATACGCGCCCCAGAGATGGGCGCCGTGTTCGCCGCGATCATCGAAGGCGCCCGGCCGGTTCTCCACCGGACGCAGCGCCATAAGGTCAAGCGTGCCGAATCTACCTTTCCAACCCATACGTGCACCGTCGAACGCCAGGCGGATGTTCGGTCCATCGCGCACCGACAGCAGCCGTGAGCTGCCGTAGCCGGCTTCCTGCCGGCCCAGCTGCAGATGAAGGCCACCGTGCTGCCAGCGCCAGTACGCCTGCTGCACGTCCAGCGCGCTGCGGTCGGTACGGCCCGGGCCGCCGGCCTTGCCACTCTCACCATGCACACCCAGCTGCAGCTTCGCCTGCCAGGTCTCTTCCACATAGGTGGCCGAGGCCAGCGCGCGCAGCAGGCCATAGCCATCCTCGCTACCGCCAATGCCGAACCGGCTCGGGTCGTAGTACAGCCCACGCACGCGCAGCGACGCATCCCATTGCAGTTGGCCGTCGCCCGTGTCGCTGCAGTGACCGCCGTCGCAGGCCTGCACCAGCGAGGGTGCGGCCAGCAGCGCAAGGCTCAGAACGCGAAGCACGAGCATCCCATCGCGCCCCAGAACGCGGTCAGGTCGTCGGTGGGTGCAGCATGCCGGGCCGCATGGCCGTGCGCGCCGTGGGTGCTGCAGGCCACACCGTGATGGTGGTGATGCGCGGCGGTCAATCCAGTGGCGGTACCGCCAACGTGGTAGCCACCGAACCTGTTGACCGGCGACCAGTTGGGCATCGCCGGCGGCAGCTGCGGCGCAAGCCCTGCATAGTCGGCGTCGGCATGCACGATGCGGCCGCCAACCACGGTCAACACGCTGGTGATGTCGGCGATCTGCGCGTCATCCACGCGGAAGAAGTCGGCCGAGAGCAGGATGAAGTCGGCGAGCTGGCCGGCCTTCAGCGTGCCCTTCACCGCTTCGTCGCCGGAGAACCACGCGCTGCCCTGGGTCCACAGGCGCAGCGCCTGCTCACGTTCGAGCAGGTTCTCATCGCCATACAGGGCCAGCCCGCCCACGGTGCGTCCGGTCACCAGCCAGGACAGCGCCACCCACGGGTTGTAGCTGGCCACACGGGTGGCATCCGTTCCGGCACCGACCGGCACGCCTTCGGCCAGCATGCGCTTGACCGGCGGCGTATGCCGCGCCGCCTGCACGCCGTAGCGCTCGACGAAGGCCTCGCCCTGGTAGGCCATGCGATGCTGCACGGCGATGCCGCCGCCCAGCGCGCGGATGCGTTCGATGTTGCGCGGGGTGATGGTCTCGGCGTGGTCGATGAACCAGTGCAGGCCATCGAACGGCACCTCGCGGTTGACCTGTTCGTACACATCGAGGATGCGGGTGATGCTCTCGTCGTACGTCGCATGGATGCGGAACGGCCAACGCTTCTCGACCAGCAGCCTCACCACATCGTGCAGTTCCGGTTCCAGCTCCGGCGGCAGTTCCGGGCGCGGCTCGTTGAACAGCTCGAAGTCGGCCGCGGAGAACACCAGCATCTCGCCGGCACCGTTGTGGCGCAGCAGGTCATCGCCCTGTCGCGGCTGCAGCATCTCGCTCCAGCCGCGGAAATCGTCAACTTCCTTGCCCTTGTTCTGGGTGAACAGGTTGTAGGCGATGCGCACCGTCAGCTGGTCATCGCGATGCAGCTGCTCGATGACCTGGTAGTCCTCGGGATAGTTCTGGAAACCACCGCCGGCATCGATCACCGACGTGATGCCGAGCCGGTTCAGTTCGCGCATGAAATGGCGCGTCGAGTTGGCCTGGTACTCGATCGGCAGGCGTGGCCCCTTGGCCAGCGTCGCGTACAGGATCAGCGCATTGGGCTTGGCCAGCAGCAGCCCGGTCGGGTTGCCGAGCGAGTCACGCACGATCTGCCCACCCGGCGGATCCGGCGTGTCCTTGGTGTAGCCACAGGCGCGCAACGCCGCACGGTTGAGCAGCGCCCGGTCGTACAGGTGCAGCAGGAACACTGGCGTGTCCGGCGCGATGTCGTTGAGCTCCTGCAGCGTGGGCAGGCGCTTCTCGTTGAACTGCGCGGCGGTGAAGCCACCGACCACGCGCACCCACTGCGGCGCCGGGGTGCGGTCGACCTGTGCCTTGAGCATCGCCATCGCGTCGGCCAGCGAACGCAGGCCGTCCCAGCGCAGCTCCAGGTTGTAATTCAGGCCGCCACGGATCAGATGGGTATGGCTGTCGTTGAGCCCGGGCAGCAGGCGCCGGCCCTGCGCGTCGATCAGGGTCGCTTCGTTGCCCCAGCCGCGCATGATCTCCTCGTCGCTGCCGACGGCAACGATGCGCCCATCCTGCACGGCCAGCGCCTGTGCATGCGGCTGCTGAGGGTCGAGGGTGGTGATGCGGGCATTGCGGATGACCAGCGTGCTCATGCGACGCTCCTTGGAAGTGGAATCGAGTGCAGCACCGGCACGGCCGGCCAGGCCCAGCGCCACCGCGGCGCTGCCAGCCAGCACCACGTTGCGGCGGCCGTGATCGAGTGGATCGTGACTCATGCGAGGTCTCCTGGAAGGCGTTGGCCGTCCAGTGCCCAGGCGCCGGGCCCGGTCAGCGCGAGGGCCAGCAGTACCGTGGTCCACATCAACGGGTACTCGCTGCCACCGCGCATCCAGAACCAGCCCCTGGGCAGGGCCAACAGTACGGTGAAGCCGATGAAGGCGGCCGCCGCAAGCGCGGCGACACGGGTCTGCCAGCCCAGCAGCACGGCCAGCCCGGACAGCACCTGCAGCAGGGCCAGCAGCAGCGGCAGCGGAGCCACCGCTGGCAGGCCGAAGCCGCGCAGCTCGGTGGCGAAGCCGGTCAGCCCGGGACCACCGAACCAACCGAACAGCTTGCCCAGCGCGTGCGGCAGCAGGAAGCCTCCTGCCGCCACGCGCAGCATCAGCAGGGCCAGGTCGAGGCCATGGCCGGCCAGCATGCTCAGTGCCCGCCTTCCTGCGCGCCGAACATGCGCTTGGCGTACTGGATGCCGATGCCATAGCCACCGGCGTGGTCGCGGGCGATGCCGGTGGTCAGCTCGTAGGTTTCACCCCGTGCCCAGTCACGCTGCAGCTCAAGCAGGTACTGCACGCTGGTCATCGGCACCGCACCGGCCTGCACCATGCGGGTGATCGCACGCTCGTGGGCTTCTTCGCTGACATCGCCGCAGGCATCGGTGATCACGTAGACCTCGAAGCCCTGCGCCAGCGCCGACAGCGCCGGACCCACGATGCAGACGCTGGTCCACAGCCCGGCAACAACCAGGCGACGCTTGCCGATGCGATTGATCTCATCGATCACCGGCTGGTCTTCCCAGGTGTTCATCGAAGTGCGGTCGAACACTGTCTGGCCCGGGAAGATCTCCGGCAGTTCCGGGAACATCGGGCCGGAGAACGACGCTTCGGCAACGGTGGTCAGCAGTACCGGCACGTTGAAGCCCTTGGCGCCCTTGCTGATCAGCGACACGTTGTTGCGCAGCGCGGAGATGTCGATCGTGTGGGTGGCGAACGCCATCTGCGACTGGAAGTCGATCAGCACCAGGGCATGGTCGGTGGGCGACAGCAGGGCCGGGGCAGGCGTGGCGGTGGCAAGGCTCATGGATGGACTCCGTTGGAAACATGATCAGGGGGAAGCAACAGGGCGGCATCACCGGCCAGGTACTGGCCGGGGCTGCAGCCGGTCTCGGCGCGGAAGCTGCGGACGAAATGGCTCTGGTCGAAGAAGCCCAGCTGCTGCGCCAGGCATGCCATCGGCAGCTGCGCGCCGGGCAGCAGTTGCCGCGCGCGTTCGATGCGACGGCGGCGCACATAACGCAATGGGCTGGCGCCGGTACCGCTGCGGAACAGGCGCACCAGGTGGAAGCGGCTGACACAGGCGGCCTGCGCCAGTTCGGTCACCCGCAACGGTTGTGACAGATGCTCGTCGACGTAGCGCAGGGCGCGCTGCAATGCGGCGGCCTGCTGCGGTGCCAGCGACACGGCGGGCGGATCGGGCGGAACAATGGTGGCCATGGGGGACGCCGCGAGGGGGTGGCCCATGGTGCGTGGCCCCCGCACGATGCCCTACCCCCGTCGGTCGAGGCCGGCACCTACCCGAATGGGGGAGGTCGATGGCCGAGCCGGCGACGACCGAACAGCCGCGCATCCAGTGAATAGGCACCCGGGCCCAGCGCCAGCAAGGCCAGCGGCAACACCACCAGTGGCCACGGCAGTGCCTGTGCATACAGGCCCAGTGTTGCCGGGACTACCGCCAGCGGCGTCAATACGCCCAGCGCGAGCATCGCCACCGCCAGCAGGCACAGCGCCGACAGCCAGCCCGCCTGCGCGCCCGGCAGGCACAACGCAGCGGCCAGGCACAGCCGCAGCCACAGCAGGCCGATGCCCGGACCGCGGTCGGGGAACATCACGAACAGGCGCTGCATGGCCGGGCTCCAGAGGACATGCCGGCGTGATAGCCGACGGCGGCGCCTGCCGCCTACCCCGTTCGGGTCACCCCTGGCTGCCCCACACCTGCCAGAATGCGCGCCATGCGTGGCCGCCCCTTCCCGTTGCAACGTCGCCTGCGGACGCTGCTGACCTGCCTGCTGCTGTTGACCGCCCTGCCCGCCCTTGCCGTGCAGCGCCCACCGGTGAGCGGCGGGTTGCCCGATTACGAGCACACGGCCTGGCGCGTCGGCCAGGGCGCGCCCGGCGATATCTGGGACATCACCCAGGACCGGGACGGCCTGTTGTGGCTGGCCACCGGCTCGGGGCTGTACCGCTTCGACGGTCGTCGTTTTGAACGCCAGGCACCTCCCGCGGGCAGCCATTTCCCGTCCACCAACATGGTCACCCTTGCGCTGGGCCGCGACGATGCACTGTGGATCGGCTACTTCCAGGCCGGCATCAGCCAGTTCGCGCGCGGCCAGCTGCACAACTACGGCCGCGACCAGGGCGTGCCGGTGGGTGTAGTGCCACACTTCAGCCAGGACCCTGACGGCCGGCTGTGGGCCGCGATCAATGGTGGACTACGCGAGTTCACTGGCCAACGCTGGCAGCCGCTGCCCACTGGCATGGGGGTGCCGGAACACCGCGTGCAATGGCTGCTGCACGACAACCGCGGCAGGTTCTGGGTACTGGCCGACCTGAAGGTCTGGATGCGCGCGGCCGGCCAGACCGCGTTCGAAGACACCGGCATCGCCGTCTCGCAGATGGCGACGCTGGCCGAAAGCCCGCAGGGCGAAGTCTGGCTGGCCGACCGCGTGCGCGGTACGTCGCCGCTGGCCAACGCGCAGGGCCTGCTGCCGGACAGCGAACGCGAAGCGCGACGCCTGCCGGACCTGGTCGCTGCGCGCCTGCAGTTCACTGCCGATGGCGCGCTGTGGGCAACGATGAGCCCGCATGGCGGTGTCGCCCGCGTCACCTTCGATGGTGGCCGCGCCGTGCGCATGGAGCGCTTCGATTCGCCACACGGGCTGACCGCCACCTCGGCCGTGCCGATCATCGTCGATCGCGAAGGCAATCTCTGGGTCGGCACCAATCTCGGCCTCAACCGCTTCCGCGCACGCAGCGTGCACACGCTGGCGGTAGGCCCCAGTGATCCCTACCGCTCACTGGTACGGGCCAGCGATGGGCATGTGTATGGCTATGGCGAAGACCTCAAGCCTTACGACCTCAGGCGCACCCTGCTCGATGGCAGTGCCACGCAGCTGCAGGCCGCCGCGCGCCAGGCACCCACCCCTATCTGGCAGTTCGACTGGGTCAACCTTGCACGCACCGTGGCCGGCCGCACCACGCGGATTCCGCTGCCTGCGCCCTTCACCGGGCAACCACTGCATGCCCTGCTGTTCCCCGACGACGAGCAGGCCTGGGTCTGCACCGGCGAACGGGGGGTGCTGCACTACCAGCACGACCAGTGGCAACGCGAACGGCGCCTGCCCGAGCAGGCCTGCTCGTCGCTGGCACTGGATGCCAACGGCCAGCTGCTGCTCGGCTATGCAGATGGCCGGTTGCGCCGCGTGGGGGCGACGCGCATCGAAACCTTCGACGCCGGCCACGGCCTGTCGGTCGGGCCGATCACGGCGCTACTCGATCATCAGGACCTGCTGCTGGTTGCTGGCGAGGCCGGGTTGGCCGTGCGCCTGGGCAATGGCCGGTTCGTCCAGGTGAGCACCGACATGGCCGGCGTCATGGAAGGCATCACCGGCATGGTCGCCGATGCAAAGGGCTACCTCTGGCTCAATGGCAGTCGTGGCCTGGTCCGGCTGGGGAGCGATCAGCTGCGGCGCGCCCTGCGCAGCGGGCAGCCGGTGACGCCGCGCCTGTTCGATGCAGTAGATGGCATGCCGGGCATCGCCCTGCAGAGCGGACCGATCGCCACCACCGCACTGGCCAACGATGGCCTGTTGTGGCTGGCCACCAACCAGGGCCTGGCCTGGCTGGACACCACCCGCTCGCACGTCAACACCATGGCGCCCAGCGTGCGCATCGGCGAAGTGCTGTATGGCAGTGAGCACGAGCCACTGCGCGATGGCCTGCGCCTTCCGGCCGGCACCAGCCAATTGCAGATCGATTACGTGGCGCTGTCACTGGCGCGCCCGGAGCGCAACCGCTACCGCTATCGCCTGTCCGGCGTTGACGACGGCTGGCAGGATGCCGGCAGCAGCACCCGCGCGTATTACACCAACCTCGCACCGGGCAATTACCGGTTCGAGGTGGAAGCGGCCAACGAAGACGGCATCTGGAGCACCGCACCGGCCAGCCGCAGCTTCCGCATCGCCCCCACCTTCATGCAGACCGTGTGGTTCAAGCTGCTGTGCGCGGCCGCGATCCTCGCGCTGCTGGTGATGGCGGTGCGCATCCGCAGCGGGCAGCTGGCGGCCCTGTTCCGCGCGCGCCTGCAGGAACGCCATGGCGAACGCGAACGCATTGCCCGCGACCTGCACGACACCCTGCTGCAGGGCAGCCAGGGCCTGATCCTGCGCCTGCACGCGATCAGCCAGGCCGCGCAGACGCCTGAGCCCGTGCGCAGCCAGCTGGAATCGGCGATGCAGCTGGCCGAACGCAACCTGGCCGAGGGCCGCGAGCGGGTCAACGCACTGCGCGACGGTCCTTTCGCGGGTCGCGACCTCGCTTCGGCGCTGGCCGATGTTCACGCCGAATACGCCGGGCACGGCACCAATCCACTGCGCTTGACCGTGGAAGGCGCAACACCAGCGCTGCAGGCCGATGCCGCCGAGGAAGTGTTCCTGATCGGACGCGAAGCCATCCGCAACGCGTTGCGTCATGCCCATGCCAGCGCCATTGAAGTGGAGCTGTCCTACGGTACGCGGTGTTTCCTGCTGCACGTGCGCGACGATGGCGTCGGCATCGACGACGAAAATGCCGGCCATGGCCATTGGGGTCTGCAGGGCATGCGTGAGCGTGCGCAACGCCTCGGCGCCGAACTGCAGCTGTGGACCCGGCCCGGCCTGGGCACCGAAGTCGCGCTGGCGGTGCCTGCCCGGCGCCTGTATCACCGCCGTCCATCACGTTGGCGCTGGCCCTGGAGTAGAACACACCATGACTGAGTCCCCTGCCCCCATCGGCGTGCTGGTGGTCGACGACCATCCGCTGCTGCGCGACGGCCTGGCGGCGCTGCTGGGCGCCCATTCCGACCTGCGCCTGCTCGGCGAGGCCGCCGATGGCGAGGAAGCCATCGCGCGCTACCAGCAGCTGCAGCCGGACGTCGTGCTGATGGACCTGCAGATGCCACGCCTGGATGGCGTCGAGGCCATCGTGCGGATCCGCGCGATGGATCCGCGTGCACGCATCATCGTGCTGACCACCTACCGCGGTGACGTACGCGCGGTGCGGGCGCTACAGGCCGGCGCCAGCGCCTACCTGCTGAAGGACATGCTGCGCCACGAGCTGGTCGACACGATCCGCATGGTCGCTGGCGGTCGGCGCGCGCCGATTCCCCCAGCGGTGGCGGCGAGCATCGCCGCACATGTGGTGGAAGACCGGTTGTCGCCCCGCGAGACCGAAGTGCTGCGGCACGTGGCCGGTGGCCTGTCGAACAAGCGCATCGGCGAGCGCATGCAGATTTCCGAGCAGACGGTGAAGGCGCACATGAAGAGCCTGATGGACAAGCTCGGAGTGGGTGACCGCACGCATGCAGTCACCCAGGCACTACGGCGCGGGATCATCAGCCTGGACGACAGCGGTCACGATTAGCGGAGCTCGGCAGGGCTTGCAGCCCTGCACCCGCGGTAGTGCCGGCCGCTGGCCGGCAACCTCAGGAGCAACAACAACAGCAACAGCGGGCTTTCCATGGGATGGCGGGGGGGGGGCCGGTTGCGGCGTCCCCGCACTCCGACACCGCCCCACCACCCCACAGGAAACCCGCCGTTGCTGTTGCTGTTGCTGTTGCTCCTGCTTCCAGCAGGTGCAGGGCTGCAAGCCCTGCCGAACACCACCCCTACTTCAAACGCAGCAGCAGGCTGCCGCCCGCACACACCACCGCCAGCCAGGCCACGCCGTGCCACCCCCACTGCGCCAGCGCCAGGCTGCCCAGCGCACCACCGGCGGCCATGCCGATGAACATGCCGGTGAACAGCAGCGCATTGAGCCGGCTGCGTGCCGGCGGCACCAGGCCATAGACCAGGGTCTGGTGCGCCACCAACGCCGACTGGAAACCGAAGTCGAACAGCAGCGCACTCACCACCAGCAGCGGCAACAACGCAGTAGCCGGCAACCAGGCTTCGGCCAGCAGCAGGCCGAAGCCCAAAAGCGCCACCGCGATCGCCAGCCGTGCCACCGCATGGCACCCCAGGCGATCGGCGAAACGGCCGGCGAACGGCGCGGCCAGCGCACCAGCCGCACCCGCAATACCGAACGCACCCGCCGCCGCACTGCCCAGGCCCAGGCGGGCATGCAGCATCAGCGCCAGCGTCGACCAGAACGCACTGAAGCCGACCGCCAGCAGCGACTGGCTGGCCACCGCACGGCGCAGCTGCGGCTGCTCGCGCCACAACGCCAGCAACGAACCCAACAACGCCGGATAGCGCAGCGTGCTGGTCGGTGCGAAACGCGGCAGCGCACGCGCCATCACCGCGCCCATCGCCGCCACCGATACCGCGGCCAGTACGAACTGCGTGCGCCAACCCCATGCTTCAGCCACCACGCCACTGACCACGCGCGACAGCAGGATGCCGAGCAGCAGGCCGGTCATCACCCGGCCGACGATCTGTCCGCGTTGTGCATCCGGCGCCAGCACCGCAGCGGCCGGCACGATGTCCTGCGCCAGCGTAGCCATCAGCCCGACCAGCAGGCTGGCCATCAGCAGGCCCGGCAGGTGCCCGGCCATCGCTGCGGCGCCCAGTGCCAGCGCCAGCAATGCGGACTTCAGCAGAATGAGGTTGCGGCGGTCGAAGCGGTCGCCCAGCGGTGCCAGCAGCAGGATACCCAGCGCATAGCCGAGCTGGGTCAGGGTCGGCACCAGGCCGGCGGCGCGCTCACCTGCGCCGAGGTCCTGGGCGATCAGGCCCAGCATCGGCTGGCTGTAGTACAGCGAGGCGACCGAGAAGGCGGCGCCGGCCGCCATCGCCAGCACCAACGGGGTGGAAGGCGCGGTCGCAGGTGCGGCGGCGACAGACAACGAGGGGGTAGACATGGGGGAGTCCGGTGGAGGAAGTGGGCGTATCCTCCCCGGATTCACCAGGCGTCTGTAGTAGGCTCGCGCACATACCCTTCATACGTGATACGCATGAATGACCTCGCCAACGGCGCCGATCGCCTGGATCTGCTGCGCACCTTCCTGCGCATCGTCGATGCCGGCAGCCTGTCTGCTGCGGCCGTGCAGCTGGGCACCACCCAGCCGACGGTCAGCCGACGCCTGCAGGCACTGGAGCGGCAGCTCGGCCTGCGCCTGTTGCAGCGCTCCACCCACGGCCTGCAGCTGACCGAAGATGGCCTGCGCTGCCAGCGCCATGCGCAACGCGTGGTCGACGAATGGGAGTCGCTGCAGGCCGAACTGCACGGCGAACCGGAAACGCTGCGCGGACGCCTGCGGGTGATGGTGCCGCACGCGTTCGGCCAGGCGCAGCTGCTGCCGACCATGCTCGCGTTCCTCGCCCAGCACCCACAGCTGAGCCTGGAGTGGATCCTTGAAGATCGTCGCCCGGATTTCATCGCGGAAGGCATCGACTGCGCGGTGCGGGTGGGGCCGGTCGACGAACCGCGCATGGTTGCACTGCCGCTCGCCGAAGTGCCGCGCATCGTCGTGGCAGCGCCCTCGCTGGTGCAGGCCACCGCGATCAGCACACCGGAACAGGCGCAGGCACTGCCGTGGATCTCATTGGTCACCTACTATCGCGAACGCCTGCTGCTGCATGACGCGCAGGGCCGCGCGCATACCCTTTCGATCAGCCCGCGCCTGCTCAGCGACAACCTGTTCGTGGTACAGCAGGCTGCGCGTGCTGGGTTGGGCGCCGCCGTGGTCTCGGCCTGGCTGGTGGCCGACGACCTCGCACACGGGCGGCTGGTGCAGTTGCTGCCGGACTGGCAGGCGCCGGCACTGCCGGTGCACGTTGTGTTTCCGGCCGCGCGCCAGCAGCCGCCGCGGCTGCGCGCCTTCATCGAAGCGATGAAGGCCGCATTGCCGCAGCTGCACGGAATGCGGCCGGCACCGCGCTAGGCCACCGGCCGCATCATCCACGCATGGCGTGGATTCCGTTCGGGGCCCCAGGGTCGGATCCCTTCCCACGGGGAAGGGCTCTGACCCTGTCCATCATTGCGCCTTCGCAGCCTCTGCATTCCACGCCGCGACCTTGGCCTTGGTATCGGCCAGCATCTTGTCCAGCGCGGCGCGGTCATACACGTTGCCGCGCAGGATCACACTGTCGATCTTTTCGGTGGCGGCGATGTCATGCAGCGGGTTGGCGGTCAGCAGCACCAGATCGGCGGCCTTGCCCTGCGCGACACCACCGTAGCGGTCCATCTGGCCGAGCCAGGCCGGGCCGGAACGGGTCGCCGCCGACAGCGCCTGTGGCGCGCTCAGGCCCTCCTTCACGAACAGCTGCAGTTCCTGGTGCAGGGCGATGCCCGGGAAGTTGAACGAATTGAGGAAGCCTGCATCGGTGCCGGCGATGATCGTCACGCCGGCTTCCTGCAGCATCGGCAGCACCGCCGCCACCTGGTGGTACTGCGCGTGGCGCGCTTCGATCTGTGCCGGCGTGGCCTTGGCGGCACGGTCCACGCGCCACTGGTAGGTCGCACGCAGGCCCGGGCCGATGTAGGCCAGGTACGGATCGTTGGCGTGATCATCCTGGTCGAGGTAGTCGAGGATGCGGCCGCCGTTGAGGGTCGGGGTCACGAATACGCCGCGCTTTGCGAAATCGCGGTACGCGTGCATCGCAGTGTCGCGGTCGAAGCTGGCGTCGAGGCGCCGATTGGCTTCGGCGCGGTCGATGCGGCCGGCACCGAAGTCGGCGGCGATCTGCGCTTCGTCCTTGCTGCCGGCCTTGAATGCATAGTCCAGGTGCTCGATCGAGGCCAGGCCGGCATCGACCGCCTGCTCCACGGTCAGCGCCATCGGAATGTGACCCGACGCCTTGAAGCCGGCCTTGCGTGCGGCACTGGCCGAGTACAGGAACAGTTCCGGCTTCAACGTGCTGTCGGTGATCTTCACGAAATCGACCTTGTCGTGCTGCAGGCGGGTGATCGCCTTGTCGACGTCGGCCTCGCTGCCCACTTCGATCGTGCCCTTCCAGACCGGCTTGATGCCTTCGATCTTCGCGCCGGAGCTGAGCAGGCGCGGGCCGAACAGCGTGCCCTTGGCGATCTCGCCACGCCACTGCAGCACCTGTTCGGGAAGATCACCGGAGCAATCGCGCACCGTGGTGATGCCGTGCGCGATGTACAGCGGCAGCAGCGCCTTGTTCTCTTCGATCAGCGCCGGGCCGCCACCGAAGTGCACATGCATGTCCCACAGGCCCGGGATCAGGTATTTGCCCTTGGCATCGATCTGGCGGGCCGCGCTCCACTGGCTGCGCAGCTGTGCATCCGGACCGACGGCGACGATGTCCTCGCCCCGGATCACCACGCTCTGCCCGGCCAGCGTGCTGGCGTGCTCGACATCGACCACGGTGGCATTGCGGATCAGCAGGTCGGCGCGCTCGGCGGCGGCGGCCGACAACGGGGCCACCGCAAGAAGGATGGCAAGGGACAGCGGACGGGAACGGAACATGGACGGCATCCTGGTAGGTACGACCCGCGTGCGGGTGGAAGGGTTGGGGTTCAGCGCACCGCGCCGTGCTGGCGCAGCAGGGTTTCAATTCCGGTATAGCCGCGCTGGCGTGCATGGGCCAGCGGCGTTACGCCATCGCCATCGGCCAGCTCCGGGTCGGCACCGGCATCCAGCAGCAGCTGCACGATCTGTGCGTGGCGCGCGCCGCCATCGCCGAGCAGGATCGCTTCCAGCAGCGCGGTCCAGTGCAGGCGGTTGACATGATCGACCGCCACGCCCGCGCGCAGCAGCGTGCGCACGGTGGCGACGTGGCCGCGCTCGGCGGCGGGAATCAAGGCGGTGCCGCCGTAGCGGTTGGTGCTGCGCAGGTCGGCGCCATGCGCCAGCGTCATCGCCAGGATCTCGTCCAGTCCACGCGCGCCGGCGTACAGGTAGGCGCTGTCTTGCATGGCGTCCTTGGCATTGACGTCGGCGCCGGCTTCGATCAGTTCACGCGCGGCGTCTACATTGTTGCCATGCGTGGCCAGCAGCAGCGCGGTACGGCCCTGGCCATCGCGCGCCTCCAGCGTGGCGCCATCTTCGATTGCCTGCCGCACCGCATCGGCGTCGCCCCGGCTGGCGGCGTCCCGCAGGCGCGCATCCGTGTCAGCCCTGGGCGTGGCCGTGCAGGCAGGGGTGACCATGGCCAGCAGGCACAGCAACAGCACGCGCGTGAACGACGCAGGCCAGGCGGGGGAGCGATGAAAGCGCATGACGGTGTTTCCTCCTGTCCGTCGCCTCGGAACGCCGGGCGACGGTAGCAACAGCCGGGCATTGCCGGCCCCTGTCCTGCATGGTAGAAGTCGGCCTGGGTATCCAGAAGTGAAATGTTCAAATGCAAGACAGTGCCAAATCGAATAGAACCCTGTTCGAACTGGACCTGCTGCGGGCGCTGGTGATGGTGGCCGACTGCGGCAGCTTCACCACGGCGGCTACGCGCCTGCATTCGACCCAGTCCACGGTCAGCCAGAAGGTGCGCCGGCTGGAGGAGTTGGCCGGACATCGCCTGCTCGAGCGCGGGCACCGCGATGTGCACCCCACCGACGCCGGCCACACCCTGCTCGGCTACGCGCGGCGCATGCTCGACCTGAACGAGGAAATGGCACAGGCGCTGGCGGGCGCCACGGTGGAAACCGCGGTGCGCATCGGTGTCCCCGAGGACTTCGTCAACGCGCAGACCACACGCATGCTGGCCGCTTTCAGCCGCCGCCACCCACAGGTGAAACTGGAAATCAGCAGCGGCCTCAGCCGCGACCTGGCGCACGGCTTCGACCACGGCGAACTGGATCTTGTGCTGGTCAAGCAGCGGCGCAACAGCCGCCAGGCGGTGCACTGCCGCCGCGAGCCGATGCACTGGATCGACAGCCTGCGCAGCAGTTGCCTGCTGCAGGACCCGCTGCCACTGGTCACGTTCCCACCCCGCGGGCTGTACCGCGACGAGATGATCCACGCCGTCGAGGCGCTGGGCCTGCGTTGGCGCATTGCCTTCACCAGTTCCTCGCTCAGCGGCATCCAGGGGGCGGTCGCCGACGGCATCGGCATCAGCCTGCTGCCGCGCCGTGCGGTTGCCCGCGATCACCGCATCATCGATGGTGAGCGCGACCTGCCGGTGATCGACAACTACGAGATCGGCCTGCTGCATCGCGCCGATGCCGATGATGCGGTGCGTGCGCTGGCCAGCGAGCTGTGGCGGCAGGTACAGCGCGAACCGGATTGAGCACTGCACTGCAGATCCACGCCACGTACGGATGAAATCCGCGCATTGAGCATCGAAACCTGATCACGCCTGTCGCACGGAAATCACGCGTCTCCCCCTATAGTGCGCGCTGTTTCCGTGCTCCACGGCGCTTTGTGATGTCCGACGAAACCCCGGCCCGCTTCGACCCCCTGCCCGCCGCCCTGCAGACGCACCTGCAGCACCAGCGCTCGCTGATCGCCGCGCGCGTGGCCGCCGGCTTTCCGACGCTGCCGGTGCAATGGCCACTGGCGGCCACCACGCTGCAGCGGGTGGTCGATGCCGAGCTGATCGATCGTGACGACTGCGACGGCTGGGAAGCACTGGGCGTGGCGTTCGGCGATACCCTGGCCCAACGCGTGCCCGGCCTGGCCTGGATGCAGGTCACCGATGCCTGGGGCATTGACGCAGTGCTGCGCTACGCCGACAGCAGCTTGCAGATTGGCGTCAGCACACTGCTGCTCAAGCGCGTCGAACAGGGTGAGGTCATCGACATCGCCCATCTGCTGGCCTGGCTGGAAGAGTTCGTCGCTACCCGCGCCGACGATTACGCCTGAGAAGCCGCCGAGCATGGCTCGGCGCAATCGGAACTGGCGTGGCGTGATGGGTGGAACCACCGCGCGGCCACAGTCATCCACGCACGGCGTGGATCTACAGCCAGCGGCCATCAACTACCACGCGGCGCTCCACCGGCACTGCAGCCACGGCCGCCGGACCGTGGTCGGCACGCACCGCCACGAACGTCGCCGGCTGGCCTTCGGCAATACCGTATTGCGGCAGCCCGATCACCTGCGCGGCATGGGTGGTGACCATGTCCAGCGCCAGCATCAGATCGGCATCGGTGTAGAAGCCCGAGCGGTAGCCCAGCAGCATCGCCCGCTGCAGCAGGTCGCCGTTGCCGTACGGCCACCAGCAGTCGCGGATGTTGTCGTTGCCGGCGAACACGCGCACGCCGGCGTCATGCAGCGCACGCAGCGGCGGGAACGGATGGTCGCCCGGTGCATTGCTCATGATCGCCACGCCCGCCGTCGCCAGCGCCTCGGCCACCTGCAGCGCGCGTGCCAGCGGCACTTCACCCAGCGCATAGGCATGGCTGACCGCAACGCGCCCCTGCAGCCCGGCGGCCCGCGTCCGCGCGGCGATGCGCAGCAGCTGGGCCAGGCCGGTCTCACCGGGCTCGTGCAGATGGATGTCCAGCTGCACGCCATAACGTTCAGCCAGACCGAACAGCAACGCCAGTTGGCCTTCGGCATCACCATCGAGCGTGGTCGGGTCGATGCCGCCGAGCACTTCCACGCCCGCGGAAAGCGCCTGCTCCAGCACGGCGGCCGTACCCGGGCAGGACATCACCCCGGCCTGCGGGAACGCCACCAGCTGGATGCGCATGATGTCGGCACAGCGCAGCGCCGCTTCGCGTACGGCCTCGAGGTGGCGCAGACCGGTGCTGCCGTCGATATCGACGTGACAGCGCATCGCCACGGTGCCGAAGCCACTGCATTGGCGGATCAAGGCCTCGGCGCGGTCCACCATCGGCGCGGCGGCCGCCACGGCGGCCTTTTCCACCGCCAGCCGCTCGCGCAGGCTGTTCACCGGCTGGTGCGGGTGCCAGCGGTCGCCGACAAAGCTCTTGTCCAGATGAATGTGGCCGTCAACCAGGCCCGGCAGGACGGCATAGCCCTGCAAGTCGACGCTTTCCGCCCCTTCGGCCGGCACGGCAGCGCCATTGAGGCCGTGGATGCGCCCCTCACGGATATGGAAATGCAGCGGTGCGCCGGCGCGGTCCACCGCACCGTGGACGAACTGAAGCGTCATCGGAAACTCCCGGAAAGCCAAGTCATGGCCGCCATCCTGCGCGCCGGCACCGCCATCGGCCAACGAAATATCTGGATACCACGCATTCATCAGAACGATGATTCCCCCTGCGACAACCGGTCGCAGCCACGCCGTGCACACCCCTGAACGGGTAACATGGGCGCCTGTTTCCGCTGTGATGCCGCATGGGCCCGTCCGACCGCCACGATCGCCTCCGCCGCTGGCAGGCCGCGTCCCTGCTGGCTGCTGCCCCGATCGCCAGCCTGTCCGCCACTGATGCGGCCGCCACCGCGCCGCTGCAGGCGCCGCCTGGCCAACAGCGCATCGCCCCGGCGGCGTTGGTCGAGCGCCTGCACCAGCGCGTGCTGTCCGGGCAGAGCGCGACCGCCACCCTGGAACACTGGTGCGCCGAGCACGGCCTGGCCGAACAGGCCCGGGTGCGCGCGGTGCGCGTGCACGGCCAGGACAAGACGGCACCGGCCGACGTGCTGCAGGCACTGGGTGCGAAACCCGGCACCGAGCTGCGCTACCGCCGCGTGCAGCTGGTCTGTGGCAGCCGCGTGCTCTCCGAGGCCGACAACTGGTACCTGCCCGGCCATCTCAGCCCAGCCATGAACCAGGTGCTGGACAGCAGTGACGAACCCTTCGGCCGCGTGGTCGGCCCGCTCGGCTTCCAGCGCCAGACATTGGCCGACCAGACGTTCTGGCCGCCGCGCGGTGAAGGCGACCACGGCGTGATCCTGGAAGTGCGCGCCCTGCTGCGCGACCGCCAGAAGCAGCCCTTCAGCTACGTCATCGAGTCGTACCTGCAGCAGGCGCTGCCCTAGGCGACCAGCGCGCGCCATCGCAGCGGATATCGACACAGCAGAAGGCCCGGCATTGCCGGGCCTTCTGTTTGCCAACCGGATCAGCGGAACCGGTAGTCCAGCTGCAGCCAGTACTGGCGGCCATACGGGTCGTAGTTGCCGACCGGATAGAACGGCCAGCCACCTCCGTTCCTGTCCGCCGGCGGGCGGCTGTCACGCAGGTTGTTGACGATCACACCCACCGACAGATTCTCGCCGAACTGGCGGAACACGCTGGCGTTGTAGGTCATGTACGGCGCGATGCGGCCGCTGCCATCGGTCTTCGGCAGCGAACCGAAGCGGTTGCCATACAGCGTGGTGGTCCAGTCACCCTGGTTCCAGGTGATGCTGCCGTTGGCCTTGCTGCGCCACTGGTAGTCATCCAGCGAGTTGCGGATGTCACGCTCCGGGTCATCGGAGAACTGCCGGTACGTGTGCTCCAGCACCACGGTGTAGGCCAGGCGCGTGGTGAAGCGGCCGTAGCGGCCAGCATCGAAGCGCCAGTTGCCCTTCAGATCCAGGCCACGCACCGACTCGGAGGCCGCGTTGATCGGGTTGATCAGCACGCGGGTCACCTGGTCCGGCTGTACCGTGGCAGTGGACGGATTGCGGATCACCCGCGACAGCGCGTCCTGGCACAACGGCGAACCGATATCGCGTGTTTCGCCACCCAGCGTGCGGCCCAGGCGGCAATCGGCCTCGTCACGCAGGATGCGGCTGGTGTCGAGGCTGGTGACTTCGTTGTCGATGCGGATGTCGTAGTAGTCGGCACTGAAATCCAGCCCGGACAGCGGCGACCAGACCACGCCGAAACCATAGGACTTGGCGGTTTCCGGCTGCAGCTGCGCGTTGGCACGGTTGCTGTAGTCGATCGACAGGCCGTTGTAGTCGCAGTTGTCGTACGACTGGCCTGCGGTGCGGCAGCGCCAGTAGTCGGTCATGCCCGGGTTGTAGCCGCGGGTCTCGGTGGCGAACACGTAGTTCATGTCCGGCGCACGGAAGCTGGTCGCAGCAGAGCCGCGGATCAACAGGCTCTCGATCGGGCGGAACTCGACGCCGAAGCTCCAGGTCGCCTTGCCGATGTGCTCGCCGCCGGCGCGGTACTGGTCATAGCGACCGGCCAGCGTCGTGGTCAGCGATTTCAGCAATGGCAACTGCAGCTCCACGCCGGCCGCATAGCGGTCACGATCACCACCGGCACCGATACCAGCGCTGGTGTTCCAGAACTCGCCGGTGCCCAGGCGCGGGTCCGGGCGGTTGCGGTAGCCCTGGCTGCCCGCCTCGACCACCGCTGCCAGCGCAGCATCGCCGCCGGGCAGCGCGAACAGGCGGCCGTTGACGCTGGCGCTGAAGGTCTGCAGCCACGCCGCGTTGCGGCTTTCCTGGTAGCCGGAAAGGCCCTCGTATTCGTTCGGCGTCAACGGCTGGAACAGGCGCGAGGGATCCGGTGCATAGACTTCCACGCCGTTGCGCACGCCCAGCTGCGGGCCGAGCAGGTACTCGTTGATGCCGGCCAGCAGCACCGGGCGGCGCGTCCGGTTCTCATAGCGCGACCGGCTGTAGACCGCTTCATAGTCCCAGCCGCTGTCGCCGATCTGGCCGCGCGCGCCCACGTTGAACGACCACGAGTTCTCCAGGAACCGGTTGGCGTTGCGCGGCAGGCCCCCGATCTCCTCTGGCGCGAACCGGCGGTACCAGCTCTCCAGGTTTCCGGTGTTCTGGTTGTAGAAGTAGTTGCGCGACGACGTCCAGGTCGGGGCGCGGGTGTTGTTGCTGATGCGTGCGCTGCCCACCGCCAGGTCGGCGAACAGGTCGGTGTGCTCGTCCAGATGGAAGGTCAGCAGGCCATAACCATTGAGGTTGCGCTTCTCGGTCTGCACGGTCCAGTAGCTGGCGGCGGCCTCGTTGCTGCCGCAGTACCACCCCTGGCGCGGGTTGTTGACGCGGAACACGCTGCCGCCATAGATGCCCGACGCGGCGTCGCAGCCGGTGACGCCCGGATCGATGTTGCGACCGGTGGCCGCATTGCGCCGATAGGCGATCGCCGTTGCCTGCGGTGCCTTGCCAGCCGGGTCATCGTCCAGCGAATCCATGAAGTCGCGCTGGCGCGCGTGGATCGCCTTGCGCACATCGAACTCGAAACCGAACAGGCCGTCCCAGCGTTCGCCGGAACTGCCGCCGACCACCTGCACGCGCTGGTTGTCGCCACCGCCCTGTTGGGTGCCACCGGCGCGCACGTTCACGTCCACGCCCTCGAAGCGGTCCTTGAGGATGATGTTGACCACACCGGCAATGGCGTCGGAGCCATAGACCGCTGACGCACCGGCGGCCAGCACTTCGATGCGCTCGATCAGTGCGCTGGGAATGTTGGCCAGGTTGACCACGTTCACCGAGCCCTCGTAGGCCAGCGGGTAGTCGGCCTGGCGACGACCGTTGACCAGCACCAGCGTGCGGTTCGGGCCCAGGCCACGCAGGTTGATGGTGTTGGCGGCCGGCGTGAACGTATTGCCGAAGTCCTCGCCCTGCACGTTGCCGGTGTTCTCGGTCAGTGCACTCAGGGCGTCGAAGGCATTGCGGTAACCCTGCGCATCGATCTGCTCACGGCTGATCACCGTCACCGGCGATGGCCCCTCGACACTGGCACGTGGAATGCGCGAGCCGGTGACCTTCACTTCCTGCAGTGTGGTGGGTGCGCTTTCCTGCGCGAAGGCCGGCAGCGAGACCAGCATCAGGGACGACAGCGCGAGCACCAGCGGACGCGGGCGCATCGCCTTGTGGGAGGCGGACATGGGCTTCCTGGAGGAGTGGGCGGGTGGTACGGGGAGCCGTGGCCTGTGCGGCACATAACGATCCCGTAACGAAAGTGTCCTGAATGGGTGGTTTCAACGGAAATGACCAGCCCTGATGGGCTTATGCCTGAACCGAATCAGACCAGTTCCCGGCACCGCCACGCTTTTGCAATGAATTGCATGGCCTGGCGCATCCGTGATGCGCATCGTGCCGGGATGACCAACAGCGCCCCTTCCAACCACTTCGCTCCGCTGCGACCCGTCCTGCGCCGCCACTTGCTGCACCTCCAGGCCACGCCCATCACCCTGCGTTCGTTCCAGCGCACCGACCTGCCACGCTGGCGCGCCTTCGACGACCGTCGCCAGCGTGGCCAGCGGCATCCCCATGGCATTGATGAAGAGGCGCGGTTCCTCGCCAGCGTCTATCGTTCACGCCTCCAGGAAGACAACGACCTGCTGGTGCTGGGCGTGTTCGACGACGCGCAGGGCGTCCTGCACGACCAGCTGCATATCCGCCTGCAGTCGCTGCATTCGCGCTGCGCCGAGCTGCAATCGCTGCAGCACCGGCACGCCCATCCGCAGGCGGCACTGAGGGCACTGTGCCCGTTCCTGTTCGACGATGTCGGCCTGCACCGCCTCTTCGTGCTGCTGCCGCCAGGCTGCACCACCCCGTTTGCCCAGGCGCTGCACGCCCATGGGTTCATCCGCGAAGGGATCCTGCGCGATTACCACCTGGACGCGCAGGGATGGCATGACCGCCAATTGCTGGCGCTTACAGCACCGGCCTGGCACAGCTGCCAGCAACGGATCGGTTAACGCACCCGTTCCAGTGCCGCACCCGCGCCGGTCAGCGCCGTGCAGGCGTGGTCCTGCAGCTCTTCGCCGCTGGCATCGTTGCCGCTGGCGGCATCCACGCGGGTGGCCAGCAGGATGAAGCCGGGGCCGCCCTGCACGTCATCGCGTCCGGCCACCACCAGGCTCCACTGGCCCACATCGCCCACGCCGCTCAGGCCATAGGCCAGCAGGTTGAGCGGATTGGCGGTCAGCTCCGCACCGGGCAGCAGATAGGCCTGGTACTGATGCCCGCGCAGCGGCACCGGCACCGGTGACCAGCGCGGACCGAGCGCACCGGCATGTGCATCCAGTGCCTGCAGCACATCCGCGCGCAGGCAGTCGACATGGATATGCAGCTGGTGCTGCGAGCGGCCGTGCGGCGAATTCAGCGCCAGGCTGGCCACGCTGCGCGGCAGCGGCTGGCCCAGGGCCTGTTCGGTATGCCCGCGCGCCTGCCAGGCGGCCGCAAAATAATTGGGCGCCCCACGCTGGTACAGGCCGTGGCTCTCGATGCCACTGACCTTGTCCAGCGGCATCAGCAGGAACTGGTAGTCGCCGTGCGCATCCTTGACCAGCACGTCGCGGCGGTCGGCCGCCGTCTCCACCCGCAGGCAGCTGCCACGCGGCCCTTCCACCGCCTTGCAGTCACGCTCGATCAGGCGCCACAGCGCATCGGAATGGGCCGGCGGCGGCGCGCTGGCGCAGGCCGACAACAGCAGCAGGGAGGACAGCAGCAAAGGGTGCAGGGACACGGCAGCGACTCACGGAACAGGCACGGCAGACGGCGCCGCGCTGCATTCTAGCCAGTGCAGTGCTGCAATCAGTAGGTGCCGAACGGCACTTCAACCACGAACGGAGCCCCGCCGTCGCCGCCCTGCAGGGTGTAGCGGTCCAGCGCGCCATCGTCATCGGCGTGCGGCTGGCGCTGGAAATGCAGGGGATAACGGTTGTCGCCCAGCAGGACGGCACTGCCATCGGTCTCCAGGGCGGCACCCTCGGGAACCAGCAGCCCGCCCAGGTCGCTGTAGGCCCCGGGCACATCGGCGAAGCCGTAGTCGGCCAGTTCGTCCACTCGCTGCATCGCATAGACATGCGGCAGATAAGGACGCGCCGGGCTGCGGCCATTGCTCAGGTCAGTCACCCAGGCCTGCGGCAGGTGGTACTGCTCGCGCAGCGCCGCCACGCCCAGCGACGGGCTGGCCACCTGCAGGCAGCACACTGTCCGCTTGCCTTCACGGTCGAGGATGGCGAAACGGTCGCCGCGGGTGGCCGCCTGCGGCAGCATGGCAAAGGCCAGGTTGCGCTGCGCAGGCGCGTAGCCGGATTCGGTCTGCAGGTTGCGCCAGGCACCGAACACCGGCGCTTCCTCGGCTGCGGCCGGCACTGGCTCGGCCGCGGTGGCGGCAAATGCCACGCCCAGCACCGACACTGCAAGTACCATCATCGCCCTGCGCTTGTCGCGGAAACTGCCTGCCGTCATACCGTATCCAGCACCTGCACCGGAATGGCCCGGCCTGCCCGCTGGCGTGCTGCCAGTCATCCCTCCCACTATGCAATGACCATGCTGTGCCGGCAATGACCAGGACGCTGACGCCTTTCGCGCGCCGGGTGCTATCGTTCCCGCCATCTTCCCCTGCGCAGGAGCGCTCGCATGTCTGCATTCCGTCTGTCCCTGTTGCTGCCGGCCTCTGCCCTGCTGCTGTCGGCCTGTGTCAGCACCCCGGGCCCGCAGGTCAAGGGCACCGGCCACTGCGACGCCAGCAAGCTCGGCTGGGCGATCGGCCAGCCGGCCAATGAACCCAACATCCGCCGTCTGTCCAGCGAGAGCGGTGCCGGCCTGGTCAACCCGATCGGCCCCAACACCATCACCACCAAGGACATCCGCCACGACCGCCTGCGCGTATACGTGGACAAGGACAACATCATCACGTCCACCCGCTGCGAGTAAGCGCGGCAGCAGTTTTTGTAGAGTCGAGCCATGCCCGACTGGCGTTCCGTGCGGTCCGTCCGAAACCCAGTCGAGCATGGCTCGACGCTACAATCCAAGGTTCACGGTTCGGTATACCCCGCGCAGTCCGGCAGCGCCTGGTCGGGATGGAACACCCCATCACTGAAGCGGAACAGCCGCGTGTAGCTGCACGCCGGGTCCTGCTCGGTGCGCAGGTCCTTCTTCTTCAGCGGCCCCTTGGCCAGCGAATCCTCGAAGCGTGAGGCACCGGCCGGGAACCGCGTCGCCACCGTCTGGTAGCGCAGCACCGGCATGCCCCCGGCGGCCGTATCCAGCGCCAGCCTTGCCGAGAACCCGTACTCATCGTGGCAGGCACCGGCGCGCTGCTTCATGTCCTGCTCGCTGAAACAGGCGCGGATCATCGCATTGCCCAGCCATGGCAGGGTCAGCACGTCGTCGTCCACCTGGATGTCGTCCTGCAGGTGGCGCACGCGCGCCAGCTGCAGCGTGGACGCGTCGGCACCTCCACCGGAGTACATCGTACTGAACTTGACGATGCCGCCCACCAGCACGTTCTGGCGGGCACGCTGCTGCGGATCGGTGACTGCTTCATCGCTGCCCACGCCCGGCGCCAACCGCACGATCCACGGCCACAGCGACAGCTCGCTTTCCTGCGGCACGTCGATGCTGACGTGGTAGGTATGCGGTTTGCTTTCGCCGGCCACCTTTTCAGAGACCTCCAGCGAGGTTGGACGGTCACCGTCCTCGGCCACCGGCTGCACCCGCACGCACCAGGCACGATCGAGGGTGCAGTACTGCATGCGTGCCTCGCCCTGCCCGCTCTGTTCCAGCACCTGCCCCAATGGCTCCATCACATTGCCGGCGGCGTCACGCTGCTGCGGCAGGATCGAGCCTTGGGCCAACGCTAGCACCGGGGTTGCAAGCAGTGCAGCGCACAGGGTCGTGCGGGCAACGAGGGTGGGCATGGGCGGCTCCTGCGTATGGGATTCCGATGGTAACCGCTGCCCCGGCAGAGTCGAGCTCGCTCGACTTCACCTTTGTAGAGTCGAGCCATGCTCGACTGCTGTCTGTCGGGAAGAGCAGCCGAGCATAGGCTCAGCTCTACAGTAAAGCCGCGTTGTATCCGTCAATGCCCACTGCAATCGCAGCTGCCCCACCCCTTTGCCTTCGACGTCTGGCCAATACCCGGGTTGAAGGTATTGCTCGGGTCCAGCTGCTTGTAGAACCCGGCCAATGCAGGCTTGGCCGGGTACAGGTGGCCGACGTTGTGCTCGGCCGGATACTCGGCGCCACGCTGGTCCAGCAGCGCCCACATCGCATGCTCGATCGCCATCGGGTCTTCGCCCTTGCGCGCGATGTAGTCTTGGTGGAACACGTGGCACAGGAAGTGGCCGTAGTACAGCTTGTGCAGCAGGCGGCCGTCGATATCGGCCGGCAACTGCTCGAACCAGTCGGCGTCATCACGGCGCAGGGCGATGTCCAACGCCACGATGTCCTGCACCTGGTCGCGATGCACCTCGCGGTAGCGCACCGCCGCACCGGCCACGGCGAAGCGATGCAGGAAGGCCTTGCGCCCCTCATCGGCCGTGCAGTGGAAGTAACCGCCCTCGTGGTCGGCGAAGAAGCCGCGCAGCCAGGCCTCGGTTTCCGCTGCGTCCTGCGCGGAGACCTTCAGCAGCAGATGATGCTCGTAGCGCTGGCGGAACTGGCCCATGCGCTTGGGCAGGTGCGAGGGCAGCAGGCCGGTCAGCACCTGCATCACCCGGTCGGTCACCCCGCGCAGGCCCAGCCGCTCGAACCAGCCGTCAACCCGGCTCTTCAATGCGAACGCGGCCGGCACACGCGCGGTGCCGAGGCGATCGATCAGCAGGAAACTGTCCTTGCCGTAGCGCTCACCGATGTCATAGGCATCGCGGTGGATGTATTCGCCGGCAATCGGTAGGCGTTCGAAGCCGGTCAGCAGCTGGCGCCGGATCGCGGTGAGGCTGTCGGTGCGGTTGCTGCCGATATAGAAGACCTCTGCCGCCTCCTTCTCGAAGGTGTCCAGGCGCACCGCGAACACTGCCAGCTTGCCGGCAGATCCCGCTGCCTCGAAGTGGCGGCTGGGGTCGGCATTGAAGCGCGCCGGCGTATCGGCATCGACCCGGCGCACTTCCTCGGCATAGCGCGGATCGGAGGCGGCGCGGCCGTCACCGTCACCCACGTCGGCAGCACGGTAGTCACCCGCCTGCAGGCGCTGCAGGATCTGCTCGGGCGTATCGCCCAGCGCGATGCCCAGATGGTTGACCAGCTGCAGCTGGCCCTGCGCATCGACCTGTGCATACAGTGCCAGCTCGGTGTAGGCCGGGCCGCGACGCACCAGCGCGCCGCCGGAGTTGTTGCAGATGCCGCCCAGCACCGAGGCGCCGATGCAGGACGAGCCGATCACCGAATGCGGTTCGCGGCCCAGTGGCGCCAGCGTCTGTTCCAGCCGGTCCAGTGTCGCGCCGGGCAGGCACAGCACCTGCCGACCTTCGTTCAACAGCTGGATGCCGGTCAGGCGCAGCGTGCTGACCAGCACGATCGGACGCCCATAGTCGTTCCCATCCGGGGTCGAGCCACCGGTCAGGCCGGTGTTGGCTGCCTGCAGGATGATAGCCGCGCCGCCCTGCACCGCCGCCTGCAGCACACGCCACAGCTCCAGCAGCGTGCCCGGGCGCACCACCGCCAGCACCGGGCCCTCACCGAAGCGGTAGCCACGGCGGAAACGGCGGGTGGCCTTGTCGCCGGTCAGTACGTGGCGACTGCCGACTGCGTCGCGCAACTGCGCCAGCACGGCATCGTGGCCACTCATGGCAGGCTGACCAGCGAATCGCGACCGATGTCGGCGATGCGGCGCGCGCCGGTCAGTGTCATCGCCACGCGCATCTCCTTGGCGATCAGGTCCAGCAGGTTGGCCACGCCGGCCTCGCCCTGTGCGGCCAGCGCATAGACGAAGGCACGGCCCAGCAGCACGGTATCGGCCCCCAGCGCCAGCATGCGCACCACGTCCAGGCCGGTGCGGATGCCGGAATCGGCGAGGATCTTCAGGTCGCCCTGCACCGCATCGGCAATCGCCGGCAATGCACGCGCGGTGGACAGCACGCCATCCAGCTGGCGGCCACCGTGGTTGGAGACCACGATGCCATCGGCGCCGAACTTGACCGCATCGCGCGCGTCATCCGGGTCGAGGATGCCCTTGATCACCATCGGGCCCTTCCAGAACTCGCGGATCCATTCCAGGTCCTTCCACGAAATGGACGGATCGAAGTTGCTGCCCAACCAACCGATGTAATCCTCCAGCCCGGTCGGGTTGCCACGATAGGTGGAGATGTTGCCGAGGTCATGCGGGCGGCCGAACAGGCCCACGTCCCACGCCCAGTGCGGATGGGTGATGGCCTGGCCGATGCGGCGCAGCGAGGCGTTCGGACCGCTCATGCCCGAGTGCGCGTCACGGTAGCGCGCGCCCGGCACCGGCATGTCCACGGTGAACACCAGCGTGGTCACGCCCGCAGCCTGTGCGCGCTCCAATGCATTGCGCATGAAGCCACGGTCGCGCAGCACGTACAGCTGGAACCACATCGGCCGCTGGATCGCCGGGGCCACTTCCTCGATCGGGCACACCGATACGGTGGACAGGGTGAACGGGATGCCACGGCTGTCGGCCGCGCGCGCCGCCTGTACTTCACCGCGTCGGGCATACATGCCGGTCAGTCCGACCGGCGCCAGCGCCACCGGCATCGCCAGCGTTTCGCCGAACAGTTCGGTTTCCAGGCTCAGGTCGGACATGTTGCGCAGGATGCGCTGGCGCAGCGCGATGTCGGACAGGTCGGAAACGTTGCGCTTCAGCGTGTGCTCGGCATACGCGCCGCCATCGATGTAGTGGAACAGGAACGGCGGCAGCCGGCGTTGCGCTGCGGCACGGTAATCGGTGGAGGCGGAGATGATCATGGGGTCAACCGTGTGGGGAAGGTAGACGCGAGGCCCGCGCACGCCGGGCTTCGTTGTCATCGAGGGTGCGCAGCGTGGTGTGCACGAACTCGAGGTGGGCATGCGCGGCGGCGCGCGCGCGTTCGGGGTCGCCGGCCAGCACCGCGTCCATCATCTCGCGGTGCTGGTCGGACAGCGGCGAGAAGGTCCTCGCCGAGGTATAGAGCTTCTCGCGGCTCTGCGAGATGTTGGTCTGCAGCAGTTCGAACAGGCCGCGCATCACCTGCAGCAGCACCAGGTTGTGCGAAGCCTCGGCGATGGACAGGTGGAAGGCCGCATCGGCCTCGGCTTCGCCGGTGGGGTCGTCCTTGCCGTGCGCGTCCATCATGGTCTGGAAGGCCTGGGCGATGCGCGTGCGGTCCTCGTCGGTGGCACGCAGCGCCGCATGCCAGGCGGTGGCACCTTCCAGCGCGTGGCGGATCTCCAGCACGTCGAAGCGGTACTCCGGGTCGCCCTGGAACAGCGGCAGGTACGGCGCCAGCGGTTCATCCAGCGCCTGCCGCGCGCGCGCCGCGGGTTCGGCCACGTAGGTGCCGCCACCCACCCGTGCGGTCAGCAGGCCCTGGCTGGCCAGCTGCGCGATGGCCTCGCGCAGCGCGGTGCGCGAGACCCCCAGCTGCACCGCCAGGGTGCGCTCGGCCGGCAACCGGTCACCTGGCTGCAGCCGCTGTTCCTGCACCAGGCCGCGCAGCTGCGCGGCCACCTTGTCCGAAATACGTTGCGTGCTCATGGTGCCATTGTGGCCCGAAGCGCGCAGCGGTTGGTCGGCTGACCGTGCATGGCTCAGGGAATCATCCAGGTCAGCCAGTAGGCCTGCGCCAGGGTGATCAGGCCGACCATCGTGGTGAAGATCAGGCTGTGCTTGACCGTGAAACGGAACAGGTCCGATTCCTTGCCGGCCAGGCCGACCGCGGCGCAGGCAATGGCGATCGACTGCGGCGAGATCATCTTGCCGGTAACGCCACCGGTGGTGTTGGCCGCCACCAGCAGCACGTCGGACACGCCGATCTGCTCCGCGGTGGTGGCCTGCAGCGCCGAGAACAGCGCGTTGGACGAGGTGTCCGAGCCGGTCAGGAACACGCCCAGCCAGCCCAGGAACGGCGAGAAGAACGGGAACGCATCACCGGTGTGCGCCAGTGCCAGTGCCAGCGTCGCCGACAGGCCCGAGTAGTTGGCGATGAAGGCGAAGGCCAGCACCATGCCGATCGAATAGATCGGCATGCGCAGCTCACGCACCGTCTCACCGAAGGTCTGCAGCGCCGACCGGGCCGGCATGCGCAGTGCGATGATGGCGATCACTGCGGCGAGGATGATCGAAGTACCGGTGGCCGAGAACCAGTCGAACTTGTAGATCGCCTCATAGCTGAGCGGCGCGTCCACGATCGGTGGCATCTTCTGCACCCTCTGGTCCAGGCCCGGCACCGGGAGCTTCAATACCCAACTTTCCAGCGGGCCACCCGCCGCGAACAGCGACTTGAACGGCTTGATGCTCCACAGCGTGACCATCGCGGTGAGGATCAGGAACGGCGACCACGCCTTGGCGATCTGGCCGACGCTGTAGCGCGGAGCCTCCAGTGCCTGCGCGGCCGCCTCGGCGCTGGTTTCGGTGTCGAAGCGGAAGATCCGTACCGGCTTCCAGCGGCGCAGGAACAAAGTCAGGCAGACCAGCGATGCCAGCGACGCGGTGATGTCCGGCAGTTCCGGGCCGATGAAATTGGAGGTCAGGTACTGGGCGATGGCGAACGAACCACCGGCCACCAGCACCGCCGGCCAGGTTTCCTTGATGCCTCGCCAGCCATCCATGATCGCCATGATCCAGAACAGCACGATGAGGGTCAGGAACGGCAGCTGGCGGCCGGCCATCTGGCCGATCTCGAACGCGTCCAGGCCGGTGACCTGCCCGGCCACGATGATCGGAATGCCCATCGCCCCGAACGCTACTGGGGCCGTGTTGACAATCAGGCACAGGCCGGCGGCATACAGCGGCTTGAAGCCCAGCCCGACCAGCAGCGCCGCGGTAATCGCCACCGGCGCGCCGAAGCCGGCCGCACCTTCGAGGAAGGCACCGAAGGCGAAGCCGACCATCAGCATCTGCAGGCGCTGGTCTTCGGTCACCGACAGGATCGAGGCGCGGATGATGTCGAACTGCCCGGTCTTGACCGAGACTTTGTAGAGGAACACCGCGCCGATGATGATCCAGGCGATCGGCCACAGGCCGTAGACGAAGCCGAACCCGGCCGCGCCCAGCGCCTGGGTCAACGGCATGCGGTAGAACAGCAGGGCCACGCCGAGTGCGATGGCCACGGTGATCGTGCCGGCGAGCCAGCCCTTCATGCGCAGCACGGCGAGGGCAACGAAGAAGAACGCGATCGGCAGCAACGAGATCAGGCTGGACAACCACAGGTTGCCGGCGGGGTCGTACAGGTGTTGCCAGGGCTGCATGAAGGCTCTCGACTGGGGCGGGATGTGCTCCACCGCGGGCGGTGGGTCGCCGTGGTCGATATTTATTGGTCATACCAATAAGCGGGATCATCGAACCACGTGGAGCGGATTTAACCGCCACTCCGGCGAAGCGCCTATTAGACCATAGGGCTAGGCACCATATTGGTCCGACCAAATAGATCTCTATGGCAGTGCCGGCCGCTGGCCGGCAACTCGAGATTCCCTACGAGATCCGTTTCTCCAACCGCCGCATCACCGCCAGCACCAGCACGCACAGCACGCTCACCCCGATCGCAATCACGTATTTGCCGATACCCACGGCGATCCCGATCGCTGCCGCCATGATCAGCGAGCTGGCCGTGGTCAGGCCGCTGACCTGGTCCTCGCGTGAGCCGCGCAGGATGGTGCCGGCGGCCACGAAGCCGACGCAGGCCACCACCGCTTCGATCAGACGTACCGGGTCGACCTGCAGCAGGTCGCGGTAACGCTCCTGCTGGAAATGCTCTGCCACCGAGTCGCCGAGGCCGACGATCAACGCGGCAGCCCCGGCGATCAGCATGTGCGTGCGCAGGCCGGCGGCGTGCTTGCCCATCTCGCGCTCGACGCCGAGCACGCCACCGAACAGCATCGCTGCGGCCACGCGCAGCAGGATCGAGACATCCTGGGTGAGTTCCATGGGCAGGCTCCGGGATTTTCCCGGAGCGTCGCGTGGCACCCGTGGCACAGAGGTGAAGGCCACGCCACAGTCCGTTCACCTGGTAGCGCCGGGCCATGCCCGGCGTCACCGCACCCTGCGTTCAACGCATCACTGCGCGAGGTAGCCACCATCGATGGCGTAGTACGCGCCGGTCGCGAACGAGGCATCGTCACTGGCCAGCCAGGCCACCAATGCCGCCACTTCCTCCGCCGTACCCAGCCGCTTCAGTGCGTGCCGCCCTTCCAGCGTGGCACGCACCTTCGGGTCCATTTTCTCCAGCAGCGGCGTGCTGATGAAACCCGGGCCGACCGCATTGACACGGATACCGTCGCCCGCATGCTCCCACGCTGCGGTCTGGGTCAGCCCCACCACGCCGTGCTTGGCCGCGACATAGGCGGTGGAGCCGGCATAGCCCACCTGGCCTAGGATCGACGCCATGTTGATGATGCTGCCGCCGGTACCGGCCGCGCGCATCGCCTGGATCTGCGCACGCTGGCACAGGAACACGCTGGTGAGGTTGACGTCGATCACGCGCTGCCAGCCATCGATCGGATAGTCGCCGCTGCTGGCGGCCGGCCCACCGATACCGGCGTTGTTGACGGCCACATGCAGGCCGTCGAGTTCCTTGATCGTGCGCTGCACCGCCGCTTCCACCGCAGCGTCGTCGGTAACGTCCAGCGCGATGCCAATGGCCTGTGCACCGGTGCTGCGCAACTGCGCCACGGTGGCATCCACCGCATCCTGCTTGAGGTCCCAGACCGAAATACGGGCGCCGGACGCGGCCAGCGTCTGCGCCACGGCCAGGCCGATGCCCGATACGCCGCCGGTCACAATCGCGGTCTTGCCGGTCAACTGGTAATCAATCATCTGCATTCTCCATCAGTGGGGGTATCGATGCGGCGCGCGGCCGCCAATCCATCACGCTACGCCGGCCGCTGTGACGAGCAGACCAACAGCCTGTCCGCGGCTGATCGTTCCAGCAATGAAACCTCAACCGAGGTTCATGTAGGGAATCAAGTACGGATATAGCGCCAAAACGCTGGCGTATGTTCGACACCCGCTTCAACTTGGCCGTAATGACCAATCGGTTTGACCGTATTCAAATCCCCTGCGAATGATTCGCGGCGACAATGGGAAACGTTTCCAGTTTCTTCGACACATTCCTTCCAACCTGGCGCCTCCTGGCCTTCCAGGCTGCCCGCTACGCGGCAGCACAGGGCCCCATGGCCGCCAGCGCCTCCCCCTCCTGTACGTGCCGAGCGATGTCCCGATACTTCACCTTTGCCGATTACCGCCGCTTCGGCCAACGCCATGGCTTCGATTACCGCGCTGATCCCGAACACCTGCGCGAGGACCAGTGGGCCGGCCGCGGCGAAGTCAACGAACAGTTCATGCGCGGTGGCATGAGCCTGATCGCCTCCGACGTGCATAACCGGTTTCCCTATGTGGCTACCGCGCAGCAGCGCCCCGGGCTCGCCATCCGCGTGATGCTGCAGGGCCAGGTCGACGTGCGTATCCCGCGACGCGGAAGTTTCACCCTGCGCGCCGGCACCGCGATGACCGCCCACCATCGCGACCAGATCGAGATGACCGGCGCACACCCCGGCGAAACGCGCCTGCGCGGGGTCAGCGTGATCGTGCCGGGTGGCATCGATGCGGATGTCTTCCAGATGCCACAGCTGGAAAAGGCGCTTGGCACGCATCTGGAATGCCGCCACTGGGCCATTCCCCACGCCATGCTGCCGGTGCTGGGCCAGTTGTTCGACAGCCCGTGGCAGGACGGCATCGATGCCCTGTGGCGCGAGGGCGTGGCCCTGCAGCTGCTGGCCCTGGGCCTGCAGGCCGAGGATCTGCAGACCGACCCGGTGCGCACGCTGCGCGCCGGCCAGCGCGAGCGCCTGGAACGGGTGCGCAGCTACCTGCATGACGACCCCAGCCATGCCCACAGTCTGGTCGAGCTGGCCCGGCTGGCGTGCATGAGCCCCAGCTCATTGCGCCGCCATTTTGCCCAGCAGTATGGAAGCTCGGTGTTCGACTACCTGCACGAGCAGCGCATGCGCCACGCCGAACAGGGCCTGCGCGAAGACGGATGGACGGTTGAGCAGGCCGCGGCCGCCAGCGGCTACCGCCATCCCAGCAATTTCGCCGCCGCGTTCCGTAAACGCTTCGGCCTGGTGCCCAGCCGCTGGCGCACCGGCCCATCGAAGGTGGGGTGAACGACCTGCAGCAGCGTCGGGCGCTCTGCCGACGCCGCTGCGGATGCTAATGCAGGCCCCTGCCCTGCAGCGCCTGCATCACCCCTGCAGGCAGCTGGCAGGGATGTTCCGGATCACTGTCCACGCGCCACCCCTGCCCCAGCAGCACGCCCTGCCCTTCGCCTGCGGCACCTTCCTGCGGAGTGCAGTGCACCGCGCTGGCCCGTACCACGCCATCCCGATCCAGCCACTGCCGCAGTCGGTAGGCATGGCGCTCGGCGTCGGTGTACTCGAAGCTGACTTCGAACATGCCTGGAACGCGGTCACCGCCGTCCTGCACCGGGACCGGTTTTACGCCGCCCGACTCGGACGTACGCTGCGCCAGCACGTTCTGGTCACCGTCGTACAGCGTGATCCGGGTCTGCCACGCCTCATCATGGCCGACATACTGCCGCGTCCAGACGCGATCGTTCGACAACGGCAGGATCTCCGCATGGTCTGGCGGCAGTACCTCGCGCCCATCGGCCAGCATCATTCCGTAGCGCCCGTCACGCAGGAAGATCATGTGATCGGTCGCTAGCGCCTCGATCGATCCAAACGCTGGCGCCACCACCTTGCCGAGCGTGATGTTGTAGAGGTGAGAGTGTCCTTCTGCATCCTCCAGCACCAGCAGTGGCGGCGCGATGCGGTCTTCATGCAGCCGCAGCCCCTGTGGCATCAGATGCGGCTTCAGGTCCGCACCCAGCCATAGCCGTGGGCCCTGCTCGCCTGCCAGCGTTCCCATCACGCCGCTCGCCGCCGCACGATAGTCGGTCACACCGGCCTGTTCGAACAGCACCCTGCCATCGCAGTCGAGAATGGCGGCGCCAGCGCCTCCATCGGCATTGCGGAGTCGCCAGGGCAATGCTTGATGCCTATTGAAACTCAACGACCGCGCCTTGCCGACCACACGGGCCTGCGCGTCCACGATCACCTCATCGCCGTCTTCGCCGCGCAGCAGCCAGCGCCCCGGGCAGTAGTCCACGATCACACTGTTGGTTCGTATGGGCAGCGCGACAAAACGCCCACCCTCCAGCAACCAGCCCCGTTCCGGCGTATCGCTGTCGAGGCCTCTGGCATATCGCCTTGCCTCCAGGGGAACAGTGCGGTCATCGTCGAGTCGTGCGCTGAGACGATAGTGAGGCCACAGTGCAGGACCTTGATACAACGCCGGGTCCACGCGTGCGCCCGCTGCATCAACCCGCATCCAGGTATCCAGGCGCCGCAGCCACCAGCCATTGTCGCCCGCAGGCCGCGCTTCGTCGAAGTCGCCGCTCAGCAATACGTTGCCCGCTTCATCCTGTATGCGGCAGGGTTCCGTCCCATGATCGGCACAGATCACATAGACCTGCCGTTCGGTGAACGGCCCTCCCACCCAGATCTCCGGCCCGTCGATGCGCAGTACCTCGCGACCGTCCAGGCTGAAGAATCGAGTGCCACCATCGCGGCCCTGCCAGACGACCCGATCCGGAGACAGCAGGCGCCACTCACCGGACTCAAGGATCGGTGCGAAGTGCACCCTGCCCTGCGCATCGGCCACACCGGTACCGAGGTAGCGCTCCTGTGCATCGCGCATCTCGACACGCCAGAGCATCTCACTGCCTTGCAGGCGATCGTCATAGTGGATACGGCCGGCAAACTCATGAAGCAGGCGGCCCTGGTCATCGAACCACTGCGCGCGCGGCACCTGGCCATCGCCCGCCAGGCTGTACCAATCACTGCGGTACCAGCGACCCGGCGCCAGCGGGATGAGGCTCGCACCATCGGGGGCTATCCGCAGGCGGCCATCGGCACTGACCAATGCCTCCCCCTGGAACCCGCCAGCCCGAACGGCGAAGGCACCTGTGTCGGCCATCGCCGGCCCCGTCGCCAGCATCACACAGCAGAGCAACATCCTTTTCATCATGCACACCATCCAGAGCAGGGATGCACGCTATGCGATGACGTGGGGCGATGCAATGCGGCTGCGGCCCGCGCTGTCGCGAGCCGCAGTCGTCGATGCTTCAATACACCGGCAGATCGATGTAGCTGGCCTGCGCGGCGCTGTGCCAGACCCGCTGCGTGGCCTTCTGGTAATCGCCCGGCTTGGCCAGGTAGATGTTCGGCACGTAGGTCTGCGGGTTGCGGTCGTACAACGGGAACAGGCTGGACTGCACCTGCACCATCACCCGGTGCCCCTTCTGGAAGGTGTGGTTGGCATTGGGCAGGTCGAAGCGGTACGGCAGCACTTCGTTGGCGGCCAGCGGCTTCGGATCGCTGAAGCTCTCGCGATAGCGGCCGCGGAAGATCGCCAGCGACACCGGCAGCTCGTAACCGCCCATCTCCGGCGTCGACGCTTCCTGGTCCGGATACACGTCGATCAGCTTCACCACCCAGTCGCTGTCGGTGCCACTGGTCGACGCCTGCAGATGCACCACCGGTGCGCCGCCGATGCGCAGCGGCGCGGTCAGCGGTTCGGTGATGAAGGTCAGCACGTCCGGGCGGCCATCAACGAAACGCTGGTCCTTGACCAGCCAGGTGGTCCACATGTCGCGGTCACCGAAGCGGACCGGGCGCGGCACGAACGGCACCGGCTTGGCCGGGTCGGACACGTATTCCTCGAAGTCACCCTCGCCCGCCGCCGGCGCCTGGAACGCCAGCTTGCCGCCGGCACGCAGGTACAGCGGCTTGCTGCTGGCGGCACAGCCCTTGTCGCAGCTGCGCGGCCAGCCCTTGAGGCGATCCCAGTGGTTTTCACCGGTGTTGTAGATCAGCACCGGCGGCGTGTCCGCCTTCGGCGCACCGTCCACCAGGTACTGGTCGAAGAACGGCTTGAGCACATCGCGACGGAACTGCAGCGCGGTATCGCCATCGAACTTCAGCGCACCCAGCTCGCTGCCGCTGTAGTTCACCTGGCTGTGCCGCCACGGGCCCATCACCAGGTAGTTGCGGTTGTTGCCGCTGTCGCGCCCTTCCATCGCCTGGTAGGCGTGGTTGGCACCCCACATGTCTTCCTGGTCCCACAGGCCCTGCAGCCACATGGTCGGCACCTTCAACGGTGTCTTCGCCATCACCGCGTCCAGCGCCTGGCCCTGCCAGAAGCCATCATAGGCCGGGTGCTCGACCAGCTTCTTCCACCAGGTCAGCTGGTCCACGCCGGTGAAACGCGCGTAGTCGCCGGCCGAACCGATGCGCAGGAAGGTGCTGTAGTCGTCGTAGCCGAGGCTGGGCAGCGGCGTGCCCTTGCCGCGCTTCTCGGTCTGCATCGCGAAATAGTTGAAATTGACCTGGCGGAACGCACCGTAGTTGAGCCAGTCGTCACCCATCCAGCCATCGACCATCGGGCTCTGCGGCGCAGCCACCTTCAGCGCCGGGTGCGGGTCGGTCAGCGCCATCACCACGGTGAAGCCCTCGTAGGATGAGCCGAGCATGCCGACCTTGCCGTTGCTCTCCGGCACGTTCTTCACCAGCCAGTCGATGGTGTCCCAGGCGTCGGTGGAATGGTCGACTTTGGTGTTGTTCAACGGCCCGCGCAGCGGCCGGGTCATCACGTAATCGCCTTCCGAGCCGTACTTGCCACGGATATCCTGGAACACACGGATGTAACCGCCGTCGACGAACACCTCGTCGCCCTGCGGCAGCAGGTCGCGCATGCGCGGCGAATCACTGCGGCTGGCGCGGCCAGCGGCATCGTAGGGCGTACGGGTCAGCAGGATCGGCGCGTTGTGGGCGCCCTTGGGCACCACGATCACCGTATACAGCCTGGTGCCATCACGCATCGGCACCATCACCACGCGCTTGTCGTAGTCGCGGCCGACATCGGGGGCAACAAAGGGCTTGCCGCTGATGTCCGGGGTCATCGGCGGGGTATCGGCAGCCAGCACGGTGCTGGACAGGCAAAGGGCGATGGCTACAGCAACGGCACGCACACGCATGGACAACCCCTCCCGGCAGGAAAGCCTCAAGCCTACTCCTGCCCCGTGCCGTGAAGTGTGTGCAGGCTTTGCATTCTGCGGTGGATGCAGGCAGGACTGATGGCACATGTGCCTCCGGTGCCGCTGCGCTCGCCGGCAACCGGTAGTGCCGGCCGCTGGCCGGCAACTTCATGATCCTGGGGCGCGTTACGCGGTTGCCGGCCAGCGGCCGGCACTACCGGTCAGGCCACCGGCACTTCATGCAGCGCCAGCCAGCGCCAGCGACCCTCTTCCTGCCTCAGCACCGCCAGCGACTCCCGCCATGCGGGTGCGCCGCCATCGATCGAATGCCCTTCGCGATAGCGCAGTACCGCCAGCGGTGAAGGCGCTTCCACCGCCTGCACGGCGTCGATGGAAATCCGCAGCCCTGGACGCGCGCCATGGCCGCCCGCGAACAGCGCCTGCACGGCAGTCCGGTCCAGCCTGCGACCCGCGATGCCGACCATGCTGAAGTCCGCGCAGAAATGCGCCATCAGGTCCTGCAGCGCGTCGGTGCTGACGTCGGCACGGAACCAGGCCTGCAGTTTGTCGTGCAGGTGGTGGATTTCATGTTCTGCGGTGGTATCCATCAGGCATTCTCGGGTTGCGGAAAGGAAAGCTGTTGCGGCCGGCGCAACAGCGCCAGAGGCAGCAGGGTCAGTACGGCGGCCAGCCCCAGCGCTACGCGGGTGGCATGGGCCGGCAGCCATTGCATGGCCAATGCCAACAGCAGCGCGATGGCCGCGGTGCCCAGGCAGAAGCTGAGCTGGCGGTTGAGGTTCCAGAGTGCGCTGGCATCACCCAATGCTTCGCCCTCGACCCCATGGAAGGCCAGCGTCTGCGCGGTGCTGCTGCACAGGCTGCCACCGGCGCCCATCAGCGCGAACAACAGCGCGGCCAACGCGAAGGCCGGCTGCGGCAGCAGCGCCATCAACAGCAGGCCGCTGGCCTGCAGAAGCATGCCCGTACGCAGTACCGTGGCCGGGCCGAAGCGGGCCAGCAGGCGCTTGCTGGCCGTGATCGCAATGGCCGAGGCCAGCGCCCACGGCAGCATCAACCCACCGATGCGTGCCGCGCTGTAACCGGCCTGGTGCAACTGCAGCGTGCTGACCAGCTGGCTGCCGATGAACACACCGGGCACTGCCAGATAGACCAGCATCGCCAGGCGCAGGCCCCGATGGGACAGCAACGACCAGCGCAGCAGGGGCTGCGCCTGCTGCCGTGCATGCCGCAGGTGGGCCGCTGCCAACAGCAATGCGATCAACAGCAGTACGGCACCGGCGGCCCGATGGCCGGGTTCGCCCAGCCAGGTCAGTGCCAGCAGCAGCGCACCCAGCGCCAGCATCGCGGTGGACAGCGCATAGGCCTGCAAGCGTGGCGCACTTCGCGCGCCATCGGCCGGCATCCACGCCAGCACCAGTCCAATCGCCACCACGGCCAACGGCAGGCTGGCCCAGAGCACACCGCGCCAGGACAACCACTGCACCAGCAGCCCACCGAGCGCGGGCGCCAGTGCCGGTACCAGCAGCGCCACCAGCAGGATGCGGCGGGTCAGCGCACCACGCTGGTCGGGCGTGCACTGTCGGTACGCTGCCGCCTGTGCCACCGGAATCAGCAGGCCACCGGCCAGGCCCTGCAGCAGGCGCCAGCCCAGCAGCCAGCCGATACCCGGTGCTGCGCCGGCCAGCGCAGCGGCAACCGCGAACAGCAGCAACGCCACCAGCAGCAGGCGACGCTCACCACAGCGCGCGGCCAGCCAGGGCGCCAGCGGAATCACCACGCTCAGGCCCAGCATGTAGGCGGTGCCCACCCAGGCCAGGGTGCTGATATCGGCGTGCAGCTCCGCTGCCAATGCAGGATAGGCCACCGTGGCGATGAACATGTTGACCAGATCCAGGGCGAACACCAGCAGGAAGATCGCCTCATGGCGCAGGCGGGGGGACGGCATCGGCGGCGCTCCAGCGGGGAAGTCGCAAGCATGCCGTCCGGACCTTGTTGGAAAAACACGACGGCAGCTGCAACACTGTCAAATCTGTTTTGACAATGGACCACCATGGTCAGCCTCGATCGCTTCGATATCTTCCGCGCCGTGGTCGAGGCCGGCAGCCTGACCGCCGCCGCCGACCGCCTGGGCCTGAGCCGTGCGGTGGTCAGCTTCAACCTGAAGCGGCTGGAGCAGGAGCTGGGCGTGACCCTGCTGCTGCGCAGTACCCGCCACCTGGCCCTGACCGATGCCGGCGAGCAGTTCCTGCAGCACTGCGTGCAGGCGCTGGATGCCGCACAGGCGGCGATCGATGCCGCACGCCGCGACCAGCATCAGCTGCAGGGTGTGCTGCGCCTTACCACCACTCCGGAGTACGCGCAGCTGCGCCTGATTCCCGCACTGGAGGCCTTCCGTGCGCGGCATCCGGCCCTGCAGTTGCATCTGTCGACCTCACCGGCGCCGGCCGACCTGATTCCCGAACGTTTCGACCTGGCGATCCGCCTCGGCCGCCTGCCCGATTCGGGCCTGCATGCCAGTGAACTGGAACGGCACCCACTGTGCGCGGTGGCGGCTCCGTGCCTGCTGGCACGCCTGCCCTCTGCCGATGCTGCCGATGACCCCGTGCAGCTGGGCAACCTGCCCCGCCTCGGCTACCCGCGCCTGGCCGACGTGCCGGTGGTGGCACCGGATGGCAGCGACGCCTTGTTTGCCACCAACCCGGGCAATGCAGTGGTGCGCGTGGATGGCGCCAGCAGCCTGCGCGCCTTCGCCGTGGCCGGCGCCGGGGTCACCGTGCTGCCACGCTGGCTGATCGAGGACGACCTGGCCCAGGATCGCCTGCGCCCGGTGCTGCGCCAGCACCGGTTTCCGCAGCAGAGTGTGTACGCGGTCTACCCGCACAGCACGCAGCCCTCACCGAAGGTGCGGCAGCTGATCGATTTCCTGCGCGGGTGGTTCGTCACCTGAAAAGGGGACGGAGGGGATTAAGTCGTTTATGCATAAACGACTTAATCCCCTCCGTCCCCTTTTTTGCATGGCCCCTTTCGGGGCCATGCCTTCAAGCCTCAGCGCAGCACCTGCTCCACCAGCTGCACGTCCACGCTCTGCAGCGGTTCGGCGGCGTTGCGCGACAGTTGCACCTGGTAGGTGCCGCCATCGATCTTCCACTGGCGGGCCTGCGCATCGTAGTGGGCCAGGGTCTTCGGCTCGGCTTCGATGCGGATGCGGCGCTGTTCGCCCGGCTGCAGGGTCACCTTGTCGTAGCCGATCAGGCGGATCGGCGTGGTGCTGCCGGCCGGCAGCTTCAGGTACAGCTGGGCGACGTCGGCACCGGCGCGCTTGCCGGTGTTGCGGATGTCGACGCTGGCGACCAGGCGCGAGCCTTCCACGCTCACCTTCAGGTTTTCATAGGCGAACGAGGTGTAGGACAGGCCATGGCCGAAGGCAAAGGTCGGGGTCAGGCCCTTGGCCGCCATCCACTTGTAGCCGACGTTGGCGCCTTCGATATCGAAATCGAACACATCACCGAACGGCTTGGCCGGCTTGAAGCCGAGGCCGTCGATGTGCGGGCGCGGCAACTGCGATTCGTCCACCACCCAGGTCACGGGCAGGCGGCCGGACGGATTGACCTGGCCGGTCAGCAGCGCGGCAATGCCTTCGCCACCGCGGATGCCCGGGTACCAGGCCTGCAGCATCGCCGGCACCTGCGCCAGCCACGGCGTGCGCACCGGGCCGTTGGTCTCCAGTACCAGCACGGTCTTCGGGTTGGCCTTGGCCACGGCCGAGATCAGGGCGTCCTGGTTGTCGGGAAGCTGCATGTCCGGCAGGTCGACCGATTCGGCCGCCCACTGGGTGGCGAACACGATGGCCACGTCGGCCTGCGCGGCTGCCTTGGCCGCAGCGGCGGCGTTGCTGCCGTCCACATACTCGATGGTCGCGTCCGGGCGTGCTGCGCGCAGCGATTCCAGCGGCGAGGACGGGTGGAAGATCACCGGGCCCGGCCAGGTGGTCGGCATCACGCCCGGCACCGCATTGGTGCCCTTGGCAGTCACGCCCACCATCGACGAACCACCACCACCGATCACGCCCTTGTCGGCATGACCGCCGATGATGACGATGCGCTTCACGCTGTCGGCCAGCGGTAGCAGGTTGCCTTCATTGCGCAGCAGCACGCTGCCCTCTTCCACCGTGCGCTGGGCGACGGCGAAACCAGCCTCGGCGTCGACTTTCTGGTGCTGCGGCGGGTTGTCGAAGTTGCCGTGCAGGAACATCGTGCGCAGGATGCGCGCCACCATGTCGTTCAGGCGCGCCTGCGGCACCACGCCGCCATGCACGGCCAGGCGCAGCGGTTCGTCGAAGAACACCGCCGCGTCGAACACTTCACCGGCCGACTGCTGGTCCAGGCCGGCCAGCGCCGCCTTCGAGCCACTGTGCACGCCGCCCCAATCGGACATCACGAAACCGGGGAACTTCCATTCCTGCTTCAGCACCTGGTTCATCAGGTAGCCGTTCTCGCAGCCGTAGGTGCCGTTGATCTTGTTGTACGAGCACATCGCCACGCCCGGGCGGCCGGCGTCCAGCGCGATCTCGAAGGCCAGCAGGTCGGACTCGTGCATGGCCTGTTCGCCGATGCGCACGTCGTGGAAGTTGCGGCGGGTCTCCATGTCGTTCAGCGCGAAGTGCTTCATCGAGGAGATCACGTGCTGGCTCTGCACGCCCTGGATCAGCGCGCCGACCATCGAACCGGCCAGCAGCGGGTCTTCGCCGGCGTATTCGAAATTGCGGCCGTTGCGCGGGTCGCGCTGCAGGTTGACGCTGCCCGACAGCAGGATGTTGAAGCGCTGCTGCCACGCCTCGCGGCCCATCGTCGCGCCACCGGCAAAGGCAACCTGCGGGTTCCAGCTCGATGCGGTGGACGGGCCCGACGGCATCGCCGTGGCGAAGTCGCCCGGACGGATGCCACCCGGATTGGTCACGCCGACGCCGGCATCGGCCGACTGCTGCGACGGAATGCCCAGGCGCGCCACGCCCGGCACGAAACCGGCCGAGCCGACCGCACCTTCCGGCAGCGGACCACCATCCTTGCCCAGCCCGAAGTAGCTGTGCAGCATCTGGAACTTCTCATCCTCGGTCATCGCCGTCAGCAGCAACGCAGCGCGCGCATCGGCGTTGAGGGTGGTGTCCATCCATGGCGTGTCGCCGTGCTTGTCGGCGGCGTAGGCCAGGGTCAGCAGCGTGGCACGCAGCGTGCTGCCTTCCACCTTGAACGGTGCACTGCTGGCGGCCTGGAAGCCGTCGCTGAAATAGCTGGCATCCGCTTCCAGCGCCACACGCGCCGGATCAAAGCCTGCAGCCTTGGCCGATTCACCGGCCACCGCGCCAAGCAGCACCGCCGGTGCGCCCAGCCGCGAGCGCGTGACCAGCGCCGGCAGCTGTGCGGCACCTGCGCCGGCATCGGTGTAGACCGCCACGGTGTGGCGGCCGTCGTCCAGGCGCAGGTAGTTCAGGCCCGGCTGGTCCGGACCGGATTCGGCAGCGATCGGCAACCGGGTCAGCACAGCCTGGCCGCGCTGGGTCTGGCCATCGTCCTTGCCCGCAGCAATGAAGCGGTACTCGTAGCCCAGGCCGTCGGCCAGCACCTGCAGCGGATCGACCTGGCCGATGCCGCGCTGCACCTGGCGCACGCTCACCGCGTCCACCTTCAGGCTCTTCAGCTGGGCGGCCAGGGCCGGCATCGCCTCGGCGGTCGGCGCCTGTTCCAGGGTCAACACGGTGAACGCCGCAGGATCGGCCCAGGCCGGAGCGGCGAGTGCGGCAGACAGGGCCAGGGACAGTGCAAGCGGCTTTGTAAACGTTTTCATCGGCAGGCGTAATTCCGTTGCCAAGGCAATCGGTCCAGGGAAAGTGCCGCCGAAGGGTGCAGCGTTCATGCCGCGCAGGGGTTGCCAGGCAACGTCCCGCAGGCCGAAGGACGGGCCGGTCTGCGCGCGGGACCCTCCTCCCGGCGTGACAACCTGCCTGCCCGGGCCGCGCAGGGCGACCCAATCATGTGAAGATTGTGCGAGGGCGTTCACACCTGTCAACAGGACCTAAGTCACAGGGGCAACCTGGCCGCCGGTTATCAGGCCATCACCGGCAGTCATCAGCAGGCCGCACGGGGCTGCCGATAATGGGGCGTCACCGGCCCTGAACCCCGCCCATGAACATTCACCGCGACTTCGATCATCTCTGGCGCGACCGCTGTGATACCTCGAGCCAGCGCAGCCCACGCGTGCTGATCCGGGTATTTGTTGCGCCTGGCGAACTGGAGCGCAGCGTGGCCTTCTACGAGCAACTGCAGGGCGTGGTGGCCGATGCGGGTTTTCCGTTTCCCGATGCCGGCCTGCGCCTGGCGATGGTCGGTGCATTCCTGCTGATCGAAGGGTGCGATGAAGCGCTGGCGCCGTTCACCTCGACCACGGGGACGCTGCTGGTCGATGACGTTCGGCCCTATCACGACAAGCTGGTCGCCGCGGGCGCCGAGATCATCTTCCCGCTGCAGGTGGTACCGACCGGGGCGGCGTTCAATGCGGTGCATCCCGATGGCACCGTGGTCGAGTACGTACATCACCGGCCCGACCCGCACGGGCGGTGAGGGTACGCATGGCCGGGCTGCGCCCGGCACCTGCGGTAGTGCCGGCCGCTGGCCGGCAACCTCAAAAGCAAAAGCGGCTATCCGTGGGGGGGCGGGGTGGGTCCGGTTGCGGGGGACGCCGTAAATACGTCCCTGTAGGCTCGGTCGCGCCATCCATGGCGCTCACGCCCCCGCAACCGGACCCACCCCGCCTTCGACAGTTTCCTGCGAGCTGTTGGAACCTGCTGCTGTTGGTGGGTGCCGACCGTTGGTCGGCACGGGATCGGATCTCCAGATATTCCATTCCGATGGAGATTCATCCACGCATGGCGTGGATCTACAATTCCTCCATGTCCTCCCCCGCCCAGCCCTGGAATGGCACGCTGCTGCTGGATGCTCACGTGGCCGTGCTGCAGGGCCACGCCGGTGGCAGCGATACGCACGCGCACTACGCCCATCAACTGCTGCTGAGCGACGGCGCGCCCTGGCAGGTCGAGATCAATGGCGTGCAGCAGCACGGCCAACGGCTGTGGCTGCCGTCATTCCAGCCGCACGCAATCCTGTCGGCGCCGCAAGCAGGCTGCACGGTGTTCCTGGAGCCGACGCACGCCGATCCCGCACAGATCCAGCAGCACCTGCACGCGCTGCCGGACAACGCGCTGGCGCTGCACCATTGGCTGCCACGGCTGAGCCGGCCGCAACCGCTGGACCGCCGCGTGCAGGCAGCGCTGTCCCGTATCGCCCAGCACCTGCCCGGCCCGGTGCCGGCCGCCGATATCGCCGAGGCGGCGCATCTATCGACCAGCCAACTGCATCGGCGCTTCCAGTCCGATCTGGCGGTGACCCTGCGCGGCTGGGTGCTGTGGCAACGGCTGCGCAGCGCACTGATGCATCATCTGCGCGGGCACAGCCTGACCGACAGCGCACACGCGGCCGGATTCGCCGACCTCGCCCATCTGTCACGCAGCCTGCGCCGCATGTTCGGCATCGGTGCCGCACAGCTGCACGGCCTGCAGCTGCATGCGGCCTGACACCGCCGATCATCCGCGCCTGCGCAACCCGTCCGGCAGCTCCGGCACCTCGCCATGCGGCAGTTCGCGGAACGGCGCCAGCAGCTGCCCGGGATAATCACGCGGATAGTCCGGTTGGCTGCCGATGCCGAGGTCGCGTTGCTGCAGCCGATAGCCGGGCGCATCGAAGGCGGTCCCCAGCAGGTGATCCCAGACAGTCAGGAACAGGCCGAAGTTGACGTCGCCGGCGGTGCCGTAACGCATGTGGTGGAAGCGGTGCAACGGCGCCCAGGCCATCACCCGGCCCAGCACGCCCGGGCGCATGTCCACGTTGGAATGCTGCAGCAGCAGCTGGATGGCAATGGCGAAGGCCAGTACCGCGGCCACCGGCATCGGCAGGCCCAGCAGCAGCAGCGGCAGCACGCCACCGACGGCTTCGGCCGCCTGGTGCAGCGGGTGTTTCATCAGGCCGTTGAAGCCGTACATACGGGTGACGCTGTGATGCACCGCGTGCAACCGCCACAGCCAGCCGATGCGATGGCTGGCGTAGTGCACCAGGGTGATGCCAAGGTCGGCGCAGACGATGGCCAGCAGCACCTGCAGCATGAACGGCCACTGCAGCGGCCACAGCTGCCACGGAATGAGCGTTGCCAGCAGTGGCACCGCGGCGATCGACAGCAGGTTCAGGCTTTCGTTGACCAGCGCATGCAGGGTGTCACGCAGGCTGTCGCCCTGGCCGTGGTTGAACGCGGGGTCATACGGCCAGGCACGTTCGGCAGCGAACGAGACCGCGATGGCGACCGCCAGCAAGGCCAGCAGCCATAGCGGGTCGCCGTGGAGGTGACCGACCCAGGCGACGGCGGCGGCAACGAAACCGAACAGGAACAACGGGGCATACAGGCGGAGGATCCAGTGCTTCATGGGCAACCTGAAACGTGAGGGGCCTGCATGCTGGCGTGGCGCGACGGTTGCGGGCTTGAACAAACGGCGCAACACGGCCCGCCTCTGGTGGATGTCCATCGTGGTCGGCATCGCGTTTCCCGCATCCACGCATGGCGTGGATCTACAATGGCGCCCTCATCGCGCCCGAGACCGGCATGGATTCCTTCAACCTGATGCGCGCCTTCCGCCGCATCGTCGAACGCGGCGGGCTGGCCCGCGCCGCCGAAGACCTGGGCATGTCGCCGGCCGGGTTGAGCAAGCAGTTGCGCACGCTGGAAACACACCTGGGCGTGGTGCTGCTGCAGCGGACCACGCGGCGCATGAGCCTGACCGAGACCGGCCACGCCTATTACCGCGAATGCTGCCGCCTGCTCGACGAGCTGGACGCATTGGAACGTGGCATCGCCGAACAGCGTGGCGAGGTGGCCGGGCGCCTGCGTGTCAATGCACCGCAATCGTTCGCGCTGAGCACGCTGTCGCCGCTGCTGCCGCGCTTCCTGCAGCAGCATCCGCAGCTGTCGCTGGACCTGGTGATGGAAGACCGCCTGCTCGATGCGGTCGGTGAGGGTTTCGACGTGTCGTTGCGGCTGCGTGCCGAGCTGGATGACTCGCGACTGGTGGCGCGCCGGCTGGCCTCGCTGCAGCAGGTGCTGTGCGCGGCCCCGTCCTACCTGCGGCAGCATCCGGCACCGCAGGCGGTGGACGATCTGCAGGCGCACAGCGTGCTGGCCTACAGCCTGTCCGACTCCCCCGGCAGCTGGCCGCTGCTCGGCCCCGATGGGCAGGTGACCATCACCCTGCCGGCGCGTGTCACCGTCAACAACAGTCTGCTGCTGCGCGACCTGCTGATGGCCGGCATGGGCATCGGCGCCCTGCCCTCGTTCCTGGCGGCGCCGGCGCTGGCCCGTGGCGAACTGCAGCAGGTGCTGCCCGACCACCGCTATCCACCACGCTTCGTGCATGCGGTCTACCCCACATCGCGCCACCTGCAACCCAAGGTGCGTGCCTTCATCGATTTCCTGCACGCCGAGCTGCCCGGCTGCGCCGGCCTGGATTCGTAACCGCCAGCGAAAACTGAGCTGCCCGCGGCGTGCTGTTTCAGCCATGCCGCGCTGCCTAATCTGCCGCCTCCCCTCTCACCGATGGCAGGCAGATGTCTTCCGTTCCTTCCCCCGCCACCGCAGCGCCGGTGGTCGATTTCTTCCACGATGTGGTCTGTGGCTGGTGCTTCGTGCTGGCCCCGCGCCTGCAGCAGGTCTCGGCCGAACTCGGCATCCAGGTGCGTCACCGCAGCTTCGTGCTGCAGGACTCGCGCGCGCAGATGGTCGAGGTGTTCGGCTCGATGGAGCGCGCCAAGGCGATCATCCTGCGCCACTGGACCGACTGCGCCGCGCATGAAGACAGCGCGCGCATCGATATCGAAGGCATGCGCGCACAGGACTTCGAGTATCCGTCCGGCTGGCTCGGCGCACTGGCCTGCCAGGCCGCCGGCGTGCTCGGCGGCAATGATGCCCATGGCGCGATGTTCGACGCGGTGCAATGGGCGCACCTGCACCAGCACCGCAACATCGGCGATGCCGAAGTGCTGCTGGATATCGCCGAATCGCTGGGCCATCCCCGTGGCGCCTTCGCTGACCACATGCGCAGCGACGCAGTAGCCCGGCGCGTGCAGGCCGATCGTGCCGACGCCGCCGCCCTCGGCATCCGTTCCATTCCCACCGTGATCGGCGGCAACGGCCTGCGCCTGCAGACCCTGCCACTGCCACAGCTGCGCCAGGCCCTGGCGCCCCTGGTCGCGGCCTGAGCCGCACCCTCCCCCACCCTGCAAGGAGATTCCCCATGACCCCACGTACCCTGGCCACCGCGCTGGCCCTGCTGCTGGCCGGCACCGCCGCTTCCACCCCTGTATCCGCGCACGAACGCGTTCCTTCCGGCCAGCAGGTCGGCACCAGCCCCTGGGGGCCGAAGGACGAGATCGGCCGCCTCAACCTGATCACCGACGCCTCGCGCGCGGCGATCCTGTCGCGGGTCAGCGGCGGCAAGGCCTATGACCTGGCCACCGAGTACTACGTCGGCATGCCCAGCTGGCAGGATGCCGGCGACCCGCACTACCAGTTCTGGATGACCCACACCCCGCGCGGCACGGTGATGGACGACCCGATGGGCGTGGGCGAGACCATGAACCTCACCCGCAGCTACACCGGCACCGCGTTCTCGATGTACAGCCACACCGGCACCCACATCGATGCGCTGAACCACTTCGGCATCCACGGAAAGATCTGGAACGGCTTCGAGGCCGACAAGCACCTCGGCGACCGTGGCTGGAACGTCACCGGTATCGAGAAATTCCCACCGCTGATCGCACGCGGTGTGCTGATCGATGTGGCCGGCGCCAAGGGCGTGGACATGCTGCCGGACAGCTACCGCGTCACCCGCCAGGACCTGAAGGATGCGCTGGCACGCCAGCAGGTAAAGCTGCAGCAGGGTGACATCGTGCTGATCCGCACCGGCCGCATGCGCCTGTTCGAACAGCCCAGGGCCTACATGGCCAACCCGCCAGGCATGGGCCTGGACGCGGCGCGCTTCCTGGTGGAAGACAGCGGCGCGATGATCGTCGGCGCCGACAACCTCAGCTTCGAGACCTTCCCCTCGGAGGTGTCCGACGACTACGTGCCGCTGCATACCTACCTGCTGGCCCAGCAGGGTGCGCCGATCATCGAACTGGTGGCGTTGGACGAACTGGCCCGCGACAAGGTCTACGAGTTCGCCTTCATCGGCGGCCCGCTGAAGATCCGCGGCGGCGATGCCGCGCCGCTGCGCCCGGTGGCGTTGCCGGTCCGCCCGTAACCGGGACCTGTGGGTGCCGACCTTGGTCGGCACTCCTTTACCCCTTCAGCAACCTGAAACCCGACCCGCCAATTTCATTAGTAATTCTACTCACAAGGCGAGTAGCATGTCCGCTCTCAGCCCCTGATACCGGCCCGTCGATACTCGCGCCATGCCTGTCGTTTCCGCCCGTTCCTGCCGCTTCCAGCCCACCCGGCGCCTCCCCTGGAGGACCGGCTGATGGGCGCCGTCGTCGCCCTCGACCGGCTGCTGGACGGGCGCCAGTTGTGGCGTGGCCCGGCCCGCCAGGGACCGGCCAGCGACCACCTGGCCAGCGGCCACCCGGCACTGGATGCACGCCTGCCCGGCGGTGGCTGGCCGGCCAGCGGGCTGTGCGAGGTACTGCAGGCAGCGCCCGGCGTGGGCGAGCTGGCGCTGGTCTGGCCGGCGCTGGCAAAGCTGAGCCAGCGCGACCGCCCGATCGTGCTGGTCGCCCCGCCCTACCGCCCGCACGCCCCGGCCTGGGCCGCCGCCGGGCTGGACCTGGCCCAGCTGCAGATCATCCACGCCGCGCCGAAACAGGCGCTGTGGGCCACCGAACAATGCCTGCGCTCTGCGGCCTGCGCGGCGGTGCTGTGCTGGCCGCACCAGGCCGACGATCGCGCCCTGCGCCGGCTGCAGGTCGCCGCCGACAGCGGCCAGTGCCTGGGCTTCGTGTTCCGCGAGGCGCAGGCAGCGCGCAACCCCTCCCCGGCCAGCCTGCGCCTGCAGCTCGACCACGGCCAGGTACGGGTGCTGAAGTGCCGTGGCGGCCTGCCACCCGCGCAGCCGTTGCCGCTGGCCATCGCCCACTGAGGCCGCGCCATGCACTGGGCCTGCCTGTTGTTGCCGCAGCTGGCGCTGGACAGCGTGCTGCGCCTGCAACCGGACCCGCAGCGGCCACTGGTGTTGCTGCAGGGGCCGGCGCAGCGCCGCGTGCTGCGTGCGGTCAGCCCGTCCGCACGCGCAGCGGGGCTGCGCCCGGGCATGCTGCTGTCGGCCGCGCAGGTGCTGGTGCAGGACATGCACCTGCACGACTACGACCCGAACGCGGAACAGCACACCCGCCAGCTGCTGGCCAGCTGGGCCTACGCCTACAGCTCGCAGGTCAGCCTCGATTTCCCGCATGCACTGGTGCTGGAAATCGGCGCCAGCCGTGCCCTGTTCGGTGACTGGCTGACGATCGAAAAGCGCCTGCGCAACGAACTGCATGAACTCGGGTTCCGCCACCGCCTGGTGGCCGCGCCCACGGCGCATGCCGCGCGCGTGCTGGCCAACGTCCACGATGGCCTCGGCATCGATGCGCAGCAGCTGCCGGCGGCGCTGGCGCAGCTGCCGTTGCCGCGCTGCGGCCTGCCCAGCGATGCAGTGACCGTGCTCGGCCGCTCCGGGCTGCGCACGCTGGGTGCGGTACTCGAGCTGCCGCGCGACAGCCTGGCCCGGCGCTTCGCGCCCGACATGCTGCAACAGCTGGACGCATTGCGCGGCCTGCCCACCGCGCCACTGCGCTACTACCAGCCACCGGACCGTTTCGATGCACGCATCGAATTCGAATACGAGATTGAATCCAGCCAGGCCCTGCTGTTCCCGCTGCGCCGCCTGCTGCTGGACCTGGCGGCCTTCCTGTGTTCGCGCGATGGCGGCGTACAGCGCTTCGACCTGCATTTCGAGCATGACCTGCTGCCGGCCAGCGTGCTGACCATCGGCCTGCTGGCACCCGAGCGCGATCCCGCGCTGCTGTTCGAGATCGCACGCAACCGCATGGAAGCGTTCGCCCTGCCCGCTGGCAGCCGCGCACTGCGCCTGCAGGCCGAACAGCTGCCACCGTTCGTGCCCGCCGCGCGCGACCTGTTCGACACCCGGCCGGCGCAGGCGATGCCCTGGAGCCAGCTGCGCGAGCGCCTGCGGGCGCGGCTCGGCGATGACGCCGTGCAACCGCTGGCCGTGCAGGCCGACCACCGGCCCGAGCGTGCCAGCGGCACCCAGCCTGCGGCCAAGCCACCGGCATACTGGCCACTGCGCCCCGGTTGGCTGCTGGACACCCCGCAACCGCTGCGTGACCCGCGCCTGCGCATCGTCGCCGGGCCGGAGCGGATCGAATCAGGCTGGTGGGACCAGGCCGACGCGCGCCGCGACTACTACGTGGTGGAAACCGCACACGGCCAGCGCGGCTGGGCCTTCCGTGAGCGCAATGACCCGCATGCGCCGTGGATGCTGCACGGCTGGTTCGGCTGAGCCGTCATGCACAACGAACTGCCCGGCTACGCCGAACTGCACTGCCTGTCGGCCTTCAGTTTCCAGCGTGGCGCCTCGATCGCCGAAGAACTGTTCGCGCGCGCCGCCGGCCAGGGCTACCGCGCGTTGGCGATCACCGATGAATGCTCGCTGGCCGGCATCGTGCGCGCCTGGCAGGCGGCGAAGACGCATGGCGTGGCACTGATCGTCGGCGCCGAATTCCAGGTCGAGGACGGGCCGAAGCTGGCCCTGCTGTGCACCGACCAGGCCGCCTACGCCGGCTTGTGCCAGTTGATCACCACCTGCCGGCGACGGGCCGCCAAGGGCGAATACCGCTGCCTGCGCGAGGACCTGCTCGGCCTGCCCGACGGCCTGCTGTGCCTGTGGCTGGACCGGCAACCGGCCGCCACCGACCTGGAGCTGCTGCGCACCGGCTTCGCTGATCGGCTGTGGCTGGCGGTGGAGCTGCACCACGAGCACGACGACGCGCGCCGCCTGCAGCAGCTGCAGGCTTTCGGCGAACGACACCGCCTGCCGCTGGTGGCCAGCGGCGATGTGCACATGCACGTGCGCCGCCGCCGCGCCCTGCAGGACACCCTGACCGCGATCCGTCACCGCTGCAGCGTGGCCGAGGCTGGCTGGCGCCTGTTCCCCAACGGCGAGCGCCACCTGCGCCCGCGCACCGCGCTGGCCCAGCTGTATCCGCCCGCCTTGCTGGCCGAGACCCTGCGCATCGCCGAGCGCTGCCACTTCACCCTGGAGCAGCTGCAGTACACCTACCCGCGCGAGCTGGTGCCCGAGGGCCACGACCCGGACAGCTGGCTGCGCGTGCTGGTCGAGCGTGGCATCCCGTGGCGCTGGAAAGGCGGCATCGAACCGGCACAACGCAAACAGATCGAGCACGAACTGGCATTGATCAGGCAGAAGAACTACGCCTCCTACTTCCTCACCGTGCAGGACATCGTGGCCTTCGCACGCAGCCAGGACATCCTCTGCCAGGGCCGTGGCTCGGCGGCCAACTCGGCGGTGTGCTTCGTGCTGGGCGTGACCGAGATCGACCCGGCGCGCAGCAACCTGCTGTTCGAGCGTTTCATCTCCGCCGAGCGCGACGAGCCACCGGATATCGACATCGACTTCGAGCACGAGCGCCGCGAGGAAGTGCTGCAGTATGTATTCAAGCGCTATGGCCGCGAGCGCGCCGCCCTGACTGCGGTGGCGATCAGCTACCGTGGCCGCAGCGCGATCCGCGACGTAGCCCGCGCGCTCGGCCTGCCGATGGACCAGGTCAACGAACTGGGCGCGGCGATGGACCATTGGGGTGGCCACGTGCCGCTGCCCGAGACCCTGCGCGAACGCGGTTTCGATCCGGACACGCCCTTGATGCAGCGGCTGCTGGCGCTGACCGCCGAGCTGATCGACTTCCCCCGCCACCTGTCGCAGCACCCGGGTGGTTTCGTGATTTCAGAGCATCCCCTGTCGACCCTGGTGCCGGTGGAGAACGCGGCGATGGCCGACCGCACCGTCATCCAGTGGGACAAGGACGATCTGGATGCCACCGGCCTGATGAAGGTCGACTGCCTGGCGCTGGGCATGCTCACCGCCATCCGCAAATGCCTGGCGATGCTGCAGCAGCATGGCCTGCACAGCGGGCGCATGGATGCGATCCCCGACGAAGACACCCCCACCTACGACATGATCAGCGCTGCCGACACCATCGGCGTGTTCCAGATCGAGTCGCGCGCACAGATGGCGATGCTGCCGCGCATGCAGCCGCGCAATTTCTATGACCTGGTGATCGAAGTGGCGATCGTGCGTCCCGGCCCGATCCAGGGTGACATGGTGCACCCCTACCTGGAGCGGCGCCGCCTGCTGCGTGAACAGGGTCCAGAGGCGTTGGACAACCTGGAGGAACCGCTGTATCCGCCGCAGCTGGAACGCGTGTTCGCACGCACCCTGGGCGTGCCGCTGTTCCAGGAGCAGGTGATGCAGCTGGCGGTGGATGCGGCCGGCTACACCCCGGGCGAGGCCGATGCCCTGCGCCGTTCGATGGCGGCCTGGAAGCGCCGCGGCGGTCTGGAGCCGCATCGCGAGAAGCTGCTGTCCGGCATGCTGAAGAACGGCTTCAGCCGCGAATATGGCGAACACCTGTTCGAGCAGATCAAGGGTTTCGGCGATTACGGTTTCCCGGAAAGCCATGCCGCCAGCTTCGCCCTGCTGACCTATGCCAGCTGCTGGCTGAAGTGCCACCATCCCGCCGCGTTCACTGCCAGCCTGATCAACAGCCAGCCGCTGGGCTTCTACAGCCCCGACCAACTGCTGCAGGACGCGCGCCGGCATGGCATCGGCGTGCTGCCGGTGGACGTGCGCCACAGCGACTGGGACTGCACGCTGGATTTCGGCAAGGGGCCGGCGGCGATCCGGCTCGGCCTGCGCCTGGTCGAAGGCTGCAACGAAGCGGCGGTACAGGCCATCATGCGCGAACGTGCGCGCCGCCCGTTCGACGATGTCGGCGACCTGTGCCAGCGCACCGCACTGGACCGCCGCCAGCAGGGCCTGCTGGCCGATGCCGGTGCACTGCGTGGACTCAGCGGCCATCGCCATCGTGCACGCTGGGATATCTCCGGCGTGGAGAACCGGCTGCCGCTGTTCGACCAGGCCCGCGCCACCGCCGAAGCCCGCGTTCCACTGCCCCTGCCCAGCGCCTGGGAAGACATGCAGGCCGACTACCGCAGCACCGGCACCACCCTCGGCCGGCACCCAGTCTCGTTCCTGCGCACGCAGCTGCGCAGCCGTGGCTGCCTGGATGCCGCGCAGCTGGCGGGCCACGGCCATGGCCGTCGCGTGCGCATCGCCGGCCTGGTACGCATGCGCCAGCGCCCGCAGACCGCCAGCGGCGTCACCTTCCTCACCCTCGAAGATGAGACCGGCATGGTCAACGCCGTGGTCTGGCGGCACCTGGCCGATCGCCAGCACCGGGTACTGGTCGATACCCAGCTGATGCAGATCGACGGCCGCCTGGAACGCGTCGATGGCGTGCAGCATGTCATCGTGCAGCGCATGCATTGCCTGGATGAACTGCTGCAGGGGCTGCGCAGCCGCAGCCGCGATTTCCATTGACGATACACGCCGTCACACAACGAACTGGTCATCAGTCCCCCGCATCCGCTATCGTCGCTGCATCCAGGGAAGGACGATACGATGCCCCGCGCACTGCTGCTGACCACGCTGGTGGTCTCCACACTCGCCCTGCTGGTTTCCGGCTGGACCGCCTGGAACCTGCATCGCAGCCAATCGCCACAGCGCATCATCGAAGCGCGCGGGCTGATCATCCACGATGGCAACGGCCAACCACGGGTGATCCTCGGCGCGCCGGTGCCCGACCCACTCAGCCGGGGCCGTACCCAGGGGCCGCGCGCCACCGCCCTGTCCGGCCTGATCCTGCTCGGCCCGGATGGCTCCGAACGCGGGGGCTATGGCACCAGCGATCGTGGCGGTGAAGCCGTGCTGACCCTGGACGATGCCAATGGCACCACGGAGGTGTTCAAGGTGGTGGCCAACCCGGACCGCGGCGCCAGCCTGATGGTCAAGCACCAGAACAACACCGGCGCCATGCTCACCTCCTGGCAGGGCAAGCCGGAACTGATGTTCGTCGATGACAGCGGCCAATCCTACTACGTGCGCCCGGGCGCCAACGCCGCGCCCTGATCTGCTTCTGTAGCGTCAAGCCATGCTCGACTGACGGTCATGTCGCGTCGAGCCACGCTCGACTGCTTCTACCAACAGCAGCCGAGCATGGCTCGGCTCTACAAACGCGAAGCAAAGTCGAGCATGGCTCGACGCTACAAGCCGCACACCGCCGCCAGGTCATCGGCCAGCGGCCGCAGTTGTGTGGCCCCCAGCGCCGCGCAGGTGATGCGCAGGCCATGCCCCGGCGCCGCCACCGCGAACACCTCGCCAGCACGCACATGCCATCCGCGCGAAGCCAGCGCCAGCACCTGCGGATGGCTGTCGGCCGGCAACGGCAGCCACAGGTTCAGCCCCTCCATCGGCAACGGCGTCGGCAGGCCACGCGCGCGCAGCAGTTCCTGCAACGACTGCAGCCGCTGCTGGTAACGCTCGCCCGCCGAGGCGATCTTCGCCCGCTGCGTTGCCGACCCCAGCACCGAGGTCGCTGCATCCTGCAGCAGGTGACTGACCCAGCCCGTGCCGGACGCCAACCGCAGCCGCAACCGCGACGCGGTCTCTTCATCACAGGCCAGCCAGGCCAACCGCAGATCCGGGCCGAGCGGTTTGGACAACGAACGCAGCAGCGCCCAGCGCCGGCAATCCAGCGGCAGTACCGAGTGGTAGGCCTGCTGCGAGAGCAGCGCGTAGTGATCGTCGATCAGCACCGCCACCTGCGGGTAGGCCGCCAGCAACTGGCGCAACGCCCGTGCCCGCTTCGCATCCAGGCTGGCCCCGGTTGGGTTGTGCGCACGCGGCGTCAGCAACACCGCACGTGCACCGGCCTCCAGCGCCTGCCGCAGCGATTCGACCTGCATGCCATGCGCGTCCACCGCCACCGGCAAGGGCGCATGGCCCACAGCATTGAGCACATTGAGGCTGCCGAGGAAGCACGGATCCTCCACTGCGATGCGATCCCCCGGCAGCAGCCACGCCGCCAGCAGGCGTTCGATGCCATCGACCGCGCCATGGGTCAGCTCCAGCGCGTACCCCTCGGGGCAGTCCGCATCCAGCGAGGCGCGTGCCAGCGCCTGCAACCTCGGGTCGACCGTGCCCACGCCATACAGCCGTGGTGCCGCCGGGGCCAGGCGCAGGGTCGGCAGCAGGCGCGGGTCCGGGTTGCCACCGGCGAGATCCTGCAGCGCCAGCCCTGGCGTGCTGCCCTCGCGCGCCAGCATCGGCGGCAATCCGCGCACCACCGTGCCACGACGGCCCGCCGTGCTGGCCAGGCCCGCCGCATCCAATCGCTTGTAGGCAGCGGCCACCGTATTGCGGTTCACGCCCAGCTGCTCGGCCAGCTCACGCACCGGCGGCAGCACGCTGCCAGCCAGCAGGCGGCCCTTGCCGATGCCCTCGCGGATGCTGTCGAAGATCGACTCGGCGCTATGCCCGGTGATTTTCATTTTGTCCTATGCCAAAATATCTCTTGTCCTGTGCCAGTGTATCCCACCCTGGCCATCCTGCATTGGAGGTGCCTGCATGCCCCTTGCCGCTGCCGACTGGCCCGTCGCCCAGTCCGTTGAACAGATCGCCGCCAACCTGGTCACGGTGCGCCAACGCATCGCCGCGGCCTGCGCCCGCGTTGGCCGTGACCCGGCCAGCGTGCGCCTGCTGCCGGTCAGCAAGACCGTCGATGACGCCCGCATCCGCATGGCGGTGGCCGCCGGTTGCCACGAACTGGGCGAGAACAAGGTGCAGGAGGCACAGCGCAAGGCCGAAGCGATGGCCGACCTGGGCGTGCACTGGTCGGTGATCGGCCACCTGCAGACCAACAAGGCGCGCTACGTAGCGCGCTTCGCCAGCGAGTTCCAGGCGCTGGACAGCCTGCGCGTGGCCGAGGCCCTGCAGCAGCGCCTGCAACTGGAAGACCGTACGCTGGATGTGTTCGTGCAGGTCAACACCTCGGCCGAACCCAGCAAGTACGGGCTGGAACCGGAAGCCGTCGAAGCCTTCGTGCAGCAGCTTCCCGCATTCGACCGGCTGCGCGTGCGCGGCCTGATGACACTGGCCATCTTCACCCCGGAGGTCGAGCGCGTGCGCGCTTGCTTCGTGCGCCTGCGCGAGCTGCGCGATCAGTTGCAACGCACCGCCCCGCATGGCCTCGACCTGTCGCAGCTGTCGATGGGCATGTCCGGCGACTTCGAAGTGGCCATCGAGGAAGGCGCCACCGTGGTCCGCGTCGGCCAGGCCATCTTCGGTGCCCGCGCCACCCCGGACAGTTTCTACTGGCCGAACAGCGGAGCCCCGGCATGAAGCGTGCGGTCGTTCTGCAACACGTCGCCTTTGAAGACCTCGGCACCCTGCAACCGCTGCTGCTGGCGCAGGGCTGGCAGCTGCAGGTGCTGCAGGCCGGTATCGACGCGCTCGACTGCGCCGAAACCGCCGACCTGCTGGTGGTGCTGGGCGGTCCGATCAGCGTCAATGACACAGAGACCTATCCCTTCGTCACCGACAGCATCGCCCTGCTGCAGCGCCGGCTGCAGCAGCAACAGCCGACCCTGGGCATCTGCCTCGGCGCGCAGCTGATGGCCCGTGCGCTCGGCGCCGACGTCGCCGCCAGTGGTGGCAAGGAGATCGGCTTTGCACCGTTGCTGCTGACCGATGAAGGCCAGCGTTCACCGCTGCAGGCCCTACAAGGCATTCCCGTGCTGCATTGGCATGGCGAAGCGTTCGAACTTCCAACCGGTGCCAACCGCCTGGCCAGCACGCCGGCCTGCCGCCATCAGGCCTTCGCCATCGGCCACCATGCGCTGGCCCTGCAATGCCATCCGGAGCTGGACGCCCGCCAGTTCGAACGCTGGCTGATCGGCCACACCCTGGAGCTGGCGCAGGCCGGCATCGATCCGAACGATCTTCGCGCCCAGGCACGTCGTTACGGTGCACCGCTGGCGGCTGCGGCCACCGCGATGTTCGACCACTGGCTGCAGGGCCTGCCGGAGATGCCGCGATGAACTACCGATTGCAGATCCACCGCGATGGCGCCTGCTGGGGCCACTTCGACTGCAGCGGCCCCGATGCCCTGCAGCGCATGGATGCCATCGCCGCACAGCTGCCTGCCGACCAGGGCTTCCAGTTGACGCGACAGAAGGGGGTTGGCGAAGAACGCATCCTGTCCAGCAATGCCGACGGCCTCCGCGTACTGGCGTCGCAGATCCAGTACCGCGACCTCTGACCCGACGATGGTGGTGCCGGCCAGCGGCCGACACTACCCCGGCTGTTCGCCCGCATGCGAAGCTTCACGCATGCTGACCCTGCACCGCGGCAGCCACCACGGGCTGCGTGTCGCCCCGCGCTGGCCCTCCCGCCATATCCAGATCGACGCAGAGGTGCTGCAACGCCTGCTCGAGGCACAGGCACTGCTGCCTGCCGAACTGCGCCTGCTGCTCACCCGGGGCTTCGAGCCCCGCCACAGCCGCCTCGGCGGCTTCCGGCGCCTGGTGCGGCGACTCGGCATCACCCTCTTCCGCACCTGCTATCCGCAGCGGCACGATGAAGCCGATGCCATCTTCGGCGCCAACGGCCACGATATCGATGGCCGTCATATCGATGTCTCACTGGTACTGCGCGGCAAGCGGCTACGGCTGCTGCCGCTGGGCGTGTTCACCCCGCCGCGCTGGCAGGATCGTCGCGTCGCCCGCCATGCCGAAGCGGTCGCGCGGGTGAAGCACAGCCTGCAGCACTGCGGCTTCGAACTGCACCACAACCCCACCGAAGCCCTGCAGATCCACTGCGATTATCGCCCGCGCTGATCCCGCGTCCGGGCAGGTGTGCCATGCTCATCTATAGATGCAAATGATTCTCTTTTGCTGTAAGGTGCAGCCGCTGCCCTTGCCGCCGCGGGCTGTTCCCTTTCCCAGTTGTCGCCCGCCCCGTGTCCACGCCTGTCGAACCGACGGATGTCGCGCAGCTGTGCGCGGCCCATTACCGGCCGCTGCACGCCCATGTCCGCCGCAAACTCCCGCAACGCAGCGACGCCGATGACGTCGTCCAGGAAACCTGGCTGCGCGTCGTCAAGCTCGCCGCCAGCGGCCTGCTGAGCAACGGCCGTGCCTACCTGTACCGCGTCGCCCACAATCTGATCGCTGATCACTACCGGCAACGCCAGCGCCGTCGTGAGGAAGCGCTGGATGACGCGCAACTGCACGTCCTCGCCGATCCTGCACCGCTGCCGGAGCAGCGCCTGCTGGACGCCGAACAGCTGCGCCATCTCGATGCGATCATCGCCGCGCTGCCACCGCGCTCGCGCCAGGTATTCCTGCTGGCCCGCGTGGAGCAGATGGCACTGGCCGAGATCGGCCGCCAGCTCGGCATCAGCCGTCAGACCGCGCACGGCCATCTGCTGCGTGCGCTGGTGGCGCTGCAGCAGGTACCCGGCGCATGAGCCAGGAAGCGATCGCGCGCGAGGCCGCGCGTTGGTGGCTGGACGGCCACGACGGTGGCCGCGACGAGCGCGCCTTCAACCAGTGGTACCACGCCGATTGCCGCCACGCCGCGCAGTACCAGCACCTGCAGGCGCTCTGGCAGGCCGGTGACGCGACGCCCAGCCTGCAGCGGCACCAGCGCAAGCGGCAGCGCCGGCGCCTGCGCGACGCTGGCACTGCCGTGCTGCTGCTCTGTGCCTTGGGCCTGTATACCCGCCAGGCCGCGCCACCCGCCGCCCAGGTGATGCGCACGGCGGCGGGCGAGATCCGCGAAGAAGTCCTGCCGGATGGCTCGCACGTGCTGCTCTCGCCAGGCAGCGAAGTCCATGTCCGCATCGATGCACAGCGCCGGCAGCTGCAGCTGCAGCACGGCCAGGCCTGGTTCAAGGTAGCCGCCGATGCGCAGCATCCATTCCAGGTGCATACGACGCACGGCACGGTCACCGCGCTCGGCACGGCCTTCGACCTTGCCGTGCAGGACAACGACAGCGTGGTCACCGTCACCGAGCATCGCGTCCGCGTGGATAGCGGCAGCCGCAGTGAGCTGGCCATCGAAGGACAGCAGCTGCGCTTCGATGGACAGGCAGCGACCGTCAGCCAGGCTGCCAGCCACAGTGCGCTGGCCTGGCGCGAACGTCGCCTGCATTGGATCTCCACGCCCCTGGCCGACGTCACCCAGGACCTGGATCGCTGGCATGGCGGCCATACCTGGATCATCGGCGCACACCTGCGCCAGCAGCCGGTCACCCTGCTCGGCAGCGCCGACGGTGCGGCGCGCAGCCGTGACCAGCTGGCCACGCAGCTGCATGTGCGCGTGCTCCGCCTGGGCGCGGGCGTGCAGGTGTGGCTGCCACCACGCAAGGGACATCGCGATGCACCCTGACATCGGCCCTGCCGCTGCGTCTACCCAGGATGACGACGCACTGCGTCAGCCCCTGGAGCCCCCGATGCTGTTTCACCGCCCCCTTGTCCTCGCCCTTTCACTGGCCTGCGCCAGTCCGCTTACGTTGTTGTCCGCCAGCGCACACGCGCAGGCCGCCACCCGCCACTTCGATCTTCCTGCACAACCGCTGGCCAGCGCACTGGACGCCTACAGCCGGTTGACCGGTGTCGACCTGGTGATCGGTGCGGCACTGCCGGGCGGCCAGACAGCGCCGGCGCTGCGCGGACAGTTCGACGACGCTCAGGCCCTGTCGCGCCTGCTGGCCGGCAGCGGCCTGCGTCCCCGCTTCCTCGACGCACGCCGCGCCACTCTGGAACCGGCGCCGGCCGAACCCGCCGATGGCAGCCGTCAAACCGGCCCGCTGCGCGTACAGGGCGATACCGCGCAGGGTCATTCCCCCGGTGCAGGCGCCAGCCAGTATGTGCCGGCCACGCGCGATGGCTTCGCGCCGGCGGTCGGCAGCGAGCGCGTGGCGATGGCCGAACGCCAGGACGGCAACAGCCTGCTGCGTTCGATGCCCGGCACCCACAGTTTCCATTCGCGCAGCCAACCTGGCCTGCAGGTCAACATCCGCGGCATGACCGGCGCCGGCCGGGTCAACACCATGATCGATGGTGTCACCCAGACCTTCCGCAACAACGCCGGGCATGGCTCGGGCGGCCCGTTCGCCTATGTCGACCCGTTCCTGCTGGCCGGCGTGGACGTGCAGCGCGGTGCGGTGGCCGGCGGTGATGGCGCCGGCACGCTGGCCGGCAGTGCCAACTTCCGCACGCTGGACATCGACGACCTGCTCGGCGAAGGCCGTGACTGGGGCCTGCGTGCGGGCTATCGCCATGGCAACAACGGCTATGGCAGCGGCCGCACCTTCGCTGGCGCGTGGCGCCACAGCGAAGACGGTGGTGACCGCCAGTTCGGCCTGCTGGCCGCCGCCAGCAGCAGTCGCAGCGGCGAGTACGCCACGGCACGCGGGCAGAAGAACAATGCCGACCCCGGCAGCCAGCAACCCAGCAGCTGGCTGTTGAAAGCACGCCTGCAGCCCAGTGACCAGCATCGGCTGGACCTGAGCCACATGCGTTATGAAAACGACTTCTACCACAACTATCCGTGGCAGATTTCCGCGCGCAACCAGCGTGCCAGCTACCACTACACGCCCTACACGCCGTGGATCGACCTGCGTGCGACCTTCGCCAGCAACAAGACCCGGCTGTTCTATCCGCCGGTGGAGGACTCCAGCTACATCGGCCGCCGCACCCACAGCAGCCTGAGCAGCTGGACGCTCGACAACACCAGCCGCTTCGACATCGGCGCACTGCAGGCGCGCTGGAACACCGGCATCAAGCACCAGTCGGACATCTACGTGGCCGACACTCCGACCCTGCGCGGCGCCAACCCCCAGGGTCGCAGCCAGCTGGACAGCGTGTTCAGCACGCTGGAACTGCAGTACGACGTCTACGCGCTGACCGCAGGCCTGCGCCAGGATCGCTATGGCATCCGTGGCCACGTCCCGGTGTGCTCGGATGTCCCCGGCCAGTGCGCCGAGATCAACGGCGGCGGTATCGACGTACGCCGCACCCAGCACGCGCTCAGCCCCAGCCTGGCGGTTTCGTGGCAGGCCACCGACTGGCTGCAGCTGTTTGCCGAAGCCTCGCGCACATCGCGCCCGCCGCGCGTGCAGGAGATGTTCTTCGAGAAAATCCCGCTGGAAGGCATGAGCGATGCCGACGGCGTGGGTGCCAACCCGTTCCTGCGCCGTGAGCGCTCGCGCAACCTGCAGTTCGGCGCCAACCTCAGCACCGACTCGCTGCTGGTTGACGGCGACCTGGCCCAGCTGCGCGTCACCCGCTTCGACAACCGCATCCGCGACTACATCAAGCCGCAATACCTGCTGATCGTGCATCCGCCGGAAGTGGAGCCTTTCGTGGTACCGATCGACAGCGATCCGCAGCTCACTGCCTGGACCGATGCGCTGGACGTGGACGACTTCAGCACCACCACGCGCTGGATGAACCACCCGGGCGTGGTGCGCATGCGCGGTATCGAGCTGGAAGCGCACTACGCCAGCGAGCACTACCACGCCACGCTGAGCTGGACCCGTTCGCACACCAGCGCGCCCGCCATCGAATTCGTCAACCTGGAAGACATCACCGCCCTGCCCGACCGCTACTGGACGCTGGACGTGGGCGGCCGCTGGTGGCAGCAGCGCGTGCAGGTCGGCCTGCGCGCCGAATACTCCGGGCCCACCGAAGAAGGCTACGACTTCTTCCAGACCCGCAAGACCGGCGGTACCGGTGTACTGCTCGACTTCTACGCCAGCTTCAAGCCCCAGCCCAACACCACGCTGTGGCTGAACATCGAAAACCTGCAGAACAAGGCCTATGACAACAATGCCTCGATCGACAGCATCTTCAGCCCGATCCTGGACCGCGGCAACGGCCGTGGCCGCACTGTCTCGATGGGCGTCAATGTGGCGTTCTAGCCGTCGCTGGCTGCCACTGTGCCTGCTTGCGCTGGCCGCAATGGCCAGCGCGCAGCCAATGCCAGGCACGGTGATTGACCTGGCCAGTGGCCAGCACCTGGACGAAGCGGCATTCGTGAAGCGCGCAGCGGACGTCCCGCGACTGCTGCTGGGCGAACGCCACGACCTGGCCGGTGACCACGCCGCCCAGCGCTGGCTGCTGCACGCGCTGCAGCAGCAGCGTCCACAAGGCGCGCTGGTGCTGGAGATGATTGCCAGCGAACGCCAGCCACGCCTGCAGCGGGTGCAGCGCTGGCTGGCCAAGGGCAACCATGCCGACGGTGCGCGCCTGCAGGAGCTGCTGGGCTGGGATACGCGCTGGCCGTGGATCGCCTATGGGGGGCTGGTGCAGGACGCCACCGCTGCCAGCATCCCCTTGTTCGGCGGCAATCTCGCGCGCGCCGAGGTCAACGCCCGCCTGGCGTCCGCGGATGCAGTGCGGTTCCCGGTGCCCGCTGCCCGGCATCGCCTGTCGGCCGTGGTGCTGACCCAGCATGCGGACGCAGCACCGATGCTGGAAGGGATGCTGGCCGTGCAACAGGCCCGCGACACGCGCATGGCACAGGTGCTGACCGCAGCACCCGTGCCCGCGCTGCTGGTGGCTGGTCGCTGGCATGTACTGCGCGGTACCGGCGTCCCGGGCTACCTGCCAGCGGACACGCCGGCGCTGGTGATCGCACTCGCCTCGCCGGGTGAAACCGTCGATGCGGCCGACGCCGACCTGCTATGGGTGCTGGACGATGAGTGAGCGCGGCCACCACTGGCAGGCGATCGCCATCAGCATCGGCCTGCACCTGTTGCCCCTGCTGCTGTTGGTGCACTGGGTGGCCACGCCGCCGTTGCTGCCGCCGCCTGAGCAGGACGTGCGCATCAGCCTGCGCCTGCTGGCGCCGGCGACGCCGCCCCAGCCAGTGGAAGAACGCCAGGCCGAGACCCCGAGCCAGGCGCAGCAGGCGCGCGCATCGCAACCAACGAAGTCGCCCCCGCCACCGAAGCCCACCGCCGCACGCGAGGGCGAGGTGGCCGCCAGCGAACGCGGTGGCCCTGGCCGGCAAGCCCTGCCGGTCGCCCCGCCTGCGGCCGTGACCAATGCAAGTCCCGCACCGGCATCGATCACGGCCGCGCCGCCCGCTCCCGACGCACCACCGGCGGACTTCCAGGCCGGCGCCGCCAGCGACCAGTGGGAAGCCCGCCTGATGGCGCGGCTGGAGCGTTACCGCTACTACCCCGCCGCCGCGCGCTCGCGCCGGCAGCAGGGGACCGCCTGGGTCAGGGCCAGCATCGATCGCGAGGGACGCCTGCTGGCGCTGCGGTTGGAGCAGTCCAGTGGCCAACCGATGCTCGACGATGCCGCGCTGCAGACGTTCCGCCGCGCGCAGCCGCTGCCGCCCATTCCCGTGGAAATGAAGGCACCGCAGGAACTGGTGGTGCCGGTGGAGTACTACCTGCGCTAGGCGGCATAGGCCTCCGCCTCGATCTCGAACAGCATGCCGTCCAGCGCCAGCCGCGGCACGGGAATCAGGGTGCAGGTCGGCGCCGCGCGGTTAGGCCAACGCCGCCGCACCTGACGGGCGATGATGCCCAGCCGGTCCTCGTCGTGGTCGACCACCAGGATGCGCAACCGTGCGACATCGGCCAGGCTGGCCTGCGCCGAACCCAATGCAATCTGCAGGTTGTCCAGTGCCTGCTCGACCTGTTCCTCGAAACCGGGGGAGAGATGGCCATCGGCATCCTCACCGCCCTGCCCGGCGATATGGATCACCCGGGCGGGAAGGCGTACCACGGCCACGTGCGAGTAGCCATTGGCCGAAGGGTCGTAAAGCCCCGCAGGATTGAACAGTTCCAGCAGGCCGTGGCCGAGGTCGGGGGTGGTCAGCAGGTTCATGCCGCATGCCTCGTTGGGGATGCGAGTGAGTCTGCAACCTGAACATGAGTTGAGGTCAAACAACGCCCGTGCAACAGATCGGTTCGCCACGCGCAACGATCACGTCCACGCCGGATCCGCCGTGAAATCGATGGTCAACCAGAAGGTACTGCCCCGCGCATCCAGCCGCACCGCGATCTCGTCGCGCATCGCGTCGACTTCGCCCACCGACCCCAGCGGCATGGCCGGGTCAGCCAGCACATGGATCTCGATGAAGCGCATCCGCCCCATCTTCGCCACGTGGCTGGTGAAACCGGCATAGCCACGCTCGGCCACGAACGCCTGCATCACCTGCTGCACGCGCCGGTCCAGATCATCCGGTGCCACCTGCAGCACTTCGCGCATGGCCTTCCACGCGCTGCGCGCCGGCACCGGCAGCACCGCCAGGCTGATCAACGCCAGCACGATCGAATCCAGGTACGGCACCCAGTGGTGCCACTCACCGCCGTGCAGGACCAGCGCCAGCACGAAGGCCAGCACCACCGCCAGGCTCATCAATCCGCCCAGCAGCCAGCCGCGCACGTCCAGCCACAACAGGGCGGAGCGCAGGTGCCGCGCACGCTGTGCGACGAATGCCGCCATCGCCAGATTGCTGGCACTCAGCAGTGCCGCCCACCACAGCGCGGGCCCGAACTTCACCTCGTGCCCGCCCGTGGTCAATCCGATCACGGCGTTGGCCAGCGCATACACGCAGGCCAGCGACAGGATCACACCGCCCAGCGCCTCGACCATCGGCTCCAGGTGCCAGTAGCCGTACTGGAAGCGCGGGCTCTGCTCCCGCGCCACCAGCCGCAGCACCGACAACGACACCAGGGTCAGGGCGACGTCGACCAGGCTGTACACGCCGTCGAACAGGATGGCCTGCGATCCCACCAGCAGGCCACCGATGAAGCCGACCGCGCTCACCGCAAGGGTGACCCCGATCGAGAACTTCAGGATGCGTTGCTCGCGCGCAGTATCCATCGTTCGCCGAAGGGCCGACCGTTACGGGTCAGGCCTTCAGCACCTCCACCTTGTACGAAACCGCATCACCCTCCTGCTCGATGATGAGCCCGTGCACGTCCGATTCGAAGCCCGGGAAACGGGAGTTCTGCTCGCGGGCGATGCGCAGCGACTGGATGATCGGCTCGTCGCTGTCGCCGAAGCGCTCGCCGGGCATGATGGTCGGGATGCCCGGCGGGTACGGCACCAGCATGGTCGCCGCAATGCGGCCACTGATCTGCTCGATGTCGACCCGCTCGATCTCGCCCTTCACCAGGTGGTTGTAGGCATCGGCCGGGGTCATCACCGGCGTCGGCAGATCCACGTACATCTCACGCATCACCTTGGCCACGGCGAATTCCTGGTTGAACGCATGCAGCGCGTCGCACAGGTCACGCAGGCCCCAGCCGGCGTAGGCATTCGGATAGTCGGCAGCCAGCGTCGGCAGTGCCTGGCTCAGCGGCGCGTTGCGGTCGTAGAGTTCCTTGAAGGCCATCAGCTCGGTCACCAGGGTGCTCCACTTGCCCTTGGTGATGCCCATCGAGAACAGGAACAGCACCGAGTACAGGTTGGTCTTCTCCACGGTGATGCCGCGGCCCCACAGGAACTTGCTCAGCACTGCCGCCGGGATGCCCAGCTTGCCCATGCTGCCGTCCATCGCCAGGCCCGGGGTCAGCAGGGTCACCTTGATCGGGTCGATCAGCACATAGTCGTCGACCAGGTTCTCGAAGCCATGCCAGTGCGCATCCGGCTGCAGGTACCACTCCTCGCGCTTGGCCACCAGCGGCGCCGGCGTATCGCCCTTGTCCAGGCTGCGCTCGACCTGGGTCGGCTGCCACACGCTGAACCACCAGTCATCGCGACCGAGGTCGTCGCGCACGTGCAGCATCGCGCGGCGGAAGGCGATGGCCTCGTCGTGCATTTCCTGCACCAGCGAACGGCCCGCATCGCCTTCCATCATCTTCGAGGCCACGTCACAGGCCGCGATCACCCCGTAATGCGGGCTGGTCGAGGTGTGCATCATGAACGACTCGTTGAAGCGTTCGGCATCCAGGTTGCGCTGCGCCGAATTGCGCACGTGGATCATCGACGCCTGCGAGAACGCAGCCAGCAGCTTGTGGGTCGAATGCGTGGTGAAGATGATCGCATCCTGCTCACGCGGCTTGCCCTTGGCCATGCCGTAGTGGTTCTCGTAGAACGGGTGGAACGCGGCGTAGGCGTACCAGGCTTCGTCGAAATGCAGGAAGTCGACCGCGCTGCCGATCTCGTCGGCGATCTTCTCGGCGTTGTAGCACAGGCCGTCGTAGGTCGAGTTGGTGACCACCGCGATGCGCGGCTTGGAGCCTGCCTTGTAGGCCTGGCTGGCCAGCGGATTGGCGGCGATGCGCTGCTGCAGCGACTCCGGCGTGAACTGGTCAAGGCTGATCGGGCCGATGATGCCGTGCGCGTTGCGGCTGGGGGTGAAGTACACCGGCACTGCACCGGTCATGATCAGCGCGTGCAGCAGCGACTTGTGGCAGTTGCGATCGACGAACACCACGTCACCGCGCGCCACCGTGCCATGCCAGACGATCTTGTTGGCGGTCGAGGTTCCGTTGGTGACGAAGAACGTATGGTCGGCACCGAAATTGCGCGCCGCTTCGTTCTCGGCGTCCTTGATCGGGCCGGTGTGGTCAAGCAGCGAGCCCAGCTCCGGCACCGAGATCGACAGATCACTGCGCAGCGTGTTCTCGCCGTAGAACTGGTGGAATGCACGGCCGACCGGCGACTTGGTGAACGCCACGCCGCCGGCATGGCCCGGCGTATGCCAGGAATAGTTCGACTCGGCCGCGTGATGGATCAGTGCCTTGAAGAACGGCGGCAGCAGGTTCTTCATGTAGTCTTCGGCCGCGCGCATCACCTGCCGCGAGATGAAGCTCTTGGTATCTTCAAACAGGAAGATGAAGCCATGGATGTACTTGAGCAGCTTGCTCGGCACCTTCTCGATGGTGCGGCGCTCGCCGTACAGGAATACCGGCAGGTTGGCGCGCCGCGCGCTCTGCTCGCGCAGGAAAGCAGTCAGGCGCTGGAACTCGCCATCCACCTCTTCGCTGCCGTCGATCGAGATCAGCACCGCCGAGGCCGCCACGTAGGTGCGGGCACCGGCACGGGCATCATCCAGGTTCAGGCCGCACAGCACGCGCTGGTCGTTGCTGCGCAGCTCTTCCACCAGGGCGCGGATCAGGATGCCGCCGATGCGCGGCGACTCATAGTCGTTGTCGATGACAATGACCGGATAGTCCAGGGACTTGAAGTACACGTTGATTCTCCTTGTCGAACTCAGGAACGCTGGGCGCCGGCACTGATGGCCGATGCCTCGCGGGCGCGCTGCCGCTGCTGGCGGCGCTCCTCGCTGAAGAAGGGATAGAACACGGTGATGAACAGCACGAACAGGAAGGCGTACTGCACGATGGTTCCCGACGAGCCGTAGATCGCCCACAGGCAGTACACGACGGTCAGGCTGGTCAGGGTCCAGAACGCACCGGTGTGGACCAGGGTGTGCGAACGCTCGACCACGAAGTAGCAGGCCACGCACGAGTAGATGTAGGGCAGCAGGGTCAGCACCACCGCCGCCGACGTGATCACGTCGAACTGGGCCGACGCGGTTTCCGAGGTGGAGGTGACCAGCACCGCCAGGGTCATCAGCACCGCCACGATCAGCACGCCCTTGACCGGCACGTCATCCTTGTTGGTCTTGCTGAAGATGCTCGGGAACAGGCCATCATCGGAGGCCGCCTTGGCGCTCTGTGCGGTCAGCAGGATCCAGCCGCCCAGCGAACCGGCCGCACCGATGAAGGCGCACAGGCTGACCAGTGCACCGCCCCAGCCGCCTACCGCCTTGGCCGCGGCCAGCGCGAACGGGGCATCGGACACCTGCAGTTCCGAGTTCGGCACCATGCCCATGATCACCGAGGAGCTGGCGATGTAGGCGATGGCGGCCAGGAACACACCGGCCAGCGTGGCACGGGCCACGTTCTTTTCCGGGTTCTCCACCACGCCGGCGGTCACCGAAGCCGACTCGACACCGATGAAGGCCCACAGGGTGAGCGCTGCAGCGCTGGAAATCGCGCCGAAGTTGGATTCACCCGACACGTTGTAGGCGCCCTTGAAGATGTCGGCATCGAAGAAGAACCAGCCGAAGATGGCGATGCCCAGGATCGGCACCAGCGCGAAGCTGGTGGTGACCGTCTGCACGCGGCTGACGAAGGCCGGACCGATCATGTTGGCGAAGCTCAGCGCCCACACCAGCACCAGCACCGCGATGCAGCGCACCAGCGGCTCGGACAGGATCGGGAAGAAGTAGCTGAAGTAGCCCACCGCCGCGATCGGGATGGCGACGTTGCCGATCCAGTTGGCGAACCAGTAGATGGTGTTGGTCTGGAAGCCCATGTACGGCCCGAACCAGTCACGCGCGTAGGCATAGGGGCCGCCCGCCTTGGGTGCCAGCTTGCCCAGCTTGGCGAACACGAAGGCCAGCAGCAGCGCACCCGCGGTGGTGATCAGCCAGCCCCAGATCGAGGCGGTACCGATCTTGGCCAGGCTGGACGGCAACAGGAACACGCCTGAGCCCATCATGTTGCCGGCGACGAGGAAGGTGGCTCCGACCACCCCGATTTTCTTTGCTTCTGCCATGACAATCTCCTGTACTGGCATGAGCCCGGTGCAGCCGGGCGTGGGGACGGTTACGCTGGCGTACGACCGCTGGCGCTTATTTGATGAAGTTGTATTGCAGGCTGCCCTGCACCCGGACCGTGTCGCCGCGCGCGCCGCCCTGCTGTTCCAGGCGGCCGTACAGCAGCTCCATGCCCATCGTCCACGAAGGCGCCGGGCTCCAGATCAGGTTGAACACGCCGTAGCGGCTCTGCCGGAATGCATCGGCCGCCAGTGCGGCATTCCGCTCCAGGGTCAGCTGGCCGAAGATCAGGTTCGAACGCCACAGCTCGGACCAGTAATGGGTGTAGCCGACGAAACCGCCGTGCAGGTCCAGCGCGTCGAGACGGCCATCGGCACCGACCACCGCGTCCAGTCCGGAGCCGGTCAGGTCGGCGGTGTAGCGACTGAGGCCGCGCCCGCCGAGTACGCCGAACAGCAGCAGGTCGCGCTCGCCCACTGAGGCCGAGCCGCTCAGCTGCAGGCCGCCGGCCATGCGCCGGTCGCGCTCGCCAACGCCGTCGTAGGCCAGGCTGCGTGCCACCGCGCCCAGCTGCAGGTGGCCCCAGTCGCGCTCCATGCGCGCGGTCACGGTCACATCGGGCAGGCGGTTGACTGCCGCGCGGACGTCGCTGGCGCCGGCGAGTTCAGTCTTCGGGTCTTCAGCGGCGACGGTCAGGGTGTTGCCCTTGCCCATCGCAAAGCTGTGGTGGATGCCCGCCACCAGCAGGTATCCGGCACCGCCAGGCCCTGCGAAATCCAGTGTATCGGGCAGGCTGTCCGGGTCCATGAAGCTGGAATAGCCGTAGCCGGCGTAGGTGTTGCCAAGCTGGCCATAGGCATGTCGCAGGCGGAACTCATACCCATCACTGCTGCCGAAGAAATCGTTCTCCAGGTAGAAGCGCAGGTTGCCGTGCGTGGTCGGGCGCCGCGCCTCGAAGCTGAAGCGGGTCTGCTTGGCATGGATGTTGAAGTTGGAGACATCGCGATGACTGCCACCCACCGGCATCGACGAGGGAATGAACTGATCCTCGTCACCGGCCGCACGCGAATCGGCAATCGCATCGAGCTTGGCGTAGCCGCCGATGCGGATCACCGTATCGGTGCCGGGAATGGCAAAGAAGCCCTTCAGATCCGGGTCGGTCGGCCCAGCGGCGCTGTCGGGACGCGAGGCCGCCGTTGAGGGGTCGGCCACGGATTCGCGCTGCGGCAGCACCGGCTGCGCCACGCCCGGCACCTGGGTGGGATGCAGCAGGTTGGCGCTGCTGGCGGCGGCAACCATCGGCGCCGGCACCTGCGGCGTGGCCGCTTCGGCTCCCTCTCGCTGCTCAAGCCGATCCAGGCGCTGCTGCATGCCTTCCAGTGCCTGACGCATGGCAGCGATTTCCTGGCGCAATGCCCGCGCATCTTCCTGGCCATCCTGCTGCGCATACGCCGGCGTGATCGCCAGCGCGGTCAGACAGGCCAGACTCAGTACCGCCAAGCGCATTGCATCCTCCCTGGACAAACACTCGCAACGCGCTGACGGCACGCGCGCAGACGCGGCTCCGACGTTGCGTTGCCGTTGCTGGAAATGCGGGTACTGCGTTGACGACACCGGCCAGCCTGCGCGTGACAGGCAACAGGACGATGACACTGCCCCACCCGCACCGATGTCGACTCCATCAAGGCCGCGCTGCCAGAGAGGTGGCGACCGCAGCGGTCTGGGTAACAATCAGGGGGTGAGAGTGTCGTGAATGGCTGTGCCGACCGACCCGGTTCAGGGCATGCCTGGCGCGGCATCCATGGCGCGTTGACGCTGTATTCCATGCGTCACAGGCTAATCCGTCTGTCGTTTTTGACCTTGATTGGAATCAAGGCGCGATGCTTGATGTCAGTCACGATTCAGACGTGACGACGAACAGCTGCTGCGCAGCCCCGCAGCCTCTGCAGGAGCGACGAAAAGCAACAGGCCCGCATGCTGCCATGCGGGCCTGTGGCTTACATCACGACGTTGGCGGCGATCAGCGCGGGCCCAACACCGTCTGCAGGTCGGCGCCCTGCGGCAGGCCCGCGCGACGCTGCACCTGGCCCTGTGCGTCCTGGAACAGGATGCCCGGCGTGCCCTGGAACCCCATCTCGATCATCAGCACCTGGTTGGCGTCGAGCTTGCCAGCGATCTCGCGGCTGATGCTCGGCAGGGCCTTGATGCCACCACGATCGAACTGGTGTTCGTTTTCCAGCAACGCCGCACTCGGGTCACGCGCGGACAGGATGGCGGCGGCCTTGGCCGGGCTGTCCTCGCGGATCACGCCAACCATGATGTGGCGTAGCTGGACCTTGCCCGCGTCGACCCACGGGCGGGCCGCTTCCCAGAACTTGTGGCAGTACGGGCAGTTGGCATCACTGAAGGTGTAGACCACGCGCGGCGCATCGGCCTTGCCGTCACGCACCCAGGCACTGGCTTCCAGCTTGGTCCACATCTTGGCCGACATCGGTGCGGCGACCAGCTTCTCCACCGCCTCGGCGGCCACATCGTTGCCTTCGGCGTCGAACAGGCTGCCTACCAGCACGTGCTTGCCGTCGGCGGTGACGTAGGCAGCAGCCGGCTGCTGCCCGCCCACCACGCCAGCGAAGCCGCGCAGGCCACCCGGTGCATCGAACTCGGCAACGACTTCGAAGCCGTGCTTCTCGATGCCTTTCAGCACTGCGGGGCGGTCACCCTTGGCCGCAGTGGCCGGAGCGCTGGCGGCCGGTGCGGCGGCCGTCTTGCCCGGCGGGGTCTGGGCCTGGCTGCAGGCGGCCAATGCCAGCATGACCGGCAGCAACAGCACCGCCGGAGCGATGCGCAGGGAAGTCGACAACATGGGAACTCCGTAGTGAGATGCCCGCGCAGGCTACCGCAGCCGACGCAGTTTGTGTTCAAGGCCCGCCACCGTCAGTTCGCCAAGGTGCAGTTCGCGCAGGCGCCCTTCGGCGTCGAAAAACAGCGTCGACGGATAGGCCTGCACACCCAGTGCGGTTGACGCGGAAGCGGTATCGTCCAGCAGCACATTGCCCAGCCGAAGCCGCTCGGACGCGATGAAACCTTCTACTTCGACCAGCGTTTCCCCCTGGTTGAGGAACACGAACTGCACGTCAGTATGGGTCTGCTGTGCGGATGCCAGCACCGGCATCTCGCGCCGGCAGGGCCCACACCAGCTGGCCCAGAGATTCAGCACCAGCGGTTTGCCCCGGAACTGCTGCAGGTCGATCACGCGCCCCTGCAGATCGGTCACCTGCACCGCCGGCAGCGGCATGCGCTGCTCCTGCCATGCTGCCAACAGGTGGCTGCCCGCCGCCCACAGCACCACGCCCACCAGCGCCCCCGCCAGCACCGGGGCACGCAAGGCGCGCCATAGCCTCAGCCGCCAAACACCCCAGGCGAGGCCTGCAACCAGCACGACCGAGAGGTGATACCCACCATCGGCGATCTGCAGGATGCTCCAGAGGGCCTCACGATAGAGCGCGAAGTTCAAGGCCACGAAGCTGATGCGCCCGCACAGCAGGCCGATCAGCAACATGTCCAGGACCATGCTTGCCGCGGAAGGCACTGCCATCCCGTCCTTCCGACGCGGCCACAGGTGTGCCACGGCCATGGCCAGCAGCACGCACATCAGGATCAACACCACCGGCATCGGCACCGGCCCAACACTCGACATCAGCCCACCTGTCCCATCATCTGTTGCCTGCATGGTCGAAGCGTCGCGCCCAGGTTGCAAGCGCGACGCCCACCGCGGGCATCAGGCAGCGCTGCGCGGCATCTGCATGCCAGGCACCGGTTGCAGCCCGCGCAGGCTGCCCGCCACCGATGACAACAGCGGCCGCTCGCGTCGCTTGTTGTTGACCAGCCGGCGATAGTTGGCCGGCGTCATTCCGACAATGCGCAGGAACAGGCGGCGGAAAGCGCTCTGATCGGCGTAACCCACGCCCCAGGCCACTTCATCGATACCCGCGCCCTGCTGCAGCAGCGTCTGCGCCTTGGCGATACGCAACCGCTGGCAATACTCGATCGGGCGCAGGCCGGTGGCCTTCAGGAAGCGCCGCTGCAGGGTCCGCGGCTCCAGCCCGGAAATCTCGCAGATCGCACCGAGCGTGGCGCCGCGCGCAGCGGTGGTATGCAGCCAGCGTTGCGCCTTCAGTACGTCGCGATCGCCGTGGGCGAAGTTGGCACTGAAGCGCTCGAGATCCTGCTGGATCGCCGCCGGCACCGTGATCCCCAGCTGCTGCGCAACGGAACTCGCCACGCCCTGGCCGTGCAGCCGGTACAGCAGGCGCAGGGCGAGGAAGCGCCAGGCCTGGGAACCGGCCACCGTCAGCAGGTCGCCGTCATCAACCAGCGCGCGCTCACTGGGCACCCAGCTGGCCGACTGCCCCTGCAGACCCGGGTGACGCCCGAGGTCCGGACCACTGACCGTGCGCCCGGCCAGCAGTCCGGCACGCGCGAGCATGCTCACGCCGTCGCTGGCCGCCGCCAGCAGACTGCCGCCGTCGTAGTGCGCGCGCAGCCAATCCAGCAGCACCTCATCGGCGCGCAGGCAGACGCCCTGGCTGATCTGGCCAGGCACGGCGATCACGGCGGGAATATCCGCCTCGAGCATCTCCGCGCCGGCAATGCGATGCACGCCGGTCTGGCTGGCCGGCACGATCCAGCGGGTCACCAGGACCCGCTTGAACGGACGGCGCTGCTGCTGGGCAAGCCGGTTGGCGACATGTGCCATCTCAGTCAGCACGGAGGCGGCCGACGGGTCGCCTCCCGGGTACTCGACCACCGCGACCTCGACGAATCCTTCGTTTCTGAATCCTTCCACAGACCATCTCCTCGGTTCGTTGCAGGCCATCCAGCGGCCGGTTCAGGCGCAGGGTAGGAACTGCCACGACGGCGGGGCTATGAAGAAAGTTGCAAAGTGCGCTGAATGCGCCGTCAGCGACGGGACCTTGACCCTGGACCAGACTCAAGGCTTCACAATGAGCGGCAGCATCCGCAGGAATCCGCCATGAACATTGGTCAACTGGCGCGCCAGGCCGGCGTGCCGATCGATACGGTGCGCTACTACGAGCGCCAGCAGCTGCTGCCCACGGCGGCACGCTCGGCCGGGGGTTACCGCATCTTCGGCGAACAGGACCTGCGCAGGCTGCGCTTCATCCGTCGCGCCAAGACGCTGGGCTTCAGCCTGGAAGAAATCGCCGAACTGCTGGCACTCAGTGACCGTCATTCGCACGACATGGGCAGCGTGCGCGACACGGCGCAGGCCCGACTGCACGACATCGCGCAGCGCATGGCCGAACTGCAGCGCATGCACACCGCGCTTTCGCAGCTGGTCGACGCCTGCCCCGGCCACGGCACACTGGATCAATGCCCGATCCTGGCGGCGCTGACCGATGACACCGCGTGAGTCCGGGCGACTGACATCCACCTCGCAACGCGCGTGAAGAAAAGTGCAACAAATGCTTGCCAACCCCCTGGGGCAAGGCTATTATTTCGCTCCTCAGCGACGTGGGGCCATAGCTCAGCTGGGAGAGCGCCTGCATGGCATGCAGGAGGTCAGCGGTTCGATCCCGCTTGGCTCCACCAATCTTTCGGCATTAGGCCGTCGAAAGGTCGCTAAAGAACATTGATGAGAATTGCGTCCCCATCGTCTAGAGGCCTAGGACATCACCCTTTCACGGTGGCGACCGGGGTTCGAATCCCCGTGGGGACGCCACTCATCACGAACAACGAGGACCCGGCCGATAACCGGGTCTTTTTTGTTCACCGCCTACCGGCATTCAGGTTGTGGCGTTGCGGTTCCCCTGCCCTCGTGGCTGCGGTTGAACCGGAACGAAAAAAGTTCAAAAAAGACTTCCACAAACGTGAACACGCAGGTATGATAGGCGGCTCGGTAACACGGGGCCATAGCTCAGCTGGGAGAGCGCCTGCATGGCATGCAGGAGGTCAGCGGTTCGATCCCGCTTGGCTCCACCACTTTCGACATTAGGCCGTCGAAGGTTCTACAACTTGAAGTTTTTCGTGCGTCCCCATCGTCTAGAGGCCTAGGACATCACCCTTTCACGGTGGCGACCGGGGTTCGAATCCCCGTGGGGACGCCAGTTTCAAAACGGACTCTGCTCCCGGCAGATCATCCGGAGTTTCATGGGGCCATAGCTCAGCTGGGAGAGCGCCTGCATGGCATGCAGGAGGTCAGCGGTTCGATCCCGCTTGGCTCCACCACTTCGACATTAGGCCGTCGAAGGATCTACAACTTGAAGTTTTCGTGCGTCCCCATCGTCTAGAGGCCTAGGACATCACCCTTTCACGGTGGCGACCGGGGTTCGAATCCCCGTGGGGACGCCAATTCTTGAAAACCCCGGTTTCGGCCGGGGTTTTTCTTTGCCTGCAATTCCTGGGAAGGCCCTATCCACGCATGGCGTGGATCTACTGCAGGGCCCGGGTAGATCCACGACATGCGTGGATGGCTTCACCCCGATTACGGCTCAGAACCGCCGATACATCCCGATCGATGCCGGTGCCGTGGGCGCGAAACCAAACTGTGCGTACAACCGATGCGCCTCGCCATCGGCCAGCAGGCTGACGTACGCCGATGGCGGCAGGCTGGCCTGCATCCAGCCATCCAGGCGTCGCATCACCTCCTTGCCCAGTCCCTGCCCCTGCAGCCGCGGCAGCACCGCGATATCGCAGACCTGCAGGTGGCAGCCGCCATCGCCGACGATACGCCCCATCGCCACCAGTTCGGCCCCCTGGTAGGCACACACACCGAACAGGGTGTTGGGCAGCGCACGCATGGCCGCTTCCGGGCTCTTGGCACTGAGGCCTGCGAGCACACGCAACCGGCAGTAGTCCTCGACCGTCGGCACGGCTTCGCGGAACTGGCAGGTGGAATCATTCATGCGGCATCTCCAGATGGGTCGGGCTATCCTGCCGCATCCACGTCGCAGTCGCTGCGACCCAGGCCCACAGAGTTCCCATGTGCTATTCCGCCCTGATCCGCGCTGACTACGCCAAGCTGGTACGCGAGTTCGGTGCCATCCTGTCGCTGGAGGAGTTCGCCGACCTGTACGCACACGATCCGGGCAAGAAGCGGCCGAAGACCCCGAAGGCGATGGATGACGGATTCGCCGGTGCGCGTACCGAACAGGGCCGCGACATCGTGGCGAAGATCCAGCAATGGCATGCGCAGGAGCAGCAGGCACTGGAGGCCGAACTGGCCCGGCAACGCGAACGACGCGATATCGCCCATGCCACGCTGGCCTCCCGGCCCACGCAGAAGGCACGCAATGACCTGCGCGTGGCCGGCAACCGCATCGAGCGCGCGCACGCCCGATTGGAAGACCTGCATCGGGTACAGCTGCTGCCGCGCGACAACCGCATTTTTCCCGGCACCTACGCACCGGTGATGGTCAGCGAGAACGGCCAGCGCGTGATCAAGCCGATGCGCTACCAGTGCCGGCTGCCGGACAAACCGGCGCGCAACGACGTGTTGTACCCCGGCACCTACAATGCGCGGCGCGACAGCCTGGAAGGTTACTGGCGGGGTGCGTTCGGACTGCGCCATGGCGTGGTGGTGGTGCAAGCGTTCTACGAGCACGTGCCACGCCACGCCATCGCCGGCCGCACCCTCGGTGACGACCAAGAGGAACAGGACGTGGTGCTCGAATTCCGTCCCGATCCGCCCCGCGACCTGCTGCTGGCCTGCCTCTGGGCGGAATGGGAAGGACCGGAAGGCCGCCTGCTGTCGTTTGCCACGATCACCGACGCACCTCCCAGCGACATCGCCGCTGCCGGGCATGACCGCGGCGTGGTACCGATCCGCAGGGAACACCTCGACGCCTGGCTCAATCCCGACCCGGATGACCTGGCGCGCCAGTACCAGATACTCGATGACCGCGAGGAGATCCGTTACGTGTACGAGGAAGCGGGTTGAGCGCCACGCGCGATTGAAAAACCCCGCCTGGGCGGGGTTCCTGGATCCAGAGTTGCCGCCGCACATCGTAGACGTGAGCATTCAGGCCCCAGCAGCACACCCCCGCCGGTCCGCAGTGGACGGCTCAGGCTTTGGCGCTGGAGCGGCCGACCGCACGGGCCAGCGCCCGCGACAGATCCGCCGACAGGTACGGCTTGACCAGCAGCAGGCCGGCCAACATCGGTGCCGGCAACTGCTCGGCCAGCATCCCGGTGGCCAGTACGAACGGAATGCCACGTGCCGAAAGCGCTGCGGCCACCGGCTCACTGGTCTCGTTGCGGGCCAGCCGGTAATCCAGCAGGGCCACGTCCGGGGCGCTCTTCTCCAGCAGCTGCAGGGCCTCGGACACGCTCGCTGCGAGCCCGACCACGGTCGCACCGGCATGCACCAGCTGCATCTGCAGCAGGGCCGCACTCATTTCGTCGTTCTCGACCACCAGCACCCTCAGGTCCTGCAACACTGTCATCAGCTACCGCTCCTGGAGGCAATTGCACGCTGGGAGTATAGCTACCAAGGAGCCAATGCCGACAGGAACCGCCCTGATAGGCCCTCCTACTATGCATCTCCCGCCGACCTCGGTTACACTCGCACGCTGCCTGCCGGTGTGGCGGAATGGTATACGCAGCTGACTCAAAATCAGCCGGGGGTGACCCCATGAAGGTTCGAGTCCTTTCACCGGCACCACTGCATCAAAGGCCAGGTCCATGACCTGGCCTTTTGCATTTCCCGGGCCTGTGCATCGACACTGGCGAGAATGCCCCAGCCTGCCCCTCCCACGCTTGCCGACACCCTGCCTGCGCGGTTGCGCGCCCTCTGCGGGCGTCCGATACCGCCGACGACCAGCTGATCGGCACTGTTGGCCTGAACGGCGTCGACCCGTGGCATGGCCGCGGCGAACTGGCCTATGACCTCGATCCGCGCTGGCAGGGACAGGGCCTGGCCACGCATGCGGCGCGAGGAGTGCTTGACTGGGCACATGGCACCTGTGGGCTGGTCCGCATCCAGGCCACCGTTCTAGACAGCAATGCCCGCTCGATCGCCCTGCTGGAACGCCTCGGCATGCAGCGCGAGGGGCGGCTGCGCGCCTATCGCCACGTGCGGGGGCAGCCCCGCGACTTCTGGATGTACGCCCACGTCAACGGCGTCGTGTCACCCCGCTGAAACGCAAATGTGACAACCGACAAGGTTGCGAATAGAACTGGCGCACACTTTTCTTGCCAGCCTCACGTACTTCTGCCTATCGTGATCCCAGCCGGATCTGGGGGCGGGGGAATGCATGACGTTGCGTGCGGCACTGTTTTTCATGGTCACGCACGCGCTCGTCATTGCCTTGATCGGCCCGCAGGACCCGGTTGGCTCCTACCTGATGCTGATCACCGCCCCCCTTCTGGCGGCACTGGCCTGCGTGCGACGCGCGCGCGACAGCCAGGCGGCCTGCAAATGGCGAACGCTGGGCGCTGCCGTCGGCCTGTTCTCGCTTGCCCTGCTGGCCCTGCTGTATCGCAATGTGGCCGGCCTCAGCCCTGCGCAGATGACCGCCTCGTCGCTGATCCTGTACGTGTTCTACCGGATTCCGCTGACCTACGTGGCCGCCAGCCCGGGCGGCGGCAACCGCTGCATCCGTGCGGTGGACCTGGCGGTCATCGCGCTGCTGTGGTTGCTGTACTTCGTGCATACGCGGGCGATGGCACACCTCAACACCGCATTGTGGACGCAATGCCTGCACACCATGAGCAGCGTGCAGAACAGCCTGGTGTTCTGCTTCGCGCTGATCCGCTTCCTGGCCGAGGACAATGCCGACCGCCGCGACTTCTTCCGCACGTTGACCCTCTACGCGCTGGGCTACTTCCTGCTGGCGTTCTACATCAATACCTGGCAGCCGCAGGTACCCGATGGTGGCTGGGGCGACCTGCTGATCAGCGGGCTGTTCGTGCTGCTGGCGGTGCTGGCCGGCAGCACGTATCGCCCACCGGCGGTGGCTGTGCCGCGCAGCCTCCGCCGCATCGTCGATGCCGGCGTGCCGCTGATGCTGCCGTTGCTGCTGATGATGGTGGCGCTGCTGGTGGCACGCCTGCAGCCGACCCTGGCCACCGTGGGGTTCATCGGCGCCATGCTCGGCTATGCCCTGCGCAGCGTGCTGACCCAGGTGCAGATCCAGCGCGAGCGCGACGAACTGGCGCTGCTGGCCCGGCGCGATCCGCTGACCGGGCTGGGCAACCGGCGCAACTTCGATGAATCACTCGGCAGCGCGCACGGCCGCGCCCGTCGCCAGGGCCTGGGGCTGGCAGTGCTGATGATCGACATCGACCACTTCAAGCGACTCAACGACACCTACGGGCATCCGGAAGGCGATCGCCGCCTGCAGGCAGTCGCTGCGATCCTCGACGGCTGCCTGCAACGCGGTGATGACCTGCTGGCCCGCTACGGTGGCGAGGAGTTCATCGCCGCCCTGCCCGCGCCCGACGCCGCCCACGCTGTGGGCCTGGGCGAGCGCCTGCGCGCCGCCGTCGAAGCCGCCGCCCTGCCCGCCGCCGAGGCCCACGTGACCATCAGCATCGGCGTGGCCTGGCAGGCCGCGCATGAGCAGGCCGACCCATGCGGCCTGGTCGACCGGGCCGACCAGGCCCTGTACCGGGCCAAGCATGCCGGCCGCAACTGCGTGCATGCTGCCCCGGCCCTCGAGGCCGGGGAACACCACTCCGACCGCAGGGCCTAGACCGCGCGCAGCACCGCCGCGCCATGCAGGTGCCCCGCCCCACCCTGCACGCGGAAGCTGGCCACGGTCTGCAGCAGCTGCGCTGACTGCTCTTCCATGCTGCGCGCCGCGGCCGAGGCTTCCTCGACCAGCGCGGCGTTCTGCTGGGTGCCCTGGTCGATCAGGTCGACGGCATGGTTCATCTGCTGGATGTCGTCGCTCTGCTGCTGTGCGGCCGTGCTGATCTCGGACATCAGGTCACTGACCCGGCGCACGTTGACCACGATCTCATCCATGGTGCGGCCGGCGCTCTCAACCTGTGCAGTACCGGCGCCGACATTGGCCACCGACGCATCGATCAGCTGCTTGATCTCCTTGGCGGCACTGGCCGAGCGCTGCGACAGTTCGCGGATCTCGGTGGCGACCACGGCGAAGCCACGCCCGTGTTCACCCGCACGCGCAGCTTCCACCGCGGCGTTCAAGGCAAGGATGTTGGTCTGGAAGGCGATGCCGTCGATCACGCCGATGATGTCGACGATGCGCCGCGAGGATGCGTTGATCACCGCCATGGTCTCGACCACTTCGTGCACCACGTTGCCGCCGCGCGCGGCGACGTCGGCGGCGCCACCGGCCAGCTGGCTGGCCTGCCGTGCATTGGCCGCGGTGCGCTGCACGGTCTCGGCCAGGCCCTTCATCGACACCGCGGTCTCCTCCAGCGATGCTGCCTGCTGCTCGGTGCGCTGCGACAGATCGCTGTTGCCCTGCGCGATCTCGGTTGCGCCGACGGCGATGGTGTCGGCGGCGAACTTGATCTGGCCGATGATCGCGGCCATCGCCTCGACCAGCGAATTCACGCCTTCGCACAGCTCGGCGATCGGCCCGTTCTTGTCGGCGGTGGCCACGCGCCGGGTCAGGTCGCCCTCCTTGGCGGCCGCCACCACTTCACGGGTCTGTGCCACGGCGCGCTGCATGGCCTGGTTTTCATGCACCTGCGCGGTGATGTCGGTGGCGTACTTGACGACCTTGAACGGCTTTCCGTTGAGGTCCAGGATCGGGTTGTAGGACGCCTGGATCCAGACCTCGCGCCCGCCCTTGCCGAGGCGCCGGTACTGGCCGGCATCGTATTCGCCACGGCCCAGCTTCTCCCAGAACTGCCGATACTCGGCACTGCCGCGATACTCGGGTTCGACGAACAGCGAATGGTGCTGGCCACGCACGTCATCCAGGCTGTAACCGGTCGCAGCCAGGAAGTTGTCGTTGGCCGACAGGATGCGGCCATCCATGCTGAACTCGATCACCGCCTGCGACTTGTCGATGGCCGCCAGCTGCCCGGCCGAGTCGGCCGCCTGCAGCTTCTGCGCGGTGATGTCAGTGGCGAACTTGACCACTTTGTACGGACGCCCCTGACGGTCCAGCACCGGGTTGTACGAGGCCTGGATCCAGATCTCGCGCTGGCCCTTGCCGAAGCGCCGGTACTGGCCAGCGTCATATTCGCCACGTCCCAGCCGCGCCCAGAAGTCACGGTATTCGGCGCTGCGCGCCTGCTCGGGATCGACGAACAGGGAATGGTGCTTTCCCTGGATCTCCTCCAGCCGGTAGCCCATCGCCTGCAGGAAGTTGTCGTTGGCCTGCAGGATGGTGCCGTCGAGGGCGAACTCGATGACCGCCTGGACCCGGTGCAGCGCCGCGACCTGCGCCTCGAGTTCGGCACGGCCATCGGCCGCCGCCTCGACGCCGGAGCGGTGCTGGGGTGCCAGCGCGCCCAGCAGGGCACGCCACGGCGACCAACGGGTATGCAGCTCGGCCGGCGCCTGCGCGCCTGCCGTGAAGCCTGGAATGAGCATTGTCTGATCCTCGGTGTCCGGTAAGCGGTTGCGACCCGACGGGCGGGATGCCCGGCGGCAACTTCAGTTGCTTGGGACTACAGGTGCCGGCAGGCACCCCTCGAGCGGCTGGCAAGAACGTCTGGTGCGGGTGCGATCGGCATAGGGAGCGGCGGAACACACAGCGCGGGCCGCCCGTCGGGGCAGCCTGGGGTCCTGCAGCGGGCGACTGGAGCGGGATCCAGAGGGGATATCGGCGATGCGATCGGTGGCTTTAGCCGGATTCCGCGACGCCCGTCGCAACTTCAGATGCTGCTGCAGGGATGCGGTAGACAATCGCGGTGTACTTCACATTCTGCTCACGCGCGACGGGGACCCCGCCGAGTGATTCCGCCAGGCGCCGGCTGGGCATGTTCTGCTCGGCCACCGGGTAGCGGAATGCGGCGCGGTCCAGCCGCCGGGATGCGAGCGCACGCACCGCCGCAACGGCCTCACGGCCATAACCATGCCCGTGCATCGCCTCGGCGATCCAGATGCCCAGTTCGGGTTCCGCATCGGCAGTGCGATGCAGGCCAGCCAGGCCGAGAAACGCATCATCGGCGTATCGGCGGATCACGAACGTAACGTCGGTGCCATCGGCGATGGTGGGCAACCACGTCGACCAGACAGCGGCGAATGCGTGCTCCGACGCAGGGGGATCAAACGCCATGTAGCGGGTCAGCCCCGGCGTGATCGCGGCAAACGCCTCGCCTGCGTCCTCCGGCGTGAAGGGCCGGAGCTGCAGCCGCCGGCTGTCGATGGTCCAGTCGTCGGGGGACATGTCGCGCGTCGTTGCTGTCATTGGGCATAGCCTCGCCCGGGACACCGATGCAGTTCAAGCCGAAAAGGTTTGCATGACCAACGGGAGATCCCGTGGCAGATGAAAATGGCCAGCATGCAGCGAACCGCAGGACGCTCACTGACACGGAGATCGCATGTTCCCACGCTTTGCCAGTTTCCTGATCCTGGGCCTGTGCAGCAGCGGCGCCCTCGCCGCCGACGCCACCTATCGCCCCAGCTTCCACCCCGACCAGCTGAAGGGCCCGCCTGCCGGGCGCCCGAACGAAGTGCTGGTACTGGGCACCACCCACTTGTCCGGCCTGCCCAAGTCCTTCCAGCCCGCCTTGCTTGAACCGTTGCTGCAGCGACTGGTCGCCTGGAAGCCCGAGCTGATCGCCACCGAAGACCTGTCAGGCCTGCAGTGCGATTTCATGCGTCGCTACCCGGCACGCTATGCAGAGAGCGTGGCCACCTACTGCTTCGACACCACCGCTGCGCAGGCTGCGACCGGACTGGACGTGCCTACGGCGAACACCCAGGCCGAGCGGCTGCTTGCAACCTGGCCGAAGGATCCGGCGCCCGCCCAGCGTCGTCGGCTTGCTGCATTGTTCCTGGCAGCGGGCGAACGCGGTTCGGCGCAGGTGCAGTGGCTGCGCCTGCCTGCGCCCGAGCGCAAAGGCGGTGATGGACTGACACCGGCCCTGGTCGAGATCCTCGACAAAGGCCTGGTTCGCCGCAATGAAACCAACCTGATCGCCGCCGAAGTCGCCGCCCGCCTCGGGCATGAACGGCTGTGGGCGGTGGACGACCACACGGCCGATTCCCCCACGCCCGCCGAGGATGAAGCGGCGGCCAGCGCGGCCATCACTGGTGCCTGGAACAATGCCTATACGCAGGCACGCAAGGACGCCGATGAACGTTTGATCGCCGACCTGGACAAGCCCGACGGCGTCATGGCGCTGTACCGGGCGTACAACGACCCCGCGGTGGCGATGACCGCTTACCAGAGCGACTTCGGCGCGACGCTCGTCGAGCCCTCACCCAAGGCCTTCGGCCGCAACTACGTCGGCTACTGGGAAACCCGCAACCTGCGCATGGTCGCCAACATGCGCGACGTGCTGGGCCAGCACCCCGGCAGCCGCATGCTGACCATCGTCGGTGCCTCGCACAAGGGCTACTACGAGGCCTACCTCAACCAGATGCACGATGTGCAGCTGGTCTCGGCGGACGAAGTATTGCGTTGACAAAGCTCCCAACAGCTGGGATACGGTACACGTGATCGTAGCCACCACATGGAAGGAACCCGTATGAAGCGATGGATTGCAGCACTTACTGTCATTGGTCTTGCCAGCACCTTTCAGGCTGTTGCCTGCGACCTCACTCTCGACAACGGCGGTGACCTTGCCGCTGCCGTTGCCACGACAGCGGGAAAGAAGATCTGCCTGCGGCCAGGTGTCTATGTCACTGGCCCGGCGCCTTTGGAAGTTCCTGCGGGAACCACCATCGAAGGTCTGGGCACGAGCATGGCCGATGTGGTGGTCTCTGCGTATGGTGCGCCGCAAAAGGCAATCGGACTCGGCAGCAACACCATGCTGCACAATTTCACGCTGACGACGGGAGTAGGCGGGAACTTTGGCGTTCTCGCCTACCATCAGGATCGCGTCATCATATGGAGCCTTGATATTGTCGGCTTCCAGATCAGCACCGGAGTCGTCGGCGGCAAAGGCATTGAAATATGGGATACCTTCATGCGCGGCAATGGAATTGCTGGCAATGGTGTGGCCGATCCCAACCTTTGGATTACCGACGCACGTGACGTCACCATCCTCTATGGGCAGCTCACCGGCCGCAAAGATGGACCAGGAGGCGACGGAGAAATGGCCATCTACAATTCGAGTAACGTCATGATCGACGGCGCCCGTGTCATCGACTCGGGAGCAAGCGCCATCTATCTGGTGAACTGCGTTGATTGCACCATCAAGAATTCAGTGATTGAACGACCTGGGGAATGGGGAATCGACGTCGTGCAAGGATCACATCGCTTCCTCGCCGAGAACAACATGGTCAACGGCGCGAACTACGGCGGAGCTGTTTTTGAAACGTCCGGGGGGGCAAGCGCTACATTCCGTTCAAATCGTTTTGTTTTCAACCGGCGTATGGGTGTAGGCAACTGCAACGGCATCAATGCCAAGGGAGGGATCGCGGGTGTCCAGTCCATTGGCAACTCGTCGATTCCCACAGGCGACCTGTGCAGCTTTCCCTGAAGCAACATGACAGTACGGTTGGTCAGCGCCTCCTCCGGCCACCTCGCCACAGCAGTACGCTGGCCATCAACGTGCAGGCCAGCGTCAGCACCAGCGACGCCACCACGCCGCCGTGCAGCACCGGCAGCATCGCCTTCGCATGCAGGTCGTCGCGCAGTTGTTCCAGGCGCAGCCAGCTGGCCAGCGCCAGGCACCAGCCGACCATGGCCGGCGCATAGGCGGCAACGACGTTTCGATTCCAGGCCATCATCGTCAGCTCTGTTGTCCGGGGGAGTGGCGATTGTTCCGCCCCGCCCTCTCACAGGCTGAGACCGCCTGCCGCCGCTACCGCGACCAGCCACCGCCCAATGCCGCCATCAGCGCCGCACTCGCCTGCAGCTGCCGGCTCTGGATGTCCTGAAGCCCCAACTGCGCCTGGCGGGCATCGGTCTGCGCGCTGACCACGTCCAGATAGCTCACCGCACCACCGGTGTAGCGGTCATGCGCGATCTGCTCCGCACGCTGCGCGGCCTGCACCGCCTCCTGCTCGTGGCCGCGCTGGGCATCGAGCTGGCGCAGCAGGGTCAGCTGGTCTTCCACCTGGCGGATCGCCGCCAGCACGGTGGCCCGGTATTGCGCCGACGCAGCATCGAATTCGGCCTCGGCCCCGGCCTTGGCAGCCTTGCGTCGGCCGCCATCGAACACCGGTAGTGCAGCCAACGGGCCGAGTGCCCAATAACGGTTGCCCGCATCCAGCAGGGCGCTGCCACCCGAGGTCTGGCCACCCAGCAACCCGGTCAGGCTGAGCTGCGGGAACCACGCGGCGCGGGCCACACCGATGCCGGCATTGGCGGCGAACACCCGCCGCTCGGCGGCAGCGATATCCGGCCGTCGCTGCAGCAGGTTGCTGGGCAGATCGGCCGGCATCGTCGGCAATGCCGGCAGGCCTGCAGTAGCGACAGTGAACCCGCTGGCTGGCCTGCCGACCAGTTCGGCAATGGCATGCCGCAGCAGGTCGTGGCGCGCATCGAGCGCATCCAGATCGGCCTGCGCGCTCGCCAGCTGATGCCGCGCACGGGACACATCCAGCTCCGACGCGATCTCGCCACGGAATCGGTCTTCGGTCAGCGCCAGCGCCTGCTGGTAGTCCTCAATGCTCCCGCGCAGGATCAGCTGCTGCGCCTCGGCGCCCCTCAGCTGCAGGTAGAGCCCGGCCAGCTGCTGCGACAGGCTCAGCCGCGCGGCGGCCAGGTCGTCGCCACTCGCATCGGCGCGCGCCCTGCCGGCGGCCGCCGCGTTGCGCAGCCGCCCCCACAGGTCAAGATCGAACGACAGCGAAAACGTGGCGCTATTGCTGTCATAGATGGCCGGCTGGGTCGCGCTGCGCAGCGGCTTGTCATCGGACTGGCGCTGGCGCACCGGACCCGTGCTGAAGCCGATCTGCGGTGCGCGCGTCGATGCCACTTCGCCCGCAGCGGCGCGTGCGGCATCGTAGTGCGCCACCGCCTGCGCCAGCGTCGGATTGGCCTGGCCCAGCTGTTGTTGCAGCTGGTCCAGCACCGGGTCATCGAAGGCCTGCCACCACGCCGGTGCCATCGGTGCAGTGGCCACCGCCGCCTCGACCTGCTCGTAGGCCGCCGGCATCGCCACCGACGGCACCTGGTAGGCCGGCGCCAGCGAACAGCCGCCCAGCAGCAGCGTCGCCAGCGCAAGCGCAGCGACACGCTCAGCCGCGGGCATGCGCGGGCTCCTGCTCACCGGCTACCACACGCACATGGTCACCTTCGCGCAACGCATCGGGCGGATTGGGAATGACCCGGTCGCCCGCCTTCAAGCCGCGGTCGATGCGCAACGTGCTGCCCAGATCACTGACGATATGGATGTCGCGCAGATGCACGATGTCCTTGGCGTCGACCACTGCCACCTGCGTACCCTTGGCACGGAAGATCAGCACCTCGGCCGGCACGCTCACGCCGGCGCCGCCGTCCTGCAGCGGCAGGGTCACTTCCGCGTAGCTGCCGGGCAGCAGTGCGCCGTCGGCGTTGTCGACCACGAACTGCGCCAGCAGGGTGCCCGAGCTGCGATCGATCGCACTGGAATCCCCCTGCAGCGTGGCGGTGAAATGGCGCCCTTCCTGGCCTGGCACCTGCAGCGTGGCCTGCAGCCCGGAGCGGATGCTGGCCGCGCTGTTCTGCGGCACCGGCACCATCAGGCGCAAGCGGTGTGTGTCGGCGATGTTGAACAGCTCGCGACCGCTGTCGTCGGCACGGATCAGCTGGCCGACGTCGGTCTGCCGTGAAGTAACGGTGCCATCGAAGGGCGCGCGCAAGGTGCGGTAGCGACCAAGCTCCTGCAACCGCGCATAGTCGGCCTGGGCCGCTTCCACGCTGGCCTGTGCGGCCACCGCATTGGCCTGCTTCTCGTCGGCTTCCTGGCGCGACACCGAATGGCTGCCGAGCATCCCCTGCCAGCGCTCGGCGCTGACCTTGGCCAACGCTGCGTCTGCCTGTACCTGCAGCAGGTGGGCGTGGGCCTGGGCGATCTGCTGATCCAGTTCCGGGCTGTCGATCACCGCCAGCACCTGGCCGGCCTTGACCGCCTGGCCGATGTCGGCACTCCACGATTTCAGGTAGCCGCCCACGCGGGCATGGATCGGCGCCTCGGTCCAGGCACTCAGGTGTGCCGGCAGGGTCATGGTTCCTGCAGCGCCCTGCCCGCCAGCGATGACCACCTGCACGGACGGGACCGCCTGGCGCTCAGTCCACTCGACCACGGCGTGTGCCTGCTGCGCGCGCAGGGCAAGACCACCGGCCACCAGGGCGAGCGCAACAGCCGCGGCCAGGAGCAAGGGACGGCGCAGCGAACGCTGCGGCAGCGAAGACTCAGACATGCAGGGGTTCTCCGGCAGGAGCAGTACGGGTTTTGCGGGAGTGGGCCAATGCGAACACCACCGGAACGAACAACAACGTGGCGCAGGTCGCGAGCAGCAGGCCACCGATCACCGCGCGGCCGAGTGGCGCGTTCTGTTCGGTGGACAGTGCGGTCGGCAGCATGCCCAGGATCATCGCCAGCGCTGTCATGCAGACTGGGCGGAACCGGGTGAATCCTGCTTCAAGCGCGGCCTTGGCCGCGTCACCATGCTCGGCCAGGCGCTCGCGGCAGAAGCTGACCACCAGGATCGAATTGGCCGTAGCCACGCCCATGCACAGGATGGCGCCGGTCAACGCGGGTACCGACAACGTGGTGTGGGTCAGGAACAGCATCCAGACCACGCCGGCCAGACCCGCCGGCAACGCGGTGATGATCACGAACGGATCGGTCCAGGACTGGAAATTGATGACGATCAGCAGGTAGATCAGCACGATCGCCGCCAGCAGGCCGTAACCGAGGCCGGTGAACGCGACGTGCAGCGCATCGATCTGCCCATGCAGGCCGACCTCGGTACCCCGGGGGCGCTGGCCGGCCATGCCATCGATGACCTTCTGCACATCGGCCGCCACCGCGCCGAGGTCCCGATCCTGCACGCTGGCGTACAGATCCAGCGTGGGCTGCACGTTGTAGTGGGTGACCACCGCGGAACTGGCCCCGCGCTGGATGTCAGCCAGGCCGCCCAGCACCTGCGGAGTACCGCTGCTGCCAGTCACCGGCAGCGCCTGCAGCGCGGCCAGGCTGTCCATGCGGTATTGCGGCGTGGCCGCCACGACGCTGTAGGAAATGCCATTCTTCGGGCTCAGCCAGAACGTCGGAGCAACCTGGCCGCTGCCGGCCAACGACGCCACCATACTGTTGGTGACATCGCGTTCTGTGATGCCCAGGCCATTGGCGCGCAGGCGGTCAACATCCACCTTCAGGGTCGGATAGCCATCAGGCTGCTGCAGGCGCAGGTCGACCAGGCCCGGCACGTGGCGCAGGCGACGCTGCAGCTCCTGGGCATAGGCGCGGTTGCCGGCGGCATCCGGCCCGGCAATGCGCACGTCCAGCGGTGCCGGCGAACCGAAGTTGAGGATCTGGCTGCTGGTATCGGCGGGCAGGAACGCGAAGCTGACACCCGGGAAGGCGGCCGGCAGCACCTCCCGCAGGCGCCGCGCATACTCGGCCGCATCGCCGTGGCCCGGCTTCAGTGACACCTGGATGTCGCCATCCTGCGGGCCGATGGTGCCGCTGGCGCTGTAGGCCATGTTGATGCCGGTCATTGGCAGGCCCAGGTTGTCGACGATGGCGTCGATCTCATGCGCCGGCACTTCCTGGCGGATGCGCGATTCGATGCGATCAAACGCCGCTGCGGTTTCCTCGATGCGGGTGCCCAGCGGCAGGCGTACGTGCAGCGACAACGCGCTGGCTTCGGTGGCCGGGAAGAAGTCCTGGCCCAGTGCCGGCAGCAGCGCGAAGGACACCATCACGCAGGCCATGAAGCCGATCAGGAAGCGACCGCGATGTGCCAGCGCCAGACCGAGCAGTGCGTGGTAGCGGTCACGGGTGGCGGAGAAGCCGGCCTCGAAACGCTGCTGCCAGTGCACCAGCGTGGCCGTCAGGCGTGCACGACGCGGCCGCGGATGATCACCCTCGTGATGGTTGAGGAACGCGTCCTCGGGATGATGCCCGACCCCGCCTTCCACGCGATGCGGCCGCAGCAGGTACAGCGCCATGGTCGGCACCAGGGTGCGCGAGAGCACGAAGGAGCTGCCCATGGCGAAGATGACCGCCAGCGCCATCGGCCGGAACAGGTAACCGGCGATGCCATCAAGCAGGAACATCGGCACGAACACGATGCAGATGCACAGCAGCGATACGAACGCCGGGCCGACGATCTGCGCGGCGCCATCGAGGATCGCCTCGCGCACCCCCTTGCCCTGCTCCAGATGCCAGTTGACGTTCTCGATAGTGACCGTGGCATCGTCGACCAGGATGCCCACGGCCAGCGCCAGGCCGCCCAGCGTCATCACGTTGAGGGTCTGCCCGGCGGCCGACAGCAGCGCGATGGCCGACAGCACCGCCAGCGGGATCGAGGCGGCAATGATGACGGTCGAACGCCAGCTGCCGAGGAACACCAGGATCATCACACTGGTCAGCAGCGCGGCGATGATGCCCTCGCGGGCGACGCTGCTGATCGATTCGCGCACGAAGGTGGACGCATCGCCCAGCAACGAGATCTTCAGCGACGGCGGCAGCGACTCCCCGATCTGCGGCAGCATCGCGCGGATGCGGCTGACGAGCGTGAGCGTGGATGCATCGCCGTTCTTCAACGCGGCCATCAGCACCGAATGGCCGCCGTTGACCCGCACGATGTTGGTCTGCGGCGGCGAGCCGTCGCGCACGTGTGCCACCTGGCCGATGGTGACCACCGCACCATTGACGGTCCGGATCGGCAGGTCATTGAGCGCTTCGATCTCGTTGGGGCTGTTGTTGAGCAGCACGGTGAATTCATTGCTGCCCAGCTTGGCGGTGCCGACCGGGGTGATCTGGTTCTGCGCCGCCAGGGCGTTGCCCACGTCCTGGGCCGACAGCCCCTTGGCGGCCATCGCCTGCGGGTCCAGGTCGAGGGTGATCTGGCGCTGCTTGCCGCCGTAGGGGGCGGGAATGGCCAGACCCGGAATCGAGGTCAATGGCGGGCGCACCGTGTTCTGCGCAAGATCGCGGATCTGCGACTCACCCAGCGTCGGGCTGGAGAACGCCATCTGCAGCACCGGCACGGTGGAGGCGCTGTAGTTGAGGATCAGTGGCGGCGTCATGCCGGCCGGCATCTGCTTGACCATGGTCTGCGAGATCGCGGTGATCTGCGCATTGGCGGTGCGGATGTCCACGCCGGGCTGGAAGAACACCTTCACCACGCCCATGCCGGCCAGCGACTGCGATTCGATGTGCGCGATGTCGTTGACGGTGGTGCTGAGCGCACGCTCGTACGGCGAGATCACCCGCCCGGCCATCGCATCGGGCGACAGGCCGGTGTACTGCCAGACGACGGCGACGACCGGGATGCCGATATCGGGAAACACATCGGTGGGGGTGCGCAGCGCGCTGAGCGGACCGACGATGCAGATGAAAATGGCCATCACCACGAAGGTGTAAGGCTTGTTGAGCGCGGTCCTGACCAACCCGAGCATGCGGCTCTCCAACGGTGCCACTGCCCACCGCGGGCAGCGCAGGCCGGCAAGTATCGGCGCTGCCAGCTAAAACAAGGCTGTGCCGCAGATGAAACATATTTCATGAAGGGATTTTGTTGCAGGGCTGCGCCCTGCACCTGCGGTAGTGCCGGCCGCTTGCCTGCAACAGCAGCAGCAACAGCGGGCATTCCGTGGGATGGCGGGGCGGTGTCGGAGTGCGGGGACGCCGTAAACCCACAGTGCCCCGCCTTCGACAGTTTCACGCGGCTGTTGAAAACTGAGACTGTTGGTCCGCGCGGCTGTTGGTAGGTGTCGACCGTTGGTCGACACATCTGTCAGATATCAAATTTCATTTGGGACCCGACCCAGTGCCGACCAACGGTCGGCACCCACCAGAAGCAGCTGGCACCAACAGCAGCGGAAAACTGTCGAAGGCGGGGTGGGTCCGGTTGCGGGGGTGTCCGCGGCATGGATGCCGCGGCCAAGTCCCCAGGGACGGGTTCACGGCGTCCCCCGCAACCGGACCCACCCCGCCATCCCACGGAATGCAGGCTTTTGAAGTTGACGTTGATTGCAGCAGGTGCAGGGCTGCAAGCCCTGCAAAAACACACATCCTCTACAGCAGCTGCGGCCGGCACAGCAGGCTGAAGCGGGCGCCGCCCAGCGTGGACTGCGCCACCTGCAGGCGGAACCCGTGCAGGCCCGCGATGGCTGCCACGATCGACAGGCCCAGGCCGAAGCCTCCCCCCTTGCTGGCCTCCGCACGGTGGAAACGCTGGAACACCAGGCTGCGCTCGGCGTGCGGTATGCCCGGGCCCGAATCCTCCACCACGATGCTGGTAGCCCCCTCCTCCACCTGTGCCGACAGCTGCACGCGGCCGCCTTCCGGTGCGAACCGGATCGCGTTGTCGAGCAGGTTGCCGATCGCCTCGAACAGCAGGCCGCGGTCACCCACCACGCCCGGCAGGCCAGCGGCCAGTTCCAGCTGCAGCCACTGCCCCTTCTCCTCCGCCAGCGGCGCGTAGAACGCATGGATCTCCTGCAGCAACGCTTCCGGCGCCAGCGTGTCGAACCCGGAGCGGCGCTGGTGGTCTTCCAGCTCGGAGATCCGCAGCAGCGCGCGGAAACGCACCATCAGTGTGTCCGTTTCTTCCAGCACCTGCTCCAGTGGCAGCGCCTGCGGATCACCGTCCTGTACCTGCTGCCGCATGCGGTACAGCTGCGCACGCACGCGCGTCAGTGGCGTACGCAGATCGTGGGCGATGTTGTCGCATACCCCTTTGACCTCGGTCATCAACTGCTCGATGCGGTCGAGCATGGCGTTGACGATGGCCGCCAGCATGTCCAGTTCGTCGCGGCGGTTGGCCAACGGCAGGCGCTGGCCCAGGTCGCCGGCAACGATCCGCGCAGTGGCCTGCTCGATGGCCTGGATGCGGCGCAGCGGCCGCCGCCGCAACAGGTGCCAGCCAAGCAGCCCCGGCAGCAGGGTCAACGACACACCCCACAGCAGGGCGTCGAGGATCAGGTGGTTGACCTCGTTCAATGGCCCGCTGTAACGCACCAGCACCAGGATGCGGCCGTCGCGGGTCGGCATCGCCAGGCCGAAACCGCGCTTGCCGCGTGCGTTCACATCGGCAATCGGCAGGCCGGACACCGGATGCGCGCTGCCATCGAGCGGCAGCTGCGCCGGCAGCGACTTCAGCATGCCGGCAATCGGCTGCCCGTCGGGGGTGAACAACCCGTAGGCATCGATGCCATGCAGGTCGTAGCGGCGGTTCTCGCGCAGCGCTGCGGTCAGGCCATCACCGGTGAAGTGCTCGAACAGGTGCGCACGTTGCAGCACCGCCGACTGTGCCAGCTCGTCCAGGTACAGCGACACCCTCCAGTACAGCACCCCCAGCAGCACGCACGACCAGGCCACGAACAGCAGGCTGTACAGGCCCAGCAGGCGACTGCTGGAAGAGCGCCAGCCGTCAGACAGTTTCGCTGAGGACATAGCCGCTGCCACGCACGGTACGGATCAGCGACGGCGCGTCGGCCTGGTCCAGCTTGCGCCGCAGGCGGCCGATGTGCACGTCGATCAGGTTGGTGCCCGGGTCGAAGTGATAGCCCCACACTTCCTCGAACAACATCATCCGGGTCAGTACCTGGCCGGCGTTGCGCATCAGGTATTCCAGCAGCTTGAACTCGGTCGGCAGCAGGCTCAGGCTGCGCCCGCCACGGTGGGCGGTGCGCGCCAGCAGGTCGAGCTGCAGATCCCCCACGCACAGCAGGGTCTCGTTGCCGGCCGGGCGCTGGCGGCGACGCAGCAGCACCTCCACCCGCGCGGCCATCTCGTCTGAGGCGAACGGCTTGGTCAGGTAGTCATCGCCGCCGGCACGCAGGCCGCGCACCCGCTCATCGACATCCGACAGCGCACTGAGCATCAGCACCGGCGTGTCGATGCCGATCCGGCGCAGGGTGGTGACGATGGCCAGGCCATCCAGCCCGGGCAGCATGCGGTCCAGCGTGATTGCGTCGTAGTCGCCACTGGCCGCGCGCACCAGGCCTTCGCGGCCGTCGGCCACCCAGTCCACCTGCAGGCCATGGCTGCCCAGCTCCGCCACGATCTCTTGGGCCGTGATGGCGTCATCCTCGATGGTCAATACGCGCGACATGGGCACCGCTGAAGTCCAGACTGGCCCATGCTCGCCAAATCAGCCGGCGCGGGCAAATGAAACATCCTTCATCCATCCCCGTGGTGCGGGCCGGTTCAGCCCGGTTCGCCGTCCTCACCCGGAAGCTCGGACAGCTCGCCCTGCACCTGCACGTTGTTGCGGCCCATCGCCTTGGCCCGGTAGCACTGGGCATCGGCCGCAGCCACCGCCTGGTCCACGCTCATGCCGCCGGCCAGCGGCGCGATACCGATGCTGGCACCGATCCGCAGCCGGTCCTGGTCCCAGGGAATCGACAGGGAGGCCAGCGTATGCAGCAGTTCACCGCCGATACGGGCCGCACGACGTGGCGTACAACCGGACAGGATCACCGCGAATTCGTCACCGCCCAACCGCGCCACCACATCCGAATCGCGCACGCCATGGCGCAGCACGCTGGCCACCGCCCACAGCACGGCATCGCCGGCCAGATGGCCCCAGGTGTCGTTGACCGGCTTGAAGCGGTCCAGATCGATGTACATCAGCGAGGCGGCCTGGCCGGTGCGCTCGACGCGGGTGATCGCCTGCTGCAGGTGCACCTCGAAGCCGCGACGGTTGCTCAGCTCGGTCAACGGGTCGATCTCGGCCAGGTGGCGGGCTTCGCGCTGGCGCGCACGCTGCTGGGTATCGTCACGCAGCACCCAGACCGCGCCGCGCACATGGCCTTCGTCATCGCGCAGCCAGGCGCGGGTCAGGTCCACCGGCACCGTTGCCGTGCCCAGCCGCAGCAGCAGGTCGGCGTGCAGGTCCACCGCATTGCTCTCCGGGTCCAGCAGCACCGACACATCCAGTACCGAGCCGGGCGCGTACTCGGTGGTCAGCGCCAGCACGTCCTGCACCTTGTGCCCGGCCAGCGACAACGCGCCATCCCCGGCCAGGGTGCGCACCGCGGCCGCGTTGGCGTAGTCGATGCGGCCATCAAGGCTGACGCTGAGCACCAGGTCGGCCACCGCATCCAGCGTGATGCGGCTGCGTTGTTCACTCTCGAACAGGCGCTGCTCGCTGCTGCGCTGGGCGGTGATGTCCTGGATCTGCGACACGAAATGCAGTGGTTCGCCGTGCTCGTTGCGCACCAGCGACACCGACAGCCGCGCCCAGATGATGCGGCCGTCGCGGTCGAGATAGCGCTTTTCCAGGTGGTAGTGGCTGCGTCGCCCGGCCAGCAGGTCCTGCACCAGGGCCAGGTCGGTCTGCAGGTCATCGGGATGGGTCAGCCGCTGGAAATCGACCTGCAGCAGCTCTTCGCGCGGGTAGCCCAGGATCCGGCACAGCGCGTCGTTGACGTCCAGCCAGCGTCCCTCCAGCGAGACCAGGGCCATGCCCAGCGCCGCAGACGTGAAGGCGCCCGCGAACTTCTCCGCCGATAGCCGTGCCTCAGCGCGCGCCTGCAGGATCTCGGTGATGTCGATGGCCATGCCGACGTAGCCGATGCGCGCTCCATCAGCACTCTCCATGCGGCTGATCGACAGGCGCACCTGGCGTGACTGACCATCCTTGCGCAGCAGCGTCCACTGCCGCGAGTAGGTCTGCCCGTCGGCACGCGCGCTCAGCGCCTCGAACACGCCGGGAAGATTGCCATCAGCGTCGGCCAGCGGCTGCAACCAGGCTTTCAGTTCGGCTGGATCGTGGAAGGCGTCGAGCCGGCGCTGGCCGACCACCTCCGCCGCGCTGTAGCCCAGCAGGCGCTCCGCCCCCGTGTTGAACAGGGTGATGGTGCCATCGGTATCGGTGGCGATCACCGCCACCTCATCGGACGCATCGACCACGGCCTGCAGGCGTTGCCGGGTCTCGGCCGCGTCCTGCCTCGCCTGCTGCAGCTCGGTGACGTCGGCATGCGCGCCCGCCATCCACAACGGCTTGCCCTGCCCGTCCCATTCGAAGACCCGCCCGCGGTCCTGGATCCAGATCCACTGCCCGTTCTTGTGGCGCATGCGCAGCAGGCAGGCGTAGTTGTCGGTGCGGCCTTCGAAATGCTCATCCAGCGCCGCATCGGACAGCGCGATGTCATCGGGATGGACCAGCTTCAGGAACGTCTTCTGGCAGATCGGTTCCAGCTCATCCAGGCGGTAACCGACAATCTCGGCCCAGCGCGCGTTGACCCGCATCTCGCCGCTCTGCACGTTCCATTCCCAGGTCCCCGCAGCGGTACCGTCGATGATCATCGCCAGGCGACGACGCTCTTCCGCCAACTCCTGCAGGCGGCGCTCCAGCAGTCCATTGCCGTGGCTACCCTGGCCCGGCATCAATCCGGTCCCCTGCCGGCACGGGCAGGCGCCGACCGCAGCGGAACGCTGCGGCCTGCAACGAAGATGGCGGGTCGTGCTGGCGTCATGGCCCTCCCCAGCGACAGCGGGGAGGCCAAACGCCCCCCTCAGGCGCAAGTGTGCGCAATCACGGGGAAAACCGACAAGTCCCCCGCCCCGGATCAACCGTGACGGGGGGCACGATCCTCAGCTGCGCTTGGCCCGGGCAAAGGCCTCGGCGAGGGCATTGTTGGCCGGCGGCGCAGACTGGGCTGGACGGCCGCCAGCACCCTGGCCGCGGTTCGGCCCTCGGTTCTGTCCGCCCGCGTCACGGCGCGGCCCCTGGCCTTGGCCGCGCTCATCGCGCTGGCCCGGGCGGCTGGTGGCCTGGCCGGGGGTATCGTCCAGGCGCCGGGTCAGGGCGATGCGCTTGCGCGGCACGTCCACCTCCAGCACCTTCACCTTGACGATGTCACCAGCCTTGACCACGTCGCGCGGGTCCTTCACGAAGGTATCGGAGAGCGCCGAGATATGGATCAGGCCGTCCTGGTGCACGCCGATATCGACGAAAGCGCCGAACGCGGCCACATTGCTGACCACGCCTTCCAGCACCATGCCTTCGCGCAGGTCCTTGATGTCTTCGACGCCCTCGGCGAAGCGCGCGGCCTTGAACTCCGGACGCGGGTCGCGGCCCGGCTTCTCCAATTCCTTCAGGATGTCGCGCACGGTTGGCACGCCGAAGGTGGCATCGGTGAACTGCTCGGCCTTCAGGCCACGCAGGAAGCTGCCGTCACCGATCAGCGCCTTGATCGGGCGCGCGGTGCTGGCCACGATGCGCTCGACCACCGGGTAGGCTTCCGGGTGCACCGCCGAGGCGTCCAGCGGCTGGTCACCATCGGCGATACGCAGGAAGCCGGCACACTGCTCGAAGGTCTTTTCGCCCAGGCGCGCAACCTTGAGCAGGTCCTTGCGGCGCTTGAACGGGCCGTTGTCGTCACGATGGCGCACGATGTTCTCGGCCACGGTGGAAGACAGGCCAGACACGCGCGACAGCAGCGCGGCCGACGCGGTGTTCACGTACACACCCACCGCGTTCACGCAGTCCTCCACGCGCGCATCCAGCGCCCGCGCCAGGCGGTACTGGTCCACGTCGTGCTGGTATTGGCCAACGCCGATCGCCTTGGGCTCGATCTTCACCAGTTCGGCCAGCGGATCCTGCAGGCGGCGCGCGATCGACACCGCGCCACGCAGCGACACGTCCAGCCCCGGGAACTCCTTGGCCGCGAACTCGGACGCCGAGTACACCGACGCACCGGCCTCGCTGACCACCACTTTCTGCAGCTTCGGGTTGGCGACAGCCTTGATCGCTTCGCCGGCCAGCTTGTCGGTTTCACGGCTGGCAGTGCCGTTGCCGATCGCGATCAGTTCCACGTTGTGCTTGGCGCACAGCTGCTTGATCGTCTGCAGCGACTGCTCCCACTGGCGACGCGGCTCATGCGGGTAGATGGTGTCAGTGGCGACCAGCTTGCCGGTGGCATCGACCACGGCAATCTTGCAGCCGGTACGGATGCCCGGGTCCAGCCCGAGTACGGTCTTCGGGCCGGCCGGTGCGGCCAGCAGCAGGTCCTTCAGGTTGTCGCCGAACACCGCGATGGCTTCGGCTTCGGCCTTTTCGCGGGCCTGGTTGAACAGGTCCAGCAGCAGATGGGTGTGCAGCTTGGCGCGCCAGGTCAGGCGGCAGGCATCCAGTAGCCAGCGGTCGGCGGCACGGCCCTGGTCGGCGATGCCGGCCTTGCGCGCCACGCGTCCCTCGGCGTACTGGTGGCCGGCCTCGGCATCGCTGCCCGGGTCCAGTTCCAGGAACAGGATCTCCTCGCGGCGCGCACGGAACAGCGCCAGCAAGCGGTGTGATGGAATCTTCGCCAGCGCCTCGGCATGCTCGAAATAATCGCGGTACTTGGCGCCTTCGGTTTCCTTGCCCTCGGCCACGCGGGCGCGGATCACGCCGGTCTCGCCCAGCCAGGTGCGCAGTTCGCCAACCAGCGCGGCATCTTCGCCCCAGCGCTCCATCAGGATCGCGCGGGCGCCTTCCAGCGCGGCCTTGGTGTCGGCCACGCCCTTGTCGGTGTCGACGAAACCGGCGGCAAAGACCTGCGGGTCCTGCGTCGGGTCAACCAGCAGGCCGTCGGCCAGCGGCTCCAGACCGGCCTCGCGGGCGATCTGGGCGCGGGTACGGCGCTTGGGCTTGTACGGCAGGTACAGGTCTTCCAGCCGGCTCTTGGTATCGGCTGCCAGGATGTCGTTGCGCAGTTCGTCGCTGAGCTTGCCCTGCTCGCCGATGCTGGCCAGCACCGCCGCGCGCCGGTCTTCCAGTTCGCGCAGGTAGGTGAGGCGCACTTCCAGGTTGCGCAGCTGGGTGTCGTCCAGGCCCCCGGTCACTTCCTTGCGGTAGCGCGCGATGAACGGAACGCTGGCGCCTTCGTCGAGCAGGCCGACGGCGGCACGTACCTGGGCGGACTGGGCGCCGATCTCGTCGGCGATGGTCTGGGCGATCTGCTGGGCGAGCGCGCTCTGGGCGTTCTTGGCGTCGTGCATTGCTTCAGGTCTGTGCCGCGTTTCGGGAAGACCCCATTCTGGCAATCCACGACGGAGCCGGACAAGGCATTGACAGGGGGCGAGGTTCAGCGGCGGGGCCGGAGTGGACGCCGGCATCCTGGCGAAGAGAGGGCTCGGACTGGCCCGGGGCTGGGATGCCGGCGCGGGCGCACGATGGTGGGCGCGCCCTGCCGCGTGTTGCGAAGGTCAGCGGTAGTGGCGGGCGGCGCGCTGCATGACGATGTCGTCACGCATGCTTTCCAGGGCCATCAGGCGGACCTTGCCGACACCCTGCAGTTCCATGAACCGCTCCGTGTAGAACTCCGGCCCCAGCGCGGTGTCGGCGCGGGATTTGCTGAAGCCGTAGGGCACCACGCCCTTCTCGCCATCCTTGCTACCACCGACATAAAGAACGATTGCCATGTGATGTATTCCTCCAAATTGCTACTGCGTACTGCACTCGATGAGCGATGCTGCGAGCTCATCGAGGGAGAGCTTACCGCGTCGAACCTGACTGGAACGTCACGAAGGCTAATGACGATCGGTTGCATGCAGATGACTGCGGGATCGCAGCAGAATGCTTACGGATCTTTAACTTCCGACTAACGAATCGGGGGTTTCCAGCCAACGGCGCAGCCCCTCGTGGCTTGGTCGCGGAATGCGCTTCATGCGATTGGGCCGGGCGGGATGGGTTCGCGGGACACGCCGTAAACCCATCCATGGGGGGCTCGATGGCGCCATCCATGGCGCCAACGGTCCCGCGACCCCATCCCGACCGACCCCTGACAGTTTCCGTGCGCGTCCAGCCACGGAAAAGAAAAAGGAAGATCAAAAGCAAAAGCAGCCTGGCTGGCCGCTTTTTGTAGAGCCGAGCCCATGTTCGGCTCACGAGCAAGCGCAGCGCGCGACCCGCTTCTGCTGTTCTTTATTCTCTTCCGTGGCCTGGCGCGCACGGAAACTGTCAGCGGCCGGGTGGGTGGGGCTGGCGGGGTATCCGCGGCATGGATGCCGCGGCTAAGCCCCCATGGATGGGTTCACGGCGTCCCCGCCAGCCCCACCCACCCGGCCAGCCCCCAGGAAGCAGGCATTCCGCGACCAAGCCACGAGGGGCTGGGCCGTTGGCTGGAACCTACGGCCACCAGCCACGCCCGAACCGGGCGAAATGATCCGCCGCGCGCTCGAACGGATTGCGCGCGCTCACCCCGCCGCACAGCAGGTACACCGGCAGGTACAGCGGCCCCAGCACCATGTACTGGTAAACGTGCGCGCGCTCGTGGTCGTCCAGCCGGATCAGCGGCTCCACGCCCCACCCGGCCTGGTGCGCATAGGTGCGGCAGGAAATGCCCAGGTCATGGCCGGTATGCAGGATCACATTGCCCAGCGTGATCGCCCCGCCCGGCCCCCACGGCCAGCGGTCGAACACCAGGGCGCAGTCCCGCCCGCTCCAACGCAGCGTCGCGCCGCCGAGCATGCCGGCCAGGCCACCGATCAGGCCGAGCAGGGAATTGGGGGACGCCCATGCCGCGCCCAGCACCTGCAGCGCGCGCAGCCAGACCGGCCAGGGCTCCGGAGCCGTCTTCAATCGGCCTCGTTCGGCATCAGCAACCAGAGGATCAGGTAGACCAGGATGCCGGGGAAAGCCGCCGAGCCGATCGAGACCAGCACGAACACGATCCGCACCAGCGTGGGGTTCCAGCCGAAGCGGTGGGCGATGCCGCCCATCACGCCGGCAATCATGCGGTCGTTCAGCGAGCGCGACAGCGTCTTGGGCGTGGTGTTCATGGCGGCGTCTCCTCGGCTTGCGGACAGAACCAGTCGAGCATGGCTCGACTCTACACCCGGGCCGTGTCTACGGCGTGCGGTGACGCAATGCCTGCAGGCGTGCACCGAACCAGGCCGCTGCCGTCTGTTCAGGCTGCCCCGGGCACTGGATGCGATAGGGCTTGCCGCTCATGCTGCTCTGGCTGGCGGCGCGCTCGATGAACTGCTCGGCGTTGTCCACCATGTCCTTCTTCAGCAGGTAGTCGTACTTGCGCTGCAGGTGCGCGCGCGCATCGCTGCCGTCGTACCAGCTGCCATTGCGCTGGAACCGGCATTGGGAGCCGTCCAGGCTGGAGATCAGCTGGGCGATCTCCCGCCGTGCATCCGCACTGGGTGCGGCGTGGGCAAGGGGCGCTGCCAGCAGGGCCGCAAGAATCAACCAAATCCGGTACGTCATCATCCCCCCAAGTCAGTCGAACATGGCTCGACTCTACAGGTCGCGCGCCTTCAGCCAGCCATCGATCGTGGCCGGCACTTCGCGCTGCGCGCGGCCGGACACGTAGATGCCGATATGGCCGCCACGGAAACTGGACTCGGTGTAATCCTCGGTGCCCAGGCGTCCACGCATTGCGCGCGAGGCATCCGGCGGCACCAGATGGTCCTGCTCGGCATAGATGTTCAGCACCGGCAAGGTCACCTGCGACAGATCCACCGCTTCCTCGCCGATCCGCACTGTGCCGTTCACCAGCCCGTTGCCCTGGTAGAACTGCTTGATGAAGTCGCGGAACGCCTCGCCCGCAAGGTCCGGTGAATCGAAGATCCACTTCTCCATGCGCAGGAAATCCTCCAGCGCCGCCTTGTCATCGAGGATGTCGAGCAGGCCGACGTACTTCTGCACGTTCAGGCGGAACGGCTTGAGCATCAGGTAACTGGCATTCATCAGGTCGGCCGGGATGTTGCCCAGCGTATCCACCAGCAGGTCCACGTCCACCTGCCGCGCCCAGTGCGAGAGCATGTTGTCGGCGGTCTGGAAATCAACCGGGGTGACCATGGTGATCAGCTTGCCCAGCTTCTGCCGGCGCAGCGCGGCGTAGCACAGCGCGAACACGCCGCCCTGGCAGATGCCGAGCAGGTCGACCGGGCCACCACTGCGCGCGCGCAGCGCATCCACCGCGCCATCGATGTAGCGCAGCAGGTAGTCCTCCAGGGTCTGGAAGCGCTCCGAGCGATCCGGGTAGCCCCAGTCCAGCACGTAGACATCCTGGCCCAGCGCCAGCAGCTTCTGCACCAGCGAACGATCGGCCTGCAGGTCGACCATGTACGGCCGGTTGACCAGCGCATAGACGATCAGCAGCGGCGAGCGCCGGGTCGGCGCCTGCTCGCCGACGAAGCGGTACAGCACCACCTTGCCGTCGCGCCAGACTTCCTCGCGCGCGGTCACGCCATAGTCCACGTCTTCCACCTGTGGCAGCAGCTTCAGCCCTTCCATCAGCTTGCGCTGCATGGCCAGGGTTTCCTGCATCAGGTCATCGGCGTTGAAGCCCAGCGGTCCTTTCATCGGTCACGCGCCCGCGTGGAAGTGCGAGGTGCAGCCTTTTTCGCGGGCGCCTTCTTCGCAGACACCTTTTTCGCAGGAGCCTTCTTTGCCGGCGCGGCCTTCTTCGCGGCCTTGCGCGGGGCAGGCTTCACCTTCGCCGGTGCCGGCTGCGCCACCGGATCGACCTCGCCCGTACCGGCCATGGCCACCACCTGTGCCTGCAGGCGACGCAGGCTGCGCTCCAGCTCGGCGATGCGGCGGTGTGCGGCGTCCATCTCGCTGCGGGTCGGCAGGCCGATCCGTTCACTCATCTGTTCCACCTCGCGCTGCAGGCCGGCGCGCAGCCGCATCTGTGCGTTGCCCAGCGCGGCGTACACCTGCTGGAACGGCTCGGACATGGCGACCTTGGCGTAGGCCTCTTCTGCCACTTCAATCCACAGGTCGAACATCGCGCGGGCACTGGTCAGCTGGCTGCCGGGCTGCTCGTGCTCGGCCAGCCGCTGCTCGAACAGTGCGAAGGCCTCGTCCAGCGCCTGCTTGATCTGATCGACGTATGCGCGCGAATGCTGCTGGTATTCCTCCTGCGCACGCAGCAGGGCCTGCCAGCGCGCCTGGTGCTCGCGGCCGGGCCCGAACGCCGGGCTCTGCAGCCACGGGCCGGCCTGCAGCTGGAACTGCTGCAGCCAGGCGGCGAACTCCGGAACCGCGGCGCCGGCGTGGGTGCTGCCACGGGCGCCCTGCAGCATCCATTGCAGCATGCCGTCACCCTGCCCCTGCACCGCTTCGCGCCAGGCCTGGGCGACGTCGGCACTACTGGCGTCGCGGCCGGCAAACCGTGCGGCGACTTCCTGCATGGTGCCGTACCAGCTGCCCGCCTGTTCGCGGAACCGGCGCACGGCATCTTCCGGCGCGCCATGCGCCTGTTCGGGCAGCAGCTGGCCCCACCAGTCGAACAACCGCTGCCAGCTGCCGGGATCGTCACCGGCCGGTGCGCCGGGCGTGCTCGCATGGCGCAGGGCATCGCCCCAGGCGCCGAAGTACTGCCGGGCCAGCGTTTCGAAATCACTGCTGCCGGCGTCGTGGGCCGAGCTGGTCATCGCAGGCCTCCGCAGGGCTGGCTCATGGCTTGGGGATACGCAGGGTCTTGCTGATCATCAGCGACCCGGACAGGGCGAACAACAGCACCATCGGGTGCAGCTGCCACGGGCCGATCTGCCACTGGCCGAACCAGATGTTCTGACCGATGGCATCGGTACCGGCGGCGATCGCCAGCACGATCACCAGCAGCAGGCTGGTCGGGATCGGGGTGCCCTCGAAATACGCGACCTTGCCCTCGTCGCCGGCCAGCGCCTCGGCGGTGACGTTGTAGCGTGCCAGGCGGCTGACGCCACAGCAGACGAAGTAGCTCAGCACCAGCCAGTCCCAGCCGCCCTGCATGCCGCACGCATACGCCAGCGCTGCCGGTGCCACGCCGAAGGAGATCACGTCGGACAGCGAGTCCAGTTCGCGGCCGAGGGTCGAGCTGGACTTGCGCCAGCGCGCGATGCGCCCGTCGAGGGCGTCGAAGATGAAGGCCAGCGGGATCAGCGCCATGCCGAACAGCAGGTAGCCGCGCTCGCCATCCTGCAGGAAGCGCATCGCGGCAAACACCGCACCGGTGCCGCAGAAAGCATTGGCCAGGGTGAACCAGTCGGCCAGCTGGAATTCGCGCAGCATCGAGAAGTGACGTTTCATGGGGTCTCACGGAGCATCAAGGCCCACAGGTTACCGCGAGCGCCGCCGCTGGCGACAGCGCTGGCGGGGCCGATCCTTCACCGCTCCCTCACCCGTCGTCACCGGCGGTGAATTTTTCGCCACCCATCTTGACAGCCTAGGGGGGTGGCGCCTGTCGCGGCTTATCCACAAAGTTGCCCACGCGTAATCCACACCCCCTGTGGACAACCAGATCTCACCGACTGCGACGGTGGACATTTCCTCATCACCCTTCCGCGGGGTTTCCCTACTTCCCAAGCCGCAGAGTCGGCGCTATGGTCACCGGCGGGCCCGCCGCCGCCACGTCCGAAACCCACCGACGGACGACGATGACGATGCTGGATGCCTCCTCCCTGGCCGCGCAGCTGCGGCAGCCCCATGGCGACGCCGCACTGGCGGTGGCCGATTCAATGAATCGCAGCAACGGCGCGCTCAACCGCGCGGCGATCGGCCTGCTGGCGGTGTCGGCAGGCGAACGCATCCTGGAGATCGGTCCCGGCAACGCCGCCTTCGCGCCCGAGCTTCTGCACGCCGCCGACAGCCAGTACCTGGGGATCGAACTGTCCGCTGCCATGGTCGAGGCCGGCAATCAGCGCCTGGGCGCCGCCGGGCTGGGCGACCGTGCCACGTTGCGCCTCGGCGACGCCCATGCCCTGCCGGTCAGCGATGCCTCGATGGATGCGGCGCTGGCGGTCAATACCCTGTACTTCTGGCCAAACCTGGCCCCGGTGCTGGACGAGCTGGCGCGGGTGCTGCGCCGGGGCGGCCGCCTGTGCCTGGCCTTTGGCGATGCCGCCTTCATGCGCAGCCTGCCGTTCGCCACCGACTTCCAGCTGCATGAACTGGACGCGGTGGAGCTGGCCCTGCGGGTATCCGGCTTCCGCGTCTCGGCCTGGCGCAGCCACCGCGAAACCGCAAGCGGCAATGACGGCCAGACCCGCGACAAGCACTTCCACCTGCTGCTGGCACAGCGGCGCTGAAGTGGTAGAGCCGGCCGCTGGCCGGCTGCCCCGGCCGTTCCGGATTGCCGGCCAGCGGCCGGCACTACCCGGACTGCACCGGCCGCCAGCGAGCTACACAGAACACTTGCATTACCAATGGCCAGCCCACCGCAGCCGCCGCAACGGCTGTGATCCGACCGCGTGGTAGAGCCGGCCGCTGGCCGGCTGCCCCGACCGTTCCGGGTTGCCGGCCAGCGGCCGGCACTACCCAACCTGCACGCGCCACCAACGAGCAACACAGAACACCTGCATCACCAATGGCCAGCCCACCGCAGCCGCCGCGACGGCAACGATCCGACCGCGTGGTAGAGCCGGCCGCTGGCCGGCTGCCCCAACCGTTCCGGGTTGCCGGCCAGCGGTCGGTATTACCCGCCTTGCACCCGTCGTCGCCAACGCGCGAAACAGAACACCTGCATTACCAGCATCGCCAGCAACCCCAGCGGCCACGCCCACCACACGCCGGCCAGCCCATGCCGCGCCTGCAACCACATCGCCAGCGGCAGCTCCAGCAGCAGTACCGCCGCCATGCCCAGCAACGAGGGCAGCAAAACCGTGCCGCTGCCGCGCATCACCCCGACCAGCACGGTGCTGCCTCCCATCGCCAGCACGCCCCACGCCACCGTGCGCAACTGCAGCGTGGCCAGTTCGCGCGCTTCGGTCGTCACCAGGATCAGCGCAGTCAGCCAGGGCGCCAGCACCATCACCAGCAGCACCACCGCGCTCAGCATCGCCAGTCCAAGCAGCACGCCGGTGCGGGCGATGGCGGGCAGCCGTGCCGTACGCCCCGCGCCCATCGCATGCGCCGCGAGGATGGTGGCGGTAATGCCCAGTGACATCGCCGGCAGCTGCACCCAGCTCATCAACTGGTTGACCGCACCGTAGGCAGCCGTGGCCGTGTAGCCGTAGCGGTTGATCCAGCCCAGCAACACGATCTCGGCAATGGCCAGGCTGAGCATCTGCAATGAAGACGGCACGCCGATGCGCAGCATCGCGCGGATGATCGCGCCATCGAAACGGATGGCGCGCAACAGGTCACGGCCCGGCGCCAGCGGATGTCCCAGCCGACGCCAGCGCCACAGCAACCAGGCCAGTGCCAGCAGCGACGCGAACGCCGCGGATACGGCCGCACTGGCCGAACCCAGCTGCGGCAGGCCGGCCCCGCCCAGGATCAGCAGCGGCGTGCACAGCAGGCCGACCGCCGTGGCCAGCAGCAGCGCATGCAGCGGCGACGTCGCATCGCCCACTGCACGGCTCACGGCGGTGGTCAGCCACAGCAGGAAGAACGCCGGGGCCGCCAGCAGCAGCACGCGTGCATAGACGATGGACTCACTGAGGACCGCTGCCGGCGTACCCAGCGCCACCAGCAGCTGTGGCGCGAAACCGCCGCCCAGGACCATCACCAGCGCCGACAACAGCAGGATCAGCGCCACCGCGCTGCCAGCCACCGCGCGTGCCTGCTGCGGCCGGCCCGCGCCCCAGGCCTGGCCGATCAACACCATTGCGCCCGTGGCCAGGCCCATCACCAGGGCCAGCAGCAGGAAGAAGACCGGGAAGAACGCGGCGGCCGTAGCCACCGCCTGTGTGCCAAGCAGGTGGCCAAGATAGATGTTGTCCAGCGTGCCTGCGGCCAGCTGCAGCGCATTGGTCAGCAGCATCGGCAGCAGCAGCGTCAGGTAGGTGCGCCACAGCGGGGGTGCTGCCGGAGGTATCGGATGTACAGGGGTGCTCATGGGGTTCTCTGGGCAAGGCGCCGCCCTGCCCGGCGTTTCCGCCAGCAAAGCAAGCACAGGGGAAGCGGGCCGCGGCCCGCGATCAGATGACGCCGTCGCTCAGCAACGGCGCGATGGCTCAGCCGTCAGCGTCTTCGAAGGCCAGGCGCAGGACGTGGTCACGCACGTCCTCGGGCCAGGAATGCAGCGCCGCTTCCAGGCCCGTGCGGTCGTGGGCGAACAGCACGCGGATGGCCTCCTCGAAGCCCGGCAGGTCACCGGCGATGGCCTGCAGGAAGTGATAGGCGCGCTCGCTGTGGCGGCGCTGCCGGTCCTTGTCGGCACCGGCACGGCTGGCCGCTTCCACCAGCCTGCGCAGCACCACGGAGGCCCCACCCGGCTGTTCGGCCAGCCACGCCCAATGGCGCGGCAACAGCGTCACTTCGCGGGCGACTACGCCCAGCTTTGGGCGGCCACGGCCACGCGGGGTTGCGGGTGCATCTTCGGCAGTGGCGTCGGCCTCCGCCTCCATGGCGGCGGGAAACGCCTCGGTCACCCGCGCCAGCAGTTCTGAGTCGCTGCCGCGCGTGTCGAAATCGCGGGTTCGGCCGCTGGCGTTGTCGAACACCAGCAGCGGACCGGCGGCGTTGTCGGCACGCAGCTGTTTCAACGCCAGCGCAGCAACTTCCGGGGTACCGGAAGCGACCAGGCGATGGCCGTCGAAACAGCTGAAGGGAGGAAGTCGGGACGCAGGCATGGCAATGGCATCAGAGGTGATGCGCGAATATTGCCCGGGTAATTTGCGAGAGTCAATATTGCCCGGGTATTAACCAGCCAGGGGAGCGTGCCAACCAAGGGTGGCAGCTACCCGAAAGGTTGGCTCCCACCCGATTCGTCGGGTCACAGTCGACTGTAGGACCAGCTGACCATGCGACCGTCCTTGTACGGCATTACGCCGTGGAACGGGCGCGGGTCGGCGTCGAACACCAGCGGCAGGAAGTTGCGGTCGCCCTCCCACATCGGCAGCGTGTCCAGCTTGTCCAGGTCCACCCACTCCAGCGTGCCCTCGTGGTTGCCGCCGTGCGGGGTGCCCTCGAATCCATCGATGACGAACACGAAGCCCAGCCAGTCCTCGCCGTGCTTGCCGAAGCCCGGCCAGCTGATGGTGCCGCGCAGGTGCATGCCGGTGCAGTGGATGCCGGCTTCCTCGGCGATCTCGCGGCGCATGCTGGCCGCCACATCCTCGTCCGCTTCGATCTTGCCGCCCAGCCCGTTGTACTTGCCCAGGTGATGGTCACCGGGCCGGGTGTTGCGGTGGATCATCAGCACCTGGCGACGATCGGGCGACAGCACATAGCCCAGGGTGGCGACGATCGGGGTATACGGCATGGGGCAGCATCCAGCGGCAGGTCAGCCGTGGATTATGGCCGATCAGCGCACCAGCGACAGGCGGCGCTCGGCGGGCGTGCCGGCGCCGTCGGGATCGCGGCGCAGGGTGGCGACACCGTGGCCACGCTCGGCCAGGTATTCCAGCCACTTGCCGAGGAAGGTGTTCATCCGCATGCGGTGACTGATCAGCTCCGCCGGCGGCGGATACAGGCCCATGGTGTCCTGCCAGCGACGACCGACGTAGCAGTGGGTGGTCTCGGCCTGGCGCGCGTCACGGTAAAGGCGCACATATGCCGAGGGATCCGGCTCACCGGTGACCGGGTCGGCCAGGTCGTAGGTCAGGCGCAGTTCCACCGTGTAGCGGTGGCACTCGATCACGTCCAGGCGGACATCCAGGCCGTCGCCGATCGAGGAAATGTAGCTGCCCGCCACCAGTCCGGCCGGTTCGAACAGGCGCACGAGATGGCGGTAGTTTTCCGCGTACAGGCCCATGAGCCAGCTGAGCCGGCTCAGGCGGGGAATGCGTTCGGTGCGGGGCGAGGCTTGGGCCATGGGTCGATCCTACACGTTGGTGCTTCAACGTGGGGGCGGGATCGTCCCGACCAAAGGGGCTCGGTATCGACCAACGGTCGATACCCACCGCGGAGGAGGGGCAACGCCCGCCCCCCCCAGGTAGGCCACGACCGTTGGTCGTGGCGCACGGATCAATACAGCTCGCGCTGCAGCCCCAGCGTGGCCAGCACCTTGCTGGAAATCTCCTCGATCGAGGTATGCGTGGTGCTCAGGGTCGGGATCCGCTCCATGCGGAACATGGTCTCGGCCGCGGCCACCTCGCGCTTGCAGGTGTCCAGGTTGGCATAGCGCGAGTTCGGGCGGCGCTCCTGGCGGATCTGCTGCAGGCGGTCGGGGTCGATGGTCAGGCCGAACAGCTTGCGCCGGTAGGCACGCAGCCGCGGCGGCAGGCGGTCGCTTTCCAGGTCTTCGTCGGTCAGCGGGTAGTTGGCCGCGCGCACCCCGTAATGCAGGGCGAGGTAGATGCAGGTGGGCGTCTTGCCGGCGCGCGACACCGCCACCAGGATCACGTCGGCATCGTCGTAGTTCACCGCGATGCCGTCGTCATGGGTCAGGGCGAAGTTCATCGCGTTGATGCGACGGTGGTAGGTGTCGAAATCGACCATGCCGTGGGCCTGGCCGACCCGGGCCAGGCGCGGGCTGGCCAGTTCACGCTCCAGCGGCTCGATGAACGGCGCGAACACATCCAGCATCAACGCCCCGCTGTCGGCCAGGATCAGGCTCAGGCTCTGGTCCACGCAGGAGTTCACCACGATCGGCCGGACCTGGTACCGCTCCCCCGCCGCCTGGATCCGGGCACAGGCTTCACGCGCTTTTTCGGGGTCGTCGACAAACGACATGCGGTCGGTAATGAAGCTGAACCCGGAGAACTGGGTAAGCAGGCTATGCCCAATGGTTTCAGCGGTGATACCGGTTCCATCGGAAACGTAGAACACCGGACGGATGGTCGACATGCGCGCTTTTACCCCCTACGAAGCTTAAAAAGGCCGCCAGCACAAGCTTGTGCCGACGGTGCTCTGCCCGGCATCATATCGGCTTCTTCCTACGGACGCGGCCACTCAGCCCGCCTCGGGCGATGGCCAAACGGAGCATCGCGCTTGAACGAGAACATCCTGTGGTTGCACGAACTGCGTCTGGCCGATCTGGCCCGCGTAGGCGGCAAGAATTCGTCGCTGGGCGAGATGATCGGCAACCTCGCCGGTCTGGGCGTTTCGGTGCCGGGCGGTTATGCCACCACCGCTGAAGCCTTCAAGGACTTCATCGCGCACAACGATCTGTCCAAGCGCATCTTCGACAAGCTGGCCACGCTGGACGTCGAGGACGTCAACGCGCTGACCGCCGCCGGCAAGGAAATCCGCACCTGGGTGATCGACGCTCCGCTGCAGCCGCAGCTGGACCAGGACATCCGCACCGCCTACGCCAAGCTGAGCGCCGACAACGGCGGCGGCGACGTGGCCGTGGCCGTGCGTTCCTCGGCCACCGCCGAGGATCTGCCGGATGCGTCGTTCGCCGGCCAGCAGGAAACCTTCCTCAACGTCACCGGTGCCGACGACGTCGTGCACAAGGTCAAGGAAGTGTTCGCCTCGCTGTACAACGACCGCGCCATCGCTTACCGCGTGCACCACGGCTTCAAGCATGAGGACGTGTTCCTGTCCGCCGGCGTGCAGCTGATGGTGCGTTCGGGCGTCGGTTCCTCCGGCGTGCTGTTCACCCTGGACACCGAGTCCGGCTTCCGCGACGTGGTGTTCGTCACCTCGTCCTTCGGCCTGGGCGAAATGGTCGTGCAGGGCGCGGTCAACCCGGACGAGTACTACGTCTACAAGCCCACCCTGCAGGCCGGCAAGCCGGCGATCCTGCGCCGCTCGCTCGGCAGCAAGGCGATCCGCATGGTGTATTCGGATGTTCCGGGTGAGCGCGTCAGGATCGAGGACACCCCGGTCGAACTGCGCAACACCTTCTCGATCAGCGACGAGGACGTGCAGGAACTGTCCAAGCAGGCACTGGTCATCGAAAAGCACTACGGCCGCCCGATGGACATCGAGTGGGCCAAGGACGGTGTCAGCGGCAAGCTGTTCATCGTGCAGGCGCGCCCGGAAACGGTGAAGTCGCGCAGCCATGCCACCCAGATCGAGCGCTTCGCGCTGACTGAAAAGGGCGGCAACGTGCTGGCCGAAGGCCGTGCCGTCGGTGCCAAGATCGGCTCGGGCGTGGCCCGCGTGGTCAAGACGCTGGATGACATGAACCGCGTGCAGCCGGGCGACGTGCTGATCGCCGACATGACCGATCCCGATTGGGAGCCGGTGATGAAGCGCGCTTCGGCCATCGTCACCAACCGTGGCGGCCGCACCTGCCACGCCGCGATCATCGCGCGCGAGCTGGGCGTGCCGGCCGTGGTCGGTTCGGGCAACGCCACCAAGGTCATCGAAGATGGCCAGCTGGTCACCGTCAGCTGCGCTGAAGGCGATACCGGCTTCATCTACGAAGGCAAGCTCGGCTTCGAGCGCACCACCACCGATCTGGGCAACATGCCGCCGGCACCGCTGAAGATCATGATGAACGTGGCCAACCCGGAACGTGCCTTCGACTTCGGCCAGCTGCCGAACGCCGGCATCGGCCTGGCCCGCCTGGAAATGATCATCGCCAGCCACATCGGCATCCACCCGAATGCGCTGCTGGAATACGACCGCCAGGACGCAGCGACGAAGAAGAAGATCGACGAGAAGATCGCCGGCTATGGTGATCCGGTCAGCTTCTACGTGGACCGCCTGGCCGAAGGCATCGCCACCCTCACCGCCTCGGTCGCCCCGAACGCCGTGATCGTGCGCCTGTCGGACTTCAAGTCCAACGAGTACGCCAACCTGATCGGCGGCAGCAACTACGAGCCGCACGAAGAGAACCCGATGATCGGCTTCCGCGGCGCCAGCCGTTACGTCGACCCGAGCTTCTCGGCCGCCTTCGCGCTGGAATGCAAGGCCGTGCTGCGCGTGCGCAACGAAATGGGCCTGGACAACCTGTGGGTCATGATTCCGTTCGTGCGTACCCTGGAAGAAGGCCGCAAGGTCATCGAGGTGCTGGAACAGAACGGCCTGAAGCAGGGCGAGAACGGCCTGAAGATCATCATGATGTGCGAAGTGCCGTCCAACGCACTGCTCGCCGATGAGTTCCTGGAGATCTTCGACGGCTTCTCGATCGGCTCCAACGACCTGACCCAGCTCAGCCTGGGCCTGGACCGCGATTCGTCGATCGTGGCGCACCTGTTCGACGAACGTAACCCGGCAGTGAAGAAGCTGCTGTCGATGGCGATCAAGTCGGCACGTGCCAAGGGCAAGTACGTCGGCATCTGCGGCCAGGGCCCGTCCGATCATCCGGATCTGGCCGAGTGGCTGATGCAGGAAGGCATCGAGTCGGTGTCGCTGAACCCGGACACCGTGGTCGACACCTGGCTGCGTCTGGCCAAGCTGAAGGCCAACGGCTGATGCCGTGATGGGCTGACGTCGTGTTCATCGGCGTCGGCCCATACTGCTGCTGCACGCAAGCCCCGCCTCTGCGGGGCTTCGTGTTTCTGGCGTCCACGTACGCCCTGCCCCGCGCAGACTTCTCCCGCAGCAAAGGATTTCCGCATGATCGCCGCCGCCGCACCCGCCCCCGCCGCAACGCCCTGGTTCCATTCGCTCGACTGGGAGCGCCTGCTGGAAACCTACGGCGTACCGTTGCTGGCCGCGATCGTGGTGCTGCTGGTCGGCATGTGGGTGGCACGACGCCTGTCCAATGCGATGCCACGCGCCACCGCGCGCATGGGCGTGGACCCGATGCTGGGCAATTTCCTGCGCAACGTGGTGTACGCCGCGTCGTTGGTGATCGTGGTGGTGCTGGCAATCGGCACGCTGGGGGTGCAGATCACCCCGCTGCTGGCCGTGCTCGGCACCGCCGGCCTGGCGGTGGGCCTGGCGCTGAAGGATTCGCTGTCCAACATCGCCTCGGGCGTGATGCTGGTGACACTGCGTCCTTTCCGCGTTGGTGATGTGGTGACAGTGGCCGGACAGACCGGCACGGTGCGCGAAGTACGCATCTTCCAGACCGTCATCACCGGTGCCGACAACCAGCACACCACCATTCCGAACACGCTGATCACCGCTGCGCCGATCATCAACCTCACCGCCGAGCCAACCCGCCGCGTCGAACTGGTGGTGGGCATCGGCTATGAAGACAACATCCAGCTGGCGCGCGACACCGCGCTGGCGTTGATGAAGGCCGACCCGCGCGTGCTGCAGACACCGGCACCGGACGTGGTGGTGTATGAGTTGGGCGCGCACGCGATCAATCTTGGCATCCGCTGCTACGTGAAGTCGGCCGACTGGTTCGGTACCAAGGTCACGCTGCTGGAACAGCTCAAGCTTGGCTTCGACAAGGCCGGCATCAACATCCCGTATCCGCAGCAGGACATGCACCTGTACCTGCATGGCAAGGATGGCGGCGTGGTCGAGGCCGACGCACTGGTGCGCGACAAGCCCTGACCGGGAGTGCCGACCAACGGTCGGCACCCACCCCATCTCCATACGCCGGTAATGCCGACCGATGGCCCATGCACCGGTAGTGCCGGCCGCTGGCCGGCAGCCTCCAGGATCAAGCCGCGACGCTCTCTTCCCGCGTCGCGTAATCGGTGAACCCGACCGCACCACCGCCGAAGAACGTCGCCCGATCCGGCGGGTTCAATTCCACACCCAGACGCAGGCGCTCCGGCAGGTCCGGGTTGGCGATGAACGGGCGACCGAAGCCGATCAGGTCGGCCCAGCCTTCAGCCAGTGCCTGTTCGGCGCGCTCGGCGGTGTACTTGCCGGCGTAGATCAGGGTGCCCGGGTAGACCATGCGCAGCGCCTGCTTGAACGCCACCGGCATCAGCGGTGCATCGTCCCAGTCGGCTTCGGCGATATGCAGGTAACCCACGCCCAGCTCACCCAGCAGGTGCGCCGCGGCCAGATAGGTGGCCTGCGGCGTATCGTCCACCGCGCCCTGCAACGTCGTCAGCGGCGCCAGACGAACACCGACGCGGTCACCACCGGCTACTGCCGTCACCGCCTGCACGACCTCGCGCAGGAAACGCAGCCGGTTCTGCAGCGAGCCGCCATAGCCGTCGGTGCGCTGGTTGGCCTGCGAGTCGATGAACTGGTTGATCAGGTAGCCATTGGCCCCGTGCAGCTCGACGCCATCGAAGCCGGCGGCCAGTGCATTGCGGGCGGCCTGTGCATAGTCGGCGATGATGCCCGGAATCTCGTCCTCGGCCAGCGCGCGCGGCATCGAGTGCTGGATCATCTCGCCCACGCCCGCTTCCGGGCCAGCGCCGGCAGGGTCGATAAACACCTTCACACCTTCGGCCAGCAGCGCCGACGACGACACCGGCGCGGCACCACCGGGCTGCAGCGCGACGTGCGAGACCCGACCCACATGCCACAGCTGGGCGTAGATGCGGCCACCAGCAGCGTGCACGGCGTCGGTCACCTGTCGCCAGCCCTGCACCTGCTCCGGGCTGTGGATGCCCGGGGTCCAGGCATAGCCCTGGCCCTGCGGGCTGATCTGGGTGCCTTCGCTGACGATCAGGCCGGCACTCGCACGCTGCGCGTAGTACGCAGCCATGTCCGCGGTGGCGACGTTGCCGTCGGCAGAACGCGACCGGGTCATCGGCGGCATCACGATGCGGTTGGGCAGGGTCAAGGCGCCCAGGCGGTGGGGAGTGAACAACATGGCGGCAATCTCTTGCGGGGGAGTGCCGTAAAGGATGGGGATGCCTGCTGCCACGCAACAGGCATGCGCGGGCAAAACAATTGTTCCCCCGAGGCAAGGATGGCCGGCCGGGGGTCAGAACTCCTTCCTGCGGAACGGGATCCGACCCCGCGCGCAACCGGGGTCGCATCCCGTTGCAACGCAAAGGGCTCTGACCCCGAAGCCGGTTACAGCATGGGCTCGATCAACGCCCCGCCATGCGCCACGCGGTCATAGCAGCTGCGCACCACGTCTTCCCCGTACTTCAACTCCAGCCGACGCACGATGAAGTGACCGCGCGCCATGTCTTGGTAGTAATCGGTGAACATGGTATTCAGCGTTGCACCCGCGGCCGCACCGACGATCGGCACTGCCTGCGCGGCGAATTTCTCGGTCACCACCACGCCAAAGCGCGCCGCCACCTTTTCCACCATCTTCGCCAGCAGCTTGCCGGCTTCCTTCGGCGCCACGCCCAGGGTCAGGTCGCGGCCGGTCACCACCCGCCCGGCCAACTCGGCCGACAGGTGGCGCATCACATCGGTGGTGAAGCCGCGGGCCAGGTAGTAGCCGGTCTCGCTGGCATCATCGCGCGGCGAGTTGCCGCCCAGCGCGAACACCTCCAGGCAGGCCTGGCGAGTGCTGAACTCGGACAAGTCGAAGCCCTCGCTGCGGGCCACGTCGGCCACCGCACGCATCATGATGGTGGTCGACACCGGCAGCTCGATGAACAAGGCCGCGAAGCCGAAGGCCCCGCCCACCGCGCCCGAGGTCGCGGCGGCCACCTTGTGCCAGCGGGTCGACGCCCCCTTGCCGGGCGTGTTGTCCATGCTCCACAGCGCCGCCTGCGCCGACTTGGACAGCGCCGCCTGCACCGCCCCGTGGATGCGGCCGGAGACCGCCTTGGGCAGCGCCTTCACCGCGAACTCCAGCGGCGTGCCGACCAGGTTGGCCATGCGCGCAGTCAGGGTCGGGGCTTCCAGCAGGGTCACCGCCCGCTGCAGGTCGGACCAGTCGCGGGCGTCGTGGGCAATGTCGCGGGGAAGCAGGATGGGCTCGTTCATGGCGCCGATCTTAGCGCCGGATAGTTGAACGGTTCGTCGCGGGGGCCAGGGCCCTTTCCGCTGGAAAAGGGGCCGACCCCGTGGGATTGCCTGCCAGCGGCCGGCACTACCAGTTCGCATGCCACCCGGTAGTAGCGCCGGGCCATGCCCGGCGTCGTTGTTCAGGCAGCCGGCAGGCCCGACAGCGCGCCCATGAACTGGCGGTAGTGGCGCAGCTCGGCGATCGAATCGTGCACGTCGCTCAGCGCGGTGTGGTTGCTGTTCTTGCCCACGCCAGCGGCCACGTTCGGAGCCCAGCGCTTGGCCAGTTCCTTCACCGTGGACACGTCCAGGTTGCGGTAGTGGAAGTACTTCTCCAGGCGCGGCATCTGGCGGTGCAGGAAGCGGCGGTCCTGGCAGATGGAGTTGCCGCACATCGGCGACAGGCCGGCCGGGATCCACTGCGCCAGGAAGTTCACCGTCTGTGCCTCGGCCTGGCCGAGGGTGGTGGTGCTGTCCACCACGCGCTGCCACAGGCCTGAACGGCGATGCTGGTTGCGGTTCCACTCATCCATCGCTTCCAGCGTTTCCAGCGGGTGGTGGATGGCGAACTCCGGGCCTTCGGCCAACACGTTCAGCTGGGCATCGGTGACCACGGTGGCGATCTCGATGATCGAATCGTTGTCGGTATCCAGCCCGGTCATTTCCAGGTCGATCCAGATCAGTCGTTCGTTGGCCGCGCCGTTGTCCGCCATGTGTCGCCTCGTTGCTGGGCAGGCGCGCGGCCTACCGGTGAAGGAAAGAGGCGCCCATCATACCCGTTCGCCCCTCAGGCCTCGCCGGCATGGTCTTCCAGCAGCAGCGGCGGCTTGCCACGCTTGGCACGGAAATAGTTGGTCAGGCGCATGCTGGCCTCCTTGGCCAGCACCCCGCCGTGGATCTCGACGCGGTGGTTGTGGCGGGTATCGCCGAGCAGGTCGAACACGCTGCCGCAGGCCCCGGTCTTGGGGTCGCTGGCGCCGTAGACCAGACGGGCAACGCGTGCATGCACGATCGCCATCGCGCACATCGCGCACGGTTCCAGGGTCACGTACAAAGTACTGCCCAGCAGCCGGTGGTTGGCCAGCAGCGTGCCACCGGCGCGCATGGCCACGATCTCGGCATGCGCACTGGGGTCGTGCGAGGCGATGTTGAGGTTCCAGCCCTCGCCCAGCAGCTGGCCATCGGCGCTCACCAGTACCGCACCGACCGGGATCTCGTCGAACTCGCGCTGCGCACGCTCGGCCAGCGCCAGCGCATGGCGCATCCAGTGTTCATCGGCGTCGTGCACCGGTACACCCAGGGCATCGGTCATGGCGGTTCTCGCGTGTCTACAGGGCCAGGATGGCCGCCGGGGCCGCATTGTACGCCCGGGGCCGTGCAGGCGCCGCTAACGCGCGTCGAAGCGCTCGCGGGCGGCGTCCAGCGCCGGGAAATTGTGCTCGGCCCAGCGGTCCAGCGCGGCCAGGGTGTCTACCAGGCTGCGCGCAACCTCGGTCAACCGGTACTCGACATGCAGCGGCTTGCTGCCCAGATCGCAACGCTCGACCAGGCCGTTGCGCTCCAGCTGCCGCAGGGTCTGGGTCAACACCTTCTGCGAGATCCCTTCGATCTTCCGCAGCAGCGCGCCGTTGCGTTGCGGGCCCTGCGCCAACGCTGGCAACAGCAGCATCACCCACTTGCCGGAGATCAGCGCCAGCGCATCGCGTGCCGAGCAATCGGCGGCATAGACATCGCCCGGATAGGCCATGGTTACCTCAAGGTGCGTAATTGCCGGGGCACTCCGGCATCGCGAGGATGGTCGCACACTCCACCAACACCTCGCCCCATGCGCGCCCTGATCCTGCTTGCCCATCCGGAACCCCGCTCGTTCAACGCCCATCTGGCCACGCAGGCCGCCGAGCAGCTGCGGCGTGACGGTGTGCAGGTGGAGGCAATCGATCTGTATGCGGAAGGCTTCGATCCATTGGAAGCCGCATACCATCATCCTCAGCGCCTGCAGCGCGAACGCTTCGATGCCCAGCGCGAACAACGCCACAGCGCCGAGCATGATTTTCTGCCCACCGACGTGCGCCGCCACCTGAAGCTGCTGCAGGCCACTGACATGCTGATCCTGCAGTTCCCGCTGTGGTGGTTCGCGGCACCGGCCATCCTCAAGGGCTGGCTGGACCGCGTGCTGGTCTACGGGCCGATGTACAACAGCCGCCAGCGCCACGAGCACGGCGTGATGCGCGGCAAGCGCGCGTTGCTGAGCGTCACCACCGGCTCATCGGCACGGGCCTGCGCCGTCGACGGCCGCGAGGGTGATACCCGGTTGTTGCTGTGGCCGTTGATGTACAGCCTGCGCTACGTCGGCTTCGACGTGATGGAACCGCATGTAGTGCACGGCGTGCGTTCCGGGCTGGCACCGGAGCGCGTGCAGGCGCACGACGAGGCGCTCACCATGGCTGCAAGCAACTACCGGCAACGACTTGCTCAGTGGACGCAGTGGCCGATCGTGCCTTTCAATGACAGCGAGGACTTCGAGGACGGCGTGGTGCTGCGCGCGGAGGCCACAGCCTACAGCCCCTTCATCCGCCATCGCCACACCGGATGAATCCGCTTCTGCAGGCGCGGCCGGAAAACTTCATACTGCGCATTCCAGTCAAGCACCTTGGTGAACCCATGACCACCCTGCGCCCCTCGCGCGCCGACGACGGCACCGCCCTCGTCGACCTCTGGCGTCGCGCCGTCGACGCCACCCACGACTTCCTCAGCGCCGAAGACCGCCAGGCCATCGATGCCGAAGTGGCCGCTTTCCTGCCACAGGCGCCGATGACCGTTGCCGTCGATGCGCAGGATCGGCCCGTAGGCTTCATGCTGATCGACGGTGCGCACATGGAAGCACTGTTCATCGATCCGGACGTGCGCGGCACTGGAATCGGCCGGCAACTTCTGCAGCACGCGCTGGCCCTGCATCCGCAGCTGAGTACCGACGTCAACGAACAGAACGCGCAGGCCGTTGGCTTCTACCTGCGCATGGGCTTCGTCGAAACCGGCCGCTCACCGCTCGATTCGCAGGGGCGCCCGTATCCGCTGATCCATCTCCGGTACAACGGCTGACATCCTTCGGTAGCAGCCGTGTGCTGGCGTGACGCCGTCAGTTCACTTGAACACATCGGCGGCTACCGCATTCCCAAGCCGCAACCCGAGCCCACCGTCTGGCGTGCGCCCTGACCTCCCGCGCGCTCAGGCGGTGGCTTCAAAGGCCGTGGAATAGCTCACCTCGCCCTGCGCCATCGGCGGCCGCAGGCACAGCGCCTGGAAGTACTCCGGCGGAACACCGGGAAGTACCAGGCCCGGCTCCACGCGGAATCCGAACCGCCCGTAATACGCCGGCTCCCCCAGCAATACACAGCCGTGCGCGTCCTGCCCACGCAATGCGTCGAGCGCCGCGTGCATCAGCGCCGCGCCGATGCCCTGCCCTTGCCACCCGGGCAGCACCGAGATGGGCCCCAGGCCAAACCAGCCCGTACTGCCATCGCTGATCGTCACCGGCGACAGGGCGATGTGGCCGACCACCTGCCCTTGCCGCTCGGCGACCAGCGAAATGCTCAGCTCTCCGCGTGCACGCAGCGCGTCGACGATGAACTGCTCGGTGTGGCTGCTGTGCGGGGCTTCACGGAAGGCCGCCGCGGTGAGTGCGTGGATGACCGCGTGGTCTTCGCGGGTTTCGGGGCGGATCGAGCAGTTCAAGGAGAACGCCTCTGGTGAAGTGATGGACATGTGAATGATCGATTTCCGTAACGGATTCAGCTACGAGCCTGCGTCCGGCAGCAGAGCCAACGCGACGATGGGATGCCCTGTGCAGCAAGCGATCTGCCGACGCGGCGCGCCCTGGGCGCGTCAAAAATCCGTCTCGAGGGGTGGCACAGGGCTCCCGGCACGTTCCATAATCGAGAAACCTGCCACCCAGGAAGGATATATGGACATGGACGCACGATGCAGGATCGGGCCATGGGTGTAGCACACCGCGCACACAGGGGACGGCCGTTGCTGGCATTGCTCGCCCTCCTCCCGCTGGCGGCGTGCTCGCCGTACGCCGATGCCGAGCGTGACGTCGACGCGGGTGGACGCGGCCTGGCCAAGCTCAACCCGGCCCCGAAGCAGGCCTATGAACTGGTGCTGACGCTGAAGGACGCGCCGGGCCCGTTCGCGATTGTTGAGGGCGTGGCCCAGTATGACGCCAGCAACTACGCAGATTGTGGGCGGATCTTACCCGCGACAGGCACTGCGGGCCGCATCACCAGCCAAGAGTCCATCACGCTGCGCAAGATCGGCGAGAACGAGTACCGCGGTACGTTTTACCTGGACCGCAGGCTGGATGAGGACTACTACGGGCGCGGCGCCTGCCATTGGACGCTGACGGGTGTCGGTGCGATGTTGCGCGCCACGAATGGCAGGGCGGATACGCGATTCCTGACGTTCGTCGACAACAAACGCATGGAGAACGACTCCCCTCTGACGCTTTATTACCCGAACCTTATCTATCCGCGCGCCGACAATGTCGCCAACTTTGGCGCCAGTGGCGAGGAAGATCCGTCGGGGTACAGCGCCGATCTGCGCGACGCGCTGTTCTCAACCACCACCACTGTGCAGAAGCTCGCGCCATGAACTGCCAGTGTCACATTTACCTCTACCCCCAAGGAGGCCGACATTGCGCCACACGATGATTCCGTGCCTTGCTCTGCTTCTGTTGACCGCCTGCCACCCGGAGACCGCCATGAACCAGGAACGTGCCGCTGCTGAAGCCGATGTCGCCCAGGGTGGGCGCGGGCTCGCAAAGCTCAACCCCAGCCCGCGCAAGGCCTATGAACTGGTGCTGCGCCTGAAGGACGCCCCCGGCGATTTCGCGGTGGTCGAAGGTGTCGCACAGTACGACGTCACCAACGAAGACCAGTGCGGCCACATCGAGCCGGCCACAGGCACGGCTGCACGCATCACCAGCCAGGAACCAGTGGAGCTGCGCAAGGTCGCTGATGGCGAATACCGCGGCACCGTGTACATCGATCGCATGCTGGACGAGGACTACTACGGTCGCGGTGTCTGCAAGTGGGAGTTCACCGGTGCCGGCGCGATGCTGAAAGCGACGGGTGCCGAAGGCGAGACGCGCTTCCTTTCATTCATTGAAGCAGCGCCCTTCGTCAAAGGCGAGACCGAAACTCGCCACTATCCTCGTTCGGACTATCCGCGCGTGAACGAGATTCCTGACTACGGCGCAAGCGGCCAGGAAGACCCCACCAAGTTCCGCCCTGAACTGCAGAATGCGCTGTTCTCGGCTTCACTTGAAGCCAATGAGGTCCGCCAATGAGCCTCAGCAGCCAAGACTACGCGGGCATTTCCGACGACGTGTACAAGGACCGTGCGGTCGGTCGACGCGCTCCCGGCAAAGAAGAGCTCGTAGCGATCAACGGGCATGAGTACAAGATCCTCGAGCACGTCGACAATCGACTGAACGGTTATCAGGGAACGATCTACCAGCGAGTCGATACCAACGAGATTGTCGTCGCACATCGCGGCACCGAACAGATCGCCCGCGATGCGATCCTGACCGATGGTGGCATGGTTGTCGCCCGCACCAACGTCCAGGCACCGGATGCCATCGCGCTGACCCAACGCGCCCTCGCCTACGCCAAGAAGGAGGGGCAGGATCTCGGACAGCGCCCCCCCGAAGTCACCGTCACCGGCCACTCCCTCGGCGGCGCCCTGGCTCAGATCACCTCGCACCACTTCAACGTCAAGGGCGAGACCTTCAACGCCTATGGCGCGGTCAGCCTCAGCTACCGCATCCCGGAAGGCGGCAACACCATGATCAACCACGTCATGGCCTCCGATCCGGTCAGCTCGGCCTCGCCGCACTTCGGCCAGGTGCGCATCTATGCCAAGCCGGATGAGATCAAGACACTCGCCGCAAACGGCTTCAGCAATCACCCGATGCGCGCCCTCATCCCGGACAGCCCGCTCGTCGCAGCAGGCAGCTCGTTCGGCGCGCACAAGCTGGGCAACTTCCTCGGCGACGGCTCGGTGCTGCAACACCCGGAAACGCAGAAGCTGGCAAAAGACAACGCCAAGATGATCGAGGAGTACCGCGACGACGTCGAATCACTGCGTCGTGGTGTCACCCGCGCGGCGCGCGGCATTCCGGGCGGCGCCGTCGATCTGTACGACCATATCCGCGGCCCGCTGCAGCCCGGTGAGCCCGCACGTCGCGAAGCGGAAAAGAACGGTCATCACACCAGCATGCTGCGCATGGACGACGCCAACCATCTTGGCAATCCCTTGTTCAACGATGCGATCCGCGGCGTGCACGCACAGGACGTGCGCGTCGGACGCGTGCCGGACGTGATGAGCACGCAGCTGGCAGGCAGCCTTGCTGCCGAAATGCACGCGGCAGGCGGCAAGCGCATCGACGACGTGGTGATGAATGCCGATGCTTCGCGCAGCTTCGCCGTGCAGGGCCAGGGCGGTGACCCCGCCCACCTTCGCGTGTCGGTGGATACGGCGGTGGCGATGAACACACCGCTGGAACAGAGCAGCCAGCGCATCGACCAGCAGGCCGCAGGCCAGCGCCTTGCACTGGAGCGCGACCAACAGCTGGAACAGCAGCAGCATCAGACCCGCAGCCTGCAGGCCTGATGGACAGCACGGGAGCCGGTCATTCCGGCTCCCGCTTCACCTCTACAGCGCACCTCAGGGGCTGGAGGCCGCGACCGCTCCAGACCCATTGGCAGTCACGAACAGATCCGGCCCGGAATCCGGGAATCCGCCACAGGCGCGATCGCCCGGTGCCACCGGATCGCAGGGCCACTGCGCACGCGCCACCTTCTCGCGCAGCTCGAAGCGATCACCGGTCCAGACCACGAATGCGATGTGCTCGCGGCTCCAGTCACTGTAGGCGCGCGGACCGCCCTTCTGCGCCGACTCCGGGTACTGCACGAACCAGCGCATGGCCGGACCGTACTGCAACTTGCTATGGTCCAGATTGATCCGACCCTCGCGCGACAGCTGGCGCGCATGATCGGCCTCCGTCATCTGGGGCATGGCCGGCATGGCATCGGCGGTCACATCCCTCGGCGCGGCGTCCCCGCGCACCTGGTACACACGCTGGCCCACATAGGCCTCGCGGCAGCCACCCGCTGGCACACGTACCGGCTCCGCGCCGTACTCATCGGGGTTGGCGACCTGGTCACTGCAGGTGAACGGCGCTGACACCAGATAGAACGTGCTGTCGGCGTCGCGCCCTTCCAGCGAACGCACCCAGATGTCGCCCATCCGCACGATGAAGTCCGGGCGCTGTCCGTAGCCCGGCACGGCCTTGAACCAGGCCTTCTGCTGTACCTCTCGCTCGCGCCAGCTGCGCGGCAGGTGGATGTCCTGCTCGGGCAGTGCAACCAGCAGCGCGGCCAGATGCGCCGGCATCGTGCCCTGGCAGGCGCCGATCAGCAGGTCGCCCTGGGTCGCCAGCCGCCCGGCCAGATCCACCGGGCAGCGGGCGCCAAGCGCACGCTCGGTCGCCTGCTCGGGCGGCAACGGCACGATGACCAATGCGGGCGGTGCCGGCGCTACCGCCGGAGCGGCTGGCTCGGCGGCGGCTGGCGGTGCAGCTACAGGGGTCGTCCCTGCAGCCGTCGCGGGCGAGGGCGTCGGGTTTGCAGCGGGCTCCGGCTGCGCGTCCACCACGGGTGTTGCAGGGGATGGCGCGACAGCGGGTACATCGAGAGCCGGTGCCGCGACAACAGCCTCGGCCGCCATGGGTGCTGCAGCGGGCGCCGCCCCTGCAGGCGCGTCAACGGTTGCCTCTGCAGCTGGGGGCGTCTCCACGGCGGGTGCCGCTGCATCCTGAGCCTGTGCCGACGCTGCGGCAAGTCCAAGTGACAGCAGCCAGAGCGGCGGCAGGCGGCGCACAGATGCATTGCAGCGGGTAGCGGCGTGCCGGGCATTCGAGTGAACGATTCGCATGTGGTGTCCTTACAAGTGGGTTTCCATGTCGGCGCCACGGGGGCGCCACGCGTCGTACGTAGATCGCCAGCGGGCAGCCCGCCCGCCGGCGTCAGGTGCTACAGGGATCGCGAACGCTGCTCCTGCTCGCGGGCAAGCGCAGCCGCCGGGTCCTGCTGGGCAACGCTGGCGGCAAGCTGCTGGCTGCTCTGCGCCAGCGGCTGCTGCGCCGCCTGTTCGCGATCGACCGATGCGCGCAACATGGCCGGATCGCCCAGCGCGCCCTGCACCGCAAACAGCGTGCGGCCATCATTGCCGACCAGCAGATGATCGATGCGCAACATCCCCGCCTTCTGCGCGCTCAACGCCAGTGCGCCGGCGGCATTGTCCAGCTCCTGCCCACTGCGCAATCCGCTCTGCGGCCCCATCTGCTGCAGGCGCTGGCGCGCCCCCTGGAACAGGCCGTTTCCCGGCTCACCCGGCTGCGACATGTCGCGCATGGTGGCCTGCTGGGCCGGCGCCCCGACTTCGCCCCGCTCCAGCCGCGCCATCACATCCGGCGTCAGCTTCTGCTGCCACACATCGAACCGCTGCTGGCGGGCCTCGATCCCGTTCAGGCCGCCATTGATCGCACGCGTCGCTTCGCGCACATCCTCGCGCGCCGCCTCGGGTACCCGCGTCTGCCACTGCCAGACCGCAATACGGCCTGCGTGCTCGGGCTGCGCAGCGAGTTCCGGCTGATTCACCAGGTCCAGGTCCAGCGCCTTGCCGGCACGTTCGTAATTCTCCTTGCCGACCAGCGGCAGATAGCCACGGCCGTGATACTTCAGTGCATCACCGGGCGCGTCATTGCCCATGCGCCCGCCATACATCAGTTCGGCCAGATTCTCCGGCCGCCCCCGCAGCGCCTCCTGGCGGGCGCTCTCAAGCGCACCATTGCCATTGCGCCACGCCGCTTCCACCGGGATCTGCGAGATGCCCCGGGTGAAGTTGAAACTTTCATTGAGCCGGCTCAGGCCACGGGACTCATGCCCGGCCTGCGCCATGAAGTTGGCCAGTTCCCGGGACGAGGTCATGCCGGCCTCCGTGGCCTGCCGCAACAGCTGCGACTCTCTATCCTGTGACACGGTGAAACTCCTGCTCGATCATCGTTGGGTACTCCCGCCTCCTCACAGGCATGGCACTCAGGGCAAGCTCACGTCGGCGACGACGGACGGGTCGAAATCCTCGAACCGCACCCGGCCAAGCTCGGCCGCCGAGAAGTCACGCGTATGGGTGGCTTCGGTCTCGGTGTCGACCACCCTGCGCTGCACCCCATGTACCCAGCAGGCCTGCTCAGCGGGTGCATAGCGGAAGGTGTAGATGCTGCTCCAGCGTTCGCGACTGCCGCCGTTGGTGATCACGCTGAACGCGCCGTCTTCAATCGTCACGTAGGCGAAGGGATCACCGGCAATGCCACCGCGCGTTGAGCACGGCACCAGCTTGTCGTTGCGTGCCGCCAGCTGCCAGCGGCCCGTGGCATCGCCCAGCAGCAACAACAGGACCCGGTTCGGTCCGTGCTCGCCGGGCAGCAAGCCCTCCGGAGGAGGTTGGTCGATCACCAGGAGCTGGTCCTGGAAACCATTGCCGGTCAGATCGCCGCGTACGGCTTCCAGCAGGTTCGCGCCGGACGGAACGAACGCCAGGGCATTGTCCATGTGCGTGCCACTCCCCTTCTCCATCCCCTGCAACTCCTTCAATCCCGTCCTGCCAGTATCCGAGCGGAGGCCGGAACCGGTGCCATGCACCACGCGCGCCCAGCGTCCGCCATGCCGGATGATAGCCCCGAGCCCACGGCGACCGCGACGGTGGCAAGCGTCATCCGCAACGCGGGTGATCAGGGTCCTCATGGACGGAAAAGCTCCTGCGTTCGATGGCACCGATGCGTCGGGATTTTGACGCGCACGCAGCTTACTTCGAGGAGGCGGGGCTCGTCGAAGGGGGCCTGGGATGAAAAGCGCACTTGATCACAGAAAAAGCGCGGTTAACGTGAATGGTGGCTTATCCGACAAACAGATCCGCGTTGGATGGCGCCGCGGGGGATGCGCCGCGACCCCACACACGGCCTGGTCCGGCCGGGGCGATGTTGCACGGAAAGCCTGCACACGCTTTGTCGCCTCGCGTCGCGGCCAGCAATCGCGATCAGCGCAACTGCTGCGCGCATGCGGCCCCCTGCATGGCGTAGTCACGGACGTAGCCGTCCATCGTCAGCACCGTGATATCGCATCGACTATTCACGTCACTGACGACATGCCCATAAGCATTCAACCCCTGCACACGCTCGCCACGATGCAGATACAACGTGCGCGAACCATCGGCCCCATTCTCCACACGATCCGGTGGACCCCACGTCCGCACGAATTCCTGCTCTGTCTTGCCGATCCACATGTCCATGAGATTGTTGCGACCCACGCGGTTGGCAGCTCGACGCGACTCATCCAAAGCCCTGCTGGTTTCATTCTGGCCACGCGCCACAGTCGCTTCAAGGCTACGCACAGTGCGGTCCATTTCAGCGTCGGTCGGCCGATAGGTGAATGCTGGACGCTTGCCGTCCTTCCATAGGTCGCCCCAGATGACATCTACAGGTGATTGCCCGAAGTCACCGATGGAAAGGAAGCCGTGCTTCATCATTTCCGCCGGCACCTTGGCCTTGGGATCAGGCCCAACGAGGCAGGCAAACCGCACCAGTTGCACCTGCCAGGGAGCAATCGCCTCGGCTTGCGGTTCGAATTTTTCCGGTGGGACCGTCTCCATTGGCCGGTCGCGCCACTGGATCAGACTCGTCCTGATGGCCACGGTGTTCTGTGAGCAGTTCACCCAGTACTTTCTGATCAGGCAATTCGGTTTCGTCGCGTTCTCGTAGACGGTATTGACCTGGATCTCGCACACCGGTTCCGGACCAGCAACGGGCTCACCGGGTTTTGGTGGCTTTCTGCGGCGCAACTGCTTCAGGTACGCGTTCTGCTCTGCCGGCGTGGCACGCTGCAGGAAACCAACCAAAACCTAAATCAGAAATTCTCAAACTCTGGCTCGGTGCACCCAGAATAAATGACCTTGCAACCGTTACTTCCCTGCCTCACGCAGGCGTCCACAGCCATTTTGCTCGCAGCATCGACAGAAGCCGCACGCGCAAACGTAGAGCCACCAAACCTTGAGTCACTGGGTGATACGAATGCAGCGCATTGATTATTGAACGCCAACACAACCTTGCAATCCGTTGCCCCACGCTGTCCACAATTAGCAAGCGACTCAGAAGCTGCGTCTCCCTTCTTTCGTTTACCAAGAGCTACTCCTACGTCCCCGCCCTTGGCCAAAGCGATGGCGCCCCAAGTTTTGATCCAGCGCCCCGTTGCAACTGGCGCCGCCGGTACCGTTCCAGTGTTACCTCCCGGAATGGGGGCGCAGCCACCCACTCCCTGACCGCCAATTGGATACTGACCGGGAGGACATCTTCCTTCCGCACTGGCCGTCTGTGGCAGGCTGGCAATGACTCCCATACCCAGAAGGAGTACTGCAACTGAATAGACACGAATTGACTTCATTTCCGGCTCCTAATGTGAAGCTAAGCCTTTACGGCCAGTATCAGAATTTCCTGACCCGACTGTGGAGTTACTGCCCGTGACTACGACATTACTCCCAACTGAAGTCGAACCGCCCGATTGACTGCCACCGCTCGTCGAAGGCTTATCCGGCGTGTAGTAACTACCCGGCGGCTGCCCACTCGGCCCCGGCGCCTGTGCCACCGGACTGCCACCTATCTGCGAATATGCCATGAAGCTACCCAGCGTGCCCTGGAAGAACATCGCTGCCATTGGGGGAGCGGTCAGGATCAGGGTCGTGAGAATCAGGCCCATGCCGCCCTGCTGCATCGCCTGGCTGGTCATGCCGTCGCTGGAGGCGCCTTCGAGTAGGAACTTGTTGACCAGGGCGGTGGACCAGAACGCGGTCGAGACACGGATCACCATGTCCAGCGCGATCGATACCAACGCTGCCAGTACCGCCATCGAGAACATCGTGCCGATGCCGTAGAACAGCCATCGCTGGAACAGCTGCTTGGTCTGGTCGAACAGCAGACACAGAATGAACAAGGGACCCAGGCCGATGAACAGCGCCAGCGCGACCTCGTAGAGCAGCAACATCGCACCAGCGGTGACGGCCGGACCGCCCGTGCCCATGCCGATGAACCACAGCGCCCGCGTCTTGTCCGCCTGCAACCCCGGATCATTCAGGATCTTGATGCCATCAATGCTCGACAGCGCCACCTGCATCCACGCCAGGCTCTTGTCGATCTGGTCTTCCGGCTGCTGGTCCTTGCCGGTCACCACGTGGGTGATCAGGCCTTTGACGTCCTCGTTGAGGAATTTCTGCAGGTTGCTGCCGAACATCGCCATGCTGGTGGCAACACTCACAATCAACGCCGCGCGCGCCATGTTGGTCACCAGCACCATCATGGAGTCGCGACTGCGGCCGGTGACGATCCGGAAGCCCTGGATCAGTACCCACAGGGTCATCAGTATCAGGGCGATGCTATCGACCCACGCCATGATGTTGCCGAGCAATTCGATGCCGAACTCGTCAATCCTCTTGCGCGGATACGACAGGATCGACCGGAAGAACACGAAGTCCCCGATCGATCAGACCCACATGGCGTTTTGAGATAAGCATCCAGCCAACGCACATGCATTGAGCCTGATCACGAACGTGGCGCCGTTGAACAGACTTCAATTGAGTCAACTCAACTTTCAAAATTTTCGAAAAACTGGCTCGGAGCAATCAGCGTAAAAAACGGTGCACTTTTTGCCACTCGGATCCACGCACTTTCTCTGCGCTTCTGCAATCGCAATCCTCTTTTTTGGAGCACGGCCAACCGCAGATTGGGCTCCAGGTAAATCAGCAGATGGAACTAACCATGCCACGCATTGGTTTGAGTAGGATACCGTAACCTTGCAATCCCGTGCTCCACCACCAGCGCACCGCCGCATGGCTTCAGAAGCAGCAAGCTCTGCAGATCGCATATCTGAGACCATTCCCACCTCGGAAGTAGCAAGAGAGGTCGCTATCGCTCCCCAAGTGCTGATCCATTCGCCTGTGGGCCGAGGCGGCAAGGGTATCTGGTCACCTGATCCAGCAGCGCCGCCAGGAATTGGAGCGCAGCCGCTCGCGCCCTGCCCCCCAATTGGGTAGAAGCCCGGAGGGCAACTTCCGCCCTCTGCACGACCAAGATTTGGAAGAAAGGCGCCAAGAACACCAAACGATGCCAACAAAATGAACGGATACATGCGCATGATATGACGACTCTCCAATTTCTGCGGAAACGCTTCCGCTTTCAGTCAACGAGTGGGCGCATTTCCAAGCGCTCCGGGAGTGTGGCTCGGCGCATCATGACTTGGCGCCACCTTCGGCATCGTCAACTGACTGCTCTCTGCGCGCCTCTCGGTACTCGTGGGATCAGTAGGCTTGTAACTACCCGGCGGCTGTCCATTAGGTCCCGGCGCAGCAGCAACCGGGCTGCCACCTATCTGCGAATATGCCATGAAGCTACCCAAGGTGCCCTGGAAGAACATCGCCGCCATTGGGGGAGCGGTCAGGATCAGGGTCGTGAGAATCAGGCCCATGCCGCCCTGCTGCATCGCCTGGCTGGTCATGCCGTCGCTGGAGGCGCCTTCGAGCAGGAACTTGTTGACCAGGGCGGTGGACCAGAACGCGGTCGAGACACGGATCACCATGTCCAGCGCGATCGATACCATCGCTGCCAGTACCGCCATCGAGAACATCGTGCCGATGCCGTAGAACAGCCATCGCTGGAACAGCTGCTTGGTCTGGTCGAACAGCAGACACAGAATGAACAAGGGACCCAGGCCGATGAACAGCGCCAGCGCGACCTCGTAGAGCAGCAACATCGCACCAGCGGTGACGGCCGGACCGCCCGTGCCCATGCCGATGAACCACAGCGCCCGCGTCTTGTCCGCCTGCAACCCCGGATCATTCAGGATCTTGATGCCATCAATGCTCGACAGCGCCACCTGCATCCAGGCCAAGCTCTTGTCGATCTGGTCTTCCGGCTGCTGGTCCTTGCCGGTCACCACGTGGGTGATCAGGCCTTTGACGTCCTCGTTGAGGAATTTCTGCAGGTTGCTGCCGAACATCGCCATGCTGGTGGCAACGCTCACAATCAACGCCGCGCGCGCCATATTGGTCACCAGCACCATCATGGAGTCGCGGCTGCGGCCGGTGACGATCCGGAAGCCCTGGATCAGTACCCACAGCGTCATCAGCACCAGAGCCATGCCACCGACCCAGGACATCATGCGCCCCATCAGGTCGATGCCGTAGTCACTGATCCTGTCGCGCAGGTAATCCATGATCAGCTTGAAGAAGACGAAATCGCCGATCGACTGGACACGCACAGCGTAGCCCAGCAGATCCTGCAATCCGCCTGAGAAATCAAAGTTGGCCAGCCACCTGATCGTCATTTCCACAATCCCTTGGTAATTCCGTTACTGCATGAAATGCCGCATTGCTTTGCAGCGCATGTCTACGTGTTAGCGGCCTGCAATCACTTGACGCTGAGCGCGGCCTTCAGTGCGGTGGTCTTGACCATGTCGCTGATCAGCTGCTTGGTCGGGTCCCCCTTCAATGCGGCCTGCGCCACCACCTTCTGGTTGGCCTCCATGACCTCGATATAGGCATCATAGGACTTCATCCGTGCTTCCCAGCTCTGGGCAAGTGCGGCAATGTCATTGGCGGTGCGGAGCGATTCGCTGTCGGCACCCTGCACGGTGCCCTGATCGTTGTTGGTCAGGCGGATCTTGAGGATGCGGGTCAAGGAGTTGTTGATGCGCGGAACGGTCTGGGTCAGGAAATCGATCGCGTCGTTGTACTTGCGGTTCTGCATCATCCGGATGTTGACGCAGATCTGCATCTGCTGCTCCTTCACATCCGCCTGCGGATTGAACACGAACACCTTGAAGGCGGACTCCAGGCTGAAGTCCAGCGCCTTGCCGCAGGTTTCGGCAACCAGATAGTTCGGTGCCACCGGCACCAGCGGCGCGCTGTCGGGCATGCCGAAGCTGTTCACCGCCGCCTGCACCTGGATCAGCGCCTGGCGATACTGCTCCAGCGTGCGGATCCAGCGGGTGTTCTGCTCGACGTACTCGGCCGCGTCCTGCGCTTTGGCCGCGTAGGCGGTCGCCTCAGTCTTGTAGGTATTGATCTGATTGAGCAGGTGCTGGATGAGGCTGGTACCGGTCTCCTGCACGGGAATCCAGGCGCTGACATTGCCGGTGCCGAGCGCCATCATGGCTGCCACGGTCATCGCTGCAAGACGGGGCGCGCGGCGGCGGGGCAAGGAAGTTTGCTTGGTATTGTTCATATCAGTCTCCATTGATCGGAACTCGTAGTCTTCGGGCAGGCCGTCTTGCGGATCAGGTAACAGTGTCGCGCGCTTCGACAGCCGCCTTGCCCGAGCCCTTTCGATTCTTGTAGAAATCTTCAAGCCACTGTTCCGGCGTCAGCTCATCCACCGTCACCCGTGCGCGTACCGCAGCTGTCTGCAATACCCGATGCATGATGTCGATGTTGTCAGTGGACGCCGAGATCACCGACAGAATGTCATCCATGCCGCGCAGGTTGAGCTGGCACACGCTGGACGCGTGACCCTGCTTGACCAGGAAGCAGCGCGAGCGCTCGTCCAGGGCGGTAACCACCTTGAACTCGGCCTCGGTCAGCTTCAGGCCGTCCATGTAATCGCTCTTGCTGGCATTCGGGTTCGGCAGCAGGATCAGCGTGGCGGTCTGTTCGATCAGCGCGGCGGAGATATCGCTCTTCAGCGCGTCCTCCGGGCTCTGCGTCGCGAAGATGCCCAGACCGTTCTGCTTACGGATGGTCTTCTGCTTGTTCTTCGCGAATTCCTTCAGGCCACCCTCGCCGTCCAGGATCTTCCAGAATTCGTCCATCACGTAGATCAGCGGACGACCATCGATCAGCGACTCCAGGCGGTGCAGCAGGTAGTTGATGACCGGCACGCGCACTTCAGGATTGTCGATGATGTCGGTGTAGTCGAAGCCGATGATGTTGGCCTTGCTCAGGTCAACGGTATCCACGGGATTGTCGAACACCCAGCCCAGCGAGTTCCCCGAGGTCCAGCGGCGCATACGCGCGTAGAGGCCATCGTCGCCCATGTTGGGCAGGCTCTTCTGGAAGTTGGTCATGCTCCGCAGGTGCATCGGCGTGTCGAGCATGCTCTCCACCGCGCGATAGATGTCCTCTTCCTCGCGGGCGCTGTACTCACGCTTGCCGGCCAGCACCTTGATCAGGTCGGCCAGGAACTGCACGTTGGCTTCGTTGTTCTCGCACTGGAACGGGTTGAAGCCGGTCGGCGCGCCGTTCTCCAGGGCCAGATAGTTGCCACCGCAGGCGCGCACGAAGATCTCCGCACCGCGATCCTTGTCGAAGAAGAAGATGGTCGGCGACGGCTCGTACTTCTGCACCTGGCTGAGCAGGAAGTTGATCAGCGCGGTCTTACCGGTACCGGACTTGCCGATCACCATGGTGTTGGCGATCGCCTTCTCACCCAGCGAATTTTCCGACGGGTGGGTCGCGTGGAAATTGAAGTAGTACGGCTGGCCGTTGGTGGTCTGCAGCGTGGTGACGCAGTCGCCCCACGGATTGTTGTGCTGCTTGCCGGTGGCGAAGTTGTGCAGCGGCGACAGGCCCAGGAAATTCAGCGAGCTGACATTGGCCAGGCGGGTGCGATAGCGCCAGTTGCCCGGCAGCTGCGAATAGAAGGACGAGGTAACCGCCAGGTCTTCCTTGGTCGACACGAAACCGGCGTTGGACAGCTCGGCACGGGTCGAGGCGACATTCTGCGAAAGCTTGGCCTGGGTGTCGCCGTAGACCGCCATGATGAAGTGGTACTCACCCAGCACGAAGTTGCCCGACGACAGCTGATCCATGGCCTGGTCGAGCTCGACGATCTGGCTGACCGCCTTGTCGCCGGAGGAGATCATCATGCCCTTGGTGCGGTCGAGCACCTTCAGCGCGTCCTGGCGCCCCATCGGGCTGAACGAATGGGTGATGACGTATTCGTAGTCCAGGTACTTCAGACCGTTGAGGATGCCCGGGTAAGTCCCCTCGGCATACTCCTTGATGTTCAGGATGGCGCCGTAGTGATTGGCACCATTGGGGGTATTGATCGCGAAATCGCCGGTCTTCGCCGAGAACATGTGGCGGCTGACAGGCAGGTAATCCTTGATCGGCGCCGACAGCACCGGCACCGGCTCGTCGATGCGATTGATCAGGTAGCCGAACAGCTCCAGCGTTTCCGAGAACACTACACCGTTCTTGGCTTCGTACATGCCCAGGCGATACGGCGCGTAGTCGCGGATCACGGCCTCGACGTTGCCGGCCAGTTCCATCAGCTTCTCGACCGCCTGCTCCTGCTCGGCGCGCAGCTTGTCCACGTTCGCCGATTTTTCGACAAAGCGCTTACCCGCCACCACCGGGCGGTAGATCATGGTCAGGTACAGCTCGTTCTGCATGATGCGCTGCGAGGACAGCATGCCCATGTACTGGTCGGACACGTCCTGGTTGAAGCGCTGCCTGTAGTTGCTCTTGCCCTTCAGCGTGCGGCGCCGACGGATGTCGTGCACCCAGAAGGCGACGTTGACGAAATCCGGCGCGCGCAGCGTCTGCAGCAGGCGGTTGAACGTGTTGTGGCGATGCTCGAGCTCCCACTCCTCGCGGCCGACGAACGGCAGCCCTTCCAGATGCCAGGTCAGCAGGTAGTCGCCGCCCGTGGTCTTGACCACGTTCGGGGCGACATGCGACGACAACGGGATGAACTCACTGATGGAGGTGTCAGGGCTGAACATACGACTGCTTCCAAAGAGGTACTGCCAAGGAATTTCAAGAGACCCGGCGGGCGCGGGCGCCCGCCAGGCCGGATCCGGACCTCAATCCATTCGGGCCGGCTTGTCGCGATAATGGTTGGGGTTGAACACCCACATGCCATCGTGTTCCGGCACGTTGCGCACCTTCAGCTTGAACATCAGGCGCAGGCCCAGCAGCCGGAAGATCATTTCGTCACGCTTGGCCATCTGCCGCATGATGAAGACCGCCACCGGAATGGTGAGCAGGAACCAGAAGTTCGTGTACATGCTGAGCAGCAGCAACCCACCTGCCACCATGAAAAATGGCAGGTAGGGGACGCCCAGGAACATCGCTGGACGCGTGCAGCCGCGGAACACGACGTTCTTATGCACTGTAGTACTGGATCACGTGGTTGATCAGGTAGGAGGTGCTGGTGCCACCGCCGCACTTGCCGTCGCTGCCATCCCCCAGCAGCATGCGCGCGATCTGGCCGGCGGCGCCGATCAGCACGCCACCGATCAGGATCGGGGCGACGTCAGCGATGCGCTTGTGGGCGAAGGCGATCTGGTAACCGGCGAAGATCACCGCGATGGTGACCACGGCGATCGAGGCGATGTTCAGCAGGCCGTTGATGTTGTTGAAGAAGCCGCAGACCTTCTTGTCGGTACCACCGAAGTCGGTAGCGCCGTTGGCGAAGACCTGCGGGGCGAACAGTGCGCCGACAAAGATCGTGGCCATCAGCAGGGTCTTCAGCGTGCGCTGGGCCTGGACGAGGTCGAGATTGGATCGCTTCATGGATTGATTTCCTTGTTGATGGACTAACACAACTGAATGGCCTGGCAGATGCCGGACCGAACCACGACTTCGTCAGAACACGAAGGCCGCATCCCCTGCGGGAATCTGCTGCACCGGCGCGGCCTGCGTCGGTGCGTTGTACACATTGCTGCTACCGGCCACTGGCTGGTTGCGCTCATTCCAGGGCCGCAGCATCACAGGGCCCTCATTGCCGGCGCCCGTAGCACTCGGCAACTGCTGCGGCATGGCCATCGCCTGTGCGGGGCCCTGCTGTGGCAGCTGCTGCGGCATGCCAGCGGCCTGCTGCTGCGGATAGGTGCCCGCCTGGGCCGGCTGCGCCTGCGGCTGCATCATCCGATCCACCGAGCCCAGTACCACCTTGGACAGCGCCTGGTCGGCGATGTTCAGCAGGCTGCCCCGCGCCATCGCCCCGGTGGAGGGGTACACGACATACGCACGCGCCGGGTCTTCCGACGGCACGTACACCGGGCCATTGGACTGCGCAACGATGCGCGCCTGTGCCGGAGAGGCCAGCTGCGGATGATGTTCGACCTTCACGCTGCGGCGCTCGCCACGGCTGACCACGTCGATCGGTGCAACACCATTGCTGGCAAGCATCTGCCCGCGGCGCATCGAGTCATAGACCTTCTGCACGTAGCCGTGTCGGAAGCCGGTCTCGAAATTGCCCGAGTAGTAGCAGCTGAACGACTTGCCCCAGTCACCACCTGAGCGCTTGTAGCATTCGGCGAGGATGCGCGAACCCGCCTGCAGGTTCGGGCACTGCTGGAAAGCCTTCTCGTAGGAATCCAGGCCGTACTTGCCCAGGTTGTAGCGATTGACCTGGGCCAGCCCGATCGAGAAGTTGTAGCCCTTCTCTTCCAGCATGCGCACCGTCGCCAGTGCTTCGTCCAAGGCCTTGGGCTGGCGCACCAGTGCACCGCCGACCACGCCGATGGCGTAGGGATTGCGCGACGATTCAACGTTGATGACGTGCTGCATCACATCCATCGATACGGCCATCTCCGGGCACGCCATCATTTCCAGTCCTGGCAGCATCCTTCAGCCCTCCTGCCCCTGGGCACGCCCAGGATTGAAGTCGATGCCGGTGATGTAGCGCGAGCCGGCATGCGCCTTGATATGCACGACGATGTCGATCGTCATCATCAACAGTCGCTTGATCACATTGAATTCCAGGCCCGAACCTTCGGTCGAGGCCTTCACCATCAGGGCCAGCTGGTCCCAGGTCTGCTCCGGGCTGCCAGCGTGGCAGCTGGTGATCGAGCCCGGGTGACCGGACGCGCAGTTGCGGATGAAGTAGAACGCCTCGTCACCGCGCAGCTCGGCCAGGATGATGCGTTCGGGCTTCATGCGCAGGCAGGCTTCCATGCAGCTCTTGGCGCTGACATTGCTGGTGCTTTGCCCACCCTTGGAATACAGCAGGTGCACGACGTTGGGCTGGGTCAGGAACAGCTCGCGCGCGTCCTCGATCGTGACCAGGCGCTCGTTGTCCGGGATATGGTTGACCAGCGCCTTCATGAAGGTGGTCTTGCCACTACCGGTCGCGCCGGACACCACGATGTTCTTGCGGTACATCACCGCACGCCGGAAGAACTCGGCGTACTCGCGCGAATGGCGCAGCTCCAGCAGCTCGCGATCCTGCTCGCTGATGCTGCCATCACTCTCCAGGATCTGGTTGAAGAAGCCATCTTCGTGATACTGGCTGAGCGACTTGGTGTGCTTGGACGGCAGACGGATGGTGATCGACACCTTGCCTGCATCACATGCCGGCGGAATCACGAACTGCGCACGCTGGCCGGTGGGGAACGTGAGCGACACGACCGGATCGGCATCGGTGATGCGCTGGCCGGTGTTGCTCTCGTTCACCACCGCCGTGCAGAACTGCCGGGCCCGCTCGAAGGTCAGGCTCGGCACGTCCACCCGCTGCCACCCGGCCCGCGTTTCCAGGTACAGCTCACCGGGACGGTTGATGCAGATTTCCGTCACTTCCGGGGAAGTCATGTACTCGGCGATGCCCAGCACTTCGTACTGATAGCGCAGGAAATCGCTGGAGACGAGGGCGAGGGGTGACACTTCAGCGTCCATGATCGTTCGTTGGGTTACCGGCGGGGGTGCAGCACGTTGGTGAAGTCGACGTCCTTGGCAACGTAGACGTTCACGATCGTGCCCTGGTTGATGGTGACGGTCGGCGGACGACGGTTGCTGCTGAGTGCCTCGTTCGCCAGGCGCTCCATCGTGCGCGCGGTAGCACTCTCATAGGGCGACTGCACCGTCATGCCGTTGTTGGCGATGGTGGTCGTCTCCGGACCGTGCTCGGCGGCCGCGTACTTGAAGGCATCGGAAATCAGGCTGATCATCAGCGCCGAGGCGATACGGCTGCCCCAATGCGCGCTGTACTGCCCGGGATGACCGGCGCCGCCCAGCTGATCCACGCCCGGGCTGGACATCGCGACATCAATGCCGTTCGGCGTGGTGATGCGATCCCAGATCACTTCCACACGCTTGCCGGTAGGTCCACCGCCATAGGCACCATAGATCTTGGAACCCTTCGGCAGCAGCAGGCTGCGACCATTGATTGAGTACACCGGCTCGGTCAGCAGGCACGAGGTATAGCCGGCGAGATCGGTGATGATGCGGGTTTCCAGCACGCAACGCAGGTAGGTGCCACGCACCAGCAGCGCATCGGGGCTCTGGATGTAGGTGGCACTGGAGACGTCTTCCACGTCCGGCCCACGACGGACCTTTGCCGGCGCCGCCTGATTGTTGGGCAGCTGGGCCAGCATGGTACGGGTGTACTCATCCATGCCGCGGCCGCCATTGCCCCCGTTGCCATCCTGTCCATCACCACCACCCACCCCGCTCCCGGAGCCGATGCGGCGGTCCAGCAAAGTCGGGCCACGGTCCATCTCGCGTGCCGAATCGGACTGGGGAACGAACAGCGGGGTGGAATCCAGCGGCGGCGGCGGTAGCGGCGGCATCATCGGAATCGGATCAGCCGGTTGCATCGCCTGGGAGGGCACCGGACTCGTCTGCACGGCGTCCGGCAGGGTCGGCGTGGTGGCGCGCGCGACATCCGGCACCTTCTGCACAGCGTCCTTGTCATCCTGGCCCTTGCGGAACAGCAGGAAGCCCATCGCCATCAGCAGCAGCACGATGCCGCCAAGGAACAGCAGCGCCTTGCGGTTCAGCCGCTGTTCTTCGGCCGAGCGCAGCTGCGGCGCGGCCGCATCCAGATCCGGCGCAGGCTCGGCCTGGGTCGTGCCGAAGTACGGGTTCGACTGCGCGTCCGGGGCACCCTGTGCGCCGTACGGGCTCTGGCTCTCGTCGCGTCCGTTGTTCGGGTCGTTTCCGGGAGTGTTCTGCTGGCTCATTTCTTCACGTTCCTTCGCAGGCCGACGACGAAGTCGCCGTGGCGGATGACCAGGTACGGGTGCGTCCCGTGCACGATCAGCGTATTGCCTTCAACCGTGGTGTTGACCACGAAGTCTTCACCGTATTCCGTTTCGCGACCGAACACCGCCGGGAAGATGCCGGTCTTGTACTCCGGCGAATTCGGCAGTTTCAGGTAGGTGAAACGACCATCGTCATAGGCGTTGACCGGGATCAGCCACCCCATCTTCTTCGCCTTGCTGGTCGAATAGGAGTAGTTGAAGTTGTACTGGCGGTCCTTGGCCAGTTCAGAGCTCAACAACGGCTTGGCCTCTTCCTCGACCGCCTCCTGGGCGACGCCGAACACGGTGTCGTTCGGATAGACGAAGGCGATCTTGTACTGCACGCCTGCGCGACGGGCCTGTTCCAGCTGGCGCCAGTCGGTGGCCACCACCTTCAGCTCGAAGATGTAGGAATGGGTCTCGGTGCGCACCATCATGTTGGTGTCGACGTCGACGTTCTTCGGCTTGAGATAGAACACGTTCTCGCGACGGGTCAGTTCCCAGCCGCTGCTGAAGCCGGTGCTGTAGTCGAGGATCTTCTCGTTCGGGCTCAACTCGATCTGGGTGGTCAGGCCCAGGCCGGTGCGAACCGGATAGATGCGGTCCTTCTCGTACTCGTAGTGGTCAACCGCCTGCGCCATCGCCGCTGCTGAGAACAGCAACGACAACATCGACAGCAGCGCCAGCGCGCTTCCCCTGATATTTCGACTACTCATCGGTTGCTTGCTCCATCAGCAGTTCCGGTGGAATTGTTCTGCGCCGGCCTCATGGCCGGCTGTCCGGGCACGGCCTGCCCCGGCATTGCTTGCCCCTGCACCGGCTGACCCGGCATGGGTTGACCCTGTACAGGCTGGCCCGGCATGGGTTGACCCTGTACAGGCTGGCCCGGCACCTGGCTGTTGGCCGGAACCGCGACCGGCTGGCCGGTAGCCGGGTCGATCATCGTGGCCGCGGCCGGATTGTTGGGATCGTAGACACCCTGCGCCTGCTGCGCGGCCTGCGCGGCCTGCTGCGCCTGCGCCTGCATGGCGCCGTCATCCGGCACCGGCACGCCACGCGAGTAATCGTTGTCGACGCGGTATTCGGTGACCTGGAACGCCAGCGGGTTGAGGATGCGATCCTGTTCGGACAGCGCCAGGTTCTGGTTGTAGCCGAAGCGCATCGTCACCAGCTGGTTGTCCAGGTAGGTGGCGACGCCAGTGCGCTTGTCCAGCAGGCTGCGCTGGATGCGCACCGAAGCGCCGCGGAAGCTGCCGTTCGGTTCGGCGCCCAGCGGCGTGATGCTGAGGATCTTGACCCGGATGGCGCGCTCGCGGCCATACATCACGAACGGGTTCTGCGGGTTGTTGCCGGCATAGCGGACGCGCATGGACTGCGCCACCGGATCGGTGGACATCACGAACACCAGTTCCCAGTCGCGCAGGCCCATCACCGCCGAGTCGTACGATTCGCGCGCGAGCACGTACTGGGCGACGTTGCTGCGATTGATCGCTTCGTTGGTGGTGATCGTCTCGCCCTGGAAGGTGCCACTCAGGCGCGCAACGGTCGCGGTGCCGGTGTAGGCATCGGCCATCACCAGGAACGGCACCTTCTCCTTCAGCGGCAGCATGTAGTAGTAGCCACCCGCGAGCGCGAGCGACATCAGCAATGAGCCTGTGGCCACCCACCACGCACGTCGCTCGCTGCGGCGTGCCATGTCGGCCACGGTGATCTCGTAGCTGACCGCCTTGGCGACCGACTGCTCGACCTTGGGACTATTGCCGGGATCCTTCTTGCGGAACATGGATTCTTCCGTACTGCTGAAACATCAATGGGCGTGGCACCCCTGCGACAGGCGCGGGGAGCGGCACGTTCGATGATTTCGAGGTGGACTCAGGTGCCGCTGCTGGACTCAGCGCTCTGCGCCGACGCGGTCGGCGTCGAGCCTGCGCTCTGCACAACGATCTGGTTGCCAACGATGGAGACGGAGATGCCCTGCGCTGCATAGGCTGCGGTCAGATCGATCACGGCCTGCTGTGCATTGGTGGTGTCGATGTTCGAGACCGCGCCGAACAGGGTGAAGTCCGAGCTGAGGCGGTAGTCCAGCGTGCGTCCGGAATCCTTGGCCCAGCGCTCGAGCATGGCTTTGAGCGTGCCATCCATCGGCGAGGCCTGGTAGACGTAGCTGGAGTACAGCGGGATTTCGGTCGTTGCCGCAGCAAAGCGGTTGACCGGCTTCCAACGGCCTCCGAAATCGGGAGCGGACTTGGTGGCACAACCTGCCACCATCAACGCCGCCACTGCGGCGATGGACATTTTTGCGATAAACGCCTGATTCATACGGGCTTCACTTTGACGTACGAAAAAGCAGTTCCGAGCGTTGGATCCCTGGTCGTCCGGCGCTGCATGGCGCACGCCGGAAACGGGGAGACGCGCTGGATTGCAGCACACCTGCCCCGGCTCCCCTGCAGCCTTGCGGCTGCCAACCAGGTTGCAGGCCGAGCGACGGACTTCAGCCGCCACGCACCTGCACACCCTTACCAACGTCGAAACCATCCTTGTTTCCATGGCACAAACTCCTGGCCACCCTACTGCTGAAACTTTGACACCCGGCACATATTTCCGGACCTCAAACATAGGGTCGCACAACCACGCGTCAATTCCATGTCAGGAAAACCTGAAAATCTATCTCTCCGTGCTATTTTTTTGACGAAGCTCACCAATTCACGTAACTGAATGCGAACGCAGTTCACATTTTTACATCTGTGAATTCAGACCTTGAGCATCGGAACGTCCACCTTCGGCAGCAGTCTCGAAGTGAAGTACCGGTCCTTGTAGTACCGGATCTTGTCGCACTTCACCGGATGGGGTATGCCCTCGTACAGGAACACCTCCATGTCCGGCCCCATCGCCTTCAGCTCCTGCGGCAGCATCAGCGCGCGCCGTTCCTCGGTGAAGTTGTGGGTCTTCTCGCGGGCATGGGTGACGTTCTTCTTGCGCACCGTGGTGTAGCCCAGCATGTCCGAGTAGTCGTTGGCATCCTGCTGTTCGCGCGGCGCGTACAGGATCTGCAGCGCGTGGTTGGTGATGATCGTGCGCGAGACTTCCCGGCCGTAGGTGGCATCAAGCTGGGACATGCTCTGGATGATCGGCAGCAGGCGGATGTTGTAGCCGGCCATGTAGGAGACCGCCGAGGCGATGATCTCCACTTTGCCGATCGAGGTGAATTCGTCCATCAACAGCAGGCACTGGTACTTCAGGTCCGGGTTGGACTTGGGCAGTTCCTTGGTGTTGAGGTTGATCAGCTGGCTGAAGAACAGGTTGATGATCAGCCGGCTCTCGGCCAGCTTGTTCGGCTGGATGCCGATGTAGATGGTCATCTTCTTCTTGCGGACATCGGTCAGCAGGAAGTCGTTGCAGCTGGTGGCCTTGTCCAGCACCGGATTGATCCAGGGGTTCAGCGGCTCCTTGAAGGTGCCCAGGATCGAAGCGAAGGTCTCATCGGCCTGCGACAGCATGTTGGCGAACGCCGAACGGGCGTTGGCACTGAGGAATGGCCGCTCCGACAGGGTCTTGAGGTACTTCTTCAGTTCGGTGCCGTCACCGGAGGACAACCGGTACACCGCGCCCAGCGTGGGCGTGCCCGAGCCGCCCGGGAAACCGCTGCTGCGCTCGTCGTCCCAGTTCTCGAACAGGTACAGGGTGAAGGCCATGAACGCGTTGCGTGCCTGGCTGACCCAGAATTTCTGGTCCTCGGCCCCGTCCGGATACAGCATCGCAGCGATGCTCATCAGGTCCGAGACGCGGAAGGCCGGATCGTCGGAGACGTAGCTGAGCGGGTTCCAGCGGTGCGTGCGCCGATCCTCGGCGAAGGGATTGAACAGGTAGATCTCCTGGCCCTGGCTGGCGCGCCAGCCGCTGGTCAGGTCGAAGTTCTCCTGCTTGATGTCCAGCACCACCAGCGATTCGCCGTACTCCAGCAGGTTCGGGATGACCACGCCCACGCCCTTGCCCGAGCGGGTCGGCGCGGCCAGGATCACGAACTGCTGGCCGTCCAGGCGCACCAGCTTGCCGCCATGGCTGCCGACCACGATGCTCTGGCCGGTCTTCTTGAACATGCCGTGCTTGGCCAGGTCGGCACCGGTGGCGAAGCGCGCGTCGCCGTGCAGCGAGCGCTTGTCCTTCTTCAGCAGCAGCACCAGGCCGGTCACCAGCAGCACCAGCAGGGGCAGGCCGAAGCCCACGTAGCCGGCCCATTTGATCTTGCCCACGAAGGGCGCAACCTGCGGTTGGCCGATGGCGTGGACGTACTGGTAGTAGGTGTTCCAGGTGAACAGCTGGGTGTCCAGCCCCAGGAACAGCAGGGTCAGGTAACCGGAAAACACGAAACCAAGCAGCAGGGTCGCCAGCGTGATGATGGCGATGAGCAGATACTTCTTACTGGGCAACACCCGAATCCTCCATGATGCGCACGCGGCGCGACGGCCTAGCGGTGGCGCCAGCGCGACGCCTTCTTCCGCAGGTGGTTCTCGTTCTCCAGCCCGGGCTCCTCGCCCTCCTCACGCACCAGTTGCAACAAGCGTTGGCGCGCTTCGGCCAGTGATATCAGGTCGGTCAGACGATCCCCATCGTCGGCGACGACCGCATGGCCGACCACATCGCCCGGAGCGTACACCGGCGCGTAGGACACCGCTACCAGCTGATAGCGCCCGCGCGACTCCAGCACGTGCTTGAACTCCTGCATCGATCCGCCTCCTTGTTTGAGCAACGCCACAGTCCCCTGCACCGCCATCATGCCCGCTGGCATGTCATCTGCACATGCACACCGGCTGCACGGATCGGCGGCCCCTCCCGCAGCGGACGCGGCATTACCACCGATCAAACACTGATTTACCCCCAGCGCGGCTGCTCCTGCTGCGGTGCAGCAGTACAATGTCTGGCTCCCCGCCCCCATCGCGCCCCCGCATGAGCCCCAACTCTTCCCTGGCTGCGCGGCTGACGCCCCGTCAGCGCACCCTGATCATCCTCGCCCTGTCGCTGGGCGGCTTCGCCATCGGTACCAGCGAGTTCGCCAGCATGGGCCTGATGCTGGAGATCAGCCGTGGCCTGTCGATCTCCGAAACCCAGGTCGGCCATCTGATCAGCGCCTACGCCATCGGCGTGGTGGTCGGCGCCCCGATCCTCGCCTTCGTCGGCGCCAGCTTCCCACGCCGCAAGCTGCTGCTGGCGCTGATGGGCTTCTATGCCATTGGCAACCTGGCCAGCGCGCTGGCGCCGAACTACGGCACGATGCTGGTGGCACGCTTCGTTGCCGGCCTGCCGCATGGCGCCTACTTCGGCGTGGCGATGCTGGTGGCCGCGGCGATCAGTCCCGCCGGCCAGCGCGGCCAGGCGATGTCGCGCGTGCTGCTGGGCCTGTCGATCGCGATCCTGGTCGGCAACCCGCTGACCACCTGGCTGGGCCAGCAGCTGAGCTGGCGCACCGCCTTTGCCCTGGTCAGCGTGCTGGCCATCGCCACCGTGGCGATGATCGCGCGCTTCCTGCTGCCGGACCCGGATGAAGTGCGTACCTCGCCGATGCGCGAGCTGCGCGCCTTCAACACCACCCAGGTGTGGCTGGCGCTGGCGATCGGTGCGGTCGGTTTCGCCGGCATGTTCTGTGTGTTCACCTACCTGGCACCCACCCTGGTGCAGGTCACCGGCGTGGCCGAATCGTGGATGCCGCTGGCGGTGGGCGTGTTCGGCATCGGCGCGATCATCGGCAACATCGCCGGTGGCTGGCTGGTGGACAAGTTCCACTTCAAGGCCGCCGCCGTGGTGCTGCTATGGTCGATCGTGATGTTGCTGCTGTACCCGCTGGCCGCGCAGTCGGTGTGGACCATCGGCCCGATGATCATCACCGTCGGCACCATGGGCGCGCTGGCGGCGGTGCTGCAGACCCGCCTGATGGACGTGGCCGGTGAAGCGCAGACGCTGGCAGCGGCCTCCAACCACGCCGCGTTCAATACCGCCAATGCACTCGGCCCGTGGCTGGGCGGCATGGCGATCAGCGCCGGCTTCAGCCCGGCCAGCACCGGCTATGTCGGTGCGGCTACCGCGATCGGCGGCCTGCTGCTGTGGTGCGTGGCGGTGATGCTGGACAAGAAGCGCAAGACCGCCGTCGCCGGCAGCCACTGAACACCGCGCCGGATCGTCAGTCGCTGCCCGTGCGGCGGCGACGATCCGGTCGCAGCAACGCCGTATCGCCGGCCGCCAGGGTCGGCCGCGCCAGCTCGCCGCGCTTCACGCGGTCCAGCACCCGCCGCGAATTAGCTGCACAGTCGATGCCGTCCGGTCGCGCCTGGATGTCCTCGATCAGGGCCAGCAGGTGCGCCCGGCTCTCTGCCAACCGCCGCTGCAACGCCTCGATGTCGGCCACCTTCTGCTGCAGCATCGTGATCAACGCATCGTGCTGCCACTGGCCCATATCCGGCGGCAGCAGGGCGCGGATCTCTTCCAGGCTGAAGCCTGCACGCTGCGCGCCCGTGATCAGCTCCAGCAGCAGCACCGCCTGTTCCGGGTAGTCGCGGTAACCATTGGCCTGGCGCTGCACCACCAGCAGCCCCGCGTCTTCATAGAAGCGGATGCGCGACGCCGCGAGGCCCGTGAGGCGGGCCAGCTCACCGATCTTCATCTGCCTGAATCCTCGACATGGGAACCCGTTGACCTTCAATCAAACTTGAAGGTTAGCGTAGCGCCATTCCCCTGTCCTGGAGCTGTCCGATGTCGCTGTTCTCGCCCCTGGCACTGCCCTCCGGTGCCGTCATCCGCAACCGCATCGCCAAGGCGGCGATGGAGGAAAACATGGCCGACGCCGACCACGCGCCTTCCGCTGCGCTGCTGCAGCTGTACCAGCGTTGGGCAGACGGCGGCGCAGGGCTGGTCATCACCGGCAACGTGATGGTCGATGGCCGCGCCATGACCGGTCCCGGCGGCGTGGTGCTGGAAGATGATCGCCACCTTGACCGCTTCATCGCCTGGGCCGAAACGGTACGCTCGCGGGGCGCGCAGATGTGGATGCAGATCAACCATCCCGGGCGGCAGATGCCGGCCGCACTCGGCCAACCCACACTCGCGCCGTCAGCCGTCGCCCTGGAGATGGGCGCGCTGTCCAGGCAGTTCGCACCGCCGCGGGCGATGACCGAGGCGGACATCGAAGAGGTGATCGCCCGCTTCATCCGCAGCGCCGAACTGGCCGAGCGCGCCGGCTTCAGTGGCGTGGAGATCCATGCCGCGCACGGCTACCTGCTCAGCCAGTTCCTGTCGCCACTGTCGAACCGCCGCGACGACCGCTGGGGTGGCAGCCTGCACAACCGTGCGCGCCTGCTGCTGGAGATCGTGCAGGGAGTGCGCGCGACCGTGTCACCCACGTTTGCGGTGGCCGTGAAGCTCAACTCCGCCGACTTCCAGCGCGGCGGCTTCTCGCCCGAGGATGCGCGCGAAGTGGTGGAAATGCTGGCGCCCCTCGGCGTGGACCTGGTCGAGCTGTCCGGTGGAAGCTACGAAGCACCGGCCATGACCGGTGCCGCACGTGACGAACGCAGCCTGGCCCGCGAGGCCTACTTCCTGGAGTTCGCGCGTGAGATCGCTACGGTGGCGACGATGCCGCTGATGGTCACCGGCGGTATCCGCCATCGCGCCGTGGCCGAGCAGGTACGGGACAGCGGTGTGTCCATGGTCGGCATCGCCACCGCGCTGGCGATCGAGCCGGATCTGCCGCAACACTGGCAGCAGGGACGCGATCCGGTGCCGACACTGCGCACCATCGACTGGCGCAGCAAGCCGTTGGCCGCCAGCGCACACATGGCAGCGGTGAAGTACCAGCTGGGGCGGTTGAGCCAGCGCCGCCCCACCGCGCCGGGTGTCTCACCGGTGTGGGCGCTGCTGTTGGCACAGGCCGCCGGAAAATGCCGGACCCGCCGCTACCGGCGCTGGATCGGTGCACGCGCAGGCGGATACTGAGCGGGCAGGCTTCTCATCGCTGAAGCGATGCTCCACCATCTGCATGATCGGCGGCAGCCCGTCGCTGGTCGCAACAGGCAGAAGGAACCCTCGTGGCAGCAGGACCAACCAGGAACCGCGAAAAGCTGCTCGATGACCTGCTCTCGCTGGGCCGCAACTGGGCGCTGGCCATCGCCATCGCAGGTGCCGGGGCCGCGGTCCACTACAGCGAGTCGGTATACGAGGCAGGAATCTGGCGCGGCCTGCTGCCCACGCTCTGCTTCCTGGTCGCCATCGTCTGGATCGTGCTCAGCATCATCCGCTTCGACCTGACCATCCAGCAGCACTTCGAGCGGAAGCTGTCGCGCTGGCTCAGCCGCCTGCTGTATGTCGTGCTGCTTGGCACCGGCATCACCGCCGTGTTCTTCGTCACCGAACTGGCGGAAAACAACCACATCGCGCGGATGTGCGACTCGGTGGCCAACGAACCCGGCAGCCGCATCCACAGGTCGGCCGAATGCCAGCGCCTGTACCAGCATCGCGCGGCGTACCGGCAGCGTCTGGAATCGGCCGAGGGTGAGTTCGACTGAACGGGCTTCATCGCGGTCTTCGCGCGCGATGAACACATTTCGTGGATGTGCATTTCGGCACAGTGCAGCCGACGCCGCGCTCTCGGCCCGCACCGGACCCGCAATGCACCAACACCACGCACCTGCCCGCCATGATGCCATCGCCCTGCAGGCCGGCATGCTGGGCAGCGTGTTGGGCGTGGCGTTGTTCAAGGCCATCGCATTGTCTGCGTTGGCAGCCGGTTCGATGATGGGCATCGGGCTATGGATGGCAGCCTGCGCGCTGCTGGCGGCGTGGGCGCTCGCAGCCTATCTGGCCTGCCTGGCACTGAGCCGACGCGTGTTCGTGCTGATGCTGGTGCTGTGCACGGTACTGATGATCTGCATCGCCTGATCTGGCAGGGGCCGGACTATCGCGCAAATGTTACAAAATAACAAGTGCAGTTGGTCCGATTGTGCGTGCCCGGTGTCGCGGATTTGAATTCCATGGCCATCCCGGCATCACCCGAGACCACCCCATGAACCTGCAGCTCCCGCTCCGCGCCACCCTCATTGCCATCGCCCTGGCGTCGCTCAGCGCCTGCGCCACCTATGACGACAGCAACATGCACCAGGCCTGCCAGGAGTCGCCCCAGCTGAAGGATCTGCCGCGTGAGGTCGCTGCCCGCGAGAGCCGCTGCAACAAAGGCATGGAAGTGTGGTCGAGCGAGCGCAAGGGCAGTGACAAGCCGATCGACCTGAGCGGCAAGAAGAAGGATCTGTAAGCGGGATCGGCGCAGCCAGCGTCGGCTGCGCCGCTGTCACACGGGTCAAGCCGCGGCCGCCGGACCGAACCATCGCTGCAGGGCCTCACGCAACCCAGCCTCGGTGTCACCGGCATTGCAGGCCCAGGCAACGATGCCATCCGGGCGCACCAGCATTGCAGCCAGGCCCAACGGATTGTCTTCGGCCGCCATTACGCTGGCAACGCACCGTCGCCAACCTTCGGTGACGGCACCCGAGGAAGCGGCCGGGCCGAACTGCAGCAACACGCCCTGCCCCGTCCGCAGTGCTTCACCCACGCGACGACCATCGGCCAGCCGGACCTCGGGCGTGCTGCGCCCGACCAGTGGATGGACACCGCCCAGGTCCACATGCTGCACAACGCCCCAGACCCGCTCGGCCAGATACGTGGCGCCGTCGGGCGTTTCGGCCAGGTCGGCGATCACCGCCGCCAATGCGCGCGAGCCGGCGCCCGGCCGCATCAACGCAACCTGCGCACGCGACCAGTCCAGCACTTTCGCACCGATCGGGTGCCGCTCGGCCGTGTAGCTGTCAAGCAGTCCATCATCGGCGGTACCGTGCACCACCGCCGCCAGTTTCCAGCCAAGATTCATCGCATCGCCGATGCCAAGATTGAGTCCCTGGCCGCCCAGCGGCGAGTGCACATGCGCCGCATCACCGGCCAGCAGCACGCGGCCGATGCGATAGGTCTCCGCCTGGCGCGCACCATCGGTCCAGGTGCTCGACAGCTGCAGCGAAGTGATCGCTACGTCGCGACCAGAGACGCGCCGCAACAGCGCCTGTGCGGCCTCCTGGTCGAGTGCCGTGCGATGGCCCGCGCCACCGTCGAAGTCGGCCAGTGCCACCACGCCCGGTGGATTGAAATTGCACATGCCTTGATCGGTGTATTGCCGACCTGGCGTCAGCATCGTCGGATCGTCCAGCTCGACCAACAACGAGTGCCCGGTGAATTCAGGGGCAGTGCCGACGAAGCTGAAACCGCACTGCTTGCGCACGGTGCTGCGGCCGCCGTCGCAGCCCACCAGCCAGCGTCCTCGAACCGTTGCTCCCGCGGTCTCGACGGCCACCTCCGTTTCACCGGGGTGGACCGCCTGTACCGCACAGCCGCGCTCGATGCGCACACCCAGTGCGATCGCACGCTCGACCAACACGGCTTCCAGCGCCTGCAGTTCCACCGCCATCTGGGTGGGCACCGGCGTCGGCAGGCGGTGGCGCCAGCGTGCACTGTCCACGTAGTCCAGGGCGAAAGGAATGCCGGCGAAGTGACCGCCCAACGGTCGCGGTTGCGCCAGCCAATGGGCAGTGCCCGGCGGCGGTGCGCCCTTGTCCGGCTTCAGCACCTGGAGCGCGGCCACCGCGTCCAGCAGGCCGCGTCGATCCAGTGCCTCCAGGGTGGGTGCGTTCAAGCCGCGCAGGCCAAAGGGCAGGCGCTTCAACGGAGTCTCAGGGGATGCTGCCTGCTCCAGCACCATGACCGAACAGCCGGCCTGGGCCAGCTCGCAGGACAGGAACAGACCTACCGGGCCGGCCCCGGCAATGACGACGTCGTACAGCATGAGGATTCCCTGTGAGCACCGGGTCGGCACTCTGGCGGCACCAATGTTACACTCGGTGTACGTTTCCACAAGTGAACCACCCATGACCCCGCCGCCGGGCCGCCGCGAGCAGCGCAAGACCGAGACCCGACAGACCATTTCGGACGTCGCCACCGAGCTGATCATCCGTCGTGGCTTCGAATCGGTGTCCATGTCCGAGATCGCCGATGCGGCCGGGGTCTCGCGCAAGACGGTCTTCAATTACTTCGCCAGCAAGGAAGACCTGGTGTTCGATCGCGATGAGGAGGCCCGCACCCTGCTCCGCGAGGGCATGACGGCGCGCCGCGGCATGGCCCCGCTGGCCGCGTTTCAATCGCTGGTGCGGGAGCTGCTCGGCAGCGGCCATCCCCTGCTGCGGATCAATGCCGGCGCGGCGGCCTTCTGGTCAACGGTGGCCGACAGCCCGGTGCTGGTGGCGCACGCACGACGGCTGCAGGCGCAACTGGCCGACGACCTGGCGCAGCTGATGGCAGACGCCGTCGGCCGGCCGGCGCACGACGCGGAGGCACGCCTGGGCGCAGCCATGCTGCTGGCGTCGATGGTGGCCGCCTATGAGAAAGGGCTGGCCAGCCAGCGGCAGGGCGAGGATCCACGCGAGGCCATGCTGCAGCTGATCGTGCGGGGTGGCACCGGTGTGCTGGTGGCTTTGGCGGGAACCCCCTATACCGACCCGGGCCTGCGTCCATAGCGCATTCGGGGGATAGGTCACGAAGTATTGCAAATGGTAATCTTTCTCATTTGCAGCCAACCCTGACCGCTCATGCCCCTTCCTCCCCCTCTGAAGCCCGCGCTCTGCCTGGCGCTGTCCCTTTCCCTGGCTCCGCCTGCACTGTCTTCCGAGCTCCCCGCTGACGCCCCGAAGGATCTGGACAAGGTCGAAGTCCGGGGCCGCGCACAGACCTTGTACCGCGCCAACGATGCGGCCGTCGGCACCCGCACCGATACCCCGCTGGAACTGGTACCGCAGTCGATCCAGGTCGTGCCGCGCGAGCTGATCGACGACCAGGCTGCGCGCCAGGTCACCGATCTGTACCGCAGCATCAGCGGCATCAGCTTCTTCAGCTATGCCGGCGTCACCCTGCGCGGTTTCCGCCAGGAGAACGTGCTCTACGACGGTCTGCGCGGTGATCCCTATGCAGGCTTCTCGGTGCCGCAGCTGTTCAACATCGAACGCGTGGAAGTGCTGAAGGGGCCAGCCGGTGCGCTGTATGGCGGTGGTGATGCCGGCGGTGTCATCAACTACGTGACGCGTAAACCCAAGGCCACCGCCGAACGCCGCATCGAGTTCCAGGTGGGCGACAAGGACTTCCGCGCCGGATCGATCGAAGGCACAGGCCCCTTGAATGCCACCGGCAGCATTCGCTATCGCGCCGGCCTGTATGCCGACGGCGAGCAGGGCCTGCGCTGGAATGCCGACAGCGAAAGCGTGATCGGCGATGCATCGCTGGCCTTCGACGTTGGCCAGACCGGCGAGCTGGTGCTGCAGTTCACCGACATCACCCAGAACCTGGGCGGCAACCGCCTGCGCGGCGTGCCGGTGAACGACGACGGCAGCTTCCTGACCGACCGCCGCTGGAACCACAACGAGGCCAGTGACTTCCTCGACATGCGCGCCAGGGTGGCACTGGCGCAGTACCGCTTCGCACCGCGCGACAACCTGGACGTGGACCTTGCCGCGCGCTGGTTCAGCAACAACGAGCACCAGATGTACCACGAGCCGATGGGGCTGATTGATCGTGACCGCGACGGCGTGGCCGAATGGATGACGCGCCAGCTGCGCAACCAGATCCGTGACAACGAGGCCTTCACCGCCAGCGGCAATGCCGTATGGCGGATCAACACCGGCCGTATCGAACACAAGGTGCTGTTCGGTGCCGACGTGTATCAGCTCGACGCCGACTTCACCGCGCAGACCGCCAACAGCGCCGACCTGGCACGCGGCGCCGGCCCGGTACGCGGCATCGATCTGTTCAACCCGGTCTATGGCGCAAGCACTTGGAACGACTACAACCTGGCGACGCTGCCCTGGCGCAGCACCTCCACCCGCAGCAAGCGCTACGGCGGCTATCTGCAGGATGAGCTGGCCCTGGGCACGCGCTGGCACGTGCTGGCCGGACTGCGCTGGGACGGCTTCAAGGATGAGGACCGCATGGGTGGCAGCAGCGTGGACGGCAACGATCTCAGCTGGCGCCTGGGCACCACCTTTACCGTGCGGGACGGCCTGAACCTGTATGCCAACGTCGCCAGCGGCTTCGTGCCGCAGAGTGCCGCCAACCAGAACCCCGCGGCCGGCGGGCCGTTCGACGCCGAGCGCAGCAGGCAGTGGGAAGTCGGGCTGAAGTCCCTGCTCGCAGACCGCGTCACCTTGAACATGGCGGCCTACCGCATCGACCGCAGCAACATCGTGCAGGCCACCGGTGAAGTACGGAATGGCGTGAACCAGCTGGCCGCGCTGGGCCTTGTACGCAGTACGGGCATGGAACTGGACCTGCTGGCCGACGTCACCGAACGCTGGGTGGTGAACCTGACATACGCCTACAACGACGCACGGGTGAAGGATGCCGGACCGAACGGCATCACCAATGCCTCCGGCGACCGCTTCGCAAATGCGCCACGCAACAAGCTCGGCCTGTGGACGCGCTACGACCTGCCATCGATCAACTCGGCCATCGGCTTCGGCGCCGACCATGTGGGCGAGCGTGTCAGCCTGGATGGGCAGGCGGTGAAGGCCTACACGGTGTTCGACATGAGCTGGAAGACCACGTGGAAGCAGTGGCAGTTCCAGGCCAACGTCAAGAACCTGTTCGACAAGGTGTATGCGGCCAGCGGCTTCATCGAACGCAACGGGCATTTCCCGGGCGAGCCGCGGCGGGTGTATGTGCAGGCGGCGTACAACTTCTGAGCGAAGCCACCTACGTCGCCTGCCCGGACGGTAGACCACCCCAATTCAGGTATCCTTGCGCGCAGTCAGCCGCGCCTTCATGCGACCGCTGCGGTGCAGCATCGACGTTGCCGACGAACACACGATTCACCATGGATGTTTCAACGTAGTCACAGGGGAAAATGGATGAAGAAGTTCCTGTTCGCGGCGATCATCGCCGTGTCGCTGGCGGGTTGTACCACCAATCCGCCGCTCAATTTCTCGGTCCCGAACGTCGGGGTCAGCAGCAAGAAGATTGATGGCGAACTGAAGTCGCTGACGGTCACGCTGGCACGTCCGGATGAAGCCAAGGGCAAGATTCCCGCGCAGGCCCAGCACGAAGTGCCGCAGATGTGGCAGAACGCGCTGACCGAAGCGCTCAATAAGATGGCGGTGTTCCGCGACGACGCACCGGTGAAGTTGAGCCTGTCGGTGAAGATCCTGGCGATCGACATTCCCAGCTTCGGTGCATCGATGACCACCAAGACGATCGCCCGCTACGAGCTGATCGATCGTGCAACCGGCAGCATCGTCTACACCCAGGATGTCAGCGCATCCGGCGAAGTTCCGTTCAACTATGCCTTTGCAGGCGTAATCCGTGCCCGCGAGTCGATCAGCCGCTCGGCACAGAACAACATCGCCCAGTTCCTGCAGGCGCTGGAAACCGTGGACATTACCAAGCCGATGTTCCCGAACAAGCAGGAAGCGCCATGAAGCGCCTGCTGGTGGCTGCATCCGTTGCTGCGATGCTGACGGCCTGCGCGCCAAATGTGCGTACGGACAGTTATTCCATCGGTTCAGTGGGACAGGTCAATCGAACTGTCGGCGGTACGGTCATCAGCGTCCGTGCGGTCAGTATTGACGGCTCACAGGGCGGTGGTGCCGTTGCCGGCGCTGCGGCTGGCGGTGTGGCCGGCTCCACCATCGGCGGCAGCGACCAGGCGGCGGCCATCGGTGCCATTGGCGGCCTCGTGGTCGGAGCTATTGCCGGTGCAGCCTCCGAACGCGCACTCTCGCAGGCCAAGGGCCTGGAATATGTTGTGCAGACGGAGAACGGCAACCTGATGACAGTTGTGCAGGGCCCCGATCCGGTGTTCACCACCGGCATGCGGGTCCTGGTGCTGTATGGATCGCCCTCACGCATCATTGCCGATCCGCGACAAGCGAAGACAGCGCCGTAACCCCCAACAATGCCCCTTTCGAGGGGCATCGTTGTATTGGATATCGAGGGGGAGGTGGCAACCCACCTCCCCTGCCCAGGTCATCAGTGCGAGCAGGACACCAGCATCGAGCGGGTGGCCATCTGGGTGGAGGTGAACCCGTCCTTGTTCCCCACGGCGATGGCATTGCCGTCGTCGCCATCCTTGCTGAAGACCACATAGCCGCTTGGGCACATCTGCCCGGCCTTCTCGTAGCAGCCACTCCAGGAGCTGGAGCCGCTGCAGTCGATGGAAACGCCACGGCGTCCATCGGGGGTGACGGTCATCCTGGCGGTGGTGCAGCCACTCAGCGCGGCCACGAACAACAACGGAACGAACAACTTCATGGGTACTCCAGGGATTGGGGATCGGCAAGAGGGCGCCAAGGCTGGAGTGCCCGGATTGCGCGAACCTTGCGCCAGGCGGCCCGCGCCGCAGCGGTGTTGCGGCGTCACCGGCAGGCCCCGAAGGCACGCCATGTTCACGCAATGTTCCTGTAATACGGTGCCGGCGCGTGCAGACGCCCCCTGTGCCCCCTTCCCGCCCGATTCCCGCCGATGCACATCCTGCTGATCGAAGACGAAGCCGAACTGGCCGCCACCTTGAAGTCTGCCCTGCAGCGCGAGCGCTACGTGGTGGACGTGGCCAGCACCCTGGCCCAGGCCCGCGAGGCTGCCCTCTCCGGGTCGCACGATCTGGTGCTGCTGGACCGCACCCTGCCCGATGGTGACGGGCTGGGCCTGATTCCCGTGCTTCGCGGGCGCAATCCGGGGGTCCCGATCATCGTGCTCAGCGCATTGGGACAGTTGCCGGACCGCATCGCCGGCCTGGATGAGGGCGCCGACGACTACCTGGCCAAGCCCTTCGCGTTGGAGGAACTGTTCGCGCGGATCCGTGCAGCCGGGCGCCGGCCGGGTGGCATGCAGGTGGAGCCGGTGAGCATCGGCCGGCTGCTGTTCGACCCCACCTCGGGCGAGGCCAGCGTGGGTGGACAGCGGCTGGAGCTTCCGCGCCGCGAGATCCGCGTGTTGGCCGCCCTCGCGCGCCGGCTGGGCCGCACCGTGCTGCGCGAGTCCATTGAAATGGCGGTGTACGGCTTCGACGACGGCATCCATTCCAATACGCTGGACTCGCATGTCTCACGCCTGCGGCGCAAGCTGGCCGACGCCGATGCGGGGGTGGAAATCCATGCCATCCGGGGTGTCGGCTATCTGATGCGGGAAACGAAGTAATGGCGCGTCGTCCCTCACTGAAGCGCCCGCTGATCGTCAAAACGCTTATCTACCAGCTGCTCGCACTGCTGGTGGCGTTCTTCGCATTGCTGATGGTGCTGGTGCGTGTCGACAGCGGCGGCTACTACACCATCCAGACCTTCGCCCCGGTGGCGGCAGAGGCCGTTCACCGCGACAGCAAGGGCGAACTGTATGTACAACACACGCCGGAGCTGGCCGAGCTGCTGAAGATCGTCCCCGACGCGTGGTTCATCGCCGAAGATGAGCAGGGTCACCACGTGACGTTCGGCCACGTTCCGCCCGCCTACGCATCGCTGGTCGGCGCCCTCGACGGGATTCCCTATGGCGACCTGCGCGGACGCGGCCGCAACGATGGCCTGGCCGTGGTGATACGCCAGCACAGCGGCCCGGCCGGCAAGCTGACGATCATGGCGCATGGCGAAACCGATTCGCTGACCTGGCAGATGGCGCTGGCCGCGCACATCATCACCCTGCCGATCTTCCTGCTGCTGGGCCTGGCCACCATCATCCTGACCCCGATCATCGTGCGCCGCGCCCTGGCCGGCGTGGAACGCATCGCGCAGGAAGCCCGCAACATCTCTGCCAGCCGTCGCGGCATCCGCCTGACAGAGACCGCCGTACCGGTAGAGATCGCCCCCCTGGTGACCGCGGTGAACGAAGCGCTGGACCGCCTGGACGAAGGGCACGAACGGCAGCGCCGCTTCATTGCCGCCGCCGCCCACGAGCTGCGTACGCCCATCGCCATCCTGCGGGTGAAGATCGATGCCACCGACGATTCCACCTCGCGCAGCCTGGCCGTGGAAGTCGCTCGGCTGGCAACGCTGGCCGAGCAGCTGCTGGACCTGCACCGCATGGAAGCAGATGGACCCAAGGACTCCCTCAACCTGGCCCGCGTGGCCAAGCGGGTCGTCGCCGATCTGGCCCCCCTGCTGATCCAGTCCGACAAGACGGTCGCCGTGGCGGTGGAACCGAACTTCCCGGTGCTGGGCGAGTCCGGCGCCATCGAACGGGTGCTCTCCAACCTGGTGCTGAATGCTGCCGAGCACGGTGGACGCCACATCATCGTGCGCGTGCAGGGCAGCTGCCTTGAGGTGGAAGACGATGGCCCCGGCATTCCGGTCGACCAGCGCGAACGCGTGTTCGAACCCTTCCAGCGCCTGCGCCCCCGGCAGACCGGCGCCGGATTGGGCTTGAACCTGGTGCGGCAGGTGATCGACCGCCACGGCGGCCACGTCACGATTCTGGATGCGCCGGGTGGCGGCGCCCTGATCCGCGTCGAGTTCCCCCTGCATCCCGGCGTCACCAGCACGTCAGTGCCGGCGAACTGAGCGCCTCCCTTCCACGTGGATGACTCCCGGCTGTCCACGCACAGCGATCGCGATTGATGCGCAAGGTTGCGGCAATGTTCGCTGCCCAGCATCCAGGTGAGCAGCACCGCTGAAGGTGCTGCGTCCGGATCTGACAGGAAGCCTGCATGTGACACAGGGAGCTTCGCCAACGCCCTCTTCCACACCCACCCAGCCTCCTCGGAATGCGCCCAGCCTGACCGCCGCAGCGTGGAACTGCCGCGCGCACGCAGGCCGCGCGCGTGGGCTGGAACACTGGCCGCACTGGCTGCGGATGATTCCCGAACGCGAGCGGGCAAGCGTGCTGATCCGCCTGTTCGCCGCGCTGTTCCTGCTGCTCCCAGGCCTTGCGCTGGTGGCTTCCGCGTATCGGCACGCGCACGCAACGGCCACCGCCGTGGTGGTGTTCGTCGCCGTGCATGCCGCACTGCACATGCTGGCAGTGTGGCGGGGGGCTGCACCGCGCCCCGTTCCCCCGCTGCTGCGGACCCTGGATACGCATGCAGCCGCCGTGATGCTTGCTGCCACGTTGATGATCATCGCGATCATCGCCGCCACCGCAACGCTGCCGGTTGCGGTCTGCGCCGTGCTGCTGGTCGGCGCGTTGTGCCAGCTTTCGACTCTGCCCACGGCAACGCAACGCCTCCGCCACGTGCTGCTGGCGCTCGGCAGCATGCTCCAGTTCATCGCGATGGCACTGCTCACGCAGGGCGCCGCCTACTGACACGCCCGCACCTCCGCAAGGTTCACGCAATCTGGCGCACTGAGACTCGACGGCCATCCACGCCTGCCCTGCCGGCGTGCAATCCCATCTGTCGCGAGGACTCACGATGCCCTGTCTTTCCTGGATGCTGTGCCGATGAGCACCGCACCGCGCCACCGCCGCCGCGTGCTGATCATTGCTACTGCAGTCCTCTTCACCCTGTTGGCGCTCTTCGCGTGGCTCCGACCCGCACCGCCACCGCAACTGCAGTTGGCACCGGTCACCCGCGGCAACATCGAACAGGTCGTGGAAGCCACCGGAACACTGAAACCCTCGCGGTTGGTAAGCGTGGGCGCGCAGGTCTCCGGCCGCATCGAAACCCTGCATGTGAAGTTGGGGGACAAGGTAAAGGCGGGCGATCCAATTGCCGATATCGATTCGCGCACCCAGCGCAACGCGTTGTTGAGTGCGCAGGCGGCACAGCGCACCGCGCGCGCCAACCGCGACGCGCTGGCCACCGACCTGCGCCAGTACCAGCTGACCCTGCAACGCCAGCAGGCACTGGTTTCAAGGCAACTGGTCGCGCGCGCAGACTACGATGCGGCCAAGGCCAAGGTCGATGCCACCCGTGAACAGATCGCCGCGCTCGATGGCGAGGTGGTGCAGCGGCAGACCGATGTGGATGTGGCGCAGACCAACCTGGGCTACACCCGCATCACCGCGCCCACCGACGGCACCGTGCTGGCGGTGGTCGCGCGCCAAGGCCAGACCGTCAACGCGGTACAGAGCGCACCGACCATCGTGATGCTCGGCAACCAGGACGTGATGACCGTCTACGCTGAGATCTCCGAGGCCGACGTGGTCCACACCGCACTGGGACAGGAGGCGTTCTTCACCATCCTGGGTGACAGTGACCGACGTTACAGCAGCACGCTGCGCGACATCGCACCGGCACCGGAGTCGATCACCAACGAAGACACCTCCGGCTTCGCGTCCGCCAGCGCTTCGGCGGGCGCCAGCCGTACGGCCATGTACTACAACGGCCAGTTCGACGTGGACAACGCCGATGGCCGCCTGCGCAGCTACATGACCGCGCAGGTACGCATCGTGCTGGGGCGTGCCAGGGGCGTGCTGACCATTCCCTCGGCCGCGCTGGGTGCGCGTGCCGCCGACGGCAGCTACAGCGTGCAGGTGCGCGGCGCGGATGGCCACCCTGCCCCGCGACGCATCACCACCGGGCTGGACGACCAGATCAACGTGGAGGTACGCAGTGGCCTGCAGGAAGGCGAGCAGGTGGTACTGGCCCAGACCGGCGACGCTGTCGCCGCAGCCGCCGCAGCCGCCGCACAGCCATGATGGACACAGAGAAGGACACGCCGCTGCTGCGTGTGCGCGGCATCCGTCGCGAATTCGCAGCGGGCGAACAGACCCTGGTCGTGCTCGATGGCATCGACCTGGATATCCGCGCCGGTGAGCTGGTGGCCATCGTCGGCCAGTCCGGCTCGGGCAAGTCCACCCTGATGAACATCCTCGGCTGCCTGGACCGGCCCTCGTCCGGCGCGTATCAGATCGCCGGTCGCGAGACCGCGCAGATGTCGCCGGACGAGCTGGCCGAGCTGCGCCGCGAGCACTTCGGCTTCATCTTCCAGCGCTACCACCTGCTGACCGACCTGACCGCGCTGGGCAACGTGGAAGTGCCGGCCATCTACGCCGGCCAACCCAGCGCCGAACGCCATGCCCGCGCCCAGGCCCTGCTTCAGCGATTGGGCCTGGGCGAACGCATGCTGCATCTGCCCGGCGAGCTGTCCGGCGGGCAACAGCAGCGCGTGTCGATCGCGCGCGCGCTGATGAACGGCGGTGCGGTGATCTTCGCCGATGAACCCACCGGTGCGTTGGACACCCAGTCCGGCAAGGAGGTGATGAAGATCCTGGGCGAACTGCACGCCGAAGGCCATACGGTGGTGCTGGTCACCCATGACATGGCCGTGGCCGAACACGCGCAGCGCATCATCGAGATCCGCGATGGGCGCATCGTCGACGATCGCCCCACCGCTGCCGCCACAGGCGTCGCCCGCAGCATCGCGGCCACCCTGCAGGCACGCAGCGAAGGCACCGGCTGGCAGGCCATGCGTGATCGCTTCGGCGAAGCCTTCCGCATGGCCCTGCGCGCGATGAACGCGCACCGCATGCGCACCTTCCTGACCATGCTCGGCATCATCATCGGCATTGCCTCGGTGGTGTCGGTGGTCGCCCTGGGCACTGGCGCACGCCAGGCCATCCTGTCCAACATCGCTTCGCTGGGCACCACCACCATCGAGGTCTATCCGGGCTCCGGCTTCGGCGATGTGCACGCTGCACAGGTCGAGACCTTGACGCCCGGCGACAGCGCGGCGCTGGCCGGACAACCGTTCGTGGACAGCGCCACGCCCGGCGTCGCCAGCAGCGGCACCGCCCAGCGTGGCAACCGCTCGGCCAACGTGCAGATGCAGGGCGTGAGTGAGCAGTACTTCCGCGTGCACGGCCTGAAGCTTGGGCAAGGCCGCTTCTTTGGCCAGCCCGCCGTCGCTGGCTACCAGCAGGTGGTGGTGATCGATGCCAACACGCGTGCACGGTTCTTCGCCGCGCAGGAAGACCCGATCGGCCAGACCCTGCTGCTGGGCAATGTCCCGGTGCGGGTGGTGGGCGTGGTGAAGAAGGAAGCCGGCGCCGTGGGCGATGCCTCGCTGCTGCAGGTCTGGGTGCCCTACACCACCGCCATGGCGCGCATGCTGGGGCAGAGCCATGTGTCCAGCATCACCGTGCGGGTGTCCGACACCGTGGGCATGCAGGCCGCGGAGGCCGCCATCGACCGGCTGCTGGAGCGCCGGCATGGGCGGCGCGACTTCTACATGAGCAACAACGCGCAGATCCGCACGTCGATCGAGCAGACCACCCGCATCCTGACGCTGATGATCAGTTCCATTGCCGCCATCGCGCTGGTGGTGGGCGGCATCGGGGTGATGAACATCATGCTGGTGTCGGTGACCGAGCGCACCCGCGAGATCGGCGTGCGCATGGCCGTCGGCGCGCGCCGCAGCGACATCCTGCAGCAGTTCCTGATCGAGTCGGTACTGGTCTGCCTGCTCGGTGGCGTGCTCGGCATCGGCGTGGCGCTGGCGCTGGGGGCAGTGCTGGCACTGGCCGACATCGGCTTCTCGCTGGTGTTCTCGACAACCTCGATCCTGGCCGCGTTCGCCTGCAGCAGCCTGATCGGCATCGGCTTTGGTTTCCTGCCGGCGCGCCGTGCGGCGCAGCTGGACCCGGTAGAGGCGCTGGTGCGCTGAACGACAGGCGGCCAGCGCAGACGACTACAGGTTCGCGCAATGTCCGCACGCTGTACTGGCACGACCGACACAGCCGCACAGGAGCGGAACGATGTTTCAGAAGACAGGACGTACAGCGTTGCTGCTGGGTGCCGCACTGCAACTGCTGGTGCTGCTGCCCTACGCGGGCCAGGCTCACGCACAGTACCGCGATGGTTACCGCTCCGGCTGGGACCAGGGCTACCAGGACCGCCAGCGTGACGAATGGGAGCGCCGCGAACGCGAACGTGAGCGCGACCGGCGCGACGATGCCAAGGCCAAGCGCGTGGTGGTGGGCGTGGTCGGCGCAGCGATGGTGGCTGGCGTGATCGCCGCCGCGGCCAAGCGCGAGCGCGAGACCCGCGAGCGCGCCGACTACTGCATGAACCGCTACGGCAACTACGACCGCCGCAACGACACCTACCGCGGTTCGGATGGCTACAGCCATCCCTGCCGCTGACCTGCCCTGCATTCCAAAGGAACCAACCGCATGAACAAGACGCTGCTCATCATCGCGCTGTGCGCCGCACCGCTGATCGGCCACGCCGCCAGCGGCGACCCGAAGCAGGCCTATATCGACTCCAGCTTCGCCGTCATGGACAGCAACGGCGATGGCCACATCGACAAGGCCGAGTACGCGAAGTACCAGCAGGCACGCTTCAGCAGGCAGGCCGATTCCATCGACGCCGCGTTCAAGGAAATGGATGCCGACAAAGACGGGAAGATCAGCAGGAAGGAAGCCGCGGTGGTGCCGGAAATCGCGAAGTATTTCGCGGGGCTGGATACTGATGGCGATGGCTATCTGTCGCTGAAGGAGATGCAGCAGGCCATGGTGGCCGCGCAGACTGCGGATGCCCCGGCGAAGTAGCACCCCGGTACTGGATGCCACGTCGCATCGCTTTGGCAGGTGCCCACCCTGGTGGGCACGGCTCCGTCAGCGCGCGCGAGGGCCAGGATGCCCACCAAGGTGGGCATGTACCCGCCAGCGCGCGGGGCTCAGCGCACCTTGTACAGCACCGCCGCACCCGGGCGCGGCTCGAACGCCGGAACCGTCTGCTGGGTGAGGGCCGTGCCCTTGGCATCCCACACCAGCGTTTCCACCGGGTACTCATCCTTGCGGGTCATCTGGTCGATCTTGGCGACAACCACCGTCGCAGCAGCGGGCACCTCCGGATTCCAGCCAAATACGCCCACGCGGCCGTAGAACACCGCGGGTGCAGAGGCATCCAGGCGGCGGTCCGGGCACATCACCAGGCCACGGTCGAGCATGACGCGCAGCGCGCCCACCGGTACCTTCTTCACCGTAGGCGCCGTGCGCTCGGTGCTGTGGCCTGGGCAGACGTTGGCGGCGCGGGTGACCATGTCTTCGGCCACCTGCCGGTCGGATTGGGCGAAGGCCAGGGCCGGGGCCAGGCAGAGGCCCAGCAGGACAAGCGGGGACGTCCGGGTCATTGCAGGTTCCTGTGATGGATGCCAAGCGAACTTAGCAATGCCGGCGCACAGAGTTGCAAAGACCGCGTGAGGCAGGGGCTACGGCAGGCCGGGACCCTAGCCCATGCGCATGGCCGGGGTGTCGCGTGCCTGCACATCGATTTCCTGCTGATGGCGCTGCGCATGTGCCTGTTCACGATCCGCACCGACGGCCTGCAGCGCCTGCAGTGACTGCTCGACCGGTGTCTGCACCGCCCGGTCCGTGGGCATGGAGGCCCGCAGATGCGCCGGATCATTCAACTCGCCCTGCACCACGAACACATTGCGGCCGGCCGGGTGATCGGCGGTCTGGGCGCTCAGCAGCACATGGTCGGCACGTTCGAGCTGGTTGTGGCGCGCCAATGCCATGACGCTCGCCACGAGGCGCTCGCTGTTCTCATCGTGGGTACGTCCTGCGCTGGCATCGATCGCGGCCACGCCTTCGCGCACCTGCTGCATCAATGCGTACTCGCGATGGCCGGGACCAATGTCGGCCAGACGGGTCGGTGCCTGTGCGGGATCCGGCACGGCATCCACCGCTGCGGTAAGCGGGCTGCGGGTAATGGTCCGGTACGGGTCGTCCGGGTGGAACTGGGTCCGCTTCTCCTGCCGCTCCAGACGAACCTCGCGGGCGTCGTTGAGTTCGGCGATACGGGCAGGATCAGTGATCTCGCGCAGCGACATGTGACCGCCGCCTGCACTGACACTGGCCCACTTCCTGTCCGCTTCGAAGTACATCGCGTAATAGCTGCTGCCACCGATGACGTTCGGATCGACCGCCGAGCGGCCCTCCAGTGCCTGGGTGGCTTCCAGCACGCTCAACCGGGTCAGGTACTGCCCGCCCTTCGCCCATCCCATCTGGCTGATGGCATCGACGCTGGTGTTGCCTACGCGCGGCCCCCCGGCGTAGTCATTGTTGAGCATGTTGGTCCAGATCTGTTCCAACTTCTCGGGGCCGCTCTTCTGCTCGGCCGCCTCCAGCAGCACGCGCGGCGTCCAGCAGTTGGGATCAAGCTCATGCCGTTCAAATGCCCGGTCATGGGCCAGCATCACATCCTTGCCGGGAAGATTCAGTGCCAGGTTGGGACGCCCCTGCTCCATCCAGTACAAGCGTCGTTCCAGGTCCTGGCGCAGAAGCGTCTGCCCAAACATCTCCCATTGGCGCTCGCTCAGCTGCGCGTCGGGAAAGCCGGAGCCCTTGCCCTCCTGGTGCCGGGCATAGTCCTGTGCGTAGCTGTTTGCAACGCGGCCTGGCAGGCTGTCATTGCGAACAACACCCAGCGCAAGCGTCCCGTAGCCATCCGCATCCGGCAGCTGCGACAGATAGTTCCAGTACAACTCGCGGTTTCCGGCCTTGGCATAGCTGGCCAGAATCTTGAGATTCTCTTGCGTCAATCCGCCCATTGCCTGCTCCTGAATGCACTCATTACCGGACTCGGGAGCGCGCGAGGACATCCCGCACCGCATCTTCCATCCGCTTCCAGTCACCCAGGAAGGCCCGCTTGTAGTTCAGCGAGATGGAAAGCCTGTTCTCCACATCCGAGAAGTAGTGGAAGCAACCTGCCGCAGCTTGCCCTTGCTCACTGATGACCTGATCGCCCTGCAGGCGAACACCATCCCCCCGGAACGCCGTGCTTTCGCATTTGATGAATGTGGTCAGGCTGCCGTTGGGAGCGCGCGCGATGTACCAATCATCTTCAAAGGCAGGATTGCGGGTGGGCGGCTTTCCATATCGCGCCTGGTATTCCTTCGAGAAAATGACCATCTTTGTTTCGTCGATAGCGTAGGGCGTCAGGCCCAGGACGTCAGGCCGCGCAATCCGCAGATCGAGCCGATCCCGAGGATCCCTCCGCTCCACCGACCCCTCTTCAGTGGATGCCTGGTTGGAGGACAATCGCTCCAATGATGTTTCGATTGGCGCGCGATCGATGTAATCGATCGCCACGGCAATCTCCTTGCGGAAATCATTCGTACGCGGATTCGCCCGGGCACCCGGGGCCGTCGGCGTCATGTCCGGCCACTCGATGACCAGCGTCACGCCCTCGCCGGGCCACGGTGCGATCTGGCTGTCCAGGTAGTTGGCCGGAATGCGGAAGGTGTTCGGCCCCAGCTTCACGTCCACGGGGGCATCGGTATAGGTGTGACCGTTGATCGTGCGGCCGGTCTGGGTTGCGCCGGACATGGCGGGATTCCTTTCGTGTTCGGTGGACGGTGGCCGTGCGCACGCGCCGGCACTCGCTGCAACGGCAAGTGCGAGCGTCAGGCAACGGCCGGGGGACATCACGCGCATGGGCATTCCATTGCAGGGTTCCGGCGCCACTATAGGCAACTGGGCGTCAACGGAACAGGAACCGCATCGCAGCCCTTCACGGCACCAGGCAGCGTTCCACCTGCAGCGACAGCACCTGGCAGGCGTTGAACAGGCCCTCGACCACGGCTGCGGAGGGGCAGCAGGCAGGATCGTCATTCTCCCGTGCCACATGCGCGGCGTGCAGCACCGCGGTCAGCGCCGTGATGCCCGACGCGCTGCGGGTCGCCAGGGCCATGTCGAAGGCGCGGCCGGGGCTCAGGCACATTTCACTCCAGGCCTCACCATCGGCGCGCAGGTTCCTGCCGTGGCCTTTCAGGTGTGCAAAGAATGCCGATGGCGTGACGGGCTCGGCGGACTCGCGGAGCGCGTCCTCCAGCGTCTCGGCCAGGGCAGCGGGAAGATCGCGCACGGCGGCACCGAGCAGCGCGTGCAGACGGGGATGGTCGGGAAGACGTTCGGGCATGACGGCAACCTCACGATGTGGCCACCTGCAGATGCAAGGTGGCGGACGGTGCGGGTTGGCGTACCGGATACATGATGCAAGAAGCCGGCGGATCAAGAAATCCCCACGCACCGTCCGCCATGAACTGGCAGGCGATGCATTGTCACGGTTGCAACTCTGGCTGCAACCGTGACGCCGCGCATCATGTACGTTCGGGACGCCAATCCCGGCCACGGCGAATGCCTTGGCGCGGCCATGGTTGCCGCCCCGAACCGGCGATGAAAAGCAGGAAAATCCCGAGCGATCGCGCTGTTACGTTGGTTGCGTCAGCGGATGTCGAGTTGTCCATCGGCTGACGCGCTTCGCCCGGCAGACGACTCCCGCCAGCGTGCACTGCCCGGGCGCCCTATCCCGCCGTATACGACATGCACGCCGCCGCCAAAGACCCATCGGTGGAAGTGAGCGTTCGCGAAACCGGCATGCGGCATGTGCAACGCCGCTCAGCCTTCAGCTATCGCCCTGGGTACTCTGATAGCCGCGGTAGGTTTCACCCCACTCGCGCATGGCCAGCAGCACCGGCACCAGCGTGCGCCCGAACTCGGACAGCTCGTATTCCACCTTCGGCGGTACTTCCGGGTACACGTGGCGGATCACCACGCCGTCGGCTTCCAGCTCACGCAGCTGGCTGGTCAGCATGGACTGGGTGGCATTGGGCACCCGCCGCGTCAGTTCCATGAAACGCCGCTTGCCCGTCATCAGGTGAAAAAGAATGATCGGCTTCCACACGCCGCCGATCACCGACAGCGTGACTTCCACGGCACAACCGCTCTTGCCATCCCAACGCTTGCTACGCATGCATACTCCGGAAAACCATAGTACCTACGGAAAATCATCGTTCTTGTTGCGATAGAGGGGCGAGCCTAGCATGGCCTCATCCGGTGAATGTGAGCCCCTCCATGACGTTCAAAGCACTGCTCGCCCGCAAGACGAACAACCAGGTTTCGACCGAACTGGTCGATTTCGATGAGGCCGACCTGATGGACGGTGACGTCCTGGTGCAGGTCGAGTACTCCACGCTCAACTACAAGGATGCGCTTGCCCTCACCGGCAAGAGTCCGGTCATCCGGACGTTCCCGCTCATTCCCGGCATCGATCTGGCAGGCGTGGTGCTGGAATCCAGCAGGGCCGACTTCAAGCCAGGCGACCGCGTTGTGCTCAATGGCTGGGACCTGAGCATGAGCCACCACGGCGGCCTGGCACAGCGCGCCCGCGTGCGGGGTGAATGGCTCAACCGGATTCCCGGCAACCTGAGCACCCGCGACGCCATGGCCATCGGCACCGCTGGCTACACCGCCATGCTGTGCGTACTGGCCCTGGAACATGCCGGCGTGACGCCCGACAAGGGCGATGTGCTGGTGACCGGCGCCAACGGCGGTGTCGGCTCGATCGCGGTGGCGATCCTTTCAAAGCTGGGCTATCGCGTGGTGGCCGCTACCGGGCGCCCGGAGCATGCCGAGTATCTGCACAACCTGGGTGCGAGCGAAATCATCGACCGCGCGCAGCTTTCGGAACCGCGCGACCGGCCGGTGAGCGCCGAACGCTGGGCCGGCGTGGTGGATGTGGTCGGCGGCCCTACCCTGGTCAACGCGATCGCCGAGACCAAGTACCGCGGTGCCGTAGCCGCGTGCGGCCTGGCGCAGAGCGACGCGCTGCACGGCTCGGTGCTGCCGTTCATCCTGCGCAACGTGACCCTTGCGGGCGTGGATTCGGTGAACGCGCCGCAGGACGTTCGCCAGCGCGCGTGGGATCGCCTCGCTACCGACCTGGACCCGCAGAAGCTGGAAAGCACGGTGCAGCTGATCGGGCTTGCCGACGTGCTGGAGGTCTACGAGCAGATCATTCCGGGCAAAGTGCGTGGCCGGATTGTCGTGGATGTAAATGCCTGAGCGGATGACCGCAACGGGGCTCGATGGATGCGTGTAGATGGAGGGCTGCAACGCGCCCTCCATGCTGCAGCGAATGGTGAACCTGCCGTGAAACACACGGTGCGGCAGTGACCTTCGGCCATCGCCGGTCGCATACGCTCAGGCTCCCACCGCCGCTGGATCCTCGACATGCCAATGACCGCATTCGCGCTTGCCGCCGCACTTTCGGGCCTGCCTGACATCGACTGGGAGCGCCAGCGCGCCGAGGACGCGCACCAGCTCATGCTGTGCCAGATCCATCGCGATGAGTTGCAGCAGGCCGAGGGAAAGGACGACGCCTACCAGCGCGCAAAAGCAGTCTGCGACCTGCTGGCGCGGGACTACAGGAACAGGTGGGATTTCGACGCACAGGATGCACTGGCGGCATCGGCGGTGGATCTGGATGAGCTGATCCGGCGTGGCGACGCGGTTGAAGTACCCCCTGCAAAGCGGGACCGTGCCTACGAGTGATCCAGCAACTGCCGCGGACGTTGCAGGGTCCCAAACGCCTAAGGGATCCGATCCGGCGCCCGTGCCAAACGCAGGATCCCATCTGGCGGAATGACGGTGCCATCGTCCATCACGATCAGCAGGTCGGAGACTTCGCCCTCGTGCCCTTGCTTTGCGGTGGTCACCAGGATCCTCAATGGATCCGTCCGGATATCGTAGCCACCACCGACGTGCTTCAAGGTTCCCACGCGGTCCCAGTCGATTTGCATTACCTGCTCCTGGATCCAGGCGCGTCATGATGCCATGCGCCAGGCAATTGGGTGGGCCGCGATGGACGGCTCCCGGACGCACCCTGCCCGCGGGTGAAAGACCACATGCAGCGTCAAGGCCCCTTATCATGCGGGCTTAGGGGCTCTACATGCCCGGTTGACGCTTGCAAGGCAGTACCTGGATGTCTATGGAATGGCGCCCCTCGATCTGGGGCCAACGTGTGACTCGTTCGCCACACTGGTGGCTGCGGCTGGAGGGCGAAAGCATCGAGCTGAACGTCGCCGGCCAGCAGTACCGGCAACGCGTGGATGACGATCACAGCGCGCAGGTCATTCCCGGGCTTTTCTGGTCGCGGGTCGAGCTGCAGGCAGAAGGCGGCGCGCGGCTGTCGGTGGACGGGCTTGCCAACGCGCAGGCGTCCCGGCTTGCGGCGGCGCTGCAGCAGGTGCGCTTTGCGCGCACCACACGCGGGCGCAAGGCCTTGTTTGACACGATCCTGCAGCAGATCCAGGCGTGGTTGAGCGCCGCGGACGCCCTCATCGACCGCGGCAGTGCCGGCCGCCGCTGGATTACCCACGAGCAGCAGCAGGCGCTGCTGGCCGAGCGCTCGTCCCTGCCGCTGCAGTCGCCGGAGCTGGAGCAACTGTTCCTTGATGAAAGCGTGCATGGCGACCTGCATTCGCACAGCCATCGTGCTGCGCTGGATGCCTTGCACGACTGGCAGCTGGACTGGCCCGCCGCCTGGGCCGAGGCCAACGCCACCATGGCAACGCGTGAGCGGGTGCTGGCCAAGGACTTCCTGGACCGGGTCGAGAGCAGACCGCTGACCGAGGAACAGGCCCGCGCCGTCATCTGCTTCGACAACCGGGTGCAGGTCGTGGCCGCGGCCGGCTCGGGCAAGACCTCCACGATGGTCGCCAAGGCCGCTTATGCCATCGATCGCGGCCTTGTCGAACCCGAACGGATCGTGATGCTCGCCTTCAACAAGGACGCCGCCAAGGAGCTGGAAGCGCGCGCGCAGCGGTGCTTCGACCGGCTCGGCATGGGCGACACCGTGGTGGAAGCCCGGACCTTCCATGCCCTCGGCCTGGCCATCATTGCCAAAGCGACAGGGCGCAAGCCCGATATCCCGGAATGGGCGGTCGACGCAACGCTGGGCTTCAACAAGCTGGCCGAACTGGTGGACGACCTGAAGGACCGCTCGACCCACTTCCGCACCCAATGGGACATGTTCCGCCTGGTGTTCGGGCGCGACCTTCCGCCACTTGGTGCCGACATGATGGCCGATGGCTACGACCGCGATGGCACGCCCTACATCCGTACCCTGCAGGGTGAGCGGGTGAAGAGCCTGGAAGAGTGCGTCATCGCCGACTGGCTGTTCTACAACGGCGTGGCCTACGACTACGAGCGGCGCTACGAGTTCGATACCGCGACAGACACCCACCGCCAGTATCGTCCGGACTTCTACTATCCGGACGCCCAGCTGTATCACGAGCACTTTGCGCTGGATGCCGATGGCCAGCCGCCTAAGCACTTTGCCAACTACAGCGAAGGGATGCACTGGAAGCGCCGGCAGCATATGGCGCGCGGCACCGCCCTGGTCGAGACGACGTCGTTTGGCCTGCGCAGTGGACAGGCGCTGCACGATCTTGCGGAGCGGCTCGGCGCGTCTGATGTCGAGCTCGACCCGAACCCGGATCGCGAGCTGCCTGACCAGGGTGCCAAGCCGATGCCGGACGCGGACCTGATCGGCCTGATGCGCACCTTCATCGCCCATGCCAAGAGCAACTGCCTGACGCTGGACGATATGGCGGCGCGCCTGCGGCAGATGCCCGAGGATCACTTCAAGGAACGCTACCGGCGCTTCCTGGAGATCGCCGGGCCGGTTTTCCAGGCCTGGGACAATGCGCTGGCTGACGAGCGCAGCATCGACTTCGAGGACATGCTCAACATGGCGGCCGGCCTGCTGGAACAGGGCCACTATGAATCACCCTACGAACTGGTGATGGCCGACGAGTTCCAGGACGCATCGCGCGCCCGTGCGCGCCTCTGCCGTGCATTGGTCAGCCAACCGGGCCGCCATCTGTTCGCGGTGGGCGACGACTGGCAGTCGATCAATCGCTTCGCCGGTGCCGACGTTTCGGTGATGACCGGATTCCGCGAGTGGATGGGCCATGGCCAGGTGCTGAAACTGGAGCAGACGTTCCGTTGCCCGCAGGCACTGTGCGATGTGTCCAGCCGCTTCATCAGCCGCAACCCCGCGCAGATCGCCAAAGCAGTTCGCTCAGCTGCACCGGCGATGGGCCCGGTACTGCAGGCGTTCCAGATGAACCGGCGTGAGGAGGTGCAGGATGGTGTTCGCCAGTACCTCGCCAAGCTGCATCAGCAGCTGCTGTCCGGGGCCGTTCCACAAGGCCGCAACGGGCGTGTGACGGTCTTTGTTCTGGGGCGGTATCGCGCGGATCGCGGCGCAGTGCCTTCTGATTGGAAGACGGCCTTCGCCAGCACGATGGACATCGAGTTCCTGACCACACATCGATCGAAGGGACGCGAGGCGGACTACGTGATCCTGCCGGGCATGATCAACCGCAGCTTCCCGAGCCTGCGCGCGGATGATCCCGTGCTTTCGCTGGCAATGCCGGACGGCGATACCTATCCGCTGAGCGAAGAACGGCGCCTGTTCTATGTCGCGCTGACGCGTGCGCGACGATCGGTTGCGATGTTCACCCTGCAGGGCAAGCACTCGCCGTTCCTGGATGAGCTGGTGAAGGACGGCGCAGTGGAAGTGACCGCGATTTCAGGCGCGGCCATCCACGAAGAGCGCTGCCCGGTGTGCAAGGTGGGCGTGTTCGTGGACCGGAATGGGCCGCATGGGGCGTTCCGGTCGTGCTCCAGTTACCCGTCGTGCCATAACAAGCCGAAGGGTGGGCGTCGGGGATGAATGCATCCCGCCCGCTCCGCGCCACGGCGTTTCCGGAAACGAAAAAGCCCCGGCAGGACCGGGGCTTTTGTCTGGAGCGTGGCAAGGTTGCAGGGTATCGCAAGGTCCCCACACGTCCCCGCCGCGCCCTGCTACGGGATAATGCAGCCGTTCAGACGCAGGCATTGCATATAGTTCCGGGTGCAGATACTCAAGTTTGTACCTGACGCCTCGCATGCAATGTATTGGACCTCGCAGACGGAACAAGGGCCGGGGGCTTTCGCCGTGGCGCTGCCGATTCCAAAGGTCAACGCACAGGCCGCAACAGCAACAGAAAGCTTGAATCCAATCTTCATGCCATGACTCCGTTGGTCGCCCTCCTTGGGCATCCGAAGCCTAGCGCGGGTGTCTGGCACATTCAAATTGCCTGGCGCCAACGTCAGCGCTTGTGCACCTGGAACGATTACCGTCCTTCAATGAAGTAATTCCCTGTTGCCAGAGGAATGCATCGATTTATTCGTTCACCTGACCATAGTGGCCGGATGGCTGGTCAGCAAGGACCGTAGAAACAAAAAAGCCCCTGCTTCCAGGGGCTCCTCTGGACTTCTTGGCGGAGAGAGTGGGATTCGAACCCACGGAAGGTTTAACCCTTCGCCGGTTTTCAAGACCGGTGCCTTAAACCGCTCGGCCATCTCTCCAATCGGGTCCCGGTCGCCCGGGCAGCGGCGTATTCTCGCACGTGAAGGGCATTTGCCCAAGACCACCTTGCCCCTGCCCTCCGCATCCGGCACGGTGGGGCCTCCACCGCACTCGGAGCCGCCATGGCCCATCTCGATCTGGCCAACCTGCGCACCTGCCTGCTGGACGACACCCAGCTGGCCGCAGTGGCCCTGCATCGCACCTTCGCCGGGCACCTGCCGGTCAGCAGCGGGCAGCTGGTGGTCTGCGATCCGCTGGTCCAGGCCGAGGCGCCCGCGCTGGCCGACTACACCGCCCCGCTGGGCCGCCACCCGGTCGAGATCATCGTGCACAGCGGCCGCCCGGCGCTGGCCGTGGTCTGGTTCAAGCCGCGCCAGTCGCTCACCGCGTCCGCCCTGCACTGGCAGATGGCGCGCTGGACCACGCAGGACCTGACCGGCCTGGATGAGGACAGCTTCATCGGCTATCCGGTCGACGCCGGTATCGGTTGTTTCATGGACACCGACACCCAGCAGGCGCTGCTGGCCCTGATCGAACAGGCCGATGGCGACGAAGAGAGTGAATGGTCGGATGCACTGATCGATCACGATGGCCTGGATGAAGGCGCCGAGTACCGCCCCTGGGGCGAGGACTCGCCGCACGGCCTGGTGGTATTCACCAGTGGCTGGGGCGACGGTGTCTATCCCAGCTATTGGGCGCTGGATACGTCCGGCATACCGGTCGCCCTGGTCACCGATTTCCTGTGCATCGAGGGCGGTGATGGGCGCGACGAGCGCGAGATTGCCGATCAGGCCTATCGCGACAACCTGCCGCCTGCGGAAGCCGAGGCACTGGCGCGGCTGGTGGCCGCCGTGGAGCGCGATGACGCGGAGGCGCTGCGAGCCCTGCTGAAGGATGCGCCGCAGCGCGCCAACCAGATCGAACCGGGCTGTGGCGGCACCGCGCTGTTCGAGGCGATCCGCCTGGACCGTCCGCAGGCATTGCGGGTGCTGTTGCAGAACGGTGCATTGCCGGCGATGCCCGAGCGCCTGCACATGAGCAAGGTGACCAGCTATCTGGACTATGCGCGCTTCCTGAAGAAGCCACGCAGCGCGGAGCTGATGGCAGTGCTGGAAGCGCCCGTCGTTGCAGCCGAACCACCACCGGCCGCGCCGCGACGCCGTAGTTTCTGGGACCGGCTGTTCGGCCGGAAGTGATCGGCGCCGGAATACAGCAACGCCGGGCATGGCCCGGCGTTGCCGTTCAGCGCTCTCAGCCCGCGTCCACCGCCAACGCGCCCAGCGCGCTGGCCTTGATCCGCTCCTTGGCCTTTTCACAGGCGCCACCGCAATCCAGGCGCGAGGCCTCCAGCTGCGGCGGCAGGTGCTCGGCCAGGAAGTCGATGAACACGCGCACCGCCGGCAGCAGGCCACGGCGCGAGGCGAACACGGCATGGCACACACCCTGCGGCAGTGACCAGTCCGGCAGCACCACTTCCAGCTCGCCGTTGCGCACGGCGTCGGCGCACACGGTTTCCGGCAGCATGGTGATGCCGAAGCCGTCCTTCACCATGCTCTGCAGCAGCGGGAAGTCGAAGCCGGCCACGCGCGGCTGCAGGTCGACCCGGCGCACTTCGCCTTCCGGGCCATGCAGCTCCCAGCGCTGGCGGGCTTCGTCTTCGCTGATGCTGAGGGTGACATGCTGGGTCAGTTCTTCCGGATCCTTGGGGCGGCCGGCGCGGTCCAGGTACTTCGGGCTGGCCACCAGCAGTTCCTGCACCTGGCCGAAGCTGCGCATCACCAGGCTGCCGTCGTCGTCCAGGCGCGAACGCACGCGCAGGGCCACGTCGTAGCCTTCATTGATGATGTCCACGCGGCGGTTGCTGATGTTCAGCTGCAGCCGCACCTTCGGATACTGCTCGAGGAACTTGGGCAGCAGCTTGGGCAGCTGCATCTGCGCCAGCGACACCGGCACGCTGGCGCGCACCACGCCGCGCGGTTCGGCGCTGAGGCGGTCCACCACTTCGCGCGCGGCCTGGGCCTCGGCCAGCATCGTCTGCGCATGGCGGTGCACGCTGGTGCCGACGTCGGTGACCGCGAAACGGCGCGTGGAGCGCTGCAGCAGGCGCACGCCCAGGTCGGTTTCCAGCTGGCTGATGCGGCGGCTCAGGCGCGACTTGGGGATGCCCAAGGCGCGCTCGGCGGCGGCGAATCCGCCGTGGTCGACCACCATCGCGAAGTAGTACAGATCATTCAGGTCATGCATGCCCGAGTTCCATATCTAGAACAATACGTGGCATTCAACCACCTTTATCCCGTCTTTGCAACAACCTATCGTTCTCTCCGTCGGCGGGGCACCCCGCCCCTTCCTCCCAGAACATAGGTGACTGCCATGAAGCTTCTGCATCTCGACGCCAGCGTGCTTGGCGACAACTCCGTGTCCCGCCAGCTGTCGGCCGCCGTGGTCGCCCGCTTCACCGGCCAGATCGACGGCCTGCAGGTCGATTATCGCGATCTTGACGCCAATCCGGTACCGCATCTGCGCAGCAGCTCGCTGGCCAAGACCGACGCCGCCGAGGCGACCGACGCTGAACAGGTGATGCAGCAGTTCCTGGAGGCCGACATCGTGGTGATCGGCGCACCGATGTACAACTTCAGCATCCCGTCCACGCTGAAGGCCTGGATCGACCGCGTGGCCGTGGCCGGCCGCACCTTCAAGTACACCGAGAACGGCCCGGTCGGGCTGGCCGGTGGCAAGCGGGTGATCATCGCCAGCAGCCGCGGCGGCATCTACACCGACTCGCCGGCCGACTTCCAGGAGCCGTTCCTGCGCCAGGTGTTCGCCTTCATGGGCATCAACGAAGTCGAGTTCGTGCGCGCCGAAGGCATCGCCTACTCGCCGCAGCACCGTGAAGACGCCATTGCCGGCGCGCTGGCGGCACTGCCGTCGCACGCAGCGGATGAAGCCGTCGCGGCATAACGCGTTCCAACGTTCGGCGCCCCTCTCTCCTCGTCTGGGCGCTGAACGCGGGCCGGGATCCCCTCCCCCATCCCGGCCCACCCTGGCGGCCCCGCTCTGCGGGGCCGTTTTTTTGTGAGCGCGCTACGCTGGGGCCATGGACTACATCGTGACGGCTGCGCACCGCAGCGAATTTCCACACCCGATCACCCTGCGCCGCGGCCAGGCGCTGGTGGTGGGCGAACGTTATGAAGGCCCGGAGGGCTGGGACGACTGGTTCCTGGCATGGCGTGGATCTACCGGGTCATCGGTGAATTCATGCCGGGCACGTGCAACACCCTCCAGTAGATCCACGCCATGCGTGGATTCGGTGCCATGCAAGCATGGCACCCACCCGATCAGGGAATCAGGCGATGGTTTCCAGGCCACCCATGTACGGGCGCAGGGCCTCTGGCACGGTGATGCTGCCGTCGGCGTTCTGGTAGTTCTCCATCACCGCGATCATCGCGCGGCCAACGGCCACGCCCGAGCCGTTCAGCGTGTGCGCCAGCTCCGGCTTGCCGGTGGCCGGGTTGCGCCAGCGGGCCTGCATGCGGCGGGCCTGGAAGTCACCACAGTTCGAGCACGAGGAGATCTCGCGGTAGGTCTCCTGCGACGGCAGCCAGACTTCCAGGTCGTAGGTCTTGATGGCCGAGAAGCCCATGTCGCCGGTGCACAGCAGCACCTTGCGGTACGGCAGGCCCAGCTTTTCCAGCACCACTTCGGCGCAGCGGGTCATGCGCTGGTGTTCGGCGTCGCTGTCTTCCGGGCGGCTGATCGAGACCAGCTCGACCTTCTCGAACTGGTGCTGGCGGATCATGCCGCGCACGTCGCGGCCGCCGCTGCCGGCTTCGGCGCGGAAGCACATCGAGTGGGCGGTCATGCGCAGCGGCAGGCGCTCGGCGTCGACGATCTCGTCGCGCACGATGTTGGTCAGCGGCACTTCCGAGGTCGGGATCAGGTAACGCGTGGAGTCGCCCACGGCGGTCTTGAACAGGTCGTCCTCGAACTTCGGCAGCTGGCTGGTACCGCGCAGCGAGTCGGCGTTGACCAGCAGCGGCACGTTGGTTTCCTCGTAGCCGTGCTCGCCGGTGTGCAGGTCGACCATGAACTGGGCCAGGGCGCGGTGCAGGCGTGCGATCGGGCCGCGCAGCACGGTGAAGCGCGAACCGGACAGCTTGGCCGCGGTCTCGCCGTCCAGCCAGCCGTTGCGGGCGCCCAGTTCAACGTGGTCGAGCACCTTGAAATCGAACTGGCGCGGGGTGCCCCAGCGCGCCTGCTCGACGTTGTCGTTCTCGTCGGCACCGGCCGGCACGTCATCGGCCGGCAGGTTCGGAATGCCCATCGAGATCGCTTCGATCTTCTCGCGCAGCTCGTCCAGCGCCACTTCCGAAGCCTTCAGCTCGTCGGCGAAGGCAGCGACCTCGGCCATGATGGCCGAGACGTCCTCGCCCTTGGCCTTGGCCTGGCCGATGGCCTTGGAACGGCTGTTGCGCAGGCTCTGCAGCTCCTGGGTCCGCACCTGGATGCGCTTGCGATCAGCCTCCAGGGACTCCAGGGCAGACACGTCGAGCTCGAAGCCGCGGCTGGTGCGCAGGCGTTCGGCGAGGTCGGCGGGCTGGTGGCGGAGCAGGGCTGGATCAAGCATGGCAGGTGTCGTGGTGGGTATCAGGGATGGGATTATCGCTTGTTATACGGATTTCTGCCGCCCGGTTCATTCCTGGCGTGGCAGAATCGGGCTATTCCGTACTGGTCCGGTCCATGTCTGCACCCCGCTCGTCGTCCGCCAAGTCGTTCACTGTGCATATCCCGCGCAACGCCCTGAAGATCGCCGGCATCGCCTTCGGCGTGGGCGTGCTGCTGTTCGTACTGGTCTGGTTGACCGGCCGCGACAAGGAGTTCTTCCGTGCCGACCCGGCCGCGCAGACCCCGCAGGAGACCGCGCAGGTGGAACCGCTGCCGGAACCGCTGGCCGCAGCCGCAGGCTCCAGCGACATGCCCGACGCCAAGCCGGCCCCGGTAGAGGACGACGCCCCGAAGCTGGTCGAAATCGCCCCGCCACCGCCGGCGCCCATCGCTGAACCGGCCCCGGCCGCGCCGGCCCCTGCGCCGGCCGCCACCGGCAACAGCCAGCCGATGCCGATTGCCGGCCAGTCGCCGCCGCCGGCCTACCCGGCCGCCGCGCTGCGCGCCGGCGAAACCGGCAGCGTGGTGGTGCGCGTGGACGTGGATGCCACCGGCTACCCGAACAATGCCACCGTGATCCAGCGCAGCGGCTCACGCGAGCTCGACCGTGCCGCCACCGACGCCGTGCGCCGCTGGCGCTTCACCCCGGCACAGAGCAACGGCCAGCCCGTGCCTGGCAGCATTGAAGTGCCGTTCGACTTCAAGACCCAGTAACTGAACGTTTCCCGGCAGGCAAACTGAACCCTGCCGGTCGCGTTGACGCAACGCTGACACTTCCCGCCACTGGCCCGCGCAACACTCTCCCCGTCGTCCATTGACGGAAGGAGTTTGCGATGACCGCCACCACCCACGAAGACCTTCATTCGCCGCAGCTGCAGCAGGATGCCAGCGAACAGCACAAGCCCACGTCGCCCTGGATGTGGATCGCGCTGATCGTGGCGATGTTTGCCGCCGCCCTGCTCTGGCTGCGTCATTCGAACCAGGAAGACGTGGCGCCGGCACCGGTCGGCGAGCGCATGCTGCCCGCCCCCGAGCAGGCGCCGGTCGCCGACGCGCAGGAGCCCGCTGCCCGCCAGGCCGCACCGGCCGGCAGCCAGCACAAAGCCGCCCCCGCAGTACGCAATCGCGAGGCGCGCCCGCTGGCAGGCAACAGCAAGCCGACCTACCCCGCTGCCGCGCTGCGCAACGGCGTGCAGGGCAGCGTGATCGCCAGCCTGAATGTCGATACCCGTGGCCAGGTGACCAATGCCGCGATTGTTTCGCGCAGCGGCGAACGCAGCCGTGACCTGGATCGTGCGGTGCTGAGCGCCGTGCAGAACTGGAAGTTCCAGCCGGCGATGCATGAAGGCCGTGCAGTGGCCAGTGTGGTGCGGGTTCCGGTGGATTTCCGTACCGAACAGCGTTGATCGCGGACGAGGGGTTCGTGATGTTTAGACGGAGGCTTCGGCCTCCGTCCTTTTATGCGAAGAAGCGTGTTATGCGGAGAAGCGTGCCAACCAAGGTTGGCACCTACCGAGTTGCGTCATCCGCCGGGCGTGGCCTTTTCAGGCCAGGTTGAATCCGGCGCTGCGCGCCACGCCATCGAAGTCCGGGAAGGACGTGGCGACGTTGGCGATGTCGTTGATGCGCACTTCGCCGTCACTGATCTGGCCGGCGATGGCGAATGCCATGGCGATGCGATGGTCACCGTGGCTTTCGATGGTGCCGCTGCCCAGGCGCACGCCGCCGTGCAGGGTGGCGCCGTCTTCGGTTTCGTCCACCTGCATGCCCAGCGCGCGCAGGCCGGTGGCCATCGCCGCAAGGCGGTCGGATTCCTTCACCCGCAGTTCGGCGGCACCGCTCACCACGGTCTGGCCTTCGGCGGCGGCGGCGGCCACGAACAGCGCCGGGAACTCGTCGATCATGTCCGGCACCAGTGCTTCCGGAATGCGCGCGCCCTTAAGCGGGGCATAGCGCACCACCAGGTCGGCCACCGGCTCACCGCCCTGCTCGGCCGGATTCTCTTCGGTGATGTCGGCCCCCATCAGGCGCAGCGCGTGCAGCAGGCCGGTGCGGCGCGGATTCAGGCCGACCTGCTTCAGGCGCAGCTCGGAGCCGGGAATGATGCTGGCGGCCACCAGATAGAACGCAGCCGAGGAGAAGTCGGCCGGCACCACGATATCCGTGGCGCGCAGGCGCTGGCCGCCACGCAGGCGGGCCTTGCCCGGCGAGAATTCGATGTCCACGCCGAACGCGGACAGCATGCGCTCGGTGTAATCGCGGGTCGGGTACGGTTCCAGTACGCTGGTTTCGCCCTGCGCATACAGGCCGGCCAGCAGCACCGCCGACTTGATCTGCGCGCTGGCCACCGGCGAAGCGAAGTCGATGCCGTGCAGCGTCTGACCACCATGCACGTGCAGCGGCGGCGTGCCATCGCTCTCCGTATCGATCTTCGCGCCCATCTGCGACAGCGGGCCGGTCACGCGGCGCATCGGGCGGCCGGACAGCGACTCGTCGCCGATCAGCGTGCAGTCGAACGCCTGGCCCGCCAGCAGACCGGCCAACAGGCGCATGCCGGTACCGGCATTGCCGCAGTCCAGCGGTGCATCCGGTGCTTTCAGGCCGTCGATACCCACACCATGCACGATGCGCTGCGACGGGCTGGGGGTCTCGATGCGCACGCCCAACTGGCTGAAGATGCGCGCGGTGGCACGAGTGTCTTCGCCTTCCAGGAAGCCTTCGATATGCGAAGTGCCATCGGCCAGCGCGGCGAACATCACCGAGCGGTGCGAGACCGACTTGTCGCCGGGAATGGTCAGGCTGCCCTGCAGCGGCTGGCCCTTGCGGGCGATCCAGTGTTGCGCGTTGCTCATCGTTCGATCGTTCCGTAAACGCCGGCAGCGCCGGCGATGCATCAGGGAGCGGCGGCCATGGCCGCCGCGGCAGCACTCAGGGCACGGCCACCGGATAGGAGCCCAGCACCTTGATCTGCGCCGAGTGCGCTTCCAGTTCAGCCAGCGCGGCCTGCATCGGCGCGTCGTCGATGTGGCCGGCCAGGTCGATGAAGAAGCCGTATTCCCACTTGCCGTGGTGCGACGGCCGCGACTCGATGCGGTTCATGCTGATGCCGTGGCGGGCGAACGGGCTGAGCACGTCGAACAGCGCACCGGGCTTGTCATGGATGAACACCAGCACCGAGGTGCGATCGTGGCCGGAGGTCGGGAAGATGTTGCGGCCCACCACCAGGAAGCGGGTGGTGTTGTCGGCATCGTTCTGGATCGGCTTGGTGACCACCTTCTTCAGGCCGTACACGTGGCCGGCACTCTCGCCACCGATGGCCGCCGCATCATCGGCGTTGCGCGCACGACGCGCTCCCTCGGCATTGCTCGAGACCGGAATCTTCTCGGCCTTCGGCAGGTTGGCGCGCAGCCATGCCGAGGTCTGCATGAACGACTGCGGATGCGCGTAGATGCGCTCGATGTCCTCGATGCGGCCACTGCGCGACATCAGGTACTGCTGCACGCGCAGTTCCACTTCGCCACAGATCTTCAGGTTGGAGGTCAGGAACATGTCCAGGGTGATCTGGATGGTGCCCTGCCCCGAATTCTCCACCGGCACCACGCCGAAATCGGCGTTGCCCGCTTCTACTTCCTGGAACACTTCCTCGATGCTGGCCATCGGCAGGCCCAGCGCGGAGCGGCCGAAGTGCTTGAGCACCGCCTGCTGGCTGAAGGTGCCTTCCGGGCCGAGGTAGCCGATCTTCAGCGGCTCCTGCTGGGCCAGGCAGGCCGACATGATCTCGCGGTAGACATGCACCAGCAGCTCATCACTGAGCGGGCCCTCATTCCGGTCCACCACCATGCGCAGCACCTGCGCTTCGCGCTCGGGGCGGTAGTAGTCGACGGCGGCGGCGAGCTTGCCCTTGGCCTTGCCAACCTGGTGGGCGAAACGCGCGCGCTCGGCGATCAGGCTCTGGATGTCGCGGTCGATCTGGTCGATCTTCGAACGCACATCGGCCAGCGCCAGCGGCGCCAGGGTGGGTGCCGGGTTCGAAGCGGCCTTGGCCTTGCCCTTCGCCTTGGTGGGCGCGCTGTCCTTGGCCGGCTCGGCCTTCTTCGGCGCCTTCTTGCTGGATTTGCTGCTTGCCATCGGAATTCCTTGTTGCGGGGCACGCACCCGACGGTGCGCGCCGTTCATTGCTCAACCGTGACGCTGCTGGAAATCGGCCATGAAGGCGACCAGCGCCTCGGCCCCGGCCAGCGGCATGGCGTTGTACAGCGAGGCTCGGATGCCCCCGACCACCTTGTGCCCCTTCAGCGCCAGCAGGCCGGCAGCCTTGGCTTCGGCGACGAAGCGGGCATCAAGCTCGGCATCGGGCAGGAAGAACGGGATGTTCATCCGCGAGCGTGCCGCGTGTGCGACCTCGTTGCGATAGAAGCCGCCGGAACCATCGATGGCGCCATATACCAGCGCGGCCTTGGCGGCATTACGCCTGGCGAACTCGGCCACGCCACCTTCGGCCAGCATCCACTTGAACACCAGGCCGGCCAGGTACCAGTTCCAGGTCGGCGGGGTGTTGAGCATCGAATCGCGGGCGACATGCGAGCGGTAGTCGAAGATGTCCGCGCGCGGCTGGCCGCTGCGCTCGAGCAGGTCGCGGCGGATGATCATCACCGCGATGCCGACCGGGCCCAGGTTCTTCTGCGCCCCGGCATAGATCACGCCGTAGCGGCGCACGTCCAGCGGCTCGCTGGCGATGGACGAGCTGAAATCGGCGATCAACGGGACGTTGCCGGTATCGGGCACATCACGGAACTCGACGCCGTGGATGGTCTCGTTGGCGGTGATGTGCACGTAGGCGGCATCGGGTGACAGCTGCCAGTCGGCACGCGGCGGCAGCGTGCGGTAGCCATCGGCCTCGCTGCTGGCGGCAATGTTGACGTCGACGTAGACACCGGCCTGCTTGATCGCGGTCTTGCCCCAGTGGCCACTGACCACGTAGTCGGCGCGCTGACCGGGGGCGGCGAAGTTGAGCGGGATCAGCGCCTGCTGGGTGGTGGCACCACCGGACAGGAACAGCACCGCATAGTCTTCGGGGATATCGAGCAGGCGACGCAGGTCGGCCTCGGCCTCGGCGGCCACGGACATGAACTCCGCACCGCGATGGCTCATTTCCACGATCGAGGCACCGGTATCGTGCCAGTCCAGCATTTCCGCCTGCGCCTGGCGCAGGACCGATTCCGGCAAGGTTGCAGGGCCGGCACTGAAGTTGAACGCGCGCGTCATGTCACACCTGTGGGGCAAGACCCCTAGTATGCCGCAGTGCACCAGCCTTGCGGCCTAGTGCGGCAAGGGAAATTTGGTTTCATTGGAATCCATTCGCGACGCGACCGGGTAGTGCCGGCCGCTGGCCGGCACCCCCAGGGATACGGGGCGGCAACTGCCGGCCAGCGGCCGGCACTACCGTCACCGCGCGACCGTCAGCGCGCGCCGAACCACAGCAGCAGGCTGAGCAGTGCGGCCAGCAGCAGCGCACTCGCCAGCAGCCACGGCCAGCGCCGGACCCTGCGCGGCGCGGCCGGCAGCACCGGCGCCTGCTCGGCCTCGTGGCTGGCGTCGTCCTCGGCGGGCAGCGGCCGCCGGCGCGGATCATGCGGCACTTCCAGCACGAACCGGTGCTGGCCATCGAACACCACCTGGTCGCCGGCCTGCAGCCAGCAGTGGCGCACGGCCACGCCGTTGACCCGAGTGCCGTCGGCACTGCCCAGATCGCGCAGCAGCACGCGCTCGCCGTGCACTTCCACGCGGGCATGCTGTTCGGCGAAGGCCGGGTCATCGATGGCGATGTCGGCGTCGTTGCCGCGGCCGATCAGGCGGGCCCGCGACAGGGTATAGCTGCGCCCGTGGTGCAGCCCGCCGACGCCACGCAGCAGCCGCTGCTGCTCATCGGAGCCATCGTCGTTTTTCGGTGCGGGCGCCTGCAGCAGGCTCTCGACTTCGCCCTGCAGGACCATTTCCACGCCATCCACGTACACCGCATCGCCTGCACGCAGCAGGGCCATCCGGCGTACCGGGCGGCCATTCACGTGGATGCCGCGGATACCGTTACCGACCTGCAGCCAGAGGCCACGGTCATCCATGCAGAACTGCGCCAGCAGCAGAGCGCCGTTGCCGGCATCGCCGAGCCGCACACTGCCGTTGGCCTGGCGCACGATGCGCTGCACCCCGGGCCGCAGGGGCTGGTCGGGCTGTTGTTGTTGACTGAAGTGAACAAGCAGGTTCTGCACGCGGCGCAGCCTAGCAGGTTGGCCGCCAACGAAGAAGAACCTGCGATGAGTGCTTGGCGCGGCGGCCCGCGATGCGCACAATGCTCGCCCTCTTTGATCATCCCCGCCCTGCGCCAGGAGCCTGCATGTCCACCATCGATGTCCGCCACGCCCACGCCCTGCCCGACGCACAGGCGCGCGCCGCGATCGAACAGGTCGCTGCCAAGCTGTCCGAGCGCTTCGGCCTGAAATCGTCCTGGACCGCCGACGTCCTGAACTTCTCCGGCAGCGGCGTGGACGGTGCGATCGAACTGCAGCCGGGCGCCGTGCGCGTGACCGCCAAGCTGGGGTTCCTGCTGTCGGCGATGAAGGGCATGGTCGAAGGCGAGATCCAGCGCGTGCTGAAGGAAAAGCTGGGCTGAACCCCGGCGGCGGCCGTCACGGCCGTGCAACGCCAACGCGCGCTACTCTCGGGGCAGGCCCAACTCCCACGGGAAGTGCGATGAACCACTACGAGAACGACGACCGCCGCAACGACGACGCCTCTTTCGGTGACCAGGCCGAGCGCTTCTCGCGCAAGCTCAGCGATTCGGCGCAACAGGTCTGGCTGGCCGGGCTGGGCGCCCTGGGCCGCGCACAGGCTGAAGGCAGCCGCTTCTTCGATGGCCTGGTGAAGGAAGGCGAAGCCTGGGAGGCCCGCCGCCGTGAGCGCAATGGCGAACAGGGCCCGGGCTGGCGTGACAACGTCGAAACGTCGCTGGACGAGGCCCGCGAGAAAGCCTCCGGCACCTGGAACAAGGTCGAGAAGGCCTTTGATGACCAGGTGCAGGGCGTGCTCAAGCGCCTGCATGTCCCCACCGCTGACGAAGTGACCGCGCTGGAGGCCCGCATCGATGCCCTGCATGCGCGCCTGGCCAAGCTGGAAACCCGCGCCGCGTCCGGTACCGACGCCCCTGCACCGGGCAGCCATCAATCGCCGGACAGCGTGCCCTGAGTTCAATTGTTGCAATGCAATAAAAATTGATTGACAATCGCGAGCAACCCGCCAATCGCTTCGGCTGCCGTTTGTTCCCTCCCCTCACGGCTTCAGGATTGGCGGGTTTTTCGTGCCCGCCGTGCGCCGATCTGCGCGCTCCATCACGCTTCCTGTCAGGAACATCCTGACCCAGCCGGGCACCGCGACCTTTACACTGTCGTTCTCCGCTTTCGCCCCTTCCGCCCTACTCCTGCATGCTCCCTTGGATCCTGGCCCTGCTGTCGGCCCTGCTTACCTGTTCCCTGGCCGTTGTCTATCTGTGGTGGATCAAGCGGCGGCAGAAGGAGATGCAACTCGGCCTGCAGGCTCTGGCCGGCATGCACTGGCGCGAATTCTCGGTACTGGTCAAGCGCATGCTGCGCGAACAGCGTGGCCTGCGTGAGCTGATCGATCCGACCGAAGATGCCCGCGAGCCGAGCAGCGACTTCCTGCTCAGCGATGGTCCCAATCAATGGCTGGTGTCGTGCAAGCATGGCCTGGCCTATCGCATCGGCACCGCCGCAGTGAACGAGCTGGGTGCGGCCGCGCGCCTGGCCGGGGCCAAGGGCGGCGTGCTGCTGACCGAAGGCCGTATCGAGCGCGACGGCCGTGGCGCCGCCGAGAAGCAGGCCGTTGAGGTGCTGGACGGCCCCCGCCTGTGGCCGCTGCTGCAGCCCTACCTCCCCGGCGATATTGAAGCGCGCGTGCGTGCCAGCGCCCGGCATGAGGCGCTGCGCCGCATTGCCATCGCCGCACTGGGTTCGGTCACGCTGGGGCTGCTGGTCGGCCTGGGCCTGCAGGGCCTGCATGTGGAAGAGGCCGCGCCGGTTGCTGCGGCGCCGGTGGTGGCAACGCCCTCGGCCGCGCCTGCCGCCGAACCTGCCCCGATCGAAGCCGTCCCTACCGCCGCCCCCGCTCCCACGACTGCCGTCGCCCCGGCGACCGACGCGCGCAGCAACCCCAACCCGGATGCCGCCACGCTGGAGCGCTTCCAGGCCGATCTGGCCCGCGCACTGGCTGGCAAGCCCGGCATCGCCAGCGGCGTCTGGCTGACCCGGCAGACGCTGGCAATCAACCGCACCGGCGAGCTGGAAGCGGTGTGGCCGCGCGTCTGCGAGGAAGTGCTGCACTACCCTGCCCTGCGCAACGTGCGCATCCAGCTCAACGCCCGCCCCGGCGTGGATGAGCCGGTGCGCTGGCGGCAGTGCGCTACGTATTGATCAGGCGGCATCCACGCATGGCGTGGATCTACCAGGGGTTCACACCCATCGCGTAATCCAAGCGAGGCTTCGGTAGATCCACGCCATGCGTGGATACGGCGCTTACCGCGCGCCCGGCGCGAAGCGCGCGACCAGGTCCCAGGCGTCGCCGAGGAACACCTGGCGCACGCGGGTAATGGGCTGCTCACCGCGCCAGGTCAGGCGCTCGATCACCAGGCAGGCGGTGCCGGGCTTCACGTCCAGCAGTTTGGCGGTGGCGGTGTCCGCGCCCCAGGCACTGATGCGGTGCTGGGCACGGGTCCACGAGACATTCTGCAGCAGCCAGCTGCCCGGCGCGGTGGTACTGAAATCGACCTCCAGCACCTCGGGCACGCCCACCGGGCTGATCAGGCGGTGCTCCAGCGCCAACGGACGGCCATCGGCCAGGTGCAGGCAACGCATCGCCAGCAGCATTTCGCTGCCGGCCAGCTCGACTTCGCCAGCATTGCCGGCATCGGCCAGGCGCAGTTCGCGCTGCAGCAGGCGATACGCGTACTGATGGCCGCGCGAGCCGACTTCCATCGCGATGTCGGGAATCTCCAGCGCCACCTGCTCCAGGTGCGGGGGTTGCCGCGCCACGAACGAACCCGCGCGGCGGCGGCGCTCGATCATGCCGCTCTCGGCCAGCGCGGTCAGCACCTTGTTCACGGTCATCCGCGAGCAGCCGTACTGCTCCATCAGCTCGTGCTCGTACGGAATTCGGAAGCCCGGCGCCCACTCTCCGCTGAGGATGCGGCTTTCCAGATCGCTGCGGATACGCTGGTTGAGCGTGGCGGACTTGCTGGCCTTCACGTAATGGGGTCTCGGTGGCGGGAGGCGATCAGCCCAGCACGCCGCGCAGGGCGGCAGCGAAGGCGCTGTTGATCGCCTCGCGCTGCAGGTGGCGGCCGTCGGCCACGCACTGGCGGCCATGGCGCCAGACCGATCGCAGCGCGCCATTACGTGCGGCGAACACCCAGCTGTCAAGCCATGCGTCGTCCTGTCGCGCCTGCAGCGCGGGATGCGCAGCATCCAGCTCAACCAGATCGGCACTGGCGCCCACCTGCAGCCCGGCGGCCACGCCCAACGCCTGTGCGCCGCCCTGCAATGCACCTTCGAACAGGAAGCGGCCGGTGCTGCGGGTGGCATCCGGGGCCAGCACGTTGCGACCGCGCAGGGTCAGGCGCTGGCCGTATTCGAGCAGGCGCAGTTCTTCGGCAGCGTCGATCAATACATTGGAATCGGAGCCGACACCGAAGCGACCGCCTTCGCGCGCGAACGCCTGCATCGGGAACAGGCCGTCGCCCAGGTTGGCTTCGGTGATCGGGCACAGGCCGGCCACGGCCCGGCTGGCCACGATGGCCGCGCGCTCGTCATCGGTGATGTGGGTGGCATGCACCAGGCACCAGCGCGCATCCACCGGCGCATGGCTGTACAACCACTGCACCGGACGCTGGCCGCTCCAGGCCAGGCAGGCCTCCACTTCGCGCACCTGTTCGGCGATGTGGATGTGCACCGGGCCGTCGGTCAGCGGCAGCAACGCACTCAGTTCCTCGCCGGTGACCGCACGCAGGCTGTGCGGTGCGATGCCGAGCACCGCATCGGGCAGCGCGGCCAATGACGGCTTGGCGGCATCCAACAGCTGCGCGAAGCCGTCCACGTCGTGGATCAAGCGACGCTGCGCGGGATTCGGCGCCGCACCGCCAAAGTCGGCATGGGCATAGAACACCGGCAACAGGGTCAGGCCGATGCCGGTCTGTTCGGCCGCCGCCGCAACCCGCGCACTCATCTCGGCGCGGTTGGCATACGACCGACCGTCGGCGTCGTGGTGCAGGTAGTGGAACTCACCGACGCGGGTGAAGCCGCTTTCCAGCATTTCCATGTAGGCCTGGGCGGCGATGGCCTGCACCGCTTCCGGGCGCAGATGGGCCAGGAAGCGATACATCAGCTCGCGCCAGCTCCAGAAGCTGTCACCGTCGCCGCCGCCGATCTCGGTCAGCCCGGCCATGCCGCGCTGGAAGGCATGGCTGTGCAGATTGGGCAGGCCCGGCACCAGGATGCCGACGCGAGTGTCGCCGGCCTGGGCGCCCTGCCCCGTGTGGATCGCCGTGATGCGACCGTCCTGCACCTGCAGGCGGACATCGCGGGCCCAGCCGTCGGCCAGCAGGGCGTGGGCGGCATGGAAACGGTGCGGGGAACGCGAATCGGACATGGCTGGACAACCCGAAATGGACGCCTATATTGTATAGACATATAAGCACAGCCGCGTTGTGGATGCCATGCACGTCGATACCCTCTGGTCCAACGTCCACCTGATCACCCTCGATGGCGAGGGGCTGGGTGTCATCCGCGATGGCGTACTGGCCTGCGCCGAGGGCCGCATCGTCCATGTCGGCCCAGCCGGCAGCGATGCCCACCTGCAGCCGACCACCCGCATCGACGGCGAAGGCCGCTGGATTTCGCCCGGCCTGATCGACTGCCATACCCACCTGGTCTACGCCGGCAACCGCGCCAACGAATTCGAGCAGCGCCTGCAGGGCGTCAGCTATGCCGAGATCGCCCGTGCCGGCGGCGGCATCGTCTCCACTGTGCGCGCCACCCGCGCCGCCACGCCGGAACAGCTGGCCCGCGAAAGCCGCCCACGGTTGCTGGCGATGCGCGCCGAGGGCGTGACCACCCTCGAGATCAAGTCCGGCTACGGCCTGACCCTGCCCGACGAACGCAAGCAGCTGCAGGTGGCGCGTGCGCTGGGCGAGGAATGTCGGGTCAACGTGGTGACCACCTTCCTCGGCGCACACGCGATTCCGCCGGGCCGCGAAGCACAGGAATACACCGACGAGGTGTGCAACGTGATGATTCCGGCCATCGCCGCCGAAGGCCTGGCCGAAGCGGTGGATGTGTTCTGCGAGAACATCGCCTTCTCGCCGGCGCAGGCGCGGCAGGTCTTCGAAGCGGCGCGCGCCAACGGGCTGGCGGTGAAGATCCACGCCGAGCAGCTGAGCAACCAGCATGGCGCCGAACTGGCCGCCAGCTTCGGTGCACTGTCGGCCGACCATATCGAACATCTGGACGATGCCGGCATTGCCGCGATGGCGGCGGCCGGCACCGTCGCCGTGCTGCTGCCCGGTGCCTTCTATTTCACCCGCGATACCACTCGGCCGCCGATTGCGGCGCTGCGCGCGGCCGGCGTGCCACTGGCGCTGGCCACCGACAGCAACCCCGGCACCTCACCACTGACCAGCCCGCTGCTGGCGATGAACATGGGCGCCACCCTGTTCCGCCTGACCGTGGACGAGTGCATCGCCGGCTTCACCCGTGAAGCGGCGCGCGCACTGGGCCATGGCGACCGAATCGGCCGCCTGGCCGTGGGCCTGGACTGCGACCTGGCGATCTGGGACATCGACGCCCCCGCCGACCTGGTCTATCGCATTGGATTCAACCCGCTGCACGCGCGCGTGGTGCGCGGACAGCCCGACCTGCCTGCCTCCTGGAGCAACACATGAGCAACACCCTGGTTCTTCGCCCCGGCCATGTCACTCTCGCCCAGTGGCGGCAGGTCTATCGCGGTGCGCCGCTTGCACTGGACCCGGCCGCGCTGCCGGTGGTGCGCGCCAGTGCGGCGGCCGTCGCCGCGATCGTCGCCAAGGGCGCGCCGGTGTATGGCATCAACACCGGCTTCGGCAAGCTGGCCAGCGTGCGCATCGAGCGCGAAGACCTGGCTACCCTGCAGCGGAACATCGTGCTCTCGCATGCTGCCGGTGTGGGCGAGCCGATGCCGGCCAGCGTAGTGCGCCTGATGATGGCGCTGAAGCTGGTCAGCCTGGCGCAGGGTGCTTCGGGCATCCGCGAGGAGACCCTGCTGTTGCTGGAAGCGATGCTGGTCAAGGGCGTGCTGCCGGTGGTGCCCGCGCAGGGCTCGGTGGGTGCCTCGGGTGACCTGGCACCGCTCTCGCACCTGGCCAGCGTGATGCTCGGCGTGGGTGAGGCCTTCATCGGTGACGAACGCCTGCCGGCAACTGATGCACTGGCACGCGCGGGGTTGCAGCCGATCGAACTGGGTGCAAAGGAAGGCCTGGCGCTGCTCAACGGCACCCAGTTCTCCACCGCCTATGCGCTGGCCGGCCTGTTCGAGATCGAGACGGTGTTCCAGGCCGCGCTGGTCACTGGTGCGCTGTCGGTGGAAGCGGCCAAGGGTTCCGACACGCCGTTCGACCCGCGCATCCACGCCATCCGCGGCCAGCGTGGGCAGATCGCCACTGCGGCCGCGCTGCGCACGCTGATGCAGGGCTCGGACATCCGCGAATCGCACCGCGACAACGACGTGCGCGTGCAGGACCCGTACTGCCTGCGCTGCCAGCCGCAGGTGATGGGCGCAGCGCTGGACATCCTGCGCCAGGCTGCGACCACGCTGGAAATCGAAGCCAACGGCGTGTCCGACAATCCGCTGGTATTCACCGATACCGGCGAGGCACTGTCAGGCGGCAACTTCCACGCCGAGCCGGTGGCCTTCGCTGCCGACATGCTGGCGATGGCGGTGTGCGAGATCGGCTCGATCAGCGAGCGCCGCCTGGCGATGCTGGTGGACCCGGCGCTGTCCGGCCTGCCGGCGTTCCTGACCCCGCGCCCGGGCCTGAACTCCGGCTTCATGATCCCGCAGGTGACGGCGGCCGCGCTGGTTTCGGAAAACAAGCAGCGCGCCTACCCGGCCAGTGTCGATTCGATTCCGACCTCGGCCAACCAGGAAGACCATGTGTCGATGGCCGCGCACGGTGCACGCCGCCTGATGCAGATGGCCGAGAACGCCGCCAACGTGATCGGCATCGAGCTGCTGGCCGCTGCGCAGGGCTGCGACTTCCACGCCCCGCTGCGCTCCAGTGCCGCGCTGGAAGCCGTGCGCGCCACCCTGCGTACGCAGGTGCCGACGCTGGAAGAAGACCGCTACTTCCATCCCGACATGGTGACCGCCACGAACCTGGTGCGCAGTGGCGCGCTGGCGCAGGGCCTGACCGATCTGTTGCCGACTGTGGAACCACAGGCATGAAGACCCATCCCGAATGGCTGACGGTGCACGAAGGCGATGCCCCGTTGATCGTCAGCTTCCCGCATACCGGCAGCGAGCTGCCGCACGACCTGATCGGCGACTACCACTCGCCATGGCTGGCCCGTCGCGACGCCGACTGGTGGGTGCACGAACTGTACGATTTCGTGCGCGGCATGGGCGCGACCACGGTGCGCTCGGCGATCTCGCGCTCGGTGATCGACCTCAACCGCGATCCCAGCGGCGTGTCGCTGTACCCCGGCCAGAACACCACCGGCCTGTGCCCGCTGACCACCTTCGACAACCAGCCGCTGTACCACGCCGGCCGCGAACCGGATGACGCGGAAATCGCCCGTCGCCGCGACACGTATTTCCTTCCCTACCACGATGCGCTGGCCGCACAGATCACGCGCCTGCGTGCGAAGTTCGGCACTGTCGTGGTGTATGACGCGCATTCGATCCGCTCGCATATCCCGCACCTGTTCGACGGCGAGCTGCCGCAGTTCAACCTGGGCACCGCCGGCCCCTCCGGTGCACCGGATACCTCCTGCGACAACGCCTTGAGCGATGTGGTGGAGAACCTGCTGAAGATCAGTGGCATGAGCCAGGTGCGCAACGGGCGCTTCAAGGGCGGCTGGATCACCCGCCACTACAGCAACGTGGCCGGCGGCGTGCACAGCCTGCAGATGGAACTTGCCTGCCGCGGCTACATGCACGAACCCCTGCCGGACCAGGTGGACGAACACAGCTGGCCCACCCCGCTCGACCCCGACCACGCCGCACCGCTGCGCCACACCCTGGCGCAGGTGCTCAATGCCTGCCTTGAATTCGCAACGAACCGGAGCGCCGCATGACCCGCAACGACCCGTCCCGCACCATTGCCGCGCCGACCGGCACCACGCTGAACGCCAAGAGCTGGCTGACCGAAGCGCCGCTGCGCATGCTGATGAACAACCTGCACCCGGACGTGGCCGAACGGCCGCAGGAACTGGTGGTGTACGGCGGCATCGGCCGCGCTGCGCGCGACTGGGAAAGCTTCGATGCGATCGTCGAAACCCTCAAGCGCCTGGACGACGACCAGACCCTGCTGGTGCAGTCGGGCAAGCCGGTGGGCGTGTTCCGCACCCACGTCGATGCGCCGCGCGTGCTGATCGCCAATTCCAACCTGGTGCCGCGCTGGGCCAACTGGGACCACTTCAACGAGCTGGATAAAAAGGGCCTGGCCATGTACGGCCAGATGACCGCAGGCAGCTGGATCTACATCGGCGCGCAGGGCATCGTGCAGGGCACCTACGAGACCTTCGTGGAGATGGGACGCCAGCACTTCGGTGGCGACCTGACCGGGAAGTGGCTGTTCACCGGCGGCCTCGGCGGCATGGGCGGCGCGCAGCCGCTGGCCGCCGTGATGGCCGGCGCCTCGTGCCTGGCCGTCGAGTGCCGGAAGAGCAGCATCGACATGCGCCTGCGCACCGGCTACCTGGATACCTGGACCGACAATCTGGACGAAGCGCTGCGCCTGATCGACGAATCGTGCAAGGCCGGTACGCCGAAGTCGGTGGGCCTGCTCGGCAACGTTGCCGATGTGCTGGCCGAACTGCTCAAGCGCGGCGTGAAGCCGGACCTGCTGACCGATCAGACCTCCGCGCACGATCCGGTGAACGGCTACCTGCCGCAGGGCTGGACGGTCGAACAGTGGGATGAGAAACGTGTCTCCGCGCCCAAGGAAGTGGAGAAAGCCGCGCGCGCGTCGATGGCCAACCACATCCGCGCCATGCTCGGCTTCCACGCGCTGGGCGTGCCGACCGTGGACTACGGCAACAACCTGCGGCAGATGGCACTGGAAGAAGGCGTGGAGAACGCGTTCGACTTCCCCGGTTTCGTACCGGCCTACATCCGCCCGCTGTTCTGCCGCGGCATCGGCCCGTTCCGCTGGGCCGCACTGAGCGGCGACCCGGAAGACATCGCCAAGACCGATGCCAAGGTGAAGGAACTGATTCCGGACAACCCGCACCTGCACCGCTGGCTGGACATGGCTGCCGAGAAGATCAAGTTCCAGGGCCTGCCGGCGCGCATCTGCTGGGTCGGTCTGGGCGACCGCGATCGCCTGGGCCTGGCCTTCAACGAAATGGTGGCCAACGGTGAACTGAAGGCACCGGTGGTGATTGGTCGCGACCATCTGGATTCAGGCAGCGTGGCGTCGCCAAACCGCGAAACCGAAGCGATGGCCGATGGTTCCGATGCCGTGTCCGACTGGCCGCTGCTGAACGCCCTGCTCAACACCGCCAGCGGCGCGACGTGGGTGTCGCTGCACCACGGCGGTGGCGTCGGCATGGGCTTCTCGCAGCACGCCGGCATGGTGATCGTCTGCGACGGCACCGAAGCGGCGGCGAAGCGGATTGGCCGCGTGCTGTGGAACGACCCGGCCACCGGCGTGATGCGCCATGCCGATGCAGGCTATGAGATCGCGATTGATTGCGCGAAGGAAAAGGGGCTGGATCTGCCGGGCATCCTGGGCTGATCGCGGGGTTGCCGGCCAGCGGCCGGCACTACCGGAAACGCAGGGTAGTGCCGGCCGCTGGCCGGCTCTCCCTGATGCGGGAATCGGTGCCCTTGACCCGCTCTTCCGCCGTGAGCAACATGCGCCATCACCGCTGATGGAACACCGCGATGTACCGCACCCTTGCTGCCGCATTGCTCTGCGCCCTCTTCGCCGTTCCGATCGCTTCGGCGCTTGAGTCCCCTAGTGATCTTTCCAATCAGCTCGACACCCAGCTGCAGGCCAACCGCGAACGCTACGGCATCGCCGGCCAGGCGGTACTGGTCGCACACAATGGCCAAGTGTTTTATCAGGGCGCCAGCGGCGAGCGCGATCCCGCTGCCCATGCACCGGCCACTGTCGATACCATCTTCGCCGCGCAATCGATGGCCAAGCTGCTGACCAGCACGCTGGTGATGCAACTGGTGGACCAGGGCAAGGTGGATCTGGACGCGCCGGCCAGCCGTTATGTTCCGAACCTTCCGGCTGCTTGGCAGGCAATCCACGTGCGCGATTTCATCAACCACAGCTCGGGTATCGGCGAGTACTACGACCGGGTGGACAACCGCTGGGTGAGCAAGGGCTACACCGGTGTGGCGCCCGACCTTGCAGCTGCGCTGAAGGTGGCTGCGGCGGCGCCGATGCAGTTCGCCACCGGCAGCCGCGTGCAGTACACGCAGGCCAACTACCTGGTACTGACGGCGTTGCTGGAAGCGCATTACCGCAAGCCCTACCCGGCCATTGCACGCGAACGTATCCTGCAGCCGCTGAAGATGACCCGCACTTCATGGGGAGCAGCCAGCGTGCCGGTGCAGCGCGCAGCGGTGCCGTACATCGGCAAGGACGGCCAGCTGCAGCCAGCGAACGAAGACCCCTGGCCGGACTACGGTTGGGGCCACGCCGACCTGCAGACCACCGTGGGCGACATGAACCGGTTCCTGCAGGCGCTGGCGACCGGCAAGCTGCTGCGCACGTCCACGCTGGAAACGCTCTGGCAGCCACAGAAGCTGAGCGGCGGCGGCAGCAACTTCTTCTCCACGGGCTGGGACACCACCCGCAGCGACGGCTACACCCAGGTCGGCCACGATGGCGGCACCCGCGTGCGTGCGCGACTGGCGTACAAGGGCACGCTGGCCAGCGGCTACTGGGTGTTCGTGTACCTGACCAACGGCAGCGCCCGCAATGTCTGGTCGAGCACGCTGGTCGAGAGCACGATGGCGGTAGCCGCGCCGGAGGAGTTTCCGCATGCGGTATTGTCCGAGCGACTGATCGCGTATGCGCTGGATGACAGCGCTGGCGCGGCCGAAGCAGTGCATCGCTGGCTGCGCGACAGCAACAAGGTTGCTGCCAGTGAACTGGAACGCGCGATCAATGCCGATGGTTACGCGATCCGCGAGAGCCTCGGGGCGCGCAAGGCAGTGAAGGTGTTCGCGCTCAACACCGAGCTGTATCCGGATTCGGCCAATGCCTGGGACAGCCTGGCGGAATGCCATGCGGCGCTGGGTGAGAAGGAAGCGGCTGATCGGCTGTATGCAAAGGCCAAGGCGCTGGCGAAGCCTGCTCCGTAGAGTCGAGCCATGCTCGACTCCGGCGCAGAAAAGCAGTCGAGCATGGCTCGACTCTACAGAAGGCGAAAAGCAGTCGAGCATGGCTCGACTCTACAGAAGGCGAAAAGCAGCCGAGCATGGGCTCGGCTCTATAAAGGTCGCGTGGCCCATACGCGGGCGATGGGTGACGTAGCGGCGTCGACCTGTTAACTTGCGCGCCACTTTCGTGGTTTACAGCATTCCAGCATGTCGCTCTCGCCGTACCGCCCCACCCCGTCGCTGTTGTTCCTGGCCGTTTCCCTCGGCCTTTCCTCCACCGCCGCCGCGGCCCCGCAAGCCACCACGCTGGATGCGGTGCAGGTCACCGCCGCCGATGCCAGCGTCCAGGCGCGCGAGGCGCTGAAGCGCGTACCCGGCGCCAGCAACGTCATCGACGTGGCCAAGGCGGACAGCCGGCTGTCCAGCAGTGCCGATGTGCTGGCCTACCAGCCGGGCATCAGCGCGCAGTCGCCGGGCAACGAAGGCACCAAGATTTCGATCCGTGGCTCAGGCATCAACCGGGGCCCCGGCGCGCATGCCTCGGGTATTGCGGTGTCGATCGACGGCCTGCCACTGACCGGCCCGGGCGGCACGCCCTACGAACTGCTGGAACCACTGTGGCTGTCGCGCGTGGAAGTCCTGCGCGGCGCCAACGGTTTCGAGCGTGGCGCGCTGGCACTGGGCGGTGCCATCGACTACATCAGCCGCAGCGGCCGTGATTCGGCAGGCGTGCAGCTGCACTACGAAGCCGGCAGCCGTGGCTACCAGAGGCGCGGCATCAGCTGGGGCGGCGTCAGTGGCGATGTCGATTACTTCCTGGCCTACACCGATACCGAGTTCGACGGTTATCAGCGCCATGCGCGCGGCGACGGCAAGGGGGCGATGGCCAACATCGGCTGGCAGATCACGCCCGACCTGCAGACGCGCTTCTTCGTGCGCTACCGCGAAACCAACCACGAAACACCCGGTCGCCTGACCCGCGACCAGATCCGCAACGACCCGCATGCGGCCAACCCGGCCAACCTGGCCATCGATGCACGTCGCCCGCAGCCCGGCAGCACGTGGGTGGGCAACGTCACCACACTGCAGATCGATGAGGATTCCTCGCTGCAGGCGGGACTGGTCTATCACAAGTACCCGATGGACTTGAACGAGAGCCTGTACCGCCAGCAGCTGGACTACGCCAACCTCAACGCCACGCTGGACTACCGCCACCGCCACCGGCTGTTCGGCCTGGACAGCGAAACCGCGGTTGGCCTGCGCGTCACCCATGACCTGGATGCCGACGTGCGCGAGTCGCTGCGCTTTGCCAGCAACGGCTACGCTGCCGGCACGCGCACGCGTGACTTCCGCCACCACGGCACCGACAGCACGCTGCACGTCAGCAATACCCTCGCCTTCAATGACCGCCTGCGCATGCAGACCGGGCTGGCACTGATCAACACCCGTCGCGATGTACAGGTGACCTGGCCGAGCAGCGGCGGCCGCCTGCGCGACCACGACTGGGACTACGCGCCGCGACTGGGCTTCACCTGGCAGCACAGCGCGCAGACCCAGTGGTTCGGCAACCTCAGCCGTTCGGTGGAGGCGCCGCACCCGTGGTCGATGATCTGGGGCTCGAACCAGTACTTCGGGCCGGGCAATGGCCCGTCCAGCGGCCGCCAGCGCGCGCCGGTGCCGATGCAGAACCAGACGGCCACCACGCTGGAACTGGGTGCGCGCGGTGACGCGGCGCTGGGTCGCTGGGAACTGACCGGCTACTACGCACACGTGAACCACGAACTGCTGAGCGTCGAGCTGCAACCGGTGCCGAACCTGTTCATCGCCGAGAACAACGCCAGCCCCACCGTTCACCGCGGTATCGAAGCCGGATTGGACAGCACGCTGTGGCAGGCTGCACCGGGCCGCCTGTCGCTGCGCCAGGCCTATACCTTCAGCGACTTCCGCTATCGCCACGATGCGCGTTTCGGCAGCAACCGCCTGCCCGGCCTGCCGCGCCACGCCTACCAGGCCGAGCTGCGCTTCGATCACGCCTCCGGCCTGTACGCTGCGCTCAATACCGAATACGCCTCGCGCATCGCCGTCGACTACGCCAACAGCTACTGGGCCGACAGCCGTGTGATCTTCGGCAGCCGCATCGGCTACGACGCACCCGGTGGCCGCTGGCAGGCCTGGGCGGAGATGCGCAACATCGGAAATCGCCACTACGCCGCCACGGTCACGCCGGGCTACGACGACGCCGGCAAGGATGTCGCGCGCTCGACCCCGGGCGAAGGCCGTGGCGTCTATGCGGGCGTGCGCTGGCGCTTTGACTGATTGCCGCAGGCGGCGCCGGGTGTGACCCGGCGCCGCCATTCCAGGGTCAGCCGATACGCCACGCCGGCAGGCGCTCGCTGCGCTTCCAGATGGAAGGCGCGAAGCCGATCAGCACCAGTGCCGCCAGCCACTTCGGCGACGTACTCAGCAGCGTCGAACCGAGCGAGCCGTCGCCGGGTGCGAGCTGCTCCTGCCAGGGGTTGTAACCCAGGTAGAGGATGCTGCCAGCCCACCACAGCAACGCTGCGCCAATGCCCACCAGCAGCAGGGCCAGCGTGCGGCAGGTCCAGCGCTGCGAGGTGCTGCCCCATTCCCGGGATGCCGCGATCAGCAGGCCCACCACCAGCAGCGACACCAGTGCCACCAGGCCGATATCGACCTTCGGTCCAATGCGCTCATAGGCGCAGGCGCGGCATTGCGCCTCTTCCGCGGCAGTGGCGGCTTCGGCGCCATCGGCCTGCCCGGCTGCGGGCTGCGCCAGTGCTGCAAACGGCAACAACATCGCCAGCAGCGTCATCATGATCCAACGAAACAACGTCCTGTTCCTGCGTGCAGCGACATCCATGCGCTCTTCCTCGTCAGTGGTTGTACGTCCAGGGCCGCAGTATGCGGCCGTCCCATGCGCCGCCCAGACCCCGTTCCGGGGGTTCGGCTATCCAGCGTCCTTGTTCCCGATGCAGTACGACAAGCTCCCGGTAGACGAAATCGTCGGAACACGAAGCCCAGGCGACTGCGATCATAGCCCACTGCCCATCGACGCTGAAAACGGGCCGGGTCAGATAGGCGAAGTGGTCGTATGTCCGAGCCGGCCCATGCACCGTTGCCCTGCACCCCTGCTCCCGCAGCGCTCGAAGCCCCGCGCCGTCCATCCGCTGCGCACCGGCCAATGCGGCCGCAGGCACTGGCGTGGGACGGCGATTGGCGGGAACCAGGTCCGCCTGCAGCTGCAACCGCAGCGCATGGATGTCCGGCGGCCACCGGTCGTCCAGCGGCAGGACCAGATCGTCCACCTCCTGGCAGGTGGAGGCACTGCTACCCGGCCAGCAATAGGGCAAGGTCTGCTCCATCACGTAGATGTCCTCCCCCACCGGGTCGGTCAACTGCGGCTGTTCCTGCGGGCGCCATTGATCGACGCGCGTGGACGGTGTCTGCGGTGCGGTGGGCACCTCGCTCAGCGACGATGGCAGCGCTGGCGTTGGCTGCGGCTCTGGCGGGGGTGGAAGGAGGAATGGCGGCCTCTGCCGGATCGCCAGCGCCATCGCCATCGCCTCAGCCTGCATCTGCACCGTTCCCAGGTTGATCGGTGGCGGACCGATCTCCTGCCGCCACCTCGGGCGCAGGCTGCAGATTCCGGCCATGAGAGCCAAAGCCGACAGCGCCGCCGCCAGCGATGCAATGCGTCGCCAGGCGATCCGCTGTTGGCAGTCACGGTCTGGCTTGAACGAGGTATCTGTCATCACGACTCCGGCAACGCGGGCCACAGGCCGTGTCCAAAGCCCGTATAGCGGACAGGCTCCACTCGAATACGCTCCCATCCGCCCTTCCTGCGGTGCAGGAGGTAGAGGACGCGCATCGCCGTTCCTCCACTGCACAGATCCGAGGCGATCGATGCCATTGCCCAGTTCCCGTCCAGGCTGAACACAGGACGCTGCAGATAGACAACGCCCAGATCCGGATTGCCCGGTCCCCCCATGCATCCCTCGATACCGCGCGCACGCCGTCGCTGAAGCTCGTCCCGCGTCATCCGTTGCGCCCGCACATGCGCAAGCTCAAACGCGAGGTCGGGTACCCGTACAGCCCGGCGGTTCGCAACCTGCAGCATCGCCTCCAGATGCTGCTGCAGTTGAAAGGATGCCGCGCTGTCATCATCGCGCCATTCGACGATGCTGTGACGCACCTGGCAGACCGGGGCGGCTTCTCCTTCGCCGCAGGACGGCACTGTCCAGTCCATCACTGCAAATGGCGTGTCAGGCTCCCAGCTGCGCGGCTCGAAGCGTGCAGGCCCGACGTCTTGCAGTGGCACCTCCGCGGTCGCGAACCCACCGTTGCCGGTCAGCATCGAGGAGGAGACTGCCTTCATTGGAATCGGTGGTACCGGCGGCTTTCCTGGCGGTAATGGTCGCAGGTCGATGAGCTTTGCCATCACCTCGGCCTGCATCTGTGCAGTTCCCAGGTTGATCGGCGGCGGGCCGGCGTCCTGCCGCCACTGCGGGCCCACACTGGCCATCAGCACTGCGCCCGCAGCCACGAACAGGACGACCGCTGTCGTCAGGATGCGCTTCCGTGCAATGCGCTGTCGCATGGAGCTCCTGGAATAAATGAAGCAGGTTGGGATATCGGCCGGAAACGTGGCGCTACAGCGCTTGAATGACCTGCAGCAGATGGCTCGCACCTGGCGCGAGTTCCTGCGCGAGCCAGCCCAGCATCGCGAAGAACAGCAGCAGCCCGAGCAGCGGCCAGATCGTATGCGACACGCATACCCGCCACCACCCTTGCTGCTGCATGCCCTGCATGCGCCGGTACAGGCCTCCGGCGATGGCCGCGTCCACCAGCAGTTCAGCCATCAGCACCGGCGCCGACCACACCACCCACACGCTGGCCAGCAGGACGGTCGCCACCAGCGCGACGAGGCCGAGGATGGCCAGCAACGGCAGGCCCGCTTCATCTTCGGCCAGCCGGGTCAACGGCAGCTCTCCCGCATCGCCACCACCGGCCGGCACGTTCCACGATGCCGATGCACCACCACCGCCGGAACGCCCGCCAGCGCCGCTCCACAGGGATTCCATGGCACTACCGCGCGGCGATGCGCCACTACCGCCTGCATCCGGCGACAGCCCATCCAGCACGTTGTCCCAACGCCAGCGGATCCAGACCCACATCAGCAGCAGGAACACGCCATAGGCCAGGAGCACGGCCATCGGGTAGCGAAGCAGCATCGCGTCGATGCCGGCCAGGCGCAGCAGATGCGAGGCAAGGAAACCGGCCGCACCGGTCAAGGCCACGATCAGCGCCATCTGCAGGCGCGGCCAGCCGCGCTGCTGAAGGTGCCGGCGCGCGCGCACGACTTCGCTGCCGTGGTTCATCGGCAATTTCAGCGGGCTGCGTGAAAAGTGGCGCGAACGCTTCATGCAGCCGCCAGCGGGCGGGAGGCATGGCGGCCGGGAACGTCGGGAACCTGATACTGCATGCGGACATCCTTGCCGGGCACGCGTAAGCGGTGATGGGCGGATTCTACCGCGGGCAGGTCCGCTGTCCAGACGGCGGACCTATGCGGCCGTCCCTCAGCTGCGGTCGATGATCCGCACGATGCGACCGCCCTCAAAAGCAAACTCGCTGCGTCCCCGCAGTGCCAGTTCCGTGCCCGCACTGGGACCATCGGGAATGTCCTGCGCGAACACGCCACGCCAGCCGATGCTGGCCAGCGCCACGTCGTCCTTGAAGGTCAGCTCGAGCAACTGCTGCTCACGCTCGAGGAACATCTGCGCCGATTGCCGTGCCAGTTCGCCGAAGGCATCGATGCCTTCGGTGACCATCGTCAGCTGGCCATCACTGTGGTTCTCGAAGCGCACGTTGTGCGCCAGCACCGCCAGCATGGCGTCGACGTCGAAGCGGTTGTAGGCCTGCAGGTAGTGCTCGATCAACTGACGGCGGAGCGGATCGTCCATGGCGGCATCCAGTCGTGGGCTGCTGGCGAGTCTCGCCTGCCAGCACCGGTCCATCAAGGCCGCGCGGCAGCCTTCAGCAGCTGCGCGGCCACCTGGTCGAACGGGGCGATGTCCTGCAGCGCGCGGCACATCGCCACCGCACCTTCCACGCTGGCGATCACCAGGCTGGCCAGTTCACCCGCCGCCGCCGGGGCATGCCCTTCGGCGACGAACGCCGTGGCAAGGTGGCCCTGCCAGCGCGCGAACACCTCGGCAGCCGCCGCGCGGGCTTGGCTGGGCGTCGCCTCCACCGGTTCCTCCACGGCAGCGGCCAGCACCGGGCAGCCGGCGCGGAAACCGGTGCGCAGCAGGCGCTCGCGCCACAGCGCCAGGAACTGCTGCAGGCCCTGTACTGCCCCATCCTTCAACAGCTCCACCAGCAGCGCCTCCACCTTGTCGCCGGCCATGTGGGTGGCGCGCGCCAGCAGCTCCTGTTTGCCGCCGGGAAAGTGGTGGTAGGTGGAACCCAGCGGCGCCTCGGCCAGCTTCGTCACTTCGCGGATGCTGGTGGCATTGAGACCCACGCGCGCCAGCATCTGTGCCGCAGCATCCATCACGCGTTGAGGCGCATCAGAGGGTCGCGGGCTCACGGCAGGCTCCTTGCTAAGACAGTCGTCATAGATTAGCGTACCGGCCGTTCTATAACAGTCGTCATAGCCATGAATCTCTGGTTCCGCCTGCTCCATCTGCTGCTGTGCAGCCTGTTCCGGCCGAAGCTGGAGGCCCCGTTCGGGGTCTCGCGGCTGCAGTTCCGGGTACTGCCCAATGACCTGGACAGCAACCTGCACATGACCAACGGCCGCTACTGGAACATCTTCGACCTGGGCCGGCTGGACCTGATCCTGCGCATGGGCCTGGGCCGGGTGGCGCTGCGCGAGAAGTGGGCACCGATCGTTGGTGCCGGCACCATCCAGTTCCGCCGCGAGCTCAAACCGTTCCAGCGCTTCACCCTGGAGACGCGACTGGTTGGCTGGGTCGGCTCGCGCGGCATCATGGAGCAGCGCGTGCTGGTCGGTGCCGAGCAGAAGATTGCCACGCGCGCGCTGCTGGTCACCGGCATCTACGACCGCCGCGCGCGCCAGTTCCTCGGCATGCCGAAAATGATGGAAGCGATCGGCGTGGTCGCCCCGCCGTCGCCGCCGCTCAGTGCAGCCGCCGAAGCGCTGCTGGCCGCCGATGTGGCGTTGAAGCAGGACGACGCCTGAGCCTCAGGGAGCCGCCATCGGCATCGTGGGCTGTCCGCGCGATACGACCTGGGTACGCCCTCCCACGTGCAGCACGTACTCGAATGACTGCCGCATGCGGCTGTACGCGCCACCATCCGGTACGCCGTAGTTGGCGCCCACGCTGAGGGTATGCCGTCCCGGCGGCAACGGCTTGAGCATCACCCAATACCCATCGGCGGCAGCCAGCCGAGAGTGTTCGTCATCGGCATCCATGCGGAAGCAGCCTTCGCTGCGGACCCGATGCCTGCGCATGTCGCCCAATGGCTGGCCGTCCAGCAGCACCACCGCACTGATCAGGTAATCGTTGTTGACCGCCGCCCCGGCCTGCAGCTCCTTGCAGGACACACGCTCATCCACCTGGTAGTGCGCCATGTTGATGATCGGTAGTAACAGGTACTTGCCAGCCGGCACCACGCATTCGCGATGTGGCCGGAAACGGCCATTGGTGCCGGCCAGGTTCCAGACCGGGCCTTCCTGGCCCAGATCACACACACGGCCATCCGGGTCGAGATAGGGCGCGCCCCCCTGGCCATCGGCCCACCGCCACCACCGCGCGGTCCATTCGGCCAACGAAACGCCGCCCACTGGTTCACGCGTCAGCGGCGAAGGCGCCGCCGTGTCCGCACCGAACACCGGCACGGCGGCCAGCAGCACTGCCATCGTAGCGCCGCCACGGCGCAGCCACCCCTGGATTCCCTTCCGCATCACCCGCTCCATCGTCCCTGGCGGCCACGCTGCGTAGCCGGCTACCGCGCCACTCTACCGTGACGGACTACACCTTCGGCATGTTCTTGGTCACGCAATGGATGCCGCCACCGCCGCCCGCGATCGCGTCGATATCCACCTGTTCGATCACGCGCCCCGGATACATGTCTTCCAGCAGTTCACGGCAGAAGCCATCGGCTGCATCGTCACCGAACTGCGGCGCGACCACGGCGCCGTTGATCGGCAGGTAGTTGATGTAACCCATGGCCAGATCGTCGTTGTCGCGGGTATGTACGTTGTCGCGCCCGTCCAGCGGCGGCGGCAGTGTGTGCACCTGCAGGCGGCGGCCATCGGCATCCGTGGCCCCGCGCAGGATCTGCAGGTGTTCGCGGGTCAGATCGTAGTCGTAGGACTCCGGATCATTGTCCAGGTTGGCGATCACCACGCCCGGCCGCACGAAGCGCGCATAGAAATCCACGTGCGCATCGGTGATGTCCTTGCCGGCGATGCCGGGCAGCCAGATCACCTTGCGCAGGCCGAGGTGGTGCTTCAGCTCGGCCTCGATATCGGCGCGCGACCCGTCCGGATTGCGGTTGCGGTTGACCCAGCAGCTCTCGGTGAGGATCGCGGTACCGTGGCCATCGACTTCGATGCCACCGCCCTCGCCCACCAGATCGCTTTCCAGCAGCGTCGCACCCGTCACCTGTGCCAGCCAGGGCGCCACCGCGCCATCGTTGCGCGCGCTCTGCTTGCCGCCCCAGCCGTTGAAGTTGAAGTCGACCAGGCCCAGCCCGCCCTGGCCATCGGTGACGAAGCACCCGCCGTAGTCGCGCACCCAGATGTCATCCAGCGGCACCTCGAGGAACTCGATGTTGTCGCGGCCGCAGCGGTCCTGCGCCTGCTTCAACTGCGCCGGGCGGCACAGCACGCTGACCGGCTGGTGGCGGGCGATGGTACGGGCCAGGCGGGCCACGGCGGCGTTCACCGCATCGGCCTGCGCGCCCCACACCCGCGGCTGCGCGGCGAAGGCCAGGAAAACGCGTTCCTGTGGGCCGTGCTCGTCCGGCATGCGCCAAGTCCCCGCACCTGGCCCTGCTGCGGATACGCGACCCGGCAGCCCGGCCAGGCCGAGCGCGGCCAAGCCGCCAAGGCCGGCGGCGCCCGCCAGTTGGGTGAGGAAGTGACGACGGTTGGTCATGACAGGCTCCATGGCCGGTGTGGGATGGGCGCTATGCTGCGCTTGCCCATCCATAAGAACAAACGATAGATTCAGCCATCAACTGAACAGTTTTTCTTATCAGAATGCTCAAGCATTGGCCCCCGCTGAACGCGCTGCGTGGTTTCGAGGCCGCCGCCCGCCTGGGCAGCTTCCACCGGGCGGCCGAGGAACTGCACCTGACCCAGTCGGCCATCAGCCAGCAGATCCGCGGGCTGGAGGCGTCGCTGCAACAACCACTGTTCTTCCGGCAAGGCCGCAGCGTCACCCTCACCGACGCCGGCATCGACCTGCTGGAAACCACCCAGTCACTGCTGCGCCAGCTGGCCAGCGGCATCCGCCGGCTCGATCAGTACCGCAAGCCGAATCAACTGATCGTCAACACCAGCCCGGCCTTCGCCCGACACTGGCTGGTGCCACGCCTGGCCAGCTTCCACCGGCTGCATCCCGACGCCGATCTGTGGCTGCTGACCAGCGAGGAAGCGCCGGACATGACCACGCAGACGCTGGACGTGGCGGTACGCGATGACCTCGACTCACAGGCGCAGTGCCAGCACCGCGTGCTGCTGCAGGACCGCCTCTTTCCGGCCTGCCATCCGGCCCTGCTCGCCACACCGATGCACGAACGACTGACCCTGCATGGCGAGCGCGAAATGGACTGGAGCCAATGGCAGGTGCAGGGCGGCGCCGATGTCGGCCAGCGCCGCGAGGGCATGAACTTCTCCGAGCCCGGGCAGCTGCTGGATGCCGCGTGCCAAGGGCTGGGCATCGCGCTGGTCAGCGAACTGCTGAGCGCGCGTGCGTGCGAACAAGGCCTGCTGCAACCCCTGGATGAGGCACGCGTGCGCGGCCCGCGCTGGAGCTGGCTGGTGCACGAGGACAGCACAGCCGATCCGCTGGTGATTAGTTTCTGTGAGTGGCTGCTGACAACAATGTCGCTCAAGTAGTACCCCGCCACCTGCACGTACAGACTTCGCGCTCCTTCAGATTGCATCCTTCAGAACACGCTTCAATCTGCGCGCGTGCGATTCAACCGCCTTCCAATTCCAATCCCTCACGGGAGGAAGATCGATTCCACCGCGCTCTCTGGCGAAGGCGCCGCGTTCGGACATGCGATAGATACTTGCCAAGCTACTGGCGTCTTGATTTACCGGTAGAAGAACGTGTATCAGCCCCCAGCCTGCAACGCTCGAGCGCATCTTCCCGCGATCTGGCCCCTTGGTCAGCTCAAACTCTCGGATGGTGACGTCACCGTCCATATCGGGATATCTCACTCCGACAAAAACCGCTCCTCCTTTTACCTGCCGGAGCAATTCCGCATAGCTGCATAGATCCTCTGCGCTACCGAATCGCTGGAGGGTCTCGCCCGGCGTGGAGTAGATTTCGGTGACCAACGACGGTGCGCGCTTGAAAATCGCGCGCGCCACAATCTCTACTACCGTGAGCGAAACAGCGCCCATCGTCCCTCCCGATCCAAATCAGCCATTCTGCAGCAAACAAGCGCCAGCCACTGCGGCGCATGCGTCAATGTCTGACGTTCCGGCCTGACTATGGTGCTTCAGCATTCATGTCCTTGAGAGCTCGGCTAACCGCCGCCTCGGCCAACGGCGCCATCACCGCATAGCCCTTCGCCGTAGGATGCACGCCGTCCTCCGCCAACTGCGGGTCCAGTCCGCCGATCGCATTGGCCATCGGCGTGTAGTAGTCCAGATAGACCAGCTGCTGTGCATCGGCATAGCGCTTCAATGCCGTGTTCAATGCACGCACCTTGGGCGCAGGTGCTGTGCCCGGCAGCCACGGGTAATCGCTGACCGGCAGCACTGATGCCAGCACTGCGGCGATGCCATGTGCACGGGCAAGGTCCACCATCGCGTGCAGGTTGTCTTCGATCATCGCCTGCGTGGACGGGCCGGTGTTGCCTGCAATGTCGTTGGTGCCGGCCAGGATCACCACCACCTGTGGCTTCAGTGCCAGTACGTCCTGCGGGAAACGCACCAGCATCTGCGCCGTGGTCTGGCCGCTGATGCCGCGGTTGAGCCAGCCCTTGCCGGGGAAGAAACCGGCACTGCCCTCCCTGCCCCAGCCCTCGGTGATGGAGTCACCGAAGAACACCACGCGCGGCTGGCCGGGCACCACATCAGGTAGGCGCTCATTGGCATCACGATAGCGTTGCAGCTCCGGCCAATCGGCCAGGCGCTGCTGCATGAAGCGCACTTCGTCGGGGCGTAGCTGATCGATGGGCGTCTGCAGCAGCGGGTTGACTGCGACGGCCTCAACGGCGCCCAGCGGAGAAGCCAACGCGAGGCCCAACGTCACGACAGTGGCAGTGGCAAGCTCAACAGGTCTACGCATGCGGGTACTCCTGAAATCATCTTCAGCAGTCTAACGCCCCACCCTGTGCTCAGCGTGCAGCCGTACGCGCCGCCACACCCGTGACTTTCGCCGGCATCCACATACCCGGCGTCCAGCCGCTGGCGGCCAGGATCGTTTTCGGGTTGTCCTGCTGGATCAGCGCACGCACCGCATCACGCTTGTCCTTGGCCTGCAGGTAATAGGCCTTGGCGATGCGGTAACCCACCCAGTACCCCAGGTCGTAGGGTTCCTGCGAGCCAGGCTTGTAGTTGTACAGCCACGGCGACAGATCGGTGCTGTCCAGATCCAGCGCGAACGCGCTTTCGATATGCACTTCCCGGCCACGGGTCCAGGCCGCGTGACGCCCATTGCCGACGTTGCCGGAAATCAGCTCGGCGATGAACTCGGCGATGCCCTCGCCCAACGAAACACGCAGCACGGTCGCATGCGGGTCGCCCGGCTCGAAGTCGGTCAGGCCGGTCTGCTGGATGTGCACGTACTCGTGCGCGATCACATGCACGAAGCGGTCCTGCACATTGGGATTCATGAAATCGGCTGCGCACAGCGCTTCCAGGCCGATGATCACGCCGCTTTTCGAGGTCAACCCTACCGGACGACCACGGCCGACGGCGATGGTCACCGGCGGAAACGCAGCCTGCGGATAGATGGCCTGCAGGTTGGAAAACACCTGCGTCAGACGTTGTTTCACCGCCGGCAGTTCGGCCAGGCAGCTTCGCCCCTGCACATACAGCTCCGGCTGGCTGGCGATGGACTCGGCAATGCGCTCGGGGGTGACCCGGCGCGCCTTGGCCAGCTCGGCCAGGCCCGCCGAACCCTCGGCCATGTAGCCACGCAACTGCGCAACGCTGGGTTTGCCACCTGCGTTGTCGTACAGCGCGTAGAAGCGGCTGACATCGTCAGTGACAATCTGCGGCCCGGCCGGTGCCGCCGCCGTGGCCATGCCAACCACCCCGGCACAGGCCAGGGCCAACAGGCCGCGCAGGATCATGGACATCGCTCCGTCCTTGGTGGAGTGCATGCGAAGCGCGCAATCTATCACTCCGGCCCGGCCGCCGCAGCAAGCAGATGCGGGCACCCCGGCGCTGTGCCAGACTCGCGTTGGCACCTGCCACGGAAGATAGAGCACCCCGCGATGATGATCGTTCCCGCCTACTGGGCCGAAGCCCGCCTGCAGGCCCGTTTCCGTGGCCGGCCGGTGGTGGTGCGCCGCTTCGGCTGGTCCGACGAGGGACCTGCCCAAGCCCAGGCCCACGCCGACGCACGTGCCCATGAAGCCCTCAACGCCATCATCGCCGGGCAGGTACTGCCGCGTCGCGAAGTGCGCAGCAACTACGGTGTGGAGGGCGTACCGATCCGCGAGCAGATCGTGCAGCGCGACGGCGATGTCATCATCACCCGCAACAGCTATGGCGCACTGTGCCTCAACAGCCCGGACGTACTGTTCGCCGACATCGACCATGCGCAGCCGCCAGCCGGCTGCGTGATGCCGGCCATCGTTGCGGCGGTCGTGCTGCTTGCCGGCGCCGTCACCGGCACGCTGCTGTGGCATTGGCTGGTGGGACTGGTGCTGGGCGTGGCGGCGGTGGTTCTGGTCAATGCGGCATTGCTGATGCGCCGCAGGCAGCGGCTGGCCGCCGCCGGGGGCGCCGAGGGGTTGGCGCTGCGACGCGTGGAAGCCTTCAGCGAACAACACCCCCACTGGCATCTGCGCGCCTACCGGACGCCTGCGGGACTGCGTGTACTGGCGATGCATGCCACGTTCTCACCTGAGGACGAGCAGCTGCAGGCATTCTTCAAGGCACTGGGCACCGACACCCTGTACGCGCGCATGTGCCGGCTGCAGCATTGCTTCCGTGCGCGACTGACACCGAAGCCGTGGCGCGTTGGCCTGAAGTACCGCATCCGGCCGCCGGTGGCCGCGTGGTCAGCCGAACAGGCCAACAATCCGGATCGACTGGCCTGGATTGCCGACTACGAAAAGAAGAGTGCCGGCTTCGCGGCCTGCGCCTATCTGCGCAGCTTCGGCGACACTTCCCGGGTGCACGCCAAGGCCGAGCATGTGCGCGAGCTGCATGACCGGCTGTCGCACGCGCAGGACCGCCTACCGCTGGCGTGAGGGCGGGTGCTCAGTCAGCGCCCTGCACGAACGGCTGCCCTGCCAGGGTAGTGCCCAGCCGCACCGCGATCTGCTGCCCGCCCTTCTCGAAGGTCGTTGCGCACTGCTTTCCGCCCTTCTGGCATCCGACTTCCGGAAAGCCCTCAAGTGACTCGGGAGCGCCCTGTGCCGGACTCGCCTGCCACCCTGCCGCATCCAGCAGTCGCTTGGCCTTGGCATAGGGCATGCCGGCGACGATGCCCAACTGTGCCAGTTCGGTGGGCAATGGCTGGGAATATGCAGTGGAGACCAGGGCCAACGACAGCATTGCAGCAAGGAGGATGGCTTTCATTGCACCGACCTGGAACGAGCACACGGCCTCAGCCTAGCCCATTTGCATGACGCGGGAATGTGCCGGTAACACGTCGTTACCGAGTCTCCACAGTTGATTGCAGAGCGCTTGCCTCTGTTTACATGCCAACGGCAGCCGAGCATGGGCTCGGCTCTACAGGAGGCAGGAAGGCCGCCCGAAGGCGGCCTTCCCGTTACCTTACTTGGCGTTCTTCACGTAGGTGTCGAACCAGTTCAGCATCTCCGACACCAGCTGCTCGTTCGATTCCAACGCGGTGTACCAGTGCGGCTCGTTCGGCAGCATCACCAGACGCGTGGTACCACCGTTGCCGCGGATCGCCTGGTACAGCTTGCGCGACTGGAACGGTTCGGTGCCCGGGTTGGCGTCGTCCTCGCCGTGGACCAGCAGCAGCGGCAGCTTGATCTTGTCGGCATAGAAGAACGGCGAGGCCTTCAGGTACACGTCCTGCGCCTGCCACACCGAGCGACGCTCGTTCTGGAAGCCGAACGGGGTAAAGGTCTTGTTGTACGAACCGCTGGTCGCCACGCCGGCCTTGAACAGCTTCGTGTGCGCGATCAGGTTGGCGGTCATCAGGCCGCCGTGGCTGTGGCCGGTCACGCCGATGCGGTTGCGGTCGACCACGCCCATGTCCACCGCCTTGTCCACTGCCGCCTTGGCGTCGGCTTCCAGCTGCTCCAGGTAGGTGTCGTAGGCGTTCTTCGGGTCACCCACGATCGGGAACGAAGCGTTGTCGATGATCGCGTAGCCGGCCAGCAGCATCAGGCGGTACGGCTGCAGGCGGGTGAAGGTCTGCTGCGAACCGGACACCTGCCCCGCCTGCGCGGCGTTGGCGAAGTCGGCCGGGTAGGCGTACAGGATCGCCGGCACGCGCTGGCCTTCCTTGTAGCCCGGCGGCGTGTACAGGGTGAACGACAGGTCCACGCCGTCGGCGCGCTTGTAGGTCACCAGCTGCTTCTTGATCTGGCGCACTTCCGGGGTCGGGTCGACCAGCTTGGTCAGCGCAGTCGCGGTGGACGCGAACTGCGCCTCGCCGGTCTTCGCATCGGCCACTGCCTCACCCTGCTGGCGGATGAAGGCATTCGGCGGATCGATCACCGACTGGTGCCAGGTCAGGTAGCGGCCCGGCGTGTTGCTGAAACCGAGGAACTGTTCATAGGCGTCGGCACTGCTGCGGAACAGGCGCTCGCTCTTCAGCGTGCCCAGGTCCAGGCGGTCCAGGAACGGACGATCGCCCTGCGGCGAGGCGCCACGGCCACTGAGGAACACGTGGTTGCCGTCCTGGCGCACGACCTGCGCGCCATTCGGCAGGCGGGTGAAGACCAGGTTGCCGGGGTTGCCGTACAGCTCATCGCTGGACATGTCCCACAGCAGGCGACCTTCCTTCTTCGGCTGGTCCACGTCGACGATGCGGGTCTGCATCCAGTGACGGTTCTCGTCGTTCTCGTACTGGAAGGCCACGGCCGGATCGGCGGTCCACGCGAAGCCTTCAAAGCGCTGCGCGGTGCGGGTGATTTCGGTCGGCTTGCCGTTGAACGGGGCCTTCAGCATCAGCACGCGATCGCGATGCGGCACGTTGACCTTCCAGTCACCCTTGTCCAGCGCTTCGGCGTAGACCAGGGTGGCCCGATCGGTGGCACGCCAGTCGAAACCGCGCGGGCCTTCCGGCACGCCGTGCACCGGCACGCGGTCGGCCAGCGGCAGGCTGGCGATCGGTGTGCTGCGGCCGTTGCTGATATCCAGCACTGCGACGTCATTGGCGAAGCGCTGGTAGGTCACCGCATGCGAGTACGGTGCCTTGATCGATTCGGTCAGCACATGCACGCCATCGGGCGCGGCGCTGACCTCGTTGAACAGCGCCGGCTGCCCGACCGGGCGCACGCTGCCCGCGGCAGTGTCGACCACGGCCAGCTGCGAGGCGCCGTAGTAAGCGAACAGCTTTTCGTCATGCACGCTGGTCAGCGTGTCGCGGGCCTCGTAGGTGCTGCTTTCGCCGCTGCTGCCCAGCGACTCCTGCGCGTCCGGACCGGTCGGCACACCACCATTGGACGGCGCCGGGCCCTGGTTGGCCGGCACCAGCTTCACCAGCAGGTTCCGGGTGCCGCCCAGCCACTGCACGGTGTTGCCGAAGATCGGGTTCAGCTGCACGTTCGGCACCTGCTTCACCTGGCCGGTCGCGGCATCGCCCACCCACAGCTGCACGCTGGTATCGACGGCGTTCTGGAAGGCAAAGTGGCTGCCGTCGGCCGACCACAGCGCGCCGGTAGCGCAGCCCTGCGGCAGGTTCACCTTGGTTTCCTTGCCACTGCCGATATCAACCAGGGTGAAGTCGGCCACGCAGGCCGGAATGCCGTAGCCGCCGGGCGTGTCATGGCGGCTGCGGTTCTTCGGCTCCAGGCGCACGCCGGCCAGCTTCAGGTAGGGCTGGGCCACGCGGCTGATCGACGGGTAGGTCTGCGCGGTGGTCAGCAGCAGGCGTTGCCCGCCCGGGGCCACGTTCGGTGCCGGCGGCGGCGGTGCCTTCAGCACCTTGAGCAGGTGTTCCGGCGGCTTCGCGTAATCAGCGAAGGCCGGGCCAGCGGCCAGCAGGCCGACGGTGGCAACGGCAACAGCCGCCGCCAGAGAGGTTCGACGGATCAGCATCCTTATCCCCTGGGTGTGAATGGGTACCCGGAATCGGGCATGGACCCGAATCTAGCACCGCAGGGGTTGTCGTGAATGGGCCGGAAGGGCTAGTGGCCGGATGGGGCAAAGTGGGACACGCCCGGAGAGGCCGGCGATGGGCCGGCATCTGCCAGGCGTGGTCTGTCATCACTGCTGGGCGTGCAGGTCCCAGGCCGTCAGGTAATCGGGGTCGACCACGATCATGCCACTGTTGCGCATGCGGTATTCGCCTGGCTCGGCCCGCTGGTACTGGTCGAGCATGGGCGGCAGGTAGCGCTCATGGCCATCGTCTTCGTCGGCCAGCACCACGCCTTCGTCGGCACTGATGCGCAGCACGGTGCCCGCGTACTGCTCCAGACCCTGCACCTGGCCGTCGCCACCATAGCGGGTGACACCCACCAGCACGACCTTGCCGATCATTTCCTCGGCCTTGGCATCGTCCAGTGGGGGCAGCATGGGATTGAATTCGTCGTTCATCGGAGCACCTCCAAAGCCTGTGGGGATAGCGTGGATTCGGCGGCCCCACGTTGCCAGCGTCGACGGCAACGCAGGGATCTCTCTTGGGGCGCAAGTACCTGGATCGCAGGACCAACCGGGCAACGCCGGGGCGCGATGGGTGAACGGTGTCTGGGACTGCGGGGGATGGCCATCTGCGCCGATGGCGTGACCGTGTCAGGTCAAGGTCAACACCACGCGTTGCGTTGCATACACGATGAAGCGTGACAGCTGCACTGTAGCGGCATGAGGGCCTCCTGTTGAAGGTCACACGCGGGTGTTCTGCTCCGTTGGAACGAATGCTGCCACTCTGCGCGGAAGGAACAAGTGAAGATTGCAGGCGACCTGTAACAGGCGGTTCGCGCGGTACCCGTTCATTAAGCTGGCGCCCCGCTCTGCTGCCGCACGCCTGCCCCGGACGCCACGCTAGAATGCGTCCATGCGCACCGTACATGCCCTCCGCTACATCACCCCTTTACGGGAAGGTGGCTCCCTGCCGGCCGTGGTCGAGACCGACGACGACGGCATGGCCGTGTTGAAGTTCCGTGGCGCCGGCCAGGGCCCGAAGGCGCTGATCGCCGAGCTGATCGCCGGCGAGATGGCGCGCACGCTGGGCCTGCCGATTCCGGAAATCCTGTTCGTCGAGCTGGACCGAGAGTTCGCCCGCACCGAGCCCGACCCGGAGATCCAGGAGCTGATCCGCGCCAGCGAGGGCCTGAACCTGGGCCTGGACTACCTGCCCGGCGCGATCAACTACGACCCGGCAGCGATGCCCGTGGATGCTGACCTGGCCTCACGCATCGTCTGGTTCGATGCGTTCACCAGCAATGTCGATCGCACCACGCGCAATCCCAACCTGATGGTGTGGCATCGAAAGCTGTACCTGATCGATCACGGCGCGGCGATGTACTTCCATCACGACTGGGCCAACGCCGGCGATGCCTGCGAGAAGCCCTTCGTGCTGATCCGCGACCACGTGCTGCTGTCGTTCGCCAGCCGCATCGCCGAGGTGGATGCCGAGCTGGCCGCGCGCCTGACCGATGCCGAGATCGAGCGCATCGTCGGCCTGGTGCCGGACAGCTGGCTGGTCAACGAGCCGGCATTCGACAGCCCGCAGGCCTATCGCCAGGGCTACATCGACTATCTCAAGCACCGCCTGAAAGTGCGTGCGGTGTTCGTGCAGGAGGCCATCCGTGCCCACGCTGCACACGTATGACTACGCGGTCATCCGCGTGGTACCGCGGGTGGAACGCGAGGAATTCATCAACGTCGGGGTGATCGTCTCCTGCCCCGGCGCACGCCATCTGGAAGCGGCCATCGAGATTGATCCGGCACGCCTGCACGCGTTCGCGCCGGCGCTGGACCAGGACGCGTTGCAGCCGTGGCTGGATGCGATCGTGGCCATCTGCCGCGGCGACGCGACCGCCGGACCAATCGCGCAGCTGCCCGCGCGCGCGCGCTTCCATTTCCTCACCGCCAAGCGCAGCTCGGTCGTGCAGATGTCGAGCACGCATGTCGGCCGCACGGCCGATCCTGCGGGTGTGGTGGAACACCTGATGACGAAGATGGTGCGCGTGCCGGAATGACCGGCACGCGTCGCGATCAAAGTGGCACCCGTCGCGCGATGTAGTTGACCACATTGCCGATCGCATCCGGATCGACATTGGCCAGCCCGACAATCACATAGCCCTGCGCGGGCAGCACCACGATGGCACTGTTGGAGCCGGGCGCACCGCCTTCATGGCCGTACTGGTGCTCCCTGCCCTCGCCCTGCACCACGAAACCGTAGCCGTACCAGCCCTTGTGGTTCTGCGCCGTGGTGGCCAGCTGCAGCAATGCAGGTGAGACCAGTTTTCCGCCTTGCAGCGCCTCGGCGAACTTCATCATGTCGCCTACCGTGCTGTAACCACCACCGGCCGACATGCCGCGCCAAGGCAGCGACTTCGTTTCGCGCATCCATTGCCCATCCTGCTTCGTGTAGGCGACGGCACGCTGTGGCACCGTCACTGTTTCCGGCTCGAAGCCGGTGCCGGCCATGCCGGCCGGACGCAGGATGTGCTCCTCCACATAGGCGTAGTACGACTGCCCGGAAACGGCCTCGATGATGCGCCCAAGCACGATGAAGCCATAGTTGGAGTAGCTGTCCTGGCTGCCAGGCGTGAACTGCGGCGGATCCTTGGCGAAGCGCTGCACATAGTCATCCAGCGTCTTCAGCGAGGCGGAGTACTGGTCGAAATCATCCCCGAAGAAATCGCCCAGGCCGCTGGTATGGGTCAACAGCTGGCGAACGGTCACGGCGCCGGCAACGGCCTTGTTCGGATAGTCCGGCAGGTGCCTGCCGATCGTATCGTCCAGCCCCAGCCTGCCGGCCTGTACCAGCTGCAGGATGCCCACCGAGGTGAACATCTTGTTGGATGAAGCCAACCGGAAGCGCGTATCCGCATCCACAGGAACGCCGCCTTCACGGTCCGCTTCGCCACCGCGCCAGTCCAGCAGCACCTCGCCGTTCCGCGCTACCAGCAGCGCTCCCGACAGTGCGTCCTGCGCCCGCAGCGCCTCCAGCTTTGCCGTGGCATCGGCCATCAGGACAGGCAATGCAACCCGTGCCGGCTTGTACTTGTCCGGCGTTTCAGTGCCCTCGATCTGGAACTGCTTCACGTGCGGCGGGTTGTCCGGGTCCATGCCGGCTGTCACCCACATCGCACGTTCGTTCAGCTGCCCCATCACCAGCAGCTTCGCTTGGTTGGGCGTGCTCTGGATTGTTTCCAGTACGCGCAGTGGGCCGGTACTCCCGCGGAACTCGAGATAATCCCTGGGGCTGCTGCCCTCCTTCTTCGCGTAGGTATCGGCGAATGCCTGCAGATCCTCGAGGCTGCCGGCATTGAAGGCCGCCAGCCAGTCGTCGATGGCGTCCTGCGCACGTGGATGTGCACGCTCGGCAGAGGTTGCGCCTACTGCTTGAAAAACCGGGGTAGCCATCAGAACCGAACAGGCCAGCGCATTGCAGAGAAAAAAACGTCCAACCGCCTTCATGGCCGTTCCTTTGCGGGATCCCTGGATGCATCCTAGACCAAGGCTACGCCCGCCGCATCGGCGCTAGGGACTCTGCCGAAACACCTCAACCGTTACATTGAATGCCTCGATGCGATGCCATTCGCTCCGCGCGTGCGGCAGGGATTCCACGCCCATGCCGATCTGGTACCTCACCGCGTCCGGACCTTCGCGCCAGTAATAGGGTTCACCGCTGCTCCAACCGCAGCAGGCGTAACGCAATGCAGGCAGGCCGAACGTTGCGTGCAGGAAGGCTTCGACCTTCGCTGCCCCGGCACCCGCAACCCGATAGTGGGCTTCCATCGGCTTGATGTAGGACGCATCGTCCTGGCTGCAGCCGATGTATTCCAGTCCCTCGGGTTTCCGCCCCATTGCCTGCAGGAAGTCCTGGCAGACCGTGTCAGGTCGGGCCAGGCCGTCGGCACGGCCATGCGCCTCCCACTCCGCCAGTGCCTGTGCTGGAATTTCGGCAGCCAGCAAACCGGTGGTGAACAGCAATGCAGGCAGTACCGGCAGCATGAAACGCGCGAGACGTTCCGGCCATGGAGGCGACATGAGGATGCGATCCTTCGCGGTAGATGGAAACCATGCTAACCGATGGTCGCGCTATCGCCGTGCCATGGTCTGTTCGTTGAACCACGCCACGCAGAAGTCGAGGAAGCTGCGCAGCTTGGGCGTCAGCTGGCGATCGCGCGGATACACCAGGTTGATCCAGGTCGACACCGGCACGTACGCCGGCAGCACTTCCACCAGTTCACCGCGCGCCAATGCTCCGGCCAGCATTTCGTGCGGTTGCAGGATCAGCCCCAGCCCTCCGATGGCGGCGGTCAGCAGCGGCTCGGCCTGATTGACCATGAAGCGGCTGGACACCGGCACGGTCAGCACGCTGCCATCGATGTCGCGGAAACTCCAGCGCGTGCGGATGATCGAATGTGCGAATCCCAGGCACTCGTGTCGGCTCAGATCGGTCGGATGGGTAATGGCCGGACGTGCAGCGAGATAGCCCGGCGACGCACACAGCGCCAGCGGATACGGCCCCAACCGTCGCGCCACCAACCCGCTGTCGGCCAGATCGCCGGTGCGGAACACCAGATCAAAGCCGTCTTCAACGATATCCACCAGGCTGTTGGACAGGTTCAGATCGACCTGCACGTCCGGGTACTGCTGCAGGTAAGCCACCACCGCCGGCCCAAGCGCGTGCACGCCGAAGGTGACCGGTGCGCTGATGCGCAGGCGCCCCATCGGCCGCCCACGCGCCACTTCGGCCAGCTGCTCGGCACCTTCCACTTCCTCCAGGATCACTCGCGCACGGGCCAGATAGGCCTGGCCGAAGTCGGTCAAGCTCTGCTTGCGCGTGGTGCGGTTGAGCAGGCGCACGCCCAGGTGGTGTTCCAGCGACTGCACGTGCTTGCCGACCAGCTGAGGCGACAGGTCCAGCGCGTCGGCAGCCGCGGCGAAGGAGCCGACCTCGGCCACTTTGACGAACGTACGCAGGGGAGCGATCAGGTCCATTGCAAACAATTGTTTTTCAATGAAACGCCAGATTACCCCTTATTCTGGATGCAGGCCACGCGCACAGTAGCCCTCACCTTTCCGCCGGCCCCAGCGCCGGCCTTGCCCAGGAGCCCCCATGAGCCAGGTTGTCCGCATCCACGAATACGGCAATGCCGATGTACTGCGCATCGACGACATCGACGTTCCCGCCCCCGCCGCCGACGAGGTCCAGATCCGGGTCAAGGCCATCGGCCTGAACCGCGCCGAGGTGATGTTCCGCACCGGCGCCTACCTGCAGGAGGCGCAGTTCCCCAGCCGGCTGGGCTACGAAGCGGCCGGCGTGGTCGAAGCCATCGGCAGTGCGGTGAGCGGATTCGCCGCGGGCGATGCGGTCAGCGTGGTACCGCCGCTGGATATCGCCCGCTGGGGCACCTACGGCGAACTGGCCAACGTGCCGGCACGACTGGTGGTCAAGCACCCGCAGGCACTGGACTTTGAAACGGCCGCCGCGGTGTGGATGCAGTACGTCACCGCCTGGGGGGCGCTGCTGGAGCAGGCGCACCTGTCCGCCGGAGATTTCGTCATCATCACCGCTGCCAGCAGCAGCGTCGGCCTGGCCGCGATCCAGATCGCCAACGCGATGGGTGCCACGCCGATCGCGGTAACGCGTGGCCCAGGCAAGCGCCAGGCCCTGCTCGATGCTGGCGCCGCCCATGTCATCGCCACCGAGGAGCAGGACCTGGCAGCCGAAGTGGCGCGCATCACCGGCGGTGCCGGTGCCCGCGTGGTGTTCGATCCGATCGGTGGCCCGCAGTTCGTGCCGCTGACCGAGGCGATGGCGCGTGGCGGCATCCTGCTGGAGTACGGCGCGCTGAGCAGCGAGCCCACCCCTTTCCCGTTGTTCAACGTACTGGGCAAGTCGCTGACGCTGAAGGGCTACCTGTACTCGGAAATCGTCTCCGACGATGCCGCGCTGGCACGTGCCAAGGCGTTCATCGTCGATGGCCTGGACAAGGGCACGCTGGCACCGAAGATCGCCAGGGTGTTCCCGTTCGCGCAGATCCAGGACGCACACCGTTACCTGGAATCGAACGAGCAGATCGGCAAGGTGGTGGTGACGCTGTAATCCGCTGGCGGCAGCGACAGGCCCACAACGGGCACGTCGCTGCCGCAGGCTCAGGCCATTGAAGGCCCGCGGCTCTCATGCTGGCGGCTGTCCACGGCGAGCTGGTGCTCGCGCTGCCGGTTGTCGGTGGCCAGATCATTCACGGTCTGCTCCATCGAGCGCGCGGGCTGCGCCGTATCCACGCTGGCGCGCTCACCTGGAATCAACCCGGCAACCCACAAGCGATCTCCGGCCATCATCACCCGGTCGACGCGCCCGGCATCGTCGATGCCATTGCGCTTGGATTCCAGTACCGCCTGCATCACGTGCTCGTCGCCGATGCTGCCAGGCGCCCCCTGGCGGATGCGCTCGAACAGCGCGGCGTCCCTGGGCGACAGCGATTCCACACCATTGGGCTGCGGTGCGGGCTCCGGCGTGGCTGGACCAGCGACCGGTGGATTCGCCGCCGCCTGCTGCCGCGCCTGCACCTGCTCCGGCTGGAACTCCGCCCGCGTATAGGGCGGGCGCTGCGGCGGCCAGTTCTCCGCGCGGTCGAACTCGGTGGTCGGCGCATGCTCGCGTGCGACGGCGGCATCGTTCAACTGCCGGCGCGCATCCGCGTCGATGATGCCGCCCGGGCGCAGCGGCAGGCCGTAGTCCTGCTGGAAGGTGCGCAGGGCTGCCTGCATGCCGGCATCAAACGTGCGCGCCTCGCGCTCGGCACGTGGGTTCGGTTCGGTCAGGTACCCCAACGCCTCCAGCTGCCGGCGCATCTCGAACACCGGCTCGCCCTTCTCACCGGGCCCCAGGTTGCCGTCGGCCAGCGGCCCGGTCAGGTCGGTCACCGTCCGGCGCTTGAAGTCCGGATCGACCTCCAGCGTGTCGGTGCGCATGCGTTCCAGCAGCGCATCGTCGATGCGGCCATTGGCGGGACTGATGCCCCGTTCGGTCTGGAAGCGGCGCACGGCCTGCTCGGTGGAGGCGCCAAAATCACCGTCGGGCTTGATCGCGGCATTGGCGTTGTTGCGGATGTCCAGCCGCTGCAGGTACTGCTGCGCTTCCAGCACCTGCTGGTTGGCGTCACCCCGGTGCAGGTCCAACGCCCCGGCGGGCGCCTGGAGGGTTGGCACCGGCATCTGGAAGCCTGGCTGCTGCACGCGCTGGACCAGGCCGGCGACCTGGGATTCCCATCCAGTGGCCAGCGTGGCGATGGCGTCCGGATAGGGACTGCCGTTGATCAGCTCACCGCCATTCACCGAGGCCCGCGCCTGCCGGTAGTCGGCATGGTTGGCGTTGACGTTGTCGGACAACCGCGCACCGAACATGCCATCGCGCATCCCCACCACCAGCACCTTGGTGGCGATTTCCGCCTGGGCAGCCCGTTCCGGATGCTCGACCAGCTCGCGGCCCATGCCCAGCGCCTCGCCCAGTCGCTCGTAGTTGTTGACGTGGGTAAGGTGGGCAAAGCCCCGGCCGAAATATTCCTCGCCGCCGAAGTAGCGCAGATCCACCGCCTGCTTCCTGCCCCAGTCTTCCTCGGGCGCGGCGAAATCACGCGATTCGTGCTGCGCCGTGGCCAGCACGTAGGCAATCTGCCGATGGTCGGTAATGCCGTTGTCGATGCAGGTGCGCACGATCATCTCGACCGACTGGTCCCGGGTCAGGCCGAAGCCCACCCCACCTTTTCCATAGCCTTCGCTCATCCTTCAGCTCTCCAGTTCCGGAACGCATCCGTTCGTCAGGGGACGGCCTACTTCAGCAGGTCCGATTCGGTAGGGGCCTCGCCCCTGCAGGTGTCATAGCGGCGCTGCAGCAGCGTGCGTGGCTCGGTTCCGCGCAGCTGGATGACCATGTCCTCGCGCTCGCACGGGCTGACCTTCGCACGCAGCACGAACCGCCCATTGTCGATATGGTCGATGTCGCGCCCACCGATGGCCGCTTCCAATGCCTTGGCACGCACATAGCGGTTGCCCTTGGCGTCGAACAGATAGAACGCATGCACTGGAACGTTGTAGACACCGTTGTTGTCCTGCCACACCTGCAGGTCCGGCACGCCATCGCCATTGAAATCCGAAGCGGTCAGCAGCACGGCGGCCGCCCCCTGGGCATCGGCACCAGCGCGGGTCAGGCGCGGCTGCACGCCCGTGACCGCCACGTTGCGCCCACCACGGGTCACGCTCATGCTGCGCACCCGGCAGGTCGTCACGTTGTCGGTGCCGCTGCAATCGGCCACCTGGAAAACCACCTGCAGTGCAGGCGTGATCCTGCCCTCCCCGGGCCGCAGGACGATCCTGCCCTGTTTGTCGGGTGCGGCATCGGCGGCATGCACAGCGGCCTGCGCCGGCGCCGGGGCCGCCTTGGCTTCCGCCACCAGCGCCGCCGCACCGCTGCCCTGCAACTGGCGGGCACGCAGCAGGGTCATATGCGTGCGGCACTGCTGTGCATCCAGCTGGGCAACGGCCGTGCCACCCTCCGGGCAGCGGCTGTCGCGCTGGCGCAGCCATTGCCGCTGCAGGTCGCGCAGCACCTGCTGGTCACTGGCCGTCAGCGCGGAGCGCGCCGCGCTGTAGGCGGCGTTGAGCGCATCGTCGTGCACCTTGAATTCAGCGTCGGCACAACGACGCCGGGCGTCCAGCGCGTTGCCCGCGGCCGCCATGCAGGGCGCATGGGCGGGGCTCAGATAGCGCGCATCGCCGGCGATCAGTTCGGCACCGCTGGGTACCTTGCGTACGGTGGGCTGGGGTGACGCCTGCGCGCTTGCCCCCAGGCACGGGCCAAGCAGAAGCAGTCCTGCCAGCAACCGGGTGGCGCGCCCCGGCAGGCGTTCAGAGTTCAGCATGCGATTCCTTCCCTGGGGCTTTGACCGGCCCCGTCCTGTTCCGATGATGGATGCTGCCCGCTCGCCAGCGCAACTTCAGCGACAGCGATCACAGCCCCGCATGCCGTGTTCAGGCCGGCAGCCGCTATTTCGGCAGGGCGAAGGCCATCACGTAATCGCCGTTCGGGGTTTCCATGAAATGGTGGCCGCCAGCCATGATCACCACGTACTGGCGCCCGCCCTGCGCGTATACCATCGGCGTGGCCTGGCCGCCGGCAGGCAACTTGGCGTGCCACAGCTCCTTGCCGGTCTTCAGGTCGATGGCACGCAGCAGGTCATCGGTCGCGGCGGCGATGAAGATCAGTCCGCTGGCAGTCACCACCGAACCGCCATTGTTCGGCGTGCCGATCTCGATCGGCAGGCCGGACCGGATGCCGAACGGCCCATTGCCGCGCGCACTGCCGAACGGCCGATCCCACAGCAGCTTGCCGGTGCGCAGATCGATGGCACGGATGCCGCCATAGGGCGGCTGCTTGCACAGCAGACCGGTGAACGGCAGGCGCCAACCGGCATTCACCTGGATGGCGTAGGGCGTGCCCACCTGTGGGTCGCCCGCGCCCTCAGCGCCGCCCTTGTCGAACCGGATCTTCTCGCGTGGCAACCAGCCCAGCCGGTCGGCCTCGGCACGTGGCACCAGCCGGTTGTAGTTGGGCATGTCGTTGTAGTTGGCCACGATCACGCCGCGGCGCGTATCGATGGACACGCTGCCCCAATCCGAACCGCCGTTGTAGCCGGGGTACTCGATGGAATGGCGATCACTGCTCGGCGGTGTGTAGAAGCCTTCGTAATAGGCCTTGCGGAACTGGATGCGGCAGATCAGCTGGTCGATCGGGGTGATGCCCCACATGTCGCGCTCGGTCAGGTCATGCTGGCGGCGCAGCGTGTGGTACAGCGAGAACAACTGCGTGGGTGAGCGCTGTTCCGGTTCGACACCGCCAACCGGCACCTTGCGCTCTTCGGCGGCGGTCAGCAGCTGGCCGTTGCGGCGGTCGAGGATGTAGAGATCACCCTGCTTGGTCGGCAGCAGGAGCGCCGGCACCTTGCCCGCCGCCGTCGGGTAGTCGATCAGGCTGGCCTGCGAACCCAGGTCGTAATCCCACACATCCTTGCGCACGGCCTGGAAATGCCAGGCCGGCTTGCCGGTGGCCACGTCGATCGCCACCAGCGACGTCGCATAGCGGTTCTGGTTTTCCGTACGTGAGCCACTCCAGTAATCGCCCGCGGAATTGCCCAGCGGCAGATAGACCAGCCCCAGCGCCTCATCGCCGGTCGCGGTGGTCCACATGTTCGGCGTGCCGCGCGTGTAGGTCTGCTCATGCGGCGGCAGGCCGCTGCGCTCGGGCTGGTCCATGTCCCACGCCCAGCGCAGCTTGCCGGTGATCGCGTCGTAGGCCTGGATCACGCCCGATGGCGCATCTCGGCGCTGTCCATCAAGCACCTGGTGGCCGGTGACGATCACCCCGCGCACGATGGCCGGTGGCGAGGTGATCGACACGTATCCAGGGGGCACCTCCCCCATGCCCAGGGTGATGTCGACCTGGCCGTTGTTGCCGAAATTCGCGCACGGACGGCCGCTGTCCGCATCCACCGCGATGATGCGCCCGTCCAGTGTGCCTTCGATGATGCGCGCCCAGCACGCCGGGCGACTGCCCGGTACAGCGCTGCGGGTGGCACTGGGCGGCGGTTCCGGCAACGCCAGATCAGCAGCGACATCGGCCAATGCCACGTCGGCGAAGGTCGGCGTGGCCGGCTGCTCGTAGTAGCTCACGCCGCGGCAGGCGGCGGTGTACGGAATCGAAGCGTCCTTCACCTTCGGGTCGAACCGCCACACTTCCTTGCCGCTGGCCGCATCAAGTGCGATCAGGCGGTTGCGGGCGGTGCACAGGTACAGGCGGTCGCCGATCTTCAGCGGCGTGGTTTCCGCACCCCAGCGCTTCTTCGGCATATCGCCGGTGCGGAACTGCCAGGCCGGCTGCAGCGTGGCCACGTTGGCCGGGGTGATCTGCTGCAGCGGCGAATAGCGGGTGGCGGTATTGCTGCGGCCCCACGCAGGCCAGTCCCCCTCGGCCGGCTGGTCAGCAGGCTGCAGGCCGGTGGTGTCACGCGTGGGTTCCAGCCCGGCGCTGGCCGCGCCTTCCGGGAACGGCTGGTGCCCATCCACTTCGCCGTGCGGCGCGAACGCCAATCCGAAGGCAGCGACGAACACCAGCATCAGCACGCCGGCCACGCTGCGCGACAGGCGCCTGGAGACCGGTTGGTGGAGGGTGGGCGCCAGCAGCGCCAGCACGATGCCAAGCGCGGTCACCAGCCCGAGCCGCGGTACCCAGCGCCAGTAGTCGCCGCCCGATTCCCACCAGGTCCACAGCAGCGTGCCGATGAACACCAGCGCGTACAGCAGCGCGCCACTGCGGCGATTGCCGAACAACAGGATGCCACTGGCCAGCAGGCCGGCCCCGGCGATGGCGTAGTACGCCGAGCCGCCCAGGCTGAGCAGCCACGCGCCGAGCCCGCCGATGACCAGGCCAAGCACGACCAGCAGCAGCGACAGCACGGTGACCAGGGGATGCCGGAAGGCGCGGACGGGAGCAGGAGCAGACGGCGGCGTGGCGGACATCGTCGATCTCCGGGGGCAGCATGCGCCGTTATCCCACCGCCGACGTGAAGCGCGCGCGTATGTGCGGCATCCGGATACGACGACGCCGGCACAGGGCCGGCGTCGTCGGGTACCTCAGGCTCGCGGCAGGATCACTCCTGTGCGGCGTCCTCGCTGCTGGCAGCCGCCGGGGCGCCATCGGTCGTGGTCGTGGCCGGGGCGGCCACTGCCACCTCGTCCTCGTCCTCGTCGATCGAGGCGTCCATGCGCTCCACCGCCTGCAGCTTCTCGTCCTTGGACAGGCGGATCAGGGTCACGCCCTGGGTGTTGCGGCCGACGCGGCTGATTTCCGAGCCACGCGTACGCACCAGGGTGCCACCATCGGAGATCAGCAGGACTTCGTCGCCCGACCCCATCAGCACTGCGGCGACCAGCTTGCCGTTGCGCTCGGTGGTCTGGATGCCGATCACGCCCTGCGTACCACGACCCTTGCGCGGGTAGTCCGGCAGCGGGGTGCGCTTGCCGTAGCCGTTCTCGGTGGCGGTGAGGATGTACTGCACGCTGGCGTCATCGGCGCCGTCGATCACCGCATCGCCATTGGCGACGGCTTCCTCGACACCGTTGTCGTCCTCGTTCTCGTCCTCGATGCCACCGGCACTTTCGGCCACGATCAGGCTGACCACTTCCTCGCCGGCCGGCATCTTGATGCCGCGCACGCCGGTGGCGGTACGGCCCATCGAGCGGACCTTGTCTTCACCGAAGCGCACGGTCTTGCCGTTGGAGGCGAACAGCAGGATGTCACGCTCGCCATCGGTCAGGCCAACGCCGACCAGGGCATCGCCCTCATCGAGGTTGATCGCGATCTTGCCGCGGGCCAGGCGGAAGGCGAACTCGCTCAGCGGGGTCTTCTTGACCGTACCGTTCTTCGTGGCGAAGAACACGAACTGGCCGTCGGCGTACTCACGCACCGGCAGCACGGCCTGCACGCGTTCGCCGGGTTCCAGCGGGATCCAGTTGATGATCGGACGGCCGCGGGCGTTGGAACCGGCTTCGGGCAGCTGGTAGACCGGCAGCCAGAACACCTTGCCCGAGCTGGTGAAGGTCAGCAGCGTATCGTGCGTGTTGACCAGCCACAGCTGTTCGATGAAATCCTCTTCCTTGGTCGCCGCCGCACTGCGGCCACGGCCACCACGGCGCTGTGCGCGGTACACGCTCACCGGCTGCCGCTTCACGTAACCGGCATGCGACACGGTGACGACCACGTCTTCCGGCGCGATCAGGTCGAGGATGTCCAGGTCTTCTTCGCTGTGGCGGATTTCGGTACGACGTTCGTCGCCGAATTCGGCCTTGACGTTGACCAGCTCCTCGCGGATCACCTGCAGCAGGCGGTCGGGATCTTCCAGGATGTGGATCAGCCCGGCGATCACTTCCAGCAGCTGCTTGTACTCGTCGGTCAGGCGGTCCTGCTCCAGCCCGGTCAGGCGGTGCAGGCGCATTTCCAGGATCTGGGTGGCCTGGATCTCGGTCAGCTGGTAGCCGCCCTCGATCAGGCCCACGCCCTTGGGCAGGTCTTCCGGACGCGAGGCTTCGGCACCGGCCGCACCCAGCATCGCACCGACCAGGCCCGGCTCCCACACGCGCGCCAGCATGCGCTCGCGGGCTTCGTTCGGGTTCGGCGAGGTCTTGATCAGTTCGATCATCTCGTCGATGTTGGCCAGCGCAACGGTCAGGCCCTCCAGCACGTGCGCACGGGCGCGCGCCTTGCGCAGCTCGAACACGGTGCGGCGGGTGACCACTTCGCGACGGTGGCGGACGAACGCCTCCAGCATCTGCTTGAGGTTCATCAACTGCGGGCGGCCATCGACCAGCGCCACCATGTTGATGCCAAACACCGACTCCATCTGGGTCTGCTGGTACAGGTTGTTCAGCACAACCTCGGCAGATTCACCGCGCTTGATCTCGATGTAGATGCGCATGCCGTCCTTGTCGGACTCATCGCGCAGCTCGCTGATGCCTTCGATCTTCTTTTCCTTGACCAGCTCGGCGATCTTCTCGATCAGACGCGCCTTGTTCACCTGGTAAGGAATTTCAGTGACGATGATCGATTCGCGGCCGTTGTCGGCCACTTCGATATCGGCCTTGGCACGGATGCGCACGCGGCCACGGCCGGTGCGGTAGCCGGCGACGATGCCGGCGGTGCCATTGATGATGCCGGCAGTCGGGAAGTCCGGGCCCGGGATGTACTCCATCAGGCCGTCGACATCGATGTCCGGGTTGTCGATCAGCGCGATGCAGGCGTTGATCGATTCGCTCAGGTTGTGCGGCGGGATGTTGGTCGCCATGCCCACCGCGATACCGGCCGAACCATTGACCAGCAGGTTCGGGAACCGGGTCGGCATGACCGTCGGCTCCAGTTCCTTTTCATCGTAGTTGGGCTGGAAATCGACGGTTTCCTTGTCGATGTCCGCCATCAGCTCATGCGCCAGGCGCGACATGCGCGCCTCGGTGTATCGCATCGCTGCAGCGGAGTCGCCGTCGATCGAACCGAAGTTACCCTGGCCGTCGACCAGCATGTAGCGCAGCGAGAACGGCTGTGCCAGGCGCACCAGCGTGTCGTACACCGACTGATCGCCATGCGGGTGGTACTTACCGATGACGTCACCGACGATACGCGCCGACTTGAAGTAGGGCTTGTTGCTGTGCGCGTTGAGTTCGTTCATCGCGTACAGCACGCGGCGATGCACCGGCTTGAGGCCGTCGCGCGCATCCGGCAGCGCGCGGCCCACGATCACGCTCATGGCGTAATCGAGGTAGCTCTTGCGCATCTCGTCTTCCAGGTTGACCTGGATGATTTCCTTGGCGGTTTCTGCCATTCGGGTTCCGTTGTCTGGTAGCGGTCCAGTCCGGCGCAGCCCTCTGCGGGAGGGGGTCGTGCCGGAACCTCGATTCAACCTGTGGATACTACCACAACAGGCCGTTTTCCGCCTCCCTTTACGGGGATTTTACCGGCACAAATCAGGAACTTAGGGGGTTGCCGGCCAGCGGCCGGCACTACCGGGGGCGGAGGTCACGCCGCCCCTCCCCTGCGCTTCAACCGCCGAAGGCGGCGCGCATGTTCTCGGCGGTCGGGTTCAGGATGACCCCGCGCTCGGTCACGATGGCGTCGATCAGCTCGCCCGGGGTGACGTCGAACACCGGGTTCCAGGCGGCAATGCCCTCGGCGACGGTACGGGTGCCACCCACGCCGTACAGCTCACCCGGGTCGCGCTGCTCGATCTCGATCTGGCTGCCGTCCACGGTCTCCATGTCCACGGTCGAGGACGGCGCCACCACCATGAACCTGACACCGTGGTGGCGGGCGGCGATGGCCAGCTGGTAGGTGCCGATCTTGTTGGCGGTATCGCCATTGGCGCAGATGCGGTCCGCGCCCACGATCACCCATTGCACGGCGCCGGTCTTCATCAGGTGCGAGGCAGCCGAATCGGCGATGAGGGTGGCATCGATGCCATCCTGCTGCAGCTCCCACACGGTCAGGCGTGCACCCTGCAGCCACGGCCGGGTCTCGCCGGCGAACACGCGGGCGATGCGGTGCTGGGCCATGCCGGCGCGGATCACGCCCAGCGCGGTACCGAAGCCTGCAGTGGCCAGCGAGCCGGTATTGCAGTGGGTCAGCACGCCACTGCCGGCCTCGATCAGGCCTGCGCCCAGTGCGCCCATGTGGCGGTTGGCGGCCAGGTCTTCCTCGGCGATGGCCTGCGCTTCCGATTCCAGCAACGCCTTCCAATCGGCGCCAGCGGCGTTCAGGCAACGGCGCATGCGTGCCAGCGCCCAGGCCAGGTTGACCGCAGTCGGGCGCGATGCGTTGAGGCGCTGCAGGGCCGGCTCCAGCTGCTGCAGGGCTTGCGCACCGTCTGCGGCCTGCACCGCGCGTGCGGCCAGCACCACGCCCCAGGCTGCAGCAATGCCGATCGCCGGCGCGCCACGCACGGTCAGCGCGTGGATGGCGCTGGCAACCTCGTCGCTGTCATGACAGACCACGTGCTCGACCACGAACGGCAGCTTGCGCTGGTCCAGCAGTTGCAGGGCATCGCCGGTCCACAGGATCGGGCGGATGTGGTCGTAACGGGCGTAGTCGATGTCAGGGGCAGTGTTCATGGCCCCATTGTAGGGCCACGCCCCGCAGGGTTGGAGCCTGCCCGGGCTCAATTCACCGAGAATTCGGCGCGGCAGCCGCCGTCCACCCAGATCCCGTTGCGGTTCCAGCCCCAGGTGCTGCCTTCCTCGCAGGGCGTGCTGGACAGCTGCTCGGAGACCACGGCGCCAACCGAGATGCTGGCACCGCAGAATCGCCGCTTCTTCGACTTCGATTCGCAGGTCAGGCGGCGCGGCATGTCGACGAAGCGGCCATCATCATCGGCCACCTCGAAGTCGCCCTGGCAGCCACGGCTGGTCCAGACTTCATTGCGCTTGTAGCCCCAACCCTGCCCTTCGCGGCACGGCAGCACCGACAACTGGCGCAGCAGGCGCACCGGCGCGCCATCGAGTCGTACCGGGCAACTCTGCGGGCGGCCATTGGATTCACAGCGCACCACGCGGCGCACCAGGCGCTTGCCTTCGTTCGCTGCCGGTGCGGCACCCGCGGCACGGCGCGCGCGGAACTCGGCACGACAGCCCAGGGTGACCCACACGCCACTGCGGTCGGTGCCCCACTCGCTGCCGCGGATACAGCTGTTGCTGGACAGCTGGCGCACCAGATCGACGCCGTTGGCGACCTCGATATCGCAGTGCACCCAGCCCATGTCGCGTGATTCGCAGGTCACCACTTCGTCGTCGTAGCCCACCTGCTGGGCCGACGCCGGCGACGGCAGCCAGGCACCCCAGAGCGCAATGGAGTACACCGGTGCAGCGACAACCGCGAACCACTTGACCAAAGCCTTCCCCAGCAGGAATGGATGAACTGCATGCCAGTGTCCGGCATTGGCCGTGATAAGAGCATCATCCTGCTTACCGACGCAAGCGCACAGAACCCGCGTTTCGTTCAGCCTGCGATGTTCAGCAACACGCGAGCGTCACGCGTGGGCGAAGTCATAGGCCAGCACGTCGGCGATGCGCGGCGTGCGGTTCATCGCCATCAGCAGCCGGTCCACGCCCACCGCCACACCCGCGCAGGCCGGCATCGAGGGCAGCGCAGCCAGCAATGCTTCGTCCAGCGCCGGCTGCACCTGGCCGCGTTCGTGTCGGCGCTGCTGGTCACGCTGGAAGCGCGTGCGCTGCTCCTGCGCGTCGTTCAGTTCGTGATAGCCGTTGGCCAGCTCCACCGCGCCCAGATACAGCTCGAAACGCTCGGCCAGCGGCGGCGTGCCGGCACGGATGCGGGCCAGCGCGGCCTGGCTGGCGGGCCAATCGTGGACCACGGTCATGACCGCGTCATCGAACTGCGGCTGGATGTGGTGGGTCATCAGCAGATCCAGCCAGTCATCACGGGTCAACCCGACCGGGTCGATGTGCACGTCGCCAAGCGCAACGCGCAGCGCGGCTTCGTCGGCCTCGAACGGGTCCACGCCCACATGCTGCTGGAACAGCTCGCGGTAACTCAGCACACGCAGCGTTGCACGGCGTCCGACCAGAGCCAGCGCCTGGCCGACCAGCTCGGCGGTCTCCTGCACCAACCGGTGGTGGTCCCAGCCGACCCGGTACCACTCCAGCATGGTGAATTCCGGGTTGTGGCGACCACCCGCTTCGCCGTTGCGGAACACCCGCCCCAGCTCGTAGCAGTCGCCCACGCCGGCCGCCAGCAGGCGCTTGAGCGGATACTCCGGCGAAGTGCGCAGCCAACGACGACGGCCACCGGCATCGACATGGCCGGTGAAATCGGTATGGAAGCTGTCGATGTTCGGTTCGGTGTTGCCTGCCACCGACAGGATCGGCGTTTCCACCTCCAGCACATCGCGCTCGGCGAAGAAGCGGCGTACCAGCGCATTGAGCGCGGCACGCTGCTGCAGCGCGCGCAGCAGGGCCTCGCTCACAGGATGCCCTCCGGGCGCGGATGATCCAGCGGCAGGGTCAGCAGATCGCGGGTGTCGTCGATGTAACCGCTGGCCAGGTACAGGCGGCGGGCCAGTTCGTTGTGGTGGTTCACTTCCAGGCGCAGTCGGCTGACGCCACGCCCGCGAGCGCGCTGTTCACAGATGGCCAGCGCCTGCTTGCCGCGACCACGACCGCGCGCGCGATGGCTCAGGTACAGCTCGTCCAGCAGCATGAAATGGCCGCCCTGCTCCAGGCTGAAGCCCATCGCGATCACCGCGTAGCCAACCACCTCGCCCGCCTCGTCCAGCCACAGCAGCACTTCGCCATTGCGCGGATCGGCCAGCAGCGCGTCCACGCCGCGACGCACGCGCGCGTCATCGAAGTCGATCCTGTCTTCGGCGTAGAACTCACGCATCAGCTCGATCAACAGTTCTTCGTCGGCACGGGTGGCCAGGCGGAAATCCAGCGGGGCGGTCTGCATCGGTGTTCCTCTGTGTTTCATGCCGGGCGCCAGGCACCCGGCGGGGTCATCATTCGTGTTCGGCGAGGTAGGCCAGCAGGCGGTCTTCGTCCCATACCGGCACGCCCAGCGATTGCGCCTTGTCCAGCTTGGAGCCGGCCTCGGTGCCTGCCACCACGAAGCTGGTCTTCTTCGACACGCTGCCGGAAACCTTGGCACCCAGCGCTTCCAGGCGTTCCTTGGCGGCATCGCGGGTGAGCTGGGCCAGGGTGCCGGTCAGCACCACGGTCTGCCCATCCAGCGGGCCGGCCACGATCTCGGCCAGCGCCGGCGCCTTGGCCAGGATCTGCTGCATCGCCTTCTCGGCCGCCAGCAGCATCGCGCCGTGGCCATCTGCATCGAGCCAGTCGGCCAGACCGCGCGCGGTGTCGTCCGGCAGGCCGGCGTTGACGAACTGGCCATGCTCGGCATCCAGCACCGCCTGAGCGCCCGGCAACGCAGCCACCAGCTTCTCCGCACGCAGGCGGGTAATGCCGGGGATTTCCGATTCAACCAGCAGTTGCGCAAGATCCAGGCCTTCGCGCAGCTTGGCGCTGGGCGCGTGCACATCGCTGATGCGCACCTGCCCGACCTGCAGCAGGTCATCGATGGCCTGCTGGTTGCCCTGCTGCTCGAAGAAATGGCCGAGAGAACGCGCCACTTCGCCACCGATGTCCGGCACGCGCTTGAACAACGGCCATGGCAGGTGGCGGATCAGCTCCAGGTCACCGAACCACTGCGCCAGCGCCTTGGCCGTGCTCTCGCCGACGTGCTCGATGCCAAGCGCGAACAGCAGGCGCTCCAGCGTGGCCGCACGACTGGCATCGATTGCCGCGATCAGGTTGTCGGCCCACTTGGTGGCGATCTTCTTCGTGTTCCATTCGAAGCTGGCCGGCTGCGCCAGCGCCTGCGCGCGCCACGCCGGATCGTTGCCATCCAGCTTGAGCACCGCATTGAGCACCGCGCCGCTGCCTTCGGCCGGCAGGTGCAGCTTCAGCGCGGCCGCCAGTGCCGACGGATCCTCGGCGTCCAGCACCAGCTTCAGGTGCAGCAGCTGGTCGCGGTTGAGCCGGTACAGATCGGCCACGCTCCTGACGATGCCGGCGTCGACCAGGGTTTCGATGTACTTGTCGCCGAGGCCGTCGATATCCATCGCACGACGCGAAGCGAAATGGGCAATCGCCTCCTTGCGCTGCGCCGGGCAAGACAGTTCACCCGAACAGCGCCATGCGGCGGCACCTTCCTCGCGCACGATTTCCGAGCCGCACACCGGGCAGCGCGTCGGCATCTGCCAGGGCGTGGTGCCCTGCGGGCGGCGGTCGAGGATGACGCTGACCACTTCCGGGATCACGTCACCGGCACGGCGCACGATCACGCTGTCACCCACGCGCACATCCAGGCGTGCGATCTGGTCGGCGTTGTGCAGCGTGGCGTTGGATACGATCACGCCGGCCACAGCCACCGGCGCCAGCCGCGCAACCGGCGTGGCGGCACCGGTGCGGCCGATCTGGATCTCGATCGCCTCCACCGTAGTGCTCTGTTCCTGCGCCGGGAATTTGTGCGCGATGGCCCAGCGCGGCGCGCGCGAAACGAAACCCATCGCCTGCTGGCCGGCGCGGTCATCCAGCTTGTACACCACGCCATCGATGTCGAACGGCAGGCCATCGCGGCGCTCGCCGATGTCACGGTAGTAGCCCAGCAGGCCGTCGGTGCCTTCCACCACCTTGCACAACTCGCTGACCGGAAAGCCCCAGGCACCGAGCTGGGCCAGCGTGCCCGAATGGGTGTCCGGCAGCTCGCCGCCCTGCACTTCGCCGGTGCCGTAGGCGAAGAAACTCAGCCTGCGCTGCGCACTGATCTTCGGATCGAGCTGGCGCAGTGAACCTGCTGCCGCGTTGCGCGGGTTGGCCAGCACCTTGCCGCCCTGCTGGCGCGCACGCTCGTTGTAGGCCTCGAAGTCGGCGCGAGCCATGTAGACCTCGCCACGCACCTCCAGTACGTCTGGCCAGTCCTTGCCGTGCAGGCGCTTGGGAACATCGCCGATCTCACGCAGGTTGGCGGTCACGTCCTCGCCGGTACTGCCATCACCGCGGGTTGCGCCGAGTACGAAATGACCGTCCTCGTAGCGCAGGCTGATCGCCAGGCCGTCCATCTTCGGCTCGGCCGAGAACCGCAGGCTGCGACGGCCCAGGCGCTCATCGATGCGGCGCACGAAGTCGGCCACTTCCTCATCGCTGAAGGCATTGGACAACGACAGCATGGGCACCGCGTGGCGCACTTCGGGGAAGCGGCCGGACGGGCGCGCACCGACCTGCTGGGTCGGGCTGTCGGCACGGGCCAGTTCCGGGTGCTCGCGCTCCAGCGCTTCCAGCTCGCGCACCATCCGGTCGTAGTCGACGTCGGGGATTTCCGGCGCGTCCAGCTCGTGGTAGGCGCGGTTGGCCTGGGCGATCTGCCGGCGAAGGTCTTCGGCGCGTTCGGCGGGGCTGGGGCTCATCGGGATCCGGTGGTTCTGGGATGGCCGTGGATTCTACCGCGCCCGGCCGTCAGGCCCTGTAACGCCGCAGCCTTTGTAGCGTCGAGCTTGCTCGACTGGCACTCCCTCGTTCTGGTACGTGCCAACCACTCCCTAGCTCTGGTACGTGTCAACCACTCCCTAGCTCTGGTACGTGCCAACCACCCTCCCGCTCTGGTAGGTGCCAACCACCCTCCCGCTCTGGTAGGTGCCAACCTTGGTTGGCACATCTGTAGTCGAACATGGTTCGACTCCACGAAAAGCAGCTTGCCGCCCACCCCCACCAGCGCTAGCGTGAGACGGTTGCCCCTCGGAATCCCACCCGTGACCCTGCCTGCCTCCCGTCGACGCTTCCTGCAACTGGCCGGTGCCGGCCTCGCCGTCGCCAGCAGCGGCCTGCCGCAACTCGGCCAGGCCCAACCCGCGGCCGCCGTCGCCGCGCCCCCTGCCGAAGGCGCCGTACTACTGAACTTCAACGAATGCCCGTACGGCCCCTCCCCCGCTGCCCAGCAGGCGGCGCGCGACAGCATTGCCAGCTGCGGCCGCTACCGCTTCGCCCTGGCGGCACAGGTACGCGATGCCTTCATCGAGCAGGCCCGCATCCCGGCCGACCATGTGCGGCTCTATCCGGGCTCCAGCGAACCGCTGAACCGCGCCGCCACGTTATGGACCGGCCCGCAGGCGGGACTGGTGGTGGCCGACCCCACCTTCGAGACGCTCGGCGAGGTCGCCGCCGCACACGGTGCACACGTGCAGAAAGTGCCGCTGCGCGACGACGGCGCGCATGACCTGCGCGCAATGGTCGCCGCCGCGCATGAGCGCCCGACCGGGCTGCTGTACGTGTGCAATCCGAACAACCCGACCGGTTCGGTCAGCCCGCCGGATGAGCTCGCCTGGCTGCTGGCCCACAAGCCCGCTACCACCCGCGTGCTGGTCGACGAGGCCTACCTGCAGTACAGCGAGCAGCCCAGTCTGATCGAGCAGGTGACACAGCGCGACGATCTGATCGTGCTGCGCACGTTCTCCAAGCTGTACGGCATGGCCGGCCTGCGCCTGGGCGTAGCGGCCGCACATCCCGAGCGTCTGCGCGAGCTGGCCAGCCTGGGCGACAACCCGCTGCCGGTGCCCGCGCTGGCGGCGGCGCTGGCCAGCCTGCACGATCCGCAGCTGATTCCGCAGCGTCGCCTGCAGAACGCCAAGGTGCGCCAGGCCACCATTGCATGGCTGGGCAAGCGTGGTTTCAGCTGCGTTCCATCGGAAGCAAACTGCTTCGTGGTGGATGTGCAGCGCGACGGTGCGGCTTTTGCCAAGGCGATGGCGGACAACGGTGTGGTGATCGGACGCAGCTGGCCGATCTGGCCACAGCGCCTGCGCGTGACCGTCGGCAGCGAGGACGAGATGGCCGCGTTCCGCCGCGCGTTCGCGAAGGTGGCCGGCGTGCCGGCCTGACCCCACTCGAGTGGGAGCTGACCTGGCTCTCTGTAGAGTCGAGCCATGCTCGACTGGGGCCTTCCCTACAAGCCTGACCGCACTCAAGCGATACCCAAGCTGCCTCGGCCAGCCAATGCTGAGGCATGCCCAGTCCACGTCTACTGAGAGGCCGTTGGTCGCAACTGCGGAACGTCTACGCGATCACCACCGTCACTCACCAGCGCCATCGGCACTTTGATGATCCACACCAGGCCGCCGTCGTTGTAGCGGGCCTGCAGTGGATTCAGCAGGAGGGTCGATGCCTTAACCTCGCATGGGCGGTCATGCCAGATCACGTGCATTGGTTGATGCAACTGCGCTCAGGAACCCTTGCCGCGTCGGTGCAGATGATGAAATCCCGCTGCAGCCGACTCATAGGCATCGACGGGCCACTCTGGCAGCGCGGTTACCATGATCACGCTGTGCGATGTGATGAATCCCTGAGAAACCAGGCTCTGTACATCGCAGCGAATCCTGTCCGCGCCGGGCTGGCGGCACAGCTCGGCGATCATCCGTTTGCCTGGTGCCGGTGGTTAGATCGATCGCCCTAGAGGCGAGTCAGGGAGGGTCGACCCTGTAGAGTCGAGCCATGCTCGACTGGGGCTTACCCGGGGATCCGCAAGTCGAGCATGGCTCGACTCTACAGAAAGGCATTTATCAACAAAGGGCCCGGTCACGATGGCTTGGTCGGTCGCCCCAAGCTTGAGTCGAGCATGGCTCGACTCTACAGTTGGGCGCTTACCAGCGCGGGGTCTTGGTCAGCGGCGGGGCCTGGTGCTGGCGGTCGTAGGCGCGCAGTTCGTCACGGATGTGTGCGATGCGCTGGCGGCCCAGGGCGTTGCGGCTGTCATCCAGCACCACGCCATCCAGCAGTTCGGCCATGCGCTGCACCGTCGGCAGCATCTTCTCCCAGGCATCCAGCGCGGTCAGCGGCGCCGGCAGGGTCAGGAAGAAGGCGATGGCCGGGGTTTCCATGGCACGGATGTTGGCCATGTCGAAGCTGCCTGGCTTCATGATGCTGGCCATCGAGAAGATCGGCCCGCGCTCGGGATGGCCTTCCACCAGACGGTGGAACACGTTCATGTGGCCGAACACTAGGCCGGTCTTCTCCGCCGCCACCACGATGTCTTCGCCGCGCAGCTGCTCGCCGGCCCGGGCGGCCACGAACAGCGAAACGATCTTGTCGAAATCCTGGGTGGCGCGCTTGCCGAGATCGCTGGCACCCGGGTCGGTATCGGCCAGGCCGAGTTCGGCCTGTTCGCCTTCCGTGCCCATGCCCGGTTCGACGCGGCCATCGGCCACGACAACGCCGTCCTCGCCCAGTACCGGTTCGCGGCGCTCACCGCTGGTCGGTTCCGCGCCTTCCACGCGGCGCCCCTGGGGCTTCTTTTTCGGACGGCCAAACAGGAAGATCGCGGCGATCAACAGCAGGCCGGCGGCCAGGATGCCGATGCGCAACAGTGCCGTGTCGGACATTCGATAGGTTCTCCGGCTAGTTCATTCAGGTAACTAGGATGGCACGTCAGGCCGCGCCCGCCAATCGCGCGGCTTCTTCCAGGTCCACGCTGACCAGGCGGCTGACGCCCGGCTCGCGCATGGTCACGCCCGACAGCTGGTGCGCGGCCTCCATCGTCGCCTTGTTGTGGCTGACGAACAGGAACTGCACCTTCTCGCTCATTTCCTTGACCATGTTGGCCAGCCGGCCGACGTTGGCTTCGTCCAGCGGCGCGTCCACCTCGTCCAGCAGGCAGAACGGCGCGGGGTTCAGCTGGAAGATGGCGAACACCAGCGCCACCGCGGTCATCGCCTTCTCGCCGCCGGACAGCAGCGAGATGCTGGACACGCGCTTGCCCGGCGGGCGCGCCATGATGGTCACACCGGTGTCGAGCAAGTCTTCACCGGTCAGTTCCAGGTAGGCGTGGCCGCCACCGAACAGGCGCGGGTACAGCGCCTGCACGCCGGCGTTGACGCGGTCGAAGGTGTCCTTGAAGCGGCCGCGGGTCTCGCGGTCGATCTTGCGGATGGCATCCTCAAGGGTTTCCAGCGCCGTGGTCAGGTCGGTGTGCTGCGAATCCAGGTAGTCCGAACGCTGCGAGGCCTCGCCGTATTCGTGGATGGCGGCCAGGTTGACCGGCTCCAGCCGGCGCATGCGGCCATCGATCTGGTGCACGGCCTGCTCCCAGTCGCCCAGGCGGGCGTCCTCGGGCAGTGCGTTGAGCACGTCCTGCAGCACGAATCCGGCCTTCTCCACCGCGCCCTGCAGGGTGTCCGCGCTGAGCACCAGCGCCTGCTGGTCCAGCTTGCGCTGCGAAATACGCTCGCGCTGGGCCAGCGCCTGTTCGTCACGCTGGTGACGGGTCTGCTCGTAATTGCGCAGCTCGGCGTCGATGCCGTCCAGCAGCGTGCGCGCTTCGGTCAGCACGCGATCAGCCCGCACGCGCTCTTCCAGTGCATTCTGGTGCTCGGCCTGCAGCGATTCGACCGGCGAATCACCTTCGTCAAGCTGCGAATGCAGTTCGCCCAGTCGCGAATCCAACTGCCCGCGCTGGGTACCCATGCGCTCCAACGCCTGGCTCAGTGAAGCCAGCTGCGCACGCTGCGACTCCAGGGTCAGGGCCAGCGAATGCGAGCGCTCGCGCACCGCACGTGCGGCGTCGCGGGCCAGGTCGCGGGCCTCGGTCAGCTGGCGGCGCTCTCCCTCCAACCCCTGCCGGGTCGATTCCAGGTCACCCATGCTGCTGACCGCGTTCTCCAACCGCGAGCGCGCTTCACGCGCCTGCTCGTTGTTGGCTTCCAGCGTTTCCTGCAGCTGCTTCAGTTCGCCTTCGATGCGGTCGATGCGGGTACGCGCCGCTTCCACCTTGCCCTGCTGGCCCTGCAGCTGGCCAGCCAGCTCGGACACCGCACGGTGGGCCTGGTACAGCGCACGCTGCGCGTCTTCGCGCTGCTGTTCAGCCGCCTGCAACTGCTCGCGGAAACCACTCAGCTGTTCTTCCAGCTCGGCCTCGCGATCCTGCAGCTGTTCGATCTGCTCGCGCAGCTCGTTGATCTCGCGTTCGCGCAGCAGCGCGCCCTGCTGGGCTGCACCGGAGCGCGACACGCGCAGCCAGCCCTGGCCCAGGCGCTCGCCACTCTGGGTGATGATCGAATCGCCTTCCGGAAGGCTGGCCTGCAGGGCCTTCGCCTCGGACAGGTCCTTGGCAGCATGCAGGTGCGCAAGCAGGCGACGGATCGCCGCCGGGCCGCGCACGCGTGCCGCCAGCGAAGTCGGTGCAGCCTTGACGTCGGCACCCGCGCTGGCAACCAGCGCAATGTGGCCATCGCCGAGTTCGCCGAGGGCATCAACCAGGCTGCCCGGGTCATCGACCAGCACGCCTTCGATCAACTGGCCAAGCGCGCTTTCCACCGCATTTTCCCAGCCGGCATCGACGTCCAGGCGTTCGCCGACACGCGCCGCCGAATCCAGCCCGCGCGCCTTCAGCCACGCCACGGCAGCGCCCTGCTCCTGGCCCAGCGCAGCCTGCTGCAGGGTTTCCAGCGAAGCCAGGCGACCGCGCAGGCCGTTGGCCTGCTTGCGCAGTTCGGCCAGTTCATTCTGGCCATTGCGCTGCTGTTCCTGCACTTCCGCCACGCCCTGCTTGCGCAGCTCGACGTCTTCGCTCAATTCATCCAGCGCGGTCTTCTGCGTGTCGTGCTGCAGGTGCAGCTGCTCGAAAGCTTCTTCCAGCGCGTCCACGTCCAGCCCGGCGCGCTCAGCGGCCAGGGCCTCGCGACGGCGGTCGGCATCGAGGATCTGCTTGTCCAGGTAGTCCACGCGCGTGCGCTCGACATCACCGGCGCGCGAGGCCTCCGAACTCCGCGAAGTGTGCTGTTCCCAGCGCTGCTGCCAGCTGGCCAGCCGGTCTTCGGCCTCGCGCAGGCTTTCCTGCTTTATCTCGTTTTCTTCCTGCAGCTCCTCCAGCTGCGGGGTGGCGGCCTCGACCGCTTCGCGCAGCACCATCAGCTTGGCCTCGTCACCGCTGATGTGCTGGCCCAGTTCGGCCAGTGCCTGGCGGGTTTCATCGCGTGCCTTGTGCAGGCGCTGCGACAGCTCGCGCTGGTGCTGGATCTGCTGTTCCAGGCGCGCCAGCGTGCTGCCGACCTGGTAGACCGCAGCCTGCGCGGTGTTGAGCGCGTCGGCGGCCTCTTCGCGTCGAACGCGCGAGGTCTCGATGCGGGCCTCGGCGTCACGCTGGTCGGCGATCAGCTGCTGCAGCTTCGTCTCTTCCTGCGACAGCCCTTCGCGCAGCTTGGACAGGCGACCGTCCAACCCGCGGAACTCCAGGGCCTTCCACTCGGCATCCTTGACCCGGCGCTCTTCCTGCAGGGCCTGGTACTGCTCGGCCTGCTTGGCCTGGCGCTTGAGGTGCTCGAGCTGCTTGCTGATCTCGTCGCGCAGGTCGCCCAGCCGGTCCAGGTTCTCGCGGGTGTGGCGGATGCGGGTCTCGGTCTCCTTGCGGCGCTCCTTGTACTTGGAGATGCCGGCGGCCTCTTCCAGGTACACGCGCAGGTCTTCCGGGCGCGCCTCGATGATCTGGCTGATCATGCCCTGCTCGATGATCGAGTAGCTGCGCGGGCCCAGGCCGGTGCCGAGGAACAGGTCGGTGATGTCGCGGCGACGGCACTTGGTGCCGTTGAGGTAATAGTTGCTGGTGCCGTCGCGGCTGACCGTGCGCTTGACCGAGATCTCGTTGAACGAGGCGTACTCGCCCGAGATCGTGTGGTCCGAGTTGTCGAAGATCAGCTCGACGGTGGCCTGCGAGACCGGCTTGCGGGCATTGGAACCGGAGAAGATCACGTCGGTCAGCGAGTCGCCGCGCAGGCGGCTGGCCGAGCTCTCGCCCATGACCCAGCGCACGGCGTCGATGATGTTCGACTTGCCGCAGCCATTGGGCCCCACCACGCCGGTCATGTTGGTCGGCAGGTGCAGGGTGGTCGGATCGACGAACGACTTGAAGCCGGACAGCTTGATCGTGGAAAGACGCATAGGGGTTCCGGACTGGGGCCGGCAAGCGGCCTGCGTTTACCCTCCAAGTCATTGATCCTGCTGGGATCGATGCCCGTGGAACGGGTGTGACGCCCTGAGTATACCGATGTGGCCGTGTTCTACGAATGGGCGTGGAACATTGTCCAGCCCCACCCCGCCGGCCGGACGTGGCCCGACGCCACGAAACGGAGCCATAAAACAAAACGGGCACCCTTGCGGGCGCCCGTTCTGCGGTGATTCCAGGCCTTGCGGCGTGGGATCAGGCTTCGGCGACGACGACGACCTTGACGGTGGTCTCGACGTCGGCGTGCAGGTGGACCAGCACGTCGTATTCGCCGATGTTGCGGAAGGCGCCTTCGCCCAGGATGACTTCGCTCTTGCTGACCGGCAGGCCGGCAGCGGTGAAGGCATCGGCGATTTCGCGGGCGCCGACCGAGCCGTACAGCTTGCCTTCGGTCGAAGCGTTGGCCGGGATGGTCACGCTCGCGCCTTCCAGCTTGGCCTTGCGGGCGTCAGCGTCGGCGTGGATGGCCTGGGCCTTGGCTTCGTATTCGGCGCGCTTGGCTTCGAACTCGGCCTTGTTGCTCTCGGTGGCCGGAACGGCCTTGCCCTGCGGCACGAGGAAGTTACGGCCGTAGCCCGGCTTCACGTCGACCAGGTCGCCCAGGTTGCCGAGGTTGGTGACTTTCTGCAGGAGGATCAGCTGCATGGTATTGCTCCAGATGAGTTATTCGTTAGCGAGGCGATGCCCCGCAACAAAGGCTGTCCGAATAGCTGGCACAGCGGGGGCGGCACCAGGCCGCCCCGCCGGGCATCAGACGTCGTGGTTGTCGGTGTACGGGATCAGGGCCAGGAAGCGAGCGCGCTTGACGGCGGTCGCCAGCTGACGCTGGTACTTCGACTTGGTACCGGTGACGCGGCTCGGCACGATCTTGCCGTTCTCGGTCAGGTACTGGCGCAGGGTGTTGAGATCCTTGTAGTCGATCTCCTTCACACCTTCAGCCGTGAACTTGCAGAACTTGCGGCGACGGAAGAACTTGGACATGGGAAGGCTCCTTAGGCGGCGGAAGCGGCGTCGTCGCCGGCTTCGTTGTCAGCGGTGGTGGTGGACTCGCCTTCTTCGTCGTCACGACGACGGCGCTCACCGCGCTCCGGCTTGTCACCCTTCTCGTCCTTGCTCTTCATGATCAGCGACTGCTCGGTGTCAGCCTCGTCACGCTTGATGACCAGGTTGCGCAGCACGGCGTCGTTGAAGCGGAAGCTTTCGGTCAGTTCATTCAGAACGGCCTGGTCGGCTTCGATGTTCATCAGCACGTAGTGGGCCTTCACCAGGTTCTGGATCGGGTACGCCAGCTGGCGGCGGCCCCAGTCTTCCAGACGGTGGATGGTGCCGTTGCCGTTCTCGACCAGCGACTTGTAGCGCTCGATCATGGCCGGGACCTGCTCGCTCTGGTCCGGGTGGACCATGAACACGATTTCGTAATGACGACTCATGTTTTTTCTACCTTTCGGATGTGGCCTTGCGGCCGGACAGCCCCCCGCCGTTGAGACCGCGGTGGGGCAAGGATTCCCGCCAGGAAGGCAGGAAGCCGCGCATTATGCGGCAAGCGGCGCCACCGGGCAACCGGGCGGGAACCGGGCAACCTGAACGGGAGCGCCGGGCCATGTCCGGCACGTGCTCATCCCAGATCGACGTGAAGGCGATGCTGGCCGCATTCCAGGCACTGGAACAGGCAGCCGACCATCATCCCGTCCCGGCTCAGATGCTCCAGCACCCAGTCGGCGTCGCGCGGATTGATATCGACCACGTCAGGCCGGACCTGATCGAGGATCGGCAGCAGGTCGTCGCTACCGGCGTAGCCGAGGAAGGCGCAGGGCCGTTCGCAATGGCTCAACCAGACCGATTGCTGCCAGGACGAGTAGCCCGGGGTGCGCTCGCAGATCTCCAGCAGCAGCTCACGGGCGATGGTCGGCGGCGGATCGGCCGGATCCGGGGATACCCCCTCGATATCGCTCCAGCCGGTGAATTCACCCTCGTAACTGGCCGCTGCCCTGCCATCGGCGATACACCACGGGCACAGGTAATCGGGCTTCAGGGCGGTGTAGAACGGCCCGCGGTAGCGCAGTGTGCGCGTTTGGCCGCAGCAGTCGCAGACCCCCTCGACCTCTTCGAAGGAGAGGTCGTAGGCGTTGGGGTGATAGGTAAAAGCCGGTCGTTCCATCCGTGGGGTCCCTGCCGAGCCCAGCGTGCCGACCCAGGCCGGCATCTACCCGAGCACGCCTTGCCAGCGCAGGGCCATGCCCGGCGGCCGTCAGGCCTTGTCGGCGTCGGTGGTGAAGCTCTCGCCACAGCCACACTCGGCAGTGGCGTTGGGATTGCTGAACGTAAAGGTCTCGCTCAGTCCGTGCTTGCCGAAGTCGATCACGGTGCCGTCCACCAGCGCCAGGCTCTTGGCGTCGACGTAGATCTTCACGCCGTCCTGGTCGAACACGGTGTCGCCCTCACGCTCGTCGCGGGCCAGGTCGGTCACGTGGCCCCAGCCGGAGCAGCCGGTCTTGGTCACGCCGAAACGCAGGCCCAGCGCGCCGGGGGTCTGGGCAACGAAGCGCTGCACGCGCTCGAAGGCAATGGGGGTCAGGCTGACGGCCATGGGGCTACTCCAGAGGTACGGGGACATTATAAGGAGCCGTTGCCACGAAAAATGCCTCGCAAGCAGAACGCTGCAACCGGTAAACTCCCGTGTTCACAGATCGAGTCGATCAGCAGAGGATTCAAGTCATGACGGTGGTCAGCGTTGAACATGCGCTTGCCGGGAAGATCCCGGAAGGCGGCGAAGTCACGGTACGCGGATGGGTGCGCACGGTGCGCGGTTCAGCGAATCTGGCCTTCGTCAATGTGAGCGACGGCTCCTGCTTCGCCCCGATCCAGGTCGTGGCCGGCGACAGCCTGGCCAATTTCGATGAGATCAAGCGCCTGACCAGCGGCTGCTCGGTCATCGCCACCGGCACGCTGGTGAAGTCGCAGGGCAAGGGCCAGTCGTTCGAGATCCAGGCCAGCGCGCTGGAGGTGGTCGGCTGGGTCGAAGACCCGCTCACCTACCCGATCCAGCCCAAGCCGATGTCGCCGGAGTTCCTGCGCGAAGTGGCGCACCTGCGCCCGCGCACCAACCTGTTCGGCGCGGTCACCCGCATCCGCAACTGCCTGGCCCAGGCCGTGCACCGTTTCTTCCACGAGAACGGCTTCAACTGGATCAGCACCCCGATCATCACCACCTCCGACGCCGAGGGCGCCGGCCAGATGTTCCGTGTGTCCACCCTGGACATGGTGAACCTGCCGCGTGACGAGAAGGGCGCGATCGATTTCAGCCGCGACTTCTTCGGCAAGGAAACCTTCCTGACCGTATCCGGCCAGCTGAACGTCGAGGCCTACTGCCTGGCGCTGAGCAAGGTCTACACCTTCGGCCCGACCTTCCGCGCCGAGAACAGCCACACCACCCGCCACCTGGCGGAGTTCTGGATGATCGAACCGGAAATCGCCTTCGCCGACCTGGCCGAAGACGCGCGCCTGGCCGAAGAGTTCCTGAAGTACCTGTTCCGCGCGGTGCTGAACGAGCGTGGCGACGACCTGGCCTTCATCGCCGAGCGCGTGGACAAGAACGCGATCACCAAGCTGGAAGACTTCATCAACGCGCCGTTCGAGCGCATCGACTACACCGATGCGGTCAGCCTGCTGCAGAAGTCCGGCAAGAAGTTCGACTTCCCGGTCGAATGGGGCCTGGACCTGCAGACCGAGCACGAGCGCTGGCTGACCGAGGAACATGTCGGCCGCCCGGTGGTGGTGACCAACTATCCGGAACACATCAAGGCCTTCTACATGCGCCTGAACGACGACGGCAGGACCGTCGCCGCGATGGACGTGCTGGCCCCGGGCATCGGCGAGATCATCGGCGGCAGCCAGCGCGAAGAGCGCCTGGACGTGCTGGACGCGCGCATGGCCCAGTTCGGCCTGGACCGTGAGCACTACAGCTGGTACCGCGATTTCCGCCGTTATGGCTCGGTGCCGCACGCCGGCTTCGGCCTGGGCTTCGAACGCCTGGTGGTGTACGTCTGCGGGCTGTCCAACATCCGCGATGCGATCCCCTACCCGCGCGCCCCGGGCAGCGCGGACTTCTAAGCCCCACACGACCACGGAGGTACTGACCCCATGACCCTGTTCTTCGCCCTCTGTTTCGTCGGCGTTGCAGTGGCCGGGTTCAGTGCCTTCGTGATCTTCTGGCCGCTGACCCTGGTGCACGTGCGCGACCGCCATCCGGCGCTCGCCGAGCGCTTCGGCAGCGGCGCCTTCCTCAAGCCCGATGCCCTGGCCTGGCTGTTGCGCCGCGACTATCGCCAGCAGCCGGACCGCTCGCTGTCCGGGCTGGCGACGCCGGCCTGGGTATCGCTGCTGACCCTGCTGGCCGGACTGGGCATGGCCGCCCTGCTCTGGCTGGCCTCGCTCTGGTAATACCTCCATGAATGACATCTCCGCCTCGCGCGACAGCTGGTGGCTGGCCAGCCTCGGCAACACCCTGATCTGGGCGCGCCTGCGCGTTCGCCCGGCCGGCACCGCCGAGGTGCTCGACAGCGATGGCAACACGCTGAGCTATGACAGCGAAGACACCGCTCGTTCGCAGCTGTTCGACGCCGAGTTCGTCGAGTACGATGGCCTGGACGAGGAAGACGCGCTGGTGCGCGGTTTCAGCCTGCACGAAGTACAGCCACCACAGGCTGACAGTGATGAGGGCCTGCGCGGCCGCATGATCCAGTCGCTGGGCGGGCGCGCCTGACCCTCGCATGTTCACCCCGCGCGCCTTCGCCGAGACCGACCTGCTCTGGCTGGACCGCCTGCTGGCGCGCGACCCGTTCGTTACCGTGCTCACGCCCGGCAGCGATGGCCTGCCGGAACTGACCCGGATGCCGGTGCTGTACCGGCGTGATGGCGAGCGTGTCGAGCTGCGCGGGCACTGGGCCCGCGCCAACCCGCAGTCGCGCCACGGCGGCGCGGCCAAGGTACTGGTCGACGGCCCACACGGTTACGTCTCGGCCAGCTGGTACCCGGACAAGGAGCCCGCCGCGCGGGTGCCGACCTGGAACTACGTTGCTGCCGAGCTGCGTGGCCAGTTGCAGACCTTCGACGAAACCGATGCGCTGGCCGAGCTCGTCGGTGCGATCAGCGACCACTTCGAAGCCAGTGTCGGCCAGGCCTGGCAGTTCGATGCCACGCGTGCCGAACACGGCCCGGAGCTGCGCGCCATCGTCGGCTTCCGCTTCCAGGTCGAACACGTGCAGCTGAAGCTCAAGCTGAGCCAGAACCATCCCGATGCGAACCAGCGCGCAGTGATCGCCGAACTGGAACAGCTGGGCACCCCCTATTCCACCGAGTTGGCGCAGTGGATGCGCTGGCACCGCGAACAGGCCGCCCGCAGCGACTGAACGCCCCAGATTCCCGCGACGACGCAGCCGGACGGCTGCGGCGAGCCCCCACCCGACGCCAGGGACCCGTACATGAAAGACATCCACAAGCTGCTGCAGAACAACCGCGACTGGGCCGACCGGATCGAGAAGGAAGACCCTGAGTTCTTCCACCAGCTGGCCAAGCAGCAGCACCCCGAGTACCTGTGGATCGGCTGTTCCGATTCGCGCGTGCCGGCCAACCAGATCATCGGCATGGCCCCGGGCGAAGTGTTCGTGCACCGCAACGTCGCCAACGTGGTCGCCCACACCGATCTGAACTGCCTGAGCGTGGTGCAGTACGCGGTGGACCAGCTGAAGGTGAAGCACATCCTGATCGTTGGCCATTATGGCTGCGGCGGCGTGCATGCCTGCCTGCACAACACCCGCGTCGGCCTGGCTGACAACTGGCTGCGCCACGTCGGTGACGTGATGCAGAAGCACACCGGCATCCTCGATGCGATCGAGACCGATGAGCTCAAGCACGCGCGCCTGTGCGAACTGAACGTGATCGAGCAGGTCGCCAACCTGTGCCGCTCGACCATCGTGCAGGACGCCTGGGCCCGCGGCCAGAAGCTGATGGTGCACGGCTGGGTCTACAGCCTGAAGGACGGGCGCGTGCGCGAGATGGGCATCGACGTCGGTTCGCAGGAAGAACTGCAGCCGGCCTACGAAAAGGCCCTGTCCTACGTCCCGCGCAAGGGCAAGCGCGACTGATCCCTTACGGATGACCACCATGCTCGCTTCGCCGATCAACCTGCACGCCTGGATCGAAGAGAACCGCCACCTGCTGAAGCCGCCGGTGGGCAACAAGATGATCGACAACGGTGATTTCATCGTGATGGTGGTCGGCGGGCCGAACTCGCGCACCGACTACCACTACGACGAAGGCCCCGAGTGGTTCTACCAGCTCGAAGGCGAGATGGTGCTGAAGGTGCAGGAAGACGGCGCGGTGCGCGATATTCCGATCCGTGCCGGCGAGATCTTCCTGCTGCCGGCGAAGGTGCCGCACTCGCCGCGGCGCCCGCCCGGTGGCATTGGCCTGGTGGTCGAGCGCAAGCGCCTGCCGCACGAGATGGATGGCGTGATCTGGCATTGCGAGCGCTGCAACCACAAGCTGCACGAAGAGTATTTCCCGCTGCAGAACATCGAAACCGACCTGCCCAAGGTATTTGCGCGCTACCACGCCAGCCTGGAACTGCGCACCTGCAGCCAGTGCGGGCACGTGGACCCGCTGCCGGCGCCGGCGGCGGGCTGACCACCCGCCCCTGTAGAGCCGAGCCCATGCTCGGCTGCCGGGCCACGAAGCCGAGCATGGGCTCGGCTCTACAGCAATAGCGGTACGCAGGCATCCCGGGCGTCGGTCCCGCCGTGCCAGGCGCTACACTGGCGGTCCCGTTGCAGCCTGTTGCCCGACCATGTCCGACCTGCTCAGCCGCACCAACGCCATCGCCCTGGACGCCGCCGATCCGCTGCGCCCGCTGCGCAATGAATTCCTGATTCCGCGCCACGGTGGCGGCGAGCAGACCTACTTCGTCGGCAACTCGCTGGGCCTGCAGCCGCGCGGCGCGCAGGCAGCGGTGCAGGAAGTGATGAAGCAGTGGGGCGAGCTGGCGGTGGAAGGCCACTTCACCGGCCCGACGCAGTGGCTGTCCTACCACCGTCTGGTGAGCGCGCAGCTGGCCCGCGTGGTCGGCGCGCTGCCCAGCGAAGTGGTGGCGATGAACACGCTGAGCGTGAACCTGCACCTGATGATGGTCAGCTTCTACCGGCCGACCGCCCAGCGCCCGGTGATCCTGATGGAAGCCGGCGCGTTCCCGACCGATCGCCACGCCGTGGAAGCCCAGATCCGCTTCCATGGTTTCGACCCGGCCGAGTGCCTGGTGGAAGTGCAGCCGGACGAAGCCAACGGCACGATCTCGCTGAACGCCATCGAGCGCGCCATCACCGAACACGGCCCGCGCCTTGCGCTGGTGCTGTGGCCTGGCGTGCAGTACCGCACCGGCCAGGCCTTCGACCTCGATGCGATCACCCGCGCCGCACGCCTGCAGGGCGCACGCATCGGCTTCGACCTGGCGCACTCGGTCGGCAACCTGCCGCTGCGCCTGCATGACGTAGCCCCCGATTTCGCCGTGTGGTGCCATTACAAGTACCTCAACAGCGGCCCGGGGGCAGTCGCGGGTGCCTTCGTGCACGAGCGCCACCACCGCGACACCACCCTGCCGCGCTTCGCCGGCTGGTGGGGCCATGAGGAAGCCACCCGCTTCCAGATGGCGCCGCAGTTCACGCCGGCCATCGGCGCCGAGGGCTGGCAGCTGAGCAATCCACCGATTCTCGGCCTGGCACCGCTGCGTGCCTCGCTGGACCTGTTCGAGCGCGCCGGCATGGAAGCGCTGCGCAGCAAATCGCTGGCATTGACCGGCATGCTCGAGGCGCTGGTGCGCGCGCGCCTGCCGCAGGTGCTGGACATCATCACCCCGGCCGACCCGCAGCGCCGCGGCTGCCAGTTGTCGCTGCGCGTGATCGGTGGCCGCGAGCGTGGCCGCGCACTGTTCGAGCACCTGCGTGGCATCGGCGTGCTCGGCGACTGGCGCGAGCCCGACGTGATCCGCATCTCGCCCACCCCGCTCTACAACCGCTACCTGGACGTGCACCACTTCGTCGAGGAAGTGGAAGCCTGGGCCGGCCTTTAAGCCAGCCTCTCCTCTACTGCTGGACAGTTCGTTGATCGCACATGCTTCCCGCTCGTTGAGCATTGTTGGTGCCGGCCTGGCCGGGTCCCTGCTGGCCATCCTGCTGTCACGGCAAGGCTGGCGCATCACCCTGTACGAACGCCGCGGCGATCCGCGCGTGGCCGATTACGAGAGCGGTCGTTCGATCAACCTGGCGTTGGCCGAGCGCGGGCGCAATGCGCTGCGCCAGGCGGGTGTGGAGGACGAAGTGATGGCGCGCGCGGTGATGATGCGCGGCCGCATGGTGCACCCGCGCGACGGCGAACCACAGCTGCAGCGCTATGGCCGTGATGACAGCGAAGTGATCTGGTCGATCCACCGCAGCGACCTGAACACCACGCTGCTGGAACTGGCCGAACAGGCCGGCGCCACCGTGCACTTCCATCGCCGCCTGCACACCGTTGATTTCGATGCCGGCTACGCGCGTTTCATCGATGACCGCGACGACAGCCCGCACGACATCCGCTTCGACACCCTGATCGGTGCCGACGGCGCCGGTTCGGCACTGCGCGCGGCGATGAACCGCCGTGCGCCGCTGGGCGAGGACATCGCCTTCCTCGACCACTCCTACAAGGAGCTGGAGATCCCGCCGGCCGCCGACGGCAGCTTCCGCATCGAGCGCAATGCGCTGCACATCTGGCCGCGTGGCCATTACATGTGCATCGCCCTGCCCAACCACGAAGGCACCTTCACCGTCACCCTGTTCCTGCCCAACCAGGGCGATCCCAGCTTCGCCACGGTCAACACCGGTGCGCAGGCCGAAGCGCTGTTCGCACGCGAGTTCGCCGACACCCTGCCGTTGATCCCGAACCTGCGCGCGGACTGGGAACAGCACCCGCCGGGCCTGCTCGGCACGCTCACCCTGGAGCGCTGGCACCAGCACGGCCGCGCCGTGCTGATCGGCGATGCCGCGCATGCGATGGTGCCATTCCACGGCCAGGGCATGAACTGCGCGTTCGAGGACTGCGTTGCGCTGGCCCGCCACCTGATGGAGGCCGATGACCTGGAAGGCGCGTTCGCCGCGTTCGAAGCCGAGCGCAAGCCGAATGCACGTGCCATCCAGCAGATGGCGCTGGAGAACTACCTGGAGATGCGCGACCGCGTCGCCGATCCCGCGTTCCTGCTGCAGCGCGAACTGGAGCAGGAACTGCAGCGGCGCTGGCCGACCCGTTTCGTACCGCACTACACGATGGTCACCTTCCTGCACACGCCCTACGCCGAGGCGCTGCGCCGTACCGAGCTGCAGCGCGACATGCTGGTGGCCGCCACCGCCGGTCACGATTCACTGGACAACATCGACTGGGCCGCACTGGAAGCGCAGATCCACGCGCTGCTGCCGGTCCTGGAGGGCGCGCACTGATGGCCGACAGCTTCCTGTTCTACGACCTGGAAACCTTCGGCCAGGACCCGCGCCGCACGCGCATCTCGCAGTACGCCGCGATCCGCACCGACGCCGACCTCAACGAAATCGACACCCCGGTCAGCTTCTTCGTGCGCCCGGCCGATGACCTGCTGCCCTCGCCGATGGCCACCTTGGTCACCGGCATCACCCCGCAGCAGGCCCTGGCCGAGGGCATCAGCGAGGCCGAGGCCTTCGACCGCATCAACGAGCAGCTGTCGCGCCCCGGCACCTGCGCGCTGGGCTACAACACGCTGCGCTTCGACGATGAGTTCGTCCGCTACGGCCTGTTCCGCAACTTCCACGACCCGTATGAGCGCGAGTGGCGCAACGGCAATTCGCGCTGGGACCTGCTGGACATGCTGCGGCTGATGCGCGCGATGCGTCCGGACGGCATCCAGTGGCCGCTTCGCGAGGATGGCGCCACCTCGTTCAAGCTCGAGCACCTGGCCGAGGCCAACAACGTGCGCGAGGGTGATGCGCACGAAGCGCTGTCCGACGTACGCGCCACCATCGGCATGGCACGCCTGTTCAAGCAGTCGCAGCCACGCCTGTGGGACTACGCGCTGAAGCTGCGTGACAAGCGCTTCGTCGGCAGCCTGCTGGACGTGGCCGCGATGAAGCCGGTGCTGCACATTTCCATGCGCTACCCGGCCAGCCGCCTGTGTGCGGCCCCGGTGCTGCCGCTGGCCGTTCACCCGACCATCAACAACCGGGTGATCGTGTTCGACCTGGAAGGCGAGATCGACGACCTGCTGGAACTGCCGGCCGAAGTGATCGCGCAGCGCCTGTACATGCGCGCCAGCGAGCTGCCCGAAGGCATGGCGCGGGTGCCGCTGAAGGAAGTACATCTGAACAAGGTGCCGGCGCTGATCGCCTGGAACCACCTGCGCGCCGATGACCACGCGCGCCTCGGCCTGGACGTGGCCGCGATCGAGGCCAAGGTGGAACGGCTGCGCGCGTTCGCCCCAGAGCTGGCCGAGAAGGCCCGGCAGGTCTACAACCAGCCCCGCGCCGCCACCGTGGTCGACGTCGATGCCTCGCTGTACGACGGCTTCCTCGGCAATGGCGACAAGCCGCTGCTTGCACTGGCACGCACCACCGCTCCGGAGCAGCTGGCCGCGCTGGAAGGCCGTTTCCGCGACCCGCGCCTGCCGGAGCTGCTGTTCCGCTACCGCGCACGCAACCACCCCGACAGCCTCGCGCCGGCGGAACGCCAGCGCTGGCAGGATTACCGCCGCCAGCGCCTGCTCGGCGACGGCGGGCTGGGCGAACTCAACCTGCCCCAGTACCAGCAGCAGCTCGATGCACTGGCCGCCGAAGCGCCCGACGACGCGCGGCGCCAGGCCCTGCTGCAATCGCTGCGCGACTGGGGCCAGCACCTGCAGGAGACGCTGTGAGCACCTACTTCTCGGACGCCAGTTTCAAGTTCCTGCGCAGCCTGGCGCGGCACAACGACAAGGCCTGGTTCAACGACCACCGCCAGCAGTATGAAGACCACGTACGGCAGCCGTTCCTGCGCCTGCTGGGCGACCTGCAGCCGGCCCTGGCCGAGGTCAGCGAGCATTTCCGCGCCGATACCCGCGGCGTCGGCGGCTCGCTGTTCCGCATCCATCGCGACGCGCGCTTCTCCAACGACAAGTCACCGTACAAGACCTGGCAGGGCGCGCGCCTGTTCCATGAGCGCCGCCGCGAGGTGGCCGCGCCTTCGTTCTACGTGCACCTGCAGCCCGGCGAGAGCTTCGTCGGTGCCGGCCTGTGGCATCCGGAGCCTGAAACCCAGCGTCGCGTGCGCCACTTCATCCTCGACAACCCGGGCAGCTGGAAGGCCGCCGCGCATGCGCCGGCCCTGCGCAAGCGCTTCGATTTCGAGGAGAGCGAGAAGCTGGTGCGGCCCCCGCGTGGCTTCCCGGCCGACTTCGAGTTCATCGACGACCTCAAGCACCGCAACTGGGTGATGTGGCGCTCGCTGGACGATGCCACCATGACCGGCCCGCGACTGCTGTCCACGCTGGGCAAGGACCTAGCCGCCCTCGGTCCATTCGTCGACTACCTGTGCGCCGCGCTGGACCTGGAGTTCTGATGTCGCAGGATCTTCCGCTGGCCCGCCAGCGGCGCGTGCTCGGCCGCACAGGCCTGGCCGTTTCACCGATCGGCCTGGGCTGCTCCGGCTTCTGGGGTCATCGCCGCTTCCCCGAGCATGAGGCGGCCGCCGTGGTCGAGCATGCGCTCGCCCATGGCGTGAACCTGCTCGATACCGGCCACAACTATTCCGGCTTCCATGCCGAGCCGCGCCTGGGCCGCATCCTGCGCCCGTTGCTGAAGCAGTACCCGCGCGACGCGCTGGTGATCTCCAGCAAAGGCGGCACGCTCACCGGCCAGGCCGGCATCAGCGGCGCCGAGCAGCGCAACTTCTCGCCCGCGGCCATCACCGCCAGCTGCGAGGCGTCGCTGCGTAACCTCGGCCTGGATCATCTGGACCTCTACCAGCTGCATGGCGCCAGCGAACACGACATCAATGACGACCTGCTGGCCGCGCTGCAACGCCTGCGCGAACGCGGCCTGATCCGCCACACCGGCATCAACACCCACTCGGCATCGACCCTGCGCTGGATGATCGCCCATCCCGACGCGTTCGATGTGGTGCTGCTGGACTACAACGCCCTGCAGCAGGACCGCGAACCGCTGATCGACCAGCTGCAGGCGGTGGGCATTGGCGTGCTGGCCGGCACCGTGCTGGCGCAGGGTCACCTGTTGCCCGCGCGCCCTCGCCTGCCACGGCTGGCCGATGGCTGGTACCTGGCGCGCGCCTGGCTGAAACCCAGCAGCCGCCAGCTGATGCGCAGTGCCCGCCAGATGCGGCGCGCCATGGGCGCGATCCATAGCCAACGCCCGGCCCAGACCGCCTTCGCCTATGCGCTGGGCCATCCCGGCGTGGCCAGCGGCATCCTCGGCACCACCCGCACCCGCAGCCTCGACGAGGTGCTGGCGACGCGGCTGGAAGCACTGACCCCGGCCGAACGGCAACAACTGGTCGATGCCTTCGGTGACGGCCGTGGCTCGCCCAGTCATTGAGTCTTCACCCGGCACTGCCGCCATTGCGGCAGTCTGGTCGGCATGAAGAAACTCACCGCACTCATTGTGCTGCTGGTCCTGGCCGTCGCGGCCTGGTGGTTCGGCGGCCCCTACATGACCGTCAATGGCCTGTCCAAGGCCATCGAGCAGCGCGACACTGCCCGCCTGGAGCGTTACGTCGATTTCCCGCGCGTGCGCAGCAGCCTGCGTGCGCAGCTCAATGACTACCTGGTGCGCCAGGCCGGCCCCGACGTGGCAGCCAGCCCGTTCGGCGCCCTGCTCTATGGCCTGGGCGACCAGCTTGGCGGTGCTGCGGTGGAGACCATGGTGACCCCGACCGGGATCGGCGCGATGCTGCAGGGCCACGTGCTGTGGAAGCGTGGCCGCAATGAACTGCAGGGCGGCGATGCCTTCGGTGCGACCGAACCGGCGCGGCCGCTGAAGCATGCCGAGCACCATTTCGAGGCACTGGACCGCTTCGTGATCGATGTCGATCGCGGCCCCGGCCAACCGCCGCTGAAGGTGGTTCTTGAACCGCAGGGCCTGCGCTGGAAGGTGGTGGACCTGCAGCTGGGGATGTCCGGCAGGCCGTGACCGGACCCGTGGCCTGACGGCAATGCCAACCAAGGTTGGCGACTACCAGGGCACAGCGCCCTGGTAGGTGCCCACCTTGGTGGGCACGGAAGCATGGCAGTGCCAGGCACCGACCCGTCGTGCCCTCAGCTCTCGTTGGCGACACCATGTGGTACGTGGCCGGCGGCCACATGCTCGCGGGCACTGTCGATGTTGTGCTGCGAATCATCGAAGAAGATGTCGGCGCCGAACGCCTGCAGGAACGGCCCCTTGTGGCGACCACCGAGGAACAGCGCCTCGTCCAGGCGCACGCCCCACTCGCGCAGGGTGCGGATCACCCGCTCATGCGCCGGTGCCGATCGCGCGGTGACCAGTGCGGTGCGGATCGGCGCACTCTCGCCGGCCGGGAACACTTCCTGCAATGTATGCAGGGCCGACAGGAAACCGCGGAACGGACCGCCGCTGAGCGGCTCGCGGGCGCGTTCGCGCTCGTGGCGGCCAAAGGCTTCCACGCCCTGCTCGCGCGAAATGCGCTCGCTCTCGTCACCGAAGATCACGGCGTCACCGTCGAAGGCGATGCGCAGCTGGCCGGCCGGGCGACCGGTATCGATCTGGTCGGCCGCCGCAGCGGCGGTCTCGCCAGGCGGCTTGGGCAGGATGGTCGCCGCCGCAATGCCATGCCGCAGCGCGCTGCGCACCGATTCCGGGTTGGCCGACAGGAACAGGTCGGTACCGAACGGCTTCACGTACGGCCAGGTCGGCTCGCCGGCGGTGAACGTCGCACGGATGATGCCCAGGCCGTAGTGCTGGATCGAGTTGAAGATGCGCAGGCCGGTATCGGCCGAGTTGCGCGACAGCAGGATCACCTCGACCCGTGGGCTCTCCGGGCTGGCGCCCTGGTTCAGCGCCAGCAGCTTGCGCACCACCGGGAAGGCCACGCCGGGGCCGAGGATATCGTCCTCATGCTGGCGCTGGAATTCGGCATAGGCCGCCACGCCATCACTCTCGAACAGCGCATGGCTTTCCTCGAGGTCGAACAGGGCGCGCGAGGTCACCGCGACGGTCAGCAAACGGGGGGAGTTGTCGCCCATCGGTGGGGGTCCTTCAAGCGGTCGGCGGGGCCGGCCGCCCATTGTCCTCAAAAAACGAACTGTTCGCTCAGGATCCGGTCTTCCAGGTTGTGCTCCGGGTCGAACAGCAGGGTCACGCGGCGGTCCTTCGACTCACGGATGGTCACCTCGACCACGTCGCGGGTCTCGTGCGAATCCGCAGTGACGCTGACCGGGCGCTTGTAGGGATCGAGCACGCGGAAGCGCACCTCGGTGTCGGCCTTGAGAATCGCCCCGCGCCAGCGACGCGGCCGGTACGGGGCCAACGGCGTCAGCGCGATGGTATGCGAACCCAGCGGCAGCACCGGACCGTGCGCGGAATAGTTGTAGGCGGTGCTGCCGGCCGGGGTGGCCACCAGCACGCCGTCGCCGATCAGCTCGGCCACGCGTTCCTGCCCGTTGAGGTCGATGCCGATATGCGCGGCCTGCCGGGTCTGGCGCAGCAGCGACACATCGTTGTAAGCCAGCGAACCGGTACTGGTGCCCGACTCGGTCAGCGCCACCATTTCCAGCGGGCGCAGGTTGGCCGGTTCGGCACGGGCAATGCGCGCCTGCACGTCGTCGTCGCCACGGTACTGGTTCATCAGGAAGCCGACGGTGCCCAGCTTCATGCCGAACACCGGCTTGCCCAGGTGCCCATGCCGGTGCAGGGTCTGCAGCATGAAGCCGTCGCCGCCCAGCGGACACAGCACGTCGGCCTGCTCCGGCGCGTGATCGCCATAGCGCGAGACCATCGCCGCGCGGGCCATCTGTGCAGGTTCGGTGGCGCTGGCCAGGAAGGCGATGCGGGGGGTGTCGCTCATCGGTGGATCCGGGTGGGTGTGCCAGCAAGAGCATACCCGGTCGTGCCGGCCGCTGGCCGGCAATCGCCCATCTGCGGGGAGGTCCATGGGGTTGCCGGCCAGCGGCCGGCACTACCCGTCCCAGGCGCGCGCTACAAAACAGAACGGCCCCGCTTTCGCGGGGCCGTTCCGTTTCACTCATGCCAGGCATGGCCTGGCACTACTTCACTTACGCACCATGTGCGGCCAGCTGGCCCAGGCGCTGGACCGCGACCGAGACGGTCGGGTAGTCCAGGGTCTTCTGCTCGGCCAGTTCGGCCAGCATCGCCAGGGTGAAGCGCAGGCTGTTGTCGTCGCGGCCCATCCAGGCCGCCACCTTCGCCTCAGCACTGCCACCCTTGGTGCCCAGCACCTGGCCAGCCAGGTTGCGGTGGTTGGCGGCCAGCTCGTCGCGCAGCACGCCACGTGCCACGGCGTGCCAACGGCCGTTGACCTCCAGCGCATCGACCTGCTCGAACAGCCACGGCAGCTGCAGGGCATCGCCCAGGCGGAAGTGGACCTTGGACACGTCCACCGGCTTCAGCTTGCGGGTACGGGCCAGTTCGATGATGTCGAACGCCGGCTCCAGGAAGTGCAGTTCGGCCAGCTGCTGCGCGAGCGCGGACGGCAGGCCCTTTTCCTTCCACTCGGCCACCAGGGCTTCATAGGTCGGACGCTGCGAATCCGGCAGCACACCCGAGGCAACGCGGATGTCGTTGAACGGACCCTGGTAGCGGTTGACCGCTTCGGTGATGCCCGGCATCGCGCCCGGGCGCGACAGCAGCCAGCGCACGAACGAGCGCTGCAGCTTCCAGATCACTTCCAGTGCGTCGATCTGCACCGACTCCGGCACCTTGCCGTCGAGGGCATCGATCTGCGCCCACAGCGCGCGTGCATCCAGCGTTTCACGGCTGATGGTGTAGGCCTTGGCGACCTCGGCGATGGAACGGCCGGTGTCTTCCTGCATGCGCATCAGGAAGGTGGCGCCCATGCGGTTGATGGTCTGGTTGGTCACGGCCGTGGCGATGATTTCGCGCTTCAGGCGGTGACGCTCCATTGCGTCGGCGTACTTCTTCTGCAGCGGGGTCGGGAAGTAGCGCTGCAGTTCCTTGGACAGGTACGGATCTTCCGGGATGTCCGAATCCAGCAGCTGGGCGAACGCCACCAGCTTGGAGTAGGACAGCAGCACCGACAGTTCCGGACGGGTCAGGCCCTGGCCGCGTGCCTTGCGCTGCGACAGCTCGGCATCGGACGGCAGGAACTCGATCTGGCGATCAAGCAGGCCCTGCTGCTCCAGGGTACGGATGAAGTGCTGCTTGGAACCCAGGCGCTTGACCGCCATCCGCTCCATCAGGCTCAGCGCCTGGTTCTGGCGGTAGTTGTCGTTGAGCACCAGCTCGGCGACTTCATCGGTCATCGAAGCCAGCAGCTTGTTGCGCTGCTCGACGGTCAGCTTCTTGGCCCGCACCACATCGTTGAGCAGGATCTTGATGTTGACTTCATGGTCGGAGGTGTCGACACCAGCCGAGTTGTCGATGAAGTCGGTGTTGAGCAGCACGCCGGCCTGCGCGGCTTCGATGCGGCCCAGCTGGGTCATGCCCAGGTTGCCGCCCTCGCCCACCACCTTGCAGCGCAGCTCGCCACCGTTCACGCGCAGCGCGTTGTTGGCACGGTCGCCGACATCGCTGTGCTGCTCGCTGGCGGCCTTGACGTAGGTACCGATGCCGCCGTTCCACAGCAGGTCGACCGGCGCCTTCAGGATCGCGCTCATCAGGTCGTTCGGCGACAGCGCCTTGACGTTCTCGTCCAGGCCCAGCGCTTCACGCACCTGCGGGGTGATCTCGATCGACTTCAGGGTACGCGGGTACACGCCGCCGCCCTTGCTGATCAGCTTGGCATCGTAGTCCGCCCAGCTCGAACGCGGCACGGTGAACAGGCGCTCACGTTCAACGAACGTGGTGGCCGCATCCGGGTTCGGGTCCAGGAAGATGTGGCGGTGATCGAACGCAGCGACCAGGCGGATGTGGCGCGACAGCAGCATGCCGTTGCCGAACACGTCGCCGGACATGTCGCCGACGCCGACCGCGGTGAAGTCCTGGCTCTGGCTGTCACGGCCCAGCGCACGGAAGTGGCGCTTGACCGACTCCCACGCACCGCGTGCGGTGATGCCCATGCCCTTGTGGTCGTAACCGACCGAACCACCGGAGGCGAACGCATCGCCCATCCAGAAGCCGTGCGCGATGGCCAGGCCGTTGGCGATGTCGGAGAAGGTCGCGGTGCCCTTGTCGGCGGCCACCACCAGGTACGGATCGTCCATGTCGTGGCGCACGACATCCACCGGCGGCACGATCTTGTTGTTGACGATGTTGTCGGTGATGTCCAGCAGGCCCTGGATGAACAGCTTGTAGCAGGCCACGCCGTTGGCGAAGATCGCATCACGGTCGCCGTTCACCGGCGGAGTCTTGGCGAAGAAGCCGCCCTTCGCGCCGACCGGCACGATGACGGTGTTCTTGACCATCTGTGCCTTGACCAGGCCCAGCACTTCGGTACGGAAGTCTTCACGACGGTCCGACCAGCGCAGGCCGCCACGGGCGACCGCGCCGAAGCGCAGGTGGGTACCTTCCACGCGTGGGCCGTAGACGAAGATTTCGCGGTACGGGCGCGGCTTCGGCAGGTCCGGCACCAGCGCCGAATCGAACTTGAAGCTGATGACATGGCCGTGCTGGCCGTTGGCATCGGTCTGGTAGTAGCTGGTGCGCAGGGTCGCGTCGATCACGCCCATGAACGAGCGCAGGATGCGGTCCTCGTCCAGGCTGGACACGCGGTCCATCAGCTTCAGCAGCGCGTCGCGCGCGGCCTGCATCTGCGCGTCGCGGTCACCCTTGCGGGCGTCGACCACGGTCTTGAGCACCTTCAGGGTGGCGTCGTCGCCAGCAGCCAGCACGTCGAAGTGGGCCTTCAGCTGGGCCTGGCCAGCCGCGATGTCGTCCTTGCCTTCGTGGCCGGTGGCCGGATCGAAGCGGGCTTCGAACAGCTCGACCAGCAGGCGGGCCAGCAGCGGGTAGCGCGCGAAGGTGCCTTCCACGTAGGCCTGCGAGAACGGTACGCCGGTCTGCAGCAGGTACTTGCAGTAGCCACGCAGCATGGCGACCTGGCGCCAGTGCAGGCCGGCAGCCAGCACCAGGCGGTTGAAGCCGTCGTTCTCGGCATCGCCGTGCCAGACGCGGGCAAAGGTCTCGCCGAAGGCTTCATCGACGCTGGCGGCATCGATCGCGCCGGCGGTCGACTCGACCTCGAAGTCCTGCACGTACACCGGGGCGTTGTCGACCGACAGGCGGTACGGACGCTCGGCGATCACGCGCAGGCCCATGTTTTCCATCATCGGCAGCGCGTCCGACAGCGGAATGTCGTCCAGCTGGCGATACAGCTTCAGGCGCAGGCCATCGCCGCTTTCGCGCGGCACGGCCTGCAGGCTCAGGCGCAGGTCGTCCGGGCCGGTCAGCGCATCGAGCTGGCTGACATCGTTGGCGGCAACGGCGGTGCTGTTGTCTTCGATGTAGCCGGCCGGCAGTGCCTTGCCGATGCGGGCGGCGATGCGCAGGCCTTCGGTTTCGCCATGGCGGGTCACCAGCGCTTCACGCAGGTCGTCCTGCCAGTTGCGCAGCACCTGGGCCAGCTTCTGCTCCAGTTCGGCGGTATCGACGTCGAGCATCTCACCCGGCTTCGGGCGCACGATCAGGTGCACCTGGGCCAGCGGCGATTCGCCCAGCACCACGGAGCTGTCGACGTACTCGCCGTGCAGCGCGTCCTTCAGCATCGCTTCGATGCGCAGGCGCACGTCGGTGTTGAAGCGCTCACGCGGCAGGTAGACCAGCGCGGAGATGAAACGGCTGTACTTGTCGCGGCGCAGGAACAGGCGGCTGCGCACGCGCTCCTGCAGGCCCAGCACGCCCATCGCGGTGCGGAACAGTTCGTCCTCGCTGGACTGGAACAGTTCTTCGCGCGGCAGGGTTTCCAGGATGTGGCGCAGCGCCTTGCCGCTGTGGCTGGCCGGGGCCAGGCCCGACTGCTTCATCACGTGCTCGTGGCGCTGGCGCACCAGCGGGATTTCCCACGGGCGGCGGTTGTAGGCGCTGGAGGTGAACAGGCCGAGGAAGCGCTGCTCGCCGATGATCTTGCCCTTGGCGTCGAATTCCAGCACGCCGATGTAGTCCATGTAGCCGGCGCGGTGCACGCGCGAACGGGCATTGGTCTTGGTCAGGATCAGCGCGTCCTTCAGACCGGACGTGGTGTTCAGGCCCTGCGCGGCCAGGGTCTTGACCGGACGGGCGGCGGACTTGTCCTTGCCGCGCATCAGGCCCAGGCCGGTGTCGTTCAGCGGCGCCAGCACTTCTTCCTTGCCCTGCTTCTCGACGCGGTACTCGCGGTAGCCGAAGAAGGTGAAGTGGTTGTCGGCGGCCCAGCGCAGGAACTCCTGTGCTTCCTTGCGCGACGCGTCGTCGACCGGCAGCTGGCGGCTGCCCAGGTCGTCGGCCAGCGCCAGCGCCTTGTCCTTCATCGGCTGCCAGTCGCGCACGATCGCACGCACTTCGTCCAGCGCCTTGTTGATGGCCTGCTCGATGGCAGCCATGGCTTCGGCCGGCTGGCGGTCGATTTCCAGCAGCATCACCGACTCGGTGTCACCTTCGCCGACCTTGACCAGCTTGCCGGCCTTGTCGCGGGTGAAGCGCAGCACCGGGTGGCCCAGCACGTGGACGCCCACGCCCTGCTCGGCCAGCGACATGGTGACGGTGTCGACCAGGAACGGCATGTCGTCGTTGACGATCTGCAGCACGGTGTGCGGCGATTCCCAACCGTTGGCCTTCGCGGTCGGATTGAACACGCGGACGTTGGCCTTGCCGGCCTTGCGGGTCCGGGCGAATTCCAGCGTCTCAGCCGCGAGCGCGGCCCACTCTTCAGCGCTGTGGTGCGGGAACTCGTCCGACTCCATGCGCTTGTAGAAGTCAGTGGCGAAGGCCACCGCTTCGGCCTGTGCGGCCGCGGGGTAACGCTTGCGCAATGCCGTGTACACCGGCTCCAGGGAGAAACCAGCGGTCACTGCGACCTCCGACTCTGCTGGTTTGGTCTTGTTTTTCACGGTCTTGGCTGCGGTTTTTTGCGGTTTCATGGCAGAGCGATGCGCTTGCTCAGTTGGGAAAATGAAATTGTAGCCCTACCGCACGAAAAGGCCTTGCTGCAGGACGGAATAACCAGATTCGGGTTTGCTGCGGTTTAGACGCCTATTCAGTTCGCTCCGGTATGGAGCTGGCGCCTGCTTCAGCACTGCCGACAGGATCGGCAAAGCGTGTTACCGGAAGACACACGCGGCGACGCCGATTCGATTCCACAATCCTGAACTGGACGGTATAGTCCACCGCGTGAACCCGGCCTACCTCCCCGTTGCCCTCGACGCGCGCGATGAGCGCGTGTTCGATGCCGTGCGCGAACTGCTGGCCCAGCAGGGCATGCAGATGAGCATGGACGCGGTGGCCCAGCATGCCGGCTGCTCCAAGCAGACCCTGTACTCGCGCTACGGCAGCAAGCAGGAACTGCTGCGCCGGGTGATGCAGCGCCACGTCGGCCACGCCACCGGGGCCATGCTGCGTGCACTCCGCGGTGACGACCTGCGTGCCAGCCTGCTCCAGTTCGCCACCGACTTCCTGGAGCATTTCAACCAACCGCACGTAGGACAGGCCTGCCGGCTGATTGCAGCCGAGGCGGCCCAGTTTCCCGAAGAGGCGCGTACGCTGTACCGGCATGGTGCCGGCGCGCTGACGCTTCATCTTGCTGAATGGATTGAAACCGTTTGCATGCAAGGCCAGCTCCGGCATGACGACCCGCACTTCATGGCCGAACTGCTGCTGAGCATGATCGCCGGTCAGGATTTCGACAAACAGCGCTTCCACACCCCCCATCGTGATGACGCGCTCTTGCGTCGGCGCTGGGCAGAGTTCTCCGTCGACAGCTTCCTGCGCGCGTTCGCGCCACAGCCGTCGCCGGCCCCGTCTACAAACCAACCCCGGAGTTCCTCCTGATGACCGCCCCACTCCGCACCCTTGCCTTGACGTGCGCCGTTGCTGTCGCTCTGGCTGCCTGCAAGAAGCCGGAACAGCAGATGCCCCCGCCGCCGGAGGTGGGCGTGATCGACGCCAAGCCGCAGACCCTGCCGCTGCAGCGCGAGCTGGTCGGCCGCCTGTCGCCGTTCCGCAGCGCCGACGTCCGCGCACGCGTGCCCGGCGTGCTGCTCAAGCGCGTCTACCAGGAAGGCTCGCAGGTCAAGCAGGGCCAGACCCTGTTCCTGATCGACCCGGCGCCGCTGCGTGCCTCGCTCAATGCCTCCGAGGCGCAGCTGGCCTCGGCCCGCGCGACCTACGCCAACGCCAAGGTCGCCGCCGACCGCGCACGTTCGCTGGCCCCGCAGCAGTTCGTCTCCAAGGCCGACCTGGACAATGCCGAATCGGCCGAGCGCACCGCGCTGGCCGCAGTCAAGCAGGCCGAAGCCTCGGTGACCTCCTCGCGCATCAGCCTGGGCTACACCGAAGTGACCGCGCCGATCAGCGGCGTGGCCAACAAGCAGCAGGTCACCGAGGGCGCGCTGGTTGGCCAGGGCGATGTGACCCTGCTGACCACCGTCGACCAGCTCGACCCGCTGTACGTCAACTTCTCGCTGAGCGTGGATGAGCTGACCCAGCTGCGTGCGCAGCAGGCCAGGGGCGCGCTGGCGCTGTCCGGTGACGGCAAGGCTACGGTCAACGTCAAGCTGGCCGACGGCAGCACCTATGATGAGCCGGGCACGCTGGACTTCTCCTCGACCACGGTCGACCCGGCCACCGGCGCAGTGTCGCTGCGCGCGCTGCTGCCGAACCCGCAGCAGATCCTGCTGCCCGGCGCCTTCGTCAGCTTCCAGGCCAACCTGGGCGAGCGCAACAACGCCTACCTGGTGCCGCAGCAGGCCCTGCTGCGCGACACCACCGGCGGCTACGTGATGGTGGTCGGTGCCGACGGCAAGGTCGTGCGCAAGAACGTGAAGACCGATGGCGCGCAGAACGGCAACTGGCTGGTCAGCGACGGCCTGGCCGCCGGTGACAAGGTGATCGTGGCCGGCGTGCAGAAGGTCAAGGAAGGTGCACCGGCAGTCGCCAAGCCGTGGACCCCGGGGCAGGACGCCAACGGCAAGCCTGCCGCAGGCGGCGCCGCTCCGGCGGGCGCAGCACCGGCCGCAGGCAAGGCACCGGCCGACGCGGCCAAGCCCGAGCAGGCCGATGCGGCCAAGCCGGCCGCCACCGATTCGAACAAGCAGTAACGGGAACCTTCCGTCATGCCTAAATTTTTCATCGAACATCCAGTCTTCGCCTGGGTGGTTGCGATCCTGATCTCGCTCAGCGGCGTGATCGCGATCCTCAACCTGGGCGTGGAGTCCTATCCCAACATCGCCCCGCCGCAGGTCACCGTCTCGGCGACCTACCCGGGCGCCAGTGCGGACACCACCGAGAAATCGGTCACCCAGGTGATCGAGCAGCAGCTGACCGGCATCGATCACCTGCTGTACTTCAGTTCCTCGTCCGCCTCCAACGGCCGTGCGCAGATCACCCTGACCTTCGAGACCGGTACCGATCCGGACATCGCCCAGGTGCAGGTGCAGAACAAGGTCTCGCTGGCCACGCCACGACTGCCTTCGGAAGTGACCCAGCAGGGCGTGGTGGTGGCCAAGGCCAACGCCGGCTTCCTGATGGTGATCGCGCTGCAGTCCGATACACCGGCCATCAACCGTGACGCCCTGAACGACATCGTTGGTTCGCGCGTGCTCGACCAGGTCTCGCGTATCCCCGGCGTCGGCAGCACCCAGCAGTTCGGTTCCGAGTACGCCATGAACATCTGGCTGAACCCGGAAAAGATGCAGGGCTACGGCCTGTCGGCCAGCCAGGTGCTGGCCGCGGTGCGTGCGCAGAACGTGCAGTTCGCTGCCGGTGCGCTGGGTTCGGACCCGTCGCCGGAAGGCCAGCACTTCACCGCCACGGTCTCGGCCGAAGGCCGCTTCAGCTCGCCGCAGGAGTTCGAGAACATCATCCTGCGCGCCAACGCTGACGGCTCGCGCGTGCTGCTGAGGGACATCGCCCGCGTTGCCTTCGGTGCCAACAACTACGGCTTCGACACCCAGTACAACGGCAAGCCGACCGGCGCCTTCGCCATCCAGCTGCTGCCGGGCGCCAACGCCCTGAACGTGGCCGATGCGGTGCGCGCCAAGATGGACGAGCTGCAGCCCAGCTTCCCGTCCGGCGTGACCTGGTTCTCGCCGTACGACAGCACCACCTTCGTCAAGATCTCCATCCAGGAAGTGGTCAAGACACTGTTTGAAGCAGTGTTCCTGGTGTTCCTGGTGATGCTGATCTTCCTGCAGAACTTCCGCGCCACGCTGATCCCGACCCTGGTCATCCCGGTGGCCCTGCTCGGCACCTTCCTGGGCATGTGGATGATCGGCTTCACGATCAACCAGCTGACCCTGTTTGCGATGGTGCTGGCGATCGGCATCGTGGTCGATGACGCGATCGTGGTGATCGAGAACGTCGAACGCATCATGACCGAGGAAGGCCTGGCGCCGAAGCCGGCCACGCAGAAGGCAATGACCCAGATCACCGGCGCGGTGGTGGCGATCACCGTCGTGCTGGCCGCGGTGTTCATCCCGTCCGCCCTGCAGGGCGGTGCTGCCGGTGAGATCTACAAGCAGTTCGCGCTGACCATCGCCATCTCGATGGCGTTCTCGGCGTTCCTGGCACTGGGCTTCACCCCGGCGCTGTGCGCGACCTTCCTCAAGCCGACGCACAACGACAACCCGAACATCATCTACCGCACCTTCAACAAGTACTACGACAAGATCAGCCACACCTATGTGGGCCACATCACCTCGGCGGTGCGCCATGCGCCGCGCTGGATGATCCTGTTCGTGGTGCTGACCGCGCTGTGCGGCTTCCTGTTCACCCGCATGCCGGGCAGCTTCCTGCCGGAAGAAGACCAGGGCTATGCGCTGGCGATCGTGCAGCTGCCGCCGGGCTCGACCAAGGGCCAGACCAACGAAGTGTTCGCGCAGATGCGCGGCATCCTGGAAAAGCAGGATGGCTATGAAGGCATGCTGCAGGTGGCCGGCTTCAGCTTCGTCGGTTCCGGCGAGAACGTGGGCATGGGCTTCATCCGCCTGAAGCCGTGGGAGGAACGCAAGTTCACCGCGCCCGAGTTCATCCAGAACATGAACGGCGCGTTCTACGGCATCAAGGAAGCGCAGATCTTCGTGGTCAACCTGCCCACCGTGCAGGGCCTCGGCCAGTTCGGCGGCTTCGACATGTGGCTGCAGGACCGCAGTGGTGCCGGCTACGAACAGCTGACCCAGGCGCGCAACATCCTGCTGGGCAAGGCTGCGCAAAAGCCCGAAGCACTGGTCGGCGTGCGTCCGAACGGGCTGGAAAACGCCCCGCAGCTGCAGCTGCACGTGGACCGCGTGCAGGCGCAGTCGATGGGCATGTCGGTGTCGGACGTGTACAGCACCATCCAGCTGATGCTGGCCCCGGTGTACGTCAACGACTTCTTCTACGAAGGCCGCATCAAGCGCGTGACCATGCAGGCCGATGGCCCGTACCGCACCGGCCAGGAATCGCTGAAGAGCTTCTACAGCCCGTCCAGCCTGACCACCAATGCCGACGGCACCAACGCGATGATCCCGCTCAACACGGTGGTCAAGTCCGAATGGGTGTCGGCACCGCCGTCGCTGAGCCGCTACAACGGCTACTCGGCGATCAACATCGTCGGCTCGCAGGCCCCGGGCACCAGCTCGGGTGAAGCGATGCAGACCATGGAGAGCATCGTCAACGACGACCTGCCGGCCGGCTTCGGCTACGACTGGTCCGGCATGTCCTACCAGGAAATCCTGGCCGGCAACGCCGCGACGCTGCTGCTGGTGCTGTCCATCGTGGTGGTGTTCCTGTGCCTGGCGGCCCTGTACGAAAGCTGGTCGATCCCGGTGGCAGTGCTGCTGGTCGTGCCGCTGGGTGTGCTCGGTGCCCTCGGCCTGTCGATGCTGCGTGGCCTGCCCAACGATCTGTTCTTCAAGATCGGCCTGATCACCGTGATCGGCCTGGCGGCGAAGAACGCGATCCTGATCGTGGAGTTCGCGGTGGAGCAGCGCGCAGCCGGCAGGAACCTGCGCGATGCCACCATCGAAGCGGCCCGCCTGCGCTTCCGCCCGATCCTGATGACCTCGTTCGCGTTCATCATGGGCGTGATTCCGATGGCGATCTCCACCGGCGCCGGCGCCAACTCCCGCCACGCCATCGGTACCGGCGTGATCGGCGGCATGCTGTTCGCCACCCTGCTCGGCCTGCTGATGATCCCGGTGTTCTTCGTGGTCGTGCGCCGCATGCTGGGTGACAAGCTGGATGAACCGTCCAAGGAGTTCATGGAACGCCAGCGCGACGCGGATGCTGCACACCGCCCGGATCGCTGATCCGGTGGTGAGATGACACAGAAAGGCCCCGGAGCGATCCGGGGCCTTTTTTCTTGCCGCTTTTGAATCCCTGCCAACCAAGGTTGGCATCTACCAGAACATCGGCATGCCCATATGCCAACCAGGGTTGGCCTCTACAGGAACAACGGCATGGCCGGTAGCCGCCAACCTTGGTTGGCGCTGTTCGGGCAGCGTCTCAGCGCAGCAGTGCGACCACCATGCACACCGCCACCAGAACCAGCGCGGCCCACTGCATCGGTACGAAGAAGAAATGATGGCGCGCGGCCTCGCCCTTCTGCCGGGGCGCACGGTTGAGCCACAGGCCCAGCAGCACGTTCACGGTTGCGCCGATACCTGCCCCCAGCAGCACCTGCTGCAGCGGAATATTGCCCTTGGGGCCGTCATGCGGGAAGAAGTACGCCAGCAGCAGGATCGCTGCAATCGGCGTCACCAGCGTCATGATTCCCCAACCGCGGTAGATCATCTGCACGTTCTCCGTGAAAGCGGAGGGCATTGTAGTGGGAAGGCCAACGCTGTCGTGATCATCCAGTGCCGGCCAGCCACTTCAACGCGGCAAGACAACCGCTGTCGGCTCGTGCCGGCACGTCCAGGGCATCTGCGGCGTTCGTTGACGCCTGCCAACACAGCCGAAGAAGGTGTGAACTACCTCGCAGCGCTGCTTGCGTGGCGGCGCTATCCATGTCGCTCCTTCAACGGACTGTACAAGGAGCTCCCATGCCCGGCTTGCTTCGCACCCCATGGCTCGCAGCCTGTCTCCTGCTTGCAGCCGCCGTCGTCTCACAGTCGCCCGCCCGTGCGGGCGGCGTCGTGCCCTGCAGTCCCTGCGCCGACCCGCGCTCGGCCGCACTCCAGTCCGGAGTGGGCCTGACGGTCGTGGTCGACCCGGACCAGCGTCGGCTCAATGGCTACACCGTGGAATATGACCGCGAGCTGCGGCGCTATCGTGCCGTTCCCACAGCGGTCCCGGCGGAAGTGACCTCGACATTCAGGCGCATCCTCGCACTGCCGCAGGGCCACATTGCATCCGGGACACAGTTCGTCCCGCAAGCCTTCGGCAGCGGCGCCGTCGTCCCCATCCACCCCGACGATCCACAGAGCGCGAACGGGATCACCTTCCCGCCAGCAATGAGAGATCTCAACGCCTATGACGTGGTCCATTCGGCAACCTACCGCAGCCAGCTGGAACTCGCCGTTGGCCAGGCCTTCAGCGGCGCCAACAGCGAACACGCGGCGTGGAACTCGCTGGCCACCACCCTCTCTTCGATCGTCCTGAGCTGGGTCAGCAAGCTGTTCGGGGTGCAGACGGTGACCTATGTCATCACCTGGCGCGATGGCTCCCGGACCAGGCTGGTGATCTCACCGGACTCCGTCGACAGGGCCCGATACGTTTCCGGCGAAAGCGTGGATGCCAGCGGCAACCGCATTCCCGATGGCGCGGCATCCAATGCCGAAACCGGTGAAGGCTACTCTGGCGCCTATCACTTCAATGACGAACAGAGCTACCAGAACTGGCTGGATTCAGCGCACCTGTATGGCGTGCAGATCATCGTCAATCCGGGCGCAGCGCCGTCCGGCCCCATCTGCCGCTGGGATGGCAGGCAGCTCCAGTGCGATGTGCCGCGCTGACGCGCTGCCGGTGGGATGTCGTCATCCCTGCATGGCAGGGAGCGACTGGCCGCGCCGCCCTTGCAGCGGCGCGGCCATGCAACTCAGCGCAGCCCGGTCTCGTTGCGGGCGATCACCAGGCGCTGGATCTCCGAGGTGCCCTCGTAGATCTCGGTGATCTTGGCATCACGGAAGTAGCGTTCCAGCGGCATCTCCTTGGAATAGCCCATACCGCCGTGGATCTGCACGGCCTGGTGGGTGATCCACATCGCCGCTTCCGAGGCGGTCAGCTTGGCCACGGCCGCTTCGGTGCTGAAGCGCTTGCCCTGGCCCTTCACCCATGCCGCGCGCAGGGTCAGCAGCAGCGCTGCGTCCAGCTTGCACTTCATGTCGGCGATCTTGGCCTGGGTCATCTGGAAGGTACCGATGGCCGCGCCGAACGCCTTGCGCTCCTTCACGTACGCCAGGGTCGCTTCATAGGCAGCACGGGCGATGCCGATGGCCTGCGAGGCGATACCGATGCGGCCGGCATCGAGCACGCTCATCGCGATCTTGAAGCCCTCACCTTCCTGGCCCAGCACGTCTTCGGCCTGCGCCACGTAATCGTTGAACTCGATCTCGCAGGTGGCCGAGGCACGAATGCCCAGCTTCGGTTCGGTCTTGCCACGGCCGAAACCGGCCTTGTCGGTATCGATCAGGAATGCGGTGATGCCGCGCGCGCCCTTGTCCGGCTCGCTCATCGCGAACAGCACGATGTACTTGGCCACCGGACCAGAGGTGATCCAGCTCTTCTTGCCGTTGATGACGAAGGTGCCATCGGCCTGCTTCACTGCACGGCAGCGCATGGCGGTGGCGTCCGAACCGGACTGCGGCTCGGTCAGCGCGAACGCGCCGATGGCCTCGCCTTCGGCGATGGCACGCACATACTTCTGCTTCTGTTCCTCGGTACCGTGGGTGAGGATGCCGTTGCAGAACAGCGAGTTGTTGACCGACATGATGGTCGAGTGGGCTGCGTCGGCGGCGGCGACCTCCACCATCGCCAGCACGTACGCAACCGGGTCCATGCCCGCACCGCCGTATTCGGTCGGCACTTCGATGCCCATCAGGCCGTTCTCGCCCAGCAGGCGGATGTTGTCCAGCGGGAACTCGCCGGTGCGGTCATGGTGCTCCGCGCTGGGGGCGATCTTTTCCTGCGCGATGCGCCGCGCCACGTCCTGCAGCATCAACTGCTCTTCGGTAAAGCTGAAATCCACAACACCCTCCCGGGTACATGAAGTTATGGGCCGCATACGGCGCGCCCAGGTGCCCCGATTGTACCGGGGCCCGGCTGCTTCCGTACGCTGGCGACTTGACCGCGGCAGGCCTTCTCGGCGAATATATCTCTATATCGCGATAGGTAGATATTTATGGATCTGGAAGACTGGTCGACCCGCCTGAAGGTGTTCGCCGATGCCACCCGCGTGCGCCTGCTGGCGCTGCTGGAGCAGGAGGAACTGACCGTGGCCGAACTGTCGGCGATCACCCGGCTGGCGCAGCCGCGCGTGTCCACCCACCTGGCGCGCCTGAAGGAAGCCGGCCTGGTCCGCGACCGCCGTGCCGGCGTGTCGGCCTACTACCGCTTCGACGAGGCCCAGCTGGACCCGGCGCAGCGTGCATTGTGGCATGCCTTGAGCAACGGAAGCGACGACCCGTTGCTGCGGCAGGATGCCGAGCGGGTGGCTGCAGTGCTGGCCCACCGCGCCTCGGACCAGAACTGGGCCGACAGCGTGGCCGGCGACATGGAGCGCCACTACTCTCCGGGCCGTACCTGGGAGGCTCTGGCGCGCACCGCCTTGCCGTTGCTGGAGACCGGCGACGTGCTGGACATCGCCTCCGGTGACGGCGTGCTGGCCGAACTGGTCGCCCCCCACGCCAAGCGCTACATCTGCATCGATACCAGCGCGCGCGTAGTCGCCGCTGCCAGCGAGCGCCTGCGCCGGCTGCCCAATGTAGAGGTGCGCGAGGGCGACATGCATGCTCTGCCGTTCAAGGACGGCAGCTTCGACCTGGTGGTGCTGATGCACGCGCTGACCTACGCCAGCAAACCGGCGCAGGCCGTAACCGAAGCCGCGCGCGTGCTGCGCCCGGGCGGCCGCCTGCTGTTGTGCAGCCTGGCCCGCCACGAGCACAAGGCGGCGGTGGAGGCCTACGGCCACGTCAACCTCGGCTTCAGCGACAAGGAGCTGCGCAAGTTCGTCGACAAGGCCGGCCTGCAGGTATCCAGCCTGGAGACGGTCACCCGCGAGAAGCGTCCGCCACACTTCGAAGTGATTTCGCTGATCGCCAACAAGCCCTGAGCCCGAGACCGCCATGCCCGCCCTGCCCTGGTTGCATCCTGATCGTGCAAATGCCCTGCTCGACGCCCTGCGCGAGCGGATCCTGATCATCGACGGTGCGATGGGCACCATGATCCAGCGCCATGGCCTGCAGGAAGACGACTACCGCGGCGAGCGTTTCGCCGGTGGTTATGACCATGCGCACGGCCCCGGCTGCGACCACGGCGCGCCGGAAGGCCATGACCTGAAGGGCAACAACGATCTGCTGCTGTTGACCCGGCCACAGGTCATCGCCGACATCCATACCGCTTACCTGGACGCCGGCGCGGACCTGGTCGAGACCAACACCTTCAACGCCACCTCGGTCAGCCAGGCCGACTACCACCTCGAACACCTGGTGTACGAGCTGAACAAGGCCGGGGCCGCGGTCGCACGCACCTGCTGCGATGCCGTGGCCGCGACCACGCCGGGCAAACCGCGCTTCGTGATCGGGGTGATCGGCCCTACCAGCCGCACCGCCTCGATCAGCCCCGACGTCAATGATCCCGGCTTCCGCAACACCAGCTTCGACGAGCTTCGCGACACCTATCGCGAAGCCATCGAGGGCCTGATCGACGGCGGCGCCGACACCCTCATGGTCGAGACCATCTTCGATACCCTCAACGCGAAAGCCGCGCTGTATGCACTGGAGGAGGCCTTCGACGCCCGTGGCGCACGCCTGCCGGTGATGATCTCCGGCACCATCACCGATGCCTCCGGGCGCACGCTGTCCGGACAGACCGCCGAGGCCTTCCATGCGTCACTGGCGCATGCGCGCCCGCTGTCGATCGGCTTGAACTGCGCGTTGGGCGCCGATGCGATGCGCCCGCACGTGGAAACCCTCTCGCAGGTCGCCGACTGCTACGTCAGCGCACATCCCAACGCAGGCCTGCCCAATGCCTTCGGCGAGTACGACGAGACGCCCGAGGACATGGCCGGCACCCTGCGTGGTTTCGCCGAGGATGGCCTGTTGAACCTGGTCGGCGGCTGCTGCGGTTCCACCCCCGACCACATCCGTGCGATCGCCCAGGCCGTGGCCGGGCTGCCGCCGCGCGCCCTGCCCGGTGTCCAGGAGCAGGCCGCATGAATGTCGCTGCCACCGTTCCACACTTCCCGCCCTATCGCTGTTGAGCCGACGCCTGCCATGACGCCTGTCCGCCCTACCCGCCTGTCCGGCCTGGAACCCCTGGTCATCACTCCGGACCTGCTGTTCATCAACGTCGGAGAACGCACCAACGTCACCGGCAGTGCGCAGTTCCGCAAGCTCATCAAGGAAGGCCGCTACGAAGAGGCGGTGGACGTGGCCCGCCAGCAGGTCGCCAGCGGCGCGCAGATCCTCGACGTCAACATGGACGAGGGCCTGATCGATTCGGAAGCGGCGATGACCCGCTACCTCAACCTGATCATGTCCGAGCCGGATATCGCCCGCATCCCGGTCATGGTCGACTCCTCCAAGTGGAGCGTGATCGAAGCCGGCCTGAAGTGCCTGCAGGGCAAGAGCGTGGTCAATTCGATCTCGCTGAAGGAAGGCGAGGCGTTGTTCCGCGAGCACGCGCGCAAGGTGCTGCGCTACGGTGCCGCCGCGGTTGTGATGGCCTTCGACGAAAGCGGCCAGGCCGACACCTGTGCGCGCAAGGTCGAGATCTGCACCCGCGCCTACCGCATCCTGGTCGACGAGATCGGCTTCCCGCCCCAGGACATCATCTTCGACCCGAACATCTTCGCTGTCGCCACCGGCATCGAAGAGCACGACAACTATGCGGTGGACTTCATCGAAGCCACCCGCATCATCAAGCAGACGCTGCCGCACTGCCACGTCTCCGGCGGCGTCTCCAACGTCTCGTTCTCGTTCCGCGGCAACGAAACGGTGCGCCAGGCCATCCACTCGGTGTTCCTGTACCACGCCATTGCCGCCGGCATGGATATGGGCATCGTCAACGCCGGCGCCATGCCGATCTACGACGAACTGGAACCGGAGCTGCGCGAGCGCGTCGAGGACGTGATCCTCAACCGCCGCAGCGATGCCACCGAGCGCCTGTTGGAGATCGCCGAGCGCTACAAGGGCAGGAAGGGCGCGGCGAAGACCGAAGACCTCGCCTGGCGTGAGAAGCCGGTCGCGCAGCGCCTGGCACATGCGCTGGTACACGGCCTGGATGCCTATGTCGAGGAAGACACCGAGCTGGCCCGGCAGGCCTCCAGCCGCCCGCTGGACGTGATCGAGGGCCCGTTGATGGACGGCATGAACATCGTGGGCGACCTGTTCGGTGCCGGCAAGATGTTCCTGCCGCAGGTGGTGAAATCCGCACGCGTGATGAAGAAGGCCGTGGCCTACCTGCTGCCGTACATCGAAGCGGAGAAAGCACGCAGCGGTGATACCGCCAAGAGCAATGGCAAGATCATCATGGCCACGGTGAAGGGCGATGTGCATGACATCGGCAAGAACATCGTCGGCGTGGTCCTGGCCTGCAACAACTTCGAGGTGGTCGACCTGGGCGTGATGGTGCCGGCACAGAAGATCCTCGATGCCGCCCGCGAGCACAACGCCGACCTGATCGGCCTGTCCGGACTGATCACCCCGTCGCTGGAGGAGATGAGCCACGTCGCCCGCGAGATGGAGCGCCAGGGCTTCGACCTGCCGCTGCTGATCGGGGGTGCCACCACCTCGCGCGCGCATACCGCGCTGAAGATCGACCCGCATTACAAGGCGCCCACGGTGTGGGTGAAGGATGCCTCGCGCGCGGTCGGCGTCGCCCAGTCGCTGATCTCGCGTGACCTGCGCGAGGCCTTCGTCGCCGCCAACGAAGCCGACTATGCCGAAATCCGCGCACGCCACCGCAATCGCGGCGACGCCAAGCGCCTGGTCACGCTGGAACATGCGCGCGGGCAGAAATTCCAGGGCGGCTGGGACAGCTACACGCCACCGGCACCGGACCAGCCCGGCCTGCACGTATTCGACGACTACCCGCTGGCCGAACTGGTCGACTACATCGACTGGACGCCGTTCTTCCAGGCCTGGGAGCTGGCCGGCAAGTTCCCGGCCATCCTCACCGACGAGATCGTCGGCACCCAGGCCAGCGAACTGTACAAGGACGCCCGCACGATGCTCGAGCGCATCGTCGATGAGAAATGGCTGACCGCCAAGGCCGTGTTCGGCCTGTGGCCAGCCAACAGCATCGGCGACGACGTGCGCGTGCAGCACCCGCAGGGCGAAACCACCCTGCACTTCCTGCGCCAGCAGGTGGACAAGCCGGCCGAGCGCCCGGACTTCTGCCTGGCCGATTTCATCGCGCCCGCCGACAGTGGCAAGCAGGACTGGATCGGCGCGTTCGCCGTCACTGCCGGCATCGGCATCGACGCGCACGTGGCGCGCTTCGAAGCCGACCACGACGACTACAACGCGATCCTGCTGAAGGCACTGGCCGACCGCTTCGCCGAAGCGCTGGCCGAACGCCTGCACCAGCGCGTGCGTACCGAGTTCTGGGGCCATGAGCGCGCCGAGACGCTGGACAACGAAGCCCTGATCGACGAGCAGTACCGTGGCATCCGTCCGGCACCGGGTTATCCCGCCTGCCCGGAGCACAGCGAAAAACGCCGCCTGTTCGACCTGCTGCAGGCCGAAGCGAACGCCGGCATGGAACTGACCGAGAGCTTCGCGATGCTGCCTACGGCCGCTGTCTCGGGCTACTACTTCAGCCATCCGCAGAGCCAGTACTTCGTGGTCGGCCGCCTCAGCCGCGAACAGGTCAGCGACTACGCCCGCCGCAAGGGCGTGGACCGTGCCCAGGCCGAACGCTGGCTGGCCTCCAACCTCGACTACGACCCCGAATGACACAAAAAGGGGACGGAGGGGATTAAGTCGTTTGTGCATAAGCGACTTAATCCCCTCCGTCCCCTTTTTGCCTCATCATTCCGCGATGACCGTTCCCGTTGCCCGCCTTTCCAGCTTCTACCTGTTCTATTACGCGGCGCTCGGTGCGTTCACCCCGTACTGGAGCCTGTTCCTGACCGCGCGCGGCATGAGCGTGACCGCCATCAGCGTGATGATGGGCCTGTGGTACGCCACCCGGGTGATCGCCCCCAGCACCTGGACTTCGCTGGCGGCCGCATCACCGCGACCAATCCGCCTGCTGCGCGCGGGCTGCGTGCTGACCCTGCTCAGCTTCGCGGTATTCCTGCTGCCGCTGCCGCAGCCGTGGATGTACCCGGCGATGGTGGTGTTCTGCTTCTTCTACAACGCGGTGATGCCGCAGTTCGAGTCGATCACCCTCACCCACCTCGGCAGTGACAGCCATCGCTACGGGTTGATCCGGGTCTGGGGCTCGCTCGGCTTCATCGCCGTCGTGACCCTGTTCGGCTGGCTGATCGAAGGTGACGGCACGGCCAGCCGCGCCGGGCTGCTGCCGTGGATGATGCTGCCCCTGTTCGCGCTGCTGGTCGCCTCGGCCTTCAGCAACCACTACGCGCGCGGTATCGGCAAGACCGACGGCGACGGCAGCGGCTTCTGGCAGATCGTGCGCCGACCGCCGGTGCTGGCGTTCTTCCTGGCCGCCTTCATGGAGCAGCTGTCTTTCGGCCCGTACTACACGTTCTTCTCGGTCTACATGGACCATCACGGCTACCGCACCTCCACCCTGGGCCTGTTGTGGACCATCGGCGTGGTCTTCGAAGTGGGCGTGTTCTTCACCATCGGCCGCTTCTTCCGCCGCTATGACGCCAGCTGGATGCTGCTGATCGCGCTGGTCAGTTCCTGCCTGCGCTGGGCCGTGACCGCACTGTTCCCGGAAAACCTGCCGGTGATGCTGCTGGCGCAGACCGCGCACGCGCTGGGCTTTGCGGCGTTCTTCGCTGCAGCGATGCAGATGCTGGCGACCTACTTCCCCGGTCGCCTCAATGGGCATGGCCAGGGGCTGCTGTACGGATTCTCGTCCGGTGTCGGCGGTGTGCTCGGCGCACTCATTGCCGGCCAACTGTGGAAGATCGACGACGGTCGCACCGCGTTCCTGGCCGGCAGCGGCTTCGCCCTGATTGGCGCCCTGCTCTGTTTCTTCGCGCTGAGCCTGCCGCTGATCCGTGCGCGACGGAACAGCCGCGCGCGCTGATCCCTTCCCGGTTCAGCGCCGCAACAGCACCTGCTGCAGCGAGGGCAGCAGCACCCGATTGCCATGCGCACTGAGATGATCGCCATCGAAGAACAGCGGGCGGCCATCGCGTTGCGCGGGACACAGCGCGTCGTCGCACAGCACCGGCATCGGGTCCCACAGCACGCCGCCTGGCAGGCCATCAACCACCTGCTGCAGGCTGCCCAGCATCGGTGCCCGCAGCGTTTCCATCGCCTCCCGCGTGCTGTCCAGGCCGTTGCGGCAGACCTCGTTGCGGGCGTTGAAGCGGTCCGAGCAGCGATAGGGAGGCGCCGGCAACACCGGCTTGGGAGCCTCCAGCACGATGCGCACTCCGCGCTCGGCCAGTGGCCTCCACTGCGTGATGGCCTCGGCCACTTCGGCCTGGCGCCCTGCCGCCGCTTCCGCAGTCCGCTCACCCGCCAGCTGCGCCTGCGCATCGAACAGCACGAACTGATCGGACAGGCGCGGTACGCGCAACGACACCAGCACCACGGCATCCCCCGGCTGCGCACGCCGCGCGATGTCGGCGAACACCGCGGCATCGAAATCAGCGCAACCGGCACCGGCGCCGCGCCACTTCTGCAGGCTCACCTGCGGGCATCCGCCTCGGCCATAGAGGGAGACCTCCGAGCCGGCTTCCAGCGCCAGCCGCTGCAGCAGCTCGATGTAGGCCATCGCATGCGAATCACCGGCAACGAACACCCGCTTCGGCGCACCGACCGGCAGCGGGCGGTCGCAGTTTCCACGGGCAAAGGTCCGCGCACTGCCGCCTTCGAAACGATGCTTGGCAGCCACCAGTGCGCAATCGGGATAGTCAGCGGCCACGCTCTTGCCATTGGGGTACCAATCGGCCGGATGCCGGCTGACCGTACTCAACGACAGCCGCGGCGCCTGCAGGTAGAGCACGGTCTGGATGCCGGCGGCGCACAGCAGTACGCCCGCGCCGGCCAGTACCCAACGCCCGGGACGCAGGCGCTGCGCCAACGTGCCGCGGAACGGCTGTTCCACCCAGCGCCACGACAGCCATGACAGCAGCAGCACCAACGCCATCGCAGCGGTCATCTGCAAGGGAGTCTGCAGGCCCACGGTCCACCGCATCAGCACGAACACCGGCCAGTGCCACAGGTACAGCGAGTACGACAGCAGGCCGATGCGGCGCATCGGAGTGCTGGCCAACAGGCGCGCCACCCATGCCTGCGGATGATGATGCAGCGCCCACAGCAGGCCCGCGGTGGCGAAGGCCGGCAGCAGGCCGTCAGGCCACGGCGAACGCCCTGCACGCGCGGACCACAGCGCCCACCCCAGCAGGCCCAGCGCCACCATGGCCAGCAGGGAGAACACTGGCGCAGCGCGCTTCAGTACCTGGCCGGTTGCCGGGTGCAGCGATTCGCGCACATGCAGCAGCTGGAACAGCAGCACGCCCACTCCCAATTGCCAGAGGCGGGTGCTGGTGGCATAGAACGCCCACGATGGCGGCGCCTCGCGCAGGCCCAGCACCGCGGCGTGCAGCAGCGACGCGATGCTGACCAGTGCGAACAGTGCCAGGCTGATCCAGCGCCCGCGTGCACCACGCGCCCAGGCCAGGAACAGCAGCGGGAACAGCAGGTAGAACTGCTCTTCCACGCCCAGCGACCAGGTATGGGTGTAGGGATTGAACTCGGCCTTGGGTGCGAAGTAATCGTTGCCGATCGCCGCCAGCACCCAGTTGCTGAAGCCGAAGAACGCCATCAGCCCGGTCTTGTCACTGGCTTCGCTGAGCCAGGACTCGGGAATGAACAGCACGCTCGCCACGGCAGTCAGCAACAGGCAGGCCAGCAGTGCCGGCGCGATGCGACGGATGCGGCGCGCATAGAAGCGCAGCATCGACTGCCCCAGCGACAGCGGCGGCAACCGGTGTACCGACGCGCTTACCACGAAACCGGAGATGACGAAGAACACATCCACGCCGGTGAACCCGCCTGGCAACCAGGCCGGGTCCAGGTGGAACACGATGACGGCCAGCACGGCGATCGCGCGCAGGCCGTCAATGTGCGGCACGTAGCCGCGGCTTGGATCAGCGGTCATCCCTTCCCCCACGGCCGCGACGGCAGCGCGCCCGCGGCGGTCACGCATTTACCAGACCAGGTCGTCCGGCACCTGGTATTGCGGGTCCGCGTACGGATCTTCCTCGGCCGGCGCATTCGGATCGACCTTCAGCGCCACCGATGCGGCGAACACCGCCTCGGACTGCGCCAGCACCTCGGCGGTCACCAACAGGTAGCGGCCATTGAGCTGGACCACACCCAGCTCACCGGCGTTGAGCGCGGTCAGCTGTTCGGCGGTCACATAGATGCGCTTGATCTTGCCGCCGTACGGGAAGTGGCGGGCAATGTCCGCCGATTCGGCATTCAGGCCCTTGTCCTTCAGCAGTTCTTCCAGCTTGGCCTTGGCCTCGCGGCGCACACGCGCTTCTTCCTGCTTCAGGCGCTCGGTCTCGATGCGCTCTTCCTTTTCCTTCTGCGCGCGGATGGCGTATGCCTTGGCCAGGTCCATCTCTTCGGCGCTGCGCGGCTTGCGCGGGCCCTGCTGGCCCGGGCCACGCGACTGGCCGGGCTTGCCCGGGCCGCCATGGCCATGCCCACGACGCTCGCCGGGCTTGTGCTCGCCCTTGCCAGCGCCCTGCGGCTTTCCATTGCCGTTGCCACCCTTGCCCTGCGGGCGGCCATCACGGCGGGGGCCATCATTCTTGCGCTCGGGCTTGGGCGCAGGCTTGAAGCCCAGGCCCATCAGCTGGTCGCGGAGGGTATCGCTCATAGGATTCGGATCAGTAGTGCGGCGGCGGCGGTTCGCTCGCCGGATCGGAAGAATTCAGCGCGTTGCGGACCTTGCCCAGGTCTTCCAGCAGCACGCGCAGCACGTCGGCGTTGCGCATGCCCTGCATGCGGGCATCGGCCAGCGCATCGCTCAGTTCGGCCAGCGCCTGTTCCTGGAAGGACACGCGCATTTCCAGTTCGACCAGGCGCGCTTCCAGCGCCTGCTCGCGTTCGGTTGGCAGCAGATCAGACATGCAGCGAGCGCCCCCGGCCAATGCCGTAGTACGCCAGGCCTGCCGCTTCCACGTCCGCCGGCTCGTACAGATTGCGGCCGTCGAACACCACCGCGTCCTTCAACTGCTCGCGCAGCTTCTGGAAATCGGGGCTGCGGAACTGCTTCCACTCGGTCACCACGACCAAGGCATCCGCGCCCTGCAGCGCCTCGTTGGCATTGCTGCAGAACACCAGGTCGTCGCGCTCGCCGAAGATGCGCTGCGACTCGTGCATCGCTTCCGGATCGTACGCACGCACCGTCGCACCGCCTTCCCACAGCTGCGCCAGCAGGCGACGGCTGGAGGCTTCGCGCATGTCGTCGGTGTTCGGCTTGAATGCCAGGCCCCACACGGCAAACGTCTTGCCACGCACGCCTTCGTCCTCGCCCTTGTCGTAATGGCGCTGGATCAGGGCGAACAGATGGCCCTTCTGCGCATCGTTGACCGCTTCCACCGCGTTCAGCAGTTTCGGCTCCAGGCCGGCCTGCTGCGCGGTGCGGGCCAGCGCCTGCACATCCTTGGGGAAGCACGAGCCGCCGTAGCCAGCGCCCGGATAGATGAAATGCCAGCCGATGCGCGGATCCGAGCCGATGCCCTGGCGGACCTGCTCGACATCGGCGCCAACACGTTCGGCGATGTTGGCGATTTCATTCATGAACGAAATCTTGGTCGCCAGCATCGCGTTGGCGGCGTACTTGGTCAGCTCGGCCGAACGCACGTCCATTTCCACCACGCGGTCGTGGTTGCGGTTGAACGGTGCATACAGGCGCCGCATCACCGCCACCGACTCGGCGCTGGTCGCACCGATGATGATGCGATCCGGGCGCATGCAGTCGGCAACGGCGTCGCCTTCCTTCAGGAATTCCGGGTTGGAGACCACGTCGAAGGCGATGTCGGCGCCACGTGCCGCCAGCTCCGCGGCAATGGCGGCACGTACCTTGTCGGCGGTGCCCACCGGCACCGTCGACTTGTTGACCACCACGGTCGGCACGCTCATGTGCCGGCCGATGGTGCGGGCTACGGCCAGCACGTACTGCAGATCGGCGCTGCCATCCTCGTCCGGCGGCGTGCCGACGGCGATGAACACGACCTGGCCGTGGCCGATCGCGGCCGCGGCATCGGTGGTGAACGCCAGCCGCGACGCGGCGTGGTTGGCCTTCACCATCGGCTCCAGGCCCGGCTCATAGATCGGGATGATGCCCTGGTTGAGGCCATCGACCTTGGCCTGGTCGATATCGACGCAGACCACCTGGTGGCCGACGTCGGCCAGGCAGGTACCGGTCACCAGCCCTACATAACCGGTACCGAAAATCGCAACGCGCATGTCCGTGCAGGCTCCGTGGTCGCTTACGGCAGGACGCCCAGCAGCTCGACGTCGAACGTCAGAGTCGCGTTCGGGCCGATCGGGCCACCCGGGGTACCGTTCTCACCGTAGGCGAGCTCGCCCGGGATCCAGAAGCGGTACTTCGAACCGACCGGCATCAGCGCGACGCCTTCGGTCCAGCCCTTGATCACCTGGTCCAGGCCGAACTCGGCCGGCTGGCGACCGTAGGAGCTGTCGAACACGGTGCCGTTGAGCAGCTTGCCTTCGTAGTTCACGCGCACCTTGCTGCTCGGCAGCGGACGCTCGCCGCTACCCGGGCGGATGATCTGGTACTGCAGGCCCGACGGGGTGGTCACCACGCCCGGCTGGGTCTTGTTCTTGGCCAGGAACGCGTTGCCTTCCTCGCGGTTGGTCTGCGCGGCGGCAGCGGCCTTGGCCTGCATTTCGGCCTGCTTGCTGCCCATGAAGGCCTGGATGGTGGCGGTCGCGTCAGCTTCCGTCATCTTCGGCTGACCCTTGCTCAGGCCGGTGCTGATCGCGTCAAACAGCGAGGCGACGTCGATGTCGTCCTTCAGCTGTGCCAGCGACGGGCCGACCGAATAGGAACCGATCATCTGCGACACTTTGACGCGATCGACCTTCGGCGGCTGCGAACCCGGCGCCATGCCCGGCACCTGCTGGCCACTGCGGGCCATCACGACCTGGCGCAGCGCGGCATCGGTGGCCTTGGCCTGTTCCTGGGTGATCTGCGGCTGCAGGCCTTCGAACGAACGCTCCACGGCGGTGCGCAGCGCGGCCACATCGATCTCATCGGCGATCGGGGTGAACGACTTGGCGACATCCAGGCCGATGGCGTAGCCGAGCTTCTGCTTGGGGGAATTCAAGGTTGCGGTCTCCTTGGCGGCCGCGGGGGCAGCCGGTTGTTGCGACAGAGCGACACCCGAAGTGCCCATCGCCAGAATCAGAACCGACGCCGCGGCGCCGCGCATTCCCATCTTCATTCGCTGCATTCCTGGAAGTGTCTGGGCGCCGACGTCGGCGCGAAAAGAAACATTGTCGCACGCATGCCCGAGATGTCGAGGCATCCGTGCCGGATATCAATGCGTAGCGGCGGCGGCCAGCGCCTTGTCGATCGCCGCGGTCAGCTGTGGATCGTCCGGCGTCACCTTGCTGGCGAACTGGGCGATGACCTTGCCATCGCGGCCGACCAGATACTTGTGGAAGTTCCAGCCCGGCGCCACGCCGGTGGCTGCGGTCAGCCGCTGGTACAGCGGCGTGGCCTCCGCACCGACGACGTGCACCTTCTCGAACATCGGGAACTTGACGCCATAGGTAAGCGTGCAGAAATCCTGGATCTGCTTCTCGTCACCCGGTTCCTGGCCCTTGAAATCGTTGGACGGGAAACCGAGCACGGCAAAGCCGCGGCCGGCATAACGCTTCTGCAGCGCCTCCAGGCCTTCGTACTGGGGGGTATAGCCGCACTTGCTTGCGGTATTGACCACCAGCAGCACCTGCCCGTGGTAGCGCTGCTGCAGGTTGACCTGCTGCTTGCTGGCCAGCGGGCGGTAGTCCAGGTCCAGCAGATCGGCCGCCAGCACATGGGCGGAACCGGCCAGGCCGGCCACCAGCAGGGTCAGCAGGGACAGGCCGCGCAGGCGGCGCGGGATAACGGTCGGCAGGGGCATCGAGAGCAGTCCGCAGTAGCCATTCACAGGGCCGGCCGGTAGCGGCCGGGAATCGGCTGAACTATAGCACCGGGCTTCGTTCCCCCTTGTTGCGGCGGGCGCCGGCGGCTTTGCGTGGCGTGGCCTTTCCCGGCAGGACCCACCAGCAACGGCGCAGGGATGACATAGCATGGACAACGCTGAATGGAAGGCAGGGCTTGATCGGCCTGCACGACAATTTTATTTCCCTTTTCAATCAAACAGATAAAGGGATATTTCAGCGATTTGACCACCCATGCCATCAGTTGGGGACGGCAGGGGGTTGCACGTAGGCGTGCCGGTGTTATAGTTGCATACAACACCAGTCACCTGAGACAGGGGGAAGCCATGAACGCCCGGATCCGTCGCAACCTCACCGCACCCGCGGCCGCTGCTGTTTCGACCCTGATCGTGCTGGCCTGGCTGGCCATCCCAACCGCCCCCGCCTCCGCCGACAGTGCGCAGGACGCATCCGTTTCACCGGCCGGTAACGCCGATCCCTCCCCCCCTCCCCCGCGTCGGCTGCACAGCTCCCTGTCCATGCCGTATTTCTCGTTCGCACAGCCGCTGACCCCACGGAGCTGAATATGAGCGACATCCAGTGGAGCGACGGCGCTCCCATCTACCGTCAGTTGAAGGAGCGCGTGATCGCCATGATGCTCGACGGAATCCTCAAGCCGGGCGATGCCCTGCCTTCGGTGCGCCAGGTGGCCGCCGACTACCAGCTCAACCCCATCACCGTTTCGCGCGCTTACCAGGAACTGGCCGATGAAGGCCTGGTCGAGAAGCGCCGCGGCCTGGGCATGTTCATGACCGAGCAGGCGGCCACGCAGCTTCGCAGCAGCGAGCGCGAGCGCTTTCTCAACGAAGAATGGCCGGCGGTGCTGGAGCGCATCCAGCGCCTGGGCCTGAGCCTCGACGAATTGCTGCCCCAGGGGAAAGTCTGATGAATAGCACTGCAAGTGAACCGGTCATCACCGCCCGAGGCCTGCGCAAGGCCTACAAGACCACCGTCGCGCTCGACAATGCCAGCTTCAGCATTCCGAGCGGGCGCATCGTCGGCCTGATCGGGCCCAACGGCGCCGGCAAGACCACCGCGCTGAAGGCCATCCTCGGCCTGACTTCGGTGGAAGGTGAGCTGAGCGTGCTCGGCCGCGACCCGCGGCTGCACCGCGACGAGCTGATGAACGACATCTGCTTCATTGCCGACGTCGCCGTGCTGCCGCGCTGGCTGAAGGTCCGCGAGGCGATCGATTTCGTGGCCGGCGTGCACCCGCGCTTCGACCGTGCCCGCTGCGAGCGCTTCCTGGCCAACACCAAGCTGCAGCCGAAGCAGCGCGTGCGCGAACTGTCCAAGGGCATGATCGTGCAGCTGCACCTGGCATTGGTGATGGCCATCGATGCCCGCATCCTGGTGCTGGACGAACCCACCCTGGGCCTGGACATCCTGTACCGCAAGGAGTTCTACCAGCGCCTGCTGGAAGACTATTTCGACGAACAGAAGACCATCATCGTCACCACCCACCAGGTGGAGGAGATCGAGCACATCCTCAGCGACGTCATGTTCATCCGTGATGGCCGCATCGTGCTCGATGCGGACATGGACGATGTCGGCCAGCGCTACACCGAACTGCTGGTCAACGCCGACCAGCTGGAGACCGCGCGGGCGCTGAAGCCGATCGATGAGCGCAGCCTGACGTTCGGCAAGACCGTGATGCTGTTCGATGGCGTGCCGCGCACCCAGCTCTCCACCCTTGGCGAGACCCGCAGCCCGGGCCTGGCCGACCTGTTCGTCGCCATCATGAAGGGGACCTACGCATGAATGCCGTCAACCACCCCGTCAGCCCGATGGGCACCCTGCGCTGGCTGCTCAAGCGCGAGTACTGGGAGAACCGTGGCGGTTTCCTGTATGCGCCGCTGATCGCCGGCCTGATCTCGCTGGTGATGAGCACCGTCGGCATCGCCTTCGGCCTGTTTGCGCTGAACCGTGCAGCGCGCAACGGTGCACTGCATGTCGACGGCGAGAGCGTGAACATCAACGGCCTGGACCTGGCCCTGCTGACCCGCGACATCAGCGCCAAGGACCTGACCGACCTCGGCAACGGCCTCGACCTGACCCTGGTGCTGAGCTCGGCCTGGCCGTTCCTGGTGTTGGCCTTCGTGGTGTTCTTCTACTGCCTGGGCGCCCTGTACGACGACCGTCGCGACCGCAGCATCCTGTTCTGGAAGTCGCTGCCGCTGTCGGACACCCAGACCGTGCTGTCCAAGGTGATCAGCGCACTGGTCGTGGCCCCGCTGATCGCGGTGATCGCCGGCATCATCACCATGTTCGGCTTCATGCTGGTGATCAGCATCGTCGCGCTGATGCACGGTGGCAGCCCGATGACCCTGATCTGGGGCCCGGCCAGCCCGCTGACCCTGGCCGCGGGTCACCTGGCCTGGATCCCGGTCTACGCCCTGTGGGCCCTGCCCACCGCCGGCTGGCTGCTGCTGTGCTCGGCCTGGGCCCGTACCAAGCCGTTCCTGTGGGCAGTGATGCTGCCGCTGTTCGCCGGCGTCATTGTCAGCACCACCAAGGTGATGCCGCTGATCGGCCTGACCACCGGCTGGTTCTGGCAGAACATCGTCGGCCGCCTGCTGCTGGGCGGCGTGCCGGGCACTGACCTGGTGTATCGCCTCAGCGCCGAGGAAGGCACGCGTCGCGATCTCGAATCGGTGGTCAGCCTGATGTCGCCGGCCTCGCAGCTGAAGTCACTGGCGATGCCGGAACTGTGGATCGGTGCCGCCGTCGGTGTCGTGTTCATCGTCCTCGCCATCCGCCTGCGCAAGCGCGCCGGCGAGATCTGATTCCATCCACCCGGAGGCACCACCCATGCGTTCCCTGCTCGCCTGTTCTGCGTTGTTGCTGTTGCCGCTGTCGGCGCTGGCCGCCGATGCTCCGAACTGCAAGTTCACCGCCGCCCGCACGCTGAAGCTGGATGTGGCCGGCGCCAAGGCGGTGGTGCTGGAGGTGAACCAGCATGACCTGAAGGTCGTCGCCAGCAAGGGCGGTGGCCAGCTCGATGGCCGCGCCTGTGCCTCCAGCCAGGAATGGCTGGACCAGCTGGTACTGGACCAGCGCAGGGAAGGCGACAAGCTGGTCGTCAGCCTGCGCCGCGACGGCCGCCACAGCGGCATCAGCCTGGGCAACAGCTATGCCTGGCTGGACATCCGTGGCAGCGTGCCGGACAACCTGCCACTGCAGCTCAAGGTCGGCTCCGGCGATGCCAGCGTGGACAACGCCCAGTCGCTGAGCGTGGACGTCGGCTCGGGCGACGCGATCGTTCGCGGCACCCGCGGCAGCATCCACGCAGCGGTGGGTTCGGGTGACCTCGACATCGATGGCGGCGGCTCGCTGAACCTGCTGTCGCTCGGCTCCGGCGACGTCAAGGCGCGCAACATCGGCGGCGATGCGGTCACCGGCACTGTCGGTTCGGGTGACCTGAAAATCAGCGATGTCCGCGGCAACGCACGACTGGACACCGTCGGTTCCGGCGACATCGGGTTCAAGCGCGTGCAGGGCAACGTCGACGTCGGCGTGGTCGGCTCCGGTGATGTCGATCTGTCCGACATCGGCGGCAACGTGCATGTGCGCAGCCATGGTTCGGGCGACATCCAGGTCGACGGCGTGCGCGGCAGCCTGACCGTCGACCACAGCGGCAGCGGCGATATCGGCCACCGCAACGTCAGCGGCACGGTCACCCTGCCCCGCAACAAGTAACCGCCACCGGACCGATTCGAGGGAACTGCCATGAACCTGCTGCGCCTGCTGCCTGCCACCCTGCTGTGCCTGCCGCTGATCGCCTGCGGCGGCACTTCTTCCACGCCCGACAAGACCGTCGGCAAGAGCGTCGCCGAGGCCACCAGCGGCGTCGGCCAGACCGTCAAGGAGGCCATGGTCGATGCCCGCAAGGACATCACCCAGGGCAACATCAATATCTCTGCCGACAAGCAACCGCGTGCGGAGATCACGCCGGATGGCCACCTGCTGATCGACGGCAAGGACGTACCGGCCAACGAGGCCCAGCGCCGGCGGTTGCTGGAGTACCGCGGCCACGTCGTCGCCATTGCGATGGACGGCATGGATGTCGGCCTGGCCGGCGCCAAGCTCGGCGCCAACGCTGCCGGAGAGGCACTGAAGGGCATCTTCAGCGGCGACAGCGAAGGCATCGAAAAGCGGATCAACGCCGAGGCCGAGAAGATCGAGGCCCAGGCCAAGCGCATCTGCAACCGCATGCCGGCGATGCTGGCCAGCCAGCAGGCACTGGCGCGCGAGCTGCCGGCGTTCAAGCCTTACGCAACGATGGACCAGAGTGACGTCGACGACTGCGGCAAGGACACCGTGGTCCAGCGCTAGGCCTGTGACAGATCAGCGCACCCGGCCGGCAGCGGCGCCCTGCTGCCGGCCGCAGTGCGCCGACCGGCTTACAATGGCGGCCCCGGACGCCCCCGAACCGAATGCCATGAAGAAGTTGTTCCTGCTGCTGGCCGCCCTGCTCTGCCTGGGCCTGGTCGGCTGTGACAAGGATTACCGCAACCACCGCGCGGAGCGCGGCAAGCCCAAGATTTCCGTCAGCGAAGGCATGGTCACCGTGCGTCGCCCGCCGGCGCCGAACATCATCATCCTCGGCGATGGCTCGATGAAGGTGGACGAGATCCAGATCCCGCTGGACGAGGCACAGAAGCAGATGCTGCAGACCATGTTCGGCAAGCTGCAGGTGCTGCGCCAGAACACCCTGGTCGCCGCCCCGGCCGATCCCAACATGCAGCCGGTGAAGATCCAGCCGCCGGAGGGCATGGAAGTGATCCCGGCCGACCTGATCCAGCGCATCCCGGAATTCAAGGATTACACCGTCACCTTCGGCAACATCGTCGCCGACCGTCGCTGAAGAAAAACGCCGCCCAAGGGCGGCGTGCCTGCATGTGGTGGGTGCGGACCTTGGTCCGCACGCCGTTCGATCAACCGCCGGCGCCACCGCCCCCCGCCTGGATGCCACCGGCAGTCAGCGCGGCCGGGTCCAGCAGGCGGCGCAGCTCGGCTTCGTCCAGGCCACTGTCCTCCAGCGCGACATCCAGCACCGGACGCTGTTCCTTGTAGGCGCGCTTGGCGATGGCCGCGGCCTTCTCATAGCCAATGATCGGGTTCAGTGCCGTGACCAGGATCGGGTTGCGCGCCAGCGCTTCGGCCACGCGGTCCTCGCGCACCTTCAGCCCGGCAATCGCGCTATCGGCCAGCAGGCGGGACACATTGGCCAGCAGGCCGATGCCATCGAGCAGGTTCACCGCGATCAGCGGCAGGGTGACATTGAGCTGGAAGTTGCCGGTCTGCCCGGCCACGGTGATCGCGGTGTGGTGGCCGATCACCTGCGCGCAGGCCATCACCGTCGCCTCCGGAATCACCGGGTTGACCTTGCCCGGCATGATCGAGCTGCCCGGCTGCAGCGCCGGCAGTTCGATCTCGCCCAGCCCGGCCAGCGGACCAGCGTTCATCCAGCGCAGATCATTGGCGATCTTGATCAGCGCCACGGCCAGTGCATTGAGCTGGCCCGACAGTTCCACGGCATCATCCTGCGCGGCCAGGCCTTCGAACTTGTTCTCGGCGCTGTCGAACTTGAAACCGGTCTGCTGCTTCAGCGCCTTGGCCACCTGCGCGCCGAAGCGCGGGTCGGCATTGATGCCGGTACCGATGGCGGTGCCACCCAGCGGCAGCCGGCGCACACGCTTGAGGCTGTCTTCGATGCGTTCCTGTGCCGAGGCCAGCTGTGCCGACCACGCGCCGAACTCCTGCTCGAAGGTCAGCGGCATCGCATCCATCAGGTGCGTGCGGCCGGTCTTGACCACCTTGCGCAGGCTGCGGCCCTTCTTGTCCAGGGTCTTGCGCAGGTGCACCAGCGCCGGCAGCAGCTGCTCATGCGCCGCCAGTACCGCCGATACGCGCAACGCGGTCGGGATCACGTCATTGGAGCTCTGCCCCTGGTTGACGTGGTCATTGGGGTGCACCGCGGTCTTGCCGGCCTTGCCAGCACGATTGGCCAGGGTGGCGATGACCTCGTTGGCATTCATGTTCGAGGAGGTGCCCGAACCGGTCTGGTAGACGTCGATCGGGAACTGCGCGTCCCAGTTGCCGGCTGCCACTTCAGCGGCAGCGGTCTGGATGGCCTTGGCCACGGTCTTGGGCAGATGGCCCAGCTCGGCGTTGACGCCGGCGGCAGCGCCCTTGACCAGGCCCAGTGCACGGATGAAACCACGCGGCATGCGCTGGCCCGACACCGGGAAATTCTGCACGGCACGCTGGGTCTGCGCGCCCCACAGGGCGTCGGCAGGCACCTGCAGCTCGCCCATGCTGTCATGTTCGATCCGGAATCCCGGGGTGGCACCCTTGCTTGCAGCTTTGCTCATTGCATCTACTCCGCACTACTTCAGTTGGGGAAAGGGAAGCGGCGGCTGGCAGGGTGTCGCTTCCCGGGCTGGCGGCTGTGCCAACGATACTCCCTTGCCGGTAGCGTGGGATGACGAGGACGGGCCAGATCGTTCCGTCTGCACGGCCGTCCTGCACGCGCAAGGGGTAGTGCCGGCTGCTGGCCGGCACTCCATGGAATCGTGGGCCGGGCGTGGTAGCCGGCCAGCGGCCGGCACTACCTCACCGGCACGTCGTAGAATATCGGCCCCGCCGCTCGTCCCAGCCCTGCCGACATGTCCGATTCCGCCCTGCTCGCCCTGTCCCCGCTCGATGGCCGCTATGCCGGCAAGGTCGACGCCCTGCGCCCGATCTTCTCCGAGTACGGCCTGATCAAGGCCCGCATCACGGTCGAGGTGGAATGGCTGCTGGCCCTGGCCGCCGAACCGGGCATCGTCGAGCTGGCGCCGTTCTCCGGCGCGGCCATCGCCCGCCTGCGCGCGCTGGCCGCCCGCTTCAGCCCGGCCCAGGCCGCACGCGTGAAGGAGATCGAGCGCACCACCAACCATGACGTCAAGGCGGTGGAGTACTTCATCAAGGAACAGCTGAAGGACGACGCCGAGCTGGCCCCGGCGCTGGAATTCGTGCATTTCGCCTGCACCAGCGAAGACATCAACAACCTCAGCTACGGCCTGATGCTGGAACAGGCGCGCCGCGAAGTGCTGCTGCCGACCCTGGACGGCATCGCCAGCGCCCTGCGCAGCCTGGCCCACGCCCAGGCCGGCCAGCCGATGTTGTCGCGTACCCACGGCCAGACCGCCTCGCCGACCACCCTGGGCAAGGAACTGGCCAACGTGGTCGCCCGCCTGGAGCGCCAGCGCAGGCAGATCGCCGCCGTCGAACTGACCGGCAAGATCAACGGCGCGGTCGGCAACTACAACGCCCACATCGCCAGCTACCCGGACGTGGACTGGCCGGCCTTCGCCGAGCGCTTCGTGACCGGCCTGGGCCTGGTGTTCAACCCGTACACCACGCAGATCGAGCCGCACGACAACATCGCCGAGATCGGCGACGCTGCACGCCGCGCCAACATCATCCTGATCGACCTGGCCCGTGACATCTGGGGCTACGTCTCGCTGGGCTACTTCAAGCAGCGCCTGAAGGAAGGCGAAGTCGGCTCGTCGACGATGCCGCACAAGGTCAACCCGATCGATTTCGAGAATGCGGAAGGCAACTTCGGCATCGCCAACGCGCTGTTCGAGCACTTCAGCGCGAAGCTGCCGATCAGCCGCTGGCAGCGTGACCTGACCGATTCCACCGTGCTGCGTGCGCTGGGTACCGCGTTCGGCCACAGCCAGGTGGCACTGGATTCGCTGGCCAAGGGCCTGGGCAAGCTGGAAGTGAACCCGCAGCGCCTGGACGCCGATCTGGACGCGGCCTGGGAAGTGCTGGCCGAGGCCGTGCAGACGGTGATGCGCCGCCACGGCCTGCCGAACCCGTACGAGCAGCTGAAGGCGCTGACCCGCGGCCAGGGCATCACCGCCGAGTCGATGCGTGCGTTCGTGCAGGGGCTGGAGCTGCCGGCGGATGCGAAGCAGCGCCTGCTGGAGATGACCCCGGGCAGCTACACCGGCCTGGCCGAGTCGCTGGCGAAGAAGATTTAAGGGTTTCCTTTGCGGCGGCGGTCGCGGGCGCCGCCTGCGGCAGGCTTTACTGCAACGGCAACGGCAACGGCAACAGCAACTGCAACGTCAAAGGCGGCTCTGGGTTATGCCGTGCTTGGCGGGGCGGGTTGGGTTCGCGGGGGACGCCGTGAACCCGTCCTTGGGGGCTTGGCCGCGGCATCCATGCCGCGGACACCCCCGCGAACCCAACCCGTCCCACCTCTGACAGATTCCCGGTGACGGATCGAAGAGCATTGGGTTGTCGGGACGGAATTTGAAAGAGGGACGCGGCTTCGCCGCGTCCCTCTTTTGTTTGTCCGATGGGGTCAGGAGCATGAGCAAGCGCAGCGCGCGATCCGCTTTTGCCTTGCTTTTCTTCTTCCATTCCGTGGCGGCCCCCGCAGGAAACTGTCAGGGGCCGGGCGGGTGGGTCATGCAGGGGCGTTGGCGCCATGGATGGCGCCATCGAGCTTACAGGGACGTACTTGCAGCGTCCCCTGCATGGCCCACCCGCCCGGCCCAGCTCATGAAGACGGTCGACTAACAGTCGACCCTACCAAGATGTCGCCACGAGGGGCTCCGCCGTTGGCCGGACATCCCGCGACAAACCCGCGCACGTGCGCAATCCCCACGAACGGCGGACAATGGAGATCTCAGGCGGCCCGCCGTGCCGCCCCTCCCGCTTTCCGCTGCAAGGATTCCCCCATGGCCGCCCGCAAGTCCTCCGCCCCCCTGATCGAAGTCACCGCCCGCCCCGGCCAGCCGCTGGGCATGGCGCCGGCCACCTTCCTGCGCGACTTCTGGCAGAAGCGCCCGCTGCTGATCCGCAATGCCTTCCCGGACTTCCAGACCCCGGTGCAGCCGGAAGACCTGGCCGGACTGGCCTGCGAAGAAGGCGTGCTGGCACGCCTGATCGAGCACGACAAGACCCAGGACGGCTGGCGCGTGCGTACCGGCCCGTTCCAGGAAGACGTGTTCCCCGCCCTGCCCGACCACGACTGGACCCTGCTGGTGCAGGACGTGGACAAGTGGGACCCGGACGTGCGCGCCCTGATCGAGCACTTCAGCTTCCTGCCGCGCTGGCGCATGGATGACGTGATGATCAGCTTCGCCGCCACCGGCGGCTCGGTCGGCGCCCACGTCGACCAGTACGACGTGTTCCTGCTGCAGGCCCATGGCCACCGCCGCTGGCAGATCGACGCCAGCGAATCGATCAAGGGCAAGCAGCCGCCGCTGGGCTTCCGCCCGGACGTGGAGCTGAAGCTGCTGAAGGTGTTCAAACCCACCCACGACTGGGTCCTGGCGCCGGGCGACATGCTGTACCTGCCGCCGAACGTGCCGCACCACGGCGTCGCCGAAGACCCGTGCCTGACCTTCTCGTTCGGCATGCGCGCACCGGCGTCGGCCGAGCTGATCAGCGACTACCTGGACACCCTGATCGCCGATGCCGACGAGAACATCCGCTACCAGGATGCCGACCTGAAGGTGCCGGCCGACCCGAACGAAATCGACACGGTGGCGATGGCACGGGTGATCACCGCCCTCAACGCCATCCGCATGAATGACCCGGACAAGCTGGGCGACTGGTTCGGCCGCTTCATCACCACCTACCGCGCCGCCGGCGAAGTGATGGCCCACCAGGCCGCACCGGCCGCGGAGGAAGTGGTCGAAGCGCTGGCCTCGGGCCTGCTGCTGCAGCGCCACCCGTGGGCCCGCCTGGCCTGGCGCCGGGCCAAGCGTGGCGCCAGCCTTTACGTCAGCGGCCAGGACTTCGCGCTGCCGGTGAAGGACGCGCAGCGCCTGGCCGGTGCCGAGCAACTCGACGCCGCCGCCTATCGCGGCCTGTCCGACAAGGGCCGTGCCGTGGTCCAGCAACTGCTGGTCGGTGGTGTGTTCCAGCTGATCGACCCGAATGAGGTATACGAGGCCGAAGACGAGGAAGACGGCGAGGATGCCGTGGTGCTCGGCGAGGTCGTCGAAGGCCGCGACCGCGTGGATGCGATCGACGCTGAAGCGGTGTCCGACGATGTCCACTCCGTGACCGTGCACGACGACGGTATCGAGGTCATCGTCAACTTCGAGGACGACGAAGAAGACGACAGCGCCGGCCGGGCCTGAGCCACCGCCATGATCCGGGTCCAGCAGGTCAGCCACGCCGATGCCCACGCCGCCATCCACGAGGTGCGCCAACGCGTGTTCGTGCAGGAGCAGGGCATCGCCGCCGAGCTGGAACGCGATGCACTGGACCCGGTCAGCGCCCATGTGCTGGCGCTGGACAGTGACGACCAGCCGGTCGGCACCGGCCGGCTGGCCCCGGACGGCCGCATCGGCCGCATGGCCGTGCTGGCCAGCCATCGCAGCAACGGGGTCGGCGAGGCCCTGCTGGCGGCACTGGTCGAAGCCGGGCGCCGGCTCGGCCTGGCCGAGCTGCACCTGCATGCCCAGCTGCCCGCCCGCGACTTCTATGCACGCCAGGGCTTCCTGCCCGAGGGCGAGGTGTTCGAGGAAGCCGGCATCGGGCACCAGCAGATGCGCCGCCGGCTGGGCGCGGCCAGCGCCATCGACAGCCGCGCCGAGGCGGTGGCGATCACCACGGCCATCATCCACCGCGCCCGTCGTCAGCTGTGGCTGCACAGCCGCCAGCTGGACCCGGGCCTGCTCGACGCGCCCCCGGTACAGGCCGCCCTGCGCCGCTTCGTCACCGCCCGCCACGACAAGCAGCTGCGGGTGATCGTGCACGACGCCGCCGCGATCGCCGCTGCCGGCGCGCCGCTGCTGGCGCTGGCCCAGCGCCTGCCAAGCGTGATCCAGTTCCGCGAGGTCAGCGATCCGGTCGACCGCGCGCTGGCCTCGGCCTGCCTGCTCAACGATGCGGGCGACTTCTACTTTCGTCTGATCGGCCATCGCCTCGACGGCGAGGCCGGCATCGCGCTGCCAGCACGTTCGCAGCCGTTCGAGCAGCAATTGCAGCGTGTCTGGGACCGTTCGCGCGATTGCAGCGAACTGCGTGCGCTCGGCATCTGAGTCGGCACGGCTGACCCAACCTGTCTGGAACCGGCACCGGCGGACGCGGGATGCCTGTGGTGGTGCCCCTTCGTGTCCGGTTGGGGGTACAATTTGGCTGTTTGAACGCGCCCGCGCAGGGCTATTCATCTTCCTGCCGGGTCCTTCTGAAGCCATACCCCACAAAGCGAATCAACACCCTCCATCGTGGACAATCAACTGAAGCAGTTTGCGCAATCTTCGCAACTCGCCGGCGGCAACGCCTCCTATGTCGAGGACCTGTACGAGCAGTACCTGGTCTCCCCGGATAGTGTCGATCCCAAATGGAAAACCTACTTCGACGGCTTCAAGGGCCGCGAAGCAGGTGACATTCCGCACTCGGCCGTCATCTCCCACATCGCGGACGCGGCCAAGGATGCGCTGAAAGCCGGCACCGGTAACGGTGCGGGCGACGAGCGTGAGCGCAATGTCGGTCGTCTGATCACCGCCTACCGCTCGCGCGGCCACCTGGACGCCCGCCTCGATCCGCTGGGTCTGGCCGCGCCGGTCAACACCCCGGACCTGGGCCTGCCGTTCCACAGCCTGTCCGATGGCGACCTCAACAGCGAGTTCAGCACCGGCGGCGTCGGCGGCCAGCCGCGCATGAAGCTGCGCGACCTGCTGGCGCGCCTGAAGGCGACCTACACCGGCTCGATCGGTGCAGAGTTCATGCACATCTCCGAGGTCGAGCAGCGCCAGTGGATCTACAAGAAGCTGGAAGCGGCCGGTGGCAACTACCAGCTGGACGCTGACACCCAGCGCCGCACCCTGGAGCGCCTGACCGCGGCCGAAGGCCTGGAGCGCTACCTGCACACCAAGTACGTCGGCCAGAAGCGCTTCTCGCTTGAAGGCGGCGACTCGCTGATCCCGATGATGGACACCATCATCCGCAGTGCCGGCAAGGATGGCGTCAAGGACGTGGTGATCGGCATGGCCCACCGCGGCCGCCTGAACGTGCTGGTCAACACCCTGGGCAAGAACCCGCGCAAGCTGTTCGACGAATTCGAAGGCAAGTTCGAGCACGACGAGCACGCGTCGGCCGGTGACGTGAAGTACCACATGGGCTTCTCCGCCGACGTCGCCACCGATGGCGGCCCGGTGCACCTGGCGCTGGCGTTCAACCCGTCGCACCTGGAAATCGCCGACCCGGTCGTGGCCGGTTCCGTGCGTTCGCGCCAGGAGCGCCGCAAGGACACCGCACGCAAGCAGGTCATGCCGATCCTGATCCACGGCGACGCGGCCTTCTCCGGCCAGGGCGTGGTCATGGAACTGTTCCAGATGTCGCAGGCCCGCGGCTTCGCCGTCGGCGGCACCGTGCACATCGTGGTCAACAACCAGGTCGGCTTCACCACCTCCAACCCGCTGGATACGCGTTCCACGCGCTATGCCACCGACGTGGCGAAGATGATCGCCGCACCGGTGCTGCACGTGAACGGCGATGATCCGGAAGCGGTGGTGTTCGCCGCACAGCTGGCCTTCGAGTTCCGCCAGACGTTCGCCAAGGACGTGGTCATCGACCTGATGTGCTACCGCCGTTGGGGCCACAACGAGGCCGACGAACCGGCGATCACCCAGCCGCTGATGTACCAGGTGATCCGCAAGCACGCCACCACCCGCGAGATGTACGCCGAGCAGCTGGAAAAGGCGGGCGTGATCGCCGCCGGCGCCGGCAAGGCGATGGTCGATGCCTACCGCGAGAAGCTGGACGCCGGTGAAGTGACCACCGAGCTGGCCAAGGTCGAGAAGACCCCGCCGACCAGCCCGCTGTTCGTCGATTGGCCGAAGCTGCTGGAAGGCAAGCTGTCCGACCCGGTCTCGACCAAGGTCGAGAAGAACAAGCTGGTCGAGCTGGCCAAGCTGATCAACACCATTCCGGACGAAGTGCAGCTGCACTCGCGCGTGGCCAAGGTCTACGACGACCGCCGCAAGATGGCCGCCGGCGAGATCCCGGGCGACTGGGGCTTTGCCGAGAACCTGGCCTACGCCACCCTGCTCGACGAAGGCCATGCACTGCGCCTGGTCGGCCAGGACGTGGGCCGCGGTACGTTCACGCACCGCCACGCGATCCTGCACGACCAGAAGACCGACAACTACTACATGCCGCTGCGGCAGCTGGTGGATTCGCCGGAGAAGGCCACCGTCATCGATTCGCTGCTGAGCGAAGAAGCGGTGATGGCCTACGAGTACGGTTTCTCCACCACCGATCCGAACACGCTGTGCATCTGGGAAGGCCAGTTCGGCGACTTCGCCAACGGCGCCCAGGTGGTGATCGACCAGTTCATCGCCGCCGGTGAAGCCAAGTGGGGCCGCATCTCCGGCCTGACCCTGCTGCTGCCGCATGGCTATGAAGGCCAAGGCCCGGAACACAGCTCGGCGCGCCTGGAGCGCTTCCTGCAGCTGTGCGCGCTGGAGAACATGCTGGTGGTGGTGCCGTCGACCCCGGCACAGGCCTTCCACATGCTGCGCCGCCAGCTGCACCTGACCACCCGCAAGCCGCTGGTGGTGATGTCGCCGAAGTCGCTGCTGCGCCACAAGCTGGCCGTGTCGACCCTGGACGAACTGGCCAACGGCGAGTTCCAGCACCTGATCGGCGACGCCAACGCGGACGCCAAGAAGGTCAAGCGCGTGGTGCTGTGCTCGGGCAAGGTCTACTACGACCTGCTGGAAGACCAGACCAAGCGTGGCCAGGACGACGTGGCGATCATCCGCGTGGAGCAGCTGTACCCGTTCCCGCGTGCGCTGCTGGCTGCCGAACTGAAGAAGTACGGCAAGGCCACCGACGTGGTGTGGACGCAGGAAGAACCGCAGAACCAGGGTGCGTGGTACCAGATCCGCCACCACCTGCAGTTCTGCCTGGCCGATGGCCAGAACCTGCACTACGCCGGTCGCGCACGTTCGGCTTCGCCGGCTGCCGGTCACATGGCTGACCACGTCCGCGAACAGCAGCAGCTGGTCGCCGATGCACTGGTCAACCCGTTCAACGACACGTTCGCTGAATAATCCTCCCCCTATTTAGAAGACAAACCAGGAAGCTCCCGCAATGGCCACCGAAGTCAAAGCCCCGGTACTGCCCGAATCCGTCGCCGACGGCACCATCGCCACCTGGCACAAGAAGGTGGGCGACGCCGTCAAGCGCGACGAAAACCTGCTTGACCTGGAAACCGACAAGGTCGTCCTGGAAGTGCCGTCGCCGGTCGACGGCGTGCTCAAGGAAATCAAGTTCGCCGAAGGCTCGACCGTGACCTCCAGCCAGGTCGTGGCGATCATCGAGGAAGGCGCCGTCGCTGCTGCCCCGGCCCCGGCCGCTGAAGCCGCTCCGGCTGCCGCTGCTGCCCCGGCCGCCGCGGCTCCGGCCGCTGCCGCTGCTCCGGCCCCGGCTGCCAAGTCGGCCGCCGACGCGCTGCCGCCGGGCGCCCGCTTCACCGCCATCACCGAAGGCGTGAACCCGGCCGACGTCGACGGCACCGGCCGTCGCGGCGCGGTGACCAAGGAAGACATCGTCAACTTCGCCCGCAACGGCGGCGCCGGCAAGGCCGGTGGCGCACGTCCGGAAGAACGCGTGCCGATGACCCGCATCCGCAAGCGCATCGCCGAGCGCCTGATGGAGTCGAAGAACTCCACCGCCATGCTGACCACCTTCAACGAAGTCGACCTGTCCAAGGTCTCGGCGGCGCGCAAGGAACTGCAGGACGAGTTCGTCAAGGCTCACGGCATCAAGCTGGGCTTCATGAGCTTCTTCGTGAAGGCCGCTGCCAACGCGCTGCAGCGCTTCCCGCTGGTCAACGCCTCGATCGACGGCGACGACATCATCTACCACGGCTACTCGGACATCTCGATCGCCGTGTCGACCGAGAAGGGCCTGGTCACGCCGGTGCTGCGCAACGTCGAGCGCATGTCGTTCGCCGACATCGAGAAGACCATCGCCGACTACGCCAAGAAGGCTCGTGACGGCAAGCTGAGCCTGGAAGAACTGCAGGGCGGCACCTTCACCGTGACCAACGGCGGCACCTTCGGTTCGCTGCTGTCGACCCCGATCATCAACCCGCCGCAGAGCGCCATCCTGGGCATGCACGCCATCAAGGAGCGTCCGATCGCCCAGAACGGCCAGGTCGTGATCGCGCCGATGATGTACCTGGCGCTGTCGTACGACCACCGCATCATCGACGGCAAGGACTCGGTGCAGTTCCTGGTGGACATCAAGAACCAGCTGGAAAACCCGGGCCGCATGCTGTTCGGCCTGTAAGAAACCTCCCGCCCCTCCGCGCCTGCGCGGAGGGGTTCTGGTAATGCATCAAGGAATAATTCAATGGCTGAACAATTCGACGTCGTCGTCATCGGTGCCGGCCCGGCCGGTTACCACGCTGCCATCCGCGCGGCCCAGCTGGGCCTGAAGACCGCCTGCATCGACGCAGCGCTGGGCAAGGACGGCAAGCCGGCGCTGGGCGGCACCTGCCTGCGCGTGGGCTGCATCCCGTCCAAGGCGCTGCTGGATTCCTCGCGCCAGTTCTGGAACATGGGCCACATCTTTGGCGACCACGGCATCAGCTTCAAGGATGCCAAGATCGACGTCGAGGCGATGGTTGGCCGCAAGGACAAGATCGTCAAGCAGTTCACCGGCGGCATCGGCATGCTGTTCAAGGCCAACAAGGTCGCCGCCTACTACGGCTTTGGCGAACTGCAGCCGGGCAACGTGGTCAAGGTCACCCAGCATGACGGTTCCATCGTCGAGCTGAAGGGCACCAACGTCATCATCGCCGCCGGTTCGGATTCGATCGAACTGCCGTTCGCCAAGTTCGACGGCGAGACCATCGTCGACAACGTCGGCGGCCTGGACTTCACCGAAGTGCCGAACCGCCTGGCGGTGATCGGCGCCGGCGTGATCGGCCTGGAACTGGGCAGCGTGTGGAAGCGCCTGGGCGCTGAAGTCACCATCCTGGAAGCACTGCCGGAGTTCCTGGCCGTGGCCGACGCCGAAGTGGCCAAGACCGCTGCCAAGGAATTCAAGAAGCAGGGCCTGGACATCCGCCTCGGCGCCAAGGTCTCCAAGACCGAGATCACCGGCAAGGGCAAGAAGAAGGAAGTCGTTGTCACCTACACCGACAGCGAAGGCGAAAAGACCCTGACCGTGGACAAGCTGCTGGTGGCCGTTGGCCGTCGCGCCGCCACCAAGGGCCTGCTGGCCGAAGGCACCGGCGTCAAGATCAACGAGCGCGGCCAGATCGAAGTCGACGCGCACTGCCACACCGGCGTCAACGGCGTGTGGGCGGTCGGCGACTGCGTGCGCGGCCCGATGCTGGCGCACAAGGGCTTCGAGGAAGGCATCGCGGTGGCTGAGCTGATCGCCGGCCTGCCGGGCCACGTCAACTTCGACACCATCCCGTGGGTCATCTACACCGAGCCGGAACTGGCCTGGGTCGGCAAGACCGAAGCGCAGCTGAAGGCCGAAGGTATTCCGTACAAGGCTGGCAGCTTCCCGTTCGCCGCCAACGGCCGTGCCGTGGCGATGATCGAGCCGGCAGGCTTCGTGAAGATCCTGGCCCATGCCGAAACCGATCGCATCCTCGGCATGCACCTGGTCGGCGCCAACGTCTCCGAGCTGGTGCACGAAGGCGTGCTGACCATGGAATTCAGCGGCTCGGCCGATGACCTGGCCCGCATCTGCCACGCCCACCCGTCGCTGTCGGAAGTGATCCACGACGCGGCGATGGCGGTCAGCAAGCGCGCCATCCACAAGGCGAACTGATCTGCATCATGGTAGGTGCCGACCGTTGGTCGGCACGCGCCTGCAAACGAAAAACCCCGCCTCGGCGGGGTTTTTTGTTGCCCGCAACCCTGCCGGGAAGCTGGCGCCCCCACGCTCGGGCTCCCCGCCGGTAGCGGGCTCACGCTGATCCAGACGCACTGCCCGCAACGGCCGTGGCCAGCTCCTGCATGAAGACCTGCGTTGCACGCGATGCGCGACCCGCCGGCGAACAGACCAGGCCAAACAATCGACGGATGGCCGGCTTCACCGGCAGCACGCGCAGGCCGTGGAGATCGTCCGGCAACGTCGATTCCGGCACCAGCGAGACGCCCAGTCCCTCGCGCGCCAGCACGCACGCGCTGGCCCAGTCGCGCACGGTCACCCGTACGTCGCTCAGCTGTAGACCAGCGTCCGCCATCAGGCGCTGACCGTTCACCGCACAGCCCCCTGTTGCGAGGATGAAGGGTTCGCCCGCCAGCTCGCTCAAGGCCACCCCGCTTTCCGTGGCGCGACGCCCCAGCGGATGCGCCTGCGGCAGCACCGCCATCCACCCATCGCTGCCCAGCATCAACGGGACGCGATCGGCAGCGGGGTTCATCACCACGCCGGCATCGACCGTGCCCGATTCGAGCCAGCGCTCGACCTCCTCGTCCGTACCCTCCACGATCACCACCTCGATGCCCGGGTGGCGGCGCTGGAAATCCCGCAGCAGCGCTGGCAGCACGCTGGAAACGAGTGACGGGAAGGTCGCCAGACGGATGCGTGCGCCACTGAACCCCTGGCTGTCATCGGCCAGCGCACGGATCGCCTGCAGGCCGCCCAGCATGATGCGTGCGTGTTCGATCACCCGCTGCCCGAGCGCGGTGATCTCCACCTGGCGCCGCTCGCGCACGAACACCGCAAACCCCAGGGAGGACTCCAGCTGGGCCAGAGCCTGGCTGGCACCGGACTGGCTGATGCCGACCCGGTCAGCGCCACGCGAGATGGTTCCCTCGTCGGCCACCGCAACCAGCAGGCGCCAGTGGGCAAGATTCATCATGACAGGCAGTAGCCCAGCTTATGGAAGGAAAATCGAAGATTGATTTTACCGGATACAGCTCGCACAGCAGACTGCCTCGTACCGGCTGACCCGGCCGTCCTTTCTCCCTCGAGACCGTCCATGAAGCTGTACTACGCGCCCTACACCTGCTCGCTGTCGCCCCATATCGTGCTGCGTGAGCTTGGCCTGCCCTTCGAGCTGGTCAAGGTCGACAACACCACCAAGCAGACCGCGGATGGCCGCGATTTCCGCACCATCAACCGCAAAGGCTATGTCGCGGCGCTGGAACTGGATGACGGGCAGGTGCTGACCGAAGGCCCGGCCATCGTCCAGTACCTGGCCGACCTGAAACCCGGATGCGCGCTGGCCCCACCCGTCGGCAGCTGGGAGCGGGTACGACTGCAGGAATGGCTGAACTTCGTGACCAGCGAGATCCACGCCGGCTCGGCGCCGCTGTTCAACGCCGATCTGCCGGAAGCGGCCAAGGCCTTCTTCCGGCAGAAGCTGTTCAAGCGTTTCGACCTGCTGCAGGAGACGTTGGCAACGCAGGACTTCCTCATGGGACCAGACTTCAGCGTCGCCGATGCCTATCTTTTCACGGTGCTTGGCTGGTGCCGCTTCTTCTCCATCGATCTGGCGGCGTGGCCGGCGCTGCCTGCCTATGTCCGCAGGATCAACGCGCGACCGGCCGTGCAGGCGGCGTTGCGCGCAGAGGCAGCGTGATGTAGAGCCGAGCACAGGCTCGGCGCTACACCTTTCCGGCTGGCTTCTTCGGTGGATCCTCACAGACCCTGTGCTGCACAACCGTATCGCCGACCTTCCATTCCTTCGCGACCCTGCAGCGCTCCTTGGCCTTCTGCACAGAGACCGCTGCAGCGTTCGCCTCGTCAGCCGCGGCGGTCTGCTGGCGTTCCAGCCACACCGAGGGCGGCGCTGGAGGCGCGGCCAGTACCGGCCCCGCAAGCAGGACCAGACCGACCAGCAGCACCGTCCTCATGCAGCCACCGCCCGGTCACCGAGCAGGCGTGCCGGCAGCATGAACAGCGCGCGCAGGAAGGCGAACAGCGCCGAGAAAGTGATGCCGACCAGGCGGAACGGCAGGCTCAGCAGCCACACGAACGGCCACGCGATCAGGGCGAGAATCGCCAGCGGCCAGCACAGCACGAACAGCAGGCACCACACACCGAGCGCGAACAGGGTCTTCATCACGGTCTCCTTGGGGCGGCACCCTGCCGCCTGCGGACACCTTGGCGCCCCACCCTGGCCGCCCGCAAACGGTTTGCGACGAAACCCGGGCTGGGAGCGATGAAACCGATGGTGGGGAAACCGGAGATTCAGGAGGTTGCCGGCCAGCGGCCGGCACAACCGCAGGGATTTACACCGGGACCGCGCCCGGACGGCCGTGGGTCACCTGGAAACGCGCCGCGGTGCGCACCGCAGCGTCCGCACGCAGCACACTGTCGGCGAAGCGCAGTTCCGCATCCACGGTCTGCCGGTTCAGCTGGAGCTTCCACCAGCCACGGCGGTCACCGTCGAAATAGCGGATATGCGGGTTCTGCGGAATCGACGGCCCGTAGTACGGCCCGTAGGGCGTGTCGTCGCCGCCACTGCTGATCGCCGGAGCGATGAATTCGGTGGCTACGACCGGCGCACTGGCCGCGTCGAAATCCAGCTTCAGGTCGTTGACGAAGGTGGAATGCCAGTCGCCGCCCAGCACGATGGCATTGCCCTGCCCGCCTGCCTGCATCGCCTGCAGCAGCCGGTTACGTGCGGCGGGATAGCCATCCCAGGCGTCATTCCAGAAGCGCTCGCGTGGCGTGCCGCCGTCCAGCCGCAGCTGCGCCATCAGCAACTGCTGCACCACCACGTTCCAGCGCGTGCCCTGCGCGGCCGCCATCGACTGCGCGAACCACGCCTCCTGGCCCGTGCCGAGCATGCTCATGCGCGGGTCCAGTGCAGCATCACAGCGTGGCGACTCGCCCACGCCACAGGGATTGGCCGGGCGGAACTGGCGGCAATCGAGCAGGGTCAGCTGTGCCAGATCGCCGTAACGCAGGCGCCGATGCACGCGCAGGCCGCCGTTGCCCGCAGGTGTGCTGCGCATCGGCAGATGCTCGTAGAACGCGCGGTAGGCGGCGGCGCGGCGGATGATGAAGTCCTCCGTTGATACGCCGGGTTTTTCCGGGTGGATGCCGGAGTAATCATTCTGTACTTCATGGTCGTCCCAGATCACCGCGAACGCGTGTGCGGCGTGCGCGGCCTGAAGATCCGGATCGAGTTTGTAAAGCGCGTACTGGTCACGGTAGCGCTCCAGGCTGACGGTCTCGCCACTGAAGCGCTCGGCATCCAGCGTAAGACCACGCGCGTTCTGCAGCGGGCTGTACTCGTACAGGTAGTCACCGGCATGCAGCACCAGGTCGACATCACTCTTCGCGATATCGCGCAGGACCGGGTAGTAGCCACTGTTCCAGGCCTGGCAGGTGCACAGGGCCAGCCGCAGCTGCTGCAGCGGCGTGTCCAGCAGCGGCGCGGTGCGGAAGTGGCCGACCGCGCTTTCCTCATCGCCGTCGCAGGCAAAACGGTAGTAGTAGTCGCGGCCTGGGCGCAGGCCGTTGACCTCCACGTGCACCGAGTGGGCCAGCTCGGGCACCGCGGCCGCAGTCCCCCGCTGCACCAGCCGGCGCATGCCGGGGTCTTCGGCCACGAACCAGCGCACCGGCACCGCCCGCGACGGCATGCCGCCGCCGTTGAGCGGGTCCGGCGCCAGCCGCGTCCACAACACGGCCCCCTGTGGATCCGGATCACCGGCGGCGACACCGAGGGTGAACGGATCACGCCCCAGCCGCGGCCGTGGGCCGGCCGTGGCCAGCCCCGGCATCGCCGCCAGCGCGATCGCCGCCCCCGTGCCCTGCCACGCCATGCGCAGCAGGCGACGACGGCGTTCCGGATCGACAGGCCCGCGCATCAGAAGCGCACGGTTGCGGTAGCCATCACCTGGCGCGGCGCACCGACCTGCATGGTCGCCAGGCTGCGGGTCGGGTCGGCGGCGTAGGTGCCGTTGGTGTTGATCGAGGACAGGTAGCGCTTGTCGGTCAGGTTGGTCAGGTTCAACGCCACGGTCAGGTTCTGCGCCGGGCCGAGCTTGCCGAAGTCATAGGCCACCGAAGCGTTGACCAGCCAGTAGCTCGGCACCGACACATCGTTGGTGTAGGTCACGTAGCGCTTGCCCACGTGGTTGGCCGACAGGCGCATGTCCCACGGGCCCGGGGTCCAGGCCAGGGTGCTGGCGAACATCCATTCCGGGGTGTCGACGGTCTTCTTGCCGCGGGTCGGCACCACGCCGTTGTTCACGTAGTCGTTGTCGTAGGTGCTGTCATTCCAGGACAGTGCGTTGGACCACGACAGGTCCTGCATCGGCTTCAGCTGCAGCGTCGCCTCGGCGCCACGGCTGGTCACCGACCCCACGTTGGAGAACAGCGCCGGGCAACCGAGGATGCCCACGCACTGTGCGATCGCCAGCAGGCGGTTGTCGAACTTGACGTCGTACACCGCAACCGAGGCTTCATAGCCACGGCCGTAGCCACGCCAACCCAGCTCGATCGTGCGCGACTGTTCCGGCTTCAGGTTCTGCGCGCTGGCATCGAAGGCGGCCTGCGGCACGTTGAACGGACTGCCCACGCCCAGCGCATAGGCCGCGATGTTCTTGGCGAACGAACCGAAGATCTCGTTGCCTTCGTTGAGCTTGAAGTTGAAGCCGGCCTGCGGCAGGAAGCCCTTCTTCGAGGTCAGGCTGCTGTTGTTGGCATAGCTGCCCAGCGGCGTGCGCACGCTGGTGCGGGTGTGCGGCGACTTCGCACCGATGTCGATGGTCAGCCGGTCATCGAACAGGCGGAAGCGGTCCTGCACGTAGAACTGGCGGGTGATGGTCGTGTAGCGCTGGTGCCACACGCGCTGGTCCGGGTTGCGCAGGAAGAAGTCGTCGGTGATCGGGCCGTCGATGTAGTAGAAGTTGCGCTGCACGCTGTGGCCGTTGTCCTCGTACCAGAGACCGGCTTCCAGTTCGTGGCCACCAACGTTCCAGGTGAACGCCGAGGTCACGCCGGTACGGTCGATCGCGTACTCGGTGGTGCGGATCGAGATCGGAATCTCGCGGCTGGTGCCCGGGTTGGACGGATTGGACGGGCTGAACCAGTGGCCCTGGCCACGGTTGCTGTGGTTGTAGACATTGACCTTCAACCGCATCGACTCGTTCAGGCCGAAATCGCCGGCGATGCTGGACAGGTCGTCATTGCGCAGGCCGTGGCCGGAGTAGTACGCATCCCACGGGCTGTTGACGCCGCCGCTGAATTTCCCACGTGCCGCGGCGACGGCGCGATCCCAGTCCGGCGCGTAGTTGTCCCAGTCCCAGCCAAGGCGATCGATCATCTCCAGCGACAGGTCCTGGTAGTCCGCCTCGACACGGCGCGAAGCGTTGAACAGCGCGGTGATCCTGCTGTCCGTTCCGAAGTTGTAGGTGGCCTTGCCGTTGAACTGCTTCAGCTCCTGCGAACCCTTGCCCTTCCACTTGTCGCCTTCCGAATACACGCCGGACAGGTAGGCAGCAAAGCCCTGGTGCTCACCGGTCTCCAGGCGCGCATAGCTGCGTCGCGCACTGTCACTGCCGAAGCCCTGCGCCAGCACCACGCCGTACTCGGTGGACGGATCGATCGAATAGAACTGGAACACGCCACCGAGGTTGCTGGTGGACGGCGTGCCCAGCGCGCCGATGCCGGTGGACACCTCGGCACCGCCCAGGTTCTCGCTGATCACCGCACGGCTGATGTGCAGGCCGTTGCTGTTGCCATAGGCCATGTTGCCCAGCGGGATGCCATCGAGCGTGTAGCCCAGGCGGTTCTGGTTGAAACCACGCAGGCTGATGGTGGTGGACCATTCGTAGGCGCCGGTGGCATCGGCCGACTCGAAGTGCACGCCCGGCTTGCTGGCCAGCAGCTTCAGCGGGTTGGCACCGGGCGGCAGGATCTTCATGTCCTCGGCGGTCACGCGCTGCACCTGGCGGGCTTCGCCGCGGCCGATCACCGAGATCGAATCGAGGGTGGTCGCCGACTGCGCGTCGGGAGCGGTTTCAGCGGCAGCGAGCGACGGCAGCGAAGCACAGACCAGCAGGGCCAGCAGATTGCGGCGAAGCGGAGCGTGGGACGACATGGAGGCGGATTCCTTGGGCACGCTGGACGCCGAAGGGCGGCGTCGAAGGGCAGCAGCGGCGGAATCGTAGAAGCGGCGCGTTACATGTCATTTACACGCCACATACGGAATTTTTGCGTTCCGAATGGTTTACCGGGCCGAAAGGTGGTTGCCGGCCAGTGGCCGGCATGACCGTTATTCGAACGAGCCGACCGAATCGTGGGCCAGGTTGTCGAAGCGGGTGTACTCGCCGAAGAACTTCAGCTTGCACGAACCGGTCGGGCCACCTCGGTGCTTGCCGATGATGATCTCGGCCAGGCCCTTGTCCGGCGAGTTTTCCTTGTTGTAGTAGTCGTCGCGGTAGATGAACACGATCATGTCCGCATCCTGCTCGATTGCGCCCGACTCGCGAAGGTCGGCCATCACCGGGCGCTTGTCGGTACGCGTTTCCAGCGAGCGGTTGAGCTGTGACAGCGCGATCACCGGCACATTCAGTTCCTTGGCCAGGCCCTTCAGCGAACGCGAGATCTCCGAGATTTCGGTCGCGCGGTTCTCGCTGTTGCCCGGCACGCTCATCAGCTGCAGGTAGTCGATCACGATCAGGCCGAGATCATGCTCGCGCTTGAGGCGGCGGCACTTGGAGCGCAGTACTTCCGGCGACACGCCCGGCGTATCGTCGATGAAGATCTTGGTTTCCTTCAGCATCTTGATCGCGCTGGTGACGCGGCTCCAGTCCTCGTCTTCCAGCTGGCCGGTACGCAGGCGCTGCGCGTTGATGCGGCCATTGGAGGAAATCAGGCGCATCGCCAGCTGCGATGCCGACATTTCCATCGAGAACACCGCCACGCCCTTCTTCGACTTGATCGCCGCGTACTCGGCGATGTTCAGCGCGAAGGTGGTCTTGCCCATTGCCGGGCGCGCCGCGAGGATGATCAGGTCGGTCGGCTGCAGGCCGGCGGTCATCGCATCGAAATCGTTGTAACCGGTCGGCAGGCCGGTGATGTTGCCGCCGTTCTCGAAGCGGTTGCGCAGCTCCTCGAAGGCATCCTTCAGCGCACCAGGCATGGCCACGAAATCGGTACGGCCACGCGCGCCCTGTTCGGCGATGGCGAACACGCTCTTTTCCGCCGAGGCCAGCAGCTCGCTGCTGTCACGCCCTTCGGGCTGGAAACCGTCGTTGACGATGTCGGTGCCGACCTGGATCAGCTGCCGCAGCACCGCCTTGTCACGCACGATCTCGGCGTAGGCCACGATGTTGGCAGCCGACGGCGTGGTACTGGCCAGTTCGATCAGGTAGGCGCCGTCGCCCACCAGTTCCATCTTGCCCTGCGACTCAAACCACTCACCCAGCGTCACCGCATCGAACGGCCGTTCGCGCTCGGACAGCTCGCGGATCGCCCGGTAGATCATCTGGTGATCGCGACGGTAGAAGTCGCCTTCGGTCAGCTGGTCGTTGACCCGGTCATACGCCTCGGGCGCCAGCATCAGGCCACCCAGCACCGCCTGCTCGGCTTCCACCGAATGGGGTGGTACCCGCAACTGGTCGATGCGCGACTCGTCGCGATCGCGATCGAAGCCATCACCGCGCTCTCTGCGGTTGGAACGGAAGCCGGGACGAGCGGACATGCTGCGGTGTTTCCTGCAAAAGTGGGCCAGACGAGTGTAGGCATGCGCCGACCCCGGCGGCCATGGACAAGCCTGTGGATAAGCCGTGGAGAAACGGGGGATATCCGCCGGCGCCTGGCCAGCCTGGCGTGGGGGCGTCGCACTGCCTGCGACAGGCGCCATTGCGGCGCCCGAGCAGAGCATTATCGCAGATCAGGCGACCAGGGTCGGATCCCGTGCAACGTACAGGCTCTGGCCCGCTCAGCTGGACGTGGGATCGGAGCCCGCCACTGCGCGACGGGATCCGACCCCGGGCATGGCTGGGGTCGGATCCCTCTGCGAAGCAGAGGGCGCTGACCCCATCGGCCTCAGTCGCCCTTCACGTGCACCGCGATCAGCGCCAGGAACCGGTCAACGTAGCCCTGCAGGAACTTCTGCGTGCCCTCGTTGTGGATCGTGCCGTCGGCATCGATCAGTCCATCCTTGAAGTGGATGAACGCCTCGGGCTGGCCCAGCACGTGCATGTCCAGGAAGGCCAGGCTGTTGCGCAGGTGCTGCTGGGCCACGGCGGTACCGATCAGGCCGATGGAGGCGCCGATCACCGCCGCCGGCTTGCCGGCAAACGCACTGTCACCGTAGGGGCGCGAGCCGATATCAATGGCGTTCTTGAGCACGCCCGGCACCGACCGGTTGTACTCGGGGGTCACGAACAGCACCGCGTCGGCGGCGCGCACCTGGTCCTTCAGCCGGGTACCCTGCGGCGGATAGTGCGCGTCGAAGTCCTGGTCGTACAGCGGCAGGTCGCCGATCTGCACGTACTGGAAGCGCGCGCGATCGCCGGCGATCTTCTCCAGCGCATGGGCCAGCTTGCGGTTGCAGGAATCCTTGCGCAGGCTGCCGACGAACACGGCGATGGTGGGGACGGACATCGGGACATACTCCTCACGGTGCGGGAGGCCCAGCCTAGTCGCCGGGCCCGTGCAGGCCGGTGAAGATCAACCGCCCGCAACGCCTGCGCGCACCTGCCGCCAATGCGCCTGCCAGGCCTGGAACATCAGCACGTTCCACAGGTGGGTATGCCACTTGCGCTGCCCTCCCAGGAACTGCTGCCAAAACGGCTGCACCGCCGCCGCCGACAGCACGCCCTCACGCTCCAGCCGCGCCGGCTGCAGCAGGTCCTCGGCCCAGGGCCGCAGGTCACCCTTCAGCCAATCGCTGACCGGTGCGCCGAAGCCGCGCTTGGGACGATGCACCATCGAATGCGGCACGTAACGGCCCAGCACGCGCTTGAGCAGCACCTTGCTGGTGGTTTCGCTGCGCTTGAAGCCCAACGGCAACGACCACGCGAACTCGGCCACGCGCCAATCCAGCAGCGGCGCGCGTGCCTCCAGGCTGACCGCCATCGAGGTCCGGTCGACCTTGCACAACAGGTCGTCCGGCAGGTAGGTCACGAAATCGGCCAGCATCATCGCATCGGCCGGCGTACCCGCGCCGTGCAGCGGATCAGCCAGGTCGTAGAAGCTGCCGGCGGCCTGCGCGCCGGGCACCGCCGCGGCCGGGTCGCGCCAGCGCGAGATGCGGTTGCGGTAGACGTCGCCGATGCCACGTGCGCCGGTCTCGGCCAGCAGCGCGGCCAGGCCACCGGTCCGCGAGGCCTCGCCCTGCTGCTGCGCGCGTGCGCCCATCCAGCGCCGCAGCGGCCCCGGCACGCGGCCGAGCATCTGCCAGTTGCGCAGCGCGCGTACATACCGGGTGTAGCCGAAGAACAGCTCATCGCCACCGTCGCCGGACAGCGCCACGGTCACCCCCTGCCGTGCCAGCCGGGCGACCAGCGCGGTCGGCACCTGCGACGCATCGGCAAAAGGCTCATCGAACATCGCCGGCAACTGCGGTACCACCGCCAGCGCATCGGCGCCGCTGACGTACAGCTCGGTGTGATCACAGCCCAGGTGGGCCGCCAGCTCCCTCGCCAGCGGCGCTTCGTCATGCCCCGAGTCGGTGAAGCCGATGCTGAAACTGTGCACCGGCTGCCCGCTCTGCGCCTGCATCAGCGCCGCCACCAGCGATGAATCGGTGCCGCCGGACAGGAATACGCCGACCGGCACATCGGCCACCATGCGCAGCGCCACCGCGTCGCGCAGCAGCGTGTCCAGCTGTTCCTCGGCGTCCTCGATACGGCCCTGGAACGGAGCGGCCAACGCCGCCTGCATGCGCGCGCGCGCATCCCAGTACGGGCGCTGTGCCTGTTCCGGGCGATGTGCTGCGGCACCTGCAGCCACAGCCGCCGCGTCCAGGCGCAGCACGCGGCCCGGCATCAGCTTGTAGCAGCGCTGGTGGATGCTGTGCGGCGCGGGAATGTAGTCGAGCCGCAGCAGCAATGTGAGCGCATCGCGGTCGATGTCGTTGTCGAACGCCGGGTGCTGCCAGAGCGCCTTCAGTTCCGAACCGAACACCAGCGTGTCGCCGGCCCAGCCGTAGTACAGCGGCTTCTTGCCGACGCGGTCGCGGGCCAGCCACAGGCAACGCTCGTGGCGGTCCCACAGCGCGATGGCGAACATGCCGTTGCAGCGCTGCAGGGTGTCTTCCACGCCCCATTGCAGGATCGCCGCCAGCAGTACTTCGGTGTCGGAATGGCCGCGGAAGGCATGCCCCAGCGGCTCCAGTTCCTCGCGCAGGGCGGCGAAATTGTAGACCTCGCCGTTGTAGGCCATCACGTAGCGGCCGTCGGCCGAGGCCATCGGCTGGTGGCCCAGCGGGGACAGGTCGAGGATGCTCAGCCGCCGATGCGCCAGCGCGATGCCCGCCTCGGCATCGACCCAGCTGCCGCCATCATCCGGCCCGCGGTGGTGCAGCGCCTGGCCCATGGCCAGCGCCTGCGCCTGCAGCGCCTCGGCCGACGCCAGCGGCGCCGGCAACAACATTCCCGCCAATCCACACATGCATCAGGGTTCCTGCGCCAGGTCGAGGGCGGCGCCAATCACCGCATTGTCGCTTGGAAGCCCGAACATTGCTGCCCCCGCCAGTGGCGTGTAGGTATCGGCACCACAGACCCGGCGCAACGGCAGATGGCCGAATCCCGCCTCGACCAGCGCGGTGACCACGCCCTCCCCCACCCCGCCACTGTGGCGCCCTTCGTCCAGCACCAGCACCCGCCGAGCGCTGGCAGCCTGGGCGGCGATGAAGCCGGCGTCCAGCGGCACCAGCCAGCGCAGGTCGACCACCCGTACCTGCCAGCCCAGCTGCTGCTCGATCGCCCGTGATGCGCGCAATGCCATCGGCACGCCGTTGCCATAGGTATAGATCACCAGGTCGCCGGCCTCCGGCGCATAGACCCGGCCCTCGCCCGGCACCAGCGCCTGGCCCTGTGCCGGATAGTCGAACAGCCACTGGCCATCACCCGCTTCGTGCAGGTCCTTGCTCATGTACAGCGCGATCGGCTCCAGGAACACCGCCACGCGTCCATCCACCCGCGCCAGTGCGGCCAGCGTGCGCAGCATCATCACCGCATCGTCGCCACGCGACGGGCAGCCCACCACCAGCCCGGGGATGTCGCGCAGCGCGGTGATCGAGTTGTCGTTGTGGAAGTGGCCACCGAAGCCCTTCTGGTAGCCCAGCCCGGCCACCCGCACCAGCATCGGGTTGCGGTACTGGTCGTTGGAGAAGAACTGCAGCGAACACGCTTCGCCGCGCACCTGGTCGATGGCATTGTGCAGGTACGCTAGGTACTGGATCTCCGGAATCGGCAGCATGCCCAGGTTGGCCAGGCCCTGCGCCATGCCCAGGATCATGGTCTCGTCCAGCAGGGTGTTGAACACCCGGCGTGGGCCGAAGCGGCGCAACAGATCCTTGGTGACGGTGTAGACACCGCCCTTCTGCGCGACGTCCTCGCCGAACAACAGGCTCTGCGGATACTTCGCCAGCAGTTCCTGCAGGGCATGGTTGATCTGGATCGCCAGGTGGCGCGGCGCCTGCCGTTCGGGCAGGGCCTCCGCACCGCCATACAGCGCTTCACGCGTCCCGGCGGGCACCTCGCGCCGTGCTTCGGCCTGCACCGCAGCCGGCGTATAGGGCGCAAGCGGCTCCATCACTTCCCGCAGCGACTGCAGCTTCGGGCGTCCTTCGGCATCGGCGGCGGCGGCCATGCAGCGCGCGCGCATCGTCTCGTAGGCCACCTCGATGGCAGCCGCATCCATCCAGCCCGATTCCATCGCGATCTGTGCCGAGCGCAGCAGCGGATCCTGCGCCTCGGCCGCACACAGCTCCGGCAACGCGCGCCATTCCACCTCGAAGTCGGTGCCGGCGTGCCCCATCAGGCGCGTGGTACGCAGATGCAGGAAGGTCGGCCGCCGCGTGCGCCGGCAGTGTTCCACCGCGGCCTGCACCTGGGCGTGTCCGGTGGCCAGGTCCAGACCATCGGCGAAGAAATAGTCGAGCCCCGGCTGGCGGCTGAAGCGTTCGGCGATCCAGCCTTCAGGCGTTTTCACCGAGATGCCCAGGCCATTGTCCTCGCAGACGAACAGGACCGGTGCCGGCAGCTTCTGGTAGGCCGACCACATCGCGGTATTGAACGCGGTCTGCGCGGTGGCATGGTTGGCCGAGGCGTCGCCGAACGAGCACAGCACGATGCTGTCGGCCGGAATCGGCAGTTCGTGGCCCAGCCGCTTGCCACTTTCGATGGCCAGCGCGGTGCCCAGCGCTTTCGGCAGATGCGAGGCGATGGTCGAGGTCTGCGGTAGCACCCACAACGGTTTGCTGCCCCACACCTTGTGGCGCCCCCCGCTGGCCGGGTCATCGGCGCTGGCAGCAAAGGACAGCGCGGCATCGCGCAGCGGGTCGATCCCCGGCACCTGGCGCGAACGCTCGGCCATGAAGGCTCCGGAGCGATAGTGCAGGAATGCCGGGTCGGTATGCCGGCAGGCCCGCGCCAGCAGCGCGTTGCCCTCGTGGCCGGACGAACCGATGGTGTAGAAGACCTTGTTCTGCACGCGCAGCGCGCGCGCCATCAGGTCCAGCTGGCGGCTGGCCAGCTGCGAATCGAACAGCTCGCCAAACGCGGCGGCAGTGAGCGTGCTGCCCGGCAGGATCGGCGCATCCGGCGCCGGGCGCGGGCGCGGGGTGCCGCGCCAGCCACGCACCGCTTCGAGGAAATTGGCGTCGCACACGTCGGCGCGGTTGAGCACGCGCATGCGTGCGGGAATCGGATCTGGAACCACAGCGAACATCGAACACCCTCCGTGTCGTTGCTGCATTCCGCCCGGCGTTGGCCAGGCGCTACCCTGTGGGGGTCACCTTGATGAGAGTCACGCGGCCTCAAAGCGTGCGCGCACCTCGGCGGTCACCGCCGGCATCGGCAGGAAGCGCGGTTGCCCGCGCACCCGTTGCAGCCAGGCACGCACCTCCGGGAATGGCTGCAGGCTGATTCCACCCTCGCCTGCAACGTCGGTGTAGGCGAACAGCGCGATGTCGGCGATGCCGTACCCGCTGCCGGTGAACCATTGCGCTTCACGCAGATGCTGCTCCATCACCGCCAGCGCGGCGGCGGCGCGCTCGTGCAGGCGTGGCAGTTCGGCACGGCGCGGCGACTCAGGCGGGGTCCAGCCGCGGATGAATCGCGCGACCGCCACGCACGGCTCGTGCGTGTACTGCTCGAAGAACATCCAGCTCAGTGCCTGCGCACGCTCCCAGCCATCGGTGGGCAGGTAGGGCGTGCCTTCGGCCAGCCAGAACAGGATCGCGTTGGATTCAGTCAGCACGCGGCCATCGTCGCGGACGATCAGCGGCACCTTCGCATTGGGATTGAGCGCGAGGAACTCAGGGGTGTGGGTCTGGCCATGGGCGCTGTCCACTTCCACCCAGCGGTAGCGGCTGCCGAGCTGCTCGAGCAGCAGGCGGACCTTGTGGCAATTGCCTGACACCGACATGCCGTGCACCGTCAACGGGACGCGCTCTTCCACCATTGCCTGCTCCCTCGGATCCGGCCGGCGGCCGGCTGCGTGCAGTCTGGCAAGCACGCCGGTGAATGCCAAGCGCGGGTGCAGCATGGCTATACCGTGGTGCCGGCCGCTGTACGGCAATCGCATGAATCCTGCTGCAAGGAGATTGCCGGCCAGCGGCCGGCACTACCGGGCAATGTTCAGCGTGTGCGCTGCCGCCACTGTTCGCGCGACTGGCCCCAGATCTGCATGGGCTTGTCGTTGTAAGGCGCCGGCAACTCTCCCATGCGCAGCAGGGTGCTGCCGAGCTTGCGTGCCACGGCCCGCGAGTTGTCGTTGTTCTCGGCGATGGTGTGGATCACCTCGTCCCAGCCCAGCGTATCGAAGGCCCAGTCGATCGCCGCGACCGCCGCCTCCGGCGCATAGCCCCTGCCCCAACTGGCACGGCGGATGCCCCAACCGACCTCGGTACCCGGCCAGTCCTGCGGCTGCCACGGTCCCATCCGCCCGATCCAGTCGCCGCTGGATTTCTCGATCACGCTGAACATCGAGAAGCCGAACAGCTGCCAGGCGCCGGCCAGGCTGCAGAAACCGCGCCAGGCCACCGACGGCGGCTGCACGCCACCGAGAGTGCGCATCGTGTCTTCGTCGGCGCAGAACGCCAGGTACGGTTCGTAGTCCTCGCGCAGCAGCGGGCGCAGGATCAGCCGCTCGGTTTCGATGCGCAGGTCGAAGATGCTCATGCCGGCTCCATGTCGAAGGGGGCATCCATGATGGAGGATTGCTTCCCTGCGCGGATGAACATCGCCAGCCGCAACGAAACGGGCCGGCATGCGCCGGCCCGTCAGGTACTGCGTGCTGCGCCGGGATTACTGGCGCGTGGCTGCGGCAGTGGCACCGGCGGCAGCGGTCTGCGTGACCAGCTGGCCATCGACCACCGGCAGGCGATCGCTGGCCGGCTTGTTGTCCATGCGCACGGTCTTCTCGGCGCCGTCATAGCGGTAGGTCACGTTGTAGCCCTTGACCACATCGGTGTTGCCCATGGCGATGCGGTTGCCCGGCTTGCTGGCCATGCGCATGGTGCCGGTGGTGCCGTCCTCGTTGCGGTAGGTCACGTTGTAGCCGGTGACGCGGCTCGACTCGGAGGTGGCGGTCTCGGTATGGCACTGGCGTTCGGTACGGTTGACCACGCGGCCACCCACATGGCGCTTGTCGATCTGGTTGCCGATGAAGCCGCCGGCGACGGCACCGGCGGCGGTCGCGGCCTTCTTGCCGTTGCCGCCACCAACCTGGTTGCCGAGCAGGCCGCCAACCACAGCGCCGACCACGGTGCCGCCGACGTTGCCATCACGCTCCGGCAGGCGCTCCTGCACCGTCACGTCCTGGCAGACCTCATGCGGGGTCTGGGTGGTGGAGGTCTCGCGCACCGGGTCAGTGCCGATCACGGTAGCGTACGCCTTCTGCTTTTCGGTGATCGGATCGACCTTCAGCACGTCGGCGTACTCCAGGCCGCGCGGCGCGGTCGGGTCGAGCTTGTCACCACGCGCGCCATCGTCGGCGGCATTGCCGTCGACCAGGCGCGATTCACCATTGGGGGTTCCGGCGCTGATGGAATCCGGCGATTTGTCGCCACTCTTCATGAAGGCGGCGGTGGCGATGCCACCGACCAGCAGCGCGCCCGCTGCGACCAGGACAGTTGTAGTTGTGCTTTTCATGACCTGCTCCTTGCGGACCATCCGCAACGTTCTCAGGCCAGATTGCAGCATGCGCTGCCTGAACGGAATCTCCACATTTCCTGCTCATTCCTGTAACCCATTCAGCATCGGGAAATGCTGGGCCCGTGGTAGCGTTTGCATATCCCCCACGAGGATTCACGCCATGGCCAACCCGATGCTGCTGCCGGTACTGCAATGGGCCCGCCGGCTGCGCTACCCGACCCTGTTCAAGCTCACCGCCGGCCTGTTCGTGCTGACGTTGTTCATCCCGGACCCGATTCCGTTCGTCGATGAGCTGGTGCTGGGCTTCGGCACCCTGCTGCTGGCCAACTGGAAGAGCCGCAACGCCATCACGCCCCCGCCGCTGGAACAGCGTTGAGCGTGCTGGTCGACAGCCACTGCCATCTGGACGCCAGCGAGTTCGACCATGACCGCGCCGCCGTGGTCGAGCGTGCGCAGGCGGCTGGGGTGCGCCTTCAGGTGGTACCGGCGGTGACCGCAGCCAGCTGGCCGAAGCTGCGCGAGGTCTGCCGGCAGGCGCCGGGGCTGTACCCGGCCTACGGCCTGCATCCGATGTTCCTGGCCGAGCACCAGCCTGGGCACCTGCCGCTGCTGCGCGAGTGGATCGAACGCGAGCGCCCCTGCGCGATCGGCGAATGCGGCCTGGACTTCTTCGTCGAAGGACTGGATGCCGAGGCTCAGCAGGCGTATTTCATCGGCCAGCTGGAACTGGCCCGTGAATTCGAGCTGCCGGTGATCGTGCACGCGCGACGCGCGGTGGATGCAGTGATCGCCGCCATCCGCCGCATCGGCGGCCTGCGCGGCGTGGTGCACAGCTTTTCCGGCAGCCCCGAACAGGCCGCGCAACTGCACCGGCAGGGCTTCCTGCTGGGTCTCGGCGGTCCGCTGACCTACGACCGCGCGCAACGACTGCAGCGGCTGGTGCGCGAAATGCCGCTGGAACAGCTGCTGCTGGAAACCGACGCGCCGGACCAGCCCGACGCCGGCATCCGCGGCCAGCGCAACGAACCGGCGCGGCTGGCGACCATTGCCCGCCATGTGGCCGCGCTGCGCGGGATGGAACTGGACGCCGTGGCCCAGGCCACGACGGAGAATGCGCGGCGGCTGTTCGCGCTGCCGGCGCTATAGCGGTAGTGCCGGCCGCTGGCCGGCATCTGCGCTGATTCAAGCATTCCGGCGTTGCCGGCCAGCGGCCGGCACTACCATCACGCGTCTGCGTGATCCTCGACCACTTCAGCCTTCACCTTCTTCGGCTCCAGCAGCATCTCCAGCGCCTTGCCGACCGCCGCGAAGGCGAACGCGCCGGTGATGTGGGTTGCTGCGCCGAGGCCGGCGCCGCAGTCCAGCTTCAACGCCGCATCAGCGCCCAGGTTCGGTCGGATGCCGCAGACGCTGCCATCGGCCTGCGGGTACTTCACATTCTCCAGCGAATACACCGCCGGCACGCCGAAATAGCGCTTGGCGTTCTTCGGGAAGTTGAATTCGCTGCGCAGCTTCTTGCGGATCAGCGCCAGCATGGCGTCGTGCTCGGTGCGAGAGACATCGCGGATGCGCACCAGGGTCGGGTCGGTACGGCCACCGGCGGCGCCAACGGTCAGCAACGGCAGCTTGCGGCGGCGGCACCAGGCGATCGTCTCGACCTTGACCCGGAAGCTGTCGCAGGCATCGATCACCAGATCGAACCCCCGGTCCAGCAGCTCGGCCATGTTGGACACGGTCAGGAACGCCTGCACGGCGTCGACCTCGATGTCCGGATTGATCGCCCGGCAGCGCTCGGCCATTGCTTCGGCCTTGTTGCGGCCGTAGTTGCCTTCCATCGCCGGCAGCTGCCGGTTGGTATTGGACACGCAGATATCGTCGGCATCGATCAGGGTCAGGTGGCCGACCGCCGAACGGGCCAGCGCCTCCACCACCCACGAGCCGACGCCGCCCATGCCGACCACCGCCACGCGGCTGCCCTGCAGGCGCTCGAGCGCGCCCACGCCATACAGCCGTTCGATGCCGGCGAAGCGTTGTTTGACCTGTTCGTTCATCGGGCTATTTTAACGTGCAGGTGCCGGCGCCCGCAGTACGCCGGCATCGAACCCACCGTTGCATGCCCGGAGAGCCCGCATGAATGCCAGCCCGCCCCGCCGCCTGTCCTCCGCCCATCGTTACCTGTTCGTGCTCTGCCTGGGCCTGCTGATCGGCCTGATCGCTACGGTGATGGTCAGCCGTGCCCTGCAGGCCCGCCGTGACCCGTTCCCGGACAGCCTCATGCAGGTGATGCAGCGGCAGTCGCAGCTGCTGCAGCAGGCCCAGCAGCAGAACCGCTGCAGCCTGGCCGACAGCGTGCCACGCCTGCAGGCGTTGCGCCTGCTGTCCAATGACCTGGATCTGGCCTTTCCCGGGCTGAGGGACAGTACGCAGTTCCAGCAGCACGCCAGCCAGCTGCGCGGCAACCTCAACACGGCGCTGGCCTCACCGCCAGGCGACTGCAAGGCCCTCGCCCAGGTGGTGGAAACACTGCAGGCGGACTGCCGTGCCTGCCACCAGGACTTCCGCTGAGGCGCATTCATCCTGCAGCCGGGCATCGCGCGCACGGTTGGCGCGTTGTTCACGTTCGAAAGGAGAGGATTCCTCCACCCTGCTGCATGACGCAGTACCACCCAACACACCCGCCTTCACGGCCAGGAGACGCCCCATGAAGATCCAGCTCATCGCCGCCAGCGCCATCGCTACCCTCGCGCTGGCCGGCTGTGCCACCTCGCCCGGTTACGGCGGCGGTGGTTACAACAACGGCTACAACAACGGCGGCTACGGCAACAATGGCGGTTACAACCAGGGCCGCTGCGCCGACTGCGGCATCGTCACCCGCATCAACACCGTGCCCTCGGGCCGCACCGCGCCCAGCGCGACCGGCGCGATCCTCGGCGGCATCGTCGGCGCCGTGGCCGGCCATGAAATCTCCGACCACACCGGTGGCAGCCGTGGCAACAAGAACATCGCCGCCGCTGCAGGCGCGGTCGGTGGCGCCCTGGCCGGCAACCAGATCCAGAAGAATGTCACCAGCGATACCTATGACATCAGCGTGCGCATGGATGATGGCCGTACCATCGTGGTCAACCAGCGCGATCTCGGCGGCATCCGCGAGAACACCTACGTGCGCGTGGTCAATGGCAAGGTCATCCTGCGCTGACCTGCACCGGGCCAACGGCAAAGAAAAAGGCCCGCTTGCGCGGGCCTTTTTCATGCCGACGGGCGGCAGGTATTACACCGGCTGCACCTTGTCAGCCTGCAGGCCCTTCTGGCCCTGCACGACTTCAAAGGTCACCGACTGGCCTTCCTTGAGGCTCTTGAAGCCCTGGGTCTCGATGGCGCGGAAGTGCACGAACACGTCCTCGCCATTCTGCCGGCTGATGAAGCCGAAGCCCTTCGCATCATTGAACCACTTTACGGTACCGGTCTCGCGCTCAGCCATCTCACTAACTCCCTTTGACTCTCTCTTGTTGTTGGAAACGCCCGGTGGGCGGCTGACAAGCAAGGGGGAAGCGAGGTGCATCGATGCAGCGGATCGGAAAGATCTTGCTTCATCAGGCCACGATCCACGGTGACCTTGCCAAGCTCAGCGACTGCAACTTAACCCGCCCAAAACGAAAAAGCAACTGGCAAAATCTTTCACTGTCAACCCCAAAACGGACACCATACGGGACAGCATGGGACTCTCATTCATCTTGTATCTGCTAGCGGTCATTTTTGTCCTGATCGGCATCGCCGGCATCGTCCTGCCAGCCCTTCCAGGCATCCCGCTGGTGTTCATCGGACTGCTGCTGGCGGCCTGGGCCGACGGCTTCGCCCATGTCGGCTGGCCGACCCTGGTCGCGCTGGGTGTGCTGACCCTGCTTTCACTGCTGGTGGACGTGCTGGCCACCGTGGTCGGCGCGCAGCGCGTCGGCGCCAGCCGCAAGGCCCTGTGGGGCACCTTCGTCGGCAGCATCGTCGGCCTGTTCTTCATGCCCATCGGCCTGTTTGCCGGACCCCTGATCGGCGCCCTGCTCGGCGAGTACTGGCACACCCGCGAACTCGGCCGCTCGACCAAGGTCGGCCTGGCCACCTGGCTCGGCATCCTGCTCGGCCTGGCACTGAAACTGGCGGTGGTGATCGCGATGCTGGGCCTGTTCGCGTTCGCCTGGTTCTTCTGAGCCACCTGGCCTTCACGCCACGCGCACGCCGTGGCCGTGCATAAACCGTGGGGCTGGCCGCGATCCGGTGCAGCCGCCACACTGTGCGATTCCCGTATCCACCGAAGGGCCTGCTGCAATGACCCTCCCCACGCTGCTTCCCCGTCTGGCGCCGCTGGCGCTTGCCCTGGCCAGTGCACCGCTGGCCGCGCAGGAGTTCGTGCCCAGCACCGACACCTCGCCGGCCGCCTGCGCGGCCATCACCACCGACGCGGCGCGCCTGGCCTGCTATGACCGCCTGTTCGCGCACACCCCGCAGGCCACCGCCGCTGCCGACGCCGCTGCCGAGGCAGCCGCGCAGGCCCGCCGCGAAGAGCGCCAGACCGCACGCGTGAGCCAGGGCGAAGAGAAACTGCGCGAGCGGGTCAGCGACCTGTTCCGCCCGGCGGCACCGGACAGCGCGCTGGCCAACGCCGGCCGCGGTTCGCTGCTGGACAGCCGCTGGGAGCTGGCCGAGGACTCCAAGCTGGGCCCGTTCCAGCTGCGCGCTTACAAGCCGGTGTACCTGCTGCCCGCGTTCTGGACCAGCGACCGCAACACCATGCCGCACTCGCCGAACCCGGCCAACAGCGTGACGACCCCGCAGGTGCTCGACAGTGCCGAACTGAAGTTCCAGATCAGCTTCAAGACCAAGATCGCCGAGAACCTGTTCGGCGACAACGGCGACATCTGGGCCGGCTACACCCAGAGTTCGCGCTGGCAGGCCTACAACAGCGAGGATTCGCGCCCGTTCCGCGAAACCAATTACGAACCGGAAGTGATGATGGTGTTCCGCAACGGCTACTCGATTGGTGGCTGGCGCGGGCGCATGACCGGCATCAGCCTCAACCACCAGTCCAACGGACGGGCCGATCCGCTCTCGCGCAGCTGGAACCGGGTCATGCTCAACATCGGCCTGGATCGCGAGAACTGGGCGCTGGTGCTGCGCCCGTGGTACCGCATCCCGGAAAGCCGCAGCGAAGACAACAATCCGGACATCGAGGATTACATGGGCCGTGGTGACGCGACCCTGATCTGGAACCGCAACGGGCATGAGGTCGCGCTGATGGCACGCCATTCGCTGCGCACCGGCAGCCGCTCCCACGGTGCACTGCAGCTGGACTACGGCTTCCCGATCAGCAACCTGCTGCGTGGCCATGTGCAGATCTTCGACGGCTATGGCGAGAGCATGATCGACTACAACCACAAGGCCACCTATGTGGGCGTGGGCGTGTCGCTGCTGGAGTGGTTCTGATGGACGTGACGATCTGGCACAACCCGGCCTGCAGCAACTCGCGCGGCGCACTGAAGCTGATCCGCGATGCGGGCTTCGATCCGGTGGTGATCGAGTACCTGGGCAACCCACCGGACGTAGCCGCGCTGCGCCAGGTGCTGAGCGAGTCGGCACTGAGCGCGCGCGATCTGGTGCGCAGCAAGGAAGCCCAGTTCGCCGAACTCGGGCTGGAAGATGCCGACGATGCCACCCTGCTGGCCGCGATGGCCGAACACCCGCATTTGATCAACCGTCCGGTGGTGCGCACCCCCAAGGGCACGCGGCTGTGCCGCCCACCGGAAACGGTGCTGGAGATCCTGTAACCCCAAAAAGGGGGACGGAGGGAATTAAGTCGTTTGTGCACAAACGACTTAATTCCCTCCGTCCCCTTTTTGGGTTACCGCCAGTCGGTGATGCCTTCGCGCAGGTACACCTCTGCGAACGCCGGGCGGGCTTTCATCGCCGTGGCATGCGCCTTCAGCGGCGGCCAGGTGTCACTGGGCCTGGGCATGTTGCGCGACCAGCGCATCAGCATCACCAGCATGTAGTCGACCACGCAGGGCGTTGCGCCCAGCAGGTAGGGCCCATGCGCCAGCAGGTGCGCGGCCACATGCTGCCAGGCCGCTTCCAGGCGCTGCCGCGCCATCTCGCGACTGGCCTCCACGTTTGCCTCACCCGCCACCTCGTTCGGATAGAACCAGGCGCGATAGGCCGGCTGCAACGTATTGGCACACCAGAACATCCAGCGGTAGGCATCGGCGCGCTGCGGCGTGCCCAGTGCCGGCAGCAGGTGGGCCTCCGGATGGCGGTCGGCCAGGTACAGTGCGATCGCCGCCGCTTCGGTCAGTACCAGGCCATCGATCAGCAGCGTCGGCACCACGCCGGCGGGATTCAGTGCCAGGTACTCCGCCGACTTGTGCTCGCGCGCGTCGAAATCCAGCAGCACCAACTCGTGCTCGATGCCGAGCTCGATCAGCAGCCAGTGCACCACCAGGGCGGCGGTGCTTGTCGAACCATACAGCGTGGTGCTCATGCGGCGGATCCTGTGCAGGTGGACCGGCCGAGTATGCGCCCGTGCGAGCGCCGTTGCTCAGCCGCAGCTGCTCATGCAGGTATCGCGGCGTTCGCCACAGGACATCATCGGCGCGCGCATCGTGCAGTCATGCGCCTTCAGCTCGCAGGCGCGGCGCAGCTCGGGGTTGGCAACGTCCTTGCAGCGCTTGTCTGGTGCTGGCACCACCTGCTGTTCGCAGCTGAAGGCACTGTTGCCGGTACTGCCCTGTGCCATGCAGCTGCGATAGCCTGCCTGGCATTGCATGCGGCACTGCGAGGACGCGGAAAAATCCGCACCTTCGTACGATGCCGGGGTGCTGCAGCCGGCCAGCGCCATCACGACGCCAACCATGATGGATCGAAGCAAGGTCATGGACACCTCCTGTGTGAGCAGATTCCGACCGTAGCAGAGCGATTGCTGCAGATTCGTTAATGCTCCCGCCATGCGCAGCAACGGCGCCACACGGGCGCCGTTGCCTGGGACGGAGCGGGAGGACTTACTCCACCACCACCGGAATCTTGCCGATGCGGGCCTGCCATTCGCGCGGGCCGGTCTTGTGCACCGACTCGCCGGTGGAATCGACCGCCACGGTCACCGGCATGTCCTGCACGGTGAACTCGTAGATCGCCTCCATGCCCAGGTCGGCAAAGCCGACCACCTTGGCCGCCTTGATCGCCTTGGACACCAGGTAGGCCGAACCACCGACGGCCATCAGGTAGGCCGACTTGTTGTCACGGATCGCTTCGATCGCCGCCGGGCCGCGCTCGGCCTTGCCGACCATGCCCAGCAGGCCGGTCTGCTCCAGCACCTGGCGGGTGAACTTGTCCATGCGGGTCGCCGTGGTCGGGCCGGCCGGGCCCACCACTTCGTCACGCACCGGATCGACCGGTCCGACGTAGTAGATGAAGCGGCCCTTCAGATCGACCGGCAGCTGCTCGCCCTTGTTGAGCATGTCGACCATGCGCTTGTGCGCGGCGTCGCGGCCGGTCAGCAGCTTGCCGTTGAGCAGCAGGGTCTGGCCCGGCTTCCAGCTGGCCACGTCTTCCGGGGTGATCGTATCCAGGTCCACGCGGGTGCCCTTGGATGCGTCGTAGGTCAGCTTCGGCCAGTCTTCCAGCGACGGCGGGTCCAGCATCACCGGGCCGCTGCCATCCAGGGTGAAGTGCGCATGGCGGGTGGCCGCGCAGTTCGGGATCATCGCCACCGGCAGGTTGGCCGCATGGGTCGGGTAATCGTTGATCTTGATGTCGAGCACGGTGGTCAGGCCGCCCAGGCCCTGCGCACCGATGCCCAGCGCATTGACCTTCTCGTACAGCTCCAGGCGCAGCTCTTCGATGCGGTTGGACGCACCGCGAGCCTGCAGCTCGGTGATGTCGATCGGCTCCATCAGCGCTTCCTTGGCCAGCAGCATCGCCTTCTCGGCGGTGCCGCCGATGCCGATGCCGAGCATGCCCGGCGGGCACCAGCCGGCGCCCATGGTCGGCACGGTCTTCAGCACCCAGTCGACGATCGAGTCGGACGGGTTGAGCATGGCGAACTTGGTCTTGGCTTCCGAACCACCGCCCTTGGCGGCGACGATCACATCGACCGTGTTGCCCGGCACCACCTTGACGTTGACCACGCCCGGGGTGTTGTCCTTGGTGTTGATGCGCTTGCCGGCCGGATCAGCCAGCACCGAGGCGCGCAGCTTGTTGTCCGGGTGCATGTAGGCGCGGCGCACGCCTTCATTGGCCATGTCTTCCACGCCCATGGTGGCGTCGTCCCAACGCACGTCCATGCCGATTTCCAGGAACACGGTGACGATGCCGGTGTCCTGGCAGATCGGACGGTGGCCTTCGGCGCACATGCGCGAATTGATCAGGATCTGGGCCATCGCTTCCTTCGCGGCCGGCGACTCCTCGCGCTCGTAGGCGGCGGCAAGGTTCTTGATGTAATCGACCGGGTGGTAGTACGAGATGTACTGCAGCGCGTCGGCGATGGACTGGATGAGGTCTTCCTGCTTGATCGATGTCACGACTTGCTCGCTTGCTGGAGGCTGGCGGGGGTAATCCGCCCATTTTACCCCCTCCCCCGGCCGCAGGATCACAATCTCGGGGTCGGATCCCCTGCAAGGGGCTCTGACCCCACACTCCCTGTCACGCGTGCTCCCTTCCCGGCGTCCTGGTCGACATGAACCCTGAAACCGCTTTCCAGACCCACCGTCCGCGCCTGATGGCCCTGGCCTACCGCCTGCTCGGCAGCCGCGCCGACGCCGAAGACGTGGTCCAGGACGCCTGGCTGCGCTGGTCCGGTGCCGATCCGGCCAGCGTCCGCGATGCCGAGGCCTGGCTGGTCACCACCACCACCCGGCTAGGCCTGGACCGGCTGCGCGCGGCCAAACGCGAGCGCGTGCACTACGTCGGCCCATGGCTGGCCGAACCGCTGGCGGTCAGCCTGGAGCCCGACCCGGCACCCGGCCCGGCGCAGCTGCATGCGCTGGCCGACGACGTCTCGGTCGCCTTCCTGACCCTGCTTGAACAGCTCGGCCCTGAGGAACGCGCCGCGTTCCTGCTGAAGGAGGCTTTTGATCACGATTACCGCGAGATCGCCGACCTGCTCGGCCACAGCGAGGCCAACTGCCGGCAACTGGTGCACCGCGCGCGGCAGCGCCTGCAGGCCGGGCGGCCGCGCTTCAACGCCGACGCCAGCCAGCACCGGCAGCTGCTCGCACGCTTCATGGACGCCTCGCAGCGCGGCGACAGCGAAGCGATCCAGGCCCTGCTGCACGCCAACGCGGTACTGGTTTCCGACGGCGGTGGCGTGGTCACTGCGGCGGTGCGGCCCCTGCTCGGCGCCGAACGCATCGGCCGCCTGTTCTGGGCCATCGCCCGCCGCGGCGCGGTGCATCCGGCGCAATTGGGCTACGTCAATGGCGAACCGGCGATCCTGCGCTTCCAGGGCGACCGCCTGCACTCGGTCACCACCATCGAGGTGGTCGATGGCCGCATCGCCAACGTGTACAGCGTGTTGAATCCGGAAAAGCTGCCGGGTGTTGTCACGCGCGATGACGGTGCGGCGTCCTTGTAGTGAAAGGTGGCCACTGTGGCCGCCGTGGAGCCGAAAATGTCCGACCACGCCTCTCCCCGCGTTCCCTATACCCGCCTGGCCGCCGAAGCCTTCAAGGGCCTGCTGGCCACCAGCCAGGCGGTGCATGACAGCTCGATCGATCCGACCCTGATGGAACTGGTGTTCCTGCGCGTGTCGCAGCTCAACGGCTGCGGCTACTGCATGGACATGCACGGCACGGCGCTGCGCAAGGGCGGCATCGAGCCGCGTAAGCTGGACACCCTGCCCGCCTGGCACGAAAGCCGCTTCTTCGATGCCCGCGAACGCGCGGCGCTGGGCTGGGCCGAGGCACTGACCCGGCTGACCGACGGTGCGCCGTCACAGGCGGCGTTCGATGCACTGGCACCGCACTTTGATGAGAAGGGCATCAGCGACCTGAGCATGGGCATCGCGGTGATCAACGCCTGGAACCGGCTGGGCGCGGGCCTGCTGCCGCCGCTGCCGTAACGGGGTCTGGCCGGGCGGGTTCCTGCAACGGTTGGTAGGTGCCGACCTTGGTCGACACGGTAGATCCACGCCATGCGTGGATGCGGCAGGGTCGGATCCCTTCGCCACGCGAAGGGCTCTGACCCGATCCGGGCTGATGGGGTCAGAGCCCTTTGCGCCGCAAAGGGATCTGACCCCGGCGCGGCCACACGGCTGCACTGACCCCATCTGCACGTATCAGGCGCGCACAATACGCGCATGCCTGCCATCCCCACCGCTGGCGCTGCCGCCGCGAAGAAACCCAGCCTGCGCCAGCGCTTCAAGGCGATGCGCAACCTGCCGCCGTTCCTGCGCATGGTCTGGCAGACCAGCCCCGCGCTCACCCTGGCCAGCCTGGGGCTGCGCCTGATCCGTGCGCTGCTGCCGGTGGCGATGCTGTACGTCGGCAAGCTGATCATCGACAGCGCCCTGCACCTGAGCCAGCACGACGCCGGTTTCCCGCCGCTGGGCGAGGCGCTGTCCAGCGGCATGCTCAATCCGCTGCTGGGCCTGCTGGCGCTGGAATTCGGCCTGGCCATCGCCTCGGACCTGCTCGGCCGCCTGGTCAGCTACGCCGATGCGCTGCTCTCGGAACTGTTCGCCAACGTCACCAGCATCCGGCTGATGGAACACGCCGCAACGCTGGACCTGGAGGACTTCGAAGACCCGGACCTGCAGGACAAGCTGGACCGTGCGCGGCGCCAGACCATGGGCCGGATGAACCTGATGAGCCAGCTGTTCGGCCAGGTGCAGGACGCGATCACCGTGGCCAGCCTCGCCGTCGGCCTGCTGGTCTACGCGCCGTGGTTGATCCTGCTGCTGGCGCTGGCCCTGGTGCCGGCCTTCATCGGCGAATCGCACTTCAACGCGGCCGGCTACAGCCTCAACTTCCAGTGGACGCCCGAGCGCCGCCAGCTCGACTACCTGCGCCAGCTCGGTGCCAGCGTGGAAACGGCCAAGGAAGTGAAGATCTACAACCTGCACCGCTTCCTGGTGGAGCGCTACCGGCGGCTGTCGGTGGCGCTGTTCCAGGCCAACCGCGCCCTGGCCCGGCGCCGCGCGTTCTGGGGCACGCTGCTGGCCGCGCTGGGCACGCTGGGTTACTACACCGCCTATGCCTACATCGCCTGGCGCACGGTACGCGGCGACTTCTCGATCGGCGACCTGACCTTCCTCGCCGGCAGCTTCCTTCGCCTGCGCCAGCTGCTGGAAGGCCTGTTGATCGGGTTCTCGCAGGTGGCCAGCCAGGCCCTGTACCTGGATGACCTGTTCTCGTTCTTCCAGATCCAGCCGGAAATCCACTCGCGCGAAGGTGCGGTGCGCGTGCCGCAGCCGATCCGCGAGGGCTTCGTGTTCGAGAACGTCGGCTTCCGCTACCCGGATGCCGAGCAATGGGCCGTGCGCCACCTCGATTTCCAACTGCAGGCCGGCGAAGTGCTGGCCCTGGTCGGTGAGAACGGCGCCGGGAAGACCACGCTGGTGAAGCTGCTTGCGCGGCTGTACGAACCGGACGAGGGCCGCATCCTGCTCGATGGGCGCGACCTGCGCGACTACGACCTGGACGACCTGCGCGCCAACCTCGGGGTGATCTTCCAGGACTTCGTGCGCTACAACCTCAGTGCCGGCGAGAACATCGGTGTCGGCCAGGTCGAGGCGATGGACGACCAGGCGCGCATCGCCGACGCCGCACGGCGCGGCATGGCCGAGGAAGTGATCGACGACCTGCCCGGCGGTTACGACCAGCTGATCGGCCGCCGCTTCAAGCAGGGCGTGGACCTGTCCGGTGGCCAGTGGCAGAAGATCGCCATCGCCCGCGCATGGATGCGCAATGCGCAGGTGATGATCCTGGATGAGCCAACGGCAGCGCTGGATGCGCGCAGTGAGTTCGAGGTGTTCCAGCGGTTCAGGGAACTGGCGGATAATCGCACCGCAGTGCTGATTTCCCACCGTTTCTCCTCGGTCCGCATGGCCGATCGCATCCTGGTGCTGGCCGATGGCCGGATCGAGGCCAGCGGCACCCATGAGCAGCTGATGGCCCAGGGCGGCCGCTACGCCGAGCTGTTCGAGCTGCAGGCGGCCGGTTACCGCTGAGAACGCCTCTCGTTCCGCCTAATGAGAACCTGTCTCATTTGAGATAGAATCACCCCCGACGACTTCCGATAGATACGCCCATGTCCTCCGCTTTTGGCGCCGAAACGGTGCTTGAGGTCCGTCACTGGACCGATGCCTACTTCAGCTTCACCCTCACCCGCGACAGCGGTTTCCGCTTCGAGAACGGCCAGTTCGTGATGATCGGCCTGGAAACCGAGGCACGGCCGCTGCTGCGCGCGTATTCCATCGCCAGCGCCAACTGGGAAGAGCACCTGGAGTTCTTCAGCATCAAGGTGCAGGACGGCCCGCTGACCTCGCGCCTGCAGCACATCAAGCCGGGTGACAAGGTACTGGTCGGCAAGAAGCCCACCGGCACCCTGCTGATCAGCGATCTGCACCCGGGCAAGAACCTGTACCTGCTGGGCACGGGCACCGGCATGGCGCCGTGGCTGTCGGTCATCAAGGACCCGGAAACCTACGAGCGCTTCGAGAAGGTGATCCTGTGCCACGGCGTGCGCTACGAGAAGGACCTGGCCTACCGCGATTACTTCGAGAAGGAACTGCGAGAGCATGAGTTCCTGGGCGAGATGATCGGCGACAAGCTGCTGTACTACCCGGCCGTCACCCGCGAGCCGTTCGCCAACCAGGGCCGCCTGACCTCGCTGATGGAAAGCGGCGAGATGCAGCGCACGCTCGGCCTGCCGGAGCTGAGCCCGGAAAGCGACCGCGCGATGATCTGTGGCAGCCCGCAGATGCTGGCCGACCTGCGCGCTGTGCTCGATGCCCGAGGTTTCCAGGTTTCGCCGCGCATCGGCCAGCCGGGCCATTACGTGTTCGAGCGCGCGTTCGTCGAGAAGTAAGCAAAAAAGGGGACGGAGGGGATTAAGTCGTTTGTGCACAAACGACTTAATCCCCTCCGTCCCCTTTTTCGGTTCATCTCACAACAGCGCTTCAATCTCGCCGCGCAGCTGCTCCGGCCTGGTGGTGGGCGCATGCCGCGACGCCACCCGCCCCTGGCGGTCGACCAGGAACTTGCTGAAATTCCACTTGATGCGGGCACTGCCTAGCAGGCCACGCTTTTCGCGCGCGAGCCACGCCCACAGCGGGTCGGCACCGTCGCCGTTGACCTCGATCTTTTCCGACAGCGGGAAGCTGACCGGATAGTCCAGCGAACAGAACTGGCGGATCTGCGCGGCATCACCCGGCTCCTGCGCGCCGAACTGGTTGCACGGGAAGCCGATCACCACCAGGCCGCGTTCGCGGTAGTCCTGCCACAGCTGCTCCAGCCCGGTGTATTGCGGGGTGAAGCCACAACGGCTGGCGACGTTCACCAGCAGCAACGGATGGCCCTGGTACCGGGCCAGCGCCTGTGGCTGGCCGTCGAGGTCACGGAAGCTGAAATCGTAGGCGGTGGTCATGATGGCGGGCCGTGGGCGGTGACTGCATGGTACCCGCGCCCGGCCCCGGCAACATGCCTTTTGACACAAGTGCAGGCGCCGCCGGCCGGGTTACCCTCGGGCCCTTGTTTGCCTTACCGGAGCTTCTACCTTGACCACTCGACTTGCCCTTGCCGTGGCCATGTCCCTCGGCCTTGCCCTGCCCGCCTTCTCGGCCGGCGCCGCCACCCCGGCCGCCAGCACCACCGCCCAGCAGGCCAACCCGTTCTTCGCCGAAAGCCCGCTGCCGCTGCACTTCCCGCAGTTCGACAAGATCAAGGACAGCGACTTCGCCCCGGCTTTCGACGCCGGCATGGCGCAGCAGCTGAAGGAAGTGGAGGCCATCGCCAACAACAAGGCCAAGCCGACCTTCGACAACACCATCATCGCCCTGGAAAAGAGCGGTGACATCCTCGACCGTGCGACCACCGTGTTCTTCAGCCTGGTCGGCGCCGATACCAACGACACCCGCAAGAAGCTGCAGGCCGACTACTCGGCGAAGTTCGCCGCGCACAGCGATGCGATCGCGCTGAACGGCAAGCTGTTCGCCCGCATCCAGGCGCTGTACGACACCCGCAGCCAGCTGGGCCTGGACGCCGAAGGCGTGCGCCTGGTCGAGAAGTACTACGACAACTACGTGCGCGCCGGCGCCAAGCTGTCCGAGGCCGACAAGGCCAAGCTGAAGGAGATGAACGCCGAGCTGGCCAACCTGGGCACCAAGTTCAGCCAGAACGTGCAGTCGGAAGTGAACGCTTCGGCGATCACCGTCGACGACGTCAAGGAGCTGGCTGGCCTGTCCAAGGAGCAGATCGCGGCCGCCGCCGAAGCCGCCAAGGCCCGTGGCCTGGAAGGCAAGTACGTGATCACCCTGCTCAACACCACCGGCCAGCCGCCGCTGACCAACCTGGCCAACCGCGCCCTGCGCCAGAAGATCTACGAAGCCTCGACCACCCGCGGCAGCCGCGGCGGTGAGTTCGACAACACCGCGCTGGTCTCGCGCATCATGCAGCTGCGTGCCGACAAGGCCAAGCTGATGGGCTTCCCGAACTTCGCCGCCTACAACCTGACCAACCAGACCGCCAAGACCCCGGAAGCGGTCAACGCGATGCTGGGCAAGCTGGCTCCGGCCGCGGTGGCCAATGCCAAGCGCGAAGCCGCCGACCTGCAGGCGATGATCGACAAGGAACAGAAGGCCGCGCGCAAGCCGACCTTCCAGCTGGAACCGTGGGACTGGGCCTTCTACAGCGAGAAGGTGCGCCAGGCCAAGTACAACTTCGACGAGTCGCAGCTGAAGCCGTACTTCGAACTGAAGAACGTGCTGGAAAACGGCGTGTTCTACGCTGCCGGCCAGGAATTCGGCCTGACCTTCAAGCAGCGCACCGACCTGCCGGTCTACCACGATGACGTCACCGTCTACGACGTGTTCGACGCCGACGGCAGCCAGCTGGCGATCTTCATCTTCGATCCGTATGCGCGCGCCTCCAAGCGTGGCGGTGCGTGGATGAACTCCTACGTCTCGCAGTCCAAGCTGACCGGCTTCAAGCCGGTGGTCGCCAACCACCTGAACATCCCGAAGCCGCCGGCCGGCCAGCCGACCCTGCTGACCTGGGATGAGGTGAACACCACCTTCCACGAGTTCGGCCACGCCCTGCACGGCATGTTCTCCAACGTGAAGTACCCGTACTTCTCGGGCACCTCGGTGCCGCGTGACTTCGTCGAGTTCCCGTCGCAGGTCAACGAGATGTGGTCGGACAACCCGGTCATCCTGAAGAACTACGCCAAGCACTACCAGAACGGTTCGGCGATGCCGCAGGCGCTGCTGGACAAGGTGATTGCCGCATCGAAGTTCAACCAGGGCTTTGCCACCACCGAATACCTGGGTGCGGCGATGCTGGACCAGAACTGGCACCAGATCGGCCCGGACCAGGTGCCGGCGGCCAAGGACGTGATGGCCTTCGAGCGCGCCGCGCTGGAGAAGGACGGCATCTACTATGCGCCGGTTCCGCCGCGCTACAAGACTCCGTACTTCAGCCACATCATGGGCGGCTACTCGGCCGGCTACTACGCCTACATCTGGTCGGAAGTGCTCGACGCCAACACCCAGAAGTGGTTCAAGGACAACGGCGGCCTGAGCCGCAAGAACGGCGACCACTTCCGCGCCACCCTGCTGTCCAAGGGCGGCAGCGTCGACGCGATGCAGCTGTTCCGCGATTTCGCCGGCCACGAGCCGCAGATCGAACCGCTGCTGGAAAAGCGTGGCCTGACCGGCGCCGGCAACTGATCGCCAGCGCAGTCGCCTGAAACGAAAACCGCCCGGGAGACCGGGCGGTTTTTTTGTGATCATCCACGCACGGCGTGGATCTACGGGTGGGTGCCGACCGTTGGTCGGCACGATCCTTCCGGGCCATGAACCCCGGTATCGTCCATCCACGCATGGCGTGGATCTACTGGCTGTCAGCGCGGTGCCACGTACCCACCGGGCACGCCCTCCGGCGACAGCACCAGCTGCCACAGCTGCGCATGCCGGCAACGGAAGGTGGCCATCGACCCGGCCAGGTAGAAACGCCACATGCGGCGGAAATGCTCGTCGTAACCCGCATCCAGCCGTGGCCACGCCGCTTCCACGTTGCGTCGCCACGCCTGCAGGGTCAGGTCGTAGTCGGTGCCGAAGTTGTGCCAGTCCTCCAGCACGAAACGGCCTTCGAACGCCTTGGTGATCTGCACCGCCGATGGCAGCATCGAGTTGGGGAAGATGTAGCGCGCAATCCACGGATCGGTGCGATGCCGGGAGATGTTGGTGCCGATGCTGTGCAACAGCAGCAGGCCGCGCGGTGACAGGCAGCGCTTGGCCACCTCGAAGAAACTGCCGTAGTTCTTGTCACCGACGTGTTCGAACATGCCGATCGAGAAGATCGCATCGAACGGTTCGTCCAGCTCGCGGTAGTCCTGCAGGCGGATCTCGATCGGCAGGCCCGCACACAGTTCGCGGGCGAACTCGGCCTGCTCCTGCGAAATCGTCACGCCTACTCCGCTGACACCGTAGCGCTCGGCGGCGAACTTCAGCGCTTCACCCCAACCGCAACCGATGTCCAGCACGCGCTGGCCCGGGCGCAGGCCCAGCTTGCGGCAGACCAGGTCGAGCTTGGCCTCCTGCGCTGCATCAAGGTCATCAGCGTTGCGCCAATAGCCGCAGCTGTAGACCAGGCGCTGGCCGAGCATGGCCTGGTAGAGATCATTGCCGAGGTCGTAATGGCGGCGACCGACTTCGTAGCTGCCCTGCCCCGCCTGCAGGTTGAACAGGCGCGCCTTCAGCGCATCTGCCACTTCGCGCCAGCCGTGCACCCGCTCATCCAGGTGCGCCTGCATCAGGTGGACGAGGAATTCATCCAGAACGTTGGCATCCCACCAACCTTCCATGTAGCTCTCGCCCAGGCCGAGCGAGCCGTGGCCCATGACCCGCGCGAAAAAGCGCGGGTCATGCACCTGGATGTCCTGTGGCTGGGTGCCGCCGATGCGGACCCCGGCTTCGTGGAGCAGGCCGGCGACCCGCTCCTGCAACCCTGTATCCACGCCACCTCCTCGACTGCGGTCAACCGCGTGCGAACAGCTCCACGTAGTCCTTGGCCACGTGCGGCAACAGCACCGCCGCCGGTACATCGGCGGTCTGGGTGCCGTCCGAGTATGGACCCACCTGGTACGGCGGGAAAACAAAGCGCAGCGCGGTGATCTGCCCCTTGTCGTCGGTCAGCGGCTGGAACTGGCTGAAATTGTCGGCCTGCGGGCCGGTGCCGTCGGCGATCATGCGCGATGCATTGCGCAGCGATTCCTGCAGCTGGGCCGGGTCCATGTCCTCCCCGCTGAGGCGCGTGGCCACACGTTCGCGCAGCTGGTCGGCGACGAAATCGCTGATCGCCTTCCAGCCCTTGGCGTCGGCCACCAGCTTTTCGGCGCTGAGCATCTGCTGATGCTGCGGCAGCCACACGAAGCGGGCCACCAGCGGTTCACCGTGGGCGCCACCGGTGTAGCGGCTGCCATCGGCACTGACCACCACCAGCTGCGGGGTTTCCAGCAGCTTCTCGAAGCTCAGCGACAGCTCGTAGGGCATGGTCGGCTTGTCGTTGCCCAGCCCGTCCAGCGCCTGCTGCAGGTCGCTGCGCGCGCTCGTCGCATAGCTCTGCAGCGCGCGGGCCAGGCCCGGATAACGGTCGATGCCGGCCGGGTAGCTGATGCCCACCACTTCGCGCTCGTTGTTCTCGATCACGTCGCGCAGGTCCAGCGGCGCGTCCGTGGCCGGCGTTTCGCCTGCGGCGGTGGCTTCGGCGGCGGGCGCCGCGTCGGTCGCCGGCGCCGGCTCGCTTTCACGCTGGCAACCGGCCAGCAACAGCACGCCCACCACGCCGGCCAGCACGCTGCCGTGCAGTGGCCGGTTGTTTCCAATCTTCATCGGGATCCCCTGTTCATGTTTGTACATCATCGCCTGCCATGGCTGAAGCGTGGCCCGCTGGCATTCAGCCAACGAGCAGGTCGTGGTACTCCTCGTGCCGCTGCAGGAAGGCCTCGGCGTAGGAACATGCCGGCACCACCTTGTACTTCTGCTCGCGGGCGAAACGCAGCGCCACACGGGTCAGCTCACCGGCGATGCCACGGCCCGCGATCGGCTCGGGCACCTCGGTGTGGGTGATGACCATGCGCTTGCGCTTGATCTGGTAGTCCAGCACCGCCAGCTGTCCTCGCACACGGGCGGTGAAGCGGTGGTTGGCCAGGTCGTGTTCGACCTCGTAGGCCAGACCGGGGGGCGTGACCGAAGCCATGGAACTGTCTCCTGCGGCGACTGCGTGGATGGTGCGCAGCCGGGCGCCATGATCGCGTGAAGCCTGAACAGGGGCAAGTCCAGCCCATTCACGTCAGTTTGCGACCCTCAAGCTGGAGCGCTGGCGGCCGCTATCGCCTGCGGAGGGGTACGGCCAGGCTGGCACGGCCCTTGCGACCGTTGATCATGCGCACCACCGCGGAGGCTCCGATGCACCCCAGCGATTCCCATTCAGATACCGACCGCGCCCTGCTGGAGGGCCTGCTGCAACTGGCGGTGGAGGGGCAGACCCAAGACCAGGATTTCCAGCGCATCGGCGAAGAAGTGTTCGCCCGCCTGCTTGATACCTACGGTCAGCAGCCCACGCTCTGAAACAGCGGGGGCGGATCGATGCCGATCCGCCCCGCTCCCGTCATCAACCGCCGCCGAGGCGGAAGGTCGGGTTGGAGAGTTCGCGCAGGAAGTGAGTGAAGATGCTCGGCTGCATGGCCAGCATGAAGATCACGCCGAACGCCGCGCCTGCCAGGTGCGCGCTGTGGTTGATGCGGTCACCGCCGCGCTTGTCCATCCAGATGCTGTAGCCGACGTAGAACGCGGCGTAGACGATGGCCGGCGCCGGGATGAAGAACACCAGGATGATCGACCACGGCTTGATCAGGATGAAGGCGAACAGCACCGCCGACACCGCACCGGACGCCCCGAGGCTGAGGTAGTTCGGGTTCTTCTGGTTCTTCAGGTAGCTGGGCAGGATCGAGACCAGCAGCGCGCCGATGTAGAACGCCGGGTAGGTCAGGTAGCTGCCGGTCAGCTGCACCATCACGCTCTCGATGAATCCCCCGAAGAAGAACAGGGTGATCATGTTGAAGATCAGGTGCGACCAGTCGGCGTGGATGAAGCCATAGGTCACCAGCCGGTCGTACTGGCGGTGACGGTCGATGGCCGGCGGCCACAGGATCAGGCGGTCGGCCAGCTTGCGGTTGTTGAACGCCATCCACGACAGGATGGCGGTGATGGCGATCAACAGCAGATTGACGGGGGTCATGTCAGGCTCAGGCGCTACGGTAGTTGTCGACCATACGATAGCGTTTCGCGTACCAACCGAAGGCCAACGCCGCGACGAAGGCGAAGCCGGCGAAGAAGAACATCAGGAACGCCGCCTCGCTCAGGCCCGTGCCGGCGATCTGGTGGGTCACCGTGTCGTTGCGCACCGCCGCGTTGGACAGCAGCACCCACAGGTTGCCGATGGTGGTGGTCAGGTTCCAGAAGCTCATCACCACGCCCTTCATTGCCTGCGGCGCCTGGCTGTAGGCGAACTCCAGGCCGGTGGCCGAGACCAGCACCTCACCGAAGGTCAGCAGCGCGTACGGCAGCATCTGCCAGAAGATCGACATGGCATTGCCGCCGTCCATCACCACCTGGATGCCACCCACCACGATCCAGGCCAGGCCACTGAAGGCGATGCCGGCGGTCATGCGGCGCAGCGCGGTCGGTTCGAAGCCGAAGCGGCGCAGGGCCGGGTACAGCACCAGGTTGTTGAACGGAATCAGGATCATCACCAGCAGCGGGTTCAGCGCCTGCATCTGCGAGGCGGTGAACCAGCTCGGCATCTGCATCTGCTGGCCCTGCAGGACCCAGGTCGAGGCCTTCTGGTCGAACAGCGAGAAGAACGGCGTGGTCAACGCGAAGATCACCAGCACGCGCAGTACCGAGCGCACGCCTTCCACGGCTTCGGCCGGATGCTGGCCACGGGCGCGGTCCAGCTGCAGCCAGGTGCCACCACCGATGCCGGCAAGGATGGCCACCAGCGCCAGGCACAGGCAGATCACGATGCCCAGCGAACCGACCAGGCCGAACGAGGCCACCGCCAGCACCAGGCCAAGCACGGCGATCACCAGGCCCGGACGGCCCTGGCCGGCCACGCGCGCGGTCAGCGCGGTGCGCACCACATTGGCGAACGAATGCGGATCCTTCGGCGGCAGCGGCACCAGCACGTAGCGCTTGCGGCCCAGCCAGAACACGAAGGTAGCGATGAACATCAGGATGCCCGGGATGCCGAACGCCCACTGCGGGCCCCAGTTCTTCAGCACCAGCGGAATCAGCAGCGAGGCGAACAGCGAGCCGAAATTGATGATCCAGTAGAAGGCGTCGAAGACAATCTTCGCCAGGTGCTTGTTGCTCTGGTCGAACTGGTCGCCCATGAACGAGGCCACCAGCGGCTTGATGCCACCGGCGCCGAGCGCGATCAGGCCCAGGCCGAGGAAGAAGCCTTCGCGGCTGTTCTCGAACAGCGCCAGGCACAGGTGGCCGGCGCAGTAGACCAGGCTGAACCAGAGGATGGTGTGGTATTTGCCGAAGAACTTGTCGGCCAGCCAGCCACCGAGCAGCGGGAAGAAATACACGCCGATCATGAAGCTGTGCATGATGTCCTTGGCTTCACCGGCACGGCCTTCTGCAGTGATTTCCTGCAGCAGCAGCGAGGTGATCAGGAACTGCACCAGGATGTTGCGCATCCCGTAGAAACTGAACCGTTCGCAGGCCTCATTGCCGATGATGTACGGAATCTGGCGCGGCATCTTTCCTTGGCCGGCGATGGGGGCGACTGCGTCGTGGCTCATCCTGTAAGGCATTCCTGCAAAGCGAAAGGCGCAAGGTTACCGGAACCGGGGCTTGCGAAGCACGCTGCAGGGCTGCATGACAACGGTGCCAATCCATGGCAGGCCATCCCGGCCCTGCCGGAAGTCACGGCACCTGCACGACAAAAGCGTAAACTTATCGTTATGCGCCCCCTCGCCCACGCCCGCCTCCTGCTCAGCTGTCTCTTGCTGCTGCTGGCGTTGCAGGCACAGGCCCGCCCGCAGGCGCCGGCCGCCGCCGCCAGCGAGAGCGAGCCCCGGCAACTGACCGTGGCCGCGCTGGAACTGCCCAGCCGCGATGACGCGCAATGGAAGCAGCGCCGCGAGCAGGTCGCACAGCTGCTGACCGAGCTGCAACCGGACGTGATCTCGGTGCAGCAGGTGCTGCAGCAGCAGGGCCGCAACCCGGCCTGCTGGCTGGCCAGCCGGCTGCGCTACAGCTGCGACTTCGTTACCGCCGATCCGCCGAGCCAGCCACTGCGGCATGGCAACGCCATGCTGACCCGGCTGCCGGTCAGCGAGGACGGCGTGACCCTGCTGCACCCTCCCGGCACCTTCAGCGCGGCCGGCATGATGCGGCTGAAGCTGGGCGAGGCGCTGGTCAACATCTATGTGGCGCGGCTGCGTCCGGACCCGGACGAGGCCACCGCCCGCCAGCACCAGACCAGCGACCTGATGACCTGGATCGGCGCCACCGCCGAAGGCATGCCCAGCCTGATTGCCGGCGATTTCTCGGCCAACACGGTGGAACTGGTGCGCAGCACGCCGGGTTTCCAGCCGGCCCGGCGCAATCCCGGCGGCCGCGCCGAAGCGCCGGCGGCCAGTGGGGGGGGCAGCAGCGGCCACGGCCTGGACGTGCTGTTCCAGGTCAAGCACTTCGGCGGCATCCGCCAGCAGCCGATCCTGCTGCCGGCCGACGGCGACCTGCCCGGCCTGCGCCTGGGCGTGTTGGCCACCCTTCGCCTGCAGGGCGATACGGCCACCGCGGAATAGGCAGTGCCGGCCGCTGACCGGCTCCCCCGGCACCACACGGTTGCCGGCCAGCGGCCGGCACTACCGAATGACGACTGCAACAAAAAGGCCGGGGTCTCCCCCGGCCTCTTCAGTTCATCCCGCTACCGCGATCAGGCGATCGCTTCCTGGTAACGGCGCTCGACTTCGTTCCAGTCGATGACGTTGAAGAACGCGCCGATGTATTCCGGGCGGCGGTTCTGGTACTTCAGGTAGTACGCGTGTTCCCACACGTCCAGGCCGAGGATGGGGGTGTTGCCTTCCATCAGCGGGCTGTCCTGGTTGCCGGTGCTCTCGACCACGACCTTCTTGTCCGGGGTCACGCTCAGCCACGCCCAGCCGCTGCCGAAACGGGTCAGCGCTGCCTTGGTGAAGGCATCCTTGAACTTGTCGAAGCCGCCCAGGTCCTTGTCGATGGCCTTGGCCACGTCGCCCACCGGGTTGCCACCGGCATTCGGGGCCATCACGGTCCAGAACAGCGAGTGGTTGGCATGGCCACCACCGTTGTTGCGCACCGGGCCCTGCAGGTTCTCCGGCAGCGACTTGAGCTTCTTCACCAGCTCTTCGACCGGCAGGTCAGCGTACTCGGTGCCTTCCAGCGCCGCGTTGACGTTGTTGATGTAGGTCTGGTGATGCTTGGTGTGATGGATTTCCATCGTCGCCGCATCGATATGCGGTTCCAGCGCGTCGTAGGCGTAGGACAGCTTGGGCAGGGTGTAGGCCATGATGCATCTCCTGATTGCGAGGGCACCCGACGGTGTCGGGCGGTGCGCGGTGAATGATGGGGACAGACCGCCAGATTACCAAGGGGGATGTAAAGGAAATTGCGTCCTGCCAGTGAGCACGACGGCAATTGTTACGCAGCAGTGACGCGGCGCCCTCCTCATGCACCATGCAGCGCGCAGGCGCTACAGTGCGTCCACCACCCTCGCCCGCCCCTGCCCATGCGCAACCCCCGGCTGCTGATCACCGCCATCGCCCTGCTGCTGCTCGGCCTGGTCGTCAACCATTTCCTGCAGCGGCCGCCGGCGCCACAGTTCGCGCCCGATCTGCAGGGCACGCCCGCCGCACGCGCGCCGGCCACCGCCTCGCCCGGCAAGGACAGCGGACTTCCCGCGTTCCTGCCCGCCGAAGCGCGCGCGACCATCGCCCTGATCCAGCGTGGCGGTCCGTTCCCACACCGCCAGGACGGCAGCACCTTCGGCAACCGCGAGCAGCAACTGCCGCAGCGCACACGCGGCTATTACCGCGAATACACCGTCGACACCCCCGGCGCGCGTACCCGCGGCACGCGCCGCATCGTCACCGGCGGCGATCCGCCGGAAGCGTGGTACTACACCGACGACCATTACGCATCATTCCGCAGCTTCACCGTACCGGCCCAGGGAGCGCAGTGATGAGCCACGATGATTTCGGCCTCGGCCTGCACGACATCAACAATGCCGGCGTCTATGCCATCGACAGCGATGACATCGACGCACTGGCCGCGGCGATGCGCGATGCCGGCCTGAAGGTGATCCGCATCGATCTGGAGGGCGTCGCCGACAAGCGCACCCTGCTCGCCCGGCTGGCCGCACAGCTGGATTTCCCGACCGGTTTCGGCGGCAACTGGGATGCGCTGTCGGACAACCTGCGCGACCTGCAATGGCTGCCGGCCAATGGCTACGCGCTGTTCCTGGCCGACGTGGACACGTTGCGCGCTGGTGCGCAGAAGGACTTCGACACCCTGCTGGACGTGATGGACGAGACCAGCCGCGACTGGGTCGGCCGCGACGTACCGTTCTGGGTGTTCCTGTCGCAGAGCGCGTAAGAGCACTGCCCTGGTGGATGCCGACCTTGATCGGCATGCGCTGATGCCTTGGTAGACGCCGACCTTGGTCGGCATTTCTGTGCCAACCAAGGTTGGCACCTACCAAAGCGCGAGCCGGCCAGTGCGTGGGGCGCGGCCGACGCGCTAGCGGCTCCCGTTATCTTCCTGCAGCTCTTTCTTGAACGGGATGTCCGGCGGCGGTCGTGCCACGGCCGGCTGGTCCTGCATGTTGGGGTTGGTCAGGCCACAGCCGCCACCGGCCTGCAGGATCGAAATGACGCAGGAGATCCTTGTGTTGGTGCCCGGCAATGGAATCTCCATCGCCTTGACGCCCTTGCGCACCCATTCGGCCAGCAGCGATTCCTGCGGCACCCAGTATTTGTCGAACGACGTCGGCGTGTAGTCGTACGGCGGGCGCTTCAGCCATGTGCCCGACTGCGCGATGCGCTCCTTGCTCCAGCCATCATTGGCACCACCGGGCGCACCGCGCTCGGCATGGCCATCGCCTTCCTGGCCCGGCACGCGCACGCTGCCATCGGCATTGAACAGGCCGCTGCCCTTGCCGGCAGTGCTGGCCTGGCGGGCGCCACTGCTGGCACCGTCACGGTTGCGGCTGGAAGACCCCCAGTCATCGCCCTTGGCAGGTGTCGCCCAGTTGCCTGGATCGGGCGCCGGGTGCGCTCCTGCGTTCGCCGGTGTATTGCTGGACGCTGACGGACGCGTGCTGCTGCTCGCCTGCGTCGCGCTGCCCTGGGCCGCAGTTGCAGGCGCCGCCGTGGCACTGCCACTGGAAGATGCCGGTGCTGCCACCGGTGCCGAGGCCACCTCCCGTTCGCGCACCTGCACGTCGCGGCCGGTGGGCGCGCGTACGGCGGGCTCACGTCCGGCCACCGCCGCCATCCGCACCTGCGGATCGGCCACGGCCTGCACTTCACGTTCGCGCACCTGCACGTCCTGCTGCGGCACGCGCACCTGCATTTCCGCGCTGCGCAACGGTTGTGGTGCGACCGGCGCATCGACCGTACTGACTTCGCGTTCGCGCACCTGGATGTCACGCACCTGCGGCGTGCGCACGGCCAGTTCCGGGGTGCGCACCTGGCTTGGCGCCGGCGGCGCCTGCACCGGCTGCACGCTGCGCTCGCGCACAACGGGTGTGCTGTCACGCGGCACGACGCTCACTTCGGTACGCGGCACACTGACCGGCGGCACCACGAAATCCGTGCTGGCCTGCGCCACTTCGGTGGCCTGGACGGGCGAAGGCGGCGGAGCGGCAACCGGCGCGGGCTCGGCTTCGGCCGGCGGTGGTGGAATGCTGGCGGTCGGCGCGGATGCCGGGGATGAGGCGGCGGCTTCGGCAGCCACCGGACGCGGCGCAGGGGCCTTGGCAGCGCCCGCCTCCTGGCCCGTCGCAACCCGACCCGCCGCCGCGGCCGCAGCCGCTTCGGCGCCCGGCTGATCGCCACCGCCTTCCTGCGTGGCGCGGCCGACGAACTCCACCTGCACGCGCTCGCCCTCGGCGCCCTCTTCGTCCGGCGCGGTGGTACGGATCACCGCCACCCATAGCAGCAGCATGAAGAACAGCAGGTGCAGCAGTGCACTGACCAGTGCCGAGGTCCAGCGCATCCAGCGCTGGTCGCGCGGCGCGGCGTCCCAGTCCTGCCAGAACAAACGGCGCAGCGCCTGCCACGGCGACAGCCGCGGCGACTGGCCGGGCGGGCCCGGCAGCGGGCGCGGCAGGAAAACTGCGATCACGTCGCGGGCATGGAACGGCCGCGGCAGCGGCCCCAGCGAGCGCAGCCACAGCGCCCAGCCATAGGGCAGGCGCGTGGTCTTCTCGAGGACGGCGCGGGGCTGCTGGCGCGCCAGCAGCAGGTCAATGAGTTGCTCGGCCCGGGTCAGAGGCACGCGTCAGCGATCAGGCGACGTTGCCGCGCGGAATGTACGGCGCGTGGCCGCTGTCGTGGTCGGTCGCGTCGCGCACGGCGGTCACGCCCGGCACGCGGCCCATCAGGGTCTTTTCGATGCCCTGCTTGAGCGTCACGTCAGCCATGCCGCAGCCCTGGCAGCCACCACCGAAGCGCAACAGCACCACGCCGTCGGACGAGACTTCCTGCACAGCCACCTTGCCGCCATGCGAGGCCAGCTGCGGATTGACTTCGTTCTCCACCACCCAGTGCACGCGCTCGACCAGCGAGGCGGCATCACCGGGCGCTTCACCCTTGATGCGCGGCGCCTTGATGGTCAGCTGCTGGGCACCGGCGGTGCCGGCGACGATGTCGATCTCGGCGCCATCGAGCCAGCCAACGCTGCCGGCGTCCACATAGAGGGTGAAACCATCGCAGTCCACCGCCCACTCGTCACCGAGCAGGTCGGTCGGTTCGGCGAATTCCAGCCGGGCATCGGCGCGCGGCGTACCGGGGTCGACCGCGCTCAGGCGCACGCCCATGCCGGGCACGCCCTCGCGTTCGATCAACTTGCGGAAATGGGTCTGGGCAGTGTCGGAGATCTGGATCATCAGGCTATTCTAGCCAAGTAAGCGTCAGCCGCTCATTCGGTTTATACACCGTCCGGCGCATTGTTCAGTCAACACGAGGTGGAGATTCCCATGGCCGACCTGATTCCACTGGCCCAGGCCCGTTGCGTGCCACGCAAAGGCAGCGACCACAAGCTCGGCGAAGCCCGCCTGGCCGAACTGCTGCCGCAGATTCCCGGCTGGGAGCTGAGCGAGGGTGGTCAGGCCCTGTCGCGCACCTTCCGCTTCAAGGATTACTACGCCACCATGGCCTTCGTGAACGCGCTGGCCTGGATTGCCCACCGCGAGGACCACCATCCGGACCTGGGCGTGCACTACGACCGCGCGGTCGTGCGCTTCTCCACCCACGATGTGGGCGGCCTGAGCGAGAACGACTTCATCTGCGCGGCAAAGACTTCGGCCCTGACGGAGCAACTGCCATGAACGTACGTTTGCTGAGCCTGTCCCTGATCGCTGCGACCGGCCTGGCCGGCTGTGGCACGTCCGAACCGCCGGCACCGCCACCGCCGCCGCCGACCGAAGTGGCCGCGGTGAAGACGCCGCCGCCGCAGTACCCGCTGGAACTGGCCTGCATGGGCGTGGGTGGCACCAGCACCTTCAAGGTGACCATCGGCACCGACGGCAAGCCGAGCGAAGTGGCGCTGCTCACAGGCGCCGGCAACCCGCAGCTGGACGAACTGGCCAAGACCGCCGTGCAGGGCTGGCAGTTCAATGCCGCCACCCGCAACGGCCAGCCGGTGCCGGCCACCATCCAGGTGCCGGTCAGCTTCAACCCGCCGCAGCCGAAGCCGGACCAGTGCTTCGCCATCGAAGAACGCCTGCGCCGCGGCGGCTGATCGCGCGCACCCCGACGAGGCCAGCCGACGCCCGCCTCGCCCTCGCCGCCCCGGCACTGCCCGGGGCGGTTGTCTGTTGACCAGGACCGCGTCGGTAGATGCTGCAGATTCCCCCCGAGAACATCTGGATCGCGCTGGCGGTCACCCTTGCGGCCGGCCTCGCCACCGCGATCGGCAGCCTGCTGGTGCTGTTCTCGCGCCGGCCGAATCCGCGCCTGCTGGCCTTCGGCCTGGCCTTCGCCGGTGGCGCGATGGTCTATGTGTCGCTGTCGGAGATCCTCAACAAGTCCATTGCGTCGTTCGCCCTGGCCTATGGCGAGCGCACCGGCTTCACCTACGGCACCCTGGCCTTTCTGCTGGGCGTGATCGTGATCGTGCTGATCGACCACTTCATTCCGAACCCGCATGACAGCCTGGACAAGCAGGACCCGGCGTTCCGCGAGAACAGCCGCGAGTACCTGAAGCGCGTCGCTCTGCTGACCTCGATCGCGATCACCGCGCACAATTTCCCGGAAGGGCTCGCAACCTTCTTCGCGACGCTGGAGAGCCCGTCGGTGGGCATGCCGCTGGCCTTCGCCATCGCCATCCACAACATCCCCGAGGGCATCGCCATTGCGGTGCCGGTGTACTTCGCCACCCAGAACAAGTTCTACGCGTTCAGCGCCAGCCTGCTGTCGGGCCTGGCCGAACCGGTGGGCGCGGCGCTCGGCTACTGGCTGCTGTCCGGATCGCTGTCGCACGCCACGTTCGGCTGGGTGTTCGGGCTGATCGCCGGCGTGATGGTGTTCCTGGCGCTGGATGAACTACTGCCGGCGGCCAAGCGCTATGCGAAGGGCCACGAGACGGTTTACGGGCTGGTGGCAGGCATGGGCACGCTGGCGATCAGCCTGGTGCTGTTCAAGTGGTGAGGGGGTTTACGACCCGCCCTGTAGAGTCGAGCCATGCTCGACTGGCTTTCCGCACGACCCGACCGAAGCGCAGTCGAGCATGGCTCGACTCTACAACGGGAGCGCCGGGCACGGCCCGGCGCCAGCTTCAGCGCAGCCGGTCCAGCGCCTCGACCAGCTCGTCGGCCAGCGGCGCGTTCAGCACGTAGGGGCTCTTGCCGTCGTCCAGTGCGAACTCCAGCGAGGCTGCGTGCAGGAACAGGCGCTTCAGCCCGATCTGCTCACGAAGCCGCTTGTTGACCGCAGGATCGCCGTATTTATCGTCACCAGCCACCGGATGCCCCAGATGCTGGGCATGCACGCGGATCTGGTGGGTACGACCGGTCTCGATGCGCACCTCGCAGTAGGAATGGCCCCCGCGGCGTTCCAGCACACGGAAGTGGCTGATCGATTCCTTGCCGATCGCATTGACCTGCACATGGCGCTCGCCGCCCTGGCGCAGGCCCACGTGCAGCGGCGCATCGACCGTCATCACGCCGTCGGGCATGCGCCCGGCCAGCAGGGTCAGGTAGCGCTTGCGGATGCCGGCGCCGTGGTCTTCACGCAACAGCGCCTGCAGCTCGCTCAACGCCGAACGCTTCTTGGCGACGATCAGAAGGCCCGAGGTGTCGCGATCCAGCCGATGGACCAGCTCCAGGGTCTGGCCCGGGCGCAGGGCGCGCAGGGTCTCGATGGCGCCGAAGCTGATGCCGCTGCCGCCGTGGCTGGCCACGCCGGTGGGCTTGTTCAGGGCCAGCAGGCGGGCATCCTCGAAGACGATGGCCTGCTCCAGGCGGCGCATGAACGCCTCCGGCGGACCGGCCTTGTCTCCCTCTTCGGTGAGACGAACTGGCGGCACACGCACCTCGTCTCCGGCCTCGAGCTTGCGTTCGGCCTTGGCGCGGCCACCATTCACCCGTACCTGGCCGCTGCGCACCAGCTTGTAGACCAGGCTGCGCGGGGCACCCTTCAGCTGGCCGAGCAGGAAGTTGTCCAGGCGCTGGCCGGCGCGGTCGGCGGGAACGGTGATCATGCGCACGGAAGGCTTGTCGCCAGCGGGTTTGGTGGGGTCTTGGGCAGTCATCAGGCTGTTTATTCTGTTACACTCGGGGGGCGAGATAAGGGATTGATTTCGTTGGAAGTTACTCAGGGCCAGAAGCCCAGCTTCCGACGAATCCGGCACAGTGCGCGACCACCGCCCGCGGGGCGGCCATGTTAGCGGCTCACCGGCCTTCCCGGCCATCGCCGGATGCCTGACACGCAACCGTGCTGAACATGTCCCGCGTGGCGCTCCAGCCTGGCTGACAGCTGCCTGCGGCCTGTAACACCCCAAAACCCATAAGAGTGAAGCGCTCCCGCGGCCTGCCGTGGTGTCGTAGCGCTGGAAACCCAAGCCGCCCTCCCCGCGCTTGCGCGAATGGGCGGCGAACCGTGTCCAGAGGCGAAACCCCATGGCGTTCCGCGCGGTAGCCGCTTGCGAGGAACGCAACAATGAAGCGAATGCTGATCAACGCCACGCAGGCTGAAGAGCTGCGTGTTGCCATCGTGGATGGCCAGTCGTTGTATGACATCGACATCGAACAGCCGTCGAAGGAACAGAAGAAGTCCAACATCTACAAGGGCCGGATCTTCCGCATCGAGCCCTCGCTGGAAGCCGCCTTCGTCGAGTACGGCGGTGGCCGCCATGGCTTCCTGCCGCTGAAGGAAATCTCCCGCGACTACTTCCAGGCCGGTGTCGACCACAACAAGGCCGGCATCCGCGAGCTGCTGAAGGAAGGCCAGGAGATCGTCGTCCAGGTGGACAAGGAAGAGCGTGGCAACAAGGGCGCCGCCCTGACCACGTTCATCTCGCTGGCCGGCCGCTACATGGTGCTGATGCCGAACTCGCCCAGCGCCGGCGGTGTCTCCCGCCGCATCGAGGGTGAAGACCGGGCCGCACTGAAGGACGCCCTGGACAAGCTGAACATCCCCGACGACATGGGCGTGATCATCCGTACCGCCGGCGTCGGCCGCGATGCGGAAGAGCTGCAGTGGGACCTGGACTACCTGCTCAACGTCTGGCGCGCCATCGCCGAAGCCGCGTTGAGCAAGCCGGCCCCGTTCCTGATCTACCAGGAATCGCGCCTGATCGTGCGCGCCCTGCGTGACTACCTGCGCGCCGACATCGGCGAGATCCTGGTGGACACCGAGGAGATGTACGAGCACGCCCGCGAGTTCATGCAGCAGGTGATGCCGCAGACCCTGCGCAAGCTCAAGCACTACAAGGACGACATCCCGCTGTTCAACCGCTTCCAGATCGAATCGCAGATCGAAGGTGCCTACGAGCGCAACGTGCGCCTGCCGTCGGGCGGCTCGATCGTGGTCGACCAGACCGAAGCGCTGACCGCGGTCGACGTGAACTCCTCGCGCGCCACCAAGGGCAGCGACATCGAGGACACCGCATTCCAGACCAACCTGGAAGCGGCCGAGGAAGTGGCCCGCCAGCTGCGCCTGCGCGACCTGGGCGGCCTGGTGGTGATCGACTTCATCGACATGGCCTCCAACAAGCACCAGCGCGAAGTCGAGAACCGCCTCGCCAACGCGCTGAAGTACGACCGTGCCCGCGTTCAGGTCGGCCGCATCTCGCGCTTCGGCCTGCTGGAAATGAGCCGCCAGCGCCTGCGCCCGAGCCTGGGTGAATCCAGCCAGATCGTCTGCCCGCGCTGCGACGGCCACGGCCGCATGCGCAGCGTCGAGTCGCTGTCGCTGTCGATCATCCGCGTTGCCGAAGAGCACGCGATGAAGGAGAACACCGGGCAGGTGCTGGTGCAGGCCCCGGTGGAGATCGCCAATTACCTGCTGAACGAAAAGCGCAGCGCCCTGCGCGAGATCGAACAGCGCCACGAGGCGCCGATCGTGATCGTCGCCGACGAGCAGCTGCACACCCCGCACTACACCGTCACCCGCCTGCGCGAGAACGAGCTGGGTGAAGAGAGCAACAAGCCCAGCTACCAGCGCGGCACCCCGCGCAAGCTGCCGGTGCACGCCCTGACCAAGGGCCAGCTGAACATCCCGCCGCCGGCGGTGACCCAGGTCAAGCACACCTCCCCCGCCCCGGTGCGCGAGGAAGTGGAGCCGGCCGCAGCGGCCCCGGCCCCGGTCGTGGCAGCGCCGGTTGCAGCGGCCCCGAGCGGCGGCGTGATCGGTTGGCTCAAGCGCGTGTTCGGTGGCGAACCGGCGCCGGCACCGGCACCGGCGGCCCCTGTCGCCCGCCAGCAGCAGGACGGCGGCCGCAAGGACCGCAACAAGGATCGCAACAAGGACCGCAAGGAGCGCCGCGACGACAGCCGTGGCAACGGCGGCAACGGCAATGCGCAGCAGCAGAAGGACGGCGGCAACCGCAAGGACCGTGGTGAGCAGCGCAAGGACGGCCGCAACGGCAACAACGGCAATGCCCAGCAGCAGCCGCAGCAGGGCAAGCAGAAGGAGCCGCAGCAGAAGGACGGCCAGCAGCCGCAGCAGCAGAACAAGCCGCGCAACGAGCAGCAGGGCCAGAACCAGAACCAGCAGCAGCCGAAGCTGAAGCAGCCCAAGCAGCCGCGCCAGCAGCAGGACGGTGACAAGCCGGCCGAGAAGCCGCAGCGCAGCGCCGCCGAGGCACCGGCCGAGGCCGTGACCGCGGCTGCCGCCGTGGCCGCCACGGCGGTCGCCGCCAACGTGGTGACCGCTCAGGAAGCGACCGCGCCGGTGGCGCCGGTTGCACCGATGGCTGCCGCTTCGCCGGAGGCCGCCGCACCGGCCGACACCACTGCCAACGCCGGCAACGAGGCCGAGGCGAATGCCGTGACCGGTGAAGAGGCTGCCCTCGACGCCAACGGCGAGCAGGCCGGTGAAGGCGCGACCCGCCGCCGCCGTGGCCGTCGTGGTGGCCGTCGCCGTCGCCGTGGTGGCGCCGAGAACGCTGCCGGCAACGACGGCCTGGGCGATGACCAGGACGACGCGGACGACAGTGATGACACCGATGTTGCTGATGTCGCCGAGCCAAGCAACGACAACGCTGCCGGGGCCACTCCGGTCGCCGCTGCGCAGCCGGCCCGTTCGCAGCCGGAATTCGATTTCGATGACGAAGCCGAACCGACCGCTGCCGAAGCCGAGAAGCCGGTCCGCGCCGCCGCCGCTGTTGTCGCCGCACCGGTCGCGGTGGTGAGCAGCGCGGTGGTCGATGCCCCTGCGCCGGTCGTGGCCGAGGTACAGGCTCCGGTCGAAACCGTGGCCAAGGCCGAACCGGCGTCGTCGCCGGTGCAGACCAGCATGCTCGATGCCATCGACGCTGCGACCCCGGCCCAGCCGGCGGTAGCGACAGCCCCGGCGGTCGAAGCGAAGCCGGTGGTGGTTGAGGTTGCCCCGGTCGCTGAAGCCACTCCGGTGGCCGAAGTGAAGCCGGTCGTCGCCGAGGCTGCACCGATCGTGGAATCGAAGCCGCAGGTTGTTGAAGCGGCCCCGGTGGTTGAAATCCAGCCGCTGGCGGTTGAGGCTGCCCCGGTGGTGGAGGCCGCTCCCGCGGTTGAAGCCAAGCCGATCGTCGAGACTGCGCCGGTCGCCGAACAGCCGGTCGCTCCGGTGGCGGTCGAAGCTGCGCCGGTGGAAGCTGCGGCCCCGGTCGCCGATGCGGTGGTGACGCCGTCGATCGATCCGGTCGCCGATGGCCACGCCGACGCCGCCGCGCAGGCCGCCGAAGCCAAGGCCGAGGAAGAAGACGAGGACGCCGCCAAGCGCACGCCGCCGGCAAACTGATCGCGCTGTGATCGCGTAGAAAACGAAACGGCGGGGATCGATGATCCCCGCCGTTTTTGTTTGTGCGTCGGGCGCGTGCAGCGCTCTGGTAGAGGCCAACCTTGGTTGGCGCCGTTGATTCAATGCACGCGGACACGCCGGTGCCAACCAGGGTTGGCACCTACCAGAGCATGACGCCCCGCGGCGTCAGCGCGCCGGGGCGAACTGCAGGCGGGTCCAGACCCCGTAATGATCCGACGCCCAGCGACCGCTGTCATCGGGCTGGTCGAACAGGAGTTTGGCCTCGCGCGCGACCATCCGGTCCTGCTGGAAGAAGATGTGGTCGATGCGCGAGGGCGCCTGGTAATAGTGCCGGTTCAACGTACTGACGCCGGTCAGGTCGGTGTTGACGTGCACGCTGCCATAGCTGTCGCCGTAATGGCTGCGCAGCTCGCTCAGGTCGCCTGCGTCCACCAGCGCATTGAAGTCGCCGGCGATCACCACCGGCGCGCCGGCCGAGGTAGCGGTGATGAAGCGCAGCAGGTCCTCGACCTGGGTACGACGGATGCGCTGGCCACTCTCGTCGTTGCGCTCGTTGAGATGCGTGGCGTAGACGTTCACCGGCGTGCCTTCGACGTCGATGCGCAGGTGAGCCACCGTGCGGTAGTCGTCCAACGGCAGCAGCAGATGATCCCCCTGGGCGAGGATCGGCCGCCGGGTCAGCAACGCATTGCCGTAGCGCTTCGGTGCGCCCACCGGATCGGTGGACACGAACACATACTTGTAGCCGAGCTGGCTGGCCAGCCATTGCGCCTGGTTGCGCACGTTACGGCGCTGGATCACCTCCTGCAGGGCAACCGCATCCGGCTGCAGGCGCTTGAGCTCGGCCAGGATGGTGCGGCGCCGGCTCGGCCAGTCTTCGCGGTCATGATGCAGGTTGAAGGTGACCATGCTCATGCCCGGCGCGCTGGCAACGTCGGACGCCGCGGTCGTGGCAGCCGGTTCGGCCGCCATCATCACGCCCGGCAATGCCAATGCAATGGCCAGCCCCAGGGCGCGCACCGTCGCGCGCACCCCTGCCCCCTGTTGCTTCATCGTTACTGCCCCTTGCGTTCGGCGCGGCGCACCGCGCTCGGTACGTCGATCTCGACCCGCGCCGGCAGCTGGTGCACGTGCAGTTCCTTGTTGACCCACTCGGCCGCTTCGCCGTTGATGGTCGCCTCGCCCGGATCGCCCGCATACGGCCACGGCAGCACCACGCCACCGACCGGTGGCACCAGGCCCGGCTGCACCTCCAGCACCAGCTGCTTGTCGCTGCGCTGCAGGCGGTAGTTGAGCTGGCCCTGCGGCGTGCGCAGTCCCTGCACGGCGATGCCCTCGCCCTGCAGCCAGGCGGTCGGAATGCCGGCGGCAAGCACCAGTGCATCGTCCATGTCACGGCTGTAGGCGAACATGTCCAAGGCCGAGCGCACGAAGTCCGAGGCCACCCAGGCATGCGGCAGGTCACCGACGAAGAACGGCTTGCGTGGCGTGCGCGAAACCACTTCGGCCCACTGGTTCCAGGCCTGCGGCGCACGGTCCTTGAAGAAGAACTCGGTCGCCTGCCAGGCGCGATCACGCCAGCCCAGGCGGACGAAGGCAGCTACGTTGCGCCACTCATAGGGCGTGTAGTCCTTCCACTCGCGCTTGCCATCGCGACGCGCCACGAATTCCTTCCAATAGCGCTCGAAGGTTGCGTCCAACGCCTGCTGCGGGAGGCGCCCCTGCTCACCGCCCGGGGCCAGCGCGATGGTAGTCGAGGTCGCATCGAAATCGCCAAGCTCGGCCGAACCCGGCAGGTAATCGATGTTGTGCTGCTGCATCGCCGACAGCAGCGAAGCCTGCAGGTCATCACGGAACTGATCACGCGATTCGGCGATCTGCATCGCCTCGACCTTGCCCAGCTGGGCCGCCAGCGATGCCGCGTCCTTGTAGCCGCGCAACGCCCAGAAATTATCCCAGTACGAATGCATCGGCTTGGCCGAATAGCCTTCGTGGCTGATCGAGGCCGGCATCATCCCGTAGAACGCCGGATTGCGCGCACGATTCTCGTCCGTGCGCTCGCTGGCGCGCAGCTGCTCCATGTAGCTGTAGGCGCCCTGCACATGCGGCCACATCAGCTCGGCGAAAGTGCTGTCACCGGTGTAACGCCCATATTCGGCAATGCTGTAGATCAGCTCGCCATGGCTGTCGTTCTCCGGCACCGGGTCGCTGCCACGTGCATCGACACAGCACGGCACCTTGCCGTTCTCGAACTGATACGGCGCATACCAGTTGATGTAGTCACGCACGGCATCGCTGCGCCCCATGCGCAGCAGGCCCTCGGAAATCATCGCGCCATCGCGGATCCAGCTGCGCGCGTACGAGCGCGTGCCCGGCTGCAGGCGTGGGCCAACCCGCGAGATCAGCATGTGCGCCACTGCGGTGCGCAGGGTGTCGACCAGTGCCTGGCCCGCCGCCGGTACCTGCAACGAGACCACGCCCAGCTTCTGCCGCCACTGCTCGGCCACCTGCGCCTGCGCCTTGGCCACGTCCAGCGCCTGTGGCGCCCAGCCGCCGGTCTGCGGCAGCACCACCGCCACTTCGCGGCTCTGGCCGGGTTCCAGCTTGATCGTATACAGCAGCGCGCCGGACGCCATGCCGGTGCTGTCCTTCACCGCCGTGCTGGCCGGGTACTTTCCGGACGCCAGATGCATCGCATCGAGCTTGCCATCGAACGTGCTGGCGAAGCGGGCATCCGGCACCTGCAGCGGGTAGATGCGCGGCTCACCGTTGATGCGCACCAGCTGTTCACCCACATCCAGCGCATCGATGCGGCTGAAGCCGCCAACGGTGTTGAGGAACTGGGTCGGCGGGTTGACCTGCCACGGGCGGATCGCCAGCGCCAGGGTGTATTCGTGCGCCACCTTGTCCGGATTGCTCAGCCGGTAGCGGCCGATCAACTGCGCGCGCTCCGGCGTGCCCTGCACGAAGCTGGTCACCGCCAGGCCGGCCTTCTCGTGCACCCAGTCGACGTTGGCGATCGGCAGGTAGTGATCCTGCAGCGACTGGGTGATGGCCACCTTCGACCAGTCCAGCAGCTTGCCGTCGAGACGGATGAACGGCTCGATGCTGAAGCTGCCCTTGGCCGGCTCCAGCGCACCGTCCTCGCTGATCAGCGCCTGTTCCTGGCCGCCATCGAGGCCGAGCAGGGTCCAGTACGGCTGTTCGCCCACGTACGCACGCGGCAACGACCCACGCGGCAGGTCGGCCGCCACCGAGGACAGGAACGCGTTCGGCGTGGCGGCGAAGGCCAGCGGCTTGAGCGTGATGTCACGGATGCCATAGCGCCAGTTCGGGCCATCGAGCAGATCGAAGCGCACGTAGCGCGCGTCGGTGTCCGGCAGCGCCAGCCAGTCGCGGCCTCCCGCGCCGCCGGTCACCTCGCGCACAGTGCGCCAGTCCCGGCCATCCTCGGAGGTCCGCACGGTGTAACGGTTGGCTTCCAGGTTCGGCAGCCAGTCGATCACCGCACCACCGATCTCGCGGCTCTTGTGCAGATCCAGGCTGATGGTCTGCTGCTTGACCCCGCCACTGATCCAGAACGTGTCGCCCTTGCCGTCGATCATGCGGTCCTGCAGCGCGGTGGCGGTGTCGGCGATCACCGATGGCACCAGCGCCGAATCATCCTGCGGCGGCAGGCCCTGCAGGGTCAGCTTGTCGAAGCAGACCGTGCCGCGGCCACCAACCTTGCTGTAGATCGTGAACTCGACCGCGGCGCTGCGTGCCATCTCCTTCTCGGGCGACGGCCCCCACGCCTTGTCGATCTGGCGGCGCCGGTATTCGACCGGCGTCCACGCCTTGGGGAAGCTGTAGCCCGGGCGGTTGACCCACCAGACGTTGTCGCCGCTGGCGTCGATCAGCTTGAACTGCAGGTCGTTGGCCGGCGAATCACCGCGCAGCTGGAAGCCGAAACGGTAGTTGACCGGGTACTCGATGTTCAGCGCGCGGCGGATGCCGACGTAGCCGGAGACCTTGTGGAAATCGTAGTCCAGGCACAGCGCGCGGCCACCGCCGGCGCCGCTGACCGGCCGCAGCGAACCACTGACCTGGTCGGACAGCACCAGTTTCCAGGCGCCGATATCGTCGAGATCGTCCAGCACCTTCGGTGCCGGCAGTGCCGGTGGTGCGGCGATCGCCAGGGAGGTCCACAACAGTCCCAGTCCAACGGCGATCGCTCGCTTCATCCCTTGACGCTCCCCAGCAACAGACCTTGGATGTAGTACCGCTGCAGCACCAGGAACAGCGCCAGCACCGGAACCACGGTGACCACCGCGCCGGCCATCATCATTTCCACGTCCATGATGTGTTCGCGCGAGAGGGTGGCCAGCGCCACCGGCAAAGTGTAGTGCTCCTGGTCGGTCAACACGATCAGCGGCCACATGAAATCGTTCCATGCGCCCATGAAGGTGAAGATCGCCAGGGTCACCAGCACCGGCTTGAGCATCGGCAGCACGATCTGGAAGAAGATGCGCAGCTCCCCTGCCCCGTCGATGCGCGCCGCTTCAAGCAGCTCGTCCGGGATCGAACGCGCGTACTGGCGTACCAGGAAGATGCCGAACACGCTGGCCAGCGCCGGCACGATCACGCCGCCGAAGCTGTTGACCAGCCCCAGCTGCTTCATCAGCAGGAACAGCGGCAGCATCGCCACCTGCGCCGGAATCACCAGCGCCGCCATCAGTACCTGGAACAGGCGCTCGCGGCCGACGAAATTGAGCTTGGCAAAGGCGTAACCAGCCATGGTGTTGAGCAGCAACGACCCGATCGTGATTCCCAGCGACACCAGCAGGCTGTTGGCGAAGTTGCCGCCCATGCCGGTACGCGCGAACAGCTCATGGTAGTTGTGCGTAGTGATGCTCGACGGCAGCAATGGCGGCGGGAAATGACTGGCCTCGCCCTGCGGCATGAACGAGACCGAGACCATCCACAGCAGCGGTGCCAGGCTGACCAGGGCCAGCACCAGCAACGCACCATTGATCATCCACGGGTACCAGCGCGACTGGCCGATTTCACGACTCATACCAACTGCCTCTTGCGGCCGAAACGCAGCATCACGGTGGTCACCGCCAGGATGATCAGGAACAGCAGGAACGCCACGGCGGAGGCGCGTCCCAGGTTCCACCACTTGAAGCCTTCCTCGAACATGAAATACAGCACGCTGACGGTGCTCTGCAGCGGGTCGCCGCGGGTCATCACGTAGGGTTCGGCGAACAGCTGGAAATAGCCGGACACGGTAATCACGCCGACCACCAGCAGCACCGGGCCGAGCATCGGCAGGGTGATGTGCAGGAACTGCTTCCAGCGCGAGGCGCCGTCGATGCGCGCCGCCTCGTACAGGTCATGCGGGATCGCCTGCAGGCCGGCCAGGAAGATCACCATGTTGTAGCCGAAGTTCTTCCACACCGCGAACAGCATGATGGTCGGCATCGCCCAGTTGGGATCACCCAGCCAGTCGATCGGGCTGATGCCTAGATGGCCCAGGCCGTAGTTCACCAGGCCATAGCTGGTATGGAACAGGTAGCGCCAGATCACCGCCACCGCCACCAGCGTGGTCACCACCGGCGCGAACAGCGCCGTGCGGAACAGGGCCTTGAAGCGCGCGGCCGGCGCATTGAGCAGCATCGCCGCGCCCAGCGACACGCCGATCGACAACGGCACGCCGATCAGCACGAAGTAGGTGGTGTTCCACAGCGACTTCCAGAACATCGGCGTCTGCAGCAGGTCGATGTAGTTGCCCAGGCCGACGAAGCGCAGGTTGCTGCTGTCGGCCAGCGCATAGAGGTCGAAGTCGGTCACGCTCAGCGCGAGCGCCGAAGCGACCGGCAGGCCGAAGAACACGCCCAGCACGATCAGCGAGGGGCCGGCGAAGATCCAGCCGGCCAGCGAAGTACGTTTCATTGCGCGCTCCCGGCGGCCACGGCGCTGCTTGATTGCGGCGACGGTGCGCGCTCCTGCAGGCGTTGTTGTTCATGCATCCAGCGGCGCTTGGCCAGCACCTTGTCCACGCGCTGGTCCAGCTCTTCCACGGCCTTGTCCTGCGCCAGGCCTCCACGCACCACCTTCTCGGTGACGATGCGCATTTCCTGCACGATGCGCTCCCATTCGAGCACCTTCGGCGTCGGCTTGACCCGCTCCAGCTGATCGCGGAACGCGGCTGCCAGCGGATCATTGGCCAGCGACGGCGCGTTCCAGGCACTGCGGCGCGGCGGCAGGTCGCCGATGATGGAATGGAAGCGCGCCTGGATCTCCGGCCGCGACAGGAACTCGATCAGCTTCCAGGACGCCTCCTTCTGCTGCGACTTGCGGAAGATCACCAGGCTGGTACCACCGGCGATGCCCGCGCCCGGGCCGTCCGGCCCCGGCAGCGCGGCGGTGCCCCACTGCCCTTCCAGTTCCTTCGGCTGCAGTTTCTTGAACTCGCGGATGTTCCAGGGGCCGGAGATGTAGAACACGTTGAAGCCGCGGAAGAATTCGTCCCAGACGTTGGAGATCTGCGTTTCGGACATCTTCGGCGCCCAGCCCTGCTCGAACATGTTGGCGTAGAAGGCCAGCGTGCGGCGGAACCCCGGGCTGGCGAAATTGCCGCGGGTGTCGTCGTCGCGCAGCAGCGGGTCGGGCTGCTGCAGGGCCAGCGACAGCTGCTGCTCGAATTCGTTGATCGGCATCAGCACCGCATAGCGGTTAGGGCCCTGCATGCGCTTGATCGCCGCCATCTGCTCCTCCCATTCCTGCCACGTACGCGGCGGGTGGTCGTAGCCGGCCTTGGCCAGCAGGTCCTTGCGGTAGTAGATCAGGCGCGTATCGACGTACCACGGCACACCGACCAGCTCGCCGTGGATCACGTTGGTATCCCAGATGCCCTGGAAGTAGTCCTTCGGGTCGACCACGGTTGAGCGCTGCACGAACGGCTGCAGCGGGGTCAGCGCGTCGAGTTCGGCGAATTCCGGCACCCAGGTGTTGCCCAGCTGGCACACGTCCGGCAGGCCGTCGGCGGCGAACGCGGTCAGCAGCTTCTCATGCGCGGCGGTCCACGGGATGTTCTGCACATCCACCTTGATGCCGGGGTTTTCGGCCTCGAATTCGTGGATCAGCTCGCTGACCACCTCGGCTTCGCGGCCCATCGCCCAGAAGCGCACAGTGGTGGTGCCCGGTTCGGTGCGGGCGCAGCCGGCCACGGCCAGGGCGGCCAGGGCGGCCAGGGCAGGCAGCGCCCAGCGGCGCAGGCGGTCGATCCAGTTCGGCATCGGGTTACTTGCCCTGGCCTGTGGTGCGGTTGGCATTGTTCTTCTGTTCCTGCGCGGCAGCCGCGCGTGATTCGGCGATACCCACCGCGCGTGCCGCCGCGGCCTTTTCGTCCTTCTGCAGTTCCAGCGGCTGGAACGAGCCTTCCGGCGCCAGCCAGCCACCGCTGAACCCGGCCCGCTCCAGGCCCTTGCGGATGTACGGGTTCTTCTTCATCACTTCCCAGACGAAGTCATCGCGGTAGTTGGCGATCATGGTCAGGATCGGGCCCTGGTCGATGGCGATGTAGTCGCTGGCGACCCAGCCGCGATCCGGAACCAGGCGGCCGGTCTTGATCGGGATGTCGTAGTTGAAGCTGGGGTTGAACGAATCCAGGAAGCCGTAGCTGGAATAGATGTAATCGCCAAAGCGCTTGTGCATCTCCAGCGTGGCCGGGATCACCTGCTCGGGGGCGAACACCACCGAGGCGATCGCGGCGGTCGGGGCGATCGTGCCGTCATCGAAGTTCTCGCGCAGGCCGGCGCCGCGCGAAGAGTAGTGGCGGAACTGGCGCTGCTCGCCACGGTAGTCCTGCGTGGTGTTCTGCGGACCATCGCTGGCGGTCAGGCCCCACACGTTCTCGCCATACTCCTTCCACTGCATCGGGTTGGCGATGGCGTATTCGCGCTGGGCCAGCGCGGCCGAGCGGCTGTTGAGGAAGTAGGTGCTGCCACGCTCGCGCATGTACGCGTCCTGGATGTCGCGGAAGTCGATCCAGACGTGGCTGTACTGATGGCCGAACAGCGGGCCGAAGGACAGGTATTCCTGCCCCTGGTAGACGCCCCAGTCGTTGTCGTAGGTACGCGTCCACACCGTCCACGCGTCCGGGCTGACCGGGTGCGTCGGCGAGCCCAGGGCGAGGATGTAGACCATCATCGCCTCGTTGTAGCCCATCCAGTCGTGGTCGATGAAACCGCTCTCCGGGAACCAGCCCATCGAGATCAGCGGTGCACGCTGCTGCAGCCACGGCCAGTCGACCTTCTTGTACAACGTATCGGCGATCTGGCGGATTTCCTTCTCGCGCGGATCGTCACCGTCGTAGTAAGACTGCGCGAACAGCACGCCCATCATCAGCAACGCGGTATCCACCGAGGACAGCTCGACCCAGCTGTCGTAGCGACGGCCTTCCTGCATGTCCAGGAAGTGGTAGTAGAAGCCCTTGTAACCGGCCTTGCCGGTGCGCTGCGGGCCCATCGGCACGTCGCGGAAGAACTTCAGCGTGGTCAGCGTGCGGTCGATCGCCTGGTTGCGGCTGACCCAGCCGTTCTCGATGCCGATGGGATAGGCGGTCAGCGCGAAGCCGACCGAGGCGATGCTGGCGAACGGCCGCGACGGGTAGCGGTCCGGGGTCAGGCCGTTGATCTCGTTGGTGGTATCCCAGAAGAACTGGAAGGTGCGGCGCTCGATGTCATCGAACAGCGGCGGCAGCTCCGGCTTCATCGGCCGCGGCGGTGCGTCGGCCTCGATCAGGATCACCGGCGGCCGCGGCTTGGCAGGCTCCTGCTGGGCCGGCTGGCAGGCAGCAACGGCCAGGCTCAACGCCGCGGCGGACAACAGATGGCGTGCCTGCATGGCGCGATTCCTCCGGTGGTCTGATCGATGGGAAAGCATAACGTCCAATGATCTGAAATCGTTTACAAGGTGCGTCCTGAAAAAACCACGAAAAACGTGGTTTGACACCGCGATCATTACCCACGCCGCTGCCCCCTGCCCGGCAGCGGCGTGGGCAATGGACCGGCGCGGGGCCGGCCATTGCCGTTTTCACGCGCCCGATGCCGCCGGCGGAGCGGCGGCATCGGGTCGTACATCTACATCCGGGCTTAGAAGCGGAAACCCACTTCGGCCTTGACCTGACGCGGCGTACCGATGATTTCGCCGGTCTCGTTGTAGCTGGCCTGCAGCTTGCCGTTGGTCTTGACGTAGTTGTAGGTGGAGAAGTTGTCGAAGTTGAACACGTTGATGATGTCGATACGCGCGTACAGCTCGGTATCGCCCGGCATCTTGAACGTCTTCGTCGCCTGCAGGTCGACCGAACGGTAGCCGAAGATCTTGCCACCCACCAGGAACTTGCCGGTGGCATTGGGCACGGCGGCCTGCGGGGTCGGCAGGGTGTAGCCGCTGGCCTGCATCACCGGGTACCAGTCGTTGACGGCCGTCGGCGTTGCCAGGGTGATCTTGCCGCCGAAGGTGATGCCCCAGAAGCCCGCGTACGAACCGGTCACCACCAGGCGGTGACGCGGCGCGCCGTTGGAACGGATGGTCGGGTAGTCGCCGATCAGGCCGCGGTCAAAGGCGTACTTCTCGTTGATGTCACGGTTGTGGCGCGCGGTCGTCCAGGTGTAGGCGATCGAGGTGCCCCAGCCGCTTTCCTTGGTGAACGGCTTCTGCGCCGACAGCAGGACCTGGGTGGCCCGGGTCTTGATGCCCTGCTGGCCAATGATCAGGCTGCCGAAGCCCGGCACGTTGCAGCTCCAGGCCTGGCTCAGGCCCGGGTCGGTGCCGCCGCACAGGCGCGGATCATCGAAGAACTGGCCGGTCGGGTAACGGTTGCCCAGGGTGAAGGCGAAACCGTCGTAGCTCAGGGTGCGGGCGATGGTGGCGTCGGTCAGCCAGTCGCCGATCTGGTTGCTCATGCCCAGGCTGAACTGGTCCGAATACGGAGCCTTCAGCTTGTTGTTCAGCAGGTCCACTTCCAGGCCGGCATTGCTGGTCGCACCGACCAGCGACTGCAGGTTGCCGATGCCGTTGAGCAGGTTCGGGTTCCAGTCGTAGCAGGCGGCCTGGCCGTTGATGCAGGCGCCGGTGGCCGGGTTGCGGAAGTAGATGGTCGGCTGCGGCAGGGCCAGCTTGGTGGTTTCCAGCTGCAGGTTGTCGAACAGGTCACGGTCGTAGGAACGGCCGGCACCACCGTGGATCACGTGCTGCTCGTCGGCGTTGATGTCATACGAGAAGCCCAGGCGCGGCTGCCAGGCATCCTTGAACGCCTTGCGGTTGTGACCGTTGCTGATGTAGTCGCCGATGTCCAGGCCGCCCAGCGCCAGCGAATCGGCGTAGGTCTGGCCGGCGGGCGCGCGCGGGTCCTGCGAATAGATGGCGTCGACCACCTGCTGCGGGGTCACGAAGTCCAGGTAGGACGGGGTCTTTTCGTAGTCCCAGCGCAGGCCGATGTTGAGCTGCAGGTGGTCGTTGACCTGCCAGTCGTCCTGGATGAACACGCCGTACTGCTTGGACTTCGAACGCACTTCACCGGACACGCCCGACACGCCGGTCACCGGCTTGACGAACTGCGCCTTGTACGGAATCGAATCCGGGAAGTCCGGATCGCCCAGCGAATAGGTAAAGGTCGGATTGATCTGCGCCGCATCGGACGCGTACAGATCAATCGCCTTGTACTTCACGCCCATCTTGATGGTGTGATCGCCGGCCCACTGGATGCCATCCAGGGTCAGGTTGTCTTCGATCGACCAGCCCTTCTGGCCCTTCACCTGCGAGTCCAGAGCCGAGGCGCCACCGATCTTCACCACGGTGCGGTCTTCCGGACCGTCCGGCGCGGTGTAGGTGATGCCGTTGGCCAGCGTCAGCGGGGTCGGGTTGTTGAACGAATCTTCGTGGGTGAGCATCAACTCGTTGTAGTAGCGCTCACCGCTGTGGTTCCAGCGCAGGGCGTAACGACGGTCGGTGTTGACCACTTCACGGCCGGCTTCCGGCGAGGTCTGGCCACTGAACTGCGACTGGGTTTCGTCGCGGTCCTGGAAGGTCAGCTCGATGCGATCATTGTCGGTCGGCTCGAAGTCGATCTTGCCGAAGATCAGGTCCTGCTGGAACGGCTGGCTGGCCGGGCCGAGGCCGGCGGCGCCGGCAGGCGGCAGCAGACCGGCAGCACCGGTGACCGCACCGTCCGGCGCGATGGTGACCGGCAGGTCGAAGCGCTTGGCTTCATAGGTCACGAAGAAGTGGGCCTTGTCCTGGATGATCGGGCCACCCAGCGCGAAGCCGTATTCCTTCTCGGCCGAATCCTCCTTGCCTTTGTTCGGCTGGCGCTCGGCCGGGGTCATCGCGCGCATGCTGTCATTGGTGTAGCGGTAGAACGCTTCACCCTTGAACTCGTTGGTACCGGACTTGGTCGCGGCGGTGACGGCAGCACTGGACACCTGGCCGTACTCGGCCTTGTAGTTGCCGCTGATGACCTTGTACTCGCCGATGGCCAGCTGCGGGAAAGGGTTGCCGGCGCTGCCGGACTGGCCGGCGACGCCGCCGCCCTTGACGTAGCTCTTCTGGCCCACGCCGTCGATGTACACATTGGTGCCATCGGAGTTGGTGGCACCGCCGCGCAGCGAGGTGTTGCCCTTGGCATCGCGGGTGAAGATCAGGCCCGGCACCGCGTCGGCGAACTCCAGGAAGTTGCGCGAGACCTGCGGGGTGGTCTGGATCTGCTGCAGGCTGACGGTCTTGCCGACTTCGGAGGTACGCACTTCCTGCAGCAGGGTCGGCGCGACGACGTTGACGGTGTCGAGGTTGGTGGCCGCGGTCGAACCCGGGGTGCTGCTGGCCGCGCCGGCGAAGTTCAGGGTGGCGGTCGATGCCACGGTGACGGTGACCTTCTGGGTCTGGCCATTGGCGACCACGTCGTAGGTGCCCGGGTCCAGGCCCATCAGCGAATAGCTGCCGTCGGCGCGGATGGTGCCGCGACGGACGGTGCCGGTGGCCACGTTGGTGGCGGTGACTTCGGTGCCTGCCTGCGCGCCGGCAACCTGGCCGCGAAGGCTGGCATTGGCCGACTGCGCCATGACGTTCGGAGCAGCAGCCAGCATCAGGCAGCTGACCAGCGCGGTGCTCAGCAGCCGGCGTGCCGGCGTGCGGAAGGTGGTATGCATCATCAACTCAATCTCCGGGTGGCGGTAACCGCTTGCGCGGTCCCTGCGATCAATCAAAAAAGAAGGAACGCCTCTGGCTTCAACGGCCCGATGGCGGAGTGGTGGAATCGCGAACTATCAAGCGGGGAACCAGGGTCTGCTTGTCCCCTGTCCCATCCGTGGAGGTGCCGTCCATCAACTGCAGCAGGCGCGTCATGGCCCGGTCGCCGAGCTCGGCGATGCTGACCTGCATGGTGGTCAGCGACGGGTGGACGAAACGCGCCAGTGGAATGTCATCGAAACCCGCCAGGGCCACATCGGCCGGGACACGGACCCCTGCCTGCGTGAACGCATACAGGCAGCCCAGGGCCATCATGTCGTTGGCGGCGAACACGGCATCGGGCAGCGCTCCGGCTGCCAGCAACTCCTGACCGGCACGATGGCCGGAAGCTTCGTCGAAATCACCGGGCAGCTCGATGCCCTCGGCGCCACTGCCAAAAGCCACCAGCGCGTCACGGAAGCCGCGCAGGCGCTCGCGCGCGTCGAAGTTGAGGTCCGGGCCAGAAATGAAGGCAATGCGGCGGTGGCCGGCGTCCAGCAGGTGGCGGGTCATCGCCATCGCGCCGGCGTGGTCGTCGATGCTCAGCACCGGATGGTCCTGCCCGGGCAGATAGGTGTTGATCAACACCGTCGGCAACGACTGCGGCAGGTTGTCGGTCAGGAAGCCCGGGCTCTCGGCATAGGGCGAAAGCACCAGCAGGCCGTCGACGCGGCCGCGCATGGCACGCAGGGCCGCGCCCTGCTGTTCCTGGTCACCGTGGTAGCTGGACACCAGCAGGTGCTGGCGGCGGTTGCGGGCCACGCCGTCAATGCCGCGCATCAGTTCGGAGAAGAATTCGCCGTACAGGTCAGGCAGCACCACGCCCACCGTATTGGTGCGGCGGCTGCTCAGGCTGCGGGCGGCGGCGTGCGGGGTGTAACGCAGCCGTGCGGCCACCTCCAGCACGAGCTGGCGGACCGGTTCGGCGACATTTTCATGCCCGTTGAGCGCGCGGGAAACCGTGGCCACGGAGACCCGGGCTTCGCGTGCGACGTCTTTGATTGTGATAGCTGCCTTGTTCACGAAGCCGCCCTCCACGGCTTGGACCTACCAGCATTGGCGCGGAATGTAAGCGTTTCCATCTGGGCTTGTAAACAGTCCGTTAGGCGAATGTCCCGAAATGGACATGAAAATCTGTCCGTGGCGAGGCCCGCAGGGACCGGCCAGGACAGTGCGGGACAAGGGCTCAGCCCTGTTCTGACGGGGTATGTGCGCGGATGGACAGCGCGTGGATATCGGTGTCCATCATCGACCCCAGCGCGGCATAGACCGCGCGATGCCGGGCCAGCGGAGCCAATCCGGCGAAGCGTTCACTCACCACATGCACGTTGAAATGGCCGCGCCCGTCGCGGGCACCGGCATGGCCGGCATGGCGATGGCTGTCATCCTCGATCTCGAGCACGCTGGGCGCCAGCGCCTGCTGCAGCGCATCACGGATCCGTTCGATCCGTTCCGCGTTCACGGCAGGACCTTGCGGAACGGGCGTACCTGCACGCGGGTGTAGACGCCGGCAGCCACGTACGGGTCGGCATCCGCCCAGGCCTGGGCCTGCGGCAGCGACTCGAACTGCGCGATCACCACCGAGCCGCTGAAACCGGCCGGGCCCGGGTCTTCACTGTCCACCGCCGGGCACGGCCCGGCCAGCAGCAGGCGTCCCTCGTCGCGCAGCGCGTGCAGCCGCGCCAGGTGTTCCGGCCGCGCCTGCAGCCGCTGCGCCAGCACATCCTGGCCGTCATACCCTTCGATCACATACCACACCGGCATTTCCTCGCTTGCGTTGTCGGGTCCGCAGATTCTAGCCAATGCCGGCCCTGTCCCGGCCCCGGCTGGACACTGGCGCGGCAAAGGCTTACCCTAGACTCCATTGCACGTGGCTGGATGCAGCAGCCCGTCGGTTTTTGCGGCCAACGCAGCCCCCGACGACCGTCCCGCTGCTTCAAACCGGACCACCCGGCCGGGCCACGTAGACGACCTCCCCGTAGTTCTGTCGCTGCCGTTTACTGCGGCGCGTCCTGCTGTTTGATATGTGTGGAATCGCGCCGATCCCGGCGTGTCTGGTGCCCTGGGGCTCCGTGGCGTTGGCCCGGCGAACCCGGTGCCGCGACTGGTCCGTTGCAATCCTGATCTCCATTAGATGACTTCCGAACTCGCGCTCGACGCGAACCCGCCAACCCGGCCGCCCGCCCCCCAGCAGCAGGAAATGCCGCTGGCCGTGGTGCATGGGCAACCGGTCCTGCAGATTCCGCAGGACCTGTACATTCCGCCGGACGCGCTGGAAGTCATCCTGGATGCCTTCGAAGGCCCGCTGGACCTGCTGCTGTACCTGATCCGCCGCCAGAACCTGGATGTACTGGACATTCCCGTCGCCGAGATCACCCGGCAGTACGTGGAATACATCACCGTGATGCGTGAGCTGCGCTTCGAGCTGGCGGCCGAGTACCTGGTGATGGCCGCGATCCTGGCCGAGGTGAAGTCGCGGATGCTGCTGCCGCGCCCGGTCAGCGAGGAAGGCGACGAGGCCGACCCGCGCGCCGAGCTGGTGCGCCGGCTGCAGGAGTACGAACGTTTCAAGCAGGCCGCCGAGGACATCGACGCCCTGCCCCGCCAGGACCGCGACACCAGCCTGGCACACGCCTTCATGCCCGAACGCGCCACGGTGAAGCTGCCGCCGCCGGTGGACCTGAAGGAAATGCTGCTGGCCCTGCACGACGTGCTCAAGCGCGCCGAGCTGTTCAGCGGCCACGCCATCAAGCGTGAGGCACTGAGTGTGCGGCAACGCATGGGCGAAGTGCTGGGACGCCTGGAAGACGGCAAGTTCTATCGTTTTGAAGGGCTGTTCACCGCTGAAGAAGGCAAGCTGGGCGTGCTGGTCACGTTCCTGGCTGTGCTGGAACTGGCCAAGGAACAACTGCTGGACATCGTCCAGGAAGAACCGCTGGCGCCGATCTACGTGAAGTCGCTGGCGGCCGGCAACACCAACGCCCCGCTGCAGTTCAGCAGCGAGTTCGATGACAACGACGCCGCCAATGCAGACGAGTGAGCGCTGACTGCCGATGGATCAATCGCTGATCAACCGCATTGTCGAGGGTGCCCTGCTGGCTTCCAGCCAGCCGCTCACCCTGGCCCAGCTGAAGGACCTGTTCCCGGAAGAGGAACCGGCACCGCCGGGCAGCATCGAACGCGCGCTGGAACGCCTGCGCGAAGCCTGCGAAGGCCGCGGCGTGGAACTGGTCGAGGTCGCCTCCGGCTTCCGCTACCAGGTCACCGGCGAAGTGCATGGCTGGATCAGCCGGCTGTGGACCGAGCGCAAGACCCGCTACACCCGTGCCACCCTGGAAACCCTGGCGCTGATCGCCTACCGGCAACCGATCACCCGCGGCGAGATCGAACAGGTGCGCGGCGTGGCGGTCAGCAGCAACATCATCCAGGCGCTGGAAGAACGCGAATGGATCCGCGTGGTCGGCCACCGCGACGTGCCGGGCAAGCCTGCCCTGTTCGGCACCACCAAGGGCTTCCTGGATTATTTCGGCCTGAAGCGGCTGGACGAACTGCCGCCACTGTCGGAACTGAAGGACCTGGGCGAGCTGGAACCGCAGCTGTCCCTGGACCGCGATGCACCTGCCGTCGCCGGTGCCGAGGGCCCGGACATCTCGGCCGGCGCCGATGGCGCTGCCGCGAACGATGACACCGGCCTGGCCGGCAGTGACACCCCTGATTCCGCCGATGCAGCCCCTGCGTCGGCCACCGATGAGCAAGCACCTTCGCCCCTCGATGATGGGCACCCCGATTCCGCGCCGGGCGAGCGCGCGGTGCCAGTGAACGAACGCGAAGACAACGCCGTCGCGATGACGACCGTGGCTGTTGACCAAGCCGATTCCGAACCAGAGGCCGACCTCGAAACCGTCGGCCGGAGCAAAACTGATGAGTGACACCCCCCGTAACAAGCTCTCGCTGAAGCGCGAAGCCACCTCCGAACAGTTCAAGCTGGAAGAGCGCCTGCACAAGGTGCTGGCCCAGGCCGGCCTCGGCTCGCGCCGCGCGCTGGAACAGCGCATCGCCGAAGGCCTGGTCAAGGTCAACGGTGAAGTCGCGCAGACCGGCATGTCGGTCAAGAGCGGCGACAAGATCGAACTGGATGGCCGCGGCTTCGTCGCCACCGCCCTGGCCGAGCCGTCGCGCGTGCTGGTCTACAACAAGCCGGAAGGCGAAGTGACCACCCGCGATGATCCGGAAGGCCGCCCGACCGTGTTCGAGTCGCTGCCGCCGCTGAAGGGCGCGCGCTGGATCGCCATCGGCCGCCTGGACATCAACACCACCGGCCTGCTGCTGGCCACCACCGACGGTGAGCTGGCCAACGCCATGATGCACCCGTCGTTCGAGGTCGAGCGCGAGTACGTGGTGCGCGTGCGTGCGCCGGAAGGCGAGGAAAAGGTCTCCGACGCCATCGTCGACCGCCTCACCCGTGGCGTCGCGCTGGAAGACGGCCCGGCCAAGTTCGATGAGATCGAACGCATCGGCGGCACCGATTCGCACGACTGGTTCCGCGTCGTGGTGAAGGAAGGCCGCAACCGCGAAGTGCGCCGCCTGTGGGAATCGCAGGGCTGCCAGGTCAGCCGCCTGAAGCGCACCCGCTATGGCAAGGTGAGCCTGCCGCGCGAACTGGCCCGCGGCCATTCGGTGGAACTGGGCACCGCGCAGGTTGAAGCCCTGCGCGCGCAGCTGAAGCTGGAAGAAGGCGCACCGTCGGCACTGACGCTGCAGCCGGTGATCGGCCAGCGCCGCGCCGCCAAGACCACCGTGCGCGTGCGCGAAGGTGGCCGTGGCAACGCCTACGTCAACGGCCACAACACCGCTGACGAAGGCCGCGAGCTGCGTCGTTTCGACAACGTCCGCGAAGACCGCGGCCGTGGTCGCGGCGGCAAGGGTGGCGGCTTCAAGGGCGGCCTGACGGTCAGCGGTGAAGCGGCAGCCAAGCAGTCGCAGAAGCCGTTCAAGCAGCGCGCCCAGAAGAACGATCGTTCGCTGCCGGAAGGCAATCCTGCGGCGTTCCGCACCTGGTACGTGCCGGATGGCGTGAGCACCGGCCCGAGCGGCCATCGCAACGCCGGTCCGGGCGCACGCGGCCCCGGTGCCCGTGGTCCGGGTGCAGGCGGCCAGGGCCGTCCGTACGGCAAGCCGAAGGGTCCGGGCGCTGGCGCCGGTGGCGGCCAGGGCCGTGGCGGTTTCGGTGGTGAAGGCCGTGGCGGCGCAGGCGGCCAGGGTCGTCCGGCCGGTGCCGGCAACCGCTCGCAGGGCCAGGGCAACAAGCACCCGTACGGTCATCCGGGCAACGCCCCGAGCTTCCCGTCCGACCACGCCACGCCGGGCTTCAACCCGTATGGCAGCCCGAAGCCGGCACAGGGCGCCCGTCCGGGCGGTCGCGGTCCGGGCGGCGGCAACCGTGGCCCGGGCGGCAATCGCGGCCCCGGCGGTCCGGGTGGCAACCGTGGCCCGGGCGGCCCCGGCGGCAACCGCGGTCCGGGCGGCCCGCGCCGCAGCGGCCCGCGCGGCGGCTGATCACCGGCCCCACTGAAATGAAAAACCCCGGCTCCGGCCGGGGTTTTTCTTTGAAAAGGGGACGGAGGGGATTAAGTCGCTTTTGCCGCGCTGTGTGTCGAAGGGGAGAAAGCGACTTAATCCCCTCCGTCCCCTTTTGCGTGGCGCTGGAAGGCGGCGGGCGTGGTACCGGTCATGCTGCGGAAGAATGCGATGAACGGGCTCTCGGCGGAAAAGCCGGTGTCCTGCGCCACATGCGCGACGCGATGGCCCAGCAGCAGCAACTCCATGGCCCGCATCAGTCGCCATTGCTGGCGCCAAGCCTGGTAGCCCATGCCGGTATCACGCTGCATCAACCGGCCAACGGTGCGCACGCTCAAGCCCGCACGCGCGGCCAGCTCGCCCAGTTCGGGCGGCAACTGCTCGGCCACTGGCAGGCAGCGCGCGATCCGTGGGTCGCGTGGTAGCGGCAGGTCCATCGGGGCCACCGGGGCGGCGGCGATCTCCAGCATGCACAACGCCAGTTGGTGGTGCGCACGCGGCGCCCGCCAGTCATGGTCGAACGGCGCCTGCGCGATCGGCTCCAGCAATGCCTGCAGCAGCGGACCCACGCCGATGATCGCTGGCTGCTGTGGCAACTGGGCCGACAGGGTGGCCTCGAAGTACAACGAACGGTAGTCGACCGCTAGGCGCATCTGCGCGCGATGGCGCAGCCCACCCGGAATCCACGCCGCGCGCGCGGGCGGCAGCAGGCTGATGCGGTCGCCGTAGGTCAGGCGCGTACAGCCTTGCCGGGTATACAGCAACTGCGCGCGTGCATGCTGGTGCCAACCCGAGTCGTGATCCGCCAGTGAGGCCGCGATGCCCAGCACCGGCGCGCTCCAGGCATCGGCATCGAAGTGCGCATCCGGCTGCAACCAGGCCATGTCTGATTTCATCCATTCAATGACAGGATAGATAGGGTGCGCCATCGCGGACACGACCACAATGCGCAGCCCTGTTCCTGGAGCGCCCGCATGTCGCGCCGCCTGTTGTTGCTCACCATCGCGCTGCTGATGTTCCCCCAGCTTGCGCAGACCCTTTACAGCCCTGCCCTGGCCGATCTGGCCGGGCGCTTCGCATTGCCCCCCGGCGCCGCCAGCCAGGCCATGAGCCTGTACCTGTTCGGTTTCGCCGCCGGTGTCCTGCTATGGGGGCGGATGGCCGACCATATCGGCCGTCGCCCTGCCCTGCTCTGCGGTCTGGCCGTGTTCGCACTGGCGGCCTGCGGCGGACTGCTGGCCAGCACGTTCGGCCAGGTCCTGCTGGCCCAGGCACTGGCCGCGCTGGGTGCGGCGACGGCCTCGGTGGTCACCCAGACCGTACTGCGCGACCACCTGAAGGGACCCGCGTTGGCGCAGGCGTTCTCGTGGATCGGCATGGCGTTGGCCCTGAGCCCGGCGATCGGGCTGGCACTGGGGGCATTGCTGGTTGCCAACCACGGCTATGCCGGCGTGCAGGCCGGCCTGCTGCTGATTGTCATCCTGCTGATGCTCGGATGCGCATCCGGCCTGCAGGAGAGCCGCCCTGCCGAAGTCGCGCACACGCCCCTGCTGCCACTGCTGCGACAACTGCTGCGTGATCGCTGGATCTGGTCACAAGCGCTGTTGGTGATGGCGTTCAACGTGGCCATGTACAGCTGGTACGCGCTGGGCCCGTTCGTGTTCGAACGCCTGCACTGGCCGCTGGCCTGGTTCGGCGCAAGCGGCGCGGTGCTGGCGTTGGGTTCGGCGCTGGGCGCATGGGGCAATGGTCGCCTGCTGCGCGCAGGCATTGCCTCCGCCACGCGCATCCGGCTCGCCGCAGGACTGGTGCTGGCCGGCGGGCTGTTGGCTGCTTTGCTGCGCAATCAACCGGCACTGGTCGCGGCGATGGTACCGGTGGTGGCCGGGTTTGGCCTAGCCATCCCCAATGTGCTGGGCCAGGCCCTGCGCGGATATCCGCACTGCCTGGGCAGCGCGGGCGCCCTGTTCGGACTGCTCTACTACCTCTTGATAGGCGTGGCGATGGCGGTGGTCGGTGCACTGCAACTGCTGGCACCGACACTCATCGTGTGCAGCCTGCTTGCATTGTGGTTGCAGCGGCCGCGCCCGGTTACGGTCTAGGAATTGCTGCAAAGACCGCGCACTGTGCGCTGCTTCCGGAATCAACGCCACTGCGCTGGCTATCGTGCGCGTTCTCCCCAACGAGGCAGATGCCCATGGTCACCATTACCGCCGAACAGGCGCGCGCCAACGCCGATGCCGCTACGCGTCCCATCGACCAGTACTACCGCGATCTCGACACGTCGATCCGGGCCGGCTCGGAGAATGGTCGCCGCTACATCGTGTTCGGCTTCAGCCAGGCACTGGCCAGCGAGCGGCTCGTCGAGGGCGTCGTCGCGCAGTTGCTGAACAATGGCTTCGAGGTCAAACAACTGCCCAGCGACGCCGAGCAGCATTACATCCGCATCAGCTGGGAAGGGACCCAGCCGGCCCCACTCAACGCCGGCTGATGGTGAAGGCGGCGCCGTCCACGCCCAGGTCCCAGCCCTTGCCGGTGCCGGACAGGGCCAGCGAGATGTCGCCCTTGGTCATCACCTGCGCATTGCTGGACTTCACGGCGCCCGCATGCGCGCCCACCGAGGCGTACGTGCCCAGCAGCTCGTTGACGCTCACGGCACCAGTGAAGCTGCCACGGCCATTGGTGATCTTCGACTTGCCCACGGTCAGGCCGCCGCCCTTCACTTCGATGCGCACCGGCAGGCTGGTGCCGTTGCTGCAGCTGACCGTGCCATTGCCGGAGGCGGTCTTGTAGATCAGTGACCAACCGGACAGGTTGTAGCGCAGCTGGCAATCGAGGTTGCCGGCAGCGTGCGCGGCCGGGGCCAGCGTTGCAGCGGACAGGGCCAGCAGCAGGGCGAAGGGCTTGTTCATGGCAGGACTTCCAGTTCGGTCGGACTGCCGGCGAATCTAGCAGCGCGCGCGTGCACGTTGGATGCACGCGCGCGCGCTGGTGCAACGGCGTTCAGGCCGTTGCTCAGGCCTGTTCGTCCAGGTGGAAGGCATCGGCATCGAGCATCGCCGGGAAGCGCGCGCGGTGCGCGGCCAGCGCCTCGGCCGAGATGGTGGTGGTGACCACCTGTTCGCGTTCGCGGATCTCCACCTGCGGCTGGCCGAGGAAGTCGATCACCGCGCTGTCGCCGGCGTAATGCAGCTGGTTGCCGTCCACGCCGACGCGGTTCACCGCCGCCACGAAGCACAGGTTCTCGATCGCCCGCGCACGCAGCAGGGTCTTCCACGCATAGGCGCGCGCCGACGGCCAGTTGGCGACGAAGATCTGCAGGTCGAAATCCAGCTGCTGCGGACGCTCCACATTGAAGCGGTTGCGGCAGAACACCGGGAAACGCAGGTCGTAGCAGACCTGCGGATTGATCCGCCAGCCTTTCCATTCCACGCTCAGGCGCTCACGGCCGGCGGCATAGCGTTCGTGTTCACCGCCGTAGCGGAACAGGTGGCGCTTGTCGTAGTACTGCAGGTCGCCATCGGGCGTGGCGAACAGCAGGCGGTTGTAGACGCCCTCGCCCTCGCGCAGCTGCACGCTGCCGATCACCGCTGCGTTCAAGGCCCTGGCCTGTTCACGCACCCAGGCCACGGTCGGACCGTCCATGCCTTCGGCCTGGGCGATGGCGTCGTTGGAGAAGCCACTGGTGAAGGTCTCCGGCAGGATCACCAGGTCGGTGGTGCCGGCCAGCGGCGCCAGCAACGCACCGTAGTAGGCGCGGTTGCCCGCCGGGTCATGCCAGCGGGTGTCACCCTGGACGAGGGAAATGCGCAGGTCCTGCATGTCCGTGCCTCCGCTCACAGCAGGCGCAGGCGTTCGATCGCCGCGTCCATGGTCGCTTCGTTCTTGGCAAAGCACAGCCGCACCAGGCGCTGGCCAGCCGGCGGGTTCTCGTAGAACGGCGACAGCGGGATGGCGGTGACGCCCTTCTCGATGGTCAGCCACTTCACGAACTCGTGATCCGGCAGGTCACTGATGGCCGAGTAGTCGACCAGCTGGAAGTAGCCGCCTGGCACCGGCAGCGCTTTCAGCCGGGTGCCGGCCAGCTGCTCGCGGAAGCGGTCGCGCTTGGCCTGGTAGAACGCGCCCAGCTCCAGGTGATGCTCGGGCTCGTCACGGATCATCGCGGCGAAGCCGTACTGTGCGGGGCCGAAGCTGGTGAAGGTGTTGTACTGGTGCACCTTGCGGAACTCGGCAGTCAGCGCCGGCGGGGCGATCGCATAACCGATCTTCCAGCCGGTGCAGTGGTAGGTCTTGCCGAAGCTGGAGATGACGAACGCGCGCTCGCGCAGTTCCGGGTAGCGCAGCGCCGATTCGTGGCGACGGCCGTCGTAGATGATGTGCTCGTACACCTCATCGGAGATCAGGTAGATCTGCGTACCGCGCAGCAGCTCAGCCAGCGCCTGCATGTCCTGCGCCGACAGCATCGCGCCGGACGGGTTGTGCGGGGTATTGACGATCAGCATGCGGGTGCGCGGGGTGATCGCTGCGCGCACGCGGTCCCAGTCGACCGCGAACGTCTGCGGATCGAGCGACACATGCACGGCCCTGGCGCCGGCCAGGTCGATCGCCGGTTCGTAGCAGTCATACGCCGGGTCGAGCACGATCACTTCCTCGCCGGCACGCACCACGGCGTGGATGGCGTTGAAGATGGCCTCCGTGCCGCCGCTGGTGACGGTGATCTCGCTGTCCGCATCGACCTGCGCGCCGTAGCAGTCCAGCGCCTTCTGTGCGATGGCCTGGCGCAGCGGCGCCACACCGGTCATCGGCGGGTACTGGTTCAGCCCGGCGGCCATCGCCCTGGCGGTCTCGTCGATCAGGCGCTGCGGCGCCGAAAAGTCCGGGAAACCCTGGCCCAGGTTGACCGCGCCGTGTTCGGCGGCGAGCTGGGACATCACGGTGAAGATCGTGGTACCGACCTTGGGCAGCTTGGTGGTGGGTTGCATCGGCCTGGGCTGTGGGGGAACAAGGGATCCGAGTTTACGCAATCCGCGCGACGGTAGTGCCGGCCGCTGGCCGGCTACCTCGGCCCACGCGACTGGCACCCTGGGGAATTGCCGGCCAGCGGCCGGCACTACCGCAGGCATTCACCGCTACAATTGCCGCCGCACTCCGGCATGAAGACCTTTGCCCCTTGAACACCCCTGCATTGCTGGCCGCCAGCGGCCTGAGCTTCTCCCGCAATGACGAGCCGGTGTTCGGCCCGCTGGACTTCCATGTGGATGCCGGCGAAGCCCTGCTGGTGCAGGGCGGCAATGGCGCCGGCAAGACCACCCTGCTGCGCGTGCTGGCCGGCCTGGCCCGGCCCGGTGCTGGCCAGGTGCGGATCGACGGCAAGCCGGCCAGCAATGCCGAGCGCGCGCGGTATGTCGCCTACCTCAGCCACCTGCCGGCGCTGAAACCGGACCTCGGCACGCTGGAAAACCTGCATTTCCTGTGTGGCCTGCACGGACGGCGTGCGCGGCAGATGCCCGGCAACGCGCTGGCCATCGTCGGCCTGGCCGGTTATGAGGACACCCTGGTACGGCATCTGTCGGCTGGACAGAAGCGGCGGCTGGCACTGGCGCGCATCTGGCTGTCGCCGGCACCGCTGTGGCTGCTGGACGAGCCCTACGCCAACCTCGACCTGGATGGCATCACCCTGGTCAACCGGATGATTTCGGCGCACCTGCGCGCCGGAGGCGCTGCGTTGGTCACCACCCATGGCGCCTATGCCGCACCGCCGGTGCGCACCCGCCAGCTCGACCTCGGCGGTGCCGCATGATCGCGCCGGGTACGGAACCGGGCCTGTGGCAGACCGCGGGCGCCCTGCTCAAGCGCGACCTGCGCCTGCTCTGGCGCCGCCGCGGCGATGCGCTGCAGCCGCTGCTGTTCGCGGTGCTGGTGGTGGTGCTGTTCGCGTTGGCCCAGGGCCGCGAACCACAGCTGCTGGCCGCCACCGCCGGCGCGGTGCTGTGGCTGGCCGTGCTGCTGGCGGGGCAGCTGTCGCTGGATTCGCTGTTCCGTTCCGACGCCGAGGACGGCTCGCTGGAACAATGGCTGCTGGCGCCGGTGCCACTGGCCTGGCTGGTGCTGGTGCGCGTGCTGCTGCATTGGGCCACCACTGCGCTGCCGCTGATCGTGGTCAGCCCGCTGCTGGCCGAAATGCTGCATCTGCCGCATGACCAGCTGCCGATGTTGCTGGCATCGTTGCTGCTGGGAACACCATTGCTGAGCCTGATCGGTGGCGTGGTCGCCGCGCTGACCGTAGGCATCCGACGCTCTGGTATTCTCGTGGCGCTGCTGTCGTTGCCGCTGTACGTGCCGGTGCTGGTGTTCGGTGCAGGCAGCCTGGCGGCAGCCGGACGCGGGCAGGATCCGGTCGGTGCGCTGCTGATGCTGGGCGCCGGCCTGCTGGTCGCGCTGGTGCTGGCGCCGCTGGCCACTGCCGCTGCAATACGTATTTCTCTGAGTTGACCGAGCTGAGAGCCAATCCACCCCTGCTGGATAGCCGCCACGCATGAATCCGATTGTCCGCTGGTTCCACCAACTCGGTTCGCCCCCCACGTTCGACCGTTTCGCTGCCCGCTGGTCGCGGGTGTTCTACCTCGCGGCGGTGCCGGTGCTGCTGGTCGGCATGTGGCAGGCGCTGCTGGTGGTGCCGCCGGAAGCCAAGCAGCTGGACAGCTTCCGCATCCTCTACATCCACGTGCCCAGTGCCTGGATGAGCCTGTTCGTGTTCGCGCTGATGGCGCTGTATGCGGCCATCGCGCTGATCTGGCGGATCAAGGTCTGCGAGATCCTGGCCATGGCCTGTGCGCCGATGGGCGCCGGCTTCACCCTGATCACCCTGTTGACCGGCAGCATCTGGGGCAAGGGCACCTGGGGCACCTGGTGGGACTGGGACCCGCGCATGACCAGCGAGCTGGTGCTGCTGTTCCTGTACCTGGGCGTGATCGGCCTGTACCACGCCATCGAGGACCGCCGCAGCGCCGCGCGCGCGGCGGGCCTGCTGGCCATCGTCGGCGTCAGCCTGCTGCCGGTGATCCGCTACTCGGTGGACTGGTGGGGCGGCCTGCACCAGCGCCAGTCGATCAGCGTGTTCGGTGAATCGGCGATCAGCAGCACGATGATCGCGCCGCTGTGGTGGATGGTGATCGGCACCAAGTTCTGGTTCGCCGGTTCGGTGCTGGCCAAGGCCCGCGCCGACAATCTCGACCGCGAGGCCGGCAAGGCCTGGGTCGGTGGTCGCGTCGATGCCGAACGCCCGGCCCGGGAGGCCCAGCCATGACCCACCTGCCCTATGTGATCGGCGCCTACGCCGTGTTCGTGCTGGTGCTCAGCGCCGATGCCATCGGTTCGTGGCTGCGCCTGCGCGTGGCGCGTCGGCTGGCACTGGCCCGGCAGCAACGGCAGCAGACCCGCGCCGGCAGGCAGGACGCAACGGCGCCGTTGTCGACGGAGCTGGAACGATGACCCCGGTACAGCGTCGCCGCCTGGTGTGGGTGCTGCTGGCCCTGCTCGCCTCCGGCCTGGCCACCGCGCTGGTGGCGATGGCACTGGAGCGCAACATCGCCTACCTGTACACGCCTTCGGAAGTGCTGCGCGGCGATGTCGATGCGCAATCGCGCTTCCGCCTCGGCGGCATGGTGGTGAAAGGCTCCTTCAACCGACCGGTCGGCTCGCTGGAGGCACGCTTTGAAGTGACCGACGGCGACGCGCAACTGGCGGTGACCACGTCGCGGATCCTGCCGGACATGTTCGCCGAGGGCACGGCGGTGGTCGCCAGTGGCCGACTGCAGGACGGCACCTTCGTCGCCGACGAGGTGCTTGCGAAGCACGATGAGAAGTACGTGCCGAAGGAAGTGGCCGACAAGATGGGCGACGCCCATCGCAAGCACGACGTGCCGGTGACGGCACCCGAGGTACGCTGAGTGTTGCCCGAACTGGGTCAGATCCTGCTGCTGTGCGCGTTGCTGGCCTCGCTGCTGCAGGCCGGCCTGCCGCTGGTCGGCGCGCAGCGCAACAACACCGCGTGGATGGCGGTGGCACGACCAGCCGCGTTCGCGCAGCTGCTGCTGGTCGCCGGCGCGTTCGCGGTGTTGACCGCCGCGTTCGTGCAGCAGGACTTCTCGGTGCGCTACGTGGCCGAGAACTCCAATTCGCTGCTGCCGATGGTCTACCGCTACTCGGCGGTCTGGGGCGCGCACGAGGGCTCGCTGCTGATGTGGGCGCTGGTGCTGGCGCTGTGGACCGGCGCGGTGGCGCTGTTCTCGCGGCACCTGCCGGCGCCGGTGCAGGCGCGCGTACTGGCGGTGATGGGCGTGGTCAGCGTCGGCTTCCTCGCCTTCCTGATCTTCACCTCCAACCCGTTCCTGCGCCTGAACCCGGCACCGCTGGAAGGCCGCGACCTCAATCCGCTGCTGCAGGACCCGGGGCTGATCATCCATCCGCCGATGCTGTACCTGGGCTATGTCGGCTTCGCGGTGCCGTTCGCATTCGCGGTTGCCGCACTGCTGGAAGGCCGCGTCGACGCACGCTGGCTGCGCTGGACGCGGCCGTGGACCAACGTCGCCTGGGGGTTCCTGACCCTGGGCATCGCGCTGGGCAGCTGGTGGGCCTATTACGAGCTGGGCTGGGGCGGCTGGTGGTTCTGGGACCCGGTGGAGAACGCCAGCTTCATGCCCTGGCTGGTCGGCGCCGCGCTGATCCATTCGCAGGCCGTCACCGAAAAGCGTGGCACCTTCGGCAGCTGGACCCTGCTGCTGGCGATCGCCGCCTTCGCGCTGTCGCTGCTGGGCACGTTCCTGGTGCGCTCCGGCGTGCTGACCAGCGTGCATTCGTTCGCCGCCGATCCCTCGCGCGGCCTGTTCATCCTGGTGTTCCTGTCGGTGCTGGTGGGCGGCAGCCTGCTGCTTTACGCGTTGCGTGCCAGCCAGCTGAGCGTGGACGCCGACGATCCGCGCCGTGGCTTCACCGCCACCTCGCGCGAGACCCTGCTGCTGGCCAACAACCTGCTGCTGGCCACCGCCTGCGCGATGGTGCTGCTCGGCACGCTGTACCCGCTGCTGGCCGATGCGCTGTCGCTGGGCAAGATCTCGGTCGGACCGCCCTACTTCGGCAGCCTGTTCCTGCTGCTGATGGCGCCGATGATCCTGCTGCTGCCGTTCGGCCCGCTGGTGAAGTGGCAGCGCGACCAGCCTTCGCGCGCGTTCGCGCTGCTGGCACCGTGGCTGGGGCTGGCGCTGCTGCTGGGCGCGCTGGCGTGGTGGCAGGCGCCGCAGAACGGCTGGAAGGCCGGCATCGGCGTAGCCGCTGCGGCCTGGGTCGGGCTGGGTACCGCGCGCTTCGTCTGGCAGCGCCTGCGCGGCAATGGCCGCTTCACCGCCGAGATGCTCGGCATGATCGTCGCCCATGCCGGCATCGCCGTGTTCCTGGCTGGGGCGCTGCTGGTTGAAGCGTTGAACGTGCAGCGCGAGGTGGCACTGGCACCGGGCCAGCAGCTGGTGATCGGCCGCCATGAAGTGCGCTTCGAGGGCGTGGACCATCGCGAAGGGCCGAATTTCATCGCCGACCGTGGGCACCTGCGCGTGTTCCGCAACGGCCGCGAGCTGGCGCTGCTGCATCCGGAGAAGCGCCAGTACGCCAGCGGTGGCCAGGTGATGACCGAGGCCGGCATCGATGCACGCTTCGATGGTGATGTCTACGTGGCATTGGGCGAGCCGCTGGGCAACAATGCATGGGCGGTCCGGGTGCACATCAAGCCGTTCGTGCGCTGGATCTGGCTGGGCGCGCTGCTGATGGCCCTGGGCGGATTCATCACCGCCGCCGACCGCCGTTTCCGTCGTCCGTAGGAGTTCCCATGTCCGAGTCCCCCGCCCCGCGCCCCTCCCGCCCGCTGCCGCCGGTAGCCATCGTGATCGGCGTGCTGTTCTTCTTCGGCCTGCTCGGGCTGATGATCTACGGGGTGATGAAATCGGGTGATCCGCAGCGCGACGTGCTGCCGTCGGCGCTGATCGACAAGCCGGCGCCGGCGTTCGCGCTGCCGGTGCTGCACGACCCGGAAATGATCGTGCACAGCGACGACCTGCGCGGCGCGCCCTACCTGCTGAACGTGTGGGGCAGCTGGTGCGCGGCCTGCCGCGAAGAACACCCGGTGCTGACCCGGTTCGCCGAGAGCAAGCGCGTGCGCGTGATCGGCTACAACTGGAAGGACGACCCGACCGACGCGCTGCACTGGCTGGAACAGCTGGGCAACCCGTTCATGGTGGTGCTCAGCGACGTCGAGGGCCGCACCGCGATCGACTGGGGTGTGACCGCCGCACCGGAGACCTTCCTGGTCGATGGCAGCGGCATCGTGCGCTGGAAGTACAGCGGTGCGATGACCCAGCGCGTGGTGGACGAGAAGCTGATCCCGGCGCTGCAGAAGATCGAGAAGGCCCAGGCCAGTGCCGGCAACACCCTGCATACGGCGCCCTGAGCCCATGCGCTGGCTGCTGGCGCTGCTGCTCCTGATGCTGCCGCTGGCCGTGCTGGCCCAGCAGCCGCTGCACGATCCGCAGCCCCTGCAGTTCCGCGATGGCGCCGAAGAGCGTCGCTTCCATGACCTGGCCGCGCAGCTGCGCTGCGTGCAGTGCCAGAACCAGTCACTGGCCGATTCCAACGCGCAGATCGCCCAGGACCTGCGTCGCGAGGTGCTGCAGCTGATGCAGCAGGGCCACGACGACGCGCAGATCAAGCAGTTCCTGGTCGCCCGCTACGGTGAGTTCGTGCTCTACCAGCCGCCGTTGCAGCCGGGTACCTGGCTGCTGTGGGGCGGCCCGCTGCTGGTGCTCGGCGCGGGCGCACTGGTGGTACTGGGCATTGTCCGCCGCCGTGGCCGCGCGGTCGCCGCCGTGCCGGCCAGCAAGGCCGATGAGGGAGACGGATGGTGAGCCATTGGCTGCCGATGCTGGCTGGGCTGGTGGCCGCGCTGATGGCGGCGCTGGTGCTGTGGCCACTGCGCCAGCATGGGCGCCGCAGTTTCGTGGTGGGCGTGCTCGCGCTGGGCGTGGCCGGTGCCTGCCTGTATCTGCTGGTCGGTGATCCGCGTGCAGCACAGGTACAACCGACGCCATCGGTAGCCACCCTGCGCGATGGCGTGCAGGCCCTGCAGGATGCACTGAAGCGCGACCCGCAGCGGGCTGATGGCTGGGCGCTGCTGGGCCGGTCGCAGGCCGAACTGGGCAATGTCTCGGCCGCGGCAGACGCCTTCGCGAGGGCCGCCGCATTGGCACCGGACGATCCGGGCGTGCTGGTGGAAGCCGCGCAGGCGCGCGCGCAGGCCGATGCCGGCAAGCAGTTCGATGACACCGCGATGGCCTGGTTGCAGCAGGCCCGTGCGCAGGCACCCGATGCCGAGCGCGCCAGCTGGCTGCTGGGCATCGCGCTGCGCCAGCGCGGAAAGAATGCCGAGGCCGCGGATGTGTGGAGCGGCCTGTTGCCACGACTGGAACCGGGTGCCGCGCAGGCGCTGCAGGCACAGATCGCCATCGCCCGCGAGGCCGCCGGCCAGGCGCCCGATGCTACCGCTGCAGCGCCACCAGCGCTGCTGCAGGTGCGTGTGCAGCTGCCTGCGCTGAAGAACGCCGAGTGGCCCGCCAGCACCCAGGTGTTCGTACTGGCCCGCGCCGTGGGCGGACCGCCGATGCCGGTGGCCGCACGCAAGCTGCCCCTGGCCGGTTTCCCGGCCACGGTCGGGCTGGGCGACGGTGACAGCCCGATGCCGACCGCACCGCTGTCGGCCCATCGCGAAGTGGAGGTGCTGGCACGCATCTCGCGCAGCGGAAGCGCCAACCGCAGCGAAGATGACCTGCAGAGCGTTCCGGTGAAGGTGAGCCTGCCGCATGAAGGCGTGGTGGAACTGCGGTTCCCCTGACGCTCCGCAGGTAGTGCCGGTCGCTGGCCGGCAGCCACGCGGGCGCATCACGGTTCATGAGGTTGCCGGCCAGCGGCCGGCACTACCGGGTGCATCGCCGATGGAAACCAGCGTGTCGCCAGCTCCACATGCGGCCCCGCTAGAATGACTGCATGACCGAATTCATCCCGCCCGGCACCCGCTTCCACGCCCTGCCCTCGCCCTTCCCGTTCAAGCGCGGTGGCGCCCTGCATGGCGCACGCGTGGCCTATGAAACCTGGGGAACGCTGGCGGCGGACGCCAGCAATGCGATCCTGATCGTGACCGGCCTGTCGCCGGACGCGCATGCAGCGGCCAACGAGGCCAACCCGGCACCGGGCTGGTGGGAAGGCATGGTCGGCCCCGGCAAGCCGATCGATACCGATCGCTGGTTCGTGGTGTGCGTGAACTCGCTGGGCAGCTGCAAGGGCTCGACCGGCCCCGCTTCGCTCAACCCGGCGAGCGGTGAGCCCTATCGCCTGGACTTCCCCGAGCTGTCGATCGAAGACGGCGCACGCGCCGCGATCGAAGTCGTGCGTGCACTGCGCATCGAACAGCTGGCCTGCGTGGTCGGCAATTCAATGGGCGGCATGACCGCACTGGCGGTACTGATGCTGCACCCGGGCATCGCGCGCAGCCACGTCAACATTTCCGGCAGTGCGCAGGCACTGCCGTTCTCGATCGCGATCCGCTCGCTGCAGCGCGAGGCGATCCGCCTCGATCCGCGCTGGAATGGCGGTCGCTACGACGATGCGGAATACCCCGAGTCCGGCATGCGCATGGCGCGCAAGCTGGGCGTGATCACCTACCGCTCGGCACTGGAATGGGATGGCCGTTTCGGCCGCGTGCGGCTGGATTCGGACCAGGCCGACGACGATCCGTTCGGCCTCGAATTCCAGGTGGAAAGCTATCTGGAAGGCCACGCACGGCGCTTCGTGCGCTTCTTCGATCCGAACTGCTACCTGTACCTGAGCCGCTCGATGGACTGGTTCGACCTGGCCGAGTACGCCGACGGCGACGTGCTGGCCGGGCTGGCGAAGATCCGGGTGGAGAAGGCACTGGCGATCGGCGCCAACACCGACATCCTGTTCCCGGTGCAGCAGCAGCAACAGGTCGCCGACGGCCTGCGTGCCGGCGGTGCCGATGCGCGCTTCGTCGGACTGGAATCGCCGCAGGGCCATGACGCCTTCCTCGTCGATTTCGAGCGTTTCGGCCCGGCCGTGCGCGGCTTCCTCGACGCGCTGTAAGTGGCATGGCGGCGTAATCTCGCGGTGGCCGCATTCGGCGCGCTGGCCGCCTTGATGATCAGCGGTGTGCTGCCGCTGTGGCTGGGTGGCTGGTGCCTGCTGGCCAGCGCGGTGTCGTTCGGGCTGTATGGCCACGACAAGCGCGCGGCACAGCGAAAGCAATGGCGGATTCCCGAGCGCACCCTGCAGCTGCTGGCCTTCGCCGGCGGTTGGCCCGGCGCGCTGCTGGGCCAGGCGCTGTTCCGCCACAAGCACCGCAAAGCCGAGTTCCAGTGGGTGTTCTGGCTGTGCGTGCTGGCCAACGTCGCCTCGATCGCGGTGATGCTGCGCGAGTTTTCGCGGTAACCCTCGCAATCGGTAGTGCCGGCCGCTTGCCGGCAATCAGGTATCCGCGTGAAACGCCATGAGGTTGCCGGCCAGCGGCCGGCACTACCGGGATGTTTTCACGCTTCGCGCTCCAACACCCCATCACGCAACCGGTACTGCGCATCGACCACGCCGTCGGGCAGGTCGTCGTGGGTGATCATCAGCAGGCTGCGCCCGTCCAGCAATCCGGAAAGGTCCTGCAGCAGCGCGCGTGCGGTATCCACGTCCAGGCCTTCGGTCGGTTCGTCCAGCAGCAGGATCGGCGCATCGCGCAACAGCGCGCGCGCCAGCGCCAGCCGTCGCGCCTGGCCGGCCGACATCGTCGCGCCGTTCTCGCCGACCCAGGCCTGCAGGCCACCGTTGTGCTCGGCCCAGTCACCCAGGCGAACGCGGCGCAGCACCGCCCACAACGCGGCGTCGCTGGCGTCGGGATCACCCAGCCGCAGGTTCTCGGCCACCGTGCCGGCAAACACCGGTGCGTTCTGCGGCAGCCAGGCCAGCTGGCGGTGCCACTCGGCCTGGGCGACGTCGCGCAGGTCGCGGCCACCATAGGTGATTCGCCCCTGCTGCGGATCCCACAGCCGCAACAGCAGGCTGGACAGCGTGGTCTTGCCACTGCCGCTGTCGCCGCGAATCGCGATGCGTTCGCCCGGCGCCAGGGTCAGCTGCAGGCCGGACAGCACCGGCCGCGCGGCACCCGGCCACTGGAAATGCACGTCATCCCAATGCACGCGCGCCGCCTGCGGCACCGGCTGCGGCGCCTGCGGATCCTGCACCGTCGGCGGTTGTTCGACGATGGCCTGCAGGCGATCGGCCGCAATGCGCCCGGACTGCAGCGACTGCCAAGCCAGGCCCATGCCCGCCCACAGCTCGATCAGCGCCACGGTCAGGAACACGAGGCCCGCGGCCATCTCCGGCGCGATGCGCTGTTGTTCGGCGGCGTGCAGCGCCAACGCCAGCATCGCCACCAGCCCCAGCCCGGCGACCAGGCCGTGCAGGGTCGAGGCCGCGATCAGGCGCCAACGCCGACGACGATCACGCGAGGCCAGCTGCTTGGCGGCCACACGCACCTTCAGCTGCCACGCCGCATCGGCATGCAACGCAGCCAGATCACCGGCCCCTTCCAGCCCTTCAAACGCGGCGGTACGCAATGCGGCGCGATGCGCGGCGCGATCCGCCTCTTCATCGTCGTGGCCACGCACGCCCAGCCACGGCACGCCGAAGGCGATCAGCAGCGCCAGCACCGCCAGCAGCACCGCTGCCGAGGGCAGGATCAGCGCTGCCGAGGCGACCGCCACCAGTGACAGCGCACCCAGCGCCACCAGCGGCCCGATCGCACGCACCAGCAGTCCATCCACTTCGCCGATGTCCCCCAGCAGCCGCGCCAGCAGCTCGCCGGTACGCGTGGCCCCCAACCGCGCCGGTGCCAATGGCAGCGCGCGGCGGAAGAACCACACGCGCAGGTCGCGGGCGATGCGCAGGGTGGCATCGTGGCCGACCAGCTTTTCGAAGTAACGCGACACGATGCGCGCCATGGTCAAGCCGCGGATACCCGCCGACGGCGAGAAGAAATTGAAGCCCTGTCCCAGGCCGGCCGCACCGGCCAGCGCGGCAGCGGTCAGGAAGCCACCGGACAGGCCGAGCAGCGCCGTGCCGGCCAGCATCGTGGTCCACAGCAGCAGCATGGTCAGCAACAGGCGCGGCCGGTGGCGCAGGAACACCGCGCGCAGCGAATCAGGCGAACGGCTCATGCGCGCACCGCCTGTTCCGGTTCCACCAGGCGGCCTTCCGGCAACAGCAGGCAACGGTCAGCCCACGCGATCACCGCCGGGCTGTGGGTGGCGACCACCACGCTGCGCCCGCGTGCATACGCGGCCAGGCTGCGCAGCAGGGCCGCTTCGGTATCGGCATCGAGGAATGCGGTGGGCTCGTCCAGCAGCAGCACCTGCGGATCACGCAGCAACAGGCGGGCCAGGCCGATGCGGCGGGCTTCGCCACCGGACAGGCCGAAGCCGCGCTCGCCGATCACCGTGTCCAGCCCCTGCGGCAGGCGCTGGGCAAACTGCAGGACCTGCGAGGCCTCGGCCACCGCGCGCAGCCGCGCATCGCTGGCACCGGGATCGGCCAGGCGCAGGTTGTCGGCGATGCTGCCGTGGAACAGGTACGGTCGCTGGCTGGCATAGGCCACCTGCACGCCGGGCCGCAGCTGCAGCTTGCCGGCACGCGGCGGCAACCAGCCGGCCAGCGCCTCCAGCAGCGTGCTTTTGCCGGACCCGCTGGGACCGACCAGGGCCAGGCGCTGGCCCGGCTCCAGCAGCAGGTCCAGATCCTGCAGCACGTCCTGCGGCGCACCCAGCGGGCGCAGCACCAGCCCCTGTGCCTGCAGCGGCGGCAGGGCGGCCTCGGCCGGCTCCACCGCCAGCGGTGCAACCTCGTTCTCGATCAGGCCCTGCTCGTCCGGCAGCGATTGCAGCAGGCGCTCCACTTCGGCGGCGGCGGCCAGTGCATTGGCACGATCGTGGTAGTGCGCGGCCAGCCGTCGCAGCGGCGCATAGAACTCCGGCGCCAGCAGCAGGCAGAACAGGCCCGCACCCAGCGTCGGTACCGCTGCATGCAGCGACATCATGCCCAGGTAGCTCAGGCCCAGGTACAGCGCGACCATCGCCACGCTGACCGAGGCGAAGAACTCCAGCACCGTGGACGACAGGAACGCGATGCGCAGCACCTTCAGCGTGCGCATGCGCACGCCTTCGGCGGCGGCCTCGATGCCCTCCAGCTCGGCGTCACCGCGTCCATACAGGCGCAGCAGGCCCAGGCCCTTGATCCGGTCGGCGAAATGGCCGCTCATGCGCGCCAGTTCACCCAGCTGCGCGCGCCCGGCGGCTTCGGCGCCCCAGCCCACCAGCATCATGAAGAACGGCACCAGCGGCGCGGTGAACAGCAGGATCAGCGCCACCACCCAGTCCACCCAGGCGACAGCGGCCAGGATCAGCAGCGGCACCACCACCACTTCGGTGCGCACCGGCAGGAAGCCGCTGTAATAACTCTCGATCGCATCACCGTGATGCAGCATCAGTTCGCCCAGTTCACCGGTGCGGCGCTGCCGCAGCCACAGCGGGCCATGGCCCAGCAGGCGCGCGAACACGCGTTCGCGCAGTGCCAGGCGCGCGGCATCGGCCACGTCACCGGCAGCGGCCTGGGTGGCGCTGCCCAGCAAGGTCCGCAGCACCAGGATCACCGCCAGTCCCGCCAGCACCGGCAGCCCCGAGGACAGCGGCGCGCGCTCCACCAGCACCTGCTGCACCAGCCAGGCGATGGCGGCGGCCTGGCCGATCAACAGCGCGCCGGACAGGCTGATGCACAGCGCGGCCAGACGCTGGCGGCCGCGGGCCGAGCGTGCCAGATCAGCCAGCCAGGCCGTGCGCACACGCCGCTGGCGGGCGGTTTCAGCTTCCGGGGACAGGCCGTCAGGGGTCGTTTCGGCAGCGCTCAAGAGGTCTTCACGGGCAACGGGGGAGACACGGCATTGTAGGCGCAGGCAATAGCCCGCCCCTGCGGCCGGCGGTCGCAGTCTTCATCAGGTTGGCATACGATCAACCGGGGCACCTGTTCATACATTGATCTGGATCAAGGCTGTTTGAAGTAGTCGGTCACATCATTCACGTCGTAGACCACCCTTCCCGCCACCTGCAACGGCACTATCCACGAGGTAGCCAGGCCATGATTGATCAGACAGTCGTAGAACTGTCGCGGCTGCAATTCGCGCTGACCGCGATGTACCACTTCCTATTCGTACCGCTCACCCTCGGCCTGTCCTTCATGGTGGCCATCATGGAGAGCGTGTACGTGATGACCGGCAAGGAGATCTGGCGCAGGATGACCCTGTTCTGGGGCGTCCTGTTCGGCATCAACTTCGCCATGGGCGTCGCCACCGGCATCGTCATGGAATTCCAGTTCGGCATGAACTGGTCCTATTACAGCCACTACGTGGGTGACATCTTCGGTGCGCCGCTGGCCATCGAAGGCCTGATGGCGTTCTTCCTGGAAGCCACCTTCGTCGGCCTGTTCTTCTTCGGCTGGAACCGCCTGAGCAAGGTCAAGCACCTGATGGTGACCTGGCTGATGGCGCTGGGCACCAACCTGTCGGCGATCTGGATCCTGATCGCCAACGGCTGGATGCAGAACCCGACCGGTGCGGTGTTCAACCCGGAAACCATGCGCATGGAAGTCGTCGACTTCATGGCCGTGGTGTTCAACCCGGTGGCGCAGGCCAAGTTCGTGCACACCGTCAGCGCCGGTTACGTGACCGGTGCGGTGTTCGTGATGGCGATCAGCGCCCTGTTCCTGCTGCGCAACAAGCACAAGGACCTGGCCCGCCGTTCGTTCGCCGTAGCCGCAGCCTTCGGCCTGCTGTCGTCGCTGTCGGTGGTGGTGCTGGGTGACGAGAGCGGTTACGCCGCCAGCGAACACCAGAAGATGAAGCTGGCCGCGATCGAAGCGATGTGGGAGACCGAGCGTGCACCGGCCGACTTCACCGCCTTCGGCATCCCGAACCAGGAAACCCACCAGAACGACTACGCGGTGAAGATCCCGTACCTGATGGGCCTGATCGCCACCCGTTCGTTGAACCAGCCGATTCCGGGCATCCTGGAACTGGTCGAGCGCGCCGAACACCGCGTGCGCGGCGGCCAGCTGGCCTACGGTGCGCTGGAACGCCTGCGCGCGAACAAGAACGACGTTGAGGCGCGCGAGATGTTCGACCGCCATTGGCAGGACCTGGGCCATGGCCTGCTGCTCAAGCGCTACCGCGATGACATCCTCAACGCCACCCCGCAGGAAATCTCGCAGGCGGCGATGGACACCGTGCCGCGCGTGATGCCGCTGTTCTGGACCTTCCGCGTGATGGCCGGCCTGGGCTTCTACCTGATCGCCTTCTTCGCGCTGGCCTTCTACTACTCCTGCCGCAATAACTTCCAGGACAAGCGCTGGTTCCTCAAGCTGGCCCTGTGGACGCTGCCGGCACCGTGGATCGCGATCGAATGTGGCTGGTTCGTGGCCGAATACGGTCGCCAGCCGTGGGCGGTCGACGGCGTGCTGCCGACCTTCTATGCGGCATCGGGCCTGGCCCTGCATGAAATCGTGCTGACCCTGGCCGGCTTCACCGCGATCTACACCGCGCTGATCGTGGTCGAGATCAAGCTGATGCTCAAGGCGATCCGCAAGGGTCCGGACGAGGTGCTGCCGTCGCTGCAGTCTCCCCAGCCGCATGCTTCCCACAATGCCTCGGCGCCGGCCGCCGGCCAGGCCTGAGGCAGGAGAACCAAGATGGATTTCATTCTTCTGGACTACACCACGCTGCGCGTGATCTGGTGGCTGCTGCTCGGCATCCTGCTGATCGGTTTCGCCGTGATGGATGGTTTCGACCTGGGCGTAGGCACCCTGCTGCCCTTCGTCGCCCGCAACGATGCCGAGCGCCGGCTGGTGATCAACACCATCGGCCCGGTCTGGGAAGGCAACCAGGTATGGCTGGTGCTCGGTGGCGGTGCGATCTTCGCCGCCTGGCCGCCGCTGTATGCGGTCAGCTTCTCCGGGTTCTACCTGGCGATGTTCGTGATCCTGTTCGCCCTGATCCTGCGTCCGGTCGGCTTCAAGTTCCGCAGCAAGATGCCCAGCGAACGCTGGCGCAACACCTGGGACTGGGCGCTGTTCATCGGTGGCTTCATCCCGGCGCTGATCATGGGCGTGGCAGTGGGCAACGTGGTGCTGGGCGTGCCGTTCCACTTCGATGACAGCATGCGCATCTTCTACACCGGCTCGTTCTTCGGCCTGCTGATGCCCTTCGCGCTGCTGGCCGGTCTGCTCAGCGTGTCGATGCTGGTCGCCCACGGTGCCGCCATGCTGGTGCTGAAGACCGATGGCCCGGTGGCCGAGCGTGCGGCCCGCTTCGGCAGCATCGCCGCGATCATCGCCTTCGTGCTGTTCGCCGCCGGTGGCGCCTGGGTGGCCTTCGGCCTGCCGGGTTACCAGATCACCTCGCAGGTGGTCACCGATGGCGCCACCAATCCGCTGCTGAAGACCGCCGAACTCGGCGCCGCCGGTGGCTGGATGCGCAACTACAGCACGATGCCGGCCACGATCCTGGCCCCGCTGCTCGGCCTGGCCGGCCTGCTGGCCAGTGCGGTGCTGCTGCGTGCCCGTCGCGGCGGCCTGGCCTTCATCGCCTCCGGCGCGGCCATCGCCGGCATCATCCTGACCGTCGGCTTCGCCATCTTCCCGTTCCTGCTGCCGTCCTCGAGCCAGCCCACCTCCAGCCTGACCGTGTGGGATGCCTCGTCCAGCCACCTGACCCTGTGGATCATGCTGCTGGCCACGGCGGTGTTCCTGCCGATCATCATCGGTTACACCACCTGGGTGTACCGCGTGCTGAAGGGCAAGACCACCACCGAAGAGATGGGCAACAACCCGAACGCGTATTGATCGCCTGCACGTGTGCCGACCAACGGTCGGCACCTACCCGGAATGAAGGAGACTGATCATGTGGTATTTCGCCTGGATTCTCGGCGCCGGCCTCGCCTCGACGGTGGCCATCCTCAACGGCATGTGGTTCGAAGCCCGCGAGCAGAACCGCATCGAGAAAGAAAATCGTCGCTGAGCTGTAAAAAAACCTTGCCGCCTTGGCCTTCACACGGTATCTTAGGCGGCTCCTTCGGGGTGTAGCTCAGTCTGGTAGAGCGCTACGTTCGGGACGTAGAGGTCGCAGGTTCGAATCCTGTCTCCCCGACCACTTCGGTGGTCGCATTGAAGCCTGGTGAAGTCGTCCAGGCTTTTTTGTTCCCTGAAGTGGCACTGCTTCGGTAGTGTGAAGAAAACGGCATTTACCCCTTGCCGCCATCGGGGTAAATCGCTAGAATAGGCGGCTCCCTTCGGGGTGTAGCTCAGTCTGGTAGAGCGCTACGTTCGGGACGTAGAGGTCGCAGGTTCGAATCCTGTCTCCCCGACCACTTCGGTGGTCACCAAGAAGCCTGGAAGACATCACTGTCCTCCGGGTTTTTTTGTATCAGGCACCCGGCCGCCCGCATGACGGGACCTTGCCGGAGCCCGCACGTACAATGGCCGCGCTGCCGGCCCGCCAGCAGCCCCTCCCCCACCTGCCGCTTCGGCGTAGACCGATGCCGGCGCTGCATGCCATTGCCCCGGCGTGCGACACCTGCAAGGACCACCGATGAGTTCCTCCACTTCCGATTCGCCGTCGCTGCTGCACGGGCGCGTCCTCGCGTTCGCCGCGATCCTGCTGGCAGCGATCAACCTGCGCACCGCGGTCACCTCGATCACCCCGCTGCTGGACGTGCTCGGCCAGCAGTTCGGCTTCGGCACCACCATGACCGGCGTGCTGGGCATGCTGCCGACCGCCTCGTTCGCGCTGTTCGGCGTCGCCACGCCGGCGCTGGCGCGGCGCCTCGGGCTGGAGCGCACCACGCTGCTGGCGATGGTGATGGCAATGGCCGGCCTGCTGCTGCGCTCCAGCGCCGGCAACGTCGGCACGCTGCTGTTGGGTTCGGTGGTGGCACTGGCCGGCATGGGCATCGGCAACGTGGTGGTGCCGCCGCTGGTGAAGCGCTATTTCGCCAACAAGGTCGGCACCATGAGCACGCTCTACATCAGCGTGCTGCAGCTGGGCACGATGCTGCCGGCGCTGCTGGCGGTACCGGTGGCCAACGCCGCAGGCTGGCGCGTCTCGCTGGGCATGTGGGCGCTGCTGGCGCTGGCTGCCGCACTGCCGTGGCTGGTGCTGGCCACGCGCGCGCCGAAGCCGCAGACCGACGCGTCCGATCCGACCGCGCAGCCGCACGGCAAGGTCTGGCGCACGTCGCTGGGCTGGAGCATGACGCTGATGTTCGGCATGACCTCGTTGATGACCTATTCGATGTTCACCTGGCTGCCGCGCATCGTGGTCGAGGCCGGTGGCACGCCTGCGTTCGGTGGCGTGATGGTGGCGGTGTTCTCGGCGCTGGGCCTGCTGCCGTCATTGGTCATTCCGTCGATGGCGGTACGACTGCAGAACCCGTTCCCGCTGGTGCTGATCGGCTTCTTCTCGTTCGTGATCGCCTTCACCGGCCTGCTGCTGGCCCCCATGAAGGCGCCGCTGCTGTGGGCCTGCCTGCTCGGCGTCGGTCCGTCCACCTTCCCGCTGGCGCTGACCCTGATCAACCTGCGCACCCGCACTCCCACCGGCTCGGCCGCGCTGTCGGGCTTCATGCAGGGCGTGGGCTACAGCTTCAGCTGCCTGGGCCCGTTCCTGGTCGGCTGGCTGCACACAGTCAGCGACGGCTGGACCCTCCCGTTCAGCTTCCTGTTCGGCTGCGCCACCCTGATGCTGTGCGCTTCGTGGGTCGCCTGCAAGCCGCGCAAACTGGAAGATCTCTGGTAACCGGCCGGGGCCATCAGACGGCCACGCCTACCGCTCGTCAGCCCGTTTGCGCATTTTGACGCCGGGCTGACAATTCCGGGCGGATAGTGCCCACGAATGCCCTTCCTTGCCGCGTGCCGGCATCGGGCATGGGGGCGGCGGCGCCGCCCAGGCCACCACTCGGTGTGCGGGGGACTTTCGTTTCAGACAAGACATTGCAGGTCGCTGTCCGGGTTGTACCCGCCCTTGCTGGGCGGCATGCACGAAGGGAGTGACGCAGGCCACGGCCATCCCAGAATCTGGCATGTGATGTGCGTCACATTTTCACAGGTTGTCTGGTTCGGAAGCCAAGGGGGTCCCCAATGGTTGTCCACCGCCGGCTGGCGCTCTGCGTCGGCCTTGCCTGCACCGCCCTGGCCTGGGCCAGCAGCGCTGCCCCGCCCGACCGCGACGCGGCGTTGGCCGAGATCGGCCGCTATCGAGACCAGGCGCGTTGGCTGGACGCCCTGGGCGCGATCGAGCGCGCCAGCCAGCAGCAACCCAACGACGACCTGCTGTTCAAACTGCGCGTATTGACGCTGGGTGACATCGGCAACGCCTGGCGCGCGTGGGAGCTGTACCAGCAGCGCCCGCAACTCTTCGACGATGCGCAGAAGCAGCGCCTGGAAGGCGACTACCTGGCCAAGCTGGTGGTCTGGAGCCTGGCCTACAGCAGCAGCGAGGACAGCCGCCTGGAAGAGGCCGAATCGACCCTGGCCCGCATGCAGCGCTACCTTGGCGGCGAAGGCACGCCGCCCGCGCAGGCACCGCTGCGGATCCGCATGGACCGCCTGATCCTGCTCAACCGGCTGGGCCGCCATGCACAGGTCCGCGAGGAAGCCCGGGCACTGCAGGCCGAAGGCCACACCCTGCCCGACTACGTGCTGCCCGCAGTGGGCGATTCGTTGATGGGCACCCTGCACCCGGAGGAAGCCATTCCGGTGCTGCAGGCCGCCGTGGCCGGCGACCCGACACGCGACGCCTCGCATTCGGAACTGGCTTACGCCTACCTGGAAAGCGAGCAGCAGGAAAAGGCCATCGACCTGCTGCAGGCATGGCGTGACAAGGAGCCGGCCTGGCGCTGGAGCAACGGCAAGTCGCCCTACGCGAACTGGTCGCGCTACGAGGCCGACCTCAACCTGGCGATGGTGCGCGCCTACAGCGGTGACCTGCACACCGCGCAGCACGACCTGGAGTCGATGGTCGAGATCGCACCCGGCAACGGCGGGCTGCAGAGTGCACTGGGCAGCGTCTACATGATGCGCGGCTGGCCACGCAGGGCGCTGCAGCGCCAGCAGATGGCACACGCGCTGGACCCGCGTGACGTCGAACCGCGCCTGGGCATGGAAGAAGCCTACGTCGCCCTGCAGCGCGACGACCTGGCGCGACCGCTGCACGATGACCTGGTCGCGCGCTATCCCACCCAGCCGGCGGTCGAACGCATGGACCAGGCCTGGCGTGCGCATCGCGGCTGGCAGCTGAAGGCATGGACCGACATCGGCCACAGCTCCGGGGGCGGTGGCACCTCGCCACTGGGCAACAACGATCGCCACTACGGCGTGGAAGTGGAGACGCCGATCCTTGATGACCGCTGGCGGTTGTTCGCCCTCGCCGACCGGCGTTCGACCGACTTCCAGGACCAGCGCATCGATCCGTTGTGGCTGGGCGCGGGCGTGCGTTACCGCTTCGGGCGGCTGGACGCAGAAGCAGCCGTACTGCGCGCCAACGACCACATCGGCGATACCGGCCTGCGCGCCGGTGTCGGCTGGCAGTTCAACGATTACTGGCATGCCGGCGTGGTGGCCGCGCGCAATGATCCGGACGCCTCGATGCAGGCGCGCGCTGCCGGCATCACCGCCGACAGCGTGAGCGCACAGGTGGACTACCGGCGCAGCGAGCTCACTCACTGGATGTTCGGCGCCAGCCGCTTCCGCTATGACGATGGCAACCATCGCGAGCTGTTCAGCACCCGCCTGGAACAGCGCCTGCTGACGCGCCCCCGCTGGCTGATCGATGGCCTGGCCAGCGCCTACACCAGTCGCGGCAGCCGCGACGATGCGCCCTACTTCAACCCGAAACGCGACCGCATGGTCGAGATCGGCCTGCGCATCGACCAGCAGCTGTGGCGGCATTACGAGCGCCACTTCCGGCACCGGCTGACCGTCTCGCTGGGCGACTACTGGCAGGACGGCTTCGGCAGCGCACTGGTGCCGTCGGTGTCCTACATGCATGAGTGGCAGCTGGGCCCCGGCCGCGTGTTCGAGTACGGCGTGCGCTGGTCACGGCCGGTCTACGACGGCCATCGCGAACGCCATATCGGCTTCGAAGCCGCATTGCGCTGGGGAGACTGACATGGCCCGCATCCTGCGACTGATCGTGCTCCTGCTGCTGGCCAGCGTGCCGCCGGCGTTCGCGCAGCAACCCCTGCATCTTGATGCGATCGACAACGGCCTGCTGATCCTCAGCTACCACGACATCCGCGACCAGGTGGCCGCCAAGGGCGATGCCGATACCTATGCGGTGAGCACGCAGAACTTCGCCGCGCACCTGGACTGGCTGGGCGCGCATGGCTATCACCCGGTCTCGCTGTCGCAGGTGATCGAAGCCTCGCAGGGCCGTGCCACGCTGCCGCCGAAACCGGTGCTGCTGACCTTCGACGATGGCCTGCGCAGCGTCTACGACAAGGCCTTCCCGCTGCTGCAGGCCTACCACTACCCGGCCCTGGTGGCGGTGATCACCGACTACGTGGACATGGCACCGGGCCGCACCATCGACTACGGCTACCGCCCGTTCGGCCACGATGATTTCGTCACCTGGGCGCAGCTGAAGCAGATGCACGACAGCGGCCTGATCGAAGTGGCCAGCCATACCGACGACCTGCACCACGGCGTGCTCGCCAATCCACAGGGCAATTCCACACCCGCCGTGGTCACCCGCATCTACACCCCCGCCACGCACAGCTACGAAAGCGAGGCGCAGTATGAGCAGCGCCTGCGCACCGACCTCACACGCAGCGCGCAGCGCATCGAACAGCATCTCGGCGTACGTCCGCGCGCGATCGTCTGGCCGTACGCGGCCTACAACCAGTTGAGCAACGACATCGCCGAGCAGCTGGGCATGCCGGTCTCGTTCGACCTGGAAGGCCGCAGCACCCCGGTGGCCAGCGACCTGCACGGGCTGGCGCGGCTGCTGGTGAGCGACAACCCGACGGTGGAAGGCCTGGCCTATGAGCTGCGCCGTGATATCGCGCTCGATGGCATCCGCGCCCTGCAGATCGACCTGGACGATGTATATGACCCGGATCCGGCGCAGCAGGCACGCAATCTCGATGCATTGATCGAGCGGGTCAAGCGCATCGCGCCGACCCATGTCTATCTGCAGGCCTTCGCCGACCCGGACGGCAACAACACCGCCGATGCGCTGTATTTCCCGAACCGGCACATGCCGATGCGGGCGGACCTGTTCAGCCGCGTCGCCTGGCAGCTGAAATCCCGCGCCGGCGTGAAGGTCTACGCGTGGCTGCCGGTGCTCGGCTTCGAGCTGCCCGACCCGGTGCAGCGCAAGGCGCTGGCGATCCGAAATGGTGATGCCGACGGCATGTACCGGTTGGATTTCACCAACCCGAAGGCCAGGCAGATCATGCTCGACGTCTACGAGGATCTGGCGGTCAATTCCTACTTCGAAGGCCTGCTGTTCCATGACGACGGTTACCTGCGTGACACCGAGCTGCCCGCGCTGGCGGCCGGCGAGGATGGCAGCGCACGTACCCAGGCACTGATCGACTTCACCCTGGCCCTGCGCGACAGCGCGCAGCGCTGGCGGCCGAAACTGGCAACGGTGCGCAACCTGTATGCCGAGCCGGTACTCCGCCCGCAGAGCGAAGCCTGGTTCGCGCAGCGCCTGGACCTGTTCAACAAGGCCTACGACCAGACGGCGCTGATGGCGATGCCGTGGATGGAAGGCAGCAAGCACCCCGAGCGCTGGCTCGATCAGTTGCTGGCCGCGGTACGCACACACGACCCGCAGCTTCAGCACACGCTGTTCGAGCTGCAGACCGTCGATTGGCGCAGCGGGCAGCCGATTCCCGCCGAGCGCCTGCGTGCGCAGATCCGCCAGCTGCAGGCGCAGGGCGTGCACCACTTCGCCTGGTACCCGGATGACTTCATCGCCGACCAGCCCTCCACCCGCGATGCCCGCGCGGCGATGTCCGCCGGCAACTTCCCGTACCCGGAGAAGTGACATGGACATGCATCCGCTGCTGCAGGTCCTGTTCCAGTTCGCCTTCTACTACCCGATGGTGATGGCGTTCTTCTGGATGTCCGGTGGCCTGTACTACTACTTCCGGCGCGAGCGCCACTCGCGTGCGCGCAACGATCCGCCCTTGATGATCGATCCTCCGTTCGCGACCTTGCTGGTGCCCTGCCACAACGAAGCGGATAACCTGGACGACACGCTCACTGCGGCGCTGGCCCAGCGCTACCCCGCCGACTACGAAGTGATCGCCATCGACGATGGCAGCAGCGACGACACCGGTGCCCGCCTGGATGCGCTGGCCGCGAAGTACCCGCGGCTGCGCGTGCTGCACCTGGATCGCAACCTGGGCAAGGCCAACGCCCTGCGCATGGGCGCGCTGGCGGCACGCTCGGAATATCTTGTGTGCATCGACGGCGATGCAATGCTGGAAGAACACGCGCTGCACTGGATGATCTGGCACCTGGTCAGTGGCAACCGGGTCGGCGCGGTCACCGGCAACCCGCGCATCCGCAACCGCTCCACCCTGCTCGGACGCCTGCAGGTGGCGGAGTTCTCCTCGATCATCGGCATGATCAAGCGGGCGCAGCGCGTGTATGGCCGCATCTTCACCATCTCCGGCGTGATCGCCGGTTTCCGCCGCACCGCCCTGCATCAGGTCGGCTGGTGGTCGGATGACATGGTGACCGAGGACATCGACATCAGCTGGCGCCTGCAGCGCGCGCACTGGGATATCCGCTACGAACCCAACGCGCTGTGCTTCATCCTGATGCCGGAAACGCTGAAGGGGCTGTGGCGGCAGCGCCTGCGCTGGGCCCAGGGCGGCGTGGAAGTGATGCTGCGCCACGCGCGCTCGCTGCTGCACTGGAAGGAACGGCGCATGTGGGGCGTGTTGCTGGAATACGTGCTGAGCGTGGCCTGGGCCTACACCATGCTGTTCATCGTGCTGCTGTGGGCACTGGGCAAGTTCATCGAGCTGCCGCCGCAGCTGCATATCGCCAGCCTGCTGCCGGAGTGGCATGGCGTGATCCTGGCGCTGGTCTGCCTGCTGCAGTTCGCCAGCAGCCTGATCATCGACCGGCGTTACGAAACACAGATTGGACGCAATTACTTCTGGGTCATCTGGTACCCGATGGCGTACTGGCTGATCAGCCTTTCCACCACCCTGGTGGCGCTGCCGAAGACGCTGCTGCGCCGTCGCAGCAAGCGCGCCACCTGGACCAGCCCTGACCGGGGGATCCGATGAACGCGCAACGCCCGTCCAACCGCTTCGACTCGCGGATGATCCGCAAGCCGCATCGCCAGCCACGCTTCCAGCGCACCGCCTGGGGTTTCGTCACCCTGGCGTTCTGGGGCTTCTACTTCTACCTGTGGGCACCCCTGGTGACCCTGCTTTCGTGGCTGATCGGTGGCCAGCTGGCCTGGCGGCAACTTTACGAACGGCAGAACCAGTTCGACCCGTACGTGCTGGTCGCGCTGCCATTGATGCTGCTGTGCGCCAGCGTGCTGCTGATCGGCTGGGCCGAGTACAACCGCGCCCGCTTCCGTGGCCGCGAGCGCCGCCTGCCGCGGCCCCTGGCCAGCCTCAACGAGGTGGCCGCCGATCTGGGCGCCAGCACCGGGCTGGCCGAACGCCTGATGGGCTGCAAGGCCGCCACGCTGCACATGGATGAACATGCGCGGCCGATCGGCATCCGCCGCGAGGTGGTGTAACTCGATTGCCCTGGGTGCCGACCTTGGTCGGCACGTGCTTTGGTAGATGCCGACCTTGGTCGGCGTTCTCTCCGGTGGCTGCCAACCTTGGTCGGCACCGGGGTCTACCGCGAAGAACATCCACGCATGGCGTGGATCTACTTGCGCGTCTGCCCTTCCCCGCGCACGACAAATCGCTCGACGGTGAGCGCTTCCAGGCCCATCGGGCCGTAGGCGTGCAGGCGCGTGGTGGAAATGCCGATCTCACTGCCCAGGCCGAGCTGGCCACCATCGGAGAAACGCGACGAAGCGTTGACCATCACCACCGCCGAGCGCAGTGCGCTGACGAAGCGCTCGGCGTGGCCGGCGTCCTCGGTGGCGATCACTTCGGTGTGGTCGGAGGTATAGGCGCGGATGTGCGCGATGGCCGCATCAAGATCATCGACCACGCGCACCGCCAGTACCAGATCGAGGAATTCGGCGGCATAGTCCTCTTCGGTGGCCGCCGTGCTGCCCGGCAGCAACGGCTGCGCCTGCGCATCGGCGCGCAGCTGCACCCCGCGCTCACCCAGCGCCTGCGCCACGCGCGGCAGGAACGCTTCGGCCAGGTCGCGGTGCACCAGCAGCGTCTCCAGTGAATTGCAGGCCGCAGGACGGCTGCACTTGCCATCCACCAGCAGGTCGATGGCCTTGCCCAGGTCGGCACTGGCATCCACGAACAGGTGGCAGACGCCCTTGTAATGCTTGATCACCGGCACGCGCGCGTGTTCGGCGACGAAGCGGATCAGGCCTTCGCCGCCACGCGGAATCGCCAGGTCGATCAGCTCATGCAGCTGCAGCAGTTCCAGCATCGCTTCGCGGCGCAGGTCGGTCAGCACGGTCACCGCCGCCGGCGGTACGCCGTTGGCCTTCAATGCACCGGCCAGCGCCTGGGCGATGGCCGTGTTGGAATGGATCGCTTCGGAACCACCGCGCAGGATCACGCCATTGCCCGCCTTCAGGCACAGCGCGGCCGCTTCGGCGGTCACGTTCGGGCGCGCCTCGTAGATCATCGCGATCACCCCCAGCGGAACGCGTACCTTCTGCACGCGGATGCCGTTCGGACGTACGTCGTCGCGGGTGACCTGGCCGACCGGGTCGGGCAGTGCCGCCACTTCGCGCACCGCTTCGGCCATCGCGAACAGACGTGCCGGGTCCAACGCCAGGCGATCGAGCATGGCACTGCCAACGCCCTTGTCGCGAGCGGCGGCGAGGTCCCGCGCGTTGCCGGCCAGGATCAGCCCTGCATTCACTTCCAGTGCCTGCGCCATCGCCAGCAGCAGCGTGCGCCGCGCCGCGCTGTCGAGGCCGGCAACGATCTGCGCCGCATCGCGGCAGGCGCGCACCTGCGCTTCGATTTCGCTCATCGGGGTGTCCTTCAAACCGTTCATGGCAGCACCAGGTCGTCGCGATGGACGACGCTGCCGCCGTAGTTGTAGCCGAGCACGGCCTGGATGTCGCGCGAATGGTGGCCGGCGATCCGGCGCACGTCATCGGCGGCGTACTGGCTGACGCCGCGGGCGACACAGACACGCCCCTGCGGCGCGATCCAGCACACCTGCACCATGTCACCGCGGCGGAACGCGCCCTCCGCAGCGGTGATGCCACCGGGCAGCAGCGAGGCGCCCTTCTCGCGCATCGCCTGTGCCGCACCGGCATCGATGATGATCGCGCCCTCGGCCAGCGGCGCGTGCCGCAACCAGTGCTTGCGGGCGGCCTCGCGGCTGCGTGCGGCATGGATGCGGGTGCCGAACAGGCGGTCCTGCGCCAGCGCGCGCACCACGTCGCTGCTGCGGCCGTTGAACAGGTAGGTCTCGATGCCAAGACGGCCCGCCTTGGCCGCCGCCTCCAGCTTGGTCCGCATGCCGCCGGTACCGGCGCGCGAGCCAGCGCCACCGGCCATCGCCAGCACATCGTCACTCAGTTCCGGTACGTCGTGCAGGGGCCGCGCGTCGGCCACGGTGCGCGGGTCGGCGCTGTACAGGCCGTCGATGTCGGTGGCGATGAACAGCGCATCGGCATCGACCAGCGCGGCCACGGTCGCGGCCAGATTGTCGTTGTCGCCGAGCTTGAGTTCGTCCACCGACACGGTGTCGTTCTCGTTGACCACCGGCAGCGCACCCAGGCGCAGCAGTTCGCTCAGCGTGGCGCGTGCATTGAGGTAGCGGCGGCGGTTGCGCAGGTCGTCGTGGGTCAGCAGCACTTGCGCCACCGGGCGCTCGAAGAAGCGCTGCCAGAGCCCGATCAGCTGCGCCTGGCCGAGCGCGGCCAGGGCCTGCCGCGCCGCCATCGCCGCACCGGGTTCATCGGCCCGCGGCAGGATCGCGCGCCCCGCCGCAACCGCACCGGAGGAGACGATCACCACCTCGCGCCCGGCCAGTACGTTGGCGGAAACAAACTGGGCCAGGCCCAGCGCGTGGCGTGGCGACAGGCCGCCACCATCGGCCGCCAGCAGGCTGCTGCCGACCTTCAGCACTGCACGCCGCCACGGCGGCAGCGCCTGTTGCGGGAACGGCGAGGCGACGTTGGCGGCGTGCAGGGTCATCGGTCAGGGCCTCAGCGGGTATTCCATTCGTGCACGGTCAGCTCGGAAGCGTGCATCGTCACCAGCGGATCGGTAGCGACGATGGCCTGCGCCTGTTCCAGGCTCTCGACGTTGCACAGCACATAGGCACCACCGCTGCCATCGGCGAAACCACCGGTCAGCTGCAGCTTGCCCTGTGCCTGCAACGCATCGAGGAAATCACGGTGCGGCTGCACCGCCGCGGCGTTGAAGTCGGGGCGGCGCATCGCCAGCACCAGATACACCGTGGCCGCCATCAGGACAACGCCTGCCAGCGTGCACGCAGTTCATCCAGGCGCAGATCAGCGGCCGAACCCGGCGACACGCGTGCGGCCAGGCTGCCTTCCGGCGTGCGTCCCTGCCCTGCGCTGTCGGCGCCCGCCGCGGCGGCCTTGTAGGCCTCGCGGAACGGCACGCCGGCCACGGCCGCTTCCACGGCCACGTCGGTGGCATACATGCCCGAATCGATCGCCGCACGCAGCCTGTCGTCGCGCCATTCCAGGTTGGCCAGCAGCGCCGGCAGCAGCTCCAGCGCGGCCAGGCCACGGCCGAAGCCGTGGAAGATGGCACCCTTGGACGACTGCAGGTCACGGTGATAGCCGGACGGCAGCGACAGCAGCTGCTCGATCTCGGTGCGTGCGGCGGCGACGCTGGCGTGGGTCGCACGCATCAGTTCGATCACGTCTGGGTTGCGCTTGTTGGGCATGATCGAGCTGCCGGTGGTGTACTGCGCCGGCAATGCCACGAAACCAAATTCGGCGCTGGTGAACAGCGACAGGTCCCACGCGATGCGGCGCAGGTCCAGCGTGGCGCCTCCCAGCGCTTCCAGCGCGGCCAGCTCGAACTTGCCGCGCGACAGCTGCGCGTAGATCGGCGAGACCTGCATGCGCGCGAAGCCCAGCGCCGCCGTGGTGTGCTCCCGGTCCAGCGGCAGGTTCACGCCGTAACCAGCGGCGGTGCCGAGCGGATTGGCATCGACCAGTGCATGGGTGTCGCGGGCACGGATGGCGTTGTCGATGAAAGCCTCGGCCCAACCGGCCCACCACATGCCGGCCGAGGAGACCACGGCGCGCTGGATGTGGGTGTAGCCGGGAATCGGCAGGTCCTTCTCGGCCTGCGCACGGTCCAGCGCGACCTTGGCCACGTCGGCGCTGAGCTGGGCCACGCGCAGCAGCTTCTCCTTCAGCCACAGGCGGGTGGCGACCAGGATCTGGTCATTGCGGCTGCGGCCGGTGTGGATCTTGCGGCCGGCATCACCGAGGCGTTCGGTCAAACGTGCTTCGATTGCCGAGTGACCGTCTTCGTACTGCGTATCCAGCACGAAGCGGCCTTCGCGGAAGTCCTGCGCCAGCACGTCGAGCTCGCGCAGCAGGCCGGCCAGCTCGTCGGCGCTGAGGATGCCGATGTGCTGCAGGCCCTGCGCATGCGCGGCGCTGGCGGCGATGTCATGCAGGAAGAACTCGCGGTCGAGGATCACGTCGTCGCCGGCGAGGAAGGTCTGGATCTGGGCGTCGACAGCGACGCCGGGCTTCTGCCAAAGAAGGTCTGCCATGGGGGCTCCGGAATGCGTGTTCAGTGCGGGATCGACGTCAGTTCGTCGATGCCCAGCGCGAGGTTGAGGTTCTGCATGGCCTGGGTGGCCGCGCCCTTGAGCAGGTTGTCCAGGGTCGCCACCACCACCACCCGCTTGCCGCCTGGGGCCAGGGTGAAGCCGCCGACCTGGGCACCGTGGCGGCCGGCGATGCGGCTGACCCACGGTGCTTCATCCACCACCTCGATCAGCGGTTCGCCGGCATAGGCCTGCTGGAAGCGCTCGATGATCTGCTCGCGGGTCTGCACGCGGTTCAGCCACAGGTTGGCGGTGAGCGTGATGCCACGGAAATGCGGCGCGACGTGCGGCATGAACTCGACCGCCACGCCCAGCTGCACCGACACCTCGCGCTCGTGCACGTGGTTGGTCAGCGCATACGGCATCAGGTTGTCGGCCAGCAGTTCGATGTTGTTCTTGTCCGACGGCGTGGTGCCGGCACCGGAGTAGCCGGACACACCGAAGCACTGCGGCGGGCCGGCCAGCAGGTCCAGCAGCGGATGCACCGCCAGCTGCATCGCCGTGGCATAGCAGCCCGGATTGCTGATGTGCTTCTGGCCGCTGTAGCGGCCGCGGGTCAGCTCCGGCAGGCCGTAGTACCAACTGTTGTCGAAACGGTAGTCGGCCGACAGGTCGACGATGACAGTGTCCGGCTTCACCGCTTCCAGTGCCGCCACGAACGGAGCGGCCAGGCCGTTGGGCAGGGCCAGGATCACCGCGTCCACGCCCTTGGCGGCCACCGCGTCGGCGTCCAGGTTCTCGTACTGCAGCTCACCCTGGAATTCCGGGTGATGGTCGGACAGGCGCTGCCCGGCACGCTCGCGCGAGGAGACGAAGGCCAGTTCCAGGCGCGGGTGGGCGGCCACCAGCTTGATCAGCTCGGCGCCGGTATGGCCACGGGCCCCGACGATGCCCAGGGTGAAAGTCGAATCGTTCATGCGTGACTGTCCAGGCGGTACTGCAGGTGGCGCTTCACGCCCTGCCATTCCGCATCGATGATGGAGAAGATGACGGTGTCGCGCGGCGTGCCGTCAGCGTGCCGCTTGTGGTTGCGCAGCACGCCATCCTGCTTGGCGCCGAGGCGGGCGATGGCGGTGCGCGAGGTGAAGTTGAACCAGCTGGTCTCGAACACGACACTCAGGCACTCCAAGCGCTCGAACGCGTGGCTGAGCAGCATCAGCTTGGTCTCGGTATTGACCCCGGTGCGCTGCGCCGACTCGCCATACCAGGTGTAACCGATACTCAGGCGCGGCACGTCCGCTTGCAGATCGTAGTAGCGGGTGGTGCCGACAATCTGGTCGTTGGCATCGAACACCACGAACGGCAGCACCTTGCCTTCGGCCTGCGCCTGCAGCGCTGCCTGCACGTAGCCGGCCATGGTCTTCGCATCAGGCACCTGGGTGTACCAGAGCCTGGACAGCGCGCCATCGCCAAGCGCGCCGCGCAGGCCATCGATATGCCCCATCTGCAGCGGCTCCAGCCGCGCATGGGTGCCCGCCAGCGTGGGGACCTTGGTCCAATCGGCATGGTTCATGTGTTCAGCCCTGCAGGCTCGGCGCGCGCCGGGCACAATGGTCGACGTAGGTCTTGATCCGGTCGATGCCATCGGCACCGAACCAGAACACCTTCCAGTGGTCCTGCTTGTAGCAGCCGTCGGATTCAGCGTAATAGAAGTGGTTGATCGGGTTGCCGTGGCGCGAACGCCAGAACAGCTGCGGGGTTTCCTCCAGCATCACGTTCCAGACCGCGCGGCCCAGGCCCTCGCCCTGCGCATCGTCGAGCACGGCGAACTTGTCCAGGTACACACCCTCGGCCTCGTCGGTGAGGATCACCGCGGTGCGGTAGTTCTCGCTGACATAGGCACGCAGCAGCTTCGTCTTTTCGAAGTACTCCGGCACCAGGGTGCGGCCGAAGCTGGATTCGATCAGGCCCTTCAGGCGGGGCAGGTCCAGCTCGTTCCAGGCAGTGGCGCGCAGCACCTTTTCGCCCTTGCGCACCAGCGTGCCCGACCCCTTGTGGGTGAACAGTTCCTTGGCCAGGTCGGCCGGGCGCGTGATCGACACCGACGATTCCAGCGGCAGGCGGTCGAGCAGATCCTTGATCTGTTCAATCTTCACCTTCATGCCGCCGTGGATCCACGGCTGCGCGATCAGGTGGTCGTACTCGGTGGACAGGTTGATCGAATCGATCACGTTGCCCTGCTCGTCCAGCAGGCCGCCGGTGCCGGTCAGGAAGATGATCTTGTACGGCTGCAGTTCCTGTACGAGCTCGTTGGCGGCGAAGTCGGCGTTGACGTTGAGGATCTGGCCCCCAGCGGTTTCGCCCAGGCTGGTGATGACCGGGATCGACCCGGCGCGCAGGCTGGCCTCGATCGGTGCCAGGTTGACCTTCTTCACCTCGCCGACCAGGCCGTAGGTGTCCACGTCCAGGTACTCTGCCTCGAACACGCCGCCGGTGATCGAGGTGGCGCGCGCGCCGTTCTGCTGCAGCGCCTCGACCAGGCGCAGGTTGGACTGCTGGAACACCCGGCGCACGATCGCCAGCGCTTCCGGCGAAGTCACGCGCAGGCCGTTGACGGTCTGCTTCTCGATGCCGGCGGCGGACAGCTCGGCATCCAGCTGCGGGCCGGCGCCGTGCAGCACGATCGGGGTCAGCCCGACTTCCTGCAGGAACGACAGCGAAGAGGTCAGCGCGTCGAGGTCGTCGCGCAGCACCGCGCCGCCGACCTTGACCACGGCGAAACGCTTGGCGTCCAGCTGCGAGAAGCGCTTGAGGTACTGGCTGATCTCCTTCGCGCTGGCCATGCTGGAAAGCAGGCGCACGATGGTCTGGCGGGTCTGGCGGTGAGGCTGGAGGGCAGGAGACATTTCGGTTTCGTCACAGGCGGCGGTCGCCGCGTTGCAGTTCCACCCGGCCAGGGCCGGGCGGCGTTGTGGGGTCGATCAGGCGCCGGCGGCGATGATGCGGTGCACGGCGTCGGTGTAGCGCTGCAGCTGCTCCAGCGTCACGAACTCATCGGCGGTGTGGGCCTGGGCGATGTCGCCGGGGCCGAACACCAGCGTGGTGTAGCCACCGGCCGAGAACAACGAAGCCTCGGTCCAGAAATCCACCGCGTTGCCGATCGGCAGCTCCAGCGCGTCGGCCACGTCGCGCGCCAGCAGGCGGCGGTTCTCGGCCTCGGCGATGTCACCGGCCGGCAGGCTGGGGCCACGGAAGGTTTCAGTGAACAATGCGGCTTCCGGCTCGGCGAAACCGGCGAAGGTTGCCAGCAACCCGTCGATGTCCATCGACGGCAGGGGCCGGAACCCGAAGCGCACCTCGGCAGCCGGCGCGATCATGTTGGCCTTGATCCCGCCTTCGACGCGGCCGATGTTGAAACGCAGGCCGGTCAGCCCGCCGAAGCGGGCCGAGGCCAGCGATTCCACATGGTCCAGCGCGCGGTTGCCCCAGCGCATGGCCTGGTGCAGCGCACTGGCGGCCGCATCCTGCTTGCCGGACGCATGGCCGGCGCGGCCGGCGAACTGCATCAGCACCGAACTGATGCCACGATGCGCCAGCACCGCTTCGCTCATGGTCGGCTCCGCCACCAGCACCGCTTCATACGGCAGGCCACGGGCCAGGAACGCGGCGATGCAGCGCGGATCGTTGGCTTCCTCGTCGCTGGAGAACAGGAACGCGGCATCGCCATCGCTGGCGTTGGCCGCCGCCACCAGTGCAGCGGCGGCGCCCTTGATGTCACACACGCCCAGGCCGACCACTCGGTCGTCCAGGCGCCGCATCACGTGCGGGTCGGCACTCCAGTGCGGCGAATCCGGCACGGTGTCCAGATGCACGTTGAACAGGTACTTCGGCGTGCCGCGCACGGCGTACAGGCTGACCGCACCGGCGCCATGGTCGATCACCTCGACGTTGAAGCCGGGCAGGTTCGCGCGCAGGTAATCGAAGATGCCACCGGTGGTGATCGCACGCGGCGGGTTGCGGGTGTCGAAGGACACCAGGGCCTGCAGGTGATCGAGCGTCTGTTCAAGCATGTGTCTGAATATCCGTAGGGTTCGAAATCGGTAGTGCCGGCCGCTGGCCGGCTCCGCAATGATCCAGCCGTGCCACGAGCCGGCCAGCGGCCGGCACTACCCTCCATTGACGTTGCGAGGCGCCGGCCAGCGGCCGGCACCCCCGTCACAGGTCAACCGCGATTGACCTGCGCATAGACAGTGGAGCTCATTCCGAACAGCTTGATGAAGCCCTCAGCCTCCTCCACGCCCCAGTCGGCCGACTGCGCGTAGGTGGCGCCCTTGGTGTTGAGCAGGTGCGGAGACTTCACCGCCACCGCATCGACGCGGCCACCACGGGTTTCCAGCACCACTTCGCCGTTGACCTTGGCCTGCGAGGACTTCAGGAAGGCCTCGATGTCGGTCTTCAGCGGGTCGTGGTAGAAGCCTTCGTACACCAGCTCCACCCACTTGCGTGCGACGTCCGGCTTGAAGCGGTTCTGCTGCTTGGTCAGCACGGCATCTTCCAGCGCGCGGTGCGCGGCCAGCAGCGAGACCAGGCCCGGGGCCTCGAACACGATGCGGCCCTTCAGGCCGATCACGGTGTCGCCGGTGTAGACGCCGCGGCCAACGCCGTACGGGGCGAACAGCTTGTTGAGCTGGGCCAGGATCTGGTCGCCCGGCAGCGCCTTGCCGTTCAGTTCGACGGCTTCGCCTTCAACGAACTTCAGGGTCACGGTCAGCGCCTGTTCCGGCCATTCGCTGCGCGGCGAGCACCAGCCACGCGCGCCTTCACCCGGGGCTTCCCAACGGTCGATCTCGCCGCCGGACATGGTCACGCCCAGCAGGTTCTCGTTGATGGTGTAGGCCTGCTGCTTGGCGCGCACGCCGAAGCCGCGCTCTTCCAGGTACTTCTGCTCGTAGGCGCGGGTCTGGGTGTGTTCCTTCTGGATCTCGCGGATCGGCGCGATGATCTGGTAGTCGCCCAGCGCCTTCACGGCCAGGTCGAAGCGGACCTGGTCGTTGCCCATGCCGGTGCAGCCATGGGCAATGATGTTGGTGCCCAGCTCGGCAGCACGCTTCAGCGCGGCATCGACGATCAGGTAGCGGTCCGAGACCAGCAGCGGGTACTGGCCCTGGTAGCCCTCACCGGCCCACACGAACGGCTTGACGAAGCCTTCCCAGATGGCCGGGCCACCGTTGACGGTGACGTGGCTGGTCACGCCCAGCTCGGCGGCGCGCTTCTCGATGAAATCGCGCTCTTCATCATCCACGCCGCCGGTGTCGGCGAACACGGTGTGCACGTTGTAGCCGCGCTCCTGCAGGTACGGCACGCAGAAGCTGGTATCCAGGCCGCCGGAGAAGGCGAGAACGACGTCTTTGTTGCTCATGGGGATCAGGTCCACTTGGGGGATGGGAATTCGGTAGAGCCGACCGCTGGTCGGCTGAAATGTTGGATGCGCCGCTGCGGGAGCAGCCGACCAACGGTCGGCTCTACCCCTTGTTTGATTCAGCGCCCGGCAACCGCGGCCATGATCGCCTTCTGCACGTGCAGGCGGTTCTCGGCTTCGTTGATGGCGATGCACTGCGGCGAATCCATCACCGCATCGGTGGCCTTCACGTTGCGGCGCAGCGGCAGGCAGTGGCTGAACACACCGTTGTTGGTCAGCGCCATCTTCCGTTCGTCCACGATGAAGTGCTTGAACTGGTCGCGGATCGGCTTTTCCGGTTCCCAGTTGCCGAAGAACGGCAGCGCGCCCCAGCTCTTGGCGTAAACCACGTCGGCGCCGGCGTAGGCGCTGTCGATGTCATGGCTGATCTTCAGCGAGCCACCGCTCTCGGCCACGTTCTGCTCGGCCCAGCCCATGTAGCGGTCGTCGAGGATGTAGTCGGCGGTCGGGCACAGCAGGGTCACGTCCATGCCCATGCGGGTGGCGATGGTCAGCGCCGAATTGGCAACGGCGGTGTTCAGCGGCTTGGGGTGGTAGGTCCAGGTCAGCACGTACTTCTTGCCGCGCAGGTCCTGGGTGCCGAAGTGCTCCTGCAGGGCCATGATGTGGGCCAGCTCCTGGCACGGATGGGTGATGGTCTCCATGTTGATGACCGGCACCGGCGAGTACTTGGCGAAGCTGTTGAGGACGATGTCCTGGCGGTCGTAGGCCCAGTCGATGAACTTGGGGAACGCGCGCACGGCGATGATGTCGCAGTAACGGCCCAGCACCTTGGCCACTTCAGCGATGTGCTCTTCGGTATCGCCGTCCATCACCGTGCCGAGGTTGAACTCGATCGGCCACGCATCCTTGCCCGGCTGCAGCACCACCGCGTGGGCGCCGAGCTGGAACGCGCCCAGTTCGAAGCTGGTGCGGGTGCGCATGGACGGGTTGAAGAACACCAGCGCGATCGACTTGCCCTTGAGCTGGTCGCCGAGCTTGTTGCGCTTGAACAGCGCGGCCTGGGTCAGCAGCGCGTCGAGATCGCTGCGGCTCCAGTCCTGGGTGTTCAGGAAGTGCTTGGGGGACATCATCTTTCCTTGCGTGGCGGCGCCGGGTTCGACGCAGTGGAAGGGAAAAGCAGGAACCAAAGGTGGAGCGAAAAGGTTGCAGTTGCAGCTTTCAGAACGCAGAAACGAAAAAACCCAGCCGGCGGGCTGGGTTTTTTTCGGACGAACAGCAAAAAGCTCCGGTTACCCAGCGAGGATGTGGGGTTCCGGTCGACGCGCACGCGAGGTCATGCCAGACGCCTGTCGGGCTGCGCTGCTGTCGTGCTGGAAGTCGGTGAGCTTCATGGTCAAATATCTTTGCATGCGCCCGGGGCCGGCGCAAGGGGCCGGGGTCGCAGAATCAGGGATTACTGGCAGTGCCCTGTTCGGGGCCGACCCAGGGAGTGATCGACACCCGGATCTTGAGCCGGTTGCCGGGGTCTTCCGGCAGCCGCGAGCGGTACTTGGTGCCCTTGTAGACGTAATCCACGTCGTAGGCGATGGGCCGGCGGAATTCACGCCCCACCGGCACGATGCGGCAGTCGCGGGTCAGCATCGGGCCCGTGTTGGCCGGCGCCGGGGCCGGCGTCTCGGCTCCGGTCTCCTCAACGGCTTCCTCGTCGCTGCGCTTGAACATCGAGCGCACCGAGTCCCAGAAGCGGCTGATCCGGCCCTTGTCCTCGACCGGCTCCTCGCCCGTCACGTTCACCGGGGCCAGGGTCCGGGTCGACACCGGCTCGCAGTGCTCCTCGGTGCGGGTCGCACGCAGGGTCTGGAACACCGGCTCGACGTTCAGGACCTGGGCGTAGTCGAACTTCACGTTCTCCACGATCACCACCCGGTTGCGGGGCTCGGCCTCCTGCGCCAGCACCACGGCGGGCAGCGCCGACAGGCAGGCCAGGGTCAGCAACGCGGTGGATTTCATTGGCGACGGGAGCAAGGACACGGCAATAGTGTAGGCAGTGGCGAGCGCAAGGGGCTGAACATTACCCGTCCACGCCGCTCCTGCCCACCCCACCCGGGGTGGACCCGGCGTCCACCGGTGGCAACGGGTGCCCCCAAAGGGGGCCGACACGTTCTAAAATCACAGGCTTGTCCCCCAGCCACAGCCCCATGACCCTGCGCCTGCACAACAACCTGACTCGCCAGCTCGAACCGTTCACCCCGCTCGATCCGGCCTGTCCGACCCTGTATGTGTGCGGCCCGACGGTCTACAACTACGTGCACATCGGCAACGCCCGTGGCCCGGTGGTGTTCGGGGTGCTGGCCGACCTGCTGCGGCGCCGTTTCGGCGCGCTGCGCTACGCCCGCAACATCACCGACGTGGACGACAAGATCAACACCGCCGCGCGTGAGCAGGGCGTGCCGATCAGCACCATCACCAACAAGTTCGCCGCCGCCTACCGTGAAGACATGGCCGCGCTGGGCGTGGTGCCACCGGACATCGAGCCGGAAGTGACCGCGCACATTCCGCAGATCATCACCATGATCGAGCAGCTGATCGCCAGCAATCATGCTTACGCCGCCGAGGGCCACGTGCTGTTCGCGGTGGCCAGCTTCGACGGCTACGGCAAGCTCTCGCGCCGCGATCCGGACGAAATGCTGGCCGGTGCCCGCGTCGACGTCGCCCCGTACAAGCGTGACCCGGGTGATTTCGTGCTGTGGAAGCCGTCGAGTGACGACCTGCCTGGCTGGGAATCGCCGTGGGGCCGGGGCCGGCCTGGCTGGCACATCGAGTGCTCGGCGATGGCTGCCGCCCACCTGGGCGAGACCATCGACATCCACGCCGGCGGCGTCGACCTGCAGTTCCCGCACCACGAGAACGAGCTGGCGCAGAGCGAATGCGCCCATGGCGGCAAGATCTTCGCCCGTTTCTGGCTGCACAACGGCATGCTCAACTTCGGCGGCGCCAAGATGAGCAAATCGCTGGGCAACATCGAGCGCGTGCACGACCTGGTCCGCCAGCACCCGCCGGAAGCGCTGCGCCTGGCCCTGCTGTCGGCCCACTACCGGCAGCCGCTGGACTGGTCCGATGGCCTGATCGAACAGTCGGTGCGCACCCTGGACCGCCTGTACGGCACCCTGCGCGAACTGGCATCGGTCGAGGCCACTGCAGTGATTCCGGCCACGGTCGAGGCGACCCTGGATGACGACCTGAACACCCCGCAGGCACTGGCCGAAGTAGCCCGCATCGCCGCCGATGCGCGTCGTGCCACCGACCCGGCCGAACAGGTGCGCCTGAAGGGTGAACTGCTCGGCGCCGGCCTGGCGCTGGGCCTGCTGCAGGCCGATCCGGCGCAGTGGTTCGGCACCGCGGCCAGCGAAGACGGCGACGACGCCCGCATCCAGGGCCTGATCGATGAGCGTGCCGCTGCCAAGAAGGCGCGCGACTTCGCCCGTTCCGACGCCATCCGCGACCAGCTGGCCGCCGAAGGCATCGTGCTGGAAGACACCCCGCAGGGCGTGCGCTGGTCGCGCAAGCGCAGCTGACCCGCCCTGCCCCGTGGCCGGTACGCCGGCCACGCCCCCACCGTAGAGACTGTTGTGACCGACTCCCCGTTCCCGCTTGAACCCACCGCCGCCGAGGCCCAGACCGCCATCGCCGAGGAATTCGGCTTCTTCGGCGACTGGTCCGAGCGCTACCAGTACCTGATCGACCTTGGCCGCAAGCTGCCGGCCTTCCCGGAAGAATGGAAGACCGAAGAGCATCGCCTGCTCGGCTGCCAGTCGATGGTCTGGATCGTGCCCGAAGGCAACGCGCAGTCGCTGCGCTTCCACGCCATCAGTGATTCGGCCATCGTCTCCGGACTGATCTTCCTGGCCCTGCGCGTGTACTCCGGACGCTCGGCGCAGGAGATCCTGGACACCGAACCGAGCTACATCCAGGACATCGGCCTGGCCCGCCACCTCTCGCCCACCCGCAGCAACGGCGTGGCGGCGATGCTGGCCTTCATCCGCGAGACCGCGCAGGCGCAGCTGCAGCGCGACCCGTCGTGAGCGAACCTGCCACAGCCGAAGACAGCGCGCTGGGCCTGCTGTCCCGGCCCGGATTCGCCAGGCTGCTGGCGTACCGCATCTTCGCGATGCTGTCCTACCAGGTGGTCGCGGTCACCGTCGGCTGGCACATCTACGAAGTCACCCGCAATCCGTTCTCGCTGGGCCTGATCGGCCTGGCCGAGGTCGTGCCGTTCTTCTGCGTGGCGCCGTTTGCCGGTTACCTGGTGGACCATCTGCCGCGCCGCCGGCTGGGCATGGTCGCCTGTTGCGGACTGGTCGCCACCGCACTGGTATTGACCAGCGTGGCCATGGGCTGGCTGCCGATCGACGGCGTGTGGCCGATCTACGCAGCCATCGCGCTGACCGGCATGGTCCGCGCCTTCCTGTCGCCGATCTACAACGCCCTGTTCGCCCGCGTACTGGCCCGTGACCAGTTCGCGCGGGGCGCCGGCCTGGGCGCGGTGGTATTCCAGGCCGGCATGATCGCCGGCCCGGCACTGGGCGGTGTGCTGGTGGGTTTCGGCGGCAAGGGCCTGTCCTACGCGGTGGCCACCGTCTTCGCGCTGGTGGCGATGGCCTGCCTGGCCACGCTGAAGGTGGAAGAACCGGTGCATACCGGCCCGGCCGCCCCGATCTTCAAGAGCATCGCTGAAGGCGCACGCTTCGTGGTCGGCAACCGGATCATGGTCGGCGCGATGGCGCTGGACATGTTCTCGGTGCTGCTGGGCGGCGTGGTGGCGATGCTGCCGGCGTTCCTGCACGAGATCCTGCACCACGGCCCGGAAGGCCTGGGCATCCTGCGCGCAATGCCGGCGTTGGGCTCGGTCTGCGTGGGCCTGTGGCTGGCCCGCCACCCGCTGCACCGCAATGCCGGCCGCGTGCTGCTGTTCGCAGTGGCCGGCTTCGGCCTGTGCGTGATCAGCTTCGGGCTGTCGCAGCACTTCTGGCTGTCGGCGCTGATCCTGCTGTTCTACGGGGCCTTCGATGGCGTCTCGGTGGTGATCCGCTCGACCATCCTGCAGCTGGCCACGCCTGAGGAAATGCGCGGCCGGGTGTCGTCGATCAACGGCATCTTCATCAGTTCGTCCAACGAACTGGGCGCGTTCTATGCCGGCACGATGGCGAAGCTGCTCGGCCTGGTGCCGGCAGTGGTGCTGGGCGGGTTTGCGGTGCTGAGCGTGGCCGGGATCACCGCGTGGAAGAACCCGACGTTGCGGAAGCTGAATCTTCGCGACCTGCAATAGCTGTTTTGTAGAGTCGAGCCATGCTCGACTGGCTCCCCTGAAAAGCAGTCGAGCATGGCTCGACTCTACAGAAGACGATCACCCAACAAAAAACCCGGCCGAGGCCGGGTTTTTTTGCATGACATCACAACGATCGGGAATCAGTCGCCCTGCTGCTTCTGCAGGTGCTCCCAACGCTCCTGGGCGTCGATGGTGCGCTCGGCGGTCAGGCGCGCTTCCAGGCGCTCCAGGCCGATTTCTTCGCCGGTGTCGACGCAGTAACCGTAGTCGCCGGCTTCCAGGCGCTTCAGGGTACTGTCGATCTTGCCGATCAGCTTGCGGTAGCGGTCGCGGGTACGCAGTTCCAGCGAGTTCTCGGTCTCGCGGGTCGCGCGCTCGGCTTCGTCGCCGATGTCACGCACTTCCTCGCGCAGGTTCTCGATGGTCTGCTTGGACTCTTCCACCAGGTCCGCGCGCCAGTTCTGCAGGCGTTGGCGGAAGTATTCCTGCTGCAGCGGGCTCATGTATTCCTCTTCCGAGGACGGCTTGTAGCCAGCCGGCAGGATCGGGCGGCCAGTGGCCTCGTCGGTCTTGTACTCGACCACCTTGTACTTGCTGCGCGGGGCCGGTGCCGCCGAACGGGCGGCGACGGCCACGGCAACCTTGCCGACAGGGCGCGACACGGTCTTCGGGGCGGAATCGGATTTCACGGCGGTTTTGGCAGGCGATTTCGAAACGGGCACGGGATTCTTGGATTGCGGGGCCTTCGAGGCGGCAGGAGCGGCGGCCGGGGCCGGCTTGGAGGCCGGTTGGGCTGCTGCCACTGCCACGGTCTTGGCCGGGACAGGCTTGGCCGGAGCCGGCTTGGCAGCAGGCTTCGGTGCGGACTTCACTACTGGGGCCGGGGTCGGCTTTACGGCCGGCGCGGCAACATTCTTGGCAACCTTCTTTACAGCGGCAGGCGTGGCGACCGGCTTGGCCGCCGCAACCTTCTTTGCCGCCGGTTTGGCGACGGGCTTGGCGGCAGCCTTCTTCACCACCGCCTTCGGCGCTGGCTTGGCTGCTGCCTTCTTCGCTACCGGCTTGGCGGCGGCCTTCTTCACCGGCGCGGCCTTGCTGGCAGCCTTCTTCACCACCGGCGCCTTCTTGCTGGCGGCGGCAGGCTTGGCCTTGGCAGGCGCAGCGGCCTTCTTCGCCACCGGCTTGGTTGCCTTCACCGGCGTTTTCTTTGCGGTGGCCTTCCTGGCCGCCGGTTGCGAGGACGCTGCCTTGGTCGCCGGCTTGCTGGCCGGCTTCTTGGCAACGGGCTTTGCCGCCAACTTCTTCACAACAGGCTTGGCGGTTTTCTTGGCGGCCGTTGCGGCCTTCTTTGCAGTTTTTTTAGCAGCCACGAAACGCTCTTCCTTGGATTCCCCGGGGCCCGGGAAAGCGGGCCTTTATAGCCTACCCGACCCGCAGCAGCAACCTCGGCACCCTGCTCCATTCAGTCCTGGAGTCAAGGCGCCCAAGGGGCAGTCCGACGAACACGGACCGCCTTGCGCGGTACGGAACCTGGCCAGCACCCGAAGGTGCTGGTACCGGTCGCAGGCCATCGGCGACATGCGACCAACGGCCCATCCTGCACAAATGCGGCCTTCATGCCAACTGGCATAAGATGACTGGGTGATCTCGCGCCTGCTCATCGCCCTGCTGCGCTTCTACAAGCGCTTCATCAGCCCCTTGCTGGGGCCACGCTGCCGTTTCGTGCCGAGCTGTTCTGAATACGCGATGGACGCCATCTCGCGGCACGGCCCGCTGCGCGGCAGTTGGCTGGCTGCGCGCCGGCTGGGCCGCTGCCACCCGTTCCATCCCGGCGGCTTCGACCCCGTGCCCGAGTCCCCCAACGCCCCCTCTTGCCGTTGCACAGGAAAACACTGACATGTCCTCCACCCTCATCACCAACGCCCGCATGGTCAACGAAGGCCGCACCTTCGACGGCGACCTGCGCATCGAGAATGGCCGCATCGCGCAGATCGGCAGCGGGCTGGCGCCGCGCGACGGCGAGCAGGTGGTGGACGCAGCCGGACGCTGGCTGCTGCCCGGCATGATCGACGACCAGGTGCACTTCCGCGAACCGGGCCTGACCCACAAGGGCGACATCGCCAGCGAATCGGCCGCGGCCGTGGCCGGTGGCCTGACCAGCTTCATGGACATGCCCAACACCAACCCGCCGACGCTGGATTCGACCATCCTGGAAGCCAAGTACGAGCTCGCGCGCGGCCGCGCCTGGGCCAACTACGGCTTCTACCACGGCGCCAGCAATGACAACCTGGAAGCGATCCGTGCGCTGGACCCGAAGAAGGCGCCCGGCGTGAAGGTGTTCATGGGTGCTTCGACCGGCAACATGCTGGTCGACAACCCGGAAACGCTGGATGCGATCTTCCGCGAATGCCCGACCCCGATCATCACGCACTGCGAAGACACGCCGATGATCGATGCCAACCTGAAGGCCTTCCAGGAGAAGTACGGCGACGCGCTGACCCCGGACATGCACCCGGACATCCGCTCGCGCGAGGCCTGCATCAAGTCGACCCGCCTGGCGATGTCGCTGGCGCGCAAGCACGGCACCCGCCTGCACGTGCTGCACATCTCCACCGCCGACGAACTGGCGCTGTTCGAGAAGGGCCCGCTGATCCGCGCCGACGGCAGCCGCAAGCAGATCACCGCCGAAACCTGCGTGCACTTCCTGCACTTCGCGCGCCCGGACTATGCGACCAAGGGCAACCTGATCAAATGCAACCCGGCGATCAAGGAAGTATCCGACCGCGAGGCGATCACCGCCGCGCTGGCCGATGACGTGCTGGACGTGCTGGCCACCGATCACGCGCCGCACACCTGGGAAGAGAAGCAGAAGCCCTACGCGCAGGCGCCGTCGGGCCTGCCGCTGGTGCAGTACGCGCTGGTGGCCGCGCTGGAGCGCGTGCACGAAGGCAAGCTGACCCGCGAACAGGTGGTGCAGAAGTTCGCCCACGCCCCGGCGCAGCTGTTCGATGTGGAAGAGCGCGGCTTCCTGCGCGAGGGTTACTTCGCCGATCTGGTCCTGGTCGAAGACGTGCCGTTCACGGTCAAGCGCGAGGACGTGCTGTCCAAGTGCGGCTGGTCGCCGTTCGAAGGCACCACCTTCCGTTCGCGCATCGCCTCCACCTGGGTCAACGGCCAGCAGGTGTGGGACGGCAGCAAGCTGGTGGGCGAACCCGCCGGCCAGCGCATGACCTACGACCGCTGATGCGCTCCGCACTTCTGATCGGGGCGCTGCTGCTGGCCGCGCCCCTGTTTTCCTCATCCCCGGCGCAGGCGCAGGATGGCATCGGCAGCCTGATCGACAGCCGCGTGGTGTTCCCGGCCAGCGCGTCGCAGGGCGCGCTGGTGATCGGCAAGGTACCCGCCGGCAGCCGCGTGCAGTACGCCGGCCGCCAGCTGCGGGTTAGCGGCTACGGCAGCGTGGTGTTCGGCATCGGCCGTGACGAGAAGGGCCCACTGCGCGTGCAGGTGCAGCGCCCCGATGGTGGCAGCGAGACCGCGACCATTGCGGTGACCCCGCGTGACTGGCCGACCGAGCGGGTCAACGGTGTGCCGCCCAAGACGGTCAATCCGCCGCCGGCGATTGCCGAGCGGATCAAGCGCGAACAGGCGCAGGTGACCGCCGCACGCGCCCGCGATGACGACCGCACCGACTTCACCCAGACCTTCATCTGGCCGGTGCAGGGCCGCATCAGCGGCCGCTTCGGCAATGCGCGCGTGTACAACGGGCAGCCCGGCGCCGGTCATTCCGGCATGGATATCGCGGTGCCGACCGGCACGCCGGTGAAAGCACCGGCTGCCGGCATCGTCACCTTCGCCGGCCCGGACCTGTACCTGACCGGTGGCACGCTGCTGCTCGACCACGGCTTCGGAGTCAGCTCCAACTTCCTGCACCTGTCGCGCATCGACGTAAAGGTCGGCGACCGTGTGGAACAGGGCCAGGTGATCGCCGCGGTCGGCGCCACCGGCCGTGCCACTGGCCCGCACCTGCACTGGGGCATGAACTGGTTCGATACCCGTATCGACCCGCTGCTGGTGCTGGAGCGCAAATAACGCGTCACTCGCTGGAGTGGCATCCCGCTTCTGTGGAGCCGAGCCCCTGCTCGGCCGCTATTGCGCGGGCGCGATGAGCCGAGCCGAGCGTGGGCTCGGCTCTACAGACAGCATGCGGACCCAGGTCCGCACCCACCGGAATCAATCAACCGCGCGCGGCCCACCACACGCGCAGCAGGGTGCGCACCGGCGTGGCTTCGATCGGCTTGCCTGCGGCCTGCGCTGCAACGCGCGCACGCGCCAGGCTGGACCACACGCGGCGCGGACGCGGGCCGGGCACGCGGGTGCCCCACCCCTTCAACAGATGCTGCGCCCAGCGCTGTGCGGCATTGCTGGCGTCTTCGTCCAGCAGGCTGCGCGGCACACCGGCCACGCCCGCGTCCTGCAGGCGCTGGGCCAGGGTCTGCAGCTGCACCGCACGACCGGCGCCGGTACGCGGCTTGTCGGCGAACAAGGCCGCCTCCACCGCGGCCACGGCCTCGGCGTAGTTCGCCAGCGCGCGCTCGGCACCGGCCACGTCCAGCGCGACCGTGCGCGCTTCAACCAGGTCCGGAAGTGCTTCGGCCAACTGTGCCCACGGCGCACGCACCGGTTCCAGCAAACGGCCCAGCGGATGGCGCGAACGATGCGCAGCCCAGCTGCGCAGCTCCTCGCCCCACCATGCCAGCTTGGCGTCGGCCGGCAACGGGTCGCCGCTGGTGTTGAGCATGTCGTCGAATTCCTGCAGCAGCGCGAACCACGCCACTGCAAGCTCGCGTTGCGATTCGGCCACGAACGGGGCGGCCACCGACCATTCCGGCCAACGGCTGCGCCACTTGTCGAGGAAACTGTCCAGCGCGGTACTGCTCACTACGTGATTCCTTACGGCTGGGCCGGGGCTGCCGGCCGGGTCGGCCACAGACTGGCCAGTTGCAGAAGTTCAGCGTTCTCGACCAGCACGTCGGCCTGCCAGGCCAGCGGGTCGTCGCTGTGCAGGCGGTAGCCCCACAGCGCCGCCACCGACGGCATCGCCGCAGCGCGCGCAGCAATGATGTCGCGCTCGTCGTCGCCCACGTACACGCAGTCTTCGGCGGCAACGGCAATCGCCTGCGCGGCGTGCAGCAGCGGCAGCGGGTGCGGCTTGCGCTCGGCCAGGCTGTCACCGCCGACCAGTACCGCGCAGCGCTGCTGCCAGCCATGTTGCGGCAGGATCAAGCGCGCCAGGTACTCAGGCTTGTTGGTGACGATGCCCCACACGGTGCCGGCGTCATCCAGCGCGGCAAGCATGCCGGCCACGCCATCGAACAGTACCGCGTGCTGGCCGATCAACGCTTCGTAGCGCTGCAGGAATTCCGGAATCAGCGCATCGCGTGCGGCAACATCCAGTTCCGGGAAGGCGGCGCTCACCATTGCACGCGAACCCTTGGAGACCACCGGACGCAACATCGCCGGATCGATCGGCGCGCGACCGCGCTCGGCCAGCATCGCGTCGCAGGTGGCGACGAAGTCCGGTGCGCTGTCCAGCAGCGTGCCATCCAGGTCGAACAGCACCGCGCGCGGGAAGCGGGCCGCGGTCATGCCGGCTTGACCGCGTAGGCCAGGTAGTTGATGTCGGTACGGCTGCTCAGGCGGGCATGGTTGCGCCACGGCTCGTAGGCCATGCCGCTGACATCCACCAGCTGCATGTCGGCCTCGCGCAGCCAGCGCGCCAGCTCGGCCGGCTTGATGAATTCCTGGTAGTGGTGGGTACCCTTGGGCAGCAGCCGCGCCACGTACTCGGCGCCGACAATCGCCACCGCGAAGGCGGCAGCGGTGCGGTTGATGGTCGACAGGAACAGGTGACCGCCCGGCTTCAGCAGGCGCTTGCAGGCCTCGATGATCGCGCCCGGGTCCGGCACGTGTTCAAGCATTTCCATGCAGGTGACCACGTCGAAACTGCCCGGCTGCTCGGCGGCCAGGTCCTCGGCGGCCTGCACCCGGTAGTCGACCTTGGCACCGCTTTCCAGCGCATGCAGGCGCGCGACCTTGACCAGTTCCGGGGCCAGGTCGATGGCGGTCACGTCCGCACCGGCCTGCGCCAGTGCTTCGCTCAACAGGCCGCCACCGCAGCCGATGTCGAGCACGCGTGCCCCGCGCAGCGGCACGCGGTCGGCCACGTACTGCAGGCGCACCGGGTTCAGCGCATGCAGCGGCTTCTGCGGGCCGTCAGCGTCCCACCAGCGGTTGGCCAGCGCGGCGAACTTGTCCAGCTCGGCCTGATCGAAATTGGAGGATGCGTGGGGGGCAGTCATGAGGGAGTCCTTGCGGCGCCAAGGTTCAGGCGCGGATATGACGGATGCGCTCGCGCCACTGGCGCGCGTTGGCGATGATGCCCGGCAGGTCCATGCCGACCAGCTCGCGCTGCACCAGCTTCGGCTTGCCGGCGATCCAGACGTCGCTGACCTGCTGGCGGCCGGTGGCGTACACCAGCTGCGACAGCACGTTGTGCAGCGGCTGGGTTTCCAGTGCGGACAGGTCGACGCAGACCAGGTCGGCCTGCTTGCCGACTTCGATCGAGCCGATGCGGTCGCCGAAGCCCAGCGCGCGCGCGCCACCCAGCGTGGACGCGCGCAGCGTGGTGGCCGCGTCCAGTGCAGTGGCATCGTCGGCCACGGCCTTGGCCAGGATCGCCGCGGTGCGGTTCTCGCTGAACATGTCCAGGTCGTTGTTGCTGGCGCAGCCATCGGTACCGATCGCCAGGTTCACGCCGGCGCGCTGCAGGGCGCAGGCCGGGCAGAAACCGGAGGCCAGCTTCAGGTTCGATTCCGGGCAATGCACCACGCTGACGCCACGTTCGGCGCACAGGTGGATTTCCGCATCGGTCAGCTGGGTCATGTGCACCGCGATCAGGCGGTCGTTGACCAGGCCGAGCCGGTCCAGCCGCGCCAGCGGGCGCTGGCCGTGCAGCTTGATCGAATCGTTGATCTCCTGCGCGGTCTCGTGGGTGTGCAGGTGCACCTGCATGTCGAGTTGGTCGGACAGCATCCGCACCCTCTCGAAGTTGGCATCGCTGACCGTGTACGGCGCATGCGGCGCGAACGCGGTGCCGATCAGCGGATCAGTGCGCCACTGGTCGTGCAGTTCACCGGCCTTGGCGAAGTATTCGTCGTCGGTCCTGGCCCAGGCGGTGGGGAAATCGATGATGACCGCGCCGACCAGCGCGCGGAAACCGTGCTTCTTGTAGACCGCGGCCTGCACGTCGCCGAAGAAGTAGTTCTCGTTGGCGCAGGTGGTGCCGCCGCGCAGCATCTCGGCGATGGCCAGGGTGGTGCCGTCGGCAACGAATTCGGGGCCGATCACCGCCGCTTCCACCGGCCAGATGTGCTGCTGCAGCCAGGTCATCAGCGGCAGGTCGTCGGCGACGCCGCGCAGCAGGGTCATCGGGTTGTGCGTGTGCGCGTTGACCAGGCCCGGCATCAGCGCAGCCTCGGGGCGGCTCACCACCTGGGTGGCGCGGAACCGTGCGCGCGCCTCGGCACGCGGCAGGATGGCCACGATCTCGCTGCCACGCACGGCAACGGCATGGTCTTCCAGCACCACCGCGTGCGGCTCGATCGGAACGACGTAACCGGCTTCGATGAGCAGGTCGCAGGCTTCGGGGAGGTGCGGGCTATCGCTCATGCGGGCTCACTGGCTGGGGGGGCGGCGAGATACTTCTGGGGGACACGCCCCTGAGTCAGGGGCTGCCGCGAAGCGGCGGGGTCTGGAGACTCGTGAAGCGGGGCCCATGATCTGCCGAAGCAGATCATGGGAGCGCCAGCGCGAATGCGATGGCGCGTACCCGGCCAGCGGCCGGCACTACCGTAAGGTCAGCCTACGGCCGGATCCTTACTTGACGCGTGCGGAGTATTCGCCCGAACGGGTGTCGACGCGGATCACTTCTTCCTGGTTGACGAACAGCGGCACGCGGACCACGGCACCGGTTTCCAGGGTGGCCGGCTTGCCGCCGCCGCCCGAGGTGTCGCCACGGACGCCCGGATCGGTTTCGGTGATCTTCAGTTCGACGAAGTTCGGCGGCTGCACGAAGATCGGCTCACCGTTCCACAGGGTGACCACGCAGGACTCTTCGCCCTTCAGCCACTTTTCGGCGCCGCCCATGCCGGCCTTGGTGGCCTGGACCTGCTCGAAGGATTCCGGGTCCATGAAGTGCCAGTACTCGCCGTCGCTGTACATGAAGTTCATGTCGGTATCGACGACGTCGGCTGCATCCAGCGAGTCGGTCGACTTCATGGTGACTTCCTGGGTACGGCCGTCCTTGATCAGGCGGTACTTCACGCGGGTGAAGGCCTGGCCCTTGCCCGGCTTGACGTATTCGGTGTCGATGATGACGGCCGGTTGGTTGTTGACCAGGATCTTCATCCCGTTCTTGACGTCGTTCATGCCGTAGCTGGCCATGCGTAAACTCCTGAGTGGCAAAAACGCCGCGGGTGCGGCGAGCCGTTAGAATGGAAAGCCCACCGGATGCCGGTGGGCGACTGTTTTTCTGCCCCCATGATAACCGCAGGCCCCCTCTCCATGCAGCTTTCCGCCTTCCCCCGGCCCCAGTCGCCAGGCGCGCCCGCGCGCTGGCAGCAGCTCTGGCGCCAGGCGCTGCGCGACCCGCACGCCCTGCTGGCCCGGCTGCAGCTGGACCCGGCCGCGCTGGGCGTCTCGGAGGCGGCCATCGCCCAGTTCGCGCTGCGCGTGCCCGAGGGCTTCGTGGCGCGCATGCGCGTGGGCGATGCGGCCGACCCGCTGCTGCGCCAGGTGCTGCCGGTCGACGAGGAAATGCGTCCGGCACCCGGGTTCAGTTTCGATGCGGTGGGTGATGGTGCCGCCAGGAAGGCCACCGGGGTCATCCAGAAATACCGCGGTCGCGCCCTGCTGGTCGCCACCGGCAGCTGCGCGATCAACTGCCGCTACTGCTTCCGCCGCCACTTCGACTATGGCGCGGAAAACGCCGCCAAGGGCGGCTGGCAGGAGGCCGTAGCCGCCATCGCCGCTGACCCGGACATTGACGAGGTGATCCTGTCCGGTGGTGACCCGCTGTCGCTGGCCACGCACAAGCTGGTGGAGCTGACCGACGCCCTGCGCGCGATCCCGCACATCCGCCGCCTGCGCATCCATACCCGGCTGCCGATCGTGCTGCCGGAGCGCGTGGACGAGGAGCTGCTGGCCTGGCTGGGCAGCCTGCCGTGGCCGCTGGCGATCGTGGTCCACGCCAACCATGCCAATGAGTTCGACGCCAGCGTGGACGCGGCGATGGGCCGCCTGCGCGGTGTCGGTGCCCAGCTGCTGAACCAGGCCGTCCTGCTGCGCGGGGTCAACGACAGCGTGCAGGCCCTGCAGGACCTGAGCGAGCGCAGCTTCGCCGCCGGCGTGCTGCCCTACTACCTGCACCAGCTGGACCGGGTCGAGGGCGTGGCCCACTTCGAAGTGGACGACAGCCAGGCCAAGGCGCTGATTGCCGGCCTGACCGCACGCCTGTCCGGTTACCTGATCCCCAAGCTGGTGCGCGAACTGCCCGGCGACCCGAGCAAGCGCCCGGTGTAACAAAAAAGGGGACGGAGGGAATTAAGTCGCTTATGCATTTGCGACTTAATTCCCTCCGTCCCCTTTTTTTGGGGTCAGACGCCCGATTCGATCATCCGCACCACTTCGGTGGCGGTCACCGGGTGGCTCAGCCAGTAGCCCTGGCCGAGGTCGCAACCACGCTGGGCCAGCAGCTCGAACTGTGCCTGCTGCTCGATGCCTTCGGCCACCACCGTGATGCCCAGCGCGTGGGCCATGGCGATGATCGCCGTGGTCAGCGCCAGATCGTCGGGATCGCGCTGCATGTCGGCCACGAAGCTCTTGTCGATCTTCACCCCGTCCACCGGCACCTGGCGCAGATGGCTGAGACCGGAGAAGCCGGTCCCGAAATCATCCAGCCAGACCTTCACACCGGTGCGGTGCAGCTTGTCCAGCAGCTGCGCGGCGACCATCTCGTCGCCGATCACGGCGGTTTCGGTCAATTCCAGGTGCAGGCGCGAGGCCGGCAGCCCGGACTCGTGCAGGCACTGCGCAACCAGCGCCGGCAGCTCGCCGCCGCGCAGCTGCCGCGGCGATACGTTCACCGACACGAACAGATCGTCGCCGCCCGCGCCCCGTGGCCACTGCGAGGCTTCCATGCAGGCCGCACGCAGCACCTTCGGGCCGATGATCTCGATCAGCCCGCTCTGCTCGGCCACTTCGATGAACACCGACGGCGGAATCGTGCCCAGGGTCGGGTGCTGCCAGCGCAGCAGCACTTCGACGCCGACCATGCGGCGGTCGCGCATGCGGAAAATCGGTTGGTAGGCCAGGCGCAGCTCGCCGCGCTCCCAGGCCCCGCGCAGTTCCTGCTCCATGTGCACGCGGCGCTCGACCGCATGGTCCATCGCCCGGCTGTAATAGCGGTAGCAGTTCTTGCCAGCCATCTTCGCCTGGTACATGGCGATGTCGCCGTTCTTCAGCAGCGTGGTTGCATCGGCGGCATCGTCAGGGAACAGGGTCACGCCGATCGAGGTCCCCAGGAACAGCTCCCTGCCCTGCACCACCAGCGGCTTGCCCAGTTCGCGCACCAGCACCTCGGCCAGCAGCCGCGCGTTGGCGGCCACGTCGCCATCACCGACCAGGATCACGAACTCGTCGCCGCCGAAGCGGGCCAGCAGCGCCTCATCGCCGCCCGCCTCGGTGACCGCGCGCCCGATGCGCTGCGCGAACTGCAACAGCGCCTCGTCACCGGCCTCATGGCCGAGGGTGTCGTTGACGCGCTTGAAATCGTCGATATCGGCGAACAGCAGGCCCAGCCGATGATTGGATGCGCGCGCCGCCATCAGGCGATGGTCCAGCGCTTCCCGGAACGCCAGCCGGTTGGTCAACCCGGTCAGCGCATCGGTATAGGCCATGCGCCGAACCTCGCGGTCATGGCGGGCGATGGAATCGCGCATCCGGGCAAAGCCGCGCACCAGCTCGCCGACCTCGTCGTCGCGGGTGTTCTCAGCCAGCGGCGCCTGGTAGTCGCCGGCCTCGATGCGGCGCGCTGCGGCAGCCAGGTCCCGGATCGGCGCAACCAGGGTGCGCTGCACGTACAGGATCACCACCACGCCAATCACCACCAGCAGGCCCAGCATCAGCAGCAGCCAGCCCAGGTGGCGGCTGCCGACCTGCTGCAGGCGCTCGCCGAGCGTGGCATTGGCCGCCTGTTCGCGCTGCTGCACCTCGTCCAGCGCCATGCCGACGCGGACGCCGCCGATGCGCTGGTTGCCGACCATGATCGGCATGGTGTTGTCGAGCACCTTGGGCGATTCCTGCACCACCAGCGCCTGCGCCACCGCGGCCTTGGGCGCCAACGGATCGGCCATCGGCTGGCCGAAGCCGGACACCTCGATCGAGCCGTCATGCACCAGCCGGCCGCGTTCGTCGAACACCAGTACATAGCGCACGACCGGCTGCCGTGCGGTGCTGCGCACCAGCGCACCGACCTGGTCCAGGTCGCGGTAGTACAACGGGTTGGCCAGCGCGTCGGACAGCTCGCGCGCCATCGCTTCGCCGCGGCTGCGCACGCTGCGGTCGAACAGTTCATGGATGACGCCACCACTGAGGTTGCGCACTTCGCCCTGCATTGCCGCCTGACGCCCCAGCAATACCGCCAGGATCGCCACCACCACGACCATCGCCCCGCCCATCGCGAGCAGGAACCGGGCCTGCATTCCCGAGCCGAGCCACTTCATTCCACTTCCATCCGCACGCGCGTCAATCCTTGTTTCAATTCATCCAGCCGCTGCTGCGCATGCGCATCGACGCGGTGGAAACCGGAAGTGCCGAAAAACCGATGCAACGCCCCCTGCGCCTGCGGGTCACTGGCCGCCTGCAGCAGGACTTCCTGCAGCCGGTCGCGCACCCGCGGGTCAAGGTCGGCGCGCACCATCTCCACCGCCCGCGGGTAGGGTTCGGTGCGCAGCAGCTCGCGGAAGTCGCGCCGGAATGCCGCCGGCACCCGTCGCTCGTCGTTCCAGTCCACGCTGCTCACCGCCCCCACCTCGACCACGCCCTTGTGCACGAACGTAGCGATGTTCAACTCGCTGCGCGCGAACACATACCCCACGCTGTCCCGGCCCGGCATATCCCACGTACCCGCCAGGATCTGCGGTGACAACCCTTCCTGCAGCAGCGTCATCACCGGCACCAGGTAGGCACTGGTGGACGCCGTGTTCTGCAGCGCCAGGCGATGCCCGCGCAGGTCCTGGATCCGCTGGATTGGACTGTCGCGGCGCACGAAGAACACGGTCTGGTACTCACGCACGCCGTTGCGCTCGGTCAGCAGCAGCGGCCGCGCGCCACTGCGCTGGCCCAGCGCCACCGCCGTACCCGACGTTTCCGTGACCCAGTCGACCCGCCCCCGCCGCAGATAGCTGGCCATCTGCTGCGGGTCGCGCGCCATCAGGATCCGCCCCTCCTTGATGCCGACGTCATGCATGCGTGCCACCACATAGTCCAGCAACGGCTGCAGCTGCTCGTAATGGGCCTTGGGATCATCGCTGATCCGGCCCAGCACCAGCACCGGGTCCGGTGCTGCATGCACCGTCCCGGCCAGCAGGATCATGACCAGGCTCAGCAGTCCCCTCTGCACTGCCCTTCGCAGACCCGACACAGGCTTCATCCCCCCTGGGTATCCAGACAGACTACCCGAAAAAATGAGAACGTCGTCAGCTGTCCTTGTTGCCCGCTTGTGCCAGTCGCGCCATGCGCTGGGTGTCGGCCAGGATGCCGCGCAGCAGGCGCACTTCCTGCTCGCTCGGCTCGCTGCGCAGGAACAGGCGTCGCAGCTTGCGCATCGCCGATTCCGGCGCGCGGCCCTTGTGGAAATCGATCTCCTCCAACGTGTCGCCGAGCTGGGCGAAGAAGCTCTCCATCTGCTCGTGGCTGGCCGCCTGTTCGCGGAAACCCGGTTCGGCGTCGGCGGCCGGCTGCGCGCCCAGCAGCTGCATGCGCGTTTCATAGGCCAGCACCTGCACCGCGGCAGCCAGGTTGAGCGAGCTGAACTCCGGGTCGGACGGGATATGCACCGCCGCATGGCAGAGCTGCAGTTCCTCGTTGGTCAGGCCGGTGCGTTCACGGCCGAACACCAGCGCCACCTCGGCCCCTTCGCCGGCCTTGGCCACCGCACGGGCGGCGGCATCGGCCGGCAGGTACTCCTCCAGCTGGACGCGGCGGGCACGGGCGGTGCAGCCCAGCACCAGGCGGCAATCGGCCACGGCCTCGGCCAGGGTGGCCACCACCGGGGCGTCCCCCAGCACGTCTTCGGCACCGGCCGAGCGGCGGAAGGCCTCCTCGTCCAGCGGTTTTTCGGGAGCGACCAGCACCAGGCGGGCCAGGCCCATGGTCTTCAGGGCACGGGCGGCAGCGCCCATATTGCCGGGGTGCTGGGTACCGACCAGGACGAATCGGAGGCGGGTGGCGGCGGGAAACTGGGACATGAACAGGGAAAAGGTCGAGCTGGACGATGACCAATGGTAAACTGTGCGGCCGGCCACTGCGCCGGACCCGCTCTTTTCCCCCGCCAGTCCATCTCTTCTGCCTTTCCGGGAGCCCACGCCATGCAGAAACCCGCCGTAACCGTCATGGTCAAGGCCGCCCGCCTCGCCGGCAACGTCCTGTTGCGCAACATCAACAAGCTCGAGGCACTGAACGTGGTGCAGAAGGGCCGGATGGACTACGCCAGCGAAGTGGATGCGGACGCGGAAAAGGTCATCGTCAAGGAACTCAAGCGCGCTTACCCGGACTACGGCATCTTCGGCGAAGAAGGTGGCGTGCAGGGCGAGCGCCGCCAGATGTGGGTCATCGACCCGCTGGACGGCACCAGCAATTACCTGCGCGGCGTGCCGCACTACTGCGTGTCGATCGCCCTGGTCGAGAATGGCGAGCCGACCGATGCGGTCATCTTCGACCCGCTGCGCAATGAACTGTTCACCGCCAGCCGTGGCGCCGGCGCCGTGCTGAACGACCGCCGCATCCGCGTGGCCGACCGCAAGGACCTGGAAGGCACGATGATCCACACCGGCTTCGCCCCGCGCGAGCGCAGCCGTGCCAGCGCCCAGCTGAAGGCGGTCGACGCCCTGCTGGTGCACGGCGAGGACATCCGCCGCACCGGCTCGGCCGCGCTGGACCTGGCCTACGTGGCCTGCGGCCGCGCCGACGCCTACTTCGAAGCTGGCGTGAAGGCGTGGGACATCGCCGCCGGCCTGCTGCTGGTCCGCGAGGCCGGTGGCAAGGTCTGCGACTTCAAGGGCGCGACCCTGGGCCGCATGGACAACCGTGGCCCGGAGACCCACCAGATCGTGGCCGGCAACCTGAAGGTGGCCGAGTCACTGCAGAAGGTGCTGGTCAACACCGGTTACGCCGCCGAGTTCGACGCGAAATTCTGAGATTCCGTATAAAGCGGTTCATGGAGACGGCACCTGCGAAGGTGCCGTTTTCGTTTGCGCGCACGGAGATTCGTTTCCGCCACTGCGGAGGGGTGTCGCTTTCTTTGCTCGTGCAAAGAAAGTAACCAAAGAAACACGCCGCCGGGGCGCGAGCCGATGCTGCGCATCGGTACCCTGCGCTCCTCGGTTCGTCGAGGGACGGTGCGGGAACTCGCTGCGCTCAGACACCCGCACCTCTTCGCCCTCGCCGGACCTGCGGTGCTCGGCTCGCTCAAGGCGGACCCAAGGTCAAATGCCACAGCTGCACCCAGTAGATCCACGCCATGCGTGGATGCTGTTGCCGTTGATCTTGACCTTCCAGTCTGCCTTGAGCGAGCCGAGCATCGCAGGGGAATCAGGGGCGAAGAGGCGCCGGTGTTTGAGCGCAGCGAGTTCGGCGCCGTCCCCTGATTCGCCGAGAAGCGCAGGGTACCGGCGCGTAGCGACGGCTCGCGGCCGGCGGAGCGTTTCTTTGGTTACTTTCTTTGCGCGCAAAGAAAGTGACACCCCTCCGCGGTCGCGGAAACGATCGGGCGCCACCGATGCGTCGACGCGCAAACAAAAACGCCCGGCGCGAGGCCAGGCGTTCCTGCACTACCGTGGAAGTACGGAGGCTTACGCCGCCGTCGATGCCCGCAGCGCGGCGATGCGCTCTTCCAGCGGCGGGTGGCTCATGAACAGCTTCTTCGCCGTCGAACCGGCAATACCGAATGCCGCGATCTGGGTCGGCAGCGTGCTCTGGCCGTGGTTGAGCTGCAGGCGCTCCAGCGCGGCGATCATCTTCTGGCGGCCGGCCAACGAGGCACCGCCGGCGTCGGCACGGAACTCGCGGTGGCGCGAGAACCACATCGAGATCATCGTGGCGAACAGGCCAAACACCATCTCCAGCACGAACACGATGATGTAGTAGGCGAAGCCGCGGCCGCCACCTTCGCGGTTGCCCGACAGCGCGCTGTCGATGATACCGCCGACCACGCGGGCCAGCACGATCACGAAGGTGTTCAACACGCCCTGCAGCAGTGCCATGGTGATCATGTCACCGTTGGCGACGTGGGCGATCTCGTGGCCCAGCACCGCTTCGGCCTCGTCTTCGCTCATGTTGTGCAGCAGGCCGGTGGACACTGCCACCAGCGCGTTGTTGCGGTTGGCGCCGGTGGCGAAGGCATTGATCTCCGGGCCGTCATAGACCGCCACTTCGGGCATGCCGATGCCGGCCGCCTTGGCCTGGCGCTCGACAGTGGCCAGCAGCCAGCGCTCGGTCTGGTTGCGCGGCTCGGTGATCACCACCGCACCGGTGGAGCGCTTGGCCATCCACTTGGACAGCAGCAGCGAGATGAAGGAGCCACCGAAGCCGAAGATCGCGGCCATGACCAGCAGGCCGCTCATCTGGCTCGGATTGACCCCCAGCAAAGACATCACGATGCTGGCGAGGATCAGGACCGCGAAGTTGGTCGCCAGGAACAGGGCAATGCGGGTAAACATGGGAAAATCCGGCTCGGAAGGGGTCGATACCGGTCAATTTGCGGTGTGGTCAGCTTGAATTCAAGCGCCAACCTGACCGACGATTCAGCCAGCATGACCTCCCCCATTCCCTGCGGCCGCTTCGCGCCCTCGCCGACTGGCCTGCTCCACCCCGGATCCCTGCTTGCCGCCTTCGGCAGCTGGCTGCTCGCCCGCCATCACGGCGGCCTGTGGCGGCTGCGCGTTGAAGATGTCGATCCGCCGCGCACCGTATCCGGTGCAGCGGATGCGCAACTTCAGGCACTGGCCGCGTTCGGCCTGGTCCACGACGGCCCGATCCTCTGGCAGAGTTCGCGAGGCGAGGCCTACCAGGCTGCCCTGGACGTGCTGCTGGCCAGCGACCTAGCCTTCGTCTGCCACTGCAGCCGCAGCGAGCTGGCCGCCAGCGGCGGCATCCACCACCGCTGCGTCGCGCGACAGCCACGACCGGACCCTGCCGTCCGCTTCCGCGTGACGCGCGGCAGCATCGTGCACTTCAATGATGGCCTGCGCGGGCCGCAGCACCAGGACGTGCATGCCGAGGTTGGCGACTTCGTGTTGCGCCGTGCGGATGGCTGCTGGGCCTACCAGTTGGCCGTGGTGGTCGATGACGCCGCACAGGGCGTGACCGAAGTGGTGCGCGGCGCCGACCTGCTCGATTCCACCGCGCGGCAGATCCTGCTGCAGCAGGCATTGGGCCTGGCGGTGCCACGCTACTGGCATCTGCCGCTGCTGCTCGATGCCCCGGGCCACAAACTGTCCAAGTCGCTGGCGGCGCTGCCGGTGGACACCTCGCGCCCGCTGCCCGTGCTGCGCCAGCTCTGGCAGTTGCTGGGCCAGGCGCCTGCCGCCCTGGACCACGCGCACGATCTGGACGCGCTGCTGGCCGCGGCTCGACAGGCCTTCGACCCTGCCCAGCTGCCGCGCACCGACATCCTGCTGCCGGCCGGCGCACTTTCCGCGCCGATGTTGCAGAATCCCCCTTCCCCCACCTGATACCCGGACAGCATTCCATGACATCTCGCGTCGCACTGGTCACCGGCGGAACCGGCGGCATCGGTACCGCCATCTGCCAACGCCTGGCCGACCAGGGCCACCGGGTCGCCACCAATTACCGCGACGAGGCCAAGGCCCGCTCCTGGCAGCAGGCGATGACCGAACGCGGCTACAGCGTGTCGATCTTCCCGGGCGATGTCTCCGATCCGGACAGCGCCGAAGCGCTGGTGCGCGCCGTCGAGGCCGAGCTGGGCCCGGTCGAGATCCTGGTCAACAACGCCGGCATCACCCGTGACACCACCTTCCACCGCATGCGCGCGGACCAGTGGCACGATGTGATCAACACCAACCTCAACTCGGTGTTCAACGTCACCCGGCCGGTCATCGAAGGCATGCGCCGCCGCGGTTGGGGCCGGGTCATCCAGATCAGCTCGATCAACGGCCTGAAGGGCCAGTACGGCCAGGCCAACTACGCCGCGGCCAAGGCCGGCATGCATGGCTTCACCATCTCGCTGGCGCGCGAGAACGCTGGCTTCGGCATCACCGTGAACACCATTTCGCCCGGCTACGTCGCCACCGACATGGTGATGGCGGTTCCGGAGGACGTGCGCGCCAAGATCATCGCCGACATCCCCACCGGACGCCTCGGCAAGCCGGAGGAAATCGCCTATGGCGTGTCCTTCCTGGTGGCCGAGGAAGCCTCGTGGATCACCGGCAGCAACCTGGACATCAACGGCGGCCACCACATGGGCTGGTGAGCCGCGCAGGGGGCCCTCGCGGCGATCACCGCCGGCCCCTGCCAAGAGTCATGCTGCGCAGCACGCAAACCCTTGTTGCGCAACATGATCGCCCCTGAAAGCCAAGCCTGGCGGGGGCTGGGGCGGTTGCAACCGCTGCTGCACTGCGCCATGCTGCGCGTCTACTGTGACGAGTACCGCTTCATGGCTGCGACCCGCATCATCAAGAAGTATCCGAACCGCCGTCTCTACGACACCGAGATCTCCAGCTACATCACCATCGAGGACGTGCGCCAGCTGATCCTGGACGGTGAAGACTTCGAAGTCCGCGACGCGAAGAGCGGCGACGACCTCACTCGATCGGTCCTGCTGCAGATCATCGCCGACCAGGAACAGGACGGCGAACCGATGCTGTCCACCCAGCTGCTGAGCCAGCTGATCCGCTTCTATGGCGATTCCCTGCAGGGCTTCATGGGCAACTACCTGGAGCGCAGCATGCAGGTCTTCCTCGACCAGCAGCAGCAGTTCCGCCAGCAGATGGGCAACCTGCTGGGCCAGACTCCGTGGGCGATGATGAACCAGCTGACCGAGCGCAACCTGGAGCTGTGGCAGGAATTCCAGCGCAGCATGGGCAGCGGTTTCGGTGGCCCGCGCCCGGGCGGCACCGGAACGGGCACCGGCACCGGCACCGGCAACAAGCCCGGCGAACCGGGCACCGGCACCGGCACCGGCGGCAAGACCCGCCGCTGAGCGGCAGCTACGGCTGATACGAAAACGGCGCGCCCCTGGCGCGCCGTTTTGTTTGGCATCGCGCCAACGATGCGTCAGCGTTTCGCCTTGCACCCCGTGCACACGCGCTCGACCTTGTAGCCCTTGGCCTTCAGCTTCTCGACCACGCCATCACTGCCCAGCAGGTGCAGCGTGCCGACCACCACCAGCGTACCGCCCTGCCCGGCCTGCAGGTACGGCTGCAGCTTCGGTACCCAGGCATCGTTGCGCCCGGTGTTGATGCGCTGATACAGCTGCGGATACTGCTGGCGCATCTCCGCCGCCATCTTGGTCCACAGCAGGCGTTCGTCGCCGCGCCGCCATGCATCATGCAGCAGCCGCGCCTGCTCATCGGCCTTGCCGGCCTGGTCCAGCGCTTCGGCCAGCATCTGCCGCTGTTCCTGCACCGTCATCCCGTCAAGCATGCCGATCTGGGTATCGATGTCCTCCAGGCCAGCGGTCTTGCGGCCGGTCTTCTGCGCGCGCTCCATGAAGTGGCGGTCCAGGCCCAGCGCCGGGTCCAGGCCCAGCTTCTGCATCTGCCCGACCGAAATGCTCAGGCCGACGAACCAGGCCTTCATGCCCTGCATCTGTGCCAGCGGCAGCTTGTTCTCGGTGGCAAAGGCCTGCAGCTTCTGCCAGGTCGCCGCATCGAGATCACGCTTGAGCTCGCTGCCATCGGTGCGCGTCGCGGCCTGCACCATGCGGCTGGCCAGCTGTGGCGACTGCATGTCTTCCGGCGACAGCTCGAACACTACCCGCTGCGAGGCTTCGAACGCCTGTTCGACATCGGGTGACAGCGGGTAGTCCTGCGGTTTCAGCAGATGGAACGACCCCAGCAGGTACACGCGTGCATCGCCCGGGCCGGTGACTTTCCACAACAACGGTACGGGCGGCTTGGCCGCCGCGGTGGTCGCGGCCGCAGCCGTGGCGCCCGGCGCGTCGCGGGCGGTGGCCAGTGGCGCCATCGCGCACGCCGCCATCAGCAGCGCGGCACGGAACAGATGTTTGATCGGCATGGTCAGCCTTCTCCTTCAGGCAGGTGGTAAGCCTTCTCGCCCGCTTCCACGCGCAGGTCCAGCCGGTTTTCCGGTGGCGCCAGCGGACAGGTGGCGTAGGCGGTGAACGCGCACGGCGGGTTGTAGGCATGGTTGAAATCGATGCGCACGGTGCCGTCTGCGGCGGGCGCATCGGTATCCAGGTAGCGCCCGGCCGGATAGCTGCCGCGGCCGCTGGTGCGGTCGGCGAAGATCAGGAACAGCGGCTGCCCGGGCGCACCGATCGCTTCCAGCCGCCAGCTGCGGCCGTCGCGCTGGAACTCGACTGCGCCGGCATTGGGCATCTCGGTGGTCAGGCCGGTGATGTCGACGACCGGCAGGGTCTTGCCCGGCGGGTGCGCGATGAAGCGCGCCTGCACCTGCCAGTCCGCACCGCCCGGCCAGTACTGCAGGCCGGCGAAGTCACGCCGCGCAGGCGCATCGGCATGCTTGACCCGCAGCGCGTCACGCGGTCCCCGGCGGATGATGCTGAGCTGCCCCTTGCCGCCATCGAAGGCCAGCAGCGTCGGCTGCGCGTCCTTGTCGGTGTCGACGCGGATGCGGCCGCGCACCGGCTGGCCATCATGACTGACATCGACACCGGCTTCAGGCGTGAACCACCACTGCGTCCCTTCGCGACGCAGCAGGCCCAGCTTGTCCGGGCCAACCGTCAGGCGGATGCCGTTGGTAGCGCCGCTGCCAACGAAATGGGATTTGTTCTGCAGCCAGTGCAGGCCGACCAGGGCCGTCCAGCCATCGGGCCGGGTCAGGTCCTGGTAGCGCGCCACACGCCATTGCTGCTGCGCGGCCGCGTAGGCCGGATCTTCAGCGACCGTCGGTGCCGGCGGTGTTGCCGGGCTGCAGGCGGCCAACACCACGGCGGCCAGCAGGCCCGCCATTCCCCGATAACGCATCGATGCTCCCCTCAACGTCCGCGCAGGAACCAGCGGTCGATCTCCGCCAGCGAAAAACGGGCCCAGGTCGGTCGGCCGTGGTTGCACTGGCCGGACCGTTCGGTGATTTCCATGTCGCGCAGCAGCGCGTTCATTTCCGGCACGGTCAGGCGCCGGTTGGCACGCACCGCGCCATGGCAGGCCATGGTCGACAGCAGTTCGTCGCGTGCACTGGCCACGCGGCGGCTCTGGCCATGCTCGCGCAAATCGGTCAGCACGTCGCGCAGCAGCCCTTCCGGTTCGGCATGCGCCAGCAGTGCCGGAATGCTGCGCACGTGCAGCGAACCGGGGCCGGCACGGGTCACCTCGAAGCCGAGCGCCGCGAGGGTTTCGGCTTCACTTTCGGCGGTGTCGGCCTCGCGCTCGCCCACCGCCAGCGTGATCGGCACCAGCAGCGGCTGCGACTGCAGGCCGATGCCATCGTGCGCGTTCTTCAGGCGCTCGTAGCCGATGCGTTCGTGTGCCGCATGCATGTCGACCACGATCAGGCCTTCGGCATTCTCGGCCAGGATGTAGATGCCGTGCAGCTGCGCGATCGCGTAGCCCAGCGGTGGCACGCCTGCCTCGGCGCTGGTCACCGGCAACCCGTTTTCGGTCGGCATGGGTGGGAGTGCCGCTGCACGCTCGGCACCGGCCGGCGTGGCATACAGCGCGGCATAGGCAGCCGGTGCATCGGCTACCTGCAGGCCCAGTGGCTGCTGCGGTCGCCACCCGGAGAATCCACCACCACCGCCGGAGCCGGCACCGGGTGCCGGACCGCGCACCAGCCCGAAACCGGAGGCGCCCGCGCTCGATGCCGTGGCTGCAACTGCGGCATCCGCCGGATGCACCGGGCCAGCACCGATCTCCTGCGCCGACATGCCGGCGCGGGTATCGGCCAGCGCATCCTTCAGCGTGCGATAGACGAAATCATGGACCAGCCGCGAATCACGGAAGCGCACCTCGTGCTTGGCCGGATGCACGTTGACGTCGACGCGGGTCGGGTCCAGTTCGAGGAACAGTACATAGGCCGGCTGGCGGCCGTGGTACAGCACATCGCCGTAGGCCATCTTCACTGCGTGGGCAACGCTGCGGTCGCGCACCGAACGTCCATTGACGTACAGGTACTGCTGGTCCGCGCTGGCACGCGAATAATGCGGCTGCGCGATCCAGCCATGCAGGCGCAGGCCGGCACCGCTGTGGTCCACGCGCACGGCCTGGTTGGCGAAATCCTCGCCCAGCGTTTCGGCAAGGCGTGCATCGGAATACAGATCGCCCGGCTTGTAGCGCCGCGAGGCCTTGCCGTTGTGCGACACGCGCAGCTCGACATCCGGCCGCGCCAGCGCCAGCGAACGCAGCCACTCTTCGATATGGCCCAGCTCGGTACGCTCGGCGCGCAGGAACTTGCGCCGCGCCGGTACGTTGTAGAACAGCTCGCGCACTTCCACCGTGGTGCCCGGCGCATGCGCGCGCGGGGTCACCTCGCCGATCTTGCCGCCTTCGATCTGCAACGCCGAACCGTGCTCGTCGTGTGCGCGGCGCGAGGACAGGGTGAAGCGGCTGACCGACGCGATCGATGGCAGCGCTTCCCCCCGGAAACCGAGCGTGGCCACCGATTCAAGATCGTCCAGATCGGCGATCTTGCTGGTGGCGTGGCGCGACACCGCCAGTGGCAGCTGTTCGGGCGCGATGCCGCTGCCGTTGTCGCGGATGCGGATCAGGCGTACACCGCCTTCTTCCAGGTCGATGTCGACGCGGCTGGCGCCGGCATCGATCGCGTTCTCGACCAGTTCCTTGACCACCGACGCGGGCCGTTCGACCACTTCGCCAGCGGCGATCTGGTTGATGAGGATCTCCGGCAACGGCCGGATCGGGCGCGGATGGGTAGCAGACGTCATGCGGGGATGATAACGGAGCGGCCGAGGGTAGAGTCGAGCCATGCTCGACTGACGGGCTGCCGACAAGGCCCAGTCGAGCGCGGCTCGACTCTACAGAAAGCGGTAACCCGCCTTCGACGGGTTATTTGCTGCCGCCGGCCATGGTGCCGGCCGCGTCGATCTCAGCCTGGGCGCGGGCGGCATACAACGTGCCCGGCGGCGGCTGGCGGCTGAAGAAGGTATGCACGCCATCCAGCACGGCGCCAGCGATCTTGCGCTGGTACGCCGGGTCCATCAGGCGGCGCTCTTCATCCGGATTGGAGATGAACGCGGTTTCCACCAGCATCGCCGGCATGTCCGAGGTGCGCAGCACCGCGAAGTTGGCGCGCTCGATGTTCGGCTTGTGGTTGTTGCCGATCCGCTTCAGGCCGCCCAGCACGTGGCCGGCCGCGTCTTCAGACGCCTTCATGTAGCCACTCTGCGCCAGGTCCAGCAGCACGTTGGCCAGGGTGCCTTCGGTCTGCTGCAGGCGCACGCCACCCACCAGGTCGGCCGCGTTTTCCTTGTCCGCCAGCCAGCGGGCGCGCTGCGAAGAGGCCCCCTTGGTCGACAGCACGTAGACCGACGAGCCCGTGGCCGAACGGTTTTCGGCCGCGTCGGCATGGATCGAGATGAAGATGTCCGCCTTGTTCGCGCGCGCCTTCTGCGCACGCATCGGCAGCGGAATGAACACGTCGCTGTCGCGCGTCAGGTAGGCCTTCAGGCCCGGCGTGGCGTTGACCTGGCGGGCCAGCTCGCGCGCCACTGCCAGGGTGACGTCCTTCTCGCGCTTGCCGGTCGGGCCGATCGCACCCGGATCCTGGCCGCCATGACCGGGATCGATCGCCACCACCAGGTGGCGCATGCCGGCCTGCATGCGGATACGCGACGCATCGCTGGGCATGGCTGGACGCGGCGGCTCCGCCGGCGTCGGTGCCGGTGTGGGCACGGTGGCCGGCGGCGTGGTCACCACCGCTGCGGTGCGCTGGCCGGCGAGGATCGCGGCCGGCGAGGACGAAGGCGTGCTGCTTGCGGTGACGCCGGCCGCAGCAACCTGGGCCGGCGCGGTGGTCGGTGCCGGGGTCGGCGTCGCCGGTGCGGCGGCAGTGGCGCTGGCCTGCTGCTGTACCTGTGCGGTCAGCAGGGCCGTGGCACGCGCGGCATCGGTGCGCGACTGCGCGCTCTCGGCTGGCGTGGGCGCAGGCGAGGCACCCGCAGCGGATGCCTGCGGCTGTGCGGCCGGCGGCGTCGCCGGGCGGCTGGCGGCCACGGCCGGGCCATCACCCGGCCATTCGATCACCAGCTTGGATTCATTGCCCTCGCGCTGCATCTGCGGGCGGAACGGCGCCACCGATTCGGCGAGGTCGAAAACGACACGGAACGTGCCCGGGACCGGCTGTCCGGTACGCACCGCCGTGACCACGCCCTGCGCGGCCGGCATCTTCAGGTTGCGTATGGCGCTGGAGTCCGGGAAATCGACCACCAGCCGGTTCGGACCCGCCAGCGACAGGGTCTTGTAGCCGCCGCTGCCGACCAGCGAGATTTCGGCTCGGGTACCGGTCGCGCCCGTGTTCAGCAGGACCTGGCGGACTTCGCCGGCCCACGCACTGACGCTCGCCAGACCCAGTCCGACGGCGGCACAGATGGCAATGAGACGGTTCCCCGGGCGCATGGCTCAGGATTCAATCACCGCGCTGAACGGAATGCAACACCTTTTTCCTTAATAATCCGTAACCTGCCGGTGTTTGTTCTCGTCAGCCGACAGAAATGGCCTGCAAGTCGCCCCCTTGGGGCAGCCGTTCCAGCCATTCATGTCCTACGTCGCTGGCCCCAGTGAGACGGACGCGACGCCCCTGCCCCTCGATCTCCAGCGCCACCACCAGGTCGGTGGGCGGCAGCGCGCCGGCGCCCCGTTCCGGCCATTCCACCAGCCACAGCACCGCACTGCCCTCGTCCAGGCCGAGGAAATCCAGCTCGCCGGCCTGGCCAATGCGGTACAGGTCCAGGTGCCACGCCTCACCGCCACTGGCCAGCGGATAACGCTCGACCAGGGTGTAGGTGGGGCTGCGGATCGCACCCTGCACGCCCAGCGCACGCAGCAGCGCACGGGCCGTGGTGGACTTGCCGGCCCCCAGGTCGCCGCGCAGTTCGATCAGCGCCTGCGGCGGCCGGGTGGCCGCCAGCCATTGCCCGAGCAGTTCGGTAGCGTCGCTGTCGGCAAGGAAGAATTCGGTCATGGGGAGAGGTCCGGGTTGGCCAGTCGCCGCAGCGGCACCAGCAGATCAGTAGGAAGCAGGCCGCGCGCTCCGTCAGCGGCAGCCACGTCGCCGGCCAGCGCGTGCAGCAACGCACCCGCGGCCGCGGCATCGAAGGCCATCAGGCCCTGCGCACGCAGGCTGGCGATGATGCCGGTGAGCAGGTCACCCATGCCACCCACGGCCATCCCTGGATTGCCGGCGGCGATCAACCGGGGCGCTTGCCCAGGCGCCGCCACGATGCTGCCGGCGCCCTTCAGTACCACTACGGCGTGGAAACGTTCGGCCAGCCTCTGCGCGCAGGCATAGCGATCGGCCTGGATTTCAGCCGTGCTGCAGCCGAGCAGGCGTGCGGCCTCGCCCGGGTGCGGGGTGAGAATGGCATCGGGCAACGCGCGCGGATCCTGCGCCAGCAGGTTCAGGGCATCGGCATCGACCACCAATGGTTTGGCGCTGGCCAGCACCCGCGCAAACAAGGCGCGTGCCCATTCGTCCTGGCCCAGTCCGGGCCCGATCGCCACCACCTTGGCCTTGTCCAGCAGCGCCGGCAGCACATCGCCGTCTTCCAGTGCATGGGTCATGGCCTCGGGCAACCGGGCCAGCAGTGGACCGACGTGGTCGCGGCGGGTGCCCAGGCTCAACAGCCCCGCACCCGCGCGCAAGGCGGCTTCGGCCGCCATCGCGATGGCGCCGCCGCTGCCATGGTTGCCGCCGACGCACAGCACGTGCCCGGATTCGCCCTTGTGGGTATTGGCGCGACGCGGTGGCAACAGGGCCCGCAACCGCACCTGCGTCCAGTGCTCCGCAGCGGGTACCACGCCATGCCAGGCCGTCGCGGGCAACTGCAGGGGCGCCAGGACCTTCTGCCCGCAATGATCCAGCGCATCGCCGGAATACAGCCCGCGATGCGCCACGATGAACTGCAGGGTCAGTGCAGCGCGTACTGCTACGCCCGGCACCGCCCCGCGGTCGGCATCGACGCCACTGGGAACATCCAGCGCCAGCACCGGCGCCGTCTGCGCGTTGAGCGCGGCAATCAGCGCCTGCGCCGTACCCTCCGGCGCGCGATCGAAGCCCAGCCCGAACAGGGCATCGACCCAGATGTCAGCCCCGGGCAGCGCGCCGTCGAACTCGGCGATGGCGCCGCCTGCGGACCTGAACTCCAGCGCCGCACGCTGTGCCAGCGCGGTCGAAGGCGGCCTGCCCGGCAGGGCGATCACCGTCACCTCGCGCCCGGCCTGCAGCGCGTGACGGGCCAGCACATGGCCATCGCCCCCGTTGTTGCCAGCGCCGACCACCACGCCGATCCGCCGCGCCTGCGGCCAATGCTGCAACAGGCACTGCCAGGCGGCCTGGCCGGCCTGCGCCATCAGGCCCCAGCCGCCGTCGGCGGCCAGCGCCGAAGCCTGCGCATCAAGCGCACGCGCGGCAGCGGAATCGAACAGATCGGCAAGGTTGGCCATGCAGGGATTTTATACTGGTGCACATGTCCCCCGCCCCCACCCCTGTCGATCCGGCCCAGGCCGTGCAGCGCATCCGCGAACTGGCGCGTGCGCATGGCTTCCAGCGCTGCGGCATCGCCGGTATCGAACTGGGCGAGGATGAAGCGCATCTGGCCGACTGGCTGGGCCAGGGCCTGTACGGCACGATGGACTGGATGGCGCGCCACGGCACGCTGCGCGCGCGCCCGGCCGAGCTGCTGCCTGGCACCGTGCGCGTGATTTCAGTGGGCATGGACTACAGCCACAAGGACGATACCGAAGCCTGGGCGACCCTGGCCGATCCGGGCCGCGCTTACGTGGCCCGCTACGCGTTGGGCCGCGACTATCACAAGCTGATGCGCAACCGCCTGCAGAAGCTGGCCACGCAGATCAACGATGAGGTGGCACCGCTGGGCTATCGCGTGTTCGTCGATTCCGCCCCCGTGCTGGAACGTGCGCTGGCACGCAATGCCGGCCTCGGCTGGATCGGCAAGCACACCTGCCTGATCGATCGCCATGGTGGTTCCTGGTTCTTCATCGGCGAGATCTACATCGATATCCCGCTGCCGATCGATACGCCCGCCACGGCGCACTGCGGCACCTGCACGCGCTGCATCGATGTCTGCCCGACCCAGGCCATCATCGGCCCGCAGCGGCTGGATGCGCGGCGCTGCATTTCCTACCTGACCATCGAGCACGACGGCGCCATTCCCGAAGACATGCGGCCACTGATGGGCAACCGCATCTACGGTTGCGACGACTGCCAGCTGGTCTGCCCCTGGAACAAATTTGCCAAGCGCACCGACGAAGCCGATTTTCGCGCCCGCAACAATCTGGATACGGCGCGCCTGGACCAGTTGTTCGCCTGGGACGAGGCCGAATTCCTGCGCCGCACCGAGGGCAGCCCGATCCGCCGCAGCGGGCACGAGCGATGGCTGCGCAACATCGCCGTGGCACTGGGCAATGCACCGTCCTCGGCCGAAGCACTGGCCGCCCTGCACACCCGCGTCGACGATCCCTCGCCGCTGGTGCGTGAACACGTGCAATGGGCGCTGGGCCAGCACACGGCGCGCTGACGTGCGATCCTGAGCTCCCGTTCCGCCCGCCGCACGCTGTTCCATGCAACCACGCAACAACGACATCCTGACCCCCAGCCAGCTCAACACCCTGGCCCGCGACCTGCTCGAAGGCAGCTTCCCGGCGATCTGGGTCGAGGCCGAGCTGGGCAGCGTGGCGCGCCCAGCTTCCGGGCACCTCTACTTCACCCTGAAGGACGCGCGCGCGCAGCTGCGTGCGGCCATGTTCCGGATGAAGGCGCAGTACCTGAAATTCGTGCCACGCGAAGGCATGCGCGTGCTGGTGCGCGGCAAGGTGACCCTGTACGACGCCCGTGGCGAGTACCAGATGGTGCTGGACCACATGGAGGAAGCCGGCGAAGGCGCACTGCGCCGCGCCTTCGAGGAGCTGAAAGCACGCCTGGAAGCCGAGGGCCTGTTCGACCCGGCACGCAAGCGCCCGATGCCCGCACACGTACAGCGACTGGCGGTGATCACCTCGCCGACCGGTGCCGCCGTGCGCGACGTGCTGAGCGTGCTCGGCCGCCGCTTCCCGCTGCTGGAAGTAGACCTGCTGCCGACCCTGGTGCAGGGCAGCAGCGCCGCCGCGCAGATCACCCGCCTGCTGCAGGCGGCCGATGCCAGTGGCCGCTACGACGTGATCCTGCTGACCCGCGGTGGCGGTTCATTGGAGGACCTGTGGGCCTTCAACGATGAAGCCCTGGCCCGTGCGATCGCCGCCAGCCGCACCCCGGTGGTCTCGGCGGTCGGCCACGAAACCGACTTCAGCCTCAGCGATTTCGCCGCCGACCTGCGCGCGCCGACGCCGTCGGTGGCCGCTGAACTGCTGGTACCCGACCAGCGCGAACTGGCGCTGCGCCTGCGCCGCACGGCCGCGCGCATGGTGCAGCTGCAACGGCATGCGATGCAGCAGGCCATGCAGCGCGCCGACCGCGCCCTGCTGCGCCTGAACGCCCAGAGCCCGCAGGCGCGGCTGGACCTGCTGCGCCGACGCCAGCTGGACCTGGGCCGGCGCCTGCATGCTGCCTTCAACCAGCAGCAGGAACGCCGTGCCGCGCGCCTGCGCCATGCGGCGGCGGTGCTGCGCGGGCACCATCCGCAGCGCCAGCTCGATGCGATGCAGCGTCGTCTGGCTGCCCTGCGCGGGCGGCCGCAGGCAGCGATGCAGCGTCTGCTGGAGCGCGATGCACTGCGCCTGCGCGGACTGGCGCGTTCTCTGGAAGCGGTCAGCCCGCTGGCGACCGTGGCGCGTGGCTACAGCATCCTGACCCGCAGCGATGACGGTACGCTGGTGCGGAAGGTCGATCAGGTACAGCCCGGTGACGCCCTGCAGGCCCGCGTCGGCGACGGCGTAATCGACGTGCAGGTCAAGTAAAGGGGTGTTCGGCAGGGCTGCGCCCTGCACCCACAGAGGCTTCAAGCCAGGGCAACGTCAACGTCAAAAGCAGGCATTCCGTGGGATGGCGGGGCGGTGTCGGAGCGCGGGGACGCCGTGAACCCGTCCATGGGGGCTTGGCAGCCGCATCCATGCGGCTGACACCCCGCACTCCGACACCGCCCCACCTCTGACAGATCTCCGCGATCGGGTAGATCCACGCCATGCGTGGATGAATCCCCATCGGAATCGAATATTTCGAATCAAGATCGAAAAGCATCCACGCAGGGAATGGATCTACCGTGTCGACCAAGGTCGACACCTACCAACAGCAGCAGAAATCTGCCGAAGGCGGGGTGGGTCCGGTTGCGGGAGTGTCCGCGGCATGGGCCCGAGGCATGCCTCGGGCGGGTTGGGCAGGACGCCCAACCCTGGTCTTGCCGTGTGCGCAGGACCGCGCACACGAGCAAGCCGCGGCCAAGCCCCCATGGGTGAGGGTGCTTTGCTTGCGAAGCACTGCTTCGCAAGCGCCCGAACGCACAGCCGCCAGCGGCTGGGCCGGACCGCGGAGCGGGGTTTACGGCGTCTCCCGCAACCGGACCCACCGCGCCACCCCACGGAATGCACGCTGTTGCTGTTGAGGTTGCCGGCCAGCGGCCGGCACTACCGCGGGCGCAGGGCTGCAAGCCCTGCCGAACACCCCCTACTTTGCCTGCTCGCAGAATTTCTGCCGGTACTCGAGCGCCTTCGGCATCAGCGCCTGCAGGTTCTGGATGCGGGTACCCGGGTTCGGGTGGGTGGAGGCGAACTCCGGTGGCGACTGTCCACCACTGGCCTGGCCCATGCGCTGCCACAGCGGCACCGCCTCGCGGGGATCGAAGCACGCCGCTGCGGCCAGCATCAGTCCCACTTCATCGGCCTGCGTCTCGTGGCTGCGCGCGTAGGGCAGCAGGTAGCCGTAACCCATCGCCGACATCATCATCTGTTGCTGCTGCGCATCCATGCCGCTGGCGGCACCAGCCATCTGCCCGATCTGGGTCAGCTTCTGCTGCGCCATCCGCTGTGCACCATGGCGCAGCAGCGCATGGGCGATCTCGTGGCCCATCACCACCGCCATCGCATCACGCGTACGCGCCACCGGCACCAGGCCGGTGTAGACCGCCATCTTGCCCCCCGGCAGACAGAACGCATTGGCCTGTTCGGACGGAATCACGTTCACTTCCCACTGGAAATCCCGTGCGAAATGCGCCGGCTGCACGCCGTGCTCCTGCGCCAGCGCGGTCTCCACCACGTCGACCTTGGCAATCAGCCGCTGGGCGATATCGCGCACATCGCGCGCGATCGGTGCATTCGGATCCATCGGCCGTTCCTGCGACAGGATCTGCTGGTAGGCCTGCAGCCCCAGCGCGGTTTCCTGGCGCGCATCCAGGCTGCTGTCGATCATCACCTTCTCGCCGGTATACGGATCGACCGTGCGGTTGGAAAACCAGTAGAACACCGCATAGCCGGCCGCCAGCAGCAGCACCCACCAACGGATGTTGCCGAACAGGCCGCGCCGTTGCGGGCCTTGCGGCGAGCGGGAGAAGGGATCGTTGCGCATCAGGCGGTCTTCCGGCAGGTCCCGCCGGCTGGCGGGCACGGCGCAATCTTAGTGCGCCGATGCCCGCAGCGGGTGAAGCCGGGGCCGCTCAGATGCCGCGCACCAGGCGGAAGCCGATGCGTGCGTTGGTGGTGTCCGAATCCTGCGATTGCCGCCAGGCCGCACGGGTCTGCTCGGGCGCGTTGGCCCAGTTGCCACCCCGGATCACCCGTGACCGGCAGCCCGGGTTGAACCAGGCGACACCATCGGAGGGCGCACGCCGGTAGCTGGCATGCCAGCAGTCGGCCACCCATTCACTGAGATTGCCGGCCATGTCGTGCAGGCCGAAGGCATTGGCCTGGAAACTGGCCACCGGTGCTGGTCCCCACCAGCCATCGCCATAGCCGATGAAGGCGTTGTGCCAGTGCCGTCCCGAGGGCGAAACATCCTTGCTGCCGGTGAAGTTGCCGGTGCCGGGCGGCGGCGTACCGGCGTCGCCCCATGGATAGCGGCCACTGCTGCCAGCGCGCAGCGCATATTCGAATTCGGCCTCGCTGGGCAGCCGGTAGCTGCGTCCTGTCTGCTCGGACAGCCACGCCGCGTAGTTTTCGGCATCACGCACGCTCACATGCATCACCGGCGAATTGCCCAGTGCGCGCGCACCATCGTAATCGGAACGCCAGTCCACACCGCTGCGGCGGATGAAATTGCCGCTGCGCTCGTCATACACCACCGAGTGGCCGCGCCGGGTTGCCCGCGGCCGCGCATTGGTCGACTTCACATAGCGCTCGAAATCGCCGACGGTGACCTCGGTGATCGCCATCGCAAACCCGCGCTCGAAGCGCACGTAATGCGAGGGCCGCTCGGCGTCGGTGGCGCCGGGCTCGGCATCACCCGCGCCCATCTGGAAACCGCCATGCGGCACCACCACCATCTGCGGACCGCGCCCACCATCGCGCATGGCGTCGCTGAACACCTGCCCGGGACGGAAGCTGCCGTAATGGGTGGCCAGGTCGATGCGTTCGCGCAACTGGGCCACCACCGCATCCCCGGGCAAGGCGATGCGCAGGGCCTCGGCCAGCTTCTCGCGCGCCGGCTTCAGGCCCTGCGGCGTCGCCAGCTCGCGCAGGCCATCATCGCGCAGCTGCAGCAGTGCGGCCGCGCGGATCTGTTCGATGCGCTCGAAGGCATCGGCAATGGTCGGTGACGAGTCGCGGACCTTGCTGGCTTCGGCCAGCCAGGTGCCGGCGCTGGCGAAGTCACGCACCCGCGCTGCGTCCTCGGCACGGCGGATCAGGCCACTCTCGGCCGCCGCCAGGCCCTGCCGTGCCCGGCTGCTGTGTTCATCCAGGGCCAGCGCTTCACGGAAGTTGCCGATCGCACCGTCACCGTCCTCACCGATCCGCCCCGAACGCAGGTCTTCCTCGCCGGCACGATTGTAGGCCACCACGCGCTGGGCAAGCTCCACCCGGCCCTGCAGCGCGCGCACCTTGTCATCCTTCGGCGCCAGGGTCAGCAGCACCAGCGCCTGGCGACTGGCCTCGGCCAGCGCCTCGCGCTGCTGCAGCGGCCGGACCAGCAGGGCATCGGCCTGCTGCTGCAGGCGCTGGCGTGCGCGCTGCAGGCCGTTGCGGGCCTGGCGGTCATCCGGGTCTTCCTCCTGCACCGCCAGCCATAGCGGAACCGCCGCGTCGGCGTCTTCGTACAGGTGCCCTTCGCTGAATGCCTTCTCGGCCGCGCGACGCAGCTGGGCCAGGCTGCGCCCCTGCCGATCGACCCGCGGTGGCGTCCACCGCTGCACATCCTCGGCGGCATCCTCACCGGCAATGGTGACGCTGCCCTGCCCCGCCTCCGGCGTCGCATCCGCCTGCGAACCTTCCTGCGGCCGTGCGTCTTCGCCAGCAGCCGGACCCGGCTCCGGCGTCGCCGAGGGCGACGGCGTGCAGCCGGCCAGGGCCACGGCCAGGGCGGTGCACAGCGCGGACGACAGCGGAAAACGCAAGCAGGATCTCCTTCAGCACGGATGCGGACCGACGTTAGGCTATTCTCCCCTGCCTGAGCAAACCCGAGTAGTAGGCCCTGACCCGTGGCAACCTGGATCACCACCCCCGCCGAGCTGGATGCATACTTCCAGCAGCGCCCGGCCCGCATCGGCCTGGACACCGAATTCATCCGTGAACGCACCTTCTGGCCGCAGCTGGCCCTGGTGCAGATGGCGGTCGGGCAGGACATCCTGCTGATCGATCCGCTGATTCCCGGCATGACCGAGGCCCTGGCGCCCTGGCTGGCCGATGAATCGATCATCAAGGTGATGCACAGCGCCAGCGAAGACCTGGTCGCCTTCAAGTGGGCCTGCGGCGTGCTGCCACGGCCGCTGTTCGACACCCAGATCGGTGCGTCGCTGGCCGGCATCGGCGGCGGCATGGGCTACCAGAAGCTGGTCGCGGAAATCACCGGCGTGGCACTGGCCAAGGGCGAAACCCGCTCGGACTGGATGCGCCGTCCGCTGTCCGAGTCGCAGCTGCAGTACGCCGCCGACGACGTCGAGCACCTGTTCGCGCTGCACGACGCCATCGATGCCAGGCTGCAGGCGCTGGGCCGCCAGCAGTGGCTGCACGACGACGGCGAGCGCCTGCTGGCCAGCGTTGCCAACGACGAAGACCGTTGGCCGCACCTGGCGATGCGCTCGGCGCAGTTCCTCGACGCCGCCGCACAGCACCGCCTGCTGCGCCTGCTGCGTTGGCGCGATGTGCAGGCGCGCAGCAGCGATCGCCCGCGCAGCTGGATCCTGGACAACGAACTGGCCGCCACGCTGGCACGCACGCCACCGGCCGATGCCGCCGCACTGGGCGAGCTGTTCGAACAGTTCCCGAAGGCTCCGCGCAAGCTCGCGGGCGCTGTGTGGCAGGCGCTGGATACGCCGCTGGCCGATGAGGCCGAGGCACCGCTGGCGCTGCCGGCCAACGACAGCAACAAGCAGGCACTGAAGAAGCTGCAGGATGCGGTCGCCGAGCGCAGCCGCGAACTGGGCCTGCCGGATGGCGTGCTGGCCTCGCGCAAGCATCTGGAAAGCTATCTGGAACGCCGCCAGTGGCCGGCCGCACTGGCCGGCTGGCGCCAGCAGGAGCTGGAGTCGCGGTTGCAGGCCCTGCTGCCCGCGGCCTGATATCACAGCGCGCCGGGGCGTTGCCGCGGCGCCTGCGAACATCGGAATGAGCATCTGCCACGCTTGCCGACACGGGCGCGGGCCTGTCCAATAGCGGCCCCGCTACTGTTGGATGGCATCAGATGACAAATGGAATTGCGAAGGACGGCCTCTCCGTCGAGGACCTGGCCTGGCGCACGCAGGCGCGCACCGCGCTGCAGGAACACGACCATGCAGCGCTGGATGCACTGCTGGCGCCCCACGAACAAGCCTGGCTGGACGGGGCGCGGGCGCTGCCCGGCATCCGCTGGCGCCTGCGCAGCCTGCAGGACAAGGTCCTGACGCTGGATGAGCGCCTGCAGCAGGCACAGTGCTGGGTCGCCGCCGCACCGCACAGCTACTACGCCTGGCTGCGCCTGGGTGCGTGCTGGCAGGACGCCGCCGGCGAACTGCGCAGCGCCGACGTGGCCGCGCTGGTGGAGGACAGCCAATGGCTGGCCGCGCAGCTGGCCAGCGACCACGCCGTATACGCCTACCTGCAGGCCATCCCGCTGTCGCCGCGCCCGGCGTTGGCACTGGATGGCATCAAGCGCATCACCAGCTACCTGCGCGAGCCGAACTGGCTGCTCGCCCTGCAGGCCGGGCAGCCAGCGCAGTCCGACGATGCCGCATTGGCTGAACACTATCCGCAGGCGTGGCCGCAGGCACTGCAGCTTCTGTCGCGCTTCGGTGCACCGCTGCGGGACCTGCCCGACAGCCTGCCGCCGCTGCTGCGCGGTCGCAGCCAGGACGACTTCGACGCGCCGCTGGCCTACTGGATGCGCCTGGTGCTGGAACAGCGCCCCGACGACCTGAGCACGCTGGAAGACACCCTGTACTTCCTGTACCCGCGCTGGGGCGGCAGCCACGAGGCGATGGAAGACTTCATCGAAGGCAGCTGGTGCCGCGGCCTCGATCTGGCGCAGAGCAATGCGCTGCGCTGGCGCAAGGCACAGGACTGGCTGGCCGAGTCGCCACAGCGCGATGACAACGAAACCGTAGCCGCGCACGAGCGCGCATACGCACAGATTCTCGACTGGCACCTGGACCGCAACCTGCGCGCGGAGGTGCTGACCCAGCGTGCCGGACTGCGCTATCGGCTCGGCCGCATCGAAGAGGTCGAAGACGATGTGCAGTGGGATGCGCAGCACATGCAGGCGGTGTTCGAGGACCTGCAGCAGGCCTGGGCGCTGGACCGCGACATGGTCCTGCACGAAGGCCTCAGCAATCTCGAGGCCTGCACCTGGTTTGCCCACGTCGATGGTGCCGAAGCGCTGTTCGCCCAGGTGGTGGACTACGCCGCGCGCGAGGGCGATTCGGCGATCGGCCTGCTCTGGGCCGCGACGGCCATCGAGCATGGGCTGCTTGGCCAGAAAGCCGATCCGGTACGCGCTGCGCCCTTGCTGCAGCGCGCATTGAAGCTTGCGCAGCAGGACAACACCTCTGCGGTCACCTTCGCGGCCAACCTGTTCTGTGATGTCTCGCAGGCTGCCGGCCTGTCGCTGCTGCAGCGCATGGCTGAAGCGGGCGATGCAGGCGCAATGTCCGCACTGTGCGACCTGTACAAGGGCCGCCTCGGTGGCCGTGACCAGCCGCAGTTCGTTGATGCAGGGAAGGCCGCGTACTGGCAGGAGCGTGCGGTGGAGGGCGGCGACCTGATCGCCACCTACAACCTCGGCGTACGCCTGGTCGCTGCCGGTGGCGCAGAGAATGAAGCACGTGCGCGCGAGCTGTACCTGCGCTGCCTGGATGAAGCCGAGGCCGGTGAGCGCGTATGGGGCCCGACCTGCCGCAACCTGGCCTGCCTGGCACTGGATGGCCAGAACGATGCGCACAAGCGCGAAGCGGTCGAGCGCGCGTTGATCCCACTGTGGTGGCGCGGCGATGACGACGACAAGGTGTGGGCCGCCGGCTACCTGGCCGACATCTACCACGTCGGCAACGGCGTGCCGGCCAATGCATTCCTCGCCCTGACCTGGCTGCAGCGTGCCAGCGAGATCGATCCGGAGTACGTGGACGTGGTGCGCATGGCGCCGCTGATCAACGGCGAGGGTCGCTGGTTCGGTGCCAGTCGCGCACGCAAGCAGCAGGAACAGGACCGCCAGCAGGTGGACAGTGCGACCTGGGCCCTGACCTTCGGCCAGCGCAGCCAGGACAGCGACCTCACCGCGGTCTGAAGCAACGAAAAGGGCGGCCCGTTAATCCGGGCCGCCCTTTGCATTCCAGCAGCGCGATGGCGGGACGACCCGCCACCGCGACAGCGCATTACCAGTTCATGTTCAGCGAGACACCGACGGTGCGCGGCTCGTTGTAGACCGCGGCCATGTAGTTCTCGATCACACCCTTGAGGTTCTTCTCGTTGGTGATGTTGCGCGCGAACAGCGCCACTTCGTAGGCACCGTAGTTGCCCGAGTAACCGATCTTCAGGCCGCCCTCGAAGTCACCCTTGGAGTTGAACTCCTTGCTGTCGTACAGAACGAAGCTGGTGTAGCCCTGCTTGTTCCAGTCGGTGGAGACGAACATGGTGCCGGCATCGCTGACCGGGAAATCGTAGCGTGCTGCGAGGTTGACGTTGTACTTCGGCGCGTTCGGCAGCGGGTTGCCGTCGATCTGCGCGAAGGTGTTGGCACCGACCTTGATGGTCGGGTCATTCACGGTGCACACCACCTGGCCGTTGAGGCCGCAGACCTGCGCGTAGACGCGCTTGTCCTTGATCTCGCTGTGCAGCAGGCTCAGGCCGGCGCTCAGGGTCAGGTTCGGGATCGGGCGCAGTTCCATGTCCGCTTCGAAACCGTAGGCCTTGGCCTTGTCGGCATTGAACAGCACGCCATTGCCGTCCGAATCGTTGCCGTTGAGCTGGATGTCGTTGACGGTGTAGGTGAACGCGGTGGCGTTCAGGCGCAGGCGGTTGTCCCACAGGCTGCTCTTCACGCCCGCTTCCCAGGACAGGATGGTCTCGGAATCGGCGGTGGTGAAGTCGGCATTGAACACCGCCGAACGGCCCTGGATGGTCGGCCCGCGGAAGCCGCGTGCGACCTTGGCGTAGACGCTCACGTCCGGCGTGATCTGATACATCGCGCTCAGATCCCAGCTCGGGGTGGTGTCGGACATCTTGACGTCGGTGCGGCCCTTGTAGGTGACCACGCCGGCGGCAGTGTCAGCCGTCTTCAGCAGGCGGGTGTGCTTCTCGTCCTTGGTCTGGCGCAGGCCAGCAGTAACGGTGAACTTGTCGGTGAAGGCGTAGCTGATCTGGCCGAAACCGGCCCACGAGGTGTTCTTGTTGCGCAGGCGCACCCAGTTGTTCGGGTTGCGGGCCGCGCCCTGCAGGAACCATGCGCGCTGGTAGAAGTCGGTGGTGTCGCTGCCGTTGAAGTAGAACGCACCGGCCTGCCACTGCAGGGCGCTGTCGTCATGGCTGGCCAGGCGGAATTCCTGGGTCCACTGGTCCAGATCACGGATGCGGCCCATCGACTGGCCGTAGCCATTCGGCACGCCGTTCACCGGGAAGTTCACCGCTGCACCACCGTCGGTGTCGCCGCGGCTGTAGCCGGAGGTGGTTTCGTAGGCGGTGATCGAGGTGAAGTCGATCGCACCGAAGTCGTAACGCGCCTTCACCGAACCGCCGTAGGTCTTGTAGGCCTGCGGGTTGTTGTCGGCTTCGTCGTAGGCGACCTTGTCACGCGGCACGTCGGTCTTGTTCGAGCCCTTGGTCAGCGCACCGCGCAGGAACAGGGTCGAGGTGCCTTCGTAGTCACGGGCGTGGGCCGAGGCCAGGATCGAGAACTGGTCGCTCGGGGTCAGCAGCAGCTGCGCGCGCACGTTGCGGTCATCGAAGCCGCCCATGGCGTTCTTCTTCGGGCTGACCGTGCCGTCGGCACTCGGGCCCTTGTAGGTGTTGTCGACATAGTCGTCGCGGTGCTGGTACAGGGCCGACACGCGGAACGAGGCGATGTCGTTGATCGGGCCACCGAAGCCGCCGTCGATCGACACGCTGTTGTAGGTCGCGTAGCTGGCGCTGACGCGGCCGGTGTAGTCCTGGGTCGGCTTCAGGGTGTCGAACTTGATGATGCCGGCGGTGGTGTTGCGGCCGAACAGCGAGCCCTGCGGGCCGCGCAGCACTTCCACCTGGTCCACGTCATAGACCGGGTTGGACTTCAGCACCACGTGTTCCAGCACCACGTCGTCCTGGATGATCGACACCGGCTGCGAGGCACCGAGGTAGAAGTCGATGTTGCCCAGGCCGCGGATGTAGAAGCGCGGGAAGATGCGGCCGGTGGTGGTTTCCGCATACAGGCTCGGCACGCGGCCGGACAGCGCCAGCAGGGTATCGTCGCCGCCGGCGGTGAAGTCGCGCATGCGCTCGCCCTGCACCACGCCCACCGAGACCGGCACTTCCTGCAGGTTCTGCTCGCGGTGCTCGGCGGTCACGGTGATGGTGTCCAGCCCGGTCGGGGTCGGCGCGCTGTCCTGCGCGGCGGCGCCGAAGCTGCCGACCAGGGCCAGGCCAGCACAGGCCAGGGCCAGCGGGTGGCGGCGGAAGGAAACGAAGGAAGACGACATACCCGACAGGCGGCGGGAATCGGAATGGGAGGGCATGGAATGCTCTGAGGAGGCGTCCGTGCGGCCTGCGCGAGCCGGGCGGCAAATAGGAGGAAAACTGCGCAAGCCGCCATTATCCCCCAAATTGTTACGATTTCGTTGCGCGGCGCCCACGCCCGGTGAAACAGGCGGTTTCGGCACAGTCAGCCAGCACCGCCTGGGGTCAAATCCGTTTCCCAGGGGGAAACGGATCTGACCCCGGATCTCAGGGCAACGGGGTCAGCGCGATATCAACCATCGCCAGCAGCCGCTCACGGCTGATGCCATCGCGGGCCTGTACCGAAATGCCGTGCAGCAGCGTGGCGAAGTGATCGCCCAGCGCCTGCACCGCCACATCGTCGGCCAGCTGCCCTTCGGCCTGCGCCTGCTGCAGGCGCGCGATGATCGCCGCCGTGCGCTGGCGACGATGGCTGGCCAACCAGTCCCGGACGCCCTCGCCGTCGGGCGACACGCTGCTGGCCGAGGACACCACCAGGCAACCGTGCGGGCGCCCGCGCCGGGTGTAGGTCAGCACCGCGTCACGCAGCATCGACCCGATCGCCTCGCGCAGCGTGGCCTGCTCCAGCGCGCGCGGCGCGAAGCCGCCTTCGCCTTCCTCGTACAGCGCAACGGCTTCGCGGAACAACTGCTCCTTGCTGCCGAACGCAGCGTAGATGCGTGCAGAGGCGATGCCCAGTGCTTCGACCAGTGCCGACATCGACGTGCCTTCATAGCCGTGCTGCCAGAACAGCAGCATTGCCTTGCGCAACGCCTGGTCCCTGTCGAATTCGCGCGGTCGCCCTGCCATCTGCCTGCCTGCTCCAGTGAGGCGCGCAGTGTAACGCGGGTGTTGACCACCGCGAGGGTCGCGCCTATTCTTTGTCGACCGACAAACAATTGGAGCAACACATGCAGACCCTCAAGGGCCCCAGCCTGCACCTCGCGCAGTTCGCCGGCGACCAGGCGCCGTTCGACAGCCTCGCCGGCATTGCCGCGTGGGCCGCCGGCCATGGCTTCAAGGCCCTGCAGATTCCCGCATGGGATGCACGCCTGTTCGACCTGGCCACCGCCGCCGACAGCCAGGACTACTGCGATGACATCCGCGGCACACTGGCCGAGCACGGCCTGCAGGTCAGCGAACTGACCACCCACATCCTCGGCCAGCTGGTGGCCGTGCATCCGGCCTACGACGAACTCTGCGATGGCTTCGCCCCGGAAGCACTGCGCGGCAACCCGAAGGCCCGCAGCGAATGGGCGCAGCAGCAGCTGCACCTGGCCGCCCGCGCGTCACGCCGTCTCGGCCTGCACGACATGGGCACCTTCTCCGGCTCGTTCGCGTGGCCTTACCTGTTCCCGTTCCCGCAGCGTCCGCCAGGCCTGATCGACGCGGCCTTCGATGAACTGGCACGACGCTGGCGGCCGATCCTCGATACCTGCGAGGACAACGGCATCAACCTCTGCTACGAGATCCATCCCAGCGAAGACCTGCACGATGGCACCAGCTTCGAGCGCTTCTTCGAGCGCGTCGGCCAGCACGAACGATGCCGCATCCTGTTCGATCCCAGCCACTTCGTGCTGCAGCAGCTGGACTACCTGGAGTACCTGGACATCTACCATCCGCTGATCCGCATGTTCCACGTCAAGGACGCGGAGTTCCGCCCCAGCGGCCGCCAGGGCATCTATGGCGGGTATGCCGACTGGACCGAGCGCGCCGGCCGCTTCCGCTCGCTGGGCGACGGCCAGGTCGACTTCAAGTCGATCTTCTCCAAGCTGGCCCAGTACGACTACGCGGGCTGGGCGACGCTGGAATGGGAGTGCTGCCTGAAGGACCAGGAAGCCGGCGCGCGCGAAGGTGCCGCGTTCATCCGCGACCACATCATCCCGGTCACCGACAAGATTTTCGACGACTTCGCCGGTGCTCCCATCAGCACCGCACAGATGCAGCAGATGCTCGGCATCGCCTGAGCCCCAACGGAGCATTCCCCCATGACCACTTCCCTTTCCGCTGGCGCTGCCGGCGACGCTTCGCTGCGCCACCACTACCTGCGCATCGATGGCCAGCGCGTGCATTGCGTGTCCGCGGGCCACGGTGAACCGGTGCTGCTGATTCCCGGCTGGCCGCAGACCTGGTACGCCTGGCGCCACGTGCTGCACGCGCTGGCCGAGGCCGGCTTCGAAGCGATTGCCGTGGATCCACCAGGCATCGGCGAATCCGATCGCCCCGCCCACGGCTACGACACCGGCAGTGCCGCCGCCGTGCTGCACCAGACCATGCTGGCGCTGGGCCACGACCGCTACCAGGTGGTCGGGCATGACATCGGCATGTGGATCGCCTATGCACTGGCCAGCGACCAACCGCAGGCCGTGCGCCAGCTGGCCGTCACCGAAGCGGTGATTCCCGGCCTGGCGCCGGAACCCGGCATCTTTGCTGCACCGGCCGACAACATCTTCCTCTGGCACTTCATGTTCAACCAGGTGGCCGACCTGCCCGAGGCGCTCATCACCGGTCGCGAGCGCGCCTACCTGGAATTCATGTTTGATCGCTGGTCGTACCGGCGCGATGCGGTGGCGGCCGATACCTACATCGCCGCCTACAGCCGCCCCGGTGCGCTGAGGGCGGGCTTCGCCTGGTACCGTGCGATTCCGGAAACGATCCGCCAGAACAAGCTGCGCGCGCAGCGCCGGCTGCCGATGCCGGTGCTGGCGATCGGCGCCGAGCACGCCACCGGCGATGCGCCGATGCTGACCCTGCAGCCGCATGCCGATGATGTCCGCGGCAGCATCGTGCCGGGTTGCGGCCACTTCATCATGGAAGAAGCGCCGCAGGCGTTCCTTGCACAGCTGCTGCCGTTCCTGCAGGAGGCACGCCATGCAGCTTGAACCTGCGCTGCAGCAGTTCGTCGACGCCGTCGCGGCCCATCCGCTGCCGGAGGACCTGCGCGAACTGCGGGCGATCAGCGAGGGCGCGCTGCCACAGTTGCAGGGTGCGCCACAGGCGGTTGCGCATGTGATCGAGCACACGGTGATCGCACGCGACGGGCATGCGCTGGTCGTCCGTCTTTACACACCGGAAGGATTGCCCGACGAACGAGCGCCGGCCCTGCTGTTCGCCCACGGTGGCGGCTGGTTCCAGTGCTCGCTGGCGGTCTACGACGGTCCCTGCCGTGCGCTGGCCAATGCCAGCGGCTGCGTGATTGTCGCCGTGGGCTACCGGCTGGCGCCGGAACACCCGTTCCCGGTTCCACTGCATGACGTCGCCGACGCCTGGCGGTGGTTGCAGGCCAATGCAGATCGCCTCGGCCTGGACCCACAGCGCCTGGCAATCGGTGGCGACAGCGCCGGTGGCAATCTCGCCGCCGCCTGCTGCCTGCTGCTGCGCGAACGGGGCCTGCCGCAACCGCGCCACCAGCTGCTGCTGTACCCGGCATTGGATGCCGGCATGGGCAGCGATTCCTACCGCGACTACGCCACTGGCTACTATCTCAGCGCCGAACTGATGCTGCGCTGCTGGCAGGCCTATCTGGGTGGTCGGGATCAGCCGCCGGCACTGGCCTCGCCCGCCCACGCCACCAACCTGCAGGGGCTGGCGCCAGCCTCCGTGCTCAGCTGCGAACACGATCCGCTGCGCGACGAGGCCGAACGGTACGCGCATCGCCTGCAGGCGGCGGGCATCGACTGCACGCTGGAGCGGCTGTCCGGAATGATCCACGCCTGCATCCACCTGCAGGGAGTGGCGGCTTCCACCGGCATGGCGGTTCAGCGCGCGGGCGCCCTGCTGCGCCAGGCCCTGGCCTGAACCGGCTGGGGACGGCGGCAGATGCATGCCTGCCGCCGTCCCGGCGCGGCGCTTGGCAAGCCCGGCAGGCAGCGCTACACTGAAACCCTGCCGTGGGGCCATAGCTCAGCTGGGAGAGCGCGTCGTTCGCAATGACGAGGTCAGGAGTTCGATCCTCCTTGGCTCCACCACTATTCAGAAGAACCCGTAGATCTCCGCGATCTGCGGGTTTTTTCTTTTCCGGGTTCCGCCTCAGGCCGGCTCCTCGCCGCCGTCCTTGCGCTGCGGGCTGCGCGAGTGCGCATCACGCACCTGTTGATCGCGCTGGCCTGGCCGCTGCCTGGCCACGTCGTCCTGCTTCCTGTCCTGGCGGCTTTCCTGCACACCCTGCTTCGGATCGCCGTGGTCGTTGTCTCGCTTACTCATTGAACACTCCTTCGCCGGTGGAGTCCGGCGCTGACGCCACGCTAGAACGCAACGGGTAAGCCGCAGGTCAGTCCGGCGCGAACACGGTGTGCAGCCAGCGGCTTGCAGCCATCGACGAGGTACATCCAGAACCCGATGCAAACCGCATATCGGTACGCCATGCCCTCAACGTCCAAGCGCCTCGCGTCATTCGTGCCGATGAACTTCAATCCGACCGACGGCAGCATCCAGCTCGGCAACCTGCCGACGCTGATCGGCCCCACCCTGTCTCGGGATGAAGCGCGTGTCGCCTTTGCCGCGCTGGTGCGTGACGAGCGCGATGTCGGCACCGGCTACCACTGGCTGAGCCTGCACCGGCTCAGCTTGGGCGGTGCGCCCGCTGGCATCAGCCTGTGCTTCCACGGGCAACGGCTCGACATGGTGACGATGAGCGTCGATCTGCCCGGTGCAACACTGGAAGACGGCTGGCCGACCCAGGCAGCAATCGATGCCGAAGTCGCTTTCATGCGCCGCACCTTGGCTACGGCACTCGGGCGCAAACTGGCCGGCGGCCACGCCCGCTTCGGCTGGGGCGAGGCCTGGGCCCGGTTCGACCCGAAAGGCTTCATGGCCAGCAGCGGCATCCGCTACTCCCCACGCACGTGACCCCACTCAGGTACGGGTGATCGACACCCCACCCTCCACGCGCATCGCGCTGCCGGTAACGAAACTGCTTTCATCGCTGGCCAGGAACAACGCCGCATTGGCGATCTCCTCCGGCTCGGCGAGGCGCTTGAGCGCATGCAGCGAGCGCACGAAGTCGCGGGCATCGCCGGTCGGTGCCGCTTGCCGGCCCATCTCGGTATCGGTACCACCGGGCAGCAGCACGTTGCTGCGCACGCCACGCGCCCCGTACTCGGCGGCGATCACCTGGCTCAGGCCGATCAGCCCGGCCTTGCTCGACGCATAGGCCGCCATGCCCGGGAATCCCACGGTATGGCCGACGAAGGTGCCGACGAACACCAGTGAGCCGCCGCCACGTGCCAGCAATGCCGGCAGCTGCGCGCGTGAAGCATGGAAGGCGGCGTCCAGATTGGTGGCCATCACTTCGCGCCAGGCGTCCACCGGGAACTCCGCCGCCGGTACACCGGGGCCGAGCATGCCGGCGTTGTTGAGCGCGATGTCCAGGCCACCGAAGGACTGCTGGGCCAGATCGACCAGCGCCTGCGCCGTGCCCGGGGCGGCCACGTCGGCAGCATGCACCACCACTTCGCCACCGGCGGCGCGAATCTGCTCGGCCAGCGCCTGCAGCGGCTCCAGCCGCCGCGCGTTGAGCACCAGTTTTGCGCCTTCGGCGGCAAAGCGCAGGGCGCTGGCGCGGCCAATGCCGGCGCTGGCACCGGTGATGAGAGCGATCTTGTTGTTCAGGCGCATGGTCGTGGTACCGGTTGTGAAGTGGCCGCCACGATGCCGCGCCTTCGGCCCACCAACACTCCGTTTCCGGGCCTCACAGATGGGTGCAGGAAACGGAGTTTCCGCAGCACCGGCACGTGCCAGAATCCGGCCATGGACAGTACCGCCACCACCGCCCTCGATGCCCGCGTCGAACGCGTCTGCCGCCACCTTCAGACCAGCCTCGACGAACCCTCGCTACAGGAACTGGCCGCGATCGCCGGCTGCAGCCCGACGCGCCTGCATCGCCTGTTCAAGCAGGCGACCGGGCTGACCCCAAAGCAGTACGCCGCCGCGCTGCGCGCCGACCGCCTGCGCACCGGCCTGGAACACCAGGAGCGCATCACCGATGCCTTCCACGATGCTGGCTTCGGTTCCAGCGGGCGCTTCTACGAGAACGCACCGAAGTTGCTGGGCATGACGCCCAAGCAATGGCGCGCAGGTGGCCGCGGCGAAGTCATCCACTTCGCCATCGCTGAAAGCTCGTTGGGCAGCGTGCTGGTGGCCAGCAGCGGTACCGGCGTGGTCGCGATCCTGCTCGGCGATGATCCGGAGACGCTGCTGCAGTCGCTGCAGCAGCGCTTCCGCCAGGCCGAACTGGTTGGCGCCGACAGCGGCTATGAACAACTGGTAGCGCAGGTGGTGGGCCTGGTCGAGGATCCCACGCGGGGCACCACGCTGCCGCTGGACATCCGCGGCACCGCGTTCCAGCAGCGGGTGTGGCAGGCGCTGCAGCAGATCCCGCGCGGGCACACTGCCTCGTATGCCGATATCGCCGCGCGCATCGGCGCGCCCCGATCGAGCCGCGCGGTGGCACGTGCCTGCGCAAGCAATCCTCTGGCAGTGGCCGTGCCCTGCCACCGCGTGGTGCGCCGCGATGGCGACCTGTCCGGCTATGCGTGGGGCGTGGCACGCAAGCGCGAACTGCTGCGCCGGGAAAAGGCCTCGACTGCCTGACGTGGGTGCCGACCTTGGTCGGCACGCCGCCAGGCCCTCAATCCAGCGTCACCACCAGCTTGCCGAAGTTGTGCCCCTTCAGCAGCCCGAAGAACGCCTCCGGCGCCTTCTCCAGCCCCTCCACCACATCCTCGCGGTACTGGATGCGGCCTTCGCGCAGCCATTGCGGCATCTCGCGTTCGAAGTCCGGCCACAGGTGGTTGAAGTCGTGCACGATGAAACCACGCACGGTCAGGCGCTGGCGCAGGATCTGGCTGAACAGTGCCGGCAACCGGTCCGGGCCAGGCTGCTCAACGCCGCGCTCGTTGTAGGTGGCGATGGTGCCGCACACCGGAATGCGGGCGAAGTCGTTGAGCAGCGGCAGCACTGCATCCAGCACGTGCCCGCCCACGTTCTCGAAATACACGTCGATACCCGTGGGCACCGCCGCGCGCAGCTGGGCGGCGAAATCAGCGGCGCGATGATCCAGCGCCACGTCCACGCCCAGCGTCTGCAGATAGGCACGCTTGGCCTCGCCACCGGCGATGGCGACCACGCGCGCGCCCTGCAGCTTGGCCAGTTGGGCCACGGTCGCGCCCACCGGCCCGGTCGCGGCAGCCACCACCAGCGTCTCGCCCGGCTTCAGGCGTGCGATTTCATGCAGGCTGGAATAGGCGGTGAAACCCGGCATGCCATACACCCCCAGCGCCGTACTCAGCGGCAGTCCGGCCGGATCCAGACGACGCCCCAGCGCCTTGGCCGGCAGCACCGCGTGGGTCTGCCAGCCACCCGGCGCCAGCACCAGCTCTCCCACCGTCACACCGTCGGCGTTGGATCGCAGCACTTCGGCCACGGTCTGGCCTTCCATCACCGCCCCTACCGCCACCGGCGCGGCATACGACGGGCCCTCGTCCATGCGTCCACGCATGTACGGGTCCAGCGACAGGTAGCGGTTGCGCAGCAGCACTTCGCCATCCGCCAATGCCGGCAACGCAACCTGCTCCAGGCGGAAGTTGGCTGCACTTGGCGCCCCCTGCGGACGCGACGCAAGCACGATGCGTGAGGTGGTGGAGGGATCGGACATGGCCAGGTCTCTGCTGTTGCCAGCATCAGGAAAGGACTGCCGACACTACGCCGCCGCCATCCCCGATGGCGGCCACGAAAACAGCGTTCCATTGCCCGGACCGGCGCGGGTCCAGCGCAGCCCTTGCCCTTGCAGCTTTGGCGATCGCGGCGATCTGCTGATTTCCACCGCAGACGATGATCGACTGGCCACGCCCCGCCCCACGACGGAGGATCAAGCACTTGCGAGCGCGCAGACGGCAATGTGAAGAAATCTTGGCAAAACGCTTGCCGAAGGCAGCCGACCTCCGTAATATACGCGTCCTTGGCAGCGACCTCGCTGCAACGAAACATGTGGCCGAGTAGCTCAGTTGGTAGAGCAGGGGATTGAAAATCCCCGTGTCGGCGGTTCGATTCCGTCTTCGGCCACCACTTTCGAAGGCCTGCAGAAATGCGGGTCTTTTTTTTCCGGAAACCGCATTCACCGCGGTCGCCACACAATTTGGCCGAGTAGCTCAGTTGGTAGAGCAGGGGATTGAAAATCCCCGTGTCGGCGGTTCGATTCCGTCTTCGGCCACCATCTTCAGAGACCTGCAGAAATGCAGGTCTTTTTTTATTCGCGCTCCGCGCAAGCGGCATCCACCGCCGCCCGGTTGACGAAACATTTACACCGGCATGCGCGGCGGCACCTACGCTCCAGACTCCTGCCTGGAGCCCGCCGATGCCTCTGCGCCCCGCCCTGCTCGCCTGCCTGCTGCTGGCCGCCTCCCCGGTGATCGCCGCCGAACCGGTGCGCGCAGTCGACACGCTGGACATCGACCGCTACGCAGGCCAGTGGCACGAAATCGCGCACCTGCCGGTGTCGTTCCAGAAGCAGTGCGTTGGCGAGATCACCGCTAACTACGGGCTGCGCCGCGACGGCCGCATCAGCGTCACCAATGCCTGCCGCAATGGCGAGGGCGAACGCGTGGTCGCCGAAGGCGTGGCACGCCCGGTGGCCGGACACCCCGGGCAGCTGCAGGTGCGCTTCGTGCCCGACTGGCTGAGCTGGGTCCCCCTGGTCTGGGCCGACTACTGGGTGCTGGCGCTGGACCCGGACTATCAATGGGCGCTGGTTGGTGAACCGGACCGCAAGTACCTATGGATCCTCTCGCGACTGCCGGAAATGGATCGCGCCCGGTTCGAACAGCTGAAAGCCAAGGCCGAGGCCATGGGCTACGACCTCGGCCCGCTGCGGCTGATGGCACCGTTGCGCGATACGCCCGCCGACTGAACCGCCCCGCATCGGGGGCATCCGGCGTGCCCGATCCAGCGTTGCGCACGCCCGGCCGCCATCTTCACGCGCTACCCTCTGCGACGGGTCGCCACAGGCGATCCACAAAACCATACGCCGTAGTATGCTTACCCCAACGCACCCCCTCCAGAGGACTTGCGCCCATGCTCCACCGTTTCCGTACCGCCTTGATCGTCCTGTGCACCCTCGCCCTTGTTGCCTGCAACAACGGCATCGTCAAGCGTGTTTCGGAACCGGCGGCCAGCCTGCAGCAGCTGACCGTGCGCGCCGACGGCAACTGGACCGTGGCCCTGCGCCTGCAGAACTTCAGCTCGATGCCGATGACCTTCGATGACGTCTCGCTGGCGCTGACCGTCGGCGACAACGACGCCGGCACCCTGCAGGTCAAGCCCGGCATCTCCATCGGCGGCACCTCCGCCGACGTCATCAATGTCGACCTCGTGCCCAGCTCGGCCGCGCGCCTGGTGGTGGCCGACGCACTGGCCAGCAACCGCACCCTGGCCTACAGCCTGAAGGGAACGGTGGCGGCCACGCCGCAGGAAAAGAAGCAGCGCAGCTTCGACATCAGCAGCCGCAGCACCCTCAACCAGGCCCCCGGCCTGCCCGGCGTGCTGCGCTGAACCCGCCTTTCGTCGCGGCGCCCGGCGCCGCTCTCCCCTGCCCTGATCAAATCGAGACGTACCGATGAGCAGCTACACCGCCCCGCTTTCCGACCTCCGTTTCGCCCTGCACGACGTGCTCAAGGTCGAACCCCTGTTCGCCCGCCTGGGCTTCACCGACGCCACCGCCGACGTGGTCGATGCCGTGCTGGAAGAAGCCGGCCGCTTCAGCGCCACCGTGCTGGCCCCGCTCAACAGCGTCGGCGACGAGATCGGCTGCGTACTCGACCAGGCCACCGGTGAAGTGACCACCCCGCCCGGTTTCAAGCAGGCCTACGACCAGTTCGTCGATGGCGGCTGGACCGGCCTGACCGCCTCGCCGGAGCTGGGCGGCCAGGGCCTGCCGCACACCCTGGGTGTGCCGCTCAACGAAATGATCAACGCCGCCAACCTGGCGTGGGGCAACTTCCCGCTGCTCTCGCACGGCGCCATCGAAGCGCTGAAGCAGCACGGCGAGGCCTGGCAGCACGAGGCCTTCCTCAAGCCGCTGATCGAGGGCCGCTGGACCGGCACCATGTGCCTGACCGAACCGCACTGCGGCACCGACCTGGGCCTGCTCAAGACCAAGGCCGAGCCGAACGCTGATGGCAGCTACTCGATCACCGGCACCAAGATCTTCATCACCGCCGGCGAGCACGACCTGACCGGCAACATCGTGCACCTGGTGCTGGCCAAGCTGCCCGACGCCCCTCCGGGCGCCAAGGGCATCTCGCTGTTCGTCACCCCGAAGTTCAAGGTCGACCGCGAGGGCAACGTCGGCGAGCGCAACGCACTGCGCTGCGGCTCGATCGAGCACAAGATGGGCATCAAGGGGTCGGTCACCTGCGTGATGAACTTCGATGGTGCGCAGGGCTACCTCGTCGGCCAGCCGCACAAGGGCCTGCAGGCGATGTTCACCATGATGAACACCGCGCGTCTGGGCGTTGGCCTGCAGGGCATCGGCCTGTCCGAGCGCGCCTACCAGAACGCACTGAAGTACAGCCGTGAGCGCCTGCAGTCGCGCGCCCTCAGCGGCGCCAGGTTCCCGGACAAGCCGGCCGACCCGATCCTGGTCCACCCGGATGTGCGCCGCATGCTGCTGACGGTGAAGTCGCTGGTCGAAGGCAGCCGCCTGCTGGCCCTGCACGCGGCCACCCTGATCGACGTCGCCCACCACGCCGAGGATGCCGCCGAGCGCGAGCGCGCCGACACCCTGGTGAGCTTCCTGACCCCGATCTCCAAGGCCTGCCAGACCGAATGGGGCATCGAGAACACCTACAACGCCCTGCAGTGCTTCGGTGGACACGGCTACATCCGCGAACACGGCATGGAGCAGCTGGCCCGCGATGCACGCATCACCACGCTGTATGAAGGCACCACCGGCATCCAGGCGCTGGACCTGATCGGCCGCAAGACCGCGTCCAGCCAGGGCGCCGGCCTGAAGCTGATGCTGGCCGAGATCGAAGCCTTCGCCAAGGCGAACGAGGGCAACGAAGCGCTGGCCGAGTTCATCGGCCCGCTGCGCGCCAAGGCCGCCGAATGGGGCAAGCTGACCCTGGACGTACTGCAGCGCGCGGCCGCCAACCCCGACGAACTGGGTGCGGCCAGCTACGACTACCTGTTCTATTCGGGTTACGTGGTGCTGGCCTACTGGTGGGCCCGCAGCGTCGCCGCCGCCGACGCCAGCGCGCACGGCGCCGCCTTCGCCCAGGGCAAGCGCGAGACCGCACGGTTCTACTTCGCCCGCGTGCTGCCGCGCACGCTCAGCCACGCCGCCGCGATCCAGGCCGGCGCCGCCCCGCTGATGGCCATGGACGACGAGCGCTTCGGCGCCTGAGCCGGGCTGCGCCCGGCACCCGCGGTAGTGCCGGCCGCTGGCCGGCAACCGCAACAGCAACAGCTGCATCCCGATGAATGGCTGGGCGGCGTGGGCTGGCAGGACACGCCGTAAACCCATCCATGGGGGCTCGATGGCGCCATCCATGGCGCCAACGGTCCTGCCACCCCACACCGCCCGGCCTCTGACAGGTTCACTCGGCTGATGGAAGGTGTCGACCTTGGTCGACATGGCAGATCCACGCCACGCGTGGATGGAAACCACCGGGATCTCTCTGGAGAAGAGCCCCCCTTTGTTAAGGGGGGGCGCGCCAACGGCGCAGGGGATAGGAGAAATGCGTGGGCATCCCAACCCGCCGACGGCGGGCTGGGATGCAGAATGCGCGGACCTGAATCGTTGCGTTTTGCGTATCGCCGACAGGCGATACACAAATCGTCAACATTCAGGTATAAGCTGTTCTCCCGATGGAGACAGACACTACACGCTTGGGTCTGATCGAAGCCGGAGCTCCGTTTTCTGCTCCGGGCGCCGAAGCATCGCCCAACGCCACGACGCTGCATCGCCCCGGTTCGGTCCGGCTGCTCTCGCTTGATGCCCACGGACGCGTACTGGACTGGATCACCTGGCAGGACGCGGCGTGCCTCTACGCACGCGAAGCGGTGGCCTGGACGCTCGGCGATCCCTGCCTGCACATCCATGGCGGCACCAACCGCTTCAGCGGCCTGCAGAGCGGCATGGACCTGCACCCGATCATCGCCGCCCGCGGCCATGCCCGTTCCCGCGCGATCGACCCGACACCGAACCTGACCAACCAGGCCCTGTTCGCCCGCGACGCCCATCTGTGCATGTACTGCGGCCAGCAGTTCAGCCGCCCCACGCTTACCCGCGACCACGTCATGCCGCTGTCCAAGGGCGGGCTGGACTGCTGGGAAAACGTGGTCACCGCCTGCTTCCACTGCAATTCGCGCAAGAGCGACCGCACCCCGCAGCAGGCCGGCATGCCCCTGCTGGCAGTGCCCTACCGGCCCAGCTGGATCGAGCACCTGATCCTGTCCAACCGCAACATCCTGGCCGACCAGATGGCCTTCCTGAAGGCGCAATTGCCCAAGCGGTCGAAACTGAGCACCTGAACGCCCGAAAATGCAACCCTCACCGTCCTGTCACGGACGGCGGCGTTTGCTTGCCCCACCCCCGTTTGAGGGCGAAAATGGGCGTTCAGAAAAAGTGCGAACATGATGATCGACTCTGCCCGCTATCCCCGCCTCGCGCGCATCCAGACACCGGATGACCTGCGCACGTTCGACGAACCCGAATTGAGGGCGGTTGCCGACGAACTGCGCGCCTACCTCATCGAATCGGTGGGCAAGAGCGGCGGCCACTTCGCCGCCGGCCTGGGCGTGATCGAACTCACCGTGGCCCTGCACTACCTGTACCAGACGCCGCACGACCAGCTGGTCTGGGACGTCGGCCATCAGACCTACCCGCACAAGATCCTCACCGGCCGCCGCGACGAGATCCACACCGTCAAGCAGAAGGACGGCGTCGCGCCGTTCCCGAAGCGCGAGGAAAGCGAGTACGACACCTTCGGCGTCGGCCACTCCTCGACCTCGATCTCGGCCGCACTCGGCATGGCCATCGCCCGCCAGTCCGAAGGCGACGACCGCAAGGTCGTGGCGGTGATCGGCGACGGCGCGATGACCGCCGGCATGGCGTTCGAAGCACTGATGCATGCCGGCGGCATGGAGCCGGAACCGAACCTGCTGGTGATCCTCAACGACAACAACATGTCGATCTCCGAGGCCGTGGGCGGCCTGACCAAGATGCTGGGACGCGCCACCGGCAGCCGCACGCTCAACGCACTGCGCGAAGGCGGCAAGAAGATCCTCGGTGACAAGAAGAACAACCCCGCGCGCTTCGTAAAGCGCTGGGAAGAACACTGGAAGGGCATGTTCGTGCCCTCCACGATGTTCGAGGAAATGGGCTTCCACTACACCGGCCCGATCGACGGCCACGACATGCCTGCCCTGCTGTCCACGTTGAAGACGCTGCGCGCCTCCAAGGGCCCGAAGCTGCTGCATGTGATGACCACCAAGGGCAAGGGCTACGAGCCGGCCGAAGGCGACCAGATCGGTTACCACGCCGTGGGCCCGTTCGATCCGGACAAAGGCCTGGTGGCCAAGGCCGGGGCCAAGAAGCCGACCTATACCGATGTATTCAGCGACTGGCTGTGCGATGCCGCCGCCGCCGAGCCGCGCCTGTACGGCATCACCCCGGCAATGCGCGAAGGCTCCGGCCTGGTGCGCTTCAGCAAGGAATACCCGCAGCGTTACTTCGACGTGGCGATCGCCGAGCAGCACGCGGTCACCCTCGCCGCCGGCATGGCCACCCAGGGCGGCAAGCCGGTGGTGGCGATCTATTCCACCTTCCTGCAGCGCGCGTACGACCAGCTGGTGCACGACGTGGCGATCCAGGACCTGGACGTGCTGTTTGCGATCGATCGCGCCGGTGTGGTCGGCCCGGACGGTGCGACCCATGCCGGCAACCTCGACCTGAGCTTCCTGCGCTGCGTGCCGAACCTGGTGGTGATGGCACCGTCCAATGAAGCCGAGTGCCGGCAGATGCTCAGCACCGGCCTGCAGCACCCGGGCCCGGCCGCCGTGCGCTACCCGCGTGGCACCGGCACCGGCGTTGCGGCCGGTACCGACCTGTCGACCCTGCCGATCGGAAAGGGCGAGCTGCGCCTGCAGGGCAGCCGCATCGCCCTGCTCGCCTTCGGCAGCACCGTGGCCGCCGCTGAGCAGGTCGGCCGCGAACTGGGCCTGAGCGTGGTCAACATGCGCTTCATCAAGCCACTGGATCGCGAGCTGGTGCTGGCCATGGCCGCCCAGCACGAGGGCCTAGTGACGATCGAAGACAACGTGGTGGCCGGTGGTGCCGGGTCCGGCGTCGGTGAACTGCTCAATGCCGAAGGCGTGCTGCGTCCGATCCTGCACCTGGGGCTGCCCGACAGCTACCAGCACCACGCCAGCCGCGAGGACCTGCTGGCCGAAGCCGGCATCGACGCGGCCGGCATCCGCGCCGCTGTGCTCAAGCGCTGGCCGCAGCTGGCCGCAGGCACCCCGCCGCTCAGCGCGGCAGGCTGAGGCCGATCACCAGCCGGTAGATCCGCACAGAGCCCAATGGGCGCGGACAGAGTCCGCCCCCTTCAGGATCGAAACGCGTAGATCCACGCCATGCGTGGACGGCGGAACTCCGGAGACCTGCCTCGGCAGGCACCCGCGCTCAGCCGTAGCTGACCGCTTCGACGAATGCGCCGCTGGCTTCCACGCGCACGGCCGCACGCTGACCGGTGTCGACAAAGTGCAGGCGGGCCAGGGTTTCGGCGAAGTCATAGGCACGGGCGCCATCGCGGAACTCGATCGGCTCCGGCCGGTCCGGATGCAGCACGCGCCACTGGCGCTGTTCGCATTGCAGGCGGATCAACATGCAGCTCACTCCTTGAGGCAGCGTATCGATGGCGGCGCGATGCGCATGCCGGCTAGGGCACGCGGCACCGCTGGGATTCAGGGCACGCAACGTGCCCTGATCGCAGACGATACGGCGTTCAAAATGTGAGCTGTATCAGATTATTCTGATTTTTACGGGTCAGACCCGTAATGCTCAGTTCACCTGGAACTGCGCCCGGCAGCCATCGCTGACCCAGATGCCACGGCGATCCCAGCCCCAGCTCTGGCCTTCGATGCAGGCGCTGCGCGAGTCCTGGCGGATCAGGCGGACACCCCGGCGGATGCGGGCATCGCAGTACTCCTGGCGATGACCATTGGAATGGCAGGTGACCACATCGCCGCCGCCCCACCCATTGCCATTGCCATTGCCCCAGCCGCCGCCATTGCCGCCCCAGCCACCACCGCGGCGGTACTCACCCACGAATTCGGCACGGCACCCCTGTGTGACCCAGACGCCATTGCGCGACTGGCCCCAGGTTTCGCCTTCCACACAGGGCGAACCGGACAGCTGGCGAATCAACCGCGCACGGCCGTCCAGGCGGCACTCATTGCTGCGGTTCTTGACCGACTCGCAGCGCACGATGCCACTGCCATCGCGGCCACCATAGCGGTCGTCGTCATAGCCGTAGCCATAGCTCTGCGCCTGAGCGCCACCGGCAGCCGCCAGCATCGGCAACAGGGTGCAGGCCAGGGTGCGCCAGGTGAGTGCCTTGCCCATCGAGATCTCCAGATGAATACGATGGCGCAAGCATCCGGGATTCACGGCCCGCCGCACAGAGGGGGGCGCAACGGCAGTTTTTCCCCATTCAAACAACGCAACCGGACCTGACTGGACCGCTGTGAGCTCACGGGCTCCCGTTTGCTGCCCCACTGGCCATGCCACCGGCATTGCCCAGGCGTTCCTCGAACGCATAGGCGAACAACTCGGCATCATTGCTGATGCCCAGCTTCCTCATCGCCGAAATGCGTTGCCGGCTGATGGTACTGACGGTGCGCCGCAGCTGCCCGGCGATCTCTGTGATCGAAGGCCCCGACACATACAGCCGCAGAACTTCCAGCTCCTTGGGCGACAACACCGAAAGCGATCGCTCGCGCCCACCCTCCTGCAGGCAGTGCGCCAACTGGGGGTCCAGGTAGATCCCTCCGCTCAACACGGTATCGACCGCCTTGCGGGTGCCATCCACGCAACTGCACTTCCACACCAGTCCGCGCACACCGGTACGCATGGCCATGTTCAAGGTGGTGGCATTGGTGACCATCGTGACCAGGATCACCGGCACCTTGGGGTAATTGCGACTCAATGCCTGCAGCATCGCCTGGCCGTCCGAGCGGCCGACATCCGGCATCGAAAAATCAGTCACCACCAGATCCACCGGTTCTTCGGCCAGGATGGCCAGCAGGCTTTCTGCACATCGCGCCTCCGCCACCACGCGATGGCGCCCACCGGCCTCGATCACGATGCGCGTGCCAAGCAGGACCAGTGGATGATCATCCGCAATGGCAATTCGAGTGAGCATGCTGATTACCCGTCAATAGTCACGCCGCAGTGCGCAGTGGAGACGCTAGTAATCATTCCATGTTACGTCAACTTAATAATCGCTCACTGCAATTGATTTCATCGAAGCATAAACATCCGGCCAATTCCATTTGTTGCAGAGAGCATCAAAAACACGAATGGCACTGCAGTTTTCCCAATAGTTTCATTCCAGAAAGCCAGAGGGGCCGCTTACAAAGTGACCTCCGATCACTCGCTGCCCTGGACATCCCATGGTCCGTTTCCGTCGTCAACCGTTTGAGGATCTGCAAGAGCCCTTTGAAGCAGAGCCACTGGCGCCGGCCGCATTGCCAACTGCCGCATTGCCGTTCGTACAGCAGTTGCGCCTGCACCTGGCAAGCGATGGCGCGCTGCCACGGCGTTCGGCCCATGCCGCGATCATTCATGACGGGGCCACCGTGTGCTGGCTGGACGCCAGGAACGACCGGATGATGACCACCGCACCCGCGCCGATCACGCTGACACTGCTGCAGAGACTACTGGGCGACGCAGACCCTCGGCTGAGCCTGGTACCGGTGACACAGGAGGTCTTCGTGCAGCGTGCAACGGTGTGCAGCAATGTTCCGCTGCGTCTGACGCTGTGGAACGTTGCCCTGGTCACGGACGGGCGCGGCGTGCCGATCCCGCCCCTGCAGGACTGCACGAAGTTGCGCCTCCGGCGTTGGCCAGACTTCCGCATCCTGACCCATCGTCCCGATCACTTCCGACTGTGCGCGCTGCTGATCAAGCAGGGCGCGTCCGTGCGGGCATGCTGCGACATCCTCGATCTGCCACGCCAATCCGTGCAGTCGTTCTTCAACGCAGCGTTCCTCACCGCCTATGCCTTTCCCGTCGTGGGCGAGGACGCTCCCGTGCGCCCCTCGCCCGCCGACGGCCTCGTCAATCTGTGGCGACAACTTCGCATCCGCTGGAGTGCATGACCGTGCGTGAGCACAAGATCGTAGTGATGGGCCCACTCGGCGCGGGCAAGTCCACCCTCGTGCAGACCCTGACCCAGGGCACGGCCGTGGTGACGGAAGCCCGCAATACCGACCCTTCCGTGGGCAAGCAATACACCACCGTGGCGATGGACTATGGCGACATCGACCTGCCAGGCGGCGACCGCCTGCGCCTGTACGGATCGCCGGGGCAGGAACGCTTCTCCTACATCTGGCCGATCCTGCTGGCCGGTGCAGAAGGTGCCATCGTCCTGATCGATGGCAGCGCCAGCGTGGGCGCCACGCTGGCCGGGCGGCATCTGAGAGCCATCGCCGAAAGCGCACCGGGCCTGCCCGTGGTCATCGGCTTCACCCGATGCGGCAGCACCGATGATCCGGTACAGCCGCACTGGCAGGACTGGTTGCAGGACCATGCGCCACACCTGCCGGCATTGCCGCTGGACCCACGCGACATGGCACAGGCCGTCATTGCGATGGACCTGCTGATGAGCCAGATCGAATGCAATGCCATGGCGGCCACCCATGAATGACGTCGACCGCACATCGGCACTCGACGCGCTGGTACACGATGTCACCGGCATCCAGGCGCTCGTCGTTGCCAGCACTGATGGTTTCGCCCTGGCCCAGGCCGGCCCGAAGGGCCATGTCGCCGATCGACTGGCCGCGATGACCAGCTCGATGCTCGGCCTGGCCAGTGCGTTGGGTCGCGAACTGCACTTTGGTGAACTCGACACACTCATCCTCGATGCCGCCAACGGCAAGGTACTGATGCTCGCCATTCCAGGGAAGCAACCGCGCCTGTTGATGACGGCGTGCGACCACAGCTGCGTCATCGGCACCGTGCTGTGGCATGCCAAGCAGTGCGTGCGCGCATTGGCCAACACCCCGGACTGATACATGTCCCTCTCAGTACTCAGACGCCTCTTCACCCCCTCACACCCGCAACGGACCACTGAAATGAATATCGCCATCAACAAATGCCTGGACACGCTCATGCAGATCAACGGCGCGCAAGCCGTTGCCCTGGTCGACTTCGAAAGCGGCATGCTGCTGGGTGACGCCGGCTCGGGCGTGGACATGGAACTGGCGGCAGCCGGAAACACCGAGGTGCTGCGCGCCAAGATGAAGACGGCCGAAGCGCTGAACCTCAACGACAACATCGAAGACGTGCTGATCACCCTGGGTCGGGCGTACCACGTGCTGCGCCCGGTGTCGGCCAAGAAGGGCCTGTTCTTCTATGTGGTGCTGGACCGGCAGAAGGCCAATCTTGCCCTCGCCCGGCGCATCGTACTGGACGTGGAAAGTTCGCTGGCGCTGTAACGCGAGGCAACGATAGGCAGGGGATCGGAATGCCGGGGCTGCTCTGGGGAGAGCGGCCCCGGCCTGTAGTTGCGCCGCGCGCCCTTCTCAACCGCAGGAGCTGCCGTCCATGCGCCCTCGATCAACCACCCAGGCGACACATCACCCGCGGCACTACCGGCGATGGGCTTCGGTCAGCATCGTCGCCGGACTGACAGCCATCTACGCACTACTGCTGTGTGCGCCCCGCCTGGATGACGATGCCAGCCGAACCCGGCTGCGCGATGCGGCCAACGTGCTGGGCGGCGCCATCGCCGCCGTGGAAAACAGTTACGCCGAAGGTGATCTCACCGTGACCGACCCGCACCTCGGCCTGCCTGCCAGCACCGCACACTGCGCGCGCCTGCGCGCCGCACTCCCCGATACCGGCCGCGCAGTGCTGACCTGTGATCTGCACCAGGAGGGCAGCGTGCGATGGCGGCGAACCCCTGCGGGCGCATGGCGATGCACTGCAAGCAAGGCCGATGTGCATGCAGTGGCGACGCCGTGCCCCATGGAGCTACGGCGCACCTTCTGATTACCTGCAAAACAATCGTGCAGTTACTAAACAGGTTCGACTTTACCAGTTCTTGAATATACCCACTGCTGCACACGTGATTTTCTATGGCTGCGCCGCGAATGATCGTTTCGTGGCCGAACCCAGGAAACCGCCATGTCACAGAGGATTATCATGAATACCGTACCCGGCCCGACACCCCGCGCAGGCACAGGCCCATCCCGGCAGAAGGGTTTTTCCCTTGTTGAGCTCATGGTGGTGGTGGCGATCATCGGGATTCTCGCGATGATTGCCCTGCCGCAGTATCAGCGGTTCTCGGCCAAGGCAAAGCTGGCTGGCGCCCTCGCAGAAGTTGCCGGCGGAAAAGTTGGCGTTGAATCACTCCTCGCCGAGGGCAGCGAGGTCACCACGTCGGCATCGATTGGCCTGCCCGAGTCGAGCTCCCGCTGTACCTGGATTACGGTGACAAGCGATGTCACGGATGGATCTACGAGCATCAACTGCGAGCTCAAGAACGACGCTGCAATCGGCAGTGGCAACCTGACCTTGGATCGCGACTCGGAGGGCGTCTGGCTCCGCAGGAGCGACATCTCGGACCAGAGCCTGCTTCCCCAGGGCTGCCAGGCCTGATCACGGGCGCATGCCACTGCGCGGACTGCTCAACCTGCCCACAGTCGCATGCGCCTTTCCATTGCGTGCGCCATCCACGATTCAACGTTGATTTCCTGACGAAGGAACCGATGAAAATGAAAACATCAAAGGCTGGCTGCGGATCGAATCACGCACACCACCAGCGCGGATTCTCTCTGATCGAACTCATGGTGGTCCTGGCCATCATCATGATTCTCTCGCTGATCGCAGTCCCGCAATACAAGAAGTTCTCTACCCGATCCAAGCTGGCGGCGGCCCTGACCGAGCTGGCCGGCGGGAAGGCAGGAGTGGAGGCGTGGCTGGCCGAACGGGGGGATTTCTATGGCTCAGACAACCGCAAGCTGGGACTACCGGAGAGCAGTGAGCGCTGTGAAACCATCGCGGCAAGCTATCGTGCAGATGGCGGCTTCGAGATCGATTGCCTGCTGCGATTCGATGCTGGCTACAACCTGGGGAAATGGCGAAGCAACCTGGTGCTGATCATGGACACGCGCAGCCGTGAATGGCGCTGCTGGACTAACATCCCCTATTACGACCTCCTGCCCAAAGGCTGTGGCCCCGACAATCCATAGCCTTCATGCACATACCTCAAGCTGTTGACGCTTTGCCGCTCCATTCAGGCAGCGGCGCCTGCGAAAACCGGTCATCCCCGATCCCCACCCTCGTCATCGCCGATGCAAATCCCTGGATCCGACGCGAACTGATACACGGCGCCCTCCCCTACCTGGGCGGCAAAGCGCTCGGCGAAGCACGCTCGCCCGCAGAGGTCCTGACCCAGATTGCCAGCCCGCGATGCAAGGCACTGATCATCGATCCCTGCATGCCGACTGTGGGCCAGGTTGACGGCATGCCACTGCTGCGCCGCATCTGCTGCCTGCGCAGGGATCTGCTCATCCTCGTCCTGGCCCAACAACCCTTGCGCGTATTGCAGGATCGCGCCCTGCCGGCGCAGATCGGTCATGTCTATGCCAAGACGGTCAATCCATCGTGGCTGAGCCATTTCGTAAGCCAGGCAGTGCGCGAGGGATCGTCTGGCGTTACGCCACCGGCGCAGGATTAAGCCCGATAACCGGCCCGGAGGCAATCGCCAACGCCTCGAAGTGCACGGCATCCACGCTGTTGCCCAGTGCTTCCACACGCACTATGGCGCCCTGGCCGGTCCGGCGGTGGTGGGCGCTGGCCCGGCCAACCGCGGCATCGAACGCTGCGGCGCCGGTGTTGAATGCTTCAGCCACGCCCTCAGCCGGGTCCAACAGGGACCACTGCGCGGCACTGCACTTGACGGTAATGACCATGGGACGCTCCTTCTGGGAAAGGCGCAGGGGGTACTAGCCCCTCTGCTGATGCCGTCACCCTAGCCAGCCCATCAGGGCGCTCCCATCAGATAAGTACGAAAAACCCGCGCCTGTCCGTCAGAACACCACCCTCATCACATCCCTGAGTCCGTTTAGCCCGTTCATTCCGTGATCCTTGTCACGGAGTCAGCCTGGCTTCACACTACCGTCATCAACAGGGGCCCCTTCCACATGCGCACCTTCTTCTCGCAGCAGCGCTGGACGTTGCTGAAGTTCTATTTCGTGGCCAGCTATCTGATCCTGATCGAAGAACTGGTCCGCGCCGCCGTGCACTGAGCGCTTGCCGTCGGGAGGGCTGCGGCGGACACTGTTGCTTTAGGCACGGAGCCCGCCCGATGAAAGCGCTATTTCTGATTCCCGCCCTGCTGGTGCTGTCCGCCTGTGCCAGCCCGGACAAGGCGGCGACCGCGCGTGCCGATGCCAGCGCTAAGTCGACGGCCACGCCCGTGGTGGGTGGTGATCGCGATGCGCATGGCTGCATTGGTTCGGCCGGCTACCAGTGGTGCGAGCACAGCCAGCGCTGCGAACGCCCATGGGAACTGGCGCAGGCACAGGGCATGGCCAACACCGCCGAAGCCATCGACGCGTACTGCGCCACGCCGGCCAGCCCGGCGCGCAAGTGAGCACGCTCCGTCATGGCTGAGCTGAGTCCCCTGCCCGACCTCGCCCGTGGCCGGTATCGCCACTTCAAGGGCGGCGAGTACGAAGTAATCGACATCGTCCGCAGCAGCGAGACACTGGAACCGCTGGTGCTGTACCGCGCCCTGTATGGCGAAGGCGGCCTGTGGGTGCGCCCCTACCCGATGTTCATCGAACAGGTGCCCGGCGAGCACGGCCCCCAGCCACGCTTCGCACGCATCGACGGTTGAATCCACGCTGCCGGCACGGGCCGGCAGCCACGGCGCGGCGGCAGGCCTGCGCTACAATCGTACCGTCCAGTCGGTTTTTTCCCGCCCATGTCCGCATCCCCTTCCCGTTCGCGCCGCAAGGCGCCCGACAGCGTGCGCCAGTCATTGCTGCAGGCCACCATCACAGTGATCGGCCAGCATGGACTGGCGGCGCTGACCGTACAGGATGTCGCGCGCGCGGCCGGGGTCAGCAAAGGCGCGTTGTTCCACCATTTCAGCAGCAAGCAGGTGCTGGTCGATGAAGCCATCGCCACACTCATCGCCGACTTCGAAGCGCAGGTGCGCGGCCTGATGGAAGGCAGCCCCCGCCATGGCTGCTTCAGCCGCGCCTACGTACGGGCCAACTTCGATCACCTGCTGCAGCAGGAGCGGGACAACGACATCGGCCTGACCCTGGGCAACATGCTCGAACCTGCCCTGCTTGCCCAGTGGGGCGCATGGCTGCGAGGCATGCTGGCCGAATTCCCGGATGAAGCCTCCGACCCGCGCCTGTATGCAGCGCGCTGCGTTGCCGACGGCTACTGGGCCACCGCCTACGGCCGTCCGCTGGATGAAGAAGAACGCCTCAATGCACTGGCCATGGCCGAACAGGCCCTCAAGCTGTGCGACCCGCAGTGACCCGGAGCCCGCGATGAACCCCTATATCTACTTGGCTGCGGCCATCGTGCTGGAAGTGATTGCCACGTCGCTGCTGAAAGCCTCAGACGGCATGAGCCGGCTGTGGCCGACGCTTGGCGCGCTGGTCGGCTACGGACTGTGCTTCTACCTGCTGTCAGTCACCATGAAATCGATACCGACCGGCATTGCCTATGCCATCTGGTCCGGCGTCGGCATCGTGTTGATCTCGCTGATCGGCCTGGTGGTATTCAAGCAGCGCCTGGATGCACCGGCGCTGATCGGCATCGGCCTGATCTGTGCCGGCGTGCTGGTGATCAACCTGTTCTCGCGCAGCAGCGCGCACTGAACCCGCTGCTGCGCGACAGGCGCTAGCTGACCTTCTTGGCCACGCTCATGCCGATCAGGAACAGCACCACGGCGATGATGATGCCGGCCCAGAACAGGAACTTGGCGATGCCCACGGCGGCACCGGCGATGCCGCCGAAGCCCAGCACGCCTGCGATGATGCCGATGATGGCAAAGATGATGGCCCACTTGATCATGTCAGTCCTTTCCCCGCAGGGAATGCAAACGGTGTGATCAGGCTAGGCCGCCGCGGATGCGGCAGTCGTGAACAGGCCGCGTGCGCGGCGTGAATCAGCGCGGCCGGAAGCGCAGCAGGGCCACCGCGAAGGCCAGGAACACGCTCCCCACCAGCCGCTCGAACCAGCGCCGTGCGAAGGGTTTGGCCAACCAACGGCGCAGGCCGTGGCCACCGGCGGCATACATCACGTACCAGAACAGTTCGCAGGTCGCGAAGGTCGCCACCAGCACGCTGTACTGCACGGCCTGGCTGCGCGACGGGTCGACGAACTGCGGCAGGAACGCTGCCGCGAACAACAACAACTTGGGGTTGCTCAAGCCAACCCACAGGCCGCCGCGGAACACCGTGCCCGCGCCGTGCACCGGCGCCAGCACGACCTCTGCATCGTTGGCCACCGGCGGTGCCGGCCGGGTGCTGTCACGCCACGCCTTGATGCCCAGCCAGGCCAGGTAGGCCACGCCGAGATAGCGCAGCACCTCGAACAGCAGCGGCGAAGAATGCAGCAAGGCGCTCAGGCCTGCAGCGGAAGCGGCCAGCACCAGCAGCATCGCCAGCAGGCAGCCGGCCATGGCCGGCACGCTGCCACGAAACCCCAACCCGACGCTGCGGCCAAGGATGTGCAGCATGTTCGGCCCGGGCGTCCCGCACAGCACGAAGACCGTGGCCAGGAACCACCACCAGGTATGCAGGGCCATGCCGGTTTCCACTTCAGAAGACGGCACCAGCATAGGGCACCCATGCAGGATGCGGCACATACAGCATGCGGTGGATGCGACGGTTACAGATGCCGGCAGCCGTGCACGGCATTGCCATGGCCATCTGTGCTGCAATGGCCCCCTCTGGCATGGAGCAGTGCATGAAGACCCTCGGCCTGATCGGCGGCATGAGCTGGGAAAGCTCGGCGCAGTACTACCGGCTCATCAACGAGGCGGTGCGGCAGCGCCTCGGTGGCGCGCACTCGGCACAACTGCTGCTGTGGTCGGTGAACTTCGCCCCGATCAAGCAGTTGCAGCACGACGGCGACTGGGGTGCGCTGGGCGACCACATGCTCGATGGCGCACGACGCCTGCAGGCCGGCGGCGCCGAGTTGCTGGTGATCTGCACCAACACCATGCACGCGCTGACCGACCGGATCGAAGCGGAGTGCCCGCTGCCTCTGCTGCATATCGCCGACCCGACCGCCGCTGCGATCCTCCAGGCTGGCATCCGCAAGGTGGGGCTGCTCGGCACTGCCTTCACCATGGAGCAGGCGTTCTACCGCGACCGGCTGCAGGACCGTTTCGGGCTGCAGGTACTGGTTCCGGAGGCCGATGATCGCCGTAGCGTGCATGACATCATCTACCAGGAGCTGATCGCCGGCGTGGTCAGCGAACACTCGCGGCAGGTCTATGCCAGTGTGATCGCGCGCCTGGTCGCGCGCGGTGCCGAAGCGATCATCCTCGGCTGTACCGAGATCATGCTGCTGGTGCGCCCCGAAGACAGTGCGGTGCCTCTGTTCGACACCACCACCCTGCACGCGCTTGCGGCGGTGGACGCAGCGCTGGCCTGACCCTGCGCGCGGTCAGCCCTCGCCCTGCACTTCCAGTGCGGTGATCAGCCAATCGACCACCGCCTGTGAATCACACAGGAAGAAGATGGCATCGCCCGAACGCGCTTCGGTCAGCAGCCGATAGACGGTGATCGCCACCGCGGACTGGTTGGCGATGAACACTTCCGGGCTGCGCGGCCCCTCGCTGTGGCCGGCCACGGCATGCAGCGCCTTGCGCGCAGCCACGGTGGCGGCCGGGTCTGCGCTGCGGGTCAGTTCCGGCCCGCGCAGGCCCCACGCAATGAACACATGCTTGCCCTTGAACGTGGTGTCCAGGACACGCACCTGCCCGGCCTCTGCGCCAGCCGAGCGATGAATGACGGTACTGCTGATCAACGCAACCCCCTGTGGTCGTCGTGGTCCGCGCATCCTCCTCCACAAGCCGGCTGCACGCCAGTGACGGCAACCACAGGCGGTGCCGGCAAGCGTGGGAGACATGTAAGAAGGTGTAAGCCGATGCGATCGGATGTGCAGCGATGATAAGGGATGTAAGGCCCTGCATGGGCCCGTGCGCACTACTAAATCCCCACTGAGCCAGCGCCGGAACGATCCGTTCCGACAGCCTCGGGCTGGTCCATTCTTGCGGCCCGTTCCCCTGCCGAGGCTCTCCATGACCCATCGCCTGCTGCTGCCGATCGCCGCCTCTTCCCTGGCCCTGCTGCTGGCCGCCACCACGGTGGCCGCCCAGGATTACGACAGCGATCACATTCCGCCGCTGCGCTGCGAGTCGCAGTCCAACAAGACCCAGCAGTGCCTGATCGAAGGCCGCATGCGCCTGGCCAGGCAGCTGTCGGTCACCCGCTGCGTCGAGGGCAGGAACTGGGGCCAGAGCCGCCGCATGCTCTGGGTCACCGACGGATGTCGCGCCGAGTTCGTGGCCGACGAGCATGGACGCGGCCGCTGGCCGGGGCGCGGCCGGGATCGTGACCGGGAGGACGACGGCGAGCGCCTGGTCTGCGAGTCCTATGAGCAGAAGGACAAGGAATGCCGCATCCGCGTGCATCGCGAGGTGCACCTGGTGAAGCAGAAATCGGTGACCCCCTGCATCGAGGACCGCAACTGGGGCTGGGACCGACGCGGCGTGTGGGTCAGCGATGGCTGCCGCGCAGAATTCCGTGTGTATTGACTGCCGTCCACACGCTGGCTGCGGCGGATCGGCAGGCACCGCCGAGGTGATCGATAGACTGGGCGCACCCAGCCCAGGAGCATGCGATGGTACCGCCCGATCCCTCCGCGACAATGCTGCACATCCGCAAGGCAATGCTCGCCGACGTTCCCGCGTTGATCGCGCTCGACAGCGTTGCGGCCCGTGATCCACAACGCGCACGGCAGATCAGCGACTGGCAGGCCAGCGATGGCATGCACGTGGCAGAACGCGCCGGCCAGCTGGCCGGTTACCTGGTCATCCATCGTCACTTCTTCGGCGAAGCCTTCGTCGAGATGCTGATGGTGGCGCGCGAGCAACGCAGCCAGGGCGTCGGCGCCGCGCTGCTGCGCCATGCCATCGCGCTCCAGGGCCAGGGCAAGCTGTTCACTTCGACCAATGCCTCCAATACCGGCATGCAACGCCTGCTCGCCGCCTCGGGTTTCATCGACAGCGGCATCGTGCATGGCCTGGACGAAGGGGATCCGGAGCTGATCTACCGCTTTGCCGGCAGCTGATCCAGATACGTAGTTACCTTGGCGTCCAGCAGGTCCATCAACAGCGGATCCATGCAGCGATAGTCGTCGGGGATGTCCAGGCAATGCAGGCGCTTGTGTTCCAGCAGGCGCGCGTACGCGGCCTGCAGGCGATGCTGGTGCTTGGCCTCCATCACGAAGATGACATCGGCCCAGCGGATGTCCGCCGGGCCGATGGGGCGCCGTGCATGCGGGCTGGTGCCGGCCGACAGCGCAGTGAAGCCGGGCCGCCGTCGCCACATGGCTTCGGCGGTCGGGCTGCGCAGCTGGTTGCGGCTGCAGACGAACAGCAGGTTGATCATTCCTGTTCCTGCAGTTGGCGGGCGCTGAGGACCGGATAGGTGAAGCCCAGCTGGCGTGCACGCGCGAGCTTGGCATCGCGCGTATACAACAGCTTCCAGTTCTTTTCAGGCTTATAGCTGTACGCAGTCGTAGCGCGGTCGCCACCGCGGTTGCGGGCCTGGCTGCGACGCCAGGCACGGTTTCTTGCAGATTCCATGATGTGTTCTCGTGAGTACCGGGTTCAGCAGCCGCGGTAGTACGAGTGGCGCGCAGCATACACCGCACGCACAAAAAAGCCCACGCATCGCTGCGCAGGCTTCTTGATTCATCACAGTGGTCGGGACGGCCGGATTCGAACCGACGACCCTCTGCCCCCCAGGCAGATGCGCTACCAGGCTGCGCTACGCCCCGACTGATGCTGCGATGTGCCCGCCAGTGCGGCGGGCCGTGAAGTATAGCGGATTACGATGGAAATGGGATCAGCGGCGCAGCAACTGCAGCACTTCTTCCAGCTCCATGCGCACCTGCTTGATGATCTGGTTGCTCAGTGCCGATTCCTCGCGGGCATCGGGACCGTCCAGACGCAGGCGTGCACCACCGATGGTGTAGCCCTGTTCGTACAGCAGGCTGCGGATCTGCCGCACCATCAGCACGTCATGGCGCTGGTAGTAGCGGCGGTTGCCTCGGCGCTTGGCCGGCTCAAGGCTGGGAAACTCGGTTTCCCAGTAGCGCAGCACGTGCGGCTTGACGTCGCACAGCTCGCTGACCTCACCAATGGTGAAGTAGCGCTTGGCCGGGATCGGCGGTAGTTCGCGGTTACTGCCCGGATCCAGCATAAGCTTCCACCCTCTCCTTGAGCTTCTGGCCCGGACGGAAGGTGACCACCGTACGGGCGGAAATCGGAATTTCCTCGCCGGTCTTGGGGTTGCGACCCGGGCGCTGGTTCTTGCGCCGCAGATCGAAATTACCGAAGCCCGACAGCTTCACCTGACGTCCCTGTTCCAATGCTTCACGCAGCACATCGAAAAACGCGTCGACGAATTCCTTGGCTTCCCGCTTGTTCAGACCGACTTCGTCGAACAGCTTTTCCGCCATCTCCGCCTTGGTCAATGCCATTGCCTGCTACCCCCGAGTGCTGCCCGCTCAGCCGCGGATCCGGGCGTGGTGTTCACGCTCGATGGCAGTGACCGCCTCGGCCACCACCGCATCCACGTCGCGGTCCGTCAGAGTGCGCGACTTGTCCTGCAAAATCAAGCCCATAGCGAGACTCTTGAATCCCGGCTCGACGCCCTGGCCGACATAGCGGTCGAACAGGTTCAGGTCGCGCAGCAGCGGGCCGGCGGCCTGGCGGACGGTGGCCGCCAGATCGGCCCAGGCCACCTGTTCAGGCACCAGGAACGCCAGGTCGCGGCGCACCGCCGGGAAGCGCGACAGTTCGCCGGCACGCGGCAGGCGGCGGGCGGTCAGCGGCTCCAGGTCCAGCTCGAAGGCATAGACGTCGGCTTCGATCTCCATCGCCTTGGCCAGGCGCGGGTGGATCTGGCCGATCCAGCCGATCGACACGCCATCGCGGAACACCTCGGCCGAACGCGCCGGGTGGCCGTAGGCGCGCGCCGACGGGCGGAACTCCAGCTGCGCGCCACTGGCGGCCGCCAGCGATTCCAGGTCGCCCTTCAGGTCATGGAAATCGACCTTGCGGGTCGGCAGGCCCCACTGCACCGCCTGCGCGTCACCACAGACCGCAGCGGCCACGCGCGGGGTCTCCAGCGGCGCCGGTTGACCGTCTCCGGCCTGCTGGGCGAACACGCGGCCCAGCTCGAACAGGCGCACGCGGCCGAGCTGGCGGGCGGCGTTGCGGCCCAACGTGGCGACCAGGCCCGGCAGCAGCGACGGGCGCATCACCGCCAGTTCGGCCGACAGCGGGTTGGCCAGCGGCACCAGGCCGTCGCGCAGCTGCCACTGGGTCAGCAGTGCGTCGTCGACGAAGGCGAAATTGACGGTTTCCTGCTGGTCACGGGCGATCAGCTGGCGACGCACGCTCAGCGCATCCAGCTGGGTCTCGCTCGGCATCGCCACGCGCGAGGCACCGCCCGGCAGCGTGGTCGGGATCTGCTCGTAACCGTGGATCCGGGCCAGCTCCTCGATCAGGTCTTCTTCGATGGCGATGTCGAAGCGGCGGCTCGGCGCGGCCACCTGCCAGCCATCGGCGGTGGCAACCACGTCCATGCCCAGCGCGCGCAGGATGCGCTCGACTTCCGCATCGTCGATGGTGATGCCGAGCACGCGGGTGATGCGGGCGCGGCGCAGCACGATGGTTGCCGGCTGCGGCAGATCGGCTTCACGCACGGCCTCGGTGACCGGCGCCGGGGTACCGCCGGCCAGGTCCAGCACCAGGCGGGTGGCGTACTCGATCGCGGTGCGCGGCAGTGCCGGATCGACACCACGCTCGAAGCGGTGGCCGGCATCGGTGTGCAGGCCCAGCTTGCGGCCACGGCCCATGATCGCGGCCGGCGCGAAATGCGCGGCTTCCAGGAACACGGCAGTAGTGGCGTCGGTGACACGGGTGTCGAAGCCGCCCATCAGGCCGGCCAGGCCGACCGCACGATCGGCGTCGGTGACCACCAGGAAGCTGTCGTCCAGCGCGGCATCGCGGCCGTCCAGCAGCTTCAGGCTCTCGCCAGCGCGCGAACGGCGCACGGCGATGCTGCCCTGCAGGGTGCCGAGGTCGTAGGCGTGCATCGGCTGGCCCAGTTCCAACATCACATACTGGGTGATGTCGACCAGCAGCGAGACCGGGCGCACGCCGCTGCGGCGCAGACGTTCGGCCATCCACAACGGGGTCCTGGCAGCGGCGTCGACGCCTTCGATGACACGGCCCAGGTAACGCGGCGCTTCGGCGCCGGCGTCGAGCTGGATGCTCAGCTCACGGCTGCCGGCCGCCGGAATGGCGTCGGCGGCGAACGCCAGCACTTCGCTGCGGGTGGCGGCGGCGACGTCGTAGGCGATCCCGCGCAGGCTGAAGCAGTCGGCGCGGTTCGGGGTCAGCTTGATCTCGATGCTGGCGTCCGGCAGGCCCAGGTAGTCGACCAGGGTCTGGCCGACCGGGGCGTCATCGGGCAGTTCCAGCAGGCCGGAAGCATCGTTGTCCAGGCCCAGCTCCTTGGCCGAGCACAGCATGCCGTTGGACTCGACGCCGCGCAGCTTGGCCGGCTTGATCTTCAGCTCGCCGATCTGCGCACCGACCATTGCCAGCGGCGCAACCAGGCCCGGGCGCGCATTCGGCGCACCGCAGACGATCTGCAGCAGCTCGCCCTGCCCGGCGTCGACCCTGCACACCTGCAGGCGGTCGGCTTCCGGATGGCGTACGGCTTCGACGATGCGTGCCACGACCACGTGCTCGAGGCCCTCGCCCAGCGCGGTCACTTCTTCCACTTCCAGGCCAATGGCGGTCAGCACCGCACTCAGTTCATCGCGCGAGGCGCCGGTCGGGACGTGGCTGCGCAGCCAGTTTTCGGAGAATTTCATGGTGTCACCCTGGTGGGAGGCGCGCCTCCCGTTGCGGTTTTTGTGGTCGCCCAGCGCATGCGCAAGGAGGCGTCCATCCAGAAAAGCAGCCGAGCATGGCTCGGCTCTACACGGTTGCGGCTTACGCGAACTGTTTCAGGAACCGCACGTCGTTCTCGAAGAACGCGCGCAGGTCGTTGACGCCGTAGCGCAGCATCGCGAAGCGCTCCACGCCCATGCCGAAGGCGAAGCCGGTGTAGCGCTCCGGATCGATGCCGACGTTGCGCAGCACGTTCGGATGGACCATGCCGCAGCCGAGCACTTCCAGCCAGCGGGTGCTGCCATCGGGCTGCTGCCAGGCGATGTCCACTTCCGCGCCCGGTTCAACGAACGGGAAATAGCTGGGGCGGAAGCGCATCTCGAAGTCGCGCTCGAAGAACGCACGCACGAACTCGGCCAGCGTGCCCTTCAGGTCGGCGAAGGTCGAATGCTCGTCCACCAGCAGGCCTTCCACCTGGTGGAACATCGGCGAATGGGTCTGGTCGCTGTCGCTGCGGTACACCTTGCCGGCGGCGATCATGCGCAGCGGCGGCGCGTGGTCGCCCATGTAGCGCACCTGCACACCCGAGGTGTGCGTGCGCAGCAGGCGGCCGTCGCCGAAGTAGAAGGTATCGTGCATGGCGCGCGCCGGATGGTGCGGCGGGAAGTTCAGCGCCTCGAAGTTGTGCCAGTCGTCCTCGATCTCCGGACCTTCCGACAGCTCGTAGCCCAGCCGGCCGAAGATGCCGGTGATGCGCTCCAGGGTGCGCGTGATCGGATGCAGGCCGGCACGATCGCCATTGCGGCCCGGCAGGGTGATGTCGATGGTTTCGGCGGCCAGGCGTGCATCCAGTGCCGCGTCTTCCAGCAGCGCCTTGCGCTCGCCCAGCGCGCGGGTCAGCGCGTCGCGGGCCTGGTTGATCGCTTCACCGGCGGCCTTGCGCTCGTCGGCCGGCAGGGCGCCGAGCTGCTTGAGCTGCGAGGTGATGCTGCCACTCTTGCCAAGCAGGGCCACGCGCAGCTGTTCCAGCACGTCGGGGCTCTGTGCGGCGGCCACATCGGCCAGCGCCTGGGTGGTGAGGGATTGGATGTCGCTCATGGGGGGCCGGAACTCCAGTCGATCTGCCATCGCGATGCGCGAAGGGCCGACCCCTGTCGCCACCGCCGTCCCCGCGCTGCCGCTGTGGCCGCGCCGGGACCCAAAAAAGAATGGGGAAGGACTTGCGCCCTTCCCCATGCATTGCCTTGACCTGACACCGTTCCGAGTGAACGGTTACGGCATCGGGAAGGACTTATGCCGCCAGCGCGCCCTTGGCCTTTTCGGCCAGCGCAGCAAAACCAGCTGCGTCGTGCACGGCGATGTCAGCCAGGACCTTGCGATCCAGGGTGATGCCGGCCTTCAGCAGACCGTTCATGAAGCGGCTGTAGCTCAGGCCGTTGATGCGGGCAGCCGCATTGATACGGGTGATCCACAGCGAACGGAAGTTGCGCTTCTTCTGCTTACGGCCGATGTAGGCGTACTGCTGTGCCTTGATGACCGCCTGCTTGGCGACGCGGAAGACCTTGCGACGGGCGTTGTAATAGCCCTTGGCGAGATCCAGAATCTTCTTGTGGCGGCGACGCGCCTGTACGCCACGCTTAACTCGTGCCATTTTTCAGTTCCTCAGAGGTAAGGGAGCATGCGGTCCAGACGGCCTGCGTCTTCTGCACGGACATGGCCCGTCTGACGCAGATTACGCTTACGCTTGGTCGCTTTCTTCGTGAGGATGTGGCTACGGTTGGCGTGGCCGCACTTGTACTTGCCCGAGGCGGTCTTGCGGAAACGCTTGGCCGCTGCCCGGTTGGTCTTGATCTTGGGCATTGCAATGTCCTTGATGGGATATGACCCTGGTTTCTGACTGATCTGGCGGCGGCCTGGGCCGCTCTTTCCGTCCTGCCATGATCGGCGTACGACCCGTCCTGGGTGGGTCGAGCCGGGCATGATACAGGCAAAACAGCCCTGCCACCAGCCCCTGCAACCCTTTCGCCGGCAATTCACCGGCTTGCTGCAAAAGCAAAGGGACGCCCATGGCGTCCCTTTACCCTGAACCATTCAGCCAGGCGCCCCGGAAGGCGGCCCGTCAGGCCTCAGGTCTTCTTCTTCGGCGCGATCATCATGACCATCTGACGCCCTTCCAGGCGCGGACGGGATTCAATGACGATGTCCTCGCCCAGATCGGTCTCGATCCGGTTGGCCATTTCGCGGCCCAGTTCCTGGTGGCTCATTTCACGGCCACGGAAACGGATGTTGACCTTGATCTTGTCACCATCTTCGAGGAACCCGCGCATCTTGCGCAGCTTGATCTGGTAGTCGCCCTCGTCCGTGACCGGACGGAACTTCACTTCCTTGATCTCGACCTGCTTGGTCTTCTTCTTGGCCTCGCTGGCCTTCTTCTGCGCTTCGAACTTGAACTTGCCGAAGTCCATGATCTTGCAGACCGGCGGATCGGCCTGCGGCTGGATTTCGACCAGGTCCAGGCCTTCATCTTCGGCCATGGACAGCGCTTCGTCGCGCGACAACACGCCGATCATTTCTCCGTCACTGCCGATCACGCGGACGCGCGGCACACGGATTTCCTGATTCTTGCGGTTCTGTTTGTTGTCAGGGGTGCTGATATTACGTTCTCCCAAGGGTATCGAACCGGTCCGGGTGCCTGTGCGCCCGGACCGGACCTTTGCTTACGCGCCCTCGGCGTGGAGCCGCTCGATGAAGGCCTGCAGGCTCATGCTGCCCAGGTCTTCGCCAGAACGCGTACGCACCGCCACAGCCCCATTTTCCTTCTCGCGGTCACCAATGACCAGCAGGTAGGGCACGCGCTGCAACGTATGCTCGCGGATTTTATAGCCGATCTTCTCGTTACGCAAATCCGAGCTGACGCGGAAGCCTTGCTCCGCAAGGGTTTTGGTCACGCCCGAGACGTAGTCGGCCTGGGCGTCGGTGATGTTGGCCACCACCACCTGGGTCGGCGCCAGCCAGGCCGGGAACTGGCCGGCATGGTGCTCGATCAGGATGCCCAGGAAGCGCTCCATCGAGCCGACGATGGCGCGGTGCAGCATGACCGGGTGCTTCTTCTGGCTGTTCTCATCCACGTACTCGGCGCCCAGACGGCCCGGCATCATGAAGTCGACCTGCATGGTGCCCAGCTGCCAGGTACGGCCGATCGCGTCCTTCAGGTGGTACTCGATCTTCGGGCCATAGAAGGCGCCCTCGCCCGGCAGCTCCTGCCACTCCACCCCATTGCTGGACAGTGCCGAGCGCAGCGCGCCCTCGGCCTTGTCCCAGGTGGCGTCGTCGCCCAGGCGCGATTCCGGACGCAGCGCGATCTTGACCTGGATCTCATCGAAGCCGAAGTGCTGGTAAACCGCCAGCGCCTGCTGGTGGAACGCGGTCACTTCCGCCTCGACCTGGTTTTCGGTGCAGAACACGTGGCCGTCGTCCTGGGTGAAACCACGCACGCGCAGGATGCCGTGCAGCGCGCCGGACGGCTCGTTGCGGTGGCAGGCACCGAACTCACCGTAGCGGATCGGCAGGTCGCGGTAGCTGTGCAGGCCCTGGTTGAACACCTGCACGTGGCCCGGGCAGTTCATCGGCTTGAGCGCGTAGGTGCGCTTCTCCGATTCGGTGAAGAACATCGCGTCCTGGTAGTTGTCCCAGTGGCCGGATTTCTGCCACAGGCTCACGTCCAGGATCTGCGGGCAGCGCACTTCGCCGTAGCCGGTCTTGCGGTACACCTTGCGCATGTACTGCTCGACCACCTGCCACAGCGCCCAGCCCTTGGGGTGCCAGAACACCAGGCCCGGGGCCTCTTCCTGCAGGTGGAACAGGTCCTGCTGCTTGCCGATGCGGCGGTGGTCGCGCATCTCGGCTTCCTCGATGCGCTTGATGTACGCCTCGAGCTGCTTCTTGTCGGCCCAGGCGGTGCCGTAGATGCGCTGCAGCTGCTCGTTCTGCGCGTCGCCGCGCCAGTAGGCGCCGGAGATGCGGGTCAGCTTGAAGGCCTTCAGGAAGCGCGTGTTCGGCACGTGCGGGCCGCGGCACATGTCCACGTATTCCTGGTGGTAATACATGCCCATCGCCTGGATGTCGTCGGACATGTCTTCGATCAGGCGCAGCTTGTAGTCCTCGCCACGGGCCTTGAAGATCTCGATCACTTCGGCACGCGGCGTCACCTTCTTGATGACGTCGTAATCCTGGGCGATCAGCTCGCCCATGCGCTTCTCGATCGCGGCCATGTCATCCGGGGTGAACGGGCGCTCGGAGTAGATGTCGTAGTAGAAGCCCTCGGCGATCACCGGGCCGATCACCATCTTGACGTCCGGGTACAGCTGCTTGACGGCGTGGCCGACCAGGTGGGCGCAGGAGTGGCGGATGATCTCCACGCCCTCCTCGTCCTTGGCGGTGATGATGCGCAGGCTGGCATCGTGGTCGATGACGTCACTGGCATCGACCAGCACGCCATCGACCGAACCGGCGATGGTGGCCTTGGCCAGGCCGGCACCGATCGACTGGGCGACGTCCATGACGCTGACGGGGTTTTCGAACTCGCGGCGGCTGCCGTCGGGAAGGGTAATGTTGATCATCGCATTGGCTTCGTGCGGGGCCCGCGGGGCGGGCTGGAAAGCGTTCCCGGGCCATTGCCCGGGCAATAAAAAAGCGCCGCGAGGGCGCCTGGAACACAGGGCCTTCGGGGGCAGGTCAACAGTGGGCGGTGGTAGTGCTCATGTCGCACGCTCGGCCGGCGCTGGGCGCGGGCCACCTTGTTCCAGTCAGGGTTCTGAGATGATCTTAAACCAGCGCACCGGAAAGCCCAAGGGCTACCGTACGGTCCGCTGAATGGCCAGCGCTGGCGGCGTGAAAACGCAATGATTACCATGTCCGCGCAGCCCGCCCCGTGCCAGCCTGCCCGCTTTCCCCCAGGACCTCGTGATGCGCCACCCGCTCCGACCGGCTCCCGCCGGCCCCGCCCGTGCCCCGCGTTCGCCGGCCCGCTGCCAAGGCGGCCGCCCGCAATGATCACCGTCGGCCTTTCCACGCTGGGCTTCTGCAGCCTGGGCATGCTGGCGGCGATGTTCTCGGTGCTGGCGTTCTATGCCGCCTCGCCGCACTGCCGCTGGCCGCGCCTGCGCCGCGCCGGCCGCCTCGGCCGCCAGATCGGCCTGGTCGCTGCCGCTGCCGCGTTGTGGCTGTGGATGGCCGAACTCGGCTTTGCTGCTGGCCTGGTGGCGATGCTGTGCACCTGGATGCTGGCCGCGATGCTGCTGCCCGCCCTGGCCGCCTGGCATCGCCCGGGCACGGAGTCGCCCTGATGTGGCCGCGCGCCTTCGCCGGCATCGTGGCCGGCTTCTTCCTGGCCGCGGCCGTGACCGGGCTGGTGACCTGGCTGCCGCCAGGCCCCTGGCAGAACGCGCTGGTGCCCAGCCTGATCACGTTCATCCCGCTGTGGATGCTGGCTGCCCTGTGGGCGTTCAGCTTCCGCAGCGCACTGCGCGCCTGGTTGACACTGGCCGGCAACGCTGCGGCCGGCTTCGCCGTGCTGACGCTGCTGCGCCTGACCGGCGCGGTGCAATGAGACCCACCCCATGAAGTTCAGCTCGCAGACCCTGCGTACGTTCACCACCCTGCACACCTGGGTCGGCCTGGTTGCCGGCTTCGGCCTGTTCGTGGCCTTCTACGCGGGTGCGCTGACCCTGTTCCACCACGACCTGCCGCTGTGGCAGACCCCGGGTGCAGCCACCGCGTTGCCGGCGGGCCTGGACGACGCGCAGTACCTGCTGGAAGACGTGCTGGCGACACACCCGGAAGCCCGCCGCCACGTCGGCATGACCTTCCCTGGCGCCGAGCATCCACAACCACTGGCCTATTGGCAGGCAGATGACGGCAGCTGGCGCTATGCCTGGCCGGGCCAGATTGCCGGCAGCCCGACGCCGCCACAGACCGGGCTGGCCGAACTGGTCAACGAACTGCATTACAGCCTCGGACTGCCGGTGGCCGGTATCTACGTGATGGGCATCGTCAGCCTGCTGTATGGCATGGCGCTGCTGAGCGGCCTGGTGATCCACCTGCCAAAGCTGTTCGGCGACCTGTTCGCGCTGCGGCCGGGCCGCAACCTGAAGCAGCTGTGGCAGGACGCGCACAACGTGATCGGCGTGCTCAGCCTGCCCTTCCACCTGATGTTCGCGGTCACTGGCGCCCTGCTCTGCCTGGTGTTCGTGCAGATGGCCCTGCTCAATCCGTTGATCTACGACGGCAAGGCCCTGCAGGCGGTACCGACCGTAATGGACACCGCGCCGGTGCGCGACGCCAGTGGCATCCCGGCACCGCCGGGCAGCCTGCGCCTGCTGCATGCGCGTGCGCTTGAAGTGGCCCGCGCACAGGGCGTGGCCAACTTCGAACCCGCCTACCTGAAGCTGGCCAACGCCGGCGATGCCAACGCCACGATCGAGATCACTGGTGAATCCACCGGCACACTCGGCCCGCTCGGCTCGGTGGCCCTGGACGTGGCCACCGGCAACGTCCTGGCCTCCCAGCTGCCGGGCCAGCGCGATGCCAACCACGCCACGCTCAGCGCGGCCTACGCACTGCACTTCGGCGAGTTCGGCAACGGCGTCGTGGTCTGGCTGTACTTCCTGCTCGGCCTCGGCGGTGCGTTCCTGTTCTACTCCGGCAACCTGTTGTGGATCGAGTCGCGACGCAAGCGTCGCCAGCCGCAACAGCCGCGTGCCGGGGTGAACATGGCACGGGCCACGGTCGGCGTGTGCATCGGCCTGTGCGTGGCGATCTCGGTCGCGTTCGTCACCGCACTGGTGCTGGAGCGGCTGGCACCGTCGGCGGTCGACCACGGCATCCGCTGGGCCTGCTTCGGCAGCTGGGCAGCCTGTGCGCTGTGGGCTGCACTGCGCCGACCCGCGCAGGCCGCGCGCGAGCTGCTGTGGGCCGCAGCAATCAGCACTGCACTGGTGCCGGTCCTGCACGGTGCACTCAATGGTGACTGGCTGTGGCGCGCGGCGGCGCGTGGCCACTGGCCGCTGTTCTGGGTCGATGCCATCGCGCTGGCCATGGCCTTCGGCTTCGCCCGCCTGGCCGTCGCCAGCCAGCGCCGCGCCCGCAACGGTGATCCCAACAGCGTCTGGGCCGATTGAGCGTTCGCCGGGCGTGGCCCGGCGCTACGTTGTCCGCACCGGCCAGGCCCGGCCCGGTAGAGCCAGGCCTGCGTGACTGCCGTTGATTTCACGCCAAGCGCAGTCGAGCAGGCTCGACCCCACGAAGGACAGGCTCAATCGCCGATGCGTGCTTTCTGCCACGGGCCAAGCATCGCGTTGAGCAGGCTGGCCTGCTCGTCGTCGCCGGTCAGCTCCCACATGAACACCCCGGCCAGGCCCTGCTCGCGGGCGAACTGCGCACGCAGGCCGATCGAGCGCGGGTCTTCATAGCTGATGAAGATCTTCTGCCCGGCGTTGTACAGCCACGGGCTCTGCGCCTGCGGCTGCCAGTGCTTCGTCCAGCCCGGCTGGTCCAGATAGCGCGCCTTGATCACCCGCCAGTCGCCGGCGTCGGCCGGTGCGCTGTAGGGCTGATACAGGCCATCCGGTGCATCGCCGGTGACCTTGAAGCCGCGCCCGTAGAACGGCACGCCCAGCACCAGCTTGTCGGCCGGCACACCGTGCTCGCGGTAGTACTGCACTGCGCCGGCCACGTTGTTCCAGCGCCGCAGCTCCGGTGCCAGCGGATCGGTCGATACTTCATGCAGGGGCGCATTGAAGGTCGATACCGATGAGAAGCCGGTGCCCATGTCGTAGCTCATCAGGTTGATGAAATCGAACACTTTGGCCAGCGCCGGCAGGTCATAGCTCGCCGCTGGATCGTAGGGGCCATCGGTCTGCAGGCGACCGGCGGCCAGCGCGGCGGTCAGCAGCATCGGCTGCCCGAGCTTGCGGCCACGCGCATCGAGGGCCACGCGGAAGGCCTGCGCGAGCCGGGTCAGGTTGGCGCGATCCTGCGGGCGATGTGCCAGCTCCTTCGGCCCACCGCTGACCGGGAACTCCCAGTCGATGTCCACGCCATCGAAGCTGCCGGCGTGACGATCGAAGAACAGCGCCATGCAGGAATCGACCAGGCGCTTGCGGCTGGCTTCGGTCAGCGCTGCATCGGAGAAACCGCCCGCGCCCCAGCCACCGATCGAGATCAGCGTGCGCAGGTGCGGGTGCGCCTTCTTCAGCTCGGCCAGCGCCGCGAAATTCTTCGGCGCTTCCGCGCCGATCGTGCAGCGCCCGTCCTCGATGGTGGAGAACGCATAGAACAGATGGGTCAGGCGCTCGGCGGAAATGCTCGACACCGGGTAGCGCTCGGCCGAACCACCGGGGTAGTAGGCACCGAAGATCGGAGGCTGCGCGGGCGCCGCATGCACGGCAATGGGCAAGGCACCGGCAATCAGCACGGCAAGGGCAGCCACGGTCTGGCGGAACATGGGATCTCCCGGTTCGAAGGCGAAGCCACGTTAGCAAACGGATGGGGCTGTGGGACGGTTGTCGTGGCATGTCGTCCAGTGGACAGGTGCGATCCGCGCAACCGTGACAGAACGATGGCCACGTGGCGGCGCTCACGCACTGCGGCAGGACATGCAGCGACCCGGATGAGCGGCTCTTCATGACATCGAGGCAAAGAAAAAGCGGGCCGAAGCCCGCTTTCTCATTTGCGAAAGCGTGAGGACCAACGGTCCTCACCCACCGCACAATCAGCAGTACCGATTACTCGGCGCTGACGGCGTCGCCTTCTTCCACGGCCTTCATCGACAGGCGGATACGGCCCTGCTTGTCGACTTCCAGCACCTTGACCTTGACCACATCGCCTTCCTTCAGCACGTCGCCGACCTTTTCGACGCGATCGCTGGAGATCTGCGACACGTGGACCAGACCGTCCTTGCCCGGCAGGATGGTGACGAACGCACCGAAGTCCATGATCTTGGCGACCTTGCCTTCGTAGATGCGGCCCGGCTCGACGTCCGAGGTGATCTGCTCGATGCGGGCCTTGGCGGCCTGGGCAGCGATGGCATTGACCGAAGCGATGACGATGGTGCCGTCGTCCTGGATGTCGATCTGGGTGCCGGTTTCCTTGGTGATGGCCTGGATGGTCGAGCCACCCTTGCCGATCACTTCGCGGATCTTGTCCGGGTGGATCTTGATGGTCAGCAGGCGCGGCGCGTAGTCGGACAGCTCTTCACGCGGAGCGGTCAGGCCGTGGGCCATTTCGCCCAGGATGTGCAGACGGCCAGCCTTGGCCTGCTGCAGAGCCTGCTTCATGATCTCTTCGGTGATGCCTTCGATCTTGATGTCCATCTGCAGGGCGGAAATGCCCTCAGCGGTACCGGCCACCTTGAAGTCCATGTCGCCCAGGTGATCTTCGTCACCCAGGATGTCGGACAGGACGACGAAGCGCTCGCCTTCCTTGACCAGACCCATGGCGATACCGGCCACCGGCGCCTTCACCGGCACGCCGGCGTCCATCAGGGCCAGCGACGAACCGCAGACCGAGGCCATCGACGAGGAACCGTTCGACTCGGTGATTTCCGAGACGACGCGGATGGTGTACGGGAAGGATTCCAGCGACGGCATGACAGCCAGCACGCCGCGCTTGGCCAGGCGACCGTGGCCGATTTCGCGGCGCTTCGGGCCCATCATGCGGCCGCACTCACCCACCGAGAACGGAGGGAAGTTGTAGTGGAACAGGAAGTTTTCCTTGTACTCACCGGCAACGGCATCGATGACCTGGCCATCACGGGCGGTGCCCAGGGTGATGGTCACGATGGCCTGGGTTTCGCCACGGGTGAACAGCGAGGAACCGTGGGTGCGCGGCAGCACGCCGGTCTTCACGGCGATCGGGCGGACGGTGTCCAGCGCACGGCCGTCGATACGGACCTTGGTGTCCAGCACGGAGTCACGCATGGTGCGGTACTCCAGCTCGCCGAATTCCTTCGACAGCTCGGCCGGGTTCCAGCCTTCAGCGGCCACGCGGCCAGCCAGGGTTTCAACCACGTCCTTCTTGATCGCCGAGATGGCATCGCGGCGCTGCAGCTTGTCACGCACCTGGAAGGCTTCGCCCAGGCGCGGGCCGATGGCCTCCTTCAGGGCGGAGATCAGCGCGTCGTTCTTGGCCGGGGCTTCCCAGGTCGACGGCTTGGTGCCGGCTTCGACGGTCAGCTCGTTGATCGCGTTGATGACCTTCTGCATTTCGCGGTGACCGAAGGTCACGGCGCCCAGCATCACTTCTTCGGACAGCAGCGCGGCTTCGGATTCAACCATCAGCACGGCGTTGGAGGTACCGGCGACGACCAGCTCCAGCTGCGAGTCAGCCAGTTCGCTGACGGTCGGGTTCAGGATGTACTCGCCGTTCTTGTAACCGACCTTGGCCGCGCCGATCGGACCCATGAACGGGGTGCCAGCCAGGGCCAGGGCAGCCGAAGCACCGATCAGGGCCGGAATGTCACCGTCCACGTCCGGGTTCAGCGACATCACCGTGGCGATGATCTGCACTTCGTTCTTGTAGTCTTCCGGGAACAGCGGGCGGATCGGACGGTCGATCAGACGCGAGATCAGGGTTTCCTTCTCGGTCGCACGGCCTTCGCGCTTGAAGAAACCACCCGGGATGCGGCCGCCGGCGTAGAACTTTTCCTGATAATCGACGGTCAGCGGGAAGAAGTCCTGGCCTTCGCGCGCGCTCTTGGCGGCGACGGCGGTGACCAGCAGTACGGTGTCGTCCATCTTGACGATGACGGCGCCGCTGGCCTGACGGGCGACTTCGCCGGTCTCAAGCGTGACGGTGTGCTTGCCGTACTGGAAGGTTTTGGTGATTTTTGCCACGGAGGGTGTCCTTGGGGATGCTGTCTGCGAATTTGGACCGTCGGCGACCCTTGCCGCCAGCGGGTGGCCGGATCGTTCCGGCCTGAATCGGGGATTGCGGTGCTACAAAACAAAACCGCGGCGCATCGCTGCGCCGCGGGGGATTCGTTGCTTAGCGACGCAGGCCAAGCTTCTCGATCAGGGCCTTGTAACGCTCGACGTCCTTCTTCTTCAGGTAGTCGAGCAGGCTGCGACGGCGGTTGACCATCTGCAGCAGGCCGCGGCGGCTGTGGTGGTCCTTCTTGTGGGTCTTGAAGTGGCCGGTCAGCAGTTCGATGCGGGCGGTCAGCAGTGCAACCTGGACTTCCGGGGAGCCGGTGTCAGCCGAGCTGCGCTTGTTGTCTTCAATGACCTTCTGGGTGTCGATCGACATTTCTTTTTTCTCTGTGATGCGTGGCCGGCAGGAACGCGCTTCGCGCACCGCCAGGCTCGCCGTGGACTACGAGGATGAAACCTGCGCGAGGCAGGTTGCCGGAAAACGGCCGCGAAATTGTAACGGCCGGGGGCTTCCGGGACAAGGACCGGGGCTGAACCGGCAGGCCCCGGTCAGAGGTTGAATCGGCGCTGCGGGGCCAGCAGGCCACTGTCGTCGACCTGGCCGAGGCCCTGGACAGCATCGTCCGGACCGAACACGGCCACCAGGCCGCGCGGCCAGGACAGGTCGCGCTGGCGCTGGCCGACACAGAACCGATGGGCCTGGTCGGCGTCCAGGTCGACCCTCGGGTATTCAGCCAGGCCGGCCGCCAACGGCAGCAGCAACGCATCCATGCCGGCCTCGTCACCGGCCTCGACCATCGCCCGCAGCTGGTCCAGCGTGACCATGGCAGGCTCGCGGAACGGCTCGACCCAGAGCCGGCGCAGCGCGCTGATGTGGGCGCCACAGCCCAGGCTTTCGCCGAGGTCGCGGGCCAGGCTGCGGATATAGGTGCCGGAACCACAGGTCACGCGCAACCGCAGCCGTTCCGGCCGCTGCTCCAGCACCTCGATGGCGTGCACCTGCACCTCGCGTTCGGGCGCTTCGATGGCGTCACCGCGGCGAGCCTTCACATACAGCGGTTCACCGCCCTGCTTCAGCGCCGAATAGATCGGGGCACGCTGGCGGATGTTGCCGGTCAGCGGCGCCAGCGCAGCCTGCAGGGCCTCGGTACTGATCGCCGGCACCGGGCGCTGCAGCAGCACCTGGCCTTCGGCATCGTCGGTATCCGTGGTCTGGCCGAGCACGATCTCGGCGTCGTAGGCCTTGGCCGAACCCAGCAGCAGGCCGGCGATCTTGGTCGCCTCGCCGAAACACAGCGGCAGCAGGCCGGTGGCCAGCGGGTCGAGGCTGCCGGTATGGCCCCCCTTCTCGGCGCGGAACAGGCGGCGCGCCACCTGCAGGGCAGCGTTGGAGCTCATGCCGGTCGACTTGTCGAGCAGCAGGATGCCATCCAGGCGGCGGAACTGAATTCGGGTCATGACAGGAGTGTGTAGAGCCGGGCCGTGCTCGGCTGCCGCAGCGCGGCCCGCAGGGGCTTCGCGTTGCCGGAATGGAAAGACGCCGGGCATGGGCCCGGCGCTACCTTATTCTTCGTCGCTCTCGCGACGCTTCTCGGCGGCCAGCGTATCGGGCAGGTCGCGCAGGATGTTGTCGATGTGCTCACCACGGTCGACCGAGTCGTCGTAGTGGAAATGCAGCTCCGGCACGTGGCGCAGCTTCATCGCACGGGCCAGGTCCATGCGCAGGCGGTAGCCCAGTTCCTTCAGGCCGGCCACGGCTTCGGCCGAACGTTCCGGCATCAGCGCGGTGACGAACACCTTGGCATGGGCCATGTCGCGGGTGATTTCCACGTCGGACACGCTCACCGAGGGCAACCCGTGCTCGCGCACGGCGTTGTGCACCAGGGTGCCGAGTTCACGGCGCAGCTGGGCGGAGACACGGTCGGTTCGATGGAAAGTCTTGGGCACGAGGAGCTCTTGGTTCAGTTGTCGCCCGACCAACGGTCGGGCGCTACATCTACATGGTACCCGACCGTGGGTCGGGCTTTGCATGCCGGTAGGGCCCGACCGTTGGCCGGGCCGCCACGCAGCATTACAGGGTGCGCGGCACTTCGATACGCTCGAAGCACTCGATCTGGTCACCCGGCTTGACGTCGTTGTAGGCCTTCACGGCGATACCGCATTCGGTACCGTTGCGGACTTCCTCGACGTTCTCCTTGAAGCGACGCAGCGATTCCAGTTCGCCCTCGAAGATCACCACGCTGTCGCGCAGCACGCGGATCGGCTTGTTGCGCTTGACCACGCCCTCGATGACCATCGAGCCGGCGACGGCGCCCAGCTTGGAGCTGCGGAAGACGTCGCGGACCTCGGCGATACCGATGATCTCTTCGCGGATCTCCACGCCCAGCAGACCGGAGGCCACCTGCTTCACCTGGTCGATCACGTCATAGATGATCGAGAAGTAACGCAGGTCGACGCCATTGGATTCGATGATGCGACGGGCCGAAGCGTCCGCACGCACGTTGAAGCCGATGACGGTGGCCTTCGAAGCGGCCGCCGAGTTGGCGTCCGACTCGGTGATGCCGCCCACGCCGGAGTGGATCACGTTGATGCGGATGTCTTCGTTGGACAGCGCGACCAGTGCCTGGCTCAGCGCCTGTACCGAACCCTGCACGTCGGCCTTGATGACCAGGTTGAGGACCTGCTGGCCCTCGCCCTTGCCCAGGGTCGCCATGATGTCTTCCATGCGGCTGCCCGCAGTGGCGACCAGGCGCGATTCACGACGCTTGGTCTCACGCTGCTGGGCAACGTCCTTGGCCAGGCGCTCGTCCTCGACCACAACGAAGTCGTCACCGGCTTCCGGCACGCCGGACAGGCCCAGGACCTGCACCGGGATGGACGGGCCAGCGAACTCCGGCTGCTTGCCGGTCTCGTCGAACAGCGCACGCACGCGGCCGTACTGGATGCCGCACACCAGGTAGTCGCCCTTCTTCAGGCGGCCCTGCTGCACCAGCACGGTAGCGACCGGGCCGCGGCCCTTGTCCAGCGACGATTCGATCACCACGCCCGAAGCGCGGCCTTCGTCGACGGCCTTCAGTTCCAGCAGTTCGGCCTGGATCGAGATGGCGTCCAGCAGGTCGTCGATGCCCAGGCCGGTCTTGGCCGAGATCTCCACCATCTGGGTGTCACCACCGAAGTCTTCGGCCACGACCTGCTCGGACAGCAGTTCGTTCTTGACCCGCATCGGGTCGGCATCGGACTTGTCGATCTTGTTGATCGCCACGATCAGCGGCACACCCGCCGAACGGGCGTGCTGGATCGCTTCCTTGGTCTGCGGCATGACGCCGTCATCGGCGGCCACGACCAGCACCACGATGTCGGTCAGCTTGGCACCGCGCGCACGCATGGAGGTGAAGGCAGCATGGCCCGGGGTATCCAGGAAGCTGATCACGCCCTTCGGCGTATCGACGTGGTAAGCGCCGATGTGCTGGGTGATGCCGCCGGCTTCGCCGGTGGCGACCTTGGTACGGCGGATGTAATCCAGCAGCGAGGTCTTGCCGTGGTCGACGTGACCCATGATGGTGACCACCGGCGGACGCTGGGTGGCTTCGCCCTGGTTTTCACCGGTCGAGGCCAGCAGTGCGTCTTCGGCGTCATTGTCGTTGGCACGGATCGCCTTGTGGCCGAGTTCTTCGGTCACCAGCGCGGCGGTGTCATGGTCGATGGACTGGGTGATGGTGGCCATCACGCCCATCTTGAACAGCGCCTTGACCACCTCGCCACCCTTCAGCGCAAGCTTCTGCGCCAGGTCGGCCACGGTGATCGTGTCGCCGATCGCCACTTCACGCACCACCGGTGCGGTCGGGCGCTCGAAGGCGTGCGGACCGGCATTGTTGCCACCACGCGACATGTCGCGACGGCCACCGGACTGGTTGCGGCCACCCGGACGTCCACGGGAATTGCTGTTGTTGCTGTTGCCACGACGCGCACGGTCGGCAGCCGACAGGTGCATCTGGCCGGCGAAGCGATCGCCCGGGCCACGCTCGTTGCGCGGCGCGCTGCGGTTGTTGCGGTCGTCGCTGCGCGGCGGCGGCGGCGCACCACGCGGTGCAGCCGGGGCTGCGGCCGGGGCGCGCGGCGGGCGCGGCGCGGTTTCGTCGATCGGAGCACGCTTGGGCTTGCTGGCAGCCAGCGCCTCGGCCGCCTTGGCGGCAGCCGCAGCTTCCTCGGCCGCCTTCTTCTCGGCTTCGGCGCGCTCCTTGGCGGCAACCTCTTCCTCACGGGCGCGGACGATGGCCTCGTCGCGCAGACGATCCTTCTCGGCCAGGGCCTGCTGTTCGGCAAGGTTGCGGGCACGCGACTCTTCCAGCTTGCGCAGGATGTCGGCGCGCTCTTCGTCCGGGGTCATGGCGCGAGCACCATCCTTGACGTAGGTACGCTTCTGGCGGACCTCGACATTCACGGTCGTCTTGCTGCGACCGGAATTGACCGTCACTTCCTGCTGCTTCCGGCGGTTGAGCGTGATCTTCTTTGCAGACTGATCGGTCTCTTCCGGGGCCTGCTCGGGCTTGCCGTGCGAACGACGAAGGAAGCCCAGGAGCTTAACCTTCTCGGAGCTGGTCACGACCTGGTCGGGACCGCTGAACTTCATGCCGGCACCGGCCAGCTGTTCCAGCAGTTTTTCGACCGGCGTGTTGACCAGTTCGGCAAGCTTGCGGATGGTGGTTTGCTGCGACATTCGGATCCTATGATCTTGTGGGCGCCCCCCCGCATCTGGAGGTGGCGCGGATTCTACGCCCTGAGCGGCTCAGGGCCCTGTTCATTGCCGGCTCATTCGCCGCGTTCCAGTCGGGCGATCTCCTCGGCACGGGCGGCCAGGATCAGCGCAGCGGCGCGCGCCTGATCCAGTCCTTCGATGCCGAAGTCCATGACCTCGTCGGCGGCCAGGTCGGACAGGTCCTCGCTGGTACGCACGCCGTGGCCGGCCAGCGCATATGCGGTGGCTTCGTCCATGCCCTTCAGGGACAGCAGGTCCTGCGCCGGCTGGCCGTCTTCAAGGCCTTCCTCGACTGCCAGGGCCTCATTGAGCAGCGCATCGCGGGCACGGGCGCGCAGCTCTTCGACGATGTCTTCGTCGAAACCTTCCACGGCCAGCAGTTCGCCGACCGGGACATATGCGATTTCCTCGACGGTGCCGAAGCCTTCGCTGACCAGGATGCCGGCGATTTCCTCGTCCACTTCCAGCTTGTCCATGAACAGCTGGCGGGCCGAAGCCTGCTCGGCTTCCGACTTGGCGGTGACCTGGTCCTGGGTCATCACGTTGAGCTGCCAGCCAGTCAGGCGACTGGCCAGGCGCACGTTCTGGCCGCCCTTGCCGATCGCCTGGGCCAGGCGGTCTTCAGCAACAGCCAGGTCCATCGAATGCTTGTCTTCATCGACGATGATCGACTGCACTTCGGCCGGCGCCATCGCGTTGATGACGAAGTTGGCCGGGTTGTCGTTCCACAGCACGATGTCCACGCGCTCGCCATTGAGCTCGTTGGACACGGCCTGCACGCGCGAACCACGCATGCCGATGCAGGCACCGATCGGATCGGTGCGCTGGTCGTGGGCCAGCACGGCGATCTTGGCGCGGTCGCCCGGATCGCGGGCGCAGGCCTTGATTTCCACCAGGCCCTGGCCGACTTCCGGCACTTCCAGCTTGAACAGCTCGATCATGAATTCCGGGGCGGCACGGCTGATGAACAGCTGCGGGCCACGCGGCTCCGAGCGCACTTCGGCCAGGTAGCCGCGCACGCGGTCACCGGCGCGCAGCACGTCGCGCGGAATGCCCTTGTCCTTCGGGATGAAGCCTTCGGCGTTGCCACCGAGGTCGACATAGATGTTGCCGCGCTCGGCGCGCTTGACCACGCCGGTGATCAGCTCACCCACGCGATCCTTCCACGCATCCACGACCTGCTGGCGCTCGGCTTCGCGCACGCGCTGGACGATGACCTGCTTGGCGGCCTGGGCAGCAATGCGGCCGAAGTCCGGGTTCTCGATCTGCTCTTCGATGTAGTCGCCGACGTCCACGCCTTCGGCTTCATCGACGGCGTCCATCAGGCGGATCTGGCGGTCCGGCGATTCCATGACCACGTCATCGGCCACCACTTCCCAGCGGCGGAAGGTTTCGTAGCTGCCGTCCTTGTGGTCGATGACCACGCGGGTCAGCACTTCCTCGTCGGGATAGCGCTTCTTCGCTGCCGAGGCCAGGGCGGCCTCGATGGCATCGAAGATCACTTCACGCGGCACGCCCTTCTCGTTGGCGACTGCGTCGACTACCAGCAACAGTTCCTTGCTCATTGGCTCACTCCGCGCGCGGCTTCTTTGCCGCCGGCTCGTTGGAAGAAGAATTCTTGTTCGGCTTCGGACGCTTCGGTGCCGGACCGGTCGGCTTGCTCGGGGCCAGCCCCAGCGCCACCCAGTCGGGCATGATCCGTGCCTTGTCGATGTTGTCGGCCGACACGACCACTTCAGCCTTGTCGACGATGAAGGTGATGGTGTCCGCGGCCTCGTCGGTCGCTTCGATGCGGCCCTGCAGGCGACGACGGTTGTCCTGCGGCAGCTTCAGCGTGACCTTGGCCATTTCGCCGAGGTGACGGCCGAACTGCTCCAGGTTGAACAGCGGACGGTCGACGCCCGGCGAAGACACTTCCAGCGTGTAGTTGCCGCTGATCGGGTCTTCGACGTCCATCTGCGCCGACACTTCGCGGCTGACGCGCTCGCAGTCGTCGACATTGATGATGCGCTCGGGCTGTTCAGCCAGCGGCACGTCGATGTAAAGGCGCAGGGTCGCACCGCCGGGGGCCGGCAGATACTCAACGCCCAGCAGCTCCAGGCCCAGCGACACAACGGTCGGGGCGAGCAGATTCGCGATGTCGGTTGCCTTGTCGCTCACAGCCTGCCTTGATCTCTATGGTTGGGTGCCGGCCTTGGCCGGCGTGGAAACATGACGCCCCGGAAACGACAAAGGGCCCGTTGGGCCCCTTTTCCGGAAAGACTCCGGTGACTGGATTCCGGTTGCAACCTGCATTGCCTGCCGGTTGCGGCCCTCCTTCCGGGTCCGGACTCCCGCTGGGAGGCCGCCTTCAGGGGTACTGCTAGGCCGCTGATGATAGCGACTGCACCGCGCTGGTGCAAGGTGCGGACCCGGGGTCAGATTCCTTTTCCACGGGAAAAGGGATCTGACCCCGATCACGCGGAAACGACGCAGACCCCAAAGAAAAACGCCTTCGAAGCAGGACTTCGAAGGCGATCTCTTTACTTGGTAGCGGGGGCAGGATTTGAACCTGCGACCTTCGGGTTATGAGCCCGACGAGCTGCCAGACTGCTCCACCCCGCATCAGAAGCGGAATTATGAGTGAATGCTTCAAAACATGCAAGCTTTCCCTCATTCATCAAACCGGTTGGCGCCGATATGAAGTTGGTAGCGGGGGCAGGATTTGAACCTGCGACCTTCGGGTTATGAGCCCGACGAGCTGCCAGACTGCTCCACCCCGCACCGGAAGTGTTTGAACTGCTGCCCTGCTCTTTCGAGGAGGGCTACCGCAACGATGTTCTGGCTGAACCGCTGCAGTGACAACTCAGGCTGCGCATATTACACGAATCACGCAGCTTTGTGTCAACTTTTATGCAAGATGCGCAAATGCCTGCTGGCACCAGACCATGATCGGGTTCCAGGCCAGGCCCAGGGCCAGCAGTGCCAGCGCGTTCACGCCCAGCACCACGCCCAGCACGCGGTCGTTGCTGCGCGGCATGGCCTCGCCCACCGGCTCATCGAAGTACATGACCTTGATGACGCGCAGGTAGTAGAAGCAGCCGACCACGGCGCACAGCACGCCGAGGATGGCCAGCCACAGCAGGCCGCCGTTGACGGCCGCGCCCAGCACCGCCAGCTTGGTCCAGAAGCCCAGGAACGGCGGGATGCCGGCCAGCGACGCCATGATGCACAGCACCAGGCCGGCCATCCACGGGTTGCGGGCGTTCAGGCCCTTGAAGTCTTCGATGTTCTCGGCTTCGAAGCCGGCACGCGACAGCGCGATGATCGCGCCGAAGGCGGCGGTCGACATGATGGCGTAGGCCAGTGCGTAGAACAGTGCGGCGGCATAGCCCTGCGAACCGCCACCGGCGATGCCCATCAGCAGGAAGCCGATGTGCGAGACGGTGGAGAACGCCAGCATGCGCTTGAGGTTGCTCTGCGCGATGGCCATCAGGTTGCCGATGACCAGCGAGACCGCGGCCAGGCCGGCGATCAGCAGCTGCAGTTCGGTCGACAGCGGGCCCACGCCCATTTCCAGCAGGCGGTACGCCATGCCGAAGGCGGCCAGCTTCGGTGCCGAGCTGATGAACAGTGCGATCGGTGCCGGGGCACCCTGGTACACGTCCGGCAGCCACATGTGGAACGGCGCGGCACCCAGCTTGAAGGCGACGCCAGCGATCATGAACACCGCACCGGTGATCAGCAGCACGCGCTCTTCCGAGTGCGGGATGGCCTCGCGGATGACGTCCAGGTGCAGGCTGCCGGTGGCGCCGTAGATCAGCGACATGCCGTACAGCAGCAGGCCAGAGGCCAGCGAACCCAGCACGATGTACTTCATCGCCGCTTCCGAGGCCAGGCCGTTTTCGCGGTTGCTGGCGACCAGGGCGTAGGAGCACAGCGCCAGCAGTTCCAGGCCCAGGTAGACCATCAGCAGGCTGCCGGCCGAGACCAGGATCATCATGCCGGCGGTGCCGAACAGGATCAGCACCGGGATCTCGCCCTGGAACAGGTTGCGGTCACGCAGGTAGCGCCAGCCGTAGACCAGGGTCAGGCCGCTGAGCAGCACGATCCCGGTCTTCATCACGTCCGCGGCGGTATCGCGCACGAACATGCCATGGAAGACCTCCCCCTGCCCGCCCACGCCGGTGGCCAGCATGAACAGCACCACGGCCAGCGCAGCGAGCGAGAACAGGTGGGTGACGATCTTGTTCCGGTTGCTGACGAACAGGTCGAGGATCATCAGGGCGAAGGCGCTGCCGATCAGCACCAGCTCGGGAGCGAGCGGTGGCAGGTCAGCGGCGGTCAATGGCAGCAGCGGCGAGGTGGTCATCATCAAATCCTGGAATTACAGCAGCTTGCTGGATGCGATCTGCATCGCCAGCTTCGCGATCGAGGGCTCCATCAGGTCGGTCAGCGGCTTGGGATAGATGCCCAGCGCCAGCACGCCAATGGCGAACACGCCCAGCACCAGCCATTCGCGGCCGTTGATGTCCTTCAGTTCGGCAACATGGCTGTTGGCCACTTCACCGAAGAAGATGCGCTTGTACAGCCACAGGGTGTAGGCGGCGCCGATGATCAGGGTGGTGGCCGCGCCCAGCGCGATCCACGGATTACGCTGGAAGGCCGACAGGATGACCATGAACTCGCCGACGAAACCGCTGGTACCCGGCAGGCCCGCGTTGGCCATGAAGAACAGCATGGCGAAGGTGGCGAACCACGGCATCACGTTGACCACGCCGCCGTAATCGGCGATGCGGCGGCTGTGCATGCGGTCGTACAGCACGCCGACGCAGGAGAACATCGCGCCGGACACGAAGCCGTGCGAGATCATCTGCACCATGGCGCCCTGCAGGCCCAGGCGGGCGGCATCGGCGTTGCCGGCTTCACGCACCAGCCACAGGGCGATGAAAGTACCCAGGGTGACGAAGCCCATGTGCGCGATCGACGAATAGGCGATCAGCTTCTTCATGTCGTCCTGCACCAGGGCGACCAGGCCGACGTAGATCACGGCGATCAGCGACAGCGCGATCACCAGCCAGGCCCATTCCTGCGATGCGTCCGGGACGATCGGCAGGTTGAAGCGCAGGAAGCCGTAGCCACCGATCTTCAGGGCGATTGCGGCCAGGATCACCGAACCGGCGGTCGGTGCTTCCACGTGGGCATCCGGCAGCCAGGTGTGGACCGGGAACATCGGCACCTTGACCGCGAAGGCGATCAGGAAGGCGAAGAAGATCCAGGTCTGTTCCTTGGCCGACAGCGGCAGCGCGTACAGGTCGGCCAGCTGGAAGCTGCCGCCCTTCAGGTACAGGTAGATCAGCGCCACCAGCATCAGCACCGAGCCGAGGAAGGTGTACAGGAAGAACTTCAGCGCGGCGTAGATGCGGCGCGGGCCACCCCAGACACCGATGATCAGGAACATCGGGATCAGCATCGCCTCGAAGAACACGTAGAACAGCATCGCGTCCGTGGCCGAGAAGATACCGACCGTGACGCCTTCCAGGATCAGGAAGGCCGCCACGTACTGGTTCACGCGCTTGTCGATGGCGCTCCAGGCGCCGATCAGGGCAAGCACGCTGACCAGGGTGGTCAGCAGGATCAGCGCCACGGCAATGCCGTCCACGCCCAGGTTGTAGCCGATCTTGTACGCCGGGATCCAGGCATGGGTCTCGACGAACTGCAGACCGTCGATGCCCGCGTTGTAGCCGCTCAGCAGCGAGAGGCTCGCCACGAACGTCAGCACCGCTACGCCCAGCGACGCCCAGCGGGCGGTCTGCGCATCACGGATCGCAAGGATCAGGGCGCCACCGAGGATCGGCAGCCAGATGAGGACACTGAGTAGAGGCCAGTTCGACACGTCTTCTTATTCCGTACAGGTCATCAACGCAGGTAATGCATCAGCACGCCCAGCAGGGCAATCAGGCCGATGATCATCGCGAAGGCGTAGTGATAGAGGAAACCGGATTGGGTACGACGCAGCACGCCGGCTGCGACGTCCACAACACGTGCCGAGAGATTGACCACGCCGTCGACGATGTTGCTGTCGATCCAGCGCGAGACCTTGCCCAGCTTGACGCTGCCACCGGCAAAGCCATCGATCCACAGCTTGTCGAAGCCGTACTTGTTTTCCAGCACCGACACCAGCGGGGCGAAGGTCTTGCGAGCCTTGCCCGACAGGTCCGGCTTCCACAGGTAGAACAGTGCGGCCAGCAGGAAGCCCGCAACGGTCAGCATGAACGCCGGAGCCATCATGCCGTGCAGCGCGAAGGCGACCGGGCCGTGGAACTCTTCACCCAGGAAGCCGATGGTGTTCTTGGCCGGATCGTAGAAGTCGACGACGCCGGTGAAGAACGTATGCGCCTGGCCCTTGATGGCATCGTGCGCATGGTTGCCGGCCCAGTCGGTGCCGTACAGCATCGGACCGATGCTGAAGAAACCGATGGCGATCGACGGGATGGCCAGCAGGATCAGCGGCAGGGTCACCACCCACGGGGTTTCGTGCGGCTCGTGCGGACCGTGGCCATGGCCGTGGTCGTCGTGATGCGCATCGCCGTGGTGGGCGTCGGCGGCGTGGTGATCGTCCTGGCCGTGACCATGATCGTCATGATGCGCGTCGCGGAAACGCTCCTTGCCGTGGAAGGTCAGGAACAGCAGGCGGAAGCTGTAGAAGCTGGTGACGATCACGCCACCCAGCACCGCCCAGTAGCCATAGGTGGCCACCCAGTTGTTGGACAGGTGCGCGTGCAGCTCGGCGGCCTCGATGATGGTGTCCTTCGAGTAGAAGCCGGAGAAGAACGGCGTACCGACCAGCGCCAGGGTACCGATCCACATGGTGATGAAGGTGATCGGCATGTACTTGCGCAGGCCGCCCATCTTGCGCATGTCCTGCTCGTGGTGCATCGCGATGATGACCGAGCCGGCGCCCAGGAACAGCAGGGCCTTGAAGAACGCATGCGTCATCAGGTGGAACACGGCGGCCGAATAGGCCGACACGCCCAGGGCGACAGTCATGTAGCCCAGCTGCGACAGGGTCGAGTACGCGACCACGCGCTTGATGTCGTTCTGCACGATGCCGATCAGGCCGGTGAAGAACGCGGTGGTGGCACCGATGAACAGCACGAAGTTCAGCGCGGTCTGCGACAGCTCGAACAGCGGCGACATGCGGGTGACCATGAAGATACCGGCGGTCACCATCGTCGCGGCGTGGATCAGTGCCGAGATCGGGGTCGGGCCTTCCATCGAGTCCGGCAGCCACACGTGCAGCGGGACCTGGGCCGACTTGCCCATGGCACCGATGAACAGGCAGATGCAGATGACGGTGGCGATCGACCAGATCACCGGCTCGTTCAGCAGCTGCATGCCCAGGATCGTGCCGTCCCAGATCTGCAGCTGGGCGCGCGGGTCAGCCAGCATGCCGGCCTGCGAGAACACCTGCGAGTAGTCCAGGGTGCCGAACACCCACAGCACGCCGGCGATGCCCAGCAGGAAGCCGAAGTCACCGACGCGGTTGACCAGGAACGCCTTCATGTTGGCGAAGATCGCGGTCGGGCGCTTGAACCAGAAGCCGATCAGCAGGTACGACACCAAGCCCACCGCTTCCCAGCCGAAGAACAGCTGCAGGAAGTTGTTGCTCATCACCAGGGTGAGCATCGAGAAGGTGAACAGCGAGATGTAGCTGAAGAACCGCTGGTAGCCCGGATCGTCCTGCATGTAGCCGATCGTGTAGATGTGGACCAGCAGCGACACGAAGGTCACCACCACCATCATCATCGCGGTCAGCTTGTCGACCATGAAACCGACGTGGGCCGAGTACTGGCCGACTTCGAAGAACGTGTAGATGTTCTGGTTGAACGGCTGCGCCCCGCCCCACAGCAGCTGGTAGAGCGTGTACATCGACAGGCCGCAGGCAACCGCGACGCCGAGGATGGTGATGGTCTGCGCGCCGAAGCGCTTGACCTGGCGACCGAACAGGCCGGCGATGATGCTGCCGAACAGCGGTGCAAGCACCACTGCGATCAACAGACTCTTGGAGAGAGTGATTTCCATCTGTGGATCAGCCCTTCAACGAATCGACTTCGCCGACATTGATCGTGCGGCGGGTACGGAACAGGGTCACCAGGATCGCCAGGCCGATGGCGGCTTCCGCGGCGGCGACGGTCAGGATGAAGAACACGAACAGCTGGCCGGACGGATCGCCCAGCTGACGCGAGAAGCCGACGAAATTGATGTTCACCGACAGCAGCATCAGTTCGATCGACATCAGCAGGACGATGACGTTCTTCCGGTTGAGGAAGATGCCGGCCAGGCTGATGGCGAACAGCACCGCGCCGAGCGCAAGCATGTGGCCAAGGGTAATCACGGCTGGGTCTCCTCGCCGGCGGCCGGCTTGCTGTTGCTGTGCACGACCGGTGCTTCGGCGCCCATCTTCACCATGCGCAGGCGTTGGCCGGCCTTGACCATGGTCTGCTCGCCCGGGTTCTGGCTCTTCACGCCGGTACGGCGGCGCAGGGTCAGCATCACCGCGGCAACCACGGCCACGGTCAGGATGACGGCGGCGAACTCGAACGGCAGCAGGTACTCGGTGAACAGCGTGCGCGCCAGCCAGGTGACGTTGGAGCTGTCGGCGGCGACCGCTGCAGCGTTGTCGGCCGGGAACGGCGTGACCGAGCGGGCCTTGACGCCGATCAGGATCAGCATCTGCACCAGCATCGCCACCGCGACGATGAGGCCGACCGGCAGGTAGCGCACCCAGCCCTCACGCAGCTTGGTGGGGTCGATGTCCAGCATCATCACCACGAACAGGAACAGCACCATCACTGCGCCGACGTAGACCAGCACCAGCGCCACGCCGAGGAACTCGGCGCCCACCAGCAGCCACACGCAGGCGATGGAGAAGAAGGTCAGCACCAGGCAGAGCACGGCGTGAACCGGGTTGCGCACGCTGATCACCGCACCGGCCGAAACCGTTGCCGCGATGGCGAACACCCAGAAAGCGATATTTACCCAATCCATCTCTCGACCTCAGCGGTAAGCGGCATCGGCGGCGCGACGCTCGGCGATCTCGTTTTCGAGACGGTCGCCCAGGGCCAGCAGCTGCGGCTTGGTAACGATGTTTTCGCCACGATTCTCGAAGTGGTACTCGAGGATGTGGGTTTCGACGATCGAGTCCACCGGGCAGCTTTCTTCGCAGAAGCCACAGAAGATGCACTTGAACAGGTCGATGTCGTAGCGCGTGGTACGGCGGGTGCCGTCTTCGCGCTTGGCCGAGTCGATGGTGATGGCCAGCGCCGGGCACACCGCTTCGCACAGCTTGCAGGCGATGCAGCGCTCTTCACCGTTGGGATAACGGCGCAGGGCGTGCAGGCCACGGAAGCGCGGCGACTGCGGGAACTTCTCCATCGGGTACATCATCGTGTACTTCGGCTTGAAGCTGTACTTCAGCGTCAGCCAGAGACCGGCCAGCAGTTCGAGCAGCAGCAGGCTCTTGAAGTAATGGGTAATCCTGTTCATCACTTTAGACGCCCTTTTGAATCACGCCGAAGAACACCATGACGGCGGTAACCGCGATCCACAGAATGGCCAGCGGAATGAAGACCTTCCAGCCCAGGCGCATGATCTGGTCATAGCGGAAGCGCGGGAAGCTGGCACGGAACCAGATGTAGGCACTGGCGAAGAAGAACACCTTGACGAACAGCCACGGCGCACCACCCTTCCAGATCCAGTCGACCAGCGGCGAGACGTCGCCGAAGTTGACCCAGCCCTGCACCGGGCTCAGCCAGCCGCCGAGGAAGAAGATCGAGATCAGGAAGCTGATCAGGATCATGTTCGCGTATTCGGCCAGGAAGAACAGGGCGAACGCACCGCCGGAGTATTCGACCATGTGGCCGGCGACGATTTCCGATTCGCCTTCCACCACGTCGAACGGCGCGCGGTTGGTTTCAGCCACGCCCGACACCCAGTAGATGACGAACAGCGGGAACAGCGGCAGCAGGAACCAGTCGAAGAAGCCGGAGCTGCCGGCCTGCGCCATCACGATGTTGCTCAGGTTCAGGCTGCCCGACGCGATCATCACGCCGACCAGGGCGAAGCCCATGGCAATTTCGTAGCTGATCATCTGCGCCGAGGCGCGCATCGCACCCAGGAACGCATACTTCGAGTTGGACGCCCAACCGGCCAGGATGATGCCGTAGATGCCCAGCGAGGTCATCGCCAGCAGGTACAGCAGGCCGGCGTTGGCATTGGACAGCACGATCTGCGAATCGAAGGGCACCACCGACCAGGCCGCGAAGGCCGGTGCCAGGGTGATCAGCGGGGCCAGCAGGTAGATCGCCTTGTTGGCGCTGCTTGGCTGGACCACTTCCTTGAACAGCAGCTTGAAGACGTCGGCGAAGGCCTGGAAGATGCCCATGCCCACGTACATCGGGCCGTGGCGGACGTGCATCCAGCCGATCAGCTTGCGTTCCCAGACCACGTAGAAGGCCACCGAGATGATCACCGGCACGGTGATCACCAGGATCTTCAGGATGATCCAGATCAGCGCGCCGATGTCACCGAGGCCAAGCAGCCACTGGTGCAGCGGGTCGACCGCGTTCAACAGCAATTCGTTCATGCAGCCACCACCGTTACGCGAGCGGCACCCAGCGGCGCGGTCGCGCCGTGGCCCGATTCAATCCAGACCGAACCCGCAGCGACGCGGGCGTCGACCACCACCGGCAGGGTGGCCTTGCCGGCATCGGTGCCGACCTTGGCCATCTGCCCTTCCTGCAGCTGCAGGCGAGCGGCATCTTCAGCGTTCAGCACGATGCGCGGGGCGTTGTTGAGCGGATGCGACTGCAGCGCCGGGGCGCGACGGACCACCGCATCGGTGCGGTAGATCGCGGCGGTCGAAGCCACTTCCAGGCCTTCGCCGGCAACCACCGGCTGTGCCGAGGCGGCAACGGTGACCGACACCGGGGCCAGGCTGGCGCGCAGGCCGGCCAGGTCGGTGAAGTCGAAACCGGCCACAGCCAGGTCGCCGCCCAGGGCGCGCAGCACGCGCCAGCCTTCACGGGCCTCGCCCGGCAGCTTGCCGCCGGCACGGGCCGACTGCTCGCGACCATCGAGATTGGTCAGGGTGGCGTCGATTTCCGGCAGCGCGCCGATCGGCAGGATCACGTCGGCGACGTCGCGGGTCGAAGCACAGGCGAACTGGCTGAAGGCCACCACCTGGGCACCGGCCAGCGCCTTGCGCGCGGCGGGAGCGTCGGCGAAGTCCAGGCCCGGCTCCAGGCCGTACACCACGTAGGCCTGGCGCGGCTGCGCCAGCATCGCGGCGACGTCCTTGCCGGCCGGCAGCACGCCAGCGCGGGTCAGGCCAACGGCGTTGGCGCCCTGCGGGATGCGGCACAGCTTGGCACCGGTGGCGGCAGCGAAGTCACGCGCGGCAGCGCGGATCGCGGCAGCCTGCGGGTGGTTTTCGGCAATGCCACCGACGATCAGCACGGTGTTGTTGCCGCCCTGCACCGCCGAACGCAGCTCGGCGTTGGCCAGCGCGTCGGCGAACTTCGACGGCGCGACGATCTGCTTGCCGGCGATGCTGAAGGCGAAGTCGAAGTCCACCGGGTTGACGACGTGGATCTTCGCGCCGTTGGTGGTCTGCGCCTTGCGCAGGCGGGCGTGCAGCAGCGGCAGTTCGTGGCGGATGTTGCTGCCCAGAACGACGATGCGGTCAGCGCCTTCGATCTCGGCCAGCGGCAGGCCGAACACTTCGGCGGTTGCAGCGTCGGAGAAATCGCGGTTGTTGATGCGGTGGTCGATGTTGCTCGAGCCCAGGCCCTTGGCCAGGCGGGCCAGCAGCGCGCCTTCCTCGTTCGAGGTCGACGGGTGCACCAGCACGCCCAGGTTGTCGCCCTGGTTGGCCTTGAGGATCTCGGCGGCCGCGGCCAGGCCTTCGGCCCAGCTCACTTCCTTCCACTCGCCATTGACCTTGCGCAGCGGCTTGACCGCACGGTCTTCGCTGTACAGGCCCTGGTGCGAGTAGCGGTCACGGTCGGACAGCCAGCACTCGTTCACGGCTTCGTTGTCGCGCGGCACGGTGCGCAGCACTTCGCCGCGACGCACGTGCAGGAACAGGTTCGAACCCATCGCGTCGTGGTAGCCCAGCGATTCGCGCGCGGTCAGTTCCCACGGACGGGCGCGGAACTGGAACACCTTGTTGGTCAGCGCGCCGACCGGGCAGACGTCGACGACGTTGCCGGACAGCTCGGTGGTCAGCGGCTTGCCGTCGAAGGTACCGATCTGCAGGTTCTCACCGCGGTACATGCCACCCAGTTCGTAGGTACCGGCAACGTCGGCGGTGAAGCGGACGCAGCGGGTGCACTGGATGCAGCGGGTCATCTCGGTGGCGACCAGCGGGCCCATGTCCTCGTCCGGCACCACGCGCTTGCGCTCGTTGAAGCGGCTGACCGAACGGCCATAGCCCAGCGACACGTCCTGCAGCTCACACTCGCCGCCCTGATCGCAGATCGGGCAGTCCAGCGGGTGGTTGATGAGCAGGAACTCCATCACCGAGCGCTGGAACTTCAGTGCCTTTTCGCTGCGGGTGGCGACCTTCATGCCGTCCATCACCGGGGTGGCGCAGGCCGGCGCCGGCTTCGGCGACTTCTCCACGTCCACCAGGCACATGCGGCAGTTGGCGGCGATCGGCAGCTTCTCGTGGTAGCAGAAGCGCGGAATCGAAATGCCGGCCTTGTCGGCCGCCTGGATGATCATCGAACCCTTGGGCACGACCAGCGACTTGCCATCGATTTCGATGGTCACGTGGTCCGGTGGCACGTTCGGGTTTACGGGTTGCGCGCTCATGCGGCGGCTGCCTCCACCTTCTTGCCGTCAACCATCGAATGACCGTTGACGATGTAGTACTCGAATTCGTCCCAGAACTGGCGCAGGAAGCCCTGGATGGGCCATGCAGCCGCTTCACCGAACGCACAGATGGTGTGGCCTTCGATCTGGCCGGCCACCGCCTTCAGCTGGTGCAGGTCTTCCATCGTGGCCTTGCCGGCGACGATGCGCTCCAGCACGCGATGCATCCAGCCGGTGCCTTCACGGCACGGGGTGCACTGGCCGCACGATTCCTTGTGGAAGAACTGGCTGATGCGGCAGGCGAACTTGACGCAGCAGACGCTGTCGTCGAGCACCACGATCGCACCCGAACCCAGGCCGGAGCCCAGCGCACGGATGGTGTCGTAGTCCATCGGCAGATCCTTCAACTCGGCCGCGGTCAGCACCGGCATCGACACGCCGCCCGGGATCGCGCCCTTGAGGGTGCGGCCCGGACGCAGGCCACCGGCCATTTCCAGCAGGTCGTGGAATTTGGTGCCGAGCGGCACTTCGAAGTTGCCGCCGTTCTGCACGCAGCCGGACACCGAGAAGCACTTCGGACCGCCGTTGGCGGTCAGGCTCAGGCCCTTGAACCACTCCGGACCGTTGCGGATGATCGCCGGCACCGAACCATAGGTTTCGGTGTTGTTGATCGTTGACGGCTTGCCGTACAGGCCGAAGTTGGCCGGGAACGGCGGCTTGTAGCGCGGCTGGCCCTTCTTGCCTTCCAGCGATTCCATCAGCGCGGTTTCTTCGCCGCAGATGTACGCGCCGGCGCCCAGCGCACCGTAGATGTCGATGTCCACGCCCGAGCCCATCACGTTCTTGCCCAGCCAGCCATTTGCATAGGCGTCGGCCAGGGCCTGCTCGAAGTGCTCGAACGGCTCGTGGTGGAACTCACCGCGCAGGTAGTTGTAACCCACGGTCGAACCGGTGGCGTAGCAGGCGATCGCCATGCCTTCCACCACCGAATGCGGGTTGTAGCGCAGGATGTCGCGGTCCTTGCAGGTGCCCGGCTCGGATTCGTCCGAGTTGCAGAGGATGTACTTCTGCATGTTGCCCTTGGGCATGAAGGACCACTTCAGGCCGGTCGGGAAGCCAGCGCCACCGCGGCCGCGCAGGCCCGAGGCCTTGACCATCTCGATGACCTGCTCCGGCGGGATCTTCTCTTCGAGGATCTTGCGCAGGGCGGCGTAGCCACCGGTCTTCAGGTAGCTTTCGTACGACCACGGGGTGTCGTAATGCAGGGTGGTGTAGACCACCTGGTGCGGCAGCGGCGCGGGGCCGACCGGACCCTTGGATTCGTGGTGATGTGCCATGCCCTTACTCCAGCCCGTCCAGCAGCTCGTCGACCTTTTCCAGGGTCAGACGCTCATGGTAGTGACCGTTGATGACCATCATCGGCGCGCCACCGCAGCCGGCCAGGCACTCTTCCTCGCGCTTGAGGTAGACGCGGCCGTCCGGGGTCGATTCACCGTGCTTGATGCCCAGCTTCTTCTCGCAATGGCGGACGATGTCCTCGGCGCCATTGAGCCAGCAGCTGATGTTGGTGCAGATGGCCACGTTGTTGCGGCCCACCTTCTCGGTCTCGAACATCGAGTAGAAGCTGGCGACCTCGTAGGCCCACACCGGCGGCAGGTCGAGGTACTTGGCCACGCCGGCGATCAGTTCGTCGGTCAGCCAGCCCTCGTTCTGCTCCTGGGCCGCATGCAGGCCCTGCAGCACGGCAGAGCGCTTGCGGTCCGGCGGAAACTTGGACAGCCAGTGATCGATGTGAGCGCGGGTCTTGTCGCTCAGCACCACCATCGGGTCGACGTCGCGCGCCGCCTCGAAATTACCTGTCGCCTTCATCGGCCGACCTCAGCGAAATGCATAACGTGAAATTCCAGAAACTGCGGCGCCGGCTTGCGCCGGCTGCCTGCAGCGGGCGTTGGCGTGGCGGACGGCATTACCGGTCAACCTCGCCGAACACCAGGTCGTAGGTACCGATCATCGCCACCACGTCGGCCAGCATGTGGCCGCGCACGATCGAATCGATCGAGGACAGGTGGGCGAAGCCCGGTGCGCGCAGGTGCACGCGGAAGGGCTTGTTGGCGCCATCGGAGACCAGGTAGCAGCCAAACTCGCCCTTGGGCGCTTCCACTGCCGCGTAGGTTTCACCGGCCGGCACGCAATAGCCTTCGCTGAACAGCTTGAAGTGGTGGATCAGCGCTTCCATGTCGTCCTTCATGTCCTCGCGCTTGGGCGGAGCGACCTTGAAGTTCTTGACCATGACCGGGCCGGGGTTGGCCTTCAGCCACGCCACGCACTGCTTGATGATGCGGTTGGACTCGCGCATTTCGGCAACGCGGACCAGGTAGCGGTCGTAGCAGTCGCCTTCCTTGCCCAGCGGGATGTCGAAATCGACGGCATCGTACTTGGCGTACGGACGCTTCTTGCGCAGGTCCCAGGCGATGCCCGAGCCGCGCAGCATCACGCCGGTCATGCCCCACTGGTGAGCCAGTTCCGGAGTGACCACGCCGATGCCGACGGTACGCTGCTTCCAGATACGGTTGTCGGTCAGCAGGGTTTCGTATTCGTCGATGCGCTTGGGGAACTCGACGGTGAAGTTCTCCAGGAAGTCCAGCAGCGAGCCTTCGCGCGAAGCATTGAGCTGCTTCAGCGCCTTGCCCTTGTGCCAGCGCGATTCCTTGTACTTCGGCATGTGGTCCGGCAGGTCGCGGTAGACACCGCCCGGACGGTAGTACGCCGCGTGCATGCGCGCGCCGGAGACCGCTTCGTAGCAGTCCATCAGCTCTTCGCGCTCGCGGAAGGCGTACAGCATCACCGCCATCGCACCCAGGTCGAGCGCGTTGGAACCCAGCCACATCAGGTGGTTGAGGATGCGGGTGATTTCGTCGTACATGGTGCGGATGTACTGCGCACGCTCCGGCGCCTCGATGCCCATCAGGGTCTCGATCGCGCGCACGTAGGCGTGCTCGTTGCACATCATCGACACGTAATCCAGGCGATCCATGTAGCCGATCGACTGGTTGAACGGCTTGGACTCGGCCAGCTTCTCGGTACCACGGTGCAGCAGACCCACGTGCGGGTCGGCGCGCATGATGGTCTCGCCGTCCATTTCCAGGATCAGGCGCAGCACACCGTGAGCGGCCGGATGCTGCGGGCCGAAGTTCATGGTGTAGTTGCGGATTTCCTGCCGGCTTTCGGCGGCATTGCTGGCGAACGCTTCGCCGGCCTGGTGTACGTGGCTCACTTCACTGCCTCCTGCGCGCGCTCACCTTCTGCGGTCTGCAGGCGGGCGTCGTCGCGGATCACGCGCGGCACGCCGACACGCGGCTCCACCGAGGTGACCGGTTCGTAGATCACGCGCTTCTTTTCTTCGTCGTAGCGGACTTCGACATTGCCGATCAGCGGGAAGTCCTTGCGGAACGGATGGCCGACGAAACCGTAGTCGGTCAGGATCCGGCGCAGGTCCGGGTGGCCTTCGAAGATCACGCCGTACAGGTCGAACGCTTCGCGCTCGAACCAGTTCAGGCCCGGCCAGATGCCGGTCAGCGAGGACACCACCGGCAGTGCTTCGTCAGGGGCGAAGCAGCGCAGGTGCATCATCAGGTTGTGCTGGTACGAACGCAGCTGGGCGACCACGGCGAAACGCTGGGTCGGCATGTGCTGCGGGCGGGCACCGTCGGCACCGTTTTCCTCGGTGGGGAACTCGCCCCACGCGAAACGGCCCTGGGCCTTGCCTTCGACGCCACGGCTGAAGCCCTGCGAGGACACGTCGGCGGTGTCCCATTCGTCGGAGCCATAACCGAGGTAGTCGACGCCGCAGAGATCCACGGCCTGCTCGAAACCAAACTCGTCACGCAGCGCCAGGGCGGTGGCGTGCCACTCGGCGGCAGGCACTTCCAGCGTCACTTCGCCGCGGGGTTCGACCACGATGACCTTCGCACCTGCGAAACGTGCGGAGAGTCGGTCGATGAAGGATGCTTGCTCTGCCATGGGGGCTTGGCGCGCTCTTGTCAGGTGAAGGGGTCAGCGGGCGATGGTCTGTGTACGCCAGATCTTCTTCTGCAGCTGCAGGATCCCGTACACCAGCGCCTCGGCGGTCGGCGGGCAGCCCGGGACGTAGACGTCCACCGGCACCACGCGATCACAGCCGCGCACGACAGAATAGGAGTAGTGGTAATAGCCACCGCCGTTGGCGCAGCTACCCATCGAGATGACCCACTTCGGGTCCGGCATCTGGTCGTAGACCTTGCGCAGCGCCGGGGCCATCTTGTTGACCAGGGTACCGGCCACGATCATCACGTCGGACTGACGCGGCGACGGGCGGAACACCACGCCGTAGCGGTCAAGGTCCAGGCGCGCGGCGCCGGCGTGCATCATCTCGACCGCGCAGCAGGCCAGGCCGAAGGTCATCGGCCACATCGAGCCGGTGCGCGCCCAGTTCAGCAGTGCGTCGACGCTGGTGGTGACGAAGCCCTTTTCCAGCAGCGGGTTGTCGCCTTCCGGCCGCAGGATGTCATCAACCCGGCCTTCCGGCGACGGGTTGTTCATGAGGCCATCGAGAGTCTGAATCACTCCCATTCCAGCGCTCCCTTCTTCCAGACGTAAATGAAACCGAGGAACAGCATGCCGACGAACAGGCCCATGGTGATGAGCGAACGGGCGCCCAGTTCCATGAAGACCTGGGTCCACGGCACGATGAAGATGATTTCCAGGTCGAAGACGATGAACTGGATCGCGATCAGGTAGTAGCGCACGTCGAACTTCATGCGCGCGTCTTCGAAGGCCTCGAAGCCGCACTCGTACGGCGACAGCTTTTCCAGATCGGGGCGGCGGGGACCGAGGAATCGACCAACCAGCATCAGCGTAATGCCGATACCGGTGGCAACGATCAGAAACAGCAGAGACGGCAAATATTCGGCCAGCACAGCGATTCTCTCTTGCCTCTGCCGCTGCGCCTGCAGGCGCTTTGGCATGGGGGAGTGGACGGGAATCTGCCTGGCGCCTTGCGCGCCAGACGAACCCGCTTTACTTACAAATGGTGCCCAAGAGGGGACTCGAACCCCTACGACTTGCGTCGCTACCACCTCAAGGTAGTGCGTCTACCAATTCCGCCACCTGGGCAAACGATCACATCAGACTATGTTCCCGATGCGCCGCGTATTGTAACCGGCTTCAGTCTTTCTGGGAGCCTTCCGAAGGCTTTTCTTCACCAGAAACCGAAGATTCCGCCTTAGCCGGCACATTCGCGGCCGGAACCGGGGCGGCCGGGACCGCATCGGCCTTCGGAACGGCCGGCAGTTCGCCCGCCGGAGCCGCCGGAGCGGTCGCCGCCGGGGCGGACATCAGGCCCAGGTCCTGGTCAGCCGCCGGGCGGGTGCCGTGACCGGCATACCAGGCCATGAAGAGGCTGATGCCAAAGAACACGACAGCCAGCCACTTGGTCGACTTGGACAGGAAGTTCGAGGCGCCGCGCGCACCGAACACCGTACCCGAGGCACCGGCACCAAAGCCCGAACCCGCCGCCGCACCCGAGCCACGCTGCATCAGGATCAGCGCGATCATGGCCACAGCGACCAGCACGTAGACGACATTGAGGATCAACATCAGCATTGGAAACCGCCCTCGGACAATACTTCTAGGATTAGTTCGCGGCCGCCGCCCGTGCGATGGCCAGGAAGTCCGCGGCCACCAGGGAGGCGCCGCCGACCAGCCCACCATCGACATCCGGCTGCGCGAACAGTTCCCCGGCATTGTCGGGCTTCACGCTACCGCCGTAAACAATGGGCAGTGAATCAGCGATTCTAGCATCGATACGCGCGACTTCGCCACGGATGAACGCGTGCACCTGCTGTGCCTGCTCCTTGCTGGCGGTACGACCGGTGCCGATGGCCCAGACCGGCTCGTAGGCAACCACGGCCTTGGCGAAACCGGCCGCGCCGACCAGCTCCAGCACCGGCGCCAGCTGGCTGGCGATGACCGTTTCGGTCTGCCCGGCCTCGCGCTGCTCCAAGGTCTCGCCCACGCACAGCACCGGCACCAGGCCGGCATGCTGGGCGGCGGCGAACTTGCGCGCGACCAGCTCGCTGCTTTCATGGTGGTACTGGCGGCGCTCGGAATGGCCGACCAGGCCATAGCGGGCCCCGACCTCGACCAGCATGGCCGCGCAGACCTCGCCGGTATAGGCGCCCTTCTCGTTGCTGCTCACGTCCTGCGCGCCGAAGGCCAGGCCGGTCTCGCCGAAGTCCTCGACCAGCTCGCCCAGGTACGGCAGCGGCGGCAGGATCACCACGTCCACCCCCTCCAGCGGCAGCCCGGCGGCCACCTGCCCCAGCAGTTCATTGGCGAATTGACGGCTGCCATGCAGCTTCCAGTTTCCGGCGACGATCTTGCGGCGCATGAGCGGGTGGCTCCTGTGTGAAGTCAGCCGGTCATGATACCCGCTACGGCAAAAATCCGTTTCCGTGTAAGCGGTTACATGGATTTTCAGCCAACGGCGCAGCCCCTCGTGGCGGGCCGGCTGGGCTGGGTGGGTCGCGGAGAGTCCGGTTGGGTTGGTGGGCCGGGCCGGGCGGGTGGGGATGGCGGGGGACGCCGTAAACCCCCAGGCCGGCCCAGCCGCTGGCGGCTGTGCGTTCGGACGCTTGCGAAGCAGTGCTTCGCAAGCAAAGCGCCCTCACCCCTGGGGGCTTGGCCGCGGCATCCATGCCGCGGACACCCCCGCCATCCCCACCCGCCCGGCCTCTGACACATTCCGGCGGTTCCGCCCACCACGGAAAGAAATAAGAAGATCAAAAGCAAAAGCGGCATTGCGGGTAGCTGCCGGGGTCAGATCCCTTTTCCTGCGGAAAAGGGATCTGACCCCTACCCCACACCCATGGCCTGGATCTAGCGTGTCGACCAAGGTCGACACCTACCGGAAATCGCGATTTACCCACCGTCACCGGGAAACTGTCGGGGGTGGGGCGGTGTGGGTTGGCAGGACCGTTGGCGCCATGGATGGCGCCATCGAGCCCCCAGGGACGGGTTCACGGCGTGTCCTGCCAACCCACACCGCCCCGCCCAACCAGTAGAAACCCAGAGCCGCTTTGGCTTTGGCTTTGGCTCTGGCTTCAGCCTCTGCGGGTGCAGGGCGCAGCCCTGCAAAGAAAAAGGCCGCCTTTCGGCGGCCTTCTCATTACTTCAGTTTGATCTCGCGCAGGCGTTCCTCGAGGAAGCCGTGGGCGGTGATCGCCTCCGGGTACCGGCTCGGGTTCTCCGCGGTGATGCACGAGGGCAGCACGTCGATCAGGAAGTCCGGGTTCGGGTGCAGGAAGAACGGCACCGAGTAGCGCGGCTGGCGCGCCAGGTCACCCGGGGGGTTGACCACGCGGTGGATGGTCGACGGATACACGTGGTTGGTCAGGCGCTGCAGCATGTCGCCGATGTTGACCACGATGGTGTCCGCATCTGACGTAAACGGCACCCACTCGCCTTCATGCGACTGCACTTCCAGGCCCGCGGCACTGGCGCCGACCAGCAGGGTGATGAAGTTGATGTCGCCGTGGGCACCGGCACGCACGTTCGGAATGTCGTCGGTGGTGATCGGCGGGTAGTGGATCGGGCGCAGGATCGAGTTGCCGAAGTTGGTCTTGTCGGCGAAGAAGTCTTCCGGCAGGCCGATGTGCAGGGCCAGCGCGGACAGCACGCGCGACCCCAGGTTGTCCAGCGCCTGATACAGGCCGTAACCGCGCTCACGGAAACCTTCGACCTCGGTCGGCCACAGGTTCGGCGCCATCACGTCACGGTACTTGGAGTCGTCGGCGATCTCGCGGCCGATGTGCCAGAACTCCTTCAGGTCGAAGTGCTTGGAGCCCTTGGCAGTCTCCACGCCGAAGGGGGTGTAGCCGCGGGCGCCGCCGCTGCCGGCCACGTGGTACTTGCGCTTGACCTCTTCCGGCAGGGCGAAGAAGGCCTTGAAGGCATCGTAGGCCGCGTCGATGTCGGCCTGCGGGATGCCGTGGTTGCGGATGCCCGCGAATCCCCATTGGCGATAGGCCGCGCCCAGCTCGGCCACGAAGGCCTCGCGGTCGCTGTCGAAACGGGTGATGTCGAGGGTGGGGATCTGGCTCACAGCGGTTCCTGGCTTGTCGTTGGGTCTGAAGGGGCCAGCGCATTCATGGCCCGCCTGAACATTGTGACAGATCGCCCGGGGGACGCCACTCGATACGAAGAAACAAACCGATACAATGCGCGACCCGCGCGCGGCGTAACGCTTCCGTCACGTTCGGCCCCGCCCCTTTCCCCGCGCCCCCTGAACCTGCCCCGACATGCCCGCAGCCGCCTCTGCCACCCCCGACAATGCAGGTTCCGCCCGGCGCTGGCGCCGGCTGGCCTGGTGGTCGCTGTTCATCGCCGGCAATGCAGTTCTGGCCGCGGCGATTACGCTGGGCAATGTACCGCTGCGTGACAATCCGGGCGGCGGCGCCGGCCTGGCCTATCTGGCGGTCGCCCTGCCCGGCCACCTGCTCGCATTCGGTGCGCTGGCCGGCCTGCTGCCGTTGCTGCTGGGCCTGTGGCCGCGCAGTGCGCGTACGCTGAGCATCAGCGCGGTCGTGCTGCAGGGCCTGTGGCTGTGCCTGCTGCTGGTCGACGCCAAGGTCTTCACCCTGTACCGCTTCCACCTCAATGCCATGGTCGTGAACATGGTGTTCGGCGGCGCACTGCAGGACCAGGTTGCCCTGTCCTGGAAGACCTGGCTGCAGGTCGGCCTGCTGGTTGCCGCAGTCTTCACCGCCGAGGGCCTGCTGGCCTGGGCGTGCTGGAAACTGCTGCCGGCCGCGCCGCGCCGTCGACGGGTGCTGCAGGCCTGGGCGGTGGTCGCGCTGCTGATGGGCGGCGGCCAGGTCGCCACGGCCTACTACGACGCCCGCGGCGACCGCGATGTGATCGCGCAGTGGAACTACCTGCCGTGGGCACAGCCGATCACGGCCAAGAGCTTCATGCGGCGCCTGGGCGTGGTCAGCCAGCAGCATGCCGGCCTGCCCGACCCGCGCCATGCGCAGCTGCTGTACCCGCTGCATCCGCTGCGCTGCCAGAGCCCACATCGCCCCAATGTACTGATGGTGGTACTGGAGTCGCTGCGCCACGATGTGCTGACACCGCAGCTGATGCCCAACGCGTCGGCGCTGGCGCAGGATGCGCGCGTGTTCGACCACCATTTCAGCACCGGCAATGCCACCCGCTACGGCCTGTTCGGGCTGCTCTACGGCCTGCCCGGCGGCTATTGGCCAAGCATGCTTGACGAGCAGCGTGGCTCGCAGCTGTTCCAGGTGCTGGGCCAGCAGGGCTACGACCTGCACCTGTACGGCAGCGCGCCGATGTACAGCCCGGAATTCGACCGCACCGTGTTCGCCGATGTGCGCGACCAGCTGCACCAGGGGCCGTCGGCACTGAAGTCCGACGGCCGCGACCGCGCGATCATCAGTGCACTGCAGCAGGACATCCGCGCCAGCCAGGCCGCGCAGCGCCCGTGGTTCGGCTTCGTGTTCCTCGACTCCACCCATGCGCCCTACCACATGCCCGACGGCTACCCGCCGGTGGCGACGCCGATGGCCGCGGACATCGACTTCCTCAAGTTCGGCCCGGAGCATGATCCGACGCCGGAACTCAACCGCTACCGCACCGCCGTGCACTATGCCGACAGCCTGATCGGCACGCTGCTCGACGACCTGCGTGCACAGGGCCTGGCCGAGGACACCATCGTGCTGGTCACCGGTGACCATGCCGAAGAGTTCAACGACCTCAAGCTGAATTACTGGGGCCACAACGGCAACTTCTCCGACTACCAGCTGCAGGTCCCGTTCGTGCTGCATTGGCCGGGCAAGGCCGCTGGCCACGACGCACGCACCAGCTCGCACGAAGACTGGGTGCCGACGCTGATGCGCCACGCACTGGGCTGCGAGAACGCGCTGGGCGATTACAGCACCGGCCAGGACCTGCTGGCCGAGCCGCAGGGCCAGCGCGCCCTGGTGGTCGAAAGCTGGTCGCAGCGTGCGATACGCCATGGCGACGCCATCTACGTGTTCGACAAATTCGGCAACGCCACCGCCCTGGACCTGCACTACCGCCCGCTGCCGCAGCAGGCGCCCGACGCAGCCGCCGTACGCACTGCATGGGAAGCGCTGACCCGCTTCCGCAACCGCTGACCCTCAAGGATCGATCCCGCATGAACCGTCCGCTGCGCATCCTGCACACCGAAGCCGCCAAGGGAATGGGCGGGCAGGAGATCTACATCTTCCGCCACATGCAGGTGATGCGCGCGCGTGGCCACGAGGTGGCGCTGCTGTGCCAGCCCGAGGCGCGACTGGCCCAGCTTGCACGCGATGATGGCTTCACCGTGCACACCCTGCGCATGGGCGGCCTGCCGCGCCTGCTGCGCGGCATCTGGTCGGTCTCGCGACTGGTGCGCCGCGAGCGCTATGACGTGGTCAACACCACCAGCCGCCGTGATGCATTGATAGCCGCGGCCGGTGCACGCCTCGGCGGCACACCGCTGGTGGTGCGCTCGCGCCACCTGATGAGCCCGGTCAACTCACTGCTGACCTATACCGGCCTGCCGCACCGGATCATCACCGTCAGCGACTTCGTCAAGCAGCTGCTGGTCGACCGTGGCATCGCCGCAGAGCGCATCGGCATCGTGCCGCCGATGGCGACGCCGCCACGCTGGGACGGCGCCGAGCAGGGCGATCCCTGGACAAGCCTGCAGGACACCCGTGCACAGGTGCGTGCCGAACTCGGTTTCGCCGAGCGCGACATCGTGGTCGGCTGCGTGGCCGTGCTGCGCGAAGCCAAGGGCCATGCCGAACTGCTGCATGCCATTGCACCCTTGTGCAAAGCCAACCCGGATCTTCACCTGTGCGTGATAGGCGACGGCGAGCCGGTGATGGGCCGCCTGCAGGCCCTGCGCAGCGAACTCGGCCTGGAGCAGCAGGTGCATCTGCTCGGCTTCCGCAGCGACGCCCACCGGCTGATGGCCGGTTTCGACGTCTTTGCCCTGGCCACCCACAAGGAGGCTTCGGGCACGGTGTTCCTCGAAGCCGCGCAGGCAGCGCTGCCGATCGTCTCGCACCGCGTTGGCGGCGTGCCTGAAATGCTGGTGGAAGGTAGCAATGCCATCCTCACCCGGCTGGGCGATGACGCCGCCCTCACCGGCGCATTGCGCCTGCTGGTGGACGATCCGGAACGTCGGCGGCAGATGGGCCGTGCCGGTTGGGACTGGATCCGCAGCACTGCGCGGTTCAGCGCGGCCGGCCATGGCGAGGCCACCGAAAATTATTACCTCCAATGGTTGAAGGAGCTGGGTCATGGCTAATGCCAGAACCGTACCGGTGCTGATGCACCACCATGTCAGCAACTCGCCGGGCATGATCACCGTATCCCCGGAGAACTTCGAGAGCCAGATCGCCTGGCTCGCACGTACCGGCTGGACATCGCTGACGCTGGACCAGTACGCCGACTTCCTTGCCGGCAAGCCGGTACCGCGCAAGTCGATCGTGATCACGTTCGATGACGGCTACCTGGACAACTGGGTCTACGCCCACCCGATCCTGCAGAAGTACGGCATGCATGCGGTGGTGTTCGTGGTCACCGGCTGGATGCACGAAGGCCCGGTGCGCCCGCACGCCGGCATCGAAGGCGCCGAGCTGCCGGTTACGCCGGAGCACCGTGCCTGCGAAGACCTGATCTACAAGCAGGGCCGCAGCGACGAAGTGATGATGCGCTGGAGCGAAGCGCGCGCGGCGATCGAAGCCGGCACGTTCGAGGTCCACTGCCATACCCACAGCCACACCCGCTGGCTGAAGCGTGACGACCTGGATCGTGGGCAGCGCCGCGAAGGCATCAGCGGTGACCTGGCGATGGCCAGGCAGACGCTGCTGGAGAAGCTCGGCGAAGTCTCCGACACGCTGTGCTGGCCCTATGGCGACTTCGACGATGACTACATCGAAGTGGCGCGCGAACAGGGCTTCCGCTACCTGCATACCACCCATCCGTTCGGCCGCAACGTGGTGGGTGGAGATCCGGAGCGCATCTACCGTTTCGCGATCCGCAACCGCCCGGCCAGCTGGCTGCGCAAACGCATCGCCTGGAGCTACAACCCGCTGATCGCGCCGATCTTCAACGGCTTCAAGGCCCGGCAGAAGAAGATGGTGCCGGGCCCGTAAACGGCGCAGAGGCGCCTATCCCTGTGATCGGCAGCACCCGCTTCTTGAATGGATTCGAAGGAACAGTGAAGGCAATGAACGTACTGGTGACCGGCGGCGCTGGCTATATCGGCTCGCATGCATGCGTCGAGCTGCTGCAGCAGGGACACGACGTCGTCATCGTGGACTCGCTGTACAACAGCGACGCCAGCGTCGTCGAGCGCATCGGACGGATCACCGGCACGGCGCCGGTGTTCGTGCAGGCTGACATCCGTGATCGACCGCGCATGGCCGCCCTGATGCAGCAGCATGCGATCGATGCCGTGCTGCACTTCGCGGCGCTCAAATCCGTGGGCGAATCGCAGAAGGTGCCCCTGCAGTACTTCGACAGCAACATCAGCGGCACGATTGCCCTGCTCGGTGCGATGCAGGATGCGGGGGTGACGCTGCTGGTCTTCAGCTCCTCCGCCACCGTGTACGGCAACCAGGAGCACTGCCCGGTGGCCGAGTCCGCTTCAACCTGTGCAATGACGCCCTACGGCCGTACCAAGCTGGTGGTGGAGCAGCTGCTCGCGGACCTGGTCGCGACGGGCCAGGACCTGCACGTGGCGACGCTGCGCTACTTCAATCCGGTGGGCGCACATGACACGGCATTGATCGGTGAGCTGCCGCACGGCACGCCGAGCAACCTGATGCCCTACATCGCGCAGGTCGCTGCTGGCCTGCTGCCGGAAGTCCAGGTCTTCGGTGATGACTATCCGACCCATGACGGCACCGGCGTACGCGACTACATCCATGTGCAGGATGTGGCCAGCGCCCACGTGCTGGCCCTGCAGTTCCTGCGCGACCAGCGACGCAGCATCACGCTCAACCTCGGCACCGGCCAGGGCCACAGCGTGCTGGAACTGATCCAGGCCTTCGAGCAGGTCACCGGCATTCGGATTCCGTTCCGCATCGTCCCGCGACGCAATGGCGACATCGCGGTCAGCTTCGCCGACGCCTCGCTGGCGCTGCGCGAGCTGGGCTGGAAGGCCCGTCACTCGCTGTCCGACATGTGTCGTGACACCTGGAAGTGGCAGCGGGAAATGCCGGCCCAAGCGCCACCGACACGCCCGTGAACGAACGACTGCACCTGCCTGCGCCGTGACGCAGGCAGGTTCTGTCAGTCAGAAGAATCGCCCGTAGACGACCTGCACGATCTCGCCGTTGCCCGTGTTGATCAGCAGCGCATCAGGACCGTAGCGAACCCATTCGTAGCCCATCGGCGGCATGTCCAGGCCGAACAGCCAGAAGTCGTTGAGGATGTAGTCTCCGACCCAGTAGGGGCGCGGCAGAATCTGACCGTAATGCCAACGCTGGTAGGCGTAGCCGACTGGCGGATGGTACGGGCCGATGCGGAAGGCATGGTCGGCACGGAAATTGTGCCGGTAGTCTTCACGGAACACCGGTCGTGCATTGCCCAGCTCACGTGGCCGCTCCATTCGCGGATAGCCCCACGGCGCGCGCATGGGCTCCTCGCGTGGGGCGGTCATATGCGGCCCGCCTTCGGGGCGACGTTCGGCACTGGCAATGGAGACACCGCCCAGCAGCGGCAGCACCAGCAGCGCACCTGCCAGCAGGCGGCGGCTGTAGCGCAGTGAGGTGTTCATGGTCATGGTCCTTGCAACGAAGGAAGAAGGATGGAGCGTGGTCCGCTCCGACCGGGCCCCCGCCTGCGCATCGCGTGCGTCGATGCAGGGATCCTGATGCCGGGGATACGCCGCGCATCGTTCAAAGCGCGTCACAAAGCGCACAGCCGCAGCTGAACGTGATCACGGGTCGCGATCGGTTCAGTCAGTGGTGCTGGAAAGCGACATGGCCGCAGAAGCGGCCATGTCGGGGTGCCAGGTTGTACCGTCGCCGGGCTCAGGCGGCGGCGTCGCGCACCGCAGCGGACAGGCGGTCCAGCGTGTCCTGCATCAGCGTTGCATCATCGGCCTCGACCGTGACCCGCACCACCGGCTCGGTACCGGACGGGCGCAGGAATGCACGACCACGGCCAGCCACCGATTGCTGCGCGACGGCCAGCGCGGCCTGCACGCTGTCGGCCTGCACCGTGGCCTTGGCCGAGACATTGCCCAGCCGCACGTTGACCGTCTTCTGCGGCACCCGCACCAGCCCCTTCAGCGCCTGACGCAGGGTCTGCCCGCTGTTGCGCAGCGCCACCAGTACCTGCAGCGCGCTGACGATGCCGTCACCGGTGGTGGCCCGGTCCAGGCACAGCAGGTGGCCGGAGGCTTCGCCGCCGAGCACGCCGCCGCCTTCCATCAGCGCCTGGTGCACGTAGCGATCGCCGACATTGCTGCGCACGAACGGAATCTGCAGGTCGGCGAATGCCTTCTCCACACCGTAGTTGCTCATCAGCGTGCCGACCACCGGGCCGCGCAGGCGGCCTTCGGCCTTCCATGCACGGGCCAGGATGTACAGCAGGTCATCGCCGTCGACCGGATTGCCCTGGTCATCGGCCATCAGCACGCGGTCACCATCGCCATCGAAGGCGATGCCGAGATCAGCGCGGGTTTCGCGGACCTTGGCCGCCAGGTTGTCGATATGGGTGGAACCCACACCGGCGTTGATGTTGACGCCGTTGGGCTCGGCACCAATGCCGATCACCTCGGCGCCCAGCTCGCGGAACAGCAGCGGTGCGATCTGGTAGGTGGCGCCGTGCGCACAATCAAGCACCAGGCGTACGCCACGCAGGTCGAACGCGCGCGGCACGCTGGCCTTGCAGAACTCGATGTAGCGGCCGACCGCCTCGCGCGCACGCGACGCCTTGCCCAGCTTTTCCGATTCGGCGGTGGTGAACGGAACGTCCAGCGCCGCTTCCAGGGCCAGCTCGGTGGCATCGTCGAGCTTCTCGCCCTGGGCGGAGAAGAACTTGATGCCGTTGTCGTAGTGCGGGTTGTGCGAAGCACTGATGACGATGCCGGCATCCACGCCCAGCGTGCGGGTCAGGAACGCCACCGCCGGGGTCGGCATCGGCCCCAGCAGCTGCACGTCGGCACCGGCGGCGACCAGGCCGGCTTCCAGTGCCGCTTCGAACATGTAGCCGGAAATGCGGGTGTCCTTGCCGATCACCACGATCGGCCGGCGCCCGTCCTGGCCGCGCTGGGCGACCAGGACACGGCCCAGGGCATTGCCCAGGCGCAGCACGAAGTCGGCCGAGATCACGCCCTGGCCGACCCGCCCACGGATGCCATCAGTACCGAAGTACTTGCGGCCTCCCATCAAGCCACCTCCGGCGCCGGCTGACGGCCCAGCATTGCCAGCAGATCGGACAGGCGGTCGCGCATTTCGCGGCGGTCGCAGATCTGGTCGATGGCACCATGCTCCAGCAGGAACTCCGAGCGCTGGAAGCCTTCCGGCAGCTTCTCGCGCACGGTCTGCTCGATCACGCGCGGGCCGGCGAAGCCGATCAGCGCCTGCGGCTCGGCGATGTTGATGTCGCCCAGCATCGCGAACGAGGCCGACACGCCGCCGGTGGTCGGATGGGTCAGCACCGAGATGTACGGCAGGCCGGCTTCACGAAGCTTGCCCAGCGCCGCCGAGGTCTTGGCCATCTGCATCAGCGAGAACAGGCCTTCCTGCATGCGCGCGCCACCACTCTGCGAGAAGCACACGTAGGGCGCACCGATCTCGACCGCGGTTTCCGCGGCCAGTGCGAAACGCTCGCCGACCACCGAGCCCATCGAGCCGCCCATGAAGGCAAAGTCGAAGGACGATGCCACCAGCGCACGGCCCTTGAGCAGGCCACGCATGGCGATCAGCGCGTCGTACTCGCCGGTGTTCTTCTGCGCGATCTTGATGCGCTCGCTGTACTTCTTCTGGTCCTTGAACTTGAGCAGGTCGGTCGGGCCCAGGCGCGCACCGATCTCGGTGGTGCTGTCGGCGTCGAACAGGGCGGCCAGGCGCGCACGCGCACGGATCGCCATGTGATGGCCGCACTTCGGGCAGACTTCCAGGTTCTCTTCCAGTTCCGGACGGTACAACGCGCTGCCGCAGTTGCTGCACTTTTCCCACAGGCCCTCGGGGACACTGCGCTTCTTGCTGGGGGTGTTGTCGGTGCGGATGCCGGACGGCATCAACTTGCTGAGCCAACTCATGCGGGAGGACACTTCCGTTCAGGGCGGCCCAGGGGCCGCAAAGGCGGACAGTCTAGCTCCGCTTTCCCCGCCCGTGCACCCCCTTGCCGGCCACGGGGCCGCCGGAAAAAACCATGCTGGGACGTACGTTTAGGTGTGGGGTAGTGCCGGCCGCTGGCCGGCAACCATTGTGTTTGGACCGATGGGTAGTGCCGGCCGCTGGCCGGCAGCCCCTGCGCGCAGGCGGGTATGGACGATGCCGGCCAGCGGCCGGTCGTCCTGTTACGCGTCCAGCGCCTCCCGCAGCGGGGCGAGGAAGGCCCGGGCGCGCTGCGCGGCCTCTTCCGCCGAGCCCGCTTCGGCCAGCGCCGCCACCAGCGCGCTGCCCACCACCACGCCGTCGGCCTGGCGGGCCATCGCCGCGGCACTGTCGGCATCCTTGATGCCGAAGCCCGCCACCACCGGCACCGACGCGCGCGCGCGCAACGCCTGCAGGCGGGCACTGGCGGCATCGCTGTCAAGGCGCTCGGACGCACCGGTGACACCGGCAAAGCTGACGTAGTAGAGATAGCCACGGGCCAACGCCAGCAGCTTGTCGGCGCGCGCCTCGCTGGTGGTCGGCGACGCCAGCAGGACCAGCGCCAGGCCGGCTGCGTCGAACGCCTGCAGGGCCTCGCCCGCTTCTTCCGGCGGCAGGTCGACCAGCAGCACGCCATCCACGCCGGCGTCCACGGCGGCCTTGGCGAAGGCCGCGTAACCGTGGATCTCCACCGGGTTCAGGTAGCCCATCAGCACCACCGGGGTCTGCGCATCGCGCTCGCGGAACTGCGCCACGGCCTGCAGCACGTAGCGGCTGCCAGCACCGCGCGCCAACGCGCGCTCGGAGCTGCGCTGGATGGTCGGGCCATCGGCCATCGGGTCGGAGAACGGCACGCCCAGTTCGATCACGTCGGCGCCGGCATCGACCAGTGCGTGCATGACCGGCACGGTGGCTTCCAGCGAGGGATCACCGGCCGTGACGAAGGGGATCAGCGCCTTGCGCTGCTGTTCGCGCAGACGCTGGAAACAGGCATCGAGTCGGGATACGGACATTTCAGGCACATCCTTCAATCAGTTCAATCGCATCGCTGGTTCCCCAGTACATCTGGGTGACCCTCCCTTCAAACAGTTCCACGCGGATACCCAGGTCCGAACCCGGGTCCTGCCAGGTGAGGTACTCGCCCTGGTCACCGTCGTAGGCATGCGGGCTGGATACCGACGGCTTCGGGAACTGGGCCATGGCCTGGGCGCGGGTCATGCCGACGCGCAGGCCGAATGGCCCGGGCTGCTGGGTCGGCGCCCCGCTCTCCGGATCCAGGCCGAGATCGAAACGGACGACGCGATCTTCATCGGTCATCATCGACACGCCGGGCGGCAGCCCCTTGCCGTCGTAGTACTCGCAACTGCCGCCGATGGCTTCGACCGCCCCTTGCGCGGTCCACGGCCCGAGTGCCTTCAGATCGGTCATATGCTGGCCGATCAGCACCTCGCCGGCATGGTCCAGCGCCACCGAGACCACCGCGGGCGCGCCATCGCTGTCCGTATCTTCCATGGACGGCGGATCGACGATCGGCGCACGCGCCATCGGGTCGAGGTCATCGTTGGCGGCCGGCTGCTGTGCCGGCTGCGTGGTGGCCTTGGCGGCCGGCGCCAGCAGCGGCGGCTCCGGCGGCTGGCACGCGGCCAACCCCAGCGCCAGCAGCAGCACGCCACTGTTGCGCAGCAGCGCGCTCACAGCACCAGCCCTTCGCGCGCAGCGATGGTATGCACGTCCTTGTCGCCACGGCCGGACAGATTGCACAGCACGATCTGGTCACGCGGACGCTCACGCGCCAGCTTGATCGCCTGTGCCAGCGCATGGCTGGACTCCAGCGCCGGCAGGATGCCCTCGGTATGCGCCAGCAGGTGGAAGGCCTGCAGCGCTTCTTCATCGGTGATACCGAGGTAGCGCGCACGGCCGGTATCGGCCAGGAATGCGTGCTCGGGGCCGACACCCGGATAGTCCAGGCCGGCCGACACCGAATGGGTCTCGATGATCTGGCCGTCGTCGTCGCACAGCACATAGGTGCGGTTGCCATGCAGCACGCCGGGACGACCGGCGGCGATCGACGCGGCGTGGCGGCCGGTGCTGATGCCATCACCTGCGGCTTCGGCGCCGACGATCTCGACCTGGCGATCATTGAGGAAGGCATGGAACAGGCCGATGGCATTGCTGCCGCCGCCGACGCAGGCGGTGATCGCATCGGGCAGGCGGCCGTACTCGGCCAGCATCTGCTCGCGCGCTTCGCGGCCGACGATGGCGTTGAAATCGCGCACCATGCGCGGATAGGGATCCGGGCCGGCGACCGTACCAATGATGTAGAAGGTGTCCTGCACATTGGTCACCCAGTCGCGCATCGCTTCGTTGAGCGCGTCCTTCAGGGTGGCCGAGCCGGAGGTGACCGGCACCACCGTCGCGCCGAGCAGCTTCATGCGGTAGACGTTGATCTTCTGCCGCTCGATGTCGGTGGCGCCCATGTACACCACGCATTCCAGGCCCAGCCGCGCGGCAACGGTGGCGCTGGCCACGCCGTGCTGGCCGGCGCCGGTCTCAGCGATGATGCGCTTCTTGCCCATCCGCGCCGCCAGCAGCGCCTGGCCGATGGTGTTGTTGATCTTGTGCGCGCCGGTGTGGTTCAGGTCTTCGCGCTTGAGCAGGATCTGCGCGCCGCCGACATGGTCGCTCAGGCGCTGGGCGTGGTAGATCGGGCTCGGCCGGCCCACGTAGTGGGCCAGGTCGCGGTCGTAGGCGGCCTGGAAAGCCGGGTCCTGGCGGGCCTGGTCATAGGCCTGGGCCAGTTCCTGCAGCGGGCCGACCAGGGTTTCGGCAACGAAGCTGCCGCCGTAGCGGCCGAAATGGCCCTGGGCATCCGGGAAGGCGTGGTAGTCGGCAATGGGGGAGGCAGACATGGAAGCGACCGCTGGTTCGAGACAGGTGGATACTCTAGCGCACGGGTCGTGACCGGAAAATGGATATTATCTGGCGCATATCGTCAGGAAATCTCACATGAGCCGCTCCCTGCTGCCACCGCTCAAGGCGCTGCGCGCGTTCGAGGCCACCGCCCGCCTGGGCGGGGTTGGCCGCGCCGCGCAGGACCTGCACGTTACCCACGGTGCGGTCAGCCGCCAGCTGAAGCTGCTGGAAGACCACCTCGGCCTGGCGCTGTTCCAGCGTGCCGGTCGCGGCCTGCGCCTGACCGCTGCGGGCACGCGCCTGCAGGCCGCGTGCAGCGAGGCCTTCAGCGGCATCGAAGACTGCGTGCGCGAACTGCGGCGGCCGACGGCGGCCCCGGCGCTGGTGCTGGGCTGCAGCGGCAGCGTGCTGGCCCGCTGGATGATCCCGCGCCTGCCCGCACTGCAGGCCGCCCTGCCCGGCGTACGCCTGCAGTGGTCGGCGCTGGATGGCAGCTTCACCGAGGCGCAGGCCGCACTGGATGCGGTCCTGCTGCTGGCGCAGGGGCCGTGGCCCCGGGGCTGGCAGGTGCGTGAGCTGGCGCCGGAACGGGTCGGCGTGGTGGTGGCCCCCTCGCACCCGGCCGCGCAGCGCCTGCGGCATGTACCGCCCTCGGCGCTGCTGCAGGAGACGCTGCTGCACACCAGCTCACGGCCGCAGGCGTGGCCGGCGTGGGCGCAGGCGCACGCTCTGGACACCGCCAAGCTGCAGCTGGGCACGGCCTTCGAGCATCTGTACTACCTGCTGGAGGCAGCGGTAGCCGGGCTGGGTCCGGCGATCGCACCTGAGCCGCTGGTGGCCGAGGACCTGGCCGCCGGGCGACTGGTCGCGCCGTGGGGGTTTGCCGCCACCGGTGGTTTCTGGGTGCTGGCGCGACCGGACGGACCGGCCGATGCGCGCGTGGATGCGCTGGCCGACTGGCTGGGCCAGCAACTCCCTTGACAACAAAAAGGGGACGGAGGGGATTAAGTCGCAAGTGGCACAAACGACTTAATTCCCTCCGTCCCCTTTTTTTCAGCTGGCGGTTGGAGTGGCCAGGCGCTGCTGCAGGTCTTCGCGCAGGCGCGACAGCTCGACTTCGGCCTGCTGCCGCTGCTGCATGCCTTCGCGATGGATGCTGCGCACTTCCTCGACCGTGGCGATCAACTGGTCGTGCACGTGGCGCAGCGTGGCTACGTCGATCACGCCGCGCTGGTTGCTGCGCGCGGTATCCACCGAGGCCTGGCGCAGCAGATCGGCATTGCGGCGCATCAGCTCGTTGGTGGCATCGTCGATGGCGGTGGACAGCTCGACCGCGGCCTTCTGCTCACCCAGCGAAAGCTGGATGGCGAACTGGCGCTTCCACGACGGGATGGTGATCTCGCGCACCGTGTTGAACTTCTCGATCAGCTGCAGCGCATTGGCCTGGATCAGGCGGATCATCGGCAGCGACTGATCGGCCGCATGCTGCATCAGTTGCAGGTCGGACACGCGCTTTTCGATCAGGCGGATCGCGTTGTCGACTTCGCCCTGGCGGATGCGCTGCTGCGGATCCTCACTGCCCTGCCCGGCCTGCTGCTCGGCCTGCAGTTCGGCCAGGCGCTGTTTGCCGGCGGCAGCATACAGGCCCAGCGCATGGCGTTCTTCTCGGACGATGTCATGCATGCGGTCGAACTCGCCCACGCGCTTGCCCATCAACGCCTGCTGCACACCGACATCGCCCAGCAGCTGCTCGATCTGCGCGTTGGTGTCGCTGAATTTCTGCACCAGCTCGCCCTTGGATACGCGTAGGCGGTCGATCAGGCCGCCGATCACCGGCACCTTCGACCGCTGGGCGAAGCCGTCCAGCTTCAGGCTGCGCGCGATGCGCACCACTTCGCCCAGTTTCTCGCCGCTGGCATCCAGGTCACGATTGCGCACCTGGTCGAGCAACTGGCTGGAGAACGCTGCGGTGCGCGTGGCCGCTTCGCGACCGAACACCTGCAGGTTGCCCGGGCGCAGGTCATCCAGCTCCAGGCGGATCTCGGCGATGCGCGGCAGATCCTCGCGGACCAGGCCAAGCGCCTGCAGTGCGCCGTCATCGAGCGGAGTGGCGGTGGTCGTGCCGGGCACGAGGGCACCGGGGGTCTGGCTGTCCTGGGTCATCGGGCAGTCTCCTTGCAGTTGGGTAAGCGGCAGCGGCGGCCGGCTCAAGGCAGTCTAGCCTGAGCCGCCGCGACCTCGTCATCGATCTGTGCGTGCAGCGTGGCGGCCTTCGCCGCCAGTGTGGCGCCGGCCGCGGCCTGGCCCGCCACGGCGGCCTGCCGCCAAGCCGGCAGCAGAACATCATGGATGCGCGCGAAGCGTTGCAGCAGCACGTTGTCCTGGTCCTGCAGCAGCTGCCACTGGCCGGACTCGAGACGGCGCAGCATGGCCAGCCGGCGCAGATGATCGAGCCGTTGCGACAACGCGGCCTGCCCGGCGAAATCCAGCGACGCCAGCCGCGCCTCAGCCAGCCCGATCCAGTCGTCCAGCGCTGCGGCCGCCGCTGAATGCCCTGCGATGGCCATGGCCCGCCGCTGCAGGTGCTGCTGCAGGTGCAGGGCCTGCTCGCGAGCCTGCAGGGCCAGCACGCCCAGCTGCGACTGCAACGCACGCCCTTCCGCCTCGCGATCGACATCGCGCCCCAGCAGGCGGCCCCACCAGCCCTCCTGCTGCCGGATCTGCGCCGGGTTGGCGGCCTGCAGGGCCAGCGCGATGCGTGCCAGTGCGGCCACCAGGCCTTCGCCCGCACCCGGCGGCAACGGTGTTTCGCGCCGCGCCAGTGCCTGCAGCAACGGCGCACCATAGTCGGCCAGCACGGCGACATCGGCCGTGTCCGGCAAGCTCGGTGGCGGCAGTGGCGCCTGCGTGGTCACGGCAGCGGCGGCGGCTTCGGTGTCGTTGCCGGAATCTCCTCACCTTCATCCGGCGGCAACGACTCACCGTAGAAGTGGCGCATCAGGGCCTCATCCAGCGCGCGCTCCTCCGGCGTCGTGGCACGGCGCACACGCGCACGCTGCGCCACCGCACTGTTCGGCACCCCACGCTCGACCTGCTGCCGCGCCCAGCCGGCGAACGCGGCCAGGGTCTGCGACACCTGTGCCTGCTGCGCCTGCGATGCCGCCAACAGTTCCACCAATGGCGCCAGGCCCGCCTGCAGGTCGTCGGCCAGGACCGAGGCCGGCACACTGGGGGCCGCCGCGACCGGCTCCGGCGCCGCGACGGCGGGACGTGTTTCAGAAAGGCGATGCAGGGCCTCCAGCAACGCCGGCCACGGTGCCGGATCGGCAACGGCAATCGCTTCCGGCGCCGGCGGTGGCAGCTGCAGGGCGGTGGCGATGTCGGCCAGCTGCGCGACCACGCGCCCGCCGACATCGCTGTCGTCGGCACCCATGGCCTTGTTGCGCAGGAAATCGCGCTTGATCTGCGCCCAGCGCTGCGCCTGCGTGTCGTCCAGCACGTCGCGCAGCTCGGCCAGCTTCAACAGGTTTTCTTCGGCGCCGGTGGTCAGCAGCTGTGCCTCGCCCAGGTAGTGGTCGGAGATCAACTGCTGCAGCTCGTCCTCGTTCATCACCGGCGAGATCTTCTCTGCCAGCTTGTTCATGTTGCGGTAGCTGCCCTGCAGCCGGAACGGCGGCTCGCTACGGTAGCGATCGTCCTGTGCGGCACTGGCGATGTACTGCTGGTTGACCCGGTAGACCACGTCGCGCACGCGCAGCATGCGCTGCAGGGTGGCGGTGATCTCGTTGATCTCCGCGCTGCTGTAGGCATGGCTGAGGCCGTTGGTCGAGACCTCCTTGCCCATCGCACGGTCGACCAGCATGTACAGGTCAGCCATGTCGCGCGTGGCCAGCGGCGCCAGCACCGGGTTGGAGGTCAGGCTGTTCTCGATGTAGCTGAGGGTGAAGGCCGCCTCCATGCCACCGAGCACATCACCGAGGTTGTAGATGTCGGCACGGTTGGCCAGCATGTCCGGAATCTTGAACACCTCGCCGGACTCGGTGTACGGGTTGCCGGCCATCACCACGCAGAACTTCTTGCCGCGCATGTCGTAGGTGCGGGTGCGGCCGCGCCACACGCCTTCGATACGGCGGGTGCCATCGCACAGCGAGATGAACTTCTGCAGGAACTCGGGATGGGTGTGCTGGATGTCGTCCACATACAGCATGGTGTTGTTGCCCATTTCCAGCGCGAGGTTGAGCTTTTCCAGCTCCTGCCGCGAGGTCGCGTCCGGCGCCTGGGCCGGGTCCAGCGAGCGCACCTCATGCCCCAGCGCCGGGCCGTTGATCTTCATGAAGACCAGGCCCAGGCGGTGCGCCACGTATTCCATCAGCGTGGTCTTGCCGTAGCCCGGCGGCGAAATCATCATCAGCAGGCCCATCAGGTCGCTGCGCTTGTTCTCGCCGACCGTGCCCATCTGCTTGGCCAGGTTGTCACCGATCACGCCCAGGTAGACATCGTTGATCAGCTTGTTGCGCACGAACGAGGACAGCGGCCGCGCCTTGAACTCGGAAAGCCGCAGGGTCTCGCGCTCGCGCCCGATGATGCCCTGGCGCAGCGCCTGGTAGGCGTGGAACGCCGGCACGAAATGACGCAGGTGCTGCGTCAGGCGCGCATGGAAATCATCCAGCGATACCACCAGCGTGCCGTTGCTGATGCGTGCGTGTTCACCCAGCAGGCCATTGACCTCCGCCTGCAACGCGGCGTCGCTGGCACGGGTACGCAGCTGGCGCTGCACCAGCAGCAGTGCCGCAGCCTCGTCGACGTAGCCGGCATGTAGGGCATGCCCCGGCATCCGCGCCAGCGCCCGCAGCCACTGCCCGGCCAGCGCCCAGCGCGTGGCCAGCGGATCCTGGCTGCGCTGCAGGGCGCGTTCGACCGCCTCGCGCTGCCCGGCCTGTTCCAGCTGCTGCGCCAGTGCATCCAGCAGCGCTAGCGCATGGCGACTGCTGCTGAACACCGGCTCGCCGGTCGCCAGCTCTTCGCCCAGATAGGCGGCCGCGGCCTCTGCGGCATCGGCATCGAACGGCAACGCGTGGGATTGCGCATACGCCAGCAGTGCCTCGGCCATTTCCGCACGCAACGCCAGTCGGCCTTCGTCGGACCCCAGCAGGCGTGCCAGCGCTTCGGCACCCATCTGCCGGCCCGGCCATTGCGCCACCGCTTCGCGCCGCTGCTCGGCGGCCCAGAACAGCAGTGCCAGCGCACGCACCCGCGGTGCATGGCGCAGGCTGCCGGCCGCCTGCTGCAAGGGCAGCAATGCACGCAGGATCAGCGCGGCATCATGGTCATGGATGCCGCGCTCGTAGCCTTCGCGGTAGCGCGGTGCGGCGAATGCTCGCACGCGCTGGTCCAGTGCTTCGGGCGTGGCGACATCGTGCTGCAGCGTGGCCAGGTCAAGGCCGTCGCTCCCCTCCTGCGCGGCCATCAGCAGGCTGCCGGCCAGATACTCACCGCGATACAGCGCAGGTGACTCCGAGTCCAGGGTGACCGGCCAGAACGGCTTCAGCGCATCCAGCTCCGGATCGTGCAGGGTCTCCAGGAAGTCGGTGCCGGTCAGATGGATCGCCAGCGTGTCACCACGCGGCAGCAGGGTCAGGTCCAGCGCCTGGGTGTTGACGCTGAAGCGATGGCGCGGCCCCAGCCGCACCACGTTGCCGCCCGCTTCGTACAGATCACTGCGGTCGCGCAGCTGGCGTACCGCCTGGTCACGCACGCCCTTCAGGCGCGCCTCAATGTCGTCGGCCTTGACGTTGTCATGCAGCGCGCGCAGGCGTTCGGCCAGCTCACGCAGCTTGAGGATCAGCGGATCGCCGGCGAAGAACGCATTGAGCTCATCGGCGGTGGCGAAGCGCTCGGTGCGCTTGGCCAGGCCATCGAGGATGCGGCTGGCCGCGTCCAGCACCGAACGTGCCTTGCGCTGGCGATCATCCAGCAGTGCCTGCTTGTGCGTTTCGAAGGCTTCAACCAGCTCTTCGCGCTTGCTCAGGATGTCGCCAAGGAACTGCTCGTGCTCGCCGAACTGGCTCTCCAGCTCCTCCAGCTGCACCAGCAGGCGCGACAGCTGCTCGTCGGCGCGTTCCGGATCGGTGGCCAGCGCCAGCGCGCTGGTGATCGACTGCGAGAACAGCGCGAACTGCGCGGCGAACTGCGCCACGGCCTCGGCCGAACCCAGCGACCGGCGACGCTGATCAGCACGCGCACGGGCCTGGTTGAGGCGGCCGTACAGCACCGAGATCGACTCGACCACGCGGGTGCGGGCGGTGGCATCGTCCACCTTCAGGCCGGCCATCAGCTCGGACAACATGTCCAGGTCGGCGGCCATGCCACGCAACCCTTCCAGCTGCTCGTCCAGCTGGCGGGCACTCTGTGCCTGCTGGGCCGCTTCATCCAGCGCCTGCAGGCGCGTGGTCAGTGGCGCCAGCGCAGCATCACCGGCGAGGAAGTCACCCGTGGCGGCGCCGACATGATCCTGCGCTTCCACCAGCTCGGCCGCCATCACTTCGATACGCGCGGTGTCGATGTAGCGCAGCTCGCGGATGGTCAACAGCCGTCCACGCAAGGCGGTGATCGCATTGAGCGCCTCGACGAAGGCCTGCACCTCGTTCCAGTTCTGCGGCTGCAGCCGGCCCAGCAGCGCCTTGTGCGCAGCCTCGGCCTCGACCATCGCCTGCGCCGACTGCTGGCGGATCGACTGCACTTTCTCGTATTCGTCCAGCACCGATTCGCCGGTGGCGCTGATCTGCCGCAGCAGCGCCTCGGCGCCATCGCAGGCCGCGTCGCCCAGCCAGTGGTGGGCATCGAACAGGCGCCGGGTGTCGGCCACCAGGCGCTGGTAGCGCTGCACCGACACGTCCTGGCCTTCGATCTCGCGCGCCAGGTTGAACAGGTTGGAAATGCCGCGCACCAGCTCGGCGTTGCCGATGCGGCCCATGAAGGTGTTGCCGGGCGGTCGGCTGGCGGCAAACTCGTCACTGCTGAACGGGGTCTGCCAGACCTGCATCGGATGGATGCGGGTCGGTTCGCTGCCTTCGGCATGGAACAGCACCATGCGCCCGTCCTGCATCAAGGCGTAGCCATGGCCGAACACCGGGTTCTGCAGCACGCGCTGGATGGTGTTGTAGACGAACAGTGCCGAGCGCCCACCTTCGCGCTCGTAGAAGATGTACAGCACGTCCTCGCCGTTCGGCGAACGGATGCTGCGCTTGAACTGCATGCCGGCCATCGAGGCGTCGAATGCCTTGTGCTCGCCGCCCTGCAGGTAATACCCACCCGGGAAGATCACGCCGTGGTCTTCGGGCAGCTGCACGCAGGCCTGCACGATCGCATCATTGCGCACGATGCCACCGGTCAGCGTGTTGTAGATCAGGCCGCGCCACTCCGTCTCGCGGTACGGCAGCACCTTCAGCAGCACCAGCGAGCCGACCCGGGCGAATTCGAACTGGGCGTCGTCAAGCGACTGCGTGCTGTCCTCCACCGGTTCGCTGTAGATGCCCTGCCCGGTCTCGGTGTTGTTCTCGACCTTGATGGTGAGGTCGCCGCCGGTGGTCTCCACGAACAGGGTGTCGAGGATGTTCAGGTGCGAATGGCGTCCATTGACTGCCAGGTCGCGGGTCGCCCTGGTCCATTCGAAGTCGAACGGCGGCGGCAGTGCGATATCGCGCTCGCCGCGCGCATCCAGATAGGCCAGTTCGCCATCGCGCGACAGCGCCCAGCGGAACACGCGCACGTCGCTGCTGCGCTCGCCGATCTGGAACGAGGCCAGCAGCTTGTCGCCCACCACGATCAGCTGCAGCAGGCGTGCGTGCTTGTAGTAGGCGTACAGCTCGTTGAAGTCGTGCACGAAGCCGGGCTGGTCGAGGAAGCTGCCCTTCAGCTCCAGCGCGGCCACGTCGTAGCCGTCGCTGCCCTGCACCAGCCGGTACAGGCCGAACACGTCCTCGATGCGGGTCTGGGTCTTCAGCCCGATGAACACGTTGTAGCCGAACAGCAGGCGGTCCGGGCCGACCTGCACGATGTCACGGCCGACGCAGTTGTTCTCGCTGCGGATGCGGAAGCGCCCGACCACCTCCAGGCGGCTGTCGCCGAACTCGGCCAGGCGCTGGCGGTTGAGCGTCTCGGCCAGGCCCTGCAGGCGCTGGCCCTGCTCGGCCAGGCGGCGGCGCAGGACTTCGTAGGCGCCGCCCTGGGCAACGGCCTGGTCGACGGTATTGCCGCCGGCCTCCGGTGCAGTGGATTCGGCGGACGGATGGGTTTCAGACATCAGCAGGCTTCCGGCTCACGGGCGGACGGCCGCGGTTGCGGCCGGCGCGGGCGGGCGATGGCCGCAGCGGCCATCGCCCCATGCATCAACGGGCGCTGTCGACCACGGTGGCCGACACGGTCGGCACCGCTTCGGCATCCTCGGCGATCTGGCGCGGTGCCGGTTCGGCCACGGCTACGCCCAGGTAGCGCTGCATCAACTCCTGCACGATCGGGCTCTTGCCGGCGAAGCCTTCGATCGACTTGCCCAGCGACACCGCCTTGACCAGGTTCTCGAACATGCCGCCGTCGCCACCGACCAGGTCGATGTCGGCGTTGCGCAGCGCGCTGGCGATGACATTGGCGTTCTCGCGCGAGACTTCCTTGCCGGCTTCGATCGAGGCCAGCGCCTGCTTCAGGCTGTTGTCCAGCATCATGCGGAACTCTTCGTGGCCACGCGCCTGGTCGCTCAGCGAGGCGATGGCTTCGAACTTGCGCACCAGGCCCTCGGCCTCGGCCAGCAGCTTCTTCTGCACCACGCCGGCTTCGGCGTTGCCCAGCGATTCGGTGGCGGTGGCACGGGCCAGGCCCATCTTCTCCTCACCCTGCGCCTGCGCCTGCAGGGTCTCGGCCAGCACGCGGGCTTCGTTGCTGCCCTGCTTCAGGCTGGCTTCGGCCTTGGCTTCGATCACGCGGGCCTCGGCGATGCCGACCTTCTCGATGGCCAGTGCCGAAGCTTCACGCACCTGCGCTTCGGCCAGGCCAGGCGCCGCCTGCTCGGCGCGCAGCGCGTCGGCCAGCAGGCGCTTGGCTTCGGCCTGCTTGCCGGCTGCTTCGTGTTCGGCCTGGGCCAGTGTGGTCAGTTCAACCGCGCGGTGCTTGGAGGCGGTTTCGCGCGCCTGCGCTTCCTTCACCTCGCGCACCAGCGATTCCTGCGCCTTGGCCTCGGCTTCCAGGATCAGCACCTGCTTCTGGCGGTCGGCCTCGGAGACCTCGCGCACTTCCTTGATGCGCTCTTCTTCCTGCGCCACGGTCTTGTCGATGGAGATGCGTTCGCGGGTGATGTTGGCCACGTCCATCTTGCCCTGCTCGACCACCTTGTCGCGCTCCACGCCCTGCAGCTGCACTTCGCGGTCGGTGGTGACCTGCTCCAGCTGGCGTGCGCGCTCCACGCGCTCGGCCTCGATGGCCACGGCACGCTGGCGGTTCTGCTCGGCCACTTCCACTTCGCGCAGGCGGTTCTGGTCGCGGATCTCGATCAGCTGCTGTGCTTCGATGCGGGCATTCTCGGACAGCTGGCGCTGCTCTTCCTGCACCTTGGCGGTCTCGGCCTCCTCGCGCGCGCGGATGGTCTCGATCTCGCGCTTCTGGCGTGCTTCGGCTTCGGCCTGCTGGCGTTCCAGCGCCAGCAGCGCCTCACGCGCTTCCACGTTCTTCTTGGTGATGGCGAGCTTCTCGTTCTGCTCCAGCTCGTTGGTCACCACGTTCTGCGCGGCGGTCAGCTCGGTGATCTTGCGGATGCCCTGCGCGTCGAGGATGTTGAACTGGTCCAGCAGCGACTTCGGGGTCTGCTCCAGGTAATCGATCGCCACGTCTTCCAGCACATAGCCGTTGAGGTCGTTGCCGATCACCGCGATGATCTCGTCGCGGAACTCCTGGCGCTTCTCGAACAGTTCGGTGAAGTCGAACTTCTTGCCGACCGTCTTCAGCGCTTCGGAGAACTTGGCGTTGAACAGCTCATCGACGGCATGCTTGTCCGACGCACGGTCGGCACCGATGGCCTTGGCCACGCGCAGCACATCGGCCTGGGTCTCGTTCACCCGCAGGTAGAAGGCCACGGCGATGTCGGCACGCATGTTGTCGCGGCAGATCAGGCCTTCCTTGCCGCGGCGGTCGATCTGCAGGGTGATCAGGCTGATCCGCATCAGCTCGGCGCGGTACAGCACCGGGATGATCAGCGCACCGGTGAAGTGCACCTTGGGCGTGGAGCTCATGTCGTTGACGATCAGGGCCACGCCCTGGTCGACCTTGCGATAGAAGGCCTTGAACAGCCCGGCCACGCCCAGCAGCAGGACGAGCAGGCCGCCGGCGACGGCCAGGATCGGTAAGAGGGATGCCAACGTCATTGATGATTCTCCTTGTTGCCCGGAAGCAGGTTGTCCTGGAAATCGAGGGCGATCGCATCGGCGCGGACCACCCGGTAATAGTGTTGTTCGGCCATGTGCTCGACCAGCACGATGCGCTCGCCACGCTGCAGTTCGATGTCGCTGCGGATCTGCAGCACCAGCCCGGCGCCGCCATCATCGACAGTGGCATGACCGCTGCGTGCGTCCACCTTCGGCGATGCGACCACGCCGATCCGGCCCAGCAGCGATGCCTGCGGCACCGGACGCAGGCGCAGCAGGAAGCGCCGGACCGGGCGCAGGATCAGCGCGACGACCGGTACCGCAGGCAGCGGTGCCAGCACCGCCACGAGCGTACCCAGGCCCCAGCGCAGCAGGTCCGGCAGCGGCAGCAGTACGAACAGATGGATGAAATAGGTGATGAGCCAGCCGAACAGGCCCAGCAGGGTGACCACCACCATGATCGGGACGCCGCCCAGGCCCCAGCGCGCCAGCATGGCCGACAGGCCACTGAGGTCGGTCCCCGCCTCGAGCGCGCCATCGGCGCCGAGATCGCCAAAACCGTCATCGACCAGGCCGAACGCCGCAACCGCCCAATACATCACCGACACCAACAGCAGAATGCTGTACGGCAGCGTCGGGTAACCGAGTACGACGGTGAGAAACTCCTGCATCGCTTGCCTTCCTGGGCTATGGGCGGCGGCCGCCCGTTCGGGGCGCGCCGAGCGCGTCCCGTCGATCCCCGCGCCAGCCCTCATGGCAGGCGCGCTTGGGACCATCCTATGTGAAGAATGCGTGCAGGCTCAAATCGGGGCGCTGATCAGGGTAAATAGTGACGCGAATCACTCGAGAACCGTGCAATCGGCGCGGCGCACTTCCTCGACGAAGGTGCGCATCTTGTAGCCGTCCTTGATGCCCGGTTCCAGTTCGATGCCGCTGGAGACATCCACGCCCCACGGCAGGGTGGCCAGCACCGCGTCGTAGACGTTTTCCGGGTTCAGGCCACCGGCCAGCAGGAACGGGCGATGCAGGCCGGTCGGGATCCGCCCCCAGTCGAAGGCCACGCCGGTGCCGCCACCGCCGCCCGGCGCATGGCTGTCGAACAGGAAGCCGGCGGCGCTGGGATAGCGCAGCTGCAGGGTGCGGGCGTTGATCTCTTCACGCCCGCCCATGGCGATCGCCTTCAGGTACGGCATGTTGAAGCTGCGGCAGAAGCTCTCGTCTTCCTCGCCATGGAACTGCAGCAGGGTCGGTCGTACCGTGCGCAGCACCTCGCGCACCTCTTCCTTGCTGTTGTTGCGGAACAGCGCCACCACGTCGACCATCGGCGCGATCGCCTGGCGCATCGCGCGTGCCTCGGCCGGGGCGACCCGGCGGCTGCTTTCACGGGCGAAGATGAAACCCACCGCGTCCACACCCAGTTCACCGGCCAGGCGGACGTCGCCGGCCCGGGTCATGCCACAGAACTTGATGCGCGTGCGGTAGTAGGAGCGGCTCATAGCGTGACCTCGGCGGGCAGATGCCAGTTGTCGGGGTACAGGGGCCCAAGGAACACCAGGCCCTGCGGCGGTGCGGTGGGACCGGCTACGGTGCGATCGCGCCCGGCCAGCAGTTCGGCGATCCATTCCACCGGTTTTTCGCCGCTGCCCACCAGGATCAGCGATCCGACGATATTGCGGACCATGTGATGAAGGAATGCATTGCCCTGCACGGCGACCTCGATCACCTCACCCTGGCGGCTGACCTGCAGTGACTGCAGTTCACGCCGTGCATGCAGCGCCTGGCACTGCACCGAGCGGAACGCACTGAAGTCGTTCTCGCCGAGCAGGGCCTGGCCGGCAGCATGCATCAGGTCCGCGTCCAGCGCACGGCGCTCCCAGCTGAGGGTCTGCCGCTGCAGCGCCGGCCGCACTTCGCGGTTGAGCAGGCGGTAGCGGTAGCGGCGCGCACGCGCCGAGAAACGGGCATGGAAATCATCGGCCACCGGCACGCACCAGCGCACCGCGATCGAGCGCGGCAGGCGGGTGGTGGTGCCCAGCATCCAGGCGCGCGGATCGCGCACCACGTCGGTATCGAAGTGGACGACCTGGCATTGGCCATGCACACCGGCATCGGTACGGCCGGCACAGACCACCTGCAGCGGCGCATCGGCCACCGACGACAGGGCCTGCTCAAGGCTGGCCTGCACGCTGGGGCCGCCCTCGCCCAGGTTCTGCCAGCCCCTGAAATCGCTGCCGTCGTATTCGACGCCAAGCGCGTAACGCATGTGCTACCTCGATGTTGCGGGTGGGGCGGCGCTCAGGCCGGATCGCGTTCGGACCAGACCGCCAGTTCGTTGCCACCGGGCTCGACGAACTGGAAGCGGCTGCCGCCGGGGAAAGAGAACACCGGCCGCACGACCTCACCGCCAGCGTTGCGCACCGCCGCTTCGATCGGCGCCAGCTGGTCGGCATACAGCACCAGCAGCGGCGCACCGCTGTCGCTGGCCCGTTGCGGCTGGCCGCGGAAGAAGCCGCCCTGCAGGCGGCCATCGTCGAAGGCGGTGTAGTCGCTGCCATAGTCGACGAACGACCAGCCGAACACCTTTTCGAAGAAGGCGCGGCTGGCGGCCGGGTCACTGGAGGCGAATTCAACGTAGTCGATACGGCGCTCGCGGCTCATGGCACGGTCCTTGTCGGCGGGTTCGGTCACGGCAGGCGGGCCAGCAGTTCGCGGGCCTGGGCCTGGCAGTGCAGGTCGCCGCCCTCGGCCACTTCCTGCAGCAAGGTACGGGCGGTCTGGGCATCGCCCAGATCGAGGTAGGCGATGGCCAGCTCCAGGCGTTCCTGCCCGGCACGCGGCGCCCAGCCGGCATCGCTGGCCGGTGCCGCGGTGTGTTCTTCGTGCGCGGCCGCGGCCAGCGCGTCGTGTGGCGCGCCACTGGAATCGCCGTTGTCATGGTGCTCGGCCGGCAGGTCGAACACGCCACGGAACTGCGGCTGCTGTTCGGCGTGCAGCGCGTAGTCCGGCACTGCGATCTCGTCAGGGACCGCCTGCACGACCGGCTCATCCTGCACGGCGGCGTCCGGCACGGGGGTGTCCAGCGTAGTCACCGGCTCGTCCCAGCGCGGCAGGTCGGTCACGGCCTCGGGCAGCTGCACCACTTCGTCATCGCGCAGCGTCTGCGCCTGCCAGTCAGCCTGGGCGGCGACGTCGGCGACCGCTTCGGCAGCCACGTCATCCTGCACCTCGGTTTCGCTCGCCCAGGCCGGCATCGCCGGCTCCTGGCGGCCACTGTCGGACACCGCCGTCGACCACGAAGACTGCTCGGCCAGCGTATCCAGCGCCGCGCCCGCCGGTACCGCAGCGGCCAGGCCGGCGGCATCGCCTTCCTCGCGCAGCGGCGGCAGTGGCGACGGCTTGCGACGACGCAGCAGCCAGGCCGCGCCGGCCGCCAGCAACAGCACCGGCAGACCCAGCCAGTACCACGGCGTGGCCGCATCGCGGGCATCCGGTGCCTGCGCCAGGCGCTGCTGCGCGGCGGCCAGGTCGTTGTCCTTCATCGCGATCAGCGACTGCTGCTGTTCCTTGAGTTTTTCCAGGTCGGCCACGCGCTGCTTCAGCTCGCCGATCTCGGCATCGCGGGTCGCGATGTCCTCGCGTGCCTGGCGCAGTTGTTCGTTGCCCAGCATGTCACCCTCGCTGCCGGCTCCAGTGCCGGTGGTTGTGCCCGCGTGCGCGGCGTCGGAGGCCAGCGCCGGAGCGATTTCAAGTCGTGCCCCATTGGCCGCAGCCGGGGAAGAAGCGTTCGTGGTTGCCGCCGTGGCGACCGGGGCCACGGTACCCGCTGGTTGCGGCACGGTGCGTGCCTGCCGCCACTGTGCGGCATGCTCACGCACCAGCGCTGCGGCCTCGGCGGCATCGACCGCCGCCAGTGCATCGCTGCCGGGCATGCGCAGCACGGCGCCCTGCTTGAGCAGGTTGACGTTGCCGCGGATGAAGGCCTCCGGGTTGGCGCGCAGCAGCGCGATCATGGCGCGGTCGCGGCTGACCTGGTTGCCGCGGGCCACCGCGCTGGCGATCTGCGACAGGGTCTGCCCACGCTGGACGGTGACGCTGCCATCGGCTGCTGGCGCGGCAGCGGGTGCAGCCACTGCACGCGGGCGGGCCGGTGCGGGTGCCGGCGTGGCGGCAGTGGACGCCGCAGGCGCGCTCGCGCTCTCCGCAGCGGCGGGCGACGGGGTGGCCTCACGGGCGATGGTGTTGGAGAGCGTACCTGCGGGTGCAACGATTTCCGGCTCGGCCACGGCCAGTGCACTGGACGGTGCATCGACCAGCGCCGAGTACTCGCGCACCAGGCGACCCTGGCCCCAGTCGGCCTCGATCAGGAAGCTCAGCGACGGGGTCTCGACCGGCGTCTGCGAGGTTACCCGCACCACCGCCCTGCCCTGCGCATTGCGGGTCAGTTCAAACTGCAGTTCGCCGACCAGCCCGGTCGGCCGCTGCAGGCCAACGCGCTCGAAGGTGACCGGTGAGGCCAACGCGACACGCAGGTTCTCCAGCTCGGACGGATCGGCGGAGACCACCGGGATTTCGGCCAACAGGGGCTGGCCCGGCTTGGACAGGACACGGATGTCGCCCAGACCCAGCGCAAGCGCCGAACTGCTGGCCAGGGCCAGCAGCGCGGTGGAAAGATAGAGGAGCGGGCGCTTTGCGCCCCTGGCCCATTTATTCATGGGCGACACTATAAAGCGTGCGGACCGGAGTCCGCACCCACCGGAAAGACCCTTGAGGGAGTGCCGGCCGCTGGCCGGCAATCCCTTCGGCCGGTGGCTCAGGGCAATGCCGGCCAGCGGCCGGCACGACCGGTGAGGCAACCGCAGTGATCAGCGCTGCTCGGCGGCGACCAGCTCAGCCAGCTGCACGGCATTCAGGGCAGCACCCTTGCGCACGTTGTCCGACACGATCCACAGGTTCAGGCCGCGCGGGTGCGACAGGTCCTCACGGATGCGGCCGACATACACCGCGTCGGTGCCCGAGGCGTGGGTGACCGGGGTCGGGTAACCACCGGCCTCGTGGCGATCCACCACTTCGATGCCCGGCGACTGCTCCAGCAGCGCGCGTGCTTCTGCCACGGTGACCTTGTCGCGGGTCTCGATCGCCACCGATTCGGAGTGGCCGTAGAACACCGGCACGCGCACCGCGGTCGGGTTCACCAGGATGCTGTCGTCGCCAAGGATCTTGCGGGTTTCCCAGATCAGCTTCATCTCTTCCTTGGTGAAGCCGTTGTCCTGGAAGTCGTCGATGTGCGGGATCAGGTTGAAGGCGATCTGCACCGGGAAGCGCTGCGGATCGATCTCCTGGAAGCTCAGCAGCTGACCGGTCTGCTTGCCCAGCTCCTCGGTGGCCGAACGACCACCGCCGGACACCGACTGGTAGGTGGAGACGTTGATGCGCTCGATGCCGTACTTGCGGTGCAGCGGTGCCAGCGCCACCAGCATCTGCATGGTCGAGCAGTTGGGGTTGGCGATGATGCCGCGCGGACGGTTGGCGACCTGTTCCGGGTTGACCTCGGACACCACCAGCGGCACGTCATCGTCGTAACGGAAGGCCGAGGAGTTGTCGATCACCACCGCACCAGCGGCGGCGAACTTCGGTGCGTATTCCTTGGACACGCTGCCGCCGGCCGAGAACAGCGCGATCTCGACACCGGTCGGATCGAAGGTGGCCAGGTCCTGGACCGTGACCTTCTGGCCGTTGAACTCGATCTCACCGCCGGCCGAACGCTCGGAGGCGAGAACGCTCAGGGTGCCGACCGGGAAGTCACGCTCGGCCAGGATCGACAACATGGTCTCGCCGACGGCGCCAGTGGCACCAACGACGGCGACGTGGAAACTGCGCTGTGCATTGCTCATGGGGGAAACTCTCACGAAAACGGGGATGGGAAAAAACACGCACGACAGCTGGGTTCGGGGAACCTCCTCAAGCGGGGCGCGCGGAGGTTCCCTATCGTTTCCCGGTTTTTTTGCCCAGGGTCACGCGCGCGGCCATCGCCGCGTCAGCGTTGATCGCGCTCGGCATGCGCGACGGGCCGCCGTCCAGGCCGAGCCCGGCGACCAGATTATCGACGGCCAGCTGTACCATCGCCGTGCGCGTGGCCAGCGAGGCACTGCCAATGTGCGGAGTGAGCACGACGTTGCGCAGCGCCAGCAGTTCGGGGCGTACCTTTGGCTCGCCTTCGTACACATCCAGACCCGCTGCAGCAAGGCGACCGTTGGCCAACGCATCGGCCAGCGCGATCTCATCGACCAGGCCGCCGCGGGCGATGTTCACCAGCGTCGCCGACGGCTTCATCTTCGCCAGCGCGGCGGCATCGATCAGATGATGCGAGGCCGGCGTGTACGGCAGCACCAGCAGCAGGTGGTCTGACTGCGCGAGCAGCGTATCCAGGTCCACATAGGTGGCGCCCACTTCCGCCTCGGTCGCGGCCGGCAGCTGCGATCGGTTGTGGTACAGCACCTTCATGCCGAAACCGTGCGCGCCGCGGCGGGCGATACCCTGGCCGATGCGGCCCATGCCGAGGATGCCCAGCGTGCTGCCGTGGATGTCGGCACCGAGCATGGTCTGGAACGACCACTGCTGCCACTGGCCTTCGCGCAGCCAGCGCTCGGATTCAGTGATGCGGCGCGCGGTCGCCATCAACAGGGCGAAACCGAGATCGGCGGTGGTTTCAGTGAGGACGTCCGGGGTATTGCTGGCGAGGATGCCGGCCGCGCTGAGCGCGTCGACGTCCAGGTTGTTGTAGCCCACCCCGACATTGGCGATCACCTGCAGCTGCGCGGCGCCGGCCACCTGGGCCGCACCGATGCGCTCGTTGAGGGTGATGATCGCGCCATCGGCGCTGGCCAGCTGTTCGGCGATCTGCCCGGGCGACCAGGCGGTGACCGTGTCGGTGCTGCGCAGCTGCACGCGATCGCGCAGCGGCGCGATGGCCGCGTCGATCAGCGGCTGGCTCACCCACACGGTCGGCCGCGTGTCAGCCATCGATCTGCCCGGGAATGCGCGGGGTGATCGTGCCGACATCGCCGCACTGCGCGCGGTGGCGCAGCGCCTGGTCCATCAGCACCATCGCCACCATCGCCTCGGCGATCGGAGTGGCACGGATGCCGACGCAGGGGTCGTGGCGGCCGGTGGTGACCACCTCGACCACGTTGCCGGCGGTATCCAGCGACGGGCCCGGCAGGCGCAGGCTGGAGGTCGGCTTCAGGGCGATCGAGGCAACCACCGGCTGGCCGGTGGAAATGCCACCGAGGATGCCGCCGGCATGGTTGCTGGCGAAGCCCTGCGGGGTCAGCAGGTCGCGGTGTTCGGTGCCCTTCTGCGCGGCGCTGGCGAAACCGTCGCCGATTTCCACGCCCTTCACCGCGTTGATGCTCATCAGCGCGGCAGCGAGTTCGCCATCAAGCTTGCCGTAGATCGGCTCGCCCCAGCCCGGCGGCACGTTGTCGGCGACCACGTCCACGCGCGCACCGACCGAATCACCGGACTTGCGCAGCGCATCCATGTACGCCTCCAGCTCGGGCACCTGTGCGGCGTGCGGCCAGAAGAACGGGTTGTCTTCCACCGCCGACCAGTCGAAACCGGCCGGGGTGATGTCGCCCAGCTGCGACAGGTAGCCACGCACGGTGACGCCGAAGCGCTCGGCCAGCCACTTCTTGGCGACCACGCCGGCGGCCACGCGCATGGTGGTCTCGCGCGCCGAGGAACGGCCACCACCGCGCGGGTCGCGGATGCCGTACTTGTGCCAGTAGCTGTAGTCGGCATGGCCCGGGCGGAACTGCTGGCCGATGTTGGCGTAATCCTTGCTGCGCTGGTCGGTGTTGCGGATCAGCAGCGCGATCGGGGTGCCGGTGGTCAGGCCCTCGTACACGCCGGACAGGATCTCGACCTCATCGGCCTCGCGCCGCGCCGAGGTGTGCCGGCTCTTGCCGGTGGCGCGGCGCTGCAGGTCGTGGGCGAATTCGGCCGCGTCCAGCGCCAGCCCCGGCGGGCAGCCATCGATCACGCAGCCGATGGCCGGCCCGTGCGACTCGCCGAACGTGGTGACGGTGAACAGCTTGCCGAACGAATTGGAGCTCACGGGCGCTGCGCCGCCAGTTCGGTGATGCGCGCGCTGTGGGCGATCAGCTCGCGGCATTCGACCGCGAAGATGCCCATCTGGCCGACCTTGAACTCGATCCAGGCGAAATCGACTTCCGGCAGCAGCTTGATCAGATGCTGTTCGGACTCGCCCACTTCACAGATCAGCAGGCCGTCTTCGCTCAGGTGCAGCGGCGCGTCACGCAGGATCTTCAGCACCAGGTCCAGGCCGTCGTCGCCGGCACGCAGGCCCATTTCCGGCTCGTAGGAGTATTCCTTCGGCAGCGCATCGGTCTCGTCGTTGGTGACGTACGGCGGATTGGTGACGATCAGGTCGTAGTGGCGGCCGGACAGGCCGTTGAACAGGTCCGACTTGATCAGGTTGACGTTGTACGCCTGCAGCCGCTCCCGGTTTTCTTCAGCCAGCGACAGCGCGTCGTCGCTCAGGTCGACGCCGTCCACCTGCCAGTTCGGGTAGTAGTGGCCCATGGCGATGGCGATGCAGCCCGAACCGGTGCACAGGTCCAGCGCACGGTACACGTCGCGGCCGGCCAGCCAGGGCTCGAAGCCGCACTCGATCAGTTCGGCGATCGGCGAGCGCGGCACCAGGGCGCGCTTGTCGCTCTTGAAGCTCAGGCCGGCAAACCAGGCTTCACCGGTCAGGTAGGCGGCCGGGATGCGTTCGTCGATGCGGCGCTGGAACAGCTCCAGCACGCGCAGCTTCTCGGCCTGCAGCAGGCGCGCCTGGCCGTAGGCCGGGCCGAGGTCGTGCGGCAGGTGCAGGCTGTGCAGCACCAGCTGGGTGGCCTCGTCCAGCGCGTTGTCGTAGCTGTGCCCGAAGGTCAGCCCGGCTTCGTTGAAACGGCTGGTGCCGTAGCGGATCAGATCGATGATCGTGTGGAGTTCGGCGGCCGTTTCAGCGGTCATGGCGGTACTGCGGGCAAAGTGGCCCCCGATTATAGGGGCTGGCGCCCGCGGCGGCATCCGTTGCGGCGGAAACGATCGGGCCGCAGCCGGTATGATGGAGCCCATTTCGCGCGGGAGCCCCCATGTTCAATCGCAACGCCGGCATCATCCTGCTGATCGCCCTGGCGGCGGGGCTCGGCCTGCTGGCCGCCCAGCAGGTGTTCGCGCCGAAGCCGCCGGCCAACGCCCCGGCCACCGAAGCGATCACCCTGTACCCGCACCCGCGTGAACTGCCCGACTTCAACCTGGCCCAGTCCGATGGCACCCGCCTGATCCCGGGCGAACTGAAGGGCCACTGGACCCTGGTGTTCCTGGGCTTCACCTTCTGCCCCGACGTCTGCCCGACCACGCTGGCCGAGCTGGCCGGCGCGCAGAACCAGTGGGAGGCCCTGCCCGATGGCCTGCGCCCGCGCGTGCTGTTCATCTCGGTCGACCCGGACCGCGACAGCGCCACCCGCCTGGGCGAGTACGTGCATGGCTTCCACAAGGACACCCTGGCCGCCACCGCCGATATCCCCTCGCTGGAGCGCTTCGCCACCTCGCTGGGCTTCGTGTTCCAGAAAGTGCCGGGCAAGCATTTCGACGAGAACCCCGAGGACTACACCGTCGAGCATTCGGCCAGCCTGGCCGTGCTCGACCCGCAGGGCCGTCTTGCCGGCCTGGTGCGCCCCCCGTTCAACGCGCCGGCGATTGCCCGCGACCTGCAGAAGCTGACCGAGAAAACCGCCCCATGAGCCTCACCACCGCCCTGACGTACGCCCTGCCCCATCGCCTGCTGTCCTCGATGGCGCGCTCGCTGGCGTACTCGGACGATCCGCGCGTGTCGCGCTGGCTGATCGACACGGTCACCCGCAAGTTCAACGTCAACCTGGACGAAGCGGCCAACCCGGACCCGCGCAGCTATGCGACCTTCAATCAGTTCTTCACCCGCGCACTGAAGCCGGGCGCGCGCGCGGCCGATGCCGATCCGCGCAGCCTGGTGATGCCGGCCGACGGCCGCATCAGCCAGCTCGGCAGGATCGAGGCCGGCCGCATTTTCCAGGCCAAGGGCCAGTCGTTCACCGCCGCCGAGCTGCTGGGCAGTGACGAGGATGCCAAGCCGTACAACGATGGCCTGTACGCCACCGTGTACCTGTCCCCGCGCGATTACCACCGCGTGCACATGCCGTGGACCGGCACCCTGCGCGAGACGGTGCACGTGCCGGGGCGCCTGTTCAGTGTCGGCCCGGCCGCCGTCAACGGCGTACCGCGCCTGTTCGCACGCAACGAGCGCCTGGTCTGCCACTTCGACACCAGCTTCGGCCCGATGGTCAGTGTGATGGTCGGTGCGCTGCTGGTGTCCGGCGTGGAAACCGTGTGGAGCGGCGAGGAGATCCCGGCCTACGGTGATCGCATCACCCGCAAGGACTACCGCGGCCAGGGCATCAAGCTGGAGCGTTTCGCCGAAATGGCACGTTTCAACTACGGCTCGACCGTGATCGTGCTGCTGCCGCCCGGCGTGGCCGATTTCGCCCCGCAGCTGGGCGCCGAAAGCCCGGTGCAGCTGGGCCAGGCGCTGGCGAAGCTGCGCTGACAAAAAGGGGACGGAGGGGATTAAGTCGTTTATGCATAAACGACTTAATCCCCTCCGTCCCCTTTTTCTCGTTACTGCAGGGCCGGGGCCGGGCCGACGTCCATGCCGTCGTAGTCTTCCACGCCCTTCTCCGCGGCCAGCGCCGCGAATTCCTGGTTGCGACGGTCCAGCGAGGCTTCGTCGTGGATCTCCACGCGCTCCACGTGCAGCACGTGGAACGGCGCGTCGCCCTCTTCCGGCTCCTGCTCGAACAGTTCCACGAAGGCATAGCCCTGCGCCTGCAGGTGGTCCGCCAGTGCCTGCAGCGGCTCGGCGCTGGAGTGGACGAAGAAATACCCCCACAGCAACGGGCCGTTGATGTCCCAGTCGGTGTTTTCGCGGAGGTTGGCGAACAGGTTGCGGGTGGCTTCGAGGTCCATGCAGGTTCCAGGGGTCGGGGGGATTACTTGTCGCAGCCCTGCAGCTTCAGCGTCTGGCCGTGGCGCAGGCTGTAGGCAGGGGCCTTCAGGCCGTTGGCACGGGCCAGGGTCGGCACGTCGCACTGGAACTTCGCCGCGATGGCGCCCAGGGTCTCGCCCTTGCCCACCTTGTGGCTGCGCACCGGCTTCGGGCGCGCGGCCGGCGCCGGGCGGGGCGTCGCCACCGCCGCCACCGGCGTGGTCGGCACACTGGTGGATGCAGCGGCATCGGCCACCGGTACCACACCGCCCACCGCCACGCTGCCGGTGTAGCTGGCCGCGGTCGGGCGCTTGATCGCCGCGTTCAGATCGGCGGTGATCAGGGTGCGGGCCAGGTCGGCACGCGGGCCACTGACGCAGTTGCGCTGGTACAGGCCGGCGATGCGGGTGGTGGCGTTGATCAGGGTGCCGGCCGGAATCCAGCCATCGGCTTCATAGCGCGGGTTGAGGTTGCGCAGCGCGCGCATGTAGCCATCACGGGTGCCGTGGCTGCCCAGGCAGATGGTCAGTTCGTAGATGGTGGTGGACTTGGCCAGGCGCAGCGTGGCCGGCTGCGCGCTGATCTTCGGGAACTCCACGCCGTACTGCTGCGGGTGCAGGAAGATCCAGGCCGCAGCGATCACCATCGGCACATAGTCCTTGGTCTCGCCCGGGAACTGGTTGTAGACGCTGTCGGTCCAGAAGCTCTGGCCGGCGCTCTGCTTGAACACGCGTGCGGCACGGCCTTCGCCACCGTTGTAGGCAGCCACCGACATTTCCACGTTGTTGTTCAGTTCGCGCAGGCGCTCGTTGAGGTAGCTGGCGCTGGCCTCGGCCGCGCTGCGTGCGTCGAAACGGGTATCGAAGCCGGTGCCGTCCGGGCCGAGGCCGAAGCGGCGGCCGGTGGCCGGCATGAACTGCATCAGGCCGGCGGCGCCGGCACGCGAGGAGGCATGCACGCGACCGTTGGATTCCTTGGCCATGATGCCGAACAGCAGTGCCTCGGGCAGGCCACGCTTCTCCCACTCCGGCCACATCACCGCGCGCAGGTTCTGGTAATTCTCGTAGCTGGTCAGCAGCGCCGGGCGCATGTCGGTCAGCCAGCGACGGATGCCGGCCTGCACTGCCGGGTTGTACTCGACCATGCTGTCGAAGGCGTGCCGCTTGTCGTTCAGCAGCGCGGCTGCGCGCGCGGCCTCGGGCACGTCCGCGGTCAGCGGGCCGATGTGGTCGGGGTCGGCTTCCAGGCGGTCACCGCCCTCGTCGGCCACGTCATCGCTGGCGGCCGCATCGGCGTCGTGCTTGAGCAGGCGCTTGTAGCTGGCCAGCAGGGTGCCCATCTGGCAGCCCTTCTGCTTCACGCAGTCGTTGAGGACATCTTCCATGTCCTCCAGCGCGGCATCTGCCTCGTTGCTGCCCTTGGGATCGGCATTGGCGACCAGCAGCAGGGCGTCGCTGTAGCGCTTTTCGGCGGCGGTCATGCGCTGCTGCAGCGCATCCACCTTCACCTTGTCCCGGGCCGAAACCCGCTGTGCATGGGCGTCGGGCGCCAGGGAAACCAGGCCGGCCAGGGCCAGCAGCGGCCAACCACGGGAAATCAGGACAGGAACGGGCATTGATGGCACTGTGTGCGAAACAGGCAGGCAGAGTAGCGGCGCCGCCAAGGTCCGGGCAAGCCGACCTTCGGACCGTCACTGCCGGCGGTTAACATTGGGCTATTCATCACAAGGGCTGGACCATGGATCCGATTCTGCTCGGCAAAGGCATTACCGACGATGTTGCCGTCACCCTGCTGCCGAAACTCGGCAACCGCCACGGCCTGGTGGCCGGCGCCACCGGTACCGGCAAGACCGTGACCCTGATGACGCTGGCCGAGGGCTTCTCGCGACTGGGCGTGCCGGTGTTCCTGGCCGATGTGAAGGGCGATGTCTCCGGCCTGGCCGTGCCCGGCAGCGGCGCCGAGAACCTGCTCCAGCGCGCTGCCGAGATCGGCGTGGCCGACTATGCGCCGGCCGCCAGCCCCACCATCTTCTGGGACCTGTACGGCAAGCTGGGCCACCCGGTGCGCACCACCGTCAGCGAAATGGGCCCGACCCTGCTGTCGCGCATCCTCGAGTTGAACGACACCCAGGCCGGGGTGCTCGATATCGTGTTCAAGCTGGCCGACGATCGCGGCCTGCTGCTGCTGGACATGGACGACCTGCGCGCCCTGCTCGGCCTCGTCGCCGAGGAGCGCAAGGACATCTCCACCGAGTACGGGCTGGTCAGTGCGCAGTCGATCGCCGCGATCCAGCGCTCGGTGCTGCGCCTGGCGCAGGACGGTGGCGAGAACTTCTTCGGCGAACCGGCGCTGGAGCTGGCCGACATCATGCGGGTCAACCACGACGGCCGCGGCATGATCGGCATCCTCGCCGCCGACCAGCTGGTACTCAAGCCCAAGCTGTACTCCACCTTCCTGCTGTGGCTGCTGTCGGAATTGTTCGAGCAGCTGCCGGAAGTGGGCGACCTGGACAAGCCGAAGCTGGTCTTCATCTTCGACGAGGCGCACCTGCTGTTCGACGATGCACCGCCATCGCTGGTGCAGCGCATCGAGCAGGTGGTGCGCCTGATCCGTTCCAAGGGCGTGGGCGTGTATTTCTGCTCGCAGTTCCCCGACGACGTGCCGGGCAACATCCTCGGCCAGCTCGGCAACCGCGTGCAGCATGCGCTGCGTGCGTTCACCCCGCGCGATCAGAAGGCGGTGAAGACCGCGGCCGAGACGTTCGTGCCGAACCCGAAGCTGGACGTGGCCAAGGTACTGAGCCAGCTCGGCACCGGCGAGGCCCTGGTCTCCACGCTGCAGGACAAGGGCGTACCGATGCCGGTACAGCAGACGATGATCGCGCCGCCGCGCTGCCGGATGGGGCCGATCACCGAGGCCGAGCGTGCCCAGGTGCGTGCCGGCAGCCCGGTCGGCAGCCGCTACGACACCGCGATCAACCGCGAATCGGCCGCCGAACTGCTGGCCCAGCGTGCACAGAAGACCGTCGAACAGGCGCAGGCGCCGGCCGCGCGCAGCCGCGAGCAGGACGAAGCGCAGGAAGGTGGTTTCGGCCAGGCGATCAAGGACGCGATTTTCGGCACCAAGCGCCGCCAAGGCATGATCGAAACCATGGCCAAGCAGACCACGCGCACCGTCGGCACCAAGCTGGGCAACCAGATCGTGCGCGGCATCCTCGGTGGCATCTTCGGCGGCAAGCGTTGAGCCGCCACTACCGGGGTCAGAGCCCTTTCCGCTGGAAAGGGATCTGACCCCGCTCCCCATTCGTCATCCAGAAAAGAAGTCGTATTGCATGTCGCGTTGGCGTCCCCCCGCAGAGAAAAGCACCGCCCTGATCACCGCCTCCGGGCATGCGCGACTGAAGGCCGAACTGGATGAGCTGTGGCGCGTGCGCCGCCCGGAAGTGGTGAAGGCGCTGGCCGCCGCTGCCGCGGAAGGCGACCGCTCCGAGAACGCCGAGTACACCTACCGCAAGAAGCAGCTGGGCGAGATCGACCGCCGCGTGCGCTACCTGACCAAGCGGCTGGAATCGCTGCGCGTGGTCGATACCACGCCAACCGATCCGCTGGCGGTGTTCTTCGGCGCATGGGTGGAACTGGAGAACGTGGACAGCGGCGACACCAGCCGCTACCGCATTGTCGGGCCGGATGAGACCGACGCTGGTCTGGGCTGGATCAGCATCGATTCCCCCCTGGCGCGTGCGCTGCTGAAGAAGCGGCTGGACGATGAGTTCTCGGTGGAGCTGCCCGGCGGGCAGTTCACCTTTGCGGTGATCGGGGTGGAGTACGCGCCGGTGTAGCGTCACCTGCCCTCTGTAGAGCCGAGCCCATGCTCGGCTGATGGGCAAACGCAGCCGAGCATGGGCTCGGCTCTACAACGGCAACCGCACCAGCGGCGGCGGGTACTGGCGGCCGGCACGCAGCGGGCGGAAGTAGTCGGCATTGCGATAGAAGGCGTCATCCTGCCCTTCGTGCCAGCCGGGAATACCGGCCAATGGCAGCGGCCGCAGCTGCAGTGGATCGGTCACTGCCCTGCCCTCGGCGATGGCCGCGGTCACTGCATCAACGCAGGCAGCATCGGCATCACCCTGCACCACTACGCACTTGCCCACCAGCAATCGCCCCGGCAGCAACGCCTGTTCCATCAGCGCATGCCCGAATACCGCGGCAATGGCGATGTCACCGCCCTGCCAGCGCGTTGGCTCGAACAATGCAGGCCAGTCATGCCCATCCCACGCGCGCAGCAATGTGTCATCGCGCACACGCACAATCACGCCGGTTTCGTCGAACTGGGTCAAGGCGGCCTGCGCGCGGTTGCGCTGTCCGGGTGGCATGGCCTCGATATGCCGACATTGCTGCACGTTGAGTGCCCGCTTCAGTTGCGGGTGGGATGCCCACACCAGCGCGTTGAACAGGTCGTGCCAGTTGTCGGCACGGGTGGCGATGCGCCCCTGCGCGATGCGGGCCTCGTAGTGCAGGCCATCGGCCAGCAGCGCGGCATCCTGTTCGACCAGCTGCAAACCCGGCAGGGACAGGCGTGCGTCAAGTGCCGCGATGGACGGCCAGTCGGGGCCAACCAGCAGATCACGGACGTCCTGCAGCCCGGCGAACAGCGGCTGCCCGAACACCTGCGGATCGACCGCCGCACGTGGCGGCGGTACGAAGCGGCGGACGCCGCCCCCGTCACCGGCGGCGGTCGTCGCTGCGGTCACAGCATCTTGAGGTCGAATGCCGGGCGGGTAGCGGCGGGCAGCGCGTCACCGTACAGGTCGTGCTCGTCGCTCTCGGTGATTTCCACGTCGACGAACTCGCCCACGCGCAGCGGCACCTGGTCGGCATTCTGGATATGCACCAGGCCATCGATCTCCGGCGCATCCGCCTTGGAGCGGGCCACGGCGATGTCACCTTCGATGGCATCGACCAGGCACTGCTGCACGGTACCGATCTTGGCCTCCAGGCGTGCGGCGGAAATCTGCGCCTGCTTCTCCATGAAGCGGGCCAGGCGTTCCTGCTTCACTTCCTCCGGCACAGCATCGGGCAGATCGTTGGCGGTGGCACCCTCAACCGGCGAATAGGCAAACGCGCCCACGCGGTCCAGCTGCGCTTCGTCGAGGAACGACAGCAGCTCTTCGAACTCGGCCTCGGTCTCGCCCGGGAAGCCGACGATGAAGGTCGAACGCACGGTGATGTCCGGCGCAATGCGGCGCCAGTTCTGCACGCGTTCCAGGGTCTTCTCGACCGCGCCCGGACGCTTCATCAGGCGCAGGATGCGCGGGCTGGCGTGCTGGAACGGGATGTCCAGGTACGGCAGGATCCGGTTCTCGGCCATCAGCGGCACTACTTCGTCCACGTGCGGATACGGGTAGACGTAGTGCATGCGCACCCACGCATCCAGCTCGGACAGGCCTTCGCACAGCGCCTTCAGGCGGGTCTGGTAGGCCTTGTCGCGCCACATTTTCTCGGCGTACTTCACGTCCACGCCGTAGGCCGAGGTGTCCTGCGAAACCACCAGCAGTTCACGCACGCCACCACGCACCAAGCGCTCGGCTTCACGCAACACCTCGTCAACCGGGCGCGAGACCAGCTTGCCGCGCATCGACGGAATGATGCAGAAGCTGCACTTGTGGTTGCAGCCTTCGGAAATCTTCAGGTAGGCGTAGTGGCGCGGGGTCAGCTTGATGCCGTAGTCGGGCACCAGGTCCACGAACGGATCGTGCTTGGGCGGCAGTGCTTCATGCACCGCTTCCATCACGCTCTGGTAATCCTGCGGGCCGGATACCGCCAGCACGTTGGGGTACGCCTCGCGGATCTGCTCCGGGCGCTTGCCCAGGCAACCGGTGACGATCACCTTGCCGTTCTGGTTCATCGCCTCGCCAATGGCATCCAGCGACTCAGTCACCGCCGAATCGATGAAGCCACAGGTGTTGACCACCACCACGTCGGCCGAATCGTAGGACGGGACGATGTCGTAGCCTTCCGAGCGGAGCTGGGTGAGGATGCGCTCGGAATCGACGAGGGCCTTCGGGCACCCTAAAGAAATAAACCCTATACTCCTGCGATCCGACACTGCGACACCTGGCTCTATGGCTACAAAGGCGAGAGTTTACAGCTACTTGCGCTTCAGTGATCCCAAGCAGGCGGCCGGCAGCAGTGCCGACCGCCAGCTCGAGTACGCTCGCCGCTGGGCCTCCGAGCACGGAATGACCCTGGATTCGGCCCTTTCCATGCAGGACGAGGGCCTTTCCGCCTACCACCAGCGCCACGTGAAAAAGGGTGCCCTCGGGGTGTTCCTGGCGGCCATAGATGAGGGACGGATCCCCTCCGGGTCGGTGCTGATCGTGGAGGGCCTGGACCGCCTCAGCCGCGCCGAGCCCATTCAGGCTCAGGCCCAGTTGGCGCAGATCATCAACGCCGGCATCACGGTGGTGACCGCCAGCGATGGCCGTGAGTACAACAGGGCTGGACTCAAGGCCCAGCCCATGGATCTCGTCTACAGCCTCCTGGTGATGATCCGGGCGCACGAAGAGTCCGATACCAAGAGCAAGCGCGTGCGCGCCGCAATCCACCGGCAGTGCCAGGGCTGGATCGCCGGCACCTGGCGCGGGGTCATCCGGAACGGGCGTGACCCGCACTGGCTGGAACTGACCAAGCCCGGCGAGTTCAAGCTGGTGCCGGATCGAGCCGAGGCCGTTCGGCTGGCCGTCCGCATGTTCCGCGAGGGCAACGGCGCGGTCACCATCATGCGCGCCCTCGAGGAGCAGGGACTGCAGATCACCAACGGGGGCAACCCCGCCGGCCAGCTCTACAAGATCGTCCGCAACCGGGCGCTGGTGGGCGAGAAGGTGCTCGAGGTGGAGGGGCAGGAGTACCGGCTGCCGGGCTACTACCCGCCCCTGCTGACGGCGGAGGAGTTTGCCGACCTGCAGCACGTCGCCGGCCAGCGCATCCGCCGCAAGGGCACCAGCGAGATCCCCAGCCTGATCGCCGGCATGCGCGTCACCTACTGCGGATACTGCGGCTCGGCCATGGTCGCGCAGAATCTGATGAATCGCAGTCGACGGGCGGATGGGCAACCGCAGCATGGGCACCGCCGCATGATCTGCGTCGGAAACTCCCAGGGCTCGGGCTGCGCGGTTTCCGGGAGCTGCAGTGTGGTGCCGATCGAGCACGCGCTCATGACCTTCTGCGCCGACCAGATGAACCTGACCCGGCTTCACGAGGGGGGCAATCGGGAGGCCAGCATCAGCGGTCAACTCGCAGTGGCCCGCGCGGCCGTCGCCGACACCACCGCCAAGATCGAAAAAGTGACCGATGCTCTGCTTTCGGCGGCCGCCGGCCAGGCCCCGGCTGCATTCATGCGCCGCGCCCGCGAGCTGGAAGAGACGCTGGCCGGCCAGCAGGCCGAGGTAGACGCGCTCGAGCACGAGCTGGCCAGCGCTGCCGCCACGCCGCCGCCGGCGCTGGCGCAGGCCTGGGCCGATCTGGTGGAGGGTGTGCGTGCGCTCGACTATGACGCCCGTATCAAGGCTCGCCAGATGGTCGCAGATACATTCGAGCGAATCGCCATCTACCATCGCGGGATAGAGCCCGTCCAAACCCGGTCATGGAAGGGAACCATCGATCTGGTGCTGGTGGCCAAGCGCGGCAGCACGCGGGTGCTACACGTTGACCGGCAGACCGGCGAATGGCGGGCTGGCGAGGAGCTGACCACTGAGGCGCTGCCAGCGCCGCTGTAGCGGAACGATTCGACACGCCGGCCGCGCCCGGCGATCATTCGCTCCTGACATCAGGAGGATCGTCATGTTCCGCATCATCGCCGCGCTCGCCCTGGCTCTGGCTGCCACCGCTGCCGCTGCCGAAGAACCAAACCCATATGCGCGCTACGCGCAGCCGAAGTGCGCTGCCGGCTTCAAGCCGGTCGGCAAGTCGTGCTTCAAGGTGTGCCCCGACGGCCAGCACGCGCCGGCGGCGAATGTGGATCGCTGTGAAAAAGACGTGCCGCAGTTCGTGAAGCGCGGCTTCTTCGGCGGGTGCCCGACGGGCTACGTCGGGCATCCTGCCGACCCCAGGCAATGCACCCTCCCGATCATTGCCGAGAGGATGCTCCGCCCCAGGCGCTGACTATTCGGCGAAGCGCGCCTCCTCCCGCGCCTTGTCAGCGATCTTCGGGTTCAGCACAACGCCACCCTCAGCTCGGGAGCTGTAACGCATGCGGGCCTGCAGCGAGTCGCGAATGGTGGACGTGTTGATCGCCAGCTCCGGCTGAGCCTCGTTGAACGAGCGGATCTTGCCCAACACCTTCGTGACCGTATCGGCGTCACCCGCCCGCCACGCCATCGCGTAGGCATTCAGCAGCGATGAGCGGCGGTCAAGCAGGCGCTTTTCGTAGTTCTTGGCCGCGTTGATGCCTTCATACCGCTCGTTGAGGCTCGCAGGCGAGAATCCCGCGAGCTGCAACAGCGAACCGCCTACCCCAAGATCCTCGATCACAGGGTCGCCGCGCAGGGTGTTGACGCCCTGAGTGGTGTAGCGGACCGACTTCATGCCGTCCTTGACCGCCTTGGGCATCATCGTCTCGACGCCGCGCCAGGTGTGCCCCTCTTGGACCTGTGCCAGGCCGCGCAGCGTGTTGACCAGCATCCCGCCGAACAACGGGCCACCGGCCTGCTCGAGCAGATAGTCGGCCATTTCCTTGCCTTCCAGCTCGCGGTTGGGCTCGCGGAACCACAGATCGTTGAGGCTCACGCGGCTGCCGATGCTGGCCGAGGTGAAGTAGTCGACCGGCCCCTTTGCCAAGATTCTGGCCGCATCCGCGCCCAGCAGATCGGCAAGGAAGTTGCGGAACGCCACCTCCGAATCGAACGGCTCGTCGTCGTCATCGCCGAACGCCGACGCCGCGGCATCAGCCAGTCCGAACATCACCGAGGTCAGCGGCATGCCCATCAGGCCAGCGAACAGGCCAGTCATGCCGAGCACCCCACCCAGCTTCGTGCGCGCCTCGCGGCGGACCTCCGGTGCCTGGCCCTTGATCGACTGGTACAGGTTTCTCCACAGGAACCACGTCATGTTCAGGCTGTACTGCCGGAACAGCAGCAGCACCTTGGCTGCGTTGCTCTGCATGAAGCGCGCGCGGTTGGCGTTGCTGTAGTCGAAGTGACTCTCCGTCACCACATCACCGGCGTACTTCACCGCCTCGTTGAACGTCTGGCCACCTTGGCGCGCAAGGCGGAAGGCCGCCAACGCGGTTGCCTCTCGGTTCACTACCTCCGCCTTGTGGAACAACCAGGAGATCACCTGCATGCCCTTGCGCACCGCAGGGTTAAAGGCGCGGGTGTCCGTTTCCGACAGGCCAGCCAGGTTGTGTGCCTGGGACTTGTCGATCGCGCCCGACGTGCGCCAGACGTGGTACGCCGCACGTTCTTCCGCATTGAGGTTGCCGGTGATGTCGCCCGTCGCGGTGCGCAGCGCAAGGCCCATCCCGGACGACAGGGCCGAGAACGCCTTGCCGACCCCGAAGCGGGCGGCCAGCACCGGGAAGGTAACGATGGCCGTCTGCGACAGGTTGACCAGCGCGGCCGCCGGCGTGGTGCCCAGGTACCAGGCGAAGCCCAGCGAAGTCAGCCCGCTGACCGTCTTGGAGTCCTTGGGGTTCATCACCCACTCGTGCCGCTTGTTCATTTCGCTATAGAGCGCCGCCCCCTTGGCCGCGCGCTCCGGATCGCTCTCGGTCAACCGGTCAACGGCTGCCTTCATGTCCATCAAATCGGCGTCCAGCTCGTGGGCATGGCGAAGCCGCGCGACCTGGAAGCTACCGTGGAAGAGGTTTGACGAGAACGACCGCAGGGCGTCTGCGCTGTAGCCGGCCGTGCCCTTGCGGTGGATCTGGTGCTTTCGCACCGACAGCTCCGGCAACGTGCGCAGGTAGAGCTGGTACACGTCGTCGCGTGTGCTCTCGTCAATGCCGGCGTTGGCCAGCAGCTCCTGCAGGTCGGCCATGAAGCCGCCGCTGGCACCGGCCAGGCTGCGGGCCTCATCGAGCTTGCGGCCCGCCTTCTTCACGGTGAAGCCGCGCGCGGGTAGCTCCCGCTGTGCCTCCCGCCACTGCTCGACCTTCTCATACATCAGGAAGGCAGGCTCGCCAGCAGCGTCCGTGGCGGAGATCCAGAACTGACCGAAGCGCTGCAGCGGAAAGTAGGGACCATTCAAACGCGCCGACTCGAACTGCTGTCGGATCTGGCTCACCATCGTCGCCTTGGACTTCCGGTCGGCCTGCAGTGCTTCGATGCGGTCGATCAGGGCCTGCTCCATCTGTTCCGATTGGCGGACGTAGGCCTGCTTGGCGGTGCGGTAGAGCTGCTGGCCGGCGGCCGGCAGCGCCAGGAAGCGCCGGACCAACTCGGGGTAGACCGCCTTTCGAGCCTGCTCCTGTGCGAGCAAGTCATCCAGTGCCTGCAGCTCGGCCTCCAGGCGGCCCACAGCCTCCGACGATCGCGCCTGGCGCATGTCCTCTGCCACCGAGGCCTTACGGCGCTCGATGCTGGAAGGGGTGACGATCTCGTCGGGACCGCGGCGGGTGGCGCCGGTACGCAACGGCACATAGTCCTGGGACGGGTCGACACCCTCGATCGTGGTGTCGTGCATCAGGTTCGCGGTCGCATCAGCCCCGGCGCGGTCCTTGCGCTGGAACTTCTCCCAGGAATCCGCGATCCCTGCGGCCTCCTCCTGCATGATGTTGCGGTCGGTAGCCATCTGCTGCACTCGGTCCGCGTAGGCCGCGACCTGCTGCAGATGCAAGTCGCTGCCCAGCTCGGCCAGATGCCGCAAGGTCAGCGCACCGAGCCAGGCCGGCCGAGTGTTCTCGCGGAGATTCTCGGGCTTCAGCCCCCTGAACATCGCTTTCAGCTTGTCCGCCACACGGCTCGACGGTCCACCCAACGCGGCATCCACGGCCGCAACAGTGGCCTCCGGATCGGGCTTCGAATAGCGCATGTCGGCGTTACGCGAATTGAACGCGCCGGTGTTGGCCGTGGCCGACTTCACCTGACCAGGCTCGAACGCGATCCACTGCCCGATTTCAGCAAGGTGGATACCGTCATGCCCCTCAGCCTTGAGGGCCGAGCGAAGCGCCTTCGCCTCTTCGAAGGAATCGACAGCGAGGAACTGATCGAGGGTCATGGGCTTGGGATTCTGCAGCGACAGGTAGGCGTCGATCACGCGCTCATCGGCGGGAACACCGTCTGCGGCCTTCTCGGCGTACCGCTTCGCCTTCGCCTTGCTCTCATCGAAGAAGAAGCCCAGTGGCGCCGTCATGTGCCCGGTAGAACGGCCCAGCCTTGCCGGATCGAACGACCAGAACTCCTCGCCGGTACCGTGGTACACGACCTTCGGATCGCCGCTGGCATCGGCCACCTGCGACCGACCGAACCACTCCCTGAATTCGGGGCTGCGGACCTGATCGGGTCTTGACATAACCCAACCGGGGCGATCCACGGAATTGACCGCATCCCGCAACTGCGATAGGGTCAGCGCCGTGAGCCCCGTTGTGGGCCGTGACGCGCCTTGGATGTGACCGGGTTCGCGCACGGCTTCTGCGGGGCTTACGTTTTCCAGAACATCCGATTGCTGCAGGTCGTAGGCGAACTTCCCGTTGCGCTGCTCCTGCACCACCACGCGGGCCACACGCAGGTCGTCGCCGATCCGGACCGGTGCGTAGAAGTCGTGATAGGCCACCACCGAATCGCCAGACGGGTTCACCGCAGACGTGTCCGCGTTCGGGCGTGACCGTCCCAGTACCGCCGCCTTCGTGATCTGCGGCAGCGCCGGCACCAGCAGCAGCTTCTCGGGTCGGAAACTCACCAGCTCATTGATCGAACGACGGGTGAGGCCGATGTCCCAGCCCTTGTCGTCGTTGTGCATCACCGTGCCGGCATCGCGCATGCGCACCAGGTAGTCGCGAGCCACGCGACGGGCCTCCTTCGGCGGCAGGTCCGGCGATATGTCGCCCACCGTGACATCGACTACCGGGATGGACTGGTTGAGGTCGCCGGCAGTGCGGGAGAAGGCCAGGCCAGCACCTGCACTGCTCGCGCGCGGACGCGCTCCGCCTCGGACATATCGCGACGCCGCGACCAGGTGCTGCCTCAGCTCCGCTTCGCTCAACTGCAGCGTGAACCCGAGCTGCCGCAGGAAGTTGCGCACCGCCGTGACGGCTCGATCGATCACGCTGTTGCGAACGCCCTTTTCGGCCATAACGGCCACGGCCTCGCGGATACCGATTTCCCGATTCGCGCCACGGTAGCGGCGGTCGATCTCAGCAAACAGGGCGGCGTGCTTTCCTCCGGCCCGCATGCGGTCAATCGTCCGCGCAATGTCCGCCCACGTGCGGTCGCCGGTGATGGCTTCGATACCAAAATGCCCCACCGCCTCATGCGACAGCACCTGCAGAGCGCGCTGCGGGCTGCTCAGATTGTTGGCCACCAGATAGACGGTCCCGGTCGAGTCGTCGTAGAACCCCTCCGCGCTCACGTGCTCGGGATCGCTCTTTGCCCGTGCTGGCAGATCGGCATGGCTTTCCAGCACCACCACCGCCGGCGCCTCGCTGCCCCACTTCGCAGTCACCGTGCCGATCGCCTTCTTGGCCTGGGCTGCCGAAATGCCGCGGGGGGCGACCTCAGCCGGCCGTGACAGCTTCACGGCCTCAGCCGGTGCCGCCTTCTTGTCGACCAGCACCGGGGATTCGAAGGTGCGCGGCTCGTACAGCGGCATGCCCTGGCCGTCGGTCGCCTCCGCGTACGGAATGGCCACCTCGCCGCGTGCGTCGCGGCCAACCACGAACCAGCCGTCAGCGGTCCACCGGTGGCCGGTCACCTCGAACGTCTTGCCGTTCCAAACCACCTCGGTCTCGACGGGAGCGCCGCTGCGGAGCCATGCCGGCGGTGGAACCGGATTGGCCTGAATGTCGCGCTCAAGCTCCACAAGCGCCTTCTCGGCCGCCTTGAGCTGGTCGCCCATGTGGAAGGGCTCCGTCGTGGCTTTGCGCAACCGCTCCGCCGTCGCGCGATCCTCGGCGATGCCTTCGGCCAGCTCCCGCACTTCGACCGGGTAGCGGCGCAGCGCTGCCTCCAGGCTCGCCACGGTGGGCTGGTTCGACGTTATCTCGACGCCGTGCACATCCAGCACCAGGTGCGGCACCTCCGCGTAGCGGTCCCACATGGCCTTCACCGGGAACTCGCCGAAGGTGGCCACTCGCTCCGGGCCATCACCAACACGCATGTTGGCCGAGATCCACTTCCCGATCGCCTCGCTCGCTTCCTTCCGGTCGGCATGGGCCCTGCCGTCAACGTCCATGGAGAAGCCCTTGCCGGCATTCATCGCCACCAAGGTGTCCACGGCGTCAACCGCGCCGGCCTTTTCGATCTTCGAAAGCACCACCTCATTGCGGTCCGCACGGTTACTGATCGAGCGAATCTTGGATTGCGAATCAGCGATGCCGCGGCTGTGCAGGCGCTCCCTCGACTGCAGGCCTTCGATCTTCTTGCGGAGCTTTTCCCGGATCAGGATGCGCGGATCGCCAGCCGCCTCCGCAAAGGTCTGCAGGATGTCGCTCTGCTCCTCCGCTGCCGCCTCTCCCTCGATTACTCGCTCATCGCCCTTGGAGCGCAGGAACGCCTTGATGAAGCGATCCTTCACCGCGAGCACCTGCCAGCGGCGGCCATCGAGTCGGTCCGTCAGGTAGCGGTACTCGAGCACCGTGTTCCACTGGTTGCACTGTCGATGACCGCGCCCGTTGCGCTGCTCGAGGTCGCCGGGCATCCACGGTGCGTCCAGATGGTGCATGGCCCGCAGATTGCGCTGCATGTTGACGCCGACACCCAGCGATGCGGTGCTGCCAATGACCACACGGATTTCCGACCGGTTCATGCGGTCGGCAACTTCCTTGCGCTTTTCCTTGCTGGTCGATCCATCCACCAGGGCAATCTGGTCGCGCGGGATGCCCTGCTCGACCAGACGAGCCACCACGTCCTGGATCGTGGAGAACACCTTGTAGCGCTGGTCCATGCGCGCTCCCACCGGGCCCACCTTGCGGGTGGCGGTGGTCGAGATCCCCAGCTCGGTGAAGATGACCTGATTCGCCTCCGGATGGCTGCGGTAGAGGTCCGCAACGTTACGCACGAGGCGGCTGGCCTTGCTGTTCGGGTCATCCTCCGCGCGGCCCTCTTGGCCGGCCAACTTCTCGCCGTCCAGCAGGCGAACATCCAGGCTTGCCTTGTTCGCCAGCCCTTCGGTGATGATGGGCGACTCGGGCAAGCCGGCGAGCATGGCCTCCTTTCGGGCCTTGCTGGTCATGCCCCGCCAGGAGCGGGCATACCCTTGGATGCGCTCGAAGGCAGCCTTTTGCGGCGCCGTCAGGTCTGCCGTCTCAACAACCACCTTCTTGTACGGCCGGTCCTTGGCCCCTTCTGTGCGGCCGTTCAGCAGCTCAGCGCTCTCGGCCTCGGTCAAGGTCTTGTCGCCCAGCCGCTTGCCAGAGGCCGTGCGGCGCGGCCGCATTTCCGGCATGTCATCGGCGAACACCACGTCCATGTACTGCCCGACCATCCGGCGCAGTTCGGGCACGTTGATGAAGGCGGCCAGGCGGGTGACCGCCTCGTATTCGGCAGCCGCGTTCAGCTCGACATCCTGCACTTCGCGCGCAAACGATCCGAACCAGCCGTCCCATTGGTCGACGCCGGCCGCCTCCATCTCCTCCGCCATCACGTACCGCATCTGGTGGAACACCTCGGTCATGGTGTTCGTGACCGGGGTGCCCGTGAACAGGTGCACGTTGTTGCCGTTGTTGTTGGTGCGGACGTAGCGCGTGAGGAAGTTCAGTCCAATCGACTGCGCTGAGGATTGGGTCTGCAAGCCCTTCATGCGCATCTTGGTAGTGAACGGCGGCTTCTTGAACTCGTGGGCCTCATCCACCAGCACCATGTCGATCCCCAGTTCCTCGAACGGGATGGCGCCAGGCCGCGACGCACGGTCGGCTTGGATCTGGATCGAGTTCAGGATGCGATTGCGGATCTTCACCAGCTCCTTTGCCGTCGGCGAGCGCAGCTTTTTCAGCTCATCCTCGTCCGCCAGCATTTCGGGCGTGAGCTTCGTTCCATCATCGCTGGCGGCCTCGTGCGCGGCCTCCTCGAGCTGGGCGATCTCTTCCGCTGCCAATCCCATCAGCGTGTCCTTCCGGAACGTCAGGCGATCCATCAGGGAATGAGGCAGCACCACGGCATCCCAATCGTCGTTGGCGATCTGGCGCAGCTTCACATCGACGGTCGCCGGCGACAGGTTGTCCACATAGAGAACCTTCGCAGCCGGGTACATCATCTGGATCTCAGCAGCCACGCTGGCGCTGTTGGCGTTGTGCGCCAGCAGCAAGGGCTTCTTGGCAATGCCGTAGCGCCGCGATTCAACGGCAATACCGCCCATGGTGAACGTCTTGCCGGTACCCACCTCATGGGCGTTGATGGACTTGCGCATCACCAGGCCTCGCCAGATGGCGTTCCGCTGGTGGTCGCGGAGGTCGAACGGGCCGCTGCCCAACGACAGCGCCATACCTTCGAAGCTCAGGAAGGAACCGTCGAACTTGGGCGTTGCGTAGGCGTTGCGGACCTCGTTGTACTCGCGTTCCACCGCCACCTTGCGTTCGGCGTCACTCCACAACCATTCGGCGAAGCGACCGCGGATGTTGGCGATCTTCTCCGTCACCTCCTTCGTTGCGTCGACATCCACACCTCCGCCGTCCCTGGCAGGGCGATGCAGCGTGATGGTCTGATTCGAGATCGCCGCGTTCATCAGGCGCTGGAACGGCACCTTGTCGGTTCCGAAGTTGGTCCGGGCTTCCGCCCTCCCCTTCATTGAATCGGGAATTCGGACCCGCCAGCGGCCGGCCGAGAAGGACACTTCAACACCCTGTGCACTCTCGGTACCGAGCATGTGCGCGATGTAGTCGCGGTAGGCATCTACCGGCACCCAGGTGGCGCCGAGCTGCGTCTCGATCTTGTAATAGGGAATGTCTGCAGGCACTACTTCCTTCAGCGCGTCCACGTTGCGCTGAATGTGCCCCATGCCCTCCGCTACGGCTGCCTGCGCCTGCCGCAGCTTCTCGCGGACATTACCCGACAGGTAGATGTCCGAAGGCAGGATGTCGCCGCCAGGGAGCTCGAACACGGCGCCCTGCTGGATCAGCTCGGCCTTGACCTCGGCCTCGGGGCGGCTGGCGATCTCGGCGATTTCGGCGGCGCTGGGGTTGATCGACCGATTGCGGGCCAGCACAAAGGCATCCGCCACGCTGGGGTTCTCAATGCGGCGAGCGCCACGCGTGGTGCTTTCCGTCAGGATCCGGGCGGGCCGGAAGCCCTGCGTCCGACTATCCGGAACCTCGAGTGCCGCCAGCGCCGGGTAGAACGGATCGTCCACCTTCCGCAGGTACTGCAGCCCGTAGCTCGCTCCAAGCCGGCCATGCTCCTGCACGAAGCCGTCGTAGAGGGCTCGAAGGGCCGTGCGCGCCTGCTCTGCGTCGGTACCGGCCCGTTCCGCCTCGATCAGGGCCGCATACTGCTGCCGCATATCGATCAGGCTCGAGAGCTGGCGCTCGCGCGCGGCCGTCTTGGCCGGATCCTTGACGGCGTAGGCAATCACCTCGCTGGCCGGCGCCAGGTGCTCGCCGCGCACGATGAAGAATCCCTTTTCCGTCTTGGTCAGGGCGTTCTCGCGATCGGCCGTGTGATTGGTGATGTAGCTGACCTGCGCCGGGCGGGCATCCTTCTGGTACGCCCCCTTCGGCACGAGGCGGGCAATACGCTGCAACTCGGCGCCCATGTCGGCCGGCCGGCGTACCAGCATCCCTGGCCGAGCACTGTTGGCGCCCTGCCCGTGGTCGATCTGCCCCACTACATGGTCAGGATTGGCATGGAAGTATTCGTTGACCAGCACCGGCTCGCCGGCCGGGGTCATCAGCTCCTTCGACTCGATCCATCCGGCATCCATCGCCTGCGCCAACGGCACGTCGCGCTTGCGCAGAATCAGGATGTCCGTGACCACCTGCGTGCCGGCATATTCCTCGAACGCTCCGGACGGAAGGCGGAATGCGGCCAACAGCTCGCCCTTTTTCGCCAGCTCTGCGCGGACGCCGAACCCCTTCTTGTCCATGGTGCCGGCGGACGTGATGCCCACCACCAGACCACCCGGACGGGTTTGGTCAAGGGCCTTCAAGAAGAAGTAGTCGTGCAGATGCGGGTTCAGGCGCTGGTACCGCCGGTCCGCAATCACGGTGTTCTCGAATGGCCAGTTCCCGATCACCAGGTCGTAGAAGTTGTCGGGGGTCTTCGACTCCTGGTACGGCATCACCCGCACGTTGGCGCCTGGGTACAGCAGTTTGGCCATGCCGCCGGTGGTCTGGTCCAGCTCAATGCCGGCGAGCTGGCTGCGCCGCTGCAGTGCCTGCGGCATCAGCCCGAAGAAGTTGCCGATGCCCATTGCCGGCTCGAGCACGCGGCCGCCTTGGAAGCCCATGGTCTTCACCATGTCCCACATGGCGGCGACCGTCGGCGGGTCCGTGTAGTGAGCATTCGTGATCGAGCGCTGCGCGCTCTCCCATGCTTCACGGCCAAGGTTCTCCCTCAGCCACGCGTCGCGCTGCTCCCATCCGGCCTTCGGACGGGGCCGCTCCCACGTGCCTTGGAACAGTTCCTGGCCGAAGGAGCCCCAGCCGGTGTAGCCAGCAAGGACAGCCTGCTCCTCAATCGTGGGCTCTCGCCCCACGGCAGACAGCTCATTGAACAGCTCGATCGCGGCCTGGCTCTTTTTGAAGCGAGCCACCGGACCGCCACCAGCGATTGCGGTCGGATCCGCGATGTGGAAGTTCCCCGGCCCAGGATTGGCCGGGCTGACCTCTGCCGGCGACTTCGCTACGCCGCGGCGCTGGGATCCAGCATCAGGTTGTTCCGCTCGGCCTGCTCGCGCGCGTCGGTCACCGGTAGTCCGGCTGCCATCAGCTCGTCCTGCTCCGTCCACATTCTCTGCTGCAGCACGTACGCCAGTGCGTCGGCCATCCCCTCGCGCTGCAGGCTCGCCAGCAGTTCCGGGTTGGTTTCCTTCCACGTTGCCAGGATCCGCCGATGCAGCTCCTGGTTGTGCATCACGTCCTCGTCGGCCTGCAGGCGCTTGTGCTCCTGCTTGATCTGCCGCACCCAGTTCGGGTCCAGTCGGTTGCTCATCAGCATTCCCCTGCTCGGTGTACTCGGTCTGTGCCGCAGCAGCGGCGATTGCGTCCACGTCGGCCGATTCAACGGCGGCCGCACTGTCCATCCCTTCGAAATCGGTTGCGCGCGGGTCAAACCTGACTCCCATGTACCAGCTTTTCAGGTATGGACGCACGCCCTCGCCAAGGTCAGCCAGCATCGCCTGGGCGTACGCCGCAAAGGTTCTGGCGCCCTTCTCGATATGGTACCCGGCCAGCGTGATGCCCGCCTGCAGGATCTCAGGATCGATCCCGGAGTTGAGCTGGCTCAGCTTGGAACGAAGAGTCGCACGCGCCCTCTCGGCCGCATCTTCCGTGAAAATGGTGTTCGCGCTTGCCTCGGGAGCGCGCGCGGGCTTCTTCGCCTTCTTCTCCGGCTTGCCCGTCGGCGCGGCGTCGCCACCGGGCTTCACCGCAACCCGACCGGGAACGATGCGAATTGCACCGTTCTCGAGGCGAACCTGCAGCGTGCCCTGCTCGTTGTCGATCTCCATCACCTCCGCAGCCAGGGTCTCATCGCCGGAGCGGAACTTCACGGTGTCACCGGCGCCGATGCCCTCCTCTGCGATGGCCTCGAGGTTCTCCGCGAACTCCTGGTCGATCCTGCGATGGATTTCCGTGCGCGCGGCGCCGTCGCCCTTGCTGGTCGGCTGGGCACCCCGGCCCTCGTTGCCGGCCGTCGGCGGTTGGCTCTTGATCGCGGTGTCCGGGGCCTCCTTCAGCACCCCTACATAGCCGCCGAAGTGCTTGCGCACCTCATAGTTGGCCGGATCGAGCCCACGCCGCTTGATCTCGCGCTGCACTACTTCCGGCTTGGAAAAGCCCTCTTCCTTCGTGTTGCGGGCACCGCGACGCGTGATCGTCTTCGCTCCCGCGTTGTAGGTGGCCACCTGCTCATCGCTGGCGATGTTGTCCCGGTGCAGGCGCGTTACGCCCTGCTTGGTCATACGGGGCTTTCCGCTGGCGTCGTACGTCGGCAGCAGTACGCGGGAACCTTCCAGATCCTTCTTGCGCACCTTGAAGGCTTCGCCGTGGACGTTGCGCACGGTGGTCAGCTCGGACGCCTTTGCGCCCATGACTCGATCCACTTCGCGGGTGTCGATCGCGGCGCGTCCAGGTGCCGCTTGTTGAACCTGCTGGGCAGCAGCGGGCACGGTCGTCTTGCTCGGATCCTTCACCCAGCGGCGGAACTCCTCCTGCGACATCTGCGTGATACCGCCCAGGCCATCCCAGCCCGGCTCGTAGTTGCGCAGATAGGTCTGTCGGGCGTCCGCTTCCGACGGCGCCCCCATGACCACCTTGTGTTCATCGAAGGAGCCATCCTTGTTCACTTGGTCCACCACGAAAACGGGCAGGCTCTCGTCCTCTGCCCGGTCCGTCATGAACACGTCCACGTGGTCCTTGTCGGCGCCCTTGGAACCCTTGAAATACCCGTAGTGGTCCTGCAGCGGCGGCCACTCGGGGCGGCGGCTGGTGCCGGCCGGATTCTCGATCGACACATCCAGGCCAGCCACACGCGCATGGCCCTTCTTGTAGTTGCCGGCCTCCTTCTGCGCCTCGGTCGGCTCGGGACGCGCGTTCGCCGGGCTCGTCGCAGCCTCTGCTGCGGCGGCCTGGACGACCGACGGAGCGGTCAGGGGCTCAGTCGCCGCCCGCTCAACTGCCGCGGTGGCGGGGGCGCTGCGGGGGCTTTCTGCGCCAGAAACAGGCTGCGGAACAGCGACACCTTCGACTGGAACCCCGCCAGCGTCCACAGCGCCGCGCGCCAGGTCGCCTCGTCCGGCTTCGGATCGTCCGGCAGCTCGTGCATTGGTCTTCGCCTCTTCGTTCAGGGCACGGCGATCAGCGAACACATCGCTCACCACCTGCTGGGCCTCGGACGCATCAACACCCATGGCGCGCGCCAGCGTGCTCACGGCCGGCATGCGTCCATTCGTCTCCATCTGCCGATGCAGGAAGGAGCGCATTTCATCAGCACCCGGCCGCTGCAGCACTTCCCCGGTGGCCGGATCCACGCCGCGCGGCGCGGACGGCAAGCGGCGCGCGGTGCTCTCGATCAATTCGCCCTTGCGGGGAGCAACGGGCTCGCCCTGCAATGCGGCCGTCATCGCCTGCACGTCGGCGGCAGCCTGCGCTGCGCCATTGTTCACGGCAACATTCACTGCCCGCGACAGCGGGCCATTCGAGGCGTCCGGTACCGGGCTTCCATCCGGCAGCGTCGGAGTGGCCACCGGCGCGGCCGCAGGGTGCTGAGCGCGCGCCTGATTTACATCCGGCGTCAGGCCGATGTTCTGCCGCTCCTGAGCAAACGCCGCATCAGCCGCGTCGCGCGCATACGCCTGGGCCGCAGTGACCGCCTGCCCCTCGGGGTCGACGGTGACCGCCTCCGGCGGCGGTAGCGCCAGCGGAGCTTGCTGCGGAACGCTGGACTGCTCCTCCGGCGCGTTCTGCGGCAGCCTGCGGCGGAAGCCAGACGCGGCGCCCGGCACGCTGCCGCCCAGCGCCCCGGCGGCGACGTTCTCGAGATAGTCGTCGTAGGCCTCCGCACCAGTCAGCGCCTGCCGCGCGCCAGCGCGCTCCATCACCGCCTGCACGCCCTCGGTGGCACCTTCGGTGATCGCCCCCTCCACTGCCCCCGTCAGCATGCGGCGCCCCATCTGCGGGCTCGCGGAGGCGCCTCGGAACAACCGGCCCGCGATCAGGCCCTCGGCCGCAGAGTCCACCAGGCCGGCCGGTACACCCCATGCGATCGCGCGCGCGGCGTCTCCGCTGGTCAAAGCCTCGCCGGCCTCAGCGGCATCATCCGCTCGGCCGGTGTACGCGATGCCCACTTCCTGCCCGACGTTCAACCCGGTGTTGGCAAGGGCACCCCCGCCGAGCTGTGCAAGGCGCTTCTTCGCCAGTTGTGATCCCGCCAGCTCCGCCGCCTCAAGGCCGACGCCCTTGGCCAACTGCTGTTCCACAAGGTTGCGCACTTCTGCGTTGATGAGCTTCTTGGCGCCGGTCTTGGCAACCAGACCACCGACCGCACCCACCACCGCGCCAGGCGCCGCGCCGACGCCGCCTGCCGGAGCGCCGGCGGCACCGCCGGCAGCGGCACCAGCAGCGGATACGGCCAGGCTTTGGAGCGCCTGGCCACCGAAGTTGCCCAGGGTGTCGCCGGCCCATTCGCCGAAGGAGGCATCGCCCGATACCGACCCCTTGAACGACGAGTTGTTCTGCAGCGGCTCAACTTCCTCACGCTGCACGCGCTGGTAGTTCTCCAATCCCCAGTCTCGCAGCCCATCGGCACCAACCAACCCGCCGGTGGCTGCGGCCGCGCCGTACAGGAGGCTTTTCGTCTCCGGCAGGCTCCGCTTGAAGCCACGCCATGCTGCCTCGCCAAACCCAGCGGCCTTGGGCTCGGCCGCCGGCGCTCCGCTCAGCCGACGAGGCTGGGCAAACTCCGCATACGGATTGCTCGAGCCGGCCTCTGGTGCCGCATGTTGAACGTACTGCTCGTAAGGGTTCTTGTCCTGCGACATCGATTATTTCCCCAAGTAACGGGCCGCTGCGCCAGCGCCGAACGTGGCGTCGAACTGGGCGCGCGTGCCGGGATTGGCTCGCAATTGGGCAATGGCCGCCTCCGGCGGCGTAGGTCCGCCTTGTGGAACCTGATTGCCGCCGAGGAGTGTAGCAATTTGGGCATCCACGTCAGCCAGCGCCGAGGCCTTCTCTTCGGCGCTGAGGCCCAGGGAATCGTTGATGCTCTTGCGCTGCTCGCCGAGGAAGTCGAGTCGCACCTTCGGGGTGATCGCCCCGGCAGCGTCGGCCGCCCCACGGAATGGCTTGCCGTCGGCGCCGGTGATCTGCCGCACGGCGCCATCGTTGGTCAGCCCATAGGCATTTCCATCGGCACCCGTCAGCATGCGAGCCACCTGCTGGCCCTGCTGTTTGCGCTGCGCAATGTCGGCCGCCAGACCCAGCCCGCGAAGCTGCCGATCAGCGCCAGCCTCGGCGGAGCGCGCGGCGAGGCTCGCACCGGCCAGCCCTTCATCGCTGGCAATCTTGGCGGCGTTGTTCGCCATGCTGACCGCGTTGCCCTGCTCCGCCTGGTACTGATCCACCAACGCACGGCGCATGCTCGGGCTGCCGCGCCCCTTGGTCCGCAGGTCCGTGGCCAGCTCGCTCTGCCGCATCGCTGCGCGCCGCTCCGCTTCGCCGGGCATGCCGATCACAGCACCCACCGCGCCGGTACCGGCGGTCCCGGCGCCGACCACGGGCAGGCTGGCGGGCAGTCCGCCAACGGTGCGCGCGTCGAATGCGCCCAGCGTGTTGCGATTCTCGTTCTGGCCAAGGCGGGCTAGGCTCGCGTTGTCGTACACGTTCTCGCCGTGTTCGCCGATGCGCGAGGCAACTCCGCCCGGCTGGCCGTCCAGCGTTCGCATACCCGGCACGAGAGCTTTCGGATCGTCCTTGAGGTAGGGGTTCTCCGGCGCCCCAACCGTGCCATCGTTCACGATCACCGTCGGCCCCTGCGGCGATGCCGCGGCAGCTCCCACCGGGCCAGGCGCTGCGCTCGTAGCGGCTGGTGCTGCCGGGCTGTCCGCTGAAACGGCGCCCGCCGCTGGCGCGGCCGCCGCTGCGCTCAATCGGGGCAGCGTGACCCGCAGGTTGAGCGGTTTGCCGGCATCCGGGTGCTCAGTGCCATTGAAGCCGCTCACTGCGTCCCGAGCGAAGCCGCCAAGCGTGCGGCCGGGTGCCAGAGCGGCGTTGGCCAGGCCTTCGGCTGCCCCCAGCCCCGCATTCACCGTTCGACGGTGCACCTTCTCGGTTTCGTCGGCCCACGTACGCAGCCCACGGCCGAACCGCGTTCCCGCCGCCGGCGCGGGTGCCGCAGCGGCCGCCGGCTGTCCGGCCGCCGCCTGGAGGGACGGTACCGCGCCGCTGCTCAGGCCCCGGCCTACACGGTAGTCGGCGCCAGTGAGATTTGCCGTCGCTGCAGGCGCGAAGGTGCTGCTGACCTGCGGATAGGGCTTCTGTTGGTCGTTTGCCATGGCGGTTCCTTTCGTGGTTACGAGGCGTCGGCGATCTCGCCGGAATAGTTGTAGCTGCGGCTGACCGAAGTCGAATCGCTGGCACTGCCGCTGCCGCTGATCGATGCGGAGGCATGGATAGCGCTCATCGCGCCGGCGGCCATCTGAGCGGACATCTGGCCCGCCGAGCTCATCGCATCCTTCAGGGCCAGCGCGACCTGCTGCAAACGTTGCATGCGTGCTTCGAACTGACGGCTGACCACCTCAAAGTACGCGATGTTGTTTCGCACCGATGCCTCTTGGGCGCGCACCCGGATCTCCTCAGCCTGGCCGGCATATCGCATCTGCTCGCCCCACCGCTGAGTATCAGCCGCATAGGTCTGAGCCCGCGCAGTGATCGCGTCCTTTCGCGCTGCGACTACCGCTGTCTGAGACTGCAGTAGGCCCAGGAACTTCCGCACGCTGGCATCCGTGGCGCTCAGCTTCGCCTCGATCACGCGCAGTCTTGAGTTGTTGCGGTCGCTGGCGGCAGACACAGTGGCGGCATAGGCCCGTGCTTCGGCTTCGAAGGCCTGCACCTTGGCCACCTCACCCCGCACCTGAGAGTCGTACACCTCAAACCGGGTCTTTTCGGCGCTCAGGCGCGCATCCCAGGCCTCCACATCCACCTTGTAAGCGTCGATCTTGTCGCGCTCGATCTCCGACCGGATCTTTGCCCCCTGCAGCCGGGTACTGAACATGTCGGCCAGCACCTTCACCCCCTCGAGCTGGCTGGTATAAATCCGAACCCTCTGCTCATTGATCGTGCCCTTCAACTGCTCCGCTTCGATCTGCGCACGCAGAATGTCCAGCTTGGCCAACTCCGCACGCAGCCGCGCTTCGAACACCTCCCGCTTGGCTTGGATGCTCTGCAGCCGCAGGCCGAACGCCGCGGCATGGAGGTTGAACTCATCCTTCATTGCACCGAGCATCACCTCGGCGCCTTGGAACGCCCTCTGCGCGGTCTGTTGCCAATGCTGCGACCACATCGATTCCAGGGCAATTCCCTGCGCAACCGCAGTTCGAAGATTCTCAATCGCCCATTCTGCAGCCTTCGAGAACACATCCCGGCTGTGACCATTGGCATTCAGCGCCGCCTGTTCCCGGACAGCGTTCACCTGCTCCACAAGCATGCCCGGCGGCATGGTGTACCCACGTGCCGCCCAGTCATCAGCCGCCGCGCTGATCGCCTTACGCGCGGTCGCATCCTCCCGCTCCACTGCGGCCGCCCATAGCGCGTCCTGCACCGCCTGTGGCATCGCGAAACCGCCGGCGAGCATCTGCTTGATGCTGGCCGACAGTTCGTTGAGGGCCATCGGTGAATACTCCTGCTCCTGCCAGTCGAACCGCAGGCTCGGAACATCGGTATTGAACGTGGGCACCTCCTCCACATCGAACGGTGGAATGTCCACCTGTGGCACGGGCGGCAACGTGAGCGCTTCCAGCGAGGGCGCCGCAGGCAACGTCAGATCAGGCTCAACCGGCAACTCGACCGGGTTCACCGCCGGCCGCTCGGGGGCGGCGCCAGGGTTCAGCGGCGCCGGAGTAGCCGGCATCACCGGCAAGCCAACGCTCGGCTGGAACGGGCCAGGATCATCGAGATCAAGATCATCGATAAGGTGCAGCAGATCCTCGTAGGGCGGCGGCACAACCTCCCCCACCTCCCCCAGCAAGTTCGGATCGGGCGGGGTAAAGGTCGGCATATCGCCAACAACGACCTCACTGGGCCGTATATCCGGTGGCGTCAGCTCCTGCGCCGGCGTCCAGCGTCCAAGGTTGTGGATGCTGGTTTCGGTCCGGCCCAGCCATTCGCCGGCCGCACCCATCATGTATTCCATGGCGTTGTTGACGTTCCGAATGGCCTCCTGATAGGCATTCTTCGTGTCATTCGACGGTGCGATCGAGTTGTCCATCAAACCCTCCTCTGGCCGGCGCTATCGAGCACCGACACGCTGTCAATCGTGAAATCAGCACCGGCCTTGTTGCCGATGGTCGCCTGCCAGTAGCGAGACTTCAGGCCTCGCCCCAACTTCGCCCGCTGGGGCGCCAGGTCTTCAGCCAGGCGTGGCTCGAAATCGTAGGTGTAGAACACAGGCACGCCCTTGGGGGCGGCATCCACCGTCAACTGCAACCGTCCATCGGTGGTTGCGCCGGCATACACCGTCCGCATCGTCGCCGTTTGCTCGCCGGTCAGGGCCTGCTTGCCAGTCCGCACGTGCGCATTGATCGGCAGCCCGAAGTCGTTCTCGCCTTCAAGGCGAAACAGTCCGGCATCGCCGGCGCCGTACAACACGCCGTCAATCACCGCCAGCGAATTCATCGGCAGATCGGTGTAGCGGCTCATGGCCCAGGTGTCGGTGTTAGCAGTCCAGCCCGTGGTCATCCCGACGCGCCGCGCGGTATGCCCATCCCCGGCCGGCATCGGCGGCGATGGCAGATATCGCTCATCACCCCATCCAGCGTCTACCAGCAGTCCGCGAGGCCGCCCAATGCCCGTGAACTGGTCGGCCAACATGCCGCGCTCGCGGATGAACACGATCGCATTGGCCTCCGCCGAGAGGATCTCACCGAGTCGCCCAGCATCGGCCAGGAGCGCGCTACGCGCTGCAGTGAAGAGCTCGCCCCAATGACCAAGCTCGGCCAAGGCTCCGGTGCGGGCGCTTGAATACCGCTCCGCCCCCTTGGCGATGTCCGAAAGCATTGCGGACGGCGATCCGGTCGGCACGTACTGCTCAGAAAACGCACCGCGCTCCTGCACCGCCAGGCGGCTGTTGCCGCCGTACGATTCTCCCCAAGCGCCGGCGTCCGAGATCGTGACCGACCGTCGCGTCATCCACCGCTCGCCGATCCTTCCACGGTCTAGCAGCAGCGCTTCGGGCAAGGCGACCGGTCGGTAGACCTCCTGCCAAACCCCGGCCTCAGCAAGCCCCAGAGTTCGAATTCCAATGTAGCTCTCGAGCACCATGGCAGAGTCGCGTAGCGACACGGACAGGCCGAAGGAGTATGCCTCTACCGCGCTTCCAGCGTCGGTCAGCAAGTCATTCCTCGCGATCAGCCACTGCTCGGAATGGTAGATCCCGTCTTCCAGCATCAGGCACTGATGTTCAGCCACCGTCGATTACTCCGATGTAGGTGAGGGGGCGGCTCTCCATGCCTGGATACTGCGGTACACCCACCGCTCGGCTTCCGCCGTTGAGATTCAGGCCATACCGCGCAGACGTGGCCTCGCCCAGGCAGTTGTAGGTCGCTTCGATGTACTGGGTCAGGTTGGTATCCACCGTCGGTGACGGGGTAGCCCAAAGGCCGAACCCCAGACCCTCCTCGCGGTGCGTGCGTATCTGCCCCAAAGTCGAGCTGCTGATCCACCACACCTCGTACTCGCCTCCCGGCGGTGACAACTCCCTCACCGGCACGGGGAGAGGGGGCTCAGGGACGGAGTACGCCAGTGAAGTCGCATGCTCGCCGCCCGAAAGCCACGGTCCCTCATCGGCGGCATCGCCGCAGTCGTAGGGGCTGTAGCTGTTGCCGTCGTGCCAGGCCGTGCCGGCGAGCCAGTTGTAGTGCGCGTGGCGGACGCCGGGCGTGCACACAGTGCGCTGAGTCACCGGACCGTAGCCAGTCGGATGCTGTTCGAGGCGTATCCAGTAGCTGGTACCGGGTTCCTCACCCTCGCTCGGCGGCCAGCCTACGCCGCTTGACCACTCGCCGCCCGACCACGGAGCGCGGTTCCGCCAATGCTCGTAGTGGTGCGGGTCAAGCAGATAGCGATACTCGTGCTGCACCTCACGCTCGGTGCCGGCGTGGCCGCGGCGCCAGGCATAGTAGTAGCTCTCGCGATCGCCGAAGGGTACCGCCACGCCGCTACCCAAGTCCGGGGACGAAACGCGCCGCACCTCGGTACGGCGAAGGAATCGTTTGGTGCGCGTCACGGAGCCCTCATTCGCATAGGGCGGTCCAAAGTCAATGACATCGACGCTCGAGTATCCGAGGTCTTTGCTCTCAATATGGGTGTCGACGGTCCCCGCAGGAAGCTCCTCACGGTGGTCGAAATCGTTCGTGTAGAACATCATTGGGATGCGTCGCGTTCCCGCCTCGTCATGTGCGCGCCATTGGCCGACGTACATGCAGTCTTCAAAGTCGCTGGTGTTCTGCGCTGGTGCGCTTGATTCCCGAACCCAGTAGAACTTGACCCATTTCAGGTCGTTCCCTGCGAAGAAAACATGCATGGTCGTGTGGCAGAGGGCCGGCTGCTCCGCCAATCGCGACGCAGGCTGCATGGAGTGCGAAACCAGGTGGCCCAGCACCGTTTCAGGAAACCTGATGATGTTTCCGTTGTCCTGCTTGGCCGCCGGCGAGAACCACAGGAAGCCCTCGCTCACCCTGCTCACTCGAGCGCTACCCACCGCAATAGGCTCCAAAGCCAGCGCATCGACGTATCGAAACACCGCCTCATCGGTACCGATTGCCAGGGCGCGCTGCTTTGCTGACATGCGCGCAGCCTTCCAGATTGCCGCGTCAATTCGATCCGGGAACAAACCAGCATCGCGCATCCGCTCGAGGCGCTTCAACAGCGGGCTATCAGCCGTTTCCTTGACCGGCCGGACCGCGCCGATCTGCAAGCTGATGGCGTAGTGAACCCCGCGTTGCAGGTCATCGTCCCCAAAGCGCCAGGCTGTATTGTGCGCTTCGTCGCCACGCAGATTGAACGCCCAGCCCATATCCGATGAGTAGGGACTGTGACGGTAAAATTCAGCGAGATCCGCTCGTGCTGCGAGGCGCACAACCCGTCCCGCACGGATCCATGATTCCAGTGATCCTGCTTTGGGGAACGGCTCGCCTGTCGGGAAGCCTCCGAACTGCTCAATGAGGTGGAGCGCGTCAACGTCTCCACGCTGCTCGAGCAGCTCACGGAACGTGCTGCTCAACGTGGCGTCATGCAGCGGCAGTGGCATCGCGATCACTCCCGCACTGCCACTGATCTCCACCAACCACCAGCGGCCATCCGCTGCCCGCGTCAGGCCGTGCGTGCGGTAGAACTTCCAGTCGTAGCGAACCTGCAGCCCCTCGTTGGCCACCTCCGTGAGGTATGTGGACGTGGATCGGGATGATGGCGGTGTACCACCGTCCACGTCGGTCTGCGCTGGCCCACTACGGATCTTCTCGTACAGGCTGATTTCCCGCCCGCGCGACTGCCCATCTTTCGCGGGGGGCCGACGGCGCTGGCGGCCGAAGCCCATCAGTGCCTGTACAAGCCCCCGCATCGCACCCGAGTACATGGTCGGGCGCAGCAGCGTGTACTGCGAATAGACGCGCTCGGCCGCCTGTCCGCTTGTTGCAGGGTTGCGCAACTCGGGGAAGCCCTGCAGCGGCTCCACAGCCAGGCGCTCGAACTCCTGATAACCATAGGAAGGAACCTGCACCTTCTTCCCCCACAGGCTATAGGTTTCCGCGCAACGCAAGGTGGGATGAAATTGAGAGAGCACCCGTCGACTGTCACCCTCCCAACGCGAAGCGGACTCGATGTACCCGTTGCGAATGACCCCGGAAACAAAGTCCGGAATGACATTGCGCTCCACCTCGACTTCGCCCACCGAGGGCGCGTACCCGGCGACGATATGCACCGCGGCCATGCCGCCGCCCAGTATCACGTAGCAGTAGCTGTCGTCGTCCAGAACCTGGTAATCGCGCAGGACGTTCAAGCCACCCAGCCGCTGGCGCTCCTGGGCATTGCGCAGGAGCTGCAGGCCCTTCGGCAGAAAGGCCTGCGCACGTTCCTTGTCGCCGCTGTAGACGACGCGGGCGGGCCCGTAGCGCATGGGGCTCACATCAACCGGTCAGGCTGGTCTGGTAGCCCAGTTCGAACACCTCGCCGTTGTACAGCTCGCGCTCATTGCTAAAACGCGCCGCCGACCACAACGTGCCATCGGTGCCGCCACGAACATCGCTGGAAACGAGCATGCCGCACGTGACCTTGATGCTGGTCGCACACACGATGTTGAACTGCGCTTTGTTGGCCACGTTGCTGATGACGTTCGCGGCAGGCGCAGCAGGGTTCCACTTCGGCCGAGTGGTATTGCTCCAGCCCTCCGTCGTGGAGGTGATCTCGCCCAGTGTCGAGGCGAAGTTGGCAGCGGTCAGGCCCGCGCCCGGATTGGCCGCACCGTTGCCCATCGTCAGGTACCAGGCCGGGATCTTGGCATCGGTGAAGAACATGACACCCAACGCCTTCATGATTCCCTGATCGACCAGCAGGTTGTGGTCAACCGTGTAGTCGTCATCACGCCCGACGACCCGATGGAAGTAGGCGTTGCGCAGCACCTTGTCATCAAAGACCACGATGCCTTCCGGCGTGACCCGGAAGTTGCCCTGGCGCAGTGCGTCTGCAAGGTGGCGATCCCAGCGCCGCAACCAGTTGCGCATCTTCTTGGTGGCGGTATGGATCAACGGTTCGAGCTTCGAAGTCATGGCGGTTTCCTTGGTGGATTTATGGTGTGACATATGGAACCTTGCAGCCACAACAATGGCCGGGCCCATGCCCAGCCATCGACTGCAATCGTACTACGCGACTGCGGCGACGACGCGTCGTCCGTGAACGCACAGGGCGCCTGCAGCGTGGATCAGACCGGTAATCCGATCTGCCTGCAGCTCGATCACAGCCCCATCCTCAGTTCCGAGCACGTAGCCGTTGGGCGCCAGCCATACGGCCATCCGTTGGCCGGGCTGTTCAGTGCGCAGTGCCCCGGACGCGACCACAGCAACAGCGCCCTCGATCGGCGCCAGCGCGCCCGTCATGTCCTGGGACCACTCGCGAGGACGGGGCCCTCGCAGGACTATGACACCTGCGCTCGTCCCTACAAACACGGCCCTCCCGACGGCAGCAAGCATCGTGATTCGGTGCGGGAACTGCACGAAACCGTGCCGCGGCGAATGCAGGCCGTAGCGGAGGGGTTCGCTGAACCGGAGCACGTTTCCGTGCGCTACTAGCAGATAGCCTTGGAACGAGGCGACATGCTGCCCTGGGGGCATGCGACGCAGGTTTCGGGTGTCTGCGGCGGCGTCGAGCCCGCCGTTGCCCAGGTGGTAGCTTGGGAAGCCGAGAGGGATCTCAGCCGCTCGGTACAGCTCCTCGCCGTTCGGATGGGTCCGGTAGATACGTAGGGCCGTAGCATCGCCCGCAGTCGGCAGCGCGGACAGGATGATTCCGCCTCCGTCGGGCACGTCTACGAACCGCAGCGATGAAAGGCCTCCCTCACCCTGATCGGAGACAAAGGCCACAGCCACGCCGTAGCGCCCCATGCGCATGCCTCCAGACTCACCTGCAGAAGCTGCCGGCGGAGGCGCATCAGGGACTCCGAGGGGCGCTGCGCGGCCGTTTTTGACGCGCAGCAATGTCGTCCGATTTCCCACAATAACCTCCCCATTGACCTCTGCATAGGTACATGGGTCGGCACTGTTCAGCAGCGCGATCGGTTGCAGGTCGGGGGCAGAAAGCAGCTCTGCCCCAGCGGCCACGAACGCCCCGGCGTTTCCGGACCAGATGCTGTGGAGGTCCGCGCGCGCATGTACCAAGCGTGCGCCACGGCGCCGCCCAGGCCTGCCGTCTCGGTCAATGTCGACGTTCGCGGCATCGACCAGCGCAACCTGCCGCCCCTCCTCGTCTCGCTTGAGCGTGCTGGACGCGCTCACGTTGTCCATTCCCAGCGGCCACGGGCCGAGCGGAGTAGTCATGGGCTCACCTGTCCTGTGTCAATTTTCGGAATCCCTACTCGGCCGTGTGCGCTTCCCTGCGCGGCCATTGCCTTATTGCCGCACCAGCGTGCGATGGCGGTCGGCACTCCTACTGCGTCTGCCCGGAATGTGTGGGGCGCGACGGGACGGCCAACTCTCGGCGCGCCGACCGTGCCGGCAAACCCGGCGGCACGCACCCCGCGCAGAATGATCGCGTTCCCGCTCGCTCCCATATCGGTACCGTGGACCTTGGCGTGCCCGGCCTCCCACCGATCGATGTCTCCGAATTCGCCGGCCTGCAACCCGCTTGGGCGCAGAATGGAGGTGCTCGCCAGCAGCGGAACGCCGCTTCCACCTGCCGCCAGCGCTCGGGGCCAGACGTAGCGTGTACCCATGCTGATCGACGGCCAACCCACGCTGCCGGCAGGCCCGACCGAAGCGCTGACAACCCGCCCGGTGCGGCGCACACGCATGCGCGCCGCGAAGTGGCCTGGCGTGTACTCAGCTACCGCCCCGTCTCCAAATCCGGCTGGCGACACGGAGCGAATCGCGTTGCTGACCCATGGCAATCCGTAAACCGCCATGTCCGCGCCCTGCGCGTTGAACGGCGGGTATGCGTGGCTTACCCAGTGCGATCGCCGCGGCCATGATGGCGCCGCCGGCGAGCTGATCGTGAAGCTGTCCCAGCCGCGCCCCAGCAGTTGGCGATGGAAGAGCTGGACCTCGGAAAGCCCGAAGCTGAGCCCGACGATCCCAGATGGCTTGGCCGTTCGGGGCCCATAGTCGGCCTCGATGATGATGGCCCTGCCGAACTCTGCCTGGTCCTTGCCAACGGCTTCCACGACACCACCCGCGTTCACCTTCGGGAATCCGAAACGCTGGAATCGGCTGCCCTCCATCCGAATGTACTGGGGATTGACCCGAAGCGCTGGGATTCCCAGCGCCCCTGCATTGACACCTACAGCAGTGACCGCCCGATGGAAATGGCTCACGCCAGCCTGACCCCACACCGGACGCTCCGTGGTGAGCTGGCCGTTGGCATTAAACAGACTGTAGAAATCCATGATGTGGCCCAGCTCGTTCCAATGGCCGGTGCTATAGGGATAGCCTCGCGGAGCCCACACGTAGCGCGGCCCAACGTCTGCAACAGGAGGAACCGGCGCGACCACACCCACCGGCGCGATGGTCCGCCAGGCATTGAGGGAGGGAGTTCCGAACTGGTTACCACCGATTTCGCGAGGCGGTGGGATGCCAATGGGCGCTATGCCCATGTACTCGAGCAGTTGCATGCCGTACTGGGTAGCGATGAAGCCTTCCGGCCGGATCGCATTCTCGCGCACGATCGGCGTACCTACCCTGCGCTCACCGCTGTCCCACCCAACCACACCGAGCGTTCTCGTTGCAGGTGGATCCGGAAGCACATTGCGGACAGCATGCGTTTGCGAAATCGGCCGCGGTGCAATGCCACCGGGTAACACTGGCTGCCGCCGGTCCTTTACGACATGTGTACCGAAGGCCTGGGCGTTGAATCCCTGCATGTCGAAGGATCGCCACCGGTGATAGATCCGTGCGTCGCCCCACAGAGTGGCCACTGCCCCCATCTGTTTCAGCTCTGGGGTGACGTTGCGCACGGTATTGCTGCCCATCTGGTTTGCCGGCGGCAGAACCGCCCAGGCAGCGATGATGTTGAAGCGCTGGTGCAGCGTGGCCAACCCGTGACGGAACGAAGCCCAGCCTTCAGCCTTCACCGTTCGCTGTAGGTGCTGCACAACCGCCGCTCCGAAAGGCGGCGGGTTGGGCAGCGAGAACGCGGCTACTGCACGAACCCGGAACGACACCATTCCCCTGCCGAACGCGGATTGGTCTACGCCCACGTGGCGGAACCACTGGCGGTTGCTCCACACCGGCCCGTGCTGACCGAAGACCTCAGTTCGCCAGCCTGCAGGAGCTACCACGCGCGCCGCGTTGTAGACGATGTTCCCCAGCGGGCTGCCCCACGCCAGTGAATCCCCACCTCGCGGCCTTACACTGCGGATTCGGTCCGCTACCAGCGTCATGCCCCACCGCGCCATGTCCTGATCCGGCAGGGTCCGGACGACCCGCGCCTTGTTGGCCACTGAAGGTCCACCCATCACCGCATGAATGCGCCCTTCCGTGCGCACCAGCTTGTTCCGGTTGTCCACGCGGGTGAAGGATCCGAACACCCCGCCATCGCTGGGGGAAGGTGCGAATAGCTGCAGAATCACCTGCAGCCTGTTGATGACCTCACCGCGGCCGAAGCGCTCCGGTTCACTGGGGCCGCCATCCATCCAACCAATCGGCTGCGCATGCTGGACGAAATTTTCCACCCGGTGCAGCGGGATAGGTGGCGGCGCCATACCGCGTCCAGCCACGTCTACGATCACACGCGGGACGTGCACCTCGTGAGTTCCCACGCGGCCTGGCAGGATCCCTTCGGGCATCACATCGTGGTTGAAGTCCAATCGGGCGTTGCCATAGCGCGTCGCGACAAACCACAGCGGAAACACCTGACGCTCGAAGAACCAGGCAACGGCACTGCCAAACGCGGCGGAGGTGATACCGCGATTGGAAAGGTCGATCCAACGAACTCCTCCTGCGAGGGTATGCGTGCCCCACAGCGTGGCCACCAGCCCGGCCGGCGTGATCCGTCGAATACCCAGGCTCACCCAGTGCTCACCGAACCCGCCGAAGGCATTCAGGCCAGCCGGTCGCACCTCTTGGTTGAAGTTGAATACCGTCGGCCGGCCGATGCCGCTCGGGGGGATGCCAACCGGAAAGGCCTGTGGGAAGCCGTTGACGACCAACGGCCGGCCGTAGCGGGACTGATCGGCGCCTGCAGGTCGCACGTAGGCCAGATGGTTCCGAACCACGCCAGCGCCGACAGCGCCTGCGAGGAACCCGGCAGGGCCAACATGCATCTGCTGGTTGCGCACCAGCGGCTGCCCCAACACGGTGAAGACCTCACCGCCAGGGAAGATGCCCAGATCCACCCCACCGATGGGCTGGAACGAGAGCGGAACATCGTTGCTGGGCGGACCGATATAGCCTGGCAGCGTAGTGCCGAAGTCGAGATCAACTCGAACCTTCGGGTCGGGCAGGACGGTACGCACCACCGTCGCCCCGCTCGGCATCGGTAGTCGACCGATGCCCCACGGAGAAACCGTGCCAGGCGGTGGATTCGGCAGCGGCCCGCCGAAACCGAGATCGAGAACACGGCTGTCCGCCGGGATGTATCCGGTCGGAAGTGTGTCAAATCGGAGTTCGACCTCGGTGGCCATGGTTACTGCAGTACGACGCGATCAGCGATCACTGCGTTGGTCAGTGGTGCGACCTCATCGTCCAGCGCAATCACGTACATCACTTTTCCAGGCAGCAGCGAAACGTCGATCGAGTAGCGGCCATCCGTGCCGCTCATTCCTCGACCAACGACACTCCCCGTCTCTCGTTCATGAATCACTACACGGCGTGCCGCCGGCGCACCTGCCTGGTCAACCACCGTGCCTGATACGGCTCCCCCTCGAGTGGTCATCTGGATCAGGTAACGCTGGCCACGCGGAATGGTCCCAACGTCCGCAACCGAAACCACGCTGGTGCCGGCGAACACCACAGCTTTTACGGTTACACCTGCGGCGGCCGCAGTGTTGTCCACAGCAACTTCGACACGCTTTCCAGCCACGGCTCGAGCTACGAACTTGACCCCCTCACCCGTGCGGTTGTAGCTGCCGCGGAACAGGCCAACAACGGAATTTCGAATTCCCGAGAACTCGGAGAGACCCGAGTCAAGGCCTGTCGGGTGGTAGATGAGCGCCACCCGGCGTCCCGTGTCCATGCTTTGGTACCGGTTGATGCCGTTCGAGGCAAGATTCGCGGTAAAGGACGTGCCGGCGCCGAAGTACAGCGGAGTAATCTCGATGCCGCCTTCGTACGCCACCGATAGCGAGTCGCGACCGCCAGGCCAGAGAGCTGGAGCATCGATCAACGAAATGCCGTCGTCTCCACCAATTGCCGTGTACGGAGTCGGATTTACCACGTCGGCCGCCCACTGGCTGAAGATCGCATCGAGCGTTCGCTCCTCCAACGTGAAGTCAATCATGGTGAAATGCTGATCGCTGATGGGCACCAGTACAGGCATATTCCAACTCCTCTGTTACGCCACGCCGAACGGGCTTTCGCTGCGCCAGCAGCCTTTCTCTGCATGCCAAGCGATGTAGCGATCCAGCCACCGCTGCAGCTCCCCGCGAGCTTGCGCATGCGCGGTCCGCTCTATTGCATAGCGCTCTGCATCCAAGCCGACATGGTTCGGCTCCCGCTCGGCGACGTACATCTGGTACGGCGGCAACCGGCAGAGAGCAGCCAAATCGAGCGCAGAGGCAAGCTCTGCTCCCATTGCGCCAAAGGCGGCGATACCGCCGGGCGCGAGTGACTGGGTTGGCGGCTTCTGGCTCATCTCTGCGCCCTCACAGCTTGAAGATGCGGTTCGTACCGTTGTCCCAGGTAACGATGATGTCGCCCCCGTTGGGGGTGATGGGCAAGCCGGTGGCGGTGTCGATGTAGGCGATCAGCGGGCTGGTGCCTTCGGTACCGGTGTCTGCGTAGAGCACCAGCGCCTCAATACTCGGGCCGGTCACACTCGAGAATGTGATGTCCGCCGCATCTGCCGCACCACCGGTCGTGGTCTTGCTCGTCAGCGTCACGCCGCTGGCGGTGCCCACACGCGCCGAGGTCGGGATGTCCGACAGGAACTCGTGCGTGGTGAAGTTCGCGGTGTATGCGCCTGTGTCCACCAAGATGCACTTGATGGTGTCGCTCAGCCAGTTGAACTGGCCTTCGAGGAAACGTTGCCGGCCCTTGTCGTAGAGGGTATTTGCCATGGTGATGCTCCAGGTTTAGCGGATGCCGCCGTAGGTGGTGGTGACGCGCTTGCGTTCGCGGTGCTTGCGCATCACGTCCGCAGTGTCTCGGGTACCGAATGTGCGCTCGAACTGTGTGAGCGCCAGGCCGGCTTTCTGCTGGTCTTCGGCGTCGGCCTCCGGCCGCGACCACTGCCGATAGAGCATCCAGTCCACCAGTCCCGCGTGATGGATGGTGCGGATCTCAGGAGTGTCCTCGTCGGCCACCATTTCCTTCAGCGGGAAGCGGTAGACCGAGAGCTGCAGCGTTCCTTCGCCGCTTGGGGTGGGCCACATGCGCACGCGTTCGCGTCCGTCGTCCGCCAGCACCTTCGGCCGGCTCGCCGATTTCCGTCGCCAATCAGGGTGGTCACGGATCCAATCCAACCCAGTCAGCTCAAGCTCGAACTCGCGGCCATCCGCGCGGATGAAACTGGCCGCCTCAATCCAGTGCACCAGCTCGCCCAGCTCCACCCGCTCCTGTCCGGGCTGAACGTCGTACGTGGTCACGCCGGGCCGCGGCGCGTCATCGAACAGCAGGCGCGCGCGAACGCATGCCTCCCGCACGGCCTCATTGGCGTATCCGATCAGGGTGGCGCCCTCCGCGAAGAAGGGCGCCACCTCGTCATCGGCCCGCCGCCGGTATTCGGCGATCAAGGCAGCCAGGTTCATGTCTTACTGGCCAGCGCCCGGCGCACCGTCGACACCGGCGCCGGCACCAGCTTCACCCTGCTGGCCAACCTGCGCACCACCGCCGTCCGCGCCTGCACCACCGGCCGCCTCCGCAGCCTTGCGCGCAGCTTCTTCCTGCTGGGCCTCCTCCACCATGGAATTCCATTCCTCGAGCACGAGGCCCTTGTCCGCGCGGAAGCCGCATTCCTTGCTGACGATGTTGATGTTCGGTGCGCCGCTACCGGTGAAGTCGCCTTCGCCGTTGCGCTCCACCATAAGGATCAACGCCTTCCGGATCTTGGCGCGCTCATCCAGCGGGGTGACGGCATTGGGACCGGCGACCGCCGGCTCGAGGGTGCGCGTCCGGATCGTGGTCTGGTCGCATTCGCAGCCCTTGGTCAGCGCTTCCTGGTGGAACATCTCCTGCAGGGGCTGCCAGTCGGGACCGACAAGGGTGACGTGTCCGCTGGACAGGGCCAGGCGCACGCCATCGGGGTGACGGAATTTCATGGTGGTGACTCCGAAGTGATAAAGAGAGGGCCGCCCGAAGGCGGCCCCGTGGATCAGCCGTAGATTTCGTCGCCGCCGCCGACGACGACGTACTCGGCGATGGCCAGTGCGCGGCCAGCGGTGGCACCGGTACCGGTCTGCGCCAGCGAGAAGGTCAGCGTGCCGCCTTCCGCGTAGTGCTTCGGAGCTTTGTCAGTCGTTTCGCTGCCGATGGACTTCACGTCCACAGCATCAGCGAACTTGGTGGTGCCGTCGCTGATGGTGGCCGTGGCGGTGGTGCCACTGTTGAACGCGACCACGGTCAGCAGCGCCACCGCGGTGATGATCGCGCCCTGCGGCAGCTTGACGGTGATCTCGTTGCCGGCGCCGATGTTCTTGACGCCCAGGTCGATCACGACCTTGCGCCCGAACTGGGTGTCGCTCTGCGTCTTGCTCATTGGATGTACCTCTCAGACGTTGGGATGAAGCATCGGCCCTTTCGGGCCGATGGTGTCTCATGTGGAACCTTCAGGTCACAGCGCGTGGTCGATCGCCATGATGCCGAAGTCCTCGACGCTGCCGCCGTCGTAGGAGCTGGGGAACTGCGGCTTCAGCCAGCCGCCCATCTTGGCGATGGAGATACCCTGGCGATTGCCATAGTCCATGGTCTCTTCGTCCCAGTCCGGTGCACCCAGGTCGGCCAGGGCCAGGCCCTGCGCGCCCAGCAGCAGCGAGCGGGTACCGTCGACCGTGCCCGCGTTGCCCCACTTGTTGCTGTTGGCCGCACCGGTGGTGCTGAAGGTGCGGGTGTACGGGTGGATCACCAGCCCGTTCATGGTCACGACGGCGCCCGAGAAAATCTTGTTGGCCTCGCCGCGCACGTCGCCACCGACCAGGCACTGGCGGAAGTCGGAATCACGGTACAGGTGCGCCATCGTTTCTTCGTGCACCAGCAGGATGTAGTAATCCTTGCCACCGATGTTCAGCGGGGTGATGCGCTTCATCTTGGCCTTGGCCTTGATGGACGGCAGCATGGCGTAGGCCGGCTTGTCGTCGGCCACGATCGCGCTGGTATCGCCAGCCACCAGGCCCAGCGTCTTCGAGTAGCGGAAGTGGCGATTCTTGCTCGGCGGGCGGATGTCGGCCGCATAGTCCAGGTCGGTCCACGGATCCTGGCCTTCCGGGGTGACACGCGGGCTGCCATCGGTGTTCAGGCCGTAGCTGATACCGGAAGCGGTCAGGATGGCCTGGTCTTCCCACGAATCGGCCAGCCACTCGGACAGCGAGCGACGCGCCGGGCGGCGGAACTGGATCACCGACTTCTGTTCGGCCAGCTTGCCCTTGTTGACCACACCATTGCGGATCTGGTCGAAGTTCACACGCTGCCAGTGCGCCTCGAGGGTGCGCTCGCGACCCTTCAGGCGGTTGTCGCCGACGGTACCGCCGCCGGTCATGCGCGAAATCAGGTGGAAGAACGCGCCGGCTTCGCCCTTGCTGTTCTTGGACAGCTCGGTGATGTGCTCGATCGCGCCCGAGCCTTCCTTGCCCAGCAGCTTGGTGAAGAAGAACTTGTCGGTCATCTCCTCGTACGCCTTCAGGCGGTACGCGAGCTTCTTTTGCGGCTCCATCGAGCCAAAGTCAGTTGCACCCATGGTGGGTTCTCCCTGCGGGGTTCATCAGTCGGAATGGGGAAATGTCTGGACTGACCTGTTCGCCGGTCGCCGCGAAGCGCAGCCATGGATCGGGGCTGCGAGCCGTGGGGTACCCACCCTTGGGACGCGATTGGTAACGCAGCTCGCGTGCTGCGAAGCACCTGCTCGGTGAGCGAGCCGCGCGTGGGGCGCGGCACCCTTTTCCCACTGCTGAACCCTACAGCTCGCCGTCCAGCAGCTCAGCACGCTGAGCCTGGGACAGCTTCTTGAAGTCACCCGGCTTCAACTCTTCCAGATTAACCTTGCCGGCCAGTGCGCCGCTACCCATGCCACCGGTCGGCAGCGGCGGAGTTCCCGATGCTGCCGCCGCGGCGCGGGCAGCAGCGACTGCGCGCGGGTCGACGTTGGCGGCGCCAGCACCGGCGGAACCGCCAGCACCACCAGCACCAGCCGGATTCCAGTTGAACGCCTCGTGCGCCTGCTTGCGCACGGTATCCAGCAGCGCATCATCGCTGAGGCGCTTCGTCGGATCCTGCTCGGCGTCGAGCTGCGCCATCAGGGAGGCCACCGCCTGCCGGCGGATCGGGTTGGCCAGGAAGTCCGCATTCTCGGCCTCCCACTTCTGCACCTTGCCGTTCCAGGACTGCAGATCGGCCTCCTGCTGCTGGCGGATCGTGTCCTGTCGCTGCGCTTCCTGCAGCTCATGGAAACGCAGGGTCGCGCGGTGCTCGGCCTCGGCCACCACCAGCGCGTCGCGCTGCTCGTTGTACTCGTCCGTATCGATGTCGCCGGCGTCCCACTTCTCCCGCAGGCTCTGCTTTTCCACAGCGAAGTCACGATCTGCCGGCCGCTGGCTGACAGATGGCTTCTGTGCCTTGAACTGCTTGAGTTCTTCGCGAGTCTCGCGAAGCTCCTTCAACACGCCGTTGAAGGCAGCCCGGTCGACGGGCTTCGAGTCATCCTCCTGGCCGGCCGCACCGGCGTCGCCGCCTTCGCTGCCAGCGGCACCGGCACCACCCTCGGCGCCAGCACCTGCTGCTCCTGCGGCCGCACCGCTGCCGGCTTCCCCGCCACCACCTTCGGCACCCGCAGCGCCGGCGGCTGCATCACCTTCGCCGCCAGCAGCACCAGCGGCGGCGGCAGCGGCGGCAGCGGCCGCATCGGGATCATCAGTGCCAGCTCCGGCAGCGCCAGCGGCGCCCTCAGTGCCAGCAGCGGCCTGGCCGGCGTCGTCGGTGTCGCCTGCATCGTCATCGATGGAGGCCAGCAGGCTCTGGCGGGTGGCCTCATCCATGTTGTTCGGGTGGGTGCTGTCGTCGGGGATCTGCGTGCTCATAGGGTGGTGACTCCTGGGTTATTGGATCGGCTGCTGGGACTGCATGCCGGCGGTGATGCCCGCCTCCGGGTTGTCCGGGGTGAGCGGATGGGTAGATGCCGGCGGCAGCGCCTCGGGCTCGGGCAGGGCGCCCGGCGCCGGCTGCGGCACGATCGGCGCCGCGTCTTGGTCTTTGAATCCGCTGGACCGCAGCAGCGCGTCGGCAATCTCGGCGGTCTGCGGGATCGCGGTGATGATCTCGGCCGTGCGCAGCGCGCTGAACTGCGCCTCGACGGCCTTTCCAACGGCCGTGTTGTCGGCCAGGCGCGCCTGCGCCCGTTTCAGCTCGGCCTCGGCTTCGGCGACCGGATCCGCCTTGCCCTGCGCCTCGCGCAGCGCATTGGCGATCTCGGTCTTGTCCGCCAGCGTCGAAGCCTTGAGGATGAACTGCGGCGGGATCTGGACACCCATCTTCGAGACGATCCGCTCCATCTGCTCGAGCTGGCCGTTGTCGAAGGTGACCGCATAGGGCTGCTCGCTGACCTCTACGTCGTACTCGCCGATGGTCAGGTCGTTGAGGATCGTGCCGTCGTCCTGCGGCATGTTCAGCAGCAGCGGGATGCGCCGCTCCACGCCGTACTCGTCAGGCTCGGCAATCCGGATGACGCGCGGCGCGGTGTAGAAGCGCTGGACCAGCTTGAGCGTGCGCTCGGCGAGCATCTGCCGGGTGCGGCTCAGGTTGTCCAGGGCAATGCCGAGCGCCTGCTGCGCGGCGAACTGGCGCGACTGGATGGCAATGCCGCTCATGTCTGCACTGCCCTGCCCCATCGCAGACTCATTCACCGCCGTGACCGTCTGCATGTTCCGCTGCAGGAAGTCGATCATGTTCTCGATGCCGCGCGGCGGCTGGTTGGGCTCGATCTTCTGGAACGGCTGGGTGCCCGGCTTCCGCAGCAGGACCAGGCCCGTTTCGCCACCGCGCGAGGTGAACTCCTCGTCGGTCATGTTCTCGAGCGAGTTGGCCTCGCCCTGCCAGCCGCCGTTGGCGCTGGCGTTGACGATGTGCGCGTACTGGCTCACGAACTTGTTGATGAGATCCTGTACCTGCGCGGCATTGTCGAGCATGCCGACCGTCTTGCCCCGACGGAAATAGGGGAAGTACGGGATCACCGTGAAGTGGTCGTAGGGCGACAGCTTGTCGTAGACGCACACCTCTGGTGCGCACACCTGCCACCGCACGCGGCGGATGCGCCGGCGCATCACGTGAACGCCCTGCTCGATCAGCCAGCCGATCAGCTCGGGCTCGAAGCCCTCGATGATGCGAAGGTCACCGGTCGCTGGCCACTTCGCCACCAGCGTCTGCTGGTACTCGTGGCTCTGGCGGTCCACCACCCTGTAGCGACGCCAGGTTCCCTCCTCCCCGTACCAGCCCATGTTCATCGCGTAGCTCGGCGGCATGTTGCCGAACGCGTCGCGCATCATCCCCTGCTCGTCGCCCCAGTTGTTGTGGACGTAGGCCATGGATGAGTCGCGGATCTCGTCCGCCGCGTCCTTGCCGTAGTTCTGCTCGATCTGCGAGTGCGTGAGCCAACGAGTGATGCTGCAATCGGCCCAACTGTCCGGGTTGTAGGACGTTGCATCAGGATCCGGCAGCACGTCGCGCGGATCGAAGGTGGTCAGACTGACCTCGCCCTCGTCGTTGTCGTCGTAGTTCATGCGCAGGTCCAGGTAACCGCGCTGCTGGATCAGACCGTCGAGGAACGAGTCTGTCTCGTGGAACCGGTACTGGGTATTGCCCAGGGCGTGCTTGATGACCTTCGAAATTACCTTGGCGCGCTGCTCATCGGCCTGGCCGCCCTTGGGCAGGTAGGCCATGTCCACACGGTTCTGGATCTGGTAGCCGACGGCAGCGTTCACTGCCTGCATGCACATGTTGACCTCGACCGCAGGCCGTCCATCAGCCTCGACCTCCTGCCGGATGGAGGGATCCCATTGCCGCCCCGCGCCGAGGTAGTAGTCGTCCAGCCGCGTCGCGGTGGCCATGAAGTCCTCATGCCCGCGCTTGTAGCACTCGTCCAGCCGCCAGAACACGTCGCGGGCGGTGTCGCGGTTCTTCGTTACGTCGCTCATCGGTCAGCGGCTCATGTAGCTGCGGCCCTTGGTCTTGGCCGCGAGTAGGCGCCGCTTCCAGTCGCCCGAATCCTTCGTGATGATCGCGGCGGGGTTGTATCCCTGCGCGTACTGACGGAAGGCGTCGGCGTAGTTGGAGTGGCTGTCGTGGATCGGCTCGTCAGTGAACGCGCCGATGGCTTTGTTGAATCGCTTCCGGTAGGCGGCCAGCGAGGCCAGGCCATCGGCGCATTCCTCCTCATCGAACCAGCAGCCTGCGAATGCGGCTCGGGTCTGGTTGATGCCGACCAGAACGTGGTCAACGCGCGGCACGATCTCGAAGCTCTGCCCGGCCATCTGCTCGCGCAGGAGCTGGATCATGGTCTTGCCCGTCTGCAGGGAGGTGTTGGCCGCGTCGTGCGGCACGTAGTGCTTCCCGTAGACGTACCCGCGCTCGGTGCCCAGCTCCTGCAGGTACCGGGTGTAGTGCGAGATGTCGTAGCCGCTGTTCTGGTACGCGTGGATGAAGCGGTTCGTGAGCCCGATCTGCTGGTGGAACCAGATCGAATTGAAGTCGTTGTAGCCGAGATCCCAGAACGTGTTGACCGGTACGCCTGGTACGAACGGCACCTTGCCGATGCGCTGCTGCGCACGGGCCGCCTGCAGCTCGCGGAAGTAGAACGCACCCTCGACACGGTTGCCGCTCCACCGACCGGCCAGCAGCGCATCGCGCTCCTCCGGGGGCAGCATCATCAGCGTCTCGCGGTAGCCGGTGCCGCGCAGGTGCTTGTTGTCGGTCAGCTTCGCCGGGATGAATCGGCGGGTGAAGGTTCTCGGCACCTCACGATAGCCGCCCTCGCCGTCCTCCTCTTCGAACATCATGGAGACCGGCAGGCACGTCGGCCCGCCGTCCTCCTCGATGCCCCACCGTTCCATCACCCAGCGCTGGCCCACGCCATCGGGGTTGGTGGTGCCGCGCATGTACCTGGGCAGATCCCGCGCCGTGGTGCGGTTGCGGCTCATCAGGTAGAGGTAGCAGGTCGCGGTTGGCCACAGGGTCAGCTCATCGAACCCGATGTAGTTCCATGCGCGGCCTCGATACTTGAACCGGTCATTGTCGGCGTTGAGATAGCCGAACTCGACCATGCCGCCCCACGGCGTCTTCCAGCGGTGCTCGATCTTGTCGTAGTGAGCGCCCTCGATGAACTGCGGGTACAGCTCGTGTGACCGGTCGATGAGGTCTTTCAGCTCCGGGAAGCTGCGGCGGAACAGGATGCCGCGGTGCTGCGGGTGCTGGGGACCGTTCCAAGGCAGACACCATGCGTCGATCAGCAGCGAATCCGACTTGCCGCCGCCGGCAGCGCCGCCGTACAGCACCTCGTAGTCGTCGCAGGCCAGAAAATCAGACTGCTTTGGCGTGGGCTGCCACACGATGTCCTCGGCGGGGTAGTCGAGGCTCATGGCTCAGCCCTGCTGTGCCAGCGATTGCACCCGGCGAACCATGAATGCCGGCGCGTTGCCCTTGCGTTGCGGCTGCTCGAGGCGCTGCGCGGAGCCCTCGATCGCATCCTGCAGGCCTGCCGACTGGCCCTGCCCCGTCTTCGCCGGCACCACCACCACGCCGACGCGGTGGGTGTGCTCCACCTTCTTCTTCTTGTCCGGGAACGCATCGATGAGCTGCAGCGCTGTGCGCAGCGCCGCATGCTTGTCGGCGAACTTGATCTTGTTGGTGACGCCGATCTTCTCGCGCGTGTCGCCCACACCGGCGTACAGGTCGATCTGCTGCACCTCCGCGATCATCGCGCCCGCATCCTTGGGCCACTCGTGCGGCGGCAGCAGCGCGCCATCCTCACCGAACAGCGCTGCAGGGTCGCCGAATGCCAGCTTGGCCAGCTCCGCCATGCAGCGCTCGAAGGTGATCTCCGCCGTCCGCACCACGGAGCCGACCAGGTAGTCGTGCACGATCCGGACATCCGGGTTCGCGGCGAACTGCGAAGCATTGGCCTTGGCCGTCTTCTCGGCGTAGCCGGCCTTCAATGCTGCCTCCGTCTGGCTCCCTGCCATCGGCAAGGCGAGCGCGAACGCCTTGAGCTTCCCGCCCAGCCGCTTGTACGCCTCGATCACCTGCGCAGGTGCACCGGCCAGTACGTCCGTGCTCACGTCGATCCTATGCCGATCAGGTCGCCAGCGCGCCCGACCCACGCAGAGACGCCATCAAGGCCTTGACCTGCGCCACGACATCCGTCTCGCTCGTGGGATCAGCAACGGCCACGCCCTGCTTTACGCCGCCGATGGCTACGCCTGCAGCCGGCAGTGAGTAGGCGTTGGCATTCGCTGCGATGCCATCCAGCTTGGCCTTGTCGGCGCCAGACATGAAGCCGGCAGCAGCGGTGGTGGCGGCACCATGGGTGTGGTTGCCAGCCGCTGCAGTGGTCGCAGTCGCGCCGATGGCCAGGTTGGACGAGCCGGTACCCGCACCAATGGCCGTCCGTGCTGCGGCCTGGTCGGCGGCCGTCAACACCTGCTTGCCGACCGAGCTGGCGTCGGTGATGTTGTCGGCAGTGATCGGCAGAGTGCCACCGCCACCGCCGCCACCAGCAACGTCGCCCTTCACCATGGCCTGGGCGAAATGCTTCTGGCTCACGTCAACGGCAATGCTGCCGAACGGCAGCAGGCCGGCGGCCGCAGCGGCCTTCACCTTGGTGGCCAGGCCCTCGGGGGTGTCCGATACCAGGATCGTGTAGTCGTCAAGCGCCATGGGGCGTCCTCATTTCAGGTGGATGATTCCGGTCTTGTCCAGCCGTTGCAGGCACTGGACGCATGCGCCGCGGCGGACCTCGCAGGTCTGCAGCTTGCCGATCAGGGTGGGCACAACCTCCCCACCCAGCTCGTCCCACGCCTCGGCGTTGTTGGGGTCTGCCTCCCACCGCACACCGGCGTCACCGTTAACCGTGCACGGCAGGAGGCAGATTTCGTTGCACTGCGCCGGCACCGGGCGCGTGATCCGGCCGCAGCCGGCCAGCAGCGCCGCGACGGCGATGGCGATAAGCGCAGTGCGCATGGCTCAGTCCTGGCTCTCGCCGGTGGCACCGGCCGTGATGATCGGGGTGATGGTGGCCACCTGCCGGTCAATCTCGGCCAGCACGTCTTCGCCGAGCATGCTGATGCTGATTTCGTCGGGCTCGTCGCCCTCCTCCACCCAGCCCAGGTCTGCCAAGCGCTGCACCTGCTCGGCGCTGAGCGTGGTTTCCCCGCTCTCGGCGAACTGGGCGTCCAGCGTCACCAGCGCTACTACGTCCTCACGGCCCGCGCTGATGCCGGCGGCTGCGAGGGATGGCGGCGCGCACGGCGGCGAGGGAGCGCTCACGCACCACCTGCCTTCTTGGCCTGGCCAACCTGGTACGGCATCCACTCCGCGCGATGGCCTGCTGCACAGGCCTGGTCGCCGGGCTGGATCAGTTGCACCCGCTGGAAGGGGAACAGGCCGCCATGGTGATCGGTCACCAACAGGTTGACGCAGTGATCGTCGTGCACATAGATCACGGTGGCGTCCATCGGCTGCTGCTCCTCACCGATGGCCATGGTTTTGACCATCCCAGCCGGCATGCTGCGATGCGGATCCAGGAAGAACCACACCTTGCGGCCCACGCTCGGCTTGATGACCTTCGGCTCGCTCGCGGCGGCGGCCTCTGCCGTTCCCGCGATCTGATCGCGACGGCGGAAGCCCAGCAGCGGCCAGCACTGGTCGATGGCCTCCTCGCGAGCTGCTGCACGCCCGAGCGCTTCATCGAAGTCCGCCGGATCGATGGCCCCGTAGTTCACGCCGATCACCTTGCATCCGTTGCGAAGGATCAGCACGCACAGCGTTACCTGGTTGAGCGCACTGTAGTGCTCCTTCGTCAGGTAGTTGTTGCTGAACGCGCCGGCGCCGCTGGCGTAGAACTCGTCAACGATCTCGGCCTCGATCTCGGCCAAGGTGACGCGGCTCACAGCAGCACCTCGAGTGCCAGCACGAGGGCCAGCAGTGCGAGGGAGCGATAGAACCATGCCTTCGCCTTGGCTTCCTTGGCCTGCGCGGCCAGGTTGGCAATGCTGGCTTCGGTGCGGGCGATTTCCAGCTCCTGCTCGAGGTACTGGGGTTGGAACTGACGGGTCTGCGGGGTCACGGTGACGACTCCTGATTGGTTGCGCCGCTGAGGGCGCGGTTGATCGCATCCACGCGCTGCTGGCCGGGAGCGCACTGCTCCGGCAACGGCTGCTTGGCTGCGATGGATCGGTATTCGATGCGGACGCGCTGGCCGCGATCAGCGATGCGCTCGAGGTCGGCCATCAGCTTCGCGTCGTCGCGTGTGCGCTGTTCGGCCATGCCGGTGACTGCGCGCAGGCTGGCCGATAGCGCCTCGTTCTCGAGCCGCATCGGTGCCGTCATGGCGCGGTAGGCCTGCCAGATGTTGAGGGAGGCCAGCACCAGACACAGCGCGGCGAGGATCGCCACCCACTTCCATGCAGCCCACCAGGCCTCAAGGCGCGCGATCATTTGCTGAACACCGTGGCGATCTTGAACAGCAGCCCGGTGATGAACGACGACAGGCCGCCGACCATCAGCAGCGTCTTCCAGCTCCCGCGCGCCTCGGTGAGCACGTCATGGATCTCCTGCACCTGGGCCTGCATTTCCTTCTGCTGCTGCACCAGCGTGGTGATCTGCTCTCCCTGAGCCTTGATCGTTGCTTCCATTCGGCCCATGTCGCGGTGGATCTGCATATCGCTCATCGGGCGCGGCCCTCTGCAAGCCGGGCCGCGTCTTCATAGCGGTTGCACAGCCCGGTTTCGTTGACGGTCCCACGCCACAGGCGGCACATGGAGCGGTATTGGCGCGCCATGCAGGCCACGTCGGCCGCAGGCACGCACACGTCGCGCAATGCGCGCATTTCGCTGCGGCGGCTGCCGGCCATGCTGGCGCCACGGTTGTAGACGGTGGCCGTCAGGCTGCCTTGCGCGTCCGGTGGCAGCCGGTCCCAGCCGTTGGAGAACGTCCGCTTCGCCAGCCGGTGGTACGCCGGCAGCGTCACCGCGCGGAACACCTGTTCGCAGTAGCTGTACGGCGTGGTGATGTCGCGGTAGCGCGAAAGAACAGCCCGTGCGTCCTGGCCGGTGATGCCGGCGGTGGTGCTCAGGCGCTGCACCGCGTAGTGCTTGGCCCAGTCGCGGCCGATCACCGCCGGCGTCTGGTGTCCACCGTCGTAGCCCACGCACCAGGTGATGCCAGACGCGCCACCCGGCCACACCGGCCAGCGCAGGCGCTCTTCGTAGTGCCGTGCGCTGGTGATCTCCCACCGGATGATGTGGGCCACGGCCGCGTCGGACACCTGCTCCGGCACCAGCGGCGCCGGCGGGACGATGGACTGCACCGCTTCCCGCGCACGGACCATTGCCGATGGCACCTCATCGAGTGCCCGCTGCGCGCCGTGCGCGCTGCCCAGGCTCAGGGCGAGAAGAAGTGCAGCAGCAGAACTACGCATGCGATCCACACGATGGTGTCGGTGATGTAGACGATCAGCGGACCGCGACGGCCGGCGACGATGCCGGCCCACAGTTCCTGTCCCTCTTCCTTGCTGAGCTTGCGGCGCTGGCGGCGGCGAGCCAGCCAGGCCAGCCCGAGCGCAGCGATCGCGTACGCGGTCTGGATCGGTAGTTCGATCAAGCGAGCCACGACATCGACGGTGGAGGCCGGGTCCAGTGCGCCCAGCACCACCCATGCAGCAATAGCGATCAGGGCCAAGGCCGGCAGCCAGACAACCGGCTCCTGCCAGCGCCGCAGCCAGGTAGCGATGGATTTCATGTGGACCTCGAGGAAGTTCGGCCAGCGCCCGGCACGGCCCGCTGCGTCAGCGGTGCTGTGCATCACCTTGCGAGTGGAGAGATAGGCTGGACCCGCACGGCGCGTCTCACGACGGCCAATGTGTGGGTATCGCTGCGACCGTGACTACCGGGCGCTGGCCGAAGAACGTGGTAGCGGGAGGTGGATTCGAACCACCGACCTACGGCGTATGAAACCGTCGAGCTGCCGGACTGCTCTATCCCGCTAATAGAAAAACCCCCGGCCAGCGCAGACTGACCGAGGGTTGGGGAAGCTGGCAGCAGGGGGAACTACGCCAGCGTGGGGAAACGTAAGGGATAGGGGTGCGCCAGGTCAAGCATGTTGAACCTATCGGCCAAGCAGGCCGGCCAGCGGGTGCGGTTTGCCCGACGGTGCGCCCTTGGTCCTGCGTGCAGCCTTCTTCGGCTTGGCGACGCGACGGTCGGCCAGGCACTCGAGGAGGTAATGCTCGGGGTACGGTATCGACCCACCTTGCCCAGCCCAACGCTCGAGCGACCGCACGCTGCACCCCAGGCGCTGCGCCACCGCTGCGTAGGTGAGGCCCGTCCGCTGGATGAGGGCGCGAGTGTGACCGCTGCTCGAGTCGTAGCCTTGGCTGGCGTCAGGCTTGTTCATCGGCGGTCTCCTCGCGCACACGTGAGGTGGGCACCAACGGTTTACCTGTGTCGGCGCGCGCCGGGGCGAGCGGCATCACCATCGGAATCCCGTCAAAGAGTCGGGCGCCGTTGGTCAAAGCTCCAATGAAATCAAGGTCGTCGGCATCCTGTAGCGATGCGCCATGGGTGGTCTTACTCATGGCGAGCTGCCTCCGCTACCCGGTCCAAGAGGGCCGGATGAACCACCACGGTGTCAGGAGAGGACAGCAAACCCACCCGGTGGGAAGCCACCATGTAGAGACACGGCACCTGCCTGGTACCGAACCGCTTGAGCCACTTCTTGCTGATGCGTCGGTGGTAGGTGGGCGAGTGCTTCCCCTTCACGTGCGGACGGACTGGCTCGGTCTTCGTCGCCATGGGGGACACCAGCACCGGCATGCCCATGTACGTGAGCTGCGGCTCGGCCATCACAGCGCCCCCCTGTAGCTGGGCAGGGCCGCATGCAGCCCCCTGTATGCCTTGTCGCGTGCGGGGCCGCTGCCGTTGCTGGCGAGGTAGACCTTGGCCTGCTCAGCGGCCAGGGCCAGGCGGTCGGCATCGGCGATGGCATTGCGGACCAACTGGGTAGCGGGTGCATCTGCACCGTGGGCCTTGGCCATCCCGTTGAGCATCGCCTGCAGCACCCCACGGATGGACACTGGGGAGGCGTCCGCTTCGGATGCGGACGGCGATGCGGACGGATTCGGGACGCCATTGAGATCGGCCAGCAGGCGCTCGGCATGTGGCAGCAGTTCGTCGCCGTGCACCTCGGCACACACGATGCCGCCAGGGGAGGTGATCCTGTGCGTGGCTCGGCCGAGCGAGGCGTATGGCTTGGTCGTGAGCTTGTAGTGGCCGCTCATCGGGTCTTCCTTTCCGGCAGCGGGCCGGCGTAGTGGGTGATCGGGATAGCGCGCATGCCATCGCGCCACTGGGTGAGGCCTTGGCTGGCGTACATGACCATGGGCTTCTGCCCGTAGCCCCACGTCAGGTACCAGCCGCCCTCGGGCACGGGCCGGGCCGCCTCGTACAGCGGCAGGCTGATCTCGCGATCCATCAGCTCACCTCCACGTGGCGCCGCAGCGCCTGTTGCCGCCGGCGGCGGCTCACCGGGATCTGACCCACGGCCTGGTGCGTGTGCGTTGGTCGGCGCGGGCGGGTGGTCCACAGGTGATACAGCAGCGCGCCGGCAGCGGCCGGGCCGATCACCACCACGATCAGCAGCAGGGCCGACTCAACCATTGCCGGCCTCCTTTGCTGGGTTCACCTGGTGCTGGTAGTGATCGTGGGCGCGGGCCAACTCCGACCGCAGGTAGTTGAGCCACCACGCGGTGTCCCCTCCCCCCACGTCGCTCAGCAGGCCGGCGTCGTAACGGTCAAGCTGCAGCGCCTGCACATTGCCCACCGCCTGGCTGTCGATCAGGGCCGGCTGATTCGGGTGCGGGGTCCAGTGCGTGTGGTAGCCGGGCCAGTCACTGTCGTTCGGCGTGCCAGCCCAAGCCGGCTCCCCCGCCCACCCCCGGCCACACCACGCCCACCACAGCACGTTGCCATCGTCTTCATGCCACTCCGCCAGTGCACGCGCGATCAGCGGCAGCGGCTGCACCAGGTCCACGGCCTGCGCGGGCGGGGCGGTGAAGTACCGCGTGCCCACTGGGAATTGAAGGAGTGCGTGCAGCCCAGCGTCGGGGTACACACGCAACCTCTTCACTCCACCAATCTCGACAACTTCCGCCACCGGCTCCCCCACCGGCTGGCGGGCGGCGAGGGCTGCTTGCCACATGGCCCAATCCTGCGCCGTGCGCGCATTCGTGTAGTAGCCCTGCGCATCACGCTCGAAATCACCACCGCGATACGCCTCAAACTGCGCACGCGCATCCTGACCACCCGGGGAGGGCTGGGCGGAGAGGGCGGCTTGCCAGACCTGCCATGCCGTCCCCGCACAAAGAGCCATGAGCGGATTCCTGCTAAGGAATGCCTCAAACCGTGCCCGCTCGGCCTGATCCCCCAGCCTCACCCTCCCACCGGGCTGCGCGTGGCCACCGCCTTCCTGTTCTTTCAGCAGCGGCAGTGCCGCCTGTACGGCGGTGGTCAGATTCCGGCGTAGCGTGGTGCCGGTAACCTCGCGGAACCCACCCTCCTCGAGGTCTGAGGCGATGGCGTTGACGAAGCGCTCGAGGTTCGGACCGTTCATGGCTCACCTGCCTTCGTGATCTGTGCCTCGACCCACTCACGCATCCGGGTCCACCGGGCCTCTGGCGTCTCTTTGTCCCTGCGCCACTCACCATCATCGTTCTCGTGGACGATCTCCGCCGCCATCGCCTCTGCGATCCCGAAGGCTTGGCTCACTGCAGCGCGGTCGGTGGGATCCAACCCGGTCATATCCAGGCCACGCTTGGCGCCGATGACTCCCAGCGTGCAGTGGCAGCCGCTGGCATCCTGCAGCTCCTCGGCGATGAGGCGCTTCTCGGGCATCGCGTCCAGCGCATCGCGCAGCTCGATCAGGAACTGCTGCCCGCGCCTGCCCCGCAACGCCGAAGCAACGGCGCCGCGCCAGCAGATCAGCGGCCAGGTGTCGCAGTCGTCGCTGTATCCGCTGCGGCTCATGCGGCACCGCCTTTGACGCGGGCGAGGGCTGTGCGCTGGGCGGTCATGTCCTCGTTCGAGATCATCCACCAGCCGCCGCCGGCCTTCCTGCGCGCCCTCTCGGCGATCCGCTTGTCCGCCTCGATCAGCTCGGCGACTGCGGCGCGGGCCTTGAACAAGTCGTCTTGATAGGCCACGGCTCGCAGGTCACCAGATGCCTTGACCATCAGGCCGGCGCTTTCGATGGCGCGATCCAGCACCGCCAGCACATCGACAGGGGCGCTCATGCGGCACCGCCCTGGGCAGCGACGCCCGCCTTTGCCACCTCGTAGTCGCTAATGCGCTTGACCATGCTCTCGAGCGATTCGAGCTGATGGGCCACGAGCTGGTAGCAGTGCCGGCCGATACGCACGTAGCGGTGGTACAGACCGCCGCTGTAGGGCTCGCGTGGGGTGAACGTCTCGATGTTCTCCACGTCCAGCACCAGGTGCCGGGCTGGCTGCATCACGCTGAGCTGGTCCGCCCAGCGCTGCGAGCTGATCTCCTGCACGTCAATGTCGACGCCAGCAGCGCCGGCGCGCAGCAGCTCCAACTCCGGTGAATGGGCCACTTCGAAGGCGCGGAACGGTGCAACGTCGCCTTCACGGTGGGATTGATCGATCGCTCGTGCCAAGCCGGCCTCAAGGCTGGCCAGCCTGGTCGCCTGAGCGAGCGTCAACGCGGGAGGGTGTCGCATATTGAACCTCATGGGCGTGTGTTGGTGGGTCCGGGCCAGCGCCCGGCGAGGTGAAGCGATCCCGGCTTCGCCGGGCGGTGGTGGTGGGGGCGTCATCGGGCCTCTCCTATGGCCCAGCCGAGCACGAAACCCAGGCCAAGGCCGATCAGGCCGAATACCGCGGCCATTTCCCACACGTACTGTGTGATCCAGGTCGCAGGCTTCGTGTCGTCAGTCATCACGGATCCCCGTGGGAGGCGCGGAACGCGTCGATGGCATCCACGAGATTGCCGGCCGCATCGCACTCGTCCCCAAGGTCGCCCCCATCGGGGTCGTGCAGCACTTCATACAAGCGGTCGCGTGCCGCCATGATCGTCTGCCAGTTGTCGTCACCCATGTTCAGGTGCTCGCACAGGCCGTCGATACCCTCTTCGTCAAGGGAGGTAAGGTCATCGTTGCCACCGGTTGCGATCTCGTGGATCTCGTCGCTACGGTTGTCCGGATTACCTTGGCCGTGCTGCTGGTAGAACCGCAGCGCGGCGAGGATCGTGGCGGTTTCCTCCACCTGCAAGAACACGGCGGCGCCCATCACAGCACCTCCCCGAGCGCGTCAGCAAGGTCGCCGGCGCCAGTCAGTGCGTTACCCAGGTTGGTCGTGTAGTCGCTCACCACGTCCCACCCATCGTTGCCATAGACAAGGTGCACCCAGCCGACGCGGGTCATCTTGGGCGCATACGCAGGGCCTTCGACGTTCAGCAGATACAGGCGGTCCTCATCGGTCTGCATGATCGCCGCCATGACCGTGCCCGCGTCGCGGGTGCCGGTCACCGAGAGTTCTTCACCGTTGTGAACCTGGATGGCGTAGCCCTCAGCGATCAGGTCCGACACAGCCTTCCGAATCACTGCGCGCTCGATCAGGATCCGCTCACGGATCTGATACTTCCCCGCTGCCGTCAGATCGTGCTCTGCCATGAAGGCGGCGTCGTCGGCATGCTGGAAGTGATTGGTGGTGGCCTGTGCGCGGATGCTTGCCAGCAGTTCCGCCACGGCAGTCGAGGAAACCTCATGGTTCGACATGTTAAACCTCATGGTCTGTTAAAACCCGCCTCCGTGGCGGGCTTGCTGCGCAGACTACGCCGCCCTTTTGGCGGTGTCAACATGTTGAACCTAAATTTTTCTACACCGCCCGCATTCAGTCGTCGCGGAGCTTTGCATTCACCATGCGCGCCCCTCTGTGCTCGAGTTCCCGCAACAATGCCAAAGCGCCCTCATGCAGCGGATTCAACTCGTCGCGAAAGGTCGCCTCCCGGATCTGCACAGCCTTGGCCCGGCGATGCTTTCCCCAGGGCTGCACGCCTGTGCCCTCGCAGTCCTCGCACAAATGCCACTCGAAGCCGACCACCTTGCCCTCCTGCAATACCGGCTTGGCTACCTCACCTGGTCGGCCAAAATCCCGACACACCGGGCAGTGGTGCGGGTTTCTGTACTCATCGATGACCGCCCTCGCCCATCGTTGAAGAAACGCAGGCTCCCCCACCTTGGCGAGGGTCTTGGGTGCCAGCACCTTGCGCGCCCGACCGGACAGTGCCCGCGCCAGTAGCGACGCGATGCCAAGGAATGCCTCTGTTTCGCTGGGCTTCTCTACCGGCATTCGCTCGATGTAGAAGCGGGGCTTGCCGTCGACTGGTGGCAGTGGTCGCTTCACCTCTCGATGGCCGACCACGCGCATGGGCCCTTCGATCCTCGCAGGCCACCACCGCAGGCACAGCACATCAACTGCCAGCGCTTTCCGGTGATCGCCGCCGGCAACTGCCAGCGCGTTCGCGATGTCGATGGCGGTCAGCTCTGGCTGGCCCGTACCGCGTGACCCGGCCACCTGCAGCGGCAGGCTGCGCGGGCTGAGCCTCGCCATGGTCTTTCCGACATTCCTGCTCACGCCGCCTCTCCCGTCAGCAGCGCCGTCTGGCGCGCAATGAGGTAATCGTCGCTTCCGAATGTCTCGTGGAACGTGCGTGACCCTTCGGCCAGACTGGGGCCGAAATACTCGCGCATCCGCGCGTGCGTCCAACCGTCCACTTCGATGCGCCCGCGATGATGCCAGAGGCATCCGGCGTAACCGTGCGCATGGCTGATGCGGATGTTCCCCGACTTCACGTGGTTGTAGTCGCTGCAGGTGGCCACGTGCTCAAGCGGCATGCGCCCCATTTCCGACCAGATCAAGCACGGGATGCACACCGTCACTTTCGCCTCATCAACGCGTGCTGCCTCAGACTTTCTCATCGCCCTGTTTCCAGGGCGCCGCTTCTTCTTGAAATTCCGCATGATCCCCACTCGCTATAGGTGTCGCATGTTAAACCTCGAGGGCCAAATAAAAGAGCAGCTCCTCCCGTGCTGCCAACCAGCCTTCGCATACCACTGCCCGATACCCCTGCTGTTGCAACCTGGTCAACCAGCTTCGCTGCGCTGTTGAAACCTCGGGCTTTCTCCCCAGGTCCATTCGCGTCGCCTTCAACTCGATGCGCAAACCGTGATATTCGCCCCGCGCCACATCGAGAACCAGATCGGGGTAGCCGGCGCGAACGCCTTGTGCTTTCAACCTGGCCGCCTCGAGCTTCCCTCGCCGTCCGCCGTTCGGAACGTGCATCAGGTACTGCAGGTCAGGTAGCTGCGCGCTCGCTGCCGCCACCCAATCGAACAACGCTTTCTGATGCGCATCTTCCGGGTGACGCGGGCGAGTGCCCGCGCCTCCTCGCATCGTGTTTCCACCGATCAACTGCTGATCTCCAACGCGGTAGCGGCTGCGCGAATACGCCCCGCGATGCGCTCATTGCTCGATGCCGCGCTGACCGTGCACACGAAGCCAGGCGCTGTCAGGAGCTGGCTGTAGTCAGGGTGGTCCGGGCCCACGGCCTCCAACATTCCATCCGCGTCAATCGTCACCACCATGGGCGCTCCGCCGCCAAGATCCGCAGCGGTGCGGGCGAGGTTGGCCGCGACCAGCCAGATATTGCCGAGCTTGAACGATGGTGGGTGCTCAATTGCGTTGTTCATACGGTACTACCCCTGTCTGTTGGTTCCTTGGAATTTGCCGTGCGCAGCAGCACCGACCGAGCAGTGCTCAGTCGGAATCACCACGCGAATCGCCGGCACGCAATAATCCATCTTTGCCCATGCTTTCAGCTTCGCTCGGCGACAGGCCAAGCGTGGCGCTGATGTCAGCAAGGTGCTTGCGCATCTGCTCTCTGGTTGCCGGCTTGTGCGGCCGGCCTTTCGGCGCTTCCAATTCGCCCACCACGTGCGGCAGGGGTTCGCCCCGCATTACCGCTTCCTTCGCCACGTCGTATGCGTCACGCAGCATCCGCTCGGCATCACGTGCCGATGCAGCGCGGTAGGCATAGACATCCAGGTACCGCCAAACCGCGCGAGTGAACGCGGAGCGGAATTTGAAATGCTTCGACAGCTCGAACTTCACCCGCCCCAGGCTGGGCACGCCCAGACACATCGCGCGGAATCGCGGAGCGGACGGCGGGAAGTCACTTCCTTCAACTCGGCAGGCCTCCAAGCCGGAATCGATCTGCTGCCGTGACATACCGGCGAGAGTCAGCCCCCACTCACGCCCGGCCGATGACCGAGGATTGGCGCCGTAATCGCGCTCCCAGGTTGCGCCGTACAGGCCGCCCATCCGGAGCCACAGGTAGTCAACGATGTCATTCGATACGGTCGGCGCGGCCCTCGATGTAGCCGTCTGCGCCCCAGCCTCGCTGCTGATCTCCCTCGCGTCCCGCGCGAACTGCCGCCTCGATCCGTTCGACGGCACTACCTCTCCGATTCGTTGCATGGCTCACTCCCTGTGGAGGTGGATTCTGGCGTTCGGCGTTCTCACGCCGTGCGATAGCGACTACGTAGGTCGCGGGCTTCCCGCGACACTCAGCCCACCCGGCGATTTCCAGAACGTGCTCGACCGTGACACCTTCGGCAGCCGCTGCAATCAGGTCGGGCGTGTAGCTGGTGCATCGGAAGCCAAGCCGGTTGAGCGCGATGGCCATCGGCGCCGCAGGGCTCAGAACGGGCGCCTGGTCTTCCGCATGCCCCTCGAAGTAGCCCTCGCGTGGCGGTGGTGGCGGTGGATCGTCCAGCCCCCCAAGGGGTAGCTGATTACCATCTGGAGTAGAAGAATCTCCTCTCCTCTTTTCTCCTCTGGTCCGCTTCCCGTCCGCACCGCCTGCGGACTCCCTCCGCTCCGCGCGCTTCCGGTCCGCGTCCTGCGCCCGACGCCGGGCCGATGCGCCGTTGTGCGTGTCGAACTCAGGCAGCACAAGGCATCCCGGCTTGCTGTCGTCCAGCCAACGGACATCCAACATGGCACCAGCCATGCCGGGTAGGCCGATCAGCTCGTCCACCAGCTCCAACGTGTAGCCCTCAAGCACGCCATCGGTGGTGTGCTCGTCAAACAGGCACCACACCGCATGCAGTCCGCCAACGACCCGCAATCTGTCCGTTTTCAATGCGGACGCCATGCGGACAACCTTGGGGTGCCTTCCAAGCCCGGTGCGTACCTTGATCCAGTCGCCAGCCATGTCATTCCGCCCGCACAACTGCGTGGATGTTCAGGGCAGCCAGCAGCGCGGCGAACTGGTCGATACCCTGCAGCATTCGGCCGACCGTGGCGGCCGAACACCCGAGTTGGCGCGCCACGGCACGCTGGGACACGTCGCGGACTCGGCGGCGGATCAACAATGCGTTGCTCACTGCGTTCACTTCCCCGCAACCGGGGTTCCGAGGCGGTCCTGCATCGCTTCCATGCGGGTCCGCCCCGTATCTGGGTCCAGCACTGCTGCCTGCAGGTCCGGGTGCTTTTCGAGGAGCTGCCGCGCCCGCAACTCGGGCACGAACTCGCCCCATTGCCGGATGGCCTGGCGGGTCAAGGGTGGAGAGAAGGCGCGCGCGACTTCGCCGCGATTGCCGCCGAAGTAAGCGAGCACATTTGAGGTGCGAAGGATCGTTGACATGCCGGAAAGGAAAGCACGCTTGTCGCTAGGTGTCAACATGTCACACCTTGCCCGGCGTATCGTTGCTACCTATGACCACGAGCCGACCCCTGCGCACCGCTGCGCCGTCGAATCCCCGCACCCAAGGGGAACGCATACGCTTCGCCCGTATCAGCGCCAACCTGTCCCAGGAGCAACTGGGCATGCAGGTGAACAAGGCAGGCGGGTCCAGCGTTACGAAGTCGCTGGTCAGCCAGTGGGAACGCGACGGCGTGAAGAACCCCACCAACGACAACCTGTTCGCCATCGAGGCGGTAACTGGCTTCTCTGCCCAGTGGATTTCCAGCGGACGCGGACCGCAGAAGGCAAAGGCGGCCTCCACCGTTCGACTTGATACGCATGCGCTCGAGCGCGCGCTCGCCGCCGCGCTGCCGGACAACGGCAAGCACGCGGACCTGGCCCAGGTGGTGGCCGGCCTGTACGACGTGTTGATGGACACCCCGGACGTATCCGACAAGACCCTCGCCAGCTTCGCCTCGGCACTGGCGCGCCGGATCTGATTTAGAAAAATCGAGCCGGGGGGTTGACGCCTCGGCGGAAAGCTGTATTGTCGCAGGTGTCACATGTTGAACCTTGCGAACCATGACGCCACCAATCGACGGCGCTCGTCTCATTCCTGACGAGGCGCCAAGCACGTATTACGCACGCAGCCTGGACGTGGCCAACCACACCGGCCTGTGCCATATCGGGCGCTCCCCCGCCCACTTCCGGTACTGGGTGGAAAACCCTCAGTCCGATGGCGACACCAAGGACTTCGCGTTCGGTAGAGCGTTCCATTGCGCGACGCTCGAACCTGACGTGTTCAGTCGCACCTATGCGGTGATCCCTGCAGGTGCACCCGCCCGCCCCACTTCGCGGCAACTCAACGCGAAATCGCCAGGTCGCGAAAGCCGCGCTGCGCTCGACTGGTGGGCGATGTTTCTCGCCGGCCACGAAGGTCGCACGTTGGTCAGCGTTGATGACTACGACCGCTGCCAGCGCATGGCCGAGAGCATCCGTTCGCACTCGGATGAAGTGGCGGGCCTGCTGGTTGGTGGGATTCGCGAGGCGACATTGCGATGGCAGGACGATGAAACCGGCCTCGCGTGCAAGGCACGTATCGACAACTACGAGCCAGGCCTGTTCATGCTCGACCTCAAGAAGACCCGTGACGCCAGCGAGGAGGCCTTTGCACGCTCCATCGCCAACTACCAGTACGACCAACAGGCCGCTCACTACTGCGCGGGAGGTGCCGCATGCGGCACCCCAGTGAAGCATTTCATCTTCCTGGCCTGCGAAGACACTCCGCCGTATGTGTGCCAGCCCTACTACCTGGATCCCATGGCCGAGCAGCGCGGCATGGGGTTGCGTAGGCGGCGTATGCGCATCCAGGCCGAGTGTCTGCGTACCGACCGCTGGCCGGGCTATGCCACCAGCTTCCGACAGATTTCCCTCCCCAGCTACGCCTACTACGGCACCGACGAGGTAGCATGACCGATTCCACACAATCCACTGCGCTTTCCCCGGCCCGAGAAGCCGCCAGCATCGAACGTGGTTTGGCCATGGACGCCACCAGCTTCGAAGGTGTGCACACCGTTTTCAGCCACGGCAACGCCTTCAACTTGGCCGTGAAGATGGCAAGCATGTTGTCGGATTCCACGGTGATCCCGGCCCCGTACCAAGGCAATCCCTCCAACTGCCTGATCGCCATCGACTACGCCGCACGTCTGCGCGTGTCGCCGGTGATGCTGATGCAGAACATGGACGTGGTGAAGGGCCGGCCAGGACTGCGCGGCGCATTCCTGATCGGCCTCATCAACGCGTGCCCACTGTTCAGTCGAATCAAGTTCGAGTGGCGCGGCTCCCCCGACGATGGCACCGGGCAGCCTACTGGCGACTACGGCTGCCGCGCCTACGCGACCGAGATCGAAACGGGCGATGTCCTGCAGGGCACGTGGGTGGACTGGGCGATGGTCATCGGCGAAGGCTGGGACCGCGATAACGGCAGCCAGAAGTCGAAGTGGAACACGCTCCGCGACCAGATGTTCCAGTATCGCGCGGCTTCCTTCTGGTCCCGCACGAACGCCAGCGACGTAACGCTCGGTCTGCACACGGTCGAGGAGCTGGATTATCTCGAGAATGCTCCGGGTTACGCACGCGAGTCGCCTTCTCCTGTCATCGAACACGACCACGACCGGGGCATGCCCGGCCTGCTGGATGAACTTGCGGATCGTGCACGCAGCGCTGCCGCGCACATTGATCTTGCGGAGCCAAGATCGCCCGCCGAAGACGAGCCTTCGGCGCCTCCGACCGACACGGCGCCAACCAAAGACGCACAGCCGAAAGCGCGCAGCGGACGCCGAATCATTGAGTAACTGCGCCCACAAGGTTTCACATATTCAACCTACAGAATGCAGGAGCAATTATGCGTATCACCGGAATTACCGTATCCAACTTCCTTGGCCTTCCCCACTTTCAGCACGCCCTTACTGAGCCTGTCTTGTTCGTCGCTGGCGGGAATGGCGACGGCAAGTCCAGCTTGCTGCAGGCCGTCCGCTTCGCCTTGACCGGCGCAATGCCCCGAGGCGTCACCAGAGTTGCGGACCGCAACCTGCTGCTGACCGAGGGTGCCAGCAAAGGCTATGTCCAGGTGGAGGTCGACGGAAACCCGCTGCGCCGCACCGTGTCCACGGCAAAGCTTACGGGTGATGCTCCGGAAAGCCCGCACCTCGACCTCTGCCTCGAGGCATCACAGTTCGCACGGCTGGATGACAAGGATCGCCGGAAGTTGCTCTTTGCCATCGCCGGTGTAAAGGCGAATGGCGAGGCTGTCTCCGAGCAGATGAAGGCCCAGGGCATTCGCGCTGACATCATTCAAGACCTGTTGCCACGTCTGCGCGCCGGGTTCGAGGCGGCGGCGGCCCACGCTCGAGACAAGGCCACTGAAGCGCGCGGCGCTTGGCGCGCGGTGAGCGGTGAGAACTACGGTTCCACCAAGGCGGAGGGCTGGGCCGCAACGGTTGAGGTCGAGGAGCCCGACCAGGCCGCCATTGACGAGCACGCCGCTGCCATCGCTGATCTCCGGGCGCGCGTGGCTCCGCTGCACGCGGCGATTGCCAAGGTTGAAGCCATGCTGCCACCGGACAAGCTGGCAGAGTTGCAGGCGCAGTCCGACGGTCAGGGTAAAGCAGAGGGCGACCTCGCCATGGCCCAGCAGGTGTACGACGACACGGCGGCAGCGGTCGCAAAGCTGCAGGTGCAACTGCAGCCCGGTGCCAGTGGCGGCGTCCCATGCCCATGCTGCGGAAAGTCGATCCGGATCGATGGGCAGCGCCTCGTCGCCGCCACCGAATCCGACGGCACCGACGTGCAGAAGGTGCGCAACGACCTCGCCGCCGCCAAGGTGCGGGCCCATGACGCCAACACGCAACTGCAGGTTGCTCGCCGGGCACTCGCCTGCGCACAGGCCGCCGCGTCCACGCTGGCCAACCTTCCCGAAGCTCCCACCGACGAGGAGCTGCGCGCACCGGATCTGCTGGCTGATGTGAATGAGTTGCTGCAGCAGCACGAACGCGCACACCGCGCCCTCCTCGATGCTCGGGCACAGCACGAACGTGCGAAGCACCGCACTGAACAGGCCGCGCGCCATCACCATGATGCGGCCGCATGGAAGCTGGCCGAGGAGAACCTGGCACCCGAGGGCATTCCCTCGATCCTGCTGGCCCGAGCGCTGGACCCGGTGAACGCCACTCTTGCCGCGGCCGCTTCCGTCGCCGGCTGGCGACCCGCAGCCGTCACCCGCGACATCACCCTGACCTACGGCGGCCGTCCCTACGCGCTGGTTTCCGAATCTGAGCAGTGGCGAGCTGACGCCATGTTCGCGGCCGCCATCGCAGAGCTTGCCGGTGCCCGCATCCTGATGCTCGACCGCTTCGACGTGCTTTCACCACTGGCGCGCGGGGATGCACTGGATTGGATGGATCACCTGGTGGCGGAAGGCCATGTCGACACGGTGATCGTCGCAGGCACCTTGAAGGAACGCCCCGACCTGGGCGAAGGCGTGGATGTTGTCTGGCTCGGCGCCGCCGCATAGCCCCTTCCTGTGCACACGAGGTATCACATGCGAAACCACGAACCAGCGTGCCGACAGCTCGCGATTGATTTCACGCCTGCGCTCGAACGCGCACAGCTCGGAATGGAACGCGCGGTCAACCACGCCAACCGGGTTGAAAGCGAGTGGAGCGGACAGGCACTGGGATTGCTGGTCGCGTTCGCCCGCCAGCACGCCGAGCCTTTCCTCATCGAGGAGGCGAGGCGCTGGGCAGAAGCAAATGGGCTGCCGCCGCCACCAGACGCACGGAGCTGGGGCGCCGTGACTAAACGCGCATCGATCAAGAAGCGCATCGAGAAGGCCGGCGCAGCCCCGGCGGCCTCATCCAACTGTTCCCTCAAACCCCTTTGGCGCTTCCGCGCCTGATTGGAGATCAACGATGTCCCTGATTTTCTTCTACGACACTGAAACCACCGGCCTCCCAGCTTTCAGCGAACCGTCCGACGCCCCCCACCAGCCGCACCTGGTGCAGGTCGCCGCATCGCTGGTGGATGCGACCACCCGTAAAGTGATCTCGTCCATCGATGTGCTCGTAAAGCCCGACGGCTGGACCATCCCCGAGGAAGTAACTCGCATTCACGGGATCACCAACGAGCAGGCCGAGCAATGTGGCCTTGACGAAAGCCTTGTGACCGAGCTGGTGCTCGACATGTGGCGGTTGTCGGATGTCCGCATTGGCCATGTCGAATCTTTCGATGCCCGGATCCTCCGAATCGCGTTGAAGCGCTATGCGACCGCAGAAGTCGCGGACGAATGGAAGGCAGGCACCGCGCAGTGCACCGCCAAGGCGGCCAAGGCGCTGATGGGCATGACCAAGAATCCGAAGCTGATCGACGCGCACAGGCATTTCCTGGGGCGCGAGTTCGACGGCGCTCACACAGCCCACGCCGACATGGTGGCGTGCCGTGAAATCCACTGGGCCATGGCCGACCACGAAAACGCCTGACGCGGCGAGAAGGGGAATCACATGTTCTTTCGCAATTTGACCATGTTCCGCGCGCCGCAGATCACGATGTTCGAGCTGCAGGATGGCCTCGAGGCATCCGCCCTCAAGCCGGTCGGACCGCTGGAATACAACTCCGCCGGCTTCGTGTCGCCTTTCGGCCGCGGTGATGGCGAGCCGCTTTCCCACGAGGTCGCTGGGGCGCTGTGGCTGACCATCGGCGAAGAAGAGAAGATCCTTCCGGCCGTCGTCGTCCATCAGATGCTGGAGCGCAAGCTGGCCGAAATTGAGGAAAGCGAGGGGCGCCGACCAGGTGGCCGCGAGCGGAAGCGTATCAAGGACGATCTACTACACGAGCTGCTGCCCAAAGCATTCGTGACCTATCGGCGGAACGACATGTACCTCGACCACGCGCGCGGCGTGGTGTTTGTCGACACGTCCAGCCGCAAGACCGGCGAAAACATGATGTCCGCCATCCGGGGCGCACTCGGATCCTTCCCTGCCATGCCGGTCAACGCGGAGGTGTCCCCCCGTGCCGTTCTGACGGGCTGGATCGCCGGCGAGCCGTTGCCCGAAGGGATCAGCCTCGGCGAGGAAGCGGAGCTGCGTGATCCCGTACAGGGCGGCGCAGTGGTGAAGTGCAACAACCAGGAGCTGCGCTGCGACGAGATCGACAAGCACCTGGACGCCGGAAAGCAGGTCACGAAACTGGGGCTCGTGTTCAGGGATCGGTTGTCGTTCCTCCTCGGTGAGGATCTGACCGTTCGCAAGCTGCGCTTCCTCGAGGGGGCTGTAGATCAGCTCGATGTCACTGACGTGGACAGCCGGCGGGCCGAGATCGATGCCCGGTTCGTGCTGCAGGTCGGTGAGGTCGGCGCGCTGTTCGACGCCCTCGAGCAGGCATTCCGCCTGACCCGCTACGTCTGATACGCCGGCCGCGCCGGCGGCCGGCTCCATGGAATTTGGAGAACCCACATGCTCATCCTCACGCGCCGCGCCGGCGAGTCCATCGTCATCGGCGAGAACATCCGCATTGTTGTTGCCGAAATCAGGAACGGCCAGGTCCGCCTGGCGTTCGACGCACCGGCAGAAATCGAGATCGATCGCACCGAGATCCGAGCCAAGAAGGAGGCAGCACGATGAACGCTGCCAACCTCATCGATACGTTGCTTGCCCGTCCGCAAGCGCGTTGGTTCCGAGACACGGCGAGCGGCGGATCGGCCCTTGCTACCGGGGTCGTCGTCGCACCGCAAGAGCTGCAGACGTTGCAGGCTGCACTCGCCTCCCGCCAGCCGGTGGGGAGCAGCTTCCAGGCTGACGTTGCCGAGTGGATGGGCCAGTGCTTCCTGCCGTCGCTCTACAGCAACATGACCGAGCGCGGCGACCGCCTGCTGGAAGAAGTGCTGGAACTGCTGCAGGCTCACGGCTACGACAAGGCGCGCGTGCCCACCCTGGTTGACTACGTGTTCGGTCGCCCGGACGGCGATCCGGCGCAGGAGGTCGGCGGAGTCATGGTCACCCTGGCCGGCTACTGCTGGGTGGCGGGCCTCAACATGCACACTGCTGGCGACGCCGAGCTGGCTCGCATCAACCAGCCCGATGTGATGGCGAAGATCAGGGCGAAGCAGGAAGCCAAGAACGCGCTGCACTTCGACACCCCGCTGCCGGGCAGCGCCGATGCATCCGTGCCTGCGCAGGCCTTGGACCTGCCCTACTCGCTCGATGCCGACCCGGCAGGTATCCGCGCCCGCGTGTGCGACGTGATCACCGGCACGTTGATGGTCGGCGCGCAGGGCCACACGCCGCCGCCGGCCGGTCACTGGGCTGAGCCGTTCTGGAAGGCGGCGCGTGCCGATGCGGCTGCGCAGCCCGTGGACCTGGGGCAGATGCCGCACGGCATCCGCCTGGTCGAGATCCCACGTCGCAATGGGCTCGATCCTATCAACGTTTTCGTGCAGGACTACGAGCTGGGGCGTGGCCGAATCGTGGTGACCTGCTACGGGCAGGCATGGTGCGGGTTCTGGGGCGCTATGGGCGACCGCACGGTGATGCAGTTCGTTGCCGCGTGCGATGCCGACTACGTGGCCGGCAACATGCTGAGCGGGCGACATGAGCACGTGAAGAAGCATGAGCGCACCTACGTGGAGCGCATCGCCACCGAAGTGATCACAGAGTTCCGCACCCTGCTTGCCCCCAAGGCGGTGACGCTGTGATTCAGCTCATCGCACCGAAACGGCCGAAGGCCGGAGCTGGTTGGATCCAGCAGCCCAATCCCCCGGCCTGGGTGTCCCTCGGATATGACGCGCTGGCGTTCCGCCATCCGGCGCGAGGCTTGACGGTGTTCTCTGCCGTCGAAGTGGCTTCCGATCCGGGCGACATTTCCAAGGGCCCCGAGTATCACATCAGCATCAGCCGCGACGGGAAGCGCTGCAGCGCTGCTGACGCGCGCCAAGTGATCGCTGATTTCGACATGGATGGGGCGGAAGAAGACAACCATGTGCCCAACGGCATCGTCCGTAACTGGTGGCGTCCCGTCGCTGAGCATCTGGTCGGCATCGAATGCCACTGCAAAGAGAGCGAGCCGAAGATGGTCGAGGACAAAGGCGATTACATTTGGCGCGGTGTCCCAGGGGGCGGCAGCCATGGGTAACTTCTACGGACACATCCATCTGGACGTGCGCGGCGCGCTGAAGAACATGACACGGCGCGAGCTGGCCGCGATGTTCACCGAATCCAGCACCGGCAGGAAGCTCAACGCCGATGAAGCAAAGGACGTGCTGCTGGATCACCTCGAGGCGGGCCACAAGGTCATTCCGCTCGGCCCCGCCTGCGAGGGCTTCGACTACGCCGGCGGCGGTTGCCCTGGCCACGAGGAGCAGAGCGATGGCTGACAACGCGCCTCTGGTGCTGGACCCATGCTGTGGCAGCCGAATGATGTGGTTCGACCCCAGCGACCAGCGTGTCCTGTTCGGCGACCTGCGGCACGAAACCATCACGGTGATCGACCGCACCCACCGCGCCGATGGCACCCGCGTGCTGTCCATTCACCCGGACTGCATGCTGGACTTCCGTGCTTTGCCCTTCGCCGACGGCTCGTTCCCGCTGGTGGTGTTCGATCCGCCGCACCTGGTGCGCGCTGGCAGAGACAGTTGGCTGGCAGCCAAGTACGGCCGGCTCAGCAAGGACTGGCGTGCGGACCTGCGTGCGGGCTTTGCGGAGTGCTTCCGCGTGCTTCGCCCCGAGGGCGTTCTGATCTTCAAATGGTCCGAAGTCCAGGTGGCCACGCGGGACGTGCTGGCCCTGACCGATGCAATTCCTCTTTTCGGCCATCCATCCGGCAAGCGCGCCGGCACGCACTGGATCTGCTTCATGAAGGAACCTGCCAATGGCTGACGGCTCCCGCTCACCCGACATCCGCGTTACGCGGACCAAGACACGAATCCGTCCGGCCCTCATCGGCGACCTGTTCTGCGGAGCCGGTGGCCTGTCGAATGGTGCCAAGCGCGCCATGCGACAGCTCAATCGGCCGGTGAAGCTGATCGGCGTGAATCACTGGCCGGTCGCCATCGAGACCAACCGCCGTAACCATCGGGAAGACGCTGACCGCATCCACTGCGCTGATCTGGAATCCGCCCTGCCGCTCTCGCTGGTGCCCGAGGGGCGCCTCGACCTGCTCATCGCCGCGCCCTCATGCGTGTTCCATAGCAGGGCCCGCGGCGGCCGTCCTGTGCACGATCAGCAGCGCATGGATCCGTGGCACGTGGTCCGCTGGTGCACCGAGCTGCGTGTCGCGCGCATCCTGGTGGAGAACGTGCCGGAGTTCATGGACTGGGGCCCGTGCAGCCTGGTTACCGGCCGGCCCATCCCGAGCCGCAAGGGCGAATACTTCCGCGCCTGGGTAGCGGCGCTGGAAGCGGTGGGCTTCAAGGTCGACTGGAAGGTGGTCTGCTGCGCCGACTATGGCGACCCGACCACCCGCCGTCGCTTCTTCCTGATCGGTCGGAGCGACGGGAAGCGCCTGACGTGGCCCGAGTTCACTCACGACCGCGTGGGCGGTACCGACCTGTTCGGCACCCGCCAGCGGTGGCGTGGTGCACGTGAGGTTATCGACTGGACCATGACCGGCAAGAGCATCTTCCACCGGAAGAAGGCGCTGAAGCCGAATACCCTTCGCCGCATCCTCGCGGGCTCCGTGAAGTACAACTGGCCCCAGCCCTACGTCGACGCCGTGCAGGCGCTCCTCGACGGCAGGCAACCGCGTCTGGTGTTCACTCGGCAAGAGGCCGTCGAGCTGGGCTTGGTCCACGCCGACTCGATGCTGCTGAACCTGCGCGGCACCAGCGAGCAACACCTGCAGTCCGCTTCTCGGTCCACGGACGAGCCCGTGCCGACCCTCACGGCCGGCGGCACCCATGTGGGGCTGGTGCTGGCGACCAGCAGCGGCGGCGTAGCCCGCGACCTGGACCAGCCCTTGCCGACCATCACAACCGGCGGCGCGGGCAGCCAGCGCCCCGGTTGTGCGCGGCCGCAATTGGTGGAACCCATCATCGTCCCGACTTCGAACACCAGCAGCGCGGGCGTGCCCCGCTCGGTGGCCGAGCCGATACGCACGGTGACCACCGCCAAGGGCGGCGACCAGGCGGTGGCTATGCCGCTGGTGGCGCCGTACTACGGCGGCGGATCAGGGCTCACCGCGTCCTCGATCGCGGAGCCCGTGCCGGCGGTAACGACCAAGGCACGGTTCGGCCTGGCCGAGCCTGTGCTGATGCGCGCCGGCCATGGCGACAGCGACGGCCGCGATCCTGCAAGTCGAATTCTGGATGCCAGTGATCCGGTACCGGCCCTGACGGGATCCAACGAGGTCGCGCTCGCAGAGCCTATTGTGATGCGCGGGAACGTCGGTGCTGGCCGGGTCCGCGACATGCGTCCGGTGAGCGATCCGCTCGCCACCATCACCACATCGGAGTCGCTGGCACTCGCCCAGCCCTTCCTGGTGCCCAATTTCGGTGAAGCGCCGGGGCAGACTCCACGCACGCACAGCGTCGATAACCCGATGCCCACGGTTACCGCGAGCGGGCATGTGCAGCTCGCTCAGCCGGCCGCCGAGCTGGCCGACGAGGTGGTGATCGACATCAACTACCGGATGCTGCACTGGCGCGAACTTGCCCGCGCCACGTCGTTCGATGACGAGGGCGAGGTCTACGACTTCGCCGGTACCGCCACCGAGATCACCAAGCAGATCGGCAACGCAGTACCGAACCGCACGGCGAAGGCCCTGGTGATGAGCTTGATGAGGGACGCGGCATGAAGTGCGACAACGAACAGGGTCCACCAGTCATTTCTGCGGTGGTGTTCGAGGGCATCACGGTGGTGGGCGCCGACGGCCGACCTGCATCGTTGGCAGTGTTGGACGCGGATGGCCGCGTGCTGGCTGCCGGTCCGGAGGTGGCGAAGGCTGCGTGGGAAGCATCGGTACTGGCCTACCGAAACTTCCTGATCGGCGAGGGCCACATGCGGGTGCTGCAGAAGCCGGGCGCGAAGAAGTGACCCGGCAGCAGGAGTATATTTTAGCGATCTTTAGGGCAGCCAAGGCTGACGAAGCCGACTTTGGGGTTCAGCTGGGACATGGAATCGCGGGACTCTGGGGGCCTGGGCCCCTGCCGGCATGGCAGGGGTTCCTGGGGGCCGGGGGCCTGAAAGGGCGCCAGTATACCGGGGTTCGGGCCAGGGCCCTGAATCGCCGCTCCCGCCTGCGGCGCCTGGCCCGTGAACGGTCAGTACCCGGTCACGTCCAGCACCACCGCAACCAGGTCGCGGAAGTCCGGCCGACCTGGCTGCGGCGTCTCGAACATCATCGACCAGTCACTCCAGATGCCATCGATGAAACCCAGCTTCAGGTGACTGCTGTCACCGGCGATCACACCGGCACGGCGTGTCATCCAGCGGGCCTGCCATCCACCGTGCAGGCGCTGGTTTTCGATCAGCTCCTGCCAGGGCGCTACCAGGAACGCGACCGCATACTTTCGACCGGCGGGTACCGGAATGATCCGATAGATCCAATCGTAGGAGTTCGTGTACTCGATCAGCTCGACCACACGCGCGTACTTGAAGCCGGACCAGAACGCACATTGCCCGGCGCCATTGAATACCTGCAGGCCCGCACGGGCGTCTGCGGGAATCACACGATCATCGGCAAAGTGGTAGCTGCGATCATGACTTTTCGCGACCAGATGGACCTGTGGCCACCTGGGCTCGTAATCCACCAGCCGCAGGCACGAGAAATCATCGCTGATCTGGATGCCATTGCCATCGTCGAGGGTTGTTTCGAAGTACGCCATCACCAGGCCACAAGATAAAGATAGGCGCCGTCGCCGGCGGACCAGGAAACCCGGTTGCCACTGATCGTGACGCCCCTCCTGGAGCTTGAGCTTCCGGTGAACCCACCGGCGTTGATAAAGGCACGTATCGTGCCCTGGGCGCTGGCGTTGACTTCGATCTGCCCTGGCCCCGCGCCGATGGGAATGACCTGCAACGTGCGGAAAACGCGAGTAGCCAGGTCTATTTCCGGTTGGCCGGCAGCGTCCCATGTCTGCAATCCCGCGGGCATTTTTCTTTCTCCTTGAAAACACGGGGGCGCAGGCGGCCCCCTGAAACGGGCGGCGGCAACCCGCCGCCTGACAATCGCCCGATCTCAGCCAGCGACTGCTTCAATGGGCAGCGCTTCTTCGACCTCGATCGCCTCGAACCGGTACAACGCGCCAAACTTCAAGGCATACGCATCCAGCGGCGATACCGGGATCACCATCTGCGGAAGAAGGTTGTCGCCCTCCGGCCGGAAATGCAGATTGACCACCCCCGACTGCTCCACTGCGCGGGTCAGCAGGACGAGACGTGCATTGAACTTCATGTTGGATCTCCAAAAAAAGGGGCCGCATCCACCGGCGGCCCGAACGGTTTTCATGCAAGGCACCCACCGCGACGGGCAGGCGCGAGGTTCACCACACGCCCATGCGCACACGCAGGCGTCCGGCTTCGTCATAGACCCGCCAGTTGCCATCGCTGTACTCGGTGCGGCGCCCGCCACCGGGCGCACTGACACTGAACGCATCGGCCACCACATCGAAACGCGAGACCTGGCCACTGGACGCCAGCTGCACGCCGCCTACCCGGCCGTCGGCACGAACGTTCACCGACCATTGCGCGGAAGACTCGGTGCCTCCAGCCGACCAGGTGGGGGGGGCGGTTGCCGACGCATCCACCTGGCTCAGCATTGGGCGGAACATCCAGAAGTACGGCGTGGTTCCACCGGTACCGATCACGATCACGCGGAAGCGAGCGAAGGATGCTGTGGCGGGCGCCTTGGTGATCAGGAACGTCCGCGTCAAGCGGTCGAGCGTGATCGGCGTTCCGGTATCGCTCCTCACGCCAGGGCTGTGCACCAGCCCCAGGTGGTTGCCGGCCGCATCGAAGAACGTCATCTCCAGCTTGACTTCCACGCGATGAGTATTGATCCAGGCGGACGCGCAATAGGTCTTGCCGCCCTCGATGGCGATGTCGTACTCGGTTCCCCACCACGCGATTTCACCTGCCGCGACGACGCCAGGTGTCACTGAGCCCAGTCCGGTGATGCCCTTCGGATGCCAGCTGTCATCGCCGGTGGGATTGCCCAGCTCGGACCAGCGGCCGTTCGGATTGCTTCCCCAGCCCCACCCCGAGCGCTGCCAGAAGGGGAACGTGGTGTTCATCAGCAGGTTGCCGCCGGCGCCCAGGTTCTTGACCTGCGCCTGCATGCTGGTCACTACGGCAGCGTCCGCCTTGCCGCCCAATGAGGCCTGCACGCCGTCGACCCGCCCGGATAGTGCGGTCAGCTGCGTACCCTGCTGGCTGACCTGGCTTTTCAGCTGCGAGAAGCCGCTGGCCGAGACGTCGCCCACCTGGGTCTTGAGCTGGGTCAGGTCACGCGCCGTGGTGTCCAGCTTGCTGCCCTGCTGGCTTACCGAGGTGCTCAGCCCACTGATGGCCGAGGCATTGGCATCGTTGGCCACCTGGTCGGTGATGTCGTAGACCTGGACGCTGTCCACCCGCACCTGGCCGTTGTCGGGGTGAGCATAGATGTTCAAACGCCAGGCATCGATGCCGCTGTTGAAAGCATCGAAGTCGAACGATCGGGTCTCGAACGCCTCTACTGCGAACACCGCACGCAGATCCTGATAGGACTGCTGGCCGGCCGCATTCTTGCGATAGATCCGCACCAGCAGATTGTTGGCACCGCCAGCACCGCAGGCACGGACGATCACCCGCAGGCGGCGCGCGCCGTTGATCGGCACCCATTTGCCACCGTTGGCCTGCAGGGTCGGATTCACGTTCGTGTAGCGGTTGAGCAGCACACCTGGGCGTCCATCACCGTTGACCGTGCTCCACACCGCGCCATTGGCGGCCGCCGATGCCGTCCAGCCACCCAGCCCTTCGGCGAAGTCGGGATTGGGCAGCAGGCCGCTGCCGGTGTTGAGTACGCCCTTCAGCCCACTGGACAGGTCGGTGATCTGCTGAGCCTGCGCATCGACCTTCGTCCCCTGCTGATCAACCTTGGTGGTCAGCGCGGTCACTGCAGTGGCCGCGGCAGCGGCGCTCTGCTGCGCGGCGTAGGCGTCGGTGACATCGATCATGCGGATGTCGTCCACCTGCACGCGCACGCCCACTTCGCGCGCACCGCTTCCTCCCGGGATGCTGACCAGCATCCGCCACTTCGCCGCAGACGCGGCGGTATTCATGTAGCCGCTGACCTTGGTCCAGCCATCCTTGCGCAGGGAGGCCAGTGCGTAGGCCTGCAAGGGCCACGAATTCTCCGCGTTGGCTTCGTTCGTGGTCTGCCAGCCCACCCGGATCGAGCCACCGGTCGGCTGGATGCTGTCCGGATGCAGGCGCGCGTAGTACTCCACATAGATGCGGCGATTGCCGGTGATGGGGGTCCACTGGCCGAAGTACATGTCCGCATTGGTGTTCGGGCTGGTATTGGCCGCGACATTCACATCCAGACCGCGCTCGCCGGTCCGGCGTGCATCGGCGCGGGCGGTGTAGATCGTGCCCGCCGCACTGCCCAGCAGCTGGCCGTCCTGGAACGTTTCGAACGCACCCAGCGGGAACAGGCTGTCGCTACCATTGAGGACCGATTGCACGTCCGACTGCAGCTTGACCACACTGGATGCACTGCTGGTGACACGATCGCCAAGCTGCACCACGTCGCTGCGCAGGTTGGCGATGGCCGTCGCGTTGCCGGCGATGTCCTGCGCATCGGTGATGTCGTAGAGCTCGACCCGGTCGAACAGCACCTTGCCGCCCGCGTTGGTCAGATGCACCTGCGGCATGATCTCGTTGCGATCCTGCGCGGCAGACCATTCGGCCGTGTAGGTTTTCCAGGCTGCATCGGACAGGTTCAGCGTCACGTCGGCATGGCTTTCGCCCCCTCCGCTGGTCCGCACGCGCAGCCGGCAGACCAGGGTGGCCGTCGCATTGTCGAAGGCGCGGGCGATCATCACCAGGCGGTACCGCCGCGACCTGCCGGCAACCACCAGCAACCACCGCGCATCATTGGCCGTGATGAAGGGGTTCTGCCCGGCCTGGGGACCATGCGTCATCAACAGTGCGTCACCACTCTGGCCCGATGCCTTCACCCACTCCACGGTGTTGGCCGACACGGTGCGGGTCAACGTCCACCAGGCGGCACTGCCAGCGAAGGAGCTGTTGCGCAGCACGTTGTCGCTGCTGGTCACCGAGGTCTCCACCCGCGCGGCCAGGCTGGTCAGGCTGTCGGCGGCGGACACCAGGTCGGTACCGAGCTTGCTGACGTCGGTGCGCAGCCCGGTCAATGCTTCCGCATTGCTCCGCGCCGCACGATCGAGCATCGACGAATCCTGCGATCCGGTCGGCACGCCATTGAGCACGGTGACGGTCATTTCCACCCACATGCCGGTACGGCCGGTCTCCGGCAAGGGCGACAGGATCTGCCTGCCACCGCCGGCGCCGCTCCTGCGCCGCCCGATCATCACCAGCATCCGCGACCCCGACAGGGCCGCCAGGTTCTCCTGTGACAGGCCCGCATCCAACAGGCGGGTGCGCAGGCCGCCGGTGTCAGCGTTGCTGGCGCTGCTGATCGCCCCGACTGCGTCGGATGTGTAGGCAATGAAGTACTGGTTGTCCTTCAGCGTCTGGTCGTACCAAGTGTTGAAACGGGCCGACTCGCTCTGCAGGTTGCCATGGGTATCGAACACCGCCGTATCGGTGATGCTGTTGTCCGCATTGATGATGCCGACCCGTAGCCCCCGATTGGCGCCCATGCCCGGCACGATACTGCCATTGGCGCGGTATACACCCGATGCGCGGGGGCCACCTGTAGGCGAGGAAGCGATATGTGCGTTGGCGATGATGTTGTAGGCCACCATGTTGCCAATGCCCGAGGCCAGCCGCGTGACGTTCTCGGCGGCACTGGCCAGCTTGCCATCGATCTGTTCCACCTTGGTCGACAGGCCGCTGACCGCCGCAGCGTTCGCGTCGACATCGGTTACATCCTCCACCCACAGATCGTCCAGCCACAACGTGCCGGCCGTGCCATTGCGATTGATCGTGACCTTGATGCCCTGCACCGTTCCCGTGGGCGGCAACGTCACAAAGGTCTCGGTCTTGACCCAGTCGGCCGATTTCGGGAACGACTGCGTTGCGCCGCCCATCAGGTTGCCGTTGTGGTCGGCGACGCGCAGCTTGGTGTTGTCGGCGGTGCCGTCGAAGTCCTCGCTGGTCCGCGTCCAGCACGACACTCGATAGCGACGGCCTGCGGTCAGGGTGATGACGCGCCCCTCATTGACCGCGGCGCTGACCACCGTACTGCTTCCCCCCGCGTAGGGCTCCGCCTTCCAGCACAGACTGTTGCCGCGCCCCTCGCGCACCACCGATGCCGCGGTGGTGTTGAAGAACGTCCAGCCGGTGCCAGCGCCCAGGTTGAAGTCGCCATTGAGCGCGAGGTTGCTGCCTGCGCCCATCACCGCCTCCATGCGGCTCTTCAATTGCACCAGGTCCTGGCTGCTGCTGGTAACCCGGCCATCGAGCTGCCCGACTTCGGTCTTCAATGCATTGAATGCGCTGGATCCGATCTTGTCCCCCATCGTGGCATCAAGGCTGTCCACGCGCCGACCCAGCGCGGTGTCAGCGGTCACCATCGCCTGCTGCAGGCTGCTGACACTGGCACTGGTGGCCAGCGCACCGGTGCCTGCCGGCATGCGTGCCTGGAGTGCCTGGATCGACTGCGCGTTGACCTGGTCGCCACTCAGCCGCGCGGTCTTCTCGGCCGCAATCAGGCCCTGGCTGACCCCCGCCAGGTCACCGCCCTCGTAGCTGCCCCGCATCTGCACGGCCAGCGATTCGCGCCGGCCCGCTTCGCTGCTGTCTGCCGCGACGCGTGCAGTGGCTTCGTCCTGCAGCATGGCCACCGACGCACCCGGCGTCGGGCGACCGATCGCCACCCAGTCCAGCAGGAAGTAGTGGGCGTCGGTCTGCGCCTTGGACAGGTCCAGGCGGATCTGGTCGACGACGGTACCGTTCCACGGAATGTTGTCCACATCCAGCGTCGCGATGCCGTTGCTGTCATAGCTTGGCTCCGCGAACTGCACCATGCGTGCGTTGTCCCACGACTGGCCGGGACCGTTCCACAGCAGGCGCCCGTCCCAGGCAGGACTGCCCACCTTGCGGATGCGCAGCTTGACGAAGCGATGCGCCGCGCCTTGGACATCCTGGCCGCGCGGGCTGGTCACGAAGGCATCGCTGGCATGGTTGGCCGGGCGCAGCCAGCCCTCCACCAGCGTTGGACTGCCACCGTTTGCCCCCCACCCTTCGACGCTGCTGTCGAAGTACCAGATGCGCTTGCTGTCGAACTGCACGCCACTGCCCGCCGACAGCTGGCTTACCATGCGGGTGAGGTTCTCCACATCCGACCGGCGTTCGCTGGTTTCGCGGGTCACCGCCGTGGTCAGCTCGGTGCGGGTATTCAGATCGCCGGCGGCGCGGTCCAGCACTTCGCGTGCAAGGCCATCGGTGCTGGCCTTGAGCGCCAGGGCTTGCTGGTCCAGCCGTTCGGCCTGGCCGGCAAGCCGTTGGGCGTTGGCGGTGATCTGATCCTGCAGGCGCAGCGATTCGCTGCGCAGCGCCTCGGCGGCACGGGTGGCGGCGGCCAGGTCGCTGTCGATGCGGGCGTTGATTTCCTTGCCCAGGTCCTGCTTGACCGATTCGACCACACCGCCGATTCCCTCCAGCGTCTGCCCGGTGTTGCGCCCCAGCGCGCGCCGCAGGTAGCGGGCACCGGCGGACAGCACGCCGGCGGTGTTGCGACTGCGGCAGGCGAATGTCCAGCTGCCCGCCTCTGGCAGTACGGCTTCGATTGCGGAGGTGAAGAAGCCACCGGCATCGCCCAGCGGGGTCATGTGCTCCCACAACGGGTTGTCGATGCTGCCGGCGGTATAGCGGATCTCCACGCCGGCGAAATCAGCCGACTGCACGGTGTCGCTGGAGAAGCCCCACACATAGCGGCGCACGCCACCGCTGAGCTCTTCGATGTCGAACAGATCGACCAGGACCGGCGGCGCATCAGCACCCAGCGTGGTGTACTGGGTGGACACGGCAACGCCGGCACGGCCATCGAGGCTGTACGGACGAACGACCACCGGATAGGTGCCCGCTCCGGGAATCGCCCAGCTCGCCGACCGCGTGGTGGTGCGTGCCACTTCCTCCAGCGCAGCATTGCCGTCTGGATCGGACAGGACCCGCGTTTCGCCGGCCGGGCCACTGATATCGAAGCTGGCCTGCAGTTCGGTGTGCATGCTGCCACCGCGGCTGACCTGGCGCTCGACCACCTTCAGATTGCTGGCCACCGGCCGGGTCTGCAGCGAGGATTCATTCGACGGCGGCACATATTGGCCAGTCCGCACGTAGTGCCAGAACTCGGGCCCCTCCTGCACCACCTCCACTGCGGCGCCCTTCAGGTCACCTTCCGGGCGGATGCCGGTCACGCGCACGCGGGTACCCGGCGTCTGCTTGAAGTCGTAGATCCAGATCGTGTCGTGTGCAGGATTGCCGTCGTTGTGGCCCGGCAGCGGTGCATCTGCCGGCCACGGATCGGCCAGCACCAGCCTGTCACTTGGCTCCGTGCCCGGAACCACGCGCAGTACGCGGTAGACACGCTCGCCTGGAATGCGCAGGCCGATGAACGCACTGCCCAGAGAGGGTGCCGGGACCGTCTCGTCCAGTTGCAGCGTGGCAACGCCTGCCGCGTCGACGGCGGCACCGATCAGGCGGCCACCGAAGCCCCACTGGGTCAGGTCGTGCTGCAACGCCAGCACTGACAACCGCGAGTAGGCCAGGTGCTCGATGTCGGTGCTGTAGCTGATCGACTTGTACTGATAGACGCTCTGCGCCAGATGCCAACGCGCCAGCATCGCGGCATGGGCTTCGGAACTGACGCCCTCACCGGTGATCTTGGCCGGATTGAGCATCACCTCCACGCCCGGCGCCGGCACGCGCAGCGTCGCCGCCTTCCAGGTTCGACGGTCCAGGTAGCTGTACTCGATGCCGTCGGCAGCATTGGCCAGGGTGTAGTCAACCTGGAACTGGCCCTTCTTGATCGTGGCCATGTTGACCACGCCGGAAAGGGGCTGCTCGTCGGCCGCCCAGGCCACGCCCAGCCGGCCCTTGGCCCAGGTCACCTGGCCGAAGCCGGCCAGCGCGATGGCGTCGAGCACTGCCTGGTGGCTGCGCACCTCGGTCAGCCAGTAGTCATAGCCCAGCGCGTTGTCCGCGCAGTGCAGCATGAAGGCTTTCAGGCTTTCGATATCGATGCGGCGGTCGGCCATGCCCAGGCCGGCGATGCGCTTGCCGTTCTCATCATGGATGCCACGCGCGTAGGCCAGGATCTGCGCGCCCGGGTTGCTGGTTTCCTCGGTCACCCAGCCGGCCGCTTCGCCCTTCCACACCGGGATCGGTCGTGAATGGGCCACACAACGGATCTCATCCGGGGTGCCGTTGAGCTGGCCGGACGCCTTCATCTGCAGGCCGATGGCAGGAATGCCGGCATGGCTGGCATCGTCGCGCTGCACGCTGACCAGCGTGGTCCAGGTGAAATTCGCCTGCGCGCCGCTGCCGTCGGTGTTCTGCCCGGCCACGCGCACGCGTACGTCGTACTGGCCCAGTTCCACGTCGCGGCCGTAGCTGACGCGGCGCGCCTTCTGCGTGCGTCCCACTACGCTGTAATTGCCGAACGATTGCCAGGCATCGGAGCCGACCGGCCGGTACTGGATCTGGATCTGCTCGCGGTTGTCCTTGTCCTTGCCCTTGGACGTGGTATCCCACAGCCGGAACTCGATGTTCACCTGCAGGCGCAGAGATTCGGCGGAGCTGGTGCGTTCCACCCACGGGCTGGCCACGTGCTTGGCATCGCTGCCGGTATCGAGCAGCTGCGCACCTTCAATCACATCGGCGTTGCTGTACAGCGGAATCGCTTCGTCGGGCATCTGCGGGAAGCCGCGGAACCAGGTGCGCACGCCTTCGTAGCTGGACAGCGCCGAATCACCGTTCTGCAGGGCCTCTACCCGGCCAACGTTGATGCCCGGGCTGAGGGTCAGGCCGACGTACTGCTCATCGCCTTCGAACCAGGTATAGGGGCGGCTGATCAGGTCCGGCGCGAGGCGCGTGGAACCGAACAGCAGGCCCAGCGGTTCATAGGCGCGCACACGGTTGCGCGGCGCTGCCAGCGAATACGCAGTGTCGGCGACACCGCCGCCACCACCCGCACGGGGGGGCTTCGGGCCCAGCACCTTGTTGATCAGCACGCTACCGGCTACGTATACCGCCGACGCCAGCGCGGTACCGTAGGTGGCGCTGAGCCCCGCAACGGCGCCTGCGCCCCAGGCGGAACCGGCCACCAGCGTGCCGATGCCGAAGGTGAAATAGGTCAGCGCGATCATCGCCACCAGCGGAATCACGGCCTTGCCCACCACGCTGCGCACTTCGATCAGCTGGCCATGGCGCGGTCGCACCTGCATCCACTGCTCGCGCGGCACCTCCAGCCCGTCCACGCAGACCTGCCATGCGCGGCCATCGAGCCCGTCTACATGGCGCATGAGGAACGCGTACAGGCTTTCACCCGGGCGCAGGTCGACCGGCACGTTGCGCTGGCCATCCAGCAGCACTGGGTGCGGGGTGATGATGAGGCGGCCGTCGACCGCCGGTTGTGGTGTCAGTTCCATGCGTAGTATCCCTCGATCCTCAGCCCAAATCCGGGCAGGTCACGAACGCGGTGCAGCACGCTGCAGCCGTTCGTTTCGTTGCTGTGCAAGACCCAGCCCTCATGGGCCAGGAAAAAGAAAACCCCGGCATGGCCGGGGTTGTGTTGTCCGCGTTCGATCATCAGTACCAGGTCGCCGTCCTGTGGAGGGCCCTCGCGAGGTACCGCCTGCGCGCGCGACAATGCGCCCAGCTCGGCCGAGCCGCGCCGCCCGCGCGGCCGGCGTCCGGGCAGTGCCACTTCACGGGCGAACAGCGCTCGCTGCACCTGCATCACCAGGTCGGCGCAGTCGTACGCCGCTTCGTCATAGGGGATGCCCACCCATCGCTCGACGTCGACCAGGCGCATCAGAAGATTCCCGGCAACGTGAACGGATTGGCATGCAGCAGCACGGCCTGCTGGCGCATCAGGAAGTCGACACCACACTGGGCACTGACCGTGCGCGTGTTGACCGACACCTGGGTCATCGGCAGGTCGTACTCGGCCTCGATGGCATCCGGATCGGCGCGATCGGTCAGCATCAACCGTGCGGTCACCATCTCTCCGGGGACCAGCCCTTCCAGGTCCTCGGTGAGTGCGCGGCCGATGTTGTCGATCACCAGCTGCGCGCGCGGTGCCTGTCCACTGACATCGTCGGGAAGCTGGAAGCCGAACGGTGCGGCAATGAACTCCCTGCCGTTGCTGGTCCAGTTGACGTTGTCGTTGACGATCCGCAGTACCTCCGGCATCGACGGTGCCGACACTTCCAGCAGCATCAGCGGTCCCTGGGTGTCGGCCAGGCGCTGGCGGCGCTCATGGAACGAACTCATCGCATGTACTCCAGTACAAGATCGCGCTTGGAGAAGCGGAACCGGGTGTTCAGTGGCACCAGGCGGCCGATGCCCTGCGGGAAGCGGGCGCTGATCGGCTGCCCGGTCCGCGGGTGCTCCATCGTGAACCAGCCAACGCGACCGACATCGTGCAGGTACCACTCTTCGAATGCCTCGGCGTCAGCCGCGGTGCGAAACTGCACCGAGGCGTACACGTTCTTCATCACCCGGCTGTTGAGCGCGCGCATCTTGCTGGGGCCGCGCTCCATCTCGGTCCGTTCTTCCGAGGCGACGATCTCCTCGCCGTAATCCGCAAAGCGGATTTCTGCATACTCTGGCCAACTGCTCATCCCACTGCCTCCGTCCACCCGTATCGGGCCCGTCCAATGGCGCCCAGCTCACCACCGTTGAGGCTGTCGCCCACGATGTCGATCACCAGTCGCCGCACTTCGCTGCCATCGGGCATGCGCTGCCGCTCTTCCCGGGTGTTGACCCGGCTTTCGCCGTAGTTGTTGATTTCCACATTCATCCCACCCTCGCCGGCACGGGCGATCGGTACCTGCACATAACCCCCGCTGTCACCACCGGACAGACCATTGCCGGTTCGCAGCGACGTGCGCAGGGCGAAGAATGCCGATGGGCCGCCGAGCGCAGCCATGTCTTCCTGGCTGAGCACGCCCTCGCCCTTGTGGACGATGCCGGCCGGCTCGTACTTGCCCCCCGGGCCGGTGTAGCCGCCGATGGAAAAGCCGGTGATCTTCGGCCCGAACATCTGCCCGATCGAACTGATCAGCCCACTGACCATCTGCTTGGCTGCCACGCGCGCCAAATCGGCGATGATCGAATCGGCGAGGTCGGAGAAGGACAGCTTTCCGGTCTGGGCAAACTTGACCAGACTGTCTTCCAACCCGCCCAGTGCATTGCTGAAGACGCCGTGGCTCAACTCGGCGGCATTGGCTGCGGCATCGGCATAGTCCTCGAACGCCCGCATTGCGCCGTTCTTCCAATCGGACTGGTATGCCTTCTTGTTCTCCTGGAACGCGGCCTCGCGTTGCAGTGACTGTTCATGGAATGCATCGAGCTCGGCCAGCTGGGCTCTGTAGCGCTCCGACTCGATGACCTTGCCGTCTTCACCACGCGACTCGTCGTCCAGCGCACGCTTTCGATTGTCCCGGTCCTCATCCAGTGCGGAACGGCGTTGCATGCGATCCACACCCGCTGCGCCATGGCCGATGGCGAACAGCTCCTGGTCGTGTCCGCGCTGCTGTGCCTGCGCCGCCTGCTGGAGCTCCCGCTGCAGCTTGAACAGGTCCTGCTGGGCCTTCTTCGACGCTTCAGCGGCCGCCGCCTCCTTGGCCAGGGCCACTGCGGCGTCCAGCGAGGCCTTCACCCGCAGTTGCTTCTGCTCGCTGAGCTTCTTCTCGGCATGCTCCATCTCGTCAAGGAGGGTGACCTGCAGCTTTTCCGCCTCTGTCATCCCCTCCTTCAGCTTCTGGCGCACCCGGTCCTGGGAGATCTGCTTCTCGATGCGATCCATCAGCCCGGCGTACGCATCAGCCTGCTCGTTCACGCCCCTGACCGACTGCTGGGCAGCCTGCTGCTGTTCGCGGAACTGGGCCTTGCGTTCGATGTCGGCCTTCTTGCGCGCGGCGTCCCTGTTGAACTCGGCGCGCTGGGCCGGGTTCATCTTGTCCGGGCCACCGTTGGCGTTGATCTCCGCACCGCGCTCAGCCATCCAGGCCGCATATTCGCCACGGGTCAGCCGGATCCACTCGACCTCGTCCCGCCACGCTTCTCCGCGCATGCTGCCCAGCATGCCCGAGATCGCCGAACTGGCCTGCAGCGCCTCCCAGCGTGCCGACCCCAACTCAGCCTTGAACTGGGCCAGGGTTTGGTTGTCGAGATTGTTGACGGCATCCTGGATCCGCTTGAACAGCTCTGGATCCACAGAGTTGCGGATCTGTTCCTGCAGTGCCTCGAACTGGCGCCGTACAGGATCTGTCTTGCCTTCGAAATCCTGCAGGGCGTCCTTCGCGGCCTTCAGCCCTGCGTAGTCGGCCCCCGCGCTCATGCCGGCGCCTTCCCGTGCCGACTGCTGGCCGTAGGCCACGCGTCCTTCCCAATGGGTGACTGACCCTTCCAGCGCTCGCTTCTGCGCTTCGAGCTCACGCATTGCCTTTGCCTGCTCATGGAGCGCAGCGACACCGGCTTCTATCGGCAGGCTGCGATCCCGCAGACCCTTGCCGACTTCATCCATCGTGAACGACATCAGCTTCAGCGACTGCATCTGTTCGTTGAACTCGGCGCGCGCACGTTCGGACGCCTTGACCATGTCCACGTACGCTTCGCCCAGCTTCTGCACCGACGCGATGGCGATACCCCATGGGCCACCGGCGGCCATCAGCAGGCCGTTGCCCAGCTCCTTCAAGCCGCTGCCGAGCACATCGCCGCCAGCGTTGGCCTTTGCCTTTGTCCCGGCCTTGCCCGTTGCGCCCTCCGGTGCCGCATGCACGCGCGCAAGCGCGGCGGCCGTCCGCTCGGCCTCCGCGCGCAGTGTCTTGAGATTCTGCGTCGCCAGGCGACTGGCCTCCGCCATTGCGGTACGGAAGCCCGTCGTGTTGACCCGCAGTACTACGTCTAGATTCTGGTTAGTGGACGCCATACGCGTTCCTCCAAGAATGATGAGGGGCCCCGCAGGGCCCCAGGTTCGATTGCATGCCACACATCGGAGAAGCACTGCCCTGCCCCGCCCGGAATCACGCCGCAGCGTTGCGTCGCGATGCGCTGCCGAACAGTTCCAGCAGCTGCTGCGAGCGCTCCTTTGCCGCCTTCTCCGGCGAAGTGCGGGGACGCACCAGCAGGAAGTCTTCGGCAGTGGTCGTATTGCCATGCACCTGCGCCAGCACGCTGGTCAGCTGGGCGAGCATCCCCTGCAGGGGCTGGTCCAACGGCTCCAGGCGTGCGAACGCGTACATCTCCGAGAGCTGGCGGGAAGTCACTCCCGCCAGCAGGTGGTCCGGATGCGGGAGGCCCAGCCTCCACGCGATCCGGAACTGAAGCCGGCGCTCAGGCCGGCGGATCAGTTTTTTTCCAGCTCTCCCACGGCCGCATCGCCGAGCGCATTGAGCGTCTGTGCGATACGGAACACGCGATCCAGCGCTGCGGCCGATTTGGTGCCCAGCTGGGCCACCTCATGGTCGGAGAACAGGCGCTCGCCCATTTCATCGACCAGGCACAGGCCGACGAATCGCGCACGGAAGTCATCCACCTTGGGCGTGTCACCGCCGTAGGTGTCCTGCTCCCAGCGATCACGGTCGCGGGCCGACATCATCGCCACGCGCACGTTGCCGCCCCATTCGGGTACGGCGACGTCCTCGTGCCGGCGATCCTGTGCGTCCAGGATCTGCTGCTTGCCCAACAGCATCACGGGGTGCCGCCAGCGGCCACGGTGACCAGCGCGAACTCACGCGGCAGCAGGTCCGCAGTGAAGGTCAGCACCTGGTTGGTACCCGGGGCCACGTTGAAGGCGGCGACCTTGGCGACGAAGGTGGCCGCATCGCCGGTGGGCAGCACCATCAGGAAATGCAGGTCGGCATCCGGATCGGCGTCGCGCAGGATCTCCTGGCCTGCCGAGCTGCCGACCGGCCAGCGGTGGCCGGACACCTGCACGGCCTGGCCGCCGGACAGGCCCGCGATGTTCTCCATCTGCTTCGAACGCAGGTTGGTGGCATCAAGGGTGTTGGCCTGGCCGCGGCCGAACGGGAAGGCAGTCAGGCCGTCGATTTCGGTATAGCCGGCCGGATTGTTCGGCGCGGTCGGGGCGGTGCCGGCCTTCACGTACAGCGCGGAGTCCTGGGCGGAAATGGCTTGATTGATGGACATGGTGTTGAATCTCCTGGAAATGAAAAAGCCGCCTTGCGGCGGCTGGGGTTCGGGGTGATCAGGCTCGGGGCTGCCTGCAGTGGGTCATCGTGGCTGGCCCGTCACAGCCACCGGTTGCGCGTTGCGATCGGCAACACGCGGACAACAAAAAAGCCCCCGGCTCGCGCCGGAGGCTTGTATGTCATCGTGGCTGAAAGCTTAGGCTGCGGGTGTGCACCGGTCAATGCAGAAACAGCCCTCTGCACCGCCTTGGGAACGCACTGCGGCAAGCCCGCAGCCGCCCGATCCGGCACAGCCGCTGACGCCGCGCTAACCGGCGCAGCACCGACAATGCAGCTCTGTTCCCAGCAACGAGGAAGATGACGATGGCCGAGTGGATCACCCTGGATACGCATCACGGCCCGGTACGGGCCTGGCAGGCCCTGCCGGAAGGCACCGCGCGCGGCGGCCTGGTGGTGGTGCAGGAAATTTTCGGCGCCAATCCGCACATCCGCGGCGTGGCCGAGCGCTTCGCGGCCGAGGGCTATGCGGTGCTGGCGCCCTCCTTCTTCGACCTGCTCGACGGCGCCGACGCCGATCCGGACGCCTTGCCCTACGACGCCGAGGGCGTGAAGCAGGGCCTGGAACGGGTCGGTGCGTTGGGCATGGAACGGGCGCTGGAGGTGGTCCGTGCCGCGGCAACCCGGCTGGCGCCCTACGGCAAGGTCGGCACGGTCGGCTACTGCTGGGGCGGCACGGTGGCGATGCTGTCCGCACTGCGCCTGGGGCTGCCGTCGGTCAGCTACTACGGTGCGCGCAACGTGCAGTTCCTCGACGAGGCGCCCAAGGCCCCGGTGATCTTCCACTTCGGCGCCCAGGACCGCAGCATTCCGCCGGAAGCGGTCCAGGCCCACCGCGAGAAGCTGCCGCAGATGGCTACCTACGTCTACCCGGCCGATCACGCCTTCAACCGGGAGGTCGGACATGCGTATGATCCAGACAGCGCCGCCCTGGCGCTGCAACGCACCCTGGACTTCTTCTCGGAGCATCTTGGATGAGCGAATTCGAACTCGATTCACGCCTGGCCACCGATAGCGTGCTGGTGGCCGAAGGACCGTTGTCGCAAGTGCGGCTGATGAACGACGAACGATTCCCCTGGCTGGTGCTGGTACCGCGCCTGGCCGGGGTGACCGAGTGGATCGAGCTGGACGGCGAGCAGCAGGACAAGCTGCGCACCGAGCTCAACCGCGCCTGCAAGGCCCTGAAGGGCGCCGACGGGGTGGAAAAGATCAACATCGGGGCGCTGGGCAACATCGTGCGCCAGCTGCACTTCCATGTCATCGGCCGCCATGACGGTGATCCGGCCTGGCCGGGCCCGGTCTGGGGCAGCGGCCCGGCGCACCGTTACGAGCCGGCGGCGCTGGACCAGCATGTCGCCTACTGGAAGGAACGGCTAGGATATCCAGCCCAGTCCTGAGCCTTCGCCGACCCGATGCGATTCAACCTCGTTGCCGCCGTCCTGCTGATCCTGATCGGCCTGTTCATGCTCGCCAGCAATCTCGGCTGGACGCACCTGAACCTGTCCAAGCTGCTGTTGACCTGGTGGCCGGTGGCCCTGGTGGGTGTCGGCATCGCGATGCTGTTCGGTCGCGGCAAATAAGGCAGTGCCCGGCCATGCCCGGGCACGCGCCAGAAACGAAAACGCCGGGTATGTCCCGGCGTTTTCGATGGGTGGTGATGCAAGCGATCAGGTCCGCGGCAGGGTCACGCCGGTCTGGCCCTGGTACTTGCCGCCACGGTCTCGGTACGACGTCTCGCAGACGTCATCGGCAGCCGCCTGGAAGAACAGCATCTGCGCCACGCCTTCGTTGGCGTAGATGCGCGCCGGCAGCGGCGTGGTGTTGCTGAATTCCAGGGTGACGTGGCCTTCCCATTCCGGCTCCAGCGGCGTCACGTTGACGATGATGCCGCAGCGCGCGTAGGTGCTCTTGCCCAGGCACACCACCAGGGTATCGCGGGGGATGCGGAAGTACTCGACGGTACGCGCCAGCGCGAAGCTGTTCGGCGGGATGATGCACTCGTCGGCGGTGATGTCGACGAAGCTGCCCGAGTCGAAGTGCTTGGGGTCGACAATTGTCGAGTTGATGTTGGTGAACACCTTGAACTCGCGCGAGCAGCGCACGTCGTAGCCATAGCTGGACGTGCCATAGCTGACGATGCGCTGGCCGTTGGCCTGCTTCACCTGCCCGGCCTCGAACGGCTCGATCATGCCGTGCTGCTCGGACATGCGGCGGATCCAACGGTCACTCTTGATGCTCATGCTTTGTCCTGGGGGTACGAGGGGGCGCGAGGATTCTAGCAGGGGCCCGGCCTCGGCCGGCGGCCCCTGCACCCGCACTTACAGCAGCGACGACAGGATCGGGATCGAGGCCCGTGGGCGCTTGCCGACTTCCTCGATCAGGCGCTGTGCGGCATGGCGGTAGGCCTGGGCCGGCGCCGAATCCGGCTGGGCGACGGTGATCGGGGTGCCTGCATCGCCCTGTTCACGGATGCCGATCTGCAGCGGCAGCGAACCCAGCAGCGGCACGCCGTACTGCGCGGCCATGCGCTCGCCACCGCCCTCGCCGAACAGGTGCTCGATGTGCCCGCAGCTGCTGCAGGTGTGCACCGCCATGTTCTCGACGATGCCCAGCACCGGCACCTCGACCTTCTCGAACATCTTCAGCGCCTTCTTCGCATCCAGCGTGGCGATGTCCTGCGGCGTGGTGACGATCACTGCACCGGCCAGCGGAATCTTCTGGGTCAGGGTCAGCTGGATGTCACCGGTGCCCGGCGGCAGGTCGATCAGCAGGAAATCCAGGTCGTCCCACAGGGTATCGTTGAACAGCTGGGTCATCGCCGAGGTGGCCATCGGGCCACGCCAGATCATCGGCGTGTCCTCTTCGATCAGGTAGCCGATCGACATGGTGTCCACGCCGAACGCACGCAGCGGCTCGATGCTCTTGTTGTCCGGGCTTTCCGGGCGGCCGGACAGGCCCAGCATGGCCGGCACGCTGGGGCCATAGATGTCGGCGTCGAGCACGCCCACACGCGCGCCGAGCTGCTGCAGCGCCACGGCCAGGTTCACCGAGGTGGTGGACTTGCCGACGCCGCCCTTGCCCGAACCGACCGCGATCACGTTGCGGATGCGGGCATGCGGCGTAAGTCCCTTCTGGACCTGGCTGACATGGGGACGGCGGGGAGAACTGTTCACAACGAGCACCGGCGGGGTCAGGGGGATAACCCGACATCATACAAGCTGGACGTAACCTGACTGAAATTCAGGATTGCGACAGATTCGTGCACAGATTGTTAAGTTCATGTTACGTTCGATAAGCACTGTTTTGAGCTGCGGAGCCGGATATTCCGGCCCGCGCGATGGCGCATGCGCAGTGCCGTTTTTGTTTTTGCTCTCCAATGGAACTACATGAAACACGTCAGCAATACCGCACGTCGCAACACGCTCGCCGTCGCCCTGATTTCCGCTCTGATGGCCGCCGCCCCGGCAATGGCCCAGGACAAGGCGACCAACCTGGACAAGATCACCGTCACCGGTTCGCTGATCCCGCAGACCCAGGTCGAAACCCAGACCCCGGTGATGTCCATCACCGCCGAAGACATCCAGACCCGCGGCTTCAGCAGCGTTGCTGAAGTGCTGCAGCAGTCGTCGCTGACCACCGGCGGCCTGCAGGGTGGCCAGACCTCGGGTGCCTTCACCCAGGGCGCCGAAGCCGCCGGCATGTTCGGCCTGAACCCGGGCTACACCAAGTACCTGATCAACGGCCGCCCGATGCTCTCGTATCCGGCGCTGTACAACGGCAGCGAGTCGTTCAACAACATCAGCGGCATCCCGATCGACATCGTCGAGCGCATCGAAGTCCTGCCGGGCGGCCAGTCGTCGCTGTACGGTTCGGACGCGATCGCCGGCGTGGTCAACATCATCCTGAAGGAACGCATGGACGGCGGCACGATGTCGATCCGTGGCGGCACCTACACCGAAGGTGGTGGCAGCAACATCCGCTTCAGCGCCGCCAAGGGCTTCAACGCGTTCGACGACCGCTTCCACGCGCTGGTCAACGTGCAGATCGAAAACGGCAGCCCGATCTGGGGCTACCAGCGCGACATCACCAAGCAGAACAACCCGGTCGGTTACACCGCGCAGCTGCCGTCGAACGACTTTGCCGTCATCGGCAACGCCGACAACAAGCTGTACATGATGGATCCGACCCGCTGCGCCAACGTGGCAGGCCTGTACGACGGCACCACCACCGTCGGCAAGCGTGCATCGGGCGAATCCTGCGGCTCGGTGTACAGCGCCGGCTACAAGACCCTGAAGAACGGCAAGAACAGCGGCCAGTTCTACTCGTCGATGACCTTCGACGTGAACGACAACTTCCAGCTGTTCGCCGACGTGCTGTACAGCAAGGAAAAGACCGAGTTCACCTCCGGCTCCAGCGCCCTGTGGTGGGGCACCAAGTCGGTGATGGGCGGCTTCTACGACCAGGGCCTGGGCAAGGTCGTGAACCTGCAGCGCGCGTTCGCGCCGGAAGAGATCGGCCCGGGCCACTACAACAACATCCTGAACTCCGATGAGAGCCGTTCCTACCAGGTCACCCTGGGCGGCAAGGGCATGGTCGGCGACTGGGACTACAGCGCCAGCTTCACCCGCGGCGAATACCGCCTGGACCAGAACCGCTTCGCGCGCTGGAAGGACAAGATCGAAGGCTTCTTCGGCGACACCGTGCTGGGCCCGCGCCTGGGCACCACCGCTGATGGTTTCGGCATCTACAACCCGAACTACACCGCCTTCTACTCGCCGATCACTCCGGACCAGTTCGCCAGCTTCACCGGCTATGGCACCCACCGCAGCAAGACCTGGCAGAACCTGGGTCGCGTGCAGGTAACCAACGGTTCGCTGTTCTCCCTGCCGGGCGGCGACGCCGGCCTGGCCGTCGTGCTGGAAGGCGGCAGCGAAGGTTGGGACTACTCGCCCGACCAGGCCTTCGTCGATGGCAACGCCTGGGGCGCCAGCGCCGTGGCCGGTGCCGGCCACCGCAGCAACTACGCGGTGACCAGCGAACTGCGCATGCCGGTGTTCGAATCGCTGACCATCAGCGCCTCGGGCCGCTATGACGCCTTCAAGATCGCCGACAAGACCGTCGACAAGGCCACCTACAGCATCGGCCTGGAATACCGCCCGGTTGAAAGCCTGCTGCTGCGCGGCAAGTACGGCACCGCGTTCCGCGCGCCGACCCTGTCCGATGCCTTCCAGGGCATGAGCGGCTCGTTCGCCTCCGGCCAGAACGATTACTACCGCTGCAGCCAGATGGGTTACGCCCTGCGTGACGAAGCCTGCTCGTTCTACAAGACCACCTCGGTGTACAGCGAAAAGTCCGGCAACCCGGACCTGAAGCCGATCACCGCCGACGTGTGGAGCGCAGGCGTGGTGTGGGCCCCGGTCAGCAACTTCTCGCTGTCGGTCGACTACTACAACTGGAAGATCAAGAACGAGGTCAAGACGCTGAGCACCGATCAGCTGCTGCTGGCCGAGTACCAGTGCCACAACGGCCTGCCGAACAACACCTCGGCCAGCTGCCAGAACGTGACCGACTGGGTGACCCGCGACGCCGGTGGCAACCTGACCCGCGTGTACACCCCGAAGCTCAACGTGGCCAGCCAGAACCTGGAAGCGGTGACCGTCGGTGCCAAGTACCAGCAGGACCTGGGCCGCTTCGGTTCGCTGATGTTCTCCGGCAACTACACCAACATGCTGAAGCGTGAAGTGGTGGCCCTGCCGGGTGCGCAGAAGCTGGACCTGCTGAGCGATCCGTACAACATGTGGTACTACGACAATTTCGCCAAGGTCCGCGGCGACGTGTCGGTGGGCTGGGCCATCTCCAAGTTCACCACCACCGTGTACGCCAACTACGTCGGCAGCACCCCGAACTACCTGGCCTACACCGGCCGCAGCTATGACTACGTCCACTCCTCCGGCGCCAAGGCCGGCAAGTGGGGCTCGTACACCACGTACAACATGAGCCTGAACTACCAGGCGCAGGACGATCTGACCCTGTCGCTGATGGTCAACAACGTGTTCAACAAGCTGCCGGAAGGCCAGCGCTACAACTACCCGGGCAACGAATCGACCCCGTTCAACGACGGCTTCTACAGCGTCTACGGCCGTCAGATCTCGGCCCAGGTCAAGTACGACTTCTGATCCCGTCGTATTCCGGACTCCGTGTCTGGACCAGGCCCCGCTTCGGCGGGGCCTTTTTTTTGGGCCCACTGCCCAGCGCGACCACACCCCGTTCACGGTTCAGACACCTTTGACATGAACCGAAATAAATCAATACAGATCAATGAGATGAAGGAAAAACGGGCACCCCGCAATCGCGAAGCCCGCCAGGAGCCCACAGTTTCATGACTCCTTCGTGAACGTTTGACAGCCTTGGTTAATGCCGTGTTAATCTCGAGTCATCGGCATGTGAAGCCGGTACCAGAACCCGGAAGGCAGCACGCTGCCGACACCGGCAAGGGGCACCCGGAGACACCGACGAAGACCTGTCCCGGTGTACGACGCAATCATTCGATTCAAGGGGATTTCAGATGATCAATCGCAAGTCGCTCAGCAAGCATCCGCTGAGCTTCGCCCTCGCCTCCGCCGTGCTGCTCGCTGCAGCCGCGCCGGCGGTCGCCCAGAGCGCCGCCAGCTCCACGCAGACCGCCGAAGAGACCGCCAAGACCAGGGCGACCAACCTGGACACGGTGACGGTCACCGGTTCACGCATCGGCCGTGACGTGTTCAATTCCGTCTCGCCAGTGCAGGTGATCACCCGCGAGGAAACCACCCTGGCCGGCTTCCAGTCGACCGCCGGCATCCTGCAGAGCACGGCAGTGACCGCCGGTTCGGCGCAGATCAACAATGCGTATGGTGGCTATGTCACCAACGGCGGCCCGGGCGCCAACACCGTGGGCCTGCGTGGTCTCGGCCCGACCCGCACCCTGATCCTGATGAATGGCCGCCGCGTCGCTCCGGCCGGCTCGCGCGGCTCGGTCGGCGCAGCTGACCTGAACGTGCTGCCCAATGCCATGGTCGATCGCGTCGAAGTGCTGAAGGACGGCGCATCCTCGATCTACGGCTCGGACGCTGTCGCGGGCGTGATCAACATCATCACCCGCAACAAGGTCGACGGTGTGACCGTCGAAGCCCGCCACACCGCGACCGATGGCGGCGGTGGCGAAGAGCGCCGCTACTCCGTCGTGTTCGGCAGCACCGGCGAGCGCGGCCACATCTCTGGTTCCTACGAGTACTACAACCGCGACGAACTGACCCTCGGCGACCGCAGCTGGTCCAGCTGCAACACCGACTATCGCCGTCGTGCCGGCGGCCAGGGCGCCTGGGGGGACGGCGACTACATCGACCCGCTGACCGGCAAGCCGAAGTGCTATCCGATCACGGGCACCGGCTCCAACGGTGTGACCATCAACACCATCGGTACCAACACCCTGGCTGGCGTCCCGGCACAGGGCGCCTCCGGCACCAGCTTCGACCGCTGGCGCCCGAACTCCTCGGTCACCTCCGGCCTGGTCGGCTTCGAAGGTGTGGGCCGCGGCTCCGCACTGAACAACAACATCCGCGACACCTTCGATCCGCGCACGCTGAACCGCTCGATGATCTCCGGCGCCAAGACCCACACCCTGTTCCTGCAGGGTGGCCTGGACGTCAATGCCCTCGGCAACGCTGAGGCCTACTTCGAACTGCTCGGCAGCCGTCGCGAATCGGAACAGACCGGCTATCGCCAGCTGTCGCTGGACTACCTGCGTGGCAGCCCGCTGATTCCGTCCAACCTGCAGGCCTCCAACTTCGGCGGCGGTGTCGGCGTCCGTGCCTTCATCGGCTACGGCAACGACAAGAGCAGCCAGACCGTCGACTTCTTCAAGGCTACCGCTGGCCTGCGTGGCGAGCTGAGCTCGACCTGGAACTATGACTTCTACCTGGCCCACGCGCGCTCGGATGCGGACTACACCCAGCAGTCGTTCCTGACCGACCGCCTGCGCCAGAGCCTGAACGTGGTCTCCAACGGTGCTGGCGGCTTCCGCTGCGTCGATGCCAGCAACGGCTGCGTGGCCGCCCCGGCACTGACCAGCGCGGTGATTGCCGGCAATCTGCCGCAGGCATGGAAGGACTACGTGTTCGTGCCGGTAACCGGCAACACGCTGTACACCGAAACCACCGCCAACTTCTCGGTCGATGGCCCGCTGTTCACCCTGCCGCATGGTGACGTGCGCGCCGCGTTCGGTGCCGAATGGCGTCGTGCCAAGATCGATGACACCCCGTCGATCCATTCGATCAACAACAACCTGTACAACCTGACCTCGTCCACCCCGACCCGCGGTACGGACTCGGTGCGTGAAGTGTTCGGCGAAATTGAAGTACCGGTGCTGTCGGGCGTCACCGCGGCCGAAGAGCTGACCTTCAATGCCTCGGCCCGCTGGACCGACTACCGCTCCTACGGTTCGGACGAGACCTACAAGCTGGGTGGCCTGTGGACCCCGGTCAAGTGGCTGTCGGTGCGCGCCTCCTACGGTACGTCCTACCGCGCTCCGGCGCTGTTCGAACAGTTCCTGGGTGCCACCAGCGGCTTCCTCAGCAACCAGATCGACCCCTGCAACAACTGGGGCGCGGATCCGGGCACCCCGCTGGCGGCCAACTGCGCGTCCGAAGGCCTGTCTCCGGACCACTACGCCACCCAGTCCGTGGCGGTCATCAACGGTGGCGGTGCGGCAGCAGGCCTGAAGGCGGAAACCTCGAAGAACTTCACCGCCGGCATCGTGCTGCAGCCGGAACTGCCGGGCTGGTTCGGTGACATCTCCTTCGCCGCCGACTACTTCAACATCGAAGTGGAGAACGGCGTGTCGCGCGCCGGTGGCGCCAACATCCTGGACCTGTGCTACAACAACCCGAACTTCCGTGCCGGTGGTGGCTTCTGCCGTCTGGTCGACCCGCGCAACCCGGTCAACAAGGCACTGACCGTGTATGACAGCTACGTCAACCTGGCAGTGGACAAGGTCCGTGGCTACGACTTCACCCTGCGCTACACCCGCGACGTGGGCCCGGGCACCCTGCGTGCCAACGTCCAGGTAACCCACTTCACCGAACAGTCCAACAAGCTGTTCGCTGATGACGCGCTGCAGGACTACAACGGCATGCTCAACACCCCGGCTTACACCGGCACGCTGGACCTGGTCTACAGCTGGAACAAGTGGCGCGCCCGTTACGGCCTGGAGTGGGTCGACTCGATGGATAGCTACGACTACTACAACCTGGATCCGGCCACCTCGGTGTACAAGTTCGCCGTACCGAGCTACTTCACCCACTCGCTGTCGGCCGAGTACACCGGCGACAAGTGGTCGGTCACTGCGGGCGTCCGCAACCTGCGCAACGAAGAGCCGCCGATGATCTCCTCCGGCGCCTACAACCGCGTGGGTAACGCTCCGCTGTACAGTGGCTACGACTATGTCGGCCGCACGTACTTCGTGAACGTCTCCAAGAGCTTCTGATAGTGCGCCAGAGCCGCCGTCCGCAAGGGCGGCGGCTTTTTTGCGTCCCGGACCTGCAACCAGGAACAGACAATGAAGAACGTCGTTTCCGCCAGTGCACTGATGCTGGCCCTCGCGCTGTCCGCCCCGGCACCGGCATCGGCCCTGCCGGCCGTTCCCACGATCGAGCAGCTGGCCGCCTTTCCGCAGCTGTCCAGCCTGTCCATTTCGCCCGACGGCAAGCACATCGCCGGCCTGCAGGCCAAGGGTGAAGATCGCGTCATCCTGGTCTGGAACACCGACAACCTGAGCGCTGCACCGACCGTGATCGGGTCCGGCCGGATGAAATTCCAGGGCGTCTCCTTCATCAAGAACGGACTGCTCGCCGTCAGCCTCTGGCAGCCCTACGACCTGCGCACGGACCGCGTGACCAAGACCTTCATCAGCAAGTTCTTCATTACCGACATCGAAGGCAAGACCTGGAAGGAGCCGATCACCCCTGCTCGTGCCAGCAGCCATGCGCAGGAACTGGAGCAGGCGCTTTCCAGCTCCAGTGTGCTCGATACGCTACCCAACGATCCGGACCACATCCTGGTCATCAATGGTTCGGGTAGCAATGCCGGCGACGTATACAAGGTGAACGTACGCGACTTCACCACCCAGCGCATCCAGAAGACCGAAGAACGCGTGGCCGGTTACATCACCGACCTCAACAGTGAACTGCGTGCCCGTCTGCGCCAGGACGTGGATGGCACCGGCGCCTACGTGGCCACAGAATTCCGCAACCCGGCCACCAATGCATGGGAGGAACACTTCCGTTCCTATGTAAAGAACCGCGACATCAACCAGGTGGTCGGTTTCGCCGACGATGCCAACATTGCCTTCATCCAGAGCAATGTCGGCCGCGACAAGACGGTCATCTATGAATATGACATCGCCGCGCGCAAGCAGAAGGAGGTGCTGTTCGAGCACAAGTTCTTCAACGCCGGCGATGTGCGCGTCAACCATTACAAGGGCGTGGACAACATCCCGTTCGGCGCGCTGCTCGGCGTGGGCTACAGCGGACCGCGCGGCAACGAGGTGGAATGGACCAACGGGTCCTTCAAGGCGTTGATTGCCGGCCTGCGCCAGGCCTTGGCGATCAAGGCCAGCCCGGTGGCGCTGATCGACCCGGCCACCGGCCAGAACGCCACCGTGGAGCTGGACAACGATCAAGCGGTCAGGGTCGTCGACTTCAGCGCCGACATGAAGACCATCATCGTGGCTACCTCCGGCCCTTCCAACCCGCCCGAGTATCACCTGCTGCACGACGGCAAGCTGACCCTGCTGGCCAAGACCTATCCGCAGATCCAGCCAGCAGCGCTGGGCACCACCCGGCTGGTCTACTACAAGGCACGCGACGGGCTGGACATTCCGGCGTTCCTGACCACGCCCAACACCGAGCTGTGCGGTGCCGGTCCCTGGAAAGCCGTTGTGCATCCGCACGGCGGCCCGTGGGCACGCGACGGCATGGACTTCGATGGCTCGATGTGGGTCCCCCTGATGGCATCGCGTTGCATGGCGGTGCTGCGCCCGCAGTTCCGCGGCTCGGCCGACTGGGGCCGCAAGCTGTGGATGGCCGGTGATGCCGAATGGGGCCAGAAGATGCAGGACGACAAGGACGATGGCGCGCAGTGGATGATCGACCAGAAGATCGCCCAGCCCGGCCACATCGCCATGTTCGGCTTCTCCTATGGCGGCTACTCGGCGTTCGCGGCTTCGGTGCGTCCCAATGGCCTGTACAAGTGCGCCATCGCCGGTGCCGGCGTCTCGGACATCAAGAAGATCTGGTCGCGCTTCTATACCAACCCGTTCTTCCGCCAGGCCCAGGCGCCGACCGTGGCCGGCCTCAATCCGGTCGACAAGGCCGGCGAAATGAAGATTCCGTTGATGGTCTACCACGGTGACCGCGACCGCACGGTGCCGATCGAGCAGTCGGAGTGGTTCGTGAACAAGGCCAGGAGTTCAGGCCAGCCGGTCGAGTTCCACGCCATCGCCGACTACGCGCATGGTCCCGCCTGGACCCGCGCGATCATGGGCGACCAGCTCAGGCTGATCGACGACTACCTGGGCAAGGGCTGCGGCGGCGGCGGCCTGTAAGCCGCACCGCTTCCTGCAAGGGCGCCCATCGGGCGCCCTTGCACGTTCTGGCCCTTGCGCCCGGCCATGACCTTCGACACCCTTGCAGGCCAGGCCGGCGGCGTATCGTTCGGCCCACGGCCGTACCTGCGGCTACTCCCTGACTCACTCGGCCTGGAGGCCAAGAATAGTGATGACGCGCACTCCCAAGATCGTCCTGCTCAGCCTGGCCGTGTCGGCCGTGCTGGCCGGCTGCGGCAAGAACGAAACCCCGGCCAAGGATGCCGCGACCCCCGCCCCGGCCACCGCCGAAGCCACTACCTACAAGCTGGACGACAGCAAGCTGCCGGCCTACAACGCCTTCCAGCCGAGCGACCTGGACACCACCAAGGACGCCTGCACCGCCTTCGGCGACTACGTCAACAGCAAGTGGCTGGCCGCCAATGAAATCCCGGGCGACCGCACCAGCTGGGGCGCGTTCACCATCCTCGACGAGCGCTCGGTGGCCGTGCAGCACCAGCTGGCCGAGCAGGTCGCGCAGGTCAAGACCCCGAACCACATCGAGAAGATCGTCGGCGACCTGTGGGCCACCGGCATGGACGAAGCCAAGATCAATGCCCAGGGCATCGAGCCGCTGAAGGCCGACCTGGCTGCGATCGACGGCCTGCAGGACAAGGCGGCCATCGCCAACTACCTGCGCACCAGCGCCGCCAAGGGTGACAATATCCTGTTCGGCTTCGGCGCCGAAGCGGACTTCAAGAACTCCGCCGTGAACATGGCCTATGCCAGCCAGGGCGGCCTGGGCCTGCCGGATACCACCTACTACACCGATGCCAAGAACGCCGACAAGCTGAAGGCCTACCAGGCGCACGTCGCCAAGGTGCTGGAACTGTCCGGCGTGGCCGCGGCCGATGCGGCCAAGCAGGCCGAGGACGTGGTCAAGTTCGAAACCCGCCTGGCCAAGGCCTCCAAGTCGCGCGTGGAGCTGTCGCGCAACGTCGAGCTGTACTACAACCCGGTCACCCTGGCCGACGCCGACAAGCTGACCCCGAACTTCAGCTGGACCGAGTTCTTCAAGTCGCAGGGCGTGGCCGCGCCGGAGAAGTTCTCGCTGGCCATGCCGGCCTTCCATGAGGAAGTGAGCAAGTCGCTGGCCGACACCGATCCGTCGGTGTGGCGCGCCTACCTGCGCTTCCACACCGTGGACAGCGCCTCGCCGTACCTCGCGGACGCCTTCGTGCAGGAGAACTACGAGTTCTACGGCAAGACCCTCAACGGCCAGAAGGAGCAGAAGCCGCGCTGGAAGCGCGTGCTGGGCACCATCGAAAACGATGCCGGTGAAGCCTTCGGCCAGCTGTACGTGAAGGTTGCCTTCTCGCCGGAAGCCAAGGCGAAGATGGAAGAACTGGTGAAGAACCTGGCCGCCTCGCTGAAGGACCGCATCCAGGGCCTGAGCTGGATGAGCGAGGAAACCAAGGCCAAGGCCATCGCCAAGTGGGAAACCTTCACCCCGAAGATCGGTTACCCGGACAAGTGGCGTGACTGGTCGGGCCTGCAGACCCAGCGCGACAGCTACCTGGGCAACGTGCGCGCGGCCAACGAGTTCAACTACAAGTTCAACCTGTCCAAGATCGGCAAGCCGGTGGACAAGACCGAGTGGGGCATGACCCCGCAGACCGTCAACGCCTACTACAACCCGCTGCAGAACGAGATCGTGTTCCCGGCCGCCATCCTGCAGCCGCCGTTCTTCGATCCGAAGGCCGACGACGCGCTGAACTATGGCGGCATCGGTGCGGTGATCGGCCATGAGATGACCCACGGTTACGACGACCAGGGCGCACGCTTCGGGCCGACCGGCAACCTGGAAGACTGGTGGACCCCGGCCGACAAGAAGAACTTCGAAGGCCTCACCGGCAAGCTGGTCAAGCAGTTCGACCAGTACAAGGTCGACGGCCAGGCAGTGAACGGCCACCTGACGCTGGGCGAGAACATCGCCGACCTGGGCGGCCTGGCCACCGCCTACGACGCCCTGCAGAAGGCCACCGCCGGCAAGGAAGATGCGAAGGTCGACGGCTTCACCCGCGACCAGCGCTTCTTCTTCAACTGGGCCACCGTGTGGCGCACCAAGTACACCCCGGAAAACGCCAAGGTCCGCCTGGCCACCGACCCGCACGCCCCGGCGCAGTTCCGCGCCATGGGTGCGCCGTCGAACCTGCCGACCTTCGCTGCCGCGTTCCAGTGCAAGGCCGGTTCGCCGATGGCCCGCACCGGCGAGCAGCAGGTGGTGATCTGGTAAGCCACGGCTGACGCTGCGGCAGACCTGCAAAGGCCCGGGAATTCCCGGGCCTTTGTTTTTCCGGGGTGTTTTTCATCCACGCATGGCGTGGATCTACTGATCTCGGCACTCCCCGGTAGCGGCCGACCCTGGTCGGCGAAAGCAGCGTGATGCGTGCATGCCGCGTCGATGCGCGGCTTGCTATAGTGCGCGCGCCCTCAATCCATCACGGATTCGTTCCACATGCCCAATTTCCGTCCGCTTGCCATCGCCCTGGGCATCAGCCTGGCGACCCTGGTCCCGACCCACGATGCGTTCGCCGCCGCCAAGAAGAAGGCCGCGCGCGCCCCGGCCGTCAGCGCCCAGTGCAGCGACTTCTACGACGCCACCAATGCAGGCTGGCTGAAGGCCAACCCGGTGCCGCAGACCGGTGCCACCACCGCGCTCGGCCAGCTGGTCGACCGCAGCCGCCAGCAGCAGCGCGAACTGCTCGACGCCGCGATGAAGTCGCCGCAGGGCAACGTGCAGAAGCTGCTGGGCGACTTCTGGGCCAGCGGCCTGGACGAAGCCGCCGTGGAAGCGGACGGTTCCAACCCGATCGCGCCGCTGCTGACCCGCATCAACGCCATCAAGAAGGCCAAGGATGTGCCGGCCTCGATCGCCGCGCTGCACCAGGTCGGCATCCCGGTCGCCTTCAACTTCGGCCCGGACGTCGACCTGAAGGCACTGGACCGCCACATCGGTTACTTCATGCAGGGCGGCATGGGCCTGCCGGATCCGGCGTTCTATACCCGCACCGACGCCGACACCGTGGCGCTGATGGGCCGCTACCGCAACTACGTCAAGCAGATCCTGGCGCTGACCGGCACCCCGGCGGCCAAGCTGGATGCAGAGTCGCAGTCGGTCATCGCGCTGGAGACCGAGCTGGCGCGCAATGCGCAGTCGCTGGCCGGCATCAACAACCCGTTCAACAACTACGCGCCGATCTCCACCAAGGAGCTCAACAGCCGTTACCGCAACCTGCAGCTGGACGCGTTCCTGAAGGCACAGGGCGTGGACGACGACCTGGTCTCGCTGGCCGACCCGGGCCTGTTCAAGCAGCTCGATGGCATGGTCACCAAGCTCAAGCCGGACCAGTGGAAGGCCTACCTGCGCTGGCGCGTGGGCGACTCGATGGCGCCGTACCTGTCCAAGGCCTACCGCGACGCAGAGTTTGAGTTCCGTGGCCGCGTGCTGCGCGGCGAAACCCTGCCGCCGCAGCGCTGGGAGGACGTGCTGGACGCGATCAACGTGGCCGCCGGCCCGATGGTCGGCCGTGAATATGCGGCCCGTTACCTGTCGGCCGAAGACCGTCGCCAGGCGGCGTGGATCGTCGACAAGCTGCGCGAAGTGCAGATCGAGGCGGTCAAGAACAACAGCTGGATGAGCGCCGAAGCCAAGACCGAAGCGCAGGCCAAGCTGGCCGCGCTGAAGATCGAGATCGGCACGCCGCTGCGCGACCTCGACTACAGCGTGCAGCCGATGGGCCGCGGCTCGTTCGGCGGCAACATGCTGATCGCTTCGACCTGGCGCCACCGCGAGGAAATGAAGCGCATCGGCAAGGGCAACGCCGACCGCCGCTGGGATGTGCTGCCGCAGCAGCCGTCGCTGGCCTACGACCTGGCACAGAACCGCCTGATCGTCACCGCCGCGATCCTGCAGGGCCCGGTGTTCAACGCCAAGGCCGACGCCGCCGACAAGTTCGGCAGCTTCGGTGGCCTGGTCGGCCATGAGCTGACCCGTGCGATCGACGCCAAGGGCGCGCTGGTCGACGCCAAGGGCGAACTGCGCAGCTGGTGGACCCCGGCCGACAAGACCGCCTGGACCCTGCTCGGCAACCGCGTGGCCGCGCAGTACAGCGCCTACGACTTCCCGGGCGTGAAGGGTGCCAAGGTCAACGGCACGCTCACCCAGGAAGAGAACCTGGCCGACATCGCCGGCCTGGAGCTGGCTTGGGCGGCCTATACCGCGCAGGAGCCGAAGGCCAAGCAGGCGCAGCAGCAGGGCTTCTTCCGCGCCTGGTCGACCCTGTGGGCACAGCAGCTGTCGCCGAACGAAGCGGTGCGCCGCCTGACCGCCGACATCCGCGCGCCGGGCCTGTGGCGCAGCAATGGCACGCTGGCCAATCTGCCGGCCTTCGGTGCCACCTTCAGCTGCAAGGCCGGCCAGCCGATGCAGCGCAGCGAAGCCGACCAGATCAAGGTCTGGCGCTGAGCCATCCGCAGTAGCTGGAATACAGAGGGCGCCTTCGGGCGCCCTTTTTTGCGGGTGCAGCACGATCCCGGGTTAACACCGCGCGTGCTATCGCTGCGGCTTCGTCCATCGCGGAGCCCCGACATGGCACACAAGAACACGATCTGTGTCTGGTACGACAACGGCGCACTTGAGGCCGCCACCTTCTACGCCAGCATCCTGCCCGACAGCGCGGTGACCGCCGTGCATCACGCCCCGGGTGATTTCCCGGATGGCAAGGAAGGCAACGTGCTGACGGTCGAGTTCACGGTCTGCGGCATCCCCTGCGTCGGCCTCAACGGCGGTACCGCGTTCAAGCACAGCGAAGCCTTCTCCTTCCAGATCCAGACCGAGGACCAGGCCGAGACCGACCGCCTGTGGAATGCGATCGTCGGCAACGGTGGCCAGGAGAGCCAATGCGGCTGGTGCAAGGACCGCTGGGGCATCTCCTGGCAGATCAGCCCGCGCATGCTGATCGAAGCAGTGACCAGCAAGGACAAGGCATTGGCCAAGCGCGCCTTCAACGCGATGATGCCGATGAAGAAGATCGACATCGCCACCATCGAAGCGGCAATCAAAAAAAGGGACGGAGGGGATTAAGTCGTTTCTCCCCCCCTGTGTGCAGATGCAGATTGCGACTTAATCCCCTCCGTCCCCTTTTCGCGAGGTGCTGATGACCTGGGATGCGATCGTCGTTGGCGGTGGCCACAACGGCCTGGTCTGCGCGGCCTATCTGGCGCGCGCTGGAAAGAAGGTACTGGTGCTGGAACGTCGTGGCGTTCTCGGCGGTGCCGCAGTCACCGAGGAATTCCATCCCGGCTTCCGCAACTCGGTGGCGTCGTACACGGTGTCATTGCTGCAGCCGAAGGTGATCGACGACCTGCAGCTGCATGCGCATGGGCTGCGCATCGTCGCGCGTCCGGCCAACAACTTCCTGCCGTTGCCGGACGGCCGCTACCTGTTGTCCGCGCCAGGCCGCACCCAGGCCGAGGTCGCGAAGTTCTCCGAGCGGGATGCGCAGCGCTTGCCCGCGTACGAGGCACGCCTGGAGATTTTCGCCGACGTACTGCGCGCATGGGCCCTGCGCACGCCGCCGGACCTGGGTGCAGCAGGCGGTTGGCGTGCCCTGCCCGCCCTGTGGCAGATGGGCCGTCTCGGTCGTGAACTGGCGACGCTGGATGCCTCGCTGCGGCAGGAACTGCTGGACCTGTTCACGCTGTCGGCGGCCGAGTACCTGGATCGCTGGTTCGAGAGCGAGCCGATCAAGGCGCTGTTCGGCTTCGATGGCATCGTCGGCAACTACGCAAGCCCGTATACACCGGGCAGTGCCTACGTACTGCTGCACCACGTATTCGGCCAGTGCAATGGTGTGAAAGGTGCATGGGGCCACGCGATCGGCGGCATGGGCGCGATCAGCCAGGCGATTGCGGCCTCGGCACGCGAGGCCGGTGCGGAACTGCGCGTGGAGACCGGTGTACAGCGCGTGCGGATTGAACAGGGCCGCGCGGTGGGTGTGGAACTGGCCAACAGCGAGATCCTGCGCGCACGCGCGGTGGTCGCCAACGTCAATCCGAAGCTGCTGTACGAACAATTGCTGGAACCGGCACAGGTACCCAACGCAACGCGCGAACGCATGGCGAACTGGCGCTGCGGTTCGGGCACGTTCCGGATGAACGTGGCGCTGTCGCGGCTGCCGGAGTTCAGCGCCCTGCCCGGCCCCGGCGATCACCTCAGCGCCGGCATCATCATGGCACCCAGCCTGGACTACATGGACCGCGCCTGGCTGGACGCGCGCCGCGACGGCTGGTCGCGCGAACCGATCGTGGAGATGCTGATCCCCAGCACGCTGGACGATTCGCTGGCGCCGCCCGGGCAGCATGTGGCCAGCCTGTTCTGCCAGCACGTGGCACCGGTGTTGCCCGAGGGCCGCCATTGGGATGATCACCGGGAAACCGTGGCCGACCTGATGATCGCCACCGTCGAACGGCATGCGCCCGGCTTCACCGCCAGCGTGCTCGGTCGGCAGGCGCTGTCGCCGCTGGATCTGGAACGCACCTTCGGCCTGGTCGGCGGTGACATCTTCCACGGCGCACTGACTGCCAACCAGTTGTTCTCGGCACGGCCGATGGTCGGCCAGGCCGGCTATCGCGGCGCCCTGCCCGGCCTGTACCTGTGCGGTTCGGGCACCCATCCCGGTGGTGGCGTCACCGGTGCGCCCGGGCACAATGCCGCGCAGGTGGTGTTGCAGGATCTGTAGAGGTGTGCCGACCAACGGTCGGCACCTACCGCGTCAAATGATCCCATTCAAAGCGTGCCAACCAAGGTTGGCACCTACCCGCGTGGGACAAGGTGTGCCGACCAAGGTTGGCACCTACCGCGTCAAATGATCCTTCGGATCATTTGACGCTGCGCAGATGGTTCGGGCGCTTCGGTGGGCCGGGCGGGCGACGCTTGTTGAACGGCGGTTGCCCACGCCAGTAGCGGATCAGCAACCAGCCGAACAGCATGCCGCCGAGGTGCGCGAAGTGGGCCACGCCCGGCTGCCAGCCGGTCATGCCCAGCACCAGCTCGCCCACGCCGAACAGGATCACGAAGGTACGCGCCTTCATCGGGATCGGCGGGAACAGCAGCATCACCCGCTGGTTGGGGAACAGCATGCCGTAGGCCAGCAGCAGGCCGAACACGCCGCCGGAAGCGCCCAGCACCGTGGCCGGGTTTTCCAGCAGCGTACCCACCAGCAGCTGGCAGACACCGGCACCGGCCACGCAGACCAGGTAGTACAGCAGGAAGCGCTTTTCGCCCCAGGTCTGCTCCAGCGGCGCGCCGAACATGAAGACCGCCAGCATGTTGAAGAACAGATGGCCGAAGCTGCCATGCAGGAAGCCGTAGGTCAGCAGCTGCCAGGGCTGGAAGTTGCCGCCCGGCGAGAATGCGTCGAAGCCCTGCTGCAACGGCTGCAGCATGAACGGCTCGAAGGTCTGCATGCCGAGCAGGAACGGCTGCTGCAGCAGGAACAGGATCGCGTTGGCGATCAGCAGGGCCTTGGTGACGGTTGGCAGTCGCGGGAACATGGGAGCACCGGCATGGAACGGCCTCCATCATAGCCGCAGCATCGTGTCTTGTTGGCGACCCGCAGGTACGGCCTGTTCAGTCGACAGCGATGCTCAGCCCGGGCCCCACACGGCCGCGTCCAGCGCCGCGGCCGGATCGGTCGCCGGCATCCGCACCCGGCCGTTCTCCACCACCACGCCCTCGGCGCGCAACCGCTGTGACTGCTCGCGCCAGCCGGCCGACCCTTCTTCCATGGCAATGCGCCCATCCGAGCGCAGCACGCGGTGCCAGGGCAGGTCCGGGTCGTCGTTCTGGCCCAGGATGCGCGCGGTCAGGCGTGCACGCCCGGGCAGGCCCGCACGCATCGCCACCTGGCCGTAGCCCATCACCTGCCCCGCCGGGATCGCGCGGATCACCGCCAGGATGCGCGCACGCGCCTGCTCAGGCGTCAGCGTCGCAGGCGGGTCACCAGCAGAACGCCGATCAGCACCAGCACGGTGCCGGCGATCTGCGCCGGCCCCATCGGTTCGTCGAGCAGCCATAGGCTCATCACGATCGTGGAAACAGGGCCCAGCATACCGACCTGCGCGGCCAGCGACGAACCCACGCGCTGCACTGCCAGCATGATCGCCAGCACCGGCAGCACCGTGCACACGGTGGCATTGACCAGCGACAACCACTGCACCGGCGCCGGTGCCTGCCACAGCAGTGGCAGCGGATGGGTCACCGCGAAATGCAGCAGCACCAGCACGCTGGCCACGCAGCTGGCGTAGGCGGTCAGCCGCACCGCACCGATGCGCGCGACCACCTGCCCACTGCCGAACAGGTACAGCGCATAGCTGAGCGCGCTGCCCAGCACCAGCAGGCTGCCGACGATGATCTGCCCACCCTCGCGCTGCAGGTCATGGCCGAAGGCCAGCAGCACGCCCAGGTAGCTCAGCACCAGCGCGCCGATCTGCCAGCGGCCCGGTCGCTGGCGCGCCAGCAGCACGTTGATCAGCAGTACCAGGGTCGGGTTCAAGTACAGGATCAGCCGTTCCAGGGTCACGCTGATGTACTGCAGCCCCTGGAAGTCGAGCAGGCTGGACAGGTAGTAGCCGGTGAAGCCCAGCCACAGCACGCGGGCACGATCGGCCCAGGACAGCGGCTCGGCCCGCCGCGCGGCCCACACGGCCATCAGTGCGAACAGGGGCAGCGCCATCAGCATGCGTAGCGCGAGCAGCGTGGTGGCATCCACGCCGTGGCGCAGCCCGAGCTTGACGATGATCGCCTTGCCGGAAGCAGCGATGGCGCCGATCGCGGCCAGGCCGATACCCCCCAGCGCGATGCGAGGGGAGGCGGTAGCGATACGGGAAGCGGTGTTGGACATCAGGACGACGGCGGGCCGCGCGGAGCGGCTGGGGAAAGCGTGGGGGCGGCCATTGTCGCATGGGGGCGTCCGGTGCCCGCCCCGGTAGCGCTGAGCGTGCCCGAATGCCGCCTTCTGTAGAGTCGAGCCATGCTCGACTGCTTTCGCACGGCAGTCGAGCATGGCTCGACTCTACAACCGCAGGTCAGCGCATCAGCACCACTTCCTCGGCCGAGGTCGGGTGGATCGCCACGGTGTCGTCGAACTGGGCCTTGGTCGCCCCCATCTTCACCGCCACCGCGAAGCCCTGCAGGATCTCGTCGGCCGCTTCCCCCAGCAGGTGGATGCCCACCACCCGTTCGTCCGGGCCGGCGCAGACCATCTTGAACAGGCTGCGCTGGGTGCCGTTGGCCAGCGCCTGCAGCATCGGGCGGAAACGGCTGTGGTAGACGCTCACCTGGTCGAAGCGCGCGCGCGCTTCCTCTTCGCTCATGCCCACCGCGCCCAGCGGCGGATGCGAGAACACCACGCTCGCCACGTTCCCGTAATCCATCTTCGACTGCGGGCGCCCCCCGAACAGCCGATCCATCAACCGCCGCGATGCGGCCACGGCCACCGGCGTCAACCCGACCTTGCCGGCGATGTCACCCACCGCATGCACGCTCGGCACGCTCGTGGTCTGCCATTCGTCCACCTGCACCTGCTGGTGTTCGCCGATGCCGATGCCGAGCGCTTCCAGGCCAAGGTCGCGACTGTTGCCGCGGCGACCGGTCGCGAAGAACACTGCATCGAACACGTTGTCGAGCGGGCCGTCATTGCCGAACGCACGCACGCGTTCGCCATCGCGCTGCAGCTCGCGCAGGCGGTAGTCGAAATGGATGCGCACGCCCTGCTGCTTCAGGTTCTCGGCCAACTGATCGGTCAGCTCGTAGTCGAAGCGCTCCAGCAGCCGCTTGCCGCGCACCAGCAGGCTCACGCGGCTGCCGAGCGCCTGCAGCAACCCGGCCAGTTCCACCGCGATGTAGCCACCGCCGATGATCGCCACCTCGGTCGGCGCCGCACGCAGGTCGAAGAAATCGTCGGAGACCAGGCCCAGCTCCGCGCCGGGAATGTCCGGGCGCAGCGGATGCGCGCCGGTGGCGATCAGGATGTGCTCGGCGCTGTAGCGCACGCCATCGCTGCAGGCCACGGTGTGCGCATCAAGCAGATGACCACGTGCCGGAATGCGCACCACGCCGGTTTCGTCCAGGCGCTTGTGGTAGCTGGTGTGGATGTTGCTGATGTAGGCCTGGCGATGGATCACCAGTTCCTTCCACGACAGCGCCGGGCGCGCTTGCACATCGAAGCCCATCGCGCTGGCCAGGCCGATGCGCTCGTGCAGGTCGGCCGCCAGCCACATCGCCTTCTTCGGCACGCAGCCAACATTGACGCAGGTCCCGCCCAGCTCACCGGGCTCCAGCATTGCCACGCGCTTGCCGTGCTGCGCGGCGCGGATCGCGCCGGCCAGGCCGGCGGAGCCGCCGCCAAGGACGATCAGGTCGTAATCATAGGATGCAGTGCTCATCGGAATCGCTCGGGTCGGTAAGGGGCAGGATCGATCGCTGGCGTGCGGCCGCAGACGAGATCGGCGATCAGCTGGCCGGTGCCCGCGCTCATGCTGATGCCGAGCATGCCATGCCCCGCTGCAAGCCAGACGTGAGGATGCGCGGGCGCGCGGCCGATCAACGGCACGTCGTCCACGCTCATGGGGCGCCACCCGCACCACTGCTCCTGCAGCTGCGCACCGCGCGGCGCGCGCAGGTAGTGGTCGGCGGCCTGCTGCAGGGCCTGCAGGCGGCGCGTGCGCAGCTGCGGGTCGGCGCCGGCGAACTCCATGGTGCCGCCCAGGCGCAGCGCGTCGCGCCAGGCAATCACGAACACGGAATGGTCCTTCAGTACGACTGGGCGCTGCGGCACCTGCTCCGGTCGCGACCAGGTCAGCGAATAGCCCTTGCCGGGCTGGATCGGCACGCGCAGGTCCAGTTGCCGTGCCCAGTCGCGCGACCACGGGCCGGTGGCCAGCACCAGCTCACGCGCCCGCACGGTCTGCTGGCCGGCCTGCACGCGTACGCCCCGCGCATCGTCACTGAATCCCTGCACGTCCACCTGTTCATCGATCACCACGCCCTGCGCGCGCAGCAAGCGCGCCAGCTCAGCGGTGTAGCGGTCCGGACGCAGCTGCGCATCGCCGGGAAAGTGGATCGCACCGGCGAGGCGATCATGGAACGCCGGATTGTCGCGCGCATAGTCGCCGCCATCGATGCAGGCCGTGACAATGCCCTGCGCGTTCAGCGCCTCGCACTCCGCCGCATGATGGTCGAAGTTGCGGGCGTCACCGAACACATAGTCCAGCCCGCGTGCAGCGAATTCGCAGTCCAGCGCATGCGTATGCACCCAATGGGCCAGGCGCAGCCGTGAATCATTCAACAACGCGCCGCGTGCCCGTGTGGAGTGCAGCCAGTCGCGCGCATTGCAGCGCGCTCCGAACTGCAGCAACCAACGCCACAGCGTCGGATCCAGCCGCGTACGCACGTACAATGGCGCACGCGGATCGAGCATCCAGCGCAGCGCACGCAACGGCACGCCGGGGGCCGCCAGCGGTGGCGCATGGCTGGGCGTGACGGTGCCGCAGTTGCCATGCGACGTCGCGCCGCCGACGCGCCCGCGATCGATCACCCGCACCTGCCGCCCCTGCGCACGCAGCGCGAGCGCGGCGGCCAGTCCAATGGCACCGGCGCCGACCACGATCACATCCTCGTGTGCGCCCTGCATCGATCAGCCCTGCCCGGCCCCACGCCGCATCGGTGGCCACTGCCGATAGGTCATCGCACGCCATACCCACTCGATCGGGCCGAAGCGGAAACGGCGCAGCCACAGGTGCGAAATCACCACCTGCGCGGCAAACAGCAGCAGCGCGAACAGCAGCTGCACGCTGCGCGGCATCATCTCGAACCTGCCCAGGCCATAGTGGTAGAAGGTCCAGGTACACAGCAGCGACTGGCCAAGGTAGTGGGTCAACGCCATGCGCCCCACCGGCGCCAGCCACGCCAGCCGCGTGCGCCAGTGCACGATCCACGCCAGGTAGCCCAGGCACATCGGCAGTCCGCCAATCGTGACCAGGGCCATCGCCGCCGTCACCGGCAGGTTGTACGCACCGGGTGCCAGGTAGGGTTTCCAGGCAACCCCCAGCAACGTGACCAGCAGGCCCAGCGGCAGTGCGATCCAGCGCAGCGACGCGTACAGCCGCGGGAAGCGCTCCGGCGTCGCCAGCGCACCACTGCCGGCGAACCAGCTGCCGATCAGGAACATGCCCAGCACTTCCGGGCCGGTGATCAGCAGCGCGCCCATCGAGGTGCCGAACTCGCTCAGGCGCTGCACATTGGCCTGCGCCCAGCTGCCCTGCCCGTACACCTGCCGCTGCAGGTCGATGCTCTGCTGCGCCTCGGCCAGCATGCCCCGCACCTCTTCGGCCGAAGCCATCGACACCATCGCGCCCACCAGCAGCATCATCGCTACACCGCCGAGATAGACGATCACGCCCATCCACGGCAGCCAGCTGCGCGGCGCCTCGCGGCAGGCCAGCAGCGGCAGCGAGATCAGTGCATACATCACCAGGATGTCGCCGGACCAGACCAGCAGTGCATGGCACAGGCCGATCAGCAGCAGGCCGGCGCTGCGGCGCAGGTAGAACGGGGTGAAGTCGCGCCCGGCCACCTCGGCGCGTTGCGCCATCACCGCAAAGCCGGCGCCGAACAGCAGCGAGAACAGGGTGAAGAACTTGCCCTGCACGAACACGTAGACGAAGGCGTCGGCCCAGTAATCGATGCCCCGCCAGTGCACGTCGATGCCGGTGAAGGCCAGATCCAGCGGGCCACTGAAGGCCTCGATGTTCATCAGCAGGATGCCCAGCAACGCGGCACCGCGCAGCACGTCCAGCACGGCGATGCGTTCGCCGGAAGCCACCGGCTGCAGGGAAGGAGAAGCGGCGTTCACGGGGGGTCCGTCAGGCAGGTCCGCCATTATGCCGCCGGCCCGTGCACCATGGATGGCCGCGCCGTGTTCCACATACGCAACGGCCCGCCGAAGCGGGCCGTTGCTGCCATCACGATCGCACTGCGATCAGTGCTGGTGGCCGCCGTCACCGTGGACGTGGCCGTGGTCCAGCTCTTCCTTGCCGGCTTCGCGCACGTCGACGATTTCGACGTCGAAGTGCAGGTCCTTGCCGGCCATCGGATGGTTCAGGTCAACGTCGACGACGCTCATGCCGACCTTCTGCACGGTCACCGCACGCGGGCCGAAGTTGGTCTGCAGCACGACCTGCTGGCCCGGAGCCAGCTTGGTGTTGCCGAAGTGCTTCTTCGGCACGCGCTGGGACAGGCCCTCACGACGCTCGCCGTAGGCATCGGCCGCCTTGACGTCGACGTTGAAGGTCGCACCGGCTTCCTTGTCCATCATGGCGTTTTCCAGGCCCGGGATGATGTTGCCGTGACCGATCAGGATCGCCAGCGGCTCGCCGCGGTCCTTGGACGATTCGATCGGCTCCTGGCCGACTTCGGAAACGGTGTAGTGGAAGCGGACAACGCGGTCTTTTTCGATCTTCATGCGCAACTCTGTCTGGATCTGCCGGAGGCAGGCGGGTTGGGGCGGGTTGTCGCCCGACGGGGACGCCGCCATCATGACGGCCAATCCAAGGTGGCGCATTATCCGGAGATCATGCACATCACGCCAGTTTCGTCCGGCCCGCGCCGGTTCCTCGCCCCGGCCCTGCTGCTGGCCCTGCCCCTGTTGATGACCGCCTGTGGCGGTGGCAAGGCCACTCGCCCGGCGCCGCCCCCGCCCACGGCGAACTGGCCAAAGACCGTGCCGGACAACCCCGAGGCTGCCAACTCGGTGCTGATGCGCGCCATCAGCCTGGTCGGCACGCCCTACCGCTACGGCGGCAACACCCCGGATTCGGGCTTCGACTGCAGCGGCCTGGTCGCCTATGTCTATCGCGAGATGCTGGACCTGCGGCTGCCGCGCACCTCGCGCGACCTGGCGGCGGTACAGGGCCCGAAGATCGACCCGCAGCGCCTGGCCACCGGCGACCTGGTGTTCTTCGGCAGCCGCGGCAGCGTCACCCATGTCGGCATCTATGTAGGTGAAGGGCGTTTCGTGCACGCGCCGAGCACCGGCGGCACCGTGCGCCTGGACTCGCTCAGCGGCCCCTACTGGAAGGACCACTACACCGGCGCGAAACGTGTCCTTCGCTAAAATGAACAGGCGATATGTTCAAAACTGTGACGGACATCACCCTGAAACTAACGATTTACTAACGGAATTTTTAACTTATTGCCGCTTTTACAGGGCATGATGCCCCATCGTTTTTTTCCTGTGACCGACGCGTGACGACTGACGACCTGAAAAGCGAAGGCCAGACTTCCGTATCTTCACGTAGTGCCCGCCCGCTGTTGCTTGGCCTGGCACTGTGTCTGACCAGCCTTCCGGCCTGGTCGCAGACTGCTCCGAACCGTTCCGATGTGACCCCGGCCCCGGTGGCCGAGAACACCACCCGACCGGCCGCCAAGGCCGAGGCTGCCGCTCCGCAGCGCAGCCGCGTCGATGCCGCCGCCAGCGCCACGCTGGCCGCCCTGCTGCCGCACCTGGCCGCCAACGACACCATTCCGCTGATGGACCGCTCGGCCGTGGTGGCCGGCGACCTCAGCCGCCTGCTCGCCAACTACGACACCAGCAGCGCCGCCAATGGCAGCGTTGTCGGTACCGCCGCCGACAACGGCAAGGTGCAGTCGCTGCTGCGCCGCGCGATGACCCTGCTGGGCACCCCGTACCGTTGGGGTGGCAGCAACCCGGACAGCGGCTTCGACTGCAGCGGCCTGGTCGGTTATGTGTTCCGTTCGGCCCTGGGCATCGAGCTGCCGCGCGTCTCGCGCGAGATGGCCCACGATGACAACGCCGAACTGATCAACGACCGCACCGCGCTGGCTGCCGGTGACCTGGTGTTCTTCGGCCGCAAGGGCCGTGTTGACCACGTCGGCATTTATGTCGGCGACGGCCGCTTCCTGCACGCGCCGAGCTCGGGCAAGGACGTCCGCGTGGACACCCTGCTCAGCGGCTACTGGGGCAACAAGTTCATGCAGGCCCGCCGGGTCGATCTCTGATCTGACCGGTTGGCGCTACCGCGCCGCCTGACACGAGAAAGCCGCTGCCCTGCAGCGGCTTTTTTGTTGGGCCCGTGCAATTGGTGGGTAGCGGCCGACCTTGGTCGGCACCGCCTTCATCCACGCATGGCGTGGATCTACTGTGGCTCCGCCTGGGTCGGCTCCTCCGATCGGACGGGTGCCTGCCGGTAGCTGCCGACCTTGGTCGGCATCGCCTTCATCCACGCATGGCGTGGATCTACTGTGGCTCCGCCTGGGTCGGGTCCTCCAATCGGACGGGTGCCTGCCGGTAGCGGCCGACCTTGGTCGGCACCGCCTTCATCCACGCATGGCGTGGATCTACCAGGTGCCCGCCTCGGCCGGTACCGCGTCGGCCATCTCCCAAACAAAAGGCCCGCCGGTCAGGGCGGGCCTTTCATCTCCACGCAACCTCAGCCGCGTGGCGGAGTCGGATCAGGATCGTCCACACCCACATTGCTGGACGGATTGTCATACACCGCCTGGTCGAGCAGCCCGGTTTCCTTGGCCACGATCACCGGCACCAGCATCTGGCCGGTCACATTGGTCATCGTGCGCATCATGTCCAGGATGCGGTCGATGGCATACAGGTAGCCGATGGTCTCCAGCGGCAGGTTGGCTGCGCTCAGCACCACCGTGGCCATGATCACCGCGGTACCCGGCACGCCGGCCGTACCGAAGCTGCCCAGCACCGACGCGATCAGCACCACCACGTACTGCTCCGGGGTCAGCGGCACACCGCTGTACTGCGCGATGAACACTGCGCACAGCGCCGGATAGATCGCACCGCAGCCATCCATCTTGATGCTGGCGCCCAGCGGCACCGCGAACGAACCGTAGTCCTTGTTCACGCCCAGGTTGTGGGTGATCGAACGCAGCGCCACCGGCATCGCGGCGAAGCTGGACGAGCTGACGAAGGCGACCTGCATGCCCGGCGCCGCGCCACGGAAGAACTTCAGCGGGTTCAGTCCGTGCGCCAGCAGCAGTGCGCTGTAGACCACCACGATGTGCAGGGCGCAGGCCACGTACAGCGCCAGCACGAAATGCCCCAGCGGCAGCAGCTTCTCGAAGCCGTAGCTGCCGACCAGGCCAGCGATCAGGCCGAAGGTACCGATCGGGGTGACTTCCAGCACGAAGCGGGTCACCTGGATCATGATGTCGCTCATCTGGCCGACCAGCTTGCGCGCCTCGGTCACCTTCTCGCCCAGCTTGACGATGGCAAAGCCCACCAGGCCGGCAAAGAAGATCACCGGCAGGATCGAGCCGCGACCGGCAGCCAGCACGGTTTCACCGGCCGCATTGACCTTGGTGCCGATGCCGGACAGCGCGTAGAAGACATTGGCCGGCACCACGTCCAGCAGCACCTGCACCACGCTGGGCACTTCACGCGGCACGTAGTTGCTGGCCATCGACAGCTGCAGGCCGCCGGCGCCGGGCTGCAGCACGGTACCCACGCCCAGGCCGACGCACACCGCCAACGCAGCGGTGATCACGAACCACAGGAAGGTGCGGCCACTGAGCGCGGCGACCGACTTCTGTCCGTGCAGCGACGAGATCGCGTTGATGACCGCGAAGAACACCAGCGGCACCGCGATCATCTTGATCAGGGTGACGTACAGTTCACCGAGCGGGCCAAACCACGTTTCCGCGGCCGGGCCAAGCGCCCAGCCGGCCAGCGCGCCGAGCACGAAGCCGCCGACCACGCGCTGCCAGAATGGAATCCGCAGCCAGGCAGAGACCAGCTTCATAGGCAATCCAGAGGGGAAGGAAGGGATGCTGGCACGATAGCCCAAGGCGGCCCGCAGAACGACCGCCCGGCCGGCAAATCAGTGTGTCATCGGCGTGCCTTGCAGGGGCGGGCATAATGAACGTCCCGTTACAGTTTGTGAGATCCCAGCGTCCATGCGCCGTTCCGTCTCCCTGTTGGCCGCCTGCGCCACCACCCTGCTGCTGGGCGCCTGCGCCAGCACCGCCCCCGCGTCCGCCCCGGCCGGCCTGAAGGTCGCCGTCGATCCCGTCGCCCATCCGGCCGGCGAGACCCCGCAGTGGTGGTACCGCAGCGGCGCTGCCCAGGCCGCCGCCAACGGTGCGATGTCCGGCAAGGCCAAGAACGTCATCCTGTTCCTCGGCGACGGCATGAGCCTGACCACCGTGGCGGCCTCGCGCATCTACGAAGGCCAGCAGAAGGGCGGCTCGGGTGAAGAGAACCTGCTGTCCTGGGAGCGCTTCCCGGCCACGGCGTTCAGCAAGACCTACAACACCGATTCGCAGACCCCGGATTCGGCCGGCACCATGACCGCCATCACCACCGGCGTGAAGACCCACATGGGCGCGATCGGCGTCAGCGCCGGCAGCCGCACCGACTGCGCCGACAGCCTGTCCAAGGGCCTGCTGACCTGGCTGCAGCTGGCCGACAGCGCCGGCCTGGCCACCGGCGTGGTGTCCACCGCACGCCTGACCCATGCCACCCCGGCCGCCACCTATGCGCACTCGCCCGAGCGCAACTGGGAAAACGATACCGACCTGACTGAAGCCGCCAAGGCGGCCGGCTGCAAGGACATCGCCCAGCAGCTGCTGTCGACCTCGCGCTATGGCCGTGGCCCGCTGGTCGCCCTCGGCGGCGGTCGCGGTGAATTCACCACCGTGGAAGAACGCGACCCGGAATACGACGACAAGGTCGGCCAGCGCCTGGATGGCCGCAGCCTGGTGCAGGAATGGCAGCAGGCGCACCCGCAGGGTGCCTACGTGTGGAACAGCAAGCAGCTGGCCGCCGCCGCCAACGCGCCGGCCATCCTTGGCCTGTTCGAGCCGGATCACATGCGCTACGAGTACGAGCGCCCGCAGGATCCGGGCGGTGAGCCGAGCCTGGCCGAACTGACGGCGGCAGCGATCAAGAATCTGGCCAAGCACCAGGAAGGCTACGTGCTGATGATCGAAGGCGCGCGCATCGACCATGCCAACCACAGCGGCAACGCCTACCGTGCCCTGACCGAGACCGTGGCGCTGTCCGACGCGGTGCGCGTGGCCAACGAGCTGACCTCGGCCGACGACACCCTGATCATCGTCACCGCCGACCACTCGCACACCCTGAACTTCGTCGGCTACCCGGCACGCGGCAACCCGATCCTGGGCAAGGTGAAGGACAAGGGCGGCGAAGACGGCGCCGGCAAGCTGGACTATGCACTGGACGGCAGCGGCCAGCCGTACACCACCCTGACCTACGCCAATGGCCCGGGACACACCGGCGCCAGCAACCAGCAGCCGGCCGGCGCCAAGCGCTACCCGCACAACCCGAGCAGCTTCGAACCGGCCAATGGCCGCCCGAACCTGCGCGAGGTCGACACCGAGCATCCGGACTACATGCAGGAAGCGCTGGTGCCGATGAAGGCCGAATCGCACGGCGGTGAAGACGTCGGCATCTGGGCGCGCGGCCCGGGCAGCAAGGCGATCCGCGGCACGCTGGAACAGAACGCGATCTACCACATGATCGTACAGGCCACCCCGGCGCTGCGCGAGCGCCTGTGCCAGGCCGGCACCTGCGATGACAAGGGCGTGCCGGTGCAGCTGCCGGCACCCACGGCCTTCGAGCGCAAGGCCGAGGCCAAGTGATCGTGCGGCAGGCCCGCCCTGCCCCCGCCCGCGGCCGTTTCGCACGGTCGCTGGCCCTGCTCGGTGCGCTGGCCAGTTCCAGCGCGCTGGCGCAGGCACCGGCCTGCAAGCTGCTGACCGACGAACACGGGTTGTGGCCGCTGCCCAACTGCGAGGTGGTCGATCACCGGCCGAAGATCAGCGCCGACACGTTGAAGGACCTGAACTACGACGACCACGGCCTGGCCGTGGTGTATGCCGACCAGGGCTTCCACTACGTCGACCGCAAGGGCCGCAGCCTGCCGGTGCTGACCTGGGACAACGGCCCGGAGACGCCGCAGGAAGGCCTGCTGCGCGCTCGCGTCGGCCACCGCGTCGGCTACTTCGACCTGAAGTTCCGCCAGGTGGTGCCCGGCACCTTCGATTTCGGCTGGCCGTTCCGGGATGGCGTGGCCGAGGTCTGCAACGGCTGCCGGCGCGGCACGCCGGATGCCGATGGCCACACGCCGATGGAAGGCGGAGAGCGGTTCCGGATCGACCGCTCGGGCCGTCGGGTGAAGTAGGTTTTTCGGCAGGGCTGCGCCCTGCACCTGCTACAAGCCAGAGCAACAGCAACAGCCAAAGCGGCTCTGGATTTCCGCTGGTTGGGCGAGGCGGTGTGGGTGGGCAGGACACGCCGTAAACCCGTCCCTGGGGGCTCGATGGCGCCATCCATGGCGCCAACGGTCCTGCCCACCCACACCGCCCCACCCCCGACAGATTTCCGGTGACGGTTGGACCATCCACGCTTTGCGTGGATCGAATCTGTCAGATATCGAATTGAATCCGGGGTCAGATCCGTTTTCCTGCGGAAAACGGATCTGACCCCATCAACATGCCGGACAGCTCGCAGGAAACTGTCGAAGGCGGGGTGGGTCCGGTTGCGGGGGCGTGAGCCGCATGGATGCGGCGACCGAGCTTACATGGATGTACTTGCAGCGCCCCCCGCAACCGGACCCACCCCGCCTACCCTCAGGAAGCCCGCTTCTGCTGTTGCTTCGGCCGTTGCCGTTGCTTGCGCGTCTGCGGGTGCAGGGCGCAGCCCTGCCGAGCAACCCTATACTTGCCGCTGTGACTGCCTTCCCTGCCCTTGTTCCGCTGGATGCGCCACTGCTGGTGGGCTACAGCGGCGGTGTCGACTCGACCGTGCTGCTGCACTGGCTGTGGCGCTGTGCCCTGGCCTCTGGCACTGCGCTGCGCGCGGTACACGTGCACCACGGCCTGCACCCCGATGCGGACGACTGGGTGCTGCACTGCCAGCAGCAATGCGCGGCACTGGGCATCGAACTGGCCGTGCATCGCGTGCAGGTCGACCACACATTGGGCCTGGGCCTCGAAGGCGCGGCACGGCAGGCGCGACGCGCCGCATTCGCAGATGAACTGCGCGACGGCGAAACACTGGCACTGGCTCAGCACCTGGACGACCAGGCCGAGACCTTCCTGCTGCGTGCCCTGCGTGGCTCCGGCGTCGATGGTCTTGCCGCGATGTCCACAGACAGCCGCGTAGGCGAACACTGTTTGTGGCGACCGCTGCTGGCGGTGCCACGCAGTGCACTGCTCGACTACGCACGCCAGCACGCGCTGCGCTGGATCGAAGACCCCAGCAACGCCGACGATCACGCCGATCGCAACTTCCTGCGCCTGCAGGTGCTGCCGTTGCTGCGCCAGCGCTGGCCGCATGCCGCCGCGGCATTGGCGGGCAGCGCCCTGCATTGCCGGCAGACCCGCGAGCTGCTGGACGAGGAAGACGCCGAGCTGATCGCGCACCTGGAGGTGGCACCGCGCGTGCTGTCGCTGCAGCTGCTGCGCCAGGTGTCACCGGGCCGCGCGGCGCGCGTGCTCCGTGCCTGGGTGATCGGCCATGGGGCCGCGCCACTGCCGGCCACCGTGCTGCAGCAGGCACTGGACGAGCTGCTGCCGGCCGGCAACGATCGCCAGGCGCGGGTACGCTGGCACGATCATGCGATCCAGCAATGGCGCGATCATGCCTATCTCCTGCCCGCGCAGCTGCCGGCGCTTCCCCATGATTGGCAGGCCGGATGGGATGGACGCGCGCCATTGGCGCTGCCCGATGGCGGTCAGCTGCGCCTGCAGGGCGCCGTGGCCTTCGAACGCACGCTCCAGGTGCGTGCGCGTGTGGGCGGCGAACGCATCCTGCTGCCCGGTCGCCAGCATTCGCATGCGCTGAAGGACTGCCTGCAACGCGAACACCTCGCCCCCTGGCGACGCGCCCAGCTGCCGCTGGTCTTCGATGGACCACAGCTGCTGGCCGCCGCCGACGTGGTCATCGCAGCTCCCCTGCAGGCCTGGTTGCAGGCCCACGACGCGCAGCTGCAGTGGCGTCCCGGCGGCTGGTGAATTGACCCCCGCGCGCAGCCCGTCCACACTTGCCGCATGGCCAAGAAGTCCCCCGAAAACGCCTCCCCGGTCGCCCAGTTCGAGCAGTCGCTCGAATCGCTGGAGCAGCTGGTGGAGCAGATGGAAACCGGCGAGCTGAGCCTGGAAGCGTCGCTCAGTGCTTACGAACGTGGCGTCGGTCTGTACCGCCAGTGCCAGCAGGCGCTGGAGCAGGCAGAACTGCGTGTACGCCTGCTCAGCGATCCGGCCCAGCCGGAAACGGCCGAGCCTTTCGATCCGCCCAGCCATGACGGCTGAGGTTCTGTTCGCGCGCTGGCGCGACCGTATCGAAAGCCAGCTCGACGCTGCCCTGCCCTCGCCTGCCGAAGCACCGCAGGGCCTGCACCAGGCCATGCGCTATTCCGTGCTGGGCGGCGGCAAGCGCATGCGCCCGCTGCTGGTGTACGCCAGTGGCCACCTGTTCGGCGCACAGCCTGAAAACCTGGATGCGGCGGCGATGGCTGTCGAGCTCATCCACGCCTATTCGCTGGTGCATGACGACTTGCCGGCGATGGACGATGACGCCCTGCGACGCGGCAAGCCGACCACCCACATTGCCTTCGACGAAGCCACCGCGATCCTGGCCGGCGACGCCCTGCAGACCCGTGCCTTCGGCCTGCTGGCCGATGCGCCGCTGCCGGCCACGCTGCGCGTGGCCTGCCTGCAGACCCTGGCCCACGCGTCCGGCGCCTCCGGCATGTGCGGCGGCCAGGCGCTGGACATCGATGCCACCGGCCAGCAGCAGACCCTGGCGGCACTGACCCGCATGCATGCACTGAAGACCGGCGCGCTGATCCGTGCAGCGGTGCGCATGGGAGCGCTGTGTGGCCAGGCCCACGAACCGCAGCTGGCCCAGCTGGACGGCTTTGCCGACGCGCTCGGCCTGGCCTTCCAGGTGCGCGACGACATCCTCGATGTCGAAGCCAGTTCCGAACAGCTGGGCAAGACCGCCGGCAAGGACCAGGCCCAGGACAAGAGCACCTTCCCCGCGCTGCTCGGCATGGACGGTGCGAAGGCGCAGCTGCGCGAACTGGCTGCACGCATGCAGGCCACATTGGCCGGCTATGGCGAAGAGGCCGATGCGCTGCGCGCACTGGCGACGCTGGCGGTGGAACGCGATCATTGAATCCACCCGCCGGACAGGGCCCGGCCCTGCCATCCAACAAAAACGCCCGGCATTGCCGGGCGTTTTCGTATCCGCATGTGGCCGGTCTTACTTGACCAGGCGCAGCGCGAACGGGTAGCGGTAGGCTTCGCCGTTGTTGGCCTTGACTGCGGCAATGATGCAGAACACCAGGTTCAGGATGCCGACGATCGGGGCCAGGATGCCGCCGATGATCACGATGGTCAGCACGATGCAGATCAGCATCGCGATGGTGATGGTGATCTGGAAGTTCAGCGCTTCCTTGGCCTGGTCGGTCACGAAAGCCTTGCTGGCATCATCCTTGTTGATCAGCCAGATGATCAGCGGACCGATGAACCAGGTGAAGATGCCCAGCAGGTGCGCAGCCAGCGCCATGGTGCGCTGGTCGGCCGGAGCCTCGGTGGTGGCCGGCGGCGGCGGGACGTTATCGAATTCACTCACGACAAAACTCCTTTTCATTGGGTGGTCTTGACCCACCAGCACCAAGCTGGTTGCGTCAGGCGGGCATAGCTTACGCCATCAATGCCATCAATCATTACCGGCGATGGTCATCCGCCCCAGCAGGATCGAACCGGTCCGGATGTGCGAGCGCGGGTCGACGTCGCTGCCGACCGCCTCGATGCTGCTGAACATCTCGCGCAGGTTGCCGGCGATGGTGATGCCATCCACCGGGTACAGGATCTCGCCGTTCTCGACACGGAAGCCGCCCGCGCCCCGCGAGTAATCGCCGGTCACCCCGTTCACGCCCTGCCCCATCAGCTCGGTCACCAGCAGGCCGTCGCCCATCTGCCGGGCGATCTCCTCCAGCGGGCCGGCATTGGCCGCCAGCTGCAGGTTGTGCACGCCGCCGGCATTGGCGGTGGTCTGCAGGCCCAGCTTGCGCGCCGAATAGCTGCCCAGCACGTAGCGCTGCAGCACGCCGTCACGGACCAGCGCCGAAGTACGGGTGGCCACGCCATCGCCGTCGAACGCGGCCGAGCGCAGGCCGCGGCGCAGGTGCGGCAGTTCGTCGATCTGCATCCATTCCGGGAACAGGCGCTGGCCGACGCTGTCCAGCAGGAAGCTGGCCTGGCGGTACAAGGCGCCGCCGGACACCGCCGACAGCAGGTGGCCGACCAGGCTGCGTGCCACTTCCGGGGCGAACAGCACCGGCATGCTGCCGGTGGCCAGCGAACGCGGCTGAAGGCGGGCCACGGTGCGCTCGGCGGCACGACGGCCGACCAGGCCCACGTCTTCCAGGTCCTCCCGGGCCAGCGCGCTGGTGTACCAGCCGTCGCGCTGCATGCCGTCGCCCTGCCCGGCGATCAGCGCGCAGCCGACCGAATGGTGGGTGCCGCGCTCACGACCGAAGAAGCCATGCGAGTTGGCATACACCGACAGGCTCTGCATGCTCGACACCGAGGCGCCGTCGGAATTGCGGATCTGCGCATCGGCCTCGCGGCCGGCCGCTTCGCAGGCCAGGGCCAGGTCCACCGCCTCATCGGCCTGCAGCGCCCACGGGTGCCAACCGTCCAGCTCCGGGAAGTCGGTGGCCATCAGTGCGGCCTCGGCCAGGCCGGCGGCCGGGTCATCCTCGGTATGCCGGGCAATCGCGCAGGCCTGCTCGACCGTAGCGGCCAGGCTGGCCTCGTTCAGGTCACCGGTGCTGGCACTGCCCTTGCGCTGGCCGAAATAGACGGTCACGGCGATGCCGCGGTCACGCGTGGACTGCACGGTCTCGACCTCACCGAGGCGGACATTGACCTCCAGGCCGCGGTCCTCGCTGCAGCTGACCTCGGCCTGGCTGGCGCCCAGCGCGCGGGCGCGGTCGAGCAGCTGCTGGGAAAGGTCGGCCAGCCGTTCCAGCCGGGCCGGGCTGTCGTCGCCGACAGCCACTTCAGGGGCGATCACGTTCAATGCTTTATCCTGTACGGGTTGGGCCCGGCATCACGCCGGGCGACTTTTTTTGAGATCAGGTAGGGACGATGCGCGGACGCGACGAAGAAACCGGTGAATTCCACGACAAGAGCCGCAGCCAGAACCGGCGCGACGCACTCGACGTGCTGGCCCTGGGCGAGAAGCTGGTGTCGCTGACCCCGGCCCAGCTGGCGCGCCTGCCGATTCCGGAAGACCTGCTGCCGCACATCGCCGAGTGCAAGCGCATCACTGCCCATATCGCCCACAAGCGCCAGCTGGCGTTCCTGGCCAAGCACATGCGCCGCGAGGAAGACGCCACGCTGGACGCGATCCGCGATGCGCTGGACGCCAACAGCGAAACCGGCCGCCGCGAAGTGGCGATGATGCACCGCGTGGAAGACTGGCGCGATCGCCTGCTGGCCGAGGGTGACAAGGCGCTGGCCGCCCTGCTCGACGACTACCCGCAGGCCGACCGCCAGCAGCTGCGCACCCTGCTGCGCAACGCGCAGACCGAGAAGGCGAAGAACAAGCCGCCGCGCGCCTACCGCGAGATCTTCCAGGTGCTGCGTACGCTGATGCTGCCGGCGGCGCTGGGCCTGAAGACGGCGGGCGACGAACACGCCGGCGATCCGGTCGACGAGGCCGACGAGGACTGAGTCCGCGCCGGCCAGGGCGGTGGCCGCGGCCATCGCCATGCTCAGGCCTGGGTACCGCCGACGGTGATGCCCTCGATCAACAGCGAGGGCTGGCCGACACCCACGGGCACACTCTGCCCGTCCTTGCCGCAGATGCCCACGCCCTCGTCCAGGGCCAGGTCGTTGCCGACCATGCGCACCTTCTGCATGGTTTCCGGGCCGTTGCCGATCAGGGTCGCGCCCTTCACCGGCGTGGTGATGCGGCCATCCTCGATCAGGTAGGCCTCGGTGGCCGAGAACACGTACTTGCCGCTGGTGATGTCGACCTGCCCGCCGCCGAAGTTGACCGCGTACAGGCCCTTCTTCACCGAGCGGATCATCTCCTGCGGGTCATGCTGGCCGGCGCGCATGTAGGTATTGGTCATGCGCGGCATGGTCAGGTGCGCGAAGGATTCGCGGCGCCCGTTGCCGGTCGGCGCCATGCCCATCAGCCGCGCATTGAGGCTGTCCTGCATGTAGCCGACCAGGATGCCGTCCTCGATCAGCGTGGTGCACTGGCTCGGGTGGCCTTCGTCGTCGATGTTCAACGAACCGCGGCGACCATCGAGCGTGCCGTCGTCGACGATGGTCACCCCCGGTGCCGCCACACGCTCGCCAATGCGGCCGGCGTAGACGCTGGTGCCCTTGCGGTTGAAGTCGCCTTCCAGGCCGTGGCCGACCGCTTCGTGCAGCAGCACGCCCGGCCAGCCCGGGCCGAGCACCACCGGCATCATGCCGGCCGGCGCCGGCACCGCTTCCAGGTTCACCAGCGCCTGGCGCAGCGCTTCCTGGGCGAGGGATTCGGGGCGGCCGCTGGCAAACAGGTCTTCGTAGCCATAGCGGCCACCGCCACCGGCATAGCCGGACTCGCGACGGCCGTTGTGTTCGACGATCACCTGCACGTTCAGTCGCACCAGCGGGCGCACGTCGGCCGCCAGCACGCCGTCGCTGCGGGCGATCAGCACCGTGTCGACGCCACCGGACAGGCTGACCATCACCTGCTTCACGCGCGGGTCGGCGGCACGCAGGTAGCCATCCAGGCGCTTGAGCACCTCGACCTTGGCCTCGTTGCCGATGCCGTCGATCGGGTCCAGCGCCGGGTACAGCGCGCGCGCATTGCCGCGCAGCAGCGATCGCCCGGACTGGGCACCGCCCTCGCGTGAGATCGCGCGCGCCGACTGCGCCGCCGCCAGCAGCGCGTCGGCATGGATGTCATCGGAGTAGGCGAAGCCGGTCTTCTCGCCGGAAATCGCCCGCACGCCCACGCCCTGCTCGATGGAATGGGCGCCGTCCTTGACGATGCCGTCTTCCACGCTCCAGCTCTCGCGGCGGGCGTGCTGGAAATAAAGGTCGCCGAAGTCGACACCGGGGCCGAGCAGCTGGCCGAAGGTGCGCTCCAGGCCAGCGGTATCCAGGCCGCCGGGGCGCAGCAGGCGGTCTTGGGCAAGCGTCAGGGCGATATCAGTCATGGTCTCGATCTGGGGGTGCGGGGGCGCTCAGGCAAGCCCCGTGAACAGGGAACCGCGCTCAGCGCGAGCGCGGCAGGTCGGTGACGGTCGGCGGAATGGCCGGTGCAGGTGCCGGCACCGGCGGTGATGGGGTCTTGTCGCGGCTGCGCTCGATCACTTCCACCTTCGGCTCCTTCCATGGACCGGTCACCTTGTAGGTACGGGCGCCAATCTCGCCCAGCGGCTTGGACAATACCGCATTGGTGGCCGCACCCAGCGCGGCGCCCACCGGGCCACCGGCCACCGCACCGACCACGGTCAGCAGGTTGCCCGCGCGCGGGTTGACGTCGATGGTCTGGTCGAACTGCTGGTTGCGCAGGTCGGCCTGGCCACGGATGGTGATGTTGGCCGCCGGGCCTTCGATCAGCACCTTGTCGGTGCGCGCCATGCCCTGGCCGAACTGCATGCTGCCGTCGATCTGGTTGAACGCGAAGCCCTTGGAGAAGAAGTCGCGGAAATCGAACATCAGCCGCCGCGGCAGCTGCGCGACGCTGAGCAGGCCCAGCACGCGGCCGGCGCCCGGGTCCAGCTCCAGCAGCTGGCCATTGCGCGCGTGCAGGTCGAGGCTGCCCTGCAGGTTGCCCAGCTGGAAGTCCGACGGACCACCGCTCCACGAGGCCTGCAGCTGCGCCTGGCCGGAACCGCCACGCAGCTGGCCACCGTAATCGAGGTTCTGCATCAACCCGCCCAGGTCCTCGCTGCGCACCTGCGCGGTCAGTTCGGTACGGGCCCCACCGGTCCGGCCCAGCCAGCGACCGCTGATGTCGATCTCCTGGTCCGGCGCACGGAAGCGCAGCTCGTCCACGTTCAGGCCATTGGCCAGCGGGCGCGTGCGCAGCACCGCCTGGCCCAGCACCACCTTGCCGAACTTCAGGTCGGCGATGTCCAGCGCGAACGGCGGCAGCTTGGCCGGATCCATGTCATTGGCACCGGCCTGTACCCGCGCCGGTGCGTCCGGCGCACCCGGTGCCGCCGGCAGTGACTGCCAGTGCACGCGGTCAAGCTGGCCACTGATCGTGCCGCCCTCGGCATTGGGGACGGTCAGGCGCCCGGCCAGCGACGGGCCGTCCAGGCGCACATCCAGTGCCTGCGGGCCCGGGTGCAGCTGCAGCCGGGTCTGCTCGAACACACCGCCGATCAGCTTCAGCTGGCCGACCTGCACGTCCACCGCGCGCAGTGGCATGGCATCGTCGTCACCGCCGCCGCGCGCCAGGCTGATCCACTCCAGCGCATCCAGGGTCGGGCTGCGGCCATTGACCGACAGTCCGCTCGGCGGCGGCTCTCGGTCGACATGATCGCTGCCCAGGGTGACCTGCACACCGGTCTGGTTGTTGTGGCTGCGTGCGGCCAGGGCCAGGCGCTGGCCGAAGGCCACATCGATGCGGCCGGCCCCCATCGGCAGCTGCGCGGCCACCGTGGTCGCCAGCGGCTCGGAGGCCGGCTTGTCCAGCGGCGCCGGCAGGTCCAACCGGGTGCCGACCAGGTCCGAACTCAACCGCAGCTCGCTCGGCGGCGCCGGCGCGCCCGGGGCCACCTTGGGCAGGTTGACCGCGATGGTCCACGCCGAATTGCCGGAGATGTAAGGCTTGAGCCAGGCCATTTCCGGAGCACGGTCGATCAGTACGCCAGCATCGAGATGGGCCGTCAGCTGCGACTCGAAGGCCCGCGTGCTGTCGTGCACGTAGCCGCCGGCACGCAGGCTCAGGCGGCCGTCCTGGCCGAGGTGACGCACCGCCAGGTCCTCGGCGCCGAAGCCGCCGTTGCTGTAGCGCGCCTGCCCATGCATGTTGTCGAAGGTCAGCTGGAAGCGCTTGTCGACCAGCTTCACGCCGGTCAGGTCGACCGTTCCCTGCAGGTGGCCCTCGCCTTCATCCAGGTGCAGCGGCTGCAGCAGGTCGAAGGTCACATGCGCCGGACCACTGGCAACCAGATTGTCCAGCGTATCGCCGTAGTCCTTGTGCAGCGGGCTCTGGCGCAGCATCGCCAGCAGCTTGCCGGCCTCGCTCGGCGCATCGGCGCGCACATACAGCGGCTGGTGGCCGAAGTCCGGAATGCCGGCTTCGAACTTCTGCACCGCCACGCCCGCCAGGTCGCCCCGTCCACGCATGTCGAAGCCAGGACCGATGAAGGCGATATCGGCATCGACCTGGCTCATCAGCGGCCAGTCGTGCTGGAAACGGATGTCGCCATTGGTGATGTGACCGGTCGCCTCGAAGCGGCCATCGTTGTTGTCGAACGGCCAGTCGTCCAGGTCACCGGTGACCAGGCCGACGCCGCCGCGTACCTGGCCGCCGGCCAGCGCCATGTCCAGCCAGTCGGTGGCGCCCTTGCTCATCTTGGAGTGGATCCAGAAACGCTTGGCCGCCGTCATCGGCACGTCGTCCAGCTTGGCGGCCAGCTGCAGCCACGGCCGCGTGCCATCGCCCTGGAACCAGACCCCGCCACGCACGTCGGCCGCGTAGTCGGTGCCTTCCACGCGCATGGCCGGCGTTCCGATCCGCCAACCGCCACCCTCGTCGCGCCAGCCCACGATCTGTCCGGCCAGGTGCAGGTCATGGCGCACGCCGAAGCCGGTCGGCCAATCGAACTGCAGCTGGCGTTGCGGCAGCAGCTGCAGGCTGAAGCCATCGGCATCGCCTTCGAAACGCCCGCCCAGGCCGCGCAGGCCCGGGGAATCGCCGACGCTGGCAAAGCCCAGCGACTGCAGCTCGCCCTGTGCCCACAACGGGCCATCGGGTTTGCCTGCCAGCTGCAGCTCGCGAACGTCCAACTGCGGCTTGGACAGGAACAGCCAGTGCCGCAGCCCCGGCTCAAGGAGATTGCTCAGGGCCAGCCCGCGCAGCGCGGTACCGGCCTGCACCGCACCGGCATTCACCTGCAGCTGCTGGCCGACCTGCAGCTGCAGGCCATCGAGCTGCTGTTCGCCGTCTTCGGTCTTCAGGCGCAGGCGCGGCACCAGCAGCGCCCAGCCGTCGGCCTGGCGCTGCCAGCGCAGGCGGGCCTGCACCCGTTGCAGCTGCAGCTGGGGGGCCGCCACGCCCGGCATCGGGGCGCCATCGATACGCACGTCCCGCAGGTCCGAATCGGTGGTCAGCGCCACCGGCGCGAAATCACGCAGGGTCAGCCACAGGTTCAGCTCGCCCTTGCCCTCGCGCAGGCGCACACCGCCGGCCGCCAGCAAGGGCGACCAGGCATGGAAATCGACCGGGTCGGCACCCAGCCAGGCCTGGCCGTTGCCGCGCATGCGGTCCACGTCCAGTACCGCGGTCAGCGGCAGCGCTTCGGCCTGCGCCCAGGCGCGTACACCCACGCGCAGGCGATCGCCATTGACCCGCATGCGCAGGTCGATGCGCGGCAGCGTGGTGTCGATGCCCAAGGCCGGCGCGTGCACGCCCAAACGGCCCCCGATCACCTGCAGCTCGCCCAGCCGGCGCAATGCATCCAGCGGATCGCCGCCGTTGTCGGACTGCGGCAGCCCCCGCACCGTCCAGCGTCCGTCTTCGCCCTGCTGCAGGTCCAGCGCCAGGCCACGCAGGCGCAGCTCGGTCAGCGAGCGCCCGGGCAGCAGCCCGCTGTACATCGATACCAGCACCTCGGCCTCGCCGATCGCCAGGCCCTGCCCGGCGCCGATGCGCAGGCCCTTCAGCTGCAGCAGCGGGCCACGACGGGTCCATGCCGTCTGCAACTGGTCGAAACGCACCGGCTGGCCGGCACGCTCACTCAGCCAGGCAGCAATCTTGTCGGGATGACGCTCGGCCAGCGGCAGCAGCTGGCTGAGCGTGCCCACCAGCAGTGCAAGCCCGACCAGGCCCACCGCACAGGCGGCAATGAAATGACGGCGGATCCTTCGCAGTCGCAGGCGCGGCGGCGCGCTCATCGGCCACCGCCGGCCTGCAGCCGGCGAGGATCAGAGCAGAACGACATCGAATTGCTCCTGCAGGTACTGCTCGTCCGCCTGGAAGCGGATGCTCTTGCCGAGGAACTCTTCCAGCTCGGCCACCGCCGAGGATTCCTCATCGGTGATGCGCGCGACCACCTTGGTCGATGCGATCACCAGCAGGCGCGCAGCATCGAACTGGCGCACGGCACGGGTGATCTCGCGGAAGATCTCGTAGGTCACCGTCTCGGTGGTCTTGATGCTGCCGCGGCCACTGCACTGCGGGCAGGTCTCAGACAGCTGGCGCTCCAGGCTTTCCACCGTGCGCTTGCGGGTCATCTCCACCAGGCCCAGCGGCGAGAAATCATAGACCGTGGTCTTGGCATGGTCGCGGGCCAGCGCCTTTTCCAGCGTGCGCAGCACCTGACGGCGATGCTCTGCATCATCCATGTCGATGAAGTCGATGATGATGATGCCGCCCAGGTTGCGCAGCCGCAGCTGCCGCGCCACCGCCTGCGCCGCTTCCAGGTTGGTGCGGAACACCGTTTCTTCCAGGTTGCGCTGGCCGAGGAACGAACCGGTGTTGACGTCGATGGTGGTCATCGCCTCGGTCTGGTCGATCACCAGGTAGCCACCGGATTTCAGCGGCACCTGCTTGTCCAGCGCGCGGCCGATCTCGTCCTCCACGCCGAACATGTCGAAGATCGGGCGGTCACCGGAATACAGCTCCAGCTTCTCGGCCAGCACCGGCATGTACTTGGCGACGAAGGCCTGCAGCTGGCCGAAGGTCTCCTTCGAGTCCACCTTCACCTTGTCCACGTCCTTGCGGATCAGGTCGCGCACCGACCGCAGCGGCAGGCTCAGGTCTTCGTAGATGATGCTGCACGACGGCGCTTCGCGGCCGCGGCGTTCGACCACGTTCCATACGCGCGACAGGTAGGCGATGTCCTCGGCGATGGCCTCGGCCGGCTGGCCTTCGGCGTTGGTGCGCACGATGTAACCGTAGCCACCATGCTGCGCCGACAGCTCAGTCACCAGCGCCTTCAGGCGGGCGCGCTCGGTTTCGTCCTCGATGCGCGCCGACACGCCCACCACCTTCGACTGCGGCAGCAGCACCATGTAGCGCGAGGGAATGCTGATCTGCGTGGTCAGGCGTGCGCCCTTGGTGCCGATCGGGTCCTTCACCACCTGCACCACGATGTCCTGGCCGTCACGCAGCAGCTCGACGATCGGCACGCTGGCCGGCGGCGGCAGGGTGGTGTTCTCGGTGTCGGCGCTGGCCACCGGTGCCGGGCGCACCACGTCGTTGGCGTGCAGGAACGCGGCGCGCTCCAGGCCGACTTCGACGAAGGCGGCCTGCATGCCGGGCATGACCCGCTGTACCTTGCCCTTGTAGATGTTGCCGACCACGCCACGGCGCCAACCGCGCTCGATGTGCAGTTCCTGCAGCATGCCATTTTCGATCACCGCGACCCGGGTCTCGCGCGGGGTCACATTGACCAGGATTTCCTCAGACATCGGCAGCCTCCCTGGCGGCATCGGCAGTGGGGGCCGGCACGCCGCAGCGCGCCAGCAGACGATCGGTGTGCAGCAGCGGCAACCCCATGACGCCGGAGTAGCTGCCGGAAAGGTGTTCGATCCAGCGTTCGGCCCCGCCCTGGATGGCGTAGGCACCGGCCTTGTCCAGCGGCTCGCCGGTGGCGACATAGGCGGCGATGTCGGCGGCGTCGATCGGGGCGAAGGTCACCTCGGATATGACCAGCTCGCTGTCCAGGCCGGTGGCATCGACCACCACCACCGCGGTCATCACCTGGTGGGTGCGCCCGGCCAGCCGCGCCAGCATCGCCCGCGCGTCGGCGGCATCGGCCGGCTTGCCGAAGACCTCGCCCTCCAGCACCACCTCGGTGTCCGAACCGAGCACGCGCGCCTGCGGGTCGTCGGCCAGCACCTGGGCCAGGCCGGCGCGCGCCTTGTCGGCAGCGACCCGGCACACGTACTGCTCGGCACTTTCAGTCGCCGCGCGCTGCTCGACGACCTCCAGGTCAAGGGCCTGGAAAGGGCGTCCGAGTCGGGCCAGCAGCTGGTTGCGTCGGGGGGAGCGGGAAGCAAGATAGAGCATCGGCACAGCATAACCTGAGGCCGCCACCTGAATCGTCGGCAACCCGTTACGGAACGCGTACAACCCCGAACAGGCTCACAGCGCGTTCATCGCTACGACACCACCCTCACTGCCACAACAAGGAGATCCCATGCGCCTGACCGCCACCCCGCTGCTGCTTGCCCTGTCCCTTGCCCTTGGAACCTCGATGACCGCCCATGCCGCTCCGTCGTCGCCGTCGATCGCCGCCGCGGCCGAAGGCACCCTGCTGAACATCTCGGCCAACGCCGAGGCGACCCGCGTGCCGGACGTCGCCACCCTGTCGGCCGGCGTGGTCACCCAGGCCGCCGACGGCAACAGCGCCATGCGCCAGAACGCCCAGCAGATGGACAAGGTGCTGGCCGCGATCAAGGCCGCCGGCATCGCCGAACGCGACGTGCAGACCAGTGGCGTCAGCCTCAACCCGCAGTACCGCTATGCCGACAATGAAGCACCGAAGATTACCGGCTACCAGGCCAGCAATACGGTCAGCCTGAAGGTCCGCGACATCGCCAAGCTCGGCAAGGTGCTCGATGCGCTGGCCGCGCAGGGCGCCAACCAGATCAACGGCCCCAGCTTCGAGATCGACCAGCCGGAACCGGTCTATGACGAAGCCCGCCTGGCTGCCCTGAAGAAAGCCCAGGCCCGTGCCCAGACCTATGCCAAGTCGCTGGGCCTGCAGGTGCGCCGCATCGTCAGCATCTCCGAGAACAGCAACGGCGGTTTCCGCCCGATGCAGATGATGCGCACCATGTCGGCCGGTGCGGCCATGGACAAGGCCACCCCGGTCGCACCGGGTGAGTCGACTGTCTCGGTCAACCTGGACGTGGTGTTCGAACTGGGCCGCTGATCGCGTCCGCCACTGCCTGCACAGGCGGGTCCCGCAGGGGGCCCGCCTTTTTCATGCGCGCTGCCGGCGCTGGCTGAAGGCCAGCCCAACGATCATGCCCCTGCCTCTAGGCAGTAGCCGCCAAGCCGCGCTACTGATGGACTGCCAGCCGCGTGCGGCAACCCCGCCACGGGCCCTGGTGCGTTGAGGACTTCGTCACTGGCATGGAGGTGGATCATGGTTCGTACGTATCCCGTTGCATCCCCGCACTTCGACCCCGCCCGCGTAGCCGCCTGGAGCGCGGCGATCGCCCTGCACCTGCTGGCCTTCCTGTTGCTGCTCATCCCTGCGACCTACCAGGCCGTGCAGGTCCCCCGTGACAAGACCACGGTCAGGCTGATCGAGAAGATCCCGCCGACACCGCCCCCTCCGGTGCTGCAGGAACCGAAGGAAGTGGCCCGGGTCGTACCGAAACCACAGGCCCAGCCGGTCACGCCGCCGCTGCCGGCTCCCACCGCGACGGTGGAGGAGACCCAGGGCATCGCACTGCCGGCGGCCGAACCAGCCCCACCGCAACTCGCGCCCAGCATCGACACGTCCACCCCGCTGGCCGGCGCCCAGCTGCAGTACCGCAGCGCCCCGCCGCCAAGCTACCCGATCCAGTCCCTGCGCAATCACGAACAGGGCACGGTGCTGTTGCGGGTGGAAGTGGACATCCAGGGTCAGCCAGTGGCCGTCAGCGTCGAGCGCAGCAGCGGCTCGCGCAACCTGGACCAGGCCGCCCGCCAGCAGGTGCTCAAGCACTGGCGCTTCGAGCCTGCCCAGCGTGACGGCGTGGCGGTTCCGGCCATCGGCATGGTGCCGGTGCAGTTCTCGCTGCCGGACTGAGCGACCCCACCGGCCCGGCCTCGCGCCGGGCCGGCCCCTGCCTCAGCCATGGGGAATGCGGACAGTCCAGGACCAAGCGTTACCGATTAAGCAAAAATTCACGACTTCGTCACCTGCTGGAAACCTAGATTGGCGCGTCCCGGTATCGATCCGGCGACAGCCCTCAACGCTACGGTTTTCCAGTTAGGAGAGAAGCTGTGAAACACCCGATCCAACGGCCCGCCAGCCGCCGCCGCAGCACCCTGGCATCGTCCATCACCCACATCCTCACCGGCGGCGCCCTGCTGCTGGCCGGCGCCGTCGCTTCCTCCTCCGCCTTCGCGCAGGAAAAGGCCACCAACCTCGACCGCATCACGGTCACCGGCTCCAACATCCCGCGCACCAACACCGAGACACCGTCACCGGTGCAGGTGGTGACCCGCCAGGAAATCGACCGCACCGGCAAGACCTCGCTGGCCGAGTACCTGCAGACCATCACCGCCGATGGCGCCGGCTCGATTCCCAAGACCTTCGGCAACGGTTTCGCCGGCGGTGGCGCCGGCATCTCGCTGCGCGGCCTGGGCGCCGGCTCGACGCTGGTGCTGTTGAACGGCCGCCGCATGGCCACCTATGGCCTGGCCGATGACGGCCAGAAGGTCTTCACCGACCTCAGCACCATTCCGCTCGATGCCGTCGAGCGCGTGGAAGTGCTGAAGGACGGCGCCTCCGCGATCTACGGCTCCGATGCCATCGCCGGCGTGGTCAACATCATCCTGCGCAGCGACTTCCAGGGCGCCATCCTGCGTGGCTCCTACGGCCTGTCCGGTGACAGCGATGGCGACGCCAGGAAGGCGACCCTGACCGCCGGTACCGGCGACCTGGCCACCGATGGCTGGAACGCGTTCTTCAGCCTGGACGTCGGCAAGACCGACGCGATCAAGATCAGCGACCGCAAGAACCGCAAGTGGATCGGAACCGGTGACACCCGCCCGTGGGGCTACGACAAGACCGCGCAGTTCCTCGGCGGTGCCTACACCCGTGGCGGCACCTCCGGCGGCTCCGGCCCCAACGGCTCCTACCTCGACGCTACCGGCCACCTGGTTCCGCTGCCGGGCTGTGCCGGCCTGACCACCATTGGTGGGCAGACTCCGGCCAGCATCGCCGCCGACGGCTGCCTGTTCGATCCGGCGCAGCAGTACCGCGACCTGATTCCGGAAGAGAAGTACGTCAACGTGTTCGGCCGCGCCAGCTTCGCCTTCGGTGAGGGCGGCGAGATCTACACCGAGATCGGCTACTCGAAGAAGGAAACCATCTTCAGCAACACCCCGTCCGGCGTGTCCGGTGGCTGGGGCTACCCGGGTGGCCCGGTCAATGCCAACTCCGGCCCGGGTGCCACCGTGCTGGGTGCCAACCACCCGGACAACCCGTTCTACGGGCAGCCGGGCGCCACTCCGGTCCGAGTGCGCTACTCCGCCTGGGATGTCGGCCCGCGCGTGACCGACAACACCAATGAGTTCAACCGCTTCCTGGTGGGCATCAAGGGCAACTGGGGCGACTGGAGCTACGACACCGCCTACCTGCATTCGGGCACCGACCTGACCAACAAGCGCACCGGCTTCCTGCGCTACAGCGCCGTGCAGTGCGCACTGGGCAATGCCAACTGCGCCGGTGGCGTGTGGCGCATCGGTGACGATGCGGGCAAGAACTCGCAGGCGCTGTACGACTACATCTCGCCGATGATCAGCGCCCGTGCCAAGTCCAGCCTGGACATGTTCGACTTCACCGTGTCGCGCAGCCTGATGGACCTGAAGGGCGGCCCGCTGGGCCTGGCGATCGGTACCGAGTGGCGCAAGACCAGCAACAGCCTGACCCCGCAGACCTACACCGACCAGGGCGACATCATCGGCCTGGGCTACTCGGCCTATGACGGCACCCAGAACGTCTACGCCGGCTACGTCGAACTGTCGGCACCGGTGCTGGAACAGCTGGAACTGTCCGGTGCCCTGCGCTACGACAAGTACGAAAGCGGTGAAGGCAAGGCCACGCCGAAGCTGGGCGTGAAGTGGACCCCGGCCGACTGGATCGCCCTGCGCGCCAGCTACGCCGAAGGTTTCCGCGCGCCGAACCCGGCCGAGAACGGTGACGGTGGCCTGGCCGCCTTCTCCACTGCGGTCGACCCGGTGCGTTGCCAGATCAGCGGCGGCGCGGCCAGCGAATGTGGCGCCAATTCGGTGGCGATCATCACCAAGCCGAACAAGCTGCTGAAGCCGGAAGAATCCAAGAGCTACTCGGTCGGCATCGTGCTGCAGCCGACTTCGACCACCTCGATGACCGTCGATGCCTGGCAGATCAAGCGCACCAACGAGATCGTGCAGGGCAGCACGGCGGCGGCGATCCTCGCCGGCAACGTGCTGCGCGACAGCAACAATCTCAATGGCGTGGCCAACAGCGGCACCATCCTGGCGGTCAACACCGGCTACGTGAATGCCAGCTCCTCGCGCGTGCGCGGTATCGATACCGATATCCGCCAGACCTTCGAGATCGGCCCGGGCCAGCTGGAACTGGACCTGCAGTGGAGCCACATCCTGAAGTTCGAGCGCACCGAAGGCGGCGACACGGTTGATTACGTGGGTACCCACGGCAACTGCGACGTCACCAACTGCATCGGTACGCCGAAGGACAAGGTCAACTTCGGCACCACCTGGAAGCAGGGCCCGTGGAGCGTCAGCGGCATCGTCAACTACATCAGCAAGATGGACAACATCGACAGCCGTGGTGGCAGCTACCTGGCCTTCTACGCTGACGGCACGCCGGTGACGAAGATCTCCTCGTTCACCACGATGGACCTGTCCGGTCGCTGGAGCATCAACGATTCGTTCGAACTCAACGCCTCGGTGGCCAACGTGTTCGACCGCATCGCCCCGCTCGACCCGACCACCTACGGTGCGGTGAACTACAACCCGATGCACTTCTCCGGTGCGCTGGGTCGTTACTACACCGTCGGCTTCAAGTACACGTTCAAGTAATACCGGTTGCAGCGTCACCCTCGAAGGCCCGGGCCGTTGCCCGGGCCTTCGTCGTTTTCATGCGGGCCGGTTCCTGCACGCCTCTTGCGGACATGTTCACGAGTACATGGCTACCGTGTGCTCGCGGCATCCGCGCCGCAGGGGATCTCCATGGCCGCGACATCGCAACGGCTGGGCCTGCCCGCGTTGACTGCACTGGTGGTCGGCTCGATGGTCGGCGCCGGCATCTTTTCACTGCCGCAGAACGTCGCGCGCAGCGCCGGCCCGGCCGCCGCGTTGATCGGCTGGGCGGTGAGTGGCGCCGGCATGCTGATGCTGGCCTTCGTGTTCCAGGCCCTGGCCAATCGTCGCCCCGACCTGGATACCGGCATCTACGCCTATGCGCGCGAGGGCTTCGGCAACTACATCGGCTTCTCTGCGGCGTGGGGCTACTGGGTGGCGTCGGTGCTCGGCAACGCCAGCTTCTTCGTGCTGATCTTCAGTGGCCTCGGCCACTTCATGCCGGTCTTCGGTGAAGGCAATACACCCGCCGCCGTGGCCGCTTCGTCACTGCTGCTGTGGACCGTGCACCTGCTGGTGCTGCGCGGCCTGCGCACGGCCGCCATCGTCAACGGCCTGGTGACCGTGGCCAAGCTGCTGCCGATCGCGCTGTTCCTGATCCTGGCGGCAGGCGCGTTCCGCATGGACGTGTTCCGCGCCGATTTCCTCGGCACGCCCGCACTCGGCGACCTCGGCCAGCAGCTGCGCGGCATGATGCTGGTGACCGTGTGGGTGTTCATCGGCATCGAAGGCGCCAGCATCTATTCGCGGCGTGCCGCGCGACGTGCCGACGTCGGCCGTGCCACGGTGATCGGTTTCCTGGGGGTCTGGCTGCTGCTGGTACTGGTCAGCCTGCTGTCGATGGGCGTGCTGTCGCAGGCCGAACTGGCCGGGCTGCCCAATCCGTCGATGGCCTATGTGCTGCGCGCCATCGTCGGCGAATGGGGCGCAACGGTGATCATCATCGGTTCGATCATTTCAGTACTCGGTGCACTGCTGGCGTGGGTGCTGCTGTGCGCCGAAGTGCTGTACGCCGCGGCCGGCGACGGCACCATGCCGGCCTTCCTCGGCCGCGAGAATGCGCGCGGCGTGCCGGCCAATGCGCTCTGGCTGAGCAACGGCCTGATCCAGCTGTTCCTGCTGCTGGTGCTGGTCAATTCGGGCAGCTACACCGGGTTGGTGTTGCTGGCCGCGTCGATGAGCCTGGTGCCCTACTTCCTGTCCACCGCGTTCGGCGTGCAGCTGGCCTGGCGTGGGCAGGCCTATGCCGGTGAACCAGGCGTGCGCTGGCGCGATTTCGTGGTCGCACTGCTGGCCAGCGCCTATGCGCTGTGGCTGGTGTATGCCGGCGGCCTGGACAACCTGCTGCTGTCGGTACTGCTGTACATGCCCGGCGTAGTGTTGTTCGCCTTGACCCGGCGCCAGCGCGGCGAGCAGGTATTCACGCGCTGGGAGTGGGTACTGTTCGGCGCGATCCTGGCGGTGGCGATCGCCACGCTGGTGGCGTTCTGCAAGGGTGACCTGGCATTGTAGAGCCGAGCCCACGCTCGGCTTCACACAGGCAGCCGAGCATGGCTCGGCTCTACAACTGGCGTTCCGCCAGCATGCCGATATCCTGCATCCAGCGCTCGGCCAGCTGCGGCCACGCCGCGACCGGTGCATCCTTCATGCGCAGTCCGAATGCATGGCCGCCGCGTGCGAACAGATGCATTTCCACCGGCACGCCCGCGTCGACCAGGGCACGGTAATAGGCCAGTGATTCGCGCACGTCGTCGGTGCGATCGTCGGTGGCCTGCGCGATGAACGTCGGCGGCACCTTGTCATCCACGGTGATGTCCCTGACCAGCGACAACCCCTTTCCGTGCCCCGCCCACAGGTGCCCGGAATACATCACCATCGCGAAATCGGGGCGGCTCGGCTGCTCATCCGCCGCGTCGACCGGCGCGTAGCTGCGCAGCGCGTGCGTGCTCAATCCCGCCACCACGTGACCACCGGCGGAAAAGCCGATCACCCCGATCCGCTTCGGATTGATGGACCAGCGCCCGGCCTGTGCGCGCAGCAGGCCCATTGCACGCTGTGCATCCTGCAGGGCCATCGGCACCTTTGGAATGTCGCGGCAGTTGCACTCGGGGTCCCAGTTCGGGCCTGAGGCTGGCACCCGGTACTTCAGCAATGCACAGGTGATGCCCTGTGCGACCAGCCAGTCGCAGATCTCGCTGCCTTCCAGGTCCATCGCCAGCACCCGGTAGCCTCCGCCAGGCACCACCATCACCGCGGTGCCGGTGGCCGGCCCCTTCGGCGGAAACACGGTGAGGGTCGGCACAGCGACATTCTGCAGCATCATCCAGTGTTCGCCACTGGCTTCGGAGGTCACGTCGCTGACCTGCTCGGGCCCCTTCAACTTCGGCGGAGCGCTCACCGTGCCCTGCGGCCACAATGGAAGCTCGGTCGTGCCCTGTGGCGGATGCCAGGTGGAAGGCGCGGCCTTCACTGTGGCAAACGGCACCATCGCAAGCAGCAGGGAACCCATGAGCAGGCGTGCGCGCACAATCAACATCCGTAGTCGATGACACTGCATTGTAGAGTCGAGCCATGCACGACCGACGCAGCGCGACGCCACAAACGGCAAAAAAAAACCTGCATCTCGCGATGCAGGTTTTTCAAGGTGGCGCCCGAAGTTGGACTCGAACCAACGACCCCCTGATTAACAGTCAAGTGCTCTAACCGGCTGAGCTATTCGGGCAGACGGCTAGTATAACCACTCTTCACGCGCGATGGTAGGGGTGATTGGCAATCATTGCGGCGGCCCGATACAACTGCTCGGCCACCACCAGGCGCACCAGCATGTGCGGCAGCGTCAGCGGTCCGATCGACCACTTCTCATCGGCCAGCACGGACACCTCCGGCGAATGCCCTTCCGGGCCACCAATCAGGAACGCCAGGTCGCGGCCCTGCCCGCGCCAATGCTCCAGCCGCTGTGCCAGCTGTTCGGAACTCAGCTGCCGCCCCGGCACATCCAGTGCCACCACATAGGCGTTCTTCGGCAGCGCGGCGATGACCCGCTTGCCTTCATCTTCAGTGGCGCGGCGCGGATCACGCCCCTTGCCGCGCAGGCCGGGCTCGATTTCCACCAGCTCGAACGGCAGCCAGTGCGACAGCCGCTTCTGGTACTCGGCGAAGCCCTGCGCGACCCAGCTGGGCGCGCGCTCACCGGTGGCGATCAGGCGGGCTTTCATCTACACGGTCCTCCAAAACGTCGACGGCGCCATCGGCGCCGTCGAAGGGATGCATCAACGTGCGGCTCAGGCCACTTCGTCGTCGCTGGACGGCGGCTGGTCGCCAACGGTCCACAGGCGCTCGAGGGCGTAGAACTCACGCACGCGCGGCAGCATCACGTGGACGATCACGTCGCCCAGGTCGACCAGCACCCACTCGGCTTCGCGCTCGCCTTCAACACCCAGCGGCATCACGTCGATGTTCTTGGCGAAGCGCACGACTTCATCGGCGATCGACTTGACGTGGCGGGTCGAGGTGCCCGAAACGACGATCATGTAGTCGGCAACGCTGGACCGGCCGCGCACGTCGATCTCGACCAGGTCCTTGGCCTTCAGGTCTTCGGTGGCTTGGCGGACGCTGGCCAGCAGTTCCGGCACGGACGGCGGCGGGCTGGGCAGATCGACCTTGATGGTCTGGGGCTGGGTCTGGTTGCTCAAAGTGGATCGACTCGATAAACGTGGGGGCGATTATACGGGGATGGCGCGGCCGCGCCATTCACGCTGTGGCCGGGCGGTACAGCCCGTGTGCAGCGACGTAGTCCGCGACGGCCGGCGGCAGCAGGGCACGCCAGGGGCCACCGGCGGCGATCTGCGAGCGCACGGCACTGGCCGACTCCTCGCGCAGCGGGTGGTGCAGGCGCAGGATGCGCCCGGCCGGGCTGGCGAACAGGGCCTGCTCATTGTCGGCCCAGCGCCCCTGCAGGGCACGCCCCAGTTCGCCGTCGATCGACGCCTGCAACGGGCTGCCCGGCCGTTCGGCCACCACGAAGTGGGCCAGCCCGAACAGGGCCTCCCATTCGTGCCAGCCGGACAGGCCCAGCAGGCTGTCGGCGCCCACCAGCCAGGCCAGCGGCCGGCTCGGGCCCAGCTCGCCACGCAGCTCGCGCAGGGTATCGACGGTGTAGGACGGACGACCGGGATAGCGCGTGGCACGGTCCAGTTCACGGCGGTCCAGCAGCAGGCCCGGCTCGTCGCCGATGGCCAGCGACAACATGGTGCAGCGCTGCTCGGCGGTGGCGCCGGGCACCGCACGGTGCGGCGGATCGCCTGCCGGCAACATGCGCACGGCCACCTGCAGTTCGTCCCGGGCGGCCCGCGCGATTGCCAGGTGCCCCAGGTGCACCGGATCGAAGGTGCCCCCGTAATAGATCCGCAGGCTCATCGCTCAGGCCCGCGCCAGCAGGCGCACGGCACGCGGTTCGGCCACGGCCACCAGCAGGCGCTCCAGCGCCAGCCAGGCATCGCCGTCGGCCCGCCCCTTGGCGATGCGGTCGACCAGACCGGCTTCGGCCACGAAGCGTTCCCAGCGCTTGCCTTCCGGGTGCCGCTGCAGCGCGCGCTTGTAGGGCGCCTGCCGCGATTCCCAGATACCACGCGATTTCATTTCGGCGGCCAGGTTGCCGCCACGGGCCTGTACCCGGGCCAGGCCGGCACCGGCCAGCAGTTCACGGATCACGATCGGCATCAGTGCGGCCACCGCTTCGCCCTCGCCGCGCAGGCCAGCCAGCATGCGCAGCACGGCCGGTGGCTGGCCGGAGAACGTCGCCTCCACCAGCCGGAACACGTCGTAGCGGGCAGCATCAGCCACCAGCGACTCCATCCGCTCCACATCCAGCGGCTGGCCATCGGCCAACAGCGCCAGCTTGTCGATTTCCTGGGCGGCGGCCAGCAGGTTGCCCTCCACCCGCTCGGCCAGGCGCTGCACGGCGGCCGGGTCGGCACGCAGGCCCTTGCCGCGCAGGCGGCGCTCGATCCAGTCCGGCAGTTCGTGCGGCTTGATCGCCCAGGCCACCGACAGCACGCCGATGCGGCTGACCGCCTCGGCCCACTTGCCCTGATGGGCCTTGCTCCATTCATTGGCGGTGATCATCAGCACCACGTCCGGCGCCGGATTGGCGCAGAACTGGCTGATCACCTCGGCGCCGTCCTTGCCAGGCTTGCCACTGGGCAGGCGCACCTCGACCAGGCGGCGGGCGCTGAACAGGCTGGGCGCATTGAAGCTGGCGTCGAGCTGGTTCCAGTCGAAATCTCGCCCGTCGGCGTCGAACACTTCGCGTTCGCCGATGCCCGAGGCGCGCGCGCGCGCGCGGACGGCATCCGCCGCCTCCAGCACGCGCAGCGTTTCCGGGCCTGCGATCAGGTACACCGGCGCCAACGGGGTGTCAGCGCCCTGGCTTGCCAGCTGCTCCGGACGCAGTTCCATCGTCGCTGCCGCTCAGTGCTTGACGGCGGCGGCCGGCGCGGCCGGCACCGCACCCTCGATCGGCCTGGCCTTCGGCGCGGACAGGCTGCCTCCCTTCTCGATCTCGGCGCGGACCACGCTGTCGATACGGCGGATGATCGAGGCGGACATTTCCCGGCGCAGCTCCGTGGCCAGGATTTCGCGTTCGGTGGTGGTACCGGTGGCGTCGGTCGGCGGCGACACATAGTCGCGCGACAGTTCGATCACCTGCTGCGGCACCAGTTCGCTGCCATCCTCGCGGCGGAAGATGAAGATCACGGCGTAGCGCAGGCTGTATTCCTGTGCACGGCCCTGCGAGTCGATGGCGATCGGCAGGTCACCCCAGCGCTCGGACAGCACCTGCAGCTGGGCGCTGGGTTCCTTGCTGTCCTCATCGGCCAGCTTGGCACCGGAGGCCAGCAGGCTGCGGTTGAGCAGCTTGACCAGTTCACTGTACGGGGCGGTGGAGACCACCTTCACCGGGGCGGTGTCGGTCGGCAGCATCAGCTTGTTGCGCAGATGGAAACCGCAGCCGGCGAGGCCGAGGACAAGAACGAGGGCAAGCAGGATTCGGGTCATGGAGACAGTCTGGCGGAGCCGGGCGATCACGGCAACACACAGCGTGCCCGAAGCCGCGTGAATGCAGGGCCATCAGGCACCCGGCCCTGCTTCTGGAAAGGCACCGGCCACCGCGCGGGTGACCGGTGCGGGGGACATCAGGCAGCGACGATGTTCACGATCTTGCCGGGGACGATGATGATCTTGCGCACCGTCAGGCCTTCCATGAACTTGGCCGCATTGGGCTCGGCCAGGGCCAGCGCCTCGACCTGCTCGCGCGCGGCATCGGCCGCCACCTCGATGGTGCCACGCAGCTTGCCGTTGACCTGTACCGCCAGGGTCAGCGCATCGCGCACCAGCGCGCTGCTGTCGGCCTGCGGGAACGGCTGGTCTTCCAGCAGCGTCTCGCCATGGCCCAGCACCTGCCACAGGGCGTGGCTGGCATGCGGGGTGATCGGGTTGAGCAGCAGCACGATGGCCTGCAGCGCTTCCTGGCGCACCGCGCGGCCCTGCTCGCTGCCGTCCTCGAACTTGGCCAGCGCGTTCATCAGCTCCATCACCGCCGCGATCGCGGTGTTGAAGCTGTGGCGGCGGCCATAGTCGTCACCGACCTTGCCGATGGTTTCGTGGGTCTTGCGGCGCAACGCCTTCTGGTTGGCATCCAGCACTGCGGCATCCAGTGCCGGGGCGGCACCGTCGGCGGCGTGCTTCTGCACCTGGGCCCACAGGCGACGCAGGAAGCGGGCCATGCCGTCCACGCCGGCTTCGTTCCACTCCAGCGACTGTTCCGGCGGCGCGGCGAACATCGAGAACAGGCGCACGGTGTCGGCGCCGTACTTGCCGACCATCGCCTGCGGGTCCACGCCATTGTTCTTCGACTTGGACATCTTCTCGGTGCCACCGACCACCACCGGCTGGCCGTCGGCGATCAGGGTGGCACCGGTGATGCGGCCGCGCTCGTCGCGCTGCACTTCCACATCGGCCGGGTTGATCCAGTCCTTCGAGCCGTCCGGGTTCGGGCGGTAATAGGTTTCGGCGATCACCATGCCCTGGCACAGCAGGTTGCGCGCCGGCTCGTTGCTGTCCACCATCCGCGCGTCGCGCAGCAGCTTGTGGTAGAAGCGGAAATACATCAGGTGCAGGATCGCGTGCTCGATGCCACCGATGTACTGGTCGACCGGCAGCCAGTAGTTGCCACGCTTGTCGACCGCATCACGGGCACCCGGCGAGGTGTAGCGGGCGTAGTACCAGCTCGACTCCATGAAGGTGTCGAAGGTGTCGGTCTCGCGCTCGGCCGCGCCGCCGCAGTCCGGGCAGGTGGTCTTGCGCCATTCCGGGTCGGTCTTGATCGGCGAGCCGGTACCGGCGAAGGCCACGTCTTCCGGCAGCACCACCGGCAGCTGTTCTTCCGGCACCGGCACCGCGCCGCACTTGGCGCAGTAGATCACCGGAATCGGGCAGCCCCAGTAGCGCTGGCGGCTCACGCCCCAGTCGCGCAGGCGGTAGTTGACGCGGCGCTGGCCCTGGGCCTTGCGCTCGAAACGTTCGGCCAGCGCTTCGAAAGCGCCCTGGAAATCCAGGCCGTCGAACTCGGCCGAATTCACCAGCTCGAAGGCACGGCTCTTGTCGCTGTACCAGTCCTGCCAGCGGCTGCCGTCCCAGCTGCGCTCCTCTTCGGTACGCGCATCCTTCAGGGCGATGACCTGCTTGATCGGCAGGCCGTACTTGTTGGCCACTTCATTGTCGCGCTGGTCATGGCCCGGAACGGCCATCACCGCGCCGGTGCCGTAGCCCATCAGCACGAAGTTGGCGACCCACACCGGCACCGGCTCGCCGGTGACCGGATGCAGCGCGCGCAGGCCGGTGTCCATGCCGCGCTTTTCCTGGGTTTCCAGTTCAGCCTCGGACACGCCGCCCTGCTTCAGGTCGGCCAGCATCGCCGCCAGTTCCGGGTTGTTCTTCGCCGCATGCAGCGCCAGCGGGTGCTCGGCGGCGATCGACACGAAGGTCACGCCCATCACCGTGTCCGGGCGGGTGGTGAACACGCGCAGCGGGTCCAGCGCACTGCCATCGACATCGCGCACGTCGAACTGGATCTCCAGGCCTTCGGAACGGCCGATCCAGTTGCGCTGCATGGTCTTGACCGATTCCGGCCAGCCATCCAGCTCGTCCAGGCCGTCCAGCAGTTCCTGGGCGTAATCGGTGATGCGCAGGAACCACTGCGGGATCTCACGCTTCTCCACCAGCGCGCCGGAACGCCAGCCGCGGCCGTCGATGACCTGCTCGTTGGCCAGCACGGTCTGGTCGACCGGGTCCCAGTTCACCACCGCGTTGCGGCGATAGGCCAGGCCCTTGCGCATCAGGCGGGTGAACATGCGCTGTTCGTGGACGTAATAGTCCGGACGGCAGGTGGCGAACTCGCGCGACCAGTCGATGGCGTAGCCCAGCGACTTCAGCTGGCTGCGCATGTGGTCGATGTTCTTGTAGGTCCACGCCGCCGGCGCGGTCTTGTTCTTGATCGCAGCGTTTTCCGCCGGCAGGCCGAACGCGTCCCAGCCCATCGGCTGCAGCACGTTGTGGCCGGTCATGCGCTTGTAGCGGCTGATCACGTCGCCGATCGTGTAGTTGCGCACGTGGCCCATGTGCAGCGCACCGGACGGGTACGGAAGCATCGACAGGCAGTAGTACTTCGGCTTGTCCGAAGTCTCGTCGACCTCGAAGGCACGGGTGGCGTCCCAGTACTGCTGGGCGGCGGATTCAACCTGCTGCGGGTCGTAGGCGTTGGTTTCAGCGCTGGTCATGGAACACGCGGATGCGGCGGCAAAGCGGTACAGCGTACCGCAGTGCGGCAAATGGCTCCAATCCTGCCCCGCCAGGGCGCGCCGCTGTCGCGATAGGCCCTGCCGGGTTGCAGCCAACTGCGCGCGCCCTCGGCCGGGCGCGCGCCGCGGTGGAACGGCGTTTCCAGGCAAGCGCGACGCGGGTCACTCTAGAGCGCCGCCACCGCAATGGCCTACACCAGGTGCGGAGTTTCCCTCTGCCCACCAGACCCGCTGCGACCAAACCTGAACCCGCGGGCCAGCCGGCTCCCTGCCCCGCCGGCTGCTGGCTGTCACCCGGAGCCTTCCACCGGAGATCCACCATGAAACTGCTGCAACAGGCCCTGTTGGCCACTACCCTGGCGCTGTGCGGTGTCGCCAGCGCACAGGCCGCCACCTTCAACTGCGCCTACATCATCACCGGCGAACCGGGCAATTCCGGCTTCCACACCGTGGATGCAGACACCCAGCAGGACGCCATCAACCAGACCATCGCCTGGATCTATGACACCTTCGGCCCTGTTGGCTTCGAGATGAAGTGCTATCAGCAACCCTGACCCTGGCTGGGCGCGGCAGCCGCCGCGCCCTCAGGGGCGCGACGCAAACGGCAGGGCCGCCGCCAGCCAGACCAGCCAGCAGGCGAAGGCGAGCCGTTGTGCCATCGGCGCCGGCAGCGTGCCCTGCAGGGCAAACGCCGCCAGCGCGGCCAGCACGCCGCAGCCCAGGGCCAATGCGCCCAGTGCCCGGCCATGCGCCTGGCGCAGATGGGACACGCCCAGCAGCACGGTGCCGGCGACGAAACCCAGCACCCAGATCATCCAGGCGCTGGCATGCAGCTGGCTGGCGGGCCCGTGCAGGTCGTCCACGTCCAGTGGCAGCAGCCCCATCGCGGCAAAGGCCAGACCGGCCAGCAGCAGCATCTGGCTGCCGACCCGCGGCGCCCAGCCGGCGGTGGTGGGCAGGCCGCGACGCAGGCGCTCAGCCACCACTGCCGCCAGCACGCCGGTCAGCACGAAACCCAGCAGATTGAAGGGCAGCGCATGCGGCACACCGCGCGCGCCCAGCAACGCCACCGGGTGGCGGGCCTGCGCATAACCCTCCAGGCCGGCACCGAAGCCGGCCACGGCCAGGACGAATACGACGGCCGCAAGCAGCCCCAACCAACGATCAAGCCGGACCACGGACATTACGCGCAATCACCCGGAAAGGAATGGATCACCGCATTGTCGCGGCAGCGACGCGATGCGCCAAGCGCGACGCATTTCAGATCAATTCGATGTCCGCCCGCTGCCCCAGCCGTGATGCTCGGCGCATGGCAGTTCCGCCATGTCGGGAGTTCCCCATGATCCAACGCATCCTCATCGCCACCGCGCTCAGCCTTGGCCTGGCCGGCACCGTCCAGGCCGCCGAATTCAACTGCTACGCCAAGATCGGGCCGGCGAGCTCCCAGAACAACGGCACCCTGATGGGGAGCGTTAGTGCCGCCAACCTGCAGGCGGCCGAGGCCGAGTACTTCAAGCGCACCTCGGCGTCGAAGCCTGTCGCCTCCGGCCAGTGGGTGATCCACGAGCTGTACTGCTTGCCGCGCTCATAAGGGTGTCACGGCGGGCCTGCGGGCCCGCCAACACCACCTCGGGGGCGTACTCCGTGATGGCGGGGTTGAGACCGACATCGATCGTCACCATAGAATCGGTCTCCAGATGCCAAGCGATGCCTCCCCCATGACCGAGACGACCTACGTATTCGACGCCACCACTGCGACCTTCGAGGCCGAAGTCCTGCAGAAGTCGCTGCAGACGCCAGTGCTGGTCGACTTCTGGGCCACCTGGTGCGGGCCGTGCAAGACCCTGGGCCCGATGCTGGAAAAGCTGGCTGCCGAGTACAACGGTGCCTTCGAGCTGGCCAAGGTCGATGTCGACAAGGAACAGCAGATCGCTGCGGCCTTCCAGATCCGCTCGGTACCGACTGTGTTCCTGGTCAAGGGCGGCCAGCTGGTGGACGGCTTCCCCGGTGCCATTCCGGAAGGCCAGCTGCGTGAGTTCCTGGCCCAGCACGGCATCGTGCCGGCCGATGTCGGCGATGCCGCCCCTGAAGATGACGCCCCGCTGGACCCGCAGGCGCAGGTCGACGTACTGCGCGCGCAGATCGCCGCCGAGCCGGACAAGGATGAGCTGAAGCTCGACCTCGCCCTGGCCCTGCTGCAGATCGGCGGCGTGGACGAGGCCGGCACCCTGATCGACGGCCTGCCGGCCAATCTGGCCACCGACGACCGCGCCGTGCGCGCCCGCGCCCGCCTGGCCTTCGCCGCCGCGCTGAAGGATGCCCCGGCGGCCGACGTGCTGGAAGCCCGCATCGCCGCCGATGGCAAGGATCTCAAGGCCCGCCACCTGCGCGGCGTGCAGCTGCTGCTCGGCGGCCATGACGAGGCGGCACTGGCGCAGTTCCTGGAAATGCTGCGGATCGACCGTGGATTCGAGGAAGGCCTGCCACGCAAAGCCTTGATCGACGCCTTCAATGTGATCTCGGACGAGGACCTGGTGGGCCAGTACCGCCGCAGGATGGCGTCGCTGCTGTTCTGAACGGGAGCCCGCTCCGTTCAGAATCCCTGCACTGAACGCGGGCAATAATGCGCGCGCTGGCGGCCTTGCGGTCGCCACGATCCGTTCGGGGGGATGAGGTCGGGGCCATGGGGTCTTGCAGCTGCACCCCCGCATTGCCGGGATTGCAAACTGTGACCGTCGTCCGCTCTCTGTCGTTCGCCATGCGTTTAACGGGCGCCCTGCTCTGCGCCCTGTTCCTGCTGCCTGCCATCGCCGGCGCCCAGGACTGGAACTACCGGGTCCGCCCCGGCGATACCCTGTGGGACCTGGGTGGGCTGTACCTGAAACCCTCGGTGCGCTGGCAGCAGCTGCAGCAGCACAACCGCATCGACAACCCCTACCAGTTGCCGCCGGGCCAGCTGCTGCGCTTCCCGATCAGCTGGCTGCGCACCGAACCGGCGCCGGCCCGGGTGCTGTCCGTGCGCGGCAAGGTCGAGCTGTCCGGTGCCGATGGCACCGCGACCCGTGCCATCCAGGCCGGCGAGCAGCTGCATATCGGTGACACCGTGGAGACCGAGGGCGATTCCAGCATCACCCTGGAATTCGCCGATGCCTCGCGCCTGCAGCTGCGCGAATACTCGCGCCTGCGCCTGGACCAGCTGAGCCGCTACGGCCACACCGGCATGGTCGACACCCGCCTGCGCCTGCAGCAGGGACGTGCCAGCAACCGGGTAACGCCGGCGCGCGGTCCGGCCTCGCGTTACATCATCGATGCGCCCACCGCGACCAGCAGCGTGCGCGGCACGGTGTTCCGGGTCAGCGCCGGGGATACCGGGCACGTCGGCGCCACCGAGGTCCTGCAGGGCAAGGTGCAGGTCGGCAACCCCCATGGCCAGCGCCTGGTCCGGCCGGGCCAGGCCACCCGCAGCAGCAGCGCCGATGCGGCTCCCGCCGCGGTCTCGGCCCTGCTGCCGGCGCCGACGCTGCGCAATGACGCGCTGCGCCTTGCGCCGCTGCCGACCCTGCTTGCCTGGGAACCGGTCGCTGGCGCCGATCACTACCGGGTGGAAGTGGTGCAGGCAGCAACGCCGGAGATCCTGCTGTTCGCCGCCACCACCGCCGACACCCGGCTGGCGATCGGCGACCTGCCGCCCGGCCAGCTGCGCATCCTGTTGCGCGCGGTCGACGCACAGGGCGTCGAAGGCCTGGATGCGAGCGCCGATTTCGAACTCAGCGACCAGCCGCCGCCGCCGCTGACCGTATCGCCGCTGCATGGGCAGACGATCAACAGCGACCGCCCACGGTTCCGCTGGAGCCAGGCCCCCGGTGCGCGCAGCAGCGTGCTGCAGATCGCCGCCGAACCCGGCTTCCAGCAGCCACTGCAGGAGCAGGCCACCCATGCGACCGACCTGCGCCTGGCGCAACCGCTGCCGCCCGGCCAGTATTACTGGCGCGTGGCCTCGCGCGACGCCGAAGGCCACCAGGGCCGCTACGGCCAGGCGCTGCCGCTGCAGCTGAGCAACGAGCCGGTGGACCCAGCCCTGCAACCGCCCGAGGCCGCGCACGGCGAGCTGACGCTGCGCTGGCAGGCCGGCAGCGAAGGCCAGCGCTACCGGGTGCAGGTGGATCGCCGCGGTGACTTCAAGGCGCCGCTGGTCGACGAGACCGTGGCCCAGCCGCAGGTGAGCTTCAAGCGCCCGTGGAGCGGCACCCTGCACGTACGCGTGCAGTACGTCGACGATGACGGCCACGCCGGCGATTTCTCCCCGGCCCAACAGATCCCGCTGCCATGCCGCCTGTGCTACGGCGCCGGTGGCGGTGCGCTGCTGCTCTGGCTGTTGTTGTGAGGCGTTCGCCGCTGCCATGGTCGAAGCGGATCCTGCTGGCCCTGCTTGCCGGCGTGCTGACCGTCGTGGCCAGCCAGGGCCAATGGCTGTGGCGGCAGGACGAGGCGGCCTATGACGCGCTGGTCGGCAACTGGGACTACCGCCCCGACCCCAGCGTGCTGATCGTGGCCATCGACGAAGGCAGCCTGCAGCGTATCGGCCAGTGGCCCTGGCCGCGCTCGGTGCACGCCCGCCTGCTGGACCGCCTGACCGATGCCGGCGCCGAACGCGTTGCGCTCGACCTGATGCTGTCCGAACCCGACCGTCGCGACAGCCGCCAGGATGACGAGCTGGCGGCGGCGATCCGACGCAATGGCCGGGTGGTGCTGCCGGTGCTGGCGGCACCGGCGGCCGGCGACCGCATGGCCGAGGAAATGCTGCCGATCCCGCAGATCGCCGCCAGTGCCGCCGCGATCGGCCACACCGATGTCGAGGTGGATGGCGACGGCGTCGCCCGCGGCGTCTATCTGCACGCCGGCATCGGCCAACCGCATTGGCCGGCACTGGGCCTGGCACTGGCCGACCTGCCTGCGGGTGCGGTACACGGCCTGCCCGACCCCGACCCGGCGCTGGGCTCGCCCTATCAATGGCGTCGCGACGATTACGTACGCGTGCGCTACGCCGGCCCGCCCGAGCGGTTGCCGCAGGTGTCCTATGCGGACGTGCTCGATGGCCACGTGGACATGGCGATGCTGCATGGCCGCCGCATCGTGGTCGGCATGACGGCGAGCGGCATCGCCCCTCGCCTGCTGACCCCGACCACCCGCGAATTCTGGATGAGCGGCAGCGAATACCAGGCCAACATCACCTCGATGCTGCTGCAGCACAAGCAGATCGATGTGCTGCCGCACGCGTGGCAGCACGCCATCAGCGGCGTGCTGGTGGCGCTGTGCGTGATCCTGCTCGGCCTGCGCCTGCCCTGGCTGGCCGCGCTGTGTTCATTGCCGATGCCACCGCTGCTGAGCTGGCTGCTGCTGCGCACGGGAGACCTGTGGTGGGCACCGGCCAGCGCAATGCTGGGCGTGGTGCTGGCACTGCTGGTCTGGGCGGTGTGGCGGATCTCCGCCTGGCACCGCCTGGCCAACCGCGATGCCCTCACCGGCCTGGGCAACCGCCTGCGCTTCGAGCAGTCACTGCAGCAGGAATGCGATGCCGCGCGGCGCAGTGGCAAGCCATTGAGCCTGGCGCTGATCGACGTCGACCACTTCAAGCGCCACAACGACCGCCATGGCCACCAGGTCGGTGACCGCGTGCTGCGTGATGTCGCCCGCCTGATCGGCGCGCATGCCCGTCGCCCGCGCGACATGGCGGCGCGCTACGGTGGCGACGAATTCGCACTGGTGCTGCCGGATACGCCGGCCGAGGGCGCGCGCCGGGTGATCGAGGACCTGATTGCCTGCGTGCGTGCACTGCCGGCGCCGGGCGATGGCAGCGATGACGGCGTCACGCTCACCATCGGTGTATTCACCCGCGTGCCCGACGGTGACCTGCAACCGCACCATTTCGTGGAGGGCGCCGACACCGCCCTGTACCAGGCCAAGGCCAACGGCCGCGACGGGTACATGATCGACGGCGGGACGTGACCCCCCGGGGTGCAACATACGCATGCGAATGGTTAGACTGGGCACCTCGCCTCGCGCCCCGGACCCGCATGAACGCCCGCCTGTTCCGCTTCGGCATCAACCTCTGGCCGCCGTTCCTGTTCACCGGCATCCACGTCACCCGGATCACGCCCGATTACCGGCAGATCGACGTGGCACTGCGGATGCGGCCCTGGAACCGCAACTACGTGGGCACGCATTTCGGCGGCAGCCTGTTCGCGATGACCGATCCGTTCTGGATGCTGGGCCTGCTGCACATCCTGGGCCGTGACTACTACGTGTGGGACCGGGCCGGCGCGATCGATTTCCTCAAGCCTGGCCGGGGCACGGTGCGCACCTCGTTCCGCATCGACGATGCATTGCTGGATGAACTGCGTGCCGAAGCGGCTGGCGGTGAGAAGGTGCTGCGCTGGTTCAGCAACGATGTCGTCGACGAAAGCGGCGAGGTGGTCGCCCAGGTACGCAAGCAGGTCTACCTGCGGTTGAAGCCGCACGCACGCTGATCCAGCACGCGGGCGCTATCCTCTGCCTCCCTGCCATGGAGGCTCCGATGCGCCCGTATGCACTTGCCACACTGCTGACCACCCTGTCCTTCAGCGCCCACGCCCTCGACCTGCCACCGGTGCGGTATCCGACGCTGCCAGCCCAGGCGGCCACTGCCGCCGGTTTCGTACCCCAGGGCTGGACACTTGAATCGAGTGTCGAAGGCGATCTCGACCAGGATGGCCGCGCGGACCTGGTGCTGGTGCTGCGCCAGCAGGAGCCACGCAACGTCATCGAGCACGATGGCTTCGGCCCCTCGCCGTACGACAGCAACCCGCGCATTCTCGTCGTGGCGTGGTCGCGCCCCTCCGGCTATGTGCTGGCGGTGCAGGACCACCAGCTGATACCGCGCCCGGACAATCCGGTGATGAGCGACCCGCTCGAAGACGGCAACGTCAGCATCCAGCGCGGCACCCTGAAGGTCGCGCTGTTCTCATTCGCCAGCGCGGGAAGCTGGTCAATGGGAACGACCGCCTTCACCTTCCGCTGGCAGGACGATGCCTTTGTGCTGATCGGCTACGACCAGAACTCGGTGATGCGCAATTCCGGGCAGACCGAATCGGTGAGCGTGAACTTCTCCACCCGCAAGGTGAAGCGGAGCGAAGGCAGCATCGAGGACGACAAGGACAGCGTGCGCTGGGAGCCCCTGCAGAGCCGTCGCCGCTGGACACTGCAGACCATCGGTGATGGTTGGGCATTCGATCCGCTGGCGGGCAGCGACTGAGCCGCTGATCAGTCGCGCGCAGCAGCGCCCGGGGCGTTCTCCATCACCAGCGGCACCGACAGCCATGGGCTCTCGTCGGTGCTGCGCGACGGTGAACGCCGCGGCACCTGGAGGCGGCGGCCATCGGCCGACAGCTGCGGTGCCCGCACCGGCGAGCGGAACTGGGCAGGCAGGCGCTGCAACGCATCCACCGGCTCCTCCGCCTGCTGCCGCAGCCAGCGCTGCGCGCCGATCAGCCGCACCATCGCGGCGGCATCCTGGGTCCGTGACGAATAGGCGGGATAGACCGGGCGGGCGATATCGGTCAGCACGCACCCCATGATGTTCGACAGGCAGCCGAAGTCATGCGGCGGCGGTGCCGGGACCGGCAGCGGGCGATCCGCTTCCAGCGCCGCCATGGCCGCCGAGCCGCAGGCCCAGCCCAGATTGCCCGCCGCGCGCGCCAGGGTGCTGCTGCGATCGAGTACCAGCACCCCGCCGAATTCCTGCGCCGAGGTTTCGATCGCGGCCCGGCTCATCGCGTACTCACCCTGCATCGCCCGGCACAGGCTCTGTTCGGCGGCCAGCATCGGCTGCATCGCCTGCTCGCATTCCGCTGGCAGCGGATGGTCGGCCGGCAGCTCGACCAGCATGTCGGCCAGCAGCTGGGCATTGGCCTGCACCAGGCTGGCACCGATGATGCTCTCCACCAGGTAACTGCCGCCCGTCACCAGCCGGCGGCCCAACTGCAGGCCCCGGCAACTGCCACGCAACGCACCGTCGATATCGCCCTGCACATAGGCCAGCGCGCGTGCGCTGGTGGCATCGACCATCAGGCCATAGGTCGGCAGCGGCACCAGGATGCCATCGCCCATGGGCCGGAACGGCGATGCGAAGTGGTCCGCATCGGCCAGCTGGTCCAAGCGCGCATGCAGCTGCTGGTGGCCAGCGTGGGCATCAATGAAGCGCTGCGGATCGGCGCGCACCTGGCCCAGGCAGTCGCTGGCGGTCGGTCCGCAGCTGGCCGCCGGCCGCGATCGCAGCTCGTCGTGGTCCTCCGCCAGCTGCGGTCCGGCGCCGCCATTGCCGCGCGGATCCGCCTCCCAACGCTGCACATCCGCGGCCAACGCCTGTTCGCGCTGGTGTGTGTCGAGATCGTCGAACGCGAGCGTCCACAGCAGCGCGAAGCCGTTGTGGCCGTGGAAGGGCAGGCGTGCCTCCAGCCGCTGCTGCGCCTGCAACCGCGATTCCGGCACCGGCCACATGCGCGAGGCGCACCACACCACGATGGCCAGCACCAGCAGGCCTGCCAGGGTCCAACCCAGTCCGCGCAGAATCTTCAACACAGCTTCCCTTCCATGTGCCGTTGCCGCAGTCGATTCCCCAGCGTAATCGACCGGCCGTGACCGCTACAATGCGCACATGTCGCTCGAAGCCCCCGCCCTGGTCCCCCGCCCCTCCCTGCAGCGCCTGTTCCTGACCGGCCTGCTCACCCTGCTGCCGATCTGGCTGACCTGGGTCGTGGTCAAGTTCGTGTTCGTGCTGCTGTCGGGCATTTCCAGCCCGTTGGTGGTGCCGCTTTCCGAGCAGATCGCGACGAGCTTTCCGCACTACCTCGGCTGGGTCCGTGCCGAGTGGATCCAGGACACCATCGCCCTGCTGGCCACCCTGCTGGTGATCCTGGCGGTGGGCGTGGCCAGCCGCCGCGTGCTCGGCCAGCGCCTGCTGCGCTGGGTGGGCGCGGTCATCAAGCGCATTCCGCTGGCCAGCATCATCTACGACAGCGCCAAGAAGCTGCTGGACATGCTGCAGACCGAACCGGGCAGCACCCAGCGCGTGGTGCTGATCGACTTCCCGCACCGCGACATGAAGTCGGTCGGGCTGGTCACCCGCGTGATCAAGGAACACGGCACCGACCGTGAACTGGCCGCGGTGTACGTGCCAACCACGCCGAACCCGACTTCGGGCTACCTGGAAATCGTGCCGGTGGAGCTGCTGACCCCGACCGACTGGACCGTCGACCAGGCCATGAGCTTCATCATTTCCGGCGGCGCCGTCGCGCCGTCCAGCGTTCCGTTCACGCGCGCCGGCGATCGCAGCGAATGACCGCGGCGCCGATCGAGCGCCCGCTGCAGGACCGCGCGGTCCTGCTGTTCATCGTGCTGGCCGCGTTCTTCTGCGGCAATGCGGTGCTGGCCGAGCTGATCGGAGTGAAGATCTTCGCGCTGGAAGACACGCTCGGCATCGATCCGTTGAACTGGAACCTGTTCGGCCAGACCGGCTCGCTCAGCTTCACCGCCGGCACCCTGCTGTGGCCGGTGGTGTTCATCATGACCGACACCATCAACGAGTTTTTCGGCAAGCGCGGCGTGCGCTTCATCTCGTGGCTGGCCGTGGTGCTGATCGCCTATGGCTTCCTGTTCGCCTTCGCGGCGATCTCGCTGGCACCGGCCAGCTGGTGGGTCACCTCGATGGACGGCCACGGCGTGCCGGACTACCAGGCCGCATTCGCAGCGGTGTTCGGCCAGGGCATGTGGACCATCGCCGGTTCGCTGGTGGCCTTCCTGCTCGGCCAGCTGATCGACGTGGCGGTGTTCCATCGCATCCGCCAGGCCACCGGCGAGCGCCACGTGTGGCTGCGTGCGACCGGGTCCACCGCGATCTCGCAGGTGGTGGACAGCTTCGTGGTGATCTGGATCGCCTTCGTGCTCGGACCGCAGCACTGGCCGACCTCGCTGTTCCTGGCCGTCAGCAGCGTCAACTACATCTACAAGATGGGCTTTGCGATTGCCTTGATTCCGCTGCTGTACCTGATGCGGCGTGCGATCACCCGCTATCTGGGCGCAGACAGGGCCGCTGCGTTGCGCGCTGCGGCGGCGGCTGACTGAAGCCCCAGCGACGTCAAGCTGACTGCGCCTTCACGCTGGCCGTACGCGGCCGGATCGTGCAAGCTCCACGGTCTGTGTTCCACGGAAGCTCCTGATGCCGCATCCCACCCGCGCCCTGGCCGCCGCCATCGCCGCGTTGTTCCTGTTCAGTGCCGTGCCGTCGGCCGAAGCAGCGAAGAAGAAGGCCAGCCGCCCTGCCGCCGCGCAGACCCGCCAGGCTGCCAAGCCCAAGGCCAAGCCCGCCCGCGCCACCGCGCCGGCACGTGGCAGCTCGGCACGCCGCGCCGCGCCGCGCCCGGTCGCGCCGGCCCGTGCCGTACCCAAGCAGGTACAGCTGGAGCGCCTGTACGACGAATACTGGGATGCCTCGATGCGGTTGAACCCGCTGCAGGCCACCTTCCAAGGCGAACCCCGCTACAACGACCAGCTGCCCAACATCCTGTCCGCCGCCTGGCGCCAGCAGTCGCACGACTTCACCACGCAATGGCTGGGCAAGGTCGAGAAGCTCGGCAGTGACGGCCTGCAGGGCCAGGACCTGCTCAGCTACGAGATCTTCGTGCGCGACGCACGCGCCTCGCTGGCCGCCGAGCGCTACCCGAGCTGGATGATGCCGATCAGCCAGTACTACAACATCGGCAGCATCATGGCGATTCTCGGTGCCGGTGCCGGCGCGCAGCCGTTCAACACCGTGCAGGACTACGACACCTGGTCGCGCCGTTCGCTGGGCATTCCCGAGCTGTTCGACCAGGCCATCGACAACATGCGCCAGGGCATGAAGGCCGGCGTGGTACAGCCGCGCGACCTGATGGAAAAAGTGCTGCCGCAGCTGGATGCAGTGATCAAGCCGACCGCCGAGGAAAGCATCTTCTGGTCGCCGATCCGTACCATGCCGAACACCATCCCGGCTGAGGACAAGGCGCGCATCAGCGCCGAGTACAAGCGCATGATCGAACTGCGCATCATGCCGGCCTACCGCGCCCTGCGCGGCTTCATCGCTACCGAATACCTGCCCGCCACCCGCGCCAGCAGTGGCCTGGGCGCTCTGCCCGATGGCCAGGCCTGGTACGCCAACCTGATCGTGCAGACCACCGCCAGCGACCAGACCGCCGCGCAGCTGCACGCGCTGGGCGAACAACGCGTGCAGGAACTGCAGGCCCAGATCGCCACGGTGATGAAGGATGCCAAGCTGCGCGGCACCCCCACCAAGCTCCTGCGCAGCATGCGCAACGACCGCCAGTTCCAGTACGGCGATGCCAACGCGCTGATCAACCGTTACCGCCAGGTGCAGCAGCAGGTCAACGCACGCCTGCCGCAGGTGCTGGATACGATGCCGAAGGCGCCGCTGGACGTACGCGCGGTGGAACCGGAGCGTGCACTGACCGCCGCGGCCGCGGCCTACCAGCCGGCACTGCCCGGGCAATCCGCGGTGCTGTACGTGAACACCCGCGACCTGCCCAGCCGCAAGCGCTGGAACGTGCCGGTGCAGTACCTGCATGAAGCGATCCCCGGCCACCACGTGCAGCTGGGCCTGCAGCAGGAGCTGGCCAAGCTGCCGCGCTTCCGCCGCCTCGGTGGCGACCTCGCCTTCGTCGAAGGCTGGGGCCTTTACGCCGAAACGCTGGGCGAAGACCTGGGCATCTACACCGATCCCTACGACCGCATCGGCTACCTGTACTCGCGCCTGCTGCGCGCCGCCCGCGTGGTGGCCGATACCGGCGTGAACGCCCAGGGCTGGAGCAAGCAGCAGGCTGTCACCTACCTGCAGAAGACCGTGGACATGAGCAGCGACGATGCCAACGCCGAAGTCGAGCGGATCATGGCCCAGCCCGGCCAGGCGCTGTCCAACGTGGCTGGCCTGACCACCATTGTTGCCCTGCGCGACAAGGCCAAGGCGCGCCAGGGCGCCGCCTTCGACCTGCGCCGCTTCCACGCCGAACTGCTGAAGGACGGCTCGATGCCGCTGGACGTGCTGGACCGCAAGATGGAACGCTGGATGGCCCAGCCGGCCAGCGCCACGCCCGCCCCGTCACCCTGACCCTTCCGGAGCCGCCATGCGTCCTGCCGTCGCCCTGTTCGCCATCGTGCTGGGCCTGCTGCCGCTGGCCACCTCCGCCGCTCCGGTGCTGACCCCACCGGATGCGGGCATCGACGGCCTGATGCAGGCCTACGACGGCCAGGTGCCCGGCGCCGCCGTACTGGTGCTGCATGACGGAAAGCCGGTATTCCGCCGCGGCTATGGCCTGGCGGTGGTCGAGGACGGCACCGCGGTCACCGCGGCCAGCAACTTCCGGCTGGCCTCGGTCAGCAAGCAGTTCACCGCTGCGGCGGTGCTGCTGCTGGTGGAAGATGGCCGGCTCGGGCTGGATCAACCTGCCCGGCAATGGCTGCCCGAACTGCCACCGGCTGCCGCCGCCATCACCATCCGCCAGCTGCTCTCGCACACCGGTGGCCTGCTCGACTACGAAGACCTGATGGACCCGGCCGACAGCCGCCAGGTGCACGACGCCGATGTACTGACCCTGCTGTCGCGCCAGGACCGGCTGAATTTCGCGCCCGGCACGCAGTACCACTACAGCAACAGCGGCTATGCGCTGCTGGCACTGATCGTCGGACGCGCCTCCGGCCAGGATTTCGCAGCCTTCCTGCAGCAGCGCATCTTCCGCCCACTGGGCATGGCCCACACCGTGGCCCACCAGGACGGCGTCGATACCATCGCCGCACGCGCCTATGGCTACAGCTGGATCGATGGCCGTTGGCAACGCACCGACCAGAGCACCACCAGCGCCGTGCTCGGCGATGGCGGCATCTATTCCTCGCTGGACGACCTGGCCCGCTGGGATGCGGCGCTGTACGACGACCGCCTGCTCTCGAAGGCCTCGCGCCGCGCGATGTTCAGCCCGGCCACGGCAACACCCGAAACGGACGTGCCGCACTACGGCTTCGGCTGGCGCCTGAATGGCCCGGTGCAATGGCACAGCGGCGAGAGCATCGGCTTCCGCAACGTGATCGTGCGCCACCCGGAGAAGCACCTGACCGTGATCGTGCTGACCAACCGCAACGACCCCGAACCCTATCCGCTGGCGCTGAAGATCGCCCAGCGCTGGCTGGACACCCTGCAATGACCCGCGATGCCGACGCCCTGCTGGGCATCCACCACGCCGCACTGATCTGCAGCGACTACGCACGCTCGAAGGACTTCTACGTGCGCATCCTCGGCCTGCGCGTGCTGGCCGAGAACCACCGCAGCGCGCGCGATTCCTGGAAGCTGGACCTGGCCCTGCCCGACGGCGGGCAGCTGGAACTGTTCTCCTTCCCCTCCCCGCCGCCCCGGCCCAGCCGCCCGGAAGCCCAGGGCCTGCGCCACCTCGCGTTCCGCGTGGCCGCGCTGGAGCCATTCATCCAGCGCCTGGCCGCGCATGGCGTGGCGTGCGAGCCGATCCGCGTGGACGAATACACCGGCCGCCGCTTCACCTTCTTCGCCGACCCCGACGACCTGCCGCTGGAGCTGTACGAGGTCGGTTGACGCCCCCGTGGGTCAGATCCCTTTTCCGTCGGAAAAGGGATCTGACCCAATCGCCGTCACCGGAAACGCCATCCACGCATGGCGTGGATCTACCGTGTCGACCAAGGTCGACACCTATCCAACAGCCGCAGAAATCTGTCAGAGGTGGGGCGGTGTGGGTGGGCAGGACCGTTGGCGCCATGGATGGCGCCATCGAGCCCCCATGGATGGGTTTACGGCGTGTCCTGCCCACCCACACCGCCCCGCCATCCCACGGAATCCCGCCGTTGCCGTTGAGGTTGCCGGCCAGCGGCCGGCACTACCGCGGGTGCAGGGCGCAGCCCTGCAAAGCCCCTCTTCCCCATACCCCGCCGAATGGGTATACAGTCGACCCATGCCGGCAGCGTGCCGGAATGAACCCTGGGAGGGGACCATGCGCAACACCTTCAAGACCCTGCTGCTGGCACTGCCGCTGTGCCTGGCCGCCCTGTCGGCCCAGGCCGCCGACGGCGCCGCCGGCCGCTGGAAGACCATCGACGACAAGACCGGCAAGGTGAAGTCGATCGTCGAGATCACCGAGGCCGCGAACGGCACGCTGACCGGCAAAGTGGTCGACATCCTGCACTCGGACAAGGGCCCGAACCCGGTCTGCGATGGATGTGAAGGCGCCAACAAGAACAAGCCGGTGAAGGGCATGACCATCCTCTGGAACCTGAAGGCCGACGGCGCCAACAAGTGGTCCGGCGGCACCATCCTCGACCCGGCCAACGGCAAGACCTACAAGTCGAAGATGGAGCTGCAGCCGGGTGGCACCAAGCTGGACGTATCCGGCTGCATCGCCTTCATCTGCCGCGCGCAGACCTGGCAGCGCGAATAAGCGCCCCGGCCCCCGCGTCATCCCCGTGACCCGGCCCCGGCCGGGTCACGTCGTTGCGGGCATGCGATACTCTGCGGTTCCCCTCGGCTTCACCCCGCGACCATGACCCGTACCGCGCTCGTCACCACCGCCCTGCCCTACGCCAACGGCCCGCTGCATCTGGGCCACCTGGTCGGCTACATCCAGGCTGACATCTGGGTGCGTGCGCGGCGAATGAGCGGCGGCAAGGCCTGGTTCGTCTGCGCCGACGACACCCACGGCACGCCGATCATGCTGGCTGCGGAAAAGGCCGGGGTCACCCCGGAAACCTTCATCGCCAACATCCAGGCCAGCCACGAACGTGACTTCGCCGCCTTCGGCGTGGCCTTCGACCATTACGACTCGACCAACTCGGCGGCCAACCAGGCGCTGACCGAGCAGTTCTACCTGAAGCTGGAAGCGGCCGGCCACATCAGCCGCCGTTCGGTGGCGCAGTTCTACGACCCGGCCAAGGGCATGTTCCTGCCCGACCGCTACGTCAAGGGCATCTGCCCGAACTGCGGCAGCCCCGACCAGTACGGCGACAACTGCGAAGTCTGCGGCGCCACCTATGCGCCGACCGACCTGAAGGAGCCGCGTTCGGTCATCTCCGGTGCCACGCCGGAAATGCGCGATTCGGAGCACTTCTTCTTCGAGGTGGGCCACTTCGATGCGTTCCTGCGCGAATGGCTGGCCGGCGATGTCGCCCTGCCGGGCGTGAAGGCCAAGCTCGGTGAGTGGCTCAATGCCGAAGGTGGCCTGCGCGCGTGGGACATCTCGCGCGATGCGCCGTACTTCGGCTTCCAGATTCCCGGCCAGCCGGGCAAGTACTTCTACGTCTGGCTGGATGCGCCGATCGGCTACCTGTCCAGCTTCCAGACCCTGTGCGGCAAGCTCGGCGAAGACTTCGAAGCGCACCTGCGTGCCGGCACCAGCACCGAGCTGCACCACTTCATCGGCAAGGACATCGTCAACTTCCACGGCCTGTTCTGGCCGGCGGTGCTGCACGGTACCGGCCACCGCGCGCCGACCCGCCTGCACGTCAACGGCTACCTGACCGTGGACGGCGCCAAGATGAGCAAGTCGCGTGGCACCTTCGTGATGGCCCGTACCTTCCTCGATGCCGGCCTGGAGCCGGAAGCGCTGCGCTATTACTACGCCGCCAAGTCCGGCGGCGGCGTCGACGATCTCGACCTGAACCTGGGTGATTTCATCGCCCGTGTGAACGCCGATCTGGTCGGCAAGTTCGTCAACCTGGCCAGCCGCTGCGCCGGCTTCATCAGCAAGCGCTTCGACGGCCTGCTGGCCGCGCAGCTGCCCGATGCGGCGCAGTACCAGCGCTTCGTCGATGGCCTGGCGCCCATCCGTGAAGCCTACGAGCGCAATGACCCGGCCGCGGCGATCCGCCTGACCATGACCCTGGCTGACGAAGCCAACCGCTACATCGACGACGTCAAGCCGTGGGTCATCGCCAAGCAGGAAGGTGCCGACGCACAGCTGCAGGCCGTATGCAGCCAAGGCCTGAACCTGTTCCGTGTGCTGGTCACCGCACTGAAGCCGGTGCTGCCGGCCACCGCCGCGCAGGCCGAGGCCTTCCTGACCGCGCCGGTGAACGACTGGACCGACCTGGCGCAGCCGCTGCTGGGCCACCGCATCACCGACTACACCCCGCTGTTCACCCGTATCGACCCGAAGAAGATTGACGCCATGATCGACGCCTCCAAGGACACCCTGCAGCCGGCCGCCGCTGCCGCCCCCGCCGCCAAGACCGACGCCGCCAAACCGGCTGCACCGGCCCCGGCCAAGGACGACGCAAAGAGCGCCGATGCGCCGGCCTACATCGGCATCGACGATTTCGCCAAGCTCGACCTGCGCATCGGCAAGGTGCTGGTGTGCGAGTTCGTGGAAGGCTCGGACAAGCTGCTGCGCTTCGAGCTGGACGCCGGCGAACTGGGCAAGCGCCAGATCTTCTCCGGCATCCGTGGCAGCTACGGCGAGCCGGAAGCCCTGGTCGGCCGCAGCGTGGTGTTCATCGCCAACCTGGCCCCGCGCAAGATGCGCTTCGGCCTGAGCGAAGGCATGATCCTGTCGGCCGGTTTCGACGGCGGCGCGCTGGCGCTGCTGGACGCCGACAGCGGCGCACAGCCGGGCATGCCGGTCCGCTGATGCCCGCAGCGGGCGTGGCCACCGCCACGCCCGCTGGCAGCACCGGCCACCGGAGGCAACGCGATGGGAAGCAACGGAATGGAACTGGCGCTGTTCGACTTCGACCACACCGTGACCACCTGCGATACCTATGGCCGTTTCCTGCGCCGCGTGGCCACGGCCGAACAGCTGGCGCAGGCGTGGTGGAAGGTCGGCCCGTGGCTGGCCGCATACAAGCTGAAACTGATCTCGGCCGAACGCATCCGTGCACGCGTCACCCGCCTGACCTTCAGCGACCGCCACAGCGATGACATCACCACGCTGGCGGCCGGCTTCTCGCGTGAGTTCCTGCCCGAGGTTGTGCGCCCGGAAATGCTGGAACAGATCCGCTGGCACAAGGAACAGCAGCACACCGTGGTGATCGTGTCCGGCTCGCTGGACCTGTACCTGCGGCCGTGGTGCGAGCAGCTGGGCCTGCAGCTGATCTGCAACCGGCTGGAAAGCCAGGACGGCCGCCTGACCGGTCGTTATGCCGGCGGCGACTGCGGCCCGCGCAAGGTCGAGCACATCCGCCGCCAGTTCGATCTGTCGCGCTACGTGCGCATCCATGCCTACGGTGACAGTTCAGAAGACAAGCCGATGCTGGCGCTGGCGCACGAGCGCTGGTTCCGTGGCAAACCCCTGAAGTAATCCCAACGCGCAGCCTTCGCCACGCATGAGCCTGATCCCGCCCCTGACCGAACGCCTCGACCGCCTGCTGCCGCAGACCCAATGCGGGCAATGCGGCTACGACGGCTGCCGCCCGTACGCGCAGGCGATGGCGCGCGGCGAGGTGGGCGTGGACCGCTGCCCGCCGGGCGGCGATGCCGGCGCGCGCGCACTGGCGCAGGTACTGGGCGTACCCGCCGTTCCGTTTGATCGTTCGCGTGGCGAACACAAGGCGCCGCAGGTGGCGCTGATCGTGGAAGCCGACTGCATCGGCTGCACCAAGTGCATCCAGGCCTGCCCGGTGGACGCCATCGTCGGCGGCGCCAAGTACATGCACACGGTCATTGCCGATCTGTGCACCGGTTGCGAGCTGTGCATACCACCGTGCCCGGTGGATTGCATCGAGATGCTGCCCCTGTAACGGGGTCTGCAGAAGGGGTCAGATCCCTTTTCCAACGGAAAAGGGATCTGACCCCGTTCAATGATTACGGCACCGCTGCCGTCACCACGATCTCGACCTTCCACTCGGCGTGGGCCAGCTTGGCTTCGAACGTTGCGCGGGCCGGGGTCGCGCCCTCGACCACCCACTCGTCCCATGCCTTGTTCATGCCGTCGAAGTCGGCGATGTCGGCCAGGAACACTTCGGCGCGCAGCACGTGCTGGCGATCACTGGCGACCAGCGCCAGCAGCTTGTCGATCTCGGCCAGCACCTGCCGGGTCTGCCCGGTGATGTCCTGGCTGGTGTCTTCCGGAATCTGGCCGGAGAGATAGGCGACCTTGTTGTACACGGTCATTTCGGACATGCGCGGTCCGACGTCGTAACGCTCCATCATGGGCGTGGCTCCTGCGGGTGATCAGGCCTGCATTGTCCTCCAAACCGGTCAACGGTGGGTGCATGGGTGACCTTCGCGCAGCCCCACTACCGGGCTACGACACGCCTGCTGGTCAAATGACGGCGACAGGCGCACGATGCGCCACGCCCCGCGTTGACACTGCCCTCGCCCCTCCTGACGCACCCTTGCGCCGATGACCCCAGCCACCGACCCCGCCACCGCTTCCTCCACCCCGGCATGGAAGCGGGTCCTCACCATCGTCGTTCCACTGCTGATCCTCTCGCTGGCCCTGCATGGCCTGGCCAGTGAATTCGATGAGCACGGCTACCGTGCCATCCGCCAGGCGTTCCGCCAGCTCAGCGGCGCCCAGATCGCGCTCACTGTGGTACTCGGCCTGGCCAGCTACGCCTGCCTGATCGGCTTCGATGCCATCGGCCTGCGCCGCAGCGGCATCCGCGTGCATCCGGCGCGCATCGGCATCACCGCCTTCCTCGCGCACACGCTGGGCCAGACCGTGGGCTTTGCCGCGTTGACCGGTGGCGCAGTGCGCCTGCGCGGCTATCGCAGCGCAGGCCTCGACCTGGCGCAGATCGGCCAGGTGGTGCTGATGAGCACGCTCGGATTCGTGTTCGGTGCGTGGCTGCTGATCAGCGTGGCGTTGTGCATGGAACCGGCGGCAGCGGCGTTGGCATTGCCATTGAATCCCGATGCCGTGCGCATCGTCGGCATCGTCGCCCTGCTCGCCTATCTGGGTACCGTGCTGCTGGTCGGCCGCGATGGCCGGCAGTTCAGCGTGTTCGGCCATGCGTTGTGGCTGCCCGACCGCCGCACCATGATCGGCGTCACCGTGCTCAGCGTGATCGAGCTGGTGCTGGCCAGTGCCGCCTTCTACGTGCTGCTGCCGGACTCCACGCCGACCGGCCTGCCCGGCTTCGTCGGCCTGTACCTGGTGGCGGTGCTGGCCGGCCTGGTCTCGACCGTGCCGGCCGGCCTGGGCGTGTTCGAGTGGAGCCTGTTGAAGCTGCTGCCACAGGTGGCACCGGCAGCGGTGCTGGCGGCGGCGTTGATCTACCGCGTTACCTACTACGTGCTGCCGCTGGTGCTGGCCACCCTGCTCGCCCTCGCGCCTGCCCTGCGCCAGCCGCTGCAGGCCAGCGCCGGGGCAACCCGCGCCGGCTGGAATGCGCTGCGCCCATGGCTGCCGCAGATCATCGCGCTGGCGGTGTTCAGCATCGGCGCGGCGCTGGTCATCGACGGCACGCTGCCGACGCCACGCCGTCACCTGGTGAACGCCTCGCTGCCGATTCTGGAAACCTCGCACCTGATCGGCAGCCTCAGTGGCGTCGCGCTGCTGTTGATTGGCCAGGGCCTGGCCCGGCGCAGCCACGCGGCGTGGATGCTGGCAATGGCAGTGTGCGTGATCACCCCACTGCCGCTGTGGCTGCGCGGCGGCCAGCCGCTGATCGCGGTGTCCGCGTTGCTGGTGGCGATGGCGTTGTGGGCCGCCCGGCGCGAGTTCTACCGCCAGGGCGCGCTGCTGGACGAAGCCTGGTCGTGGCCGTGGCTGCGCAACCTCGGCCTGGTACTGGTCGCGGTCACCTGGCTGCTGTTTTTCACCTACAGCCATGTCGAATACCAGAATGAGCTGTGGTGGCAGTTCGCGGTGTCGGGCAACGCACCGCGCGCGTTGCGTGCGTTGCTGGTAGTGGCCATCGCGCTGGTGATGTTCGGCCTGGCGCGGTTGCTGCACAGCACGCGCAGCCCGCTGCAACCCGCCGACGAGGCCACGCTGCAGTCATTGGCACCGGTGCTGGCCGGCGCTACCGATACCCAGGCCTGCCTGGTGCTGACCGCCGACAAGGCGGTGCTGCGTGATGATGCAAACCAGGGCTTCGTGATGATGCAGCGCTATGGCGGTTCGCTGATCGCGATGGGCGATCCGGTCGGCCCGCCGGAGGTCGCCCGCGCATTGATCTGGCGCTTCCGCGAGGAAGCCGACCGGCTCGGCCTGCGCCCGGTCTTCTACCAGGTCGGCGAGACCTACTGGCAGACCTACCTTGACCTCGGCCTGGGGCTGGTCAAGCTGGGCGAAGAAGCGATGGTGCCGCTGCACGACTTCGGCCTGGAAGGTCGCGAACGCGCCGACCTGCGCCAGGCCTGGAACCGCGGCAAGCGCAGCGGCCTGTCGTTCCGCGTGGCGCAAGTGGAAGAGATTCCCAGCCTGCTGCCACGCCTGCACGCGATCTCCAACGCGTGGCTGGAAGACAAGGCCGGCGACGAAAAGGGCTTCTCGCTGGGCAGCTACGACCCGGACTACCTGGTGCGCTTCCCGGTGGCGCTGGTCGAGGCCGAAGGCCAGATCGTGGCGTTCGCCAACCTGTGGCAGGCACCGGCCGGTGCCGAGCTGTCGGTGGACCTGATGCGCCACGTCAACGAGGCGCCAAAGGGCACGATGGATTTCCTCTTCATCGAACTGTTCCTGTGGGGCCGCGCGCAGGGCTATGCACGCTTCTCGCTGGGCATGGCGCCACTGTCCGGGCTGGCACAGCATCGCCTGGCCGGCCGCTGGAACCGCCTGGCCGGCCTGCTGGCGCGGCATGGCGAACGCTTCTACGGGTTCAGTGGCCTGCGCCGCTTCAAGTCGAAGTTCGACCCGCAGTGGCGGCCACGCTATCTCGCTGCGCCGGGTGGCATGCACTTGCCGGCGGCGCTGCTCGATGCCACGCGCCTGATCTCGCTGGACCCGCGGCGCAACTGAGGCCGCCATCCGTCGAGCATGGCTCGACGCTACTGCGGCTCGTTCTGGTGGGTGCGAACCGTTGGTTCGCACGCTCTCCGGTTCACGCCCCGCCCTTGAGGATCACTTCGGCCAGGCGGTCGTAGTCACCATTGAAGTGGTGGTCGCCGGGCAGCTTCACCTTCTGCACGCCGTCGTTGGCCGGCAGGCCGGGGCACAGCGCGTCATCGTCGTCCTGGCCGTACACGCACAGCGTCTTGCCAGTCGGGAGTCTGGCCACTTCCGGCGCGATCGGCAGGCCGTCGCCGCCACCGCCCAGCCAGTTGCTGACGTGGAATTCGAAGTCGGCCTTCTTGCCTACCGACAGCAGCACGATACGGTCCAGCGCTGCACGGGTATCGGCATCGAGCTGGTTGATGGTGGCCGGCAGCACGTCGGCGCCCTGCGAGAAACCGATCAGCATCACCTTGTCGCGGTGCCACTGCTGGCGGTAGTGGTCGATGATCTTCTGCAGGTCAGCAGCGAAGCCCTTCGGCGTGCGCTCGCTCCAGAAGTAGCGCAGCGAGTCGATGCCGACCACGGCCACGCCATGCTCGTTGAGCGACGACGCCACGTCCTTGTCTAGGCCGGCCCAGCCACCATCGCCGGAAACGAACACGGCCAGCGTGTCGCCGTTGCCGGTCGCCGGTACTTCCACCACCGGCAGGCCCTTCAGCGCGGCCGGCGGCGGTGCCAGGCTGACGCCCGCCTGCGCACCCATCACCCGCGCGGCAGCCACCAGGCCCGGTGAGGCATCACCACGCGCGGTGCGCTTGAACTCGCGCGCCATCGCGACCTGCTGCACGAACCCGCTGGCCTCACCCACCTTGCAACCGTGATCACCGGCTGCACTCAACCACGGGAAGTTCAGTTCGGCGGGTTGCAGCTTGTTGCGCTTCACGCCATCGCCGCAGACCATGCGCTCGTGGTTGTGGTCCGGGCAGAAGCCGGTGGTGAGCAGGCCGGCGAACACCTGGGTGTCGGCCTGCGCGGCCAGTGAGTAGGCCATTTCTGCACCTTCACCATCGCCGCCGACCAGCGGCAGGTGGTAGCCGGGCAGATGCAGGGAGGCCTGCAGCCAGCGCGAGAAGTTCTCGACGTCGCCGGAACCGAACGAACAGGTGGGGTCGCCCTCACGCTTGAGCACCCCGCGCAGGTGCGCGATGTCCACGGCTGCGACCATCGCGCCATCGGCACGCAGGGCCTCGATCGGCAGACGGCTGGTATCGCCGCCGGCGGAAGGTTCATGGAACCAGATCACCACCCGCTGCGGCGTTCCCGATGGCATGTGCACCGGAATCTGTTCGAACCGTCCGTGGCTGAACTGCTGCACGGTCGCTGCCGCGGTTGCCGGCAGTGCGGCCAGCGCCAGCACCACACCCATTACCCTGACCAGCCCTGCACGCTTCATATCGCAGCCCCGATGGAATGCGCACACGATACGCTGCCTCCACGTGCACGGCACGTACCGGTGCAGGCCGTTGGGCTTTCAGCAGGCCGCGGCGCGACGACTGCGTCGATACAGCGCCAGTGCCAGATACAACAGCCAGCCCACGATCACCACGATCACCACTTTCTGCCCCAGCCCGCGCGGCGGCCCGCCACGCCACAGCACGTGCAGCCACAGCAGCACGAAGGCCAGCCAGGCCCAGCCCCAGAGCAGGCCGGCGGCGGATTGCCAGCCCGGTTCGCGGCGCAGGTACCAGGCCTGCAGCAGCATGCCGACGCTGGCGCACAGGAACGCGGTGTTGGCCGCCAGCCCATGGATGAACGGTGCCAGCAGCGGCGTGGCTTCGGGCAGCCAGCTGTCACCGATGGCGACCGTGGCCAGGCCCAGCGCCGAGACCGTGAACAGCAGCGGCGCCGCCGCGCTGCGCCGCGGGCCGATGCTGCCGCGATAAAGGGCGATGCCGAGCAGGGCGATCGCCAGTGCCAGCAGGCAGTAGGCTGCGCGCAACGCCAGCCCCCACGGCCCGTGCAGGTAGAGGCTGAGCGTGGCCCGCACCCAGTCCAGGTCGGTGCGCGCGAACTGCGTCCACAGCGCGGTGGCCAGGAACAGAGCCAGGGCTGCCAGCGCCAGTAGCGCCGCCGGACGCGCGCGGCTCATGCGGAGGCCTCCGGGTGCCGCGCCTGCCATTCGGCCAACGCCTTGCGGTAGCGCTGCAGCTCATCGGCATACAGATCCAGCACGCACAACGGGCAACCGCTGCCGCAGCATTCGTTGGGACCGGGCTCTTCCGGCGGCAGCGGACGGGGATCGGGATCAGGGACGGACACGGTTGGAAGCGGTGATCAGTGGAAACAGGCCCCAGTGTACCGGGCTGGCTCAGTGGTCCAGCTGGCGGCGCAGGTTGTCGCGCGCGGCCGCGTCGAGGCGCTGATGGAAGAATTCGCTGAGGAAGATGCGCGGTGCGCGCAGCAGGCCCTGCAGGAAACGGCGGCGACCGGCGCGATACAGGAAGCCCGGCACCACGCCCTTGTACTCCTCGGCCACGCCACGGTCATACGCGGCGAACAGCGGTTCCGGCGCGGCCAGGATCGCCATGTCGCAGTCCAGGAACAGCGCGGCCTCGGCATCGACATCGTCCGGGCCGAGCGCGCCATGGCGGGCGGTCAGCAGGATCAGCTGCTCGACCCGGGCGGCATCGACGGCGGCGAGTTCCGGCGCCTGCGCGATCGCCTGCAGGGCCAGCTGCGCCGAACGCGCCTCGTTGTCCTTTCGCCCCGCCACGTAGATCGCATCGTGGTAGAGCACGGCCAGGTAGACCTCGGCCGGCTGCTGCCAGCCGGGGCCGTCGGCAACCTCCTGGCAGTGCTGCAGCACCGCGCGCACGTGGCCGAAGTGGTGGTAGGCCCGTGGCGGCGTTGCGTAGCTGTCCTGCAGCGCCTGCCACTGCACTGGAGCGAGCGTCAGCGGGGAAAAGTCCATGCGCGGATCATCCCGCCTGCGCCGGTGGCGGGCAAGCTGTCACTTTTTTCACCACGCCCTCACAACGCCCTTCGCACCAGGCCGCAACGTGGTTGTCCACAGCTTTTTCGAGCGCTGGTCCACACCGGTTGTGGATGAACGTGCGGACCGACCAACGGTCGCTGCAGCGGTGCGCGCACAGGTCTACACTCGCCTCAGGCGGGAGCGCCCGCCGCTGCCGGGAGCCGTCATGTATCGTCCTGCCGCCCGATCCGTTCTGCTCGCACTGGCCGCATTGGCGGCACCGTCCGCGATCGCACTCAACCCTGCCGCGACCGAAGCCCCCGCAGTTGTTGCCAGCAACGCCGCGCCGACGATTCCGACGCCGCAGCAGGTATTCGCGATTCCGCCGGCGATGCTCGACATGCTGCGCACGCAGGTGATCAATCGCAGCTACTCGCGCGAGCAGCGCCTGCAGGCGCTGGTGGAAATGATCTTCGACCGCCACGGCCTGGACCTGCAGTACGACGCCGACGCGACCCTCACCGTCAGCGAGATCTGGCAGCAGCGGCGCGCCAACTGCCTGGCCTTCACCCTGATGTTCGTCGCGCTGGCACGCGAAGCCGGCATCCAGGCACGCGTGCAGGAAGTCGGCCAGGTGGTGTCGTGGTACCAGGACCAGGCCCAGGGCCTGGTCTACAGCGTTGGCCACGTCAATGCCGGGGTCGGCTTCGCCGGCCGCTTCGCCACCGTCGATCTGGATCGCAACGTGCTGTACGACCGCCGCGGGCCACTGCCGATCAGCCAGGCACGGGCATTGGCACACTTCTACAACAACCGCGGCGCCGAACGCATGGCCAACGGCGACCTGGTGGGTGCACGCACCTTCTTCAATGCCGCGCTGGCACAGGACAACAGCTTCGCCGCCACCTGGAACAACCTGGGCGTGCTGGAAAACCGTACGGGCGATGCCGCCGCCGCGCGCCGGGCACTGGAAACGGCGCTGCGACTGGACGGCCGCCAGGACGCTGCACTGACCAACGCCAGCGCGTTGTACCGAAAGCTGGGCATGGTCGTGCAGGCGCAGGCGCTGGAGCAGCGGCTGCAGTCGGTGCAGCGCGAGGATCCGTTCGCGCAGTACATGCTCGGCGCCGAGGCCGAACGCGCCGGCCAACTGGATCAGGCGATCCGCTATTACCGGCAGGCCGTGCGCCTGTACGACACCGCACACCAGTTCCACTTCGGGCTGGCGCGGGCCTATTTCCTGGCCGGCCAGCTCAAGCGCGCCGATCGTGAACTGCTGCGCGCGCAGGAGCTGGGCGGTGCCCCGCAGCAGGCGCGCTACCAGGCCAAGCTGGACAGCCTGGCCCGCTGGCGCGCACAGCAGCAGGCCAGGCGCTGAAAGCCGGTCAGGCCTTCTTGAGGAAGCAGGTCTTCAGGACCAGGCCCTTGATCTTGTCCGAGTTGCCTTCGATGTGCTCGGCATCGTCCTCGACCAGGCGGATGTTGCGGATCACGGTGCCCTGCTTGAGCGGGATCGAGGAACCCTTCACCTTCAGGTCCTTGATCACGGTGACGGTGTCACCGGCCTGCAGGGTGTTGCCGTTGCTGTCACGCACGACCAGGGTCGAACCGGCACCTTCCTCGGCGGTCCATTCGAAGCCGCAGTCGGCGCAGATCCACAGCGCGCCATCGGCATAGGTGTTTTCCAGGGTGCACTGCGGGCAGGCGGGGGCAGAAGACATCAGCAAGTACCTCAAAGTGAATCAACAGCCGCCATTGTAACCGCCCGGCTCCCCTGCCCTTTTCCGGGAGGCGCCCGGCGGACTGCATGACCCGATCCGGAACCCCGATCCGGAACGGGAGGCCGCAGGAACTTGCAGTCGGCGGCGAACTGCAGCAGAGTGCGCGGCCCCTGATCGCCCCCGGAACTCCCCATGCGCCTCGGCATCGACTTCGGTACCAGCAATTCCGCCGCCGCCATCGTGCATGAGGGGAAACTGCTGCCGATCCGCTTCGGCGACGCCGAGCAGTTCCGCACCAGCGTGTATTTCCCCGGCGTGGTGCCCGACCCGGACGACTTCCAGCTCGACGACGGCCAGGAACACCAGCTGCAGCAGATGATCGACAGCGCCGCGCGCGCGGCGCGTGCCGCCGGCCAGGAACGCACGCCGCAGGCGCTGCGCCGCGAAGCCCTGCGCGCGCTGCGCCGGGATTGGATGGAAGCCCGCGCTGGCAAGGAACGCAGCGCCAACGACCTGCTGCAGAACGCGGTCTACGGCGACGAAGCGCTGGAAGCCTATTTCGAGGAACACGAAGGCAACCTGGTGCAGAGCCCGAAGTCGATGCTCGGCTACAACCTGCACCCGCGCGCGAAGCAGACCATCACCGGCATCGCCGCGCACATCCTCGAACACATCCGCCTGACCGCCAGCGCCCAGCTCGGCCAGCCGCTGCGCGCCGCCCTGCTCGGGCGTCCGGTGCAGTTCCGCAGTTCGATCGGCGCAGCCGGCAACGACCAGGCGCTGGACATCCTGCGCGAAGCGGCCACCCAGGCCGGCTTCGACCAGATCGATTTCCTCGAGGAACCGGCCGCGGCGGCCATGCACTACCACGCCGAAAGCCGCGAGCGGCACCAGGCGGTGATCGTCGATATCGGCGGCGGCACCACCGACATCGCCCATGCCGAGGTCGGCGGCGACGACGCCCCGCGCATCCACCGCGCCTGGGGTATCGCCCGCGGCGGTACCGATATCGACCTGGCGCTGAGCCTGTCCAGCTACATGCCGCTGTTCGGCCGCGGCATCACCCGCGTGCCCGCCCATCACTACGTGGAAGCGGCCACGGTGCAGGACATGACCCGCCAGCGCGACTTCCGCCTGCACAAGTACGACCATGTGGACGCGCCCTGGGGCGACCGCCTGCAGGCCCTGCAGGACACCGGCAACACCGCCCGCCTGTACCGCGATGTCGAACGCGCCAAGATCGCCCTCAGCGCTGCCAGCGAGCACCGCAGCACGCTGGACTACATCGCCCGCGACCTGCATGCCGACAGCAGCGCCGACGGCCTGGCCGCCGCCGCCCATGGCTACCTGGAGCAGATCCGGGAGCTGCTGGCCCAGGTCCGCAGCGACATCGGCGGCGACCCGGATGCGGTGTTCCTGACTGGCGGCATGTCCCGCGCCGGCTACCTGCGCCAGGCGGTAGCGGCCGCCTTCCCGGGCGCCCGCATGGTCCACGGCGAGCCCTCGCTGGGCGTGGTCCAGGGCCTTGCGCTGGCGGCAGCCAGCCAGGATTAACAAAACGTTACGCGGTCTAAGTTACTCTTGGTCGGCTAGAACCCTGCTGCACCTTCCACCGGCCACGCCGGTGTGTGTCCACGGTGCAGCCTGGCCCGCCCAGCGGGCCTAGCGGCCATGCCTTCCTGGCTCGTTCATGGTCCGCGCAGCACCTGAGCCGCCATCGAGACCCGCTTTGGGCACCCGCCAGGCCCCTGAGGCCTTACAACCTGACGCAGCACCTGCACCCATCGACTGCCGCCGTTGTGACGCGGTCTGTTGCCGGTTGCCCGTGCTGCTGCAGCCCGGCGACCACGTGCCCGGCCAGTTCCTGTCACGCGACACCCACGGCCGTGCCGTGATGGCGCGCAACGAGGAAGGCTGGTGCGCGGCGATCGATCCCTATCACCTGCGCTGCACGATCTATTCGCAGCGCCCGGCGATCTGCCGCCAGTTTTCGATGGGCGGCGATGACTGCCGCCGCGAGCGGCAGGACTACCTGCGCCAGGCCGATGCCTGGGCGCTTTCCTCCCCTTCCACCTGACAGGAGCAACCATGCCCCGCAAGGCAAAGACCCCCGCGAAGGCCAGCAACAGCATCCGCAGCGAACGCAAGGGCGCGGCCGCCAGCACCGTGGTCAGCAGCGATTCCATCGCTTCGGACCTGGCAGCGTTCCGCAAGGCCGGTGGCAAGATCGAAGTCCTCGGCACTACCTGGGCGCTGAAGAAAGCCAGCTGACCCAGCTCCGACCGCGGCGGCGCTGCCGCCGCGGCCTGCCGGATCGCGCTCAGCGATCCAGGCGTACCCGGACACTGCCCGAATGCGACTGGATGCGGATGTCACCGTCGCCATTGCCGAGCCGTGTATCGAGATGGCTGCCGGGGCCGTAGCGCGGCCGCTCCACCTGGCCGGCGTCGCTGTTGATCGACCCGCTGAAGCTGTTCACCGACAGCTGCGCCGAGACCGTGCGTGGCAGCCGCAGGTTGACCGACGCACTCACCGATTCGACATTGATACGGCCCCCCGGTGCCAGCCCGGCCGCCGACAGGTCGATGCTGCCCGACACGGTTTCCACCGCCAGCCGCTGCACCCGCCCGGCATCGACCTCGACCCGGCCGGATACCGTCTGCGCACCGATGTCACCGGACACGCCGCCGCCGGCCTCGATGCGGCCACTGACCGTGTTCACGTCCAGCTTCGGCGTCTGCAGGCGCGCGATGACACCGCCGCTGACCGTATTGAGCTTGCTGTCGCCGCTGCGACCGGAGGCGCTCAGGCTGCCGCTGACCGTGTCGGCCTGCAGGCGGCGCACATCGATGCCGCTGATGTCCTGGCTGGCACTGACCGTGCTCAGCAGCAGTTCCACCGAGCGCGGCACGTTCAGCACCAGCGTCGCGCCGCCGTTGTTGTTGCGACGCGGGTACTCGATCTCCCAGCGCACGCGGTTGGCACTCTTCTCCTGGCGCAGCTGCAGGCCATCGCTGAGCGTACCGGTGAGCTGCACGTCATTGCGGTCCCAGCCACGCACGGTCACTTTGCCGGCCACGTTGCTCAGTTCGATGCGGCCACCGGCGGCCAGGTTGTGGCGCTCGTCGATCTGGGTGTCAGCCAGGGCCACCGCCGGCAGCAGCAACAGCGCGGCGCAGCAGGTCATCAGGGATCGTGTCATCAGGGGTCTCCTCAGGTCGTCAGGCCGGACTCGGCGGCATAGGCCGCCTGCCGGGTCAATTCCAGCCGCAGCGCGTAGGTGCGCTTGAGCTGGCCAAGCAGATGCGGCGCGCGTGGATCCTGCGCCAGCGCGGCCTGGATCTGTGCCGCGCTTTCATCGAGTTCGTGCAGCGCCGGCTGCCATTCCGGCGCCCGGCCTGCGGGCAACGAGGCCACTGCCTGCTGGTACTGCGCGGTCATCGCCGCGGCCTGCAGCTGCAGGGTAGACGGCACCGGCGCGTCCGGCTGCGCATGGCGCCACGGCGCCACCGCGTAGAGCGCCAGGCTTGCGGCCAGTGCGGCCCCCACCGGCAACCACCAGCGCCGGCGCGAACGTGCAGGCAGCGCCACAACGTTGTCGGCCGGCACAGGCGCCGCCTGCGGTTCACGCGGCGGCAGCTGCGCCGCCAACCGCGCCCAGCCATCGGCGGGCAGGCTGCGTTCGGGTGGCAGCGCGCGCAGTCGGGCCGCCAGATCGTGGTCGGAATCGTGTTCGTGTGTACTCATGTCATGTCTCCCAGCCGTGCGCGCAACAGACCGCGCGCACGATGCAACTGTGCCTTGGAACTGCCGACGGCCATCTGCAGCTGCTCGGCGATCTCGTGGTGTTTCCAGCCTTCGATGTCATGCAGCACCAGTACCGCGCGCGCCCGTGGTGGCAGCGTCGACAGCGCCCGTTCGAGGTCGCGTTCGGTGCCGGCACAACTGTCATGCACCGCCAGTTCCTGCAGTCCTCCGTCCACATCCTCAAGACTGTCGTGGTCCTGCCCGGCGGCGCGCCCACGCAGTTCCATCAGCGCAGCGTTGACGCCCAGGCGATGCAGCCAGGTCGACAGGCTGCTCTCGAAACGGAACCCGGGCAGCGCCTTCCACGCCTGCAGGAAGGCTTCCTGCAAGGCATCTTCGGCACGCGCCTGCTGGCCCCCGCACAGGCGCCACAGCACGGCGAACACGCGCGGCGCATGCCGCCGGTACAGCAGTTCATAGGCCGAGGTATCGCCGGCGGCCGCCGCCCGCACCAGGGCGGGTTCATCGACGGCGTCGTGGGCGGCAGGCGGCGCGGGCATGGTGGTGTCGAGCATATCGCTTGGATGCGGCGGCCCGGGAAAAGGTTTAGAGCCGGACGACGATCACTGCCATGCAACCTTTTTGATGGCTGCTGCATCCATGGAAGGTCCTTCGCGAAATTGCCGTCCAGGAGTCCCTGCATGTCCAGCCCATCCTGCGCCGCCCTGCTGGTGATCGCCGCCTGTGTCGTACTGCAGGCGCTGGGCCTGTCGCTGCAGCTGCGCCCCGACAACGGCCGCGCCTGCCTGCAGCAGCATCGCCAGGAGCTGGTCTGTCTGGCCTGGGCACCGGCGGTCGAAACCGGGTCACGCGCCGGGTAACATCGGGGGCCGTTTCCCCCTCCGTAGTCACCCCATGATGTTGTCGCTGAAGGATCACCTGCCGCCTTGGACCCACCCCTGGCTGAATGACGTGGGCATCGCCGTGAAGATCCTGCTGACCCTGCTGGCGGCCTGGCTGCTGCGGGTGCTGGCGCGGCGCCTGATCCGCCGTTTCGCCGAGCACTACACGCTGCCACCGGAGATGGCGATGGGCGCGCGCCGCATCACCAGTTTCGTGGTTTATTTCAGTGCCCTGCTGTACATCCTCAGCCTGCTCGGCGCATCGCCATCGGTCCTGTGGACCGCCTTCACCGGCTTCGCGGCCGTGGGCGCGGTCGCGTTCTTCGCCGCCTGGAGCGTGCTGTCCAACATCTTCTGCACGCTGCTGATCTTCACCACCCGTCCGTTCCGCCTGCACGACTACATCGAGGTGCTGGAAAACGGTGAGAAGCCAGGCCTGAAGGGCCGGGTGATCGACGTGAACCTGATCTACACCACGCTGCAGGAGACCGGCGACGGCCACGAGGGCACGGTGCTGCAGCTGCCGAACAACCTGTTCTTCCAGCGCACGGTGCGCCGCTGGCGCGACCCGGCGCAGGCCCCCGGCGGCATCCAGGGCGACGGCTGAGGGTGGTTTTCGGCAGGGCTGCGCCCTGCACCTGCCGAAGCAACGTCAACTTCAACGTCAAAAACGGGCATTCCGTGGGATGGCGGGGTGGGTCCGGTTGAGGGGGGCGCCGTAAATACGTCCATGTAGGCTCGGTCGCCGCATCCATGCGGCTCACGCCCCCTCAACCGGACCCACCCCGCCTTCGACAGATTTCCGCGATCTGCCGGAACGGCACGGGGTTGGATCCCGTTGCTACGCAACGGGCTCTGACCCCAATTTGACTATCGATATCTGACAGATTTCATCCACGCATGGCGTGGATTTACCAGATCGCGGAAATCTGTCAGAGGTGGGGCGGTGTCGGATTGCGGGGTGTCAGCCGCATGGATGCGGCTGCCAAGCCTACATGGACGTACTTGCGGCGTCCCCGCAATCCGACACCACCCCGCCACCCCACGGAACGCCAGCTTTTGCTGTTGATGTTGCCTTGGCTTGAAGGCATCTGCAGGTGCAGGGCGCAGCCCTGCCGAACAACCCTTACCTCAGCTGGCTGTCCTTGCTGCCGCGCCGGTTGTAGCCGGCATGCGCCTGCGCTTCATCATCATGTGCCTGCTGGCACGCCACGCACAGTCGAACACCCGGCACGGCCTGGCGCCGCGCCAACGGGATCGGCGCGTCGCATTCCTCACAGTGTTCCAGACCCGGGCCCTCGCGCAGTTGGCGCCGCGCGCGGGCGATCGCGTCGTCGACGGTGGCGTCGATCTGGTCCTGGACCGCGCCGTCTCCCGCCCAACCGGTGGCCATGGCCATCCTCCGCAGGTGTGTCGCCTGATATGGGGACGATACACCTCGGCAAAAGACAGGCCTTCATGTAGAGCCGAGCCACGCTCGGCTGCGCTTCAGGATGACGAATAGAACGTGGACGGGTCCGATCAGGCCGATTGCGGCTTAATCCCCTCCGTCCCCTTTTTTTGCTTACCAGACCAGGTCGTCCGGCACCTGGAACTGCGCGTAATAGGCGTCGTCCTCGGCGTTGCCGGTGGAGATCTCGGCGGTCGAGCCCGGCTGGCCGTGATCGACGATGATCGCCTCCGGCGCGCGCTCACGCACCTTCTCGGCGGCAGCACGCGGCAGCAGGGCGTAGCCCTCGCCATGGGCAACGATGACCAGCACGCCCACCGACAGCGCCTTGCGCAGCTTGGGGTCGATCAGCAGGGTACGGATCGCCGCGCCGTCGCTGAAGCGGTACTCGTCGTCGCCCTTGTGGGGTACGGCGTGGGCCGTGATGATCTGCCTGGCCTGGGCCTTCTGTTCAGCCTGCCTGGCTTGGGCATTGCGTTCGGCGGCCAGTGCGCGGTCGCGCTCGACCTTCTCGGCGCGGGCACGTTCAGCCTCGCGCTGGACCTCGGCCGAGGTCGATTCGGCCTTGCCCTGGCGGGCCTTGGCCTGCGCGCTCGCGGCAGCGCTGGCCTGCGACTTCTTGGCCAGGCCGGCCTTGAGCAATTGTTCCTGCAGCGCGTTGGGCTTTGCCATGGTCGGTGCGTACCGCGTGTAATCTTGGATGCCCCATTCTACCGACGCCCCGCCGCCCCTGCATGGCAGTCCTGAAGTACCTCACCGGCTATCCCGAACCCCTGGTCGCCCAGGTCAGCGAACTGCTGGCGCAGGGCAAGCTGGGCCCTTGGCTGCAACAGCGCTACCCGGACCCGCATGAGGTGCGCAGCGACCGCCAGCTGTACGACTACACCCAGGACCTGAAGGACCGCTACCTGCGCAAGTCGGTACCGCTCAACAAGGTCTGCTACGACAACACGCTGGAAGTGATCAAGCACGCACTGGGCACCCATACCGCGATTTCCCGCGTGCACGGCGGCCGCCTCAAGGCCAGCCGCGAGATCCGCATCGCGACCGTGTTCCGCCAGGCGCCAGCGGCGTTCCTGCGCATGATCGTGGTGCATGAGCTGGCCCACCTGAAGGAAGCCGACCACAACAAGGCCTTCTACCAGCTGTGCCAGCACATGGAGCCGGACTACCTGCAGCTGGAGTTCGATACCCGCCTGTACCTGACCGAGCTGGCCAACCGCGGCCAGCGCTGACCGGCCGCAGCAGCTACACTGCGCGCCCCCTGCCCGACCTGCCTGCCATGGAACCGATCCGTCTCGACAAACGCCTGTCCGCCCTGCTCGGCATCCCGCGCGGCGAAGCGCGGCGCTACATCGAAGGCGGCTGGGTCACGGTCAACGGCGAGGTGGTGGAACAGCCGCAGCGCCCGGTCGATGACAGCGCGGTGATCGTGGTGGCCGAACAGGCCAGCGATGAAAAGGCCGAGCGGGTCAGCATGCTGCTGCACAAGCCGGCCGGTGTCGCCGCCGAAACCCTGTGTGCCCTGGTCAGCAGTGACAGCCGCAGCGAACTTGATGCCAGCGACATCCGCCCGCTGCAGCGTCACTTCCACGGCCTGCAGCTGGCCGCCTCGCTTCCGGCCAACGACAGCGGGCTGGTGGTGGTCAGCCAGGATCCGGCCACGCTGGCCCACCTGCAGCGCAACCTGGGCCGCACCGAGCAGGAATACCTGATCGAAGTGGCCGAAGGCGGTCCCGAGCGCGGCCCCTGGCTGATGGCGCGGCTGCAGCAGGAATCGGGCGGCGCCAAGGTCAGCTGGCAGAGCGAGCAGCGCCTGCGTTTCGCCGGCAAGGGCCTGACCGCCAAGGGGCTGCGTGTAGCGGTCAGCGCCGCCGGCCTGCAGGTCACGGCCGTGCGCCGCCTGCGTATCGGGCGCGTGGCGCTGGGGCCGCTTCCGCCGGCGCAGTGGCGTTATCTGGGCAGCGACGAGCGCTTCTGACCCTTCACCCTCGGGGTCGGATCCCTTTCCGCGGGCAAGGGCTCTGACCCCATCCACGCATGGCGTGCATCCACAGCAATGGGTCTGTCGGCTTTCATCCACGCATGGCGTGGATCTACCATCGGGGCATGAGCCTGCCCACACCCTTGTGGCGACGCCTGCTGCGCGTCGCTGCGATCGTCATCGCCGCACTGTTGCTGCTGGTCCTGTCCGGCCTGCTGCTGGCCGACCACCTCACGCCGCAGGCGCACGGCGCGCCCTCGCAGGTGCTGCCACTACAACCCGCGCAGACCCGTATCGACCAGCAGATCGTGCCGTTGCAGGAGGCCCATCCCGGCCAGTCGGGCGTGGCGTTCCTCAGCGATGGCATGGATGCGTTCGCCGCGCGCGCGCTGATCACCACCTACGCCGGCCGCAGCCTGGACCTGCAGTACTACATCTGGCACGACGACCTGATCGGCCACCTGATGGCCAAGGCGCTGTATGACGCCGCCGAGCGCGGTGTGCGCGTACGCATCCTGCTCGACGACATGAACGCCAAGGACAAGGACGCGTTGATGATGGCACTCGATGCGCACCCGAACATCGAGATCCGCCTGTACAACCCGTTCCGCAACCGCAGCGGCATCGCACGCACGCTGGAACTGGTGCAACGCGCCTTCAGCGTGAACCACCGCATGCACAACAAGAGCTGGATCGCCGATGGCCGCGTCGCGATCGTCGGTGGCCGCAACATCGGCGAGGAGTACTTCAGCGCGCGCGACGATGTGAACTTCCAGGACCTGGACCTGGTGGTGGCCGGCCCCGCCGTGCAGCAGGCCAACCGGATCTTCGACGACTACTGGAACAGCAGCGCGGCGATCCCGATTTCCGCGCTGGCCTCGTACAGCGATGAACAGCTGCGGCAACTCGTGCGGCAGTCGGACCTGGATGCGATGCATGCCAGGGCGCAGCCCTACCTGCAGCGCGTTGCAGAGTCGCGCCGCCTGCAACGCCCCAGCCCGGAGCCGCTGCACTGGAGCGCGAACGTGCGCATCGCCTCCGATCCGCCGATGAAGCACCGCGACGATGATCGCCGCAACTGGCTGGTCAACACGCTCAGCGACGAGCTGGCAACCGCCCGTCGCAGCGCACTGCTGATCTCGCCCTACTTCGTCCCTGGCAGCGAAGGCGTTGAAGGCCTGTCGGCGCTGGCCGCGCGCGGTGCGCAGGTCGGGGTGGTGACCAACTCACTGGCCGCCAACGACGTGGCGGCAGTGCACGGCGGCTACATGGGCTACCGCGTGCCGCTGCTGAAGGCCGGCGTGCAGCTGTACGAACTGAAGGCGCACGGCCAGCTGGATACCAGCCTGTTCGGCAGCAGTGGCGCCAGCCTGCACACCAAGGCGTTCGTGGTCGATGGTCGCCGCGGCTTCGTCGGCTCGTTCAACCTCGACCCGCGCTCGGCCTACCTCAACACCGAGATGGGCGTGCTGTTCGACGATCCGGTGCTGGGCGCGCAGCTGCGCGACGAGTACCTGCGCCTGGCCAGCCCGGATCACAGCTGGTGGCTGGCCCTGGGACGCGATGATGGGCTGCGCTGGCTGCAGCGGCAGCCGCCACCGCATTGGGTGGAGGCCGAACCCGGGGCGAGCCTGGGCAAGCGCTGGACCGCGCGGGTGATCAGCTGGCTGCCGGTGGAATCGCAGCTGTAGCGCTCAGGACGCCGGACTGGCCTCGTCCTGTCCGGCCTCATCCAGCGTTTCCACGCTGCGCCCATGCAGGCGCCGCCAGATCCAGCGCAATGCATGCGGCGGTGCCGAAGGCAGCTGCTCCAGCAGGGCCAGCATGCGGCTCTGGCTGGCATGCCCATGGCGGCACAACAGGCTGGCCGCTGCGGCCGCGCTGGCCAGGCGCAGGCTGTCGGCCAACGGTCCTTCCGCATCCACCGCCAATGCCTGGTGAACCGGCTCAGGCAACTCCCATGCGGCGGCGACCCGCTGCGCCAGCGGCAACGACCACTGCTGCAGCAGCTGCAGGGCCAGGGCCGGCTCCACGGCCTCGCCACGGGCCTGCGCCTCCTGCAGCAGCTGACGCATCACCAGTGCCGCACCCAGCCCCTGCACCAGGCCCAGCCACTGTGCGGCGAAGGCATCGCCGAAGGTGACCGTGCGTGCGTGGTCGGCCGCTGCACGCGATGCCAGCAGTGCGTGCTCCCAGATGATCGCGCTGAACTGCGGGAACACCTCGCATTGCACCTGCATCACCGGCTGCACCAGTACCGCACTGATGATCTGCCGCACGCCTTCGGTGCCGACCAGCGTCACCGCCCGTTGCAGGCTCTCTACCGGGCGCTCGTGGACCTTGTAGGCCGGGCTGTTGGCGATGCGCAGCAGGTTGCCGGTCAGCACCGGGTCCTGGCCGATGATCGCGGCCATCACCCGGGCCGAGGCGGCATCGTCGTTGACGGTCTGGATCAGCTGCGGCAGCAGCTGCGGCCGGCGGGGCAGCTGCCTGGCCGCCCAGTCGCGGTCCTGCAGCGCGCGTGCCACCGCCTCGCCCAGGCCGGGGTCCTGCACCGGCGTTGGCTCGCCGGCCAGCCGTGGGTACAAGGCAAGCGCATGCAGCCCGCGTTGCAGGTGAGCGGCGATCTCCGCCGAGGGCAGCGCCTCGCCCTGCAGGCTTGCGGCTGCGGCGGCCACCGCCTGGCGGGACGCGGCAACCAGCCGCGCCGGTGCCGTCCCGGTCGAACGTGTCAGCCAGCCGCGCAGCGAGCGCCACCAGGCCGCTGTCATCGCCGCCCGTCCTGTCGTTGTGATGCCCTTGCCGTCACTGACCGCCCTGCCTCTTCACGCCCATCCGGCCACCCGCCGTCGTCGCAGCATCGGCCGCACTTTCATCTTCTTTAACCGGACGGCCGCCAACGTCGACGGCACCGGCCGGGGGAATGGACTAGAATGGCGCCGCGCGACCCGTCCCCCAGCCATGACGACGTCGCTTTTTTTGTTTTGGGACCCTACCGTTCACTGGCCGTTCGCTGCAGTTCGCCGCTGTTCGCGCCATCGGAGACGCCATGCTATTCGAAACCCTCGCCACCACCGGCCACGAACAAGTGGTGTTCTGCCACAACCACGACGCCGGCCTGAAGGCGATCATCGCCATCCACAACACCACCCTGGGCCCGGCCCTGGGCGGCGTGCGCATGCGCCCCTACGCCAGCACCGACGAGGCACTGGCCGACGTGCTGCGGCTGAGCCGGACGATGACCTACAAGAATGCGCTGGCCGGCCTCAACGTCGGTGGCGGCAAGGCGGTGATCATTGGCGACCCGAAGGTGGACAAGACCGAGGTGCTGTTCCGCGCCTTCGGCCGTTACGTCGACTCGCTGGGCGGCCGCTACATCACCGCCGAAGACGTCGGCACCGACGTCAACGACATGGAGAACATCTACCTGGAGAGCCAGTTCGTGACCGGCGTGCACCAGGTCCATGGCGGCTCTGGCGATCCCGCCCCGTTCACCGCCTACGGTGCGCTGCAGGCGCTGATGGCGGCGATGCGCTTCAAGTTCGGCCATGAGGAAGTGGGCAAGACCAGCATCGCGGTGCAGGGCCTGGGCCACATCGGCATGGAGCTGGTGAAACTGCTGCGCGACCGCGGCGCCAAGCTGTATGTCACCGACCTGGACGGCGCGCTGGTCGATCGCGCGGTCAGCGATTTCGGCGCCGAAGCGGTCAAGCCCGACGAGATCCACGAAGTGAACGCCGACGTGTTCGCACCGTGCGCGCTGGAAGGCGCCATCAACGCCGACACCCTGCCGCGGATCAAGGCGAAGATCATCTGCGGCACCGCCAACAACCAGCTGTCGAGCCTGGAAATCGGCGATGAACTGCACGCGCGCGGCATCCTGTATGCACCGGACTATGCGGTCAACGCCGGTGGCGTGATGAACGTGTCGCTGGAGATCGATGGCTACAACCGCGAACGCGCGATGCGCCTGATCCGCAGCATCTATCACAACCTCACCCGCATCTTCGAACTGTCGCAGCGCGAGAACATCGCGCCGCAGCGTGCGGCCGACCGCATCGCCGAAAGCCGCATCCTGTCGATCGGCAAGCTGAAGATGCCGCTGGGCCGCAGTACCCCGCGCCTGGGCAACCTGCGCGGCGGCTGAGCCTGCGATGTCGCGCCGGGGCTGACGTCCCGGCGCGACCGCCCACTCAGAACCCGGTGCTGTAGCGCAACGCCGCCTGGCGCGCGCCTTCGCCACCGACGCGCTGGTCGAAGCCCAGGCTCAGGCGGCCATTACGGCCCCACCACGACTCCAGCGCCACGCCGAACAGCGCACTGCCGCGCGGCGCGTTCCAGCCCGCCAGCGGCGCCCAGGCATCGACACCGACGAAACTGGCCTGCCAATCCGCATCGGCACCATCAAGCCGCTGCTGCCACTCGGCATGCCCACGCAGGGTCCAGCGCCCCCAGCCGCGTTCGCCACGGATACCGGCCAGCATCTGGCTGCGCTGTACGCGGTTGGCATCGCCACGCAGGCCGAAACCGAAACCACCCAGCTCGTTGAAGGCATCGGTATCCACGCGCGTGGTGCTGGCACCCAGATACGGTGTCAACGACGCACCCGCGCGGCCGAAACGATAGCCGCCTTCGACGCTGGCACTGCTGAAGCGTCCGCCATAACGTGCGGAAACACCGTAGGCACCTGCGCCCAGCAGCAACTGGCGATCCAGCGCACGGGTGAACTGGCCGCTGCCGACCTGCGCCAGCGCATAGCCCCGGCCCAGGTTCCAGCCGGCGTACAGCTGCGCCTGCGCCTGGCGATCACGCCCGCGATCACCGCCGAAGCTGCTGCCACCATTACTGCGGGTCTCGCCAAAGGCCACGCCCATCAGTCCATTGCTGCCCAGCGGCAGGTCCTGACCGGCCATCCAACCGCGGCTGTCGGCGGCATTGCCGGCAAAACTGCCCTGCCCGGCCTCACCGAGCGCGCTCTGCCAGGCCCCGCGCAGCCGCGGCGCCGCCTGCACGCGATCGAAGCGCTCGGCAATGGCACGGCGTGACATGTCGATGCTGTCGAAGGTGGCCGACTCGGCCCGCGCATGCGCCTGCCCGGACAGGCTCTGCAGGCTGGCTGCCAGGCCCTCGCTGCCACCACCGGTCCACTGCAGCGCACTGGCCGCCGTACCGAATGCCGAGCCCTGCAGGGCGGGACTGCCATCGAGCACGCTGAACGCACCTTCCAGTCGTTGCGCCGCGGACTGCGCCGAGGCCGTGAGCCCGGTCGCCGCCGCCGTGACGCTGACCTGGGTCAGGTTCAACCAGGCATTGTTGCTGTCATAGCCATAGCTGCTCTGCAGCAGCGACAGGCCCTGCAGGCCGCTGGAGGTGGCCGGGCTGCTGAAGGTGCCGCTCAGGCCACCGGCCGCATGGACCAGATCCTGGCGGCTGCCGTTCTGCGGCACATAGCCGGAGACGAAGCCATGCACGCGCACGCCACCATTGATCGAGGCGGTGCCGGTCACCTGCAGCGCATTGGCACCGAGCGCGATCATCAGCTGGCCACCTGCCTGCTGCGTGTAGTTGCCCTCGATGGTGCCGGTGGTGCTGCCGGTGGTCAGGAACACGCTGCTGCCGTTGACCACGTTGCCGATCACGCGGGGCGTACCGCCATTGAACTGCAGGCCGGTCGAATCCGGATCGGGCTGGCCGAGGATGGTCACGTTGGAACGGATGACACCGCCGTTCTGCAGCGACAGGATGCCGCGCTCGATGCGGGTCGCGCCGCTGTAGCTGTTGTTGCCTGCGAGCACCAGGGTGCCCCCGCCCTGCTTGACCAGTCCGCCGCTGCCGACGATGTCGTTGCTCCACATCGAACCGGTCGAGGCCACATCCACGTTGGCCACCACATCGCCCCAGTCGAAGCGGCCCGGGCCCTTGATCGCCCGCGAGATGTCGAGCAGGCCGTAGCCGAACACCGCATCCACGCCGGGCGCGCCGATGTCCTTGGCGGTGCCCAGCAGGGTCTGCCGCACCAGGTTGTTGTCGAAGTAAGGGTAGCGCTGCCAGACCAGCGCAGCGGCACCGGAGATCAACGGGGCGGCGAAGGACGTCCCGTAGTTCCAGTAGTAGGTGCTGCCATTGGCATCGGGATAGACGGCGCTGCCCGGCGCCGCCAGGCAGTAGCGCGCTGCCTGGCCGCAGGCATTGGCATAGCTGGCCAGGGTGCCCGGTGCATAGGGATCCACCGCGGTCGCCACCAGCCAGCCGCGCTCCAGGTCGGCTGCCGGCAACGAGCCGGCAACGCCCTGCTGGCTGGGCAGGGCGGCCAGGCTGCTCGGCTCGGTGCGCGCATCGTTGCCGGCCGCGAACACCACCAGGCCGCCATGGTTGATGACGAACGGACGGTACTCGGCCGCCACCTGCGCGGTGGTCGGCAGGTCGGTCCAGTACAGGCCACCCCACGAGTTGTTCATCACCTTCACGTTGTAGCTGATCAGGTCCTGGTGGACCTGCGCCACGCCCAGCGGTCCACTGAAGGAATTGCCCTTGCCGCTGCCGTCATCGACAGGCGGCTTGTCGGCGATGATCCGCGCCGAGACGATCTGCGCACCGGGGGCGATGCCGCCCGGCCAGGATCCCACCGACGCGCCGGCAGCCAGGCTGGCGACCGCCGTGCCGTGGCCCACCACGTCGTCCACCAGCAGGTTGTTGCGCGCCGGATCGATGTAGTTGAGGTTGGCGATCACGCGCCCGTTCAGCGCCGCGGCGTTGCGCTGCACACCCGAGTCGACGATGCCGATGCGCACGCCCTGCCCGGTCAGGCCGGCGGCCTGTGCGGCACGCGCATTGGTCACTGACAGGTGCGCGTCGAAGGCCGGTTCCTGCGGCTTGGCCGGCGGCGGTGTCGTCGGAGGAGGCGTGGTCGGGGGTGTCGGGGTGGTCGGGGGGGGATCGATGCGGACATTGCCGCCGCCTCCGCCACCGCCACATGCCGTCATTGCCATCGCCAGCGCCGTTGCCAGCGCGGACCTCACCATCATCGTGCGTTCCATCGATTCCTTCCCATGAACGTTGGCCTGCCTACATCCCGGCAGGCGTGCGGTGCCGCCCAGCGGCGGCCCTCCCCGACCCTCTATACTTGGGCCGACCCCCACGCAGTCTGCCGGGAAACCGGGGCGCTTCCAACGTCCGCGGTCTCCTTTCCGAACATTGCTTACGCATCAACGAGATTGCCATGTCCAATATCGTCATCGCCGCCGCCAAGCGCACCGCCATCGGCTCCTTCCTCGGCCAGTTCAACGGCGTGCCGACCCCCACCCTCGGCGCGGCCGCCATCGCTGCCGCCCTGGAACAGTCGGGCGTGCCGGCCAGCGACGTCTCCGAGGTCCTCATGGGCTGCGTGCTGCCGGCCAACCTCGGCCAGGCGCCCGCCCGCCAGGCGGCGATCGCCGCCGGTATTCCGGTGTCGACCGGTGCCACCACCCTCAACAAGGTGTGCGGCTCGGGCATGAAGACCATCATGCTCGGCCATGACCTGATCAAGGCCGGTTCGGCCAGCATCGTGGTCGCCGGTGGCATGGAATCGATGTCCAACGCCCCGCACCTGCTGCCGAACTCGCGTACCGGCAACCGCTTCGGCAACTTCCAGGCGGTCGACCACATGGCCCACGACGGCCTGGTCAACGCCTACGACGGCAAGGCCATGGGTGAATTCGCCGAATGCGCCGTGGACAAGTACCAGTTCAGCCGCGAGGAGCAGGACGCCTACGCGATCGAATCGGTCAAGCGCGCGCAGGCCGCACAGGCCAACGGTGCGTTCGCCGACGAGATCGTCGCGGTGAAGGTGGCCACCCGCAAGGGTGACGTCGAGGTCGCCACCGACGAACAGCCGGGGCGCTCGGACATCGCCAAGATCCCGACCCTGCGCCCGGCCTTCAAGAAGGACGGCAGCGTCACCGCAGCCAGTTCCTCCAGCATCTCCGACGGCGCTGCCGCGGTGGTCCTGCTGACCGAGGAAGACGCGGCCGCACGTGGCATCACCCCGCTGGCCCGCATCGTCGGTCACGCCACCCATTCGCAGGAACCGGAGTGGTTCACCACCGCCCCGATCGGCGCGATCCACACGCTGCTGGCCAAGACCGGCTGGTCGCTGGACCAGATCGACCTGTTCGAAATCAACGAAGCCTTTGCCGTGGTGGCAATGGCGCCGATGCGTGAGCTGGGCATCCCGCACGACAAGCTCAACGTGAATGGCGGTGCCTGCGCGCTGGGTCATCCCATCGGTGCCTCCGGTGCACGTCTGGTGGTGACCCTGGTCAACGCCCTGCGCACGCGCGGTGGCAAGCGCGGCATTGCCACCCTGTGCATCGGTGGCGGCGAAGCAACGGCAATCGCCATCGAATTGATTTAAAAAGATTTAACGATGATTTCGCAAAAATGAATGCGGGATCGCTTGACACCCAATCTTGGCTTGTCATCATGTTGTCGGCGCGCAGCATGCGCGTTGCCTAATTCTAACGACGAGGATTTACACAATGAGCATCAACAAGCTGCTGGTCGCGATGTCCCTGGCTCTGGCCCTGGCCGCCTGCTCGAAGCAGGAAGCTGCCCAGGACGCCGCTGCTTCGGCCAACGAAGCCGCCACCGAAGCCCAGGCTGCTGCCGACCAGGCCGCCGCTGCCGGCGCCCAGACCGCCGACGCTGCCCAGCAGGCTGCCAACACCGCCGCCACCGCTGCTGACGCTTCGGTCGACGCCGCTGCCCAGGCTGGCGCTGCTGCCACCGACGCTGCTGCCGGCGCTGCTGCCGACGCTGCCAAGGCTGCCGAAGGCACCGCCGAGAAGGCCAAGGACGCTGCTGAAGAAGCCAAGAAGTAATAACTTCTTTCTTCACGCTGTTCTGGAAAAGCCGCTGGTTCGCCAGCGGCTTTTTCTTTGCACCGATGCCACCGCACAGCGCAGGCATCGCGACCCCGTCTTCACAACGGCATGAATAGGCTGGCGTCCCCATCCATTGCAGTACCGGAGACCGCCATGAAGATTCGCCCGATCACCACCACCCTGCTGGCCGCCTCCCTGCTGCTGGCCCTGGCCGCCTGCAAGGGCCCGGAAGCCGAACAGGCCAAGCAGGACGCACAGCAGGCCGCTGACAGCGCCGGCGCAGCTGCCCGCGATGCCGTCGACAAGGCGGCAGAAGCCACCCGTGACGCCGCCGACAAGACCGCTGCAGCCTCCGAGCAGGCCGCCGCCGATACCCAGCAGGCGCTGGACAAGGCCGCCAGCGCCACCGCCAACGCCGCTGACAAGGCCAAGGACGCCGCAACCGACGCCGCTGCACACGCCAGCGACGCCACCGCCAACGCCGCGCAGAAGGTGGCCGACAAGGCCCGCGACGTCGCCAATGACGCCAAGGCCAACGCCGCCAAGGAAGAAGCCAAGCACTAACGGTTCGTTCGCCGGGCATGGCCCGGCGCTACCGACCAGCCGAGCATCGGCTCGGCTCCACAGGAAAAGCCGCGGCATTGCCGCGGCTTTTCTGCTTTTCGCTCTCCGCTCTTTCTGTTGATTCCGTGGTGGACGGCACGGAAACCGTCCAAGGCCGCGCGGGTGGGTTGCGCAGGGGCGTGAGCCGCATGGATGCGGCGACCGAGCTTGCATGGACGTACTTGCAGCGCCCCCTGCGCAACCCACCCGCGCGGCCCGCTCACGACGCAGACTCCGCGCCGCCCACCACGAGGGGCTCCGCCGTTGGCCACCTCCTACGGCAGCGCGCGCACCAGCATCGCCGACAGATCCACGCCCGCCGGCAGCGTCCCGAACACCAGCCCATGCTCCCCTTGCAGCCGGCTGCGCACGAACGCCTCCGCCATCGGACTCCGCGCACGCAACAGCAGCGCGGCCTGCAACAACAGCGCAGTGCGCTCGCAGAACAGCCGCGCCTGCGACTCATCCGGTGGTGGCGCCGCTGCCCAACGCTGCAAAGCCGCTGCGTAGCGCGCATCACGATCAGCCACCGCCGCCAACTCAGCGCGCAGCGCCGCCAGCGCCTCCGGTTCGCGCGCCAGCGCGCGCAGCACGTCCAGGCACTGGATGTTGCCGCTTCCTTCCCAGATCGAATTCAATGGTGCCTGCCGGTACAGCCGCGGCAGCATCGATTCCTCCACATAGCCCGCACCGCCCAGGCATTCCTGTGCTTCATTGACGAAGGCCGGCGCGCGCTTGCACAGCCAGTACTTGCCCAGCGCCGTCCCCACACGCGCCAACGCGGCTTCGTTGGCATCCACGCCGGCCCGGTCCACCGCACGCGCGATGCGCATCGACAGCACCGTGGCCGCTTCCGACTCCAGTGCCAGGTCGGCCAGCACATTGGCCATCAACGGGTGCTCGACCAGCAGCTTGCCGAACGTGCGGCGATGCCGCGCGTGATGCAGTGCCTGCGCCAGCGCCATGCGCATTTCCGCCGCCGCGCCCAGCATGCAGTCCAGGCGGGTCATCATCACCATGCCGATGATGGTGGCCACGCCGCGTCCTTCCTCGCCCACGCGCCACGCCTGCGCCCCGCAGAACTCGACTTCGCTGGAGGCATTGGCCCAATCGCCAAGCTTGTCCTTCAAGCGCATCAACCGGAAGGCGTTGCGGTCACCGTCGGCCAGCCGGCGCGGCATCAGCAGGCAGGTCAGTCCTCCCGGCGCCTGCGCCAGCACCAGGAAGCCATCGCACATCGGTGCGGAAAAGAACCACTTGTGACCGACCAGGCGATAGCGCTCGCCATCGATCGGTTCGGCGCGCGTGCTGTTGGCGCGCACATCCGAGCCTCCCTGCTTTTCGGTCATGCCCATGCCCAACGTGATGCCGGCCTTGTCCGCCACCGGTACATCGCGCGGGTCGTAGACCGGCGCTGCGGCCTTGCGTGCCCACTCGGCCAGGTGCGGCTGCGTGTGCAGCACCGCTACTGCCGCATGGGTCATCGTCAACGGGCAACTGGTGCCGGCCTCGGCCTGGTGGTGCAGGTAGCTCAACACCGCACGCGCGACATGCGCGCCGGGTTGCGGCTCGTGCCAGGACAACCCGGCGACACCGTGCGATTTCGCCGTGCCCATCAACTGGTGATAGGCCGGATGGAACTCCACCGTATCGATGCGATGGCCCTGCGCATCATGCGTGCGCAGGCGCGGCCGATCGCGGTTGGCATCGAAGCCGAGCCGGTACAGCTCGTCACCCGCCAGCGCGCCATAGAGCGCCAGCCGCGGCGCGAAGCTGCCAGCACCTTCGCGCTGCACCGCCTCCATCAGCGCCACGTCATCGGTCCACAACTGGCGCCCCGCGAATGGCGGCGGCTGGTTCAGCACCACGTGGGTCTCGAAGGGGGCATTCATCGCATTGCCTGCTGCGGTCATCGGCGCATCCTGCACGAAGAGGTGATGACCGATTCTGCCGCAGACCGCGACGAGGCCGTGTTCAGCCGCCGCGGGCCAATGCCACCGGCATCAGGCTGAAATCAACGCCGGTACTGGCCGTCACCGGCAGTTCCTGCAGCATCTGCGCTGCACATCGGCGGATATAGCCGTGATGCTCATCGGCGGCATGGCTGATCAGGCTGCCGACATGGAACTCGAACACATCCTCCAGTACGTCGGGCTGGTCCTCGTGCAGCATCCGCAGCAGACCGCGCAGCTTGCAGATTTCCGATTCCAGCTCCTCGACCGCGAACAACATGGCGTCCTCCTCTTCAACATCAGCGGCTCATCCGGGCCGCAGCAGGCGGCGACGGCAGGGCCGCCCGGGGCCATGCGCGATGTTGATCACGGAAAGGAAAACGGGCGACGCGGCTGTCGCGTGCTCCCCTCTTCTCGCATATCCGCAGTGAGGCAACCGTTAATTCACGTGACGGCGTGCTTCACGCCGTTGCCGCAGCCACGTGCGCGCGCGGCGGTTCGGCCGCAGTGGCCAGCGCATCGATGAAAGCCGGATCCAGCGCAAGCGAACCGAACCAGCCATGCTGGGTACCGCTGAGCACGCGCAGCATGTGGCCACGCCCACCCGGCAGGCGCCCCATCGGGCCGAGCAGCACGTCGCGCGCCTTCGCCCAGGCATCGCGGTCGGACTGGAACAGCGGCGTCAGCCAACGGCTCCAGCGCTGATAGACCGCAACGTGTGCCCTGCGCTGCGCCTGGTAGGCCTGCAATGCAGCGGCACCACCGCCCTGCGCGCGCACGGCATCGCGCAGTGCCAGCGCATCGAGCAGCGCCATGTTCACGCCCTGCCCCAGCTGCGGGCTCATCGCATGTGCGGCATCGCCGGCCAGCACCATGCGGCCGCAATGCCAGCGCGTCATCACAGCGTCACGGTAGACCGCGCGCGCGAGCTGGCCGGCATCATGCAGATGCGCGAAGCGTGCACTGGCCTGCGGCCACAGCGCGTGCAGTTCGTCCAGCCAGGGCGTCATGCCATCGGCCTGCCAACGTTCGAAGTCGGCGCGTGGCAGGCTCCAGAAGAAGCTCAGGCGCGGCGTGTCATCACCGGGCCGCGTACCGACCGGCAACAGCCCGATCATCTTGCGCGCGGCCACGTAGCGCTGCCGCAGCTCCTGCAGGTGCGGCCAGTCCTCGGCCGGCAACAGGCACCACAGCGCGCCCCAGGGATACACGCGGTCCAGCCCGGTACCGCCTTCGATCGAGCCGCGCAGCGTCGAAGCCGCACCATCGGCGGCCACCACCAGGTCGAACGGCCCATGCATGCGGCCCTCACTGTCACGCAGGCGGCCCTGCTCTGCATCCACTGCGGCAATGGTGACGCCGGCATGCAGCTGGCCCGCACCCGCACGCGCCTCGTCCAGCAGCGAGAACAGCGCCCCACGCTGCATGCCGAGGCCGTGCAGGCGCGCATCCAGACCGTCATAGCGCATGTCCATCACCATGCGTTCGCACGGCGTATCGCCATACAGACGGTGCACCGGCGCCGCATGCGCGCGCACGGCATCAAGCAGGCCCATCTGCCACAGCACCTGCAGGCCGCTGGGCTGCAGCAGGAAGCCGGCGCCAACCGGCCCCGGCGTGGGCACGCGTTCGAAGATCTCCACCTCGTGGCCATCACGGGAGAGCAGGATGGACAATGCCTGTCCAGCAGTGCCGTAGCCGATCACGGCGATGCGCAGTCGTTCCTTCATGGGCGCATTGTGCCCGAGGTGGGTTGCGAATGGAGAAGGGAGGCCACGCACGGCATCCACGCATGGCGTGGATCTACTGCGCAAAAAAAACCCCGCCGAAGCGGGGTTTTCAACGCACTGTCGAGTGGATCACTCGGCCGGCGTGATGTTCGAAGCCTGGGCACCCTTCGGGCCCTGGGTCACGTCATAGGTGACACGCTGGCCTTCCTGCAGGCTGCGGAAGCCCTTGGAGTTGATGGCGGAGAAGTGCGCGAACACGTCGGCGCTGCCATCCTCCGGCGAGATGAAGCCAAATCCCTTGGCGTCGTTGAACCACTTGACGGTACCGTTCGGCATGGTGATGCGAGACCTTATGCAATGAATGGGTGGTGTACGCTGAACCCGCGCACAAGCTGAGTATGCAAAGCTTGCTCGGGGAAGACAATCACCCCCGCGCCAATTCGCCCACCAGTTCCGGAAGTCCGTTGCTTGCCGCCTGCACATTGGCCAGTACTTCGGCCATCGTAATCTCCTCGCCATCACCGCACCCGGCGGCCCAGTTGGCGATGATCGCCAGGCAGGCGTAATCCAGCCCCAGCTCGCGTGCCAGCGCAGCCTCCGGCATGCCGGTCATGCCCACCAGGTCGCAGCCGTCACGGCGCATGCGGGCGATTTCGGCGATGGTCTCCAGGCGCGGGCCCTGCGTTGCGCCGTAGCAGCCACCGTCGTGGACCGTGACACCGGTCACTTTGGCTGCCGCCAGGATCTTGCTGCGCAGCATCGGCGTGTACGGATGGCCGAAATCGACGTGGACCACGTCGGTGCCCTCTTCTTCACAGATCGTGCTGATGCGGCCCCAGGTGTAGTCGATGATCTGGTCCGGGCAGGCCAGTACGCGCGGGCCGAAGTCTTCGGTGATGCCACCCACCGTGTTCAATGCCAGCACCCGCTGCGCGCCCAGCTGCTGCAGCGCGGCCAGGTTGGCGCGGTAGTTGATCTTGTGCGGCGGCAGTGAATGCCCCTCGCCATGCCGCGCCAGGAACGCCACGCGATGGCCGAGCAGCGTGCCCACGCGCACCGGGCCGGACGGGCGGCCGAAGCGGGTGTCGACCTCGTGGGTCTGCACGTCGTCAAGCTTGGCCAGGTTGTAGACACCGGTACCGCCGATCACGGCCAGGGCGATCTGTTGCATTCGAAGCACTCCATGAAAAGACGAACGCCGGCACCCGAGGATGCCGGCGATGGAAGAAGACGCGCTGTGGGCGGCTGCGCCGTTATTCCTTCATTGCGTAGATGGCCGGCACGCAGCGCAGGGTCTCGTTGACGTCCATGCCGAAGCCGAACACGTAGCGGTCCGGCAGCTCGATGCCGGCGTAGTCGGCGGTCACGTCCGGCAGTGCGCGGTCGTGCTTCTTCACGGTCATCGCGGCGATGCGGACGTCGGTCGCGCCCTGTTCCAGGCACCAGGTGCGCACGCCCTGCAGGGTGTAGCCCTCGTCGAGGATGTCGTCGATCAGCAGCACGCGGCGGCCGAACAGCGAGGTGGCCGGCTTGTGCTTCCAGACCAGGTCACCGCCGGTGGTTTCACCGCGGTAGCGGGTCGCGTGCAGGTAATCGAACTGCACGTCCTGGCCGCGCGCGCCCAGTTCCAGCGCCAGCTGGCCAGCGAACGGCAGCGCACCATGCATGATCGACAGGAACAGCGGCACCTCGCCCTTGTAATCGCGCGCGATGGCGTCGGCGATACCTGCGATGGCCTTGTCGATGGTGGGGCGGTCGACCAGCAGGTCAGCCTGGGCCAGGGCCTGGGAAATGGTGAGGTTGGGCATCAGACGGTTCTTCCAAGGGTTTCAAGCAGACGGGATTGGGTGTCGCCATGGCGGGCATCGGCCAGCAGGCCGTCCCAGCCGAGCGCGCCGCGGCCCAGCAGGCCGAGCAGCGCAGCAGTATTGAGGGAGCGTCCCTGCACCGCGTGCAGGGCTTCATCGACCAGTTCCGGGTGGCAGACCAGCACCACATCGCAGCCGGCATCCAGGTGCGCGTGTACGCGTGCCGGCACGCCACCGGCGCTGTGCGAGGCGGCCATGCCGATGTCATCGGAGAACACCACGCCGCGGAAGCCGAGCTCGCCGCGCAGGATGTCCTGGATCCAGCGCGGCGAGTAGCCGGCCGGTTCCGGTGCCACCTGCGGATAGATCACGTGCGCCATCATCACCGCATCGGCACCGGCGGCGATGCCGGCCTGGAACGGCACCAGGTCCTGCGTACGCAGTTCGTCCAGCGCGCGCGGGTCGATCGCGGTATCGACGTGGGTGTCTTCCAGCACGGTGCCGTGGCCGGGGAAATGCTTGAGCGTGGCGGCCATGCCGACCGCATGCATGCCACGCACATAGGCGGCGGTGAACGCCGCCACCACCTGCGGGTCTTCACTGAAGGCACGGTTGCCGATGGCGCGGTTGCCACGGCCGAGGTCGACCACCGGCGCGAAACTCAGGTCGAGGCCGCTGGCACGTACTTCGCTGGCCATCAGCCAGGCATGCTGCTCGGCCAGGGCCAGCGCCTGCTGCGGGTCGGTGGCGTACAGCGCGCCGATGTCCTGCAGCGGCGGCAGCTCGCTGTAGCCCTCGCGGAAGCGCTGCACGCGACCGCCTTCCTGGTCCACGCAGATCAGCTGCGGGCGCGGGGCGGCGGCGCGGATCGCCGCGCTCAGATCGGTCACCTGCTGGCGCGAGGCGAAGTTGCGCTTGAACAGCACCACCCCGGCCACGGCATCGTGCTGCAGCCAGTCACGTTCCTGGGCGGTCAGTTCGGTGCCGGCAACGCCGATCAGCAGCATGGTCGATCTCCACAACGCGCGCCCGAATGGCGCAGTGCCGCATTGTCGCAGAACCGGCCGACAGGCGCAGTGGTCAAGGCAAAAGGGAGGTGTGGGGTCAGAGCCCCTGCGGGGATCTGACCCCAGGGTCGGATCCCCGCAGGGGCTCTGACCCCGATCTGCTCAGACCTTGCAGCCGTCCGGGCCGCAGGCCTCGTCACCGTCAGCCGGGGTGGCCAGGGCGCCCTGTTCGGCCGCGATCTGCTGCAGGGCCTGGGCGAACGCTTCCGGCGGCTGGGCCCCGGAAATGGCCCACTTCCCATCGATGACGAAGGTCGGCACCGAGGAAATGCCCAGTGCATGGGCCTGCGCCAGCTTGGCTTCGACCTCGGCCAGGCCGCGGTCGGAGGCCAGCATCTGCGCGATTTCACCACCGTCCAGGCCGCCCGCCACGCCGGCCTTCACCAGCACGGCGGTATCGGCCAGATTCTGGCCATGCTCGAAGTGGGCACGGAACAGTGCTTCGCCGACCGCATCCTGCACGTCATGCTGGCTGGCCAGCCACAACACCCGATGGGCCGGCAGCGTGGTCACCCGCACCTGGCCCTGGCTGAAATCCATCGGCAAGCCCTCGGCCCGCGCGGTGGTCTGGGTCTGGCCGAGGATCTGCTCGGTGCGCTCGACGCCACCGAACTTGCGCACATAGGCCTCGCGCAGCGGCACCGGGGTGTCGTCCGCGTCCGGGTCCAGCTGGAACGGCTGCCAGTGGATATCGAGTTCAGGCGCATTGGCGCCCAGCAACTGCACACCCTGCTGGAAGCGATGCTTGCCGATCCAGCACCAGGGGCAGACCACGTCGGAGTAGATGTCGATTCTCATCCCCACGACATGGGGCCCGCCGCCCTCGAAAAAAGGGGACGGAGGGGATTAAGTCGTTTCCTGCACAGGTGGGGTAAAGACGACTTAATCCCCTCCGTCCCCTTTTTGGGGTTTCACCACTGTGAATAGGGATGACTGGCCAGCGCGACGTTGTAGTAGCGCGCATCGTCGGTAACTTCGGCACCGACCCAGTCCGGCAGGTCGATCGCCTGGTCGGCGCTGTCCAGTTCGACTTCGGCCACGACCAGGCCGGCGTTGTCGCCGAGGAACTCGTCCACTTCCCAGGTCAGGCCGGCGTGTTCGACCAGATGGCGGCGCTTGTCGATCAGCCCCCCCACGCACAACACCAGCAGCGCGCGCGCATCGTCCACCGGGATCGGGTAGTCGAACTCCTGGCGGGTATGGCCGATGGTGCGCGACTTCAGGTTCAGCGCGGCGTGGTCGCCTTCGATGCGCACGCGCACCGAGGCGTTCTGGGTGCCGCGGTCGAGCGCGCCCATGTCGTTGATGTAGCCCTGCGCCATCGGGATCACCCGGTGCGCGGCGGTGCGCCAGCCATCACTGCTGACGAGGAATTTGCGTTCGATTTCGATGCCCATCGCGCCATTATGCGCGATGGGCATGACAGCCGATCAGCGCTTCTCGAACACCGCGATGCTTTCCACGTGCGCGGTGTGCGGGAACATGTCCATGGCACCGGCGCTGACCAGGGTGAAGCCCTGTTCGTTGACCAGGTAGCCGGCATCGCGCGCCAGCGAGCCCGGGTGGCAGCTGACGTAGACAATGCGCTTGAACTGCTTCAGCGGCAGCTGCTGCAGCACTTCGATCGCGCCCGAACGCGGCGGGTCCAGCAGCAGCTTGTCGAAGCCCTGGCGCATCCACGCGGTGCTGCGCTGGTCCTGGGTCAGGTCGGCGCTGAAGAACTGCGCGTTGGCCAGGCCGTTGCGCTCGGCGTTCTCACGCGCACGCGCCACCAGGCCGGCATCGCCTTCCACACCGACCACCTCGCGCACGCGGCGCGCCAGCGGCAGGGTGAAGTTGCCCAGGCCGCAGAACAGGTCCAGCACGCGCTCGTCCTCACCCGGTTCCAGCAGGTCCAGGGCGTGGGCGATCATCTTCTCGTTGAGCTTGGCATTGACCTGGATGAAGTCCAGCGGGCGGAACGCCAGTTCGACATCCCACGGCGCCAGACGGAACGACAGCGGCACGCCCTGCCCGTCCAGCGGCTGCACTGTGTCCACGCCGCCGGACTGCAGGTAGATCACGAAGCCATGCTGCTGGCCGAAGGCCGCCCAGGCCACGCGGTCGGCATCGCTGAGCGGCTGCAGGTGGCGCACGGTCAGGACCACGGCCTGGTCGCCAGCGATGAATTCGATCTGCGGGATGTCACGCTTGCCATCGAGCGATTCGATGAAGGTGGACAGCGCCTCGACCTTGGTGCCGATCTCGGGGATCACGGTCAGGCACTGGCTGAGGTCGGCGACGAAGCGCGGATCCTGTTCACGGAAGCCGACCAGGGTCTTGTCCTTCTTCTCGACCCGGCGCACCGAGAAGCGGCCCTTACGGCGGTAGCCCCAGCTCTCACCGACCAGCGGCGCCAGCACGGTGCCCGGCTTCACATGGCCGATCCGCTCCAGGTTGTCCATCAGCACGCGCTGCTTGGCGACGATCTGCTGGTCCTCGTCCAGGTGCTGCAGCACGCAACCGGCGCAGGTACCGAAATGGGGGCACTTGGGGGTCACCCGCTGCGGCGAAGCCTGCAGCACCTCCACGGTGCGCGCCTCGTCGAAATGGCGGCTGCGGGCGGTCTGTTCAGCCATCACCACTTCGCCGGGCAGCGCGCCACTGACGAAGGTGACCTTGCCGCCCTCGCCTTCACGGCGGGCGACACCGCGACCATCATGGCTGAGGTCGAGGATCTCGGTCTGGAATGGGGTACGGTCGGTGCGGGAACGGGATCGGGCCACGTGGCAACAGGCTGCGGGCAAAAATGGGGGCGTATTGTCGCAGATCCTGACCGGCGGGGCCCGGACCCGCTTGCGCCCGTGGCCGCCGTGCTTGATGATTGGGACAGCTGACATGGAGGCAGCCCTGATGCAGATGACCCCGCGGGCCGCACGGCCCCGCTTCCTGCTTGTCGAGGACGACATCATCAGCCGCGGTTTTTTCAAGGCGGCGTTGGAAACGTTACCGGCGGATGTGGACACCGCAGATTCGCTGGCCAGCGCCCTGGCAAGTGCCGAACCCGGCGCGCACGACCTGTGGCTGATCGACGTCAACCTGCCGGATGGCAATGGCGCGCAGCTGCTGCGTGAGCTGCGCCGTTCACACCCCGACACGCCGGCGCTGGCACATACCGCCGACGGCGATACCTCCATCCACGCCCGCCTGCGCGAAGCCGGTTTCAGCGACACCCTGGTCAAGCCGCTGGGCCGCGACCAGCTGCTGAAGGCGGTGCGCCGTGCGCTGGTCAACAGCCCGGCGGGAATCTTCGTGGCACAGGCCCCGGCCGCGGTCGAGCTGGCCGTGCAGGACTGGGACGAGACCGCAGCCCTGGCCGCTCTCAATGGCCAGCGCAATCACCTGATCGCCCTGCGCGAGCTGTTCCTGGCCGAGTTGCCGGGCGTGCGTGATGCGGTGGAGCAGGCGGTGGACCAGCACGACGAGCGCCAGCTGCGCAGCCAGTTGCACCGGTTGCAGGCGAGCTGTGGCTTCGTGGGGGCGGCACGGTTGGGACGGGCGGTGCGCCAGCTGCATCATGCGCCCGAGTCCGGGCAGGCCCAGGCGGGGTTCCGCGACGCGGTAGCTGCCCTGCTGCACTGAGGGTTGCTCGGCAGGGCTGCGCCCTGCACCTGCAGAAGCTTTCAAGCCAGAGCAACACCAAAGGCCAGAGCCAGAGCGGCTCTGGCTTTCTGCTTGTTGGGTGGGGCGGTGTGAATTGGCAGGACACGCCGTAAACCCGTCCCTGGGGGCTCGATGGCGCCATCCATGGCGCCAACGGTCCTGCCAACCCACACCGCCCCACCCCCGACAGATTCCGTGTGACGGCTGGTAGATCCACGCCATGCGTGGATGAATCTCTGTCAGATATCGAATTCCAAATTGGGGTCGGATCCGTTTTCCTTCGGAAAACGGATCCGACCCCGTCGGCACGTCCAACAGCTCGCGAGAAACTGTCGAAGGCGGGGTGGGTCCGGTTGAGGGGGCGTGAGCCGCATGGATGCGGCGACCGAGCTTACATGGACGTACTTGCAGCGCCCCCCTCAACCGGACCCACCCCGCCTACCCACGGTATGCACGCTGTTGCTGTTGCTGTTGCTGTTGCTTTGGCCTCGGCAGGTGCAGGGCTGCAAGCCCTGCCGAACACCCCTCAACGCCTGGGCGCGAGCTGCTCGAGCATTTCCCAGGACTTCAGGCCGCGCGGCCCCAGGTGATGGGCCAGCACCCGCCGCATCGGCAGGCGCAGGCTGGCCAGGTCGGCGGCATCCGGCTCTTCATCTGCCGCCAAAGCCAGCAGCGCCGAGCCAGTGGCCGCTGCCCGGCGTTCCCCACCGCGCTCACTCAGCAGGCGCTGCGCGCCCTCTTGCGGATCCAGTTCGTAGCGCGCCGCCGGGTCGATCGGCTGGCCATCGCTGGCACTGTCCAGCTCGAAGCCCAGCCCCAGTGCGGACAGCAGTTCGCGCTCGAAACGGCGCAGGGTCCAGGCCAGGCCGGCGCCCACCGCCAGACGCGCGCGTGCCTCGCCATAGGCGAGGTACAGCTCCGGCAGCGGGTCCTGGCGCGGGGCCAGGCGCAGGGTCAGTTCACTCAGGTAGAAGCCGGCCAGCATCGCCTGGCCGACCAGGCGTGGCGCCGCATCCAACGCCTCGGCACCACGCAGCTGGGCCAGTTCACCCCGCTGCTGGGCACTGAAGCGTATCCACTGCAACGGCTGCAGGGCAGCACGCAGTACCTGGCCCTTGGCGGTGGACACGCCACGCGCGAGCAGGCCGATACGGCCATGCTGCGCGCTCAACACTTCGACCAGCAGGCTGGTCTCGCGGTAGGCCCGTGCGTGCAGCACGAAGCCGGTGTCGTCCTCGATCATCATCGAAGCGACCGCAACGCGTTACTCGTAACCGAAGGCCTTCAGCGCGGCCTCGTCGTCGGACCAGCCTTCACGCACGCGCACCCAGGTTTCCAGGAACACCTTGGCCCCGAACAGACGCTCCATCTGCAGGCGGGACTTGGCGCCGATCTCCTTCAGGCGGGCGCCGCCCTTGCCGATCACGATGGCCTTCTGGCCCTCGCGCTCGACCCAGATCACCGCACCGATGCGCAGCAGGTTGCCATCCTCGGTGAAGCGCTCGATCTCGACGGTGGTGGCGTACGGCAGTTCCTCGCCGAGCTGGCGCATCAGCTGCTCGCGCACCAGCTCACCAGCCAGGAAACGCTGGCTGCGGTCGGTGATCTCGTCCTCGCCGAACATCGGCGGGGCTTCCGGCAGCAGCTTCAGCACGTCGCGCACCAGCGCTTCCAGGCCGTTGCGCTTCTGCGCGGAGATCGGGTGCACGGCGGCGAAATCACGACCTTCGGTCACCTGCTGCAGGAACGGCAGCAGCGCGCCCTTTTCCTTCAGGCGATCGATCTTGTTGACCACCAGAACGACCGGGATGCCGGCGTCGCGCAGCACGTTGAACGCCAGGCTGTCCTCTTCATCCCAGCGACCGGCTTCGATCACCAGCAGGCCGGCATCGACGCCTTCCAGCGAACCGCGCGCGGCGCGGTTCATCACCCGGTTCATCGCCCGCTTCTGCACCTTGTGCAGGCCGGGGGTGTCGACCAGCACCAGCTGGCCTTCCGGATAGGTGGCGATGCCCAGCAGGCGATGGCGCGTGGTCTGCGGGCGGTTGGAGACGATGCTGACCTTGGCGCCGACCAGGGCATTGGTCAGGGTCGACTTGCCCACGTTCGGGCGGCCGATGACGGCCACGCTGCCGCAATGATGGGGAGTTTGTTCGCTCACTTGGAATCCAGTTGTTCTAGGACGGCCGCAGCCGCCTGTTGTTCGGCAAGCCGCCGCGAGGCGCCTTCGCCCTCGGTGCTGGCGGCCGGGTCGGCTACGTTGCAGCGTACCCGGAAGTGCTTGGCGTGGTCGTCACCGGATTCTGACACCAGTTCATACTGCGGCAACGCCTTCTGTCGGGCCTGCAGCCATTCCTGCAGGCGGGTCTTGGGGTCCTTCTCGGGCCGGCCGGAGGCCGGCAGTGCCTCGATCGAAGCGCTGAACCAGGGCAGTACCACCGCCCGGCAGGCCTCGAAGCCGGCATCCAGGTAGATCGCAGCCACCACGGCTTCCACCGCGTCGGCCAGGATCGAATCACGACGATGGCCGCCGGACTTCATTTCGCCCGGGCCCAGGATCAGTCGATCGCCCAGTTCCAGAGTACGTCCAATCACCGCCAGCGCGCCCTCACGCACCAGCTCGGCGCGGGCACGGGTCATCGCGCCTTCGTCAGCCTTGGGCCAGCGTCGGTACAACGCCTCGGCCGCCATCATGTTGACGATGCTGTCGCCCAGGAATTCCAGGCGCTCGTTGTGTGGCGCACCGGCACTGCGATGCGTCAGCGCCTGCTTCAGCAGCGCCGGGTCGCGGAAGGGATGACCGATCAGGTCACCACGTTGGAAAGGTTTATTCGGCACCGCTTCGGGTCAGGTCCTGGGATGAATCGAATTTGCCAACCACGTCCAGGTTGCCGACCAGCGGACGGCGCACTTCGTAGTTGACCTTGAGGGTCCAGCCATTGTCGCGACGGTCGAACTTCACGTTGGCCGGCTTCACGTTTTCCGAGTAGTTGATGTACAGCCGCTTGAAGAACAGATCCTGGATCCGGGCCGGCTCCATGCTGCCCACCCCCGGCTCCTTGGCCAGGCTCTTCATCGCCGAGCGCACCGCGTAATACTCCTGGTACATCGGGAACAGCTTCATGCCGATGTAAAGGAAGAAACCGACCACGATCAGGACCGCCAGGAACGAGGTCAGGGTCATGCCACGCTGCGTGTTCATCGTCTTCATTGCGTTCTCCCCAGATACGCGTTGGATGTGAAAATACTCGGTTGATGCCCGATCAGTTGATGCTCGAGCCGATCCGCGACGGCTCGAAGCCATCCTTGCAGAACCAGCCCTGGCAGTTCAGCCAGATCAGGAAGGCCTTGCCGCGCAGGTTTTCTTCCGGCAGCAGGCCCCAGAAACGGCCGTCGTCGCTGTTGTCACGGTTGTCGCCCATCACCAGGTACTTGCCGGCCGGCACGGTCCACTGGCCCTGGCCACGCGGGTAGTCGGTCTCCAGCACGGTGTGGGTACGGCCCGGCAGGTGCTCGACCAGCAGGTTGGCGCCCTCGCCCTGGCCCTTGTGGCCGGCATAGATGCCCTTGTTGTCGTACTTCAGCGGTTCGCCGTTGAGGATCACGCCGTCGCCTTCGAAGACCACGGTGTCACCCGGCACGCCGATCACGCGCTTGATGAAGTTCTCGCCCTTGGCCGGGTCGTTGTCGCTGTGGCCGGGGAAGTGGAACACCACCACGTCACCGCGCGACGGCTCGCCGAACGGCACGATCTTGGTGTTGCTGATCGGCAGGCGCAGGCCGTAGGAGAACTTGTTGACCAGGATGAAATCGCCGATCAGCAGGTTCGGCATCATCGAGCTGGACGGGATCTTGTACGGCTCGGCGATGAAACTGCGCACGATCAGCACGATCGCCAGCACCGGGAAGAACGCACGCGAGTAATCCACCAGCACCGGCTCGGAATCGAGCAGGCCCGCGCGCTGTGCGCGACGCTTGGCGAGATACAGCTTGTCCGCGAGCAGGATCAGGCCCGAGGCCAGGGTCAGCACGACCAGGAGGATCTCAAACAGTTTCATTCAGGGTCCTTTGCAACGTCACCAGACGACCGGCCCCGCGGGGCCGGTGCGGGCTTACTTGTTGTCCATCTGCAGGACGGCCAGGAACGCTTCCTGCGGAATCTCCACGCGTCCGACCTGCTTCATGCGCTTCTTGCCTTCCTTCTGCTTTTCCAGAAGCTTTTTCTTGCGCGAAACGTCGCCACCATAGCACTTGGCCAGCACGTTCTTGCGCATGGCCTTGACCGTGGTGCGGGCGATGATCTGCGAGCCGACGGCGGCCTGGATGGCCACGTCGAACATCTGCCGCGGGATCAGGTCCTTCATCTTCTCGCACAGCTCGCGGCCGCGGCGATCGGCATGGCTGCGGTGCACGATCAGCGACAGCGCATCGACCTTGTCGCCGTTGATCAGCACGTCCACGCGCACGAACGGGCCCGCGTCGAAGCGCACGAAGTGGTAGTCCAGCGAGGCATAGCCACGGCTGACCGACTTCAGCTTGTCGAAGAAGTCCAGCACCACCTCGGCCATCGGCAGTTCGTAGCTGATCTGCACCTGGCTGCCCAGGTAGTTGATGCCGATCTGGCTGCCGCGCTTTTCTTCGCACAACTTGATGATGTTGCCGATGTACTCCTCGGGGGTGAGCACGTTGGCACGGATGATCGGCTCGCGGATCTCCTCGACCTGGTTCACCGGCGGCAGCTTGGCCGGGTTGTCCATGTTGATGATCGAGCCATCGGTCTTCAGGACTTCATACACCACCGTCGGCGCGGTGCTGATCAGGTCCAGGTTGTATTCGCGCTCCAGGCGCTCCTGCACGATTTCCATGTGCAGCATGCCAAGGAAGCCGCAACGGAAGCCGAAGCCCATCGCCTCGGAGCTTTCCGGCTCGAAACGCAGCGCGGCATCGTTCAGGCGCAGCTTGTCCAGCGCTTCGCGCAGGTCCGGGTAGTCTTCGGCATCGACCGGGAACAGGCCGGCGAACACGCGCGGCTGCATTTCCTGGAAGCCCGGCAGCGGCTTCGGCGCCGGATCGCCAGCCAGGGTGAGGGTGTCGCCGACCGGCGCACCGTGCACGTCCTTGATGCTGGCGGTGACCCAGCCCACTTCACCGGCACGCAGCGCCGGCAGCACCTTGCGCTTCGGAGTGAACACGCCAACGTTGTCGACCTGGTGGTTGCGGCCGGTCGACATCACCTGCAGCTTGTCGCCGGCCTTGATCTCGCCCTGCATCACGCGCACCAGCGAGACCACGCCCAGGTAGTTGTCGAACCACGAGTCGATGATCAGCGCCTGCAGCTTGTCGGTGTCGCGCGGTGCCGGCGGCGGGATGCGATGGACGATCGCTTCCAGCACGTCCTGCACGTTCAGGCCGGTCTTGGCGCTGACAGGCACGGCGTCGGAGGCGTCGATGCCGATCACGGCCTCGATCTCGGCCTTGGCGCGCTCGATGTCGGCGGTGGGCAGGTCGATCTTGTTGATCACCGGCACCACTTCCAGGCCCTGCTCCACCGCGGTGTAGCAGTTGGCCACCGACTGCGCTTCCACGCCCTGGGCCGCGTCGACCACCAGCAGCGCGCCTTCGCAGGCGGCCAGCGAGCGGCTGACTTCATAGGAGAAGTCGACGTGGCCGGGGGTGTCGATGAAGTTCAGGTGGTAGGTCTGCCCGTCCTTGGCCACGTACGGCAGTGACACCGACTGCGCCTTGATCGTGATGCCACGCTCGCGCTCGATCGGATTGGAATCGAGCACCTGCGCTTCCATCTCGCGGGCCTGCAGGCCACCGCAGAGCTGGATGATGCGGTCGGCCAGCGTGGACTTGCCGTGGTCGACATGGGCGATGATGGAGAAGTTGCGGATGTTCCGCATCGAATCAGAAGACATAGGTGGCGGCGGCGCGCGGCGTCGTCAGGGTAACGGTCGATTATCGCACGCCCGGCGCCCTGCCGCGAAAACTGCCTCATCGGGCCGGACGCTGAACGACCGAAGCCCCGCCGGGGCGGGGCTTCGGGGGAGACGCAGGGGGCGCCGCAGCGCCCCGTGGCAGGCCTTACTGGCCGGCCTTGACCGCCACGAAGGCGCTGTTGCCATTGGCCGTACGGACCAGCAGCATCACCACGTCGTCCTTCTTGAAGCTGGACAGCGCCCGGTTCAGGGCATCCACGCTGCCGACCGCGACGCGGCCGACCTGCAGGATCACCATGCCCGGCGACAGGCCGGCATCACGCGCCGCCTGGCCCTTGACCCCGGTGATGCGCACGCCTTCGTTGCCGTTGAGCCCGAACTGCTTGCGCTGGGCCGCGTTCAGATCGCTGACGTCCAGCCCCAGCAGGGCAACGGCGCCGGTCTGCGGAGCCGCCTCGGCACCGCCGGCCGACGGCCCGCGGGCATTGACCTGCCCGTCTTCACTCAGGGCGGTCAGCGTGGCACTGAGGTCATGCGGCTTGCCGTCGCGGTACACCACCAGGTTCACCTTGCTGCCCGGTGCCATCGCACCGATCAGCGGCGGCAGGTCGGACCAGCTGTTGACCGCGCTGCCGTTGACCGAGCGGATGACATCACCCACCTGCACACCGGCCTTGGCGGCCGCACTGCCGGCCACGATCTGGTTGACCAGGGCGCCACGGCTGTCCGGCAGGCCCAGGCCCTGCGCCTTCAGCGAATCGATCGGCTCGACCACCGCGCCGAGCTGGCCGCGGGTGACCTTGCCGCTCTTCTTGATCTGCTCGACCGCGCTCATCGCCAGGTCGATCGGGATCGCGAAGCTGATGCCCATGTAGCCGCCGGAGGCGGAGAAGATCTGCGAGTTGATGCCGACCACTTCGCCGCGGGTGTTCAGCAGCGGACCACCGGAATTGCCCTGGTTGATCGCCACGTCGGTCTGGATGAACGGCACGTAGCGCTGATCGGCACCGCCGGTACTGCGGCCCAGCGCGCTGACGATACCGGCCGTGACCGAGTGGTCGAGGCCGAACGGCGAACCGATCGCGACAACCCACTGGCCCGGCTTCAGGGTGTTGGAGTCACCCACGCGCACGGTCGGCAGGTTCTTGCCGTCGATCTTCAGCAGGGCCACGTCGTACTGCTGGTCGCTGCCCACCACCTTGGCGGTGAACTCGCGGCTGTCGCCCAGCTTGACCTTCACGTCACTGGCGTCGGCCACCACGTGGTAGTTGGTCAGCACATAGCCATCGGGCGAGATGATGAAGCCCGAACCCATGCCACGGCCCTTGATGCTGGGACCGCCATCCTGCCCACCCGGCCCCTGCCCCGGCATCGGGAAGTCAGGGCCAAAGAAGCGGCGGAAGAATTCCGGCATGTCATCGTCGCCGCCCATCGGGCCCCGCGAGGCCTGGCGGTTGTTGCGGACGATGGTGGTGTCGACGTTGACCACGCCCGGGCCAACCTGTTCGACCAGGTTGGTGAAGTCGGGCAGGCCGCTGACCAGCGGCTGCGCGGGCGCCCGCGGTGCCGCGGCCGGCGCAGGCTGGGTCTGGGCGGCAGGCGCCGGCGCCTGCGCGCAGGCCATCAGGGGAAGGGTCAGGGCCAGCAGGCCAATGGCCTGCGTGCGGAGTCGGGGAGTCATCGGACGGCAACCTCCGGGTCGAATGGAAAGAGGAATACGGGCCCCGCCGACGGCGGGGCGTGAAGGCGCCCGGCTCAGTCGCGCGGGCGCGGCGGCACCGGCAGGTCGTCCTGCAGGCGCGGCTCGAACGGGTAGAACGCGGCACCACCGGCATGGGCCGGGAAGCTGGCATTGAGCGCACCACCGGCGGCGGGCGCCAGGCTGGAGCGCGGCCATGGCCGGGCCTGCAGCCCACCGACCTCACCAAACGGCAGGTTGCGGTTGGCGTTGGCCGGCACGGTCGGGGTCAATGGTGCCTGCGTGGATGCCACGGCACGCTGCGGAAGATCGTCACGCTGGGCGGCACGCGCGGCCTGCTGGCTGCGGGTGGCACTGGCGCGGCGGGCATCCTGGCGGCGGCTGGCCGCCATCGCCACGGCCGGCGCAGCCACCACGGCCATTGCCGCGGTATCCACCGATGCCTCGGTGACCGGCGCCGGCTGGGTCGGTGCCGGCGCCAGCCGGGCCTCACTGGCGATCACCTGCGGTGCCAGCGGCTCGCCCGGCGTGGCTTCCTGCAGCTTCTCGCCGCCCATGAACAGCGCCACGGCCGCCACCGAGGCGGCCAATGCGGCACCACCGCCCCAGGCCCGCCAACCGCTGCGGCGCACCTGGCGACGGGGCTCGGCCTGCGGCACGGGCTCAGCGGCAACAGCGGCGGCCACGGCGGCGCTGAAACCGGCCGGTGCCAATGCCGAGGCCTGCCCGCGCATCACGTCGCCCAGCAGCTGCCAGCGCTCCTGGCAGCCGGCCAGTTCGGGGTCGTGCTCCATCCGGCGCAGCAGGAAGCGCGCTTCATCGGCGCCCAGCTCGCCATCGACCAGGGCCGACAGCTGCTCGCGATGGCGCTGGTCCAGGCGCTGCCCGGCGGGCGATTGATGGTTCTGCGATTCGTTGAACGGATTACTGGTCATACGCGGCTCTTCTCACGGGTGGCGCTGCCGATGTCCAACAGCGGCCGGAGTTCGGTGTCGATCGCCTCGCGCGCCCGGAAGATCCGTGAACGCACGGTGCCGATCGGGCACCCCATCTTCTGCGCGATATCCTCGTAGCTCAGGCCTTCCACCTCGCGCAGGGTGATCGCCGACCGGAGTTCTTCCGGCAGCGCGTTGACGGCCTTCATGACCGTCTGTTCCAGCTCCTGGCGCATCAACTCGCGCTCGGGCGTGTCGGTGTCCCGCAGGCGGGTACCGCTGTCGAACTGCTCGGCGTCACCGATGTCGATGTCATCGGTCGGCGGACGTCGATTGTGTGAAGCCAGGTAGTTTTTGGCGGTATTCACGGCGATTCGATGCAACCAGGTTGAGAACTGGGCATCGCCACGGAAACTTCCGATCGCGCGGTAGGCACGGATGAAAGTGTCCTGGGCGACATCCTGACATTCGCTCCAGTCGGCGATGTAGCGACCGACCAGGGCCACGACCCGATGCTGGTACTTGCGCACCAGGACATCGAACGCGGCACTCTCGCCGTGCTGCACGCGCCGGACCAGCTCCAGATCCAGCTCCTGAGGTGTATCAACATCGGCCATGAGGGGCCGCACTCCTGTCAGCCCAACCGACGTCGGGCAATGAGACTGCCAATCCCGGGAAAAGTTCAGTCGCCGATCACCTGGCGCCGCACCAGCTTTTAACCACCGTTCCGTTAGCGTCCCGGTCCACGGCCATGGATCCGGGGGCGCCACTCCCCTGCTATTGGGATTTGACGCGGGGGAAACAACCTCTGGATCATAGCCGCTTCTCCATACACAACCGGATGGAACGTCCATGCTCTCAGGCTTCGATGGTCTCCGCTTCAGCCACTGGCACCCCGAGATCCGCGACGACGGCGTGGTGGTTCTCTCCTTGGATCGTCAGGACAGCAGCGTCAACGCGATGTCGCAGGACGTGCTGCTGGAACTGGGCGACCTGCTTGAGCGCATCGCGCTGGACCCGCCCAAGGGCGTGGTGATCCAGTCGCTGAAGAAGGCCGGCTTCATCGCTGGCGCGGATCTGAAGGAGTTCCAGGAATTCGACCGCCGCGGCACCGTCAACGACGCGATCCGTCGTGGCCAGGCCACCTACCAGAAGCTGGCCGAGCTGCCCTGCCCCACCGTGGCGGCCATCCACGGCCACTGCCTGGGCGGCGGCACCGAGCTTGCCCTGGCCTGCCGCTATCGCGTGGCCTCCAATGACAGCAGCACCCGCATCGGCCTGCCGGAAACCCAGCTGGGCATCTTCCCGGGCTGGGGTGGCAGCGCCCGCCTGCCGCAACTGGTGGGCGCCCCGGCAGCGATGGACATGATGCTGACCGGCCGCACCCTGTCGGCCTCGGCCGCACGAAGCATCGGCCTGGTCGACAAGGTGGTGGCGCCGGCGGTGGTGCTCGACACCGCCGTCGCACTGGCCCTGTCCGGCACCACCCGTCCGTTCAAGCAGCGCGCGACGGCATGGGCCACCAACACCTGGCTGGCACGCACGCTGCTGGCACCGCAGATGGTCAAGCAGGTCGCCCGCAAGGCCAAGAAGGACCAGTACCCGGCGCCATACGCGCTGATCAGCACCTGGCAGCGCAGCGGCGGCAAGCCGATCCAGGCACGCCTCGACGCCGAACGGCGGGCCGTGGTGAAGCTGGCCAGTACACCGACCGCGCGCAACCTGATCCGCATCTTCTTCCTGACCGAGCGCCTGAAGGGCCTCGGCGGCGGTGATTCCGGCATCCGCCACGTGCACGTGGTCGGCGCCGGCGTGATGGGTGGCGACATCGCCGCGTGGGCCGCCTACAAGGGCTTCGAGGTGACCCTGCAGGACCGCGAGCAGCGCTTCATCGACCCGGCCATGGAACGCGCGCAGGCGCTGTTCGCCAAGAAGGTGCGCGACGAGAGCAAGCGTCCTGCCGTGGCCGCGCGCCTGCGTGCCGACCTGGAAGGCAACGGCGTGGCCGAGGCCGACCTGGTGATCGAGGCGATCATCGAGAACCCCGAAGCCAAGCGTGCGCTGTACCAGACGCTCGAACCGAAGATGAAGCTGGATGCGCTGCTGACCACCAACACCTCGTCGATTCCGTTGGTGGAACTGCGCGACCATATCCAGCGCCCGGCACAGTTCGCCGGCCTGCACTACTTCAACCCGGTCGCGCAGATGCCGTTGGTGGAGATCATCCATCACGACGGCATGGCGCCGGAAACCGAGCGCCGCCTGGCCGCGTTCTGCAAGGCGCTGGGCAAGTTCCCGGTGCCGGTGGCCGGCAGCCCGGGCTTCCTGGTCAACCGCGTGCTGTTCCCGTACATGCTGGAAGCCGCCACCGCGTATGCCGAAGGCATTCCGGGCCCGGTGATCGACAAGGCCGCCGTGAAGTTCGGCATGCCGATGGGCCCGATCGAACTGATCGACACCGTCGGCCTGGACGTGGCCGCCGGCGTCGGTCGCGAACTGGCGCCGTTCCTGGGCCTGCAGATTCCGGCGGCGCTGCAGACGGTGGAACCGGACAAGCGTGGCAAGAAGGATGGCCAGGGCATCTACACCTGGGAGAACGGCAAGCCGAAGAAGCCGGACGTGGCCAGCGACTACCAGGCCCCGGCCGATCTGGAGGACCGCCTGATCCTGCCGCTGTTGAACGAAGCGGTGGCGTGCCTGCACGAAGGCGTGGTGGCGGATGCGGACCTGCTGGATGCCGGCGTGATCTTCGGTACCGGTTTCGCACCGTTCCGCGGCGGTCCCATCCAGCACATCCGTGCGGTGGGCGCCGATGCGATCGTCGAGCGGCTGAAGGCGCTGCAGCAGCGCCACGGCGACCGTTTCGCACCGCGCCCGGGCTGGGACAACCCCGCCCTGCGCGAACCGGTGGTATGAGTTGATCGGCCGGGCCTGCGGCCCGGCACCCGCAGAGGCAACCGCCAAAGCAAAAGCAAAAGCCAGAGCCAGAGCCGGAGCAACAGCCGGCTCTGGCTTTTCTGTTTGTTGGGCGGGGCGGTGTCGGGTTGCGGGGACGCCGTAAACCCGTCCTTGGGGGCTTGGCCGCGGCATCCATGCCGCGGACACCCCGCAACCCGACACCGCCCCACCCCTGACAGTTTCCCGATGACGGTGAGCGAACAGCAAACCCGGTAGGTGTCGACCTTGGTCGACACTTGAGCGAAGCGACCGGCGTTTGATTTTGATTTTGCTTTTCTTTTTTCTTCTCCGTGGCTGGACAGCACACGGAAACTGTCAGAGGCCGGGCGGGTGGGTTGCGCAGGACCGTTGGCGCCATGGATGGCGCCATCGAGCCCCCATGGATGGGTTTACGGCGTGTCCTGCGCAACCCACCCGCCCGGCCAAGCGCAAGTCGACTAACAGTCGACTCTACCGATCGTTCAGCCACGAGGGGCTGCGCCGTTGGCTGGAACAACCTGTTACCCATACGGGGCATGTCCCCGTCACAGCTGCATGCGATGCTGACCACCTGATCCCTGCCAGCGAGAACGCCCGCATGACCACCATCATCGCCCCGCGCGTGCACGACATCGGCGGCCTCGAAGTCCGTCGCGCCGTCCCTACCCTGCAGGCGCGCAGCATCGGCTCGTTCGTGTTCGTCGACCAGATGGGCCCGGCACTCATGCACCCCGGCACCGCCATCGACGTGCGCCCGCATCCGCATATCGGCCTGGCCACCGTCACCTATCTGTGGTCGGGCGCGATCGGCCACCGCGACACGCTGGGTTCGGATCAGGTGATCCGTCCCGGTGACGTCAACTGGATGACCGCCGGCCGCGGCATCGCCCATTCCGAGCGCACGCCGCAGCCGGACCGCGACCATGACAACCCCATCCACGGCATGCAGACCTGGGTCGCGCTGCCGAAGTCGCACGAGGAAGTCGAGCCGGCGTTCTACCACCACGCCGCTGCCACCCTGCCCGAGCAGCGCCGCAACGGCGCCTGGCTGCGGGTGATCGCCGGCCGCGCCTATGGCGAGGAATCGCCGGTGAAGGTGTTCGCCGACACGCTCAATGTGGCGATCGATCTCGACCCGGAGGCGGAGATCGATATCGACGACGGCCACCGCGAGCGCGCGTTGTACATCCTCGAAGGCGAGGCGCAGCTCGATGGCGTGGACATCCCCGCGCAGCACCTGGTGATCCCCGAAGCCGGCGCACGAGGGCGCCTGCGTGCGAAGACGCCGGTGAAGGCGATGCTGTTCGGTGGCGAGCCGCTGGATGGCCCACGCCACCTGTGGTGGAACTTCGTGTCCAGCTCGAAGGAGCGCATCGAGCAGGCCAAGCACGACTGGGAAGCCGGCCGCTTCGGCACCATTCCGGGCGACGACAAGGAGTTCATTCCCCTGCCCCAGTACTGAACATCGCGTGTTGCACACATCCGAAGGTGTATCCCTGCACCCGGCGTTGACGCTATCGTCACTCGCCGGTCACTGAAATGTGACCGATCGCACAGTTCGGACATCTTTCAAAGGAGTGCAACACATGAGCATGGGTAAACGCTTGTCCGCCGAGTTCCTCGGCACGTTCTGGCTGGTTCTGGGTGGCTGTGGCAGTGCGGTGCTGGCCGCCAAGTTCGGTGGCGACGGCAATCCGCTGGGTATCGGTTTCCTCGGCGTGGCGCTCGCCTTCGGCCTGACCGTGGTGACCGGCGCCTATGCGTTCGGCCATATCTCCGGCGCGCACTTCAATCCGGCGGTCAGCGTCGGGCTGTGGGCCGGTGGTCGTTTCCCGACCAAGGACCTGGTGCCGTACATCATCGCCCAGGTCGCCGGCGGCCTGCTGGCCGGCTTCATCCTGCTGCAGATCGCCTCCGGCGCCCGTGGCTTCGCCATCGACGGCAGCCAGGCCGGTGCGTTCGCCAGCAATGGCTATGGCGCGCTGTCGCCCGGCGGCTACAGCGTGGCGGCCGCCTTCCTGTGCGAGGTGGTGCTGACCGCGGTGTTCCTGATCGTGATCATGGGTTCCACCCACGGCAAGGCACCGGCCGGTTTCGCGCCGCTGGCGATCGGCCTGTCGCTGACCCTGATCCACCTGATCAGCATTCCGGTCACCAACACCTCGGTGAACCCGGCCCGCTCCACCGCCGTCGCATTCTTCGCCGGCAGTGGCGCGGTCAGCCAGCTGTGGCTGTTCTGGGTCGCCCCGCTGCTCGGCGGCGCGATCGGCGGCATCATCTACAAGTGGATCGGCAGCGACCGCTGATCCACGCGGCACCCATTGCGGCCGACCCTCGGCCGCAATGGTTACTTCTGTAACCGCGAATTGTGCGATCGCTCACGTTCCGTTAAGGTTGAGTTGACCGTCCGTGCACATGCCGGATGGGGCGGCATCCGGGGATGGGATGCCATGGCCGCCGGCCCTGCCGGCGGAGCCAAACAACTCATCACCTTGGGGGATGCATGAAGTTCGTGCCTGTCATGTTGTCGAGCCTGCTGTTCGCCGCGGCCCAGGCCGCCGCGCAGGCGCCGTCCGAATGTCCTTCGCTGCCAGCCAGCAGTGGCCTGCAGTGGCACCAGCAGGTGCAGGCCGATTTCCTGGTCTGCCGCGCCAGCACCACCGATGGCCGCGAAGTGCTGAGCCTGATGCTCAGCGCGCGTGATCCCGCCATTCCGCTCAGCCGCTCGCTGCGCCAGGAAAAAGGCAGTTTCGGCGGTGAATCGCTGTACTGGTACCAGCCCGACCTGGGCGGCCAGCAACCGCCGGGGTATGCCGAACGGCGCATCAGCGTGGTCAAGATCGACAAAGGGCGTTACGCGCAGATTTCGCTGTATCCGGACAGCGCGCAGGAGCTGGGCTCACTGCAACAACTGGCGCAGGGCATGAGCCTGACCCCGTCGGCCGTGGCCGCCGGGCGCTGACGGTGATGGGGATGACTGCCTGGCAGCATCCCCGCAACGCGACCCGCCGATCCGACGGTAGTGCCGGCCGCTGGCCGGCACCCCGATCCGCCTTCGTCCGAGGCTGCTGCCGGCCAGCGGCCGGCACTACCTCAGAACTTGCCTTCCTGGAAATCAACGAAGGCCTGCATCAGTTCCTGCCGCGTGTTCATCACGAACGGGCCGTGGCGCATCACCGGCTCACGCAACGGACGACCTGCTACAAGGATCAGCCGCGCGCCTTCGCTGCCGGCCGAGATGTGCAACTGCTCGCCGCCGCCCAGCACCGCCAGTTCCTGGCGCGCGACATCGCGCGCAGCATCCTGCTCACCCACCGTCAGCGCACCTTCGAAGACATAGGCGAAGGCGTTGTGGCCTTCCGGCAGCGTGTAGGTCCAGGCCCGGTCGGGCGCCAACGTGATGTCGAGGTAAAGCGGCTCGGTGGCCGGCTGCACGATCGGGCCGTGGGTACCGTCCACGCTGCCGGCGATCACCTTCACTTCCACGCCGACGTCCGGCTTCACCACGGGAATGCGCTCCGGCGCGAATTCCTGGTACTTCGGGTCGGTCATCTTCTCCTTCGCCGGCAGGTTCACCCACAGCTGGAAGCCGCGCATCTGCCCGCTTTCCTGCTCGGGCATCTCCGAATGCACCAGGCCGCGGCCGGCGGTCATCCACTGCACGCTGCCCGGGGTCAGCAGGCCTTCGTTGCCGTGGTTGTCGCGATGCCGCATGCGTCCGTCGAGCATGTAGGTGACGGTCTCGAAGCCGCGGTGCGGATGCTCCGGGAAGCCTGCGATGTAGTCCTCGGCGCGGTCGGTACCGAACTCATCAAGCAGCAGGAACGGATCCAGGTCGGGCAGCGTGGGGCCGCCGATGACGCGGGTCAGGCGCACGCCGGCACCGTCGGAGGTGGGCATGCCACGGATGGTCCGCAGCACGCGGACCGGTTCGGGAAAGCTCATGGCGACTCCTGTTGGATGGATGCCAGTGAAGATGGACGCCACATGGCCGTACGCCAATGGATGGCACCGCAACCGATTGTTCCATCCCTGATGTTCGCTGCACGTCAGCGCAACCGCCGTACGACCAAAGTACTACCGCAGATTCGTCCTGTGCCAATTGACCCTGTCGTGGGCAAGCAGGACTCTTTGACTGTCTTTCCGGGAGAGAGCACCTCATGAAAGGGTTTTCCAAACTGGGTTGGGCGGCACTCGCCCTGCTCGGCGCATTCTGTCTGGGCACCGTGGCCCTGCGCCGCGGTGAACACATCAACGCACTATGGATCGTGGTGGCAGCGGTTTCGCTGTACCTGGTCGCCTACCGCTTCTACAGCCTGTTCATCGCCAACAAGGTGATGCAGCTGGATCCGACCCGGGCCACCCCGGCGGTGATCAACAATGATGGCCTGGACTACGTGCCGACCAACAAGCACGTGCTGTTCGGCCACCACTTCGCCGCCATCGCCGGCGCGGGCCCACTGGTCGGCCCGGTACTGGCCGCGCAGATGGGCTACCTGCCTGGCCTGCTGTGGCTGGTGGTGGGTGTGGTACTGGCCGGTGCAGTGCAGGACTTCATGGTGCTGTTCCTGTCCAGCCGCCGCAACGGCCGCTCGCTGGGTGACCTCGTCCGCGAGGAGATGGGCCAGGTGCCCGGCACCATCGCCCTGTTCGGTGCGTTCCTGATCATGATCATCATCCTGGCGGTGCTGGCGATGGTGGTGGTCAAGGCGCTGGCCGAAAGCCCGTGGGGCATGTTCACGGTGATCGCGACGATGCCCATCGCGATCCTGATGGGCGTGTACATGCGCTACATCCGCCCCGGCAAGATCGGCGAGATCTCCGTGGTTGGCCTGATCCTGCTGCTGGCCGCGATCTGGTACGGCGGCAAGGTCGCCGCCGACCCGGTCTGGGGCCCGGCGTTCACCTTCACCGGCACCCAGATCACCTGGATGCTGATCGGCTACGGCTTCGTCGCCTCGGTGCTGCCGGTGTGGCTGCTGCTGGCACCACGCGATTACCTGTCGACCTTCCTCAAGATCGGCACCATCATCGCGCTGGCCATCGGCATCCTGGTGGTGATGCCGGAGCTGAAGATGCCGGCACTGACCCAGTTCGCCGCCAGCGGTGATGGCCCGGTGTGGAAGGGCGGCATGTTCCCGTTCCTGTTCATCACCATCGCCTGTGGCGCGGTCTCCGGTTTCCATGCACTGATTTCGTCCGGCACCACGCCGAAGCTGCTGGCCAATGAAGCGCACATGCGCTACATCGGCTACGGCGGCATGCTGATGGAATCCTTCGTGGCGGTGATGGCGCTGGTGGCGGCCTCGATCATCGATCCGGGCATCTACTTCGCGATGAACAGCCCGGCGGCGGTGATCGGTGCCGATGCGGCTTCCGCGGCGCACTACATCACCAACACCTGGGGCTTCACCATCACACCCGAGCAGCTCACCGCGACCGCGGCCGCCATCGGTGAACCGACCATCCTGCACCGCGCCGGTGGTGCACCGACGCTGGCGGTGGGCATCGCGCAGATCCTGCACGAAGCGATTCCCAGTGGCAGCGACGCGATGATGGCGTTCTGGTACCACTTCGCGATCCTGTTCGAAGCATTGTTCATCCTGACCGCGGTGGACGCCGGTACCCGTGCTGGGCGCTTCATGCTGCAGGACCTGCTGGGCAACTTCGTGCCGGCCCTGAAGAAGACCGAATCGTGGACCGCCAACATCATCGGTACCGCCGGCTGCGTGGCGCTGTGGGGCTACCTGCTCTACACCGGCGTGGTCGATCCGTTCGGCGGCATCCAGACGCTGTGGCCGCTGTTCGGCATCTCCAACCAGATGCTGGCTGGCATCGCGCTGATGCTGGGCACGGTGGTGCTGTTCAAGATGAAGCGTGACCGCTATGCGTGGGTCACCGCGGTACCGGCGGTGTGGCTGCTGATCTGCACCACCTATGCCGGCTTCATCAAGATCTTCGACAGCAACCCGGCACAGGGTTTCCTGGCGCAGGCTCACAAGTTCCAGGCTGCGCTCGCCAGCGATACGATCACCGCACCCGCCAAGTCGGTGGCGCAGATGAAGCAGATCGTGGTCAACGCCTACGTCAACACCGGCCTGACCGCACTGTTCCTGCTGGTGGTGGGCGCGGTGCTGGTGTATTCGATCAAGACCATCCTGGCGGCACGCCGCAACCCGCAGCGCAGCGACCGCGAGACCCCGTACGTGGCGCTGAAGCCGCATGAAATGGTGGACCTGTGATGAGCACGCAACTGGTTCCCGCCGGCCAATACCAGGCGCACCGCCGCATCTGGCGGCGCCTGGTGCAGACCGCACGGCTGTGCTGTGGCATTCCTGACTACGACAACTACGTCCGGCACATGCTGGAGAAGCATCCGGACCAGGAGCCGATGGACTACAAGACGTTCTTCCGCGAGCGCCAGGAAGCGCGTTACGGCGGGCGCAACGGTGGACGCTGCTGTTGAGGAGTGAGGTGGGTGCCGGGCTTACAGCCCGGCGCCCGCAGAAGCAACTGCAACTGCAACAGCCAAAGCGTCGGCTCTGGTTTTCCGTGAATTTGGCGGGGTGGTGTCGGATGGCGGGGACGCCGTAAACCCGTCCTTGGGGGCTTGGCCGCGGCATCCATGCCGCGGACACCCCGCCATCCGACACCACCCCACCTTCGACAGATTTCCGGTGACGGCAAGAAGCATCAGGGGTCAGATCCGTTTCCGCGGGGAAACGGATCTGTCCTTTCTTTGTTCATGGATACCCATGAAGTGCATCCACGCATGACGTGGATCTATCCTGTGGCAGGCAAAAAGAAAGCCGAGCGTGGGCTCGGCTCTGCACGGGGAAAGCGTGTTCACGGCAATTGCCATGAACACGCAACATGATCGTCAGCTCAGGACTCAGGCCCCGGCCATCCACTTCAGGATCAAACCGGTGACGTAGGCCAGGCCGGTGCCGGTGGCATAGCCCACCGTGCCCAGCAGCACGCCCACCGGGGCCAGCGTCGGATGGAAGGCTGCGGCCACCACGGGGGCCGAGGCGGCCGCGCCGATGTTGCCCTGCGAACCGATCGCGAAGAAGAACAGCGGCGCGCGCAGCAGCTTGGCCACCACCCACAGCACCAGCACATGCGTGGCCATCCAGATCGCGCCCAGCAGGAACAGCCACGGCCGATCCAGCAGCGACAGCAGGTTCATCTGCATGCCGATGCAGGCGATCAGGAAGTACAGGAACACCGTGCCCAGCCGCGAAGCGCCAGCCGCTTCCAGCCGGCGTGCACGGGTGAAGCTCAGGCCCAGGCCCATCGCCGTGGACAGCAGGATCACCCAGACGAACTGGCTGTCGAGGCTGAACTGGCTGGCCCAGCTGACATTGGCCTTGAACCAGCCCGACAGCGGCGCGGCGATGGCGTGGGCCAGGCCGACGCCCCCCAAGGCCACGCCAACGATCACCATCAGGTCGGTCATGCTGGGAATGCGCGCGTTCTGTGCCTCGTAGGCGCTGATGCGTGCCTTCATCTCGTCGATGGCACGGGTGTCGGCACCGTTGCGGGTGTCGATCTGCTGCGCGCGGTTGGCCAGGAACAACAGGATCGCCATCCACAGGCTGGCGCAGGCCACGTCGACCACCGCGAACTGGCCGAAGGTGGTGGCATCGGTACCGAACACTTCGCGCATGGCGACCATGTTGGCGCCGCCACCGATCCAGCTGCCGGCCAGCGCCGCCATGCCGGCCCAGGTATCACCGGCCACGGTTTCCGGGTGGATCAGCTTCATCAGCTGGAATGAAACGATGGCGCCGAGCATGATGCCGGCGGTACCGGCGCAGAACACGATCAGCAGCTTCGGGCCGAGCTTGATGACGCCCTTCAGGTCGATCGAAAGCGTCAGCAGGACCAGCGCGGCCGGCAGCAGCACGTCGCGCGCGACCGGGTTGTACAGCGAGGTGTTGTGGCCATCGATGACACCGGCGGTGTTGTAGATGGCGGGGATGAAGTAGCACAGCAGCAGTGCCGGCACCCAGGCGAAGATCTTCTTAAGCAGCGGGGTCGGACCACTTGCAGCCCAGAAGATCAGGGCCAGGGTGGCGGCAATCAGGCCCAGTCCAACGATGTCGTTGCTGATCAGGGCAGTAGCGGGTTCGGTCGGCATGGGATCCTCTGTCGATCGAAAGAGCGGAGAAAAAAAAGCGCCGCATAAAGCGGCGCAGGTCGAGATTAACATTGTCTTCACGCCGGGTCATGCTGCGCTGCTTGCCGCGACTTCCGGCATTGATGACTATGACCGCATCCCCCATGTGGAGCAGGGCCATGCAACTCGGTGCGTTCTCGGTCAGCCTGTCCGTGAAGGATCTGGCCGCGTCCCGTGCGTTCTACGAAGCCCTCGGGTTCTCGGTCACCGGTGGCGATCCCACGCAGAACTGGCTGGTGATGCGTAGCAACGGCACGGTGATCGGGCTGTTCCAGGGCATGTTCGAGGGCAACCTGCTGACCTTCAACCCCGGCTGGGACCAGCACAAGCAGGAACTGCCCCATTTCCAGGATGTGCGTGAACTGCAGGCCGAGCTGGATGCGAAGGGCATCGAACTGGCAGTGCGGACCGATCCCGATGGCCAGGGTACCGGCTACCTGCAGCTGGCCGATCCTGACGGCAACGTGATCCTGATCGACCAGCACGTGGCGCGACCGGCTGTCACCTAGTGCGATGAGGTTGCCGGCCAGCGGCCGGCACTACCGTCATGCGGGGCGCGAGGCGCCGAAGTCCAGGGTGACGCGTGTCCCGCGCGGCTCGCAGGGCTGCAGCTGCAGGGTCCAGCCCAGGTGCTCGCACAACCGCGCGATCAGGTCCAGGCCGATGCCACCGCCACGATCGGCGCGCTCGCCACGGGCCATGCGTGCGTGGATGGCCGCGATCTCCTCCGGGCTCATGCCATGCCCCGGGTCCTGCAGGGTCAGCACCGCCGACGAATCCAGCTGCAGCTCGATATGGCCGCGGCCGCTGTTCTCGATGGCATTGCGCAGCAGGTTGCCGATCGCCGCCTGCACCACCGCCATCGGGGCAACGATATCCACCGGCGCCGCCTGGATGCCGATGCTCAGGTCCTTGTCACCGAGCAGGTGGCGATGGTCGTCGACGATCTCCGGCAGCAGCTGGTCCAGGGCGATGCGCTCGGCACGCGCAGCCAGGCGCGCCGGATCACGCGCCAACACCAGCAGCAGCTCGATCAGCTGCTCCACGCTCTGCGCCGTGCGCAACACCCGCTGCATCTGCTGGCGGGCACGCTCGGGCAGGCCCGGTTGCTCCAGCGCGAGCTCGGCGGCACCGGTCATCACCGCGATCGGCGTGCGCAGTTCGTGGCTGGCGGTACTGATGAAGACCCGCTCGCGCTCGACGAACTGCTCGTTGCGGTCCAGGTAGTCGTTCAACGCACCGGCAATGGTATGCAGCTCGGAGCTGCCGCGCGGATCGACCTCGATACGCTGGCCCTGCACGCCCGGCCGCAGCCCGGCAATGTGCTGTGCCAGCAGGCTCAACGGACGCACCATACGCTCCATGCCGAACGAGGCCATCAGCACGGTGACGAAGATCATGATCACCCCGGCCAGCATCACCCAGCGCGTGGCGAACTGTTCCAGGTCATGGAAATCGGAGATGTCCAGCGCCAGCGCCACCCGCCCCATCGAGCCGGTGTCACGCACCATCACCGCGGTCTGCCGATCCTTGATCGGCACGCCATCGTGCAGCCCGGGATGCAGCGTGCGCACGCTCTCGGGCATGTTGCCCTCGTCGAAGCGGAACAGGCTGAGCGTGTCCGAATCCTGCCAGCGGTAATGCGGCTCGTGCTCGGTGTGATCGACAATGCTGTCCAGTTCGGAATTGAGCAGCGCGCGCCAGGCGGCGTGCTCGGCATGTTCGTGCACGTAGTTGCCGACGCTGAACACGGCAATCGACAGCAGGGCCAGGTAGCCCAGCAACCACCACACCACGCGCCGGTACAGCGGGCCCGGCTTACGCGCCTTCATCGTCTTCCCGGGTTGCGTCGCTGGCCGCGGTCACCGCCAGGCGATAACCGACCCGCGGCAGGGTGTGGATCAGCTTGTCGGCGAACGGGCCATCAACGCTGCGGCGCAGCTCGTAGACATGCGAGCGCAGCAGGTCGCCATCCGGTGGCTCGTCGCCCCACAGGGCGAATTCCAGCTGCTGGCGGGTCACCGCGCCCGGGCTCGCGCGCATCAGCACTTCCAGCAGCTTGCGGCAGGCCGGGTAGAGATGCAGCACCTGGCTGCCGCGCTGCGCCTCCAGGGTCGCCAGGTCCAGCACCAGGTCGCCCACCTGCAGGCGCTTGCGCGGATTGCGGCCCTGCGCGCGCAGCAGCAGCGCCTCCAGCCGCACTTCCAGCTCGGGCAGGGCGAACGGCTTGGTCAGGTAGTCGTCGGCGCCGGCGCGGAAGCCGGCGATCTTGTCCGGCAGCTCGTCACGCGCGGTCAGCATGATCACCGGCACCTCCGACGCGTGCTCGGCGCGCAGGCGGCGCAGCACCTCGGGCCCCTCCATGCGCGGCAGCATCCAGTCCAGGATCACCGCATCGTAAGGATGGCTGCCGGCCAGGTGCAGGCCGGTGATGCCATCCGGGGCCACGTCGAGCACGTGCCCGCGCGACTCGAAATAGTCGAACAGGTTGGCCACCAGCTGGCGGTTGTCCTCGATCACCAACAGACGCATGCACGAAAGATCCACGGAAGTTCGTACCATGGTAGCGCCGACCATGTCGGAATGCGGTCGCCGTGCGCCCGCTCCGACGCCTTTCCTACCCCAGCCACGTCAGAGTGGCCGTTTTGCTCCCGGAGCCTGCCGTGCCCGTAGCCCTGCCCCGCCGTTGGCGCCTGCCCCTGTTGTGGCTGCTGATCATCGCTGCGTTGGCGGCCGGTATCGGCCTGCGCCAGCCGCAACCGCCGGACGAGCCGCGCTTCGTACTGGCGGCCCGCACCATGGTCGAAAGCGGGGAATGGCTGCTGCCGCACCGGGGCGTGGAGCTGTACGCGGAGAAACCGCCGGTCTTCATGTGGCTGCAGGCGGCCGCCTACGAGATCGTCGGCAGCTGGCAGTGGTCGTTCCTGCTGCCGTCGCTGCTGGGCGCCCTGCTCAGCCTGTGGTTGGTCTCGGACCTGGCACGCCGGCTGTGGTCACCGCGGCATTCCCTGTACGCCCTGGCGGCGCTGTTCTGCACCCTGCAGTTCGGCCTGATGGCCAAGCGCGCGCAGATCGACATGGTGCTGGTCGGCATGACCACGGTCGCCCTGTGGGGATTGATGCGCCACCTGTGCGAGCGCCGCAACCTGCCCGCGCTGTGGCTGGCCGGTTTCGCCGCTGGCCTCGGCACGGTGACCAAGGGCGTGGGTTTCCTGCCACTGCTGATGGTGCTGCCGTGGTTCGGCTGGTGGCTGTACCAGCGCCGTCGCGGGCACCGCGTGGAGGGCCCGCATCCGGCAACGCTGCTGTGGCTGATCCCGGCCTTCCTGCTGGGCGTGGCGGTGTGGCTTGCCCCGCTGGGCTGGGCACTGCTGCATGAGCCCAGTGCGGCACTGCAGTCCTATGCCCACGAACTGCTGTTCAAGCAGACCGGCACGCGCTACGCCAATGCCTGGCACCACCGCCAACCGGTCTGGTACTACCTGCAGGTGATCCTGACCCTGTGGCTGCCGGGCAGCCTGCTGCTGCCGATGTTGTTCAAGCCCTGGTGGCACCGCATCCGCCGTGGCGACCGCCGGCAATGGCTGCTGCTGGGCTGGGCGCTGCTGGTGCTGGTGTTCTTCAGTGCCAGCCCCGGCAAGCGCGAGGTCTATGTGCTGCCGATGCTGCCGGCGATGGCGCTGGCGGTGGCCCCGCTGTTGCCGGGCCTGCTGCGCCGGCTGTGCGTGCGGCGCTACCTGTTCGGCTACAGCGTGGTGCTGATGCTGGCCACCGGCGTGCTCGGCGTGATGCTGATGACCGAGCATCCGTGGGCCGTGGCGCAGCTGGAACGGCGTGCGATGCCCGATTCGCTGCTGCCGGTGCTGGGGGATGGCCTGCTGACCTTTGCCATTGCCCTGGCCACGTTGATCGTATGGCTGCGGGTGCGCCGCGCTGCAACGCTGGTGCTGCTGACCCACGGCATGCTGTGGATGCTCTACGGCCTGGTGCTGATCCCCGCGCTGGATCCGTTCGCGTCGGCATCGGCGGTGATGCGCCGGGTGGGCGCGCGGATCGGACCGGACGCTGAACTTGCGCTGGTCGCCTGGCGCGAACAGAACCTGCTACAGGCCGACCGGCCGGTGCGCGAGTTCGGCTTCAAGCGCCCGTGGGCCGAGCAGTGGCATGACGCCGGCCCGTGGCTGGCCGAGGCACCGGGCAAGCGCTGGCTGCTGGTGCTGGATGATGCGATGAGCCCCTGCGTGGACCCGGCCAAGGTGATCGACATCGGCATTGCCAACAGGAATCGTTGGCAACTGCTTCCTGGTACGGCCTGGGACCCGCAATGCCACGCCGAACGGACAGGATCGACCGCCGAGGAAGACTGAACGTTGACATGTGCCGGGCAAACATTAACCCGGCACGAACGAGCGTCCGACCCTTCTCCGACATCCAGGTGACGAGCATGACCGCGGATTCCCGAACCGCCCCTTCCCAGCATGCCCGTTCGTCCCATTGATGCGGTAGCGCCACTTGCGACATCACCACTGGCGTCAAGATTTGCCGTAACCCACCTTTGGCTGCCTGTCGCAATCGGTCTACCCGTGTTTGCGCTGCTGATGGGTTTCGGCGGTGATCAATGGGTGGCCGATCACCTGTTCCGCCTTGAAGGTGGCCACTGGGCATTGCAGGACGCCTGGATTACCCGCACGGTGGTGCACAAGGTGGGCAAATGGCTGAGCACGGCAGCGGCGCTGGTGGCGATCCTGCTGTGCTTCCACCACTGGCGCAAGGGACGCGATCGCACCCTGCGATGGGCGCTGCTTTATGTCGTGATTGCCATGGCGCTGGGCACCGGCGTGATCTCCCTGCTGAAGGCGCTGGTGCCAATGGAATGCCCGTGGGATCTGCTGCGCTACGGCGGCCATGAGCCCTTCATCGGACTGTTCACGCTGCGCCCCGACGGTATGGCCCCTCGGGCCTGCTTCCCGGCCGGCCACGCCAGTGCGGGCTATGCCTGGCTGTGCCTGTACTATTTCGCCCTGCTGTGGCGCCCGTCGTGGCGCTGGGCCGGGTTGTGGATCGGCCTTGGCACCGGCCTGGTGTTCGGCATCAGCCAGCAGCTCCGGGGCGCGCATTTCCTTTCGCATGACGTTGCCACTGCATTGATATGTTGGCTGCTTTCGCTCGGCCTGTATCTGATCGTCAAACGCGTCCTGATCCGCCATCAGCTGGACCGACCCAACCGCCAGGAGGCAAACGCATGAGTGCATCGGTCCAACGCCCCGCCCGCCTTCCCGCGTTGGCGAGTCTTCGCCGCTGGCGGCCGCAGCTGTCCACCGAAGCACTGATCGCACTGACCAGCCTGTTCTTCGCGGTGGCCGGCAACGGCCTGTTCTGGCACAGCGCGATGGCCAGCCATCCGGGCAGCGTGCGCTACGCGCTGTCGCTGCTGCTGTTGCTGCTGGGTGCGCACGGCGTGCTGCTGGGCATCCTGGTCTGGCGCTGGAACGCCAAGGTGGTGATCAGCCTGCTGCTGCTGGTGACCGCATTCGCCGCGCACTACATGAGCCGCTACCACATCTACCTGGATGCGGACATGCTGCGCAACGTGCTGGCGACCGACCCCAAGGAAAGCCGCGAGCTGATGACCGTGTCACTGCTGTGGCCGGTACTGCTGCTGGCGGTGCTGCCGATGATCGTGCTGTGGCGTGTGCAGCTGCGTCGCCGCAGCTGGGGCCGCAGCCTGTTGTGGCGGCTGGGCTTCCTGGTGGTGGCGGCGGTGACTGCGGTCGGCGGCGCGTTGATCTCGTTCCAGGATGTCTCGGCACTGATGCGCAACCAGCGCGAAGTGCGCTACCTCGCGACACCGGCCAACGTGCTGCTGGGCATGCCGCGTGCACTGCGTGGTGACAACCCGGTGCAGCGCGCGCCGAAGCTGCCGATCGGCACCGATGCCAAGGCCACCCCGCGCGCGCCTGCCAGCAAGCCCCGCCTGCTGGTGATCGTCATGGGCGAGACCGTGCGCGCGCAGAACTGGGGACTCAACGGTGGCCGCAACACCACCCCGGAACTGGCGCAGGCCAGCGTGATCAATTTCCCGGACATGCACTCGTGCGGCACCAGCACCGAGGTTTCGCTGCCGTGCCTGTTCTCGCCATGGGGTCGCCACGACTACGACGAAAAGAAGATCCGCGCGCACCAGTCGCTGCTGCACGTCCTGAACCGCGCCGGCATCGCACCGTTGTGGCGTGACAACCAGTCCGGCTGCAAGGGCGTGTGCGAAGGCCTGGACTTCCAGTCGCTGTCCGATGCCACCACGCCGGGCCTGTGTGCCGATGGCCGCTGCATGGATGAGATCCTGCTGCAGGACCTGGCCACCCAGGTGCGTGCCAGGCCCGGTGACCGGGTGGTGGTGCTGCACCAGCTGGGCAACCACGGCCCGGCCTATTTCGAGCGCTATCCGCCCGCGTTCCGCCGTTTCACCCCGACCTGCGATACCCGTGACATCGGCCGTTGCTCGCGCGAAGAGATCACCAACAGCTACGACAATGCCGTGCTGTACACCGATCACTTCCTGACCAAGACCATCGGCACGCTGCAGGGCATGCAGGACTACGACACGGCGATGATCTACCTGTCCGACCACGGCGAGTCGCTGGGCGAGAAGGGCCTGTTCCTGCACGGCGTGCCCTATGCCATCGCCCCGGCCGAGCAGACCCGGGTACCAATGACGATGTGGTTCTCGCCGGGCTTCGCCAGCAGCCGCGGGCTGGACCTGCAATGCGTGCGCAAGCGTTCGGCGGCCTACACCGACCATGACAACCTGTTCCCGTCGGTGCTGGGCCTGATGCAGGTGAAGACCTCGCTGTACGAGCGCGACCGCGACGTGTTCGCCAGCTGCGAAGGTTGAGGGTTGTTCGGCAGGGCTTGCAGCCCTGCACCTGCAGAGGCAACTGCAACCGCAACGGCCGAAGCAAAAGCAACGGCATGCATTCCGTGGGATGGCGGAGTGGGTCCGGTGGCGGGGGACGCCGTAAATACATCCATGTAGGCTCGGTCGCCGCATCCATGCGGCTCACGCCCCCGCAACCGGACCCACCCCGCCTTCGACAGTTTTCCGCGATCGGTTGGAACGACTTTGGGGTCAGATCCGTTTTCCGGAGGAAAACGGATCTGACCCCATTTTGATTGTCGATACCTGACAGATGTGTCGACCAAGGTCGACACCTACCGGCAGCACACGGAATCTGTCAGAGGTGGGGCGGTGTCGGAATGCGGGGTGTCAGCCGCATGGATGCGGCTGCCAAGCCTACAGGGACGTACTTGCGGCGTCCCCGCAGTCCGACACCGCCCCGCCAAACCACGGATAGTCCGCTGTTGCTGTTGCTTCGGCCGTTGCGGTTGCAGTTGCCTCTGCGGGTGCCGGGCGCCGCCCGGCCGACTTCCGCCACTTGCGGTGGCAGCGACTGCCCACTAGCCTTCGGCCGTCGTTCACCACCCAAGGACCGCCCGTGAAACACCGTCATCTCCTGCTGGCCTCGGCAATCGCCGCCGCCACGCTGGCCCTGGCCGCCTGCAAGAAGGAAGCTGCCCCAGGCACCGATACCGCCAGCAGCAGCGCCCCGGCCGGCGAAACCGCCGACCAGTTCGTGGCCCGCATCAATGCCGAGTTCAAGGCCGCCTACCCGGAGATGACCTCGGCGCAGTGGCTGTCCTCCACCTACATCAACAGTGATTCGGAACGCATCGCGGCCAAGGCCAACGAGCGCTCGCTGACCCAGCTCAACAGCTGGATCGAACAGGCGGCCACCTTCGACGGCAAGCCGATGAGCGAGGACAGCAAGCGCGCGATCCACCTGCTGAAGCTGATGTCGTCGATGCCGGCACCGCGCGACCCGGCCAAGCTGGCCGAGCTGACCCAGATCGCCACGCGCATGGAAGGCAGCTACGGCGCCGGCAAGTACTGCACCGATGCCAACGATCCGAACTCCTGCCGCCAGTTGGGCGAGCTGGAGCAGGTGCTGGCACGCAGCCGCGACTACGACAAGCAGCTGGACGCCTGGCAGGGCTGGCACAGCACCACCAAGAGCATGCGCGGCGACTACCAGAAGTTCGTCGGCCTGGTGAACGAAGGCGCCAAGGGCATGGGCTTCACCGATGCCGGCCAGATGTGGCGCAGCGGCTATGACATGCCGCCGGAACAGATCGGCCCGGAAACCGACCGCCTGTGGGAACAGGTCAAGCCGATGTACGAGCAGCTGCACTGCTACGCACGCGGCAAGCTGGACAAGACCTACGGCAAGGACAAGGCCGAAGTGGGCAACGGCCTGATCGCCGCGCACCTGCTCGGCAACATGTGGCAGCAGGACTGGTCGAACCTGTGGGACCAGCTGGAACCGTACCCGGGTGCCGGCAGCCTGGACATCACCGCGGCGCTGGAAAAGCAGTACCAGACCAACCTGAGCGCAGCGTTGGCCAAGGCCGGCAAGGACGCCAACGTGGCCGCGCAGTACAAGGCGCAGCGCGAGGCCGAACTGCGTACCGCCAAGCAGATGACCGAACGCGCGCAGGACTTCTACGTGTCGCTGGGCATGCCGTCGCTGCCGCAGTCGTACTGGGAACGCACCCAGTTCATCAAGCCTGACGACCGCGACGTGGTCTGCCACGCCAGCGCCTGGGACATGAACATGGAAGGCGACGTGCGCACCAAGATGTGCATCAAGCCGAACGAAGAGAACTTCACCACCATCTACCACGAGCTGGGCCACATCTATTACGACCTGGCCTACAACCCGCTGCCGCCGCTGTTCCAGGGCGGTGCCAACGATGGCTTCCATGAAGCGATCGGCGACACCATCGTGCTGGCGATGACGCCCAAGTACCTCAGCTCGATCGGCCTGGTCGACGCACCGACCGAGAGCCGCGAGGCGGTCATCAACAACCAGATGCGCATGGCGCTGTCGGGCGTGTCGTTCCTGCCGTTCGGGCTGATGATCGACCGCTGGCGCTGGGGCGTGTTCGATGGCTCGATCACCGCCGACAACTACAACAAGGCGTGGTGGGACCTGAAGGCCAAGTACCAGGGCGTGGCGCCGGCCAGCACCCGTGGCGAAGAATTCTTCGACCCGGGCGCGAAGTACCACGTGCCGGGCAACACCCCGTACACGCGTTACTTCCTGGCGCGCATCCTGCAGTTCCAGTTCTACAAGGGCCTGTGCGACGCGGCCGGCTACAAGGGCCCGCTGCATGAGTGCACCTTCTACGGCAACAAGGAAGCCGGCCAGAAGTACTGGGCGATGCTGAGCAAGGGTGCCAGCCAACCGTGGCAGGCCACGCTGAAGGAGCTGACCGGCACCGACAAGCTCGATGCCGGCCCGATGATCGAGTACTTCACCCCGGTCAACGAGTGGCTGAAGCAGCAGAACGAAGGCCAGATGTGCGGCTGGCAGGCCAACGCGGCGCCAGCGGCGAAATGAAAAAAGGGGCGGATCCGCGAGGATCCGCCCCTTTCTGGTAGTGCCGGCCGCTGGCCGGCAACCACGCGATGAAGACCCAACGGGCAGCCGGCCAGCGGCCGGCTCTACCGAAGTGCCTGTCAGCTGTTCTTCTTCGCGGCCATCGCTGCAGCCAGCTCGGCCTTGAATTCCTCGAAGGTCTGGCCCTTCTCCTTTGCTTCGGCCTGCGCCGCATCACGCAGCGCATCGGAGTACATCAGGCGCACCGGCGTGCCGTTGCGTTCGTGCAGCTCACCGGCCTGCATGATCAGCGCCAGCACCTGCGCAGCGCTCTCGCTGTGGCCCGCGATGCGGCCATCCATGCCCAGCACCCATTCGCCATCACGGCGCACGACACCGGCCAGCAGGGTGCGCTGCGCGTCGCGCAGTTCGGCATGCGGCTCCACCGGCGAGGCCTGGGCAGCGGCCTTGTTGGCGGCCTGCTTTTCCTGGCGACGGCGCTGGTCGCGGCGGGTCTTGGAGCTGGTGGACATGGTGCGGTACCGCTGCGAGGGGGGCGCAAGGATAGCGCACCCCGCCCGCAGCGCTGCTTCACGTCGCCTCAGTCCAGCACTTTGCCGTGCCGCCAGTACCCCATGAAGGTGATCGCGCGGCGGTCCAGCCCGCAGTCACGAACCAGATGGCGACGGATCGCCATCACGGCCCCGGCCTCACCTGCGACCCAGGCGTAGAGCGGCCCCGCCACGCGGCTATCGGCCTGCTCCCAGAGGATCTGCGTATCGACGTCGATCTCTTCCAGCGCATCACCGGCAGCCACACCCGAGGCCGCCGCCAACCTTGCCTGGACTGCCTGCAGCAAGGGCTGCCCGTACGCCGTCTGCCCGCGCGGCAACCAGACCAGCTCGGCCGTGGCCGGCGCCTTCAGGGGAACCGCATCACCGGCCTGCGCCACTTCCAGCAGGGCCAGCGTGCGCGGCGGATCCACCATGGCCGCCAGTTCCTCAAGAATGCCGGCCACTGCCGGCAACGCGGTCTCGTCAGCCACCAGCAGCACCTGGCCAACGCCGGCCGGCGGCTTCCATTCCCAGCCCTCGCTGCTGTCGGCGCAGTCGGCATCCGGGGCCAGCAGCACCACGCGGTCGCCCGGCCGGGCATGCATGGCCCAGCGCGAGGCGGGACCGGTCACGCCGTGGATGACGAAATCGACATCGACCTCGCCCTGCTCCGCACGCAGCTGGCGGATGGTGTAGGTGCGCATCGGCGGGCGCTGATCGTCCGGCAGGGCCCGATAGCGTGGATACCAGTCGTCGCCGCTGGGGACCTGCGGCACCTCCTGGCCGGGCAAGGGGAAGAACACCTTGATGCGCTGGTCCGGGCCTTCGGTCTTCATCCGCGCCACGTCGGCACCGGTGAACACCATGCGGTCCAGGGAAGGGGAAAGAACGCGGCGCTCCTTCAGCGCCACCTCGAACAGGCGGTAGGTCTGCTGCGCAGCCATGGGGGAACCTCATGCAACGACATCGGATCGGCTGGCTGTCGTGCACCTGTGCACCGGCTGGCTGGAGTGCCCAGCCTAGTCCGGTGGATTCCCGTCGCAAGCGCTGCGGGCGTCGCGGCCCGCCCTACCCCTGCACGCTGCTCAGTGACCCGTGCAGGCTGCCTGCGCCGTGCGTTCACGCTGGTGTTCCCAGTACCAGAACACGAAGCCGGCGCCGAAGAACGCCGCCTGGCCCAGCGCCAGGTGCAGCGGGCTGGCGCTGAGCAGCGGCGACACCACGCCGGCCACCACGGTGCTGATCATCAGCTGCACGAACGCCTGCAGCGACGAGGCCAGGCCGCGCTGGTGCGGGTACATGTCCAGCACCGCCAGCGCCAGGATCGGGAAGATCAATGCCATGCCCATGCCGCCCAGGAAGATCGGCAGCACCGCCCACGGCAGCACGAACTGCGGCGCCAGCGCCACGTAGCCGACGTTCAGCAGCACCGACAGCGCGCACAGGCCGAAACCGATGGCGACCTGGCGGGTGGGCGTGGTGTGCCCGGCCATGCGCCCGGACAGGAACGAGCCGGTGGTCATGCCGCCGATGGTGGGGATGAACAGCCAGGCGAAACCGCCCTCGCCGAGGTGCAGGTGCTGCATCACGAACACCGGCGCCGAGGAGATGTACAGGAAGATGCCGCCGAAACCGATGCTGCCGGCCAGCGCCAGGCGCAGGAAGCGCGGATTGAAACCGATGCGCACGTAGTCGCGCATCAGCACGCGCGGCGACAGCGGCACCCGAGCCTCGACCGGATGGGTTTCCGGCAGATAGCGTGCGGTGGCTGCCAGCAGGACCAGTGCGAACACCACCAGGAACCAGAAGATCAGCGGCCAGCCCGCGCCACTGAGCAGGATCCAGCCACCGATGATCGGCGCGATGGCCGGGGCGATGCCGAACAGCATCGACACCTGGCTCATCAGCCGCTGCGCGTCGTGGCCGTGGTACAGGTCGCGGATCACCGCGCGGCCGACGATCATGCCGACGCCCGCGGACAGGCCCTGCAGCGCGCGGAACGCCAGCAGCGTGGTCAGGTCGGTGGACAGCGCACAGCCGACCGAGGCGCCGACGAACACCACCAGGCCGCCGAGGATCACCCGCTTGCGGCCCCAGGCATCGGACAGCGGGCCGTGTGCCAGGCTCATCAGGCCGTAGAACAGCAGGTACACGCTGATGGTCTGCTGCACCGCCACCTCGTCCACCGCCAGGCGCTGGGCCAGCTGCGGGAACGCCGGGAAGATGGTGTCGATCGAGAACGGACCGAACATGGCCAGGCCGGCGAGCAGCAGGGCCATGCGGCGGGTGGAAGGAGCAACAGCGGCGGTCATGGAGAAGGCGTCCGGCAGGGCCATGCGCGGCACGCACGGCGGGCGCCGGTCCCCCTGCAGCAGGGACGGCGCCAGATGAATTCGGGTATCCGCCCATCATAGGTGGGGATTGCGCCTGATGCCATGCAGCAGTGCACAAAACACACGGACGGGCCATCGGCCATTCAGGCGCCGCGGCCGGGCCCGGAGGCGGCTGGCGCGCCCGCAACGGGCTATAATCGGCGGGCAACACGGTGGGAGAAGCGGAACACCGCTGCCGAAGGCGCAACGCCCGTAATCGCTCAGGCCCGATACCACCCGTAACACAACTCTGGAGAGACCGGTTCGATCCGGCGCCGAAGGGGCACGAAGCCGCGGTTTTCCGCGCTTCCAAACTCTCAGGCAAAAGGACAGAGGGGCGCCCCGCAGACCGCCGACCGGCGGCTTGTGCCCGTGCGTGTGCCCTTTCCTGACGGATCCTTCGCCATGTCCCAGAACACCCCTTCCCTGCGTGAGCTCGAGCACCACAATGCGTTCGTCGAGCGCCACATCGGCCCCAACGATGCCGAGATCGCGCAGATGCTCGACGTCGTCGGCCATGCATCGCTGGATGCGATGACCGATGCCATCGTACCGGCCAAGATCAAGTCGCCGGCGCCGCTGGCACTGCCGGAATCGATGACCGAAGTGCAGGCACTGGCGAAGATCCGTGCGATCGCCGACAAGAACACCGTGCTGCGCAGCTTCATCGGCCAGGGCTACTACGGTACCCACACGCCGAACGTGATCCTGCGCAACATCCTGGAAAACCCGGCCTGGTACACCGCCTACACCCCGTACCAGGCGGAAATCTCGCAGGGCCGCATGGAAGCGCTGATCAACTTCCAGACCCTGTGCGCCGACCTCACCGGCATGGAAATCGCCAACGCCTCGCTGCTGGACGAAGCCACCGCCGCCGCTGAAGCGATGACCCTGGCCAAGCGTTCGGCCAAGTCGAAGTCGGACACCTTCTTCGTGCACGACGCCGTGCACCCGCAGACGCTGGAACTGCTGCGCACCCGCGCCGAGCCCATGGGCATCGTGCTGCGCGTCGGCACCCCGGCCGAGGCACTGGAAGCGGAAGCCTTCGGCCTGCTGCTGCAGTACCCGGATACCTTCGGCCAGGTCGGCGACTACAAGGCGCTGGTCGATGCCGTGCACGCACGCGGCGGCCTGGTGGCCGTGGCCACCGACCTGCTGGCACTGACCCTGCTGGCCGCCCCCGGCGAATGGGGCGCGGACATCGTGGTCGGCAACAGCCAGCGTTTCGGCGTGCCGTTCGGCTTCGGCGGCCCGCACGCCGCGTTCATGGCCTGCCGTGACGCCTACAAGCGCTCGATGCCGGGCCGCCTGATCGGCGTCTCGGTCGATGCGCAGGGCAACCCGGCCTACCGCCTGACCCTGCAGACCCGCGAGCAGCACATCCGCCGCGAGAAGGCCACCTCCAACATCTGTACCGCACAGGTGCTGCTGGCGGTGATGGCCTCGATGTATGCCGTCTACCACGGCCCGGAAGGCCTGACCCGCATCGCCCGCCGCACCCACCGCCTGGCCTCGATCCTGGCCGCCGCGCTGCGCAAGGCCGGCGTGCAGGTCGGTGGCGACTTCTTCGACACCCTGCATGTCACCGGCGTGCACGCCGATGAGATCCACGCCAAGGCTCGCGCCGCCGGTTACAACCTGCGCGCGATCGACAGCGACTCGGTCGGCATCAGCCTGGACGAGACCGCCACCCGCGCCGACGTGGTCGCGCTGGCCGCCGTGTTCGGTGCGCAGGCCGACGTCGACGCGCTGGATGCCAGCACCGCCGATGCGCTGCCGGCCGGCCTGCTGCGCCAGTCCGCATTCCTGACCCACCCGGTGTTCAACACCCACCACAGCGAGCACGAACTGCTGCGCTACCTGCGCTCGCTGGCCGACAAGGACCTGGCGATGGACCGCACGATGATCCCGCTGGGCTCGTGCACCATGAAGCTCAACGCCACCGCCGAGATGATCCCGGTGACCTGGCCGGAGTTCTCGCAGATCCACCCGCTGGTGCCGGCCGACCAGGCGCTGGGCTACAAGGAACTGATCGACACGCTGGAAGCGATGCTGGTCGAATGCACCGGCTACGACGCGGTCAGCCTGCAGCCGAACTCCGGCGCGCAGGGCGAGTACGCCGGCCTGCTGGCGATCCGCGCCTACCACCGCTCGCGCGGCGAAGACCACCGCGACATCTGCCTGATCCCGGACTCGGCGCACGGCACCAACCCGGCGTCGGCGCAGATGTGCGGCATGAAGGTCGTGGTCACCAAGACCGATGCCAACGGCAACGTCGACGTCGAGGACATCCGCCTCAACGCCGAGAAGTACAGCGACCGCCTGGCCGCGATCATGATGACCTACCCGTCCACGCACGGCGTGTTCGAGGAAGAGGTGGTGGAGATCTGCGAGATCATCCACAAGCACGGCGGCCAGGTGTACACCGACGGTGCCAACATGAACGCCCTGGTCGGCGTGGCCAAGCCGGGCAAGTGGGGTTCGGATGTTTCGCACCTGAACCTGCACAAGACCTTCTGCATCCCGCACGGCGGTGGCGGCCCGGGCGTCGGCCCGTGCGCGGTCAAGGAGCACCTGGCCCCGTTCCTGCCGGGCAAGCTGGGTGACAACGGCCCGGTCGGCATGGTCAGCGCGGCCAGCTTCGGCAGCGCTTCGATCCTGCCGATCAGCTGGATGTACATCGCGATGATGGGCACCGAAGGCCTGCGCAAGGCCACCCAGGTCGCGCAGCTCAACGCCAACTACATCGCCAAGCGCCTGGCTCCGCACTTCAAGACCCTGTACACCGGCCGCAACGGCCTGGTGGCACACGAGTGCATCCTGGACGTGCGCCCGCTGGAGAAGACCAGCGGCATCGGCGCCGAAGACGTGGCCAAGCGCCTGATCGACTTCGGCTTCCATGCCCCGACGCTGAGCTTCCCGGTGGCCGGCACGCTGATGGTGGAGCCGACCGAGAGCGAATCGCTGCATGAGCTGGATCGCTTCATCGACGCGATGATCCAGATCCGCGAAGAGATCACCGCGATCGAAGACGGCCGCCTGGACCGCGAGGACAACCCGCTGAAGAACGCGCCGCACACTGCCACCGCAGTGACCGCCAGCGAGTGGACCCACGCCTACCCGCGCGAACTGGCCGCCTTCCCGCTGGCCAGCCTGAAGCAGAGCAAGTACTGGCCGCCGGTGGCACGCGTCGACAACGTGTACGGCGACAAGAACGTGATGTGCGCCTGCATCCCGGTCGATGCCTACAAGGATGATGAAGTCGAGGCTTGATTCCTCACTGCATCGGTAAAGAAAACGGCCCGCGCAAGCGGGCCGTTTTCATAAGGGCGTGTGCACCAAGGCCCACACCCACATACATCCGGTCACGGGTCCGGCATCTGCCCCAGGCTCAACTGCCACGACACGCCGAAGCGGTCCTGCACCCAGCCGTAGCGGTTGCTGAAGTCATAGTCGCCCACCGGCATCAACCAATGGCCGCCCTCGCCCAGTACGCGTGCGGCACGTTCGAACTGCTCGGCGCCGGAACACTCGACGAACAGCGAGATCGACGGTGAGAAGGTGAAATCGTGCACGTCCAGGCTGTCGAAGCACAGGTAGTGGGTGCCACCGAGCAGGAAGATGGCCTGGCGGACCTGCCCGGGCACGCCAGCGCCGGCGCCCTCGGGGTGGCGTTGCAGGGCCAGCAGGCGGAAATCGGCAAAGGCTTCGGCGTACAGGGCCAAGGCGGCCTCGGCCTGGCCGGTGAACATCAGGAAGGGACGGCTGCGCAGCATGCGGTGCTCCTGGTCGACGGGCCGATGACGGCCCACGCGATCAGGATGGCACGGCGGATGTGCAGCCCCCGTGGTAGTGCCGGCCGCTGGCCGGCAGCTTCAATCAGGCCTCGCGCATGCGCCGTGCGATGGCGCTGCTGGCGGCGATCGTGGCAGTCAGTGCCACCATCGACAGGAACTGCAGGCGGGTGTGCGACTCGCTCAGCAGCAGGCCGAAGATCAGTGCCAGAATCGCCAGTGCACAGCAGGTCAGCCACGGGAAGCCGGCCATGCGGAACGGCAGGCGGGTACCCAGGCGATCCGCGCGGCGGCGCAACACCAGCTGCGAGACCAGCGACAGCGTCCACACCAGCAGGCAGGTGGAACCGACGATGTTCAGCAGCACCGGCAGCACCCGGTCCGGGAACAGCAGTTCCATCACCGTGGCGGCAAAGCCGAACAGCACGCTGGCCAGCACGGCGATCACCGGCACCTGGCGCGGGTCGGTCCAGCCGAGCACAGCCGGCGCTTCGCGGCGCTGCGCCAGCGAATACATCATGCGCGAGGCACCGTAGAGGTTGGCATTGAGTGCCGACAGCAGCGCGATCACGGCGATCAGGGTGATGGCGGTACCGGCGCCCGGGATGCGGGCGATGTCCAGCACCGCGGCGAACGGCGACTTCAGCGCCTCGCTGGTCCACGGCACCACGGCGATGATCACGCTCAGCGAGCCGATGTAGAACACCAGGATGCGCCAGGCCACGGTGCGGATGGCACGGGCAATGCTGCGCTCGGGATCTTCGGTTTCGGCCGCCGCCACGGCCACGATCTCGGTGCCACCGAAGGCAAAAACGACAACCAGCAGCGCTGCACCGATCCCGGCCAGGCCCTTCGGTGCGAAGCCACCGTGTTCGGTGAAGTTGCTCAGGCCCGGCGAGGCCACCTGCGGCAGCCACCCCATCAGCAGCGCCACGCCAATGGCGATGAAGGCCAGGATCGCCGCCACCTTGAGGATGGCGAACCAGAATTCGAACTCGCCGAAGTTCTTCACTCCGAGCAGGTTGATCGCGGTGAAGAACAGCATGAAGGCCAGCGCCGCCATCGGTACCGGTATCGCCGGCCAGACCGTGGCCAGCAGCCCGGCTGCACCCACGGCTTCGGCGGCGATCACGATCACCAGCTGCACCCACCAGAGCCAGCCCACGGTGGCACCGGCGGTAGCGCCCATGGCGTCGGCTGCATACACCGAGAACGCGCCGCTGGTGGGCTTGGCCGCCGCCATCTCACCCAGCGCGTTCATCACGATGATCACCAGCGCACCAGCGACCAGATACGACACCAGCACCGCCGGACCGGCCGCCTGCACACCCACGCCCGAGCCGAGGAACAGGCCAGCGCCGATGGCGCTGCCCAGGCCCATCATGATCAGCTGGCGGGGCTTGAGCGAATGTCCGAGGCGGGACGGCGAGGCGGTCGGAATCGAGTTGGGCATCGGCGGGGCTGGCGGCGGGCTACAGGGGCGACACCTTACCCTGTCCCGTGCCCACGGGGATAGGCACAGCGCAGCAGTCGGCTCAGGCCAGCGCCGGCTCGCCGACGTTCCCACCGATACGGGCGCGATAGGCACGTGGCGAGAAACCGGTTTCAGCCTTGAACTTGCGGGTGAAGGCGCTCTGGTCGCTGAAACCGCAGGCCTGGCCGATGCAGGCGATGCTGTCGTCGCCATGCAGCAGGTGCATGGCCATCTGGATCCGCAGCCGGGTCAGCACCTGCTGCGGGGTCATCTGGAACACCTTGCGGAAGCTGCGCTCCAGCTTCGACAGCGAGAAACCGGTGATGTCCAGCAGGGTCTGCATGCGCACGTTCTCGGCGTAGTGCGCGTTGAGGTGGGCCAGCGCCAGCCGCAGCTGCTCGTACTGGGTGCCGAGGCTGTCCTTCTGGCCGAGGTCGCGGGAAATGCCGATCAGGCCCTCGATGGCCCCATCGACCACCAGCGGGCGCTTGCAGGTCAGGCACCAGCCCGGTTCGCGGTTGGCGAACAGGTGCAGCTCCATCAGGTTCTCGATCACCTCGCCGGACAGCACGCGGGCGTCCTGGTCGACGTAGTCCGCACTGAGGCCGGTCGGGTAGATCTCGGCCGCGGTACGCCCGATCACGTCCTTGCGCGCGCGCAGGCCCAGCCGCCGCAGCATGGTCTGGTTGACGTGGGTGTAACGCCCCTGGCGGTCCTTGATGAAGAACAGCACATCCGGGATGGCGTCGAACAGGGCTTCGATGTCGGCGGGCTCGACTCGCATGGGGCAAGCATAGCCGAGGCGCCCTTGCCGGTGCGATCACCCTTGCGGGACTTGCGCTTAACGCCGCCAGGCCCACCGTGGGGGCCAGCCCCCACCGGAGAACCGGCCATGCCCCGCGGTGACAAATCCGCCTATACCGAAAAACAGAAGCGCCAGGCCGAGCATATCGAGGACAGCGAGCGCGAGCGTGGTGCCAGCGAAAGCACCGCCGAACGCATCGCCTGGGCCACAGTGAACAAGCAGGATGGTGGTGGCAAGCGCAGTGGTAGCGGGCGCAAGGCGGCCACGAAGAAGGCAGCAAAGAAGACGGTGGCCAAGAAGGCCAGCACCACCGCCTCACGCAGCGCTGCCGCAAAGAAGGCGGCGAAGACCCGTGCGGCGAAGAAGACCGTGCGCGAGGTGGCGGCGAAGAAAGCAGCACGTACCCGCGCGCGCGGCTGAGCCCTTCGATCAGGGCGACAGCGTCCTCATCCACGCGGCAACTTCGGCTGCAGCTGCGTCAGCGCGCGCCTGCAGCAGCAGATGTGGCCCCTGCAGCGATACATGGCGGGCATCGGGCAACAGGGCCTGCAGCTCGGCCACGCTGGGCGGCCATAGCAGGCGGTCCTGCTGGGCATGCAGGCATAACGTTGGCAACACGAGTTCCGGCAGCAGTGCACGCACATCCACCTGCAGCGTCGCCGCAGCACGCTGGCGCAGGGTTGCCGCCGGCACCTGCGTGATTGCCAGGCCCAGCTCGCGCAGGTTCGCACGCGTCCGCCATTGCCCCAGCAGCAACCGGGCCATCAACGCAAGTGGTGGCAACGGCCACGCCGGAGCCAGCATCCGTGCGCTCGCCGCAGGCAGCGGCACCGGCCTCCGTGCGAAGGTCGTACTCAGTACCAGCCCTCGCAGGCCCGGCGGTGGCGCCGCCGCCAGCTCAACGGCCAGGGGACCGGCGAACGATTCGGCCAGCAGCACGAACGGCGCGTCCGGCAGCCGGGCACGCAGCGCCTGTGCCAGCGTGGCGTAGTCCTGCTGCCCGCAGGTGGGCAGCGGCAGCACGACCACCGGAACGCCCTCACCCCGCATGGCCGCCACGAACCCCGCAGACAACAGGCCAGTGCCATCCAGTCCTGGCAGCATGACGACCGTCAACGGCGTTGGATTCCTCACCGGAACGTCCTCTACATCGAAAGGCAGGTGATGCCGAGCATCGCCGAACAGGCGCCGGCTCGCCATACGTACCGGTACGTGGGGCCGCAAAGCAGCGACTGCAGCGGCCCCCATTGGCAATTGCCGGGAAGCGTATAGAATCGCCGCCACACGGGCCGCCAGCGGCAGTCCAGGGGGCTACAGGAAACACGTGCCACGGCACGGAATTTGCATTGCGGCAATGGACTGTCGACCGGTATCCCGGCCGGCATCGGGAATCTGAAGACAAGGAACGGGCTACCAGCAGGTGTGCGTAGGCGCAGTGCGGTGGCTGACATTCGTGGAGTGATCAGGGGGATCGCATGTCCGCACCAAACACTGTCCGTCCGCTGCTGCGGGCGGCACTTCTGCTGTTTTGCCTGCTGACCGTCTGGTCAGCCCAGGCCGCACAGGTCAACTTCAGTTCGGGAATGTGGCCAGGCGGCATAGCCCGCAGTGGCGAAGGCGGCTCGCAGCCCATTCCCGGGCTGACCCTGGAGATCAGCAACACCGATTCGCCGGGGGGCCCGGCGATCGGCGGCATGTACCGCCGCGACGATTCCTTCTTCGGCACAGGCCAACCGGGATTCAGCGCCATTACCCACGACCAGGACGTGCCCGGTCGCCTCGACATGGCCATCAAGTCGGCCAATGGCCGGCCGTTCTCGCTGAAGTCCTTCGTCTATGTGAACTGGGGTGAGAACTACGGAACGCAGGTGCAGGTGACCGGCTTCCGTGCCGGCGCGCCGGCCAGTGGCGCCGTGCATACCTTCGGCTGGCTCAACTACACGCCGATGCTGGTGACCCTGCCTGCCAGCTTCGACAACGTCGATGAAGTGCGCATCGAGATGCTGCCGGGCGGCACGGTACAGGGCAACCGGTTCTCCTGGCATGCCATCAACAACCTGGTGATCGATGTTCCCAACAGTGCGCCCACCGACATCACCCTGTCGGCGAACACGTTGCGGCAAAGCAGTGCGGCCAATGCGCCGGTGGGAACACTGAGCAGCTCCGATGCCGATATCGGCAGCAGCTTCACTTACGCGCTGGTGAGCGGCACCGGCAGTACCGACAACGCCTCGTTCGCGATCTCCGGAAACACGCTGACGGCGAGTGCGCCTTCGGCCTTGGCCGCCGGCAACCACAGTATCCGGGTGCGCACCACCGATGAGAATGGTGCCACCTTCGAGAAGGCGTTCACCCTCATCGTCATCGACGATGTTGCGCCGACGGTAAGCAGCATCGCGCCCAGCGGTTCGCCTGCTGCAACAGCCACCAGCGTGAACTTCGCCGTGGTGTTCAGCGAACCGGTCAGCAACGTTTCCACCGATGACTTCATCGTGGTCGGCATTGGCGCCACATCCGGCACCATCAGCGCGGTGACTGGAAGTGGCGTGAACTACATGGTGAACGTTACCGGTATCACCGGTAGCGGCACGCTCAGGGTCGACCTCCGCAACAACACCAATATCACGGATGCGGCGGGCCTTATCGCCCCTGGATTCAATAGCGGCTCCACCCATACCGTAGCCATTCCCACCGCGCCCGCTGCCCCTACCCTGGCCAGTGCAAGCGCATCCGACAGCCAGGCCGTGGTCAGCTTCACCGCGCCTTCAAGCGACGGCGGCTCGGCCATCACCGGCTATGTCGTCACCTCCTCGCCGGGCAACATCGTCGCCTCCGGCCCGGCCTCGCCGATCACCGTCACCGGCCTGAGCAACGGCACGGCCTATACCTTCACCGTCACCGCAACGAACGCCATCGGCACCAGCGTAGCGTCCGCCGCTTCGAACGCCGTCACGCCCAAGGCCACACAGACCATCACCTTTGCCAACCCGGGCACGCAGAACTTCGGCACGGCCCCGACGCTGACCGCCACCAGCAACTCCGGGCTGCCGGTAACCTTCAGCTCCTCCACCACCCCGGTTTGCACCATCACCGCTGGCGGCACGCTGACCTTTGTCCGGGCCGGCAGCTGCAGCATTCATGCCGACCAGACCGGCGACGGCGCGCACCTCGCTGCACCGACCGTTTCGCAGACCTTCACGATCGCCGCCGTGGTGCCCGGTGCTCCGACGATCGTCGCCACGACCGCAGGCGATGGCCAGGCATCGATCGCCTTCACTGCACCGGCCAGCAACGGCGGCAACACCATCACCGGCTACACGGTCACCTCCAATCCCGGTGGCATCGTCGGCACCGGCAGCAGTTCTCCGATCGCGGTGCCGGGCCTAAGCAACGGCATCAGCTATACCTTCACCGTCACCGCCACCAACAGCGCTGGCACCGGTTCCGCTTCGGCTGCCAGCACGGCTGTCATCCCGAAGGCCGTGCAGTCGATCACGTTCGCCAACCCGGGCACGCAGAACTTCGGCACCAGCCCGACGCTCACCGCGACGGCGCCGGGCGGAGCAGTCGTGTTCACCTCCAGCAGCACCGCCGTCTGCACCATCACCAGCAACGGCGCACTCACCTTCCTGACGGCAGGCACCTGCACGATCAACGCCGACCAGGGCGGTGATGCCGCCTATCTGCCGGCACCGCAGCTGAGCCAATCGTTCAGCGTTGCCGCCATCGTGCCCGGTGCGCCAACCAGCGTGACCGCGACGCCTTCGGGTACCGCGCAGATCACCATTGCGTTCAGCGCGCCCGCCAGCACGGGCGGGGCGACGATCAATGGCTATACGGTGACCTCCTCGCCCGGCGGCATCTCGGCCACCGGTACCGCCTCGCCGATCGCGGTCAACGGCCTGACCATCGGCCAGTCGTATACGTTCACCGTCACCGCCACCAACAGCGCCGGCACCGGCACCGCATCGGCCGCGTCCAACGCCGCCGTGGCCGCCGACGCGATCGTTGCCAGCCCCTCCAATGCCACCGTGGCATACAACACCGCAAGCGCGGTCCCGCTGGCCATCAGTGGCATTCCCACCAGCGTCGCCGTCATCGGCGCGCCGGTCCACGGCCAGGCAACGGTCAGCGCGGCGACCGTGAGCTACACCCCGACCACCGGTTACTACGGCCAGGACAGCTTCAGCTACCAGGCCACCGACGGCAACACGACCTCCGCCACGGTGACGGTCAGCATCGTTGTGTCGCCGCCGACACTGGCAGCGAGCCCTGCCTCACTGGCGGCAGCGACCGCAGGCAGCGCATATACAGCAACACTGTCGACCAGCGGCGGTGCCGCCCCTTACAGCTACCAGCTGATCGGAGCGCTGCCGACGGGCCTGTCGTTGAGCCCGAACGGGACCCTCAGCGGCACGCCCACAACAGCTGCCAGCTACGCCTTCAGCGTGCGCGTGACCGACAGCAGTACCGGCGATGGCCCCGCGCGCAAGGACACGGCGTACACGCTGGTGGTCAATGCGCCGCAACTCGCGTTTGCGCTGTCCAGCCTGCCGCAGTCGTCCACCGCGATCGCCTATGCGCAGCGCCTGCAGGTCTCGGGAGGGGCGGCGCCGTACAGCTTCGCGGTCAGCAGTGGCACGCTGCCGGCCGGCCTGGCGCTGGCCACGGATGGCACCTTCTCGGGCACGCCACGCGGCGCGGGCAGCTACGCGTTCAGCGTGACTGCCACCGATGCCAACGGCTTCACCGCCAGCCAGGCGTACACCCTGCAGGTGGTCGAAGCGGTGCAGCAGATCAGTGCCTTCCAGGCCAATCCTGCCGCGCCGGTCTACAGCGAGAATGGGCGCTTCACCCTGTCTGCCAGCGGTGGTGCATCCGGCAATGCGATCGTGTTCGCCACCACCACGCCAGCCGTATGCCGGGTGGAAGGCAACACCGTGCTGATGCTGGGCGCGGGTCGCTGCAGCCTGACCGCAGACCAGGCCGGCAACACGCAGTACCTGGCCGCCACCCAGGCCTTGCTGGAGGTGGATATCACCCCCGCGGTGCCCGTGCTGCAGTGGCCGCAGGAGCTGCACAAGGTGTTCGGCGAAGCGGCCTTTGACCTCGCCGATCCGCAGAGTCCAAGCCGTGGCGCCTTCAGCTTCAACAGCAGCGATGCCAGCGTCGCCAGCGTGCAGGGACGCACCGTCACCCTGGTCGGCGAAGGCGTGGCGATCATCACCGTCACCCAGGCGGCCAGTGGCAGCTTCGCTGCCGGCAGCGCGCAACTGCGGCTGGTGGTCAGCCAACGCCCCGACCCCACCCGCGACCCGGACGTGGTCGCTACTCTGCAGGCGCAGGTGGATGCCAGCGTGCGCTTCGCCAGTGCACAGCAGGCCAACATCCGTGATCGCCTGCGCCAGGTGCGCGGCGGCAGCAACGCGTCCAGCAACCAGCTGTCGCTGAGCTATGCCGGCGGCAAGGACCTGCCTTCGCTGCCCGTACCGGTATCGCGACTGGGTGGCAGCGCCCTGCCCGCGTTGCCGGCCGGCTGGGGCATATGGGCCTCGGGCAGTGCCAACTACGGCACCGGCGCTGGCCACAGCAGTTACGACTTCCGTACCGACGGCTTGACCATCGGCGTGGACCGCGCGTTCGGCACGCAGTTCCTGTTCGGTGTGGCCGGCAGCCTGGGTCGCAACAACAGCGACATGGAAGGCAGCGACGCGCGGGTGAAGTCCGACCAACGCTCGCTGGCCGCCTACGGCCTGTGGCGCGGGGGTGAGCACCTGTTCGTCGATGGCGTCGTAGCCACCGGCACACTGGACTTCGACACCCGCCGCTGGAGCGCCGATGCCGCCGCTTTCGCGCAGGGCAGGCGTGATGGTGACCAGTGGTTCGGTTCGCTGGCCATGGGTTACGAGCACCGCGATGGGGGCATGACGTTGACCGGCTACGGCCGCATCGAGGCCAGCCGCAGCACCCTGGACAGCTACCGCGAAAGCGGTGCAGGCCTGTACGACCTGGTCTATCGCCAACAGGTGGTGCGCAACAGTGCGGTGGCACTGGGGCTGGAAGGCGCGTACCTGTCCTCCGACCCGGAGGCCCGCGTGCGCCCGTTCTGGAGCATCGAATACCGGCAGGCACTCGACGACAAGGGCGACGCCTACCTGAACTACGTGATGGGACCGCGCGCACAGGACTACCAGCTGCGCATGCAGAGCTACAACGACCATGCGTTGTCCATCGCGGCCGGCATGGACGTGCGCCTTCAGCAGGGCTGGTTCATGTCGCTGCTGCTGGGTCACGAACAGACCCGGGGTTCCAGCCGCGCGACCAGCATCGGGCTGCGGCTCGGTTACGGTGCCGCAGGCGGCGCCTCAGGAGCCAGCGCAATGGGCAACAACAACGAGGATGGCAAGCAGCGCTGCAATCCACGCCGTTGCCCGCCGCAGGCTGGCGCCGCACCGCGCTGAGGCGGCCCAGCAAGGACACGCCAGCCCCGGACAGGGCTGGCGTGTGTCGACTCAAGCAGCCCGCGCTGCAGCGTGGTGAGCACGCACACCCTGCTCCACCTTGAACACCGACACCGACGTGGTCAGTGCATGCGCCTGTTCTTCCAGCGCGCGGCTGGCCGCGGTGGCTTCTTCCACCAGCGCGGCGTTCTGCTGGGTCACCTGGTCCATCTGCACCACCACCTGGTTGACCTGCTCGATGCCGGCGGCCTGTTCCTTGCTCGCCGCTGCGATGTCGCTCATCAGCTGGGTCGTGCGCGAACTTGCCTGGGCCACACGCGCGATCGCGGCTTCCGATTCAACGGTCACCGCCAGGCCACTCTTCACCTTGGCAGCGGCGTCTTCGATCAGCTCCTTGATCTCCTTGGCGGCGAGGCCGGCGCGCTGCGCGAGCGTGCGCACTTCGCTGGCGACCACGGCAAAACCGCGACCCTGCTCGCCTGCACGTGCGGCTTCCACCGCCGCGTTCAGCGCCAGGATGTTGGTCTGGAACGCGATGCCGTCGATCACCGTGGAGATTTCCGAGATGCGTGCCGACGACTGGTCGATCTCACCCATCACCGAGGCCATCTGTGCCATCGCCTGTTCGGTCTCGCGCACGGCGGCGCCGGCCGCATGCGCTTCGCTGTCGGCCTGTCGCGCCAGCTCGGCGTTCTGGCGCACGGTGGACGTCAGTTCCTCCATCGATGCAGCGGCTTCTTCCAGGTTGGCCGCCTGCTGCTCGGTGCGGCGCGACAGGTCGTTGTTGCCGGCGGCCAGTTCCTGCGCCGCGTTGTTGATGCTGTCGGCAGCCACCTGGATGCCCCGCACGATGCCGGTCAGCTGTGCGGTGGTGGTGTTGGCATCGTCGCGCATACGGGCGAACACGCCGTCGTACTCGCCGTCCATGCGTGCGGTCAGGTCGCCGTTCGAGATCGCGCGCAGCACGTCAGAGACGTCGGCGATGCTGGCCTGCGAACTGGCCATCATGCCGTTGAGATGCTCGACCATCGCCTTGAACTGGTGCTGGAACGCAGCGGCATCGCCACGCATGCTGAAATCACCAGCGCGTGCGGCGCGGGCCAGTTCATCAATCTGCGCGTTGATCGCCATCAGGCTCTGCTTCACCGCGGCCAGGGTACGGGTCAGCGTGCCCTTCTCGCCCGGGTAGTCCGGCAAGTCGCGGCTGAGGTCGCCGATGGCGTAGCGCTGCATCACCTCGGCCATCAGCAATTCCACCTGCACGTGCGATTCGACCAGGCTGTTGGTGGCCTGCACCATGCGGCCGAAGTCGCCCGGGAATGCACCGGCGTCCATGCGATAGCGGATCGCACCCGCTTCGTGCTGCTCGGCCATCTGCAGCTGCGCGCCGATGGCCGCCTGCACGCTCTGCCGTACGCTGGCCATGGCTTCACCCAGCTGGGTCAGTTCATCGCGGCCGCCAAGACGGAACTCCTGGTCCAGCTGGCCCTTGGACAGGCGCTCGGCCAGGTTCACCGCGCGGGCCAGCGGGCCGGTCAGGCTGCGGCCGATCATCACCGAGGCACCGATGCCCACCAGCAGCGCAACGCCGCCCAGCACCAGCAGCTGCAGCAGGCTGCGCTCACCCAGGCGGATCGCCTCGGCGGCGGCCTTGCGGCTTTCCTTCTCTTCGAAGTCCACGCCATCGGACAGTGCCTTGTTCCAGCCGTTGGCCGCTTCCTGCACCGGGCCCAGGGTCAGCGCCACGGCGCCCGGGTAATCGCCCTGCTCCATCAGTTCGCTGGTCTGCTTGTTGAGCGGGCGCGCGATGGCACGCTTGGCCGCGATGGTTTCCGCGATGGCCTTGCCGTCGGCGTCGCTGGGCAGCGCCTGGTAGGCGGTCCAGCTGGCCTCGTAGCGCTTGACCAGATCGGCGATGCGCTGCTCATCGTGGCCGCGGTCATCGCCCTGGCGGATCAGCATCTCGCGCCGCACCACCATCATCTGGTTGTTGGCATCGAGCATCTGCGACAACAGGCGCACCTTGGCCACGCTGACATCGACCACCTGCTGCATCGCGCGCTTCTGCACGACACTGGCGGTGGCGCCGGTGGCCACCACGGCGGCAACCAGCAGCAGCAACAGGCCAAAGCCCAGCCCAAGACGCCAGGCAACCCTGACGTTCCTCAAGTAGTTCATGGGGGTATCCAAAACGGGGGGATGCGCCCTTATCGGCGGCCCGGCAGGCAATCTTGATCGCCGTCCGTCGACGGCGTCGGCCACCGTTCACCTTGGTGAGCCCACGGCGCAGCAGCACCTGCGCGCTGGACACGGCTGCAATACCCATGGCTGCTCATGCCGGCATCAGATCCCTTTCACGGTGGCTCGGCGGCTGCTGCGGGCAAGGTGGTGGCGTGACCTGCTGGAGATCCCAATGCCCTTGCCCGTGTCCCGATCCACCCTGCTCGCTCTCTCGCTGCTGGCGTCGCCAGCCTTCGCGCAGGCGCCGCCGCCCGAGCTGCCCGCCCCCATTGCCGAGAAAGCCGGGCCGGATATGGCCCCACGCTCCGCGCTGCACGCCCAGGTGCTGCTGGATCGTGCGAATTTCTCTCCCGGCCAGATCGATGGCGAAGCGGGCAGCAACCAGCGACGCGCGGTGTCGGGCTTCCAGGCGGCGCATGGGCTGACCGTAACGGGTGAACTGGATGACGCCACCTGGAAGGCTCTGCAGGCCGATACGATCACGCCGCTGGCCAGCTACACGCTGACCGCTGAGGATGTCACCGGCCCGTTCCGGCCCATACCGAAAGGACCCGCCGCCCAGGCCAAGCTGAAATCGCTGGGCTTCAGCAGTGTGGAAGAAGCCCTGGGCGAGCGTTTCCACGCGTCTCCTGAGCTGCTGAAGCTGCTCAATCCGGGCGTAGATCTGAGCAAGGCAGGCGGCCGCATCCAGGTACCCAACATCGCACCCGCCGCATTGCCGAAGGCGACCAAGATCGTGGTCGACAAATCCGACTCCACCCTGCAGTTGCTGGATGCGCAGGGCAAGCTGATCGCACAGGTCCCGGTGTCGTCGGGCAGCCAGCACGACCCGTTACCGATCGGCGAATGGAAGATCCTGGGCGTGTACCGCGACCCGCCGTTCCACTACAACCCGAAGCTGTTCTGGGATGCCCGCAAGGGCGAAAAGAAGGCCACCCTGCCACCGGGCCCGAACAATCCGGTCGGACGCGTCTGGATCGACCTGTCCAAGCCGCATTACGGCCTGCATGGCACACCCGAACCCGGCCACGTGGGCAAGACCGAATCGCATGGCTGCGTGCGCATGACCAACTGGGATGCGGTGCGTGTGGCCGATGCAGTGGATACCTCGGTACCCGTGGTGATGCGGGAGTGAGCCGATGCGTCTTCCGCAGCTGATCGTACTGGGCGTTCTGCTGGGACTGGGTGCAGGTTGGTGGCTGCGCCGCGCCGCGAGTGAGCCGGCAGCCACCTCGCTGCCGGCGACGCCATCAACGGTGGCCACCGCGCCGGTGACGGAACCAGTAGCGCGGCGCGGAGCAGCCCCAGCCGCCGCCACCGCGCAGTCGGCCGCGCAGGCTGCGGATGCACCGTCCGGTCTGCTGCTGCCGGTGCAGGGCGTACTGCCCTCTCAGCTGCGCGACACCTTCACCGATGCGCGCAGCGAGGGCCGTGTGCACGATGCCATCGACATCATGGCCGATGCCGGCACCCCGGTACTCGCGGTGGCGGATGGCACGGTGGAAAAACTGTTCGACAGCGAGCGCGGCGGCTTGACGATCTACCAGTTCGAACCCAGCGGACGCTGGTGCTACTACTACGCGCATCTGCAGCGCTATGCCGATGGCCTGGCGGAAAAACAGGTGATCAAACGCGGGGATGTGATCGGTTACGTCGGCAGCACAGGCAATGCCAGTGCCGACGCGCCGCACCTGCATTTCGAAGTACACATGCTCGGACCGGAAAAACAGTGGTGGAAGGGAGAGTCGATCAACCCCTATCCCCTGCTGAAGTCGGCGGCACTGACGCCCGGCGCTGCCAGCGCCTCAACACCAGAGTAAAGACAGCCAACGCAGCCCCTGGAATCAGCAGGAACAGCGCCGCCATCTTCCAGAAGAAGAACGGCCACAGCCAGATGTAATCCAGGTCGGTCAGCTTCAGCAGGTCCAGCGGTGGCTGCAGCTCGATGTCTGCCGCGTGCCCGGCCAGCGCCGGGTCCACCTCCAGCACGGTTACCCGTAGCCATGAGCGGCCGCGTGGCAATGCGTCGCCGCGGCCATAGCCAAAGTAGAACGCCGTGAGGCCGCTGGACTCGACCGATACCAGCGCGCGGATGATGCCCTGCCCGGCCACTCCCGAACGCTCCCCTGCGCGGAAGTCTCTCTGATCGGTCGGAGTTTCGATGTGCAGCAGCACCTCGGGGTCAGCCTCTGTACCGTCCGCGGCATAGCGCAGGCGCAACCGCAGTTGGTCATCGATAAGGCGGTAGACGGTGATCTGGGCGGTTGCGCCAGGACTCAGCACCAGCGGCATCGTCTGCGTGCGCGAAGCCAGGGCATTGGCGGCCGCACCCAGCAGCAGTACCAGGCAGGCGATGCCCCACAGGCTCCACAGCACCCACAGGGTGATCCGCGCCACCGTTACGCCCTTCACGCTGACATCCTGGTCATTGCGTCGCTTCCCGCTGGCCCTAGCGACACAGTAACGAAAAAGCCCCGCTTGCGCGGGGCTTCTCCTGTCACCTACGCCGGGCAGCACCCGGCGCTAGCTCAGGCGAACGGATCCTGCAGGACCATGGTGTGGTCGCGGTCCGGGCCGGTGGAGACGATGCTGATCGGGCAGCCGGCCAGCTCTTCCAGCGAACGCAGGTAGGCACGTGCGGCCGGCGGCAGCTCGTCCCAGTTGGTGATGCCGTGGGTGTTCTCGCTCCAGCCCGGGAACTCCAGGTACACCGGGGTGCAGTCTTCCCAGCCCTGCGCGTCCAGCGGCGCGTACTCGGTGCGCTTGCCGTTGTACTCGTAGGCGATGCAGACCTTCAGCTTTTCCATGCCATCCAGCACGTCCAGCTTGGTGATGCACAGGCCGCTGATGCCGTTGATGGCCACGGCGCGCTTCAGCGCGACGATGTCCATCCAGCCGCAACGACGCGGGCGGCCGGTCGAGGCACCGTACTCGGCACCGCGGTCACGGATGCCCTGGCCGACTTCGTCGTCCAGCTCGGTCGGGAACGGACCGCCGCCGACGCGGGTGGCGTAGGCCTTGGCGATGCCCAGCACGTAGTCGATCGAATCGGCGCCGACGCCGGAACCGGCCAGCGCACCACCAACAGTGGTGTTGGAGCTGGTGACATACGGGTAGGTGCCGTGATCGATGTCCAGCAGCGCACCCTGCGCGCCTTCGAACAGCACGCGCTTACCCTGCTTGCGCAGGTCGTGCAGGATGCCGGCCACGTCGGACTTCATCGGCTGCACGTATTCGCCGAAGGCCAGCGCTTCGTCGAAGGTCTTCTGGAAATCGACCGCATCGGTGTTCAGATACTTGGTCAGCACGAAGTTGTGGTAATCCAGCGCGGTGCGCAGCAGCTCTTCCAGCTGCTTCGGGTAATGCAGGTCGGCGATGCGGATGCCGCGACGCGCCACCTTGTCTTCGTAGGCCGGGCCGATGCCACGGCCGGTGGTGCCGATGGCCTTGCCGCCGGCAGCGCGCTCGCGCGCCTGGTCCAGGGCGATGTGGTACGGCATGATCAGCGGCGCGGCCGGGGAGATCTTCAGGCGCGAACGCACTTCCACGCCGGAGGCTTCCAGCTCGGCGATTTCCTTCTGCAGCGCGGCCGGCGAGATCACCACGCCGTTGCCGATCAGGCACAGCGCATCGTCACGCAGGATGCCCGACGGGATCAGGTGCAGGACGGTCTTCTTACCGTTGATGACCAGGGTGTGGCCGGCATTGTGGCCGCCCTGGAAGCGCACGACGGCGCCGATTTCCTCAGTGAGCAGATCGACGATCTTGCCCTTGCCTTCATCGCCCCACTGGGCACCCAACACTACGACAGACTGACCCATGACGGGCTCCTCGATTTGTTGCGGCCATCGGGGCCGCGGACGGTTGAACCGTGGCGGGGCTGGCCAGCACCTGGAGGGCGGCTCCAAACGGGGAGCGGCCGGCGATGGAAGGCCCAGACACGGAAAAAGCCGAACGGGGAGGCCCGTCCGGCTTTTGTGCATTATCCGGGTTTCCGGGGTCCGCTGCCACCTTTCCGACGGACGGCTTCACCGGCCGGTCAGGCGCCTCCCCGGTAGTGCCGGCCGCTGGCCGGCAATCCCAGGTTGCCGGCCAGCGGCCGGCACTACCCTTTCAATGCCGCACCCACCACAGCAGGCTCAGGCCGGCCAGCAGCACCAGCCCGCCGAAGCTGCGCAGGGCCGGGCTGGGCAGGTCCAGCAGGCGTTCGGCCATGCGCTTCCAGGCGAACGGGGCGACGAACAGGAACAGGCCTTCCAGCACCGCCACCAGGCAGACGGCGGCGAACAGATCTTTCATGGGGGGACTCCGGAAAAAGCACGGGGCCCGGCATCTGGCCGGGCCCCGTGGGGTACTGCCCTGCGACCTCAGCGGTCGTTCTTCAGGTACTGCAGGAACGGGTCGTTCTTGTCGAGCACGATCACGCCGTTGCCGTCGGTCATGGAGCCACGGTAGGCCTCCAGGCTGCGGTAGAACGCATAGAACGACGGGTCGGCCGAGCCGGCCTTGCCGTAGATGCGGGCCGCATCGGCATCGCCTTCACCACGCAGGCGCTGGGCGTCACGCTCGGCCTCGGCGATCAGCACGGTGCTGTCACGGTCGGCCTGGGCGCGGATGGTCAGCGACTGCTCCTCGCCTTCGGCGCGCAGCTTGGCGGCTTCCTGCTTGCGCTGGGCGCGCATGCGCTCGTACACGTCGTTGATCACCTGGCTGTCGGTCGGCAGGTCCACCTGCTTGATGCGCAGGTCGATCATCTGCATGCCGAGGCCGGCCACCGCTTCGTTGATCCCCTTCAGCTGCTCCGCGATCAGCTCGCTGCGGTCGCCGGACACCAGCTGCTGCAGCGTGCGCGAGTTGATCTGGTTGCGCAGCGAGTCGGTGATGATCGGTGCCAGGCGGGCATTGGCGATGCGCGGATCGCCGCCGGTGGCACGGAAGTAGTCACCCACGTTGGAGATGTAGCCGATGGCGAAGAAGTCGACGCTGACGTCCTTCTGCTCGGCGGTGAAGTAACGCGCCGGGGCGGTGTCGAGCACCTGGAAGCGGCGGTCGAAGACCTTCACCGTTTCCACCACCGGCACCTTGAAGTGCAGGCCCGGCTTGATGTCCGAACGCACCACCTTGCCCAGGTTCAGCACCATGGCGGTCTGGTCCTCACGGACCACGTACACCGAGCCGAGCAGGCCCAGCACCACCGCCACGATCACGGCGATCCAGATAGGACTCTTCATCGGCTGCCCTCCTCACGGCCGCTCGGTCGCCCGGTCGGGCGGCCCACCGGCCGGCCCGGATCACGGGAAGCTTCCACCGCTGCACCCGGCAGCGACGGCATCACCACGTCCGGGTTCGCCACTGCGGCCGGGGCCGAGGTGGTGGGACGGGTGTCGCCGGTCATCGGCACGTAGATCAGCTGGCGGCCATCGCCACCGATCACCTTGCGGTTCTCGCTCAGCACCTGCTGCACGGTCTCCAGCCACAGGCGCTTGCGGGTCACTTCCGGGGCGTCCTTGTACTGGGCCTGCAACAGGCTGAAGCGCTGCGCGTCACCCTCGGCCTTGGAGACCACGGCCTGCTTGTAGCCTTCGGCGGTGGTACGGGCGCGCGAGGCCTGGCCTCGGGCTTCCGGCACGACCTTGGCGGCGTAGGCCTGGGCTTCGTTGATCAGGCGCTCCTTGACCTGCTGGGCACCGTTGACCTCGTCGAAGGCCGGCTTCACTTCTTCCGGCGGACGGGCGTCCTGCAGGGTCAGGCCGGTCACGGTCAGGCCGGTCTTGAACGCCTTCAGCAGCGCCTGCAGGCGCTCCTCGGCAGCCACGGCCAGCGGGCCACGGTTGTTCAGCACGGCATTGAGGTCGGCACGGCCGACTTCCTCGCGCACCGCGCTCTGCGCCGACTGCTCCAGCACCTGGTTGGCATCGACCGTGCCGAACAGGTACTGCTGCGGGTCGTCGATGCGGTACTGGACGTTCAGCGAGACGTTGACGATGTTCTCGTCGCGGGTCAGCACCGGCACCTGGATCGAGAAGGTCTTGATCTCAGTGGCGTTGACCTTGGTGACCGATTCGATCGGCCACGGCAGCTTGAAGTTCGGGCCGGGCTGCAGGATGCGCGAGAACTGGCCGAAGCGCAGCACCACGCCACGCTGCTGTTCGCCGATCAGCTGGAAGCTGGAGAACAGCACCAGCAGCACCACGGCTGCCACCACCCAACGCATGATGCCGCCGTCGAACAGGTCCTTCAGCGGCCCGGGCAGTCCGCCCCAGCCACCACCATTGCCACCGCCGCGCGACCCGAACGGCCCGCGTCGATTGTCCTCGGGGCCTTGTCCGCCCTTGTTGCCGCCGGGTGTATTCCAGGCCATGCACGCTCCATCAAGATGTGGGCTGCGGCGCGGGCCCTTCCCGCGGCGCCAGCCGTGAAACCATTACCGATCATACAAGATGGGGCGGATCGGCAGGATCGAAAGGGGGGCGACGGGGTAAGGTGGCGTTTTCCTCGAAGTCAGGCAACGCCGATGGCCCCCACCACCCCGTTCACCGCCTTCCGCATCGAAAACGACGACGCCGGCTACCGCAGTGGCCTGGCCCAGCTCAGGGTGGACGACCTCAACCCTGGACAGGTGCTGATCCGCGCCCACTGGTCCTCGGTCAACTACAAGGACGCCCTGGCCGGCACCGGCAAGGGGAAGATCCTGCGCCGTTTCCCGCTGGTGGGCGGCATCGACGTGGCCGGCACCGTGGTCACCAGCACCGACCCGGACTGGCGTGAAGGCGACGCGGTGCTGGCCACCGGCTGTGGCCTCAGCGAGACCCGCGACGGCGGTTACAGCCAGTATGTGCGGCTGGAGTCGCGTGCGGTGATTGCCCAGCCTGCCGGACTGAGCCCGCGCGAGGCGATGGTGCTGGGCACCGCCGGCTTCACGGCGGCGCTGGCCCTGCTGCGCATGCAGGACAACCGCCAGACCCCGGAGCTGGGCCCGCTGGCGGTCACCGGCGCCAGCGGTGGCGTCGGCGCACTGGCGCTGTCGATCTTCAGCCGTGCCGGCTACACGGTGCACGCGGTCAGTGGCAAGCCGGACCAGACCGGCTTCCTGCGCGCCATCGGTGCCAGCGAGGTGCTGCCGCGCGAGGCGCTGGCCGACACCGGCCCGCTGCAGTCGGCGCGCTTCGGCGGAGGCCTCGACAATGCCGGCGGCGCCATGCTCGCCAGCCTGCTGGCGCAGACCGTGCCCTACGGCAGCGTGGTCAGCGCCGGCCTGGCGGCCAGCCCGACGCTGGACATGACGGTGATGCCGTTCATCCTGCGCGGTGTGTCGCTGCTGGGGGTCTCGTCGGCCAATGCACCGCGCGCACTGCGCGAGGAGGTGTGGGCGCGCCTGGGCACTGAGTGGAAGCCGCAGCACCTGGACCGCATCTGCACCGCCGAGGTTGGCCTTGATGGCCTGCCGGCAGTGTTCGAGCGGATGCTGGCGGGTGGATCGCTCGGCCGCACCGTGGTGCGGATCGACTGAACGTCGCAGGCAGGCGACGGACGGCAGGTGCCCCCCTCCCGCCGGTAATGAGCCCGCACTACACTGCGGGCATTACATGGGGAACAACATGGCACGCATTCTGATCGTCGACGACTCACCGTCGCAGCTGTTGGGGATACAGCGCATCGTCGAGAAGCTCGGGCACCAGATCCTGACCGCGACCGATGGCGCCGCCGGGGTCGAAACCGCCAAGGCCGAGCTGCCCGACCTGGTCCTGATGGACGTGGTGATGCCCAACCTCAACGGCTTCCAGGCCACCCGTACGCTTGCCCGCGACGAGGCGACCCGGCATATCCCGGTGATCCTGGTGACCACCAAGGACCAGGACACCGACCGCATGTGGGGCATGCGCCAGGGCGCCAAGGCCTACATCACCAAGCCGTTCTCGGAAGACGAGCTGTCCGAGGTGCTGGAGCGGGTGTTCGCCGGGCAGGGCTGAGATGCGCGCGGTAGTGCCGGCCGCTGGCCGGCAACCACGCATCACCGTTCCGGGTCATGAAATTGCCGGCCAGCGGCCGGCACTACCGCAAGGCGTGCTCAGATTGACTCGCCAAACGCCTTGGCCAGATTCCGGTACGCCTTCTTCTGCGCCTCGTCGGTCGCAGCCGGGGCCACGATCTCGATCTCGACGATCTGGTCGCCGTCCGGGCTGCCCGGCAGGCCACGGCCACGCAGGCGCAGCTTGCGGCCGGCATCGGAGTCGGCGGGAATCTTCAGCTCCACCGTGCCACCCAGCGTCGGGACGCTCAGGCTGGTGCCCAGCGCGGCCTGCCACGGCGTCACCGGCAACGTATAGAGGATGTTGCGGCCATCGACCTCGAACTGCGGGTGGGCGGCGTACTCGACTTCCAGCAGCAGGTTGCCGCCATGGTTGCCCTGCCCGGCCAGGCGGATCACCTGGCCCGGACGGATGCCCTTGGGCACGCGCACGTCCAGCTGCTTGCCGTTGACGGTGATGCGCAGGCTGTCGCCGCTGTAGGCCGCTTCCAGCGGTACCGACAGCTTGGCGCGGGTGTCGCGGTTGGGTGCGTGGCCCTGGCTGCTGAAGCCCGGGCCCGGACCGCCACCGCCACGCTGGCGCGCGAACAGGCTTTCGAAGAAGTCGCTGAAGCCGCCGTTGGGTCCACCACCGCCGAACACTTCCTCGAAATTGAAACCACCGGCGCCACCGTAGTTCGGTGGCACGTTGAACTCCTCGCCCGGGCGATAGCCCTGCGCGCGCAGCTGGTCGTAGGCCGCGCGCTTTTCCGGATCGCGCAGCGCCTCGTAGGCCTCGTTGACCGCCTTGAACTTGTCTTCCGCCCCGGCCTCCTTGCTGACGTCCGGGTGGTACTTGCGTGCCAGCCGGCGGTAGGCGGTCTTGATCTCCGCCTCGCCCGCGCTCGGTTCCACCCCCAGGGTGGCGTAGTAATCCTTGAATTCCATCCAGCTACCTCGATCTGCTTCGGCCGCGCCGGTGGCGCCGCCCCGGGTTCATTCTACGCGCCGGCGATGCTACGCCGCCCCTCGTGCGGCCCCGGTGAGGCCGACTGATCCTGCGCAATGCGGCTGCCATCCCGATGCCCCAGGCTGTGGCTGGAAGCCCCCGCCGCAAAGCCTGAAGATGGGGCCTGCACACGGGTTTTCCAATGTCTTGACGCCCCTGTCCCATCCGGCCCACTAGCCTGCCCCAGCAAGGAGTTCCCCATGACCATCCATGTCGGCGACCGCATTCCGGAAGTGACCCTCAAGCGCATCCGCGAGGGCATCGAAACGCTCGATACGCATTCGCTGTTCGACGCGCGCAAGGTGGTGCTGTTCGCGGTGCCCGGCGCGTTCACCCCGACCTGTTCGGCGCGCCACCTGCCCGGCTACGTCGAGAAGTTCCAGGCGTTCCGCCAGCGCGGCATCGACGTCTACTGCATGGCCGTCAACGACCCGTTCGTGATGAAGGCCTGGGCTGCCGACCAGAGCGTGCCCGACGGCCTGCTGATGCTGTCCGACGGCAATGCCGAACTGACCCGCGCGCTCGGCCTGGAGCTCGACGCCAGCGCCTCGGGCATGGGCATCCGCTCGCGGCGCTTCGCGCTGTACGTTGTCGATGGCGTGGTGCGTGCGGCCTGGATCGAGCAGCCGGGCCAGTTCGAGGTGTCTTCCGCCGAGTACGTGCTGGAGCACCTGCCTACCTGATTCCCCACCGCAAGAGGAAACGGCCAGCCATGTCCAGCAAGCCAGCCAAAGCCACAAAGCCCGCCGCCAGGGTTCCCGGCATCAGCGACCGCAAGACCCTGCGCGAACGCGCCCGGCGCAACATCGAAGACGGTGCGATCACCGACAGCTACAGCGCCGACCGCAAGGTAGTGATCAAGCTGCTCAACGATGCACTGGCCACCGAGTACGTATGCGTGCTGCGCTACTACCGGCATTACTTCATGGCCAAGGGCATGCTGGCCGATGCGGTCAAGGCCGAGTTCCTCGAGCATGCACAGCAGGAGCAGGCGCACGCCGGCAAGCTGGCCGAGCGCATCGTCCAGCTTGGCGGCGAGCCCGACCTCAACCCGGATACGCTGACCGCGCGCTCGCATGCCGAATACAAGGAAGGCAGCGACCTGCGCGACATGGTCCGCGAGAACCTGGTGGCCGAACGGATTGCCATCGACAGCTACCGCGAGATGATCAACTTCATCGGCGACCGTGATACCACCACCAAGCGCATCCTTGAAGAGATCCTGGCGCAGGAAGAGGAGCACGCTGACGAGTTCGCCGACCTGCTGGACGGGTGGATCGGGGAATAGGCCTGTAACGCTCCCTGTAGAGTCGAGCCATGCTCGACTCGGGAGAAGCAGTCGAGCATGGCTCGACTCTACAAGGGCCTGGCGCTAGCGGAGGACATTGAACCGCACCTGCGTCCACGCGCCATCTGCCGCCAGCGCGGTAAGGGTGTGTGCGCCCGGCTCGGCGAATTCGCGCTGCATCAGCTGCGCGCCGTGGGTCTGCGCGATCCAGCGTCCGTCCAGCAACCAGTCCACTGCCTGCTCGCTGCCCAGCGCGCGCAGTTGCAGGCGCACGCCATGCTCCGAATTCGGCGCACGCGCCAGCGTGGCGCCATCATTGAGGCCGTCCACATGCAGCGCGACACTGGCTTCGCGCCCATCGTCGCGGCAGTCCGGTGACAGCGCCGGCAACTGCGAAGCCTCGCGCGTGGCCTTGGGCAGCCACGGGGACAACAACGCCGGCCAGCGCGCGATCTCTCGCGCGACTTCCTCATGCGGCAAACGGCAATCAGCGGATACACGCAGACCGGTTCGCGCGTCGGCCAGGTAACGCTGCCGCCCCGGCTGCCAGCGCCGCGCCTCGCGCTCGGGGAAGGTCGGCGGCGCCGCGCCGTCCAGCAGATAGGCCGACATCCGACGTTGGCACAGCGCCGCCGGCAGGCCCTCGGCGCGTTCGCCGGTGGGCCAGCAGATGTCTTCCTGGCTGACACTGGCCGGCATCGGTGCGGCCGCAGAATCGCCGCGCTGGCGCGGCAGGCTGTCCACCACCTCGAACATCAGCGGCAGTGCGGTGACCGCGCCGTACTGGCCCGGCAACGGCGTGCCGTCCGGCCGGCCCACCCACACGCCCACGGTGTAATGGCGGGTACTGCCGATCGCCCACGCATCGCGATAGCCATAGCTGGTGCCGGTCTTCCACGCCACGCGCGGGCGGCCACCAACATCGAAGGTGCCGACGCTGTAGCCCGGGCGCGGGTTCGATTCCAGCATCTCGCGCACGATCCAGCTGGCGCCCGGCGAGGCCAGGCGCCGCTCGATCATCGGCTCGTCGTCGGTGTAGCGCACGCGGCCGGCAATGCCGTTGCGGTTGAGCGCGGCGAAGGCGCCGACCAGGTCCTCCAGGCGCGCACCGGTGCCACCCAGGATCAGCGACAGGTTGGGCGTGCTGCCCGGTGGGAAGCGCAGCTGGATGCCGGAGTGCGAAAGCCGCGCAGCAAAGCGCGCGGCCCCAACCCGCTGCAGCAGGTCCACCGAGGGCACGTTGAGCGACAGCCGCAATGCGCTGGAGGCGCCAATCGGCCCGTTGAAGGCCATGTCGAAGTTGCCGGGGCGGTAGCTGCCGAAACTCTGCGGCGCATCGACCAGCAGGCTTTCCGAATGGATCAGGCCATCGTCCAGCGCCATTGCATACAGGAACGGCTTGAGCGTGGAACCCGGCGAACGCCAGGCCTGCACCATGTCCACGTGGCCCAGCCGCTGGCGGTCACCGAACGCCAAGGTGCCGACATAGGCACGCGCCTGCAGGGTCTGGTTGTCGACCACCAGCAAGGCGGCCGAGGTGCGCTCGGGCAGCGTCGAGAAATAGCTGGCCACGCGTTCTTCCAGCGTGCGCTGCAGGCCGATGTCGATGCTGCTCTGGATGCGTGCCTGGCCGGGGTACGCCGAGTGCAGTCGCTGCGCCAGCAGTGCGGCATGCAGTGGCGGCCGCAGCGAGCGCGCCACCACGTTCTCGATGCGCGCGTCCTCCACCTCTTCCGGTGTCCACGCGCCCAGTTCGGCCATGCGTGACAGCACCTTGTCGCGTGCCTTCTGCGCGGCTTCCGGGTGACGATCCGGGCGCAGCCGGCTCGGCGCCTGTGGCAGCACCGCCAGCAATGCGGCTTCGGCATGCGACAGCTGCGCCGCCGGCTTGCCCAGATAGGCCCAGCTGGCCGCTTCCACGCCCTCGATGGTGCCGCCATACGGCGCGCGCTCCAGATACAGGGCCAGGATCTGCTGCTTGCTCAGGTGCACTTCCAGCTGCACCGCGCGCAGCATCTGCTTGAGCTTTCCCCAGGGCGTGCGCGTATGCGGGTCGAGGATGCGGGCGACCTGCATGGTCAGGGTCGAGCCACCGGAAACAATGCGGCCGCCGCGCAGCAGCTGGCCGCTGGCACGCAGGATCGCCAGCGGGTTGATGCCCGGATGGCGCCAGAACCAGCGGTCTTCGTAGGTCAGCAGCGCCTGCAGGTACAGCGGCGAGACACTGTCGATCGATGCTGGGTAGCGCCACACGCCCTCGGCATCGGCAAACGCGCGTAATGGCGTGCCGTCGGCAGCCACCACCAGGGTGCTGGTATCACGCTGCTTCGGCAGCGGCGGCGGGAAGGCGAAATCCAGCACCAGCAGCAGCGCCAGCGCGGCGGCCGTGCTCCAGCGCAGCCACGGCCACAGCGGCCGCAGCCGGCGGCGCAGGGCCGCCAGCCGGGTCGTCATCGTGTTCTTCATTGCAGCGTGCCGGATTGGAGCTTGCCAGCGGGACGGGCCGCGCCGTCGCGGCCCGTCCGCGCGGTCACGGCTGCACCACCGTGATCGTGGTCGGGTTGCTGCGGCCGACGCCACGCAGCTGCGGCCGGTACATGTCCTCCACCAGCGGCGGCGGCACCGAGTAGGTTCCCGGCGTCACCGCACGCACCAGGTAGAACACGTTGGCCTTGCTGCCACGCGAGAGCTTCAGCGCGGCCACGTAGCGGTCGTCGCGGAACTCCTCGTGCTTGGTATCGGCAGCTTCTCCGCGGTCGCTGATGGTGATGCCATCGACCACCACGTCGGCCCACTGCTTGGCGTCGCCCAGGTTGAAGTTTTCGATCTCCAGGCCGGCCGGCAGCAGGTCGGTCAGCAGTGCATCGGGCATCGTGGTGTCGGCGGTGACGGTCACGCGCACGATCAGTGCTTCGCCTTCCTTCAGCGGGCGCGGCGACCACGGCTTGCCATCGGTGCCGTAGTAGCTGCGTTCGACACCCAGCACACTGTTGTCCGGCGCCGGTGCGCTGCGCGGGATGCCCGCCACGTCGATGCTGGCGAACATCGGCGGCTGGCCCTGCGGGGTGAAGCGTACGCCGCTGGCCAGTTCGCTGGCGCTGAAGTTGCGGCCGAACAGCTTGCGCTCGCCGATGGCTTCGGTGTTGCCACCAATCACCAGCTCACCGGCCACCAGCGCCTTCTGGTTGGCGGCGAGCGCCTTGCCGAGGCGGGCAATCGCCACCTGTTCCTGCGTGCTCAGCCACATCCAGCCGGCATTGCGGCGGGCATCCAGGCCACGGCCGAGATCGACCGCACGCGCGTCCCACGCGGGCTTGGCCAGCTTGTTTTCGTGGGTCAGCGCGATCATCAGCGCGTCATCACGGATGGCGCTGCCGTAGTCGCCGAAGTACGACGGGCGTTCGCTGCTGGACTTGGCGAAGGCCGCCGCCAGCGCGGCCTGGCCACGCTTGGCATCGCCCTGCAACGACAGCGCCACGCCCAGATGGACCAGCGACAGGCCACCGACCGCCTTGCTGCGCTCGTTGTCGTACAGCGTGCGCAGGGTACCCAGCGGCGCACGGTTGACCCGGGCCAGCACGTAGCCCGAATACGCCTGGTTGGCGAACTTCAGCTTCTCGCGGTCGTCCTGGCCGTAGAACTGGTTGCCACCGGACAGCAGGTCCTCGCTGAGCCGGTTCAGTGCCTTCTGCAGCACGTTGTCCGGCACCGCGAAACCGGCGTCCTTGGCATCGAGCAGGAACTCGGTGATGTACGGGGTCAGCCACGGGTTCACGTAGCCGTCGTCACCCCACATCGAGAAGTTGCCGTTGGCCACCTGCATCGACGCCAGGCGACCGAACGCACCTTCCATGCGTTCGCGACGGGTCTTGGCATCCAGGCCGTCGGCACCGAGCATCGACGATGTCGCCTGGTCCAGGATCAGCGCGGCGTAGCCCTTGCTGGTGGTCTGCTCGGCACAGCCGTACGGGTAGTTCAGCGCGCCCTGCAGCGCACTGGCGAACGGGATCGGCGGCAGCGGGCTGACCAGCAGGCGGGCATTCACCGACTCGGACATCAGGCCATCGGTCAGGCTGTTGTCGAGGCTGACCGCGGCCAGCGGATCGAGCGTGCGCACCTGCGAACGCAGCACCTGCGGCCACGCCGCACGCACCGGCAGGTCGTAGCGGCGATCGGCCTTGAAGCCGTTGCCATCCACCCGCACGCGCACCTTGGCCACGCTGTGGCCCTCGCGCGCCGACAGCGGGAAGCTCAGCGTGGTCTTGGCATCGGCATTCAACTGCACGCTGCGGCTGCCCTCGCCCAGATTCAACGGGCCTTCGCTTTCCACCTTCACGTTGAACTGGCCCGGCTTGCCGGTGAAGTTCTGCACGTCCAGGGTCACCGTGCTGCGGTCGCCCGGGGCCAGCACGCGTGGCATGCTGGCTTCGGCCAGGATCGGCGCGCGCACGATGGTTTCCACATCGCGCTTGCCATACTGGTCATCGCTGTAGACCAGCGCCGACACGCGCAGGGTGCCATTGAAGTCCGGCACCTTCAGGCGGATGCGGGCATTGCCCTTGGCATCGAGCTGCACCGGGCCGGAGAACAGGTCCACGGTCTGCACGCGCGCGGTGGGGCGCTTGGCCTGCGGCAATGCCTGCAGGGCCATGTCACCGCCGAACTTCAGCTTGCCCGCGCCACCGTCGAAGCTCTCGATCACCCGGCTGTAGATGTCGTAGGCATCAATGCCGAGACGACGCTGCGCGAAGAAGTGCGCGCCGGCGTCCGGCACCGGGAAGCGGGTGATGTTGAGGATGCCCACGTCCACCGCCGACACGGTGACGTGGGCGGTCTTGCCCGCCAGCTGCGGTGCGCTGACCGTTACCGGCAGGTCCTGCTCCGGGCGCATCTGCTTGGGCGCGACCAGGCCGACGGCCACGGTGCGGCCCTTGCGGTCCATCGGCACATGCACCACGCCCACCGCACGGGCCGGGGTGATCTTGCTCGGCGCACTGCCGCCGCGGAACACCAGCGCGGTGATGTAGACGTCGTGGCGTTCCCAGTCGGCGGTGACCGGAATCTTGAAGGTCGAGCCCGGCTTGGCCTCGATGTCCTGCACGTACAGCATGCGGTCGGTCTCGACCATCAGGATGCCCTTGCCGGTGTGCGGCGGGGTCACCGTCACCTCCAGGGTGTCACCGGCCTTGTAGCCGGTCTTGTCCAGGCCCAGCTTGACCTTGTCCGGGCGTGCATCCAGGCCACGGTTGTCATCGCCCCAGCTCCAGCCGGCGCGGAACGGGTAGCGGCTGGTCAGGCCGGTGGACGGATCGAACACGTCCACCCGGTACTCGCCCCACTCCACCGGGAAATCAAAGGCGACCGCGCTGCTGCCGGCATCGACGGTGCGGGTTTCCTTGTTCTCGAAACGGCGGGTGAAATCGTAATCCCAGCGATTGTCGTTGAAGGTCCAGTGGTAGTCGCGCAGTTCGCGTACCAGGGTGATCTTCAGGCCCTTGGCCGGTTGCGGTGTGCCGGCGGCATCCACGCGCATCAGTTCGAAGCGTGCGTTGCCATTGGAATCAGCACCATCGTCGGGGTTGAACAGCGGCCGCACGCCGACCAGCGCATTGGCCGGCCAGATCACCCGCTTCAGGGTACGGGTGACCGTGCGGCCACCGGTTTCATACAGGCTGCCGGACAGCACCACGGCGATCGGTGCCTTGGCCTTGGCCGCCTCTTCCGGCAACGCCACGTCCTCACGCAGCTGGCCATTGGCCGGCAGCGTGGTATCGATCACGTCCTTGGCCTCGCGCGGCAGCTGCAGGGTCGGGTCACCGAAGAAGTAGCCCGGCAGGCCGTCCACCGGCTTCTGCTCGGCGGCCACCGCCATGCGCGCGGTGAAGCGGTTGCCATCGGCCGGCGCGCCATACAGATAGGCGCCATTGGCCTGCAGCCGCAGATCCTCACCCGGCTTCAGCGTCTTCTGCGCGCTGTCCAGGTCCAGCTTCATGCGCTCGGGCAGGAACTCCTCGATGCGCAGGGTCATGCCCTGGATCGCTTCCTTGCTGGCCGGGTCGGTGCGGAACTCGACCTGCCAGCGCCCGGTCGGCGCCTCGGCGGGGATGACCTGCTCGAAGTTGATGTAGCCCTGGTCGCCCGGCTGCAGGCGGGTCTCGCGGAAGGTCTTGCCGTCGGGCTGCTTCAGGCGCAGGAACACCGGCTGGGCCTTGACCGGCTTGCCGTCATTGTCGCGCAGCAGCGCGGACAGGCGCACGGTCTCGCCCGGGCGGTACAGGTCGCGCCCGGACCAGGCATAGACGTCGAACCAGGCATTGTCACGGCCGGCCACGGCGAATTCGCTCAGGTCCAGCGCCGGCTGGTTGAACGGCAGGAAGCTGGTGTCCTTGCCACTGCTGGCGACCAGCACGTGGGTGGCATCCAGGGTGTAGTTCAGCAGCGCATTGCCATTGCCATCGGTGCTGCCCTTCAGTACCACCTCGCCCTTGGCGTCGAGCACGCGCAGGTCGATGCCCTTCAGTGGCGCGCCGTCCTTGAGGCCGGCGGTGTGCACGAACAGCTTGTCCTTGTAGGCGCGGGTATGCAGGCCGATGTCGCTGACCGAGAAGAACGCGGTATCGAACTCGCCTTCGTAATCACCGGTGCGCTTGAGCAGGGCGAAGTACAGGCCCGGCTCCTGCAGCTCCTTGATGTCCTGGGTCGGCAGGTAAGTCAGCACCCGCTCGTTCTTCTTGCCGCCGAGGATGAAGCGGTTGACGTAGACCGGCTCGGCCAGCTTGTTGATCGGGCTGCGTTCGTAGTCGCTGCTCAGTTCCCAGCTGCCACGGCGGCCGCCGCGCTGGTACTGGCTGAAGAAGGTCGGCAGGTCCTTCTCGCGCACGCGCAGGAATTCGACGTCGACTTCCGGCACGTTCACCGAGACCACGGGCAGGCCGCGGCTGTCCTTGGCCGGCAGCACGCTGCCCTGCGACGCGAAACCAACCACCGGCTTCAGTTCGCCACTGAACACCTTCTGCTTCAGTTCCTTGCCCAGGCGGCTGCCATCGGCGGCCAGCAGGTCCGGCGAGACCACCAGGCTGAACTCCTTGCCGGCCTCTACGAACGGGTAACGCAGGGTCAGGCCGTCATCGGACAGCGTCCAGCTGCTGTCGTCGGTGCCGACCTTCTCCTCGAAGCGCACCAGTTTGTCGAAATCCTGGGTGCCGACCAGCGGGCGCGAGAACTCCAGCGCCAGCGACAGGCCGTCATTCTTCTGGTCCGGGTAGGCGCGCAGCAGGGTGAACTCCTTCACCTGCTCGGCCTTGGTGGTGATGGCTTCACCACTGGCCTTGGGCAGCTGCCCGCTGTCGTTGCGGCAGCCGGCCAGGCCCAGCAACAGGCCTCCTGCCAGTATCGCCGCCGCCCATCCCCACCGCTTCCGCCGTGCCGGACCGCTCATGTCGTCACTCCTTGATCGAGGCGGCCATTATAGGCAGGCCGCGTCAAGGTGTTGACGCGAATCCGGCAATTGCCCCGGGCGGGTAGTGCCGGCCGCTGGCCGGCTGGACCGGTAGCCGCCAACCCTGGTTGGCGTCGGCCGTGCCAACCAAGGTTGGCACCTACCAAAGCAGGTGCAGCCACGTGCCCGGCAAGCAGGCGCAGCGCCAGATCCGGCGAAGCCCCCTACCCCGGCAGGTACAGATCCACGTAGTCGGTCACCGGCATCGCCGCCAGCGCCACCGGGTCCAGCGATGCCGCCAGGATGCGCTGCTGCTGGGCGGTCGGGAAACGGTGGGCCAGGTGCCGGCGGAACTTGTCCATCAGCAGCGGAATGCCTTCCTCGCGGCGGCGGGCATGGCCGAGCGGGTACTCCACCAGCACCTCCGGCAGCTCAGTGCCATCGTTGAAGCGCACGCTCAGGCCGTTGGCGATGCTGCGCTTGTCCGGGTCCAGGTAGTCGGCGCTGAGCTGCAGATCCTCATGGCAGGCCATCTTCGCGCGCAGTGCGTCGATGCGTGGATCCGCCGCCACGTCGTCCTCATAGTCCTCGGCCACCAGCCGCCCATGCAGCAGCGCGATGGCGATCATGTACTGCACGCAGTGGTCGCGGTCGGCCGGATTGTGCAGTGGGCCCCTCTTGTCGATGATGCGGATGCAGGCTTCCTGGGTGCGGATGGCGATGTGCGCGATATCCTCGACCTGCCGCCCCATCGCGCGCAATTGCTGGTGCAGCGCGATCGCTGCCTCCACCGCAGTCTGGCCGTGGAACTCGGCCGGGTAGCTGATCTTGAACAGCACGTTCTCCATCACGTAGCTGCCCAGCGGTCGCCCCAGCGTCAGCGCCTGGCCATGCATGGATACCGCTTCGAAACCCCAGGTCGGCGCACTCAGCACGCTGGGGTAGCCCATCTCGCCACTGGCCGCCATCAGCGCCAGGCGCACGCCACGGCTGGTCGCGTCGCCGGCCGCCCAGCTCTTGCGCGAGCCGGTGTTGGGCGCGTGCCGGTAGGTGCGCAGCGACTGGCCATCGACCCATGCCAGTGACAGCGCATTGAGCATGCGTTCGCGATCCAGCCCGAGCAGCTGCGCGACCACCGCGGTAGTGGCCACCTTGACCAGCACCACGTGATCCAGCCCGACCCGGTTGAAGGAATTCTGCAGGGCCAGCACGCCCTGGATCTCGTGCGCCTTGATCATCGCCAGCAACACGTCGTGCATGGTCGGCGGCGGGCGGCGCAGGGCCGGGGCGTTGCGGCCCAGCCAATCGCAGACGGCGAGGATGCCGCCCAGGTTGTCCGACGGGTGGCCCCACTCAGCGGCCAGCCAGGTGTCGTTGAAATCCAGCCAGCGCACCATCGCACCGAGGTTGAAGGCGGCCTGCACCGGGTCCAGCACGTAGTGCGTGCCCGGAACGCGCGCGCCATTGACCACACTGATGCCCGGCACCAGGGGACCAAGCAGCTTGCTGCAGGCCGGGAAGGACAGCGCTTCCAGGCCGCAGCCCAGGGTGTCGAGCAGGCAGCGGTGCGCGGTCTGGAACGCCAGGGGTGAGTCGATGCGCGCGTCGCGCACGTAGTCGACGATGTCCACCAGCAGCGCATCCCACGCTGCACGCTCGTTGGAGGGGGTGTGGTTGTCGGACATTGTCGATCTCCTCTTCAGAAAAGCAGGTCAGGCCGCGCATCCCGGTAGTCGCCAACCTTGGTTGGCGCTGGACGTTGCCCGGGCGGTGCCGATGCCATGCCAACCAAGGTTGGCATCTACCGAAGCGTGTGATGCCAGCGCCAACCGCCTGGTTACTCGGCCGGCACCCGCACCTTGCCTTCCATCAGCACGCGGGCGCTGCGGCTCATGATGGCCTTGGTCACCGTCCACTGGCCGTCAACGAGACCGGCCTGCGCGCCCACGCGCAACGTGCCGGAAGGGTGGCCGAAGGTCACCGCCTCGCGTTCACCACCACCGGCCGCGCGATTGACCAGGGTGCCCGGAATCGCCGCCGCAGTACCGATCGCCACGGCGGCGGTGCCCATCATCGCGTGGTGCAGCTTGCCCATCGACAGCGCACGTGCGTGCAGGTCGATGGCCGAGGCCGGGATCGACTTGCCGCTGGACGACACGTAGTCCTGCGCCGGCGCCACGAAGGCCACCTTCGGCGTGTGCTGGCGGGTCGCTGCGTCTTCAAGTTTCGAGATCAGGCCCATGCGCAGCGCGCCATGTGCGCGGATGGTCTCGAATTTCTGCAGTGCGGCCTTGTCCTCGTTGATCGCCGGCTGCAGCTCGGTGCCGGTGTAGCCCAGGTCGGCGGCGTTGAGGAAGATGGTCGGGATGCCTGCGGTGATCATCGTCACCTCGAAACTGCCCACGCCCGGTACGTCCAGCGTGTCCACCAGGTTGCCGGTCGGGAACATCGCGCCCGCATCGCCGTCATCGGACGGATCGATGAATTCCAGCTGGATCTCGGCCGCCGGGAAAGTCACCCCGTCCAGCTCGAAATCGCCGATCTCCTGCACTTCGCCATCGCGCATCGGCACGTGGGCGATGATGGTCTTGCCGATGTTGGCCTGCCAGATGCGCACGGTGCACAGGCCATCGCGCGGTACGCGGGCCGGATCGATCAGCCCATTGGCGATCGCGAACGGACCCACTGCGGTACTGAGGTTGCCGCAGTTGCCGCTCCAGTCGACGAAGGCGGTGTCGATCGACACCTGGCCATACAGGTAGTCCACGTCGTGGCCGGGCACCGAGGCGGTGGAAATGATCACGCACTTGCTGGTGCTGGAGGTAGCGCCGCCCATGCCATCGGTCTGCTTGCCATATGGATCGGGCGAGCCGATCACGCGCATCAGCAGCGCATCGCGCGCGGCGCCGGGCATCTGCGCGGCTTCGGGCAGGTCCTGCAGGCGGAAGAACACGCCCTTGCTGGTGCCGCCGCGCATGTAGGTGGCGGGAATACGGAGTTGCGGGAGGAAGGTCATCGTCGAATCCACGCGTTTGAATTTCAGGAAATGTCTTGCATCAGTGCGACAAGGCCACGATCAACGCACCACACACGCATGATGTCCACGCGGTCCGGTAGATCGAGGTAATAGACGAGGTAGCGTTCGAAGCCCGGAACCAGCATGAAGCGCAAAGGCACCGGCAGTTGCGCTGCAAGATCGGCGTGCCGGGTGGAACCCGAGCCTGGAAACACCGCGATGCGTTGAAGCGTGGCCTCCAACTCGGCGAGAAAGCGCCGACCCAGTACCAGGCCACCCTGCCGTGCGAACCACAGCGCGGCATCGGCTGCGTCGGCTTCGGCCCGGGGCCTCCATTCAATCGCCTTCACGCTCCATCCTTTCGGTCAGTTCGCGACGCATCCGCTCGAATGTAGCCGCTGTCACCGGAACGGCAGGCCCCGACGCCAGCCCCTCGGCTATCAACTGCTTGAGCAGCGCTTCAGCCTTGCTGCGCTGGCGCTGGCGGATCAGGTCACGCACATAATCCGACGTACTGGAGTAGCCGCCTTCGCGCACTTCCTCGTCCACGAACTGCTTGAGCGGATCGGTCAGCGAAATGTTCATGGTGGCCATGGAACTCTCCTTTGGCAGTTTTTGCCAATTCAGTGTGCGCCCTGCCCCGGTGTCGGACAAGCCCGCCCCCGGCCGCCGGGGGCAGGCATTCAGCCCGGCATCACGCCACCTTGGCGCCTTCCAGGAAGTCCTGGGCGAAGCGCTGCAGCACGCCACCGGCTTCGTAGATCGCCACTTCCTCGTCGCTGTCCAGGCGGCAGGTGACCGGCACGATCACGTCCTGGCCGTCGCGGCGGTGAATGACCAGGGTCAGGTCGGCGCGTGGGGTGCGCTCGCCGATCACATCGAAGGTCTCGGTGCCGTCGATGCCCAGGGTCAGGCGGGTGGTGCCCGGCTTGAACTCCAGCGGCAGCACGCCCATGCCGATCAGGTTGGTGCGGTGGATGCGCTCGAAGCCTTCGGCCACGATCGCCTCCACGCCGGCCAGGCGCACGCCCTTGGCGGCCCAATCACGCGAGCTGCCCTGGCCGTAGTCGGCACCGGCAATGATGATCAGCGGCTGCTTGCGGTCCATGTAGGTCTCGATCGCTTCCCACATGCGCATCACCTTGCCTTCCGGCTCCACGCGCGCCAGCGAACCCTGCTTCACGCTGCCGTCGTCGTTGCGTACCATCTCGTTGAACAGCTTCGGGTTGGCGAAGGTGGCGCGCTGCGCGGTCAGGTGGTCACCGCGGTGAGTGGCGTAGGAGTTGAAGTCCTCTTCCGGCAGGCCCATTTTCGCCAGGTACTCACCGGCGGCACTGGACGCCAGGATCGCGTTGGACGGCGACAGGTGGTCGGTGGTGATGTTGTCCGGCAACACCGCCAGCGCGCGCATGCCAGACAGCGTGCGCTCACCGGCCAGTGCGCCCTCCCAGTACGGCGGGCGACGGATGTAGGTGCTCTGCGGGCGCCAGTCGTACAGCGGGCTGACCGCCGCACCGTGCTCCACGCGCACGTTGAACATCGGGTTGTAGACGCGGCGGAACTGATCCGGCTTCACCGAGGCCTTCACCACCGCATCGATCTCGGCGTCGCTCGGCCAGATGTCCTTCAGACGCACCTCGTTGCCGTCGGCATCCACGCCCAGCACGTCCTTCTCGATGTCGAAGCGCACGGTGCCGGCGATGGCATAGGCGATCACCAGCGGCGGCGAAGCCAGGAAGGCCTGCTTCGCATACGGGTGGATGCGGCCATCGAAGTTGCGGTTGCCCGACAACACGGCGGTGGAATACAGGTCACGGTCGATGATTTCCTGCTGGATCGCCGGATCCAGCGCGCCACTCATGCCGTTGCAGGTGGTGCAGGCGAAGGCGACGATGCCGAAGCCGAGCTTTTCCAGGTCCGGCAGCAGGCCCGCCTCTTCCAGGTACAGCTGCACCGCCTTCGAACCCGGCGCCAGCGACGACTTCACCCACGGCTTGCGCAGCAGGCCACGCTCGTTGGCCTTGCGCGCCAGCAGTGCGGCGGCGATCACGTTGCGCGGATTGGACGTATTGGTGCAGCTGGTAATGGCGGCGATGATCACCGCGCCATCGGGCATCAGCCCCTGCGCCTGCTCGGCCTTGCCCGCTTCCAGCTTGGCTTCGTCGGCGATGCCGCGCTCGGCCAGCTCGGCGGTCGCCACGCGCTTGTGCGGGTTGGACGGGCCGGCCATGTTGCGCACCACGCTGGACAGGTCGAAGCGCAGCACGCGCTCATACTGCGCGGTGGCCAGATCGTCAGCCCACAGGCCGGTGGTGCGGGCATAGTTCTCCACCAGCGCCACCTGCGATTCCTCGCGGCCGGTCAGGCGCAGGTAATCGATGGTCTGCCCGTCGATGTAGAACATCGCGGCGGTCGCGCCGTACTCCGGGCACATGTTGGAAATGGTGGCGCGGTCACCGATGGTCAGTGCCGCAGCACCCTCGCCGAAGAATTCAAGATACGCACCGACCACGCGCTCCTTGCGCAGGAACTCGGTCAGCGCCAGCACCACGTCGGTGGCGGTAATGCCCGGCTGCGGCCTGCCGGTCAGCTCGACACCGATGATGTCCGGCAGGCGCATCCACGACGCGCGGCCCAGCATCACGTTCTCGGCTTCCAGGCCGCCAACACCAATCGCGATCACGCCCAGCGCATCCACGTGCGGCGTATGGCTGTCGGTACCCACGCAGGTATCCGGGAAGGCCACGCCGTCCTGCACGTAGACCACCGGCGACATCTTCTCCAGGTTGATCTGGTGCATGATGCCGTTGCCCGGCGGAATCACATCCACGTTCTCGAACGCCAGCTTGGTCCAGTCGATGAAGTGGAAGCGATCTTCGTTGCGGCGATCTTCGATGGCGCGGTTCTTCTCGAACGCCTGCGGATCGAAACCACCGCACTCCACCGCCAGCGAGTGATCGACGATCAGCTGCACCGGCACCACCGGATTCACCTTGGCCGGGTCACCGCCCTTGTCGGCGATCGCATCACGCAGGCCGGCCAGGTCAACCAGTGCGGTCTGGCCGAGGATGTCGTGGCACACAACGCGCGCCGGGAACCACGGGAAATCGAGGTCGCGGCGGCGCTCGATCAGCTGCTTCAGCGAATCGCCGAGCGTGGCCGGATCGCAGCGGCGCACCAGGTTCTCGGCCAGCACGCGCGAGGTGTACGGCAGGGTGGCATAGGCGCCGGGCTGGATCGCATCGACAGCGGCACGCGCGTCGAAATAATCCAGCGTGCTGCCGGGGAGGTTCTTGCGGTAATCGGTATTCATGGGCTGGCGGAGTGCTTGAGGCGGGCCGGGTGCCGGCGGTGCGGCGGCGAAAGCATCCGGCCGGCACGCGGCCGGCCGGATGGGTACAGCAGGTGGATCAGACGCGCTTGTCGATGGCGACGAAGTCGCGGTCTTCCGGACCGATGTAGTTGGCGCTCGGGCGGATGATCTTGCCGTCGATGCGCTGTTCGACGATGTGCGCGCTCCAGCCGGCGGTGCGGGCGATCACGAACAGCGGGGTGAACATCGCGGTCGGCACGCCCATCATGTGGTAGCTGACGGCGCTGAACCAGTCCAGGTTCGGGAACATCTTCTTGATGTCCCACATCACCGATTCCAGGCGCTCGGCGATGTCGTACATCTTCATGCTCGACTGTTCTTCGGACAGCTCGCGGGCCACGTCCTTGATCACCTTGTTGCGCGGATCGGAGACGGTGTAGACCGGGTGGCCGAAACCGATCACCACTTCCTTGCGCTCGACGCGGGCCTTGATGTCTTCCTCAGCCTCATCCGGGTTGTCGTAGCGCTTCTGCACTTCGAACGCCACTTCGTTGGCGCCGCCGTGCTTCGGGCCGCGCAGCGCGCCGATGCCACCGCAGATCGCGCTGTACATGTCGCTGCCGGTACCGGCGATGACGCGGCAGGTAAAGGTCGAGGCGTTGAACTCGTGTTCCGCGTACAGGATCAGCGAGGTGTGCATCGCCTTCACCCACGACTCCTGCGGCTTCTCGCCGTGCAGCAGGTGCAGGAAGTGGCCACCGATCGAGTCGTCGTCGGTTTCCACGTCGATGGCGCGGCCGTTGTGGCTCCAGTGGTACCAGTACAGCAGCATCGAACCGAGGCAGGCCATCAGCTTGTCGGCGATGTCGCGCGCGCCCGGATGGTTGTGGTCGTCCTTCTCCGGCGCCACGCAGCCGAGCACGGACACGCCGGTGCGCATCACGTCCATCGGGTGCGCCGACGGCGGCAGTTCTTCCAGCGCCGCCTTCACCGCGGCCGGGATGCCACGCAGCGACTTCAGCTTGGCCTTGTACGAAACCAGCTCGGCGCGGGTCGGCAGCTTGCCATGCACCAGCAGGTAGGCGATTTCCTCGAACTCGCTGGTGTTGGCCAGGTCCAGGATGTCATAGCCACGGTAGTGCAGATCGTTGCCACTGCGGCCCACGCTGCACAGCGCGGTGTTGCCGGCAGCGGTGCCGGACAGGGCGACGGACTTCTTCGGCTTGAAAGTCGGGGTTGCGGTCGTATCGTTCATGTTTCCCTCCGAAAACTTGATGGTGCAGGGTACTGCTTATTTCTTGGCGGCGAACAGTGCATCGAGCTGCTGCTCGAAGGCGTGGTAGCCGATGCGGTCGTAGAGTTCTTCGCGGGTCTGCATGGTTTCCACCACGTTGCGCTGGTGGCCATCGCGGCGCACCGCCTGGTAGACGTTCTCGGCAGCCTTGTTGGCGGCACGGAACGCCGACAGCGGGAACAGCTGGATGGCGACGCCGGCCGAGGCCAGTTCATCGCGGCTGAACAGCGGGGTGGCGCCGAATTCGGTGATGTTGGCCAGCACCGGCACCTTCACCGCGTCGACGAAGCGGCGATAGGTATCCAGGTCGTAGGCCGCCTCGGCGAAGATGCCATCGGCACCGGCCTCGACACAGGCGATGGCGCGCTCGATGGCCTTGTCCACGCCATCCACCTGGATGGCGTCGGTGCGTGCGATCAGGAAGAAGTCCGGATCGGTCTTGGCATCGGCGGCAGCCTTCACGCGGTCGACCATTTCACCCTGCGAGACGATCTCCTTGCCCGGACGGTGGCCGCAACGCTTGGCGCCGACCTGGTCCTCGATGTGGCAGGCGGCCGCGCCGGCCTTGATCAGTGACTTCACGGTGCGCGCGATGTTGAACGCGCTCGGGCCGAAGCCGGTGTCGATGTCGACCATCAGCGGCAGGTCGCAGACATCGGTGATGCGGCGCACGTCCACCAGCACGTCTTCCAGGGTGTTGATGCCCAGGTCCGGCAGGCCCAGTGAGCCCGCGGCAACGCCGCCGCCCGACAGGTAGATGGCACGGAAGCCGGCGCGCTTGGCCAGCAGGGCGTGGTTGGCGTTGATCGCGCCGATCACCTGCAGCGGCGATTCGGCAGCCAGCGCCTCACGGAAACGGGCACCGGCGGAAAAAGGGGCGGAAGCAGTCATGCGGCAATCCAGGTTGAAGAACGGATGGGTAGGCGCAAGCACCATGCCAAGCTGCAAGCAGTTGATTTCACGGGGATGACCGGCATGCAGCAGTGAAACAAATGAAACATTGAAACAGATGTATCATGAAACACCCTGATCGCCCCTTACCGTCATGTACCTGCCCCGCTCACCCCTGCGCCACGCCGATGCCGACCCCGGCCGCCCGGTGATCTGGACGGTCAGCGTCTCGCGGCTGACCGGCCTGCTCGGCGACGTCATTCCCGAGTTCGACCGCCGCGCGCGCATCGAGCAGATCAACCTCGGCTTCGAGGAAGCGGTGGAGGTGATCGGCCAGCGCCTGCGTCGCGAGCACTGCGACGTGGTGATCGCCGGTGGCTCCAACGCCGCCTGGCTGCGCGGCCGGCTGGAGTTGCCGCTGGTGCCGATCCAGGCCAACGGCTTCGACCTGATGGAGGCGCTGGCCCGCGCCCGCCGCATCGCCAGCCGCATCGGCCTGGTCACCCACGCCAGCGACGTACCGGTGTTCAGCAACTTCCAGCAGAGTTTCGGCCTGGACATCGAGCATCGCCGCTTCGTCACCCGCGAGGACGCACGCGACTGCATCGCCGACCTGCGCGCCAACGGCATCGAAGTGATCGTCGGCACTGGCATGGCCATCGACCACGCCGAGCAGGCCGGCCTGCCCGGGGTGCTGCTGTATTCGGCTGACTCGGTGCGGCAGGCGTTCGAACATGCGCTGGAACTGACCCAGACCCTGGCACGTTCCGGCAGCAACCGCCCTGCCCCGCGCCGGCGCCCAGCAACGCGTGCCGACGCGCATGAACTGCTCGGCGGCAGCGACGCGATGGCGCAGGTGCGCGCGCAGATCGCGCTCTACGCCCCACATGACAGCACCGTGCTGGTCAGCGGCGAAACCGGCACCGGCAAGGAACTGGTGGCGCGCCAGCTGCACGCCGCCAGCGGTCGTCGCGGACGCTTCGTGGCGCTGAACTGCGGCGCGATCAGCGAATCACTGCTGGAAGCGGAGCTGTTCGGCTACAGCGATGGCGCCTTCACCGGCGCACGCCGTGGCGGCCGCGTTGGCCTGGTTGAAGCCGCAGACGGCGGCACCCTGTTCCTGGACGAAATCGGCGAACTGCCGCTGCCGCTGCAGACCCGCCTGCTGCGCGTGCTGGAGGAACGTGAAGTGCTGCGCGTGGGTGCCACCGAACCGACGCCGGTGGACCTGCGCGTGGTCGCCGCCACCCTGCAGTCGCTGGAGCAGCGCGCGGCCGTCGGCAGCTTCCGCCGAGACTTGTATTACCGCTTGGCTGCGCTGCGGATTGCCCTGCCCTCGCTGCGCGCCCGACGCGGCGACATCCCGCTGCTGGCGCAGCATTTCTTCCGCCAGCTGCGTGGCATCGACGCGCCATTGGATGAGGATGCACTGGCGGTGCTGACCGCAGCCGAGTGGCCAGGCAACGTGCGTGAACTGCGTAATCTGGTGGATCGCCTGCGCATCCACTGGCAGCCAGGAGAAGGCCTGATTGATGCTGCGCGACTGCTGCAGTTGGCCCCCGAACTGGTGAATGAGGGCGCTGTAGCATTGCCGGTGGAGAACAACGGCAAGCGCCCGCCGCGTGCGCAGCTGCAGACGCTGCTGCAGGAACATCGCAATGATCGCGAGGGGATGGCGCAGGCGCTGGGCGTCTCACGCACTACGCTGTGGCGCTGGCTGCGCGCGGAGAATCTGTAGCGTCGAGCCATGCTCGACTGCTTTCTGTAGTCGAGCATGGCTCGACTCTACAGATTGCGCGAGCGCGCCCAACGCGCCTCGATGGCGAACCGACCGCTCCCTACCGCCGCAACCCATAGCAGCAGTACCCCAAGCGGCACTTCGCTCAGGTAGAAGAACCAGCTCAGCCAATCGGGCACGCTCAATCCAGCAGGAATGCGCGCGATGCCATCAGTCATTGCGGCCACCGCACAGATGCCCGCCAGCAGCAGCGCCGAGGGGCGACTCAACAGGCCCAGCACCAGCAGGCCGCCGGCGATCCATTCGATCGCACCGAGCACCGGCGCACTGAACACCGGGAACGGAATGCCCGCATCCACCAGCGTATGCACCATGCGCTCGCGCCCCGCGTCGGTGAACACCTTGTTCCAGCCGGATACGCAGAACATCACACCGGCGACGATGCGGGCAAGCAGCAGCAGGAAGGCTTCCACGCCGCGGCGTGGTGGAGGCACGGCAAACAGGCAACGCCAGGAGGGCATGGCAACTCCGGAAGTCGAGGGCATTCGTCGGAGTGTGCCGGTTGGTTGCCTGCCGGCAGATGAAGACGCACGGGTCCGAATGCGACAATCCGCTCTTGTAGCGTCGAGCCATGCTCGACTGCTTTACGCGCCAGAGCAAAAGCAGCCGAGCATGGCTCGGCTCTACAACAGCCGCCCGTCGGCCAGCAGCAGCTCGATTTCCTCCACCTGCACCACCGGCACCTGCCACGGGTGATGCGGCACGATGCCCTGTTCAAAGATGCGCTGCAGCCGCTGCAGATTACGAGGCAGGCAGAACTCCAGGCGCACGCTGTCGACCACCTCGGTGCGACCCGCCTCACCCTGCACGGGCGACGCACCCACGCGCGGACGGAACTGTTCGAACCCCGGCGCCGACCACCACATCCCGTGCTCGTAGTCGCCGGCCGCCAGCGCGTCCACTGCGAGGATGCCCTGCTTCACCGCATCCAGTGCTGCCGATGGCACGAACACCACCACGCGGTACAGCGGCAGGCGTTGCATCGGGCAGCCTTACGGATACAGCAGGCGCTTGCTCCAGCGCCCTTCGGCACCGGCTTCATAGCACCAGCGCTCGTGCAGGCGGAACTGCGCGCCGTACCAGAACTCGATGCGGTCAGGCACCACGCGCAGGCCGCTCCAGCCGTCCGGTCGCGGTACGTCCTTGCCCTCGAAACGGGCCTCGATTTCGGCCACGCGCGCGTCGAATTCCTCGCGGGTTGCCAGCGTCTTCGACTGCTGCGAGGCCCACGCACCGATCTGGCTCATGCGCGGACGACTGGCGAAATAGGCATCGGCCTCGGCGTCTGCCACTTGCTCGACACGGCCTTCGATGCGCACCTGGATGCCAGCCTCGCGCAGGCTGCGCCACAGGAACAGCAGTGCGGCCTGTGGATTGGCCTGCAGTTCCTGGCCCTTGTGGCTATCCAGATGGGTGTAGAAGACGAAGCCGCGCTCGTCGAAGGCCTTCAGCAGCACGGTGCGCGCCGAGGGTCGGCCCTGCGTATCGGCGGTGGCCACGGTCATCGCGTTCGGCTCGACCTCGCGGCTCTGTTTGGCCTCTTCGAACAGGCCGGCAAACGTGGACAGGGCTTCGGCGTACAGGTCGCTCATGATTGCGTTCTTCTCACACGGATTGGGCTATTGTGGCTGCATGGTCGCTGCTGCGTATATGCCCCAGGTGAAAGGATTCCCCGAAACATTGGCCGAACAGGCGCTGGACGATGCGCTGGCCAGCGGTGCAGCGGTTCCAGTATTGGCGATCAGCGGCCTGCAGGGGAGCGGCAAATCGACGCTGGCTGCGCAGGTGGTGGCGCGCGCCCAGGCGCGCGGCCTGAACGCGGCCACGCTGTCGATCGATGATGTCTACCTGACCCGCGCACAGCGCCAACGGCTGGCCCGCCAGGTGCACCCGCTGCTGATCACCCGCGGCCCGCCGGGCACCCATGACCTCCCGCTGGCCCATGCCGTGCTGGACGCGGTGGCCGCACGCCAGCCTTTCGCGATGCCGCGCTTCGACAAGCTCGCCGATGAACGCCTGCCCGAAGCGCAATGGCCGCAGTTGCAACAACCGCTGGACCTGCTGGTATTCGAAGGCTGGTTCCTGGGCACGCCTGCGCAGGATGACGACGCGCTGGACAGCCCGCTGAACGCACTGGAACGCGAAGCCGACGCCGATGGCCGTTGGCGGCGCTGGTGCAACCAGGCGCTGGCCCGCGACTACCCGGCGCTGTGGCAGCGCTGCGACCGCCTGTGGTTCCTGCAGCCACCGGACTTCTCGGTGGTACCGCGCTGGCGCTGGCAGCAGGAGCAGAACCTGCAGGCCGCGCAGCCGGGCCGGCACGGCATGAGCCGGCCACAGCTGGAGCGTTTCGTGCAGTACTACGAGCGGGTCAGCCGGCAGGCGCTGCACGCCCTGCCCGCCCTCGCCGACCATGTGGTGGTGCTGGACGGCCAGCGCCAGGTGCAGGACGTGCGCTGAGCGCGTCTATTCCACCAGGAAGGTCACCCGCAGGTTGACCCGCCATTCGGTGATCTCGCCGCTGCCGTTGGTGACCACCTTGGTCTCGTTCACCCAGGCGCCCTGGATGCCCTTGACCGTCTCGGAGACCTTCTTCAGCCCGCTGCGTACGGCGTCCTCCACGCTCTTCGGCGAGGAGGCGGTGATTTCGATGACCTTGGCGACCGTCATGGCCTGTACTCCGGCTGGCGCGGGAGACCCCGCAGGAACGCCTACCCTGACGTGAAGAACGTAAAGGCCGGGGCACGGAGGTGTTAGCATCAGAGGGCATGAATCCTGCTCCGAACCTGATCCTGATCGGCCCGATGGGCGCCGGCAAAACCTGCATCGGCCGCCGCCTGGCCGAGCGCTTCACGCTGGACTTCGTCGATGTCGACCAGGCCATCGTCGATGCCGCCGGCGCCAGCATTCCGACCCTCTTCGAGCACTCCGGCGAAGCCGGCTTCCGCAGCCATGAACGCCAGGCGCTTGCGCGGGTACTGGAAGGCCGCGGCCAGCTGGTCTCCACCGGTGGTGGCGCCGTACTGGATCCGGACAACCGTGCACTGATCGCCCGGCGCGGCTTCGTGGTCTATCTGCGGGTCAGCGTGGCCGAACAGCTCGAGCGCCTGGCCCGCGACAAGGGCCGGCCGCTGCTGCAGCGTCCGGACCGCGAGCAGGTGCTGCACGATCTGGCCGCACACCGCGACCCGCTGTACCGCCAACTGGCCGACCTCACCCTCGACACCGACCCGTATACCGCTGCCGATGCGACCGCCCAGCTGGTAGTCAAGCTGGCCACGCAATGGCAGCGCCAGGACCTGACCGCATGACCTCCCCCGCCCTGCTGCAGGTCGCCGTTGGCGGCGACCGCCCCTACTCCATCACCATCGGCGCCGGTGCCCAGGCCGACGGCACCGCACTGGCCTCGCACGTGCGCGGCCGTCATGTGCTGCTGCTCAGCGACAGCGAAGTGGCCCCGCGCTATCTGGCGTCGATCAAGCAGACGCTGTTGGCTGCGCGCCCCGACCTGATCGTCGGCGAGCACGTGCTGGCCGCCGGCGAAGCCTCCAAGACCCTGGCCGAATTCGGCCGCGCGATCGAAGCACTGGCCGCGCTCGGCGCCACCCGAGACGCCTGCGTGTTCGCCCTCGGCGGCGGCGTGGTCGGTGATCTTGCCGGTTTCGCTGCCGCCTGCTGGATGCGCGGGGTGGACTGCGTGCAGCTGCCGACCACCCTGCTGGCAATGGTCGATTCGTCGGTGGGCGGCAAGACCGCCGTCGACATTCCGGCCGGCAAGAACCTGGTCGGCGCGTTCCATCCGCCGCGCGCGGTCATCGCCGATACCCGCGTGCTGGCCACGCTGCCGCCGCGCGAGCTGCGTGCTGGCCTGGCCGAAGTGGTGAAGTACGGCGCGCTGGGCGATGCCGTGTTCTTCGAGTGGCTGCAGCAGCATGCCGATGCGCTGCTGGCCGGCGAGGATGCGGTACTGGCCGAAGCCATCGCGCGCAGCTGCCGGCACAAGGCCGCCATCGTCGAGCGCGATCCGTTCGAGAAGGGCGAGCGTGCCCTGCTCAACCTCGGCCATACCTTCGGCCATGCCATCGAGACCGAACAGGGCTACTCGGCCCCGGGCCGCGATGCGCTGAACCACGGCGAAGCGGTGGCGGTGGGCATGGTGCTGGCGGCAACGCTGTCCACCGACCTGGGCCTGGCCGACGATGCCGACCGCGCGCGCCTGCAGGCGCTGCTGGAACGCCTCGGCCTGCCGGTGGCGATCCCGGCCGGGCTGGACCCACAGGCCCTGCTCGGCCGCATGCGCCTGGACAAGAAGAACGTGGCCGGCCGCCTGCGCCTGGTGCTGTGGCGCGGCATGGGCCGCGCCGAAGTGGTACCGGACGTGGAAGAAACGGCGGTGCTGAAGGTGCTGTCGGCCCGGTAGTGCCGGCCGCTGGCCGGCTTCCCCGTTGATGACGTTGCCGGCCAGCGGCCGGCACCACCGCGTTGCGGCAGGGGTCACCCGTGCCCCGCTACAATCGGCGCCATGCACGTCTACCTGCAACATCCCGACGCCGGTGCGCAGGCACCGCGCTTCCTGCGCCTGAGCCTGCTGCCGGACCTGTTCGGCGGCTGGGAGCTGCTGCGCGAGAGCGGCCGCGTCGGCAGCCGCTCGCAGCTGCGGCGCGAGCTGTTCCTGCAGGCCGACGAAGCCCGCCACGCCTTCGAGAAGGCCCGCGATGCCGAACTGCATCGTGGCTTCCAGATCCTCTCGCACGGCGACTGACGCCGCTGCTCCTCCCGTCCAAGGAATGCCCATCGTGACCAGCCCTCTCCGCAACGATCGCCTGCTGCGCGCCCTGCGCCGCGAACCGGTGGACTGCACCCCCGTCTGGCTGATGCGCCAGGCCGGCCGCTACCTGCCGGAATACCGCGCAACCCGGGCCAAGGCCGGCAGTTTCCTGGCCATGGCCAAGACCCCGGAGATCGCCTGCGAAGTCACCCTGCAGCCGCTGCGCCGGTTCCCGCTGGACGCGGCCATCCTGTTCTCGGACATCCTCACCATTCCCGATGCGATGGGCCTGGAGCTGTACTTCGTCGAAGGCGAAGGCCCGAAGTTCCGCCATCCGGTGCGTGATGAAGCGGCCATCGCCAGGCTGGCGGTGCCGGACATGGAACAGGACCTGGGCTACGTGATGGATGCGGTACGCCTGATCCGCCGCGAGCTGGACGGCCAGGTGCCGCTGATCGGCTTCTCCGGCAGCCCCTGGACGCTGGCCTGCTACATGGTGGAAGGCGGCGGCAGCAAGGATTTCGCGCGCATCAAGGCGATGGCGCTGAACCATCCGCAGGCCCTGCACCGCCTGCTGGAAGTCACCACCGACGCGGTGATCGCCTACCTCGGCGCGCAGCGCGCGGCCGGTGCGCAGGCGCTGCAGGTATTCGACACCTGGGGCGGCGTGCTGTCGCCGGCGATGTACCGCGAGTTCTCGCTGCGTTACCTGCAGCGGATTGCGCAGGGCCTGGACCGTGGCGAGGGCAGCGAGCGCACCCCGCTGATCCTGTTCGGCAAGGGCACCGGCCTGCACCTAGAAGCCCTGTCGCAGACCGGCGCCGATGCACTGGGCCTGGACTGGACGCTGGACCTGGACGAAGCGATGCGCCGCACCGGTGGCCGCGTCGCCCTGCAGGGCAACCTCGACCCGACCACGCTGTACGCCTCACCGGATGCGATCGCCGCGGCCGCCGCGCGCGTGCTCGACACCTATGCGGCCGGCAACGGCGGTTCGCGCGAGGGCCATGTGTTCAACCTCGGCCATGGCATGTCGCCGGACATGGACCCTGCGCATGTACAGGTGCTGGTCGACGCGGTGCACGCGCACAGCCAACGCTGAGCATTCCGCATGCAGGTACGGCGCGACCTTGATCGCGCCGTGACCCGCATTGCGCGATCATGGCGGCCCCCACGCTGCACCGGCCGCACGCCATGCCTACATCGTCATCGACCTACAACCGCCACCGCCCCCTGCTGTGGCTGGTGTCCTTGGCGATTTTCATGCAGATGCTCGACTCGACCATCGTCAACACGGCGTTGCCGGCGATGGCGGCCAGCCTGGGCGAGAGCCCGCTGCAGATGCAATCGGTGGTGTTCAGCTATGCGCTGGCGGTCGCCACCTTCATTCCCGCCTCGGGCTGGATCGCCGACCGCTACGGCACCCGGCGCACCTTCCTGGTGGCGATCATCCTGTTCACCCTCGGCTCGCTGGCCTGCGCGCTGGCCCAGCACCTGCACCAGCTGGTCGGTGCGCGCGTGCTGCAGGGCATCGGCGGTGCGATGCTGCTGCCGGTCGGCCGGCTGGCGGTGATGCGTTCGGTGCCGCGCGAGGATTTCCTGCGCGCGATGAGCTTCATCGCCATCCCCGCGCTGGTCGGCCCGCTGATCGGCCCGACACTCGGCGGCTGGCTGGTCGAGATCGCCTCATGGCACTGGGTGTTCCTGATCAACCTGCCAATCGGCGTGATCGGTTTCATCGCCGCGATGAAGATCATGCCCGACCACTACGCCAGCCATCGCACCCGTTTCGACCTGCGCGGCTACATCATGCTGGCCTTCGCGATGGTGGTGCTGTCGCTGGCACTGGACGGCATCTCCGGGCTCGGCACGCCACACGCACTGGTGATGCTGATGACCGTGGCCGGCCTGGCCGCGCTGGTCGGCTACTGGCTGCATGCCGCCAACTCCACCGCGCCCTTGTTCTCGCTGGCCCTGTTCCGCGTGCCCAGCTACCGCATCGGCATTCTCGGCAACCTGTTCTCGCGCATCGGCAGCAGCGCCATGCCGATGCTGATCCCGCTGCTGCTGCAGGTCGGCCTCGGCCTGGGCCCGATGCATGCCGGCCTGATGATGGTGCCGGTGGCGGCCGCCGGCATGGTCTCCAAGCAGCTGGCGGTGAAGCTGGTCGAGCGCTACGGTTACCGCCGCGTGCTGATGGTCAACACCGTGCTGGTCGGCCTGGCGATGGCCAGCTTCATCCTGATGACACCCGGCCAGCACCTGGCCTGGCGCCTGATGCAGCTGGCGTTCTTCGGTGCGGTCAATTCCCTGCAGTTCACCGTGATGAACACCGTGACCCTGCGCGATCTCGATCGCGAATTCGCCAGTTCCGGCAACAGCCTGCTGTCGATGGTGATGATGCTGGCCGCCGGTTTCGGCGCCGCGGCCGCCGGCAGCCTGCTGGCCGCGTTCGGCACCCACCTGGACAGCACCGACGCCACTGCGGCGTTGCATGCCACGTTCCTGTGCGTGGGCGCGATCACGCTGACTTCGACGATGATCTTCTGGCAGCTGCCCGATACCAAGCCGGAGCCACGGCAGGTCGAGCACGTCGCGGAGTGAGGGGTTCGGCAGGGCCTGCGGCCCTGCACCCGCAGAGGCCGAAGCCGAAGCAACAGCAACAGCAACAGCAACAGCGAGCATTCCGTGGGTTGGCGAGGCGGTGTCGCAGCGCGGGGACGCCGCAAGTACGTCCCTGTAGGCTTGGCAGCCGCATCCATGCGGCTGACACCCCGCACTGCGACACCGCCCCACCTCTGACAGATGGTCGCTGCTGTTGGTGGGTGTCGACCTTGGTCGACACATCTGTCAGATATCGAAATACATCTGGGGTCAGATCCGTTTTCCTTCGGAAAACGGATCTGACCCCGAGCGTCGTTCCGACAGATCGCGGAAAACTGTCGAAGGCGGGGTGGGTCCGGTTGCGGGAGTGTCCGCGGCATGGATGCCGCGGCCAAGCCCCCATGGGTGAGGGTGCTTTGCTTGCGAAGCACTGCTTCGAAAGCGCCCGAACGCACAGCCGCCAGCGGCTGGGCCGGACCGCGGAGCGGGGTTTACGGCGTCTCCCGCAACCGGATCCACCCCGCCATCCCACGGAATGCAGGCTTTTGACGTTGACGTTGATTCTGCAGGTGCAGGGCTGCAAGCCCTGCAATAATCCCTACCTGCCCATCACCCTGGCAATCGCTTCCACCAGCAGTTCGCCGGTCACCGGCTTGCGCAGGAAGCCGCCGATGCCGGCCGCTTCCACCTGCTGCTGAAGGTCTGGATCGGTGCGCGCGGTCACCGCCAGCAACGGCAGCATGTAGCCCTGGTTGCGCAGGTGCTGGGCCAGTTCGAAGCCGCTCAGGCCCGGCAGATCCAGATCCAGCAGGCCGACGTCGAAATCGCCGGCACTGATCTCGCGCAGCGCCGCCAGCGCATGGCCGGCATGCACCACCTCGTGGCCGCGTGCGCTCAACAGCCCCCGCACCACATCGGCCACGGTGGCATCGTCCTCGACCAGCAGCACCCGCAGCGGTGGCATGTTCGCCGCCTCGTCGCGATGCCCCTCGGCGGACGCCTCGGCATCACTGTCCACCACCAGCGGCAACGGCAGGGTCACGCCGAAACAGGTGCCTCGGCCCAGCTGACTCTCCACCTGGATCCGCCCCTGCATCGCATGTGCCAGTTCGCGGCAGATCGCCAGGCCGAGGCCGCTGCCACCATACTGCGCTGCGGTACGTGCACCATCGGCCTGCTCGAAGCGGCGGAACAGGCGCTGCTGCTGTTCCTGGCTGATGCCGGGGCCGGTATCGCGCACTTCGAAATGCAGCGCGCGCAGCTCGCCATCGCAACGTGCGTGCAGGGTGATGGTGCCGCGGCTGGTGAATTTCACTGCGTTCGACAGCAGGTTCAGCAGGATCTGCCGCACGCGCATGGCATCACCGGTGGCCTGCAGGCCCGGCGGCAGCTGGTTGTCGAGGGTGAAGCGCAGGCCCTTCTGGGCGGCCAGCGGGCCCATCAGCGCCGCCAGATCCTGCAACAGGCCATTCAACGCAAACGACTGCGACTGCAGTTCCAGGCGCCCGGACTCGATCCGCGCCAGGTCCAGCGCATCGTTGACCAGGTGCAGCAGGTGTTCGCCAGCATGCCGGATCGACTGCGTGTAGCCGCGCTGCTGCGGATCCAGTGGCGATGCCAGCAGCAACTCGCTCATGCCCAGCACGCCGGTCATCGGCGTACGGATCTCATGGCCAAGGTTGGCCAGGAAGCGGGTCTTGGCCGCCGAGGCCTGCTCGGCCAGTTCCTGCTTGTGCAGCGCCAGTTGGTAGGCGTGGCGCCGCTGCAGGCGGCGTCGGTACAACCAAGCGAACCAGCTGGTCAGCAGCAACCCGACCGACGCCAGCACCAGCAGGCCGGACAGGCTGCGCCACCATGGCGGTTGCACGCGGAATTCCAGGCTCTGCACCCGCGACCAAACATGGTCGGCCGAGCGTGCCTGCACTTCCAGCCGGTAGCTGCCCGGCGCCAGGCGCGAGAACAGGCGCTCGCCGGCCGGGCCGACTTCGACCCAATCCGGGTCGTAGCCGGCCAGGCGGTAACGGTAGGTATTGGACGCCGAGTCGGCGAAGGACAGCAATCGCGCGACGATGCGCAGGTCGCGGTCGCCATCGGCGATCTGCAGCGGTGCATCGTGGGTCATGTCCAGCACCTGCTCGTTGCGGCGCACTTCCACCCGTTCGATCACCAGTGGCGCGCGGCGTACTGAAGGCCGCACCTGCTCCGGGTCGAACACCACTGCGCCTGCCGCCGTTCCGGCCACCAGGTGGCCATCGGCCGCCGCGATCAAGGTGTGTTCGCGGAATTCCTGGCTGGGCAGGCCATCGTGCACGCCGTACAGGCGCACGCTCTGCCCATCGGCACTGACACGGACCAGGCCGCGTGCGCTGGTCGCCCAGGCCACGCCCTGCGCATCCACCACCAGGCCAGAGGCGGAGATCGCCGGATAGCCCTGTTCAGCACCGACCACCGCCTGCCGTTCCAGGCGCCCCTGGCTCCAGCGGTATCGCGACAGGCGCCCGTCCTCGGACAACCAGACCTGGCCATCGCGGCCCACGTGCAGCGCATGGATGGCCGTTGCCGGCGCACCCGGCACCGGCTGGAAGCGCTCGCTTTCCGGCAGCCACTGCAGCAGGCCACGGCTGCTGGCCAGCCAGATATGGTCCTGCGGACCGCATTCCACATCGAGGTTGAGCTGGCCCTGCTGCAGGCCACGCTGGCCATTGTCCAGCTCGCGCCGCACGCGCCCGTCGAGGTCGCGCTGCTGCAGGCCCGCGGGCAGCATCAGCCAGAGGCTGTCGCCGTCGCAGGTCATCATCGCTTCGATGACCCCTTCCATCGCTGCATCGGCACCGGCGTCACGCCCCCAGCGACGCAGCTCACGCCGTTGCGGGTCGTAGCGCACCAGTGCATCGGTCGATCCGATCCAGACCTGGCCACGCCGGTCCTCGCGCACCGACGACAGCCAGTGCATGCCGTTGACCCAGGTACGGTGCTGCTCGATCTTGCCGGTTTTCGGATCGAAGCGATCCAGTGCGCCATGGCTGCCCACCGTCCAGACGCCGCCATTGCTGGATGGGCTGGTGCCCAGCACGAGCGCATTGCGCAGCGAGCTGGGGTCGTCCTCCAGGCGCGACAGCACCGAGAACTGCCACCAGCGTGGCAGCAGGTGCCACAGCCCGGCATTGGTGCTGGCCAACCAGATGCCACCTTCGCGGTCCTCGTAGGCACCGGTCCAGTTCGGCCGCACCGGACCGCGCGCGATCGCGCTGTACAGCGGCACGGTCTGGTACTGGCCATCGACCGCGCGCCCCAGCCCGGTGCGCGTGTCCAGCCAGTGCCCGCCCTGCTCGTCGCGCAGCATCATGCCCAGTACCTGCTCGCCCGGCGGCAGCTTCCAGGGGGGTGCCTCGAAGCGGCCATCCGGGCGACGCACGGTGGCCCCGGCCATCGTGCTGATCCACAGGCTGCCATCCGGTTCGGCGGTCAAGCCGTTGATCAGCAGGCTGGGAATGATGTCCGTACCGACGCGCTCGAAGTCGGTCCCGGTCCAGCGCGCCACGCCATGCTTGGTGCCAATCCACAGGCTGCCATCGGCCAACGTGGCCAGGTAGGGCACCGACGACGAGGGCAGGCTGCGCGGATTGTTCGGCTCGGGCAGGAAGCGCTGCAGGCGGTCCTGGCTGTCCAGGCGGTACAGGCCGCCCTCATGGGTACCGAACCAGATCGAGCCATCGGGTGTGCTGGCCAGGCTCCAGACTGTGTTGGTGCCCATCAACGGCTGGCTGCTGCGGTCGTAGAAGTGCAGCTGCCGGCGGTCGGCGGACATCCGCACCAGGCCGGCATTCTCGGTGCCTATCCACAGCTGGTTGCGGGCATCGACCAGCACCGTCCAGATGCGGTTGTCACGCAGCCCGTCCTCCGAGCGCCACACCCGGTAGGTGCGACCGTCATAGCGGGCCAGGCCATCGTTGGTGGCGATCCACAGGTAGCCGTACCGGTCCTCGGCCATGCGGTTGACGGTATTGGACGGGAGGCCATCGAACACCGTCACCTGCCGCGGGCTCGGAGGCACCGGCTGTGCCGCAGCGGGCAACGCGCAGCACAGGAGGACCAGCAGCAGCATCGCCGCCCGCAGATACACCACCGATTGCCTCCTCACGCTGGTCCTGATGATTCCCGCGCTGCGGGCGTCGGCATGGTAAACCGAAAGTCGCGCCGTTCACGCCCGGCGCCGGCACAGTCACGCAGTCGCCTGCCGTTTCGCACGCGCCTGGGCGATGGCCGCCACCAGCAGATCGCCGGTCACCGGCTTGCGCAGGAAACCATCGAAGCCTGCGGCCAGCACCTGGGTTTCGGCGTAGGCATCGGAACGGGCAGTCACTGCCACCAGCGGCAGTTCATAGCCCATGGTGCGCAGCTGGCGGGCGATGGCCGTACCGTCCAGCGCGGGCAGATCGAGATCGAGCAGGCCGACGTCGAAACCATCGGTGGCGATCTCCGACAGCGCGCCCAGGCCATGCAGCACGTGGACCACCTCATGCCCGCGCACCCGCAGCAGGCCGGCGATGACCTCGGCCACCGTGGCATCGTCCTCGACCAGCAGGATGCGCAGCGGCGGCAGTTCCGGCAGGGCCGCCACCTCGCCCGCGGTGCTGGCGGCCTGGCGCGTCCAGGGCAACGGCAGGCGCACGCGGAACCGCGCGCCCTTGCCCGGCTGGCTGTCCACTTCGATGCATCCGCCCATCGCCATCGCCAGCTCCTGGCAGATCGCCAGCCCCAGCCCGCTGCCACCGTAGCGCGACGCAGTGCGCGGGCCGTCGGCCTGTTCAAAACGATGGAACAGGCGCTGCTGCTGCTCGGCATTGATGCCCGGGCCACTGTCATGCACTTCGAAACACAGCCCGCCCTTTTCTTCCAGGCGCACGGCCAGGCCGACGTGGCCACGCTCGGTGAACTTGATGGCGTTGCCGAGCAGGTTCAGCAGGATCTGGCGCACGCGCATCTCGTCGCCGCTGACACTGACCGGCCCAGGCGGGTCTTCGCCGCGCTGGAATTCCAGCTGGCGCTGCTGCGCCATCGGCTGCATCAGGCCCTGCACCTGGTCGAGCAGCTCCCCCAGGTCGAACGGACGCAGGTCCAGTTCAAGCCGCCCGGCTTCGATGCGGGCCAGGTCCAGCGCATCGTTGACCAGCCGCAGCAGATGGCTGCCGGCCTGCTGGATCGACCCCGCGTAGCCGCGCTGCACCGGATCCAGCGGGGTCGCCAGCAGCAGCTCGCTCATGCCCAGCACGCCGGTCATCGGCGTGCGCACTTCGTGGCCCAGCGTGGCCAGGAAACGGCTCTTGGCCTGCGAGGCCTGCTCGGCCAGCTGCTGCTTGTGCACCGTCAGCTGCCATTGCTGACGACGGCGCAGCCGCGCGCGGACCGACCAGACAAGGACCACCAGCAGCAGCGACCCCAGCAGGATGTAGCCGAAGATCGCCATGCCGCTGCGCCACCACGGTGGCAGCACCTTCACCTGCAACTGCTGCGAAGGCGTCCATGCGCCCCGGGCAGTCGCTGCCTGCACCTCGATGACGTAGCTGCCGGTCGGCAGCCGCGACAGGGTGCGCTGGCCATCGCCGCCCTGCTCCACCCAGTCCTGGTCGTAGCCCTGCACGCGGAAGCGGTAGCGGTTGCCCTGCGGGCTGGCATAGGACAGCAGCCGCGCATCGATCTGCAGATCGCGATCATCCGGTCCCAGCAACAGGGTGCCGGTGAGCGGCAACGGTTGCCAGCCGCGCGCGTCGTCGCGTCGTACCCGCACTTCGGCGATCACCAGCGATGAAGACGGCAGCACCGTGTCATCGGCATTCACATCGAAGGCAACCAACCCGGTCTGGGTGACGGCCAGCACGCGGCCATCGGCATTCACTGCTGGTGGCCGGCCGGTGAACTCCGCATCGGACAGTCCATCGCGCTCGTTGAACTGCTGCAGGCGCCGCGTTTTCGGGTCCCAACGCAGCAGGCCGCGCGGCGTCGTCGCCCACAGCTGGCCATTGTCGGCCAGCGCCAGCCCGCCCATGGTGACCGGCGGCACGCCTGCACTGCCGTCGATGCGTTGGATCAGGCGCAGGCTCATGCCATCCCACTGGTAGCGCTCGAAGGCGCCTTGGCGCGCCAGCCACAACTGCTGCGGATCGATCCACACCAGGTCGTAGATGGGCCCGCGCGAAACGCCCGGTACTGCCTCGAAGCGTCCAGCCTGTTCGCGCCAGATGCCCATGTCGCCCATCACCCAGGGCCGGCCATGGGCGTCGAAGCGGATCTGCTCGATCGGCGCATCGGCGGTCCCGCGGAAATGCTCCAGCGGATAGCTGTGCAGCAGCCGGCCCTCTGCATCGCGCTGCTGCAGGTCCAGGCCCATCACCGACACCCACACCGTGCCATCAGGCGCCTGCCGCATCAGGTCGATGCGCTGGCGCAGGTCGGCACTGCCATCGATCCGCAGATCGCGCAGCGCGCCGGTGGCCGGATCGTAGACGGTGATGCGACCGCCGCGTCCCAGCCACAGGCGACCATCCGGGCGCGGCAGCACCGACCACACCACGCCGTTGCCCAGCTGCCGGTCGCTGGCCAGCAGGCGCAGGGTGCCCTGCGCATCGAGCTGGTACACCCCTCGCGCCGAGCCGACGTAGTAGTTCTTCCCGTCGCTGGCCGCGCTCAACAGGTACTGGCTGTCCAGCGGCTTGCCGTCGAGCTGGTTCCAGATCGAGAAGCGCCGCCAGTCCGGTGGCAGGTAGGCCAGGCCCTGGGTCAGCAGCGCCACCCACAATCCGCCCTCGTGGTCCTGCAGCAGATCGAGCACACCGCTGTGCGCGGTCAGGAAGCCGCTGCCGCGGTCGCCCTCCAGCCGGCGCAGCGCCGCCGCATCCCCCCGCAACAAACCATCGGAGGTGCCGGCCCAGTACCCCCCCTGGCGATCGGCCAGGACCAGGGCCGAGCGCAGCTGGGCGCTGTCGGCCCATCGCGGGCGACTGACCCGGTCCTGCCCATCGATGCGGTACAGGCCATCGTTCTGGCTGCCCACCCAGATCGAACCCTCCGCATCACGGCTCAACCGGAGCACGCTCAGCGTGCCCAGTTCCCGCGCGGCCACCGGCTCGAACCCGCTGCCGTTCCAACGCGCCACGCCGGCTTCGGTGCCCACCCACAGGCGGCCCCGCGTATCGACCAGGCTGGTGAAGATGCTGTTGCTGGGCAGGCCACCCGGCTGCGCTGGATCATGGGTGTAGAGGCGCACGCTGCCGTCTTCGCCAAGCCGGCAGACGCCATGGTTGTTGGTCCCGATCCACAAGGCATCGTCGACATAGGCCAGTGCCCAGAACTGCCCCTGGCAGGTGGAATTGACCGTGTCGAAGGTCCGGAAGCGCTCGCGGTCGGCATCCAGGCGGGCCACGCCCTTGCCGTTGATGCCCACCCAGACCCGGTCCAGCGGATCGATCAGCAGGGTCTCGATCTCGTTGCCAGGCAGCGAGCCCGGCTGTTCCGGATCGTGCTCCCAGACCCGCAGGCTGTTGCCGTCATAACGGGCGAGCCCACCATCGGTGGCGGCCCAGATGTGGCCCTGGCGGTCCTCGGCCAGCGCCACCACCATGCGCGACGGCAAGCCTTCGGCGGCACCGAAGCGGCGCAGGCGTGGTGTTTCTGCCATGTCCAGGGTCGCAGCCGCCGTGGCCATCGCCATCAGCAGCAGTCCCATACCTGCGATGCCACGGCACCACCGGCGCCAGCCGCTCGTCATCCTGAACCCCCTGTCCTGGGCCGATTGTCACACAGGGCCGGGTTCATGGCTGCAACAGGCTGTTTCCAGCGGTGGCACCACCACGAACTGTTGCAGCCATGCACGCAACGTTGGCAGGGGGCTGTGCGTATGATCACAGCGTCCCCTTCCGGAGCCCGCCATCGATGCGTCCCTGCCTGGCCCTGCTGCCGATGCTGCTCGCCACCGCCCCTGCCTGGGCGGCCGCTGACACCTATCGCCTCGATCCGGTGCACACGCGGGTGCTGTTCTCCATCGACCACGCGGGCTACTCGCAGGCCATGGGCACGGTGTCCGGCAGCGAAGGCCGCGTGCTGTTCGATCCCGACAACTGGCGCGACGCCACCCTGGAGGTGGACATCCCGGTGTCGCGCCTGGACCTCGGCGACGCCAAGTGGAACCAGGCCACGCTGGCCCGCAGCCTGCTCGACGGCGAGCGATTCCCGACCGCGCGTTTTGTCTCCAGCCGGGTCGAACCGATCGACGCCAAGCATGCGCATGTGATCGGCACGCTGACCCTGCGCGGGGTCAGCCAGGAAGTCACCCTGGACGTGACCCTCAACGCGCTCAAGCGCTACCCGCTCCCTCCCTTCCGACGCACCGCCGGGTTTTCCGCCAGCACGACGCTGAGCCGGCGCGCGTTCGGCATCACCGCTTGGCCGGGCGTCATCGGTGATGCGGTACAGGTGCGGATCGAGGCTGAGGCCACCCTCGACCGCAGCGACGCCCCGGGAACTCCCGCTCCCGTTCCACACTCCGACCACACGACGGCCCCCAAGGACCCTTCATGACCGCCAAGAACACCTCCGCCGCCTGGGGGAGTGTCAGCCAGATCCTGCACTGGTTGATTGCACTGCTGATCCTCGCCTTGGGCGTGGTTGGCCTGACCATGGGCGAACTGCCCAAGACGCCCAAGTACTTCTGGGTCTACACCGCGCACAAGTCGATCGGCATCACCGTGCTGGCGCTGGTGCTGTTCCGTCTCGGCTGGCGCCTGTATGCCGGTGCACCGAAGCCGGTGCCGGGCGTGCCCAGCTGGCAGGAGCGCATCGCCAGTGCCACCCACGTGCTGCTGTATGTGCTGATGTTCGCCATCCCGCTGTCGGGCTGGCTGTACGATTCGGCCAGTGGCCTGCGCCCCTTCCGTTGGTTCGGCCTGGTCGACGTGCCCAAGCTGAGCGGCCCCGACCCGCAGGTCGTCGCGGTGTCCCATGCCCTCCACGAATACGGCTTCTGGCTGTTGATCGCGGTGGTGCTGGCGCATGCCGGCGCTGCTTTCTACCACCACCTGTTCCAGCGCGATGCAACGCTGTCCCGCATGTTGCCGCGCGGCTGGCTCGCCTCCCCTCAGAAGGACTGACCGATGAACCTGAAACTGACCACTCCGGCCGCCGTGGCCGCCGCCCTGGCCGGCATGCTGGCCACCGCCCCGGCGCTCGCTGCGGACTATGCGCAGGCCCCGGGTGCCGGCTCGATCCTGGTGTTCGCCACCAAATACGACGGCGAAGTGTTCACCGGCAGCTTCCCGGGCTTCGCCACCAAGCTCAGCTTCGACCCGGCCAACCCGGCCGCCGGCTCGCTGGACGTGGTGATTCCGCTGGCAGGCGCCAAGAGCGGCAACAGCGACCGTGACTCGACCCTGCAGGGCGCCGACTTCTTCAATGTCGGCAAGTTCGCCACCGCGCGTTATACCGCCAAGGGCTTCCGCGCCGTGGGCAACGACCAGTTCGCCGCCGATGGCACCCTGGAACTGCGCGGCGTCAGCAAGCCGGTGACCCTCACCTTCACCTGGAAGCCGGGCACCCAGCCGGTGCTGACCGGCAAGGCCACGGTCAAGCGCCTGGACTTCGGCGTCGGCGGCGGTGACTGGGCCGATACCAAGACCATTCCGGACGACACCGCGATCAGCACGATCGTGAAGTTCGACGCGAAATAAGACGCTTCCGGTAGTGCCGGCCGCTGGCCGGCATTAACGGATATCGGGTGGTTGCCGGCCAGCGGCCGGCACTACCTGACCGCCTTCGGCCAACCACGCCTGCACCGTGGCCGCATCGAACGGCCAGTCCAGCTCGCGCTCGCCGCGCTCGTCGCGCAGCACCGGCACCCGCGCGCCATAGCGCGCTTCCAGCGCCGGCTGGTCATCCAGGAACACCGATTCGAACTCCGGCGCCCGCGCTTTGGCCAGTTCAGCCAGGGCCAGGTCGCACAGGTGGCAATCGTCACGCTGGATCAGGGTCAACACCAGTCAGGCTCCCGTGGCGGAAATGCTGCGCCGCAGCCATCGGATGGCCCGGCAAGCCGCTAGAATAGCCGCTTGTCCGGTACCCGCAGTTTGGCATCCATGGCTGTCAGCACGTTCGACGTTTTCAAGATCGGCATTGGTCCGAGTTCCTCGCACACCGTCGGGCCGATGAAGGCCGCCGAGCGATTCATCCACCGCTGGCTGCTCGATCCGGGCCGCCTGCACGAGGTCGCGCGCATCCGCGCCGATGTCTATGGCTCGCTGGCGCTGACAGGCCGCGGCCATGGCACCGACAAGGCGATCCTGCTGGGCCTGGAAGGCCAGCGGCCGAACCTGATCGACCCGGACATCATCCCGGCCACCCTGGAGCGCATCCGCAGCAGCAAGCGCATCCAGCTGATGGGCCAGCACGAGATCGCCTTCGACGAGAAGCGCGACCTCGGCATGAACAAGCGCCAGAAGCTGCCGTACCACACCAACGGCATGCGCTTCACCGCGTACAACGCCGACGATGAAGTGATCGCCACCCGCGATTACTACTCGGTCGGTGGTGGCTTCGTGGTCAACCAGGACGACGCGGCCGATGACCGCATCGTGCCCGACGAGACCCCGCTGCCCTACCCGTTCAAGAGCGGCGACGAGCTGCTGGCGCAGACCGCGCGCAGCGGCCTGAGCATCGCCCAGCTGATGTTCGAGAATGAGAAGTGCTGGCGCAGCGAAGACGAGATCCGCGCCAACCTGCGTGAGATCTGGAGCGCGATGCAGTCGTGCGTCGCGCGTGGCATCCGCGAGGAAGGCGTGCTGCCGGGTGGACTGAAGGTCGGCCGTCGCGCACCGGCGCTGTACCGTGAGCTGTCGTCGAAGCCGGAAGCGGCGATGCGCGATCCGCTGACCACGCTGGACTGGGTCAACCTGTACGCACTGGCGGTGAACGAGGAAAACGCGGCCGGTGGTCGCGTGGTGACCGCACCGACCAACGGCGCCGCCGGCGTGCTGCCGGCGGTGCTGCATTACTTCGACCGCTTCTGCCCCGGCGCCAACGAGCAGCGCGTGTTCGACTTCCTGCTGACCTCGGCGGCGATCGGCATCCTGTACAAGGAAAACGCTTCGATTTCCGGCGCCGAAGTGGGCTGCCAGGGCGAAGTGGGCGTGGCCTGTTCGATGGCGGCCGGTGGCCTGGTCGCGGCGCTGGGTGGCAACCCCAGCCAGATCGAGAACGCCGCGGAAATCGGCATGGAACATAACCTCGGCCTGACCTGCGACCCGATCGGCGGCCTGGTGCAGATTCCGTGCATCGAACGCAATGCGATGGGCGCGGTGAAGGCGATCAATGCCTCGCGCATGGCGATGCGTGGCGACGGCAAGCACAAGGTGTCGCTGGACAAGGTCATCAAGACCATGCGCGATACCGGCCGCGACATGCAGGACAAGTACAAGGAAACCAGCCGCGGTGGCCTGGCGGTGAACGTCATCGAGTGCTGAGGTGTAGCGCCGAGCCCATGCTCGGCTGATCGGGTGGGAGTAGCCGGGCATGAGCCCGGCTCTACATCGGACGACGTCGTCACCACGTTCCGGTTAGGCTCGGGGCTTCCCCACCCCGGATTGCCCCATGCGCGTGATCGCTGCCGCCCTGCTTGCCTGCCTTCCGCTGGCCGCCCTGGCCGCCCCCACCTACGGGCCGCGGCTTGAGGGTTTCGACTACGGCTATCCGGTGAAGACCTTCGCGCTGGAGTCGCAGCGGCAGCCGCTGGAGATGGCCTACCTGGACATCGCGCCGAAGAAGGCGCCCATCGGCGTGGTGGTGCTGCTGCACGGCAAGAACTTCTGTGCCGCCACCTGGAAGGAATCGATCAAGCCACTGGTTGCCGCCGGCTACCGGGTGATCGCCCCGGACCAGGTGGGTTTCTGCAAGTCCAGCAAGCCGGAGCGCTATCAGTACACGTTCGCGCAGCTGGCCGCCAACACCCATGCCCTGTTACAGCAACTGCAGCTGGGTGATGTACCGGTGCACCTGGTCGGGCACTCGATGGGCGGCATGCTGGCGGTGCGCTACGCGCTGATGTTCCCGCAGGACCTGCGCAGCCTGTCGCTGGTCAACCCGATCGGCCTGGAAGACTGGAAGGCGCTGGGCGTCCCCTGGCGCAGCGTCGGCGCGTGGTACGCCGGCGAAATGAACATCAGCTATGACAGCATCCGCCGCTACCAGCTGGAGGTGTACTACGACGGCAAATGGAAGCCGGCCTACGAACCGTGGGCGCGGATGCAGTCGGGCATGTACGAAGGCCCGGGCAAGCAGGCCGTTGCATGGAGCCAGGCGCTGGCCTCGGACATGGTGTTCAACCAACCGGTGGTGTACGAACTGAAGCACCTGCAGGTGCCGACCACACTGTTCATCGGCCAGAAGGACCGCACCGCGATCGGCCGTGACCAGGCACCGCCTGCGGTGAAGGCGGCGCTGGGCAACTATCCGGTACTCGGCAAGGCGGCGGCCGCAGCGATTCCCGGCGCGACGCTGGTCGAGTTCGCCGAACTGGGCCATTCGCCGCAGGTGCAGGACCCGAAGCAGTTCAACGCCGCGTTGTTGAAGGCGTTGAAGTCCCGCTGACTGGCGGCCGCTTCTGTAGAGCCGAGCATGGGCTCGGCTCTACAAGAACGGTGTGATCAGCCCACGATCCGCAGCACGTCATCCAGCAACGCGGCCGCAGTGACTTCCGCGCCGGCGCCCGGTCCCTGGATCAACAACGGCTGGCGGCGGTAGCGATCGCTGTGGATGGCCACGCGGTTGTCGGTGCCCGCGCCCTGCGCCAAGGGATGATCGGCCGGCAGCTCGCGCAGGCCCACCTGCGCACCTTCGCCGTCAACACGGCCAACGAAACGCAGCACGCGACCGTTGTCACGTGCCTGCTGCCAACGCGCCTGCAGCGGCGCATCCAGCTGCTCCAAGGCAGCCACGGCATCTTCCAGCGGCAACGCCGCCAGCGCATCAGGCACCAGCGAATCCACCTGCACCTGCGACGCATCCAGTGCCAGCCCGCTGCTGCGCGCCAGGATCAGCAGCTTGCGGCGCACGTCCTCGCCGGACAGGTCCAGGCGCGGGTCCGGTTCGGTATAGCCGGCCGCCAGCGCCTCACGCACCGCAGCGGAAAACGGCGACTGGCCGTCATAACGATGGAACAGCCACGCCAGCGAACCGGACAGCACGCCTTCGATGGCGTGGATGTGATCGCCACCGGCCACCAGCGCACGCAGGCTGCTCAGCAGCGGCAGGCCGGCGCCCACGGTGGCGCTGTCGCCATAACGCGCACCACTGTCGGCACAGCTTTCGGCAATGGCCTGCGCGCGGGCGAGCTGCGCGCCTCTGCCCAGCTTGTTGGCGGTCACCACATGCACGCCGCGCGCCAGCCATTGCACGTGGCGCGCGGCCACGTCTTCACTGGCCGTGGCATCGACCACCACGTCGCCACGCTCCAGCCCTTCGGCGCTCGCCCACGGTGGCGAACTGTGGCCATCGCGCGGTGCCCGGCGTGCCAGTTCCAGGGGCAGCGCCAGGTCGCGATCAATCTCCAGCGCCGTGCGCGAGTTGGCCAGCCACTGCACGCTGGGCAGCTCCAACCCGCGTGCCTGCAGCGCCTGGTAGCGCTGCACGAAGGCCGAACCGACCGTACCGGTGCCGAGCAGTGCCAGGCGCCCCGCGCCCAGCGCAGGAATGTCAGCGGCGAGTGCGCTCATGCGTCCACTACCTGTTTGCGACGTGCGGCGGCATCGATCACCGCTTCGGCGCGCTGCAGCGCGGCACCGAGATCGGCCAGCAGGTCACGTTCGGCCTCGATACCGACCGACAGGCGCAGCAGTCCTTCGCTGATGCCGGCCGCCGCGCGTGCTTCGGCCGACATCGCTGCATGGGTCATGGTGGCCGGATGCGCGATCAGGCTTTCGACGCCGCCCAGTGATTCGGCCAGGGTGAAACAGCGCAGCCCGTCGACAAACGCACGCACTGCCGCGTGCGGATCATCGCCTTCGCAGTCGGCCAGTTCGAACGACAGCATCGCGCCGAAGCCGTCCTGCTGGCGCGCGGCGATGGCATGGCCGGGGTGATCGGCCAGGCCCGGGTAGTACACCGCGCCGACCGCCGGATGCTGGTCCAGCAGGGCAACGATCGACGCCGTGTTTTCCTGGTGCACGCGCAGGCGCGCATCCAGCGTGCGCAGGCCGCGCAGGGTCAGGAAGGCATCGAACGGTGAACCGGTCAGGCCCAGCGCATTGCCCCACCACACCAGCTGCTCGTGCAGCGCCGGATCGCGCGCGACCACCGCACCGCCGACCACATCGCTGTGGCCATTGATGTACTTGGTGGTGGAATGCAGCACCAGGTCCGCACCAAACGACAGCGGCTGCTGCAGCGCCGGCGACAGGAAGGTGTTGTCGACCACTACGAGTGCACCGGCCTTGTGCGCGGCATCGATGACGAAGCGCAGGTCGGTGATGCGCAGCAGCGGGTTGGACGGCGTTTCCACCAGCACCAGCTTCGGCTGCGCGGCCAGCGCCTGTGCCAGCGCGCGCGGATCGGTCAGGTCAGCGGTGACCAGTTCGAAGTGGCCCTTCTTCGCCAGCGCATTGAACAGCCGCCAGCTGCCGCCGTAGGCATCGTGCGGCACCACCAGGGTGTCGCCCGGCTGCAGCAGCGCGTTCAGCACCAGGTTGATCGCGCCCATGCCGGTCGCGGTGATGACGCCGCCGGCGCCGCCCTCCAGTTCCGCCAGCGCTTCACCCAGCAGATCGCGGGTGGGGTTGCCACTGCGCGTGTAGTCGTACTGGCGCTTGTTGCCGAAGCCTTCAAAGCTGAAGTTCGACGACAGTACGATCGGCGGCGTGACCGCGCCATGTGCGGTGTCCCGATCGATGCCCGCACGGACGGCGGCAGTGGTGCGACTACAGGACGGTTCGTTTGCGTGCAGGCTCATGCGGACTCTCCAGAAGTGCGGAAGGCGGTGGCGAGGATCGCGTCGATGCGATCGGTTTCTTTGAGGAAGGCGTCGTGGCCATAGGGCGAGCGCAGCACACGCAGGCTGCCACGCGCGCCCAGCCCTTCGACCAGGCCGACCAGGTCGGCCAGCGGCACCAGGCGGTCGCCCTCCACGGCCACCACCACGGTCGGCGGCAGGATCGCGGTGGGATCGACGCGGTGCAGGTCGATCGATTCGGACAGGCGCAGGTAGGCGGTCACCGGCGTGCGCGCGACGTACTGCGCACCGGCCGCGTCGAGATAGTCTTCGGCAGCCACGCGCACGCGGCCATTGATGACCTCCGGCGCAGCATCGAAGCGCTCGCCGAATTCCTCCGGCGTGCGATAGCTGAGCATGGCGAACTGCCGGGCCAGGGCCAGGCCGTGGTCTTCGCCGCACTGCAGCTGGCCGAGCGCGACCGCGCGGCGCTGCAGCGCACGCCAGGCGGCGGCATACGGATGCGGGCGATGCGCACCGCTGGCCAGCACCAGCTGGCGCACGCGGGCGCGGTGGCGGATCGCGAACTGCTGGCCGACCAGCGCGCCATAGGAGTAGCCCACGAATGCCTTCAGCGCACGGATACCGAGGTGATCCAGCAGCAGCGCCAGTGCATCTGCCTGGTCAGCGGTATCGATCGGCACGTCCAAGGCACCGTCGGCCCCGATGAAATCGAAGGCCAGTACACGCAGCTGCTGCGGATCCAGCGCGCGCCCGCTGCCGACCAGGTCCTCGGCCCAGCCCTTCTCGCTGAACTGTGCGTTGGACGCCACATGGCGGTGGGCGGAAATGCCACCGGCCAGCACCACCACCGGCGCATTGGCCGGGCCGACCCACTCATAGCGCAGGCGCACCGGGCTGGGGCCGGCGTGGCGCATCGACAGCACCGCGGCGAACTCACCGCGCTCGGCATGAACGCGGTCTTCGACCGGCACGCTGACGGGGACAAAGGGTTCGGGGCGAAGCGCGGTACTGGCGGCGAAGCTCATGGCGGGATCCGGTTGGGGAATCGGCCATCGAGCCTTCGCGGGGCCCGCGTTCGAGATGCACGTGTGGTGCATGGTTCGAACCATCTTTCGGTGGACGCCACGGTCCCCGCAGGATTTGGCACCTACGCAGACGCTTGCGCGCCTGCGGGCTGCCCCGGCTTCAAAGGGCCTGTCCCTCTGCCGGTCTCGATGGTGGGGCCACGATGCCAGCCCTTTCCGGCGCTGTCAATCCCTTCATGCGGATAAAGCGATGAATATTTTTGGGGCCGCTATGCGAAGGCCGTCCCGGTCGTTCGGTTCAGGATCCGCTACAGTCCCGGCGGTCCTTTTCGCTGGAAACACCGATGCCGCGCCTGCCCCTGTCCTGCCTGCTGCTGCCCCTGCTGGCGAGCGCGACCGCACACGCCGGCGACTGGCGCCAGGGCTGGGGACTGGTTGCCTCGCCTGCCTCGGCAACCCGCCCAGGCAGCGCCGGGGGCGCCGCCCCCATGGCCCAGTTGCGCCTGCAGCCTGTTGGTACGCAATGGCAGGCCCGGATCGACAACGGGCTGGCAGGGCCGCTGCAGATCCAGCTGCGCGCCGCCCCCGGACACCCGGTCGAAGGCCTCCCGGTCGAGTCGCTGATCCAGGGCGACAGCAGCCTGGTGGTCGGCCACCTGCCCGCCCCGATCGATGGCCGCATGCTCGATCTGCGCCTGCAGTCGGTGCCGGGCAACCCGGCCGCACAGGCCGAAGATGTCGCCTACCGCCTGCCATTCGATGCGGCCCGCCTGCGCGTGGACCAGGCGCCGCAGGGGCGCTTCAGCCATGACGACGAGGAGAACCGCGACGCGGTCGACTTCGCGCTGCCGGAGGGCACCCTGGTGCTGGCCGCGCGCGAGGGCACGGTGATGCAGATCCAGGATGGCTTCCGTGGCAACGGCCAGGACCGCGAACGCGATGGTACCCGCGCCAACTTCATCCGCGTGCTGCACAGCGACGGCAGCATGGCCCTGTACGGCCACCTGCAGGCCGGCGGCATGCGCGTGCGTCGCGGCCAGGCGATAGGGGCCGGACAGCCGATCGGCCTGTCCGGCAACAGCGGCTACAGCAGTGCCCCGCATCTGCACTTCGTGGTGCAGGTCAACCGCGGCATGGGCCTGCGCTCGGTGCCGGTGCGCATCTTCGCCGAGCAGGGCCAGCTGCAGTTCGCCCGCCAGGGCGAGGCCGAAGGCGGTACCGGGCGCTGACCGGCCCCGGCCGGTATAATCGGGCGCTTATCTCTTTGAAAAGCGCCCCGGGCGGGCGCCACTGCCATGTCCGAAGTCGCCAACGAAGCGTCGCGTCGCCGCACCTTCGCCATCATTTCCCACCCTGACGCCGGCAAGACCACGCTGACCGAAAAGCTGCTGCTGTTCGGAGGCGCGATCCAGATGGCCGGTTCGGTCAAGGGCCGCAAGGCCGCCCGCCACGCCACGTCCGACTGGATGGCGCTGGAAAAGGAGCGCGGCATCTCCGTCACCTCCTCGGTGATGCAGTTCCCGTACGAAGGCAAGATCGTCAACCTGCTCGACACCCCCGGCCACGCCGACTTCGGCGAAGACACCTACCGCGTGCTGACCGCGGTGGACTCGGCGCTCATGGTGATCGACGTGGCCAAGGGCGTGGAAGAGCGCACCATCAAGCTGATGGAAGTCTGCCGCCTGCGCGACACCCCGATCATGACCTTCATCAACAAGCTCGACCGCGAGGGCAAGGACCCGATCGAGCTGCTGGATGAAGTGGAAACCGTGCTCGGCATCCAGTGTGCGCCGGTCACCTGGCCGATCGGCATGGGCCAGCGCCTGAAGGGCGTGGTTCATCTGCTGACCGGCGAAGTGCACCTGTACGAACCGGGCCGCAACTTCACCCGCCAGGACTCGACCATCTTCCCGTCCATCGATGCACCGGGCCTGGCCGAGAAGATCGGTGCACAGATGCTGGCCGACCTGCGCGACGAACTGGAACTGGTGCAGGGCGCCAGCCACCCGTTCGACCTGGACGCCTACCGCGCCGGCAAGCAGACCCCGGTGTTCTTCGGTTCCGGCGTGAACAATTTCGGCGTGCAGCCGCTGCTGGACTTCTTCGTCGAGCATGCACCGTCGCCGCAGGCACGCTCCACCACCGGCCGCGAGATCGCCCCGGAAGAAAACAAGCTGACCGGCTTCGTGTTCAAGATCCAGGCCAACATGGACCCGCAGCACCGCGACCGCGTGGCCTTCATGCGGGTCTGCTCGGGCCGCTTCAGCGCCGGCATGAAGACCTTCCACGTGCGTACCGGCAAGGAAATGAAGCTGGCCAACGCGCTGACCTTCATGGCCAGCGACCGCGAGATCGCCGCCGAGGCGTGGCCGGGCGATGTGATCGGTATCCACAACCACGGCACCATCTCCATCGGCGACACCTTCACCGAAGGCGAAGCGGTGACCTTCACCGGCATCCCCAACTTCGCCCCGGAACTGTTCCGCCGCGCCCGCCTGCGCGATCCGCTCAAGCTCAAGCAGCTGCAGAAGGGCCTGGCCCAGCTGTCCGAGGAAGGCGCGACCCAGTTCTTCCGCCCGCTCACCAGCAACGACCTGATCCTGGGTGCGGTCGGCGTGCTGCAGTTCGACGTGGCCGCCTACCGCCTGAAGGACGAGTACGGCGTGGAAGCCACCTTCGAGCCGGTCAGCGTGACCACTGCGCGTTGGGTCCACTGCAGCAACGAGAAGAAGCTGGAAGAGTTCCGCGAGAAGAACGCGCTGAACCTGGCGCTGGATGCGGCCGGCCACCTGGTCTACCTGGCACCGACCCGGGTCAACCTGCAGCTGGCCCAGGAACGCTCGCCGGACGTGCGCTTCTCGGCTACCCGCGAAGCGGCGCATACCGTTTCGGTCGGCTGATGCCACGGGGTCGGATCCCTTTCCGGCAGGAAAGGGCTCTGACCCCAGCCGTCGCGGGCGGTTCATCCACGCAACGCAGGGATTCACCGACCATACGGTGACGGGCGTGCACATGTCGCCCATCGCGGCGATGATAGGGGGGTGCGGGTCCCCCTCCCCGCGAACGATGCCTACGTCATGTCCACGACTTCCGTTGCTTCGATCCGCGAAGAAATCGCCAGCGCCCTGACCCACGGCCTCGGTGCCGTGTTCGCGCTGGGTGCCGGCGCGGTGCTGATCACCCTGGCCGCCATCTACAGCGATGGCTGGCAGCTGGCCGGCGCCATTGTGTTCGGCATCGCGCTGCTGCTGCTGTACACCGCCTCCACCCTCTACCACGCCATCCAGCACCCGGTCGCCAAGGGGCGACTCAAGGTGTTCGACCACTGCGCGATCTACGTGCTGATCGCCGGCACCTACACCCCATTCACCCTGATCGGCCTGCGCGGCCCGTGGGGCTGGGGCCTGTTCGCCGCGATCTGGACCCTGGCCTTGGCCGGCGTGGTGTTCAAGCTGTTCTACACCGGCCGTTTCAAGCGCCTGTCCACCGCCATCTACGTAGCCATGGGCTGGCTGGTGATCGTGGCGGTCAAGCCGATGCTGGCCTCGATCGACGGCTGGACGCTGGGTTGGCTGCTGGCCGGCGGCCTGTCGTACACGCTGGGCACCTATTTCTACCACCGCGAATCGATCCCCTACTCGCATGCCATCTGGCACCTGTTCGTGATCGGTGGCAGCGTCTGCCACTTCGTCGCGGTCACCATGCAGGTGCTGTAGCACCTGCCCGCGCGTGGCGTGTGCACGCCGCGCACATGGACGCTTCGCGCCCCGTCCACGATGAGGGGGCAACCATGGCAGCGTGAATGCTGCCGCCTCCCCTGCTGCAACGCGCACGCCCCGCTGGCGCCTCCGCCGCCCCGGCCCGCGAGGCCAGCGCTGGTTGGCCCTGCTCACCTTCCTGCTGGCCGCGCTGCTGGTACTGATCGCGCTGTGGAACTGGAACTGGTTCAAGGGCCCGGTCGAGCGCGCAGTGCAGGCCCGCACCGGCCGCGCACTGCACATCGGCCACCTGGATGTCGACCTCGGCCGTACCAGTACGATCCGCGCCGATGCGATCACCTTCGCCAATGCAGGCTGGGCGAAGCAGCCGAACATGGCCAGCGCCGACCGCGTCGAGATCGACGTGCGGGTCTGGCCCCTGCTGCGCGGCAGCGTGCAGCTGCCCGAAGTGCGCCTGACCCGGCCGGACGTGCTGCTGGAAACCGCCCCGCGCAAGGGCGAACCGGGCAACTGGGATTTCCTCGGTGACAGCGCCGGCGGGGCAAGCCCGCAGCTCAAACGGCTGCGCATCGATGACGGTCGCCTGCAGTTCCTCGATGCACTCGGCCGCACCGATATCCGCGTGGACGTGCGCAGCGGGCAGCCGAAGCAGGCCGACGCCGCGCCACCGCTGCTGGTGCAGGGCAAGGGACACTGGCAGGGCAATCCATTCACCCTGCGCGGTGGCACTGAATCACCGCTGGAGCTGACCGACAGCGATCACCCGTTCCGCATCCACCTCGACGGCCGCGCCGGCGCCACCCACGCCGTCGCCAGCGGCACATTGACCAACCCCTTCCAGCTGCGCGTATTCGACCTGCAGTTCGCGCTCAGCGGCCAGGACCTGGCCGACCTCTACCCCTTGCTCGGCATCGCCATTCCGCCGTCCCCGCCCTATGCGTTGAACGGTCGGCTCAAGCGTGACCACAACCTCTGGCGTTATGAGCAGTTCACCGGCAAGGTCGGCGACAGCGACCTCGGCGGCAACCTGCAGTTCGAAGTGGGCGGCGCGCGCCCGCGACTGACGGCCACGCTGGAATCCAGACGCCTGGACTTCGATGACCTGGCCGGCTTCGTCGGCGCCCCACCGAAAACCGGCGGCGGCGAAACCGCCAATGCGCAGCAGAAGGCCGAGGCCGCACGGGTGGCTGCCCGTGCGCGCGTGCTGCCCGACACGCCCTACAACCTCGGCAAGCTGCGTGCGATGGATGCCGACGTGCGCTGGAAGGCCCATCGCATCAACGCGCCCTCGTTGCCATTGGACGACATGGATGCCCATCTGCTGCTGGATGACGGTGTGCTGCGGCTGGACCCGCTGAACTTCGGCGTCGCCGGCGGCGACATCCGCAGCACGATCCGCATGGACGCGCGCCAGCCGCAGATCAGTACCGCGCTGAAGGCCAGCGTGCGCGGCGTGCAGCTCGGCCAGTTGTTCCCCGACGCCAAGCTGGCCGAACAGGCCAAGGGCGGCATCGGCGGCGAGGTGGACCTGAGTGGCCGCGGCAATTCGATCGCCGCGATGCTCGGCAGCAGCAGCGGCAAGGTCGGCCTGGCGATGGGCCGCGGCCATGTCGGCAACCTGGTGATGGAGCTGGCCGGCCTGGACATCACCGAGTCGCTGAAATTCCTGGTGACCGGCGACAAGCAGATCCCCCTGCGCTGCGCCTTCGCCGACTTCGGCGTGCGCGACGGCCTGATGACCAGCCAGGCGCTGGCGGTGGATACCACCGACACGATCATCATCGGCGAGGGCACGGTCAGCCTTCGCGATGAGACCCTGGACCTGCTGTTGAAGCCACGGCCGAAGGACAAGAGCATCCTGGTACTGCGCTCGCCGCTGCACATCGCCGGCACCTTCAAGGACCCGTCATTCCGCCCGGACTTCAAGGCGCTGGGCATCCGCGGCGCGGTGGCCCTGGCATTGGGCAGCATCGCCCCGCCGGCGGCGTTGCTGGCGACCATCGAACCCGGGCCGGGCAAGGATGCCGACTGCGGCGGGCAGTATGCGAAGTAGGAGCATTGTTCGCGGCGCCTGGATTGATCGTGGTTTGAGGGGGACGGGTGACGCAGGCAGGACACGCCGCAAGTACATCCCTGTAGGCTCGATGGCGCCATCCATGGCGCCAACGGTCCTGCCTGCGTCACCCGTCCCCCTCCTGACAGTTTCCTGCTCGCGCGGAACGAGAGCGGAAATTCAAAGTCAAAAGAAAAAAGCAAAGTCAAAAGCTGTTGCCAACCAAGGTTGGCAGCTACCAAAGGCAGTCAACCGACGCTGCAACCCACCGCACTCGTGGGACTTGTCCAGAGGCTGAGGGCATGGGCGTGCAGGACCGTTGGCGCCATGGATGGCGCCATCGAGCCTACAGGGATGTACTTGCGGCGTGTCCTGCACGCCCATGCCCTCAGCCTACCGACGTATCAGGAAGGCGCTGCTTTGGCTTTGGCTTTGAGCTTCAAAAAGCGGGCCGGCGGGCCGCAGGCCCGCCAGCGACAGACTCATCCCGCCACGATGTACTGCTGCAGCTGGTCCAGCTCGCGCCGCTGCGCATCGATCACCGACTTCACCAGGTCGCCGATGGAGATCACCCCCAGCACCTGTGCGCCCTCGACCACCGGCAGATGGCGGATGCGGTAGTCGGTCACCAGTTGCAGGCAGTGCTCCACCTTCTCGCCCGGCGACACGGTCACCACCTGCGCCGTCATGATCTCCGCCACCGCGGTATCGCGCGACGAACGATCACGCAGCACGATCTTGCGCGCGTAATCACGCTCGGACAGGATCCCGACCAATCGCGGCCCGTCCATCACCAGCACCGCACCGATGCCCTTTTCCGCCATCAACCGGATCGCATCAATCACCGCCGCATCCGGCGCGACCGCATGTACTTCAGGAGACTTGCCGTCCAACAGTTGCCGTACCGTCGTCATCTGCCTGCCCTCCGAGGGTGGGTTGCAGGGCCGAGTCTGCCACGGCGGATGCTAGCCACGCGTCAACCAGGTACAACGGCCGCTGCTTGGACTCCTCGTACAGCCGTCCCAGGTACTCGCCGATCAGGCCCAGCGCGATCAGCTGCACCCCGCCGAGGAACAGGATCACCGCCATCATCGTCGGCCAGCCCGCCACCCGGTCGCCATACAGCGCCGCCTTCACGATCACCCACAGGCCGAACACGAACGCGACCGCTGCGGTTGCCAGGCCCAGGTAGGTGGCGGCCCGCAGCGGCACGGTCGAGAACCCAGTGATGCCTTCGAGGGCGAAATTCCACAGCCGCCACAGGCTGAACTTGCTGGTGCCGGCCACGCGCGCGTGGCGGTGATAGGGCACGGCAATCCGCTTGAAGCCTACCCAGCTGAAAAGCCCCTTCATGAAGCGGTGGCGCTCACGCATCCCGCGCAGGGCACTCAGCGCGCGCGGCGACAGCAGGCGGAAATCTCCGGTATCGGCCGGAATCGGCGTACGCGACAGGCGGCCCATCACCCGATAGAACATCGCTGCCGTGGCGCGCTTGATCCAGGCCTCGCCATCGCGGGCCATGCGCGTGCCGTAGACGTTGTCATGGCCCTCGCGCCAACGCGCGACGAACTGCGGCACCAGCTCCGGCGGGTCCTGACCGTCGGCATCGAGGATCATCGCAGCCCCCTCATGCACCAGATCCAGGCCTGCGGTCAGCGCCGCCTCCTTGCCGAAGTTGCGCGACAGCTTCAGCGCCGAGACGCGCGCGTCGGCCTGGGCCAGCCCGGCGATCACCTCCCAGGTGCGATCGTGGCTGCCGTCATCCACATAGAGGATGTGGCCGTCGATGTCGGGCAGGCCGTCCAGCACAGCGCACAACCGCGGATGCAGCAGCGGCAGCGCCAGGGCCTCGTTGTAGGCGGCGATGACAAAAGTGAGCCGTTCGCGGGTCATGCCCGGATTGTACGTTGCCCGCCGGGCGCACGGCCCGTCGCCTGTCGATCACGCCGCGCCTGTCTCAGTCCTCCGACAGGTATGACGCGCCCCCCAGCTGGCGCGCCTGGCGCTGGATCCATGCGGCACGCCGCTGCACATACGGCCCCGGCGCGGCCGCGTTGTAGCGTCGCGGTGCCGGCAGTACCGCCGCCAGTCGCGCGCTCTCGGCCGGGCTCAACCGGACCGCGTCCTTGCCCCAGTATTTCTGGGCTGCTGCCTGCGCGCCGTACACACCATCACCGAACTCGGCGATGTTGGCGTACATCTCCAGGATGCGCTCCTTCGGCCACAGCGCCTCGATCAGCACCGTGTACCAGACTTCCAGGCCCTTGCGGATCCAGCTGCGGCCCTGCCACAGGAACAGGTTCTTGGCCACCTGCTGGCTGATCGTGCTGGCGCCGCGCAGGCGTCCGCCCCTGGCGTTGTGGTCGCGGGCCTTTTCGATGGCCTGCAGGTCGAAGCCATTGTGGTCGGGGAAGCGCTGGTCCTCGGCCGCCACCAGCGAGATCGGCAGGCTCGGGGCCATCTGGTCGAGGTCGCGCCACTGGTAATGCAGCCGATAGGACCAGTCGGCCTCGCCCAGCGCCTCGCCATAGCGCCACAGCATCACCGTGGACACCGGCGGGTCGATGAACCGCAGCACCAGCACCTGCAGGCAGCTGAAGGCGGCCAGCAGCACCGGCAGCCACAGCAGCCGCTTCCAGCGCCAGCGTCGCCGGCGCGGCGCGGCCACCACCGCCTCTACCTTGTGCTGCTCTCCCGCTGCCCCCATTACTGGTGCATCCTTCTTCTGTCTGGTTGTCGGCGCATTATCCGGCAACCGCCCCCGTTTACGCGCGATGTGAGCCGATGACCGCCAACTCCGATTCCCTGATCCGTTTCCTGCTCCCCGACGCCGGCGTCCGCGGCGTGCATGTGCACCTGCAGGCCACCTGGCAGGAAATCCTGTCCCACGCTGCGTACCCGGACGCCGCTGCCGAGCTGCTCGGCGAGGCCTGTGTCGCCTCGGCACTGTTCACCGGCCACACCAAGATCGACGGCCGCCTGTCGGTGCAACTGCGCAGCAGCACCGCCCTACGCACCCTGTTCGCCGAATGCACCGCCGCCGGCACCCTGCGCGGCATCGCCCAGCTCAGCGAGGGCGCCGACGCGCCGCGTGACCTGTCCAGCCTCGGCGAGGACGCCATCCTGGCCATCACCATCGAGAACCCCGGCCTGGACCCGCGCGAGCCGCAGCGCTACCAGAGCCTGGTCGCGCTGACCGCGCCGGAACTGGACGAGGCCTTCGAGGACTACTTCCGCCAGTCGGAGCAGCTGCCGACCCGCCTGCTGCTGGCGGCCGACCGCAACGGTGCCGCTGGCCTGCTGCTGCAGAAGCTGCCGGGCGGCGAAGGCGACGAGGATGGCTGGGCCCGCGCCAGCGCCCTGTTCGAGACCCTGGGCAAGGCCGAGCTGCTGGCGACCCCGGCCGAGCAGCTGCTGCACCGCCTGTTCCACGAGGAGCGGCCGGAACTGCTGGGCGACAAGCCGCTGTCCTTCGCCTGCTCCTGCTCGCGCGAGCGGGTGGCCGGCATGCTGCAGTCGCTGGGGGAAGAGGAGGCCCGCGCGGCCGCCGAGGATACTGGCGCCGTCGAGGTGCGTTGCGAATTCTGCGGGCGCGAGTATCACTTTCCATTGACGGAGTTCGGCATACTGTTCCACGGCGCCCAGGGGGTTGTACCGGCGCCTGAACGACTTCAGTAAACGGCAGTCTTGTACCTGGGGAGGATCAAGGCTTGTTAAGAATTCATAAACACCCTAGGATCAGGTTCCCGTCCCCACGGGAACTTCCGTTGTCCGTCCCTGTCTGAACTGGTCCGATGCGTACCTACCTGCGTCTACCGCTGGCCCTGCTGATCGCCCTTGGCGCGATCACGGGCGTGCATGCGCAGAGCAAGGACACCCGCACCGTCCTGCCGGTATGGAACAAGGGCAGCGGCAAGGTCGAGGCGCTGCTGTACCTGGAACCGACCGGTGAACAGGCGGCCGGCGCCCGCTGGCATTTCGGCCGCAATTCGCTGGACGCGGCCTTTGGCCTGTCCTCCGGCGATTCGCTGGGCCTGCTCTGCAACAGCAGCAGCGGCACCAGCATCAGCGGCCTGGCCAGCCATTGCATGCTGGCCAGCCTGGGCGACGAGGATGATCTGAACAGCCGTCGTTTCAGCGGTACCGCGGCGCTGAACCGGGGCAACAGCCGCCTGGGCATCACCGCCGGCACCGGCCGTGAAACCCTGCCCGCCTGGTTGTCGGGCCCGAACAAGACACCCTCGCTGCGCGCCGAGCAGAACGATCTGACCGTGTTCGCGCAGAAGAACATCGGTCGCGAAGGCTTCGTCTCCATTGCCGGTACCTACGCCAAGGCGCGCCTGGTTCCGCTGGCCGACGCCTCGCCGGCCATCGTCGATCGCTGGGACAGCAAGAGCCTGAGCATCGGCGCCGGTTACGGCAACTTCACCGGCAGCATCATCGGCCGCGTGGTCGACGTCCCGGGCAAGCCCGGCAAGTGGGAAGGCCTGGGCATCGGCCTGACCTGGCGTACCCCGTGGTCCGGCCAGCTCACCGTCGGCGCCGAGAATGTGATCAGCCGCGGCAAGAATCCGTTCTCCCCGCGCAATGAAAGCAACGACGACGGCACCGTGCCGTATGTGCGTTACGAACAGGATCTCTGATCCCGGTAAACAGGCTCAGCAACGATATTCCCAAAGGCGCCGAAAGGCGCCTTTTGCATATGCATGCCTGCCGCGCACCTACGTAATCGGTATCGCTGCTGGGTGATGAAACAATGCGAATCGACATACTGAGATACATTTCAATCGAAACTTTTTTCATCATTCTGCGTTAACAAACGAGGCAGAACGTCATGACCATACCAGCAACCTGTTGATTGGCATGAAAAAAGTTCATTTTTACCAAAATCACAGACTTCATTAACACAGCTTTAATTCTTGGCGAACGCCCGTTACTATCGGGTCAGCCTCGCGATTTGGGAGCGCTTTTTCGCTCCCCCGCCGGGCATTAACCCCAGCCAAGATTTCTTGGAGAGAGAGAGCCAATGAAACTCAAGTCCAGCCAGCTGCGTGACGCAGTTGTGATCGCGCTTGTCGCCGGTGCCACCACCGCGACGGCCCACGCCCAGGAAGCCACCAACCTCGACCGTATCGAGGTCACCGGTTCGCGCATCCGCCAGGTCGATACCGAAACCGCCCAGCCCGTCCTGAGCATCAGCCGCGCTTCGATCGAGAAGAGCGGCTTCAAGACGGTTGCCGACGTCCTGCAGAACATCTCTGCCGCCGGCAGCCCGGCCATCAGCCGTTCCGAGCCGCTGTCCTCCGGTGAAGCCGTCGGTGGCTTCTACATCGACCTGCGCAACCTCGGTGCCGAGCGCACGCTGGTGCTGGTCGACGGCAAGCGCCTCGGCGCCAGCGTCAGCGGCCTGCAGGACGTGTCGCAGATCCCGTCGGCCATCGTCGAGCGCATCGACGTGCTGAAGGACGGCGCGTCGTCGATCTACGGCTCCGATGCGATCGCCGGCGTGATCAACATCATCACCCGCAAGAACTTCCAGGGCCTGGAAGCCAACGCCTACGTCGGCCAGTACGGCGAAGGCGACGGCCAGAAGACCAGCTACGACTTCGTGGCCGGCTTCACCGGTGACCGTGGCTCGATCACCATCGGCGCCGAATACGCCGAAGAAAAGGAAGTGTGGGCCAAGGACCGCTGGTTCAGCCGTTATCCGCGCACCACCTTCCACCCGGCCCAGAACTGGAGCCCGGTCAGCCAGTGGGGCACCATCATCGATCCGGATACCGATGACTGGCTGGTGCTGAACCGTGGTGGCGACTACCGCGACGTCAACCAGTACCACGACCAGGACTTCGACGGCATCACCGGCGATACCAGCAACTCGAACACGCAGATGCACCTGCTGACGCCGACCAAGCGTCGCTCGGTGTTCGCCAACGTGCAGTACGACCTGACCGACAACATCCGCTTCGTCTCCGACCTGCTGTACACCCGTCGTGAGTCGCAGGCCCAGGTCGCCGGCTATCCGTTGCAGTCCGCGTCGTATGAGCGCCTGGGTGCCAAGTGGGATGCCGACAGCTACTACAACCCCTTCGGCAAGGACATGGGCTTCATGCGCCGTGGCTGGGAAGTGCCGCGCCTGTCGACCAACAAGCTGACCACCTTCCGCTTCACCGGCGCCCTGCAGGGCAGCTTCCAGTTCAATGACAAGTACTTCGACTGGGAAGCCGGCTACATCTACCAGAACTCTGAGAACCAGCAGAGCCAGACCGGCAACTACAACGTGCTGGCGGTCAATGCTGCCACCGGTCCCTCGTTCTACAACCCGGCCACCGGTCGCGTCGAGTGCGGCACCGCTGCAGGCCTGGTTGACGGTTCCAATCCGATCTACGGCCCGGGTGCCGGCGGCTGCCTGCCGTGGAACCCGGCCATTCCGTACGGCCGTACCGGTGACGGTGGCCTGACCGGCAACCCGGATCTGCAGCAGTTCCTGTTCCCGACCACCAAGAACACCGGTGAAGTCACCACCAAGACCTACTACGCGAACATCGCCGGCAGCCTGTTCACCCTGCCCGCCGGCGACCTGGGCTTCGCGCTGGGTTACGAGTACCGCGAAGACAAGGGTTCGTACAATCCGGACGCCCTGTCGCAGACCGGCTACTCCACCGACCTGGCTGCCGGCCCGACCGGTGGTGGCTACAACGTCAACGAAGTCTATCTGGAGCTGAATGTTCCGATCCTGGCCGACCTGCCGGGTGCCAAGGAACTGAGCTTCAACGCCGCGACGCGCTACTCGAAGTACAACACCTTCGGCAACACCACCAACAACAAGTTCGGCCTGAAGTGGAAGCCGATCGATCAGCTGCTGGTGCGTGCGACCTACGCCGAAGGCTTCCGCGCGCCGACCATCGACAATCTGTACGGCGGCAGCTCGCAGACCTTCGCGTACTTCACCGATCCGTGCGACACCTCGTTCGGCTCCACTGATCAGCCGGGCGTGGCGGCCCGTTGTGCCGCGGCCATCGGCCCGACCTCCGGCACCTTCCGCCAGCTGCGCCAGGGTTATGTGCCGGCCAGCGGTCCGGATGAGCAGACGCCGGATCCGTTCAATGCCGTCTCCAATCCTGATCTGACCCCGGAGAAGTCGAAGTCCAAGACCGTTGGCCTGGTGTGGAGCCCGACCTTCGCCCAGGGCCTGAACATGAGCCTGGACTGGTGGAACATCAAGATCACCAACACCATCGTCGTTGACAGCCCGGATGACCAGCTGAACGACTGCTACGTGCTCGGCATCGCCGACCGCTGCAACTCGTTCACCCGTGATCCGAACCGTCACAACGTGACCAACCTGACCTACGCACCGCGTAATGCCGGTTACCAGGAAACCGAAGGCTTCGACTTCGATGTGGCGTACCGCTTCGAGACCGACAGCTGGGGTACCTTCAACGCCAACCTGCAGAACAGCTACGTCACCAAGAACGTGCTGAAGACCACCAACGCCCAGCAGGTGCCGGTGTCGATCCTCAACGGCTTCGGCAGCAACTTCCGCCTGCGTTCGAACCTGGTGCTGGGCTGGGAGCGTGGCGACTGGGGCGTGACCTGGGGCACCCGTTACTTCTCCAGCGTCAAGGAGCGTTGCTACTACAGCGACGAGTGCAGCCTGCCGGACTTCGGTTCGCCGGATCCGGTGCGCGACCAGCCGATGAACAAGCGTGGTTCGACCATGTTCCACGACGTCCAGGTTTCCTGGAACGCACCGTGGAATGCGACCATCGCCGTCGGCGCACGTAACGTGTTCGACCACTACGGCCCGCAGATGTACTCGGCACCGAACTCGCAGTTCTCCTACTACGGTGGCTACGACATCGGTCGCTTCATGTACATGCAGTACAAGCAGAAGTTCTGATCGGCAGCCTGATCAGCTGATGCAGCAACGGCCCCGCAAGGGGCCGTTGTTCTTTGTGCGCCAAGGAAGGAGGCTGGCCGGCGTGCAAAAAAGGCCGCGGCATCGCCGCGGCCTTGCTTCGGCATCATTCCCGGGCGCTCATCCGTTCGGAATGAGCGTCTCGATCAGATGCTCGACGTACGCTTCGAAATCCTCGCGCGCCTGCTTGGGCTGCTGCAGCTGCAGCGACAACTGCAGGAAGCCGACGTAGGCAGCATAGGCAAGACGTGCGCGATGACGCGCATCGGTCGAGCTGAGCCCGGCCTGGCGGAACGAGGCGACCAGATAATCAAGGCGGCGCTGCGAGACGCGGTCGATCACCGGCCGCACCATCGGATGATCCAGTGCCTTCAGCAGCTCGCTGTAGATGATGTGCGGCTGCACTTCATGCGCCACCATCTGGAACAGCTGGCGCAGGCGCACGCGCGGATCCGGCACGTCTTCCAGGCTGCCGAACACCTGTTCCTGTTCGAACAGTTCCCAGCGTTCCAGCGCCGCCTGCAGCAATGCATCGCGCGAAGGGAAATGCCAGTAGAAACTGCCCTTGGTGACGCCGAGCCGCCGTGCCAGCGGCTCCACCGCGACGGCGCCGACACCTTGTTCAGCAATCAGATCGAGGGCCGCCTGGGCCCAGTCTTCGGCACTCAGGCGGCTGTTGCGGCCGGCGCGCGGTTCGCCGGCGGAAGCGTCAGGTTGATTCATGGGCTGATTTAACCATACGCCGGGGTTCGTTGCAGTACGCGGTTGCGGTCGAAACCGTCGCAGGACCCTCGGGACGGTCCATTCAGGTGCGTTCCGCAGCGCACCATACCGTGCAGTATTGACTTCCCCCCGAAGCGATCCATACTAGCAAGTATGGTTACGTCCCCACCTCCCGCTGCGTTCCATGACCTGCGCCTGGACGCCGCCCATGGCGCCCGCCTGGCAGCCACCGCCAGCGACCATGGCCGGCGCGGCCGGGTGCTGTTCGCGCATGGCTTCGGCCAGACCCGCCACGCCTGGAATGCCACCGCCCGCGCACTGAACGCGGCCGGCCTGCAGACGCTGGCCTATGACGCCCGCGGCCACGGCGATTCGGACTGGAATGCCGCCGACCTGCCCTATCACGGCGAACAGTTCGCCGATGACCTGATCGTGCTGGCCGGCGAGCAGCCGCGCCCGCCGGTACTGGTTGCAGCATCGATGGGCGGACTGTTCGGCCTGCTGGCCGAATCACGCTGGCCGGGCCTGTTCTCGGCGATGGTGCTGGTCGACATTACCCCGCGCTGGGACACCGCCGGCGTCGAGCGCATCCTGGCCTTCATGACCGCCCATCCCGACGGCTTCGCCTCGCTGACTCAGGCCGCCGACGTGATCTCGGCGTACATGCCGCACCGTCCGCGCAAATCCGAGCAGTCGCTGCGTGCCCTGCTGCGCGAGGACGGCCACGGACGCTGGCGCTGGCACTGGGACCCGCGCCTGGTGGCCGAGCTGGCCCGCGACAGCGAACAGCACCAGGATGCGCTGGCCGAGGCCGCGCGCCAGGTGAAGTGCCCGCTGCTGCTGGTCAGCGGCGGACGCAGTGACCTGGTCACGCCGCAGACCGTGGCCGAATTCCTGGCGTTGGCGCCGCATGCGCGCCATGTACAGCTGCCGCAGGCCACGCACATGGTCGCCGGCGATGACAACGACGCCTTTACCGCTACTGTGTTGGACTATCTGGACGTGTTGCCCGCAGCGGATGCTGCGGCTTCGTCCGCCACAAACGAGCACGTCACCGGAGCACGCTCATGAGCATCGTTCTTCCCTTCCTCGCCCTGCTGCTGGCAGGCGCGTTCGTCGCCTACCACCGCATGCGGCTGGTTACCTGGACGCTGATCAGCGTGGCCCTGCTGGCCGCCTGCTGGTTCATTCCCTACGTCAACCAGACCGCCACGATCGTCGCGGCCGCCGTGTTGGCCGTCATCGCCGTGCCGCTGCTGCTGCCGTTCATCCGCAAGCCGCTGCTGACCGGCCCGATGATGAAGGTGTTCCGCAAGGTGCTGCCGCCGCTGTCGCAGACCGAGCGCATCGCGCTGGAAACCGGTTCGGTCGGTTTCGAGGGCGAACTGTTCACCGGTGATCCGGACTGGAACATCCTGCTCAACTATCCCAAGCCGCAGCTGACCGCCGAAGAACAGGCCTTCCTTGATGGCCCGGTGGAAGAGCTGTGCACGATGGTCAACGACTGGGAAATCACCCACGTCCACGCGGACCTGCCGCCGGAACTGTGGGCCTTCATCAAGAAGAACAAGTTCTTCGGCATGATCATCCCGAAGGAATATGGCGGCCTGGGCTTCTCCGCGCTGGCCCACCACAAGGTCATCCAGAAGCTGGCCTCGGTGTCTTCGGTGGTCAGCTCCACCGTCGGTGTGCCCAACTCGCTGGGCCCGGGTGAGCTGCTGGTGCATTACGGCACCCAGGAACAGAAGGACCAGTACCTGCCACGCCTGGCCGATGGCCGCGAAGTGCCCTGCTTCGGCCTGACCGGTCCGTTCGCCGGCTCCGACGCCACCTCGATCCCGGACTACGGCATCGTCTGCAAGGGCGAGTGGAACGGCGAGCAGGTGCTCGGCGTCAAGCTGACCTTCGACAAGCGCTACATCACCCTGGCCCCGGTCGCTTCGCTGATCGGCCTGGCCTTCCGCATGTACGACCCGGATGGCCTGATCGGCGAAACCCGCGACATCGGCATCACCCTGGGCCTGCTGCCGCGCGACACCGCCGGCGTTGAAATCGGCCGTCGCCACTTCCCGCTGAACTCGACCTTCCAGAACGGCCCGATCCGCGGCAAGGACGTGTTCATTCCGCTGACCCAGCTGATCGGTGGCGCTGCCATGGCCGGCAAGGGCTGGAACATGCTCAACGAGTGCCTGGCCGTGGGCCGCTCGATCACCCTGCCGTCCACCGCCAGCGGCGGTGCCAAGGCCGGTGCCGCCGTGACCGGCGCCTATGCGCGCATCCGCAAGCAGTTCGGCCTGTCGGTCGGCCGCTTCGAGGGCGTGGAAGAAGCGCTGGCCCGCATCGGTGGCAAGGCCTACAAGATCAGTGCGCTGTCGCAGGCCACTGCAGCTGCGGTCGACCGTGGCGATGTGCCGTCGGTGCCGTCCGCCATTGCCAAGTACCACTGCACCAACATGAGCCGTGAAGTGATCTCGGACATGATGGACGTGATCGGCGGCAAGGGCATCATCCTGGGCCCGCGCAACTTCGCTGGCCGCAGCTGGCAGGCCGCGCCGATCGCGATCACCGTGGAAGGCGCCAACATCATGACCCGCAGCCTGCTGATCTTCGGCCAGGGTGCGATCCTCTGCCACCCGTGGGTGCTGAAGGAAATGAAGGCCGCGCAGGATCCGGATACCCGTGCCGGCCTGCAGGACTTCGACCGCAGCCTGTTCGGCCACATCCGCTTCGGCATCTCCAATGCCGTGCGTTCGTTCTGGTTCGGCCTGACCGGCGCGCGCTTCGGTGCCGCCCCGGGCGATGCCTATACCCGCCGCTACTTCCGCAAGCTGGACCGCTACTCGGCCAACCTGGCGCTGATGGCCGACATCTCGATGATGACCCTCGGCGGCAAGCTGAAGTTCAAGGAATCGCTGTCCGGCCGCCTGGGCGATGTGCTGAGCCACGTCTACATGACCAGCGCCATGCTCAAGCGCTACCACGACGAAGGCGCACCGCAGGCCGACCAGCCGCTGCTGGCCTGGGCCTTCCATGACAGCGTGCACAAGATCGAAGAGTCGCTGTCGGCCGCACTGCGCAACTTCCCGATCCGTCCGATCGGCTGGCTGATGTGGGCGCTGATCTTCCCGCTGGGCCGTCGCGCCGAGGCTCCGGGCGATCGCCTGAGCCGCCGTGTCGCCGCCCTGCTGATGGCGCCGAATGAAGCCCGCGACCGTCTGGCCAGCGGCGTGTTCCTGACCCCGTGCGAGAACAACCCGGGCGGCCGTATCAACAGCTACCTGAGCAAGGCGATCATGGCCGAGCCGGTGGAGCGCAAGTTCCTGAAGGCGCTGAAGAGCAAGGGCATCGAGGCGCTGGACTTCAAGGCGCAGCTGGACGAAGCCGTGGCCGAGGGCGTGATCACCCAGGACGAACGCAGCCTGCTGGAAGAGCTGCGTACGCTGACCCTGGACACCATTACCGTTGACGACTTCGACACCCACGAACTGCGCGCGGCCAGCTACTACGACCGCCAGCACAAGGATCCGCACTCGCAGGCGGCCTGATCGCCCGCGACACGCGTTGCCTCGACGGCGGGCCTCGGCCCGCCGTCGCTTTATCCGCCGACCGGAATATCCACCATGTCCACGCCCCTGCTCTCGCTTTACCACCGCCTGCAGCGCTGGCCCGCCGGCAACTGGCTGTTCTCGCGCGCGGTGTGCTTCAAGGCCCCCTACTTCGCCAGCATCGCGCCGCGCATCACCCGCCTGGAACACGGCCGCTGTGAAGGCACGCTGGCCGACCGCCGCAAGGTGCGCAACCACATCGGCACGGTGCACGCGATCGCGATGTGCAACCTGGCCGAGCTGACCGCCGGGCTGATGGTCGATGCCTCGCTGCCAAAGGGCATGCGCTGGATCCCGAAGGGAATGCAGGTGCAGTACCTGGCGAAGGCGCGTGGCACGCTGCGGGCGGTGGCGTTGCCGGCGCAGCCGATTGTCGTCGCGGCCGAGGGCTATGCGCTGCCGGTGACGGTGAGCGTGCGCGACCGTGCGGGCACCGAGGTGTTCAGCGCGGTCATCGACATGTGGATGTCGCCGGCGAAGTGAGGTTCCCGCGAACGGCGCAGCCCCTCGTGGGTGGACGGCGAAAGCGGTTTATCGGTTGGGCCGGAGGGCTGGGTCCATGCGGGGACGCCGCAAGTACGTCCCTGTAGGCTTGGCCGCGCCATCCATGGCGCGGATACCCCGCCCGGCCCCACCCCTCCGGCCTCGGACGGATCTCTGCGGCGTCCCCCACGGAAGAGAAAAAGAAGAGCAAAAGCAAAAGCGACCCATCGGCCGCTTTTTTTCATGCACGCAGAACCCACGAGCGCAGCGATCCGCTGTTGCCCTTGATCTTCTTTTTTCTTCTCCGTGGGCTGGCCGCGCACGGAACCTGTCTGAGGCCGGGCGGGTTGGGTTCGCGGGGGTGTCCGCGGCATGGATGCCGCGGCCAAGCCTACAGGGACGTACTTGCGGCGTCCCCCGCGAACCCAACCCGCCCGGCCAACCCCATGACAAGCTCCACGCGACCAACCCACGAGGGGCTGCGCCGTTGGCTGGAAACTACGCTACCGCGCGAAACACCAACGCCAGGATCGCCGGCACCGCCTGGATCATGAAAATACGGCGACTCACGCTGTACGCGCCATAGCACCCGGCCACCACCACGCAGGCCAGCGAGAACGTCACCAGCACTGGCTGATCGATCACCAGCCCCACTACGATGCCTGCCGCCAGGAAGCCGTTGTACAGGCCCTGGTTGGCCGCCAGCACGCGCGTGGTCTCGGCCTTCTCCAGCGTGTTGCGGAACGTCTTCAGGCCCAGCGGGCGGGTCCACAGGAACATCTCCAGCACCAGGAAGTAGACGTGCAGCAGTGCGACCAGCAGGGTCAGGGCGAGTGCGATCCAGTACATGGGCGGTTCCTTGGATGGATGGATGGGGTGATGGGGTCAGAGCCCTCTCCGTGGGAGAGGGATCCCGACCCCGCGTGGCTCAGCGGTCGCGCGGAAGTTTCTTTTCTTCACGCAGCACGCCGAACGCAGCCAGGGTCATGAAGCCGGCCACCAGCACGCCGCCGATGAACACCACGTGCGAACCAAACAGGGTCAGTGCCTTGTGGACCCAGGTGAACCCCAGGTCCGCGCCGCGGTACACCACGGTATCGATCGCCGCGCCGGCCTTGTAGCGCCACTGCCGGTCCACGCGCGTGTAGATCGTCTCGCGTGCCGGCTTGGCCAGCGCGAACTCGCTGGCACGGGTCATCACCTGCACCACCGCGACCATCAACGGCATCGGCGAGGCTGCCAGCACCGAGAAGCCGATCAGGATCGCGAAACCGGGAATCAGCAGCGCCGGCGCGATGCCATGGCGTGACAACAGCCAGCGGGTCAGGCCCACCTGCATCAGCAGCGCCAATGCATTCACCGCCAGGTCGATGCGCGAGAAGAACGCGGTACTGGCCGCCGGATCGGTGAAGGACGCGCGCACGATGCTCGCCTGCTGGTTGTACAGCAGCGTGCCGACGCCCACGCCGAACACCACCATCACCGCCAGCCAACGCAGCAGCGGCTCGCGCACGATCAGTTTCAGGCCGTCGAGCACGCTGCCGCCCATCGGCTGCTCGCCGGAGACCAGTTGCTGCTCGCGCTCGCGCAGCACCGCCCAGTGCCGCAGCCGCCAGATGCACAACAGGCACACGACCAGGAACCCTGCCGAGACCAGCATCAGGTTGGCGATGCCCACGCGCTGCACCAGCGCACTGGTGATCAACGGGCCCAGGAAGGCACCGAGGGTACCGGCGGCGCCGATGTAGCCGTAGTAGGCACGCGCCTGCGCATTGGAGAACACATCGGCCATGAAGCTCCAGAACACCGCCACCGCAAACAGGTTGAACACCATGACCCAGAAGAAGAAGGCCATGCCCCGGCCGGGTACGCCGCTGTCGAACAGCACGTAGAACCCCAGCAGGGTGACGATGAAGAAGCCATACACCGCCGGCAGGAACACCCGCCGCGGGAAGCGGCTGACCAGCCAGCCGTAGACCGGCTGCAGCGCCAGCATGATCACGAACACGCAGGAGAACAGGAACTGCAGGACGAAGTCCTTCAATGCGATGCCGTGGCTGGCGAACCAGGCAATGAGCACGGGCGGGAACACCGTTTCCAGGTCCGCCGAGGCGGCCATCGCCTCCCGCACCGGGCGCAGCACGTAGTAGCCGCTGAGCAGGCAGAAGAAGTACAGGAATGACCACCAAAGCGCCGGCGACTCGCGCAGCGCCGCCGTCAGGCCCTGCAGCGGCCCCTTGCCCGGTGCAGCGCTCACGCAGCGCCCCTCGCCCACAGACGGCGGTTGGACAGCAGCATGGCAGGCTCCGGGGCAGTGAAGCGCGTACGTTAGCCAATGCACTGCAACATCGCCAGCGTGACGCGCCCCCGCGCCTGCCGATGGGCGCGACGACGGGCCGCGATGACACGTTCCGACACACACTTTCGGGGCGTCAAAATTCCAACTTTTTCAACAAGATGCGCATTCATCTTCGCTTTGTTTGTGCACAGGGGAAAAGCGGCGCTAGAATCGCCATCAGCAGTCGCGCACGGGTCCAACCGATGAAAAAGAACAGCCTGCGTCGTCCGATCCGTTCGGCGGCCACCGGTTTGCTGGGCATGTTGATGCCCGTTGCCTTGTCCACCACCGCGCAGACACCGCCGGCATTGCCGCCGATGCCGACCAACATCGAATCCGCGACGGCTCCCACCGTCGCCCACACCCAGCCTGCGGCCTACCGCACCGGCCTGGTGCCGCACGTCCAGGCGCCGGCCGCCGGCTTCAACGTCGCCAACATCGAATCGATGGCGCAGCAGCTGACCTATGGCGAGCGCGTGCCGGGCATGGCGGTGGCGATCGTGCAGGGCGGCCGCATCCTCAGCGCGCGCGGCTATGGCGTCACCGACGTCAACAACCCGCTGCCGGTCGATGCGCACACCGTGTTCCGCCTGGCCTCGCTGTCCAAGGCCTTCGCCGGCACCATGGCCGGCCTGCTGGTCAACGACGGCACGCTGCGCTGGGACAGCAAGGTCACCGACTACGTGCCGGGCTTCCGCTTGAACTCGCCGGAAGCCACCGACCGCCTGACCGTCGCCGACGTGCTCAGCCATCGCGTCGGCCTGCCGTACAACGCCTACGACCGCGACATCGAAGGCAACGCCGAGTACTACTCGCTGACCCAGAAGCTGGCCAACACCAGCCTGAAGTGCCTGCCGGGCGACTGCTACGCCTACCAGAACGTGGCCTTCAGCCTGATCGGTGACGTTGTCTATGCGGCCTCCGGCAGCTTCTACGAGCAGTCGGTCGAGCGTCGCATCTTCAAGCCGCTGGGCATGAATGATGCCAGCCTCGGCCTGGCCGGCATCCAGGCCAGCTCGCGCTGGGCGCGCCCGCACGTGCGCAGCCGCAACGGCTGGGTCTCGCTGACGCCGAAGCCGACCTACTACCGCGTTGCTCCGGCGGCTGGCGTCAATGCCAGCGCCAGCGACATGGCGCAGTGGCTGCTGGCCCACACCGGCCATCGCCCCGATGTGCTGCCGGCACCGCTGCTGGCCACCCTGCATTCGAGCCTGATCAACACGCCGGGCGAAATGCGTTCGGGCTGGCGCCGTGAGCGCCTGCACTCGGCCGGCTACGCATTGGGTTGGCGTACCTTCGACTACGCCGGCCACGACGTGGTGTTCCATGCCGGTGCCGTGCAGGGCTATCGTGGCCTGGTGGCACTGGTGCCGGAACGCGATCTCGGTATCGCCATCCTCTGGAATGGCGAGAGCGGCCTGCCCAGCGGCCTGCTGCCGACCGTGCTCGACTCGGCACTCGGCCTGCCGGCGCAGCGCTGGCTGGACGTGGACACCGACTTCGGCAGCGACAACCTGATGGCCGAGGGCGCCAGCCCGGCGCAGCAGGACAAGCGCAAGGGCAAGGGCGCCTCGGGCAATCGCGCAGTGGCCTCGCCGCGCTGATCAGGCGGGCTCGACCGTGAGCATGAAGGGCGGCCCATGGGCCGCCTTTTTGTTGGCTCTTGTAGAGTCGAGCCGTGCTCGACTGTTCGCGCAAAGCAGTCGAGCACGGCTCGACTCTACAGACACGAAGAAGCAGTCGAGCATGGCTCGACGCTACACATGCGGAACTAGTGCGCGAAGTAGTGCATGCCGCCGTCCACCGGAATCACCGCACCGGTGATGTAGGCGGCCAGCGGCGAGGCCAGGAACGCCACCAGCGGCGCCACTTCCTCCGGTTCACCGAAGCGTCCGATCGGGATGTTGCGGGCGATGAACGCGCGTCGGCTTTCCTCGGTGGGGTGCAGGCGGTCCAGGATCTGCGCGCTGTTGATGCGCCCCGGTGCAATCGCGTTCACCGTGATGCCCTGCCCGGCCACCTCCGACGACAGGCCCTTGCTCCACAGGTGCAATGCCGCCTTCGCCGCGGTGGCGGCGTTCACCGCCCGCGGTTCCATCGAACCGCTGAAATTGATCACCCGTCCCCAAGCCTGCGCCTGCATGCCGGGCAACAGCGCCTGGGTCAGCCGTCGCGCGGCGGAGAAGTTCAGGGCGATCGCTTCCTCCCAGATATCGTCATCGGCATCGACCGTGGTCGGCCGGGAACCGCCTGCGGCATTGACCAGGATGTCGACACGTTGCAATGCCTCACGGGATGCGTCCGCGATGCGCCGGACGTCGCCGGCAACCGTGACATCGCCGGCCACGATGGCCGGTGTGGCGCCGCCTTCGGCTTCGATCCGCGCCGCCAGCGCCTGCAGGGGTGCCCGCTGCCGCGAGGTGATGGCAATGCGCACGCCCTGGGCCGCCAGCTGCCTGGCGACGGCGGCACCGATGCCGCTGGCCGCGCCCGTCACCAACGCGGTACGGCCTGCAAGATTCAAGTCCATGGTGTTCTCCTGTCATGGCCGGCACGTCCGGCCCGTGCACGACATGCTGTTTGATCACCCCTGATTGATAAACTCCGCGCAGGTTTCAGCATTCAACACCCGGGGTGTCAGATGAACCTGCTGGAAAGCATGCAGGTCTACGTGCTGATCGTGGACAAGGGCAGCCTCAGTGCCGCAGCCGCGGCGATGGACATCTCGGCGACGATGGCCGGCAAGCACCTGCGAGCATTGGAAGCACGGCTGGGCATGCAGCTGTTGAGCCGTACCACGCGCCGCCAGCACATGACGCCGTTCGGCGAGGACTACTACACCCGCTGCCGGGAGATCCTGCGCCTGGTGGAGGAAACCGACGCGCAGGCGCAGCACCAGCACCTGGCACCGGCGGGCACGCTGCGCATCAGTGCACCGGTGATCTTCGGCACGCATGCGCTGGTACCGGCACTGGCCGAGTACATGGCGCGCCATCCGGATGTCCGGGTCGACGCCACGTTGACGGATCGCGTGGTCGACCTTGCCGAAGAGGGCTTCGAAGCGGCGCTGCGCATCGGCACGCTGGCCGACAGCAGCATGCTGGTGGCGCGTGCGCTGACCCCCTATCGCCTGATGATGTGCGCCTCGCCGGCGTACCTGGCCAGGCATGGCACGCCGCTCAGCGTGCAGGCACTTGCCGGCCATCAATGCCTGTCGTTCGAACCCAGCGCACTTGCACAGTGGCTGCGGGCCGATGCTGGCGGGCTCGACCGCGTGCCCGATGGCCGGCTGCAGATCAACAATGGCGAAGCGCTGCGTTCGGCGGCGCTGCAGGGTCTGGGCATCGTCCTGCAGTCAGCGCTGCTGCTGGCCGCCGATGTCGAGGCGGGGCGCCTGGTGCAGCTGCTGCCAGAACACGGCCAGGCCGGTCGGCCGATGCACGTGGTCTATGCGCACGACCGTTATCACTCCACCCGCCTGCGCAGCTTCCTCGACTTCCTGGTGGAGCGCTTTCCAGCGGCGCCGCAGGGCTAGCGCCGACCGTCAGCAAAACAGTCGAGCCTGGCTCGACGCTACAGACGGCCCATAAAAAAACCCCCTCCCCGCTGGGCAGCCAGGGAAGGGGGTTTCAGGATGCGGCTATCGGGAAGTACTTAGATCAGCGGCGCCGGGGTTGCCGGCAGAGCGACCGGAGCGGCCTTCTTCTTGCGGGCGGCCGGCTTGCGCTTGGCAACCTTCTTCGCTGCCTTCTTCGGGGCAGCCTTCTTGGTGGCCTTCTTCGCGGTCTTCTTTACTGCCTTCTTGGCAGTCTTCTTGACGGCCTTCTTGGCAGTCGCCTTCTTCGCGACCTTCTTGGCCGGCTTGCGGGCCGTGGCCTTCTTGGCAGTCTTCTTGGTGGCCTTCTTGGCTACCTTCTTGACGGCCTTCTTCGCGGTCTTCTTGACGGCCTTCTTGGCAGTGGACTTCTTGGCTACCTTCTTCGCCGCCTTCTTCACTGCCTTCTTCGCAGTGGTCTTCTTGGCGACCTTCTTCGCAGCCTTCTTCACTGCCTTCTTGGCGGTCGCCTTCTTCGCGACCTTCTTCACTGCCTTCTTGGCAGCGGCCTTCTTCGCGACCTTCTTCACCGCTTTCTTGGCGGCGGGCTTCTTCTTCGCAGCTTTCTTGGTTGCCATGGGATGGCTCCTCGTCAGTGATAGGGAGTTGAAACGCCCAGTTGGATCAAACCCGCGGATGCTGCGTGCGGGGACCGCCGGCGCGTCAGGCGCGCCGTTACGGATGCGGCAATGCCCGCCTCGATCGGCGGAGCGGGCATCGGAACGGGAGTTGCCTTGCATTTCTCCGGGGGAAGCGGGGCCATGTCCACCGTCATCAGGGTCGCGGTGGTCTTGAAGGGGCTGCTTCGCATCGGACGATTGATTCTGCGCACTCGGTTGGGCAGGCAAGGTCTGCTGAGGCGAAACCTAATCACGGTTTTTTTTACTGTCAACAACCCCCGCGAAAAATTTTCACATCCGCGCCTTCCCGGGCGCCGTCGGCGCCACCACTCTGCACGGCCTGCAACCACCGTCGAAGCGGCGCGCACGCGCGTTGCCTGCATCGATGCCAATGCAGGCCTTGATCAAAAAACACTTGAAATAAGCACTCCGCGCAGATAGGCGAAGGTTGGGCACAACAGCGTGCGCGCATCGTCGATGGTCACCGGTACCGCCGCCAACGCCAGCACAACGGCGCCGCAACGGGGGGCGAAAAGTTTTCACATTCGAACGCTTCGGCGCGGGGCTGAAACGCGGATTTGCGCAAAACTGCGCACGCCCATCGGCACCGTTCGTCTATCGGCTGATGCCACGCCGAGGGTGCGCAGCGAACCCCGCGTCATGAGTCCGACGCGGTCGCCAAAACGAAAACGGCCACCCGAAGGTGGCCGTTCCAGAATCCGGAAACGACGACTCAGTGGTCTTCGTTCTCCAGGGCTTCAGCGTACGCGTCCGGGTCCAGCAGCTCGTTGACCTCTTCGGCGTTGGTCAGTTCGACCACGAACATCCAGCCTTCGCCGTAGGCATCTTCGTTGATGGTTTCCGGCTTGTCGGACAGGGCCGAGTTGACCTCGACGACCTTGCCGCTGATCGGGCTGTAGACGTCCGAGGCGGCCTTCACCGACTCGACGACGGCGATCTGCTCGCCGGCCTTGGCGTCGGCGCCGACTTCCGGCAGTTCGACGTAGACCAGGTCACCCAGCAGGCCCTGGGCGTGGTCGGAAATACCGACGGTGACGCGGCCATTGCCTTCGACACGGGCCCACTCATGGGACTTGAGGAACTTGAGGTCGCCGGGGATCTCGCTCATGGGACTGCTCCAGAGATATGCAGGGGTGGAAAAAACGGGGCTAGTGTAACCAACCGGCCGCCACTGCTGTCAGTGACGACCGGCACGTTCGGATCAGGCGTCGGCGAGCACGCCGGGCTGGGCCTGGCCTTCGCGCACGAACGGGAACTTGACCACCCGCACCGGCACCTGCCGGCCGCGGATGTCGACGGTGACCTCGCCGAGTTCACCGGCCGGCACGCGGGCGAAGGCGATGCCCTTGGCCAGAGTCGGCGAGAAGGTGCCGGACAGGATCTCGCCCTGGCCGCCAGCGGTGGTCACCGCCTGGCCGTGGCGCAGCACGCCCTTCTCGTCCATCACCAGGCCGATCATCTGGCGCGCGGTGCCGGCTGCCTTCTGCGCCTCCAGCACGTCGCGGCCGATGAAGTCGCGGCCTTCGTCCAGCGACACGGTCCAGGCCAGCGCCGCTTCATACGGGCTGATCGCTTCGTCCATGTCCTGGCCGTACAGGTTCATGCCGGCTTCCAGGCGCAGGGTGTCGCGCGCGCCGAGCCCGGCCGGCTTCACGCCTGCCGCCAGCAGGCGGTTCCAGAAGGCGACCACGGCATCCTGCGGCAGCAGGATCTCGAAACCGTCTTCACCGGTGTAGCCGGTGCGGGCGACAAACAGCTCGACGCCGTCGTCGGACTGCGCCTGCAGGGCGGCGAAGCGGCCCAGCTTGGTCAGCGCTGCACGGTCGGCTTCGCGGGCCAGGCCGATCACGATGTCGCGCGCCTGCGGGCCCTGCACGGCGAGGATGGCCAGGTCCGGGCGCTGCTCGACGGAAACGCCGAACGGTGCCGCCTGCTCGCGCAGCCACGCCAGGTCCTTCTCGCGGGTGGAGGCATTGACCACCATGCGGAAGAAATCGTCGCCCAGGTAGTAGACGATCAGGTCATCGATGACGCCGCCGCGCGGATTCAGCATGCACGAGTACAGCGCCTTGCCGGTCACCTTCAGCTTGTCGACCGAGTTGGCCAGCAGGCGGCGCAGGAACGGCTTGACCTGGTCACCGCGCAGGTCGACCACGGTCATGTGGCTGACGTCGAACACACCGGACTCGCGGCGCACCAGGTGGTGTTCGTCCAGCTGCGAGCCGTAGTGGATGGGCATGTCCCAACCCCCGAAATCGACCATCTTGGCGCCAAGGGCGCGGTGGGTATCGTTGAGCAGCGTCTTCTGGGTCATGACCGGGTCCGGCAGCAGAGGAAACAAGAATCCCCATTATCCCAGATCGGTCGCCCGCAGGCGTGCCGCAGCGCAGCGCCGGAGCTGTAGAGCCGAGCCCATGCCCGGCTGCTCTTCGTGTGGGAGCAGAGCGTGGGCTCGGCTCTACAGAGGGCGGCCTGCGTCCTCGACCACCAGCACCGTGCCCTGCACGCTGCGCACCCGCACCCACGTACCCGCAGGCAACTCCGGACCGCTCACCTGCCAGGACGCGTCGTCGATGCTGACCCGTCCATGGCCATCAACGATCCCCTGCTGCAGTGCCACGACCCGGCCGATCAGTTGTTCCGTGCGGCGGTTGAGCAGCGGCGCATCGCTAGGCCGGGCGCGGGGCCGCCCCCAGCGTCGGTAGCATTGGATCGAGACAACGCTCAACAGCACGAAGGCAACCACCTGCCACAGCAGCGGGATATCGCCGAACACCGCCACCAGCACGAACACCGCCGCCGCGCCGATGCCGATCCACAGCATGAACGCCCCCGGTGCCAGCGCCTCGGCCGCGAACAGCAGCAGTGCCAAGGCGCCCCAGCCTACGACTTCCCAGCGCATGTCAGCCTCCGATCGGTGGTGGCCGCTTGCTGGCGACCTTGCTGTCCTGGTCGGCCAGCGCCTGCTTGGCCAGCTCAGCCACGCCGGCAATCGAACCGATCACCCCGCTTGCCTCCATCGGCATCAGCACCAGCTTCTGGTTCGGCGAACTGGCCAGTTCCTTGAAGGCTTCCACATATTTCTGGGCGACGAAGTAATTGATCGCCTGGACGTCACCCTCGGCGATCGCCGCCGACACCACTTTGGTCGCCATGGCCTCGGCCTCGGCCAGGCGCTCGCGGGCCTCGGCGTCCCGGAACGCCGCTTCACGGCGACCTTCGGCCTCCAGCACCGTGGCCTGCTTCTCGCCTTCGGCGCGCAGGATCTCCGACTGCCTTGACCCCTCTGCCTCAAGGATCTGTGCGCGCTTCTCGCGCTCGGCCTTCATCTGCCGCGCCATCGCATCCAACAGGTCTCGCGGCGGCTGGATGTCACGGATCTCGATGCGGTTGACCTTCACGCCCCACGGGTTGGTGGCATGGTCGACCACGCTCAGCAACTGCGCATTGATCACCTCGCGCTGGCTGAGCGATTCATCCAGGTCCATCGAACCGATCACGGTCCGGATGTTGGTCTGCACCAGGGCGATCATCGCCACTTCCAGGTTGGCCACTTCATAGGCGGCCTTGGCCGCATCGAGTACCTGGAAGAACACCACGCCATCCACGCGCACGGCGGCGTTGTCCTTGGTGATCACTTCCTGGCTGGGCACATCCAGTACCTGTTCCATCATGTTCACCTTGCGCCCGACGCCGTAGACGATCGGGATCAGGAAGTGCAGGCCCGGCGTCATGGTGTGGGTGTAACGGCCGAAGCGCTCAGCGGTCCATTCATACCCCTGCGGCACCATCCGCACCGCCTTGAACAGGATCACCACGGCCACGAAGGCCAGTACCACGGTAAAGAACATGGTCGGGAACATCGCGCTTTCCTTATCTATGTCGCCCAGGCCCCAGCATAGCGCGTGAGGACGGCCGGCACAGCGAAGCTACCAGGGCACCCGCCCGCGCAAGATATCGGCGAACATCACCCAGTCGCCCATGAATGAATACAGCGGATGCCGGAAGGTCGCCGGGCGGTTCTTCTCGAAGAAGAAATGGCCGACCCAGGCGAATCCGTAACCGCAGAACAGAGCGCCCAGCAGGAGCAGCGGCTGGCCGCGCAACACGGCAGCAGCCACCAGCAGCAGCACCCCGCAGCTGCCGATGAAATGCAGCCGCCGCGAGACCGGGTGGCGGTGCTCGCTGAGATAGAACGGATAGAACTCGCGGAAGCTGGCGAAGCGGGACATATGCGTGCTCCGGGGGCCGTGGTCACCGCCATCATGCGCCTTCCCGGGAGGGAAAGCGGCCTGGGCGACCTCGCCGATTTCGACAAGGCATTGCATGATCCGGTGGCACTGCCTTTGTAGCGTCGAGCCATGCTCGGCTGGCCCTCAGGGAAGCAGTCGAGCATGGCTCGACGCTACAGAAGAGCGGGAGCGGTCGCGTCTGGCTCGACGCTACACCGAAGGCGCGCGCGGACCGAACATGATCACCGCCATGCCGGCCAGGCACAGGGCTGCACCGAACAGGTCCCAGCGGCTGGGGCGGATGCCGTCGACCAGCCACAACCAGAACAGCGCGGTGCCGATGTAGACGCCACCGTAGGCGGCATAGACCCGTCCACTGGCGGTGGGGTGCAGGGTCAGCAACCACGCGAACAGGGCCAGGCTGGCCGCCGCCGGCAGCAGCAGCCAGGCGCTGCCCCCCTTGCGCAGCCACAGCCACGGCAGATAGCAACCGATGATCTCGGCGAGCGCGGTCAGCAGGAACAGGCCGAGCGTCTTCACGCCTTTTCCGCTGCCTTGGCGTGCTGCCACAGCGCTTCCTGCGCATCCAGGTCCAGTGCGGCCAGCGCCTCGCCCTGCGCGGCGGCCTGCGCTTCCATCGCGCGGAAGCGCCGCTCGAACTTGTGGTTGGCCCCGCGCAGTGCGGCGCCCAGATCGATATCGGCGTGCCGGGCCAGGTTGGCGCAGACGAACAGCAGGTCGCCCAGTTCTTCCTGCAGGCGCGCCTTGTTGCCTGCGATATCGCCGCGCTCGAATTCCTCACGCAGCTCCTGCAGCTCCTCGGCTGCCTTGTCCAGCACCGGCCGCGGGCCCGGCCAGTCGAAACCGACCTTGGCCGCGCGCGACTGCAGCTTCACGGCGCGCTGCCATTCCGGCAGGCCACGCGAGATACCGGCCAGTGCGGAGGTGTCCTGCTCGCCCTTGGCGGCACGCTCTGCGCGCTTGATCGCCTCCCAGTTGCGCATCACCCCATCGGCATCGTCGACGCTGACATCGGCAAACACGTGCGGGTGACGGCGCTGCATCTTGTCGCTGATCGCACGGGCGACCTCGGCGAAGGCAAATGCCCCCTGCTCCTCGGCCATGCGTGCGTGGAACACCACCTGCAGCAGCAGGTCGCCGAGCTCGTCGCAGAGGTCGTCCAGGTCTCCCCGGTCGATCGCATCGGCGACCTCGTAGGCTTCCTCGATGGTGTACGGCGCGATGGTCGCGAAGTCCTGTTCCAGGTCCCACGGGCAGCCGCCCTGCGGATCGCGCAGTCGCGCCATGATCGACAGCAGGCGCTCGAGTTCGTTGCTGGCGGCGCTGCCGGTGGTAGGGGTGTCGTGCGCGCTCATGCGTCCTCCAGGTTCAGTCGGACAACCAGTCGCGCCACGGCAGGCTGGTATCACCAAGGGCAATGAAATCGCCGTTCAACAGGGTCTCGCGGCGGTTGTAGCGGAACGGCTTGCCGGTCGCCGCCGACAGCACCGCGCCACCGGCGGCATGCAGCACGCACTGGCCGGCGGCGGTATCCCATTCGGAGGTCGGGCCGAGCCGCGGATAGACATCCAGGCCGCCTTCGGCAATCCGGCAGAATTTCAGCGACGAGCCCTGCGCGATGGTCTCGATGCGGCCCATGCGCGCCAGCAGCGCCTCGGTTTCCGGCGAGCGGTGCGAACGGCTGGCGGCGACGCGCAGCGGAGCAGTGGCCGGCGTGCGGGTACGCAGCACGGTGTCGTGCAGGCCCTGCCGCCGATAGGCCAGTTCGCCGCGCATGGCATGCCAGACGATGCCGGTAACCGGCGCCAGCACCACGCCGAAGGCCGGCGCGCCCTGGTAGATCAAGGCGATGTTGACGCTGAACTCACCGTTGCGCTTGACGAACTCGCGGGTGCCGTCGAGTGGGTCCACCAGCCAATAGGCGCCCCAGTGGCGGCGCTGCTCCCAGCCCACCTGCGCCGATTCCTCGGACAGGATCGGCAGGTCCGGGGTCAGCTGGCGCAGGCCCAGCTCAATGACCTGGTTGGCGGCCAGGTCAGCGGCGGTGACCGGGCTGTTGTCGTCCTTGATCTGCACGTCGAAGCCATCGGCATACACCTGCATGATGGCCTGTCCGGCTTCCTGGGCGATGGCGATGGCGGTCTCGCGCAGGTCCGTCGTCAGCTTGATCATCGCGTTCCCTGCAGCCACTGGCGGGCAATGAACAGCGCCGCCAGCGAGCGTCCCTCGGAGAAGTCCTCGCGGAGCATCAGCTGGTCCAGTTCGGCCAGCTTCCACGGCACCACTTCCAGCTCTTCGGGCTCGTCGCCGGCCAGTTTTTCCGGGTACAGGTCGCGCGCCACCACCAGCCACGACTGGTGGCTCATGTAGGTCGGGGCCAGGGTCATCGCGCGCAGCACGTCGACCCGGCGCGCACCATAACCGGCTTCTTCCTTCAGTTCGCGGTCGGCCGCCTGCTCAGGCGTCTCGCCGGCATCGATCCGGCCCTTCACCAGCCCCAGTTCGTAACGGTGCATGCCGGCGGCGTATTCACGTACCAGCAGCACGGTTTCGTCGTCGAGCATCGGCACCACCACCACCGCACCGTGCCCACGGCTGACCAGGCGCTCGAAGCGGCGGCGTTCACCGTTGGAGAACTCCAGGTCCAGGTGCTGGCGCTGGAAGGGGCCGTTCTCCTCATCGGTGATCCGATGGATGATCGGCAAGCGACGGCCGGCACGGTCATCGTTCATGCGGAATCTCCGCGGCGACCGGCGGCTGCGCCGGGGCCGATAGAATGTGCAGGCAGCAACATGTTCATGAGCCCGAAATGCTAGCAGACCCAACCCCCTCCCCGCTGGCCCGCCACTGGCGGCAGCGCGACCTGCAGGTGCTGTGGCACCCGTGCACGCAGATGCGTGAGCATCCGGACACCCTGCCGCTGGTGCCGATCGCCCGTGGCGAAGGTGCCTGGCTGATCGACCACGACGGCAACCGCTATCTGGATGCGGTGAGCAGCTGGTGGACCAATCTGTTCGGCCACGCCGAACCGCGCATCGGTGGCGCCATCGCCGCCCAGGCCGGGCAGCTGGAACAGGTGATGCTGGCCGGCTTCGGCCACGAGCCGGCGATCACCCTGGCCGAACGCCTGCTGGCGCTGGCCCCCCGCCAGCCCGGCCGCGAGCCGCTGGCCAAGGTGTTCTATGCCGACAATGGTTCAGCCGGCGTGGAAGTGGCGCTGAAGATGGCCTTCCAGTACTTCCAGAACCGCGGAGAGCCGCGCCGCACACGCTTCATCGCGCTCGAAAACGGCTACCACGGCGAAACCCTGGGCGCGCTGGCGCTGGGCGACATTCCGCTGTATCGCCGCGTCTATGCACCGCTGCTGGCCGAAGGCCTGTTCGCACCCTCGCCCGATGCCTACCTGGCCGAACCCGGCCAGAGCGCGGCCGATCGCGCGCGGCAGGCAGCCGATGGCCTGGCCACGCTGTTCGACCAGCACCCGGGCGAGATCTGCGCGGTGATCCTGGAACCGCGCCTGCAGTGTGCCGGCGGCATGCGCATGCATGACCCGGTCTACCTGCAGCGCGTGCGCGAACTGTGCGATGCCCATGGCGCGTTCATGATCGCCGACGAGATCGCCACCGGCTTCGGCCGCACCGGCACCCTGTTCGCCTGCGAGCAGGCCGGGGTGATGCCGGACCTGATGTGCCTGTCCAAGGGACTGACCGGCGGCTTCCTGCCACTGGCCGCCGTACTGGCGACGCAGGCGCTGTATGACGCCTTCCTCGACGACTCGCGCGAGCGCGCCTTCCTGCATTCGCACAGTTACACCGGCAACCCGCTGGCCTGCGCCGCAGCGCTGGCAACGCTGGACATCTTCCGCGACGACGATGTGATCGCGCGCAACCGGGGCATCGCCTCGGTGATGGGCAAGCTGGCGGCACCGTTTGCCGACCACCCGCACGTGGCCGACGTGCGCCAGGCCGGCATGGTGGTGGCCTTCGAGCTGTCGCGCGACGGCGACAAGCGCACGCCGTTCGATCCGGGCCTGCGGCTGGGCCTGCAGGCCTACAAGGCCGCGCTCAAGCGCGGCGTGGTGCTGCGCCCACTGGGCGACGTGCTGTACTGGATGCCACCCTATTGTGTGGATGACGAACAACTGGAACTGCTGGCGCACACCACGCTGGCGGCCATCGACGAGGCGATTGCATGCGCGTGACCCGCTGCCCCATCGACCTGGCGCTGCACAGCGGCCAGACCGTGACCCTGCCGGAAGAGACCGCCAACCATCTGGTGCGGGTGATGCGCCTGCGCGAGGGAGACACCTGCGTGCTGTTCAACGGCGACGGCCATGACTACAGCGCCACGCTGACCGTGGCCGGCAAGCGTGAGGTGCAGGTGCGCATCGACGCGGTGCAGGCCATCGACACCGAATCGCCGCTGGCGATCACCCTGCTGCAGGGCATCGCCCGTGGCGAGAAGATGGACCTGATCCTGCAGAAGGCGACCGAGCTGGGCGTGGCCGCGATCCTTCCGGTCAATGCCGAGCGCACCGAGGTGAAGCTGGATGCGGCACGGGCCGAGAAGCGCGTGGCGCACTGGAACAACGTGGTGACCTCGGCCTGCGGACAATCCGGGCGTGCGCGCATTCCACAGGTGGGATCCCCGCTGTCGCTGGCGCAGGCTGCGGCGGCGCTGCCCGCCGATTCGCTGCGGCTGACCCTGGATCCGCAGGGGGCGCATCGCCTGTCGACGCTGCAAGCCGCTCCCGCCGGCGGCATCGTGATTGCGATCGGCCCGGAAGGCGGCTGGTCGCCGCGCGACCGCGATCAACTGGCCGCGGCGGGATTCCAGGGGCTGCAACTGGGGCCGCGGATCCTGCGCACGGAAACGGCCGGACTGGCCGCGATCGCGGCGTTGCAGGCGCGGTTGGGCGACCTGGGATAGGGCTGGTTCGTGGTAGTGCCGGCCGCTGCCCGGCATCCAGGGAATAATGAGATTGCCGGCCAGCGGCCGGCACGACCGGGAATCCGACCGGCGGATGCCCGATCAGGCCGCCAGCGAATCCAGCGCCGCTTCCAGCGCGTCCAGGTTCGGCAGCAGCGCGCTCTGCTCACCCAGCAGCACGCGCATGTGCACGATCTGCGGCAGGGTTTCTTCGGACGCGTCGGCCAGCAGGCCATCGCGTGGCACCGAGATCAGCTGCGGGAAGTTCTGCGTCAGCAGCGCGTAGTACGGGCGCTGAGCGTTGCCGCTGAGCGACTTCAGCACCACCACCTTGTTGTGGCCGGCCACCGTCTCCTCGCCCAGCCCGGAAAGGCGTGCGAACGACACCAGCGGCACCTGCCAGCCGTGCCAGCCGATTTCGCCAACCAGCCAGCGCGGCGCATCGGAGACCGGCTGCACCGGCACGCGCGACATCATTTCGGCCACGGTGGCATTGGGCAGCAGTACGCGCTCGTTGCCGGCCTGGATCAGGACGCCGCGGATTTCGTCATTGCTGGCGTAGCTCATGGTGCTTCTCCGTTGTCGTCCTGCTCACCCCAGCGCGCGGCAATCGCCTGCGCCAGTTCCTGCGGTTCACCGGCCACCATGCCGGCAGCAACCACCGCAGTGGCTGCAGCCGGGTCGTAGCAGCCCTCGCCCACCTGCCCGGCCACCCACGCACCGGCAGCCGCCAGGTCCAGCGCCGGGCCGACGTGGGCCAGGTCGGCGCCGCTGAGCAGCACCAGCGCGGTGTGTTCGGCCGGCAATGCAGCGAGCGAGATACCAGTGGCATCGCTCTGGAAATGCAGGCCATCGCTGGCCGCGCGCACGCCGATATCATCGGCCAGCACGTGGACCTCGCCCGGTACGGCGTGCTGGCCGGCCTCGGCCAGCTGCACCGGCAACGGCGAAACGCGCGACATCTGCTTGACCAGGTTGCCGTAGCGGCCACCATCCAGGCGCATGTGCACCAGCACCGGCACGCTCAACGACGCGGGCAGTGCGCCGAGCAGGCGACGCAAGGCATCCGGGCCACCGATGCCGGCCAGCACCAGCAGCGACGCGGCGCGCGCACCGGCCGGGGCGGCGGCATCCAGATCGACCAGGCTCAGATGATCGGTATCGAAGGAGGGCTGCGGCGCGGAGACTGGGGCCACGGCTTCTGCCGGTACCGGCGCTTCGATCGATTCCTCGACCAGCGACCAGGCAGTGTGATCGAAGGAGATCGGCGGTGCCGCGGGCATCGCCGGTTCGGCCAGCGCCTGCGGCGGCGGCAAAGGCGGCTCCAGGGGTTCGGGCACGACCGGCTGCAGCGCCGCCAGGGCCTGCTCCAGCGCGATCGGTTCGTGCAGGTGTGCTGGCGGCGAATACAGGCCGTCTGCCGGAACCTCATCGGCCCAGCTCAGCGCCTGCTCCAGGTGCGGCTGCAGGGCTTCTTCCTGCGGCGCCGGCGCGGGCGCCGGATGGCCGGGCTCCAGCTGCAGGCTGGGCTCTTCCTCGGCACCCGGCGGCAACACCTGCTGGTGGCCATGCAGCTTGGCGGCCAGATGGCGCCCCCAACGCTGGGCCTCCCAGCCGTCGCGGCGTGCGGCCAGCTCGGCCTCATCGAACACCAGGGTCAACCCCGGTGCCGAGAGCACGGCTTCCAGCCGTTCCAGTGCATCCTCGATGGCAGATTCCAGCGCGATCACCACAAACTGTGGATCCGCAGCCTGCAGGACCTGTGGCTCCAGGCCGTTCGGATCATCTTCCAGGACCAGCTGCACATCTGCATGCGACAGCGCCTCGCGCAGGCGTTCGCGCGCCGCACCGGGGCGGGCCAGCAGGGCGACGGCCGGGGCCGGATGGGTTTCACTCACGGACACGGGCGATCCCCAGCAGGTCGTACACGTTACGCATCAGGTCCAGTTCCTGGTACGGCTTGCCCAGATAACGCTGGACACCGATCTCGAAGGCGCGCTGGCGGTGCTTGTCGCCGCTGCGCGAGGTGATCATCACGATCGGCACATCCTTGTAGCGCGGGTCGGCACGCATCGCGGTGGCCAGCTCGTAACCATCCATGCGCGGCATCTCGATATCCAGCAGCATCAGGTCCGGCACGCGCTCTTCCAGCCGCTCCAGTGCTTCCACGCCATCGCGGGCGACACTGACTTCGAAGTTGTGGCGTTCCAGGATGCGGCCGGTCACTTTGCGCATGGTCAGCGAGTCATCGACCACCATCACCAGCGGCACCTGGCGTTCGTCGCGCGGCGCATTGGCCAGCACCGGTGCCGTCGGATTGGCCAGGAAACGGCGCACCAGCGGCGCGACGTCCAGGATCACCACCACGCGGCCATCGCCGGTGATGGTGGCACCGTAGATGCCCGGTACCGATGCGATCTGCAGGCCGACCGGCTTGACCACGATTTCGCGGTTGCCCAGCACCTGGTCGATCGCCACGGCAGCACGCAGGTCACCGGCACGCACCAGCAGCAGCGGCACCTGGTCCTGGCCATCGGCGCGTGCCGGGGCCTGCCCGACCAGGCTGCCGAGGTCATACAGCGGATAGTCTTCGCCGCTGTAGCGGTAGCTGCTGTCGGCGGCCTCGAAGCGCTCGCGCGACAGGCGGCCGATACCACTGACCGAGGCCACCGGCACGGCGAAGGTGGTTTCGCCGATCTGCACGAACACCGCCTGGGTGACGGCCAGCGTCTGCGGCAGGCGCAGGGTGAAGCGCACGCCCTGGCCACGCACCGACTGGATGTCGACCGAGCCGCCGAGCTGGCGCACTTCGTTGCGCACCACGTCCATGCCCACGCCACGACCGGCCAGCTGGCTGACCTGGTCGGCGGTGGAGAAACCGGAGGCGAAGATCAGGTTGTCCAGTTCCTGCTCGTTCGGCTGCGCATCGGCGGCCAGCAGGCCACGATCGATGGCACGGCGGCGGATCGCTTCGCGGTCCAGACCGGCACCGTCATCGGCCACTTCCAGCACGATTTCCGAGCCTTCACGGTGCAGGCGGATGGCGACTTCGCCCTCTTCCGGCTTGCCGGCGGCACGACGCTGTTCCGGCGCTTCCAGGCCGTGGGCCACCGAGTTGCGCAGCATGTGCTCCAGCGGCGCGACCATGCGGTCGAGAACGTTGCGGTCCAGTTCGCCGTGGGTGCCTTCCAGGGTCAGGTGCACCTGTTTGCCGGTATCCATGCCGGACTGGCGGACCACGCGGCGCAGGCGCGGCACCAGGCCATCGAACGGCACCATGCGCGCACGCATCAGGCCGTCCTGCAGCTCGGAGCTGACGCGCGACTGCTGCTGCAGCAGCGAGTCGTACTGGCGTGACAGATCGTCGAGCACGCCCTGCAGGCCGCCAAGGTCGGCCGCCGATTCGTTCAGCGCACGGCTGAGCTGCTGCAGGGTGGAGAAGCGGTCCAGTTCCAGCGGATCGAACTTCTGATCGGCCTGGTCCTGCTCACGCTGGTAGCGGGCGACGATCTGCGCTTCGGTTTCCAGGTCGAGGCGGCGCAGCTGGTCGCGCAGTCGCGCATTGGTGCGCTCCAGTTCGCCCATCGCGCCGCGGAAGGCGCCAAGCTGCTGTTCCAGGCGCGAGCGGTAGATCGCCACTTCACCGGCATGGTTGACCAGGCGGTCGAGCAGATCCGCGCGCACGCGCACCTGTTCCTGCTGCGGGCGCGCCAGCGGATCTTCATCGACCACGCCTTCAGCCGGCAACGGTGCCGACAACGGCGCATCGAGCAGTGCCGGCGCCGGGCTGGCGACCGGTGCCGACGCGGCTTCCGCGACGCTCGCCACGTTGGCGGCCGCTGCCGCGGCCGCCGCAGCGGCGATATCGGTCGTGGTACGCACTTCGAACGCGTCGACCAGATCCTGCGCCGGTTCCACCACGCGGTGCTCACCGGTGCGGGTCAGCAGCTGGTGCAGGCGATCGAATCCGCGCTCCAGCAACTGCACATCGCGGCGTTCGATCTCGGTGCGACCGGCGGCGACGGCTTCCAGCAACGATTCGATGCTGTGGCCGAGATCGCCGATGGCGTTGATGCCAGCCATGCGTGCACCACCCTTCAGGGTATGCAGGTCACGCTGCAGGCCGGCCAGCACCTCGCGGTCCTGCGGCGCATCGCGCAGCTCGCTGATCAGGCCATCGCAGTGGTCGAGCAGGTCCTTGCCTTCCTCGACGAAGATGTCGACCAGCTCGCGATCGTAGACGCTGAAGTCGAGCGCATCGGCGCTGTCTTCCAGCACCGGCATGGCAAGGACGTCAGGTGTCACGGCTTCAGGCACGTCGGCTTCGCGCGCACCGGCTGCCACGGCATCCGATACCGCAACCGCATCGACGTCGGCGGCTTCGGCGTGGACGTCCGCCTGGCCCGGCGCGTCTTCCAGTTCGAAGAAGCGCACCGGTTCGGCGGTGGCCGGCGCAGCCGCCTCCGCGATCTCCTCATTCACCGTCGCCGGGGACGGCTGATCGGCGCTCTCTCCTTCACCGATCGCCGCCTCCCCGCCGACGTCCGCATCCTCGGCAAAGGCTTCCGCCTCGCCCGGCGCGAGTTCGCTGGCCTGCAGGCCGAGCACGGGCCATTGCCCGTCGTCGGCCAGGGGCTGCTCTTCGTCGATCACGTGCAGGCCGGCCTCGAGCGCGGCTTCCAGCGAGACCGGTTCTGCAAACCCCGGCGCAGCCATTTCATCCTGCAGGCTCGACAGCTCGCTGTCGAGTGGCAGTGCAGCAGGCGTTTCGAACGCCACGGCATCAGCGACGTGCGCGTGATCGGCCGATGGCGCATTCAGGTCAGATGCGACGGCTTCGACAGCGGCCGGGATCTCTTCGGCGTCACGGTCGTCGACCGGCAGCGCACTGGCATCCAGATACGGCGACAGATCATCCACGACGGTCAAACCGGCATCGTCGGACAACGGCGGCACGCTTTCGGACTCCACCTCGACGCCGGCTACGGCAACGCCTGGCACATCGTCGGCCACCTGGATCGAGTCGACCACCGGCAGCGACGCCTCCTCCTCACCCGGCACGGACGGCCATCCGGCATCGAAGTAGCGCGAAAGATCGTCGCTGGCCGTCAGCTCACCGACCTCCAGCCCGGCTTCGATCGCCACGTCGGCGACCGGAGCTTGCGCAGCATCGTCATGTGCCTCAGGTTCCTGCTCCGGTGCGACGAGCGAAAGCGGCACAGCATCGGTTCCGGACGCGATGGCCGTCGATGCTTCCACATCCGATTCCGCTGTGGGTTGGTCATCCAGCGCCAGATCGTCTTCTTCGTCTTCCAGGCCCACCATCGGCCAGCGCGCTTCCGGCAGCTCGCCAGCAAGCGCCTGCAGGCGCTGTGCCAGGACCTGTTGCGGCGCAATGCGCGGCTGTTCGGCCTGCAACGCTTCCATGGTGGCGGTGATCGCCTGCGCGGTCGCATCCAGGGCGGCCACGCCTTCATCACCCGGGACCACCTCGGCGGCCAGTGCGCGCTTGATGTAGGACTCCGCACCGCCGGTCACAGCCGTGATCTCGGGCACTTCGGTCATCGCGAAGGCGCCGTTCATGGTGTGCACCGCGCGCAGCAGTGCATCGCTGACCGGTTGCGGTGCCTGCTGCGCCGAACGCAGCCAGTCCTGCAGGGTGGCCTGGTGGACTTCCACCTCGGCCTCGAGAATCTCGCGCAGCACGCTGTCGATGTTGGCCGGCGTGCCGGCGACTTCGGCCTCCACGACGGTATCGGTCGGCGCCGAAGCGGCAGCCTCGGCGTCGAGAATGCGGCTGATCTCGTCTTCGCCGTCAGCTTCGGCAACCGGTACAACCGGCGCAGCCGCACCCGGCAGCGGTACGTAGTAGGTCTCCTCGCCTGCACCGACACGATCGGCAATGGCCTGCATGGCCTGCAGGTCGACGCTGATGCGCTGGCCGTGGCGCAGCGCTGCGTTCAGCTGTGGCAGCGCCGCATGTGCGTTGTCGACCATCGCCAGCACCGCCGGCGACGCGGCGCGGCTGCCATCCAGCACGCGGTTGAGCATGCCTTCGATCTTCCACGCGAACTCGCCCAGCGTGCGTGCGCCCACCAGGCGGCCACTGCCCTTGAGGGTATGGAAGATGCGGCGGATCGGACGCAGCCGGTCCATGTTGTCCGGCTGCATGCGCCACGCCGGCAGCAGCGTGCCGAGATTGGCCAGCTCGTCGTCGAACTCTTCCAGGAATACCTCGCGGATGTCCTCGTCGATGTTCTCGGCGTCGTCGTCGAAGCCGGCGTCGAAGCCCGCATTCGCGTCGGCATTGGCGTCGGTGTCGGTCGCAACCACCGCCTCCGGTGCCGCCGCGGCAGGCATCGCCTGCGGATTGAAGCCGGCAGCGGCTGCACTCAGCTCGGCAAAGAACTGGGCATCGGCCTCGCTGAAATCAATCGGCGCGATGGTGTCGATATCGATCACCGACACGGCCGGTGCCGAGGTTTCCGCTGCTGGGGCTGGCGCTTCGATCGACGGCGGCGTGATCGACGGTGCCGGCAGGTCAACCGGAGCCTCGTCCACCTCGACCTCCGCCGCAGGCGATGCATCGGCCGGCGACAGCGCCACGGCATCGACGATCTCCAGCGACGGATGCAACCCGGCGTCATCATCCAGCGACAGCGTTTCCATCGCATGCAGCGACAGCACGTCGTCAGCGTTGTCCAATGCATCGGCGTCGAAGCGGAACACCACGTCGTCGGCCTCGGCAACCGCGTCCTGCTCGGCCGCTACCGGATCAAACACCGGTGCAGCATCGAATCCGGTCGCGGACGAAACCACGGCGTCCGTCGTCTCGTCGATTGCAGGCGCTGCGCTTTCCTCAAGCACCTGCGGCGCCTCGGACAGCGACCACTGCGGTGCATCGGAGTGACCGCTGTCAGCCAGTTCGAAACTGACCGGATCGAAACTGGCGAAGGTCGGGCTGCGTTCGTCATCGGCAGGCGCGACCGCGTCGGCCTCCGGATGGAACGGCGCCAACTCCCACTGCGGGACATCCGGTGCAGGTGCGCTGGACGCCGCGAAGACCAGCGGTGCCTCCGCATCATCGTGCGTCGGCAACGGCGAGGCATCGGCATCACCGGTGCCGGCGGCCACGGCGGCCACGGTGCCCAATGCACCGAACATCAGGCGATTGTCGGACACCATCGGCGCCGGGGTGGCCGGCGGCGGATCAAAGGTGAAGTCCGGCAGCGGCGTCGGCACGTCGCCGGCAGCAGGCGCGGCAGGCTGCACCGGAATCTCGATGCGTTCCGGCTGCAGCGGTTCGGCCTGCAGGGTAACCGGCTCCGGTTCGACCTGCAGTACCGCCAGCGCATCCGGCGCGACGGCATTGCGCTCGGGCAGCGGCCAGTAGCGCAGCGCCTCGAGGCTGCTGCGGGTGATTTCGAGGATGTCCTCGCGGCCCGGGCGGCGGTCGCGCAGGGCTTCCAGGTAGTACTCCAGGCTGGCCATGGCATCGGCCAGGGTGTCCAGCTGGCGGCCGCTGGGCACGCGCTGGCGGCCGATCAGTTCGGCCTCGATGTACTGCTGCACGCCACGCAGGTAATCGGCGGCGGTGCCCAGGTCGAGCATGCGCAGCGCGCCGGACACATCGCCCAGCAGGCGCGGCACGTCCTGCAGCTCGGCATGGTTCCAGCTGGTTTCGATGAAGGCGACGAAATGCTCGCGGGCGGCGGAGAAGTTGGCGATGGCTTCATGGGCCAGCACTTCCACCGTGCGCCGGTTCTCCACCGCGCTCGGATCGTCCTCGCCACTGCCGCCGGCGCCCAGATGGGCGACCTGGTCGTCCAGCGAGGCATCGACGTACAGCAACGCACCGGCGATATCCAGCAGCAGGTTCTCGTCGATCTGCTGGCGGCCCTCGACCACGCCACGCAGCGCGTCGCGCTGCTGCACGACCACGCCACGGGCCACGCCCAGGCCCATCATGCCCAGCGTATCGGCCACCGCGCCCAGCTCGTTGGCCTGGGTCTGCAGCTGTTCCGGCGCACCGCCGGTGCGCAGGTGCAGGTCAAGCGCATCCTTGATGCGCAGCAGTTCTTCCTTCACCGCGCTGCCGACCGTGTCGAGCAGCTCGCGGTTGCGCCCGCTCAGGCTGCCACGGGCATGGTCCAGCTCGGCCTCGGTGGCGGTGACGCTGTCCGGCGCAAAGGCCAGCAGCACGCTGTCATTGACGCCCTCTTCGCCACGCGACGCGCGGATCTCGTTGAGCAGCGGCATCAGTACGATCGGAATGTCGCGATGGCCGTTCTGCAGGCGTTCCAGATAGTCCGGCAGCAGCACGCTGCCGCGCATCAGGGTCGCGCAGGCTTCATCACGGTCGGCCACACGGCCGGCGCCGATGGCGTTGGCCAGCTGTTCCAGCTCTTCGGCCACCATCGCCGGGGCATACAGCTCGACCATGCGCAGGGTGCCCTGCACCTGATGCAGGTAGCCGGCGCAGATGCGCATGCGGCTGGCATCGGTCGGATCTTCCGCGTAGTACTCGACCTCGTTGCGCACCTGGCGCAGGGTCTCGTCCAGCTCGGGCTTGACCCAGCCCAGCGCTGCGTGGCTCATCGCATCGCGCAGACTGCTCATGGACGCGCTCCGTTCGCCGCCGCGCGGAAGCCGCGCGAGTTCTGGCGTGGGGAATGGAAATGCTTCATCGACTGGTTCCTTGCTCGCCGCCCTGCCCGCGTCACGCCGGCAGCTTGAAGTCGGCGACCGAACGGCGCAGGTCCGCCGCCAGCTGCGCGAGGTGGCCGATCGACTCTGCCGTCTGCCCGGCACCCTGCGAGGTCTGGCCGGTGATCTGCCGGATCACGCCCATGGTGCGGGTGATGTCCGAGGCGGCGGCCGACTGCTGCTGGGCGGCGATGGAGATGTTCTTGATAAGGGTGTTCAAGGCGTTGGACACGCGCTCGATCTCGGTCAGCGCGGTACCGGCGTCTTCGGCCAGGCGCGCACCGGACACCACTTCGGCCGTGGTCTGCTCCATCGAGGTGACCGCTTCGTTGGTGTCGGCCTGAATGGCCTGGACCAGGTTTTCGATGCGTCGGGTCGCACCCGAGGTACGTTCTGCCAGGCGCTGCACTTCGTCGGCCACGACCGCGAAACCGCGGCCCGCTTCACCGGCCGACGCCGCCTGCACGGCCGCGTTCAACGCCAGGATGTTGGTCTGCTCGGAAATGTCGTTGATCAGCTCCACGATCGAGCCGATTTCCTGCGACGACTCGCCCAGGCGCTTGATGCGCTTGGAGGTTTCCTGGATCTGGTCACGGATCTGGTCCATGCCCTGGATGGTCTCGCGCACCACGCCGGCACCTTCGGCGGCGATCACCACCGAGCGCTGCGCCACGTCGGCCGACTCGGCCGAGTTGCGCGACACCTGCTCGATGCTCGCCGCGATTTCGCCGATGCGGTCCGAGGCCGAGGTGATCTGGTTGGCCTGGTGGCCCGCCGCCTCTGCCAGCTGCATGGCGGTGGCCTGCGTTTCCTGGGTGGACATCGCGACCTTGGCCGAGGTGTCGTTGATGGTGGTCACCAAGTGGCGCAGCTCGTCCACCGCGTAGTTGATCGCGTCGGCGATCGCGCCGGTCATGTCCTCGGTCACCGAGGCCTTCACCGTCAGGTCACCCTCACCGAGCGAGGAGATTTCGTCCAGCAGCCGCATGATCGCCTGCTGGTTGCGGCTGTTGAATTCCACCTGGGTCTGGTAACGCAGTTCCTGCTCGCGCGAGCGGCTGCGCACGTTGGTGGAGACGAAGCCGATGATCGCGATCAGCGACAGCGCACCGGACACCACGCCGATCCAGAAATTCGGGAACAGGCGGGTGTCGGACACCGAGCCGAACGAGGAGAACGCATCGAACAGCTTGCGGCTGTCGTCCAGCATGTGTGCCGAACCCTGGCCCAGCGCGGTGGCGGCGGACTGCGCCGCGAACAGCTGGCGCGAGCTGGCCAGGATCGCGTCGGCATCCTGCTTCATCGCCTCCCACTTCTGCTGCGACTGCTCCAGCGCGGCCACGGCGGCGGCACCGCGCACGGCGGTGATGCCCAGTTCCTCGTTGCCGTTGCGCAGGCCGTCGAGCACCTGCGAGAACACGGTGATGTCACGCGCCAGCGCATCGCCGGAGGTCGCCGCGGCGCTGCCACCGGCACGCATTTCGGTCACGCGGCGGGCCATCGAACCGGCCACCACGACCTGCTGCAGTGCGCTGTACACCTGCGACGACGGCGCGCCGGAGGCGGACATCGCGCGCACCAGCTCGTTCAGCTGGGCCTGCAGGCCCGGCACCGCGCCGGTGAAGTTGTTGGCATTGCCGGCCAGCGCCAGCACGGCGGGCTCGCTGGCCACCAGCTGCCCGGCCTGCTTGCCCAACGGTGCCCAGGTCTCGCCCAGGGTGGCGATGGCACCGGACACGCCCGGCTCCTTGCCATAGCGGCCCTGCAGCGTCGACACGTTCTGTTCGATCGCGTTGCGGGTGGCCTTGAAGGCGGTGAAGGCCTGGGCGTTGCCGCCGACCGCGTCACGTCCCTGGTTGGCCAGCTGCTGCGACAGCACCTGCAGGTCGGCGGCCTTGGAGCCGGCGTCGGCAAGGCGGCTGCCCTGCCAGGTGGCGACGCCGGTGTTGACGCCGAACAGGATCATCGATGCCAGCAGCAGGAACAGCCAGAGGTTGCTGCCGCCCAGCCGCAGCTTGCCGGTCTTGGTGGCGTCCGAAGCAGTACTCATCGTTCAACCTCGATCTTCAATGCAGGGGGCGATGCCCGGCCTCAGGCCGCGGCTTGCCGGAATTCAGGGGTGCGCGACAGCAGCGAGAGCGAGAACACGCCCCAGTCATGGCCGTCGGCATGGAAGGCACGGTCAACGAAATGGCCGTAGCGACCTTCGGCCAGGGTGCCAGCCTCGATCTGCTGTTCCTGCTCGAAGCTGCGCTGGCCGAACAGTTCATCGATGGTCAGTGCGACGTCGCCGCCGGCCTGGCGCATGATCAGCACGCGCTGGCCTTCCTGCTGCACGGTGCGCGTGCCTTCCAGGAAGTACTTCAGGTCGACCACCGGGAACAGGTTGCCGCGCAGGTTGCCCACGCCCAGCAGCCAGGGCTGCGCGCAGGGCACCGGGGTCACCGGCGGCATCGGCACGATTTCCACCACTTCGCGGAAATCGGACACCAGCCGGCGCTGGCCGACGCGGAAACCGACGCCACGCCACAGGTCCTGGGCGAACTGCCGCCCGGGCAGCTGCACCGCGTGGGCCAGGCTGCGCCGTTCGTAGGCTTCAAGGATGTCGAAGGGCGAGCGCATCAGGCCACCAGTTCGTTGATCCGCGCGATCAGTTCATCCTCGCGCGGCGGCTTGACGATGTAATCGGCTGCGCCCTGGCGCAGGCCCCAGGCCTTGTCGGTTTCCATCGCCTTGGTGCTGACGATGATCACCGGGATGTGCTTGATCGCTGCATCACGGGCCATTGCACGGGTGGCCTGGAAACCGCTCATGCCGGGCAGGACCACGTCCATCAGCACCAGCTGCGGCACCTGGTCGCGGACCAGCTGCAGGCCATCCTCGGCGTTGTCCGCTTCCAGCACCTCGTGGCCGGCACGGCGCAGCCACTGGGTGAACACCGCGCGGTCGGTCGGTGAATCCTCGATCAGGACGATACGAGCCATTGTGCCTTTCCCCCCTGGTCAGGCGTTGACGTATGTGCGGATGGCACCCAGCAGTTCTTCGCGCGTGAAAGGCTTGGTCAGGTATTGCTCCGAGCCGACGATGCGCCCCCGCGCCTTGTCGAACAGACCATCCTTGGATGACAGCATGATCACCGGGGTCGCCTTGAACAGCTGGTTGCCCTTGATCAGCGCACAGGTCTGGTAGCCATCCAGGCGCGGCATCATGATGTCGACGAAGATGATCTGCGGCTGCTGGTCTGCGATCTTGGCAAGCGCTTCGAAGCCGTCGGTGGCGGTGACCACCTCGCAGCCTTCGCGCTTGAGCAGCGTTTCCGCAGTCCTGCGGATGGTCTTCGAATCATCGATGACCATCACCCGGAGTCCTGCGAGTTCCCCGCCCGCAGTCGTGTTTTCAGTCATTGCCTATCCCCAAGCGCACGGCCCAATCTCTGGCGGGAGCCGCTGCGAAAGCGTATCTATATCGCACTTTCCGCGCCCGCTTCAAGGCCGGCTTACCGCGCAGGGGGTGGCGCCCGGCTGAACGTGACCGGGTTCGCAATGACTGCGCTGCCGGCAGGCGGACGCTGCGTTGCAGTACGGCGGGGAGGCGCGCGGCCGGCGTTGCCGCTACCATCAACGCCTTGCCTGACAGGTGCGCCCATGCCGTTGAACGTCATCGTGGTGATGGACCCCATCGCCCACATCAAGATCGCCAAGGACACCACCTTCGCCATGCTGCTGGAAGCCCAGCGCCGCGGCCATGCCCTGCACTACGTGCGGCCGGGCGGGCTGGCCCTGGAAGGTGGCGTGGCGGTGGCCCAGACCGCACCGCTGCAGGTTCGCGACGACCCGGCCGGCTGGTATGAGCTGGGCGCGTTCAGCCGTACCGAGTTCGGTCCCGGCCAGATCGTGCTGATGCGCAAGGACCCGCCGGTCGACGCCGAGTACATCTACGACACCCAGGTGCTGGACGTGGCCGCCGCTGCCGGTGCCTGCGTGGTCAACAACCCGCAGGGCCTGCGCGACTACAACGAGAAGCTGGCCGCCCTGCTGTTCCCGCAGTGCTGCCCGCCGACCCTGGTCAGCCGCGATGCCAAGGCGTTGAAGGCCTTCGCCCTGGAACACGGCCAGGCCGTGCTGAAGCCGCTGGATGGCATGGGTGGCCGCTCGATCTTCCGCAGCGGCCAGGGCGATCCGAACCTGAACGTGATCCTGGAAACCCTGACCGACGGCGGCCGCAAGCTGGCGCTGGCCCAGAAGTTCATTCCCGACATCACGGCCGGCGACAAGCGCATCCTGCTGGTCGACGGCGAACCGGTCGACTACTGCCTGGCGCGCATTCCCCAGGGTGACGAGTTCCGCGGCAACCTGGCGGCCGGCGGCCGGGGCGAAGGGCGCCCGCTGAGCGAGCGTGACCGCTGGATCGCCGGCCAGGTTGGCCCGGAGATGAAGCGTCGTGGCATGCGCTTCGTCGGCCTGGACGTGATCGGCGATTACCTGACCGAGGTCAACGTGACCAGCCCGACCTGCGTGCGCGAGCTGGACGCGCAGTACGGCCTGAACATCGCCGGCACCCTGTTCGACGCGCTCGAGGCCGGCCTGCGCTGATGGCGGCCGCACCTGCCGTCCTGCCCCCGCCGCCGCGCGAAGCGCAACGGCTGGGCGCGACCATCGCGCTGTCGGTGCTGGTCCACGCCCTGCTGATCCTGGGCGTGGGCTTTGCGGTGAAGGGCGACGCACCGCTGGTGCCGACGCTGGAAGTGATCTTCAGCCAGACCCGCACCGCACTGACGCCGAAGCAGGCCGATTTCCTTGCCGCCGCCAGCCAGGAAGGTGGTGGCGAGCACGACCGTGCGCAGCGCCCGCGCGACAACCAGGCCGGCATCGTGCCGCAGGCGCAGGCGGGGCTGAGCCCAGTGCCACAACAGCAGCAATCGGCCGCGCCGGTTCCGCCGCCACAGGCACGCGTGGTGAGCAGCCGCAATGGTGAAGAGACGGTGGCCCAGGCCCAGCCGCGGCCGACACCGGAGCAGCCCGAAGCGGATGCACCGCTGACCGCGCGCGAACAGCGCGACGCCGAGATGGCACGGCTGGCGGCCGAGGTGCATCTGCGTTCCGCGCAGTACGCCAAGCGCCCGAACCGCAAGTTCGTGTCGGCCAGCACGCGCGAATATGCCTATGCCAACTACCTGCGCGCCTGGGTCGACCGCGCCGAGCGCGTGGGCAACCTGAACTACCCGGACGAGGCGCGGCAGCGCCGGCTCGGCGGCCAGGTGGTGATCAGCGTGGGTGTGCGCCGCGATGGCAGCGTGGAAAGCAGCCGGATCCTGCGTTCAAGCGGGACGCCGTTGCTGGATGAGGCGGCGCTGCGGGTGGTGCAGCTGGCGCAGCCGTTCCCGCCGCTGCCGAAGACCGAGGACGAGATCGACATCCTGCAGGTCACCCGCACGTGGGTGTTCCTGCCCGGTGGCACCCTGCACGACGACCGGTAGGGTTTGTTGCCCGGGCCTGCGGCCCGGGACCCGCTGAACGTCAACGTCAACGTCAAAGGCGGCGGTTGGACTGTGGATTTGGTGTGGCGGGGTGGCTGGGCAGGACACGCCGTAAACCCATCCTTGGGGGCTCGATGGCGCCATCCATGGCGCCAACGGTCCTGCCCAGCCACCCCGCCCTACCTCTGACAGATCCCGGCGCATCGCGTCCCGCTCCGCTGTTGGTAGGTGTCGACCTTGGTCGACACACATCCACGCTATGCGTGGATGCGAGCGAAGCGATCCGCTTTTGACTTTGATTTTCTTTTGATTTTCCGTGGCGGACGCACACGGAAACTGTCAGAGGTCGGGCGGGGTGGGTTCGCGGGGGTATCCGCGCCATGGATGGCGCGGCTAAGCCCCCAGGGGTGAGGGCGCTTTGCTTGCGAAGCACGGCTTCGCAAGCGCCCGAACGCACAGCCGCCAGCGGCTGGGCCGGACCGCGGAGCGGGGTTCACGGCGTCCCCCGCGAACCCACCCCGCCCGGCCAAGCGCGGCTTTTGATTTACGCGATCAACCAACCCCGCCACGAGGGGCTCAGCCGTTGGCCTTCGCCTTCGCCTCGCGCGCGGCCTGTTGCTCGACCAGGGTCAGTGCCACGTTGTCGCGCAGGTAGGCCGGCTCGACCTTCTCCGGTGCGATGGCTTCACCGCGCGCGAAGGCCGGCACCGCCAGTGCCAGTACGTCCGACGCACGCGGCAATGCGGCTGCATCGAATCCACGCAGGCCAGCCCCAAGTTGCGCCACCAGTGCGCCCTCGGCTGCGCCGAAACCGGTACCCACACCGTAGGCGGACAGCCCTTCCGGCAGCGCCACCGCGGCAGGCGCGCATACGCGCTCGGCATCGCGCGCGACCGGCAGGCCGTCCACCCGCTCGAAACGTGCGACGTAGAGTTCACCCATCCGCGCATCGATCGCCGACAGGATCTGCGTTTCTTCCGTCGGCGCCCGCAGCGCCAGCACCTGCAGCGTCGAGACCGGCAGCAGCGGGCGGTCCAGTGCCAGTGCGATGCCCTGGGCGATGGCAATCGCCAGGCGCACGCCAGTGAACGCACCCGGACCGCGACTGAGCGCGATGCCATCGAGCTGGCGACGGCTGATGCCGGCGTCGGCCAGCAGCGCCTCGGCCCACGGCAGGCTCAGTTCGGCGTGCCGGCGCGGGGCGATCTCGAAGCGTTCCAGCACCTGCCCATCGACATGCAGGGCAACGGAACAGGCTTCGGTGGCGGTTTCAAAGGCAAGCAGTTTCATCGGATCAGGTCAGAACAAGGGGAACGTGGCACCGGGAGCCGGCTCCGGCCCTGCCGCAACGACGGCCGGGGCAGCCGCATCATCGGCCACGGGTAGCCATTGTGGCGTAAAGAAGGCCTGCACATCGGCCAGGCTGCGGGTGCGCCGGAACGGCGGCAGCGACTCAAGGAAGATCCGGCCATAGCCGCGGTTGAGCAGGCGCGGGTCGCACAGCACCAGCACGCCCCGGTCGCTTTCGCTGCGGATCAGGCGACCAACGCCCTGCTTCAGTGCGATCACCGCCTGCGGCAACTGCTCGTCGCGGAACGGGTTGCCGCCCTGGCTGCGGATCGCTTCCAGCCGCGCCTCGTAGACCGGGTCATCCGGTGCCGCGAACGGCAGCTTGTCGATCATCACCACGCTCAGCGCTTCGCCGACCACGTCCACGCCCTCGCGGAAACTGGCCGAGCCCAGCAGCACGCCATTGCCCGATTCGCGGAAGCGCTGCAGCAGCGTCGCACGCGGCGCCTCACCCTGCACGAACAACGGCCACGGCCCGTCGCGCAGTGCCTCGGCGGCCTCACGCAGTGCACGGTGCGAAGCGAACAGCAGGAACGCCCTGCCCTGCGAGGCCTGCAACACCGGTCGCAAGGTCTGGATCAGCGCAGTGCCGAATCCGCGCGCCGCCGGATCGGGCAGGCCTTCGGGCAGGTAACACAACGCCTGCTCGGGCCAGTTGAACGGACTCGGCTGGACCAGCGTGTGCGGATCGTCCAGGCCCAGGCGGGTGGCGATGTGGTCGAAGCCACCGCCCACGGTCAGCGTGGCCGAGGTGAAGATCCATGCCGCGCGGCTGCGCTCGCGATGCTCGCGCAGCGGGCCGGACACATCCATCGGCGTGCGCTGGCAGCGGAAACCCCGCGGGGTGAGCTCATACCAGAGCACATCGGCCGCACGGGGAGTCTCCGTCGGATCGGTATCGAAATCGAGGGTGGGCTCATCATCGCCCAGCCAGCGCTGGAGCCGCGACACCGCCTCGCGCGCCCGCGCATGACAGGCATCAAGACCCGCCGCCGCTTCGCGCAGCGGCTGCAATGCCTGCTCCAGCGTCACCAGGCCGGCCATCACCGTATCGAATCCATCGCGCACCTGTGGCATGGCCAGCGCGCGCCACTGCGTACCACGTGGCGGCAGCCCGTCCATCGCCGAACGCAGCGCCAACAATGCCTGCTGCAACTGGTCGACCGGTTCCTGCAGGGCCGACTGCGCACCGCCCACGCCGCGTGCTTCGGCCAGGCAGTCGCGGCCCAGTTCCTGCCAAGGGCGCATGCCAAAGCCTTCGCCGAAGAACTGCGCGGCCAACTCGGGCAGCTGATGCGCCTCGTCGATGACAAAGGCCTGCGCCCCCGGCAGCAACTCACCGAAGCCATCCTGCTTCAGTGCCAGGTCGGCCAGCAGCAGGTGATGGTTGACCACCACCACGTCGGCCGCCTGCGCACGCTGGCGCGCACGCACCACGAAACAGTCATCCCAGAACGGGCAATCGGTACCCAGGCAGTTGTCGACGGTGGAGGTGACCATCGGCAGCAGCGGCGAGTCATCGGCCAGGCCTTCCAGTTCGGCGATGTCGCCGAACTCCGAGCGGCCGGACCAGGCCAGGATGCGCTGGAACTGCGCGGCCTGCTCGGGACTGGAAAACCGCGGTTCGCCCCGCGCCTGCTGCAGTCGGTAGCGGCACAGGTAATTCGCGCGCCCTTTCAGCAGCGCGCTGCGCAGGCCGACGCCCAGCGCCTGGCGCACGCGCGGCAGGTCGCGGTGGTAGAGCTGGTCCTGCAGCGCGCGGGTGCCGGTGGAGATGATGGTGCGCAACCCGGACAGCAGCACCGGCACCAGATAGGCGAAGGTCTTGCCGGTGCCGGTACCGGCCTCGGCCAGCAGCAGGTCCCGCTGCTGCAGCGCATCGGCGATGGCCTCGGTCAGGTGCAGCTGTGCCGGACGCGGGACAAAGGCATCCAGGTGCGAGGCGAGCGCGCCGCCTTCGCTGAGGGCTTCGCGGCTGGCATGGACAAGGTCGGACATCAGAGGGAAAGGATACCCGGCCGGGCGCTGCCCGGCACCCGTTTCAAGCCGGAGCACCAGCAACAGCAACAGCGGTGTTCATGGCTCTGGGTTGCTACGTGCTGGGCGGGGCGGGAGGGACAGGCAGGACACGCCGTAAACCCATCCATGGGGGCTCGATGGCGCCATCCATGGCGCCAACGGTCCTGCCTGCCCCTCCCGCCCCACCCTCGACAGTTTCCCAGTGACGGATGCACGCACGGCGTAGCGTCGAGCTTGCTCAACTGCCATTTCAGAAGCGGTTGGTGGAACGGGGAAGGAAAAGGAAAGTGGCAAGTGCGCGCAGCGCGCGACCCGCTTTGATCTTCTTTTTCTTTTCCGTGGCTGGACGCACACGGAAACTGTCAGAGGTCGGGCGGGGTGGGTTCGCGGGGGTGTCCGCGGCATGGATGCCGCGGCCAAGCCCCCAGGGACGGGTTCACGGCGTCCCCCGCGAACCCACCCCGCCCGGCCAAGCGCGGCTTTTGCTTCACGCGGCCAAACAGGCAGCCACGAGGGGCTGCGCCGTTGGCTGAAAACTCAGTACCGCTTGATCCCCGGCACGGTGCAGCCTTCAATCTGCGCATGCGCCGACACCGCATTCTCCTTCTCGCCCCGCGCCAGGCGCGACTGCTCGATCGTCGCCCAGTGCCGGCGGCACAGCGGCCCGGTCTTCGAACCCAGATCCACCGCCTTGCGCGCGAACGTCTCCGCCTGTGCCCACTGGCCCTGCAGCAGTGCCAGCTCGGCACGTTCCTGCAAAACCGCCGGGTCGCCGGCCACGATCTCCAGCGCGTGGTCCAGGCTGCTGGCCGCGCCGGCCAGATCGTTTGCCTGGCGCTGCGCCTGTGCGGTCAACCGCAGGTCTTCCACCTGCGAATCACGCAGCGGCTGCACCGACAGTTCCTTGTCGTCCGGGCCTGCGGCTGCATCCACCGCAGCCAGACGCTGCGCCGGCGTGGTGGTGTCGACCGGCTTGACCACCGGCGGTGCGCTGCTCACGCAGGCGGCCAGGGCCAGGCTGAGGCCGGTCAGGGCCAGGGGCTGCAGCAGGGATCGCATGTTCATCGGCATCATCGGCTCGGGGGAGGAGTAGCGGCGGCGGGTGCCGCGGCAGGTTCGGCAGGTGCTTCCGGCTTGCGGTCCAGGCCGAACCAGCTGCGCCAGCCACCGCCCTCGCCTTCGGCCCCGCCCTGCCCGTCCGGCGACACCGCCGGTGCGCACGGCGCATAGGCCGGCGCATAGCCCACCACGAACGGGAAACGACGCGCGCCGGGGCAGCCTTCATCGGTGCTGTTGAGGCCGGTAGGCGCCACCGACTGCCAGTCCAGGCCCTTGTTGCTGACCCGCAGCGGCGCGCTCGGCAGGCGCTGGAAGATGCCCGACCAGACCCGCATCGCGCCAGTGGCGCCATACAGACCGGCCTGCTCGTTCTGATCGTTGCCGATCCAGATCACCGCCAGATGATCACCGGTGTAGCCGGCATACCAGCTGTCACGGCCATCGTTGGTGGTGCCGGTCTTGCCGGCGGGCTGCAGGCGGCCGAGGCCATCAGCATTGAGCCGCTGCGCGGTACCGCTGGCGACCACCTGCTGCAGGCCGACACTGATCAGGTTGGCGGCAATCGAATCGCCTTCCTGCGCCGGTGCCGGGGTCTTGTCGTATCGCTTGAGCAACTTGCCCTGCGGATCGAGCACGCCACGCACCGCGTGCAGCGGCTGGATCTCGCCGCCGGACGCGAGGAACTGGTACAGCTGCGCCATCGCGTACGGGCTCTGGTCGGTCGAGCCGAGGATCACCGCCGGGTTGGCCTCGGCCTTGATGCCGGCCAGTACGTGGATCAGCTGGGTCACGCGCTCGGGGCCGACCTGCATGCCCACGCGCACCGTGGCCTGGTTGTAGGAATGCGCCAGTGCGTCGATCAGGCGCACCGTGCCGTGGCTGCGGTTGTCCGCATTGCCGGGGTTCCAGTTGCGGCCGCGGCCGAGCTGCACCGTCACCGGCGAATCATCCACCCAGCTGGCCAGCGAGTAGCGGTCCGGCTGCGCCAGGGCCAGCAGGTACACGAACGGCTTGAGCAGCGAACCGACCGGGCGCTGTGCCTCGATCGCGCGGTTGAAGCCGACCTCGGACACCTCGCGGCTGCCGATCACCGCCAGCACGTCACCGTTGTGCACGTCGGTCAGCACCATGCCGGCCTGCAGTTCAGGGCGGCGCTGGCTTTCCAGCGACTTGATGGTGCGGGTCACCGCGCCTTCGGCATAGGCCTGCGCGGACGGCGACATGCCGGTCATCACGCTCAGGCCCGCGCCCTGCAGCGCCGATTCCGGATAGTCATGGCCGAGCTGGCGGCGGACCAGGTCAACGTAGGCGGGGAAGCGGTTGGCCGCCACCAGGCCCGGCGTCTTGGGCACGCCCAGCGGTGCCTTCAGTGCGCGCTGGTACTCGGCATCGTCGATCAGCGTGGCCTCGTGCAGCTTGCCCAGCACGAAGTTGCGGCGATCCAGCGCGCGCTCCGGGTTGCGCCGCGGGTCGTAGAAGGAGGGGCCCTTGACCAGGCCGATCAGCAGTGCGATCTGCTCGGTCTCCAGCGACTGCAGGTCACGGCCGAACCAGAACTCGGCGCCGGAGGACATGCCATGGATCGCCTGGCTGCCGCGCTGGCCCAGGTAGACCTGGTTGAGGTAGGCCTCGAAGATGGTGCGCTTGTCATAACGCGCTTCCATGATCAGTGCGTACAGCACCTCATTGAACTTGCGGGTGACCGTCTGCTCCTTGCCGATGCCGAGCAGGCCGCTGCGGGCCAGCTGCTGGGTCAGCGTCGAAGCGCCCTGGCGGCTCTGGCCACCGGAACGGATCGTCACCCACACCGCTCGCGCGATGCCGGACAGGTCGATGCCGTGATGGCGGTTGAAATCCTTGTCTTCCACTGCCTGCAGGCCGGTCACCAGCAGGTCCGGCGCCTCGTCCATGCGGATCAGGCGGCGCTCTTCCTGCTTCTGGCCGTACAGGGTGGCGATGCGCGCCGGATCCAGCCGCGCGGCCTTCAGCGCCTTGCGGTTGTCAGCGTCGCGCAGCGAGGCCACGCCGCCATCGGCCAGCGACAGCTCCACCCGGCGCGGGGCCACCCGGCCATCGACGTCGTTGTAGCCGCGGCTGGAGATGACAAAGCGCCCGCCGTTCACCGCATAGGTGGCCGGCTCCTTGCCCTGCCCGTCATCGCGGTAGGCAGAGGCGGCCAGCTCGGTCTTCAGCGTAGACGCATCCATCGCCTTGCCGGGGGTGAGCACCAGCGGGCGCGCGTACACGCGCGTCGGGATCTGCCAGCGCAGTTCACCGAAACGCTGGGTCACCTGTTGGTTCAGGTACAGCGTATAGGGGATGAGGAAACCCAATCCCAACGCGACCGCAGCCATGCTCCAGGTGATCAGCCGGCGCCGCCACAGCGGACCGTTGTCCTGCTGGTCGTCGTCGTCGAAATCGTCGATGTCGTCGGAATCGTAGCGTCGGGGCACGGGAATGCGAGAATGTAGGGTCTGGCGAGTCTACCCCAGCCGCTGCGGCTGGCGAATTCTCCCGGGTTCCCCTGCTTAAGCTGGAGTTGCAACCGGATGGCGATGTCCCTGGCCGAGATCCGATACCTGATCAACCGCCTGTCGGGCCTGGCCCGCCGGAGCCTGGCAAGCCTGCGCACCCGTGGGTGGCGGGCCACCTGGCAACGCATCCGCGTGCATACCCAGCGCGCCGTTCCCGCCCCGCGCACGCCACTGTTCCTGCCGCCAGCCCAGGATTTCACCCCCTTCACGGTGCCGTTCAGCGAATCGCCGGAGGTGAGCATCGTCATCCCGGTCTACAACCACGTCGACCACACCCTGGCCTGCCTGCGCGCCCTGGCGGCGCACCCACCGGCGGCCGCGTGCGAGATCCTGGTGGTGGATGACGGCAGCAGCGACGCCACCGTGCAGTGGATGCCGCAGGTGGCCGGGCTGCGCTATGAAGTGCGCGAGAACAACGGCGGCTTCATTGAAGCCTGCAATGACGGTGTATCGCGCGCGCGCGGCCGCTACGTGGTACTGCTGAACAACGATACGGTGCCGCAGCCGGGCTGGCTCGACGCCCTGCTGGACACCTTCGGCAGCGTGCCCGACGCCGGCCTGGTCGGCAGCCAGCTGCTGTATCCGGATGGCCGCCTGCAGGAATCAGGCGGGGTGATCTTCGCCGACGGCAGTGGCTGGAGCTACGGCCGCTTCGAGGCCGCCGATGATCCGCGCTTTGCCAGCCTGCGCGACGTCGACTACTGCTCGGGCGCGGCGCTGATGCTGCCGCGCGCCCTCTGGCAGCAGCTGGACGGCTTCGATACCCGCTACAAGCCGGCCTACTACGAGGACACCGACCTGGCCTTCCGCGTGCGTGCACAGGGCCTGCGCGTGCTGGTGCAGCCGGCCAGCCGGGTGATCCATGACGAAGGCACCAGCAACGGCACCGACACCGGCAGCGGGGTGAAGGCCTACCAGGTGCGCAACCAGGCCATCTTCGCCGCCCGCTGGGCCACCGAACTGCGCCGTCATCCGGCGGTCGGCGAAGTGCCGTCTCCGGCGCTGCTGCTGCGCGGCCGGCGCCAGGTGCTGATCCTGGACGAGGAAGTACCGCAGCCGGATCGCGATTCCGGGTCGCTGCGCCAGGTCAATCTGATCCGCCTGCTGCTGCAGGGCGGTGCCCACGTCGTGTTCGTACCGACCCGGCGCGAGCATGCCGGTGCGGCCACCGAAGCGCTGCAACGGATGGGCGTGGAAGTCTGGTACGCGCCCTTCCTGGACGGCGTGGCCGGCTGGCTGCGCAGCCACGGATCGCGTTTCGACGTGGCCATGCTGGTGCGTCACCACGTCGCCCACGAATGCCTGCCGCTGCTCAAGCGCTATGCACCGCAGGCACGCACCGTATTCGACACCGTTGACCTGCACTACCTGCGCGAACGCCGCGGTGCCGAAGTGGCCGGCGACGCAACCCTGCTGCGTGCAGCCGAACGTACCCGCAGCAGCGAACTGGCCGTGATGGAGCAGTGCGACATCACCGTGCTGGTCAGTGCGGCCGAACGGGAGCAGCTGCAGTCCGATGCGCCGCGGGTGCGGGTGGAGCTGATCTCCAACCTGCACGAGGTCGCCGGTGCCGGCGCCGTATTCGAGCAGCGGCGCGACCTGGTGTTTGTCGGTGGCTTCCGCCATCCGCCGAACCTGGATGGCATGGAATGGTTCATCGGCGAGGTCTTCGCCCGCATCCGCGCCCGGCTGCCGGAGGTGCGCCTGCACTGCATCGGCGCCGCGGCACCGGAGTCGTTGCTGGCACTGGCCGCACGCCAGCCCGGCGTGCAGATGCACGGGTTCGTCGAAGACATCACGCCCTACATGGACGGCGCGCGCATCGCCATTGCGCCGCTGCGGTTCGGCGCCGGCGTGAAGGGCAAGATCAACCTGAGCATGGCCCATGGCCAGCCGGTGGTCGGTACCACCTGTGCCGTGGAAGGCATGCACCTGGATCCGGGCCAGGACGTGCTGGTGGCCGATGACGCTGCGGGCTTCGCCGATGCGGTGATCCGCCTGTACCAGGACCCGCAGCTGTGGCAGCAGTTGTCCGATGCCGGCCTGGCCAACGTCGCCCAGCATTTCTCGCTTGATGCCGCGCGCGCGACCGTGCAGCGGGTGTTCTTCGCCTAGTCCGCCCGTCCACCGGCGCGACGCAGGCGGTCTTCGAACGCCGGCAGTTCGGCCAGATCCGGCTGCAGCAACCGCGCCTGTTCGGCGGCGTGCGCAGCGAAGGCCAGGTCGCCATTGCCGAGCCGTTCGCTGCCGATCGCCAGCCAGCGCTGGGCCAACCGCAGCCGCGCCGAGGGCAGGCCCGCTGCGGTCGGTGACAGCGTCTGCCAGGCCTGCAGGCAGGCGCCTGCCGCCTGTACCCGGTTCTGCCGCAGATTGTCGTCGAAGCAGCGGCGACTGGCGGGCAGCAGGCGTGCTGCAGCGGCCTTCACCCGCGCGTCGCGGGGGGCCAGTGACTGGGCTTCGCGCAGTGCGTCGAACGCGCTGTGCCCCGGTGGGCTGATCCACTGCCCTGCACGCTCGGCACGCTCGATCCTGCGCAGATGGTCGCGCAGCTGGCGTTCGCGCTGCGCCGTACTGATCGTGGGCTGCTGCAGGGCCTGTTGCGCCTGCTGCGCACGCTGCAGGCGCTGCGCCAGTTGTTGGCGTATGCCCTGCGAAGCCCCCAGCTCCGCCGCCAGGGCCGCATCGCGTTGGGCCGCATCGAACTGGAAGTCGTCGGCGGATTTCTGGCTGCGTGCCACCACCGCCTGCAGCGCCTGCTCACGCCCGCGCTGGGCGTTGGGATCATCGGCAGCCACCGCAAGCACTGCCAGGAAGCCCTTGGCCGCGGCTTCCAGCTGCTGCCGTTGCAGTGCCCGCTGCGCCTGCCGCAAGCGCTGGTCCACCGCGCGCGCCAGGGCTTCCTCGCTGGCCGGCAGATCGGCATGACCAGCATCGAACTGGCGGGCACGACGCAGGATCACGGCCGCCTCGGCCAGCTCTCCGCGCCCCGCCAGCGTGCGCGCCTGCAGCAGCAGATCGCTCAGCGCATCTTCGCGCCCTTCCAGCGCCGGCAGGTTGTCCGGCTGCAAGGCGAGGATGCGCTGGAACAGGGGCAACGCACTGCTGTCGCCGTCATCCAGGCGTCCGGCCGCGAACGCGTTGCGCGCCTGTGCCAACAACGCACCAATACCCGCTCCGGCATTGCGTCGCGCCTGCAGCTGACGGGCGACCGCATCGGCTTCGCCCTGCGGCACCTGCAGCTCACGTGCCAGTGCCAGTGCCTGCGCGCTGCCGTCCAGGTCATCGGCCTGCAGGCGATCGCGCGCCTGTTGCAGCGCTGCCGCACCGGTATTGGCCAGGCCCTGGCGCGCCTGCGGGCGATCACCGTCCAGCGCCAGCACCGCCTGGTAGCGCTCGCGCGCACCACTGCCATCGGCATCGCTCAGGCGACCGGCGGCCAGTGCACGATCCCCCTCGGCCAGCAGCTGCTCGATCTGCGGCTCATCCCAGAACCAGTCAGCCAGCGGCTTGCGCAGCAGCACCAGCAGCACGAACACAGCCAGCGCGGCGAGCAGCGCCCAGCGCCAGATCCGGCGCGCATGGCGCGCCTGCAGCCACCACCAACGGCCCTCGCGACGGACGCGGTCCAGCGCAGGATGTTCAGCGCCATGCGGGCGATGCGGGGGCTCGCGTTCCATGCGTGCAGGGTAGCCGGGGCAGCGTGAAGCTCAGCCGAGGCGACGCGCCTCGCTCACGCCCGGCAGCGCATCCAGTTTGCCCAGCAGGGTCGACAACTGCCCATAGTCGCTGACTTTCAGCCGCAGCCGCAGATGGGCACGGCCACTGTTGCGCACGTTGTCACTGTGGATGTCGAGCACGTAGGCGTCTTCCTGGGCGATCAGGTTGGTGATGTCCTTCAGCAGCCAGCGGCGGTCGACGGCAGTCACCACCACGTCCACTTCGTAGCCGCCACCGGCCTGGCCCCATTCCACCGGCAGGATGCGCTGCGGGCTGGTGGCGGCCAGCCGGGCCAGCGCGGCACAGTCTGCACGGTGCACGGTGACACCACGGCTACGGGTCAGGTAACCGACGATCGGCTCGCCGGCTACCGGCTGGCAGCAGCGTGCCAGCTGCACCAGCAGGTTGCCCACGCCCTGCACGGTGAACTTGGACTTGCCCAGGTTCTCGCGGCGCGCGGTCGGCCGCGGCAGGCTCGGCGCGGGCGCCGGCTGGCTGGCGGCACGCTCCGCTTCCAGCAGTGTACGGCTGACCTGGTTCGGGCCGGTATCGCCCAGCGCCACCTGGATGTACAGGTCATCGACACTGTCGGCATGGAACTTCTTCGCAGCGACGGCCAGGTCCGAGTGCTGCAGGCCCAGCCGCTTCAGTTCGCGCTCGAGCAGCTCGCGACCGGCCTGCACGTTGCGCGCGCGGTCGAGCTTGTGGAACCAGCTGCGTACCTTCTCGCGCGAGCGGTTGCTGGCCAGGAAGCCGTTGGCCGGCATCAGCCAGTCGCGGCGCGGGTCGGCCTCCTTGCCGGTCAGGATCTCGACGCGGTCGCCGCTGCGCAACCGATAGGTCAGCGGCACGATACGGCCGTTGACCTTGGCGCCGCGGCAGCGGTGCCCGACCATGGTGTGCACCTGGTAGGCGAAATCGAGCGGCGTAGCACCCTGCGGCAGGTCCAGCACCTCGTCCTTCGGGCTCAGCGCATAGACCCGGTCCTCGGTCAGCTCGGCATCGAGCGCCCCGGCCAGTTCATTGCCCTGCCCGTCCTGCGCCTGTTCCAGCAGCTGGCGCATCCAGGTGATCTTGCGGTCGAAGGACTTCTCCGCGCCCTTGCCACCTTCCTTGTACTTCCAGTGCGCGGCCACGCCCAGCTCGGCCTGCGAGTGCATCTCGTGGGTACGGATCTGCACTTCGATGGTGCGCCCTTCCGGGCCGACCACGGCGGTGTGCAGCGAGCGATAATCATTGGCCTTGGGCCGGGCGATGTAATCATCGAATTCGCTCGGCACCGGCGCCCACAGCGCGTGCACCACGCCCAGCGCGGCGTAGCAGGCGGCGACGTCGTCCACCATCACCCGCACCGCACGGATGTCATACAGCTGGTCGAAGGCCAGCCGCTTCTTCTGCATCTTTCGCCAGATGCTGTAGATGTGCTTCGGGCGGCCGCTGACTTCGGCCTTGATGCCCTGGGCAACCAGCTCGCGCGACAACACCTTCTTGACGTTCTCGACGTAACGCTCGCGGGCAATGCGGGTTTCGTCCACCTCGCGTGCGATGCGGCGGTAGGTCTCCGGTTCCAGGTGGCGGAATGCCAGGTCCTCCAGCTCCCACTTCAGCTGCCAGATGCCCAGGCGGTTGGCCAGGGGCGCGTGGATGTCGCGGGTCAACTGGGCCAGCGCACGACGCTGCTCTTCGTCCAGCTTGTCGGCCGCGCGCATCCGCGCCAGCTGGCGTGCCAGCAGGATCGGCACCACGCGCAGGTCGCGGATGATCGCCAACAGCAGCCGGCGCAGGCCCTCACTGTTGCGACCAGCCTCACGGCCGGCATGCAGCGCCCACACCGGGTCGGCCGCATCCTGACCATCGAGCAGACCGATCACCGCCGCCTTGTGGCTGCCCAGCGGCAGCTGGTCCAGGCTGGCGCGCAGGCCCGGCAGGTCGAACAGCAATGCTGCCACCACCGCCCCCTCGTCGGCCGAGAGCATCGCCAGCGCATCGAGGGTATCGCCCAGCACCGACCAGGTGGCGCGCATCTGGTGGTCGCAGTCCGGCGCTTCCCAATGCTCGCGCAGGGCCTGGCGCAGCGGAGCGGGCAGCACGGCTGCCGAGGGACGGTTCAACAAGGCATCCAGGCCAGGGACGGAAGCGCGGTTCACAGCATCGAGCAGGCAAGACAGAGGCCCCTACACTAGCGCCGGCGCCGTTCAGGGACAATCACCGCGGCCACCATCACCCGGCATGAAGACATGCCGCTACACTCGCCAGCACACCCAGGAGAGACCTGCCATGCCTTCGATTGCCCTGCGCGTCCGTCCCCGGATGCTGGCCTGTGCCGCCGTGCTGCTGTCCCTTTCCGCGCCAGCGCTGGCCCAGCGCGTGGTGGAGGGCGACCTGCAGCAGCAGATGTCGCCCGCCGAGTTCAAGGCCGCCGGCCTGGACAAGCTCAGCGCCGGTGAACTGGCCACGCTCAATCGCTGGCTGCAGGGCAAAGTGGAGGCGGCCACCACCCAGGCCGTCGCCGCAGCGCGCGAAGAAGGCCGCCAGGAAGTGATCAAGAAGAACCGCGGCTTCCTGGACTTCGGCAGCAGCGAACCGATCGAAAGCACCCTGCAGGGCGAATTCCGTGGCTTCAGCCAGGGCCGCCGCTACGTGCTGCAGAACGGCCAGGAGTGGGAGCAGATAGACGCCACGCACTATTCCGGTGGCCGCAAGGAAGCGCCGAACATCAGCATGCGCCCCGGCGTGATGGGGGCCTGGTACATGAAGGTGGACGGGGTGAACGTGCAGCCGAAGGTTCGCCGCACCAAGTAACACCCGGGCATTCCGGCCGCGCCGGATCCATGCCCGGCGGCCATGGTCGCCCGATGGGGCGACCATGGCCCGCGGTCACGCCTGGCGCAATGCGGTCACCCGCTGCGCCAGCTTCTTCGCTGAGATGCCGGTACGTGCGCCCAACTCCTGCGCGAACAGCGATACCCGCAGTTCTTCCAGATCCCAGCGCAGGGCCTGCCACTGCGGCCGCTCGCGCAGCCCCTGCTGCTCACCCACCTCCAGCGCCTCCAGGAACGGATGCAGTTCCAGCATGCGCGCCTGGTCGCGCGGCGGATCACGCTTGGCACGCTCGGTGCGCAGGATCATCGCCTTCAGGTAGCGTGGGTACTGCGCCAGCGCATCGGCCGGCGTACCACGCAGGAAGCCGGGATGGATCAGGCCGGCCAGCTGCGCTTCCATGTCGTCCAGGTTGCCGCGCGCCCAGCCCATCAACGGTGCTTCCAGCATCGGCTTGAGTTCCGCCACCAGCGCCAGGATGGATTCGGCCAGCTTCAGTCGCGACATGGCCTCACCGAACAGGGCCTTGGCGGCATGCTCGCGGCGCTGCTCGAAGGCGGCCGCATCGCGGATGTCTTCCAGGCCCTCGGCCAGCACCGCGTTCATCGCCGCATCGACCAGGTCACCGCGCAGGCGCTCCTGCGATTCAATCGCGGCATACAGCAGGCCGGTCTTGGCCCCAACCGGCAACTGCTTGCGTGCCTGCTTCACCTTCTCGGCCAACGCGATCTCCAGCAGGCGGCGCACACCCAGCGGGTGGGCCTCCTGCGCCTGCTGGCGGTCGGCAAAGATGCGCAGCGCCACGCTGTCGCCCTCATCCAGCAACGCCGGATAGGCCGGCACGCCGGCTTCACCGGGCACCTGCAACGGAATCGGCGTCGCCGGGAACGTGCGCAGGCCATCGGCCGCCATCTCGCGGCCGGCACGTGCAGCGAAGGCATCGCCGGCACGGCCGCCGAACTTCGCGCGCAACACATCGAGGTCGCGCGAGGTCGCCAGCACCTTGCCCTGTTCGTCGCGCAGGCGCAGGTTCATGTGCAGGTGCGGTTCGATCGAACCGGGTTCGAAATCGAGCGCGGTCACCGTGGCGCCGGTGGCGCGTGACAGGAAGCGCGCCAGTTCGCCGGTGATGGCATCGGCGCTGGGCTGCGGGAACGCCTCGTAGAACGCGCGGCCGAAGTCCGGCGCCGGCACGTAGTTGCGCCGCATCGCCTTGGGCAGGCTGCGGATCAGTGCCGAGGCCTTGTCGGCGACGAAGCCCGGCGCCAGCCAGCCCAGCTGCACCGGGTCCAGCGCATTGAGCAGGTGCAGCGGCACGTCCAGGGTCACGCCGTCATCGTCGGCTCCCGGCTCGAAGCGGTAATGCAGCGGCAGGCGTGCCTGTCCCAGTGGCAGGTACTTCGGGTAGCGCTCCTGTTCGCTGCCCTCACCCGGCAACAGGTCGACCAGCGACCAGTGCAGGGTCTTGCGCTGTTCCGGCGCCAGCCCCTTCCACCAGGTATCCAGACCCGCGGCAGAATGGATCTGTGGCGGCACCCGGTCCAGGTACCAGCGCGCCTGCCAGTCCTCGTCGGCAACGATGCCGGCGCGGCGCAGCTTGGCTTCTTCCTCGCGGGCGATCTCCAGCACTTTCTGGTTGTCGGCCACGAAGCTGGCGCGGGTGTTGATCTCGCCGGTCACCAGCGCCTGGCGCACGAAGATGTCATGCGCTTCGCCCGGTTCGATGCGGCCGTAGTGCACCGGCTTTTTCGGCGCCAGCACCAGGCCGAACAGGCTGATCTGCTCGGAGGCCAGCACCTGGCCCTGCGCGCGCGACCAGTGCGGGTCGAAGTGCTTGCGCAGCAGCAGGTGCGGCAACTCGGCGATGACCCAGTCCGGCTCGATCGCGGCCAGGGTCATGCCCCACACCTTCTGCGTATCCAGCAGGTTGGCCACCAGCAGCCACGGCGGCGGCCGCTTGGACAGCGTCGAACCCGGGAACGGCAGGAAGCGACGCTGGCGCGGCGCCTGGAAATCGCCCTTCTCGGTGCGGTGGCCGATCTGCGTCGGCAGGCCCGCCACCAGCGCCCGGTGCAGGGTCTGGTATGCAGCGGCACGCACGCGCTCGCTGAAACCGCCGCCCACCGGTGCCTGTTCCTTCTGTGCACGCACGGCCACTGGCGCCGGCGCCGCTTCGGCCTTGCCTTCGCGGGCCAGGCGCGCGGCACGGTGCAGCTGGCCACGGGTGGCTTTCACTGCGGCGGCATCATCACGCGCCGGGGCCGGTGCACTGCTGCCGGCCAGCAGCGGTGCCATCGAGGCATCACTGGCTTCTTCCTTCCAGCCCAGTTCCTCGCACAGCAGGCGCAGCTGGCGGTGCAGCTCGCGCCACTCGCGCATGCGCAGGAAGCCGAGGAAGTGACGACCGCACCAGTCGCGCAGCTTGGATTGGGTCAGGTCTTCGTGGGCCTGCCGGTAGGCGTCCCACAGGCGCAGCACGCCGACGAACTCGGACCGCCCATCGGCGAACTGCGCATGCGCGCTGTCGGCCGCGCCACGCGCTTCAGGCGGGCGTTCGCGCGGGTCCTGGATGCCCAGGAACGAGGCGATCACCAGCATCGGCCGCAGGCAGCCGGCGGCCTGCGCGGCGACCAGCATGCGCGCCAGCTTCACGTCCACCGGCAGGCGTGCCATCTGCTTGCCGATGGTGGTCATGCGCCGCTCGGCGTCGATCGCGCCCAGTTCGGTCAGTTGCTGCCAGCCATCGGCCACCGCGCGCTCATCCGGCGCTTCCAGGAACGGAAACTCTTCGATGCGGCCCAGGCCCAGCTGCAGCATGCGCAGGATCACCCCGGCCAGGCTGGAGCGGCGGATTTCCGGATCGGTGAATTCCGGCCGTGCCTGGAAGTCGGCCTCGGCGTACAGGCGGTAGCAGATGCCCTCGGCGATACGGCCGCAGCGGCCCTTGCGCTGGTTGGCGCTGGCCTGCGAGATCGGCTCGATGTGCAGGCGATCGAGTTTGTTGCGCGGGCTGTAGCGCTTGACACGGGCGAAGCCCGGATCGACCACGTAGCGGATGCGCGGCACCGTCAGCGAGGTTTCCGCCACGTTGGTGGCCAGCACGATGCGCCGGTTCGGGCCAGGGTTGAACACGCGGTCCTGGTCCTGGTTGGACAGGCGCGCGTACAGCGGCAGCACCTCGGTATTGCGGTACTTGCGGCGCTCCAGCGACTGGTGCGCATCGCGGATCTCGCGTTCGCCCGGCAGGAAGATCAGCACGTCGCCGCGCGCATCCAGGCGGGTGATCTCGTCGATGGCCGACACGATGGCGTCGTTGACGGTGCGTTCGCCCTGGTCTTCGCCCTCGCCTTCCAGCGCGCGATAGCGCACTTCCACCGGGTAGGTGCGACCTTCCACGCTGATCACCGGCGCGTTGTCGAAATGCTGGGCGAAGCGTTCGGTGTCGATGGTGGCCGAGGTGACGATCAGCTTCAGGTCCGGGCGCTTGCGCAGCAGCTGCTTCAGGTAGCCCAGCAGGAAGTCGATGTTGAGGCTGCGTTCGTGCGCCTCGTCGACGATGATCGTGTCGTAGTTCGACAACCAGCGGTCGCTGGCGATCTCCGCCAGCAGGATGCCGTCGGTCATGAACTTGATGCGGCTGTCTTCGCTGACCTTGTCGTTGAAGCGCACCTGGTAGCCGACCAGCTGGCCCAGTTCGCTCTGCAGTTCCTGCGCCACGCGGCTGGCCACCGCACGTGCGGCAATCCGTCGCGGCTGGGTGCAGCCGATCATGCCGGCCTGGCCACGGCCTGCGGCCAGGCACAGTTTCGGCAGCTGGGTGGTCTTGCCCGAGCCGGTTTCACCGGCGATCACCACGACCTGGTGGTTGCGGATCAGCCCGATGATGGCGTCGGCTTCACGCGCAATCGGCAGCTGCGGGTCCAGAGTAATGGACGGCTGCTGCAGCGCCCGTGTCATCCGGCGCTGCACCGACGCCTGCAAGGCCTGCTCGAAGGTGGCGGCCAGTGCCGCATCCTGTGGCTTGGCCTGGCAACGCGAGAGCATCCCCAGCAAACGGCCCCGGTCGCGGCTCATGGCGCCGTCGATGGCGGCACGCTGTTGGCGCAGGCGGGGCGATGGATTTTTATCGATAGAGTTCATCAATCGGTTCGTTCAAAACTTTGAAAGCGACCAGTCATCACGACCGGTTTATTGTGAAGGCCAACGATTCCACAAGGAGGAACCCCATGGCGAAGACCAAGAGCACGACCAAGGCCAAGACCGGCAAGCAGAAGCTTGCAGCGGCGGCACCGTCGGCGCCGAACATCGATATCGGGATCACCCAGGGCGACCGCAAGAAGATCGCCGACGGCCTGTCGCGCTTCCAGGCCGATGCGTTCACGCTCTACCTGAAAACCCACAACTTCCACTGGAACGTGACCGGGTCGATGTTCAACTCGCTGCACACCATGTTCGAGACGCAGTACACCGAGCAGTGGGCTGCACTGGACGACGTGGCCGAGCGCATCCGCGCGCTGGGCTTCAATGCCCCGGGCTCCTACCGGGAATTCGCTGCGCTGACCTCGATCGCCGAGGAACCGGGCCTGACCGACAGTGCGGACTGGCGTGAAATGGTACGCCAGTTGGTGGTCGCCAACGAAGCGGTCTGCCGTACGGCACGTGAAGTGCTGGACGTGGCGGCCAAGGGTGACGACGCCCCGACCGAGGATCTGATGACCCAACGCCTGCAGACCCACGAGAAGTACGCCTGGATGCTGCGTTCCCTGCTCCAGTAAGAGTTGGGGGGCTTCGGCAGGGCTGCGCCCTGCACCTGCCGAAGCCTTCAAGCCAGAGCAACGTCAACGTCAAAAGCTTGTTTCCTGAGGGTTGGCGGGGTGGGTCCGGTTGCGGGGGACGCCGTAAATACGTCCATGTAGGCTCGGTCGCGCCATCCATGGCGCTCACGCCCCCGCAACCGGACCCACCCCGCCTTCGACAGATTTCCGCGAACTGCCGGCAAAGCTTGGAGTCAGAGCCGTTTTCCTTCGGAAAACGGCTCTGACCCCATTTTGTTTGTCGATATCTGACAGATTTCATCCACGCATCGCGTGGATCTACTGGCCACCGGGCCAAGTCTGGGGGAGAGCCCCCTGAGTCAGGGGGCGGCCGCGAAGCGGCGGGGGTCTGGGAGCTGGTAAGTGGGGCCCGCGTTTCGCGCAGCGAAGCGTGGGAGCGGCAGCGCGCATGCGATGGCGCGTTCCCAGGGCGCAGCCCTGCCGCCGCCTCCGGGAGGTAAACTAGCCGGATGGCTTCCCGTCCCGCGCACGACCTGCTCCAACGCGTCTTTGGTTACGACGATTTCCGTGGTCCCCAGCAGGACATCGTGGAGCATGTGGCTGCCGGTCACGATGCCCTCGTGCTGATGCCCACCGGCGGCGGCAAATCGCTGTGCTACCAGGTCCCGGCCCTGCTGCGTGACGGTTGCGGCATCGTCATCTCGCCGCTGATCGCGCTGATGCAGGACCAGGTCGAAGCCCTGCGCCAGCTCGGCGTGCGTGCCGAATACCTGAACTCGACCCTGGACGCCGAGACTGCCGGCCGCGTCGAGCGCGAGCTGCTCGCGGGCGAGCTGGACATGCTCTATGTCGCCCCCGAGCGCCTGCTGACCGGCCGCTTCCTGTCGCTGCTGTCGCGCAGCCAGATCGCCCTGTTCGCCATCGACGAAGCGCACTGCGTGTCGCAGTGGGGCCATGATTTCCGCCCCGAGTACCGCCAGCTGACCGTGCTGCACGAGCGCTGGCCGCAGATCCCGCGCATCGCGCTGACCGCGACCGCCGATCCGCCGACCCAGCGCGAGATCGCCGAGCGCCTCGACCTGCAGGAAGCGCGCCACTTCGTCAGCTCCTTCGACCGCCCCAACATCCGCTACACCGTGGTGCAGAAGGACAACGCGCGCAAGCAGCTGACCGATTTCCTGCGCGGCCACCGTGGCGAGGCCGGCATCGTCTACTGCATGTCGCGGCGCAAGGTCGAGGAGACCGCCGAATTCCTCTGCGGACAGGGCTTCAACGCCCTGCCCTACCATGCCGGCCTGCCGCCGGACGTGCGCGCGAACAACCAGCGCCGCTTCCTGCGCGAGGACGGCATCGTGATGTGCGCCACCATCGCCTTCGGCATGGGCATCGACAAGCCGGACGTGCGCTTCGTGGCGCATACCGACCTGCCGAAGTCGATGGAAGGCTACTACCAGGAAACCGGCCGCGCCGGTCGCGATGGTGAAGCCGCCGAAGCCTGGCTGTGCTATGGCCTCGGCGACGTGGTCCTGCTCAAGCAGATGATCGAGCAGTCCGAAGCCGGTGAAGAGCGCAAGCAGCTGGAGCGGGCCAAGCTCGACCACCTGCTGGGCTACTGCGAATCCATGCAGTGCCGCCGCCAGGTGCTGCTGGCCGGCTTCGGCGAGACCTACCCGCAGCCCTGCGGCAACTGCGACAACTGCCTCACCCCGCCGGCCTCCTGGGACGCCACCATTCCGGCACAGAAGGCGCTGAGCTGCGTCTACCGCAGCGGCCAGCGCTTCGGCGTCGGCCACCTGATCGACATCCTGCGTGGCAGCGAGAACGAGAAGGTAAGGCAGCAGGGCCATGACAAGCTCAGCACCTATGCGATCGGCCGTGACCTGGATGCACGCACCTGGCGCAGCGTGTTCCGCCAGCTGGTCGCCGCCAGCCTGCTGGAAGTGGACAGCGAGGGCCACGGTGGCCTGCGCCTGACCGACGCCAGCCGCGACGTGCTGACCGGGCGACGCCAGATCAGCATGCGCCGCGACCCGGCCAGCAGCACCAGTGGACGCGAGCGCAGTGCGCAGCGCACCGGCTTGTCGGTGCTGCCGCAGGATCTGGCCCTGTTCAACGCCCTGCGCGGCCTGCGTGCCGAACTGGCCCGCGAACAGAACGTGCCGGCGTTCGTGATCTTCCACGACAGCACCCTGCGCAACATCGCCGAACAGCGCCCGACCAGCCTGGATGCGCTGGCCCGGGTCGGCGGCATCGGTGGCACCAAGCTGAGCCGCTACGGCCCGCGCCTGGTCGAGATCGTGCGCGAAGAAGGTTGACGCCGGGCTTCCAGTAGAGCCGGGGCCGCGCTTGGCTGCCGTTGCCGCAGAAGCAGCCGAGCGCCGGCTCGGCTCCACATTGGTGCAGCTCCAACCTTGAACCGGCCATTCAGCCGGAAGTGCATCCGCGCCCACTTGCAGCTAGATTAGCGCCATGTCCCTGGCCTCGACCCTGCTCCGTGTCGTGCTCATGCTCAGCCTGTTGCTCAACGGGCTGAACGCGGCCATGGCCAGCGGTCACGAGGAAATGGGCCGGATGGCCCACGCCGCAGCCGCTGCTGTTGATGGCGGCACCCCTGATTGCCACCACCACGCCGGCATGCAGGCCGACCCGGCCCCACAGGCCAAGGCCCCGCCCCACGACGCCCACTGCCAGATCAAGGACTGCGTGCGCAGCTGCGCCCAGCACCCGCTGCTGGTGGTGCTGCCGCTGCCGGTCATGGCCGGCCCAGCACTGTCACTGGCACCGCAGCCGATGCCGGCCACTGGCCGTCCGGCGCCGCCGCTGCCGCCGATCTCGCGTCCTCCCATCGGCTGATTCCACACGCACCGTGCGCCCTGCGCACCGTAGCCGGCCGCCTGCCGGCGTCTTTACGTGTCTGGAGTCACCACCATGAATACCCGCATTCCCCCCGGTCCGGGCGCTGTGCCCATGCCGTCGCGCCGCCTGTTCGTACAGGGCCTGGCCGCCGGCGGCGTGGTTGCCGGCATCGCCGCTGTCGGTGTGCCGCAGCGCGCGCTCGCTGCCGCCACGGCCGCCCCACGCCTGGCCGGCGCCCCCGCCGTGCTCAGCGACACCCGCATCGAACTGGCCATCGGCGAATCGCTGGCCAACTTCACCGGCCGCACCCGCCCGGCGATCACCGTCAACGGCTCGCTGCCAGCACCGATCCTGCGCTGGCGCGAGGGCCAGACCGTGGACCTGTTCGTGCGCAACACGCTGGAACGCCACCCGACCTCGATCCACTGGCACGGCATCCTGCTGCCGGCCAACATGGACGGCGTGCCGGGCCTGAGCTTCAACGGCATCGGCCCCGGTGAGACCTACCACTACCACTTCGAGCTGAAGCAGTCGGGCACCTACTGGTACCACAGCCATTCGATGTTCCAGGAGCAGGCCGGCCTGTACGGCGCGCTGATCATCGACCCGGCCGAGCCGGCGCCGTACCGGCACGACCGCGAGCACGTGATCATGCTGTCCGACTGGACCGACATGGACCCGGGCGCGCTGTTCCGCCGCATGAAGAAGCTGGCGGCGTACGACAACTACTACATGCGCACGCTGCCGGATTTCCTGCGCGACGCGAAACGCGACGGCTGGTCGGCAGCACTGTCCGACCGCGGCATGTGGGGACGGATGCGGATGACGCCGACCGACCTGTCCGACGTCAACGCCAACACCTATACCTACCTGATGAACGGCACTGCCCCGGCGGGCAACTGGACCGGCCTGTTCCGCAGTGGCGAGAAGGTGCTGCTGCGCTTCATCAATGGCGGGTCGATGACCTACTTCGACGTGCGCATTCCTGGTTTGAAGATGACCGTGGTCGCCGCCGATGGCCAGTACATCCATCCGGTGAGCATCGATGAATTCCGCATCGCCCCGGCCGAGACCTACGACGTGCTGGTGGAACCGAGCGGCCAGGATGCCTACACCATCTTCTGCCAGGACATGGGCCGCACCGGCTACGCCGCCGGCACGCTGGCGGTGCGCCACGGCCTGCAGGCGCCGATTCCCGAGCGCGACCCACGCGTGCTGCTGACCATGGCCGACATGGGCCACGGCATGTCGGGGCACGACATGGGCGGTGGTGGCCACGGCGGCCACGACATGGCCGCGATGAAGGGCATGGAAGGTGGCTGCGGCGCCAGCATGGGCCACGGCGCGCCCGCCGGCGGCGACGCCGCCAGCAAGGCGCCGAAGCACCCGGCCAGCGAGCGCAACAACCCGCTGGTGGACATGCAGAGTTCGGCCACCGAACCGAAGCTGGACGACCCCGGCATCGGCCTGCGCGACAACGGCCGCCAGGTGCTGACCTACGGCGCGATGCGCAGCCTGTTCGAGGATCCCGATGGCCGCGAGCCGAGCCGCGAGATCGAGCTGCACCTGACCGGCCACATGGAGAAGTTCTCCTGGTCGTTCGATGGCATTCCGTTCGCCAGCGCCGAACCGCTGCGGCTGAACTACGGCGAACGCATGCGCATCGTGCTGGTCAACGACACCATGATGCAGCACCCGATCCACCTGCACGGCGTGTGGAGCGATCTGGAAAACGCACAGGGCGAGTTCCAGCTGCGCAAGCACACCATCGACATGCCACCCGGCACCCGCCGCAGCTATCGCGTGCGCGCCGATGCGCTCGGCCGCTGGGCCTACCACTGCCATCTGCTGTACCACATGGAAGCGGGCATGATGCGCGAAGTGAGGATCGAAGAATGAGCCGCTCACTGCTTTCCCCCAGCCTGCTGGCGCTAGGCCTGGCCGCCGCGCTGCCGGTGTTCGCGCAGTCGCACGAAGGCCATGACATGACCGCGATGGATCCGCCGGTGAAGACCGTGAAGGCTCCGGTCGAAACGGTCGATCATTCGAAGATGGATCACTCGAAGATGGACCATGGCACGATGCAACCGGCGGCAATGGACCCTTCCAGGATGGATCATGCGGCGATGGGTCACGGCACGTCGGCGCCTACCGAACCGCGCGAACCCATCCCGGTGCCGACCGATGCCGACCGCGCCGCTGCCTTCCCGCCCATCGCCCACGGTGCGATGGAGCATGCGCCGGAGATCAACAGCCTGCTGCTGATCGACCGCCTCGAACACTGGGATGGCAAGAGCAGCAATGGCCAGGCCTGGGAGGCGACCGGCTGGATCGGCGGCAACATCAACCGCCTGTGGCTGCGCACCGATGGCGAACGCAGTCGTGGCCGCACCGAATCGTCGTCACTGGAAGCGCTGTACGGCCGCAGCGTGTCGCCGTGGTGGGACGTGCTGGTCGGCGTGCGCCAGGACTTCCGCCCGGCCGACTCGCGCACCTGGGCAGCGGTCGGCATCCAGGGCCTGGCGCCTTACAAGTTCGAAAGCTCGGCCACGCTGTACATGGGCTCCGGTGGCCAGGTGCTGGCCAAGGCCGAGGTCGAGTATGACGTGCTGCTGACCAACCGTTTGATCCTGCAACCGCTGCTGGAAGCCACCGTCGCGGCCAAGGATGAACCGGAGTACGGCATCGGTCGCGGACTGAACAAGGTGGAGGCCGGTCTGCGCCTGCGCTATGAGTTCAGCCGCCGCTTCGCGCCGTACATCGGCATCAGCCACGAACGCACGTTTGGCGACACCGCCGACTACGCCGGTGACCACGCGCGCGACACACGCTGGGTGGCCGGCGTGCGCATGTGGTTCTGAGCAGCGGTTCGTGAGCAATGGCCAGCCCCGGCAACTGCCGGGGCCGGCTACACTGCGCCACGCTCCATTGCAGGCCCCGCCATGTCGTTGCAGATCCGCCGCGCTACCCTTGCCGATGTCGACGCCCTGTCGGCGATCGCCATCACCACCTACAACGAAACGTGGGGCGACTCGTACCCTGCGCAGGAGCTGCATGATTTCCTGCAGGCGCACTACAGCCGCGAACCGCAGCGCATCGAACTGTCCGACCCACGCAGTGCCATCTGGCTGCTGATGGACGGTGAAACCGTGGTCGGCTATCTGGCGGCCGGTGCCAACACCCTGCCGCATGCGGATGCACGCGAAGGCGACATCGAGCTGAAGCGGTTCTACATCCTGGCCACGCACCAGAACGGCGGCCACGGCGCGCGCCTGATGGACGCGTTCATGGCCTGGCTGGACCAGCCGCAGCGCCGAACCCTGTGGGTCGGCGTATGGGAGGAGAACTTCGGTGCGCAGCGCTTCTATGCACGCTATGGCTGCGACAAGGTCGGCGAGTACGACTTCATCGTCGGCGACACCCACGACCGCGAGTTCATCCTGCGCCGGCCGTGATCATGCGATCCATGTAGCGTCGAGCCATGCTCGACTGCACCTAACCTGTAGAGTCGAGCCATGCTCGACTAGTGGCGGCAACAGCCAGTCGAGCATGGCTCGACGCTACAGATCAGAAATCGAACAGCTCCGACAGGAAGCTGTCCTTCTTCTTTTTCTTGTAGCCGTGGCCCCGGTTGTCCTCGTAGCGCTGGCCGAGGTGGCGGGTATCACGGTGCATCACCGGTGGCGGCGCGGACGCCGGCTGGGCCTGCACGGGCGCTGGCGGCGGCACGGCCGCACCGGCACCGGCGCGCTCGATGATCTTGTCCAGCTCGCCACGATCCAGCCACACGCCTCGGCAGCCCGGGCAATAGTCGATCTCGATGCCATGGCGTTCGGCCATCTGCAGGGTCTGGGTCTTGCACACGGGGCACAGCATCGGCGTCGCTCCTGTCGGTCTGGCCTCGACTGTACCTGCGTAGTGATGACTGTGCGGCAACGCATGACCGAAGGCACAGGGACTTCCGGCGCGTGCCCGCCTGCATGCCGCGCAGCACACTGCGGCCTCCCCCCGCAGGAAGTACGTACATGACAGTGCTGTCCCGCCTGCCTGCCGCCGCACGCCTGTTGCTGGTCCTGCTGGGCGTTGGACTCGGCCTGAACCTGCGCGACATCGCCGCGGCCGCAGGGACTCCGATTCCTGCCCTGCCCGTGCCCTACGGCGGCAGCCTGCTGGACAACGCACTGGCCGTGCTGGTGGCACTGCTGCTGGCCGCGCTGCTGCGCCCCCGTGGCATGGGCCTGCTGGCCAGCCTCGGGCTGTGCGGCAACGGCTGGGCCGGACCGTTGTGGGTGCTGCTGGCCAGCCTGCCCTGCTGGCTGGGACTGGCGCTGCTCGGTACTCCGAACACGGCGCTGACCGCGCTGGATGCCACGATGCTGGCCGTGCTGTTCCCGCTGGCCGAGGAAGTGCTGTTCCGTGGCCTCGGCTTCGTGCTGCTGGTGAAGATCGTGCGTGGTCCGTGGCCGCTGCTCGCGCTGCCACAGGCACTGCTGTTCGGCATGGTGCATTGGCTCGGCTTCGGCGGGTTCGATGGCGGCGGCATGGCACTGTTCATTGGCGCGGTGATCGCGCTGGGCGGCTTCATCTTCGCCTGGCTCGACCACCTCGACGGCGACACCCTGTGGTGTGGCCTGGTCCTGCATGTTTCGATGAACCTGGCCTGGAACGTGTTCAGCCTCGACGACGCGGTCGCACTGGGTTGGCAGGCCACCAGCCTGCGCATCGGCACCGCGCTGCTGGCGGTCGCGGTACTGGCCTGGCACGTGCGACGTCGGCGCCAGACACACCTGTAACGCCCACTTAGCCTGCCGTGCACGCCGGGCTCACTACCGGCTTGCGCATACTTGCGCGCCTTTTGCTCCCCCTGTTGTCCGGAGTTGCCGCGTCATGTTGCTGTCCAAGCGCTTTGTGGAACCACGCGTCCTGCTGATCGAGGACGCCGAGGAAACCCAGGAACTCAGTCGCCTCGCCCTGGAAAGCCAGGCCTGCCAGGTCACCGCTGTCAGCAGCGCCGAGGCCGCGCTGGGCCTGCTCAACGCCGGTGAACCGTTCGACCTGCTGTTCACCGACGTCTGCCTGGGCGGCATCAGCGGCATCGAAACCGCCAACCGCGTGCGCGAGCACCTGCCGCAGCTGCCGATCCTGGTCACCTCCGGCATGGACCAGCACCGCGTGCTGCCGCAGCTGCGCGCCGGCATCCACTTCCTGCCCAAGCCGTACAGCATGAGCGAACTGCTCGATGCCATCCGCCTGTGCTTCCGCCATGCAGCGGATGCCACGTTGATGCCGCCGCCGCAGGCCACCGCGGCCTGAACCGAGGTTGTTGACGGAGATCCACGCCATGCGTGGGTCGAACCTGTGATCAACCGCTGCTGTACGGCCCCGTACCCGGGAACACCTTCAACAGCGCGCGGGTGATCATGTCCGGGTACACCGTGAAGTGGTCCTCGTCGTTGATCACCATGTTGTCCACCGTCAGCGAGCGGCCACTGCCGCGCAGCTGCTCGGCGAACTCGGCGTTGTGGCGCAGCATGTCGTTGCGGGTGAAATAGCGCGGCTCCGGCTTGACCGTTTCAAAGCTGCCGATCGACAACACCACCGTGGTCGGCTGCGTGGGCGCCTTGGCCTCGGCCTGCAGGCGCGGCACAAGGTGGTTGTCGAACCACAGCGACGGGCTGGACAGGATGTAGGTACGGAACATGTCCGGACGCGTGGTCAGCACGTAGGCACCGAACAGGCCGCCATAGGAATGGCCGGCATAGGCACGCCGTGCCGGATCGGTGCGGTAGCGCGCATCGATCATCGGCAGCACGCGCTCAGCGAGGAAATCGCGGTAATGCGCGGCGCCGCCGTAGCTGACATCATCGCTGTAGTCACGCGGATCGGTACGCGCCGGATCGCTGGGCGTGTAATCCCGCGAGCGGCTCTGCTTGGACGTCAGGCCCTCCTGCGGCGGCAGCCCGACCAGGATGAAATCCTCGATGTTGACGCCCTTCTGGCCGACCATGTTGCGCACGCTGCGTACCAGCGGGAAGCTGTACAGCGCATCGGTCACGTACAGCACCGGATAGTGCTTTTCCGGATGTGCGGCGTAGTCGGCCGGCAACGCCACCCAGATCGGGTAATCGCGGCCGACCGGATCGTGCACGCGCAGCGCCTCGGTATCCGGCAGCACCACGCCCGGCGCGGCGGTGGCCGCGCTTTCCTTCGCTTCATTCTGGGTTGCCGGTGGCGCCACCGACATCGCACAGCCACTCACGGCCAGGCAGGCCGCCACGCTCCATCCACGCACACGCTGCATCCACACTCTCCCGTTGCGGGCGACGCACCCGGGTGGCGTCGCTACCGCATCCTCACACGTCGCGCGGCGCCGCGCCACGCGCGGTCAGGGCGAGGCCGACGGTGGTGCCGGGAACAGCGTGCGCAATGCCTGCATTGCGGCCGGGTGATAGATGGTCGCGTGCGTTTCCTCCGGCAGCGGCAGGTACTTCACCAGTGGCGACGGCGAGGCCTGCTGCAGCAGCGCAGCCAGTCGTGCCGTGGAGGCGGCCAGTTCCGGCTGCCCGCTGCTGGCCAGGAACACGTGCGGCTGTGTACGCGTCACCGCCGGTAGCTGCTTGGCCGCCCCGGCCAGCATCGCGCCACGGTTCCACCACAGGCTGGGGTCCAGCGCGATATAGCTGTTGAACAGCGTCGGCTCCTGCAGCAACGTCTCGACCACGAACAGGCCGGCCAGCGACTCACCGATCAGCGCGCGCTCGTCGGTGGTCGGGTAGCGCTGGCGTACCTGCGGCATCAGTTCATCGCGCAGGAAGCTGCGGTAGGCCGCCGAGCCACCGATGCGCGGCGCGATCTTCTGGTCCTGCGGGTCGCTGCTGGGGCCGGTCATGTCGCGGCGGCGCTCGGTGTTCTCGATGCCGACCAGCAGGAACGGACGCATGCTGCCATTACCGGTCAGCACCTGCACCAGCCCTGCCACATGCAGGAAGTCCTCGCCGATACCGCCATCGGCCATGTACAGCACCGGCAGCGGCGCCTTCGGGTCCAGGCCCCAGGGCTGCGGTCGATAGACATTGATACGGCGGGTCTCGCCCAGCACCTTCGACTGCACGGTGAAGGTCTCCCCGATCACCAGTGGTGCGGCCACAGCGGACGATGCCGGCGGCGCTGCCTGCGCGGCGGGGACAGCGCCAAGGCCCGGCCCTGCGGTGGCCAGCAGGATCAGGGCGGAGAGAGCGACGACGCGCATGCGAACTTCCATTTTCGAGAGGACGGCCAGCATAACTGCACCGGTGCCCTCAACGGCGATCCAGCTCGATCACGGCCTGGCACGCGCGGAGCTGGTCGTCGGCATCGCGTCCGATTCGAACAAGCGCTGCCGCAGCCTCTGCTCGTAACTGGGCGCCCGCATCACGTTCGCCGGTGCGGGCGGCGGCTTCGGACAGACGGCCGGTGTGGCACGCGGCGAGGTCGTCGCGCAGGCGGAGAGTGCCAGCACGCAGGGCAGCCACCACGTCGGCATCCACCGCCGCCGCGCGCTCACGATCATGTTCATGTTGTTCCCCCAGTGAGGCCATCGCCTCGCTCCGTTCTTCCTGTTCCCGGCGCAACCGCTGTTCGGACAGCACCGCGCCCGCGTGACGTGCCGCATCGGCCCGCACCATCGCCAGATCACTGCGATCAGCGCGCCAGCGCCAGCCGGCCACGAACATCAGCAGCGACCACAGCAGCAGCGACGCCATCACCATCAACATGCGTGGCATATGTCACTGCTCCGCCAGGCAACGCGCATGGCGCTGCTGCTGGCGCTCCCACACGCCCCAGCACACGGTGTTGGGACGGCCATCGATGCGGGCCGAACAGTCGTAGCCCCCTGCCCGCTTCCACAGCAGCAACGCATCACAGGCCTGGCGATACTCACCCTGCAGCAGATGCCGGCGCATCGACGACGTGCGCCAGTTGCCGATGCCGTACTGGTAGAGGAAGTCGACATAGACGTCGTACTCGCCCTGGCTGAGCGCCACGCCGGGCAGCGACGCGCGGAACTGCCCTTCCTCCCTGGCCAGGTGGGCCTGCACGGTATGCAGCGCGCGTACCGGCGTGGTGCGGTCGCCCATCCTCACCGGGGTGCCATCCTCGCGAACGGTCGAGCCGAAACCATAGGTTGGACGGTCATTGCGCGTGGGTACTACTGCAGCGTCGGTGTATCCCTCGCGGTCAACGATGGCGATCAGGCCCGCAGCACTCAGCGCAAGCGCGGCGACCAGGCTGCGTACCGGCAATGTGCTGCCGGGCCGGCTCATTCGCGCTCCCTGCGGCGCCATTCGCGCAGCCAGCGCCAGCCCAGATAGGCAATCTGCGCCGCCAGGTAGATGATGGTGAGGACAACGACCAGGCGGTCCAGGGTGATGCCGGCTGCAAGCGCACCGGCGACGGTGACCGGCGGCGCCGACTTGATGGCCGCCGCGCCGGCCGTACTGATGATTTCTTCTTTCATGATGGGTCCTGGAGGGAATGCAGGCCGCGTCGCATCGACATGGCCCGAAGAGATGCCCGCCCCGCTGCCGGCTCGGCACGAGGGTTGTTCCGGTCGGGAGGCGGGCGAAAGATCGGATCCGCCGCTCATGCGGCCTGGGCGATACCCTCCATCCAACCGCGCACGCGCTGGAAGCCAAGTTCGACCAGGTTGAGGTAATGCCGGTTGGATACCGGCCGCTGCCCGCTGTTGGCCAGCAGCAGATTCGCCGTTTCGAATCGTTCGACCTTGCGTCGGCCACGGCCGCAGTAGTAGCCGCGCAGCGCACAGGCCATCGCCACGTTGTCACGCGCGACCGCCGCGATGATGTCTTCGATCTGCTGCGCCAGCTGATCGGTTTCCAGAGGCTTGTAGCCCTGGGCCCGCCCCGGCATGTCACCACGATGCTCGATCAGCACCGCCAGCAGGTTGCGCGACTGGAAGCCGAGGTATTCGCAGTCGCGATGCAGCGCATATTCGCCGCCCCAGTGCTCCAGGCGGCTGCGGACATACTCACCGAACGTATCAAGCTGCATGGGGGGCTTCTCCTTTGAGGGACGACGGGGCCGGACCGAACACATCCGGGCGCAGGGATTCGCGGCGCACGGCGCCCGCAGTGGCCAGCTCGATGCGCCGGCACAGTCGCGCGCCGGGCAGCTTGTGGCCGCGGGCGATCAGGTAGAGGGTCCGCAGCGCGCAACCGGTCTGGTGGGCCAGGCGGCGCATGACGGGGCAGCTGGGGGTGCCGTAGCCCCCTTGGGAGATGGCGTAGTCGATGAGGTTCATGGCCCACACATTACCGCCAAGGTAATGCGCAGTCAATACCGTTTTGGTCATTTGCTGGATTGGTAATGCAGCGCACCATCTACAGATGGACGCCAGTACCGCTCGCACCCTCAACATGCGCCTCCGCGTGGCCGCCGCTGGCGGCCCGGCCGAATGGGCCCGCCTGTTCGGTGGCACCCGCTGGGCGCAGCCCCAGGTCAGCCAGTGGATTTCCGAGAGCAACCCGAAGAGCATCGGCCATCGTCTTGCGCGCGATCTTGAATCAGTGATGCAGCTTCCGCATGGAACGCTGGATCGCGTCGATCAGGACGGAGACGTGTCGCTTCAGTCTCAATCTACGGGACTGGATTTCGCGAAAATGAGCGCTGCGGTCAAGGTGCTTTCGCACTACCTGGAGCTGGTCGGCGATCCACCGGAATGGATCTACGATCCCGTGCTGCTGGAGACCGCATTCATGGTCGTGGACGAGTTCGGTCAGCCCTCTGCGCCGGACAATGTGCTCGACCTGACGAAGCTTCTGGCAAGACGGATCAGGGAGGCAAAGGATGACTCACACGCGACTCGAGGAGCTCGCACAGCGGTTGGCCGCTAGGACCCAGGAACTGCGCGGCGAGCGCACCCCGGCCCCGGCACTGCGGGTGGTGGCGGGAGACGCACATGTGGTTCGCGGGGAGAGGCGCATGGACGCGATCATGCGCGAGTGGCATTGCCGCATGATCCGCAACGTACGCCGGCGCTGGGGCGAGCCCATGCAGCATGTGATCGACCAGGCCTGTTGCGGTGTGGTCAACATCGAGCAGCTCGCCGACGACGCACTGATCCAGTTGCACAAGGACATGGAACGCGCGGAGGAGTGCATCCGGGAGGGTATTTCCTTCCACGACGCCGGGCTGCTGCGCGCGCATTACGGCTGACGGCGGCCCTGACCGGCCGGCAACGGTCGGCTTAGGCCACGCATTCATTACCAAAAGTTACCTAAACATTACCATTTGGGCAAGGAGATTGACGCAGACGGCATGGCGCCAGCAGTGATGGGAGCGCGCGCAAAGCGCCCCTTTCCCGCGACTGCCGACCTGATGCCGCACGCTGCCAGCGGGTCGGTACCCGGGAGCCTATGGCACCTGCAGCACTGCTTCGTTGCTGCGGCACGTCCGTGCATTGCAGACGTGCTTTCGAGGAGGCAATAAAAAAAGGCGCCCCATGGGCGCCTTGATCATCACTGCAATGGTGGGCCGTGAAGGATTCGAACCTTCGACCAAAAGATTAAAAGTCTTCTGCTCTACCGACTGAGCTAACGGCCCGATGCATTGCCCCGGCCTTTCGGCGGGGTCCGCATTCTACCCTACTTTGCTGGGTCGCGCGAAACCACGGTGTGTCGAAGCTGCCGGCCAGCGCCCGGCACTACCCGATCGGACCAGCCCGCTTAAACCTTCCGGCCGCTCTACGCATCCCATCAGCGATCCCACCGCGGAACTTCGGATGCGTCTGCCCTTCAACCTGCTCGCCGTCCTGCTGTTGCCCTGCAGCGCTCTGGCCGCCCCGTCCCAGGTCGTCACTGACGACATCGCCCGCTTCTGGGCCACCTATGACGCGGTGCGCGCCGAACCCGATGCAGCCCAACAGGTGGCCCTGGTGCAGCAGCGCTACATCGATCCGGGCAGCCCGGGACTGCATGCACTGATGCAGGTCCGCAACTACACCGCCCGCGAATACGCCGAGGCCATGCGCGCCTGGCCACGCTTCTGGTCTTCGGTACGCCCGTTGACCGCCAACGCGCAGCAGGCCAGCGCTACATTGGAGCGGGACCTGGCCGCCTTCCGCACGCTCTACCCTGCCCTGCGCGCGGCCACCATCACCTACGCGGTCGGCGTGCTGCGTACCGGCGGCACCACGCTGGGCGACAAGGTGCTGATCGGGGCGGAGATGGCGCTGGGCGACGAGCGTGTGGACGTGAGCGAGCTGCCCGAGCCGATGCGCAGCCGGCTGCGGATCTTCTACGACAGCCGACCCGGTGCGAACAACGCGCAGAACAACCTGCACGAGTACGTGCATACCCAGCAGCGCGAGACCACCGGCAACCTGGCCCAGTACGCGGTGCGCGAAGGCGTGGCCGAGTACGTGGCAGAGCGCATCAGCGGGCGTCGGCCGGCGCTGCCGTTCTACACGTACGGTGCAACCCACGAGGCGGGGATCCGCGCGCGCTTCATCGCCGAGATGGACGGTGATGATCTGGACAACTGGCTCTACAACAGCGCCCGTAATCCATTCGGTGTCAGTGATGTGGGCTACTACGCCGGCTATCGCATCGCGCAGGAGTACATGCGCCGGCAGTCGGACGAGAAGGCGGGTATCGCGCGGATGATCGAGCTGGATTATGCCGATCCGGAGGCGGTGCGGGCGTTCATCGAGACGTCGGGGTGGTTGCAGGCCCGGTAGGTCAAGGAGTGCGAACCAACGGTTCGCACCCACCGGGAGAGCAATTCGCACCCACGGGAATGCCGGCCAGCGGCCGGCTCCACCGCATGGTCAGGCGTACAGCGTCGGGTCGGCGACGCCGGCCTCGGCGAAGCCCTGCGCGCGCAGGCGGCAGGCGTCGCAGTGGCCGCAGGCGGCGCCGTTGGCGTCGGCGTTGTAGCAGGACACGGTCAGGCCGAAGTCCACGCCCAGGCGCACGCCTTCGCTGACGATCTGGCCCTTGCTGAGGAACTGCAGCGGTGCGTGCACCTTGATGCCCGCACCCTCCACGCCCGACTTGGTGGCCAGGTTGGCCAGCGCCTGGAACGCCGCCACGAACTCGGGGCGGCAGTCCGGGTAGCCGGAATAGTCCACGGCGTTGACGCCGCAGAAGATGTCGTTGGCGCCGAGCACTTCGGCCCAGCCCAGGGCCAGCGACAGCATGATGGTGTTGCGTGCCGGCACGTAGGTGACCGGGATGCCGGCACCGCCGGCCTCGGGCACGTCGATGTCGTCGGTCAGCGCCGAGCCACCAATGCTGCGCAGGTCCACGTCCACGGTCTTGTGCGCGACCACGCCCTGGGCCTTCGCCACGCGGGCGGCGGCATCCAGTTCGGAGGTATGGCGCTGGCCATAGCGCACGCTCAGGGCATGCACGGCAAATCCCTGTTCCTGGGCCATGGCGATGACGGCGGCTGAATCCATGCCGCCGGAGAGAAGCACGACTGCCTTCTTCATGGGAAAAACATCCGGTTGGGAGGGGAAAGCCAGCACGCTGTCCCGCGCCGGAGCTACATCAGGGAACGCTGCGCGGGCTCATCGGCCCGGCTCGTCGTTCCACAGGATTTTATGCAACTGCATCTGGAAGCGCACCGGCAGCCGGTCTTCGACGATCCAGTCGGCCAGCTGCCGCGCGGTGATCTCGCCCTTGCTCGGCGAGAAGAACACGGTGCAGCGCTTCACCAGGCCGTGCTCGGCGACCATGGCCTTGGCCCAGTCGTAATCCTCACGGTTGCAGATGACGAACTTGATCTGGTCGCGTGCGGTCAGCAGCGGCAGGTTTTCCAGGCGGTTGCGGGCGGCTTCGGCCGAGCCTGGCGTCTTGATGTCGACCACACGCGACACGCGCGGGTCCACCGCGCTGACGTCCAGCGCGCCGGAGGTTTCCAGCGAGACGTCCATGCCGGCGTCGCACAGTTTCTGCAGCAGCACCAGGCAACGCTTCTGTGCCAGCGGCTCGCCACCGGTCACGCAGACGTGGCGCACGCCCTGGGCCAGCACCTCGGCCACGATGTCGTCGATATCCCACCAGGTGCCGCCGTGGAAGGCATAGGCGGTGTCGCAGTACTGGCAGCGCAGCGGGCAGCCAGTCAGGCGCACGAACACGGTCGGCCAGCCGGCGGTATCGGCTTCGCCCTGCAGCGAGGTGAAGATCTCGGTGATCTTCAGGCGTGGCAGGGGCGACTGCACGATCTCACTGGGCGTGGCGGCGGCGCTGGACGGGGTAACGGCGGTCATGGCGGGTACTTCTTGGAGGGACACGTGGCGGGGGAGCTACCGTGGCCGGTAACGAAAGCAGCCGAGCATGGCTCGGCTCTACAACAGCAACCGGGCGGGTGAACCCATCCGGTAACGAAAGCAGCCGAGCATGGCCCGGCGCTGCAACAGCAGCCGGTCGGGTGCGGCCCAGCCGGTAATGCGAGCCGTCGGGCATGGCCCGGCGCTGCCGGATCCGGGCGGGTTTGCCGAGCCGGAAACGAAAGCAGCCGAGCGTGGGCTCGGCTCTACAGGACATGTATTGTACGCCCGGTCAGCGGATCAGCGGATCTGCTTGCCGAGGCGGATCGACTGCAGGCGGTCCTGCGCGGTGCGCGCGGCGTCCGAGCCGGGGTACTGCGCCACGACGGACTCCAGCGTCTGCTGGGCCTGGTCGACCTTGCCCTCGCCATACTGCGAGAGGCCGACCTTGAGCAGGCCGCCTGCGGCCTTGTCGTGGGTCGGATAGCGCGAGAGCAGTTCACGGAACTGGGTCTCGGCCATCGGGAAATTGCGGGTGGCGTAGTAGCTCTCGCCCAGCCAGTACAGCGCGTTCGGCGCGTAGACGCCGTTCGGGTACAGCTGCAGGAAGCTCAGGAACAACTGCGCCGAATCATCGTACTTGCCGGCCTTCAGCGATTCGAAGGCGACGTTGTAGGAGGTGCGCTCGTCGCCGGTGGCGGCAAGGCTGCCGGCATCACCATGGACGGAAGGCGGCCGCTCGGAAGTGGCCGCCGCTGCGGGTTTTGCCGGGGCCGGGGCGGCCTTCGGCGCGCTCGCCGGAACAGGCGGCAGGGCCGGGGCGGCATTACCCCCTTCCAACCGGTTCAGGCGGCTGTCCAGATCCAGGTACTGGTCCTGGGCGGACTGCTTGAGCTGGGCGTTATCGTGCTGCAACTGCTCGATCGAGGCCTGCAGGCTGGTGACCTGCTGCCGCAGCTGATTGATCTGGTTCAACAGGTCCTGGTTGGCACTGTTGTTGTACATCTGCTGCTCGAGCGCGCCAACACGGTCGGCCAGGCTCTGTCGCTGTGCATGCGCCGGTGCGGCAGCCACGAGGGCTGCCGCAACGACCAGCATCAATTTGATGCCAATGCGCATGGATTACTGCGCGGTGTAGACGATTTCGACGCGACGGTTCTGCGACCAGCAGGACTCGTTCGACTCGGTGCAGACCGGACGCTCTTCACCGTAGGACACGACGGTCAGCTGCGAAGCCGAGCCACCGTTGGCCTGCAGGGCCGAGTTGACGCCGTTGCCACGACGCTCACCCAGGGCCTGGTTGTACGCGCGCGAACCGCGCTCGTCGGTGTGGCCCTGCAGGGTGATGCGCGAGGACGGACGGTCACGCAGGTACTTGGCGTGGCAAGCCATGATGGCCTGGAATTCCGGCTTCACGTCTTCCTTGTCCAGGTCGAAGTAGACAACGCGCTGGCGCAGGCAAGCGTCGGTGTCCAGGTCGCCCGGGCCGTACAGGCCCGAGGTCGACGGACCGGTCGGGGTGGTGGTCGAGGTGCCGGTGTCAACCGGGGCTGCCGGCTCTTCCTTCACCTTCTTCGAGCAACCGGCCAGGACGGCCACAGACAGCAGGGAAACAAGCAGAACGCGGGTGGACTTGTTCATGGCGATACCTTTGTGGCTCCTAGGCCGATGAGGGGTTCAAGACAGCGAAAATATTAACACTCTTTTAGCGCTGGGTACGGTATGGGGACCATGCCGGTTCGCGCACATCTCCGTCAGCCAGAACCAACCGCTGGCGCACGCGCGCATCGGCGGAAACGGCGTACAGCACACCACGGCCACCCTCGCGGGCGGCGTACAACACCATGCTTGCGTTGGGCGCAAAGCTCGGAGATTCATCCAGCGAACCCGGGGACAGCGTGCTCCAGCGGGGCGAACCCAGCGAGCTGTCCATCATCGCGATCTTGTAGCTGTTGCCCGAGCCCTGCGCGACGGCGATCTTCTTGCCGTCGTAGGACACCGAGGGCTTGGCATTGTAGTTGCCCTGGAAGGTCACGCGCTCGGCGCTGCCGCCACCTGCACCGACCTTGTAGACCTGCGGACGGCCGCCACGGTCGGAGGTGAAGTACACCGCGCTGCCGTCCGGCGCCCAGGTCGGCTCGGTATCGATGGCGAAGTGGTTGGTCAGCTGGGTCAGCTGCTTGCTGCCCAGGTCCATCACGTAGATTTCCGGGTTGCCCGAACGCGACAGGGTCAGGGCCAGCTTGCGGCCATCCGGCGAGAACGCCGGGGCGCTGTTGATGCCGCGGAAGCTGGTGACCAGCTCGCGCGCGCCGGTGCCGATGTTCTGGATGTAGATCGCCGAATTGCCACGCTCGAAGCTGACGTAGGCCAGCTTGCTGCCATCCGGGCTCCACGACGGCGACAGCAGCGGCTCGGCCGAACGCACGATGGTCTGCGGGTTGTAGCCGTCGGAGTCGGCCACCATCAGCGCATAGCGCATGGCGTCGCCCTTGCCGCTGGCGGTCACGTAGGCGATGCGGGTCCAGAAGGCGCCGCGCACACCGGTGATCTTCTCGTAGATGGCGTCGGCCATCTGGTGGGCAACGTCGCGCATGGCGTTGCCACGGGCGGTCATCGCCAGGCCCAGCAGGCGCTCGCCCTTGGGCACGTCGAACAGTTCGTACTCGACGCGATAGGCGCCGGCACCGGCGTCGAGCACGCGGCCGACCACAATGTAGTTCTGCTTCAGCGCGCGCCAGGTGGCGAACTGGATGTCACCGCCACGCACGGGCTTCTCGACGATCTGCGCTTCCGGCAGCGTGCGGAACTGGCCCGAGCGCTCCAGGTCGGCGCGGACCACGCCGGCGACGTCGGTCTGCGGAGCGGCCGACGAACCCTGGTAGGGCATCGGCACGATGGTGATCGGCAGGGCGGAGGCATTGCCGCCGATGATGTCGATATCCAGCCCCTTCTGCTGCGCGACGGCAGCAAAGGGCAGCAACAGGGCCGCAAACACGGCAAGCCAGCGAGGCATCTTTTTCATGGAGCGCTCAATAGGGGGAAACCGGAACGAGGGATAACAAAGCGGGAGTGAACCGCTTCGCAATCATGAACCAAGGGTACGTGAATTCCGGGTCAGTTCCAGCCCGTCCTCTCACGCACCGTTAACGTCGTGGCTAACATCGCACCGTCTGCCCCGGTCACGCCGCCCTGCAGGACGGTGTTCGACAGCAGCCCACAGCCTGCCCGGTCGAAACCGAGCGCACCAGAGGCAAGCGCGACAGCCGTGGGCGCGGGCGGCCTGATGACCGCCCTGCCCCGCTCGATCAATCCTGCGCGGTAAAGGTCAGGTTGAGCGTGCGGTTGAACACCGACTCGAAGCCCCGGTATGGCAGCGGCTGGGCGTTGAGCACGGCGGCCTCGATCGAGCGCTTGCCGGCCTCGTCATAGGGGCAGTTCGCGCCGACCTTGGCCTGCAACACCTGTCCACCCGGGATCTGGGTGATGGTCACCTGGCACTTCTGCCCCAGCGGCACGCTGTCCGGGCGGGTCCAGGTGTCACGCACCTTGGCCTGGATCGCCGCAGCGTACTTGGCGGTCAGATCATCGCTGTTGCCACCCCCACCGGCGGCCGGCCGGGAGGCGCCAGTGGCACCGGCAGCCGCACTGCCGGCGGCATTGCGCGCGGCGGCGACCTGGCGCAGCTTCTGCTCGGCCAGCTTGGCTTCCTTCTCGGCCTGCTCGCGGCGGGCACGGATCTCGGCGATCTTCTTCTGCTTCTCGGCCTCGGCCTTGTCAGCGGCCACGCGCTCCTGCTCGGCCTGCTTCTTCTTCTCGTCCGCTTCCTGCTGCTTGGCCAGGCGCAGCTTCTGCTCCGCTTCTTCCTGGCGCTTGCGTTCGGTCAGGTCGATCTGCTCCTGGCGGCGCTTGGCTTCCTGTTCCTGCTTGGCCTTCTCCTGCGAGATGGCCAGCGCACTCACCGCTTCCTGGTCCTTGGTATCCGGCTGCGCGACACGCTCCTGCGCCTGTTGCTGCTGGGGCGTGGGGGCATCCTGCGGGCGCGGCTCGGGAATCGGCTGCGGCGGCGGGATGGTGTCTTCCGGCACCGGGATCGGCTCGGCAACCGGCGGCGGCAGGTCTTCCAGCTTCTCCGACTGGCGCAGGGCCTGGCGTGCGGCGGAGGCCTCGGACGCGGACAGCGCCAGGCTGGCCTCGACCGAGGGATCGCCGGCGGCGGCATCGGTGTTGCGCTCGGGCGACCAGAACCAGGCCACGATGAACACCAGCGCGACCAGCAGGTGCACCAGCAACGCCAGCGCCAGGGGCAGGCCCCAGCCGGGTTCGCGCTGATGCGGAGGTGGCAGGGCGTCAGCGTGCATCGGTGGCCAGGCCTACCTTGTCTACCTTGGCGCGCTTGATCACATCCATCGCGGCGATGACCTTTTCATAGGCCACGGCGCGGTCGGCGGCAACGATCACGCGCACGCCCTTGTCCTGGGCGGCGATGCCGGCCAGGCGGCCTTCCAGTTCCTCGGCCGACACGGCGGCCGGTTCCTTGGCGTCGGGCAGCTTCAGGCTGAGCTGGCCGTCCTGGCGCACCGAGACGATCACCGGGTCCTGCTTGCTCTCCAGCGCCTTGGCGTTGGACTGCGGCAGGTCGACGTCGAAGCTCAGGGTGAGCAGCGGTGCGGTGACCATGAAAATGATCAGCAGCACCAGCATGACGTCGATGTAGGGAACGACGTTGATTTCCGATTTCAGCTTGCGGCGCTTGCGGCGACCGATGGCAGCGGACATGGCTTGGACTCCCGGGTCAGGCGCTTACTCGTCGCCAGCGCTCTGGCGCTGCAGGATGGAGCTGAACTCTTCGGCGAAGGTCTCGAACCGCACCGACATGCGCTCCACGCGGGTGGTGAAGCGGTTGTAGGCCCACACCGCCGGGATCGCCACGAACAGGCCGATGGCGGTGGCGAACAGCGCTTCGGAGATGCCCGGCGCGACGGCGGCGATACCGGCCTGCGCACCGCTGCTGATCATGTCGTGCATGGTCACCATGATGCCGAACACGGTACCGACCAGGCCCACGTACGGCGCGGTCGAGCCGATGTTGGCCAGCAGCTCCAGGTTGCGCTCGAGCTGGTCCACTTCGCGAGTGTAGGTGGTGCGCATCGCGCGCTGCGCGCCTTCAAGCTGCGCACGACCGTCCAGCCGGCGCTTGTCGCGCAGGCGGGTGTATTCGCGGAAACCGGCTTCGAAGATGGCTTCCAGGCCGCCGACATTGCGGCTGCGGTCGGTGGCCGAGCTGTACAGCTTGCCCAGGTCGGCGCCGGACCAGAAGCGGTTCTCGAACTCGTCGGCTTCGCGGGTGGCCTGCTTGAACACGCGGGCCTTGCGGAAAATGATCACCCAGCTGACGAACGAGCCGACCAGCAGCAGCAGCACGATGATCTTCACCGGCAGGCTGGCCTTGGCCATCAGTTCGAGGTAGTTGATGCCGCCGCCGGTGGTGGCCTGGGCAAGGGTCTGTGTCGCGGCGTTGCTGACGTCGGCCGGCAGTGCCTCGGTGACCGTGGCCTGCAGGGCCAGGAGCGTTGCGATCATCCGTTGTTCCTCAGTGTTCGGATTCGGGGTGGAGGTGGGGTTGCAGCACGGCAAGGACGGCGTCGTCCATGCCACGCGGGCGGAAACTGGCCGCTTCCAGTGCGGCAATGCGGACCTGCGCCGACAGCAGCAGCTCGCCGTCGCGCAGGATCTGCTGGTCGAAGACCATGCTGGCCTTCTTCAGCTGGACCAGGCGGGCGCTCACCTGCAGGGTGTCATCCAGCCGTGCCGGCCTGATGAAATCCATCTGCATCGAGCGCACCGCGAAGACCATCCCGTGCTCGGCGCGCATGCGCTCCTGGCCGTAACCCAGCGCACGCATCCATTCGGTCCTGGCCCGTTCCATGAAGGCCACGTAGCGGGCGTGGTAGACCACGCCACCTGCGTCGGTATCTTCCCAGTAAATGCGTGTCGGCCAACTGAATCGGGGCTCAACCGACATCGGGAACCTCCGCGAACAGGTCCTGCGGCGGGTTTTTCGGCTTCAGGCCCATGTGCCGGTAGGCCTTGTGGGTGGCCATGCGGCCCCGCGCGGTGCGCACCAGGAAGCCCTGCTGGATCAGGTAGGGCTCGACCACGTCTTCCAGCGTGCCGCGCTCTTCGGACAGCGCCGCGGCCAGCGATTCGATGCCGACCGGGCCGCCGTCGAAGTAGTCGACCATGGTCTTGAGCAGGCGCCGGTCGAGCTCGTCGAAACCCTCCGGATCAACCTTGAGCATTTTCATCGCGGCCTGTGCCACGGCCTCGTCGATGTGGCCGCCCGCCTTCACCTGCGCATAATCGCGCACGCGGCGCAGCAGGCGGTTGGCGATACGCGGGGTGCCACGCGCGCGGCGCGCGATCTCGCCGGCGCCATCGGCGGTGCAGTCGATGCCGAGGATGGTGGCCGAGCGGCGCACGATCCGGGTCAGCTCTTCGACGCTGTAGAACTCCAGGCGCTGGACGATGCCGAAGCGGTCGCGCAGCGGCGCGGTCAGCAGGCCGGCGCGGGTGGTGGCGCCGATCAGGGTGAACGGCGGCAGGTCGATCTTGATCGAACGGGCCGCGGGACCTTCGCCGATCATGATGTCGATCTGGAAATCTTCCATCGCCGGGTACAGCACTTCCTCGACCACCGGCGACAGGCGGTGGATCTCGTCCACGAACAGCACGTCGTGCGGCTGCAGGTTGGTGAGCAGTGCGGCGAGGTCGCCGGCCTTCTCGATCACCGGGCCGGAGGTGACCCGCAGGGCCACGCCCAGTTCGTTGGCGATGACGTGGCTGAGGGTGGTCTTGCCCAGGCCGGGCGGGCCGAAGATCAGCACGTGGTCGAGCGCGTCGCCACGGGCCTTGGCCGCTTCGATGTAGATCTCCAGCTGCTCGCGCACCGGGGCCTGGCCGAGGTAGTCGGCCAAGCGCTTGGGGCGGATGCTGGCGTCGGCGGCGTCATCCTCGCGGGTGGCGCCGGCGCCGATGATGCGGTCGTCGGTCATGTGCTGATTATGCGGCAAAAGCGCGGCTTTCGGCCGGGCTGCGCCCGGCACCCGCAGAGGCAACGTCAACGTCAACGTCAAATGCGAATCCACTGGTGATGGCGGGGTGGGTCCGGTTGAGGGGGACGCCGTAAACCCATCCCTGGGGGCTTGGTCGCGGCATCCATGCCGCTCACACCCCCTCAACCGGCCCCACCCCGCCTTCGACAGATCTGCGCAATCTGCCGGAATGGCATGGCCTGCTCTTGGTGGGTGTCGACCTTGGTCGACACGGTAGATCCACACCGTGCGTGGATGGCGCTGGATGGAACGAACCGAACTCGGGGTCAGAGCCCTTTTCCTGCGGAAAAGGGGATCCGACCCCGCGCGGTCAGATCTCCACCTGCGCGCCCAGTTCCACCAGGCGGTTGCCCGGAATCCGGAAGAAGCCGGTGGCCGGGGCGGCGTTGCGATGCATCAGCGCGAACAGCTTGTCACGCCAGATCGGCATGCCACGGTTGGCGGTGGCGACGATGGTCTCGCGGCTGGCGAAGAAGGTGGTGTCCATCGGGTCGAAGTAGATGCCGCCGTGGTCGCACGAGCGCATCAGCGCCAGTGGCACGTCCGGGGTCTCCATGAAGCCGAAGCGCACGTAGACGCGGTAGAACTCGTCGCCCACCGATTCGATCTTCAGTCGCTGCCCTTCCATCGCATACGGGATCGGCAGGGTTTCCACGTGCAGGAACACGTTGCGCTCGTGCAGCACCTTGTTGTGCTTGAGGTTGTGCATCAGCGCGTGCGGGGCCACGGTCGGGTCGGCGGTGAGGAACACCGCGGTGCCCGGCACGCGTACCGGCGGCGCCAGCATCAGGCCCGGCAGGAAGGTATCCAGGCGGATGCCGTCCTTGCGGATCTCATCGCGCAGCAGCTCGCGGCCACGGCGCCAGGTACGCATCATGGTGAACAGGAAGATGCCCAGCACCACCGGGAACCAGGCGCCCTGCAGCAGCTTGGCACCATTGGCGATGACGAAGCCGAGGTCGATGATGAAGAACACCACGCACAACGGCAGGATCCAGTTGCGGGCCTTCGGCCACAGCGAACGCGCGACCAGCGCCAGCAGCAGGGTGTCGATCAGCATGGTGGCCGACACCGAGATGCCGTAGGCCACGGCCAGGTTCGACGAGCTGCGGAAGGCCAGTACCAGGCCGATCACCATCACCGCGATACCCCAGTTGATGCCCGGGATATATATCTGGCCGATGGTGTCGTGCGAGGTGTGCTTGATGCGCATGCGCGGGATGTAACCCAGCTGCATGGCCTGGCGCGAGACCGAGAACGCACCGGTGATGACCGACTGCGACGCGATCACCGCCGCCATCGTGGCCAGGATGATCATCGGGTACAGCGCCCACGGCGGCACCGCCTCGAAGAACGGGTTCTTCAGCGCCTCGGGGTGGTTGAGCACCAGTGCGCCCTGCCCCAGGTAGTTCAGCACCAGGCACGGCAGGACGAAGAAATACCAGGCGTGGCGGATGGGCTTGGCGCCGAAGTGGCCCATGTCGGCGTACAGCGCCTCGCCACCGGTCACCGCCAGCACCACCGCACCAAGAATGAAGATGCCGTGCCAGCTGTGCTCCATGAAGAAGCGGATCGCCCACCACGGGTTGAAGGCCTTCAGCACTTCCGGCGCGTCGACGATGTTGTAGATGCCGATCGCGGCCAGCGAGATGAACCAGACCGAGGTGATCGGGCCGAATGCCTTGCCGATCTTTTCGGTACCGAAGCGCTGCGCGGCAAACACCATCAGCAGCACCACCACGGTGATCGGCACGATGAAGGCATGCAGGCCGGGCGCGGCCACCTCCAGGCCCTCGACCGCGCCAAGCACGGAGATCGCCGGGGTGATCACGCCGTCACCGAAGAACAGCGAGGCACCGAAGATACCGAGGATGCCGACCACGTAAGCCGAGCGCGACCCGTTGCGCAGCGTGCGCTGGGTCAGCGCCATCAGCGCCATGATGCCGCCCTCGCCGTCATTGTCGGCGCGCATGATGATGGTCACGTACTTCAACGTGACCACGATGTTCAGTGCCCAGAACGCCAGCGACAGCACGCCCAGCACGGTGTCGTGGTCACTGTTGAGCCCGTAGTGCGGCGAGAACGCCTCCTTCAGGGTGTACAGCGGGCTGGTACCGATATCGCCGAAGACCACGCCGATCGCACCGATGATCAGCGCCATGCCTCCGGCGGGAGGGGCGTGACCGTGGCCGCCGGGGGCAGCTGCGTGCGGGGTTTGACTGCTGGACATGGGACTCCTGGCGAAGCTCAGGCGGTTCGTTGAGGGAAAGGGAGGCGGGTCAGCGCAGCGCCGACTGCAGCGCCTTGCGGATCACGGTGGCCACTTCGTCGCCTTCATTGAAGGCGTCGCGGGCCATGCGTGCCGCTTCGGCCGGCTTGTAGCCCAGCTGCTGCAGGGCCACGGTGGCATCGGACAGCGGATCGGCCGGCGCCGGGCCACTGCCGGTCGGCAGCGCGCCGCCGGCACCGAACTGGGCGGCGCGGTCACGCAGCTCCAGCACCATGCGTTCGGCGGTCTTCTTGCCGATGCCCGGGATGCGGGTCAGCGCGGTGATGTCACCGGCCTGGACCATGCGCGCGAACTCCTCGACTGTGACACCGGACAGCACGGCCAGCGCGATCTTCGCGCCGATGCCACTGACCTTCTGCACGTCGCGGAACAGGCGCCGCTCACCCTCGCGCAGGAAGCCGTACAGCGAGACGCTGTCTTCCTTCTGCGAGTAATGGGTGTACAGGGTGACCTCGCGGCCGAGCTCGGGCAGGTCGTAGAAGGTGCTCATCGGCGCCTCCAGTTCGTAGCCCACTCCGTTCACGTCCACCACCAGCCACGGCGGCGCCTTGTAGGCGACGATGCCGCGCAGTCGACCGATCATTGCGTGCAGCTCCTCATTTGCGACCCCACGCCTGGCGGGCACTGAGCCCCAGGCGGTTGGCCGTCGCCCTTACGTGGGCATGGGTGATCGCCACCGCCAACGCGTCGGCCGCGTCGGCCTGCAGCTTGGTTTTCAGGTTGAGCATGAGCCCGACCATGTGTTGAACCTGTTGCTTTTCGGCGCCACCGCGCCCGACCACCGCGAGCTTGATCTCGCTGGCGGCGTATTCGTGCACCGGCAGGTCGCGCAGCACCACGGCCGAGATCGCCGCGCCCCGGGCCTGGCCCAGCTTCAGCGCCGAATCGGGATTGCGGGCCATGAACACCTTTTCGATGGCCACTTCATTGGGCTGGTATTCCCGGCACAGGTCGGCCAGGCCCAGCACCAGCAGCTTCATGCGCTGCGGGAAGTCGTCGGCGCCCAGCAGCACCAGCGGCTGGTGGTGCACATGGCTGACGCGGCCGGCGGCGTCGACATCGATGATGCCGACCCCGGTCCGCTGCGAACCGGGGTCGATGCCGAGGATGCGGGTCATGCTGCACTCCTGGCGGGGCGGAACGGGGTGCGCTGGCAGGCGTATGGGCTCATGACTGTCCGCGGTGACCGTTCAACGGCCCGCGCCCAGGCCGTCGAGGACGGCTCAGGCGTAGGCGTCGGCGCCGAGTTCGGCGTTGGAATACACGTCCTGCACGTCGTCCAGGTCTTCGAGCATGTCCAGCAGCTTCTTGACCTGCAGGGCGACGTCGCCTTCGACCTTGATGTCGTTGTCCGCGCGGAAGGTAACCTCGGCGTGGTCGGCGACATGGCCGGCGGCGGCCATTGCGTCCTTGACCGCGTTGAACGCGTCAGGGCTGGTGACCACGTCGATCGAGCCGTCGTCCGGGTAGACCACGATGTCATCGGCGCCGGCCTCGATGGCCGCTTCGGTGATGGCTTCCTCGTCGGCACCCGGGGCGAAGCTGAGCACGCCCAGGCGCTTGAACATGAAGGCGACCGAGCCTTCAGTGCCCATGTTGCCGCCGCACTTGCTGAACGCATGGCGGACATCGGCCACGGTGCGCACGCGGTTGTCGGTCAGGCAGTCGACGATCACGGCCACGCCACCCGGGGCGTAGCCCTCATAGCGGATTTCCTCGTAATCGACACCTTCCAGTTCACCGGTGGCCTTCTTGATGGCGCGCTCGATCACGTCCTTGGACATGTTCACGGCCAGACCCTTGTCCATGGCCACGCGCAGGCGCGGGTTGTTGTTGGGGTCGCCTCCACCGCCGCGCGCGGCAACGCCAATCTCGCGGATGATCTTGGTGAAAATCTTGCCGCGCTTCGCGTCGGACGCGTTCTTGCGGGCTTCGATGGAGGGGCCTCTACCCATGGGTGCTACCGTCTGGCTGCTTCAGGATCAAGGCGCGGATTCTACCTGATCGGGGGCGGCAACCGTGTCTAGGGCGGAGGGATGCCGCCAGGTCATGCCCGGCGGAGAGCGTGCGAACCAACGGTTCGCACCCACCCAGGCAGGCCGGTCGCGCCTACTCAATCATGCGGCGGCGGCGTCGCGGCTGTGGTCGAACTGGCCGTGGCGCAGGAAATGCGCGGTCTGCCGCGCGGCATCGGGCGACACCACCAGGCCACTGTGGCTGGTACGCACCACGCAATGGTCGGCCAGGCCCGGCAGGCGCGTCTCGGCCAGAGCCACCGTGCCGTCGGAGGCATCGTCGATCGCCCCCAGCAGGCTGCCCAGCCCATGCGGCACCGAGCCGGCGATCAGCCCGACTTCGGCCTTGCCCTGCCAGTCCGGCAGGCCATCGAGCAACAGTTCGCTGCTGCGGCCCAGCGCCAGGCCCCACCCGTGCTCGGACAACGAACGCGCAGTGCCGCTGCCGCGCAGCGGCGAGCCCAGGCAGACCACGCGCTGCACGTCCAGCTGCGGTTGGCGGCGCAAGGCCTCCAGCGCGAGCAATCCGCCCAGGCTGTGACCGACCAGCGACAACGGCCCGGCATCGGCCAGGCGTTCCAGCAGCTGCGGCACGGCCACGTCGGGGCCACCGAACACCGAGGAATAGCCGAACGCGTGCACCTGGAAACCGCGCGCGCGCAGGCGCCAGGCCAGCGGCCCGACCCAGGCACGGGCATTCCAGATGCCATGCAGCAGCAATACGGGGGGAGTCATGCAAACAGCCTGGCGGTCAGCGGGGCAGGAACGTGAGGTGATTGAACACGCGCGCGCAGCAAGCGGCGGTGAACGTCAGGCCGCGCGCGGCGCGCGGCGCAGGATGAATTCGAGGTCCTGGGTGTCACCAACCGGGAACAGGTACTCGCCGGCCTTCTCGAAACCGTAGCGGGCGTAGAAGCGTTGCGCGCCGAAGTTCTCCGACCACACGCCCAGCCACAACGTGCGCGGGCCTTCGTGTTCCAGCCAGGCCAGCGCGGTTTCCAGCAGGCGGCTGCCCCAGCCGCAGCTCTGCTGCGTCTTGATCAGGTACAGGCGCTTGAGTTCGCCGTCACCGGGTTTCACATCCGGATGCGGCAGGCCACAGGGGCCGGCGGCGGCGTGGCCGACCGCCTCCCCATCCAGTTCCAGCAGCCACACCGCGTAGTCGGGGTGGGCCAGGATCACGCGCTGGCGCTCGACCGTGTAGGCCTCCTCGAGGAAGGCCTGCAGGTCCTGCGGCGGATACAGATGGCCGAAGGTTTCGGTGAACGTGCGTGCGGCCAGCGCCGACAGGGTCGGCGCGTCGTCCACAGTGGCGCGGCGGATCGAATACATGCAGGAAGTTGACGTCAGGGCGAAGCGCGGGTCAAGCCTTTTCAGGCGATTCCGCTTCTTCTTCCTCGTCCTCTTCCTCGTATTCCTCTTCGTCCTCGTCCTCTTCTTCCTCGCCTTCCTCGTCCTCGTCGTACTCTTCCTCTTCGTCGTCCTCGTAATCCTCGACGCCGAAGTCTTCACCATCCCAACGGCCTTCGCCGTCGGCGACGAAGGTCAGGGCCATCGCCGCCGGATTGGTACCGACGCGGACCAGCCAACCACCGAACACGCGTGCACGCTCGGTGACCAGGGTGGCCTCGGAGCCTTCATTGCCCAGCTTTTCCCACTCCAGCGAAAACGCAAACTCGGTCATTGCCTGGATCTCCTGATCAGTTGGTCTTGGGGCGAACCTGGATGTGCACTTCGGCCAGCTGCGTATCGACGATCGGCGACGGCGCGTCGGTCATCAGATCCTGTGCACCGGTGGTCTTCGGGAACGGGATGACGTCGCGGATCGACTCGGTGCCGGCCATCAGCGCGGCGATGCGGTCGATGCCGAAGGCAATGCCACCGTGCGGCGGCGCGCCGTAGTTCAGCGCGTCGAGCAGGAAGCCGAACTTGGCGCGGGCTTCCTCGGCACCGATGCCGAGCAGCTCGAACACCGCGCTCTGCATGTCCGGACGGTGGATACGGATGGAACCGCCGCCGATTTCATTGCCGTTGAGCACCATGTCGTAGCCGCGCGAGACGGCGGTACGGGCATTGGCGCGCAGGTCGGCGATGTCGTCCACGGCCGGTGCGGTGAAGGGGTGATGCAGGGCGACGTAGCGCTGTTCTTCCTCGTCCCACTCGAACATCGGGAAGTCGGTGACCCACAGCGGCGCCCAGCCGTCGGCGACCAGGCCGAAGTCCTTGCCGGCCTTCAGGCGCAGCGCGCCCATGAAGTCGGAGACCTTGTTGTAGCCACCTGCGCCGAAGAACACGATGTCGCCGTTGCCGGCGCCGACGTGGGCCACCAGCGCAGCGAAGGATTCCTCGCTGAAGAACTTCTGGATCGGCGAGCTGACTTCGCCGTTGTCGGCGATCTTGATGTAGGCCAGGCCCTTGGCGCCGTACTTGGCGGCATGCGCGGCGTACTCGTCGATCTGCTTGCGGCTCAGCGACGCACCGCCCGGGATGCGCAGCGCGGCGACGCGGCCTTCGGCATCATTGGCCGGACCGGTGAACACCGGGAACTCGCTGTCCTTGACCAGCTCAGCCACGTCGACCAGTTCCAGCGCGATGCGCAGGTCCGGCTTGTCCGAACCGTAGCGACGCATCGCCTCGGCCCAGGTCATGCGCGGGAAGCTGGCATCCAGCTGCACGTCGACCACTTCCTTGAAGATGGCGCGGATCATGTCCTCGACGAAGTCCTGCACGTCGCGTTCGCGGACGAAGGCGAACTCCATGTCCAGCTGGGTGAATTCCAGCTGGCGGTCGGCACGCAGGGCTTCATCGCGGAAGCAGCGCGCGATCTGGTAGTAGCGGTCGAAGCCGGCCACCATCAGGATCTGCTTGAACAGCTGCGGGCTCTGCGGCAGGGCGTAGAACTCGCCCGGGTGCATGCGCGCCGGCACCAGGAAGTCGCGCGCGCCTTCCGGAGTGGCCTTGGTCAGGATCGGGGTCTCGATGTCCTGGAAGCCCTTCTCGTCCAGATGGCGGCGCAGGGCCTGCACGAGCTTGATGCGGGTGCGCTGCATGCGCTGCATTTCCGGGCGGCGCAGGTCCAGGTAACGGTACTTCAGGCGGGTTTCCTCGCCCGGGTTCTCGTGGGCGTGGAACGGCAGCGGCGCGGCCTTGTTCAGCACGGTGATGGCGGTGGCGATCACTTCCACCTTGCCGGTGCGCATCTTGTCGTTCACCGCGTGGCGGGCGCGCACGACGCCTTCCACCTGCAGCACGTCCTCATAGCCCAGCGACGCGGCCACGGCGAACACTTCGGCGTTGTCGACCTCCACGGTCACCTGCACGATGCCTTCATGATCCCGGAGATCGATGAAGCAGACGCCGCCCTGATTACGGGCCACGTCGGTCCAGCCGGCGAGGGTGACAGTCTGGCCAATCAGGGTCTCGTCGACCAGGCCGCAGAAGTGGGTACGCATGGGGGAAGCTCCGCTGGAGAACGCCGGCACCGGATGGGGGCCGGAAAGCCTCGTATTCTGCGGCCGAGGCCCCGGCCGGGGCAAATCCGGCCAGTCACACCGGCTTGATCGCCCCCTTCCCTATAGTCAGGCACCTGCCACCGTATGGGATGCCGCCATGAAACCGCTGTCCCTGGCCAGCCTGGCCGTGACCCTGAGCCTGGGCACCATCGCCACGCTCGCCCTGCCCTCCGCCCCGGCCGCCGCGCAGGACGGGGTGATCCGCTGCGAGAGCCAGAACAACCGCGAACGGGTCTGCAACACCGGCTGGCGCAATGCGCAGCTGGTGCGCCAGCTGTCCGGCAGCGCCTGCGACGAAGGCCGCACCTGGGGCAGCCGCAATGGCAGCATCTGGGTCACCAACGGCTGCCGCGCCGAATTCGTCGAGGCCCGTGGTGGCTGGGGCGGCGGCAATGGCGGTGGCTGGGGAGGCAACAATGGCCGGCCCGGCGAAACCATCCGCTGCGAGAGCCAGAACAACCGCGAGCGCAGCTGCCCGGTCGGCTGGCGCAATGCCCGCCTGGTCCGCCAGCTGTCCGGCAGCCCCTGCAACGAAGGCCGCACCTGGGGCGTGCGCAATGGCGCGATCTGGGTCAGTGGCGGCTGCCGCGCCGAATTCGCCGAGGCCCGCGGCTGGGGCGGTGGCGGTGGTGGTGGTTGGGGCGGCGGCAACAGCAACTACTCGATCACCTGCAGCAGCAACAACAACCGCACGCAGAACTGCGACTGGGATGATCGCCAGGGTCGGCCGGTGCTGCAGCAGCAGCTGTCCGGCAGCGCCTGCCAGCAGGGCCGCAGCTGGGGCTATGCACGCGGACAGGTGTGGGTGAGCAACGGCTGCCGGGCACGCTTCGGCACGCGCTGAGCATGGGGTCGGATCCCTGGCCGATGGCCAGGGCCCTGACCCCGGTCAGGTATCCCGCATCCACGCATGGCGTGGATCTACTGGGGATCTTTCTGGGGTCGGAGCCCTCCGCGGGAGGGATCCAACCCGAAGATCAGGGTGCTGGCGCCTTCTCGTCGCCCCACGGTGCGGGTGGCAGGTCGACCGGCTTGCTCAGGTCGAACTTCACGCGGAAACGGCGGCCCTCCGGGCGCGTCAGTTCGTAGACGAAGGTCTGGTCGGGGTCGATCTCCATCGCCCAGGTGTTGTGCGTGGAGGCCAGCATGTCGGCACGACGGAACATTGCCACCGAATCGGAGTCGGCCGGGAACTGCTGGCGCTCGGCGGTGCCCGGTGGCGTGCTGTCACCGCCGTAGAGGGTGATCGCATCCGCGCTGCCATCCTGATGGCGGTGATCGTGCTTCAGGCGCAGGCCGTTTTGGGTGCGGGTCAGCACCCAGGTGCGCGAGTGGTCATCCCCCACATGGAAAGGAATCCGCAATTCATGGGCAGGATCGGCACAGCCACGCACATGCATGACCAGGCGCTGGCCGGCGAACGGGTCCTTGCCGGTCGGTGCCGGCGTGTCCTCCACCACTCGGCCTTCATAGGCCTGGCCGCAATGCGCGGCGATGGCGGCCATGAAGGCATCGGCCGGTGCGGTCGCCAGATCATGCGCGACCGTATCGGAACGCTGCGAGCAGGCAGCGAGGCTGAGCAGGAGGGCGGAAGCGGTAACAACGGCAGGCAGACTCATGCCCCAACCCTAACCACCCGGGCCGGAGCACGCAAACCGCGCGGACCGGCCATGTCACCTCAGGGGTGCAGCCAGACCTCGCAGCCACCCAGCTCCTGCTTCTGGCCATCGGCGGCATAGCGGCGGGTGATCTCGGCCAACCATTGCACGCGCTCGGGGCTGCTGCCCAGCTGGTTGGGGCAGTTGACCAGTGCGGCCAACGGCAATCCACCCAGTGCTGCGTCATCTGCAGCCAGCGATGCAAGCACGTCGTCCGATGCCCAGTCCGGAATCATCACGGCGCGGCGGCCGGAGAGATACGGCAGTTCGGAGGACCAGTCCTGTCCGAATGCGACCACCACGCCCTGCGCCGTCGTACCGGCGCGGATGGCCTCGGCGATCTGCGAAACCGATGTCGGCTGGCGTGCTTCCTTGATGTCCTTCAGCGACTTCACCAGGCCAAAGCCCACCGACAGGACGCACAGGAAGATCGCCAGGGCGACGCCACGGCGCGGCTTGCCCGCCGCTTCGGCCGCCAGCACCGTCGACCACAGCACCAGGCCGATGATCGAAGTGGCGAACACGATGTTGGCCGCCTGGTAGTAGGGATGGGCGATGTGCAGGTTGGTGAAGACCAGGAACGGCGCCAGGTAGGCCAGCAGCAGGATCCCCACCGCCACGCGCGTGCGCTTCTGCCACAGCCCGGCGATGATGAAAATGAGGAAGATCCAGTTGGAGCCGATCGCACCGGAGAAGCGCTTCTTGAACACGGTGCCCCACCAGGTGGCCGGGTCCAGGCGCTGCTGCAGGGTGCCGTAGTTCCAGGTGGACAGTGCATCGGAGGTGATCTGCCGGCCCAGCGCCGACTGCGCCTTCAGCGCGTCGGCGTGCTGCAGCCACAGGCTGAGCGTGGCCAGCACGGCAAGCGCGGACAGGCCACCCCAGAACATCAGGCGCCAATGCTGCTGCAGCCACTGCGGACGCCAGCCATGCTCACGCAGGGCCAGCCACAGGAAGGCCAGCGCAACGAACGCGGCAAAGCCGAAGAACGAGGTGACCTTGATGGCCGCCGACAGCACCGCTGCGACAATGGCGACCAGGCCTACCCATGCGCGCGGCTGGCTGCGCAGGCGTGCCATTGCCCAGACGAAGAGCAGGCCGAAGAACACGGCGCTGGACTCCATCATCACCGAGCGCCCCCAGAACTGCGCGTACGGCGAGACGGCGAATGCACCGGTCACACACAGCGCCAGCGTTCGATCAGGGCGCCACGCCAGCAGCGTGCGGTAGACCAGCCAGATGCAGCCGACATGGAAGACGGTGGAGACCAGCCGCCCGCTGTTGTCGGCACTCATGCCGGTGATGCTGGACAGCAACGCCGCCAACCACTGGTAGAACGGGAACTCGAACGGAATCGACCAGGGCGCACCCAGCACCGGGGTCACGTAGTCCAGCCAGGGGCCGCCGCGCAGCAGCCAGTCGATCGACAACGCGGTCTGCGTCTGACGGAATCCGGAGGCATCGACCGGCGGCATCGACCAGCTGCAGGCCAACAGGATCAGCAGCGCGACCGCCGAGAACCACAACAGGATCTTGCCCGGCAACAGGCTGCGGTCTGGGTTGCTTTCCTGGGTCACGCCTGTTGCTCCTGACTGTGGCCGCCCACAACAGGGCGCGCTTCACGGGCGCGCAGTGTCTGCGTTGGCGCACGCGAGTGCAAGCTGCGGCTCAGCCCTGCGGTGGCAGCGGCGCCTTCAGCGGCGCGGCGTGGATGACTTCGGTGGCCGCTACCGGTGCTGACTCGCCCTCGCCCGCCGGCTCCTGCTCCACCGGATCGACGTCGAACGGCGTGCGGAACACCAGCGACGGCAGCAGCGTGGTCAGTGCGGCGTACAGCAGCAGCGCGCCGAACAGTACCGCCGGAATCTGGAAGCGCTCGCGCATGATCGCCGCCAGCACCAGGGTGAAGATCAGGGTCGGGGCCAGCGCCAGCGAGACCCGCAGGCTGCTGCGGAAGCTCTCGCCGAACATCACCCGGCGCTGCAGCCAGACCACGCCGATGCGCAGCGGCAGCACCACCAGGGTGATCACGATGCCCAGCCCCAGCGCCTCGAAGCTCAGTGCTTCGCTGGGCACCTTGGTGCCGGCGTTGAAGAAGTAGAACGGCACGAAGAACGAGGCGAACAGGCGCAGCGCATGCAGGTTCTCGTGCGAGGCCAGCAGCGGCATGCGCTGGTGGAGCAGGCGCGCGACCAGGCCGGCGATGAAGGCACCGACCAGGTAATACACACCCAGCAGATAGGTGATGTACGCCGCGACCATGCCGACCATCACCAGCAGCGAGAACTCCGAACCCGGCGCGTGCGGCGCCACCCAGCGGCCCAGCGCGATGAACAGCAGCGGCAGGCCGACCATCATCGCCAGCAGGGCCAGGCTGGACAGCGCCATGTGCCCCGGGTCGCCGGCCTGCAGCACGATGAACAACGCCGCCAGCGCCAGCAGTTCGCCGGCGATGGCCTTGCTGGTCACCCAGAACCGCTCGTCTTCGCTCAGGCCCAGCCGCGACAGCGAATCCATGATGAAGCCGGTGGAGGGGGTCAGCAGCGCCAGCGCCAGCAGCCCGGCGGCCTGCCACGGCAGCCCCGCGTAGCGCCAGGCCAGCCAGCCCACGCCGAACAGCGTGCCGGTACGGATCACCAGGTGCGCCAGCAGCGGCCACATGCCACGGCGCAGCGCCTGCAGATCCACTTCCAGGCCGGCAAACAGGAACAGCGAGGAAATGCCCAGCGTGGCCAGCAGGCCGATCACCGCATCGTGTGCCTGGTCGCCCAGCCAGAGCATGCCGATGATGCCGAACAGCAGGCAGGTCAACGGCGCCGGCAGGCTGAAGCGCTGCAGCGCGCGCGGGATCACCAGCAGCGCGAAGATCAGCAGCAGGTAGATCAACTCATGGCTCATCAGGGTCTTCCGTGGGGTTCGAACGCGCGCAGGATGCGCGTGCCCGACCGATCCGGCAAGCCATTTTCGAATGACCCCGGTTACCTCATCCGATCATCGCGTCGGCCAGCGCCCCCACCCGCGCAAGCACCGCTCCGCGTTGGTCCTCATCGACCGACGCGCCCTGCAGATAAGCGGTGACCACCCACGCTGCGCCGCCCGCATGCGGCCACAGCACGGCGATGTCGTTGCGCGTGTCTTCACCGTTGCTGCCGGTCTTGTCCCCCACCCGCCAGCGCTTGCCCAGCCCGGCGCGCAGGCAGGCATCGCCGGTCTGGTTGTCGATGAGCCAATCGGCGAACTGCTGGCGCGATGCCGGCTGCAGGCCATTGCCCACCGCGAAGCGGGCCAGGCTGGTGGCCATCGCGGCCGGGCTGGTGGTATCGCGCGGGTCTCCCTTCGCGAACAGATTCACGTCCGGCTCGTTGCGGTCATTGCGGGTAACGCTGTCGCCCTGCCCGCGCAGGAATGCCGTCAGCGCCGACGGCCCGCCCACCACCTCCAGCAGCAGGTTGGCCGCCGTGTTGTCGCTGGTGGTCAGCGTGCCCCGGCACAGATCGCGCACCGTCAGGTCCTTGCCCACGTGGCGGCGCGCCACCGGGGCGTAGGACAGCAGATCCTTTTCGGCGATGGGCACGCGGGTGTCGAGCGAAACGCGGCCTGCATCGGCAAGGCTCAGCACATGGGCAACCAGCATCGACTTGAACGTGCTGCACATCGGGAAGCGCTCGTCCTGCCGATGCCCGCCGATGCGACGGCCATTACCGGTGTTCAGCACGGTGACGCCCAGGCGGCCACCGCTGGCTTTCTCCAGCGCGGCGAAATCGGCGGCGCCGGCAATGGCGGCGGGTGTGCCGGACGAAGGGGCAACAGCCCGCGCCAACGCCGGGGCAAGCAGCGAGGAAGCAACGGCAGCACCACTGAACTGCAGGAATCGGCGACGGGCGAGCATAGGGGTTCTCCTGGTGACCGCTCGATTATTGGCGCCTCCCATGTAGCCGACCAGCGCGAAAAATCAAGGCAAGCCATAAGTTGAATTCATGCCTTTCGTGATCAACTTGTTGAGATTTACGAAATTCCTCATTGAACGGGTAGGATCAGCCATCACCCTGGCTCACGGCTTTCCGATGCTGCACCCGACCCTGCCGCTGAACGCGCTGCGCGCTTTCGAAGCCGCCGCCCGCCACCAGAACTTCACCCGTGCCGCGCTGGAGCTGTGCGTCAGCCAGGCCGCGCTGAGCCACCAGATCCGGGGCCTGGAGGACCGGCTCGGCATCCGCCTGTTCCATCGCCTGCCGCGCGGGGTGGCGCTGACCGACGAGGGCGCGGCGCTGTATCCGGTACTCAACGAATCGTTCGAGCGCATCTCGGCCAGCATCGCGCGCTACACCGGCGGACCGGCCCGCGAGGTACTGACACTGGGCGTGGTCGGCACCTTCGCCACCGGTTGGCTGCTGCCGCGGCTGGCTGCATTCGAGGCCGCGCACCCGGACATCGAGCTGCGCCTGCAGACCCACAACAACCGCATCGACCTGGCCGGCGAAGGGCTGGACCTGGCCATCCGCTTCGGCGATGGCGACTGGCAGGGCCAGGCCTGCACGGCGATCCTCGATGCGCCCTTTGCACCGCTGTGCGCCCCGGCATTGGCGCGGCGGCTGAAGCAACCGCGCGACCTCGCCACACTGCCGTTGTTGCGTTCCTACCGCAGCGACGAATGGCCGCGTTGGCTGCAGGCAGCCGGGGTCAGCGGCGTGGAAGCCCGCGGGCCGGTGTTTGATTCGTCGCTGACGGTGGCGATGGCTGCCGCCGGGGGTGCCGGCGTGGCCTTGCTGCCCTTGCGCATGTTCGAGCAGGAACTGGCCGAAGGCCGGCTGCTGCAGCCCTTCGGCACCACCCTGGAGCTGGGCCGCTACTGGCTGACGCGGCTGCGCTCGCGCGCCGAGCGCGAGCCGGCCAAGCGCTTCCGCGAGTGGCTGCAGGCGCAGGGCGCATAACAAAAAGGGGACGGAGGGGATTAAGTCGTATGTGCACATACGACTTAATCCCCTCCGTCCCCTTTTTCGCGGAGTCAGGACTCCAGCAGCTCCATCCAGGCGGCTTCGGCCTTTTCCAGCTGCGCGGCGGCGGTTTCGCGGTCGCGGCCGATCACTGCCATGCGGGTGGCGTCGGCGTAGTTGGCCGGGTCGGCCAGCTGGCGGTCCAGCTCGGCCACTGCGCCTTCCAGCTCGGCCACCTTGGCCTCGGCGGCAGCCAGCTTGTGCGGGTTCACCGGCTTCTTCTGCACCACCTGCGCCACCGGGGCGGTCTTGACCACCACCGGCTCTTCCACCTGCTCCATGCGCGCCTTGGTGCCCTGCGCCTGCGGACGGGTGCGCAGCCATGCGGCGTACGCGTCCAGGTCGCCGTCGAACGGCTCGACCACGCCATCGGCCACGCGCCAGTAGGTATCGCAGACCAGGCCGATCAGGTGGCGGTCATGCGAGACCATCACGATCGCGCCTTCGAAGGTGGCCAGTGCTTCGGCCAGCGCTTCGCGCATTTCAAGGTCAAGGTGGTTGGTCGGTTCGTCCAGCAGCAGCACGTTCGGCTGCTGCCAGGCGATCAGCGCCAGCGCCAGGCGCGCGCGCTCGCCACCGGAGAACCCATCGACCGGCTCGAATGCACGGTCGCCCGGGAAGTTCCACTTGCCGAGGAAATCGCGGAACGACTGGTTCGGTGCGTCAGGGGCGATCTCGCGGAAGTGCTCCATCGGCGACTGGCCTTCGTGCAGCGACTCCACCGTGTGCTGGGCGAAGTAGCCGATCTTCAGGTCCGGATGGGCCATGCGCTCGCCGACGATCGGCGCCAGTTCGCCCACCAGGGTCTTCACCAGGGTGGTCTTACCGGCACCGTTCGGGCCGAGCAGGCCGATGCGCTGGCCCGCTTCCAGGCCGAAGCCGACGTTGTGCAGGATCACCGCGTCCTTGCCGTAGCCAGCCTCGACGTGGTTCAGGCGGATCAGCGAGAACGGCAGCTTGGCCGGCGGCGCGAACTCGATGCGGAACTCGCGCTCGGCACGCACCGCTTCGGTGCCGGCCAGCTTGGCCAAGCGCTTCATGCGGCTCTGCGCCTGCGCCGCCTTGCTGGCCTGCGCCTTGAAGCGGTCGATGAAGCTCTGCAGGTGGGCGCGCTCGGCCTGCTCCTTCTCGTGCGCGATCTGCTGCTGGCGCAGCTGTTCGGCGCGCTGGCGCTCGAAGTCGGTGTAGCCGCCCGGGTAGAGCTTGGCGCCACCGCCGTGCAGGTGCAGGGTGTGGGTGGCAACGTTGTCGAGGAACTCGCGGTCATGCGAGATCAGCAGCAGGGTGCCCGGGTACTTCAGCAGCCACTGTTCCAGCCAGTACACCGCGTCCAGATCCAGGTGGTTGGTCGGTTCGTCAAGCAGCAGCAGGTCGCTGGGCATCATCAGCGCGCGCGCCAGGTTCAGGCGCACGCGCCAGCCGCCGGAGAACGAGGACACCGCGCGGTGGTGGGTCTCGGCCGGGAAACCGAGGCCGTGCAGCAGCTTGCCGGCGCGCGCTTCGGCGTCGTAGGCATTGAGCTCGGCCATCTTCGTATGCGCCTCGGCCACCGCTTCCCAGTCTTCGCGGGCGGTTGCGTCAGCCTCGGCGGCCAGCACCGCGGCCACCTCGATGTCACCGCCGAGCACGAAGCTCAGCGCCGGGTCGGGCAGCGACGGGGTTTCCTGGGCAACGCTGGCGATGCGTACCTTGCCGGGCAGGTCGACATCGCCCTTGTCCGCCTCCAGCTCGCCCTTCACCGCCGCGAACAGGCTGGACTTGCCAGCACCGTTGCGGCCGACCACACCCACCCGGTAACCGGCATGCAGGGTCAGGTCGACATTGGACAACAGCAGCCGCTCGCCGCGGCGCAAGGCGAAATTACGAAGCGAAATCATGGGGGAAGGCGTCCATATAACCGAATGGAATGTGCTGGTGAGCACTGTTCCTGCGACGCAATTCTAGCGTTAACGAATACTTGACGCGCCCCGGGATGCGCGGCGGCCGGCGTTCCTCTCTCCCACGTCCTCGCCGCGCGCCTCCCGGGCCCCCTCCCCGCAAGTGCCGATCCGGGCTAAATGGTTGCTGCTGCAACGTTTTTCCCGATGACCGGCATTTGACAGCCACTGAATATCCCGTTAATTCCTGCTTTGCGCACCGCAACAACCGCCGTCCGCCTCACCCCCGTGATGTCGATTCCGGTGCCGCCCCCGCCAACCGGAGCCCCATCCCGATGACCCGCAAGACCAGCCTGATCGCCGCCGCCGTCGCTGTCGCACTCGGTGGCTCTCCGTTCGTCGCCGCTGCCCAGCAGACCGGCACCGCCGCCAACACCCTGGACACGGTGATCGTCACCGGCACCCGCGTGGCCGACCGCACGGTCGCCGAATCGCAGTCGCCGATCGACATCATCACCCCCGAAGCCCTGCAGTCCACCGGCACCAGCGAACTGGCCACCGCGCTGTCGCGCGCGCTGCCCTCGCTGAACTTCCCGCGCCCGGCCCTGACCGACGGCACCAGCGGCGTGCGCCCGGCGCAGCTGCGCGGCCTGTCGCCGGACCAGGTGCTGGTGCTGGTCAACGGCAAGCGCCGCCATACCTCGGCGATGATCAACGTCAACGGCAGCATCGGCCGTGGCTCGTCGGCGGTGGACATCAACGCGATCCCGATCGCCGCCATCGAGCGCGTGGAAGTGCTGCGCGACGGCGCGTCGGCGCAGTACGGTTCGGACGCCATCGCCGGCGTCATCAACATCGTGCTCAAGGGCAGCGGCAGTGGCGGCAGCCTGGCGGTGGACTACGGCCAGTACTCGGCCGGTGACGGCAACAAGTACCAGCTTTCCGGCGATACCGGCGTCGAGTTCGGCAACGGCCGTGGCCGCGTGCACGTGGCCGGCCAGATCAGCCAGCAGGACGAGAGCAACCGTGCGGGCCCGTACCGCGGCACCACCCCGAACACCGGCAACTACCCGAGCATCGGCCAGAAGACCTTCATCGTCGGCGACCCGCGCGTGGATGCCACGGCCGCCTCGGTCAATGCCAGCTTCGACTTCAGCGACCGCGTGACCGGCTACGCCAGTGCGCTGCTCAGCAACCGCGACATCACCTCGTTCGCGTTCTACCGCTCGCGCAACCACAACGGGCAGACCGCGCTGCTGGCGCAGACCTATCCGGACGGCTTCGTGCCGGAGATCAACCAGTACTCCAAGGACCGCTCGCTGGTGGCCGGGGTCAAGGGCAGCACCGACAACGGCTGGACCTGGGACCTGAGCCTGAACCATGGCGAGAACACCCTCGACTTCCACACCCGCAACAGCATCAACTACAGCCTGGGGGCGACCAGCCCGCGCTCGTTCTACGACGGTACGCTGAAGTACCAGCAGGACATCTTCAATGCCGACCTGACCAAGTCGCTGGACTGGGGCCTGGCCTACCCGGTCACGCTGTCCTTCGGCGGTGAGTACCGCAAGGAGAAGTGGGACCAGAAGCCGGGCGAGCTGAACTCGTACACCGGCAGTGGCGCGCAGGGCTTCGGTGGCTTCACCCCGACCAATGAAGTGCATGCCGACCGCCACAACTACGCGGTCTACGCCGGCCTGGAAGCCGACCTGACCGAGAAATTCTCGGCCGGCATCACCGGCCGCTACGAGGACTACTCGGACTTCGGCGACCGCTTCTCCGGCAAGCTGTCGGCGCGCTATGCGTTCACCGACAAGGTCGCGCTGCGGGCCACCGCCTCCAGCGGCTTCCGCGCACCGTCGCTGGCACAGCAGGGCTACCAGGCGGTCACCAGCCAGTTCACCAATGGCGTGTTCGTCGAGCGCGGCACCTTCCCGACCACCAGCCAGGCCGCACAGGCACTGGGCGCCTCGCCGCTGAAGGCCGAGACCTCCACCTCCTACAGCCTGGGCCTGGTGCTGCAGCCGGTCGACCGCCTGTACATCACCGTTGATGCGTATCAGATCGACATCGACGACCGCATCGCGCTGTCGTCGAGCATCACCACCAATGCCGCCAGCAGCGCGCTGCTGACCACGCTCGGCCTGCCGCAGGTGACCGCGTTCTCGTACTTCACCAACGGCCTGGATACGCGCACCCGCGGTGTCGACTTCGTGTCCAGCTACACGGTGCCGTTCAGTGCCAGCAGCCTGGAACTGACCGCTGCGTACAGCTACAACGACACTGAAGTGCGCCGCGTCGGCGGCACCCCGGCGGTGTTCGGCACGCTGGGCCTGAACCAGTCGCTGATCGGCCGCGATGAGATCGGCCGCATCGAGGACAGCTACCCGCGCGACAAGGCGATCCTGAGCGGCACCTGGCGTTCGGACCACTGGGAACTGGGCCTGGCCGCCACCCGCTACGGCAAATTCACCGTGCGCAACTCGGCCACCGCGCTGCGCGACCAGACCTACGGCGACAAGTGGGTGCTGGATGCCTCGGCCAGCTACAAGCCGAGCAGCAACTGGACGCTGACCGTCGGTGCCGACAACCTGCTGAATGAGTACCCGGACCGCACCGAAGACCTGCAGAACTCCACCTTCGGCATGCTGCCGTACAGCAACTACTCGCCGTTCGGCTTCAACGGCGCGTATGTCTACGGGCGGATCAAGTACACCTGGTAAGCGGTAGTGCTGGCCGCTGGCCGGCAATCCCCTGGTGGGGTCAGATCCCGTTTCCTTCGGGAAAAGGGATCTGACCCCATTCGCATTTAGGGTTTGCCGTATCTGGCCTCATCGGTGAAAATCGGGATACCCCCGATTTCCTGCGAGTGCCGATGCACCATGACACCGACCTGATCAACATCGTTGCCGTTGGCCTCGGGCTCGCCTTCATCTTCGGCGCGCTGGCCAACAAGCTCCGCTTGTCTCCCCTGGTCGGTTACCTGGTTGCTGGCATCTGCGTAGGTCCGTTCACTCCCGGCTTCGTTGCCGACCAGGCGCTGGCCAACCAGCTGGCCGAGCTGGGCGTGATGCTGCTGATGTTCGGTGTCGGCCTGCACTTCTCGCTGAAGGACCTGATGGCGGTCAAGGCCATCGCCATCCCCGGTGCCATCGGCCAGATCGCCGTGGCCACCCTGCTCGGCTGGGGCGTGGCCTCGCTGATGGGCTGGCCGGCCATCCATGGCGTCATCTTCGGCTTCTCGCTGGCCACCGCCAGTACGGTGGTGCTGCTGCGGGCGATGGAGGAGCGCCGCCTGCTGGAGACCATGCGCGGCAAGATCGCGGTCGGCTGGCTGATCGTGGAAGACCTGGCCTGTGTGCTGGCGCTGGTGATGATGCCGGTGATGGCCGGTGTGTTCGGGCCCGACGCGGCCAAGGAATCGCACTCGCTGGGCAGCGTGCTGGCCGACATCGGCTGGACCTTCGTGCAGCTGGGCCTGTTCGTGGCGGTGATGCTGGTGGTCGGGCGCCGGGTCATTCCGTGGATCCTCGAACGCATCGCCGGTACCGGTTCGCGCGAACTGTTCACCCTGTCGGTGCTGGCGATCGCGCTGGGCGTGGCGTTCGGCTCGGCGATGCTGTTCGGCGTCTCGTTCGCGCTGGGCGCGTTCTTCGCCGGCATGCTGCTCAACGAATCGGAGCTGAGCCACAAGGCCGCGCATGATTCGCTGCCGCTGCGCGATGCGTTCGCGGTGCTGTTCTTCGTCTCGGTCGGCATGCTGTTCGACCCGAACATCCTCATCCAGCACCCGTGGCAGGTGCTGGCCACCGTGCTGATCATCATGTTCGGCAAGTCGGCCGCCGCCTTCTTCATCGTGCGTGCATTCGGCCACCCGACCAGCACCGCGCTGACCATCTCGGCCAGCCTGGCACAGATCGGCGAATTCGCCTTCATCATCGCCGGCCTCGGCGTGGCACTGCAGATCCTGCCGAAGGAAGGCCAGTCGCTGGTGCTGGCCGGCGCGCTGGTGTCGATCATGCTCAACCCGCTGGTGTTCGGCCTGCTCGACCGTTGGCAGGCCAAGCAGGAACAGCAGCCGCAGCCGGCCGAGCCGGAAGAAGCCATCGGCCCGTCGCGTGACCTGAACGCGCACGCCATCGTGATCGGCTACGGCCGGGTCGGCAGCGAGCTGGCGCAGGTGCTGCGCGATCGCGGCGTGCCGGTGCTGGTGATCGATGACAACAAGGACCATGTGGAGCGTGCGCATGCCAATGGCATTGCGGCGATCCGTGGCAGCGCCGCCGCCGACAGGGTACTGGCCGAGGCCCATCCCGAGCGCGCGAAGATCGCAGTGCTGGCGATTCCGCAGCCGCTGGAAGCCGGCGAGGCGCTGGCCAAGCTGCGTGCGATCAACCCGGAGCTGACCCTGCTGGCGCGTGCGCACAGCGATGCCGAAGTGAAGCATCTGCTGGAGCACGGCGCCGATGGCACGGTGATGGCCGAGCGCGAGCTGGCGTATTCGCTGGCGGAGATGATCATGTCCACGCCGCCGTACCGGAATCTGGGGCAGCACAGCATTCCGGTGGTGTGAGGGGTGTGCGTGCGGCAGGGCTTGCAGCCCTTTACCTGCCGAAGCAACGTCAACGACAAAAGCAAAAGCGGGCATTCCGTGGGATGACGGGGTGGGTCCGGTTGCAGGGGACGCCGTGAATCCGTCCATGGAGGCTCGGTCGCGCCATCCATGGCGCTCACGCCCCTGCAACCGGGCCCACCCCGCCTTCGACAGTTTCCTGCGATCTGCAGTAGATCCACGCCATGCGTGGATGCTGTTCGATGAAATGTCGGAATGTTCGATTCCGATGGAGATACATCCACGCATGGCGTGGATCTACCGGGTTGGATGCCGGCCAACGGTGCATGGGAAACAGAAAAATCCCCGGTCGACCCGCATCGACCGGGGATCTGGATCGCCACGTTGCCACTGCCTTGGAGAGGCAATTGCACCGTAGCGCATCGCGCTGCCAGTGGTGATCGCCTGTGGCGATATGCACCAAGCGCGCGGCTATCAGGCGCCGGCCAGGGCCTGCTCCAGGTCGGCGCGCAGGTCGCCGATGTGTTCGATGCCGATCGACAGCCGCACGGTGTCCTCGCTGACACCGGCCTTTGCCAGCTCCGCTGCATCCAGCTGGCGGTGGGTGGTCGAGGCCGGATGGGTGGCCAGTGACTTCGCATCGCCCAGGTTGACCAGGCGGGTGAACAGCTTCAGTGCATCGAGGAAGCGCGCGCCGGCCTCGCGCCCGCCGGGCAGGCCGAAGGTCAACACGCCCGAGCCGTGCCCGCCCAGGTAGCGCTGCGCGGCGGCATGCTCCGGGTCGTCGGCCAGTCCGGCGTAGCGCACCCAGGCCACCTTGGCATGCGCCTTCAGGAACTGCGCGACGGCCAGTGCGTTGGCGTTGATGCGTTCCATGCGCAGGGCCAGGGTCTCGATGCCCTGCAGGATCAGGAAGGCATTGAACGGCGACAGCGCCGCACCGGTATTGCGCAGTGGCACCACACGCGCGCGGCCGATGTAGGCCGCCGGTCCCAGCGCTTCGGTATAGACCACGCCGTGGTAGCTCGGGTCGGGCTGGTTGAGCCGCGCGAAGCGCGCGGGTTGTGCGGCCCAGTCGAAGCGGCCCGAATCGATGATGGCGCCGCCCAGGCTGGTGCCGTGGCCGCCGAGGTACTTGGTCAGCGAATGCACCACGATGTCGGCACCGTGCTCGAACGGGCGCAGCAGGAACGGCGTGGCCACCGTGTTGTCGACGATCAGCGGCACGCCGGCGGCATGCGCGACCTCGGCGATGGCGGCGATGTCGGTGACGTTGCCGCGCGGGTTGCCGATGGATTCGACGAACACCGCCTTGGTGCGGTCGTCGATCAACGCGGCGAACGCAGACGGATCGGCGGGGTCGGCGAAGCGCGCCTGGATGCCGTACTGCGGCAGCGTGTGCGCCAGCAGGTTGAGGCTGCCGCCATACAGCGCACTGGAGGCGACGATGTTGTCGCCGGCCTCGGCAATGGTCTGGATGGCATAGGTGATCGCGGCCTGCCCCGAGGCCAGCGCCAGCGCACCGATGCCGCCTTCCAGCGCGGCCAGGCGCTGCTCCAGCACGTCGGTAGTGGGGTTCATGATGCGGGTGTAGATATTGCCGGGCACCTTCAGGTCGAACAGGTCGGCACCGTGCTGGGTGTCATCGAACGCATACGCCACGGTCTGATAGATCGGCACCGCCACCGCGCGGGTGGTCGGGTCGGGACGGTAGCCGCCGTGCACGGCCAGGGTTTCCAGTTGCCACTGCGGGTCGCTCATTGCACCAGGCTCCATCCGGGGAAACCGCCACCATAGGCCAGCCGGGGCCGGCCGCTGAAAGCCGCTGGCGATGACGTCCGTACCCGCGGTTATCAGGTTGGCCGCGATTCAGGCAGCCGTCATGGGCCATTGCTAGGCTTCGCCGCCGGGCGTTCCTGCCCGGGCACGGAGGCCCCACGCATGCAGCCATCCCCCTGGACACCCCCTGCCAGCAGTTCGCCCACGTCGGTCCTGCTGGTGGAGGACGACCGTCGCCTGGCCGAACTGGTGAGCGACTACCTGCACGAACATGGCTTCGCCGTGCAGCACGTGCCCCGTGGTGACCTTGCCGGTGCGGCCTGCCGACAGCATGCCCCGGAACTGGTGGTGCTGGACCTGATGCTGCCCGGCCTCGGGGGCATCGATGTGTGCCGGCAGATCCGCAGCTTCTCCGATGTGCCGATCCTGATGCTGACCGCCTGCGAGGACGACATCGAGCAGGTGCTGGGCCTGGAATCGGGTGCCGATGACTATGTGCACAAGCCGATCGAACCACGCCTGCTGCTGGCCCGCCTGCGCGCCCTGCTGCGCCGCCGCCACGGCAGCAGCAACACCGGCACGCCCAGCCGGCTGATGCACGGGCAACTGCTGATCGATCGCATGCAGCGTGAAGTGCACCTGCATGGCGCGGCGGTGGATGTGGGCACCACCGAGTTCGAGATCCTGTGGCTGCTGGCCAGCCAGCCGGGGCAGATCCTGTCGCGTGACCAGATCCTGCAGGCGGTGCGCGGCATCGGCTTCGACGGCCTGGACCGCAGCGTTGACGTCTGCATCGGCAAGCTGCGCCGCAAGCTCGGCGATGATGCGCGCGAGCCACGGCGGATCAAGACCGTGTGGGGGCGCGGCTACCAGTTCAATCCTGCGGCCTGGTCGGAATGAAGCGGCTGTTCCTGTGGCTGTGGTTCGTCACCGGCGCCTGCTTCCTGGCCTCGGTGTTCTTCCTCAACCACATCCTGGATGGCATCTACACGCCCGTGCAGGATCGCGTGTTCGTGGAGCAGGTACGCGGACAGGTGTACGCCCTGCGCAGGGACCTTGCGGGCCTGGACGCCGGCCAGCAGCGTGAGCGCCTGCAGCAGTTGCAACCACACTACGGCATCGCCCTGACCCTGCTCGACAATCCTCCCGCGCTCACGCCGCAGGAACAGGCGGCCGTGCAGGCCGATGGCTTCATCGTGCGCGATCAGTACCAGCAGGTCCTGCTGCCCATCGAGGGCATCGGCGGCCGCTGGCTGCACCTGCGCCTGCCCGGCGCGGTGCAGATGACGATGTACATGACCATCGCGGCCTACCTCAGCATCCTGCTGCTGGTCGGCGCCAGCCTGTATGCCTGGGTACGCCTGCTCTGGCGCGATCTGGAAGCCCTGCGCCGGCACGCAGATCGCATCGGTGCCGGCGATCTGCAGGCGCGCGCGCAGGTTTCGCCACGCTCGCAGATACGCGTCATCGTCGACCATTCCAACCGCATGGCCGCACGCGTGGCCGAGCTGGTGCAGCGCCAGCGCGACCTCACCCACGCCATTTCGCACGAACTGCGCACGCCCATCGCGCGCGTGGCCTTCGGCCTGGACCTGATGCAGGACAGCGATGATCGCGAACGCCGCGTACGGCTGGCACAAGGCCTGCACGGCGACCTGGCCGAGCTCAACCGGCTGGTCAGCGAACTGCTGGCCTACGAACGGCTGGAGCATCCGAGTGAGGGCGAACCGATGCAGCGGATTGAAGCCAACGACTGGCTGCAGGCCTGCCTGGCCGATGCCCGCCGCGATGCCGAACGTGCCGGCCTGGTGCTGCGCGTGCAGCCCAGCGCCCTGCCGCGGGTGGATGCCGAGCCACGCCTGCTGCAGCTGGCGCTGAGCAATCTGGTCGGCAATGCGCTGCGCCACGCGCGCTCGCAGGTGGAAGTGTCGCTGGTGGGTGTGGGCGGACGCGCCTGCCTGCGCGTGGATGATGACGGCCCGGGCATCGCCGAGGCCGACCACGAAAAGGTGATGCGCCCGTTCACCCGCCTGGATGACAGCCGCAGCCGTGATACCGGCGGCTTCGGCCTGGGCCTGGCCATCGTCGGCCGCATTGCGGCCCGCCACGGTGGCGAGCTGCGCATCAGTCGCGCCAGCCTCGGTGGCGCACGCCTGGAAATGCACTGGCCGCTGGCTGCCAGCTGAACGCGCTGGGCCGCGATTACAGTTGATTACAACTCCCGCACAACTGCGGACGGATCGGTCGCCGGCGTATCGCCACGCTGGCGACCCTGCAGCACTCGCCGGATGCGCGCGCTGCTTTCCTCCCATTGCCGAGAGTTTCCATGTCCCAGCTTCGCCGTTCCCCCACCCTGCTCTGCCTGGCCCTGCTGCCGCTGTTTGCCACGCCGATCGCCCACGCCAAGGATGACCACTGGACCTTCGAGCTCGCCGCCGGTGGTGGCGTGACCCCGCGCTACAGCGGCAGCGAGGAGTATCGTGCGACGCCGTCGCTGTCTTTCGATGTCACCTCGCCGGGAGGCTGGTTTCTGGGCACCAGTGGCATCGGCTGGGGCACCGCCCTCGGCGAGCACACCCGCGTGCGCGCCTACGTCGGCGCCAGCGGCATCCGCAAGGACAAGGACTCGCTGCTCGGCGGTTCGGACTTCCTGCGCGGCATGGGCGATATCGATACCCGTCCCCTGGTCGGCGTCTCGGCTGGTTATACGCTGGGCGAAGCCGTGCTGAGCGGCTCCTGGCAGTTCACCCGCAAGGACGAGGACAAGGCCGAGAACGGCCTGGCCACCCAGCAGATCCACCTGAACCTGACCCTGCCGCTGTTCGACCTGGCCGGAGGCGTGGTCAGCGGCAGCGTGTCCACCGACTACGGCAACCGTGGCTACATGCAGACCTGGTACGGCGTCAGCCCGGAACAGGCCAAACGCACGGGCTTCGCCGAGCACAAACCGAAGGCCGGCCTGGTCAGCGCCGGTGTCGGCCTGAAGTGGAGCCACCGCGCGGGCCGCAACGGCAACTGGTACATCTCGGCCGAAGGCACGCGCCTGCTCGGCGATGCGGCCGACAGCCCGATCGTGCAGAAACCCAACCAGTTCGGGCTGATGAGCGGGTACACACACCGCTTCTGAGAGCGCGCCGGGCCGGGCCCGGCGTTACTCACAGGAAACGGGGCGCTGCGGTCAGGCAGCGCCCCGATGGACTCACGCCTTGGCGAACACCAGATGGCCGCCGTCGTTGCCGACTTCGATGGTGTCGCCGTTGACGAAGGCGCCGGACAGGATCTTCTGCGCCAACGGGTTTTCCAGCTGCGCCTGGATCGCGCGCTTCAACGGGCGCGCGCCATACACCGGATCGAAACCGACGTTGCCGAGCAGGTCGAACGCTGCGTCGGACACCATCAGCTTCAAGCCACGCTCGGCCAGGCGCTTTTTCAGGCCACGCATCTGGATGCGCGCGATCTGCTTGATCTGCTGCTTGTCCAATGGGTGGAACACCACGATGTCGTCCAGGCGGTTGATGAACTCCGGGCGGAAGTGCGCCTGCACCACGCCCATCACCGCCGCCTTCATCTGCGTGTAGGCCTCCGGACTGTCGTCGGCGCTCATGTCCTGGATCTGGTGCGAGCCCAGGTTCGAGGTCATCACGATGACGGTGTTGCGGAAGTCCACGGTGCGGCCCTGGCCATCGGTCAGGCGACCGTCGTCCAGCACCTGCAGCAGGATGTTGAACACATCCGGATGCGCCTTCTCCACTTCGTCCAGCAGGATCAGCGAATACGGACGGCGACGCACGGCCTCGGTCAGGTAGCCGCCTTCCTCGTAGCCGACGTAGCCCGGGGGGGCACCGATCAGGCGGGCGACGCTGTGCTTCTCCATGAACTCGCTCATGTCGATGCGGATCATCGCGTCGGCACTGTCGAACAGGAACTCGGCCAGCGACTTGCACAGTTCGGTCTTGCCGACGCCGGTCGGGCCGAGGAACAGGAACGAACCGGCCGGGCGATTCGGATCGGACAGGCCAGCGCGCGAACGGCGCACGGCATCGGAGACAACCCTGATCGCTTCCTCCTGGCCGACCACGCGGTTGTGCAGCACCTCTTCCATGCGCAGCAGCTTGTCGCGCTCGCCTTCGAGCATCTTGTTGACCGGGATGCCGGTCCAGCGCGACACGACCTCGGCGATTTCCTCGTCGGTGACCCGGTCCTGCACCAGCTTGAAGTCCTTGTGCTCGGCTTCCTGGGCGGCGGCCAGCTGCTTTTCCAGCTGCGGCAGCAGGCCGTACTGGATCTCGCTCATCTTGGCGAAATCCTGGCGGCGCTGCGCCGATTCCAGCTCCAGCTTGGCCTGCTCGACCTGCTCCTTGATCTTCGTTGCACCCTGCAGCGCGGCCTTCTCCGACTTCCAGATTTCATTGAGGTCGGAGAACTCGCGCTCCAGCGCATCGATGTCGTTCTCCAGGTCGGCCAAGCGCTGCCGCGAGGCTTCGTCCTTTTCCTTCTTCAGCATCTCGCGCTGGATCTTCAGCTGGATCACCCGGCGTTCCAGGCGGTCCAGTTCTTCCGGCTTGGAGTCGATCTCCATGCGCAGGCGCGAGGCCGCCTCGTCCATCAGGTCGATGGCCTTGTCCGGCAGCTGGCGGTCGGTGATGTAGCGGTTGGACAGCGTCGCAGCGGCAACGATGGCCGGGTCGGTGATCTCCACCCCGTGGTGCACCGCATACTTTTCCTTCAGCCCGCGCAGGATGGCGATGGTGTCCTCCACCGACGGCTCACCCACGAACACCTTCTGGAAACGGCGCTCCAGCGCAGCGTCCTTTTCGATGTACTTGCGGTACTCATCCAGCGTGGTGGCGCCCACGCAGTGCAGCTCGCCACGTGCCAACGCCGGCTTGAGCATGTTGCCGGCATCCATCGCGCCGTCGGCCTTGCCGGCGCCGACCATGGTGTGCAGCTCATCGATGAACAGGATGATCTGCCCTTCGCTCTTGGCGAGGTCGTTGAGCACGCCCTTCAGGCGTTCCTCGAATTCGCCACGGAACTTGGCGCCGGCGATCAGCGCGCCCATGTCCAGCGACAGCACGCGCTTGCCGCGCAGGCCCTCGGGCACTTCGTCGTTGATGATGCGCTGGGCCAGGCCTTCCACGATCGCGGTCTTGCCAACGCCAGGTTCGCCGATCAGCACCGGGTTGTTCTTGGTCCGGCGCTGCAGCACCTGGATGGTGCGGCGGATTTCCTCGTCACGGCCGATCACCGGATCGAGCTTGCCGCTCTCGGCACGCGCGGTCAGGTCGATGGTGTACTTCTCCAGCGCCTGCCGCTGTTCCTCGGCATTCTCCGACTGCACGTTCTCGCCGCCACGCAACTTGTCGATCGCGGCCTGCAGGCGGGTCTTGTCGGCACCGGCGGCGCGCAGCGCCATGCCCAGCGTGCCGCCGTCGTCCAGCGCCGCCAGCACGAACCACTCGCTGGCGATAAAGGCATCGCCATTCTGCTGCGCCAGCTTGTCGGTCTGGTTCAGCAGGCGCCCCAGGTCATTGCCCATCGAAACGTTGCCGGCCTGCCCGGACACCTTGGGCAGTGCGTCCAGCGCCTCGGTCAGGCGCTCGCGCAGCACCGGCACGTTCACCCCGGCCTGGGCCAGCAACGGGCGCGTGCTGCCGCCCTGCTGGTCCAGCAACGCGCTGAACAGGTGAACCGGTTCGATGATGCTGTTGTCGCGGCCCACGGCCAGCGACTGTGCGTCTGCCAGCGCCTGCTGGAAACGCGAGGTGAGCTTGTCCATCCGCATTGCGAATCCTCATCGGTCATCAGGGCCGGCCCGCGCCGGCGATGCTGGAAAGATGCGGTTGCCCCACCCCGTTTCAAGGGTGGCTGCGACTGCACCCCGAGGCCAGTCAGCCTGTGGCCAGCATGCCGGAACGGGTGTGGTCGGCGCGTTGATCCCGATCAGTTCCGTGCAGTGGAGGGACTCAGCGGGTGATCGCGCTGCGGATCGCCCGCAGCTGCTGCTTGACCGCCCGCGCCTGCGCCGGGTCCATGCGCAGCAGGGCCTTCTGCCCGATCGAGCGGGACTGCAGGGTGGGATCGACGAAGCGATAGCGGCCGCGCTCATCGCGCTGCACCAGCGGCGCCTGGGCCAGTTCCGGGGTCTCCAGCAGGTGGTCGATCACCGTGACCAGGCGGTCGTTGAAATAGCCCTCGGGCCGCCCAAGGTCGACATAGGCCTGCTGGATCAGCGGATAGAAGCGTTTGTAAGCGGTAGCCGTTGCCACCGGGTCCAGCGCAGTGAACGCCTGCACGTAGGGCGCATAGCGCGCCGCATTGCTGGCGGCGATGCGTTCACCGCCTTCGCCCGGCTCGACCTGCAGGTTGCCCGGCAGCGGGCGCGCGGCCAGCGCGGTCGGCGGCACGCTGGGCTTGTCCAGGTTGTCGACCTGGGTAACCAGGCGCTGGATCAGATGATCGCGCAGCAGCAGGGTCAGCGGACCCTCGCCCTGGAACAGCTGGTTCAGCGCGCCCCAGGCAGCGGCATCGCTGTCAGCCAGCTTCGGCAGTGCCGGGTCGGCGGCGGCCTCGGTATCCAGCGGATGCCGGATCGATGGGGGTGCCGACGCGGGCTCTGCGGCTGCCGTCGGTTGTGGCGGTGCGCCGGTACTGGCGGGGGTCGATTGCACCGGCACCGAAACACCGTCTGCCAGGCTCTTCAGCTGATCGCGGAACAACCAACCACCCGCGCCACCGATCACCACCACGCCCAGCACCCAGGGCCAAACCGCCTTTCCACTCTGCATGATGCAGCACCTCGTTTCACACGCATGGAAAAGGTGTGACCCCATCGATTGCAGCCGGTTCCCCGCCTGTTCCGCTGCCGTTCGGGTTCAGGCCTGCACCAGAACCGCGCTCACGCCTGCTTTGCACTGCCCGCGCGAGGCTATGAGTTCTGTCCTGTGGAGGCACTCCCATGCAGTACGCGCTGTACTACTGGACCGGCATCCAGGGCCGTGGCGAGTTCGTGCGCCTGGCGCTGGAAGATGCCGGCGCCGACTACATCGACATGGCGCGGGTGCACGGCGATGCGGTGATGCAGCCATTCCTGGATGGCAGCAGCGAGGGCCCGCAGCCCTTCGCACCGCCGTTCCTCAAAGCGGGCCGCCAGGTCATCGCGCAGGTCGCGGCCATCCTGGATTTCCTCGGCCCGTCGCTGGACCTGGTGCCGCAGGCCGCCTCACGCCGGCTGCAGGCGCTGCAACTGCAGCTGACCATCGCCGACCTGGTGGCCGAGGTGCACGACACCCACCATCCGATCGCCGCATCGAAGTACTACGAAGAACAGAAGACCGAAGCCAAAGCGCGTGCCGCGTCCCTGCGCAGCGAACGACTGCCGAAGTTCCTGGGCTACTTCGAACACGTGCTGGCCGCCAACGGTGGCCGCCATGCACTGCGCGAGCATTCGTATGTGGATCTGTCGCTGTTCCAGCTGCTGAGCGGGCTGGACTACATGTTCCCGCGGCGCATGCAGGCGCTCGGCCCCACCCTGCCCCGGCTGCGCGCGCTGCAGGAGCGGGTGGCGAAACGACCCAACATTGCCGCCTATCTGGCCTCGGCGCGGCGGTTGCCGTTCAACACCAACGGCATCTTCCGCCACTACCCCGAGCTGGATGCGGAACGGTAGTGCCGGCCGCTGGCCGGCAATCGCACGATGCGTCCGAGGTCCATGAGCATGCCGGCCAGCGGCCGGCACTACCGTGGGGTCAGCTGTTCTCACCCAGCGGTTTCACCGCCTGCTTCTGCAGTGACAGCAGGCCCAGCAGCAGCGCCAGTGCCACGTAGGCGCCGGCGAACTGCCAGCTGATGATGCGCGCCAGCCCGTCCAGATCCCACGGCAGGTAGATGCCACCACGCGGATCCACCGAATGGATCAGGCCGAACAGGGTCAGACCCGCGGCCACCAGCAGGAAACCGCAGGCACGGCGCAGGCGGCCATCGACCATCGCGGCTACCGCCGAAATCCACAGCATCGAGGTGATGATGAAGCCGTTGCCGAGGGTGAAGATCACCGCCAGCTCAGGCAATCCGTGGCCATCCAGTTTGGTCAGCAGTTGCGGCAGCTGGTCCGGCGCGATCCAGCCCGGCGCCTTGATCGCCAGCAGGTAGGCCACCGACGGCAGGAAACCGAACACCATCGCGCCGGTGTGGTGGCGCGGCGTGGCCTGGAAGGCCTGGGTGGTGATGTCGATGGCCACGTACACGATGATCGGTGCCAGCACCGCCAACGGCAGCCACTGCACCAGCCCGGAGATGATGCCGAGCATGCCGCCGATGCCGACGAACAGGCCGGTCAGCAGCGTGTAGCCGCTGCGGGCGCCCATGTGCTTGTACGCCGGCTGGCCGATGTACGGTGTGGTCTGCGCCACGCCGCCGCAGACACCGGCCACCAGCGTGGCCACCGCTTCCACCAGCAGGATGTCGCGGGTGCGGTAGTCATCGCCGGCCGCGCGCGCGCTTTCGGACACGTTGATGCCACCGACCACCATCAGCAGGCCGAATGGCAGCAGCAGCGGCAGGTAGGTCATCGCGGTGGGCAGGCCGTCGAGGAAGCCCAGCGTCGGCAGCGGCAGCACCACCTGCGGCGGTACCCACGCCGGCACATGGAAGCCCGGCGCGCCCAAGCCAGCCAGGCCGAGGCCGTAATACAGCACGGTGCCGAACACGAAGGCCAGCAGCACGCCCGGGCCACGCACCGGCAGCTTGCCCTTGGCGATCAGCACGTACAGCAGCAGGCCCAGCGTGGTGAAGCCGACCAGCGGCGAGCGCAGCGTTTCCAGCAGCGGCAGCAAGCCCATCAGCACCAGCGCGATGCCGGCGATGGAACCCAGCAGTGCGGCACGCGGCAGTGCGCGGGTAACCGCTTCGCCGAAGAACGACAGCACGAACTTGAGCACGCCCATGATCACCAGCGCGGCCATGCCCAGCTGCCAGGTAGCGATGCCCGCGGCATGCGGATCCATGCCCTGCTGCTTGAAGGCGATGAAGGCCGGGCCGAGCACCAGCAGGGCCATGCCGATGCTGGTGGGTGCATCCAGGCCCAGCGGCATGGCGGTGACATCGTCGCGGCCGGTACGCGCGGCCAGCCGGCGCGCCATCAGGGTGTACAGCAGGTTGCCGACCAGCACGCCGAAGGCGGTGCCGGGGAACATGCGGCCGAACACCACGTCGGCGGGGAACTGGAAGATCCCGACCAGGGCCATGGCGATGAAGCCGAGGATGGAGAGGTTGTCGACGACCAGGCCGAAGAAGCCGTTGAAGTCACCGGCGACGAACCAGCGACGCGGTGCGGCGGAAGCGGGAGCGGACATGGAAGGGGCGGTGGGGGTGGGGACCGCCGATGGTAGGCCCAGCGGGGCCAGCGCGCCAATTCCGTCGTGGAATGATGGGTTCCAGCCAACGGCGGAGCCCCTCGTGGCTGGGCGCGAACAGCGATGACCTCGGCTGGGCCGGGCGGGTAGATGGCGCGGGGGACGCCGTAAACCCATCCCTGGGGGCTTGGCCGCGGCATCCATGCCGCGGACACCCCCGCGCCACCTACCCGCCCGGCCCCTGACAGTTTCCTGCGCGTGCCAGCCACGGAAGAGAATCAAAAGATCAAAAGCAAAGGCAGGCGCTCGTTGTAGAGCCGAGCCCATGCTCGGCTGCTGTACGCGAAGCCTCTGAGCCGAGCATGCTCGGCTCTACAAGAACAATTCGATCATTTCCACGCTATCCACGCATGGCGTGGATCTACCGGCAGATCGCGATGATCTGTCGAAGGCGGGGTGGGTCCGGTTGCGGGGGCGTGAGCCGCATGGATGCGGCGACCGAGCTTGCATGGACGTACTTGCAGCGCCCCCGAAACCGGACCCACCCCGCCATCCCTCAGAAACCTGCTCCTGCTGTTGGTGTTGCCGGCCAGCGGCCGGCACTACCGCGGGTGCAGGGCGCCGCCCTGCGTCGACCAACCCCTCACTTCTTCAGGAAGTTGTCCACCAGCAGATGCTTCACGTCGTCGAAGCGGCCGTTCAACACCGCCTTGGCCGCATACAGCGCCGTACCGGCCACCTGCTTCGCCTCGATCTGCGGCGGCATCACCAGCTCGGCGCGGCTGGTGTGCACGTCCAGCAGCGCCGGTCCACGCTGGGACAGGAAGTCCTGCACCGCTTCCTCCAGATCCTCGCTGCGGGTCACGGTGCGGCCGTGGAAGCCGATCACCTCGGCCAGGCGGCCGAAGTCCGGGTTCTTCAGGTCGGTGTAGTTGTCCAGAAGGCCCTCCACCTTCTGCTCCAGCTCGACGAAATTCAGCGAGCCGTTGTTGAACACCACCACCTTGATCGGCAGATTCTCCTGTACCGCCGTCAGCAGGTCGCCCAGCAGCATTGCCAGGCCACCATCACCGGACAGCGAAATCACCTGGCGGCCGGGGAACGCCTTCTGCAGGCCGAGGGCCTGCGGCATCGCGTTGGCCATCGTGCCGTGCAGCAGGCTGGTCAGCGTGCGGCGGCGACCATTCACCCGGATATGCCGCAGCACCCACACCATCGGCGAGCCGCCGTCGGCGGTGAACAGCGCGTCGTCTGTCGCGTACTTCGACAGCAGCGCGGTCAGGTGCTGCGGGTGGATCAACTCGCCTTCGCCCGGTTGTTCTTCCTGTTCGCGCTTCTTCAGCGCCTTGTCACGGCGCTCGATGCACTCGTCCAGGAAACTGCTGTCCTCGCGCGGCGGCAGCATCGGCAGCAGGGCGTCCAGCGTCGGTGCGATGTCACCGACCACGCCCAGGTTCACCGGATGGCGGCGGCCGAGGTGGCTGCCATCGCGGTCGACCTGGATGATCGTGGCCTTGTCCGGGTAGAACTGGCCCCACGCGAAATCGGCGCCGAGCAGCAGCAGCGTGTCGCACTCCATCAGCGTGTGGAAGCCGGATTCGATGCCGAAGATGCCGGTCATGCCCATGTTGTAAGGGTTGTCCGGCTCGACGAAGTCCTTGGCGCGCGAGGTGTGCGCGATCGGGGCCTGCAGGCGCCGGGCCAGCTCCAGCAACTGCGGGTGTGCGCCCTTGCAACCGGCACCGGCATAGATGCCGATGCGCTTGCCCTGCCCCAGCAGCTCAGCGATGCGCTGCAGCTCGGCATCCGATGGGCGCAGCACCGGCTGGGTGTAGTGCACCGAGAACGGCACATCGTGCTTCACCTCGGCCTGGCTGATATCGGCGGGCAGGATCACCACCGCCACGCCGCGGCGGCTGATCGCGGCCTGGCAGGCCAGCGTGACCACACGTCGCGCCTGTTCGGCGCTGTGCACCTGCTCGCAGAACACCGAACAACTGGCGTACACCGCTTTGAAGTCCACTTCCTGCGGGAATTCCATGCCCAGTTCGCTGGTCACCACCTGGCTGGCGATCAGTACCATCGGCGCGCGGTTGCGGTTGCTCTCGAACACGCCGTTGATGAAATGCAGGCTGCCGGGGCCGCAGGAACCGGCGCACGCGGTCAGCTCGCCGCTCACCAGCGAATCGGCGCCGGCGGCGAACGCTGCCACTTCTTCATGGCGCACATGCACCCACGCAATCTCGCTGCCATGCATCGCATCGGTCACATGGTTGAGCGTATCGCCCACGATGCCGTAGCAACGGCGGACACCGGCCTGCTGCAGGGCGTCCACCACGATTTCGGCCACGCGCTTGCTCATCGGATACATCCTCGAACGGGGGAACGTCCGAGGCTAGACCCGGTGAAGTGATGCCCCCGCAAAAAAAGGGGACGGAGGGAATTAAGTCGTTAACGGCACAAACGACTTAATTCCCTCCGTCCCCTTTTTTTTCTTCAATCGTTGACGTTGATCCAACCTTCCACCGCGCCCTGCTTCGGGTTGCGGTAGCGCAGCTTCAGCCAGCCGTCCTGTTCATCCAGCAGTTCCACGCGGTCGCCCTGCACCAGATAGCGCTTCGTACTGGAAGCACCGGGCCGATCGAACAGGAACAACCGCGCGGGCACCACGGTGGCCTGCTGGCCACGCAGCGGTCCATCCGGCGGTGCGCCCAGGCCATCGCCGATGGCGCTCTCCAACACACGACCAGCGGGATCATAGGTGCGCCAGACCGCCAGCGGGCCCTGCTCGTCGGTCTGTTCCCAATGCAGCGCGGCGTTCACCGTGTCGCCCAGCATCAGCACAGTCTCGCTGCGGTAGAGGTAGAGCGTTGCACCCGAAAACCGGTACTGGTCGGTGTACCACATCGGGCCGCTGCGGCAGCTGCTGGTCAGGGTGCGGCTCGGACGGTCGACACTCAGCCCCATCAGGTCACCGCAGCTGTCCTTGCCGTGGGTGTCGGCCTGCAGCGCGCGGAACCCGGCACTGGACGGATCGAAGCGATAGACCGTCACCGCTTCGTTGACCATGCCCACCGATGCACGTGCAATCAGTTCCGGGTAGCCATCGAAATCGACGTCCTCCAGACCCCATCGCGAATTGCCGTCGGCATCCGCCGCACCCTCCAGCCTCTGGCGCTTGCCCGACGGCGACAACTGCACCGCGATGCTGCCGTCCTGCTGGGGATCGGCGTGCGCCTGCACGTGAGCGGCGACCTGGAACCGTAGCGTCTCGCCGCCGTCCTCATTCGCCTCCGCCGTCGGCAGCCACAGGCCTGCCAACACCAGGCCCAGCATGCATTCCCTGTGGTTCATCATTGCTCCCTGCGGCACCGCGCTGGCACCTTCACCTCAGAACGATACCTCGACCGGCTGCCGCGACCACAGCACCGATTGATGCTTGGTCTGCTGCTTCCACGCCAGGCGGATCGCCTCGATATCGGCGCGGCGCTGCGGGGTGTCCTCGTGCAGCACCACCAGCACCTTGGTGCGCAGGCGATTGGGCGAGGCATCGCCGCGGAACAGCCACTGGCCGTAGGCATCGAACACGGTCAGGCCATCCGGGAAGCGCGGGGTGACTTCCTTGTCCAGGAAGGTGCGCCACTGCGCCTCGCTGATGGTGTCGGCCTGCGGGCGGTTGCCGGCGCCCTGCTCTTCACCCACCCCGAAGTACAGCTCGCTGCGCACCCAGCCGTGGCCAGCGGACGGCCGTGCGGCATCGCCCTTCAGTTCGGCGGTGGTGGCAGTGGCATAGGCGCTGGGCGCCCGCGAGGACAGGCTGGCGCAGCCACTGGTGGCCAGCAGCACGGCGAAGACGAGGCCAAGGTGTTTCATCGGTACAGCTCCGGGGAAGGGGGACAAGGCGAGCCGGCAGCGTACAGCGCCACCGGCCCGGTGTGCTGATGCCAACAGGGCATCAGCTCATGCCGGACCGGCAGGGACTTGCATCCGCACCGGTCATCACGCGAAGATAATATATCGCTTCATCCGGATGGATGTAAGTGAAACCATCTCCCCCTTCCCCGTCGTCGTTGTTGCTGGAGCCCCCATGTCCGCCCGCCTCCCCGCGTCGCCGCTCGGCCTCGCCATCGCCCTCGCGCTTTCCTCCGCTGCCGTCCCGGCCCTGGCCCAGGACGCCACCAACCTGGACACCGTGATCGTCACCGGCACCCGTGCCGCCGACCGCACCGTGCTCGAATCCACCTCGCCGGTGGATGTGCTCACCGCCGAGGACATCCGCAAGGCCGGCGTGGTCAATGGTGAACTGGGCAGCGCGCTGCAGGCGTTGTTGCCGTCGTTCAACTTCCCGCGCCAGTCCAACTCCGGCGGCGCTGACCACGTACGTGCGGCGCAGCTGCGTGGCCTGTCGCCGGACCAGGTGCTGGTGCTGGTCAATGGCAAGCGCCGCCACCACACCGCGCTGGTCAACACCGACAGCAAGATCGGCAAGGGCACCACGCCGGTCGACTTCAACTCGATTCCGGTCAGTGCGATCAAGCGCATCGAAGTGCTGCGTGACGGCGCTGGTGCGCTGTACGGCTCGGATGCGGTGGCCGGCGTGATCAACGTGATCCTCGACAACGGCGGTGACGGCGGCGAGATCGAGGCCAGCTACGGTGCCAACCACACCGACCTCAAGCCGATCGGCCGCACTCTCACCGACGGCCAGACCGGCAACATCAGCGCCAAGGTCGGCACCTCGCTGGGCGAAGATGGCGGCTTCCTGCGCGTCGGCCTGGAGTACAAGCACCGCAACGGCACCAACCGCGCCGGCTTCGACCAGATTCCGCCGTGGGACCAGACGCCGGACAACCTCGCGCTGCAGGGCAAGCGCAACTATGTGCTGGGCGATGGCAAGAGCAAGGACATCAATCTGTGGCTGAACACCGAGATTCCGGTGGGCCAGACGTCGACGTTCTACGCGTTCGGCACCTTCAACCAGCGTGACACCGAAGGCGCGAACTACTTCCGCTATCCCGACGGCGATGCCAACTGGAAGCAGGTCTATCCGAACGGTTACCGGCCGATCTCCGAAGGCGAGAACCGCGACGTACAGGCCGTGGCCGGTGTGCGCGGCCAGTGGGGTGAATGGAGCTACGACGGCAGCCTGGATTACGGCCAGAACGACTTCACCTACCGACTGCGTGATTCGCTCAACGCGTCGCTGGGCCCGACCAGCCCGACCCGCTTCAAGACCGCCGACTACGAATACGCACAGACCGTGGGCAACCTCGACCTGAGCCGCGTGTTCACCCAGAGCGACAGCATCAGCCACACCCTGGGCCTGGGCGTGGAAGCACGCCACGAGCGCTACCAGACCCGTCCCGGTGACCCGGCCAGCTACGCCGCCGGCCCCTACACCGATCGCCCGACCGGCTCGCAGGCCGGTGGCGGCCTGACCCCGCAGGATGCGGCCCGCCTGTCGCGCGACGTGGCCAGTGCCTACGCCAGCCTGTCCAGCCAGTTCGGCGAGAAATTCTCCACCGATCTGGCCGCACGCTACGAGCACAACGACGACTTCGGCGGTGAACTGACCGGCAAGCTCGGCCTGCGCTATGAATTCACCCCGGCGTTCGCGCTGCGCGGTGCCATCTCCAACAATTTCCGCGCGCCGTCGCTGGCGCAGATCGGCTACGAATCCACCTCCACCGGCTACAACGCCGGCGGACAGCTGGTGCAGGGCCGCCTGCTGTCGGTCAACAATCCGATCGCACGCGGCCTGGGTGCGCAGAACCTCAAGCCGGAAAAATCGATCAACACCTCGCTGGGCTTCACCAGCCGCATCGGTGAGCACTTCGACCTTTCGCTGGACTTCTTCCAGATCGACATCGATGACCGCATCGCGCTGTCGGAGAGCATCACCGGCGATGCGCTGACCGACTACGTGGCGGCCAACTACGGCGTCAGCGGCCTGCAGAGCGCAAGCTTCTTCGTCAACGCGGCCGATACCCGCACCCGCGGCGCCGAGCTGGTGAGCAACTGGCGCCAGTCGCTGGGCGATGGCCAGCTGCTGCTGACCGGCACCTATGCGTACACCAAGACCACGCTGAAGAACGTGCTGGCCACGCCGGCGCAGCTGCGCGCGCTGAACCCGGACTACGTGCTGTTCGGCATCGAAGAGACCAACACCCTCACCGATGCCACGCCGCGTACGCGTGGCAGCTTCTCGGCCGCATGGAGCAACGACCACTGGTCGCTGAGCACCCGCGTGAACCGCTATGGCAGCGCCACCCGCGTGTTCAACTTCGGTGATGGCTACATCCCGCGCCAGACCTACCAGGCCGAATGGCAGCTGGATGCGGAAGTGGAGTACCGCATCACCCCGCGCTGGAGCGTGGCCATCGGCGGCCAGAACCTGACCGACAACTACCCGGATCGATCCAACAGCGATATCCACTACTTCGGCAACCTGCCGTACGACGTGCTGTCGCCGATCGGCAGCAACGGCGCGTACTACTACGGTCGGGTCCGCTATACGTTCTGATTGCATTGGGTGTGATTGCCTTGGGTGGGTGCGGACCGTTGGTCCGCACACGGTAGTGCCGGCCGCTGGCCGGCAACTTCATGATCCGGGTGCGGATCTGCTTTGGGTGGGTGCGGACCGTTGGTCCGCACTGCCTGGGCTCGATGCAGGGTGACCTGCCGTGCCGACCAACGGTCGGCACCCACCGAAGCAGGGTCGTAGCCTGCCCTCGACCCCACGTACACGCCCACGCTGGCAAGCTGGGCGTCATGGCTGAACCGCTCCCCCTGCGTCCGCCACCGCCATTGCTGGACGACGCCTGCGCGTTGTTCCTCGATGTCGACGGCACCCTGATCGAATTCGCTGCACGCCCGGATGCCGTGCAGCTGCTGCCGGATGTGCGTGAAGCCATCGGCCGCATCAGCGACCGCCTGGAAGGTGCCGTGGCACTGGTCAGCGGTCGCCCGCTTGCACAGCTGGACCAGCTGTTCGCGCCGTTGAAACTTCCCGCCGCCGGCCTGCATGGGCATGAACTGCGCGGCGAGGACGGTCGTGTGCTGCGTGACGAACACGACGACGACACCGCCGAATGGCTGCATGCGCTGCACCAGCAGGCGATGCGCTTTGCCCACGGCCATCCCGGCGTGCTGGTGGAAGACAAGGGCGTCGGCCTGGCGCTGCATTGGCGCGGTGCGCCGCACGCGGCAAGTGATGTGCGCGCCTTCGCCGACCGCCACGTCCGTGGCCGTGCCAGCTACCGCCTGCAACCGGGCGACCACGTCGTTGAATTCGTTCCCGTCGGCACCGACAAGGGCCGCGCCGTGCGGCGGATGATGCAGTACCTGCCGTTCCGTGGCCGCCTGCCGGTGTTCCTCGGCGATGACCTGACCGATGAGTTCGGCTTCGACGCCGCCAACGGCCAGCATGGCTGGAGCGTGCTGGTGGGCGAACGTGAACCCAGCAAGGCGGTGTTCGCGCTGCCCGACATACGCAGCGTGCACGCCTGGCTGCGAGAGAATGCCTATTGACCCGGCCAACCCCCACGGCCGCAACCGAGATGTACCGCGTGATGACCCAACCCGATCTTGATCTGGGCGTGGTCGGCAACGGCAGCTTCGGCGCCCTGGTCGACAAACGTGCCCGCGTTGTCTGGAGCTGCCTGCCCACCTTCGACGGCGACCCCACCTTCTGTGCCCTGCTTGGCCCCAACCAGCAGACCGGTGGCGACTTCGCCATCGAGCTGGAGGACTTTGCCAGCAGCGAGCAGGAATACCTGACCAACACCGCGATCCTGCGCACCGTGCTGCGCGACGCGCACGGCGGCGAACTGGAAATCCTCGATTTCGCCCCGCGCTGGCGGCAGAACGACCGCTTCTACCGCCCGGTCAGCCTGATCCGCCAGGTGCGCCCGCTGGCCGGCAGCCCACGCATCACCGTGCGCGCACGGCCGCTGGCGGACTGGGGCGCGCGCGTGCCCGAGTCCACCTGGGGCAGCAACCATGTGCGCTGGATCCTGCCCGAGCACGTGCTGCGGCTGACCACCGATGTGCCGGTGCGCTTCATCCGCGATGGCCTGCCGTTCGTGCTCAACCACCCCATCCACCTGATCCTGGGCGTGGATGAATCGCTCAACCGCTCGATCAGCGGCTACGTGCAGGAAGCCTTCCAGCGCACCCGCGACTACTGGCGCGAATGGGTGCGCTACCTGTCCATTCCGCTGGAATGGCAGGACGCGGTGATCCGCAGCGCGATCACCCTGAAGCTGTGCCAGTACGAGGACAGCGGCGCGATCATCGCGGCGATGACCACCTCCATACCGGAAGCCCCCGGCAGCGTGCGCAACTGGGACTACCGCTACTGCTGGCTGCGTGATGCGGCGTTCGTGGTGCGTGCGCTGAACCGTCTCGGCGCAACGCGCACGATGGAACAGTTCCTCGGCTACATCTTCAACCTGGCCACCACCGACGGCACGCTGCAGCCGCTGTATGGCATCGGCTTCGAGGCCAAGCTGGACGAAGACGAAGTACCCAGCCTGTCCGGCTACCGCGGCATGGGCCCGGTGCGGCGCGGCAACCTGGCGTGGGTGCAGCGCCAGCACGATGTCTACGGCAGCGTGGTGCTGGCCTCCACCCAGCTGTTCTTCGACCGCCGCCTGCAGGACCCGGGGGATGCGCACACCTTCGCCCGCCTCGAACCCTTGGGCGAGCAGGCATTCGCCCTGCACGACGTACCCGATGCCGGCCTGTGGGAATTCCGCGGCCGCACCGAAGTACATACCTACACCAGCGCGATGTGCTGGGCGGCGTGCGACCGCTTGTGCAAGATCGCCGTGCGCCTGAAGCGCGATGACCGCGCCCATTACTGGCGCGAGCGCGCCGACACCATCCACGCGCGCATCATGGCCGAGTCCTGGAGCGAAGAACTGGGCCACTTCACCGATACCTTCGGCGGCCATCGCCTGGACGCCTCGCTGCTGCTGCTGGCCGACATCGGCTTCATCGACGCGCTGGATGCCCGCTTCGTGGCCACCGTTGAAGCCATCGGGCGCGACCTCAAGCATGGCAATTCGCTGTACCGCTATGTCGCACCAGATGACTTCGGCGAACCGGAAACCAGCTTCACCATCTGCACGTTCTGGTACATCGATGCGCTGGCCGCCATCGGGCGCCTCGACGAGGCACGCGGGATGTTCGAACTGCTGTTGAAGCAGCGCAACCATCTGGGCCTGCTGTCGGAGGATCTGGCCTTCGACAGCGGCGAAGCCTGGGGCAACTTCCCGCAGACCTATTCGCACGTCGGCCTGATCACCGCCGCGATGCGCCTGTCGCGGTCCTGGCAGGAGGCATCGTGAGTCGTCTGGTTGTGGTTTCAAACCGCGTGGCCGTACCGGGCGAGAACCGTGCCGGCGGCCTGGCGGTGGGCCTGCTGGCCGCGCTGAAGGAACGCGGCGGCATGTGGTTCGGCTGGAGCGGCAAGAGCGTGCGCGACGGCAGTGGCACGCTGCACACGCAGAAGGACGGCGACATCGAGTTCGTCACCCTGGACCTGAGCAAGCGCGAGGTCGATGGCTATTACAACGGCTTCGCCAACCGCACGCTGTGGCCACTGCTGCACTTCCGCCTCGATCTGGTCGACTACGACCGGGGCACCCGCGAGACCTACTACAAGGTCAACGCGCTGTTCGCCGACAAGCTCGCGCCGCTGCTGCGCGAAGATGACATCGTCTGGATCCACGACTACCACCTGATCCCGCTCGGCGCGCTGCTGCGCGAGCGTGGTATCGGCTGCCGCATCGGCTTCTTCCTGCATATCCCGATGCCGTCGGCCGACCTGCTGCAGGCCATGCCCGACCACCTGCGGTTGTTCTCGGCGCTGTACGCCTACGACCTCGTCGGCTTCCAGACCCAGCGCGATGCGGATCGCTTCCAGACCTACCTGCGCCTGTTCGGCGGCGGTCGCGTACTCGACAACGGCGAGCTGGAAGCACCGGGCGGCCGCCGCTTCCGTGCGGCCGCCTTCCCGATCGGCATCGACACCGAGCTGATCGCGCGCCAGGCCGGTACCGCCGCCACCAAGGCCGCCGTAAAGAACCTGCGCGCCAGCCTGCGTGATCGCCAGCTGGCGATCGGCGTGGACCGCCTGGATTATTCCAAGGGCCTGCCCGAGCGCTTCCTCGGCTTCGAACGGTATCTTGAGCGCCATCCCGACCAGCGCGGCTCGCTGACCTACCTGCAGATCGCCCCGGTCTCGCGCGGCGATGTCACGGAGTACCGGCAGCTGCGCAGCCAGCTGGAGCAGATCGCCGGCCACATCAACGGTGGCCACGCCGAGCCGGACTGGACGCCGCTGCGCTACGTCAACCAGAACTTCACCCATGCCACCCTCACCGGTTTCTACCGTGCGGCGGCAGTCGGCCTGGTCACGCCGCTGCGCGATGGCATGAACCTGGTGGCCAAGGAATACGTGGCCTCACAGGACCCGGAAGATCCCGGCGTGCTGGTGCTCTCGCTGCTGGCCGGCGCCGCCGACGAACTGAAGCAGGCGCTGCTGGTGAACCCGCACGACCTGGACGGCGTGGCCGACGCCATCGCCACCGCGGCAACAATGTCGCTGCGCCGGCGCAAGGAACGCTGGCACGCGATGATGGAACACCTGCGCACCTACGACATCAACCACTGGCGCCGCAGCTACTTGGACGCGCTGGAAGGCTGAGGAAAAAAGGGGACGGAGGGGATTAAGTCGTTTGTGCACAAACGACTTAATCCCCTCCGTCCCCTTTTCTTCAATCCAGGAACCGCGCAGCCTGCTCCGGTGCAGGCAGATGGCAGGCGTCATGCCGTCCGAACCAGCGATAGCGATTGCGCGCCAGCGTCCGATACGCCGCATCGCGCCAGCGACGCGGCACCATCCGCAGTACGCTGCTCAGGCGCCAGGCGCCGCCCAGGCCCGTCAGTACGCGCAGGATGGCATCGGTATCGGTCCAGGCGCCCTGTGCGTCCAGCAGCAGGAACGACATCGGGTCCTGCGGGTCCAGCCCGTGCGCGCGCAACATCGCGCTGCCCTGCTGCCCCTGCATCGCCGCAAAGCGGTAGCGCCCCTTGCGGTCGAAACGCAGCAGGAAGCGCACCCAGCGGTTGCACAGCGCGCACACACCATCGAACACGATCACCGCGCTGCCCGCCTCGGCGGCAGCATCACTGCGGTTCGAGCCAGCCTTCATAGCGGATCAGGGCTCCAGCCCAGGGCAGCGTCACATCGACCAGGAAAGTGTAACGCTCACCCTGCCAGGCTTCACGGCAGCGCACACCGCCAAACCAGCGCGTCGGCAGCGGCAGCAGACCGAAGGCCCAGACCCGCCGCACCGACCAGTCGATGCCACCGTCGCAGGCCTGCAGGTCGAACTCGAAACGCACTGCACCCAATTGCTCGCGCAGATACCCTTCGTGCGCCCACAATCGCGACACCATCGGCCAGCGGCCAAACCGCCGCGCCCATTGCTCGCCCTGCCCGCGTGCACTGAACGCCACTTCGGTGGGCAGCGCGTCGCCGTCTTTCGGCAACCGCGCCAGCGCGGCCAGCAGCGGCACCAGCCAGTGCCGCCCACGCTCGATGCGCGCCTGCCCCACGTAGCGGCAGGGCAACGGTGTGGCATGCAGCGCCTGCACCGGCGCTGCCAGGGTGGCGAAGGCCGGCCCCAGCACCCGCGCGAACAGTGGCGGCGTCAGGGCGCGATCCAGGCCAGGGTCGCCATGCGCCCGGTACGACGGTCGCGCCGGTGCGAATAAAGGTCAGGATCGGCCATGGTCGACACCGTGCCGCCATACACCTGCGCCGGGTCCATTCCCGCCGCCTGCAAGCGCTGCCGCGCCAGCGCGAACAGGTCCACCTTCCAGTGTCCCGGACGGGTAGCCACGAACGCCGCCTCGGCGGCCGGATCATGGCCGACGAAGGCGTGGTAGACCTCCTCGCCGATCTCGTAGTCGGCCGGCCCGGCGGCCGGCCCCAGCCACGCGCGCAGCTGCGCAGGCGGCGTCTGCATCGCGGCCACCGTGGCCTCCAGCATGCCGTCGGCCAGCCCACGCCAGCCGGCATGGGCCGCGCCCACCTCGCTGCCATCGGCCGCGGCGAACACCACCGGCAGGCAGTCGGCGGTCAGGATCGCCAGCACCACGCCCGGTACCGAAGTCACCGCGGCGTCGGCCACCGGTTCGCTGGCGCCGGCCACCGGCGGCGCGGTGAAGCGCAGCACGGTGCTGCTGTGCACCTGGCGCAGCCAATGCGGTGCCGAGGGCAGCGCCAGTCCCTGCTGCAGCAGCTGGCGGTTGTGCTCCACGTTGGCCGGGGTATCACCATCGGCCGCGTGCCGGTTGCCCAGGTTGAACTGCGCGAACGGCGCTGGCGAGATGCCCGCGCCATGCCGACGCGTGGTCAGCGCATGGACGCCTGCCGGCGCCGGCCAGTCCGCCTGCAGCAACGGCAGCGCGGCCGCCATCACCAGCGGTCCCGCTCGCGGGCAGCGAAGGCTTCGCTGTCCTCGCGCAGCACCTTCATCAGGTGCAGCATGTCCTCCGGCACCGGCGCGGTATTGCGCACCGGCTCACCGGTGATTGGGTGCATGAACTCCAGGGTCTCGGCGTGCAGGGCCTGGCGCTTGAAGCCGCGAAGCGCGGCCACCAGCTCGTCGCTCGCGCCCTTGGGCAGCTTCAGCGCACCGCCGTACAGCGGGTCGCCGATGATCGGGTGGCGCACGTGCGCCATGTGCACGCGGATCTGATGGGTACGGCCGGTTTCCAGGCGGCACTCCAGCGCGGTGTGCGCACGGAAGCGCTCGCGCAGGCGGTAGTGGGTCACCGCTTCCTTGCCGTCCTCGCGCACCGCCATCTTCAAGCGGTCGCGCGGGTGGCGGTCGATCGGGGCATCGGCGGTACCGCCCGCCACCAGCGCGCCCATCACGATGGCCAGGTACTGGCGGTGCACGTCACGTGCCGCCAGCTGCTCGACCAGCGCGGTCTGCGCTTCCAGGGTCTTGGCCACCACCATCACGCCGCTGGTGTCCTTGTCCAGGCGGTGCACGATGCCCGCGCGCGGCAGCACCGCCACCGACGGGTCGCGGAACAGCAGGGCGTTGACCAGGGTGCCGCTGTGGTTGCCGGCGCCGGGGTGGACCACCAGGCCGACCGGCTTGTTGATCACCAGCACGTGCTCGTCTTCGAACAGCACGTCCAGCGGGATGTCCTCCGGCTGCGCGTCGGTCTGGGTTTCCAGCACCACATGGAGGGTCACCACCTCGCCGCCGCGCAGCGGATCGCGCGGGCGCACCTGGGCGCCGTCCAGCAGGACGTCACCGGACTTGATCCACTCGGTCAGGCGCGAACGCGAGTATTCGGGGAACAGTTCGGCCACGACGGCGTCGAAACGACGGCCGGCAGCGGTGTCGGGGACGATGGCCTGGCGGGCCGATTCAGAGGGTTGTTCAGACATGGCAGGGGGCATTCTTTGAAATTTTGGGGTCCCGGCGGCCGGTTTCAGTCGCTGGACAGGACACTAGGCTATCATCGACCCTTCGTATTCCAGCCGCGTCCCGCCTCGACCCCATGATCCGACGCTCCGCCATGCTCTCCGCGCCCGTCCGCCTCACCGCCCTGCTGCTGGTGCTGGTCATCGCCGCAACCGGCTGCCATCGCGGCGCCAAGAAGGGTGATCGCCCCGATGAAGGGACGCCGGTCGAACAGCTGTACGAGAAAAGCCACAAGCTGATGCAGGGCGGCAACTGGAGCGGCGCCGAAGCCAGCTTCCGCCGCCTGGTGGCCCAGTACCCCTACGGCCCCTACACCGAGCAGGCGATGATCGAAACCGCCTACGCCCAGTACAAGGCCGGCAAGCACGATGACGCGGTGTCCAGCATCGACCGCTTCATCCGTACCTACCCGACGCACCGCAACATCGCCTACCTGTACTACCTGCGCGGCCTGGCCAACTCCAACCGCAGTACGGTTTTCCTGCGCCGCGTATGGTCGCTGGATGCCAGCCGCCGCGATCTGTCCACGCCGCACCAGGCGTACTCGGACTTCAACATCGTGGTTGATCGTTACCCGAACAGCCGCTACGCCGCCGATGCGCGCCAGCGCATGCTGGAGCTGCGTGACGTGTTCGCCCAGCACGAGCTGGACAACGCCCTGTACTACATGCGCCGCGGCGCCTGGGTCTCGGCCGTGGGCCGCGCCAACTACCTGCTGGAAACCTACCCGCAGAGCGCCTTCCAGTACGACGCCGTGGCCGTGCTGGCCGATTCCTACACCCACCTGGGCAACAAGACCCTGGCCGACGACGCCCGTCGCGTCCTGCAGCTGAACCAGCCGGACCACCCGTGGCTGGAAGGCAAGTGGCCGAAGTACCCGTGGATGATCCGCAAGCTGAACCCGTTCGCCGGCGAGAAGTCCGCCAGCACCGGCCAGCGCAACGCGCGACTGGAAAAGAAGTAAGAGAGGGCCCCGAAAGGGGCCCTTCCCTTTTGTAGCGTCGAGCCATGCTCGACTGCTTCCTGCAGGACGCTCAACGCGCGACGGCATCCCGGGGCCCGCCTAGGAGTTCTACGAATCCCCGGCGGATGCGACGCCGGTCGCAACCCGCCCGGGCGAGGCCCTCCACACTGCGGCGCAACGGCCATCCCGGCCGTCAAGGAGCGCCCATGTTCCCACTGCCCCTGCGTTTCCGGCCTCTCTCGTGCGTCATCGCCACCGCCCTGCTGGCGCTGTCCCCGGCCCCCCTGACAGCTGCACCGGTCGCACCGGGCGACCTGCTGTCTGCAGCCCCCTATCGCGCAACCTGGGTGCCGTCCAAGGCCGTGCAGGCCTACAAGCTGCACTACCGCACCCCGGACCATCGCGGCCAGCTGGCCGAAGGCACGGGCCTGCTGTACCTGCCCACCGGCGCGGCGCCTGCAGGCGGGTGGCCGGTGGTGTCCTGGGCACATGGCACCCAGGGCATTGCGGATCGCTGCGCGCCCTCGGTGTCCGGCCCCTACCAGCCCGAACGCGATGGGCGCTTCCTCGATCAGTTCCTGGCCCAGGGCTACGCCGTGGTCGCCGCCGACTACCAGGGGCTCGGAAGTCCGGGCGACCATGCCTATCTGCACGTCCGCACGGCCGCGCGCAACGCCATCGATCTGGTCAAGGCCAGCCGCCAGTACCTGGGCAACGCAACGCTGTCGCCGCGCTGGGTCTCGGTCGGCCATTCGCAGGGCGGTGCCGCCGCGCTCACCGCAGGCCACATCGCATCCACCTACGGTGGGCCGTCGTTGCAGTACCGTGGCAGCTTCACCACCGGCACGCCCACGGCGGTTGAATTGACCGCATTGGTGATGACGCCGGACAACCGCACCGCCAATCCTGGCGCACTCAATGCGTATCACGCGTATCTGCTCGACGGGCTGCTGCAGGTCGCGCCGCAGATCGATCGCGCCCTCAGCGACACGGGCCGCGCCCGCGTGGCAATGGCACGCGAGCAGTGCCTGGGCGAACTGGCTGCCACGCTGGACGGCGCGGATACCGGCAGCATGTTCACCGCACCGCTGACCAGCGTGCCGGGCATCTGGGCGGTGCTGTACGACTATCTCGGCGTACCGCGCCGCGGCTTCAGCCAACCGCTGATGCTCGGCCATGGCAGCGAGGATCGCGATGTGCCCTATCTGACCACCCTGCTGTATGCCGCAGGCCTGGCCCTGCGTGGCGAGCCGGTCGCGTTCCGGCGCTACCCGGTCGACCATCGCGGCACGCTGGACGCAGCAGCGGCCGATGGCCTGGCGTTCGTGCGTGCACGACTGGGGGACGGCCACTTCGATGAAGCCACCGAAACCGCCGGCCTCGAACAACTGCTCGACGACGTTCGGTAGATCCACGCCATGCGTGGATACGCGGTGTACGGGGTTGCCGGCCAGCGGCCGACACTACCGATCCCGGTAGATCCACGCCATGCGTGGATACACGGTGTACGGGGTTGCCGGCCAGCGGCCGGCACTACCGATCCCGGTAGATCCACGCCATGCGTGGATACGCGGTGTACGGGGTTGCCGGCCAGCGGCCGGCACTACCGATCCCGGTAGATCCACGCCATGCGTGGATACACGGTGTACGGGGTTGCCGGCCAGCGGCCGGCACTACCCGCCAACCGCTGCCTCAGCCCTTGTAGCCGTTGCTGATCGGGTAACGACGCTCGCGGCCAAAGGCGCGGCGCGAGACCTTCGGCCCCGGCGCGGCCTGGTGCCGCTTCCACTCGCTGATGCGCACCAGCCGCAGCACGCGCTCGACCACGGCCGCGTCATAGCCGGCGGCCACGATCTCCGTGCGCGACTGCTCCTGGTCGATGTAGCGGTACAGGATGCCGTCCAGCACGTCATAAGCCGGCAACGAATCCTGGTCCAGCTGGTTCTCGCGCAGCTCGGCCGACGGCGGGCGGCTGATCACCGCCGGCGGGATCACCGGTGCGCCGCCCACCGTGTTGCGCCACTTGGACAGGCCGAACACCTCGGTCTTGTAGAGGTCCTTCAGCGGCGCATAGCCACCGCACATGTCGCCGTAGATGGTGGCGTAGCCGACCGCATACTCGCTCTTGTTGCCGGTGGTCAGCAGCAGGCCACCGAACTTGTTGGCCAGCGCCATCAGGATCACGCCACGGCTGCGCGACTGCAGGTTCTCTTCGGTCACGTCCGGCGCGGTGCCCTCGAACATCGGCGCCAACGCTTCCATCAGGCCCTTGAATGCCGGCTCGATCGACACCGCCTCCAGCTTCACGCCCAGCGCCTGGCACTGCTCGGCCGCCAGGTCGTTGGACAGGCCCGCGGTATAGCGCGAGGGCAGGCGCACGGCGGTCACGTTCTCCGCACCCATCGCGTCCACCGCCATGGCCAGCACGATCGCCGAGTCGATGCCGCCGGACAGGCCCAGCCACACCTTCTTGAAGCCGTTCTTGCGGCAGTAATCCTGGATGCCACGGGTCACCGCACGCCAGGCCAGCGCGTCCATGCTCTCGTCGCCGTCGTCCATCCACACGTGCGGCATGAAGCGGCGGGTTTCACCGTCGTACTCCACCACCAGCCACTGGTCGACGAAGGCGGCGGCGGCCGGGTGCACCGTGCCGTCACCGTCGGCCACCACCGAAGCGCCGTCGAACACCAGCGCGTCCTGGCCGCCGACCACGTTGAGGTAGGCAATCGCCGCCCCGCTTTCGCGGGTGCGCGCCGCCAGCACGGCATCGCGCTGGGCGTGCTTGCCACGCTCGTACGGCGAAGCATTGGGCACCACCACCAGCTGCGCACCGGCGCGCATGGTGTCGGCCAGCGGCTCGGCAAACCACAGGTCCTCGCAGATCAGCAGGCCGACCGGAATGCCATTGACCTCGAACACGCAGCTGCCGCCGTCCGGATCGACATCGAAGTAGCGGCGCTCGTCGAACACCGCATAGTTGGGCAGCTCGCGCTTGCGATAGGTCTGCTCGACCAGGCCGTCACGCAGCACGCTGGCGGCGTTGTAGACCACCGCGCCAGCCGCCTGCGGCCAACCGACCACGGCGGTGATGCCACGGCAGGCAGCAGCGATGCGGGTCATCGCCTGCTCGCACTCGTACAGGAAGCCCGGACGCAGCAGCAGGTCCTCCGGCGGATAACCACTCACCGCCAGCTCGGGGAACATCACCAGCTCGGCGCCGTACTCATCGCGCGCCTGGCCGATCATCTCGATGATGCGCTCGGTGTTGCCGGCGACATCGCCGACCGGGAAGTCGAACTGCGCCATCGCGATGCGGATCGAAGCCATGGGAATCCAGCCTGTGGTTGCAATGCCGCCATTGTAGCGCCGCGCCATGCGCGCGCCGGGTACCTGGGGTCAGATCCCTTTTGCTGCGCGAAAGGGATCTGACCCCGCACCAGACGCAGAAAGGCCGCCCGGAGGCGGCCTTTCTGTTGGAGCAAGTCGAGCATGGCTCGACTCTACAAGAGCGTGCCGGCCGAGGGCCGGCAACACTCTTATTTCACCAGCTTGGCGATGGCAGCGCCCAGGTCGCCCGGCGAACGGACGGTGACGACGCCAGCGGCTTCCATCGCGGCGAACTTGCCTTCCGCGGTGCCCTTGCCGCCCGAAGCAATCGCACCGGCGTGGCCCATGCGCTTGCCGGCCGGAGCCGACGCACCGGCGATGAAACCAACGACCGGCTTCTTCACGTGGTTCTTGATGTACTCGGCACCGGCTTCTTCAGCGTCACCGCCGATTTCGCCAACCATGATGATGCCTTCGGTCTGCGGGTCTTCGTTGAACAGCTTCAGGCAGTCGACGAAGTTCAGGCCGTTGATCGGGTCACCGCCGATGCCGATGCAGGTGGACTGGCCCAGGCCGACTTCGGTGGTCTGCTTGACCGCTTCATAGGTCAGGGTGCCCGAACGCGACACGATGCCGATCTTGCCCGGCTGGTGGATGTGGCCCGGCATGATGCCGATCTTGCACTCACCCGGGGTGATGACGCCCGGGCAGTTCGGCCCGATCAGCACGGTGTCCGGATGCGAGCGGGTCAGCACGTTCTTGACGCGCAGCATGTCCAGCACCGGGATGCCTTCGGTGATGCAGACGATGACCTTGATGCCGGCAGCAGCGGCTTCCAGGATCGCGTCGGCCGCGTACGGCGGCGGCACGTAGATGACCGAAGCGTTGGCGCCGGTGCTCTGCACGGCGTCGGCAACGGTGTTGAAGACCGGCAGGTCGATGTGGGTGGTGCCACCCTTGCCCGGGGTCACGCCGCCAACAACCTGGGTGCCGTACTCGATCATCTGAGTGGCGTGGAAGGTGCCCTGCTGGCCGGTGAAGCCCTGCACGATCACCTTGGTGTTCTTGTTAATCAAAACAGACATGGGAATTCCTTGGTGTCGAATCAGGCAGCGTTCTTGACAGCTTCAACGATCTTCTTGGCGCCATCGTTGATGTTGTCAGCCGGGATGATGGCCATGCCGCTGTCGCGCAGCAGCTGCTTGCCTTCTTCCACGTTGGTGCCTTCCAGGCGCACCACGACCGGAACCTTGACGCCCACTTCCTTCACGGCGGCGATGATGCCTTCGGCAATCATGTCGCAGCGGACGATGCCGCCGAAGATGTTGACGAAGATGCCTTCAACCTTGTCCGAGGACAGGATCAGCTTGAACGCTTCGATGACGCGCTGCTTGTTGGCACCGCCGCCCACGTCCAGGAAGTTCGCCGGCTCGCCGCCGTTGAGCTTGATGACGTCCATGGTGGCCATGGCCAGGCCGGCGCCGTTCACCATGCAGCCGATGTTGCCGTCCATGGTGACGTAGTTGATGTCCAGCTCCGAAGCGATCACTTCGGTCGGATCTTCCTGGGTCTTGTCGCGCATGGCGACCAGGGCCTTCTGGCGGAACGCGGCGTTGTCGTCGCTGTCGAACTTGCCGTCCAGCGCGTACAGGTTGCCGTCGTCCAGGATGGCCAGCGGGTTGATTTCAACCAGGGCCAGGTCCTTTTCGTTGAACAGGCGGTACAGGTTCACCATGATGCTGGCGAACTGGCCGGCCTGCTTGGCGGTCAGGCCCAGCTTGAAGCCGAAATCACGGCCGTGGTAACCCTGCACGCCTTCGACGAAGTCGACGTTCAGCGAGTGGATCAGCTCCGGGGTTTCAGCAGCGACCTGCTCGATTTCCACGCCGCCTTCCGAAGAGGCGATGTAGGTGATGGTCTTGGTGCCACGGTCGACCAGCACCGACAGGTACAGTTCCTTGACGATCTCGCCGGCGGTGGTCACCAGCACCAGGTTGACCGGCAGTTCAACGCCAGCGGTCTGGTAGGTGGCCATCTTGGTGCCGAGCATCTTGGCCGCAGCGGCCTTCACGTCGTCGGTGGTCTTGCAGAACTTGACGCCGCCAGCCTTGCCGCGGCCGCCAGCGTGGATCTGCGCCTTGACCATCCAGGGGCCCTGGCCCAGGGAGTTGGCAGCGGCAACCGCTTCGTCCGGGGTCGCAGCGACCTTGCCGGCCGGGACCGGGATGCCGTACTCGGCAAGCAGTTGTTTTGACTGGTATTCGTGGAAATTCATGCGTCACCGTGGGAATAGGAACGACCGCACGCAATTCCTCAGGGCCCCGGCGGGGCGCCGGCATGGACCGCGGCGGGCCCACTATTGTGGCCGAGCCAGCGCCGGGGCGCAAAGAAGTCTGTACAAAACGCCAGACCCGGCCAGATTTCCGCCGCCATTCAGGCAGTTGCGCCCGGGGGCGCACTGGCCACCGGTATCCATCCCGGGCCAAATGCGCGATCCGGGCCGCTCCGGCGGCGCCGTGCCGGGGGCCCTATACTGGTCAACCAAGGTGTGTAGAGTCGGGTGTGCTCGACGGCTTCCACCGCAGGCCACATCGAAGCGACGTACCCGCCCGGCTTCAGGGGACGCCGGGCTGGCCCGCCGCAGATTCCAGACCCAGGCAGCCAGAAGGGGAGTTCCGGCGTGTCACCCAGTGCTTCATTGATCGACCGCATCGAATCGATTCCGCGGCGTGAGCTGTATTTCTTCGCGCTGTACCGGGTGCTGATCGCCTCGGTCATCGCCGCCCTGCTCTACAGCCCGCTGTCGGCCATGGTCGGCGAAGCCCACCACCCACGGCTGGCCGACACCGTCGCCGCCATCTACCTGGTGCTGTCGCTGCTGGCCCTGGTGATCGGCCGCAACGAACGCTGGCTGCGCCCGATCGTGGTCAGCGGCGTGCTGGTGGACATCATCGCCGCCACCCTGCTGTCGCATGCACTGCCCGGTGCCAGCGCCGGCATCTCGATGTCGCTGCTGTTCAACATCGCCGCCGCCGCCACCCTGCTGCCGCTCAGCCTGGGGCTGGGCCTGGCGCTGGCCGCCAGCCTCGCCACCGGCGTGGAATACACCTGGAAACTGCTGGAAGGCGGCGATCCCACCCGCACCCTGGCCGAACTGGCGATGTTCGCCACCAGCTACCTGGCACTGGCCTTCATCAGTTACCAGGTCGGCAGCCGCGCGCGCCGCAACCAGCAGCTGGCCAACCAGCGCGGCGATGAAGTGGCCAACCTGTTCCAGATCAACGAGCTGATCATCCGCCGCATGCGTACCGGCGTGCTGGTGGTCGACGCCGACAACCGCGTCACCCTGGCCAACGAGGCCGCCTCGATGCTGCTCGGTGACAGCGACGGCAGCGGCGAAAGCGGCCGCCTGGATCTGGCCAGCGCCGCCCCGGAACTCGCCCGTCGCCTGCAGCGCTGGCGCAATGGCTGGGCGCAGGACGAACTGCCGCTGCAGCTCAACCCCGATCAGCCTGAAGTGCAGCCGCGCTTCGCGCGCCTGCTGGCCGGCAGCGACCTGGCCCTGGTGTTCCTGGATGATTCCAGCGTGGTCTCGCGTCGCGCCGAATCGCTCACCCTGTCGGCGATGGGGCGCTTCTCGGCCAGCCTCGCCCACGAGATCCGCAATCCGCTGGCCGCGATCAACTACGCGGTGCAGCTGCTGGAAGAAGGCACCGGCTTCAACGAAAGCGACCGCCGCCTGCTGCAGATCATCCGCCAGCAGTGCCAGCGCACCAATGGCATCGTCGAAAGCGTGCTGGGCCTGGCCCGGCGCGAGCGCGCCACGCCCGAGAACGTCGACCTGGCCGCCTTCGTGCGCCGCTTCGTGCTGGAGTACAAGCAGGGGCAGACGCTGGAGACCGACAGCATCGAACCGATCATCAACGACACCTCGGTGCTGGCCCAGGTCGACACCAAGCACCTTTACCAGGTGCTGACCGTGCTGGTGCACAACGCGCTGAAGTACGGCCGCATCGGCCAGCAACCGGCGCGGGTGCGCCTGCGCGTGGCGCAGCACGAGCGCAGTGCGGTCATCGACGTGATGGATCGCGGCCCCGGCATTCCCGAAAGCGTGGCCGCACAGTTGTTCCGGCCGTTCTTCACCACGTCCGAGCATGGCACCGGGCTGGGCCTGTACATCGCCCGCGAGCTGTGCCGCGCCAACCAGGCACGACTGGACTACATCCCGGTGCCCGCCGGTGGCTCCTGCTTCCGCCTGGTGCTGCCCGGCCCGCATACGTTGTTGCCCACCTGATCTCGATTCTGTGCGTCAAACATTTGTCGCTTCCAGCCCCCTCGTTTATCTTCTCCGCCCATGAACGAAACCCGCAGCGCCCTCGTCGTCGACGATGAACGCGACATCCGCGAACTGCTGGTACTGACGCTCGGCCGCATGGGGCTGCGCATCAGTACGGCAGCCAACCTTGCCGAAGCGCGCGAACTGCTGGCCAGCAATCCGTACGACCTGTGCATCACCGACATGCGCCTGCCGGACGGCAATGGCATCGAGCTGGTCAGCGAGATCGCCCAGCACTACCCGCGCACGCCGGTAGCGATGATCACCGCCTTCGGCAGCATGGACCTGGCCGTGGAAGCGCTGAAGGCCGGCGCCTTCGACTTCGTCAGCAAGCCGGTGGACATCGCCGTGCTGCGCGGCCTGGTCAAGCATGCGCTGGAGCTCAACAACACCGAACGCCCCGCGCCCGGCCCCGCCGCCGAACAGGGCGCGCGCCTGCTTGGCGACTCGCCGGCCATGGACGTGCTGCGCACCACCATCGGCAAGGTCGCGCGCAGCCAGGCGCCGGTCTACATCCTCGGTGAATCCGGCGTGGGCAAGGAGCTGGTCGCACGCACCATCCACGCCCAGGGTGCCCGCGCGGCCGGCCCGTTCGTGCCGGTCAACTGCGGCGCCATTCCCGGCGAGCTGATGGAGAGCGAATTCTTCGGCCACCGCAAGGGCAGCTTCAGCGGCGCCCACGCCGACAAGCCCGGGCTGTTCCAGGCCGCGCATGGCGGCACCCTGTTCCTCGACGAAGTGGCCGAGCTGCCACTGCAGATGCAGGTGAAACTGCTGCGCGCGATCCAGGAAAAATCGGTGCGCGCGGTCGGCGCCGCCAACGAGGAGCCGGTGGACGTGCGCATCCTCTCGGCCACCCACAAGGACCTGGCCGAGCTGGTCGAGGACGGGCGCTTCCGCCACGACCTCTACTACCGCATCAACGTGATCGAACTGAAGGTGCCGCCGCTGCGCGAGCGTCGCCAGGACCTGCCGGAACTGGCCGCGTCGGTGCTGGCACGGCTGGCTCGCAGCCACGGCCGCCCGACGCCGCTGCTGGCCCCGTCGGCGCTGGACGCGCTGGCCCAGTACGCCTTCCCCGGCAACGTGCGCGAACTGGAGAACATTCTGGAACGCGCGCTGGCGCTGGCCGAAGAAGACCGCATCGGCGCCGACGACCTGCGCCTGCCGCAGCACGCCCCGCGCACGCCCGGCAGCGCAGCACATGCCGAAGCCGTGGTGGACCTGCAGCCCGGCAGCGCCGCCCTGCCCTCGTACATCGAACAGCTCGAACGCAGCGCCATCCAGCGCGCGCTGGAAGAGAACCGCTGGAACAAGACCCGCACCGCCGCGCAGCTGGGCATCACCTTCCGCGCGCTGCGCTACAAGCTGAAGAAGCTGGGGATGGAGTAAGGACAGGGTCGGATCCCTTTCCGCAGGAAAGGGCTCTGACCCGGCGCATGCCACCAACCTGGTAGTGCCGGCCGCTGGCCGGCAACCTCATGCATCGCGGCATCCACGCACGGCGTGGATCTACCCACCAACCTGGTAGTGCCGGCCGCTGGCCGGCAACCTCATGCATCGCGGCATCCACGCATGGCGTGGATCTACCTCAATCCTTGGTAACACGATTGATCTCGGCCAGACTGGTGACACCCGCAGCCGCCTTCTTCAACGCCGACTGGCGCAGATCGTTCACCCCGATCTGCTGTGCCGCCTCGGCAATCTGCAACGCATTGCCACCGGCCAGCACGATGGTGGCAATCTCGTCGGTCATCGGCATCACCTGGTACAGACCGGTACGGCCCTTGTAGCCCTCGGTGCACTCATCGCAGCCGACCGCCTCGTACAGCTCGATACCCGCATCCAGCTGCGCCTGGGTGAAGCCTTCGGCCAGCAGCGCATGCTCGGGCAGGTTGGATGGGCGCTTGCAGGTGTTGCACAGCCGGCGCGCCAGGCGCTGGGCGATCACCAGGGTCACCGAGCTGGTGATGTTGTACGGCGCGATGCCCATGTTCATCAGGCGCGCGATGGTCTGCGGCGCATCGTTGGTGTGCAGCGTGGACAGCACCATGTGGCCGGTCTGCGCCGCCTTGATCGCGATCTCGGCCGTTTCCAGGTCGCGGATTTCGCCGACCATGATGATGTCCGGATCCTGTCGCAGGAACGAGCGCAACGCTGCGGCGAAGGTCATGCCGCGCTTGTTGTTCTGCTGCACCTGGTTGACGCCGGGCAGGCGGATTTCCACCGGGTCTTCGGCGGTGGAGATGTTGCGCGTCTCGTCGTTGAGGATGCCCAGCGCCGTATACAGCGACACCGTCTTGCCCGAACCGGTCGGGCCGGTCACCAGCACCATGCCGTACGGCTTGTGGATGGCTTCCAGGAACAGCTTCTGCTGGTCCGGCTCGTAACCCAGCTTGTCGATGCCCAGCTTGGCCGCGCTGCCGTCCAGGATACGCAGCACCACCTTCTCGCCAAACAGGGTGGGCAGCGTGCTCACGCGGAAGTCGATCTGCTTGCTCTTGGACAGGTTGAGCTTGATGCGTCCGTCCTGCGGCACGCGCTTCTCGGCGATATCCAGCTGTGCCATCACCTTCAGGCGCGCGGCGATGCGCTGGTTCAACTTCACCGGCGTGCGCGCCACCATCTTCAGCAGGCCGTCGATGCGCAGGCGCACGCGGTAGTCGTCCTCATAGGGCTCGAAGTGGATGTCCGAGGCGCCCTTGCGGATCGCGTCCACCAGCACCTTGTTGACGAACTTCACCACCGGGGTGTCATCGCCCTTGGCGTCGATGCCGGAGTCACCGCCGGCGCCGAGATCCTCGTCTCCGGTCGCAACGTCCAGGTTGCCCATGCCATCGTCATCGCCCCCCAGCGCGTCGCCCAGCGTGTCGTGGCTGGCATGCCACTGCTCGAGCGTGCGGCGGATCTGATCCTCGTCGACCAGGATCGGCTCCACCACCAGGTTGGTGTGGAACTTGATCTCGTCCAGCGAATGGGTCGGGTTGCTGGTGCCCACGAACAGCTTGCCGCCGCGTTTGAACAGCGGCAGCACGTTGTGCTTGCGCAGCAGCTCCTCGCTGACCAGGCTCATCGCGTTCTGGCTGGCGTCGAACGTGGACACGTCGAACAGCGGCATGCCGAACTCGACCGCGTTGGCGGCCGCCAACTGGGCCGCCCCAACCACCTTGTTCTGCGCGAACCAGGTCGGCAGCGGCTGCCGGGCGGCAGCGGCCTTGGCCATCGCGTCGCGGGCGGAAGCCTCGTCCAGCGCACCATCCTGGACCAGGCGACGGGCCAGGCCGGTGATGCCGACGAGATTGGCGGTGGTTACGGCGTTCATATGGATCCTTGGCTCATCATGGGTCAGGCAGTGCGGCGCGCCTTCCAGGGGCACCGCACAGGGCAGCAGAACCTGCCGCGACCCGATGGCCGACGACGACGCCAATCCTTCAGCATGACTGCCTCGCCCGGCACTCCCAGCCCGGCAGGCACGATCCTGACTCCCCCGGGGATGATAGCCCCGTCAACGGCCCGCCAACATCCCATTGGCAGGCCGAAGTGTGATCAACAGCCGCTTGGGCGATAGCGCGCTTCGAAGGCGCTGCCGTCGCAGGTCCAAGTGCCGTCGGCTGCGCGGCGGAGGATGAGGTCTTTGCCGTTGACAGCCGGGCCACCAATGACGGTACAGCTTATGCTGGCCACGCCGCTGGCCGCGAGCTCTGCCGATACATCCGAACAGCGCACAGTAGGCCTCAAGCCCACATAGGTCGCGTCGATCAACGAACTATCGCGATTGTCCTGCACTGTCGTTTCAATTGTTGTCTTGCCCGGACGGATGTCGGCGAAAGCTGCTGACAACTGCGCCCTCGCGACATAGTCCTGATAGATCGGCAATGCAATTGCCGCAAGGATCGCAATGATCGCCACGACGATCATTAACTCAATCAAGGTGAACCCACGCTCCCGGCTCATATGGAACACTCCCCAATGGTTCCAGACCTGCTCCAGCAAATCTGACTGCCCAGGCAATCAGCCCCAAAAAAGAGGCCCCGACGAGCGGGGCCTCTGATCAACCGATGCAGGTCACATTAGCCGGTGACGCAGCCGCTCGGGATGTACTTCTTGTCCGCTGCGGTGATATCGGTCTTGCAAGCCCAGGTGCCATCAGCAGCACGTTCCACACGGATCTTCTTGCCGACGATCTTGGTGTTGCCGGCAAGGGTGCACTCGATCGAGCCCGTCGCGCTCAGCGCAGTGATCGGGGTGATCTTGCAACGATCGGAGTCCTTCAGACCCAGCTCGGCAATATCGGCGACGGTGGTCTTGCCTTCGTTCAGGGCGACTTCGTACTGGGTCTTGCCGGGGGTGATTTCAGCCAGGCCAGCAGTGACCTGCGACTTGGCCACATAGTCCTGGTACATCGGCAGAGCGATGGCAGCCAGGATGGCAATGATCGCAACGACGATCATCAGTTCGATAAGGGTGAAGCCCTTCTGGTTCTTCATTTGGTACATCCCCAAGATAAGTGGTGGTTGATTTCAGAGGACAGGATCGGTCTGGCCAGCGGCCAGCTGAGCGGGTCCTGCCCCCTGCGGGTGGATCAACGCAGGTTGCGTGCCAACCCCGGCACGCCTCCCCCTGGATTTCCCCGCGCCCATGATGGCAGCTATTTCACGGATGGGAACCCCCCGCATGCGAATCTGCGATGGACGCGGCAATGTGACGCAGTGCGTCACCTTTGGTCGGCACCCGGCACGAATTCGCATCATGGGCCCCTTGGCAACTGCCCAGACGGGCATGAACCCGCTACCATCAACGACTAGACGCCCGCCTGGGGATGGCGGGTCTTGGGGAGCCGATATGTCTGTCAGTCGCAGTGCGATCAAGAAGGAGCCCGTGGCGCGCAGCACCACGGACCTGCAGCCGTTTGTCTGGGTGGGGACCGACAAGCGGGGTGTGAAAATGAAAGGCGAGCAGGCCGCGAAAAATGCGAACCTGCTGCGGGCTGAGTTGCGCCGCCAAGGCATTACGCCAGGCACGGTCAAACTCAAGCCCAAGCCGTTGTTCGGCGGCTCTGGCAGCCGAATCTCGCCGAAGGACATCGCGTTCTTCAGCCGGCAGATGGCCACCATGATGAAGTCCGGTGTGCCTATCGTCAGTTCGCTGGAAATCATCGCCAGCGGGCACAAGAACCCGCGCATGAAGAAGATGGTGGATGGCCTGCGCACCGATATCGAGGGCGGGTCATCGCTCTACGAAGCGGTCAGCAAGTATCCGGTGCAGTTCGACGAGCTCTACCGCAACCTGGTCAAGGCGGGCGAGGGCGCCGGCGTTCTGGAGACAGTGCTGGACACTGTCGCCAACTACAAAGAGAACATTGAAGCCCTGAAGGGCAAGATCAAGAAGGCGATGTTCTATCCCGCCATGGTGCTGGCGGTTGCCCTGCTGGTCAGTGGCATCCTGCTGGTCTGGGTGGTGCCGCAGTTCGAGGACGTATTCAAGGGCTTCGGCGCGGACCTGCCCGCCTTCACCCAGATGATCGTGAATCTGTCCCGCTTCATGGTCTCGTGGTGGTGGCTGATCCTGCTGGTCATCATCGGATCGATCGTCGGCTTCATCGCGGCCTACAAACGCTCGCCCAAGATGCAGCACAGCATGGACCGACTGGTGCTCAAGGTTCCGGTCATCGGGCAGATCATGCACAACAGCTCGATCGCCCGCTTTGCCCGCACAACCGCTGTGACCTTCAAGGCCGGCGTGCCGCTGGTGGAGGCCCTGGGCATCGTGGCCGGCGCCACCGGCAATACGGTTTACGAGCATGCCGTATTGCGCATGCGCGACGACGTGTCGGTCGGTTACCCGGTCAACATGGCCATGAAGCAGACCGCCCTGTTCCCGCACATGGTCATCCAGATGACTGGCATCGGTGAAGAGGCGGGTGCCCTGGACGCCATGCTGTTCAAGGTGGCCGAGTACTATGAGCAGGAGGTCAACAATGCCGTTGACGCCCTCAGCAGCCTGCTGGAGCCGATCATCATGGTGATCATTGGTACCATCGTCGGCGGCATGGTCATCGGCATGTACCTGCCGATCTTCAAGCTCGCTTCCGTCGTCGGATAATCACTACATGGCATTTCTCGACCAGCATCCCGGCCTCGGCTACCCCGCCGCGGCCGCCCTGGGGCTGCTGCTGGGCAGTTTCCTCAACGTCGTCATCCTGCGCCTGCCCAAGCGGCTGGAGTGGCAGTGGAAGCGCGATGCGCGCGAGGTCCTGGAAGAACCGGACTTCTACGAGCCCCCGCCACCGGGGATCGTGGTCGAGCCCTCGCACTGCCCGCACTGCAAGCACAAGCTGAGCTGGTACGAGAACATCCCGCTGTTCAGCTGGATCATCCAGGGCGGCAAGTGCCGCCACTGCAAGGCGCCGATCTCGCTGCAGTACCCGCTGGTCGAGGCCCTGACTTCGGTGCTGGTGCTGGCCTGCGTCTGGCAGTTCGGATTCGGCTGGCAGGGCTTCGGTGCCATCGTGCTGACCTGCTTCCTGATCGCCCTGTCCGGCATCGACCTGCGCACCCAGCTGCTGCCCGACCAGTTGACCCTGCCACTGATGTGGCTGGGCCTGATAGGCAACATCGACAACCTCTACATGCCGGCCAAGCCGGCATTGGTCGGCGCGGCGGTGGGCTATCTGTCGCTGTGGATGGTCTGGTGGCTGTTCAAGCAGCTGACCGGCAAGGAAGGCATGGGTCACGGCGATTTCAAGCTGCTGGCTGCCCTCGGCGCCTGGTGCGGGCTGAAGGGCATCCTGCCGATCATCCTGCTGTCCTCGGTGCTGGGCGCCATCATCGGCTCGATCTGGCTGTACACCCGGGGCCGTGACCGCGCCACGCCGATCCCGTTCGGCCCCTACTTGGCCATCGCGGGCTGGCTGTACTTCATGTGGGGCGCGCCCGTGGTGGAGCAGTACCTGGTGCTGAGCGGACTGCGCTGAGGGGAATCCCCATGAGCCGGTATGTGGTTGGCCTGACCGGCGGCATTGCCGCCGGCAAGAGCGAGGTGACCCGGCGCTTCGAGGCGCTGGGCATCGTGGTGGCTGACGCCGATCTGGCCGCCCGCGCGGTGGTCGCCGCCGGCAGCCCCGCCCTGGGCCGCATCGCCGAGCGGTTCGGCGCCGACATGCTGCAGGCGGACGGCAGCCTGGACCGGTCGCGCCTGCGTGCCCACGTGTTCGCCGACCCGACCGAACGGGCGGCACTGGAAGCGATCACCCACCCGGCCATCCGCTTGCTGATGCAACAGCAGTGCGAGCAGGCCGCCAGCCCCTATGCGATTGCCGCCATTCCACTGCTGACCGAGGTCGGTGGGCGGCAGGCCTACCCGTGGTTGAACCGGGTACTGCTGGTGGATGTGCCCGAAGCCGTGCAGCACGCCCGGCTGATGCAGCGCGACGGCATCGACGCCGCGCTGGCCGACAAGATGATCGCCGCCCAGGCCAGCCGCACACAGCGGTTGGCACTGGCTGATGATGTGGTGGTCAACGATGGCCAGCCCGAGGACCTGCAGGCGCAGGTGGAAGCGCTGCATGAGCGGTATCTGGGGTTGGCTGGAGGCTGATGTCTGGTTGTCGGCTAGCGGCCGGCACTACCGAAGCGAATCCACGCATGGCGTGGATCTACTGGACGACTCGGCTGCCAGCCAGCGGCCGGCGCTACCGAGGCGCATCCACCCATGACTTGGATCTACTGTAGAGCCGAGCCCATGCTCGGCTTGATGATCGCAGCCGAATTGCCTTGCCTCCTTCAACTGGGCCTAATCGAACAACATCACTGCGGCGTGGGCCTCGATCACAACTATCCCGTTCCGCAGGTATAACCAGCAGACCCCTCGCCTTTCGTCGACGAGGCAGCTCGCAACATTTCCGAGACGCTCGTTCCACTCCATTACGATTTCATCAAACCTCACCGTGCACGACTTGACGCCTTCGAAGCAGACAGACACGGGAATGCGCTCAGGCACCTCTGGCAAGCAAATGACATCTGTATCCTTCAGCACCAACAGCTGAACTGAGAACTGCTTGCTGCCTACGGAATGGCTCAACCCCGTCAAGACAGCGAAACTCAGCCGCCCGGCAGCAACTCCATCGAGTCGTCTTCCAGAGGCCGCGGACACGCTGGGTCGTGGAGAATGTCCAGACAGCGAAGGGAGCTCAGACCTGAGTGGACTGCCACCCGCCTCCAGCATGCCTCCGGCCAGATAAAGCCGAAGCACGCCAGCGCAGTCTTCCCCATCAAAATGACCATCCTGAATGTTCCCGGGCCAGGCGTTGTCTGACAGCTCCTGACTGTCGATCAACAGGAAGAAGGATTCAAGGCTATGGCAGCCAATGTCAGCCAATGCGCCTTCAGCGAGGTCACCGCATACGCCAACAGCCCGTACCAGGCAGGATCTATCCAAGATCGACACCTGCACTGAATCGAGAGAGGAGTCATGAAGTCCCGTCGCCTCAAATGGATTTCGAATCACCAACTCAGCCTCCACAAGCCACAGGAAAATGCGCTCAACAGTATCAGCGCACCATCGGCTGTAGCCTCATTTGAACCAAGGGTCCGCTCAAGCCTGTCAAGCCATCGCTTCGACGGATCAACCGCTCATCCAGATGAGCTTGGTCGCCTTCCCTGCACCCGAATCATTCGTTCAGTCACTTCGATCCGCTGGCGGCAGTAGGGGCTGATGTGCTCCTGCATCAGGTCGTAGATGCAAACCAATCAAGTGCAGTCGGTGAACATCAGACAATTGTTCGAACGCAGCCAGATCAGCTCACCGGGGTGACCGCTTCAGCAAGGGACTCCTTCGTGCCCCCTCCATCCGGCGGGTCATTGGAGCCCAGACCTACATCCCCAATCAATCAGGAAATCACCGGCCGCCACGAATAAGCAGAGCTACATCTTGATCAAAAAAGATGCTTTGGGCGATGTACTTTCTGACATCACCCGCCATTACCTGATCAGGATCCAAAAAGGAAAGCTCAACCAACTTCATCAGCAAATCCTTACTTGGCGACTGCCTCAACCACCAATGGAAGACACTGTTCCTATCGTGTTCGGAGGCGCTCTCCATCCCAGGCTGATATGTAGCCATGAGCTGATCAATCAACTCTGCCGGCAACAAGTTGTACTCCCGCCACTTGGCCGGAAATTCCATTATTTCCAGATACGCATTTCTTTCCATGAATCATCCCCAATAAGGCGGACCAACACCCTCGATAAGCTCCTCGCATGACACCGGACATGATCGGCACTCACTTGCAAACGACCGTGCACCAACCATTTGCACTGCAGTCAACTTGATCATGTACTGCCCGCACGCAAGGGACGCCGCTTATCAAGCCAAACAATCGAATCAAGCCTCTCAGCTCTACGACTCAGGACTTCCTGATCGACCGCGCTCGATCAAAGTGAAGTCGCACTCTGTATCTGGACAATACAGTAGACCGAATTCAGGCGCTTGCAACAACGTACCTCGTCCGAGGTGCCGCCATTCTTCTGCGGAAAAGCCAACTGCATAAGACTCATCATCGATCACGGCAACCACGATCCCGCGCGTTCCGCCCCCAAGATCAACGGTGTCGCCAAGCAGTACCTTTTCCCCATCCGGGTAGTTCATAGGAAGCACTCAGGGAAGTCCATGAATGTCGAGAGAGCAAGGAATAGACCCAGCCTGCCGATTCCGGCCCGAAACCGGCGTGCGCCCCGATCACGCCCCACATCATCCGGCTCGATCAGATGAATCATATCCCCAGATCCTGCCCCGGGCCGCATCAGCTCCAGCACCATTCCGTCATCCACTTCCGATATGAAAGAGCTGGCTTCGAGCTGAAGCGTGCCTTCGAATAGCGCCATACGGGGCGACCGATATGGATTTCCAGTTGTCGGCCACCAACGGAACCGAGCTAGACATACGGATCGAAATCCAATGAGACGCCACCAGACGCCATCAGTCTGATCACGTCACAAGAAAGGTTGAAACCCGGCCACACTCCGCGTTGACTCGATAGCTGTACTCCCACCTGCAGCGCCCACACCTTTGCCTCACCCTCCACCCTCTCAAGGCCGTGCTGCAACGCTTCATGAACTCCGCTCTGGATGTCGCCGGTTCTGTATAGCTGGTGCTCGATTCTGGAAAGGATGACTTCTTCACCACTTACAGGAGAGTCACCAACGAGAACGACAACCAGCTCAGGGCGTGTCGATGGGGCACTTTCCTCCGTCAATTCCAATCCATCTGCGCCGTCGTCTCCAGTCAACTCGGGATCGAAATTCAATGAAGCGGATATGGACGCCATCTTTTCAAGGGTTACGGAAGAGAGGTTCAGACACGCCCTCGCCCCCTCGCCAATTCGAACTCGCACATCGACCTCAAGAGCCTGATGGGTCGACTCGGCCAGGCTCGCCGCTCCGCGAAAATCAATGACTTCCCTGATCAGAACATCCGCAGCATCCAGCTCATTCACTTCGCGCGACAGCTGCGCCATCAAGTCACAGCTCGCACAGCCAGCTACCGAAGCCGTCAATTTCACTTCAATCTCAGGATGCATCACTCCCACCGATGATTAGCAACTTCCACGAATAGAGCAGCGAATTATACGAACACCAGAATGATGCAATTGGGCATGCGCGCATCGCGTTCAACGTTGTTTTGCGTGGGAGCGCATCCACGCATGACTTGGACCCAGTGAGACACTTCATCCTCTCATCTTGATCGACGTCGGCGTCCCGTCTTCCGCCTACGCCTATCCCCCCTTCCTGTTCCGCGCCAAACCACGATGGAAACAAAAATAAACATCACTCCCGCGACAATCCAGGAAAGGCCCATCAGCTTGTTATAGGCCGACTGCCCGAACAAACGGATCAAGGCGCTGTACAGACCGCAGTTCGCCCGGCAAGGCCCCGTTCCAATCAATGCATTGTCCATGACCGCCACGCCATAGACGACCATCAGCACACCCACGAGACACCCGAAAATACGCAAGGCAAGCATCCGTCTTCCTGTGTTTTCGCCAATGACTCCGCTATCGGCGCGAAAGACCCAATCTCTTGGCGAGTGAATCAAGCTCCTCAGCCTTACAATTTAGAAAATCCTGATCGCCACCGTTCGATCAAAGTGAAGTCGCGCTCAACGTTTGGACACTGCAGTAGACCGAACTCAGGCGCCTGCAACAGAGCACTTCGTCCGAGGTGCCGCCATTCTTCCGCAGAAAAGCCAACCACATAAGACTCATCATCGATCACGGCAACCACGATCCCGCGCATGCCACCTCCAAGAACCAACGACGACGCCAGGCAGCACACGCTCCCCATCCAAGCAATTCACAACGTCTCCCCGAGATCAATTGAAGATCCCAAGCGAGACTGGACCAGAGATTGGCTCAACTCGGCCCATCTTCATTCACCGACCCAGTTAACTACTACGCAAACGCAGCTGAACTGGAGCGCGCGAGCGGGAATAGCTCCGTGGACATGCGGCATATCCAGCACAAACAGCGCAGGTTGATTGAATCAAAGTTGGATGACCTATGCTTTCTGAAACCGCCAGACCGCCGCGATCACGCATCCCCCGAACCTGACATTATGCGTTCTATCAAACTCTCAAATCCGGGCCTGATTCGCATCAGCTCTACCACTGTCGCACCATCCTCATCTCGCACGAACGGATTGGCACCACATGCGAGAAGGTACTCCACAGCCTCAACGCTACCATGAAGCGCAGCACTGCCCATGGGAGTAAGACCAAGATCTCCCGCAACATCGATGTTAGTCACGTAGGGCATCAATTTCTTCAGCATATCAACATCATTACCGAATGCCGCCGAATGCAGCGGGGTGTCACCACAAACACCATGACTCTCAGGAGCCGTTAGCTCGAAACCCTCAAAAGTGTACTCATCGGAAAAGCTTGCAAGAACCCTTCTCAGATTTTCATCATTCACATTCATGCGGACACTCCCGACGAAGTCTCTCCTCAAGAACTTTCAGCTCAGCCCAGTCCTTCGCATTCGCTGCCGCATGCCTCCCCCCTGGATACTTTGGCGACATCCATCTCATATCCCAAGCGTGGCGCATCAGCACCAACTTCCTGGTGAATTCAATTCTATTCTTTAGACGCCTGCAATCGTCTGGATCCTTATCATATCCACGCTTCTGGAAATCCTTGTACTTGTCATACTCCAGCTTTCTTCGCTCTTGATCCGAGAGCCATGCGGCATTCATCACTGCCGTAGCCATTGACAGGTTACCACTAGCAGGATCGAGCCAAGCCCCCATATCCATGAATTGCGCCGACGTCCTGCTGGCACCGATCAAGGCTGCCAGATCATCACCGGACTGCCGCCCGCTTCCGACCTCGTCGCCACGGCTATTGAGCAATCGTTGAAGCTCACGCAATCCATACGGATCAATCAGCTCAACCGGCCGCCCACTCACATAGGCGTATGTGGACAACCCGCCATCCAACCCAATCGGATCACTCTGCGAATACCGCCCCACCGCCGGGTCGTATTCCCGCTGGTAGTTGTAGAACAACCCACTCGTATCCGTGGCCTGCTGCCCTGGGAAACGCAGCGCCAGCTCGAACGCCACACCGTCTCCATCCGGATCGGCATTCGGAATCTGGTTGCCGAACACCTCACTCTTGTTGTTCCACTCCCAGATCGCCACATCGCGCACCGGGTCGATCACCACGCGCGGCGTACCCAGATGATCCGGCTGGACATAGGCCAGCTCCGGAACACCGGTACCCGGCACATTGCTCAGCGCCACCGGATAGTTGTCCAGCCAGATGGCCTGCTGCTGTGCCTGGCCCGTGGCCGAGTAGTTGCCCAGCCATTGCCCTGTCTCGTCATAGAGAGTGATCTGCGCTGCGCCACTAGCCGGGCTTCGCAGCACGCGCTCACCGCGATGGTTATAACCGTAGCTTTCCAGTACGGCATCGTCCTGCTTCACCGCATTCATGCGGTTGGCATCGTTGTAGGTGAACGTCTTGCTGCCGATGCTGGTGGTATTGCCCACCGCGTCATGATTACGCACTTCGCCATCCACCGCGGTCAGCCGGTGGCTGGTCGCTGGATAGGTATAGCTGGCGGTACCCGCCGACGTGGTCAGCGAGGTGCGATTTCCGGTCGCGTCGTACACATAGGTTTCAATCGGCGTGCCGGTTGCACCGTCCCGGGTCTGAGTCAGGCGGCCCAGCGCATCGTAGCTATATCGCGCCAGCGTGGTCGTCCCGGCGCCATCCTTGACTTCAACAATATTCCCATCCGCGTCGTAGCCGAATCCGATGGACAAGCCTCCCGGCGCCGCGTCATACACCCGTGCCGGACGGTAATCGGCATCCAACTCCCGAAGCAGATGGCGGCCGTTACCGTACGTCCAACCCGTCATCGGGCCAAACGGTGCGTACGTGATATTGGTGACGACCACCTTCCGAACCTGCCCTGGAAGCGTCAATCCCACCTCACTGGCACGGCCCAGATTGTCGTAGGCATAGTCGGCGATACTGCCATCCGGATAGGTCAGCCGCTCCAGCCTCCCCGCCTTGGTGTAGGCGTAGCGCAGAGTCAAGACAACCCCATCGACCGTCTGTACCTTGCGTACCAACTGACCGAAACGGTCATAGCAGTATGCCGTCTCGCCACCCGCATGCAGCGCCTGACCCACGCGCCCCTCGCCGAAGCGCTCACCGGCTGGGCAGACCGCAGGAGCAGCATCATAGGCGTAGACCACATCCAGATTCGGGTCCGCATAAGTGATGCTCTTGAGGCGGTTAAGCACATCGTAGCTGTAGGCCGCTTTCACACCACGCGCATCGGTGCGCGTGGTGCGGTTGCCCATAGCATCCACCGTGAAGCCGTCACTGCCAGTATCCGGACTGAGCTGGCCCAAGGGAGCACCAAAGCCATCGTATGCGTAATCAGTGGCAAGGCCCTTGGGATCGACGACTTGCTCTACCTGCCCGTTAGCGGAATAGGCATACCGAACTTCGGCATTGATCCCACCCACGTCTTGAATCTGCACTTTGGGGCGATCTGCACCATCGTAGGTACTCTTTGAGATGACACCCAGCGGACTCTCCGTTTCCAGCACGTTGCCATTTGCATCATGACGGAAGAGGAAAGGCAGCCCGTCAGCACCCGCCTGTCGGGTCATCTGGCTATGGGTGTCGAACTGACGATCCCCGAACCGCTTCAACGCACCACTACTGTCCCGAACCTCTTCGCGGATACGGTTGCCAGCAGCGTCCAAGGTGTAGGTGACACGATTGCCGGCCGCGTCCTCGATGGCCACCAGTCGATCGGCCGTGTCATAGACCATGCGAACCCACACACCATCTGGCCCGGTGACACGAGTCCGCTTGCCCGTTGAGCTGTACTCATAAAGGCTGATGCGATCACTGGCCGGCGCATCGCCCTTGAGCGTCTCCGTCAGAACGCGCCCCATCGAATCGAACAACCGCTCGACTACAGAACCATCGATGCCGCGGATCTGAACCGGGTTACCGAGCGCGTCATACTCCAGCAACTCGGTGCGCTGACCCAACGCATTGACGATTGCCCGCAGGTCACCCTTGCGATGGGAACATGCGCCCCCTGCGTCACAGCCCGGATCATTTGCGGCGAAGTACTCAAACTGCGTCACATTGCCCGCCGGATCCTTGATCGAGCGCTGAAGGCCCACGAGGGGGCATAGCAGTGCATTGGCGGCCACATCTGCATCCGTGCAATACGCACGTGCTGTCTGCCGGACATTGCCAGGCGCAACTGGTAGGGAGCCACATACGTAATCCGTGCCCTGCGTTGCATCGTACTGGCATGAATAGAGAGCACGTCCCGCTGTGTCCAGCACTTCTCTATCAAGCGAAACGAGCTGTTCATTGCCAGCGTTCCTCTGGCTCACACGCTGCTCAATCACCCTGTTGCCCGAATCACGGACTGTCCGCGTCACCCGCCCCAATGATTCCTCTGTCGTCGTCAGCACCTGCGAAACCGGGCCACTGCTGGAGTCAGCGTAGGCGTACGAAGTGCGATTCCCCAGCGCGTCCTGCGTATAGGAGGGCCGGCCATTCGGCGTAAACCCGAACGACTTGCTCCCCTTGGAGTCCGTGGTTTGGGTGATCTGTCGGAACTTCTCGCCGCCAATCAAGTTCTGACGGACCTCACCCAGGCTGTTCACCGTCGTCGCCGAGCCATCGCTGTTGTAGCTGATGGTGATGGCGTCCACAGACTGCCCCGCCGACCAAAGATGACTTCCCGTGACCTTGGCCTTCTCGTTGTACGAGAACGTTGCGTACCGCGCGCCGCCTTCGACGATGCCAGTCAACAGGTTACGGCCACCCGTTGGGGCCAGCCCAGGCTCCGCGTACAGATACTGTCGGGAAGTGCCATCGGGCCTTACGACTCCTGTGAGGTTATCGAAGTCATCGTAGGTGTATGTAGCCACTGAGCCGTCGGGGAGCGTAATTGAGATCAGCCTGCCACGTTCGTAGGCAAAGACCAGTGACCGGCCCAACCCATCAACAGCTCGCTGCAGTCTGCCATTCACGTCGTAGCTGAGCGAAACGCCGTTCTTTGGATCCGGGTCGCCGATCGCAATCAAGCGCCCCTGCGCGGTGAAGCGCCGCGTTGAACCTGACTCCTCAACGAGCTCGAATTCACCGCCAGGGAGCTTCTTGAGCGTCTCCGCAGAAGCGCGCTCCCCACGTCCGGATGAGTAGGCTTCAAGATAGCCTCGCTCCGTGAAGCGCCCTTCCCCATAGGAGGACGTGAATGAACCCATATAGGAATGCGACCAGTTGGCACCTACATCTGGCGAAATTTGAATCTGCCCCAGCGAGTGATAGGAGCGAACGAAGTCCTTCCCGGCAAACTGGAAGTCCACCTCAAATCGCGCCTTATCACCCGTTGCAGGAAAACAGGGATTGCAGTTGCCTGGAGTCGACTCAGTCTGAGTGACGTTGTAGATGTAGATGGATTCATGTGCATCAACGGCCCGGCATACATTTGGCCAATCAATGAGCGTTGAATTCGGATTGTACTGAGGATGCCCACCATCGATGACCCGATAGCCAACCGGACAGTCAAAGTACTGAAATCTCCGAATGCTGTTCTTTCTCTGATCAGGCACACCAGTACCCCAGCCAGGGCAGTAGACCTGATAGCGCAGTTCACGCGGACTGGCGAGAGAGTCAAAAATTGCAGTCCCGTAGCCGTAGTGTGACGTTATGCTCGAGTACGGCCGCAAGTGCTCTCCAGACACTCCGTGACTTACGTAGGTGCACTCCGGCGAGGCAGCTTGCATATAGGCCATATAACCACTGACCATCTCGTCCTCGCTCTTGCAGTGGCTTTTTCCATGCCCTGCGGCCGCAGCTTGGCAGTAACCCAGCTCTGGGCCGTCATTGCCCAGACCATAGCCAGGCTCGTACCAAACTTCAGGCTGCCGATCAGGTGCTTGGTAGAGAATTCTAAGCACGTCACCAGTGGCGGGAGACCAACTGTCCCGAATGGTCCTTTCTTTGCGAAGTGCACTTGCGTACCGCGACTTCGACCGCATCAGAGACTCCGCTGCACCAATATTGTCGAAGCAGCTTCCCTGATAACAGTATCTGGTTTCGGCAGGCGTTGTCTGTGCGAATGCAGCCCCAACAAACAGCATTACGCCCATGCAGACGAAACCGCGCAACGAAAAATAGCTCTTGAACATACGCTCCAATCCCTGGACTAAACACGCCTGTAGAAACACTGAGTTCGCGCAATTGAGCTGATCGCAGCGCAACTCGCGCCCTCCAATCCCAAGTGCCGACGACATTTCTGGAAGTAGCAAGAGCGCAACGCGCCCAGATGCTTTTCCCCCAACTTATACGTACCAGATCTCGATCGCCCAGGCCAGCCGCACGCAGCGGTTGGCACTGGCCGATGATGTGGTGGTCAACGATGGCCACCCCGAGGACCTGCAGGCGCAGGTGGAAGCGCTGCATGAGCGGTATCTGGGGTTGGCTGGGGGCTGAGGCCTGGCTGCCGGCCAGCGGCCGGCGCTACCGAAGCGAATCCACGCATGGCGTGGATCTACTCCAGCTGCAGGCGGGCATAGCGGGCCAGTTCTCGGGCGCCGAGCAGCAGGCCGTCGACGACATCCGGGCTGAGCTGCTGGTGGGCACCACCCTGCTCGCGGGCGGCTTCGGCGGCGTGCAGGACCTGCATGAGTGCATTCAAGCCGGCCAGGATGCGGCTGAGGCCGGCCATGGTGGCCGCCTGTGCCGGGCTGAGGCCCTGCGCTTCCAATCGCCGGCCGTCGGCGGCATCGCGGCCATCCATGCGGGCCAGCAGGGCTGGCAGCAGATCCTTGGGATCATCGAGCAGGGTTTCGATGCGCTCGGCGACGTCGGCCGGCAGCAGGTCGGCGGCTTCGCCGATCAGGGCGTGCAGTTGGGGGAACATTGGGCGTGCGGACATGGTGAGGCTCCTCGCAGTCGGCAGGCCACCTGCGGATGCAAGGTGGCGGACGGTGCGGGTTGGCGTACCGGAGACCCAACAACTCAAGCGCGAGGAAAAAGACTCCAGCGGATTCTGATGAATCCCCACGCACCATCCGCCGAAACGAGGCAGGCGATGCATTTTCCATGATGAGCCGCAGCACACCCGGAGCGCTTGAGTTGAAGGTTTTTTTCAGGACGCCAATCCCGGCCAGGGCACCTGCCCCAGCCGCCCCATCTGGCCATCCCGCAGCACCGTGATCTGTAAGGAAATTCTCAAGCCGCAGTTGGGTGCACGAATGCGTGCATGCGGACACGCACGCGGCGTGGCGGCGATCACGGTGATGTCGCGTTGGGCTTCTGGCCGATCATTCCCGCGAGGGTGATGCGGTGGCACAAGCGACAGAGGGCGCGATGCAGCATTGGCTGGATTCGTGCCGACCAAGGTCGGCACCCACCAATGCAGGGGCTCTTACAACGGCTTCGGCGAGAACGTCAGTGTGGCGATCACGCCGCGCTCGCCGCCGGGGCGCACGCTCACCTGCCAGCCGTACAGATCGCACAGGCGGCTGACGATCGACAGGCCGATGCCACCGCCCTGCGAATGGCCAGCATGCGTACCGCGATAGCCACGCTGGAACAGCTTGGCGGCATCTTCTTCGCTCAGGCCCGGGCCACTGTCAGTCACCGACACCGAATTGCTGCCGACAAAGACGCGCACTTCGCCATCCTGCGAGTACTTCACTGCGTTGCCGATCAGGTTGCCCAGCGCCACCGACAACGCCGCCTCGGGCGCATCGATCACCAGGTTGCGCTCGCCTTCCAGCGCCAGCTCCAGCGGCTTGCCACCCAACTGGGCGCGGTGAGCATCCAGCAGCTGTTCGGCCACGCGGGCGACGTTGCTGGTGCCCTGCCCGCGCTCGTTGCGCGACAGCAGCAGCAGTGCGCCGATCAGGTCGCTGCACTGCTGTTCGGCGCGCTGGATGCGCTGCAGGCGCTGCAGCACCTTCTCATCCAGGCCGGGCCGGGTCAGCAGCAGTTCGGTGGCACCACGGATCACCGCCAGCGGCGTGCGCAGCTCGTGGCTGACGTCGGCATTGAACTCACGGTCGCGCTGCACCACTTCGGTCAACCGCGACGAATAATCATCCAGCGCCTGCGCCAGCTGCCCCACTTCGTCATCGGGGAAACGCGGTGCCAGCGGCTCGGGATCACTGGTGCCGCCGCGATAGGCGCGCAGCCGCGCGGCCAGGTCCGAGACCGGCTTCATCACCTTCGACGCCGACCACCAGCCCAGCACCAGCGACAACAGGCTGAACACCAGCACCGACAGCACCAGCGCGCGGTTGAGCTGCTGCCCACCGCGCACGCTGTCGGTCATGTCGTAGGCCAGGAACGCCCAGGCGTCGGGCGTCTTGCGCACGGCCAGCTTGTAGGAATAGCGCTGACCACGCTCGTCCACGCCGCCCATGTTGTACAGGCCATCCTTGAACTCGTACCAGTCCGGCTCTTCCTCGCGCAGCGCATCAAACTTGTCAGGTTTGATCAGGCGCGCGCGCATCTGCTGCACGGGCAGGTCGGGGTTGCGATCCGGGCTCTCGTAGAACCGCCGCACATACTCGTTGATGTTGCGGTTCATCACGTCTTCCACCAGCTGGTTTTCCACGCGCATGCGGGCCCAGTTGGTGGCGAACGCGAACAGTGTTGTCAGGCAGAAGCCCAACAACACGAACGAGACGATGATGCGGCTGCGCAGGCGCCGCCGATACGGCGAACGCCGGCGTTCCCCCTTGGTTGCCACGGAATCAGGCTTCCGGGGTGGCGATGCGGTATCCGATGCCATGGCGGGTCTGGATCAGCGGCACTTCAAACGGCTTGTCGACCACCGCACGCAGGCCGTGGATGTGGACGCGCAGCGAATCCGAGTCGGGCAGCTCCTCGCCCCAGACGCGGGTTTCCAGCTCCTGGCGGGTGACCACGGCCGGCGCGGCCTCCATCAGGGCCTGGAGGATCTTCAGCGCGGTCGGGTTGAGCTGCAGCAGCTTGCCCTGGCGGCGCACTTCCAGCGTGTCCAGGTTGTATTCCAGATCGCCGGTTTCCAGCACGCGGGTCTGCACGCCCTTGCCGCGGCGCGACAGTGCGTTCAAGCGCACTTCCACTTCCTGCAGCGCGAACGGCTTGATCAGGTAGTCATCGGCGCCGGAATCGAAACCGGCCAGCTTGTTGTCCAGCGAGTCGCGGGCGGTCAGCATCAGCACCGGGGTCTGCTTGCGCGCTTCGTTGCGCAGCTTGCGGCACACTTCGATGCCATCCATGCCTGGCAGGTTCAGGTCCAGCACGATGGCGTCGAACTCGTGGACCACGGCCAGGTGCAGGCCGGTCACGCCGTCGGCAGCGAAGTCCACGGTGTGGCCACGATCCTCAAGGTAGTCGCCAAGGTTGGCGGCGATATCGCTGTTGTCTTCGATTACGAGAATGCGCACTGGGACCTCTGGTTCTTGAAGGGTCGTCGGGGGGCCAGGCCCACCCGCTCAGGATGCCCCTGTGCGGGTGGACGCGACGTCTACCTGCTGAACGATACAGGTTCCATTCTTAACATTTCGTACCGAAGGCGCGACACCGGCAAAAGCCCCCGCGCCAGCCGGTTCAGCGGCTGATGCGCTGCTGGTCGGTCAGCGCCTGGCGGCTTTCTTCCTGGGTCTTGCGACGCTGGGCGACCGTCAGGCAGACGCTGGTCGGCATGTTGCTGCCGGTGAGGCGCTCGCGGCGGCAGATCATGCGGCTGTCGGCCTGGGCACGGGTCATGATGGTGTTGACGATCTCCTGCTCGTTGAACAGGTCGTTGCGCTCCTGCGGCGCCAGTTCGTCAACCTTCTCACGGCCATTCATCTTGACCCTGATCCGGTTCAAGGCCTGCTGCACGCGGCTCTTGTCCTCCAGCCCGATCTCGCTGTAATCCTCGCTGCCCATGGCCGTTTCAACGCGGCGGATCTGTTCGGACACCGGGGTGAAGGAATCCATCTGCACGGTGTCCTTCTGCGCCTTGGCCTGCACGGTGGCAACCAGGCCCAGCGACAGCATCAGGGCGAGAGTGGTCTTGCGGTACATGACGAGCTCCATGTTCGTCCATGAATAGGGTCTCGACTTTACGGTTCCGCCGATGCGTCCACAAGGGACGCACGGCAGGGTGACCGATGGCGGCATGCGATCGGTCCGGCAGCGATCAGGGCTTGTAGTTGTTGAAGCGCTGGTTGTCGTTGAGCGCCTTGCGGCTGTCTTCCTGCGCCTTGCGGCGCTGGGCCACGGTGAGGCAGACGCTCTGCGGCATGTTGCTGCCGGTAGTGCGTTCGCGGCGGCAGACCATGCGGCTGTCGGCGTGGGCGCGGGTCATGATCGTGTTGATCACTTCCTGGTCGTTGAAGATCTCGGTGCGGTCGTGCGGGCTCAGCTGCTCCACACGCTCGTGGTCGCCCATCTTGATCTTGATGCGGCCCAGCGCCTGCTGCACGCGGCTTTTGTCTTCCAGCCCGATCTCGCTGTAGTCCTCGGTGTTGATCGCCGATTCAACGTTGCGGATCTGTTCGGCCACCGGGGCGTTGGCGTCGAACTTCACCTGCCCTTTCTCGGGCTTGGCGTGGGCGGTGGTGGCCAGTGCCAGGCCCAGCATCAGGGCGACGGGGGTCATGCGCTGCATCGTTACCTCCAGGTTCTTCCATGAGTGGAACATCGACCCTGCGGTGCCACCAATACGCCATCACCGCACGCTCGGTGGACCGAAAGGCAGTGCGGTCAACGCCCGGCGGGCGGTGGGCTGAGCGTGTTGTAGCTGCGCTGGTCGTTGATCAGCGCCTTGCCTTTCTCTTCGATCCGGCGCCGTTCGGCCACGGTCAGGCAGCGGCTCTTGGGCATGTTGCTGCCGGTGGTGCGTTCGTACTTGCAGATCTGGCGGCTGTCTTCATGGCCACGCGCCAACAGGGTGTTGATGCGTTCCTGCTCGTTGAAGACCTCGGCCTGCAGCTGCGGCGGCAGCTCCTGCACGGTCTGGCGCTCGCCCATGTGCTGGCGGATACGCAACAGCGACTGCTGTACCTGGCCGCGATCCTCGGCAGACAGTTCGGCATAGTCGGGGGCGGCCAGGGCGGTTTCCACCTGGCGCATCTGCTCTGTGACCGACCCCTGCCGGTCCATCTGTACAGCAACCTTCTCCGGCTTGGCGGCAACAGCGCCAGACAGGCCCAGCAGCAACGCGATCGTCATGATGCGGTACATCGCCAACCTCCCGATCCATCCCGGAACGAAGGGCCAACTCTACGACCGTCACGCGGCGTCCACAAGAGACCTTGGGCACAGGGCCGACAGGCATAAAAAAGGCCCAGACGGTGCACCCGCCTGGGCCTGAAGTCGTATCCCGATACCGATCCTGCTGAGAGGCAGAGCTGCGGTTCGCTGAAGCCTACGCCGGGGCCGATTAAAGCCTCGTTAAAGCCGTGGATCATTTGCCCATGAGATTAATAAAGCACTGAATAATCAGGGTTTTTTGATCTTTTCCACGTGCTCGATGATGCGCGTGGCCACGTCGACCCCGCAGGCCGCTTCGATGCCTTCCAGCCCGGGCGTGGAGTTGACCTCCAGCACCAGCGGGCCGCGTGCGGAGCGGATCAGGTCCACGCCGCACACCGACAGGCCCAGCGCCTTGGCCGAACGCACCGCCACCTGCTGCTCGGCACGGCTGGCCTTGGCGGCCACGGCGGTACCGCCGGCGTGCAGGTTGGAGCGGAAGTCGCCCTCCGGTGCCTGCCGCTGCATCGACGCCACCACCTGATCGCCCACCACGAAGCAGCGCAGGTCGGCGCCCTTGGCTTCGCCGATGAATTCCTGCATCAGGAAGTTGGCGTACAGGCCGCGCAGCGCTTCGACGATGCCGCGTGAGGCACTGGCCTTTTCGGTCAGGATCACGCCGCGCCCCTGGGTGCCTTCATTGAGCTTCACCACATGCGGCGGCGGGCCGAGCATGGACAACAGATCGACGGTGTCGTCGGGGTTGTCGCCGAACACGGTGACCGGCATGTCGATGCCCTTGGCCGCCAGCAGCTGGTGCGCGCGCAGCTTGTCGCGCGAACGCAGGATGGCATCGGACGGATTGGGCGTGCGCGCGCCCATCAGCTCGAACTGGCGCAGCACCGCGGTGCCGTAGCGGGTGATCGAGGCACCGATGCGCGGGATGACCATGTCCACGCCGGTCATCGGCCGGCCCTTGTAGTGCATGGAAAAGCCATCGGCGGCGATGCGCATGTAGCAGCGCAACGGGTCCAGGATGCGCACGGTGTGGCCGCGCGCGCGCGCCGCCTCGACCAGCCGACGGGTGGAATACAGGGAGCTGTTGCGGGACAGGATGGCGAGCTTCATCGCGGTGGGTTCGGTCGGCAGGCGCGAAGCATAGCGCGGGCGTGTGGCGGGTGGATGATGCCTGGCCTGAGCTGCCTGCGCCGCCGGTGGTGGGCTCCTGCGGCGACGATTCCGGCGAGGGAGTAACCGCCGACGGATACACCACACGGTCGCATCACCATGCGGGCTGACTCTGCTTCAGAACCCGCGCGCGGATTCACCCAGCGCCGCAATGCAGGTCATCTGCGTGGCCGATCCGGCCGAGGTGCTCTTGTAGATCTGCCACAGCAGCTGCGCGGCCTTCGGCCCACCGGCGCGACCCAATGCACGCAGCGCTTCCAGCTGCCGGGAGGTGCCGGCACCGGAGTTCTTGTAGATCTCGTGAATACTGCCGACGACGTCGTCCTTCGTTTCCATCGCTGCTTTCCGTGTAGAAAATGCGGCAACGTTAACCGGGCGCGGATGGCCGTGGATATGAAACTAATCAGAAATGAAGAAGGCCGCAGATGAGCGGCTTTGCTGGGCACGCCAAGCGTCTGTGCACTGGGCCCTGTCATTCGATCGCGAATCCCGCAACACGGCCTTTCTCGTCCAGCCGTACCGTGTAACCGATGAACGCCCCCGGGCCGAACTCGGCCACATAGCTGTACAGCGTTCCTTTTTCACCCTGGCGTGTTCCCTTGAACACCATGGCGGTCGGTGCGCCGTAAGGGCCCAGGGAACGCATCATGCCGGCACCGATGCCGGCCACCAGCTTGCCACGCAGGTCGTCGCTGAAGGCGCTGTAGTCGGTGCCGTCCTGCAGCTGGCGGAACGATGCCTTCGCGCTTTCGCCAATGGCGGCAACCTCGCCGGCAACAGGGCGTTCCCAGGCCGCGACGATCTCAGGATGCAGTGCGGCGAACACCAGGTTGGTCATGGTGATGCCGGCCTCGGGTTTCTTGTCGCCCAGGTTGCTGAAGGCCACGATGCGCAGGCCAAGGTCCGGGAAGTACATGTCAGCGGTGGTGAAGCCCTGCGTGCCGCCGGTGTGTCCGACCCGCGCCTGCCCGTACACCGAATCCACGAACAGGCCGAGGCCGTAGCCCACGGGCTTGCCATCGGCGGTGGCGAAGGAGGTCTTCATCTGCGCGTAGCCGGCTGCGGACACCACCGTGCCACTGCCCAGGCCGGCGTCCCAGCGCGCCAGGTCGTCCAGGGTACTGACCAGGAAGCCGGCCGCGCCGCTCCAGTCCGGGTGGAAGTACGGCGCGCGCTGCAGCGTGCCTTGCTCATGCCGGTAGCCAACGGCCATGCCGGCCAGGCGGTCGGTGTCGGCCAGGGTAAAGGTGTGCGTCATGCCCAGCGGCGCGAGCAGGTGCCGCTGCAGATAGTCACGGTAGCGCTCGCCCGATACGGTTTCGATCACCTTGCCGAGCAGTGCGTAGCCGGTATTCGAGTACGACCAGCGCGTGCCCGGCGGGAAGTCCAGCGGCTGGTCGGCAATGCGCGCGATCAGGTGGTCGAAGTCGATGGGCTGGGTCACCAGAGCGTCGACTTCCGCATCCGGCCCGTCGAAGTAGTCGTGCAGCCCGCTGGTATGGGTCAACAACTGGCGCAGGGTCACCTCGCTGGCGTGCGGCGCATGCGGCAGATAGCGCGCCAGCGGGTCATCCAGCTGCAGCTTGCCCGCTTCCTGCAGCTGCACGATGGCTGCGGCGGTGAACTGCTTGGTGATCGAGCCGATCTCGAACGGTGTATCGGTACGCACCGGCAGCGCGCGCTCGCGATCGCGCAGGCCGTAGGCGCTGGAATAGACAGGCTTGCCGTCAACCGTCACCGCAATGGCCGCGCCGGGCACCTGGAAGCGCTGCATGACCTGCTGCATATCGGCATCGATCCGCCGAGCCACGGCGGGGTCGATGGCGGTGGCATGAATGCCACTGCCGCCGGCAGGTCTGGATGCCATCGGGGGCGAGGCCGAGGCGCCGCCGCAGGTGACGATAGCGGCAGCAAGGCCACTGACGAGGATCCGCAGGTATCCAGTACGCATGTCCAGGCCGCCATTTATTCAATTTTGATCTATAGTTTGAATTATGAGCAGATCCCCAGCAAGCCCCCCTGCCCCGCGCGCACTGAAGCTGACCCCGGACCAGCTGGGCGCCATGGCGTCTTCGCCGCGGTTGGCGATCCTGCAGCGCCTGGATGTCGACGGCCAGGCCACCGCGCGGGAGCTGAGCGAGCGCCTGGGGCGCCCGATCACCGCGCTCTATCACCACCTGGAGCGGCTGGAAGCGGCGGGCCTGGTGCAGGTGGTTGAACGGCGCAGCACCGGCCGCCGGCCCGAAGCGGTCTATGCCGTGGTATCGCGGCAGCTGTCTTCGGCCGACGCACTGCGCACGCCGGGTGGGCGCAGGAACCTGATCAAGGTGGCCAGCAGCGTGGTGGGCGCCAGCCTGCGCGCGTTCGCGGCGGCCGCCACGCAGGCGGCGGCGTGCTTCGAGGGAAGCCAGCGCAACTGCACCGTGCGCCATCTCGCTTTCCGTGCCGACGCTGCCCAGTTGGCACGCATCAACGCGCTGATAGGCGAACTCGAACAGGCCAGCCAGGAAGGCAGTGAAGCGGCCGGGGATGGCCAACCTCTGCTGCTGACGGTGGTGCTGGCCTCGGTGCCGGATAAGCGCAAGAGCTGAGTCTTGATCGGCGGGGCCCGCTGGATGAGCGCGAATTCATCAATCGGCCTGAATCTTCAATCCTGTCAATCCGTTGCGAACGGGGAGATTGAAGTGGAGCGGGCGATGGGAATCGAACCCACGTCAAACGACTCGCGCGCGATCGACACAACGCAGCAGCAGGCGTTGGCGGAATTCTTTACCGAGGGCTATGCGCAGCGACTGGCGCAGAAGATGCCGTGATGCGTTTCATTCCGGCACTGGCAGACGTGACGTCAGCCGAATCGATTCTCTTCTTCGCTGCCCGGAAGCAGCATGACGGGGAACAGAACGAACACACCCAATGGAATGAAGGCAATGACTACGTACCAGCCGGACTCGTCGATGTCGTGCAGTCTACGCACGGCCAATGCCAGCATCGGGGGAAGGAAGACGAGGACCGCGATGATCGCCAACACCTGTCCCAGTTTCCCAAGTTGCCGGGACAGCTCCCAATCGAACAGATCAGTGCCAATCAGCCAGTAGCCAATGTTCATCAGGCTGTAGCTGAGGCCCGCAACCAGAAGGCCCAGCAGGGAAAACGACCAGAATTCGATGCGGTCGGAGCGCCCTGAAAAATCAAGGCACCGCCTGAACGGCGCAAGTGCAGCGATCATTGACGCTCCAGTCAACGTGGTGATGGAAACCAGCAGCTAACGATCTTTTAGCACTTTCAAACCCAGCCACGACTGAACCTGACGGCGGGGTAGAACGGCGAATACGGCAAGCCATCCATCGGCCACTACAACCGGGATGCGTGTACGGAAGAAGAGCGCTTGCAACGCCACTGCCGTGCAATGGACTGTGAAGCAGCGCAGAGGGAACGGAGCGCCTGAGACGGCGCAAACCGTTGGGAGACATGGAGCGGGCGATGGGAATCGAACCCACGTCAGTAGCTTGGGAAGCTACAGCTCTACCATTGAGCTACGCCCGCAGCGCGGGTGAAAGTCTATGCGGAGCGGCCGGTACAGCGCAATGGTGGCCGCCGCATCCGCGAGGGGTCAGAGCCCTTTCCTTGCGGAAAGGGATCCGACCCCGGCGGTTGCTGCTTAGAACGTGCCGCTGAAGTTGGCGAACAGGGTGGCGTCCTGCGCGCGCTTCTGGCCGGTCGATGCGCTCAGGCCGAAGTTGCTCTGCAGGCCGAACAGTTCGGTACGGGCACCCAGCACGACGGTGGCGTAGTTCTTGTCGAAGTTCAGGCCCGGCACGCGGTAGTTGCCCAGTTCCGGCAGGGTCTGTAGCCAGGCACTGGCCTGCTTGGTGTCCTCGAACTCGTGATCGTAGGTCACCTGCGCGTACGGCTTGACGGTGCCGCCATCGAAGCGGGCCTGCCAGCCGATGCGGCCGACGGTCGAATCGACGTTCTGGCGGTCGTAGCCCAGCGCGGTGGCCAGGGTGCCGGCCGCAGCGCTTTCGGTGTAGCCGTCGATCTTCACCTTCTGCCAGATCACCGAGGCGATCGGGCCGTGGCGGAAGCCGCCTTCGGTGCCGAACTCGTAACCGGCGTTCAGGGCGGCAGTCAGGTTGCTGCCGTCCGGCGAACCGCCGTGCTCGCGGGTGGCCGGGCCCAGCTGGACCTTGCGGTTCACGTCATAGGACAGCCAGGTGTAGCTGACCTGGCCGTTCACCCAGATGCGGTCGCCATACCAGCCGGCGAACAGACCGGCGGTGGTGTCCTTCTGGGTGAAGTCGCCACGGCTGTTACCGAAGTCGGCATTGAGGCGGCCGAAGCCGGCGAAGCCGCCGAACACCATGCCATCGCGCGCCCAGTCGATACCGAACAGGCCGGCCGGGGCCAGGCCGTCGTACAGGTCGGCGTGGTCGTAGCGCTGCAGGTCGCCACGCACGCCACCCCACCAGGACAGGCCGTCAGCCGGACGACCGCCCAGGTGCATGCTGACCTGGTCGGCACGCGAGCGGCCGATGGTCTGTGCCGAGTGGCTCAGCACCTGCTGCAGGCGCGGCGCTTCCAGCACCGAGACCGCGTACTGGCCCAGCAGCTGATGGCCGGCGGTGGTCGGGTGCACGCCATCGGCGAACAGGTAGGTGTTGGCCGCATCCGGGCTGACGTAGCTGGTCGGGTTGCAGGTCAGGATGCTCTGCGTCGAGTTGGCCGGATCGATCTTGCAGCCGGTGCTGGTGACGTTGGTGAAGCCGTACATGCCCGGGTTGGCAGCCACTTCACCCAGCACGGTGAAGGTATCGAGCGGGATGAACTCGATGCCGGCCTGCTTCAGGCCGCCGTACAGGGCCTTGTTGTAACCGGCCGACAGCGCAGTGGCGGTGGCGGCATTCGGGCCGCGGAAGGCCGGGGTCAGGCCGACGTTCGGCAGGTTCGGCACCAGCACGTATTCGGCACCGGCCTGCTTCAGCGCGCCCACCAGGGCGATCTGGTCGGTGACGGCCGCGCCGATGATGGCCTGTGCCTGCGCCGGCGCAGCAGCGGCGGCGAACAGATCGTTGGCACCGCCCCACACCGTGTAAAGGACGTTGGCGTCAGCCTTGCCGCCATTCGCGGCCAGGTAACGGGCCGCCTGCGACTTCAGCGACGGGATGGTGCCCATCGCGCTCGGCACGTCCACGCCGACGCGCGCGCCGCCGACTGCATAGTTGTCACCGCTCTGGCCGTTGCCGTTGGCGGCGCCGTTGACGCCGTAGTAGTTGGCGACCTGCTGCGACCACACCCAGCCCGGGTTGGTGGTGAACTGGCCGGTGACCGGCTGCACGCCGGCCGGCAGCAGCGGGCGGAAATAGCCGGCATCGGTGAGGCTGTCACCGAAGAACACGGCCTTGGAATATGGGGATTCGCCTGCCATGGCCGGAAGCGCGGCCAGCGCGATCGCGGCCGCCATCAGGGAGCGGATCGGGCGTTTGCTGAGCAGCATGTAAGAAACTCCTGTGGGGAAATCGTTGAGGACCCGGCGGACGTACGCCGGCGCACGGTGAATGGTTTCACTGCGCCGCGTTTTGCTCACGCTGCGCCGCCGCATGGATTGTCGCCTGACCACGTGAAAACACGCTGTGCCAGAGCTGGCGCCCGGTTCAAATTGCAAACGTTCCGATCCCGGCGGGCTATCAGCGACAATGACCGGATGAACATCCAGCTCAATGGCGAACCCCGTACCCTGCCCACTTCGGCGACCCTCCACGACCTGCTGCTGGCCGAGCAGCTGCTGCAGCGCCGGGTGGCGGTGGAGGTCAACGGCGAGATCGTCAGCCGCAGCCGCCACGGCGAGCACGTCCTGGCCGAAGGCGACGTGGTGGAGATCGTGCACGCGCTGGGTGGGGGCTGAGGCCTACACGGGTGTTCAGGGGTCAGATCCCTTTGCCGGTGGCAAAGGGATCTGACCCCACGCTCGACCCCGCCCTCTGCGTGACCCCATCTTCAGGCGGATAAGCGATAATCGCGCCATGAACGTTCATGTCTCCCCCGATTCGCTGGTGATCGCCGGCAAGACCTATGGCTCGCGGCTGCTGACCGGCACCGGCAAGTTCAAGGACCTGGAAGAAACCCGCCTGGCCACCGAGGCCGCTGGCGCCCAGATCGTCACCGTGGCCATCCGCCGCACCAACATCGGGCAGAACCCGGGCGAGCCGAACCTGCTGGACGTGCTGCCGCCGGAGCGCTTCACCATCCTGCCCAACACCGCCGGCTGCTACACCGCCGAGGACGCCGTGCGCACCTGCCGCCTGGCCCGTGAGCTGCTGGACGGCCACAACCTGACCAAGCTGGAAGTGCTGGGCGACCAGAAGACCCTGTACCCGGACGTGATGCAGACCCTCAAGGCCGCCGAGCAGCTGGTCAAGGACGGCTTCGAGGTGATGGTCTACACCTCCGACGACCCGATCCTGGCCAAGCGCCTGGAAGAGATCGGCTGCGCTGCGGTGATGCCGCTGGCCGCGCCGATCGGTTCGGGCCTGGGCATCCAGAACAAGTACAACCTGCTGCAGATCATCGAAGACGCCAAGGTGCCGATCATCGTCGACGCCGGCGTCGGCACCGCGTCGGACGCGGCCATCGCGATGGAGCTGGGCTGCGACGGCGTGCTGATGAACACCGCCATCGCCGGCGCACGCAGCCCGGTGCTGATGGCCAGCGCAATGCGCAAGGCGGTCGAGGCCGGCCGCGAGGCCTTCCTGGCCGGGCGCATTCCGCGCAAGCGCTACGCCAGCGCCTCTTCCCCGGTGGATGGGCTGATCGGCTGATGACCAATCCTTTCGACAGCGCCGGTTCCAAGGCCCCGCCCAAGCCCTTCACCGTCAGCGAAGGCCGCCGCGAGGTGCGCAGCTTCGTGCTGCGCCAGGGACGCTTCACCCCCGCCCAGCAGCGCGCGTTCGACGAACGCTGGCCGCGCTTCGGCATCGACTACAACGGCCAGCCGCGTGACCTGGACGCCACCTTCGGCCGCCCGGCGCACAAGGTGCTGGAAATCGGCTTCGGCAACGGTGCCGCGCTGCGCTTCGCCGCCCAGCACGACCCGTCGCGCGACTACATCGGCATCGAAGTGCATGCGCCCGGCGTGGGTCGCCTGCTGAACGCGCTGGCCGATGACAACGCCGACCACGTGCGCCTGTACCACCACGATGCGGTGGAAGTGCTGCAGAACGAGATCGCCGACGGCGCGCTCGATGAAGTGCGCATCTACTTCCCGGACCCCTGGCACAAGAAGCGCCACAACAAGCGCCGCCTACTGCAGCCGGCGTTCGCCGACCTGCTGGTGCGCAAGCTGCGCCCGGGTGGCCGCCTGCACTGCGCGACCGACTGGGAAGACTACGCCGAACAGATGTGGGACGTGCTCGATGCCACCGCCGGCCTGGTCAACCGCGCCGGCCCGCGTGGCAGCGTGCCGCGCCCGGACTGGCGCCCGCAGACCCACTTCGAGACCCGCGGCCAGAAGCTCGGCCACGGCGTCTGGGACCTGCTGTACGACCGCACCTGACGATCGCCTGAGGACACTGCGCCCCACATGGATACCGCGCTGACGCTGACCAACGACATGAAGCTCGTGCTCGGGCTGGTCGGCTTCACGATGGCGATGTTCCTGTTCGAGCGCATCCGCGCCGACGTGGTCGCGCTGGTGGTGCTGGTGGTGCTCGGTGTCACCGGGCTGATCGCGCCGGAGGAGATCTTCGGCGGTTTCTCCGGTAACGCGGTGATGAGCATCATCGCCACCACCATCCTCGGTGCGGGCCTGGACCGCACCGGGGCGCTGAACCGGCTGGCCGCCTGGCTGCTGCGGCGTGGCCACGGTGTCGAGCAGCGGCTGCTGATGATGACCACGGCCATCGCTGGCCTGAACTCGTCCTTCATGCAGAACCCGTCGGTGATGGCGTTGTACCTGCCGGTCGCCTCGCGACTGGCGGCGCGCACCGGCCTGACGATGCAGCGCCTGCTGCTGCCGATCTCGGCGGCAATCGTGATGGGCGGCGCGCTGACCATGGTCGGCAATTCGCCGCTGATCCTGCTGAACGATCTGCTGGCCTCGGCCAACAACAACCTTCCCTCCGGCCTGGCCACCATCGAGCCGCTGCGCATGTTCGCGCCGCTGCCGATCGGCGTGGCGCTGCTGGTCGCCTCGCTGCTGTATTTCCGCTACTACGGCGACCGCAAGCTGATCGAAGAGGAAAGCCTGGTCAACGACGGGGTCACCCCGGCGCGCACCGAGAGCTACTTCGCCAAGACCTATGGCATTGAAGGCGATGTGTTCGAGCTGGTGGTGACCGCCGAAAGCCCGCTGGTCGGCATGACCCTGGGCGAGGCCGAGACCCTGCACGATGCACCGCTGCTGCTGGCCCTGAAGACCGGCAACGACACCCGCCTGGCACCACCGGCGGAGATGCGCATCTGGGTCGGCAGCGTGCTCGGTGCGATGGGCCCGCGCGAACAGATCAGCGACTTCGCGCAGAACCAGTTCCTGCGTATGTCCTCGCGCCTGAAGCACCTGGGCGACCTGTTCAATCCCAGCCGCGCCGGCATTTCCGAGGCGGTGGTGCCACCGACCTCGAACGTGATCGGCAAGAGCGCGGCCGACCTGCGCCTGCGCAAGGAGCGCGGCATCAGCCTGCTGGCGATCAACCGCGACAAGCAGGTGATCCGCGAGGACGTGCGCGACGTGCAGCTGCGCGCCGGTGACATGCTGGTGTTCCACAGCATCTGGACCGACCTGGCGCAGGCCGCCCGCAGCCGCGACTTCGTGGTGGTGACCGACTACCCGACCGGCGAGCAGCGCCCGCACAAGTTCAAGATCGCAATGGCGATCTTCGCGCTGACCATCCTGATCGCGCTGACCAGCAAGCTGCCGGTGGCGCTGACGCTGATGACCGGCGTGGCCGGCATGCTGCTGACCGGCGTGCTGCGCATGGACGAGGCCTATGCCTCGATCAACTGGAAGACGGTGTTCATGATGGCCGGGCTGATTCCGCTCGGCTGGGCGATGGACTCCAGTGGCGCGGCGGCGTGGGTGGCCGGCCACACCATCGACAAGCTGCCCACTGGCATTCCGGTGTGGGTGCTGGAGGTGGCACTGGCGCTGCTGACCACGGCGTTCTCGCTGGTGATCAGCCATGTGGGCGCGACCATCGTGATGGTGCCGATCGCGGTGAACCTGGCGTTGGCGGCGGGTGGCAACCCGACCGCGTTCGCGCTGATCGTGGCGCTGTCGGCGTCCAACAACCTGATGACGGCCTCCAACCCGGTGATCTCGATGATCACGGGGCCGGCCAACTACACCCCACGCGAGATGTGGCGGGTCGGCGGACCGTTGTCGCTGATCTACACGCTGGTGGTGGTGTTGATGATCAACCTGATGTTCTGAGGTTGGAGTTTGTTGGCAGGGCTGCGCCCTGCACCCGCAGAAGCCGAAGCAACAGCAACAGCAACAGCAACAGCGGGCATTCCGTGGGATGGCGAGGCACTGTGGGTTTGCGGGGACGCCGTAAACCCATCCATGGGGGCTTGGTCGCGGCATCCATGCCGCTCACACCCCGCAAACCCACAGTGCCCCGCCTTCGACAGTTTCACGCGGCTGGTGGTGGGTGCCGACCGTTGGTCGGCACGGATCTCGCTCTGGTAGCTGTCTACCTTGGTCGACACGGCTTTTGTAGAGTCGAGCCGTGCTCGACTGCTTCTGGCCTCAAGCCAGGTAGACCTGCCCGTCGCGCACGTCCACCGGCACTGCGCGCAGGCGATCGCCCTTGCACGGGCCGGCGATGCAGTCGCCACTGTCCAGCGCGAACGAGGCGCCGTGCGCGGCGCACACCAGGTGGCCCTCGCGGCTCTTCAGGAACTGGCCCGGGGCCCAGTCCAGGCGGCGGCCGGCGTGCGGGCAGATGTTCAGGAACGCGCGCACCTGCGCGCCGTCGCGGTACAGCACCAGCGATTCGGCATCGCCATCAACCACCGCTTCGACCTCGGCAAACGCGCCATCGGCAATGGCATCAAGGGCGATCAGGGCAGCAGCGGCAGTCATGGCGAAGGCTCGGACAGTAAACCGGCATTGTCGCACGCCCACTCAGGTGACTGGCTGCGACATGAACACAAGTCATTGATCCGTAATAAGCACACGCTATATTTAACGAGTTTTTCACTCAATGACAGTGGCGCGTCCCGATACTCTGGTTTCGCTGATCCCAGCCTATCGAGCCGCCATGTTCAATCGCGCATCCGCCTTCAACCAGTTCCGCACCCTGTTCGCGCCGCGCAAGCCGCGCCACCCGCTGGTGCGCGTTGCCGTGGGCCTGCTTGGCCTGGCGATCCTGGCCGCGATGGTGTTCATCGGTGTATTCGTCGGTGCGGCAATGATCCTGGTCGGCCTGGCGTGGAAGCTGCTGGCCTCGCGCAAGCCGGGCGTCGCCCGTCCGGTCGACCCGACCGTGGTCGAAGGCGAGTACCGCGTGGTGCGCAAGCCGGTGTTGCCGGCCTCGCGCTGATCCACCTGTTGCGAGCCCGCTGACGGCGGGCGCCATGCGTTCTAGACTGCGGGCACGCCCTTCCTGGATGCCCGCATGTCCGATGTCTCCGATGTGATCCCTGCCGTAGCCCTGCCGCGTGTGCCGGTAGCCGGTGGCGGCAGTTTCCCCGTGCACCGCGTCTACTGCGTCGGCCGCAACTTCGCCGACCACGCCCGCGAAATGGGCGCGGCGGTGCCGGCGGCCGATGACCGTGGCCGCCCGATGTTCTTCAGCAAGCCGGCCGATGCGATCGTGGTCGGCCACGACGATGCCATCCCCTACCCGCCGGCGACCGCCAACCTGCACCACGAAGTGGAGCTGGTGGTGGCGATCGGCCGCGATGCGCCCGCCGGCGAGCTGGCGGTGGCCGATGCCGACGCACTGGTCTATGGCTACGCCGTCGGCCTGGACCTGACCCGCCGCGACCTGCAGGCCGCCGCCAAGGACAAGGGCCACCCGTGGGATGCGGCCAAGGGCTTCGATGCCTCCGCGCCGATCAGCGAGATCGTCCACGCCGAGGAAGTCGGCGACCTGGCCGCACTGAACCTGTCGCTGGAAGTCAACGGCGAAGTGCGCCAGCAGGCGCTGCTCGACCAGATGATCTGGAACGTGCCGGAGATCCTGCATGAGCTGTCCAAGCTGTGGCAGCTGCGTGCCGGCGACCTGGTGTTCATGGGCACCCCGTCCGGGGTGGCTGCACTGAAGCCCGGCGACCGCTTCAGTGCCCGCCTGGAAAACGTGGCCGAGCGCCACGGCGTGATCGCCGGCTGACATCACCTGCGCTACCCTGCGCGCTGTCCACTTCCCCCACCGGAGAAAAACAACAATGGGAATGCTCACCGAGTTCAAGGAATTCGCGATGCGCGGCAACGTCATCGACCTCGCCGTCGGCGTGGTGATCGGCGCGGCCTTCGGCAAGATCGTGACCGCACTGGTCGAGAAGATCATCATGCCGCCGCTGGGCTACCTGATCGGCCGCGTGGACTTCTCCAGTCTGGCCTGGACCCTGTCGCCGGCTCACCTGGGTCCCGATGGCAAGGAGATTCCGGCCGTGGTGGTTGGCTACGGCGACTTCATCAATACGATCATCCAGTTCGTGATCGTGGCCTTCGCCATCTTCATCGTGGTCAAGGCGATCAACCGCCTGTCGCGCAAGCAGGAAGCCGCCCCGGCCGCACCGGCCGAGGAAGTGGTGCTGCTGCGCGAGATCCGCGACAGCCTGAAGAAATAAGGCCGCAGAACGGTAGTGCCGGCCGCTGGCCGGCAACATCGGGACATGCGGGAGCCGGCCAGCGGCCGGCACTACCGCGACTGCACGAAAGCCCCGCCCCGGCGGGGCTTTCGTTTTGCCGGACATGGCGGAAAACAGCGTTCGCGCCAGCCATGACCTCCCGCCCATGCGCCGGGCTGAACGACTGTTAAGCTCCAAGGCTTAGGTCCCTTCCCGGAGTTGTCCATGCGTCGCCGCCTCCTTGCCATCGCATCCTCCCTCGCCCTGCTGGCCGGCCCGGCCTTCGCGGCGCCGCACACCACCACCCTGCCCCCCGCCTCGCTGGCCACCGCCGCGCAGCTGCGCGACCAGGCGCTGGCCGATGACACCGGCTGGAAGGTGGTCGAATCGCTCACCACCGAGATCGGCCCGCGCATCGCCGGCAGCGAGGCCGACGCCCGCGCCGTGGCCTGGGCCGAAGCCAAGTTCAAGGCCCTGGGCTTCGACAAGGTGTGGAAGGAGCCGGTGACGTTCCCGAAGTGGGAGCGCCGCAGTGAACACGCTGCCGTGACCGGCAAGAATCCGCAGCCGCTGCAGATCACTGCACTGGGTGGCAGCCCGGGCGGCACCGTGGAGGCCGAAGTGGTTCGCTTCGCCGACCTGGCCGCGCTGCAGGCGGCACCGGCGGGTTCGCTGAAGGGCAAGATCGCCTTCGTCGATTACCAGATGCTGCCCTTCCGCGATGGCCGCGACTACGGCCGTGGCGGCGCGATCCGCAGCAAGGGCCCGTCCGAGGCAATCCGCAAGGGCGCGGTCGGCTTCCTGATGCGCTCGGCCGGTACCGACTCGCACCGCGTGCCGCACACCGGCATCACCCGTTTCGACGATGGCCTGACGCCAGTGCCGTCGGCGGCGCTGTCGGTGCCCGACGCCGACCAGCTGGCCCGCCTGCTGGCGCGTGGCAGCACCACGGTGAAGGTGGCGCTGGACTGCGGCTGGGATGGCACCGCCACCTCGTACAACGTGATCGGCGAGATCACCGGCCGCAGCCTGCCGAAGGAAGTGGTGGTGATCGGCGGTCACCTGGATTCGTGGGACCTGGGCACCGGCGCGGTGGATGACGGCGCCGGCGTGGGCATCACCATGGCCGCCGGCCACCTGATCGGCCAGCTGAAGCAGGCACCGAAGCGCACCATCCGCGTGATCGCCTTCGCCAACGAGGAACAGGGCCTCTACGGCGGCAAGGCCTATGCCGAGGCACACGCCAAGGACGTGGCCCTGCACCAGTTGGCCGCCGAGAGCGACTTCGGTGCCGGCCGCATCTATGCCTTCAACACCGGTTCGCCGAACCCGGAAGGCTCGCGCGAAGCGACGAAGCAGATTGCCGAGGTGATGAAGCCGCTGGGCATCGAGTACCAGGCCGACAAGGGTGGCCCGGGCCCGGACGTCGGCCCCCTGGCCGCCAAGGGCGGTGCGTGGGCATGGCTGGCGCAGGATGGCTCGGACTACTTCCACCTGCACCACACCGCCGACGACACGCTGGACAAGATCGACCCGAAGGCGCTGGCGCAGAACGTCGCCGCGTACACCGTGTTCGCGTACCTGGCGGCGGAAGCCGACGGCAGCTTCGGCAGCGAGGCCAAGGCGACCACGCCGCCGAACGAGTGACGCGGTGACACAGGGGGTCAGAGCCCTCGCCCTTGGCGAGGGGTCTGACCCCTGATCGTATTAGCTCTCCCAGACCCGGGTGTTGCTTACCCCGATCGTCTGCGGCTTGAACAGCGGATCACGCTGCTTGCGCTTCTGCGCCTCGTAGTCGCGCAGTGCGGCCAGGGCAGGCCTTTGCAGCAGCAGGATGGCGATGATATTCAACCAGCTCATCAGGCCGACGCCGATATCGCCTAACGACCACGCGATCGTTGCACTGTTCACCGCTGAGTAACCGGTCGCGGCCAGGAACAGCAGCTGGAACCCGCCCATCGCCCACGGCGCCGGACGATCACGGCACAGGTAGCTGATGTTGGTCTCCGCCATGTAGTACAGCGCCAGGATGGTGGTGAACGCGAACGGCAGGATCGCCAGCGCCACGAACGAGCGGCCGAAGCCCGGCAACGCGGATTCCACCGCATGCTGCACGAAGCGCGGCCCGGCCTCGACGCCGGGCAGGTTGCCCAGCAGCAGGCGCGCCTCATCCGGAATGCCATTCACTGCCGGGTCGTAGACGTTGTACAGGCCGGTGGACAGGATCAGGAACGCGGTGGCGCTGCACACCACCATGGTGTCGATGTAGACCGAGAACGACTGCACCAGGCCCTGCTTGACCGGATGCGAAACTTCGGCGGCGGCGGCCGGATGCGCGCCGCTGCCCATGCCGGCCTCGTTGGACAGTACGCCACGGCGCACGCCCCACTGGATGGCGGTGCCGATCATTGCACCGAACGCTGCATCCACACCGAAGGCGCTACGCAGCACCAGCATGATCACCTCCGGCACTTTCTCCGCGTTGAGCACCATCACCAGCGCCGCGACCAGCAGGTAGGCCACGGCCATCAGCGGCACCACCCATTCGGCAACCCGCGCGATGCGGCGCACGCCGCCGATGAGGATGGCGCCCAGCACTACCAGCAGGACGGCAGTGGTCGTCATCACCGGCACATCCCAGGCTTCGTTCACCGCACTGGTGATGGCGTTGGACTGCGTGCCGGCCAGCATCGCGCCGGCCAGCACGGTCACCAGTGCGAACAGCACCGCGTACCAGCGCTGGCCGAGGCCTTTTTCGATGTAGTAGGCCGGGCCGCCGCGGTACTGCCCCTTGGCATCGCGATCCTTGTAGATCTGCGCCAGCGTGGATTCGATGAAGGCACTGGACGCACCGAGGAAGGCGACGATCCACATCCAGAAGATCGCGCCGGGGCCACCGAAGGCGATGGCCATGGCGACGCCGGCGATGTTGCCGACACCCACGCGGCTGGACAGCGAAAGCGACAACGCCTGGAACGGCGAGACGCCGGCATCCGAGCGCTCATGGCGGAACATCAGGCGCAGCATGTCGGGCAATGCCCGCAACTGGATGAAGCGCGTGCGCACGCTGAAGTACAGGCCGGTGAGCAGGCACAGCACCACCAGATAAGGGCTCCAGACGACGCCGAGGATCGCGTTGACGATGAATTCGATGTTCATCGGCGGCCCCTCAGAAGAACATGCCCAGGGCGACCTGGGGGCTGATGATGCGGCTGGTGTTGCGGCCGGCCACGCTGAACTCCACGCCCGCGATCAGGCCCAGTGACGGGCTGAAGTGGTACTCCACGGCCGGCGCCAGGGTGACGCTGCGGCTGGCCGGGCGATGCTCTTCGATCCGTTCGATCGCACCGCTGCTGTTGCGTGCGAAGCCGCTCAGGCGCTGGCCGGTTTCGCGGCTGGCGGCCACCTCCATCACGCCCACCCAGCGCGAATTGAAGCTGTACTCGGCGCCGACCGACAGGCCCAGCACCGACCCGCGGGAGATATGTCCCTGGAAGCTGTCATCGGTGCCGTAGACGCTGGTGCCGGAAATGGCGGTGCGCGATGGTGCCGGCCCGGCACTGAGCTGGGCGCGCCAGCGCACGGGGCGGTCATTGCCCAGCCACACCACCTGCTGCACGCCCAACGCGGCGGTGGTGCGCTGCACGCCGTCGCCCTGCGCATCGAGCGGATTGCCGGTGATGCGATCGTGGCTGCCGGTGCTGAATCGCTGCACCAGCGCGACCGAGATGGCCGGACGGGTGCCATCGGCATTCGGCGCCTGCAGCAGGTACTGCAGCCGCGCGGTGGTGTCACCGGCACGGAAGCCGCTGCTGCGCGCACTGCCGGACTCCGAGCGCGATGCACTGAGATTGACCTGGCCCATCACGCGGTCGCTGAAGCCGTAGATGATCGGGACCACCGTGGCCCATGCACCGCTGTGCTCGGCACTGCGGCGGCGATCACCGTTGTTGTCGTAGTGGGCGCGGCTGTCGACGCGCACCAGATAGGGTTCGATGTACCAGTTGCCCTGCGGCAGGCCGGCCGGATTGGGGGTGATCAACGGCCCGGTGAAATTGACCCCGTCCAGGCTGCGCTCTTCGGCCTGCACCGCGGGGGCCGCAAGCGCGCACAGCACCAGCAGCAGGGATGCGCGCATTGCGTGGTGTTGGATTCGATGCATGGGAACCACTCCTGTTCGACGTTGGATGGAGGTCCACCGTGCGATGCAGGATGCGGCCCAACAATGAGACAAATTCTAAAAATGCGTACTCATGCATCAAGCATGCTTGATGCATCGTGATCGGTCGCAATCAGCATGCTTTGCAGGCGGCATCCCGCGTGCGATCCGCACGATCACGCCGAGCGTTGCGGAATCCGCGCAAAAAACCCGGCCACGAGGCCGGGTTCCAGGTCACCACGCGATGAAACAGCCGCGTCAATCGCCGCGGCGGCTCGCCCACTGCGCCAGCAGCACGGCCGTGGCCGAGGCGACGTTCAGGCTCTCCACCGCGCCGCTGCCGGGAATCGAGACCTGCAGGTCGCACGCACCCGCCAGGCTGCGGTCCATGCCCTCGCCTTCGGCGCCCATCACATACACCAGGCGGGCCGGCAGCGAGGTGCGGAACACGTCGTCACCGCCTTCCACCAGGGTCGCCGCCAGGCCGAAGCCGGCCGCACGCAGCTGCGCCATCGCCTGGGTGGTCTCCGGCAGCTGCACCAGCGGCACCGCTTCGGCACCGCCCTCGGCCACGCGCGCGGCGGCACCGGACAGCGCCAGCGTGCTGCCGGCCGGCAGCAGCAGCGCCTTGGCGCCAAAGTGCGCCGCCGAGCGCAGGATCGCACCGAGGTTGTGCGGGTTGCCCACGCCATCCAGCCACAGCGCCAGTGCCGGGCCGTCGCCGACCTGCTCCAGCCACTGCGCCAGCGGCAGTGCCGGCGCACGCAGCACATCGGCCACCACGCCTTCGTGATGGGTGGTACCGGCGAGCTTGTTCAGATCGCCGTCCTCAACCACGCGGTATCCCACGCGGTTGGCCACGCACCACTTCAGCAACGGCTGCAGGCGCGGAATGCGCGCCTCCAGCAGGTACAGCTTGCGCAGCGCCTGCGGCCGCGCTTCGAACGCGGCCAGCACGGCATTCAGGCCGTACAGGCGCAGCTCGTCGCTGCCACCACGCCCGCCACCGCCCGTGGCCGGCACCTCCGGGCGCGGCAACGGCGTTGCGCGCGGCGGACGGGCGGACGGGCGGCGGTTGTTCCAAGGGTTGTTCACTTACACATTCTCCTGCTTGCGCTGGCGCCAGAAATCAGCGTTCTTGATGCCCAGGGCATCAGGGTCGAACACCGGATCCAGGCCCAGCTTCTTCTGTCGTTCGTAGTCACGCAGGGCCAGCATTGCCGGCTTCTGGATGATGAGGATGGCGATGATGTTCAACCAGGCCATCAGGCCGACGCCGATGTCACCCAGCGCCCAGGCCAGGGTCGCATTATGGAACGCGCCGAACACCACCATGGCGATGATGCCCAGGCGCAGCACCAGCACGGTCAGCGGGCGTTTCTTGTTGTGGTTCACATAGCTGAGATTGGTCTCGGCCATGTAGTAGTACGCCATGATGGTGGTGAAGGCGAAGAAGAAGATGGCGATGGACACGAACGCCGAACCCCAGCCCGGCAGCACCGCTTCCACACCGGCCTGCGCGTAGCCCGCGCCTTCCGGAATACCGGCCAGGCCCTGGAAGATCGGCGGCGCGCTGGCGCCTGCCGCCGAGTACACGTTGTAGGTGCCGCTGGCCAGGATCAGGAACGCGGTGGCGGTGCACACCATCATGGTGTCGAAGTAGATGGCGAAGGCCTGCACGTAACCCTGCTTGGCCGGGTGCGAGACTTCCGAGGCGGCCGCCGCATGCGGGCCCGAGCCCTGGCCAGCCTCGTTGGCGTAGATGCCGCGCTTGATGCCCCACTCCACCGCCAGGCCCATCATCGCGCCGAACGCAGCGTGGGTACCGAACGCACTGCTGAAGATGATGTTGAACATCTCCGGCACGCGGTCGTAGTTGATGATCATGATGACGATAGCCATCAGGATGAAGCCGGCGGCCATGAACGGCACCACCACTTCGGCGAAATTGGCGATGCGCTTGACGCCGCCGAAGATCACCACGCCCAGCAGCAACGCGACCACGATGCCGATGCCCAGCTTCAGCGCCTGCACCGATTCCATGCCGAAAGCCTGGCCATCGAGCGGACCGCACAGCGCGGTGCCACGGCAGGCATTGATGATGCTGTCGGCGATGGCGTTGGCCTGCACGCCCGGCATCAGGAAGCCGGCGGCGATGATCGTGGCGAAGGCGAAGGCCAGCGCGTACCACTTCAGGCCCATGGCCTTTTCGATGTAGTACGCCGGGCCACCGCGGTAACGGCCTTCGGCATCCTTGGTCTTGTAGATCTGCGCCAGGGTGCATTCCACGTATGAGGTGGACGCGCCGAGGAAGCCCATCACCCACATCCAGAAGATCGCACCGGGGCCGCCGAAGGCGATGGCGGTGGCCACGCCGGCGATGTTGCCGATGCCCATGCGGCCGGCCATCGACATGGCCAGCGCCTGGAACGAGGACACGCCAGCGTCGGATTTCTCACCCTTGACGGTGAGGCGGCACATCTCGAGGAAGCCGCGGATCTGCATGAAGCGCGTGCGCAGGCTGAAGAACAGGCCGGCGCCCAGGCACACGAAGATCAGTGCCTTGCTCCAGATAATGCTGTTGATGAAGTGTACGGTTGCTTCCACGCGCGCTCTCTCCAGTCGGCGGGTTGTAAGGACGTCCCGTCGGCTGGAAGGGACCGGTCGATTCTCCCTGATCGAAGGCCGCTGCGGTAGCGCCAGAAGGATGGGGTCGGATCCCTTGCGCGCTGCGCAAGGACTCTGACCCCGGTTCTCCGGTTTGGCGGGTTCGGGAACGGGTTGGGGGTCAGAGCCCTTTTCTGGCGAAAAGGGATCCGACCCCGCGCCTGTTCAGGGCAGCTGCGTGCGTACCCGGGCGAAACGGCGCAGGTCGTGCAGCACGCCGCGCTTGTAGACCGCACAGCGGTCCACGCCCTCCTCCTGGAAGCCGTTCTTTTCCAGCACCCGGGCCGAGCCGAGGTTGAAGTCGACCACCCCGGCCTGCAGCCTGAACAGGCGAAGTTCGTCCATCACCCAGGGGGCGAACAGGCCGACCACCCGGGTCATCACTCCTTGGCCCCAGTAGGCCTGGCCCAACCAGTAGCCCAGCTCGGCCATGTGTCCGCGCTCGGCCACGCCCTGCTGGGCACCGACGCTGCCGCAGGCCTGGCCGTCGATCTCGATGGCCAGGTTCAGGGTGCCCGGGGCCAGCACGCGGCCGGCGAGGAAGGCCTCGCCATCCTCGCGCGTGTACGGGTACGGGAAGCGGTCGCGCAGGCCGCGCGACACCTCGGCGTCGTTGGCGTGGCGCAGCAGGGAGTCGAGGTCGTCAGGGCGCCAGGGACGCAGGAGGAAACCTTCACCCTGTAGTGGCGGGGTCAGAGCCCTTTCCGTTCCGGAAAGGGATCCGACCCCTGGTCCGACCCCGTCGGCAGGCTGGTCAGGCATGACCGCCCACCGACGGCGATTCCGCTTCCTGCTTCTCCAGCTCGCGCTTCACCGCTTCCGGCGAGCGGGTATACGGCGCCAACCGCGCGTAGAACGCCGGCACCACGAACAGCGACAGGAACGTCGAGAGGGTTACGCCGAAGATGATCACGATGCCGATCGTGCCACGGCTGGCCGAACCGGGGCCACCGGCCACCACCAGCGGAATGGCGCCAACCACGGTGGCGATCGAGGTCATCAGGATCGGGCGCAGTCGCACCATCGCCGATTCGATGATCGCCTCGCGCACGCTGCGGCCGTCGTCGCGCAGCTGGTTGGCGAATTCGACGATGAGGATGCCGTTCTTCGCGGCCAGGCCGACCAGCATCACGATGCCGATCTGGCTGAACAGGTTCACCGTGCCGCCGCTCACCCACAATCCGACCAGCGCACCGAGCACGCCCAGTGGCACGGTCAGCATGATGGTCAGCGGATGAATGAAGCTCTCGAACTGCGCAGCCAGCACCAGGTACACCACCAGCAGGGCCATGGCGAAGGTGAGCAGCACGGCGCCGCCGGCGCTCTGGTACTCGCGCGATTCGCCCTTCCAGTTCACCTGCGCGTACTGCGGCAGTTCTTCCTGGGCCACGTTCTGTGCCCAGGCAATGGCCTCGCCCAGCGGATAGCCCGGTGCCAGCCCAGCACTGATGGTGATCGAGCGCAGACGGTTGAAGCGGTTCAGCGTGCCGGCCTCGGCCACTTCGCTCAGCGTGACCAGGTTGGACAGCGGTACCAGCTCGCCGGAAGTGGCGCGCACGCGGATCGCGGCCAAGTCGGCCGGGCTGGTGCGACCGTCACGACCGGCCTGCACCAGCACGTCGTATTCCTCGCCGTTGTCGACGAAGGTGGTGACGCGACGCGAGCCCATCATGGTTTCCAGCGCCGAACCGATCGCGGTGACCGGCACGCCGAGGTCGGCCGCACGCTGGCGGTCGATGTTCACCCGCATCTGCGGCCGGGTTTCCTTGTAGTCCGAGTCCGGGCCGACCAGGCCGGGGTTGTCCGCCATGCGCAGCAGGATGCGGTCGCGCCACTGCGCGATCTCCGCGTATTCCGGCCCGCCCAGCACGATCTGGAACGGTTGGCCGCCACTGCGCACGAGGCCGCCACCGACCTGGGTACGCACGCGCACGCCACGGATGGTGTCCAGTTCCTTCTGCAGCTCATTGGCCACCTCTGGCGTGCCCTCGCTGCGCTGGCGCCACGGCTGCAGGAAGATGCTGACGCGGCCGGTATGCATCTCTTCGCTGGCGCCGAAGCCACCGGGCACGCGCGGGTTGGCACGCACGATCGGCTTGTCCGAGCCGACATGTGGTGCCAGCAGCGCTTCCACCTGCTGCACCTGCTGCACGGTGTAGTCGTAGCCGGCGCCTTCCGGGCCGTCGATCATGATCTGGAACGAACCGCGGTCTTCGGCCGGCGCCAGTTCCGACGGCAGCAGCTTGAGCAGGCCCCAGCTGGCAGCCAGTGCAGCGACCATCACCAGCAGGTAGATCCAGGTGCGGTCGACATGGTGATCGAGCACCCGCCCATAGGCACCCGCCAGGCGTTCCAGGTTGCGGTTGATGAAGCCGTGCAAGCCCCGCGGGGCCTGACCGGTGTGCGGCTTGAGCAGCTTGGAGGCCATCATCGGCGTCAGTGTGAGCGCCACGAACGCGGACAACGCCACGGCGGCGGCCAGCGCCACTGCCAGTTCGCGGAACAGGCGCCCGGTGTTGCCTTCCAGGAAGCCGACCGGCAGGAACACCGCCACCAGCACGGCGGTGGTGGCGATCACCGCGAAGGCGACCTGCGCAGTGCCGCGCTTGGACGCCACCAGCGGGGGTTCGCCCAGGTCGATGCGGCGCTGTACGTTTTCCACCACCACGATCGCATCGTCCACCACCAGGCCGATGCACAGCACCAGCGCCAGCAGGGTCAGCAGGTTGATCGAGAAGTCGAACGCATACAGCGCGATGAACGCCGCGACCAGGCAGACCGGCACCGTCACCGCCGGAATCAACGCGGCGCGGAAACTGCCGAGGAACAGCCAGATCACCGCCAGCACCAGGATCATCGCTTCCACCAGCGTGGCGTAGACGCGGTCCACCGCGGCTTCGATGAAGGTGGTGTTGTCGAAGGCGACGAAGATCTGCGTGCCCTTGGGCAGGGTCAGCGCCACCCGCTCGGCTTCAGCGCGCGCGGTACGCGCCACGTCCAGCGAGTTGGCGGTGGAGGTCTTGACGATGCCCAGGCCGATGCCCGGCTCGCCGTTGCTGCGGTAGTACGCGCGGCGTTCGGCCGAGGCCAGCTCGATCTTCGCCACGTCGCCCATGCGCACTACGTAGCCGTCGCGGCCCTTGCCCAGCGGGATGGTCGCGAAGTCTTCGGGCTTGATGTAGTTGCGCTCCACGCGCAGGGTGAAATCGCGGTCGGTCGACTCAATGCGGCCAGCCGGCAGTTCCACGTTCTCGTTGCGCAGCGCGGTTTCCACGTCGCCGGTGGTCAGGCCGCGTGCGGCCAGCTGGTCACGGTCCAGCCAGATGCGCATCGCATAGCGCTGGCGGCCGCCGATGCGGACCTGGGCCACGCCATCGAGGCTGGAAAAGCGATCGACCACGTAACGGTCGGCGTAGTCGCTCAGCTCCAGCGTGTCCATGGTCGAGGAGACCATGTTGAACCAGATGATGGGGTCGGCATCGCTCTCGACCTTGGCGATCTCCGGTGGCCGCGCCTCTTCCGGCATGCGGTCGGCCACGCGGCTGACCGCATCGCGCACGTCGTTGGCGGCCGCTTCGATATCGCGGTTGGAGGTGAACTCGATGCTGACCTGCGAGCGGCCGTTGGTGCTGCGCGCGTTGATCGTATCGATGCCTTCGATGCCGGCCAGCGCGTCTTCCAGCACCTGGGTGATGCGGCTTTCGATGACCGCCGCCGAGGCGCCGGTGTAGTCCACCGACACCGACACGATCGGCGGGTCGATGGCCGGCAGTTCGCGCAGGGTCAGGCGGGTGAAGGACATCACGCCCAGCACCAGCAGCAACAGGCTCATCACCACGGCGAACACCGGCCGCTGGATGGAGATATCGGACAGCTTCATCCGCCGTGGCCCTCGGCCGCGACCGGCGCCGGCGCATCAGCCGGCTTGGCACCACTGGCGGGCGCTGCGTCCTTGGCGGCGACCTTCAGGCCCGGGCGCAGCTTGCCGGTGCCATCGACCACGATGCGCTGTCCCGCTTCCAGGCCCTGCCTGATCTCGACCACGCCGGCACGGCGCGCGCCGGTGACCACGTCCACACGCTCGACGCTGTCGTCGGCCTTGATGCGGTACACGAAGGTATCGCGACCGACCTGCACCACGGCGATTTCCGGAACCACCAGTGCCGGGCGCTCGGGGCGGAACAAGCGCACGTCCAGCAGCATGCCCGGGCGCAGCGCGTGGTCGCCATTGGCGAAGTCGGCGCGCACGGTCACCGCACGGGTGGCCGGATCGATGCGCGCATCGATGGTGCTGACCACGCCTTCGAAGGTGCGGCCCGGCCACGCCACGCTGGTGGCACTGACCTTGTCACCGACGCCGAGCGCGGCCAGTTCCACTTCCGGCACCTGGAAATCGATGTGCATGTGCTCGATGTCATCGAGCGTGGCAATCACGGTGGTCGGCGTCAGCAGCGTGCCTGGGCTGACCTGGCGGATGCCGAGCACACCGGCGAACGGCGCACGCACGCGGCGGTCACCGATGTCCGACTGCATCTGCGCCACGCGCGCCTCGGCGGCATCGCGGATCGACTTCTGCGTATCCAGCGTGGCGCTGGACACCAGCCGCTGGGTGGCCAGTTCGCGCTGGCGCTTGTACAGCTGATCAGCTTCATGGAAGGTGGCCTGCGCCTGCACCAGCGCGGCCTCCTGGGCCTGCCCGCGCAGGGTCACGATCGGTGCACCAGCGGCGATGTGCTGGCCGCTTTCGAAGTGCACTTTCTCGACGATCTCGCTGACCTTGGCGGTCACGCTGATCGATTCGCGCGCCTTGGCCGTGCCCAGCGCCTGCAGGGTGTCGCTCCACTGCCGGGACTGCACGACCTGCGCGGTGACCGGCACCGCTTCTCCCTGCCGACGTGCGGCGGCCTCCTGTTTGCCTGCGCACCCGGCCAGCACGGCCAGGCTGAGGCCAAGGGCCAGGGTCGAAGCGATACGAGCCAACATGAACGGTCCTGATTGATCCACGGCCGCCGAGTGTAGGCAAGTGCCCATAAAAGCGGTATGTGCCAAGCGTTTACCGGCGTGGAACCAAGGCTGCGATAGCGCCTTGAACCCGTTCCGTGCAAGGCTGCCACGGGCGGTGTCGGCGTGTGTCGGGGTGTATCCAGCCGTGCACCGCCCGGGCCGTCATCGTAGAGTCGAATCTGCCCGACGGAGGGCGTCGGGCGGGGACGGATCCTGGCGGGGATCCGGCCCCGTTTTTTTGCCCGTTGCCTCAGTACCGGTAATTCAGCTTCATCCAGACGCTGCGCCCCGGCTCATTGATGCGCACCGGATCGGCGGGGAAGCCGAAGTCGGCGCTGCCCGCCAGATTCAGGTGCTCGCTGTAGGCACGGTCGAACAGGTTGTCGACACCCGCGCTGAGCTGCAGCTGCGAACTGAAACGGTACGCGGCATTGAGCGCGAAGGTGGCAAAGCCAGCGCTCGGTCCGAGATCCTGTGCGACCACGTTGCCTTGGCCATCTGCGACACGATGCTGGTGGGTCACCGCGCGCAGCAGTGCACCGGCGCTCCAGCGCTGGCCTTCCCAGTTCGCACTCAGGCGCGCTTCCAGCGGCGGCATCTGCGGCAGCGGACGCTGCTGGTCGCGGTTCTCGCCCCAGGCATAGGCCAGCGTGCCACCCAGCTTCCACTGTTCGGCCACGCTCACTTCCAGCCCCGCCTCGGCACCGGCAATGCGCGCGTCGACATTGCTGGCCTGGCTCATGCCCATCATGCCGCTGCCGTGGTAGGTGAACAGGATGTAGTCCTGGATCTGCCCGGCATACGCCGAGACCCACGCCTGCACGCGCGGCCCCTGGTACTGCAGGCCGACGTCGAGCTGGGTGGTGCGCTCGGGCTGGATACCGGCAAACGCGTTCACCGCACCGGCCGGGCCGTGGTTGGGCGAGAACAGCTCCCAGTAGTCGGGCATGCGTTCACTGTGGCCGAGGCCGGCATACCAGGTCAGGCCGTCGGCCAGATCCTGCTCGTAGCGCAGGAAACCACTGCCGAGCCATTCCTTGCGACGCTGGCCCGCGGTCGGATTGGGCATGTTGCCCATCATTCCGCGGATCGACTGCCGCTCGTCGCGCACGCTGGCGCGATCAATGCGCAGACCGCTGATCCAGCGCTGGTCGGTGCCGGCACCGAGGGTCAACTCGGTGAACACGCCATAGCGACGGAAGTTGGCATCGGTCTCCCACGCCGCCTGGCGATAGGTGCCGCGACCCATGCCCATGCGCCCGCGATGGCGGCTGTCTTCGCCATCCACGCCCGCCACCAGCTGCACGTCCTGCCAGCGCCACTCGGAACTGACCCGGCCGCCCTGGGTACGGCGATCCACGTTTGACGCCATCGGCATCGGCATCATGCTGTTCGGGTTCGGTGTGCGCAGCGTGTAGTTGTCCATCACGTGGTCGGCCTCGTTGTAGTACACGTTGGCCTGCACCGTGTCCCACGCCCCCGGCAGGTTGCGCTTCTCGAAGCGCGCGGCATAGCTGGTGCGTTCGAACGCAGCCCCGTCCATGCCGCGTCCCGCGTAGCGTGCGATGGCATCACCGGCACCGGCAGAAATTTCCAGCAGCGTGTCGGCATCCGGCGTCCAGCCGATGGCCACGTCACCGTTCCACTTGCGCCACTTCGATGGCACCACATCGCCGTGGCCGTCCTTGTAGTCATCGGCTTCGGAACGGTTGCCACTGGCACGTACGTAACCGGTCGGGTTGCCCAGGGTCAGGTCCAGCACCTGGTCGTTGCGGTTGCGCGAACCGACCAGCGCACTGGCATCGGCACGCAGGCCCGGCTCTTCGAAGCGCGGTGTATCGCGCTCGAAGCGCACGGTGCCGGCCGAGGCACCTGCCCCCCAGCGCACGCTCTGCGGGCCCTTGATGATGGTCAATCGATCGAAGCTTTCCGGCGCGATGTAGGACAACGGATTGTCCATGCGCGACGGGCAGGCACCGATCAGGTTGCCATCATTGCTGAGGATGTTCAGGCGCGAACCGAACATGCCGCGCAGCACCGGGTCACCGTTGGTGCCACCGTTGCGGATGGCGGAAAAACCGGGAACGGTCTTCAGGTAATCGGCGCCATCACTGGCGGGCACCGGCTGCCGCGGCAGGCGTGGGTCGGTCACCCAGTGCAGCGGCGAGGACGGTGCGGCGGCGGTCACCACCAGCGTGTCGAGGGTGCGCGCCTCTTCGGCGGGCGCGGCGTGGGCCAGTGATGCGGCCACGGCCAGGCCAAGGGCGACCGGCAGGCGCGCACAGGCGCCCGCGGGGCGGGAAGTCATTTTCATCGGAACAGCTCCAAGGTACGCACGCGCGCACGGCGCCCGGTCAGGCGACGTGCGGCAGATTCGATAGGGACATCAGCGAACGATGGAGAAACGCGGCGGCCCGCGCGCGGCATGCGCCGGCCAGCGCAGCGCGGGCAGTACCTGCTGTGACCACGGGAATACCAGCCGCGGCCGCCACAGCAGCGGCAACAGCAGCACCAGCACGGCCAGCCACGGCAGCAGGCGCATTGCCAGTACGCAGTACTCGCAGGCTTCGCCGTGCATGGCGTGGGGGTCGGCCGGGCGGCTGCGCTCTGCCGGCGCGGTGCCGTGCTGATCGTGCCCGGCCATGGCCATGTCGTGCATGTCATGGCCCATCGCAGCGTGGTCCATCGGCGACGCCTGCAGCGCGCGGCTGACCAGCGGCGCAAGCACCATCAGCAGCGTCGCCAGGACGGCGAGCTGGAGCAGGAGACGCTGCGGGCGGGACAGGCGGGTCACCCCGCTAGTGTAGAGCCGGGTCCAGAGTTACCCGTGCGACGAACCGTCGCAGGCATTTACGACACCCCGTCGCGGGGGTGTTCGGCAGGGCTGCGCCCTGCACCCGCAGATGCCACGTCCACTGCAAGAACCGAAGCAACAGCAGAAGCTGGTTTCCTGAGGGATGGCGGGGTGGGTCCGGTTGCGGGGGACGCCGTAAATACGTCCATGTAGGCTCGGTCGCGCCATCCATGGCGCTCACGCCCCCGCAACCGGACCCACCCCGCCTTCGACAGTTTTCCGCAATCTGTCGGAACGACTCTCGGGGTCAGATCCGTTTTCCGCAGGAAAACGGATCTGACCCCAGATGTATTTCGATATCTGACAGATTTCATCCACGCATGGCGTGGATCTACCGTGTCGACCAAGGTCGACACCTACCAACAGCCATCGGAATCTGTCAGAGGTGGGGCGGTGTCGGAGTGCGGGGTGTCCGCGGCATGGATGCCGCGGCCAAGCCCCCAGGGACGGGTTTACGGCGTCCCCGCACTCCGACACCGCCCCGCCATCCCACGGAATGCCGCTTCTGCTGTTGCTGTTGAGGTTGCCGGCCAGCGGCCGGCACTACCGCGGGTGCAGGGCTGCAAGCCCTGCTCGACCCACCTCACACCGTGATGGTCTGGGTCAGCGACTCCCAGGTCGGTGGCACCGGCCACGCCGCCGCCTGATTGCCATCCAGCACCCGCCGCAGGTCGCGCGGATCAATCTGCGGTGCCAGCACATGCACCAGCTCCAACGCGTAATCACGCAGCACGCGGTCGCGTGGCAGCACCGCCCAGGCGATGCACTCGCTGATCGGGTCCGGCGCCGGCCACGATCTCAGGTCTTCGTCGTTGGAACTGACCGCCATCTCAGCCAGCAGGCCCACACCCAGGCCGGTACGCACATAGGTCTTGATCAGATCGGCATCAAGCGCGGTCAGTGCCAGATCCGGCACCAGCCCATTGGCGGCGAAGGCGCGCTGCAGCGACGAATTCGGGCGGGTCGAGGATTCGTAGCTGATCAATGGCTGGCGGGCCAGCGCGGCCAGGTCCGGTGCGCGGCCGGCGCGGTCCAGCGGGTGGCCCTTCGGTACCACCACCAGCCGCCGCCAGCGGAACAGCGGCACGGCAATGCCATCGGTGGGCTCACCGCCAGCGGTGCTGATGATCGCAATATCGGCATCACCCTGGTTCAAGCGATCCAGCGCGTCGGCTTCACCGGCCTGCTGCAGGTGCACGCTCACCTGTGGGTAGGCCTGCTTGATCGCCGCCACCGCCGGCGGCAGCACGAAGCGCGCCTGGGTGTGGGTGGTGGTCAGGATCAGCTGGCCCTGGCTCTCGCGCCGCTGGTTGGCCGCGTAGGTGCGGATGTTGTTGGCCTCGGCCAGCACCGCGCGGGCGCGGGCGATGACCTCGGTGCCGGCCGGGGTGACCGACTCCAGGCTGCGGCCCTTGCGCACAAACAACAGGAAACCCAGCTCATCCTCCAGCTGCTTGAGCTGCTTGGACAGGCCGGGCTGGGTGGCGTGCACGCGCGAGGCGGCCAGCGTGATGTTCAGCTCGGCGTCGGCGATGGCAACCAGGTAGCGCAGCTGGGTCAGCGTCATGGGAGGCAGGCGGCGTGGGGCGGAGGTCCACTCTAGGGTCAATTGCCGTCACCAGCTTATAACCAAAGGTTGTTTAAGAAAGGTATCTGGTCATTTCCGGGCGTCATATGCCGGCGCTACGGTCAGCCGGCAGCCGCTGGCCTGAACAGCCAGCCCTCCCCCTTCGCCCGCCGAAGCCCGGCGCGGCCCCGTTTCCGGAGCGCTTCCATGGCCCTGTACGACTCCATCCTCGATACCGTCGGCAACACCCCCATCGTCAGGCTGCAGCGCCTGGCACCGCCACAGGTCAGCGTCTACGCCAAGGTCGAGTCATTCAACCCGGGTGGCTCGGTGAAGGACCGCCTGGCGCTGGCGATCATCCTCGACGCCGAAGCGCGTGGCCTGCTCAAGCCGGGCGACACCATCGTGGAGGCCACCTCGGGCAACACCGGCGTGGCACTGGCGATGGTCGCCGCCGCGCGTGGCTACAAGTTCGTGGCGACCATGGTCGAGACCTTCTCGGTCGAGCGCCGCAAGTTGATGCGCGCCTATGGTGCCAAGGTGATCCTGACCCCGGCCGCCGAGCGCGGCAGCGGCATGGTGCGCAAGGCAGCCGAGCTGGCCGAACAGCACGGTTGGTTCCTGGCCAGCCAGTTCGCCAACCCGGCCAACCCGGCCTATCACCGCAACACCACCGCCGCCGAAATCCTGCGCGACTTCGCCGGCAAGCGGCTGGACTATTTCGTCAGCGGCTGGGGCACCGGCGGCACGCTCACCGGTGTTGGCGAAGTGCTGAAGGTCGCGCGCCCGCAGACCCGCATCATCGCCACCGAGCCGGCCGGCGCCGCCCTGCTCAAGGGCGATGACTGGAAGCCGCACAAGATCCAGGGCTGGACGCCGGACTTCGTGCCGGATGTGCTCAACCGCGATGTGGTGGACGAACTGGTCTCGGTCGAAGATGACCGCGCGATCGCCACCGCGCGCCGCCTGGCCGCCGAGGAAGGCATCTTCGTCGGCATCTCCGCCGGCGCCACCGTCGCCAGTGCGCTGGACGTGGCCGCGCGCGCTGAACCGGGCTCGGTGATCCTGGCGATGCTGCCGGACACCGGTGAACGCTATTTCTCCACGCCGCTGTTCGCCGATGTGAACGAAGGCTCCGACGACGACTGGCTGGCCGGCCTGCCGTGACACCCGGGGTCAGAGCCTTTTCCGTTCGGAAAAGGATCTGACCCCTTTCCGCTTCAGCCTGCGTGAAGGCGTCGCCCGCCATCGTGCGTGAAGGCCGTCGGATCGCAGCGCGTGAGACGGTCATGACGCAGTATCGATGCCCTGTCCCCTACCGTGGGAACAGCCGGCGCAGATGCTGCGCGGATCACCTCACAGGCAGGAGACGGACGCATGAAGATCGAAGTTTGGCAGGGCGACATCACGACCCTGGCGGTGGATGCGATCGTCAACGCGGCCAATGAAACACTGCTCGGTGGCGGTGGTGTCGACGGCGCGATCCATCGCGCAGCCGGCCCCGCACTGCTGGCCGAGTGCGAGCAGTTGCCGGAGCTGCGCCCGGGCGTGCGTTGCCCGACCGGCGAAGTGCGCGCGACCGCCGCTTATGCATTGCCGGCGCGGCATGTACTGCATACGGTGGGCCCGGTCTGGCACGACGGCCAGCGCGACGAACCGGCCTTGCTGGCCAACTGCTACTGGAAATCGCTGCAGCTGGCCGAATCGCTGGGCGTGCAGTCGATCGCGTTCCCCGCGATCAGCTGCGGCGTGTATGGCTACCCGCTGTACCAGGCGGCGCAGATCGCAGTGACGGAAACACTGGCGTGGCAGCGCAGCCACGCACAACCGATGCGCATCGTGCTGGTGGCGTTCAATACCGCTACGGCCAAGGCCTACCAGCAGGCGTTGAGCGCCGCCGGGCAAAGCGCGGACAGCGAACCGCGCGCGTCGATGCTGCCGCCCCTGGGTGATGCAGGCTTTGCCGCCGCGCACTGAATTCCAGTGCGCGACGTAAAGGAAAAGGCCGGGCATTGCCCGGCCTTTTCCGTTGCACCATTGTCCTCATCCACGCGCGGCGTGGATCACGCTCAACGGCTGGCGGCTTCCACCGCGGCCGCGTCGGCGGCCGCACGTGCCGCGGAGGCCGCAGCCCCATCGGCGCTGGCGCCATCCACCTGCACGCGCACTTCCACCATGCCCGCGCCATTGTTCAGGCTGGACACGTCGACCGTGTAGTGACCGGCCGGCAGGGTCTCTTCCAGGCGCGAATTGGTACCGTTGCCACCGTCATCATCGGTCAGCTCGACATCGCCACCGACCACGCGCAGCAGGGTATCGACCTGGCTGGAGATCGCATCCAGGCGCACATCGGCCGGACGGTCCAGGGACAGCAGGAAGCGGCGGCGGCCATCATTGTCGAGCATCGTGTACACGCTGCCCGACTTCGGCAGCGCCGTGCCATCGCGCTCGACCAGATTGCCCGGCAGCTCGATGCGGTTGGCCGACAGGGTGAACATGCCCGTGACGCCGTCGCCGAGGCCACGCGCGGTCAGGATGTACTTGCCCGGCTTCAGTGACAGGGTCAGGCGCGAGTTGGTGCTGTCGCCACCATCGTCATTCTCTGCATCCACGCCCTGGCCCGACAGCTTCAGCACCGGATCGAAGACGTCCGACACCAGGCGGATCTCGTACAGACCGGCCTTGTCCACCTGCAGGGTGTAGTCCTGGGAACCACCGGCCAGCATGTCGACGATCTCGCCACTGCCCGCCAGCGGCCTGCCATCGTACGGCACCAGCTTCTCGGCGCGCAGGCGGTACGGACCGTAATCGGTCGAGCCGTTGGCGTTGACCGCCACCTGGTAGGTACCGCCACCGTTGGCACGGAACGCCAGCGAGACGTCGCCTTCGCGCTCGTAGCCGGTGTTGCTGCTGGCCACCAGGCTGCCGTTGCTGAACACGGCGATCGAGCCGCTCAGCGAACCGGTCAGCTTCAGCCCGACCAGCTGCTTGTCTTCCAGCTTGATCTGGTAGAGCTGGTGGTGGCTGCCGTCGTTGTAGTTGATGCCGCTGCGCGATGTGATCTCGCCGGACACCGGCTTGTCGAAATCGAGCGACGCGGCCTTGCCCGCATCCGCGCCGCCGCCGATGCGGTTGCAACCGCCGGCGACCAGGACCGTGGCAACGGCCAGTGTGATTGCTGCCAAACGCATGTTGTTTCTCCTTGGCCTTCCATGTGGTTCCCGCATGCCGGCCGGGCACGCGGGGGCGGAAAAGATACCCGCAAAAGCAAACGCCGGCGTAAAGCCGGCGTTGCCCTGTTCATCCTGCAAGGAAACGGATCAACCGTTCCACTTGCCCAGCGCGGCCAGGCCGTTGTCCTTGGCGCGCTCGTACACGGTCTTCTGGGCAGCAGCGTAGTTGCCCTTCATGTCCTTGGCCCACAGCTTCAGCGCGGCCTGCTGCATGGCGCGGCCGTAGGAGAAGCTCAGCGGCCACGGCAGGTTGCCCAGCTGGTTCATCGCATTCAGGTGCTCGGTGGACTGCTCGTCGCTCTGGCCACCGGACAGGAACACCACGCCCGGCAGGATCGCCGGCACGGTGCTCTTCAGGCACATCACGGTCGACTCGGCCACTTCCTCGACGTCGGCCTGCTCATCGCAGCCCTTGCCGGAGATGACCATCGACGCCTTCAGGATGGTGCCTTCCAGCAGCACGTTCTGCTGGTACAGGGCGTCGAACAGCGAACGCAGGGTGGCTTCGGTGACTTCGTAGCAGGTTTCGATGTCGTGGTCGCCGTCCATGATCACTTCCGGCTCGACCATCGGCACCAGGCCGCATTCCTGGCACAGCGCCGCATAGCGGGCCAGCGCGTGGGCGTTGGACTCGATGCAGGTACCCGACGGGATGCTCTCGCCGATGTTGATGACCGCACGCCACTTGGCGAAGCGCGCACCCAGCTTGTAGTACTCCTGCAGGCGCTCGCGCAGGCCGTCGAGGCCTTCGGTCACCAGCTCGCCCGGGCAGCCGGCCAGCGGGTGCGCACCCTTGTCCACCTTGATGCCCGGAATCATGCCGTGGTCGGCCATGTACTTGGCGAACGGCACGCCGTCCTTGGTCGACTGGCGGATGGTTTCGTCGTACAGGATGGCGCCGGAAATGTGCTCGTTGAGCTTCGGCGTGGTCAGCAGCAGCTCGCGGTAGGCGCGACGGTTCTCCTCGGTGTTCTCGATACCGACGCCAGCGAAACGCTTGGCGATGGTAGCGGTGGATTCGTCGATCGCGATGATGCCCTTGCCCGGGGCGACCATGGCCTGGGCGGTTTCAGCCAGCTGTTCGATGCTCATGTATTTCCTGTGGCGGGTGCGGGAAAAACGTAAGTATAGCCCTGCTGCCCGTTGCCTCGCCGTGGAGGACAGGATGGAAACGCTTCCACGCCGGCGCAGGACAAAAGATGTCCTGCGGCATGGGGTCAGATCCCCGTAGGGGCTCTGACCCTGGGGGTCAAAACTCCTTACAGGTCGCCCAGGCCGCTGGCGCGGCCATCTTCGCCCACTTCCAGCAGGCGGAGGGTGTTGGTCGCACCCAGGGTTTCCATGTGCTCGCCGCTGGTGAACACGACACGGTCGCCGGCCTGCAGCAGCTCGGATTCGACCAGCAGGCGGATGCTGCCGCGCGCGGCTTCGCGCGGGGTCAGGCCGCGGCTGTCGAAGTTGATCGGATAGACATCGCGCATCAGCGCCATCTGGCGACGCGCGCCGTCATGGCGGGTCACCGCGAACACCGGCGCCTTGGCGCGGAAACGCGACAGGTAGCGCGCGGTGCCGCCGGATTCGGTCATCGCCACGATCGCACGCACGCCCACGTGCTGCGACAGGAACATGGTGGCCATGGCAATCGCCTGGTCGGCACGTTCCAGGTTGCGCGGCGAGGCGTTGAAGTCGGTCTCGGTCTGGAACTGGCGCTCGGCCCCCAGGCAGATGCGCGCCATCGCTTCCACGGCCTTGACCGGATAGGCACCAGCGGCGGTTTCCGCCGACAGCATCACCGCATCGGTGCCGTCGATGACCGAGTTCGCCACGTCCAGCACTTCGGCACGGGTCGGGATCGGGCTTTCCACCATCGACTGCAGCATCTGGGTGGCGGTGATCACCACCTTGTTCTGCGCCAGCGAGGCCTTGATGATCTTCTTCTGCAGGCCCGGCAGCTCGGCATCGCCGATTTCCACGCCGAGGTCGCCACGGGCGACCATCACCACGTCGCTGGCCTCGACGATTTCTTCCAGGTTCTCGATCGCTTCGGTACGTTCGATCTTCGACACCAGCGCGGCATCGCAGCCGTGCGAGCGGGCGATGTCACGCGCGTCGTTCATGTCCTGCGCGTTGCGGCAGAACGACACGGCAATGAAGTCGACGCCGATCTTGGCAACGATGCCGATCAGTTCCTTGTCGCGCTCGGTCAGCGCGCCCAGCGACAGGCCACCGCCCTGCTTGTTCAGGCCCTTGCGGTCGGACAGCACGCCATCGTTGAGCACGGTGTTGACGATGCGGTCGCCCTGCACCTCCACCACCTGCAACTGCATCAGGCCGTCGTCGAGCAGCAGCACATCACCCGGGCCCACGTCCTGCGGCAGGCCGAGGTAGCTCACGCCCACCTGGCTGGTCGTGCCCGGGCCGGCGTTCTCGCTGGCGATCAGGTCGAAGCGGTCGCCCGCCTTCAGCTGCACCTTGCCTTCGGCGAAGCGCTCGATGCGGATCTTCGGGCCCGGCAGGTCGGCCAGGATGCCCACTTCCACGCCCACGCGGGCCGCAGCAGCACGCACTTCGGCGGCACGCTTGGCCTGGCCGGACGGATCGCCATGGCTGAAGTTCAGGCGCACCACATTGACGCCGGCGCGGAACAGATCCTCCAGCACGCCCGGCGGATCAGTGGCCGGACCGAGGGTGGCAAGGATCTTGGTGCGACGCTGACGCTCGAACATGGTGGATGGGCCTCTCCCGTTAAAGAACGGAAATTAGCACATCCTTCACGCCGCATGTATACGGTTACAGCCTTGTGCTGCCTGACTCCGCGGGTCATGGAACGGACATGGTCCGGACATACGCTGGCGCAGGGAGTTCTGTAGGGCCGAGCATGGGCTCGGCTCCACAGGAGGCTAGGCCAGCAGCGTTTCCAGCTGTACCGGCTCACGGGCGAGCTGGCCAGCACCGGCGGCAGTGAGTTCCTCCTCACCACCAAAGCCCCACAGCACGCCGACACTGCGCAGGCCGTGGTGGCGTGCGCCTTCGATGTCCATGCGGCGGTCGCCGATCATCCAGCACTGCGCAGGCTGCACCTGCAACCGACGCAATGCTTCGCCGACCAGTTCCGGCTTGTGGCTGCGCGAGCCATCCAGGGTCGAACCGACGATCTCCTCGAACAGCCCGCCGAACGGCAGGTGGGCGAGGATGCGGCGCGCGTGCGGCTCGTTCTTGGCGGTGACCACCGCCAGGCGGTGGCCACGGCCATGCAGCGTGCGCAGGGTGTCTTCCACCTGCGGGTACACCGTGTGTTCGCGCCAGCCTTCGGCGTCGAAGCGCTCACGGTAGTAGCCCACCGCCTGTTCCACCCGCGCTGGCTCGACGAACAGCGGCGCGAAGGTGGTGCGCAGCGATGGACCGATCCAGCCCAGCAGCGTTTCCTGCGGCGGCACCGGATGGTCCATCTTCTGCAGCGCATAGGCGATGCAGGCGGTGATGCCCACCTGCGAATCGATCAGCGTGCCGTCGAGGTCGAAGAACAGGACATCCTTGCTGCGGTCGGCACTCATGCGCCGCGCGCGTCGAGCGCGGCGACGGCCGGCAGGGTCTTGCCTTCCAGGAACTCCAGGAACGCACCACCGCCGGTGGAGATGTAGCTGACCTGTTTGGCGATATCGAACTTGTCCACCGCCGCCAGGGTGTCACCACCGCCGGCGATGGAGAATGCCGGCGAGCTGGCGATGGCGCGGGCCAGCGCTTCGGTGCCCTTGCTGAAGGCTTCGAACTCGAACACCCCCACCGGGCCGTTCCAGACCACGGTGCCGGCCTTCCCGATCAGCTGCGCGTACTGCGCAGCGGTCTGCGGGCCGATGTCCAGGATCAGATCGTCCTCGGCGACGGCGTCGACCGCCTTCACTTCGGCAACAGCGTCCGGCATGAACTGCTTGGCGGTGACCACGTCGACCGGCAGCGGGATATCGGCGCCACGCGCCTTGGCGTCGGCCACGATCTTCTTCGCGGTGTCCAGCAGGTCCGGCTCGTACAACGACTTGCCTACGTTGTAGCCGGCGGCAGCGATGAAGGTGTTGGCGATGCCGCCACCGACGATCAGCTGGTCGACCTTGCCGACCAGGTTGGCCAGCAGTTCCAGCTTGGTGCTGACCTTGCTGCCAGCGACGATGGCCAGCAGCGGCTTGGCCGGTGCGTCCAACGCCTGCGCCAGCGCGTCCAGCTCGGCCATCAGCAACGGGCCACCGGCCGCCACCGGGGCGAAGCGGATGACGCCATGGGTCGAGGCCTGCGCGCGGTGTGCGGTACCGAAGGCATCCATCACGAACACATCGCACAGGGCGGCGTACTTCTTCGACAGGGCTTCGTCGTCCTTGCCCTCGCCGACATTCATGCGGCAGTTTTCCAGCAGCACCAACTGGCCCGGCTGCACGTCGACACCGTCGACCCAGTCACGCACCAGCGGAACCTCGCGGCCCAGCAGCTCGGACAGGCGCTGCGCGACCGGCGCCAGCGAGTCAGCCTCGCTCCACACGCCTTCCTTCGGGCGCCCCAGGTGCGAGGTGACCATCACCGCCGCACCCTGCTCCAGCGCGCGCTTGAGCGTCGGCAGCGAAGCGGTGATGCGCTGTTCGGAGGTGATGCGGCCATTCTCGATCGGCACGTTCAGATCCTGGCGGATCAGCACGCGCTTGCCGGAGAGGTCGAGGTCGGTCATGCGGACGATGGACATGGGCAACTCTTTGGCTCAGGGACGGGATGCCGGGTACGGCAGACGGCCATTGTATCGGGTGCGGGTGGTGGGAGGGCCGATGCCTGCGGCAGGCAGAGGCGCAGGGCGACAGCAACGGCAACAGCAACAGCAACGGCCGAAGCCAAAGCGCTGGCGCTTCGTGGTGCTGTGGATGGGCCGGGGTGGTGTGGGCTGGCAGGGGACGCCGTGAATCCGTCCCTGGAGGCTTAGCCGCGCCATCCATGGCGCGGATACCCCTGCCAGCCCATACCGCCCCGGCCTCGACAGGTTCATGAGGTGACGCGGGTGGCAAAGGCGGAAGCAAGAGCGGTTTCTGATGTCGGAAGGAGAAAGAAGGGGTCAGATCCGTTTTCCTGCGGAAAACGGATCTGACCCCGATGGCCGTCTCCGCGAACAGCAGCCGAGCGTGGGCTCGGCTCTACAAGAAGCGCGCAGCCAAGCTGTTTTTGCTTTTGCTCTTCTTTTTTCTCTTCCGTGGGTGGAAGCAACCGGAAATTGTCAGAGGCCGGGCGGGTGGGCTGGGCAGGGGTATCCGCGCCATGGATGGCGCGGCTAAGCCTCCAGGGACGGATTCACGGCGTCCCCTGCCCAGCCCACCCGCCCGGCCAAGCGCGGCTTTTGCTTTGCACGCCCAACCCCACCCACGAGGGGCTGCGCCGTTCGCTGGAACCTATTCCGAAGGCGCAGGCTTCTGCCGAAGCAGGCTGAGCGCCAGCCCACCCACCACCAGCACGCCCAGCCCCAGCAGCGCCCACAGCAACCACGCCTTCCAATCGTGCTGCGGCTTCAGCGCCGCATCGCCCGCCAGCGGTTCCGGGCTGCCTTCCAGTCGCGCCAGCGTCGGCTGCCACGATGGATCATTGCGCTGCCGCAGCTCTTCGATCAGCACCCCGATCGGCGCGTCCGTGCGGCGCGCGGTCGCGCTGCCCACCGCCAGTGCGTAGGGCGCTGCCCCCTGGCTCAGGAACACCAGTACTTCCGGCTGGTAGCCCAGGCGCAGCATCGGCGCGGTGGCGGTTTCCGCCGGATTCGCCACCAGCTTCCAGTAGCGGTCGCGGTGCACGCCGCCCAGCGGCTGCGCCGCCGACTGCTGGCGCTGGCCCTGCGTGCCCTGTTGCACCTGGTAGGCGATCCACGGCGCACTGCGGCGCTGCCACTCCGCACTCTCATCATCGCGACTGAACAGCGTCCATTGCACCAGGCTGTTGTCGGTGCTGGCCACATCGGCGCGCGCCACCGGGAACCGGCCATCCATCTCGAAGGTGTACTCGCCCTTGCCCTTCGACGTCGGCTCCAGCGACAGCCATTCCCACGGCAGCGTCGCCGGCGCTGGCGGCAATTCCGCCAGTACGCCGCGCAGGGTCGGCAGGCGCGAATCGCCCTGCGCCAGGATGCGCAGGTAGCGTGCGGCGCCGTCCACCTGCAGGCGGCGCTGCAGCAGGCGCTTGCCGGCGCGCTGCAGATCCACCAGGGGCACATCGCTGCCAATCGAGCGCCAGTGCTGCAGGTCGTCGCTGGCGTCCAGCTGCACCTGTGCCTGCAGTGGCTGGCCGCTGTCGGCCCAGTCCAGCACCAGCGCTGCCAACGGCTGCTGGTCGAGCATGCTGGCGTCGATCAGCCAACCGCCCTGCCCGTTCACCACCGCCCCACCACTCACCCGTGCTTCGACCCGGCGCACGCGTCCATCGGTATCGCGCTCGGTCAGCAGCTGCAGGTCGTTGCGCTGTGCATCGGCCAGCGGCGGCAACGCGAACCACGGCAGTTCACGCTGCACCGGCGGTTGCGCCAGCGGCTGGTCCGGTGCCAGCAGCGCCGACGGCAGCAACTGGCTGGCCGCGTTGAACACCTGCAGATCGCTGAGGTCGGGGCTCACGGCACGGCGGTAGATCGCCGGCTCCAGCACGATGCGATAGGCACCGGACTGCGCACTGGACAACGTCAGCGGCCATTGCTCAGCATATTGCGTGCGGTAATCGGCCGCCTGCACCACGACGGCGGCCAGCATGCCGAATATCGCCGGCAGCAGCGCCCTGCTCCACTTCCTCATTGTTTTTCCTCCACGGACGGCGCCGCGCTCGGCGGTGCCGGTGCCAGATAACCCACGACCGTGCACAGCAGGCCGTAGGCGATGAACGATGCGATGCCAAGCAGATTGCCCAGGTGCTGGCGATCGACGACAACCAGCTTGGCCAGCACCACGCCCATCAGCACGGCACCGACCATCCACAACACACGCTGGCCACGACGCGAACCCCACACCCAGGCAATCACGCCCAGCACGCTCCACAACACGGTCAGGCTGGTCTGCGCCAGGCTGAAGCGCATCATCGACGCGTTCCACGTCAGGCCACCCCACTGGTGCACGCCATGCAGCACCAGGCTGGTCAGTGCGACGAAGGCCGCCAGTGCCAGCAGCGGCATGCGGATGTTCAGCAATGCCTGCGGCGCCTGCGGTCGCTGATCGCCATACAACCAGCGCGCCAGCAGAAGCAGGCTCAACCACTGGCCGATCTCGGCCGGATTCAGCACCGGCAGCCACATCAGCGGCGCGGCGTCGCCCGGCAGCAGCTGGCCGAACAGCCAACCGATCGACAACAGGCCGAACAGCACGCATTGCAGCGGCACGCGCGCGCTGTCGAAGGCCTGCCCCAGCGGCCAGCGCAGCGCGTTCCAGCGCCACAGCGACAGCGCCGCCATCAGCAGCCACGGCAAGGTCACCAGCAGGGTCGTCCAGCCCTGCGCCAGATCGGCTTCGCCACCGCCCCACAGGGCCAGCAGCGAAAGCAGCGACGGCCACAGCAGCCACCACAGGAACTGCGCGATGCGGGCCACGGTGTCGCCGCCCTGGCGCAGGCACAGCAGGGTACGCACGCCCAGCACCGCGAACACCGCCCAGGCCAGCGCGCCGTAGCCGGCGAACGGCTGGTGGTGCGCATCGCTCTGCATCAGCGCCAGCGGGAAGCCCAGCGCGAGCATGGCCAGTGCGGTCACGCCCAGCGCACGCGCCGGCTGGCGACGCTGCACTTCGGCGGCCAGCCAGGCAGTGACCGCAGCCAGCACCAGCAACGCGTCCACTTCGGTGCGGTAGGGGAAGAAGCGGGTGATCTCATGGACCAGGCCGCCCAGCCACCACAGCAGGCCCCACAGGTAATACACCAGTGCGACCTCATGACGCGGCCTGCGCTGGTAGCTCCACGCCGACGCGAAGCCGGCCAGGGCCAGCAACAACGCGCCAATGGCGGTCGGGTTGATCAGGAAGCGCAGGTCTTCGTGCCAGTGATCGCCACCGGCAACGAAGGCGAATGCGGCGCCGATCTGCAGCAACGCGCCGGATACCTGCGGCAGCCAGCGCTTCTGGCGCAGGCCCAGCCAGGCCAGGCCGGCACCTTCCAACGCGAACACCGCACCGGTGGCGCGCGCCGACAGTGCCAGCGGCACCGCCAGCGTGGCGAAGCCCACCGCAAGCACGGCATGCGACTGCGCCAGCATGGTGTACGAAGCACGCGCGATCAGCGCACGCGCCAGCACCGCGTAGATCGCGGCCAGGCCCAGCGCGCACAGTGCCAGCGTCATCGGCTGCTCGTGCAGCATGCCCGCCTGCAGCGAGAACGCGACCAGCGGCGTGCCGAACACCAGGCTGCCATCGATCAGGTCGCGTCGACCGGCCGGCTGGCGGCGCGCATACAGCAGCGGAATCAACAGGTAGAACACGAAGAACAGCACCAGGAACGGCTCGGTGCTGCTGAACTTGTCCGGTGCGTACTGCAGCACGCCCCAGAAGGTGCCGATGCCGAAGGTGAAGGCGAAGCCCAGCAGGTTCAGCGCGCGCCATGGGCGGAACCAGGCAATGGCGAAGATGCCCGCATTGAGTACGGCGTAATAGCTGAACAGCCCCACGTGGTTGCCACTGCCGGTGGACAGCCACAGCGGTGCCATGAAGCCGGCCAGGATGCCCAGCACGGCCAGCGTGCGCGAGTTCTGCACCACCGCCAGCACGCACAGCCCGGCCACCAGTGCAATGGAGCTGACGAAGGCAAAGCCCGGGGGAATCAGGTCGAAGCGCTTGAAGGCCGCGAAGATGGTCAGCAGCAGCACGCCGATGGCACCGCCCTGCAACGCCAGCGCGAACAGGCGCCGGCGCTCGCGCTGGTGCCAGCCGAAGGCCAGCAGGCCCAGCGCACCCACGGTGATGCCGGCCAGGCGCAGCTCGATCGGCAACACCAGCCAGCCCTGGTCGCTGACGTACTTCAGCAGTGCCGCGACACCGGCCAGCAGCACCAGCATGCCGATCTTGACCGGCACGTTGCCTTCGGTGAACCAGCGCTTGGCCGCACCGATACCGCGCTCGATGACGTTGGGCAGTGCCGGTTCGGAAGGCAGCGGCGGCTGCACCGGAACGGGTGGTACCGGCGGTGGCGCAGCAGGTCGGGGAACAGGCGCCTCGGTCGGCGCTGCTTCGCGCACCGGTGGCTGCGGGGGTTGCGGCGCAGCAGCAGCGACCGGCCGCAGGAACGGTGGATCGGCGCCGGCCGCAGGCGTGGCCACAGGCCGTTCAGGCGCGGGCGCGGTAGCGGCCGGCCTGGCGGTGGCAGGCGCGGCGGCCATGGCGCTTTCCAGCGCAGCGACGCGGCGGCGCAGGCCGGCGATCATCACCAGCGCCACCACCAGCAGCAGCGGGATGGCCAACAGGACCAGTACGACCAGGGCGATCAGTGCTTCCATTGCGTGCTTCCATTGCGTTCCCGCGCCCCAGCGGCAGCGGTCGACCGCCCCATGCTACGACAGGGTGGCCTCCATAAACGACGAACCCCGGCCAGGCCGGGGTCCGTCTGCGATCTGCGCCGGCCTTACTTGGCGGCGATGACCTTGGCCATTTCCAGGCACTTGTTCGAGTAGCCCCACTCGTTGTCGTACCAGGTCACAAGCTTGACGAAGGTGCCGTCGAGGGCGATGCCGGCATCGGCGTCGAACACCGAGGTGCAGGTTTCGCCGCGGAAATCGGTGGCCACGACCTTGTCTTCGGTGTAGCCCAGGATGCCCTTCAGCGGGCCTTCGCTCTGTGCCTTCACTTCAGCGCAGATCTCGGCGTAGGTGGCTTCCTTTTCCAGCTCGACGGTCAGGTCGACCACCGACACGTCCGAGGTCGGGACGCGGAAGCTCATGCCGGTCAGCTTCTTGTTCAGTTCCGGGATGACCACGCCGACGGCCTTGGCCGCACCGGTGGACGAGGGAATGATGTTTTCCAGGATGCCACGGCCGCCGCGCCAGTCCTTGTTGGACGGGCCATCGACGGTCTTCTGGGTGGCAGTGGCCGCGTGCACGGTGGTCATCAGGCCGCGCTTGATGCCCCACTTGTCGTTGATGACCTTGGCCAGCGGGGCCAGGCAGTTGGTGGTGCACGAGGCGTTGGAGATGATCGCCTGGCCGGCGTAGGTCTTGTCGTTCACGCCGTACACGAACATCGGCGTGTCGTCCTTCGACGGGGCCGACATGATGACCTTCTTGGCACCGGCATCGATGTGCTTCTGCGCGGTTTCCTTGGTCAGGAACAGGCCGGTGGCTTCCAGCACCACGTCGGCGCCGACTTCGTCCCACTTCAGGTTGGCCGGGTCGCGTTCCTGGGTCAGGCGGATCTTCTTGCCGTTGACCAGCAGGTCGTTGCCCTGCACCGCCACGTCGGCCTTGAAGCGGCCGTGCACGGAGTCGTACTTGAGCATGTACGCCAGATAGTCCGGCTCCAGCAGATCGTTGATGGCCACGATTTCGATGTCGTCGCCGAAGTTCAGCACCGCCGAGCGCAGGACGTTACGCCCGATGCGACCGAAACCGTTGATACCAACCTTGATTGCCATGTTCTCAAGCTCCTGCGGCCGCGACAGGTGCGGCGGGATGGATAGGGCCCACAAGTCTAGCAAACCGGGGCTGGCCACCGTGGGCCGGCCGGGGCCGGCAGCAGGCCGGCGGACAGGATTTGATCCGGATCAAAGCGTTAGCGCGGCGTGAGGCCGACACTGGCCCCATCCACCCAGCAACGAGAACACCCCCATGCGCAAGAGCTCCCCCCTGATCGTGGCCAGCCTGGCCGCCGCCCTGTCGCTCGCCGCCGCCCCGGCCATGGCCCAGTCCAAGGGCGACTGGACCATCTCGGCCGGCGTGCACCAGGTGGCGCCGAAGTCGAACAACGGCTGGCTGGCCGGCGGCACCCTGAAGGTCGACGTCGACAATGACGTCAAGCCGACCATCACCGGTGAGTACTTCATCGCCGACAACCTGGGCATCGAAGTGCTGGCCGCGCTGCCGTTCAAGCACGACATCAACATCAACGGCCTGGGCCGCGTGGGCAGCACCAAGCAGCTGCCGCCGGTGGTGACCCTGCAGTACCACTTCAACAGCAAGGGCAAGGTGTCGCCGTTCGTCGGCGCGGGCGTGAACTACACCACCTTCTTCAGCGAAGACACCACCGGTGCGCTGGCTGGCAGCAAGCTGAAGCTGCAGGATTCGTGGGGCCTGGCCGCACACGCCGGCGTGGACTTCGCGATCGGCGAAAAGGGCGCGCTGCGCGTGGACATGCGCTGGATCGACATCGACAGCAAGGTGAAGTTGAACGGCGAGAAGATCGGCACGGTCAACATCGATCCGCTGGTCTACGGCGCGTCCTACGTCTTCAAGTTCTAAGCGGTGTGTTGAGCGCAGGGGCTTCGCCCCCGCTCCCCCGTTACATGCAAAACCCTCGCAGCATGTTGCCCCGGTGATTGCCGGGGCTTTTTTTGTTTGTGCGAAAGGCACCGGCTTCTGGAACTGGGCGGAGAGGGTGAGGTGATCGGGACACGCCGTAAATACGTCCCTGTAGGCTCGATCGCCGCATCCATGCGGCGAACGGTCCCGATCACCTCACCCTCTCCACCCCTCCGATCTGCGCGCGCGTGCCAGCTCAAGCAAAGGCAAGAGCAGAAGCAGAACCTGTGCATCCGAGGCGTAGTGGTTGCCTGCAATTGCAGGAGGCAGGTTTTGATCCTGCATTTGATTCTGATGTTGCCTTTGACCTTTGCATCCGCCTCCGCGGCACTGTCTGGAGGGGAGCGCAGCGGGAGGGGCGGTGGGACCGTTGGCGCCATGGATGGCGCCATCGAGCCCCCATGGATGGGTTTACGGCGTGTCCCGCTGCCCCTCCCGCTGCGCTCCCACTTCGGAACAGGAACGCGCCGCTCTTCAATCCACCTACCCCGCTAGAATGTGCGCATGAAAGCCCTGCACTCCCTCTTCCTCGCCGCCGCCCTGGCGCCGGCCCTGCTGTCCGTCTCCGCCCCCGCTCATGCCTGGGGCGCGCAAGGCCACCGCCTTGTTGCCGAAGTCGCCGACGCCCGCCTCAACCCCACCGCCCGCGCCGAAGTGGACCGCCTGCTGGCCACCGAACCGGACGCCACCCTCGCCAGCATCGCGCCGTGGGCCGACCAGCTGCGCGCCAAGGACCCGGGCCTGGGCCGTCGTTCGGCCGGCTGGCACTACGTCAACATCGCCGAAGACAACTGCCATTACGAAGCACCGAAGCACTGCAAGAACGGCAACTGCATCGTCGAGGCGCTGAAGGCACAGAGCGCCATCCTCGGCGACCGCAGCCTGACCGACGGCGAGCGCCTGCAGGCACTGAAGTTCGTCGTGCATCTGGTCGGCGACATCCACCAGCCGATGCATGCCGGTTACGCCCACGACAAGGGCGGCAACGATTTCCAGCTGCAGTTCGGCAACCGTGGTACCAACCTGCATTCACTGTGGGACAGCGGCATGCTCAACACCCGCAAGCTGGACGATGCCGGCTACCTGCCGCTGCTGCAGAGCCAGCGCGCACCGAAGCTGGCGCGCCAGTCCAACCCGCAGCGCGACCCGCAGACGTGGGCCGAAGCCAGCTGCCGCATCTCCATGCAAGCTGGCGTTTATCCGGCCTCGCATAAAATCGGTGACGAATACACCGAGCGCTACCGGCCGCTGGCCGAAGCGCAGCTGCGACTGGCCGGTGAAAACCTGGCGCAGTTGCTGAACCGCGTGCTCGGCACGCGCTGAGGAGGGTTCCGATGCCGGTCCAGGTGCAGTCGTTCTTCCACTGTGACAGCAATACCTTCAGCTACTTGGTCAGCGACCCGGCCAGCGGCGAGGCGGCGCTGATCGACCCGGTCCTGGACTACGACCCGGACACCGACGCCAGCAGCGAATCACCGCTGCGCGCGGCGTTGCAGGCCATCGAACAACAGGGCCTGCAGCTGCGCTGGCTGCTGGAGACGCATGCCCACGCCGACCATGTGTCGGCCGGGCGCCGGCTCAAGCAGCGCTTTCCGCAGGCCACGCTGGCCATCGGTGAAGGCATCCGCGCGGTGCAGGCGACCTTCGCGCCACGCTATGGCCTGCAGCTTCCAGGTGCGGATGAGATCTTCGACCACCTGTTCAGCGATGGCGAGACCTTTGCCATTGGCGAACTGCATGGCCAGGTGATCGCCGTGCCCGGCCACACCAGCGACAGCATCGCCTACCTGATCGGCGATGCGCTGTTCACCGGCGACTCGCTGTTCATGCCCGACGGCGGCACCGCCCGCTGCGACTTCCCCGGCGGTGATGCCGCACAGCTGTACCGCTCGATCCAGCGCCTGCTGGCGCTGCCCGATGCCACCCGCGTGTTCGTCTGCCACGACTACGGCCCGGGCGGCCGTGATTTCGCCAACGAAACCACCATCGGTGAACAGCGCACGCACAACATCCACGTGCATGACGGCGTGGCCGAGGCGGAGTTCGTCAGCGTGCGCCAGGCACGCGATGCCACGTTGGAAGAACCCAAGCTGATGCAACCGGCGGTGAAGGCCAACATCCAGGGCGGGGCCTGAAGCACGCGGCTGCGCTCGCCGGGCAAAGCCCGGCGCTATCGGTTTCCATCACGGACCACGGACGTTCATTTTCCCTGCGTCCGCACTACATGCCGGCCCTTCACGATCTCGAAGGTAAAGGCGTACTGCAGGGTGACCGCCACCGGCTCGACCCGTTCGGCGCCGCGACAGTCACCGCGGTCGGCAGGCACCTTGCCAGCCTCGAAGTGGCAGACCGCTGCGGACGAGTACTTCCACATCGCCACGGCGTCCTGCGCAGCCTGCAGCAGGGGCGCATTCTCGCGTGCAGCCCCTGCGGCACAGTCCTGGCGATCGGTCAGCGGCATGCTGCGTTCGACGCTGCCCTGCGCATCCACCACCACCTGCAGGCAGATCGTAGTCGGCGCCAGTTCCGCGCGCGGATCACGATCACCGACCTCCGGGTCCGGTGCCGCGTAAAGCTGCGGCATCCGGTAGCCCTCGCTCGCGCCCAGCGAGTACGCCTGCACCTGTCCATCGCCGTCGCCGGTCTGCGGCCGCAGGCGCTGGTGACCGACATTCTCGCTGCGGGTATCCACCGTGGTCAGCCGCTCCTGGCTGGCACATCCGGCCAACAGCGCCGCCGTCATCCACAGCGGCGCGCACTTCACTTCGCGTCCTCGGTGTCGTCCATGGCAAAGGTGATTGGAATACGTACGGCAGCAGCCACCGGCTTGCCGTTCTTCATTGCCGGACGATAGGTCCAGCTGCGCGCAGCCGCCACCGACACCGCATCGAACACGCCGGGATTGGTAGCGCTGAGCACCTGGACATCGGCGGGACGCCCCTGCGCATCCACCTCCACGCGCAGGTTCACCACGCCCACCTGGCGCTGCTCGATCGCAGACTTCGGGTAGGACGGCGGTGGCATCTTGTCGACCTGGATCGGACGGTCCAGCCCTGCCTTGGCCGCATCTTCTTCAGCGTGCTCGAACGGCTCGACACCGATCCTCGGGCTCCCGGCCGCGCCGCCCTGGCTGGCCCACGCCACCGCCCCCATGCCCAGGCACAACCCGACCACCAGCACCTGCCCGGACACCCACGGCAATGCCTTCCGCTTGGACTGCTTCAACATGGCGATACGCTCCTTCAACACGGGTTGGCTGCGCCAATGGCAGACTGCGGGCGCAACCGGGTGGACCAGCTGCGCCTTCAGCAGCGTGCTGGCGTAGAGGCCGCGCAGCGCCGGCTGCGGGGCCATGGTGCGGGCGTCGCAGGCCAGTTCCTGGTCGCGCAGGAAGCGGCCCGATGCCCACGGCAGAAGCGGGTGGAACCAGAACACCGCGCGCACCAGCAGCAGCGCACCGTTGGCCCAGTGATCGCCATGACGACGATGGCTGCGCTCGTGCTGCAGGATCAGGCTCTGTTCCTGTGCGGTGAACTGCTGGTCGAAGTCGGGGCCAACCACGATGCGGGGGCGCCACAGACCAACCAGTGCGGGCAAGCCGGGATCGCCACTGGCCTGCCAACTGCCATCGACGCGCGGCTTCAGTGGCCCCATGCAGCGTTCAAAGCGACGCTGCGCGCGCAGGTCGCGCAGCAGGCAGATGCCCACGCCCAGCACCCAGGCCATCAGCAACAGCCACGCCCCAGGCAACGACCGTGCAGCCACATCGTCAGTGGCCCCCGGCACCACTTTCAACGGCAACGTCGGCACATGCTGCAACAGCGCAACCTGTGGCAGCGGCAATAGCAGGGCCACCAGCAGCAGCGGCAGCAGCCACCAGCTGCGGTAGGCCAGCCCAGCGCCCCCCAACCGCACCAGCAGCGGTCGCAGCACCGCCAGCAGGACCACGCCCACCGCCAGCCACAGGCTGGCCCGCCACAGTCCGTCGAGCAGCTCAGTCATGGTCCAGCTCCTGGATCAGCTTCTTCAGTTCGGCGATGTCCTGCGCACTCAACTGGCCCCGTTCGCTGAAGTGCGCGACCAGCGGCGCGACGCGTCCTTCGAAGACACGGCCGATGAAGTCCTGGCTCTGCGCCTCCACCCACGCCTGTCGCTGCAGCAGCGGCCGGTACAGATAGCGCCGGCCATCACGTTCGGCGGCGATCGCGCCCTTGGTCAGCAGACGGTTGAGCAGGGTCTTGATGGTCGGCTCGGCCCAGTCGCGGTGGGCCAGTGCGGCCACCACCTCGTCGGCGCTACGCGGTGCCTGCTGCCACAGCACCTCCATCACAACGGCTTCGGCTTCGCTGATCGGGGTCATGGTTTACATCCGTAATCGACGATTCGATTACGCGCGTAATCAGACTCCCTGTCAAGCCCCTCGACTCCAGGTTCATCCCGGCTGCGCCAGCATCGGTTCCTCCCGCCCCCCCGGCCCCGGATGAAAGCGCTGCCCAAGAAGGATTTCCCGGTCGAGCAGGTCCGCCGCTTCCTCGAACCCGGCCCGATCGTGCTGGTCAGCACGGCCTGGCGCGGCCAGCGCAACCTGATGACGATGGGCTGGCACATGGTGATGGGCTTCTCGCCTTCACTGGTCGCCACCTACCTGTGGCACGAGAACCACAGCCATGCGCTGGCGCGTGGCAGCCGCGAGTGCGTGATCAACGTGCCCGGCGTGGAGCTGCTCGATGCCGTGGTGGACATCGGCAACTGCAGCGGCCGCGAGGTCGACAAGTTCGCGCGCTTCGGGCTCGACGCACTGCCTGCGCATGAGGTCGGCGCGCCGCTGGTCGGGCAATGCCATTCGTGCTTCGAATGCCGCCTGTACGACGACAGCCAGGTGGCGTCGAGCAACCTGTTCATATGGGAAATCGTGCGCGCCCATGTTGCGCCCCGGCCGAAACTGCCGCGCACGATGCATTACCGCGGCGATGGGCAGTTCATGGTGTCCGGCGCGGAAGTCTCGCGTCGACGGCGGTTCAAGCCCGACATGCTGTAATGCCCGCACTCCCCCAGACGCAGGACCGCCGCGCATGACCGAACACCTCACCGACCTGGACGCCGCCGTCGACTGGTTGTTTGCGCGCGTGGACGGGCCGCTGCGGATCGGGGCACCGCTGGCACTGGGCAAGCCGCATCGGTTGCTCAATGCCCTCTACGCACGTGTCGAGCACGACCCTTCGCGGCCGCTGCAGCTGTATACCGCGTTGTCACTGAATCCACCGAAGGCGCGCGGCAACGGCCTGGAAGCACGCTTCATGGCCCCGTTCGCGCAGCGTCACTTCGGCGACGATTTCCCGCGCCTGGCCTATGCCGATGCGATCGCGCGCGACGCGCTGCCAGCGCATGTGCAGGTGGAAGAGTTCTACATGCAGTCCGGCGCCCTGCTCGGTTCGCGGCAGGCGCAGTCCAGCTATACCAGCCTGAACTACACCCACGCCGCCGATGCGGTGGCGCAGCGCGCGCCGCAGGTGATCGTGCAGAAAGTGGCGATGCGGCCGGATGACCGTCGACTTTCGCTGTCGTGCAACAACGACATCACCCAGGACACGCTGGATGCAATGACCGCACGTGGTCTGCCGCGCCCGCTGCTGATCGCCGAAATCGATCCGCAGCTGCCTTACATGGGGGGCTCGGCCACGGTCGATGTGTCGTTCTTCGATCTGGTGATTACCCCGCCGCCGCCGTATCCGGCGCTGTTCGGGCTGCCGCGGCAGCCGGTCGGCGACGCCGACTACGCCATCGGCCTGTACGCCAGCACGCTGGTGCGCGACGGCGGCACTCTGCAGATCGGCATCGGCACGCTGGCCGACGCGCTCAGCCATGCGCTGGTGCTGCGCCACACCGACAACGCACGCTACCGCCGCGTGCTGCACGCGCTGGATCCGCAGCTGGCCAATCACCCGCTGGTGCAGGAAATCGGCGGCGTGGACCCGTTCGAAGTGGGCCTGTACGGCTGCAGCGAGATGCTCAACGAGGGCTTCCGCAGGCTGGTGCAGACCGGGGTGATCAAGCGCAAGGTGCACGACGACCTGGCGCTGATGCAGCGCATCGAGAATGGCAGCACGCTGTCCATCGACCATGCCACCCTCGCCGCCGAAGGCGAGTACCTGCACGGCGCGTTCTACCTGGGCTCACCCGAGTTCTACGAGTGGCTGCGCACGTTGCCGGAGGACGAGTGTCGCGCGATCGGCATGCGCCGGATCAGCGAGATCAACCAGCTGTACGGCGGCAACGAGACGCTGGAGCGCCTGCAGCGCCGGCACGCGCGCTTCTTCAACTCCTGCATGATGGCCACCGCGCTGGGCGCGGCGGTGTCGGACGCGCTGGACGATGGACGCGTGGTATCCGGTGTGGGCGGCCAGTACAACTTCGTGGCGATGGCGCATGCGCTGCCGGAAGCCCGCAGTGTGCTGATGTTCCGCGCCGCGCGCGATGACAAGGGCCAGCGTGAATCCAATGTGCGCTGGAACTACGGCCACACCACTATTCCGCGTCACCTGCGCGACATCTACCTCAACGAATACGGCATCGCCGATCTGCGCGGCCTGACCGACGAGGACTGCGTGCATGCAATGACCGCGATCACCGAGGCCCCGTTCCAGGGCGGCCTGCTGCAGCAGGCACACGCCTCGCGCAAGCTGCTCGCGGCCACGCAACCGGATCCGCAGCGCCAGCAGCGCAACACGCCGCAGGCACTGGCGACGGCACTGGCCCCATTCCGCGCCGATGGCAGCCTGCCCGACTATCCACTGGGCAGCGATTTCAACGAGATCGAGCAGGTGCTGGTGAAGGCGCTGGGTTGGCTGAAGGCCAACACGCAGACCCGCGGCGACAAGCTGCGTACGGTCTGGGCGGCGCTGCGCCAACCTGCCGGCGACGGCGATGCGGTGTACCTGCAGCGCATGGGCCTGCAGGCGCCGAAGGATTTCGCAGAGCGCCTGGACGCGCGACTGCTGCGCCTCGCACTGGCACGCACCGCCTGAGAAAAAGGGGACGGAGGGGATTAAGTCGCATGTGTACAAACGACTTAATCCCCTCCGTCCCCTTTTTCTCATCCACGCATGGCGTGGATCTACCGCTCTATCCTCACTGCATCCTCAAGATACAGACGGGCAATCGGTGGATGCGATCGATGCTCGACCTGCCACAGGTCGTATGCCGCCTGCATCGCCAGCCACATGCGGGCATTGCCCAGACCTGCAAGCTCAAGACGGAATGCGAGTTCCGCAGAGATGCCGGCGTGCCCGTTGATGATCGTCGACAACTGTCCGCGCGAGTAGCCAAGATGCTGCGCCAGCGCACTGATCGACATACGGATTGCTGGCAGGATGTCTTCGCGCAGCGATTCCCCGGGATGCGGCGGATCATGCAACGGCATCGGGCAGACTCCTAGTGGTAATCAAGGTAATTGACCAATTCGACGTCGAGCCCACGAAAGCGGAACACCAGTCGCCAACTCGCCGAGACACTCACAGCCCAGTAGCCGCTATAGCTCCCGCGCAGCGGGTGCAGGCGATTTCCGGGCAGCCCCATGTCCCCAGGCACGCGAGCCTGATCCAGCTGCAGAAGCAAACGCCGCAACCGGGCCACATGATCGGCACGGACTCCGGACATGTCGCTCCGCTCATAGAGCGCCTTCAGGCCCTTATGCCTGAAGCTGACGATCATGCGGCTCCAGTGTAAGGCATCACCTTACACCTCGCAAATCCACCATGGGTTTCTGCCCCGATCTTCTTGTCCATGACCACTTCTGAGGGTGCCTCGGCAGGTCCTCCTTTTCGCAAGGAATGCAGGTCAGATGAAGAGGCCAACGCGACACTGGTGCCGCCGGGTGGAACATTCCGGGCAAAGGAAAAGGGGACGGAGGGGATTAAGTCGCATGTGCACAAACGACTTAATCCCCTCCGTCCCCTTTTTCTCTACTCTGGAGAACGAGAAAGGCCGGCTTGCGCCGGCCTTTCCTTTGTTGCGCCGAGAGGCTGCTTACAGCGCCTTGGCGGCTTCTACCACGTGGGCGGTGGTGATGCCGAAGTGCTTGTACAGCTGGTCGGCCGGGGCCGAGGCACCGAAGGTGTCGATACCGATCACCGCACCGTCCAGGCCGACGAACTGGCGCCAGAAACCGGTGACGCCGGCTTCCACGGCCACGCGCTTGCGCACGGCGTTCGGCAGCACCGATTCACGGTAGGCCGCATCCTGGCGCAGGAACACGTCGGTGGACGGCATCGAGACCACGCGGGTCTTGAGGCCGGCCGCGTCCAGCTGGGCCTTGGCCTCGGTGGCCAGCGAAACTTCCGAACCGGTGGCGATCAGGATCACGTCCGGGGTACCGGCGGCATCGGCCAGCACGTAGCCACCGCGCTCGATCTGGGCGATCTGCTCGGCGTTGCGCGGCTGGTGCGGCAGGTTCTGGCGGCTGAACACCAGGCAGCTCGGGCCGTCCTGGCGGGTAATCGCGGCCTTCCAGCTCACCGCCGACTCGACCGCATCGCACGGACGCCACACGTCGTTGTTCGGGATGTAGCGCAGCGAGGCCAGGTGCTCCACCGGCTGGTGGGTCGGGCCGTCTTCGCCCAGGCCGATCGAGTCGTGGGTGTAGACGTGGATGGCGTGGGCCGGGATCAGCGCGCTCATGCGCACGCCATTGCGGGCGTAGTCGCTGAACACCAGGAAGGTGGCGTCGAACGGAATGAAACCACCGTGCAGGGCCAGGCCATTGGCGATCGCGGTCATGCCGAACTCGCGCACGCCGTAGTACACGTAGTTGGCGTTGGCGTCGTCGCTGGCAACCGACTTGCTGCCCTTCCACAGGGTCAGGTTGGAGTGCGCCAGGTCGGCCGAGCCGCCGACGATTTCCGGCAGCAGCGGGGCGTAGGCTTCGATGGCCAGCTGCGAGGCCTTGCGCGAGGCGATCGTCGGGCCTTCAGCGGCCACCTGGGCGATGTAGGCATCGGCCTTGGCAACGAAGTCGGCCGGCAGCTCGCCGTGCGAACGGCGGGTCAGCTCGGACGCTTCAGCCGGGTACTGGCTGGCGTACTTGTCGAACAGCTGTTCCCACTCGGCCTGGCGCAGGGTGCCGGCGCCATTGGCGCGCCAGCCGTCGTAGATCGCCTGCGGGATCTCGAACGGGCCGTATTCCCAGCCCAGCTGCTTGCGGGTGGCTTCCAGCTCGTCCTTGCCCAGCGGTGCGCCGTGGCTGGATTCCTTGCCCGCCTTGTTCGGCGAACCGAAACCAATGGTGGTGCGGCAGCAGATCAGGGTCGGCTTGTCGCTCTGCGACAGCGCGGCCTCGATGCCGGCCTTGATGCTCTCCGGGTCGTGGCCATCGACGTCGCGCACCACGTTCCAGCCGTAGGCCTCGAAACGCTCCGGAGTGTTGTCGGTGAACCAGCCCTCGACGTTGCCGTCGATGGAGATGTGGTTGTTGTCCCAGAAGCAGACCAGCTTGTGCAGGCCCCAGGTACCGGCCAGCGAGGCCGCTTCATGCGACACGCCTTCCATCAGGCAGCCATCGCCCATGAACACCCAGGTGCGGTGGTCGACCACTTCCAGCTCCGGGCGGTTGAAGCGCTGTGCCAGCAGCTTCTCGGCCAGGGCGAAGCCCACGGCGTTGGCGAAACCCTGGCCCAGCGGGCCGGTGGTGGTTTCCACGCCCGGGGTCTCGTGGCGTTCCGGGTGACCGGCGGTGTGGCTGCCCAGCTGGCGGAACAGCTTCAGCTGCTCGATCGGCAGGTCGTAACCGCTCAGGTGCAGCAACGCGTACTGCAGCATCGAACCGTGGCCGTTGGACAGCACGAAACGGTCGCGGTTGAACCAGTGCGGATTGCTCGGGTTATGGCGGAGGTAGTCGTTCCAGAGGACTTCGGCGATGTCGGCCATGCCCATGGGCATGCCGGGGTGGCCGGACTTTGCGGTTTCAACCGCATCGGCGGCAAGGAAGCGGATGGCGTTGGCCAACTGGCGACGGGTAGGCTGCGTCATGGTTCTGTCGGAATCGGGAGGCGGCCGCGGACGTGCGGGCGGCCTATTGTCCCATAGTCGCCGGGCAGGGGGTCGGTTCACCTTGCCCGGTCGTGCCGGCCGCTGGTCGGCACTTCATGATCTCCGCCGGATTCCGCATGTGAAACGGGGTCGGAGCCCTTTCCCTGCGGAAAGGAATCCGACCCCGATCAGGTCGCCAGCAGTGGCCCCGGACTCAGTCCTGCTGCGGGCCCAGCGCCGGGCCGTCATTGGACTCGCCCTTGGCCACCAGCGTGGTCAGGGCCAGGTCGCCGGTCACGTTCAGCGCGGTGCGGCACATGTCCAGGAAGTGGTTCACGCCCAGGATCAGGCCGATGCCCAGCGGGTTCACGCCGACCATCGCACAGATCATCGCCACCACCGGCAGCGAGCCCGAAGGCACACCGGCGGTACCGATGCCACCGAGGATGCAGACCGCCATCACCATGAACTGCTGGCCGATGCTCAGGTCCACACCGAAGAACTGGGCCAGGAAAATCACCGTCACGCCCTCGAACAGCGCGGTGCCGTTCTGGTTGGCGGTGGCGCCGACGGTCAGCACGAAGCGCGACACGCGCTGCGGCAGGCCCATCTGGTCGGCCACGCGCAGTGCGGTCGGCAGGGTGGCATTGCTGGACGCGGTGGAGAACGCCATCACCGTCGCTTCCTGGGTATCGCGGAAGAACGACAGCGGCGAACGCCCGGACAGCCACACCGCGGTGCCGTAGGTCACGATCATGTGCAGGCCCAGCGCCAGCACCACCACGCCCACGTAGGCGCCGAGGCGGATGATCAGCTCGAAACCGAACAGCGCGGCCAGGTTGAACATGAAGCAGGCCACGGCATACGGGGCCAGGCGGATGACCAGGTTGATCAGGGTCATCGAGATTTCGAACACGCCTTCGATGGCGCGGCGCAGCGGAGCGACCTTCTCGTTGTCGGTCAGCACCATGCCGATGCCGAACATCAGCGCGAAGAACATCAGCGACAGGATCGCGCCGTTGTCCGACGCCGCCTGCAGCACGTTGCTCGGCACGATCGACAGCAGCATGTCCATGCCCTTCGGCGTGCCATGGATGCCCGCGACGATTTCCTTGCTGCGCTCGGCGTTCTCCGACAGCATCATCGCGGCGACCTGCGGGTCGACACCGGCGCCCGGCTTGAGCACGTTGACCAGCACCAGGCCGATGCCCACCGCGATGCCGGACAGCAGCACGGTGTAGGCCAGCGTCTTCCAGCCGATGCGGCCGAGGGCGCGGATGTCGCCCATCTCCGACACGCCCATGATCAGCGCCGAGAAGATCAGCGGCACGATCAGCATGAAGATCAGGTTGAGGAACAGGCCCGACGCCGGGGTGGTGACGTAGTCCATTACCCACTTGGCACCGGCCTGCAGACCATCGACGCTGCCGCCCAGGGCGTGCACGATCAGTCCCAGGACCAGGCCGATCGCAAAGCCGATGCCCATCTTCCAATGCAGGGGCAACTTCTTCTTGTCGGCAGCAGCTGCTGTCATACGCGGGTTTCCTCGAAAAATGAATGCACTCTAACAAAGCGCGCAAGCGGCGCCGGTTCAGGTTCGCCGCGGTGGATACAGCGGCGCCAGGCCAGTGTCGGCGGTGCCTGCGGCCGCCGACCAGTGCGGTCCGTCACGGAAGACCTCGCGCAGGCGCGAACGCAGCGGCGCCAGATCACCCTGCCCGCCCCAGCGTGCCTGCTGCAGGTCCTGCAGCACCTGGCGCTGGGCTGCATCCCCAAGCCGCGCGATGACCTGCTCGATGCGTTCAACGCCGGCCATCGCACACAGCTGTGCTTCCACCTGGTCGAAGCCCTCGCCATCCAGCGCGCGGCGCAGTTCGGCCAGGCCGGCACGCCCGCTCGCCACAGTCGGCACCGAGGGTTTGCCGCCTGCAGGTGCCGCCGCACGCGGGCGGCGACCGCGCTGCCAGCCCCACAGCAGGGTCAACAGCCACAGCAACGCCAGGCCGATGGCCGCCGCCATCCATGGCCACGGACGCTCGGACAGGCCGCTGGCACGCGGATCGGTCGCCGCGATGCGGCTGTCCTGGCCATCGGTGCCGGGCAGCGCGGCGTCGGTGTCGATCGGCGGCAACGGCGCCGGTGAGGCAGTGCCAGGACCGGTGCCGGCCGCGACGGCCAGCGTCAGGTCCGGCAGCTTCGCCTCCTGGGGCTTGCCGTTACGCACATCCCACCACGGCAGGCGCGGCCCCGGCACCACCAGCGAACCCGGCTGGCGCGGCACGATCGAATAGCGGCGGGTGATCTTCAGGCGCGGCGTACTGCCGTTGAAGGTCTCTTCGTACTGCGCCGGTTCGGCGAACACCTGCGCATTGGCGCCGACATCCGGCACCGGCAGGTCGGTGAACTGCGCGCGCGTCGCGCCTTCGGCAACCGCTTCGACCACCACGTTGGCGGCCTCACCTGTGCGGGCACTGGTCGGTGCACTGGTGTAGCGCAGCTGCAGGCTCTGCAGGGGCAGCCACGGCTGCGGCGCCTGCGCCGGCTGTGCCTGCACCTGCAGCGTGCGGTCGGCACTGGTGGCATTCATTCGACCGTCGCCACCGCCGAAGAAATCATCGAAGAAGCCACCGGCGCTGCGGCCACTGAAACGCGCACCGGCCAGCTTCAACGCGCCACTGCGCTCGGGGATCAGCAGGAAACGCCGTTCGACCACGTTGTAGCGGCGCCCGTTGACCTGGCGCACATCGGTGCGGTCGTCGCCTACGCGCTGCAACGACGCGCCCTCGGGGGTATCCAGCACCAGTTCGCCGGAGGCCAGCTGCGAGGCGAAATACAGGCGCACCACCACGCCCACGCTCTGCTGCACATACGGCGTATCGTCATCGACAACGGTTTCGATGAAGGCCATCGCATTGCTGTCCGGCCCGGCCACTGCGGCCGCGTCCACCTGCAGCGTCAGCGGCGCGGTGCGCACGTTGCCCACCTGCAGGCCCGGCACCACCAGCGCACCGCTGCGCCGCGGCGTGAGCGCCACGCCATACAGATTGCGCTGCTGCATGCTGCCATTGCTCCACTCCACCTGGCGGCTGCTGGTCTGCCCGCTCAGGTCGAAGTCGGTACGCAATGGCGTGAAGTCCGGGGCGCCCTGATCGCTCTCGACATTGAGGGTGACCGTATCGCCCATCGCGATGCGGTCGCGGTCCAGCCACGCGCGCGGCTGCGCCCAGGCAAGGAGCGGCAGCCACAGCAGCAGTGCCGCCAGTACCTGTAGTGGCCAGCGTCCGTGCATGTTGATCGCCCGCGTCATCGCCCTTCCCTCTTCCTGCGTTCGTTTTCCAGCTGGAACTTGGCCCGCAGCAATGCGCCCGGATCATCCGGCACACGTCGCATCCACGCCTCCACGGCCTGTTGCTCCTCACGCTGGCGCGGGGTGGTGCCCTCGCTGCCTGGCACGGGCTTGCCGTCCTGTTCGCCCTTGCCCTCACGTGCCTGCTGCATTGCCTGCTGCATGCGCTGGCGCTGCTGCTCATCGGCCTGCGCCTGCGCCTTGGCATCCTCCACCTGTGGCGGTGCCTGCTGGCCATCGCGGCCACGCTCGCCAGGCTGAGGCTTCGACTGCGAGGTGTCATCGCCAGGCTTGGGTTGCCCTTGCTGGCCTGACGACGGCTGGCCCTGGCCGGGATTCTGCTGGCCCTGCTGCGGCTGCCCCTGTGGGTTCTGCTGGCCCTGCGAGCTCTGCGGCTGCTTCTGCTGCCCGTTCTGCGGCGGCTTCTGCTGGTCCTGGCCCTGGCCGCCACCGGATTGCTTGCGCTTGCGCGCGGCATCGACCACGGCGCGGTTGGCCACCGCATCGGCCATGCCCGGATGCAGTGCCAGCGCACGGTCGTAGGCAGCAATCGCGTCGTCGTAGTTGCCTTCGCGTGCCAGCGTGTTGGCCAGGTTGTACCAACCGGCATCGTTGTCGATGCCTTCGAACTGTCTGCGTGCAGTGGCGAAGTCGCCGTTGCGGTAAGCCTGAACCCCCTCGGCCAGGCGCTGGTGCTGCACCTGGTCGCTACGCTTCCACAGCGTGCCCTGCGCCGGCTGCGAGGCAGGCGTCGCAGGGGCCTGCGCCTGCACGTCATTCATCCACGGCAGCAGGCCGACCGTGAGCACCGCGGCCAGCACCGCGCGACGACGGAAGGCCAGCAATGCCAGCAGCATCACCGGCGGCAGCAGCCAGAAGCCTTCGTCACGCCACTGCTTGCCTTCGCCCGGCCGCTGCGCCGCCGTGCCTTCGCGCGCGTCGAGTACACCGAGCGCACGCAGATCGCTGTCATCGGCGGAGATGCGTGCATAGCGCCCTCCCCCTGCAGTGGCGACTGCACGCAGGCTGCCCTCATCCAGCGCAGCCTGGCGGATCTGCCCGCTGCCATCGCGGTAGGCCGCACCGGCAGGCGTGCCCAGTCCCAGCACCGACACCTGCAGACCCAGGCTGCGCGCCTGCGCCGCCGCCAGTGCAGCTTCGCTGTCCGCCTGATCGCTGACCAGCAGGATCTGCCCCTGCAACGCACCGATCTGCCGCATCAAGCGTGTCGCCCAGTCGATGCCGCGGTCGGCACGCTGGCCATCGCGCGGCATCACGTCCGGCGACAGCGCATCCAGATACAGCGCGACGTTGCTGCCGTCGTCGGTCAGCGGCGCCACGGTGTAGGCATCATCGGCATACACCACCAGCCCCACCTGCCCGCCCTGGCGCGCGCGCAGCAGCTCGCCCACTTTCGCCCGCGCCTGCAGCAGGCGCGACGGTGGCAGATCGGTTGCGGTGATCCGGCTGGACAGGTCCAGCACCACCAGCAGCGGTGCGCTGGCCTGGAACATCGGCTGTGCCTGCTGGCGCCAGCTCGGCCCGGCCATGGCCAGCGATGCCAGTGTCCAGCCGAGCAGCAACGCCCAGGGCAAACGTGCCCGCCGCCTTGCACCGGCGGCCAGCAGGTGCGGCAACAGGTGCGCGTCCACCGCCTGCCGCCACACATCACTGCGCCGTTGCCAGTACAGCGCCAACGCGATGATCAGCGGCAGCGCCAGCAGCGCCCACAACCACTCGGGCCGCAGGAAGTGCAGCGCGTTCCAGTCGGGAAGATTCGAAGCAAACGCGATCATCGGCGACGCTCCGGCCACAGCCATGCCAATGCGCCCAGCAGCAACGCCAGGCCCAACGGCCACGCATAGCGCTCCTCGCGCGGGCGCAGGCTCGGGCCCTTTGCGGCCACTGGCTCCAGGCGATCGAGCTCGGCATAGATGCCGGCCAGCTGCGCGGTGTCCCGCGCACGGAAGAACTGGCCGCCGGTCATGCTGGCGATCTTCTTCAGGGTGGCCTCATCGACCGGATCCTGGTCGGTGGAAATCGGAATGCCGAACAACCGCATGCTGCCATCGCCGCCAAATGCGACCGTGTGGATGCGCACGCCCTCGGCGCGCGCCACTTCCGCGGCGCGCAGCGGCTCCAGCACACCGGCATTGCTGACACCATCGGTCAACAGGATCAGTACGCGCTGTCCCTCTGGCTGGCTGCGCAGGCGCTTCACCGCCAGGCCGATGGCATCACCGATGGCGGTCTCGCGCCCGGCCAGGCCGACCACGCTGTCGCGCAGCTGGTCACGCACGCTGGCCAGGTCCGCGGTCAGCGGCGTGAGCGTGTAGGCACGGTCGCCGAAGATCAGCAGGCCGACGCGGTCGCCGGCACGACGATCCAGGAAGTCGGCCAGCACGGCCTTGGCCGCGGTGAGGCGATCGACCGCCTGGCCGCCCAGCACCATGTCGCCCTCGCCCATGCTGCCGGACACATCCATCGCCAGCATCATCTGCCGCCCCTGCTGCGGCGGCGTGATGGCTTCGCCAAGCTGCTGCGGTCGTGCCAGCGCGATGCACAGTGCACACCAGCCCAGCCACAGCAGCAGCGTGCGCAGCCACGACACGTCAACACGGCCACCACCAGACAGCGCTTCCAGTTCGGCAGCCGCATAAGGCACACGCAGTGCGGCGCCCGGTTCTGCACAGCGCTTCCACCAGCGCATCAGCAGCGGCAACGGCAGCGCCAGCAAAGCCAATGGCCATGCCAGCTGCAGGTCCGGCCATGGCCAGTAGGTCGTCCACAGGTTCATCGGCGGCGCTCCAGCAGCATCGCCAGATAGCGTTCGCGGGCCCAGCTGCGCACAGCGGCCACGTCGTTGCTGTCGACGCGCGGTCGATAGGCGCCTTCGGCCAGCAGGCTGCGACGTGCAGCGGGCAGCGTGCCCTGCGGGTCCACACGCTGCCACCAGGCGTCATCGCGCAACGATTCACTGCCCGGCACTGCATGACGCGCGGCACGGCGCAGCAGCCCTGCGATCGCCGCCAGTTCTGCTGCAGCGTCGGTGGTCGCTGCCAGCTCCTGGTCGAACAGCTGCAACCAGCGCTGGCGACGGCGGCGACGTCGCCACATCACCACGGCGATCACCAGCAGCACCAGCACGACCACCGCGCCGATCAGCAGGTAACCGGGGGCTGGCGGCCACCATGATGGTGCCGGCGGCAGCTGCACATCGCGCAACGGCAGAGCGGCGCTCATGCCGGCACCTCGGTCGGCGACGGCGCCAGCCACGCGTCGCTGGGCGCATCGGAGGACAGCACCTGCACGTCGACGCGGCGCGCGCCGAGCTGGCGCCGCAGTTCCTGCAGCGGCTCGACAAAATGCGCCTGCCAGTGTGCCTGCACTTCGCTGCGGCGCAGGTCGAGACCGATACGCTGCTGTGCGGTCTGGAACTGCAGCGCCGCCGAGGGGGGATGCAGTTCCAGGGGATCGACCAGCAGCACCAGGCTGAGGTCGTGATGCTGGGCCAGCGCACTCCAGCGCGCCGGTGGAATGCGGATGGCCTGCTGCGGATCGGCCAGCACCAGCATGCGTGCCCCGGGACGCAGCACGCGAGCGGCATGATCCAGCGCGCGCTCCAGGCCCAGATCGTCGGCCGGCGGCTGTGCATACCAGCGGGTCAGCGCGTCGAGCACGCGCAACACGCCGCGTGGCCCACCGGCAGGCGCGATCGGCGCTTCGCGGTCGCTGCCACGCAGCGCGCCCACGCGGTCGCCACGGCGCTGCGCCGACCATGCCGCAACAGCACCGGCGCGTGCGGCCTGCACTGATTTGAAGCGCACGCGAGTGCCGAAGTACAGCGCCGGCGAGGTATCGGCCACGATCAGGCTGACCCGCTCGCGTTCGGCCTGGAACAGTTTGGTGTGGGCGCGACCGGTGCGCGCGGTCACGCGCCAGTCGATGTGGCGCGCGTCATCGCCGGCCACGTACTCACGCGACTCGGCGTACTCCATGCCGCGGCCGCGCAGCGGGGATGGCGCCTGCCCCGCGTTGCCGGTGCGTCCACGTCGCGGCGGCGGTGGACGCTGCGCCAGCCGGCGCAACGCGACCAGTTCGGCCAGCTGCGGGCGCAGCCCGTCACCTTCGAGCGCAGACGGTGCCTGTTCCAGGGATGGATCGGTCATGCGCAGGCTCAGGGTGCCGGCACCCGGGCCAGCAGCTCCTGCACCAGGCGCTCGCCGTCCCAGCCCTCGGCGGTGGCTTCATAGCTGGGCAGCACGCGATGGCGCAGCACATCGGCGGCCACCGCACGCACGTCATCGGGGGTGACGAAGTCGCGGCCGGCCAGCCAGGCGCGCGCACGTGCGCAGCGTTCCAGTGCGATGGAGCCACGTGGGCTGGCACCCCAGGCGATGCGGCGGCCGAGGCCGGCGTCGTAGCGCGATGGATCGCGCGAGGCCAGCACCAGTTCGATCAGGTAACGCTCCAGCGCCGGCGCCATGTGCAGGTCCAGCACTTCGCGGCGGGCGTCGAACACGTCCTGCATCGGCATCTTGTCCGGCGCAGGCGCGGCCTCGCCCAATGCGCCACGGGCGCGCTCGCGGGCCAGCCGCAGGATTTCCGATTCGGCCGCCTGGTCCGGGTAGCCGATGCGCACATGCATCAGGAAGCGGTCCAGCTGCGCATCCGGCAGCGGGAAGGTGCCTTCCTGCTCGATCGGGTTCTGCGTGGCCATCACCAGGAACAGCGGCGGCAGCGCATAGGTATGGCGGCCAACGGTGACCTGGCGCTCACCCATGGCTTCCAGCAGTGCCGACTGCACCTTGGCCGGCGCGCGGTTGATCTCGTCGGCCAGCAGGATCGGGTGGAAGATCGGGCCGGGCACGAACTCGAAGCGGCCCTCCTGCGGGCGCCAGATCTCGGTGCCGGTCAGGTCGGCCGGCAGCAGGTCGGGGGTGAACTGCACGCGGGCAAAGTCCGCTTCCAGGCGCGAGGCCAGTGCACGGATCGCCGTGGTCTTGGCCAGGCCCGGCGCGCCCTCCACCAGCAGGTGGCCGTCGGCCAACAGCGCGATCAGCAGGCGTTCGACCAGTGCCGCCTGGCCGACGATCTCGGCCGACAACGCATCGCGCAGCTGGGTGAATGCCGCATGCAGGCGGGAGGTTGCCGGCGCGGGCGGCGGCGAGACGGATTCGGGCATCGGCGGTGGCAGGTTCATGGGGGCCTTTGACCGGCGCAGGACGGCACGGGTTCCCGACATCATCGCAGGGTGCCCTGCGATTGGCATCAAGAACGGCTGAACAGCCCTCCACGCAGGGCGTGGATCTGCTTCGTGCATGCCGCCAGCCCAAACTAAAAAGGGCCGCACGAGGCGGCCCTTCTTCGAACACCTGAGTGCGTTGGCTCAGTTCTGCTTGGCCACGCGCAGCACCTTCGGGGTGACGAACACCAGCAGCTCAGCCTTGTCCTTGTTGCGGCCGCGCTTCTTGAACAGGTTGCCCAGGAACGGCACGTCGCCCAGGAACGGCACCTTGCTGATGCTGTTGCGATCGGTGAACTCGTAGACGCCACCGATCACCACGGTCTGCCCATCCTCGACCAGCACCGCGGTGTTGACTTCGCGGCGGTTGATCGACGGCACGGTGCCGTAGCCTTCCAGCTGGATCAGCTGGTCGACTTCGTCCTTCTTCACCTGCATGTTGAGGAACACGCGGTTGTCGTTGGTGATGGTCGGGGTGACCTTCAGCTCCAGCACCACTTCCTTGAACTGCACGTTCGGCGTTGCCACGCCGCCAGCGGTACCACCGCTGATGGTGACGTAGCCGATTTCCTTGCCCTGCTTGATCATCGCTTCGCGCTGGTTGGTGGTGACCACGCGCGGGTTGGAGATCACCTCGCCTCGCGATTCCTGCTGCATGGCCGACAGCTCCACGTCCAGCAGGTAACCGGCATTGAGGATCGACAGCGCCAGCGAACCCGGGTTGCTGGCGGCGGCCACCGGCAGGTTCCAGTTCAGGCCACGGGTGATCGCCGAGCCGGATTTCACCGGCGGCGGGCCGACCCGGCCACCGGCTTCCCAGTCACGCTCGGCCTTGGCATTGGCCAGGTCGGTCGCAACCTGCGACTTGCGGGTCTCGGCGTTGGCATCCAGGCTGCCGCTGAAGTACACGTTGTCACGGCTGCCGCTGACACCGAACTTCGCGCCCAGCTCGCGGGCGAAGGTATCGGTGGCGATGACGATGCGGCTTTCGATCAGCACCTGGTCGACCGGGCGGTCGATCACGTTGATCAGCTCGCGCATGCGCGCGATCTTCTTCGGAATGTCGCTGATCATCAGCGTGTTGGTGCGCTCGTCGGCCACGATGCGGCCGCGCGAGGACAGGAAGCCACTGTCTTCCTGCGAGGAACCACCGCCGCCGCCGCCACTGCCGCCACCACCACTGCCGCCGATGCCCTTGGCCTCGGTCAGCGCTTTGAAGATCTGCGTGGCGCTGTGGTAGTTGATCTGGATGTAGTCGGTCTGCAGGTCTTCGCGGTTCTCGATGGCGATGCGCGCGTCTTCCTTCTCCTGCTCGAACTTGGCCAGTTCGGCCTGCGGCGCCACCCAGATCACGCTGCCGTCGCGACGCTTGTCCAAGCCCTTGGCGCGCAGCACGATGTCCAGCGCCTGGTCCCACGGCACATTGACCAGGCGCAGGGTCACATTGCCCTGCACCGAGTCGGACGCAACCACGTTCAGGTTGGACTCCTCGGCGATCAACTGCAGCACGGTGCGCACCGGCACGTCCTGGAAGTTGAAGGTCACCGGCTTGCCGGTGAAGCCGCGCTGGCCGACGGCCTTGGCCGCCTGGGTGACGCTGCCGGCGGTGACCGCGCCGACGGCGGCCTGGGCCTGCCGCGGGCTAATCTCGACCACGTACTCGTTGCCGCTCTGGTAGGCCAGCGATTCCACGGCGCCACCGGTGCTCAGCACCAGCTGGGTGCCGGCACCGGACGGCTTGGCGTCGATGCGCTGCACCGGCGTGGCGAAGTCGGTGACGTTCATCGGCTTCTGCAGGTTGGCCGGCAGTCGGGCATTGCCGACGTCGACCACAACGCTGTTGCCCTGCGTGCGCAGGTCAGGGATCGCGCCCTGCCCGTCGAACTGCACGATCAGGCGCCCGGCGCCGTCATCGCCACGCTTGAAATCGATCTTGGCCACCGACAGGCCAGCCGGCGCGGCGGCCGGTGCCACGGTGGCGCCCGCCGGCTTTTCCGCCGGTGCGGCAGCCAGCGCCGGAGCGCAGGCCAGCATCAGCGCGACTCCCAGCGCGCTGACACGGTTCAAGGTAGAGCGCCGGATGGGACGCAGCCCCTTGGCTTGGTGAAAGGTCATCGTGCTATCCCCAGTAAACGATCATTGATCTTCAAGCGAGAGCGTTGCCGGCCGTTCCAGCCAGCCACCCGCGCCATCCGGCACCAGTTCGATCAGCTCCACGCGGTCTTCGAAGACCGCCGTGACCCGCCCGTCGCTCTGCCCCAGGTAACCACCCGGGCGAACCCGGTAGGTGACCTTGTCCGGCCCCATCACCAGCGCCACGGTGCCTGCACCGGTGCCGATGGTGCCGACCATGTCCAGCGCATCCAGCGGGAAGCCTTCCAACGGCTCCTTGCGCCGGTTCGGGTCCGGTCGCAATCCGCCATTCCCCTGCTGCGGATTGGTCCAGGCATCGGTGAACGGATCGCGCATGCCCTGCGCGGAGTATTCAAAGGTCTCGAACTGCTGCATCACCGGCAGCGGCTCCAGCGGCTGCGCCGGTCGCGCACGCTCGCCTTCCACCCACTTCTCAAGGTTAGGTGCGTCGCCAGGCGTGCTGGTCACGCCACGGCCGCAACCGGCCAGCAGCAGCACAGCCAGCACCATCGCACCACGTACGGTCTGCGCGCGCATCACTTCTTGCCCTCCTTGCCAGCGTCGGCCGCCTGCTGCGCCTGCACTTCGGTCTCGTCCAGGTAGCGGTAGGTCTTGACCGTACCGGACAGTTCCAGTGCACCGCTGCGAACGTTGCCGCCGGTCTTTTCCTTGGGCTTGAGGTTGATGTCATGCATGGTCAGGATCACCACCCGCGGCAGCGAGGCCACGCCACTGACGAACGCGCCGAACTGGTGGTAACTGCCCACCATGCGCAGCTTGATCGGCTTCTCGGCGTAGAACTCCTTGATCTGCTCCTGCTCCGGCTCGAACAGCTCGTTGGTCAGGCCGCTGGACAGCGCGGTCTGCGAGATGTCGATGATCAGGTCGGGCATTTCGGTCTTGCTCGGCAGCTGCCGCAGCATCTGCTGCAGCACCTGCTCCATCTGCGCCAGCTGCTGCTTCAGCGGCCCCAGGTTCACCGCGCGTTCCTGCTGCTTGGTGAACTCGGTGCGCAGCTCGACTTCCTTCGATTCCAGGCCGGCCAGTTCTTCGCGCTTGCCGCTGATCAGCAGCATCCACGCCACGAACATGATGACCAGCGCCAGCAATGAGCAGAAGACAATCTTGGCCTTCTGCGGCCAGTTGCCGATGTCGTTGAAATCCAGGTTCTTGATGTCGATCTTCTGGCTCATGCGCGGTCCCCCTGCAGCAGCGCATTGAAGGCCTGCGGCGGCTGCGCCAGGCGGCTGCCCTCAGGCTTCGGGGCAGGTGCCGGGGCCGGCGCGGCGGCCGGTGCGGCCGGCTGGTTGGGCTTGGCCGGAGTGGCCGGAGTGGCCGAGGGTGCAGCGGCCGGTGCGGCGGGAGCCGCTGCCGGCTGGCCCGCTGCCGGAGCCGCAGGCGTCGCGGCATCCGGACCTGCGGCCAATGGAGCCACCGGTGCCGGCGCAGCCGTCGCCACCGAGCCATCGGCGTTCAGGCCCGGCGTCGCCGAAACCTCTTCACTCTGTGCCGGCAGCTTCACCTTGACCACGAACACGTAGGGCAGCGCCTTGATGTCGGCCAGCGGGCCGGCCTTGCCGTCCTTGTCCTTCTCCGGGTCACGCGCTTCGATGATCGACAGCTCCGGGTTGGTCATCCAGCCGGACGTCTCAAGGTTGCGCATATAAGCCGAAACGCGGGCGTTGGACTGGGTGCGGCCTTCCAGCGTCAGCACATCCCCTTCCTGCTTCAGCGCGGTCAGCACCACGCCGTCGGGAATGGTGCGCACCAGCGCGTCGAACAGGTGGACCATCTGCGAGCGCTTGGCCTGCAGTTCCTCGATCACCTTCTTGCGGGCCAGCAGGCGTTCCTTCTGCGCGTCGAGACGATCAATCTCCTTGTTCTGTTCCTTGACCTTCTCGATCTCGGCTTCCAGATAGGCGTTGCGGTCCATCTGGCCGCTCACCTGGCGGTCGTAATAGAACCAGATCATCAGCGACAGCAGCAGGCCACCGACAGCGGCCATGCCCAGCATTGCGTAGAACTCGCGCTGGCGTTGCTTGCGCCGCTCGGCGCGCCAGGGCAATAGATTGATGCGTGCCATCAGTCAAAGCTCCTCAGCGCCAGACCGGTCGCGATCATCAGCGCGGGGGCATCCTGGGCCAACGCATGCGCGTTCACCTTCGGCCCCAGGGTCATCTGCGCCAGCGGGTTGGCGACCACGGTCGGCACGCCCAGCTGTTCCTCGACCATCTCCGGCAGGCCGCCAAGCACAGCGCAACCGCCGGCCAGCACGATGTGATCGACGCGGTTGAATTCGCTGCCTGCATAGAAGAACTGCAGCAGGCGGCTGATCTGCTGGACCGTGGCTTCCTTGAACGGCTCCAGCACTTCCATCTCGTAGCTTTCCGGCAGGCCGCCCTGGCGCTTGGCCAGCCCGGCTTCCTCGTAGCTCAGGCCGTAGCGGCGCATGATCTCGTCGGTCAGCTGCTTGCCACCGAACACCTGCTCGCGGCTGTAGAGGCTACGGCCGCCGCGCAGGACATTGAGGGTGGTCATGGTGGCGCCGATGTCGACCAGCGCGACCACGCCGTCGATGGACACCGGCAGCTCGCTGGCGACCAGGGCGTAGGCGTTCTCGACCGCGAAGGCCTCCACGTCCATCACCTTGGCCTGCAGGCCACCGAGTTCCAGCGCGGACTGGCGCAGCTCGACATTCTCCGAGCGCGACGCGGCCAGCAGCACCTGGACCATCTCCGGGTTGTTCGGGATCGACCCGATCACCTCGAAGTCCAGGTTCACTTCCTCGATCGGATACGGAATGTAGTTGACCGCTTCCAGCTCGATCTGGGCTTCCATGTCGTTTTCGTCGAGATCGGCCGGCATCGGGATCACCTTGGTGATCACCGCCGACCCCGCGACGGCGGCAGCGGCCAGTTTGGCCTTGCTGCCTGAACGGTTCATCGCCCGGCGGATGGCCTCACCCACGGCCTCCACTTCAACGATGTTCTTCTCCACCACCGCATTCGGCGGAAGAGGTTCCACAGCGTAATGTTCCACGCGGAAACGATTGCCGCTGCGGGACAGCTGCAAAAGCTTTACCGCAGTCGAACTGATGTCGACGCCAACAAGCGGCGACTGACTTTTTGGGATGAGCCCCACGGTTTCTCCCCTGCCGACGGGCACTTGGACGCAAGAGCTGCGTCCGCGCATTAATAACGTATTCTTAGCAAATGGCAACCGCCCTGCTGTGAAATCCCTCACGGATTCACGATGCAGCCCCTGGCAATTCCCCTTGCGCTCCCCGGTGCCGACCCCAGCCGCCACCTTGCGTAATCTATACTCTGCGACCACGAAATTCGCAATCGGAATCTGAACCCGATGACTCGACTCCGCCGCTGGCTGCGCTGGATCTTCCTGATTGTCCTGGTCCTGGCGCTGATCGGCGCGGCCGCCGTGGGCGGTCTGTACTATGCCGTTTCCTCCAAGCTTCCCGACGTGCAGACCCTGCGCGACGTGGAAATGCAGGAGCCGATGTACGTCTATGCTGCCGACGGCAAGCTGATGGCGGTGTTCGGCGAGACCCGGCGTACCCCGATCACCATGAAGGACGTGCCCGAGAAGCTGAAACAGGCGTTCCTGGCCACCGAGGATGCCCGCTTCTACGAGCATGGCGGTGTGGACTACATGGGTATCGGCCGCGCGGTGTGGCTGCTGGCCACCACCAACGACAAGCGCGTGCCGGGTGGTTCCACCATCACCCAGCAGGTCGCCCGCCAGTTCTTTCTCAGCTCCGAGTACAGCTACACCCGCAAGCTGGCCGAGATCCTGCTGGCGCGGAAGATCGAGTCCGAGCTGAGCAAGGACGAGATCTTCGAGCTGTACCTGAACAAGAGTTTCTTCGGCAACCGCGCCTACGGCGTGGCCGCTGCCGCCGAGTTCTACTACGGCAAGAAGCTGAACGAGCTGGACCTGGACGAGATGGCCTCGCTGGCCGGCATCCCCAAGTTCCCCTCGTCGGGCAACCCGATCTCCAACCCGGAACGTGCCCGCCAGCGCCGCGACAACTACGTGCTGCAGCGCATGGCCGACCTGAAGTTCGTCAGCCAGGCCGAGGCCGACGCGGCCAAGGCCGTGCCGATGCACGCCACCGCGCATGAGCCGCCGGTACAGGTCGATGCGCCCTACGTGGCCGAGCTGGTCCGCCAGGAAATGATCGCCCGCTTCGGCGGCGACGTGGTCAACAAGGGCTATCACGTCACCACCACCATCGACTCCACCCTGCAGACCGCCGCGAACCAGTCGGTGCGCGACGGCCTGCTGCTGTACGACCACCGCCACGGCTGGCACGGCGTGGAGAAGCAGGTGCAGCTGGGTGCCGGTGACGACACCGCCGCCCTCGCCGAGCACCTGCGTGGCATGTTCGGCCAGGCCGGCCTGCTGCCGGCGATCGTCGCCAGCACCGGTGCCGACGGCAGCGCCACCGTGGTGCTGGCCAACCGTACCGAGATCGTGCTGCCGGCCGGTGCCGCCAAGTGGACCAACAAGACCCCGGGCAAGCTGGTGCAGCGCGGTGACATCGTGCGCGTGCGCGCCGGTGCCAAGGAAGGTGAGTGGCTGCTGGACCAGATCCCGCGCGGCCAGTCCGCGCTGGTCTCGCTGGATGCCCACAACGGCGCGTTGAAGGCGCTGGTGGGTGGCTTCAGCTTCTCCGGCAACAAGTTCAACCGCGCCACCCAGGCCCGTCGCCAGCCGGGTTCGAGCTTCAAGCCGTTCGTCTATGCGGCGGCCTTCGACAAGGGCTACAACCCGGCCTCGATCGTGCTCGACGCCCCGGTCGTGTTCCGCGACCGCCGCGGCAAGACCTGGGCCCCGCAGAACGACGGCGGCGGCTTCCGTGGCCCGATGCGCCTGCGCGAAGCGCTGGTGCAGTCGCGCAACCTGGTCTCGGTGCGCCTGCTCGATGGCATGGGCGTGGACTACGCGCGCAAGTACATCAGCGAGTTTGGCTTTGCCGAATCGGAGCTGCCGCCGAACCTGTCGATGTCGCTGGGCACCGCCTCGCTGACCCCGCTGTCGGTGGCGCGTGGCTACGCCGTGTTCGCCAACGGCGGCTCGCGCGTGGACACCTGGCTGATCGACCAGGTCAACGACCGCGACGGCAACCTGGTGTTCAAGGAAAACCCGGCGCTGGCCTGCCGCGACTGCGCCGGCAGCAGCGACCAGCCGGTCAACCAGGTGGTGGACGGCTTCAACTTCGGCGCTCCGGCCCCGAAGGTGGACCCGGCCGCCGCGGCCAAGGCCGAAGCCAAGGTCGAAACCCCGGCGGCACCGGCCAACCCGGATGCCCGCACCGCCCCGCGCGCGATCGATGCACGCACCGCCTACCAGCTGGTGTCGATGATGCGCGACGTGGTCCAGCGCGGTACCGGCGTGCAGGCCAAGGTGCTCGGCCGCGAGGACGTGGGCGGCAAGACCGGCTCCACCAACGACCACCGCGACGCCTGGTTCTCCGGCTTCGGCGGGCCGTACGTGACCACCGTGTGGGTGGGCCGCGACGACTTCCGCTCGCTGGGTTACCGCGAATACGGTGGCAAGGCCGCCCTGCCGATCTGGATCGACTACATGCGCACCGCGCTGAAGGACACCCCGATCGCGCAGAACGACCCGCCCAGCGGCATGGTCCAGGCCACGCTCAACGGCGCCACCGAGTGGGTGAAGGTGGAAGACATGGACCGCCTGACCGACTACGACCTGAACCTCAATACGCCGCAGGCCGACGCCGCCGCGTTCGATATCTTCTGAGGAAGGGTGCGGTGGGTGCCAACCGCGGGTTGGCATCGATGCTGCCCCTGGTAGCCGCCAACCTTGGTTGGCGCCCCGCGCCGACCAAGGTCGGCACCTACCAAAGCGGTTGCATCCGCCATACCCACGCAGATGTCACATCCGTGCGCTAGTCTGTAGCCAGGTCGCAACAGGGAGTCATCGCATGCATCGCGCCCGTCAGCATGCTGCCAGCCAGACCCGCGAGCGGCGCCACCGCCTCGCCCACGAAGCCGCCCGCCTGATGGCCGAAGGCGGCATCCGCGACTATCACCAGGCCAAGTTGAAGGCCGCCAGCCGGCTCGGCATCCACGATGATGCCTCCCTGCCCCGCAATACCGAGATCGAGGACGCCCTGCGCGAGTACCAGCGGCTGTTCTCCGGGCCCCAGCACGGCAACGAACTGCAGCGCCGGCGCGAAGCCGCCATGCGTGCTCTGGAGTTCCTGCACGGCTTCGCCCCGCGCCTGGCCGGTCCCGTACTGGACGGCACCGCCGACGCCAACAGCCCCGTGCAGCTGCACCTGCACAGCGACGACCCGGAAGCCGTGCACCGCTTCCTGGACGAACACGGCATTCCCGCCGAGTCGCGGACGCGTCGCCTGCGCATGGACCGTGAGCGCTGCCTGGACGTGCCAGTGTGGGTGTTCAGTGCCGAAGAGCTGACCTTCGACCTGGCGGTGTTGCCGTATGACGCCCTGCGCCAGGCGCCGCTGTCACCGGTGGATGAGAAGCCGATGCGGCGCGCGTCGGTGGCGCAGTTGCGGCAGGTGCTGGCCGAGGCGGAGATCACCGCGTACATCGGCGGATGACGGTAGCTCCGGTCTTTTGGTAGGTGCGGACCGTTGGTCCGCACGGTCCTTCAGGCGTCCGGATACCTGACCGAAGAGCAGCCGAGCGCGAATCATGCCCTGGGCCCGGCGGCAGGTTCCGCGCGCATGGCGATGCGTTCATCAGGAGTGCGCCCACAGATCCTTCGGCGCGGTTCGACTCTACAGAGAGCATGGCCTCTCCTTTGGTGGGTGCGGACCGTTGGTCCGCACGGTGCTTCAGGCGTCCGTACGCCTGACCGAAGAGCAGTCGAGCATGGCTCGACTCTACATGTAAGCGCGCTCACCCTGCCTACCGCAGCTCATGCGGCTCCTTTGCATCACCGGTCAGCAGCCGCGCCAGCCACGGCGCACCCGCGCGCCGTGGGTACTCCACCATCATCCGGGCGTGCATGTCCTGCAGATCAGCCAACAGCCAGGTCTGGTTGTAGACGTCGCCGAACGCGTCGGACCAGGCCGTCTGTATCCGCGCGCGCTCCCCTCCATTGAGGTTGGGCATCCTGTCCAGCGGCACCTCCAGCACCGGCGCCAGCGCCTCGTTGATGGCCGTGTTTTCCGCCTGCGCTGCGCGGAGCAGTGACAGCCGATGCTTCAGCTGCCAGCACGGGTATGGGAAGCAGCTTCCCGTGGCCTCGATGTACGCCGCCATGTCGGCCAGCATATGGGCTTTCAGCTGCCACACCATCGCACTGTCCAGCAGCTCCCGTACCCGCATCGTGCGCAGCGTACCGGCCCGGACTTCTTCTGGCGTGGTGAACGGCTCGCCGGGCGTGGTGCCGCCATGCTGCACCAGCACGATGCGATGGATCGCCTCGCCGGTGATGTTCTCCACGCGCAGCGCTGCCACCTCCGGGTGGACGCGCGGGGGCGGGACGCTCACCACCCGCCAGTGGTACCAGAGCACCAGCACCATGCCGGTCAGGCACAACAGGGTGAACAGCACCCAGCTGTCCAGATTCCGGGTGTAGTAGAAGTACCGCGCCCGCCACAGATAGAACGTGCGGTAGCTGATGAACCGGCTTACCCATCGGTACATGGCCATTTCCTCGGCAAGGACCCCGGCGCGACGGGGTGGATTACGCGCGTCACGCCAGGGCTCCATGGCTTACCAGCCGATGCCCACACCCACGCCCATGCTGCGCTCGCCGCTGTTGGTGAACGCACCATTGAGGCTGAAGGTGGCCGAGCCCTTCTCGTTGAGCACACGCTGGTAGCCCACGGCCATCGCCGACTCACCCTCGCTATAGCCCACACCCGCACCGAGGCGGTTGTAGGTGGCCAGGCCGGCGGTGTTCATCGCCATCGCTGTCTGCGCACTGCTCATCGCCGCCATGCGGTTGAAACGCTTGTCCATCTTGTCCAGGCGGCGCTCGACGTTGCTGATCGCACCATCGGTGTACTCGTTGGCGCGGGCCAGCATCTTCTCCAGCTCGGCGGTGTCCACCTGCGGCTTCGGCGTGTCGTCCTGCTTGGCCTTCGGCTGCGGCGTGGGCTTGTCACCCTCGCCTACCGAAGCGACCTGCTGGGAGTCCTTGCCTTCCGGCACCACAGGAGTTTCCTCGGCCTGCGGCTTCGGCACCGAGGACGTCGCCAGCGCACGCGGTACCGGGGCATCGTCGATGCGCTGCTCCAGACCGTCCATGCGGCCGTTGAGCTGCTGCTGCATCGAATGCAGCTGGCCGCCGTTGACCGCATCACGGCTGCCGGCCGCGATCAGGCCGTTGGCCACGTTGGAGATGACCATGCCGTTGGCGCCTGCGAGGGTGAGCTGGTTGACACCGTCGGCGCGGACCGAGGGAACGTCCTGGAAGACGGAGCGGAGCTGGGTTTCGACCCTGTCCACGCGCGACGTGTTGGTGACGACCGCACCATCCAGCGCCTCCAGTGCACCATTCAACGTGGACTGCGCCTGGCTCTGGACGTTGAAGCTCGGGCCAACGATGTTGCCGTTGGCATCCACCTCGCCGCCAAGGGCGGAGAGCGCACCGCGCAGCTGGCCGACGGTGGCGGCGTTGTGATTGGCGGTGCCGTTGGCGATGTTTACGAGGCGGCGCTTCGTTCCAACATTACCAAACGATACAACTCCTGCCTCGGTCGCATGAGAGCTGGTTCCGAACGCGATAGAACCGTGGGCTCCGGGTTCGACCCTTGATCCAACGCCGAACGCAATGGCTCCGATTGCACCCGGCTCGCCAGCCCTACCAACCTCAGCTCCAGTCCCGATGGCAAAGCTGGAATCTGAGCCTTCGTAGACAGTAGATGCTCGTCCGAGGGCAATTGAGTTTCTTCCCATTGCTTTGGCGAATGTTCCAATCGCCGTGCCACCCTCAATGCCCGTCTTTGCCAAGTTTCCAATGGCGAGACCAGCCGGACCAGCCTGAGCCTGACCATATTCAGGAGCCGTGCCCACGCTGAGGTATTGACCGATGCCTTCCAAGGCCGACACACGGCTATTGGTCTTATAGAGCTGACTGCCCCGCACAACGTCCGAGCTATCAGCCGAAAGCTTCCCCTCGGCCACGCCAGTCAAACGCGCACCACCGAAGTCGATTGGGCCGTTTACATCCAACCCTCGCATTGCCTGCTGCCCCATCTCCCGCTCCTTGCGCATCGCGTCCAGATCATCCCGATTCTGCGAGATCTTCTGTTCTGCGGCGTACAGCTGGTTGCCCGTAACGGCATCGCGGCTTCCTGGGGCCACTTGGCCGTCGGCAAGATTGGTCAGCACCATGCCATTCACGCCATTCAGCGCGATCTGGCTCGTGCCGTCGGCACGAGCCGAAGGTGAATCCTGGAAGATCGAGCTGAGCTGACCTTCCACCTTGTCCGCGCGACGGCCGGCGGTGATGACGGCGCCATCGAGTGCCGTCAGCGCATCCTCGACGGTGCTCTGCGTTCCGCCCTGCACCGTGTAGGTCGGGGCGATGATGTTGCCATTGGCATCCATGCCTGCGGCGCCGCCGAGCGTGGCGAGGGAATCCTTCAGCTGGGCAACGGTGGTGGCGTTGTGGTCAGCAGTACCGCGCGCGATGTTTACAAGGCGGCGCTGAATGCCAACACCGCCAAATGACGCAACCCCATCTTCATCTGCTTGGGAACCATTTCCTAGTGCTAGCGAGCCGTGAGCCCCGCTTGCAACCCTTGCGCCTGCACCCATCGCCACACCACCACGCGCGCCGCCAGCATCTCCACCGACCTGTGCACCGGCCCCCATTGCGAATCCACTCTCGGAATCCACAGAGACGGCTGCCCCTCTACCGATTGCCGTGGAGTTCTTTCCCATCGCCTCCGCAAACGTGCCTACCGCAGTTCCTCCCTCCAGCCCCGTCTTTGCTGAATTTCCGACCGCAGTACCCGCCACGCCCGCTTCTGCGCGTTCACTGAATGGAGCTGACCCGATACTCACAAACTGCGCGACACCCTCAAGATCTGAGACGCGTGAATTAGTTGAGTACAGCTGCCTACCAGACACAGCTTCGGCACTGCTGGCGTTCAAGGCTCCATCCGCCACACCACTGATCTTCCGACTGGCATTGGCGCTATTGCGCACGTCCAAGGTCGTTCCGCTGTTCTTCTCGCCCAATCGCACATTGCCAGAAGCAGATACCTGCGCCACCAGTCCACCCAGCGCCACTGTCTCGGCCAGCGCCTTGGCGGCATCTGTCTTTGCCGCGGCAGCCTCCGTGCCCGCAGACCTGGCAATACCCTCCACCGCCGCCACCTTGTCATTGGTAGCATTGAGCTGCTTGCCGTTGACGGCCTCGTAGCTGCTGGCGCCGACCGCACCATCAGCCACACCAGTCAGCTTCCGGTACGCGTTCGCGCTGTTGCGCACATCCAAAACGGTGCCGCTGTTCTTCTCGCCAACACGAACGTTGCCGTTGACAGCGGCTTGACCGACAAGACCCTTCAGCACTCCGGTGTCAGCCAGTGCCTTGCCCGATTCCACCTTTGCGGCATTGGCAGTGGTGGTCGCTCCGTCAGCTGCTGTCTGGGCCTTGGTCACGGCCTGGTTGGTGGTATGAAGCTGGTTGCCAGTGATGGCATCGGTGCTGCCGGCCCCCACCACACCATCGGCGATGTACTGGATCTTCCGCTTCCTGCTGGCGCTGCCAACCGATACCGAATTGGCTGAGGCGGTTACTGCACCTGCACCCAGCGCAACGGCATTCTCATGCGAGGCCTGAGCGCGGTCGCCCAGCGCCACGGAGCTGGTGTTCGTAGCCTTGGCCAGATTGCCCAATGCGCTGGCGAATTGCGCCGTCGCCTCACTGCCACGCCCCAGTGCGGTGGCCTGGCTGGCACTGGCCTTGCTCAGATAACCAACCGCCGTAGCGTGCTCTGCCTCGGCCTTGGCGTCGCCGCCTACGGCAATAGAGAAGTTGCCGCTTGCGTTTGCACGGAAGCCGGTTGCAACGGCGCCGTTGGCGCTACGGGTTCCGGCGCCGACCGAGACACCCGCGTTCTGATTGGCCACCTTGTTGCCGTCCGCATCCACGCCAGCGCGCGCGTCGTCGCCCAGCGCTACGCTGCGGCCGTTGTACGCCTTTGCGTTGTTACCGAGTGCGGTGCTGATGCCGTAGCTGCCGTTCTCTGCGGTAGCGCCTCTGCCCAAAGCCAGGGTCGTCGCATCGATGCGATTCGTGGCAGCCTGGGCAATGGCCCGTACCGCTGCCGCGTCCATTTTCGCAGCATCTGCAGTCTCCTCGACGACGCCCAGCTTGGTACTGGTGGCATGAAGCTGCTTGCCGGTGACCGCGTCCGTGCTGGTGGCGCTCAAGCGGGCATCAGCGACATTGGTAACGCGTCGCTTGATTGATGAGCTACCAACAGAAACCGAGTTTGATTCGTTTGCCTCGGAGGATGCACCGATGGCCGCCGAATTGTGTGCAAGCGCCTTGGCGTGGTGCCCCAACGCCACTCCACTGTACTCAGCACGCGAGCTTCCTCCCAGCGCGATAGCCCCCGAGTAACCCGCCGTCCCCGCAAACGCGTCTCCGCCGATGGCAATTCTGGACACACCGGCCGTACTTTCCACCGTCTTGGAGCCGCTGCCAATGGCGATGGAGTTGTGCGATATCGCTCTTGCATTCTGCCCTACTGCTACGCTACCAATATCTTGGGCAAAAGATAGGGAGCCAACCGCCGTCGCATATCCAGCGTTGCCAGCAGTGGCGCCAAAACCAAGGGCCACGCTGCGGTCGCCAATGGCTGCCGCATTGACTCCGAACGCAGCGCTGTACTTGCCTGCGGCGGATGAGTATTTGCCATAGCTGACGGACTCACTGCCATCCAGAATCCCGATGCCCGAGTACGCGGACATCCACCCTGAACCGGCATGCGTTTCCCTCGATTCGACGATTCCGCGACTGCACTGACGTGCATCATCAACGCTCTCGGTGCATTCCTCGATGTCCCGCGCGTGTGCGTAGGGAGCTGAAAGCAGGGCCGCGGCCAGCAGTACGCCGGAATTGCGGAGGCGGGGCCGTGCATCCTGGCGCCCTCGTGCCGAGGCCAGCTCGCTTGCCACAGTCCAGCACTTTCTGGCTGCATTCCAGATACGACGATAGATCTTGTTCATGGTCTTCCTTAACAGGACAACGGAAATGAAGCCCCGCACGAGCGCGGGGCAATGAAGGTCAGGCGCTCGGCGCCAGGGTCGTTACGTGATCTCGGTAACTGTCGTTCGACAGGCGGTACTGCAGCTGCAGGGTGTTACCGGGCTGGAGTTGGAACGGCAGGGTCAGCGCAGCGTCGGGGTAGAGGCTCTTCGACAGCTCGCGCGGTGTGCACACGCCACCGGCACTGCACTCGGCAGCGCCAGTGATGCCCACACGCAGCGTGCCGGTGTTGCGCAGGGTGTTGCCCTGCAGTTGCAGATCCACGCTGCCTTTGGCGGGCACTACATTCACCAGCGCGCCCCAGACCAGGCTCACGCCGACGTTGGCCTGCGCCTCCTGCTCGTCGCCTTCCAGGATCGTGCCTTCGGGGCCCTTCACGCCCTCGAAGTAGATGCGATAGGCCGCCTCTTTCTCCACCGTCTGCAGTGGAATCACCCGGATCAAGCGATTGCCACCACCGCTGAGTGCGAACTTGCCAGGCGTGATGGCAATCGCCGCATCGGCAGCTTCCACCTCAATCTCTTCCTCACCCACCTGCGCCGGGTTGTTGATGCGCAGCAACCGCGCCTGCACGTACTGCGGCTGGGTAGATTGCGAGTACACGCGGATCTTCGTGCCGTGCTTGGCGTCCACCGCCGCGCGCATCGGATGAATGGACAGATTGGCCTGTGCTGGCGGGGCCAGCAGTGCACTCAACGGCAACAGGCAGAACAGCAGCTTCTTCATGATGAGCCTCCGTGGGGATCAGGGTTTGGCGGTCGGCACACGCAGCTCTACCGTCAGTTCGCCGTCGTAGAGACCGGGGCGTTTGCTGGCGATGGGTGTGGGCGGTGTTTCCAGCGTCAGCGGGGTGGGCACGCAGTACACGGGTTGGCTGATGCCCGGCAGCAGCACCATGCGAAGCTGTACGCTGTCGATGCCGCGCAGCAGCTGTTCCTCGCCGTGCTTCATCGCCAGCAGATTGCCGCCGTAGTTCAGGCCGACCTGGTAGTCGAGGCGCTGGGTATCATCGCTGCCGCCGTCCTTATGCCAGACCGCGAAGTCCCGCCCCGGCGGTGGCCGCGGCCCGCTGTCGCGCACCGTGACGCCGAGGAATTCGCTCTGCGAACCCACGCCGTCGTAGAGGCACATGTCCACGTCCTTGCGCCCGGCGACGACCTTGCGGATGGGGTCGTAGCGCAGGTCCATGTTGACCAGGGGGGCGACACCGTCGAAACCTGGGAAGTAGATCGAGATCGCGTCGTAGTCGGTGACGGTGAAGTCGAAGTTGAAGACGGCGGTGGCGACCGGCGCTGCGGCTGGGTCGGCCTTGATGTTCAGGCGCATCGTGGCCTTCCAGTGGCCGGCGACGAGGCGCGAGATTTCGTGCTGGGGCAAGATCAACTCGACGCCGGTTCCAAGCGGCTCATCTGCCCCACTCCCGAAACCACACTTGTACCAGTGTGCTTCATTCAGAATGCGCCGCTCCGCGTCCCAGTAGTCCAAACTACAGCGATAGCCCGACATAATCCGCTGAAGGCTTCCTACCGCACGAATCTCTACATGCAGTCCAGTCCTAGGATCAATGAGACGCAACGCTATCTCCGTAGTTCCCACTGACATGCTCGGCTCACCTTCCGTCGGGCAACGCCCAGATTCACTATCAGAAGCAGACCCACAAACCACATGGATCTGCCCATACTTCATCGTCAGGTCGTGACTGAACCCCAACACCGTCCGAGGCGCCCACAACTCCACATCACCCGGCATAGCCGAGCGATCCCACGACATCACGATGTCCCGGGTCTGATCCGCCGGATGCGTTTCCGGCGGCCACTGCGCCCACGCCCTCGGCGCCAGCACCACCAGCACACACACCAGCATCAACACCAACAACACACGCCGGTTCATGGCGTTCCTCCTGCAGCAGCGGTCTGGGGCGTGGCGGCAATCAGCGCGCGTTCCTGCAGCAGCCGGGTCACGCGGGCCTGCTGGCGGATCTGTGCCGGCAGCTGGGCCACGGCCAGCGGCTCGCAGTGCACGGCGCCGACCAGCAGCACCACCTGGCGGCGCTCGCGCACCTGCAGCGGGCAGTGCAGCAGGCGGTCGTCCTGCAGCAGGTACAGCGTTGTCTCGCGACGCGGGAAATCGGCGACGAAGCCGCCGTTGGCGCTGGTACCGGGCACCGGCGCGTTGAGGATGCGTGCGCCACCCAGCGGCGCCCCGGCAAGATCCTTGGCGTTGCCGATGAAGGTGTAGGTCACCTCGATCGGCACCGGCATGCGCATCAACCGCCCGGGGCTGAGGAACATCGGCCGTGCGCCACCCACGCCGGTCACGCGGATGGCGGCGATGCTGTCCAGCGTGCTGGCGTCCTGCACTTCGGCACGGTGCGACTGGTACGACGACAACGGCAGCAACCGGCGCTCACCGATCTGCAGGCGTTGACGGCGCAGGCCGCCCACCTGCAGTTCGGCCGCCACGCCACGCAGGTCGACATCGTCGGTGTCGGCCACCTGCACGGCCAGGCCGGCGTCAGCGCCGTTGCTGCCGCTCCAGTAGAAGCCGCGCTTGCCCAGTGCAAAGCCGGAGCTGTGCATGCCGCTGTAGGCGGTCTCGCTGCGACCGCGCTGCTGGTAGTGCGCCAGTGTGGCGCCGCTCTGGCCCAGGCTGCTCTGCAGCTGGCCGCTGAGCGTGGCGCTGTAGCGGTCGCTGTTGTTGGCGCGCAGTTCGGCTGACAGCTCGCGGTACTGCGCATCGGCTTCCTGGCGCAGGCTTTGGCCAACGCTGTAGTTGATGTCCGGGCGCTGATGCTGCGGCTGGCGCACGTCCACGCTGTAGCGGCGCTGGCCGCTGCCGGCAGTGCCGCGCAGCAGGCGGGTCAGGCTCAGGTTGAAGTAGATGCCGCGGTCGCGTTGGTCGCTGCCGCGCAGGCTGTCGCTGGCACGCTGCTGCCACACACCCACGCGGGTGGAGACGCTGAAATCCTGCCAGCGATGGCTGCGACTGAAGCTGGCCTGCCAGGTGCGACTGAGCTGCGGCTCGCGGCGAGGCTGCCATGGCGCCGACGGCGGCAGCAGCGGGTCCAGCCCGGCCAGCGGATCGTCTTCTGCGCCCGGCAGGATGCGTCCTGCGCGCCAGGTCTGGCGCCGCGTGTAGCCCACATAGGCGCTGCCACCGGCCAGCGGCAGCGCCATCGAGGCACTGAGCGAATTGGTGCAGCCCAGCTGATCGCGCGCGTCGGCCTCGAACTGGCAGGCCTTGCCGCGCATGCGCTGCTGGTAGATGTTCCAGGATGCGGTGCGGCGGTACGACAGCTGGTGCTGCTGGCCGGTGCTGCCATCGTTGCCGCGCATGCCGCCGAAGCTGGCGCGCAGCTCCTGGGTGGCATACAGGCGGCGCAGGTCCACGCGCAGCTCGCCGTAGCGGAAGCCGCCGAGGTCGGCGGCGCCGGCCACCACCGCCACGTCGCGGCCCAGCGGCACGCGCATGCCGGCCACCGCCACGCGTTCGCCATCGAAGCGGTCACTGCGGCGCTCGTTGCGCTTGCCGCCCTGCACGAACCACTGCCACTGGCTGTTGGTCCAGTCGCCACCCTTGTCGAACGGCGCGTCTTCGCTGCGCACCAGCACGCCGTCTTCGTAGATGCGCAGCGTGACGCTGTAGTTGCCGAACGGGAAGTTGCGGGTATCGATCTGGTTGATGCCGGCCTGCAGGTAGGAGGTCTGCAGCAGGCGCGTGCCGTCGTAGGCATCCACGCGTGCGTCGCGCGCCAGCAGTACGGTCAGCGGCGTGGCCTGCACGGCGGCATCGGCATCCACATAGGCCTGGGTGGTGCCCACGCGCAGGCCCTGCAGGCGGTCCAGCGGCAGCATGCTGAAACTGAAGGTACCGCCCTGCGGGCTGGACAGGTTGCGGCGGTCCATGCGCCCGGCCTGCAGGTAGTGCGCCTGCCCCAGGTCGTGGCGGTAGTAGACGTTGTCGAACTCGAACGCGCTGTCACTGCCGCGGCTGCGGTAGCGCTGCTGGTTGAAGTTCCATTCGGCGGAGACATGCCCACGGTCGAACAGGCCCAGCACGCCGGTGCCACGCGCGGACAGCGTCTGGTAATCGCGGCTGCCACTCATATTGATCACCTGCTGGTGCAGGAAGGCGTTCTCGGCGTTGGCGCTGACGCGGTGGAAGCGCTCGGCAGCCGGCTTGCCGGGAATCCACTGGCGGGCGACGAACAGGCGCACCGCGCCCTCGCCTTCGTCGTACAGCGCGCGCACGGCGGTGGGGTCTTCTGGTGGATCGAGATAGCCGCAGCCGGCGGTGGCGCCACCGAAGCGGCAGGCCAGATGGCTGTTGCGCGGCATGGGCTGCGACAACGCGGGCAGCAGTGCGGCCTGCGCCTCGGCGGGCAGATCCAGCGCCTGCAGCACGCTTGCGGGCTCTTCCAGTTGCACGTGTTCCAGGGTCACGTGCACCGGCGACAGCCCGGCCGAGCGGCCGAACAGCTGGATATCGAGTTGTTCGGTCTGGCCTTCGACCAGATCCTCGAAGCCGGGCGGGACGCCGCGTGCGGCCACCAGTGGAGTGGACAATGCCAGGGCGAGCGCGACCGCCAGCCGGGTGACGGCGGGGGCGTGTGGGGTCATGGGGGCACCGCTGGAGAAACGGCCGGCCCGAGTCAGGGGCCGGCGCAGGAACCGCGTTGAATCAGGGCTTCTGGCTCAGCACGATGTTGACGACGCCCGAGTAGCGACCCTGGGTGGTCAGCGGCGCCGGAGCGGTCTGGGCGATGACCAGCGGCATCGAGATCGACGCGCCCGGGGTCGAACCGGCACCGGTGAACAGATCGGCTGCCTTGAATTCGACAGCAGTGAGGCCCAGTGCGCGGTTGTTGAGGCTGACCGTCATCGGCACAGTGATCTTGCCGTCACCATTGGCCAGCACGAATGCACCGCCAATCTTGGCTTCGATATCGGCGGTGTCATCGTTGGAGTGGATGCGCACGTGCTGGGTGTCCGGAATCAGGCCACGCAGCGGATCGTGGGTCAGGGTGACGGCGTCCGGCAGCGCGCTGCCGTCATCACGCAGCAGGGCCAGGGTCGGGTCGACGTCGGCATAGACGGAGATCTTGGTTTCCACGGCGTGCGCGGACAGCGAAGCCGTGGCCAGCGCTGCAGCGAGCGCGGCCTTCTTGATAATGGCGTGCATGGGTTGTCTCTCTCGGACAAGGGGGAATATGAAAGCTCCCCTCCCCAAGGAGAAAAGGGAGGGAAGCGCCGCCCGCGGGGATGGGTGCGGGCGACGGAGAGAATGTTAGGAATCCCTTGTTGTGCAGGCCATTCAAGCTTTCCTAAAACATTCAACGTTAAGGAGAATCCTTGAAGGCGTTCAATGTTTGAGGGTTATGCAATTTCCCTCATTCGGTAAATGCAAAAAGCCTCATTGCCTTGCCTTTGTAGAGTCGACTGCTAGTCGACTGCCTTTCTGACACTGCGCGAAACGCCAGCGCTGCGCGCGCGAGTCGCCTGACAGTCGACTCTACCTCCTGGGCAATGGCAACAGAAAGGACTCCATGGCCGCCACCAGGGCCAAGGGTGTCTCATTCATCGGGTAGTGCCCTGCATCCTCCAGGACCTCCAGCGTGGCCTGCCGGTAGCGGCGCAGATAGGTGCGCTCCATCAGTGTTCGATTGAAGGTGGGATCGTGCCCGCCAACCACCACCTTCAACCGGTGCTCGCCGATGATCTCATTGCTGAAATCCGTGTCTGCCCACGCGGGGAGATAGGCAGCAAACGCATCAGGCGTGGACTGCTCCATTGAATAGCGGGCCTTCCAATCCAGCCAGGCCGCAGGCAGTCTGCCGCCAGTACTGCGATCGATGACGGCCCTTCGGCTGGCCACGCTGCCGGCAGCGTTCTCCAGCAGGCGCCGCGTGGGTGCGTCATAGGCGATGCCGCCGCAGGGAACGGGTGCGATGGCCAGCATGGACCGCACCCGCTGGGGTGCGATCACGGCAATGCGCTCGATCGCCATGCCGCCCATGGAATGCCCCGCCACACTGAATGTCGCCAGCTGAAGTGCATCGGCGAGCGAGAGTGCGTCACGGGCGATTTCGTCGATGCTGTACTGCCCCGCCACATCACGCATGCCGCCGTAGCCACGGCAGTCCATGAAGAAGTAGCTGAAGTGATCGTGTGACAGCCACGGCTCGATCGGTCCGAACGCGTGGGCGTCGCCGAACCAGCCATGCAGGACCAGGACGGAGTGAGGGCCCTGCCCCACGCGGTGAAAAGTGTTGGCCACGAGAGATCGCCACAGTCAGAAGGAGTATTGATGCTAGGCAACGCAGGCCCGGCCCACCGTCGATGACAGGTCAACCGCTATAGAATCCGGGCCATGCGCAATTCGCTGCTCGATCCCTACGAAGACCTGCCGCGCGATGTCGTGGTCACCTCGAACGACTACGCGGCAGCGTCCACCTTTCCGCGCCATGCCCATCGGCGCGGGCAGTTCGCGTTCGCCGCGCGCGGCACCATCAGCGTGACGACACCGCAGGGGCGCTGGCTGGTGCCGCCACAGCGCGCCTGCTGGGTTCCCGCCGGGCTGGTCCACGAGATGACGATGCGAGGGCCGGTGACGATGCTCAACGCATTCCTTTCCATCGAGGCCGCCGCTGCGGTGGCGATGCCGGCACAGTGCCACGTGTATGCCGTTTCGCCGCTGTTGCGGCAGCTGCTGGAGGGCGCAGTGAACCTGCCCGCGCTGTACGACGAGGACGGGCGTGCGGGCAAGCTGATGCAGTTGCTGGTAGCGGAGATCGCGTCGATGCCGATGCTTTCCCTGCATGCGCCTTTGCCTGCCGATGCACGCCTCGCGCGCGTCTGCCGGGCGCTGTTTGATGCGCCCTCGCTCGCCATCGGGCTTGATGAGGTGGCTGCGGATGCGGGCATGAGCCGGCGCACGTTCACGCGGACGTTCCGCGCGTATACCGGAGTGAGTTTCGCCGAGTGGCGGCAGCAGGTGTGCCTGATGGCGGCCATCGAACGGCTGGGCCAGGGGCAGGCAGTGACACGCGTGGCACTGGACCTGGGGTATGCGAGTCCCAGCGCGTTTTCTGCCGCGTTCCGGCGCGAGCTGGGGTGTTCGCCGAGCCGGTATTCAGAGGTGTAGTACCGGGTCCGGGTTTGGCTGCCGTGCTCTGAGCCATGCTCGACTCGGCAAGAGCAGTCGAGCATGGCTCGACTCTACAGAAGCGTGCCAACCAAGGTTGGCAGCTACCAGAGCCGAAGCAAAAAAAAACGCCCCGCGGATGCGGGGCGTTCTCGGCACAACCTACGCGGGGCGATCAGCCCTGGTAGTCGCGCACGTCGCTGCCGGTGTAGACCTGGCGCGGACGGCCGATCTTCATTTCCGGGTCAACCTGCTGTTCCAGCCAATGCGACACCCAGCCGGAGGTACGGCCCAGGGCGAACATGACGGTGAACATTTCGGTCGGGATCTGCAGCGCCTTGTAGATGATGCCGCTGTAGAAATCGACGTTCGGGTACAGCTTGCGGGCGACGAAGTACTCGTCCTGCAGCGCGGCCTGTTCCAGCTTCACGGCCACGTCCAGCAGCGGATCCTGCACGCCCAGCTGCTTGAGCACCTTGCTGGTCATCTCGCCGATGACCTTGGCGCGCGGATCGAAGTTCTTGTAGACGCGGTGGCCGAAGCCCATCAGGCGGAAGCCGGAGGTCTTGTCCTTGGCCTTGACCACGGCGGACTCGACGTTGTCGGCGCTGCCGATCTCTTCCAGCATCTTCAGCACGGCTTCGTTGGCACCGCCGTGGGCCGGACCCCACAGCGCGGTGACGCCAGCGGCGACCGACGCGTACGGGTTGGCACCGGTCGAGCCGACCAGGCGCACGGTCGAGGTCGAGGCGTTCTGCTCGTGGTCGGCGTGCAGGATGAACAGCAGGTCCAGCGCCTTGACCACGTCCGGGTTCAGATCGTACTGGCCGTCAGCCGACTCGAAGGTCTGCTTCAGGAAGCGGCTGACGTAGTCCAGCGAGGTGTCCGGCTTGTTGGCCGGCAGGCCCTTGCCGTGGCGGTAGATCAGCGCCGACAGGGTCGGCACCTTGGCGATCAGGCGCACGGCGGCCTGGCGGCGCTGTTCGGCGTCGGACAGGTCCAGCGAGTCGTGGTAGATGGCCGACAGCTGCGCGATCGCGGCTGCCAGGATGGCCATCGGGTGGGCATCCTTGGCGAAGCTGCCGATCAGCGTGTTGATCGAATCATCGACGTTGGCTTCGGCGGTCAGCTCATCGGTGAAGGCCTTCAGCTGCTCGGCGCTCGGGCGCTCGCCGTTGATCAGCAGGTAGGCCACTTCGACGTAGCTCGACTTTTCCGACAGCTGTTCGATCGGGTAGCCGCGGTACAGCAGCACGCCCTTGTCGCCGTCGATGTAAGTGATGGCGGACTTGCAGCTGGCCGTCGCGGTGAAGCCGGAATCGTAGGTGAAGAACCCCGTTTCCTTGGTCAGCTTCGCGATGTCGACGCAGTCGTTGCCAAGGGTGGGTTTGATGACGGGCAGAACGACGGACTTATCGCCGGCGTTGAGCGTGACCTGATCAAGATCGGACACTGTGTGCGCTCCTTCATGGGAAGGCGCCTGCCCAAGCGCATTGGTCAGGCACGTGAATGACGTCCTCGGCCTGTGCCGGGGATCACGCCATTATCGCACAGCAGCATTTGCCCGGCGCTAGACAGAAGTCGTAGACGGCAGGCGGCCAGAACCCGGCCAGCAAGCGGCCCGGATCGGCAAAAGCGTTGTCACACGAACGCAGTGTTCCGTCCATCCAAACGCCCGTTGGGTTGGCGTTGGGGAAAAACAAACGGCCGCGCAGAGCGCGGCCGTCGGTTCGAAGCTGGATCGACAGATCAGCGCGCGTAGCGCTTCTGGAACTTGTCGATGCGGCCCGAGGTGTCGATGACCTTGTGCTTGCCCGTGTAGAACGGGTGCGAAGCAGAGGAAATTTCAACCTTCACCAGCGGGTAGTCGTTGCCGTCTTCCCACTTGATGGTTTCCTTCGTCGCCATGGTCGAGCGGGTCAGGATCTTGAAATCGGAGGTGACGTCATGGAAGACGACGTCGCGGTAGTTCGGATGGATATCGGCCTTCATGGGCTCACACCGTAAATGGGCTGGTGGTCAAGAGCGGCATTATAAGCACCGGTTGCCGCCCGGGGCAACCGGTGCCGGTCAATCGGCTTCAGTCCGCGCCCAGGGCCTGGCGCACCAGGGCCTCGAAACGCTGCTGGTCGTAGGCCATCAGCAGATCGCAGTTGTCCGGCTGGCCGGTCTGGCGGTTCCAGTCGACGATGGTGGCGCCGCGGCTGAACGTTCCGTTCAGCTCCACGTTCAGCGGCCGCGATTCGACCTGCAGCTGCCCTTCCGGGTTCAGCGCCCAGGCCATGGCGACCGCGTCGGCGGTGTACCAGCGGCCGCCCTTGCTGTCTTCGGACAGGCCACGGGTCTTGCGCGAGATCAGCTCGTAGAAGCGGGCACGATCGGAGTCGGCCCGCAGCCACTTCTCGGCTTCTTCCAGCGGCAGGCCGTGGGCGACGGTGGCCTCCCAGTCCGACACCAGCAGGTGCTTGAACGAGGTGAACACCACATGCGCCGCTTCCGGATCGAAGGCGATGTTGAACTCGGCCGCCGGGGTGATGTTGCCGTGGCAGGTGACCGCCCCGCCCATCACCACGATGCGCTTGATGCGCTGGGGCAGGGTCGGGTCCAGCTTCAGTGCCAGCGCCAGGTTGGTCAGCGGGCCAAGCATCACCAGCATCAGTTCGCCGGCATGCTCGTGCGACAGGCGCAGGATGGCCAGCGCAGCGTGCTCGGCTTCAGCCTGGCGGCTCGGCGGTGGCAGGTCCACGTCGCCGTAACCATCACGGCCATGCACGTGGGCAGCGTCGACGGAGGGATGCAGCAGCGGATCCGGGCTTCCGGCAAACACCGGCACGTCGGCGCGGCCGACGATGTCGCAGAGCTTGAGGGCGTTGCGGACGGTGTACTGCAGGCCGACATTGCCGGCGGCGATGGTCAGGGCGACCACGTCATGCCGTTCATCGGCAAAGGCCATCAGCAGGGCCAGGGCGTCGTCCACACCGGGGTCGGTGTCGATCAACAGGGGGATCTTGTGGGTCATCGTTGCCGTCTTCAGATCGGCAACGAAGTGTGGACCGGGATGATGACCGTTGCAAGTACGGGGGTGGGGGTTCTGGCAGGGCTGCGCCCTGCACCCGCCGAGGCAGGAGCAACGGCAAGAGCAAAAGCTGGCTATCCGTGGGATGGCGGGGTGGGTCCGATGGCGGGGGACGGCGTGAATACATCCATGTAGCCTCGGTCGCGCCATCCATGGCGCTCACGCCCCCGCCACCGGACCCACCCCGCCTTCGACAATTTCCCGCGGTCTGTCGGAACGGCGTTCTGCTCTGGTAGGTGTCGACCTTGGTCGACACATCCACGGATTGATCGAATCGGCTCTCTGTAGAGTCGAGCCATGCTCGACTCACGCGCGCAGCGCGAAAAGCAGCCGAGCGTGGGCTCGGCTCTACAGTAGATCCACGCCATGCGTGGATGTGTGGACCAAGGACCACACCCACCAAGGCGGCATTACGCCGAGGCGTAGCGCACGGCGGTGCCGATCCAGCGCTGCACCACGCGGTCGGCCAACGCGGGCTGCTGGTCCAGCAGGCGCTCGGCCAGGTCATGCACGCCAGGCAGCAGGCCGGCGTCGCGCGCGAGATCAGCAATGCGGAAACCGGCCAGGCCGGTCTGGCGGGTGCCCAGCAGTTCGCCGGGGCCACGCAGCTCCAGATCCTTCTCGGCGATGACGAAACCATCGTTGGTTTCACGCATGGTCTGCAGGCGCTCGCGCGCCATCTGCGAGAGCGGTGCCTGGTACAGCAGCACGCAGCGCGACACGGCCGAACCACGGCCCACGCGGCCACGCAGCTGGTGCAGCTGCGCCAGGCCGAGGCGTTCGGCGTTCTCGATCACCATCAGCGAGGCATTCGGTACGTCCACGCCCACTTCAATCACGGTGGTCGCCACCAGCAGGTCGATCTCACCGGCCTTGAACGCCACCATCGTCGCCAGCTTCTCGGCGGCCTTCAGGCGGCCATGCACCAACCCGACGCGCACGCCGGGCAGCAGTGCCTGCAGCGACTCATAGGTGGCCTGTGCCGGGGTGGCATCCAGCTCTTCGCTTTCCTCGATGAGCGTGCACACCCAGTACACCTGCCGCCCTTCCTGGCAGGCCAGCGCGATGCGCTCGATCAGTTCGGGACGGCGGTCGTTGTTGAGTGCCACGGTCTGCACCGGTGTGCGGCCGGGCGGCAGTTCGTCGATGGCCGAGACATCCAGGTCGGCGTATTCGGACATCGCCAGCGTGCGCGGAATCGGCGTGGCGGTCATCACCAGCTGGTGCGGCACGCTGTTGCCGCCCGCGCCCTTGTCGCGCAGGGCCAGACGCTGGTGCACGCCGAAGCGGTGCTGCTCATCGACGATGGCCAGGGCCAGATCCTGGAACACCACCGCTTCCTGCATCAGCGCGTGGGTGCCGACCACCACCTGCGCTTCGCCGTTGGCGACCTGTTCCATCACCTTGGCGCGCGCCTTGCCGGTGACCTTGCCGGCCAGCCAGGCGATACGCACGCCGAGCGGTTCCAGCCAGCCGCGCAGGTTGTTGAGATGCTGCTCGGCCAGCAGTTCGGTGGGGGCGGCCAATGCGACCTGCTTGCCCTGCTCCACCGCCAGCATCGCCGCCAGTGCGGCCACCACGGTCTTGCCGGAACCGACGTCGCCCTGCACCAGCCGCAGCATCGGGCTGGGGCGCGCGAGGTCTTCACGGATCTGCTTGAACACGCGCGCCTGTGCGCCGGTCAGGGCGAACGGCAGCTGCTTCAGCAGCGCCTTGGCCAGCTTGCCGGGGCCGGCCAGCGGCGGCGCGTGGTGCGCCTGCAAGGCAATGCGCTGGCGACGCAGGCTGAGGTGATGGGCCAGCAGTTCTTCCATCGCCAGGCGACGCTGCGCCGGGTGGGTGCCTGCTGCCAAGGCAACCAGATCGGCATCCGGCGGCGGCCGGTGCACGGTCAGCAACGCGCTGCGCAGCGACGGCAGGCCGAGGCCATCCAGCCAACCGCTGGGCAGCAGTTCCAGCGTGCTTTCCTCGGGCAGGCGATCCAGGGCCTGGCCGATCAGCTTGCGCATCGTCATCGGGCCAACGCCTTCGACGGTGGGATACACCGGGTCGAGGCGGTCGCCGAGTTCGGGATCGTCGTTGCGGCCCAGCACCTGGTAGCTGGGATGGACGATTTCCAGGCCGAGATGGCCGGGTTTGGGGGTGCCGAAGCAGCGCAACCGGTTGCCGACCGCGAACTGGCCGACCTGCTGCTGGCGGAAATGGAAGAAGCGCAGCACCAGGGTGCCCTGCCCTTCATCCTCCACGGCGACCTTCAGCATCGGCCGGTAGCGCATGCCGTGTTCGACCGCGACCACCCGCCCTTCCACCTGCGCCGGCACGCCGTTGCGCAGGTCTTCGATGCGGGTCAGCCGGGTCCGGTCTTCATAGCGCAGCGGCAGATGAAGCCAGAGATCCTGCAGGGTGGCCAGGCCACGCGCCTGCAGTTTGGCGGCCACGGCCGGGCCCACGCCCGCAAGCATCGCCAGGGATGCTTCGCCGGACGGTGACAGGACCGGGGTGACCGCCGCCTTGCGTGCCACGTGGCGGTCAGTCGATGACCATCACCGCGTCGACCTCGAAGTTGGCGCCCTTCGGCAGGCCGGAGACTTCGATGGTGGAACGGGCCGGGTACGGGGCCTGGAAGTAGTCCTGCATGACCGCGTTGACCTTGGCGAACTCGCCCAGGTCGGTCAGGTACAGGCCCAGACGCACGACCTTGTCCAGCGAGCCGCCGGCGGCTTCGGCCACGGCCTTGAGGTTGTCGAAGGCGCGGCGGGCCTGTGCTTCGACGTCGCCGGCGCCGACGATGTCGCCGGTGGCCGGGTCGAGCGGGATCTGGCCGGAGAAGTACACGGTGTTGCCGGCGCGCACGGCCTGCGAGTACGGGCCGATGGCGGCGGGGGCCTTTTCGGTGTTGATGATCTGGCGGGACATGGGTCGCTCCGGTGCTTGGGGGAAAACAGAGCGGTGATTGTACCGGGTGGGGGCGGTATCGGCTGGGGTCGGATCCGTTTCCCGGCGGGAAATGGATCCGACCCCATGTGTCCGCGGGACATCATCCACGCATGGCGTGGATCTACTGGCGGCGTACCGACTGCACGACCGACAGGCGGCGCAGGCGGCGCATCACTTCGGCCAGGTGGTTGCGGTCGCGTACTTGGATGTTGAACGCCAGCACGGCGGCGTTGAAGTCGCGGTCCAGGTAGTCCACGCGCTCGATGTTGGAGTGGCTCTGCGCGATGGCGGCGGCCAGCTGCGCCAGCACGCCGGTGCCGTTTTCCACTTCCACCACCAGCGAAGTGTCGTAGTCGCCGGAGACGGTAGTGTCCCAGCCGATCGGCACCCAGCGCTCGGGCGACTTGCGCAGCTCGGCCAGGTTCGGGCAGTCCATCCGGTGCACCACGATGCCCTTGCCGGCGGTGTGGTAGCCCATGATCTCGTCGCCGGGAATCGGCTGGCAGCAGCCGGCGAAGGTGACCACGCCACGCTCGCTGCCGTTGATCAGGATCTTTTCCTGCGAATGGTGGCGCGAATGCGGGCCGCCACGCAGTTCGGCGTAGGCCATCAGCGCCTGCGCGGCCTGGGTCGGCATCCAGTTGCCCAGTGCGACCTCGGCCAGCAGCGCCTCCAGGCGCGGGAAGCGGTGTTCGGCCAGGAACGCATCCAGGCGCCCCTTCGGCAGGCGCTCCAGCGACGAATCCATCGCTTCCAGCGCACGGTCGAGCATGCGGTGGCCCAGCTGCACGGCGTCTTCGTGCTCCAGCTGCTTGAGCTGGTGGCGGATGGCGGTGCGTGCCTTGCTGGTGACCACGAATTCCAGCCACTGCGGTTTCGGCGTGGCCGAGCGCGCGGTGATGATCTCCACCGACTGGCCCGACACCAGCTTGGTGCGCAGTGGCACCAGTTTCTTGTCCACGCGCGAAGCCACCGCCATGTTGCCGACGTCGGTGTGCACGGCGTAGGCGAAGTCCAGCGCGGTGGAGTTGCGCGGCAGGGCCAGGATCTTGCCCTTCGGGGTGAACAGGTAGACCTCGTCCGGGAACAGGTCGACCTTGACGTTGTCGAGGAATTCCAGCGAGGAACCGGCGGCGCGCTGCGAGTCGATCAGCTCGACGATCCAGGCGTGGGCGCGGCTCTGTGCACTGTTGGGTGAATCGCCACCGAACTTGTAGGTCCAGTGCGCGGCCACGCCGCGTTCAGCGATCAGGTCCATTTCCTCGGTACGGATCTGCACTTCGATCGGCGAGCCATACGGCCCGAACAGCACCGTGTGCAGCGACTGGTAACCGTTGGCCTTGGGAATGGCGATGAAGTCGCGGAAGCGACCATCCAGCGGCTTGAAGGTGGCATGCACCGAGCCCAGCGCGTGGTAGCAGCTGGGCACGCTGCGCACGACCAGGCGGAAGCCGAACACATCCATCACCTGGTCGAAGGATTTGTTCTCGTCGCGCATCTTGTTGTAGATGCTCCACGGGGTCTTGATGCGGCTGATCAGCCGATGCTCGATCCCCTCCTTGGCCAGGCGCTGTGACAGCTGCACTTCCACCTGCGCCATCGCCTCGCGGCGCACCACCGGCTGGCTGCGGATGTGTTTTTCGATGATGGCGTGGCGCCACGGGTACAGCGCCTTGAAACCGAGGTTCTGCAGCTCGCTCTTGACCAGGCTCATGCCCAGGCGCTGGGCAATGGGCGCGTAGATCTCCAGCGTTTCGCGGGCGATGCGGCCTCGTGCTTCGCGGCTCTGCGCGCCCAGCGTGCGCATGTTGTGCAGGCGGTCGGCCAGCTTGATCATGATCACGCGCAGGTCGCGCGACATCGCCAGCAGCATCTTGCGGAAGCTCTCGGCAGCCGCTTCCTGGCGGTCGCGGAACTTCAGCTTGTCCAGCTTGGTGACGCCGTCGACCAGTTCGGCCACGGCTTCGCCGAACTCGGCGGCCAGCGCCTCACGGGTCAGCGGGGTGTCTTCGATGGTGTCGTGCAGGATCGCGGCGATCAGCGCTTCCACGTCCAGACCGAGCTCGGCCAGCACCTGGGCCACGGCCACCGGATGGGTGATATAGGGCTCGCCCGACTTGCGCGTCTGCCCAGCGTGTGCGGCGGCTCCGACTTCCCAGGCACGGCGCAACAGCGGCAGCTGTTCCGGCGGCAGGTAATGGGCGGCGCGTTCAAGCTGGAGGACGTAGTCGGGTACGGCGGCAGTGGGGGCTGCGGCGACCTTGGCAGTGGGGCCTGGGTTCATGCCCGCAGCCTATTCCAGCGCGACGTTTACGGCAAATCCTGAATGCGAAACAGCCCGCACGGGGCGGGCTGTTCGGCACATCCAACGATTACGTTGATCGATGCGATCAATCGTCGTTCTTGGACATGTCTTCGTCGGCGACCACTTCCGCGGCGGCCCACTCCAGCGCTTCGCGCTCGGCACGCTCACGCTCGGCCTTCTCGACTTCGTCGATCAGCGCGTTGTCGATCTTGCGGGCGGCGATTTCGCGCAGCGCCAGCACGGTCGGCTTGTCCTCGGTCTCGCTGTTGTCCAGCGTGGCCTGCACGCCGTTGGCGAGCTGGCGGGCACGCTTGGAAGCCATCATGACCAGTTCGAAACGGTTGTTAACGACTTCCAGGCAATCTTCTACGGTGATGCGGGCCATACGGGCTCCCGGCGACCGGTCGGCCGCTCAGTCGAATGAGGGAAAGGGGACGGAGTGTACTGGCAGGGGCTGGACAAAATCAAGCCAACCCCTACCCGATTCTTTTGGAATCAGTCAGTTGCGCCCGGATCGGGGGTCAACAGGGCCTGGATCAGGCCGGCGTGGCGGACCTTCTGGGCCTCCCGGCGCAGGCGGCTGGCGGTGAAGATGGCGCACAGCTCGTCTACCGCGGTGTCGAACACCTCGTTGACGATGACGTAGTCGAACTCGTTGAAGTGCAGCATTTCATCGCGGGCGGCGCCCAGGCGCTGGGCGATGACCGCCTCGCTGTCCTGGCCGCGCTTGCGCATGCGGTCCTGCAGGGCCTGCTTGGACGGCGGCAGGATGAACACGGTGACCGTGCCCGGCACCAGCTGGCGCACCTGCTGCGCGCCCTGCCAGTCGATCTCCAGCAGCACGTCCTGGCCGGCGGCCAGCTGCGGCTCCACCGACTGGCGGGCGGTGCCCTTCCAGTCGCCGTGCACCCAGGCATGCTCGAAGAAGTCGCCGGCGGCGATCATTTCCTCGAACTTCTCCGCAGAGACGAAATGGTAGTGCTGGCCGTTCACCTCACCCGGGCGCATCGCGCGCGATGTGAAGGAGATCGACAGGGCGATCTGCGGGTCACGCGCCAGGGTGGCATTGACGATGCTGCTCTTGCCGGCACCGGAGGGGGCGGCAACGATGTACAGCGTGCCGCGCGCAACGGCGTCCGACGGCTTCGACGGGGCGCTCATGCGCGGGATCCAACGGGTTGATTTCGCAAAATTTTTCCTCGATGTTCCAGATCCGGCGCGGAGGATCGCGCCAGGACGGCGGGGGCTGCGCGGAACATCCTGGAACCAGGCCCGGCAGACGCTTCCCCGGGGGGCGGGCACGCAACTTTACCAGAGCGGCCCCGTTGCGCGCCCGTCCGGCAGGCGCCGGGCCTTGTGCCACATGAGCATCCGGGGGCCTGTGCTATAACCGGGCCGTACCCAACGACAGCCCGGAGGCCTGCGCCTCCCCGCCATCCCAGGAGAACGGCATGCCATCGATGAGCCGCCGCCAGTTCCTGAAAGTGACCGGGACAACCCTGGTCGGCTCCAGCCTGGCATTGATGGGCTTCGCGCCCGGCATCGCGCTCGCGGAGGTCAGGCAGTACAAGCTGACCCGCGCGACCGAGACCCGCAACACCTGTACGTACTGTTCGGTGGCCTGCGGCATCCTGATGTACAGCCTCGGCGACGGTGCCAAGAACGCCGAGCCGAGCATCTTCCACATCGAGGGCGACCCGGACCACCCGGTCAACCGCGGCACGCTGTGCCCGAAGGGTGCCGGCCTGGCCGACATCATCCACAGCAAGTCGCGCCTGCTCTACCCCGAGTACCGGGCACCGGGCTCGAACGAGTGGAAGCGGCTGAGCTGGGACGATGCGCTGGACCGCATCGCGCGGCTGATGAAGGAAGACCGCGATGCCAACTTCGTGCAGAAGAACGAGGCCGGGCAGACGGTCAACCGCTGGCTGACCACCGGCATGCTGGCCGCCTCGGCCACCAGCAATGAAACCGCGGTGCTGACCCACAAGGTCGTCCGCTCCCTTGGCATGTTGGCATTCGACAACCAGGCACGTGTCTGACACGGCCCGACGGTGGCAGGTCTTGCCCCGACGCTAGGCCGTGGTGCGATGACGAATCACTGGGTCGACATCAAGAATGCCGACCTGATCCTGATCATGGGTGGCAATGCCGCCGAGGCACACCCGTGCGGGTTCAAATGGGTGACCGAGGCCAAGGCACACAACAAGGCCCGGCTGATCGTGGTCGATCCGCGCTTCAACCGCTCGGCCGCGGTGGCCGACGTGTACGCGCCGATCCGTACCGGCACCGACATCGTGTTCCTGGGCGGCCTGATCAACTACCTGTTGACCGAGGACCGCATCCAGCACGAGTACGTGCTGAACTACACCGACATGTCGTTCCTGGTGAAGGACGAATTCGCCTTCAAGGACGGCCTGTATTCGGGCTACAACAAAGAGAAGCGCAGCTACGACCGCTCCAGCTGGGACTACGCGTACGGTGACGATGGCTTCGTGCGCAGCGACCCGACGCTGAAGGACCCACGCTGCGTCTACACCCTGCTCAAGCAGCACTATGCGCGCTACACCGTGGAGATGGTCGAACGCATCTGCGGCACGCCGGCCGACAGCATCCGCCAGGTGTGGGAGATGATCGCGTCCACCGCCGGCAAGGACAAGGCGATGACCATCCTGTACGCGCTGGGCTGGACGCAGCACTCGATCGGTGCGCAGAACGTGCGTGCCGGCACCATGGTGCAGCTGCTGCTGGGCAACATCGGCGTGGCCGGTGGTGGCATGAACGCCCTGCGCGGGCATTCCAACATCCAGGGCCTGACCGACATCGGCCTGATGTCGGACCTGCTGCCCGGCTACCTGACGTTGCCGAAGCAGGACGAGCAGGACTACGACGCCTACATCGCCAAGCGCACGCAGAAGCCGCTGCGCGCCAACCAGATGTCGTTCTGGCAGAACTACCCGAAGTTCCACGTCAGCCTGATGAAGTCGTGGTGGGGCGACGCCGCCACCGCGGACAACAACTGGTGCTTCGACCACCTGCCCAAGCTCGACAAGCCGTACGACATGCTGCAGGCGTACGAGCTGATGAACGAGGGCAAGATCCACGGCTACATCTGCCAGGGCTTCAACCCGCTGGCCTCGGCGCCGAACAAGGGCAAGCTGATCAGTGCGTTCTCCAAGCTGAAGTTCATGGTCAGCATGGACCCGCTGGAAACCGAGACGATTGCCTTCTGGCAGAACCATGGCGCACTGAACGACGTCGACCCGAGCACGATCCAGACCGAAGTATTCCGCCTGCCGACCACCTCCTTCGCCGAGGAGAACGGCGCGGTGGTGAACTCCTCGCGCTGGCTGCAGTGGCACTGGAAGGGGGCCAATCCGCCGGGCGAGGCGCGCAGCGACATCGAGATCATGTCCGAGCTGTTCCATCGCATCAAGGCGATGTACGAGAAGGACGGCGGTGCATGGTGGGAGCCGGTGCGCGACCTGGCCTGGAAGTATTCCAACCCGGAACTGCCGACGCCGGAAGAACTGGCGATGGAATACAACGGCAAGGCGCTGGCCGACGTGTTCGATCCGAAGGACCCGACCAAGCTGGTGCGCAAGGCTGGCGAGCAGCTGGCCGCATTCGGCGACCTGCGCGACGACGGCAGCACGTCATCCGGCTGCTGGATCTACATCGGCGCCTGGGGCCCGACCGGCAACATGATGGCGCGGCGTGACAACAGCGACCCCACCGGCATCGGCAACACGCTGGGCTGGGCCTGGGCGTGGCCGGCCAACCGGCGCGTGATGTACAACCGCGCGTCGTGCGACGTGGCCGGCAAACCGTTCGACCCGCGCCGCACGCTGCTGGCCTGGAACGGCAAGAACTGGGGCAACGTGGACGTGCCGGACTTCAAGGCCGACGAAGATCCCGCCGGCGGCATGGGCCCGTTCATCATGAACCCGGAAGGCATCGCCCGCTTCTTCGCCAAGGCCGGCATGGCCGAGGGCCCGTTCCCGGAGCATTACGAACCGTTCGATACCCCGCTGCGCAGCAATCCGCTCAGCCCAGGGCAGGCACTGACGCTGAACAACCCGGCGGCACGCGTGTTCGCCAGCGATCGCGCACAGATCGGCTCGCCGGACGAGTTCCCGCATGTGGCCACCACCTACCGCCTGACCGAGCATTTCCACTTCTGGACCAAGCACGGCAAGTTGAACGCCATCATCCAGCCCGAGCAGTTCGTCGAGATCGGCGCGGCGTTGGCCGACGAGCTGGGCATCAACAACGGCAGCCGCGTGCGGGTCAGCTCCAAGCGCGGGCATATCGAAGCGGTGGCGATGGTGACCAAGCGCATCAAGGCCCTGCAGATCGATGGCAAAACCGTGCACCAGGTGGGGGTGCCGATCCACTGGGGCTTCCTGGGTGCGGCCAAGCCCGGATACATCGCCAATACGCTGACCAACGCCATCGGTGACGGCAACTCGCAGACGCCCGAATCGAAGTGCATCCTGGTCAAGGTCGAGAAGGTGTAGGAGACACGCCATGTCACTGCAATCCCTGGACATCATCCGCCGCTCGGCCACCACCACGCCCTCGCCGGAGGCGCGCGGCGCGCACACCGGCCAGGTCGCCAAGCTGATCGATGTGAGCAAGTGCATCGGCTGCAAGGCCTGCCAGGTCGCCTGCATGGAATGGAACGACCTGCGCGACGAGGTCGGCAGCTGTGTCGGCAGCTATGACAACCCGCCCGACCTGAGCGAACAGTCGTGGACGGTGATGAAGTTCCGCGAGTACGAAGACGAGAAGGGCAAGCTGGAGTGGCTGATCCGCAAGGAAGGCTGCATGCACTGCAGCGACCCGGGCTGCCTGAAGGCCTGCCCGTCGCCCGGTGCGATCATCCAGTACGCCAACGGCATCGTCGACTTCCAGGAAGAGAACTGCATCGGTTGCGGCTACTGCGTGACCGGTTGCCCGTTCGATGTGCCGCGCATTTCCAAGAAGGACCACAAGGCCTACAAGTGCACGTTGTGTTCGGACCGGGTGGCGGTGGGCCAGGAACCGGCCTGCGTGAAGACCTGCCCGACCGGCGCGATCACCTTCGGCAGCAAGCAGGCGATGACCGAGCACGCGGCCGGCCGCGTGGAGGACCTGAAATCGCGTGGCTACGAGAACGCCGGCCTGTACGACCCGCAGGGCGTCGGCGGCACCCACGTGATGTACGTGCTGCAGCACGTGGACAAGCCGGAGCTGTACGCCGACCTGCCCAAGGACCCGCGTATCAGCCCGATGGTGGAAGTCTGGAAGGGCGTTGCCAAGCCGCTGGGCGTGCTTGCGATTGCCGCCACCGCCTTCGCCGGCTTCCTGCACTACATCGGCATCGGCCGCAACACGGTGAACGAGGAAGAGGAAGAACACGCCGAGCGTGAAGCCGAGAAGATCGAGGAGGACCGGTCATGAGCCGCGCCCCACGCCCCCGCGAGATCATCCGCTACCGTGCACCGACCCGCATCAACCACTGGATCGTGGCGATCTGCTTCGTGCTGACCGCGCTGTCCGGGTTGGCGCTGTTCCACCCGGCCCTGTTCCCACTGACCCAGTTGTTTGGCGGTGGACCGTGGACGCGCATCCTGCACCCGTTCATCGGCCTGGCCATGGTGATCGGCTTTGCACTGCTGGCGCTGCGGATGTGGCGTGACAACTTCCTCAGCGCGGACGATCGTGCGTGGATGCGCGGCATGCGCGATGTACTGCGCAACGAGGATGAGAAGCTGCCGCCGGTGGGCCGCTTCAATGCCGGCCAGAAACTGCTGTTCTGGGCGATCATTGGCTGCCTGTCAGCGCTGCTGCTGACCGGCTTCGTGATCTGGCGGCAGTACTTCAGCCACTTCTTCCCGATCGGGGTGATCCGCTTCTCGGTGCTCGCCCATGCGTTGTTCGGCTGGGTGCTGGTGTGCGCGATCGTGGTGCACATCTATGCGGCGATCTGGATCAAGGGCTCGGTGCGGGCGATGACCCAGGGCAAGGTGACCTACGGGTGGGCGTACAAGCATCACCGGCAGTGGTTCCGGGACATCCTGCGCGGGCGGCGGGAACAGGGTTAGCGGCAGGGCCTGCGGCCCTGCACCCGCCTCAAGCCAAGGCAACAGCAACAGCGGCTATCCGTGGGATGGCGGGGCACTGTGGATTTGCGGGGACGCCGTGAACCCGTCCCTGGGGGCTTGGCCGCGGCATCCATGCCGCGGACACCCCGCAAACCCACAGTGCCCCGCCTTCGACAGTTCCCCGGTACTGTTTGTGGGTGTCGACCTTGGTTGACACGATGAACACGGCAACAACCGAATCCGGTTTTTGTAGAGTCGAGCCATGCTCGACTGCTTTGCCTGGAACACGCTGGACGCCAGCGCTGACAACGGCGAGGATGGAGGCTGGTTCTTCTGGCTGGCCCTGCATGGCGCAACGCATCCTTGAACCCGGTGAGATCGAGACGCTGGCCTCGCGCGATGTTCCGCGCATCATCCTGCCCGATACCGAGTCGCTGTTCGCCGCACGTGCGGACCGGCTGCGCAGTCTGGCGGCACACAGCGCCATCGGCGGTTACCTGCAGCTGCTGGCGGCGCTGGCCGATGCACAGCAGGCGCTGGTGGAGGAGCTGACACCGCAGCTACGCGAGGCGCTGCAGGACCACGCGCGCGCGCAGCAGTCGAGTGCGGCCGCCAGTGCCGGCATGCCGTTGCGGCCGGCCAACACACTTCATCTGGATGGGCGCTGGCGCGACTGGCTGCGCACGCTGTGCCGGCACTGCGCCGACGAAACGGGGCTGCCGGCGGAAACGCGGCAGGAACTGCTGCGCGTCGCCGCCGCCAATGACACCTGGTTGGATGCGCAGGCCCACGCCGTACTGGAACGCGACGACGCGCCCGCGGTCGACGCAGTCGCTGCGCTGCTGGTGATGAACGCGCTGCAGGTGTACTGGGCCGTGCTGGCGGACAGCTTCCGCCCCACCGACCTTAGACCGTTGGCCGATGCACCGGGCCTGTGCCCGCTGTGCGGCACGTTGCCTGTGGCCAGTGTGGTGCAGGCCCGGCCGCCCTATGCGTCCTACCGCTACCTGTCGTGCTCGCTGTGCGCCTGCCAGTGGCACTACGTGCGCGTGCAGTGCAGCCAGTGTGGTGCCGCCGGCAAGGACATCGCCTATCGCGCCCTGGCTGATGCCGACGGCGATACCGGTCAGGCCGTGCGCGAGAGCGCGGTACGTGCCGAAACCTGCGACCACTGCCACAGCTACCGCAAGATCCTGTACCTGGAAAAGGACCCGTCACTGGAACCGGTGGCCGACGACCTCGGCACGCTGGCGCTGGACCTGCTGCTGGGCGAGGAAGGGTATGCACGCGCCAGCCAGAATCCGCTGCTGTGGCAGTCCGACGGCGAGTGAGGCGATGACAGCCACGCCCCCCACCCCGGCATCGGTGTCAGCCCTGCCCTCGCTGGACCGGTTGCTGCGCCTGCCTGCCTTGGCAGCACTGATCGAGGGCCACGGCCGCAGCCGCATCACCCAGTTGTTGCGCGTACATCTGCAGGCGCTGCGTGAACGCATCAGTGCCGCGCAGCTCTCGGCCGAGCAGTTGCACCAGGCCATTGAAGGCCCGGCACTGGTCGCGGCGCTCGACGCCGCACTCACCGCCGATGCACGGCTGGACCTGCAACCGATGTTCAACCTGACCGGCACCGTGCTGCACACCAACCTCGGCCGCGCATTGCTGCCCGATGCCGCTGTGCACGCCGTCACCCGCGCGATGACCGCACCGGTTGACCTGGAATTCGATATCACCCGCGGCCGCCGCGGCGATCGCGATGCGCGGGTGCAGGCATTGATCTGCGAGCTGACCGGCGCTGAAGCCGCCACCGTGGTCAACAACAATGCGGCGGCGGTGCTGCTGCTGCTCAACAGCCTGGCCAATCGCCGCGAGGTGGTGGTGTCGCGCGGCGAACTGGTGGAGATCGGCGGTGCCTTCCGTATTCCCGATGTGATGCGCAGTGCCGGCGCGCGGCTGCTGGAAGTGGGCACCACCAACCGCACCCACCCGGCCGACTTCGCCCACGCCATCGGCACCCGCACGGCGCTGCTGATGGAAGTGCATGCCAGCAACTACGCGATCACCGGCTTCACCGCCAAGGTCGACACGGCGGCAATGGCCGCCATCGCGCACGAGCACAGCCTGCCGCTGGTGGTGGACCTGGGCAGCGGCAGCCTGTGCGATCTGGCCACGTTCGGCCTGCCACACGGGCCGACCGTGCAGGAAACACTGGCGGCCGGCGCTGACCTGGTCTCATTCAGTGGCGACAAGCTGCTGGGCGGGCCACAGGCCGGCATCATCGCCGGTCGCGCCGACCTGATCGCACGGATCAACCGCAACCCGCTCAAGCGCGCACTGCGCATGGACAAGATGGGCCTGGCCGCGCTGGAAGCGGTGCTGGCGCTGTACCGCGAACCGGAGCTGCTGGCGCAACGGCTGCCGACCCTGCGTACCCTGTCGCGCACGCAGGAGGGCATTGATGTGCAGGCCCAGCGCCTGCTGCAGCCGATGCGTTCTGCGCTCGCGGCCGACTACGATCTTGAACGGGCATCGATGCACAGCCAGATCGGCAGCGGTGCGCAGCCACAGGCGCAGCTGGCCAGTGCCGGGCTGCGCATTACCAGCGCGCGCCGTGGCGGACTGGATCGCCTGGCCAAGCGCTTGCGCCAGCTGCCGCGACCCGTGCTGGGGCGCGTCGCCGATGACGCGCTGTGGCTGGACCTGCGCTGCCTGGAACCGGCCGACGAAGCGGACTTCCTCGCCCAATGGAGCACGCTGCAGGCATGATCGTCGGCACCGCCGGGCATATCGACCATGGCAAGACGAGCCTGGTGCGGGCACTGACCGGCATCGAGACCGACCGCCTGCAGGAAGAACGTACGCGCGGCATCTCCATCGAACTGGGCTATGCCTATGTCCCGGTGGAAGGCACGGGCGACGGGAGTGCCGAGGCGATGCTGGGCTTCGTCGACGTGCCGGGCCATGAGCGCTTCGTGCACACGATGGTGGCCGGCGCCACCGGCATCGATGTCGCCCTGCTGGTCGTCGCCGCCGACGACGGCGTGATGCCGCAGACCCGCGAGCATCTGGCGATCCTGCAGTTGCTGGGCGTGGATCGCGGCGCGGTGGCGCTGACCAAGATCGACCGCGTGGACGCCGCGCGCATCGCCCGGGTCGAGATCGAGATCGCCGCACTGCTGGCCGCGACGCCGCTGCAGGATTCCCCCGTATTCGCCTGCAACAGCACTTCAGCCAATGACGCCGGCATCAACGCCTTGCGCGCCCACCTGCACGCATGGGCCGCGGGCGATGCCAACGCGCGCCAGGCCGCGCTGCGCAGCGAGCTGTTCCGCATGCCGGTGGACCGCGTGTTCTCGTTGGCGGGCCACGGCACATTGGTGACCGGCGCGGTGCATGGCGGCGTCGCCACGGTGGGCGAGCACCTGCAACTGATGCCCGCCGCCACCGATGTCCGCGTGCGCAGCATCCACGCGCAGAGCCAGCCCAGCGAACACGCCATGGCCGGGCAGCGCTGTGCGTTGAACCTGGCCGCCATCGCCCGCGACGAGATTCATCGTGGCGACTGGATCGCCGACCCGCGCGCGCTGCTGGCCACCACCCGCATCGATGTGCGCCTGCGGCTGTCCGCACGGGCGGCACCACTGCGCGACTGGGCACCCCTGCACATCCACTGGGGCACGATGCACCGGCAGGCCCATGTGGTTCTGCTGGAGGACGACGATCACGGCAATGGGCAGCTCGTGCAGCTGGTGTTCGAGACGCCGGCCTGTGCGATGTGTGGTGATCGCTTCATCGCCCGCGATTCCGCCGCGACCCACACGCTGGGCGGTGGCGTCGTGCTCGACCCGGACCCGCCACAGCGGCGTCGGCGCAGCCCGGCACGGCTCGCATGGCTTGGGGCGCTGGAGCAGCTGGCCGCGGGTGCGGGAATCGGCCCGCTGTTGCAGCAGGCTCCCTTCGGCATTCCGATGGCCGCGTTGCAGCGCTACTGCCGGCGTGCCGCCGGCCAGATCGATCTGCCTGCAGACGCACAGCGTATCGTCAGCAGCGATGACACGGTGATCATTCTCGCCTCGCACTGGCAGGCATTGCGCGAGCAGGTGATCGCCTCGCTGCGCGGCTGGCACGAGCGACGCCCGGACGAACCCGGTGTCGACAGCGGCCGCCTGCAGCGCAGCACCCTGCCCTCGCTTGCAGCGGGCCTCTGGAATGCCCTGCTGCAGGACCTGCTGGCCGATGGCACGCTGCAGCGCGTGGGCGCCTGGTGGCGCCTGCCCGGTCACAACCATGCACCACCGGAGCGCGAACGTCTTCTGCTGGAACGTGTGCTGCCGCAGCTGCACGCCGGTGGTTTCGATCCGCCGTGGGTGCGCACCCTGGCCGCCGATATCGGCCTGGCCGAGGAGGATGTCCGGGCGGTCCTGCGCCGGGCCGCAGCGCGCGGCGATCTATTCCAGGTGGTACCGGACCTGTTCTATGCACCGGCCCGCATCACCGAGCTGGCCGCGATCGTCGCGCAGCTGTCACAGGCCACCGGCACGGTGGACGCGGCGGCCTTCCGCGATGCCATCGGCCTGGGCCGCAAACGCAGCATCCAGATCTTGGAGTTCTTCAATCGCGTTGGCTACACTCGACGCGTCGGTGACCAGCATCGGCCGCGCGGCGACCTGCAGTGGAACGCAGCCCGCGACTGAGCCCACCGGTACCGCCGTACTTTCGGAAGGCATGCGCATCCGGGCATGCGGCTGGGCTTCAAACCCAGTAGGGGGCGTCGATCGTTCCCTGGTAGGTTCGACTCCTGCTGCCTTCCGCCATTCGTGTTTCCGCAGGAGATGTCGGCATGGCCACGCACGCGCAGTCCCCCGCTCCTTCAACGGCCGATGCCCCGCAACGACTGACCTCGCTGGCCCACGGTGGCGGCTGCGGCTGCAAGATCGCCCCGGGCGTGCTGTCCGAACTGCTGCGCGGCGCTCCAGCGCTTCCGGCACCGGCTGAGCTGCTGGTCGGCCGTGAGACCAGCGACGACGCGGCGGTGTACCGCCTCGATGACCGACAGGCGATCGTCGCCACCACCGATTTCTTCATGCCGATCGTCGACGACCCGTTCGACTTCGGCCGCATCGCCGCCACCAATGCCTTGTCGGATCTGTACGCGATGGGTGCCCGGCCACTGTTCGCACTGGCCATCGTCGGCATGCCGATCAACAGCCTGCCGCAGGACACCATCCGCGGCATCCTGCAGGGTGGCGAACGCGCCTGCGCCGATGCCGGCATCGTGGTGGCCGGTGGCCACAGCATTGACTCGGTGGAACCCATCTACGGCCTGGCCGCGATCGGCGTGCTCGATCCGCAGCGGCTCAAGCGCAATGCCGATGCCCGCGCCGGCGATGTGCTGGTGCTGGGCAAGCCGTTGGGCGTGGGCGTGTATTCGTCGGCGCTGAAGAAAGAAGTGCTGGATGCCGAGGGCTACCGGCAGATGATCGAGTCGACCACCCGCCTGAACAGCGTAGGCGTGCCGCTGGCCGCGCTGGACGGCGTGCATGCCATGACCGACGTCACCGGCTTCGGCCTGCTCGGCCACCTGCTGGAAGTGTGCCGTGCCAGCGGCGTCGCCGCCGAAGTGGACAGTGCACAGGTGCCGCTGCTGCCGCAGACCCTGGACCTGCTGCAACGCGGCTGCGTGACTGGCGCCTCCAACCGCAACTGGGCCTCGTATGGCACCGAGGTGCGCTTCGCCGAGGGCTTGGCCGCCCACTGGCAGCCACTGCTGACCGACCCGCAGACCAGCGGCGGCCTGCTGGTGTCCTGTGCCCCGGAGGCAGTGGATGCGGTGCTGGCCTGCTTCCATGATGCCGGATTCGGCCAGGCCGCCGTGGTGGGGCGCTTGGGCGAGGGAGCGGCGGGCGTCAACGTGCGCTGATGCACTGAAACGACAAGGGCGCCCGAAGGCGCCCCTGCTGTATCGCTGGATGCAACATCACTCGATGTTCTGCACCTGTTCGCGGATCTGGTCGATCAGCACCTTCAGCTCAACCGCGGCATTGGACGTACGGCTGTCCACCGACTTCGACCCCAGCGTATTGGCTTCGCGGTTGAACTCCTGCAGCAGGAAGTCCAGGCGGCGGCCGACCGGCTCGCGCTGCTTGAGCACGCGGCGGATCTCGACGATGTGGCTGCCGAGGCGGTCCAGTTCTTCATCCACGTCCAGCTTCTGCAGCCACAGCACCAGCTCCTGCTCGGCGCGGCCGGGGTCGACCGGGTGCGGCAGGTCAGCCAGGCGTGCGGCCAGCTTGGCGCGCTGGCCGTCGCGAATGGCCGGAATCAAGGTGCGCACTTCGGTAGCGATGCGTTCGATGCCGTCCACGCGTTCGCTGATGGCAGCCGACAACTTGCCGCCTTCGCGCTCACGGGCCTCGACGAAGCCGTCCAGTACTTGGTCCAGCAGGGCCAACGCCTCGACCTGCAGGGCGGCGGCATCCGTGGCCTCGCCGCGGGTCACGCCCGGCAACTGCAGCAGATCGGTGAAGCTGACCTGCAGGTTGGGGAAATCGGAGGTCAGGCGGTGGGCCAGGCGGCCCAGCTGGCCCAGCAGGGCCTCGTCCACCTGCAGGTTGGCGGCCGCTTCCGGCGCGCGCAGGCGCATCACCAGATCCAGCTTGCCGCGGCTCAGGCGCGCGGCGATACGCTCGCGCAGCTGTGGCTCGAGCGCCCGCAGTTCCTCGGGCAGGCGGGTGCCGACCTCCAGGAAGCGGTGGTTGACCGAGCGCAGCTCGCAGCCCAGCGTGCCCCACGGGGTGACCCGCTCGCCGCCGGCGTAGGCGGTCATGCTTCGAATCATGGATTGTGTCCGGTGCGTGCAAAGGGGGAATGGTACCCTAGCGCCCTCACCAGAGCCCCCTTGTCCGCCCCGTGAAGGCCGCGGGCGTGGCGGCGTACTCCCTCGCCATTACGGAACCCGCACCATGTCCGATTCCCGCCCCAGCGGCCGCCAGCCCGACCAGCTCCGCCCGGTCGTCATCCAACGCGGCTTCACCCGCCACGCCGAAGGTTCGGTACTGGTCTGCTTCGGTGAAACCCGCGTGCTGTGCACCGCCAGCGTCGAGAACCGCGTGCCGGGCTTCCTGCGCGGCAAGGGCGAAGGCTGGGTGACCGCCGAGTACGGCATGCTGCCGCGCGCCACCCACACCCGCAGCGACCGCGAAGCGGCCCGTGGCAAGCAGGGCGGCCGCACGCTGGAGATCCAGCGTCTGATCGGCCGCAGCCTGCGTGCCTGCGTGGACCGCAATGCGCTGGGCGAGCGCACCATCACCCTCGACTGCGACGTGCTGCAGGCCGACGGTGGCACCCGCACCGCTGCCATCACCGGCGCCTATGTGGCCCTGGTCGATGCGGTGAACGTGCTGATGAAGCGTGGCGACATCAAGCGCAACCCGATCCTGGGCGCAGTGGCAGCGGTGTCGGTGGGCGTGTACCGCGGCACCCCGGTGCTGGACCTGGACTACGCCGAAGACAGCGACTGCGACACCGACATGAACGTGGTGATGAACGACGGCGGTGGCTTCATCGAACTGCAGGGCACCGCCGAAGGCCATGCCTTCCGTCGCGACGAGCTGGACGCGCTGCTGGGCCTGGCTGAAAAGGGCGTGCGCGAGCTGCTGGACGCACAGCAGGCGGCGCTGTCGGCATGAACCGCCGCATCGCCCTGACCACCCTGGTGGTGGCCGACTATGACGAAGCCATTGCCTGGTACACCGGCAAGCTCGGCTTCGCACTGCTGGAGGACATCGACCAGGGCCACAAGCGCTGGGTGGTGGTGGGGCCGACCGACGGCAGCGCTGCCGCCCTGCTGCTGGCCCGTGCCAGCGATGAGGAACAGCGCAGCCGCATCGGCAACCAGACCGGTGGCCGCGTCGCCTTCTTCCTCAACACCGACGACTTCCACCGCGACCACACGGCGATGCTGGCCGCCGGGGTCGAGTTCCTGGAAGCGCCGCGCGAAGAACCCTATGCAACGGTCGCGGTGTTCCGCGATCTGTATGGCAACACCTGGGACCTGCTGGAGCCCCGTCAATGAAGAAACTGGTACTGGCCAGCCACAACGCCGGCAAGCTGGTGGAGATGCAGGAGATCCTCGCCGACCTGCCGCTGCAGATCACGTCGGCCGCCGAGCTGGGCCTGGGCGACGTGGAAGAGACCGGCCTGACCTTCGTCGAGAACGCGCTGCTGAAGGCGCGCGCGGCCTGCGAAGCGACCGGCCTGCCGGCGCTGGCCGATGATTCGGGCCTGATCGTCGATGCCCTCGGCGGTGCGCCGGGCCTGTACAGCGCGCGTTATGCCGGCCACCCGACCAACGCCGCAGCCAACAATGCCAAGCTGCTGGAGGCGATGGCCGACATTCCCGATGGCCAGCGCGGCGCCCGCTTCTATGCGGTGATCGTGCTGCTGCGCCACGCCACCGATCCGCAGCCGCTGATCTGCGAAGGTCGCTGGGAAGGGCGGATCATCCGCGAACTGCGTGGCACGAATGGTTTCGGCTACAACCCGGTGTTCCTGGACACCACCCACGGCCTGACTGCCGCGGAGATGGAGCCGGCCCTGAAAAACGCCATCAGCCACCGTGCCATTGCCCTGCAACAGCTCAAGCAGCAGCTGGCGACGCTGTACTGACGCCACCCGATCGAACCAGGGAAGCCGGCCAGCGGCCGGCACTACCGATGAAGCCCATGCCGCACGCCCACGACCACTGCAACCACCTGCCCGGCGAAGCCTGCTCCGCTGACCACGACACCCCGCCGCGGCTCGTGCCACCACCGCTGTCGCTGTACGTGCACCTGCCGTGGTGCGTGCGCAAGTGCCCGTACTGCGATTTCAATTCGCACCAGGCCAAGGGCGAACTGCCGTTCGATGCCTACATCGATGCCCTGCTGCGCGACCTCGACCAGGACCTGCCGCTGGTCTGGGGCCGGGTGGTGCACAGCGTGTTCTTCGGTGGCGGCACGCCCAGCCTGTTCCCTCCGGAAGCGATCGACCGCTTCCTGCAGCAGGCCAGCGCGCGCCTGCGCTTCGCGCCCAACGCCGAAATCACCCTGGAAACCAACCCGGGTACCGCCGAGCATGGCCGTTTCGACCGCTACCGCGCGGCCGGCGTGAACCGCCTCAGCTTCGGCATCCAGAGTTTCGACGACGCCATGCTCAAGCGCCTGGGCCGCATCCACGACAGTGGCGAAGCCGAGCGCGCGGTGAAGATGGCGCAGGACGCGGGCTATGACAACTTCAACATCGACCTGATGTACGCGCTGCCGGAACAGACCCTGGCCGGCGCCGAGGCCGATCTGGAACGTGCGTTCGCGCTGCAGCCGGCGCATATCTCGCACTACCAGCTGACCCTGGAACCGAACACGGTGTTCTTCGCGCGGCCGCCGCAGGGTATTCCCGATGAAGACAACGCCTGGGACATGCAGGAACACTGCCAGGCACTGCTGGCACAGGCCGGCTTCGGCCAGTACGAGGTCAGCGCCTACGCACGCCCCGGCCGGCAGAGCGCGCACAACCTGAACTACTGGCGTTTCGGCGACTACCTGGGCATCGGTGCCGGCGCGCACGGCAAGATCAGCTCGGGTGCCGAAGAACACGTGCTGCGTCGCTGGAAGCTGAAGCATCCGCAGGCTTACCTGGACAGCGCGGGCACCCCGGCCTCGTTCGGTGGTGACGATGTGATCGCGCCCGAGCGCCTGCCGTTCGAGTACATGCTCAACCTGCTGCGCCTGCACGAAGGTTTCGGCCTGCGCGATTTCGAGTCGCGTACCGGGCTGCCACGCAGCGTGCTGGATGCCCCCCTGGCCGAGGCCGTTCAGCGCGGCTGGCTGGACGTGACGGATGGCCATGTGCAGCCGACCGAGCTGGGCCGCCGTTTCACCAACGATGTGGTGAGCCTGTTCCTGGAGGAATAAGGCTTCCGCCGTAGCCGGTAGTGCCGGCCGCTGGCCGGCACTCCGGTGAAGACAGCGCTGCCGGCCAGCGGCGGGCACTACCGTTCATCCGTCGGCGCTGCCCAGCGAAGGTGAGACACGTTCACCCTAAAGTAGCGCCGACTGCGGCCGACACGGTAGATTCACAGGATCGATCCGCGGGAATCCGGGTACCGCTCGCCGATGTCAGCTGTCTTTTCCATCACCTCTGCCGACAAAGCCCGCCTGGCCGCCAGCGACCTGCCACCGCGGGTGCGTGAGCTGCTGGGTGCGTTGATCGGCCTGTGCCGGCAAACGCTGGCCGCGCCCCTGATCCTGACCGTCGAAGCGCTGGAGCAGACGCTGCTGCACGACGCCGACCGCGCACGCAATCCGATGCAGCAGGCGGACCTGATGGCCCAGCGTGGCCAGCTGCATGCCTTCGCCGGCCACTTCGCCGACCGCATGCTCGATGCCGTGGCCGAGGCGCTGGTGGGCCTGCGTGCGCCGTCCACCACGGCGGCGGCCCATGCTTCGCCGCCGCCGCTGCCGGGCATGCTCGGCCTGTCGCTGGTCGATGAGCATGAGGTGGATCGCGACCTGCTGCTGACCGAAATGATCCGGCGCGAGACGCTGCGCTCGACCAACACGCTGAACCTGCTGGGCCAGCGCCTGGGCGTGCTCGCGGCGGCGCCGGCGTTCGAGGCCGACACCCTGCCACTGGCACCGCAGGCCCTGTGCGCGATGGTGCGCCGGATCGCCGAACAGGACGCACTCGGCGTGGAGGTGCAGCTTGCGCTGTACCGCAGCTTCGAGCGGCAGGTGCTGGAGCGCCTGGGCGATGTGCTGGACCGCGCCAATGCGCTGCTGGCCCAGCACGGCGTGCTGCCGGGGCTGGTCTACACCCCGTACCTGGCGCGCTCGTCGAGCACCCGGCGGATCATCACCCAGTCGGTGGGCGGCGGCCGCACAACCCAGCCTGCCAAGCGTGCCGCCGCGCCGTTGACCGGCTGGAACGGCTCCGCTCCGGCCGGTTCCTGGTCGAACCTGGTGCAGGACGCCTTCAATGATGCGGTCGCCCCGGGTGCCACAGCCCCGGGCGTGACCACGTCCACCGGCAGTGCGCTGCATGAGCTGCTGCAACAGGCGCGCCACGCCACGGCCCCCCCCGCAGATGCCGCTGCCGTGCCCAGTGCGGCCGTCGATGCGGTCCTCGCGCGGCTGCAGGCCCAGTCCAGCGCGGCCACCGGCGTCGCCGACCTGCAGGCTGCGGTAGTCGCCCAGCTGCGCAGCGAGCACGGCGCGCAGGCCCAGTTGGGCAGCCACGACCGCGACAACCTCGACCTGCTGCGCATGCTGATGCAGCAGGTGCAGCAACAGCAGCGCCCCGACCCGGTGCCGGCCGCCCTGCTGGCGCGCCTGCAGGTACCGCTGGCGCGCGCGGCGATGGCCGACCCCGGCTTCTTCGTGCGCGACGAACACCCTGCACGCGAACTGCTCAACCAGATTGCCGAAGTCGGCGCCAACTGGCTGGGCGACGATGATGTGGACCCCCAGCTGCTGCAGCGCATGGCGCAGAGCGTGCAGGGCCTGCTCGGCCAGGATGCGCGCTCGCCCGAAGCCTTCGCCACCGCCAACGAAGACGTGCAGCAGCACCAGCGCGCGGCGGCCCATCGCGCCGAGCTGGCCGAGCGCCGCCATGTCGAGGCCGCGCGTGGCAAGGAACGGCTGGAACTGGCGCGTCGCCAGGCCAATGCACAGATCGACCAGTGCTGCGACGCACAGGAACCGCCGCGCTTCGTGCAGACCCTGCTGCGCCAGGCCTGGGCCGATGCACTCACCCTCACCCGCCTGCGCCATGGCGACGATTCACCACAGTGGCAGGAGCGCCTGCACCAGACCGAACGCATCGCTGCGGTAACCGCGCAGGCGGTCGATGCGCCCGGCGGTACCGATGCATCGCTGGCCAGCGATGTCGAGTCCGCGCTCGTGCAGGTCGGCTATCACGCCGAAGAAGCAGCCGCCGTTGCCCGCCGCCTGGCCACGCCCGGTGGCGAGGACGAAAGCACCTCGCGCACTGAACTCAGTGCACGGCTGAAGGCGCGTGCACGGTTGGGCGAACATGCCGCCAGCGGCAGCGGCAATGCCCCGCCCGCACCGCGTAGCAGCGCCGAAGAGGCCGCCTACCAGCAGCTGGCCACCCTGCCCTTTGGCAGCTGGTTCGACATCGACAGCGGTGACGGCACCCTGCGCCGGCAGCGCCTGTCCTGGTACAGCCTGCTGACCGGCCACGCCCTGTTCGTCAATCCGCGAGGGCAGAAGATCGCCGATACCGACCTCGATACGCTGGCCCGGCAGATCAGCGCCGGACGCGCGCAGCTGGTCACCGAAGACAAGGGCCGGCTGGTCGATCGCGCATGGCAGGCCAGCCTCGGCGCGCTGCGTGCGCTGGCCGGCGGCCGTTCCAAGGAGACGTCCGCTTGAACACGCAACCGCCGCAGGACACCCGCCGCGCGCCGCGCCGCCAGGTCTCGGACCTGGTGCCGGTCACCGACCAGATGCGCGAAAGCGTGGTGGGCCGGCTCGGCAATGTCTCCGAGACCGGCATGCTGATGCTGGCCAGCACGCCGCTGCGCGAGGATGCGCTGTACCAGTTCCGCTTCCCGTTGCCGATGGGCGACGGTCGCCACGAGGCCATCGATGTGGGCGTGCACCTGCTGTGGAGCGAACCGGCGCATGCGCCGGGCCAGAGCTGGACCGGCTTCCGTTTCCTCACCCTGTCACGCGAGCATCGGCAGCTGCTGCGCCAGTGGGTAGGCGAAGACAGCGACGAGGGACCGGTTTCGACGGCCTGAGTGCCGGTTCCAGCACAGCGGTTTTTCCCGGTATGCGGCAGAATCTAGGGCCGTTTTCCGTGTCGAGCCACCGCAATGATCCAGCAAGACCCCGGCGCCCTGTATCCCGACCACCTGGCCGTGCTGTGCCGACGTGCCGAACAGGCGCTGGCCCGCGGCGGCTTCGATCACCTGGTGGTGCCCAGTGGCACCCTGCATTACCAGGTGTTCGACGATCGCGACTACCCGTACGCGGTCAATCCGCAGTTCAAGGCCTGGCTGCCGCTGACCCGGGTGCCCAACAGCTGGATCGTGTTCACCCCCGGCAAGCGCCCGGCGGTGATCTTCCACCAGCCCTTCGACTACTGGCACGTGGTGCCGGATGCGCCGAGCGGCTGGTGGGTGGAGCACTTCGACATCCACATCATCCGCAAGCCCGAAGACGCGCTGGCCCTGCTGCCGGCCGATCCGTCGCGCTGCGCGATTCTCGGCGAGCCGCAGAGCGCGCTGGGCAACTACGTGCCCAACAACCCGGCGGCGGTGGTGAATTACCTGGAATGGCACCGCGGCAGCAAGACGCCGTATGAAATCGCGCTGATGCGCCAGGCGCAGGTGCTGGGCGTGCGCGGCCACCGCGCCGCCGAAGCCGCGTTCCGCAACGGCGCCGACGAGTTCAGCATCCACATGGCGTACTGCCAGGCGGTGGGCCAGGACGCCAACGAGCTGCCCTACGGCAACATCGTGGCACTGAATGAACATGCCGCCGTGCTGCATTACACCGAGCTGGGCCGCAAGGCACCGCAGCCGCTGCGCAGCTTCCTGATCGATGCCGGCGCAAGCGCGCACGGCTATGCCAGCGACATCACCCGTACCTACGCCGCGCAGGGCCACGACGAATTCGCTGCGATGATCGCCGCCGTCGACGCCGCCCAGCAGCAGATGTGCGCGGCGGTGCGCCCGGGCTTCGACTACAAGCAGCTGCACGTGGACGCGCATCTTTCGCTGATGGGCGTGCTGAAGGACTTCGGCGTGATCAAGGTGTCGCCGCAGACCGCAGTGGAGACCGGCGTCAGCGCCGCGTTCTTCCCGCACGGCATCGGCCATCTGATCGGCCTGCAGGTGCACGACGTGGCCGGCTTCGCGGCCAGCGACGAAGGCGGCCGCATCGAGCGCCCGGCGGGCCATCCGTACCTGCGCCTGACCCGCGTACTGGAACCGGGCATGGTGGTGACCATCGAACCGGGCCTGTACTTCATCGACATGCTGTTGAACGAAGTGAAGGACGCCGGCCATGGCGATGCGATCAACTGGGACCGCGTGGACTTCTTCCGTCCGTATGGCGGTATCCGCATCGAAGACGAAGTGCTGTGCACCGAGGGCGAAGCGGACAACCTGACGCGGCCGGAGTTTGCGGCGGCGAACGGCTGAGCCCCTCGTGGTTGGGCGCTTAGAGCAAAAGCCGCGCTTGGCGGTGCGGGTGGGCCATGCAGGGGACGCTGCAAGTACGTCCCTGTAAGCTCGATGGCGCCATCCATGGCGCCAACGCCCCTGCATGGCCCACCCGCCCCACCTTTGACAGTTTCCTGCACGCGTCCAACCACGGAAAAGAAAAAGGAAAAGCAAAAGCGGGTCGCTCGCTGCGCTCGCTCTGTGTCGACCAAGGTCGACACCTACCAACAGTCGCGCATTCCAACGGCCGCAGTCGCCAGTAGATCCACGCCATGCGTGGATGATTCATTCGATATCTGACAGATGTGCCGACCAACGGTCGGCACCCACCAACAGCCGCGTGAACCTGTCGAAGGCGGGGCACTGTGGGTTTGCGGGGTGTGAGCGGCATGGATGCCGCGACCAAGGCTACATGGACGTACTTGCGCCGTCCCCGCAAACCCACAGTGCCCCGCCATCCCACGGAAAGCCGCTCTTGCTGTTGACGTTGAAGTTGACGTTGAAGTTGACGTTGACGTTGATTGCAGCAGGTGCAGGGCTGCAAGCCCTGCCGAAACCCCTTACCCCGCCATCACCGCTTCGATCTCGTCGGCGCTGCGCGCCAGGCCCTCGGTCAGCACGCGATGGCCGTCATCGGTGATCAGCACGTCATCCTCGGTACGGATGCCGATACCGCGCCAGCGCGGTTCCACCGTCGTGTCGTCCACGCCGATGTACAGCCCCGGCTCGATGGTGAACGCCATGCCCGGCTCCAGCAGGCGCGAATCGCCCGCCAGGCGGTAATCGCCCACATCGTGCACGTCCAGCCCGATCCAGTGCCCGGTCTTGTGCCGGTAGAAACGCTGGTACTGGCCTTCGGACAGGTTTTTTTCCAGCGTGCCCTTCAGCAGGCCCAGCCGCAGCAGGCCCTCGGTCAGGGTCTGCACCGCCGCCAGGTGGCCGGCCTCGTACGGCACGCCCGGCTTGGCCTGGGCCAGCGCCGCAGCCTGCGCATCGCCGACCAGGTCGTGCAGCGCGCGCTGCTCGGCACTGAAGCGGCCATTCACCGGGAAGGTGCGGGTGATGTCGCTGGCATAGCCGCGATATTCTGCGCCGGCATCGATCAGCACCAGCTCGCCGTCACGCGAACGTGCGTTGTTGTCGCGGTAATGCAGGATGCAGCCGTTGCGGCCCGCACCGACGATGCTGCAGTAGGCCGGCACGGCATCGTTGGCGCGGAACACGCGTTCCAGTTCGGCCTGCAGTTCGTATTCGTGGATGCCGGCCTTCGCCGCTTTCATCGCCGCCAGATGTGCGCGCACGCTGATCTGCGCGGCGTGGTGCATCAGCGCCACTTCCGAACCGGACTTGAACAGGCGCTGCTCGTGCAGCAGGTGGCCCAGCTCCAGGAACTCATGCGGCGGCTGCGCGCCGTGGCGCACCTGCGAACGCACGCGGTTGACCCAGCCGATCAGCTTCAGGTCGAAATCGGCGTCACGGCCAAAGTGGTAATAGACGCGCGAACGCCCTTCCAGCAGGCCCGGCAGGATGTCGTCCAGATCATCGATCGGGTACGCATCGTCCATGCCGTACTGCGCCACCGCGCCTTCCTGGCCGGCGCGGCTGCCGTCCCAGGCCTCGCGCTCGGCATCGCGCTCGCGGCAGAACAGGATGGCCTCGCCGTGGCGTCGCCCCGGGATCAGCACCAGCACTGCTTCCGGCTCCGGGAAGCCGCTCAGGTACTGGAAGTCCGAATCCTGCCGGAACGGGTAATGGGTATCGAGGCTGCGCACCTTCTCGGCGGCGGCCGGCAGCACCAGGATCGCGTCCTCGCCGGCCATGTCCATCAGCTGGCGGCGCCGACGCTTGTACTCGCCGGCCGCGATGCCGGTGCGCTGCTTGATGTCCATCAGTTCAGGCGCTGCCGATGGCGCGAGGCCAGCACCACGTCACCGTGCAGCAGCAGCACCGCCACGCGGATGAATTCCTCGATCTCCGACAGGGCTTCGTCATCGTCATCGCCGCCAGCCTCGAAATCCTCGCTGGAGGCACGGGCCAGGCTAGCCATGTCGGTCAGCGCTTCCTCGCCCTCTTCGGACAGGGCCGGGCGGCGGCCGCCGCTGCCCAGGCCGAAGCCGCCCAGGAACGAGCGGGTCCAGCTGAACATGGCATCGGCCTGCGCGGACACGTCGTCGCCGTCGCTCAACAGCAGTTCGAAGGCGAAGTCGCGGTCTTCCAGCTGCTTGATGGTCGCCTGCAGCAGCTGCCCCAGCACGCTGTCGGCGGCCACCGGCGGCAGGTTGTCGTCGGCCAGCACGCGCGCCGGCCAGTCGTTGCCGGGGGCGCCACCGGCGGCCAGCCAGCCACACAGCGCGCCATGCAGCTCGGCAGCGGTGGCGCCCAGGCCCAGTTCCTGGCTGGCGCGGGTAACGTCGTCGACGGAGGGAAGTTCGGTCATCGTGCGGCTCGTTCGGAAAGGAAACCCGGGGCGCGCACGCGCGCGCCCGTGAGACCCCGTAGTGTAGCAACCCCACGGCATCCTCTCTGCGGCCGTCAGGCCTTGCTGCGACAACGCTTGACCGCCCTTACCCGGCTTGCCTATCGTGCCCGCATGGAACCCGCCGATCCCCTTGCCCAGCTGCAGGACTTCGCCGCCCGCGTGGAAGCGTTGCTTGAACGCAACCAGCGCCTGGCCGAGGAGAACCGCAGCCTGCGCCACCAGCAGGAACAGCTGGTGGCCGAGCGTTCCACGCTGCTGGCCAAGAACGAGCAGGCACGCTCGCGGGTGGAAGCAATGATCAGCCGGCTCAAATCCCTGGAGCAGCACACATGAGCGCCGAACCGGTCAGTGTCCGCATCCTCGATCGTGAATACACCGTGGGTGTCGGCGGCGATGAACGCGACAGCCTGATGGCCGCCGCGCGCCTGCTCGATGCACGCATGCGCGAAATCCGCGGCAGCAACCGCATGGCCGCCGTCGACCGCGTCGCCGTGCTGGCCGCACTGAACCTGGCCCACGAACTGCAGCTGCTGCGCGACGAGAACGCCCGCCAGGCCGTGGCCCTGCAGCAGACGCTGGCCGACCTGAACCGGCGCCTGGACCGCGCGATCGACGGCGGCGCGTAGAAAAAGGGGACGGAGGGAATTAAGGCGCATTCGCCCCTTCCGTGCCGGAAACGCCTTAATTCCCTCCGTCCCCTTTTCGCGTATCTGAATTGGCACGGACTGTTGCCGACGAACGGCCTATCCAGATCCTGCGTGCTGGCTATAATGGCCACGCGTTCTCTGCGGTACTCGACGGCATGTGCAAACATTCGCCTTGTCCCTTAAGAACGACACCGGGAGCGCGACAGCGCCGGGAGTGCAGGTCCGCCTTGTAGCGGGAAGCCCGATGGTTCTCCAGCGTTCCCACTTGAGCCCCCGGGTTCAAGGTCGTTTCGCATGCATCGACATTGCGGAGAATGCAATATTCCAGCAAGGGCGGCGTCTTCGGGCGTCGCCCTTGTTCTTTCCGGCACAATGGCGGCTGATCCTTGCCGCACGCTGCCATGACCGACCCGCGCCAGGCCCTGCGCCACGACCTGCGGCAACGCCGCCGCGACCTTTCCGCCGGTGAGCGCATCGCCGCCGCCGAATCGCTTGCCGATGCCCTGCTGGCCCTGCCGTTCGCCCCGCGCGAAGGCGCCGTGGCCGGCTACTGGGCGCTGGATGGCGAAATCGCCCTGCATCGCTGGCAACTGCAGCTGCCCGAAGGACTCACCTACTGCCTGCCGGTACTGGCCGGCGACGTGCTGCGCTTCGCACCGTGGCGGCCGGGGCAAGCATTGACCAGCAACCGCTACGGCATTCCCGAGCCGGACGTGGCCGTGGAAGACACCCTGGAACCGGCGCAGATGGCGCTGGTGGTGACCCCGCTGGTGGGCTTCGACACACAGTGCCGGCGGCTGGGCATGGGGGGCGGCTGGTATGATCGCAGCTTCGCCTTCCGCCACGACCGGCCGGCGCCGCCCTGGCTGGTCGGTGCTGCATTCGCGGTGCAGCAGGTCGAGTCCTTGCCGGTGGCGTCGTGGGACGTGCCGGTGGATGCGATCTGCACCGAAGACGGCACCCTGTTCCCCTCCGCTGCCCCCGTGAACGCATGACCGCCCGCAAGCGCTATTGGCTGATGAAGTCCGAACCGGACGCCTTCTCCATCGATGACCTGGCCAAGGTCAAGGTCGAACCCTGGAACGGGGTGCGCAACTACCAGGCGCGCAACTTCATGCGCGATGGCATGCAGGTGGGCGACGGCATCCTGTTCTACCACTCCAATACCAAGGTGCCCGGCATCGTCGGCCTGGCCACCGTCGCCAGCCCGGCCTATCCGGACGACACCCAGTTCGACCCGAAATCCGACTACCACGACCCCAAGAGCACGCGCGAGAACCCGCGCTGGATGCTGGTGGACGTGGCCTTCGACCGCAAGCTCAAGCAGGTGATCGCGCTGGACGAGATCAAGCTGCACGCCGAAGCGCTGGGCGAAGGCTTCCCGCTGGTTGCCAAGGGCAACCGCCTGTCGGTGTTCCCGGTGACCGCCGCGCAGTGGAAGCTGCTGCTGTCGCTGGAAAAGAAATCCTGATTCCCTGCCTGAGAGTTCTCCCATGTCCGAAGCCAAGCGCCTGGCCGCCGAGAAAGCCATCGAGTACGTTGAAGACGGCATGATCGTCGGTGTCGGCACCGGTTCCACCGTGGCCTATTTCATCGATGCCCTGGCCCGCATCCAGCACCGCATCAAGGGTGCCGTGTCCAGCTCCGAGCAGAGCACCGCGCGCCTGAAGCAGCACGGCATCGAGGTGATCGAGCTGAACCACAGCGGCAACCTGTCGCTGTACGTGGACGGCGCCGATGAGTGCGACGCCAACAAGTGCCTGATCAAGGGCGGCGGCGCCGCACTGACCCGCGAGAAGATCATCGCCGAGGCCAGCGAGCGCTTCATCTGCATCGTCGACCCGAGCAAGCAGGTGCCGGTGCTGGGCAAATTCCCGCTGCCGGTGGAAGTGATCCCGATGGCGCGCAGCCTGGTCGCCCGCCAGATCCGCGACATGACCGGCGGCCAGCCGACCTGGCGCGAAGGCGTGGTCACCGACAACGGCAACCAGATCCTGGACATCCACAACCTGCAGATCACCGATCCGGAAAAGCTGGAGCGCGAGCTCAACCAGCTGCCGGGCGTGGTCTGCGTCGGCCTGTTCGCGCGCCGTCGCGCCGACGTGGTGATCGTCGGCGGCGAGCCGCCGATCGTGCTCTGACCCTTCCGAAGGATCCTGACGATGTCGCTGTTGCGTTCGCTGCTGATGCTTCCGCTGCTGGCCCTGGCCGGCTGTGCCACCGACGCGGCCCGCCATTGGGTCGAGCTGGATGGCGCCCGCTACCAGGTGGAGCTGGCCACCAACGATGAAACCCGCGCGCGCGGGCTGATGTTCCGCGACCAGATGTCGGCCGACCACGGCATGCTGTTCATCCACGACCGCGAAGAAATGCAGGCGTACTGGATGAAGAACACCAAGATCGCGCTGGACATCCTGTACTTCGACAGCCAGCGCAAGCTTGTCAGCCAGCAGCGCGACGTACCGCCGTGCTCGGCCGGCGACATGTGCCCGCCCTATCCCAGCGGCGGCCCGGCGCGCTACGTGCTGGAGCTCAACGCCGGCCAGGCCGAGAAGCTGCAGCTGAAGGACGGCACCCAGCTGACCTTCGGCCCGGGCATCGAGTAGTAAACGATGCGGCCGGCCAGCGGCCGGCACCTGCGGTAGTGCCGGCCGCTGGCCGGCAACCCTGCAGGGGTCAGATCCCTTTCGCGTGCGAAAGGGATCTGACCCCTGAATTTTTCACGCGACACCGCTTGAAACCGCCTGCGAATGACGCCAGTCTGTGGCCATGCAGGACCGGATCACACTCCCCGACTGGGATGCACTGGCCGACCTCGAAGACGAGGCGCTGCCACTGTTGCCGACCGCGCTGCTGATCGCGCGCGATGAATACCCCGATCTGCAGCCGGCCACCTACGACGCGCTGATCCAGAGCCATGTCGAGCACCTCCGTTCGGAAGTGGACAGCATCGACAACAGCCCGTTGAAGATGGCGGCCATCAACCGCCACCTGTTCGACGAGCTGGGCTACAGCGGCGACCACGACGAGTACTACGACCCCCGCAACAGCTACCTCAACCAGGTATTCGAGCGCCGCCTGGGCAACCCGATCTCGCTGGCGCTGGTGCAGATGGAAGTCGCGCGCCGGCTGGGCATTCCGCTCGACGGCGTGTCCTTCCCCGGCCATTTCCTGGTGCGCCTGCCGGTGGACGACGGCGTGCTGGTGATGGACCCGTTCAATGGCGGCCGCCCGCTGGACGTGGACGAACTGCGCGAGCGGGCCAAGTCACACCTGGGCGGGCAGATGCCCGACGACCAGGTGCTGGCGCAGATCCTTGACCCGGCGCCAGCGCGCGCGATCCTGATGCGCATGCTGCGCAACCTGCACGGCGTGTATGCCGAGGCCGGCGAATGGGACCGCGCCGCGCGCAGTGCCGACCGCCTGCTGAAGCTCGCCCCGGAGCAGGACGATGCGCTGCGTGACCGCGGCCTGGCCTACCTGCAGCTGGAGTACCTGGCCGGTGCCCGCCACGATCTGGGGCAGTACCTGAAGCGCAACCCGGAAGCCAGCGATGCGCAGTGGCTGCGCGAGAAGCTGATCGACCTCGGCGGGCCGGTGCCACGGCTGCATTGATTCTGTCAGGTGTGCGGACCAACGGTCCGCACCCACCCCAACGGTCCGCACCCACCGCTAGCGCCGGGCCATGCCCGGCGGCCATTGCGATCAATCGACCTCGACCATCTCGAAATCGGCCTTGGTCACGCCACAGTCCGGGCAGGTCCAGGTCTCGGGAATGTCCTCCCAGCGCGTCCCCGGCGCGATGCCCTCCTCCGGCAAGCCTTCCGCTTCGCTGTAAAGGAAGCCGCAGACCACGCACATCCAGGTGCGCAAGGTGGTGGGGGTGGCATCGCTCATCGGATAATCAGGGCTGGATTCACGGGCCGCCATTGTCCCATCGCGGTCCACTCACCGGTAGCCATCGATGACTTCTGCTTCCCCGGCGCCCCGCGGCGTCTACCTGATCACCCCGGACGAGCCCGATACCGCACGCCTGCTGGCCCGCACCGCGCCGCTGCTGGCCGCGGGCGCCACCTGGCTGCAGTACCGCAACAAGACCGCCAGTGACGCGCTGCGGCGCGAACAGGCCACCGCCCTGCAGGCACTGTGCGTGGAACACGGCGTGCCGCTGATCGTCAACGACGACCCGGCGCTGGCCAAGACGGTCGGCGCGGCCGGCGTGCACCTGGGCGGCACCGACGGCGACATCCCCAGCGCGCGCGCCCTGCTCGGTGCCGAGGCCATCATCGGCGCCTCCTGCTACGACCAGCTGGCCAATGCCGAGAAGGCCGTGGCCGCCGGCGCCAGCTACGTGGCCTTCGGCGCGTTCTTCCCGACCACCACCAAGATCACCACCAGCCGCGCCCATACCGACCTGCTGCGGCAAAGCGCCGCACTGGGCGTGCCGCGGGTGGCGATCGGCGGCCTGACGCCGGACAATGTCGGTCCCATCATCGACGCCGGCGCCGATCTGGTCGCCGTGGTCAGCAGCGTGTTCGCTGCCGAAGACCCGGTTGCGGTCCAGCGCGCCTACCTCGCCCAGTTCGCGTAATGCCCAGGAAAGCCCCATGAACCACGACCAGTCCCACGCCCTGTTCTCCCGCGCCCAGCAGCTGCTGCCGGGCGGCGTCAATTCGCCGGTACGCGCGTTCAAGTCGGTCGGTGGCGAACCGTTCTTCGTCGAGCGCGCCGACGGCGCCTACCTGTACGACGTCGACGGCAACCGCTACATCGACTACGTCGGTTCCTGGGGCCCGATGATCGTCGGCCACAACCACCCGGCCGTGCGCCAGGCGGTGAAGAAGGCGATCGACAACGGCCTGTCCTTCGGCGCGCCGTGCGCGGCTGAAGTGACCATGGCCGAGACCATCACCCGCCTGGTGCCGTCGTGCGAGATGGTGCGCATGGTCAACTCCGGCACCGAGGCCACGCTGTCGGCGATCCGCCTGGCGCGTGGTGCCACCGGCCGCAACCGCATCGTGAAGTTCGAAGGCTGCTACCACGGCCATGGCGACTCGTTCCTGGTCAAGGCCGGCAGCGGCATGCTGACCCTGGGCGTGCCGACCTCGCCGGGCGTGCCGGCCGGCCTGAGCGAACTGACCCTGACCCTGCCCTACAACGACTTCGAAGCGGCCACGGCGCTGTTCGAACAGCAGGGTGACGACATCGCCGGCCTGATCATCGAGCCGGTGGTCGGCAATGCCAACTGCATCCCGCCGCGCGAGGGCTACCTGCAGCACCTGCGCGAACTGTGCACGAAGCATGGCGCGCTGCTGATCTTCGACGAGGTGATGACCGGCTTCCGCGTCGCCCTCGGCGGTGCGCAGGCGCACTACGGCATCACCCCGGACCTGACCACCTTCGGCAAGATCATCGGCGGCGGCATGCCGGTGGGTGCCTACGGCGGTCGTCGCGAACTGATGCAGCAGATCGCGCCGGCCGGCCCGATCTACCAGGCCGGCACGCTGAGCGGCAACCCGGTGGCAATGGCTGCTGGCCTGGCGATGCTGGAGCTGATCCAGCAACCGGGTTTCCACGCCGACCTGGCCGAGCGCACCGCGCGCCTGTGTGCCGGCCTGGAAGCGGCCGCTGCCGAAGCCGGCGTGGCCGTGACCACCACCCGCGTGGGCGCGATGTTCGGCCTGTTCTTCACCAGTGAGAAGGTGGAGACCTACGCGCAGGCCACTGCCTGTGACATCCCGGCGTTCAACCGCTTCTTCCACGCGATGCTGGACCAGGGCGTGTTCCTGGCGCCGTCGGCGTACGAGGCCGGCTTCCTGTCCAGCGCGCACGACGATGCGGTGATCGAGGCCACCCTCGCCGCTGCACGCGTGGCATTCAAGGCCGCCAAGGGCTGAGGCACACCTTGGCAGGTGCCAACCTTGGTTGGCACAAAAAGGGGACGGAGGGGATTAAGTCGTTTGTGCACTTACGACTTAATCCCCTCCGTCCCCTTTTTCATCCACGCATGGCGTGGATCTACTGGTAGAGCCACGCCAGGCGTGGCTGCTCAACCGAAGACGAATTTGCCCTTCATCATCGCGAAGTGGCCGGGGAACGAGCAGAAGAAGGTGTAATCGCCGCCCTTCTGCAGGCCCTGGGTAGAGAAGCGCACGCGCGTGGTCTCGCCGCCGCCGATCACCTTGGTGTGCGCCAGCACGCGCTTGTCGGCCTTCGGCAGGTAGCTGTCGGCCAGGGTCATGCGCATGCCCGCCATCGCCACCGGCTGGTAATCCGCGCTGCGGGTCAACACCCAGTTGTGGCCCATCGCGGTGGCGGCCAGCTTGCCGGTGTGGCGCAGGGTCAGGTCCACCGCACTGCAATCGGCGGCAACCTTGATCTCGCGGCTGCTGAAACTCATCTGGTCGGTGCTGTCGATGCTCACCGCACACACCCGTGCCATCGCCGACGGCGCCAGCATCAGCGCACCCAGTCCCACTGCCACCATCCAAGCCTTCATCGCTGCATCTCCTGCGGATTCAAGCGCCATTCTAGGCAGCCCCCTGCGGCGCCGTCTGCGACCGTCTGTCGCATGCCAACTCCAGGGTTTCCCGCGCACTCACTGCAATGGCATGCTCGGCCGATGCGGATCGACCTGTTGCTGCTGGATGTGGATGGCGTGCTGGTGCAGTACCAGCGCGCGCAGCGCGTGCTGCACCTGGCGCAGGCGCTGGAGGTTCCTACGCCGGCCGTGCAGGCCGCGCTGTACGACAGCGGGCTGGAAGCCGCGCACGACAATGGCACGCTGGACGGTCCGGCCTACCTGGCACGGCTGGGCGCGCTGCTGGGCAGACCCGTCGATGTGACGACATGGACCGCCGCGCGCCAGGCCGCCAGCCATCCGCAGCACGCGGTGCTGCAGCGGCTGCAGGCCCTGCAACTGCCAATCGCAGTGCTGACCAACAATGGCGCGCTGATGGTGCAGGCGCTGCCCACCCTGCTGCCGGAACTGTTCCCTGCCCTGCAGGGACGCGTGTTCTGCAGCGCCGATTTCGGCCTGCGCAAACCTGCGCCCGCGGTATTCCTGCGCACGCTGGAAGCGCTGGGTGTGGCGCCTTCGCGCACGCTGTTCGTCGATGACCTGTTCGCCAATGTGCGTGGCGCGCGCGCTGCCGGCCTGCACGCGGAAACCGTGCGCGATGGCCGTGGGCTGGGCAAGGTGTTGAAGCGTTACGCGGTGGGCTGATCGGGGTCAGAGCCCTCTCCGCAGGAGAGGGATCCGACCCCAGCGCCGGGGCTTCAGCGCGCGGCGATGAACGCGGCAATTGCCGCGCGCAGGCGCTTCAGGCCTTCGGCCACTTCTTCGTCGGTGATGTTCAGCGACGGCACGAAGCGCAGCACGTCCGGGCCGGCCTGCAGGGTCAGCAGGCCCTGCTCGGCGGCATGGTCGAGGATCGCACCGGCCTGGCCGGCGAAGTCCTTGCTCAGCACCGCGCCCAGCATCAGGCCACGGCCACGCACGTCGCTGAACACGCCGAACTCGTCGTTGATGCGGGCGAAGCCATCGCGCAGCGCCTTCGACTGGCGGCTGACGTTGGCGGCGATCTCCGCCGAGGCCAGCTTGCGCAGTGCCACGCGGGCCACTGCAGCAGCCAGCGGATTGCCACCAAAGGTGGTGCCGTGCGCGCCGAACTGCATGGTCTCGGCCACCTTCGGGCCAGCCAGCATCGCACCGATCGGGAAGCCACCGCCGAGTGCCTTGGCCAGGGTGACCATGTCCGGCACCACGTCGTCCTGCCAGTGCGCGAACAGCGTGCCGGTGCGGCCCATGCCGGCCTGGATCTCGTCCAGCACCAGCAGTGCGTTGTGCTGGTCGCACAGTTCGCGCACGCGCTTGAGGAAGCCGGACTTGGCCGGCATCACGCCGCCCTCGCCCTGGATCGGCTCCAGCATCACCGCCGCCACGTCGCCGGCGGCCATCGCGGTTTCCAGCTGCACCTCATCGTTGAAATCGATGTAGCGGAAGCCACCGGGCAGCGGCTCGTAGCCCTCCTGGTACTTCGGCTGGGCGGTAGCGGTCACCGCGCCCATGGTGCGGCCGTGGAAGCTGCCACGGAAGGTGATGATCACCCGCTTGTCGGCCGGGCGGCCCTGGCTGGAGGCCCACTTGCGGACCATCTTGATCGCCACTTCGTTGGCTTCGGCGCCGGAATTGCACAGGAACACGCGCTCGGCGAAGCGGCTGGCCTTCACCAGCTCCTCGGCCAGGTGCAGCGGCGGCGCACTGTAGAACACGTTGCTGGTGTGCCAGAGCTTGCCGGCCTGCTCGACCAGTGCGGCCACCAGGTCCGGATCGTTGTGGCCCAGGCCACACACGGCGATGCCGGCGGCCAGGTCGATGAACTCACGGCCCTGGCTGTCCCACACGCGGGCGCCCTGGCCTCGCTCCAGAACCACCTGGCGGGGCTTGTAGACCGGCAGGTAGTAGTGCGAAAGGGAGATCAGCGGATCGGTAGCGGCGGTCATGGCAGTCGGCAGGGTTCAGGAATCCCCATTCTCGCGCCGGAACCCCTGCGGCACAATGCGCCCATGCGACCGTTTTCTGCCCCCCAGCTGAACCCCGCCACCGAGACCGGCTGGCGCCGCCGGTGGTTCGACATCATCTACCGCCACGATTCGCGGCCCTCGCGCAATTTCGACCTGATCCTGGTGGTGGCGATCATCGCCAGCATCCTGGTGGTGATGATCGACAGCGTGCAGCACCTGCATGCCGAATGGTCCACCGGCCTGTACATCCTGGAATGGGGCTTCACGATCATCTTCACCGCCGAGTACCTGCTGCGGCTGGCGGTGGTCAAGCGCCCGCTGCGTTACGCGGTGAGCATCTGGGGCATCATCGACCTGCTGTCGATCCTGCCCGCCTATCTGTCGATGTTCATCCCCGGCGCGCAGAGCCTGCTGGTGGTGCGCGCGCTGCGCATCCTGCGCGTGTTCCGCATCCTCAAGCTGACCCGCTACATCGAGGAAAGCGGCGTGTTGATGACGTCGCTGTGGCGCAGCCGGCGCAAAGTGCTGGTGTTCCTTTTCACGGTGATCACCATCACCATCATCGCCGGTGCGCTGATGTACGTGATCGAGGGCCCCGAACACGGCTTCACCAACATCCCGGCCAGCATGTACTGGGCGGTGGTGACCATGGCCACGGTCGGCTTTGGCGACATCGTGCCGCAGACCGTGCTCGGCCGCTTCGTCACTTCGGTGCTGATCCTGATCGGCTACAGCATCATCGCCGTGCCCACCGGCATCTACACCGCCGAACTGGCCAGCACCATGCGCGAAGCCGAGCTGGCCGCACGCCGGGATTCGCGCGGCTGCCCGCACTGCGGGTTGGAGGGGCATGAACCGGATGCGCGCCACTGCCGCAAATGCGGTGGTGAACTGCCGGATGCGTTCAGCCATTGAGGCAGATGCCGGCCAGCGGCCGGCACTACCCTCGGTAGATCCACGCCATGCGTGGATCCTCCTCAACGCATGCGGTTGCTGGTGGTCACCAGGTCGTTGTAGGCATCCAGAATCGTCGACTGCGCCCCCTCAGGATCGGTGGTGAGCCAGCTGCCCGATGCCTTGCGCTCGGCCGCCAGCGCATCGGCGGTGATCGGCTTGCCCTGCTCCAGGCGCTCGAGACCGCGCCCGGCCGTGCGCACCAGCTTGTCCGCCGAGCGCTGCACATGGCCCCACATCGGGTCGTCCTTGCCGACACCACCATTCTGGATTTCCGTCACCAGCGCCTGATAGTCCGCCAGCTGCGTGCGCAGTGCCGCCACGTCCGGTGCGTCGCCCTGGAACGCCATCGCCAGCTGCTTGCCGTCACCGACAAGGCGCAGGTGGTAATACGCCAGCGAGTGGCCCTCGCGTTCCTCGATCTGCTTCAGCTGCGCGGCGCGACGATCGTTCTCGTTCTTTTCCAGCGCCGCATCCATCGCCTCGCTGGCCTTGAAGAACTCAGCATAGGCCTGCATCAGCGGAGCATGCTGGCTGCGCATCCCTTCACCACCATCGCGACGATAATCTTCGCGGGTGAAATAGCCATCAGCGCGCTCGACCAGGGTGTTCAGTGCCTGGAACGCCTGCTGGTACTGCCGCGCGGGCGCATCCAGCGAGGTGGCAGGCGTCTTTGCCAACGCATCGGTCAGCGGCTGGCCGCAGTACTCGACGCGGTGCGACAACACCTTGCCAGGTGAGCGCGGCTGCGCTTCCTTGCCGGTCGGCCCCGCCTTGGGGTCCTTCATCCAGCCCGTGTAGGTCTGGAAACCTTCGTGGATGGGCTGTTCGACGCCGTTGTAGCACTCGATGTAGGCGTTGATCTTTTCCAACCCCGGATCGGCAACAGCCAGGCCTGCCGGGTTGTTGCAGCCGGCCAGCGCGCCGAGCATGAGGACAGGAATCAGGCGTGTGGATGCGTTCAAATCAGTTCCTTGCACAAGTGAAAACTGCAGGCATCGTCATGCATGGCGCAAGAACGCGCTCCAGCACCTCGCCAAGGTGCTGGCATTCAGGGCCACGCGATGCGTCATGCCGCAATCAACCTGCTCGATTGCGACAAAAAATGAATTGCTGAACACTCCGCTTACTGGCGGTTGCTCTGGAAAACGAGCGTGTTGTATTCCTGCATCAGCTTGTTGGCAGAGCCGCGCGGCGCCATCGACGGCGAATCAAGCATGCGTCGTTCGAAATCGCTGTAAGGCTTTTTCTCACTGACGCGCTGCAGCCGCTCCTTGCCCTCGCGCCGGAAATTCTCGGCCCCACGTTCGAAGCCTTCCCAGTCCGACTTGCCCGGTTCCTGGTCGGCAACCTTGGCGTGCGCTTCATCGGAAATGCGGTTGAAGGCATCCAGGCGCTCGCGGGCCTTGGCCTGATCAAACGCGTCCTCGGTCATCAGCTCCACGATGGCCTTGGCTTCCAGCATCATTGCCAGACGGTAGTACTCGCGCGTGCGCCCCTCGGCCTGCTCCAGCGCCTTGAGCTGCTCGCGCTGGGCAGCATCGTTCTGGCGCTCCAGCTCGGCATTGAACGTTTCGCTGGCAGCCACGAAATCCTTGAAGGCGGCCATCAAGGGCGCGTGCAGCTGCTTGCCCTTGGCAAACTGGTCGTCTTCGTAGTCCTGGCGATCGTAGTAGTCGTGGGCGTCCTTGCTGAGCGGCACCAGCGCCTTCAGCACCTGCTGGTAATGGCTGGCAGCGGCATCGAGATCGGCCAGCGCCGGCTTGGCAGCAATCGCCTCGGTCACCGGGGCGTCGCACTGCTTCATGTCGTAGTCGCTGATCTCGAACGGCCCGTACACATGCGTCTCGCGACCGGTCGGGCCGGCCTCCACGTCCTTGATCCAGCGCGTGTAGGACTGGATGCTGCCATGGGTTTTCGAATCCAGCGCGTTGAAGCAACCGATGTAAGCGTTGAGCTTTGCGGTCAACTGCTGTTGTGCGTCAGACGGCGCCGCGCTGGCGTCCGGCGTGCCGGAGGCAGCGACGCCGCCCGCAGCTGCGGGGGCCTTGCCACCGCAGGCGGTCAGGATCAACGACAGCGAAGCGGCCAGTGCCGCGACGGAAAGTGTGCGTGACATGAGTTCACATCCCTGTTGAAAACGATTACAGCCGCGCATTCTAGCGCAGCAGGCCGAGGGTCGCAGCCCTCGGCCTCATCCGCGACGCGCGGTCAATCCAGGAACAGATCCGGCAGCAACGGCCGCGACGGATTCACCGCATAGCCGGACAGATCGGTGACGCCCGCCTGCGCCAGCACTTCATCGTCGATCAGGAACTGGCCGTGGAAGCCGGCCGCTTCACGCACCAGCACCGCGTGCGCGGCGTCGGCCATGATCTGCGGCGTACGGCAGCCGGCCGCATCCACGCCGGGAATCATGTTGATCGCATCCGTGGCGATCACCGTGCGCGGCCACAGCGCGTTCACCGCCACCCCCTGCGGGCCGAATTCCGCGGCCAGGCCGAGCGTGACGAAGCTCATGCCCATCTTGGCCAGCGTGTAGCCGGTATGCGCGCCCCACCACTTCGGCTCCAGGCTCGGCGGCGGCGCCAGGGTGAGGATGTGCGGGTTCGGCGCCTGCAGCAGGTACGGCAGGCAGGCCTGCGCGCACAGGAAGCTGCCACGCGAATTGACCTGCTGCATCAGGTCGAAGCGCTTCATCGGCGTATCCAGCGTGCCGCGCAGCCAGATCGCACTGGCGTTGTTGATCAGGATGTCGATGCCACCGAAGGTGTCGACCGTGGCCGCAACTGCGGCCTGTACCTGCTCCTCCTCGCGGATGTCGCACTTCAGCGCCAGCCCCTGGCCGCCGGCCGCCGTAACGGCCTCGGCTGCGGTGTGGATGGTGCCCGGCAGCTTCGGGTTTGGCACCGACGACTTGGCCGCGATCGCCACGTTGGCCCCGTCGCGCGCAGCGCGCAGTGCGATGGCCAGGCCGATGCCGCGCGAGGCACCGGTGATGAAAAGGGTTTTGCCCTGCAGACTGCCCACGTTCCACACTCCAGCGTATGCAATGAGCCGCTAGTATGCCGCGCCGACGCGGAGTTCACCCGGCCTTGACGATACTCGGACCTCCAGTCAACGCACGAGGTCCACGCCATGCGCCGTTCCCGCCTGCTGCTGCCTGCCCTGGGGCTTGCCCTGCTGACCGCCTGCCAGGGCCGTTCGCCGGAACCCGGCAAGGAGCCGCCTGCCGGTGACGCGCCGAGCGCAGAGAAGGCCGCCGCCGACGGCAAGCTGCGCTGGAGCGAGGCAGTGGTGTGGGATGGCGACCTCAACGCCTGCCGCCAGGGCGAGAATGCGGCCACCCGCGAGTGTCTGCGCGATGCGATGCGCGCCGGTGGCGCCAGCGCCGATGCGATCACCGCCGCCGAACAGTTGTCCACCGGCGGCGAGCTGGCCTATGTGACCGCCTGGCACGAGAACGGCGGCCTGGGCGTGGCCACGGTCGAATACCCGTTCCGCGCCAACACCAACGAGGGCACCCGCCTGGTCGACGCCAGCGGCAAGCGCATCGACGTGGATGCCGTGCAGCTGGACGACGCCCTGCGCGCCGACCCCACCGTGCAGGAGCTGTTGAAGGCCAACCCGCAGGCCACGCCGTTCGCACCGGCGCAGTCGGCCGGGGCCACGCCACTGGATAACGGCGGCATCCGCCTGCTGTACCGCACGCCGCTGCGCGACTGCCACGCCTGCCCGGATGTAGGCCAGCTGCAGATCGCCTACGACTTCGACGCCAAGCGCAACTTCATCGGCCAGCAGGTGGTGCCAGCAACGCCATAAGGTCACCGGCGTCTGCAGAGCCGGGCATGGCTCGGCTCTACAACACGGTTCTGCCCGGCGCATCCACGCATGGCGTGGATCTACCGGTACAACTGCACCTGCTTCTCCAGCAGATGCGGCACGATCAGCCGATGCACGGGTGCAACCGGCAGCATGTACACGCGCCCGAACGCGTTGTGCGTATGCACCACCGTCGCCACTTCCAGCACGTCGCCCTGCCACTGCAGGGCCAGCTGCACACGCAGGTGGCGGTCGTCGTCTTCCAGCACGATGGCATCGTCGTCCAACGACTGCAGAGTGAAGATGCCCAGCCGTTGCCCCGGACGTGGCTGCGCGATGTCCTGTACCGCACGCAACGAGCCCAGGTGCTTCATGCCAAGCAGGCGCATGCCGCGATTGCGCAGCGCCATCAGCCCATCGAACCAGCCGGGAATGGTCGCCGCCATGTCGCGATAGGCCTGCAAGGCCGAGCGCCCATCGCGACGGGTCGTCGCCTGGCAGGCGTGCACGAAGTCGGCGCCGACCAGCTGTGGGCGCAGGACGCTGCCCGCGCTCGGCGGGCCGGTCACCACCTGCGCAGGGCTCACGGCTTCGGCCCCTGCCCCTCGTTGTCTTCCCAATGCAGGATGCGGCGGGTGACGAAGCGGTAGACCGGCTTGCCGGTGGCGAACCACAGTTCGCGTACCCACGAGGTGCGCTTGAGCACGCGCTTCTCCACCGGGGTGAGCGACTCGCGGCAGTACATGCGCTTGTGCTTGAGCAGGTGGCGCAGGTCCTCGCGGGCCAGCAGGCGCATCCAGCGCGAGCGCGGGTTGCCGATCACCGCCAGCTGGAAATCGATCAACGCCGGGCGGCCATCGTCGGTGACCAGCCAGTTGGCTTCCTTGGCCAGGTCGTTGTGGGCCACGCCATTGCGATGCAGCTGCTGCAGCAGGCGACGCGCGGCGCGGAACCAGGCCAGGTCACCGCGTGGCGGACGCTGGTACATGGCATCGCCGGCCATGAAGCTGCGGTCGAGATGACGGCCATCCCACGCCAGCAGCTGCGGCACATCGGCCATGCCGTGGATGTGGCGCAGCGCGCGTGCTTCGCGGCGAGCCAACCACCAGGCCGGCAGCCGCAACCACAGCGGCGTCGCGCCCAGATCACGGCGTACGAAGGGGCCGGCAGGCCCTTCCACAAGGAGGATGCGACCGAAGCTGTCGGCCTTCAGGGCGTGCGAGGGCGTGTCTGGCGAATGCGGCATATGCCCATTCTAGGCGATGGTGCCGGTTGCAAACGGTCACGAAGCGGCTGGGAACCAGTCACCTTCACGCCCCTATAATCGGGCAATGGACTCTTCATGGATCGACGCCACGCTTGCGTGGATTGCCGCTCACCCCGTGCTGGCGGGTGCCGTTATCTTCCTCATCGCCTTCTGCGATGCGGTGATCATTCTCGGTGCCATCGTGCCGGCCCTGCCGCTGCTGTTCGCGGTGGGCGTGTTCATCGGCCTGGGCCAGATCTCCGGGCCGTACGCGGTGGCGGCGGCGGCGCTGGGTGCGTTCGCCGGTGATGGCATCAGTTACTGGATCGGCCGCCGCTGGGGCGACCGCCTGCGTGGCGTGTGGCCGTTCAGCCGCTACCCGCAGCTGCTCGACCGCGGCGAGAACCTGTTCCGCCGCAATGCCTTCAAGAGCATCCTGATCGCACGCTACGTGGGCGCCATCCGCCCGTTCGTGCCGGCCATCGCCGGCATGATGAAGATGCCCGCCAGCCGCTACATGCAGGCCAGTGGTATCGCCAGCATTTCGTGGGCGGTGCTGTTCCTGGCACCGGGCTGGGTGCTTGGCGAGGCCTACGACGCGGTGGCTGCAGTGGCCGGGCGGCTGGTGGTGGTGGTGGGCCTGCTGGCGGTGATCCTCGGCCTGGTCTGGGCCATCGTGCTTTACGGCTACCGCTGGTCGGCCGCACGCATGGACAACTGGCTGGCGCGCCTGCTGGACTGGTCCAACCGCCACCCGACGCTGGGCCGCTATACCGTCGGTGTGCTGGACCCGAAGCGGCGTGAGTCGGTGCCGCTGGCAATGCTGGCGCTGATGCTGCTGGTGCTGGGCTGGGGCTGGTTCGCGCTGCTGACCGTGGTGGTCGCGCACGGTGAACCGCTGGCCATCGACCTGCTGGTGCACCAGGCCATGCTGGCGCTGCGCAACCCGCTGGCCGACTACCCGATGGCCGCGCTGGCGTCGCTGGGTGCCTGGCAGGTGCTGCTGCCGGCCACGGCGGCGGCGATGGGCTACCTGATCTGGCGCCGGCGCTGGATGGCGGCCGCGCACTGGCTGGCCGCCCTCGCCTTCGGCCTGGCGTTGACCATGCTGCTCGGCGCCACCGTCGATGTGGTGCGACCGGTCGATGCCAGCAGTGGCTTCGGCTTCCCGTCGGTGTCGGTGACCATGGCCACCATCACCTTCGGCTTCTTCGCGGTGCTGATCGCCCGCGAGATGCCCGGCCGCACCCGCGTCTGGCCGTACCTGGTGTCGGGCATCGTGGTCAGCCTGATCGGTTTCTCGCGCCTGTACCTTGGCGCGCATTGGCTGAGCGATGTGATCGGCGGCATGCTGTTCGGCACGTTCTGGCTGCTGGTGCTGGGCATCGCCTACCGCCGCCGCTTCAACCGCTCGTTCTGGGTGAAGCCGGTGGCATGGCTGTTCTACGGCGTCTTCGCCGTCGCCGCGATGTGGTACGCACCGCGCCATATTCCGGTGAAGCTGGAACGCTTCGAGCCGACCCTGCCGGCCCCGCAGGCGATGGACATGCAGGCCTGGTGGCAGCACGACTGGGCGAAGCTGCCGGCGCGCCGCAACGAGTTCGACGACGACCAGCGCTGGCCGCTGGACGTGCAGGTGGCGGGCCCGCTGGCGCCGCTGCAGGCGCAGCTGGAAGCACGCGGCTGGAAGCGGCAGGAACAGGCCGGCTGGCAGGAAGCGCTGCTGATGCTGGACAAGAACACCGGTGCCGACGAACTGCCGGTGCTGCCGGCCACGCTGGAAACACGGGTGGAAGCGCTGCTGATGGTGCGCCAGGGCGCGCAGCCGGATGAGCGCTATGTGCTGCGCCTGTGGCCGGCGCCGGCCCAGCTGCAACCGGGCAACACGCCACTATGGCTGGGCAGCGCGCAGACCCTGCGCTACGAGCGTCATTTCGAGTGGATCGGCATGTGGCACCCACTGCGTGGCGTCGATCCGGCGCTGAACGCGGTGAAGGACGCCGTGCAGAACCTGCCGCAGCGCGAGGACGTGCACAGCGAAACCGGGCTGCCGGTGCTGCGGTTGAAGACCACCACGCCCTGACCGGCACCGGTGCGCGATCACTCACTGTAGAGCCGAGCACAGGCTCGGCTCTACAGTAGATCCACGCCATGCGTGGATGGGATTCCACGCATGCCCCAGCGTGTGCACCAAGGTGCACACCCACCCAAGGCAGGCTGCGTTGACCGGTTACGGCATCCAGCCCAGCAACTGCTGCAGACGCTGGTGCGGGTCGTCCATCTGCAGCAGCTGCAGGCGCTGCTGCTCGCTCAGCGGCAACAGCTCGGCCAGCCGCCAGCCGACCCAGCTGGCCTGGTCCAGCAACGCCGGGTTGGCCGGCGCATAGGCCTCGCCGGCCTGTTCGATGATGTGCCCCAGCACCGTGGCCAGCAGCGCGTGCTGCGGCCGCAGTTCGTCGTCGGGGTCTTCCTCGCACCAGCGCACGTCGGCCACCACCAGGCCGTTGTCGCGCACGCGGGTACGCTCCACATGGAAGCGGCGGGTACCGCGCAGGCGCAGCTGGAGCACGCCATCGGCGCCGACATCGAAGTCTTCGATGCGTACCTGCACGCCATAGGCCGCCGGTGTCGCTGGTGCGCCGACTTCCTCGCCATCGAGGATCAGGCAGACGCCAAACCCCTCACCACTGCGGCCGCTGTCGCGGACCAGATCCAGATAACGGCGCTCGAATACGCGCAGGCCCACCGCCGCACCCGGTACCAGCGTGGTGTGCAGCGGAAACAGCGGCAGCAGGCTGTCGCCGCTCATCGGGCCTGCAGCGCGGCGAGGAAGCGGCGCGGGGCGCCGTCGAAGCCACCGTTGGACATGAACACCACGTGGTCGCCGCTGCGCGCGCTGGACTGCAGCTGTGCCAGCAATGCGTGGGTATCCGGCACCGCGTGGGCTTCACCACGTACCGCCGCGATCACCGCAGCGGCGTCCCAGGCCAGTTCCGGACGATGCAGGAACACCACTTCATCGGCCAGCGCCAGCGACGGTGCCAGCGCCTGCGCATGTGCACCCAGCCGCATCGAGTTGCTGCGCGGTTCCATCGCGACCACGATGCGCGCATCGCCCACCTTGGCACGCAGGCCTTCCAGCGTGGTGGCGATTGCGGTCGGGTGATGGGCGAAATCGTCGTAGACGGTGATGCCGTCATGGCTGCCGATCACTTCCATGCGGCGCTTGACGCTGCGGAAGCGCGCCAGCGCCGGAATCACCTCGGCCGGCGCCACGCCCACTGCATGCGCGGCGGCCAGCGCGGCCAGCCCGTTGAGCACGTTGTGGCGGCCCAGCAGCGACCACTGCACGTCGCCCAGCGCCTGCCCACGATGGTGCACGCGGAACGCGCTGCCATCGGCGGCCAGCAGTTCGGCATGCCATTCCAGCGACGGATCGAATCCGAAGCGCTCGACCGGGGTCCAGCAGCCCATCGCCAGCACTTCGGCCAGGTGCTGATCCTCACCGTTGACGATCAGGCGGCCACGCGCCGGCACCGTCCGCACCAGGTGATGGAACTGGCGCTGGATCGCGGCCACGTCCGGGAAGATGTCGGCGTGATCGTATTCAAGGTTGTTGAGGATGGCCACCAGCGGCCGGTAGTGCACGAACTTGCTGCGCTTGTCGAAGAAGGCAGTGTCGTACTCATCGGCCTCGACCACGAACTCGCGGCCCTGGCCCACGCGGGCGGAGACACCGAAATCCTCGGCGACGCCGCCGATCAGGAAGCCCGGCGATCGCCCGGCGCTTTCCAGCAGCCAGGTAAGGATGGTGGTGGTGGTGGTCTTGCCGTGGGTGCCGGCCACGGCCAGCGTGTCGCGCCCCGGCAGCACCTGCTCGGACAGCCACTGGGCGCCGGAAATGTAGCGCTGGCCGGCATCGAGCACGGCCTCGACCGCGGCATTGCCGCGCGACAGCGCGTTGCCGATCACCACCTCGTCGGTGCCGGCCGGCACGCTGTCGGCACGGTAGCCCTGGTCCAGGGTGATGCCCAGCTGTTCGAGCTGGGTCGACATCGGTGGGTAGATGGCCTGGTCGCTGCCGCTGACCGAGTGGCCCAGTTCCCGCGCCAGGGCGGCCACGCCGCCCATGAAGGTACCGGCGATTGCAAGGATATGTACGCTGCTCATGACCGAGGATTGTGACCGATGACGGCTGTATAGGGCCAATGTCCGATCCCGGGTAAGACAACCCCTACACGGGATGTGAGAAAACTCCAATCAGCTGTCAGGGAATTCCCGATAGCGATGTTCTGTGAACCCGGACACAATTCGAACTGCCAGCCGCAGTACCCGAACCGGTCCTACTCCCCAAGAGGCCATCCCCAAGGGAGCTCATGCTGCGGGGCCCTGAGCAAGCCCTTCGCTGGCGCCTATCAAACGACACAGGCCTGATCCTCGCGGACCAGGCCTGTGTTTTTTTATGCCCGAAGGGCCGGACGCATGCCGGCCCTGACGGATCAGGCCTTGATCGCTGCCAGGATGCGGGCTTCGATCTCGTCCAGCTCGCCGACGCCATCGACGCGGGCCAGGGTGCCACGGCCGGCGTAGAAGTCGACCACCGGGGCGGTCTGGTCGTTGTAGACCTGCAGGCGCTGGCGCACCGCTTCCGGATTGTCATCGGCGCGGCCCTGCTCCTTGGCACGACCAGCGATGCGATCGACCAGCAGCTCGGTGGCCACGTCCAGCTGCACCACGGCGTCCAGCGGCTGGCCGATCTTGGCCAGCAGGCCGTCCATCGCATTGGCCTGGGCCACATTGCGCGGGTAGCCATCGAGGATGAAGCCCTTGGCGACATCAGCCTGGGTCAGGCGCGACTCCAGCATGCCCAGCAGGATGTCGTCCGACACCAGGTTGCCGGCATCCATCACCGTCTTGGCCTGCTTGCCCAGCTCCGTGCCGGCGGCGATTTCCGCGCGCAGCATGTCACCGGTCGAAATGTGGGCGATCCCCAGCTTTTCCTTCAGGCGCGTCGCCTGTGTCCCCTTGCCCGAACCGGGCGGTCCCAACAGAACCAATCGCATTGACCTGACTCCAACGTGTTGAAAACAAAGAAGGTTCGCGTCCCGGACGGTCCGGTATCGCTGCACCGCAATAGCGCCACTTTACCGCATCCGGGTAATGTCCCTGCAATGTCCCCTCCCCCGAGCAGGTAGAAGCATGCGCAACGGTACTCTCCTTTATGCCCAGTCCGGCGGTGTCACCGCCGTCATCAATGCCACGGCGGCAGCGGTGATCGAGCAGGCCCGGGCCAAGGGCATCAAGGTCCTGGCCGCCCGCAACGGCATCCTCGGCGCCCTGCGCGAGGAGCTGATCGACACCAGCAAGGAGAGCGCTGCCGCGATCCGCGCCCTCGCCCATACCCCGGGCGGCGCCTTCGGCTCGTGCCGGGTCAAGCTGAAATCGCTGGACGCCGACCGTGCCCGCTACGACCGCCTGCTGGAGGTGCTGCGCGCGCACGACGTGCGCTGGTTCCTCTACAACGGCGGCAACGACTCGGCCGATACCGCGCTGAAGGTCTCGCAGCTGGCCAAGGCCTCCGGCTACGACCTGACCTGCATCGGCGTGCCCAAGACCATCGACAACGATCTGGCGGTGACCGACACCTGCCCCGGCTTCGGCTCGGCAGCCAAGTACACCGCCGTCTCGGTGCGCGAGGCGGCGCTGGACGTCGCGGCGATGGCCGAGACCTCCACCCGCGTGTTCATCTACGAAGCGATGGGCCGCCACGCCGGCTGGCTGGCCGCGGCCGCCGGCCTGGCTGGCAACGGTGATGACGAAGCGCCGCACATCATCCTGCTGCCCGAGCGCGCCTACGACGAGGCCGCGTTCCTGGCCAAGGTGAAGGCCGTGGTCGAGCGGGTCGGCTACTGCGTGGTGGTGGCGTCGGAAGGCATCGCCACCGCCGATGGCCGCTTCGTCGCCGATGCTGGCGGCGGCAAGGACTCCTTCGGTCACTCGCAGCTGGGCGGCGTGGCGGCCCACCTTGCGGGACGGGTCAAGGACCAGCTCGGCCTGAAGGTGCATTGGGCCCTGCCCGACTACCTGCAGCGCTCGGCCCGCCACCTGGCCAGCAGGACCGACTGGGAGCAGGCGCAGGCAGTCGGCAAGGCCGCCGTGCAGCTGGCGTTGAAGGGCCAGAACGGCGTGATGCCGGTGATCGTGCGCAGCAGCGATGCGCCGTATCGCTGGAAGATCGAAGCCGCGCCGCTGTCGAAGATCGCCAACCACGAGAAGAAGATGCCGGCCGGTTTCATCCGCCGCGATGGCTTCGGCATCACCGCCAAGGCACGCGCCTACCTGTCGCCGCTGATCAAGGGCGAAGCACCGCTGCCGTACGGCACCGACGGCCTGCCGAAGTACGTGACGCTGAAGAACGTGGCAGTGAAGCAGAAGCTGCCGGCCTTCGAGGGCTGAGATGCACCCGCGCCCTGTGTGGAGCACAGGGCGCATTGCGGTAGCCGCCGAAGCACCCCACAATCGGGCTCCGGCCCGGGGCAAAGGGGCCGCCGCAAGCCAGATTCGACGCCGCCCGGCCTATAAGGCCCGGGCCTGTGCTGCCATTTCACAAGGACTGTAACCATGAAGCACCCGATCCTGATCGCCGCGCTGCTGTGCGGTGCTGCCGCGCCGGCCTTCGCTGCGACCTGCGAAAGCAACTTCCAGAAGAAGGGCAATCCCTTCGTCGGCACGACCTTCACTTCATCGGTCACCCACCCGGACCTGACCGTGGCCAGCGCCATCGGCCAGATGCGGGTGATCGCCAAGAACGCCAACATGGATGTCCTCAGCGAGGACGTGGAAGGCGGCTCGATGCTGATCGAAGAACCGGAAACCATGGCCCACAAGCCGATTCCGATGATCATCAGTGCTACCGCCGAAGGCGGCCAGGGCACCGTCGGCATGGTGGTGAAGGTCAACAAGGGCGCCATCGCCTCGGCCGACGGCGTGCGCGAAGAAATGTGCAAGCTGCTCAACCAGATCAAGCCGGGCAAGGCTGGCGAACAAGCGGCCAAGGCCACTCCACAGGCGTCGGTGGTAACGATTGCCGCCGACCGCTTCGGCTTCCAGCTGCGCAACCAGAACAAGGACAACCCGGCCGCGGTCGAACCGCGCTACAAGGGCAAGACCTACGCCATCACCGGTCGCATCACCACCGTGCTACGCAGTGGCGGCACCTACAACACCAGCTTCGACCTGCCCAGCGATGGCAGCATCGACTTTGAGCGCGTGGCCATTTCCTGCTCGTTCGCAGCCAACCAGGCCGCGTATGCGCTGGCCCTGCGCCCGCGCGAGAAAGTCACGCTGACCGGCGTGGTCGACAGTTACGACCAGATCGGCCGCGTGCTGTGGCTGAAGGACTGCCGCGGCAACTGATCGCTGCCGGCATGGGAAAAGGCCCGGGTGCGCAGGTGCCCGGGCCTTTTCGTTTCCACAGCGGTTCACGCCTGGCGCACGTGCATCGCAGGATGATGGATGCCTCCACCTGGAGGTCATCATGGCACTGCGTGTTGTTCGACTGGGTACGCCGCGCCACCCCGGCGAAGGGCTGCGCATCGGCACCGTGCGGCGACCACCGCGCGGCGTGCCACGCAGCGAATTCGCCAAGCAGGACTGGTACGACGTCTGGTTCCCGACCCTGTCACCCAGCGCGGAGCTGGTGAAGCAGGCCCATGAAGCGAAGACCGCCGCCGACTGGACTGCGTTCTTCCGCCACTACAAGGCCGAGATGAAGGCACCCGATGCCGCTCACGCGCTGGACCTTCTGGCCGCGATGTCGCAGCACAGCGACATCAGCGTAGGCTGTTACTGCGAGGATGAAGCGCACTGCCACCGCAGGGCATTGCGCGAGCTGCTGGTGGCACGCGGGGCCATGCTGGCGGAGTGATGGTTACAGGGTTGCCGGCCAGCGGCCGGCACTACCGCGTACCGTGCCGGCTGGTCTCAGTAGATCCACGCCATGCGTGGATCCGCGCTGCCCGACGACCTCAGTTGCAGCCCTTGCCATCCATCTGCAGCTGCGCGGCGAACATCGTCACCTGCGGAATCTGGCCGGCCGCCGCCTGCTTCTTCGCCTCTTCCAGGTAGATGCGCGACTGGCCCTGCCCATCCAGCTCGACCTTGTTGCTCGACGGCAGGCGCCACACCCGCACCACCGCCTGCTGCGCCGGGCACGCGGCATTGGGCACGCGGATCACATCATTGAGCTTCCAGCCCTTGTCGGCACTCGGCTGTGCCTTGGTGTAATCGACGAAACGTGCGCGCGGCTGGCACTGCTCGCTGGTACGCACGGCCGAGAAGCGGTACGGCTCCGCGGCGTCGCCAGTGAACACGCCTTCCAGGCGCGCGCAGGCCTCGGGGATCTGGCGCAGGGTATGCACCGCGCCCACCGCCTGGGGGGCACCCACGGCGCGCTGCAGCTCCGGGGTTTCCGCGGCGAGTGCCGGCACGGCCGGGACCAGGGCGGCAAGCATCAACAGGGACAGGCGCATGGGGGATCTCCTTCAGGACTCCGCGCAGGCTTGCAGAGACTGGCTTAACGTGGTGCAAAGGCCGGCGGCTCGCGAATCATGCCCTCGGTCCGGCGGCGGGTTCCGCGCGCATGGCGATGCGCTCATCGGAAGGGCGCCCACGGATCGGGCGGCGCGGCTCGCAGAAGCCAGTCGAGCACGGCCTCCAGAAGCCAGTCGAGCATGGCTCGACTCTACAAAGCGCTGAACGCATACTGCGGGCACCAGGGAATGCTGAACACCGCCATACGTCGGACGACCACCAAGGTCGGTACGGGTTGGTTCCAGGCTGCAGCCCGTCGTCCCCCTCGTGGTGCCGTTCATCGCCACTGGATGCCTACATCCATTCTGCGGAGGGGTCTAATGCTGGAACGTCACGGGCTTTCACTGGCGCTGGGCTGCGCCATTCTCGCGATCCTGTTCGGAATCGTCTCGGCGCGCTGGATCCTGCGCCAACCCACCGGCAATGAGCGCATGATCGCGATCGCCACCGCGATCCAGGAAGGTGCGCGTGCCTACCTCAACCGCCAGTACCTGACCATCGGCATCGCCGGCGTGGTGCTGTTCGTGCTGGTCGGCATCTTCCTCAGCTGGTACACCGCGATTGGTTTCGCGGTCGGCGCGGTGCTGTCCGGCGCCGCCGGCTACATCGGCATGAACGTGTCGGTACGCGCCAACGTGCGCACCGCAGAGGCGGCGCGCCACGGCATCAGCGCGGCGATGGACGTCGCCTTCCGCGGCGGCGCCATCACCGGCATGCTGGTGGTCGGGCTGGGCCTGCTGGGCGTGGCCGGCTACTACGCGCTCCTGCTGCGCATGGGCCTGCCGATGGAACAGGCGCTGCACGCGCTGGTCGGCCTGGCCTTCGGCTCCTCGCTGATCTCGATCTTCGCGCGCCTGGGCGGCGGCATCTTCACCAAGGGCGCCGACGTCGGCGCCGATCTGGTCGGCAAGGTCGAAGCCGGCATTCCCGAGGACGACCCGCGCAATCCGGCGGTGATCGCCGACAACGTCGGTGACAACGTCGGCGACTGCGCCGGCATGGCCGCCGACCTGTTCGAGACCTACGCGGTGACCGTGATCGCCACCATGCTGCTGGGCAGCCTGATGCTGGCCGAGGCCGGCGCCAATGCAGTGCTGTATCCGCTGGTGCTGGGCGGCGTATCGATCATCGCTTCGATCATCGGCGCACTGTTCGTCAAGGTGAAGCCCGGCGGCTCGATCATGGGCGCGCTGTACAAGGGCGTGATCGTCTCCGGCGTGCTGGCCGCCATCGCCTTCTATCCGATCACCACCGGGCTGATGTCCGACAACGTGCATGGGCCGATGGCGCTGTATGGCTGCGCGTTGATCGGCCTGGTCCTGACCGGTCTGATCGTGTGGATCACCGAGTACTACACCGGCACCCAGTACAAGCCGGTGCAGCACGTGGCGCAGGCGTCGACCACCGGCCACGGCACCAACATCATCGCTGGCCTTGGCATCTCGATGAAGTCCACCGCACTGCCGGTGGTGGCGGTGTGTGCGGCCATCTGGGGCGCGTTTGCGCTGGGCGGCCTGTACGGCATCGCCATTGCCGCCACCGCGATGCTGTCGATGGCCGGCATGATCGTCGCCCTCGATGCCTATGGACCGATCACTGACAACGCCGGTGGCATCGCCGAGATGGCCGAGCTGCCCTCGGAGATCCGCGACATCACCGATCCACTGGATGCGGTGGGCAACACCACCAAGGCGGTGACCAAGGGTTACGCGATCGGATCGGCGGCGCTGGCCGCACTGGTGCTGTTCGCCGACTACACCCACAACCTGCAGGCAGCACATCCGGGGCAGGAATTCCGCTTCGACCTCAGCGACCACACGGTGATCATCGGCCTGCTGATCGGCGGCCTGATTCCGTACCTGTTCGGTGCGATGGCGATGGAAGCGGTCGGCCGCGCGGCCGGTGCGGTGGTGGAAGAGGTTCGCCGCCAGTTCCGCGAGATCCCCGGCATCATGCAGGGCACCGGCAAGCCACAGTACGACAAAGCGGTGGACATGCTGACCCGCTCGGCGATCCGCGAAATGATCGTGCCGTCGCTGCTGCCGGTCGCCGTGCCGGTGGTGGTCGGCCTGCTGCTGGGGCCGCGCGCACTCGGCGGCCTGCTGATCGGCACGATCGTGACCGGCCTGTTCGTGGCCATCTCGATGACCACCGGTGGCGGCGCCTGGGACAACGCCAAGAAGTACATCGAGGATGGGCACTTCGGCGGCAAGGGCAGCGAAGCGCACAAGGCCGCGGTGACCGGCGATACCGTCGGTGACCCGTACAAGGACACCGCCGGCCCGGCAATCAATCCGCTGATCAAGATCATCAACATCGTGGCGCTGCTGCTGGTGCCGCTGCTGTAGATCCACGCCATGCGTGGATGAGATGCCCGATGGGGTCAGAGCCCTTTCCTCCGGAAAGGGATCCGACCCCACGGCTGGTCAACGCCCACGCAGGAAGAACGACACCGGCACCATCACTTCCACCGGGTCGCCGGCCACCTCGGCCGGCGGCGCCGGTACCGGGCTTGCCCGCTGCACGGTGTCCAGCGTCTCCTGGTCGAGCAGCGCGAAGCCACTGCTGCGGCCCAGCGTCAGTGCGGAGACGGCGCCATCGCGGGCCACGGCAAAGCGCACGTAGACCACGCCCTGCTGGCGCAGCCGCTCGGCCTGGCGTGGATAGCGCCGGTGCTTCTGCAGGTGCCCGAGCAGGCGTCCTTCCCAGGTCGCTTCGGCACGACTGCGCTCACCCGCCGTGGTCTGCGGTGCGGTGTAGCGCGCGGCCGCGTCGGCGGCCACCTGCGGCGGTGCGCTGGTCTGCGCGACATTGGCATCGGCGCTGTCCGGCGAGGGCGTTGGTTCCCGCGCTTCTGGCGGAGGCAGCTCGCCCTGCGGCTGCACCGGTGCCTTCGGTTGCTCACGCACGGCTGGCGTCGGCGCCTGCCGCTGCTGTTGCTGCTGCAGCGGCCCGGTCGCGACCTCGCGCGGCGGCACCGGCGGTGCCTGTGCCATCGGTGCCAGCTCCAGCATCAGCGCCGCAGGTGGTGCTGTTGCCGCCTGCACCGTTGCGCGGGCCACCCACCAGCAGGCCGCGCCGATCAGCAGCGCGTGCACCAACAGCACGATCGCCAGGCTGGTCGCCCAGCGCCGCAGTCCACTCATCGTGCGCCCTGCTCCAGGCCAACCAGCGCCACCTTCAGGTAGCCCGCCGCACGCAGCGCATCCAGCGTTGCCATCAGTTCGCCGTAGGGCACGTGGGTATCGGCACGCAGGAAGATGCGCTGCGCGGTATCGCCGTGGGTCGCCGCCTGCAATGCAGCGGCCAGCCCGTCGCGCGCCACCGCCTGCTCGCCGACGCGCAGCGACAGGTCGGCCTGCACGGTCACATACACCGGCGCCTGTTCCGGCGGCGTGGCACCGGCACTGCTGGCCGGCAGCTGCACGGGCACCGACACGGTGGCCAGCGGTGCGGCCACCATGAAGATGATCAGCAGCACCAGCATCACATCGATGAAGGGCGTGACGTTGATCTCGTGCGCTTCTTCGGGGGTATCTTCGCGGTCGGAGGCGGTCCTGATCGCCATCGTCGTGCCTCAGTGCACCGCGCGCAGCGGTGTTGCCGCGGTACGCGGAGCGGTGCGATCGAGATCACGCGAGACCAGCTGCTGCACGGCCGCCGACAGATCGCCGAGCAGCCCACGCAGGCTGGCCAGCACGCGGCTGAAGTGGTTGTAGACCAGTACCGCAGGAATCGCCGCCACCAGGCCGAGCGCGGTCGCCAGCAGGGCCTCGGCAATGCCGGGAGCAACCACCGCCAGGTTGGTGGTGTTGCTGTGCGCGATGCCGATGAAACTGTTCATGATCCCCCACACCGTACCGAACAGGCCGACGAACGGCGCCACTGCGCCGATGCTGGCGAGCACGCCGATACCGCGCCGCTGCACGCGCGCAGTTTCCAGTTCGATGCGGTCCAGGCGCGAAGCAACGCGTTCCTTGATGCCGTCGCGACTATCCAGATCCTGCGACAGGCGCAGCTCGGTTCGCGTCGCGTCCAGCATGGCGAGTGCGGTGCCCTGCTGCAGGCTGGCCTCCGCGCTCCCGCCGGGCAGGCTTGGCGCCTGCAGCAACAGCGCACGCGCTGCACGCAGCTGCCGACCCTGACGAGCCAGCTCCCAGCCCTTGGCCAGCAGCACGGTCCAGGTGGCCAGCGAGGCAAGTGCCAGCGCGATCATCACCGTCTTCACCACCACGTCGGCGGCCAGGTACATGCCCCACGGGGTCAGTGCAGGAGCAGCCACGGGGGCCAGGTCAGCAGGCAGCATCGTCTCGGTTTCCATCAGCATCAGGGGTCGCGGCGCGACGACGGGCCGCGCGCGGATCATTGGCGTCGTCCACTTCCACGACCGGATTGGGCTCCAGCCGCGGTGCCGGGCGGCTGAGCACGTAGCCGGCGCTGACCGCGAAGAACAGGCCCACGCCCAGCAGCAGGCGCCACGACGGGTGTGCGCCCCAGCAGAACAGCGCGAAGCCCACCGCCATGCCGGCGCTGGCGAACGCCTTGCCCTTGCGCGACACCGCGCCCTGTTCGCGCCACAGCCGCAGCGACGGGCCGTAGCGCGGATGCGCCAGCAGGCGCTGCTCGAACTTCGGCGAGCTGCGCGCGAAACAGCCCACAGCCAGGATCAGGAAGATGGTGGTCGGCATCACCGGCAGCAGCGCGCCGATCACCCCGAGGGCGACCATCAGCCAGCCCAGCACGAACCAGAGCCAGCGCATCAGCGTTGCGCCGATAGGCGGGAGGCGTGCATCAGGCGAATTCCACTTCAACGTGGCCGTGCACGCTGCGGAACGCAGCATCGGCCGCATCGATCACCTGCTGCTCCTGCTCGGCGCTCAGCGGCACCGCGTCCAGCGCAGCAGTGAATTCACGCCAGTGGCGCGCCGCGCCATCCGGGTGTGCGGCCAGGTGACGGGCACCAAAATCGCGGTCCAGGCCGAGCTTGGCGGCCATCTTGTACAGAATGGTGCCGCCGAGATTGGATCCCTCGGCCACATACAGCCACCCCAATGCGGCGGGCAGTTCCAGATCGGACGGCAACGCCGCGATGTCGGCCCCCGGCAGGGTCTGCTCCAGGTCCTGCAGGTCGCGCGCCACCTGGGTCAGGCGGCGGCGTTCGCCCAGGTCGGGCAGCAGTGCATCCAGCGCAGGGTTGGCATACAGCGCATCGATACTGCGGTGGAAGCGATACTGCACGCGCAGGAAACGGGCGAAGTTGCTGCGGTCGGCGAAGATGTCGCCGGCCATGATGCGCTTGTCCAGCGCGCCATGGCTGTCGCGGGTGGCGGCCTTGAGCCGCAGGCTGCGGCTGTCTTCAGGGGCGATGTGTGCGTTCATGGGGGATGCCAAGGGGGTCGTCCTGCTGTAGACGTTCGCCATGGGGCTTTCCCCAAGGCCATGTGCCCCGATAATGGGGCATCCCTTCTTCCCGCAGGAACCGACGATGATCACCACCGAACCGCGCATGACCAACCTGTTCCTGCAGCTGGGCCTGGACGCCAGCGCCGAGGGCATCGCCCGCTTCATCCGCGAACACCAGTTGGCCACCGATGTGGAAGTGGTCGAAGCGCCGTACTGGAACGATGCCCAGCGCCAGTTCCTGTCCGAATCGCTGCAGGCCGATGCGGCATGGAGCACCGTGGTGGATGAGCTGAACGAGTCGCTGCACGAAGATGCGGTGAAGGCGGCGACCGGGCTGTAAGCGGGCTAAGCAGGCTCGCTGGGGTCAGAGCCCTTTCCGCAGGAAAGGGATCCGACCCCACCGCTCATCCGCGATCGATCAGTACTTCCAGGTCAACGCCAACCGCGCGGTGCGGCCCGGGGCCGGCATCACGCCCAGGGCCAGCGGGTCCAGGTAGTAACGGTCGGTCAGGTTGTCCACGCCCGCTTCCACCGACAGCTGTTCGTTGAAGCTCCAGCTGGCGAACAGATCCACCAGCGTGTTCGGCCGGTACAGCTGCTGGATCGCCGACAGTCCCACGTTCCAGTCCTTGTCCAGCTTGCTGATCGGACCGGCGTTGTGGACCACGCGGGTGCCGAAGGTCAGGCGCTCGTCGAACAGGCGCGAGCCCAGGGTCAGGTTGACCATGTAGCGCGGCGGATTCTGGGTATTGGTGTACGAACCCTCGAAGCCGCCGTCCACGCAGTTGGGCGTGTTGGCCAGCTCGCCATTCTTGCGCTGCGCCCCATAGGCGCGGCGCTCGGCGGCGATGTCCGGCGCGCAGGTCTTGGCCTTGAAGTAGTAGTGCGCGGACAGATCGGCAAACACCTTGCCGCTGTCATAGCTGGACTGGAACTCCATGCCCGAGACCTTGAACTGGTCAACGTTGCGGATCAGGCCGGCCGACAGCGTGCGGTAGTCACGGGTGATCAGGTCGTCGATGCGGGTATCGAAGTACGCCAGCTTCAGCGCCAGGCGGTCGCCTGCAGTGAACAGGTCATAGCGGATGGTGCTGGCGCCGATTTCCCAGCTGCGCGCGCGCTCCGGCTTCAGCTCGCCCACCGGTTTGGCGGCGGTGAACAGGCCCAGCGTGGTCTCGAACAGGCTCGGCAGCTTGGTGCCTTCGGCGTACTTCACGTAGACCATGGTGTCTTCGTTGAAGCGGTAGGCCACGCTGGCGGTCGGCGAGAACGCGCTGTCGCGGCGCCGGATCGGCTGCGACCAGCTCCAGCTGACCGGCACTTCCAGGTCCTGCGCCTTGCCGGCGTCGTAGAAGTTCCAGCCGGCGATGTCGCCCACCGTGCCCTTCTTGTACGGCGAGGCCAGCAGCGAGGCCTGGGTGAAGTTGCCGTTGGCATCCGGGTACCAGTTCAGCAGCGCGATGCGCTTGGCCCGCCACGACGGCAGCGCCGGGTTGCCGTTGAGCAGTTCGGTGTAGCGGTACTGGCCCTGCACTTCATAGGCATCGGGCGTGGCCAGGCGGTTGCGGTCATGCACATCCACGCGGTTCCAGCGACCACCGGCCAGCAGTTCCCAATGCTCGTCGGGCTGCCACTTCAGTGATGCCACGGCACTGTATTCCTTGCGCTCGGCGTTGCGCAGGAAACGGTTGTTGACCAGGTCGTCGTGCATGACCGGCCCCGAGCTGCCCGGCGCGATGTCTTCGTCGCTGTAGGACAGGCCGTAGTCGAGGGTGAACGCACCGGCGCGGGTATCGAACCTGGACGTGTTGCTGGCATCCAGACCGAAGCGCTTCTGCCGCAGCGGATTGCGGTAGGCATCCTTGTAGCCGGGGTCACCGCTGAAGCTGGGCGCGTCATACCACTCGGTGCGGCGGTCGAAATACCACGGCGTGATGCCGGTCAGGCTGTTGTACATCACGCTGTCGGTGTCGGTGTACGCGGCATTGACGCGCAGGTCGACCAGCTCGCTGTCCGGGTTGAAGCGGTAGCGCAGGCTGTAGCTGTCCATGTCGACATGGCCCGGATCCCATTGCGGAATGCGGTCACGATCCACGCGGATGATCTGCGAGGCCATGATCTCGCCGGCAGTGCCTTCATAACGGCGGTAACCGGCCTCCAGCGTCTGCGCGTCGTCGATGCGCCAGGTGCCCTTGAGCAGCGCCGACTTCGAGCGCGAGGAGGTGTTGAACACCTCGGTGCGCGGCGGATTCAGCGGTGCCAGCGTGCGTCGGTCCTGCGGAAAATCGTCGTAGCCATGGCGGCCGGAGAAATAGTTGCCGTTGTCGCGGTAGGCGTAGGCGGCGACCAGATCGAAGCGGTCCCAGTGCCCTGCGGCGGCCACGTTGAAGAACTGGCTGCCGGTAGCACCGCGATCGGTACGCGGCGCGGCACTGTAGGACGGCAGGTTGTTGGCGCTGCCATTGGCCAGGCCACCGCGCACGCGCACGCCGAAGTCGCGGCCCTCGCGCAGCACGTCACCGATCTTCAGCGTTTCCATCTCGACCACGCCGCCGATGCCGCCGGAGGCATTGGCCTGCAGGCTCGGGCCCTTGGTGATGGTCAGGCTGGAGATCAGGTCCGGGTCGAGGTAGGTGCGCTGTGACTGGCCGGCGTAGCCTCGGTAGGTGTCCATGCTGGACTGGCCACCGTCGATGATCACCGGCACGCGGCCCTGGCCCTGGATGCCGCGGATGTTGACGTCGAAGCCGTTGCCCACGCGCGGATCACCGGCGGTGACACCGGCCACGCCCTTGACGATGTCGCCGTTGGAGGTACCACGGAAACGCTCCAGGTGCGTGCGGTTGAGCGTGGTGGTGGAGCCCACGCTGCGGTAGCTGTCGAGCAGGCGCGCTTCATCACTGGTCGCACCACTGTCGACGCGATCTCCGGCCACGCTCAGCGTATCGGTGACGATCACGCCGCTGTCGGCCTGCACCGGTGTTGCGGCCTCCAGAGTGACCGCATCGGCGCTCACCCGGCGCACTGCCAGGCCACTGCCCTGCAGCAGGTGCTGCAACGCCTCGTTGGCCGACAGGCTGCCGCTGACCGCGCGCGAGGTTACGCCACGCGCCAGCGATGCGGGGTACACCACCTGCACGCCGGACTGGCGCATGTAGCTGCGCAGCGCGTCATCCAGCGATTGCGCCGGAATATCGAAGCGTTGCACGGCAGCGTGGTCGCCGCTGGCGCTCTGCGCCAGTACGGACGGCGCAGCACTGGCCAGGCCGGCCGCGAGCAACGCGATGCACAGGCGGGACGGGCGCAGCGCGCGGCCCGGACGATGGGAGTCGAACATGGGGGAACCTGTCAGGTAATCGGTGCCGCGAACGCGGCGTCATCCGCAACACGGGCGGACACGGCGACGTACGTGGCGGCGGCGGGTACGTTCGCGGAGTAAGACGGATGAAAGCGTGGCAACCCCAAGGGGAATTGCAGCCGCGGCAGGTGCCGACGGATGCTCGGCCGGTTGTAGCGGTGGGTGCCCAACGTTGGTCGGCTGCTTGCAGCGGTGGGTGCCGACCGTTGGTCGGCTGCTTGCAGCGGTGGGTGCCGACCGTTGGTCGGCACAGGGGGAATGGCGTGGATCTACCGATGGACGATGGCGACGCCGAGCGGCAGCCGGGTTACCTGCAATCCGGCCGTCGCGGCCAGCGCATCCAGCGCCTGTTCCGGGCGGTCGATGCGCAATGCCGCACTGACCGCCGGCAGGTGCGACAGATCACCACGCACGAAGGTCGGGCCAGCCCGATAGCGCCCCACCCACTGCACTGCGTCGGCGACGCGGGCCTGTTCCAGCAGCAGCTCGCCCTGACGCCAGGCGCCGACGCTGTCGGCCGCCACGTCCGCCAATCGCTTCACACCGCTGTTTTCACCGTAGGCCGCACGCTGGCCCTGCTGCAGGTAGGTCCAGCCACCGTCAACCGGGCTGGCCATCCGTACCCTGCCCTGCCCGACCTGGGTTTCCACCTGGTCATGGCCCCGCGCCACGGTGAAGGCGGTCGAGATGTCCTCGACCACGCCATTGCCGGCGCGCACGCTGAAACGTCGCTGCGCATCCGGACTGACCTCGAACCAGGCACGCCCGCGCAGCAGCTCGACCTGGCGGGCGTTCGCATCAAAGCGCACCGCAATCGCACTGTCGGCATCCAGCACCGCACGGCTGCCATCGGGCAGCAGCACGTTCTGCACCTGATGCGTGCTGCGGTGATCGGACTGCAGGCGCAGCCACGCCTCCGGCCATGCCACCAGCATCGCCAGCATTGCTGCCGCAGCCATGGCCCAACGCAGTCGGCGCGGGCGCCGACGATCCACGCGCGCGGGCTGCGCTCGCGGCCCGACGCTGCGCCACAGCGCGCGCTCGTGCTCGAAGGCCCTGCGGTGCCCCGGCTGTTGCAGCCAGTGTTCGAACGCCTGCATGCGCGCGTCGCTGATATCGCCCGAGGCCAGCCACGCGATCCAGCCCCGGGCCTGTTCGGCCAGGGCATCGTCATTGGCGGCGGGCAGCATGTTCGGCGGGCTCATCGGCTGGCGGACAGGCGCATTCAAGCGCGGGCGGGGGAACTAGACCGCATCCACGGTCCAGTGATCAAGACGTTTGTGCGAAGGCCAGCCCCAAGCTGGCGCGGTCATCGACCGCTGCGCGCCCAGGCCAGGCGTTGCAGCGCGGCGCGTACGTGATTCTCCACCGTGGTCACCGATACTCCAAGGCGACGCGCGATCTCGGCCTGGGTCAGGCCCTGGAGGCGGTTGAGCCGGAAGATGGTGCGGGTCGGCTCCGGCAGATGGCCGGCCGCGTCGAGTACCCGCTGCAGCTCGTCCTGCGCCATGGCCTGCTCCTCGGTGGAGATCACCTCGTCCGGGCCCCATAGGTAGTGGTCGGCCAGCAGCCGGTTGCGGCGGGTCGATTCGCGGCCGTGGTCGGTGGCCAGGTTGGCGGCCAGCCGGAACAGATAGGCGCGCGGATTGTCGATGGCCTGGCTGTCATCGACCCCGCGGGCCTTGAACCACACCGCCTGGATCACGTCCTCGGCGCCGTTGTCGCCCCCCAGGATGCGTTGTACCCGACGCAGCAGCGCTGGCCGCTCGCGGATCAGCAGTTCGGTGAGGGAGGCAGCATTGGAGGACATGCGCGGAGCCGGGACGACAGACGGAAGGCGCCGCGCATGCTACTCCGTTAATGCGAATCAGTCACGTTCGCATCATCCACAGGATCATAGGCATTCGGTCAACCCGTCATAGACATGGGTCCGGGTGCCGGGCAGCGTCGCATGCAGGGCGTCGTACCCGGTTGCTGCATCCCACACACCCAGCAGCTCGGCCAGACGGGTTCCCGGTGCAAGCGGGAGCACGCAGGCATAGGTTCCATGGTCGACGTCGATCTGCCCGGTCTGTTGCACCCGGGTGTAGCTTCCAGCGAAGGTCCAGATGCAGCTACCCACGACGCCGGTGGCTCGATGCACCGAACAGCGCAGGCGCATGGGCCGGAGGTTGTAGTACTGCCCTTCGCAGAAGGTGTCGCCGCAGATATCGTCGAAGCCGCGCACCAACAGGCGCTCAGCGGCGAGGAAGCGCTCGCGGCCGGCCGCCGGATCGGGATGGTCACGGGCATCGACAAATTGAGGGGTTGCCTGGGCGCTGCTTGCCATCAGCAGCCCGCAAGCCAGCCACCGTGCCGGGAAGATAGCCATCAGCCCTCTCTCCCGGTCTTCCGGATGCAGTCAGGCAGCGCGTCGAACAGGCCATGGTCGAGGCCAGGCAGAGCGGCGGTCAGACCATCGGGCGCTTCCAGCGAAGCGTGGAAGGCTTCTACAGGCACGCCCGGCTGCAGCTCCACCGGACAGGCCCAGCGGCCATTGTCGACCTGCACCTCACCCGTGTCGGCCTGCACGACCAGCTCGCTGGCCGCCACCACCCAGGCGCATCGCTGCACCGTTCCACGATGCGCCAGCACCGCGCAGCGGAATTCCATCACCCGGTAGTTGCTGTACTCCCCCTCGCACCAGGTATCGGCGCAGAGCCTGTCGAATTCACGCGCGAGGGCGGCCTCCAACCCATAGGCGCGTTCCCAGTTGGCCTCGGGTGTGGGGTAATCGATCAGGTCCACGTGCAGGCCGCGGGCGAGGACAGGCAGGGACACCAGCAACAGCACGGCCCCGATGCATCGGGCATACCAGGACATGGCGGGACTCCTTGGGAATGGGCATCCAGCCTGCGCCAGCGCGCCACCCGGCCCCATCAGCCCAGGCCGTGGCGCTCCGTCAGGCCTTGCCGCGCGGGTGGGTGGGCGCCCTCCCCCTGCACAGCGCCCGGCAAAGGCATAAAATGGTGAGCTATCCGTCTACATCCCCCACCTGGAGCACACCATGGGTCTGGAACTCGTCTCGCCCGGCAAGAACCCGCCGGAAGAAATCAACGTCATCATCGAGATCCCGAAGGACTCGGAGCCGGTGAAGTACGAAGTGGACAAGGAAACCGGCGCGATCTTCGTCGACCGCATCCTCTCCACCCCGATGCGCTACCCGTGCAACTACGGCTACGTGCCGAGCACCCTGTGTGGCGACGGCGATCCGGCCGACGTGCTGGTGGTGCTGCCGCTGCCGCTGGTGCCGGGCTCGGTCGTGCGCTGCCGTCCGGTCGGCGTGCTGAAGATGAGCGATGAGGCGGGCAGCGACGAGAAGATCCTGGCCGTGCCGGTCTCGAAGATCTTCAGCGGCTACGCCCACGTCGAAGACATCGCCCAGGTCTCGAGCCACTGGCTGGAGCGCATCGGCCACTTCTTCGAGCACTACAAGGACCTGGAGAAGGGCAAGTGGGTCAAGCTGGACGGTTGGGGCGGCGCCGCTGAGGCCAAGCAGATCCTGATCGAGGCGCACCAGCGCCATCTCGACAGCAAGGCCTGAGCCTGAACCGGATCGCTCCGGCGGTACCCTGCCGGAGCGATGCGGGTCACGTTTCATGACGACGGCACATCACTCTTGCTGCCGTATTAGGTAAATTGCGTCACTTCACACGTCATCGACATCCATCGTCGAGACAGCCAGGGGAATGTGTCGTGCGTATTCTGCTTGTTGGGGATGCAGCCAGCCTGCCGGCCGAGCTGACCGAATTCATTGCCGATCTTGGGGAAGACTGGCAGCCGTTGACCGCCACCGATGGCCAGGCCGCGATGACCGCGGTGGCCACGCAGGGCGTGGACGCGGTGATCGTCTGCCCGCAATTGCCAGATCTCAATGCCACCACGCTGCTGGGGCAGATCCGGACGTTGCGCCCGGAGACCATCCGCATCGCGCTGGTCGATGCACAGCACGGCAACCGGCCGCCGCCGGCGCGCCTGATCGGTGTCGCCCACCGCTTCCTGCCGCTGCCGCTGGCGCCGGAAGTGCTGCTGGAGGCGCTGACCAGCCTGGAAGAACTGCGCGAAGTGCTGGACAGCCCGCGCCTGCGCGATGCCATCGGCCGTATCGAGAAACTCCCCTCGCCGCCGCACCTGTACCTGAGCCTGACCCAGGCCCTGGAACATGACGACGACGCCGACAGTGCCGACGTAGCCAAGCTGGTCGCCGCCGATCCGGCGATCGCGGCCAAGGTACTGCAACTGTCGAACTCGGCCTTCTTCAGCCAGGGCCGCACCATTGCCGACCTGCGCACCGCAGTGACCCGGCTGGGCCTGGCCACGCTGCGTGACCTGGTGCTGGCCAGCGAAGTGTTCTCCGCACCGACGCTGTCGGCCGCCGAGCGCAACTCGCTGCAGCAGCGCGCACTGCTGGCCTCGCGGCTGGCCGCACGCCTGCTGCCCGAATCCAGTGCCGAACTGGGAGCGACCGCTGCGCTGCTGGCCGACATCGGCCTGCTGCTGCCGGGTGTGCGCAACGAGCGCAGCGAGCCTTCGCTGGCCGGTGACACCCGCCCCGGCCATGCCGAGGCCGGCGCCTACCTGCTGGGCCTGTGGGGCCTGCCGATGCCGATCATCGAAGCGGTGGCATTCCACCTGCAGCCACAGCGCGCCAACACCCGCAGCTTCTGGGTGACCGGCGCGGTGCACGTGGCGCTGGCGCTGGTCAATGGCGATCCGGTGGACGAGGACTACCTGCAGCGCGCAGGCGTGCTGAACAAACTGCCGCAATGGCGCGAGCACGCCAATGCACTGATGGGTCTGGTGCCCAGCGACGCCTGAGCGCGTTGCATGATTTCCGGATGACAGGGGGCGCACCCGCAAGGTGCGCCCTTTCTACGTCAGCGGGTACCGCAGGCGTCCTGCACGCAGCGACGGTACTGCGACTCGCAGATGACCGCTGACTTGCCACTGGCCAGGCACTGCTGGCGGAACTCTTCGCAATAGAGTCCCCCACCACAGACCCCGAGACCCTGCGCGAACACCGCGCCCACCAGCGTTGCATAGATCAATGCAGCGGCAGATGCCTGGCGCAACAACGCGTTCTTCATATCCCTCTCCACATGCAAGCGTCCGGTAGTGGACCTCCTGACTGTGTTGATTACGACACGACGGGACCGTGACTGCGCTCACCTTCCAACAGTTTCCGGAATTCCCCTACAAAAAAAGAGGGCGGACCTTGCGGTCCGCCCTCCTTCTGTTGCTACCGCACTTCGATGGATCAGAAGCGCTGGGTGTACTTCATGTACAGGAAGCGACCCACGTCGAAGCCGCCGTAGTAGGCGAACGCCGAGTTCGGAGCCGAGTACTGCAGCGGACCCTTGTGGTCGAACACGTTGTTCGCGCCCAGGGCGATGGTCGCATCCCACGGTGCCTTCCAGCTGACCTGCAGGTCGTGGAAGGTGTTGGAACCGGTGTGACGCAGCGGATCGGTCTCACCGTTGGCCATGTGGTTCGGAGCATCGCACCAGCCGTCAGCCAGCGAGATGCAGCTTTCCTTCATGCCCGAGTAGTAGCGCGCGGTGTAGTTCACACCGAAATCGCCGTACTGCCAGTTGACACCCAGGTTCGAACGCACGCGGAACAGGCCCGGCTCGCCGACGCGGCCGATCATGATGTTGTCACCCGCGCTGTTCTGGCCGGCTTCGTCGTACTTGGCGGTGTAGCTGGTCTGCCAGTCGATGCTGAACTGACCGATGGCCAGTTCCGGCAGGCGGTACTTGACGCCCAGGTCGTAACCTTCGGTCTTCATCTTGCCGAGGTTGGCGGTGCCGTAGGTGATCGCACTGACGTGGCCGTCAGCCGCACGGGTCACGCTCGAGCAACGCGCGGCATTACCCAGCACGTAGCAGTCACGCAGGATGCGGTCGACGCTGTCAGCGATGATCATGTCGCTGATTTCGTACTTGTACCAATCCAGCGACAGGTCCAGGCCCTGCACCCAACGCGGGCTCCACACCAGACCGAAGGTGGTGCTCTTGGAGGTTTCCGGCTTCAGGTTCGGGTTGGCACCCGAGACGAACTGGTCACCCGACTGGCACGGCAGGGTCGAGCACGGCAGGTTGCCCTGGCCCAGCTGCACGTAGTTGGCCGGAGCGCCACCGGCGGTGCACGCGGCATTGCCGGCAACACTGCCCGGAGCCTTCACGCCGCACGGATCGATGTACGACTCGAAGCTCGAGCTCAGGCCACCGTACAGGTCGCTGATGGTCGGAGCACGGAAGCCCTGGGCGTAGGTGCCGCGGACCAGCAGTTCATCCAGCGGACGCCAGGTCAGGCCGAACTTGCTGTTGGTGGTGCCACCGAAGTTGCTGTAGTCCGAGTAACGGCTGGCAACGTTCAGGGTCAGTTCCTTGGCGAAGGCCATGTCGGCCAGCAGCGGCACGTTCAGTTCGAGGTAGACCTCGTTCAGATCGTACTGGCCGCGGGTCGGCTTCTGGCCCAGACCGGTGGACTGGCCCGACTGTGCGAAGGCGTCCGGCACGTAGTTGCCTTCTTCCTTGCGGTGCTCGACACCCAGGGCGAAGCCCAGGTCGCCGGCCGGCAGGGTCACGATGGCGCCCGACAGGTTGGCGGTGAAGCTGGTGGTCTTGGTGACGCCACGGGTGGTGAAGGTCGGGAACAGGAAGTCCTGCAGCTCCTGGTTCGCCAGCGAACCCTGGCCATCAACGCCGTACGGCAGCAGCGGGTTCCACGGGCGGCAGTCGCCCAGGATCGGCTTGGCAGCGGTACCGCAGCGGGCAACGCCGCCGGCATCGATGAACGACGGGCCCAGGGCCTGGCCTGCAGCGATCAGGCTCATGTCACCGCGGTTGGTCTTGATCGACTCGTTGCGGTTCCACAGCGCGCCGACATCCCAGTCGAAGGTCTTGCCGCCCAGCTCGAAGAAGCCGGTCAGGGTCGGAGCGAAGCGCAGGGTCTTCAGCTGGCTGTCAGTGGTACGCGGCACTTCCCACAGGCGACGGCGGAAGTTGACGTCCTGGCCGACCGGGTTGAAGGCGCTCGAGCCCTCCAGCGGGGTGCCGAAGGAGTTCGACTGGAACGGATAGCCGGCGATCTGCTGGAAGGTCTGGCGCTCGTTGTAGAGCACGTCGGTGTTCAGGCTGATCGAGTCGGTGAAGTCGTAGGTGCCGTTGATGTAGACCGACTTGCGCTTCACACCGGTGAGCAGGGTCATCTGCTCGTTGGAGTTGGCGAACTCATCCGCCGTAATGACGTGGTAGTCATTAGGGTTCTTCGGGTTGCCGCCGGCGTTCAGGGTCTTCCAGACAGCCTTCTTGGAGTCGCTGCAATCGACCTGGGTCGGGTTGCACCAGCTGCCGTTCTGGCTGATCGGGCTCCAGGTGGCCGAGGTCGAGTTCGGACCCAGCGAGCCGTCACGGCTGTACCAGCGGTCCTTGGCCCACACCGGATCCTGCTTCGAGTACTCGGCCGACAGGGTCAGGCTGCCGCGCTCGCCGCGGGCACCGAGGGTCATCGAATAGGTTTCGGTGTCGCCGTCGCCCTTGCCGTACTGGCCGACGTAGACATTGGCTTCGCCGCCGTCGAAGTTCTTGCGGGTGATCACGTTGACCACGCCGGCGATGGCGTCGGAACCATAGATCGAGGACGCGCCGTCCTTCAGGATTTCGATGCGCTCAACGGCCGACATCGGGATCTGGCTGAGATCCTGGTAGCCGGCGGTGGTTGCGCCCAGGCGCTTGCCGTTCATCAGCACCAGGGTGCGCTGGGCGCCCAGGTTACGGATGTCGACGTAGTAGCCGCCCACGTTCTCGCCCGAAGCCAGCGATTCCGAGCGCGAGATGGCCGGGGAGCCGGCCGAGGTCAGGTTGTTCAGCACGTCGGCGACGCTCGAGAAGCCCTGCTTTTCCAGGGATTCGCGGGTCATCGTCAGGATCGGCTGCTGGGTCTCCACCGAGGCGCCGCGGATGCGCGAGCCGGTGACCGAAATGCGGTCCAGATCGGTGGTGCCCTTTGCTTCCTGAGCCGAAGCAAAGGCCGGCGCCAGCGCCAGCGCAATGCCGGCCGGCAGCAAGCCGAACCGCACTGCGGGATTACGAACGTTCATCTATCTCTCCAAGGTACGTGTTAGCAGCGTGTTAAAACACCCCAGCACGTTACGATTGCGTTGCAGCGCTGTATTTGCGCGAACCAACCGGAGACTTTGCGGATTGTGGCGGGAGCAAGCCACCGTTCTCCCTGAAGCGCGATGCGGACTGGCCGTAGCGGGCGCGGAACGCACGCGCGAAGCTGCAGCAGTTGTCGAAGCCACTGGCGGCGGCGACCTCGCCCACCATCATGTCGGTGTCGCGCAGCAGGTCAGCAGCGCGTTCGAGCCGCAGTCGTGCCGAAAGCGACTGCGGGCTTTCCTCGTACAGGCTCTGGAAGGTCTTGGAGAGGTACCAGCTGGAGAAGTTGGTCAGCTCGGCCAGTTCGCCGATGCGGACCACACGGTGACTGTTGCCTTCCAGATAGAGGCGCGCACGCTGCATGCGGCCAAACACCTGGCGCTTGCGGCTGCGCGAACGGCCCGGGCAGCGCTGCACGTTGTCGGCCAGGCCACGCTGCAGGCCAGCCAGGTGCAGCAGCAGCGGACGCAGGGCCTGTGCCGGCTGGCCGCTGGCCAGCGCATCGCGCCACAGGCGCAGCGCCACGCGGGCGTCACTGCGGTTCATGCGGCCACGACCGGCATACAGGCCGCAGTCGGCCATCTCGGTCAGCACGCGAAGCGCTTCGACGTTCAGGTTCAGGCCGACGCACAGCCCGTTGCGACCGGCCTGCACCAGCGGCCGCGATTCCTTCTCGAAGGCGATCCACTCGCCCTGGCGCAGGCGGAAGCGCCCTTCCTTGGCCTCCACCCACGAACTGCCACGCACCTGCATCCAGACGGTGAAGCTGGAGCCGGCGGTCTGCAGGCTGCCCAGCCGGGCCACGCCCAGGCAGGTCGGCGCGACATCGTCGAGCGACCGGTCCAGGGAGACGGTTTGGCCGCGATCGGCCAGCGAGAGTTGACGCATGGGGGCACCACGGATTTGCCTAGTACAGGACTCCGTTTTGCCTAATCAGGCGGTACCGCGTCAGGAAAGTCCGACGAGATCGCCACGAATTCGCGACGAGATCCCGACGAAGAAATTACGAAGGCCCATTTCCCTTGAACAACAACAACTTGGAGAACGCCGGAAACAGCGCGGGTGGGCGTTCGGGCAACCGCATCACGCCGATGTCGGCACCATCGCTGACCGCCATCGCCACGAACAGGTCATGTCCGTCAGCGCTGGCGCTGAGTCCGTTGCCGGCGCTGAGCCGTTCCGCGTCCAGGCAGCGTTCCGGCTCCTCGCGGCCGGGCAGGATGCGCACCAAGGTGGTGCCACACGTGGTCGAGGTGCCGAGGTAACCGATGCCGCTGTTGCCGGCCACGGTCCAGGCCCGGTATCGCCAGCGGCTGGGCCGGTCGTCGCTGATCTGCTGCACGCTGCCCGACGACAACGCGGCATCGGCCGACCACAGGCCACCGGCGGCCAGGCGGGTGAACAACACGCGGCCACTGCTGCGGTCGAAGCGCGCCTGCGACACCCCATCGATGCTGGCCAACCGGCGCCAGGGCTGGGTGCTGCGGTCGAACAGGCTCAACCGGGTGCGCTGGTCGGCATCGCGTTCGACCACAAACAACTGCTCCGGCGACGCGCCATACAGCGCCTGCAGCGGCTGTTCGGCCGGGATCGGCAAAGGTTGCAGGCGTTCATCGCGTGGCGCGATCTCGTAGACCACCGTGCGCCCGTGCGCGTCGCGGCCGACCACGAGCAGCTGACGGCTGTCGGCGGACCAGTCCGGTGCCTGTCGCGCTTCCGGCCGCAGCCCTTCGATGGGGCGCAGCGAATCCGGCCGCTGCATGTCCGCCCACCACAGGGCGAAGCTGCCGGAGCGATCCGAGGTGAAGACCAGCTGGCGGCCATCCGGCGCTGCCATCGGCTGCCCATCGCGGCCACTGGAGGCAAACAGGCGCTCGGGCGCGCCGTTGCCCTGCATCGGCACCTTGAACACGCCGAACTGCGCGCGCCGGTGGACGAAGGCCAGCATGCCACCACGTCGCGACACGGCGGGCCACTGCGCATCATCCAGGCCGGCATCGCGCAGCGTGTGCCGCTCGACGTCCAGGTAATAGAGCCGCGCCTCGCTGTCGACGCGGCGGCCGAACACGATGGTGCGGCCATCGTCCAGCCAGGCCCAGCCGCGCAGCTCTGCCGCCTCGTTGGTCAACTGCTCGGGCGTACCGCCCGCGGCCGGCACCCGCCACAGATCGCCCAGCTGCGGGTTGCGCACGAACACCAGCCATTGCCCGTCGGGCGAATAACGCGGTGCGTAGTCGAAGTCATCCTGGTCGACGCCGTAGGCCAGCGCGCGCCATTCGCCACTGGCCAGGTCCAGCACGCGGATGCCACGGTGGGCGTAGCGCCCGACCATGCTGCCGAACACCAGGCCACGACCATCGGGCGTCCAGTCGAAGCTGAGCAGCTCGGTGCCATCGCAGCGCGTGGCCTGGCGCAGTGCGCCACCGGTAGCGCTGGCGATCAGCACCTGGCAGCCACCGTCAGCAGAGAACCGTGCGAAGGCGATCTCACGACCATCCGGCGACCAGTTCGGGAATCGATCGACGGCACCGGCCGGCGGCACCAGCAACTGGCGTGCCGGCGCGTTGCCGGAGGTCTGCACCTTGATCGCACCACCGCCGTTGCCCTCTTCGTTGGCGCCTTCATAGGCCACCAGCGAACCATCCGGTGACAGCGTGGGATAGGTTTCAAAGCCGCTGGTCGCGGTGATCAACCGATAGGGACGCTGTGGGCTGCCGATCACCCGCGTGCCGTTCTCCACGGCGGCCTCCACCGGCGAGCTGCTGGTCGGCGCGCGGCGCAGCAGCAGCGTGGTCATCACCAGCAGCGTGGCCAGCATCAACACGCCCAGCGCCAGCAGCACGCGGCGGCGGACATGGCGCCAGCGGCGGCGCGATTCCTGCGCGCGCGGGGGTAGCACCGCGGCGTCGGCGGGTGCCGGCTGCGCATCCACGCCTTCGTCGTCAGGCAACCCCGCAGCCGATGGCTCCGCATCGTCCAGCGCCTGTACCGGGACCAGAAGCCGATAGCCGGTCTTGGCGATGGTTTCGATGTAGGCCTGGCCGTTGTCGTCGTCGTTGCTGAACGCCTTGCGCAACTGGGTGACGGCCTGGGTCAGCACATCGTTGGTCGGCAGCGTGTCCGGCCACACCTCGGCGAACAACTCGTCGCGGGTGACAACGCGGCCCGGCTGCCGCAGCAGCACGCGCAGCACGCCCAACGCCTTCGGCGTCAGCCGGCGCGGGCGACGCGCACCGACGACCTCGACCTCGCGCGAGGACAGAGTGACGATGCACTCTCCTATCCGTATCCGATCGGATACGGGGGGCTGGATTTCGCTGCTGTTCATTTTCTGCTACACAGTAGAGACAGGTCCCGGGCAGTGTTTGCCTTCGTTACGGTCCCGTCCTGGGAACAGCGAAAAGCCAGACTCCGCACAAAGCATCGGCGCATACCGCAAAAACAATCGAGCGCGCGAATACTAGCCTATGCAAGTTACCTCGCCTATCGCGTGGTCGACATCAGGCTCTCTCTCGCCGACGCATTCACATAATTCGCGACACCATTCGCGCCCTTTTGGGCGCGAAATTTTTATCTGGCGTTCATTTTCACATGCGCCGCAACATGGTCAATCCGACCAGTCGCGAAACCACCAAAGCCACGTACATCACGCCGGAAAACTGCTCCAGCATGACCAATGCGCGTGCCTGTGGATGCAGGGGTACGACGTCACTCAAGCCGACTCCAGACAGCAAGCTGAAGCTGAGATAAAGCAGCTCCATCCAACTGCGCTGAGCACCCCCGCCGGTGCCTTGGAAACTGCCCGGATACCACTGCTGGCACACCGCGAACGCGAAGGCGAAAGCCCACGCCAGCAGGGTGAAGGTTGCGCCTGCGGCGAACAGTTCGTCGCGGGTGACTTTGTGGTCCTGGAGCATGTAGGCGATCAGGGCGCCGGCCGTATAGAAGTACAGCAGGCTCTCCAGCAGCTGCGCGGTGGTCAGCAATGCGGTGCGGTCGAGCAATGCGCCTGCCAACGAGAACACCACCGAAGGAATGGCCAGCAACAGCGCCAGCCAGGTGCCCAGCGGGCTGCGCTGGACCACCCACAGCGCCAGGCCGAGTACCGCCATGCCGAACATGCCCAGTGCGGCGCGGCCCGCAGCGGTGTCATCCAGCGCGGGATACAGCAGCACCGCCAGCAGCTGCGCGCCCAGCAACCAGGCCGAAGGATGACGGCGGGCGATGGCCAGCCAACGGGTGGTCATGGCAACGGGCATGGCGTCCTTTCCCCTGGGCGATGGACGCAGCATAGCCGGGCACGGCGTGATGAACGGTCGTGCCGGCCGTTGGCCGGCACGACCGTTTCCGCATCAGCCCTGGCGGTAGACCTCGGCGCCGGCGGCGCGGAACTCCTCCGACTTCTCCTTCATGCCGGCCTCGGCGTAGTCACGCACGTCCTGGGTGATCTTCATCGAACAGAAGTGCGGGCCGCACATCGAGCAGAAGTGCGCCAGCTTGTGCGCATCCTTCGGCAGCGTCTCGTCATGGAACTCCTTGGCTTTCTCCGGATCCAGGCCAAGGTGGAACTGGTCTTCCCAGCGGAACTCGAAGCGCGCCTTGCTCAGCGCGTTGTCGCGCACCTGCGCACCCGGATGGCCCTTGGCCAGGTCGGCCGCATGCGCGGCGATGCGGTAGGCCATGATGCCGTCGCGCACGTCCTGGCGATTGGGCAGGCCGAGGTGCTCCTTCGGCGTCACGTAGCAGAGCATCGCCGTGCCGAACCAACCGATCATCGCCGCACCGATCGCGCTGGTGATGTGGTCGTAGCCCGGTGCGATATCGGTGGTCAGCGGCCCCAGCGTATAGAACGGCGCTTCGCCGCATTCGCGCAGCTGCTTGTCCATGTTCTCCTTGATCAGCTGCATCGGCACGTGGCCGGGACCTTCGATCATGGTCTGCACATCATGCTTCCAGGCGATCTTCGTCAGCTCACCCAGCGTCTCCAGCTCACCGAACTGCGCCGCGTCGTTGGCATCGGCGATGCAGCCCGGGCGCAGGCCGTCACCCAGCGAGAAGGTCACGTCGTAGGCCTTCATGATCTCGCAGATCTCTTCGAAGTGCGTGTAGAGGAAGTTCTCCTTGTGGTGCGCCAGGCACCACTTGGCCATGATCGAGCCACCGCGGCTGACGATGCCGGTGACCCGCTTGGCGGTGAGCGGCACATAGCGCAGCAGCACGCCGGCGTGAATGGTGAAGTAGTCCACGCCCTGTTCGGCCTGCTCGATCAGCGTGTCGCGGAAGATCTCCCAGGTGAGTGCTTCGGCACGGCCATCGACCTTCTCCAGCGCCTGGTAGATCGGGACGGTACCGATCGCCACCGGCGAATTGCGGATGATCCATTCGCGGGTTTCGTGGATGTGCTTGCCGGTGGACAGGTCCATCACCGTGTCACCGCCCCAGCGGATCGCCCACACCAGCTTCTCCACTTCCTCGGCAATGCCCGAGGACACGGCGCTGTTGCCGATGTTGGCATTGATCTTGGTCAGGAAATTGCGGCCGATGATCATCGGCTCGCTTTCCGGATGGTTGATGTTGTTGGGCAGCACCGCGCGGCCGCGCGCGATTTCATCGCGCACGAACTCCGGCGTGATGATCTTCTGGATCGAAGCCCCGAACGCCTCGCCCGGGTGCTGCTGCAGCAGGCCGGCATCGCGGATCGCTTCCAGCCGCTGGTTCTCGCGGATGGCGACGAATTCCATTTCCGGCGTGATGATGCCGCGGCGCGCGTAGTGCATCTGGGTGACGTTGGCGCCTGCACGTGCACGGCGCGGCAGGCTGCGCGCAGGGAAACGCACGGCATCGAGTTTCGGATCATGCTCGCGGTCGCGGCCGAACGATGAACTCAGGCCGTCGAGCTGCTCGGTATCGCCGCGCTCTTCCACCCAGCCACGACGCAGCGCCGGCAGGCCTGCCGAGAGATCGATACGCACATCCGGATCGGTATAGGGGCCCGACGTGTCGTAGACCGTGACCGGTGCATTCTCTTCGCCGCCGAACAGTGTCGGCGTGCGGGTCAACGCGATCTCGCGCATCGGCACCTGCAGATCCGGACGCGAACCGGGTACGTGGATCTTGCGTGAACCGGGAATCGGCCGGGTCACGGATTCGGAGAGTTGCTGGGCCTGTTGCTGCAGGGCGGAGAGCTGTGCGTTCATCGGGCATCGTCCAGGAAGGTCAGGGACGAAGCGGCGGCGCACTGCGCCCGCGCGCGGACGGTCCTTGGGCGGAGTCCGGGCACGGCTGCACTGCAAAGCTTCCCTACGCCGGTATGAGCCGGATCAGGTTCCAAGGGACTGTCTCAACCGTGGCCACATGGCCGCGGTACCCCCGCTTCTTGGCGTGCATTAGAGCATAGAAAGCACTGCAGCTCCTGGCAGTTGCAGCCGCGCATCGCGTGGATCCGCGGTTTCTGTATTAACAGAACCGTGACATCGCGTTCAGTAACGTGCACATCCGTCGCGTTCCAGCGACCGATGCGTCCTTCGCCGCCTTCGCGGCCCCTGCCCGGTTCGCGCTGCATGCCACCGGCCCTTCGCTGCAAGCTCTGCTCGCTCCCCTCAATCCCTTGATCGGAGAAGCTCCTTCATGGTGTTTCGCGTTTCCATCGCACTGGTTCTGCTGCTGGTGCTGCTTGCCGGTATTGCACCGGGCCCCTTCAATGCCGTGGTGCAGTCGATGCTGGCAGAAGTCATCCGCAGCGTCGGCTGGCTGTACCTGCTGGTGGTGTTCCTGGCCCTGGTGTTCCTGATGTACCTGGCCTTCGGCCGCTTCGGCAACCTGCGCATCGGTGGCGAAGACGCCGAGCCCGAGTTCTCGCGGGCCAGCTGGATGTCGATGCTGTTCGCTGCCGGCATGGGCATCGGCCTGGTGTTCTGGGGTGCCGCCGAACCCATTTCGCACTTCAGCAAGCCGCCGGAAGGGCTTGCTCCGCAGAGCCTGGATGCGGCACGCGCCTCGATGCGCTATGCATTCTTCCACTGGGGCCTGCACCCGTGGGCCATCTATGCGCTGATCGGCCTGGCGATGGCCTGGTTCCAGTTCAACCGCAACGGCCGCGGCCTGGTCAGCGACATGCTGCAGCCGATCATCGGCCGCCACCATCGCGGCTGGATCGGTCGGGTGGTCAACATCGCTGCAGTGGTCGCCACCGCGATCGGTGTCGCAACTACGCTGGGCTTCGGCACCATCCAGATCGCCGCCGGCATCGAGCGCGTGTTCGGCGTGCAGGCTACCGTCGCAGTGCAGATGACCATCATTGCCGTCGCCTTCGTGCTGTACATGGCGTCCACCGCCAGTGGCGTGGAGCGAGGTGTGAAGTGGCTGTCCAACTTCAACCTGGCATTGGCTGCCCTGCTGGCAGCCATCCTGCTGGTGCTGGGGCCGACCGGCTTCATCTTCGATACGTTCACCACCACGCTGGGCTCCTACCTCAACCAGCTGGTGACAATGAGCCTGCGCATGTCACCGTTCTCCGGCAGCACCTGGGTGGCGGACTGGACGATCTTCTACTGGGCCTGGTGGATCTCGTGGGCACCGTTCGTGGGGTCGTTCATCGCACGCATCTCGCGTGGCCGCAGCGTGCGCGAGTTCGTTATCGGCGTAGTGCTCGCGCCGACACTGCTGGGCTTCTTCTGGTTCGCGGTATTCGGCGGCACCGCGCTGTGGGCGCAGATCTTCGGCCATGCCGACCTGGTGCAGGCGCTGGGCAATGGCTACGAGACGGTGCTGTTCACGCTGTTCGACAGCATGCCGCTGCCGCTGCTGCTGTCGTGCATCGCACTGGTGCTGCTGATGATCTTCTTCGTGACCTCGGCCGACTCGGCTGTGCTGGTGCTGGCCAGCATGTCCACTGACGAAGCAGGCGATCCTCCGTTGAAGCGCAAGCTGGCCTGGGGCATCGCGGTGGCGTTGATCGCAGCGGCGTTGCTGCTGGCCGGTGGTCTGGATGCACTGCAGGGCATGATCACGATTGCGGCGTTGCCATTCGCGCTGCTGATGGTGCTGGTGATGGTGTCGCTGTACCGGGTGCTGGACCAGGAGTACACGCGCGAGCGGCGGCAGGCGCAGCGCCAGCGGCACATGATCGATGCGTGGATCGCGCGCGAGATGGCGGCGCAGGAGGAGACCCAAGCGGAGGCGGCGCGCGCGCAGGATTCGGATTGAGGATGTTTTGCAGCCTGCGGCTGCACTGCTTCTTTCAGGCAACGGCAACAGCAACAGCAACTTCAACTGCGGCTCTGGGTTGCTGCTGGTTTGGCGGGTCGGTGTGGGCTGGCAGGACACGCCGTAAACCCCCAGACCGGCCCAGCCGCTGGCGGCTGTGCGTTCGGGCGCTTGCGAAGCAGTGCTTCGCAATCAAAGCGCCCTCACCCATGGGGGCTCGATGGCGCCATCCATGGCGCCAACGGTCCTGCCAGCCCACACCGACCCACCCCCGACAGTTTCCGTGTGACGGTGGGTTTTCCACGCCATGCGTGGATGAGGTGTATCGGAAAACAAGAAGGGGTCGGATCCGTTTTCCTGTGGAAAACGGATCCGACCCCAACCCACAGCACGCGGCTGTTGCCTTTGCTCTTGCTCTTCTTTTTTCTTTTCCTGCGGTGACGGCCACGGAAACTGTCAGGGGCCGGGCGGGTGGGCTGGGCGGGGGTGTCCGCGGCATGGATGCCGCGGCCAAGCCTCCAGGGACGGATTCACGGCGTCCCCCGACCAGCCCACCCGCCCGGCCCAATCACATGATCCCGCTTCCACCAACCATCACCGCAGAGGGGGCTGCGCCCGGTGGCCGTGAAACCTCAATACCCCGCCGCCTGCCCATCCTTGCGGCTCTCCGAAGCACCATAGTAAACCCCGGTTTCGGGATCACGCATGATCGCCTGGTACCCGCCATACGGGCCATCGGCGAACACGATGCGATGCCCCTTGCGCATCAGCGCACGCACCGTCTCGTACGGGAACCCGGTTTCCAGATTCACTTCGCCGCCATCGGTCATCGCCGTGGCCTGCCCGGTCGGTTCGGTCGAGCCTTCGTGCTGGATGCGCGGTGCATCTCCGGCTTCCTGCAGGTTCATGCCGAAATCCACCAGGTTCATCACGATCTGCGCGTGGCCCTGCGGCTGCATCGCGCCGCCCATCACGCCGAAGCTGGCGTACGGCTTGCCGCCCTTGGTGATGAACGCCGGGATGATGGTCTGGAACGGGCGCTTGCCCGGTGCATAGCCGTTGGGATGATTCTTCTGCAGCACGAACATCTCGCCACGATCCTGCAGGATGAAGCCCAGCCCCGGCGGCGCCATGCCGCTGCCCATGCCGCGGTAATTGGACTGGATCAGCGACACCATCATGCCGTCGGCGTCGGCCACGGTCATGTAGATGGTGTCGCCCTCTTCCAGCTGCTTCGGCGTGCCCGGCTGCACTTCCTTCAGCGCCTTGTCCATCGAGATCAACGCGCGACGTTGCGCGGCGTACTCCTTGGAGATCAGCTTCTGCACCGGCGCCGGCTGGAACGCCATGTCGGCATAGAAGCGCGCACGGTCGGCGAAGGCCAGCTTCTTCGCTTCGACGAACAGGTGCACGTGTTCCGGTGATCCGAACGGGATCTTCGAGAAGTCGTAGCCTTCCAGCACGTTGAGGATCTGCAGCGCGGCGATGCCCTGGCTGTTCGGCGGCAGCTCCCACACGTCGTAGCCACGGTAATTGCTGCTGACCGGTTCAACCCACTCACCGTGGTGGTCGGCCATGTCCTGGTAGCTCAGGTAGCCACCGTTGGCCTTGAAGTAGTCGCCGATGGTGCGGGCGATATCGCCCTTGTAGAAGGCATCGCGGCCGCCGTCGGCGATCTTCTGCAGCGTGCTGGCCAGATTCGGGTTTTTCCACATCTCGCCCTTGCGCGGGGCGTGGCCGTTGATCGTGAACTGTTCCTTGAAACCCGGGTACTGCGACAGCTTGGGCACCGAGCGGTCCCAGTAGTAGGCGATCACCTCGGCCACCGGATGGCCCTCGCGGGCGTAACGGATGGCCGGCGCCAGGTTGTCGGCCATCGGCTTGCGGCCGAAGCGGTCGTGCAGCGCGAACCAGCCGTCGACTGCGCCGGGCACGGAGACCGGCAGCGGGCCGGTCGCCGGGATGTCCTTCAGGCCACGGCGCTGGAACTCGGCCAGGGTCAACGACTTCGGCGAACGGCCCGAACCGTTGTAGCCATAGAGCTTCTGCGTCTTCGGGTCCCAGACGATGGCGAACAGGTCGCCGCCGATGCCGTTGCCGGTGGGCTCCATCAGGCCAAGCGCGGCATTGGCGGCAATCGCCGCGTCCACCGCCGAGCCACCGCCCTTCATCACGTCCAGTGCGATCTGGGTGGCCAGCGGCTGCGAGGTGGCGGCCATCGCATGCGGGGCGATCACCTCCGAACGGGTGGCAAAGGTGTGGCCGGTGATGCGGTCGGCGGCAGAAGACAGTGCAGGCACAGCGGCCAGTAGAGCAGCGGCCAGCAGGGAACGGGCAAGGCGTCGGGACACGGTCGGGTTCCGATGGAAGGGTGGTCCCTCGATCTTCGCCGCTGCGGCCTTCATGCGGTATCGGGCAGAGGTCATGGACGTTGATCCTGGGGTGGGTGCGGAAGGTCCGCACCCGCCAAGGCGAAAACCCGCCGGATTCCGCGCAAAAACCGCGCTGAAAGGAGTGAATTCGGGTTCACCGAAACACTTTCAGCGGCAACCATCCTTGTGCCGCAAGCGATTGCGCTGGATGCAGCGGAAACCGATAAAAATTCCGTCACGAGGGTTGACATCACCAAAACGGCTGTGTTTCTCTCGATCACATGTTGCATCACAACACGCCACCGCGAACCCACATCGAAGCCGCCGACACCGGCGCCGCCTCGCTGCGTTCGATTCTTGTGCTCGTACTTATTACCCAACCAACAGGTGCGGGACGAGCCAGCGTGTAAGCAACAAACACACCGGAACTCTTCAAAAACCCGCACCCGCCCCGGTGCGGGTTTTTTCATTTCAGGACCTGGTTTCAGACGCAACCACCATGCACATCGCCCAACGCAAAACCCGGACCCACACCACCACGATGCCTCGTGGTGGCTGTGCCTGTGCGATGCGCGGCGCCTCCTCCACCGCTTTCCCCTGACCGGCCGGCACGTCACCTCGACGACCGGCCGTTCTTTTTTCTTCCCACCGCAAGGAACCTCCCCCATGAGCACCAACGACCTGCCCCAGACCAAGATCGCCGTCATCGGCTACGGCAGCCAGGGCCGCGCCCACGCACTGAACCTGCGCGAATCCGGCTTCGACGTGGTGGTAGGCCTGCGTCCGGGTGGCCCGACCGAGGTCAAGGCACAGGCCGATGGCTTCACCGTGAAAGCACCGGCCGACGCGGTGAAGGATGCCGACCTGGTCGCCGTGCTGACCCCGGACATGGTGCAGAAGAAGCTCTACGACGACGTGCTGGCCGCGAACATGAAACAGGGTGCGGTGCTGTTGTTCGCGCACGGCCTGAACGTGCACTTCGACATGATCAAGCCGCGCGAGGACCTGGATGTCGTGCTGGTCGCACCCAAGGGCCCCGGCGCGCTGGTGCGCCGCGAGTATGAAATCGGCCGTGGCGTGCCGTGCATCTGGGCGGTCTACCAGGACAAGAGCGGCAAGGCGGCCGAGTACGCCCTGGCCTATGCGGCCGGCCTCGGCGGCGCTCGCGCCAACCTGATCCAGACCACCTTCAAGGAAGAGACCGAGACCGATCTGTTCGGCGAGCAGGCGGTGCTGTGCGGCGGTGCCTCGGCACTGGTGCAGGCCGGATTCGAGACCCTGGTCGAAGCTGGCTACCAGCCGGAGATCGCCTATTACGAAGTGCTGCACGAACTGAAGCTGATCGTCGACCTGTTCTATGAAGGCGGCATCTCGCGCATGTTGGAGTTCATCTCCGAGACCGCGCAGTACGGCGACTACGTCAGCGGCCCGCGCGTGATCGACGCCGGCACCAAGGCGCGCATGAAGGAAGTGCTGAAGGACATCCAGGACGGCACCTTCACCAAGAACTGGGTGGCCGAGTACGAAGCGGGCCTGCCGAACTACAACAGGTTCAAGCAGGCCGACCTGGAGCACCCGATCGAAAAGGTGGGCAAGGAACTGCGCGCCAAGATGGTCTGGTTGCAAGGACAGGCCGCGTAACCGCGCGGCCTCCCCCACCCGCTTTGCAAGGTTCCCCCATGAACTCTTCCACACATCGCAGCGCGCCGCCCAACGGCGCGCGCTGGCTGACCCAGGCGCTGGAGGCCGAGGGCGTCCACACGCTGTTCGGCTATCCCGGCGGCACCATCATGCCGTTCTACGACGCGCTGGTGGATTCGTCGCTGAAGCACGTCCTGGTGCGCCATGAGCAGGGCGCGGCACTGGCCGCCAATGGCTTTGCCCGCGCCAGCAACCAGGTGGGCGTCTGCGTGGCCACCTCCGGCCCGGGCGCCTCCAACCTGGTCACCGGCATCGCCGACGCGATGCTGGATTCGGTGCCGATGGTCTGCATCACCGGCCAGGTCGCCACGCCGCTGCTGGGCACTGACGCCTTCCAGGAACTGGATGTGTTCGGCCTGACCCTGCCGATCGTCAAGCACAGCTGGCTGGTGCGCAGCGTCGACGACCTGCCGCGCGTGGTTGCCGATGCGTTCCGCATCGCCCGCGAGGGCCGGCCCGGCCCGGTGCTGATCGACCTGCCCAAGGACGTGCAGCTGGCCGATGCCAGCCATCTGCCGGCGCACGTGCCGAGCAGCGTCGAACCGCCGCCGTCTCCGGCCGAGGCCGCCATCGCCGAAGCCATCGCCGCACTGGCGGCCGCCGAAAAGCCGGTGGTCTACGCCGGTGGCGGCATCGCGCTGGGCGATGCGGTGCAGGACCTGCGCGATTTCGTCGAGGCCAGCGCCATCCCCACCGTGATGACCCTGCGCGGGCTGGGCGCGCTGCCGGCCAACCACCCGCAGTCGCTGGGCATGCTGGGCATGCACGGCACCCGCGCGGCCAACATGGCGGTGCAGGAAAGCGACCTGCTGCTGGTGCTGGGTGCTCGCTTCGACGACCGCGCCACCGGCAAGCTGGCCGAGTTCGCACCGTTCGCCCGTGTCGTCCACATCGATGCCGACGCTTACGAGATCTCCAAGCTGCGCAGCGCCGATGTCGCCGTACCCGGCAATGTCGGCCATGCCATCCGCGCCCTGCGTGCGGCCTTCCCCTCCCCCAAGGCCCACCAGGACGCATGGCGCAAGCGCTGTGCACAGCATCGCGATCGTTTCGCAGCGCGCTACGACGCACCGGGCCAGCACATCTACGCCCCGGCGCTGCTGAAGCGCCTGAGCGAGCTGGCACCGGCCGATGCGGTGATCGCCTGCGATGTCGGCCAGCACCAGATGTGGGTGGCGCAGCACTGCCGCTTCAACCACCCGCGCAACCACCTGACCAGTGGCGCGCTGGGCACCATGGGCTTCGGCCTGCCGGCAGCGATGGGTGCGCAGTTCGCCTGCCCCGATCGCACCGTGGTGCTGGTGTCCGGCGACGGCAGCTTCATGATGAACGTGCAGGAGCTGGCGACCATCGCGCGTTGCCGCCTGCCGGTGAAGATCGTGCTGCTGGACAACAGTTCGCTGGGCATGGTGCGGCAGTGGCAGGAGCTGTTCTTCGCCGAGCGTTACAGCGAGATCGACCTGTCCGACAACCCGGACTTCGTGGCGCTGGCGCAGGTGTTCGGCATTGCCGCGACCCGCATCGATGCACGCGATGACGTCGAGGGCGGGCTGGCCGCGCTGCTGGCCGAGCCCGGCCCGGCGCTGCTGCACGTGGCCATCGATGCACGCGCCAACGTGTGGCCGCTGGTGCCGCCGAACACCGCCAACAGCACGATGCTGGAAAGCAACCCTGCCCATGCCCGCCAGGAGACCCCCAATGCAATACCGGCTTGACCTGGTGCTGCACCCGGCCGAAGGCGCGCTGCTGCGCGTGATCGGCATGGCCGAACGCCGTGGCTTCGCACCGCGTGCGATCAGCGGTGCGCCGGTGGCCGCCGACGATGGCCGCTGGCACCTGCAGCTGGTGGTGGATGGCCAGCGCCCGGCGGAAACGCTGTGCCGGCAGATCGAGAAGATCTACGACTGCGTGTCCGTGCAGGTCACCGCCGTGGAAGGAGCATCCGTATGAACACCCGTACCGTAGTGACCACGGTGCCGGTACGGAGGCGTCTTCTTCGCCGCCCGTGCCCGCATGCGGCGGTCGCCTGCACCCCGCTGGTGGCCCATGCCGGCCGCTGACACCAGCCAGGAAAGCGATGTCGGCGACGTAAGCGTCGCCGACGTACTGGCAGCGCAGGCCCGACTGCGCCGCTTCCTGCCGCCTACCCCGCTGCACCATGCCGAGCGCTTCGGCACCTGGCTGAAGCTGGAGAACCTGCAGCGCACCGGGTCCTACAAAGTGCGCGGCGCGTTGAACGCGCTGCTGGCCGGCCGCGAGCGCGGCGATACCCGGCCGGTGATCTGCGCCTCGGCCGGCAACCATGCCCAGGGCGTGGCGTGGGCGGCCTACCGCCTGGACGTGCCGGCCATCACCGTGATGCCGCATGGCGCGCCCGCCACCAAGATCGCCGGCGTCGCCCACTGGGGCGCGACCGTGCGCCAGCACGGCACCAGCTATGACGAGGCCTACGCCTTCGCGGTTGAACTGGCACAACGCCACGGCTACCGCTTCCTGTCCGCGTTCGACGATGCCGATGTGATCGCCGGCCAGGGCACGGTCGGCATCGAGCTGGCCGCACACGCGCCGGACGTGGTGATCGTGCCGATCGGCGGCGGCGGTCTGGCCTCCGGCGTTGCATTGGCACTGAAATCACAGGGCGTGCGCGTGGTCGGCGCGCAGGTGGAGGGCGTGGATTCGATGGCGCGTGCGATCCGTGGCGACGTGCGCGAGATCGCCCCCGTCGCCTCGCTGGCCGATGGCGTCCGGGTGAAGATTCCCGGCTTCCTGACCCGCCGCCTGTGCACCTCGCTGCTGGACGATGTGGTGATCGTGCGCGAGGCAGAACTGCGCGAAACCCTGGTCCGGCTGGCGCTGGAGGAACACATCATCGCCGAGGGCGCGGGTGCGTTGGCGCTGGCGGCCGGCCGCCGCGTCGCCGGCCGCCGCAAGTGCGCGGTGGTCTCCGGCGGCAACATCGATGCCGGTGTCCTGGCCGGCCTGCTCACCGACATCCGTCCGCGCCCGCCACGCAAACCGCGGCGACGGCGCAGTGAAACCCCGCGCTCGCCGGCCAAGGCCAGCGCTCCCGCATCCCCCACGTCTTCCCCTTCCCCCCTGCAAGCCGTCGCACCCGCTGTCGAGGAGATTTCCCTGTGACCACCATCGAACGAATTACCACCCCGCGCATCCGCATCTTCGACACCACCCTGCGTGACGGCGAGCAGTCCCCCGGCTGCAGCATGAGCCCGCCGCAGAAGCTGGTGATGGCGCGTGCGCTGGACGAACTGGGCGTGGACATCATCGAGACCGGCTTCCCGGCCAGCTCGCAGTCCGACCGTGAGGCGATGGCACTGATCGGCCGCGAACTGCGCCGCCCGAGCCTGAGCCTGGCGGTGCTGTCGCGCTGCCTGCAGACCGACATCGAGACCTCCGCACGTGCCCTGGAGGCCGCAGCCAACCCGCGCCTGCACGTGTTCCTGTCGACCAGCCCGCTGCACCGCGAGCACAAGCTGCGGATGACCCGCGAGCAGGTACTGGAGTCGGTACGCAAGCACGTCTCGCTGGCCCGCTCCTACATCGACGATGTCGAGTTCTCGGCCGAGGACGCCACCCGCACCGAGCTGGACTACCTGATCGAGGTTTCTCGCGTGGCCATTGCCGCCGGCGCCACCACCATCAACCTGCCCGACACCGTCGGCTTCACCACGCCGGAGGAGATCCGCGCGATGTTCCAGCAGGTCATCGCCGGCGTCGCCGACGTGCCGAATGCCGCCAATGTGATCTTCAGCGCGCACTGCCACAACGACCTGGGCCTGGCGGTGGCCAACTCGCTGGCCGCCATCGAAGGCGGTGCACGCCAGGTCGAGTGCACCGTCAACGGCATCGGCGAGCGCGCCGGCAACTGTTCGCTGGAAGAGATCGCGATGGTGCTGAAGGTGCGCCAGGCCTTCTACGAGCAGGACAGCTCGATCAACACCCCGCGCATCGTCGGCACCTCGCAGCTGCTGCAGCGCCTGGTCGGCATGCCGGTACAGCGCAACAAGGCCATCGTCGGTGCCAATGCCTTCGCCCACGAATCGGGCATCCACCAGCACGGCATGCTGCGCCATCGCGGCACCTACGAAATCATGCGTCCGGAAGACGTGGGCTGGGAAGATTCGCAGATGGTGCTGGGCCGCCACAGTGGCCGCGCCGCCGTCGAAGCACGCCTGCGTGCACTGGGCTTCTGGCTGGACGAAGACGAACTGAAGCTGGTGTTCGAGCAGTTCAAGGGCCTGTGCGAACAGCAGCGCGTGGTCACCGATGCCGACCTGCAAACCTTGATGCAGGGCGGCTCCAACGCGCAGGGCTATCGCCTGGCGTCGATGACCATCAGCGACGTCGGCAGCCGCGCCAATGCACTGGTCGAACTGTCCGACCCGGACGGCAACCGCGTGGCCGAGACCGCGCAGGGCGACGGCCCGGTCGATGCGCTGTTCGGCGCGCTGTCGGCTGCCACCGGCGTGCAGCTGATGCTGGACAGCTACCACGTGCACAGCGTCGGCATCGGCGCCGATGCGCGCGGCGAAGCCAATCTGAGCGTGCGCCACGAGGGCGTGGAGTACGACGGCACCGGCACCAGCAAGGACATCATCGAAGCCTCCGCGCTGGCCTGGCTGGATGTGGCCAACCGCCTGCTGCGCCAGCGCCAGGCCACCACCCACAGCAGCACCGACGTTCCCACCCCTGCCACCGCCTGAGGAACCCGACATGAGCGCCTTCGACACCCCCACCCCGGCCAGCGCCGCTGGCCAGCAGTGGAACGCCCAGGACTATGCGATCGACGCCGGCTTCGTGCCGCTGCTCGGCGGCGCGGTATCGCGCCTGCTCGACCCGCGCGCCGGTGAACGCATCCTCGACCTGGGCTGTGGCGATGGCGTGCTCAGCACCGAGCTGGCGCTCAGCGGCGCACGCATCCACGGTGTGGATGCCTCACCGGAACTGGTGATCGCCGCGCGTGCGCGCGGTGTCGATGCGCAGGTGATGGATGGCCACGCGCTGACCTTCAACGCTGAGTTCGATGCGGTGTTCAGCAACGCGGCACTGCATTGGATGGCCACCCCGGACCGCGTGCTGGAAGGCGTGCGCCACGCCCTGCGCCCCGGCGGCCGCTTCGTCGCCGAGTTCGGCGGCCACGGCAACGTGGCCACGATCATCGCGGCGGTGCAGGCCGCGCGCGTGGCCCACGGCCATGGTGCCAGCGCCTTCCAGTGGTACTTCCCCACTGCCGATGCCTACGCCGACCGCCTGCGCCAGCATGGCTTCCAGGTGCAGCTGATCGAGTGCACGCCGCGCCCGACTGCACTGCCGACCGGCGTGGCCGGCTGGCTGCGGGTGTTCGCCGCACCGCTGCTGGACGATCTGCCGGCCGAGGCACGCGCCACCGTGCGCGAGGCCGCCACCGCACTGCTGGCCGATCTGCCGCGCAATGCTGCTGGCCAGCCGCTGGCCGACTACGTGCGGCTGCGGGTACTTGCCCGTCGCCGCTGACATGATCCATTCGTTATCTTTCCTGATGTCCGCAACTTCGTACTTCTGCCAGGCACACGCATGACTTCCGCACCCCGCACCCTGTACGACAAACTGTGGGACGCCCACGTGGTGGTTCCCGAATCCGACAGCGCGCCCGCCGTGCTGTACATCGACCTGCACCTGATCCACGAGGTGACCTCGCCGCAGGCGTTCACCGAACTGCGCGAACGCGGCCTGTCGCCGCGCCGGCCGGACCGCACCAAGGCGACGATGGACCACTCCACGCCGACCCTGCCGGCCGCCGCGGACGGCACGCTGCCCTATGCCAGCGCCGCCTCCGAGGCGCAGGTCGCCACGCTGGCGCGCAACTGTGCCGAGCACGGCATCGAACTGTTCGACATGGCCTCGGACAACCGCGGCATCGTCCACGTGATCGCGCCGGAACAGGGCTTTACCCAACCCGGCATGACCATCGTCTGTGGCGACAGCCACACCTCCACCCATGGTGCGTTCGGCTCGCTGGCGTTCGGCATCGGCACCAGTGAAGTCGGCCACGTGCTGGCCACGCAGTGCCTGCTGCAGCGCAAGGCGAAGACGTTCGCCATCACCGTCGATGGCTCACTGGCACCCGGCGTCGGCGCCAAGGACGTGGTCCTGCACATCATCGGCGTGATCGGCGTCAACGGTGGCACCGGCCACGTGATCGAATTCCGTGGCAGCACCATCGAAGCGATGGACATGGAACAGCGCATGACCCTGTGCAACATGTCGATCGAGGCCGGCGCACGCGCCGGCATGGTGGCGCCGGACCAGGTCACCTTCGATTTCGTCGCCGCGACCCCGCGTGGTCCCAAGGGGGCCGACTTCGACGCCGCCGTGGCCCGCTGGCAGCAGCTGCGCAGCGATGACGGCGCGCGCTTCGACAGCGAAGTGCACATCGACGCCGCTGATATCCGCCCGACCCTGACCTGGGGCACCCATCCGGGCACCGCCATCGCAGTGGATGCGCCGATTCCGGCGGCCAACGATGCCGCCGCACAGAAGGGCCTGGACTACATGCACTTCCAGGCCGGCAGGGCGCTGGCGGGTACGCCGGTGGACGTGGTGTTCGTCGGTTCGTGCACCAATGGCCGCCTGAGCGACATGCGCGAAGTGGCGCAGGTGCTGCGCGGCCGTCGCGTCGCTGACCGGGTGCGCATGCTGGTGGTGCCGGGCTCGGAGATCGTCAAGCGCGAGGCCGAGGCCGAGGGCATCGACGAGATCGTGCGCGCGGCCGGTGCCGAGTGGCGCGAGCCGGGCTGCTCGATGTGCATCGCCATGAACGGCGATCTGGTCGCGCCCGGCCAGCTGGCCGTGAGTACCAGTAACCGCAACTTCGAGGGCCGCCAGGGCCCCGGTTCACGCACGCTGCTGGCCTCGCCGATGAGCGCGGCGTGGGCCGCGGTGAACGGGCACGTTGCCGATACCCGCGAACTGTTCGCACAGGAGGTGGCGTGATGGCCGGCTTCCGTACCCTGACCTCGGCCAGCGTGGTGCTGCGCCAGACCAACATCGACACCGACCAGATCATTCCGGCGCGGTTCCTGTCCACCACCGAGCGCGCCGGCCTCGGCCGCAACGCGTTCAATGACTGGCGCTGGCAGGCCGATGGCGCACCGGTGGCCGACTTCGCCTTCAACCAGCCCCACAACGCCGGCCGCAGCATCCTGCTGGCGGGCCGCAACTTCGGCTGCGGTTCCTCGCGCGAGCATGCGCCCTGGGCGCTGACCGACCTGGGCCTGCGCGCCATCGTCAGCAGCGAGATCGCCGACATCTTCCGCGGCAACGCGCTGAAGAACGGCCTGCTGCCGATCGTGCTGGACGAGGCCGACGTGCAGGCGCTGATGCAGCTCCCGGACGACGAGCTGACCATCGACGTGGCCACGCGCGAACTGCGCACGCCTGACGGTCGCGTCTATTCCTTCCCGCTGGATGGCTTCTCGCAGACCTGCCTGCTGGAAGGTGTCGACCAGTTGGGGTATCTGTTGGGCCGTGTCCCTGAAATCGAACGCTACGAGAGTGAGCATGCACGCTGAAATTGTTGTCCTGCCCGGTGATGGCATCGGCCCGGAAGTCGCCGCCGCCGCGGTTGCCGTCCTGAAGGCGGTCGCCGAACGCTTCAACCACACCTTCACCTTCAGCGAGCACGATATCGGCGGCATCGCCATCGACCGCCACGGCGAACCGCTGCCGGCGTCGACCCTGGCGGCCTGCCAGGCCGCAAATGCGGTGCTGCTGGGCGCGGTCGGCGGCCCGAAGTGGTCCGATCCGAACGCCAAGGTGCGCCCAGAGCAGGGCCTGCTGGCGATCCGCAAGGCGCTGGGCCTGTATGCCAACCTGCGCCCGGTGCGTACCCATGAAGCCGCCCTGCACGCCTCGCCGATCAAGGCCGAGTTGCTGCAGGGGGTGGACTTCGTGGTGGTGCGTGAACTGACCGGCGGCATCTACTTCGGCGACAAGACCCGCGATGCCGACAGCGCCAGCGACCTGTGCCGCTACACCGTGGCCGAGATCGAGCGCGTGCTGCGCAGTGCGTTCCGCCTGGCGCAACAGCGCCGCGGCAAGGTCACCTCGGTGGACAAGGCCAACGTGCTGGAAACCTCGCGCCTGTGGCGTGACGTGGCGGCACGCATCGGCCGCGAGGAGTTCCCGGACGTAGCACTGGAACACCAGCTGGTCGATTCGATGGCGATGCACCTGCTGGCCAAGCCGCGCGAGTACGACGTGATCGTCACCGAGAACATGTTCGGCGACATCCTCACCGATGAGGCGTCGATGCTGGCCGGCTCGCTGGGCCTGCTGCCCTCGGCCTCTCTGGGCGAACCCGGTGCGGTCGGCATCTACGAACCGATCCATGGTTCGGCCCCGGACATCGCCGGCAAGGGCATCGCCAATCCGTACGCGACGATCTTCAGCGCGGCGATGCTGCTGCGCCATTCGCTGGGGCTGGAAGCGGAAGCCGCTGCGGTGGAAGCTGCGGTGCACGCCGTGCTGGACGATGGCGTGTTCACTGCCGATCTGGCCGCCAAGGGCCAGGCGGTGAGTACCGCCGCCGCCACGGATGCGGTGCTGGCGAAGCTGGGCTGACCTATCCGGCAAACCTGTAGAGTCGAGCCATGCTCGACTCAGGCAACAGCAGTCGAGCATGGCTCGACTCTACAGGGACCTCGCGGCCACGCCCTGCGTGGCTGCGTTACTTGGTGGTGTAGCCACCATTGACCAGGATGGTCTGGCCAGTCATCCACCAGCCATCGGTGACCAGGAAACGGATCCACGGCACGATGTCGGCGATGTCGGTCAGGCCAGTGCGAGTGAACGCCGATAGCGCCGCCGCGGTCTTGTGATACGCCTGCGCATCAGCACTCTCGGCCGGATAGAAGAACGGCGTGTCCATCGGACCCGGGCCGATCGCGGTCACCGAGATGCCACGCTCACCGAACTCCTTCGACGCCGCGCGGGTGAAGTGCTCGACCGGGGCCTTGGTGCCGGCGTAGCTGGAATAGAACGGCGTGAACGCGCCCAGCAGTGAGGTGACCAGGGTGCAGATGCGGCCACCGTCGTTGACGTGGCGGCCGGCCTCCTTCAGGAAGAAGAAGGCAGCCTTGGCGTTGACCGCACTCATTTCGTCGTACTCCGCTTCGCTGATGTCCAGCAGCGGCTTCTTCAGTACCTTGCCGACCGTGTTGATGGCGATGTCGGGACGGCCGGCCGCTGCCACGGCATCGGCGAACAGGCGCTCCATCGCTGCGGCCGAGGTCAGGTCACCCTGCAAGGCAACGGCCGTGCTGCCGGCGGCCTGCACGGCGGCGACGGTCGCCTCTGCATCGGCCTGGGTGGCGGCGCTGTTGTAGTGGATGACGATGGCTTTGGCGCCCTGGCTGGCGAAGTCGCGGGCCAGCAGGCCGCCCAGGTTCTTGGCGCCACCGGCGATCAGCACGGTCTTGCCCTTGAGGGAATGGTCGGTCATGGCGTCTGTCTCAGGAGGGGGCTGCCCGGGGTGGCAACCCTGCCCTGACGACGATATCGTGCAGAAAATGCGGATAAAGCCTGCCACATTGACTTAACTTTCCAGAGCAGACGAACAATGGACCGGATCGATCGCTTCCGCATCTTCACCCGGGTGGTGGAATGCGCCAGCTTCACCCGCGCCGCCGACCAGCTCGGCCTGCCCCGCTCCACCGTTTCCGCGGCAGTAGCCGAGCTGGAGCAGCGGCTCGGCACCCGCCTGCTGCAGCGCTCGACCCGGCGGGTCTCCACCACCCACGACGGCGACGTGTTCCATGCCCGCTGCCTACGCCTGATCGCCGAAGTTGAAGACGCCGAGTCGTTGTTCCGGCAGGACGACGCGCAGCCGGTGGGCCTGCTGAAGATCGATGTGCCCAGCCGCATCGGCCGCCGCATCCTCGCCCCGGCGCTGCCCGACTTCTTCGCGCGCCATCCGCAGGTTGAAGTGGACCTGGGCATGACCGACCGTGCGGTGAACCTGATCGAAGACGGCTGTGATGCGGTGCTGCGGGTCGGCCAGCTGGGTGATTCCAGCCTGGTGGCCCGCATGTTGGGACAGCTCGACTTCGTCAACGTCGCCGCGCCGGCCTACCTTCGCGAGCACGGCGTACCGCAGCATCCTGCCGACCTGCAGCAGCACCGCGCGGTGAACTATGCATCGCCGACCACGGCGCGGGTGGAACCGTGGGAATGGCAGGACGGTGGCCAGCTGCGCACGCTGCAGATGCCCGGCTGGGTAAGGGTGAACAGCGCCGAGGCCTCGATCGCGTGCTGCGTGGCGGGGCTCGGCCTGCTGCAGATTCCGCGCTACGACGTGCAGGCCGAACTGCAATCCGGTGCGCTGGTGGAAGTGATGCCACAGCACGTGGCGCAACCGCTGCCGGTGACCCTGCTGCAGCCGCATCGGCAACACCGCGCACAGCGCGTGCAGGTGTTCATTGAATGGCTGCTGCCAGTGCTGCGGAGCGGCCTGCAGCTGCAGTAGATCCACACCACGCGTGGATGCACGCATCAGTGCCAACCAAGGCTGGCACCCACCAGGCCCACCGCGGTAGATCCACGCCATGCGTGGATGCGCACAACGTGGATGGGGTCAGAGCCCTTTCCCAGCGGGAAAAGGATCCGACCCCGGCCGCAGAGCCCGGGGCATCACGCCCCGGATTCATCCGGCTTGACCCGGAACCATGCCGCGTACAGCGCCGGCAGGAACACCAGGGTCAGCACCGTGCCCACGATCAGGCCACCCATGATCGAGATCGCCATCGAGCCGTAGAACGCACTGCGCGACAGCGGAATCATCGCCAGCACGGCCGCCAGCGCGGTCAGCACGATCGGGCGGAAACGGCGCACGGTGGCATCGATGATCGAATGCCAGCGGTCATGCCCGGCATCGATGTCCTGCTGGATCTGGTCGATCAGGATCACCGAGTTGCGCATGATCATGCCGGCCAGTGCGATCGTGCCCAGCAGCGCGACGAAGCCGAACGGCGCGCGGAACAGCAGCAGGAACAGGGTCGCACCGATGATGCCCAGCGGCGCGGTCACCAGCACCATCGCTGCACGCGAGAAGCTGCGCAGCTGCAGCATCAGCAGCGTGGCCACCACCACCAGGAACAGCGGCATGCCGGCCTTGATCGAGTTCTGGCCACGCGCCGAATCCTCCACGGTGCCGCCGGTTTCCAGCAGGTAGCCGCTGGGCAGCTCGGCACGGATGCCATCCAGCGTGGGCACGATCTGGTGCACCACGTCCAGCGCCTGCATGCCATCGCTGATGTCGGCGCGCACGGTCACGGTCGGCAACCGGTTGCGATGCCAGATGATGCCGTCCTCGAAGCCGTACTCCATCGTCGCCACCTGCGACAGCGTGATGCTGCCGCCGTTGGCGGTCGGCATCGACAGGCTGGACAGCAGCTCCAGCTGGTTGCGTTCATCGGCCGGTCCACGCAGCAGCATCTCGATCTGGCGGTTGCCTTCGCGATACACGCTCACCGACTGGCCGGCCAGCGAACTGGCCAGGAACTGGCTGACCTGGGCACTGCTCACGCCCAGCGCGCGGGCACGCTCCTGGTCGATCACCAGCCGCACCACCTTGCTCGGCTCGCTCCAGTCCAGGTTGACGTTCATCACGTGCGGGTTCTCACGCACCTTGGCCTCGACCTGGCGCGCGATCGCCTGCACCTTCTCGATGTGCTCGCCGGAGATGCGCATCTGCACCGGATAACCGACAGGCGGGCCGTTCTCCAGGCGGGTCACGCGCATCTGCACGTCCGGGAACTCCGGGATCACCTCGTGCAGCAGCCAGTCACGGGTGCTTTCGCGCGATTTGATGTCCTTGGCCAGCACCACGAACTGGGCGAAGTTGGTCGCCGGCAGCTGCTGGTCCAGCGGCAGGTAGAAGCGCGGCGAACCGGTGCCCACGTAGGACACGTAGTTGGCGATGCCCTCGCGGCTGGACAGCAGCTTCTCCAGCTTCTCGGCCTGGGCCTGGGTCGAGCGCAGCGACGCCCCCTCGGCCAGCTCGATGTCCACCATCAGTTCCGGCCGGGTCGAGTCCGGGAAGAACTGCTGCGGCACGAAGCGGAACATCATCAGCGAGAACACGAACAGCGCGATGGTCGCGGCGATCACCCACCAGCGGCGGCGCAGGCAGGCGTCGAGGAAGCGCCGGAAGCTGCGGTAGAACGGGCGCTGGTAGGGATCGTGGTCGTGCCCATGCTGCGGCGGTGCGATCAGGTTGGCCAGCGCCGGATAGCGGTCGGCCCACTGCTGGCGCTTGGCCAGCCAGCGCGCGGACAGGCTGCCCGGCTTCGGCGGCTGCGGATTGAACAGGTCCGGCAGCATCTTGTCGCCCAGGTACGGGATGAACAGCACCGCCGCGATCCACGACACCACCAGCGCGATGGTCACCACCTGGAACAGCGAACGGGTGTATTCACCGGTGCTCGATGCCGCCGTGGCGATCGGCAGGAAGCCGGCCGCCGTGATCAATGTACCGGTCAGCATCGGGAATGCGGTCGATTCCCAGGCGAAACTGGCCGCGCGCAGGCGATCGAAGCCCTGCTCCATCTTGGTGGCCATCATCTCCACCGCGATGATCGCATCGTCCACCAGCAGGCCCAGCGCCAGCACCAGCGCGCCCAGCGAGATCTTGTGCAGGCCGATGTCGAAGTAGTGCATGACGAAGAAGGTCATCGCCAGCACCAGCGGAATGGTCACGCCCACCACCAGGCCGGTGCGCAGGCCCAGCGAGAAGAAGCTGACCAGCAGCACGATCACCACCGCTTCGGTCAGCACCTGCACGAACTCGCCGACCGACTCCTCCACCGACTGCGGCTGGTCGGACACCTTGCGCAGCTGCATGCCGGCCGGCAGGGTCTTCTGCAGGCGCTCGAACTCGGCATCGAGGTTGGCGCCCAGCTTGAGGATGTCACCGCCATCCTTCATCGCCACCGCCAGGCCGATCGCCTCCTCGCCCATGAAGCGCATCTTCGGCGATGCCGGGTCGGCGAAGCCACGCTTGACCTCGGCGATGTCGCCCAGGTGCACGGTGCGGTCGCCAGCACGGATCGGGAACTGGCGGATCGCATCGATATCGTTGAACTGGCCGGTCACGCGCAACTGCACGCGATCGGTGGCGGTCTCGAAGAAACTGGTGCCGGTGATCGCATTCTGGTCGGCCAGCGCCTGCTGTACCTGCTGCATCGACACACCCAGCGTCGCCAGCCGGGTGTTGGACAGCTCGATCCATACCTTCTCGTCCTGCAGGCCGACCAGGTCGATCTTGCCGACGTCGGGCACGCGCTGCAGTTCCAGCTGGATGCGATCGGCGTAGTCGCGCATCACCGCGTAGTCGAAGCCCTTGCCGGTCAACGCATAGATGTTGCCGTAGGTGTCGCCGAACTCATCGTTGAAGAACGGGCCGACAATCTCGCGCGGCAGCGTCGCACGGATGTCGCCCACGCGCTTGCGTACCTGGTACCACAGGTCCGGGATCTGCCTGGAACGCAGGCTGTCGCGCGCCATGAAGATGACCTGCGATTCGCCGGGGCGCGAATACGAGCGGATGAACTCGTACTCGCCGGTGTTCATCAGCGCCTTCTCGATCGGCTCGGTCACCTGCCGCGAGACCTGTTCGGCGGTGGCGCCCGGCCACAGCGTGCGCACCACCATCGCCTTGAAGGTGAATGGCGGATCCTCGGACTGGCCCAGATGCTTGTACGACCATGCGCCGATCAGCGCGAAGGCAAGCATCGCGAACAGCACCAGCGGGCGGTTGGACAACGCCCACTCGGAAAGATTGAAGCGGCGCACCGGCTTACTCCTTGGCCTTGGCGGCAGCGGCCGGCGTGGCCGGCTTCAGCACCGGGCGGTTCTGGCGGTCCACGGCGATCACCGACTGGCCGGCGCGCAACAGGTGTCCGCCGGCAGCGACCACCCAGTCAGCAGCGCCCACGCCGGACAGCACCGGCACCGTCTCGCTGCCGTAGGCACCGGTGGTGACTGCTGCGGCCTTCAGCGTGCTGTTGGCCGGATCGACCACCCATACGCTGGCGGCACCGTTGGCACCGCGCTGCAGCGCGCCGAGCGGCAGCTGCAGGGTGCCGTGGCGGCCGGCGCTGCTGTAGACGCGCGCGCTCTGGCCCAGTTCGACGTCGGCCAGCGCATCGGCGGGCAGGCTGACCCGGGTTGCATAGGTACGTGCCTGCGGATCGGCGGCGGCAGCGATCTCGCGGATCGTGCCCGGCAGGCGCTGGCCGGGGCGGTTCCACAGCTCCACCTCGACCGGCTGGCCCACCGCATAGTCGCGGATGGTGGCCTCGGGCAGGTCGATCAGCACTTCGCGCCCGCCATCGGCGGCCAGGTTGAAGATGGTCTGGCCGGCCGACACCACCTGTCCGGCTTCGGCCTCGCGGCTGGCGATCACGCCGTCGGACGGCGCGCGCAGCTGTGCGTAGTCGGCCTGGTTGCGCAGCACATCGAGGTTGGCGCGGGCCGCGTTGGCCTGCCCCTGCGCGGCCTTGAAAGCGGCGGATTGCTGGTCCAGCTGCGAACGGCTGACCAGTTGCTGGTCGGCCAGCACCTGGTAGCGCTTGAGGTCATCGCGGGCACGCACCAGATCGGCTTCGGCCGCCGCCAGCTGCGCCTGCGAGGCGCGCGCCTGCAGCGCGAAGTCGGCCACGTCCAGCTCGGCCAGCACGTCGCCCTTCTTCACCCGTTGCCCGGCATCGACGTGGCGCTTGACCAGGTTGCCGCCGACGCGGAACGACAGCGGACTTTCCTGCCGCGCACGCACCGTGCCCGGGAACGCCGCCGGCGCCTGCCCGGCCTGCTCGCCGGGGTGAACCACCAGCACCGGCACGGCCGCCTGGGGCGCCTGTTCCTGTCCCGAACAGGCTGCCAGCGCAGCCATCCACACCATACCGCCCATCCAGCGCACGATCTTCATCGGTCAACGTCCTGAAAACGCAGGGTTGCAACTAAGGGAGGAGCCGCGACTGCCGGCCCAATTTAATAAACCGGCCGGTATAGTATAAATATCGAACCGCTTGGTCTAGTATTGTCGTGATGAGTTCTCACACTTCCCGCAAGCCGTCGGCCAAGCCCGCTGCCAAGGCCGCCGGACCCGGGCGCCCCAAGGACCTCGGCAAGCGCGCGGCGATCCTTGAAGCAGCCAAGGCACTGTTCATCGAACAGGGCTATACCGGCGTGAGCATGGACACCATCGCCGCTCAGGCCGGCGTCTCGAAGCTGACTGTGTACAGCCACTTCGGCGACAAGGAGACCCTGTTCTCCGAGGCCGTGCAGTCAAAGTGCATCGAAATGCTGCCCGATGCGCTGTTCGTGGCCGACGCGGATGGTCCGCTGCGCGACCAGCTGATCGGCATCGGCCTGGCCTTCTTCGAGCTGATCACCTCCGATGCGGCGATCTCGATCCAGCGCATGATGATGGCGCCGGAGACCGATGAGCGCCTGCGCGAGCTGTTCTGGCAGGCTGGCCCGGAGCGTACCTGCGAGGCCCTGGCCGACTTCCTGCGCGCCCGCGGCGAACGCGGCGAGCTGGAGATCCCCGACTATTACCTGGCCGGCCAGCAGTTCCTGACCCTGGTCAAGGGCGAAGTGCACATGCATATGATGTGCGGCATGCCACTGTCACCGGTGGAGTGCGACCCTCTCACCCACGTGACCGCCAGCATCGACTTCTTCCTGCGCGCCTATGCGCCGCGAGGGGCCGGGACGGCTGAATAACCAAAACTGAACGAACCGGAGGTCGCGATGACTTCCGGCACTGCGACCCCGGCCCCCCGGCAGCTGATGCTCTGGGCGCGCCGCCGGCCTCCGGCACCGGTAAAATGGCCGGCCCACTGCGCTGGATTTGAACCTCATGACGATTGATTACGCCCACGCCCGCGAACTGATGGTGGAACAGCAGATCCGTCCCTGGGACGTGCTGGACATCAAGGTGCTCGACGTCCTGGCCCGCCTGCCGCGCGAGGCCTTTGTCGCCGATGCACACCGGGCACTGGCCTACGCCGATGTCGAACTGCCGATCGGCCATGGCCAGAAGATGATGAAGCCGGTCATCGAGGGCCGTACCCTGCAGGCGCTGGACCTGCAGCCAGGTGACGAAGTGCTGGAAATCGGCACCGGCAGCGGCTTCCTGTCGGCCTGCATCGGCGCGCTGGCGCGCGACGTGCTGAGCCTGGAAATCGACCCGGAACTGGCCGCCGCCGCGCGCGCCCGCCTGGACGCCTCCGGCCTGGGCACCAACGTCCGCGTGGAAGTGGCCGACGCCCTGGCCTGGCAGACCGAACGCCGCTTTGACGTGATCTGTGTCACTGGTGCGGTCGACGTGGTGCCGTCACAGTTCGCTTCGTGGCTGCGTCCGGGTGGTCGCCTGTTCGTGATCCATGGCCGTTCGCCGGCGATGGAGGCCCTGCTGGTCAAGGCCGACGGCAGCAGCGAGTCCCTGTTCGAGACCGATATCGATTACCTGCGTGGTGCCGCCCCGGCCCCCCAGTTCCACCTCTGAGTCCAAGGAAGCCGCAATGATCCGCCGATCCCTCGCTGTTGCGCTGGCCACTGCCCTGCTGCCGTTGTCCGCCCATGCCGCCGACCTGCTGCAGGTCTACGAAATGGCGCGCAATGGCGATCCGCAGCTGTCCGCCGCCGAATCGACCCGGCTGTACGACAAGGAAGGCGCCGTGCAGGCCCGCGCTGCCCTGCTGCCGCAGATCAACGGCCAGGCCCAGCTGAACCGCACGCGCAGCGAGCCCAATGCCGACGCCAACTCCGGCTCGTTCACCAGCAAGCGCCGCACCTACACGATCGACGGCAGCCAGACGCTGTTCAACTGGACCCAGATCAACAACCTGCGCTCGCAGCGTGAGCTGAGCAAGGCGGCGGACTTCACCCTCGATTCGGCCAACGACAGCCTGATCGTGCGCACCTCGGCGGCCTACTTCAACGTGCTGGTGGCGATCGAATCGCTGAACGCCGCACAGACCAATGAAGCGGCCGCGAAGAAGCAGTTCGACTTCGCCGACAAGCGCCTGGAAGTGGGCCTGGCGCCGATCACCGACGTGCACGAAGCACGCGCCCAGTATGACCAGGCGCGTGCCAACACCATCGTTGCGCAGAACACCCTGGCCGATAACTACCAGGCCCTGACCGAACTGACCGGCCAGCCGGTGGTCAACCTGCGTGGCCTGCCGGCCGACTTCCGTCCGGAAGTGCCGGCCAACCGCGGCAATATCGATGAGCTGGTGCACCAGGCCACCAACCAGAATCCGGCGCTGAAGGCGCAGGAACTGAAGGTCAGCGCCGCCGAAGCCGGCGTGCAGGCTGCCCGCGGTGGCCATTACCCGACCCTGTCGCTGGGCGGCAGCTGGGGCAAGAGCGCGACCTGGGGTGACAGCACCGGTTCCGGTTCGCTGTCGCCGGACGCCCGCACCAACAGCATCGGCCTGACCCTGAGCGTGCCGATCTTCTCCGGTGGTGCCACCCAGTCCGGCGTGCGCCAGGCGCTGGCCCAGCGTGACATCGCCCAGGACGGCTACGAGCAGCAGAAGCGCGCCCTGGACCGCAACACCCGCAATGCCTACCAGACGCTGGTTCAGGGCATCAGCGAAGTGGAAGCACGCCGCCTGGCGGTGGTCTCGGCGCAGAGCGCGTACGACGCCTCGCAGGTCGGCCTGGAAGTCGGTACCCGTACCGTGCTGGACGTGATCCAGAACCAGCGCATCCTGTTCTCGGCGCAGCTGGATTACGCCCAGGCCCGCTACACCTTCCTGCAGAACCGCCTGCTGCTGAGCCAGTCGCTGGGTGCGCTGGACGTGGCCGAGCTGCAGGACGTCAACCGCCTGCTGACCCAGGACGCGGGCAACCCGGCGACGACCACGCACTGATCCGTCGCCCTGCCGGCAACGAAGAAGCCACCCGCAAGGGTGGCTTCTTTGTAGCCGGTGCATCCACATGCACCTATCTGTTGCGTGGCCCCGCGAAACGTCAGCCCGGCCATCCCCGCAGGCGTTCCAACGCCGCAAGGACGCACAGTGCTGCTGCCAATGGGGCCAACATCGGCATCACCAGCTCGCGACCGGTGGCGCCCTGCCCCGTGCCATTCCGTCGCCGCAGCACCGCCAGGCACAGCGCCGCCATCACCAGCAGGGTTGCCGGACCCGGCAGCGCCGGCAGAGTGCCCAACGGCAGCCACAGCACCAGCATCACCGCCGGCAGCCCGACCGCCGCCGCGATCAGGCCACGGGAGCGCCCCATCGCATCTCCCACCCCTGGCCACAGCGACGTTGCCAGCCGCACGGCCAGCATCAGCAGCACCAGCTGCAGGGCAGCCAGGCCCGCGGCCCCCGCCAGGGGCAACAACGGCAGCATCCACTGCAGCTGCGGATGCATCTGCAGCGCCACCGACAGGGGCCGGGTGCTGGCCAGCGCGGAAAACTCGACCAGCCCGGCCTGCAGTGCCGCCAGCACGATCAGCAGCAACATCGCCAGCAACGAGACCAGCGCCAGCACGGCCGGCTGCCACATTGCGCCCTGGCGGCGCAGCGCAGGAAAGCCCAGTGCCAAGCCAACGCTGGCAAATACCCCCAGCAGCGGCACTGCAGCCGCCAGCACCCCGCCCAGCCCGAAGCGATACGGCGCGGTCGCCGGTGGCAGCCAGGGAATCCAGTGCGCGTAGTGCACGTGACGTGCCGCCAGCGCCAGCAGCAACACCCCCACACCGATCTTCACCGTCAGCAGGGCGCAGGCCACCAGCGCCACACGCCGTGGCGGCAGCAACGCCAGCGCGCCCAGCACCAGCAGACCCACCGCCGCCGTCACCTGTTCCGGCAACCAGTTGCTGGCCTGGAGGCCTTCCGCGGCCGGCACCGCGTGTACATGGTGGGCCATGGACTGCGCCACGCCCGCCGCGGTCGCCACCAGCTCCAGCAGCAGGGCCACGCCCAACACGCCAGCCACCCGCGGCCCCCAGCTGGTGGCCAGCAGCCCATGCAGGCCCTCGGCCGCCGGCAGCCGCAGCACCAGATCCTGCAGGCAGCACAGCACCAGGCCAGCCCCCAGTGCGGCCAGCAACAGGCTCAGCACGATGGCCGGGCCGGCCTGCGCCGCCGTGTGCTGGCCCACCAGCGCGATCACGCTGCCGCCCACCAGCAGCGTCAGCGCCACCACCGCCAGATGGTCCATGCCCAGCCGGGCTCCACCGGTGCCGTCCCTGCCCCTGTCGCCGTCCATCGCAAGTTCCCTTGATATCCGCCCAAGCGCGGTCGATAGCAGGCTGGCAGCCTGCGTCGCCCTGCGGAATCAGAATCGGTGCTGTGTGCGCCACGATGTGATGGCAGGCACGCTGCCATTGGCGGGGTCGGTCCAGCAACGACAGAAAAATCGTTGCTAAGCAGAATTGATGAAGTTGATCACGACAGTGCTCGACAGCGCCGCTGACGCCGCGCTGCCGGGATCACTCGCGCGGCGGTGGCAGGTGCGGCGCGACCAGGGCAAGCGTGCGCTGCAGCGCGCCGCGGCCGTTGCTGACCAGCGTGCAACCGGCGCGTGCCATGTCCTCGCGGGCCTGGGCATCGTCGAGCAGGTGCTGCAGCAGATCGCCCACCGCCTGCGCGTCCTCGCCGATCAGCAGCGCACCGGCCTCGCGCATGCGCCGGGAAATTTCCGCGAAATTGTGCAGGTGCGGACCGGTCACCGCCGCCGTTCCCATGGCGGCCGGCTCCAGCAGATTGTGGCCGCCGATGGCCTGCAGGCTGCCGCCGACAAAGGCGACCTGGGCGCAGGCGTAGAACGGCATCAGCTCGCCGAGGGTATCGATGACGAACACATCTGTGGCCGCGTGCGGCCACTGGTCCACGCGGCGGGTCGCCACGCTCCAGCCCTGTTCGCGCGCCAGCGCTTCCACCTTCGGGAAGCGCTCGGGATGGCGCGGTGCCCACAGCAGCAGCAGGTCCGGATGCTGCTGGCGCAGACGCCGGTGCAGGTCGATCACCGCCTGCTCTTCGCCATCATGGGTACTGGCGGCGATCCATACCGGGCGAGCGGCCGGTACCCGCGCATGGAACTGTTCGACGAAGCCCTGCACATCCGGCGTGGCGATGTCGAACTTCAGGTTGCCCAGCGCCTGCACCTGGCCGGGCTCCGCCCCCAGCTGCACGAAGCGCTCGGCATCGTCCTGCGACTGCGCGGCCACGCAGGTGACGGTGCGCAGCGCGCGGCGGATCAGTGCGGCCAGCAACCGGTAGCCGCGCAGCGAACGCGCCGACAACCGGGCATTGAGGATGTACACCGGAATACCGCGGTCACGGCAGCCGAACAACATGTTCGGCCACAGCTCGGTTTCCAGGATCAGCGCCAGGCTGGGCTGGAAATGGCCGAGGAAGCGGTTGACGCTGCCCGGCACGTCGTACGGCAGGTAGACGTGGTCCAGGGCGTCGCCCCACAGCGCACGCACGCGCTCGGAGCCGGTCGGGGTGATGGTGGTGATCACCCAGCGGATGTCCGGGCGCTGCTGGCGCAGGGCATTGACCAGCGGCGCGGCGGCATTGACCTCGCCTACCGAGACCGCGTGCAGCCATACCCGCGGCTGGCCGGTCGGCTGCGGATAGGAGGCGTAGCGTTCATCCCAGCGCCGGAAGTATTCACGGACCCGGAAGCCGCGCCAGACCAGGTGGTACACGGTGATCGGCAGCAGGATGTAGAGCACGACCGAATACAGGCCGCGCAGGATCCATTCGACAGGGTCTTTACGCATGCGGCAAGGATACGGGAGCCCCCGGGGAAAGACACGCGGCCGCCTTGGTAGAATGGCCCCATGTCAGATGCCTCCACCGCCGTCCGCCCATCGCTGCGCGATCCGCGCAACTGGCCGATGTTCGCCGCCATGTTCGGCGCCTTCGCCATCGCCCGCCTGCCATGGATGCTGCAGCGCGCGCTGGGCCGGGGCGTCGGCTGGATCACCTGGCGTCTGCTCGGCAGCCGCCGCCGCGCCGCCGAGGTCAACCTGCAGCTGTGCTTCCCCGAGAAGGACGAAGCCTGGCGCCAGCGCCTTGTGCGCGACAGTTTCGATGCGCTGGGCGTCGGCGTGTTCGAGTGCATCCGCGCCTGGTGGGGCAGCATCGACCGCATCCGCCCGCAGGTGCGGATCGAAGGCCTGGAACACCTGCGGCAGATGCAGGCCGAAGGCCGCGGCGTGCTGCTGGTCTCCGGCCACTTCATGACCCTGGAGATGTGCGGACGCCTGCTGTGCGACTACGTCGACCTGTCCGGCATGTACCGCAAGCACAAGAACCCGGTGTACGAGTGGGCGGTGAAGTTCGGCCGCCTGCGCTATGCCAAGGCGATGTTCGCCAACGAGGACATCCGCGCGACCGTGCGCCATCTGAAGAAGGGCGGTTTCCTCTGGTACGCGCCGGACCAGGACATGCGTGGCAAGGACACCGTGTTCGTGCCGTTCTTCGGCCACACCGCCTCGACCATCACCGCGACCCACCAGCTGGCGCGGATGACCGGTTGTGCGGTGATTCCGTACTTCCACCGCCGCGAAGGCGGGAAGTACATCCTGAAGATTGGTGCGCCGCTGGAGAATTTCCCCAGCGAAGACGTGGAAGCCGATACCACGCGGGTCAACCAGGCCATCGAGGAAATGGTGCGCGAGGCCCCCGACCAGTACCTGTGGATCCACCGCCGTTTCAAGCGCCAGCCCGGCGGCCGGAGCGATTTCTACAAGTAACGGTGGGACGGGAGGGTTTCATCCACGCATGGCGTGGATCTACTGCCCGTGCGGCTTCATCCACGCATGGCGTGGATTTGATGACGCGAGGGCACTCTGAAGTAGATCCACGCCATGCGTGGATGCTCTCCATTCCGATGCGGGCACCTACAACGGCCAACGGCACCATGCGTGCGGGTACTCACCCAACGCGCTGGCCAGGCCCGCACGGACCGGATTGGCCAGGATGTACATCGCCTTCTCATGAAGGGATTCATCACTGCGTACGGCGTGATCGTGGTACCCGTGCTGCCACAGCGCCCCTCGCCGCTCCAATCGTCGGTTCAGCAGCCGGCTGCTGCGCGACTTCAGCAGGGCCATGCACTCGGCCAAGGTTTCGCTGCGCAGCTCCATCAGCCAGTGCAGATGGTCGGGCATCACCACCCAGGCGAGGCTATGGCTGATACCGCGGCGCTCAACGAAGCGCAGGCAGTCAACCAGGATCGCCACGTTGGCGGCGTCGGCGAAGAGCGGTTCGCGGCCGAGGGTTGCCGTGGTCAGTGAATACACGTTCCCGGATCGGGAAAATCGACCGTAGCGGAGTCTGGGGCTGGCCATGCCTCCAGCGTGCGCGACCGGTGGGGACACCGATAGTGGAGATGTCGCCGTGTTCGGGTCGGGAAAGCCCCATCCACGCATGGCGTGGATCTACTGATCGGCTCCATGGTTGATCCCTGCCATGCGCGGGTGCGCGGTCACTTCAGCGGCAGGGAATCATCTGCGTCGCGGGCCAGCAGGCTGCCGGCGAACAGGGCCGCCAGCAACACGGTCAGGCCACCCCAGAACGCGGAATAGAACGCCAGGTGCGTGTTGAGCGGGAACACCGTGACTGCCAGCGCCAGCATCGCCGGGCGGGCGCGGTCACGCGCGCCCGGCGGTGCATAGCGCCATGCCCGCCAGGCTTGGGCAACCGCCGCCAGCCACAGCAGCAGGCCGAGCACACCGGTCTCCGCCAGGATTTCCAGCACGATCTGATGGGCGTGCAATGCCGGTTGATTGCCCCACACGGCGGGGCCGTCTTCGGCCACGCAGGCGGGATACGCATCGCGGAAGCCACGCGCACCGACACCGTTGACCGGATGTTCCTCGATCATGCACACGGCTGCGGTCCAGATGCGCGCGCGCCCCGACAGTGCCTCATCAACGCCCTGCCCGTCTTCGTTCCATGCCTGGGCCGTGCGCGCAACACGCTCGCGCAGCTGCGGCACGCCCGCTGTCAGTGCGGCCGTGCCCATCGCCGCCACCAGGGCAAGCAGGAGCAGCCGCTTCCAACCAAACTGGCGCACGCCGCTGTAGGCCAGCACCAGTGCAAAGGTGATCCAAGAGGCGCGCGAACCGGCCAACAGCAATACGCATCCCAGTGCGGCAGCGGCCAGCAGCCACCCGGCGCTGCCGAACCGTCGCGCCATCGGCAGCAGCAGGAACGGTGACAGGCTGGCCAGCACCTGGCCGAATTTCAGGTTGCACGGCCCGAGCGCGCCACTGAGGCGGTCGGCCAGCGCGGCTTCGTCGGCCGGGCACAGCGCGTGGCCACTCACTGCCAGCTTCAGGTGCTCCAGCGACCAGAACCATGGGCTGGTGCCAGCCAGCGCCTGCACCAGTGCGTCCAGCGTCCACGCGCCGGTGATCAGTGCCAGGCCACCGAAGGTCAGCCGCCGCCGTTCCGGCGTAGCTACCGCAATCGCCACCAGCCACATGAAGGGCAGGTAGCGCAGTCCGGCCGCAGCCTTGGTCCACGAGGCCGACGGATCGATGGCATCGATGGCCGAGAACGCCTGCGGCAGCCAGTAGCCAAGGAACAGGATCGAGGTCAGCGCCCAGGCTGCCGTGCTCAACAGGTGCGGGCGGCGCTGCAGCCGGCGCATGACCATGCGCGCGGCGGCATAGAGCGCGCCAAGGCCCAGCACGGTTTCGGCGATGCCCGGCAACGGCCACATCGCCACGTACGCCAGCACCCACCAGGGCGCCCAGCGCCCGGCACGGTCGTCGCGCACGATGGCAGCGGGGTCAGCCGGCGAGATCGGCATAGAGGCGGAGGGTATCGCGCTGCATGGCCTGCAGGGTAAACGGGATGCGGGTCGGCAAGGACGGCGGCTGCGCCAGCAGGGCCAGCGCACGTTCACCCAGCGCGCGCGCATCACCGAGCGGCACCGCGCCGCTGGGCTGCAGCTGCTGCAGCAGTTCGCCGACGCCACCGTGGTCCCAGCCCAGCACCGGGCGGCCGACCGACAGCGCCTCGACCACGGTGCGGCCAAAGGCTTCCGGCTTGTCCGACAGCTGCAGCACCAGATCGCTGGCGGCGTAGGCCTGGGCGATGCGTGCGGTCGGCGTGCTGATCTGTACGGCCCCGGCCACGCCCAATGCCGCGGCCTGGCGGCGCAGGTCGGCCACATAGGCCTCGCGCCCGGGTTCCTCGGTGCCCAGCATCCACAACTGCGCAGGCACGCCGGCGGCACGCACGTCGGCCAGCAGCTGCAGCGCGTGGGCGTGGCCCTTCAGCCGGGTGCCGCGCCCTGGCAGCAGCAGCAACGGTCCTTCCACCTGGGCCAGCCACGGGTAATCGGCCGCCAGGGCCAGCCGCGGGCGACGGTCGGCACGCGCCACACGCGGGAACTGGCCGACATCGACACCGCGGGGAATGACCTGCAGTTTTTCTTCCGGCACCGTCGGGTAATGGCGTTGCACGTAGGCGCGCACGGTATTGGACACGCAGATCACGCGTTCGCCGCTGGTCATCACCGCGCTGTAGCGGCTGGGCGAATTCAACCCGTGCACGGTGGTCACCCAATGCGGGCGCTGTGCGGCGGGCATGGCGCGGATCGCGTACAGGCCCAGCCAGGCCGGCAGCCGCGAACGGGCATGCACGATGTCCGCGCCAACCTCGGCAAACAGCCGGCGCAGGGTCGGCAGGTGGCGCAGGGTCAGCAGCGACTTGCGGCCGATGTCCAGGGTGAGGTGCTCGGCACCGCTGTCCAGCAGCGGCTGCACCAGGCGGCCACCGGCGGACACCACCAGCGCGCGATGGCCGGCGGCGACCAGGGCCGCAGCGATTTCCAGGGTCGAGCGCTCGACACCGCCGGAGTGCAGCGCCGGCAGCAACTGCACCACGGTCAATCGGCGCATCGAAGGGGCCGCCGTTTAGTCGGCCAGCACGAACACGGAACCGCAGTACGGGCACTGCGCTTCGCCGTTGGGCTCGTCTTCGATCGGCAGGTACACGCGCGGATGCGAGTTCCACAGCGCCATTTCCGGGGTCGGGCAGCTCAGCGGCAGATCGCTGCGGTGCACGGTGTAGCGCTTCTCGGCGTTGGCGGGCGCGGTGGCGGTATGGCTCATGGCGGATGTCGGAGAACGGGTTGCGAGGCCTGTGATTCTAGCATCTGGGCCGCACCGACATTGCGCCGCAACGGGACGTTGCGCGCGCCCGCCGATGCCGCGCACCTCCCCGCCACACGCCGGGCGGCGGCGGCGCCGGGGATTCCGTGCTGGTTCCGGCAGGTTCGCTCGCCGGAATCGCCTCCAGCGATATTTCCCGCATTTGGATCGAACTAAATGGCACTTGTCAGCGCGCGGCGGCTGTTGCAGGATCGGGCCAGGTCGCACCCCGACCCCTCCAATCCGACCCGATCGCATGGCCCGCCCCCACCGGACCGGCATCGCCTCTTCCACTGCCAGCCTGGCGGGCGGAGCGATGCTGTCCGTGGTGTCCGCCGATGCGGGTTCTGCCCGCCGCCAGCCCTTCCGGGAGACCCTTGCATGACCCTGTCCGATCCGCGCCGCGCCCTGCTTCCACTCGCCCTGGCCCTGGCCTGTGCGACCACTGCGATGCCGGTGCTGGCACAGGGGCTGCAGACCTCGTTCGAACCGGGCGAACCTGCCCCGACGCAGGCCGCGGGTGCACTTCAGGTCACGATCGGCAATGGACCGGCCGCCCCCTACACCGCCAAGCGCAACGCCGGCTACAGCGGCCTGCATGCACTGCACTACAGCAGCGAGGGCGGCAGCGCGCGGCGCGAACTGTTCAGGGCCGACCTGCCCATCGAGGCCGATACCACCCTGTCGTGGCTGGTGCTGCCGGAGATCGTCGGCAAGGACACCGTCGCTTCGACCTATGTCTCGCTGGACCTGCTGCTGGACGATGGCAGCCGCGTTTCGGCCGGTGCCGCGCGGGACCAGCATGGCGTGGCGATCGGCGCACGCGCGCAGGGCGAGTCGAAGACGCTGTACCCGCAGCAGTGGGCACGCAAGGCGGTGCGGCTGGGCGACGTACCCGCGCTGAAGGGTCGCCGCGTGGTGGCGATCGAGCTGGAGGTGGCCAGTGCCGAGGGCGCGCCGGTCTCAGGTTGGATCGACGATGTGCGCCTGGACGCACAGCCGAAGCAGCAGCCACAGCGCGTCTCCGACTGGGTGCTGACCACCCGCGGCACCCAGGCCAACGGCACCTTCTCGCGCGGCAACAATTTCCCGGCCACGGCGATGCCGCACGGCTTCAACTTCTGGACCCCGGTGACCGATGCCGGCGCACTGAACTGGCTGTACCGCTGGAACGAGCAGAACGATGCGCAGAACCGCCCGCAACTGCAGGCGCTTGCACTGAGCCACCAGCCCAGCCCGTGGATGGGCGACCGCCAGACCTTCCAGGTGATGCCCTCGGCCAGCCGTGGCGTGCCGGAGGCCGACCGCCGCAAGCGCGCGCTGTCGTTCGACCGCAGCCATGAAAGCGCGCGCCCCTACCGCTACGACGTGCGCTTCGACACTGGCATCGCCGCCGCCATCGCGCCGACCGACCATGCCGCACTGTTCCGCTTCGACTTCCCCGAAGGCGGCGATGCCAACCTGCTGTTCGACAATGTCGATGCGCGCGGCGGCCTGACCCTGGACGCCACCACGCAGACGCTGTCCGGCTACACCGATACGCGCAGCGGCCTGTCCAACGGCGCCAGCCGCATGTACGTGGTCGCCAGCTTCGACAAGCCCTGGCGCAGCAGCGGCCGCCTCGACACCGGGCGCCCGACCGGCTACATCAAGTTCGACGCCGGCAGCGACCGGCGGGTGACGATGCGCATCGCCACCTCGCTGATCTCGGTGGAGCAGGCGCGGCACAACATGGCACTGGAGATCGCCGCCGCCGATACGCTGGAGAGCGTGGCCGGCCGCGCGCAGGATGCATGGGACGCGCGCCTGGCCCGCTTCGACATCGGCGATGCCAGCGACGACCAGAAGACCACGCTGTACTCCAGCCTGTACCGGCTGTACCTGTACCCCAATTCCGGCCACGAGAATGCCGGCAGCGCGGCCGCACCGGACTGGCGCTACGCCAACCAGGCCAGCGCCAGCGATGACAACACCGAAGGCAGCGCAAACCGCAGCTTCACCGGCGTGCGCGATGGCAGGGTGTTCGTCAACAACGGCTTCTGGGACACCTTCCGCACCACCTGGCCGGCCTATGCCCTGTTCACGCCCGACGATGCCGGGCAGATGGTGCAGGGCTTCATCGAGCAGTACCGCGCCGGTGGCTGGATCGCGCGCTGGTCGTCGCCGGGCTACGCCGACCTGATGGTCGGCACCAGCTCGGACGTGGCCTTCGCCGATGCATGGCTGAAGGGCATCGGCGGCTTCGATCCGGCCGAGGCCTATGCCGCCGCACTGAAGAACGCGACCGTGGTCCCGCCCGACCGCCATGTCGGCCGCAAGGGCATGGACCGTTCGACCTTCCGTGGCTACGCCAGCGCGGACGTGCACGAAGGCATGTCGTGGACGATGGAAGGGGCGCTCAACGATTTCGGCATCGCCAACATGGCAGATGCGCTGGCCAAGCGCGCGACCACGCCGGCCGCACGCGAGCGCTACAGCACCGAGGCCGACTACTTCCGCTACCGCGCCGCCAGCTACGCAACGATGTTCGATCCGGCGGCCGGCTTCTTCCAGGGCCGCACTGCCGATGGCCATTGGCGCGTGGACGCCAAGGACTATGACCCGCGCGTGTGGGGCCATGACTACACCGAATCCAATGGCTGGACCTTCGCCTTCACCGCCGCCCACGATGGCGAAGGCCTGGCCGCGCTGTACGGTGGCCGCGACAAGCTGGCGGCGAAGCTGGATGCCTTCTTCGCCACGCCGGAAACCGCGGACCCGGCACTGGCCGGCTCCTACGGCGGCACCATCCACGAGATGACCGAAGCGCGCGACGTGCGCATGGGCATGTACGCGCACAGCAACCAGCCGGCGCATCACATCCCGTGGATGTACCTGTACGCCGGGCAGCCGTGGAAGACCCAGCAGCATGTGCGCGAGATCCTGTCGCGGCTGTATGTCGGCAGCGAGATCGGCCAGGGTTATCCAGGCGACGAGGACAACGGCGAGACCTCGGCGTGGTACGTGCTGGCCTCGCTGGGCCTGTATCCGCTGCGCATGGGCGCGCCGGAGTACGTGATCGGTTCGCCGGCCTTCCGGCACGCACGGGTGGAACTGCAGGGCGGCGCGGTGCTGACCGTGAACGCGGCCAACAACTCGCGTGAGAACGTCTACGTGCAGTCGCTGAAGATCAACGGCCAGCCCTGGACGAAGACCTGGGTGCCGCACGCCCTGATTGCCAAGGGTGCGACGCTGGACTTCGTGATGGGGCCGCAGCCGTCGCGCTGGGGCAGCGGCGTGGATGACCTGCCGCGCTCGCTGACCGCGCGTGGCCAGCGTCCGCAGCTGCTGCACGACCTGCTTGGCAGCGGCGCGAAGGCAACGCTGGCCGATGGCCGCGCCCTGCCGGCGCTGCTCGATGACGATGCGGCCACCACCGTCGGCCTGGGCGGCGGCGCAACCATCGCGCTGACCGGTCTGGCCGACGGCACGCCGACGATGTACACGCTGACCAGCGGTGACGGCCGCATCCAGGGCGGTGAGTGGGCGCTGGAAGCGCGCAACGGCAGCGGCCGCTGGATCGTGCTCGACCAGCGCAGCGGCGAAGCCTTCGAATCCGCCCGCCAGACCCGTCCGTTCCGCATCGCCAAACCCGGTCGTTACAGCGAGTACCGGCTGCGCCTGGCCGCACCGGGCCGGCTGCCGCTGGCGGAGATCGAACTGTTGGCGCCCAGCGCCGTACAATGAGCCCCATGCGCTACCGTCTGTTGCCTCTGGCCCTCGTTGCCCTTTCCTTCTCCAGCTTCGGCCAGACCCAGGCCTTTGATGCGCAGCTGACCCGCGACGGCGTGACGCTGAACTACCAGGACGCCCGTGGCGCCCTGGCCGCGCCGCAGCGCAAGCGGGTGATCGATACGTTCTACTTCGCCTACCTGCGCGAACGTGCGGACTTCCACCCGGCCGCGCCGTCGATGGTGCGCATCGTGATCGATCCGGCCTACACCGGCATCGCCTTCGTCGGTGACAAGGACCAGGCGGCGACGATCACCATCAACCCGGGCTGGCTGGCGCAGCACCCGAACGACATCGACCTGGTCACCCATGAGGCCATGCACATCGTGCAGGGCTATCCGGGCTATGGCGACGCGCGGGTGCCGGGTTGGCTGGTGGAAGGCATCGCCGACTACGCACGCGACCGCTACGGCATGGACAATGCCGCGGCCGGCTGGGCACTGCCGGGCAAGGTCGAGAAGGGCCAGAACTTCGACAGCGGCTACCGTGTCACCGGCGCGTTCCTGAAGTGGGCCGACACCGAACACCCGGGCCTGGTGCTGGCACTGGACAAGGCCCTGCGCGATGGCCGCTATGCACCGGCGCTGTGGCAGAAGCACACCGGCAAGGCACTGCCGGCGCTGTGGGCGCAGTACGCCAAGCCGCGTTCCGACGCACCACCGCCGGCCCCGGCACGCCGCGGCAAGCGGCACTGACACCCACGCATTGCACGTTCGCCGGGTATTGCCCGGCGCTACCGCATCGCGGCCTCAGCGCGACTGCACGAAACCTGCGTACAGCGCGAACAGCTGCTGGAAATACCGCCGGGTCACTCGATTGCGCATGACACTTTCGCCGATGGGGAGGTGGTCGGGCCCAGGGTGGGAAGGCCGGTCCGGTCCCTTCCCACGGCCGGGCCGCGTGGGCGTATTGGGCCGCAACGGCGTTGCAGGGAAATGACCGGGTTGCGTAGCGCGTGTGGCACAGCCCGGTGGTAGAGCCGGCCGCTGGCCGGCTGCCGTCGTGCGCCTGGACGTCATCGGGGTTGCCGGACAGCGGCCGGCACTACCCGTTTCCGCTGCGCGGAAACAGAAACGCGCCCCGGAGGGCGCGCTTCTGCAGCTGGAATCGGAAAGAAGGCTTACGCCTTCTTTTCCGCTTCCAGCTGCTTGCGGATCTGCGCATCGACCGCCGCAATCGCGGTCATGTTCAGGATCCGGCGCGAGGTCGCGCTGGTGGTCAGGATGTGCACCGGCTTGTTCACACCCATCAGGATCGGGCCGATCGCCACGCCGTCGGTGAACACGCGCACCAGGTTGTAGGCGATGTTGGCCGCTTCCAGGTTCGGCAGCACGAACAGGTTGGCGCGGCCCTGCAGGGTCGAGCCCGGCAGCAGCTTCTGGCGCAGCGCTTCATCCCACGCGGTGTCGCCCTGCATTTCGCCATCCACGTTCAGACGCGGGTTGCGCTTGAGCAGCAGCTCGCGCACCTGGCGCATCTTCAGCGCGTCCTTCGAATCATGGCTGCCGAAGTTGGAGTGCGACAGCAACGCGACCTTCGGCTCGATGCCGAACAGCTTCATGCGGTAGGCCGCCTGCAGGGTCGCTTCGCACAGCTGCTCGGCGGTCGGGTCTTCCTGCACGTGGGTATCGACGAAGAAGAACACGCCCTGCTGGTTGATCACGCCGGTCATCGCCGAGGTCGAGGTGACCTTCGGCTCCAGCGGCAGCACGCTGCGCACGTAGCCCAGCTTCTTGTGGAAGCGGCCGACGATGCCGGTCAGCATCGCATCGGCTTCGCCACGGGCGACCATCACCGCCGCGATCAGGGTCGGGCGCGAACGCATCAGGTTCTTCGCCGCGGCCACGGTCACGCCACGACGGCCGGTCAGGCCGTGGTAGTACTGCCAGTACTCGTTGAAGCGCGGGTCGTCGTTGATGTTGGTGACTTCAACGTTCTCGCCGATCTTCAGGCGCAGGCCGAGGCGCTCGATGCGCGACTCGATCACTTCCGGGCGACCGATCAGGATCGGGTGCGCCAGGCCGTCATCGACCACGTTCTGCACCGCCTGCAGCACCACTTCCTCTTCGCCTTCGGCGTACACCACGCGCTGCTTGTCGCTGCGCGCGCGGTCGTAGACCGGCTTCATCATCAGGCTGGTGCGGTAGACGAACTGGGCCAGCTTGTCGCGGTAGGCGCCCATGTCGTCGATCGGGCGCGAGGCCACGCCCGAGTCCATCGCGGCCTGGGCCACGGCGGCCGACAGCTCCACCAGCAGGCGCCGGTCGAACGGACGCGGAATCAGGTATTCACGGCCGAAGCTCGGGGTGTCGCCGCCGTAGGCCGAGCCCATGTCGGTGGCGGCGCGGCGGGCCAGTGCAGCGATGGCACGCACGCAGGCGATCTTCATTTCCTCGTTGATCGCGGTGGCGCCCACGTCCAGCGCACCACGGAACAGGTACGGGAAGCACAGCACGTTGTTGACCTGGTTCGGGTAGTCCGAACGGCCGGTGCCGATGATCGCGTCCGGACGCGCGGCGCGCGCCAGTTCCGGCATGATTTCCGGGGTCGGGTTGGCCAGCGCGAAGATCACCGGATCCGGCGCCATGGTCTTGACCATGTCGGCAGTCAGGATGCCCGGCGCCGACAGGCCCAGGAAGATGTCCGCGCCGTCGACGATCTCGGCCAGGGTGCGCTTGTCGGTATCGCGCGCATAGCGCTGCTTTTCCGGGTCCAGGTCGGTACGACCGGTGTGGATCACGCCCTCGCGGTCGAAGGCCAGGATGTTCTCCGGCTTCAGGCCCAGCTGCACCAGCATGTTCACGCAGGAAATGCCGGCCGCGCCCATGCCCGTGGTCGCCAGCTTCACTTCCTCGATCTTCTTGCCGGTGATCGCCATGGCGTTGAGCACCGCCGCGCCGACGATGATCGCCGTGCCGTGCTGGTCGTCATGGAACACCGGGATCTTCATGCGCTCGCGCAGCTTGCGCTCGACCACGAAGCATTCCGGCGCCTTGATGTCTTCCAGGTTGATGCCGCCGAAGGTCGGCTCCAGCGAGGCGATGATGTCGACCAGCTTGTCCGGGTCGGTCTCATCGACTTCGATGTCGAACACATCGATGCCGGCGAACTTCTGGAACAGCACGCCCTTGCCTTCCATCACCGGCTTGCCGGCCAGCGCGCCGATGTTGCCCAGGCCCAGCACCGCGGTGCCGTTGGAGATCACCGCCACCAGGTTGCCGCGGGCGGTCAGCTCGCTGGCCTGCTGCGGGTCGGCCTTGATCGCTTCACAGGCGTACGCCACGCCCGGCGAATACGCCAGCGACAGGTCGCGCTGGGTCAGCATGGGCTTGGTAGCGGAAACCTTGATCTTTCCCGGCGGGGACATCCGGTGGTAATCGAGGGCGGCCTGTTTGAAATCTTCGTTGGACATCGATGTGGGTTACATGAATGGGCAGAAGGGACAGGGGATGATACCCCCGTTGGAGCGTCTGGACCTGTCGCTATCCTGTCGCAGGCATGCTGCGACCGCACAATTCCGTGCCGTATGCGACGGTACCGCGACACCAGCTTCGGCGCTGCCCATGACAGCCATGGGACGCCCTGAAACGCCGCGGGGCCGTACCACTGTCGTGACCGGCCCCGCGGTACCACACACCTGGATCAGCCCTTGGCCGGCAGTGCCTCGGGCAGCGCATCGACCGGCGGCGGCAGTTCGCTTTCGCGGCCATCCAGCGCCAGTTTCAGGCGGTTGCGGTCCAGCGCGCCTTCCCAGCGCGAGACCACCACGGTGGCCACGGCATTGCCGATGAAGTTGGTCAGCGAGCGGCACTCGCTCATGAAGCGGTCCACGCCCAGGATCAGCGCCATGCCGGCCACCGGCACTTCCGGCACCACAGCCAGGGTGGCGGCCAGGGTGATGAAGCCGGCACCGGTGACGCCGGCCGCGCCCTTGGAGCTGAGCATGGCGACCAGCAGCAGGGCGATCTGGTGGCCCAGGGTCAGTTCGGTGTTGGTGGCCTGGGCGATGAACAGTGCCGCCAGGGTCATGTAGATGTTGGTGCCGTCCAGGTTGAACGAGTAGCCGGTCGGGACCACCAGGCCCACCACCGACTTGCTGCAGCCGGCGCGTTCCATCTTCTCCATCAGCGACGGCAGCGCCGACTCCGACGAGGACGTGCCCAGCACCAGCAGCAGCTCGGCCTTCAGGTAGCGCGCCAGCTTGAACACCGAGAAACCGCACAGGCGGCAGACCAGGCCCAGGATCACCGCGACGAACAGGAACGCGGTGAGGTAGAACGAGCCCACCAGCCAGGCCAGGTTGATCAGCGAGCCGACGCCGTACTTGCCGATGGTGAAGGCGATCGCACCGAAGGCACCGATCGGGGCGGCCTTCATCAGGATGTGCACCAGCTTGAACACCGGGGCGACCAGCGCCTCCAGGAAGTTCAGCACCGGCTTGCCCTTCTCGCCCACCATCGCCAGCGCGATGCCGAACAGCACGGCCACGAACAGCACCTGCAGGATGTTGCCATCGACGAAGGCGCTGAGCAGCGTCTTCGGGATGATGTCCATCAGGAAGCCGACCAGGGTCAGGTCGTGCGACTTCTCGACGTAGCTGTGCACCGCGGTCTGGTCCAGCTCGGCCGGGTTGATGTTCATGCCGGCGCCGGGCTGCACCACGTGCGCCACGATCATGCCGACGATCAACGCCAGCGTGGAGAAGAACAGGAAGTACGCCATCGCCTTGGCGAACACCCGGCCCACCGTGCGCAGGTGGGTCATGCTGGCGATGCCGGTGACGATGGTGAGGAAGATCACCGGCGCGATGATCATCTTCACCAGGTTGATGAAGGCATCACCGAGCGGCTTCATCTTCTCGCCGATCAGCGGCTCGTAGTGGCCGAGGATGGCGCCCAGGACGATCGCCACGATCACCTGGAAGTACAGCTGGCGATAGATCGGCAACGGCTTTGCAGGCACCGGTGCTGCGGTCGGGATGTGCATGGCGGACTCCGGAAGGGGCGTTTTCAGGCACGTACGGCCCCGGGACTGCACGGGAACCGTTACCGTGGAAACTGCTCGCAGGCCCTGTGCAGCACGCACAGGGGGTGCGACCAATGGACGCCTTTGTACGCGCCAGGCACGCCGGCGCAGATAACCTATTGGTACTAGCCCCCCGGTTCAGGTGGCACAGGTGCCTACACTGGCGCCGCACCGCCCGATCCTGGGGAGGCTGGTGGCCCGGGCTGAACGGCTGGGCGAGTCTTTGCGAAAGTTCCGGCCCTCGCGGCCGTTGATGTCCTGTCCACACGCAATCTGAGAGAGCCGCACCCAACATGCGCCCGAATCCCACCTTGCTGGCCCTGTCGCTGGCCGCCCTTCCCGCCTTCGCCTCGGCCGCCGATTTCGACAACTGGCCGACCAAGTACACCTTCGGTGATGGCACCGAGCTGGCGGCCACCGCCAACATCGCCTACGACTACAACGACTTCTCCTCGGCCAGTGGCCTCGAGGACGACGATGCCGTGCGCCGCAAGGAATTCGGCGCGACGCTGAAAAAGAAGGGCGTCTACGATGCGATGGTCTACTACGACTTCCAGGCCGACACCTGGCTGGACGTGTTCGTGCGCTTCGAGAGCAAGGCCTTCTTCGGCCGTGACGTCGGCCGCTTCCGCTTCGGCTACATGAAGACCCCGGTCGGCCTGGATGCGAACACCTCTTCGCGTGCCGGCAGCTTCCTGGAAACCTCGCTGCCGGTGCAGGCCTTCTACGAAGGCCGCCGCACCGGTGTGGAGTGGGTGCTGGAGCGCCCGCAGTACCTGCTGCAGGCCGGCGCCTATGGCGGCAAGGACCTGCAGGGCGACAACCCCGGCACCACCCAGGCCGTGCGTGCGGTGTGGACGCCGGTGAAGGCACCGGGTGATGTGATCCACCTGGGCCTGGCCTACTCTCAGGAGAATCCGCGTGGCTACAGCGATGGCCGCGACGTGCATCACGAGGCCAGCGCCCGCCTGCGCGCGCGCCCGGAAGCCGGCCTGACCGACATCCGCTACGTCGATTCCGGTGCGCTGGTCACCGCCGACCAGATCCGCCGCACCGGCCTGGAAGGCATCTGGATCCGCGGCCCGTTCTCGCTGCAGGCCGAAGCGCTGCGCGCCACGGTCACCCGTCATGACGGCAAGCCCGACTACACCGGCAGTGGCCAGTACGCGATGGCCAGCTGGGTGCTGACCGGCGAATCGCGCCCGTACAACGCCGGCGCGGTGGCCAACATCAAGCCTGCGCACAACTACGGCGCGGTCGAACTGGTGGCCCGCTACAGCCGCCTGGATCTCGATGACGGCGACATCCTCGGTGGCCGCCAGCATGACCTCACCCTGGGTGCGAACTGGTATCTGACCAGCCACTTCAAGTTCCAGGCCAACTACGTGAAGGTCGACGCCAGCCGTCGTGGTGTGCACAGCACGCCGGAGATCTTCGAACTGCGCGCGCAGATGCACTTCTGACCCCTTCCACGTCAGACCCCGGCGGGCGTGCACGCCACGCCCGCCGGCCCTGCGTAGACTGCCGCCATGTACTGGCTCAGCCGCCACCGGATGCTGTTGCTGACGATCCTGGTGATGGTCGGTGGCACCGTGCTGTGCGCGGTCGCCGCCGGCCACTACGCCTGGCGCCGCGCGCTCGGCGAGGAAAGCAGCCAGGTGCAGCGCCAGCTGCAGTTGTACGGCCAGGGCCTGCAGCAGCGCATCGACCGCTTCGGCACCTTGCCGCAGGTGCTGGCGCTGGACCCGGATCTTCTGCACGCACTGCGCGTGCCGCCCTCGCCCACCGAACGGCAGCGGCTGAACCTCAAGCTGCAACGCGCCAATGAAGTCACCCGTGCTTCGACGCTGACCCTGGTCGGCCACGACGGCGTGGCGGTGGCGGCCAGCAACTGGGACCAGCCAACCACCAATGTCGGCGAGAACTACAGCTACCGCCCCTACTATCGCCAGGCGCTGGCACAGGGCCGTGGCCGCTTCTACGGCATCGGCATGACCACTGGTGTGCCGGGCTATTACCTGTCGCAGGCGATCGAGGAAGACGGCAAGCGGCTGGGCGTGGTGGTGATCAAGGTCGAGCTGTCGGCGCTGGAACAGGAATGGTTGAGCAGCCCGGACGTGGTGCTGGCCAGCGACGACCACGACGTGGTGTTCCTGGCCAACCGTGACAGCTGGCGCTACCGGCTGCTGCGCCCGCTGGGCACCGATGAACGCCGCGAGATGCTGGACGCCCGCCAGTACGCCGACCGCACATTGCAGCCGCTGCGCGCACGCACCGAAGACGTGCTGGCCGACGGCGGCCGCATGGTGCGCCTGCTGGACCCTGCGCTTCCGCAGCCAATGCTGTGGCAAAGCCTGCCGCTGCCCGCCGAAGGCTGGAACCTGCACCTGCTGCACGACGCCAGTGCCGCCACCGGCGCCGGCCGCGCCGCGGCACTCACCGGTGGTGCCGCATGGCTGGCGTTGGGCTTCCTGGTGCTGTTCGTGCAGCAGCGCCGGCGCCTGGCCAAGCATCGCCTGCGCAGCCGCCGCGAGCTGGAAACCCTGCTCAAGCAGCATGCACAGGAACTGCGCACCGCGCAGGATGGCCTGCTGCAGGCCGCCACCGATGCCGACAGCGGCCTCAGCCGCAGCCTCGAACACCTGCCCCAGGGCGTGGTGGTGATCGACCGCGAACTGCGCCTGGTCGCGTGGAATTCGCGCTACCTGGAACTGTTCCGCTTCCCGCTGGACCTGGTACGCGTGGGCCGGCCGATCGAAGACCTGTTCCGCTTCAACGCACGCCGTGGCCTGCTCGGTCCCGGCCCGGTGGACGAGGCCATCGAGCGCCGCCTGAACCACCTGCGCAGCGGCCGCCCGCACATGCGCGAGAGCGAGAAGGACGACGGCACGGTACTGGAAATCCGCGGCAATCCGCTGCCTGACGGCGGCTTTGTCACCAGCTACGCCGACATCACCAGCTACAAGAACGCTGCGCGTGAACTGCGCTCGCTGGCCGATGCACTGGAACACCGTATTGCCGAACGCACCCACGATCTGGACGAAGCACGCCGCGAAGCCGAACAGGCCAACCGCTACAAGACCCGCTTCGTGGCCTCGGCGGTGCACGACCTGCTGCAACCGCTCAATGCGGCGCGCATGTTTGTCTCGGTGCTGCGCGGCAAACTGAGCGACCCGGCGCAGCAGCAGACCAGCGATCACATCGACGCTGCATTGGCCGCGCAGGATGCGATTCTCAACAGCCTGCTGGATATCTCGCGGTTGGAATCAGGATCATTGCAGCTACGCGTGCGCGCTTTCGCGATTTCGCCGCTACTGGAGACTCTGGCGCGTGAGTTCGGCATCGCCGCGCAGAGCCGCAGCCTGCAGCTTGATTGGGTGGACACCCACGCGGTGGTGGTCAGTGATGAAGCGCTGCTGCGCCGTATCCTGCAGAATTTCCTGTCCAACGCGCTGCGTTACACACCACAGGGACGCGTGCTGATCGGCTGTCGGCGTGCGGGCGACCAGCTGCGCATTGAGGTGCATGACCAGGGCCCGGGCATTCCGGAAAGCCTGCAGGGTGAGATCTTCGAAGAGTTCCGTCGCCTGAACGATGGTGTGGAGCAGGAACGTGGCGCCGGCCTGGGCCTGGCCATCGTCGAACGCATCGGCCGCCTGCTCGGCCACCGCATCAGCCTGCGCTCCACACTGGGCAAGGGCAGCGTATTCGCTGTGAGCGTGGCACTCGGACGCGCCGACGACGTGATCGCACCTGCCGCAGCGCCTGTCATCGCGAGCGAACCCTCCGATGACAGCCCACTGCGACAATGCCGAGTGTGGAGCATCGACGATGATCCCCACGTCTGTGCGGCGACCCGCGCGCTGCTGGAACGCTGGGGCTGCCAGGTGGAACTTGCCGACGGTCCGCAGGGTGCACTGGAAATCGCCAGTGCGCTGAACGTACCGCAGTTGCTGCTGCTGGACGTGCGCATGGGGCAATGGCACGGACCGGACCTGTATGAAGCGCTGTGCACGCTGTGGAAGGCGCGACCGCCGGTGATCCTGGTGACCGCCGAGCGTGATGATGCACTGAAGGCGCATGCCGCCGAGAACGGCTGGGGCTTCCTGCTCAAGCCGGTGCGACCGCCCGCGTTGCGGGCATTGATGACGCAGATGTTGTTGCGGCATCGGGGGTAGGACGACTCCGCCGCATCAGTGCACGGGTGGGTTTGCGCCCAGCTGATCCCATAGCGAATCCCCTCGTCCCTTCACGTGAGATCCGCAGAGTGAAAAGAGCGAGATGCGCGGCGTAGATGCGTAAGGAATGGACAAGCTCTGAGTAAAGACAAGCGGTCTCCTGACAGACCGACGCTGCCGAAGTGAGGAATATCTAGTTCCCGGCCGATCGGCCGATCACATCGTAGGCGAAAGAATGGACAAGCGTTCTCTTGGAGGCGTTTTTCTTGCAGCTGGCCTGACACTGGCAACCGGCGAAGCAAATGCAGAAAGTGAAACGACCTTCAATGGCGTCAGGTACCGCTGCACAAACAGCTGTGTCGTCAATGTTGACACTACCGGAGCTTGGAAGGTCACCGACTGCTGTGGCGGACGCGTGAAGACAGTGTTCCAGACAACCCGACCGCCGGACTGCAATGGTCCGTTTGATTGCCCTATTGATTGACAGCGACCGCCCGAGACCGAGGATCCACCGTGAGCTCCAATCATTTACCCAGTTCCATCATGCAACCCTCACGCCTGATCACCGCAGTACTGCTATGCATGTCCTGCGCAGGATGTACCGAATACAGAGCGCCAAATACCAACACCATCCTTGATAGAACCGAGGAAGACGCACAAATCAATCAAGTGATATCGAGCAATCCCAGCACACAGCCGCCGGTTACGCGACCAGAAACTGACATCTCGGCAGCAACCTTACGTCGCGCAGCATCATCACTCGAGCATCTTCAGTCAGAATCCGCATTCATATTCGAGGGCGGAATCTCAAGCCAGGTGTCCGAACAGCTCCTACGCTCCGGCAGAAGCACTTCAGACGCGATCGACCGCTTGACCGTGGACGCTGCTTCCAGCGCCGAAGCACAGGATCTAGCCAAGCACTATCGATCTTCAATAGCCCGCGCAATGGGTGAGGAGGCTTTACTTGAGCGTCTATCATGCGGCCTTAGCATCTGCATCGGCATCGCTCGAGCCAGGAGCAATGCAGACCATGAAGCCTGGGGTCAAAGACTTGCATCAGACACGTCCTCCCCCACCTACAGCTATGCCGAAGCATCTGAAAATCTCGGCGCAGGGTACGAGAACAGATTCATATTCGCCACAGATCCAGCGATTAATTCGATCAGCGGCAACTAATCCTTGGAGCAGCCTGAAGCCCCCCATTGCATCAGGCCACAAAAGGTACGCATCACTGATGAATCTGGAAAGAACCATCTTTGTACAGGTACCAAGCTATCGAGACCCTCAGTTATTACCAACACTGAAGGACATGATAGGAAACGCTACCTCGCCATTCCTGTTGCGAATTGTTGTCTGCTGGCAACATGGAGCCGAGCAGGATATCCAGACCTTCAACGCGAATGGATTTGAATTTATCCATACAGCAAGCGAAGAAGGCGCGACAGTCCACTTCTTACAATTGCATGGTGCAAACATCGAGTTGATCGACATGGACTACGTCAACTCTAAGGGATGCGGCTGGGCCAGAAACCTAGCCCAGCGGCGCTACCGAGGTGAGCACTACAACCTTCAAATCGACTCGCACCACCGATTTTCAGGTGAATGGGACGTCAAGATGAAGACCCTGCTCGAACTTCTGAAGGCAAGCTCACCAAAGCCACTTCTAACGGGATATCCCCCCAGCTTCGATCCCGACACCTATCCTTTGGGAAGGCAGGAGTACACAGCTGCCATCATCTTCGACTCATTCTCATCCACCGGCGTGGTCAGATTTCGATCTGTCCGGCTCCCCTCTCCAGCTCATGGTGAGATCGCATTTAAGGCGAAATTCGTAGCCGGCGGATTCATCTTCTCTGATGGGAGCTTCATACAGGAAGTAATGAGCGATCCCGATCATTTCTTCTGCACGGAAGAGATCGCAACATCCATACGGGCGTTCACAAAGGGATATGAGTTCTACCACCCATATCTGCCCCTGCTATGGCATCAGTACGACAACCATGCCCGAAAGGTCTGGGACGACCAGTCAGCACTGCCAGCGGCCAGTTCCGCCACCTCCCTGACACCCGAAGATCGCTCCGACGCGGCGCTACGAAAGACACTCGCCTTGATCGGCCTCCCCGTCGGATCTGACATAGAAGACTTTGGAATCTTTGGTCCGGGCTCACAGCGTACAGTGCATCAATATGAGCGATACGCTGGAATCAGCTTTCGACTCCGGGCAGTTCACAAGCAATCCCTTTCTGCCCACGAACCAGTAAGCTCGCCAGAGATCATTGATGAGAATGAATGGGAGCGGAGTCTCATCTACTTCCGCACAATGCGAGTCCACATTACCTACACCACTCGCTGCTCTTCATTCCCGGGCCCGGTGCTCGTCTCTTCCTACTCGTCAGATGGCGTAAGGCGGTCCACCCGCGAGTTGTCCAGGCCCGAACTGAAAGCTCTTTCAAGAGAAGGTCAAGTCCAGTATGTCGACACACTCAGGGCACCGCTAAACCAACTACCGGTTCGCTATGCAGTACATATGCGCTGCGCTGATGCGCCGGCGGACCATCAGCTTTCGATCTTCGTTGAAGAAGTCCTTCTCTGACCACAGCAACAAACGAAGAATCTCTACCTTAACGCCCTGCCCAGGTCAGCCGTCCATCCCTGCCTTTGCGTCGCCTTCCGGTTCCAGCGCCTTCACCAGCACCGCCGCCTGCGTGCGGCTATGGCATTCGAGCTTCTTCAGAATGGCGGTCACATGCACCTTCACCGTGTTCTCGGCCAGGCCCAATTCATAAGCAATCTGCTTGTTGAGCAGGCCATCGGCCAGGCACAGCAGCACGCGGAACTGCTGCGGGGTCAGCTGCGCCAGGCGGCTGGCCAGCAGTGCGTCGGCCTCCGAGCGTTCGGCGGCCATCGCCGGGAACCACAGGCCACCATCCAGCACCGCCTGCACGGCCTCGCCGATGGTCTCGGCCGGGGCCGACTTCGGGATGAAGCCGGCGGCACCGAACTGCTGCGCGCGGCGGATCACCCGCGGGTGGTCGTTGGACGAGAGGATCACCACCGGGATGTCCGGATGCGAGCCACGCACGTGCAGCAGCGCGGAAAAACCGTGTGCACCGGGCATGGTCAGGTCGAGCAGCACCAGGTCCACATCCGGGTGCGCGTCGAGGGCTTCGGCCAGGGCATCGGCGCTGGCGACCTCGCGCACCTGCGCCAGCGGCAGGCTCTGCCGCAATGACTGCACCACCGCCGAACGCAGCAGCGGGTGGTCGTCGGCGATCAGGATGGTGTATTCGCTCATGCCGCCATTGTACGGGCAGGCCGCCGCGTCAGCGCCCTGCCGGCTCCACGCTGCTGCGCCAGGCATCAAGGAACTGGCGGCGCTTGAGCGCGTCCAGGTACACCAGCAGGCCCGGGCCGAGCTGGATCGGACGACGGCTGCGGCCGGGCGCATCGTCGCCACGTGCGTTGCCGGTCACGATCGGCATCAGCCGTGCCTCGCGCGACAGCACCTGCTGGCCACGCGGTGACAGCAGGTAATCGAGGAAGCGCCGGGCCTCCTCCGGATGCGGGCCGGTACGCGGAATCACGGCGGTGCGCAGCACTACCAACGTGTAGTCCTCGGGCTCGACGATGGCCAGCGGCGCGCCGGCATCGACGCGTGCCTGCGCATAGGAGCCGAGCACGTTGTAGACCAGCGACAGCTGGCCGCTGGCCACCTTGTCCAGCAGTACGCCGGTGCGCTCCTCGCGGACCACGTCGTTGTCGCCGAGCGCACCCAGCAACGCGCCGGCGATGCTGCCACGCTGCGCATCCTGGGTCGCCAGCAGGTAGCCGACACTGCTGCGCTCGATGTCATAGGTGCCGACCTTCCCGCGCAGCGGCGCGCCCTCGGCACGCAGCCGGTCCAGCAGCTGGCGGCGCGTGTGCGGCACCTTTGCCGAAGGCATCGCGCGGGTGTTGTAGACCATCACCACCGGCTCATAGCTGATGCCGAACGCCTCGTTGCGCCACTGTGCCCAGGCCGGCAGCGCAGCGGTCTGCGCCGAACGGTGCGGCAGCGCGTGGCCATCGTTGACCAGCTTGGTCTGCAGGTCCATGCCACTGGAGATCAGCAGGTCCGGCGATGCCGGCCCGACGCGGTCGTGCAGGTACCGCGCGTACAGGTCCTGGGTGATGATGTCCTCGTACACCACCTCAGTGCCCGGGTGCAGGCGCTGGTAGTCGGCGATGACCACCGCGAACACTTCGATGTCGGTGGTGCCGTGGATGCGCAGCTGCGCGGTGGCGGCTCCCTGCGCAGGAAAGCGGCGCACATCGCCCGGTGCGGCCAGCACCGGCAGGGCCAGCAGCAGGGCAACGGCCGTGGCGAACAGGCGGATCATGAACTGCTCCGTGGCAGGCGGATGGTGGCGATCAGCCCGCCCTGCGGGCGGTTGCTGAGGTCGATGCGGCCGCCATGGCTGTCGACCACGCGCTTGACGATGGCCAGGCCGAGCCCGGCACCACCGGACGGCGCGCCTTCGCCACGGGCGAAGCGTTCGAACACGCGCTCGGCATCGGCCGGTGCGATGCCTGCACCGTGATCAGCGATGGTCAGCACGGCCTGCCCACCCTCCACGGTCAGCGCGATCTGCAACGGTCCCTCGCCGCCGTACTTCAATGCGTTGTCGACCAGGTTCTTGATCGCCTCGCGCAGCAGCAGCGCGTCACCATGCACCTGCACAGGTTCGGCGGTCATCGCCAGTTGCACACGCGGCGCAGGGCCGGCCTGCGGCAGCGCTTCATGCAGGGCCTGGTGCACGGTCTCGGCCAGATCCACGGCAGCAAAGCGCTGCAGGTGCGAACGATGGATCACGCTGGCATCGCTGAGCAGCTGGTTGAGCAGCCGGCTCATGTGGGTGGCGTTGCGCTCGATCGCCTGCAGGCTGCGCCGCATGTCCTCAGGATCGTCGTCGTCCAGCGCCAACTGCGCCTGTGCACGCAATGCCGCCAGTGGCGTACGCATCTGGTGTGCGGCCTCGGCCATGAACGCGCGCAGTGTCTCGTTGCTGCTGGACAGGCGTTCCATGAAGCGGTTCAACGCGGCCACCATCTGATCCATCTCACGCGGCACGCGGGCATCCAGCGGCTTCAGGTCGGACGGTTCCCGTCGCGACAGCTCGCGCTCCACCCGCACCAGCGGCCGGAATGCGCGATGCACGCCGAAGGCCACCAGCGCCAGCAGCAGGCCGGACAACACACCGATCGCCAACAACGCGCGATTGACCATGTCCTGCGCGACGGCTTCCCGTGCACGCCGGGTCTGGCCCACCTGGACCTGTACCTCGCCCTGCGCCGACGCGGCGGCGAAACTGCGGCCGACCACCACGAAGCGCACGGTCTCACCGCTGTACGCCGCATCAAACAGCTGCGGTTGCGTACCAGGCCGGCGCGGCGGTGCCGGCAGATCGCCGTAGCCGGTGATCAGGTTGCCGCGGTTGTCGGCCACCCGATAGAACACACGGTCTTCCGGCGCCATCGCCAGCAGGTCCAGCGCCGCATACGGCAGATCGACCTGCCACTGGCCATCGACCAGGGCCACCGAATCGGCAATGGACAGCGCCGAGGACACCAGCAGGTGATCGTAGGATCGGTTGGCGGCGCGCTGGCCGTAATCGCGCGCGGCGAACAGCAGGGCCACTGCGAACACCGCCAGCAGCACGCCGAGGTAGAGCAGCAGCGTGCGCCGCAGCGAGCCCGGCGCGGCCGTTGCAGCGCGCATGTCAGCCATCGGCGTCGGCACTGGCGTCGCTGGCTTCCAGCAGATAGCCCACGCCACGCACCGTAGTGATACGCAGCGGTGCGCCGGCCAGCTTCTTTCTCAGGCGGCCAACGTACAACTCGATGGCATTCGGGCCCGCTTCGTCATCGAAGCCGAACAGGCCGTTGCCGATCTCGTCCTTGCCGACCACCTGGCCAAGGCGGCCGACCAGGATCTCCAGCAGGCGGTATTCGCGGTTGGGCAGTTCGATCGGCTCCCCGTCGAGGCTGACCCGGTGCGCAGCATTGTCGAACTGGAAGCCGCCGATCTGCACCACTTCGCTGGCCTGGCCGCGCGCACGCCGCAGCAGCACGCGGCAGCGCGCTTCGAACTCGCGGAAATCGAACGGCTTGCCCAGGTAGTCGTCGGCGCCGACGTCCAGCGCCTGCACGCGATCTTCGATGCCATCGCGCGCGGTCAGCATCAGCACCGGCGTGCTGTCGCCGCGCTCGCGCATGCCGGCCAGCACGCGCAGGCCATCGAGCTTGGGCAGGCCGATATCCAGTACCACCAGGTCGAAGCTCTGGTAGCGCAGCACGCTGGCGGCGGCCAGGCCATCGGCCTGCCAGTCCACGGCGTGCCCGCTGCGGCGCATGCGGCGGATGATCGCATCGGCCAGATCCGGGTTGTCTTCGACCAGCAGCAGGCGCATGGGCACACGGGTGGGAGGGGAAACGAATGCTACCGCATGCCGCCGCTGACCTTGCCGGGCGTGGCCCCGTGAGCGCAGCGGCCGGTTTTACGCTGCACCGCACAAATCGTTGACAGGACGATGACAGCTTGCCCGACCCAGACTGCGGCCGCGCACCGTCCGGTGCCCACGATTGCCGCGCGCCTGGCGCGCACCTGGGAGGGTTTGTGGAATTCACGTTTGCCTGGCGGCGTCCTGCCGCCATGATGGCTCTGGCTGCCCTGTCGGCGCCGGCCTTCGCCGCCGAAGACGACCGTCCGGTCACCGCCACCCTCGGTGGCCGCCTGCACCTGGACTTCGCCACCTTCGACAACGACAACCGCGGCACGCCGAACAAGGACGACACCGAGATCCGCCGTGCCTGGGTCGATGTGTCCGGCAAGTTCTTCGTGGTCGACTACAAGCTGGAAGCCGACTTCTCCGGCGACCGCGTCGAGGCCAAGGACGTGTACCTGGCACGCAGCTTCGGCAAGGCCGGCAAGCTGACCGTCGGCCAGTTCAAGCAGTACTTCTCGCTGGATGACCGCACCAGCTCCAACTACGGCAGCTTCCTGGAGCGCGGCAACGCCGGCACCACGCTGGCGCCGCTGTACCGCCTGGGTGCGTCGTGGCAGGCCAACCCGGGGGACTTCACCTGGGCGGCCAGCATCTACAGCCTGGAAAGCATCGACGCCTGGCAGGTGAAGGGCCGCGCCGCCGGTGGCCGCGTCACCTGGGCACCCTCGCCCAGCGACGGCGACGTGCTGCACCTGGGCCTGTCGCTGGCCCGCGAGGCCTATGACAACCCGGGCGCGAATGGCGTTCCGGGCCTGAAGATCCGCCCACGCCCGGCCGGCCACCTGTCCGACGAGAGCCGCCTGACCCTGGTCGACTTCTCCGCCGGCCGCGATACCGACGTCAACAAGTGGTCGCTGGAATACGCGCAGGTGCGCGGCCCGCTGTCGTGGCAGGGCGAATTCAGTGGCGCCACCTTCGATGACGGCGCCCAGCGTGGCGACGTGATGGCGGCCTACGGCATGCTCAGCTGGTTCGTCACCGGCGAAAGCCGCGCCTACGACCGCAAGACCGGCCGCTTCGCGCGGATCAAGGACATCCGCCACAAGGCCGGTGCCTTCGAAGTGGCGCTGCGCTACGACCAGATGTGGGGTGCACAGCACCTCGACGGTGCACCCGACCTGCGCCGCGGCAGCACCGAAGCGTGGACGCTGGGCGGCAACTGGTACCTGCGCGACAACCTGCGCTTCATGCTCAACGTGATCGAAAGCCGTAACCGCGACCGCCTGGCCGGGGTCACGGTGGACCGCACGCGCGCGGTCACCGGGCGCCTGCAGTACGACTTCTAGACCTGATGTTCCGGGCATGCCGCCCGGGCCCCTTCCACTCCCCCACGTCCTGTATTCGCAAGGAGTCCGCAGATGATGCTGAGCATCCTCGGCTTTGGCATGGTCATTACGTTCATGTACTTGATCATGAGCAAACGCCTGTCGCCGCTCGTCGCCCTGATCACCATCCCCATCCTGTTCGCGCTGATCGGCGGCTTCGGCGCCAACATCGACGAGATGATGCTGGAGGGCATCAAGAAGATCGCGCCCACCGGCGTGATGCTGATGTTCGCCATCCTCTACTTCGGGGTGATGATCGATGCGGGCCTGTTCGATCCGCTGGTGCGGGTGATCCTGCGCTTCGTCAAGGGCGATCCGATGAAGATCGTGCTCGGCACCGCCGTGCTGGCGATGCTGATCTCGCTGGACGGCGACGGCTCGACCACCTACATGATCACCGTCTCGGCCATGCTGCCGCTGTACCAGCGGCTGGGCATGAACGCACTGAACATGACCTGCGTGACCATCCTCGCCGGCGGCGTGATGAACCTGACCCCGTGGGGCGGCCCGACCGCACGCGCGGCCACCGCGCTGCACGTGGACCCGGCCGATGTGTTCGTGCCGCTGATCCCGTCGATGGTGATCGCCTGTGCCGGCGTGCTGCTGCTGGCCTGGTACCTGGGCCTGAAGGAACGCCGTCGCCTCGGCGTGGTGACCCTGCCCAAGGGCGGCAGCTGGATGGACAACAGCGTGTCCGACGACAGCAACCCGCTGCCGACGGTGGAAGACGCCGAGGACATCAAGCGTCCGAAGCTGCTGTGGGTCAACCTGGCCCTGACCGTAGCGCTGATGACCGCGCTGATCATCGGCGTGCTGCCGATGCCGGTGCTGTTCATGGTCGGCTTCGCCATCGCCCTGGTGATCAACTATCCGAACCTGGCCGAGCAGCGCCGCCGCGTGGTCAACCACGCCGGCAACGTGCTGTCGGTGGTGTCGCTGATCTTCGCTGCAGGCATCTTCACCGGCATCCTCAACAACACCGGCATGGTCGAAGCCATGTCGCACAGCTTCCTGGCGGTGATCCCGGAATCGTGGGGCCCGTACCTGGCGGTGATCACCGCAGTGGCATCGATGCCGTTCACCTTCTTCATGTCCAACGACGCGTTCTACTTCGGCGTGCTGCCGATCCTGTCCGAGGCCGCCGGCAACTACGGCATCACCCCGGTGGAAATGGCGCGCGCCTCGCTGGCAGGCCAGCCAGTGCACCTGCTCAGCCCGCTGGTGCCGTCCACCTACCTGCTGGTGGGCCTGGCCAAGGTCGAATTCGCCGACCACCAGAAGTTCACCCTGAAGTGGGCCATCGCCATCTCGATGCTGCTGATGGTAGGCAGCCTGCTGTTCGGCCTGTACCCGCTCGCCGCCTGACCCTTACCTAGGAGCCTTCTGCAATGACGCTTCGAATCGCTTACGTCACCAGCGGCATGGGCAGTGTCGGTACTGCCATCTGCCAGAGCCTGGCCCGCAGCGGCCACACCGTGGTCGCCGGTTGCGCGCCGAATTCGCCGCGCAAGGCCAACTGGCTGCGCGAGCAGCGCGAACAGGGCTTCGACTTCATCGCCTCCGAAGGCAACGCGACCGACTGGGCCTCGACCAGCGCCGCGTTCGCCAAGGTCCGCGCTGAAGTCGGCGAGGTGGACGTGCTGGTCAACAACTCCGGCGGCAGCCGCGACCTGCTGTTCCGGCAGATGACGGTGGAGGACTGGAACGCGGTGATCGCCTCCAACCTCAATGCGCTGTTCAACCTGACCAAGCAGGTGGTCGATGGGATGGCCACGCGTGGCTGGGGCCGCATCATCAACATCGGCTCGGTCAGCGCCCACAAGGGCCAGATCGGCCAGGTGAACTACGCCACCGCCAAGGCCGCGATGCATGGATTCAGCCGTGCGCTGGCCGCGGAAGTGGCCTCGCGCGGGGTGACCGTCAACACGCTGTCGCCGGGCTACATCGCCAGCCAGGCGATCAGCAGCTTCCCGCCGGATGTACTGGATCGGCTGGCCGCTTCGGTGCCGGTGCGTCGCTTGGGCCGTCCCGAGGAAGTGGCCGGCCTGTGCGCCTGGCTGGCGTCGGATGAGGCCTCGTATGTGACCGGTGCCGACTATCCGGTCAACGGTGGCCTGTACATGGGTTGAGCCCTCCTCCACGCGACGCGTGGAGCGCCTCCCCCACGGAGTGCGCGGGGCCGGTGAACCTTCGTTCCCGAGGGGGATCCGGCCCCTTTTTCATTCGGCGGCGGCACATGCACGGGTGCCCTGCACCGTCCGTTGGTTTTTCGTAAAGAAGGTTTCATGTTCCGTTCGCATAGTTGCCATGCACCGGGCACGCGTGCCGGTGACCACCCCCAATGCAACGGACCACCATGCAGACCCGACACCTGACGATCGCCGTGGCGATCGCGCTCTCCGCCGCCGCCAGCGCCCATGCCGCCACCGCCGCCGATACCGGCGCCAGCACCGAGGCCGCGCTGAGCGCGCAGACGCTGGATACCGTCTCCGTGATCGGCCAGGGCGAGACCCGCCAGGTGCAGCGCATCACCGCCGTCGACAAGCAGGTGCTGCCGCCGGGCACCAGCGGCCAGAAGATCCTCGATCGCCTGCCGGGCGTGTCGGTGCAGTCCAACGATGCCTTCGGCGCCAACGAGGAATCGCAGACCATCAGCCTGCGTGGCTTCGACAAGAGCCGCCTCGGCTACACGCTGGACGGCATCCCGCTGGGCGACAACAGCTACGGCAACTACAACGGCCTGAGCATCGCCCGCGCGATCATCGCCGAGAACCTGGCCGGTGCCGAGCTGTCGCAGGGCATCGGTTCGCTGGGCGTGGCCTCGACCAGCAACCTCGGCGGCACCATCCAGTACTTCTCGATGGACCCGTCCACCGAATTCGGTGGTCGCGCCAGCGTCACCGTCGGCGACAACAACCAGCGCCGTGGCTACCTGCGCGTGGATACCGGCGACATCAACGGCTTCTCGGCCTATGTGTCCGGCGTGCACCAGGACCAGGACATGTGGGCCGCGCCGTACCAGAACCAGACCACCCGCCAGTTCAATGCCAAGGCGGTGTGGAATGTCGGCGACCACCGCTTCGGTGCGTTCGTGGCCACCTCGCGCGCCAGCCAGGCCAACTACGCCTACCTGTCCAAGGACATGCTGGCCCGCGGCCTGGGCTATGACTGGAACATCTATGCACCGGACTGGGATCGCGCCGTCGCCGCCGCGTACTGCGCGCCGGGCACCTACAACAAGGCGCGCTGCGCATTCAGCGGCGGCGTCAACAGCATCGATGATGCGTACTACCAGAGCCGCGCGCTGCGTGACGACAACCTGTACTCGGTGGATGCCGACCTGCGCCTGGGCGAGCAGGGCCGCCTGAAGCTGCTGGCCTACCATCACGACAACCGTGGCCAGGGCCACTGGTGGGCACCGGGCCAGCCGTCCTACCCGGGCACCGACAAGATGCTGCCGATCTCGATCCGCAGCACCAACTACACGATCAACCGCGATGGCCTGACCGCCGCGCTGTCGTGGACGGTGGGCATCCACGAACTGGAAGCCGGCCTGTGGTACGAGCAGAACGACCACAACGTCTCGCGCAACTTCTACTACATCAGCGGCCCGTTCCTGGACGACCTGTACCTGAAGAACCCGGACCGCCTGCTGTTCAACCAGGACTTCGACATCCGCACGCGCCAGTTCTACGTGCAGGACCGCATGCGCTTCCTGGATCAGCGCCTGACCGTGGACGTTGGCATCAAGAGCCCCAACACCCGCATGCGCGCCACTGCCAAGCCGGGCGTGGAAACCAGCATCGCCTCGGGCACGCTGACCGCCAAGGAATCGGTGCTGCCGCAGGTGGGCGTGGGCTTCAAGCTCAACGCCAACAACGAGTTGTTCGCCTCCTACGCCGAGAACATCGCCGCCTTCGTCGGCGGTGGCAGCGGCGGCCCGCTGCAGGTGTCGCCGGAATCGTTCGCGGCCAGCGCCGGGCTGGAACCGGAGAAGTCCAAGAGCCTGGAAGCCGGCTTCCGTACCTTCGGCGAGAAGTACCAGGCCTCGATCGCGGCCTACAACGTGAAGTTCGACAACCGCCTGCTGTCGCTGAACCCGTGCTCGAGCATCGAAGTCGGCACGCGCCCGGAGTGCGTGACGCGCTTCATCAACGTCGGTTCGGTGAAGAGCTACGGTGCGGAACTGACCTTCATCTTCAAGCCGATCGACGGCCTGCAGTGGTACAACGCGCTGTCCTGGAACAAGACCACCTACGAGGATGACTACACCTCGGGCGGCGCGATCGTTCCGGTGGCCGGCAAGATCACGGTGGATACGCCGCAGCGCATGGCCTCCAGCGAAATCAGCTGGAACCGCGACGGCTTCTTCGCCAGCCTGCGTGCGAAGTACACCGGCAAGCGCTACTACACCTACACCAACGACCAGTCGGTGCCGGGCGTGACCACCTTCGACGCCGGTGCGGGCTACGACTTCGGCCCGGGCCTGGGCCTGCGCAACGTGCGGGTGTCGTTGAACGCGACCAACCTGACCAACAAGCGCTACGCCGGCCAGCTGAGCTCGTTCGCACCGACCGATCCGAAGGGCACGCGCTATGCGATCCATGCGAGCGCACCGCGGCAGTTGTTCATGACGGTGGCGGCGGAGTTCTAAGTCAGAAGCGGGCGCTGCGGCGCATCAGTACCGCACCGGGGCGCGGTGGGACGGGCTGAGGCAGGACACGCCGCAAGTACGTCCATGTAGGCTCGATCGGCGCATCCATGCGCCTCACGGTCCTGCCTCAACCCGTCCCACCTCGCTGGACAATTTCCTGCGCCGGCGCGGAGGCAATGAAAAGCAAAAGCAAAAGCAAAGAGCCGGGCATTGCCCGGCTCTTTGCTTTTCAAGCGCAATCCCTCTGGTGGACCTGCTACCGCGCCCGCAGAAAACTGTCTGGAGGAGGCGGGCGCTCGAGGGGCCGCCAACGCATTTCATTCCGGCGCCAGCTGGTCCATCCGTATCCGGTTGGCGAACAGCGAGAACGCCAGCATGCCGGCCAGGCCATTCGCCCGGCTCACCCAGTGCGGCAGCCAGCGCGGTGGCTTCAGCACACCCGCCTCGAACAACGGTGCGAACGCGATCGCATCGGTCAGGCTCATCTTGCCGGCGAACAACCAGCGGCAGACCTGCAGGCGATCCTCGGCCAGCATGTGGCGGAAGAAGGTATGCACCGACACCAGGCCACGCAGGTACACCGTGTCCTTGGTGAACGCCAGGCCGCCACTCGGCGGCACGCCGCGGAACACGCGCTGGGCCGAGGCGAAACTCTCTTCCGCGTTCTGCCCGGCATCGCAGAAATAGCGGAACACTTCGATGAAATCGGCGCCTTCGCGTGCCATCGCAATCGCTTCGGTACGCAGGCTGATGCGCTTCAGGCGCTCGATGTCGATGCTGCCGGTGATCTGTTCGGCGAAGGTGGCCAGCCCTTCCTGGGTTGCCGTCACCCGCGGCGACGACAGCGCCAGGCTCGGCAGCACCGGCTGTTCGCGCCCGTTCAACGCGGTCAGCGAATGCACCAGCGCTTCATGGTGGAACAGCTGCGCGCGGTCGTAGGCGCTGAAGCGCGCACTGGTGCGCAGGCGGATGCGGGTCGGGCCGGCAGCGGCCTTGGACACCAGTTCCGGATCGAGCTGCACCTGGATGATGCGTGATTCGAAGAAGGCGTCCAGATCGTTCTGCAGCTGCAGTTGCAGCGCGATGGCCGAGACCGGCACCTGCTCTTCCGGTGCCAGCAGTTCGTGGTCCAGCTCGGCGGCGATCTGGATGAAGTGCCGCGCCGCTTCGCGCGTGCTCGGGCCATTGCCCGGCAATGGTTGCTCGGGGGCGCCGAACAGCTGCACCGAACAGGTATCGACGGCGGCAGTGCCCAGCCCTTCCAGCAGCTGCGCGGCCAGGTCCCAGCTCTGCGCCGACTGCCGCACGTAGTGACCCAGCGGATGGCTGTCGTCGCAGTCGGCGGCGATCGCGGCCAGTGCGCGGCGTTCTTCGCTGAAGTCCAGCTTCGGGTAATCCACCTTCGGCAGTACCGGCTGGCCACGCGCCACGCTGGCCAGGAACGGCGCCTGCACCGTTGCCGGCCAGCTGGTCAGCCCCAGCAGACGGATACCTCCAACGGCCTCGACCAAGCGCGCATCGAGCGCTGCATGGTGGGCCACCTCACGGTCCAGCGTCGCGGTCGGTTCCATGCGCGGACTATAGCGCTCTGCCCGCACGTTGGTAGGTGCCAAGCTTGACCGTTGGCGTCCGCCGAGGGCGGGCTGCGGACAGATTCGTGCCAACCAAGGTTGGCACCTACCAGGAGCGGGCAGTTAGCACCCACCCGAAGCAGGCAGACGCGAGTTCATTGCAGGGGTCAGAGCCCATTGCGGTGCAATGGGCTCCGACCCCGCGATACCGATCAGCGCCGGCGCGGCTTGCCTGCCGGGCGGAACTGCTGGCCCTTGCCCTTCTTGCCGCCGCGCTCCTGCGCGGTCTCGGCCTGGCGTACTGCCAGCTTGGCGGCAGCGGCGGCCACTTCTTCCTTCAGCTTGAAGTAGTTCAGCAGCCGGCTTTCTTCGATTTCGCCCGCCTCGATCGCTGCACGCACGGCACAGCCCGGTTCCTGCTGGTGCTTGCAGTCGTTGAAGCGGCACTGTGCGGCCAGCGCTTCGATGTCGGCGAAGCCACCTTCGGACAGCGTTTCTTCGCCGGTCGGCTTCAGCTCGCGCATGCCGGGGGTGTCGATCAGGCAGGCGCCGGTCGGCAGCGGCATCAACGCGCGATGGGTGGTGGTGTGGCGGCCGCGCGAATCATTGGCTCGCACCGCGTTGGTCTTCATCCGCTGCTCGCCGAGCAGGGTGTTGGTCAATGTGGACTTGCCGGCACCGGAGGAACCGACCAGCACCACCGTGCGGCCCGGGCCCAGCCACGGTTGCAGCACCGCCACGCTGTCGGCATCCAGGCCGTTGATCGCATGCAGCGCGATGCCCTGCATCTCCAGCTCTTCCAGCACCGCCAGCGCATCCTCGCTGTACTCGGTCTGGTCGGCCTTGGTCAACACCACCACCGGTTCTGCACCGCCACCGCCGACCAGCAGCAGGTAGCGTTCGATGCGGCGCGGATTGAAGTCGGCATCCAGGCCACAGACGATGAACACCGTGTCGATGTTGGCCGCGATCACCTGCTGGTGGTAGTGCTCACCGGCGGCGCCACGCTTGATCGCGGTGCGACGCGGCAGCAGCGCGACGATGCGGATGCCGTCCAGCAGCACCCAATCACCCACGGCCGGCCGCTCATGGCTGGGGAAGCGCGGGCGCTGCCATTCCGGCAGCGACTCGGCCTTGATCGCCGCATCCGGGCCATCGGCCACGACATAGTGCGTTCGATGCTGTTCGATCACCCGCGCCGGGCGGGCCTGCGGGTGCGCGGCCATCACGGCCTGCCAGTCGGCCTGCTGAGCCGGGCCCGGCCAGGGCCAGCCGATGGTCTGCAGGGCGATGAAATCGGGGGTCTGGGTCATCGCCGCCATTCTACCTGTGACGGCGCCCTGCCAGCCCAGCAATGACAAGCCCGGAGCCCTTGCCATGCACTGCAGCAATTCCGGTAGGATGGAATCCCCATGCCTTCTGACGGCCCAGCCCCCATGTCCACCATCTCGCCCAAGCCCCTGGCCATCCGCGAGCGCCTTTCCGAAGTGCGCTACGAAATCCGCGGAGAACTGGCGCGGCGAGCCCGGGAGCTGGAGGCGCAGGGCCGCAAGCTGATCAAGCTCAACATCGGCAACCCGGGCAACTTCGGTTTCCGCGCGCCCGAGCACCTGCAGCGCGCGATCGCCGACGACATGGGACGCACCGACCCGTACACCCACCAGCAGGGCCTGCCGGTCGCACGCGAAGCCATCGCGGCGTACTACGCCCGCCGTGGCGCACCGGATGCGCACCCCGACCGTGTGTTCGTCGGCAACGGCGTCAGCGAACTGATCGACCTGTCGCTGCGCGCACTGCTCAACCCGGGCGACGAAGTCCTGGTGCCCTCGCCGGACTACCCGCTGTGGTCGGCCTCGACCATCCTCAACGATGGCCGCCCGGTGTACTACCGCTGCGCCGCCGAGAACGGCTTCCAGCCGGACCCGAGCGAGATCGAGACGCTGGTGTCCTCGCGCACCCGCGCCATCGTGCTGATCAACCCGAACAACCCCAGCGGCGCCAGCTACCCGCGTGAACTGCTCGAGCGCGTGGTCGAGATCGCACGCCGCCACAACCTGCTGCTGCTGGTCGATGAGATCTACGACCAGATCCTGTACGACGATGCGGTGTTCCAGCCGGTCGCGCCGCTGGCCGGCGACCACCCGTGCCTGACCTTCAGCGGCCTGAGCAAGGTGCACCGTGCCTGCGGCTGGCGCGTGGGCTGGGCCCACCTCAGCGGCGACGATGCGCGCCTGGGCGACTTCCGCGCCGCGCTGGACCTGCTCGGCGCGCTGCGCCTGTGCGCCAACGTGCCGGGCCAGTACGCCATCGAGGCCGCAGTGAACGGCCCGGACACCATCTCCGAGCTGTGCACCCCGGGTGGCCGCCTGTATGAAACCCGCCGCGCGGTGATCGAAGCCTGCGAAGCCAGCGAGCACCTGTCGCTGGTTGCGCCGGCCGGTGCGCTGTACGCGTTCCCGGCCGTGGTCGGTGCCGCCGCCAAGGGCTTCGACGACCACAACTTCGCGCTGGACCTGATGAACAACGAAGGCGTGCTGGTGGTACCGGGTTCCAGCTTCAACGTGCCCTACCGCCATCATTTCCGCGTGACCCTGCTGCCGGAAGCCTCGGTGATGCGCGATGTGTTCGCCCGCATCGACCGCGTGCTGGCCCGCCGTGCCGAGGACGCCACCAAGGTCGTGCCGCTGAAGCCACGCCGTTCGGTGGCCTGAGCCGTGGCACTGTCCTACCTGGCGCTGGGCGACTCGTACACCATCGGTGAAGCGGTTGCAGTCGAAGGCCGCTGGCCGCACCAGCTGGCCGCCGCACTGCGTGCGCAGGAGGTGGCGCTGGCCGACCCGCAGACCATCGCCACCACCGGCTGGACGACCGACGAGCTGGACGCCGGCATCGATGCGGCCGCACCACAGGGCCCGTTCGATTTCGTCAGCCTGCTGATCGGCGTCAACAACCAGTACCGCGGCCGTCCGCTGGACGAGTACCGCGTGCAGTTCGAGGCCCTGCTGCAGCGGGCGATCGGCTTCGCCGGCGGCCGCCCCGGGCGCGTGCTGGTGCTGTCCTTCCCCGACTGGGGCGCGACGCCGTTCGGTGCCGGCAGTGGCCGGGACCTGGCCACCATCGAGATCGAAACCGACGAATTCAATGCGGCTGCCGAGGTGATCAGCACCCAGCAGGGCGTGGCCTTCGTCGACATCACCGACATCAGCCGCGACCAGGGTGACGACCCGGCGATGATCGCCGAAGACGGCCTGCACCCTTCGGCGCGGATGTACGCGCTGTGGAGCGCGCGCGCGCTGCCGGTCGCCGCACACTTGCTCGGCGGAACGGACTGAGACGATGGATGGCACGCCACGGAACGGCCCGCCCCTGCCCTGCACACCCCTGAGCGCAGCGCAGGCCCGCGCGATCGCCGAGGCGTTCCGCCCGGCACAGGCCTGGGGCAGCCGCCGCGACTACTACTACACCCGCGGCAAACTCGGCAGCGACCCGTTGTACGACGGCGTGCTGCAGCATCTGCCTGACGACGGGCATCCACTGCTGGACCTGGGCTGCGGGCTGGGTCTGTTCGCCCATGTGCTGCGCCAGCGCGGCAGTACCCAGCGCTACCTCGGCGTGGACGTGGACGCCGGCAAGATCACCCGCGCCCAGCGTGCCGCCACCGGCCTGCACGATGTGCGCTTCGACTGCCTGGACGTGCAGGCACCGCTGCCGGCGCAGGCCGGGCATGTCCTGCTGCTGGATGTACTGCAGTACCTGGATGCGGGCCCACAGCAGGCACTGCTGCGCGCGGCCGGTGCACGGGTCGCTCCCGGTGGCCGCCTGCTGCTGCGCACGCCACTGGCCACCGGCGATGGCCGCGACCGCACCACGCGGGTGGCCGACCGGCTGGCCTGGCTGGTCGGCTGGATGGGCACGCGGCCGCGTCATTACCCCGACCCGCAGGTGCTGCAGGCGACATTGATCGAGGCCGGATTGCAGGTGACGGCGCCCCGGCCGCTGCACGGGCGCACCCCGTTCAACAGCTGGTTGCTGGTGGGCGAACGCCCTGTGCTGTAGCGCCGAGCCGACGCCCGGCTGTGCTGTTGCGGTAGATCCACGCCATGCGTGGATGGCATGCATGGCGGAGTCGAGCATGGCTCGACGCTACGATGTGTTTCCCGCGACCATTCCTGTAGCGCCGAGCCCGCGCTCGGCTGCCCCAAGCGACCAGAACCCTGGGTTACAGGGCCGGCAGCTGCGCCTTCAACCCGCGCTCGTCCAGCGCCTGCAGCACGCGCTCGATGATCGCCAGGTTGTGGCCGTGGGCGGCCCCCTCATGCAGTAGCACGATGGCGCCCGGGCGCAGGTCCGGCAGCAGGCGGTCGAGCACGCCCTGCGCCGTGCAGCCGATGCCGTCAAAGCCGCGCGCGCTCCAGCCGACCCGGACCAGGCCCAGCCGCTGCAGCACCGGTGCCACGAACGGATTGGTCATGCCCACCACCGAACGGTACCAGCGCACCGGGCGGCCGCTTACCGCCTGCAGGGCATGCTGGCAGCCCTCGATCTCGGCGCGCATCGCCGCCGGGCCCAGCCGCCAGAAGCGCGCCTGCGGATGGCTGTGGCTGTGGTTGCCCAGGTCGTGGCCGCGGCGCAGGATCTCCTGCACCAGGTCCGGCTGCGCCAGCGCGCGCTCGCCCACCAGGAAGAAGGTGGCACGGGCCTGGTGGCGGTCCAGCAGGTCGAGCACGGCACGGGTTTCCGGGCCAGGACCGTCATCGATGGTCAACCAGACGCTGTTGCCGGCCTCCGGCATCCGGCTCAGCACCGGCGCGTAGAAGCGGCTGTTGGGCAGGAACACCGGCACCATGAACAGTGCGTGGCTGGCCACCATCAACGGCAGTCCCCAGTGCCAGCCGGCCAACGCCCAGGCCAGGATCACGGCCAGCTGCGACGCCACCAGCCAGGGCAGCCAGCGCCAGGGCCGGGTCGGGATGCGATGCAATGTTCCTGCGTTGCTCATCCCCCATGATGCCATGAGGGTTAGAATTGATGATTCGAATTCCCGGAACCCCGACGTCCATGTCCCTCGATCCCGCCCTGCGTTCGCGCATCGAATCCATCCTCAACGCCAACCGCGTCGTGCTGTTCATGAAGGGCCAGCCGTCGATGCCGCAGTGTGGTTTCTCGGCCAAGGCCGTGGGCGCCCTGCAGGACCTCGGCGTCGAGTTCGCCCACGTCAACGTGCTGGCCGACCAGGAAATCCGTGAAGGCATCAAGGCCTATGGCGACTGGCCGACCATCCCGCAGCTGTACATCGACGGCGAACTGGTCGGCGGCAGCGACATCGTGCTGCAGATGGCGGCCAGCGGCGAGCTGAGCAGCGTGCTGGGCCTGGCCGCGCCGGACCGTACCCCGCCGAGCATCACCGTCACCCCGGCGGCCGTGGAAATGCTCAAGGGCGCGCTGGCCGATGCCCCGGGCGCTGCCCTGCAGCTGTCCATCGACGCCGGTTTCCAGCCGAACTTCCAGCTGGCCCCGCACGACGAAGGCGCCATCGCCGCCGAGTCCAACGGCCTGCGCGTGCAGTTCGACCTTGCCAGCGCCCGTCGCGCCAACGGCATCACCATCGACTGGGTGGACGACATCCGCGGCAAGGGCCTGGCCATCGACAACCCGAATGCGCCCAAGCCGGTGCAGGAAATCAGCGTGCGCGATGCCGACGACCTGGTGCGTGCCGGCAACATCACCCTGGTGGACGTGCGCCCGGCCGACGAGCGTGAAATCGCCGCCGTGGGCGTGCCGTTCAAGACCTTCGACGGCACCGGCCGTGCCGCGCTGGAAGCCCTGCCCAAGGACACCGCGCTGGCCTTCATGTGCCACCACGGTGGCCGCAGCGCGCAGGCCGCCGAGCAGTTCCGCGCCCTGGGCTTCACCAAGGTGTTCAACGTCACCGGCGGCATCAACGCCTGGTCGGAAGACGTCGACAACGGCGTGCCGAAGTACTGATCGGCACTGAAAAAGGGGACGGAGGGGATTAAGTCGTTTGTGGCAAAAACGACTTAATCCCCTCCGTCCCCTTTTTCTTAGCCTGCGAACCCGCCTTCGGCCAGGTAGTCCAGCTCTTCCGGCGAGGGAATGCGGCCCAGCACGGCGTTACGGTGCGGGAAGCGACCGAAGCGGCGGATGATGTCGCGGTGCAGCTCGGCGTACTGCAGGTATTCCTTGTCGCCCAGCACATCGAACATCGCCACCGAGCGGTCCTGGTCCAGCGGATCCTCGGAGTGTTCGAACGGCAGGTAGATGAAGGCGCGCAGCTTGGGCACCAGCTGCAGGTCCAGGCCTTCCTCGATGGCGCGCATGGCGTAGTGCCGGGCCAGGCCGTCGGTGGCATAGGAATGGGCGCTACCGCGGAAGCAGTTGCGCGGGAACTGGTCCAGCAGCAGCATCAGCGCCAGTGCGCCCTCGGCACTGCCCAGCCAGTGTTCGCGCGCGCGCGAAGCGGCTGCGAAATGCTCATCCAGGAACAACTGGCGGAACTGCGCGTCGAACGCGTCGTCGCGGGCGAACCACTTCGCAGGGCCCGCCTCTTTCCAGAATTCCACCACTTGCGCGGCAACGTCCATCACCTACTCCCCAGGGCCGGCGCGCCGCGCCAGGCCATCATCATCATTCGTCGAAGCGCAGGTGGCGGACCGACTTGCCGTTGCGCCGGATAAGCTTAAGCGCCTCGATACCGATCTGGATATGGTTTTCCACGAACTGGGAGCTGACCTTGGCATCGGAGGCCTCGGTCTTGACCCCGTCGGGGATCATCGGCTGGTCCGACACCAGCAGCAGCGCACCGCTGGGGATGTGGTTGGCGAAGCCGGCGGCGAACACGGTGGCGGTTTCCATGTCGATGGCCATGCAGCGCATCGCCCGCAGCCGCTCCTTGAACGCCTCGTCGTGCTCCCAGACCCGGCGGTTGGTGGTGTAGACGGTGCCGGTCCAGTAATCGTGGCCGAGGTCGCGGATCATGGTCGAGACCGCACGCTGCAGCGCGAACGCCGGCAAGGCCGGCACTTCCGGCGGCAGGTAGTCGCCCGAGGTGCCCTCGCCACGGATCGCCGCGATCGGCAGCACCAGGTCACCCAGCTGGTTCTTGCGCTTGAGGCCACCGCACTTGCCCAGGAACAGCACCGCCTTGGGCATCACCGCCGACAGCAGGTCCATGATGATCGCGGCATTGGGGCTGCCCATGCCGAAGTTGATCATGGTGATGCCATCGATGGTGGCACTGGCCATCGGCCGGTCCAGGCCGATGACGGGGGCGCCGGTCAGCTCGGAAAAGGTATGCAGGTAGCCCCCGAAGTTGGTCAGCAGGATGTGCTGGCCGAACTGGTCCAGGGGCACGCCGGTGTAGCGCGGCAGCCAGTTGTCGACGATTTCCTGCTTGCTCTTCATGGGCGGTGGTCCGGTGTACGGCGTGGGGACCGGCTATTTTCAGCCAGCCGGGCGGCCCCGTCGAGGCATTGCCGGCACGCGTGTGAAGAAGGTCACTTGGCAAGCACGCCGCCGTCCGGCTAGCGTCGGCGGCTGGACTACGCTGCGAGGGGAACTGCATGGCATCGACGTTGTTGCGCGCCGGGGTGGCACTGGCGCTGCTTTCATTGAGCACTGCGCCCGCAGTGGGTGCCTCGCGCTTCGTGGCCGATCCCTACCCCAGCACCTACCAGGCCCATCCCGATGCGCCGGTGCTGATCCAGAACGCCACCGTGCTGACCGGCACCGGCCAGCGCCTGGACAACGCCGACGTGCTGCTGCGCGAGGGCCGCATCGTCGCCGTGGGGCGCCAGCTGCAGGCCGATGCCGGCGTCACCCGCATCGATGCGCAGGGCAAGTGGGTCACCCCGGGCCTGATCGACGTGCATTCGCACCTGGGCGTGTACCCCAGCCCGGGCGTCGGCGCGCACAGTGACGGCAACGAGATGACAGCACCGGTCACCGCCAACGTCTGGGCCGAGCACTCGGTGTGGCCGCAGGACCCGGGCTTCGCCACCGCATTGGCCGGTGGCGTGACCAGCATGCAGGTGCTGCCCGGCTCGGCCAACCTGGTCGGTGGCCGGGGCGTGACCCTGAAGAACGTACCGGCCATCACCTACCAGGCGATGAAGTTCCCGGGTGCTCCGTGGGGGCTGAAGATGGCCTGCGGCGAGAACCCGAAACGGGTCTACGGCGAAGGCAAGGGCGTCGCCCCGGCCACGCGGATGGGCAACGTCGCCGGCTATCGCGCGGCCTTCATCGATGCCGCCGACTACATCGCCAAGAACAAACCCAAGCCGGCCAAGCGCAAGGGCTGGTTCGGCAGCGACAAGGGCGACAGTGCCGGTGATGCCGGCGGCAAGCGCGATCTCAAGCTGGACACGCTGGCCGGCGCGATCGAAGGCGACATCCGCGTGCACATCCACTGCTACCGCGCCGACGAGATGGCCACCATGCTCGACCTGGCCAAGGAGTTCGGCTTCAAGGTAGCCGCGTTCCACCACGGTGTGGAGGCCTACAAGCTGGCCGACCGGCTGGCCGCCGACGGCGTCTGCGGTGCGCTGTGGGCTGACTGGTGGGGCTTCAAGATGGAAGCCTTCGACGGCATCCCGGAAAACATCGCACTGGTCGACCGGCCGAAGAACAGCTGCGCCATCGTCCATTCCGATTCACCCGAAGGCATCCAGCGCCTGAACCAGGAAGCGGCCAAGGTGATCGCCGCTGCGCGCCGCGCGCACATGCCGGAGATCAGCCCTGAACACGCCATCACCTGGATGACCGCCAACGCCGCCAAAGCGCTGGGCATCGAGGGCCAGACCGGCACCCTGGAGGCCGGCAAGATGGCCGACGTGGTGGTCTGGAACGGCAACCCCTTCAGTTCCTACGCGCTGGCCGAACAGGTCTTCATCGACGGCCGCCGCCTGTACGACCGCAGTGCGCCGGCAGCGACGCCGCGTTCCGATTTCCAGCTCGGCCAGGAGGTGCACTGATGGGCGCGTTGAACAAGCGTCGCCGGGCATGGCTCGGCGCTGCGGCCGTGGTGCTGGCCTGCATCTCCGCATCCGCGCAGGCGCAGGACCTGCTGGTCCGCAACGCCACCGTGCATACCGCCGGCACGCGCGGCAGCCTGCAGCACACCGATGTGCTGGTGCAGGGCGGCATCATCCGCGCAGTCGGCAGCGGGCTGTCCGCACCGGCCGGTGCCAGCGTGGTCGAGGCCGATGGCCGCCCGCTGACACCGGCGCTGTTCGGCGGCATCACCGAGATCGGCATCGAAGAGGTCTCCGGCGAAGCGAGCACGGTCGACAGCACGTTGAAGATCGGCGAACAACCGTTGCGCCCCGAATTCGATGTCACCCTGGCCTACAACCCGGCCTCGGTGCTGATCCCGGTGGCACGCCTGGACGGGATCGGCTTCACCGCCCTGGGGGCCGCCACCGGTGGCGGCTTCGTTGCAGGCCAGGGCGGCGTGATGCGGCTGGACGGCAGCGCCGATCCCCTCGGGCCGCGCGCGCTGTTCCTGCGCCTGGGGTCGGCCGCAGTGGAGCTGACCGGGCATTCGCGTGCGGCGCAATGGATGCTGCTGCAGCAGATGGTGGACGAGGCGCGCGGCCAGGTCGCCGCAGACTCACCGCATGCACTGCTGACGCCGGCCGGGCGCCGCACGCTGGGCCGCTACCTGGCAGGCCAGGGCCGCATCGTGGTGGAGGTGGACCGCGCGGCGGACATCCGCCAGCTGCTGCGCTGGGCCACCCGCGAGAAGGTGAAGATCGCCATTGCCGGTGGCAGCGAAGCCTGGCAGCTGGCGCCGGAGCTGGCAGCTGCGCAGGTGCCGGTGTTCGTCGACGTGCTGTCCAACCTGCCGGCCAGCTTCGACCAGATCGGGGCAACGCTGGAAAACGCGGCACGCCTGCAACGTTCCGGCGTGGCCATCTCGTTCGTGCAGCGTGGCGACGCCTCGCACAATGCACGCAAGATGCGCCAGCTGGCGGGCAATGCCGTGGCCAATGGCCTGCCCTGGGCCGACGGCCTGGCCGGCCTGACCCGGGTGCCGGCGCAGGCGTTCGGCGTGGGCGACCAGATCGGCAGCATCGAACCGGGCAAGCGCGCCGACCTGGTGCTGTGGGAAGGTGACCCGCTCGACGTGGCGCACTATGCCGAACAGGTCTGGCTGGGCGGCCGGGCGATGCCGATGCGCTCGCGCCAGACTGAACTGCGGGACCGCTACCTGCTGCGCAACGCGCAGCCCTGACCTCTTGCAAGGAACCGCCAATGGCCACGCTGCGCTGGTACTTCGACTTCGTCTCGCCCTATTCCTACCTGCACTGGCAGAAGCTGAAGCGGTTGCCACAGTTTGTCCAGATCCAGACCGTGCCGATTGCCTTCGGTGCCGTGCTGCACCACCTGGGCAACCTCGGGCCGGCCGAGATTCCAGCCAAGCGCCGCTTCATCTACCGCCAGCTGCAGTGGACTGCGCAGGCCGAGGGCACACCGCTGCGGTTCCCGCCGGGCCACCCTTTCAATCCGCTGTCCGCCCTGCGCCTGTGCCTGGCCGCCGGTGGCAGCGTGCAGGCGGTGGACGTGCTGTTCGACTGGATCTGGCGCGACGGCAATGCCGCCGACAGCGCCGAGGCCCTGCGCGAACCGGCTGCGCAGCTGGGTATCGAGGATGTCGCCAGTGCCATCGCCGACCCGGCGGTCAAGGAGCAACTGCGGCGCAACACCGAGGCGGCAATTGCTACCGGCGTGTTCGGCGTGCCGACCCTGGCCATCGATGACGAACTGTTCTGGGGCAACGACGCCCACCCGCTGATGGCGGCGGTGCTGGCCGATCCAGGCCTGCTGCAGCAACCCGAATGGCAGCGCCTGGCCAGCCTGCCGGTAGCGGTGCAGCGCAGTCGCTGAACAGGGCGTGGCGCGTTTCCCTCGCGCGCCACGCCAGGATTTGAGATAGATTTCACGTTTCCGAACCTACAACCGCCCTGGAGGGGGAGCCGCGGATGCGCATCGGAATCGTCGTCGACTCGGCCTGCGATCTGCCGCAGGACTTCATTGCCGAGCACAACATCGTGCTGCTGCCGATCACCGTACGCATCGGCGAAGCCGTGCTGGCCGATCATCGCGATGAGCAGGCCACCCTGAGCTTCCTGCACGCGCATGTGGCCGAACATGGCGCTGAAGCGGAGACCATCCCCTTCAGCGTCAACCAGATCCGCGACCTGTTCCTGCAGCAGCTGGTGATCGATTACGACCACGTGTTCTGCATGACCATCACCAAGACCCGCAGCCCGATCCACGACAATGCGCTGCAGGCCAGCTTCGCCATCCTCAATGATTACAAGCCGGTGCGGCAGGCAGCGGGCTACAACTCGCCGTTTGCGCTGCGCGTACTCGATACCCAGAACCTGTTCGCCGCGCAGGCCGTGACCGCAGTGGAGGCGGTGCGCCTGCGTGACAGCGGCGCCAGCGTGCAGCAGATCCGCGAACGGCTGGAAGAACTGGCCGGCAACGTGCACGGCTACATGATCACCCGCGACCTGTACTACATGCGCGCACGTGCACGGCACAAGGGCGACCGCAGTGTCGGCCTGCTCAGCGCGGCGCTGGGCAGCGCGCTGGACATCAAACCGGTGCTGCACGGCTACCGGGGCGAGACCGGGCCGGTGGCCAAGATCAAGGGCTTCGACAGTGCCGTGCAGAAGCTGTTCGCGGTGGTCGGCCAGCGCGTGCGTGCCGGGCTGATGACGCCGACGGTGTGCGTCAGCTACGGCGGCGAACTGGACGAGCTGCGCACCCTGCCCGGCTATGCACAGATGAAGGAGGTCTGCGCCGGCCACGGCGTGACCGTGTACGAATCGGTGATGAGCCTGACCGGCATGGTCAACGTCGGCAAGGGCGCGGTCACCGTGGGCTTTGCCGATGGGCCGCATCGGTTCGAATGAGCGCTGGCCACGGCTGGAATCTGCACATCGATTCCACCGCGGTTGTGCCAGCCTTGCCGCACTTCAAGGAGAACTCCATGCCTGCGCAGTACCACATCAGCCTGCCCGACCCGTCCAAGGCCCGCGGCAACGACCCCGACCTGTCCTTCCACTCGCAGGGCGCCGCCGGTTTCGCCGAAGAGCTGCAGGATGCCCTGCGCAGCGGCACGCTGTTCGAGCGCTGGAAGGCCAAGCAGCCTGACCCGGACGCGGTGGAACCGCAGTGGGGCGTGACCGACCCGGATGCCACCGTGACCGGCGAGCAGAAGGACCTGCGCATCAACCTGGTCGCCATCACCCGCATCGACAGTGACGTGTTCAAGCAGCGCCTGCGCCTGCTGGCCGGCCACCACTGGGAACTGCGCGACGTGCGTTGAGGCCCCGTTCTGGTAGTGCCGGCCGCTGGCCGGCAACTGCAGCAGCCATGACGGTGCCGGCCAGCGGCCGGCACTACCCCGACGATTTCCTACCAGCCGCCGCCCAAGGCCGTGCTCTGGTAGACGCCAACCTTGGTTGGCGCTTCGCAAAAGGCTGCCAACCAAGGTTGGCAACTACCGACGAACCGCCGGGCATGGCCCGGCGTTTCCATTTCCCTACCAGCCACCGCCCAGCGCGCGGTACAGCTCCACCCGTGCGATCGCGGCCGTGGCCTGGCTGTTGGCCAGCGCGGCCTGGTTGTCCAGCGCAATGCGCTGGGTACTCAGCACATCCAGCATGTCGACCACACCGGCCTGGTACTGCCGGCGCGCGGCACCCAGTGCGGTCTCGCTCTCGTCCACCGCCACGTGCAGCTGCACGATGCGCTGCTGCTCCGCTGCGTAGCCATCGATGGCGTCGTCCACCTCATGCCAGGCCTGCAGCACGGTGCGGCGGAACTGCAGCGCCGATTGTTGCTGCTGCAGCCGGCTCAGCGCGAGGTTGGCCTTCAGCCGCCCGCCCTGGAAGATCGGTACGCTGATGGACGGCCCGATGCTGAAGCGGTGCGCGTTCCAGCCATCCAGATCATCCAGCTGCTTGGCCTGGAACCCAGCGTCGCCATTCAAGGTGATGCGCGGCAGGAAACTGGCCTTGGCCACGCCGATGCCGGCCGTTGCCGCATGCAGTGCCGCTTCGGCACGACGGATGTCCGGGCGACGCTCGGCCAGTTCGCTGGGCAACCCCACCGCTACGGCCGGCAGCGCCGGCCAGTCACGGCGTGCATCCTGCAGCTGCGCGTCCAGCGCCTGCGGCGGCTGCGCCAGCAGGAACGCCAGCGCATTGCGCAGCTGCGATTCACGATGCCGCAGCGGCGCGATGCGGGCCTGCAGCGATGCCACCTGCGCGGACGCGCTGGACACCTGCAGCGTGCTGGCCACGCCCTGTTGCTGGCGTGCCTCGGTCAGGCGCTTGATGTCGAGGGCGATGCTGAGGTTGTCCTCGGTGATCGCCAGCAGCTGCCGCGTCGCGCGCAGCTGCAGGTAATCACGCGCGGTTTCCGCCAGCAGCGCGATGCGCACCGCGTGTGCATCCTCCTCGGCGATCTGCACGCGTGCGTCGGCCGCTTCCACCTGGCGGCGCACACGCCCCCACAGGTCCAGCTCCCAGCTCAGGCCGATGCCGGCCTGGAACAGCCCGTAGTCATCACGGCCGCCGTTGCCGGACGGATCATTCAGGCCCACCTCGCTGTTGCGTGCACGCACGCCACTGGCGCTCGCGCTGACGCCGGGCAGGCGATCGGCGGCGGTGATGCCACGCGCGGCGCGGCTCTGCTGCACGCGGTTCGCGGCCAGCTGCAGGTCCAGGTTGGCCGCGAGCACCTGGCCGGCAAGCTGCCCCAGCAATGGATCGTCGAAGCCGGCCCACCAGGCCGCGTCCTGGTCGATGGCGTTGCCGGCGACCGCCTCACCCTGCCAGTGGCTGGGCAGTTCCGCCTGCGGGCGTACGAAGTCCGGACCCATCGTGCAGGCAGCCAGGGCCGTGCACAGGCTGGCCGCAACGAAGGTGCGGAACAGGGTGACTGCGCTCATGCACCCTCCCCGCTCTTGTGGCCCGGACTGTGCTGCACGCTCTGCGCGCGGGCGCGGCTGCCCAGGTCAACACTGGCTTCCACCGACATGCCGGCACGCAGCTGGTCCAGCAGTGGCTGGCCGGGTTCCAGCACGATCTTGACGGGAATGCGCTGCACCACCTTGGTGAAGTTGCCGGTGGCGTTTTCCGGTGCGACGGCGGCGAAGGTGACGCCGGTGGCCGGTGCGATGCTGTCGATGTGCCCGCGCAGCGGCTTGCCCGGGAACACGTCCACCTTCAGCTCGACCTGTTGGCCGGCCTGCATGCGGGTCATCTGCGTTTCCTGGAAGTTGGCGACCACGAAGGCGCGCTTCAGCGGTACCACCGCAGCCACCGGCGTACCCGGGGTCAGGTAGGCGCCCACGCGTACCGCACGACGGCCGACCATGCCGTCGATCGGCGCGCGCAGCACGGTGTGCGACAGGTCCAGTTCGGCACGCGCCTGCGCCGCTTCTGCACGCTGTACCGCCGCCTGTGCGGCCTGCACGCCAGCGCTGAGGATGTCGGTGCGCTGGCGTGCGGTCGACAGCGCGGCCTGGCCCTGCTGCAGGTGGGCACTGGCCACGGCCTGCTTCGATTGCGCCTGCTGTGCGTTCTGCACGGTGCCGGCGCCATCACGGGCCAGCTCGCGGTAACGCTGCTGGTCGGCGCTGGCCAGGGTCAGTTCGGACCGGCTGACATCGACACTGGCCCTGGCCTGCTCGATCAGCGAGTCCTGCTGGGCCAGTGCAGCCTGTGCGTTGGCCAGCTGTGCACGGGCATTGGCGAGGTCGGCGCGGGCTGCCTGCAGGGCCACCTGGTAGTCGCGGTCGTCGATGCGGGCGAGCACGTCGCCGGCCTTCACCGACTGGTTGTCTTCCACCTCCACGGCACTGACGAAGCCGGGAATCTTCGGCGCTACCAGGGTGTAGTCGGCCACCACATACGCATTGTTGGTGCTCTGGTGGCCGCCATCGCGCAGCAGCAGCCAGGCGCCGATGGCCAGGGCCAGCACGCCCAGGCCCAGCCCGGTGTTGAGAGTGGTTCGATTGATCGTCATGAGGGAATTCCTGCGAAAGGTTCAGGCCACGGCACGTGGCGGATGGATGCGGGTGGGCATCCAGGCAATGAGGGGAATGAAGGCCAGCGCCACCAGCGCGACCACCCAGTACAGGTCGGCTGAAGTCAGCGCCTGCACCTGTGCATGCAGGCGCGCACCCAGCTGCGGGCCATCGGCCAGCCACGGTTGCTCGCCAAGGCGATCGACCAGCACGGTGGAATGGAAATGACGGCGGCCCTGGGCGACGGCATCCAGCACGCCGCTGGCGAGCACGGCAGCAAAGCCCTTGACCGTGTTGAACCACGCCGAGGCGAACGGACCGTCCTGCGGTGCCAGCCCGCCAGTGGCCAGCATCAGCAGCGGCAACACCGCCATCGGCTGGGCGAATACCTGCAGCAGCTGTACCCACAGGAAGTTGTCGCGGATCCAGGCCACATCCAGGTGCGAGCCCAGCCAGCAGGCCAGCGCCAGCATCGCCAGGCCGGTGGCCTGCACCCAGCGGCAATCCACTGCGCGGATGTTCAACAACGCCGCCACCAACGGCAGTGCGATCACCTGTGGCAGCGCCACCCACAGCAGCATCGGTGCGGTCTGCAATGGCCGGTAGCCCTGCACGCTGGCCAGGAAACCGGAGGGAATCGAGATCACTGCCAGCAGCACGAACAGCACGCCGCCCAGCGTCACCAGCGAGTAGCTGAGGTTGCGGTTGGCCAGCAGCTGCAGCTTGAAGAACGGCAGCGGGTGGAACCATTCATTGATCATGAACAGCACCATCAGGCCGGCGCCGCCACCGATCATCAGGGTGATCATCGGCGAGTCGAACCAGTTCAGGCGCGGGCCCTGCACCAGGCCCAGCACCAGCAGCACCAGCGCCGGCAGGCCCAGCGCCAGGCCCACGCCATCGAACTGGGCAAAACGCTCCAGCCGCAGCGGGTCCTGCGGCAGGCCCCAGCTGACCATCGCCATGGCAGCCAGGCAGTACGGCACGATCTGCCAGAACGCCCAGTGCCAGCCCACCTGCTCGACCCAGAACGCGGCCAGCGGCGTGCCCATGCTCGGGCCGAAGGTGGCGGTCAACGCGTAGCCGGCCAGGCCATACAACTTGATGCCCGGCGGCAGGAAGCGCAGTGCCACGCTCATCAGCAGCGGCGGCAGCGCACCACCACACAGCCCCTGCAGCGCGCGCAGCAGCAGGAACACCTGCAGGTTCGGGGCAAGCGGGCAGAGCACGCCCAGCACCATGAAACCACCGATCATCGCCAGCGCGAAACGGCGCAGCGAGAAGGTGGCGGCACACCACGGGGCGAAGGCCATTGCGCTGACCGACATCGCGCTGTAGAGGGCGACGATCCAGCTGCCGTCGTCGACGCTGAAACCCATCGCACCGCGGATGTCGGCCAGGGCGACCTTGGTGATGTTCTCGTTGAAGCCCGACACCAGCACCGCCAGCAGCACGCCACACAGGCCGACCAGAACGCGGCGGTCGAGCCCGGGGGCGGCGGCAGGACGGGGCGCTGCGGCGGCCGGGACAGTGGCAGCCGGCGTACTCATCGCCGGGCACCGATCCGTGCAGTGCACGGCATGTTGGGGGTCATTGGAATGCGCTCAGTGAAACTCCGGGGAGCGCAGTCTAGGGAGCCGGTACCGTGCAAAAAATGGCGTGACCGGCATCGCAGGCGTGCGCCGGACGCACGCCCGGAACCTCAGCGACGGGTGTCCTCGACGCTTTCGCACATGGTCTTGATCGAACGCCGCAGCCACTGGTGGGCGGCGTCGTTGTCCAGGCGTGGATGCCAGGCCTGCACGATCGCCGCCGTGCGCACCGGAATCGGCAGCGGGAACAAGCGCAGGGGCAGGCGCATGCTGACGATGCGCTCCAGCATCACGCTCGGCATCTGCGGCAGGATCAGGTCCGATTCGGCAGCGGCGAAAATCGCACCGTGGAAGGTCGGACTGATCAGTGCCACCCGCCGTTGCAGGCCCAGAGTGGCCAGGTCGTCATCGATCGGTCCGCGTGGCAGCCCGCGCCGGGACACCGCGATGTGATCGCACGCGGCAAAGCGCTCGGCGCTGATCTCTTCATCGAACAACGGATGGTCCTCGCGTGCGGCGCCCATGAACGAGGTACTGAACAGGTTCTGCACCTTGGTGTCGGGTGCGTGCTTGCCGGCGGTGCTGATGTACAGATCGATCCGGCCCTGCGCCATCGCATCGTCATCGGTATCGCCTTCGGGCACGAAACGCAGCATCGCGCGCGGTGCCTGCTGGCGGAATATCTCGCGCAGGCGACCGCCAAAGCCACCGATGAAGACGTCGTTGGCACGCACGTTGAAGGTTCGCTCCAGGGTACCCACGTCGATCTCGCGGCCCGCATGGAAAACTCGGTGGGCCTGTTCGATGACGTCGCGCACCTGCTCGCGCAGCTGCAGCGCGCGCGGCGTCGGTGCCAACCCGCGACCGGCGCGCACCAGCACCGGGTCGCCCAGCGCCACACGGATCCGGCCCAGGGTGCGGCTCATCGCCGGCGCGCTCAGGTTCATCCGCCGCGCGGCGGCGGCCACGCTGCATTCGTCGATCAGCACGTCCAGTGCCAGCAACAGGTTCAGGTCCGGCAGGGGCATGGCAGTCTCCAGTGGAACGTTCTTCAGTAATCCGGATGACTCTAAGGCACTTGTGGTTCACATGGATTGCGTCTGGCGCATTCATTGACTGCCGCGCACGGCATGGGTGCGCGCGGAGACATCGGCGACCATCCCCGGCCTGCCAAGGAGACATCCATGTTCAACACCCTGCTGGTCGCCCTGGACGGCGGCCCCCAGCACGCACGCGTGCTGGACCTGGCCGCGGCCATCGCCGGCCCGCGCAGCCGCCTGCACCTGCTGTGCGTGCTCGACCCCGAATTCGCGCTGGCCGCCGATGCCAGCGAAGCCGACCGCCGCGAGTATCCGGAAGCCGCGCGGCAGCGATCGCAGGCCGAGGCGGTGCTGGCTGAAGCCCTGGCCGAGCTGCGCGAGCGCGGCGTCGATGCCATCGCACAGATTCCCTCCGGCGACCCCGGCGAAGTGATCAGCGAGCAGGCGCGGCGCCTGAAGTGCGACCTCATCGTCATCGGTCATCGTCACCTGTCCCGGCTGGAACGCCTGTTCGAACCCTCGATCGGGCAATGGACCATCGACCACGCGCCCTGCCCCGTGCTGGTGGAAACCCGCGACCCGCAACCCTAGCCCCCATGGCCTCACGATCCCCGTTGTTTCCTACCCGCGTCAGCTATCGCGCCTTCGGCCGCCAGTTCGGCCGCGGCGAGCAGGCGCTGCTGGGCGCGCTCCGCCAGCTGCACGATCCCGATCTGCAGCCCGACGGCGTCGCCCAGCTGAGCGCGCTCGGGCTCGACCCGGAGGGCTGCGACGCCTTCATCGGCCTGGTGCCGCTGCTGGCCACGCCCGCCGCCCCCATCGATCTGCTGCCGGCTGGCTCGCCGTTCATTGCCGCCAGCGAACTGGACCTGCTGGTCTGCCTGCTGCGCATCGCGCAATGGCGGCATGCACGGCCCCGCGAAGACGACACGCTGGCACCATTGCGCCAGCAGTTGGCGCGCTGTGCGATGGCCGTGCAAGCAGCACATCTGCCGTTGCGGCAGCGCTCATTGTCCCCGGTCGGGCTGAGGCTGCTCGATCCCAGCGGCTGGGTGCGGCAGCGATGACCCGGTCGCGGCCCCCATGCGCAATCACACGCAGGCCCGGGCACCTGGCGCGCTCAGCAGTCCATCCTGCCGTGTGCGCTGCCTTCGTCGTCCAGCACGTGCGCATGCAGGATCACCTGGTTGCGGCCGGCACGTTTGGCGGCATACAGGCCGGCATCGGCGTCGGCCAGCAACTGATCCGCACTGGCCAGGGCAGGTGGATGCAGGTAGCCGACGCCAATGCTGATACTGACCGATCCTTCCGGCAACGGCAGCGCTTCCACCGCCTCGCGCAGGCGCTCGGCCAACGCCAGCACGCCCGACAGCGCGCTTCCGGGCACGATCACCGCGAATTCCTCGCCGCCATAGCGCGCAACACTGTCACCGGCGCGGCCGGCACTCGCCTTCAGCACCGCAGCCACGGCCTGCAGGCAGCGGTCGCCAGCGGGATGACCGTAGCGGTCGTTGAAGACCTTGAAATGATCGATATCCAGCAGCAGCAGGCCCAGCTCGGTACCACTGCGCCGAGCGCGGTTCCACTCGGCCAACAGCAGGGCATCGAACTCGCGGCGGTTGGCCACCCCGGTCAGACCGTCCCGTCGCGCCAGCTGGTCCAGCGCCGCCTGCCGTTCCAGCAGGTCGGTCTGCAGCAGGATGCTGCGCAGGCCGAAACCGAGCGTCGCCACCACGAATCCGGCCACCGCCAGGGGGCGTGCATGGTCGACCACCAGGGTGCCGACCACCAGCAGCAGCAACGGCAGGATCATCGGGCCCGCCGCCTGCACGGTGCGCGCCATCCGCGGGTGCGGCACGAACACCGGCGCGGGCGCCTGGCTCAGCGCCAGCAACGCCAGCAGCAGGAATGGCAGGTCGATCAGCAGGTCGTTGTAGGCGCCGAATGCATCCCCCGAGGTGTAGTGGTTGATGTAGAACGCCACCACCAGGTACGCCAGCGCGTACAGCGCCAGCGCGCGGAACACGCTGCGCCGCTCGGGCACATCGCCGGCCAGCCAGCGCACCACCGCGAAACCGGCAATGCACAGGTTCTGGATGTCGAACATGCGCTGCATGCTGACCATCGCCATCGGGTCGACCTCCACCCGGTCGGCGAAGGACTGCGTGTGCACGAAGAACAGCACGCCCAGCAGCGCCGCCATCGCCGCATCGATCAGGCTGATGCTGAGCCGCTCGCGCCGCGCGCGGGCGAGGATGAACACCAGCGGCACGCCGTACAGCACGTAGAGGAACAGGCTTGCCTGCGGGGTGATATCGGCACGGCCGGCCCCCAGCGCATCGATCATGTTGAAGGCCATGCCGCCCGCCCACAGCAGCAGCGCCAGCGCGGTGGCGCGCCAGCCCAGGGCCGCCCGGTCGCGGCGCGCCCGCCACAGGCAGGCGGCCGCCGCCAGCAACGGTGCACCGGTCAGGAACACGAACGATCCCACCCCGGCGGGGCCCGGCCACAGGGTCAGCACCAGGCCATGGCACAGCACATACAGCAGCGCCAGCACTACCGGCATGCATCCCCCGATCCACAAGGCCGTACGCGCGCACCATAGCCCCGCCCGCGCCACGGCCACGTAAAAAAAAGGGGACGGAGGGGATTAAGTCGTTTGCGGCACGGCGGCAAAAGCGACTTAATCCCCTCCGTCCCCTTTTCAGGCGGTCAGCTGCGCAGGGCGCGGGCGTGGTGCGCGACGTGCTCGCCGATGAAGCTGGCGATGAAATAGTAGCTGTGGTCGTAACCGGGCTGCAGGCGCAGGGTCAGCGGATGGCCGGCGGCATCGCAGGCCTCCTGCAGGCGCTGCGGCTGCAGCTGGGTCTGCAGGAACTCGTCCGCCTCGCCCTGGTCGACCAGCAACGGCAGGCGCTCACTGGCCGTCGCCAGCAGCGCGCAGGTATCCCACTGCGTCCAGTCGGCCGGGTTGTCGCCCAGATAGGCGGTGAACGCCTTCTGCCCCCACGGCACGTGGCTGGGCGCGACGATCGGCGAGAACGCCGACGCGCTGCGGTAGCGCCCCGGGTTGCGCAGCGCGATCACCAGCGCGCCATGGCCACCCATCGAATGGCCACTGATCGCGCGTGCATCGGTCACCGCGAAGTTCGCCTCGATCAGCGCCGGCAGTTCCTGCGCCACGTAGTCGTGCATGCGGTAGTGCTTCGCCCACGGTGCGCGGGTGGCATTGAGGTAGAAGCCTGCCCCCTTGCCCAGGTCGTAGCCTTCGGCATCGGCCACGTCATCACCGCGCGGGCTGGTGTCGGGCGCGACGATGATCACACCGTGCTCGGCCGCATAACGCTGCGCCCCGGCCTTGGTGATGAAATTCTGCTCGGTGCAGGTCAGCCCGCTCAGCCAGTACAGCACCGGCAGTTCCTGCGTTTCCGCCTGTGGCGGCAGGTACACGGCGAACTGCATGTCGCAGCCCAGCGTGGTCGAACGATGGCGATAGACATCCTGCCAGCCGCCGAAACAGGCGCGGTGTTCAATGCGTTCCATGGGTTCCTCCCGGGGGCGGCAGGCACGGCAGCCTGCCGCCCGGCGTGGATCAGTAATGGACCACCGAACGGATCGACTTGCCTTCATGCATCAGGTCGAAGGCTTCGTTGATCTTGTCCAGGTCCATGGTGTGGGTGACGAACGGGGCCAGTTCGATATCGCCCTTCATCGCGTCCTCGACCATGCCCGGCAGCTGGCTGCGGCCCTTCACGCCACCGAAGGCGGTGCCCATCCACTTGCGGCCGGTCACCAGCTGGAACGGCCGGGTGGAGATCTCCTGGCCCGAGCCGGCCACGCCGATCACCACGCTCTGGCCCCAGCCACGATGCGCGCACTCCAGCGCCGCACGCATCACGTTGACGTTGCCGATGCACTCGAAGCTGTGGTCCACGCCCCAGGTGGTCATTTCAACGATGACCTGCTGGATCGGCTTGTCGAAGTCCTTCGGGTTGATGCAGTCGGTGGCGCCGAATTCGCGCGCCAGTTCGAACTTGGACGGATTGGTGTCCACCGCGATGATGCGACCGGCCTTGGCCTGGCGCGCACCCTGGATCACCGCCAGGCCGATGCCACCGAGGCCGAACACGGCCACGCTGTCGCCTTCCTGCACCTTGGCGGTGTTGTGTACCGCCCCAATGCCGGTGGTGACGCCGCAGCCGAGCAGGCAGACATGCTCCGGGTTCGCGTCCGGATTGATCTTGGCCAGCGAGACTTCGGCCACCACGGTGTACTCGCTGAAGGTCGAGCAGCCCATGTAGTGGTACAGCGGTTCGCCGTTGTAGCTGAAGCGACTGGTGCCGTCGGGCATCACGCCCTTGCCCTGGGTGGCGCGCACCGACACGCACAGGTTGGTCTTGCCACTCTTGCAGAACAGGCACTCGCCGCACTCGGCGGTGTACAGCGGGATCACGTGGTCGCCCGGCTTGACGCTGGTCACGCCCTCGCCCACTTCCACCACGATGCCGGCGCCTTCATGGCCCAGCACCACCGGGAACAGGCCTTCCGGATCATCGCCGGACAGGGTGAACGCATCGGTGTGGCAGACACCGGTGTGGGTGATCTTCACCAGCACCTCGCCCTTCTTCGGCGGGGCGACGTCGATCTCGACGATCTGCAGCGGCTGGCCGGGACCAAAGGCGACGGCGGCACGGGACTTCATGATGGCTTCTCCAGAGACAGGCAGTAACAGGATGGGCGGCGCACTGTTGCGCCGTCGTTTATTTCAGGTACGAACGGATCAACGCGCTCATGTCGCGCACGCGCTCGGCGCGTTGTTCGTCGGAGGCTGCGGGCTGGCCGAATTCCTCGCGCAGATGGGCCTCCATCACCTCGGACATCAGGCCGTTGACCGCGCCACGGATGGCGGCGATCTGCTGCAGCACCGGCCCGCAGTCGGCGCCGGCTTCCAGCGCGCGGTCCAGCGCATCGCACTGGCCACGGATGCGGCGCACGCGGGCCAGGACCTTCTTCTTCTCTTCGGGGGAGTGCGGCATGGCGGGGCCACCTCGGAACTATACTGGGGGATAGTATACAAGCCGCAGCCACGGACTCAATCCCGGCCGGCTCAATCGAACAATCCCTCGCCCGCCAACCGCGTCAGTTCATCCACCACATAGCGTACCTTAGGCCGCAGGTGGCGGGTTGGCGGCCATAGCGCGTGGATGTCGATGTGCCGCTGCATGTGCGCGTCCAGTACCGATCGCAGCGCGCCGGATTGCAGGTGGCGGCGTACCAGTGAAATGGGCATCTGGCAGATGCCCAGGCCAGCGATGGCGCCTTCGATGACCGCATCGCCGTCGTTGAGCTGGTAGGCCGCGTTCGGAATGAAGGTGGCCTCTGCATCGTCGCTGCCGACCCGCCACGCCACCGGTTGCCCGTGGCGGAAACCAACGATGCTGCGATGCTGCGCCAGTTCCTCGACGATAGCCGGCACGCCGTGCGCCTGCAGGTACTCCGGCGATGCGCAGGTGACCAGGCGCTGGCGACCCAGCCGGCGCGCGACCAGATGCTCGGCCTGGTGCAATCCGCCGAAGCGGATCAGCAGGTCGATGCCCTCTTCGACCGGATCGACGAAGTGATCGGTGAAGGTCATCGTCAGCTGCAGGTCCGGGTACTGCCGGCACAGGCGCAACAGCACCGGCAGCACCACCAGCCGCCCGAACGAGGACGGCATGTCGATGCGCAGCCGCCCGCTGGGCAGGCCAGCCGACCCCAGGCAGGCCTCGGCCGCGGAGATTTCTTCCAGTGCCGCCGCACACGACGCGTAGTACGCCTCGCCATCGGTGGTCAGCGCGATGCGCCGCGTGGTGCGGTGGAACAGGCGCACGCCCAGCCGCGCTTCCAGCCGGGCGATGGCCTTGCCCACCGCCGAGCGCGAGATGCCCAGCGCGTCGGCAGCCTCGGTGAAGCTGCCCGAGCGGGCCGTAGTGACGAAGGTCACCAGGCCATTCAACGATTCCAGCGGCAGCATCATCTCATCCCACATTGGGGACAAATAGTCCCGCACCAAGGGAGATCGAAGCGCTTTATGCGCCCGCATGTCAACTCCATCCTGTGTGCATCGCGCCGCTGGCGCTCTTCCCCGCACCGAGATGACCAACATGACCGCCGCCCTGTTCCGTCCGTTCGACCTGACAGGCATCGCCCTGCGCAACCGCATCGCGATGGCCCCGATGACCCGTGCCCGCAACCCCGGCTCGGTCGCCAATGAGCTCACCGCGCAGTACTACCGGCAGCGCGCCAGCGCCGGCCTGATCATCAGCGAAGGCACGCCGGTCTCGCCGCAGGGCCAGGGCTACATCGACGTGCCGGGCATCTGGTCGGCCGAGCAGGTGGCCGGGTGGAAGCTGGTCACCGAGGCGGTGCATGCCGCGCAGGGCGCGATCTTCGCCCAGCTCTGGCACGTCGGCCGCATGTCGCATTCCTCGCTGCAGCCCGGGGGTGGGCAACCGGTCAGCGCCGGTACCCGGCCGGTCGCCAGCGCACCGAAGAACACCTCGTTCGTCTATCTGGAAGACGGCAGCCGCGGCCATGCCGATCCCACCCCGGCGCGTGCGCTGGCCACCGAAGAGATCCCCGGCATCATTGCCGACTTCGCGCGCGGCGCCGACAACGCCATCGCCGCCGGTTTCGATGGCATCGAACTGCATGCCGCCAACGGCTACCTGTTCGAGCAGTTCCTCAACCCGCTCATCAACCAGCGCGAGGACCGCTACGGCGGCTCGCTGCCAAACCGTGCGCGGTTGATCCTGGAGACGGTCGATGCGATGGCCGAGCGCATCGGCGCGCACCGCATCGGCGTGCGCCTGGCGCCAAACAACCTCACCTTCGACATGCCGTACTACCCCGACAACGAGGCCACCTATCTGTACCTGGCCGAGGAACTGGGCAAGCGCGGGCTGGCCTATGTGCATCTCAACGACAATCTGCAGGCGGGGCAGTCGGTGCTGGGCCCGGCCTTCCTGCGGCAGTTCAGGCAGGCCTACGGTGGCACCGTGATCCTGGCCGGTGGCATGACCCGCGAGCGCGCCCTGCAGCTGGTCGAGGCCGGCACCATCGACCTGGCCGCGTTCGGCCAGCCGTTCATCGCCAACCCGGATCTGGTCGAGCGCCTGCAGCGCGACATCGCGCTGGCCACTCCGGACCGCAGCAGCTACTACGGTGGCGGCGAAGCGGGCTACCTCGACTACCCGCGCGCGCAGTAGACCCACGCCCTGCGTGGATGCGGGCGTACACTGCCCACCCGCATCCACCGGATCTGCCCATGGATACGCCCACCGCATCATTCATCGTCAACCTCGACGTCCCCGATCTCGCCGCAGCCGAAGCCTTCTACACCACAGCCTTCGGCCTGCGCATCGGCCGCCGCCTCGGCCCGGGCGCCGTGGAGCTGCTCGGTGGGCCAACCCCGCTCTACCTGCTGCAGAACGAAGCCGGCAGCGCCGCCACCGAGGATGGCGACGTACGCGACTACGAGCGTCACTGGACGCCGCTGCACCTGGACTGGGTGGTGGATGACATCGAGGCCGCACTGGCACGTGCGATTGCGGCCGGGGCGACGCTCGAACAGCCTGTGCGCGAGCGTCGCTGGGGCCGCATCGCCGTGCTGGCCGATCCGTTCGGGCATGGCTTCTGCCTGATCCAGTTCAGCGGCGAAGGCTACGACGCGCTGGTCGAATGACCGGCGCATCGTTCACCACGGCAACGGCACCGCTTCGCCGTTGGCACGCTCGCCGTAGTACAGCGACGGCAGCAGGCGCGAGAGGAAACTGAACTCCGTGTAGCAGTGCCTGAGCAGGCCCAGGCCGACGGCATCGCCGGCATCGCGCTGCGGATCGGCGCTGTCCAGGCCGAGTACGAAGCGGCTGCGCAGCACGCAGCCAAACGGCGTATCGCGCGCCACGTGCAGCATCTGCCCGTCGCAGGGATCACCGTGCGCATCCAGGCGCACGTGATCGCCGAAGCCGATGCGTGCGGCGATCACTGCCGACACATCACCGGCATCCTGTGCCACCTGCAGGCGCTCGGGCACCAGCAGCGTGCGCGGGTCATGGAACTTCAGCCGCGCCGCCACCGGCGGAATGTCAGCCAGCGATTCCACCGCATGGATACTGGCGCCGTGGTAGCTGCGCCCGCGCTGCCAGGCCGCGTCCCAGCCGCGATGCTCGACATGGTCGACCGGGTGCCACCAGCGGATGTGCTGGGTGGTCTCGAAGAAGGTGAACCACCAGTCCAGCATGCGGCCCTTGCAGCCGTGCAGATCGGTGCGCACCGCCACCAGCAGGGTGCCGTCTTCGCGGCGCTGGATGCCGGTTTCCAGGTGCATCGGCGCCGGGTCCAGCAGATCGTGGTGGTCCAACCAGGCGCGGGCGTTCACAGCGGTATCCATCGGGGGTTTCCTGCGGGGTTGGGAGGCCCGACAATACGGAAACGTTCAACGTTTCGCCATTAACCCAATGCGGTAAGATGGGCGCAATGAACAGCACCGCCCTGCCCGAGCCCACAACGCCGACCCGCCGCCGCGGCCGCCCTGCGCGACCGGAAGCCGAAGTCCGCCACGCGGTGCTGCAGGCCACGCTGGCGCTGTTGCTGGCACAGGGTTACGAGGCCACCACCATCGAAGCGGTGGCGGCGCACGCCGGGGTGGCGAAGAAGACCGTGTACCGCCATGCCAGCAACCGCGAGGAACTGGTCGGATTGGCGGTGCGCGAGTGGACCGACGGCTTCGCGCCACAGTTGCAGCGTGATGCCCGCCACGCCGACGAAGTGCTGCCGCTGCTGCAGGCGATCCTGCAGGCGGTGTGCGCACAGGCGCTGTCGGCGCAGGCGGTGCAGGTGTTCCGCCTGCTCGCCACCGACTTTCCCGGCAAGGACGCGCTGCTGCAGGCCTATCTGGACAACGGCATCGAACGCGGCCGTGCATTGCTGGCCGACTGGCTGGCGCGTCAGCAGCAGCGTGGGCTGCTGCGCGAGGGAGATGCCGCGTGCATGGCGCGGCTGATCCTGGCGATGGCCGTTGCCGAGCCACTGCGCGAACGTGTGATCGGCGTGGTGGCCGAGGATGCGCCGGTGGAGGTGCACCTGCGTGATTGCCTGGTGTTGTTGGCGCCGGTGCTGCAGGGGCCGTAGCGTGGTGCCATCCACGCATGGCGTGGATCTACCGGCCGATCCCGATTCGTCGGTCGGCAATGGCCTGCTGCGGTGGGTGCCGACCGTTGGTCGGCACTCCTGCCACGACTCACTCGCGCAGCATATCCACGAACGCGCGCAGCGCACCGGGCATCTGCCGCTGCTTCGGGTAGTACAGCGCAAAGCCGGCGAACGGTTCGCTCCAGTCTTCCAGCACCGCCACCATCTGCCCTGAATCGATGTACGGCCGCGCGGTGTCTTCCAGCACATAGGCCAGGCCGATGCCATCGAGCACGGCACTGACCACGGTGCCCTGCTCGCCCAGGGTCAACCGCCCCGGCACGTCGATCTCCAGCGCCTGCCCCTCGCGTTCGAACTGCCACTTGTACAGATGGCCGCTGGCGAAGCGGAAGCGGATGCACTCGTGCGTGGCCAGGTCGCGTGGATGCTGCGGCGCAGAGCGTCTGCGCAGGTAGTCCGGCGAGCCGACGATCAGCCCACGCAGCGGCGGCCCCATCGGCACCGCCACCATGTCCTCGGGGATGAACTCATGCAGGCGCACGCCGGCGTCGTAACCCTCGGCGACGATGTCGACCAGGCCATCGTTCTCGGTCAGCTCCACCCGCACGTCGGGATGGGCGTGCAGGAAGCGCGCCAGCCGCGGCCCCAGCTGGGTCGCCACCGCCGCACGGGTGGCGTTGATGCGCAGCAGGCCGGCCGGGGCGGCGCGGAACTGGTTCATCTCTTCCAGCGCGTCATGCACCTGCCCCAGTGCCGGTTGCAGGCGCTCGAGCAGGCGCTGCCCGGCCTCGGTCAGTGCCACGCTGCGGGTGGTTCGATGGAACAGGCCCACGCCCAGGCGTTCTTCCAGGGCGCGGATCGCATAGCTCACCGCCGAGGTCGACAGCGCCAGCTCGGCGCCGGCGCGGCGGAAGCTGCGGTGGCGGGCGACCGCCGCGAACGCGGCCAGGTGGGAGAGGTTGTCAGTGGCCATGATTGTGCAGTTTCACTTGATGAATCATGCCGATATCCGGGCTTCTTGCCGCTGGGTACGGGGCGTATTGTAAAACGCCTTTCGACAAACCCTGCCAAGGATTCCCCATGTCCCTCGCCCGTGGTTACGCCGCCCATTCACATACCGACCCGCTGATCCCGTACGAGTTCGAACGCCGCGCGGTCGGCCCGGACGATGTGCGTATCGAGATCCTCTACAGCGGCATCTGCCACTCCGACCTGCACCAGGCCCGCGACGACTGGGGTGGCTCGATCTACCCGATGGTGCCGGGCCACGAGATCATCGGCCGCGTGACCGAGGTCGGCAGCAACGTCACCCGCTTCAAGGTCGGCGACCACGCCGGCGTGGGCTGCATGGTCGACTCGTGCCGCCACTGCGACGCCTGCGAGCACGATCTGGAGCAGTACTGTGCCGAAGGCGCGACCTGGACCTACAACGGCCGTGAACGCGAAAGCGGTGCGCCGACCTACGGCGGCTATTCCGACCACGTGGTGGTCGAGCAGCGCTTCGTGGTGAAGGTGTCCGACACGCTCGACCTGAAGGCGGCCGCGCCGCTGCTGTGCGCCGGCATCACCACCTGGTCGCCGCTGCGCCACTGGAAGGTCGGCCCGGGCCAGAAGGTCGGCGTGATCGGCCTCGGTGGCCTCGGCCACATGGGCGTGAAGTTCGCCAAGGCACTCGGCGCGCATGTGGTGATGATCACCACCACGCCGGAAAAGGGTGCCGACGCCAAGCGCCTGGGCGCCGATGAAGTGCTGGTCTCGCGCGATGCCGCGCAGATGAAAGCGCACGCCGGCAGCTTCGACTTCCTGCTCAACACCATTCCGGTCGGCCATGACACCAACCCGTACATGGGCCTGCTCAAGCGCGAGGCCACCATGTGCCTGGTCGGCGTGCTGACCGAACTGGACCCGCCGCTGACCGGCGGCAGCGTGATCTTCGGCCGCAAGCACCTGACCGGCTCGGCGATCGGCGGCATGGCCGAAACCCAGGAAATGATGGACTTCTGTGCCGAGCACGGCATCGTCAGCGACGTCGAGATGATCGACATCAAGAACGTCAACGAAGCCTGGGAACGCATGGCGAAGAACGATGTGCGCTACCGCTTCGTGATCGACATGGCGACGATGAAGAACGCCGCCTGATCCAGGGCCGATGTGAAAAAGAAAAACCCCGGCAATGCCGGGGTTTTTCTTCGGGTAGTGCCGGCCGCTGGCCGGCAACCCCGCATGGCGGTCAGTACGCGAACTCGCGGAACACCGGATCGACGTCGCCGTGCCAGCGGCCATGGAACAGCGCCAGCTTGCGCTCGGCCGGGGTCAGGCCGGATTCGACGATTTCCTGCAGCACGTCCAGGAACTTGCTCTCGTCCTGGCCGTCGGCATTGCGCGCCGCGCGGCGCTTGAGGCCTTCAACGGAAATCTTCACCGCTTCGCGGGCCAGGTCGCGCACGCTGCCATTACGGAACGGCAGGTTCATCGCATGCTTCGGCACGCCGTCGCGCAGTGCATGGCGCTCGGCCAGGGTGAAGTCACGCACCAGGTCCCAGGCGGCATCCAGTGCGGTGTCGTCGTACAGCAGGCCCACCCAGAATGCCGGCAGCGCACACAGGCGGCTCCACGGGCCACCATCGGCGCCGCGCATTTCCAGGTACTTCTTCAGGCGCACTTCCGGGAACGCGGTGGTCATGTGGTCCGACCAGTCGCGCAGCGTCGGCAGCGCGCCCGGCAGCACCGGCAGCCTGGCCTGCATGAAATCGCGGAAGCTCTGCCCGCTCGCGTCGTGGTAGATGCCATCGCGGTAGGAGAAATACATCGGCACGTCGAGCAGGTAGTCGACATAGCGCTCGTAACCGAAGCCATCCTCGAACACGAAGTCGAGCATGCCGGTGCGGTCGGCGTCGGTGTCGGTCCAGATGTGCGAGCGGTAGCTCAGGTAGCCGTTCGGCTTGCCTTCGGTGAACGGCGAATCGGCGAACAGCGCGGTGGCGATCGGCTGCAGCGCCAGCGACACGCGGAACTTCTTCACCATGTCCGCTTCGGTGGCGTAATCCAGGTTCACCTGCACCGTGCAGGTGCGGGTCATCATGTCCAGGCCCAGCGAGCCGACCTTGGGCATGTACGCGCGCATGATCTTGTAGCGGCCCTTCGGCATCCACGGCATTTCATCGCGCTTCCACTTCGGCTGGAAACCCATGCCGAGGAAGCCCAGCTGCAGTTCGCCGGCCACCTGCGCCACTTCGTTCAGATGGGTGCCGGTCTCCACGCAGGTCTGGTGGATGGTCTCCAGCGCCGCGCCGGACAGTTCCAGCTGACCGGCCGGTTCCAGTGTCACCGAGGCGCCATCGCGCAGCAGGGCGATGGTGTTGCCGTTCTCCTGCACCGGCTCCCAGCCAAAGCGGACCAGGCCATTGAGCAGCGCCTCGATGCCGCGCTCGCCCTCGAAGGTCGGCGGTCGCAGGTCATCCAGGCGGAACCCGAACTTCTCGTGCTCGGTACCGATGCGCCACTGCGCGCGGGGCTTCTCGCCGGAGGCGATCACCTCCACCAGCTGCGAGCGGTCGGTAATGGGGGTATCGGCGACGTGGCTGGGGCTCGACAAGGGGAAGGCTCGCTGGACAGTGGCGGGGGATGTGGGGCCCGGGGCCTTCCATCGCAAGGGCGCACTATAGCGTGGCGACCCGTTGCGTCATGCGACGGTGGCAGGTTTCAGCATCCTACCGACGCCCTCTTGACCCTCGTACACTCAGAGCCATGAGCCGTCATTCACGACACCCCGAACTGCACCGCTCCGAGCGTGTCGGCTGGCTGCGTGCCGCCGTGCTGGGGGCAAACGATGGCATCGTCTCGGTGGCCGGCCTGGTAGTCGGCGTGGCCGCCAGCGGCGCCTCCGCGGCGACCATCCTGGCCACCGGCGTGGCTGGCACCGTGGCCGGCGCGATGTCGATGGCCGCCGGCGAGTATGTCTCGGTGCAGACCCAGGCCGACACCGAAGACGCCGACCTGGCGATGGAGAAGCGCGAACTGCACGAAGACCCGCACAGCGAGCTGGAAGAGCTGGCCGCGATCTACCGCCACCGCGGCCTGGAGCCTGCCCTGGCACGGCAGGTGGCCGAACAGCTCACCGCCCACGACGCGCTGGGCGCCCATGCCCGCGACGAACTCGGCATCACCGATACCCTGCGCGCGCGCCCGTTGCAGGCGGCGCTGGCCTCGGCCGGTGCGTTCACCTGTGGCGCGGCACTGCCGGTGCTGACCGCCCTGCTCGCGCCGGTCGACAAGGTCGCACTGCTGACCACCGCCAGTACCCTGCTCGGCCTGTGCCTGACCGGCGCGATGGCGGCGCAGGCCGGGGGCGCCCCGCCTGTTCGCGGCGCAATCCGGGTGATGTTCTGGGGCGCGTTGGCGATGGCCGCGGCCGCAGGCGTCGGTCGCCTGCTCGGTGCCCACGTCTCGTGACCGGCATGCTGCCCCCGGCCACCGCGCTGCTGGCCGAGATGGCCAGCCTGGCCGGCTGCGCGCGCGCCGAGGGCTATGCGTGCATCACCGCTCGCCGGGAACATGGCGCCAGTTCGGTGGAAATTCCGCAGCCGCAGTTCGCGATCCTGCTGGAAGGCCGCAAGCAGGTGCGCACCGCACACCAGTCACTGGAATTCTTCCCCGGCGACATCCTGCTGCTGACCCAGCGCTGCCGCATCGATGTGGTCAACAGCCCCGACCCGCGCAGTGGCCGCTACCTCAGTGCCATCGTGCCGCTGTGTGCCGAAGTGCTGGCGGCCGCACGCACGCTGTGGAGCGAGGAACTTCCCGCCCCTGGGCAGGCGATGGCGCGACTGCCGTTGATCGACCATGGCGCGGTGCTGCGCCAGTGGCGCCAATCGCTGCAGGACGGTCGTTACAGCGACGCGCGGCTGGCCCTGGCCTCGCTGGTGCTGACCCTGTGCCGGCAGGGCCACGGCAACCTGCTGCTGCCGCAGGCACCGAGCCTGGGCGAACAGATCCGCGACCGCATCGCCGCCGAACCAGCACGCGACTGGCAATCGCGTGATGTGGAAGAACAGTTCGCGCTGAGCGGTGCGACCCTGCGCCGTCGCCTGGCGGCCGAGGACACCAGCCTGCGCCAGCTGCTCACCGAGGCCCGGCTGGCGCATGGCATGCAGCTGCTCTACACCACCGACCTGCCGTTGAAGACCGTCGCGGCACGCGCGGGCTACCGGTCTGCGGCCAGTTTCAGCAAGCGCTTCGCCGAGCAGTACGGGCTGGCTCCCACAGACATTTGAGGGGGTTCGGCAGGGCTGCGCCCTGCACCCGCAGAAGCGAGTGCAAGAGCCGGAGCAACAGCAACAGCGTGCATTCCGTGGGATGGCGGGGCACTGTGGGTTTGCGGGGACGCCGTAAACCCGTCCATGGGGGCTTGGTCGCGGCATCCATGCCGCTCACACCCCGCAAACCCACAGTGCCCCGCCTTCGACAGATTCCGGCGGCTGTTGGTAGGTGTCGACCTTGGTCGACACATCTGTCAGATATCGAATGAAATTCCCGGGTCAGATCCGTTTTCCTCCGGAAAACGGATCTGACCCCAAGAGCATTTCCAACAGATCGCAGAAAACTGTCGAAGGCGGGGTGGGTCCGGTTGCGGGGGCGTGAGCGCCATGGATGGCGCGACCGAGCCTACAAGGACGTATTTACGGCGTCCCCCGCAACCGGACCCACCCCGCCATCCCACGGATAGCCGGTGTTGCTTCGGCCGTTGCCGTTGCTGTTGCCTCTGCAGGTGCAGGGCGCAGCCCTGCAGACACCCCCCCTCCCTGAGCATTCCGCGCAGTGGTTTGAGCGCCGTGCACACGCCGGCCACGGCACGCTGGGCACAACGGAATCGCCCGTCATCCACCGAGAACCGCCATGACCCTGCGTCCCCTGCCGCTACGCGGCGCCCTGCTGCTGGCCCTGTCGTCCCTGCCGCTGGCCGCGCTGGCCGAAGCCACTTCGCCCGCCCCCACCCAGCAGGTCCCCGGCGTCTATCACCAGCGCGTCGGTGCGCTGCAGGTCACCGCCCTGTTCGACGGCGTGGTCGCATTGGGCCGGCAGGAAGTGGTCGACGTGCCGCCAACGCTGGTCAGCCGCCTGTTGGAAGGCCGCTACGTACCCGAAGACAAGAAGGGCCTGCAGACCGCGATCAACGCCTTCCTGGTGCGCCAGGGCAACCACCTGACCCTGGTCGATACCGGCACCGCACAGTGCTTCGGCCCCGGCCTGGGCCAGGTGCTGGGCAACCTGCGTGCCTCCGGCGTGGACCCGGCCGAGGTGGACGAAGTGCTGTTGACCCACGCCCATCCGGACCACCTGTGCGGGGTGCTCGACGCGCAGGGCAAGCCGGCCTACCCGAATGCCACCGTGTGGCTGTCCAAGGCCGATGCCGATTACTGGCTCAACCCGGCCAGCGAGGCCACGGCGCCGAAGGGCGTGCGCTTCGCCTTCCCGCTGGCGCGCAACGCGGTCGCGCCGTACCAGGCCAGCGGCCACCTGCGCACTTTCAGCCCCGGCGATGCGCTGCCCGGTGGCGCAGTGGCGATGGACACCCATGGCCATACCCCCGGCCATGTCTCCTACCGGTTCGACAGCCAGGGCCAGTCACTGCTGGTATGGGGTGATGTGCTGCACTTCCATGCGGTGCAGTTCGCGCACCCGGAGGCGGCATTCGAGGCTGATTCGGACCGCAAGGCGGCCATCGCCAGCCGTCGCGGCCTGCTGCAGCAGGCCACCGCCAACGGTTGGTGGGTGGCCGGTGCGCACCTGCCGTTCCCCGGTCTGGGCCATGTGCGTGGCGAGGGCAAGGCCTATGCGTGGGTGCCGGCGGAGTATTCGCCGTTGAAATGAGGTATCGCCGACCAGCGGCCGGTACTACCCGGAAGCAGACCGGTCGCGCCGGGCCATGCCCGGCCCTACCGGCCGGGTGCCGAGCGCTGCGCGTCCCGTAGTTCGTCCAGGTACGGCAACAGTTCCTGCAGCGCCAAGTACAAACCCGCTTGCCGCGCGTCCATCCGGATCGCCTGCCACTGCGCGTGTTCGAAGATCCCGTCATCAGAACAGCTGAGCGAGGTCGCATCAAGCTCAGCGCAGGATGCGCGAAGCCTCAGCAGCGCCTGCTGGCCCAATGGCGGCACCTGATCGGCCAGACCGTCCATGACGGCCACCAGAGGCATCAGGACCGACGACTGGACCTCACAGGCAAGACACTGCGGCAGCTTTGCCGCTTGGCCCAATGCGTCCTGCTGGAGGAAATCGAGGGCAGAGAGCAAGGTGCAGGCCGCTTCGACGCGGGCACCGTCACCCGCCCCGTGCCATTGCCAGAACGTTGCTGCAAATCCTTCCATCCGTACACCCCGATGAAAAGGCAGGCGACCGCTGGCCGCCTTATTCCAGCCCCAGCCAGCCGCCGATGATGCCGCGGGCTTCGTCCACACCGGTGCGGGCGGCGCCGGAGAACACCTGCACGCTGACCGTATCACCGAAGGAGGAGTGCAGTTCCTTGCGCACCTTCTGCAGGGTCTGCATCTGCTGGCTGCGGCTCAGCTTGTCGGCCTTGGTCAGCAACGCATGCGCCGGCAGGCCACGCTGCACGGCATAGGCCAGCATCTGCCGGTCGTAGTCCTTCAGCGGGTGGCGGATATCCATCACCACCACCAGGCCCCTCAGCGCATTGCGGGTGCGGAAGTAGCGGTCGATGAAGGCCTGCCAGTGCGCCTGCAGGTCCAGCGGCACCTTGGCGTAGCCGTAACCGGGCAGATCGACCAGATGGGCTTCCGGGGTCACCTGGAAGAACACCAGCTGCTGGGTGCGGCCGGGGGTCTTGGAGACCCGGGCCAGGCTGTTCTGGCGGGTCAATGCGTTGAGAGCACTGGACTTGCCGGCGTTGGAGCGGCCCGCAAAGGCCACTTCGGCCCCCTCATCGGGCGGCAGCTGCCCCATGTTGTGGGCAGAGAGGTGGTATTGAGCGCGTTCGATGAGCAATGACATGTGCATAGGATCGCATGTTGCGGCACCGCGCGCCCGGCCCAGGGCCCTCTGCCGGGAAAATGCTGCACTGCTGCGTTGACCGTGCGCGGAAACGGCGTTGATAATCCGGGCGATGCCGGCGGCCACCGCCCGGCCCGGTCCATACGGAGCTTTAGCATGCGCCACGCTCGCGTTCTTGCCGTATCCGCCCTTGCCACTGCTGTAGTCGTTGCCGCTGCTGCGTTCGCGCAGACCACGTTGACCCCGCTACCCGACAACGGGCCGATCCGTACCGCCTCGCTGGAGGTGGATTTCAGCAAGACCCACTGGGGCGATGCCAAGGCCGGCCAGACCAAGGCGACGGCCTGCGCGGCCTGCCATGGTGCCGACGGCAATTCCACGGTGGAGATGTACCCGTCCATCGCCGGCCAGAGCGAACGCTACGTGGCCCAGCAGATGGCCCTGATCGCCAACGGCCAGCGCAGTTCCGGCGCGGCGGTGGCGATGGTGCCGTTCGTGCAGAACCTCACCCCGCAGGACATGCGCGACATCGGCGCGTTCTTCGCCACGCAGAAAGCCACCGCTGGTATCGCCGATGACACGGCGGTGACCGAGGGCCCCTACAAGGGCATAAAGTTCTACGAGATCGGCCAGCAGCTGTACCGTGGCGGCGACGCCAAGCGCGGCCTGCCGGCCTGCATGGCCTGCCACGGCCCCAGTGGCGCCGGCAATCCGGGCCCGGCCTATCCGCACCTCGGTGGGCAGCACGCCAGTTATGTCGCGCGCCGCCTGCAGGAGTACCAGGCCGGCCAGACCAGCGAGACCGACAAGGCGCACTTCCAGATCATGGCCACGGTCGCGCAGAAGCTCAGCGAGCAGGAGGTGCAGGCGCTGTCCAGCTACCTGCAGGGCCTGCACAACAAGGCCGACGATGTGGCCACTGCAGCCACGCCGACGCAACCGGCTGCCGCCCCCTGACCACCACTGGTCGGCCCGGGCCGCCACCTCGGCCCGCGGCTGCGGTATGTTTCCTTCACGCCGGCGGCTGCGCCGGCGTTGCTTTTTTCAACGGAGATGCGTGTCGATGAGGTTGATTTCCCGCCTGCTGTTGTCCGTGCTGGTACTGCTGCCGCTGGTAGCCTGCGCCGCCACCCCCGCCAATGCCCCGCTGGTCGAGGGCAAAGACTACGAGCGCATCGCCCAGCCGGGCCCGTTCCAGCCGCTGGCCGGCAAGATCGAGGTGGTCGAGGTCTTCGGCTACACCTGCCCGCACTGCGCCCATTTCGAACCGCAGCTGGAAGCCTGGGCGGCCAAGCTGCCGGCCGACGTGCGCTTCACCCCGGTGCCGGCGGCCTTCGGCGGCGCCTGGGATGCCTGGGCACTGGCCTACTACGCCGCCGACGAAGTCGGCGTGGCCAAGCGCAGCCATGCCGCCGTGTTCAAGGCCCTGCACGAACAGGGCTCGCTGCCGATGCAGAACGTCTCGGCCGATGAGCTCGCCACCTTCTACAAGGCCTACGGCGTGACCCCGGACCGTTATCTGCAGGCCCTGCGCGGCGATGCCGTGCAGAAGAAGGTCGATGCCGCCCGCGCGTTCGCCCAGCGCACCAAGATTCCGGGCACCCCGGCCATCATCATCAACGGCCAGTACCTGGTGCGTGGCAACAGCTTCGACGACCAGCTGCGCATCGCCTCGGCGCTGATCGCCCAGGCCCGCGCAGCCCGCGGCCGCTGAACCCAGCCCCACCACCGACACGGCGCTGTCGCCGCCGCGTGTCATCATTTCCCTCTGGCCGGCGCCTGCCGCCGGCCCCACCATTCCAGATGCTGGAGACGTTTCCATGAAGATCCGTTACGCCCTCGCCCTCGCAGCGCTGCTGCCGATCCTGGCCGCCTGCAAGGCCGACGACGGCAGCACCAACACCACTACGGCTCCGGCCGAACCGGCAGCGACCCCGGCCGCCACCACTGAACCGGCCGCTGCACCGGCTGCGGGCAGTGAAGGCGCCGCGCCGGCTGCCGCCGAAGGCGAGAAGGCCCCGGCCGAAGCCGCCCCCGCCGCGGCGCCGGCCCCGACCACCGCCGCGCTGACCGGCCCGGCCCCGGTGGAAGGCGCCGATTACCAGGTGATCCCGAACGGCCAGCCGTTCCAGCCGGCTGCCGGCAAGATCGAAGTGACCGAGATCTTCGGCTACGTCTGCCCGGCCTGCGCCGCGTTCCAGCCGCTGGTCGGCCCGTGGAAGGCCGGCCTGCCGAGCGACGTGAACTTCGTCTACGTGCCGGCCATGTTCGGCGGCACCTGGGATGACTACGCCCGTGCCTTCTACGCCGCGCAGACCCTGGGCGTGCAGGAAAAGACCCACGAAGCGCTGTACGCCGCCATCCACTCGCAGAAGACCCTGAAGGGCGAGCGCGGCCGTGACTCGGTGGAAGACATCGCCAAGTTCTACACCGCCTACGGCGTGGATCCGAAGCAGTTCGCCGCCACCATGGGCAGCTTCGCGGTGAACGCCAAGACCAACTCGGCCAAGCAGTTCGCCCAGCGCAGCCAGATCAGCGGCACCCCGTCGATCATCGTCAACGGCAAGTACCTGGTGAAGGGCAAGAGCTTCCCGGACATGCTGCGCATCGCCGACCACCTGATCGCCCGCGAACGCGGTGCGGCCCAGGCTCACTGATCCAAGAGAAGCGTTTCCCGGCCGTGAATTCCCCCCGTACACGGACCCTGCGCTTGCTGACGGCCAACATCCAGGCCGGCTCAAGTACCCGCCGCTACAGCGACTATGTGACCCGCAGCTGGTCACATGCGCTGCCGGCGGGTCGCAAGCGCAGCAGCCTGGACGCGATCGCCACCCTGGCGCGCGAACATGACATCGTCGGCCTGCAGGAGGCCGACCCGGGCAGCCTGCGCTCGGGCTTCACCAACCAGACCCACTACCTGGCCCAGCGCGCCGGCTTCAACTACTGGAGCCATCAGCCGAACCGGCGCATGGGCGGGGTCGCCTCCAGCGCCAATGGCCTGCTGAGCAAGCTGGAACCGGTGGAAGTGCAGGACCACGCCCTGCCCGGCCGCATCGGCGGGCGCGGCGTGCTGCTGGCCAAGTTCGGCGACGGTGCCGATGGCCTGGCGGTGGCGGTGGCCCATCTGTCGCTGGGCGCAGGATCGCGGATGTCGCAGCTGGGTTTCATCGCCGAGCTGCTGTCCGACCATCCCAACGCCGTGTTGATGGGCGACTTCAACTGCCTGGCCGAACGCCCGGAAATGCAGGTGCTGTACCAGAAGACCCGGCTGCAGCCCCCCGGCTGCATCGTGCCGACCTTCCCCAGCTGGCGCCCCGACCGCGCCATCGACCATATCCTGGTCAGCAGCGGCCTGCAGACCCGCACCGTGGAAGCCGTACCGGCCGCGTTCTCCGATCACCTCGCGCTGGCGATGGCGATCGACGTCCCGGCCAACGCCCTGCGCTGAACCCAAAAGGGGACGGAGGGGATTAAGTCGTTTATGCATAAACGACTTAATCCCCTCCGTCCCCTTTTTCATGCGGTGACCGGTACCTTCAACCGCCGCGCGGTCATCGTGCTGCCCACCGAGGCCAGCACCGTGCAGCCGATCGCCAGCCACTGCAGCCCGTGCAGGTGCTCGTGCAGCAGCAGCATCGCCCACAGTGCGGCCACCGCCGGCTCCATGCTGATCAGGATGCCGAAGGTCTCCTTCGGCAGGCGCTTGAGCGCCATCATCTCCAGCGACATCGGGATCGCACTGGACACCAGCGCCACCAGCAGGCCGGCCGCCAGGATCTTCGGGTCGAGCAGCGCGGCGCCGGCATGCACCACGCCCACCGGCACCACCACCAGCGAGGCCGCCAGCAACCCCAGCGACACCGAATGGCCGGCGTGCAGGTGGCCGGCGCGCTTGCCGAATACGATGTACAGGCCCCAGCACGCCGCTGCGCCGATCGCATACAGCACGCCGGCCGGGTCCAACGCGGGGCCGCCGCCCAGCGGCAGCAGCAGCAACAGCCCCACCACCGCACAGCCCACCCAGACGAAGTCGATCGGTCGTCGTGACGACAGCATCGCCACCGTCAGCGGCCCTGTGAACTCGATGGCCACCGCGATGCCGAAGGGAATCGTGCGCAGGGCCATGTAGAACAGCAGGTTCATCAGGCCCAGGGTGAGCCCGTAGCGCAGGATGGTGATCGCATCCACGCGGCTGGTCTTCCAGCGCCACGGCCGCCAGAACAGCAGCAGCAACAGCGCCGAGAAGCCCACGCGCAGCGCGCTGGTGCCCTGGGCGCCGATCAGCGGGAACAGGTGTTTTGCGTAGGAGGTGCCGATGGCCAGCGAGGTGACCGAGCCAAGCACCGCCAGCGCCGGCAACATCGGCGCAAGTCGTGAGGTCTGCATGGGCAAAGTCTATTGCGCCAGCGCCGAGCACTTGGCTCAATTGACAGCCCGTTCGTGCAATTTCTGCTCGCCATGGCCACCGCCCCCGTGCTCGACAGCTTCGACCGCGCCATCCTCGACCTGCTGCAGCGGGACAACACCCTGCCGCAGCGCGAAATTGCCGAGGCCGTGCACCTGTCCACCCCGGCCGTGCAGCGCCGCATCAAGCGGCTACAGGACAGCGGCGTGATCGCCGCCAATGTGGCAGTGATCGATGCCGCAAAGATCGGCCGGCCGCTGACCATCATCGTCGAGGTGCGCGTGGTCAGCGAGCAGCGCGAGCGCGTGGCGCCGTTCAAGCGCCGCGTGCAGGACGATCCTGCCGTGCAGCAGTGCTACTCGATCACCGGTGACGGCGATTTCCTGCTGCTGCTTTCGGCGGCGTCGATGGAGGAATACGAGGCGATCACAGAGCGGTTGTTCGGTGGCGATGACAACATCGAACGCTTCAGAACGTCGGTCGCGCTGGGCACGTTGAAACGCAGTTTCGAAGTGCCGCTGCTGCCGGTTCTGTAGCGTCGAGCCATGCTCGACTGCTTTTTGACCGCAAAGCAACAGCCGTCGAGCAGGGCTCGACGCTACAGTCGGAGACCATGAACACATCGCCCTCCCCCGCCCGTCGCCTGCGCCGCTGGCTGCTGCGTGGCCTATGGCTGGCCATCGCCATCGTCGCCGCGTTGATGCTGTGGAACAGCCCATGGGCCGCTGTACCGAAGCTGCTGTGGACACTCTCGCGGATGCCGGCCGCCACGCAGCTGCCGGTGCCGGTGGACGGCGTGCGCCCCCGCCAGATCGCCGATACCTTCGGCGCGCCGCGTGGCCGTGACCGTTCCCACGCCGGCATCGACATCTTCGCCAAGCGCGGTACCCCGGTGCGCAGTGCCACGGCCGGCGTCGTCGTGGATGTCAGCGACCGCGGCCTCGGTGGCCGCCAGGTGTGGGTGATCGGGCCCGGGCGCGAACGCTACTACTACGCGCATCTGGAGGACTGGGCCGAGGGCCTGTCACGCGGCCAGGTGGTCCAGGCCGGCGACCTGCTTGGCAACGTCGGCGACAGCGGCAACGCCAAGGGCACGCCGCCGCACCTGCACTGGGGCATCTACGGCGCCGACGGCGCGCGCGATCCACTGCCGCTGCTGCACTGAACCCGGTTTGTAGCGTCAATCCAGCTCGATACCCCTGGGCAGCGGGCCCATTCGTTCACGATTTGTAAATAGAAATAGTTCGTATTACCATTTCTTTCGTTTCCGGTGGTGCCAGGACGGCCTGCCCGCCCGTTTCCCACCCGTAGCGCCTCGCCTTCTGGATGCCGGCCGAGCGCGCGTGCTCGTCCAGGACCCCCATGACCCGTTCCGCCATCCGTACCCCGCAGCCGCAGCGGCTGTCCGTTGCCGTGCTCGTTGCACTCTGCGCCCTGGCCCCGGCCGCCTTCGCCGACACCGCCGCCGACCCGACGACGCTCGACAAGGTGGTGGTCAAGGGCGAACGCGCCGAAGGCTATTCGGTGCGCCGCACCTCGGCCGGTACCCGCTTCGACCTGGCGCCGCGCGAGATCCCGCAGTCGATCAGCATCATCAGCCACCAGCGCATCGAAGATCAGAACCTGGACGACATCATCGACGTGCTGGCCAACACCACCGGCGTGACCAGCACCCAGTCCGACAGCGAGCGCACCGAGTTCTACGCGCGCGGGTTCTACATCGACGCCTACCAGTTCGATGGCCTGCCCACGCAGATGGTGCAGAACTGGAGCTACGGTGACTCCGGCCTCGATCTGGCCCTGTACGACCGCGTGGAAGTGGTGCGTGGCGCCACCGGCCTGCTCAGCGGTGCCGGCAATCCGTCGGCATCGGTGAACCTGGTGCGCAAGCATGCCGACAGCGCCGAGCTGGCCGGCAGCGTCTCGGTGAACGTGGGCAGCTGGGGCCGCACCCGCACCACGGTGGACGTGGGCAGCGCACTGAACGCCAGTGGCACGGTGCGCGGCCGCGTGATCGGCAGCTACCTGGACACCGACGGCCAGATGGACCGCTACAACCAGCGCAAGACGCTGGGCTACGCCGTCATCGACGCCGACCTGACCCCGGATACCCAGCTGAGCGTGGGCTACGACTACCAGCAGAAGCGCGCCAATGGCGCGACCTGGGGCGGCTTCCCGATGCTGTACTCCGATGGCTCGCGCACGGGCTACGACGAATCGTTCAACGCCAGCCCGAACTGGACCTACTGGGATACCACCAGCAAGCGTGCCTTCGCCACCCTGCAGCACGCCTTCAGCAACGGCTGGAAGTTCAAGGTGGGTGCCACGCACGATGAGACCAAGGCCGACGACAAGCTGTTCTACCCGGCCTACAACGACTGGACCACGGGCGCATCGAACTTCGACAAGGCCACCGGCACGGGCATCTCGCCGTCCGCGGGTTTCTACAACACCGAGCGCAAGGTCACCGGCGTCGACGGCTACGTTGATGGTCCGTTCCAGCTGTTCGGCCGCGAGCACCAGTTCATGGCCGGCCTGAGCTACAACAAGCGCGAGTACGCCAACTACGGCGACTACCAGGTCGGTGGCGCGGGCCAGACCTGGGACCCGTTCGCCAGCTATCTGAACTGGACGGGGAACATCAGCGAACCGAACTGGAACCCGCTGGCACTGGCCAGCGAGGGCACCATCACCCAGAAGGCCGGCTACGCGGCCGCACGCCTGTCACTGGCCGACCCGCTGAAGCTGATCATCGGCGCCCGCTACACCGACTGGAAGAGCGAGGGCGAAGGCGCCGACCGCGCGCACAAGGTCACCACGCCCTACGCCGGCCTGGTGTTCGACATCAACGGCACGTACTCCACCTATGCCAGCTACACCGAGATCTTCCAGCCGCAGACGCTGAAGGACCGCAACGGCAGCTACCTCGATCCGGTCGATGGCAAGAGCTACGAAGTGGGCGTCAAGGGCGCATGGTTCGACAATCGCCTGAACGCCTCGCTGGCCGTGTTCCGCATCGAACAGGACAACGTCGGCCAGGCCACGGGGGAACCCGTACAGGGCAGCCAGAACGAGTTCGCCTATCGCGCCGCGCGTGGCACGGTCAGCCGTGGCTTCGAGTTCGAGCTGAACGGCGAGCTGGCACCGGGCTGGAACGCGACTTTCGGTGCTTCGCGCTATGTGGCCAAGGACATCAACGGCGCCGACATCAACACCAACCTGCCACAGACCGCACTGAAGCTGTTCACCAGCTACACCCCGCAGTCGCTGCAGGAACTGACCGTCGGTGGCGGTGCCAACTGGCAGAACCGCATCTACTACCCGGTACCGGCCTACGGCCGCATCGAGCAGAGCGGCTACGCACTGGTCAGCGCCTTCGTGCGCTACCGCATCTCGCCGGAGTTCAGCGTGCAGGCCAACCTCAACAACCTGCTGGACAAGAAGTACCTGTCGCAGATCAACGGCTACGGTGCGTTCGGTGATGGCCGCAACGGCTCGCTGACGTTCACCTGGGCGTTCTGATGGAAATGGCGCCGGGCCTGCCCCGGCGCCATCGCGTTGCGGCGGCGACCTTGCGGGTGTAGCTTCGCGCACACGGTGGCTCGCAGTCCTGCCCCGTGCCATGCGGACACATGACGCGCTTCCACCCTCAAGGACGACCGGCCATGCGTACCGGCACGAAACTCGGTCTCTCGCTCACGGCACTGTTCCTGTCGCTGCCCCTGATGATCATCACGGGCAATGGCTATTTCATCCTGCTGCTGTTGGTCGGACTACCTGCCGCGATCCTGTTCTGGTTCGACCTCGGCCGGGAACTGCGGGCCCTCCCCGCACCCAGCCGCGCTGAGCGGGCGCTGGGCCTGGCAATGGGCGTTCCGCAGGTGCTGTTCGGGCTGTCGTGCGCGGGAATCGGCCTGATCCTGGTGATCTGGATCCTGTACAACCTGTTGATCGAATCCCTGCCGCACTTCCGCGTTCCGTCACTGCCCGGGTTCGCAGTCGGTCCGATGATGATCGTGATTGGGCTGGGTTGGGCCCGCACCGCGTTTCGCCGCGTGGCGCCCCAGCATGACAGTGTCGAACAGGAGGCTCCGGACCAGGACATTCCGGATTGACTGCCGATGATGACCGGTGCCGGGAACATCCCGGCACCGGCCGCTTGCATCAGAAGCGCAGGTCCGCGCGCAGGTACCAGTATCGGCCACGCGGGATGTCGTAGGTCGACGCGTCGTAGCCGTTCAACGAGCACGACAGGCAGATCGGCGGATCCTTGTCGAACACGTTGTTCAGGCCCGCGGTCAGCTGCAGCCCCTTCATCCAGTCGATCTTGTAGCCCACCTGCATGTCGTGGAAGGTGGTGGCCGAGAGCGTGTTGGTGCCGGCGGCCTGGTTGCTGCACACCGGGAATGCAACGGCATCGCCGCAGTTCTCGGTCAGCTCGGAGATGTGCCGCACCGTCCAGTTCGCGCTCCAGCGGTCCATCGTCCAGGCGATGCTGGCGTTGCTGGTCCACTCCGGAATGGAGCTGTCGGCCACTTCCACGCCCGGCTTCTGCGGCTGCTTCTGCCCCGCCGCGCCGGTGGCTTCGTAACGGCCGACGAAGGTGTTCTTCCAGGCCAGCTTGAACTGGCCGATGGAGCTCTGCGGCAACGTCCAGAACAGGTCCACGTCCCAGCCGTCGGTCTTGATCGAGCCCAGGTTGGTGAGGCGGTTGTTGAAGCTGCTGACCGCGCCGGTGCTGGCGCGGGTGATGCCATCGCAGTACACCGGGTCGAGCGTGTCCACGCACAGGTCCAGCTGGGTCTGCGCGTTGATGGCCTGGATCGCACCATCGATGGCGTGGCGGTAGAAGGTCACTTCCACGTCGAAGCGCTCCGACCACGATGCGTTGTTACCGAACCACGGGCTCCACACGAAGCCGGCGCTGAAGCTGCGCGAGCGCTCAGGTTCCAGCTCGCGGTTGCCGCCGGTGGTCACCGAGATCTGCGAATTGGCCTGCTGGAAGCCGGCCGGCACGCCCAGCGCGGCACAGTTGGCGGCGCTGCCACGCGGCGGCGTACCGCCCAGGCCCACCGAGCACGGGTCGAACAGCTGCAGGTCGGCGCGCGCGGCTGAGCCGTACAGTTCGCCGATCGACGGCGCACGGAAGCCTTCGGCATAGGTGGTGCGCAGCACGAAGTCGTCGGTCACCTGCCAGCGCAGGCCGTACTTGGGCGTGAACTCGCCACCGAAAGTGGAGTAGTCCGAGTAGCGGCCGGCCAGGCTCAGGTCCAGCTTCTTGCCCAGCGGCGAGTCGGCGAAGATCGGGACGCTCAACTCCAGGTACGCTTCGTTGACATCATACGAGCCGGACGTCGGCTGTGATGGCACGCCGTTGTAGTGGCCGATCACCGTCAGCGGATCAGGCTGGTACCAGCCCTTGTACTTGCGGTACTCGTAGCCGCTGGCGAACGACACCGGACCGGCCGGCAGGGTGAACAGGTCGCTGGAGAGGTTGGCGGTGAACAGGCTCAGCTCGTTCTGGCTGCGGTCGCGCACCACCGGCTGGATCCACTTCAGCATGTCCGGGGTGATCGAGCCGACGCCGCCGAAGATGTTCAGCGGCACGCAGCCCGGCGTTGCCGCGCACACCGCCGGATCACCCAGCGCCATGTTGACGTTGTAGATGTTGTAGCTGCCGTAGTTGGTCTGTTCGGCCTTGTTCTTGCTGTACATGCCGTTGACGTCCCAGTACCAGCTGCGGTCGGCGGCATGGAAGTTGCCGACCAGGCCGGTGGCCACGTAGGTCGTGTTGACCTCCTGCTTGAACACGCGCGCGCCACCTTCCACCGGGCGGCGGCCGATCAGGCTCATGTTGCCCGAGGACACCAGATCGAAGCCGAACGGGTTGTACGGGTTCAGGCGCGAGACCACGATGTTGTCGGCCAGCGGGTTGCCGGTCGCACCATCGGGGCCGAAGAACAGCGGCTCGGGGCCGGCCTGGTTGGTCGACTCGCGGCGGTTGCCCAGCGCCTTGATGTACCACTGCACGTTGTCGGTGATGTCGAAGCGGAACTGGCCGAACAGGCCCTTACGCTCGGACGGGGTCAGCACCATGTTGTATTCGGCGAAGTTGAAGCGGTCGGCGCTGGTGAAGCAGTGGTAGTCGTCGGTGCGGTTGCAGCCGGCGCTGCCGTCGTAGCGCGGGCTGCTCACGCCGGTATTGGGCACGATGTCCTGCTCGGCGCCGGTGTTGGGGTCGACGAAGGCGAAGCGGCCCTGCGGAATGCCGCCACTACCAAAGGCCAGGCCGGTGCCCGGAATCGGGAAGCGCGACTGCTCGCGGTCGCGGGCGAACACCGGGTCCTGCTTGGTCCAGCTGGCGCCCAGGAACAGGCTGTAGCGATCGCCACTCTTGCCCCACGCCAGGTCCACGCCCTTCTGCGTGCCGTCGCCCTTGCTGTATTCGCCGTAGTTCAGGGTCACCTGGCCGCCATCGAAGTCGCGGCGGGTGATGATGTTGACCACGCCGGCGATGGCGTCGGAGCCGTACAGCGACGACGCGCCGTCTTCCAGCACCTCGATACGCTCGACGATGGCCAGCGGAATGGTGTTGAGATCGGTAGCCGCACCCACGCCCGATGCGGACGACTCGTTGACCCAGCGGATGCCATCGACCAGCACCAGCACGCGCTTGGCACCGAGGTGGCGCAGGTCGACCTGTGCCGAACCCGCACCCACGCCGCTGCCATCCGGCGGGAAGCCGAAGTTGCCGGATGAATTGAACTTGGCATTGAGCGCCGAACCGGAACCGGTGAGCTGCTGCAGCACCTCGCTGATCGAGTTCAGGCCGGTGCGTTCGATGTCGCCGCGGGTCAGCGTCTGGATCGGGACCTGGCCCTCGACTTCAGCGCGCTTGATGCGGGTACCGGTGACTTCCACCGCATCCAGGTTGGTGGTGGATTGTGCAGCGGCACCCAGGGGTGCCAAGGCCATCACGCACAGCGTGACGGCAACCGCCAACGGGCGGTGGTGCAGGTGCTTCATTCGCTCTCTCTCCAAAGGAATGTCGGGACATGGGCTGCCGCGCTCCCCCCTGCATGGCGGCAGCGTCTCCTTTGTAAACAAGCGGTAAAAATCACGGCGTGATGATCGACACTCTTTCACGCGGAATTGACGCGATTGACGGCGATTTACGTCAGATGGGAGCGAAACAAGACCGGACGGTACTGTTCACCGCAAGCAAGCTTGATGCCGATTGCGACGTCGATCTCACAGCGTTATGCCGTTGAGCAAGCACTCTTTCCGGTCCGTCCAGGGACCATACGCCTGCGCCATCAGCACCATGATGGTCTCCACCGCGGTCAGCTTGCTGATGCCGAACAGATCGTTATCGAGCCGGGATTTCATACGCTGGCAGCGCTCAACCCACAGCAAGGCACCCTTGCGGTAGCGGAGTTCCATGCATCGATTTGCATTGGTTCACGAAGCAACTCCAGACCACGCTTAGGAATGGTTTGAAAACTGCCCATTCGGACGAATTTCCGGAGGCCGCCAAGGCGAGACTGACAGCCCAGTCGTTCTCATGAGGCTCAATTGTGAAAACAATCACCGTCATGATTCATGCTGCGATTATCACGGCATTGTTTCTGCTCTGGACAAACGAATCGAAAGCGGCTGGCCTGATCGAATGCAACAACTGCGCGTCTCCGAAGGATGCAGCCCTGCTGTCGGGCTCCGGATTGGCGGTTGTAATGGACTTCGAGAGAGCCCGACTGAGCGCCTTCGACGTCGAATATGATCGCGAAATCAGAAAGTGGCGCGCACTTTCAACGCCGGTTCCCGCACAGATTCAAATGGCCTTCCTACGGGTTCTGGATGCGACGTCAGCCTTTCGCGGGCCACATGAAGACGCCCACGCAATGCAAGGAGGCGGATCAGTGGTCGCACTGCATCCCGATAATCCTGGAAACTCCAATGGAATAAGGTTCCCCGAATCCTACACGTCCTCCAATACCTTTGACATCGTCGCATCAGCCACGCTGAGAACCCGACTTGGCCAGTATCTGGCCACAGAACTGGCAGGAGCCAATACGGGAAGCCCAACGTGGAACGGCATTGCGCTTTCGATTCAACAAGCAGCCCTGAACTGGGCAGGCCTCAAGGGCGGTGGATCGATAACAATAATGATCACTTGGCGTGACGGGTCAAGGACGCTTTATCGGGTAACACCGGACAATGTCGCCGAAGCCAAGTATCAGAAGGGCGAAAGTCGCGACAGCACAGGCAACAAGGTTCCTGACGAATCCATCGCCGACCCGATCTCCGCGCCTTCATACGCCGGGCAGTATTACTTCGGCCAGCATGGCGACCTGGACAACTGGGTCAGATCCGCCCAGATGTATGGAGTTCCCGTCCAGCGCGGAGGCAGCAGCCGCATCTCGTGCAGTTGGGATGGTCGCACGGTCTACTGCCAGCAATATTGACCCCTCATCCGCCGCTCATGTCGCAATGGCCTGCATGAGCGGCAGTTCGGGTAGCGCTACCGCACGAAGGCGATGCGTTCCATGCCGGTGGCCTCGGCCGCAGCCAGGATCCGCGCCATGCCTTCGTACTCGGCCGACGGATCGGTGGCGATGCGCAGCTCCGGCAGGTTGCCGGCATGCTCGCCGGCCTGCGCCTGCAGGCGCGCCTGCAGATCGCCGATGGCCATCGGCTGGCCATCCCAGCTCAGCTGGTTCGACGCATCCAGGCGCAGCTCGATCGGTGGCGGCGGTTCGGGGCGATCGATCGTGCGATCGGTGGCCTGTGGCAACTGCACGGCAATCGGCCGGGCCACGATCGGCGCGGTCACGATGAAGATGATCAACAGCACCAGCATCACATCCACCAGTGGCGTGACATTGATGTCCGCCAGCGGGCCGCTTCTTCCTGCGCTACTGAACGCCATGTGCCGCTCCCTGCAGCCGGGCCGTTCGCCCAAGGCCGACGTTACGACGCTTGCGATCACCTGCGGCAGTGGCCTGCGCGGGTTCATTCAGCTGTCGTTGCCGACGCCCGGCGTGCACGCAGTGCGAAACTGAATTCAGCCATTGCCCGCTATGCTGCCCGCCATGACCCGACGCTCTTCGACCGCCCTGTCCCTGCTGCCCTTGGCCACCACGCTGCTGATCGGCTGCGCCAATGCCCAGTCCCTCGATGCCCAGAACGCGCAGCTCAAGGCCGCGATCGCAGCCGCCGAGCGCGGCCAGTTCGATCCCGGCCAGGCCGCTGCACTCAGCCGCCATCCGGCTTATGGCTGGCTGGAGTACGCCAACCTGCGCCGCAACATCGACACCGTCGATACCGCGCAGGCCCAGGCTTTCCTCAAGCGCTATGACGGCCAGGCGGTGGCCAATACCTTCCGCAGCGTGTGGCTGCCCTCGGTCGCACGCCGCCAGGACTGGCCGACCCTGCTCGCCAACTGGGTGCCCACCGACAACGCCGGCCTGCGCTGTGCGCAGCTGACCGCGCGCCAGGTGACGGGCAAGGTTGATCCGCAGTGGATCAGTGAAGCGCAGGATCTGTGGCGCAAGAACGGCAAGTCGCTGCCGGACGGCTGTGATGCCGTTTTCGCCGTACTGCAGGCCCAGGGTGGGCTGAGCGACGCCCTGCGCTGGGAACGCATCGATGCCGCCGCCGACGCGCAACAGCCGGCAGTGATGCGCAGCGCCGCACGCGGCCTGCCCGCCACCGACCTGGCACTGGCCAACAATTACGCTGCCTTTGTCGACAAGCCCAACGCCAGCGCGTTGAACTGGCCGCGCAACGAGCGCAGCCGGCGCATCGCCACCGATGGCCTGGCCAAGCTGGCCAAGGCCGATCCCGGCGCCACCGAACAGCAGCTGCCGCAATATGCGCAGGCACTGGGCCTGAGTGCCGACCAGCAGGGCCAGGTGCTGTACCAGATCGCATTGTGGACGGTAGCGTCCTACCTGCCCGATTCGGCGCGCCGCCTCAACGCGGTACCCGAATCGGCGTATGACGAGCGCCTGCACGAATGGCGCGTACGCGAAGCGATGTCGCGCGGTGACTGGCCGGCGGCGCTGGCCGCGATCCGCAAGATGGGCAGCAAGCAGCGCAGCGACCCGCGCTGGCGCTACTTCGAAGGCCGCATGCTGGAGAAGACCGGCCAGGCCCAGCAGGCGCAGCCGCTGTTCCGCGATGCGGCACGTGCACCCACCTTCCACGGCTTCCTGGCCGCCGACAAGCTGCAGCAGGGCTATACCCTCTGCCCCTGGAAGCCGAATGACAGCGCGCAGGCGCAGGCGGTGATCGCGCGCGATCCGGCCATCCAGCGTGCGATGGCGCTGTACCAGATCGATCGCGCTGGCTGGGCCGTGGCCGAATGGAACAGCGCGCTGTCCCGCTTCGATGACACCCAGCGCCGCCTCGCCGTGCGCGTGGCGCAGGACAACGGCTGGTTCGACCGCGCCGTGTTCGCGCTCGGCAAGCAGCCGCAGGAGCAGCGCCTGTACGACCTGCGCTTCCCGCTGCACCACGACGCCACCATCCGCCGCGAATCGGCGCGCAACGCGATCGATCCGGCCTGGGTGGCCGCGGAGATCCGCGCCGAGAGCACCTTCACCCCGCGCGCGCGCTCGCCTGCCAACGCCATGGGCCTGATGCAGGTGCTGCCGGCCACCGGTGCCGGCGTGGCCAAGTCGATCGGCCTGACCGGCTACGGCGGTGCCGACAGCCTGTACGACCCGGACACCAACATCGCCATCGGTACCGCCTACCTGCGCCAGCTGATGAACAAGTACGACGGTCTGCCGTACGTGACCATCGCCGCCTACAACGCCGGCCCGACCCCGACCGCGCGTTGGCAGGGCCAGCGCCCGGGCTTTGATCCGGACCTGTGGATCGAGACCATCAGCTACAAGGAAACCCGCGAGTACGTCGCCCGCGTGCTGGCCTTCAGCGTGATCTACGACTGGCGCCTCAATGGTGATGCGCTGCCGCTGAGCGACCGCCTGATGGGCCGCCTGGTGGACAAGCGCAAGAGCTTCAGCTGCGCCGCCAACGCTGACCAGGGCGGCGATTGATCGCACCACGGTCGTGCCGGCCGCTGGCCGGCACGACCCGGTATCCATTCCCTGGGGAGGGAACGCAATGAGCCTGCTGGCCTGGATCGGGATGTTCGCCGCCTGGAGCCTGTTCGCCACCTGGGTGCTGCGCTGGGGTGGCGCGGCCTGGATGGAAGGCTGGAAGTCGCTGGCCTTCGTCGACAGCTGGGGCAGCCTGTGGGACGAAGCGCAGATCAAGCTCTACTTTCTCTGCCTGTGGATCGTCTACGGCCTGTGGTTCCTCGCCGGCCTGTTCGTGCCGGAGTGGCGCGGTTTGCCGTAACGCCACTGCATCGGTAGTGCCGGCCGCTGGCCGGCAGCTTCGGGGTGACTGCGGTTGCCGGCCAGCGGCCGGCACTACCGGTGCATCTGCGCCGGGCATGCGATCATCCCCCCATGAAGATCTATCTTGTCGGCGGCGCCGTACGCGACCGCCTGCTGCAGCGCCCTGCCGGCGACCGTGACTGGGTGGTGGTCGGTGCCACGCCCGCGCAGATGGAAGCGCAGGGCTACACCGCCGTCGGCCGCGATTTCCCGGTGTTCCTGCACCCGAAGACCGGCGAGGAATACGCGCTGGCGCGCACCGAGCGCAAATCCGGCCGCGGCTATCGCGGCTTCGTGGTCGATGCCGATCCGGCGGTGACGCTGGAAGAGGATCTGCAGCGCCGCGACTTCACCATCAACGCGATCGCCTGCGATGAGGAGACCGGCACGCTGGTCGATCCTTACGGTGGCGTTCGCGATCTTGAGCAGCGCGTGCTGCGCCACGTCGGCCCTGCGTTCGTGGAAGATCCACTGCGCGTGCTGCGCGCGGCGCGCTTCATGGCGCGCTTCGCGCCACTGGGATTCACCGTCGCCGAAGAGACCATGGCGCTGATGCGCGAGGTCGCCGCCAGTGGCGAGCTGGACGCGCTGGTGCCGGAACGCGTCTGGCAGGAACTGCGCAAGGCGCTGGTCAGTGAACGGCCCTCCGCCTTCCTGCGCACGCTGCACGATGCGCAGGCACTGGGCCCGATCCTGCCCGAACTGGAAGCGCTGTATGGCGTACCGCAGCGTGCCGAATTCCACCCGGAAGTCGACACCGGCATCCATCAGGAAATGGTCAGCGACATGGCCGCGAAACTGGCGCCGGGTGATGACCTGGTCGGCTTCGCTGCCCTCACCCACGATCTCGGCAAGGGCCTGACCCCGCCGGAGGAATGGCCGCGCCACATCATGCACGAGCAGCGCGGCATCAAGCCGCTGAAGGCACTGTGCGCGCGGTTGAAGATTCCCACCGAGCACCAGCAGCTGGCCGAAGCGGTCTGCCGCGAGCACTTGAACGTGCACCGCATCGACGAACTGCGCGATGCCACTGTGCTGGAACTGCTGGGCCGCTGTGATGCATTGCGCAGGCCAGAACGCGTGGCGCGCATCGCACTGTGCTGCGAGGCCGACAAGCGCGGCCGGCTCGGCTTCGAGGACGCCGACTACCCACAGGGCGAAACGCTCAAGCGCCTGCACCAGGCGGCGCTGTCAGTGCAGGCGCGGGATCTGGATACCACGCATCTGAAGGGCCCGGCCATAGGTGAAGCACTGGCCAAGGCGCGGGTGAAAGCCATCGCCGCCGCCCGCTGAAGCACCTGGTAGTGCCGGCCGCTGGCCGGCAGCTTCACGTCGCCCGTCTATCGACGGCGCTTGCGCGAGAAGTGGTCGACAGCATGAGCACCCAACAAGACGGGTTGCATCAAGAGGAACAGCCATCCACCCAACCGGAGCGTCTCCACCGGATTGAACCGGGTGATGAACGCAGCTGCCAGTGCCAAACCCGCAAGAAGGCCGATCTCATGGACCCACAGCGATCGGTTGGAACGCTTGCCCACGATGCTCCTCTCCATTGAACAGGACGCACTTGCAAGCCATCGCGGCCGTCCGGCACCACGGGTAGTGCCGGCCGCTGGCCGGCAACCAGACACTCCCTGGATTCAGTGCGCCATGCCGCGGGTGATCGCCGCCGCACGCTGCTTCAGCTGGGCCACGGCATCGGGAATCATCTCCATGCCCACGTCCAGGCCCGGGTTCAGCACCAGGCCGACGCCGTCGCCGATACCGGCCAGCAGCGCGTGCACCGCGATCGGCATGGCATGGGCAAACTGCGGCAGCTGCTCGTGCCACAGGCCCGCGCGTTCGGGGGCGGTGAACACCGCGAACATCGGCTCGCCGCTCTCGCTGGTCAGCACCAGCGGCGAGATGCTCTCGTCCCAGGCGCCATCTTCACCAATGGCCTTGTCCAGCAGCACGAACGCCGTCGAGGTCAGCAGGCCGTCGAGGAACTGCGCTGCGGTCAGCGTGCCGTCCTGGGCCTGCAGCAGGCGCACCTCGAGGTCGTTGAGGGGTTCGAACGGGGTGTCGTGGTCCATGGTCGGTTCCGGTACGTGATTGCAGGCTGCAACTTTAGCAGGCCGGGGGTGAGGCACGGCAGCGCATCGGCAGGGACTCGCAGGGCTTCAGCGGCCGATGAGACTTTCCGCGGGAATGCCCAGGTTGCGGTGGAGCTTCCGGATCATTTCCAGAGTCAGGCCGCGCTTGCGATTCAACACCTCATAGACACGGTTGAGCTGGCCGATGGACGGCACCAGATCCTTCACTGTCAGACCGCCCTGCTCCATGCGGAAGCGGATTGCGTCGATGGGATCTGGCGGTTCGATCGGGTAGTGCTTCGCTTCGTAGGCTTCAACCAGCGTTACGAGAATTTCGAATCGATCGCCATCCTCGCTTCCCGGCTCCGGCTCGTTGTCTACATAGGCCGAAATCTCGCGCAGAGCGTTCTCGTAGTCGCTTTCCGTACGGATGGGCTGGATGTTCATAGAAGCTCCACAGTGTCGGCGTCGATCCGGTCGTATTCGGCGTGGGTGCCAATGAACTTGATGTAGACCACTTGAAACCTGTAACCCACAGCGACGATGAGCCTGTAGCTGTTGCCCTTTATGTTGAACACCACACGACTGTTCGCCACGAAACTTGCGCTTGCATAACGTTGGCGTACGTCGTGCGGCGTGTCCCATACGGCGTGCCTGACTTCGTCGTACCAGGACCTCAGCGCTGCTTCCGAATCAGGGTGGCGTTCCCAGAATCGTTTCAGCGTCGCCAAAGCAACCACTTTCATTCGGACATCCTAGTCCCAATATGGGACATAAGCAACAGTTTCATCTTCATCAGCGGCCGATGTACCCGTGCCGCCACAGCCAGCCAAGCGCGGCCAGCCCGGCCACCCCCACCAGCATCAACGGCAGGCCAAAGCGGTGCCGCCACGGGATCGGTACCCCGCCCAGCTGCTGGTCCATGGACTCGGTATCCAGCACCCAGCCGTGCTCGCACCGGGTGCAGGCCAGTTCGTAGCGGCGCTGGTAGGTGAAGCCAAACAGCAGGTCGATGCGCGCCATCTTGTAGCGCAGCTGCGGGGCGAACTCGGTTTCCGTCTGGCAGCGCAGGCAGTGATGCGCTTCGGTGGGGCCGACGATCACCACCCGTTCCTGTTGGCCGATCAGGATCATGTCCGGTTGCCTTGGCAAGCGGGCTGGGCCAGCAGCCAGGCCTGGGCGGCGGCGACGGTGGCGGCGTCACCCTGGACGCGCTGGTCGGGTTCGATCCTCAACCCATCGCCACGATCATTGCGGTCCCGCATCACGCTGGTGGTCAGCAGCAGGCGACTGCCATCGGCAAGGGTGTGCGCGACATTGCCGGTGGAGACACCCGCGGTCGGCTGGCCGAAACTCCGCGCCTGCGGGCGGCCACGCCACGCCAGCACCGCGGCCTCGCCCGAACTGCCGGTGCGGGGCCCGAACAGCACCGCCACCGGTGCGCCGGGCTGCCGCAGCACATGGCCGGACTGGCCGAAATCCAGCAATGGCTTGCCCGCCAGCTGCACGGCGGTCGCCGTCAACGTCCAGCGCTGCGGCCCGTGCGCGGTTTCGAACGAGCCCACGTCCTCGTTGTTCACCACCGAGGTACGCAGCAGCGGGGCCATGCCCAGCAGCATCGGCCACATGGCGCCACCGCCGTTATCCCGCAGGTCGACGATCCAGCCACAGCGCGCGCCATCGTCCTTGCTGCGGATGACCTGCTGCCAGCGCGCGGCACGCTGGATGTCCTGACGGAATTTTTCCTGCGGCGTCGCACCGGGCGTGGAGGCATAGCCCTCGACGACCACCCAGCCGATACGCGCATCCACCGCATCGGCGGCCCTGGCCCGGTCCACGGCGGCAGCGCCGGCCTGCTGCGCACGCGCAAGGGATTCGCGCTGGCGCTGGGGCGTGGTCCATGCACCATGGTGGCCGGTGCTGAGCGCAATGGCTTCGCGCAGAACGGCCAGCCGTTGCGCGGGGTCACCCTGCACCGATTGCAGTCGTGTGCGGGTGGCAGGCCAGTCCACCCGGTCGCGATACAGCGCCTGCCGTTCAAGCAGGTTGAGGATCTCGGCCTGGGCCTCCGGCGAGGGTATCTCGACCGCGCTTGGCGTATCGGCCATGGCGCCGGTCGCCAGCAATACGAGCATCAGCGCGCCGATGCGACGCACTCCCTTGCGAACCTGCATGCGACGTTTCCTTGTCGTTGGGTCAGGCGCGCAGGATAACCGGGAGAGGAGCGCTTTCGCCACGCGCGAACTGTCGTATCTGACCCTGCCGCGACCTGCGGTAAAGCAGGCGCCAGGCGATCAGAACACTGCAACTTTGCCCATGTCATCGCGGCGTACAACGCGCCAAGGTGGCCCCGTCGGCGCCTCCTGCGCTGGCCGGGATTGGCGTCCTGAAGGAAGCTTTTCACGAGCGGGCTTGCAACGTCGTTGCCGGCCCGAACAATGCACCGTCCGTCGTTCTGCGGCGGGCGGTGCGTGGGGATCCCCGGATCCGCCGGCGTCATTCCTCGTGAAGAGCTTCACCGGCACGCCAACCCGCACCGCCCGCCACCTCGCATCCCGCAGGTGGCCTTGCCTTGTGAGGTTGCCGCCATGAACACGCCCTACCCCACCTATCCACGCCTGCAGGCACTGCTCGGCGCAGCATTGCCCGGCCTGCAGCTGTCCACTACCGCCGCCGAAGCGTTGGAAGATGCGCTCGCCGAAGTCCACGAACAGGCGCCGCCATCGGCATTCTTCGCGCGGTTGCGTGGTATTGCGCACAACCAAGCGGCCGATGAGCAGCCGTGGCGCGAGCGGCAACTCAGCGAGGCGCGCGGTCGGGAACTGGCCGAGGCCACGCGCTGTCTGGCGGCGTTGTCTGCGTGTGGGGGTGTGTTGCTGGCCGCACAGTCGGCACGCGAGATGGACGATGCGGCGGCGCAGTGCCCGCCGCAGGTGGAGGAAGGGTTGCTGCATGCGGTGGTGGTGCTGGCCGATCACGCGGGTGGATTGGTGGCGCCGGGTGCAGGCGCGGGAGCGTGACGTCGTTGGATTCGTGTCGACCAAGGTCGACACCTACCAGAGCGGATCGTGGCCGTGACGGGATGAGTGCCGACCCAGGTCGGCACCTACCCAAGCCTGCGGTTGTCACCAATCCGCGCGCAGGCCGATGTTGCCTTCAATGATGCGGCGCTTCTCGTTGCGGTCGCCACCCAGTTCGCGCGTGTAGTCGGCCACGGCATAGGCGCTGATGGTGCGATTGAAGCGCCCGACCACACCCACGCCGGCTTCCAGTGCGCGCGAGCGCTGCGAGTTGACGATCACGTCATCGTCGAAGCCGATGCGATCCTCGCCGGAACGGCCATGCCAGTAATTGAGCTTGAAATACGGCTGCCAGCCGTTGTCGGCCAACTGGTAGTCGCCGGCCAGGCGCAGGCCGATGCGGCCGGTCCAGGCATTGTCGTTGTCGAAACGCACGCTCGACACTTCATCGCGCCGGTCGTCCAGGGAGGTGCGCTGCCAGATCACCTGCACCTGCGGTTCCAGCCACCAAGCGGATTGACCGAAGTGCAGCAGCGGCTTGCCGGCTTCCACCGATACGCTGGTGCCATCGCCCTTGATGCCGAAGCCAAGCCCGCGCGAGGAACGTACACGGCCGTCGTAGCGGCTCTGCATCGCCACGGCGTCGATATAGCCGCCCGTGCTGTCGGTGAACGTCCAGTACAGGCCCACGTGCTTGTCATCCAGGCGGTTCTGGCCCACCTGCACATTCTCCCAGCCCAGCGCCAGGCCGGTGGTCTTGCCCTGCGCGCGGGTGCGGCCGACGAATACGCCGATCTGGTTGCGATGATTGTCAGACGCTGCGGCCCACACATCCAGACCGGCCTGCAGGCCCATCACATCGCCATCGAAGCCCGGCTGCGCATCCCCCTTCCAGTGGATCTCGCTGCTCTGTCCCACCAACCGGCCCCACGCGGTGCGGAACGCACCCTGGTTGTACAGCAGGCGCTGCTCGCCCTGCCGCTCATGGAACGTGCCGAGGCTGGCCAGCGAGGTCTCGCGCAGCAGCGGCGGCACCACGGCGTAGGCGGCGGTCTCCACGCGGTACAGCGGTACCACCGCCCCTTCGGCCGGGCGTGCACCCGGCGTCGGCGGCGCACCGGTACCGGGCAATGCACCACCGGCCACCGGCACGTCCGGCACCGCCGGATCGCTGGGCGGTGCCACCGGCGTCGGTTCCGGTGGCGGCGGTGGCGGCGCGGTCTCGCCCGCGGTCAGGTCCGGATCGGTAGCGCCTTCCGGCGGCGGTGGCGGCGCCGGGGTGATCGGTGGTGGCGGTGCCACAGGCGGCGTCAGTGGCGGTGGCGTGGCACTGCCGCCGCCGTTGGGTGCTGGCGTCGGCCCGGTCACCAGCGTCGAGCGCAGGTACCAGTTTTCGCTGGTACCGGCACTGACGCCGCCCTTGAACAGGAAGTACTCGTAGGCACCGGCCGCGACCGGTGCGAACAGCGAGAACGCGCCCGGCGCGGTACGGCCACCATTCAATGCCTGCACCACCAGGATGCCATCGGCCAGCGTGGCCGCGCCGCTGCCGCCGGCATTGAGCACGCCGATGCCGGTGGTGCCGGTGGCAGTGCCGCCATCTATCACCAGGCGGTCGCTGGTGGAATTGTCCGCGCCGAGCACGGTACGCAGGTACAGGCCACCGCCGTCACCGCGGTAGTTGCCACGCACGGTGAACACGTCGCCAGCACCGGTACCGGTCAGGTCGATGCGCCCGGCATTGACCATCTCCACCAGTGCACCACTGTTGAACGGGCGGATGGCATGCCCCCCACTGCCCGCGTAGACGGTACTGGTGTCATCCACCGTGAGCGTGCCGGTGCCGGTCCCGCTGTCGCCCAGCACCAGATCACCATCGAAGGTCAGCTCTGTGCTGTTGGCCAGGCTGATCGTCTCCCAGTTCTGGAAGCGGCCCACGCCCGCGGTCTTGACGTTGCTGAGGTTGAGCTGGTCGATGCCGCTGCCGCCATCGAACAGCGGTACCGCACCGAGGTTGCCCTGGTTGAGGTTGCTGAGGTTGGCCACGTCGTTGTCCGGCCCCATGTCGATCGCGCCGTAGACGATGCCGCCGCCGTTCCAGTTGAAGGTGTCATTGCCGGTACTGAGCAGCACCTGGCCACGCACGGTGCCATCGCTGATGGTCACGCTGTCATTGCCGCCGCTGACGCTGATGTTGCCACCGATGTAGGCCGTACCCGAGATGATGATGGTGTCGGTGTCGAAGCCGGTCACCACGTTGCCGTCCACGGTGCCGCCGGACTGGTCCCACAGGTTCTTGTCCAGCTTCATGTTGACGCGGCCGATGCGACCACCGGTCATCCACGCCTGGTCGCCATCCTCGAACGCGCCGATGATGCGGCCACCGCTCATGCGGAACGTATCGATGTTGTCGCCCTGCTGCAGCGCGCCGATCGTGCCGCCACTCATGACGAAATCATCGCGGCCACTGCCCTGCGCCACCACGCCGGTGACAGTGCCGCCCGTGACGGTCATCTGGTCATCGCCGCTGCCCTGGTCGACGCTGTCGATGGTGCCATTGCTCAGCAGCAGCACGTCGTTGCCGTCGCCCTGCAGGACGCCGCCGGTGATGCTGCCGGCCTGCATTTCCAGGCGATCATTGCCGGCGCCGAACTGCACGCCGGTGCGCCCGCTGATCGTTCCGCTGTTGACCAGCACGCTGTCGCCGGCGCCAACGAACTGCAGGGCCGTGTTGTTGCCGGTGCTGATGCTGCCGGCGTTTTCGACGCGGCTGCCACCGCCAAGCTGGACAGCCACGCCCCCCACCGAACTGATCGTGCCGAGGTTGGACAGCAGGTGCCCGCCGGCCCCGACCAGCGAAATCGCACTGCCACCACCGCTCTGTTGCAGTTGTGCCGTGCTGGCGACATTGACGGTGATACCCGCCGCACCAGTGGCAGCGATGGGAACGGTCTGCGGATTCGGCGCGCTGGCATCGCAGGTGACCGTCTGGCCTGCGGCCGGGGCGGCATTGTCACAGCCGGCCCAGGCGACACTGGCGGTCAACAGCATGACGGACGGGACAGCCAAGGCCTGCAACACGGAAACAGTGAGGCGGCGGGGACGGAAAGCGCGCGGGGCGGCACGGGACATACAGCACTCCTGGACAGGGGATCAGGAACTGCGGGCATGCGGTACTGCGAAGGCAGTCTGCCGCGTGGTGAATGGTTTCGATAGGTGAAATTGCGTGCCGGTTATCACAGTTCAGATGCGAACTTGATCGGGCATCACCTCGCCTCTACGTGGCTGAAACCGTTCATCATGGCGGTGATCGCGCGCCACGCGGAGAGCATCCACGCATGGCGTGGATCTACCGGGCGAGGGGCGAACGCGATGGAGGCGGATTGGCCAGTAGATCCACGCCATGCGTGGATGAACCCCGATACGCCAGTAGATCCACGCCATGCGTGGATGAACCCCGATACGCCAGTAGATCCACGCCATGCGTGGATGAACCCCGATACGCCAGTAGATCCACGCCATGCGTGGATGAACCCCGATACGCCAGTAGATCCACGCCATGCGTGGATGAACCCCGATACGCCAGTAGATCCACGCCATGCGTGGATGTGGCGCGCCGCCGGGGGTCAGATCTTCAGATAGATCTTCCGCCGGTCCAGCCACCACGCCACGCCCCACCACAGCGCGACGAACACCAGCGCCTGCAGCATCGACGCCAGTTCCAGCGCCTGCGGCATCGCATTGGCCAGCTGCTGCCCGATCCAGCCCCAGGCGCCGGTCGCCATCAGCGCCACCGACATCACCGATGCCCCCAGGTACGCGGTGATCGCGTTGACCCCGAAGCGCCGGCCCAGCGCCGGCCAGCCCTTCTGGTCGATCAGCACGTGGCCCAGCCACAGCGCCAGCGCGGCCAGCCCGCCGGTCCACAGCACATAGCTGGGCGTCCACAGCTGCTTGTTCAGCGGCAGCACCGTAGCCAGCAGCAGGCCCAGCACGGCGGTTGCCACACCCAGGCCGGCCAATGCCGCCGAACGCCCGTTGCGCAGCAGGCCACCGGCAATCAGGCCGAGCACCGTGCTGGCCAGCGCGCCCAGCGTGCTCAGCAATCCTTCCGGGTCATGTCCGAGCCCGGTATCGGCGTGCCACTGGTAGATCCACGGTGCGAACAGCGTGGTATCCAGGCGGCTGGCCGGGTTGGTCCACGGCGCCAGGTCGCCGATGCCCAGCAACAGCACGGTGTAGCCCACCAACAGCGCGACCAGCACGCCGGCCTGCATGCGCGGCCGCGCATACACGGCCAACACCCCCACCAGCGCCGCACATACGGCAATCCGCTGCAGCACGCCCCAGATGCGGAAGTGAGGGGTATGCAGCGCCCACCAGATCAGCAGGTGCAGCAGCGCACCGGCCACCAGGATGCGCAGCGCGCGTTCCAGCACGCCGCGCGCCAATGCCGGTCGCGCCGCCGCATCCCGCGCGCGCGGTGCCACGCTGAAGGCCATCGACACGCCGATCAGGAACAGGAAGAACGGGAACACCAGATCGGTGGGCGTGCAGCCATGCCATTCCGAATGGCGCAGCGGTGCGAACACCGCGCTCCAGTCACCCGGGTTGTTGACCAGCAGCATTGCCGCCACGGTGATGCCGCGCAGGGCATCGATCGAGCCCAGGCGGCGCGGCGGCATGCTTCCCTTCAAGGGATCGGCCATCAGGCGGCCTCGTACTGTCCGGCAATCCAGGTACCACGCACCTGCAGGGCGTCATCCAGCAGGACTAGGTCGGCCTGGTAGCCCTCGGCGATGTGGCCGAGGCGGTCGTCGACGTTGAGGAACTGCGCCGGATAGGTCGAGGCCATGCGCGCCGCTTCGGCCAGCGGTTGGCCGAGCAGCTGCACGGTATTGCGCACGGCGGTGGCCATGTCCAGCGCCGAACCGGCCAGCGAACCGGCGGCATTGCGCACCACGCCATCGATGGCGGTGATGATTTCGCCATACAGCACGTAGCTGGGATCGTCGGCGCCGACCGGCGGCATCGCATCGGTCACCAGCAGCAGGCGGCCGCGCGGCTTGGCCGCCAGCGCCACGCGCAGGCTGGCCGGATGCACATGCACGCCATCGACGATGATGCCGATCCAGCTGTCGCGGTCTTCCAGCGCAGCGCCCACCGCGCCGGGCTCACGGCCCTGCAGCGGCGACATCGCGTTGTACAGATGGGTGAAGCCACGCACACCGGCATCCAGGCCGGCGCGGATCTCTTCATAGGTGCCTGCGGTGTGCCCAGCAGCGACGATCACGCCGCGCTCGACCAGCGCACGGATGGTCTCCAGCGGCACGCGTTCCGGCGCCAGGGTCAGCAGGGTCACGCCGTTGTCCAGCGATGCGGCCAGCGCGATCTCTTCTTCGTCCGGCACGCGGAACTTGCTGGCATCGTGCGTGCCCTTGCGCGCCGGCGCGATGTACGGGCCTTCCAGATGGATGCCGATCACGCCCGGCACGCCCTGCGCGATTGCCTCGCGCATCGCACTGATCGCCTCACGCATCACGCCCACGTCATCGCTGATCAGCGTCGGCAGCATCGCGGTGGTACCGAAACGACGGTGCGCCTGCGCGATGGTGCGCAGTGCCGCCACGTCCGGCGTGTTGTTGAACAGCGCACCGCCACCACCGTTGACCTGCACATCGATGAAACCGGGCAACAGCCAGCCCCCGCCCAGGTCCACCTGCTCGGCGGCCTGGCCGAGCTGCGGCGCAGCGTCAGGCAGCAGCGCGCTGATGCGACCGTCCTCGATCACGACCGCCAGATCGTCGCGGAACTCATCGCCGGCAAGAATGCGGGCGTTGCGCAGCACCGTTGCCATCACACCGTCTCCGTAACCTTGTTCAGATGCGGCGGCAGGTCCGGGTTGAAGCCACGACGCAGCGCCAACGCGTTGATCGCGCGATAGAAGCTCTGCACGGTCAGCAGTGGTGCGCACAGCGGGTGCGGCGCGGCGGCCACCGGCAGGTTGCCACCGGCACCGGCCATCCACACCTGCGCGCCGCGCGTGGTGAACTCATCGACCACCGCACGGGTTCCGGCACCAGTTTCGTCCGGCTGGGCGAAGGCCAGCACCGGGAAACCACGGCCGACCAGCGCCATCGGGCCATGCTTGACCTCGGCCGAGCTGTAGGCTTCGGCGTGCAGGCTGCAGGTTTCCTTGAACTTCAGCGCCGCTTCCTGCGCCGCGCCCAGGCCCAGGCCACGGCCGAGCACGAACAGGTTGGTGGCATCGACCAGGCCTTCGGTCACCACGCTCCAGTCGCACTGCCAGGCCTCGCGCATCGCGTCCGGCAGCAGGTCCAGCGCCGCACGCAGGCTGCTGTCCTGCTTCCAGTACGCGGCCAGCTGCAGCAGTGCGGCCAGCGAGGCCAGGTAGCTCTTGGTGGCCGCCACGCTCTTTTCGGCACCGGCATGCAGCGGAATGACCGTGTCGGCCAGCTGCGCCAGCGGCGAATCCTCGACGTTGACCAGCGCGATCACGCGCGCACCGGCGGCCTTGGCAGCTTCCGCGTTGCGCAGCAGGTCCGGGCTCTTGCCCGACTGCGAAATGACGATGAACAGCGCACCGCGCAACTGAAGCGGCGCGGCATAGACCGAGCCCACCGACGGCGAAGCCGATGCGACCACCAGGCCCAGCTGGGTTTCCAGCAGGTATTTGCCATAGGTGGCGGCATGATCGGAGCTGCCGCGTGCGCAGGTGACCACGAACGGCGGCGGCGCGGCGCGCAGGCTGGCGGCCAGGGTTTCCATGGTGGCGTGGTTGCGCGAGAACTGGCGCGCGACCACGTCGGCCGCTTCCGCGGCCTCGGCGAACATCAGGGTGGACGTGGGGTCTGACAGCGACATGGCAGGCTCAGGCAGGATCGGAAGGAAGGGGGCGTGCGCCGGCCGGGCGCATCGGCGCGGTCGAACCGCGCACCACCAGCTGCGGCACGAAGCCCTGGTTGTGCAGCGGCGCGGGCGCGTCGTCATAGGCGTCGCTGCGCAGCTGCGCGATCAGCAGGCGCGCGGCATGGCGAGCGATGTCTTCGGTGGCCTGCTTGGCGGTGGTCAGCGGCGGCCACGACTGGCGCGAGAACGGGCTGTCCTCGAAACCGGCGATGGACAGGTCGTACGGCACGTTCATGCCGGCTGACTTCGCGGCGGCCAGCACACCGGCGGCTATTTCGTCGTTGGAACCGAAGATGGCGGTGGGCGGTTCGCGCAGCGCCAGCAGGCGGCGTGCACCGCGGAAGCCATCGTCGAAGGTGTAGTCGCCCTGCACCACCAGGTGCTTGTCCACGGTCATGCCGTAGTCCTTCAGCGCGGCTTCGTAACCGGCATAGCGCTCGCCCGAGGATCGGTGCGAAATGCCGCCCCAGAGGAAGCCGATGCGCTGGTGGCCCAGCTGGATCAGGTGCTCGGTGATCTCGTAGGCCGCCTCGCGGTCGTCGACGAACACGCAGGCACCGTCGGCCGGGTCTTCGGTGGCGGCGATGATGCGCACGAGCTTGATGCCACGCGCGGTCAACGCCTGGATCAGGTCGCGGCGTTCGGACATCGGCGCCGTCAGCACCAGCCCGGCCAGGCGCGAACGCTGCACCCAGTCGGCCAGTTCATCGGCCAGCAGCGGCGAGCTGGAATCACAGGGATGGATCTGCAGGCCGAAGCCGGTCTCGCGGCAGGCGGCCAGCACGCCGTTCTGCACGCCGATGATGTGGTACGGATTCGGGTTGTCGTAGACCAGCCCGATCACGAAGGTGGTGCCGCTGCGCAGGTTGCGCGCCGACGGATCGGGTTCGTAGTCGAGCTCGGCGATGGCACGCAGCACCCGCGCACGGGTGGCCTGCATGACCGAGGGCTCGTTGTTGATCACCCGCGAGACCGTCTTCAGCGAGACCTTGGCCTTCTCCGCAACGTCCTTGATGGTCGCTCTGCGCATGGGTTTTCCCTGGGGTTGGCTGCCGTCCATCATCGCCGATCAGGCCTTGTCCTGCGGCAGGCCGGCGCGGTGGCCGATCACCGAGTAGAACAGGATGTACAGGTAGCAGGGCACCATCAGCAGCACGAACACCAGCTGGAAGTCGATGTGCTGCTTGAGCACGGCGAACAGCTGCGGAATGATCGCGCCGCCGGCGATGCCCATCACCAGCAGGGCCGAGCCAGTCTCGGTGAAGCGGCCCAGGCCGCGGATGGCCAGCGGGAAGATCGCCGGCCACATCATGGCGTTGGCGAAGCCCAGCAGGGCCACGAAGGCCACCGATACGTAGCCGTGGGTAGCCCAGGCGCCGAGGCAGAACACCACGCCCAGCACCGCCGAGAAGGTCAGGTAGCGCGACTGCGACACCACGGTGGGAATCACCAGCAGGCCGACCACGTAGCCGACCAGCATCGCGCCCAGGGTGAGCGAGGTGAACATCTTGGTCTGGTCCAGCGGCAGGTCGAAACCATGGCCGTAGGTACCGATCGCATCACCGGCCATCACCTCCACACCCACGTAGACGAACAGGCACAGCACGCCCAGCCACAGGTGCGGGAACTGGAAGATGCTGCGGCGTTCGGCGGCACCGGCCGCGACCGGCGTGGCGTTGGCTTCGGACGACTTGATTTCCGGCAGCGGCGAGAACAGCACGGCCACCGCCAGCAGCACCAGCAGGCCGGCCATCGCCAGGTACGGCGCATGGATCTTGGCGGCGAATTCGTTCAACAACTGCGCCTTGGTGGCTTCATCCGCAGCGGCCACCGTGGCCGAGAGATCGCCGATGCCGTGCAGCACTACGGTGCCGATCAGCACCGGCGCCAGCATGCCAGCGATCTTGTTGCAGATGCCCATCAGCGCGATGCGGCGTGCCGCCGTCTCGATCGGGCCGAGGATGGAGATGTAGGGGTTGATCGCGGTCTGCAGCAGCGCCAGGCCGCTGCCGATCACGAACAGGCCGCCGAGCGCACCCGGGTACCAGCGCTGGGTGGCGAATTCACCGAACAACGCGGCACCACCGGCCATCACCAGCAGGCTCAGGCTGAGGCCCTTCTTCATGCCGGTGCGGCGCAGGATCCACGACGCCGGCAGGGCCAGGAAGAAGTAGGACAGGTAGAACACCATCAGCACCAGGAAGGCGCCGACCTCGCTGAGTTCGAAGGCCAACTTGACGAAGGTGATCAGCGGGCCGTTGAGCCAGGTGAAGAAGCCGATCAGGAAGAACAACACGCCAACGATGGCGATGGAGGTGGCCACGTTCGGGCGCGCGCTTGCAGCGGGGACGGCGGACATCAGGAGGGCTCCTGCGGCGACGGCCGCAGAACGCGGCGTCGGAGAGTGGCTGGGAACAACGTTGTCACATTCTTTCGATGGACAACGGCGGTTTGTCAACTTCCATGCACGCCCTTGTGAACCTCATGCTGCACTGCGCAAGCCGATTGCTGTGCACCGCGCTGAATGCGCCATTGGCCTTGAGCCCCGTGCTGCAACGGTTCCCGTGTGAATCCAGCACTCACGTCATGTAAACGTTTACCGCCTGCCGCATTCGTTGCGGCGCAGCAACGAAAGTGTCACGAACTCGTTGACATCGTTGTCAGCACGGTTACAGACTCCGCCCCAATCGCCGCCCCCGATCCCGGGGCCGGCCTCACCTGCAGCAGGAGCCCGCGTGACCGCCAGCCACCCCGCCCCGGCCCATGTCCTGTCCCGAGTCGCGCCCTCGTTCCTGGCCGCCGACGTCGGTGGCACCCATGTGCGCGTGGCCCGGGTCCAGGCCAGCGGTGATGCCGCCCACCCGGTGCAGGTGCTGGAGTACCGCAAGTACCGCAATGCCGACCATGCCGGCCTCAGCGCGATCCTGTCCGACTTCCTTGGCGAAGGCCCGCGGCCCACGCATTGCGTGGTTGCCAGCGCCGGCTACGCCCGCGAGGACGGCACGGTGATCACCGCCAACCTGCCGTGGCCGCTGTCGGCACGCCAGGTGGAAGCGGACGTCGGCCTGCAGCGGGTCTACATCGTCAACGACTTCGAAGCGGTGGCCTATGCCGCCGCCCAGGTGGACGCCAGCGGCGTGCTGCACCTGTGCGGGCCGGACACCGCCGCGCGTGGCCCGACCCTGGTGGTCGGCCCTGGCACCGGTCTCGGCGCCGCGCTGTGGATTCCCACCGCGCATGGTCCGGTGGTCCTGCCGACCGAAGCCGGCCAGCCGACCCTGGCGGCCAGCACCGAACTGGAAATGGCCATCGTCCGCCACATGCAGCGCGACCGCGCCCACGTGTCGATCGAGCATGCGATCTCCGGCCCGGGCCTGATGAACCTGTACCGCGCAGTGTGTGCGCTGCAGGGCCAGGCACCGACGCTGGCCAGCCCCGACGCGGTCACCGCCGCTGCCATGGCCGATACCGATGCGCACGCGCGCCAGGCGCTGGATGTGTTCTGCGGCCTGCTCGGCAGCACCATCGGCGACATGGCGCTGTTCTATGGCGCCCACGGTGGCGTCTACCTGGCCGGCGGCATCCTGCCGCAGATCCGCGAATACCTGCACGCCAGCACCTTCGTCGAACGCTACCTGCAGAAGGGGCCGATGGGCGAAGCGCTGGCACGCATCCCGGTGAAGGTCGTCGAGCACGGCCAGCTGGGCGTGGTCGGCGCTGCCAGCTGGTATCTGCAGCAGTCGGCCGCCTGACACCGCAACAGGCTTCAACGCAATCGCAGCACGCTGTACGTGGCACGCCAACGCACGGGACTTCGCCGCCGCCCCGCGCATGTCTTCGCAACCGTAACCGAACACCGCCGCCGGCATCCAATCGAGTGATGAGGAGAGACATCATGAACACCCGCAAGACCCTGCTTTCGGCCGCCATCGTCAGCTGCATCGCCTTCAGTGCGCACGCGCAGCAGGCCGCCCCGACCGCCACCGACCTGGACACCGTGACGGTTACCGGTATCCGTGGCTCGATGGAAAAGTCGCTGGACACCAAGCGCGAAGCCAATGCGCGCGTGGAAGTGGTCACCGCCGAGGACGTGGGCAAGCTGCCGGCGCACAACGTCGCCGACACCCTGCAGCGCCTGCCGGGCGTCAACATCAGCTCGTCCAGCGCCGATGAAGGCGGCTTCGACGAAGCCGACCGTGTCAGCCTGCGCGGCACCAGCCCGAGCCTGACCCAGACCCTGATCAACGGCCACACCGTGGGCTCGGCCGACTGGTTCGTGCTCAGCCAGGGCAACAACGTCGGCCGCAGCGTCAGCTACTCGCTGCTGCCGTCGGAACTGGTCAGCTCGGTGGAAGTGAACAAGTCCTCGCAGGCCAAGCTGCAGGACGGCGGCACCACCGGTACCGTCAACATCATCACCCGCAAGCCGCTGGAATTCTCCAAGCAGTTCACCGCTGAAGGCTCGATCGGCATGGTGCGTTCGGACCAGGCCAAGTCGAACGACCCGCAGTACTCGGCACTGTTCAACTACAAGAACGACGAAGGCACCTTCGGCGTGATGGTGCAGGGCTTCAGCCAGAAGCGCGAACTGCGCCGTGAAGCGCAGGAAATCCCGGGTGGCTTCTTCACCCTCGGCCCGAACGACGACGTGGTGAAGGGCAACGCGGCAAAGGGCGTTGCGCCGCATCCCGATCTCAATGGCGTGGAAGTTCCCGGCCTGCTGGGCTCGACCCTGTTCGAGCAGACCCGCGAGCGCAAGGGTGGCCTGGTCTCGCTGCAGTTCAAGCCGAGCGACAATCTCACCCTCGGCCTGAACGGTTTCAGTTCCGAGCTGAAGGCGAACAACTACAACCGCAACTTCATGATGTTCGGCAACAGCTTCGCCAAGTCGCAGGCGCCGGATCCGGGCTATGTGATCAAGGATGGCGTGCTGACCAACGCCACCTACAAGGGCGTGCCGGGCACCGACTATGCGGTGTACGACATGATCTACCGCGAGTCGAAGGCCAAGTCGAGCTATGTCACCTTCGATGCCGACTGGCAGATCAACGACAGCCTGACCGCCAAGTTCCAGGCCGGCAGCACCAAGGGCACCGGCGAGACGCCGCGCCAGTACATCGCCGAGGTCACCCTGGGCAACGGCGGCGGCGTCGGCTGGACCACCCACGGCAATGGCTCGCCGATCGACTGGAATGTCGGCGGCGATATCTCGCCCAACGGCGTGACCAGCTTCGGCACCTGGGGCAACCAGCAGGTCACGGCTGAAGACAAGGAGAAGTGGGCCACGCTCGACTTCAACCAGTACTTCAATGATGGCGGCGTGCTGAGCTCGATCGACTTCGGCCTGCGTTTCGCCGACCACAAGCGCGAAGCGCTGTCGCCGGAAGGTGCAACCCCGGGTGACATCTGGAGCGCGCTGAAGAACGGTGCCACGGCCAACTATCCGAGTGGCTTTGCCGGTGACATCGGCGGCACCTTCCCGCGCAACCTCTGGTACTTCACTCCGGGTGCGCTGAAGGACGCCGTGACCAACAACTCCACCTGGCTGGCCGGCAATGATGGCCCGACCGGTCGCCACAACTATGGCGCCGAGTGGAAGGTGAAGGAAAAGAACTTCGCCGGCTACGTGCAGGCCAACTTCCGCGGCGACTGGTGGAGCGGCAACGTCGGCCTGCGCTACGTCAACATCAAGCAGGACATCGACACCTACAACGCCGTCAGCAAGGCTGCCGACGCCGATGTCAGCAGCCTGTTCGGCATGTGGGAGCGCCTGGCCTTCCAGAACAAGCGCAACCGTGTGCTGCCCAGCGCCAACATCAAGTTCGACCTGGACGACTCGCTGGTGCTGCGCGTCGCCGCCTCGCAGACCCAGACCCTGCCGGACTACTCGGCACTGGGCGCCTCCTCGTACGGTTCGGACCTGAACCGCACCGGCGGCGGTGGCAATCCGAACCTCAAGCCGACCCTGTCGACCAACCTGGATGCCAACCTGGAGTGGTACTTCATGCCGCGCGGCCTGCTGTCGGTGGGCGCGTACCACATGAACCTGAAGGACTACATCGCCTTCGACGTGGTCTCGCGCCAGCTGTACAGCGAACTGACCAACCAGCTTGAGACCTACCAGATCTCCACCCCGATCAATGCCGACGGCAAGGTCACCGGCGTGGAAGTGGCCTACGAGCAGCCGATCGGCGAGTACTTCGGCATCAATGCCAACTACACCTACGCCAACGGCACCACCTCGCACACCTGGTCGGATGGTTCGCACAACCTGCTGGGCACCTCGAAGAACACCTACAACGTGGGTGCCTACTTCGAGAACGAGCGCTTTGGTGCCCGCGTCAGCTACACCCGCCGTTCCTCGTTCCTGATCAGCCTGTCGGGCACCAACCCGTACTACCAGGATGACTTCGGCACGCTGTCGGCCTCGCTGAGCTACAAGGCCACCGACTGGCTGAGCATCACCCTGGATGGCCTGAACCTCAACAACCCGACCTACAAGTACTACCAGACCGCGGCCATCCCGACCTCGTTCTACAGCAACGGTCGCCAGTACTACCTCAACTTCCGCTTCAAGTACTGATCCAGCGGCGGCAACATCGCCGAGTCGTGCACGCACGCCGGGCCTGGGTCATTCCGGGCCCGGCGTTTTTCATGTATAGCGTTCATCGCACCGTTCCAAGGAGTCGTTCCGATGGTCAAGCCTTCCCGCGCCCGGATGCGCAGCGCAGTGCTGCTGGGCAGCCTGCTCGCCCTGCTGCCGGCGATGCCGGCGCTCGCCGCCGATCCCACGCCCGCCGCCGAAGCACCCGGTCCGCAGCTGCGTGCCGGCAGCCTGATGCTGATTCCCGCCCCGGCCACGGTGCAGCCCGGCCAGGGCAGCGGCATCACCGTGCGCGCCGATACCGTGCTGCGCGCCGAAGGCGAGGCCGCACAGCGGGTCGCCACCCAGTTCGCCGATCTGCTGGCCCGCAGCGGTGGCCCGCGACTGGCACTGGCCAAGGGCAAGGCCGCATCCAGGAGCGGCGGCATCCGTTTTGAGATCGTCCCGACCTTCCGCGACAGCGGCGAAAGCTACACGCTGGAAAGCACCGCGCAGGGCGTGCTGGTGCAGGCCGGCAACGAAACCGGCCTGTTCTATGGCGCGACCACGCTCGCCCAGCTCGCCACCGGCGGCAGCAACGGGGTACTGCCAGCGGTGCAGATCCAGGATGCGCCGCGCTTCAGCTGGCGCGGTTTCATGCTCGACTCGGCACGGCATTTCCAGAGCCTGGACGAGATCAAGCGCGTGCTCGACGCAATGGCTGCGCACAAGCTCAACACCTTCCATTGGCACCTCACCGATGACCAGGGCTGGCGCATGGAGATCAAGCGCTACCCGAAGCTGACCGAAGTGGGCAGCTGCCGCCTGCCGGCCGGCGATGGCGGCATCGATCCGGCCAGCGGCCAGGAGCATCCGTACTGCGGTTTCTACACGCAGGACCAGATCCGCGAAGTGATCGCCTATGCCGCGAAGCTGCATATCCAGGTGATTCCGGAAATCGATGTGCCGGGGCACGCGACCGCAGCGATCGCCGCGTATCCGGAACTGGGTTCGATCAACACCCCGCTGAAGCCGATCAGCGAATGGGGCGTGTTCCCGAACCTGTTCAACGTGGAAGACAGCACCGTCACCTTCCTCGAGAACGTGCTGGAGGAAGTGATCGAGCTGTTCCCGGCCAAGTACGTGCACGTGGGTGGCGACGAGGCGGTGAAGGACCAGTGGGAAGCCTCCAGGCAGGTGCAGCAGCGCATGCGTGCACTGGGCATCAAGGATGAAATGGCCATGCAGAGCCACATCATCAAGCGCCTGGAGACGTTCCTGGAGGAACACGACCGGCGCCTGATCGGCTGGGATGAAATCCTCGAAGGGGGCCTGCCGCCGCAGGCCACGGTGATGTCGTGGCAGGGCACCGAAGGCGGCCTGGCTGCGGCCAGCGCCGGGCATGACGTGATCATGTCGCCGGTCGGCTACCTGTACCTGGACTACCTGCAGACGGCCTCACCGAACGAACCGCCGGGCCGTCCGACCCAGGTCAATCTCGGCAAGCTCTACAACTTCGAGCCGGTGCCGGCCGAACTGGCCGCCGACAAGCGGGGGCACATCCTCGGCCTGCAGGCCAACATGTTCACCGAACACACGCGCAGCTATGCACGCCTGCAGCACAACCTGTTCCCGCGCCTGGCCGCCGTGGCCGAGACCGGCTGGAGCACGCCGGAACACCGCGATTTCCGCGATTTCCTCGCACGCCTGCCGGCACAGCTGCAGCGCTACCGTGCCTGGGGCCTGGCCTATGCGCAGACCCCGTTCGAAGTAGGCGTGGACTACACCGATGATCGCGCGAAGAACACCGTGACCGTGTCGCTGGCCAATCCGCTGGGCTATGAAGTGCGCTACAGCACCGATGGCCAGCCGGTGACCGCGCAGTCCGCGCTGTACCAGCAGCCGCTGACGGCGCAGCTGCCCGCCGCCGTGCAGGCCGCCGCGTTCTACCAGGGCCAGATGCTGGCCGCGAAGCCGACGGTCGCAGACTTCACTGCGCAATCGCTGCTCAGCCGCCGCAGTGATGAACTGCTCAGCTGCGTAGGCAAGAAGGGGCTGGTGCTGCGCCTGGAAGACGATGGCCCGCGCGAGGGCGCCCGTGCAGTGTTCAACGTGGACATCTTCCAGCCGTGCTGGCGCTGGCCGCAGGCGCAGCTGGACGGCATCGGCAGCGTGGAAGTGCGTGCAGGTCGCATCCCGTACTACTTCCAGTTGGCCCACGACGAACCCAAGCGCCGTTTCGAGAAGGCCAAGCGCGCGCATGGCGAGATGCTGGTGCGGCGCGGCGACTGCAGCGGCAAGGTGCTGGCCGAAGTGCCGCTGCCGGCCAAGCCGGATGCCGATGGCTTCGTGACCCTGCGTGCGACGTTGCCGAAGGGCACCCAGGGCACCAGTGACCTGTGCATCAACTTCACCGGCGATACGCGCCCGGCGATGTGGGTGCTGGATGAGGTCACGCTGGGGAAATGACGGCAGGTCTGTCCTGGTGGGTGTCGACCTTGGTCGGCACCTCGGGCAGTTCATCCACGCATGGCGTGGATCTACTGATTCCATCCACGCGCGGCGTGGATCTACCGGTAGGTGCCAACCTTGGTTGGCATGCCTTTACCCGCGCCAGCGCAGCAGCAGGTCGCGCAGCGGGGTCAGTGCCGTGGCCATGCCGGCCAGCACGCCGATCGTGTTGGCCAGCGCATCCATCGGGTCAGCAGTGCGGTTGCTGGTCAGCGCGCCCTGCGCGAACTCGATGCCGATCCCCATCAGCACCAGACCCACGCCCACCCACAGCAGCGGACGTCCGCGCCGGAACAGCTGCACCGCGCTGCCCGCCAGGATGAAGTAGGCGAGGAAGTGCTCGCCCTTGTCGCTGTTTTCCGGCAGCGGAATCGGCGGCGGCGGAATCAGGCAGACCACGATCACCAGCAGCACCGCCGTCGCCCACAGTACGGTCCACAACCGCGGCCGACGCAGCGGCTTGATCACCGGCAACGCGTGGTTCACAGGCGCCAGCTCAGGTCACCCAGCTCGAAGGCCGGCTCGAAGTCGACGCCACGCTGCAGGCCGATCGCCTGGAAGCGCTCGCCCATTTCGGTCGGCAGGGTCAGCTTCTTCACCTGGTCGCGCAGCTGGATGCGGCCGACCTCGTCGGTGCGTTCCTCGGCCAGCAGCAGCACCTGGTCCAGGCCGTTGCCGAGCAGGAAACTGGCCTGGCTGCAGTAGCCGGCCAGTTCAAAACCACCGTGCGCGCCGGCCTCGGCCATCGCGGTGAAATCCACCGACGCGGTGATGTCCTGCAGCCCCGGCCAACGATGCACGTCGTTGTGCACGTGATGGCGGTAGAAGGCGCGCACGGTGCCATCATCGCGGTCGTGCTGGTAGAACTCGCCGCGGTTGTAGCCGTAATCGACGAACAGCATCGCGCCGCGCTGCAGGCCGCCAGCCACCGCCTGCAGCCAGTACGGCAGCTGCGGCAGCACCTCGGAACGGTAGCCCTCGGCGAAGGGTTTTTCCAGGTAGCGCTCGATATGCCGCACTGCGCCGTTGAGCAGGATGTCGGCCGGCTGCGCGCCGCGGATGAAGTTGCCTTCGGCATCCAGCTCCACGGTTTCCTCGTAGACCTCGCCATCCCGGATCAGGAAGCGCGGGGTCGGCAATGCGTCGATCACCTCGTTGGCGAACACCACGCCCTCCCAGTCCTCTTCGAACGGGCGGTCGACCCAGTCCACGCGTGCGGCCAGCTCGGCCGGCAGGTTCTGCTGCAGGCGCTGCTGCTGGCGCTCACGCAGGTCGGCGCTGGGTTCGAGGATCGCGTACCGCGACGGCAGTGCGTCGAGCTCGGCCAGGCGCAGCAGCACGGCTTCGGCGAAGGCGCCGGTACCCCCGCCCAGTTCCAGCATCCGCGCCTGCGCACCCAACTGGGCGAACACCGGGGCCAGCGCATTGGCCACGCTGCCGGCGAACAGGCTGCCGAGCTCGGGTGCGGTGGTGAAGTCACCGCTGCCACCAAACTTGCTGGCGCCGGCGCTGTAATAGCCCCAGCCGGGGGTGTACAGGCACAGCTCCATGAAGCGGGAGAACGGCATCGCCCCGCCCTGCGCAAGGATTTCGGCGCGCAGGGCGGCCGCCAGCTGGTCGCTGTGAGCCAGGGCATCGGCTTCGGGCAGGGGGAAGGTGGGCTGCATGGCGTCTTCGAATGCGGTGACAATGGTGCACAGGATAGCCGAGCCTTGGAGGACCCTCGATGAGCGACACCCACCCCGTGGTCCTGATCACCGGCAGCGCGCGCCGGATCGGTGCGGCCATTGCCCGCCAGTTCCACGCCTGCGGCTGGTCGGTGGTGCTGCATGCCAACACCTCCAGCGCCGAGCTGCAGCAGGCCGCGTTCGATTTCGACAACGTGCGCCCCGGCAGCGTGCTGGCCCTGCAGGCCGACCTGCGTGACGCCGACGCCCTGCCCGACCTGGTGGAACAGGCCGTCACCCACTTCGGCCGGCTGGATGCGCTGGTCAACAACGCCTCCAACTTCTTCCCCACCCCGCTCGGCCAGGTCACCGCCGAAGCGATGGACGAGCTGTATGCGGTCAATGCACGCGCGCCGCTGCTGCTGTCACAGGCGGCGGCGCCCTACCTGCGCCGCCAGCAGGGCTGCATCGTCAACCTGACCGACCTGCACGGCACCGACCCGATGCGCGACCACATCGCCTACACCATGGCCAAGGCCGCGCTGGAGATGGCCACGCGCTCGCTGGCGCTGGAGCTGGCGCCGAAGGTGCGGGTCAATGCGGTGGCGCCCGGTGCGATCCTGTGGCCGGAACAGGGCAAGGACGATTTCGCCCGCGAGGCGCTGCTGGCACGCACGCCGCTGGCGCGGATCGGCACCATCGAGGAGATCGCCGAGGCGGTGTACTGGCTGGTGGCCGAAGCCAGTTTCGTCACCGGCCACACCCTGCGCGTGGATGGCGGGCGTACGGTCAGTTGAGGTAGTGCCGGCCGCTGGCCGGCAACCTCCGTCATCCGAGGTCCACCACCTCGAACGCCTCGCCAAACTGCTTATGCGCGCGCCACAGCGTAGCCAGGTCCAGCCCGCTGACCGGGTCGATGAAGCCCGGCGCGATGTCAGCCAGCGGCTTCAGCACGAAGGCATGCTTCAGCTCCGGGCGCGGAATGCGCAGGTGGCCGGGGCCTTCCACCACCAGGTCGCCGTAGAACACCACGTCGATGTCCAGGGTCCTGTCGGAGAAGCGCGGCCCGCTGCGGTCGCGGCCGTGCGCGTCTTCCAGCGCATGCAGCCAGTCGTCCAGCTCCTGCAGCGGCAGATCGGTCTCGATCGCCACCGCATTGTTGAGGAAGGCCGGGCCGTCGAAGCCGACCGCGGCGGTACGGTAGGCCGGCGATACCTGCAGCGCGCCGAAGCGCTCGCGCAGGGCCGCCACCGCGGCGTGGAGGTAGCGGCGGGGCTGGACATTGCTGCCCAAGCTCAGGAGCACGGTCGTCATGCGGTTCAGGTGGCAGCGATGGGGGCGTGGACATGCCGTCGTCACGGCGGCCTGCCTACAATCCGGGACGCACATGATAGGGCACCGACATGACCTATTGCGTTGGAATCGAGGTGGACGAGGGCCTGGTCTTCGCTGCCGACACCCGGACCAATGCCTCGCTGGACGATGTGCGCGTGCACCGCAAGCTGCACGTGTTCGAGTATCCCGGCCAGGCAGCCTACGTGCTGATGGCGGCTGGCAACCTGGCCACCACCCAGCTGCTGGTGTCGCGCCTGGGGCGCGATGCCGACGAACGGCGCGCGCCCAACCTGCGCGACATGACCCACCTGTTCGAAGCCGCCGAGTACGTCGGCCAGCTGCTGGTGGACAGCCAGGTACACAGCAACCACAGCGAACATGGCCATGACGGGGTCAATACCCAGGCCACGCTGATCTTCGGCGGCCAGATCGCCGGCGAGCGCCCCGGGCTGTACATGATCTACCCGCTCGGCAACGCCATCGCCGCCTCGCCGGAGACGCCGTACCTGCAGATCGGTGAGTCCAAGTACGGCAAGCCGATCCTCGACCGCATCCTCAGCCCGGCCACGCACCTGGAAGATGCGGCGCGCACCGCCATCGTCTCGTTGGACTCCACCATCCGTTCCAACCTGTCGGTGGGCCTGCCGATCGACCTCGCGCTGCTGCGCGACGGTGAACTGCGCATCGGCCAGCAGCTGCGGCTGGGCGCGGATTCAGCGCTGTATGCGGACATCCACCAGAACTGGTCACGGCGGCTGGAACAGGCGGTGGACGCCCTGCCGCGCTTCCCGTGGGAAACCACCGAACGGTAGTGCCGGCCGCTGGCCGGCAACCGCAGTGATCCCACCGCACGCGGATGCCGGCCAGCGGCCGGCACTACCGCAGCATCAGCCCAGCGCTTCGGCCACCGCGCGGAACACCTGCTGCATCTGCAGCGGCCAACACCAGCCACGCATCTCCAGGGAAGCCGGGGACCGGTAGTGCCGGCCGCTGGCCGGCAACCGCAGTGATCCCACCGCACGCGGATGCCGGCCAGCGGCCGGCACTACCGCAGCATCAGCCCAGCGCTTCGGCCACCGCGCGGAACACCTGCTGCATCTGCAGCGGCCAACACCAGCCACGCATCGCCAGGGAAACCGGGGACCGGTAGTGCCGGCCGCTGGCCGGCAACCGCAGTGATCCCATCGCACGGCGATGCCGGCCAGCGGCCGGCACTACCGCGGCATCAGCCCAGCGCTTCAGCCACCGCGCGGAACACCTGCTGCATCGGCAGCGGCCAATACCAGCCACGCATCGCCAGGGAAACCGGGGACCGGTAGTGCCGGCCGCTGGCCGGCAACCGCAGTGATCCCACCGCACGGCGATGCCGGCCAGCGGCCGGCACTACCGCGGCGTCAGCCCAGCGCTTCGGCCACCGCGCGGAACACCTGCTGCATCTGCAGCGGCTTGCGCAGCACGTGCACTTCCACGCCAGCGGGGAATGCATCGGCCGATACATCCACCGTTGCGTCCTCCAGCACCAGCGCCGGGCCGCGATAGCCCAGCGTGGCCATTTCGCCCAGCAGCTGGCTGGCCGGCAGCAGCTTGGAACCGGCATCGGCGATCACCAGTGCCGGCAAGGCCTCCTGCTGCATCCAGCGCAGCGCCGCCGGGCCATCGGAGGCCAGCTGCAGCTGATACCCCTGGCTGGAGAGCGCATTGCCAAGCAGCGACAGGCGCGTGGCCTCGCCGTCGACCACCAGGATCGACTGGCCACTGCCCAGGGCCACCAGCTGCTCGACCGGCTCGCTGCCATCAATGGCCTCATGCATCGGCAGTCGCAGTTCGAAGCAGGTGCCCTGCCCCGGCTGGCTGCTGACATGGATGCTGCCACCGGCACCTTCGACGATGCGCTTGCAGGAAATCAGGCCCAGGCCGGTGCCATCGGCCTTGGTGGTGAAGAACGGATTGAACAGGTGCGACAGCGTGTCCGCATCCATGCCGATGCCTTCATCGGCCACGCAGATCTGCATCCAGTCCACGCCATCGCGCTCGCCGGCATGGCTGGCGGTCAGGCTCAGTCGGCCGCCGTTGGGCATCGCCTGGATCGCGTTGAGCGCCAGGTTCAACATCACCTGCTGCAACTCGGTGTAGTTGGCATCGACCACCAGTCCTTCGTCCTGCACCTGCAGTTCCAGGCGCACGGCATCGGGCACGTTGCTGCGCAACAGCAGTGCCACCGCATCGAACAGGCCATCGATCTCGATGCGCTCGCTCGGCTTGCGCGAACCGCGCACGAACGACAGCATCGATTCGGCCATCTCGTGGCCACGGCGGCCGCACTCGGCGATGACGTCGGCCAGGTGGTGCAGCTGCGGATCGTCGGTGCGGGCCTTCAGCAGGTCCGGCATGATCAGCAATGGCTGCAGGATGTTGCGCAGGTCGTGGCTGAGGCCGGCGGCAAGCAGCGACAGGCTTTCCAGGCGCTGCGCGCGCATCAGTTCGGTTTCCACCCGTGCACGCTCCACCGCGCTGCGTGCATCGCGGATCGCACGCGCCACCGCCGACGGCAGGCGCGCCGGCAGATGCTTGATGATGTAGTCATTGGCGCCCTTCTGCAGCGCCGCCACCGCGTTCTCCTCACCCATGGTGCCGGAGACGAAGATGAAGGGCACTTCCGGCGAGGTCTCGCGCACGATGCGCAGCGCGTCATCACCGGAGAACCCCGGCATGCTCAGGTCGGACAGCACAATGTCCGGCTGGAACGCAGCCAGTGCCTGGCGCAGTTCCGCCTCGCTCTCGACACGCTCGAAGCGGGCTTCCAGGCCCGCGTCGAGCATCTGTTCGGACATCAGCTCGGCATCTTCCGGTGAGTCTTCCACCAGCAGGATGCGCAGCGCCCCCAGGGCGGGACCGGTCAGGGGCATGGGCTCACTCGAGTTCCGGTGCCTGGTTGATCAACGCCCAGAACTTGCCCAGGGTCTGCACCGCGCCGAAGAACTGGTCCACGTCCACCGGCTTGACCACGTAGGCGTTCACGCCCATGTCCCAGCTGCGGGCCAGATCGCTTTCCTCGCGCGAGGACGACAGGATCACCACCGGCAGGCGCTTGAGTTCTTCGTGCTCGCGGATCTGCCGCAGCACTTCCAGGCCATCCATGCGCGGCATCTTGATGTCCAGCAGCAGCACCGCCGGCAGGCCTTCCTCGCGATTGGCGAAGGCGCCGCGGCGCAGCAGGTAGTCCATCACTTCCACGCCGTCTTCGACGTGCACGATGGGATTGGCCAGACGCGCCTCTTCCAGGGCGTCGATCGCCATTTCGGCATCAGCCGGGCTGTCTTCGGCGAGAAGAATGGTGCGCAGAGTGGTCATGCAGAAGGCCCTTGTTTGTCCGCGTCGATAGCGGGAGGCAGGTAGAAGTGGAAGGTGGCGCCGACGTCCGGTTCGGCCTCGGCCCAGATACGGCCGCCATGACGGGTCAGCACGCGACGCACGCTGGCCAGGCCGATGCCGGTACCCGGGTAGTCACTGGCCTTGTGCAGGCGCTGGAACACACCAAACAGCTTGCCGGCGTAGGCCATGTCAAAGCCTGCACCATTGTCGCTGACCGTGAACTGATGGCCGCCATCAGGCTGCTGCTGGTAATCCACGCGGATCTTCGCCGGCTCGCGGTTGCCCGAGTACTTCACCGCGTTGCCGAGCAGGTTCAGCCAGACCTGGCGGATCATGTTCTCGTCGCCCACCACGATCGGTAGCGGCGCGATGCTCCACTCCACCTGGTGCGCATGGCCGCTGCTCTCGGCCTCGGCCTGCAGGTTGGAATCGAGCATGGCGCGGGTATCGGCCACCAGCGACTGCATGTCCACCGCCTGCTGCCGCATCGCCGCGCGGCCCAGCCGCGAGTAGACCAGCAGGTCGTCGATCAGCGCCGCCATGCGCCGGGCCGAACTGGAGATCACCTCCAGGTAATGGCGGCTCTTGTCATCGGCGGCGTCGCCGAGGTGGCGCGACAGCTTGTCGGAGAATCCGGCGACGTGGCGAAGCGGCGCACGCAGGTCGTGCGAAACCGAGTAGCTGAAGGCCTCCAGCTCGCGGTTGACCTCGGACACCTGCGCGACCTTGCCTTCCAGCTGCCGGTTCAGCTCTTCCACGCGCAGCTGCACTGCGCGCTGCATGGTGACGTCGCTGATGGTCAGCAGCACCACTTCGTCATCGGTGTCGGGCAGCGGCATGCGCCGTGCGTTGAGCAGCATGTAGCGCACCATGCCATCGGCGGTGCGCTGCTCGTGCTCGAAGTCCCAGAGTTCGCGACCGCGCGACAGCACGTCGGACAGGCGCTGCCGCACCACCGGATCCTGCCAGGCGTTGTCGCCGACCGTCTCCAGCAGCAGGCCATCGGCGCGCTCGTCCTGCAGGCCGTACAGTTCGGCGAATGCCGGGTTGTGCAGCTGCACGCGCAGGTCGCGGTCGAGCAGCACGATTGGTTCGCGTACGGTCTGCAGCACCGACGCCGCGCGTGCAGCCGAGCGCAGCGATTGCCGCTCCGCATGCAGGCGGCGGCCGATCTGCCGCTGCAGCAGCCACAGCACCAGGCCGAGCAGCGCCAGCTGGATCAGCAGCGAACTCCACGACACCAGTTCGGTCTGCTTGCGCTGGCGCGCGGCCTGCTCGGCACGCAGCGCCAGCAGCTTCTGCTCGCTGGCCTGCAGCTCTTCCACCAGGCCGCGGATCGGATAACGCGTGCTCAGATCCTGTACCAGCTCACGCTGGTCGGAGTTCGGTTCGGACCTGGCCAGCTCGCGGGCCACGGCCAAGCGTCCGTCCAGCATCGATTCGATGCGGCCGATGCGGATCAGCTGATCCGGATTGTCGCGGGTCATCCGGCCCAGTTCGGCCAGGCGCCCGGGAATCTCGTTGGCCTTGGCCATGCGCTCGCGCAGGCCGGGGGCATCCACACCCTTGGACAAGGTCAACGCTGCCGATTCGACATCGCGCACGTCGGCCTGCAGTTGCTGCAGCGCCACGCCGACGGCCTGGGTGTGGTTGACCCACGCCATCGCCTGTTCGCTGTCCTGCTGCAGTTTTCGCAGGGTCAACCACGGCACCACGATGATCGCGGCAGCGGCCAGCGCCAGGGCCGGCAACCGCCAGCGGTCCCAGATGTCGTCACTGAAAACCAGCGCCATAGTTCCTCGTCAGCACAGCCGCGAAGCGTGGTCCGGGGCGAGCCCGGCTGCGGCGGAACCGGCAATATAGCGCAGGCGGTCACAACTCTGGGGTTTCCAGCGGCGTTGCCTGAACGGGTTCGGAATCCGGTGCTGTAGCGCCGAGCCCACGCTCGGCGCTACACAGCAGCGGGCGCCCCATGCCGGGGCGCCCACCGGGGTCAGCGCTTGGCAGCGGCGCTGACCTTCAATGCGGCGGCATCGACGCGGGTCACGCCCTTGATGCCCTTGGCGGTGGTGACCGCCTTGTCCTTCTCGGCCTGGGTGGCCACGGCACCGCTCAGGCTGACCACGCCATTCACGGTTTCCACCTTGATTTCAGTGCCCGGAACGTTGCTGCTGGCCAGCAGATCGGCCTTCACTTTGGTGGTGATCCAGGTATCGGTCACCGGCTCGTTGGAGTCATGGCGATCGGCATGGGTCGTCGGATGGGTGCTGGTCGGCGGGCTCTTCGCGGCCGGGTCCTTGGCGAATGCGGCCGAGGAGGACAGCGCCAGGCCCAGGGTCAGGGCGGAAGCAATCAGCGTGCGGGTGGTACTGCTCATCGTGTCGTACTCCTTCGGGATGTGCTGCCAGTCTGGACAAGCCACCGTAGAGCAGGCGTGGCGTTGCGGTCATGCCGCCGTGAATCGAAACGTTTCCAAAGGCAACGGTTCAGTTTTGGACGGCCAGCACCCGTCGTTTACCCTGCCCTTCCCACTGCCGGAGCCCTGCCATGCGCCCCGACCTGCAACTGGCCCTGATCGGCTACGGCCTCGCCGGCCGCGTCTTCCATGCGCCACTGATCCAGCACACGCCCGGGCTGGTGCTGCACAGCATCGTCAGTTCGCAACGCGACACCCTGCTGCGCGCGTTCAGCGACGTGCACGTGCGCACCACGCCGCAGGATGTATTCGACGATCCAGCGGTGGATGCGGTGGTGATCGCCACGCCGAACGAACAGCACGCGCCGCTGGCGATCGCCGCGCTGGCGGCAGGCAAGCACGTGCTGGTCGACAAGCCGTTCGCGCTGGATGTGGCCGAAGCGGAAACGGTGCTGGCTGCGGCGCGCGATGCCGGACGCATCGCGACCGTGTTCCAGAACCGGCGCTTCGATGCCGACTTCCTCACCCTGCAGGCGCTGCTGGCCGAAGGCGCGCTCGGTGACGTGGCCGAGTGCCATGCACACTTTGATCGTTACCGCCCGCAGGTGCGCGACCGCTGGCGCGAGCAGGACGGGCCGGGTAGTGGCCTGTGGTACGACCTCGGCCCGCACCTGCTCGACCAGATGCTGGTGCTGTTCGGCTGGCCCGAGGCGATCGATGCCGATCTGGCCGTGCAGCGCGAAGGCGGCAGCGGCATCGATTACTTCCACGCGGTGCTGCACTACCCGCGACACCGCGCGATCGTGCACGCCGGTTCACTGGTGGCGGCGCCCACGCCGCACTTCGCAGTGCATGGCCGCGATGGCAGCTGGATCAAGCACGGACTGGATGTGCAGGAAGCGCAGCTGCGCCGGGGTGTGGCGCCAGGCGCGCCGGGCTGGGGCATTGATCCGCGGCATGGCGAGCTGTTGCGCTGCGACGCCGAGGACAACGTGCAGCGCACGACGGTCGACAACCTGCCGGGCGACTACCGGCGGTTGTATGCACAGTTCGCGGCGGCAATGCACGGCGATGGCGAAGCGACAGTCAGCCCGGTGCAGGCGCTGCAGCTGATGCGGTTGCTGCAGGCCGGCATGGACAGCGCACGCGAAGGACGGCGGGTGCAGTTGGGATGACCGGCAGGGCTGCGCCCTGCACCTGCCGAATCGACGGCAACGTCAACGCCAACGTCAAAAGCAAGCTGTCCGTGAGACGGCGGGGTGGGCCCGGTTGCGGGGGACGCCGAAAATGCGTCCCTGTAGGCTCGGTCGCGCCTTGCTCGTGTGCGCTGTCCTGCGCACACGGCAAGACCGGGGTTGGGCGTCCTGCCCAACCCGCCCGAGGCATGCCTCGGGCCCATGGCGCTCACGCCCCCGCAACCGGACCCACCCCGCCTTCGACAGATTCCCGCGCCCGACGGTAGGTGTCGACCTTGGTCGACACATCCACGCCATGCGTGGATGACGTGGCAACGATCGGAGAATGCTTTTGTAGAGTCGAGCCATGCTCGACTGGCTGCATGGGGTCAGAGCCCTTTCCTGCGGAAAGGGATCCGACCCCACCGCAGTGCTTACGACTTCTTGATGGCGTGGCCGCCGAATTCATTGCGCATCGCCGACAGCAGGCGATCGGTGAACGAATTCGATTCACGCGAACGCAGGCGTTCCAGCAGCGACAGCGTGATCACCGGCGCCGGCACGTCCAGCGCGATGGCTTCGGCGACGGTCCAGCGGCCTTCACCGGAGTCCTCCACGTACGGCGCGATGCCATCCAGCGAGGGATTGCGCTTGAGGGCTTCGGTACTCAGGTCCAGCAGCCAGGAACGCACCACGCTGCCGTGGCGCCACACCTCGGCCACCTGCGCCAGGTCCAGCTCCATCTCCTGCTTGCGCTCCATCAGCGCGAAGCCTTCGGCATAGGCCTGCATCATTCCGTACTCGATGCCGTTGTGGACCATCTTGGTGAAATGGCCGGCGCCGGACGGGCCGACACGCGCCCAGCCGCGGTCTTCGGCCGGGGCCAGCGTGCGCAGCAGCGGTGCGATCTGCTCCACCACCGATGCTTCGCCACCGACCATCAGGCTGTAGCCTTCCTGCAGGCCCCACACGCCACCGCTGGTGCCGCAGTCGACGTAGCCCAGGTCGTCCTCGGCCAGCGCCTTGGCGCGGCGGATCGAGTCCTGGTAGTTGGAGTTGCCGCCGTCGATGACGATGTCCCCCTCGGCCAGGTGCGGAGTCAGCTGGCCCAGCGTCTGGTCGACGGTTTCGCCGGCCGGCACCATCAGCCACACCACGCGCGGTACCGGCAGCGCGGCCACGGCGGCGGCCAGCGAATCAACCACCTCCAGGCCGGCCTCGGCGGCGCGCTGGCGGGCGCCTTCGCCCGGGTCGTAGCCGACCACGCGGTGGCCGCCGCGATGCAGGCGCTGGGCCATGTTGGCGCCCATGCGGCCGAGGCCGATCATTGCAATGTCCATTGTTTCACCTTCAGTTGGGGTCTAGGGTCAGGCTGCCTGGCCTGCCGGTAGCCGCGCAGTGGCGCAGCTGCGCCTCGCGCCAACGCCGGTAGAGCGTGGTATGCAGATTGTGCACCGCCAGGTCGATCGAAAACGGCGTGCGCGGATTACGATCGAGCAGGCGGGCGATGTGGTAGCCGATGGGACGTATACCGCGCGGATGCACATAGATCACGAACTGCTGGTAGAACGGATCGTCCAGCAGCTGGTCCATGCGTGCCAGCGTGTTGTGGTAGCGCGGCGCCAGCCGTGCGCGCAGGTGTGGATCGCGCTCGAACAGCAGGCGCTCGAAGTAGCGCTGGCCGATGCGCGGGATGTCCTGCGCCAGTTTCCACAGCTCAGCATTGCGCTGGTCGTACCAGGCCAGGCCGCCGTGCAGCTGTAACGCCTGCGCAGCGCCCTCACCCACCTCGACCACCACGAAGTTCTCGGCCTGGTTGCTCAGGTCGTCCAGCATGCCCTTGTCGTACACATGTTCGATGAAACCAGGCACGCCGACGAACGCCTGCCGCCCCATCACCGACGTGCGCACCGCCTTGCCGTCGGCGAAGAAATCGCCAGCATGTGCGCCGAGCAGGATGCTGTCGGTATCGTGCAGCGCGAGGAAGGTGCCAATCGACAGTTCATCTGCTGCGAACTCCGTATCGAACGCGGCATCGCCATACAGCTCGCGCTGGGTGGCCAGCTGCGCGACCTGGCGGCCGACACCGCATTCGGCACGCACGCTACCGCTGTAGAACGTCTGCAGCGCATGGCTGTTGCCCGCACTGGGCACGAAACCACGACCGAAACTGCGCGTACGCTGCCAGCCTTGTGCCGATGCGCCACCCAGACCGAAGCCGATCCAGCCCAGCTGCGGGCCGGAGAAACGGAACGTGGCATTGCCCTGCAATGCCGAGGTCGCGCGCCGCGTGGCCGCCCCAAGCTCGAAGGCATAGGCGCAGACCGTGGCAGGGTCTTCCAGCAGCTGCTGCAGCAGTGCCTGTCGTTCGCCTGCAGGCAGATCCGCGGGCCAGCGTACGCGCAGATCACCGGCTGCCTGCGCCGCGGCGAGCGAGGCACGCGTACACACCGGCCCCTTGTGTACCTGCGGCGCACGAAGATCCGCGTCCTCGAAGCGCCACCCCAGCCGTTGCAGCAGGCCCTGCGCACAGTCCACGGATGACGCTGTGGCGCCCCACGCTGGCACCAGCAGCAGGGCCATACCCAGCCACTTGCCGCGCACGCTCAGCCCTGGTCCGTGACCGCCGGTGCGGGCTCCGGCGCCGCTGCCGGCGATGGCGATGGCGATGGCGATGGCGCAGATTTACCCGCCGCAGCCGGCAGGTACTGCTGCAGGCGCTGGAAGAAGCGACGATAGAACTCAGCGTCGGTGACCGTGCTGCTGGCCACCTTCACCAGCGAGTCGTCGTTGCTGCCGAACGGCAGCGACACCGAGCCCAGCGCGCCCACACCGACACTGGCCGAGGTCGGGCTCTTCTTCAGCGCGTAGCGATCCTGCACGGCGCTGACGAACACCAGCGTCTGGCTGCCACGCGGGGCGCAGGAGATGCGCAGCACCAGTTGCTCATGGTCATCCTCGCGCGGCTGGAAATTCTTGTTGCCCTCCACCTGTGCATCATCGGAACGGGCGATGGCATAGCCCTGGCTGAGCAGGGTGCGGCGCGCCGCCTCGCAGGCGTCGCCTGGGCGTCCCTCAACGGTGCGCGAAAAGGTATCGCCGGAATCGAAGGACTCGCGCAGCACGGTGCTGTCGGCGGCACGGCCCCCACAGGCCGAGAGGATCAGGGCGCTGGTGAGCGCCACGGCAGCGCTGGAAAGACGGGAGGCCCGCATGGGTACTCCTGCGAGAACGGAAGCACCAAGGGTAGTCCCGCCCCCGTGTGCGGCAGGTCGACATGCCCCCCCACGTTGCTCCCGGTTCATGCACGAAAAGGGGACGGAGGGAATTAAGTCGTTTGTGCCACAAACGACTTAATTCCCTCCGTCCCCTTTTGCGGTCCCCTTTTACGCAGAGGGGCCGGCAATGCCGGCCCCTCGGGTATCACATGCCGTCTCCGCTCAGTCCGCCCAGCGGCCGGCGCCGGTGGACTGCGGCAGCACCTGCGCCGACAGCGGGCGGTCGTTGGCCAGCAGGTTCACTGCATCAGCCAGGATCGAGGCCGACTCGCGCAGCAGCGGGTCCGGACGCTTTTCGGCAGCCTTCTCGCGGGCGGCATCCTTCACGATGTCGCGCTCGTTGCCGGTCAGGCCATCGTCGCTGCTGTCATCGGCCAGCGGGTCCAGGGCCAGGCCCAGTTCCTTGCGCTGCACCTGGCGCTCCTTGCGCTGGGTGTCCTGGCGCTCACGCTCGGCGCGACGGGTGGCCTCGTTGAGCGAGATGTACTTCTTCGCGGCCTCGGTGCGGAACTGCTGCACGTCCTCGTTCCACCACTGGAATTCCTTGTCGGTGGCGATACGCGCGTCGTGACGGGTCTCCAGTTTCGGCAGCAGCGGCGCGAAGTTGCCGTACTGGGTGTGCGGCACGGCAGCGATGCGGGTCCACGGCAGCGCGTTGTCGTAGGTGCTTTCGCCGAATTCGGTGGCATCGACGCTGGCCGGGAAGGCCAGGTCCGGCACCACACCCTTGTGCTGGGTGCTGCTGCCGCTGATGCGGAAGAACTGGGCGATGGTCAGCTTGACCTGGCCGAAGCGCTGGGTCTCGCCGCTCGGCCAACGGTCGAGGTCGACGATGTTCTGCACGGTGCCCTTGCCGAAGCTGGTCTCACCGATCACCAGGCCACGACCGTAATCCTGGATGGCACCGGCGAAGATCTCCGAGGCCGAGGCCGAACCACGGTTGATCAGCACCGCCAGCGGGCCGTCCCACGCCACGCCCTGGTTGCGGTCGCTGTTGACGGTGACGCGGCCACCGGACTCGCGCACCTGCACCACCGGGCCCTGCTCGATGAACAGGCCAGTCAGTTCGATCGCTTCATCCAGCGAGCCACCACCGTTGTTGCGCAGGTCCAGCACCACGCCGTCCAGCTTGTCGTTCTTGAAACCGGCCAGCAGCTTGGCCACGTCGCGGGTGGCCGAGGCATAGTCGGCGGCATTGCGGCGGCGGCCTTCGAAGTCCTGGTAGAAGGTCGGCAGCTTGATCACGCCGATCTTCCGTGCCGGCTCGCCGTTGGCGGCCGGAATGGTCATGGTCTCGCCCTTGGCGGCCTGTTCGGCCAGGCGCACCTTCTGCCGGGTCAGCAGCAGGGTGTGGTGCTTGCCGTCGGCACCTTCAGCGGCCGGAATGAATTCCAGCTTGACCTGGGTGTCCTTGGCGCCGCGGATCTTGGCCACGACATCGTCGATGCGCCAGCCGATCACGTCCTCGACAAGGCCGGACTTGCCCTGGCCAACGCCGACGATGCGGTCACCCGGCTTCAGCGTGCCGTCCACCGCGGCCGGACCACCGGCGATGATCTCGCGGATCACCACCACGTCGTCCTGGCGCTGCAGCTGCGCACCGATGCCTTCCAGCGACAGCGACATCGCCTGGTTGAAGTTCTCGGCGGTGCGCGGCGTGAAGTAATCGGTGTGCGGATCAACCGCGCTGGTGTACGAGTTCATGAAGAACTGGAAGACGTCTTCGCCCTTCAGCTCGTTGACCGACTTCTCCAGCGTCGCGTAGCGCTTGTCCAGCGTCTTGCGGATGTCATCCGGCTTCTTGCCGGCCAGCTTCAGGCGCAGCCAGTCGTTCTTCACCGACTTGCGCCACAGCTCGTCCAGCTCGGCGCTGCTGGCCGCCCACGGCACCTTCTTGCGGTCGTACTCAAAACGCTCGTCGGTGGTGAAGTCCGGCTCCTGCTTGAGCAGCTTGCGCGCATAGGCCACGCGCTCGCCGACGCGCTGCTTGTAGACCGCGAACACCTGGAACGCCGGCTCCAGCTCGCCGCCACGGATGGCCGAGGAAATATTGGCTTCGAACGGCGCGAAGCGCGCCACGTCGGCCTGGGTGAAGTACTGCTTGCCGCCGTCCAGGGTCTCCAGGTAGCGCTTGAACACGTCCTTGGAGGTGGCCTCGTCCAGCGCACGCGGACGGTAGGCGTAGCGGCTGTCGGACAACAGGCCGTACACCAGCTTGGAGGTGGTCACCTGATCGGCGGTGGCCGCCGCGGGCAATGCGGGCGAGTCGGCCTTGGCCGCCAGCGCCAGCGGCGCGACCAGCGCCAGGGCCATCAGGAATGCGGGGGCTTTGAATTTCATTGACGTGCTCGAAGGCGCCTTGCCAAGGGGGAGACTGCAGGGTGTTCAGACACCACGACAGTGCCGAAAGTTGCCGGGTTTGTCACCCGGCCGCGCTCGGTGGAAAACCAGCCTAGCGGGGCCGGTGTAGCAAATTGTGAATGCAGGCGAAGGCGTGGCCGAGCCCTTGCTCGGCAGGCCGCCAGCAAGCAGCCGAGCATGGGCTCGGCTCTACAGCAGGCAGAGGTGTGCGGAGGTGTGCGGACCAACGGTCCGCACCCACAGGAGAAGTAGCTCCCACCCACCGGCAGGGTGTCAGGAGACGCCCGCGCCCTTGGCTTGGACGTCGGCGTGGTACGACGAGCGCACCATCGGGCCGGAGGCCACGTGGCTGAAGCCCAGCTCGTAGCCGTAGTCTTCCAGCGCCTTGTAGTCCTCGGGGGTCCAGTACTTCAGCACCGGGTGGTGGTGCGCGGTCGGCTGCAGGTACTGGCCGATGGTGATCATGTCCACGTCATGCGCGCGCAGGTCGCGCATGGTGGCCTTGATCTGTTCGAACTCTTCGCCCAGGCCCAGCATGATGCCGCTCTTGGTCGGCACGTCCGGGTGCTGCGCCTTGAAGTTCTTCAGCAGGTTCAGCGACCACTGGTAGTCCGCACCCGGACGCACGTTGCGGTACAGGTCCGGCACGGTTTCGATGTTGTGGTTGAACACGTCCGGCGGGTTCTGCGCCAGGATCTCCAGCGCGCGCTCCATGCGGCCCTTGCCGCGGAAGTCCGGGGTCAGCACTTCGATGCGGGTACCCGGCGACTTCGCGCGGATGGCGGTGATGCAGTCGACGAAGTGCTGGGCACCGCCATCGCGCAGGTCATCGCGGTCGACGCTGGTCACCACCACGTACTTCAGGCCCATGTCGGCCACGGTCTGGCCAAGGCTGGCCGGCTCGTTGGCATCCGGCGGCTTCGGGCGGCCGTGGGCCACGTCGCAGAACGAGCAGCGACGGGTACAGACCTCGCCGAGGATCATGAACGTTGCCGTGCCATGGCCGAAGCACTCGTGGATGTTCGGGCAGCTGGCTTCCTCGCACACCGTCACCAGGCGGTTCTCGCGCAGCTTGGCCTTCAGGTTCTGCACGGCATTGCCCGAGGGAATGCGCACGCGGATCCAGGACGGCTTGCGCAGCACCGGCGCGTCGGCGAACTGCACCGGCGAACGGTTGATCTTGTCACCGCCCAGCTGCTTGACCCCGGCCTGCAACGGCGCGGCGGACGGAGAGTCGCCCTGCACGATCTGCAGGGGAATGGAACGGGCGGTGGTTTCAGTCATGGCAGTTCCGGGGGGCGGTCAGGCGGCCGCAGAAAGATCGGGCAGTTCCGGCGTGTGCTGCAGCAGCAGGCCGAACTGGCGGGCCAGGTGGTCCAGCAGCACCGGCTTGACGGCATCCATCCCGGAGGGGCCGCCCAAGTCTACCACCGAGGTCACCTGCAACCCCTGATAGCCACAGGGGTTGATGCGGTGGAAGGGTTCCAGGTCCATGGCCACGTTGAAGGCCAGGCCATGGAAGGTGCAGCCGCGGCGCACGCGGATGCCGAGCGCGGCGATCTTGGCGCCACCGACGTAGACGCCCGGGGCGCCCTCGCGGCGTTCGGCGCCGATGTTCCACTCGGCCAGGGTATCGATGAGCGCCTGCTCGATGCGGCACACGTAGTCGCGCACGCCGATGCCCAGCCGCGGCAGGCGCAGCAACGGATAGACCACGATCTGGCCGGGGCCGTGATAGGTCACCTGGCCGCCGCGGTCCACGTGCAGCACGGGGATATCGCCCGGCGCCAGCACATGCTCGTCCTTGCCGGCCTGGCCCAAGGTGAACACCGGGTCGTGCTCCACCACCCACAGCTCGTCGGCATCGGCGTCGCTGCGCTGGTCGGTGAAGCGCTGCATGGCGCGCCACACCGGTTCATAGGCCTGGCGGCCGAGGTCACGGACCACCGCCGGACGCGGCGCGCGGTCTTCCGGGGCGGCTTCGGCCGGGCAGCTGTCGGCTACAGCGTCCACTTCACTTCCGGGTGGTCACGCAGTGCCTGGTGCGCCAGGTCGTACTGCTCGCGGCTCTCGGCCTTGAACACGATGCGGACGGACACGTACTTGCCGTTGGACGAATGCTTCCAGCTGATGCGTTCGTTCACCACATCGATGCCGGCAGCCAGCAGCAGACGGGGAAGCTCATGCTCCAGGCCGCGGTTGGCCGGGCCCATGGCGCTGAGCTCGAACTGGCCGGGGAACTGGAAGCCGTGGTCGGGGTTGTCGGACTTGATTTCCATGGCCCCATTATCGGGCCGCAGGGCAACAAACCCAAGAGTATTCATCAACGTCAAAGACAGCACGGGCGGCCTGCTGCGTTGCAGGCGGCCCAGCCGCCCGGGCCCGAGGCCCAACGGCAGCTGACTGCAATCCCCCGCTGCGGCCGGGCCACAGCACCCGCAAGGCGAACTGCGGCGCCTGCGTGGAACGGTACCGGCGCCTGATCGAGTAACAAATTGTGTCCGCCGGACAATGTTGTTTTCGGAACAGACAAGTGATCCCAACGCGCTCGTTCTGGCGCGCGGGCGCGAGTACCGTGGCGTTGCAGAAAACGACAGAAAACCGCCCCCTTCCCCATGAGCATTCCACCCATGCGTAGTGTCGCAGCCCTCGGGCTGGCCGGCCTGCTGGCCGCTACCCTTCCCCTTGCCGCCCAGGCGGCCGAACAATGTGGCCCGGACGCCATGCGCGACCACCCGCCGCAGATCAATTTCCGCGTCGACAACGACCTGTTCGGTGGCCGCCACCAGGACCAGGGCTACACCAACGGCGCGCAGCTGACCCTGGTCTCGCCGAACCTGGTCGACTACACCGACGACCCCTGCCTGCCGCGCATGGCGCGCTGGGTGAACCAGTACCTGGAAGGCCTGCACCCCGGCAGGTTCGAACAGCAGAACATGATCTTCAGCATCGGCCAGGGCATCTTCACCCCGACCGACCCGGCCCGCCGCGATCTGATCAAGGATGACCGCCCGTATGCCGGCGTGCTGATCGCCAGCTTCGGCTTCAACGCGCGCAGTGGCGACCGCCTGCAGACCACCCAGCTGACGCTGGGCGTGGTCGGCCCGTGGGCACAGGGCAAGCAGGTGCAGGACGCGGTGCACAACCTCCTGGGCGACAAGAAGTTCGAGGGCTGGGACAACCAGCTGCACAACGAACCGGTGTTCATGCTGACCCACGAGCGCATGCGCCGCTGGCCGGCCGATGCCAGCGTCAATGCCGGCGGCTGGGGCTGGGATGCGATCAGCCACTACGGTGGTGCGATCGGCAACCTGGAAACCAAGGCCAATGCCGGTGGCGAAGTGCGTTTCGGCTGGAAGCTGCCCGATGATTTCGGCAGCACACCGTTGCGTCCGGCCGGCGAGAACACCGCACCGACCCGTGGTGGTCGTCCCAACGGCTGGTCATGGCACCTGTTCGTGACCACCGACGCGGCGTGGATGATCCGCGACATCACCCTGGACGGCAACACGTTCCGCAGCAGCCACAGCGTTGACAAGCGCCACGTCGTGGCCCAGGGCGGCTACGGCATCGCGGTGATGCGTGGGCGCTGGAAATTCGCAGTCGCGCGCTACCACAGCACCCGCGAATTCGATGGCCAGCGCCAGTCGCCGGTGTTCGGCAGCTTCACCATCAGCCGCTCGCTGTAGGTGCCGACCGTTGGTCGGCACACCCCTGGCCGGCTGCCGGCATATCCGGATGGGTTCATGAGGAGCCGGCCAGCGGCCGGCACTACCCACATCCGGCGGGATTCATGCGCAAGCGGCATCCCGAAACAGAAAAGGCCGGCATTCGCCGGCCTTTTCGTTCACCACGCCGGGGCGTGGATCATTCCGATTCCCACCACATCCAGAAGCTGTCCCACAGGCGCTTGAAGAAGCCGGCCTGCTCGACGGCGGCCACGGCCACCAGCGGTGCCTCGGCGATGACCTTGCCATCCAGGGTGACCTTCACGGTGCCGATCTGCTGGCCGGCGGTGAACGGTGCTTCCAGGGTCTTGGGCACGTCGATGCTCGGCTTCAGGTCGTTGTAGCGGCCGCGCGGCACGCTCACCAGCATCGGCTGGGCCACGCCCAGCTGCACCTTGTCGGTGGTGCCCTTCCAGACCTTGTGCTCGGCCACGGCCTTGCCCGGTTCGTACAGGCGGTGGGTCTCAAAGAAGCGGAAGCCCCAGTTCAGCAGGGCCAGGCTGTCGTCGGCACGCTGCTTCTCCGACGCGCCACCCAGCACCACGGCGATCAGGCGCTGGTCGCCACGCTGGGCCGAGCTCATCAGGCAGTAGCCGGCTTCGGAAGTGTGGCCGGTCTTGATGCCGTCCACGCTGCCATCGCGCCACAGCAGCAGGTTGCGGTTCGGCTGCTTGATGTTGCCGACCTGGAATTCCTTGATCTTGTTGTACGCGTAGGTTTCCGGGTAATCACGCACCATCGCGCGGCCCAGCAGCGCCAGGTCGTAGGCGGTGCTGTGGTGGCCCTGTGCGGTCAGGCCGTGGGCGTTGACGAAGTGCGAGTCCTTCATGCCGATCTTGGCGGCGTAGCTGTTCATCAGCGACGCAAAGGCTTCTTCGCTGCCGGCCACGTGCTCGGCCAGGGCAATCGCGGCGTCATTGCCGGACTGGATCGCCATGCCCTTTTCCATGTCTTCCAGGCGTGCGGTCTGGTTGACCGGGAAGCCGCTGTAGCTGCCGTCGGTGCCGGCGCCACCTTCGCGCCAGGCGCGCTCGCTCATCATCACCTGGTCATCCGCACGGACCTTGCCGTTCTTGACCTCGGCGGCGATCACGTAGGACGTCATCACCTTGGTGATGCTGGCCGGGGCCAGCTGCTCGTGGACGTTCTCGCCGGCCAGCACCTGGCCGGTGGCGTAATCCATCAGGACCCAGGCCTTGGACACGCTCGGCGCCGGGGCCGGCGGAGTGGCGACGGTGGCCGGGGCAGCGGCAGCGGCGGCAGGCGCCGGCGTGGCCGGGGTCGGCAGCGGCGTCTGGGCGGAAGCCAGGCCCACCACCAGGGTGGCGGCCAGGGCGGTGGCGGCGGAACGGAAATTCATGGGACAGCAGGCTCCAGGGGACGGCCGGGAATGGAGGGTGGAACGTAACGGCCATTGTAAGGCCGGGGGAGCATGGGCCGGCAGCACCGGCCCGGGCGGATCAATCCTTGACGATCTGCGGCGAACCCAGGCCCAGACCGGCGATGCGGCCGACAAGTTCCGCGGCACTGGCATGGTCGTTGGCGGGAACGCGCAGGCGGAACAGCGTGCGGCCACCGGCGGCGATATCGCTGATGGTCGCGCCGACGATGCCGGCGGCATTGAGCTGGCCCATCGCGCGGTTGGCGTTGTCGCGGCTGGAGAAGCTGGCGACCTGCACCATCACCGCGCCCACCACCTGCTGCGACAGGCTGGGTGCCGCCGGCGTGGCGGCGACGGTACGCACGGGTGCCGGTGCGACGGCACGCGGCGCGGTGCTGGCGGTGGCGACCGTTGCCGGTGCAGTGCTGCGCACCGGCGGCGCACTCGGCGGCAGGCTGCTGACCGCCACGTCCGGCACGGTGCTGGCCACGCCCTGGGTGGTGGCCGGCTGGCCACGCGCCGGCATGCCATCGGCCGGCAGGCCCTTGACCAAGCGATCGATATCGCTGTCGGCGGTTGCGCGTGCGGTCGGTGCCGGGCGCGCACTGGCCACCGCGGCTGCCGCTTCGGCGGCACGACGCTCGCGGCGCGACGGCTTCTGCGCCAGCAGGTTGCTCTCGCCCGGCTGCAGCGCGCGCACTTCGACGTTGCCGGTGCCGCGCTGGGTGATGCCCAGGCGCACGGCGGCGGCATAGCTCAGATCAACCACGCGGCCATCATGGAACGGCCCCCGGTCGTTGACGCGCACGATCACCGACTCGCCGTTGTCGAGGTTGGTCACGCGGGCGAAGCTGGGCAGCGGCAGCGTCTTGTGCGCGGCGGTGAACTGGTACATGTCGTAGACCTCGCGGTTGGAGGTCAGGCGGCCATGGAACTTGGCGCCGTAGTACGACGCGGTGCCGCGCTCGACATAGTTGCGGGTGTCGTCGAGCACCTTGTAGGACTTGCCCAGCACCACGTACGGCGACTTGTTGCCGATCGCCGAGCGCTCCTCGGCGGTCACTTCCGGCTCGGGAATGCAGGCCACGTTGGGAATGTAGTCCGGCGTGCTGTCACGCACGCCCGGCTTGTACAGGCCACCGGCGGTGTAGTTGCCACGGGTGCTCAGGTCTTCCTTGGCCGCCGCGTACGGCGAGCCTTCCGGGCAGTGTGCCGGCCGCGAGCCGCGCCCCTGCACCAGGGTGCCGCTGGACTTGCCACCATGGCCGGCCGTGGCCGGCTTCTTCGGCGCGCTGCTGCAGGCAGCCAACGCGAGGACGATCAAGCCTGGGACCAGCCATCTGATGTTCATGCCGGGGGCAGCTCCTGTCCGGCGATGGCCTGGGACAACTGGAACACGGCCATCGCGTACATCTTCGAGAGGTTGTAGCGGGTGATCGCGTAGTAGTTCTGGAAGCCCAGCCAGTACTGCTTGCCGGTGCTGCCTTCAAGCGTGATCGGCGTGGCGGTGGCGCCCGGCTGTACCGGCGCGCTCGGCTGGTAGCCGCGCTGCGCCAGGTCGGCCATCGACCAGGTCGGCATCCATTCGGTCGGGTTGAACTCCTCGCGTCCCGGCGCCAGCGTGGCCGGCACGGCCACCTGCCCGCCGCGTACCCAGCCGCCCTTCTTCACGAAGTAGTTGGCGATGGACGAGAACACGTCGTCGTAGCTGGTGAACAGGTCGCGGCGGCCATCACCGTTTCCGTCCACGGCGTAATCCAGATAGCTGGACGGCATGAACTGGCCCATGCCCATCGCGCCGGCATAGCTGCCCTTGAGCGTGGTGATGTCCAGGTTCTCTTCGCGGCCCAGCTCGAACAGCTTGGCCAGCTCATCGCGGAAGAACAGCTCGCGGCGCACTTCGCGTTCCAGCTTGGCCGGGTCGCCGCTGCGCGGGTAATAGAACGCCAGCGTGTACAGCGCATCGAGCACGCGATGGCTGCCGGCATTCTTGCCGTAGCTGGTTTCCACGCCGATGATCGCCACGATCACTTCGGCCGGCACGCCGGTGCGCTGCTGCACGCGATCCAGTTCGGCGCGGTGCTGGGCCAGGAACGCGCGGCCGCCATCGATGCGCGCCTTGCTGATGAACATCGGCCGGTATTCGTTCCACGGCTTCACCCGCTCGGCCGGGCGCGACATCGCGGCGATGATCGGCTGGCGCACCTGCGCCTGGTCGAGCACGCTGCTGATCTGCTCCGGCTTCAGGCCATAGCGCTTGGCGGTATCGGCAATGAAGCGGGCCCGCGCGACCTCGAACGGCACCGGGGTGAGATCGACCGGCGGCGCGGTGGCAGCGGTGGCTTCGGGCGCAGCCTCGGCCGGGCCATGGGCCTTGGCGGCGGGTTGGCGCGGCGTACTGCTGGCCTGGGGCGAAGACGGTGGGGACTTCGGCTGGGTCGCGCAGGCGACCAGGCCGAGGGTGAGCATGCAGGCCAGAGTGCGTCGAATCATCGTCGCAGGTTAGCAGGTCATGGATGAATTAAAACCCCTAACACCATGAATCACAACGATTTGCCCGCGTTCAGCGGGAAATGTGAAGACGTCGTGATCACCCTTCCCCATTCAGATAGAGGTTGCCGGTTGCGTCCCCATCCCCGCAGACGCAACCGGCGACCGGATCCGGTCGGTACCTGCGCGGCTGCCGCTCCCCAGTGGCAGTACCCCGCGCTCCCTGTACCCGTTGGATCAGTACTGCTTCCCGCCCGACGCCCCCTCGCGCTGCATCGATTGACGGCGCGCCGTGCCGAACGGGCCGCCATTGTGCAGGCCGATTACGACAAGTCCATTGATCAAGATCAACGCGCTGTAAAAGTGTGAACCAGCTAGCATTTTTTCTGGAAATTGGTCAGAGCGCGTGCTGCTGTGCGTCGTTGTGAGAACGATTCCACAACGGACGTTGCGCAGAGTCAGGAAGGTTCCAGCCAACGGCGCAGCCCCTCGTGGGTGGAGTTGGTCGCTGAAAGCAGAAGTCGCGGGTGGGCCGGTCGGGTTGGGTACGCGGGGGACGCCGTGAATCCGTCCCTGGAGGCTTGGCAGCCGCATCCATGCGGCTGACACCCCCGCGTACCCAACCCGACCGGCCTCTGACAGATTTCGGAGGTCTGCCACCCACGGAGAAGAAAAAGAAGATCAAAAGCGGATCGCGACGCTGCGCTTGCTCGTGAGCCGAGCATGGCTATGCCGGTCGTCCTGACCGGCACCCTTCGGGCCGTCGCCATGGGCGACGTTGGCAGCGGCTCCTGCCGCTGCCTTCGGCTCTACAGCAAGCAATGAAGCGGGCGGCCAAGCTGCTTTTGCTTTTGATCTTCTTTTTCTTTTCCGTGGGTAGACGAACACGGAATCTGCCAGCGGCCTGGTGGGTGGGCAGTGCGGGGTGTCCGCGGCATGGATGCCGCGGCCAAGCCCCCATGGATGGGTTCACGGCGTCCCCGCACTGCCCACCCACCCGGCCAGCCCTCAGCAATCCGGCTTTCAGCGACCAACTCCACCCACGAGGGGCTGCGCCGTTGGCTGGAAACCCTATCCCCCGTGCACGGGCCGGTGCCCGCGTACCGCCATCACCAACCCGATGCCTGCCAACAGCGAGACCGCCGATGTCCCGCCGTAGCTGATCAGCGGCATCGGAATGCCCACCACCGGCAGCAGGCCGGAAATCATTCCACCGTTCACCAGCACATAGACGAAGAACGCCAGCCCCAGGCTGCCGGCCAGCAACCGTGCATGCGTGTCGCGCGCGTGCACTGCGATCCACAGGCAACGCCCGACCACGAACAGGTACAGCGCAAACAGCGTCGCCACGCCGATCCAGCCGAACTCTTCGGCCAGCACCGAAAATGCGAAGTCGGTGGTGTACTCGGGCAGAAAATCCAGCGTGGCCTGGGTGCCCTGCCCCCAGCCACGCCCCTCCCAGCCACCGGAACCGATCGCGATGCGCGACTGCAGGATGTTCCAGCCGGTGCCGAGCGGGTCTGCCGCCGGGTCGAGGAAGGTCAGCACGCGATCCTTCTGGTACTGCCGCAGCAGGCCGAACCAGGCCAGGGGTGCAGCCACCGCCAGCCCTGCCGCACCCGTCGCCACCCAGCCCCAGTGCAGTCCAGCCAGCAACAATGCAAACACGCCGCTGGCGGTGACCAAGGTGGCGGTGCCGAGGTTGGGCTGCATCAGGATCAGCACCGCCGGCACGCCGATCAGCACTGCGGCGGTCAGTACCGTGCGCGGCGACGGCGGCAGTGGTTGCCGGTGCAGGTACCACGCCATCATCAACGGCAGGCTGAGCTTGAGCAGCTCGGACGGCTGCAGGTAGAACACGCCCAGGTTGAGCCAGCGCTGCCCGTACTTGCCGGTGCCGATCACGTACACCGCCATCAGCGGCAACATCGACAGCGCATACAACGCCGGTGTCCATGCACGCAGGCGCAGCAGCGACACGCGCGACAGCAGCCACATGGCCAGCAGCCCACCGGCAAAGCGCGCTGCCTGGCCACCCACCGGCCCGGACACGCTGTGCAGCACCGCCAGGCCCGCGCCCATCAGGATCAACAAGGCGGCCAGCAAAGGCAGATCGATGGTGCGCACCACCTCACGGCAGCCGCCAAGCAGTCGTTTCCATTCCACGCTGGCCACGGTAGCAACGGGCGCTTGCGTGAAGCTGTCAGGGTGCTCCTGCGTTTGTAGCGTCGAGCCATGCTCGACTGCATTTCATGCAGCAGAAGCAGTCGAGCATGGCTCGACTCTACGGAAGAGCGCGGGCATGAGTTACCCGTAGCCGCCGTGCACTGGATTGTGGCTGCGCACCGCCATCACCAGGCCGAAGCCGGCCAGCAGCGAGACTGCCGAGGTACCACCGTAGCTGATCAGCGGCATCGGCACGCCCACCACCGGCAGCAGGCCGGAAATCATCCCGCCGTTGACCAGCACGTAGACGAAGAACGCCAAGCCGGTGGCGCCGGCCAGCAGGCGTGAATAGGAGTCGCGCGACTGGCTGGCGATCCACAGGCAGCGCCCGATCACCACCAGGTACAGCGCCAGCACGGTGGCCACGCCGATCCAGCCGAACTCCTCGCTCAGCACCGAGAACGCGAAGTCGGTGGTCTGTTCGGGAATGAAGTTCAGGTGCGACTGCGAGCCCTCGCCCCAGCCCTTGCCGTCGAAGCCGCCGGAACCGATCGCGATCTTCGACTGGATGATGTTCCAGCCGGCACCCAGTGCGTCCATCTCCGGGTCCAGGAACATCATGATGCGGTCCTTCTGGTACGGCCGCAGCAGCCAGAACCAGGCCACCGGCGCGACCGCGGCCACGCCGCCCACGCCCAGGCCGACCCACCACCACGGCAGGCCCGCCAGCAGCAGTACGAACACGCCGCTGGCGGCGATCAGCACGCCGGTACCGAAGTCCGGCTGCAGCATCACCAGGCCGGTCGGCACGCCGATGATGACCAGCGCGGTCAGCACGGTGCTGAAGCGCGGCGGCAACGGCATCTTGTGCAGGTACCAGGCCACCATCATCGGCAGGCTGACCTTCAGCAGCTCGGCCGGCTGCAGGTAGAAGAACTTCAGGTCCAGCCACTGCCGGCCGTATTTGCCGGTGCCCAGCACGAACACCGCCAGCAACGGGATCATCGAGATCGCGTAGATCATCGGCGTGGCCGAGCGGATGCGCAGGATCGGCACCCGCGAGATACCCCACAGTGCGGCCATGCCCACCGCGAAACGTGCGCCCTGGGCCATCACCAGGCCGTCGCCACCGGCGCTCTTCAGTGTGGCCAGGCCAATCACCATCAGCGCGCCCAGGGCCAGGCACAGCACCCAGTCCAGCGTGCTGAAGAAGCGGCGCAGCATGTCGCCGGCCCAGCGCAGGAACACTCTCATCGTGCGGGCTCCGCGGGGGTCGGGCGCGGCGTGGCAGGCAGCGCGGCGGCGGCCGGCGTACCCGGCTGCGGTACAGGCGCCGGTTCCGGCGCAGGCACGCCGACCAGCACCGGATGTTCTCCCACCTGTGCAGCGGCAAGGTCGCCGGCCTGGCGCGCGCCGGCGTCTTCGTTGTCGAACGCGGTGGCGCCGATGGCGGTGGTGCCGCGCTCGCTGTCCAGCGGCTGCATGCCTTCGGGCATCTTGCCCAGCAGGTAGGCGTCGAACACCTTGCGCGCGATCGGCGCGGCCGCCGAACCACCGTAGCCGCCGCCTTCCACGGCCACCGCGATCGCGATCACCGGGTTCTCGACCGGCGCGAAGCCGACGAACAGCGCGCGGTGGCGCAGGTGCATCGGCAGGCTCTTGGGATTCACCGCCGCCGTGCCCTTTCGGCTGATGACCTGCGCGGTACCGGTCTTGCCGGCCATCACGTACGGCGCACCGACCGCCACGCGCCAGCCACTGCCGCCGGGCCGCATGGTCGCCATCATGCCCTCGCGCACGGCCTGCACGTTGTTGGGGTTGGGGCTGACCGGCTTGCTCTCGCCAGCCGGCATCGCCGACCAGTCGCTGTCGAAACCGTCGCGCTGCTGGATCACCAGGTGTGGGGTGCGCAGCTGGCCGTCAGCCAGTGCGCTGACGCCGCGCGCCAGCTGCAGCGGGGTGACCTTCCAGTCGCCCTGGCCGATGCTGATGTTGACCGTATCACCGGGGTACCAGGCTTCCTTGCGGCTCTTCCGCTTGTAGGCCGGCGACGGCAGGATGCCGCCGATCTCGCCGGTGAGGTCGATGCCGGTCGGCTGGCCGAAGCCGTAGTACTCCATGTAATGGTCGAAGCGCTCGATGCCCAGGTCCAGCGCCAGCTTGTAGTAGTAGGTGTTGACCGACTCGGCGATGGACTTGCGCAGGTCGGTCCAGCCATGGCCGCCACGGTGGGCGTCACCCCAGCCGCGCGAGGTGCCCGGCAGGTAGAACATGCCGGTGGACAGCACCTTGTCTTCCGGGCGGCGCACGCCCGAATCCAGGCCGGCCAGGCCGATCAGCGGCTTCAGCGTGGAACCGGGGGCGACGCCACCGAGCACCAGGCGGTTGAACTGCGGCCGCGACGGGTTTTCGTTCAGCGCCTTGAAGTCGGCATGCGAGATGCCGTTGACGAACAGGTTGGGGTCGTAGGACGGCAGGCTGACCATCGCCAGCACTTCGCCGGTGCGCGGGTCCATCGCCACCGCCGAGCCTTCCTGGTCACCGAAGGCGGCGACCATCGCACGCTGCAGGTCGGCGTCGATCGACAGCCGCAGGTCGGCGCCGGACTGCGCGGCGACGCGGCCGATGGTGCGGATCGCACGCCCCTGCACGTTGGTCTCGACCTGCTCGTAGCCGACCTTGCCGCGCAGCTGCTGCTCGTAATAGCGCTCCAGGCCGGACTTGCCGATGTGGGTCAGCGCGGCATTGCCTTCGCCGAGGATCTCCAGGTCCTTGTCATCGACGCGGCCAACGTAGCCGATGATGTGCGCGAACAGATCGCCGTAGGGATAGCGGCGGGTCAGGTAGGGCTCCAGCTCGACGCCGGGAAAGCGCCAGCGGTCGACCGCGAAGCGCGCCATTTCCTCGTCGCTCATGCGCAGCTTCAGCGTGACCGGCAGGAACCTGCGGCGCGCCTTGCGCGACTTGTTGAACGCTTCCAGCTCTTCCGGGCTGATGTTGATGATCTTCGCCAGCCCTTCCAGGGTGGCGTCCATGTCCTTGACCTTGTCCGGGGTGACGTCCAGGCGGAACGCCGGCACGTTCTCGGCCAGCAGGCGGCCATTGCGGTCGTAGATCATGCCGCGCCCGGGCACCACCGGCCGCGGCTTGATGCGGTTGGCTTCCGAGCGCGTGGCGTAGACGTCGTGGTCCAGCACCTGCAGCTTGAAGTACCAGCCGCCCAGGCTCAGCAGGCAGACCAGCACGCCCAGGAAGCCCAGCGCCGCGCGACGGCGGAACTGTTCGGCTTCGGCGTGCGGATTCTTGACCTGGCGGCGCGGGATCATGGCTCAGCGCCCGCGCTTGCCGAAACGCACCGCGTCCAGCAGCACGAACACCAGCGGCCACAGGCCCATGCCCAGCAGCGGTGCCCACCAGTACGACCACGGCAGGGTCGGCTCATCCACCACGATGTGGACCAGCGCGCTGACGATGCGGTCGTTGAACAGCAGGCCGCCGATGGCCAGCATCTGCTGCGACATCGGGAAGAAGCGGATGCGGGCGCGGAAGCGCTGCAGGATGAAGGCCAGCATCACCAGCCGCAGCGCCTGTTCGCCCAGCACGCCGCCGTACAGCAGGTCGGCCACCACGCCGCTTGCGAAGGCGATGCCCAGGCCGACACGCTCGGGGGCTTCGATGACCCAGTACGCCAGCACCAGCGCCAGCCAGTACGGGCGCAGCGGCTGCAGCAGCGCCGGCAACGGCAGCAGGCCCAGCAGCAGCGCCACCACCAGGCTGGCCGGCAGCACCCACGGGTTGTCGCGCAGGCGGCTCATCGCTGGGCCTCCGGCGTGGTCGGTTGCCGGCCAGCGGCCGGCACTACCGTGGAGCTGGCCGGGGGAGAGCCCCCCTCTTGTTGAGGGGGGCGCGCCGACGGCGCGGGAGTAAGGGAGGATGCGGGAGCAACAGTCCTCGTTTGCGACGAGGGCTGTTGCCGGCCAGCGGCCGGCACTACCGTGGACCCGGCTGGGGGAGAGCCCACCTCTTGTTGAGGGGGGCGCGCCGAAGGCGCGGGGGTAAGGTGGGATGCCCCCCCGGCAGCCTGGTTTGCCGAAGGCAAACTTGGCTGAAGCAATTCGCTGGCCACAGGCAAGCGAATTGCCGCGCCCGGGCGCAGCAGCAGCACGTCGCGGCCGCGGTCGAGCTGGGCCGCGGGCTTGAGTTCGCCGACCAGGAAGGCATGGGTGTCGTCCGGGCGCAGGCCGGTGATGGTGCCGACCGGGAAGCCGGCCGGGAAGCGCCCACCGAGACCGGAGGTGACGATCTCATCGCCCACCTCCACGCCGGCGCTTAGCGGAATGTCGCGCAGCTCCAGCTTGTCGCCGCGGCCGTAGACGATCAGGCGCACGCCGTTGCGGGCCACGGTGACCGGCACCGCGTGGTCGGGGTCGGTCAGCAGCAGCACGGTGGAGGTGCCGCCGGTAACGCTGATCACCTGCCCCATCAAGCCGCCGGCGTCGATCACCGCCTGGCCGACATGCACGCCCTCGCGGGTGCCGGCATCAAGCACCAGCCGCTGCTTCACCGGGTCCAGGTCGATGTCCAGGATCGGCGCCAGCTGCACGTCCAGGCCACTGCGCTCGGCCACGTTCAGCAGTTCGCGCAGCTGGGCGTTGTCCAGCGCGGCGGTCTGCAGGCGGGTCAGGCGCGCATTGGCCAGCAGCAGCTGGTTGCGCAGTTCGCGGTTCTCGGTCACCAGCTGGGTGTGGCTGGCGGCGGAATCCTTGACCTGGTTGCCAAGCTTGCCGGGCAGGCCAGCCAGCGCCCATACCGGCTGCACCAGGCTGTTGGCCTGCTCGCGCAGGCGCGCCAGCCAGCCGGCCTGGTCGTCGAGCACGATCAGGGTGATGGCCAATGCGAGGTAAGCCAGCAACCTCAGGGGGCTGGCGGCATCACCGGATCGGGAGGCAACGGGAGGACCGGCGTAGGGCGGCACGGCAACGATTCAACTGGCAGAAGGCGGAAGGGAAACACGCGGGCGCCCCGCCGGTGCCGGCCCGCCATCGCGGCGGGCCGCACCCCGGAAGGGCGCGGCGGGCAGGAACGGCCGAGACGGCTTATTCCGGCGCAAAGAACTCGTTGCCGTGCATGTCCACCAGCTCCAGCGCACGGCCGCCACCGCGGGCCACGCAGGTCAACGGATCGTCGGCCACCTGCACGTGCAGGCCGGTTTCCTCGGAGATCAGGCGGTCCAGGTCGCGCAGCAGGGCGCCACCACCGGTCAGCACGATGCCGCGCTCGGCGACGTCGGCGCACAGTTCCGGCGGGGTCTGCTCCAGCGCCAGCTTGACCGCGCTGACGATGCCCGACAGCGGCTCGTGCAGGGCCTCGAGCACTTCGTTGGAGCTGATCTTGATCATCTTCGGCACGCCCTCGGCGAGGTTGCGGCCGGAGATTTCCATCTCGATCACTTCCGCCTGCGGGTAGGCGCAGCCCAGCTCGACCTTGATGCGCTCGGCGGTGGCTTCACCGATCAGCATGCCGTGGTTGCGGCGCACGTAGTTGGTGATCGACTCGTCGAAGCGGTCGCCGCCGATGCGGACCGAGGCCGAATAGACGATGCCGTTGAGCGAGATCACCGCCACTTCGGTGGTGCCGCCACCGATGTCGATGACCATCGAGCCACGGGCTTCGGTGACCGGCATGCCGGCGCCGATCGCGGCCGCCATCGGCTCTTCGATCAGGAACACGTCACGGGCACCGGCTTCCTCGGCCGATTCCTTGATCGCGCGGCGCTCGACCTGGGTCGAGCCGGCCGGCACGCAGACCAGCACGCGCGGGCTCGGGCGCAGCACGCGCGACTTGTGCACCTTCTTGATGAAGTGCTTGAGCATCGCCTCGGTGTAGGTGAAGTCGGCGATGACGCCGTCCTTCATCGGGCGGATGGTGGTGATGTGGCCCGGGGTACGGCCCAGCATCTGCTTGGCTTCGGCGCCCACGGCTGCCACCGAGCGGGTGCCACCGATGGCACGGTCCTGGCGCACGGCCACGACCGACGGCTCGTTCAGCACGATCCCCTGCCCGCGCACGTAGATGAGGGTGTTGGCCGTGCCCAGGTCGATGGACAGGTCGTTGGAGAACATGCCACGGAGTTTCTTGAACATCTGAGGAAGGAGTCCTGAGGGGTGTCGTGCCCGCCGCGGGATGGCGAAAAAATGGGCAGAAATCGAGGCCGACAAGCCTAGCAACCCGCCTGCCGCCGAGCAAGGAAAAAACTAGCTGAACCCGCGTCTTCACAGGCTTTCGGCCTGATCGGGTCTCACCCGGTTCTGGCCCTGAGCGGCACCAGCGGGTAACCTTTGCGCCGTCGGGCGCCCAAGGGCGCCGTTTGCTTGCCCGCCGAACCGGGCCGGCCCACCCCAAAATTCACCGCATAGGCTTACATCGATGTCCGCTCTGATCTGTGGTTCTCTTGCCTTCGACACCATCATGGTGTTCCCGGACCAGTTCAAGAATCACATCCTGCCGGACAAGGTGCACATCCTGAACGTGTCCTTCCTGGTGCCGCGCATGCGCCGCGAGTTCGGCGGCTGCGCCGGCAACATCGCCTACAACCTGCACCTGCTGGGCGGCCAGCCGATCCCGATGGGCACCGTGGGTTCGGACTTCGGCCCGTACCGCGAATACTTCGACGGCCTGGGCATCGACCTGTCGCGCGTGCGCGTGATCGATGAGCTGTTCACCCCGCAGGCGTTCATCACCACCGACCACGACAACAACCAGATCACCGCCTTCCACCCGGGCGCGATGATGCGTTCCTACGAGAACCACGTGCGTGGCGTGCCGGGCGTGACCCTCGGCCTGGTCGGTCCGGACGGTCGCGAAGGCATGATCCAGAACGCACAGGAATTCCACGAAGACGGTATCCCGTTCATCTTCGACCCGGGCCAGGCCATGCCGCTGTTCAACGGCCCGGAGCTGCGCGCCTTCATCGAGCAGGCCGACTACGTGGTGGTCAACGACTACGAGTCGAACCTGCTGCAGGAACGCACCGGCTGGGACGAGAAGGAGATCGTCAGCCGGGTGAAGGCCTACATCACCACCCGCGGCCCGAAGGGCGCGGTCATCCACACCCCGGAAAAGAGCTACGACATCCCGCCGGCGCACGAGCGCCGCGTGGTCGACCCGACCGGCTGTGGTGACGCCTTCCGCGCCGGCCTGATCTACGGCATCCAGAAGGGCTACGACTGGCTGACCATCGGCCGCATGGGCAACCTGATGGGCGCGCTGAAGGTCGAGCACCCGGGCACGCAGAACCAGCGCTTCACCTTTGATGAGTTCAACGAGCAGTTCAAGCAGCAGTTCGGTTACGCGCTGGGCGCGTAAACGAACTGCCCGCGCACCCGCTCGGTGGGTGTCGACCTTGGTCGACACCCTGTGCCTTGGTAGGTGTCGACCTTGGTCGACACTGCCGGCCAGCGGCCGGCACTACCCCTTCTGCTGCCAGGCGGCCAACAGGTCGCGGCAATCGGCGAAATGCCAGTCGGCGTGGTCCGGCCACGGGTTCTCCGGCAGGTTGACCAGCACAGTGTGGGTGCCCGCGGCGCGGCCGCACTCCAGGTCGTAAGCGTGGTCTCCCACCATCACCGCCTCTGCCGGCACGATGCCCCAACGCCGCAGGTGCTGCTGCAGGCCATCCGGCGAGGGCTTGGGCACCGCTTCATCGCGGCCGATGATGTCGGCATCGTCGAACAGTTCCCCGACCCCGATCGCGTCCAGCGTCAGCTTCGCCAGCGCATGATCGTTGCGGGTCAGGATGCCCAGCCGGCAACCGTCGGCCGCCAGCGCACGCAGCAGCTTCACCGCCCCCGGCGCCGGCAGCGCGTCCTCGGCCAGCGCGCGTTCGTGATCCAGCAGCCACTCACGCTTGGCCTGCGCCGGCGCGTCCGGCAGCGCTGCGATATGGTCGAGGATGTCTTCCTCCGCGGCGATCTGCAGTGCGCGGCGGATCGCGGCGAAATCATGCACGGCTACCGTCAGCGTGCCGTCCATGTCGAACACCCAGTGCCGGATCGCGGACAACGCGTGCACTGCGCTGCCCGTCGCGATCATCACTGCCACCACTGCGGCATGCGGCTGGCGTCGACACCGCCGGTTTCGAACACCGCCGTGCGCGTGCCGCCAGCCTTGACCGGGAACTCGATGCTGATCGACTTGCCCTTGCGCGCCAGCTTCCACAGCGCCTTCTGGTCGGTGATGAACAGGGCAATGGCTTCATCGGTCTTCGGGCGCCACGCCGCCATGGAAATCGGCTTGCCGTCGTCCACGGTCACCTTCACCGTGCACTGCGGGCAGCGGAAATCACCGGCCTGCAGCACCAGGTAAGCGTGCCGCTTCCATTCCGGGTGATCGCGGAACACCAGCTGCACCGGCTTGGCGCCGCTGCCATCCACGTCCACCCGCTCCTTGCTGTAGATCTGCGCCGAGACCTGGTTGCCCTTGCTGCCCACCGGGATCTGGTTGTACTGCCACAGCGCCTGCATGCGGCGCAGGTCGCGCGCGGCATCGCCCTTGGCCTTGACCTCGTCGAAGCCGGCGGCGATGCGCTCGGCGGCGGCGGTGTCCTTGTACTGGTCCAGCAGCGAGGCGCCATGCAGGCGCGCACGCTCCCAGTCCTGCGCGGCCACGGCCATGTCGTACTGCTTGGCGACGTCCTCGGCCTTGGCTTCCTTCTGCGCCTGCACGGCGGCCGCGGCGGCTTCCTGCGCCTTGCGCTCTTCCTCGGGGTTGCTGCAGGCGGCCAGGGCCAGCGTGCAGGCGGTGAGCAGGATCAGTCGTTTCATGGCGGAGGTCCTTGGTGTTTTCGCATTCTTGTAGAGTCGAGCCATGCTCGACTGCTGTTGAAGAGCCAGTCGAGCATGGCTCGACTCTACAAAAAAGCGCCGGGGGATACCCGGCGCGTTTTCTTACTTGGCTTCGGCCTTGGCCAACATGTCCTGGACCGAGGCGGTGGTGATCGGGTGGTAGCCCGGCTTGGCCTTCTCGAAGGCCTGCTTGGCCAGCTCCAGCCCCTTCGGGGTCTTCACCAGTTCGGCGTAGATCGGCATGATCAGCTTGCGACGACCGACGCGCTCGATGAACGCGGCTGCACCTTCATTGGCCTGCTCGTAACCGCTGCGGATCGCCAGCGGGTACCAGCGCATGGCGATCTCGCCATTCGGGGTGCCGGTGAAGTGGAACGCCTTGTCCAGCGTGGCCAGCTTGTCCAGCGGCTGGGTCGCGCCCAGGCCGTCGATGAAGCGCACCCATTCCTGCGTGCTCCAGTCGGCGATGACCTGGCTGCTCGGCACGGTGCCGGCGCTGGCAAAGGCAATGCGCGCGGTATCGACGCTGCTGAAGTTGCGCGACTGCGCCTTGGCCGCGAACGCCGGAATACCCGGCTCGTCCAGCCACGCCTTCAGTTCGGCCTCGGTCACTGCCGACGGATTCTTCGGCAGCAGGTTCTTCTTCATGTACTCGACGAACTGGTCGGTGTTCGCGCTCTGGAAGGCGTGGTCATCGAACCAGCCGCGCAGGAACGGATCGAAGGTCTCGCGGCCGAAGCGCTGTTCCAGGAATTCCAGGAACCACGAGCCCTTGACGTAGGCCACCTGGCTGAGGGCTTCGTCGGGGTCACGCTCGTTCAGCGGCGGCAGCGCCAGCGCCTGGTCGGCCGGGCTCATGTCCTTCACTTCGGCCAGCAGGTCGGTCTGGTCGATCTGCTTCTCCATCTCGGCCATCTCCTTGCCGTACAGGGCTTCGGTGATGCGGCCCTGGACGTAGGTGGTGAAGCCTTCATTGAGCCAGATGTCCTTCCAGCTGGCGTTGGTCACCAGGTTGCCCGACCAGCTGTGCGCCAGTTCGTGGGCGACCAGCGAGACCAGCGACTTGTCGCCGACGATCACGGTCGGGGTGGCGAAGGTCAGGCGCGGGTTCTCCATGCCGCCGAACGGGAACGACGGCGGCAGCACCAGCATGTCGTAGCGGCCCCAGCGGTATTCGCCGTACAGCTTCTCGGCGGCACCGATCATCTTCTCGGTGTCTTCGAATTCCTTGGCGGCCTTGTTGACCATGGTCGGCTCGGCCCAGACGCCGGAGCGGCCGGAGATCGGCTCGAACACCAGGTCACCGGCGGCGATGGCCAGCAGGTACGACGGAATCGGCTGCGGCATCTTGAAGGTGTAGTCACCGTCACGCGCGGCCTTCGGATCGTTGTCGGCGCTCATCAGCACCATCACGTCCGGGCGCGAGACCACGTGCGCGCTGTAGGTGAAGCGCACGCTCGGGGTGTCCTGCAGCGGCACCCAGGAACGGGCGTGGATGGCCTGCGACTGGCTGAACATGAAGGGCAGCTTCTTGCCCTCGGTCATCGACGGCGCCAGCCACTGCAGGCCCGAAGCGGTCGGTGCGGTGTGGTAGGTCACTTCCACCTTGGCCGGCTGTTCCGGGGCCTCGATGGTCAGCTTGCTGCCGAACACCTTGTCGACCGGGGCCAGCTCGAACTTCAGCGCACTGCGCGCGCCATCGGCGGCGACGGCCTCGACCTTGGACACGGTCAGCTCGCGGGTGTCGAGCACCAGCTGCTTGGCATCCTTCTGCTTCCATTCCAGGGTGTAGGTGGCGGTGCCACCGATCTGCTTCTGGTCGAAGTCCAGCTTCAGATCCAGCGCGATGTCCTTGATGACGACCTTGTCCGGCTCGGCGTACGAGCTTTCGTCGTGGCTGCGGTTCTCGGCGTTCACGGGGGCGGCGGGGGCCTTTGCGGCAGTCGGGGCGGCGGCGGGCGCGGCCGCCTCCTGGGAGCAGCCGGCGGCCAGGGCCACGGCCAGCGGAAGGAGCATCAGCGGATTACGCATGAATCGGGACCGTTACGGGGATCAGACCGCCAATGGTACCTCCCTGCGGCCCCGCGGGCGTTGCGCGGTGCGGGGTAATGGCGTGCGGGGCCGATCCTGCGCCTCCGGCGCATGCCAACCAAGGTTCGCTTCTACAGGTAGGTGCCAACCTTGGTTGGCACGGATCCTTCATCGCTCGCAGCAGGCCCGTGCCGACCAAGGTCGGCACCTATCAGAGCGGATGACCGCGGCCGGGGCGTGCCAACCAAGGTTGGCACCTACCAAGGCAGGGCTTAGAGCTTGTAGCCGGAGTGGATCGAAACGATGCCGCCGGTCAGGTTCTTGTAGTGGCAGCGCTCGAAACCGGCCTGCCCCATCATCGCCTTCAGCTCGTCCTGCGGCGGGTGCTTGCGGATGCTTTCGGCCAGGTACTGGTAGCTGTCCGAATCATTGGCGAACAGCTTACCCAGCTTGGGCAGGATCCTGAACGAGTGGAAGTCGTAGATCGGCTTGAACCAGTCGGCAGTGACTTCGGAGAACTCCAGCACGCGAGCCTGGCCGCCCACCTTCAGCACGCGGTACATCTCGCGCAGGCCAGCGTCCTTGTCGGTCACGTTGCGCAGGCCAAAGGCAATCGTGACCAGGTCGAAGCTGTTGTCCGGGAACGGCAGGGCTTCGGCGTTGCACTGCACGTAGTCCAGGCCGAGCACCAGGCCGCGGTTGGTCAGGCGGTCACGGCCGACCGACAGCATGCCAGCGTTGATGTCGCCCAGCACCACCGAGCCCTCGGCGCCGACGCGCTCCTTCAGCAGGGCGGCGATGTCGCCGGTGCCGCCGGCCAGGTCGAGCACGCGGTCGCCCGGCTTCACCTGCGCGGTCGCCACGTAGTAGCGCTTCCACGCCCGGTGCACGCCCAGGCTCATCAGGTCGTTCATCAGGTCGTAGTTGCGCGCGACCGAGGTGAACACCTGGCCGACCAGCTTCTGCTTGTCCTTGGCGGCGACGTCGCGGAACCCGAAATGGGTGGTACCGGCTTTGTAGGGGGATTCGCTCATGGCCCCGATTATCGCACCGCCGGGGGCCAGCGGCACCCCCTGCCCGTATCATGGCGGGCCACGACTTACCGGAGCCCCCGCATGATCACCACGCCCGACTACCAGGCCCTGCTGCAGACCGCCATCGCCGAAGCCCGCCAGGGCCTGGCCGAAGGCGGCGTGCCGATCGGCGCGGCGCTGTACCACAACGATGGCCGCCTGCTCGGCTGTGGCCACAACCGCCGCGTGCAGGAAGGCGACCCGTCGGTGCACGGCGAGACCGACGCCTTCCGCAAGGCCGGCCGCCAGCGCCGCTACCAGGACACCATCATGGTCACCACCCTGGCCCCGTGCTGGTACTGCTCGGGCCTGGTCCGCCAGTTCAACATCGGCACCGTGGTGGTGGGCGAATCGCGCACCTTCCAGGGCGGCATCGACTGGCTGCGCGAGAATGGCGTCAACGTGATCGACCTCGACAACCAGGAATGCGTCGACCTGCTCGGCGATTTCATCAGCCGCCATCCGGACATCTGGAACGAAGACATTGGTGAATGAGCACCACGCAGCATACTGTTGAACCCGCTTAATGAACGCTTCAGTGCCGGCACACCCTTGTGCCGGCAGCGTTTGCGGCCATTGCCGTGAACCCGTGCACAGTCAGCTGCGGTGCGTGCATACACTGCGGTAACACCCCACCCGGGCGACGCGCCTAGGGTGGGGTTACCGGGGCCTTCCCTCCCCGGCGGAGCCAGCCATGTGCGCGCGCGCCGTCCGCCCCACGCCCGACCCGATTCTCGATGCCATCCGCGAGCGCCTGCAGCAGCAGTACGCGCTGCACCAGCGCGGCGCGCTGTTCTGGACCGCCTACCAGGGCCTGCAGCTGGAGCTGGTGCGTGGCCATCCGCTCGACCATGAGCGCCTGTGCAACGCGATGGCCGACATCGCCGAAGACCTCGGTGCGGTCGAGCATGCGCAATTGATAGGCAATCGCAACGCCGGCTCCACGCCGCGCTGACACGGCTTGCACCGGCGCATACGCCACACTGCGATGAACCCCCACTCCCATCCACTTCAACCGATTGGATCGACATGCACGCCGAAGTCCCCACCATTCCCCCGGTCATCAACGTTGACGCCGAGCTTGACCACTGGCGCCGCCAGCATGCCGACGGCGCACTGCCGCACAACTCGTTCGGCTCGTACGTGCCATGGATCAAGTTTGCCTGCGATTCGCTGATCACCCAGCCGCGCGCCAGCAATGCGCAGCGCGACGAGATGTTCCAGACCCAGTACGCGCTGCAGATCATGCCGCGCCTGAGCGAAGCCCAGGCCCGTGAATTCGTCGACCGTTGCTGGCAGCACGTCTACCAGACCAGCCCGGTGCGCCTGCAGGACGCGCCGCGCCTGCGCGCCTGAGCTGCGTCGCGACGGCTGCACGGCCCCTGCACGAACCACTGCCGATCATCCTCGTCACCTGAGTGGGACGACGACGATGAAAGCACGCAATCTGTTCAATACGATCGCCAAGAAGGCTGCGGCCGCCACCGGTTCGCCGTGGACCTTCCTGGCTGCGGTAGCGATCGTGGTGATCTGGGGCATCAGCGGTCCGGTGTTCGGTTTCAACGACACCTGGCAGCTGGTGATCAACACCGGTACCACCATCATCACCTTCCTGATGGTGTTCCTGATCCAGCACACGCAGAACGCGGATACCGCCGCGATGCAGATCAAGCTCGACGAGCTGATCCGTGCCACCGCAGAGGCCAACAACGAACTGTTGGATCTGGAAGAACTGGACGAAGAGCGGCTGGAAGAGATCCGCCGCGAGTACGAGCAGATGGCGCGCGAAGCCGGCGATGCACTGGCACGGGTGCGCGCGTGCCATGTGGCGCGGCGCGACGATGAAGCGGTGTAGCTGGCCCTGGAATGACAATGCCGGCCAGCGGCCGGCACTACCATCGATCATCAAGGTAGAGCCGGCCGCTGGCCGGCTTTCTTTCACCCGCGCTCGTGCCAGCCGCCGCCCAGCACCTTGTACAGGGTGATGCGGTTGGCCTGCTGCGCCAGCTGCGCCTGCAGCTGGGTCTGCTGCGCGTTGTAGGCGGTACGCCGCGCATCAAGCAGGGTCACGAAGCTGTCCAGGCCCGCGTCGTAGCGTGCCTGCGACAGGCGGTTGGCCTGTTCGGCCGCTTCCACCAGGCGCTGCTGTGAACTCACCTGCTCATCCAGGCTGACATTCAATGCCAGCGCATCGGCCGTTTCGCGGAAGCCCACCTGGATCGACTTCTCGTACTGCGCCAGCGCGATGTCACGGTCCGCGTTGGCGATGGCCAGGTTGGCGCGCAGCTTGCCACCCTGGAAGATCGGCAGGGTGATCTTCGGCAGGAAGCTCCACACGCGGGTGCCGCTGTCGAACAGGTTGGACAGTTCGCTCGAGCCGCTGCCGATACTGCCGGTCAGCGAGATGCTCGGGAAGAACGCCGCACGTGCCGCGCCGATGTTGGCATTGGCGGCCAGCAGCTGGTGCTCGGCGGCCATGATGTCCGGGCGCTGCAGCAGCACGTCGCTGGGCAGGCCGGCCGGCGGCGGTGCCAGCGCCAGCAGCTGCGGCTCGATACTGTCCGGCAGCAGCGCCGGATCCAGCTGGCCACCGGCCAGCAGCGCCAGCGCGTTGCGGTCCTGGGCCAGCTGCCCGCGCAGGCGCGCGGCATCGGTGCGCGCGGTCTCGACCAGGGTACGGGTCTGGGTCAGTTCCAGCGCCGAACTGCCACCACGCTCATGGCGGGCCTCGGCCAGGCGCAGCGAATCCTCGTAGGTCTTCAGCGTGGCATCGGCGATCTTCAGCCGCTGCGCATCAGCGCCATAGGTCAGCCACGCCGTCGCGGTCTCGGCCACCAGGCTCAGCTGCGCGTTGCGGCGGTTGGCGGCCACGGCGAAGTACTGCTGCAGTGCTGCTTCGCTGAGGTTGCGCACGCGGCCGAACAGGTCGAGCTCGAACTCGGCCACGCCCACACCCACAGTGAACTGCTCGGTGACGCCAGCGTCGGTGCCCTGGCGCTGCATCTGGCCGGTGACGGCCACGCCGGGCACGCGGTCGGCGCGCTGCACGCGGTACTGGCCGCGCGCGCGCTCAACGTTGAGCACGGCCACGCGCAGGTCACGGTTGTTCTGCAGCGACTGGTCGATCACCTGCTGCAGGCGCGCGTCGGTGAAGAAGTCGCGCCAGCCAACGGCGGCAACATCGGCCACCTGGCCCTGCGTGGCCTCGGCCGGCCACTGCGCCGGAATGGCCGGAGCGACGGCGGTGTCCTTCGGTGCCAGGGTGGAGCAGCCGCCCAGCGCGAGCGCGGCGGCGATGGAAAGGAACAGGGATGCACTTTTCATGGGAATGACTTCCATCGGTACTGCCGGATGGCAGGAGGTCGTGCCGGCCAGCGGCCGGCACGACCGTTTCGCTTACGTCGAGGATTTGCGCTTGAACAGGCGCTGCACCACCACGAAGAACAGCGGTACGAAGAACACGCCGAGCACGGTGCCGACGATCATGCCGCCGAGCACGCCGGTGCCGATCGCCTGCTTGGCGCCGGAGCCGGCACCGGTGGAGATCGCCAGCGGTACCACGCCCATGCCGAAGGCCAGCGAGGTCATCACGATCGGGCGCAGGCGGTCGCGCACGGCGTGCATGATCGACTCGATCAGGCTGGCGCCCTTCTCCAGGTTTTCCTTGGCGAACTCGACGATCAGGATCGCGTTCTTGCTGGTCAGGCCCACCGTGGTCAGCATCGCCACCTGGAAGTAGATGTCGCGCTCCAGGCCCTTGAAGGTGTTGGCCAGCACCGCGCCGAGGATACCCAGCGGGGCCGCCAGCAGCACCGCGGTCGGCACGCTCCAGCTTTCGTACATCGCGGCCAGGCACAGGAACACGATCATCAGCGACAGCGTGTACAGCAGCGGCGTCTGCGAGCCGGCCTGGCGTTCCTGGTAGGACATCGCCGTCCACTCGATGCCGAAGCCCTGCGGCAGCTGCTTGGCCAGCTGTTCGATCTCGGCCATGGCATCACCGGAGGCCACACCCGGGGCCGGTTCGCCCTGGATTTCCATCGCCGACACGCCGTTGTAGCGTTCCAGGCGCGGCGAGCCGTAGTCCCAGTGCTTGGTGGCGAAGGCACTGAACGGCACCATCTCGCCCTTGTCGTTCTTCACGGACCAGAGATCGAAGTCCTCCGGCACCATGCGGAACGCCTGGTCGGCCTGCACGAACACACGCTTGACGCGGCCGCGATCGACGAAGTCATCGATGTACGAGCTGCCCCACGCGGCGGCCAGCGTGCCGTTGATCTGGTCGATCGACAGCCCCAGCGAGGTCGCCTTGGCCGCGTCGATATCGATGCGGAACTGCGGCGTGTCTTCCTGGCCGTTCGGGCGCACGTTGGCCAGCTTCTTGCTGCCGGCGGCGAGGCCCAGCAGCTGGTTGCGCGCGGCGACCAGTGCCTCGTGGCCCTGGCCGCTGTTGTCCTTCAGGAAGAAGGTGTAGCCCGAAGCGGTACCCAGTTCCGGAATGGCCGGCGGCGGGAAGGCAAAGATGAAGGCATCCTTGATCTGGCCCAGTGCCGCCATGGCGCGACCGGTGATCGGCATCACGCCATTGTTGGCATCACGCTCGCTCCAGTCCTTCAGCTTGACGAAGGCCATGCCGGCGTTCTGGCCCATGCCGGCGAAGCTGAAGCCCTGCACCGAGAACACCGAGTCCACCGCATCCTTCTCGTTCTGCAGGAAGTGGTTTTCCAGTGCCGCGATCGATTCCAGCGTACGTTCCTGGGTGGCGCCGACCGGGGCCTGCACCAGCGCCATCAGCACGCCCTGGTCTTCATTGGGCAGGAACGAGCTGGGCAGGCGCACGAACAGCACGCCCATCAGCACGAACAGCGCCGCCACGATGCCCATGAAGCGCCACGGACGGTGGATGATGCCGCGCACGCCGCGCTGGTAGCTTTCGCTGGTGCGGTCGAAGCCGCGGTTGAAGCCATTGAAGAAACGACCGGACCAGCCCTTGTGTGCGACGTGGTGCTCACCCTTCTTCAGCGGCTTGAGCATGGTCGCGCACAGCGCCGGGGTCAGCACGATCGCCACCAGCACCGACAAGGCCATCGCAGAGACAATCGTGGCCGAGAACTGGCGATAGATCACGCCGGTGGAGCCGCTCATGAAGGCCATCGGCACGAACACCGCCGACAGCACCAGGCCGATACCCACCAGTGCACCGGTGATCTGGCCCATCGACTTGCGGGTCGCTTCGAGCGGCGACAGCCCTTCCTCGGACATGATGCGCTCGACGTTCTCCACCACCACGATGGCATCGTCCACCAGCAGGCCGATCGCCAACACCATCGCGAACATGGTCAGCATGTTCACCGAGAAGCCCAGCATCGCCAGCACGCCGAAGGTACCCAGCAGCACCACCGGCACGGCGATGGTCGGGATCAGGGTGGCGCGGAAGTTCTGCAGGAACAGGTACATCACCACGAACACCAGCACGATCGCTTCGATCAGGGTCTGCACCACGCCCTTGATCGACACGCGCACGAACGGGGTGGTGTCGTATGGGATCTCGGCCTTCAGGCCGGCCGGGAAGAAGCTCTTCATGTCCTGCAGCGCGGCATCCACGCCGGCTGCGGTATCCAGCGCGTTGGCGCCGGTGGCCAGGGTGACCGCCAGGCCGCTGGCCGGCTGGCCGTTGTAGCGGGTGACGAAATCGTAGGACTCGGCACCCAGCTCGACGCGGGCGACATCGCCCAGGCGCAGTTCGGCACCGTCCTGCGCACCGCGCACGATGATGTTGCGGAACTGTTCCGGGGTCTGCAGGCGCGACTGCGCGTTGATCGTGGCGTTGAGCTGCTGGCCCTTCACCGACGGCGCACCGCCGAGCTGGCCGATCGCCACCTGGGCGTTCTGCGCCTTGATCGCGGCGGTCACTTCCGGCACCGACAGGCCATAGGTGTGCAGCTTGTTCGGGTCCAGCCAGATGCGCATGGCGTACTTGCCACCGAACACCTGGATGTTGCCCACGCCCGGCACGCGGCTCAGACGGTCGACGACATTGGAACCGACGTAGTCGGCGATGTCGTTGGCGTCCATGCTGCCGTTCTCGGACACGAACGCGATGACGTTCAGGAAGCCCGAGCTGGACTTGGCCACGTTGATGCCCTGCCGCTGCACTTCCTGCGGCAGCAGCGGCATGGCCAGCTGCAGCTTGTTCTGCACCTGCACCTGGGCGATGTCCGGGTTGGTGCCGCTCTCGAAGGTCAGGGTGATGGTGGCCTGGCCGTTGGACGAGCTGTTGGAGGAGAAGTAGATCAGGCCATCAAGGCCCTTCATGTTCTGCTCGATGATCTGCGTCACCGAGTCCTCGACCACCTTGGCCGATGCACCCGGGTAGGTGGCGCTGATTTCCACCGCCGGCGGTGCGACGTTGGGGTACATCGAGACCGGCAGCTTGAACAGGGCCAGGCCGCCGGCGAGCATGATGATGATGGCGATCACCCACGCGAAGATGGGTCGATCGATGAAAAAGCGTGCCATGGGGTTCTCCGCTTACTTCGCGTCGCCGGCCGGGGCGGCAGGCTGGGCGGCCGCTGCCGGCTTGGCCGGAGCAGCGCCCTTCTCGGTGGCCTTGACCGGCATGCCGGGGCCGATCTTCTGCAGGCCTTCGACGATGACCTTGTCGCCGGCCTTCAGACCGTCCTCGACCAGCCACTTGTCGCCGACCGTGCGGCTGACCTTGACCGGGCGCACTTCGACCTTGTTGTCCTTGTCGACCACCATCGCCGTGGTGTCGCCCTTCGGATCGCGGGCGATGCCCTGCATCGGCACCAGCACCGCGTCGCTGCGCACGCCGCCGCCGATCACCGCACGCACGTACATGCCCGGCATCAGCAGGCCGTCCGGGTTGTCCACCTTCACGCGCAGGCCGAAGCTGCCGGTGGTCGGATCGACGCTGACCTCGGAGAACTCCAGCGTGCCCTTGTGCTCGAAGGTGCTGCCGTCTTCCATCAGGATGCTGACCGGCAGGGTCTGGTTGTCCTGCAGGCGGCCGGCGGCCAGTTCGCGGCGCAGCTGCAGCAGCTCGGCCGAGGACTGGGTCAGGTCGACATAGATCGGGTCCAGCTGCTGCACGGTGGCCAGCGCATTGGCCTGGCCGGCGCTGACCAGCGCACCCTGGGTGACGCTGGACTTGCCGATGCGGCCGCTGATCGGCGCGGTGATGCGGGCGTAGCCCAGGGTGACGTTGGCCGCATCCAGCGAAGCCTTGGCGGCCCCGACGTCAGCCTCGGCCTGCTTCTGCGCCGCCACGGCGTTTTCCAGATCCTGCTGGCTGACCGCATCGACCTTGGCCAGCTCGGTGATGCGCTTGGCACTCAGGCGGGCGGCATTGGCAGTGGCTTCGGCGCGGGCCAGCTGGGCGCGCGCGTTGTTGGCCTGGGCCCGGTAGCTGGCGTCGTCGAGCTGGTACAGCGGCTCGCCGGCCTTGACCATGCCGCCCTCGGTGAACAGGCGCTTGGCGACGATGCCGTTGACCTGCGGGCGCACTTCGGCGACCAGGAAGGCATTGGTACGGCCCGGCAGTTCGCGGGTCAGGCCCACGGTCTCGGACTTCAGCGTGACCACGGTGACGTCACCCGGGCCCTGTTCGGGGGCCTGGGGTTGGCCGCCGCAGGCAGCCACGGTCGCGGCGATTGCCAGCGACAGTGCAAAGGGTCGGATTCGGCTCAGCAACATGACGGAAAGGCTCTTGGAGGAAGGAATCTCAGATAGGACTGATACCGACGGACTTCCCCTTGTTCCGGTGAAAGCCCCGCAGATCGCGCCCACCCGGGTGGAGTGGGAGCCGGACCGGCCTGCCACGCACACGACGGGAATGATGGGTGCGAAATATACATACATGCTTGTTTGTTTGTAAACCGGTACAATTCAGCCACGTTTCACCCGCACTCGTACCCACACCCATGGCCCGCAAGACCAAAGAGGACACCCAGGCAACCCGGGAAGGCATCCTTGACGCCGCCGAAGCCTGCTTCCATGAACACGGCGTGGCCCGTACCACGCTGGAGATGATCGGTGCCCGCGCCGGCTACACCCGTGGCGCGGTCTACTGGCACTTCAAGAACAAGAGCGAGGTGCTGGCTGCGATCGTCGAGCGCGTGCACCTGCCCTTCATGCAGGAACTGGAGCGCACCTCCACCGACCAGCGCGATACCCCGGTGCACGACCTGCGCGCGGTGATGATCCACTCGTTCATCGAGCTGTCCGAGGACGAGCGCCTGCGCAAGACCATGGAGATCATGCTGCGCAGCGATGCGTCGGCCGATACCAAGGTGCTGACCGAGATGCAGCAGGCCGGATTCCGCGATGCGCTGGACCGGATGGAGCGCGCCCTGCGCCGCGCCCGCGATCTGGGCCAGCTGCGCGAAGGCGCCGACCCCAAGATCGCCGCGCGCATGCTGCACGCCACCGTGCTGGGCGTACTGCATGGCGCGATGGTCGAACCGGAACTGATGGACCTCAAGCGCGACGGCATGCTCGCGCTGGACATGACCCTGGCCGCCTACGTGAAGGACGGTGTGTTCGTTCCCGGAACGGTGCCCGAGCCGCTGCCGGAAGCATGAGCGGCATTGCTGCCGCCACTGCGGCACTGCACGATCTCTACCTGCCCGTAGGGCTGCAGTTGACCGGACCGATCGTGGCGGAAGCGGAAAGCGCAGAGTACGGTGCCTGCCGCTTTGCCCTTGAGGGTCACAGCATCGTGTTCCGCGTCGCGAAGATCACCCCCACCAAGACCGGCCAGTTCGTAACCCTGTGGAAGCGCCCCGCCCCCGGTTCTGATATCGCTCCATTGGATGCAGCCGATGCTGTGCACTTCGTGGTGATCGCGGTCTTCGACGGAACACAGCGCGGGCAGTTCATCTTCAGTCGTGACCTGCTGATCGAGCGCGGCGTGATGTCGCGCGATGGCGAGGGCGGAAAGCGCGCCCTCCGTGTCTATCCGCCGTGGAGCACGCCGACCGCAAAGGACGCGATCCGGACCCGGCAGTGGCAGCTTCGTTGCTTCCTGCCCACCGGTGCTGATGTCTCCGCCTCCACCGGTGATCGATTACGCTCACTGTTGGGTTGAACCCGGCGGACCTTCCCTTTTCTGGACGCATCGTGATGATCCTGGACAACGTGGTGTGGGGCTTCATCGGCTGTGGCAGCGTCACCGAGAAGAAGAGCGGGCCGGCCCTGGCCAACACGCCGGGCTCACGGGTGGCGGCGGTCATGCGCCGCAATGCGGCATTGGCCGAGGATTATGCGCGGCGCCATGCGATTCCCCGCTGGTACGCGGACGCCGATGCACTCATCGCCGATCCGGAGGTGAACGCGGTGTACGTCGCAACACCGCCCTCCACGCACATGCAGTACGCATTGCAGGCGATTGCCGCGGGCAAGCCGGTCTATATCGAAAAGCCGATGGCCGTGGACCACGGCGAGTGCCAGCGCATCATTGAAGCCAGCGCCCGCAGCGGCGTGCCGGTGTTCGTGGCCTACTACCGCCGCGCCCTGCCCCGCTTCGCACAGGTGAAGCAGCTGCTGGACAGCGGCGCGATCGGCACGCCGCGCAGCGTGCGCGCGACCCTGCATCGGCCGCATTCGGCGAATGCCGCATCGCCGGACTTCTGGCGGACCAATCCGGCGATCGCCGGCGGCGGGCTGTTCGTCGATCTGGGCTCGCACACCCTGGACCTGCTCGACCATCTGCTGGGGCCGCTGAGCGATGTGCGTGGCCTGGCCAGTTCGTTGACCGGCGCCTACGCCGCCGAGGACAGCGTCTCGATGTGCTTCCGCACCGGGACGGGTGCGCACGGCATCGCGCAATGGAGCTTCTGCGCGTTTCGCCGCCAGGATGAGATCGAGATCACCGGCGACCGTGGGCAGCTGCGCTTTGCCACCTTCGAGGACGTTCCGGTGGAGCTGGAAACCGAAGCCGGCGTGCAGAGGTTCGACATCCCGAACCCGCCATCGATCCAGCAACCGTTGATTGCCTCCCTCGTGGACGAACTGCGCGGCAACGGGCGCTCGCCCTCGAACGGCATCAGCGCCGCCCGCACCAGTGCGGTGATCGACCAGGTGCTGCAGGCCTACCGCACGCGGCAATCGCGCTGACCGCACAAGAAAAGGCCGCCTTGCGGCGGCCTTTTCTGTTGCAGCGAGCGGGGTCAGAGCCCTCGCCACGGAGAGGGATCCGACCCCATCGGGCGTTACAGGATGTAGCGGCTCAGGTCCGGGTCCTGCACCAGCTCACCCAGGTGGGCATCGACGTAGGCGCTGTCGATGGCCAGGGTTTCGCCGTCGCGGTCCGGCGCTTCGTAGCTGAGCGAATCCAGCAGGCGCTCCAGCACCGTATGCAGGCGACGGGCACCGATATTTTCCTGGCGCTCGTTCACCTGGAAGGCGATCTCGGCCAGGCGATCGATGGCGTCGGCGGTGAAGCTGACCTTGACGCCTTCGGTGGCCAGCAGTGCTTCGTACTGCTTGGTCAGCGCGGCCTTCGGCTCGGTCAGGATGCGCACGAAATCCCCCTTGCTCAGCGCACCCAGTTCAACGCGGATCGGAAAGCGGCCCTGCAGCTCCGGAATCAGGTCGCTGGGCTTGGCCAGGTGGAACGCGCCCGAAGCAATGAACAGGATGTGGTCGGTCTTGATCGTGCCGTACTTGGTCGACACGTTGGAGCCTTCCACCAGCGGCAGCAGGTCGCGCTGCACGCCTTCGCGCGACACGTCGCCACCACCCACGTTGTCACCACGCTTGGCAACCTTGTCGATCTCGTCGATGAAGACGATGCCGTGCTGCTCGCAGGCCTCGATCGCGGCGGTGCGGATGTCGTCCTCGTTGACCAGCTTGCCGGCTTCTTCCTCGATCAGCAGCGGACGTGCAGCCTTGATGGTCAGCGTGCGCTTGTGCGCCTTGGCGCCGCCGCCGAGGTTGGCGAACATCGACTTCAGCTGCTGGCCCATTTCCTCCATGCCCGGCGGGGTCATGATGTCCATGCTGACGTTGGCAGCCAGGTCGAGCTCGATCTCACGCTCGTCCAGCTCGCCATTGCGCAGCATCTTGCGGAACTTGATGCGGGTCTCGTTGTCCTGCGCCGACGGTTCGTTGCGCGCAACCTCCGGATCGAAACCGATGCCACCACTGCGGCGCGGCAGCAGCGCATCGAGGATGCGGTCTTCGGCACGCTCTTCGGCCTGGGTACGCACGCGCACCTTGGCCTGCTCGCGGTACAGCTTGACCGCGGTATCGGCGAGGTCGCGGATGATCTGCTCGACGTCCTTGCCGACGTAGCCGACTTCGGTGAAGCGGGTCGCTTCGACCTTCACGAACGGCGCGTTGGCCAGCGTGGCCAGGCGACGTGCGATCTCGGTCTTGCCGACGCCGGTCGGGCCGATCATCAGGATGTTCTTCGGCATCACTTCATTGCGCAGCTCAGGCACCAGCTGCATGCGGCGCCAGCGGTTGCGCAGGGCGATCGCCACGGCGCGCTTGGCGTCGTGCTGGCCGACGATGTGCCGGTCCAGTTCCTGCACGATCTCGCGCGGGGTCATGGTGGCGGAGGAAACTTCGATCTTCGACATGGATGTGCTCACGAATGCGTTGTCGGTCGTGCCGGCCGCTGGCCGGCAACCAGGCACGTGTGTCCGGGCTCATGAGGTTGCCGGCCAGCGGCCAGCACGACCCTCACAGCTCCTCGACCACCACGTTGCGGTTGGTGTAGATGCAGATGTCGCCGGCGATGCCGATCGCTTCGCTGGCGATGGTGCGCGCATCCAGTTCGGTGTGCGCCATCAGTGCGCGCGCGGCCGAGAGTGCGTAGGAACCACCGGAACCGATGGCGATGATGCCGTCCTCCGGCTCGATCACATCACCGGTGCCGCTGATGATCAGCGAGGTTTCCTTGTCGGCCACCGCCAGCAGGGCCTCAAGCTTGCCGAGGCGACGCTCGGTGCGCCAATCCTTGGCCAGCTCGACCGCAGCGCGCTGCAGCTGGCCGTGCTTTTCCAGCTTGGCCTCGAACAGTTCGAACAGGGTGAAGGCATCGGCGGCGGCACCGGCGAAGCCGGCCAGTACCTGGCCGTCACGGCCGAGGCGGCGCACCTTGCGCGCATTGCCCTTCATCACGGTGTGGCCCAGCGTGACCTGGCCGTCGCCGGCAATGGCCACGTGCTCGCCGCGACGGACGCAGACGATGGTGGTGGCGTGGAAAACGTTGGGGTTCTGACTGGGGTCCATGCGGCCTCCGATAGCTGTTCACGGGACATGGGGACAGCGCCGGGTGCGATCAAGCCTGCGCGGATGGCTGCCGTTCAGCGCTTGGTGGCGCCCCATGGGAAGAGGGCGCCCTTTTAACGAGCGCATCGCAATGCGCGCGGACCCCGCCGCCCGAACGTGGAACGCCTGCCGTTCAGCGCTTGGCCTGCGACGGCCGGTCCGGATTCGGCTCGATGCCCCAGGCGAGGTACCAGTCTTCACCCTGCGTCTCGATCGGATGCTGGGTGCGGCCGGAGCCATTGCCGCAGGCCAGCGCGTCGGCCGCGCAGTAGCGGTCGCAGCCCCAGCAGATGCGCTCGGGGTGTCTGGGATGCAACGGTATGGGCTTCGCCATGGCAGCGGTGTCCTCGTGGCCTGCGGCCACGGTGCGCCAGTTGCATCCGACCTGCCCTGATCCAGATCAAGGGCGGGCTATTCAGCCTTGTCGTCCTTGCTGCGGCGCTTGGCGCGCGGATGCGCGGCGTCGTAGACCTTGGCCAGGTGCTGGAAATCGAGGTGGGTGTAGATCTGCGTGGTGGCGATGTCGGCGTGGCCCAGCAGCTCCTGCACACCGCGCAGGTCGCCGGAGGATTCCAGGATGTGGCTGGCGAAACTGTGCCGCAGCATGTGCGGGTGCACGTGCTTGAACAGGCCCTGGCGCTGCGCCAGCTGGCGGATGCGGATCTGCACCGCGCGTTGGCTGATCGGCCCGTTGCGGCCGGGGAACACCGGCGAGGCCGGACCGCCGCCACTTTCCGCACGCCAGGCCTGCAGCGCCTCGCGAGCGGGCCGGCCGAACGGCACCCGACGCTGGCGGTTGCCCTTGCCCAGCACGTTGACCAGGCCACTGTCGAAATCCAGGTCACGCCAGGTCAGCGCGCAGACTTCGCTCAGGCGCAGGCCGGAGGAATAGAACAATTCCAGCAGCGCGCGGTCACGGCGGCCGAGTTCACCTTCCGGCTCCAGCTCAACCAGCTGCACGGCTTCGTCCGCATCAAGCACCTGGGGCAAGCGGCGCGGCGCGCGCGGTGCCTTCAGCGTCGCTGCCGGACTGACCTCGATACGCCCGTGCTTGAGCAGCCAGGCGTAGAAACTGCGGCAGGCCGACAAGCGGCGTTGCAGGCTCTTGGCCGACAGGCCGCGCCGGTGCTCGTCGGCGACGAACTGGCGCACCGCGTCGGCATCCAGTGCCTCCACTGCCATGCCACGCGGCTCGGCCCAGACCGACAGCGCGTCCAGGTCGCGGCGGTAGGCGTCGAGCGTATGGGCCGACATCCGCCGCTCCACCTGCAGGTGCTGCAGGAAGGCCTGTACCGCGCTCATCGTCGACGTGCCCTGCTCAGCCGGGGAAGCGCTTCAGGCCAGTGACCAGCGCGTCGCCCATCATGCGCAGGAACAACGTCCCCATGCCCGGGTAGAAGCGGTTCGGGTCGTGGCTGCCGACCGCGATCAGGCCGACGCCCGGCAGCGGCAGCAGCGCGGTGGTCTGCACTTCTTCGCTGCGCACGCCATACAGCACGGCATTCTTTTCCGGCTGCAGGCGGCCACAGATCGGCTCGCCGTCGTTCAGGCAATCGCGGAACGGGCCCAGCTGCGGATCGTCAGCGGCAATCACCTGCAGCCAGTCGGCCTGCTCCAGCCCGGCCACCGGCGCGTGCACCACCAGCCGCACCAGGTCACCGGCGAAGTCTTCCTGCAGCGATGCGGCCATCGCACGCAGGGTGTCGGCGGCGTTGTCCTGCTTCATCAGCGCAAGGGTCAGCTGGTGCGTGCGCACCGCCAGGCGTTCATTGACCTGGGCTGTCGCGCCCAGATCGGCCAACCGTCGTGCCAGCTCGCGGTTCTTCTCGCGCAGCACTTCCAGCTGGTAGCTGGCCAACGACGCGGTCGGGCCGTCGTCGCGCGGCACCACCAGGGTCAGGGCCAGGTCCGGGAACTGCTTGAGGAAGCCGGGATGACGCCGCAACCAGGCAGCGACTTCATGGGCCCCGAGCTTGTCGACGGTTTCGGTCATGCGATCCACTCCCCTTCGAAGACGAATGCGGTCGGGCCGGCCATCACCACCGGCTGGCCATCGCCCGGCCACTGGATGCGCAGGTCGCCACCGGGCAGGCTGATGCGCGCATCGCGCTGCAGGCGGCCACGCTGCATCAGGGTCACCGCGGCGGCACAGGCACCACTGCCGCAGGCCAGGGTTTCGCCGACGCCGCGCTCGAACACGCGCAGGCGGGCGTGCGCCGGGCTCATCACCTGGGCGAAGCCCACGTTCACCGAGCGCGGGAACGACGCATGCTGCTGCAGCAGCGCACCGACGCGCTCGACCGGTGCAGCATCGATCAGGCCCACTTCGATCACCGCATGCGGGTTGCCCATCGACACCGCGGCGAAGCGTACGCTCTCGCCCTGCAGCGGCAACAGGTATTCCTCGCGCGGGTGCGCAAACCCCATCAGCGGCACGTTGGCCGGCTCGAAGGCGGGCACGCCCATCGTCACCGCAAACTGCCCCTCGCCCAGCACCTTCACTTCATGGCTGGCCAGCGGACTGTCGATGACGAATGCATCGCCCTGCGCACTGCCCTCGCGCACCAGCCAGGCGGCGATGCAGCGCGCGCCGTTGCCGCACTGTTCGGAGTTGGAACCGTCGGCATTCCAGATGCGATACGAGGCCACCGAACCGTCCGCACGCGGCGCCTCGATGGTCAGGATCTGGTCGCAGCCAACGCCGGTGTGGCGGTCGGCCAGGCGCGCGGCCAGCTCGGGCGTGGGCGGCGCACTGCCGTCACGCAGGTCGATCACTACGAAATCATTGCCCGCGCCATGCATCTTGCTGAAGCGCAGGGCCTTGGAACCGGCCTTACTCATTCCCGCTGCCCGCCTTCTTCGCAGGCACCGGCTGGGTGGTCGGTGCGGCCGGGTCCACGGTCGTGGCCGGGGTGCCGCTGCCCTGGGTCTGCGCCGGGGTCGCCTCGGTGGCGGGCTCGGCAGCGGGTTCGACGGTTTCTTCCACCGGCACCGGCTTCTGCGGCAGTACCAGCGGGCCCTTGTTGCCGCAGGCGGCGAGGAGCAGCAGCGAGGCCGCTGCCAGCGGAATCAGGATGGCGTTTCGATGGGGGATCTTCATGCCCCGAGTATAGCCATTGGCGGCTGAGCGGTTCGTGCAGGGGATCGGGTTGCCGGCCAGCGGCCGGCACTCCCGCAGGCGCTCAATCCGCGGGCGGTGGCAGCGGCCGCGTCCACAGCCAGATCGCCACCACGGTCATGCTGCCGATCGAGAACCACTTCACCCAGGCAATCGGCACGCACCACAGCATGATGGCGGCGCACACCGCCATGGTGATCGTGGCCATCCACTTGCCGTAGCGGCTGACCGCACCGTGCGCCTGCCAGTTGGCGATGGCCGGGCCGAAACGCGGATGCTGCAGCAGCCAGTTGTGCAGGCGTTCGGACCCACGTGATGCAGCCCAGGCCGAGATCAGGATGAATACGGTGGTCGGCAGGCCCGGAACGAAGATGCCGACGATGCCGGTGCCGAGGCTGACGTACGCCAGCAGCCACCACGCCCAACGGAAACGCACCACGCGCGGCGGCGTGGCGGTATCGCGGGGTGCAGATGGCTCGGGCAGGCTCATGGCCGCAAGGATACCGGTTCGGGGTGCCCGGCAGCGCCCGGCACCCCTTTGCCGTTACGGCTGGGCGATGCCCAGCTGCTGCAGCACGAACGCGTACGACTCGGACAGTTCGCGGTAGCGCTGGAAGCGCCCCGACTTGCCGCCGTGGCCGGCTTCCATGTTGGTGCGGAACAGGATCGGGTAGTGGCCGGTGTTGTCATCACGCAGCTTGGCCACCCACTTGGCCGGCTCCCAGTACTGCACCTGCGAATCCCACAGGCCGGTGCCCACGAACAGCGCCGGGTAGGCCTGCTGCTTCACGTTGTCGTAGGGCGAGTAGGACAGCATGTAGTCGTAGTACTGCTTCTGCTCCGGGTTGCCCCACTCGTCGTATTCGTTGGTGGTCAGCGGAATGGTCGGGTCGAGCATGGTGGTGACCACGTCGACGAACGGCACCTGCGCCACCATCACCCGGTAATCCTGCGGGGCCTGGTTGGCCACCGCGCCCATCAGCAGGCCACCGGCGCTGCCGCCGGACGCGGCCACGCGATCCTTCGCCGCCCAGCCCTGCGCCACCAGGCCACGGGTGACGTCGACGAAGTCGTTGAAGGTGTTCTGCTTGTGCAGCAGCTTGCCGTTCTCATACCAGTCGCGGCCCATCTCCTGGCCGCCACGGATGTGGGCGATGGCATACACCACGCCACGATCGAGCAGGCTTACCGCAGTCTGGTTGAAGTACGGATCCATCGACATTCCGTAGCTGCCGTAGGCGTACTGGAACAGCGCGCCCTTGCCGTCCTTCTGGTAACCCTTGCGGTAGACCAGCGACACCGGCACCTTCACGCCATCGCGTGCGGTGATCCAGACGCGGTCGGTCTCGTACTTCGAGGCGTCATAGCCGATCACCGGCTGCTGCTTCAGCTGGCGACGCTCGCCGGTGGCGGTGTTCAGCTCGAACACCGTGGTCGGGGTCGTCATCGAGGTGTAGACGTAGCGCAGCCACGGCGTATCGGCCTCGGTGTTGTCGCCCAGGCCCATCGAATACGCCGGCTCATCGGCCTTCACGTAGTCGCTGCGGCCATCCTTGAACAGCAGGCGGATGCGCTCCAGGCCCTCGGAACGTTCGGCAATGGCGGTATACGCATCGAACAGTTCGAAGCCTTCGATGAACACCGCATCGTCGTGCGCGATCCAGTCCTTCCATTGCGCACGCGAGGTCGCATCGGTCGGTGCGGTAACCAGCTTGAAGTTCTTCGCACCGTCGTTGGTGCGGATCACCCAGCGGCCGTCGTAGTGGTCGGCGTCGTACTCGACATCACGCTGGCGCGGCGCCAGCACGGTGAAGGTGGTCGGGTCGCTGGCCGGCGCGTAGCGCTCTTCCGAAGACACGGTGCTGTGCACGCCGATGGTGATGAAGCGATCGTCGCGGGTGCGGCCGATGCCCATGTAGAAGCTGTCGTCCTTCTCTTCATAAACGATGGTGTCGGCGCTGGCCGGGGTGCCCAGCACATGCTTCTTCACGCGCACGGTCAGCAGCGTTTCCGGATCGTTCTCGACGTACAGCACGGTGCGGTTGTCGTCGGCCCAGACCAGGTCGCCGGAACTGCCGGTGATCACATCGGGCAGCACCTGGCCGGTGGCCAGGTCCTTGAAGCGGATCGTGTACTGGCGGCGGCCGACATCGTCATCGGCCCAGGCCAGCAGCTGGTTGTCCTGGCTCACTTCCATCGAGCCGACGCTGAAGTAGCCCTTGCCGGCTGCCATCGCGTTGACGTCCAGCAGGATTTCCTCGGCCGCCTCCATGCTGCCCTTGCGGCGCGCGTGGATCGGGTAGTCCTGGCCGGTCTCGAAGCGGCTGTAGTACCAGTAGCCGCGCTCGCGCGCCGGCACGCTGGAATCGTCCTGCTTGATGCGGCCGACGATCTCCTTGTACAGGGTGTCTTCCAGCGGCTTCAGTGGTGCCAGCAGCTGGTCGGCGTAGGCATTCTCGGCCTGCAGGTAGGCCAGCATCTCCTTGTTCTCGCGCTTGTCGTCGCGCAGCCAGTAATAGTCATCGTTGCGGGTCGCGCCGAACGGCGCCTTGACCACATGCGGATGCTTGGCGGCATCCGGCGGAACGGGCGGCGTGGCGGCGGTAGCAGTCGTGGTCATCAGGCTGGCGAGTAACAGGCAGAGGGTGGATTTCATGAGATAAGGCTCCTTGAGCGGCAATGCAATGGCGTCCTTGTGTCCGAGTCTGGGTCGCGGAAGGACTGCCGGCAACCCTGCCGGTAGTGCCGGCCGCTGGCCGGCAACCTCATGAACTCCGGAATGGGTCGGAATGCCGGCCAGCGGCCGGCACTACCCGAACGCATGCTCCCCGCGCGCGGCGTACCATGGGCACATGAGTACCCTGCCCCACACGCCGGGCTACAGCCGGCGCAGCCATGAAATCGCTCCGTTCCACGTGATGTCCCTGCTGGCCCGCGCGCAGGCGCTGGAACAGGCGGGCCACGATGTGATCCACCTGGAAATCGGCGAACCGGACTTCACTACCGCCGAACCCGTCGTGCGTGCCGGCCAGGCCGCACTGGCCGCCGGCCACACCCGCTACACCGCCGCGCGTGGCCTGCCGGCGCTGCGCCAGGCGATCAGCGGCTTCTACCGCAGCCACTATGGGCTGGATATCGATCCCGAACGCATCCTGGTCACCCCGGGTGGGTCCGGTGCGTTGCTGCTGGCCAGCAGCCTGCTGGTCGATCCCGGCCGCCACTGGCTGCTGGCCGACCCCGGCTACCCCTGCAACCGCCACTTCCTTCGCCTCGTCGAAGGCAGCGCACAACTGGTGCCGGTCGGCCCGGACACCGCCTACCAGCTGACCCCGTCGCTGGTGCAACAGCACTGGAATGCCGACAGCGTCGGCGCGCTGGTCGCGTCCCCAGCCAACCCGACCGGCACCGTGCTGTCCGCCGACGAACTGGCCGCCCTGTCGCAGACCCTGCACGCGCGCGGCGGCCATCTGGTGGTGGACGAGATCTACCACGGCCTCACCTACGGCCTGGACGCGCCCAGCGTGCTGCAGGTGGACGACAGCGCGTTCGTGCTGAACAGCTTCTCCAAGTACTTCGGCATGACCGGCTGGCGGCTGGGCTGGCTGGTGGCACCGCCGTCAGCGGTACCCGATCTGGAGAAGCTGGCGCAGAACCTGTACATCAGCGCGTCGAGCATTGCCCAGCACGCCGCACTGGCCTGCTTCAGCGAGGAATCGATGGCGATCTTCGAACAGCGTCGCGAGGCGTTCCGACAGCGCCGTGACTTCCTGCTGCCCGCGTTGCGTGAGCTTGGCTTCCGCATTGAAGTCGAGCCGCAGGGCGCGTTCTACCTGTACGCCGATGTCAGCGCGTTCACCGACGACGCGCAGGCGTTCTGCGCGCACTTCCTGGAAACCGAGCACGTGGCGTTCACCCCCGGCCTGGACTTCGGCTTCCACCGCGCCAACCAGCATGTGCGGCTGGCGTACACCCAGGAAGTACCGCGGCTGCAGGAAGCCGTGGCACGGATCGCGCGTGGGTTGAAGCGCTGGAGCGGCTGATCGTCCGCGCGAACGGCATCCACGCATGGCGTGGATCTACTGTTCCAGCGCACGGTACATAGGTAGATCCACGCCATGCGTGACGTTCATGGGTAGATCCACGCCATGCGTGGATATGTGGCCCCAAAGAAAAACGCCGCCCTGGGGCGGCGTTTTCCGTTCTGCTTATTTGCCGCCCAACCGCTCCCACAGGAAGCTGTAGGCCAGCGCGGACATATGCGCGGCCTGCGCGTTGTTGGCTGCGCCGCCGTGGCCACCTTCGATGTTCTCGTAGTAGGTCACGTCCTTGCCGGCGTCGATCATCTTCGCCGCCATCTTGCGGGCGTGGCCCGGGTGCACGCGGTCATCGCGGGTGGAGGTGGTGAACAGCACCGGCGGGTAGTTCTTCTTCGCGTTGAACAGGTGGTACGGCGAGAAGGTCTTGATGAACTCCCAGTCGCTGGTATCCGGGTTGCCGTACTCGGCCATCCACGAGGCGCCGGCCAACAGGTGGCTGTAGCGCTTCATGTCCAGCAGCGGCACCTGCACCACCACCGCACCGAACAGTTCCGGGTACTGGGTCAGCATGTTGCCGGTCAGCAGGCCACCGTTGCTGCCGCCCTGCACGCCCAGGTGCTTGGCGGAGGTGATCTTGCGCTTCACCAGGTCCCGTGCCACCGCGGCCATGTCTTCATAGGCCTTGTGGCGGTTCTGCTTCAGCGCCGCCTGGTGCCAGCGCGGGCCGTACTCGCCGCCGCCACGGATGTTGGCGACCACGTACACGCCGCCCTTCTCCAGCCAGGCGCGACCCATGCCACCGGAATAGCTCGGGGTCAGCGAGATCTCGAAACCACCGTAGCCGTACAGCAGGGTCGGATTGGAGCCATCGAGCTTCATCGCCCTGTCGTGCACCACGAAGTACGGCACGCGGGTGCCGTCCTTGCTGGTGGCGAAGTGCTGCTCGATCACCTTGCCCTTGGCATCGAAGAAGGCCGGCATGGTCTTCAGCGTTTCCGGTGCCTGGCCGATCTCGGCCAAGGCCAGCGTGGTCGGGGTCAGGTAGTCAGTGGCGGTCAGCCACACCGCGTCGCTGTCATTGCTGTCCACTGCAGCCACGCCCAGCGTGCCGAAGGCCGGCGCGCCGACGAAGCGGCTGGTCTGCCAGCCAGTGGCGCCCGGGGTCAGCACCGACAGGCGGTTCTTGACGTCGTCCAGCACGTTCAGCACCAGGTGGCTTTTGGTCCAGGTGGCGCTGGCCAGCGAGGTGGTCGCGGTCGGGGTGAACAGCACCTCGAAGTCGCGCTTGCCGGCCAGGAAGTCGTCCAGCTTCGTCGCCAGCAGCGAACCGGACGCGTACGTCTTGCCGCCCACGGTCCACGGATCGCGCAGTTCCAGGGTCAGCCACTGCTTGTGCAGGCCCTTCTCGGCCGAGTTCGGCGCGTCGATCTTGGTCAGCGTGCCGTCGTCGCCACGCAGGTAGAGTTCGTTGTTGTAGAACGCCAGCGTGCGGCTGACCAGGTTGCGCTCGAAGCCCGGAGTGTCATCGTGCATCGCCGCGATGTACATGTCTTCCGGCTTGCCTTCGTACACCACGGTGGCCGAGGCCATCGGCGTGCCACGCTTCCACAGCTTGGCCACGCGCGGATAACCGGACGTGGTCATCGAGCCGGCACCGAAGTCGGTGTAGACGAACACGGTGTCGCGGTCGACCCAGTTGAGGCCACCCTTCGACTCCGGACGGAAGAAGCCGTCCTTGATCCAGGTCTTGTTGGCCAGGTCGAACTCCCGGGTGACGTCGGCGTCGGCGCCGCCGCGCGACAGCGCGATCAGGCAGCGGCTGTAATCCGGGCGCAGGCAATCGGCGCCGTGCCAGACCCAGTTCTCACCCTCGGCCTTGTTCAATGCATCCAGGTCGAGCACGGTCTCCCACTGCGGCGAGGCCTTGCGGTACTCGGCCAGGGTGGTGCGGCGCCACAGGCCGCGCTCGTGCTGCTGATCCTTCCAGAAGTTGTAGTAGTAGTCGCCGATCTTCTGCACGCCGGGAATCTTGGCATCGGAGTCGAGCACCTCGCGGATGCTGGTCTCCATCTGCTTGAAGGCCGGGGTCTGCGCCAGGCGCGCCTCGGACTTGGCATTCTGTTCCTTGACCCAGGACAGCGGCTTGTCGCCGGTGACGTCCTCCAGCCAGGCGTAGCGATCGGTGTCTTCAGCGGCCACGGCGGTCCCCACCGAGGCAGCGGTCATCATGCCGGCCAACAGGCAGGCGGAAGCGAGTCGTGACATTGCAGCTCCAGGCAGTCATAAGCCGTGGAACGCTAGCACGGAATGTCGCAGCCTCCCCCGTGTCGAAGGTCAGGCCGTGGCCGCCGGACTGCGCCTGCCGCGTGCGGCGGGAGCCGGCCGACGGCGCGCCTGTCCACCGGTACGCCGCGCCAGCCGCCGCCATGACAGGCGCGGCAGCGGAAAGCGCAGCAGCGCCCACCAGGCCGCGAGCGGCATGCCCACCAGCCACATCGGCAGCCAGCCCAACCACGCGTTGCTGCCACGTGCCGCCGGCCAGACCAGTACCAGCGCCAGCCCGGCCAGGGCCAGCTGCCGCACGCCGCGCAGCAGGCGCGGGTCGGCGCGTTCGATGACGCGTTCAGTTGCAGGACGACGGACGGAACGAGCGTTCATGGGGCTTCTCCGGTAGACAATGCAACACAGCTTGGGCAAGCCCCTTCTCACAGGATGCGACACCATTGACGGATCGCGTGCACACAGTCGACCATGCGCGTGCAAGCCCACTGGAGCCCGCTCCCGCATGACTTCGATCCGCCCGTTCTGCGCCGTGCTGCTGGCTCTGTCCCTGGCAGGTCCTGCCATGGCCGCCAGTGAGCCGCCGTCGCCCCGCGCCAGCGCCACCGACGCGGCCGACCCGGGGGCGCCGATCGACCTGAAGCGCTTCATGGGCACCTGGTATGTGATCGGCCGCGTGCCGAACTTCATCGAACGCGGGCATGTCGCCAGCGTCAACGAGTACGAGCTGCGCGACGAGCACAAGGTCGGCATCACCTACCGCTACCGTGATGGCTTCGGCGAACCGCTGCAGGAAATACGCGCACGTGCCAGCGTCGATCCCGACAGCGGCAACCATGGCTGGCGAACCTGGTTCTATCGCGTGGTGCCAACCCATTCGCGGGTACTGGAAGTCGCCCCGGACTATTCATGGGCACTGATCGGCTATCCGGGCCGCGAGATGGCCTGGATCTTCGCGCGCAAGCCGGACATGGACAAAGCCCTGTACAAGGAGCTGGCCGAGCGCCTGCGCGACGAGTACGGCGTGAACACCGACAAGCTCAAGCGCGTGCCGCAGCATCCGGAACAGGTCGGCAAGCTGGGCTACGAAGTGCCGAATGCGCGTTGATCGGGTCGTGGGATTGCCGGCCAGCGGCCGGCACTACCCGAGCGATGCCGGGCGCCGCCCGGCGCCCCGTTACTTGCGGCTGTAATGCGCGACCAGGCGGTCGCCGAGCATCTGCAGCAGCTGCACCAGCACCAGCAGCAGGACCACGGTAACCAGGGCCACGTCGGTGTGCGAACGCTGGTAGCCATCGCGGAACGCCAGGTCACCAAGGCCGCCGGAACCGATCGCACCGCCCATCGCGGTGAAGCCGATCAGGGCCACGGTGGTGACCGTCGCACCGGCAATCAGGCCAGGACGCGCTTCCGGCAGCAGCACGCGGGTGACCAGCTGCCAGGTGGTGGCGCCCATCGCCTGGGTCGCCTCGATCACGCCACGGTCCACTTCGCGCAGCGCGGTCTCGACCAGGCGCGCGTAGAACGGCGCTGCGCCGATCACCAGTGGCACGATCGCGCCGCGCACGCCCAGCGACGTCCCCATCAGGAACAGCGTGACCGGAATCAGCACGATCATCAGGATGATGAAGGGCACCGAGCGCAGCAGGTTCACCACCAGCGCCAGCACGCCATAGGCAAACGGCCGGCGCTTCATCTGCGGCGCACCGAACAGGTACAGCAGCACGCCCAGCGGCAGGCCGATGGCCAGGGTCAGCGGCAGCGAACCGAGCAGCATCAGCAGGGTGTCGATGGTGGCCTGGCCGATGTCGGCCCACTTGCCCGCATCCAGGTGGCGGAAGAAACCGCCGGCAGTGGCGATGATCATCGACGCAGCTCCTCGACATGCACGCCGGCAGCCACGAAGGCGGCCTGCGCGGCGGACTGGTCACCGCCCACCAGGGCGACCACCAGCTGGCCATAGGGGGTGTCCTTGATCCGGTCGATACGGCCGGACAGGATGTTGTAGTCGACCCCGGTCTGGCGCGCGACGCTGCCGAGCAGGGGTTCGTAGGTGTCGCCACCGAGGAAGGTCAGGCGCACGATGCGCCCGCCCACCACGTCGAAATCGCGGTGCAACGACCCTTCGTCCACGTGCTCCGATTCGCTGACGAAACGACGCGTGGTCGGGTGCTGCGGGTGCAGGAAGACCCGGGTGACCGGTCCGGTCTCGACCATCTGGCCGGCATCGAGCACGGCAACGCGGTCGCAGACACGGCGGATCACGTCCATCTCGTGGGTGATCAGCACGATGGTCAGGCCCAGCTCGCGGTTGATCTTCGACAGCAGCGACAACACCGAGGCCGTGGTCTGCGGATCCAGCGCGCTGGTGGCCTCATCGCACAGCAGGATCTGCGGGCGGGTCGCCAGCGCACGGGCGATGCCGACACGCTGCTTCTGGCCACCGGACAGCTGCGCCGGATACTTCTGCGCGTGCGCTTCCAGGCCCACGGTCTGCAACAGCTCGGCCACGCGCGCGTCGATCTCCGCCTTCGGCGTGCCGGCCAGCTCCAGCGGGAAGGCGACATTCCCGGCCACCGTGCGCGACGACAGCAGGTTGAAGTGCTGGAAGATCATGCCGATGCGCCGGCGCAGCGTGCGCAGGCCGTCCGCGTCCAGTGCGGTGACATCCTCGCCACCGATCAGCAGCCGGCCGCCGCTGGGTTCTTCCAGGCGGTTGATCATGCGGATCAGGGTCGACTTGCCAGCGCCGGAATGGCCGATGATGCCGAATACCTCACCGGCCTCGATGGTCAGGTCCAGCGGTTGCAGCGCGCTGACTTCGCGGCCGGCAACGGCATAGGATTTGTGCAGGCGCTGGAACTCGATCACGGGCGTGGCTCACCGGCTGGGTGACGGAAGGGGGCGTGCAGCCTACCAGCGCAGGCGGTCGCGCGCCCGCGCCATGGGCCAGAATGTTATTCCTTTTGGTTCTAAGCCGCCCGCACCGGCGCGTTGGCTGGGGTCAGAGCCCCTGCGGGGATCCGACCCCGGGGTCGGATCCCCGCAGGGGCTCTGACCCCATTCCCTGGCCCAACCGACTCAGGGATGATCCAGCGGCTTCGGCGGTTCCTGCCGGTTCACCCGCTCGCGGTGCAGCAGGTACAGGCCAGAGGCGACGATGATCGCCGCGCCCACCCAGGTATAGCCATCGGGCAGCTGGCCCCAGAAGGCCAGGTCCCAGCCGATCACCCAGACCAGCCCGCTGTACTCCAAGGGCGCGATCATCGAAGCCTCGCCCAGCTGGAACGCCTTGGTCAGGGCGATCTGGCCCAGCGCCCCGGCCAGGCCCATGCCGGCGATCAGCGGCGCATGCGCCAGCTGCAGCGGCACCCAGCCGGGAAGGGACAGCAGGCCGGCGCCGATGGCCATGATCACCAGGAACCAGACCACCATCGACTGCGAGGTATCGGTGCGGGTCAGCAGGCTGACCGTGATCGCCGCCACGGCATAGGCAGTGGCCGCGGCCAGCACCATCAGGCCGGGCACCGAGATGAAACCGTCCACGCCCGGCCGCAGCACCACCAGCACGCCGACCAGGCCAATGCCGATGGCGACCCAGCGCCGCGGCCCGACCCGTTCGCCCAGCAGCGGCACCGACAGTGCGGCGATCAGCAGCGGGGCGACGAAATAGATGGTGTAGGCGGTGGACAGCGGCAGGTCGCGCAGGGCGAACACGAAGCAGCCGATCATCGCCATGCCCAGCGCGCCACGCAGCAGGTGCAGGCCCCAGCGACGCGGCACCAGCGAGCGCGGCCCGGCGCTGGCCAGCACCCAGACCAGCACGAACGGCAACGAGGCCGCGCCGCGCAGGAAGGTCACTTCCAGCGTCGGATAGCTGGCCGACAGCTGCTTCATGCCAGCGTCCATCAGCGAGAAACAGGCGACTGCCGCGACCATCCAGGCCACCGCACGCGAGGGGGAGCGTTGCACGTTCATGGCCCATTATCGCCGACCACACCGGATTGTAGAGTCGAGCTTGCTCGACTGCCGCCCTTCTGTAGAGTCGAGCCATGCTCGACTGTTCTTCACACAGCGGTCGAGCATGGCTCGACTCTACAGAAGGCAGTCATGCGGGCCCTCGCGATAGAATGGCCACCACTGAATCCTGCGGAGCATCGCCCATGCCTTCCTTCGACGTCGTGTCCGAAGTCGACACCCACGAGCTGACCAACGCCATCGACCAGGCCAACCGCGAACTGAGCACCCGCTTCGACTTCAAGGGCGTGGACGCCAAGTTCGAGCGCGACGGCGATGTGATCAACCAGACCGCGCCGACCGAGTTCCAGCTCAAGCAGATGAACGACATCCTGCGCGCACGCCTGGCCGCACGCGGCATCGACGTGCTCAGCCTGGAGTTCGGCGACATCGAGACCAACCTGGCCCAAGCCCGGCAGAAGATCACCGTCAAGCAGGGGATCGAGCAGAAGATCGCCAAGAAGATCGCCGCAGCGCTGAAGGATGCCAAGCTGAAAGTGGAAAGCCAGATCAACGGCGACAAGCTGCGCGTGCAGGGCAAGAAGCGCGACGACCTGCAGGACGCCATCGCCGTGCTCAAGGCCGGCAAGTTCGAGCTGCCGCTGCAGTTCAACAACTTCCGCGACTGAGGCATCCGCCGGGCATGGCCCGGCGCTGCCAGCGGCAGGTACGACGGCGCGTTGCCAGCGACGCGCCTACAATGGCGGCCCCGCCAGCCGACGTGCCCGCCATGACCGATTCCCACCTGCCCACCGATGATCCGATCGCCGCCACCCGCCTGTGGCTGGAGCGCATCGTCATCGGCCTGAACCTGTGCCCGTTCGCCAAGGCGGTGTATGTGAAGGACCAGGTCCGCATCGTGCTCAGCGATGCGACCACGCCGGAAGCCCTGGTTGAGCAGCTGGCCGAGGAACTGGTGCTGCTGCGCGATACGCCGGCCGAGCAGATCGATACCACGCTGATCGTGCATCCGCAGGTGCTGACCGACTTCCTCGACTACAACGATTTCCTCGACAACGCCGACGCGGCGATCGAGGCGCTGGACCTGCAGGGCATCCTGCAGGTGGCCAGCTTCCACCCGGACTACCAGTTCGACGGCGTGGCAGCGGACGACGCCAGCAACTACACCAATCGCGCGCCCTTCCCCACCCTGCACCTGCTGCGCGAAGACAGCGTGGCGCGCGCGGTGGATGTCTATCCGGACCCGGACGTGATCGTCGAGCGCAACATCCAGACCCTGGACCGCATCGGCGTGGACGGCTGGCATCGCCGCCTGCGTGGCGAAGACCTGACGTGAGCACGGTGCCGCCGATTGCCGCATGGCCGGCCGCGCCGCTGTCGGGCAAGGTGGTGCTGGTCACCGGCGGCGCCAACGGCATCGGCCGTGGCATCGCCCAGGCCGTGCTCGGTGCCGGCGGACGCGTGCTGATCGGCGACCTGGACGTGGAGGCCGGCGATGCGTGTCTGGCGGAATGGCAGCGCGGTGACGACGCCGCATTCCAGCGCCTGGACATCACCGACGAAGCCAGCGTGCGCGACTTCATCGCCGTCGCCTTGCAGCGTTTCGGCCGCATCGACGGGCTGGTCAACAACGCGGGCATCGCCGGACCGCATGGCACGCTGCTGCAGGACATGGACTGGCACGAGTGGCAGCGTCGCCTGTCCTCGCTGCACGGTGCCTTTCTGTGCAGCAAGCATGCACTACCGGCACTGACGGCCAGTGCTGCCGGCGCGATCATCAACATCGCCTCGACCCGCGCCTGGCAATCCGAAGCGCACAGCGAGGCCTACGCTGCGGCCAAAGGTGGGCTGGTGGCGTTCACCCATGCACTGGCGATCAGTGCCGGCCCAGCGGTGCGGGTCAACAGCATCAGTCCGGGCTGGATCGGCACCACCGCCTGGCAGGCCCCCTCGCGCCGACACGCGCCGGAGTACTCGGCCATCGACCAGGCGCAGCACCCGGTCGGCCGGGTCGGCCGTCCCGAGGACATCGGCGCGCTGGCGGTGTACCTGCTGTCATCACTGTCCGGTTTCAGCACCGGCCAGGATTTCATCGTCGACGGCGGCATGACCCGGAAGATGATCTACGCCGAATAGAAAAAGGGGACGGAGGGGATTAAGTCGTTTGTGCACAAACGACTTAATCCCCTCCGTCCCCTTTTTTGCGCTTACGCCATGCCCGAGTGGCGCAGCAGCGCGTCGATCTGCGGCGCGCGGCCGCGGAAGGCCTTGAAATTCTCCGCCGCCGGGCGGCTGCCACCACGCGACAGGATCTCATCGCGGAAGCGTGCACCGGTTTCAGCCAGTGCCTGCGGCGCTTCCTCGAACGCGGCGTAGGCATCGGCGCTGAGCACTTCGGCCCACTTGTAGCTGTAGTAACCCGCGGCGTAACCACCGGCGAAGATATGGCTGAACTGGTGCGGGAAGCGATTCCAGACCGGCGGGTGGTTCACGGCCACTTCCGCGCGCACGCGGTCCAGCAGTGCCAGCACGCTGTCCTGCGCCGGTTCGAACTGGCTGTGCAGCAGCATGTCGAACAGGCCGAACTCCAGCTGGCGCACCGTGGCCATGCCGCTGTGGAAATTGCGCGCGGCCAGCATGCGCTCGTACAGCGCGCGCGGCAGCGGCTCGCCACTGTCCACGTGCGCGGTCATGCCCTGCAGGTGGTCCCATTCCCAGCAGAAGTTCTCCATGAACTGGCTGGGCAGCTCCACCGCGTCCCATTCCACGCCGTTGATGCCGGCCACGCCCAGCTCACCGATGCGGGTCAGCAACTGGTGCAGGCCGTGGCCCATCTCATGGAACAGCGTGGTCACTTCGTTGTGGCTGAAGGTGGCCGGCTTGCCGTTGGCACCACGGCCGAAGTTGCACACCAGGTAGACCAGCGGGGTCTGCACGCTGCCGTCGGCACGCTCGCGGCGGTTGCGGCAATCGTCCATCCACGCACCGCCGCGCTTGCCTTCGCGTGCGTACAGGTCCAGGTAGAACTGGCCCACCAGCGCGCCCTGTGCATCGACCAGGCGGAAGAAGCGCACGTCTTCATGCCAGACCGGCGCACTGTCCTCCTGCACCTGCAGGCCGTACAGCTGCTCGATCACCGAGAACAGGCCGCCCAGCACCTTCGGTTCGGTGAAGTACTGCTTCACCTCCTGCTCGGAATAGCTGTAGCGCGCCTGCTTCAGGCGGTCGGCGGCGAATGCCAGGTCCCAGGCCTGCAGTGTCTCGATGCCCAACTGTTCGCGCGCGAACTGCTCCAGCTCGGCGCGATCCTTGGCGGCGAACGGCTTGGCGCGTGCGGCCAGGTCGCGCAGGAAGCCCAGCACTTCGGCCGGGTCCTGCGCCATCTTGGTCGCCACCGAATAATCGCCGTACGAAGCGAAGCCGAGCAGCGCGGCCAGCTCCGCGCGCAGGGCGAGAATGCGGTCGATGTTGCTGCTGTTGTCCAGCGCGTCATCACCGAATTCGGATGCACGCTGCGCGCTGGCGCGGTACAGGATCTCGCGCAGGTCGCGGTCTTCGGCCCAGGTCTGCACCGGCAGGTAACACGGCATCTGCAGGGTCAGCTTCCAGCCGGACTTGCCCTCCTTTTCCGCCGCAGCGTGCGCGGCGGCCTTCACGTCCTCCGGCAAGCCGTTCAGTCGCGCTTCGTCCTCGATGATCAGCGACCACGCATCGGTGGCATCGAGCACGTTCTGCGAGAACTTCGCCGACAGCGCCGACAGTTCTTCCTTGATCGCAGCAAAACGCTGCTGCGCCTCGGGCGCCAGCTCGGCCCCCCCCAGGCGGAAATCACGCAGCGTGTTGTCCAGCACCTTGCGCTGGGCCTCGTCGAAGTGCGCGGCCTCCGGGCTGGCGGCCAGTGCCTGGTACTGGCGGTACAGCGCCAGGTTCTGGCCCAGCGCGCTGGCGAAGCGGGTCACCCGCGGCAGGTTGCTGTTGTAGGCCTCACGCAGTTCCGGGGTGTTGACCACGCCCTGCAGGTGGCCGACCAGGCCCCAGGCGCGCCACAGGCGCTCGGTGGCATCGTCCAGCGGGGCGACGAAGGTCTCCCAGCGCACCGGCTGCACCTGCTCGGCCTTGCTGACGGCAGCTTCGGCCTCGGCCAGCAGCACATCCAGCGCCGGTGCGACGTGCTCGGGGCGGATCGCCTCGAAGCGCGGCAGGCCGGAAACATCGAGCAGGGGGTTGGCAACGGTCACGGCAGATCTCCAGGGAACGGGCCCGGCGGGCGGGCAGCCCGGTAGATATGGCGCTGGCAGGCGTGGCTGACAAGGGGGCGCGGCATTCACATCGGCCTTACGGTCACGCACCGAAGCTCTGGCTGCGGGGGAGTCCGCAGCGGTAGGTACCAAACGAGGCCCCACATGGAAGGTCTGGCTGCAGTTGCATCCACCTCACCGGCGCGGTCGCTGGCGCTGTCTGCCAGCCCGGCCGAACTGACCTGGATCGCCGCGCTGTGCGACGCCGGCGATGACGCCCCGCGCCACCTGCAACAGCTGCAGGCGGTGCTGCAGCAGGGCGGCACCTTCAACGACGCCCAGGAGTGGTACCCGTTCGAAGTGGTCGAGCGCGGCGCCAGCCAGCTGCAGCTGGGCCACGAGCGCGAGTTCGTGATCTGCGTGCTGCTGTGGCTGCAGGCATTGGCCCAGGGCCGTGCCAGCATCCTGGACCCCAGCCTGCACCTGGATGACCGCGCGATGGACATCGAGGCCTTGCCAGATGCGCTGCGCGACGCGGTGCTGGATGCGTTCACCGCGGCGGGGTATTGAATCTCTAGCGTCGAGCCATGCTCGACGGCTCTTTCCGGGAGTCGAGCATGGCTCGACGCTACAAGGGCGCTACAACGCTTCCAGGCTGCACCACGGCAGTTCGGGCAAGCCCTGCCCGGCCACCGCCGCTGCCAACTGCGCATCGGCGCCGTCGACATCGATGCCCTGCCGCCCATACCACGCCGGGTCGTAATAGCTCTGCGCGTAGCGCTCGCCGCTGTCGCACAGGATGCTGACGATGCTGCCCTGGTGGCCCGCCTCGCGCATCCATTGCGCCGCCTGCAGCACGCCGATGAAATTGGTGCCGGTGGAGCCACCGACACGGCGGCCGAGCTGGCGGCTGACATGGCGCATCGCGGCCAGGCTCAGCGCGTCGGGCACCTTCACCATCGCATCGACGCTGGTCGGGATGAAACTCGGCTCCACCCGTGGCCGGCCGATGCCTTCCACGCGCGAGCCACCACTGCAGGTCAGTCCGCGCCAGTCCTGTTCACCGGCCACGGCAGCCTTGTAGCCGTCGAAGAACACCGACACTTCCGGGTCCGCGCACAGGATGCGGGTGTCATGCCGGCGGTAGCTGACATAACGCCCCAGCGTGGCAGCGGTACCGCCGGTGCCGGGGCTGCAGACGATCCACTCCGGAACCGGGCTGGGCTCTTCGGCCATCTGCTTGAAGATGGATTCGGCGATGTTGTTGTTGGCGCGCCAGTCGGTAGCGCGCTCGGCATAGGTGAACTGGTCCATGAAGTGACCGCCGGTTTCGCGGGCCAGCTTTTCCGAATCACAGTTGAGATCGCAGGCGCGCTCGACCAGGTGGCAGCGGCCCCCGTGGAACTCGATCGCGGCGATCTTTTCCGGCGAGGTGGTCGCCGGGATCACCGCAATGAACGGCAGGCCCAGCAGGCGGGCGAAATAGGCTTCAGAGACGGCGGTCGATCCACTGGAGGCCTCGATCACCGGCCGCCCCTCGCGCAACCAGCCGTTGGTCAACGCATACAGGAACAGCGAGCGCGCCAGCCGGTGCTTGAGGCTGCCGGTGGGATGGCTCGACTCGTCCTTCAGGTACAGGTCGATGCCCTCGAACCCGGGCAGCGCCAGCGGGATCAGGTGGGTATCGGCGGAACGGTTGAAATCGGCTTCGATCTTGCGGATGGCGGCGGCCACCCATTCACGCTGCGACATGGCGGGCAATCGTTATCAGGACGGAACGGTGCGATCCGGCCATTGTACGTCGCGGTGCCGTCAGGTGCGGGCCGGTAGAATGAAGCCATCCGGCCGGCAACGGCCCCGTCTGAAGGACCTCCCCCATGACCATTCCCGCCCTGCGCGATGTCCCCGGCGTCGCCGCCCAGGCCCCGGCCGAAACCAGCGGCTTCGTGTTCAACCACACCATGCTGCGGGTGAAGGACATCACCGCCTCGCTGGACTTCTACACCCGCGTGCTCGGCTACCAGCTGATCGACAAGCGCGACTTCCCGGACGCCCAGTTCAGCCTGTACTTCCTGGCCTACGTGCCGGCCGGCGCGGTGGTGCCGGAAGACGATGCCCAGCGCCGCGCGTGGATGGCCGGCCTGCCGGGCGTGCTGGAACTGACCCACAACCATGGCACCGAGGCCCAGGATGGCGCGGTCTACCACGACGGCAACAGCGACCCGCGCGGTTTCGGCCACATCTGCGTGTCGGTGCCGGACATCGAAGCCGCCTGCCAGCGCTTCGAAGACCTCGGCGTGGCCTTCCAGAAGCGCCTGACCGACGGCCGCATGAAGAACCTGGCCTTCATCAAGGACCCGGACGGCTACTGGGTCGAGATCATCGCCAACTGACAAAAAGGGGACGGAGGGGATTAAGTCGTTTCTGGCACTATTGGGCCGGAAGCGACTTAATCCCCTCCGTCCCCTTTTTTGCGAGGTTCGTATGGAAACGATGGAACTGCACCGCGGGCGACTGATCGACCACCTCCAGCTGGTCGTACGCGACCTCGCCGCCAGCCGCCGCTTCTACCAGGCGGTGTTCGACACCATCGGCGTGCCGCTGGGCGGCGAGGGACCGGACTTCTTCTGGGCCGACGAGCTGTTCATTTCCAGCGCCAGCAGCGAGGCCGCCGCCGGCCAGCTGACCGGCCGCCACCATCTGGCCTTCCAGGCCCGCGACAGCGCCACCGTCGATGCCTTCCATACCGCCGCGATCGCCGCCGGCGGCACCGACAACGGCGCTCCTGGCGAACGCCCCTACCATCCGGGCTACTACGGCGCCTTCGTGCTCGATCCGGACGGCAACAACATCGAAGTGGTCTATCACGGTCCGGCCCGCTACAGCGCCGACTCGGTGAAGGTCACTTTCTGATTTCACCGATGCCGTGAACGAAGAAGCCGGGCAATGCCCGGCTTCTCTGCTTCCAGCGCTGCAGCCCTCAGTGGGCGGCCATGTAGATGTCCTGAAGCACGGCCTTTTCCAGTTCCAGCTCGCCCAGCAGGTTCTTCACGATATCGCCCAGGCTGAGGATGCCGACCAGGCGGGTGCCCTCGGTGACCATCAGATGACGGCGCCGCGAGTACGTCATCAACGACATGGCCTGCTTCAGGGTCGCTTCCGGCGCAATGCCTTCCAGGCCGGTGGACGGCAGGCTGGAAATCACCCGGCGGCCGGCCTGCGGGCCGTCGTCGGCCAGGGTGCGCACGATGTCCTTCTCGGAAATGATGCCGACCGGGGCATCGTCCTTCATCACCACCAGCGCAGCGATCCTGTTCGCGCTCATCTTGTGGGCGGCGGCACCGATGGTGTCTTCGGCGTCGATGGTGATGACAGCTTCTTTCTTGGATTGCAGGAGTTCGCGGACGTTCATTCTTGTTTCCTGGTGCAGGTCACTGAAGTCAAAAAAGTGTGCTCTTCCGATACGCCCCCTCCCCGGGAACAGACCTTTCAGCGCACGTCTGGCGCACCCGGCTGCCGCGTGGAATGGATCGGCAGACGACGTGCTGCAACGCGAACGAGGTGGGCTCAACCGCTCAACCCGGACCTCGGTCAAATCGATTCTACGACTGCGACCATCGGTCACTACCGGCATCGATAGGACAGTTCGTCGTGGGAACCAACTGACGATCCAGAGAATGGCACCGCGGCTGAAACCGCCGCTGAATACAGCCGATGCCGCGCGTTAAAGATTGATTGCCTGCTGCCGCCGGCGGACAGAACACCCGGTCGCTGTCCCACTTGCCACGGCTACCGGCGCAAACGAAAGGGGCCCACGTGGGGCCCCTTCGCATGCAGCATCCAATGGATACGGCGGGCTTACTCCACCGTCACGCTCTTGGCCAGGTTGCGCGGTTTGTCCACGTCGGTGCCGCGTGCCAGTGCGGTGTGGTACGCCAGCAGCTGCACCGGGATGGTGTGCACGATCGGGCTGAGCACGCCGGCATGGCGCGGCGTGCGGATCACGTGCACGCCCTCGGACTCGTTGAAGTTGCTGTCCTGGTCGGCGAACACGAACAGCTCGCCACCACGGGCGCGCACTTCCTGCATGTTCGACTTCACCTTCTCCAGCAGGCTGTCGTTGGGGGCGATCACCACCACCGGCATGTCCTCGTCCACCAGCGCCAGCGGGCCGTGCTTCAGCTCGCCTGCCGGATAGGCCTCAGCGTGGATGTAGGAGATTTCCTTGAGCTTGAGCGAGCCTTCCAGCGCGATCGGGTAATGCAGACCGCGGCCGAGGAACAGCGCGCTGCTCTTGCGCGCGAAACGCTCGGCCCAGGCGGCGATCTGCGGTTCCATGTTCAGCGCGTGCTGCACGCTGCCCGGCAGGAAGCGCAGCTGCTCCAGGTAGTCCGCTTCCTGCGCCGCGTCGATGCGGCCATGCAGCTTGCCCAGCACCACGGTCAGCTGGAACAGTGCGGCCAGCTGGGTGGTGAAGGCCTTGGTCGACGCCACGCCGATCTCGGCGCCGGCACGGGTGTAGCAGACTAGCTCGCTGGCGCGCGGAATCGCGCTTTCCGGCACGTTGCAGATCGACAGCGTGTGCTTGTGGCCAAGCGACTTGGCGTACTTCAGCGCTTCCATCGTATCCAGCGTTTCGCCGGACTGGGAAATGGTGACGATCAGGTGCTTCGGGTTGGCATACGCGGCGCGGTAGCGGTACTCGCTGGCGATCTCCACGCTGCACGGCAGCCCGGCGATGGCTTCGATCCAGTAGCGCGCGGTCAGGCCGGCGTAATAGCTGGTACCGCAGGCGATGATCTGCACGCCTTCGATGCCGGACAGCACCGCTTCGGCATTCTTGCCGAACAGTTCGGCCGGGAAACCACCGGCATCGATCGCCGCCTCGATGGTGTCGCCCAGCGCGCGCGGCTGCTCGTGGATTTCCTTCTGCATGAAGTGGCGGTACGGGCCCAGCTCCAGCGATGCCAGCGACACGTCGGACAGGTGCACGTCACGCTCGATCGGCTGGTCATGCTCATCGAAGATGCGCACGCCGTCGCGGCGGATCTCGGCGGTGTCGCCCTCTTCCAGGAAGATCACCTTGCGGGTGGCCGAGATCACCGCCGACACGTCGGAGGCGACGAAGTTCTCGCCGTCGCCCAGGCCGATCAGCAGCGGGCAACCCATGCGCGCGCAGACGAAGCGCTCCGGCTCGGCGCGGCTGACCACGGCCAGCGCGTAGGCGCCGGTCAGCTCCTTCACCGTGTGCTGCAACGCCACCAGCAGATCGTCACCGCTCTTCAGATGGTGATGGATGAGGTGGGCGATGACTTCGGTATCGGTCTGCGACTCGAAGGTGTAGCCCATCGCACGCAGCTTCTCGCGCTGCTCTTCGTGGTTCTCGATGATGCCGTTGTGCACCAGCGCGACGCCCTGGCTGATGTGCGGATGCGCGTTGGCCTCGGTGACGCCGCCATGGGTGGCCCAGCGGGTATGGCCGATGCCCAGCACCGCATTGAAGCCTTCGGCCTCGGCCGCCGTGGCCATTTCCGACACGCGACCGGTGCGACGGACACGACGTACCTCGGGGCGCTCGCCGTGGTCGATCACCGCGATGCCCGATGAGTCGTAACCACGGTACTCAAGCCGCTTCAGGCCCTCGATCAGTACCGGCACCACGTCGCGATCGGCGATTGCACCCACGATTCCACACATGTCACGCGTTTCCTTGAAGACGATCGGCGCATTCTAGCCTGCGTGTCCGGTTTCCCCCTCCTGTCCGCTTAATGAAAGTGTCCGGAAAGGTGTCCGCGGACACCCGGACACTCCAGCGGCCCGCCCAACCTATTGAAGTTAAAGAAAATAAAGTTGGCACGCTACGTGCTTGGTACTGGCTACCACCGTCAGGCACGCACCCGATGATCCGCGACACTTCCGCACAGGACCAGATCGTTTCCTCCGCCCCGGCCGGCGCCACCCGCCCCAACTGGCAGCGTTACCGCTGGCCGGCAGTGGGCGCCATCGTGCTGCTCGCCGGCATCGGCTGGGCCGTGCATGCCTGGTCCAACGCCAGCCGCTCCTTCGACAGCAGCCGCGTGCGCATCGCCGAAGTGAAGCGTGGCGACCTGGTCCGCGACATCGCCGCCGACGGCCGGGTGATCGCCGCCAACAGCCCGATCCTGTACGCCATCTCGGCCGGTACCGTGGACCTGAAGGTGGTCGCCGGCGACGTAGTCAAGAAGGGCCAGGAACTGGCGGTCATCGACAGCCCGGAACTGCGCAGCAAGCTCGCCCAGGAACAGGCCACCCTGGCCGGCCTGGAAGCCGAGGCCAGCCGCGCCGCGCTGGACGCCACCCTGGCCCGCGCCAAGTCGCGCAAGGAAACCGACCAGGCCACCATCGAGCGCCAGGCCGCCGACCGCGACCTGCAGCGCTACCAGCGTGGCTACGACGGCGGTGCGGTACCGCAGATCGACCTGGCCAAGGCCAAGGACTCGCTGAAGAAGGCCGACATCACCCTGGCCAACGCCACCACCGATGCGCGCCTGCAGAGCCAGGGCGCGGACCTGGATGCCCGCAACAAGCGCCTGCTGGCCGACCGCCAAAAGGCCGTGGTGGCTGAAGTACAGCGCCAGGTCGATGCACTGACCCTGCGCGCACCCTTCGACGGCCAGGTCGGCCAGGTGCAGGCGATCCAGTCCACCAACCTGGCCGCCAACGCGCCGGTACTGGGCGTGGTCGACCTGTCCAAGTTCGAGGTCGAGATCAAGGTGCCGGAAAGCTTCGCCCGCGACCTGGCAATCGGCATGCCGGCGCAGCTGACCGGCGGCAACGGCAAGCCGTTCCCGGGCGAGATCAGCGCGGTGTCGCCGGAAGTGGTCAACGGCGAGGTCAACGCCCGCGTGCGCTTCGCCAGTGAACAGCCGGAAGGCCTGCGCCAGAGCCAGCGGATGTCGGTGCGCGTGCTGCTCGATACCCGCAAGGACGTGCTGAAGGTCGAGCGCGGCCCCTTCGTCGAACAGGGCAACGGCATCGCCTACGTGATGGATGGCCGCACTGCGGTGCGGCGTCCGGTGGAACTGGGCGTCAGCAGCCTGGGCGAAGTGGAAATCAAGTCGGGTGTGCAGCCAGGCGACCGCATCGTGGTCTCCGGCAGCGACCTGTTCAAGGACGCCGAACGCGTCTCCGTCAACTGATACCTGATACCTGAATCCTGGAGAGAGGACACCCCATGTACATGCTCGAAATGCGTTCGGTCGCCAAGGTCTTCCGCACCGAACAGGTGGAAACCCACGCGTTGCGCTCGCTGGAACTGCAGGTCAAGGAAGGCGAGTTCGTCGCCGTCACCGGCCCGTCCGGCTCCGGCAAGACCACCTTCCTCAACATCGCCGGCCTGCTGGAAACCTTCACCAGCGGCACCTACATGCTGGACGGCCAGGACGTGAGCACGCTGGGCGATGACGCCCGCAGCCGCCTGCGCAACCAGAAGATCGGCTTCATCTTCCAGGGCTTCAACCTGATCCCCGACCTGAACCTGTTCGACAACGTCGACGTGCCGCTGCGCTACCGCAAGATGAGCGCCAACGAGCGCCGCGAACGCATCGAGAAGGCACTGACCCAGGTCGGCCTCGGTTCGCGCATGAAGCACTACCCGAATGAACTGTCCGGTGGCCAGCAGCAGCGCGCGGCGATCGCGCGTGCGCTGGCCGGCAGCCCGCGCCTGCTGCTGGCCGACGAACCGACCGGCAACCTGGATACGCAGATGGCCCGCGGCGTGATGGAACTGCTGGAGGAGATCAATGCCGCCGGCACCACCATCGTGATGGTCACCCACGACCCGGAACTGGCCGCACGCGCGCAGCGCAACGTGCACATCGTCGATGGCCAGGTGACCGACCTGGTGCGCGAACCAGTGCTGGCCACCCCGCCGCGCCACATCGTCGCCGTCAACGAGTGAGGGCCCGACCATGTTCGCCTACTACGCCCGATTGGCGGCGCGCAGCTTCCGCCGCAACAAGGTACTGACCGCACTGATGGTGGTCGCCATCGCGCTCGGCATCGGTGCCTCGATGACCACGCTGACGGTGTTCCACGTGCTGTCCGGCGACCCGATTCCCGGCAAGAGTGACCGCCTGTTCTACGTGCAGCTCGACGCCGCGACCGGCGCCTATGTCGCCGGCGAAGAGCCGGAAACCCAGTTGACCCGCTTCGACGGTGAAGCCCTGCTGCGCGAAGCCAAGGGCGAGCGCCAGGCACTGATGAGCGGCGGCGGCGGCACCATCGAGCCGGACAACAGCACCCTCAAGCCCTTCAGCATCGACACCCGCTGGACCTCGGCCGACTTCTTCCCGATGTTCGAGGTGCCCATGCAGTACGGGCGTCCGTGGACGCGGGAGGACGATGAAGGCCGCGCACGCGTGGTGGTCATCTCCAAGGCCCTCAACGACAAGCTGTACCAGGGCGCCAACAGCGTCGGCCGCGACCTGCGCATGGAAGGCCAGAGCTACCGCATCGTCGGCGTGATGAAGGAATGGAGCCCCGAACCTCACTTCTATGACCTCACCACCGGCAGCTACGGCAAGAACGAAGACCTGCTGCTGCCAATCTCCACCTCGTTCGACCTGAAGCTCGGCAACAACGGCAACATGAACTGCTTCGGCGAGAATCCCGACGGCAACAGCTACTCGCTCAATGCACCGTGCGCGTGGCTGCAGTACTGGGTGGAGTTGGACCCGGCCAAGGCCGGCGACTACCGCCGCTACCTGGAGAACTATTCGACCCAGCAGCGCGAGGCCGGCCGCTTCAAGCATCCGCCGAACGTGCGCCTGCGCACCGTGATGGAATGGCTGGACTTCAACGGCGCAGTACCCAGCGATGTACGCCTGCAGCTGTGGCTGGCACTGGGCTTCCTCGGCGTCTGCCTGGTCAACACGGTGGGCCTGCTGCTGGCCAAGTTCCTGCGCCGCAGCGGTGAAATCGGCGTGCGCCGCGCCCTCGGTGCCAGCCGCGGCCAGATCTTCCTGCAGTGCCTGGTCGAGGCCGGCGCGGTTGGTGTGGTCGGTGGCGTGCTGGGCATCGGCCTGGCCCTGCTCGGCCTGTTCGCGGTGCGCCAGCAACCAGTGGAGTACGCCAAGCTCGCCCACCTGGACGGCAACATGCTGCTGCTCGCATTGGGTCTGACCCTGTTCGCCAGCCTCGCCGCAGGTTTCCTGCCCGCCTGGCGTGCGATGCAGGTCACTCCGGCCATCCAGCTCAAGTCGCAGTAAGCACGAGAACGAGGACTACCATGGACATCCGCCCCATCCTCAGCACGCTGCGCCGGCACAAGACCGCCGCTGCCCTGATCGTGCTGGAAGTCGCACTGACCTGCGCCATCGTCTGCAACGCGCTGTTCCTGGTCAGCCAGCGCGTGGAGAAGATCAGCATGCCCAGCGGCATCGCCGAGAACGAACTGGTGATGCTGCGCGTCAGTGGCATCGGCAAGCAGACCGACGCCCTGGCCCGCACCCGCGAGGACCTGGCATCACTGCGCGCCATCCCCGGCGTCAGCAACGCCACCATCATCAACCAGGTCCCCTTCCGCAACGGCTCCTCCAGCAGCAGCATCTCGCGCGTGATCGACCAGGAACGGCCGACCACCAACGCCTCGATGTACACCCTGTCCGAGAACGGGCTGGCGACGATGGGCATCAACCTGATCGCAGGCCGCGATTTCCTGCCCGACGAGTACCAGAACTTCGAAGACGTCAGCAAGGGCGGCGCCAAGGAGAAGGCCATCCCGGTCATCTTCACCCAGGCCACTGCCGCCAAGATGGAGCCCAACGGCAGCGCACTGGGCAAGACCTACTACATGGGCAAGCAGTCGCTGCATGTGGTCGGCATCGTCGACACCCTCAGCACGCCCAATGGCTGGAGTGATAACTGGACCAACTCGATGCTGCTGCCGATCCGCACCACCTTCGACAAGGGTGGCACGTATGTGCTGCGGACCTCGCCGGAACGTCGCCAGGACGTGCTCGACGCCGGTGCCGCCGCGCTGGAGCGCAACGATCCCAACCGCCTGATGCGCGACAAGCTCACCTATGAAGACCAGCGCAAGGACTTCTTCAAGAACGACCGCGCGATGGTTGGCCTGCTGATCACCGTCAGCATCTCGCTGCTGGTGGTCACCGCGCTGGGCATCATCGGCCTGGCCAGCTTCTGGGTGCAGCAGCGCAGCAAGCAGATCGGCATCCGCCGCGCACTGGGTGCCACCCGCGGGCAGATCCTGCGCTACTTCCAGACCGAGAACTTCCTGCTGGCCACGCTGGGTATCGTGCTCGGCATGCTGGCCGCCTATGCGATCAACCTCGCACTGATGAACATGTACGAGCTGCCGCGCATGCCGCTGCACTACCTGCCGCTGGGCGCGCTGCTGCTTTGGGTGCTCGGCCAGATCGCGGTGTTCGGGCCGGCCCGGCGCGCAGCAGCAGTAGCGCCCGCGGTTGCCACGCGGGGCGCGTGAGATGCGCATCCGCTGGATGCTGCTGATGATGCTCCTGCCACTGCCGGCACTGGCCGGCGGTGGCAGCTCGCAGACTCTGGAGTGGCGCCAGGACGATGCACGCCTGGCGTTGCGTTCGACCGAAGGCCAGGTGCGCGTGGAAGCCGCCAGCCCGGAAGCCCGCTTCGGCGTGCGCAGCGGTGATCGCATCCTGCGGGTGGATGACACGGCCGTGCGCAGGATCGAGCATCTTGCTGAGGCCCTGCGGCGTTCAAGCGCCACCAAGGCCTATCTCCTGCTGCGGCGCGACAGGCGGGAACTGACGGTCCCGGTGGATGCCGCTGCCTGGCGCATGGCGCTGGTCGCTCCGCCGCCGCCAGCACCACCACCGCCGCCGTCCCGACGCTGAGCCCGCCGCCCCGACGGCTACGGGTTTGGCTATGCTTGATGGGTGGCGCCGGGCTCTCCCGGCGTATGGACACGAACACGGCTCCATCGGCGCCGCCCATCCCTTTCTGCAGAACCGCTTGATGCCTTCGATCCTGATCATCGACGACAACGCCAGTGTGGGCACCGCACTGGACGTGCTGTTCTCCCTGCACGACATCGACACCCTGCAGGCGCAGAGCCCGGCCGAGGGGCTGGCATTGCTCGAGTCGCAGCCGGTCGACCTGGTGATCCAGGACATGAACTTCAGCGAGGACACCACCTCTGGCGAGGAAGGCGAAGACCTGTTCGCACAGATCCGCGCGCGCCACCCGGACCTGCCGGTAATCCTGCTGACCGCCTGGACCCACCTGAGCAGCGCGGTGGACCTGGTCAAGGCCGGCGCCGCCGACTACCTGGCCAAGCCCTGGGACGACCGCAAGCTGCTGACCACGGTCAACAACCTGCTGGAATTGTCCGAGGCGCGGCGCGAATTGGAGCGCCGCCGCAGCCGTGAGCTGCGCCAGCGCAATGCGCTGGAAGAAAAGTACGACCTGTGCGGTGCAGTGTTCGCCGATCCGGCCAGCGAGCGCGTCATCGCCCTGGCCTGCCAGGTCGCGCGCTCCGAGCTGCCGGTGCTGATCACCGGCCCCAATGGTGCCGGCAAGGAAAAGATCGCGCAGATCATCCAGGCCAATTCACTGGTGGCCAAAGGCCCGTTCATCACGGTCAACTGCGGCGCGTTGCCGTCGGAGCTGATCGAGGCCGAACTGTTCGGTGCCGAGGCCGGCGCCTACACCGGCGCCAACAAGGCGCGCGAGGGCAAGTTCGAAGCCGCCGACGGAGGCACGCTGTTCCTGGATGAGATCGGCAACCTGTCGCTGGGCGGGCAGATGAAGCTGTTGCGCGTGCTGGAAACCGGCCGCTTCGAGCGCCTGGGTTCCAACCGCGAACGCCAGGTCAAAGTCCGCGTGGTCAGCGCGACCAATGCCGACCTGCCGGCGATGATCCGCGACGGCACGTTCCGCGAAGATCTCTATTACCGCCTCAATACGGTGGAACTGGTGCTGCCGCCGTTGGCCGAGCGCGCGGGCGACATCGTGCCACTGGCCGAGCGTTTCCTGACGGCCGGCAAGCCACTGTCCAGCGCCGCCAGCGCCGCCCTGCAACGGCACCCGTGGCCGGGCAACGTGCGCGAACTGCGCAACGTGATCCAGCGAGCCGAACTGCTGGCGACCGGCAACCGCATCGAGGTGGCCGACCTGAACCTGCCGCGTACCGCACCTGCGCCGCGACCCGCACCAAGCGCTGGCAACGATCCCGACCGCGAGCGCATCGAGGACGTGCTGGCACGCAACCACGGCGTCATCGCCCAGGCGGCCGCCGAACTCGGCCTGAGCCGCCAGGCCCTGTACCGGCGCATGGACCGCCACGGCATCCCACGCGAATGAAACGGCGCTCGTTCACCTTCCGCCTGTTCCTGCGCCTGCTGCCGGTGCTGGCGCTGGCCGCTGCGCTGCCGTGGTTGCTGGCGTACTGGATGAACCATGGCTGGGTGGTGACCACGGCGTCGGCCGTGATCCTGCTGGCGCTGATGTGGTGGACACTGCGCCGTGCCACCGCACCGGTACGCTCGCTGATGCGCGCCCTGTCCGGCACCACCAGCAGCTACCGCGACGGCGAGTACAACTTCGGCGTGTACTGGCCAGGCAATGACGAACTGGGTGACCTGGTGCAGGCGCACCGCGAACTGGGCGATGTGCTGCGCGAGCAGCGCCAGGGCCTGGTGCAGCGCGAACTGCTGCTGGACACCATGGTGCAGAACACACCGGTGGCCATGCTGCTGATTGCCTCCGGCGGCGATGGCATCGCCCGCGTGGTGTTCTCCAACCTGGCTGCGCGCAAGCTGCTGCATGGCGGCTGGAAGCTGGAAGGCCAGCGTCTGGAAGAGGTGCTGGAACAGGTGCCGGTGGAGCTGCGCGATGCCATCGCCCGTGGTGGCGACAGCCTGTTCGCGGTGCATGCCGAGGGCGAGGACGGCGACGAGGATGACGAGCAGGTCTACCACCTGTCGCGCCGCGCATTCCAGCTCAACGGCCGTCCGCACGACCTGCTGCTGGTACGCCTGCTCACCGCCGAACTGCGCCGCCAGGAAGTGCAGACGTGGAAGAAGGTGATCCGGGTGATCAGCCACGAGCTCAACAATTCGCTGGCACCGATCGCCTCGCTGGCCCACTCCGGCGGCGTGCTGGTGCAGCGCGAACGCTTCGACCGGCTGCCGGAGATCTTCACCACCATCGAGGACCGCGCACGCCACCTGGAAGGCTTCATCCGCGGCTATGCACGCTTCGCCAAGCTGCCGCAGCCGCAACTGCAGACCGTGCACTGGGCGCCGTTCCTGTCCAGCCTGCGCCAGCAGATCCCGTTCACCATGGAACGCGAGCCGGACGAGGACCTGAGCAGCCGCATCGACATCGCGCAGTTCGGGCAGGCACTGTTGAATCTTCTGAAGAACGCGCATGAAGCCTGCGCCGAAGCCGATCCGCCCAATGATGACGTACAGGTGCAACTGACGCGGCTGCCGCAGTGGCTGCGCCTGGATGTACTGGACCGCGGCAAGGGCATGAACGAGCAGGTGCTGCAGAACGCCTTGATGCCGTTCTATTCGACCAAGCGCAACGGCACCGGTCTGGGACTGGCGCTGACCCGCGAGATCGTGGAAGCGCACGGTGGCCGCGTGTCGCTGCAGAACCGCGGTGATGGCGGGTTGTGCGTGTCGATCCTGTTGCCGGTGGGTTGAGCGGGCCGATCGCGTAGATCCACGCCATGCGTGGATGCGCCGACCAAGGTCGGCACCTACCAGACCCGCCGCATCACTACCCGCAGGTGCATCGGAAACCCGAGCGCGGCCTCTTCGGCCATGACTGCGCGCAGGCCGTCGTTCCACTCCGCCTCAGGCACTACGTCGAACCCTTCGCTGGCATAGAAGGCTGCATTCCACGGCACATCGCTCAAGGTGGTCAGCACCGCTGCAGCAAAGCCGGCGGCCCTGGCCTGCGCCAAGGCATGGCGCAGCAATGCACGGCCGTGGCCACGACGCGCATGCGCCGGGTCCACATCCATCTGCAGGACATGGAACTCGCCACTCAGCTCGCCGCCCAGCAGGTAACCCGCAATACCGCCCTCAGCGGCATCGACCACCCACAGCTGACCACGCTGAAGGCCGTCCTGCAGTGTCGGCAGATCCAGGCCGTGGCCGGCAAACACCGGATAGGCTTCGTGGCCCTTCAGCAGTTCGCCGGCACGTTGTTCAATTGCCGGCAGCGCGCCGAGTTCGTCGGCGTGCGGAAAGCGTGGCTCAGGATTTCTTGACCGGGCGCTTCCAGCCATCGATGGTTTCCTGTCGTGCACGGGCCAGTGTCAGCTTGCCGTCCGGGGCGGTGCGGGTGATGACCGAACCGGCGGCGATGGTTGCGCCTTCGCCGATCGTCAGCGGCGCCACCAGCGAGCTGTTGGAACCGATGAACGCGTTGTCGCCGATGGTGGTGGTCGACTTGTTCACGCCGTCGTAGTTGCAGGTGATGGTACCGGCACCGATGTTCACCCTGCTGCCGATCACCGCATCACCCAGATAGGTGAGGTGATTGGCCTTGCTGCCGACACCGAGGGTGACCTTCTTGGTCTCGACGAAGTTGCCGACGTGCACGCCATCGGCCAGCACGGTACCTGGGCGCAGGCGCGCGAACGGACCGACCAGTGCCGCGCCTTCGGTGACCACGCCTTCCAGATCACAATGTGCGCGCACTTCGGTGCCCGGGCCGAGAGTGACGTCCTTCAGCCGGTTGAACGGACCAATGGTGACGCCGTCGCCGAGCACGATGTTGCCTTCAAGGACGACATCGACATCGATCAGCACGTCACTGCCCACGGTGACGGTGCCACGGATGTCGAGTCGTGCCGGGTCGCGCACGCGTGCGCCCTGTGCGCACAGCGCACGCACCGCACGGCGCTGCCAGGCGCGCTCCAGCTGCGACAGCTGCCAGGGATCGTTTGCCCCCTCGGCTTCCTGCGCGTCGGCCACCAGCGCCATTTCGGCCGGGGTGTACTCATGCGCGGCAAACGCGAACACGTCGGTCAGGTAGTACTCGCCCTGTGCATTGCGATTGGAGAGCTGCGACAGCCAGCGGCGCAGCGCGGTCGACTCCGCGGCGATGATGCCGGTGTTGATCGTGCGCACGCGCAGCTGGTCGTCGGTGGCATCCTTCTGTTCGACGATCGCTCCCACCTTGCCTTCGGCATCGCGCAGCACGCGGCCGTAACCGGTCGGGTCATCAACCTCGGCGACCAGCACCGCCAACCGCCCCGGCTGCGCCAGCAGATCGCGCAGGGTCTGCGCGCGGATCAGCGGTACATCGCCATACAGCACCAGCACCTGCGCGGCATCCGGCACCTGCGGCATCGCCTGTGCCACCGCGTGGCCAGTACCCAACTGCTGGGCCTGTTCAGCCCACTGCAGGTCGGGCTGGTCGGCGAACTGCTGCCGCACTGCCTCACCGCCATGGCCGTAGACCACATGGATGGCCGCCGGCTGCAGTTCGCGGGCTGCATCGATCACGTGCGCCAGCATCGGTTGGCCGGCGATCGGCTGCAGCACCTTCGGCAGCACCGACTTCATGCGCTTGCCAGCGCCGGCGGCGAGGATGATGACGTGCAGGGCTTGGGTCATGGGAGCGGCAGTCCGTGGTTCGTTGCCGGTGATTCTAGAGCGTGGGCCGTTAACATGGGCATCCCTCCTCCTTCACCATGCCGATGAGCCTTGTCCGCCAGGGAAGCGCCTATCTCGTCATCGGGCTCGTGCAGCTGCTGGTCGACTGGCTGGTGTTCGTGGTCGCCACCGCGCTGGGCATGCCGGTCGCACCGGCCAACGTCGCCGGACGCCTGGCCGGCATGCTGCTGGGCTTCTGGCTCAACGGCCGCTACACCTTTGCCGAGGCCGGCACGCACAAGCTGGGCTGGAGGCGTTTCGCACGCTTCTTCGGGCTGTGGCTGCTGCTGACCGCGGCAAGCACATTGCTGGTGAGCCTGGTCGACCATGCGCTGGGCCTGCAGTACACCTGGCTGGCCAAGCCGCTGGTGGAAGGCGGGCTGGCGTGCGTGTCGTTCCTGTTGATGCGCTACGTGGTGTATCGCTGAAACGACGTCGGGATCGGGATCGGTAGCGTCGGCTGACAGTCGACGCTACCCGATCGGCCCAGCCACACTCCCCAAACAAAAACGCCGGCACAGGGCCGGCGTTCTCGTGGGTGCAGCGCGAACCTCAGTGCTTGAGATTCTTGCGCAGGCGCTCCAGCGCCTGCAGCTGGACGACGGCTTCGGCCAGCTTCTGCTGGGCTTCAGCCACTTCCATCGCTTCGCCGCGGTTGGCCAGGATGCGCTCGGCTTCTTCCTTGGCCTTGCGGACCGAGGCTTCGTCGATGTCCTGCGCGCGGATCGCGGTGTCGGCCAGCACGGTCACCACCTGCGGCTGCACTTCCAGGATGCCGCCGGAAATGGCGAAATCCAGCTGCTCGCCGTTCGGCGTGGTCACCACCACCTTGCCCGGCTTCAGGCGGGTGATCAGCGGCGCGTGCTTGGGCGCGATGCCCAGTTCGCCCAGCTCACCGGTGGCCACGACCAGGGTCGCTTCGCCACGGAAGATTTCCTGCTCGGCGCTGACGATGTCGCAACGGATCGTGCTCATGCAAATCTCTTCGCTGTTCGCGGCGGCGCAATGCCACCGTGGGGGTCCACCGGCGCGGGCAGTTGCCCGGCGCCGGCGTCAGGTCGGGCAGGATCGCTCCCGCCCGTCCCGGATCAGGCCTTCTCGGCCATCTTCTTGGCCTTCTCGACCGCTTCTTCGATGCCGCCGACCATGTAGAACGCCTGCTCCGGCAGGTGGTCGTACTCGCCATCGACGATGGCCTTGAAGCCACGGATGGTGTCCTTCAGCGGCACGTACTTGCCCGGCGAACCGGTGAACACTTCGGCCACGTGGAACGGCTGGCTGAAGAAGCGCTCGATCTTACGGGCGCGCGACACGGCCTGCTTGTCCTCTTCGGACAGCTCGTCCATGCCCAGGATCGCGATGATGTCCTTCAGTTCCTTGTACTTCTGCAGGGTCTGCTGGACGCGCTGGGCGGTGTCGTAGTGCTCGTGGCCGATGACCAGCGGATCCATCTGGCGGCTGGTGGAGTCCAGCGGATCGACGGCCGGGTAGATACCCAGCGAGGCGATCGAACGCGACAGGGTGACGGTCGAGTCCAGGTGGGCGAAGGTGGTCGCCGGCGACGGGTCGGTCAGATCGTCCGCGGGAACGTAGACGGCCTGGATCGAGGTGATCGAACCGTTCTTGGTCGAGGTGATGCGCTCCTGCAGGACGCCCATTTCCTCGGCCAGGGTCGGCTGGTAACCCACGGCGGACGGCATGCGGCCCAGCAGTGCCGACACTTCGGTACCGGCCAGGGTGTAGCGGTAGATGTTGTCGACGAACAGCAGGACGTCCTTACCCTTGCCGTTTTCGTCCTTCTCGTCGCGGAAGTACTCGGCCATGGTCAGGCCGGTCAGGGCGACGCGCAGACGGTTGCCCGGCGGCTCGTTCATCTGGCCGTACACCATCGCCACCTTGTCGAGGACGTTGGAGTCCTTCATTTCGTGGTAGAAGTCGTTGCCCTCACGGGTACGCTCACCCACGCCGGCGAACACGGACAGACCGCTGTGCGCCTTGGCGATGTTGTTGATCAGTTCCATCATGTTGACGGTCTTGCCGACGCCGGCGCCGCCGAACAGGCCGACCTTGCCGCCCTTGGCGAACGGGCACATCAGGTCGATGACCTTGATGCCGGTTTCCAGCAGCTCGGTGGCCGGGGACTGGTCTTCGTACGACGGGGCCGCACGGTGGATTTCCCAGCTGTCGCTGGCGGCCACCGGGCCGGCTTCGTCGATCGGACGGCCGAGCACGTCCATGATGCGGCCCAGGGTGCCAGCACCGACCGGCACGGAGATGCCGCGGTTGGTGTTGGTGGCAACCAGGTTGCGCTTCAGGCCGTCGGTGGAACCGAGGGCGATGGTACGCACCACGCCGTCGCCCAGCTGCTGCTGGACTTCGAGGGTGATTTCGGTGTTGTCGACCTTCAGTGCGTCGTACACCTTCGGCACCGCCTCACGCGGGAATTCGACGTCGACGACCGCGCCGATGATCTGAACGATCTTGCCCTGACTCATTGCTGCATCCTCTAAATGTGTGCTTTGAACGAACGCGGTCAGACTGCTGCCGCGCCGCCGACGATTTCGGAGATTTCCTGGGTGATCGCTGCCTGGCGCGCCTTGTTGTAGACGAGCTGCAGTTCGCCGATCAGCTTGTTGGCGTTGTCGCTCGCCGCCTTCATCGCAACCATGCGTGCGGCATGCTCGGAGGCGACGTTTTCCAGCAGTGCCTGGTACACCAGCGACTCGATGTAACGCGTCATCACGTGCTCGAGCACGGTCGCGGCATCGGGTTCGTACAGGTAATCCCAGTCGTGGTGAGCGACCTGCTTCTCAGCCGGCGGCAGCGGCAGCAGCTGATCGAAGCTGGCCTTCTGCGTCATGGTGTTCACGAAGCGGTTGTAGACCAGGTACACGCGGTCGACCTTGCCTTCGGTGAAGGCGTCGAGCATGACCTTGATCACACCGATCAGCGATTCCAGCTTCGGCACGTCGCCGATGTGGGTCACGCTGCCGACCATGTTGACCTTCACGCGGCGGAAGAAGGTCGATGCCTTCTGGCCGATGGTCACCAGGTCCACTTCGGCACCCTTGTCCTGCCATGCCTTGGCTTCGCCCAGCATCTTGCGGAACAGGTTGTTGTTCAGGCCGCCGGCCAGGCCGCGATCGGAGGAGATCACGATGAAGCCGACCCGCTTGACCTGCTCGCGCTCGACCAGGAACGGATGCTGGTAATCGGTACTGGCCTGGGCCAGGTGGCCGATCACCTGCTTCATCGCCTGCGCGTACGGACGCGAGGTCTTCATCCGATCCTGCGCCTTGCGGATCTTGGAGGCCGAGACCATTTCCAGGGCGCGCGTCACCTTGCGGGTGTTCTGCACGCTCTTGATCTTGGTTTTGATTTCGCGTCCGCTTGCCATCTCTTGTTTCCCGTGGCGCGGGGCTGATGCCCCGCGTTGTTCAACCGTTTGTCATCTGGTCCAGCGGAGCCAGCGGCTCCGCTCTACAGGACCGCGATTACCAGCTGCCGGTGGTCTTGAACTCGGCGATGCCCTTCTTGAAGGCACCTTCGATGTCGTTGTCCCAACCGCCGGTGGCGTTGACCTTGCTGATCAGCTCGCCCTGGGTGTTGGCGAAGTGGGCGTGCAGGCCTTCTTCGAACGCCAGCAGCTTGTTGACCGGCACGTCGTCGAGGTAACCCTCGTTGACGGCGTAGATCGACAGCGCCTGGTTGGCGATCGACATCGGCGCGTACTGCTTCTGCTTCATCAGCTCGGTAACGCGCTGGCCACGCTCCAGCTGCTTGCGGGTCGCTTCGTCCAGGTCCGAGGCGAACTGCGCGAACGCAGCCAGCTCGCGGTACTGGGCCAGCGAGATACGGATGCCGCCCGACAGCTTCTTGATGATCTTGGTCTGGGCCGAGCCACCGACGCGCGACACCGAGATACCGGCGTTCACGGCCGGGCGGATGCCGGCGTTGAACAGGTCGGTTTCCAGGAAGATCTGGCCGTCGGTGATCGAGATCACGTTGGTCGGAACGAAGGCGGACACGTCGCCGGCCTGGGTTTCGATGATCGGCAGCGCGGTCAGCGAACCGGTCTTGCCGGTGACCTTGCCTTCGGTGAACTTCTCGACGTATTCCTCGGACACGCGGGCAGCGCGCTCGAGCAGACGGGAGTGCAGGTAGAACACGTCACCCGGGTAGGCTTCGCGGCCCGGCGGGCGCTTCAGCAGCAGCGAGATCTGGCGGTAGGCGACAGCCTGCTTGGACAGATCGTCGTACACGATCAGCGCGTCTTCGCCGCGGTCCATGAAGTACTCACCCATGGTGCAGCCCGAGTAGGCGCTGATGTACTGCATGGCAGCCGATTCGGAAGCGGTCGCGGCCACCACGATGGTGTGGGCCAGCGCGCCGTTCTCTTCCAGCTTGCGCACGATGTTGGCGATGGTCGAAGCCTTCTGGCCGATCGCAACGTACACGCACTTGATGCCGGTGCCCTTCTGGTTGATCACCGCATCGATCGCCATGGCGGTCTTGCCGGTCTGGCGGTCACCGATGATCAGCTCGCGCTGGCCACGGCCGATCGGGATCATCGAGTCGACCGACTTGTAACCGGTCTGCACCGGCTGGTCGACCGACTTGCGCCAGATCACGCCCGGAGCAACGCGCTCCACCGGAGCGGTCAGGTCGGTGCCCAGCGGGCCCTTGCCGTCGATCGGCTCGCCCAGCGCGTTCACGACGCGGCCCAGCAGTTCCGGGCCGACCGGCACTTCCAGGATGCGGCCGGTGGTCTTGGCGACGTCGCCTTCGCGCAGGTTCTCGTAGTCACCCAGGACCACGGCGCCGACCGAGTCGCGCTCCAGGTTCAGGGCCAGGGCGAAGGTGTTGTTCGGCAGTTCGATCATTTCGCCCTGCATCACGTCGGCCAGACCGAAGATGCGCACGATGCCGTCGGACACGCTGGTCACGGTGCCTTCGTTGCGCGATTCCGCGGCCAGCTTGACCTTCTCGATGCGGTTCTTGATCAGTTCGCTGATTTCGGAGGGGTTGAGCGTGGTTGCCATCGTCAAGTCCTAGTGCCGGCAGCGGGGCCGGACGTTAAATGAATTCAGTTAGCGAGCGCGGTCTGCAGACGGGCCAGCTTGCCCTTCAGCGAACCATCGATGACCACGTCGCCGGCGTCGATCACGGCGCCGCCGATCAGCGAGGCATCCACCGCGGTGGTCACTTCGACCTCGCGGTTGAAGCGCTTGCGCAGCGCAGCCTTGATCGCGTCCAGCTCGCCGGCCGACAGTTCGGCCGCCGAGGTCACCGTGGCCTTGACCACGTGCTCGGCTTCGGCGCGCAGGGCGTCGAACATGCCGGAGATTTCCGGCAGCAGCGGCAGACGATGCGATTCGGCCAGGATGGCCAGGAAGCGCGAGTAGGTCTCGCCGTGGGACACCGGCGCCAGCAGGGCGACGGCGTCGTCACGACCCAGCTCCGGGTTGGCGAGCAGGGCCGCCACGCGCGGGTCGGCGGCGACGTGGGCGGAGAACGCCAGGGCGTCCGACCACGGCGCGAACGCGCCTTCGTCGCGCGCGGTCGCGAACGCGGCGCGGGCGTACGGGCGGGCAAGCGTGAGGGCCTGGCTCATCCTTAGATCTCCGAGGCCAGCTCGTCGAGCAGCGCCTTGTGGGCGTTGACGTCGATTTCGCGCTTGAGCAGCTTTTCGGCACCGGTCACGGCCAGCGCGGACACCTGCTTGCGCAGATCTTCACGGGCACGGTTGGCGGCGGCGTCGATTTCAGCCTGGGCCAGTTCCTTGTGACGGGTGGCTTCGGTGATCGCTTCGTTACGGGCAGCATCAACGATCTGGTTGGCACGCGCGTGGGCCTGATCGATGATCTCGTTGGCCTTGGTGCGGGCTTCCTTCAGCGCTTCGTTGACCTTCTCCTGCGCCTGGGCCAGATCTTTCTGGCTGCGGTCGGCAGCAGCGAGGCCTTCAGCAATCTTCTGCTGGCGCTCTTCGATCGCGTTCATCAGCGGCGGCCAGATCTTGGTCGCGATGATCCAGATCAGACCAGCGAAGGCCAGCGCCTGCGCAAGAAGGGTGAAATTGATATTCATGGTTAGCTCGATCGCTGGTTTCGGGGTGGACGCGCCGCCGTAGCGGCGCATCCGGCCTTCATCCGAAACCGGGTGCATCAGCACCCGGTCGTCTCAAACCGCTGTATCAGCCGGCCAGAGCCTTGGTGACGGCGCCAGCAAAGGCAGCCGACAGCGGGTTGGCGAAGGCCAGCAGCAGGCCAACGGCGACCGAGATGATGAACGCGGCGTCGATCAGGCCGGCGGTGATGAACATGCGGACCTGCAGGACCGGGATCAGTTCCGGCTGGCGGGCGGCCGACTCCAGGAACTTACCAGCCATGATGGCCAGACCCAGACCGGCGCCCAGCGCGGCCAGGCCGATCATGATGCCGACGGCAAGGGCGGTGGAGCTCTGAATCTGCGCGAAGTTGGTCAGGACGGCGAAGTACATGGTTATCTCCAGGAACTTAAGTTGCTAAGGGTGATGAAACGGATGAAGGTTGAAACGCGTTGAAGCTTGAAACTCAGTGAGCGTCTTCCGACAGGCTCAGGTACACGATCGACAGCATCATGAAGATGAAGGCCTGCAGCGGGATCACCAGCAGGTGGAACAGCATCCAGCCAAGGCCGAACACACCACCTGCGATGGCACCGAAGAAACCGGCACCACCCAGCACCCAGATCAGCAGGAACACGATTTCGCCGCCGAACATGTTGCCGAACAGTCGCATCGCCAGCGAGATCGGCTTGCTCAGCCACTCGACGATGTTGAGGATCAGGTTGAACGGCATCATCCACTTGCCGAACGGGGCCGTCAGGAATTCCTTGACAAAGCCGACCAGGCCCTTGGACTTGAGCGCGAAGAACAGCATCAGGAAGAACACGCTGATGGCCATGCCGAGGGTGGCATTGACGTCAGCGGTCGGGACCGGCTTCCAGTAGTGAACGCCCACCCATTCCAGCGGCTTGGCGATGAAATCGGCCGGGATCATCTTCAGCAGATTCATCAACAGGATCCAGAAGAAGATCGTGATGGCGATCGGCGTGACCAGCTTGCTCTTGCCGTGGTAGGTGTCCTTGGCCTGGCGGTCGACGAACTCCAGGCAGATCTCGACGAAGGCCTGCCACTTGCCCGGCACGCCGGCGGTGGCCTTGCGGGTCCCCAGCCAGAACGCGACAACGATCACCAGGCCCATCAGGACGGCGGTGAGGAAGGTATCGACGTGGATATGCCAGAACATACCCTCACCCTTGCCGACCGGTGCGGTCAGGTTGTGCAGGTGATGCTGGATGTAGCTGGTAGGGGTTAGAGCCTCGCCCGCCATGTGTCCGGAACCTTCAGTTAATTGAATTCTGTCAACGCCTGGCCATCGCCAGGACCTGGAACATCAAGCCGACGGCGATACCGGCCAACAGCGCCAATGCAGGCAGCTTGAAGACCAGGAACCCCACCAGCAGGACGCCGAAAACCACGACCCACTTGGCTACGATCGCAATGATCAGGCGAGCCATCGCCGATCCTGCAGCCACCGCGCCACCACCCAGTGCCATCCGTGCCGCAACCCAGCCACCGGCCGAAATGGCCACACCGGACGCCAGCGCGCCGAGGGCATATTTCGGACCCACCAGCAGGAAGGCCAGGGCCAGGACAGCGACCGCGGCCAGCGGGTAGACCGCGGCGCGCAGCATCAGTCGCCGACCCGCATCAACGGAGTTCAGCACAGGACGTCCCGCGTGGTTGCAAGTGGAGGGCTGAGGCGGCTACAGCAGGGGGGCCTCATCGAGCCGCCAAATTATAGCAATGGGACAATTTGCGAGACAACCGCTCCCTGTTCATCCCGGGAAGCCGCAAGTTGCGGTAACGGTTACATTTTTGCGTGCCACCCAGGGGACAATGACGTCCGCGTGATGCTGCACCGCAGTATTGAACTTTGGTCGCAGGCGCGGAACTTTCGCAGGATGCGCCGGTCCGATCCTGCGACCTGCCTGCAGCAACCTCGTCGACGCTCCGCCCCGCAGGTCCCACGATGGCCCCGAAGCCCGGCTCCGGGGCCATCTTTTTGCATCGTCGCGACAGCGCTGAACCGTGCACACCTCGTGGACCATACGTTCACGGATGGTGGACGTGCCTGTCCGGCACAGTGGTTTTCATTCTGATGAACCACTGCAAGGACTCTTCGATGCGCTCCGTACCCACCCTGCTCGCCCTCTCCCTGCTCGCCGCCGGTGCTTCGTTCGCCACTGCCGCCCATGCCGCCGAAGGCGATGACCGCTTCGCCATCCGCCTGGGTGCGATGAACATCGATTCGGACAACACGATCCGCGGCAAGACCAATGTGGCTGGCCAGGATGTCTCCCTGAACCAGGACTTCAAGCTGGGGGGCAAGGAATGGGAGCCGCGCATCGATGGCATGTTCCGCATCAGCAATCGCCAGCGCCTGCTGTTCAACTACTTCAAGTACGACAAGGACCGCCGCGAGACCCTCGACCAGGGCATTTCCTTCGGCGGCGAGAACGTGCCGGCCGGCAGCTTCGTGAAGGGTGAACTGAAGTACCAGGTGGCCAGCCTGGTCTACGATTACTCGGTCGTCGATACCGACACCTTCGACCTCGGCCTGCAGATCGGTGGCGAGTACGCCAAGGTCAGCACCAAGGGCTACGCCGACCTGGGCACCGTGTACGAAGGCCAGTTCCTCAACGAGAAGGCCGACGGCATCGCGCCGGTGGTGGGTGCGCGCATGACCTTCACCCCGGGCGAGCGCTGGATGATCACGCTGCAGGGCCAGTACCTGAACACGCGTTGGGGCAGCTTCGATGACTACAAGGGCGACCTGAGCCGCGCCAATGCCATCGTCGATTACCGCTTCACCAAGAACTTCGGCGTGTTCGCCGGCTACGACTGGTTCAAGCTGGACGTGGACAAGAAGGGCAGCGACGGCACTGTCGGCCTGAAGCAGGAATTCAAGGGCCCGGTGGCCGGTATCAGCTTCGTGTTCTGATCCCCCGCCCCTTCCACGGCACCCTCTCTCCTGGCGCGGCCTCCGGAACATCGGGGCCGCGTTTTTTGTGGGTTCCTGACAGGAGAGCAGAAGCGGGTTGGTCGAGCGCTGGAGGGAGCGGGGGCTGCGTGCGAATGTCCCCCGGCGCCGGCCTGCGGCCGGCACCTCCTCCTTTACTTCGCACGCAACCCCCGCTCCCTCCGCGTGTCAGGCATCACGGCGGCCCAGGCAATGGCTCTCGACTGTCCGCAAGCAGAGCCGCTGCGCGGGTGGCAGGCGTTTGGACAAAGTAAAGGAGGAGGCGACCGCCGCAGGCGGACGACGGGGGACATTTGTCCAAACGCCTGCCACCCGCGCAGCGGCCCAGACCCTCGCGATGTGCTGCCGAAGGCGTCCCCACAGCCAACAAAAAACCCCGGCAGAGGCCGGGGCTTTTCGTTCGGAACGGCGCGGGCGCCTTACTTCTTCTTCGGCATGTACAGATCGGTGATCGTGCCGTCGTAGATTTCCGAGGCCATCGCCACCGATTCGCTCAGCGTCGGGTGAGCGTGGATGGTGTGGCCGATGTCCTCGGCTTCCGCACCCATCTCGATGGCCAGGCCGATCTCGGCCAGCAGGTCGCCTGCATGCACGCCGACGATCGCACCACCGATGATGCGGTGGGTCTCTTCGTCGAAGATCAGCTTGGTGAAGCCCTCGGTGCGACCGATGCCGATCGCGCGGCCGCTGGCAGCCCACGGGAACTTGGCCACCCCGACCTTCAGGCCCTTGGCCTTGGCTTCGGTCTCGGTCACGCCAACCCAGGCGATTTCCGGGTTGGTGTAGGCCACCGACGGAATCACGCGGGCCACCCATTCCTTCTTGTGGCCGGCCGCCACTTCAGCCGCCAGCTTGCCCTCGTGCGTGGCCTTGTGGGCCAGCATCGGGTTGCCGACGATATCGCCGATGGCAAAGATGTGCGGCACGTTGGTGCGCATCTGGCGATCAACCGGGATGAAGCCACGCTCGGTGACCTGCACGCCGGCCTTTTCTGCATCGATCTTCCTGCCGTTCGGCGAGCGACCCACGGCCACCAGCACGCGGTCGAAGGTGCCCTGCGCCAGCGCAGGCGTCTGGCCCTCCTCAGCAGCGTCGAAGGTCACGGTGATGCCCTTGGCATCGGCAGTGACGCCCGAGGCCTTGGTCTTCAGGTGCACTTCGATGCCCTGCTTCTTCAGGCGGTCGGCCAGCGGCTTGACCAGGTCCTTGTCGGCGCCCGGCATCAGCTGGTCCATGAACTCGACCACGGTGACCTTGCTGCCCAGCGCGCTGTACACGGTGGCCATTTCCAGGCCGATGATGCCGCCGCCGACGACCAGCAGCGAGCCCGGCACTTCGGCCAGCTCCAGCGCGTCGGTGGAATCCATCACGCGCTTGTCGTCCCATGGGAAGTTCGGCAGCTTCACCGCCTGCGAACCGGCGGCGATGATGCACTTCTGGAAGCGCAGCAGCTGGGTGCTGCCGTCAGCCGCGGTGATTTCCAGCTCGTTGGCCGAAACAAACCTGCCGACGCCCTGCACGCTGCGGACCTTGCGCTGCTTGGCCATGCCGGCCAGGCCCTTGGTCAGCTGGTTGACGACCTTTTCCTTGTACTCGCGCAGCTTGTCCAGGGTGATGGTCGGCTTGCCGAACTCGACGCCGAAATCACCGGCGTGGGCCACTTCGTCGATCACCGCGGCGGCGTGCAGCAGCGCCTTGGACGGAATGCAGCCGACATTTAGGCAGACGCCGCCGAGGCTGGCGTAGCGCTCGACCAGCACCGTATCCAGGCCGACGTCGGCGGCGCGGAAGGCGGCGGTGTAGCCGCCCGGGCCGGAGCCCAGCACGACCATCTCGCATTCGATGTCGGCCGGCTTGCCACTGGACAGCGCCGGCTTCGGCGCAGCCGGTTCGGCCGGGGCGCGGTGCGACGGGGTCACCGGCGGCTTGCTGGCCGGGGCGGCCGGAGCCGGCGCGGCGGCCTTGGCCGGGGCTTCGGCGGCGCCTTCAGCGTCCAGCACCACGACCACGGCGCCTTCGGACAGGGTGTCGCCCAGCTTGACCTTGATTTCCTTGACCACACCGGCGGCCGAGGACGGCACTTCCAGAGTGGCCTTGTCCGACTCCAGGGTCACCAGACCCTGATCCTTCTTCACCGTATCGCCGACGGCGACCAACACTTCGATCACCGGCACATCGCTGTAATCGCCGATGTCGGGAACCTTGACTTCAATCGTGGCCATGGTGGGTTTTCCTCGTGCCCGCCCGGCGGTGCCGGTGGGCTGTCACTGCATCTGTTCACGCGGCCGCGCCAGGGGCTGCGGCCGCACGGTGGGGGCGAAGCGGTGCCTTACAGCAGCACGCGGCGCATGTCGGCCAGTACCTGCGACAGGTACGTGGTGAAGCGTGCGGCCAGGGCGCCGTCGATGACGCGATGGTCGTAGCTCAGCGACAGCGGCAGCATCAGCTTCGGTGCGAATTCCTTGCCGTTCCAGACCGGCTGGATGGACGACTTGGAGACGCCGAGGATCGCTACTTCCGGTGCGTTGACGATCGGGGTGAACGCGGTGCCGCCGATGCCGCCCAGCGAGCTGATCGAGAAGCAGCCGCCGCTCATGTCGGCCGGGCCCAGCTTGCCGTCGCGTGCCTTCTTGGCCAGTTCGCCGGTTTCCTGCGCGATCTGCACCACGCCCTTCTTGTCCACGTCGCGGATGACCGGCACGACCAGGCCGTTCGGCGTGTCGGCGGCGAAGCCGATGTGGAAGTACTTCTTCAGGGTCAGGTTTTCACCGCTGGCATCGAGCGAGGCGTTGAATTCCGGGAACTTCTTCAGCGCCGCGGCGCTGGCCTTGATCAGGAAGGCAAGCATGGTCAGCTTGATGCCGGCCTTCTCGTTTTCCTTGTTCAGTGCCACGCGCAGGCCTTCCAGGTCGGTGATGTCGGCCTGCTCGAACTGGGTGACGTGCGGGATCATGGCCCAGTTGCGGGCCAGGTTCGCGCCCGAGATCTTCTTGATGCGCGACAGCGGCTGGACTTCGGTTTCGCCGAACTTGCTGAAGTCGACCTTCGGCCACGGCAGCAGGTTCAGGCCACCACCGGCGGCGACGGCGCCACCGGCAGCTGCCGGCACGCCACCGCTGAGCGCGGCCTTGACGAACTTCTGCACGTCACCCTTGGTGATGCGGCCACCCTTCTCGGTGCCGTTGATCTGCAGCAGGTCCACGCCCAGCTCGCGGGCGAACACGCGTACCGCCGGGGTGGCGTACGGCACCTTGGCCGGCAGCACGCCATCGGCATTGAACTGCACCGGCGGGCTGGCCGGAGTACCGGCCGACGGCGCGGCAGCAACCGGAGCGGCGGCGGCAACCGGAGCAGCGGCCTGCGGGGCCTGGGCTGCAACCGCCGGGGCCGGCGCAGCGGCCTTGGCCGGTGCTGGCGCGGCAGCGCCCTCGGCTTCGATGATGGCAACCACGTTGCCCTGCGACAGGTTGTCGCCGACCTTGACCTTGATCTCCTTGACCACGCCTGCCACCGAGGACGGCACTTCCATGGTCGCCTTGTCGCTTTCCAGCGTGACCAGGCCCTGGTCCTTCTTGACCGTGTCGCCCACGGCGACCAGCACTTCGATGACCGGAATGCCGGCGTAGTCGCCGATGTCCGGCACCAGCGCTTCAACCGCGCCACCGCTGGCAGCCGGGGCGGCCGGCGCAGCTGCGGCCGGGGCCGGCGCGCTCTGGGTGGCGGCAGCCGGTGCAGCGGCCTTGGCCGGTGCCGGTGCGGCAGCGGCCGGCTTGGCAGCTTCGGCTTCGCCTTCGGCCACTTCGATCAGGGCCACGACCTTGCCTTCGGACAGGCTGTCGCCCACCTTGACCTTGAGCTCCTTGACCACGCCAGCCACCGAGGACGGCACTTCCATGGTCGCCTTGTCGCTTTCCAGCGTCACCAGGCCCTGGTCCTTCTTGACCGTGTCGCCGACGGCGACAAGCACCTCGATTACCGGGATATCGCTGTAGTCACCGATATCGGGGACAAGTGCTTCCTTGATTTCGGCCATGGGGATAACTCCGGCAATCTGGTGTAGGGAAACGTCTATTGTGCGGCCAGCGGGGTCCAGCGCCAACCGTTACAGGTGTTTTCAGTACGCACGCAGCCGGGACAGGCTGTTGCCCATGGGTCGCGGCTGCGACCAGTCGGTAGCGTATTGTCCGGACGATGTCCGCTTCATGTCGCCCGCGCGTCGGCCACCGGCTGCCAGGCCTGGCGCAGGCGCGGCAACGACCACGCCGCATTGGCCGGGCTGGTCGACGGCAGTGCGACCACCTTCGGTGGAGCCTCCAGCCGTGGCAGCACCCAGCGCTGGAATGCCTGCAGTGACGCACCACCATTGCAGCCGATCAGCGTCAGCTCAGGCAGCGTGGCGATCAGTTCCGGCAGTGCATTGGCCACTTCCGTGCCACGCACGATGTCGGCATCCAGGCTGCCGCGCCGCTCGCAGCGCCCGATCACATCCCACAGGCCGATGCCCGCGGCGTTCAACGCCTGCAGCCGTTGCGCATAGGGCAGACCCGCGTCGAAACCGCAGATATCGGCCATCAGCGGCCAGAAGCGGTTGCGCGGATGCGCGTAGTAGCGCTGCTCCTGCAGGGATGCCACGCCTGGCATCGAGCCCAGCAGCAGTACCCGGCATGCCACGTTCACCTGCGCTTGCAGGCCAATGCACAACGTTGCTGTGCTCACATCTTCTCCAACTGCATGAATGTCAGCGACGGCCAAAAACCCCATGAATACAGGCATTCCGCACCCGTCGCTGAACAAGGAAAACTATTTTTTAACGTGCGTCGGATTCGATTCATGTTGGGGCGACTACGGTGTGCTCGCCCCGCAACCGGGGGCCCAAAACAAGAAACATTAGGAGATACCCCCATGCGCTCCATCCGTATCCTGAGTCTCGCCCTGCTGACCTCCGCCGCCTTCGCACCGGCCGCTTTCGCACAGGACAGCAGCACCACCGATACCGCTTCGGGCAAGCATTTTGCCGTTGTTGGCGGCATCTCGCTGCTGCAGCCGAAGAACGACCCGATCACCGGCGTGAAGAAGACCGACGGTGGCCCGGCGCCGACCGTCAGCTTCAGCTACTACATCAACGACAACTGGGCCGTTGAGCTGTGGGGCGCTGCCGACAAGTTCGACAACAAGTTCAAGGGCCCGAACAACGCCCGCCTGGGCTCGGTCGAGCAGCAGCCGGTCGCGCTGAGCGGCCAGTACCACTTCGGCCAGGCTGACAACGTGTTCCGCCCGTTCGTGGGCGTCGGCTACTACCAGTCGAGCTTCAGCAACGAGAAGCTGGGCAACGGCGCTGACACCGACATCCGCTTCAAGGATGCCAAGGGCGTGATCGGCACCGTCGGCGTCGACATGAACATCAACTCCACCTGGTTCGCCCGTGCTGACGCCCGCTACATGCGTGCCCGCCCGGACATCAAGGTTGGCGGCGAGAAGATCGGCGAAGCCAAGATGGATCCGTGGACCGTCGGCTTCGGCATCGGCGCCCGCTTCTGATCCAGGCAGCACCGCTTCACTGATGCAACGCGACGGGCCCTTCGGGGCCCGTCGTCGTTTCCGTCACCTGCGTTCTGTAGAGTCGAGCCATGCCCGACTGCTTTTTGTAGAGTCGAGCCATGCCCGACTGCTTTTTGTAGAGTCGAGCCATGCTCGACTATTGGGAAAGTGAGTTGAGCGCGGCTCGACTCTACAGACACGGGATGCGGAGACACGATGGACGACGTCGACCTGCTGGTGATCGGTGGCGGCATCAATGGCGCCGGCATCGCCCGTGACGCCAGTGGCCGTGGCCTGCGCGTGATGCTGTGCGAACAGCACGACCTGGCCGCGCACACCTCCAGTGCCAGCAGCAAACTGATCCACGGCGGCCTGCGCTACCTGGAACAGGGCGAGTTCGGCCTGGTGCGCAAGGCGCTGGGCGAACGTGAGGTGGTCCGCCGGCAGGCGCCCCATCTGGTCCATCCGCTGCGCTTCGTGCTGCCGTGGGAACCGCACCTGCGCCCGCGCTGGATGCTGCGCGTGGGGCTGTGGCTGTACGACCATCTGGGCCGGCGCGGCCCCGCCCTCCCCGCGTCACGCGCACTGGAGCTGCAACGCGATCCGCTCGGCCAGTGGCTCTCCCCGACGCTGCGGCAGGCCTTCAGCTACGCCGATGCACAGGTCGATGACGCGCGACTGGTACTGCTCAACGCCCTGGATGCCGCGCAGCGGGGCGCACAGGTGCGGGTGCGCAGTCGCTGCACCGACCTGCACCCCGTGCAGGGCCGGTGGCGGGCCGTTCTGGAATCCGCCGATGGCCAGCCGCACCCCGTGAATGCCCGCGCCGTGGTCAACGCGGCGGGCCCGTGGGCAGGGGGCCTGCTGGAACGGATGCAGGCGCGCAGCGGCGGCCCCGCGCTGCGTCTGGTGCAGGGCAGCCACATCGTGCTGCGCCGGCCCTGGCCCGATGACAGCGCCTGCCTGCTGCAGCAGCCCGACGGACGCGTGGTGTTCCTGCTGCCCTTCGCCCACGACCACCTGCTGGTGGGCACCACCGATACCGACTATCGCGGTGACCCGGCGCGCTGCAGCGTGCTGCCTTCCGAGGTGACCTACCTGTGCGAAGCGGCCAATCGCTACCTGCGTGACCCCATCGCCCCCGAGGAGGTGGTCTGGGCGTTCGCCGGTGTCCGTCCATTGCTGGCTGCCCCGGATCCACGCGCAGCGAAGCTGAGCCGCGACTACCGCCTGCAGGTGCAGGCGGACCCGGCGCCGGCGTTGCATGTACTGGGCGGCAAGCTGACCACCTACCGGGTGCTGGCCGAGGAGGCACTGGAGCTGCTGCGCCCTGCCCTGCCACAGATGGGACCAGCCTGGACGGCGCGCGGAGACCCGCTGCCGGGCAGCGACTGGGGCGACGCCGCGCAGGCAGGCTCGCACCTGCTGGCGCTGGCACCGTGGTTGCCCGCAGGTATCGCGCGACGCTGGGCCGGGGCCTATGGCAGTCGCAGCGCGGAACTGCTGCAGGGTGTACAGGGCCTGCACGATCTGGGCGAGGACTTTGGCGGCGGCCTGCATGCGCGCGAAGTGGACTTCCTGCGCGAACGCGAGTGGGCGTGCGACAGCGACGATATCCTGTGGCGCCGGAGCAAGCTGGGGTTGCGGCTGGATGCTGCACAGGTGGCACGGCTGCAGGCGTGGATCGAACACTCCACTCTGTAGAGCCGAGCCATGCTCGGCTGCGTTGTGCAAATGCAGCCGAGCATGCCTCGGCTCCACTGAGAGAAAGGTAAGTTACCCTGACTGCTCTACCGGAGACGCTGCATGACGCCCCGCTACGTGCTGGCCATCGACCAGGGCACCACCAGTTCGCGCGCGATCCTGTTCGACCGTGCCGGCGACATCGTCGGCAGCGCGCAGCGCGAGTTCGCGCAGATCTTCCCGCACCCCGGCTGGGTCGAGCATGACCCGCGCGAGATCCTTACCAGCGTCTATGCCACGTTGACCGAACTGCTCAGCCGCGGGCAGATCGACCCGCGTCATATCGCCGCACTGGGCATCACCAACCAGCGCGAAACCACCGTGGTCTGGGACCGTGCCACCGGCCAGCCGATCCACAATGCCATCGTCTGGCAATCGCGGCAGAGCCACGCCATCTGCGAGCGGCTGAAATCGGAAGGGCATGAAGCGCTGATCCGCGAGCGGACCGGCCTGCTGATCGACGCCTATTTCTCCGCCACCAAGGTGCGCTGGATCCTCGACCACGTGGAGGGCGCGCAGCAGCGCGCCGAACGTGGCGAGCTGCTGTTCGGCACCATCGACAGCTGGCTGGTGTGGAACCTGAGCGGTGGCCAAGCGCATGTGACCGACTACAGCAACGCGGCGCGCACGCTGCTGTTCAACATCCACACGCTGGACTGGGATGACGAGCTGCTGGCCCTGCTCGACATCCCACGCGCGATGCTGCCGCAGGTGCGCGACTCCAGCGCGGTATACGCGCATACCCGGCCGCAGTTCTTCTTCGACCACCCGATCCCGATCGCTGGCATCGCCGGTGACCAGCAGGCAGCGCTGTTCGGCCAGGCCTGCTTCCAGCCGGGCATGGTCAAGAACACCTATGGCACCGGCTGTTTCATGCTGATGCATACCGGTGCGCAGGCGGTGCGGTCGCGCAACGGCCTGCTGACCACCATTGCCTGGGGCCTGGACGGGCGCGTGGAGTACGCGCTGGAGGGCTCGATCTTCATCGCCGGCTCGGTGGTGCAGTGGCTGCGTGATGGGCTGCGCATGATCGAACGCGCAAGTGACAGCCAGGCACTGGCCGCGCAGGTGCCCGACAGTGGCGGCGCTTACCTGGTGCCGGCATTTGTCGGCCTCGGCGCGCCCTATTGGCGCAGTGACGTACGCGGTGCGATGTTCGGGTTGACCCGCGGCACCCGCAAGGCGCACTTCGTGCGCGCTGCGCTGGAAGCGATGGCCTACCAGACCCGCGACGTGCTTGATGCGATGCAGTCCGATGCCGGTATCGCGCTGACCGAGCTGCGCGCCGATGGCGGTGCGATCGGCAATGACTTCCTGGCCGGTTTCCAGGCCGACATCCTCGGTGTGCCGCTGCTGCGGCCGCGACTAACCGAGACCACCGCGCTGGGTGCGGCCTACCTGGCCGGCCTGGCGGTGGGGTTCTGGACCAGCCGCGAACAGATCGCCGCGCAGTGGGGCCTGGACCGGCGCTTCGAGCCACAGATGGAGGTGGCGCGGCGCGAGAAGCTGTATGCGGGATGGCAGCAGGCGGTGGCCGCCACCCTCGCCTTCCACGTCGACTGAGGGTAGTGCCGGCCGCTGGCCGGCAACCCCATGATGTCTGGGGGAGCGCCTGGAGATTGCCGGCCAGCGGCCGGCACTACCACATGGCCAGTGGCCGTCAGAACGCCGGCAGCACCGCGCCCTTGTACTTGGTCTCGATGAAGGCCTTCACCTGCGGGCTGGTCAGGGCCTTGGCCAGCTTCTGCACGCGGGCATCGTCCTTGTTGTCCGGGCGCGCGACCAGGAAGTTCACGTACGGCGAGTCCTTGCTCTCGATCGCCAGCGCATCCTTGGTCGGGTTGAGGCCGGCGTCCAGCGCGTAGTTGGTATTGATCAGGGCCAGATCGACCTGGTCCAGCACGCGCGGCAGCATCGCCGAGTCCAGCTCGCGGAACTTCAGGTTCTTCGGGTTGGCGATGATGTCGCGCTGGGTCGACAGTGCGTTGGTCGGGTCCTTCAGCTCGATCACGCCGGCCTTGTGCAGCAGGATCAGCGCGCGGCTGTTGTTGCTGGGGTCGTTCGGGATCACCACGTCGGCGCCTTCGCGCAGCTCGGCCAGCGACTTGACCTTGCGCGAGTACGCACCGAACGGCTCGATGTGCACGCCGATCACCTTCACCAGGTCGGTCTTGCGGTCACGGTTGTAGGCATCCAGGTACGGCTCGGTCTGGAAGTAGTTGGCATCCACCTGCTTCTGCACCAGCTGGTCGTTGGGCTGCACGTAGTCATTGAACACGCGCACGTCCAGGTCCACGCCTTCCTGCTTGAGGATCGGCTTGACCACCTCGAGGATCTCGGCATGCGGCACGGCCGTGGCGGCCACCACCAGCTTCTGCGAGGGCTCGCCGGACTTGCCGCAGGCGGTCAGGGCCAGCGCAGCGGCGAGCAGGGGCAGCAACAGGGTCTTCTTCATGGGGGATTGGATTCTCGGGGGGAGTGTCAGGATTTTTCGTAGTTGCTCAGGGCCAGCTCAAGCAATGCCTTGGCCTGCTCGCGCAGCATCATCGGCTCGACGATCTCGGCATCCGAGCCGTAATGCAGCACATCCATCAGCAGCTCGCGCGAGACGCTGTACGGCACCTTCAGCTCATAGCGGCCGTCGGCCAGGAAGCGGCCCTGCTGCTTGGAATGCCAGTGCTCGTCGGCCACCCAGCGCGCGGCCTTGGCGCTGAACAGGATGGTCGCCCACCCCTTCGGCGCGCCAGAGAAGATGCCGTAGCTGGCGCCGAGCTGCTCGTCCAGCTCGCTGTCGGCGACATCGCGCGCGGTGCTGTCGACCACCCGCGCCTTGTGGATGCGGTCCACCGCGAAACTGCGCAGGGCGTCGCGGTCATGGTCCCAGGCATCCAGGTACCAGTTGTCGCGATAGTGGGTCAGGCGCTGCGGTGAGACGGTGCGCTTGGTCGGCTCGTCGGTGGAACGGGCGCGGTACTCGAACGCCAGCTGGCGGCGCTCCAGCACGGCCGACGCGACGCTGCGGAAGCTGCCTTCGTCGAACTTGCGGCCACGGTGCGGAATCACCCGCACGCGGTCGACCGGCCAGCTGGACACGCCGGCCTGGGCCGCCAGCAGGCTCTCGATGCGTTGCTGCAGCGGTGCCAGCACCGACGACAGCACACCACCGCCGGTCCGCGCCAGCAGGTGCTGCGAGGCCAGCAGGGCATGCAGCTCCTCCGAGCTGAGCCACAGGCCGGGCAGCTCGAAACGGTCGCTCTCGTCAGCCTGGTAGCGGAAGCCCGCCTCGCCGTCGCCCTCGATCGGTGCCATCAGCGCATCGCGCAGGAAGGCCAGGTCGCGATAGACGGTGGCGCGGGAACAACCGAGCTTGTCCTGCAGGGTCGCCACCGTCACCGGATAGCGCGCGGACTTGAGCAGACGATGCAGGGCGGTGATGCGTTCGTATCGGTCCATACCCCCGATTATGTCCGAGTCGCGGGTCTTGTGTGGGACGTTTGGGCTATCGTGGTCGCCCCCACCCCCATGGAATGCCCGATGCGCCGGTTGCCTGCCCTGTCCCTGCTGGCCTGCCTGCTGCTGGCCGCCTGTGATCGCGCGCCGGCGCCGGCCAGCACCGGCGCCCCGGTACCCGTCGCCGATCCGGCGCAGGCGGTGCTGGGCGCCAGCCAGCGTTTCGCGGCCCTGCGCAGCTTCCACGCCGAACTGGAGGTGCTGGGCGCACCGCAGCCGGTGCGCAGCGCCATGGACTTCGTCGCGCCCGATCGTTTCCGGGTGGAGACGCCGGCGGGGCCCCAGACCATCATCGGCGACACCATGTTCCTGCAGGCCGACGGCGCGATCCGCCAGGTGCCGACCCCGCCCGGCCTGCTCGAGCAGTGGCGCAACCCGCTGCCGGCCGATGCCCTGCCCGCCGACCTGAAGGCCGAAGACCTCGGCAGCCAGGCGCTGGACGGGGTCGAGACCCGGCACTACCGGCTGCGTGGTGCCCAGCCCGGCGAACGCCTGGAGTACTGGGTGGATGCCCAGGGCCTGCCACGCCAGATCGTGCGCAGCGGCAGCAGCAATGGCCGCAGCTTCCAGCTGCGCCTGCGCTATTCGCGCTTCAACGACCCCGCACTGCGTGTCGATCTGCCCTGAATAGGCGATCGCGGCAACGTTCGCTGAAGCGCGCATTGGATCGATTCGGACCGCCATCACGCTTCCAGTATCATCACCGGCTGTTAACCGTTTCGGAGAAGCCTCGATGTCCCTGCGCGTGTCCCTGCTGATCCCCCTGCTGCTGTGTGCGCCGCTCGCATACGCACAGGATGCCTCCGAGCTGGCGGCGATGTCCTCGCCGTGGAGCGGCAGCGGTGGCGAGCTCGGCTTTGCCTCGGCACGCGGCAACAGCAGCACCGAGAGCTTCAACGGCCGCCTGCGCCTGCGCTACACCGACGGCGACTGGGTGCACAGCATGGACCTGTTCGGCCTGCGTTCCAGCTCCAAGGTGACCGAAACCAACGACGACGGCACCACCACCCGCCGCAACAACACCACCGCCAACCGCTACACCGGCAGTGCCGGCAGCGCGCTGCAGCTGGGCGAACACCGCCAGCTGACCGCCACGGTGCGTACCGAGCGCGACGACTTCGCCACCTACGACCGCCAGAGCTCGTTCGGTCTGGGTTACGGCACCCGCCTGTGGAACACCGAGCGCTTCTCGTTCGACGCGCAGATCGGCCCCGGTGTGCGCCGCACCCACAGCACCGAGGACGACCGCACCCGCACCGGCCTGATCGGCCGTGGCCTGTTCGACATGAAGTACTCGCTGACCGACAACACCGACCTGGTCAACACGCTGCTGGTCGAATCCGGTTCGTACAACACCTTCGGCCAGAACGACTTCGGTGTCTCGGTGAGCATGAACGAGCACCTGGCACTGAAGGCCGGCTGGCAGGCGCGTTACAACAGTGACGTTGCTGTGGACAAGCGCAAGACCGATACGCTGACCACGATGAACGTGGTCTACAAGTTCAAATAAGCAGAACGGGCGCCGAGGCGCCCGTTCTTCTTCCGGTAGTGCCGGCCGCTGGCCGGCAACTGCATTCAACTGGGGCACGAGGTTGCCGGCCAGCGGCCGGCACTACCTGCGATGGTTCAGACGTTCAGCAGTTCGCCGGCACCGGCATCCAGCAGCATCTTCGCCACGCGCTGGCCCAGCGCCTCCGGATCCCGGGCCGGGCCCAGCGCCTCGGCGCGCACCGCACGACCATCGCTGGCACTGCCGACCAGGCCCTGCAGGTGCAGGTCGTCGCCCTGCCACTGCGCGATGGCGGCCACCGGCACGTGGCAGCTGCCATGCAACGCACGGTTCATCGCCCGCTCGGCTTCCACGCAGGCGCGCGTAGCTGCGTCATCAAGCGTGGCGAACAGCGCCATCAGGCGCGTATTGCCACCGTCGCACTCCACCGCCACCGCGCCCTGGGCCGGTGCCGGCAGCCACTGCGGCGGTTGCAGGCGCGCGACGATGCGCTCGCCCAGGCCCAGACGCTCCAGGCCGGCCACGGCCAGCACGATGGCGTCGTAGCCACCATTGTCGAGCTTGGCCAGGCGGGTGTTGACGTTGCCGCGCAGGTCCAGCAATTCCAGATCCGGGCGCAGCGCGCGCAACTGGGCCTGGCGGCGCAGCGACGAGGTGCCGACCCGCGCGCCGATCGGCAGCGCATCCAGCGAGGCGTACAGGTTGGAGACGAAACCATCGGCCGGATCGTGGCGGGTCAGCATCGCCGGCAGCGCGAAGGGTTCGTCCAGTTCCATCGGCACATCCTTCAGCGAGTGCACGGCGCAGTCGGCCTCACCGCGCAGCATGGCCAGCTCCAGTTCCTTCAGGAACAGGCCCTTGCCACCGATGGCGGCCAGCGAGCGGTCCAGCACCTCGTCACCGCGGGTGCTCATCGGCACCAGTTCCACATGCAGGCCGGGATGGGCCTGGCGCAGGCGGTCGGCGACGTGTTCGCTCTGCCAGAGGGCGAGCGGGCTCTTGCGGGTGGCGATGCGGACGGTTTCCATCCGGTCATTATCGCGCCTATCGGCGGGATACGGCCAACGGCGGAGCCCCTCGTGGCTGGCTGGGGGGCGTGAAAGCAACAGCCGTGCTTGGCCGGGCGGCATGGACTGCGCAGGGGCCGCTGCAAGTACGTCCATGTAAGCTCGGTCGCCGCATCCATGCGGCTCACGCCCCTGCGCAGCCCATCCCGCCCGACCTCTGACAGTTTCCGTGCGCGTCAGCCACGGAAGATCAAAAGAAAAAAGCAGAAGCAAAAGCAACAGCCCAGGGCTTCCGGGGTCAGATCCCTTTTCCGCAGGAAAAGGGATCTGACCCCTCTTTCCAAGCCGATAACACCAATGCTCTTGCTGTCCGATGCAGTGAAGAGCGAGAGGGTTGGGCCGGGGTGGGGTGACGGGACCGTTGGCGCCATGGATGGCGCCATCGAGCCCCCATGGATGGGTTTACGGCGTGTCCCGTCACCCCACCCCGGCCCGACCCAGCAGGTAAGAACAATGAGCCGACCAGCCGGCTGTTGCTGTTGCTGTTGATTTCGAAGCAGTCGCGGCCGCAGGCCGCGCGGAACCCTCACAGATGCCGCAGTTCCTGCTTCAGCGTCGCCACGCAGCGGCGGCTGACTTCCAGCGGCTGCCTGCCATGCCGCAGCACCGCCTGCACCTGCCCGCCCGAGCCGCGGCGCAGTTCCACCAGCTCGTGACGCGCCACCAGGCAGTTGCGATGGATGCGGATGAAACGGCTGGCGAACTCTTCTTCCAGCGACTTCAGCGATTCCTCGATCAGGTCCTCGCCGCGCGCGTGGTGCACCACTACGTACTTCTCCTCTGCCTGCAGGTAGTGGATATCGTCCAGCGGAATCAGCCGCAGGCTGCCGCGCAGGCGTGCACACAGCACGCTGCGTGCCTGCTGCCCGCCATGTTCCTGCGGCTGGCCGTCGCGGCCGGCCAGAAACGTGCGTGCGCGTGCGATCGCGGCGGCCAGGCGCTCTGCGCGCACCGGCTTCATCAGGTAGTCGATCGCTGCGGCCTCGAACGCCGACAGCGCATGCGCATCGTAGGCAGTGCAGAACACCACAGCCGGACGCGGTTCGAAGCTGGCCAGGTGGCGGGCTGCTTCCAGGCCATCCAACCCGGGCATCGCGATATCCAGCAGGACCAGGTCGGGCTGCAGCTCCGCGCACGCATGCAGGGCCTGCTCGCCGTTGCCGGCCTCGGCCACCACGTCCACGCCGTCCTGCGCCGCCAACAGGCTGCGCAGGCGCTCGCGCGCCAGTGGTTCGTCATCGGCGATGACTACCCTCACGATCGTTCCCTCACTGGATCGGCACTGTCACCTGGCAGGCATAGTAGCCTTCGCTCCAGCCAGCCGTCATCCGCGCGGCGCTGCCGAAGCGCCAGGCCAGCCGATGGCCGATGCTGTGCTGGGCATGGCCAGCCCCCCGCGCCAAGGCCAGCCCGGGCGCCTGCGGATCAGGCGCGGGATTGCGCACGCGGATCTGCAGCTCGTTGCCCTCGCACAGCAGCTGCAGCTCGATGGTGCCGCCGTCGGGCAGGCGCGAGATGCCGTGCAGCACGGCGTTTTCCACCAGCGGCTGCAGTACCAGCCTCGGCAATGGCAGGTCCCATGGCAGCGGCTCGTCGCGCTGCCAGCGCACCTGCAGGCGTTCGCCCAGGCGCAGCGATTCGATCGACAGGTAGCGCTCGGCCAGCTCGCATTCGTCGCGCAGGGTGGAATCACCCTCGCCTGCACCGAGCGCAGCACGGAACAGATCGGACAGATCGAGCACGGCACGTTCGGCCACCGCGGGATCGCGATGCAGCAGGCTGGCGATCAGGTTCATGCTGTTGAACAGGAAGTGCGGGCGGATCCGCGCCTGCAGCGCGTCGGCCTGGGCGCGTGCATTGGCCTGCACCTGCGCGGCCCAGCGGTCGCTGACATAGAAGTAGCGCAGCGCCAGCGCGGTGATCAGCGCCGTGGTTGCTGCACTCCCAAGGGTGAAGCGCCAGAAGCTGATGCCGCTGGCGAAGCTGTCACCCAGCACCGCGTACAAGGCGTGCACGATGCCGGCACAGACCACCGCGATCAGGGTCGCCAGTGCGATGGCAGCGACCGCCCCCAGCACCTGCGGCAGCCTGGACAGCGCCTGCCGCAGCAGGCACAGGCAAGCGGTCACCGCCAACGCCAGCCACAGCGCGAATCCGCTGGCCGACAGCAGTTCGCCGAAGGTCCAGTGGCGGCTGCCATCCGGGGCCAGGGCCAGCACCACCACCACCAGCTCGGCCAGGCCCAGCATCGCCGCCAGCCGCGGCAGGCGGCACAGTTCCGGCATCCATGGCGGCGTGCTGGCCGGGGACATTACTCAGCCCGCGCCCAGGCGTTCCTGCAGCCAGTCACCCAGTGCCTGGATCTCTTCGGCACAGACCTGGTGGGCCATCGGGTAGCTGTGCCATTCCACCTCCAGCCCCAGCGCCTGCAGCGCCTGCGCGCTGTGTACGGCCACCGCCTGCGGAATCACCGGGTCGCTGCTGCCATGGGCCATGAACACCGGCACCTGCACGGCACCGTCAACACGCGTGGCACTTTCCGCTTCGGGCAGGTAGGTGGACAGCGCGATCAGGCCGGCCAGCGGCGCGGTGCGCGACAGCGCAGCGGTCAGGATGACCGCGCCACCCTGCGAGAAGCCGGCCAGGAAGATCTTCTCCGCCGGGATGCCGCGTTCGATCTCACGCGCGATCAGCGCGTCCAGCTGCACCACCGATTCCCGCACGCCGGCCATGTCGGCGCGCGAACGGAAGTCCATGCCGACGATGTCGTACCAGCCGCGCATCGGCACGCCGTTGTTGATCGTGATCGGCCGCACCGGTGCGTGCGGGAACACGAAGCGCAGCGCCGGCCAATGCGGCCGCACCAGCTCCGGCACGATCGGCGCGAAATCATGGCCATCGGCGCCGAGGCCGTGCAGCCAGATCACCGACCACTGCGGCGAGGCGCCGGTTTCCTGTTCCACCGTTTGCAGCATGATGCGGCTCCTTCAAGTTCGAGCCGCATTATGCCGCTGGCGCGGGGCAATCAGTACAGCGGCGGTTGCGCGGCCGCTTCCCGGCGCAGCTGCGCGGCGCGTACCAGCACCGGCGGCGGGATGTTCTCCTCGGGGATATCGAGCAGGCCAAGACGGTGCAGGAAGGCGCCGGGGCCACGCGAGGACGTCAACGCCACCACCGGAACGGCGAGCACCATGCCGATCACCACCGGCGCCATCCACGCCGCCAGCGACGGCGACACTGCCCAGGCCAGCACGCCCATGAAGGCGCCGAACACACCCAGGCCACCGTAGCCGCGGATCAGTGCCAGCCACGAGATCCCACCGTCGTCACGCTGCTGCGCGTCCCAGCCGGAATCGCGGCCGGACAACACTTCGGCCACGCCCCGCGACTGCACGTACATCACCACCGGCGCCATCAGTGCGGCCAGCACGGTTTCCACCAGCATCGACACGAAGGCACGGATCGCACCGCCGCAGCCACGGCGGTCGACCGGGTCCAGCAGCATCGCCAGGTAACCGAGCACCTTGGGCAGCAGCAGCACCGCCATGGTGGCGGCGAACAGGCGCACCACCTGCTCTTCGTCCTGTGCGCGCCAGTAAACGCTGGGCGACAGGTGCAGCAGGGCGTTGAAATCGATGCCCTCCTGGAACAGCGGGATGGCGATGCCGATCAGCATCAGCATTGCCCACATCGGTGCGGTGAAATAGTGGCCGATGCCGATCAGCATGTGCGTGCGGCTGATCCAGTGCAGGCCGCGGCTGCCCACGACCTTGCCGTGCTGCAGGTTGCCCTGGCACCAGCGACGGTCGCGCACCAGCAGGTCGGTCAGCGTCGGCGGGCCCTCTTCATAGCTGCCACCGAGGTAGGGCACCATGTGCGCGGCCCAGCCGCCACGCCGCATCAACGCCGCTTCGACAAAGTCATGGCTGAGCACGTGGCCGCCGAACGGCTTGCGACCCGGCAGCGCCGGCAGGCCGGCGTGGTCGGCGAAGGCGCGGGTGCGGATGATGGCGTTGTGGCCCCAGTAGTTGCTCTCGGCGCCATGCCACCAGGCCACGCCACGGGCAATCACCGGCCCGTACACGCGGCCGCCGAACTGCTGCATGCGCGCGAACAGGGTGCGGCCGCCGATCACCGACGGCAGGGTCTGGATCAGGCCGACGTCGGCGTTGTGCTCCATGCCGGCCACCAGGCGCACGATGCTGTCGCCGGTCATCAGGCTGTCGGCGTCGAGGATCAGCATCTGCGGGTAGGCACCGCCGAAGCGGCGGACCCAGTCGGCGATGTTGCCGGCCTTGCGCCCGCTGTTGTCACCACGGCGACGGTAGAACAGGCGGGTCTGCCCGTCCGGCACCTGCTCGCGCAGCTCGGCGAACACCTGCTCCTCGGCAGCGGCGATATCCTCGCGACGGGTATCGCTGAGCACGAAGAAATCGAAGCGGTCGAGCTGGCCGGTGGCCGCCACCGACTCGTAGATCGCCTGCAGGCCCGCCAGCAGGCGGCGCGGGTCTTCGTTGTAGGTCGGCATCAGAAGTGCGGTGCGGCTGTGCACGGTCGGCAGCGGCTTGTCCGGGTCGATGCCGAGGCGGTAGCCACGGTCGAACACGGCGGTCAGGAAGCCGGCCAGGGCGCTGGCGAAAGACAGCGCGATCCAGGCAAACAGGCCGACGAACAGTACCAGCAGGCAGGCTTCAAGCACGCTGATGCCATTGGCCGACAGCACCCGCCACATCATCCGCGTGGCCACGGCGGTCATGCCGAGCGTGCCACCGAAGATGTACAGCCGGCGCAGGCCGATCAGGCGCGGCGACGTGCGGTGCCGCCGGACCTTCAGCGCGCCTTCGCGCAGGGTCTGTTCGGGCATCTGCAACGGAGATTCAGCGGGCAGCAGCGCCCAGCCGGCATCGAGCCGGGGCGTTTCTGCTTCCGCATGGATGGTCTGCACCCCCATCGCCGCCTACTCCGCGCCGTCGGCACGGCCGGCCATCCCGGCCGGGCTGCATGCACCAAGGTTCCCGGCGCGCTTTCCCGGCGCCCGCACTTGTCCTGGCTGTGTCGGCCTCAGGCCGCACAGTCGATGTCTGTCACTACCGGAACCCACACGATCTCCAACGGGGCGGAATCGAAAATGCGGCCCAGTCTAGGGCGCCGAATGTAAGCCGCGCGCGAAGGTCTACGCCGGGATTTATCCCCATTCAGCAAATAGCAGGCGATCACGCCGGGGAATGGCCAGATGTCATTACATCGCCCCCGGTACTGGATCGTAACAAACGCGAACGGTTATCATTTCATTAACCAGGCAGGTCACCGTCTTCCGCACGGCCGCGACCCACCCAGCTGCGCCGGTCCACACCGCGCGCCCGACGACCCACGGAAGGGTGGCTGCCTGCTGTCTGCCTGCGCCTGCTGCTTCCACAGGGTCTCCCCACCTCCCATGGAAGCCGTCATGTCCCTGTCGTCCCGTTACCGTTCCGCGCGCCTGCCGCGCACCCGCCTGGCCCACGCCCTGGCCTCCGCCTGCCTGCTGGCCCTGCCCGGCCTGGCCGCTGCAGAGGCCAGCGCCGATGCCTCCACCAAGGACCTGGATACCGTGGTGGTCACCGCCTCGGGCAGCCAGCAATGGATCAAGGATGCCCCGGCCAGCATCAGCGTGATCAGCCGTGAGGACATCGAGCGCCAGCCGGTGCCCGACCTGGCCACCCTGCTCAGCCGCGTGCCGGGCGTGACCGGCGGTCTCAGCGCGGTCGGCGAACAGTCCAAGATCAAGCTGCGCGGCATGCCGTCCAACTACACGCTGGTGCTGGTGGACGGCAAGCGCATGGGCAGCTCGGCCGCGACCAACTATCGCCCCGACCTCGGCCGCCAGGACCTGAACTGGATCTCGCCCGACCAGATCGAACGCATCGAAGTGGTGCGCGGCCCGATGTCGTCGCTGTACGGCTCTGACGCGATGGGCGGCGTGATCAACATCATTACCCGGCGCATCGGCGACGAATGGAATGGCAGCGCCACCCACAGCTACACCCGTCCCGGTGATGGCAAGCGCGGCGATACCCAGCAGATCGGCGCCACCTTCTCTGGCCCGCTTGGCGAACGCTTCGGCCTGCGCATCGGTGCCAACAGCATGCGCCGTGATTCGGACCAGTCCAATAACGGTGTCTACGGCAATGCCTACGCCGGCGAGAAGGACCGCAATGTCGATGCGCTGCTGCAGTGGAAGCTGAGCGATGCACAGGAACTGTCGCTGGAAGCCGGCCATGGCGTGCAGCAGGCCTTCATCGATGCGTCACTGGAAAAGCAGGACGAAGGCGCCTGGGGCGCCAGTGAGCTCAAGCGCAGCTCGCTGGCGCTCAACCACGATGGCACGTGGAGCTTCGGCACCTCCAAGCTCAGCGCGTACTGGACCGAATACAAGAACGACATCGGTGCCACCGGCCGCTCCGAGGCCACCGACACGATCATCGAAGGCAGCCTGACCACGCCGTTCACACTGGGCGTTGAACACCAGTTCGCCGTGGGTGGGCAATGGAAGCGCCAGGAGCTGACCAACACCGACACCATCGGCCGCGCGCCGATCGACTACGCCGGCAACGCCGTCAGCGGCTCCAACCTGGAAGTGGATACGTGGGCGCTGTTCGTCGAAGACGAACTGAAGCTGCACCGCACCCTGGCCCTGACCGTGGGCGCGCGCCTGGACCACCATGAGAAGTTCGGCGGCCACGTCAGCCCGCGTGCGTACCTGGTCTGGCATCCGGCCGAACAGTGGACGATCCGCGGTGGCGTCTCCAAGGGCTTCCGGGCGCCCAGCCTGACCGAGAATTCGGCCACCGCTGCCACCCAGTCCGGCGGCCGCGGCTGCACCTCGCTGATCCCGCTGGGCTATACGCGCGGCGGCTGCTACATGGCCGGCAACCCGGACCTGGATCCGGAAACCAGCACCAACCGCGAGATCGGCATCAGCTTCGACAATGACCTGATCGATGTCGGCGTGACCTATTTCCACACCGACTTCCGGAACAAGATCGAGTACGCACCACTGGGCCGGTTCAACGGCATCTGGTGGACGCGCATGAGCAACGTGCAGCGCGCGCGCACCAGCGGCATGGAAGGCAACTTCAATGTCCGTTTCGGCGAGCAGTGGCGCTGGCGCACCTCGGCCACCTGGATGAAGGAAGCCAAGAACCTGACCACCGGCCGCAACCTGATCGATACGCCGGAATTCTCCGGCTACTCGTCACTGGACTGGACGCCGAACACGGTGTTCTCCAGCAGCCTGTCGGCGCAGTACACCGGCAAGCAGACCGGCACCGCCACGACCTTCCTCAAGGCCTACACGCTGTATGACCTGACCGCCGCATGGAACGTCAACGAGGTGCTGACCCTGCGCGGCGGGGTCAGCAACCTGGCCGACAAGAAGCTGTATGCCGAAGGCTCCACCGACTACTTCGTCGCCGGGCGCAGCTACTTCCTCAGCATGACCGCGCGGTTCTGACCGACGGCGCGCGCCGTGATCGCGCTGGCGACATGCCAGCGCGATCGACGGTGTTGCGGGTTACTCGCTTTCCAGCGCGGCCGGTGCCGCGTCCCGCGTGGCGGCCGTGCGTGCACGGTCCATCGCCACCGCCAGTTGCTGGCGTGCGAGCAGTTGTTGTGCCTGCACCACTTCAGGTGTCGGCAGGAGCACCGGTCCCGGTGCGTTTTCCGGTGTAGCAGGTGTGGTCATGCAACCTCCATGGACATCCCGCCGCCGCACGGGTCCAACCGGGGCGGCAGCGGAACTGCGCACCCTATCCTAAAAACAAGGCGGGCGGGTGACGGTGCGGCGCCCGGCCGCAGCGCCACACCGCCCCACCCGTCACATTTTTGACGCCCGAGGCTGGTTTCCTGAACCGTTCGCCCCGTATCATGTAAACGTTTTCCTACAAGGACGTATTCGTCAATGAACGCAGTCGACCTCTCCCGCTTCAGCCCGAAGTGGCAGTTCCGCTTCAACTTCTTCCAGCAGCACGGCGCTCCCAAGGAGCCGGGCTTCAAGCAGGCCTGGAAGGCGCTGTCCTTCGGCGACCGGCTGAAGGTCAACATCAATTTCTTCGCCTTCTTCTTCGGCTTCATCTACCTGCTCATCCTGGGCATGTGGCGCAAGGCGCTGGTGGTGCTCGGCATCAACATCGCGCTGGGCATCGTCACCCTGTTCCTGCCAGACGTTGTGGCCCGTGCCGTCTTCATCGCCATGAACTTCCTGGTCGCCTCCAGCACCAACTACAGCTACTACCTGGAGCAGGTGAAGGGCAAGGCCAGCTGGAACCCGTTCGAAGGCATGTTCTAAGCCACCGCAGTCACCGGACCCGGTCCGGTGCACCAGCGAGAGCAACGATGACGCCCGGCCCTGGCCGGGCGTTCTCGTTCATGCAGTGCCTCAAGCTGCGCGGCGTGACGGCACCTGCGGCTCGGCCTGCAGGCGGAAGCGCGACACCGCCACCGCCAACTGCTCGGCCTGCTCTTCCATCGCCCGCGCGGCGGCGCTGGCTTCCTCCACCAGCGCGGCGTTCTGCTGGGTGGTTTCGTCCATCTGCACCACGGTCTGGTTGACCTGCTCGATGCCGGCCGACTGCTCGCGCGAGGCCGCCGAGATCTCGGCCATGATCTCGTTGACCCGGCCGACCTGGCCGACGATCTCCTGCATGGTGCGGCCCGCACCGTGCACCAGCTGCGCACCGGCACCCACCTGCGCCACCGAGGCGTCGATCAGCTCCTTGATCTCCTTGGCCGCACCGGCCGAGCGCTGCGCCAGTGCGCGCACTTCGCTGGCGACCACGGCGAAGCCGCGGCCCTGCTCACCGGCGCGCGCCGCTTCCACTGCCGCGTTCAGCGCCAGGATGTTGGTCTGGAACGCGATGCCATCGATCACCGAGATGATCTCGGCGATGCGCTGCGACGACGCCTCGATCTGCTCCATGGTGTGCACCACCTGGCTGACCACCTGGCCGCCTTCGCTGGCCACGCCCGCCGCGGAACCGGCCAGCGTGTTGGCCTGCAGCGCATGGTCGGCATTCTGGCGCACGGTGGAGGTCAGTTCTTCCATCGACGCGGCCGTCTCTTCCAGGTTGGCGGCCTGCTGTTCGGTGCGCCGCGACAGATCGCTGTTGCCGGCGGCGATCTCGCCGGCGGCCAGGCGGATGCTGGCCGCCGACTGCTGGATCTGGCCGACGATCTGGGTCAGCTGCTGCACGGTGCTGTTGGCATCGTCGCGCATCACCGCGAAGACCCCGTGGAAGTCGCCCTGCATGCGCGCGCTGAGGTCACCGGCGGCAATCGCGCGCAGCAGCGTCGACAGTGCAGCCAGGTTGCGGTCGCTGACCTGCATCATGGTGTTCAGGGTCTCCACCATGCGGCGGAAATCGTGGTCGAAGCGCAGTGCATCACCGCGCACGGCGAAATCACCGGCGGCGGCAGCGGCGGCCAGCTGCTGGATCTGCTCGTTGATCGCGGCCAGGTTGCTCTTGGTGGTCGCCATCGCAGCGGTGAATACCGCCTTCTCGCCCGGCAGTGCTTCCATGTCCACGCTGAGGTCGCCGACGGCATAACGCTGCATCACTTCCACCAGGCGCTGGGTGACCGCGTTGCTGGAGGCCACCAGCTGGTTGCTGTCGGCCACCATGCGGCCGTACTCGCCCGGGAACGCCGCGGCGTCCATGCGGTAGCTGAGTTCACCGGCATCGTGGCGGCGCGCCATTTCGGCCTGCGCGGCCATCACCGCTTGCAGCTGGCCGCGCATGCCCTGCATCGCGTCCAGCAGGCGCCCCACTTCGTCGTTGCTGCGCGCCGGCAGCGTGCTGTCCAGCTTGCCGGCGGCGACGTCACCGGCCACGCGCACCGCTTCGGCCAGCGGTCGGATCGCCAGGCGGCGCAGCAGTACATAGACACCGGCGCTGAGGGTCAGCGCGGCGATCACGCCGACCAGCAGGGTCAGCCACAGCAGCTGGCGCGCTTCGGCCACGATCACCGCATGCGGCATCACCACGCCCAGCGCGAAGCGCTGCGGGGCATCGCCCACGCGCAGTGGCACATACACGCGCACGTTGCCGGCCGCGTCGGGGCTGAAGGCCTCGAACGGACGGTCGGCGGCGATCTCGGCGAGCATGCTGCGGGTCAGTGCATCGTTGCGCGGCTTGCCGATCTCGGCGGCGTTGGCCGAGGCCAACACCACGCCCTTCGGCGACAGCAGTTCGACGCGGCCGGCGCCCATCGGCTTCAACGTGGCCAGGTGCTTCTGCAGTGCCGCCAGCGAGAAGTCGACGGTGAATACACCGAGGAACCTGTCGTTCTCGATGATCGGCGTGCTCAGCGTACTCATCAGCACCTGCTGCCCGGCGATGTCATAGGCATAGGGCTCGCTGACCTTGGGGAGCTTGTCGCGGCTGGGCACGATGTACCAGTCACCGGAACCGCTGGCAGTCTCGGTGTAGTCGGTCATGACCGACTGCTGCGGCTTGCCGTCATGCCAGGCCCAGTAGCTCATGTAGCGGCCGGTGGCGTCGTGCGCTTCGGTATTGACGAACGCCGCATCCTTGCCGTCGAAGGCGTCGGCCTCCCACATGGTGCTCTTGCCCAGCCATTCCGGATGGGTGCGCAGCTGCTCACCCAGCACGGCGGCCAGGCTGGCGCGATCGGGCACATCGCCACGGGCGCGCTGGGCCAGCACGGTCTCGACCATGGCGTCATTGCTGGCGAAGGCAGTACCCAGATCGGCCGAGACCTGGCGTGCTTCGGCGTTGGCTTCGCTGGTCATGGTCTGGCGCGAGGCGCTGATCAGGCTGGCGCTGGCCTGTCGGTAGATCAGGAACGCGGTCAGGCCGAAGCACAGCAGCGCGATCGCGGCGGTGCCCAGCATCAGCTTGTGGGCGATGCTGCCCGGGCGGCGGGCAGCGGCGGAGCGGGAAGAAGGCATGGGAGGGTCCGCAAGGCAGTTCAGGACGACCGGCACCACGAGGGCACCGCGCAGGCGCGCGATCCGTCGCGCAGGCCGCCGGCCGCCGGGGTGGTCCCGGCGCTGGAAGCGCACCGGGTTAGCGGCCGCCCGCCAACGAGGTTGAGGCGACCCGCCTACACATTCCTGAATCCGCTCAGGGTCGGCTCAGCTACCCGCCCCCCCGCGATGGCCTCACTCGGCCACGCGGTCCTTGACCCACTGCGCGCGCGGCAGTACCTCGATGCTGCCGACGGCATACTGCTGCAGCACGTCGTCCGGCCCGAAGCACGGTTGCCAGCCCAGCTCGCTGCGCAGGCGGGCACTGTCGTAGACACGGTCGATGCTCAATGGCAGCGGCCAGCCACGGCGTTCGAACTCGGCCAGCAGCTGCGGCGCGCGGCGCGCCAGCACGCTGCGCGGGTGGGTGGCCAGTTCCAGGCAGTCCTCGCGCCGGAACGGCGTCGGTGCGCAGGCGAGGTAGCGGGCGAAACGGGCGCCTTCGTCGAGCAGCAGTGCAGCATGTGCGCTGGCCACATCGCGGGCGTCGATGCCGCGATGCAGGCGGAACATCGCCATCCGTTCGGGCGGTTCCGGGAAGCACCGGCCCATGCGCAGCACGCGAACGCTGAAGCCCGGCGTGGCGGCAGCTTCAGCCAGGGTCTCGGCCTGCAGCTTGGTGCGATGGTAGATCGTGCGCGGCAGCGGCTCGGTGTCTTCGTCGATCCAACGGCAGCCACCGGCTACCACGGCATGGCCGTACAGCGCCGTGGTACTGGTCAGCACGAAACGCCGTGCGCCGGCTTCGCGTGCGGCCTGCAGCAGGTGCGCGGTTGCCTCCACGTTGATCTGCTGGAACACCGCGTCCGGCACCAGGCCGACATGCGGAGCATGCAGGGCCGCGGTATGGATGACCGCGTCCACGCCCTTTACCGCACGTGCGACGGCCTGGCGGTCGGTGACATCGGCAATGATGCGCGTAGTGGCGAACGGGCTGCGGTCCAGCCCCACCACTTCGTGGGCGGCCGCCAACGCACCGAAGATCGCGCGCCCGATGCGCCCGGAACTGCCGGTCAACAGAATCTTCATTGAGTCCATTCACTCGAAGCGCCCGGGAACTACCGGGATGCTTCGATTCTAGGCATGCATTCGCGCATCTGCGATAGGACAGCCATGCAATCGTGCGTTCATCTTGACGACTTCACGGGCGCCAGCAGTTGCCGCGCGATGAACAGCGGATCGTCGCCGCCGGCCAAATCAGGCCTCACGCCGGTGCCTTCCCAGTTGCCGCCGGTGCGCAGGTTGATCGGTTGCCGGTCGGGAATGCTGATCTGATAGCCATCGGGCAGCAGCACAGGATCACCAAACATATGCGCTGCGCCGCCGCTGCGCGTGCCGACAATGCGCGCGCGGCCCAGTGCCTGCAGCGAATAGGCGACGAACTCGGCGGCCGAACCGGTGCGGCGGTCGATCAGCACCACCAGCGGTTTCAGGTAGGCGGGCAGGCTCGCCGGCGGCAACGGTACCGGCGTGCGCCGGCCGCGCTGGTCCAGCTGCTGCACCGTGCCGATCTTCGCGTCCAGCAGCGTCCGTACCAGCAGATCGGCACTTGCATCGTCGCCGCCGCCGTTCTGGCGCAGGTCCAGCACCAGGCCATCGGTGTCGGCCAGCAGCGTGAAGGCCGCAGCGAACTTCGGCCGCGCCAGATCCAGCGGATAGAACGTACTCAGCCGCAGGTAGCCGACGTTGCCTTCCAGCACCCGTACCTCGCGCACGCCCGCACCATTGCTGCGGGCATCGGCACGCCAGGCCATCAACCAGTCGTCCTGGCCGGCCGCGGCGTCCACGCGTTCAACGTGGAAGTGGCCATCGAACATGTCCAGGTCCTGGTTCAGGCGTGCGCTGAATGCAGCAGGATCCGCGCAGCTGTCCGCATAGCGCTGCTGCGTCGACCAGCTGCGCAGGGCGGCGGCGATGCGGGCGCCCTCCGCCTCGTCCAGGTACTGCGCCTGCACGGCGCTGGCGGCCGCCTGCAGGACCCCGTCCTGCGCGGGGCAGGCCGCCGCCAGCAACGCGCCGAGCATCCAGGAGACCGCCATCATCCACCCCGCATTGAAGATATGTAAGCGCTTATATATCATCCCGATCATGGATCTCCAACACGCCACGCTGGGTACCCTGCTGCGCGCCCTGCTCGACCAGCTGGACCCGGCCGTCGAGCAGGCCTACCAGGATCTGCAACTGGACTACCGGCCGCGCTACACGCCGGTGCTGCGCACGCTGATGGCGCAGGGCCCTTGCCGGATCAAGGACCTCGCGCTGGCCTGCGGGCTCAGCCATTCGGCGCTCAGCCAGACCGTGGCAGCGATGGTGCGCGATGGTTGGCTGCACACAGCCAACGGTGACGACGGGCGCGAACGCATCCTGCAGTTGAGCCCACGCGCGCAGCGCGCGATGCCAGTGTTGCAGGCGCAATGGCAGGCCACCGCTGTGGCGGCACGCAGCCTCGATGCCGATCTGGGCCAGTCGCTGGAGCAGGTGCTACGCGAAGCACTGGTGGCGCTCGAACAACGGCCCTTCGCACAGCGCCTGCAGGACGCCCGCCGTCGCTGAAGCGCTACTGCTCTGCGGCCATCTCGATCTCGCTGAGGAAGGTCCAGCTGCCGTTGGCCACGCGCAGCTCCAGCGTGCGGCATTGGGCAGCCAGGGGGGCTGCATTGCCGAGCACGTACTCCTCTTCGGTCGAGCCCATCACGCCAGACTGGGTGAAGGGTGCCGACAGCGTGCCGATCGGGACGGCGGTCGTTCCCGGCTCGGCGCACATCACCTGCACCGACGTCGGCGTGACGATGCCCCAGGCCGGGCGGGTCATCGTGTGCAGGCCGATCCAGTCCACCCGTCGGCGCTGGCCGAGGTCGATGGTGATGCTGACGTTGCCGTGCACGCCTACCCAGCCCGCGTCCATCGGATTGCGCGGGTCACCTACACGGCGGTCGAACAACTCATGGCCGCTGCTGTCGGGATAGCTGGCCGCCGGCGCCACGCTGTAGTGATAGGTGGTCTGCGCCGGATCGACGAGGTACGAGGCACCCAACCCGTACAACCCGCGATAGGTGTTCATCATCCGCGGCGCCTCGCCGTAGCCCTGGCCGGGGCCGACCACTTCGGACATGTGGTACTGGTTGAGCCAGGCAACGCGTTTGCCAGCCGAACGCGCGCTCCACAACTGCTGGTTGATGCGCTGCACCGACGCCGACCGGTATGCACCGGACAGGCCGTTGCCGGTGTCCAGGAACAGCGGGCTGCCATGGTTGAACAGCTCGATGTCGGCCCACACAGCGCTGGCGCCCAGCTGCGCCGACAGCGCCTGGTAGTACTGCTCGGTGGAGTAGCCCGGTCGATCCCACTGGAACAGTTTCGCGTGCGACGCCGCACCGATGCCGTCCTGCCAGATCTGCACGTCGACCCCCGTGGCGGAGCGGAACCGTAGCGCAGCACTGGCCACGCTGGCCGGATCGACGCTGGACGACGCCAGGTAGGGCGCCACCATCACCGGCCTGGACGGCGTCGCCGTTTTCAGTGTGGAGACGATCGCGCGGTAGAAGGACGCACGGTCCGCCGGCACCTGCGCGGGCTCATCGGTGATGTACCAGCCGCCGAATGCCGGATGCGCTGCGTAGTGCTGGGCCAGCAGCGCCATCGACTGCGCTGCATCCTGCGCCACCGCTGCGGCGTTCGCCCCCTGCCAGAACGTCGCGCACTGGCCCGAACTGTAGGTGATGCCGACCACGACCTTCATCCCGCGCGCCGCGGCGACATCCAGTACCGTTCCCAGCTTGGCCGGGAAGCCGGCGATCCATTCGAAATCCTGCGCGCTGCTGGCGCAGCCCACGCCGGCACGCGTGGCGCGGGTCTGGCCGATGATGAGCGTGTCATTGCCCAGGTCCTGCAGTTCATCGAGGAACATCGGCAGCTGTGCCGCCGGCAACTGCTCATCGGTGGACGAGTAACCGAAGTGCACGAAACTACCGCTCAGCAATGCGTTGTCCGCATGGGCCGGCGCAGCGCAGGCCAGCAGTGCGAGCCATCCGAATCTGTTCATGGTGTCCTTTCCTGTCTGGGTTGCCGTCCGGCATGCCGGCCCATCCTAGCCAAGCCACGCCCGCCGCGCAGCAGCGTAGCTGCGCCGTGAAAGGCAGTGCGGTGTGGCGTGAAGACCACGCCGCCGGCGCGGACACTCCCTTAGCCGGGCACGCGCAAGGATGAGCTTCCTTTCCATGCACCGGGAGCCTTCACATGGCTGACCAGCATCACGGCACCTCCCATCGCGGCTTCGCTTCGATGGACCAGGACAAGCAGCGCGCGATCGCCGCAAAGGGTGGACGCGCCGCGCATGCGTCCGGTAATGCACATGAGTTCAGCCCGGCCGAGGCACGCGTGGCAGGCCGCAAGGGCGGCGAGGCGATCAGCCGCAATCGCCAGCACATGGCAGCGATCGGCCGCGAAGGCGGGCACGCGCGCCACGCCAATGCACGGCAGCAGCAACAGCAGCACGCGGCCGAGCCTTCGCCAACCACCGAGGAGGCGCTGCGACGCCAGCAGGGCTGACTGCAGCGCACTCAAGCGCGCTGGCGCTGGCGGTACAGACCCAGCGCCGCCAGCAGGGCCAGCACGCCGGCGACGGCCATCGCCCAGCCGAAACCGCTGGCCATGGCGCCGCGGTACCAGGCCAGCGTCTGCGCGCCTGGCAGCAAGGCCGACGGCTGCAGGATCAACGCGCGCGCCTGTGCGGCCACTGCGGGTTGCCCTGCCGCCTGCGCGGTCGCAGCGAACTGCCGCACCGCGCGCAGGCCCATCAGGCTGCCCAGCAGCGCGATGCCCAGGCTCATGCCCGCCTGGCGCAATGCATTCATCGTGGCTGAAGCGATACCTGCGCGCTCGGCCGGCACGCTGGCCATGACCGCCATACCAGTCGCGGGAACCGCGAGCCCCATTCCAACGCCGAGCAGCATCAGCAAGCCGCTGGCATATCCGCGCGAGGTCAGCGGCTCAAACGCGGCCATCGCACAGAGCGCCACGCCGGCCAGCCCATAGCCCGAGACCAGCGCAGCCTGCAGCCCCACGCGCACCACCAAGCGCCCGAACAGCAACGAGACCACGCCCATCAACAGGAACTGCGGAACCAACTGTGCGCCTGCCAGGGCTGCGCTATGCCCCTGCGCCTGCTGGAAGAACAGTGACAGGAAGAACAGGCTCGCGTAGGCGGTGAAGCCCAGCACGAACGATGCCAGATTGAGCATGCCGAAGCGGCGATCGGCAAACAGGTCCAGCGGCAGCAGTGGGCGTGCTACCCGGCGTTCGACGATACCGAACAGGATCAGGCCAGCGCCCGCGATGCCCATGACCGACAGGGTCAGTGGCGCCAGTAGGCCGTGCTCACCGATCGCGATCAGGCCGTAGCTCAGCGTACCCAGCGCGAAAATGCTGAGAAGCTGCCCGGCAGGATCCAGCGCGGCATGCTCTGGATGCCGCCGCTCGGGAATCCCCCAGGCACCGAGCATGAGCGCCAGCAGGCCCAGCGGCAGGTTGATCAGGAAGATGCTCGGCCAGCCAGCGCGCTGTACCAGCACCCCGCCCAGCAACGGCCCAAGCACCAGGGCCAACGCACTGAACGCCGACCAGCCACCGATCGCCCGCGCGCGCTGGTGCGGATCAGGGAATGCATGACTGAGAATCGGCATCGCACTGGGAATCAGCAGGGCACCGGCCACACCCTGCACCGCCCGCCCCGCCACCAGTGCCGGCAGGCTGCCTGCGCAGGCGCAGAGCAGCGAGCCCACGGTGAAGGTCGCCACGCTGAGCAACCACATCCGTCGATGGCCGTAGCGGTCACCCAGCGGTCCCGCCGACAGCATCAGCGCCGACAGGGCGATGGCATACGCATTGATCACCCACTGCAGCCCCGCCATGTCGGTGTGCAGTGCCTGCTGCAGTGTCGGCAGCGCGACGTTGACGATGCTGATGTCCAGCGAGGCAAGGAAGGTGCCCAGATAGGCCGCCAGCACCAAAGCCGGCCGTCGGAAGCGTTGCATGTACGGATCCTGGGGAGGATGTGGGCGAATCGTAGCCGACTGACTGACCGTCGGTCAATGACTGGCGGTCAGTCAATGCGGGAGGACGGCTAGAATAAGCACCGTCGCACCCGGACCCCGCCCCATGCAGATCCCCGCTGCCGCCAGGCCCCGTACCAAACCCGCTGAAACCCGCCAGGAAGAGCTGATGGACGCCGCGCAGGCGCTGTTCCTGTCACAGGGCGTGGAAGCGACCACCATCAGCGACATCGTGGCCGCCGCCGACGTGGCCAAAGGCACGTTCTATACCTACTTCGCCTCGCGCACCGAGATCCTGCAGGCGCTGGCACAGCGCTACACGCAGCAGTTCATGGCCGAGGTCGACCACGCCGTGCAGCAGCAGCCTGCCCACGATGTCGTGGCGCGCCTGCGCGCCTGGATCCGCGCCAACATCGAGACCTATGTGCGCACGCACGCGCTGCACGACGTCGTCTACGCCAACCATCACCACCTCCAGCGCGGCAATGCCGAGCGCAACGCCATCCAGCAGCAGCTGCTCGACATCCTCGAGGCGGGCACCCGTGCAGGCCTGTGGCAGCTGCCGGCACCGCAGGTCACGGCCTCGCTGATCTATGCCGGCGTGCACGGCGCCACCGACGATCTGATCGCGGCACCGGCACAGGACGCCGACACCTTCATTGCGGCGGTGGTGGCCGATTGCCTGCGCATGGTCGGCGTGTCGCCGTCCCCGAAGCGTGGCGGCACGCGTCGCTGACGCGCTGGCCGTCGCTCAGGCGTGGGCGAGGATGTTCAACAACCGACCGAACGGGTCGCGGACGAAGAAGCGCCGCACGCCCCAGGGCTCGTCGGCCGGGCCATATTCCAGCGCAATGCCGGCCGCGCGCATGCGCTCCAGCACCTCCTGCAGGTTGTCCACTTCGATCGACAGGTCCGGCACCGGTGTGCCGGAACCTCCTTCGCTGGCGAAGCTGACCTGCGCCAGCGCACTGCCCTGCCCGCCATGGGTGACGATCCAGCCATGGTCCATCACCACCGGCATGCCGAGCAGTTCGCCATAGAACGCAGCGGCACGCGCGGGATCGGGGGTGGCGATGTTGGCGACGACACGCTTGACGGCCATGTTCCACTCCACCAGGAAGAATGCGTCGAGAGTGCTCGACCCTGCGCACAAACAGAAGAGCCCCGTCACTGACGGGGCCCGTCATCAGCCGATCATGGCTGGGCTTACACCGCGCCGCAGCGCTCCATGACGCATCGATCGTATTCGTACTGGCATTCCATGGCATCACCACCGCCGGATACACACGCCTGATAGGCCTTCCAGCAGGGAAAATCGCAGGGCTGGACCGGTCCGGCCACGGCCACCGAGCCGCTGCAGGCCAACGCGAACACAGCACCGGCGATCACTTTCCTGAAAGTACGCATCGACATCACTCCTTGATAAGCCTGGTGAGCCCAGGCCGGGCCACCTTAGCGCTGCACACGGGACGTTGGGTGAAGGCGGATGCGGTTGGACTCAGTGTTGCAGCATCCCCAGGACACGCAGTTGCTCGGCCAGTTCATCAATGTTGCGCCATGGCAGGATCGGCGAATTGCCGCGCTCGTCCGGCGGGTTGTCAGGCAGCGCGTCGGACCAGCCACCCGCCCCCACAAGCGGCAGCAGCGGTCGCTTGTGCAGCCACGCCAGGCAAACCTCCGAGATCGTGCCGGCGCGCCCGCCGATGACGATGCAGGCATCACCGGCCAGGGCCATGATCAGGTTGCGCGCATCCCCCATGCCACAGGGCACCACCACCGTGGCCGGCCAATCGTCCGGCGGCATGCTGCCTTCCGGGATGACGCTGAGCACCTGGCCACCGGCGGCGATCGCCTGCTCGGCAGCTACCCGCGTAGCGGCGCTGCCGCAGCCACTGACCACCGTGATGCCCTGGATGGCCAGGAAACGCCCTGCTTCAGCTGCGCGCTCGAACGCGTCACTGCCAGGATCGGCACTACCCAATATCGCCAACTGTGGTTTACGGAATGCGGTACGCATGGACGGTTCCAAGGCCTCGGAAGGAAAGATCACGGTGCTCTGTATGACGGAGCCACGCCACGCACCGATCACAAAACATTAACACGTTCATAAAAATCCCTTCACATTACTGGGGGATATCGCCACGCCTTGGCGTTAACGGCCTTGATGTCCGTCAACCAAGGAAGTTGTCCGATGAATCACCCGCTGTACGGCCGTTCGTCCCGCTCCCTGTTGCACCGCCCGCTGGCGCTTGCCGTCGCCAGTTCGCTGCTGCTGGCCGCCACATTGCCGGCCATGGCCAGCGAATCACTTGATGCCTGGCAGCAGCAGCGCCAGCTGCAGGCTGCGTGGGCGCAGCCCGCTGCCAGCACGGCACCTGCAGCCACGGCCACTGCACCTGCCGCCAGCAGCACCGCCGTTCTCGGCAACCCGGGCGATCCGGCCAGCTGGCGCAGCGATGAATTCAACGCCGATTGGGGCCTGGGTGCGATGGGCGCCGACTACGCCTATGCACGCGGCCTGACCGGCAAGGGCGTGCGCCTGGCGCTGTTCGACTCGGGCTCCGCACTGGCGCATCCAGAGTTTGCAGGACGCAATACCTCCAGCATCACCATCGGTGCCGACTGCGCGACGCCGGGTGTCGTCGCCGGTACCGGCGCCTGCGGGCAGACCCGCGGCGAACAGCCGGGCTACAACTACTACGGCCTCGGCGCCGGCGTTCCGGCCTCACTGGCGGCACGCCTGATCGCCGCCGGCCAGCCCTATGGCTTCAGCTACGCCGACCACGGAACACATGTGCTTGGCACCATCGGCGCCAACCGCAATGGCACCGGCATGCATGGCGTGGCCTTTGGTGCGGACCTCACCGCCGCCCGCGTGTTCGGTGACACCTACTACGAGTGGCGCCTGGACCCCGACAATTTCTATCGGCCGCGCGCGGTGTACCGCACCGATCCGGATGATGCCGCCACGCTGGACATGTATGCGCAGATCCAGGCGCAGGGTGTACGCGCCATCAACCACAGCTGGGGCATTTCCACCCGCAACATGACCGCCGCCGCGCTGGACCAGCAGTACGCCAGCATCGGTGCCGACTACGGCGTGTACGGCAGCATCTACACCAGCAACGGCGATACCCCGGGTTCCACCCTCATCCAGGTGTGGTCGGCCGGCAACGGCAGCGGTGCGGTTGCCGGCATCACCGCGTCGATGCCGCGCTGGAAGCCCGAACTGGAACCGTACTGGCTGGCGGTCGCCAATGTCCGCCGGCCCAATGCCGCCGCAGGTGAAACCGACTACGTGATCGATGGCAGTTCCAGCATCTGTGGCGTTGCCGCCAACTGGTGCATCTCGGCCCCCGGCACCGACATCCTCAGCACCATCGTCTCCGGCGATATCCAGGGCCGCATCGAGAACACCTCCGCCTACGTGCGGCTGATCATCGACAGCGAGAAAACCAACTACGTCTACGGCACCAAGACCGGCACGTCGATGGCCGCGCCGCACATCACGGGCGCTCTTGGCCTGCTGATGGAGCGCTTCCCGTACCTGGACAACGCCCAGGTCCGCGACGTGCTGCTGACCACCGCACGCGATCTCGGCGCGCCGGGTATCGACGCGATCTACGGCTGGGGCATGGTCGACCTGCGCAAGGCCATCGAAGGCTATGGTTCGCTGCGCGTGGATACCAACGTTGTGATGAACCAGAAGGCCGGCGGCCTGAAGGTCTGGGAAGGCGATGCCTGGGACAACTGGACCAACGACATCGGCGGCCCCGGCAAACTGACCAAATCCGGCATCGGCTGGCTGCGCTTGAGCGGCAACAACAGCTTCAACGGCGCCGTGGTGCAGGACGGCATGCTGGAGTTGAACGGCACCAACACGCTCACGTCGGCGGTCGAGGTCCAGGGTGGCCAGTTCCTGCTCAACGGCAGCCTGGTCTCCACCGCCCTGACCACCACCGGTGGCGTCAGCACGGTCAGCGCCAGCGGCGTACTGAACAACAGCAACCTGGTGGTCAACGGAGGCGTGGTGTCCTTCAACGGCACGCAGACCGGTGGCACCACCACGGTCGGCGCCAATGGCCTGCTGAAGGGCGTCGGCACGCTCGGCAACACCCGCGTGGACGGCATCATCGCGCCGGGCAACTCGATCGGCACGCTGACCATCAACGGCAACTACGTGCAGGGCGCTACCGGCGTCTATGCAGCGGAGCTGGCACCGGGTGGCCGTAGTGACCAGCTGCATGTGACCGGCACCGCCACTCTCGGCGGCACCCTGGTCGCGCTGCCGGAACCGGGCGTGTACTACCTCGGCGAACAGTTCAACTTCCTGCGTGCCGACGGTGGCATCAGCGGCCAGTTCGCCAAGACCGACTTCAGCGCGTTCTCGCCCTTCCTGCAGTTCAGCCTGGCCTACGGGGCCAATGGCACGCGTATCGATGTCGCCCGTGGTGCCTCGCTGACCACCGCTGCCAACACCCCCAACCAGCGTGCAGTGGCGGCGGCGGCCGACCTGCTGCCGATCGCCCAGGGCCTGCCCAAACCGCTGACCCAGCTGTTCCCGCAGCAGGTGGGTGGCGTGCTCGACGGTCTCAGCGGCGAGCTGCATCCGGCCACGGCCATCGCCCTGGTCGAGGGCAGCCGCTACGTGCGCGATGCCGCATTGTCACGCCGTGCCGGCGCTGCGGCCCCCGGCACCGACGCGGGTGATGCGACGGGTGCATGGGTGCAGGCCATCGGCGGCAACAGCAAGCTGGACGGTGATTTCAACACCGCCCGTACCGAAGCCAACAGCAACGGCCTGCTGGTCGGCATCGATCGCGAGTTCTCCGGCTGGCAGGTTGGCGTGCTGGCCGGCACCGGCCGTACCGACGTGAAGCAGCAGGACCGCCGCGCCAAGTCGAAGATCGACAACACGCACTTCGGTGCCTATGCCAGCCACACCTGGGGCGGTTTCGGCCTGCGCGGTGGTGTGGCGTGGAGCAAGCATGAGGTGAAGAGTACGCGTGATGTTGCCTTCGCAGGTTTCAGTGACAGCCTGAGCGCACGCTACGACGCCCGTACCCGCCAAGCCTTCATCGAAGCCGGTTACCGCTTCGGTGGCCCGGAAGCAGGGCTGGAACCGTACCTGCAGGTGGCGCGCGTGGAAGTGGACCTCAAGCGCATCAACGAACGCGGTGGAGCAGCGGCGCTGCAGGGCAAGGTGGATGACACCGGAACCACGATCGCCACCGCCGGCGTGCGCTTCGACAAGGGGCTGAAGGCTTCGTTCCAGCAGGAGAGCTGGCTGCACCTGCGCGGTGGCGTCGGCTATCGCCGTGCCTCGGGGGATCGCAGCCAGGTCGCCAACCTTGCCTTTGCCAACGGCAGCTCCACGTTCGCGGTCAACGGCGCACCGATTGCCGACAACGCGGTGGTGGCCGAACTGGGCCTTTCGGCCTGGCTGACCCCACGACAGCAGCTGGAACTGGGCTACAGCGGCCAGTTCGGCAGCGAGAGTCGTGACCATGGTGCGAATGCACGCTGGTCCGTACGTTTCTGACCTGTGCCTGCCGTGCGATGAAACCAGAAGGGGCGGCCGTTCGGCCGCCCCTTCTGCTTGCGGGTGATTCCCTTTCAGCTCAGGCGCACAGCGCCTGCATGGCCTGCGCCGTGACCTCGACGATCTGCCCATCCACGATGTGGACGCTGCGACCAGCGCACGCCGCCAGCTCCTTGTCGTGCGTCACCATGATGATGGTCATGCCGCCCTGGTTGAGCTCACGCAGAATCTCCATGACCCCCTGCGACATCTGCGAGTCCAGGTTGCCGGTCGGCTCGTCGGCCAGCAGCAGGGCCGGAGTACCCGCAATGGCGCGGGCGATCGCCACGCGCTGCTGCTGCCCACCTGACAGTTCGCCGGGATAGTGCGACATGCGGCTGCCCAGTCCGACCTGGGCCAGTGCCGAGACCACGCGCTGCCTGCATTCGGCGGCCGCCATGCCACGGTAGCGCAGCGGTACCTCCACATTGGCCTGGATGGTCAGGTCCGGAATCAGGTTGAACGCCTGGAACACGAATCCGATCTTCTCGTTGCGCAGCGCGCTGAGCGACGCGTCGCGCATGCCGCCAACATCCACGCCGCCGATCGCGTAGTGGCCGCCGGAAAAGCCCTCGAGCAGACCGAGGATGTTCAGCAGTGTGGACTTGCCGGAGCCGGAAGGGCCGGTAATCGACAGGAAATCGCCCTCCTGCACCGACAGGTCGATGGAGCGCAATGCATGGGTCATGACCTCACCCACCTGGAACACTTTGCTGACGCCTTGCATCCTGAGCATGGGAATTCTCGCTTGCAGATGGAAGCAGCGACCGGTGACGGCCGCTGCAGGACTCACAACGAACGGATGGCCGCCACCGGTGCGATGGCTGCGGCGCGCAGCGCCGGCACCAGTACCGCTGCCTGACCCAGCAGCAGCAGGATCACCGCACTGACCGGCAGGTACAGCAGTGGCAGGCGCGGCAGTTCGTAGAAACGCATCAGGGTCAGGTTCATCGCGTAGGCCAGCAGAGCCCCAGCGGCGATGCCGATGGAAACGATCAGCAGGTTCTCGATCTGGAAATAGCGCATCACATCGGTGCGTGTGGCCCCCAGCGCGCGGCGGATGCCGATCTGCTTGCGTCGTTGTTCCACCCAGTAGCTGGCCAATCCAACAATACCCAGGGCGGTGGCGGCCAGCAGCGCGATGATGACACCGCCCAGCAGCCCCATCATGACCCGGTCACCTTCGAAATGGCGCTCGCGCAGTTCGGAGATGCGCCGGCTGCCTTCGACATCGAACACCACGTCCGGCGCGACACGGCGGATTGCCTGCTGCGCATCGCGCATCACGCGGTTCATGTCGCCGGCCTCGGCGCGCACCAGATAGCGGCCGGTCAGGCGCGGGCCCTGCGATGCGGGCACGATCACCGACCAGTCCGAGCCCTTGGCTTCACCGCGGCCGGGGCGGGACACAGCCATGTGCTCGACCACGCCGATCACCCGCAGCCGGGTATCCATCGCCCACAGGCTCTTGCCCACGGCGCTTTCGCCGGGCCAGTAACGTTGCGCCAGCTCCTGGGTGACCAGCGCCGGGGGATTGGCCGGCACCAGTTCATCGGTCGGTGCGAACTCGTCCGCACCGGGCATGCGCCCCCCCACCAGGTGCAGCTGCAGCGCGTCCAGGGCCACGGCATCGGCCAGGTAGAAATCCAGAACGCCGCCGGGCACCTGCTGGTCCTCGTCCAGGTTGACGCCGGCGCGCACGCCCGGGCTGCCGAACGGCATGGCACTGACCAGCCCGGCCGCCGTCACGCCACTCAGCCCCCGCAATGCGCCAACGACCCGCGCGTTGACATCGTTGGCGCGCTCGGCGTCGATGCCGTCGAGCTGGATGACCCCCAGGCGTGACTCGTCCAGGCCGCTGACCAGCTGCATTGCAGCGTTCCGCTCGATCATCAGGAAGATCGCGTTGCACAACACGGCGCAGGCCAATGCGATCTCCATCGCGATGAGGAAGGTCGCCAGGCGGTGCCGGCGCAGGGCCGAAAGTACGATGCCGATCTGCATGGTGGTTCCTCTACAGAAGCTTCAGTTGGGCGATGGGCTGGACCGCACTGGCACGGATCGCGGGAATCAGGCTCGCCAGCAGGCTGGCCAGCACCGACAGCGCCAGGGTGAACAGCAACATGGTGGTATCAAGCCGCGCCAGGTCCGCATAGGCCACCGGCTGGCTGCGCACCGCGCTCAGGCCGAGCCAGGTCAGCAACAGGCCCAGCGCGCCACCGAGTGCACCCACCAGCGCGGCCTCGACCACGCATTGCAGGAAGATCGCAGCGCGGCTTGCGCCCAGCGCACGGCGCAAGCCGATCTCGCCGCTGTAGCGAAGGAACTTCGCCAGCAGCAGACCGACCACATTGGCAATGCAGATGCCGAGGAAGGCGAAGGCCAGGATGGCCTGCAGCTTCACGTCGCTGGGCACCACCTGGTTGAAGTCGAGCCATTGCATCAATGAGCGCAGCCGCGTGTTGTCGGCGTGGCTGATCCGGCCGAGGGCCTTCTGCTCAGCGGCATAGTTCTGCAGGAACCGCTGATAGGCGGCCACCTTCGCTGCGCTGTCCAGCTTGACCCACAGGTGTACCCAGACACACGGCGCGGTCTGCAGCCGGCCGCGCTCCTCCGGCGTGGACCAGCAGGTGAACGGCACGAAGTCACCGTCGTTGATCTCCAGGCTGGAGGTCAGCGGCATGAACAGGTCATCGGCCGAGGCGAAGAAGCCCGACGTGTTGCCGCCGCTGAAGCGGCCGCCTCGCACCTTGTAGAACAGCGGCGAGGGCCGCCAGGGTGCGAGCACGCCCACGATCCGCATCGCGGTGTCCTTGACCCGCAGCGTCTGCCCCACACTGTCGCCCCCACCGAACATCTGCTCGTTGAGCTCCGACGAGATCACCACCACACGTGCGCGCGCGTCATCTTCCTCACGCGACCACCAGCGTCCATGCGCCAGCGGCACCGCGAACATCGTCGCGAAGTCGGTGGTGGTGGAGATCGATGAGCGGATGACCGGTGGCGCGCTGCCCTGATCGGGCCGCAGCTTGACCGGATTGGTGACCACCAGTGTCTGCTGGTCCGCGCGCCCGGACGACCACAGGTCGAAGGCCGAGCGATAGTCCAGCACGTCGTATGGCTCGCGGCCCTTCGAGTTCGGATTGGCATCAAGCTGGGGGTAGTAGAGATCACCGCTGCGCCCAGGCAAGGGATCACCGGACAGCAGGTAGACCACGGTCAAGGTGGTCATGCTGGCTCCAATTCCCACCGCGATGGCCAGCACCATCAGGGCGGTGATGGCCTTGCTCCGCAGTGTATTGTGCAGCGCCACCTGCGCGCAGTAGACCAGCCTGCGCATGCCCGCACCCTTTTCTGCACCCTGTATCGACTTCATGTCATGCCTCTCCCCGGACGTGCACGGGCGTGACCCGTGCCGGTTGCCACATGGACCTGCCAAGTTCGTGTACGTGATCGAATCGGGCGCGGTAGGCCTCGGCGCCGTGCATGATCATCACCAGCATTCGGCCATGGCTGCGTGCGAAGATCGCGTCCATCGCAATCTCGCGGCTGGCGGTATCGAGGTTGGCGACCGGCTCATCAAGGATGTAGAGGTCGGCGTCCTCGCCCAGCACCATCGCCAGGGCGATCTTCTGCTGCTGCCCTGCCGACAGGGTTTCCGGCAGGCTGTCGGCGATCCCGTCGCCGTCCATCCCCAGTCGCGCCAGCAGCACCGGATCGGCTCCGAGTTCGCGCACCTTCAGCGGAGGGAACTGCAGAGGAAGCGTGATGGCGCGGATACGCGCCGGTCGCAGCAGCTGGCCGGCGACGGGCTGGAAGTACCCGGCCAGGACGTTGGCCAGGGTCGTCTTGCCGCTGCCATTGTCGCCAATCACCAGTGCACGTTCACCGGGTGAAAGGGCCAGGGTGAAATCCGAGAACACCGGAGCGGCGCCATACCCGTAGCCGATCGACGTCGCCAGCAGACCACCATCAATGTGCGTGGCCGGCGCCGCGGTTGCCGGTGCGGTCATGAACTCCGCCACCCGCACCACCACCACACCATGGCTGTGCATCTCGGCAATGTTCTTGAAGATGCCGATGAGCGTCGTGGCTGAGCGCCAGAAGGCGTTCATGAAGGCGATGAACGAACCCAGTGTCATCTGTTGGCGGAACACGAAGAGTGCGCCGACGAAGATCGAGCAGACATCCGAGATCACCATCGTCAGGTCGCTCGCACCCTGCAGGGTCCTCACCACCCTGAAGCGCTGGTAGGTCGAATCCAGCACCTCGCGCAGGCTGCGGTCATGGGCCTGCACCGTCCTGGGGCCCAGGCCGAACGTACAGACCATCTTGAAGGCAGCCACGGCCCGGGTCAGCAAAGAAACCAGTTCGGCCTCGCGGTCACGCTCCACCACGGTCAGCTCGCGGATGCGTCGGCCGACCAGCACGCTGACCGTGGTGGCGATGGGGATGATGGCCATCAGCACCAGGAACGCACGCCAGGAGATGATCAGCAGGGCTGCGATCAAGGCGACGAATGTCACCGCCTGGGTCAGGGTGGTGCGTGCGACCGAGAGCATCGGCACCACGCCATCCTTCACGTCCGAGCGGATCCGCGCCACATAGTAGCCGGCCCCCTTCTGCACCACCTCGTCATAACTGCGGCCATAGTAGGCGGTCAGCAACGAGGTCCCGATCCGCTCCACGATGCGGTTGTCCACGCGCTGCTGCCACAGTGCGCAGCTGTAGCTACCCAGGTTGGTCACCAGGCACAGCAGCAGATACGCACCGGTAAGCAGCAGGAACCGGTTGAAATCCTGGCGGCTGGCGGCCTCGTCGAAGATCGCGCGGATCAGCAGCGGATGCAGCAGCCCGCCCAGTCCGCCGAACATCGCGGTGGTGGCGGCCACCGCAAGGTAGCGCCCACGGAGTGGGCCGAGCAGGATCGCAAAGCTGGCGAGGATGGCGCGCACACTGTGCCGCTGCGCGGTCTCCTCGCGTTGAAGTGGCTGTCCGGCTGGCTGCGGGTGCGCATTCATGCAACCGCCACCTGCCCCACCCCGGCTCCGTCCACCTTCCGTGCCACCGGGCCATGCACATCGAGTGCATCCAGGAAGAACTCATCCGGCGCCAGCGTGTCGTACCGGTGCAGGGCGCGGATCACCCCGGCGATGCCGGTACCGTGGTCGAAGGAAATGCGGAACAGATTCTCGCCCGGCACCGCCGCCATTCCCTCCTCCTCCTCGAACAGATACAGATCCACGATGCCCTGGTACGGTCGTTCCGCCATCCGCAGGTACGTCGCATCGCCGGAGTAGAGATGGGCGTCGACGAACACATCCAGCATGCCCGACAGGCCATACAACAGGCCGCAGAAGCCGGAATACTTGCGATGGAAGTCATCCACCAGCCGATTCACGTCCTGCCACAGGCCGTAGCGGATCGCGACTTTGGCAATGCCCGCGGTTCCCTGCTCCAGATAGGGTTCGTAGGTGTTGACCTCTTCCGGTGAGCTGGGGAAGGTGGTCACCCCGGTCTCCAGCTCGAAGCCGTAGGAGAGATCGTGGCGCAGTGCCTGCTCGCCAAGCACGCGCCATGCCGGATCACCACTGAGCTGCGACAGCCTCAGCAGGAACAGCGCCACGCCTGCCTGACCGTAGCCCATGCCAATGCGCACACCACCTTCGTCCTGCCAGTAGGCGCCCCGCTCTCCATGGTGGACGGTTTCTGCAAGCCGCCGCGCCAACGACAGCGCCTTGTCGAGATGCCCGGGCAGGCCGGTCGCGTGATGCATGGCCAGGTGCGCCATTCCGATACCCGCCATGCCGTGATACAGCGAGTGATGCGCATGCAGCAGGCTACTGCTGTCAGCGCTGTCGAGCAGGCTGCGGGCCAGTTCCACCTCGCCACGCAGCAGCGCCGACCAGGCGATGCCGGCCAGGCCGGTGAGGAACCCCGGTGGCAGCGTCGTGCGATCCAGGGCCTGCAGCTCCTGCGCATAGCGCTCCATCACCGCCGATGGCGGCTGATGACCCACCGCGTGGAAGGCGTGGATCACACCGGTGGCTCCCAGACCGAGGCTCATCGTGTTGGTGGAGTGCGAGAATGGATCAAGAGGGAACAGCGTCCGCTCCGGCTGCAGGCGGCTGTGTGCGTCCATGAACGCGAGCAGCCGGCGGATGCACTGGCGCGGCGCCGGCAACGGGCGCTGCGGCGCCGAGAACGGCGCCTGCAGGGTCGCCGGTTGCTGCAGCAACTGTGCAGCCTCCTCCAGGCCGATACGGTCGTCCACCAGTGCCTGGATGACCTCGGCCATTGGTGTGTGCTGCCAGCCGATGTCCTCCATCATCACCGGCAGCACCTTCTGGAACAGGTCGGTGCGGATGTAGGCCATGGCCATCAGCGGGAACAGGCAGTAGAACATCACCACTGCGGTCGCGTAACGGTCATCCCTGAAACAGCTGGCGCGCTTGCGACCCTTCATGATCCGGCGGAATCCGGGCGTGTGGATGTCATCCCATTCATCGCTGCCGTCCAGGAATGCCGCCTCCAGATCGATCAGGCGCACACGCATGTCGCTGCGGTCGACCATGATGTTGGACGGCGAGATATCACCGATCACCACTCCCACCTTGTGTGCGCGGTCGACCGCGCGCAGCAGACCGGTGAAGATGGTCACGCACATCCCGTAGTAGTCACTACCATCGCGTGCGCTGGGACGGGCCTTCATCAGCGGCGAATGCTTGAGCATCAGCTCGCGAAGATCGAATGCATCCAGACGCTCTTCCACCAGATAGCTGTTTTCCCAATCGGTGAATGCATCCAGGCAGCGCGGCGAGGCGCCCACCGGGCCCAGCAACTCCAGATTGCGTCGTTCGCGTGCCAGGCGGCTGGTGGCGTCGAGCCCTTCCCCGTGCATTTCCACATGGGGCCGCGCTTCCTTGATGACCACTTCCTCCCCGGTGACCTGATCCAACGCCAGGTAGACCCCGCCCGTGTTGGAGAACCCAAGCGCGGCCTGCACCTGATAGCGGCCCTCCTTCAACGTCATCTCGCCGGGATCATCCTCGCTGGGGAACGGGTCGGTTTCCCAGGCAGGCACCTCGAAATAGGGATTGCGCAGGTCGGGAACATGGCTGCCGTCGGGCGCGACCAGCATCGGCACCTTCTGGCCGATGAAATCAAGCCGGTACACCTGGCGCATGCCGCCATAGCGGTAATACAGGCAGCGGCAGTCCTTGTAGCGTCGATCGGACAGGATGTACGAGCCATCTTCGTCCTTCAGCGCCCCATGCAGCTGCTCGATGAAGCGCGTGAAGACCGCAAGGTCCAGCGGATAGAGCGTGATGAACTTGCCCGAGCCACCCCGCGGCCAACGCTTGGAGCTCATCATGCGCATCGTGTTCATGTCATTGGCGAACTTGAACTTCACGCGCTCGGCCAAGGCCATCCGGGTGACGGTGCGCAGCACTCGCTGGCAGCTCTCCTGCGTGGCTGAAACGTGGATCTTCCAGCCTTGCGGCGGCAGGTTGCCGGCGACCGGGTCGCCATGCGTCGTCAGGTGCGACCAGACGCCTATGCGATGGATCTTCCACGCTATGCCGGCCGCCTCGATCTCCGCTTCGACGATATTGCGGAAATCCTCGCTGGGCCTGTACTGGTTGTAGCTAAATTCGTAGAACCGCTCGTCGCCCCCCACATAGGCGGCCTTGTCCATGTGGCGTGCTTCACGCAATGATCGTTGACGCGCTGACATCGTCTCTCCCTGGTCGGTTCCACGGCTCGTTTGCCCGGTGCACACATCCGCGAACGCCTCGCACATGCGCGATGGATGCATTGCGGGCGCTCCGGCCTGCAGGCATCGCGGAATGCGGATTCCCCGCCCGCTTCATTCGTAAGCACGGCGTGAAAATCGCCGGATATCACTGCGATGCAGTCAACCGGAATGTCCCTGCAGATCGATGATTGCCACCGTACCTTGCCGCTACATTGCGCAGGCGATTCTCATTCCACAATTGACTTGACTCATTCCAATCGGCAATGCCATTTTCCATCCGCCACGTATAGACCGGGGTTCTTCAACAACTGCAACAGGGCTTTGAGATTGCGTGGTGCAATCACGCAGTGAATCGTTTCATTGCGTAACGCGTGGGAGGCACGCATGCCTCCCGATCCCATGTACGACTAAGGAGAGTTGATATGAATCGCGTCCTGAATCTGCAGCGCCTGATGATCGAAAACCAGCAGGAAAACCTGGGCAACAGCTGCAGCAGCTCCGACCACGACTGCTGCAACGGCTAAGCCTCTCCGGCTTGCCTGAGGTGGTGGTGCGCGCCCACCACCTCGACAACTGCCACGAGCGTGATGCACCGCCACGTGGCAAGCCTCCATACGACGTAGAGATCGCTTGACAGGTAGCCGTCCGCTGCCTGCGCTGCGCGTCCTGCATCTGCCAATGCCAGGACGGGCATCCCGGGGGGGGGGATGATCCGCCAGCTGCAGCACGTGCTGCAGCCGTGACCATTGCTCGACCCCACTGCGACCTCACCACCATGACGGACGCTACGCAGTGCGCCTGCACGCCCGCCGGATCCAGCAATCAGGAAAAGACGCAGCATGCGCATCCTCGTGGCCATGGACGACGCCGAACTTGCACAGGCGCTTCGCAACGTATTGCAGAGCCGCAACATGCTGGTGGACCTTGTGGCAACCTGGTCGCTGGCCAAGGCCGCAGTACAGGCTGTGGAGTACCGCGCCCTCATTCTCGACCGCTGGCTGCCCGAAGGCGATTCACTGAAGCTGGTGCAGATCGCGCGCGGCTTGCGTACCTGGCTGCCCATTCTGCTGTTGGGGCGCCACAACCACGCTGCCGACTGCATCGCATGCCTGGATGCCGGCGCCGATGACTACCTGCCCACGCCGTTCGAGTTCGACGAGCTGGCCGCGCGACTGCGCGCGATTACCCGCCGCCTCGATGCTGATGCCGGCCACATCCTGAGAATCGGCAATTTCACGTTCGATTTTTCCAACCGCATGGCGTTGGTAGGCGGTGCGCCCCTGAGCCTGCCGCGCAGCCAGCTCCTGCTGCTGGAAGCCCTCTGCGCCCGCCAAGGCCGGATCGTCCGGCATGAAGTGCTGAGTGCTGCCGTGCACCTGGCCGGCGCCGACGGCGGCACCGCGGTGTTGGATCCGCACGTATCACGCCTGCGCCGTGCTCTGCGCTCGGCCAGTGTCAGCATCGAGTCGAAGCGTGGACTGGGCTACATGCTGAACGACGACGCGGCCTGATCCCAGGCTATCGGCACGCGCCGGAAATGAAACAGCCGGGGCGGCAGACCACCCCGGCTGCGAATCCTGCTGATCGGGCCAGCTGATGCGATCAGGCGGCCTTCATCGCATGCTTGCGCGCCCGCATGACGTTGTGGCACTCCTGCACTTCCGTCAGCAGCTGGGTCACTTCCTGGCGCACGGCGGGCGGCAGCTCGTTGTCCTTCAGCACGTCCTTGAACGCGCCCAGCAGGCGGTCTTCGGATTCTTCCAGCTCGGCCACATAGCCATAGTTGGTATCACCAAAGGCTGCACGCACCTTGCCGTAGAACTGCTGCATCGAACCAACCACGGTGCCATGTTCGGCCGGCTTGCCACCGCTGGCGGCCACCGAGCCGCTCAGCGCCGCCACGATGCGGCCCTTGACGCCAGCAATGCGGGTGAACAATGCCGACAGCTCGGCATCCTTGACCTTGGTGGCGGCTTCTTCATAGAAGGACTTGCCATCGCGGGCGATTTCGATCAGGTCGTTGAGGCGATGTTCGATGGTGGACTGGGTGCTCATGGCGTCGCTCCTGTGTGCTCGAAAGTCAGTGGAGAATGGCAGTGCATCTGCATTGCCTTCGACCCCACTGTGGGCAATCACGTGTGCCAACCAGGTGAGTACGAATTGATGCACGCCTCACCATGCGGAACACGTGCTGACTTCTTCATTTCGAGCATCGTCGGCCTTCACGGAATCTGAGCGTGCGATGCACCGGTCACCACGGTGCGATGACGATGATCAGGGTGATCACCAGCGCAATTACCAGGATCGCCAACAGCACATGCCATTGCTTCCAGGTGGGTTTCGGCTTTCCAGGCGTATTCATCGGTGGCCTCCTGTGCAGACGGGGAAGGGAACTGCCAGACTGAAGCGCAACGACATGGGAGAACGTCGACGCGAGGTGCACACCTCGTGCAGAACATGCTGGGACATCAGGCCGGTTCGGCCTCGCGCACCACCGTCGCGCGCCTGGCGCTGAACTCGGCAAATACCACACCCGACACCGCCAGCAGGCCGCCACCCAGCACCCATCCACTGAGTGACTCGCCCAGCAGCAGCACCGCCAGTGCGGCCGTCACGATCGGCACCAGGTTGAAGAAGCCCGAAACACGCGCCGCGCCCAACCGCGAAAGACCGGTCATCCAGGTCAGGGGCGCAAGGATCGACGCACACACCGCAGCGAAACCGATACAGCCCACCGCGGTCAGGTTGTTCACCCCGGTGCCGACCAGCAGCTGCACTGGCAGCAGGATCAGCGACGCCGCCATGGCCTGCAGGAACAGCGACTCCAGCACCGACAGCGGAATCTTCCAACGTTGCATCAGCACGTTGTAGGCGGCAAATGCCAACGCACCGACCAGCATGATCGCATCACCGCGGTTCAGGCCGTGCGCGGCCAGCCGCGCCAGATCGCCCTGCGATACCACCGCCACCACACCGACCGTGGAGACCACCGCACCGACGATGGCGGTGCCACGCACCGGATGGCCCATGAACAGGCGTGACAGCGCCAGCGCGATCAACGGAATCAGCGCCTGGATCACGCCCATGTTGGTGGCCGAGGTGAAGTGCGCCGCATAGTACGCCAGGCACTGGTACATCACCCCGCCCAGGCAGCCCAGCACCAGGAGGCGCCCCAGATTGGCGCGCACGATCGGCAAATGGCCGCGCAGCCGTGGCCACGCGAAGGGCAGCAGGATGATCGCGGCCACCAGCCAGCGGAAGAAGCCGATGTCGATGGGGCCGACCGAGCCGGAGGCGAGCTTGGTGACAATGGTGTTGGCGCCCCACAGCAGGCAGGCGAGGATCGGGAAGAGATAGTTCACGACGGCAGGTGTACGCAGGGGAACGGCCAGCGTACGCTTGGCGCATATCAAGGACATCCTGAAAATGCGCCACTCCGACCCGGGCTTGCGGCAACCGATGGAGCCCATCCCCACCTTCCGCCAGCTGCCCGGCCCGATCTACTTCCGGCAGGGTGCGATGGAACCCACCGACTGGGGCACGCACAGCCATCCGTGGGGACAATTCAACTTCGTTGCGCAGGGCGTAATGGAAATGAAGATCGAGGGCGAGTGGATGGTGTCCCCGCCGCACTATGCGCTCTGGATTCCGCCTGGCGTGGCCCACTACTCGCGCAACCGCTCGGTGCTGGCCTATCGATCGGCCTACCTGTCGCCGGCCTTGTCACGCCGGTTGCCCGATCGCTGCCGTGCACTGGAAGTCAGCCCGCTGCTGCGTGAACTGCTGCACGAGCTGGCGCGCCAGGGCGTGACCGATCCGCAATCACCAGCGCAACGCCGCATGGCGGCCGTAGTCATCGACCAGATCGTCAACGCCGACGTGCTGCCCAGCTTCCTTCCGATCGCCAGCAGCGATGCGTTGAAGCAGGTGATGGCATACGTGGAGAAACACCTGTCCACGGCCGAATCCGTGGCCGAGATCGCGCAGCGGCATCACATGAGCGTGCGCAAGCTTGAGCGCATGGCGCGCAGTGAACTGGGCATGTCACTCGGCGACTGGCGTGGGCGGGTGAAGTTCGTGCGCGCCACCGAGGCGCTGTGCACACGCAAGCCGATCGGCCGCATCGCCGAGGAGCTGGGCTACTCAGGCGTCAGCGCGTTTGCCGAAATGTTCAAGCGGCACGCGCAGTGCACGCCCGATCAGTACCGAAAGCAGCATCGGGCCGGGTAGAGGTGGCATCAGTTGGCATCCTGCTTGGCAGCAGCCTTCTGGCGTGCATACCGAGGCGCCAGCGCCAACCGTTCGATGCCCAGCAGAATGCCCATGAAAAGAAGCAATGCGGGTAGCCAGTAGAACAGGAACACCGTCATCTGAAAGTCCCAGGTGTTCACGTACTGATCGGGGTTCGGCGGACCCGCCAGGACAGCCTTCGCATTCACGTAGAACCACGATGAGGCCAGGATCACCGCGATCAGCAGTTGCGCCGAGGCCAGCATCCAGAAGGGTGGTAAACGAGAATGACCGCGCATGGCATCCTGCCGGTGAAGGAAGCTGGCAATTGTAGGCGTGACCTGCACACGGGCACAGACTCGAGTGTCGAATTCCCGCCCCGTTGTTCGTCGGAACAGGAAAAGCAGGCCCTCCGGCCTGCAGGAGCGCTCCAATGCCCCCGATCCTCACCGCCTTCGCGACTTCCCCCGACCGCGGCCAGGGCCTGGCCCGCGACATGCGCGTGCGCTGGGCGCTGGAGGAACTGGCCGTAGCCTATGACGTGCAACTGCTCAGCTTCGCCGAGCTGAAGCAGCCCGCGCACCTGGCACGGAATCCGTTCGGGCAGATTCCCACCTGGCAGGAGGGCGACCGGACCCTGTTCGAATCCGGCGCCATCGTCCTGCATCTGGCTGAACAGCATCGCGGCCTGCTGCCCAGCGACCCGGACGCCCGCATGCGCGCGATCATGTGGCTGTTCGCTGCACTGAACACGGTAGAGCCCCCCATCGTCGAACGCTCCATGGCCTGGGTGCTGGAGCGCGAGCAGCCGTGGTACGCGCAACGGCTGCCGATGCTCGATGAGCGGGTCCGGACGCGGCTGGCGCAACTGTCAACGTGGCTGGCCAAGGCGGAATGGCTGGACGGCGAGTTCAGCGTGGGCGACCTGATGATGGTCTCGGTACTGCTGCGCCTGAAGAGCAGTGGCCTGCTCGACGCGTATCCACGCGTGGTCGCCTATATGAACCAGGCGACACAGCGGCCTGCCTACCAGCGCGCCTTCGCCGCGCAGCTGGCGGTGTTCCAGAACGCCTGACGCCACGCCCCGTGGGCAGGCATCAGCGCAGACCGCGCCGGCAGGCGGCCTGCACCAGCATCAGCTGTGCCACCAGGATCAGCATCGCGCAACCTGACAGCAACCACGGATCGATGTACCACTGTGTGTTGAAGCTGAAGTCGCCGGCGGAAATGCGCTTCCAGCCGTTGAAGTGCTGCATCGCCGCGACCACGAACGCGAAGCCACCTGCGGTGTACGACAACCAGGGCACGATGAGACCGCCCGGGCGTGCGAACAGCGTCAGCAGACCCAGCACGCCGATGACCGTGCGCTGCACGCGGCAGTACGGGCAGACGTAGGCCATGCCGCTCCATTCCACCGCCCAGGCCAGCACGCTGACCAGCACCGCAGCGCCTGCCGCGATGTAGAGGACTCTGGGCGAGACCATCATGCTGCCATCGTGTGCCATCCCGCGCTCCTTCGTTCAAAGACCCCGGCAGGGTAGCAGCGTGGCAGGCTCAATCCTTCTTGAAGACCGTGCGCTTGCCGATCGGACTGCTCTTGCGCGCCGTGGGCCGGGCCAGGCCGGGAATCAGGAAGTCGGTGACCTTGTGGCCCTTCTGGACCTTGGAGGCCAGCCAACGCGGCATGCGCCCGCGGCCGGACCAGGTCAGTCGCTTGTACTCCGGATCACGGTATTTGGCGGCTACTTTCCCGGTTCTGCGCCGTGCCGGTTTCCGGCTGGGTGCGTCCGCTTCGATGGCCTCTCCACCGAACAGCTCTTCGAGGGTATACCCCGCTTCGGCCGCGGCGGCCTTCAGCATCCGCCGCACCGCGCTGGCAGGACGGCGGTTGGAAATCAGCTGCTTCCGCTGTTCAGCGGCAACCACCAAGGCGCCCAGCTCCCGCAGGCTGAGCGATTCAATATCGATCGTCATGCTGGAAAGGTCTACTGCCGCGCGGCGCCTGTCAAGGCGGCCTGCCCCCGGCGTAGACACGGGCTTCACTGCCGGTGGGCTCCGATCGCCTTCGTCGGCCATCCCCGAGGACATCCCTGTGAGCACCTCATCGCATTCGCTCGCCTACCTGCTTGCACGCGTGCTGCTGATGGCGCTGTTCCTGGTGTCCGGGCTGGGCAAGCTCGGCGATCTCAGTGGCACCCAGACCTACATGGAAGCGATGGGCGTGCCCGGCATCCTGCTGTGGCCGACCATCGCCTTCGAGATCGGCAGTGGCCTGTGCATCCTGCTGGGCTTCCAGACCCGGCTGGTGTCGGTCGTGCTGGTGGGTTTCAGCCTGGTCACGGCTTTCATCTTCCACCACAACCTCGCCGATCAGACCCAGCAGATCATGTTCCTGAAGAACCTGGGGCTGGCCGGTGGGTTCCTGCTGCTGGCCTGTACCGGGGCTGGGCGCTACAGCATTGATGGGCGCGGTCGGCGCGGGTAAGCCTCGATCCGTACTGTGCACGCGCTAGCGGCGAAGTTCGGCCTCTGGCGCCAGCGTGTGGATCACCTTGCCCTGCGCATCCAGAAACTCGATCGCACCATAACCTTCCGTAGTGACGGTCAGCCGCAACCGCGTACGGTCGGCCTTGTCATTCAACGCGATGGCCGGCGTACCGTCAGAGCCGACCACCAGGCCGATCCGGGTCGGTGCCTGTACGCCGGGAATCAGCTTGTTACCCAGTGCAGGCTCGCGGATCAGCTTCGGCGCCTGATTGATCGAAAAGCTCACCGCGCCGTCCGGTGATACCCGCCAGCCGATCGCATCCATCGCCGGATGATCCAGTGCCAGCACCGCCATCCCACCGTCAACATCGGCAGTACCGAAACCACCGCGCTCGCTGCCCTTATCGTCATACAGCACCATGCCGGCCACGTTGAAGGCGCGCTTGTACTGCAGGCCATCGATGATCGGCGCCGGCGTCTTGCCGGACAGCGTCATGCGGATCACGCCCGTGTCATCGACGATGTCGATGCGCCGTGCAGTGATCCGCTCATGGTCCGGTGTCTGCACGCGCGTCTTCGGTGCCTTGTCGACAATCAGGCGTTGCAGGGTTTCAACAGACGGGCGCCTGGGTGATTCGCCAGTGTCGGACGCGAATGCCGGAATGCATTGCAATGCAGCCAGAACGAAGAACGTACAAGTACTGCGCATCATGCGGTCTCCTGTCGGGATCGGAATCAACATCTGCACGCCCAGCATACCTGTGGTCCACGACCCCGCGCGGTGACACGAGCATGCTGGCGACGGATCGACACCATCCCGTCAACCACGCACCCGCGCGGTCGGTATTCACTCCTTGCACGCCGCCGGGTACGGAAAAAATCCCGGCATGTGGACAGGGACATGCGGACAATGCCCTGGAACGCCTTCTAGAAGGCACTCAGTCGTGGAATCCCAACTCTCACTCGGGCGACGTTGGACTACTTGCCCAACTGCAATGTGGGCCCTCCCATTTCTGGAACCAGGTCAGTCCCTACGCAGCTTCAACATACGGCGCTACTGCAACGGCCAGCACGTCGATTCCCCACATCGACCCGACGATGTCGTCTGGCCCGCTCTTCTTGAAGCGCGACCAATCCGCCCTCGCCAGCTTCCCCACCAGCAGTTGATCTGCCGGTAGCCGATGCATCGCCCAATAGGGAAACTGCCGCGAAGACACGCGACCTCGCGCCAGCTCAACGATGTCGGTGTGACTCGTCGACTGCATCACACGTTCGTAGACACGCGCAACGCCGTCATCAGGCCCTTCGAAGTACTGCACGAATCGATCGCCGTCGTGCAGCAGGACACCGGTAACCCCGGCCATCCTGTTGAACCTGGCGGCATCTGCTACCAACGACTCCAAACCTTCCGCGGAGAGATCCGCAGCAACCTGACTTGCGTAAACAACAGCCCGAAGGGGCATGGCTTCTGCCTTGAAGGATGTGCCGGGACGGCACCTATTCATACCCTAGCACCGGGAACAAGTCCGCACCGTCACTCGAATTCTTAACTCTTCAGAATTCGATCAAACTACCTTTGTCCCAGATGGCCCTTAAAACAGCATGATGGGCGCCCTACGGATTCAGGGGTTTCGTTCATCTTCATGCGTGACATCGGACAGTTCTACGTAATCAGCGTCGAGGGAGTGACGCGGGCAGACGGCACCCTGCTGCAGGTCACCCGGATCGATTGCTCCTGCATCAAGTGTTCCTGGCAGTTCAGGGCCATTCCCAACCATGGCCTGGTCGATCTCGACGGTGCGGCGGCCCTCAGCTGCCCCACCTGCGGCAATCACCAGTCAGTCAGCCGCGCACGGCTTGAAGAGCTCAACCGACGCAACGACGAATAGCCTGCACTTCAACCATCCATCAACGCGGCACCAACACGACCGATACCTGGTTCGCTCTATCGTTCGTCAACAGGCACCATCCCGGCATTCCCATGAGTCATACCGGCATTTTTCAGATCACCGATCTCACCTACACGGCTGGAGAGCAGGGCACGCTGGCCCGCGCACTGCAGATCGTCGCCACCTGCACCGCGTGCGGATCCACGAGCATCTGGGGCGAGCATGAGATGGAACACGTCGCCGGTGGAACCGTGCTCTCATGCCGCACCTGTGGTGTCCGCCAAGCCATCAGCAACGCGCGCCTTTCTGGCTGCGCATCCGACATCCGCCATCCGCGACGCTGATTGACGCGCAGTTCGTACTGCGTAACCGCCGGCAGGAGCAGTCGTTCACTCGGCTTTTACAACGCGCCGCAACGTCAGGCCAAGGAGCATCCCGATGCATCTCCCTGCATCCAAGGGCCGCGCCAGCGCGTATGTAGGATGCCCGCGCCTTGCGGGCATCCCACAGAGGAACGCGCCGTGAAAGCTCTTCAGCGGATAGCCGCCACCGTAAGCTTCGCCGTACTCGTTTCAGCCACTTCAGCCAGCTTCGCCGCCAACACCGTGATGGTCGGCGGAGCGGAGATGTATCCCACCAGGACCATCGTCCAGAACGCCATCAACTCCAAGGACCACACGACCCTGGTCGCGGCGGTCAAGGCCGCAGGCCTGGTCGATACGCTCAATGGAGCCGGCCCCTTCACCGTTTTCGCGCCCACCAATGCGGCCTTCAACAAGCTGCCTGCCGGCACGGTCGATACGCTGGTGAAGCCTGAAAACAAGGCACAACTGACCAAAATCCTGACCTACCACGTGGTGCCGGGCAACTACAGTTCCGCGCAGCTGATGGCCGATGCCAGAAAGCACGGCGGCAAGGCCATGCTGAAGACCGTTGAAGGTGAATCCCTCACCGTCGCTCTGCACGATGGCAAGCTGTGGGTCATCGATGCCAAGGGCGGCAAGGCGGGAATCAGCATTGCCGACGTCAGCCAGTCCAATGGCGTGATCCACGTGATCGACACCGTGTTGATGCCGAAGTAGTTGCATGCAGCAGGACCTCCACATGAGCGGCAGTCGCATAGCGGCTGCCGCTGTTGCCACCCCGCTTGAACCAGAATCGCGGTTGCGGGGCAGATGACGCGCCACCTCATGCACCAGGAGCGTGCAGCGTCCTTGGTATCCCGTGTCAGTCAGAAGCAGACCCTGGATTCCAGGTGATTACCTGGACGTCGTAGATCTCGCACTCGGTCTGGTCCATGGGCTCCCAATGATCGCTCGCCAGCTCAAAGAAGGCATCCGGCACATCCATGGAAAACGTTGGGCCTTTCTCCCGATTGCGCTGGCGGACGCGATCACGACGAACGTCACGTGGGGCATCCAGGAGATACACGGCCAGATCGTGGCCTGCCTCCCTGACCTGCGCGTAGAAGCTCTCGCGGCTGGCTCTCTCCACCAGACCCAGCTCGAGTACAACGTCGCGACCCGTATCGAGCACTTCGCAGGCTGTGATCCATATCTGCGCCATGCAACGCGCCTTCCTTGCGGCATACCATTCCATCAGGTTGGCGGCGGGACGGTCCGGGCTGTACAGCCGTACGAACCACGCGTCCAGAATGAATCCTGCCGCCGTGTGCAGACTTCGCAGCTCGGCAACAAACGTGGATTTGCCCGCACCGACGGGCCCTTCGACCAGGCGAATCTTTGCCATAGTGGTTGAGCCATTCCTCATGGCGTTATCGACGATCATGTTCGACTACACCGCGGGCAGCCATGCGCTTCTGCCCCACGTGAATTCTGCCGGCGGCACAAAAAAGGCACTGAGACCGAAGCCCTAGTGCCTCCCTTTTTGGTCGCACCAGGATTGGAACCTGGAACCAAAGCATTTTGAGGATTCTACAGGGCTTCCGCGCGTCACCACAGACGTTCCGACTGTAAACCAAGCGGCTAATTTTCCAAGGCCGCGCGACCATCTTCGCTCATCATTGTCCACCTCCTTCCGCTGACCAAAGGTGTCGAGCGGTCGCCAATGGGCGCAATGAAGGGAATGCTCAGAGAGAACGGACTGGCCACCTTGCCGATCGTCAAATGGGCCTCGGATCCAGCGTCGCATGGTGTGGGCTGCCCGGATGTGCGGAAGCTCGCCCGTGGTGGGCTGAAGTTCCGCTACAGATACACCAAGGCCAACGGCCAACGCGATCGCGTCGCGGCCGCACCAGGAGGAAGGGTGAAACCTTCGCGATGAGATCGCAACTGCGGCGGCCGCCGGCGGGCGAACGAGCGAACGAAGCCAATTGCTACTGCGGCACGGAATGGCCATTTTGCCACTCATGCGCTTGCCTCCTGAAGAAGGGCATTTGTCGCTTTACGTCCAGTGATGCGTGACTGAGAACACGCAAGAAGCAAGTGTAGCCAGCCACAACAAATTTCTGGTTGACAGTGAATATCAACCCGCAATATGAAACCCCGGGAATCGAGAGGCAGGGGATCAGCGCCAAAATCTGTTATCACCACGGCCCGAGGTCCAGTCCATCGCAATCCTCTGCCACGACAAGGGAAATGAATCAGGTGAAGATGAGTAGAAGTCTCGTATATGGAATGGTCGTCATCGGCGCAGTCGCAACCATTTCCTGGTTGGCCTGCAGGCCATCCGATGTCACAGGAAGCAAAGGAGATGAGGCTCCTCGCAGTGAAAAAAGCACTTCGCCAACGGATGTCGCATCTGAATCAAGCATTCATCAATCCTTGCGTTCTCCACCCCAATCCATCGAATCAAAAGTAGCTTTGGGTGGCAAGGCATTTCTGCTCAAGATCGAAGCACCTCACTACGAAGGCGATGCATCGGAATACATTGACAGGCGCATCGCGGCTGCACGGACGGGCGATGCCCGGTCGAGCTATGAGATCCACAACCGCATTGCCAGTTGCAAGCGGGCGCTTAACTCAGGTGATGCCGATGAGTACAAGGCCTACGCATCAGTGGGCCTGGGGGAGCAGTACTCAAGGAAAATCGAACAGGAGATTGACCAGTGCCAAGGGCTGATAGGGCGAACGGAACTCGGAGATGAGAATTGGCTCTCTCTTGCTGCCGCCCAAGGATCGGTCGAAGCGAGACTGATTTTCGCCAAGGACCCGAAAGCCATCATTGGCGACTTGACTGAGGCACTCAAGGATCCGGAGCGAATAACCAATTATCGAAGGGATGCGATTGATTATCTTAATGAGTCGGTATCCCTGGGAAGCGTTGACTCGATTGAAGCCCTTGCTGACATCCATGACCGAGGGATCATTGCCGATAAATCCCCCGAAAAGAGCCTTGCATACTGGCTCGCATATCAGCGCGCGCAACCCAACAGCCAATCGGCGGCGTCCATTGCGAGGCTCTCCAAACTGTTACAGCCCAACCAGATAGAGCGATCCAACGAAATGTCTGAGGCTATATACAGATCCTGCTGCTTGTAATCCAACAGAAATTTCCTGCTCACCCAACATGGCACACGATGAAAGCAATGATTTCGAAGAAATGGTTGATTGCAACTCCCCTGGTCGTCGCAATTGCAGCCCTCCCCATGGCTTATGCGATTTGGCCCTTTGATCCTGCCCCCACCGTCTTTGGCCCAGTCAACTGTAGTACGTGTCAGTTGCAGGCTCGAATTCCAGACAACGCCACGAAGGCATTCCTGAATAGATATAGAGATGTAACAAACGAGCAGAGAAAGGGGGGATTCGAATTCTCAATTCAGGCAGGCTCCAAAGTCATCGTCTGCAACGCGACGCACTGCGCCACCTACGAGTTGACAGACAGCAATGACTGGAATGGAACCAACCAGGAGCCCATCACGCGTCCGCCCTCCAGTCGCGGCGGCGCTGGCGGCGGCAGCGGAGGAGGTAGTGGTGGCACGGGCGGAGCCAGTCTGGGTGGAGGCTGCCACGGCAACTGCGGAGGCAGCGGCAGCGGAAAGGTAACGATCAAACCGATTACTCCTATTCGCCCGAAGTAGCATTGGAAGCGCAGAACAGGTCATGCAAGCGGGAACAGCACCTCCCGCTTGCATGAACATCACCATTCATCCTGCAACAGCGAGAAGTAGTGGAAGCGCGACGACCGGATTCCGCATCGAGGCGCCCCGGATGTGCAGCAGAGGATGCGCAACGAATGACCCTTCCCAGGCACCGGCATCGGTACCAACTGAAATGTAGACACCGCATAGACATCGAACGCAAAAGGCACCGCATAGCGGTGCCTTTGAAATGATGTAAGCCATTGGATGAGTTGGTGGGCCCACCAGGATTCGAACCTGGAACCAAGGGATTATGAGTCCCCTGCTCTAACCGTTGAGCTATAGGCCCTGCGCAGCCTCACAGTGTAGTGAGGCCGCCATCGGGTTTCCACTGCGCGCCACCCCGGGCCCTCACGCCACTATTGCCCCAGGCGCTGCATCAACCGCTCCAACGGCGCACGGTTGTAGTATTCCCCGCGCAGGCTGCGTTCGCGCTCGTCGCACTGCCCGTTGTCGGCCACCACCAGGTCGGTGCCGCGCAGCAGTACTCGCGTCGTGCAGCGCCCCTGATCTAGATGCAGCACGTCCTCATCCTCCCCTGGTGCAGCATGGCCCAGAACCCGCGGCGCCGCCCCCTCGTCGCTACCGGGCACGCTCAACTCGAATGCGTCCCCCTTGGCTGCGATGTCGATGGCATTTCCGTCGCTGCGTTCCCAATGGGCGACCCAGTCGGTCAGGCTGGTCTCGACGTAGCTGCTGGTTTTCATCACGCGCGACTCCGGCGCCCAGCCCACCACTTCCTTGCTCGGCGGACGTGCTTTCACGCAGTAGTAGCTGTTCCAGCGGTCACCGATCACCAGGCCGGTGCCCGGCTCCATCTCCTCGCCACTGCGGCACCCATCCCGCTCCTCGTCCAGGCAGCCTTCTGCCTCGCCCAGCAGCAGCACCTGCCCGGCATCGACCACGCGGCCCACGGCATAGTCGAACTGGCTGCTGAAGAAACTCTCGGCATTGCATGGTGGTGGTTGCGGAGTATCCGCCCAGGCAACCAGCGGTGACAGCGAGAGCAGCAGGATCGGCAGTTTCATCGGCATTCCATTGACCAGGGCGAAAACAGGACACGTATCCTATCCCGTCGCCTGCAACGCGGATGATCGCAGGCAGAAAAAAACAAACCCCGCTTGCGCGGGGTCTGTCAGGTGCTTCATGTGCAGCGGATACGCGTCAATCGATATCCAGGAAGCTGCGCAGCTGCTCCGAGCGGCTCGGGTGACGCAGCTTGCGCAGGGCCTTCGCTTCGATCTGGCGGATGCGCTCGCGGGTCACGTCGAACTGCTTGCCGACTTCTTCCAGCGTGTGGTCGGTGTTCATGTCGATGCCGAAGCGCATGCGCAGCACCTTGGCTTCCCTCGGGGTGAGGCCAGCCAGCACGTCGCGCACGGTTTCAGACAGGTTGATGTTGGTGGTGTTCTCGATCGGGGACTCCACGTTGGTGTCCTCGATGAAGTCGCCCAGATGGGAATCCTCGTCGTCGCCGATCGGGGTTTCCATCGAGATCGGCTCCTTGGCGATCTTCATCACCTTGCGGATCTTGTCTTCCGGCATGTCCATTTCCTTGGCCAGCTCCTCCGGCGTAGCCTCGCGGCCGTACTGCTGGAGCATCTGGCGGGAAATGCGGTTCAACTTGTTGATCGTCTCGATCATGTGCACCGGAATACGGATGGTGCGCGCCTGGTCGGCGATCGAGCGGGTGATCGCCTGGCGGATCCACCAGGTGGCGTAGGTCGAGAACTTGTAACCGCGGCGGTACTCGAACTTGTCCACGGCCTTCATCAGGCCGATGTTGCCTTCCTGGATCAGGTCGAGGAACTGCAGGCCACGGTTGGTGTACTTCTTGGCGATCGAGATCACCAGGCGCAGGTTGGCCTCGACCATTTCCTTCTTGGCCTTGCGCGCCTTGGCTTCACCGTAGGCCATGGCACGGCTGATTTCCTTCAGCTCCTCCAGGTCCAGCTGGGTCAGCTTCTCGATGTCGATCGTCGCCTGCTGTTCGGCGATGATCTGGTCCTTCACTTCGCGCAGGGCCGAAGACCACTTCTGCTTGCGCTTCAGTGCGTCTTCCACCCACTCCAGGTTGGTCTGGTTGCCTTCCCAGGAGCGGATGAAGTCCTTGCGCGGCATGCGGGCGGTAACGGTCGCCAGGTTCAGCACGCGGCGCTCATGGGCCTTGATCGACGCCATGGTGTCGCGCAGCTGCTTGGTCAGCACGTCGGTCAGCGGCAGCGGCAGCTTCAGGGTGACGAACACCGCCGACATCTCTTCGCGCAGGCGCGGCAGGTTCTTCTTGTCGCCCTTGGTCGCCGCCTTCTTGAAGGCATTGAAGGCATCGCTCAGCGCCTGCATGCGCGCAGCGACTTCCTCCGGATCCGGACCGGTCGGTGCGGCTTCTTCCTCGCCACCCTCGACATCATCGTCCTCGTCCTCGTCGCCTTCGGCGTCGGCATCGTCGCTGTCATCGGACGCGGCAGCGGCCGGCGCAGGCACTTCGTCGGCCAGGTCGTTGAAGCCGACGATCACTTCGGCCAGGCGCTTCTTGCCTTCCTTGTGGGCTTCGTAATCGGTCAGCAGCGACTCGACCGAAACCGGGAACTGGCCGAGGGCGGCCTGGACCTGCGAAAGGCCTTCCTCGATGCGCTTGGCGATAGCGATTTCGCCTTCGCGGGTCAGCAGCTCGACGGTGCCCATTTCGCGCATGTACATGCGCACCGGGTCGGTGGTACGGCCACCTTCGGTGTCGAGCGCGCTCAGCGCGGCGGCGGCTTCTTCGGCCGCGGTGTCATCGACTTCGCGGTTACCGGTGTTGCCGTCGTTGAGAAGCAGGGTTTCCACATCCGGCGCAACTTCATGGACATCGATGCCCATGCCGTTGATCATGCCGATGATGTCTTCGATCTGTTCCGGGTCGACCATGTCGTCCGGCAGATGGTCATTGACTTCGGCGTAGGTCAGGTAGCCCTGTTCCAGGCCCTTGCTGATCAGTTGCTTGATTTCGGATTGGGCAGGACGTTCGTTGGCCATGTAGTGCTCGCGCCACCGGCTAGGGAGAAATAGGGAACGTAGCATTATACCAGCCCGGGGCCCTGCCTGCCGGGCGGTGGTCCCGCAGGCTCAGGGCCTGAGAAGGAAGGTCACGGGACCGTCATTGACCAGGCTGACGACCATATGGGCACCAAACCGGCCCGTTTCCACCCCTGGCGCGTGATTTTCACGGCAGATGTCGACAAATCGATTGAACCCGCGTTCAGCCTCGTCCGGCGGCGCGGCGCTGGTGAAGCTGGGCCGCATGCCCGAACGGGTATCGGCCGCCAGGGTGAACTGGCTGACCAGCAGCAGGCCGCCGCCGGTGTCGCGCAGCGACCGGTTCATCTTTCCGGCCTCGTCGGCGAACACCCGGTAGCCCAGCAGGCGCTCGGCCATCCGCTGCAGCTGGGCCTCGGTATCGCCCGGTTCCATGCCGACCAGGGCCAGCAGGCCGGGGCCGATCTGGCCCACCGCTTCATCATCGACATGGACGGCGGCCTGGCTGACACGCTGGATCAGGACGAGCATCGTGGGCTTCCAATGAACGGGGCCGGCCACGATAGCAGCGCCCTTGGCTAAACTGGCGCCGATGAATCCGCAACGCAAAGCCCGGCTGGTCTACCGCGCCACCACCCTGTTCGCCCGCCTGCCCTGGCCGCTGCTGCGGGGGTTCGCGCACGCCCTGGCGTGGACGTGGGTCCGTCTCAACGCTCGTGAGAGCCGCGTCACCCGGCGTAACCTCGAACTGGCCTACCCGGAGCTGGACGGTCCTGCACGCGACCGCCTGCACCGCGAACTGCTGCGCTCCACCGCGCTGCAGGCCATCGAGACCCTACGCCTGTGGAGCCAGCAACCGGCCGACAACCTTCGCCTGCACCTGAAGCAGCGCCACGGCGAAGCCCTGTACGACGCGGCCCTGGCCAGCGGCAAGGGCGTGATCGTGGCCGCGCCGCACTTCGGCAACTGGGAGCTGCTGAACCAGTGGCTGGCCTCGCGCGGGCAGATCGCCATCGTCTACAAGCCACCGGAAGACGAGGCCAGCGATGCCTTCCTGCAGCTGGTGCGGGGCGGCCAGAACGTGCAGCAGGTGCGCGCCGAGGGTCCGGCCGTGCGCCAGTTGTTCAAGGTACTCAAGGACGGCGGCGCCACCGGCATCCTGCCCGACCAGCAGCCCAAGGCCGGCGATGGCGTGTTCGTGCCGTTCTTCGGCGTGCAGGCGCTGACCATGACCCTGGTCAACCGGCTGGCCGAGCGTACCGGCGCCACCGTGCTGTACGGCTGGTGCGAGCGCATCGGGCCGGACATGGAATTCGCCCTGCACATCGAGCCGACCGACCCGACTGTTGCTGATCCGGACCCGCAGGTGGCGGCCACCGCGCTCAATGCTGGCATCGAGCGCATCGCCCGCCGCGACCCGACGCAGTACCAGTGGACCTACAAGCGCTATACGCTGCGGCCACCGGGCAGCGGCGAGGAAGACCCGTACGCGACCGAAGAGCATCCGCACTGACGGCTGTCCGGTCACCTGCGACCGGCGGCCGCACCACGTTGAATACGACGCCGGCGCCCCCATAGAGACTGCGATGTCCGCCTCCCCCGGTCCTGCCATGCCTGCTGCCTCTTCCCTGTTCGGCGATCCCGCCGCGATCCGCTGCGAACGCGCGGTGGCCGAACTGCGTGCCGGCCGCCCGGTGCTGCTCCACGATGGCCAGGGCCAGCGCCTGGCGGTGATCGCCCTGGACAGCGCCACCGCCAGCAGCTTCGCTGCCTTCGCCGCTGCCGCGCGCGAACGCCACTACCTGTTCCTGACCGCCACCCGCGCCCGCGTGCTCGGCGTGGAGGCCCCGGAAGGCGCGCGCCTGCCGCTGGCCGGTGTCGCCTTCGATGCCCTGCCCTCGCTGGGCTACCTGCGCGAGCCCGGCCCGATGCCGGACGGCTGGAGCGCTGGTGACGCCTTCGATGCCGGCGCGGTGGAGCTGGCCCGCCTGGGCCTGCTGCTGCCGGCAATGGTGGCCGTGCGCCTGGATGCAGATGACAGCACCTTCAATGGCGCTGCCGAAGTGGCGCTTTGCGATCTGGCCGAGGGCGCGGCCCACGCCGCCCACGACTACGAACTGGTGGCGCGCTCGCCGGTGCCGCTGCGCGACGTCGGCATGACCACCTTCGCGGTGTTCCGCGGCGGCGTGGCCCAGCGCGACCAGGTCGCGATCATCGTCGGCGAACCGGACCTGTCGGCGGTGGTGCCTGTGCGCGTGCACTCCTCGTGCCTGACCGGCGACCTGTTCGGCTCACTCAAGTGCGACTGCGGCGACCAGCTGCGGCGCGGCCTGCGCAAGCTGAAGGAACTGGGCGGCGGTGTGCTGCTGTACCTGGACCAGGAAGGCCGCGGCACCGGCATCGCCGCCAAGATGCGCGCCTACGGCTACCAGCACGACGGTCTGGACACCATCGATGCCGATGCACAGCTGGGCTTCGGTGCCGACGAGCGCCGCTACGGCAGCGCGGTGGCGATGCTGCATGGCCTGGGCATTTCGCGCGTCGCCCTGCTCAGCAACAACCCGACCAAGGCGCAGCGACTGCGCAATGCTGGCATCGAGGTGCTGGACTGCATTCCGGTCACCGGCGAGATCACCGCCGAGAACGAGCATTACCTGCGCACCAAGGCCGATCGTGCAGGCCACATGCTGGATGTGGATGCGCTGATCCAGGCTGCCCAGTAACGCAGCCGACCTGCTACCGTCTGCGCGGTGCGGTCTCGGCCGCCATCGCCCGCCCTGCCGCCTGACGGAGCCCGCGTGACCGACGTCCCCCTGCCCTCCCCGCCCACCGATGCCTGGCAGTCGCTGCCGCAACGCTCTGCCCGCCTCGCTGCACTGGAAGGCGCCTTCGGCGGCCTGTTCGTGCCGGGCCTTCCGTTGGCCGCGGCCGCGTGGTTCTTCGATCTGCCCGGCGGCCTGTGGACGGCCGCCCTTGGGCTGCTGATCGGCATCGTCTTCGGCGCCTGGCTCGGCCGCCGGCGCTTGACCCGCACCCGCTGGCGGCTGGATGCCCAGGGCCTGGGCCTGCGCCGCGACCTGATGTGGCAGCTGGAAACGCGCATCCCCATTTCGCGTGTGCAGCACCTGGACCTGCGTCGCGGCCCGCTGGAACGCCGTGCCGGCCTGGCCACGCTGATCGTGCACACCGCCGGGACCCGCATGAGCGCAGTGACCGTAAGCGGCCTGGACGAGGCCGACGCCGAGCGCCTGCGTGACACCCTGTCCCATCAGCTCGACCAGGACGCCGACGCCCTGTGAGCCTGCCGCCACCCCTGCCCACATCGCTGCCTGCCGGTGGCGAGGACCATCGCCTGCACCCGTGGTCGTGGTTGTTCGTGCTGCTGATGCAGCTGCGCCACTACTTCCTGCCGCTGGTCGCGCTGCTGGTGTTCGGCCAGCGCGGCGACCGCGACCCGATGTGGGCGCAGCTGATTCCGCTGTCTGCGATTGCCGCGCTGGTGCTGGTCTCGGTTCTGCAGTACCTCAGCTACCGCTACCGCATCGGCAGCGATGCGATCACCGTGCGCAGCGGGCTGCTGGCGCGCAACCGCCGCGAGATCCCGTTCGCCCGCATCCACAACGTGGAAGTGCGGCAGAACCCGCTGCACCGTCTGTTCGGCGTGGCCGAACTGCGCCTGGAATCGGCCGGCGGCGTGCGCCCGGAAGCGGAGATGCGCGTGCTGAAGCTGGACCAGGCGCTGGCGCTGGAACGACTGGTGCGCCAGCGTGGGCAGGCACCGCAGGCCGCTGACACTGTCGCCGCCCCCTCGCTCACCGGGGCCGACGCCGAACAGGTGCTGTTGCGCCTGTCGAGCTGGGACGTGGTGCGCATGGGCCTGCTCTCCAACCGCGGTTGGGCACTGGCGATCGCCGCCTTCGGTGTGCTGTTCCAGACCGTGCCGCGGCCGGTGATGGACGCTGCCATCCAGCGTGGCGGCCAGGAAGCCTTCGGCTATGCCAGCCACCTGCATCCCGGCGTGGCCGGCGCCTTCCTGCTGCTGGCTGCCGCACTGCTGCTGGGCTGGCTGGCGCTGCGAGCGCTGTCGGTGGTGCTGACCCTGCTGCGCTATCACGGCTTCACGCTCAGCGAGCAGGATCGCCGCTTGACCGTGTCGGCCGGCCTGCTCAGCCGCACCCGCAGCAGTGTGGCGCGTCGCCGCATCCAGGCCTGGACGCTGCGCGAAAGCACCCTGCATCGCTGGTTCGGGCTGCGCCAGCTGCGGATCGACAGCGCAGCCGGCGGCCCTTCGCGCGATGAGGACCGCGCCCTGCGCGAGCTGGCGCCGCTGGCAACCCAGGAGCGCTGCACGCAGCTGGTGCAGCACCTGCTGCCACAACTGCAGTGGCCGCCGGCGCGATGGCAGTCCATTCCGCAGCGTGGCTGGTGGCGGCTGTGCCTGGGCGCGCTGGTGCTGGTGCCGTTGCTGGCAGCAGCCGCGTACTGGCGCTGGGGATCATGGGGGCTGGTCGTGCTGGCCTGGCTGCCGGTGGCGCTGCTGGTGGCACATCGGCAGATGGCGCGCATGGGCTGGTACCTGGATGACCACTACGTGGCCGTGCGCGGCGGCTGGTGGAAGCGATGGTGGCGCTGGGCCGAACTGGACAAGGTGCAGGGCCTGCGCCTGCAGCGTTCACCGCTGGACAAGCTGCTCGGCACCAGCAGCCTGCAGCTGGATACCGCGGGTGCACACGGTGATGTGGCGTTGACCCTGCACTACCTGCCGCGGGCGCAGGCGCAACACGTGATGGAGCAGCTGGCGGCGGCGCTGGCACGGCGCAAGCTGCGCTGGTAAGCATTACAGGTAGTGCCGGCCGCTGGCCGGCAGCCGCAGACATTCCCGAGGTTGCCGGCCAGCGGCCGGCACTACCGCGAGCGGGGCCGTGCATCCACGCATGGCGTGGATCCACATCAACCCGATCAGCGCTGCGACGGGCCCCAGTACCCCAGGTCCTTGCGGATCTGCATGTCGCGCACCCAGCTGCCGAATGGCTTGCGCCGCAACACACCCATTTCACCGGACAGGAAATCCTCGGTGGCCGCGATCACCCGCTCGCTGGACAGGCCATCGCGGTATGGATGGATGGCGTCGGCGTAGCGCACGATCTCCGCCTGCAGCGCAGCGTCCGGATGCAGCGCACGCTGCAGCATCGCCGGCAGCTGCGCCGGGTCGTCGAAGTCGATCATGTGCGGCTTGGGCACGCGGTTGCGGAAGGTCACCACCGGCTTGTGCTGGACGATGAACTCCGAAACGATCGACGAAGTGTCCGACACCAGCACATCGGCGGCGCGTTGCGCGGCCATCACCTGCTCCGGCTCGATGAAGCGGGCATTGGCACCGGCCAGCGCGCGGTAGCGCTCGAACAGTTCCGGTGGGCACTTCGGGTGCAGGGTCAGCAGCCAGTAGCGGTTGCCCTCGGCGATGTCGGCGGCGATCTGCGCATGCAGGTGTGGCGCTGCACTCAGGCGCTCGGTGAAGGTCGAACCGAACAGGATCACCGGACGCCCGCCCGCCGCTGCGCGCAACGCGGCGCTCTCGCCACCGTCGTCGCGGAACAACGGGTCCAGCTTCGGCCAGCCGGTCTCGGCCACCGCGAAGTGGCCCTGCAGGGCGGCGATCTCACGGAACGGCCCGGTGGTGGCCGGCCCCTGCGTGCAGTACAGGTCGAACATGCCGCGCACCCGGAAGTGGCCGCGCGCACTGTCCCGCTTCTCCACGTTGAAGCCATGGAACAGCTGCACCTTGGCGCCGGACAGGAAGGTCGGCACCCAGTTGGCGGCGCTGAACACGGCACGCGGCCGCATCGCCAGGGCCTGTTTCAGGCCGATGTTGGGCACGCCCGGCAGGCTGCTGCCGGCCGCGCCGTCCTCGAACCAGGCCGCCACCTCCTGCCCGGAGGCGTGCAAGGCCTGCACCAACGGGGCGAGAATAGGCAGCGCATAGCGCTCCGTCGCAAACAACAGGTACCCGGCCATCATGTCCTCCACGACCGCTCCCATCGAACGGCCTCGCATCTCGGCCTGCATTATCGCGTTCAACGAGGCCGGCCGCATCGGCGACTGCCTGGCATCGCTGGCCTTCTGCGACGAGATCATCGTCGTGGACTCGTACTCCACCGATGCCACCGTGGCCATCGCCGAGGCTGCAGGCGCCCGCGTGCTGCAGCGCGCGTTCGATGGTTTCCGCAGCCAGAAGGCCTACTGCGTCGAGCAGGCCCGCCACGACTGGGTGCTGTGCCTGGATGCCGATGAGCGGATCAGCCCGGAACTGCGCGCGGCCATCGAACAGGCCCGCGACGGTGGCTTCGCCGGCCATGCCGGCTATCGCTTCGCGCGCCTGTCGGAGTACTTCGGCAAGTTCCTGCGCCATGGCAATGCCTACCCGGACCGGGTGATGCGCCTGTTCGACCGCCGCCGCGGCGGCTGGCGCGGCAAGCGCGAGATCCACGAGGCGGCCAGCGTCGACGGCAGTGTCGGCACCCTGCGCGGTGACCTGGTCCACTATCCCTACCGCTCCCTGCAGCAGCAGCTGGCCAAGACCGAGAAGTACGCGCGGATGATGGCCGAGCACGAGTTCGCACGCGGCAAGCGGGCCACGCTGGGCAAGCTGGTGCTGGCCCCGGCCTGGCGGTTCTGGCGCGGCTTCGTGTTCCGTGGCGGCTTCCGCGACGGCTGGCACGGCCTGGTCTACGCCTATGTGCGCGCCAACTACGTGCGCCAGAAGACCATCATGCTGTGGATGCTGGGCAACGGCCAGGCCGTGGCCGACCCACCGAACCCCTGATCGCCGGGCCCTGCCCGGCGCGACGCGGCATCACGACCCGGTGATCGCCCGGTGGCGCGCGCCTTCGACGATCGACAGGCCGGTCAGCAGGCCGACCAGGGTCACGTAGAAACTGGCCGTCATCTGGTGCGCGAACATCGATTGGGTCAGCCCGCACAGCGCGTAGGTGATCACCAGCATGACGCCGGCTGCGGCCGGCCCCCGGAAGGTCGCCCGTCCACTGCGGCGATGCAGGCGCACGAACAACCACAGCGGGATGCCATACACCGCCAGCAACAGCAGCAGGCCCGGTACGCCCTGGGTCGCCGCCCATTCGGCCACGTCGTTGTGCGCATGCCCCAGGTGGCAGCGCAATTCTTCCGGGTTCTCCCGGCAGACCGGCACGCGCTGCATCGCACTGTCGAAATGACCGATGCCAACACCCACCAGCGGATGATCGAGGAAGGTCTGCCAGGCCACCTGCAGGCGTTCGACGCGGGCACCGGCGGAAGAATCACTGTCGCCCAGCTCCATCCGCTGCACGTCGCTGTGCAGCTCGCTCAGGCGGACCTGGTGGCGCAGCTCCGGTACCGACAGCAGCAGCGTCGCACCAATCGCCAGCATGCCGGCCAGCACCGACAGGCGCGCCGCACCGGTGCGCCAGCGCAGGCTCAGCGCCAGCACCACCAGCAGCGCCAGCAAGGCGGCGAACACACCGCGGCTGCCGGTCAGCACGATGGTGCCGCAGCCGGCGGCCATGCCCAGGATCACCAGCGACCAGCGCCGCGATGGGCGACAGAACACCAGCAGGACCATCAACACCATCACGATGTCGGCCAGCACGATGGCGTTGGTGAACAGCTCCGCGCGCGGGGCGCCGCCCAGCACCTGCCACAGCGACATCGCAAAGGTGGCGAGCAGGCCGGCCAAAGACCCGTACCAGAGCCACCGCAGGTTGGGACGCAGCGCGCAGACCCACAGCGCGATCCATGGGATCACCACGAACCGCGAACGGTTGTCGACGTCACGCAGGCCCTGTTCGAACAGCACCACCGACAATACGCCGAGCGCCAGCACCGCCAGCATCAGCCAGGCCAGCACTTTCACCGGCTGGCCGGCCATGCCGCGCGCGCGCCACAGCAGCTCCGGCGCCAGCAGGGTGCTGAGCAGCAGCAGGAGACCGTACGGCAACAGGTTGATCGGCACGGTCAGCACCAGTGCCGGCAGGCAGAACAGGCCCAGCTGGGCCAGCGCATGCGCGACCCCGTGGCGCCCACCGACGGGAACGCCCAGCGGGTCGCCGGCCATGGGGTTCAGGTTGTCCGGTGAAGCTGGCACGTCGGGAAGTATCGCTGCAATCTGCTGGAAGAACGGGACGGGCCAACGGGGGCCGTCCCAGCCTGCTGTTTTACTGCCTTTGGGCGCGCTTGGGCAGACTGGACAAGCGGAAATCGTGCTGGCTAGTCATGTTCCTGCAAACGCCGTTCACGTTCCCGCTCCTCGGCAGTGACCACGCAGGGCACCGTCACCGCCGCCGCCGGCACCAGCCACCAGCGCCGCCGGTTGGCCACGCCGGCCAGTTCAGAGCGGTTGCGGTCGACGCACGACAGCATCGCGTACTCGTGGACCAGCAGCCAACGGCGTCCGGGCGCCAGCCGCTGCCAGCGCGTGGCCGCCACCAGCTGCTCGTCCCAGTCAGTCTCGAAACCGAAGGTCGCCGCGGGACGGTCGGCCAGCAGCAGATGCTGCTCCTTCCAGGCCACCAGCCCCAGCTCGGCATCGGGGCCCAGACGGGTACCGACCGTGCGCATCAGGCCACGGGCGGAACTGGAATCGTTCAGCAGCGGGTAGCCGACCAGGCTGTACAGCACCCAGACCATCGCCAGGGTCGACACCAGCGCAAGCTGCCGGCGACGGCCGCAGGCCAGCAGGCTCAATCCGCCCCACAAGCCCATCGCCAGGATCGTCCACGCCAGCGCGTCGACGGCCCCGGGGGCGAGCCCGCGGCTGTGGGTCAGGCGCAGCTCGAAGGCCGGGTCGCCCAGCACCGCCATCGCGCCAGCCACTGCCAGGCCCAGTGACAGCAGGCCGGTGAACAGCCCCACCACGGCCTGCACATCGCGCCGCTTCAGCAACCCTGGCAACAGCGGTGCCAGCACCAGGCAGAACATCGGCAGCGCCGGCAGGATGTAGACGTCGCGCTTGCCAGCGGGAATCGAGAAGAACAGCACCACCATCAGCCACCAGGCCAGCGGCAGCAGATAGCGCGGGTCGCGGCGTTGCAGCCGGCGGCGCCAGGCTGGAATCGCCCAGGGCAGGGCCAGGAACGCCGGGATCCACATCAGCGGCATCGTCGCCAGGAAGTACCAGGCGGGCTGGTGGTGGTCCCAGGAATGGGTGTAGCGTCGCGCCGTCTGCTGGAACAGGATGTCGTCCATGTAGGCGCGGTACTCGTCCGAGCCGGTGGCAAAGCCGGCCAGCAGCATCGGCGCCAGCCACAACGACACCGCCAGCAGGAAGGCCAGCGGCGCCAGCCAGAAGCGTGCGTCGCGCGCGTGCAGGCCCACCCGTGGCCACTGCAGCGCCGCGGCGATTGCCGCGGGCACGATCATCAGCAGCGCCAGCATGCCCACGCCCTTGGTGATCACGCCGATGCCGGCGAAGAACCAGCCCAGCCACCACCAGCGCCAGGCAGGCCCCAGCAGCAGGTGGCGCAGCAGGCCGTAGTTGGCCAGGGTGATGAACAGCAGCAGCAGCGGATCGATCTGCGCCTTCTTCGCCTGGAAGGTGAACTGCAGCGCGAACAGCAGCGCCCAGCCGGCATACAGCCCCACCCGCCGCGTCCACAGGCGCCGGCCCAGGTCGACCACGCACCACAGCGTGCCCAGTGCCGCCAGCAGCGACGGCAGCAGGAAGGCCACGCGCCACTGCCCGATCAGGCTGTACAGCGTGGCCTGCCACCACATCAGCATCGGCGGCTTGTCCGAGTACAGCTCGGTCCCGCGGTGCGGGAACAGCCAGTGGCCGCTGTCGAACATCTGCTTGGCCACCAGCGCGAAGCGCGGTTCGTCCGACGGCCACGGATCACGAAGGCCCAGCCCGGCCCCCAGCACCAGCAGGGCCATCACCACGAACAACCACGTCTCGCGCGACGCGCGGGATTTCAGCATGGGACTCGGAACGTCAGCGGGGGTCAGGCTGTTTTTAGCAGACGCGCGTAAAAGAAACCGTCAGCATCGCTGTCACCCGGCAGTCGCTGGCGTGCGATCCCCTCGCAGTCCAGGCCGAATGTGTCATCCAGAGGCTGTGCCACCGCATCCGGATGCCACTTCAGGAAGGCCCGCACCTGATCGACGTTCTCGGCGCGCAGGATCGAACAGGTGGCGTACAACAGCACGCCGCCCGGGCGCAGCATCGACCAGCAGGCCTCCAGCAGGCGGGCCTGCACGCCGACCAGCGCATCGATGTCCTCGGCGCGGCGATGGAACATCACGTCCGGCTGGCGGCGGATCACGCCGGTGGCCGAACACGGCGCATCCAGGAGGATGGCGTCGAACGGGGTGCCATCCCACCAGGCACCGGGGTCGCTGGCATCGGCCACCCGGGTCTGCGCGCCGTCACCCACACCGGTGCGGGTGTAGGTATCGCGGGCACGCGCCAGGCGGCGCGCATCGATATCCAGCGCCAGCAGGCGCAGGCTCGGGTCACGTTCCAGCAGGTGCGCCGACTTGCCACCCGGTGCCGCGCAGGCGTCCAGCACGCGGGCGCCGGACGCCGGGGCCAGCGCGTCCGCCGCACATTGCGCCGACAGGTCCTGCACCGACAGCGCACCGTCGGCGAACCCCGGCAGCTGGTTCACTGCGATGGGCGCCGCCAGGCGCAGCGCGTCGGCGCTGAGCGGGCTGGCTTCGGCGGCGATGCCGGCCTCGGCCAGCGTGGCCAGCGCCTTGTCACGGCCCCCCTGTTGGCGGTTGGCCCGCAGCCACAACGGCGCCGGCTGCAGGCTGGCGGCGAAGATCGCCTCGGCCTGGGCCGGCCAGTCGCGCTCGACGGCATCGGCCAGCCACTCCGGGAAGGCATCGCGCGCCGGCTGTTCCGGGAACCCCTCGCGCTGCGCGCGGCGCAGGATCGCGTTGACCAAGCCGGCCTGGCGCTCACGGCCCAGCGCGCGGGCGGCGTCGACCGTGGCCGACAGCGCCGCATGCGCCGGCAGTTCCAGCACGTCCAGCTGGGCGAAGCCCACCATCAACAGGGTGCGCAGGTCGGCGTCGCGTGCCGACAGCGGCTTCTGCATCCACGACTGCAAGGCCGCGTCATAGGTACTGCGGCGGCGCAGGACTGCAAAGCACAGCGCTTCCAGCAGCGCACGATCGCGGCTGTCGGCCAGCTTGGGCAGCGCCCAGGCCAGTTCCGCCTTCAGCGAGCGGCCACGGGTGAACACCTGCGCCAGCACGCGTGCGGCCAGCATGCGGGTGGCCGCGCCCGGCGCCGCCTTGGCGACGGAGAAATCATTCTGCTTCGACACCGCTTATGCCCCCACGTGCAGGTCGCGGCGGGCATTGAGGTAGTCGGCGGCGGTGATCGCCTTGCCGCCTTCGCGCTGCAGCGTACGCAGGCGCAGCGCGCCCTGGCCGCAGGCGATGTCGATGCCATCGCGGCTGGCCGCCAGCACCGTCCCCGGCGCCTGGCCATGGGCCAGGTCAAGGGCGACCGCGCCGTGGATGCGCACGCGCTCGCCGGCCAGCGTGGCCTCGGCGATCGGCCACGGATTGAAGGCACGCACGGTGCGCGCCAGTGCATCGGCGTCCTGCGCCCAGTCCAGGCGGGCTTCGGCCTTGTCCAGCTTGTGCGCGTAGGTCACGCCCTGCTCGGGCTGCGGCCGCGCGATCGGCTTGATGCCGGCACGCAGCAGGCCCAGGCCGTCGGACAGCACCTGTGCGCCCAATTCGGCCAGCTTGTCATGCAGCTGGCCGCCGGTATCGGTGGCCGCGATCGGCAGCTCCTGGTGCAGCAGCACCGGGCCGGTATCCAGGCCGGCTTCCATCTGCATCAGGCACACGCCGGTCTTTGCGTCACCGGCCTGGATCGCGCGCTGGATCGGCGCGGCACCGCGCCAGCGCGGCAGCAGCGAGGCATGCACGTTCCAGCAGCCGTGGGTCGGGATCGCCAGTACCGCCTTGGGCAGGATCAGGCCGTAGGCGACCACCACCATCAGGTCCGGCTGCAGGTCGCGCAGCTGCTGCTGGGCAGCCTCATCCTTCAGCGATTCGGGCTGGTAGACCGGAATGCCACGGGCCACGGCCTCCAGCTTGACCGGCGACGGCGCCAAGCCACGGCCGCGGCCGGCCGGGCGATCAGGCTGGGTATAGACGGCCACGACCTCGTGGTGGCGCGCCGCAGCGCGCAGCGACGACACCGCGAATTCCGGCGTACCGGCAAAGACAATCCTCATGGCTACCCCACTTGCAGGATGGATTCGTGCAGGAAAGAAAACGGCGCCGTCGGCCGGCGCCGTACAGCCCGCGCGCGTCGCGCAGGCACGGGCCCCCCGAAGGGCGGCCCGGATTGGCGATCACGCCACGTGCTTGCGCTGCTTGGCCAGCTTCTTGCGGACCATCTCGCGCTTCAGCGGCGACAGATAGTCGATGAACAGCTTGCCGTCCAGGTGGTCCATCTCGTGCTGGATGCAGGTGGCCAGCACTTCGCCGGCCTCCAGCTGCTGCTCCTGGCCGTTGCGGTCCAGGTACTTCACGGTGATGGTGTCGGCGCGGGTCACGTCGGCGAAGATGCCCGGGACCGACAGGCAGCCCTCCTGGTACACCCGGCCCCCGTCCTTGGCGACGATTTCCGGGTTGATGAACACATGCGGTTCATTCTTCTCTTCGCTGACATCGATGACCATGAAGCGCTTGTGCACGTCCACCTGGGTGGCGGCCAGGCCGATGCCCGGGGCGTCGTACATGGTCAGGAACATGTTGTCGATCAGTTCCTGGAAGGCCGGCGTGGTGACTTCGGCGGCTTCGATCAACGCAGCCTTGGTACGCAGGCGCGGATCGGGGAACTCGAGAATGGGGAGAAGGGCCATGGCTGTTTCCGGATAGGGGGCCGGCACGCCGGCATACGTCGCAGATTCTAGCTCCAACGCTTGCCTTGCGCCCCGGTTTCTGGACTATAGTGCGCGGACCTGTTGGGGAATCAGGGCTTCACACCTATGTTGCTTCGTTTTCGTACGGTCGTCGCCGCGGCGATGCTGACCGTGGCTGCCTATGCTACCGCCGTGGAAGTGAATGGCGGGCACCCGGACACCTATGTGGTCCGAAAAGGGGATACGTTGTGGGATATCGCCGCACGTTTCCTGCAGAAGCCTTGGCTGTGGCCGGAGATCTGGCAAGCCAATCCGCAGATCGCCAACCCGCACCTGATCTATCCAGGTGACGTGCTGAGCCTGGCCTACCTGGACCGGGTGACCGTGTCCCAGGCCGGTCCGCGCCAGGAGGCCCCGATCGACGCCATTCCGCTGGCCCAGGTCGAGCCGTTCCTGAAGCAGCTGAGCGTTGTCGACAGCGTCAAGCAGCTGCCCTACGTGGTCGGCCTGGAGGACAGCCGCCTGCGCGTGTCCGGCGGCGACACCGTCTACGTGCGCCTGGCTGATGCCCAGGTGGGCCAGCGCTGGGCCGTGGTACGCCCGACCGTGCGTTACGCCCAGCCCAAGCCGACCGAGGACCTGACCGCCAATGGCGATGTCACTCCGGGCAGCGGCAACCTGTGGAAGGCCTACAACGCGCCCAACGCCCGCCGTGGCGTGCTCGGCTACGAGCTGGCCCAGGTCGCCACCGGCACGATCACCCAGATCGCCGGCGGCAAGGTCGAGGCCTCCACGCTGGTGCTGGACAAGAACGTCGGCGGCCGCGAAGTGCGCGCCGGCGACCGCCTGGTGCCGGTCGAAGCCAGGCCGTACGACCTGCAGTTCGTGCCCCACGTGCCCGCCGCGGGTGTCGAGGGCGTGGACGTGCGCGTGCTGGCGGTCACCGACATGTTCACCGCCGGCGGCCCGCGCGACGTGATCGCGATCTCGGCCGGCCGTGCCCAGGGCGTGGACAACGGCACCGTGTTCTCGCTGTGGCGCCCGGGCCGCCATGTGGCGCACCGCATGAAGTACCCGACCTCCTCGCGCATGGATGACTCGCTCAGCACCGGCGCGGGCCGGGTCTCGTTGCCGGACGAATACGCCGCGCATGCGATGGTGTTCCGCACCTTCGACAACGTCAGCTACGCGCTGGTGATGCAGGGCGTGAAGCCGGTGCGGGTGGGCTACAACGCGCTGCACCCGGACGCGAAGTAACGGTTGTCGGGGGCTGCCCCGGCCACCGCAGGGAGTGCCGGCCGCGGGCCGGCAGGCCCCTCCGGCAAAACCTGACAGCCACACGCGAAGGCGCCCTAGGGCGCCTTTGTTGCGTGCGGCCGATAGTGGGGGATGACCACGCATGCATATGAGGCGCTGCTGCGCCTGCTGATGGCGGGAGGCGCACTGGCGCCCCGACGGGCCCTGCTGCAGGCCGCGGGGGGTGCGGAAGCCGCCATCGCGCAAGGCACTGCGACCTGGCGCGCGCACGGTTGCACGCCGGAGCAGTGCGCCGCCCTGGAACGCCCCGAGACCCGGGCCTGGACAGCCGCCCGGCGCTGGCTGGAACAGGACAACCATCACCTGCTGCCCTGCACCGATCCGGCCTTTCCGCCATCACTGCTGGAGGTACCCAATCCGCCGCTGGCCCTGTTCGTGGCCGGCGACCCGAGCCTGGCCTGGCGCCCCTCGGTGGCGCTGGTCGGCAGCCGCTCACCCACCCCGGGCGGGCGCGCACTGGCCGCACGTTTTGCCGGCTGCTTCGTCGAGGCAGGCCTGGCGGTGACCAGTGGCCTGGCCGCAGGCATCGATGCGGCCGCACACCAGGCCACGCTGGAGGCCGGCGGCTGCACCGTGGCAGTGATCGGCACCGGCCCTGACCGGGCCTATCCGGACAGCCACGCCCGGCTACAGGCGCGGATCGCCGCCGAAGGCGTGGTGCTCAGCGAGTACCTGCCGGGCACTGCTGCCCGCCCCGGCCACTTCCCCGCGCGCAACCGGCTGGTGGCCGGGCTGGCGCTGGCCACGGTGGTGGTCGAGGCCGCCCAGCGCTCGGGCGCGCTGATCACCGCGCGCCTTGCCGCCGAGGCCGGCCGCGAGGTCTGTGCCCTGCCCGGGTCGGTGCTCAACCCGCGTGCGGCCGGCTGCCACCGCCTGATCCGTGAAGGCGCGGCGCTGGTCGAGCGCCCCGAGGAGGTCCTGGAACTGCTCGCCCCCGCCCTTCGCCAGCAGCTGCCGGGCTTGCAATCGCGGTTGGCCACCCCCACTGAACAGGCACCGCCGGCGCTCCTGCCGGCGCGCTGGGCCGACGACCCTGACTACCAGTGCTTGTGGCGGGCCCTGGACCACAACCCAAGCGGTATGGATTCACTGATCACGCGCTGTGGATTGACGGCGTCACAGGTGTCCTCCATGCTGCTGGCCATGGAACTGGCGGGAATCGTGGTGTGCGTACACGGCCGCTACTGTCGAACTCCCTAGTTTCTTCACCTCCACAGCGTCGCGCGACGCAGGCCGAGGGGCAATGAAAGAGAGCATCCTGGATGTACTGCTGTACCTGTTTGAACACTATTTCAGCGAAGATGCGGACCTGATCCGTGACCGCGATTCGCTCCAGAACGGCCTGATCCAGGCCGGTTTCAGCCCCACCGAGATCAACAAGGCGTTCGACTGGCTCGATGCCCTGGCCGCGCAGCGGCCGAGCGTGGCCCAGGCGCGGGTCGATGGCCCCGTGCGCATCTACCATGGCCCCGAGCTGGACAAACTGGACGTGGAATGCCGCGGCTTCCTGCTGTATCTGGAACAGCACGGCATCCTCGACGCCGACCAGCGCGAGCTGGTGCTGGACCGGGCGATGGCCCTGGACCAGGACGAACTGGACCTGGACGACCTGAAGTGGGTCGTGCTGATGGTGCTGTTCAACCAGCCCGGCTCCGAAGCGGCCTATGCCTGGATGGAGACGCAGATGTTCATGGACGAGCCAGAACCCCTGCACTGACCGTACACTTGGGGGCATAGCGCATTCAGGAGCGTCCCCGTGAGCGAGTGGTTCCATGCAGAAGGCAACCGGCAGCAAGGCCCGCTGCCGGCGGAACAGTTGGTCGAGTTGTTCCGCAACAACCAGATCTCCCTGGACACCCTGGTCTGGCGCGACGGCCTGCCGCAATGGCAGCCGTTGCGCAGCGTCGTCGACGAGCTGGGTCTGATCGTGCCGGCGCTGGACGTCGCTGCGCCGGCCGTGGAACCCGAGCCGGAACCCGAACCGGAACCGGTGGCGCCACCTCCGCCGCAGCCACCGGTGCTGCCACCGTCCACGCCCTATGCCACGCAGACCCCGGCCGGGGTGCTGCCGCCGCCGAAAAAGAAGCTCTCCGGTTGCGCCCTGACCGCGATCATCGGCGGCGGCCTGCTGCTGGTGCTGGTGCCGATCATGGCCATCCTCGCGGCGATCGCCCTGCCCGCCTATAACGACTACACCGTGCGTGCCAAGGTCGCCACCGCGGTCAATGCCCTGCAGCCGCTGAAACAGCAGGTGCAGCACTTCGCCGACGACGAAGGCCGCTGCCCCGGTGCCAACGATGCCGGTTTCCCGGCCCCGGGTGACTTCACCCAGGCTGGCCTGTCGGCGGTGAACATCGGCCGCTTCAACAACGGCCACTGTGGCATCGAAGCAACGCTGGCCGTGCCCGGCAAGAGCCTCGACGGCGACCTGCTGTGGCTGGAATATGATCGCGACAGCGGCCGCTGGGAATGCAGCGGTGAAAGCGACGACAAGTACCTGCCGCCGTCGTGCCGCGGCTGAGCCACGCGCACGGCAGCACCTCCAAGGACGATCCAACAGGGAACATGCAATGACTGAGTGGTACTACGCCGAAGGACAGCAACGCCAGGGCCCGCTGCCGGTCCAGGAGATCCGCCAGCGCTTCCAGCGCGGCGAACTGAACCTGGACACCCTGGTCTGGCGCGAAGGCATGGCCCAGTGGGCCGCACTGCGCCAGGTGGTCGATGAGCTCGGCCTGCAGACGCTGGCTGACGCCAGCACGGCCACCGCCAGTGGCGGCTTCGACCTGCGCAACGACTACGCCGCCATCGACAACGGCACTGCACCACTGCCTGGCACGGGTGCGCTCAGCAGCTCGCCCTACAGCGCGCCGGCCGCTGCCGGTGTCGGCGGTCCGCAGCCGGTGGTCGGCGGCGAGGTGGTCTATGCCGGCTTCTGGAAGCGCGTCGCGGCGTACATGATCGACTACTTCGTGCTGGCCATTCCGGGCGGCATCATCGGCGCCATCATCGGCGTGGTGCTTGGCGCCAGCATGGGCGCGGTGGGCAGTGGCGAGACCTCCATCGAAATCGTCGCGCAGGTGGCCAGCGCGCTGATCAACATGGCCATCGGCGTTGCCTACTACACCTGGTTCCATTCCTCGCAGGGTGGCGCCACGCTGGGCAAGATGGCGGTCGGCATCAAGGTCGTGCGCAGCAACGGTGACCGCCTGACCAAGGGCCGCGCCTTCGGTCGCTACTGGGCCATGCTGCTGAGCAGCTTCACCCTCGGCATCGGCTTCCTGATGGCCGCCTTCACCGAGCGCAAGCAGGGCCTGCACGACATGATCTGCGACACCCTGGTGGTCGACCGCTGGGCCTACACCGACCAGCCGCACCTGCAGCGCCATGAGCTGGGCACGGTCACCATCGTGATCCTGGTGCTGACCGGCCTGCTGTCGCTGGCGGGCCTGGTGCTGCTGGTGGCCGCGGTCGGCTTCATCGCCAAGATGGCCTCATGAACGGCCATCCTCACGTCTGGCTGCTTGACAGGGGCTGGCCGGGCGTGATTCCTCTAATAAGGTGAAACCTGAACGCCCGGCACACTACCGGGCGTTCAGCGTATTGATTTGTCCGTGGCCGCTTCACTAATGCGGCCGTTTGCTCCACCCTAGCGGCCCCTCCCCTGCGGCTCGCCCCACAGACACTGCTGCCATGCCCAAGCACCTGCTCATCGTCGAATCGCCGGCCAAGGCCAAGACGATCAACAAATACCTCGGCAAGGACTACACCGTCCTGGCCTCGTATGGGCATGTGCGTGACCTGATTCCGAAGGAAGGCGCGGTCGACCCGGACAACGGGTTCGCCATGCACTACGACGTGATCGACAAGAACGAAAAGCATGTCGACGCGATCGCCAAGGCCGCCAAGGGCGCCGACGACATCCTGCTGGCGACCGACCCGGATCGCGAGGGTGAAGCGATCAGCTGGCACATCGCCGAGATCCTGAAGGAACGCGGGCTGGTCAAGGACAAGCCGATGCAGCGCGTGGTGTTCACCGAGATCACCCCGCGCGCCATCAAGGAAGCGATCAGCCAGCCGCGCGCGATCGCCAGCGACCTGGTCGATGCCCAGCAGGCGCGCCGCGCGCTGGACTACCTGGTCGGCTTCAACCTGTCGCCGGTGCTGTGGCGCAAGGTCCAGCGCGGCCTGTCCGCCGGCCGCGTGCAGAGCCCGGCGCTGCGCATGATCGTCGAGCGCGAGGAAGAGATCGAAGCCTTCATCGCCCGCGAGTACTGGTCGATCGCCGCCGAGTGCGCACACCCGTCGCAGCACTTCAACGCCAAGCTGATCAAGCTGGACGGGCAGAAGTTCGAACAGTTCACCATCACCGACGGCGACACCGCCGAAGCCGCCCGCCTGCGCATCCAGCAGGCCGCGCAGGGCTCGCTGCATGTCACCGACGTGGCCAGCAAGGAGCGCAAGCGCCGCCCGGCGCCGCCGTTCACCACCTCCACCCTGCAGCAGGAAGCCTCGCGCAAGCTCGGTTTCACCACCCGCAAGACCATGCAGGTGGCGCAGAAGCTGTATGAAGGCGTGGCGATCGGTGACGAAGGCACTGTCGGCCTGATCTCGTACATGCGTACCGACTCGGTGAACCTGTCGCAGGACGCGCTGGCCGAAATCCGCGACGTGATCGCCCGTGATTACGGCATCGCCTCGCTGCCGGACCAGCCGAACACCTACCAGACCAAGTCGAAGAACGCCCAGGAAGCGCACGAAGCGGTGCGCCCGACCTCGGCCCTGCGCACCCCGGCCCAGGTGGCGCGCTTCCTGACCGACGACGAGCGCCGCCTGTACGAACTGATCTGGAAGCGCGCAGTCGCCTGCCAGATGATTCCGGCCACGCTCAACACGGTCAGCGTCGACCTGTCGGCTGGCAGCGAGCACGTGTTCCGTGCCAGCGGCACCACCGTGGTGGTGCCCGGCTTCCTGGCCGTGTACGAGGAAGGCAAGGACAGCAAGAGCGCCGATGACGAAGACGAAGGCCGCAAGCTGCCGGCGATGAAGCCTGGCGACCGCGTGCCGCTGGAACGCATCCAGGCCGAGCAGCATTTCACCCAGCCGCCGCCGCGCTACACCGAAGCGGCGCTGGTGAAGGCGCTGGAAGAGTACGGCATCGGCCGTCCCTCGACCTACGCCTCGATCATCCAGACCCTGCTGTTCCGCAAGTACGTGGAAATGGAAGGCCGCAGCTTCCGCCCGTCCGACGTCGGCCGCGCGGTGTCCAAGTTCCTGTCCAGCCACTTCACCCGGTACGTGGACTACGACTTCACCGCCAAGCTCGAAGACGAGCTCGACGCCGTCTCGCGTGGCGAAGAAGAGTGGATCCCGCTGATGGCCCGCTTCTGGGAGCCGTTCAAGGAGCTGGTGGAAGACAAGAAGGAATCGGTTGACCGTGCCGAGGCCAGTGGCGCGCGCGAGCTCGGCACCGACCCGAAGACCGGCAAGCCGGTCAGCGTGCGGCTGGGCCGCTTCGGGCCTTACGCCGCCATCGGCAGCACCGCCGAGGACGCCGAGGAGAAGCCGAAGTTCGCCTCGCTGCGCCCCGGCCAATCGATGCACACCATCTCGCTGGAAGACGCGCTGGAACTGTTCCTGATGCCACGCGCGCTGGGCGAGGACAACGGCGAGCCGGTCAGCGTCGGCATCGGCCGCTTCGGCCCGTTCGCCAAGCGCGGCAGCACCTATGCCTCGCTGAAGAAGGAAGACGACCCGTACACCATCGACCTGGCCCGCGCCGTGTTCCTGATCGAAGAGAAGGAAGAGATCGCGCGCAACCGGATCATCAAGGAGTTCGAGGGCAGCGACATCCAGGTGCTGAACGGCCGCTTCGGCCCGTACATCAGCGACGGCAGGATGAACGGCAAGATCCCCAAGGATCGCGAGCCGGCATCGCTGACCCTGGCCGAAGTGCAGCAGCTGATGGAAGAAACCGGCAAGCCGGTGCGCAAGGGCTTCGGCGCCAAGAAGGCCGCTGCGAAGAAGGCACCGGCCAAGAAGGCTGCGGTGAAGAAGGAAGCCGCGCCGAAGAAGGCCGCCGCAAAGAAAGCGCCTGCCAAGAAGGCCCCGGCCAAGAAAGCAGTAAAGAAGGCGGCCGCGAAGAAGGCCCCGGCGAAGAAGGCCGCTGCCAAAAAGTAGATCCACGCCATGCGTGGATGAGGGTCAAGGTGTGCGGACCAACGGTCCGCACCTACCATCCGCACCCACCACCCCTTCTGCACGCGGCAGGGGGATAATGAAGCCCCACGTCGGGCCGGTCGCCGCCATGAAAGAACTCACCCTGGACTCTGCTGTCGCCACGCTCCGCGCCGGCGGCGTGATCGCCTATCCGACCGAAGCGGTCTGGGGCCTGGGCTGCGATCCCTCGCATGAAGCCGCGGTGCACATGGTGCTGCGGCTGAAGCAGCGCCCGATCGAGAAGGGCATGATCCTGGTCGCCGCCGAACTGTCGCAGCTGGAGGGCTGGGTGCGCCTGCAGGCGCTGCCCGACGCCCGCCAGCGCGCGGTGCTGGCCAGCTGGCCGGGCGCCAACACCTGGATCCTGCCGGCCGGTCCGCGCGCCAAATCGTGGGTCACCGGTGAGCACAGCGGCATCGCCGTACGCATCAGCGCCCACCCACTGGTCGCCGCGCTGTGCCGCGCCTGGGGCGGCCCGCTGGTCTCCACCAGCGCCAACCTGGCCGGTGAACCGCCGGCACGCAGTCGCGCCGAGCTGGATCCGCGCCTGCTGCGCCTGCTCGATGGCCTGCTCGATGGCGAGACCGGCGGCCTGGCCCAACCAACCCCGATCCGCGACGCGCTCAGCGGCAACGTGCTGCGCTCCTGAGCGGACGATTGCACTGCCACGCACAATCACGCACCCTGCCGCCATGAACCTGCTGCGCACCGCCCTGGGCCTGTGCCTGCTGCTGCCATGGACCGCACCGGCCGCCAAGGACGTGCGCGTCTATCGCTGCGTCGCCAGCAACGGCGCCGTGGCCCTGCAGGACAGGCCCTGCAGCAGCGGCCGGCAGGAAGTGCGCGACCTGCAGCGCCCGCGCGACCCGGCGCCTCGGGTGGTACGCAGCGATGCGACGCCCGCGCCTCCCGACGAGGTTCCGGTGATGCGCGATCGCGAAGTCCGCCACGTCTACATCCAGCCCCCACAGCCGTTGTACGAATGCGTGAGCGACGACGGTCGCCGCTACACCAGCGACAACAACGAGGGCAATCCGCGCTGGGTACCGTTGTGGACCAGCGTCTGGCTCCCGCACGGGCACCACGGCCCGGTCCATCCTGGCCCACGCCCCGCCTTCGGCACGCCGGTCGGCACTCCCATCGGTGAAGGAACCGGCTACCGGCCGCCTGCGGTGGGTGTCGGTGTGCAGGTTCCGGCCGGCAGCGTGCTGGTCCGCGACAGCTGCCATGCGCTGCCGCCGCAGGAAGTCTGCGCGCGCCTGCGCGACCGCCGCTGGGAACTGGACCGCCGCTACAACAGTGCGCTGCAGAGCGAGCGCACTGCCATCAGCAACGAACAGCGTGGCATCGACGCACGCCTGTCGCGGGACTGCGAACGCTGAGCGCAGCACCTGCCGTGGCATGTACGCTGTGCGCATGAAGAATCCGATCTGGCTGGCCCTGGGCCTGTTCGCCGGCAATGCATTGGCCGACGACGGGGTGATCTACCGCTGTACTTCCAGCAGCAGCGATGTGCCCACCCTGCAACGTACGCCCTGCCCTGCCGGCAGCAAGCAGCAGGTGGTGCGGATTCCGGCGGCCGCCAGCGCGCCACCTGCGCCGGCCACAGCAGCACCTGCGCCGCCGCCGCCCGAACCGGCGACCGCGAGTACACCGCCCGCTTCGACGCCCAGCCCCCGCCGCCCGGGCGAAGGACGCACGATCATGGAAGCCGGCATGGTCGAACGCGAAGGCGGCGATCTGATACTCGACAGTGCATCGTTGCCACGCCAGGCCGATGCCGCGCCGGACAGCAATGCGCCGCCGAAACCGCCGCTGCCACCGATCTTCCAGTGCACCGACAGCCAGGGCGGGGGCTATCTGCACGAATACGAAGCTGCTCCCGGCCGCTGCGAACTGATGACCGTGCAGGGTCTGGGCGGCGCCACCCCGGTCAACGCCGCCGGCTGCGAAGTGGTGCGCGACCGCTGCGAGGAACTGCCGGAGGCGCAGCGCTGCAGCAGCTGGCAGCAACGCTTCCGCGACGCGCGCGGCCGTGAACGGTTCGCCTCGCCGGAAAACCGCGACAACGCCCGTGGGGAACGCGAACGGCTGCAGGGCGTGCTGGAGGCCAGCAACTGCCCGGTACCGGGGTGACACCCACCGGTAGTGCCGGCCGCTGGCCGGCAACTGCAATCATCTGAAGATCCTGTGGTTGCCGGCCAGCGGCCGGCACTACCACCGCATGATCAGAAGCCGTAACGCAGGAAACCGCCATCCACTGCGATGCATTCGCCGGTGACATAGCTGGCCGCCGGCAGGCACAGGAAGCCCACGGCCGCGGCCACTTCCTCCGGCTCGCCGATGCGGCGCATCGGCGTGCGGTTGATCACTTCCTCGTAGTAGTCCGGGTCCGACAATGGACCGGACGTGCGCCGCGTGCGGATGTACCAGGGCGCCACCGCGTTGACCCGGATGCCATCCTCGGCCCACTCGACGGCCAGGTTGCGGGTCATCTGGTGCATCGCCGCCTTGGTCATGCCGTAGACCACGCCGCTGCGCACGTGGGTCAGCCCGGACACGCTGCCGACATTGACGATCGACGACGACGCGTGCCGGGCCAGCAGCGGATGCGCGTAGCGCGACAGCTCGAAGGCCGAGAACAGGTTGGTCTCGAAGATCTTGCGCCACTCGTCCTCGGAATACTCCGTGGCTGCCTTGGTGACGTTGCCACCGGCATTGTTGACCAGGATGTGCAGGCCATCGCTGTGGTCTTCCACCCAGTCCAGGATCTGGCGGCGGTCCTCGTCATCGGAGACGTCGGCGGCCAGCGCGTGCACCTGGTGCTGCGGATACACATCCAGCAGTTCGTCGCGCGCGGTCTCCAGCATGTCGATATCGCGGCCGACGATCATCAGATCGGCGCCGAGCCCCGCCAGTTCATGCGCGATGGCCAGGCCGATGCCGGCGCTGGCGCCGGTGATCAGGGCCGTCTGGCCGTCCAGGCGCCACCGTTGCTGGGTCATGTGTCCTCCGGGGCCGCGCCCACTGCATTTCGATGCCGCAAGGATACGCGCTCACGGCGGCGCTCGGCCGGGGATGCGACACTTGCCCATACGCCCACCGCGGAGAGCCGCCATGCGCATCCTGATCCTGTCCACGTCGCTGCTGGCCAGCCTGCTGCTGGCGGCCTGCCAGCGGCCGCCCACGCCGAACCCGGAGAAGCCACCGGTGCCACGAGCGATGTCGCGTGCGATCAACGAACCGCTGGACCGCGCCAAGGACGTGCAGAAAACCGTCGATGATGCCGCGGCGCGTGAGCGCAAGGCCGAGGCTGACGCAACGCAATGACCGGTGGGGCCAGAGCCCTTTGCGCTGCAAAGGGATCCGATCCCATGAACGAAAACGCCCGGCCTGAGCCGGGCGTTTTCATTCGATACCGTTGCTGGTCAGAACCCGCAGAAGCAGTACGCCAGCGCCTTCACCGGTGCGCCATTGCCCTTCTCGCGGGCCGCGTTCTCGACGAAGCGCAGCTGCGTATCCACTTCCGGCATCGTGCGCGCCAGCATCATCCGCGCCATGCCCGAATCGGACAGCATCCAGGCACCGGCGCGGCTGCCAGCGAAACCGCTGACGAACTGTGCGAACGGCGTGGCTGCCTTCTCGATGTAGCGCACGCGATAGGCATCGGCCTTGCCCAGCTTGGCGCGGCTGGCCGCATCGGCCACCGCATCCTTCAGGCCACCGAAGGCATCGACCAGGCCGCGTTCCTTGGCCTGTGCACCGCTCCACACGCGGCCGCGGGCGACCTCGTCCACGGCCTCGACCGGCTTCTTGCGGGCGTCGGCGACGCGACCGGTGAAGTCGGCGTAGCCCTTGTTGATCACCGTCTGGATGACCTGGCCCACGGCCGGATCCATCGGGCGGGTGACGTCGAAGGCACCGGCGAAACGGGTGGTGCCGACGCCGTCGGTGTGCACGCCGATCTTGTCCAGCGCGCGGCTGAAGTTCGGCACCATGCCGAAGATGCCGATCGAACCGGTGATGGTCGACGGATCGGCGTAGATGCGATCGGCATTCATGCTGATCCAGTAGCCACCGGAGGCGGCCAGGTCACCCATCGACACCACCACCGGCTTGCCGGCGGCCTGCAGTGCCACCACTTCGCGGCGGATCTGCTCGGAGGCGAACACTTCGCCACCCGGCGAATCGACGCGCAGCACCACTGCCTTCACGTTGTCGTCGTCGCGCGCGGCGCGCAGCAGCGCCGAGGTCGACTCGCCACCGATGCGACCGGCCGGCAGGTCACCGCCACTGATTTCGCCGGCGGCCACCACGACGGCCACCTGCGGACGCGAGTCCACCGGGTTGCGGCGCGCGTCGAGCAGGGCCAGGTAGCGGCCGAAGTCGACGTTGCGGAAACCGCCATCGGCATCCTCGTCGGCCACGCCGCGCTCGATCATCAGATCCTCGAATTCCTCGCGGGTCTTCAGCGCGGTCACCAGCTTCTGCTGCAGGGCGAACTTGGCCAGGTCGCCACCGGCGGCAGCGATGCCTTCCGGCAGCGTGTCGATGCCGGCGGCCAGCTGTGCCGGATCCAGGCGGCGGGCCTTGGCGATGTCGCCCAGGTAGCGCTGCCACACATCGTTCATCCAGAACAGGTCGGCTTCCTTGGAGGCCGGCGACGCAGCGTCGAGCACGTACGGCTCGGCCGCGGACTTGTACTCGCCCACCTTGAACAGGTGCACGTCCACGCCCAGCTTGTCCTGCAGGCCGGTGCGGAAGTACTGGCGGTAGCGGCCGAGGCCTTCGAGCACGACCGAACCCATCGGGTCCAGGTAGACCTCGTCGGCCTGCGCGGCCAGCAGGTACTGCGACTGGCCCATGCTCTCGCTGTAGGCCACCAGCTGCTTGCCGGACGCGCGCAGATCCTGCAGCGCGGCGGCCACTTCACGCAGCGAGGCGAAGCCGGACGGCTGCAGCTTGTCCAGTTCCAGCACCACGCGTTCGATCTTCTTGTCTTCCTTGGCCGACTCGATCACCCGCAGCAGGTCGCGCAGCTGGATCTCTTCGGCACCGTTGTCACCCACCGCCTTGGCCAGCGCGCGGCTGACCGGATCGGCACTGAACTGCTCGACCAGGCGGCCTTCCGGCGCGATCACGAGCGTCGTGCGGTCCTGCAGCGACTTGCTGGCACCGGCGCCCATGCCGGCGGCGATGACGAACATCACCAGCAGCAGGAACAGCAGGCCGAAGAACACCAGGTTGAGGATCAACCGGCGGGTGAAGTTCATGACGTCCCACAGCCCGATGAAGAAGCTGGCGACGGGATTGCGACGCGCCGGGGGCAACGGGGGCACGGGTTGATTCATGGAACGCTCCGGATGGCTTCTTGCCGTGGTACCAGCATAGCCGGTGCCGCGTGATGCGGCATCGGACACAAGTCAGGGGATCGCCCGCCATGGGTCGGCAGGGCGGGCGGGACGATCAGGACAACATCGACTGGCCGATGCGCAGGCTGCTGCGGCGCAGGCGCCAGCCCATCAGGATGGCAGCGGCGGTCAGGCCGACGATCAGGCCGATCCACATGCCCTGCGGACCCATGCCCAGCCCCAGGCCGAGGCCGGCGCCGAGCGGCATGCCCAGGCCCCAGTACGCGAACATGGCGATGAACATCGGCACGCGGGTGTCCTTCAGCCCGCGCAGCGCGCCGGCCGACAGCACCTGGATGCCGTCCGGGAACTGGAAGGTGGCCGCGTACAGCAGCAGGGTCGAGGCAAGGCCGGCCACCGCCAGGTCGTTGGTGTACACACCGACGATGGCATCGTGGCCGAACAGCAGCACCGCCGCCGACAACGTCTGCGTGCCCATGATGATCGCGTAACCGGCCCAGGCCGCGCGCCGCACGCCGAAGCCGTCACCACGGCCGACCGCATGGCCGACGCGCACGGTGGTGGCCTCGGCCACGCCCATCGGGATCATGAAGCACAGCTGGGCGACATTGATCGCGATCTGGTGCGCTGCGGCTTCATTGGCACCGAGGCGGCCGATCAGCAGCGCGGTGACGATGAACAGGCCGCCTTCCATCAGCACGGTGATGCCGATCGGCAGGCCGGTGCGCAGCAGCTCCCAGATCGCCTTCCAGCGCGGTCCTTCGAAGTGCGAGAACAGCTGCAGGTGGGCGAAGCGCTTGGTGAACCACAGGTAGGTGGCGAAGGCGATCGCCTGCAGCCACATCATCACCGCCGAGGCGATGCCCAGGCCTTCGGCGCCCATTTCCGGGAAGCCGAGCTTGCCGTTGGCCAGCACATAGCCCATCGGTGCCAGCACCAGCAGGCCACCGAAGCCGAGCAGCATGGTCGGCAGCGTCCAGTGCATGCCCTCGCTGAGATAGCGCATGCAGAAATACAGGGTCAGCGCAGGTCCGCCCCAGCGCACCGCATGCAGGAACGCGGTGGCCCCCGGCACGATGTCCGGCGCGATGCCGAATGCCGGCAGCAGCGGCGGCACCACCGTGAGGAAGGTGAACATGATCAGGCCCAGCCCCAGCGCCAGCCACAGTGCCTGGCGGAACAGCGGGCCGATCTCGCGCTCGCGGCCGGCGCCATGCAGCTGCGACACCGAGGCGGTGAGCGAGATCAGGGTGCCGATCGGAATCAGCATCGGCAGCCACAGCAGCGCCGTACCGATGGTGACGGCGGCCAGTGTGGCCGTGGCGTGGTGGCCGGCAATCACGTTGTCGACGAAGGAGATCAGACCGGTGGACACATGACCCAGCACGAGCGGCAGGGCGAGCAGACCGGTGGCGCCGACTTCCTTGCTGAAGCGCGGCGTGGAGGTTGCAGTAGACATAAGGTGCTTGACGCGAACTGCGGTTGCGCGCGAAGGGCACAGGCACCGGGTTGCGGGCGCCCATCTTACGCGGGCGGCGCGTGCATTCCCATGACATGGCGTGAATGCTGGGTTTCAGCCGCCCCACACAAAAAGGGGACGGAGGGGATTAAGTCGCATCCGGCACTAGCGGGCCTGAAACGACTTAATCCCCTCCGTCCCCTTTTTTTACTGGCCGGCCTGGCGCTTGAGCCAGCTGTCGCGCTCGGCGGCGGGCACGGCGAGGAAGGCGCTGCGCACGGTGTCGCGTTCCTGCGGTGGCGTGCGCTGCGCGACCAGGGTCAGCTGGACCAGCTGCGCCGGGCTGAGCTGGCGCAGTACGGCCAGCGCGGTCTCGCGCTGTTCCGGCGGCACGAAGCCGAACAGGCCATGCAGTTTGGGGAATTCCAGGCCCAGTTGCGGGCCCAGCCGCCACCCGTCGCGGAACGCCTGGTCCTGGTCGCGGAACTGTTGGCGCAGGCGCTGCTGCTGGTCCGCGGGCAGCGCATTGAATCGCGCAGCCGCCTGGCGGATACGCTCGCGCTCTCCTTCAGGCAACGCGCGCCAGGCGGCGTAGTCGGCGCGGCGCTGGCGCTGCTGCTGCGCATCGAGCTGGGCGAAGGCAGAGGGTGCTGCCGTCGTCGATGCCGGCGAAGCCATCGGCGTGGCCGGCGACGACGGTGGCGGCAACGGCACGTTCAACGATTGCGGTGCCGCGGACAGCGACAACGGCAGGGCCAGCAACAGGCTGGCGAACCAGGACTTATTCATCGGCAGCAGCGGTTTCCAGCGTGGCGCTGGCCGGCTCCGGCCGGCTCGGCTTGGATTGCGATTCGTCTACCGGCAGCGGACCGCCCGCGGCAGTCCACGCGTACAGGTCGGCATCGGCCACCAGCGGGTAGTCGCGGTCGGCCAGCATCGTGGCGTCGTCCGTGGCCTGGGCCGTGGTCGCATCCGGGGTGGCGTTGACCTTGCTTGGTGGCAGGGCTTCCACCGTCACCGGACCGGCTTCGCCCACCACACCCTCCGGCAGCGGTGCATCACTGCCTAAGGAATGCCCCTGCCAGTAGCGCCAGCCCAGCGCTGCGGCCAGCAGCACCGCCACGGTGACCAGCAGGATCAGCGGACCGCGCCAGCGCGGCTTGGCGTTCGTGCGACGGCGCTTGCCATGGGCGGCCGCACGCTCATCGCGCTGCGGTGCGCGCCAGCTCGAGGTCGGGGCTTCGTTGTGGGCGGCCGGTGCGGCGGGTTGCTGCAGCTGTTGCAGGCGCGCGGCCGGCAGCTCACGGATGCGCGCCTGCACCTGTTCGGCCAACTGGCGCCAGGCCGAGGCGTCCGGCTGGCCGTGGGCATCACGCGGGCAGGCGTCGGCCAGCAGATGCTGGTAGCCGGCCTCGTCCTGGTCGAGCACGCGCATGGCGATGCCCTCATCCAGGCTGCCGCCCACCCGCAGCAGCAATGCCAGGCGCGGCAGCGGCGGCATCGCGCCCAGCGCGGCCAACGGCGGCCCCCACTGCCCGCCCGCCGGCTCGCGCAACGCCTGGCGCTGGCCCAGCAGGGTCCAGAAGCGGGTCGGCCACTGCGCCATCGGCAGATCGCTGGCAACGGCGGCAAAGGCGCGCATCACCGCCACCAGGGTCTGCTCGGCGCGCGCGGCATCGCCGCACTGCAGTTCAGCGACCACCAGGGCACGGCGCTCGACGCCACGCAGGAACGCCGACAGCGCGCCGGCCGCGGTCGAGGAAACAGGGGCGGGCACAGCCGTCATCGGTCACTCCAAAGGTCTGCCGGCATGATAGCGGCAGGCCATCGACGCCCGTAGGACTTGCGCCCACAGGCACTTCGTGCTGCAGGTTGTGCACAGCACCACGCCCCCGCAGCGGAAAACTGGGGCATCCAGCTGAATTCACTCTGTTTCAGCATTGTTTCACACTTAACTTGTTGATTTTGAATGCTTTTACTATGTGGCGATTTTTTGACCAACCCAAGCGTGAGGCCGTCGCCATCGGCCTTCTGCGTTTCCGCTGACCGTTAACGCACAACGTTATCCACAGAACATGTGGATAAGACTGAATCTCCAATGGACACCGATATTTAGGTGACATTTATGATTCAACGGGCGCCGCCCGGCCGCTCCCTCTGCTGCCATTCGCGCGCGCATGGCCCGTTACACTGGCCCGATGCTTTCACCGATTCCGACCCTGCAGGTCGCCCTGCCCGTCCCCCTGCCTCGCCTGTTCGACTACCTGTCGCCGGAGGGCGATGGCCCGGCGGTCGCGGTCGGCTGCCGCCTGAAGGTGCCGTTCGGCAACCGGGAGCTGGTCGGTGTGGTGGTGGGGCACGGCCAGACCGACGACGGCCAGGGACTGCGCCAGGCCCTGGCCTGGTGCGACCCGCAGCCGCTGCTGCAGGGTGAGCTGTGGCAGAGCCTGCAATGGCTGGCGCGCTACACCCACGCCCCCCTGGGCGAGGTGCTGAGCACCGCTCTTCCCGGCCCGCTGCGCCATGGCGAGGCCCTGCCGGACACCCACCACTGGGGCTGGCAGCTGACCCCGGAAGGCCGCGATCAGCGCGACAGGCTGCGCGCCGGCAGCCGCCCACGGCAACTGGCCGAACTGCTGGCCGAAGCCATCGTGGATGAGGACGTGCTGGGCGAACGCATGGAGGACTGGCGCACCGCCGCACGCAGCCTGGCCAAGCGCGGGCTGGCCGAGCGCGTTGCGCTGAGCGTGGCCCCCCAACACGCGCAGCCACTGCCCGGCCCCACGCTCAACCCGGACCAGGCCGAGGCCGTGGCCGCGATCAACGCCGCCGACGGCTTCCAGTCGTTCCTGCTGGATGGCGTGACCGGCAGCGGCAAGACCGAGGTCTATCTGCAGGCGATCATCCATTGCCTGGCGCAGGGCAAGCAGGCGCTGGTGCTGGTGCCGGAAATCGGCCTGACCCCGCAGACCCTGGCACGCTTCCGCGGCCGCCTCGGCATCGCCGTGCATGCGCTGCATTCGGGGTTGAACGACAACGAGCGCGCGCGCGTCTGGGCAGCGGCCTCACGCGGCGAAGCACGCGTCATCGTCGGCACCCGCTCGGCAGTGTTCACGCCGCTGCCCCAGGCCGGCCTGCTGATCGTCGACGAGGAACACGACGGCAGCTACAAGCAGCAGGACGGCATCCGTTACCACGCGCGCGATTTCGCCCTGGTCCGGGCCAAGTCGCTGGGCATTCCGGTTCTACTGGGCAGTGCCACGCCCTCGCTGGAAACCCTGCACAACGCCTACGCCGGGCGTTACACCCACCTGCGCCTGAAACAGCGCGCCGGCGATGCGCGGCCACCGCGCGTGCGCATCCTGGACGTACGCAAGCGCCCGCTGCATGACGGTCTCTCCGCCGATGTGCTGGCCGGCATCGGCGAGCACCTGCAGCGCGGCCAGCAGGTACTGGTCTTCAAGAACCGCCGCGGCTATGCGCCGGTGCTGCTTTGCCACGACTGCGGCTGGACCGCGCCATGCCAGCGCTGCGATGCGCCGATGACGGTGCATGGTGGCGGTCGTCGCCTGCAGTGCCACCACTGCGGTGCGCGGCAACCGGCGCCGCTGGCGTGCCCGGCCTGCGGCAGCCTGGCGCTGCAGCCGCAGGGCATCGGCACCGAACGCCTGGAAGAACACCTCACCGCCGCCTTCGCCGACTTTCCGGTGGTGCGCATCGATCGCGGCACCACATCGCGCCGCGATGCGCTGGAACAGCAGCTGGCGAAACTGGGCGACCAGCCCGGCATCCTGGTCGGCACGCAGATCCTGGCCAAGGGCCACGACCTGCCCAAGCTGACGCTGGTGGTGGTGGTCGGCATCGACGAAGGTCTGTTCTCCGCCGACTTCCGCGCCAGCGAGAAACTGGCCCAGCAGCTGATCCAGGTGGCCGGTCGCGCCGGACGTGCACGTGACCCCGGCGAGGTCTGGCTGCAGACCCATCACCCCGGGCACCCGCTGCTGGAAACCCTGGTGAGCGGTGGCTACCACCCGTTCGCGCAGGCCGAATTGAACCAGCGCCAGGCGGCCGGATTCCCGCCGTTCGCGCATCTGGCGCTGATGCGCGCCGAAGCGCAGCAGGTGGAGCATGCCAACGCGTTCCTGCTGGCCGCTCGGCAGTTGCTGGGCGAGCAGAACGTGGTCGAAGCCTACGGCCCGATGCCGGCGCCGATGCCACGGCGTGCTGGCTACCAGCGCACGCAGCTGCTGCTGTCGGCCATGCAGCGGCCGCCGCTGCATGGTGTGCTTTCGCAGTTGGTGCCGCAGCTGTATGCACTGCCGGAAGCACGCAAGGTGCGCTGGTCGCTGGATGTGGATCCGACGGATCTGTATTGAGGGGTCGGAGCCCACCCGCTGGGTGGGATCCGACCCCGATGGCCAGGGGGTCGGATCCCTTTTCGCAGAAAAGGGCTCTGACCCCGAACGCCACCGATTACGTCAACGGCGACATCACGCCGCGCTGGTAGGCCGGCCGCTCCCGCAGCCGCGCATACCAGTCAGCCAGATGCGGCAGCTCCGGGCGCTGGATCGGCAGTTCGAACCAGGCGTAGATCAGCGAGCCCAGTGGAATGTCACCCATCGCGAATTTCTCGCCCGACAGCCACGGCTGTTTCGCCAGGGTGGCATCGGCCATTGCCAGGTAGTCACCGGCGCGGACGATGGCGGCGCTGATGCGCGCTTCGTCGCGGTCGGCCGGCGCGGTGCGCATGATGCCCCAGACCAGGTCGCTGTACAGCGGCGCCATCCGCGACGTGCTCCAGTCCATCCACTTCTCGGCCTGGGCGCGTTCCATCGGATCTTCGGCGTACAGGGTACCCAGCGCGTAGCGCGCACTGAGGTAGCGCACGATGGCATTCGATTCCCACAGCGGCAGGCCGTGGTCTTCGATCACCGGCACCAGGCTGTTGGGATTCATCGCCTGGTACTCCGGCGTCTGCGTGCCGCCGTGGCTGCCACCGACTTCGATGGATTCATACGGCAGGCCGATCTCCTCGGCGCACCACAGTACCTTGCGGACGTTGCTGGAATTGCGGCGGCCCCAGATCTTCAACATGCGGGTTTTCCCTGCTGGCAATGCGAGCGGCAACGATACGCCTGATCGGAGTGGAGATGTGCGTGCCGGATGCGGGATGTGGCATCCGGGGCTTGCCGGCCAGCGGCCGGCACTACCGGTTCTTTCTGGCCAGCGGCCGGCACTACCTGTTCTTCTTTGGCAGCGCGCGCACGTAGGACGACTTGCCGTCCTTCTTCAGCTCGAACAGCCCGATTGCTGCCAGCAGATCACTGAGCTTGCCGTAGCCGTAGTTGCGCGGATCGAACGAGGCCTGGTTGCCGATCTGGCTGCCGACCGGCCCCAGGTGCGACCAGCCATCCTCGCCCTCGGCCGAGGACACCGCGCGGCGCAGCATCTTCACCAGCCGCGTATCGCTGCGCATCTCCGCCCCGCTCTTGCGCGGGCGTGCATCATCATTGGCGACGGGCTCGCTCGACGCCTGCTCGCTCGATGCCTGCTCGGCATCCGGCACGCTGGCATGGGTCTGGCCCAGCGCTTCCAGGTAGGTGAACTTCGAGCACGCGTTGACGAACGGTTCGGGCGTCTTCTTTTCGCCGAAGCCATACACCTTCACGCCATCGGTCAGCAGGCGCATCACCATCGGGGTGAAATCGGCATCGCTGGACACGATGGCGAACCCATCAAGATTGCGCGCGTACAGCAGGTCCATGGCATCGATCACCATCGCCATGTCGGAGGCATTCTTGCCCTTGCTGTAGGCGAACTGCTGGATCGGGCGGATCGCATATTCGTGCAGCACCGCTTCCCAGCCCTTCAACCGCGGGCTCTTCCAGTTGCCATAGGCACGGCGCACGTTGGCCACGCCGTAGCGGGCGACTTCGGCCAGGACCTCGTCGATCTTCGAGGCCGGCGCGTTGTCGGCGTCGATCAACAGGGCGATGCGCTTTTCCGGTTCGCTCATGGGCTCCTCAGGTGCCGTTGCCTGAACCCGAGTATCGCCGATCCACGCGGGCGCTGACGTGACAGGCAGCCGCCGTGCGAAGATGCCAGGCGCTTCCCCCAATGCCCCCACTGGAGTGAGTCGATGAGTCGCGAGCGCGTTCCCCACCTGGTTGTTGTCGGCGGCGGTTTTGCCGGCCTCTGGGCCACCCGTGCCCTGGCCCGCGAGCGCATACGCATCACCCTGGTCGACCGCCGCAACCATCACCTGTTCCAGCCGCTGCTGTACCAGGTGGCCACCGCCGGCCTGTCCGCGCCGGATATCGCCGCGCCGCTGCGCCACATTCTCGGCCACCAGCGCAACGTGGAAGTCCGCCTGGGCGAAGTGGTCGCCATCGACAAACAGGCCCGGCAGATCCGCATGGCCGATGGCAGCACGCTGGACTACGACAGCCTGCTGCTGGCCACCGGCGCCACCCACGCCTACTTCGGCAACGACCAGTGGGCCGATGATGCACCCGGTCTGAAGACGCTGGACGATGCCATCGCGCTGCGCCGCAAGCTGCTGCTGGCATTCGAGCGCGCCGAGGCCGAACCGGACCCGGCGAAGAAGGCGGCATGGCTGAGCTTCGCGGTGGTCGGCGGCGGTCCCACCGGTGTTGAACTGGCCGGCACCCTGGCCGAGATCGCGCGGCATACGCTGCGCAACGAATTCCGCCACATCGACCCGGCCAGCGCCAAGGTGCGGCTGGTCGAGGCCGGCCCGCGCGTGCTGTCCTCGTTCCCGGAAGTGCTTTCGCTGAAGGCACGCCGGCAGCTGGAAAAGCTGGGCGTGGAAGTGCTGACGGGTACTCCGGTGAGCGACATCGACAGCCAGGGCTTCAAGCTCGGTGAGCAGTTCGTGCCGGCCCGCACCGTAGTCTGGGCCGCCGGCGTGGCCGCCTCACCACTGGCGCGCACGCTGGACGTGCCGTTGGACCGCGCCGGGCGCGTGCAGGTGCAGCCGGACCTGACCCTGCCCGATCACCCGGAGCTGTTCGTGGCTGGCGATCTGGCCGCACTGAACCAGGCCAACGGCAAGCCGGTGCCCGGCGTAGCGCCTGCCGCCAAGCAGATGGGCAAGTACGTGGCCGAGGTGATCCGCGCGCGCCTGCATGGCAAGGCGGCACCGGGGCCGTTCAAGTACGCCGACTACGGCAACCTCGCCACCATCGGCCGCATGGCCGCGATCGTGCACCTGGGCCGGCTGCAGTTGTCGGGCATCCTGGCCTGGTGGTTCTGGCTGGCCGCGCACGTGTTCTTCCTGATCGGCTTCCGCAACCGCATCGTGGTGCTGCTGAACTGGGCGGTCGCGTACTGGAGCTACCAGCGCAGCGCGCGCATCATCTTCGGTGATGATCAGGATGACCGGCGGCCGAAGCGCTAGGGAAGGCCTGCAAAGGGGTCGGATCCCTTTCCGCAGGAAAGGGCTCTGACCCCGTCAACACCCTCCACGCATGGCGTGGATCTACCGGTTCATCGGACCACCGGGCACCCGCCGTTTCGACCAGGTGCGGCAGAAATCCTCCTTCCTCGCGGTGTCGGCAATCTGCGTGCTACTCCAATGCCGGGTGATCCAGATCGTCAACGCGGTGCTGCTCAGATGCCAGCGCAGCATGCCGTGCCGAGGCTGCCGCCACAGGTGGCGTCGGGCAATCCAGTAAGCCTCCCGCTCCACTTCCGGCACCTTCTTCTGCATCACGTCCTTGTCGAAGAACTGCGCGGCGAAGCGCCAGGGGTTCATCGGCTGGTATCCCGCCCGTGGTTCACTGCTGCACGCAGCCACACCACTGGGCGCGCGGTCCGCCGGCTTCGGCCGGCCTTCCACCAGCGCCAGTCCGAGCAGGTACAGCAGGCCAGGCAGCAGTGCGATGGCGGCGACCAACACGATGACTGACAGCCACGCTTTCCCTGCGGCACCCATCGCTCACTTCGCCTTTGGTTTCGGGTACCACAGTGCGTTGACGATGACCCAGCGCTGGTCGAAGCGCCCCATGTGGAAGTAATCGACGAACCACGGGGTTTCCAGCCGCACCGAGGCGGCGTTGCCGGTCACGTCCAGCACCGTGCAGCGGCGGTCCCATTGGTCCTTCGGGGTCTTCAGCGCGCCCTGCTTCGTCAACGAGACCAGCTCTTCCTTCGACATGCGGCGCAGGCCCAGGCGCTCGTCGGGTGTATCGCCGAGCACCGCGCGCTTGGCCAGGTCCGGGTGCAGGGAGCGGGCGACGCGCTGCGGGTCGGCCTCCAGCTGGCCGTCGACGTAGTCGTGGCAGGTGGCTTCGATGGCCGCGATGGTGGCCGGGTCGGCGGCGGGACTTGTTGATGCGGAAAGAGCGAACAGCAGGGCAATCGCGGACATCCGGGTCTCCAGGGCTGGGCGCGGGGCGATCATCGCATGGGCCGGAGAACCCATCCACGCATGGCGTGGATCTACTGGGACCGGCGATGTCGGCAGGCCGAAGCCGAGCCTGGCGTGGATCTACAGAAGCGTCTCGGCCGGTGCCCGCAGCCAGGCCAGCTTGCGTTCGCGGGGCTGCTGCTTGAGCTGCCACTCGGCGCGTGAGGCGGCGGCCCGGTCCGGGTACTCGCGCACGGCCAGCACCCGCAGCGGCGGCCGGGCCCGGGTGTAGCGCGCGCCCTTGCCGGCCTGGTGGGCGGCGAAACGCGCGTCCACGTCGGTGCTGATGCCGGCGTAATAGCTGCCATCGCGGCATTCGAGCAGGTACAGGAACCACGGGCGGAGGGACGGGGCCATGCCCGGATTATGCCGTGCTGCACTGCAGCGGATATACTGGCGCCCGAATGCAGGAGAGAGGCGCCGCGCTGGCGCCCGCCGAAGGCGCAGGCTCCCATGATCGCTCAGGCCGGTGGGCTGGAATCCCACCAACCATGCATTCGACTCGCCGAGCTGGAGAGAGGTCACCGGGCACGCCCGGGACGATCCGCCGAAGGGGCACGCGGCCTACGCCGCTGAACTCTCAGGCAAAAGGACAGCGGGAGCGGCACCGGTCATCGTCATCCCGTCATTGCGCAGGCAGTGGCGGTGTACGCGCATGGCCGGCCCCACCGCGCCCGGAGCCTGTCCCATGCTGCTGTCCATCATCTACCTGATTGCCATTTCCGCCGAGGCCATGACCGGCGCGCTGTCCGCCGGCCGCCGCCGCATGGACCTGTTCGGCGTGGTCATGATCGCCTGCGTCACCGCCCTCGGCGGCGGCTCGCTGCGCGACATCCTGCTCGGCCATTACCCGCTGGGCTGGGTGAAGCATCCCGAGTACCTGGGTTTCACCGTGTGCGCGGCGCTGATCGCCACCTGGGTGGCGCGCTGGATGCACCACTTCCGCCGCACCTTCCTGGTGCTCGATGGCCTGGGCCTGATCGCCTTCACCCTGATCGGCTGCTCGATCGCGCGCGAGGCCGGCCATGCGATGCCGATCGTGCTGATCGCCGGCATGCTGACTGGTGCGTTCGGCGGCGTGCTGCGCGACATCCTCTGCAACGAGGTACCGCTGATCTTCCAGAAGGAGCTGTACGCGATCATCGCGCTGCTGACCGGCGCGGCGTATCTGTTGCTGCTGCATTGGGGCGTGGCCGACGCCACCGCGATCCTGTGCTGCCTGGGCGGCGGCTTCGCGTTGCGCCTGCTGGCGATCCACTACCGCTGGGAAATGCCGAAGTTCGTGTACCACGACGAAGTGCATTGAGCCTCTTCGTAGCGTCGAGCCATGCTCGACTGCGCTTTGCAGGAAACCAACGCGCGTCGCGCGCACGTCGAGCATGGCTCGACGCTGCAAAAACCGGCATCACCACCCCGGCGATGTACCTGGCGCTGTCGCTCATGCGCAGCGCCAGGCGCATCGCCGGTGCAGATGGGCCGGTCTCCAACTCCGGCCGGCCCTGATCGCGGCCGCACCCCCGCAGGCGCTGGCCGCCATCCACACACGTGCCGCACTCAGGCGGCTTCGGACACCTTCACGTCGCGACGGGCGCGCACGGCCGCAGCCAGTCGCTCCAGCACCGTCACGGTGGTGTCCCAGTCGATGCAGCCATCGGTGATGCTCTGCCCGTAGACCAGCGACTGGCCTTCCACCAGTTCCTGGCGGCCACCAACCAGATGGCTCTCGATCATCACACCAACGATGCGCTGTTCGCCGTCTTCCAACTGAACGGCGATGTCCTCGATCACCTTCGGCTGGTTTTCCGGGTTCTTCAAGCTGTTGGCATGGCTGGCGTCGATCATCAGGCGCGTCGGCAGCCTGGCCTTGGCCAGCACCTGGCAGGCATCGGCGACGCTGCCTGCGTCGTAGTTCGGCTGCTTGCCGCCGCGCAGGATCACATGGCAATCCGGATTGCCGGTGGTCGATACGATGGCGGTACCACCCTGCTTGGTGACCGACAGGAAGTGGTGCGGATTGGACGCTGCACCCACCGCGTCAGCGGCGATCTTCACGTTGCCATCGGTGCCGTTCTTGAAGCCGACCGGGCACGACAGCCCCGACGCCAGCTCACGATGCACCTGGCTTTCGGTGGTGCGTGCACCGATCGCGCCCCATGCCACCAGATCGGCGATGTACTGCGGCGAGATCACATCGAGGAATTCGACACCGGCCGGCAGGCCGAGCTTGTTGATGTCGCGCAGCAGGCCGCGGGCGATGCGCAGGCCCTTGTCGATCCTGAAGCTGCCATCCAGGTCCGGATCGTTGATCAGGCCTTTCCAGCCCACCGTGGTGCGCGGCTTCTCGAAGTACACGCGCATGACGATTTCCAGTTCGCCGGCCAGCGCATCGCGCAGCGGCTTCAGGCGCTGGGCGTACTCGATGGCGGCCTTCGGGTCGTGGATCGAGCACGGGCCCACCACCACCGCAAGGCGATCGTCACGGCCATGCAGGATCTGGTGCAGGGCCGCGCGCGAGGCGCTGACGGTGTCGGAGGCTTCATCGTCACAGGGCAGCATCGCCAGCAGCTGGGCGGGCGGTGTCAGCGGTTCGATGGTGCGGATACGCAGGTCGTCGGTGTGCGGGGGCATTGCAGGAGATCTCCGGAACGTTGGGGGTCCCCAGCGTGGCGGCATGAAAAAAGCCGCCAGGTTCGCTGGCGGCTTTCGGGAATGCGTCTGAAGCTTTCTTCAGGGTGAGCGCAGTCCTTCCTCCGCCAGTGGCTTCGGAAAGTAATACCAGTAAAAGCGGGTGGCGGCTGCGTTCATGGGGTGTATTGATAGCACAGCTTTTGCGCAGTGCAAAATGTTTCATCCGCAACTGGGGACCCGGTTCAGCGAGGTGCGCGCCAGCGCTGCCTATGTGGCAGCAGCCACGCAGAGTCGCTCATTTGCCATGCACTTCCACATCCAGCAGCAGGCCTTCATGGATGTCGGCCCAGCGCTCCAGCACGCGATCCAGCTCCTGCCTGGCCTCGTCCAGCTGCTCGGGGTTGAGCAGGGAACGGGCGGTGTAGAGGTCGGAGACCAACAGCCGCAGGGCCGCTTCCGGGATGGCCACCGACGGCCCTTCCAGCCCCGGCAACTGCAATGCCGGGCTGTCGCCAAGCGGGCCGAACAGCGTGACCTGGAGCGTGCTCTGCATGATCAACTTCCCTGCGGATGGACATGGGCAATGCACTGTTTACCGCGTCCGGGTGACAGGCGCATGTGCCGCCCTGCTGCTGGCCGGGTGTCTGGGCACCTCCGCAGCAGCGCTACAACGCGGCCAGGTCGGCCAAGTGCTGGACCATGCTGTCCACCGCACCGATGGCATGGGTGGTGGTGAAATACGCATGCCAGCCGGTAGCAGCAATGCCAGCCGCCAGCGCATCAGCCTCATCGCGGCTGGCGCAGTGCCAGACCGCATAGAACTGCTCGCCGCTGCCGTGCGGCACCTCCGTGGCGATGCGGCCCATCGCCAGTGGGGCAATGCGGGCCGGATCGAACTGCTGCATGCCGGCACCGATCCGGGCGAAGAAGGCCGCGCGCTGTTCGGGCGAGAGTGTGGTCCAGGCAGACGTGGCGGTATAGAGCTCGATGAAGGTGTGGGACATGGTGATTCTTCCTTGAGGTTGACGAGGCTGCGAGGTTGCCGGCCAGCGGCCGGCACTACCGGAGCGAGCGCATCGCGCGTTTGCGGATGTAGGCGTTGGCGGTGCTGTCGTGCTCGCGCTGCCAGCGCACGCAGAGTTCGCGCAGCCACTGCGGCTGTGTCTTGCCGGCATCATTGAGCCAGTTGCCGACGGAATCCTGCACATAGCGCTCCGGGTCATCGGCCAGTGCTTCCAGCAGCGCCACTGCATGTTCCGGATGTTGCTTGAACAGGGCGATGTGCGTGGCCCAGACACCACGTGGGCGCAGTGCTTCGCAGGCGAAGCGGCGCAGGTACGGCGATGCTTCCTGTGTCCACGGTTGCAGGTACCCGAGCGCCTGCTCCGGCGCGGAAACAATGTCCGTGCGTAGCGCCAGCCACGCCCATTCGCGCACTCCGAAGTGTGGGTCATCGGCCAGCGTGCGCATCTGCTGCAGCTTCTCTGCCAACGTTGCGCGAGCATCGCTGCCGATCAGATAACAGGCCCAGCCGCGCACGGTATCGGAGCTGTGATGCTGCCAGAGCGCAGGCGCGCCCTGCCCCGCCTTACGCAGCAACTGCGCGGCCAGGGCCATGCGCTGGGTGATGCCCTGGCCTGAGGCTTCGTGCATGCGTTGCAGCGCTTCCGGTTCAAGCGCTGGCGCTACCCCTTGCAACAGCTCGGCGAAATCCACTGCCAGGCATTCGGCCAGATGAGTGGCGGCGGCGTTGCCGCTGTTGAGTGCACGCCGCCGCTCCGCTGGAATGGGCGTGCTCATGCTGCGGATTTCCGCCCGGCGTCCGTGTGCTGCCAGACCTTGTGCAGCAGCCGTGACAGCTGCTGCTGTTCATCCGCATCCAGGCCGTTGAACAGGCCGCCGATCCACTGTGTGTGCTGCTCGAACAGCGCATCGGCCAGGCGCGCCCCCTTTGCGGTCAACACGATCTGCAGGCGACGGCCATCCTCGGCATCGCTGCGACGCTGCAGCAGGCCTTCGCGCTGCAGGCCGTCGAGCAGGCCGCTGATGGTGGCGCGGGTCACGCCGGCACGCTCTGCCAGTTCATGGGGCGGCAGCGAGCCATCGGCGCCATGCAGCAGGAACAGTACGATGAAGCGACCCTCGCTGAGCCCTTGCGGTGCAAGCCGGGCAGCGCAGTCGCGATCGATCGACGAGGCCAGCGAGAGCAGCTGGAAACACAGGCGCAGCTGCGCGATGTTGGCGTGACCGCGTCGTTGCGCTTCCTCCAGCAACGCCTGGTGCTTGGTTTCGATCATGGCGCCCCTGCAATGTGATTAGCCGCCTAATCATATTACAAAAACACATAATCCATGAACCACGCCGATTTTCAGGAGAACGTCCCCAGCAACAGGCGCGCGATCAGCCCGCCGCCCTCACGGTGCAGCAGCTGCAGTTCGCCTGCGTGCCGCCTGGCTACATTGGCGGCCACAGCCAACCCCAACCCGGCGCCACCGGTGGCGCGGCTGCGCGAGCTCTCGCTGCGCTGGAACGGTTGCAGCAGGCGTGCACGGTCGGCCTCGGCGATGCCCGGGCCGCGGTCCATCACATCCAGCTGCACCCTGTGGCCGGCCATGGCGAGCTGCAGCTCCACAGTCCCGGCGTAGCGCTCGGCGTTGTCGATGAGATTGTCGACCGCGCGCCGGATCAGCAGCGCATCGCCGTTCCAGCGCAGCGTGTCCGGCCCCTGGATGGAGATGCCGACTCCGCGCAGCAGCGCCGCCTGCACGCAGTCCTCCAGCAGTGCGGCCAGATCCAGACTGCGCATCTGCAACGGCTGCAGTTCACCGCGTGCGTAGTCCAGCACCTGCTCGATCATCGTATCCATGCGCTCGATGTCCGCCACCATCCGCGCCGCCTGGGGCGCGGGGGCGAACTCGGCGCGCAGGCGCAGCCCGGTCAATGGCGTGCGCAGGTCATGCGCTACGGCGGCCAGCATGTGGGTCATGTCCTGTGCCTGCGCATGCAGGCGATCGCGACCGGTGCTGATCGCAGCGGCCAGCATCTGCACCTCGCGTGGGCCGTCATCCGGCAAGGGCGCTGCGGCCTGCAGGTCCACCCGTGCGCTGGCTTCGGCCAGACGTTGCAGCGGGCGTCCCAGCCGGATCGATGCCCACGCCGCCAGCGGCGCCAGCAGGACCGCACCACCCAGCAGGGCAAGCACCACCTGGCGGCGCCAGGCCGCCAGATCGCTGTGATCGCTGCCGACTACCTGCCAACGGCCATCGGCCTGGCGTACGCCCAGTTCAAACGGCGGCCATTGCATGGCGGTCAGTACTGCCGCCTGCGCCTTCAGTACACCGGCCCGCGCCGTGGCATCGAGCACGGTACCCCCCTCGATGACCTGCACGTCCGGCGCCTTGCCCTGCCCACTCCAGACCAGGCGTACCTCCTTCGCCGGCAAACCCATCTGCAGCGCCGCCAACTGCGTGAGCCAGTCGCTGGCGCTGCCCTGTGGTGGTGCGTCCTGTGTCGCCAGATGCAGGCCCAATGGCGCTGCGGCCTGCTCCCCGCGCAGCACCTGCACGGCCTGGTCCAACCGCATCGGCGGAGGCGCGGGCCGGGGCATCCAGCCAACCACGGCCACGCTGACCAGGGTCGCCAACAACAGGCTGGCCAGGGCCAGCATCGCAATCCAGCGCGCGGTCGGCCACCGGCTGCTCACAGCACCTGTACCCCGGCGTCGAAGCGGTAGCCTTCACCGCGCAAGGTCTGCACCAGGGCTTCAGCACCGGATGAGGCCTGCCCCAGCTTGCGTCGCAGCCGGCTGATCGCCAGGTCGACCGCACGATCGACGCTGTCGGTGGGTTCACCGCGGCTCAGCTGCAGCAGCTGCTCACGCCCCAGCACCCGCCCGGGACGTTCGGCCAGCGCCAGCAGCAGGCTGAACTCACCGCGGCTGAGCATCAGTTCGTTTCCGTCCGGCGCGAACAGGCGACGTTGATCAGGCAGCAGCCGCCAACCAGCAAAGCGCAGTTCGCTGGCCACCTGCGCGCGCAGCTTGTGCTGGCGGCGCAGCAGAGCGCGTACCCGTGCCAGCAGTTCCCGCGGATCGAACGGCTTGGCCAGGTAGTCGTCCGCCCCCATCTCCAGTCCGATCACCCGATCCGGCGCGCTGCCCATCGCCGACAGCATCAGGATCGGGATGGCCCGTGCCTGAAGCCGGCGGCAGACCGAAAGCCCGTCCTCGCCGGGCATCATCCAGTCGAGGATGATCAGGTCGGGCCGTTCACTCTGCAGCACCACGTCGAGCGCCCTCGCGTCCGCCGCGACCCGCACCAGGAAGCCATGCAGCAGCAGGCAATCAGCGATGGCATCGCGGATGCTGGCGTCGTCATCGACAACGATGACACGGGCGGGAGTCGTCATGCGGGCAGTATCGGGCCGGTCTGTATCAGGACGGTATCAACAGCGATGTTCCCGCGATACGCCGCTGCGCGCCAATGGGTGCCCATGATCACTGCGGAGATTTCCCTTGCGCCTCATCCTCCTGTCCCTGCTTGCTGCGCCGCTGCCTGCGCTGGCGTCTGGTGCCCCCGAACACGTGCTGCCGATGTGGACGCAGGGTGGTCATCCGGCGGTGGCCGTCCTGCTGGACGGACGCGCCGAACCGCTGCGCTTCGTGGTCGACAGTGCCGCCGGGGCAACGCTGGTCGATGCCCGCGTGGCGAGGCGCTATGGCCTGGAGGATGCGGATGCGGCGGTATCGCACGCCCAGGGCGCAAGTGCGAAGGCGGCGCGGTTGCAGCGCACCCGCAGCACGTCCTGGCAGCTGGGCAGCTGGCAGCTGCAGGCCCGTGGCATGCAGGTCGACCTGTCTTCGCTGGCCAAGGACGATGATCCGGCCATCGACGGTTTGATCGGCAATGACCTGACCGGACGCTGGGACACGCGCTGGGACTTCGGCGGCAATCGCCTGGCGCTATGGACGCCTGGCCGATTGAACCTGGAAGGACCGGGTTGCCAGCCCAATGCGCTGCCCGAGCGCACTGCCAGCCTGCGCCAGTTCGGCTTCATCACACTGGCACTGGGCACGCCGGGTGTGGAGGCTATTGCCGTAGTCGACACCGGCGCGGCGCAGACTGTTCTCAACGCCGCAGCGGCCCGCGCACTGGGGTTGCGTACCGACGGCAGCGACGCCCGGGTACGCATGCGCGAAAAGGGCACCGAGGGGCTGGGCGGCGGCGCGCAGGCCACCTGGCTGTACACCCTGCCCGGGATGACCGGCAGCGGCTGGCAGCACCCGCCGATGGAGGTCCGGATCAGCGAACTGCCGGTGTTCAAGGCGATCGGCCTGGAGGCGCGGCCGGCGCTGATCCTCGGTGCCGATGCCATGCGGGACAGCCAGGTGGACATCGGTACGGGGGCCGCACGGATCTGCCTGCGCCCGCCGGTGCCCAGCCAACCCGTGGGCCATGACGCCGGCAACGGGCTGGCGTAGCATCGCGCCACGTCCAGCCAGGAGTTCCACGCATGCGCCGTGCTGCCCTGTTCCTGCTGATCCTGTTCCCGATGGCGGTCCTGGCCGCACCGCCTCCCGTGCCCTCGCCCGCCCGCATCGATGCCGAAGCGCGGCGCCTGATGCAGGCGGCCCATGTGCGCGGCATGGCGCTGGCGGTGATCGACGACGGCAAGGTGGTGCACGTGGCCGCCTACGGTGAACGCAACGCCGCAGGCGAGCCCCTGCGCACCGACACCGTGATGTACGCCGCATCGCTGACCAAGATGGCGTTCGGCCACCTGGTCGCACAGCTCGCCCAGGCCGGGGTGATCGATCTGGATGCCAGCATCGCCGCCGCACTGGACATGCCGCTGCCGGACTACCCGCCCGAGCCGAAGAAGTACGCCGACTACAGCGTGCTGGCCAGTGATGCGCGCTGGCGCCAACTCACGCCGCGACGGCTGCTGAACCACGCCAGCGGCTTCGCCAACTTCGGCTTTCTCGAACCGGATGGCCGCTTGAAGTTCCACTTCGACCCCGGCAGCCGCTACGCATACTCCGGTGATGGGCTGATCCTGCTGCAGTTCGTGATTGAACGCGGGCGGCCGGGCCAGAACGTGGGCACCTTGATGCAGCAGCGCGTGTTCGATCGCTTCGGCATGGCGCGGACCAGCATGACGTGGCGTAGCGATTTTGCCGGCAACCTGGCCGATGGCTGGACTGCGGACGGCACGGCCGAGCCGCACGACGAGCGCAGCCGGGTACGTGCAGCAGGATCGATGGATACCACCATCGCCGACATGGCCCGCTTCGCGGCCGGCTATGTGCGCGGCGAAGGACTACCGGCTTCAATGCGCAAAGAGCTGGTGCGGCCGCAGCTGCCGATCACCACCGCCAGCCAGTTCCCCACGCTGCAACCGGAGCTGCCCGCGGCGCAGCAACGCAGGGATCTGGCCGCGGGCCTGGGCGTGGTGACCTTCCGCGGCTCGCAGGGCGCAGGCTTCTACAAGGGCGGCCACGATGATGCGGTCGGCAACACGCTGGTGTGCATCGAGCGGTACAAACGCTGCGTGGTGATCCTGGGCAACGACGTGCGGGCGGAGGCCACGTTCCCCGCTCTGGTGGCGTTCGTGCTGGGCGATACCGGCGTGCCATGGCAGTGGGAATACGGCGCGGCGAAGGCATTCGTCGAATGACGGTGCGATGACGCCTGCGTGGCGAGTGCGGCGCGGATGGCTGCCCCGCTTATCGCGCCTGTTCGAAGAACATCAGGTACACCAGCCGGCCATTTCCCAGGCGGTCGCCGAACGCGGGCCCGGCGGTGTGCCAGAACCAGGGCCGCAGCAGCACCAGCCGGTTGAAGCGCATCGGGATGCGCATGGTCATTTCCCACTGGCTGTCGTCGTTGCTGTCGCGCTCGATGATGTCGCGATGCATGTCGCCGCCGTTGGCATAGCCCAATGCGGCCAGCTCCGCTGCATCCAGGGCCATGCGCTCGGTGCCGGTGCGGCGGTGGCGGAAGAACTCGGTGCCGCCCTCGCAGTGCTCCGGTGCACTCAGGTAGAGGATGCCCGACCAGTGCGAGTGATCGGCATGCACCTTGGCGCGGCCGGTATCACCGGCCAGGGTGATCCGGAACTTGCCGTGCGACTGCAGCGGGTTGACCGGCCGCAGCGGTTCGTTGACCAGCCGCGAGACCGCGCCCGACAGTCCATCCAGATCCAGCCGCTGCTGCGAATTGCGCCCTGGGAACGCGCCTTCCTGCACGGGATAGGTCAGGCCCAGCGCCGCCTGGCGCAACCCCTGCGCATCGGCAGGAGAAAGGAAGTCGTCGACGATGATGAACGAGGTAGGCATGGCCACCGAGCGTAGCGATGCGCTGCGGCGGCGGCAACCGGGCAACGAAAAACCCCGCCTTGCGGCGGGGTTCTTCTTTGCATCGGGAAGGCGTGCCGACCAGGGTCGGCAACGACCGCCGGGGACGTGGACTTAGAAGTCCATGCCGCCCATGCCACCCATGCCGCCCATGCCACCGGCGCCACCCATGGCCGGCTCGTCCTTCTTCGGAGCTTCGGCAACCATGGCTTCGGTGGTGATCATCAGGCCAGCAATCGAAGCGGCGTTCTGCAGCGCCGAACGGGTCACCTTGGTCGGGTCCAGGATGCCGAACTGCAGCATGTCGCCGAACTCGCCGGTGGCGGCGTTGTAGCCGAAGCTGCCGGTGCCTTCCTTGACCTTGTTGATGATGACCGACGGCTCTTCACCGGCGTTGGCCACGATTTCGCGCAGCGGGGCTTCCATCGCGCGCAGGGCGATCTGGATGCCGTGGTTCTGGTCTTCGTTGGCACCCTTCAGGCCGGCCAGTGCGGTGACCGCACGGACCAGGGCGACGCCGCCGCCCGGGACCACGCCTTCTTCAACGGCTGCACGGGTCGCGTGCAGGGCGTCGTCGACGCGATCCTTCTTTTCCTTCATTTCGATTTCGGTCGACGCGCCGACCTTGATCACGGCAACGCCGCCGGCCAGCTTGGCCACGCGTTCCTGCAGCTTCTCGCGGTCGTAATCCGAGGAGGTGTCCTGGATCTGGGTCTTGATCTGGCCGACGCGTGCATCGACGGCAGCCTTGTCACCCACGCCATCGATGATGGTGGTGTTTTCCTTGGAAACCTGCACCTTCTTGGCGCGGCCCAGGTCCTTGATGGTGGCCTTTTCCAGCGACAGGCCGACTTCTTCGGAGATCACGGTGCCGCCGGTCAGCACGGCCATGTCTTCCAGCATCGCCTTGCGACGGTCGCCGAAGCCCGGCGCCTTGACGGCCACGACCTTGACGATGCCACGGATGGTGTTGACCACCAGGGTCGCCAGCGCTTCGCCTTCGACTTCCTCGGCCACGATCAGCAGCGGCTTGCCGGCCTTGGCGACGCCTTCCAGCACCGGCAGCAGGTCACGGACGTTGGAGATCTTCTTGTCGTGCAGCAGGATGAACGGGTCATCCAGGTCAGCGGTCTGCGACTGCTGGTTGTTGATGAAGTACGGGGACAGGTAGCCGCGGTCGAACTGCATGCCCTTGACCACGTCCAGCTCGTTGTCCAGGCCCGAGCCTTCTTCAACGGTGATCACGCCTTCCTTGCCGACTTCCTTCATCGCGTCAGCGATGATCTGGCCGATCGACTCGTCCGAGTTGGCCGAGATGGTGCCGACCTGGGCAATCGCCTTGTCGTCAGCGGTCGGCTTGGAGATGGTCTTCAGCTCGGCAACGGCGGCCACGACGGCCTTGTCGATACCACGCTTCAGGTCCATCGGGTTCATGCCGGCGGCAACCGCCTTGGCGCCTTCGCGGATCAGGGCCTGGGCCAGCACGGTGGCGGTGGTGGTGCCGTCGCCTGCGTCATCGTTGGTGCGCGAAGCAACTTCCTTCACCATCTGCGCGCCCATGTTCTCGAACTTGTCAGCCAGTTCGATTTCCTTGGCGACGGAGACGCCGTCCTTGGTGATGGTCGGCGCGCCGAAGCTCTTTTCCAGCACGACGTTGCGGCCCTTCGGGCCCAGGGTGGCCTTGACGGCATTGGCGAGAACGTTGACGCCGCGCACCATGCGCGAACGGGCGTCTTCACCGAAACGAATATCCTTGGCAGCCATTGCATTTACCTCATTGGTAGCGCCGGACGAGGCCCGGCGGCTGGGATTTGGGGATCAGGTTGAAACAGGTCGCGCCGGGGCTCAGCCGATGACGGCGAGCACGTCGTCTTCGCGCAGGACCTTGTACTCGACGCCTTCGCTCTTGTACGAGCTGCCGGCGTACTGGCCGTAGATGACCTTGTCGCCGACCTTCAGCGACGGAGCGCGCACGCTGCCGTTGTCCAGCGGCTTGCCCGGGCCGACGGCCACGACTTCACCCTTGGTGGACTTTTCCTTGGCCGAATCCGGAATGACGATGCCACCGGCGGAGATTTCGTCGGCTTCGATCGGCTTGACCACAACGCGGTCGTGCAGCGGCTTGATGCTCATGAGAGACCTCTTAAGTTATTGATTGGTCTGAAAAAGTCTGGCGATGTTAGCACTCACCCCAGGTGACTGCCAGCATTGCTCGCGAAAAAGCCCGATGAATCGGGAGCAGGACAGAGATGGAGCTGCGCCCGGACCTTTCAAGGCCGGGCGAGGAAAAATTTTCGCCGCCCCGGATGCGCGGATTCCCGCCCTGCGTGAAGGCATTCAGGCCGGTGCAGCGCGACAACCCCGTGTCCCAAACCCTCGACATTTGGTGACCCGCGTCGCACTGTCAGATATCTGACGTTCATTTACGACAAAGTGTCACTGGATCGGCCTTAGGCTCGGCCGCGCATTCCCAATCACAAGGAGTAGTCGATGCGATTGCTGTCCCCGCTTGCCGCCGCCTGCCTGCTGGCCCTGGCCGCCGCGCCGGCCCAGGCCGAGGTCTTCATCAACGAACTGCACTACGACGACAGCACCGCCGCCGGTGACGTCGGCGAAGCGATCGAGGTCGTGGCCACCGCCGGTGAGGACCTGTCCGGCTACCGCCTGTACCTGTACAACGGCGCCAACGCCTCGGCCGCCGTGGTCTACGACAACAAGCCGGTGCCGGCTGGCAGCGCCGCCGGCTGCGGCAGCGCGACCATCGCCGTGGTCAACTACCCGACCAACGGCATCCAGAACGGCCCCAACGACGGCATCGCCCTGGTCGATGCCAGCGGCAAGGTGGTCCAGTTCCTCAGCTACGAGGGCGCCATCACCGCCTCCGGCGGCCCTGCCGCCGGCATGACCAGCCAGAACATCCCGGTGGCCGAGACCAACAGCACGGCGCCGGGCACCTCGCTGCAGCTGACCGGCAGCGGCAGCCAGTACGCCCACTTCACCTGGGCCGAATCGGCCAAGCAGACGTTTGGCAGCTGCAACAACGGCCAGACCTTCAGCGGCGGTGGCACCCCGGGCCCGAACACGCCGCCGTCGGTCTCCACCACCACCCCGGCGCAGGGCAGCAGCACCTTCCCGGCCGCCGCCGACCTGGAAGTGGTGTTCAGCGAGACGGTGAACCTGGCCAGTGGCGCCTTCGCCCTGAGCTGCGGCACCTCCGGCAGCGTGCCGCTGACGTTCCCGGCCAGCGGCCGCAGCGTGAAGCTGTCCACCAACACCGCGCTGGTGGCGGGTGAAGCCTGCCGCTTCGACATCCGCGCCGCGCGCATCACCGACCTGCAGGGCGCGCACCCGGCCGCCGACAGCCGCATCGCCTTCACCGTGGCCAGCACCGGCGGCAATCCGGACCCGGGCAACCCGGGCGTGCCGGCCGGCTACTACTCCAAGGTGAACACCAGCAGCCCCAGCCAGCTGCGCTGCTCGCTGCACGCCACCATCAAGGGCCACACCGCCTATCCGTACAGTGGCTCGGGCACCAGTACCTGGACCATCCTGGAAATCGCCGACGAGGATCCGAACAATTCCGGCAGGATCCTGGATGCGTATCGCAACCACAGCTACGCCAAGGTGACCGATCGCGCCGGCAGCGGCAGTGGCCTGAAGTACAACCGCGAGCACACCTGGCCGAACTCGCTGGGCTTTGCCAGCACCACCGGTGACAAGGGCCTGCCGTACGCGCCGTATACCGACACCCACATGCTGTACCTGACCGACGCGCAGTGGAACGCCGACCGTGGCAACAAGCCGTTCGGCAAGTGCGACGCCAACTGCGGCGAGCGCGCCACCGAGGCCAACAACGGCCAGGGCGGCGGCAGCGGTGGCTATCCGGGCAACTCCAACTGGGTGCGCACGCCGGACGGCAACACCGGCACCTTCGAGGTGTGGGGCAAGCGCAAGGGCGACATGGCGCGTGCGGTGATGTACATGGCGATCCGCTACGAGGGCGGCAAGGATGCGGCCACCGGACAGTCCGAGCCGGACCTGGAGCTGACCGACGACCGCAGCAAGATCGTCAAGACCAGCAGTTCGCCGGCCTACATGGGCCTGCTGTCGACGCTGATCGACTGGCACCTGTCCGATCCGCCGGATGATGCCGAGCGTGCGCGCAATGACGTGGTCTACAGCTTCCAGGGCAACCGCAACCCGTTCGTCGACCACCCCGAGTGGGCAACCCCGGCCCTGTTCACCTCGGCCAAGCCGGCCACCTGCCAGCTGGCCAACTGACCGCGCAACGCAGCGGTCCACCGCCGCCGCCGGGCCCTGACCCGGCGGCGGCCCTATACTCGACGGTCATGTCGACCGTCGATCCCGTCCTGCTGCTGTTGACCACCTGCCCGGACCGGGCCAGTGCCGAGCGCATCGCGCACGCGCTGGTCGGCGAGCGCCTGGCCGCGTGCGTGACCCGCCTCGATGGCGCGCAGTCGACCTACCGCTGGCAGGGCGAGGTGACCACCGACGCCGAACTGCAGCTGCTGGTGAAAACCACCGCGAGCCGCGTCGATGACGCGATTGCCCGGATCGTCGAACTGCATCCGTATGAACTCCCGGAGTGCATCGCGGTCGAAACCCGGGCCGGCCTGCCGGCGTATCTGGACTGGATCCGGGCACAGACCCGGGAGGACACTGATTGAAGACTCTGTTTGCGCGCGGCGCCGCCTTGTGCGCCCTGTTGTGGCTCTCGCTGCCGGCCTTCGCGCTGGATGAGAAGGACCTGCTGCCGGTGGACCAGGCGTTCGCGCTGACCGCCAGTGCCCCCGAACGGGGCCAGGTGCAACTGCAGTTCAAGATCGCACCGGGCTATTACCTGTATCGCCACCGCACCAGCGTCAAGGCCGACCCGGCCTTCAATGCCGGCGCGCTGCAGATGCCCAAGGGCGACAGGCACCACGACGATTTCTTCGGCGAGGTCGAGACCTATCGCGAGCGCCTGCAGGCGACCCTGCCCGGCACGCCGACCGAGGCCGCCGGCACCATCAGCCTGGAAGTGCGTTACCAGGGCTGCGCCGATGCCGGTGTCTGCTACCCGCCGCAGAAGCGCGTGGTGCAGGTCACCCTGCCGGGCGCCGGTGCGGCGTCCGCGCCGCCTGCCGCGCGTGCGGGTGCGGCCAGCCCGTTCAACAACCCGCTGGCCGGTGCCGGCAACAGCGGTGGCCTGCGCCTGCCGGGCACGGCCAACAACAGCCAGGCCCTGCCGCTGCCGTCGGAACAGGCGTTCGGCTTCGATGCGATCGCCAGTGACGGCAACACCCTGCTGCTGCGCTTCAGCCCAGCGCCCGGCTATTACCTGTATCGCGACCGCACCTCGCTGAAGCTGGAAGGCAGCGCCGGCGTGCTGGCCGACAAGCCACGCTGGCCGGCCGCGCAATCGCATCGCGACGAGCACTTCGGCGATGTCTCGGTCTACTTCAACCAGGTGGAAGTGCCGCTGCCGCTGCGCCGCACTGTCACTGATGCGGTCGACAGCACCCTGGTGGTGACCTTCCAGGGCTGCCAGACCGATGGCATCTGCTACCCGCCGATGACCCGCCGGGTGAAGCTGTCGATTCCGGCGGGCAAGCTCTCCGCCAGCACTGACCAGGCGCCAGCGCGCAACGAGGTGATCAGCCCGCTGCGCGCCGCCGGCGCGCCACGTGAATCCGCCAACGGCGCACCGCTGCGCCTGCTGCCGACCGTGCCCAACGACGGCAACGCCACTCCCGCCGCCAGCGGCAGTGAGGGCGCGCGCAATGAGTTCGCCGCCGACGCGCGCGATGGCAACGCCCTGCGCACGCGGCCACCGGTGACCACACCGAATCCGGACCGCTCGTTCGTCTGGGTGCTGCTGCTGGCGCTGGCCGGTGGCCTGGTGCTGAACCTGATGCCCTGCGTGCTGCCGATCCTGTCGCTGAAGGTGCTGAGCCTGGCGCAGAGTGGCGAAAGCCCCGAGCGTGCGCGCAGCCATGCCCTCTGGTACACGCTGGGCGTGCTGGTCGCCTTCGCGGTGATCGGCGCGCTGATGGTGGGCCTGCGCGCGATCGGCAACGCGGTCGGCATCGGCTTCCAGCTGCAGCACCCGGGCGTGGTGGCCGCGCTGGCGTACATCATGTTCGCGGTGGGCCTGAGCCTGTCCGGCGTGTTCACCCTCGGCGGTGGCATCGGCAACCTCGGCCAGTCGCTGGCCAGCCGCAGCGGCCCGGCCGGTGATTTCTTCACCGGTGCGCTGGCCTGCCTGGTCGGCAGCGCGTGTGTCGGCCCGTTCATGGGCGGGGCGATTGCCTATGCCTTCATTGCCCCGCCGCTGAAGGCGATGACCGTGTTCCTGTTCCTCGGCCTGGGCCTGGCGCTGCCGTTCCTGCTGATCGGCTTCGTGCCGGCGCTGGCACGCCGCCTGCCCAAGCCCGGCCCGTGGATGGAAACGCTCAAGCACGTGCTGGCCTTCCCGATGTATGCCACCGCGCTGTGGCTGCTGTGGGTGCTGGGCAAGCAGCGCGGCGTGGACGGCATGGCGCTGGTGCTGGGCGGCCTGCTGCTGTTCGCCTTCGGCCTTTGGCTGTTCGAGCGCAACCGCTGGACCGGCTCGCGTGCGGTGACCCTGCTCGGCGTGCTGCTGGCGATTGGTGCGTTGGTTCCTGCCTGGGGCGTGACCCAGCTGGCACCGCCGGCACGGGCCGCACAGGCGGCCAGCGAGAACGTGGTCGAGTATTCGCCGCAGTTGCTGGACCGCCTGCGCGCCGACAATCGCGTGGTGTTCGTCAACATGACCGCCGACTGGTGCGTGAGCTGCAAGGCCAATGAACGCGCCGTGCTGTCGCGGCCGGAGTTCAAGGAACTGCTCAAGCGCACCAACGCGGTGTACATGCGTGGTGACTACACCAATGTCGACCCGCAGATCACCACGTTCCTGGAAGAACACAAGGCCGTGGGCGTGCCGCTGTACGTGGTGTACGGACCCGGCGCGCCACCGACCGTGCTGCCGACCCTGCTGACCCAGGCGGTGGTCGAGGAAGCGCTGCTGCGCACCGCACGATGAAGTGGCAACGGCCAGCGCTGCTGTGGACAGCGGTGCTGGCCGCCGGCCTCGGCCTGTGGGCCGGGCATCGATTGTCACCCGGCCCGTCTGCACCGGCCGCACCAGCGACGGCTTCCACAGCGACGGCCGTGACGCCCACGCTGCAGGTGGGTGATCCCTTGCCGGCGCTGACGCTGCCGGACCTGGCGGGACAGCCGCTGGACCTGCGCGCTCGCTTCGCCGGCCGCCCGCTGCTGATCAACGTCTGGGCCAGCTGGTGTGCGCCCTGTGTGGAAGAGATGCCCGAACTGGCGCGCTTCGCCGATGCCCAGGGCGACAACGGCGTGCAGGTGCTGGGCATTGCGCTGGATACCCCGGACGACGTGCGCGCTTTCCTGCTGCGGGTGCCAGTGGACTACCCGATCGTGGTCGAGACGCCGGGGCCACGCGATGCCAGCGTGCAGTTGGGCAATACGCAGGGCCTGCTGCCCTACAGCGTGCTGTTCGATGCGCAGGGCCGGCTGATGAAGGCAAAGCTGGGGCCGTTCGCGCACGGCGAGATCGACGGCTGGGTGAAGTGAGGGTGTTTTTTGCAGGGCTTGCAGCCCTGCACCCTGCTCAATGCAACGGCAACAGCCAAAGCAAAAGCGGGCATTCCGTGGGATGGCGGGGCACTGTGGGTGGTCAGGACACGCCGTAAACCCCGCTCCGCGGTCCGGCCCAGCCGCTGGCGGCTGTACGTTCGGGCGCTTGCGAAGCAGTGCTTCGCAAGCAAAGCGCCCTCACCCATGGGGGCTCGATGGCGCCATCCATGGCGCCAACGGTCCTGCCCATCCACACCGCCCCACCTCCGACAGATTCCGGCGGCTGTTGGGGATGAATCTCCATCGAAATCAAACATTTCGACAATTGAACGAAAAGCATCCACGCATGGCGTGGATCTACGGCAGGTCGCGAGAATCTGTCGAAGCCGGGGTGGGTCCGGTTGAGGGGGCGTGAGCCGCATGGATGCGGCGACCGAGCTTACATGGACGTACTTGCAGCGCCCCCTCAACCGGACCCACCCCGCCAACCCACGGATAGCCCGCTTTTGACGTTGACGTTGCCTCGGCGGGTGCCGGGCGCCGCCCGGCCGATCCCTCCGCTTGACCGCAGGCAGGGCGCCACGGAGAATTCCGCGACTAATTCTCATTTGCTGTTGCGCAGGATGCGGGCGGCAGCCTCCCGGGCCCCTCTCCTTCGATGTTCAAGAACGTCCTGTTCCAACTGCATTGGCTGCTGGGCATTACCGCCGGTGCCGTCCTGGCCGTGATGGGCCTCAGCGGCGCCGTGCTGTCCTTCGAGGACGAACTGCTGCGCGCGGCCAATCCCGGCTTCGCCGAAATCGCCGAGCACCATGCGGACGGCCAGCATCCCCTTGCACTCAGTGAACTGGTGCCGTTGCTGCAGGCCGGCAGCGAGCGCCCCCTGCAACGCCTGCGCGTGGATGCCACCGGACAGCGGCCGTCGGTGGCGCGCTTTGCCGGCGGCAAGGACCACTGGGTGTACTTCGATCCGTACAGCGGCGAGCGCTTCAGCGCCCTGCGCGGGCAGGCATTCTTCGACTTCGTCGAAGACCTGCATCGCCACCTCGCCGCCGGTGAGCGCGGCAAGTGGATCACCGGCAGCTGTGCGATCGCGCTGCTGTTCTTCACCCTGTCCGGTCTTTACCTGCGCTGGCCACGACGCTGGTGGCACTGGCGCAGCTGGCTGGCGGTGGAGTGGACGCGCAGCGGCCGTGGCTTCCTGTGGAGCCTGCACTCGGTGATCGGCACCTGGGTGCTGCTGATCTACCTGATGAGTGCACTGACCGGCCTGTGGTGGTCGTTCGACTGGTACCGCAACGCGGCCAACACGCTGCTGGGCGTGGCGCCGGCGGCAAAGCACAAGGTGGCCGCCGACGCGGCACTGGACCTCGATCGCATCGAGGCCACGCTGTACGCGCTGCCCGGCGTGCGCACCGGCTTCATCGACCTGCGCCTGCCGGAGAAGCCGGGGCAGGCGCTGAACGTGCGGGTGATGGCCGGCGATCCGTCGCAGCGCGGCGGCCACCACGATCGTGCGCATGACCTGCTGCAGCTCGACCCGGCCAGCGGTGCGATTCTCGATGCCCGCCCGTACGCACGCCAGGGCGCGGGCGGACAGCTGGCCACCAGCGTGTTCGCGCTGCATTCGGGCAGCTACTTCGGTGTGCCCGGGCGCGTGGTGGTGATGCTCAGCAGCCTGGGCATGAGCCTGTTCTTCATCACCGGCTGGATGCTGTACCTGGACCGCCGCCGCAGCCAGCGTGCAGCGCGAGGGCTGCGCCGGTCGCTGCCGACAACGACCACCGATGGCGGTGGTTCGCCGTGGCTGGTGGTGCATGCCAGCCAGAGCGGACTGGGCGAACAACTGGCGTGGCGTGCGGCCGCGCAGCTGCAGGCGTCCGGTCATGCGGTGCAGGTGCTGCCGCTGGCCCGCGTCGATGCCGCGAAGCTGCAGGCCACCTCCCAGGCCCTGCTCGTGTTGAGCACGTTCGGCGATGGCGAGCCGCCGGATGCGGCGCGCCGCGCGGCGCGGCTGCTGCTCGCGCAACGCCTGAACCTGTCGCATCTGCAGTTCGGCCTGCTCGCGCTGGGTGACCGCCAGTATCCGCACTACTGCGGCTTCGGCCGCCAGTTCGATGGCTGGCTGATCGGCAACGGCGCGCGTCCGCTGTTCGAGCACATCGATGTCGATGCTGCTTCGGTGCCGGCGCTGCGCCAGTGGCAGCAGCAGCTGGGTGCGCTGACCGGCATCACCACCGATGACAGCGTGCTGCCTGCGGCGACGCAGATGCATGAGTGGCGCCTGCTCGGCCGCGAGCGCCTCAACCCGGGCAGCGTCGGCGGAGCCATCTGGCGTATCCGTCTTGCCGCACCGGCCGACGTGCAGTGGCAGGCGGGTGACATCCTGCACATCGCGCCCCGCCACAGCGCGCGGCATGCCGGTGCCGTGTTGAAGGCACATGGGCTGGACCCGCTGCAGCCACTGCTGGTCGATGGCCATCCGCGCACGCTGCTGGCGCTGGCCAGCGAACGCGAGCTGCCCGACGCCGATGCTGCGCTGGCGGTGCAGGATGCCTGCCTGTGGCTGGCCGGGCTGCCGCTGCTGCCCAGCCGCGAGTATTCGATCGCTTCCTGCACGGATGATGGCGTGGTGGAGCTGGTGGTGCGGCTGGTGCATGACGCCTCCGGTCGAGCCGGGCTGGGCTCGGGCTGGCTGTCGCTGCATGCGCCGATCGGTGCCAGCATCGTCGCCCGTGTGCATCGCAACCCCGGTTTCCATCGTGTCAGTGGCGCCCCGATGGTGCTGATCGGCAACGGCACCGGCATCGCCGGGCTGCGCAGCCTGCTGCGCGAAGCCGCCCACGCAGGCGAGCACGGGCACTGGCTGCTGTTCGGTGAGCGCCAGCGCGCACACGACTTCCTGTTCGCCGACGAGATCGAGGCCTGGCAGGCCGCCGGCCATCTTGCACGGGTGGACCTGGCGTTCTCGCGCGATGGCGAGGGTGGTTACGTGCAGGATTGCCTGCGGGTGGCCACCGATGTGCTGCGCGAGTGGATGCAGCGCGGTGCGGTGATCCATGTCTGCGGCTCGCTGCAGGGCATGGCCGAGGGCGTGGACCAGGTGCTGCGTACCGCGCTGGGCGATGAAGTGGTGGAAACGCTGCTGGAAAACGGGCGCTACCGCCGCGACGTGTATTGAGCCACAAGAGTGGTGCCGGCCAGCGGCCGGCACTACCGGAGCAGCTTCAGGCTGCTGCGCGCGCCTGCGGCATCGACTGCAGACGGAACGCGCCCACCGCTTCGGCCAGGGCATGTACCTGCGCCTGCATCTGCGCAGTCGAGGCACCGGCCTCTTCCACCAGGCTCGCATTGCGCTGGGTGCTGGCTTCCATCTGCACGATGGTCTGGTTCACCTGGGCGATGCCGGCATGCTGGTCCTGCGACGCACTGCGGATGCCAGCCAGCAGGTCGGCCAGCTGCTGCACGCTGCCAACGATCTCGCCCATCGTGGTGCCGGCCTGCTCGGCCTGCCGGTTGCCCTGCCCGACGCGCGCCACCGAATCCTCGATCAGGCCCTTGATCTGCTTGGCCGCCTCGGCACTGCGCTGCGCCAGCAGGCGCACTTCGGCAGCCACCACGGCGAAGCTGCGGCCCTGCTCGCCGGCGCGCGCCGCTTCCACCGCCGCGTTGAGCGCAAGGATGTTGGTCTGGAAGGCGATGCCATCGATCAGCTGGGTGATGTCACCGATCCGCCGTGACGCTTCACTGATGCCATGCATGGTTGCCACCACCTGGCCGACTGCCTCGCCTCCGCGCTGGGCCACTGCTGCCGCACCCTGCACCAGGGCATCGGCGCGACCGGCGGCATCGGCGTTGCGGCCAACGGTGTCGGTCAGCTCATGCATCGACGCTGCGGTCTCTTCCAGGTTGGCGGCCTGTTGCTCGGTGCGCTGCGACAGATCGTGATGGCCGGCAACGATCTCACCGACACCGGTATCGAGGCTGGACGTGGCCTGCTGGATGCGGGTGACGATGCGGCCCAGCTGCGCGACGGTCGCATTGGCATCATCACGCATGCGCGCGAACACGCCCTGCAGGTCCCCCTCCATGCGCACGCTGAGGTCGCCGCGGGCCAGCGCGGCCAGCAGTGCCTGCAGGTCACCGAGGTTGGTTTCAAAGGTGGCCAGCAGGCGATTGATGCTGGTCGACAACGTGCGCACGAAGCCCTGCTTGCCCTCCAGCGCGATACGGCCATGCAGGTCACCCTGTGCCGCCGCATCGACCAGGGCAGCCACTTCGGTTTCCAGCAGCGTCTCCAGCGCACGACTGCGCCATTCCACCGCTACGCCGAGGAACTGCCCTTCGTCGATGATGGGGTTGGCAATCAGCTGGTAGCGCACACCGGCATGACCGATCTCGCGTTCTTCGCGTTGTCGCACGCCGGCCAGGCTGGCCAGCGCCGGATGCAGGCGCACCGCATCGCTGCCCACCAGGTCTTCGAGCTGGCGTTCGAGCTGCTGCAGCAGTGCCGGATTGACGTAGGCCACCTGGCCCTCGGCATCGATCACCATCAGCCCGGTCTGCGCGCTGTCCAGCGCCTGGCGCACGCGGGTATTGCCGCGCGCAACGGCACGCTCGGTCTCGATGCGCGCACGCAGGCGCTGCTGCATGTCGACCAGGCGCTGTGCCAGCTGGCCGATCTCGTCGTTGGCGTTGTACACGCGCAGGGTAGTGTCGAGGCGATCGTCGGCGATGTCGCTGGCGAAACGCAGGGTGTCCTGGATCGGCTGGCGCACCGCACGCCGCACCAGCACCAGGCTGGTGATCAACACGCCGGCGACCAGCAGCAGGGTCACTGCGAACAGCACGCTCATGGTGCGTGCGCCGGCCTGCTGGCGGGCCTGTGCCTTGGCCAGCGCCTCTACCTGGGCCTGCTGGAAGGCAGCCAGCGCCGGCGCTACGCCCGCGGCGGTATCCAGCAGCGACTGCGCTTCCACGTCCAGGCCGACGCGGGCGGCGGTGTAACCCAGCAGGGCGACCTGATAGGCCTCCATGCCGTTGCGAAGGGCATCCTGCGCATCGGTCGGCAGGCCCACCAGCGCGAGATCGAACGGCAGTTTCTCTTCGCTCGCACGGTCGGCATGGGTGGAATCGCCATCGAGCAGCAGCAGCGCCTCCTGTCGGCGCATCTTCTGCAGGGACAGTGCCAACGAGGGCCGCTGCAGCGCATCCACCTGCACCTGCAGGGTGTCGGCGGCCTGCTGCAGCTGCGCGGCGAGGCCGGCATCGCCACGACCCATCTCATCGACGCGTTCGAACAGGGCGGCCACCCCCTGCGAGAATGCACCGGCGGCTTCGGTCAGCGCCTGCAGCGCCTTGCGCCGGCCGGCATCCATCGGTATCGCGCGCAGCGCCTGAAGATCGGCCTGCAGCGCCTTCTGCGTCGCCAGCAGCTGCGCGCGGTCGGCATCGTCGAAACTGCGTGCATACTGGGTCTGCAGGCGACGCGCCTCGGCCACCCGCGTGGCCAGGCTCGCGGCCAGATCGCGGCCGTGCTGGTAGCTGGCCTGGCTGCGCGCCGCCTGCGTGCTGGCATGGCCGGTCCAGGCGTAGACGGCAGCGATCGCGATCAGGCCCAGGCCACAGACCCACAGGGTCGCCTTGAGCTTGTTGGCTACGCTGAGCCGGTGCGGCTGCAGCCACAGCAGCAGGCCGGGGGACGCCGAGCGCAGCGCGGCAAACCGCATGCGCAGGGACCGGAGGTGGGGGACAACGGCCGACATGACAGGCTCCAGGCGGAAGGACGCACCTGTATCGGCTGGAAATGGAGCAACTTTAGGGCGTTCTTGGTTCAGTCCCACCGATTGCTGGCGGACGCGGCCTTTGTACCCGGCACAGGCGACGGGGGGATGACACCCGCGCAGTGCTTGACCTCAACCCCGGTTGGGGGAGCACAGTGGACCTCCCTCCCCCGCCCGGTGCCCCCATGACGACGCTCGATGTCCCCCGCTACCTGCAACGCCTGCAGCTGGATGCGCCGCCACCGCTGACGCTGGCGGGCCTGACCCTGCTGCAGCAGCGCCACAACGCACTGCTGCCGTTCGAAACCCTCAGCTGCCTGCTGCGCGATGCAGTGCCGATCGACCTGGACAGCGTGCAGCGCAAGCTGCTCGACGACCGCCGTGGCGGCTACTGCTTCGAACTCAATGGCGGCCTGCTGGCGCTGCTGCAGGCGCTGGGCTTCGATGCGCAGCCGTTGAGCGCGCGCGTGCTGCTGGCCGCCCAGGACGGCGAACTGACCGCACGGACCCACCTGCTGCTGCGCGTGCAGGTGGACGGCGATGACTGGCTGGTGGATGCCGGTTTCGGCAGCCTGACCCCGACCGTGCCGCTGCGCCTGCATGATCCACAGCCGCAGGCCACGCCTCACGAGCGCTTCCTGCTGCAGCGCCTGCCCGGCGAGGCGGATTTCGTGCTGTCCGCCGAGTCCAGCGATGGCTGGCGGGCGATGTATCGCTTCGACCTGCACGCGCCGGCACCGATCGACAACGTGGTGGGCAACTGGTACGTGTGCACCCATCCCGATTCCAGCTTCCCCGGCCAGCTGCGCGCGTCACTGACCGGGCCGGACTGGCGACGCACCATCGGCAGCGGCAACTACACCGAGTACCGCCCCGGCCAGGCACCGGACAAGCGCCCGCTGCATGATGTTGGCGACGTGCGCGAGGTATTGCAGCAACGCTTCGGCATGCAGTTGCCGGACGACCCACGGCTGGATCCAGCGATCAACGACTGGCTGCAGCGCTCGCGTGCCGCGACCCACGTGTAGCGTCGAGCCATGCTCGACTGACGCCTTTGTAGAGTCGAGCCATGCTCGACTGGTGCATTTGTAGAGTCGAGCCATGCTCGACTGGTGCATTGACAGCGAAATCAACAGCAGCCGAGCATGGCTCGACGCTACAGAACCCCGCGCGCCTGCAATGCGATCCGGTTGCCTTCGCTGTCGCGGATCTCGGCCACGCGCCAGTCGCCGGCATCGGCCGGGCCGAAGCGCAGCTCGGCCCCGGCCTGCAGCGCACGCTCGAGGCTGGCATCCAGGTCATCGACGCCGATATAGATGCGCGCGCCCTGTTCGGAGGGCCGGTAGTCCGCACCCTGCACCAGCGACATGCTGGCGCCGGCGGCCTCATCGGCAAACGGCAGGTACGCCATCCTGCAGTCGTGCAGCAGGATCGGTTCGTCCACCGCCACCTGCAGCCATTGCTGGTAGAACGTGATGGCCCGGGCCAGGTCAGTGACCGGTATCTCAACGTGCAGGATGGGGTTCATGTCCGCAGGATAACCGGATACTGACACGGCCTTGCAGGGCGGCACTGGCATGCTGGACCGCCCTTTCCCCGCGGAGTCCTGCATGTCCCTGGCCGATCATCGTAGTGCGCTGGCACCGCTGGGCTTCCTGCGCGTGGCCATCAACCTGGGCAATCCGGTACTGGCGCAGGGGGACGCGCGCTCACCGCGCGGGCCGTCGCTGGAACTGGCCACGGCATTGGCGCAGCGCATGGGCGTGCAGGCACGCTTCACCTGCCACGACGCCGCGGCCTCGGTAGTCGCTGCGGCCAGCGAGGATGCCTGGGACCTGGCCTTCCTGGCCATCGATCCGGCGCGCACCGACCGCATCGCCTTCAGCGCCCCCTATGTGGAGATCGAAGGCACCTACCTGGTGCGCGAGGACAGCCCTGCGCAGCAGGTGGCCGACCTGGACCGCGATGGCCTGCGCATCGCGGTCGGTCGTGGCGCGGCCTACGACCTGTTCCTCAGCCGCGAACTGCGCCACGCCAAGATCGAGCGGGCCGAGACGTCGGCGGCGGCGATCACCCTGTTCGAGCAGCAGCGCCTGGATGCCGCCGCCGGCGTGCGCCAACCGTTGGCGGCATGGGCACAGGTCCATCCCGGCCACCGCGTACTGGCCGACCGCTTCACCGCGATCCAGCAGGCGGTCGCGGCGCCGGCCTCACGCCCGGCCGATGCATTGCAGGCGCTGTTCGAGGACGTGGAGGCGATCAAGGCAGGCTCGTTGCTGGGCGAAGCCTTCGCCCGTGCCGGGCAGGCGGTTACGTTGGTACGGTGAATGCCGCGCACACGCAGTCGAGCATGGCTCGACGCTACAAATGCGCGTCTGCCATGTGCCGAACGTGCTCGGCGGCCTGAGCGTGCAGCCAGTCGCGGAAGGCCAGGAAGCCGCGATGGCGAGCCGAGCGCTGCGGGTAGACCAGCCAATGCGGCCAGGCGGTTTTCAGTCGCAGGCTGGACAGCGCCACCAGTTGGCCGGAATCCAGCAGCAGGCGCGCCCGCGTCACCCGTCCCAGCGCCACGCCTACCCCGTCCAGCGCCGCGCGGTGGTGCGCCTCCGAATCATCCAGCACCGCCACGAAGCGCGGCGGCGGGTTCTGTCCACTCAGCGCGAACCAGGCACCCCACGCACCGTCGGGATCCCCCAGCAGCGGCCACTGGTTCAGCGGCACGCGGTCGATCCCTCCCATGCGTTCGATCAACGCCGGGCTGGCCATCGGCAGCAGCCACTCGTCGAACAGCGGCTCCACCACCAGGCCCGGCCACTGCCCGCTGCCCAGCCGCAGCGCGGCATCGAACTGGCGCTGCCGCTCGAAATCAACCAGGCGCTCACTCGACTGCAGGTTGATCTCGATCTGCGGGTGCTCAGCCACGAAATGCCCCAGCCGCGGCACCAGCCACGCCGACGCCATCGACGGTACCGCGCTGATCGTCAGCACGTGCTCGGCGCGTGCCGCATAGGGTTGGAAGGCTTCGTTGATCGCATCCAGATGCGGGCCGACCTGGTCGAGCAGGCGCTGCCCTTCCAGGGTGAGGGTGACGCCACGCGGCTGGCGGACCAGCAGCGGCTGCCCCAGCCGCTCTTCCAACTGGCGCATCTGATGGCTGAGCGCACTGACGGTCAGGCTCATCGACGCCGCTGCGCGTGACAGGTTGCCGAGCCGGGCGGCAGCCACGAAGCCCTGCAGGGCATGGAGGGGCGGACGGGACATGAGGCTTGAATTCCTCTCAAGGCATGCTTGCGGAAATGTCGCTTTTTGCCCGTCCATGCTGCCCGTATCGTGCAATCCACTCAAGTGGAGGCACGCTCATGAACATCTACGGCAGCCTGTTGTTCCTGCACGGCCACGTGGCCAACGCCGAGCTGGCACGGCAGCTGGCCAGTCCGGTCCCGCCGCCCAGCAGCACTCCCGGTAGCGCCGGCCGTTGGCCAGCAACCTCGCCAACCGGGCAGCCTGCAGCGGCCGGCCGCTGGCCGGCACGCCCCTAGCGCTGCAGCGCCTCCTGCACCGCCGCAGCCACGTCGGTGTTGTCGATGTAGCTGCCGTCATTCCAGCGCACGTGCTGGCGGTAACCGGCATCGACACCCCGCACGCGCTTTCCAAGCAGCTCCGCACCTGCGCCCTTGGCCCACAGCGGCACCAGCGCATTGGAGTGGTTGCCGGTGGGCCGGAAGCTCATCCCCGGCATGCGTCCGCGGCCGTTGTTGCGTACCGGCGCGAAGGCAACGTTCTGTGCATCCGGGCCCATCGGCATGCTGTTGTCGTGGTCGGTGGTGACGATCAGCAGGTTGCGCTCCCAACCACCGTTGCGCTCGATCCATTCAACCACTGCCGCCACTGCGTCGTTGAACTCAACGGTTTCCTCGATCAGGCGGCCGTACTGCGGCTGGTCGCTGCATTGGCCGTAGTGCCACTCGGTGCCGCAGGCGCTGGTATGCGCGGCCCAGTCGGTGGCGCCGCCTTCCACCATCAGGAACAGGCCCTTGGCCGAACGCTGCTGCAGGAACTGCAGCGCGCCACGCGTCATGGTCGCAAGATCGGGCACGCTGTCGATCTTCCTTACCCCGGAAGGCGTGGCCGCATCCTTGCCCAGCACCTGCAGCTGGCGCGCCTGCTGGAGCGTATTGGCCACGCGCGGCACGCCGATCAGCGGCCGGTCGGCCGGCAGCCGTCCCTGCGCCAGCGCGGCGAACGCCTCCTTGCTGCGGATCAGGCGCCACGGCCCCGATGGATTGCCGGCAATGGTGCTGCCCGCTTCCAGCTGCTGCCAGTCCTGCGGGGAGACCCATTCCCACGGGTTCGCGCAGCCCTCGGCCTTCGCCGCGCCGGCACCTTCGTCACAGGCGCGACCATCAACGCTGTAGCCGGGACCTCCGGTGCCCATCACCAGGTCCATGTGGCCCTGCGCCAGCATCTGGTGCGCAATCGCGTGATAGTTGTTGCGCGACTCGTTCTGCGCCGCGAACGCTGCCGGCGTGGCGTGCGCGAACGGCACCGAGGTCACCACACCGGTCGCCATGCCCAGCCGCTTGGCGCGCAGCGTATTGAACTCGACCGGATTGCCATCGTTGTTGTAATTGATGGCGTTGTTGTAGGTCTTGATGCCCGAGGACAACGCCGTACCGGCCGCAGCACTGTCGGTCGCGACTGCCGCCAGGTACTGGTAGCCGACGAACGGCAGGTCCTGCGCCGGCACCGGTTCGCTGTCCCAGGCCTTGCCTGCGTCGTAGCCCAGGGTCTGCGCGTTGTCGCGGGTCGGCTGGCTGCTGGCGTTCAACGGGAAGGTGGTTACCGCCAGGCGCTGCGGGAAATCCGCATACGGCGCGCCTTCGCGGCTGCCGTATTGCCAGTAGGCGGCGGCATCCCAGGTGCCCCAACCGGCACCGTCGTTGATCATCACGATCACGTTGTGCGGGCGCGCTTCGGCGATGGGAACAGCATCGGTGCGCAGATTCGGCTGGCAGCCGCTCAGCGCGGCCAGTACGGCCAGGATCGACGGGCACAGCCAACGTCGCGCAACGGGTCGGGTCATGGGCTCCTGCAGACGGCTCAGCGGCGGATCGCGCCGCTTTTGCAACGTTATAGCATTGCTATATTGCAGGAGTGTGCGGGCGCCACCGCGGCAGCGCCCAAGGGGCCGGACCCGCCATCAGGTCCGGCCGACGGCCTCAGGACGCCGCGTCCTGCGGCAAGGTCAGCGAGCTGCCATCAACGAACACCACGGCTTCCGGCGTCCACACCACCGTGTACTTGCTCTCATCCAGGCTGGCCAGCTTGCGGTCATTGCTCTTGGTCTGCGAGAAGCGCACCGAGCGACTACCCTGCCAGATCACGCTCTGGCCAGCCGGAATGGTCACGTCATTGGTGATGGCGAATCCAGAAATCTCCTCGCCAAACAGATCGCGTACCGACACATAGCCCTTCACGCCGGCGATGTCCTTGCCGGTGTTGTTCTGGTACCCAAAATCCACGACCAGCAATTCGTCGGTGGTGATGCCGTGCGAACGCTGCACTTCGATGTCCTTGGACACCACGGTGACGGTGACCGCCTCGCGCAGCGGCTTCATCGCCGCTTCGCGACGCGCTTCAAGTTCCGCCTTCAACGCGGCCTGGCGCGCTTCCTCGGCCTTCCGCTCTTCGACAAAGCGGCGCTGCTCTTCCACGGCCTTGCCCAGCGTCATGCCCGGCGGAATGCCCTGGCCTTCCTTGCCACCGAACACGCCGGCCATCTTCGACGTCAGGGTCACACGCACGATGTAGGCGGCAGCCAACTGCTGTTCTTCAGGGGTGAGCTTCTCCAGCTCGGGCTTGATCGTGGCCAACTGGTCCACGTCCTGCGGAATCACGGTGTTCTTCGGGTTGGCGCATGCCACCAGCATCAAGCAGGCCAGGCCGGTGACGATCAGACGCTTCTTCATGGATGTCCCTTCGCTACTGAAAAATCGGGCTTTCCGGCCCGGCGGAGGCGCAACGTTAGCGTACTTGCCGGCACATTCGTACGGGTCGATGCAGAGGCAAGATTCATGCCGGAAGCCGGTCCGCACACCCGCGATCCGCTATCCTCGTGCGGCATCCCAGCACAGCCTTCCCGACATGTCGCCATCGCCGACTGCGCACTCCTCCATCACCATCGAAGCCAGCACCTTCGCGGTGATCCACCAGCACAACGCGGACATCGCGCGGCAGCCGGCCTCGCTGACCAAGCTGATGGCCGCCTACGCCGCTTACGAATGCGTCGAAGAGAACGCTCGTGCGTGGGACGAAGTGGTCACCATCGTCGCCGAAGATGTGCATGCGGTGGCCGATGATGAAACGCGCATGGGCCTGGTGCCCGGCGAAACGGTCAGCCTGGCACGCCTGCTGGAAGGGCTGATGATCGTCTCCGGCAATGATGCGGCGCTGGCCATCGCGCGCCATCTGGACGGATCACAGCCTGCGTTCCTGGACCGCATGAACCGGCACGCGCGCCAGCTTGGCCTGCGCAGCACGTGGTTCGCCAGCGTGTCCGGCATCACCACCGCGCACCATGCGTCCAGCGCGCGCGACATGGCCGTGCTCGCCGCCTGCCTGCTGAATGACCACCCGCAGATACTGGCAATCACCGCGCAGCGCGCGTTCGCGCATGGCAGCTTCAGCCGCAGCAACCAGAACGCCCTGCTTGGCGAAAACGGCGTGGATGGATTGAAGACCGGCTACACCCAGGCAGCAGGCTTCTGCCTGGCCGCCACCGCATGCCGGTCGGTGCCCGGGCGGGATCAGCCGGTTCGCCTGATCACCGTGGTGCTGGGTTCTGAAAGCCGCGACGCACGCGATGCCCTTGTGCGCGAGCGTCTGGCCGCCGGGTTCGCGGCGCTGGCCGGCAACACTGCCGACGCCTGAGCGGCTCAGCGCCGCTTGACCGTCGCCACGATCAAGCGCTGCAGCTCTGCCTCGGCGCCGGTCTTGTCCAGCGCGCCTGCCGCCACGGCTTCGGACAGGGCCTCGGCCGCACCGAGAATCGCCCAGCGTCCGGCCAGTGGCACCGTGCCATCGGCCACAAATGGGCCCAGCCAGGTGTCGCAGTTGTCGATGAAGTCCTGCTGGTAGCGCCGCCGCACCTCGTGCAGTTCAGGTGCACCGACCAACGCGGCAAGGATGCCCTGCACTTCACTGCCCTGGCTGAGGATGCAGTCGATGTAGCCGGAGGCGATTGCCGCCGCACGATCGGCCAACTGCGCCCGCGCGCGGCCGATGCGCTCGTTGAAGACCATCGTCTGGCGGCCGTCGTAGTCATCGTAGAGCGCGGCCAGCAGCCCATTGCGGGTCACGAAGTGATCGTAGGCCACCGGCTTGGTCACACCCGCAGCCTCGGCCAGCCGCCCCAGCGTCAGCGCATCGGTACCTTCGTCGCCGACCAGCGCCCAGGCCACGTCCAGCAACTGGCGGGCGCGTTGCTCACGGGTCAATCGGCGGCGCGTGGGTGCGGCGTTGGCAGGCATCGGTGGAGCACGGCGGTCAGCGCATCGGAGTACCGATTTTACGGCCGATCGCCAGCGCGGTCTGCAGATGCGCTTCGGCTGTACCGGAATCGGCGTCCAGCAGCAGGTGGGACGACAGCACGCGCGCGCCGCAGTAGTCGAAGATGCCCATGTCGATCTGGGTCTTCATCGCCGCACCGTAGCCGCGCCGTTCGATCATGTCCGCGCCGGCCCCGCCGATGCCGACCAGGTGCACGCGCAACCGCTGCAGCTTTTTCTGCACCTTGCCATCGGCACCGTCCTGGTAGGCCCAGCCCTGGGTGAACACACGATCGATCCAGCCCTTCAGCAGCGCGGGGAACGACCACCAGTACAACGGGTAGACCAGTACCAACGTGTCGGCAGCCTCCAGCCGCGCCTGCTCGGCGGCGACGTCGGCCGGCGTTGCGCCGGTGCCACGAAACAGCGCCTGGTCCTGCATGTTGAAGCGCGGATCGAAGCCTTCGGCCATCAGATCGGCGTGGGTCACGCGGTTGGCGGCGTCCGACGCGGTGATGGCTTCGCCGATGCGCCTGGCGATGGCATGGGTCAACGCGGCGGATTCAGGATGGGCGGTAACGATGAGGGTGTGCATGGGGATGTCCGGAATTCACTACCTACCAATAGTAAGTAGCGACGCCCGGGATACCAGCTCCATGCGTGGGACGCTGTTTCCGCATCCACCGTATAGTGCGGCGGTTCCCGCTGAGATACCCGACGATGCACCGATATCTGCTTGCCCTTCTGCTGGCCCTGCCCATGGCAATGGCCGTTGCGCCCGCGCTGGCCGGTGAGCTCAGTCCGGAAGACTCGGCCGCATTGCGCAAGGAGGTGCAGGCGATGATGGACGCCTTCGCCCGGGGCGATACCGAGCTGATCATCGCGCGCACCCATCCCAGCCTGAAGCAGCTGGCCGGCGGCGACGAGGCCTATGCGCGGGCGACCCGCGACACGGTAAAGGAACTGCGCAAGGCCGGCGTCACCATCATCAGCGACGAGGCGGGCGTACCGGGCCGCACCTATGCGGCCGGTGACGAGGAAGTCTGCTTCGTACCGCGCCAGTCACTGCTGCGCGTGCGCGAAGCGCCGATGCGCAGCACGTCATTCATGGTCGCTGTGCGGCGCGTCGGTACCACGCAATGGCGCTATCTGGATGGCGCCGCGCTGCCGGACAACCCCGGGCTGTTGCAGTTGCTGCTGCCCGACCTGGAACCGGACGTGGTCCTGCCCGAGAGTGAGACGGAGGCGCTGTAGCCGCAGGCGCATCCATCCACGCATGGCGTGGATCCACTGTCCCTGCTGGCCAGAGTCCGCACCGGGGTTTCCCTCAGCGGAACAGCGCGTTCAACGCGGCCCCGGAAGCCGCCTGCTGCAGGCCATCGAAGCGGCCGTCCTGCAGGATCGGCTGGGTCGCCTGCATCAGCCCACCCCACGCCGCGCGCGCCAGCGCACCGCCCAGGCTGACCCGGCGCACGCCGAGTGCGGCGATGTCCTGCAGGCTCAGCGGTGTCGGTCCACCGACCAGCAGGTTCACCGGCTTCGGCCCCGCAGCGGCGACCACCGCGCTGATCTGTTCGCGCGTGCTGATGCCCGGTGCATACAGCACATCGGCGCCGGCCTCGGCATAGGCGCGCAGGCGCTGCAGGGTGTCCTGCAGATCCGGTACGCCAACGAAGAAATTCTCGGCCCGCCCGACCAGCAGCACATCGCCCCCCGCGTGGTCGATGGCCGCACGTGCCGCACGCAGTCGCTCGACCGCCTGCCCGATCGGCCGCAGCGGCGCATCGGCTACGCCACTGGCATCCTCGATCGACAACGCCGCGATGCCGGTATCGATCGCCGCCGCCACCGCCTCCTGCACCGCCTGCGGCGTATCACCGAAGCCATCACCGAAATCGGCGTTCAACGGCAGCGGTGTCGCTGCCGCCATCAGCCGCAGATGTTCCAGCGTGGCCTGCAGCGAAACCGCCCCATCCGGCCGCCCTTCACTCCAGGCGCAGCCGGCACTGGTCGTGGCCAGTGCCTGGAAGCCCTGCCGCTGCAGGTAGCGGGCACTGCCCACGTCCCACGGATTGGGCAGTACGAAGCACCCTGCTGCATGCAGCTGGCGGAAGGCCGCGCGCTTGCGTTGGGTATCGGCATCGGGCGAGGTCATGGCGGGCTCCGGGGCGGCAGACCTGCACCCTAGCCCGCCACCCGGTCGCACTCAATGGCGATGAAGGCGGCCGTGCATGAGGTGATACCGGCTGCTTATTGGACACCACCGTGCGCGCTGCCCGAGCGTGCTTGCCTGCCCACACAGTGCCGCCACGGAGCCCTCCATGCACCCGGACCCGCAGCCCCTCGTCGACGCCGGCGACGATGACGCCCACTGGGCCGACCTGCTCTCACCCACCCGCCGACGCCTGATCGCGTCGGCCGGACTGGCCGCCGGTGGCCTGGCCAGTGCCTCGACCGCCACCGCGGCCGTACGCAGCGACAGCGGCGTGAACATCACCGAACCCGGGCGGCCCGGCTTCCGCGCCATCGTTCCGCCAGCGCCCGAGGGCCGCAGCCCCTGGGGCCAGGCCACGGCCAGCGAACCCACCCCGCGCCCGGCCAGCGTGCGCCCCGGCGAGGCCACGCTGCCCACCCGGCCACGCGCCTACACCGCCATCAAGAGCTATCACGCGCACATCTACTTCGATGAGGACAGCTTCGAGAAGGCCGCGCTGCTGCGGCGCTGGGCCGCCGAGCGCTTCCCGGTGGAGCTGGGCAACTGGAACCTTGAGCCGCGCGGACCACACGTCACCCCGTCGTTCTATTTCGGCTTCACCAACGACCTGCTGCCGGTGCTGGTGCCCTGGCTGCAGCTCAACAGCCTGGGCCTGACCATCCTGATCCACCCCAATACCGGCGATGGCCGCGCCGACCATCTGCATTACGCGTTGTGGGTGAATCGCGCGCAGCCGGTGAATGCCTACAACTGGCCGGCGCCGAAGCCGGGGGAACGGGAGCCGCTGGAGGAGGTGTTCCCGAACGTGGTGCCGACGGTGCCGCTGGAGACCTGAGCGGGTGCGTGGCGGGGGCGGTGGGTGGCGTGCAGCGCACCTTGGGCCGCCCCTCGGTGGGTGCGTAGCTTGCTGCGCACCGAACTTCCTTCATCCACGCATGGCGTGGATCTACCGCATCACGGCCCGTTGCGGGGTCGGTCATCGCCCGGCCTTGCCGGCATCGTCGGCCTACGTGCCAGCATCCCCGGCCAGCACCACGTTCAGCGCGCCTTGATCCAGCGCCCGCCATACGGCCACAGGCACTCCGGCAGATTTCAAACAATCGATTGAAACGCTGCAAACTTCGCCGAACTGGACAGCATCCGCCGGTTCCGCCAGACTGCCGCCCTTTCCCGTCTTCCGGATCCCATGGCGAAGCTGCTGGTCCTGCACGGCCCCAACCTCAACCTGCTCGGCACCCGCGAGCCGGAGGTCTACGGCCACACCACGCTGGCCGACATCGACCAGGCCCTGGCCGCCCAGGCATCGGCCGCCGGGCACACCGTGCAAAGCCTCCAGTCCAACGCCGAGCATGTGCTGGTGGACCGCGTGCAGGCCGCGCGCAGTGACGGAACCGCTTTCATCCTGATCAACCCCGCCGCCTTCACCCACACCTCGGTCGCCCTGCGCGATGCGCTGGCGGCGGTGGCGGTGCCGTTCATCGAGATCCACCTGTCCAACCCGCATACCCGCGAGCCGTTCCGCCAGCACAGCTACTTCAGTGACAAGGCAGTGGGCGTGGTATGCGGCTTCGGTGCCGACAGCTACCGCTACGCGATGGACGCGGCACTGCTGCGCGTGCAGGCGGCCAGCGCGTGAAGATGCTGCCAAGAGTGCTGGCCAGCATCGTGCTGTGGGCCGCCATCTGCGGCGCCAGCGTCGCCGCCGAGCGCGCGGCCGCAGGCATTGACTGCGCGCAGGCCACCGGCGGCTACGAGCGCGACATGTGCGATTCCGATCGCCTGGATGATGCCGACAGCGCATTGAACGCCATCTACATCCAGGCGCGCGGCGAACTGAAGGCACAGGCGGCCGATGGCAGCTGCAGCCGCTGCGCAGAGGCCGAACAGCAGCTGGTGAAGGCCCAGCGCATCTGGATCACCCTGCGCGATGCAGACTGCGAGGCGGTGTACGCCTTCAACGCAGACGGCACCTCGCGCAATCCCGCGAAGATGCAGTGCCTGATCACCCAGACGCGCGACCGTACGCGGCAGCTGCGCGAGTTCTACGAACTGCTTTGACCCGAGTGCAACCGCACTCCCCACCACACTGACATCAAGAGCAAAGAGGCCACCATGGATCTCCGCAAAATCAAGAAGCTGATCGACCTGCTGGAAGAGTCGAACCTGGCTGAAATCGAAATCAAGGAAGGCGAAGAGTCGGTGCGCCTGTCGCGCGCCCCGGTGGCCGGCTATGCCGCCCCGATTGCAGCCCCGGTGTACGCCGCTCCGGCCGCTCCGGCGCCGCAGGCGATGCCGATGCAGTCGCCGACCGAAGCCTCCACCGGCGGCACCGCCAAGCCGGGCCCGGCGCTGCCGGAAGGCCACGTGCTGCGCTCGCCGATGGTCGGCACCTTCTACGCCTCGTCCGCCCCGGACAAGCCGGCCTTCGTCACCGTTGGCCAGCAGGTCAAGGAAGGCGAAACCCTGGCCATCATCGAAGCGATGAAGATGTTCAACCCGATCGAAGCCGACAAGTCCGGCACCATCGTCGCCATCCTCGGCGAGAACGGCCAGCCGGTGGAATTCGACCAGCCGCTGTTCGTGATCGGCTGAGGGGCACGCCATGCTCGACAAAGTCGTCATCGCCAACCGAGGGGAGATCGCGCTGCGCATCCTGCGCGCGTGCCATACCCTCGGCATCCGCACGGTGGCCGTGCACTCCACGGTCGACCGCAACCTCAAGCACGTGGCCATGGCCGACGAGTCGGTCTGCATCGGTCCGGCGCCGTCGCCGCAGAGCTACCTCAACATCCCGGCGCTGATCGCCGCGGCGGAAGTCACCGACGCCCAGGCCATCCACCCGGGTTACGGCTTCCTGTCGGAGAACGCCGACTTCGCCGAACGCGTGGAAGAGTCCGGCTTCATCTTCATCGGCCCCAAGGCCGACACCATCCGCATGATGGGTGACAAGGTCGAAGCCATCCGCGCGATGAAGTCCGCCGGCGTGCCGTGCGTGCCCGGCTCGGGCGGCCCGCTGGGCGAGGACATCGTCGCCAACACCAAGATCGCCCGTGAGATCGGCTACCCGGTCATCATCAAGGCGGCCGGTGGCGGCGGTGGCCGCGGCATGCGCGTCGTGCACGCCGAAGCCTCGCTGAAAACCTCGATCGAAACCACCAAGAGCGAGGCCAAGGCCGCGTTCGGCAATGGCGAGGTCTACATGGAGAAGTTCCTGGAGAATCCGCGCCACGTGGAGATCCAGGTGCTGGCCGACGGCCAGGGCAACGCCATCCACCTGGGTGAGCGCGACTGCTCGATGCAGCGCCGCCACCAGAAGGTGGTGGAAGAAGCACCGGCACCGGGCATCAGCGCCGAGCAGCGCGAGCAGATCGGCAAGGTGTGCACCGAAGCCTGCGTGCGCATCGGCTACCGCGGTGCCGGCACGTTCGAGTTCCTGTACGAGGACGGCCGCTTCTACTTCATCGAAATGAACACCCGCATCCAGGTGGAGCATCCGGTCACCGAGATGGTCACCGGCATCGACCTGGTGGCCGAGCAGCTGAAGATCGCCGCCGGCCAGAAGCTGTCGATCAAGCAGAGCGACGTGGTGCTGACCGGCCATGCCATCGAATGCCGCATCAACGCCGAAGACGCCGAGACCTTCGTGCCGAGCCCGGGCACCATCACCGGCTTCCATCCGCCGGGTGGCCCCGGCGTGCGCGTGGACACCCACATCTACAGTGGCTACCGCGTGCCGTCGAACTACGACTCGATGATCGGCAAGCTGATCGTGCACGGCCCGGACCGCGAAACCGCCATCGCCCGCATGCGGGTGGCGCTGAGCGAAATGGTGGTCGATGGCATCAAGACCAACATCGCCCTGCAGCAGCGGATCATGCGTGACAAGGGCTTCCAGGCCGGTGGCCAGAACATCCACTACCTGGAAAAGCGCCTTGCCGAGCGCAAGAACAAGCCGATCGCACTGACCTGATCGGCGCCAGGTGCTGGACATGAAAAGGGCGGGGATCTCCCCGCCCTTTTCTGTTTCTGTAGAGCCGAGCCCATGCCCGGCTTGCCGGAAAGCACAGCCGGGGCCTGCCCGGCTCTACCCAGGCAGGCTCAGCGCGCGTCCGCCGCCGTCGCCGGGATCTGCGAGTTGGCCAGCGGCCGCACGCCATTGGGCGAGGTCGGGTCGACGATCACCATGGTTTCGGTGGAACCATCGGGCCACACCACCTGGAAGGTGCTGCCGGCCGGCAGTGAAGCGAATGGCATGCCACTCTGCGCGCGATAGACCGCAGCGACCTGGCTGGCACCGGCGCGGCGCACGTCTTCCTGCGCCTTCACCGTGGTCAGCTCCACCTTCGACAGATGCCGGTAGCGGTCCTCGTAGGTATCGATCATCAACAGGCCGACCGCGCCGGCCGAGTAGGCCACGAACAGCGCCACCCAGAACCAGAACTTGGCCCCATGCAGGAATCGACGGTAATTCATCGCCCGTCCCTCTTTCCAACCAATCGCTTGATCCATTCCTTCATTTTCCCAGCACCTTGCCGCGATACCGCAGCGTCATACACGAAATCCCGGAAATCCTGCGCTCCATCCTGCGAACAGATCCCTCCGTTCGCACAAAAATTGTTGACCAGCACGCTGTCCGCTCCACAGGCTAGACCGAGTTCACAGGCCGCAAGCCGCCATGCAAGTTCACTGAGCTGCTCGCCCGCCACCAGCCCGTCAAGCGCGCGGTCACCGGCAGCACGCACGCCCATGCCCGGCGCGATGGCCATGTAGGCTTCCGGGTCGCGCGAGGTGCGCACGCGCTCGACCAGGTCGCGGCGGTACTCGGCACTGTCGTGCAGCGGCTCACCTTCGGCGAACAGCGCTGCTTCCGCGGCCAGGTTGCCCTGTGCGGCCGCTTTGCGGCGCTCGGACAGCACCAGCGCCGCACCCAGCTTGTCGCCCGGCACGAATCCGCCGCAGCGCTGCGCCACGCGCTCGCGCGCCTCGATCATCGCCGGCGCCGCCGTCAGGCCCAACCCGCTCAGCACGTTGTTGTCCAGGCGGTAGCCGCCCGGATCGAGTGCGTACTGCGCGCAATAGTCATAGACGCGGCTGAGCATCCAGCGCGCCTCGTGATTGCCGTTGTCGGCCTGTGCGCGCAGGCGCTGGGCGTAGGCATACAGGTCGCTGGCGTCTTCGATGTCGGCGCGCAGGTCCAGCGGCAGGCCCGACGGCAGCATGTTGCCGCGCTCGAAGGCCGCCAGCCGTCGCGCCAGTGCTTCCGGCACCACCGGCAGCGGCGCTCCGCTGTCACGGCTGGCCACGGCCAGCGGCAGGTCCGGCGACGCCGACGGCGATCCCACGCCCGCAGCATGGCCGCTGGCCCGATACCCGGCCACGCCCAGCACGGCCACCGCCGGCAGCACGAGCAACCAGGTTTTCAGGGTCGGAGCGAAGGCCATAGGCGGGTGTGAGCGTTCACGGCACACAGGAAAGCGCGGAGTTTAGCAAGGCCTGACAGGCCTGTCTGAACTGCCCCCGTTCAGCTCAAGGCGGCATCTCAGGCAATACGGAGACGCCCCGATGGTCTAGCATGGCCCCCTTTCCCGCGATTGCCCCCACCGCCATGCCGTTCCTGGAACTGACCCTGCGCTGCACCGAAGCCACCCAGCCCCGCTATGAAAATGCGCTGGAGGACGTCGGCGCACTGGCCGTGACCCTGCTCGATGCCGAAGCCGACACCAGCAACGAACAGGCCATCCTCGAACCCGGCGTGGGTGAAACGCCGCTGTGGGACACCCTGGTGCTGAGCGCGCTGTTCCCCGCCGACAGCAATGCGCTGCTGCTGCTGGCCGCACTGGAATCGTTCGACCCGGAGCTGGACTGGAGCAATGGCAGCTTCCGCGCGGTCGAAGACGAAGACTGGGAACGCGCCTGGCTGGACCAGTTCCAGCCGATGGATTTCGGCAGCCGTACCTGGATCGTGCCGTGGAACCATGAACTGCCGGACGCTGCACAGGCCGCCGATGCCGCCGTGGTGCGGCTGGACCCGGGCCTGGCGTTCGGCTCGGGCACCCACCCGACCACCGCTCTGTGCCTGCGCTGGCTGGACCAGCTGGCCGTGGACGGCCAACTGCAAGGCCAGCGCGTGCTCGACTTCGGCTGCGGCTCGGGCATCCTCGCGCTGGCCGCGCTGAAGCTGGGCGCCGCCGAAGCGATCGGCGTGGACAACGATCCGCAGGCGTTGGTCGCCACCGCCGACAATGCCGAGCGCAATGGCGAGCAGGCCCGCATGCATGTGTACCTGCCGCAGGACGAACCGGTCGCCACCTATCCGATCGTGGTCGCCAACATCCTTGCCTCGGCGCTGGATGCGCTGGCCGAGCTGCTGGCCGCACGCGTCGCCGCCGGCGGTCGCATCGCCCTGTCGGGCATCCTGCATGGCCAGGAAGGCGAACTGCTGCAGCGCTATGCCGCGTGGTTCGACGATCTGCAGGCCACCCAGGATGGCGACTGGATGCGCATCACCGGCGTACGCCGCGCCTGATCGTGATTGAATGACCGCTGGATCCGAGCCCGCGCCCTGAGCATGTCCGAGCCGAACCCGCCGCGCCGCCCTTTGGCCACCTTCCTGCGCCCCGCGTCGGAAGGCGAGGCCGCACCTGCAACCGATGCGCGCACGCCCGACCCGGCGGTGCGTGACATCCCTGCCGCGGAGGCCGGCGACTCGATCGACGCGACGTTGCCGCCGATGGCGGAGGCGCGACAGAGCGATGACACCGTCATCCTCGACGAAGCGGCCATGACCGAACCCGTCCTTGCCGTCCCGGCCGCGCAGGCCGTGGCCGGGGATGCGCCGAGCTTCCTGGGCACTTCGCGGCCGCGCACGCTGCCGACGCCGCGCTGGCACTGGGTGCTGGTCGCCGGGCTGGCACTGTTGCTGGTACTGCAGAGCGTGCTGGCCGATCGTGCGCGGCTGGCCGCCGACGCCGGCAACCGCGCCTGGCTGGGCGCGTTGTGCGGCGCACTGCGCTGCAGCCTGCCGGCCTGGCACGAGCCCACCGCGTTCACCATGACCAGCCGTGAGATCCGTCCGCTGCCGGGCCAGGCCGGCGTACTGCAGGTGCAGGCCAGCATCCGCAACGATGCGCGCTGGGCACAGGCCTGGCCGGACCTGCGCCTGTCGCTGTCCGATGCCGATGGCCGGGTGATCGGCAGCGGCGTGTTCGCACCGGCGCAGTATCTCGGCGAAGCCCCCGGCGCCGCCCTGCTGGAACCGGGCCAGAGTGCGCGCATCGCGTTCCGCGTGCAGGAGCCTGCCGCGTCCACCGTCGCATTCACCTTCGACTTCCTCTGACCAGGGTAGAGGCGACCAGCCGTGGCAGGTCGGGCACGCTCGCGCTAGACTGGCCGCCACCACCTCGTCCGGCCGCGCGCTCCGCGCGCACGGGCCAACCAGATCGGGAACCCCCTTGAACGCTGTCCTCTCTCGTCCTGACAACAGTCGTGGCGCTCCCCGGCCACCGCTGCGTGAACACGTCGCCCAGTCCGTGCGCCGCTACCTGCGTGACCTCGATGGCTGCGACGCGGACGATGTCTACGAGATCGTGCTGCGCGAGATGGAAATCCCGTTGTTCGTGGAAGTGCTCAACCACTGCGAAGGCAACCAGAGCCGAGCCGCCGCGATGCTGGGCATCCACCGCGCCACCCTGCGCAAGAAGCTGAAGGAATACGGCATCAGCGCATAAGCGCGCGCGTGGGTAGTGCCGGCCGCTGGCCGGCAACCCCATGAACGATGGCAGGATGTTGCCGTTGCCGGCCAGCGGCCGGCACTACCGGTAGATCCACGCCATGCGTGGATGAAGCCCCAGCGATCAACCGCCCCGCCCCGTCCAGTAGATCCACGCCATGCGTGGATGAAGCCCCAGCGATCAACCGCCCCGCCCCGTCCAGTAGATCCACGCCATGCGTGGACGAAGCCCCGGCGATCAACCGCCCCGCCCCGTCCAGTAGATCCACGCCATGCGTGGATGCCGTCCCCGCGGAATCAGCCGCCGCCGCCCGCCTTCCAGTAGTACCGCACCACATGGAAGAACACCGGCGCGGCGAAGCACACCGAATCGAGCCGGTCGAGCATGCCGCCATGCCCCTCGATCATGTGGCCCCAGTCCTTGATGCCGCGGTCGCGCTTGATCGCCGACATCACCAGGCCGCCCCAGAATCCCATCAGGTTGATCAGCAGCGACAGGCCGAATGCCTGCAGCGGCGTGAACGGGGTGATCCACCACAGCGCCGCCCCCAGCGCGCTGGCGCTCAGCACGCCACCCACGAAGCCCTCCACCGTCTTCGACGGCGACAGCTTCGGCGCGATCAGGTGCCTTCCCAGCAGCTTGCCCCAGATGTACTGCAGCACGTCCGAGGACTGCACCACGATCACCAGGAAGGCGAACAGCAGCACGTTGCGCGACGGATCAAGACCGGGCACGTGCAGGTTCAGCAGCAACGGCACGTGCGAGATGCAGAACACGCAGATCATCAACCCCCACTGCACCTTCGCCGTGCGCTCCAGGTAGTGCGTGGTATCGCCACCGATGGTCGACAGGATCGGCAGGAACAGGAACGCATAGACCGGGATCAGCAGCGTGTACATGCCGTACCAGTCGATCCACACCAGGTAGTACTGCCAGGGCAGCACGATGTAGAACGCGGCCAGCAGCGCGTAGTAGTCGCCGGAACGGGTCGGCGCCAGGGTGATGAACTCACGCAGCGCGAACAGCGAGATGATCGCGAACAGCACGATCACCCCGGCACGGCCGAAGAACAGCGCCAGCCCGACCACGATCGCCATCACCCACCACGCGCGGATGCGCGACACGAGGTTGGCGATCACCGCGCTGGGCCGACCGCGCTGGCGCCAGCGCAGGGTCTCGGCCACCAGCGTGGCCAGCACCAGCACCGCGCCCACGCCAGCGAACAGCAGGCCGGTCTGCTGGCCCACGCTGCGCGCGGCCAGGTCGCCGGACACATCCATCAGGTAACTCATGCGCGCCCTCCATTCGGCGCCAGGTCCAGCAGCGCCTGCCGGCTGCGCGCCAGGAACGCCGCCTTGTCCTCGTCAGCCTGCAAACGCAGCGGCGTGCCGAAGGTGGCCGTGCACAGCAGCGGCAATGGCAGGAACCGGCCCTTCGGCATCACCCGCTTCAGGTTGTCGATCCACACCGGTACGAACTCCAGCTCCGGCCGTTGCCGCGCGAGGTGGTAGATGCCGCTCTTGAACGGCAACAGCGGTTCATCGCCGACGTTGCGCGTGCCTTCCGGGAACAGGATCAGCGAGCAGTCTTCATCCACGGCATCGCGCAGTACCTGCAACGGGTCCTGCTGGCGATGGCCGGCCTCGCGCTCGACCAGCACACCGTTGAACACCGCATCGATCAGGTAGCGGCGCAGGCCGTCGCGCTGCCAGTACTCGGCTGCGGCAACCGGGCGCACCTGGCGCCGCAATGCCGGTGGCATCGACGACCAGATCAGCACGAAGTCACCATGGCTGGCGTGGTTGCCGTAATACACGCGGCGCTCGCTGGACGGCGCACAGCCGATCCACAGCGCGCGTGCACCGGTCACCACGTGGATCGCGCCACTGCAGGCGCGGGCAATCAGTTCGGCGAACATCGGCTCCTCCCGTTCACGTCTGCGGCCACACCACGGCCAGCACCAGCAGCACCACCTGCACCGCTGTCAGCAGGTACTGGCGCAGCAGCAGGCGGCGCATGCCGGCCCAGCGCAGGTCCCAGCCGCGCAACGACGCGTCGGGCGCTGCGCGGCGCAGGCCACTGTCGTGCAGCAGCTGGTCGGTACGGCGCGCAGCGGCGTCACCCTCCAGGCCTTCATCGCGCAGCAGCTGCAGCAGGCTGGCATCCAGCCCGACCCGCCATGCGTGGTAGGCCTGTGCGAGCCCGGCGACGACGCTGGCCAGCAGCAGGCCGGCAGCAACCATCGCCAGGCCCGGCTCGGTGCCAAGCAGCAGCAACGCCACCAGCAACAGGCCCAGCGACAGCAACGCCGGCCAACGGCCCTGCCGCAGCAGCAGCTGCATGGTCGCCAGATCGGGAACCGTACTCACGTGCGTGCTCCCGCTGCAGCGGTGATGGCATGCAGATGCGCCGCGCCCAGCACGATGCCGGGACGTGCCGCGCGCACGATCGCCACCGCGGCATCGGTATCGGCGGCGCGTCCACTGCGCAACAGCCAGGCCGCCACACTGGCGGCACTGCGCGAATAGCCCAGCGCGCAACACACCAGCAGCGGCCCCTGCATGCGCAGGCGCTCGATCGCCTCGGTCGCCTCGCGCAGCTGTTCCGGCGTGGGCACCGCCAGGTCCAGCATCGGCACGCTGGCATAAGTCGCGCCCGGTGCACGACCGGACAGTTCAGCACAGGTATCGACCACGCCGACCAGGGGTGTTGGCAACGCAGCACCGGGAATACGCCCCAGCCACACGCCATCCATCACCGGCACCGGCTGCGGCGCACGCCGCGTCCACAGCCGCGAATTGATCCAGGCCGCGCCCAGGTACGGCGCCAGCAACCAGCGCGCCGCCATGGTCAGGCGCCCATCAGCGCGCTTCTGGAACACCGCCGTGCCCAGCCCGGCATAGGCCAGCGCCACCAGCAGCAACGACACCACCGGCCACAGCAGCCACAACGCCGCCCCCCGCAGCAGGATCACCGGCACCAGCAGCACAGCGGCCCCCAGCAGGTACAACCCCGCCAGGCGCCAGCGCTTGGCATCACGTGCCGTGCGCCATGCACGCAGCGGTGGCGTGCCCTGCTCCGGCCACAGCCAGACGCACAGCCAGCCGGCCAGCAAGCCGGTCGGGATATCGATGAAGTGGTGCTGGAACGTGGTCAGCACCGAGACGCCGATCAGCAGCGCCCACACGTGCAGCACCCAGCGCCACACACCGTGCAGGTACTGCGCGAACTTCACCCACAGCACGATCAGCAGCACGATGTGCAGAGACGGCGCCTGGTTGAACGGCTTGTCGAAGCCCAGCAGCACGTCGAACAGCCAGCCGAACACGCCGCCGATCTCCGGCCGCTCGAAGCTGAAGCGCAGCGGCCACAGCAGGAAGCAGCTCACGGCGATCAGCTGTGCACTGAACAGCCGCAGCGCGTGCCGGTCCAGTTCCAGCCGACGCCGGCACAGGAAGAACGAGATCGCGTAGAACAGGTCGATCGACCAGTACGGCACGATCGTCCACGGCACGAACGGAATCTGCGTTTCCCATCCGAACGCCATCACCGGCAGTTCGGCATGGCGGCCAGCCATCCAGTTGGCGAAGCCATAGCTGGCGAAGAAGAACGGGCCCAGCAGGGCCAGCCACAACAGGGCGCGCCGCCAGGGGCGCCCCTCTGCGGCCAGCGGGGATGCGGCGAGCGTCGCCATCACGCGGTCCGGCGCGCCAGCGACACGGTGAAAATGCCGAAGTCGTCGATACGCTGCGCCACCTTCTCGAACCCGGCCAGGCGCACCAGCTCGTCCATTTCCTGCTGGGTACGGCGGCGCATCACCCACGCTGCGCCCCCCCGGTGGCTGGTCAGTGCGCGTGCGATGAACTCCAGCTGCGGGTGCCAGGGCTGGCCGGTATAGGCCAGGTAGCCGCCTACCGGCACCGTCGCGGCAATGCCCTGCAGCGAACGCAGCACCGCATCGTTGTCGGGGAACAGTTCGTACAGGCCGGATACCACCGCCAGCGTCGGTGCAGGGTCCACCGCTGCCAGCTGCGAGGGATCGAACGCATCGCCCTGTTCGAAGCGGGCGATGTCAGCCGCCCCCAGGCGCTCGATCAGTGCCTGGCCCTGGGTGACGTTCAGATCGCTGAAGTCGCGCAGCACGATGCGCTCGGCGCGCTGTTCGCCCTGGCCCAGCGCTTCCAGCACGTAGCGACCATGGCCGGCGGCCACGTCCAGCACGCGCACCGGCGTGCCCTGCCCGCGCAGGCGCTGGGCAGCGTCGCGCAGCAGTTCCTGCAGGTGCTGGCCACGCACGCGGATGCCGCGCCAACCGATCGCATCCAGATAGTTGCGGTCGACCATCCGACCCAGCGGGCCCTTGCCACGCGCTTCGTCGCGGTAGATGTAGTCCAGCGTGCTGCCGGAATCGAAACCGGTCTGAAGTCCCAGCGCGATGCCTTCGGACAACGTTCCGCCGAAACGCAGGCCGCCACGTACCACGCGCCAGCGCAGGTCGGCCAGGCTGTTACGCTCCGGTGGCCACGCCAGGATCTCCGATTCCTCGAAGGTCGGCCCATGGCGATGCGCGTCGCGCCGTGACAGCTCGCGCAGCGGCTCGGCGAAACGCGCCTGGATGAAACTGCGGATGCGTGCCAGCGCAGGCGCCCGATCGCGCTCGCCCAGCGTGTCGTGGAAGAAGCCCGGCAGGTGCACGCGCTCCTTGATCGGGCTGGACAGGTGCTCGTAGAAGCGGTCCTGCGGGCCACGATGCACGACGAAGTCGGAGCCGGACACCAGCAGCTGCACCGGCACACTGATCGCCTGCGCATCGGCCACGATGCGGTCGGCCGCTTCGTACAGGCCCAGCAGCACGCGCACCGAGATCGGCCGGGTGATCAACGGATCGGTGCGGTAGCTCTCCACCCGCGCCGGGTCATGGGTCAGCCACTGCGGCTTGACGTAGCTGTTGACGAAGAAATTGCCACGCAGCTTCTGCATCAAGGCCAGGCCCGGCCGCGCGAACGGCACGTACAGCTTCACCTTGAACGCCGGCGAAGCCATCACCAGCGCGCGCAGGCGTGGTGCGTAGTCGTGCACCCAGGTCGCGGCGACCACCGCCCCCACGCTCTGTGCGATCACCACGATGTCCTGCACCGCGATGCCGTGCTCGGCGCCGATATGGGCGATGAAGCTGTCCAGATCGCGCACCAGCGCCGGGAAGCCTGGTGCATCGCCACGCGCACCCGGCGAACGGCCATTGCCGCGCGCATCCCAGGCGAAGAAGGCGGTGTCGGGCAGGTCCAGCTCATCGACCAGGTGGGTGACACGCCCGGAGTGCTCGTGGCCGCGGTGCAGCAGCACGATGGCCTTGGTGGCCGGCGTTGCGGTGGTGCCCGCCCAGTACCGGTAGAACAGCGGTACCTGGTCGAAGCTGTGGAATTCCCGTTCCTGCGCCTGACGCATGCAATCTCCTGATTGTCTTTTTGTATCTGCTTGATTAATTCGGCGAAACCGCCGCTTCCCGCAGTCCGCGACGGACGCGGTTGATCATGGTCAGCATGCACAGCGCCGCCATGGCCGCGGCCACGCCAGTGACCGTCATTGCGCCACCCCACTCAAGCGCCAGCAGCAGGCCCAGCGCACCGATCACGAACGCGCGGTCGCTCTTGCCCATCGGGCCGTCGTAGCGGCGGCTGGCACCGACCATCAGCCCCAGCACCCCGGCGTACTCGCTCAGCGCCGCCGTCCAGGCCAGCAGCCACAGCACTTCCGGACGCACGCCCGGCACGCTGAGCAGGCTCAGGTACAGCGCCGCGTCGGCGATCACATCGCACAGCTCGTTCAGGTAGGCGCCCAGCCGCGACTGCTGGCCGAACTCGCGGGCCAGCATGCCGTCCACGGCGTTGAGCGCCATGCGCAGCAGCATCCACAGCGGCAGCAGCAGGTACAGCAGGGGCTGGGCGGGCGCGCAGCACCAGACGGCGGCGGCCACCAGCAGCGAGACCACGGCGGCGGCCACGGTCACCGCGTTGGCGGTGATTCCCATGCGGTACAGACCGCGTACGGCCGGACGCAACAGGTCCTGAAAACGTCCTTTCAATGCATAGATCGACACGATCCGAACCCGCTGATCCTTGGCAGTTCCGGCACAGCCTACCCGATTGGGGCAGCGCGCCCCATCGAATTGCTTGCGGACCGCCCCCGGCCAGGCTGTGCTGAAGGCGGCCGCAGGGCCATCGGTGCGGGTCGATTTTTCCCGTCGGCGCCCGCCACCGGCCCCCACCGCCTACAATATCGGCCCCGCTCCGCTGCCGATTCTGTCCCATGACTGCTGATCTGTTGCCCGTCCGCCGGGCCCTCCTCTCCGTTTCCGACAAGACCGGTCTGGTCGAGCTGGCCACTGCGCTGGCGGCACGCGGCGTGGAGCTGCTGTCCACCGGCGGCACTGCCAAGGCGATCCGCGATGCGGGCCTGGCCGTGAAGGACGTGGCCGACGTCACCGGCTTCCCGGAAATGATGGACGGCCGGGTCAAGACCCTGCACCCGATGGTGCACGGCGGCCTGCTGGGCCGTTCGGGCCTGGATGATGCAGTGATGGCCGAGCACGGCATCGGTGCCATCGACCTGCTGGTGCTGAACCTGTACCCGTTCGAGTCGGTCACCGCCAAGGCCGACTGCACCCTGGCCGACGCGGTCGAGAACATCGACATCGGCGGCCCGGCCATGCTGCGCTCGGCGGCCAAGAACTTTGCCCGCGTGGCAGTGGCCACCGACCCGTCGCAGTACGCCGAGCTGCTGGCCTCGCTGGAGGCCAACAACGGCCAGCTGACGGCTGCCACCCGCTTCGCGTTCTCGGTGGCCGCGTTCAACCGCGTCGCCCAGTACGATGCGGCGATCAGCAACTACCTGTCGGCGGTCACCGCCACCGACGCCGCGGTGCCGGCCCGTGCCGAGTACCCGGCGCAGATGAATTCCACCTTCGTGAAGGTGATGGACCTGCGCTACGGCGAGAACCCGCACCAGAGCGGCGCGTTCTACCGCGACCTGTACCCGGTGCCGGGCACGCTGGCCACCTTCCAGCAGCTGCAGGGCAAGGAGCTGAGCTACAACAACCTGGCCGATGCCGATGCGGCGTGGGAGTGCGTGCGCCAGTTCGACGCGCCGGCCTGCGTCATCGTCAAGCACGCCAACCCGTGCGGCGTTGCGGTCGGTGCCGGCAACGGCGATGCCTACGAGCTGGCCTACGCCACCGACCCGACCAGCGCCTTCGGCGGCATCATCGCCTTCAACAAACCGCTGGACGCCGCCACCGCCAAGGTGATCCTGGACCGCCAGTTCGTCGAAGTGCTGATCGCCCCGGACTACGAGCCGGCCGCGCTGGAGTACGCGCAGAAGAAGGCCAACGTGCGCGTACTGCGCATCCCGCACGGCGACGGCCTGAACAACTTCGACAGCAAGCGCGTCGGCTCGGGCCTGCTGCTGCAGTCGTCGGACAACCGCGGCATGACCCGTGATGAACTGAAGGTGGTCAGCAAGCTGGCGCCGACCGACAAGCAGTTCACCGACCTGCTGTTCGCCTGGAAGGTGGCCAAGTTCGTGAAGTCCAACGCGATCGTCTATGCCAAGGACAACCGCACCATCGGTGTCGGTGCCGGCCAGATGAGCCGCGTGTACTCGGCCCGCATCGCCGGCATCAAGGCCGCCGATGCGAACCTGGTGGTCGAGGGCTCGGTGATGGCCTCCGACGCGTTCTTCCCGTTCCGCGACGGCATCGACGCCGCCGCTGCCGCCGGCATCAAGGCGGTCATCCAGCCGGGCGGTTCGATGCGCGATTCCGAAGTGATCGCCGCCGCCGACGAACATGGCCTGGCCATGGTGTTCACCGGCGTGCGCCACTTCCGCCACTGATCCTGGAGCGACACGGATGTCCACAGTTTCAATGAAATCGCTGGCCGCCCTCGCCCTCGCGGGTGCGGCCGTACTGGCAGGCTGCAAGCCTGCTGCCGAGCCCAGCGCGGGCCCGAAGGCAGAAGCGCCGGCGGTGGCCCCCGCCTCACCGGCACAGCACGTCAGCCGCACCGCGCGGCTGCAGGCGTTCCTGGTCCAGCGCTACGGCAGCAACGCCAGGCTCTCCGGTGAATGGCGCGGCAGCTGGACCGACGATGGCGACACCCATGCGATGGACTGGCAGGTCTGCGCGGAACAACCGGTGGTGAGCGGTGACAGCTGGCAACAGCTGCTGGCCGTGTGCGGTGCGCTGGTCGATGGCGCGCACATCGACCCGGGCACCATCGAGTTCTTCGTGCTGCGCCCCAAAGGCGATGGCTTCGAGGTGACCAGCGAACTGACCGGCGAGCGCTTCGGCAGTGGTGGCCAGCCCGGCACCGCCAGTATCATCCGCGCCGGCAGCGACTTCTATGGTTTCCGCGTCGAGGACGGCTGGTTCGGGCAGGGCTTCTCGCTGCTCTCGCAGTCGCTGATCCTGCCGGGCCCGAACGGCCTGGTGGCCAGTGGCAGCGTGCGCAGCCATATCGACAATGACGCGCAGTACGAGTGCGACACGGTCGATGCCAGCACCGACCCCGACACGACCAACGACTGCCGCACCCGCCGCTTCAGCATCGACTTCGCCCTGCGTTTCGACGACAGCGACCGCAGCGCGCGCGTCTGGCCGCTGCTGATCGACGAAACCGGAACCACCTGTGGCGGCAAGCAGGTCCGGCAGGAACACCGCTTTACCCTGGACCCGAAGACCTGGGCCTACTCCTTCCCCGAATCGCTGCGACGCGAAGGCTGCGAGTGAACCACGCGCGCCGCCGGGGATATCGATCTTCCCTTCCCACGCAATCTGGAATCTCGTGATGAACGTACTTGTCATCGGCTCTGGCGGCCGCGAACACGCCCTGGCATGGAAGCTGGCCCAGTCCTCCCGTGTCACTGAAGTGATCGTGGCGCCCGGCAACGCCGGCACCGCCAGCGAAGACAAGTGCCGCAACGTGGCGGTCAAGGTCACCGATATCGACGGTCTGCTGGCGCTGGCCCAGGCAGAAGGCGTGGCACTGACCGTGGTCGGCCCGGAAGTACCGCTGGTGGCCGGCGTGGTCGACCGCTTCCGCGCCGCCGGCCTGCGCATCTTCGGGCCGACCGCCGCTGCCGCGCAGCTGGAAGGCAGCAAGGCCTACGCCAAGGACTTTCTGGCCCGCCACAACATCCCTACCGCGTTCTACGCCGTGCACAGCGACGTGGACGCTGCGCTGGCCTACGTGCGCGAGAAGGGCGCACCGATCGTGGTCAAGGCCGATGGCCTCGCCGCCGGCAAGGGCGTGATCGTCGCAATGACGTTGACCGAAGCCGAAGACGCGGTGCGAGACATGCTCTCCGGCAACGCGTTCGGCGATGCCGGCGCACGCGTGGTGATCGAGGAATTCCTCGACGGCGAGGAAGCCAGCTTCATTTCGATGGTGGACGGTGTGCATGCGCTGCCGATGGCCACCTCGCAGGACCACAAGCGCGTCGGCGACGGCGATACCGGCCCGAACACCGGCGGCATGGGCGCCTATTCGCCGGCGCCGGTGGTGACCCCGGAGGTGCATGCACGCGTGATGCGTGAGGTGGTGAACCCCACCGTGCAGGGCATGATCGCCGACGGCATCCCCTTCACCGGCTTCCTCTATGCCGGCCTGATGATCGACGCCAGCGGCGCGCCGAAGGTGATCGAGTTCAACGTGCGCTTCGGCGACCCGGAAACCCAGCCGGTGATGCTGCGCCTGCAGTCGGACCTGGTCGAGCTGGTGGAAGCCGCCATCGACGGCCGCCTGGACCAGGTGGAAGCACAGTGGGATGCGCGTCCGTCGCTGGGCGTGGTGCTGGCCGCCAGGCCATACCCGGAATCGCCGATCACCGGCGACGTGATTTCCGGCCTGGACGACGTGCCGGCCAGTGCCAAGGTGTTCCATGCCGGCACCGCGCTGGACGCGCAGGGCCAGGTGCTCAGTGCGGGTGGTCGCGTGCTGTGCGTGGCGGCGCTGGGCAACAGCGTGCGCGACGCGCAGGCCAACGCCTATGCCGGCGTGGCCAAGGTCAGCTGGGCCAACGAGTTCCACCGCAACGACATCGGCTGGCGCGCGATCGCACGCGAGGGCTGAGGTCCGGCGCCGCCGCCACGCATGGCGTGGCTCTACTGATACTGCACAGCTTGGGTAGATCCACGCCATGCGTGGATTGAACACCTCGGAAAAGCAAAGGCCCGGCAGAACCGGGCCTTTGCTTTACAGGACTGCTTCGAGTCCCTTCCGATCAATCAGGTTCAGCAACTTCAGTGATGGTCCGCTGGGCTTCTTCTCGCCCTGTTCCCAGCTGCGTACGGTGGAAACGCTGGTATTGAGAACTCCAGCAAAGACCGGCTGACTGAGCTGTAATGACGCACGCAGGGCACGGATCTGGGCACTGCTGTATTCAGGGACCGGCTCAAGGCAAAGCGCTTCGTAGCTGCTCAACCGACGTTTATCGATGAAGCCATGTGCGTGCAGACTCACAGCCGCATCATGCACCGCCTCAAGAAGCGCACTTTTCGCGCGCCGTCGCTCAGGGGTCTTCGTCATGGCTGATCTCCTGTAGATCCCCGTACTGCACGGCACGATTCAGCTGCGCCGTACTCATTTTCAAGAACTCCGATGCGTACAGCTGCAGCGCATCGCGTTCCGCATTCGTGATTGCAGCACGTTCATTCTTCTCGTAGCCGAAAAGGAAGAACCAATGCCCGCCTCGCTGTGTGGCGACGATGGTTCGGACGCTCCCACGCTTTCCTCGCCCCGGCAAGGCAACGCGCTTCTTGAAGATTCCGCCGCCAAGATCAGCATCCACCAGACCCGCTTCCATTTCACGTACCGACCGGTACAGCGCAGCGTCGGACAGGGTGGTCCTGCGCATGCTGCGATTGAAACTTCGTGTGCGGAAGACGCGTGGCATGATCATACCGTGCCACTGCGTGGTACGGCGTGAACATCAGCATCCAGCACATGATCCGGTCGGCGCAATCACCGCCCTGGCGTCAGAGTAGAGCCACGCCATGCGTAGATGAGAACGCCACCAAAAAGAAAAAGCCCGGCAGTGCCGGGCCTTTTCATCGCTTCAACGCCACCCCGCTTACGCGGTGAACAGCGCCTTCATCTTCTTCAGCGCATTCGCTTCAACCTGGCGGATGCGCTCGGCCGACACGCCGTACTCATCGGCCAGCTCCTGCAGCGTCACCTTGCTGTCCGCGTCCAGCCAGCGACGGCGGATGATGTCGCGCGAGCGGGCGTCCAGCTCGGCCAGGCCTTCGCGCAGCAGCTGCATCTGGTTGTCTTCGCTGTCAGCACGCTCATACGCCATCGACGGGTCTTCGTCGTTGGCGACAAGGAACGCGGCCGGCGACGGCGGCGCGTGCTCGTTGTCCTCGTCGGTCGGCGCATCGAAACCGATATCGCGACCGGACAGGCGCGACTCCATTTCCATGACCTCGCGCTCGGACACGTTCAGGTCCTTGGCCACCGCGCTCACTTCAGCCGCGTTCATCCAGCCCAGGCGCGTCTTCGACTTGCGCAGGTTGAAGAACAGCTTGCGCTGCGCCTTGGTGGTGGCGACCTTCACGATGCGCCAGTTCTTCAGGATGAACTCGTGCATCTCGGCACGGATCCAGTGCACGGCGAAGGAGACCAGGCGCACGCCCATGTCCGGGTCGAAACGCTTGACCGCCTTCATCAGGCCGATGTTGCCTTCCTGGATCAGATCGCCCAGCGCAAGGCCGTAGCCGTTGTAGCCGCGGGCCACGTGCACCACGAAGCGCAGGTGCGAATGCACCAGCTCGCGGGCGGCGTCCAGATCGTTGCCGTCGCGGAAGCGACGGGCCAGGTCCTGTTCGTCATCGACCGACAGCACCGGGATCTGGTGCACGGCACCGATGTAGGCGTCCAGCGAACCGAGCGCACTGGGAATCGGGAGATTGTTTGCCACAAGGGCAGTAGAGGTGTTCTGGCTCATAGGCACCCATCTTAGCAGTCCGGCATTTGGACTGCTAAAGGAGGAAAAAGTTCCAGCGTCCCATTGATGCAACACTGGTCCCAAACAGAGCCCTACCGTAGCGCGATTTGATGACAGTGGCGAGCATGCTTTTCGGGATTCACAATCCCTTGGAATTCAAGCAATTACCTACTGGAAACCGGCCGATTCCGGTCAAGCGGAGCTGAACGGGCCGTCCGCAGGACCCATTCAGGCCCGAAAACGTTGCCCGGCGTTCAGCCCCGGTCACCCGCCGGCGGTCAGAGCGCCGAGCGTGGTGGCAGCGACCAGTCGATCGGGGCCTGGCTGCGGCGCTGCAGGTACTCGTTGGCCATCGAGAAATGCCGGCAGCCGAGGAAGCCACGGTGGGCCGACAGCGGCGACGGATGCGGCGACTTCAGCACGCGATGGCGGCGGGTATCGATGACCTTGCCCTTCTGCTGCGCATAGGCGCCCCAGAGCATGAACACCAGCCCTTCGCGCTCGCGGTTGAGCACGTCCACCACGTGGTCGGTGAAGCCTTCCCAGCCACGCCCCTGGTGCGCACCGGCCTTGCCCTCCTCCACCGTCAGCACCGCATTGAGCAGCAGCACGCCACGCTGCGCCCACGGGATCAGGCAGCCGTGGTCCGGGCGCGGGATACCGAGATCGCTCTCGATCTCCTTGTAGATGTTCAGCAGCGACGGTGGCATCGGCACGCCCGGCGGAACCGAAAAACTCAGGCCATGCGCCTGCCCGCGGCCGTGGTACGGGTCCTGCCCGAGGATGACCACCTTCACCTGCTCGAACGGCGTGGCGTCGAACGCGGCGAAGATCTGCGGGCCGGGCGGGAACACCGCCGCGCCACTGGCCTTGCGCTGGCGCAGGAAGCTGGACAGCTCGCGCATCTGCGGCTGCAACAGGTAATCGCCGACATGCTGCTTCCAGCTCGGTTCCAGCTGGATCGTCGGGGTGTCGGCTACTTCATCCATCATCGCAACAGGGGTCCATCGTTCAATCGGGCCAGCCGCAGCTGGAACAGCACCTTGGTGACCAGCAGCCGTTCTTCGATCGGCTTGAGCACCAGGTCGTTGGCACCGGACTGCAGCAGCCCGGTCTGGTTGTGCGGATTGCCATCACCGGTCATCACCAGCACCGGCAGGCGGCGCTTGCCGTAACCGAAGTCCACGCGCACGCGCTGCACCACGTCGCGACCGCTCAGTTCGCCCTTCAGGGTGACGTCGGTCAGCACCAGGTCGATGCGGTGGCGACTGCGGCCCAGCGACTCGGCGGTGAGCAGGGTGAACGCTTCTTCGGCGCTGACCACGTGCAGCACGTTCAACTGCTGGCGCTCGAGCATGCGTTTGGTGGCCTCGGCCACCACGCGGCTGTCCTCGATATAGAGGATGGTGGCGCCGGGAATGGTCTGCGGCTGCACGTAGCCGCGGATGAAGGTCGCCAGTGCCTCGTGGCCCAGCGCCTTGTCGAAATAGTCGGTGACGTATTCGGTGAAGCGGCGCTGCTCCAGGTGCTGCTGGGCATCGCCGGAGACCACGATCACCGGCACATAGGCCTGGCCGGCCGCTTCGCGCACCATCCGCGCCAGCGCCAGGCCGTCGCCATCGCGCAGGGTCAGCGAGGTCGTCACCAGGTCCACCGGGCCCTGCGCCAGCGCCTGCTGCGCATCCTCGATGCTGTCGCAGCCGATCACCTCCACGCCCGGCAGGTCACGCTGCAGGACGTCGGCGATCAGCTTGCGCACCAGCTTCGAACCATCGACCACCATCACCCGCGTCGCGGGCCCTTCAAGGTGCTTCAGCGCTTGCGGTTGCATGCCGGTCTCAGGTGTCGGTCGGGCGGGTCTGGCGGAGGAAGTGGCCGGTGACCAGCCAGGCGCCCAGCCAACCCAGCAGCAGCGTGCCGAGCAGGACCAGGCCGCCATGCAGCAGGTCCAGGCCGTGCAGTACGAACGGGCTGCCGTAGCTGCGCGAGAGTTCGGCCAGCGGCATGCGCAGGGCGGCACCGGCGGCGCCGATCAGGGCCAGCGCCACCGCGCCGGCGCCCAGGCCGTACCACGCGCCCAGGTACAGGAACGGGCGGCGGATGAAGCCATCGCTGGCGCCGAGCAGCTGCAGCACGCCGATCTCTTCGCGGCGGGCCTGGATGTCCAGGCGTACCGTGTTGCCGACCACCAGCGCGGCACCCACGCCGAGCAGTACCGACAGCACCTGCACCAGCCGCGCGCCGAAGGCCAGCCAGGCATCCAGGCGCTGGCGCCACAGCGCATCGTGCTGCACCAGGTCGGCCTCGGGCAGGCTTTCCAGCGCGCGCGCCAGGCGTGCGTCATCCTTGCCCTGGCCGGGGGTGATCACCAGCAGCGAGGGCAGCGGATTGTCGTTGAGTGCGTCGATCGCCTCACCGAGGCCGGCATCGCGCAGTTCCTGCAGGCCCTGCTCGGGCGTGCGCACGTTCACTTCGGCCACGTCGTCGCGGTCGCGCAGCTGGCCCGCCAGGCGCAGCGCGCCGGGACCATCGACGTTGCTCTTCAGGAACACGTTGATGTCGCGCGACTGCTGCACGCTGCCGGCGAACTGCTTGAGGTTGTCCAGCGCGATCGACAGGCCCAGAGGCAACGCCAGCGCCAGTGCCATGACCATCACCGTCAGCAGGGTCGCCCACGGCTTGCGGCAGGCGCGGCCAAGGCTGAACACCACGCTGTGCACGTGGTGCTGGAACCACACACCCACGCGCGAGGGGGCGGCGGCTTCGCTGTTTTCGTTCTTCGCCATGGTTACTCCGCCAGGTCCTGCGGCGAGATGTCATCCACCAGCCGGCCGTGGTCGAGGATCAGCACGCGCTTGCGCATGCGGCGCAGCAGCGGCAGGTCATGGCTGACCACCAGCACGCTGGTGCCGCGCGAAGGCAGCTCAGCGAACAGGGCCATGATCTCCGCCGCCAGGGTCGGGTCGAGGTTGCCGGTCGGCTCATCGGCCACCAGCAGCTTGGGCTCACCGACGATCGCGCGGGCGATGCCGACGCGCTGCTGCTCGCCGGCCGACAGCTGCGAGGGCAGCGCCTTCTCGCGATGGCCCAGGCCCATCCGTTCCAGCACCGAGCGCACGCGCTTGCTGATGTCGCCACGGCGGGTGCCACGCAGGATCAGCGGCAGCGCCACGTTCTCGGCGATCGAGCGGTCCATCAGCAAGCGGTGGTCCTGGTAGACCGCGCCCACCGCACGTCGGTGGCGGGGCACGTCGCCGCCGCGCACCTTCAGCAGGTTGCGCTCGTCGAACATCACCGCGCCGCGACTGGGCCGCTCATCGAGGTGGATCAACTTGAGCAGGGTACTCTTGCCCGCACCGGAATGGCCGGTGACGAACAGCATTTCGCCCGGCGCGACCTCGAAGCTGACATCGATCAGCGCCTCGTGGCCACCGGCGTACTGTTTGCTGACATTGTCGAAGCGCAGGACACTCATGCCCCGATTATGCAGGAGCGGCGCCACCGATCGGTAGCGCCCGGCCCTGCCCGGCGGAATCTTCGATCCGCGGCTGTGCCCGCCGTGTCTGCCGGGGCGCTACCCTTCCCTGCGGGCGTGCAGGACCACCAGCGCGTTGTTGTCGCGGTATTCATCCCAGAAGCCGGCAGGCCGGCCCTCGCACTCCGCCGCTGTCGGCGCCGGCACCTGCCACTGCAGCCCGGGCAGCCCCGCGCGGGCGGCCGCCTGCTCATGCTGGTCCGCGCGCCATTGATGGTCGGTGACGCGGGCCACGGCGGCCTCGGCGAACGCGACCTCCACCAAGTGATGATCCTCCAGCGCCTGCTGCCGGACGATGCGTGCGCCGTAGCGCGAGAAGTCGCCCCGGGCCAAGCGGAAGGCCGGATGGGTGACGATCCCCAGCAGCCGTCCGCCCGGCCTGAGGACGTGGGCTGCCGCCCGGTACATGCGCTCCAGTTCCTGCAGCGTATCGGCGTGGTTGAACAGCCAGACCGCCACGGCAATATCGAAGCGGGCCGGCAGGTCCAGGCGGGTCGCGTCGCCGTGCAGGAACTGCATGGCGTCACCGCCTTGCCCGGAAAGCCGGCGCGCCTGCTCGATCATCGCGGCGGACAGATCGACACCGAGGGCACTACGTGCCCCGTGCAACAGAAGGTGGCGGCCGAAATCGCCGGAGCCGCAGGCGAGATCGATCACATCCCGCCCCTGCAGTGGGCCGGCCAGTTCCAGCAGTGTCCGGCGTTCCAGCGGACGCGATGCAGAAGCCGCCACGTGCTGCGCGTAATGCAGATCGAATGCGTCGTAACAGGGGACGGATGCCATCGCGTGACGCCTCCGGATGCGGGAGGCATCAGCTTGGCTGGAGGCCGTCAGGCGCGGCCAGAGTCAGATGCGACAGGGTTGCGTGGCCGGCGGCTGCGCGGCATGCCGGCCAGCGGCCGGCACTACCCTTCAAAGCCACCCGACCAACGGTCGGGTGCTACCGGCCCGGCTTGGTGGGTGCCGACCGTTGGTCGGCACACCCCTGATGTCGCCCGACCAACGGTCGGGCGCTACCGGTCCGGCTTGGTGGGTGCCGACCGTTGGTCGGCACACCTTTCAATGCCACCCGACCAACGGTCGGGTGCTACCCGCTGATCGGCAGTACCGATCAGCTGCCCGACAGCATCCGGCGGATCTTGCGGCCGATGCGGGTCAGGAACGAATCACCGGTATCGGCCGCGGTACGGACCGGCTTGGCCACCACCTGCACCGGGGTCACCGGGCTGGCGCCATTGCCGGCGTTGGCCTGCACGCCCTCGCCACCCTCGACCGGACGGCCGTGGCGACGACGACGGCGCTTGCGCGGCTTGCGCTCGCCATCCACGGCACCTTCCGGTGCACCCTCGGCACGCGGCGGGCGCGGCGGACGCGGGGCCTGGGCGACAGCGGCTTCGGCACCTTCGGCCGGGGCAGCTGCGGCCTGCTCGCCTTCCACGCGCGGCTTGCGCGGGCCACGCGAACGGCGCTCGCCGCTGCGCTCACCGTCGCGACGCTCGCCACGGCCACCGCCGGAGCGGCCGCCACTGCGACCACCACCACGACGCTCTTCTTCGGCGGCGCGGGCTTCGCGCGCTTCACGGAAGATCTGGCCGACGCTCTCGTTCTCCTCACCTTCCTCGCCAGCGGCCGGGGCCGGGCGTTCCGGGCGCGGCAGCGGGGTCAGCAGTTCCTTGGTGACCGGCTCGGACGGGATCTTCTGCTCGATGTAGGCCTCGATGTCCGGCAGGCCCATGGCGTAGCGTTCGCAGGCGAAGCTGATCGCATCACCCTCTTCGCCCAGGCGCGCGGTACGACCGATGCGGTGCACGTAGTCTTCGGCGTCGAACGGCAGGTCGTAGTTGTAGACGTACTTGATGCCGTCGATATGCAGGCCGCGCGCGGCGACGTCGGTGGCCACCAGGATCTCCAGCTGGCCCTTCTGGAAGCGGTTGAGCAGGCTCTCGCGCTTCTTCTGCGGCACGTCGCCGGACAGCACGCCGACGCGGTAGCCGGCCTTTTCCAGCGAACGGGCGACGCGCTCGACGAACACCTTGGTATTGACGAACACCATGGTGCGCGCGCCTTCGCTGCGCGACAGCAGGCCCAGCAGCAGCGGGATCTTCTCGTCGTCGGCCGGGAAGTAGATGCGCTGGCGCACGCGGGCGGCGGTGATGGTCTCGGCTTCGACCACCAGCTTCTGCGGCTCGTTCATGTGCTCGTAGGCCAGCTCCAGCACGCGATGGCTGAGGGTGGCGCTGAACAGCAGGGTCTGGCGGATGGTGCGTTCCGGCATGCGGCGCAGCAGGAAGCGGATGTCCTTGATGAAGCCCAGATCGAACATGCGGTCGGCTTCGTCCAGCACGCAGATCTCGCAGGCGTGCAGCGAAACCACCTTGTGCTGCTTGACGTAGTCGATCAGGCGGCCCGGGGTGGCGATGATCACGTCCACGCCCTGCTGCAGCAGCTCCCGCTGCTTGTCGTAATCCACGCCGCCGTAGACCAGCGCGAAACGCAGGCCCAGGTCGGAACCGAACTTCACCGCATCCTTGTGGATCTGGATGGCCAGTTCGCGGGTCGGGGCAAGGATCAGCGCGCGCGGATCTTCCGGCTTGCGGTCGGCCAGGGCCGGGCGGGTCAGCAGGCGGTTCACGACAGCGACCAGGAACGCCAGGGTCTTGCCGGTGCCGGTCTGGGCCTGGCCGGCAACATCACCACCGGGCAGCGCGACCGGCAGGGTCAGCGCCTGGATCGGGGTGCAGCGGGTGAATCCGGCTCCTTCAAGGCCGGCCTGCAGGGCCGGATGCAGCTCGAAGGAGGAGAAGGTCAAATCGGTCAGCGGTTTGTCGCTCATGAGTCCGTCTTGGTATGGCCGCCGGCCCGTGGGGCGGCTGGCACTTCATCGTCTAGGGGCACCGTCGCAAACTGCGGCCCCTGCGGCGGGTTGGCAGGCTGGGACCACCTGGTCCGCGCGCCGCACAATGCCCCAGTTTAACGCACTCGGGCAGGCAAACCGGAATGCGTCGTCTCACAGCCCCGGGAGACACCGCCTTCACCCAGCCACACCGGACTTGAACGGCCCGCCCGGGGTCGCTGGTGTCGCCCACTGCCAGCCCCATGTACAGGAAGACAGTGAAATCCGACACATACCGGCCATCGAAGCGATCACGATACGCTGGGTTCCAGCCGGCGCCTGTCCCTGCCCTGCGATAGGGGTACACTGCCGGCCGTGAGCGTCCAGGCATCCCGCCGAACGCACCGCGGCAGTGCGCCGCGAGGCAACGACGAGGGTCGCGCCACCGGGCATGGCCCAGTTCACCCACCTCCGGCATGGCCGGGTGCAATCCAAGACGAGAAACCAAGATGAGCGACAAGGTTGTACATGTCGGCGACGCCGACTTTGATAGCGCAGTGCTGAATTCCAAGGAACCGGTGCTGGTCGATTTCTGGGCCGAGTGGTGTGGCCCCTGCAAGATGATCGCCCCGGCGCTGGACGAACTGGCCGATGCCTACCAGGGCCGCGCCAAGATCGCCAAGGTCAACGTCGACCACAACCGCGCGCTGGCCGCCAAGTACCACGTGCGTTCGATTCCGTACCTGGTCGTGTTCAAGGACGGCGAGAAGGTTGGCGAGCAGATCGGTGCGGTGGGCAAGGCCCAGCTGGCCGGCCTGCTGGACAAGGCCCTGGCCTGATCCCGTTGTTCCCGGCAGCCGCCGCCCGCGGCTGCCGGCGGGCGCCCAGCGTCCATCATGAATGCTGTTCCCGGCGACCCTTGCAAGCCGCCGCAGGCCGATGATAGTGTCGGCATATCCGGCCGCGTTCGCGTGCCGCACCCTCTGGACGCAGTTTCTTCCAGACCCATTCCCAACGTTCGCCGCCCCAGCCGGGCGCTCGCACCTTCAAGCGAGGAATAACGCTCTTGTCCGATAACACTTCCGAAACCGGCAGCGCCGATGCGCCCGCCGAAAAGCGCGTGCGCAAGCCCCGCGTGAGCAAGGCCGCCGCTCCGGCAGCCGCCGAAACCAGCGCCGCTCCGGCGCAACCGACCCTGCCGCTGGCAGCCGCGCCCGAAGCGCCGGCACCGGCTGCAGCCGCCCCCGCGCCGAGCGCGCCTGCCACTGAAGCCCCCGCCTCCGGCGGCGGTGAGGGTGGCGAAGGCCGCGAATCCGGACAGCGCCAGCAGAACCACCAGGGCGGTGGCCAGAACCAGGGCCAGGGTCAGAACAACAACCCGTACAACCAGAACGGCCAGCAGGGCCAGGGCAATCGCCGCGACCGTTTCCGCAATCGTCGCGACCGTGACCGCAACCGCGGTGGCCGTGATGACGGCATGCCGCAGGACGGCGGCGAGCAGCAGCCCTTCGTGCCGCGCCCGCACGCCAACGTGCCGGAAGGCTTCCCGGTCTACTCGCTGAGCGACCTCAAGCGCATGCCGGCACAGAAGCTGCTGGAAATCGCCGAGCAGCTGCAGATCTCCGAAGGCGTGGCCCGTGCCCGCAAGCAGGACGTGATCTTCGCCCTGCTGAAGGTGCTGACCCGCCACGGCGACGGCGTTGCCGCCGATGGCGTGCTGGAAATCCTGCCGGACGGCTTCGGCTTCCTGCGCGCGGCCGAAGCCAGCTACCTGGCCGGCCCGGACGACACCTACATCTCGCCCAGCCAGATCCGCCGCTTCAACCTGCGCACCGGCGACCACATCTCCGGCCGCATCCGCTTCCCGAAGGACGGCGAGCGCTACTTCGCGCTGAACATCGTCGACACCATCAACGGCGAGCCGATCGAAGCGTCGAAGAACAAGGTGCTGTTCGAGAACCTGACCGCGCTGTTCCCGCGCCGCCGCTTCACCCTGGAGCGTGGCAACGGTTCGTCGGAAGACATCACCGGCCGCATCCTCGATCTGATGGCGCCGCAGGGCAAGGGCCAGCGTTCGCTCATCGTGTCGCAGCCGAAGGCCGGCAAGACGATGATGATGCAGCAGGTCGCCACGGCCATCACCACCAACCACCCGGACGTGCACCTGATCGTGCTGCTGATCGATGAGCGCCCGGAAGAAGTGACCGAAATGCAGCGCACCGTGCGCGGCGAGGTCATCAGCTCGACCTTCGACGAGCCCGCCGCGCGCCACGTGCAGGTGGCCGAAATGGTCATCGAGCGCGCCAAGCGCCTGGTCGAGCACAAGAAGGACGTGGTGATCCTGCTCGATTCGATCACCCGCCTGGCCCGCGCCTACAACAACGTGGTGCCGAGCTCGGGCAAGGTGCTGACCGGTGGTGTGGACGCCAACGCCCTGCACCGCCCGAAGCGCTTCTTCGGTGCCGCGCGCAACGTGGAAGAAGGCGGCAGCCTGACCATCATCGCCACCGCGCTGGTCGACACCGGCTCGAAGATGGACGAGGTGATCTACGAAGAGTTCAAGGGCACCGGCAACAGCGAAGTGCACCTGAGCCGTCGTATCGCTGAAAAGCGCGTGTTCCCGGCCATCGACATCAACCGTTCCGGCACCCGCCGCGAAGACCTGCTGATCGAGCCGGAGCTGCTGCAGAAGATCTGGATCCTGCGCAAGCTGCTGCATCCGATGGATGAAATGGCCGCGATGGAGTTCCTGCTGGACAAGATGAAGAACACCAAGTCCAACGACGAGTTCTTCGGTTCGATGAAGCGCTGATCCACGGCATTGCATCGAAAAGAACCTGCCGCTCGCTGCGGCAGGTTTTTTTTTGCCTGCAGGGCGACCCACTTCACTTTGCCGCCGCCGACTTTTGGCGATAATTCGCCCGATACCCTGCCCGGCCCTGCGGGCGTGGCCACCGATTCCCGCTGTCGCCCCTTCCGGAGAACCGGTCGGGTCCAGCCTCCTGCCGGATCCGTCGACGCATGCGAACGCTGTCTCCCCGCCTCAACCTGGGCAAGCTGATCCTCGCCCTGGCCCTGCTCAGCGCCATCATCGCCCTGGCCAATACCCTGCTGGCCAGCTACCGCGTGCAGCGCGACCAGCTGGTCGGCAATACCCTGGAAGCCAACCGCGTCTATGCCACCAAGCTGGCCGAGACCACCCAGAACTTCCTGCTGGCCGCACAGCAGGAGCTGGCCTACGCCGCCACCCGGCTCGGCCAGAGCGACCTGGATCCGAAGCAGGCCCAGGATGAAGCCAGCCGCCTGCAGCTGCAGACCAACAGCTTCAACTCCTCGCTGGTGGTCGACGCCGACGGCCTGGTGATCGCCACCTCGCCGCAGACCCTGCAACTGCAGGGCGAGATCCTGCACAGCGTCGGCAACAACGCCGCGCTGGCCGCGCGCCAGCCGATGATCAGCGATCCCTACCAGTCGGCCACGGGCAAGCTGCTGGTCTCGCTGTCGCACCCGATCTTCGACCGCCAGGGCCGCTATCGCGGCTACGTCAGCGGCACCCTGTACCTGCGCCAGCGCAGCGCGCTGCATACGCTGCTGGGCAAGCACTACTATCGCGACGGCTCCTACCTGTACGTAGTCGACCGCCATGGCCGCCTGCTGTACCACGCCGACGGCAAGCGGGTCGGCGACTACGTGGTCGGCAACCCGGCGGTGAAAGCGGTGGTGCGCGGCGAACGCGGCGCGCAGCAGGTCCGCAACAACCTGGGCGTGTCGATGCTGGCCGGTTATGCGCCGGTACCGGCCACCGGCTGGGGCATCATCGCCCAGCGGCCGACCGAGGCCACGTTGCAGCCGTTGTCGCGGTTGATGACCGCGGTGATCTGGAACGCGATCCCGCTCGGCCTGCTGTCACTGCTGATCACCTGGTGGTTCGCCCGGCGCATCTCGATGCCGCTGTGGCAGCTGGCGCGCAACGTGCAGGGCGGCGAGGACACCGGCAACGCGATCAACCACGTCAGCGGCATCCGCGCGTGGTACTTCGAGGTTGCCCAGCTGAAGCAGGCGGTCCTGCACAGCTTCAACGCCCTGCAGGACCGCATCGGTACGCTCAACCGCGCCAACCGCACCGACCCGCTGACCGGCCTGCTCAATCGCCGCGGCCTGCAGCAGGCGCTGGATGCGCTGCAGGTGCAGGGCATTCCGTTCGCGATCCTGGCGCTGGACATCGATCGCTTCAAATCGATCAACGACAGCCACGGCCATGACGTCGGCGACGCCGCCATCGTCCATATCGCCGACCAGATGCGCCGCTACTCGCGTGACAGCGACATCCTCTGCCGCGCCGGTGGCGAGGAATTCCTGCTGCTGTTGCCGGGCATCAGTACCGACTCGGCACGCCAGGCCGGCGAGCGCCTGCGCCAGCACATCGCCGATCATCCATTCGAGCCGGTGGGCACCATCACCGTGTCGCTGGGCGTGGCCCACTTCCCCAGCTTCCATGTCGATGCCGAGCAGGCCCTGCGGCTGGCCGACAAGGCTCTGTACATGGCCAAGGAACAGGGCCGCAACCGGGTGGTGGTCTACCCGTACGCGGACTGAGAAGCGGCCAGCCTGGCCGACCGCTTCACCGCGCCAGGCTCAGCGCTGGGCCAGCGGCGTCAGCAGGCGCAGGCCACGCTGGGTGCCGTCGACCATGTACACACCGCCGGCGGGCAGCAGATCACTGCCTGCCTGCTCGGCAGCATCCGGCTTGCGCCACGGTGCGGCCTGGCGCGGGCCGGGGATGAAGGCACGCCAGCGGCCATAGCGTTCCGGCTGGCCGTTGTCGCTGTTGTTCAGGGCGAAGGTGACCGGCACGCGCACGGTCCAGGAGTCACGCGTACTGTCCTCGCCGGTGGTCGGCGGCACGAAGGTCCACTTGCGGGCCGCACTGATACTGGCCTTGGCGAGGATGTCGCGCATCTTGGACATGGTCCGTTCCGGTGCGACCACCGTCATGTTCACCTGTTCGGCAACGACATCGGCGACGGTGCCATCGCGCGCAACCCGGACCAGCAGCAGCACGTCACCCTGCCCACCATTGCGGAAGGCATCCTCGGGGTAGCGCGGTGGCGGCATGCGCTTCTGGGTGACCGAATCGGTAGCCTTCGGATCATATTCACTGAAATCGACACTGGTCATGCTGATCTGGTAGCTGCCGTCGTCCTGCTCCTTGCCACGCAGCCGCACCCGCAGCGGCGCGTGGGTGGCCACCGGCTTGCCGTCGCGCAGCGTCGGCTCGAACTGCCAGCCACGGATGGTGCCTTCCACGAACGATGCGATGCCCGGTGCGAGCATCGCCTGCTGGTCCAGGGTCAGCTTGCTGACCGATCCGTCGGCCGCCACATCGATACTGCCCGACAGCGCCATGCTCATCTCGGCAGTGGCGCGCACGGCGCGCGCGTTCTGGGCAACGGCATCGGCCGGCAGCAGGGGAGCACCGGCGGTGAACGCCAGGGCCAGGGCAAGGAACAGGGGGGAGCGCATCATTGCCGGATCCATGGTGATGAGGTGAACCCCGAGCGTACCCCAGTCTGGACGGGACCGGCAGGCGATTCACGCCAATCCGTTCAGGCCAGGCGATGGGCCACCGCGTAGGGCGGCGTATCCGGATAGTCACCGCCGGCGAAGCGCGCCTGCAGGCCCTGCCACCACGCGGGGTCGAACAGGTGCCGGTACTGTTCGCGCACCGCGGCCAGCTCGCCCGCCGGCAGGCCCATGAACGGGCCGAAGCGCTCGGGAAACACATCGCGTGGCCCGACATGGAACCAGGGTTCGTCGGCCATGGCTTCCTCCGGCGTACGCGGCTGCGGCCAGGCGCGGAACACGCAGTCGCTGACCAGGCACAGCTCGTCATAGTCGTAGAACACGGCCCGGCCATGCCGCGATACGCCGAAGTTCTTCGGCAGCATGTCGCCTGGGAAGATGTTGTTGCGCGCCATGTCGGTGATCGCCTGTGCGTAGTCAAGGACCGCCGCACGCACCGCATCGCCGCCCTGCTCGCGCAGGTACAGGTTCAATGGACGGAAGCGACGCTGCACGTAGCACAGTGCAACTTCCACCTGGTCGCCATCGACGCGCACGCTCTGCGCGCACTGCTCGAGCAGCTCTTCCAGCAAGGCCGGTGCGAAGCGGTCGCGCGGGAAACGCAGATGGCGGTACGGCTGCGCATCAAGCAGGCGACCGACACGGTCGAGGTTGAACACCAGCGCGTACTTCTCTTCCACCTGCTGGCGCGACATCGACTTCGGCCACACGAAGCGGTCGCGGATCAGCTTGAATACCAGCGGATAGCTGGGCAGGGTGAACACCGCCATGACCATGCCCGGCGTACCTTCGGCGGGCACCAGCCGCTCCTGCGGATGTTCGTTGAAGTGGCGGAAGAAGGTGCGGTAGCGCTCGGTCTTGCCTTGCTTGGCCCGGCCCAGAACGGTGTAGATCTCATCGATGGGCTTGCCTGGCAACAGGCTGCGCAGGAACACCACCGCATCGCCCACCGTCGCGAGGTCGGCCTGGAAATAGCTGCGCGACACGCCGAACAGGTGGGCGACGTCGCGGCGCCGGGTCAGCACCGCATCGGCACGCAGGCCCTGCCCATCGTTGACCAGTGCGATCACGCACGGTGAGAAGCGATGCTCGCCGAACACGCGACCCACCAGGTAGGCGCGGCGCTCGCGATAGAACACGGTGTCGAGCAGCTCGATGCTGCGCACCGGCGTATCGCCCCAGTGGGCCAGATCATCCTGCAGGCGCACGGCGATGGCCGCCGCGCAGCGCAGCTGGTGCGCATAGGGAATGTCGAAGCGGTAATCGGCCAGCACGCGCTGCAGGGCCTCCACCGGCCGCGTCGGCGAGACCGCATAGGTATGCCGTGCGACCGGGTGGGTGATCGCATCGGACGGCTCGACATCGAAGGCGATGAACTCCAGTTCCGGGTCCACGCCACGGGTGGAGAACAAGCGCCGCGACAGCGTGTTGTAGAAGGTCTTGTACAGCTCGGCGTCGATCAGCCCCCGCAGCAGTGCGCTGTAACGCGCATGCACCTGCAGCCACAGCGCGCGCTCCCCGATCGCTTCGCCGGCAAGGCGCCGCAGCGCATCCATCTGTTCGGCGATGCACAGGTCGTACAACGCGATGCGTTCGACTGCATCCTGGCGCGCGCCCGCCCAGTCGCGCTGCTCGAAGCGCTGCCGCGCACGGGCGGTGATCGCCGCAAAGCGGGCGTGATACTGCTCGAAGCCGGCGTGGATGGCGCCGGCGATGCGCGACGCCAGCTCGGCAGCGATGTCAGGCTCGGACATGCAGGGCTCACCCGGGAGGACCGGCCTCACCATACGCTGGCATGGGGTGGCTTGTGTAGCGCCACCGCGCGCCGTGACAAACGCAACGATTCCTACAGACCCGATGCCTCCCCGCTGCCTACCCTTTCAGACCCAACAACGGCACGAGGTGACGCATGCAGCAAATGACCTTTATCCCACGCGTGGAGGAAGGCAACGTAATCCCGCAGCGCGCCCGCGACGGCTACATCAGCGCCACCGCCCTCTGCCAGTCCGTCGGCAAGCGCTGGTCCGATTACCGGGCGCTGAAATCGACGGAGGAGTTCCTGCAGGAGCTCATGGCGCAGACGAAGCTGTCCGAGAATGAGCTGATCCACGTGGTATCCGGTGGAAACCCGGCGATGCAGGGCACCTGGATCCACCCGTACCTCGCCATCCACCTCGGCCAGTGGCTGTCGCGCAAGTTCGCAGTGAAGGTCTCGCAGTGGGTGGTGGAATGGCAGCAGGGTCGCGCCAATGCGTTGCTGCCCGTGCACATCGATCGCTACATGCAGAACCGTGCCAAGGTGCCGTACACCCATTTCTCGATGCTCAACGAGCTGACCCTGAACCTGATCGCACCGCTTGAGCAGGCCGGATACACGCTTCCGCAGGCGCTGGTTCCGGACATCTCCGAAGGCCGCCTGTTCTGCAAATGGCTGAGGGATCATCGCGGCGTCGACACCGATGCACTGCCCACGTATGACCACACCTACCCGGACGGCCGCACGGTGCAGGCCAAGCTGTATCCCAACGAGTTCTACGAGGACTTCCGCCGTCATTTCAACGAAGTGTGGCTGCCCCAGAAGGCGCACACCTACTTCGCCAAGCGCGACAGCAAAGCGCTTTCGTTCGTGACCACGCTGCTGCTTCCACCGCAGTGAAAGCAGCGCCGAACGTGCTCGGCTGCTTCGGCCGAAAGCAGCCGAGCATGGCTCGGCTCTACAGTGGCAATGAGCAGCCGAGCATGGCTCGGCTCTACAGGAGCCGGTGGCTCAGATCGCCAGTTCAGCCTCCACGTCCTGTACCTTGCGCCGGGCCAATGCCAGGTTGGACTTGGTACGGTCCAGCACGATGTAGAAGAACAGGCCCTTCTTCTTCGCCACCGGGCGCATGATGTGGTACGCCTTGCCCAGCGAGATCAGGATGTCCTCGATGCTGTCGTTGAGGTTCAACGACGCGGCGGTTTTCATCTTGGCGCGGATCACTTCGGTGTTGCCGGCGGCGGCCACTTCCATGTCCATGCCGGCACCGGCTTCGCCCAGCAGCATGCCGCTTTCATAGTCGACCAGCGCCACTGCCTGCGCGCCGTCGATGCCCATCAGTGCGTTCAACGATTCATTCAATCCAGCCACGTCGCACCTCTTGTCGATGTTGGTTCGAGCCCCTCGTTCCCCTGCGGCCGGGCTCACGATCCGCCGAGTTCGGCCAGGATCGCCTGGCCACATTCCCTGCTCTGCCACAGCACCTGGCCGATCACGCTGCGCTGGTCGCAGGCCGCCATCAGCAGCAGCGGTGCGCGCCCTTCGGCCTGGATCGCCAGCATCAGCACCTTGCCGCCCGCCGCTTCCAGCATCAGTGTCTGCAGATCGCCCAGTACCAGTTCGCGCCCGACCGCCGCAGCCAACGCCAGCATCGCGCTGGTCATCGCCGCCAGCCGCTCGCCGCGCCCTTCGGCGCCGGCGCTGACCAGGGCAAAGCCATCGACGCTGGCCAGCACTACCGTGCGCACGCCTTCGACCCGCTGCTGCAGGTCCTGCAGCAGGGGCTGCAGGCGCTCACGCTGACCGGCATCGGGCAGTACCGCCATCTGCCCGTCAGCCATGTGCAGCTACCAGTGCGTGCGCTTCCATTTCGCTCATCAGTACATCCATCAGCAGCAGTCCCTGTTCGCGGTCACGGGCATCCACGGCCAGCAGCGGTAGCGGCTGGTCGTCAAGGCAGGCACGGGCGGCCCAGTCGTCCAGTGCGGCCTGCGGTGCCTGGTCCAGGTGGGTGACCGCCACGACCAGTGCCAGGGATGAAGCGAACGGCTGCAGCACCTGCAGGTAGCCTTCCAGCTCGCTGGCCAGACCGGCGCGGCGCGCATCCAGCAGCAGCACCGCGCCACGCGCGCCCTGCAGCAGGATCGGCCACAGGAAGTCGAAACGCTGCTGGCCGGGTGTGCCGTAGAGACGCAGGCGTTCGCCGTTGGGCAGGTCGATGTCTGCGTAGTCCAGCGCTACGGTGGTGGAGGCCTTGTCGGCGCCGAAGCGATCACTGTTGGCCACATCCGTGTCGACCACCGCGCCAGTCGCGATGCTGCGTACCAGGGTCGACTTGCCGCTGCCCATGCCGCCCAGCACGACCACCTTGTGCTCACGCATTGCGCTCGCTCCCGCGCAGGTGCCGCCACAGGCGGGCAAGCAATCCGTTGTCGGTGCGGGTGCCGCCTGTCGCCATCATCGGCGTCGCCGGGGCGGCCTGCAGCTGCGCGTAGCCACACAGGTAGGCGGCATGGATGAAATCGCGAACGGCCGCCGCCGGTAGTTCGAGCAGCATCGCGCATTCTTCAACCGTGCACGCACGCTTGAGCAGCAACGAGCACAGGCGGAAGCCATCGTGGTCATGGCCCAGCACGCGGAAATCCGGCCAGCGCAGCAGCTTCACCGAGGCGCCGCGCAGGCGTTCGTCCAGCGCCTGCCAATGGCGGCTGCGTTGCGCCCATTGCCACAACAGCGGCCGCAGCGGCTGGCGTGGCCGCTCGCCGGCCAGGGCCTGCAGGCGCGCGGGTGTCAGCGCATCCAGCTGCAGGCGCTCAAAGGCATCGGCCAGGCGCTCCACCAGCGCCGCAGCCGGTTCCTGCAACAGCACGGCCTGATCGTGCTCCAGATCCATCAGCAGCAGAGGCTCGCCCGCATCACCCAGCAGTGCCTGGCCCTGTCGCAGCGGCAGCCGCTCGCGCAGCAGGCGGGTGATGGCGTGTGCGCCATCTGCCAGGCGGATCGGTGCAGGTGTCTGCATGGCCAGGGGCTCCGGTGCCAACTGCATGCGGCGCAGCGCGCGACCGATGGCACCGTCATCAAGCAAGTCCTGATGCCCGTCGCCATCACGCAGCTGGCCGCCGATGTCCTCGATCCAGCACTGCAGGCGCGGTCGTTGCTGTCGCATGCGCTGGGCGGCGTTGCGCAGCGCTGGGGTATCGCGGATGACCAGCAGATCGCAATCGTCCAGATCCTGGCTGCGCCGGACCTGGCCATCCGGCAGTGCCGAGGCCAGGCGCAGCCGTTGCAGCAGGGCCTGCTCGCCCTGGATATCGGTTCCCACTACCAGCACGCGTGCCATCCGTGTTCCCCGAGCGACCACCTCCCCGGTGGTCTCGCGTCGCCAAGGCTAGGGCATTGCCGACGGAGGCCGTCGTGATCGACTGCTCAGATTGAGGGCGGCTGCAGACTGTCTCCTATCCGTTCTGCGACGGCCATCGCGGGCAAGTTTCATGCCCCTTTGACGACATTCCGACAGCCGACGGATGTCACGGTTTCATCGCTTGGGGGTCAGATCCCTTTTGCATGGCAACAGGGATCTGACCCCCGAGGCCGCAAAAAAAGAAACCCGCGCCGAAGCGCGGGTTCCGGTGTCACGGCCGAGCTGCGCTGGATCAGCCGCGCAGCTGCTCCAGCGCGGCGTTGAAGGTCGCGCTCGGGCGCATCGCCTTGCTGGCCTTGGCCACGTCTGGGCGGTAGTAGCCGCCGATGTCCACGGCCTTGCCCTGCACCGCGATCAGTTCTTCAACGATCTTCTGCTCGTTGTCGGTCAGCGCCTTGGCCAGCGGGGCGAAGCGTGCCTTCAGCGCGGCATCTTCATTCTGCGCGGCCAGGGCCTGGGCCCAGTACAGCGCGATGTAGAAGTGGCTGCCGCGGTTGTCGATGCCACCCAGCTTGCGCGACGGCGACTTGTCGTTGTCCAGGAACTGGCCGTTGGCTTCGTCCAGTGCCTTGGCCAGCACGCGGGCTGCGGCGTTGTCGTAGCGGTTGCCCAGGTGTTCCAGCGACGCGGCCAGGGCCAGGAATTCGCCCAGCGAATCCCAGCGCAGGTAGTCCTCTTCGACGAACTGCTGCACGTGCTTCGGGGCCGAACCACCGGCGCCGGTCTCGAACAGGCCACCACCGGCCATCAGCGGCACGATCGACAGCATCTTGGCGCTGGTGCCCAGCTCCATGATCGGGAACAGGTCGGTGAGGTAATCGCGCAGCACATTGCCGGTCACCGAGATGGTGTCCTCGCCCTTGCGGATGCGGTCCAGCGAGAATGCGGTGGCTTCCACCGGCGGCAGGATGCGGATATCCAGGCCATTGGTGTCATGGTTCTTCAGGTAGGTTTCGACCTTGGCGATGACCTGCGCGTCGTGGGCGCGGGCGGCGTCCAGCCAGAACACGGCCGGGGTGCTGCTCAGGCGGGCGCGTTCGACGGCCAGCTTGACCCAGTCCTGGATCGGCGCGTCCTTGGTCTGGCACATGCGCCAGATATCACCCGCTTCCACAGCGTGCTCGAACACAACCGTGCCGGCATCGTCGGTGACCTTGACCACGCCATCGGCGGCGATCTGGAAGGTCTTGTCGTGCGAGCCGTACTCTTCGGCCTTCTGCGCCATCAGGCCGACATTCGGCACCGAACCCATGGTGGCCGGGTCGAAGGCGCCGTGCGCCTTGCAGTCGTCGATGACGGCCTGGTACACGCCGGCGTAGCAGCGGTCCGGAATGACCGCCTTGGTGTCCTGCAGCTTGCCTTCGGCGTTCCACATCTTGCCGGAGTCGCGGATCATCGCCGGCATCGAGGCGTCGACGATCACGTCGCTCGGCACGTGCAGGTTGGTGATGCCCTTGTCCGAGTTGACCATGGCCACGCCCGGGCGCTGCGCGTACTCGGCCGCCAGGTCGGCTTCGATCGCAGCACGGGTGGCTTCAGGTAGCGACGGCAGGCGCACAGCCAGGTCACCGATGCCGTTGTTGGCATCGAAACCCGCCTGCTTGAGCACGTCGGCGTGCTTGGCCAGCACGTCCTTGTAGAACTCGTTGACCGCCACGCCGAACATGATCGGGTCGGAGACCTTCATCATGGTCGCCTTCAGGTGCAGCGAGAACAGCACGCCCTGGGCCTTGGCATCGGCGATCTGCTCAGCGATGAACGCGGCCAGCGCCTTGCGGCTCATGACGGCGGCGTCGACGATTTCGCCGGCCTTGACCGCGGTCTTTTCCTTCAGCACGACGGTGCTGCCGTCCTTGCCGTGGAAGGTGATCTTCAGCGAACCGGCGTTGGCCAGGGTGGCCGACTTTTCGCTGCCGTAGAAATCACCGGCGGCCATGTGCGCGACGTGCGACTTCGAATCCGACGCCCAGGCGCCCATGCGGTGCGGGTGCTTGCGCGCATAGTTCTTCACCGACAGCGGTGCGCGGCGGTCGGAGTTGCCTTCGCGCAGCACCGGGTTCACCGCGCTGCCCTTGACCTTGTCATAGCGCGCCTTGTAGTCGCGCTGCTGGTCGTCGGCCGGGGTTTCCGGGTAATCCGGCAGCGGATAGCCCTGGTCCTGCAGTTCCTTGATGGCCGCCTTCAGCTGCGGCACCGAAGCGGAGATGTTCGGCAGCTTGATGATGTTGGCGTCCGGGGTGGTCGCCAGCTGGCCCAGCTCAGCCAGGTCGTCGCTGACCTTCTGCGCGTCGCTGAGCAGTTCCGGGAACAGTGACAGGATGCGGCCGGACAGCGAGATGTCACGGGTTTCCACCACGATGCCGGCAGTGGCGGTGTAGGCACCAACGATCGGCAGCAGCGACTGGGTGGCCAGGAACGGTGCTTCGTCGGTCAGCGTGTAGAGGATCTTGGACATGGGGGACTTGGACTCTGTAGCAATGCTCAGGGGAAGGCCGGCGCCAGCGCCGGGCCACGTGCAACCGTGTCGCGCGCGGGGCCGGGCCCCGCGCTTTCCCCGTCGCCGTCAGGGTGGGCGCGCGGCGGGGAAACCGCTGTATTGTCGCGTTTTCAGCCGCGCGGGGCAAAGCCGTGCCATACGCGGCGGTACTGCATGCCGGCAACGCTGTGATCCATCCACGCCCGGTGTGGATGAAGCGCGGCCCGGTTGTAACTAGATCCACGCCATGCGTGATGGGGCCAACCGCCACCCAATAAAAAAGGACGCAGCCTCGCGGCTGCGTCCATCGTGAGCCCTGCCGGGAGAGAGTCGGCAGGACTTACTTGACCTCGAACTCCTGCGGCGTTCCAGCCGCCTTGCCATCGACGGTGACCTCGGCGCGGTACTTGCCGGCCGGCCAGCCCTTTGCATTCTTGAACGTGACGTTGGTGGTTTCCGCGCCGCTGGTGTTCAGGGTCGCGTTCTGTTCGCCGGCCACCTGGCCGTCCTGGAAGGTCAGCTTGGCACCGACGTTGACATTGTTGGCGGCGCCGTCGGTCTTGACCGAGACGATGACGTCATCCTTCGGTGCGAACAGTGCCGCCGGTGCAACCGACTTGTCGGCGGCGGCGGTCTTGCCCACGGTGACAGCGGACACGCTGACCGCAGCGGCTTCGGCCATCGGCGGCGGTGCGCCGGTCATCGGGGCCGGTGCCGCCGGCTCGGCCGGGGCAGTGGCTGCCGGTGCGGCGTTGCTGTCGGTCGACTCTTCCTTCTTCTTGCAACCGACCAAGGCAACGCTGCCCAGCAGGGCGGCGATCAGGGCGGTCTGGAGCGGGGTGGTCTTGATCATTCGGGGTTCCTCCCAGGGATTGTCGGACGGCGTTCGATCGCCGGCTTACTTCGGCGGCAGTTTCAGGGTCTGGCCCGGGAAGATCTTGTCCGGGTCATCAAGCACATCGCGGTTGGCTTCGAAGATCTTCTTCCAGGCATTGGCGTCGCCCAGATGCTGCTTGGCGATCTTCGACAGCGAGTCACCCTTCTGCACGGTGTAGGTGCCGCCGCTCACAACGTCGGCGGTGCTGTCCACCGAAGCGCTGACGCCGGAGAAGTCCGCCTTCGGCACCTGCTCGGCGGTACTGTCGACGCTGCCACTGACGCCGGAGAAATCGGCTTTCTTCTCGGTACTCATCCACAACTCCCGTCTGCATGACTACGTGGTTCGCACGTTGCCATGGCGGTTGTTAAATGGGGATGGTGCAGATGTGAAGCCGCCCCCGGGGGCGGCTGAACAATCGGGAGAGCCGGTGCCCGGTAGTGCCGGCCGCTGGCCGGCCTGCCCTGGCCTGGACGCGGGTTCCTTGCGGTTGCCGGCCAGCGGCCGGCACTACCCGTAATCGCCTGCGGCGGTTATTGCCGCAGTTCGCGGTAGGTCGCGGCCGGGGCAGCGATGCCGGGGCTGGCCCGCCAGGGATTGATATCCAGGCCACCACGGCGGGTATAGCGGGCCTCCACTTCCAGCCACTGCGGCTGGCAGCGCGCGGACACTTCGCTGAAGATCCGCTCAACGCACTGCTCGTGGAACTCGGCGTGCTCGCGGTAGCTGACCAGGTAGCGCAGCAGGCCCGCGCGGTCGATCTTCGGCCCGCGGTAACGCAGGCTGACGGTCGCCCAGTCCGGCTGGCCGGTGACCGGGCAGTTGGACTTCAGCAGCGCCGAGACCAGGGTCTCCTCCACCACCTCGCCAGTGTCGGCCGCGAGGAAGTCCGCCTGCGGCGGACCGTAGCAGTCGATCTCCACGTCCAGCCCGTCGATGGATTCGCCGAGCGGCGTCTCACGCAGGCCCGGCAGGCCGAACTCGACCTGGACCGGCGCACCGGCGCAGGCTGACAGGTCAGCCACCAGGCGCTCGCGCAGTGCCTGGGCGCTGTCGATGCGGGTGCTGTTGAGGGAGTTGAGGTACAGCTTGAACGACTTCGACTCGATCAGCCGCGGCGAGGTGCACGGCACCTGCACGGTGGCGACGGCGACCTGCGGCTTGCCACGCGGGTCGAGCCAGCTCAGCTCGAAGGCATGCCAGCGGTCATGGCCGACGAACGGCAGCGCAGCGTCATCGAGGCCGATCTCGGCGCGGGCGCCGATGCGCGGGATGGGAAACAGCAGGCCGGGATCGTACTGCGACGGGTAACTGACCTCGCGACCGAGGCTGGAATCCTGTGGGGTGTTCATGGGGGTCATTGTATCGCGCCAGAAGCGGGCCTTCGGCCGGGCCGGCCAACGGCGGAGCCCCTCCGTGGTGGGTGTGTTGGTTGGTCGCGGAAGGCGGTCTATCGGCTTGGCCGGGTGGGTAGGCGGGTCGGGGGACGCCGTAAACCCGTCCTTGGGGGCTTGGCCGCGGCATCCATGCCGCGGACACCCACGCCCCGCCTACCCACCCGGCCCCTGACAGTTCCCTACGCGCGGCCGCCACCACGGGAAAGATCAGAAAATCAAAATCAGAATCCGATCCTTCAGACGTTCATGACGTCCGCCGTGCCGACCAACGGTCGGCACCCACCAACAGCAGCGGGCACCAACAGCCGCGGACAACTGTTGAAGGCGGGGTGGGTCCGGTTGAGGGGGTGTCCGCGGCATGGATGCCGCGGCCAAGCCCCCAGGGACGGGTTTACGGCGCCCCCCTCAACCGGACCCACCCCGCCATCCCACGGAATGCCCGCTTTTGACGTTGCCGTTGCCGTTGCTTCGGTGGGTGCAGGGCTGCAAGCCCTGCCTGAAACCCTCAGCCAGCGGGGGTGCCCGCACCGTTCAAGTAATCCAGGCTCACCTGCAGCAGCGCGCGGAATCCAACATCCAGCGCCTTCTCATCCAGCAGGAACTTCGGCGAATGGTTGGCCGGCGCCGTTGCGGGGTCGATGCCCACGCTGGTCGAACCCACGAAGAAGAACATGCCCGGCACTTCCTTCGCGTACAGCGAGAAATCCTCCGCACCCATCTGCAACGGCGGCTCGTACACATTGTCCTTGCCCACCACCGCCTGCAGGCTCGGCAGCATCTTCGCGGTCAGTGCCGGATTGTTCACCGTGGCCGGGTTGCCATCGGCCTCGTAGATCTCGGTTACCGCCTTCGCGCCGTGCGCGGCAGCTGTGTGCTCGGCCACGTTGCGCAGATCGGCGAAGATCTGCTGGCGCATGCCTTCGTCGAAGGTGCGGATGGTACCGACCATCTCCACTTCATCGGGAATGATGTTGTAGCGGATGCCACCGTTGATCGCGCCGAAGGTCAGCACCGCCGGCTGCTTGGACAGGTTGGCGCGGCGGCTGACGATGGTCTGCGCGGTGCCGACCAGATCAGCGGTGGCGACGATCGGATCGACACCGTTCCACGGCGCCGAACCGTGCGTCTGGCGCCCGATCACCTTGATCCCGAACCGGTCCGAGGCGGCCATCAACGGGCCGCCGCGCACGGCGATCTGCCCCACCTGCACGCTGGAGAACACGTGCAGGCCGAACACCGCTTCCGGCTTGAAATCGGCGAACAGGCCTTCCTTCAGCATCAGCGCGGCGCCACCCTCTTCCGGCGGCGGTGCGCCCTCCTCGGCCGGCTGGAAGATCAGCATCACCTGGCCCGGCAGGTCCTTCTTCATCGCGACCAGTGCTTCGGCCACGCCGAGCAGGGTGGCGGTATGCGCGTCATGGCCGCAGGCATGCATCACGCCCACCGTCTGTCCGCGGTACTGGTCCGTGGCCTTGGAGGCGAACGGCAGGCCGGTCTGCTCGGTCACCGGCAACGCGTCCATGTCCGCGCGCAGCGCGATCTTCGGACCTGGCTTGCCGCCTTCGATGATCGCCACCACGCCGTGATGGGCGATGCCGGTCTTCGGCTTCAGGCCCATCGCACGAAGGCGCTTGGCGACCTCGGCCGAGGTGCGTGCCTCGCGGTTGGACAACTCCGGATGCTGGTGGAAGTCGCGGCGCCATTCGACCACCTTGGCCTGCAGCCGCTGCGCGGCGGCGGTCACCTCCGGGCGCTGCCCGTCCTGGGCGTGGGCAAGGGCCGGCAGGGCCAGCAGCAGGGCGGACAGCAGCAGCGAACGGCGCATCGCAATCTCCACAGCAGAAGGGTTCCAGCTGAATGTAGGGCAACACCGCCGCCACGGGAACCTCCGGCGCTGGATCCGGTCTTAGCGCCCGTCCCATCCGTCATGCAGGAAACGTGATGTGGCACAGGTATGCTTTGCGCATTGCCCCGGCGTCCCGCCTGGTCCAGCCCTCTCGGAGTCCTCGTAATGTCACGTGTTTGGAAGATCGTGCTGCTGGTCGTGGCAGTGCTGGTGCTGGCCGTGGTCGGCCTGCGCGTCATGGGCGGGGGCAAGGACAAGGCCGGTGGCGCAGCGGCGGGCGCGCGCCAGGGCGGCGAGGATCCGAATGCCGGTCCAGTACCGGTGACCGTGGTGGATGCCACGCGCCAGGACGTGCCGGTGTATGCCAGCGCGCTGGGCACGGTGACCGCGATGAACACCGTTACCGTCAGCCCGCAGGTCGGCGGCCAGCTGATGAGCCTGAATTTCCGCGAAGGCCAGGAAGTGAAGCAGGGTGATGTGCTGGCGGTGATTGATCCGCGCACGGCCCAGGCCAGCTATGACCAGGCCGCTGCGGCCAAGCGCCAGAACGAAGCCCTGCTGGCCACCGCGCGCTCCAACTTCCAGCGTTCGAACGCGCCGGAGTATCGCCAGTACGTCGCCAAGACCGATTTGGATACACAGCGAAACCAAGTGGCACAGTACGAAAGCGCGGTCGCAGCGAACGAGGCCAGCATGCGCTCGGCGCAGGTGCAGCTGCAGTACACCAAGGTCACCGCACCGATCACCGGCATCGCCGGCATCCGCGCGGTCGATGCTGGCAACGTGGTCAACGCCGGCACCGCGCTGGTCACGCTGACCCAGATCCATCCGATCCACGTGCTGTTCAACCTGCCCGAGCGCCAGCTCGGCGACGTGCGCCAGGCGCAGGCCGCCGGCACGGTGCCGGTGGCCGCGCTGGACCGTGCCGATTCGCACGTGTTGTCCGGCGACGGCAAGCTCGACGTGGTCGACAACCTGATCAGTGCCGACAGCGGCACGTTCAAGGCGCGTGCCCTGTTCGACAACACCGACAACGGCCTGTGGCCGGGCCAGTTCGTCAATGTGCGCATGCAGCTGCGCACGATTGCCGGCGGAGTGGTCATCCCCACCCAGGCCGTGCTGCGTGGCCCGGACGGCGAGTACGTCTACATCGTGCAGGGCGACAACACGGTAAAGATGCAGACCGTGCGCAGCGGCGTGGAAGTGGGCGACAGCCAGGTGCAGATCGCCGAAGGCCTGAAGGGCGGCGAGCGGGTGGTCAGTGAAGGCCAGTTCCGCCTGAAGCCAGGCAGCAAGGTCACCGCGCTGAAGCCGGGCGAGACCCCGGCCGCACCGACCGAGGCCGAACTGAAGGCGGCCGAGCAGAAAAACGCGGGCGGCGGTGGCCGTCGCGGTGGTGGCCCGCGCTGAGCGCAGGCCACTGATCTCCCTCGCGCCGGCGACCCTGCCGGCGCCGACATTGAAGTGCCAGCAAGGATCAGTCCGTGGGCTTTTCGACGATCTTCATCCGCCGCCCGATCGCCACCTCGCTGTTGATGGCGGGCCTGTTGCTGCTCGGCATCCTCGGTTACCGCAAGCTGCCGGTGTCGGCGCTGCCGGAAATCGATGCGCCCAGCCTGGTGGTCACCACCCAGTACCCCGGCGCCAACGCCACCACCATGGCGTCGCTGGTCACCACCCCGCTGGAGCGCCAGTTCGGGCAGATTTCCGGGCTGGAGCTGATGACCTCCGACTCGTCGGCCGGGTTGTCGACGATCATCCTGCAGTTCTCGATGGACCGCGACATCGACATCGCCGCGCAGGACGTGCAGGCGGCGATCCGCCAGGCCACCCTGCCCTCGTCGCTGCCCTACCAGCCGGTCTACAACCGGGTGAACCCGGCCGACGCGGCCATCGTCACCCTGAAACTGACCTCTGACACGCGCCCGCTGCGCGACGTCAACAATTACGCCGATTCCATCCTGGCCCAGCGCCTGTCGCAGGTGCAGGGCGTCGGTCTGGTTTCGATCGCCGGCAATGTGCGCCCGGCCGTGCGCATCCAGGTCAATCCGGCGCAGCTGTCGAACATGGGCCTGACCCTGGAGCAGCTGCGCAGCGCGCTGACCCAGGCCAACGTCAATGCGCCGAAGGGCTCGTTGAACGGCAAGACGCAGTCCTACAGCATCGGCACCAACGACCAGCTGGCCAGCGCCGCCGAGTACCGCGACACCATCATCAGCTACAAGAACGGCCGCCCGGTGCGGCTGTCGGACGTGGCCGAGGTGATCGATGGCGTGGAGAACGACCAGCTTGCCGCCTGGGCCGACGGCAAGCCGGCGGTACTGCTGGAAGTGCGCCGCCAGCCCGGTGCCAACATCGTGCAGACCGTCGAGCGCATCCGCGCGATCCTGCCGCAGCTGCAGGGCGTGCTGCCGGCCGACGTGCACCTGGAGATCTTCAACGACCGCACCGAGACCATCCGCGCCTCGGTGCATGAAGTGCAGTTCACCCTGATCCTGACCATCGGCCTGGTGGTGGCGGTGATCTTCGTGTTCCTGCGCCGGTTGTGGGCCACGATCATCCCGTCGGTGGCTGTGCCTTTGTCGCTGGCCGGCACCTTCGCGGTGATGGCCTTCGCCGGCATGTCGCTGGACAACCTCTCGCTGATGGCGCTGGTGGTGGCCACCGGCTTCGTGGTCGACGATGCGATCGTGATGATCGAGAACATCGTGCGCTACATCGAGCAGGGCAAGAGTGGCAAGGAAGCGGCCGAGATCGGCGCGCGCCAGATCGGCTTCACCGTGCTGTCGCTGACGGTCTCGCTGGTGGCGGTGTTCCTGCCGCTGCTGCTGATGCCCGGCGTCACCGGCCGCCTGTTCCACGAGTTCGCGTGGGTGCTGAGCATCGCCGTGGTGCTGTCGATGCTGATCTCGCTGACGCTCACCCCGATGATGTGCGCCTACCTGCTCAAGCCTGACGCCCTGCCCGAGGGCGAGGACGCGCATGAGCGCGCGGCAGCCGCCGGCAAGCAGAACCTGTGGACGCGCACCGTCGGCCTGTACGAACACAGCCTGGACTGGGTGCTGGGCCACCAGCGCCTGACCCTGGCCGTGGCCGGCGGCGCACTGGTGCTGACCGTGCTGCTGTACGTGCTGATTCCCAAGGGCCTGCTGCCCGAGCAGGACACCGGCCTGATCACCGGCGTGGTGCAGGCCGACCAGAACATCGCCTTCCCGCAGATGGAGCAGCGCACCAAGCAGGTCGCCGAGGCACTGCGGCACGATCCGGATGTGACCGGCGTGTCGGCGTTCATCGGTGCCGGCAGCATGAACCCCACGCTCAACCAGGGCCAGCTGTCGATCGTGCTGAAGGAGCGCAGCCAGCGCGATGGCCTGGACGCGATCCTGCCGCGCCTGCAGAAGGCGGTGGCCGGCATTCCGGGCGTGGCGCTGTACCTGAAGCCAGTGCAGGACGTGACCCTGGATACCCGCGTGGCCGCCACCGAGTACCAGTACTCGCTGTCCGACGTGGATTCGGCGACGGTGGCGACCCAGGCCACGCGCCTGACCGAAGCGCTGCGCAAGCGTCCGGAACTGGCGGACGTCGACAACAACCTGTCCAACCAGGGCCGCGCCCTGGAGCTGAACATCGACCGCGACAAGGCCAGCGTGCTGGGCGTGCCGATGCAGACCATCGATGACACGCTCTACGATGCGTTCGGCCAGCGCCAGATCTCGACCATCTTCACCGAGCTCAACCAGTACAGGGTCGTGCTGGAAGTGGCGCCGGAGTTCCGCACCAGCACCGCCCTGATGGAGCAGCTGGCCGTGGCCTCCAACGGTGCCGGCGCACTGACCGGCACCAACGCCACCAGCTTCGGCCAGGTCACCTCGTCGAACTCGTCGACCGCCACCGGCATCGGCGCGCAGAACACCGGCATCACTGTCGGCGCCGGCAACATCATCCCGCTGTCGGCGCTGGCCGAAGGCAAGGTCAGCAGCGCGCCGCTGGTGGTCAGCCACCAGCAGCAGCTGCCGGCGGTGACGGTGTCGTTCAACGTGGCACCGGGCTATTCGCTGTCCGAAGCCGTGCGTGCGATCCAGGAAACCAAGGACAGCCTGGACATGCCGACCCACCTGCATGCCGAGTTCATCGGCAAGGCCGCCGAATTCACCGGCAGCCAGACCGATGTGGTGTGGCTGCTGCTGGCCTCGCTGGTGGTGATCTACATCGTGCTGGGCGTGCTGTACGAGAGCTACATCCACCCGATCACGATCATCTCCACGCTGCCGCCGGCCGGTGTCGGCGCGCTGCTGGCGCTGATGCTGTGCGGCCTGAGCCTGTCGGTGGACGGCATCGTCGGCATCGTGCTGCTGATCGGCATCGTCAAGAAGAACGGCATCATGATGGTCGACTTCGCGATCGAGGCGCGCCGCGCCGGTGCCAACGCGCATGAAGCGATCCGCCGTGCCTGCCTGCTGCGCTTCCGCCCGATCATGATGACCACCGCCGCGGCCATGCTGGGCGCGCTGCCGCTGGCGCTGGGCACCGGCATCGGCTCGGAACTGCGTCGCCCGCTGGGCATCGCCATCGTCGGTGGCCTGCTGCTGTCGCAGCTGGTGACCCTGTACACCACGCCGGTGATCTACCTGTACATGGAGCGCTTCTCCGAGTGGCTTGCCCGCCGCCGCGAACAGCGTGCGCTGCGCAACGGTTCGCTGCAGGAGCCGCAGGCATGATCCACGCCCCGCTGCTGCGGGGGGCCGCACGATGAACCTGTCCGGCCCCTTCATCCGCCGCCCGATCGGCACCGCGCTGCTGGCCATCGGCCTGTTCATGGTCGGCCTGATCTGCTACCTGCGGCTGGGCGTGTCGGCATTGCCGAACATCGAGATCCCGGTGATCTTCGTGCATGCCAGCCAGTCCGGCGCCGACGCGGCGACCATGGCCTCCACGGTCACCGCGCCGCTGGAACGCCATCTCGGCCAGCTGCCGGGCATCGACCGCATGCGCTCGTCGAGCTCGGAAGGCAGCTCGCTGGTGTTCATGATCTTCCAGAGCGGCCACAACATCGATTCGGCGGCGCTGGACGTACAGACCGCGATCAACTCGGCACAGGCCGACCTGCCCTCGGGCATGGGCTCGCCGATGTACCAGAAGGCGAACCCGAACGACGACCCGGTGATCGCCATCGCGCTGACCTCGCAGACGCAGTCGGCCGACGAGCTGTACAACGTCGCCGATTCGCTGCTGGCGCAGCGCATCCGCCAGATCAGCGGCGTTGCTTCGGTCGACATCGCTGGCGCTTCGACGCCGGCGGTGCGCGTGGACGTCAACCTGCGCCTGATGAACGCGCTGGGCCTGACCGCCGATGACCTGCGCAACGCCGTGCGCGCGGCCAACGTGACCTCGCCCACCGGCTTCCTCAGCGATGGCAACACCACCACTGCGATCATCGCCAACGACTCGGTCGCGCGTGCCGCCGACTTCGCCGACCTGGTGGTCAAGACCCAGGGCGACGGCCGGGTGATCCGCCTGAAGGACATCGCCAACGTCTACGACGGCCAGCAGGATGCCTACCAGGCCGCGTGGTTCGACCACAAACCGGCGGTGGTGATGTACGTGTTCACCCGTGCCGGCGCCAACATCGTGGAGACCGTGGACCGGGTCAAGGCACAGATCCCGACCCTGCGCGACTACCTGCAGCCGGGCACCACGATGACGCCGTACTTCGACCGTACGCCGACCATCCGTTCGTCGCTGCATGAAGTACAGATCACCCTGCTGATCAGCCTGGCGATGGTGGTGCTGACCATGGCGCTGTTCCTGCGCCGGCTGGCACCGACGCTGATCGCCGCAGTGACCGTGCCGCTGTCGCTGGCCGGCGCCGCGCTGGTGATGTACGTGATGGGCTTCACCCTGAACAACCTGAGCCTGCTGGCGCTGGTGATCGCGATCGGCTTCGTGGTCGACGATGCGATCGTGGTGATCGAGAACATCATGCGCCACCTCGACGAGGGCATGCCGCGCATGCAGGCGGCGCTGACCGGTGCCCGCGAGATCGGCTTCACCATCGTCTCGATCACTGCCTCGCTGGTGGCGGTGTTCATCCCGCTGCTGTTCGCCAGCGGCATGATGGGCGCGTTCTTCCGCGAGTTCACCGTCACCCTGGTCGCGGCCATCGTGGTCTCGATGATCGTCTCGCTGACGCTGACCCCGGCGCTGTGCAGCCGCTTCCTCAGTGCGCACGACCACAGCGCGCCGCCGTCGCGCTTCGGTCGCTGGCTGGATGCAGGCCACGAGCGCATGCTGCGCATCTACACCGTGTTCCTCGACTTCTCGCTGCGCCACGCGCTGCTGATGTCGCTGACCCCGTTGATCCTGATCGGCGTCACCGTGTTCCTGTTCGGGGCGGTGAAGAAGGGTGCGTTCCCGCCGCAGGACACCGGCCTGATCTGGGGCCGCGCCAACTCCAGCGCCACGGTGTCCTTCGAGGACATGGTCGCCCGCCAGCGCCGCATCACCGACATGCTGATGGCCGACCCGGCCGTGAAGACCGTGGGTGTGCGCCTGGGCAGCGGCCGCCAGGGCTCCAGCGCACAGTTCAACATCGAGCTGAAGTCGCGCAGCGACGGCCGCCGCGAAACCACCGCACATGCGTTGGCGCGACTCAGTGCCAAGGCCGACCGCTACCCGGACCTGCAGCTGCGCCTGCGCGCGATCCAGGACCTGCCCAGCAACGATGGCGGCGGTTCCAGCCAGGGCGCGCAGTACCGCATTTCCCTGCAGGGCAACGACCTGGCCGCACTGCAGGAATGGCTGCCCAAGCTGCAGGCGGAACTGAAGAAGAACCCGAAGCTGCGCGACGTCGGCACCGACGTGGACAATGCCGGGCTGCGCCAGAACATCCAGATCGACCGCGCCAAGGCCGCGCGCCTGGGCATCACCGTGGGTGCCATCGATGGCGCGCTGTACGGTGCGTTCGGCCAGCGCCAGATCTCCACCATCTATTCGGACATCAACCAGTACAGCGTGGTGGTCAATGCACTGCCCTCGCAGACCGCCACCCCGGCGGCGCTGGATGAGGTGTACGTGCGTGCGCGCAACGGCGACATGGTACCGATCACCGCGGTGGCCACGCAGATGCCCGGCCTGGCGCCGTCGCAGATCACCCACGAAAACCAGTACACGACGATGGACCTCAGCTACAACCTGGCTCCGAACGTGAGCATGGGTGAGGCCAAGGCGATCATCGATGCCACCGTTGCCGGCATGCGCATGCCCGGCGACATCCGCCTGGCCGACGATGCGGGCTTCGGCTTCAATTCCGATCCCAGCGACATGCTGATCCTGGTGCTGGCCGCGATCCTGACCGTGTACCTGGTGCTGGGCATGCTCTACGAGAGCCTGATCCACCCGGTCACCATCCTGTCCACGCTGCCGGCGGCGGGCGTCGGTGCGCTGCTGGCGCTGTTCGGCACCAACACCGAGCTGTCGGTGATCTCGATGATCGCGCTGGTACTGCTGATCGGCATCGTCAAGAAGAACGCGATCATGATGATCGACTTCGCGCTGGTGGCGCAGCGCGAGCATGGGCTGGCACCGCGCGACGCTGCGCGCGAGGCCAGCATCGTGCGCTTCCGCCCGATCATGATGACCACGATGGTGGCCATCCTGGCGGCGGTGCCGCTGGCGATCGGCCTGGGTGAAGGGTCCGAACTGCGCCGACCGCTGGGCATCGCGATGATCGGCGGCCTGCTGTTCTCGCAGAGCCTGACCCTGCTCAGCACGCCGGCGCTGTACGTGATCTTCTCGTGCCTGGCCGAACGCTGGCGGGCACGCCGCGCACGCAGGCGCGAGGCGAAGCTGCTCAAGCGCGCGCAGCGGGCCTAGCTCGGTAGAGCCGGCCGCTGGCCGGCTTCCTCCGTACAACGAATCTGCCGGCCAGCGGCCGGCACTACCGTGGTGGTCCGCCCTCCATATTTCACGCGCGCCCCGCAATAATGGTGGCAGATCCTTCCACCGAGCCTGCATGCCCGCCCGACAATCCCGCCTCAGCCGCCTCTGGGCCCACGAGAAGGCCAGCTACGGCCTGCGCGTGTTCATCGCGCTGGCCACGGCCGTTGCCGTGTGCTGGCAGTTCGATGCGCTGACCGCCCTGCCCGGTGTGTTCCTGGGCATCATCGCCAGCGCCATCGCTGAGACCGACGACAACTGGTGGGGCCGGACCAAGGCCGTGGCGCTGTCGCTGCTGTGCTTCTGCATTGCTGCGGCCTCGGTGATCTGGCTGTTCCCGTGGCCGTGGATCTTCATCGGCGCGCTGGCGCTGTCCACCTTCGGCCTGACCCTGCTCGGTGCGCTCGGCGAGCGCTATGCGTCCATTGCCCAGGCCACGGTGACCCTGGCGATCTACACCATGATCGGCCTGGAACAGCACGGTGCCAGCGACCTGCACAGCGCGCTGGAAGCGGTCAGCCACCTGCTGGCCGGCGCAGTCTGGTACGGCCTGCTGTCGATCCTGTGGACCGCGCTGTTCGCCAACCGGCCGGTACGTGAGCGCGTGGCACGGCTCTACCAGGAACTGGGCCGCTACCTGCAGCTGAAGGCCGCGCTGTTCGAACCGGTGCGCGAAGCCGACCTGCAACGTCGCCAGCTCGACCTGGCCGAACAGAACCGCCGCGTGGTCGGTGCACTGAACGAAGCCAAGACCGCGATCCTGGCCCGCTTCGGCCGCTCCGGACGCCCCGGGGTGAACTCCGGCCTTTACCTGCGCCTGTACTACATGGCGCAGGATTTCCACGAGCGTGCCAGTTCCTCGCACTACCCGTATGGCGCGCTGGTGGACGCGTTCTTCCACAGCGATGTGCTGTACCGCTGCCAGCGCCTGCTCGACCTGCAGGGCCAGGCCTGTGCCCGCCTGGGCGAAGCGATCCGCCTGCGCCGTCCGTTCGTATACGGCGAAAGCAACCAGCAGGCCGGGCGCGACCTGGCCGATGCGCTGGCCTACCTGCGCGACCAGCAGCGGCCGCAATGGCAGCGCCTGCTGGGCTCGTTGGACCTGCTGGTGCACAACCTGCGCAGCATCGAACGGCGCCTGCTGGATGCTGAACGCTCCGAAGCGAGCCTGGACAACGTCGATACCCGCCTGCGCGACAGCAACCCACACACCCTGCGCGAGATGGGCGTGCGCATCCGCCAGCAGCTCACGCCCGGCTCGGTGCTGTTCCGGCATGGCCTGCGCATGGCGCTGGCGCTGATCGCCGGCTTTGCAGCGATCCGCCTGTTCAATGCGCAGAACGGTTCGTGGGTGCTGCTGACCATCGTGTTCGTGTGCCGGCCCAACTTCGGCGCCACCCGCCAGCGCCTTGCCCAGCGTATTGTCGGCACCTTGGCCGGCCTGGTACTGACCTGGGCACTGCTGCAGCTGTTCCCGCAGCTGCACGTGCAGCTGCTGATCGCCCTGCTCTCTGCGCTGCTGTTCTTCTTCACCCGCACCGACCGCTACCTGGTGGCGTCGGCGGCGATCACGGTGATGGCACTGACCTGCTTCAACCTGATCGGCGATGGCTTCGTGCTGATCGTGCCGCGCATGGTCGACACCGTGCTGGGCTGCGCGATCGCAGCGGCGGCAGCATTCCTGATCCTGCCTGACTGGCAGGGCCGGCAGCTGCATCTCGTCCTGGCACGCGTGCTGGACACTGCCGCTCGCTACCTGGATTCGGTGCTGGACCAGTACCGCAGCGGCATGCGCGACGACCTGGCCTACCGCATCGCGCGGCGCGACATGCACAACGCCGATGCCGCGCTATCCACCGCACTGTCGAACATGCTGCGTGAACCCGGCCATGTGCGCCGCAATCTGGATGCTGGCTTCCACTTCCTGGCGCTGTCCAACACGCTGCTCGGCCATCTGTCGGCGCTGGGCGCGCATCGCGACCAGGTGGACAGCTATGCTGGCGACCCACTGGCATTGGCGGCCGGTGAGCGCGTGCGCAAGGCACTGCAGCAGCTGGCCTCGGCCCTGACCGCGCGGCAGCCGGTCGCGGAAGATGACAACGACGCCGACCGCGCGGTGGCGGCCGAGCTGGAGCAGATCGACGAGGCAATGCCGCCGAAACTGCAGCTGATCCGTACGCAGATGGCGCTGGTGCTGCGCCTGCTGCCGAAGGTGCGGGCAGCGGCCAATGAAGCGGTAACCAGCCTGACCTGATCCCTCACCGCTGAATCAGGCACGCCATCCGCGCGTGGCGTGGATCCGCTGCGCCGTGTGCAACGGCGCGTTGCATCCAGCGCTGCAGTTCGATCACGCGGCCACGCGGATACTGGGCAATCCCCCGCTCCGGATCATCGCCATGAAAATCGAACTCAGCGACCGCACCGCGCTGGTGACCGCCTCCACCGCCGGCATCGGCCTGGCCATCGCCCAGGGCCTGGCCGCCGCAGGCGCGCGCGTCATTCTCAATGGCCGCAGCACCAACAGCGTCGAGCGCGCCCGCCAGCACCTGCTCGCCACCGTGCCTGGAGCCGACGTGCTCGGCGTCGCCGCCGACCTCTCTGATGCGGCCGGTGTCGAAGCACTGTTGGCCGGCCTGCCCAAGGTCGACATCCTGGTCAACAACGCCGGCATCTTCGGCCCACAGGACTTCTTCGAGACCGATGACGCGACCTGGGAGCGCTACTGGCAGACCAATGTGATGTCCGGCGTGCGCCTGTCGCGTGCGCTGCTGCCGGCGATGGTCGATGCTGGCTGGGGCCGCGTGCTGTTCATTTCCTCCGAATCGGCGCGCAACATCCCCGCCGACATGATCCATTACGGGGTCAGCAAGACCGCGCAGCTGTCGTTGTCGCGCGGCCTGGCCAAGCGCGTGGCCGGCAGTGGCGTCACCGTCAACGCGGTGCTGCCCGGCCCGACCCTCTCCGATGGTTTCGCGGCGATGTTCGAGGATGAACGCCAGCGCAGCGGCAAGCCGCTGGAGCAGATCGGCCGTGAGTTCGTGATGGCGCACCGGCCTTCCTCGGTGATCCAGCGTACTGCCACAGTCGAAGAAGTGGCCAACATGGTGGTGTACCTGGCCTCGCCGCAGGCCTCGGCGACCTCGGGTGCCGCGCTGCGCGTGGATGGCGGCGTGGTCGACGATATCGTCTGAGGCGGCTGGAGGTGTGCGGACCAACGGTCCGCACCCACATCGGTCCGCACCCACATCGGTCCGCACCCACAGGTCCGCACCCACAGTCGTGGGGCTTCAGTAGATCCACGCCATGCGTGGATGCATCCCGCCATGGTCCCGACGGGTGGGCAGGAATGCTAGGCTGCGCCGGTCAAGGAGGTTCCATGTCCGGTCACAACCAGTTCGCCCTGCTGCGCCAGCGCCGTTTCCTGCCGTTCTTCGTGGTCCAGGCGCTCGGTGCGTTCAACGACAACGTGTACCGGCAGGCGATCATCAGCATGTTGCTGTTCATGGCCGTGCCGGAGGAAGAACTGGGGCTGTATGCCACGTTGGCACCGGCCATCTTCATCCTGCCGTACTTCCTGTTCTCGGCGCTGGCCGGGCAGATCGCCGACAAGCTGGAAAAATCGCGGCTGATCGTGATCACCACCACCATGGAGATCGTGATCATGTCGCTGGCGGCCACCGGCTTCCTCACCCAGAGCCTGCCGGTGCTGCTGGTCGCACTGTTCTGTACCGGCATGCAGTCAACCCTGTTCGGGCCGGTGAAGTATTCGGTGCTGCCGTCGGTGCTCAGGCCCGAAGAGCTGACCGGTGGCAATGGCCTGGTCGAGATGGGCACCTCGATGTCGATCCTCTCCGGCATGATCGTCGGCGGCCTGGTGTTCACCGTGGCCGGCAGCCACGGCACGGTGGTGGCGGCGTGCGCGATCATCGCCCTGGCGATCTGCGGCAACATCGCCGCCCGCCTGATTCCCAAGGTCGATGCCGGCGACCCGAACCTGAAGATCAACTGGAACCCGTTGCCGGAATCGCTGGCGGTACTGCGCATGGCGCGCCAGCAGAAAGCCGTACGCAACTCGATCCTGGGCGTGTCCTGGTTCTGGTTCGTTGGCACCGTGCTGACCTCGCAGTTGCCGGCCTACGCGGTGACCAACCTCGGCGGTGAGCCGACCCTGTACATCTTCGCGCTGGCCCTGTTCTCGGTCGGCACCGGCGTCGGCTCGCTGCTGTGCGAGAAGCTGTCGGCCCGTACGGTGGAAATCGGCCTGGTACCGCTGGGCGCGTTCGGCATGACCGCATTCCTGCTCGACCTGTACTTTGCCCGCAGCGGCGAAGCGACGGTCCATGGGCTGACCATAGGACCCTTCCTGCAGCAGCCCGGCAGCATCCGCATCGTCATCGACCTGATCGGCATCGGCCTGTTCACCGGCATCTTCGTGGTGCCACTGTTCGCGCTGATCCAGAGCCGCACCCCGAAGGCGCAGATGTCGCGCGTGTTCGCCGCACTGAACATCCAGAACTCGGGCTTCATCGTCGCTGCGGCGCTGCTGTCGCTGGCCGCCCACAAGCTGCTGCACTGGACCATCCCGCAGCAGTTCCTGGCGCTGGCCATCGCCAACGCACTGGTGGCGATCTACATCTTCACCATCGTCCCCGAATTCCTGATGCGCTTCCTCAGCTGGCTGATGGTGCGCACCCTGTACCGGCTGCGCCCGCATGGCATCGAGGCCAACGTGCCGGACGAAGGCGCCGCGTTGCTGGTCTGCAACCACGTCAGCTACATGGACGCGCTGATCCTGTCGGCGACCATCCCGCGCCCGGTGCGCTTCGTCATGTACTACAAGATCTTCAACATCCCGGTGATGCGCTGGATCTTCCGGACCGCCAAGGCGATCCCGATTGCCGGGGCGCGCGAAGACCCAGCGCTGATGCAGCGCGCGTTCGATGAGATCGACGCCGCGCTGGCCGAAGGCGAACTGGTCTGCATCTTCCCCGAGGGCGCCCTGACCCGCGACGGGCAGATGGCGCCGTTCAAGTCCGGCGTCGAGAAGATCCTCGAGCGGCGGCCGGTGCCGGTGGTGCCGGTGGTGCCGATGGCGCTGCGCGGCATGTGGTCGAGCATGTGGAGCCGCCGCGACAGCCGCCTCGGCCGCATGCGCGTACCGCGCCGGTTCCGCGCCACGGTCGAGGTCGTGGCGGCACCGGCCGTGGATGGCCACACCACCAGCGCCCCGGTGCTGGAGGCCCAGGTGCGGGCCCTGCGTGGTGATCACGCCTGACAGAACCGGCCCGTCCGGCGGGCCGGGTGACCTCTCCACATACGCCAGCGTCCAGTGGCGAACACGGCATGCCGTGGCTGTAAACGCATACATGCAACGCGGGTTGAGGTAGATTACGCACCCACAGGGGGGAGGTTCGGCCGTTTCAACATGGCCGGCCACCAAGGAATGGAGTCTCGCTTTGAATCAACCGCCACCGCTCAGCCGTCCGGTCTACATCCCCAACCATCTGGTCTGGGCGATCCTGACGACGCTGTTCTGCTGCCTGCCGTTGGGCGTGGTGTCGATCGTCTATGCCTCCCAGGTCGATGGCCGCCGCGCGGCCGGCGACCTGCCGGGGGCCTACAGCGCGTCGCGCAAGGCGGGCTGGTGGGCGGTGGCTTCGGCCGTGGCCCTGCCGGTCCTGTTGCTGTTGTGGTTCGGGCTGTTCGGCGGCTTGGCCGTACTGGGCGCTCTTTCCGACCAATGATTCACCACCACCACCCATCAAGGAGCTTGAACCCATGAACACCGCCACTCCGCAGGTCCCGAACAATCTGGTCTGGGCCATCCTGAGCACCCTGTTCTGCTGCCTGCCGGCCGGCATCGTGTCGATCGTCTACGCCGCCCAGGTCAACGGCAAGCTGGCCGCTGGCGACATCGCCGGTGCCCAGGACTCCGCCGCCAAGGCCAAGAAGTGGGCCATCTGGTCGGCCATCGCCGCCGTCGTGGTCGGCGTGCTGTACGGCATCCTGATCGTCGCTGTCGGCGGCATGGGTGCAATGAACAACAGCGGCTACTGATCCGCGTGGACGGATCCGGCGCCCGCGCCGGATCCGTTGCTGCAATGTCCGCACTTCCCGCCCGCTCCCGACTCGCCCGCTGGGCACCGCTGCTGGCCGCCACCGGACTGGCCGCCGGTGCCGCGGTGGTGCTGCGCAACGTCAATCCGTATGTCGCCGGCAATCCCTTGCCGAGCTGCCCGCTGTACGCGCTGACCGGCCTGTACTGCCCGGGCTGTGGCAGCACCCGCTGCCTGTATTCGCTGGTCCATTTCGACCTGCCCGGCGCGATGGCAATGAACCCGCTGCTGGTCATCAGCCTGCCCTTCCTGCTGCTGATGCTGCTGAACGTCGCCGGCATCCGTCCGCGCGTGCTCGACCCGCTGATGCGGGTACTGGCCAATCCCACGTTCTGGCTCTGGGTGCTGCCCGGGTATGCGCTGCTGCGCAACCTGCCGTGGGCACCGTTCACCGCACTGGCACCGATCTAGGTTTCCAGCCAACGGCGCAGCCCCTCGTGGTGGGCGGCGTTTGAAAGCAGAAGCCCTGGGGTTGGCCGGGCGGGATGGGTTTGCGGGGGACGCCGTGAATCCGTCCGTGGAGGCTTGGCCGCGGCATCCATGCCGCGGACACCCCCGCAAACCCATCCCGCCCGGCCACGGACAGTTTCCGTGTGCGTCCACCACGGAAAAGAAAGAGAAGATCAAAAGCGGAAGCGGATCGCTTCGCTCTGCATCCACGCATGGCGTGGATCTACGGTGTCGACCAAGGTCGACACCTACCGGCAATCGCAGTTCACCCACCGTCACCGGGAAACTGTCGGGGTGGGGCGGTGTGGGGCTGCAGGACCGTTGGCGCCATGGATGGCGCCATCGAGCCCCCAAGGACGGGTTTACGGCGTGTCCTGCAGCCCCACACCGCCCCGCCCAACCATCAGCAATCCAGAGCTGCCGTTGCCGTTGCCGTTGCTTCTGCAGGTGCAGGGCTGCAAGCCCTGCAATACAACTACGTCACCCAGCCTGCAATCACCAGCAGGGCCAGGATCGCCAGCCACAGCAGCAGCATCCGCCACACCAGGCTCATCGCATCACGCAGGTCCGGCAGCCGCTGCCACACCGGCAGCAACCCGGCCTCGGTGTAATCGTGCGCATCCTCGCGCAGCTCGGCGTTGACACTGGCCCGCGCCACCGCGCCGAGGAAACCGATGCCGCCCGCCAGGCGTTCGCCATGGGCCTGGCGCCAAGCCTTCCACGCCGTATCGAAATTGCCCACCAGCGCCATCGAGAATGCCATCAGCTGCGCCACCGGCCACTCGATCCAGCCCAGCAGGCGCTGCGCCAGCGCCAGCGGCTCCACCGGCACGCGTGCGCGCATCGGGCTCTCCGCCATCAGCGCCAGCAGCCGGTAACCCAGCGCACCGGCCGGGCCCAGCAGCAGGAACCAGAACAGCACCGCGAACCAGCGACGCAGCGCGTTGAGCACGGTCGCCTCGACCAGCGACGGCACGTCCTCGCGCAGGCTGCCACCGGCGGCCTGCAGGTTGCGCACGGCGGCCTGCCGCGTCGCGGCGTCGTCCGCATCGATGATCGCTTCGATATCACGATCCAGGTCGCGCGGCCCCCAGCACCAGGCCAGCACCGCCACGCCCAGCAGCAGCGACGGCAGGCCGAACAGCACTCCGCGCAGCAGCCACGCCAACACCCCCATCAGCAGCAACGGCGGCAACAGCGCCAGCGCCACGCCTGCCGCGCCCTGCCAGGCCTTGCCGCCATGCGCGTCCAGCCAGCCCAGCCATCGCCGGAAGCCGTCGAAACGGCGCAGCGAGGCGGCAGCGGCCGGGGCAACATGGCCCAGGGCCAGTGCCACCAGCACGGCGGCCAGAGTGGTGAACATGGCAGGTCTCCCTACGAAACAGAACGCTCGGCGCCGCTACCTTACCTGTCGCAGCGGCGCCCTCCGCGATGACCCGCACTGTAACCCGGGCCGTGTTCAGGTGGCGGCAATACAGGCGCCGCAGCCGGCCGGCCTCAGCCCTTGTGCTGGCGGTACCAGTGTTCGATCAGGCCCCGCGAAATCGAGATCGGCGGCGACAGGCGGATGCCCTGGCCATCGTCCTCGACATCACGTGCCAACGCAGCGCCCACCTCTTCGGCACTGAACCAGCGCGCATCCTCCAGCTCGCCATCCACGGTCGGCAGGTCATCCTGCGCCTGTGCACGGAAGCCGACCATCAGCGCGCCGGGGAACGGCCACGGCTGCGAACCGAGGTACTGGCAGGCGGTCACCCGCACTTTGCTCTCCTCATGGACTTCGCGCACCACGGTCTGCTCGAAGGTCTCGCCCGGTTCGACGAAGCCGGCCAGCACCGAGTAGCGACGCGGTGCCCAGTTCGACTGCCGGCCCAGCAGCAACCGGCCCTGGTTCTCCACGGCCACGATCACGGCGGGATCGACACGCGGATAGTGCTCGGTGGCGCATTGCCCGCAGCGGCCGACGAAGCCACCACGAGCAAACGCCACGGCGCCGCCGCACACGCCGCAGAAGCGGGTGCGCGAATGCCAGTACGACATGCCGCGGGCATAGCTGAAAGCGGTCGCATCGGCCATCGACCACAGCAGTGCGGCCTGGCGCAGATCAAGCCGGCGTGGTGCGCTGATGGTGACGTTGGCGGCTTCAACCGAGAACCACGCCTGCTCCCCGCGCAGGCCGAGGAAGATCGCGGCACCGGGACCACCGCCAATGTCGGCACCTGTCAGCGTCAGTGGCTGATCGTCATCGCCGGTGAAGGCGCTGCCGTCATGATCGAGCACGAGAATGCGCGCACCCGGCCACAGGCGCGCCAGTGCATCGGCATCTTCGCGCAGGGCATCGGCGCGCTCCAGCGGTTCGCCAACGAAGGCGAAACCGGAAAGCGGCGAAGGAGTATTGGGCATCCGGCAAGCGTGCCGCCAATCGATGCGGGTGGCAAGGTCGGCGCTGTGCGCAGTTTGCCCGTGTGCTCCACGGGCGAGGTTGCGGGCACCACGCATCCACGCATGGCGTGGATCTACTACATGCTGAAGCTGCTGCCGCAGCCGCAGGTGGTCTTCGCGTTCGGGTTGCGGATCACGAACTGGGCACCGGTCAGGCTCTCGGTGTAGTCCACCTCGGCGCCCATCAGGTACTGCAGGCTCAGCGGGTCGACCAGCAGGGTCACCCCGCTGGTCTGTACCGCCAGGTCGTCCTCGGCACGGTTCTCGTCGAACTCGAACCCGTACTGGAAGCCCGAACAGCCGCCTCCCTCGATGTACACACGCAGGGCCAGGTCGGGGTTGCCCTCTTCCTGGATCAGGGATTTGACCTTGGCGGCCGCCGACTCGGTGAAGTTCAGCGGGCGCTCCAGCGACTGGTAATCGGGCGCGGCAACCGGGGTGGCGCCGGGCAGGGAGACTAGCGTGCTCATGGTGTCAGCATGGGGGTGCCGACGATGGCTTTCAAGCCATCGCCTCGGCCAGCTTGCGGCGTGCAGCGGTGTCGCCCTTGCCATCATTGGCGTCGTCGCCTTCCGGCGCTGGCAGGGCCGCCATCGGCGCGCTGGCATGGATCAGGCGGCCGTTCAGCTGGGCACCCGCATTCATCTCCACCACCTGGTAGTGGACGTTGCCATTGACCCGTGCGCTCGGGGTCAGCTCGACCTTCTCGGTGGCGTGCACGTCGCCGTCCAGGCGGCCACTGATGACCACCACCTGGGCGCGGATCTCACCCTCGATCACGCCATGCTCGGCGACCGTCAGGGTCGCGCCACTGGCGCCTTCGGCGGCAATCACCTTGCCGTGGATGCGGCCTTCCACATACAGGCCCCCACTGAATTCCACATCACCGCGGATCACCACCTGGTTGCCGATCAGGGCATCCACCACCAGCTGGCCTTCACGGTTGGATTTGCTGCTTCCGAACATCTGCCTACTCCCCTTTGCTGGCCGGCGCGCCGGCCTGTTTCCAGTCGAATACCTGGGTGGTACCCCCCGTACCACTCCCCAATGTCACCCGCACGCGTTGCGGGGTGAAGTCAGCCGGCAGCATCACGCTGCCGGTGATCTGCTGGAAGTACCGGAACGAATAATCCTGTCCCGGTACCTTGCTGCGCTGGTGCAGATCATCCCAGCTGATCGTGGCCAGCTTGCCGTTCTTCACGCCTTCCACGGTGAAGCGCATCTGCCCCTGGCTGATGGCACCACGGTTGAGGTTCTGGGTCAGCACGGCGGTGTACTGCCAGGTGCCGGCCGCTTCCGGGCTGAACTCGATCGAGTGGGTGTTCAGGCCCTTGCGCTGGCTGGTCGAACCGACCAGGCGCTCATAGAAGGCGACGTCGGCGCGCAGGCCGGCGATTTCCTCATCGCGCTCGGCCAGCGAGGATTGCACCTCGGTGTTGGCGGCGCGGCTGATGCGGTCGGAGGCTTCCAGCGTGGCCTGCTTCTGGCGCAGTTCGGTCAGCTGCGCCTGCAGCGTCCCGGCACGCTTCTCGGCGGCCTGCAGGCGCTGGCCCTGGGCATCGCGCGGCGTGGCCATCCAGCAGCCGCCGAGCACCGCCAGCACCAGGCTGAGCAGCCAGATGCCGCCGATCACCAGCAGGCGGCGGCGGTCGGCAGGCGGTTGCGGCGCGCCGGGCAGGCGGACCTGCACGCGCATGGGAGGACGGTTGGTCATGGGTGGTTTCCGGGGTATCGCGAGGGCGACACCGGTACGGCCCCTGTGGCAAACGACGGGCTAGTGTATGACAGGACGGGTGGGTTTCCTGCGCAGTGGCCGGCCACGGTCTGTGGCGTTCAGGCACGCCATCGTCGATAGTGTGGCCCCCTGCACAGTTCCGTCGCCGGAGCACCGCCATGACCGAAGCCCACCTGTTCGTGATCGGCATCCTGCTGGCCTGGCTGGCCGGCATCCGCGTCTACCTCACCGTGTTCGGCGTCGGCCTGGCCGGCCTGCTCGGCTGGGTCGACCTGCCGCCCGCCCTGCAGGCCACTGAATCGTGGTGGGTGCTGGGCACATCGGCGGCGCTGGCCGTTGCCGAGTTCTTCGCCGACAAGATCCCCGGCGTGGACTCGGTCTGGGACCTGGTGCAGACCCTCGCACGCGTACCCGCCGGCGCATTCCTCGCGGCGGCCACGCTGTCGCCGGATGGCCAGCTGGGCACCGGTGCGCTCGCCGCCGGTGCCGGCGTCGCCCTGGCCAGCCATGGCCTGAAGGCCGGTACCCGCGCCCTGCTCAACACCTCGCCGGAACCGGCCAGCAACTGGGTCGCCTCCGCCGCCGAAGACACCGTAGTGATCGGCGGACTGGCGCTGGCCCTGGCGCATCCGTGGATCGCGCTGGTGGTGGTGCTGGCCTGCAGCCTGGCCGGCGCACTGCTGGTGTGGCTGGTCTGGCGCGCACTCTGGAAGGGCGTGCGCTGGCTGGCGCGCGGTGCATCGGCACCGCCGCCGGGGCACACCGGTACCGGTTGAGCACCGGGCTTGTCGCATAATGGACGCGAACACCAGGAGCACCGATGGCCGCAAACGAATCCCCCGCGGGCGCCCGCCCGGGACGCGCTGAAACCCCTCCGGCCGATCATTGGCAACGCTGGACCGCCGAGGCAGCAGCCCCCGTCGCGGCTGCACCGATGGTTGCGATGCCATCGCCGGTCGCGGCCGCTGCGCCTGCGCCGATCAACAGCGCACCGCCGCCGCTGCCCGGCCCGATCGCACTGGCCGAAGCCGGCAACAACGATCTGGCCCCACCGCCATCGGACTCGCCCTACCGCGTGCTGATCGTTGAAGACGATCGCGCGCAGGCGCTGTTCGCGCAGAGCGTGCTGCACGGCGCCGGCATGCAGGCAATCGTGCACAGCGATGCCGATGCCGCGCTGCAGGCGATCAAGGAGCATCGCCCCGACCTGATCCTGATGGACCTGCACCTGCCCGGGCTGGACGGCATGCGCCTGACCGCGCTGATCCGCCAGCAGCCTGGTCTGCAGCTGCTGCCGATCGTGTTCCTCAGCGGCGATCCGGATCCGGAACGGCAGTTCGAGGTGCTCGACAGCGGCGCCGACGACTACCTGAGCAAGCCGATCCGGCCCCGCCACCTGATCGCAGCGGTGGCCAACCGCATCCGCCGCGCACGTGCCCAGGCCGCGACCCTGCCGGGCGCTACCGGCGCACCGGCCACCAGCAATCCGGAAACCGGCCTGCCGACGCGCCACCACGTGCTGCAGCAGCTCAACACCGCACTCGCCCACCGCGATCAGGGCGGCGTGTTCTTCATCGAAGTGGCCAGTGCGCTGGGCCTGCGCGAACGCTATGGCTACGCCGCATTTGAACGGCTGATGGTGCAGGCCGGGCAGCGCCTGGCCGAAGCCGGCCATCCGCACCTGCTGGCTCGCCTGAACGACAACAGCTTCCTGCTGCTGGCCCGCAACGCCGACGAGGACGCCCTCGAAGGCATCGCCGCCACCCTGCGCGAGCAGCTGTCGGCACGCGCCTTCGTGATCCGCGACGACGAATCCGTGCACCTGCGCGGCGTAGTCGGCTATGCGCCGCTGTCGCCGGGTTTCGAGGATGCCAACAGTGCGCTGGAGGCGGTTGAGCGCACCACCCTGCAGGCACGCCTGCTCAGCGCCGGCGTGGCGGGCCACGTGCATCGCCAGGCGGTCACCGAACAGGAACACCTGGCGCTGCTGGAAGGCCAGCTGGAACTGGCCTACCAGCCGATCGTCGCCGTGGCAGGTGGCAACACCGCGCAATACCAGCTGCTGCTGCGCCTGCGCCAGGCCGATGGCACGGTGCTGGCGGCCGGCCAGGTGATCCCGGCCGCGGAAGCCGCCGGACGCATTGCCGACCTCGACCAGCAGGTGATGGACCACGCACTGGGCCTGCTGGATCTGTACCGGCACGCGACGCAGCCGCTGAACCTGTTCGTCTCGCAGTCGCTGCGTACCTTGCAGCGCGATGCCTTCGCCGACTGGCTGCTGGAATCACTGCAGCAGCGTGACCTGCCCGGCAGTGCGCTGGTGATCGACGTGCGCCTGCCCGACGCACTGATCCACACCGTGCCGCTGCAGCAGTTCTGCCAGCGCATGGCCAGTGCCGGGGTGCGCTTCTGCCTGAGCCAGTTCGAACCCAGCGGCGAGGCCGATGCACTGCTGACCCAGCTGCCGCTGTCGTTCGTGCGCATGGCTGCGCGCTTCTCCAGCAGCCATTCCAATCCGGCCACGCGCGAGGAGCTGCGCAAGGCGATCGAACAGGCCCATGCCGCCGGGCTGCAGATCATCGGCCAGCAGATCGAGGATCCGCAGGCTGCAGCCGCGATGTGGGTCGGCGGCGTCGACTACATCCAGGGCAACATGGTGCAATCGGCCGGCAGCGACCTGAACTTCGACTTCCACAACGCGGTGCTCTGACGTGCCGCTGGGGGGCGTGCTGCTGGTTGCCCTTGCCGCGGCCGCTATCGCGCTGATCGCGCTGATCGTGTTGGGCCTGCGCCTGCGCGCGCGCAACCATGCACTGGCCCAGCTGCAGCGCACGCACACTGCGCTGGCCGCCGAACGCGACCAGCTTCGCCGTACCACTGAACGCCAGGGCCAGCTGGAACAGCAACTGCTGCAGGCCAAGCAGGCCGCCGAGGCGGCCGTGCTGGCCAAGGGCGAGTTTCTGGCCACGATGAGCCACGAGATCCGCACCCCGCTCAACGGCATCCTGCCGATGCTGGAGCTGATCGCGCGCGGACCGCTGGGCGAAGACCAGCGGCAGATGCTGGCCACCGCTTCGGCCAGCTCGCAGCAGCTGCTGCGCATCGTCGACGACATCCTCGACTACTCCCGGCTGGAAGCGCAGGCACTTGAGCTGGAGATCACCAGCTTCAACCTGCGCGACCTGCTCGACGGCGTGGTGCAGCTGATGCAGCGGGCCGCCGACGCCAAGGGCCTGGCCCTGGGCCTGCAACTGGATCCATCGGTGCGCCTGCCGGTGCGCGGCGACCCGGTGCGCCTGCGCCAGGTGCTGAGCAACCTGCTGGCCAACGCCATCAAGTTCACCGCCCGCGGCCAGGTGCAGCTGCGCGTGCTGCGCCTGGGCGAAGGTGCCGCGCAGCACCAGCTGCGCTTCGAGATCATCGATACCGGCATCGGCATCGACGACGCGCTGCAGGCACGCCTGTTCCAGTCCTTCAGCCAGGCCGACGCATCCACCACCCGCCTCTATGGCGGCACCGGCCTGGGCCTGGCCATCTGCAAGCGCATCATCGACCTGATGCACGGGCACATCGGCGTGCAGTCCACGCCGGGCCAGGGCGCGACCTTCTGGTTCGAGATCCCGCTGCTGAAGGTCCCTGGCGACCTGCCGGCGATGGCGCGCGCGCCGGCACCACTGCTGCTGTTCAGTGCCGACGCAACGCTGCAGGCACGTATCGAGCGCATCGCCGCCCACCATGGGCTGCAGGTGCAGGTGCTGGCGCAGCTGGATGCCGTGGTCGAGCGCCTGCGCGCTCCCGCGCGGCCCGGGCAACCGGCACCGGCATGGTTGCTGGTCGATGCCCGCGCACGCCGCAACGGTGAAGCCACGCTGCAGCTGGCGCTGAATGATCGCGGTGACGACGATGCACTGCAGGTGCTCTGGCTGCAGGAGGGCGCACTTCCGCAACGCCCGCGCCAGCGCCAGCTGCCCCCGCACTTCGACGATGCGGCCCTGCATGCACTGCTGGCTGCACCGGTTGCCCCCGCCCGCCCCGCTGCGCTGCTGGCCAGCGCGGACAACGAGCAACCGGCTGCCACGCTGCCGCCGTTGCATCTGCGTGTGCTGCTGGTGGAGGACAATACGGTCAACCGGATGGTGGCCGAACAGCTGCTGCGCGTGTTCCAGTGCGAAGTGCGCAACGCCGCCGATGGCGAGCAGGCACTGGCCGCGCTCCGCGAAGGCGACGTGGACATCGTGCTGATGGATTGCCAGATGCCGGTGCTGGACGGCTATGCCGCCACGCGTCGCTGGCGCGCCGAAGAAGCAGAGAACGGGCGCGCGCGGCTGCCGATCATCGCAATGACCGCCAACGCCATGGCCGGTGACCGCGAGCGCTGCCTGCAGGCGGGCATGGACGATTACCTGTCCAAGCCGATCGCGCGCGCCACGTTGCATGCGCTGTTGCAGCGTTGGGTGCAGCGATCGCGCGATGTCGCAGCATCGCGCTTGCTCGATGGCGACACACCCGTGGCCCGTCGGGTCCTGCCAGCCGAGCATGGCTCGGCTCTACCAGGCGATGACAGCCGGGTCGGCGCGATGCCGAAACCGGTGCTCGACCGCGACGTGCTGGATGAACTGCACGCCGTGATCGGCGACGCTGCCACCCAGATCGTCATGGTCTTTCTTGAAGATGCGCCGGTGATGGTGCAGCAGTTGCAGCTGGCCGCGCAGAACGGCGATGAGCCACGCTTGCAGGCCACTGCGCACAGCCTGAAGTCATCGAGTGCGAACGTGGGTGCGTTGTCGCTGTCGGCGATCGCGCAGCGGATCGAGCATGAAGCCCGCAGCGGCAGCCTGCAGCGCCCCGCCGTGGCAGTGGCGCTGCTGGTTGCGGAATTCGCCCGCGCGCGCGTGGCGCTGACGGGCTACCTGGCACAGCATCGCGCCGGCCAGGGCGGCTGACTCACTCTTCCAGCTTGCTCAGCAGGTACTTCGGCTCGCCGATGCGCTCGATCAGGTCCAGCTGGGTTTCCAGCCAGTCGATGTGCTCTTCTTCCGAGTCGAGGATCTTCACGAACAGCTGGCGGCTGACGTAGTCGCCAACCGAATCGGAATAGGCCACCGCCTCGCGCAGGGTGACCACGCCATCGCGTTCCAGCGACAGGTCGCACTGCAGGATCTCGGTCGGGTTCTCGCCGATGCGCAGCTTGCCCAGCGCCTGGAAATTCGGCAGGCCTTCAAGGAACAGGATGCGGTCGGCGAGCATGTCGGCATGCTTCATCTCGTCGATCGATTCCTTGTACTCGTGTTCGGCCAGTTCCTTGATGCCCCAGTTCTTCAGCATCTTGGCGTGCAGGAAGTACTGGTTGATCGCGGTCAGCTCGTTGTAGAGGACCTTGTTGAGGAATTCGATGACTTTGGTGTCGCCCTTCATGGGGGTGCTCCTGCACGCTGAAAACGCAGGCACTTTAGCGCCTTGCGTGCAGTCGTGAAGGAACGCGAATCGTGCGCATTGGCCTGCGCGGCCGCACGTGAAGAATGCGAAAGCGCGGCGTCAACGCGCCGCGAAAAGGCGATCAGGCGACCTGGGCCAGGCCCAATACCGGCAGCGGCAGATCATGGGTCGCACGTGCCTTGGCCAGCAGGTCGCCGGCCATGTCCAGGCAGGAACCGCAGGTGGCACCACAACCGGTACGCATGGTTAGTTCGGCCACCGTGCTGACGCCATGGCTGGCGGCTTCGCGGATCTGGTGGTCGGTGACTCCGTTGCAGATGCAGACGTACACAGGCGGGAACCGGGCTGACAGGCCAGAAGTGGCCTGTTGGCTATTCCAATGGAAACGAGAATGGTTGTCAATCAGAGACCTGAACCATTCTCGATACCGTTCAGCCGGTCAGCTGGCCGGGCCGTCGCCCGTGGCCTTCTTCGGCCAGTAGCCCCGGGTCCGCGGGCGCTTGCGCGGGCGGTCGTGCCCGGCCGTGTGGCCCGGCATCCAGGCCTCGGCGGCGCTCTTGGGCATGGCGGTGACGCCCTGCCCGGCCACACCGCGCGCCAGTGGCGCCAGGTGTCGCAGGGCACGCGCATAGACGCCGCGTTTGAACATCACCACGTGCTCTACCGGGTACCAAAAGTCCACCCAGCGCCAGTGGTCGAACTCGGGCGAGTCGGTGTGGTCCAGCTTCACGTAGGATTCGTCGCCGGTCAGGCGCAGCAGGAACCAGACCTGCTTCTGGCCGATGCAGACCTGCCGCTCGTTGCGGCGGATGGCCCGCGCCGGCAGCTTGTAGCGCAGCCAGCCGGGTGTCGCCCCGAGCACTTCCACATGCTCAGGCAGCAGGCCGGTCTCTTCCTGCAGTTCACGATACATGGCCTCGACAGGCGTCTCGTCAGTATTCATGCCACCCTGCGGGAACTGCCAGCCGTCCCGGCGCACGCGTCGTGCCCAGAACACCTGACCATCCTGCCGCATCAGCACGATGCCGACGTTCGGTCGATAGCCGTCCGGATCGATCACGATGCGGACTCCTAAAAAATCTACTGGTCGGGACTATCCCATGCCCTCTGTCGGCCCACAAGCACGACACAAAAGTGTTGACAGGGGCGATACACATCCGCAGAATAGCGGGCTCACCAAGGCTATGTAGCTCAGCCGGTTAGAGCACAGCACTCATAATGCTGGGGTCGGTGGTTCGAGTCCACCCATAGCCACCACACTGAAAATCAAGTTGTTTTTCAGTGTGAAAAGTGAGAAAATAGTTGCACGTTTTGCCCCGTCGCCAAGCGGTAAGGCACCTGACTCTGACTCAGGCATTCGGTGGTTCGAATCCATCCGGGGCAGCCAAATTAAAAGCAAAAGGCCAGATCGAAAGATCTGGCCTTTTGCTTTTAATTTGGTCGCGCATTCCACCTTATCCCCGCGCCTGTCGGCGCACCCCCTTGAACATCAAGGGGGCTCTTCTCCAGAGAGGAGCCGTGGGTCGGATCCTTTTCTGCACGACCCCACCCTGCTGACATGCGACGCCCCGGGTAGTGCCGGCCGCTGGCCGGCAATCCGGAAATGCCCCACCCCGAAACGACAAAAGCCCGGCCGAAGCCGGGCTTTTGCTTTTCCAACCAGCGGGCTCCCGAAGGAGCCCAACCAGGCGCGGTGAATCAGCGCTTGGAGAACTGGGTGGCGCGGCGGGCCTTGTGCAGACCGACCTTCTTACGCTCGACTTCACGGGCGTCACGGGTCATGAAGCCAGCCTTGCGCAGCTCGGACTTCAGGGTTTCGTCGTACTCGACCAGAGCACGGGCGATGCCCAGACGGATCGCACCGGCCTGGCCGGTGGTGCCGCCGCCAGCGGCGGTGACCAGGATGTCGAAGCTTTCGGTGTTCTTGGTCAGCTCGAGCGGCTGGCGCACGATCATGCGCGCGGTCTCACGACCGAAGAACTCGTCCAGCGGACGACCATTGACGGTGATGTTGCCCGAACCCTTGCGCAGGAACACGCGAGCGGTGGAGGACTTGCGGCGGCCAGTGCCGTAGTTTTGAGTGATAGCCATGATTAGATATCCAGAACCTGCGGCTGCTGTGCGGCGTGCGGATGCTCAGTGCCGGCGTAGACCTTGAGCTTGCGGTACATCTGGCGACCCAGCGGGCCCTTCGGCAGCATGCCCTTGACGGCGATCTCGATCACGCGCTCCGGGTGGCGCTCCAGCGCCTGTGCCAGGGACTCGGTCTTCAGGTTGCCGATGTAGCCGGTGAAACGGTGATACATCTTGTCCTGCAGCTTCTTGCCGGTGACGGCAATCTTTTCTGCATTGATGACGACCAGGTAGTCGCCGGTATCAACGTGGGGGGTGTAGACCGGCTTGTGCTTGCCGCGCAGACGGCGGGCCAGCTCGGTGGCGAGACGGCCCAGGGTCTTGCCCTCGGCGTCGACGAGGTACCAGTCGCGCTGGACGGTCTCGTTCTTGGCAGTGAAAGTGCTCATGAAGAACTCTAGGTTAGGTCGGGCTCATTGCGGCGAACGACTCGCCGGAACTCTGCCACGCGTTGTGAAAGGTGAAGCGTAAGAGGCGGGATTGTACGCAGGTCAAGCCCCCGGTGCAAGCTGGCCCTGCCCCGGGTTGGCAGGGGGACGGGGGCGGGCGAGAATCGGCGGGTCTTCCGCCCCACCGCGTACCGCCATGACCGTGCTCCGCCAGATCACCCCGCTGGACCACCTGCTGACCGAGGCGCAGCGCGCCCTGGACACGGTGTTCGGCAACCCACCGGCGGCCCGCCCCTACCCGGCCGCGGACACCGGCGAGCCGGGCATGGACAGCGCCGAGCGCCGCCACGCGGCGGGCCTGATGCGGATCAACCACGTCGGCGAAGTCTGCGCACAGGGCCTGTACTTCGGCCAGGCGGCCGTGGCCCGCGACCCGGCCACCCGTGAACACCTGCTGGAAGCGGCCCAGGAGGAGACCGACCACCTGGCCTGGTGCGCCACCCGGCTGGGTGAACTGGACAGCCGCCCCAGCCTGTTCAACCCGCTGTGGTACGCCGGCAGTTACACCATCGGCACCCTGGCCGGGCTGCGCGGCGACGGCTGGAACCTGGGCTTCGTGGTCGAAACCGAGCGCCAGGTGGAAGCCCACCTGGACGAGCACCTGGTCGACCTGCCGGCCGGCGACCTGCGCAGCCGCGCGGTCATCCAGGTGATGAAGGAAGACGAGGCCCGCCACGCGGAGCACGCCGAGCAGGCCGGCGCACGCCGCCTGCCGTTCCCGATCCCGGGCGCGATGGCGCTGGCCTCCAAGGTCATGAAGGCCATCGCCTACCGGCTGTGACCGCCAGGTAGTGCCGGCCGCTGGCCGGCAACCTCCTGATCTTCGGCAGTGCCTGCGGGGTTGCCGGCCAGCGGCCGGCACTACCGATTAATTGGGCGAGACCAGCTTCAGGCCGATCACGCCGGCCACGATCAGGCCCACGCAGGCCAGGCGGGCCGGCGACGCACTGTCGTTGAACAGGTAGATGCCCAGCACCGCCACGCCCATGGCGCCGATACCGGTCCAGATCGCATAGGCGGTGCCGACCGGGATGCTCTTCATCGCCTGGCTCATCAGGTACAGGCTGATCAGGGCGGACACCACCGTGGCAACGGTGGGCAGGGGTTTGCTGAAGCCTTCGGAGTACTTCATTCCAAGGGCGAAACCGATCTCGAACAGGCCGGCCAGCAGCAGGTAGATCCAGGGCATGGGTGGGGGCTCCTTACCTTTTTTGAAAAAACGAAACGGCCCGGTGTTTTCACACCGGGCCGTGGGTCGGTACATCACCGTGGAACTGTAACGCGTGCGGGGCACTGGTTCCACGGGGCGGGTCGTCCCGCCTGGGCGGCGATGCCTGCGGGCATCGCGCATGGGGCTTACTCGGACAGGTTCCGGCCGTGGAACAGCTCTTCGATCTCGCGCTTGAGCAGCGCTTCGATCTTCATGCGTTCCTTGAACGACAGGTTCTTGGCCTTTTCCTCGAACAGGTACTGGTCCAGGTCGAAGTCCTTCAGGTGCATCTTCGTGTGGAAGATGTTTTCCTGGTAGACGTTGACGTCGAACATCTCGTAGCGCGACTTGATGTTCTTGGCCAGGAAGTTCTGGATCGAGTTGATCTTGTGATCGATATAGTGCTTCTTGCCCTTCACATCGCGGGTGAAACCACGGACACGGTAGTCCATGATCACGATGTCCGATTCCAGGCTCTCGATCAGGTAGTTCAGGGCCTTCAGCGGCGAAATGACGCCACAGGTGGCCACGTCGATGTCCGCGCGGAACGTCGCGATACCTTCCTGCGGATGGGTTTCCGGGTAGGTATGGACGGTGATGTGGCTCTTGTCCATGTGCGCGACCACGGCGTCGGAGATCAGCTCCTTGCCGGCCTGCTTCTTGTCGATCACCGGTTCTTCGGAGATCAGGATGGTCACCGAGGCACCCTGCGGGTCGTAGTCCTGGCGGGCCACGTTCAGGATGTTGGCGCCGATGATCTCGGCGACATCGGTCAAGATTTGAGTCAGCCTGTCGGCGTTGTACTCTTCATCGATGTATTCAATGTAACGCTGACGCTCCTCTTCGGTGCGCGCGTAACACACGTCATAGATGTTGAAGCTCAGCGCCTTGGTGAGGTTGTTGAAACCCTGCAGCCTCAGGCGAGGCAACGGCTTGACCACGGCGGTCGATTCCTGTGTAAGAAGGGAAAGGAGGAATTATGGGGCAAACTGCCCTCGGGGGGAACGTGAAGACGCAAGAGTTCTGGCACACTGTTTGCCCTTAACAATTGCGCTGGTTAAGCTCCGCTATCGACCCCGTGAATCCGTTCATGCGCAGAGGGAGCGCCCCTATCGTGTCAACCGTGCGCCTAGCTAGCAGTCCACTGGCCCTGGATATCGCCACAATCGATCGTTTCCTGGCGCACAGCCACAGGCGGCGATATCCCACCCGTACCGACGTCTTCCGACCCGGTGACCCGGCGGGAACCCTGTATTACGTCATCAGCGGCTCGGTTTCGATCATGGCCGAGGAAGATGACGATCGCGAGCTTGTGCTGGGCTACTTCGGTGCCGGCGAGTTCGTCGGCGAGATGGGCCTGTTCGTCGAATCGGACCGCCGCGAGGTGATCCTGCGGACCCGTACCGCCTGCGAGCTGGCTGAAATCAGCTACGAGCGCCTGCATCAGCTGTTCCTCGGCCCGCTGTCGGCCGATGCCCCGCGCCTGCTGTACGCGCTGGGCCAGCAGATCTCCAAGCGCCTGCTCGACACCAGCCGCAAGGCCAGCCGCCTGGCATTCCTGGACGTTACCGACCGGATCGTGCGCACCCTGCACGACCTGGCGCAGGAACCGGAGGCGATGAGCCATCCGCAGGGCAGCCAGTTGCGCGTCTCTCGCCAGGAGCTGGCACGCCTGGTCGGCTGCTCGCGTGAAATGGCCGGCCGTGTGCTGAAGAAGCTGCAGACCGACGGCCTGCTGCATGCCCGCGGCAAGACCGTGGTGCTGTACGGCACCCGTTGACCGTTGAGCACCCGGTGGGTGCGGACCTTGGTCCGCACTCCTTCGCGCGCTAGGCTCGGTACATGGAACTGAGCAGCGCATTCTGGTGGTTCATCCTCATCGGCCTCGGCGCCCAGCTGGTCGACGGCGCGCTGGGCATGGCGTTCGGCCTGGTGTCGTCGTCGGTGATGCTGGCCATGGGCATTCCGCCCGCGCAGGCCAGCGCCGCCATCCACACCGCCGAGGTGTTCACCACCGGCGCCTCCGGCGTGTCGCATCTGGTCGCCGGCAATGTCGATAAGCGCTTGTTCCTGCGCCTGGCGCTGCCCGGCGCTGTGGGCGGCGCCGTAGGTGCCTACGGCCTGACCCAGCTGCCCGGCGAGGTGATCCGCCCGCTCATCTATCTCTACCTGCTGGTGCTGGCCATCATCATCCTGGCACGTGCCGCCGGGCGCCTGATGCCCAAGGGCGAGGTCAAGCGGGTGCCCGTGCTGGGCTTCGTGGCCGGCTTCCTGGATGCCAGCGGCGGGGGCGGCTGGGGGCCGGTGGCCACCTCCACCCTGCTCGCCCGCGGCGGCCAGGCGCGCACCACCATCGGCACGGTGAACGCGGCCGAGTTCGTGGTCACCCTGACGGTTTCAGCAACGTTCCTGCTGTCGATGGGGCTGCATCACCTGCAGATCGTGGCCGGCCTGCTGATCGGCGGCATGATGGCCGCACCGGTGGCCGCCCTGCTGGTGAAGCGCCTGAAGGAGCGTTGGGTACTGGTGGCCGTCGGCGTGCTGGTACTGGGCATCAGCCTGTTCCAGATCGGCCACGCACTGACCGGGTATCTGGCGCGCTGAGCGTTTGCGGGGCATGGCCCTTCGCTACGCTCGGTAGTGCCGGCCGCTGGCCGGCAATCCCACATGCCCTTCCGCAGATCATGAAGTTGCCGGCCAGCGGCCGGCACTACCGGGTCGCAGCCGGGCACTCCGTCATCCCATGCCCGGCGGATTCCGCGCGTTACGCCTTGTCGCCGCCGCGGTCCACGCAGCCCCAGTTGAGGATGCGGGTGCCGGCCGGCAGCACGCGGCGGAAGAAGTCCACGCGCCCCGGCTTCGGGTTAACCACCACCGGCGCCTTGGCGGCCAGCAGCAGCGGCAGGTCGGCAGTACTGTCGGAATACGCGATATCGATATCGCCGTAGCCGCGCTCGCGCAGCATGCGCATCTTCTCTTCGTTGTGGCAGTGCCGGGTCGGGCCGACGCCGCCCAGCCGCGGGCCGACCTCGGTGCCGATCACCGGCACGTCCTGGTGGGCGACGAAAGCCAGGATCGCGCGCGCCAGCTCCGGCGGCGCACCCGTGGCAACCACCACGCGGTCGCCCTTGGCGCGGTGCGCGGCGAACACTTCCAGCGCCTGCGGCAGCAGCTTGGCGCGCATCTGCGCCTGGTTGCGCAGCACGTAGGCGTCGATCACCTTGTTGAAGTCACGCGCACGGTGCAGGCCGAAGCTGCCGATCCACACATAGACCGAGATGCCCGCGCGACGGGTCGGCAGCATCGCCACCATCGGCCCGGCAATCGGCGTGACCAGCAGCGCCGCCAGCATCCGCAGCGGGTTGCGCTTGATCAGCGAGGCGAACAGGTGGGTGCCTGAATCGCCGTCGTAGAGGGTGTGGTCGAAGTCGAAGACCACCAGCTGCGCATCCTCGCGCGGCGTTGGATAGTGCGTTGTCATGCCGCGAAGAATAGCTGACGCAGGCCCTCGCCCGGCTCTTCCACGCGCATGAAGGCCTCGCCCACCAGGAACGCATGGATGCCGGCGTCACGCATCAGCGCCACGTCCTGCGGGCCGAGGATGCCGCTCTCGGTGACCAGCAGGCGGTCACGCGGCACGGCGTTCTGCATGTCCAACGTGGTCTGCAGCGACACCTCGAACGTGCGCAGGTTGCGGTTGTTGATGCCGATCATCGGCGCCGGCACCTGCAGCGCGCGCTCCAGTTCATCGATGTCGTGCACTTCCACCAGCACGTCCATGCCCAGCGACAGCGCCAGTTCGGACAGCGTGGCCAGCTGGGTGTCGTCCAGCGCAGCGACGATCAGCAGGATGCAGTCGGCGCCCAGCACGCGTGCCTCGTACACCTGGTAGGCGTCGATGACGAAGTCCTTGCGCAGCACCGGCAGCGTGCACGCCTCGCGCGCCTGCTGCAGGTAGGCGTCGGCGCCCTGGAAGAAGTCCACGTCGGTCAGCACCGACAGGCAGCTGGCGCCACCGAACTCGTAGCTGACCGCGATGTCGGCCGGGCGGAAGTCGGGGCGGATGACGCCCTTGGACGGGCTGGCCTTCTTCACCTCGGCGATCACCGCCGGGTCGCCGTTGGCTACCGCCGCCTGCAAGGCGCGCACGAAGCCACGTACCGGCGGGGCACTGGCCAGGGCGGCCTGCAGCTCCTCGAGCGGGCGCTGGGCGCGGCGCTGGGCTACTTCTTCGGCCTTGCGGGCCAGGATCGTCTGCAGGATGTCGCTCATCGTCTTCGGTTCAGTGCGGGGGCGGTGAGGACGGCCATTATCGGCCATCAAGGGGGTCAGGCTGAACCGCGCGCTCAGGCAACCAGCGCGCGGGTGGTCTCCACATACTGCTGCAGGCGCTGGCGGGCGCTGCCGTTGGCGATGGCGGCACGGGCGCGGGCCAGGCCGTCGCCGATGTCGCTGGCCACGCCGGCCACGTACAGCGCGGCACCGGCGTTCAGGGCCACAATGTCCAGCGCCGGGCCGGGCTCGTTGTCCAGCACCGCGCGCAGCATCGCGATGGACTGCTCCGGGCTGTCCACGCGCAGGTTGCGGCTGGCCGACATGGCGATGCCGAAGTCCTCCGGGTGGATCTCGTACTCGCGCACCTTGCCGTCGCGCAGCTCGCCGACCAGCGTGCCGGCACCCAGCGAGATCTCGTCCATGTTGTCGCGGCCCCAGACCACCATGGCGCGCTCGGTGCCCAGTTCGCGCAGCACGCGCGCCTGGATGCCCACCAGATCGGGATGGAACACGCCCATCAGCACCGACGGCGCGCTGGCCGGGTTGGTCAGCGGGCCGAGGATGTTGAAGATGGTGCGCACGCCCATCTCGCGGCGTACAGGCGCGACCACCTTCATCGACGGATGATGGATCGGCGCGAACATGAAGCCGATGCCAGTCTGTTCGATCGCCGCGGCCACCTGTGCCGGCTGCAGCTCGATGGCCGCGCCCAGTGCTTCCACCGCATCGGCACTGCCGGACTTGGACGACACGCTGCGGTTGCCATGCTTGGCCACGCGCGCACCGGCTGCGGCGGCGACGAACATCGCGCAGGTGGAGATGTTGAAGGTGTGCGAGCCATCGCCACCGGTGCCGACGATGTCGACCAGGTGGGTGCTGTCGGCCACCGGCACCGCCAGCGCGAATTCGCGCATGACCGTGGCCGCCGCAGCGATCTCGTCGATGGTTTCCTTCTTCACGCGCAGGCCGGTGAGGATGGCGGCGGTCATCATCGGCGATACATCGCCGCGCATGATCTGCCGCATCAGGTCGACCATTTCGTCGAAGAAGATTTCGCGGTGCTCGATGGTGCGTTGCAGGGCTTCCTGGGGGGAGAAGCTCATGGGAATGCTCCTTGGATCAGGCCGCCGGGCGCTGCAGGAAATTGCGCAGCAGGGCGTGGCCGTGTTCGGTGAGGATGGATTCGGGATGGAACTGCACGCCTTCCACCGGGAACTGGCGGTGGCGCAGGCCCATGATCTCTTCGATCGAGCCGTCGTCGTTCTCGGTCCAGGCGGTCACTTCCAGCACATCGGGCAGGCTGTTCTTGTCCACCACCAGCGAGTGGTAGCGGGTGGCCTGGTAACGGTCCGGCAGGCCCGCGAACACGCCCTTGCCTTCATGGCGGATGGGCGAGGTCTTGCCGTGCATGATGTTGCCGGCACGGATCACGGTGCCGCCGTAGACCTGGCCGATGCCCTGGTGGCCCAGACAGACGCCGAGGATCGGCGTGGTCGGGCCCAGGCGCTGGATCAGCTCCAGCGACACGCCCGCTTCGTTGGGCGTGCACGGGCCGGGCGAAATGACGATGCGCTCGGGCTTCTGCGCGGCGATCTCGTCCACGCTCATCGCATCGTTGCGCACCACCTTCACCTCGGCGCCCAGCGTCTGCAGGTACTGCACGAGGTTGTAGGTGAAGCTGTCGTAGTTGTCGATCATCCACAACATGGTCAGGTTCCGTCGCTTATCAGGAAAATGGCGTATACGTTTTCGGTGTAGGTGATGGGGCCGGCTTCGATGGACTCCGGTGCACCGGGCGCAGGTGCCGAGGCCGGTGCATAGCTGCCGGTCACCGAGATCCTGTCCAGATACTCACCATCCTCGCCCGGCTGCGGCCATTGCCCGGCCTGGATGCCGTAGGCGAAGTCCGGCGCCACGTCGGAGATGCTGTACAGGCCACGCACTTTCGTTCCATAGGCCTTGGCCAGCCCCTGCGCGGACTCGCGGGTCTTGGCCGCGGCCTCGCCCTTGAGTTCACGTCGCAGCGCCACTTCACCCGAGTAGATCGGGGCCACGCTGCTGACCTGCACGTTCTCGTTGGCCTTCAGCGCGCCCAGCACGTCCTGCATCGCCTTCACGCTGGCGAAGCTGGCACGCAACTGGCGCGACACGCGGGTGCCGATGAAGACCTGCCGGTTCTGCTCATAGCGCGTCGCCGGGCCGATCCGCAGGTTGTCCGCACGCACGCTGCCCTCCACCGCCTTGTTCTGCTTGAACAGCGCCAGCGCGCGGGCAACGTTGTCCTGCACGCGGCGCCGCGCCGCATCTGCGTCCATGTCGGTCTCTTCGATGTTCAACTGCAGGCCGAACCGGTCAGGCATCACCTCGCGGCGCGCCTCGCCCTTCACCAGCAGATGCGGCTGCGAGGGAATGGTGTTGGCCTGCGCCCACGCAGACGGGGCCATCGTGGCCAGCAGTGACGACCACAGCAATGCGCTCAGCAGCTTCATGCGGTACTCCTTGTCTTGAATGGGAACAGCGGAGGGTGCCGCGGCGCAGGCCACGGCACGGGGAACTTCACAGGCCCTTGGCGGCCTGGGCGACGGCGCGGAACAGCGCGCGGCCCTTGTTCATCGTCTCGTCCCATTCCTTGTCCGGGTCCGAGTCGTAGACGATGCCGGCGCCGGCCTGCACGTACAGGCGGCCGTCCTTGATCACCGCAGTGCGGATCGCGATCGCGGTATCGGCATCGCCGTGCCAGCCGATGTAGCCGATGCTGCCGGCGTAGACATTGCGCTTGATCGGTTCCAGCTCGCGGATCACTTCCAGCGCGCGGATCTTCGGCGCGCCGCTGACGGTGCCGGCCGGGAACGTGGCACGCAGCACATCGGCATAGCTCAGGCCGGGCTGCAGCTGCCCGGTCACTTCGCTGACGATGTGCATGACGTGGCTGTAGCGTTCGATCACGAACTGCTCGCCCACTTCCACGGTGCCGGCCTTCGATACGCGACCGGCGTCGTTGCGGCCGAGGTCGATCAGCATCAGATGCTCGGCGCGCTCCTTCGGATCGGCCAGCAGCTCGGCTTCCAGCGCCAGGTCCTGCTCGACGGTGGCACCGCGCGGACGCGTGCCGGCGATCGGGCGCACGGTGACTTCGCCATCCTGCAGGCGCACCAGGATTTCCGGCGAGGAACCGACCACCTGCAGGTCGCCGACATCGAGGAAATACATGTACGGCGAGGGATTCAATGCGCGCAGCGCGCGGTACACATCCACCGGGCGCGCCTTGAACGGCACGCTCAGGCGCTGGCTGAGCACCACCTGGAAGATGTCGCCGGCACGGATGTATTCCTTGCTGCGCTGGACCGCATCGACGAAGCCTTCGCGGGTGAACCCGGAGACGAAATCGGACTCGTCCAGCACGTCGCTGTTGAGCGGTGCCGGATAGCCGGCCCCCGGTGCGCGCAGCTTGGCGGTCAACGCATCCAGGCGTGCCTGGGCCTGCTGGAACGCCCCCTCGACACGCGGGTCGGCATGCACGATCAGGTACAGCCGGCCCTTGAGATTGTCGAACACCGCCAGTTCGTTGGAGTCCAGCAGCAGGATGTCCGGCGTGCCCAGTTCATCGCGGCCGGCCGGCGGTGCCAGGCGCGGTTCGATGTAGCCGATGCACTCGAAACCGAACCAGCCGACCAGGCCACCGGTGAAGCCCGGCAGGCCTTCCAGCTTGGGCACCGAGTGGGCGCTGCGCAGCGCCTCGACTTCGGCGAACGGGTCGGCCACCTCGCGGGTGTCCACCACCTGGCCGTCTTCGCGCACGGTCAGCGTGTGGCCATGGAAGGCATACACGCGGCGCGCCGGCAGGCCGATGATCGAGTAACGACCAAAGCGCTCGCCGCCTTCGACGGATTCAAACAGGTAGGTATTGGGGCCGTCGGCGAGCTTCAGATAGACCGAAAGCGGCGTGTCCAGGTCGGACAGCACTTCACGGACGACGGGAATATGGGTGTGGCCTTCAGCGGCCTGCAGCTGAAACTGAGCGTGCGAGTTCAAGACGACTTTCCTTCCGGGACACAGCGTTATGGGGGCGGACGACGGCAACGGGCCACCATCGCCACCAACGGCGTGCGGAAGAAAGGGTATGCGGGGTCGTCAGGCTGGACACCCCTTGACTGTATCGCAGCCGGGGCGGGAGGGGAACCCCGCCAAACTGAACCACGGCACGTCCGGGGCGGCCGCAGAGACCGGCGCTACACCGGGGCGTTCGCAGCGGAGACCCCACCCAGCAGCGGACAGCTGGCCGGCAGATGCATCCGCACCCTGCCCGGCACGCACGCGATGCGGAACTGGCGGGCCTGTACCGGTTCGCCGTCCAGGTTGAGCGTCAACGGGCGCTCGGATTCCACCTGCAGCCACGGCAACCGCGCGCGCGTGGCCAGCTGTTCGAGCGCCGCCTGGGTGCCGGACTTCAGCATCTGGCCGAGGGTAGCGGTGACCTCACCTTCCAGCTCCGGGAGCACGGTTACATCCAGCAGCCCATCGTCGATCAGTGCCTGCGGGCACAGCTGCTGGCCACCGCCGGCCTGCCGGCCATTGCCGATGCCGAGCGCGATGAAGTCGCCTTCCCATGCGAAATCCGGACCCGACAGGCGTGCATGGATCGGCTCGATCCGCCCCAGCTTGGCGATGCCGGTAATCACGTAGGCCAGCCCGCCCAGCATCTTCTTCAGGCCGGCATCGGTCTCCACCGTCACCTGCGTGCCGAAGCCACCGCTGGCGAGATTGGCGCACCACCAGGGCGTGCCATCAGCGTCCACGCGCAGCAGATCGATGGCATGCGGCGTGGCCTGTCCGATCAACGCAAAGGCCGCCTTCGGCTCGGTCGGAATACCCGCAGCCGTGGCGAAATCGTTGGCGGTCCCCATCGGGATCAGCGCCAGCGAGGGCAGCGCATCCGCCGCTTCCTCACGATGCGCCAGGGTTTCGGCCACCGCGCTGAGCGTGCCGTCACCACCGGCGGCAACGATCACGTCCACGCCGTGATCGATGGCCTCAGCGACGTAGCGCTCGGCGTCACCGTCCTCCCAGGTCACCCGCACCTCCAGCTGCACGCCCTGCCCGCGCCAATGGCCGACAGCCTCGCGCAGTTCCTCGTTGCCTGCGGATTTGCCATTGAGGATCAGGCGCCAGCGCGGTGCGGTCATGCGGAGCTTCCAGGAGGGGGCGGCACAGGCTAGCAATGCGCTGTTTGTCCGCAGTGAATGTCACGCAGGTGTCATTCAGCTGCTGGAGAATGGAAGGCCATAGCAGGGACGACGGATGGAGGCAGGATCAGCCTCCCACGCATGCAGCGAGGCCACGCCAGTGATTGGCGTGGCTTTTTTTTGCGGTGTGCTGGGAGTGCGCCTCAACCGTTGGCGAACTCGTGCAGCGCCTGGCCCTGCAACCGGTACACGGTCCACTCGTCCTGCGGCGTGGCGCCAGCGGCGGTGTAGAACTCGATGGCCGGGGTATTCCAGTCCAGCACCGACCATTCGAAACGACCGCAACCTTCGGCCACGGCCTGGCGTGCGATGTACTTCAGCAGCGCCTTTCCAGCGCCCACACCACGCTTTTCCTGGCTGACATACAGGTCTTCCAGGTAGATACCCTTGCGGCCCAGCCAGGTCGAGTAGTTGTAGAAATACACGGCATAACCAATGGCCTCGCCGTCGGCTTCGCAGATCAGCGCGCGCGCCGTGGCATCGGCACCGAACAGGCTTTCGGCGATGCCGATCTCGTCGGTCTGCACCGAATGCTCGGCCTTCTCGTAGATGGCCAGCTCGCGGATGAAATGCAGGATCAGGCCCGCATCGGCGACGGTGGCCGGGCGGATATTCAACAGAGCCATGGGCAAGAAAGGGGACGGAGGGGACCAAGCGAGCTTAATCCCCTCCGCCCCCTTTTTGTCAGCGTGCCGCGGCGACGTTGGCGCGCATCTGCGCGATCACATCCTGGTAGCTGGTCTTGGCGTTGAAGATGGCCGAACCGGCGACGAAGGTGTCGGCGCCGGCAGCGGCGATCTCGCCGATGTTGTCGGCCTTCACGCCGCCGTCGATCTCCAGGCGGATGTCCTTGCCGCTGGCATCGATCATCTTGCGCACCACCTTCAGCTTGTCCAGCGCCGAGGGAATGAAGGCCTGGCCGCCGAAGCCCGGGTTGACCGACATCAGCAGCACCAGGTCCAGGTCATCCAGCACCCAGTCGAGGATGTCCACCGGGGTGGCCGGATTGAGCACGATGCCCGGCTTGCAGCCCAGCGAGCGGATCAGCTGGATGGTGCGGTGCACGTGGCGGCTCGCTTCCGGGTGGAAGCTGATGTAGGTGGCACCGGCTTCGGCGAAGTCCGGGATGATGCGGTCCACCGGCTCGACCATCAGGTGCACGTCGATCGGCGCGGTGACGCCGTGCTTGCGCAGCGCCTGGCAGACCATCGGGCCGATGGTCAGGTTCGGCACGTAGTGGTTGTCCATCACGTCGAAGTGGACCCAGTCCGCGCCGGCGGCGAGGACGTTGTCGACTTCCTCGCCGAGGCGGGCGAAGTTGGCGGACAGGATGGACGGGGCGATGAGGCAGTTGGACATGGCCGGGGCCTTCGGAACGGGGAAAAGGTTCTCCCGCCCGCAGGCGGGACTCTGGAATCAGCGCTTGCGCAGGGTCTTGATGCGGTCGTAGGCGGCATTGATCCGCCGCGACTTCTGCTCGGCCTGCTGCTGAAGCTCGGGGGCGGCGCCGCCAAGCTTGTCGGGGTGGTACTGCGAGATCAGCCTGCGGTAGGCGCGCTCGACCTCGGCATCGGTGGCCTCGGAGGTCAGCCCCAGCTCCCGGTACGGGTTCTCCTTGTTCAGGCGGAACCAGTCCGAATCGAAGGCGTGGCCGATCAACAGGCCGACCACCGCGCCGAACAGCGGATTGGGCCGGAACAGCAGGGCGCCGGCAATGAATCCGAGCAGTTTTCCGTACCAGCGCATGGCGCTCCGGGGTCGACCGACGAAATGGACGCTCATTTTACGTCACAGCGGGCCCGGACCGCTTTACACTAGGCCGCCCGCTGGTCAGCGGGCCCGCCGGGTCCGTTGGGCAGCAGCCGTATCGACAACGCCCTAGGAGTGCCCGTGCCAACCACGCTGTTGCAATCCGATCTCCCCGGCCTGCCCTTGCGCCATCGCGGCAAGGTGCGTGATGTGTTCGATATCCCGCGCGAGCGGCTGCCAGCCGGAACCCCGCCGGGCGAGTACCTGCTGATGGTGGCCACCGATCGCCTGTCGGCGTTCGACGTGGTCCTGCCCGACCCGATCCCGGGCAAGGGCGAGATGCTCTGCCAGGTCTCCAACTTCTGGTTCGCCAAGACCGCGCACCTGATGCCCAACCACCTGACCGGCATCGACGTGGCCAGCGTGCTGCCCGAAGGCGTGGACCCGGCCCTGTACGCCAAGCGCGCGGTGGTCACCCGCAAGCTGAAGCCGGTGCCGGTGGAAGCGATCGCCCGCGGCTACCTGATCGGCAGCGGCTGGAAGGACTACCAGCGCACCGGCAAGGTCAGCGGCATCGACCTGCCCGATGGCCTGCGCCAGGCCGAGCAGCTGCCGGAGCCGATCTTCACCCCCTCGACCAAGGCCGCCGTCGGCGACCATGACGAGAACATCGATTTCGATGCGATGGTGAAGCAGGTCGGTGCCGAGCTGGCCGAGCGCGTGCGCGACGCCACCCTGCGCATCTACAAGTTCGCCGCCGATTACGCCCGCGAGCGCGGCATCATCCTGGCCGATACCAAGTTCGAATTCGGTACCGATGCCGATGGCCGCCTGTACATCATGGACGAGATGCTGACGCCGGATTCCTCGCGTTACTGGCCGGCCGACGAGTACGAAGTGGGCACCAGCCCACCGAGCTACGACAAGCAGTTCGTGCGTGATTACCTGGAGACGCTGGACTGGGGCAAGACCGCCCCGGGCCCGAGCATCCCGGCCGAGATCATCGAGCGCACCCGCGCCAAGTACGCCGAGGCGCTGCAGCGCCTGGCCGGGATCAGCGTCGACTGATCCCCTGCGCCCCCCAGCCGGAAAGGCGGGGGGCGTTCTGAATGCGGTAGTGCCGGCCGCTGGCCGGCAACCTCGCGGTTGCCTGCAGCCAGGCATGGCCTGGCTCTACTACAGGTTGCCTGGGGGTAGTGCCGGCCGCTGGCCGGCAACCTCGCGAACCTGCAGCCAGGCATGGCCTGGCTCTACTGACGGCTCCGGCGGGAGTATGCTGGCCGCATGCAGACATCCACCGAGCTTGCGCGGCCGATCGACCGCTATTTCGCCAGCTACTCCGACGACCACCGCAATGTGATCAACCAGCGCATCCACGTGGTGGCGGTCCCGGCGATCCTGTGGTCGGTGGTGGCTCTGCTGTGGTGCCTGCCGCCGCTGATCACCTGGTTCCAGTACGGCATCTGGTCGGCATTCGCGATGTTCAGCGCCTGGTGCTTCTACAACAAACTGTCGCGCCCGCTGGGCATCGGCATGCTCATCCAGTTCTTCGTGTTCGGCTGCCTGTGCCGGCTGCTGGAGGCCGAGATCGGCATCCAAGCCCTGCGCTGGCTGGCAGTGGGCGTGTTCGTGGTGGCCTGGATCGCGCAGTTCATCGGCCACAAGTTCGAGGGCCGCAAGCCCAGCTTCCTGACCGACCTGACCTATCTGCTGATCGGACCGGCCTGGGTGATGGCCAAGTTCTACCGCAAGCTCGACTGGCGCTACTGACCTGGCGGCGGCCGACAGCGGCCGTCGTTTCCTGAACGGGCGGATTCCGTCACCCGTAGTCCACGGGAGCCCTGCCAGCCTGCGCCGGTGATCCGCTCCCCATCGCCCGCCCGTCGACGGCAGCCCCTGTGCGACAGGGCCTGCGGTCTCCCTGCGTGGGCGTAGGGTGTCCCCCGAGGGCAACCAGGGAAGTGATGCAGGAACGCAATGTTGCGCCGCAGAAAAAATGAATCAGCGAACGTTACATGCAATTGATCGCTGTTCGATGGGTTTCGGCGACATTTCGCAGCCTGTTATCCTCCCTGACCTGCTCGTGAATCATGGATTCCCTGCATGCTCCCCAGCCTGCCCCTGCTGCTGGCCCTGCCGTTCCTGATGGCAGCGGCTGTTGCGGCCTTCCCCCGTAGTTCGCGCTCGACTGCTGCCTGGCTGGCGGCGCTGGCGCCGTTGGGCGGGCTCGCCATCCTCGGCTGGCTGACCCCGTCGGTACTCGATGGCCAGGTGGTCCGCACCCTGGTGCCCTGGCTGCCGCAGATCGGCCTGGACTTCACCCTGCGCCTGGACGGACTGGCCTGGATGTTCGCCGGGCTGGTGCTCGGCATCGGCGCGCTGGTGGTGCTGTATGCGCGCTACTACCTGAGCCAGCAGGACAACGCGCACCGCTTCTACTGCTACCTGCTGCTGTTCATGGGCGCCATGCTGGGCATGGTGCTGTCGGGCAACCTGCTGTTGCTGATGATCTTCTGGGAAATGACCAGCATCAGCTCGTTCCTGCTGATCGGCTTCTGGTCGCACCGCCAGGACGCCCGCGAAGGCGCGCGCATGGCGCTGGTGATCACCGGTGGCGGCGGCCTGGCCCTGCTCGGTGGCGTGCTGCTGATCGGCCGCATCGTCGGCAGCTTCGACCTGGACGTGGTGCTGGCCGCCGGCGAGCAGATCCGCGCCAGCGCGCTGTACCCCTACGCGCTGTTCCTGGTGCTGGCCGGCATCTTCACCAAGAGCGCGCAGTTCCCGTTCCACTTCTGGCTGCCGCACGCGATGGCGGCGCCGACCCCGGTCTCGGCCTACCTGCACTCGGCCACCATGGTGAAGGCCGGCGTGTTCCTGCTGGCGCGCCTGCATCCGGCACTGGCGGGCAGCGACCTGTTCTTCTACACGGTCAGCGGCATCGGCGCGCTGACCCTGCTGATCGGTGCCTGGAACGCGATCTTCCAGCACGACCTGAAAGGCCTGCTGGCGTACTCGACCATTTCCCATCTGGGCCTGATCACCCTGCTGTTCGGCCTGTCCACGCCGATGGCAGTCGTGGCCGGCGTGTTCCACATCCTCAACCACGCCACCTTCAAGGCCTCGCTGTTCATGGCCGCCGGCATCATCGACCACGAGACCGGCACCCGTGACATGCGCAAGCTGGGGGGCCTGCGCAGGCTGATGCCGTTCACCAGCGCGCTGGCGATCATCGCCTCGCTGGCGATGGCCGGCATCCCGTTGCTCAACGGTTTCCTGTCCAAGGAAATGCTGTTCGCCGAAGCGCTGACCGCCGGCGGCGGCCCGGGCGCGATGCGCACGGCCGTATCGATCGCGGCGCTGCTGGCCGGTGTGTTCGGCGTGGCCTACAGCCTGCGCTTCGTGCACGACACCTTCTTCGGCCCCGGCCCGCACGACCTCGACCGCGTGCCGCATGAGCCGCCGCGCTGGATGAAGGTGCCGGTGGAACTGCTGGTGGTGATCTGCATTGCGGTGGGCGTGGCCCCGGCGCTGACCGTGGCGCCGGTACTGCATGCCGCCGCGGCCTCGATCCTCGGCAATGCCATGCCCGAGTACAGCCTGGCGGTGTGGCACGGCTTCAACCTGCCGCTGGCGATGAGCGCGATCGGCGTGGTGGGCGGCGTGGCGCTGTACTTCGGCCTGCGCAAGCTGATCAACCTGCACGGCGTGGAAACCCGCACTACCGGCCGCAACGTGTTCCATGCGCAGCTGGATGCGATCTCCGCGCTGGCCATGCGCCTGACCAATGGCATCGCCAACGGCAGCCTGCAGCGCATGCTGCTGGGCCTGGTGCTGGTGGCGATCGTGGTCGCCGCCGCGCCGTTCGTGGCCAACCCGGCGTCGCCGAACTGGACCGCGCCGCAGCCGATTCCGCTGCTGGGCTGGGCACTGTGGCTGGTGATGATGGCCTGCGCGGTCGCCACGCTGCGCGTCTACAAGCAGCGCCTGCTGGCGGTGCTGCTGGTCGGTGGCGTCGGCCTGATGGTGGCGCTGACCTTCGTGTTCCTGTCCGCGCCGGACCTGGCGCTGACCCAGCTGCTGGTGGAGATGGTGACCCTGGTGCTGATGCTGCTGGGCATGAACTACCTGCCTGCGCAGTCCGGGCCGGAGCGGCCGCGCTGGCGCAAGCGCCGTGACGCAGTGATCGCGATCATCGCCGGTGCCGGCCTTGGCGCGCTGGCCTATTCCGCGATGACCCTGCCGCCGAACACGATGGCCGGCGAGCTGCTGGGCCGGGCGCTGCCCGAGGCCTACGGCCAGAACGTGGTCAACGTGATCCTGGTCGACTTCCGCGGCTTCGATACCTTCGGCGAGATCACCGTGTTCGGCATTGCCGCGCTGGTGGTACACGCACTGCTGCGGCGCACGCGGATGGCACCGGAGCAGATCATGCCCGGCCCGCCGATCAAGCTGCCGGTGCCGGCCGACCTGGCGCAGATCATGTTCCCGCTGACCCTGACCGTGTCGATCTTCCTGTTCCTGCGCGGCCACAACGCGCCGGGCGGTGGCTTCATCGCCGGCCTGGTGCTGGCGGTGCCGCTGCTGATCCAGTACGTGATCCAGGGCACCGCGTCGGTGGAATCGCGCTTCGGCTTCGACTACATCCGCTGCATCGGCATGGGCCTGCTGATCGCCATCCTCAGCGGCAGCGCCTCGATGCTGTTCGGCGTGCCGTTCCTGACCAGCGGCCACCTCGACCTGTACCTGCCGCTGATCGGCGACGTGCCGCTGGCCAGCGCGATCGGCTTCGATATCGGCGTGTATCTGGTGGTGTTCGGTGGCGCGATGCTGATGCTGTCGATGATGGCCACCGTGAAACCCTCTCGTACCCGCACCGCACGCAAGGGCGAGATCGACCTGCAACGCCGCTCGGCACGTACCGGGGAGATGCACTGATGGAACTGGCCCTGGCCTCCGCGATCGGCGTGCTGACCGCCATCGGCATCTACCTGCTGCTGCGTGCGCGCAGCTTCGATGTGATCCTCGGCATGACCTTCCTGTCCTATGCGACCAACCTGCTGATCTTCGCCGGTGGCCGCGTGGTGCTGGGCAAGGCACCCGTGCTGCAGGAGGGCGTGGACAGCCACCTGGGCAACTACACCGATCCGCTGCCGCAGGCGCTGGTGCTGACCGCGATCGTGATCGCCTTCGCGATGACCGCCGTGAGCATCGTGCTGGCCATGCGCAGCCGCAGCGACAACCACAGCGACCACGTGGACGCCCACGAGCCGGATGACGACCTGCAGGATGAGGGTGTGCCGCCGCGCCAGGGCGAGGACCGCGCATGAACCACCTGGTGATCCTGCCGATCCTGATTCCGCTGCTGGGTGCTGCGCTGTCGCTGTTCGTCGAACACCGCCGCTATGGCCCCAGGGTGCAGCGCGCGGTGGCCTGGACCTCGCTGTCGGCGCTGGCGCTGGCGGTGAGCCTGCTGTTCGCCACCACCGCCAGCGGTGACATCAGCGTCTACCTGCTGGGCGACTGGCCGTCGCGGCTGGGCATCGCGCTGGTGGCCGACCGGCTGTCGGCATGGATGCTGCTGACCACCCTGCTGCTGGCCATTCCCTGCCTGCTGCATGCCTGCTCTGGCTGGGACCGCCGCGCGCCGCACTTCCATGCACTGTTCCAGTTCCAGCTGGTCGGCCTCAACGGTGCGTTCCTGACCGGCGACATCTTCAACCTGTTCGTGTTCTTCGAGGTGATGCTGATCGCCTCCTACGGCCTGCTGCTCAGTGGTGGCCGCGGCCTGCGCATGCGCATCGGCCTGCATTACGTGGTGTTCAACGTCACCGCCTCGACGTTGTTCCTGATCGCGCTGGGCCTGCTGTACGCCTCGCTGGGTTCGCTGAACATGGCCGAGCTGTCGCAGCGCATCGCCGAAGTGCCGCCGGCGCAGCTGACCCTGGTGAAGGCGACGATGGGCCTGTTGCTGCTGGTGTTCTGCGCCAAGGCCGCACTGATGCCGCTGTACCTGTGGCTGCCGGAGGCCTATTCGCGTGCACCGGCGGCCGTGGCCGCGCTGTTCGCGATCATGACCAAGGTCGGCCTGTATTCGGTGCTGCGCATCCAGATGCTGTGGTTCGGCGACGACGCCGGCGCGATGGCCGGCTACGGCCGCGACTGGCTGCTGTGGGCCGGCGTGGCGACGCTGGTGCTGGGTGGCCTCGGCGCTCTGGCCGCGACCCGCCTGCGCGTGCTGATCTCGTACCTGGTGATCGTGTCGGCGGCCACGCTGTTCATCGCCTTCTCGGTGGGTACGCCCAAGGTGCTCTCGGCCGGCCTGTACTACCTGCCGCACAGCAGCTTCGTCGCCGCCGCGCTGTTCCTGATTGCCGACCTGATCCGCCGCCGCCGCGGTGGCGCCAGCGACCGCAAGGAAGTGGTGGCACCGATGCCGGGCAAGGAAACCCCGGCGGTGCTGTTCCTGATCGGCGCGGTGTCGGTGGCTGGCCTGCCGCCGCTGTCCGGCTTCCTGGCCAAGGCCGCGCTGCTGGCCGGCATGCCGGCGCAGTACACCGGGCCGGTGTGGACCGCGGTGCTGGTCAGCAGCCTGCTGGTGATCATGGGCCTGACACGCGGCGGCATCCGCCTGTTCTGGCGCGTTCCGCCGGTCGAGGCCGATGCACCGAAGCCGCGCAAGGCACGCCTGCGCCGGGTCGAGCTGTACGCCGCCTGCGTCCTGCTGGCCTACGGTATCGGCATGACCCTCGCCGCCGCGCCGCTGATGCGCTACACCGACGCCACCGCTGCACAGCTGCTGCAACCCAGCGAGTACGTGCAGCAGCTGCGCGCGACCGCACCGGAGATCCGCCAGCCATGACCGCCCAGCGCTCCCTGTTCCGTCGCCTGATTCCCTCGCCGATGCTCAGCATCATGGTGGTGGCGTTCTGGCTGCTGATGTCCGACAGCTTCACCCTCGGCCAGATCGTGCTGGGCCTGCTGCTGGGCGTGGTAGTGCCGCTGTTCGCCGCACGCCTCGACCGCGAGTTCGCCCGCATCGGCACCCTGCGCCCGTTGCCGAAACTGCTGTGCGTGACCCTGTGGGACATCCTGATGTCCAACATCCGCGTGGCGATCCAGGTACTGGGCCCTGAGAAGAACATCCACCCGGGTTTCATCTGGCTGCCGCTGGACATCGCCAACATCCACGGCATCGCCGCGCTGACCAGCATGATCACCCTGACCCCGGGCACGGTCTCGGCCGCGCTCAGCGACGACCGGAAGTTCCTGCTGGTGCACGTGCTGCACCTGGAGGACCCACAGGACCTGATCGATACGATCAAGCGCCGCTACGAGGCGCCGTTGATGGAGATCTTCCCATGACTGGATTCCAGATCATCCAGACCACGCTGGTGGTGTGCATGCACGTGGTCGGCCTGGCCATGCTGCTGGCCACCTGGCGCCTGCTGCGCGGGCCGACCGTGCCCGACCGCATCCTCGCACTGGACACCCTGTCGGTGACCGCCATCGCCGAGCTGATGCTGTTCGGCATGTACCTCAACTCCGCGATCTACTTCGAAGCCGCACTGGTCATCGCCATGCTCGGCTTCGGCAGCACCGTGGTGCTGAGCAAATTCGTGCTGCGCCGGGATATCGTCGAATGATCACCGCGATCCAGATCGGCCTGTCGATCCTGCTGCTGTTCGGCTGCTTCTTCATCCTGGTCGGCGCACTGGGGCTGGTGAAGCTGTCCACCTTCTTCAAGCGCCTGCATGCACCGACCAAGGCCAGCACGCTGGGCGTGGGCTGCGTGCTGGTGTGTTCGGTGTGCTACCACATCTTCCTCGGCCAGGACCCGCAGCCGCGCGAGCTGCTGATCACCGTGTTCCTGTTCATCACCGCGCCGATCAGCGCCCACATGATGGCCAAGGCCGCGCTGTCGCTGCTGATGGAAACCCGCCCCAGCCTGCCGGGCAACGAACCGGCCGCCGAAGAGCAGCTGCCGCCGCCGGAACCGGTGCGGGAAGAAGAGCACGCGCAGAACCGGTAGGGCCGGCCGCTGGCCGGCAGGGTGACGCCCGGTGGGTGCCGACCGTTGGTCGGCACGAAATCGACCGCATCCACGCATGGCATGGATCTACAACGCCGGTGCGCCCACCAGCAGCAGTTCCAGCACGAACCAGCCGACGAAGGCGACCAGCAGGATTCCGCCTTCGCTGCGGCTGATCTTCAGGTCGCCACGCAGCATCGGGTACAGCACCAGCGCGAACGCCAGCAGCGCCGGCAGTTCCAGGCGCACGAACGAGGCCGGCAACGCCAACGGCTGCAGCATCGCCATCGCACCGATCACCAGCAGCAGGTTGACTACGCTTGAGCCCAGCACGTGGCCCAGCACCATGTCGCCGTGACCGCGACGCGCGGCGGCGATGGCGGTGGCGACCTCCGGCAATGCGGTGCCGATTGCCACCGGCAGCAGGCCGACCAGCAGCGGCGTCCAGCCCAACGCGGCACCGAAGTCCGCTGCCGCACCCACCACCAGGCGCGCGCCCCAGTACAGCGTCAGCGCCGCAATCAGCACCCGCAGCACGTTCAACGGCAGGCTGGTGCGGCTCAGCGCGGATTCGGCGATGGCCGCCTGCACCACGGCGCTCTCGCTGCGGCCACGACGCAGCAGCAGTACCTGCACGACGATGAAGCCTGCCACCAGCACGCCGCCTTCCCAGCGCGCCAGGCGACCATCCAGCCCGAACAGGATCAGCACGCCGCCGGCTGCCAGCAGCGACCACCACAGCACCGTCTGCAGGCGCGCGCGCAGCAGCAGCGGCGCGGCAATCGCCGCCAGCGCCAGGGTCAAGCCCAGGTTGACGATGCTGCTGCCGACGGCATTGCCCAGCGCCAGCTCGGGTTGGCCGACCGCCAACGCGCGCGCGTTGACCGCCAGTTCCGGCAACGAGGTGGTCACCCCGAGCAGCAGCAGCCCGGCAGTGAACGGGCTGGCCCCGAAGCGCTGGGCCAGGCCGGACACGGCCTTGACGATGGAGTCCCCGCCCAGCGCCAGCAACAGCAGGCCGAGCAGGAACCAGGCAATGGCAATGGCGATCATCGAGCACTCCCCCAGCAGTGGTGGCGCGATTCTACGCTGGCCCCGCGCGCATGGCTGGGCCGTGGATCAAGGATCAGCCACAGCCTTCCACATAATCGACCTGCGGGGTCTGCCCGACGCGCCAGGCATTGACCCGGCCATCGGCACCGAGCGCGAAGTCGATCACCGCCCCACCCTCCTGCGCCGGACGCACGCGCAGGTGCTGGGCCTTCTCGTCGTACTTGTCGGGGCCGACGTCACCGCGCTCGGGGTACAGCACCTGCAGCTCGCCCAGGGTCATGCCGACCTTGCCGCCGCCCGGTGCGGCGATGGCCGCGCTGCGCACGTCGTAGCGCACCAGCTTGCGGCCTTCGATCATCAGGCGCGGGTCTTCGGCATCCTGCGGGCGCAGGAAGTAACAGCCGTCGTTACCGTCGTCGGCCGGCAACGGCTTGCCACTGGCGTCGGTGCCCAGGCCCTGCAGCGGCGTGCCAAAACCACTGCGGACCTCGGCGATACCGGCGCCCAGCGTTGCGCCGGCGAATCCGTCCAGGCGTGCCGGGCCCTGCTCGGCGGCCGGGGCCATCGGCGCAGACGTGGCTGCGGTGCCCGTACCAGGGGCAGCGGTGGTCGGCGACGGGGCCTCGGCACTGCGGTTGCAGGCGGTGAGCGACAGCAGCAAAAGACCGGCAATCGGAAGGTGCTTCATCGGTGCGGTTCCCTGGCACGAAGGTAGCTGCACGCTAGCGCAGCACACGTGCAGATGCTGCATTGTCATCGCCGTTTCATCGCCCTCGTTCAGGCTCGGCGTGCACCGACTTGGCTGTCCCTTCCATGCAACCGCGCAAGACCGATCTCGCCCGAACCGCGCTGCAGGCCCACCGCGCGCCGCTGGACATGCGCCAGCGCCGGTTGCTGATCCTGTGCGACGGCCAGCGCAGCATTGCCGACCTGACCGGCCTGCTCGGCCAGGACGCGCCGGCCATGGTCATCCAGCTGGTGCAGGCCGGCTACCTGAGCACCGGTACCGCCGCCGCGGCCCCACCGCCGTCGCCGGCACCCGCGGCAGCGCCGGTTCCGCCCGCACCACCATCCCCGGCACCTGCGGCAACCCCGGCCACCGCAGTGGAGCGCCGCCGCTCGCTGGTAGCTGCGCGCATCTACGTGCTGGGCATCCTGGAAATGCAGCGCCATCCGCAGGCGGCGGCGCTGTTCCGCGACCTGCAGCAGGCACGCGCCGAAAGTGAAGTACTGCAGGTGCTGCACTCGGCGATGCAGATGCTGCCCGGGCTGACCTCGGAGGGCTATTGCCAGCGCGTGCGCCAACGCCTGCTGGAAGCGCTGCCGCTGGAGCATTGCGACGCGTTCGCCGAAGCCGCCTGAAGAAAAAGGGACGGAGGGGATTAAGTCGCAATCAGCACACGTGTGCTGATTGCGACTTAATCCCCTCCGTCCCCTTTTTCGGGTCAGCGGAAGTTGTTGCGCAGGCCGTTCCAGCACTGCTGGTAATCGCCCTGGCGATGGCCAGCGGCCAACGCCTGCGCGGTCGGACGGATCACCGCACGGGTCTCGAACATGAAGGCCATCGTGTCCTTGATCACGTCCGCCTTTGACAGGTCCGCATTGGACGCCTTGTCGAACGTGGGCGCATCCGGGCCGTGGCCGCTCATGCAGTTGTGCAGCGATGCGCCACCCGGCACGAAGCCCTCTGCCTTGGCGTCATACGCACCATGCACCAGGCCCATGAACTCGCTGGCGATGTTGCGGTGGAACCACGGCGGGCGGAACGTGTTCTGCGCCACCAGCCAGCGCGGTGGGAAAATCGCGAAGTCCATGTTGCTGGTGCCAGGCGTGTCGCTGGGCGAATGCAGCACCAGGAAGATCGATGGGTCCGGATGGTCGTAGCTGATCGAACCGATGGTGTTGAAGCGGCGCAGGTCGTAGCGGTACGGCGCGTAATTGCCGTGCCAGGCCACCACGTCCAGCGGCGAATGGTCGATCGGCGCACGCCACAGGCGGCCCTCGAACTTGGCGATCAGTTCGAAATCGCCATCGACATCCTCGAACGCCGCATGCGGGGTCTCGAAGTCGCGCGGGTTGGCCAGGCCGTTGGAACCGATCGGGCCGAGGTCGGGCAGCTTCAGCAGCGCGCCGTAGTTCTCGCAGATGTAGCCGCGGCTCGGGCCATCGGGCAGTTCGACGCGGAAGCGCACGCCGCGCGGGATCACCGCGATCTGCTGCGGTTCGATCTCGATCACGCCCAGCTCGGTCAGCAGGCGCAGCGCGCCCAGCTGCGGCACGATCAGCAGTTCACCGTCGGCGTCGTAGAAGTAGCGGCCGACCATGTCGCGGTTGGCCGCGTAGAGGTGGATGCCCACGCCGGCATGCGCGTCGGGCGAGCCGTTGCCGCCCATCGTGTACAGGCCCTCGACGAAGTCGGTCGGCAGCTCCGGCAGCGGCAGCGGGCTCCAGCGCAGCTGGTTCGGCGAGGCCGGCTGTGCGCCGAAATCACACTGCAGCTGCGACTGCGCGAACGGGGTGAACTCACCATGGGTCACCGCCGGACGGATCCGGTACAGCCAGCTGCGGCGATTGCTGCCACGCGGCGCGGTGAAGGCGGTGCCGGTCAACTGTTCGGCGTACAGGCCGTGGGCCACCTTCTGTGGCGAGTTCTGCCCGACCGGCAGCGCGCCGGCGACGGCCTCGGTGGCGAATTCGTTGCCGAAACCGGACTGGTAGCCGCGGGCGGTGATGGCGGTTGACATGGGGGCTCCTGGGTACGGCGAGACCGGAACGGAAAGCAGCCGAGCATGGCTCGGCTCTACAGATGAGCAGGCGCCGGGCATGACCCGGCGCTACCGTTGAACGTTACAGCACGCCGCGGCGGATCTGGTCGCGCTCGATGCTTTCGAACAGCGCGGTGAAGTTGCCTTCGCCGAAGCCTTCGTTGCCCTTGCGCTGGATGATCTCGAAGAAGATCGGGCCGATGCAGTTCTGGGTGAAGATCTGCAGCAGCTTGCGCTGGTGGGTTTCCGGATCGGCGTCGATCAGGATCTTGTTCTTCGCCAGGCGCGCCACGTCTTCACCGTGGTTCGGCACGCGCTGGTCGATCACGTCGAAGTAGGTTTCCGGCGTGTCGAGGAAGTCCACGCCCTGCGCGCGCATCGCTTCGACGGTCTCGTAGATGTTCTCGGTGAAGCAGGCGATGTGCTGGATGCCCTCGCCCTTGTATGCGTCCAGGTACTCGTTGATCTGGCTCTTCGGGTCAGACGATTCGTTCAGCGGAATGCGCACGATGCCGTCCGGTGCGGTCATCGCCTTGGACACCAGGCCGGTCTTCAGGCCCTTGATGTCGAAGTAGCGGATCTCGCGGAAGTTGAACAGACGCTCGTAGTAATCCGACCACTGCTGCATGTTGCCGAAGTACAGGTTGTGGGTCAGGTGGTCGATGAAGGTCAGGCCGAAGCCCACCGGGTGCAGGTCGGCGCCGGCGATCGGCTCGTAGTCGCCGTCGAAGATGCTGCCGGCGCTGCCATAGCGATCGACCAGGTACAGCATGCAGTCGCCGATGCCCTTGATGACCGGCGCGCTGACCGCCTTGCTGTCCGGCTTGAAGGCGATGGCTTCGGCGCCGTTGCCCAGCGCGGTCTGGTAGACCTCCGCGCCCGGCTTCTTGAAGCGGATGGCAAAGCCGCAGGCGCACGGGCCATGCTTTTCGGCGAAGTCCGAGGCGAACGAATCGGGGTCTTCATTGACCAGGAAGTTGACGTCGCCCTGGCGATAGACGGTAATCGGACGCTGCTTGTGCTTGAGCACCGCGCTGAAGCCCATCTTCCGGAAGTACTCGTGCAGCTCCTGGCCACGGCCGGCCGGGGCGGCGAATTCGACGAACTCGAAGCCGTCGATGCCCATCGGGTTCTCGAAGGTGGTGACCTGCATGCCGGGGTTGGGGTGCGAGGCGGTCGGGACTGCGGTATTCATGGCGTGGCTCCGAATCGGTACCGCATCGGTACAAACCAGGTGCGGGCAGGTAGGGACCCGGCGAGAATGCAGGGTCTGGACCCACCCCTTATAGTTACACTTGAAACCACCAGCAAGGTGCACCGCAACATGAGCCCCGCCGATCCCGTTTCGACCCGCCTGCGTGCCTCGCACGTCCTGCTCGACCTGGAACAGTTCCTGCCGTACCGGCTGAGCGTGCTGTCCAACCGGGTCAGCGGCAACATCGCCAAGCTATACGGCGATCGTTACGGTCTGGCGATCCCCGAGTGGCGGGTGATCACCATCCTGGCGCTGTACCCGGGCTCCTCGGCCAGCGAGGTCTCCGACCGCACGGCGATGGACAAGGTGGCGGTCAGCCGCGCCGTGGCCCGCCTGCTGGAACGCGGTTTCATCAAGCGCGAGACCCACGGCGACGACCGCCGCCGCTCGGTGCTGGCGCTGTCGGCGGCCGGTTTCGAGGTGTACGAGACCATCGCGCCGATGGTGATCGAGATCACCCGCAAGCTGATGTCGGTGCTGAGCGACGAGGAAGAGCAGGTACTGGAGAAGCTGATCCTGCGCCTGGCCGGCGAAGGCCTGGAGCGGATGGGCGAAGGGGTCTGAAGGAAAAAGGGGACGGAGGGGATTAAGTCGCAATCAGCACATGTGTGCCTGATACGACTTAATCCCCTCCGTCCCTTTTTTCAGCTCAGGTGCTTGCGCCGCGCATGGATCCACGGCACCGCCAGCGCGGCGATGGCACCGCCGGCGAAGCCGAGCGAGGCCGCGACGGTGGCGGCTTCGACCGCCCCCGGCAGCGCCAGCGCGGCAGCCACCAGTAGCAGCGACGGCAGGCCGACGAAGGTGCCCAGGAAGAAATGCCAGCGCGGTGACCAGGTGTTGAGCTGCAGCAGACTGACCGGTTGCCAGGCATCCGACGCGGCATCTTCGGCGATCTTCGCCACGACCTTGCCCAGGTCCACTTCCGGCAGCGCGCGTCCCAGGCGAGCGGTCGCCAGCAGCTCCGCAACCGCCTCCACCGGCGGGAAGCTGGATGGCCACGCGGCCGGCGCCGGCACGCCGTAGGCGGTCAGCAGCGGCACGCTCAGCCACGGCGCCACCAGCGGGCGCATGCGGCGGCGACCGTGCACGCACCAGATCTGCGCCTGGCCGTGCGCAGTGACGCTGTACAGCGCCAGTTCGTTGGCCGGCGGGTAGCCGAGCATGGTCACCCGCGCGGCCAGGCTGTCCTGGCCCATCTCACGCAGGAAGCCGGGGCGGCTGCGCCCTTCCTGCATCCACGCCAGGCCGAGTGCACCCACCAGGTAGGCTTCTGCGACGTCCTTGCTGCCGGCAGTGGCGCGTTCGTCACTGGCCAGGTACCACGCCAGCGATTTCGGTTCGGCGACATCGTCCAGGCCCCAGCGGCTGTCGTCACCGAGCACGTGGCGTACCGGCAGCCGCGCCGGTGCGGTCTCACCACGCTCGCCCGGCTGCAGGAACGGCAACACGCCCTGGATGAAGGTGGACAGTTCGATCGCGCGTACGCCATGCCCCTGCCATTCCGGCGGCAGCAACCCGGCCAGCTGGCCTTCGGCAGCCAATGCATCGAGCCTCGATTTCTGCTCGACCAGCTTCTGCACCGCGCCCTTCAGCACCACGTTGTCGGGCAGCGCGATCTGCGGCAGGCGGTGACGCGGCGGCGCCAGTTCGACGGTGTCCTCGCCGGTACCGGCGTCATCCAGCAGCGCCTCCTGCGGCGGCAGGGTCACGCCCTCGCCTGCCCCACCCTCGGCCAGGTCGCTGGCAGGTTCGGGCAATCGTTCGGCGTGGTCGCTGTGCATGGGCGTTCCGGTAGGTTGCGTCGACGGGGCGTCGACTGAGGTCCTTGCCGGTAACGGCGTGCTCACGGTGAAGTTGAGACGCCGATTCAGAGAGTGTGACGGCGCGCGCAGTAGAGCCACGCCATGCGCGGATGTGCCTCAGTGCCGACCAACGGTCGGCACCCACCAGAGCATGCTGACCAGCAGGCGGCACCCATCGAGGTTGCCGGCCAGCGGCCGGCACTACCGGTCAGGCGCCCACTGCTTGAGGAAGGCGGTCACCCGTGCGGCCTGGAAGGCTTCGCCCTTGCGCAGCTCGCTGGTCGCCTGCGACACCAGCAGGCCGCCATCGGCGTCGAGCACCAGCAGGTACGGGTAGTCGCGTTCCATCACCGGGTACTGGCCGAAGAAGGCGGCGTTGGGCTGTTCGTCGCTGGCGTTGACCTTCACCCACACGTAGTGGGCATCGCGGAAGCGGCGCAGGTCGCCGTTGCCTTCCACCATCTCGTCCAGCGCCTGGCAGCGATCACAGGCGGCGTTGCCGACCTCCAGCAGGATGCGCTTCTTGCCGCGCTGGGCTTCCACCTTGGCGGTGGCCAGATCGTCGGCGGGGTCGCGGGCCGGGTCGAACTGCGCGCCGAGCCCGGCGATGGCGGCGATGTCCGCCGCCACCGGGGTGTTGCCCGAGGCCACCGGTTCGCTGGGGTCAGCGACCGGTGGCTCGGTGGGTCGGGTATCCAGGGGCTGCGTAGGCTCGGCAGCGGCAGGCGGTTGCGGTTGGGAACAGGCGCCGATCAGCGCCGCACAGACCACCACCACTGCACTACCGAGCTTGCTACGCATGCCTTCTACCCTCTCATCATCATTTGACGCCGTGCATCAGCTTGTTGATCAGCGGGGCGACCAGGAACAGCACCACGCCGGAGCCGATCAGGGCCCAGAACCCGAAGGTATACCCCTTCAGGGCCGACTCGACCGTCATGCCGCCTTCACCACTGACCACGCCAGCGAAGATGCCCGACAGGTTGTTGCCGATGCCGGTGGACAGGAACCAGCCACCCATGCCGAAGCCGACCAGGCGCACCGGGGCCAGCTTGGTCACCATCGACAGGCCGATCGGCGACAGGCACAGCTCACCCACGGACTGGATGACGTAGACCATGAACAGGGTCCAGAACGGGATCTTGCCGTCCACGACCATCTGCGACAGGGCGAACATCAGCAGCGCGAAGGCAGCGCCGTTGAACAGCAGGCCCAGGCCGAACTTGCGCGGAATGGACGGATTGGCGCGGCCCATGGCCACCCAGATCCAGGCGATGATCGGCGCCAGGGTGATGATGGCCACCGAGTTGACCGACTGGAACCACGCGGTCGGGAAGGTCCAGTCACCGAACTGGCGGTTGACGATGTTCTCGGCCAGGAAGGTGAACGAGCTGCCGGCCTGTTCGAAGAACATCCAGAACATCACGTTGAAGGCGAAGATGATCAGCATGGCGATCACGCGGTCGCGCTGTACCTTGCCCTCGCGGACGCCCTCGACCAGCAGCAGGATGGCCAGGGCGGTGAACATCGCACCCAGGATCCAGGCCAGCGCGGTGGCGCCGGTAGCCAGCAGGAAGTACGCAACCGGGATGGCGACCACGGCACCGGCCAGCACCATGATGATGCGGCCGAAGCCTTCAGCGCCGGCCGGCGGTGCACCGATGCCCTTCAGGCCGGCACGACCGATGTAGAACCACACCAGCGAGATCAGCATGCCCACGCCCGAAGCGATGAACACGACCTTGTAGGACGGCATCGCGTCGGTACCGAAGACCTTGCGGGCCAGGTACTCGGTCAGCACCGGTGCGATCATCGCGCCGATGTTGATGCCCATGTAGAAGATGGTGAAGCCCGAGTCGCGGCGCTCATCCTTCAGGCCGTACAGCTTGCCGACCATGGTCGAGATGTTGGGCTTGAACAGGCCGTTGCCGACGATGATCGTGGCCAGGCCGAGCTTGAAGATGTGCTCCTGCGGCAGCGAGATCATGAACAGGCCGGCGGCCATGATGATCGCGCCGGTCAGGATCGAGCGCTGGTAACCCAGTACCCGGTCGGCCACGTAGCCACCGAAGATCGCCGCGGCGTACACCAGGGCCAGGTAGGCGCCATAGATGCGGCTGGCGTCGCCTTCACCGGCAGCGCTGCCGTTGTAGAACTGGGCGACGATGTACAGCACCAAGGCCCAGCGGATGCCGTAGAACGCAAAGCGCTCCCAGAACTCGGTCATGAACAGCATCCACAACGGGCGCGGGTGGCCCAGCGTGGTCTTGAAGTCCGGCAGCGCCGGCTCTGGGGTGTTCGCAGTGGCGTTTACGCTCATGCGGATTTCCTGGTTCGGTGGATGACGAGCACGTCCGATGTGCAGTTGGAGCAACGCGCGAGGATCACCGACTTCTGGCGTTCACGTCAAATACACGCCGTTTGAGGCAGGTCACGGCCTGCTCGCTGAACTTGCATCTGAAACGATCCAGCCAATCGCCGGGGTCAAAGCTGAATGGGGGTCAGCCCAGATCTGCCGGGGGCGCTGCCTGCAGGCTGGTGCGCACCTGGAACAGTTCGGGGAAGAAGGTCAGCTCCAGCGCCTTGGCCAGGAAGCCCACGCCGGATGAGCCACCGGTCCCGCGCTTGAAGCCGATCACCCGCATCACCGTGCGCATGTGTCGGAATCGCCACAGCTGGAAGGCGGTCTCCAGGTCCACCAGGTCCTCGCACAGCGAATACTCGCGCCAGTAGCGGTCGGTGTCCTGGTAGATGCGCTCGAAGACCGGCTGCAGTGCGTCGTCGGCCACATGCGGCTGGGTCCAGTCGTGGGATTCGTACACCGCCGGCACGGCATGGCCGAAGCGGGCCAGGTACTTCAGGAATTCCTCGTACAGGCTGGGCGCTTCCAGCACGATGCGCAGCTGCGCCTGCCCGGCCGGGTCATGCTCGAACACCTGCAGCATCTGCGCGTTCTTGTTGCCCAGCAGGAACTCGATGTAGCGGTACTGCAGCGACTGGAAGCCCGAAGACGGGCCCAGCACGTCGCGGAAACCCATGTATTCGGACGGGGTCAGCGTTTCCAGCACCGACCACTGCTCGGTGAGCTGGCGCAGCACCTGCTTGCTGCGCGCCAGCACCTTGCGGCACTGCCAGACTTCATCGCGCTGCAGGAAGCCGATCGCCGCGCGCAGTTCGTGGCCGAGCAGCTTCAGCCACAGCTCCGAGGTCTGGTGCTGGATGATGAAGAGCATCTCGTCGTGGTGCGGCGGGCTGGACAGCGGCTGCTGCGCGCTGAGCAGCTGGTCCAGCCGCAGGTAGCCGCCGTAGGTCAGGCGTCCCTGCAGGTCGGTGTGGATGCCGGCTTCGAGATCGCGTTGGTTGTTGTCGACGGACATGGGCGGGACCAGATCGGGGGCGGCAAGGGTAGCGCGTTGCCGCCGCGCTGGCAGCCGCCGGGTCCATACCGGGGCGTGCGGTTGGTCGTGGAGCATCGGCCGATGCCGGGCCTGCGCGTGGAACCGTCCAGGCCGTTGTACTGGCGGTCAGCCAGAGGCGTATTCTGATGCTTTGCAGCAACGACTGAATACGTTGTTGTTATTGGCCCCCCACCCGCCGGCAGGGGTAAAACGGGGAATCGCCGTGTTGCGGCGCAGGAAGGCTATTCCGTACGCGTTCCTTAACATGGCGATTCATATCATTTGTAACTTCTCTGTCGAAGGTGCAGTACGCAATGACGGTTGCCGCTGAATTCAAGATCGAATACCTGCAGTACCTGGACGCGGACGGCAAGCTCGTCCGCGATGACCTGCCCGCGTCGCTGCGCGACCCCAAGGTCCTGGTACCGCTGTTCAAGCAGATGCTGTTCGTACGTACGTTCGACAGCAAATCCATTGCGCTGCAGCGCACCGGCAAGCTGGGCACCTATGCCGCCTGCCTGGGCCATGAAGCCGCGCACGTGGGTATCGGCGCTGCGATGCAGAAGGACGACGTATTCGCGCCTTCGTACCGCGAGTATGGCGCGATGTTCATGCGTGGCGTGCGCCCGCACGACGTGCTGATGTACTGGGGCGGCGACGAGCGCGGCAACGACTACGGTGGCAACGCGGCCAAGGACTTCCCGTTCTGCGTGCCGATCTCCACCCAGTGCCTGCATGCCGCAGGCGCCGCGCTGAAGTTCAAGCTCAACAAGGAACCGCAGATCGCCGTGGCGGTGTGCGGCGACGGCGGCAGCTCCAAGACCGACTTCTACGCGGCACTGAATTCGGCCGGCGCCTACAAGCTGCCGCTGATCCTGTGCATCGTCAACAACGGCTGGGCCATCTCGGTTCCGCGTTCGGCCCAGACCGGCGCCGAGACGCTGGCGCAGAAGGGCCTGGCCGGCGGCCTGCATTGCCTGCAGGTGGACGGCAACGACCTGATCGCGGTGCTGGCCGCCATGGAGCAGGCGCGCGAACGTGCGCTGGCCGGCGACGGCGGCACCGTGCTGGAACTGATGACCTACCGCCTGTCCGACCACACCACCGCCGATGACGCACGCCGCTACCGCGACGACGCCGAAGTGAAGGATGCCTGGCAGCGCGAGCCGATGCTGCGCCTGCGCAAGTACCTGATCAACGCCGGCGTGTGGAGCGAGGAAGAAGAAGGCGCCTGGACCGCCGAGTGCGGCGCGCGCGTGGACGAGGAAGTGAACCTGTACCTCAACACGCCGGTGCAGCCGGTCGAGGCGATGTTCGACTTCCTGTATGCCGATCCGCCGCCGGACCTGCTGGCCCAGCGTGCCCAGGCGATCGCCCTGGAGAAGCGCCATGGATGAGATCAAGAACGGCGCGCCCGGCGCGCACACCAACGCCGCCGACAGCGCCGCCGTCGCGCGCGGAGAAGAGAGCATGACCACCACCCCCATCACCCTGATCGAAGCCATCACCCAGGCACTGGCCTGGGAGCTGGAGCACGACCCGTCGGTGCTGGTGCTGGGCGAGGACGTGGGCGTCAACGGCGGCGTGTTCCGCGCCACCGCCGGCCTGCAGCAGCGCTTCGGCTCCGAACGCATCCTCGACACCCCGCTGGATGAAACCACCATCGCCGGCCTGACCATCGGCCTGGCCGCGCAGGGCATGAAGCCGGTGGCCGAGGCCCAGTTCGACGGTTTCATGTACCCGATGGTCGACCATATCGTCTGCCACGCCGCACGCCTGCGTTACCGCACGCGTGGCCGCCTGCACTGCCCGATGGTGCTGCGCGTGCCGTGGGGCGGTGGCATCCGCGCGCCGGAACACCACAGCGAAGCCAACGAGGCGATCTTCACCAACGTGCCGGGCCTGCGCGTGGTGCTGCCGTCGTCGCCGCAGCGCGCCTACGGCCTGCTGCTGGCCGCGATCCGCGAGCCGGATCCGGTGATCTACATGGAGCCCAAGCGCATCTACCGCCAGTACAAGGAAGTGGTGGTCAACGACGGCGAAGCCTTGCCGCTGGACGTCTGCTTCGTGCTGCGCGACGGCACCGACGTGACCCTGGTGACCTGGGGCGCGCAGGTGAAGGAAGCGCTGGAAGCGGCCGACAAGCTGGCCGGCGAAGGCATCAGTGCCGAAGTCATCGACGTGGCCACGCTGCGTCCGCTGGACTTCGCCACCATCGCCGAATCGGTGGCCAAGACCGGCCGCTGCGTGATCGTGCAGGAGGCCCCGAAGACCGCGGGCTTCGGCGCCGAGATCGCCGCGCGCCTGGCCGAGGAATCGATCTACGACCTGCTGGCCCCGGTCGAGCGCGTCACTGGCTACGACACCCACATTCCGCTGTTCCGCCTGGAAATGAAGTACCTGCCGAGCGTTGAGCGGATCGTGGCTGCGGCCAAGCGCGCGGTGGCGGCCGGCTGACATGCGGGCCCGCCTTCTGGGGGCTTACCGCAGCCAGTATCCCAACCCGCTCCGGTTCCACACCGGCCAGATCGTCGAAGTAGGTGTCCGTGACGAGGAATGGCCGGCGTTTGCCTGGGTACGCACCAACGATGGGCGCGCTGGATGGGCGCCCATCGCCTGGTTGCAGCTGCTGGACGAGGGTCGCGCCGAAGCGCTGTGCGACTACGACGCCCGCGAGCTGGATGTGGAAAGCGGCGAGATGGTGAAGCTTCATCACGAACACGGCGGGTGGTGGTGGTCCGAGCGCGCCAATGGCGCGACGGGTTGGCTGCCGGCCCGCGAACTGGAACTGCTGGAAGAGAACTGCAAATGAGCCAGACCAAGAACTTCAACCTGCCCGACCTGGGCGAAGGCCTGCCGGACGCGACCATCGTCGAGTGGTTCGTCAAGGAAGGCGATGTGATCAAGCTGGACGAGCCGCTGGTCTCGATGGAGACCGCCAAGGCCGTCGTCGAAGTGCCCTCGCCGTTCTCCGGCAAGGTGCTGAAGCTGTCCGGCGCCGCAGGCGACATCATCCCGACCGGCTCGGTGCTGGCCAGCTTCGCGCTGGACCCGAACCTGCCGCAGCGAGCCGATGGCCAGGACACCGGCCACAGCCATGGCCACGCTGCACCGGCGGCCGCACCGACCCCGCCGCCGCTGCCGGCCGCCGCTGCACCGGTGGCCGCCGAAGCCGCCAAGCCGGCCGCTGCCGAGCGTGATGACGCCGGTACCGTGGTCGGCGCGATGCAGAGCTCCAATGCCGTGCACGCCGAACAGGCGCTGGCCGTCGGTGGCGTCAAGGCCGTGCCGGCCGTGCGTGCGATGGCGCGCAAGCTGGGCGTGGACCTGAGCCGCGTGGCCGCTACCGGTACCGATGGCGCGGTCACCATGGCCGACGTCAAGCAGGCCGCCGCCAACGGCACCGCCAAGCTCGGCGCCGCGCCGGCACCGGTTGCCGCTGCTGCGTATGCCGCGCCGGCCCCGGTGCAGGTGTCGGCCCCGGTGCAGAGCGAAGCGCGCACCCCGCTGTCTGCCGCCGGCAAGCCGATGCGCACCCAGCCACCGGGCGTGGTCGCCAAGGGCCAGCCGGAACCGCTGAAGGGCGTGCGCCGCAACATGGCGCGCGTGATGGCCGATGCGCACAGCAAGGTCGTGCCGACCACGCTGAACGACGACGCCGACATCCACGCCTGGCTGCCGGGCAACGACGTCACCGCGCGCCTGGTGCGCTCGATCGTGGTCGCCGCGCAGAAGGTGCCGGCGATGAACGCCTGGTTCGACGGTGAGGCGCTGACCCGTACCCTGCACGCGCAGGTGGACATCGGCATCGCCGTGGACACCGACGACGGCCTGTTCGTGCCGGCACTGCGCAACGCCGACATGCTCGACGCACGCGGCATCCGCGAAGGCGTCAACCGCCTGCGCGAGCAGGTGGAATCGCGTTCGATCGCCGCCTCGGAACTGAGCGGCTACACCATCTCGCTGTCCAACTTCGGCATGTTCGCCGGCCGCTACGCGACCCCGGTCGTGGTGCCGCCATGCGTGGCCATCGTCGGTGCCGGCCGTGCCCGCCACCAGATGACCCCGGTGATGGGCGGCGTGGAAGCGCACAAGGTGATCCCGCTGTCGGTCACCTTCGACCACCGCGCAGCCACCGGCGGCGAAGCCGCACGCTTCCTGCGCGCGATGATGGACGACCTGGCGCTGGCCAGCTGATCAGGTGGGTGCCAACCTTGGTTGGCACATGAATTGAAAAGAACGCCGGGCACTGCCCGGCGTTTTTTTATGCCTGCATCCACGCATGGCGTGGATCTACACAATGTAGGCGATCAATCGCGCGCGACCATGCCCTCGGCGCGGCTGTACACGCGCAGGCGGTGACCATCAGGGTCGGCACCGACGAAGGTGTGGCCGAACTCCAGTGTCACCGGTGCCTGCAGAATCTGCACGCCGAGGCCGCGCCACGCATCGTGCATCTGCTGCACGGTCTCCGGGTTGGCGACCACCATCGCCAGTTCGGCGGCACCGGCCTGTGCGGACACCGGCGGCTGCACGTCGTCGCGTTGCCACAGGCCCAGTGCGGCGCCATCGCCGAGCAGGAACAAGGCAAAGCCGGGCGACTGCTCGACCGGTGGCTTGCCGAGAATGCCACTGTAGAAAGTGGCGCTGGTGGCGACGTCGCGCACGTACTGCAGCAGGGTGCTGGGCGTGAACATGGGGAACCTCCGTTGTTGGGAGCGTTCATGGTGGTACGGCCCTGCTGACAGATTCTGTCAGTAGCCTCGAGCGTGATCGACTGCTGTTGCCCCTGCCTTGGTAGAGGTCGAGCTTGCTCGACTGCTGTTTGCGAAGATCAAAGGCGGTCGAGCAAACTCGCCCCCTACCAGGAGCAAAGAGCGAAGGCCGCCCTCCCCCAGAAGCAGGAAGCGAAGCACAGAAGCAGTCGAGCAAGCTCGACGCTAAGAACGGTCCAGCCAGTCCGGTGCGATGCCCTGCGCCTTCTGCCAGCGCCGCAGAAGGGTGGCGCGTGGCACGAGGTAGTGATCCTCCAGCACACGCACCTGGCGGATGCGATCCAGGCGGAAATGACGGAAATCCTCGCGGCTCTCGCACCACGCCGCCAGCATCGGCACTTCATCGAAGTAGCCCAGCGCGAACGGCCAGACAATGCGCTCGGTACGTTGGCCCTGCGCATCCTGGTAGCCGAACTGCAATCGTTGTTGCGCGCTCACCGCTTCGCGCACGGCCTGCAGGCGTGCAGGCGGCACCTTGGCTGCCGCACGCGAGGGACCCACGCGCAGGCCACTGTCACGCAATGCCTCGCGCCGCGCGGCAGGCAATACATGCGCGATGCGCGCCAGGGCATCACGCGCGGCCTCGGCCAGCGCAGGCTCGGTGCGCGCCGCAACCCAGCGCAGGCCCAGCACCAGCGCATCGATCTCGGCGGGTGGCAGGGTCATCGGCGGCAGGGTATCGCTCGGTGCCAGCTGGTAGCCGACGCCGGCCTCACCACGCAGGTCGGCGCCTTGCTCGCGCAGGGTCTCGATATCGCGGTACAGCGTGCGCAGGCTGATGCCCAGCGCTTCGGCCAGCACCTGCCCCGCGACCGGCCGCCGATGGCGGCGCAGCAACTGTTGAAGCTGGGTCAGGCGCAGCGCACGCGACATCAGCCGACCAGTGCGCTGGAAGTCACCACGTGCTCGCCCGGTTGCGGGGCCAGCGCGGCTTCGACCAGTGCTTTGGCGATCTCGCTGGCCGGATTGATCCGCCACGCGCGTGGCAACACCGGCCCCAGCGCACCAAGCACCGTCAGGGCCAGGCGCTCACCACGTCGCACCTCGTTGCGCTCACCCCCGATCAGCCCCGGGCGAACCAGCGTCAAGGAGGCGAAGCCCAACGCGCGCAGATCACGCTCCAGCTCGCCCTTCACCCGGCTGTAGAAGATCGACGACTGCGGGTTGGCGCCGGCTGCGGAATTCAGCACATAGGTCTGCGCACCCTGCGCCTGCGCCAGGCGGGCGAACGCCAGCGGGTAGTCATGGTCGATACGGTGGAAGGCCTCGCGGCTGCCGGCTTGGGCAATGGTGCTGCCGAGCGCGCAGATGACCGCGTCCACGCGCGTCCACTCGGGCGAGGCAGACAGCGCATCGAAGGCCAGCACCGGGTTCTCCAGCTTGGCGTGGGCCACAGCCAACGGGCGGCGGGTCGGCGCGATCACGGCGCTGCAGCGCGGGTCGTCCAGCAGCCTGGACAGGGTCAGCCCGCCGACCAGCCCGGTCGCCCCCAGCAACATCACGCGCATCACCACCTCCACTGCGGCATCCTGTCGCCCATCCTAGCCGTTCAAGCCGTCGGCGGCCGCGCCGATATGCTGGAACCAGTCCCTGCCAGCCCCAGGATTTGCTCCATGACGGACCAGCCCGACCACCGCCCTGCCCCCGGTACCGCCCTTGGGCCGCCGGCACGCGTGCGCGCGGTGGTGGACGATGGGCTGGGCGACCGCGTGGTGCTGCAGGGTGGCGGTGGCGTGGCCCTGCAGCAGCTGTTCGCCGGGGCCGACGCACCGGAGCCGCTGCTGGCCGCGTTCGCCAATGGCATGGCCACCCTGCCCGGCGAACTGGGCGACATGGGCGACCGCCTGCAGTCGGCGCAGGCCAGCGCCGATTGGCCGCGCTATGGGCGCGCAATGCGGCAGCTGATCGACAAGTACATCCGCACCATCGAACAGCATTCGCCGGATGGGCAGCCGGAAAGCCTGCGCCTGTCCGAGCAGCTGCGGCTGCTGCTGGGCGGCGCGGTGGTGGCCCTGCTGCAGCACGACCCCGATCTGCGCGAACAGGCACAGGCACTGGCCATGCACCTGCGCCAGTGGCAGCCGGGTACGGCGCTGGAACCGATCGAACAGGGCGTGCGCGAACTCGGCCACCAGGTCGGCGTGCGTGCCGAGAGCTGGCAGGAGCAGCAGGCATTGCTGCTGGAACTTTTTGCGTTGCTGCTGGAGAACGTGAGCGAGCTGCTGGATGACCGCAGCTGGCTGCAGGGCCAGATCGCCGCGGTGCGTCAGCTGCTGGACGGGCCGCTGGAAGCTGAAGCGGTCGAGCGCACCCGTGCCGAATTGCGCGAAGTGATCTACAAGCAGGGGTTGCTGCGCCAGGGCATCGACGATTCGAAGGCGGCGATGCGCGGGCTGATGGGCGAGTTCATCGAGCGCATGGATGGCATGGCCACCAGCACCGGTGAGTACCACGACCGCATCGGCAGCTACGCGCTGCAGCTGCGCGAGGCACGCAGCATCGCCGACCTCAATCAACTGCTGCAGGACGTGATGCGCGACACCGGCAAGGTGCAGCAACAGGCTGCACAGGCGCGCGATCACCTGGCCAACGCGCGCCAGGAAGTGGAGCGTGCAGAGCAGCGCATCGCCGAGCTGGAGCAGGAACTGCGCGCGGCCGGTGACCTGGCGCGCATCGACCCGCTGACCCAAGCGCTGAACCGCCGCGGCCTGGACGAACTGCTGCAACGCGAGCTGGCCCGTGCCGCACGCAACAACTCGCCGCTGGGCGTGGCAGTGATCGATCTGGATGATTTCCACCAGACCAACGATGCACACGGCCATGCCGGTGGTGATGCACTGCTGCAGCACCTGGTGGCCGTCTGCAAGCTGCTGCTGCGCGCCACCGACGGCATCGCGCGGCTGGGTGGCGACGAGTTCGTGCTGGTGCTGCCGGAGACCCAGGGCGCCGACAGCATGGCCACCGTGCAGCGCCTGCAGCGTTCACTGGCGCATCGCGTGCTGACCGTGCAGGACCGGCGCGTGCCGGTGCACTTCAGTGCCGGGTTGGCGCAATGGCAGCCCGGCGACGATACCGAGGCCCTGCTGCGTCGCGCGGATGATGCGCTGTATGCGGCCAAGCGGCAGGGCAAGAACCGGGTGCAGGCGGGCTGATCGTGGCGTGGGGTCAGATCCCTTTTCCACAGGAAAAGGGATCTGACCCCGACGATCAGCGAGATTACTTCCCGCGCAGCTTCTGGAATCCAGTCACCGCCGCCAGCACGATGGCACCGGCGATGATGCCCACCACCATGTTGGCCACGGCGCTGATCAGCCAACCCCACTGCCCCTCGCCGCCCAGCGCCTGCACCGCGTGGTGCAGCGCCGGTACGTTGTGCACCAGGATGCCGCCACCGACCAGGAACATGGCGATGGTGCCGGCCACCGACAGGAACTTCATCAGCCACGGTGCCGAGGCGACCAGGCCGCGACCGAAGGCGGCGATGGCCCCACCCTTGCGCGACAGGTACAGGCCCACGTCATCGAGCTTGACGATGCCCGCCACCAGTCCGTAGACGAAGACCGTCATCGCCAGCGCCACCACCGCCAGGGTAATCACCTGGTTGGCGAACGGTGCGGTGGCGACCACGCCCAGGGTCAGCACGATGATCTCGGCCGAGAGGATGAAGTCGGTGCGGATCGCACCCTTCACCTTGTCCTTCTCCCACGCGACCATGTCCACCTGCCCGTCGGCCAGCGCCTTGCGACGCTCGGCCAGGCGCTCGGCATCGTCGTCAGCCGAATGCAGGAAGCGGTGCGCCAGCTTCTCTACGCCCTCGAAGCAGAGGAAGGCACCACCGATCATCATCAGCGGCACGATCAGCGGCACGTTCCAGCCGCGGCTGTGCAGCCAGGCTTCCAGCGCACTGATCGCCAGGGCCGCCGGCACCAGGATCACCTTGTTGACCAGCGAGCCCTTGGCCACCGCCCACACCACCGGCAGCTCGCGGTTGGCGTTGACCCCGGTCACCTGCTGCGCGTTCAGCGCCAGATCGTCGCCGAGCACGCCGGCGGTCTTCTTCGCGGCGACCTTGGTCAGCACCGAGACATCGTCGAGCAGGGAGGCGATATCGTCGAGCAGGGCAAACAGGCTGGCACCGGCCATGGGGCGTCCAAGAAAGGGAATGAGCGGATTCTGACCGATAGCGGGGCAGCTGCGGAAGCGGTCGGATTCACCGCGTGCCTACCGCCCCCCGGCGACACTGCGTAATCCGGACATTGCCGGCCAGCGGCCGGCACTACCTGTATTCGTCGCATGGGAGTGTCGCTTGAGCAATCCGCCCACCGCCAATGGCAACCCTCCGCTGGTCAAAGGCATGAACCGGCGCAGCCAGATCCTGCGCCTGCTGATGCGCTACCGCCATTCGGGCGTGTTCTCGGGCATGAACCTGGACGCGGCCAGCAACCAGGCCGACGTGCCCGCCGATGGCAACCCGGAACAGTTCGTCAGCGACCTGGAAGCGCTGGGGCCGACCTTCGTCAAGCTGGGCCAGATGCTGTCCACCCGCCCGGACATGGTGCCGGTGGAGTTCGCCACCGCGCTGGAGCGCATGCAGGAAAAGGTGGCCGAGATCCCGGTCGAGCGCATCCACGCCATCGTCGAGCAGGAACTGGGCGCGCCGGTGAACAAGCTGTTCGCTGCGTTCGATCCCGAGCCGCTGGGCTGTGCCTCGATCGCGCAGGTGCATCGCGCGGTGCTGCACGATGGCCGCCAGGTGGCGGTGAAAGTGCAGAAGCCCGAGGTCGCCGCGCAACTGCGTTCGGACCTGGAGGCGCTGCGCAGCTTCGCCCTGGCCGCCGACCACCTGACCCAGGTCGGTCGACGCGTGCGCCTGCGCGACTGGCTCAACGAGTTCGCCAAGACCCTGATGCAGGAGCTGGACTATCACGCCGAGGCCGAGAACCTGGCCCGTTTCGGCCGGCACCTGAAGCCGTTCCGGCGGCTGTGGATTCCGCAGCCGCTGTGGGATTACAGCAGCCAGCGCGTGCTGACCATGGAACTGGCCACCGGCGTGCGCGTGGATGCGATTCCCGATGTGCGCCGCACCGAGCAATCGATGGACCCGCTGGCGGCGGCGCTGATCCGGGGCTACCTGGACCAGATCTTCGTGCATGGCGAGATCCATGCCGACCCGCACCCCGGCAACCTGCGGGTGATGCCCGATGGACGGCTGGCGATCTTCGACCTGGGCATGGTCGCGCACATGCCGCCGCGCCTGCGCGAGCGCCTGCTGAAGATCCTGTTCGCTGCCGTCGATGGCCGCGGCGAAGAAGTGGCCGACGACCTGATCAGCATCAGCACGCGGCTGGAGGCGTTCGATGAAGAGCGCTACCTGCGCGAGACCGGCCAGCTGATCGCGCGCTACGCCGCCAGCGGCAGTTTCTCCGAAGGCCGCGTGGTGCTGGACATGGTGCGCATCGCCACCGCCTGTGGCCTGCGCACGCCGCCGGAACTGAGCCTGCTGGGCAAGGCCCTGCTCAACCTGGAAACCGTGTGCCGGCTGCTTGCACCCGAGCTGGAAACCCGCCGCATCGTCGAGCGCCAGCTGCAGCACGTGATGCGCGCACGCCTGAAGAAATCGCTGTCGGCCGCCAACATCGCCAGCGAGGCGATGGAGCTGCAGCAGCTGCTGCGCGATGGGCCGCGCAAGCTGTCGGACATCATGGCGCTGCTGGCCGAAAACCGCCTGCAGATGAAGGTCACCGGCCTGGAAGAATCACGGTTGATGGAGAACCTGCAGAAGATTGCCAACCGCGTGGCGGCCGGCATCATCAGCGCCGCATTGATCATGGCCGCCGCGATGATGATGAAGATCGACACCGGCTGGCACCTGTTCGGCTACCCGCTCATCGCCCTGATACTGCTGTTCATCGGCGTGGTGCTCGGCCTGGGCATCGTGACCAGTGCCTTGCTGTTCGACCGTCGTGCGCGGGCACGCGAAGAACGCGGACATCGCTAGCACATCGACGAAAACACCCGTATTCATGCGGTTTTTAATGCAATCCAACGAAGCCTTTCACGCTCGTTTTACCTTCTGAGCGCGATTGCGCGCGCGTCATTTCAACAAACATTTCAGTCAGGTTCGTGCATGCACTATCAGGTCATCGGCCTGTCATGTGCATGTGCTTGTGGCAGCGCCGGTCGGATCGACACGCGTCGGTACGACGTCCATCACCACCACCCCGTCACTGCCGAAGCTGCCTATGCTCTGGATACTGCTGCTGTCGTTGTTGCTGCTGTGCTGGTTGTTCCTCGCGTCCGACAAGTGGGTGTGGTGGAAGGCCGGTGCGTTCTCGCTGCTGCTGCTGATGCTCAGCGCGTGGTGGCTGATCGACAAGCTCTCCGGTGATGGGCTCAATGCCGCCACCCTGTACCACCTGGGCGCCGACATGGAAGGCGCCGGTGTCTCCGATTTCAAGGGCTATATCGCCGGCTTCATCGTACTGGCGCTGGTCTCGCTGCTGCCGCTGTTCGCCACACGGGTGAAGCGCTGGCGCCGGCCCGGCCACGGTGGCGCGTTGTTCGCCGGTTTCGCGGCCGTGTGGGTGGCCACGATCCTGATCAGCCCGCTGGCCCGCGACGGCCAACGCCTGTACCAGCAGCTGCGCCCGGTCGACTTCGCCCGCATTGCCCCTGAGTACGAGGTGCCGACGCAGCCGCTACAGCGCCCGCGCAACATCGTCTGGATCTACGGCGAAAGCCTGGAACGCACCTATCTGGACGAGGCCGTGTTTCCCGGCCTGATGCCCAACCTCAACCGCCTGGCGTCCAAGTCGCTGGACGTACGTGGCCTGGCTTCGGCCGAGGGCAGCGGCTGGACCATCGCCGGGCTGGTCTCGTCGATGTGCGGCGTGCCGCTGACCACCTCGCAGGGCGATGAGAACAGCATGGACCGCATGGGCAGCTTCCTGCCCAAGGCGGTCTGCCTGGGCGACTACCTCAAGCAGCAGGGCTACACCAACCACTATCTGGGTGGTGCCAACGGCCAGTTCGCCGGCAAGGGCCAGTTCCTGGCCAGCCATGGTTTCGATGAAGTGCATGACCTGGCGTGGTTCAAGCAGCAGAAGAAGATCGGCCGCATCCACTACTCGGCCTGGGGCGTGCACGACGACGTGCTGCTGGACACCGCCTACCAGCGCTTCGAACAGCTCTCGCGTGCGGGCTCACCGTTCATGCTCACCACGTTGACCATGGACACCCACCATCCGGCCGGCCACCTGCCGGTGTCGTGCAAGGGCGAGCGCTACCAGAGCCAGTACGGCAACATCAACATGCTCAACGCGCTCAAGTGCAGCGACCGGCTGATCTCGCAGCTGGTGCAGCGCATCCAGGCCAGCCCGTACGGCAAGGACACGCTGATCGTGATCGCCTCCGACCACCTGGCGATGCCCAACGATCTGACCCACATCCTGACCCGGCAGAAGCGCGAGAACCTGCTGCTGTTCCTCGGCGATGGCATTGCCCCGCAGCAGCTCAGCGCCGACGCCGGCACCACCCTGGATTCGGGTGCGACCCTGCTCAGCCTGCTGGACCCGAACCTGAAGACGATGGGCTTCGGCCGTTCGCTGATCGACAGCCAGCGCGCGCCCAGCGCCAGCGTGGCAACCCAGCGCGATGGTGGCCGTGACTATCCGCAGTACCTGGCCTTCGCGCGTTCACTGTGGCTGGGCGAACCGACCCGCGAGCTGAAGATCGATGGTGATGACCAGGTGGTGGTCGGCCTGCAGCACGTGCAGCCACCGGTACTGCTGGAGTACGACAAGGACTGGGGGTTGAAGTCGGTGTACCTGGAGAACACCTCGCGCCAGTTCGATGATGCCAATCCGGACAACACCCTGGCCTACGTCGACCGCTGCACCGCATTCGAGGATGGCTCGGCCGACGGCGACTGGTGCGCCCTCCTCGTCAACCGCGACAACGGCATCAAGCTGTACCGCGACAACGACCTGCGCGGCGGCATCGCGGTGGATGCACCGCTGGATGCGTTCCAGGGCCCGCGCCCGAGCGTGCGCCAGGCACACATGATCACCCAGAAGGGCCGCCGCACCCGTGCCGGCCAGTACATGCTGCAGCTGGTGGCGAGCACGCGACCGGATCGTGGTTTCTGGATCGAGGCGGTGTCCTCGCAGCGCAAGGTGGTGCTGGCCCAGCAGTGGGTGCAGCCCGATGCCAACGGCAAGATCAACGTGTCGTTCGGGCTGGACCACGAAGTGGATGATCTGGAGATCCGCGCGTGGTTGAACCACGCCGAGAAGCTGGCGGTGGACACGTTCGCACTGGTGCCGTCGCGCAGCCGACCACGAGGATAGGGTTCTTTGCAGGGCTGCGCCCTGCACCCGCGGTAGTGCCGGCCGCTGGCCGGCAACCTCAGAAGCAACAGCGTGCATTCTGTGGTTTGGTGGGGCGGTGTCGGAGTGCGGGGACGCCGTGAACCCATCCCTGGGGGCTTGGCAGCCGCATCCATGCGGCTGACACCCCGCACTCCGACACCGCCCCACCTCTGACAGATTCCTGCGGCCGCCGGTAGGTGTCGACCTTGGTCGACACATCTGTCAGATATCGAATGAATTTCCGGGGTCAGATCCGTTTTCCTCCGGAAAACGGATCTGACCCCAAGAGCATGTCCAGCAGATCACGGAAATCTGTCGAAGGCGGGGTGGGTCCGGTTGCGGGAGTGTCCGCGGCATGGATGCCGCGGCCAAGCCCCCAGGGACGGGTTTACGGCGTCTCCCGCAACCGGACCCACCCCGCCATCCCACAGGAAATCAGCTTTTGCCGTTGCCGTTGCCGTTGCTGTTGCCTTGGCCTCTGCGGGTGCAGGGCGCAGCCCTGCAGAACACTCCTACTCCTGCGGATCGCGGGTGATGTGGATGTCGGTCGGGGTCGACAGCGGGATGTTCCGCTCCGCCAGGATCTGCAACAGGCTGAAGTACAGATCGCTGCGGGTTCCGTACACCTGCCGCGGGCTGGCCACGTACGCGAAACTGTTGATGGTGATCTGCCCGCCGGCAATGCTGTCGATGTAGACCGTTGGCGCCGGCTGCTGCAGCACGTTGGTGTGCGCGGTGTACGCATCCAGCAGCGCCTGCCGCAGGTTGCCGACATCGGTGCTGGGCGGTACCGCGAACTGGATCTGGATGCGGCCCTGGTTGTTGCCCATCGTCATGTTGCGGATGGTCTTGGTGATCAGCTCGGAGTTGGGCACGATCAGGGTCGACTTGTCGCCGACCTGGATCTCGGTCGAACGCACGTTGATGCGGCGGATGTCGCCTTCCTGGTCACCCAGCTTCACCCAGTCGCCGATCTTCACCGGACGCTCTGCCAGCAGGATCAGGCCCGATACGAAGTTCTGGATGATCGCCTGCAGGCCGAAACCGATACCCACTGACAACGCGCTGACCAGCAGCGCAAGGTTCTTCAGGTTCAGGCCCATCGCGGTCAGCGCCCACAGCCCCACCAGGATGATGCCGACGTAGCCGGCAATCGTGCTGATCGAGTTGCGGGCGCCGAGATCCAGCTCGGTCTTGGGCAGATAGGTGTCGGTCAGCCAGCGCTGCAACAGCTGGGTCAGCCCCATGCCCACCAGCAGCACCAGCACGCCGGTGACGATACGGCCGGGTTGTAGCGTCAGGTCCTTGTTGATCTCGATGCCGTTGGCCAGCGAGGCGACGCGTTCGACGATCGTGCCGACGTTGCCGAACGGTGCGGCCAGGGCCAGCAGCGCGACCAGCACCACCAGTGTACGCAACATCGCAGACAGCAGAACACCCGCCTGCTCCAGCCTCGACACGCTCAGGCCAGTGCTGAGCAGGATGGTCTGGCCGACCTTGCTGTCCGCGTTGAGCAGCCACGTGCTGAAGTCATCGACGAACTTGAACAACAGCATCGCGGCCATCACCACAATGCTGCCGCCGATGAGCTGCTGGTTCACGAACTTGGCGAAATTCACGTAGCCCAGCAGGGTGGCGATGATCGCAGCCACCACCGCGATGTTGCCCGCCACGCGCGCCAGCACCAGCCAGCTGCTGCGCCGCACCGGCGTGCTCGCCGTCAGCCCGTCGGCCTGTGCCTCCAGCTTGGCCTCGGCCTCGGCGGTCTGCCGTCGGTGCAGGCGCGCCAGCGTCACCAGCATCGCCATGATCAGACCCAGGTAGGTCAGCGCGATCACTCCGTCCAGCGCCACGGTGGTCACATCGCTGGTGCGCGTGGCCTGGTCGAGGGCGACCAGCACCGTGCTCAACCAGGCCAGCGCTGCGGCGCCCCACGCATATTTGCGCAGCTTCAGCGCGGCGGTGTCATCCAGGTTCAACAACCGCCACGACGGGCGATTGGGCACCAGCAGGCAGGCGCTGAGCGCGGCGATGAACGCAGCGGCGAAGGTCGCCTGCTGCACGCCGTCGGCCACGTTCTGCAGGCGCGGGGCGATCGCATCGACGGCGTTGAGCGAGGCAATGAACACCACCACCGCATAGCCCGGCAGCAGCGTGCCCACCAGCAGCAGCCACATGGCCAGGCCGGACCGGCGCAGGCGACCATCGGGCGCGCGCTCGGACGCGGCAAAGCGGCGTCCCAGCCTGCGCAGCCACAGCCGCAGCGGGAACATCATCACCAGCGCGGCCACCAGGCCCAGCAACGGCGTGCCCCAGCCATTCGTGCGGATACCGGTGACCAGCGCATCGCGGCCCTGCTCGGCCAACGGCGCAACCCGCGCGATATCGATCGGCAGGCGTTCGGCAACCTTGCTCCACAGTGCCGGAGACAACGGCGAGGCGACCTTCTTCCCCATGTCTTCGGCGCGTTGCGCAGTGCGCTGCTGGTCGATGTCGGCTGCCAGCTGCTGGGCACGCACGGCACTCGTCTTGGCCTGCGCTACGGACGCGGCCAGGCCGTCGCGCTGCTTGTTGATGGTGCGCCGTTGTGCCGCCAGTTCGGGCGGCTCGGTGGTGCCCTCGGCAGGCGTCCCCAGCTGCGCCAGCTGTTCGTTGAGTCGATCCAGCTGTGGCTGCAGCGCCTTTTCCAGCGCCTCGGCATCGCGCCGTGCCTGCGAGGCATTCTCGGACAGCATCGCCAGCGTCTCGATGGCGGCCGCATCACCCCGCTTGCGATCGACCTCCTTCAGCTTCGCATCGATATCCGCCAGCTGCTGCTTGGGCGTGGGGTCCTCATCCTGTGCCAGCACCGGCGCGGACAGCAGGAAGACGCTGCACAGCAGCAGGACCAGCCAAGGGCCCCGTGCACGGATCGATTGCAGGAAAGAAGACACGCAGCCACACCGGTTCGCGCGGACCACCGCGCCTGCGCGCGACTATACGGCAGAGCCGGTCAAGGCCGGATGGGCGACCCCGCCAGCGCCGCGCATCAGTACTTCAGGCGCAGCTCTTCCACCGTCGGCTGCTGCAGCGCGTACCAGTCCTGGAACTCTTCCTCGGTGATCTCATCGGGCGCGTACACCGCCACCGGGTGCCAGTCGTGGTCGGTCGGTAGCGGCTGCCGCGGGCCGGCACGCAGGCTGTAGGCCACGCCCTCGTAGTCGACCAGGTCGTCGACCTGCGGCCACTGCTCGCGCGCGAACGCGGATTCACTCTTCAACAGGATCACCTGGTACATCGGCACCTCCACCTCGGTTGGATCAGGAAAACACGGCGCTGGCGGCAGGATACCGCCACGCCGGTGACAACGGGCGCTCCGCCGGGGCGACGGAACGTTCTGGACACGGCCATCGCCCCGGCTTCACCCGCCCATGGCAAGGCCATCGGCATCGTGGAGGCCCACCCCTGCCACGATGACCGATGACCGAGCACCCGCCGCTGAAGACCGTCGCCGACCTCAAGCTGCCCCGCTACCTGGGCACCTGGTACGAGATCGCGCGCCTGCCGATGCGCCACGAGCCGGAGGGCTGCACCGACGTGTCGGCGCACTACACCCTGCTCGACAACGGCAACGTCGGCGTCACCAACCGCTGCCGCATGGACGGCGAGATCGAGGAAGCCACCGGCGAGGCCTGCGCCGTCGACAACGACAGCGCGCGCCTGGAGGTGAGTTTCCTGCCCAAGGGCCTGCGCTGGTTGCCGTTCGCCAAGGGCGACTACTGGGTGATCCAGGTTGCCCCGGACTACAGCGTGTCGCTGGTCGGCAGCCCGGACCGCAAGTACCTGTGGCTGCTGGCGCGCGAGCCGCGCCTGGACGCGACCGTGCAGGACCATTATCTGGCGGCGGCCCGCCTGCAGGGCTTCGATCTGTCCGAACTGATCCAGACCCCACATACCGGCCAGCCCACGGCCTGATCTACGGGCAATGGTGGACGCCAACCGACTCCGCCAATGACGTTATCGCCCATCGCGACATTCATCAGCAGCAGGCAAACTTCTGGTTTAACCAGTCCCCGAGAGACATGGAAGAGCAGCCATGGAATATCAACTGACAGCGGGACAGCTCAATGGCCCGGCTGAAATGTCGGCCATTGCTGGTCTGTCAGCCCGCGTGGGAGTGGCACTTCCCGAGAGTTACCTTGAATTCCTTAGGGTGCACAACGGTGGCGAAGGATTTATTGGCGACAACTACATTGTCTTCTGGGAAGCAGAAGAGGTCATCGACTTCAATCGCGAGTATGAGGTTGAATCATACGCGCCGGGCATATTCCTGTTCGCTTCGGACGGCGGCGGGGAGGGCTATGGATTCGACACACTGGACGCAGCAATGCCGGTAGTGCGGATTCCATTCATTGGCATGGAACGTCAGTACGCCATCCCGGTAGCGAGTGACCTTCCCGACCTGTTCGCTCGATTGCTTGTAGATCAGCCTGCGGACGAGCATGAAATCGATCCGGCGAATTGACGCATGGACCTGAAGAGTGGCTACCCGTGGTGGGCGGTGCGCAACGGCCTGGTCCACGCCTTCCCACCGCTGGAAAGGGACCTGCGCTGCGACGTGCTGGTGGTCGGCGGCGGCATCACCGGTGCGCTGATCGCCGACGAGCTGTCCCATCACGGCCACGACGTTGCAGTGATCGAACAGCGTGACATCGGCTGGGGCAGCACCGCTGCCAGCACCGCCCTGCTGCAGTACGAGATCGATACCCATCTGCTGGAACTGACCGAGCGCTACGGGCAGGACGCCGCTGCACTGGCGTACCGGGCCTGTGCGGAGGCAATCCCGGCACTGGCCGAGGTGGCGCGCGGGGTGAAGGACGTGGACTTCCAGCGCATGGACAGCCTGTACCTGGCCAGCCGCCATCGCGACGTGCCGCGCCTGATGGCCGAGGGCGAGGCGCGGCGCAGCATCGGCCTGGATGCCCGCTGGCTGGGCCCGGAGGCACTGCAGGAGCGCTTCGATGTGGACGGTGGGGGTGCCCTGCTGACCCGGCAGGCCGCGCGGGTCGATCCCTACCGCCTGACCTATGCGCTGCTGCAACGCGTGCGCCGGCGCGGTGGCAATGTGCATGACCGCACGGTGCTGCACACGCTGACACCCACCGCGCGCGGCGTGAGCGCGGTCACCGAGGGCGGCGCCAGCATCCACGCCCGCCACGTGGTGCTGGCAATGGGCTATGCCAACCAGGCGTGGCTTCAGCAGCGGGTCGCACGCAACCGCAGCAGCTATGCCTTCATCACCGATCCCATCGATGCGGACGTGCTGGGCCGGCTGCGCAACACGATGGTGTGGGAGAGCGCACGCCCCTACCTGTACCTGCGCGCCACCGGCGACCGCCGCCTGCTGGTGGGCGGGTTGGACGACGCCATCGATATCCCCGCCCGCCGCGACCGGCGCGTGCAGCGCAAGGCCGACCAGCTGATGAAACAGCTGCTGCATTGGTTCCCGCGGCTGGACCCGGTACCCGCCTTCTCCTGGGCCGGGACCTTCGCCGAAACCGCCGACGGCCTGCCGTTCTTCGGCCCCCACGCGCAGTGGGGCCCGCGGGTGCATTTCGCCATGGCCTACGGCGGCAACGGCATCACCTATTCGATGATCGGCGCCCAGCTGCTGCGGGCCCGGATCGAGCGGCGCAGGCATGCGCTGGAAGGGCTGTTCGGGTTCGGCCGGTTGTGACCTGCAGCCAGGCATGGCTTGGCTCTACCCCAATCCGGCGCCGACAGGCATCATTCAAGCAACCCCTGCTAGCGTCGGCCTGTACCGCCGCGTGTTGCGCGGCCACCTGTCCGCTGGAGCGCCGTCATGATCCGCCCCCTGACCCTGCTGCTGTGCCTGGCCCTGCCGGGAACCGTGCTGGCCCAGTCCGCCGCTGGCGCCACCGCGCCGCAGGCTGCCGGCCTGGACCTGACGCTGCCGCAGGCGCCGATGCGCTACCTCAACGACCCGGCCCTGCAGCAGGACCCGCCCGGCACCTATTACGGTGACAAGAGCGGCCCGCGCGTGCACGACGACGCCAAGATCGCCGACGTGACCGACGACAAGGTCAAGGTGTCCGGCAGCTTCACCACCGGCATCGGCTATTCGAAGAACGGCGGCAACAGCCACTACAACGCGGCCACGCTGAACCTGAGCAAGAACTACACCACCGATGAAGGCAAGACCCACGGGGTCAACCTCAACATCCACGTGAGTGAAGGCAAGGGCCCGGGCTTCTTCGGCCCGTATGGCGGCTACTACGGGCGTGGCCCGGGCTGGGATTACCCGCCGCCGTACGGCTGGTAACGCCGCTCCCGTAGAGCCGAGTCCATGCCCGGTTGGTAACCGCGCGGTAGCGCCGGCCGCTGGCCGGCGACTCGCGGGGCTGGAAGCGATCATGGGTTGCCGGCCAGCGGCCGGCACTACCAGCAGGTCAATCCAGCCAGCCATCGCGCTCGCTGTGCAGGATGCGGCCGTCATAGCCGCTCAGGCGCACTTCCACCTTCTGGTTGCGGGCATTGCGCGCTTCCAGCGACCAGGTCGCACCATCGCGTTCCAGCGAGTGGATCTCGCGCAGGCCGTGCGACTGCGCCCGTGCCAGCACCTGCTCGGTGGTCAGCAGCGCGCGGCCGCTGTGCTCATCGAAGATCTCGCCGGTCTTCGGGTCCACGTAGACCTCGCTGAAGCGGCCATCGGCGCGGCTCACGTCAGCTTCCCACAGGCCATCATCGCGTTCGATCTCATGGATCTGGGTGTAGCCGGCCTTGCGCAGGGTCTGTTCAACCTGGGCCATGCCCAGCGGCGCGGCCTGTACGGCCGGCGCGACGGCAAGCAGGGCAACAGTGGCGAGGGTGAGCGACTTCAACATGGGGGTTCTCCTGTTCGTGGCCGGACCATCCCGGCAACGCCACGATGCATGGCCCGGTTAACAGCGCCTTAGCCGTGGCTGTTAGCCGGCTGTTAGTCATCCCCGCCACACTCGCGCCTGTACCCCTCTCTCTTTCCTTACCCGCATGCTCGCCACCCTGCCCCTGCTGCTGGCCCTGGCCAACGCCCCGACCGCCGCCGCGCCCCTGCAGGACCCGGCGCAGCAGGTCGCGCGTCGCGCCGTGCAGCAGGGCCGCTACGTGCCGCTGGAGAGCGTGGTGCGCGATGCGCTCAAGCGCTACCCGGGCCAGCTGCTGGAAGTGGAGCTGGACGACGGCGTCTACGAAGTGGAGATCCTGCGCGGCGACGGCGTAGTGGTGGAGCTGGACTATGATGCGCGCAGCGGAAAGCTGCTGAAGACGGAGCTCGACGACTGATGCGCATCCTGTTGGCCGAAGACGATGCCGCACTGGCACAGCGCCTGGTGCCCCTGCTGGAACAGGCCGGCTATGTGGTGCACGTGGTCGCCGATGGCCGCGAGGCCGAAGAGATCGGCCAGATCGAAGACCTGCAGGCCGCCATCGTCGATCTCGGCCTGCCCGGATTGGACGGACTGAGCGTGATCGAGCGCTGGCGCGGCAACGGCCGCAGCTTCCCGGTGCTGGTACTGACCGCGCGCGGGCGCTGGCACGACAAGCTGGCCGGCTTCGATGCCGGTGCCGACGATTACCTCACCAAACCGTTCCAGGCCGACGAACTGGTGCTGCGCCTGCGCGCCCTGATCCGACGCAGCCACGGCCACGCCAGCCCGCGCCTGCACTGCGGCCCGCTGCAGCTGGACGTCAACGCCGGCCGCTTCGAACTGGATGGGCAGGCGCTGGCGCTGAGCCCGCAGGAGTTCCGCCTGCTCAGCTACTTCATCCACCACAGCGGTCAGGTGATCGGCCGCGACCGGCTGGGCGAACAGGTGTTCGACGGCGGCCATGACCCGGACTCCAATGCACTGGACGTGCTGCTGGGGCGCGTGCGCCGCAAGCTCGGCATCGACCTGATCCAGACCGTGCGCGGCCAGGGCTGGCGGCTGGCCGAGCCATGAACCGGCAACCGTCGCTGCGGCGGCGCCTGCTGCTGGCCGGGGGCGTTGGCCTGCTGCTGGTCTCGCTGCTGGCCAGCGCACTGCTGGGCGAGCTGTTCAAGCGCAGCGCGCGCGACCGCCTCGATCACGAACTGCAGCAGGACATGCTGACCCTGCTGGCACAGGCCGAAGTGGACCCGGAGGGGCAGCTGCGCCTGCGCCAGGAACCGAATGACGCGCGCTTCCAGCGCGTGTTCTCCGGGGCCTATTGGCAGATCGCCGGTGCCGATGGCCGCGTGCTGCTGCAGTCGCGCTCGCTGTGGGATGAAACCCTGCCGGCGCCGGCTGCCGGGCCGGCCACGCGCGATCTGCCCGGACCGCTGCAGCAATCCCTGCGTGCACGCGTGCAGCAGGTGCGCCTGCCACGCGCCAGCGAACCGTTCGTGGCCGTGGTCGCCACCGACCGCAGCGCGCTGGATGCGGATGTTGCCGCGTTCCGCAAGCGCACCGCCATCGCACTGGGCGTGCTGGTCGCGGCGTGGCTGGCGGTGCTGGCCAGCCAGGTGCACTTCGGCCTGCGCCCGCTGCATCGCCTCGGTGCGCAGCTGGAACGGGTACGTCGCGGCGATGCGCAGCGCATCGACACACAGGAACTGGGAGCGGAAGTCGCACCACTGGGTGAGGAACTCAACGCGCTGCTGGACCACCAGCAACGCATGGTCGCGCGCGCGCGCACCAGTGCACAGGATCTGGCGCACGCGCTGAAGACCCCGCTGAGCGTATTGGCCACCGAGGCCGACAGCGACGGTACGCACTGGCGTGCCACCGTGCGCGAGCAGAGTGCGCGCATGCAGGCCAGTGTCGACCGTTACCTGGCTGCAGGACTGGCCGCCGACCATCGCCAGCGCACCGACGTGGCGGCCGTCGCACAGGCGATGTGCCGGCTGATGGCACGCGTGCATGGCGAACGTGGCATCACGTTCACGGCGGCAGGCATCGATCCGGCGCTGCAGTTCGCCGGCGCCAGTGCGGACCTGGAGGAGATGCTGGGCAACCTGCTGGACAATGCCGGGCGCTGGGCGCAACAGCAGGTCACTGTCGAAGCGGAAAGCAGCGAAGGGCAGCTGCGCATCGAAGTGCGCGACGACGGCCCCGGCCTGGCTGCAGACGCGCTGGAACGGGTCACCCAGCGTGGTGTGCGGCTGGATGAGCGCGAGGGCAGCAGTGGATTGGGGTTGGCGATCGTAGGTGATATCGCCGCCAGTTATGGCGGACGCGTGGCGCTGGAAAATGCGCAGCCCGGCCTGCGTGCGACGTTGTGGTTGCCGGTGGCGTGAAGCGGCCAACCCAACGGTGGGTAGTGCCGGCCGCTGGCCGGCAACCAAGTGGTCACCGGGAACACCCTGCGGAAGCCGGCCAGCGGCCGGCTCTACCGAGCGGTAATCCGACCGGTCGCCGTGCACCCGGTAGCTGTCGACCTCGGCCAGCCTAACGGTCGGTAGTGCCGGCCGCTGGCCGGCAACCACGCGGTCATCGGGAACACCCTGCGAAAGCCGGCCAGCGGCCGGCTCTACCAAGCGGCAACCCAGCCGGTCGCCGTGCCCCCGGTAGGTGTCGACCTTGGTCGACACGCACCCAGCATCAACGGTGATGCATCCACCAGCAATCAATCGCGTCCAGCACGATGTGGATCATCAAACCGATGCCTACCAACCGCGTCTTCTTCGGCACGCACAGCCCCGCGTAGACCGCGATGGCCGGTGCGGTGTGCAGCGGATGAAAACCGATGCTGCAGCGGTTCGGTGCGTAGATCGGATCCGCCAGCAGGTGGTCCAGATCAATGATCCAGCCCAGCAGCATCAGCACCCACGCCGAGGCGAAGCGCTTACGCCAGAACAGCCATGCCAGCAGCGCTGGCACGGCGGCATGCAGGAACAGGTGGAAGATCGCGCGCGCGCTCATCGGGGCCGGTAGCGCCGGGCCTATGCCCGGCGTTCCCGTTTACCTCAGACCAGCGGTTCGTCGGACAGGTAGGTGTAACCGGTCAGGCCGGCTTCCAGCGCCTCCGACAGCTCCCGCGCGCGTTCCGGCGACAGCTGGGCCTCGGCCACGCGCTGCGCATAGGTCGCGCGCAGTTCGTCCAGGCGGTAACCCACGTAATCCAGCATCACGTCGGTGGTGTCACCACGGCGCTGCTGGGTGATGGCGTAGCCATCGGCATCGGCCAGCACTTCCACCGCGTCGGTATCGCCGAACAGGTTGTGGATGTCGCCCAGGATTTCCTGGTAGGCGCCGACCATGAAGAAGCCGATGCGATAGCTCTCACCCGGCTTCATCTTGTGCAGCGGCAGCGAGCTGTCCAGGCTCTCGTTCTCGACATAGGTTTCCACCATGCCGTCCGAGTCGCAGGTCATGTCGGCGATGATGCCGCGACGGTCCGGGGTTTCGTCCAGGCGCTCGATCGGCACGATCGGGAACACCTGGTCGATCGCCCACACGTCCGGGATCGATTCGAACACGCTGAAGTTGACGAAATACTTGTCGACCAGGCGCTCGTTCAGTTCGTCCAGCACCGGGCGATGGCTCTTCTCGTCGTAGCTCAGGCGCGCACGCACGCCGTGGGCGATGGCGTAGAACAGATCGTCGATGCGCGCACGCTGCGGCAGATCGATCTGGCCCAGCGCGTAGCTGGCCAGGCCTTCGGCGTGGAAGTGCTGTGCTTCCTGGAACAGCTCCACCGCCGGGCGCACGTCCAGCTCGTCGTGGATCTCGCGTAGGTGGCGGATCGCGGCCGGCTCGTCGTCGTGCTGGTCCGGCACGCGGCCTTCCTGCGCTTCTTCCACTTCCGACACGTTGGCGATCAGCACCGCGTGGTGCGCGGTCATCGCGCGGCCGCACTCGGTGACGATGCGCGGCGGGGTCAGGCCGAATTCTTCGCAGGCATTGGCCAGCGGCTGCACGATGTTGCTGGCATAGGAGTGCAGGCCGTAGTTGATCGAGCAGAAGCTGCGCGAACGGGTGCCTTCATAGTCCACGCCCAGGCCACCGCCCACATCGACGTGGGTGATCTTCGCGCCCAGGCGCGACAGTTCCACGAAGTAGCGGGTGGCTTCGCGCATGCCGTTGGCGATGTCGCGCACGTTGGAGATCTGCGAGCCCATGTGGAAGTGCAGCAGGTTCAGGCAGTCGGCGTACTCGGTGTCACGCAGCGACTTCCACAGGTCCAGCAGCTGGCGCGGGGACAGGCCGAACTTGGCCTTGTCGCCACCGCTGTTCTGCCACTTGCCGGCGCCCAGCGAGGCCAGGCGCATGCGCACGCCCAGGCCCGGCTTCACGTCCAGCGCCTTGGACTCTTCCAGCACCAGCTTCAGCTCGGACGGCTTCTCGATGACGATGAAGGTCTGCAGGCCCAGCTTGCGGCCGATCAGGGCCAGGCGGATGTACTCGCGGTCCTTGTAGCCGTTGCAGACGATCAGGCCACCCGGGCGCGACAGCGCCAGCACCGCCATCAGCTCGGGCTTGCTGCCCGCTTCCAGGCCGAAGCCCTCGCCGTGGTGGCTGGCCAGGGTGCCGGCCACGCCGCGGGTCTGGTTGACCTTGATCGGGTACACGGCGGTGTAGCCGCCGCTGTACTCCCAGTCCTGCTGGGCCTGCCCGAAGGCCGCCTGCAGCTTGCCCAGGCGCTGGCCGAGGATGTCCGGGAAGCGCACCAGCAGCGGCAGCTTGGCGCCGGCCGCACGGGCCGCGTCCACCACCTTGGGCAGCGACACCACCGGGCCGTCCGCCCCGGTCGGTCTCACCACCATGTGCCCGGCCTGATCCACGTCGAAGTAACCGTCCGCCCAATGCGGGATCGAGTAGGTCTTGCGGGCTTGGTCGAGGGACCAATCGGTCATTTCAGTCGGCCTTGTTGGCAATAAAAGGGGGGGCATGATAACGCCTATATGCCCACAGGTTCGTTATCATGCGCGCCCGCGCCCGTGACAGGTTTCAACCTGAACGGGCCGATCCGTCCGGATGTGGCATCTGTGCCACGCGGCCCCGCCCGCCAGCCCGGCTCCACCCCTCCGAACAGGACTGTTTTCCAATGACTGACAGCAACAACTGGTACATCGAACACTTCGAGCGCACCGGCTCGGCCATCGGCTACCGCATCACCGGCAAGCTGGACGAGGTGCAGTCGCCGTTCCAGAAGATCGAGATCTTCCAGACCACCGACTGGGGCAACCTGATGACCATCGACGGGGCCATCATGCTGACCAGCAAGGACAACTTCTTCTACCACGAGATGATCAGCCACCCGGTGCTGTTCACCCACGCCGCACCCAAGCGCGTGGTGATCATCGGTGGCGGCGACTGCGGCACCCTGCGGGAAGTGCTCAAGCACACCGGCGTGGAGAGCGTGACCCAGTGCGATATCGACGAGCAGGTCACCGTGATGGCGCGCAAGCACTTCCCGGAACTGTGCGATTCCAACGATGACGCCCGCGCCGAGCTGCTGTTCGACGACGGCGTGGCCTACATGGCCAACTGCCCGGCGGGCAGCGTGGACGTGGTGATCGTCGATTCGACCGACCCGGTCGGCCCCGGCGAAGGCCTGTTCAACAAGGCCTTCTACGAGAGCTGCTTCAAGGCCCTGAAGGACGACGGCATCCTGGTGCAGCAGTCCGAATCGCCGCTGATGCAGCTGGACCTGATCAACGAAATGCGCACCGAGATGGGCAAGGCCGGCTTCGGTTCGTTCAAGACCCTGCCGTTCCCGCAGCCGTGCTACCCCACCGGCTGGTGGAGCGTGACCATGGCGCGCAAGGGCGACAGCAGCTTCGACTTCCGCCAGGCCGACTCGGCCGCCAAGACCTTCAACACCCTGTACTACACCGCCGCGCTGCACACCGGCGTGCTGGTGACCCCGCCGTTCGTGCAGGCGGCGCTGAAGTAAGGCGTGCCGACCAACGGTCGGCACCCATCCATGCAAAAGAAAAACCCGCGCTGTCGCCAGCGCGGGTTTTTTCATGTTCCGGTAGTGCCGGCCGCTGGCCGGCAACCGCATGTAACGATCAAAGCGCCCAGATACCGGCGATCACCGCCACCACCAGGCCCCACTTGATCAGCTGGTAGGCCACCACGCTGCGCTCGCGCAGCGCCTTGGCCTTCAGGCGCACCTTGTAGACGCTGCCGAACGCCTTGTTGACGCCACCGGTCGGGTCACCCGGCAGGTTCGGCGAGGCACCACCGGCCAGCAGCGTGGCCGCCACCGCGCGGTTGAACAGCCCCGGCAGGCCGAAGCGCAGCGGGCGGGCGATGTCGCAGAACAGGATCACCCGGTCATCGGGCGTCTCGTTGTGCGCATGGTGGATGTAGGTCTCGTCGAACATCATCCACTCGCCGTCGCGCCAGCTCTTCTTGATGCCGTCCACTTCGATGTAGCAGCCGTCATTGTTGGGCGTGGCCAGGCCCAGGTGCAGGCGCAGCGAACCGGCGAACGGGTCGCGGTGCGGGCGCAGTTCGCTGCCCGACGGCAGCTGGGCGAACATCGCCGCGCGCACATCCGGCAGCGACTCCAGCAGCGCCGTGGTCTTCGGGCACATCGCCTTCGCCGACGGGTGCGACGGGCCGTACCACTTCAGGTAGAAGCGCTTCCAGCCACGGCGGAAGAACGAGTTGAAGCCGGCGTCGTTGAACGTGCTGGACGCAGCGATCTTCTGTGCATCGCGCAGCGCCAGCGCCTCGTCGCGGATCATCTGCCAGTTCTGGCGCAGCGGCTCCAGCTGCGGGAACTCCTTGGCCGGGTCCAGGAACGGCGTGGTCGGCACCTTCGAGAACATGTACATGACCACGTTGATCGGGGCCATGAAACTGGAGTGGTCCAGCAGCTGGCGCGACCAGCGCGCGCGCACCTTGCCACGGAAGTGGATGTACAGCACGCAGGCCACGAACAGCGCTGCAATGACGATTTTGATGATCAAAGCACTTTCCTCCAGCCGCAGCCGGAACGGGAAACGGGGCGATGCACGGCCTGGCGGCCAGCACCGGTTGGGAACGCGGCAGGGGACGGGGACGTGCCGGAGGGGGGCGGCCGCCGATGTCGCGGGTTAACAGCTTATGGTCGGCAGGGCGTGCGCCGGGGTCAAGCCGGACGTGCGTGGCGTTCAGCGCGGCGCCGATGAATGGGCCGGAAGCGCGCCCAACTCCTTGATCCAGCAGGGCGAGCCTCATAAGTGAGACGGAATTGTCCGATTCTGCATGACGAACTGTTCCAGCCACGACCCCGACATTTCTCCGACAAATCGTGGAATAGCGAACTGGCGAGTACTAAAATTAACGAAAACTTAGTAACTCCCTGTAACACCGGTTCGCTTGACGCTTTGCGCCACCCACCGGGTCGTCCGAGACCCCGACATGTATCTTCCTGCTCTTCCCCCCTCCTCCTGCGGCAATGACGCCGCCTCCCCGCTGCTGCTCAAGCGCGGCGAGCGTTTCCTGGCCCCCGACGTCTACCGCACCTGCCTGGACGGGCGCGAGGCGGTCATCAAGGACTACTCCCGCTACCGCGGCACCCCCGTTTCGCTGATCGCGCGGCTGATGGTGCGCCGTGAAGCCCGCATGCTGCAGCGCCTCGGCGGCTGGAAGCATGCCCCCGCACTGCTCGGCACCCTCGGTGGCCTGGCGCTGGGCATGGAATTCATCCCCGGCCAGACCCTGAGCACCGCGCAGGCCGTCGGCAACGACGTGTTCGAGCAGCTGCAGCACGCGCTCAGCCGCCTGCACGCCGCCGGCATCACCCACAACGACCTGCATGGCACCAACGTGGTGGTCAGCGGTGGCGTGCCGGTGCTGCTGGACTTCACCTCCGCCTGGCGCGTACCCCGCTGGCTGCGGCGCGGCCCGCTGAGCCGGCAGATGCGCCGCAGCGACATGAAGAACCTGCTGAAGATCCGCCAGCGCGTGACTGGCCAGGCCCCGAGTGCCGCGCAGGCCGCACTGGTGGCCGACCCGGGCTGGGTCGCCGCCGTGCGCCAGGGCTGGAAGCGGTTCTATAAGTGGGCGAAGCGCCGGTAACTGCTTTTGTAGAGTCGAGCCATGCTCGACTGCTCTTCCAGCATCGCGCGAAACGCAGTCGAGCATGGCTCGACTCTACAAAAACCAGATTACAACGCGTCCGCGTCCAGTTCCCCGGTACGAATACGCACCACGCTGCCCAGGTCGTATACGAACACCTTGCCGTCGCCAATCTTGCCGGTGCCGGCCGCCTTCACGATGGCCTCAACCACGGCCTCAACCTGGTCATCGGTCACCGCCACTTCCAGCTTCACCTTCGGCAGGAAATCGACCACATACTCGGCGCCACGGTACAGCTCGGTGTGGCCCTTCTGGCGACCAAAGCCCTTCACTTCCGTCACCGTGATCCCGGTGACCCCACGCTCGGCCAGCGCTTCGCGCACGTCGTCGAGCTTGAACGGCTTGATCACCGCCATGACCATCTTCATCGTCTATCTCCTGTCTTCCGGCGTGGAGGATAGCGCCTGAACGCGGCCCGTGCGAAGCCGCTGCCGCCTGTCCGGGCGATGGGTGCCAGCAGTATCCTTGTGCCCGATCGGCCTGCCCGCGCCGGATGCACGGGCCCTACCCCCACGGAGCACCCCATGATCGACCTGAATCAAATCGATGACCTCGCCCGTCGCCTCAGCGACCTGGTGCCGCCGGGCCTGCGCGAATCGCGCGAGGAACTGCAGGCCACCTTCAAGAGCGCGCTGCAGGCCGGCCTGGCCAAGCTCGACCTGGTCACCCGCGAGGAGTTCGAAGTGCAGCGCGCCGTGCTGCTGAAGACCCGCCAGAAGCTGGACGCGCTGGAAACCGCCGTGCGCGAGCTGGAAGGGCGCGGCGCCGCAGAATGAAAAAAGGAGGCGCACCGCGCCTCCCACTACAGAGTATTCCCCGGATGGGGCCTTGCAGCAAGGCCCACCGGGCGCCCTAGACTCGCCGGCCTGTCGATCCGGCAGGACACGCAGGGGCAGTGCCGATGGCGCAGGACACCGAATGGACACCCGTTTCGCATGACACCTGCGACCAGGTCGCCGGGCCGTTCTATCACGGCACCCGCGCTGACCTCGCGGTGGGCGAGCTGCTAAGCGCGGGCTTCCGCTCCAACTATCGCGACAACGTGGTGATGAACCACATCTACTTCACCACCATTGCCAAGGGCGCCGGGCTGGCTGCGGAGATGGCCCGGGGTGAGGGGCGACCGCGCGTGTATGTGGTGGAGCCGACCGGGCCGTTTGAAGACGACCCGAACGTGACCAACAAGAAGTTTCCCGGGAACCCGACGCGCTCGTATCGGAGTGCGCAGCCGTTGCGGGTGGTTGGGGAGATTAGGGAGTGGGAAGCCTACGACGCGGAGTTCGTTCGGCAGTTGAAGGCGTTTGTTGCTTCGGGGAGTGGGGAGATCATCAACTGATGGCCTCCGGGCGCGGAGCGTTGCGCTCTTCTTCGTCGGCATCGTAGATATCCAGCCCCAGCTCGATGCCGCGCTGCCCCAAGGCAAGCAGCGCACGCGGCGAAAGCGAGACACCATCGTTGCTGCTGCCCATGAAAAGGCCGCAGAACAGATCAGGCCGAAAGCGTGCCAGTGACTGCCATACGGCGAGATCGCCGGTGAGTTGATCGAGGATCTCGAAGATCTGCGCTTCCAGATCTTCAGGCTCACGCCGAGCCGCACTGAGCCGCCAGCTTCCGATCTTGGCGATACGCACGGCGCCGGATTGGCTGCCCTTGAGTTGCTGGCCCTTGTGATGCGATGCGGTCGGGGTCGCTCCGAGCAAGGCACTGACTTCTTCGGGCAGAAGGTCGTCCCCGAAGAATTGGAGGGTCACTAGGGAATCATCGAATGCGGCCATTGGAACTCAGTTTCGCCTTTGGGAATCTCTTTCATTCTGCAAACCTCTTCGATGTCAGCTAGCGGTCATGAGCAGACGTTCTCCAGGTGAGCTAGCCTTCAACATCGGCACCATCCCAATCTCTCGGATAGCTGCCAGCACATTACTCCGCTACTTCTTGCATCCCGTACTAGGCGGGGAGACTGGACATGTGGATTGACGCTACTCTAGCGAATCAAAAGGATTGGGGGTGTATGGAATGGCCGGGAACAGCTCTGTGCGACCCAGCAGGAGTGGCGACCAGTTTCACTACCACTGGGCTGCGCGCCAATGCTTGAAACTCCTTCCTGGAGCTACAGACCTAGTCGCGGTGACTATCGAAGGCGCCTCGAATCAGGAAGCCACGGACGCTTCTCCTGATGGTGACGAGGTCATCGACGTTGCCTTGTACTTTGGAAGCGAGGATATCCCGGCATCCCGCCGGGTCCATTACATCCAGTTGAAGCATTCGACGAAGCGCGGCGACAGGGAACTGAAGGCCAGCGACCTGAAGGGAACCATCGCCGGTTTCATCGCCAAGTACGTTGGACTTCTCTCCCATTTCTCTGTCGACGACCTCGCGAACAAGTTAAGTTTCGAATTCATTGCGACCAGACCCGCTGATTCAAAGGTAATGGAAGCGCTCGACGACCTAGCTAATGGCGCAAAGGATCGCCATCCGGCCGTCAGGAAAACGCTTGTTGGCGGCGCGGCACTGGACGAGGCACAAATACAAGAATTCTTCCAGCTTTTCAGGCTCCAGCCTAACGAAGACGATCTCTGGGTCCAGCGAAACCTATTGACCCAAGATGTCTGCGCATTCCTGCCAGACGCCGACATGGATGCACCCGTTCAGCTGAAGGAACTCGTGACCCGCAAGGCCACGGCAGAGTTCGAGCGAGACCCCGCAATTCGCCGTCGGGATGTCCTGCGGGCACTGAAGACCTCCGAGGAGGATCTACGTCCAGCCGAATCGCATATCCCTGACACGTCGGGAATGTTTCCCCGGAGACAGGAACCCGAGATTCTGTCGACGGTCCGAACGACAGATGTGCCTTTCGTGATCCATGCCGATGGAGGCGTCGGGAAGTCGGTAATCGCCTCCCGCATATCGCACCTGATTCCCCCCGGATCGGAGGCCGTGCTTTACGACTGCTATGGCGAAGGACTTGGTCGATCCGTCCTGCATTTCCGACATCGGTTCCGGGATGCGCTCGTCCAAATTGCCAACGAGCTGGCCGCGCGCGGCCTCTGTTACCCACTTATCCCAAGTACCCGGGCGGACGGAAAGGCGTACATGAGGGCCTTCGTCAGCAGGCTCTCCCAAGCCGTCGACTTGCTTCGCGCGCGGGATCCCGATTCGAGCCTGTGCATCATCATTGATGCCGCAGACAACGCCGAAATGGCTGCCGAGGAGCAAGGAGAGCCTTCTAGTTTCGTGCGAGACCTTATTCGGACCAGCCTGCCCCCTGGTGTCAGACTGGTCATGACCTGCCGTACGCATCGGCTGTCCAGACTGAACGCGCCCCCGCACGCGAAGCTGATCGAACTTCTCCCATTCTCCGAGGATGAAACGGCCCGACACCTCAGGAGCGTTTATCCAAAGGCGACAGAAAGCGAAGTCAAGGAATTTGCATTCCTGAGCAGCTCCAATCCGCGCCTGCAGGCATTGGCGCTATCCCAGGCCCTTCCATTACCCAAGATGCTGAAGGAGCTTGGACCTAACCCGAGTACCGTACAAACGGCACTTGGCGAAGTGCTTGAGAAGGCCATCGTTCGCTTGCGGGACAGGGTCGGCACGGTCGAAGCATCCCAGATCGAGGCGATCTGCCAAGCGCTTGCCGTGCTCCGCCCGCTGGTGCCGATATCGGTGCTGGCCACACTCTCCGGATCGCCCGAAGGCGCGATCCGCAGCTTCGTCACCGATCTCGGACGACCCTTGGTCATCAAAGGCAACGGTGTCCACTTCCTGGACGAACCTGCCGAAACGTGGTTTCAGGAACGTTTCAGACCCGATGCCACGGGCTTCAGGCAGTTTCTAGATCGGCTACAACCAATCGCCGCGCATAGCTCATATGCCGCTTCTGCACTGCCGCAGTTGATGCTTCAGGCAGGTCTTTTGAAAGAGCTTGTCGAGCTAGCATTGTCCGGAAAGAGCCTGCCGGCCGACAATCCCATTGAAAGACGCGACGTTGAGACCCAGAGGCTCACATTTGCTTTGAAAGCGTGCTTGATGCAAGGCAACAACGTCGCCGCTGCCAAGCTGGCACTGAAGGCCGGTGGCGAGTGCGCCGGCGAAGACCGACAGTACAAGCTTATCCAGGAGAACACCGATATTGCCGGCGCCATCATGGCGGCCGATCGAATCGAGGAGATCGTATCCAGGCGGGTCTTCGGGTCAACCTGGATGGGATCGCACCACGTGTACGACGCGGGCTTTCTTTCCGCACGTGAGGAATTCAATGCGGAGGCAGCGAGCAAGCTCCGGATGGCAACCGAATGGCTGAAGACCTGGGCTTCCCTTCCGGAAGAGGAGCGGCAATATGAAATGGTCACGGATGCCGACCGAGCCGAATTTGCACTAGCAACCCTCAGGATCAAAAGCCCTGCCGAGGCCGTATGGTTCCTCAGGCGTTGGACATGGCGACCACATGCCCTTGCCGCAGGAAGGCGCATCGCTCGTGGCCTTGCCGATATCGGTCGATTGGACCAACTCGATTCATTCTGCATGGCGGCATCGAGGAACGTCTGGCTGGTTCTAGGCCTGGCAATTGAAGCGCGGGAGATTGGCCACCTGCTCCCGGCAGAGCCGATTGCAAGGGCGCTCCGCCTACTTACCGACCGGCGCATTAAGCTGGATGGACTGGACAGCCAATGGAACGACCCTTGGCCCATCCTGCGAGCGGTCTGCTCCACCATCGAGATCGCCATCAAGATACTGCCAGCGGAGCATGAGAAATGGGCCAGAACAATCCGCCGATACCTGCCAGCCACTCCACCCAATGACCTGACCAGCAGATTCAACAATGGGCGATCGCAGCTCTTGCGTGCCTATGCCCTCGAGGCAGCGCTTCGAGGCGAGATCGTGACCTTGGATCGCCTGTTACCGCCTTCCATCGACAAGAACAGCGAAGAGAAGAGCGCGCACAGAAAAAGTCAGGAGCGGGAGGTCTTCGACCGGGAAGTTGGAGGTCTCCTTCCTTGGTTCGTTCTTGCCGCAGACATAGCGTGTGGTCGCAGGCCCGCAAATGTGGATGAGGCAATCGACGAGGCGTGCATGGCGACGAGTCGTGCTGAAGCACGGGTATACGGACAGGAGCACACGCTGCGGCAGACGGCTGCTATCGAATGGCTGTGCATCCTGCGGGACCTGTCTGCCAGCGCCCCCCCAGACCCCACTGCCCTGAGGGAGTGGATTTCCAAGCTTGAGCAACCGCTTTGGACCGACACGCTTATTTCGCTTTGCCGTCTGGCGGGTCACATCGAGGGATTTGACGACTTTGCTCTCTATCTTGCCGGTAGTGTGTACCGAGACCTTGACGGGTCACGGGACCATGCGGAAACGCGCGCCGCGTCCTATGTGAGCCTGGCGCGCTCCATACTGAACGTCAGTCCAGCGGAGGCTAGCGCCTGCTTCAACCAGGCGATCGAAATCTCCAATCGAATCGGCGAGGAGAACCTGTACAGGTGGGATGCCTTGCTCAATCTGGCCCAATCGGCAGGATCCGGTACCACACGACGGCCAGAAACGGCATATCACTTATCGCGGGCGGCGGAACTGACGTACGAATACGTCGCTCGCGACAAGCATTTCGCCTGGGATAACACGGTCCAGGCACTGACTGATCTTTGCCCGCCCTCTGCATTCGCGATATTAAGTCGCTGGCGCGACAGAGGGTTCGGTGACATGAGCCGCCTGCTGCCCGAAGTGGTTTATCGATTGATGGATAGCGATCAAATGCCTTCCATCGCCTCCATCGCGCTTTCGGGAGTGGACGCCTATTGGCGCAGGCGCAAAGACCTTCTGCGCGCGCTTGGTCAGGAAGGTCGCCCCGAGGTACGGCAACGAATCGCGGGCGTTTCCTATCGCTACATTCGCCTGAGAGGCCGAAAAGCCAGGTCCTGGTCTAAACTTGGTGAGATCGCGAAGGAATACGACCTCGATTTCCCTGATCTCGAACGACTCCTTGCCAAGAGTGAAAGGGACGAGGCGCTTCAAGAAGCCTTGAAAAAGCGCGCTAGTCGAGCGTACTTGGGATCGCCGCCCAATGAGGCGACAGATACGAGACATCGTCCGAATTGGAACACCTACTTCCAAGGTGTCGATTTGACCGATCCAGATGCGCTCAGGCTTGCCTATGCCGACCTTCGCGACTTCGATCCACCACTCGAGCTAGAGAGGTTCTTTCGAGAAGGACTCTCCAGAATCAAGGTGGGTCATCGACCCGACTTCATCAACGCGGTCGTAAAGTGGCCGGACTTTGGGTTGTTCGAATTAAGTTACCTCTTAAATGCAGTCGGCCGACCCTTCCCGACGTTACAGTCCCTACGTGCAGCCCTGCGGTCGGCGGTGCTGGTAGCCTGTCGGAATGATCCGACCCGCGTTAGGTGGGGCCGCTGGGGATCAAGTATCGACTTCCACGAGCTCCATGAAGCGGGCATCGTGTCAGATGGCGACGTCATTAAGGCTGCACTCGAGGGATTCACGGCGTACGCGGATTCGATGGATGCGAGCGATCTGTTCCAGATGCTGGAGCCGCTTTCCCTATCAATCACACCTGAGGAAGCCGATGAGGTTCTCAATTACGGCCTGAAGCTACTGGACGATATACTCAGGCCGGACGACGGAGACGGCCCGTGGCAAGCCGATCTGGCCCCTCCCGAGTCGGTCATCGGCGCCTTCGCGGGCTTCATCTGGGCGGGACTTGCATCCCCGGAAACCGCTAAGCGGTGGGAGTATGCCCATGTTGTCCGCTCGCTAGTTGAGCTAGGGTGGACCGAACTCCTCGAACTGTTGTTTGCGTGGCTAAAGCGAACGGATGCCGTTCCATTCACCGATCGCGGACTCGAGTTCTACGGATGGCATGCCCGGCTCTGGTTCCTGATTGGAGTCGCCCGTGGCGCAATGGAGAATCCGGAGAGCCTACGACCCTTTGCCATTGGCATTCGAGATTGCCTGGAAATGGATCACGTGCTCATCCGGGACTTCGCCGCACGTACGCTCCGGTCGCTAGTCCATGCGCAGATCGTAGGCGAAGAGTTCCTGGAGTCGGTCATGGAAGTCAACCAACCAAAGCTGCCGGAGATCATCACAGGCAAATGGGGAGGCCGAGATGAAGAAGACGATGAGCCCGATGCCCGGGCCTCGGATGATGAAGATAGATATTACTTCGGAATTGACATTGGCCCCTATTGGCTCGCCCCTCTCGGAAGGGCGTTCAGACTGTCGGAGGAGTCGGTCGAGAAGCGCGCGCTACGCGCGATACGACAACATATGCGATGGACGAAGAACAGCGACTGGAGCCATGACGCTAGGCATGTCCGAAAGGTGTTCCGCGACAGAGAGACATACCATTCCCACGGCGGCAGTCCGGATACCGATGATCTGCGTGCATATCATGCGTTCCACGCCTTGATGTTCTCGGCTGCGGAACTTCTCCGCGAGAAGCCTATTCTGCGAGACCCCGATTCGCCGACAAACGAATTCGAGGAATGGATATCCAAATATCAACTTACCGATCCATCGGGAAGATGGGTGTCTGACCGTCGGGATCCCCGGCCGATTGGAGAACTAGCAGTCCCTAGTGAATACACAGAAGGGGAATGGTGCTGGAGCGTCACCGCGGACTACCTAGATCAGCAGCTTACAGCGGAAAACGGAATGACAGTAGTTTCCGGAAACTGGACTGGACGCATCATCAGAGCCAAGGAGGACGTATCCATCCGTAGTGCCCTCGTAACAAAGGACGGAGCCGAAGCATTGGTGTCTGCCCTGCAGACAGCGCCCGAACTTGGCAGGTTCAGATTGGCCGGCGAGGATGAGGAACGTGATATAGACGTCGGTACAAAGAAGCTAATTGGCTGGATCACTGAGCACAGCACGCCACTCCGACTCGATGAGGCCGATCCTTGGGGTGAGGGCCTCCGCTTTCCGGGGCCAGCGCCGTTCGACAGCGTTGTTGAGGGGTTAGGTCTGGCTGGTTCTCCGGACAGTCGCCGATGGGTTGCCCCTGCGGGTGGAGTTCTACACACTGAAACATGGTCGGACACGACCGGTTATGGCGACAACAAGGAGAGCGAGGCCGGCTGGCGCATGAGTTGCAATCTGGCATTCATCCGCGAGCTACTCAAAGCCAACTGCGGGATGCTGCTTATTCTGAGTGTCGAGGTCCGCCGCCACCCCAAGCGGGACCACGATGATTGGGAAAGCGAACAGTTCCACTATGCCCCGTACAGCCGCTACTACTTAATGGGAGAAGACGGTGTCGCTCACTCGCTCTGATGCAATTGTGGAGCTCGGCAAGCGCTTGGTCGCGGAACTGAGTACGGACGAGGACCTCCTAGCCTCCTGGATGGCACACGACATCGCGGAGAAGATCGCTGCCACCGAGACCGCGAAAGGCAAGGCCAAGACGGCTGCCGAAACGGCATGCGCCAAGGCTATCCTAATGCTGTGGGAGTATCGCGAATCACTGCCAAGAAGATTTCGGCCATTCAGGGAGCTGGAGCCCGCTCTCCGCACTCTGGCCTCGCTGGATATTGATCGAAAGGAAAGCCTCTACTTTCCCAACCATCTTCGCGCGGCCGAAGATATTGAACCCGACGAACCTGCGCGCACATGGCTTTCTCTCGCGATCGGCCTTGATCACACCGCCCGAATATTAATTGCATTTTCCCTACGGGAGGCCGCCGCGACGGCAGCAACCAACGCTATTCCATGGGTTACTCTGGCGCAAGAGGCAGGCATACAAGAAGATGTCGAAGAACCCTTGATCAGATTCGTTCTTGATCCGGATGAGCGGATTGATTCGGAATCATATTTAGCGATTAATAAAATTAAAGACAAACTCGCCAAGCTTGAAGAGTTCATGAGACTTGCAACCGTGATTGCTGATGAGTTGCGCGTTCGCCTATCAGTATTGGATGACGTAGAGAACGAACCAATTTAGCAAAGCTAGCAAGCTGTCGGAGGAGTGTGTTCCATATTTTGTGTAAGCAGTTCGGTGTCAGGAAGCTGCCGCCTGCCGTGTAAAACACCGTGAATCAGAAGTGGCCGGGCCGAGCGCGCGGTCAGAGTATTGAGAAATCCGGGCAAGCTAATGCCCGCTTTGGGGCGAGAGCTGCGCCTCCCTACCCGCGATAGACACCTCCGGCCCCTGCCCTCCAATGTCCGCTACCGGCCAAGAGCGGACTCTCACAGTGCCTCGAACCGGCCCAAGAATCTGTGTGACCTAGAACGAAGTTTCGGGCCGAACCCTACTTGAACATCTCCAACAGATCCTTGTCTTCATGCCGCTGCTCCCACGTGGAGAGAAAGCAGAAGCTCACGCCGCTTTGCATGGCAGCCTTTTGAAACCCGGCGAGTTCCTCCTTCGTGATCGGATACTCAACCGGATCAAAGTGCAGAATCGCCCATGGCTTTTGGAGTGAGAACCCAGGCAGGAGTTCCGAGAAGATCGCCTTGAGCTGGGGCTGGAGGGTAGAGAAGTCCTTGATCGGACCCGCGCGATTGCCAAGGGCATGACACTGGCGACGGATGGTCTTGTCTCCACCCACCACGCGCGCAATGAAGTGGTCCTGGTGCACTCGAACGTAGATCAGCTGACGGCGAAAGATCTTCATCACATTCTCAGCTCCACACGCTCGACGACCAGCCATGTCTCTGTCGTACTCACCGATCAATGCGCGGAAAGCGTCTTCAACCCAGTGGAACCCCTGCGCAGCAGATACAGCGCCACCAGGAATGGCCACAACGAGTTGATCGACGAGAACAAACGCTGTGTCAGCCCCCTGAACCCCTCCGGATCCGCTCCCACCACGTTCAACCAGAGATAGACGATGCTCGCGATGCTCACCACAGCGGTCACGGCATACGCCCTTCGGTTGGCAGACCACGCGCTCAATTCGATGTGCGACATCGCCGGTGCAATGATGTTTGCGATGCCGATGGTGTAGAAGCCGTGCATCGGATGGCCCATGGGCCAGAGCCCGTTGGTCAGCATGGAGATGCCAAATACCAACCAGCAGATCGCGCCTACGGCAATCCGGCGGCCGGACTCCCGCCATACCCCGATGGAGAACGCCACAAAGCCCATACCTGAGCCGATAGCCGCGATCCTGCCGCAGATGCTTGCGAGCGTTGGCGCCTGCAGCAGCTCGCTGGCGTGCTGCGCAAGCGGGTTGTAGCCCGGCGCGAACAGGGCGGCAACGCTGGTCCAGAACAGGAACCACGGAAGCGGGACCAGACCCGCACAGAGAAGCAGTCGGCTGCGGTGTGACACGTATAGTGGTCCTTGTTTGGCCTGCGCCAGTGGGTGGAATCCGTTCAAGCGCCGCAGAACCTTCCTGTTGTGGGCAGGACAGCTCCGTATGACTACAGCGGTAGTCAGATTCTGCGTGACGCCCCACGGGGTCAATAGGCAGAAAGTCACTCACGCATAGAGGCGAAGTACACGGCATCCATCAACGGCCGTCGCAGCGGTTCGGTTGCATGAGCGATCACACATGTCCGATGGGCGAGTGCTGTCGCATTTGCCGCGCCCTGCATCTCTGACGGAATGTTCTGTCGACTCCGTCCCAGAAGTGCCGCTCCGCCTAGCACGCCAAGGCTCTCGCCTCTTCCAACGCTATGCGACAATGCCAAAAGCGTCTCGGGTTTTGGCGGCATTGACCCCTCCCCCTTGGCATTCCCAACTACGTCAGGCAACTCTGGTATCGCCACCGAAAACGGGTGGCCGGGCCTCGAAAACCCGAGCTATTAGGATGTTGTTTGCACTTGCCAGCCGGCATCACCTTGCGTGGTGCCGGCTGGCATTCCGTCTGCCGGCTATGGCGGGCGGGGCGTGGGGGCCTCGTGCCCGCCGGTTTCTTCCTAGTAGCCCGGTTTTCGAGCCACGCTCTGCCCGCCACCTTTATCGGTGGCGGCGTCCGCCTGCATGCACGGAGCCCGCCATGACCACACCGCACTCCCCGCCCCCGCGCCCCATCCAGGAAGCGCCCTCGACCGCTCCGGCCCCGGACCCCAACAGCCTCATCGCCATCCTGCACGCCATCGGCGCGGGCGCTGCGGCCGACGGCCAGCCCTGGCCCGAGCGGCACCATCTACGCAGCCGGCAGATGGCGCTATCCGACGCCGACTGCGCACTCACCGGCCAGCGCATCGTGCAGGAGATCCTGCTGGCGGCCGAGCGCACGCGCCAGAACGGCGAGCCGGAGCAGTACGTGGGCGACCGGGTGATGGAGGGGCTGGTGATGGCCGATCTCGCGCTGACTGCCTTCATCCACGAGCGGATGCGACCCAAGGACTGAGCGCGCTTATGGCGCGGACCTTTCTGCCTGTGTGCGGGGTGACGAATGAAGATGCACGGCCTTGCCGCTGCGGTGGTGTGCATCGCGGTGATCGGCGCGATGTGGGTGGAGTGGCCCGAGCCAGCGGGCGATCAGGTCTGGGCGTACCAGAAGCTGCGGCCGGCCGATTACCGCCTGCTGCACAGTGATGCGCTCGGCTTCGTTACCGCGAAGGCATACGAGGGCTTTGAACTGTATGCGCGCCATGCCGGAGCGACGTCCTTCGAGATCCGGTGCAAGGGCGTGCTGGTGATGGACGTGGAGAACGCACCCTCGCGCGTGCTGATCCGCATGCCTGCCGATGCCCACTGGCGGGCACCGGATATCGAACGTCTGCGCATCAGCTTCGAGCGCTGGCTGGATCTGCACCAGAGCCAGGGGCGGTTGCTGGTGGAAAGTGCGGGGCCTTCGTGGGTTGAGACGCGGTTTGGGCGCTTCAATGGGTTGGTGCTGGATGAGCAGCGGTGCCTGCTTGGGGCCCCAGGCCGCCGCCAGCCCGATCCCACCAACTACTTCAGCGCTGAAGTGCCATCGTAGGCTGACGCTCACAGTTGCGCTGTGCCTGCACCGCAAGGGGCGCAGCAACTGGTCAAGGGCCAAACCCCAGTGCCATCGCAACCACTTTTCCATCCCGGACGTAGAAGCAAATGCTCGATCCACCTTCCGAGAACCCACAGGTGCGCTCGACCTTGAAGCCCCCCAGCGTTGCCTGCTCTGTGTCCCTCGGGCCATACCCGCCTGCTGCGCTGGCAGCCTTGGACGCCGGGTCACCCATGGCAACGCCTTTCAGCTTCACGCCGCGCAAGCTCTCGGTTCTGCCTGCAGCGGGTTGCCCCGCGCTGATCGATGAAACGCGGATCTCATCGATGGTTCGGAACCCCGGAGCGACGTCAGGGTTGGAGGTCATCAGCACCTCCCATCGGGTGGTGGGATCCAGGTACCTGCGCCGCATCAGTCCTGCCGTGTCCACGACCATCTCGCCATCACCATAGCGGCGCAGGACATCCCGCTCGCTGTAGACATGCGGGATGAAACTTCCATCGCGGAAGGCTTTCGATACAAAGTCCACACGTGGACTTCCTGCGGGAAAGCCTGCAGCTGCAGGCAACATACCCAGCGCAATCAAAATGAATCTGCGTGTCTTCATGACAACTTCGTCCATCCATCTGAAGGAATGATCACAGGACATTGGTGACTCATGCGCGGATAGCCCATTCGTTCCAGAGGCGTATCACCATTCCGGGTGATAGCAGTCCTTGTACTCGTCTTGAATCAGTCCTTGGTTCACATAGCGCCCCTGACTGGTCCTCAGCACGTCCCGCGCGAACCTCAAGGCACCGTCAACCGAATCAAACGTCCACTCGGTACCAAAGGGATGATCCGGATCCACCGCCTCGAACTCGTACACGTCGATGAAGCCAGGCGCTCCATTGTCAAACACTTCGCAAAGACGAACCCTCCAGGCGTTCAGATTGGCCTGCTCAATGGAGACAAAGCGAATCACACGCTGATCCAACTCATATCGATCGGGGAGCAGCTGCTCGACATCGCGGCCCGCCGAAAGATTGCCTGTTACATCCAGAACACAAAGATAGCGCTGCAATGGCCCCCCATTCCGTTGAGAAAACTGACCAGCCAACAAGCATCGGTGACTTCCGGAGCGACTAGGACGCCTCGCCCGAGGCATAGTGCCATGCACCCGACGATTGGCCGTCGTAACGGCTATCGATGTCCTCCAGCCATACCTTCAGATCCAGCAGAAACCTTGCATGGTCGAAGTCCTTGAACTTCACCCTGCCCAGTTGCTCGGCCAACTGCTCACGCAATTCGCGGGATACATACCGCATCTTCTCTTTCATCGAGAGCGGAACGATGGTCGGCAGGTCAAGCATTACATCGGTATAGAACTCCGCCTTCTTTCGTCGAAACTGCACTCTTCGCTTGAAATCCAGCTCGGGATCTCGACAGACGAAAAGCAATGCCACGCAAGCCACTTCGTTCCCGTAGCTCCTGGACTCGAATGTGGCGGAGCGCTCTACGTAATGACTCTTGATCCTGCCAACATGCGACTCCCAGTCGCAGTCCGCCACGAAGTTCAGTTTCATCAGTCCCACGCTCCATGTCAGTGCTGCGCGCGCATCCCGCACCTATTCGAGCAGGTCGTGCAGATCGATGCCAGACGGATTCACCAGGCGCTTCTCGCGACCCACATGGTGAAGCTCGAAGGTGCCTTTCTCTGAATCGATGACACGGGTGCCATCAAGCACCGCCAGAAACCCGAAGACCGCCGAACGGGCAGCTTCACCGGCAACGTCGCGCAACATGTCGGCTTCCACAGCGGACAAGCTGCTGAACCATTCAGACCGTGCCAACAGGTCTGGGGCCACCCGACGGCCCGGTGGATGCGCCAGGTTCGAGATCGTGCTTTCCACGGATGACTCAAGCACATAGCGCTGGATAGCGGATACAAATTCGTCAGCTTTCATGCCACTCCCTCGGCTTTGAAAATGAGCCAGAACACATTCGCCTGTCCGGACCTGCTGCCTCTTGTCCCTGCTCAGCCCGGCTCTCGCAGGCAGTGCGGCACAGCATGAACTCAATCCCGCCCAGACGAGTTCAGATCAAACGGAATACTCTCCGCAACACAGATTTTCCGCAACGCCGCCTCCAGCTTGCTGCCGTTGTCCAACGTTTTCAGTGTCACTGCAATCCCACCAGTGATCCCAAGCTTCCTCTGTGCACCTTCGGAGAGAGATAGCTCAAATTCCATGCGCTGCAGAGAGATATGCACCAGACCGCCATAGCAAGGCTCAAGACCTCCACCGACCTCGATATGGGCGTGCGCCATGCCCAGCTCTTCGTCCTGATCGTCATACGCCTTCGCGCTCTGCAGTATCACGTAACGAGACGGATTCGTTGAGCTGTCGGCCAAGCCAACTACGATGCAGTAGTCATCTTCCTCTATGGAAACGACTTCGGCCGTGAATCTGTACATTCCCCGGGTACTCCCGATATGTGGAAAAATCGATGTCTACTCTGCCGCTGTCGTGGTGCAGCTCTCAGGTTGCCCGTCACTGACCATCCGACCGATGTTGCAGTCGCTCCAGCCGCCGCATCCGCTTTACTTCCCTGCCTATCACAGGGTCGGATCGCAGCTCGTTCAGCAGCATCTTCGCCCTGGGGCTGCGGGACTTCTTCAGGGCGAGCAGCAGTAGCACACGCTTGGAACCAGCGTTGGGATCACTCGCCAGCCTGATGACATCATCAATGACGGTGTCGTCGGCTGCAGCGGACAGGATGCCAGCGGTCAGATAGTCGATCTGTGGCGGTAGCGCCAGCGTGTCACTTTCATACATTTCAACCAGGTATGGCCACCACGTTCGCGCGCCGGGTGTAGCCAGGGCGCGCAGAATTCCCTCGCGCACGCGCTCTGGATACGGGATCAGTGCATGCGCGAGAAGCACACGCAGGGCCGCATCGTTGTCACCCTTCCAGCCCACAAGGTCCCATACGGAATCGACATTCATTCCGGACCCGCGAAGCTCCCGGACCAGTCCGGCCTCCGCTTCCGCGAGGATCCCGGCGGCTTTCATCCGTTGTGCCTCTCTTTCCTGCTCACGCCGTACGAACTCCGGATCGGACATCAGCCTGTCCATCAGCTGTGAGGCGGTGATACGTTCGCTCATGCGTTGATCTCTCGAAGGAAGCAGCGGCCCAGCAGACGACGCCAGCACATCATTCCCACTGCGTTCTACACGGATGCGCAGTTTCAATCGCTCTGATCGCCCTTGCCACTTCTTCGCGGGGGCTTACTGCTGGCGACAGGACCATTGGGCCGAGGTTGGATTCAATGGGCGCCGTCTTGTCCAGCGCATCATGAAAAAGTGGCAGCACTGGACGAGCTCGACACCTCAGGATCGCCAGCATCCTGGAGGCGTAGAACCGGCCCACATCCCCATCTATCTCCAACAGAGAGGCGATCTCTCGCACGCTGGAAGGACTGGCTTCATCAAGCTGTCGTTTCCCGAGACTCGACAGACATTCAAGCAAGGCTCTCATGGCCAGGGCCCTTCGATCCGCATTCGGCTGTGCTTTCAGCTCGCGAACCTGCTGGACGACATGCCGGTCCACATCCACGTGACCAACATCAAGATCGCATCCCCTCACTTGGCGAATGGCCGAGGTCGAAGCAGAACCAGCCTCGATCCTGTGACCATCACCGTCGTCGCTACTCGCACTGACCGGGCCAACCAGGCCAAGCCAAACAGCGAGGGCGACGCATACAGCAGCACGTATGGAACCGCTCCGTGTCCGAGAATCGGCCCCGTACCGGGTAACACTCGAGATAGATACAGGAACCATTACCACTCCTCTTATCTCCCCTTCTCCATGCCAGCCTTCCATCAGTGAACCTGCGCAGGCGCCACCCGGTTACCCGACGTGCCGCGGAATCGCGTAGGTTGAATCACCTGTGATCGCTCGCTCAGGTCCACAACGATGTCGTCACCTGAGAACGTCAGCCGGAACCGGTACGCGTTGATGTTTCCGATCTCGTTGTAGTCGAAGACAAAGGTGTTGCTGCTCTCCCACCTTCCACCTACTGCTACAGGCAAACCAAAATTGCCGTTGCCCGACACGCGCGGAGTGCCATCCAACCCAACCGGCCGGGATGGTTCGTGGCGGCTGTCCAATTCAAGCTGAAGCTGCGCCACTTCTGCACCCGAGAACGTGAGCATCAACGACTTCGCGCCAAGCGGGTTCTCCCCCAGCACGTACCGCTTGCCTGACACCGTGCGTGCCAGTGGCGGCATGAACGATACCGGCGGAGGTGGAGCTGCCGCGTCGCTCACAGCGGCCTCCAACCGCGCCACCGCCGATGGATTCTCCGGCAAGGGTTGGTCAGACGTGAGCGATGCAAGAATGAAGGTCCCGATATCGCCGGGTTCGAACGTCCCGCCGGTGAACACGACGACGATATTCTTCTCTGGACTTACACTGATACGTTGTCCACCGCGGCCATTGGCCTCGAACAGCGACGGCTTCCTGTTCGGCTGCAACCATAGACCGTACCCGTACTTCTCGTCGCTGGCTTCCAGCTGTGCCTGCGGCCGAACCGCAGCACGCATCCATGCTGCGGGGACGAGTTGCCGGCCTTCCCAACGGCCATCGTTCAACCAGAGGTAGCCCAGCTTCGCCATGTCCAGGGGCTCAAGGTGCAGATCGCCCCACCCATACGAAACCCCGTGGCTATCGGCTGGCCAGGCCGCATGGTTGATTCCAAGTGGGCCAAACAACTCGCGACGGGCGAAGTCGAACGCACTCTGGCCGGTCGCCTTGGTGATCGCCGCAGAGAGCAGATGCATGCCGCCGGAGCAATATTCGAAATGGCTCCCGGGCTCGTCGCGCATCGGCAGGTCCAGCATGAACCGGCTCCAATCGCTGCTCTGCCTCATCCGCGACAACGTGATTTCGCCCTGGCTGGCATCGCAGTCCAACCCCGAGGACATCGTCATCAGATGCTCGAGGGTCACGTGCTTCTTCCGCTCGTCCAGATTCGCGATGCCCTGGGCGCCGAAGACCGACGTCAGCGGCTGGTGCAGTTCCAGCGCGTGCTTGCCGATCGCGATGCCCGCCAGCGTGGTGGTGACACTCTTCGTCACCGACGCAACATCGTGGTACTGCCCTTTCTGGAACGGCCAGAAATAGGCATCCACCACCACATGGCCATTGCGGATGATGGTCAGGCTGTGGATGGGCGTCCGGTGCTCGCGCACGTAGTCGAAGGCGTTGGCCAGTACCTCCGAATCCATCCCTTGCGCTTCCGGGGAGGAATGGCGCCATTCCTGCGTCGGCCAGTAGGTTTCCTGCGCCGCTGCATCGGGAATGCCTGCGTAGCCGGAGGCCACCACGGACATGACGCACGCAGCAACGAGTCGTATCGAATATCGCACGGGATCTCCTGGGCACTGACGGCGGAGGACACTGCGTCGCGTTGTGGGTCTGCCTGGCGCCGTAGATGGGCACGGGGTCGGCCAGCGCCGATTCTGCCACGGTATTGGGGCGAGTCCATGGCGTTGACTGGGCGCCACACGCCCCGCCTGCGAGCCCATCCGTACTTTTGTCTGTTCGCCCGCCGCTCGATCATCAAGGGCGGCGCCAACGTCAGGGGCGGTCTGTACTGACGGAAACCGAGCCGTCTTCCAGCAGGTGGACGCTTACATATGCGTCTGGCGGAGGTATCCGATCGATCGACGCCCCTGCGGGGAGAATGTCCCAACTTGTGATCGGGCCGCAGACTGTCCTATGCACCAAACGGCTGCTATCCAACCCTCGCTTGGCAAGCTCGGCCACAACGACTCCAGGAGGCTGGCGCTCGAAGCCCTTGTAGGCTGTGCACGTCTCTCCCGTCTGGCCAATGGGATACGTTGAACTCTCCACCTCATCCCGGCACCCCGGCAGGCCCATGGCGAGCGAGAGGGCCATCAGTACTCGAATGCACTGCATTTCAGCGCGCTCCTTTCCTTCACTGCCCTGTAGTACACCTTGTCTGACGCAAGACCTGCGAGACCGCCATCCCAGAGCCGCGCTGCAAAGATCATTTGCCCTCGATGCGCACGCTGCACCCTTTGCAGGCAGAAATACCCCGAGACGCATTGCCGGCAAACCCCGATAGTCCCACGCAGATTACCTGCCGCACCATCAGGCGTCTTTCTGCAGGAATCCACACATGAGCCTGGCGCTGGTCCACAGCCGTGCCCGCGCCGGGGTCGACGCCCCGCTGGTGCGGGTGGAAGTGCACCTCTCTGGCGGCCTGCCTGCCACCCAGATTGTCGGCCTGGCCGAGACCAGCGTGCGCGAATCGCGCGAGCGCGTGCGTGCCGCCCTGCTCTGCGCGCGCTTCGACTTTCCGCAGCGGCGCATCACCCTGAACCTCGCGCCCGCCGACCTGCCCAAAGAAGGTGGGCGTTACGACCTGGCGATCGCACTGGGCATTCTGGCGGCCAGCGGCCAGGTCGATCCACAGTCGCTGCTGCAGTACGAATTTCTGGGTGAGCTGGGCCTGACCGGCGAGCTGCGCCCGGTGGCTGGCGCGCTGCCGGCGGCGATTGCGGCGGCCGAAGCCGGGCGCATCCTGGTGGTGCCGCCGGGCAATGCCGCCGAGGCTGCGCTGGCCGAGCACGCTGATGTGCGGGTAGCGCGTACGTTGCTGGAGTGCTGCGCTGGGTTGGGGAACCCACGCTTGCTGCCGCCAGTAGAGCGTGTGGACACGACGCCGTTGCCGCTGCCGGATCTGGCCGATGTGCGCGGCCAGGCGCATGCACGGCGCGCGTTGGAGGTCGCCGCTGCGGGTGGACACCACCTATTACTGATCGGTAGCCCTGGTTGCGGCAAGACGCTGTTGGCTTCGCGCCTGCCCAGCCTGCTGCCGGACACCGAGGAAGCCGAGGCGTTGCAGCTGGCCGCGATTGCCTCGGTGAGTGGTGAAGGGCTGGACCCACGGCGCTGGCGGCAACGGCCTTTCCGATCCCCACATCACAGTGCCAGTGCGGCGGCGCTGGTGGGTGGCGGCAATCCGCCCTGCCCCGGCGAGATCTCGCTGGCCCATCACGGCGTGCTGTTCCTGGACGAGCTCCTGGTTTAGCCCTTGACGCCAGTCGTCAAAGTGACTGAATATGCCTTTCGTACCAGTGATTTATTGTCTTTCGGACCTAGGGTCATAGATGACAATTATCAAATCCCTACACCTAGTTCGCTGCATTCCCAGGACGAGGATCTCTGCAGCTCTTGAGGGAAGGCTTCGTCAAGAGCGGGAAGGAATGCCCAAGGCCCCGAGCTGGCATGGCCCCGCGCTAGATAAGGCTCTGCAGGTGCTCGAATGCTATCTGCAGGTGACAGATCAGCGATTTGCTCCCTCGGACGTCATTACCGAGGGCGAGCTCGATTTGCTAGTCCACTTCGTAGCGACTTTCAAATCAGGACGGCTACTGAAGCTGGACACCTCCGACAGCGCCTATCAGTACTTGATGCCCATGTTCTCCGCGCTCTATGGGGTTTTTGGTGACCCGATGCTGATGGACATCGCGCGTAACGCTAGGCGTGGCCTCGGCATTAAAGTTGAACAGAGCGCAACCGAACTCGCTGCTTCATCTAATGATCTGGAACTCAATCTCGATGTAATCGACATGTGGGCCGGCTGGCCCGTGAAGTCCCAATCGGGGCGTGTTTCAGCAATGGATCTGTATTCCCTGCATACACGCCTGGGTGCAGCATTCGCGAGAGCCTACTGCAAGGCAGTGAATGATGAATACTCAACATCCAGGTCCACGTATACCAGCAACATCTATGGCCGTTTTGCGAACTACCTGGCGAACGACTCAGAGCCGCAACTCCTACAACGGTTGAGCAACAGCTATTTCTCGCAGAAGCTAATCGTGAGCTTCATGCGCGACTACTTCATCGATCGTCACACCGATGGCGTCTCTATCAGATATCTCAAGTCTAGCTGGCGAAACTTCGTCCGCTTCCTGGAGGGCCACATCTTTCCATCTGGACTAATCGCAGCGCCAGAAGTTCCGCTTCCCATACCGATTGCCAGCGCAACTGACGGCAGAAAGACTAGGATCAGAAAGTCTCTCCAGCCAGGTCGAGAAGATGAGGTCAAGGCGAACCTAATTACAGAAGTCCCTCTGAACCTCACCGACGTAGAGGCTGCAGAAGTAATTTTCAAGCAGCTCGAATCCGACTTGGAAGTAATAAGGTCATGGGCGCTGTCAGCAAAGGATGAGATTGTCAGGCTGCAAAATTGGCGGCGCGATCTCGCCTCTCGCCATCTTAGCAAGGACTTTCTGGATGAAGATACTTTTTTGGCGCGCACGGCATATCAGTATGAGAAGTTCGTAGAGAGCGGGAACCCCCCAAGAAGAGCTGCAGGATACTGCCGTGAACACCCTCAGAGACTTGGGATAGTTAGCGGCCTAGCACTCCTTCCATTTGCCATCCTGATCACGATTGAGCACCCCAATATCACCAAGGTGTTTCTAGACGATCTTGAGTTGTATGACAAGAATGGAAACCTGACGGGACTTGCCCACCTCGATGGGGGAAGCTATCTCACAGGCTACAAGATGCGGCGAGGCGCTATACACGCAGAGCAAAGGGTCAAGCTCAACTCTACAAGCCTCGAGCTCGTCGAGGACGTCATATCTCTCACCACCCCACTCAGGGAAATTGCCAACCTAAACGGAGGCGCACACGGTCGGCGCCTTTTTCTTGCTCATCGCTCTAAGACGATAAGAAGCTTGCCTAGCGCAGTCGGATTCGCGTCGATTGCCAGCTTCAATACGCCCGGAATTGCTCGGGATATAGCACGTAGAACCGGGGTCGATGCATCGCGGGCAGAAAGACTCGCCAAGCTCCTGAGCGTGCGCTCTGTCCGGGCCACGATGGCAGTGCTACATCTTCGAGATACCGGAAGCCTGGAGCAGACTGCAGAGGCCATAGGTCATAAGGCCCCGCTGCCAAAGCTCATGGATTACTACGTCCCTGAGCCGCTTCACGACTTTCTGCGGATGAGGTGGATAAGGATCTTCCAGACGGGAATCATTATTGAAGCCATGCGGGAGAGCCCCTTGTTGCTCGAAGCGAGTGGTCTATCGGATCTAGGCCAACTTGATGAGTTCTTGAACAATCACGCGCTAAACATCCCCACCGGGAAACCGTCAATCGATCCCTCCGGAGCAAAGAATGACTCAGAAGCTCTTGTTTGCATCTCACCCGAGGTCGTACGGGTTCTCTCCAGCATTGAGAGCCGGGTCGAGGCGAACAGACCAGAATCACCGGGAATCTTGATTGCATGGGCAGCCTTCTACGCAAAACTGAAGTCAGTGGTGCTCGGGATGAAAGATAGGCCTGACCTGATAGAAATTCTTTGTAAAAACGACCCGGAGCTAGGCCGTGAGTAGGCGATCACACACAGATCCACTGCATGAGGAGCTTTCATTCCTAGCACCATACATGCAAGACAGAGGCGAGTCATATCGCCAGTCGAGGCATCTCGGTGTGGACTATAAGAGTTCCCGATGGTCCTTGGAGCTGCCAAACGGCGACCGGATTGAGGTCGACTTCGATGTAGTGCTTTCGGACGGTCACAGCCTCGCGTCCCCCAAACACATCGCTGTCTGCGAGACATTCAAGTCATGGATCTGTATTCAGACACATGTGGATGTCACCGGAGGCAGTGCTCCCGCCTCTCTAACCATTGCAAACTCTGTGAGGGAAGTTCTGCAGCTGATTGATTTCTTCCTACTCAATGCAGAAGATTTCAAACTATGCGAGTACGGGCTCGAAGCGGTGACAAAAGAGGACCTTGTAAAAGCAATACACCAGATTAGTTCTGAAGAGCACATCGGTTCGAGCCTGTACAACTGGCCAATAGTTCTGGCTGCGTTCCTGCGGGAGAAAATTTCAGCACCCACCTTTGTAGCGGATGAAACGCTCGATTCAACTCCATCCTTAAGCACAGTACTGTTGGACCAAGACTCATGGACACTAGGACTTTCAACTGAAGAAGTCATAATGGCACGGGCTTGGCTCCAACAGAACGGCTTCATCTCCAGCCCAACTATCTATGGCATTCCTAGACTTCAAGTGGGCGCTCTGTTTGCGGCCGTTTACCCAAACCTCCTCCGAAGGAAGAGAACGCTGCAGAGGCTTGACGAGTTCAGGTTACACACAGATATCGGTGGTGACGTAGAGCTCGCACGAGCACCTATCTACTCGGATACTGACGACGGGATCTTAAAGAGAAGAGTCAGTAAGTATACCGGCAAGCTAGGGCAGCTTCTCCTGCTGAATGACGCGGGGTTCAACACCCCGTCACCAAGCGCCATGATAGATCTCGCAGAACACCAGCCAGCCGGCCCTTACCGACCGTCAGGCAGGTTTGCGACGATTCCCTACCCCGTAGTTCTGTTTTACCTCCGCCACGCCTTAGAGTTCACACTGACCTACGGTGAGGACCTTCTCAATGCCTATACGCGGCTCATCACCGCAGCAAAGGCGCGGGGCATGCGCGCTTCACGGTACATAGATAGGGTAGGCATAAAGCATGTGCTGCCCCAGTCGCTGCTGCAGTTGGGAGTTACGCGATGGCGTATCGCACCTACAGGAAGGGAGAAAATAAGTGTCGCGGAGTTTACCTCAAAACTTCGTAGTAACGCATCTCTCTATGAGCTTCTGCGCATCTACTTCGCCAGCCTCCAGATCGTCATCGGCGTCTTGGCCGCTAGGCGCCAAGCTGAGTTGCAGGCACTTTATCCGCAAAACTGTGTCGGCGCAGATGGCACGTCCCTTCGATTCAAACAAGGCAAGAGCGGCATGGGTGACAGGAGAGAAGTCGTCGAACGGCCCTTGCCTCCCATAGCAATTCGCTTGATCGAGCAGGTTCGGAAGTTCCAGGACAGCCTTATAGCGGAAGGAATCGTCTCCGACTATTTCCCCCTTCTAAAGACTCCAGGAATGAATGGATCGACGTCGTCAAGATCATTCACCGCAGCAGCCCATCGAGGACTTGATCTGTTCGCTGACTACTTCCAAGCACCTACCGACGAGCAAGGGCGGCGCTACTATCTGAGGCAGCACTGTTTCAGACGAGCCTTTGCCATGCTCTTCTTTTGGTCATCGGGGCTCGGCAACCTTGATGTACTTCGATGGTTCCTAGGCCATACTGATGTTGAGCACGTCTATCACTACATCACAGAAGCAACACCAGGTACTGTACTTAGGAGCGTGAAATCTCAGTTCATTGTTGAGACCACCTTTGACAATGCGTCCGCCTACCCAGCGTTCATTGATCTTATCGAGGAGAAGTACGCTACGCGAGATGTTTCAGTCCTTGCAAAGGACGAACTCGTCGCATACCTCGATTACCTTCAAGAAGACGACCGGGTTAGCATCGAGCCGGACTTCGCGACAAGCGAGGATGGCACAAGCTATGAAGTGGTTTTTCTTGTTCGAAGGAAGTAGTGCATGCCAAGGCCCACGATGCAGCAACGCTCAGCTTCTCTCCAGGCACTCCTAGCGCTTCTGTATGAGTGCGTTTCCGAACCTTCACGCCACGTAAATGACTCGATAGCCTCTCATTTGGAGACTCAAGGAGATCTGGCCCGATTCGACGACCCGAATCGAGGCATAAGCGCTTGCTCACTAAACACGATGAAGTCAACAGCCAAATTTCTTTTGGATGGCGGATTCGATACAGTGAACATGGCACGAATAAAGGCCTACCAGGCAATACAGCTAAGCCAGCACGCCATCGCACCCAAGCGGACTTCCACTGCTAGAGTTGCCCTTCAAGCGCAGATCCAAGCTGTTCGGAAGGAACTGCAGATTGCGCTTCAGGACCTGCTTCTGCTGCAGCGCGCCTACCGAATTCGTTGCAAGCAAGCGCGCTCGTATGCACTGGAGTCGAACAACCCCTCCATCGTAGCTCGATGCGACGCTGAACAACGCCAGTCGGATCTCGGCCTCAGTTTGGCCTCAAGGCAGGATCTTGTAGCCGAGGCGAATCGCGCACCCAACGTGCACCCTATCGAAGCCGGACTATGACATCATCTGCCCGAATTTTGACCAGACCTGACTTTGAGCTGCCGCTCTACGTCGAGAGTGACGGCACGCTAAAGACCCGAGAGGCAGCGTTCATACCCATGATTCGTTGGCCTGACGGACGGTGGTGCCACCATGCGAACGACTACATGCTCGCGTTGTTTGAGCGTGGCAAGTCGAGGCGTCAGCGCGGCGGCACTCTGTCAACTTACGCCGCCCACTTATCGCACCTGATTCGATTCTGCTATTCGCACGCACTAGGTTTCGGGGAGTTGACTGACAACGAATTCAGGGCGTTCGTCGCCTCACTAAAGACATGCGAAGAAGATCGTTTCAGCTCAAGCCGATCTGCTGTCAATCGTAGCAATAGCAGTGTTCTGGATATCGCGCGCACGGCAATAGGATTTTTGAAGTGCGTAGCGGAATCCACCAGTGACCCAGGTTTGATTGGCCCTGGAGGGCGGATTAATATCGTCGAGCACCGATCTGTCCGGATGCCGAGGAAGAAGGGGGGCAACCCAAAAGTTTCGATGCACTGGACGCACAGCTGCCTGCCTAAACCGAGCGCCAAGAAGTCTCGCAAACCAATATCATCAAGTGACATAGAGAAGCTGCGCGAAGCAACCGTGCGCGTGTCTACCAGCTCATTTCTTCGCAAGCGCCGACTTGTGATGCTCCGGCTTTTGGAGATGACCGGCGCCCGACGAGGAGAAATAGAATTGCTGTGCTGCCGCGATATCTATGCTGCGGCCGCAATGCGAGATCCAATGTTGCGTCTCAAGACGCTCAAATCCGACCAGAATGCTGCACGAGAGGTGCCAGTGTCAGCCTCGGATCTTCGACTCATCATCGAGTACATCGAGAAGAACAGGCGCCCTCTACTTGCCAACCTTGGCGTTGCCGCCCAAGATGAAAATCATCTATTGATTAGCGCCACTACGGGAAAAGGCCTAAAGGCGAACACAATCACAAATGAGATCGGCTTCATTGCGAAGGCCGCGAATTTGGAAACGCAGTGCTGCCCGCATCTATTCAGACATAGGTTCATTACGAAGGCCGTCCAACTGATCGTAGATCGGAACATTACGCAGAATAGAAGTGCCTTCCGGCGGACGATCATGGATTCTGGAACACTTCTCGTCCACCTCATGCAATGGACCGGCCATAAGGATCGAGAGTCTTTTGCTGGATACATTGATCTTGGCTTCGATGAAGGCCCATCGGCTGTTGATAGGAATGCTGCGGCACGACTTCGCCTAGCCGTTGAATCAACCCTCAGGCAAGTGAAGACTTTGATGATGGAACTGCCGAAAGATGGGATCACCGGCTCCAAATCATCGGTCTTGCTGGAGGTTGTTGGCACCCTGCACCGCGAACTCGTTGACGCGATGTCTGCCGACTAGCCACATCTTCTACTGTAAGGTCAGTATCCCGCTTACTAGAGTTTGGCCGACTTAAGCAAACTCGAGAGCGGAATCCCCAAGGCTTCCGCTAGTCGCACCAAGGTACTTAGCCGACAATCCTTTCTCCCTTGCTCGATGTGTCCGAGCTGGGTGCGATGCATGCCCAGACGGTCCGCAAAGTCCTCCTGCGAGACCCCAAGCGTCTGCCGTGCGGCCTTGATGGCGGCACCGAGAGCTTGCTGGGGCAGAGGAGTGTTCACACTCCAAAGCTTTCGCTCTGTAGTACTTTGGGTCTACAGTACTTACGGTAGCATTCGCCCCGCTGGCCTTGCCAGCCCTTCTTTCCCGTAGAGCTGAGATTGCATTCCCTCCAAGGTGATGATGATGAGCTTCTTCTTGGTAGACGCTGACTCCGAGTTCACCCTTGAGCTCACTCTTAGCCCCGAGACCGCAGTCGACCTCCGCCGCCAGATCGAGAAGCTCCAGAGCGGCGCCGACGGCTCCAGTCTATCTAGGCGACTCGCCATGGAGCTTTCTCGCCTGGTGCCTGAGATGCTGGATTGGGACGTAAAGAGACCCACCAAGGCGCAGATCGCCTACGCGCGCTCCATCTGCTACCGATTGAAGATCGCCCTGCCAGAAGAAGCTTTGGAATCCAGGCACACGATGCACATCTTCATTGCATCGCGAGGAAAGTCTGGCGGCTAGCCATGTTGTCCTTAGCTGTGCGCCGTCATTTCCCCATTTGCGACCAGATCTCACATTGTCGCAACCTCTGAGGCATCGATCCGTTGGTTCAGGGGATTCGGGCCAAGCCATGATGATGTCGGTACCCAATCCGGGCTTGCCCCATTCTGCAAGTGTGCGGGCATCGTTTCACGTGGTGAGCCAAGACAGCACGCCTCACGACCGCGGATGCCGCCCCTTGATCATCGAGGCGTAGTGGCCGGCTTCCAGTTCACCGAAGTACTGATCACGCAGGGGCCTGGTGAACCTCAGGCCGTCCAGCAGGTCGTTCTCCCACGTGGGCAATGGAATTGCGGATCGGTACAGTCGCCCGACTCGGTCCGACTCCGCGGTGAACTGGTTGGAGCGCATTGGCGAAGACGGCAGGGCGGAATCATAGGTGCAAGCATCCACCGTCTGCTCACCGCTTTCAGTAATGGCGGCGCTGTATCCGTTCTTCTGGAGGTACGCCACCACCGCGAGATCCGGCAAACCACTCGGCGGAGAAGCAGTTGAGCCGACCGGAGCTACGCTCAACCACCCAGCGGCACGGAAGCAGCACAATAGCCCCTCTTCGCTCTCGACAGCACGACCACATGCAGCTCGATACCTTCTTCAAGAGCAGCCACAGGAGGATTCTTACCCGTATACCCCCCGATCGACAAAGGCCAACATCCTGGTCTGCCCCATGACGTGCCGGATTTACCTCGCCAGAGCGCCCACTTGGGCACGCTCCTGCCCATCTGCCGGCGTCACCTGCGCCGCTAACAGGCGACCGAGCGTGTCCACGGCCATGTGCACCTTGCCCCCTCTTCCGCTTCAGCCGTCGTAGCCGGCGCGCGGGCCGCTTTCGCACGTCGACTGCAGCCTGCGCACACCCAGGACTACACACTGCAGCCAGCGCTGCGCTAACTGATACACCGCTTTCCATCGCAGACATTCGTGCAGGATCCATCGTCAAGGAGCCCCCGCTCGCGACATGCAACACAGGGCATTGAACATCAAACGCAAATCGCCTTGCGTTGTCGTGCTTCAGGATCCACCGGGGTCAGATACGCTGCAGCAAACACCCATTCCTCAACGGACACACCTGTCGGTTAAGAACGGCGCGCTATCATCCCACTAAGGTAGCGCGGCTAGGTCAAAACTCATTGCTGCTCTAGCGAGCACGCTTTCTAGGCGTCTTGAGCTTCAGCATCGCCATTGGGCTCACTGAAGGCACGGGAACAAGCCGAATCAGTTCATCCTGAAGCCCCAGTGCCTTAAGAACGGAAGCCAGCGTAAGTAATGTCGAGCCGCGCCCTGCCTCTAGCTCAATCAACGCGCGTCGAGAAATCCCTGCCTTGTCCGCTAGCGTGGCTTGGGAAATGTTGGCGGCGAGTCTGCGGTCTCGTATCCGAGATCCCAGCATTTCTAAGAGCTCTGATGGTGAGTGAATGATCATATGTTTCTTGTGAGCGGAAATACGCTCACTAGCCGGCTTTCCGGCCCGTTGTGTGCGCATATCTGCACATTAGAAATGGACAGACTAAGTCCGAAGCACTGGGCACTAGGCCCCGCCATTCGCTCGAAGAAGACCGGAACCTGGTGTCTACATCGGTCCCGTCGTAGCTGCCGATCCGTCCCCGCCGGCTAGAGCGGCCACGCGCTCGGTCAATCTTCGATATGCGACCTTCAGACCATCGTCTTCAGGAGGGTAAGGAGAGCAATACAGCGGAACCTCAACCCAGAGATGTTCCTGCCCAGATTTCACGTAGGGGCCATGGTCGTCTACCAGCAAAGCCTCCCCAATTCGCGGAGAAACGAAAGCCAGGTCTTTGGTCCCACCAGACCAACGAACGTACAGAAGCTCTGCGAACCAAACTGGAGCGCTGCCTTCGCGAACCAAAAGCTCAGCAATGCTGCGCACCCGGCCCTCAGGGACCGTCGTGAAGAGAACCAACTGATCGAACTGCGATTGCACGCCTGTGAGGAACGAGTACAAACCCGGCCTGGGGATCTGACTGATTGCGTTGGAGATCAGCGTTCCCTCTAGGTCCAGCGCCAAAATGGTTGGCTTCATATAGGGTCTCGGCTGCTACTACGAGCCACTACCTTGCGCCGCGGCCAGGCATCTGTCCATCCCGTGAGCCTACTGGTACGCCGCTAATGGGGTGGCCGGATGGGCTGGCAATGCGGCAAGCTTGTACAGCGCATTGAGCGTGCCCTATACCCGCGCAAGTGGCACGAACGGCTGCATGAACTAGCCAGTTCGGTTAGAGGTAAGCATACATCCTGCCCCATGGACCGTGATCTTCCATGATGATCGTACTCTTGGCGCGCGACGGACAGCCACACTTGTAGGCTCCCGCCTACGCAGATTGGACTTTGAGGCGGTGCAACTAGGCAAGCTTCCGAAGGACGGGCTGGATCAACTCGTTGAGCCATGTTCCTAACCCGCAGCGTCCCACGTTGTATTAGGGAACAGGATGAGCCAGACGCTGTCAGGGTATCAAGTCATGAGCATCCAATTCTTCGATAGCGATCCGCGCCTCGTGGAGCCGGCACTGAAGGCCTTTGTGGAAATCGCTGAGGCTTGGTCACTTACCATCCACGAGCAGCTTTCCATTCTTGGACTGCCTATCGGGGGACGCCATGCTCGTTGGACGCTGTGACCTTCGGCGCCCCCCCCCAATTGCTTGAGCGAATCAGCTACGTGATTGGCATCTATCGCGCGCTACGCACCATCTTTCCCAATCGGCAACAGGCAAACGCATGGATTCGTCGAGCCAACGCTGCCGCACCCTTCAAAGGAGACACCGCAGTAGCCCTGATGTGCAGCGGGGGAGTCGCTGGACTCTCTACGGTACGACAGTACCTGGAGGCTGGTGGAACAGTCGATGCTTAGGCGCGCGTAGCAGCTGCGGCCTGGGCTGATACCGCCTTAACCATACTGGTGTTGAGCCAGCCCGGAGCGAATCGGCTCGGCCAGAAGTGTGAATGCGCGTGGATTAGTCCGCATAACTATAGCTGACATGCATGGTGCGCCTTCCCGTTGTAATGTAGGCGCCTACGTAAAGAACGCTGGCGGTGGCTACCGCTGTGCGTCAGCCATGGGAAGGGCGACCTCTGGGGGAGAGGCATGATACGAACCATCAGCATTCAGGGTTTCCGCAGCTTCGATCCAGCATCGAGCACTGCAATTTCTTTCGAGCCAAGTAAGCGTGTCGCCTACTTCTATGGCCTCAATGGCACGGGGAAGTCTGCGATCGGCCAGGTCATCCAGGGCTATGGGATGGGCCAGAATCCCATACCCAATTGCGTACTGAGCGTATTTCCGCAGGACGCAAAGTATGATTATCTGGTTTACAACGACCAATTCGTCGAAGCCAATTTTCGCAACCGGGGCGATATGCCAGGGATCTTCACCATTGGTGACCCTGAATCGTCTGCTTTGGAAGCTGCTGAGGGCTTGGAGCACGAGATCGCTACTTGGCGTGATCAACATGAAAGCCTGGCAGAGCAAGAGCAGCTGCGCCAGATCGAGGCAGACAGTGCCCATGATAGTGCGATCAGGGGAGTGTGGAAAAGCTACGCGTTGCTGAAGGATGGCCCGTTCAAGCGCTGGTTGCCATACGGGAATTCCAAACAGCGCTTCTTTGACGCGCTCCAAGCCAGGTCGAGGCTTACCTATGAGGGGGAACCGCCGGAACTGGAGAAGCTTGAGCAGCTGCTCACCGAGCTTGGCGACAGCCATTCGATGCCCAAGCCTCGGGTTGTTGTCGACTTTCCCAATTTCGATCGCATCGAACACGATGAGATCTGGCCCGACCCGATCATTGGCTCAAGCGACAGTGCTCTTTCGGCGCTTATCAAGGACATCGAAAACTTCGACTGGGTCAGTCAAGGGCGACCGTACGTTGAGCGAAGCCACGATCTCTGTCCGTTCTGCCAGCAGAGTCTTCCCCCGGCGTTCCCCCAGGAGCTTGCCAAGCTATTCGATGCAAGCTTTGAAAGGCGCGTGGAACGAGCAAGATTGCTCGCGTCCTCCTATGCCTCCGACGTTACTAGCCTTGAACAGGCGATCAACAACCTTCTTGAGACGGAACCGTACGCTTCAGAAACCAGTGCAATCCGTCTCGCCTGGGCAAACATAAGTCATCTTCTAAGCGAGAACGCTCAGCGCATGGCCACCAAATCCGGATCGCCCCAGAGGATCATAGAATTGCACTCCACCAAGGCGTTGATGGCCCTGCTTGATGATGCGATCGATGAGGTGTCCAGACGTGTCGATGAACACAATCGACGCCTGAGCCGACGGCAGTCCGAGCTTACGCGAATCGAGAACGGCTTCTGGATGCGTCTTTGCGCGAACAATGAGGGCGTCCTAACCCTTTACAAGACAACATTAAAGAGCACAGCCGACGCACTTGAGGCCATCCGCGAGTCGAAGGCCAACCTTCGTCGGCAGATTAGTCTAGCTGAGCTGCGCCTTGTTGAGCTTCGCGCGACTAGCGGTGGTACAGAAGAGGCCGTTGTTGCGATCAACGCCAGGCTGCAGTCGCTGGGTGTCGACTCTTTCAAGATCGAGCGCGGTGAGGGTGATCTGTACCACCTGGTGCGCCCGGGTAAGGGGCCGGATACGTACGGATCATTGAGTGAGGGAGAGAAGACGCTCATCACATTTCTCTACTTCGTAGAGCTAATCACTGGATCGTTCGTTTCAAATACGTCGTCCCCCTTGGAACGGAAGATTGTTGTTATTGATGATCCGATCTCTAGTCTTTCGCACAATTTTGTATACGACATTGCCGCCACGATCTCTAGAGACATCATTGGCCTGAAGAACGCGCACAATAGGGGGGTGAAGCAGGTGATTGTGCTTACACACAGCCTCTTCTTCCTCAATGAACTCATCAAGGTCGGCACAAAGGCAGATCCCCCGCAACTGCAGCGCGTCATCAAAAAGCGTTACACGGCGATTGCGCCGATGAAAATCGAAGACCTTAGGAATGACTACGAATCCTGGTGGCAGGTGGTCAAGGATGCGTATCAGGACCAAGTGAGTACTGCCACTGTCGCGAATGCAATGCGGTGCATCCTGGAACGGTTCTTCTACTTCACGAAGCGGCAGGAGTCGTTCAGAACTGTGATGGATAAGCTTGCAGCGCAGGATCGCTCATTCCTTGCCCTGAGCCGCTACCTCGCCCACCACTCTCACGGTGATGCCAATACGTTGACTGACTTCGGCGAGTACGATGTCAGCTACTGCCTCATGAAGTTCAAAGCGGTCTTTGATGAACTAGGCTTCCCAGAACACCATCGTCTCATGGCAGGACTGCCGGAGGCGTAGCGTAGTAGACAGTGCAGCCTCCCGCTACGGCCTGACATCGACTTCAGATTTCACCAGGCGGCCCTTGAAGCTTCCTAGAGATCCCATGGGAACTGCGATCTGCGAGCATCGCCCACCTACACAGTCAGCCGATCGCCAGTAGCGACAGTGAGCCTGCCCCTCCCCCGATAGCAGGGCAATCAGCCGGTAGGACATAGATTTCGCCCTCATTCTGGCGACTGGAAATTCGCTTGAGTCCCGTGTTCTCGTGCGGATCCCGCAGGGGCGTTCCATGCTAGTTCACGGTGGAGGCGCTCCCCGTAATAGAACGCCCGCCACGCTTCGATTTTGCTCCTCGCATCGGCCAACAACAAGAACCAATACTCGTTCATGCATTCCTGCCGAAGCCAACCATTGAAGCTTTCCTCCGTCGCGTTGTCCGTCGGCATTCCGCGTCGGAAGAAATTCAACTCCACGCCGCTTTAATAGGCCCAACGGCCCATGACCCTGCTGGCAAACTCACTGCCGTTGCCCACCTTAATCGCATCCGGCGTGCCCCATTGAGCGACCAAATGTGCCACCGCGTCGGCCACATCGTCCGCGTGCAAGGACTGATCCACGACTGTCACGCGCCTTGGGCATGTACGAGAACGCCGAGCGCGACATGGACACGATCCGCAGCACATGCCGCTCACTGTTACCAAATCGCTCTTGCAGTCGACCCACCCAGGCGCGCTTCTGGGCAGACCTCAGAGCTTTCTTGTGACCATCGCCTTGTCCAGGCTCAGCTCAGCCACCAACTGCTTGAGCTTGCGATTTTCCTCCTCCAGCAATCGCAACCGCTTGAGCTCGGACGCCCCACACCCGCCGTACTTCTTGCGCCATACGTGGATCGTCGCCTCCGCAATGCCCATCTTGCAGCACACCTCACCGACCGTAAGACACGAAGTATCTAATCACTGGAAATGAGGAATGCAGAAAGTCTCAATCCTCTTGTCCTAGAGGCTATCCTGAGCCTGGGTGCATGTAAGCTCTTCGCTCAATGCCCACAGCCGTTGTGCTGAGCTGCTGTCAATGGCGTATGGAGCGACGCCGTAGTTCTTCCGACTGGGACCGGGGTTAGTCGTATCGCTTGAGGTGATCTCGACCTCCGCAATATCGGAGTTTACACAAAACACCCCTCCTCTTCCGGAAAGAGTGGGGTGCGCAGCGCACCATACATGGGTTGCGGCACCCTGTGGTATGGACTTCATATCTCGGCCCGGATCAATAACAGGGGCGCCGTCGGAAGTAATGTTTCCTGACGCGATCAACTGCTCCGTCGGGATGTGCTTCGCAAGACCTGTGACAATTCCGCCGGGGTGTAATGAGAAAGCTCGGATTCCAAACTGAATTCCTCTTCTATCAAGTTCAGTCGCGAAGAGTATATTTGCCGTCTTGGATTGCCCATAGGCTATCCAGCCATCGTATTCACGGCGGATAAAGTTGATGTCGTCATAGTCAATGTCGGCCAGTCGATGGCCCATGGATGACACTGATACTACTCGCGCACCCTCTGCACGCCGCAGTGCTTGCCATAGCCCCAGAGTAAGCTGGAAGTGGCCAAGGTGGTTTGTTGAGAGCTGAAGCTCGTTTCCCCTGCTGTCTCGCTCGAGGTCAGGGGATGCCATTATCCCCGCATTGTTGATGAGGATGTGGAGCGCAAGGCCTGACCGCACCATATTTCTCGAAAAATTTCGAATGGAATCTGGGTCGGTTAGATCCATCGACTGTACCTCAATGCATGCGCCAACGTTAGCAATGGCTCGCTTCGCTTTGGAGATGTCGCGCGCAGGAACTATTACTCGTGCGCCAGCTGAAGCCAGCGTTCGGGCGGTCTCGAGCCCGAGGCCTGCGTAGCCACCAGTCACGATTGCCAGCTTGCCGGTGAGGTCGATGCCTCTAGCAACATCCATAGATGTGCTATGCGCGTTGTAGCCAGAATTTAAAGGTTCCTGTGCTGTTATCACTTGTTAATCTCGTATTGATGGCCCGCCCCTATGGCGCGCCTAGATGTACTCTTGGGTCTTGGGCGGCCGATCAAAAATATGGGAACTATTTGAGATCGTCCTTTGAGGCATCCGAGCTCTTCCTGTTGAAGCCCTTTCCATTGCCAAAGCTCAGCTGCGCGTACGTTGAGCGTTAGGTGCTGCGTCGGACTCTGCAGTGCAGTTGTCTTTGGTGCCGCGCCGAGTTTGGCTATCCATCCCTTTGTCGTGTAGCGGCATGGCCTTATCGAAAGAGTGTCTAGTTATAGTTCATGCGCCATGGGTGCGTGGCGTGCGTTTTGTGAAGCAAAGTGTTGATCAATGCTGGCCGCTGGCGCGATCCAGTGCGAGTATGATCATGAGCTATCGCAAGCGCTTCGGCTTGCTTGACAATGATTGATATAGGTTTTGTGTTGGTTATTTGGAGTAGTTTTATGACTGATGAGAGGCAGGTTCAAGTGGGCGTCGGGGTACTTGTCTGCAGGGGCCACAATGTCCTACTGGGGCTGCGTCGCGGTTCGCATGGCTCTGGTGAATGGGGGCCACCCGGTGGCCACCTAGAGTATGGAGAGGATGTTGTTTCGTGTGCGATGCGCGAAGTTGAAGAGGAAACCGGATTGAGGTTGCTGTCGATCGAGTCTGGTCCATATACAAACGATGTCCTTGCCGACATCGAACGGCACTATGTCACGTTGTTTTTGATCGCGCGTCGCTTTGAGGGTGAGGTCACGCTCATGGAGCGGGACAAGTGTTCTGAATGGCGTTGGTTCAGTTGGGATGATCTTCCGGAGCCTCTCTTTGCCCCTTTCCGGAGCTTTGTTCTCGGTGGATTTCGCCCTTGATTGAAGAAACGTGGTGCGAGCTATGAACGAGCTGCGTATTGAGCTGCCTTGGTTTTCATGCGCACTTTTGATCCTGAATTTAAAGCGCTATTCCCATTTCGTTGGAGATCCGTCTCTGTCAGCGACAGTGTTTGGGGCTATTGAGTAGCTCGATGAGGTCGAGCGTGGCGTTATGCGCTGCGTTCCCAGTTAGATTGGTCTTTCCCCTGATCCGCATGCGTTTGAGCAACTGCCCAAGCCCTCCGCTAGTGCGCTGTCACAACAATTGCAGCTCCATGTAATGCTGCGGATGGCCTCGGATCCCTCGGGAAGGTCCTGCACTCGACGCCGTTGACCTGGCTTCCGCTGCTGCGGTATCGCCAAATTACCTGCAGCACTCAATTGACATGCTCCGCCCGTGCCTAGACCAATCCAGCGTCTGGCGAGAGCGCGATGTCAACACCAACGTAAGGCACGACCAGCTCGCGCGCATGGGGATATCTCTGATTTCGTCGACCTACTGCACTTTGGCGCGGCACGTTGAATTGCGATCCAGATGATTCAGTGCAATCGTCGTGACCCGGCCGCGGCGAGGCCTCAGGCGACGTTAGTAGTCCATGTGATCCTACAAATCCTTGTTCTTCTTACCGCAGGCCTCACCTGGTTAGCGCACGTCAGCAGAACTGAGGCCGACGTTCTCAGTATCTAGCCTTCCGCCTCCGCGCGGGAGTGAATATTTTAATTCCCTGAAGCTGTTTCGTTGGCGACCAGGCCGGAGATCCGCGCTTCTTGCGCATACATGAGCGTGTCGCTTCGATTGCGCTCAGCCTTATGGTCAGAATCTCCTTCGAGGGCTATTTCGAGCGCCTGTGTGAACTAGCGACGGCAGATTTCCGTCGTCGCTTGTCTCCGCCCAAGGGGCGGCCCGTTAGACCGTCTTTGTGTGCCGTTTGGGTTGGGTTCAATGCTGGTGCTCAGGCCATTGGGGGGCCTGACATTGATCGCTAGGGACTCGCCTTGTTGTGATGCGAATTGGTTCCTTATCAGAAACGGTGAAGTTCCTCGTTCTGTACCGACACATACCACTCTGGCGTCTATGATTGAGACTAACGGGAATGATTGCCATTTGTATTTGGTGCTGACTTGGTGTCCGTCCCTATAGCGATTGGCGCGGCGCTTACGGGAGAGGAAAAGTGAAGCCGAAACTGGAGCGTGGGGTGGTCGTGCGCGGTTTTGTCGCCTTGCTGGGTGGCTATGCGGTGGCAGGAGTTTGTTCTGCAGCGGTTGCTCGTATTTTGCCCTGGAGCGCCGTCGATGCGTCGCTCTTTGCAACGATGGCTTCCTTTCCAATCCATGCTGCAACCGCGGTCTACGCGTTTGCCGCGTGTAATTTGGTCCGCGTACTGCTGATGTTGATCCTGACTTCAGGCATGGCCGGCGTGATTATTTGGATTTCCGCGCAATGATGGGTGGATTTCGCGACTCTCAAAGGATTCTGCACACGTGGTCGGGTCTGATAGTCGGCTGGGTGCTATTCCTGATTTTCATTGCCGGTACGGCGGCATACTGGAGAGAAGAACTGACCCGCTGGATGCAGCCGGAAGTCGGCCTGCCCGCCGATGCCACCACCGCAGCGAAACAGGCCCAGCAGTTCCTGGCGCGCACCGCACCCGACGCGCTGCGCTGGAGCATCGAGCTGCCCGATTCGCGCAGCAGCGCCACCACCGTCAATTGGCAGCCGAAGGGCGAAAAGGAACGCCCCCGGGGCCAACGCAATCTCAACCAGGCTACGCTGGATGCCAACGGTACGCCTGTGCAGGTACGCGAAACACGTGGCGGCGACTTCTTTTACCGACTGCATTTCGATCTGCACTACGTTCCGGCGCTTTGGGCACGCTGGTTCATCAGTGCCTGCTCCATGCTGATGCTGGTGGCGATCATCAGCGGAGTCATCACCCACAAGAAGATCTTCATAGACTTCTTCACCTTCCGCCGCGGCAAGGGTCAACGCACCTGGCTGGATGGTCACAACGCGCTGGCCGTTCTTTCACTGCCGTTCCACCTGATGATCACCTACACCGGTCTGATCACCCTGATGACGTTGTACATGCCTTGGGCGGTTATGGCTGGCTATCCCGGGGGACGTAGCGCACTCTTCGCCGAAATCTCTCCGAGGGTAGAGAAAGTCTCGCCTAGTGGGATCTTTGCAAAGCCGCCGGAGCTCGCTGAATTGCTGCATTATGCTGAATCGCAGTGGGATGGTGGCCGTGCCATGTCATTGCGGATCGACCATCCCGCCGATGCCGCGATGCGGATTGTTCTGAGCCAAGATCAGGGCGATAGGATCGCCAGCTCCCCTGGCCTGCTCGTGTTCGATGCAGAAGGGGGTCTGCTGCAGGCAACTGTGCCACGTTCGCCCGTGGTCATCGCGCGCGACGGTATGATCGGTCTCCATGCAGCGCGCTTTGCGCCCACCCTCATGCGCTGGCTATTCTTCCTGTCCGGCGTGGGCGGCACGCTGATGGTCGCCACCGGGCTGGTACTGTGGACGGTGAAGCGTCGCACCCAGCTGCCCGATCCTGCGCGTCCGCATCTGGGTTTCCGCATCGTGGAACGCCTGAACATCGGCTTCGTCAGTGGCCTGCCGGTGGCCATGCTGGCCTTCCTGTGGGGCAACCGCCTGCTGCCGGTGGAACTGGCCAACCGCAGCGATGCCGAAGTGAAGGTGTTCTTCTACGCATGGGCGGCCTGCCTTCTGCACGCGCTGCTGCGCCCCGCCCGTCGCGGCTGGGTGGAACAGCTGGCATTGGCCGGCGTATTGGCGCTGGGCCTGCCGCTGTACAACCTGGTGGCCTGGCACGGTGGCGCGCTGTCCGCGCTTGCTGCCGGGGATGGCGCCAAGGCCGGCATCGACATCGGCCTGCTGCTGATCGGCGCCGGCCTGCTGTGGGCCGCGCGCAAGGTGCACCGTTTCGTGCCGGCGCAGCGCAAGCCCCGCGCCGCACGCACCACCACGCCGGCCGAGGCGGGCGCATGAGCGTGCTCGCACTGCTGTTGGCGGCCGCCGCCTCCGCCTGCCTGGCCATGGCAATGGAACGCCACCACCGCGATGTGGTCGGCCATGCGCCACCGACGCCGCGCCGTCGCCTGCTGCAGGGGCTGGGCGTGCTCGGGCTGCTCGCCAGCCTGCTGGCCAGCATCGCTGCCTGGGGCATTGCACAGGGTTTTGTTGGTTGGTGCGGCGTGCTCGCCGCCGGTGCCGGGGCGATGGTGCTCTGGCTCAGTTTCCGCAGCCCGGCCAAGCCGGCGCCACGCCCGTCTTCCCGTTCCTGAACTAGAAAGGTCATTCCATGAAGCACACGCACTCTGGCGCCCTGCGCCGGAACGCCCTCGCCTTGTCGCTCGCCTGCGCCGCCGCGCCGGCATTCGCCCAGGACAGTACGCCGACCACCACCGAACTGGATCGGGTGATGGTGACCCAGCGCACCGAGGGCTACCAGGTCTATGGCACCAACACCGCCACCAAGCTGCCGCTGACCCTGCGCGAAACCCCGCAGTCGCTGACCGTGTTCACCCGCCAGCGCATCGAGGATTTCAACCTCATCACGATCTCCGAGGTGCTGCAGCAGACGCCCGGCGTGACCATCCAGTCGTATGACAGCAACCGCACGCTGTTCAACGCGCGTGGCTTTGCCATCAACAACTTCATGTTCGATGGCATTCCCACCAACTACACCACCGGTGCCGGCGGCAACTCGATCCTCAGCGACACCTCCATCTATGAGCGCATTGAAGTGGTGCGCGGTGCCAGCGGCCTGGTCACCGGCTCGGGCAACCCGTCGGCCACGGTGAACATGGTGCGCAAGCGCCCGACCGAAACCTTCCAGGCCAGCACCAGCCTCAGCGCCGGGTCGTGGGATTACAAGCGGGCCGAACTGGATGTGTCCGGCCCGCTCAGCAAGAGTGGCCGCGTACGGGGTCGCTTCGTCGGCGCCTACACCGACAAGGAAAGCTGGGTGCGCTTCCAGCATGACAAGTCCCCCAGCCTGTACGGGGTGATCGAAGCGGACCTGACCGACAGCACCCGCCTGCGCGCGGGCATCGATTACCTGAAGACCGGTTCCGATGGCGGCGCCTGGAGCGCCTCGCCGCTGTACTTCCGCGATGGCAGCCGCGCGCAGATGCCGCGTTCCTACAGCGCGGCAGCGCGCTGGAACGAATGGAACCGCCAAAGCACCAACTACTTCGCCACCCTGGAACAGCAGTTCGGCGCCGGCTGGAGTGGGCGCCTGGCCTACAACCACCGCGCCACCGATACCGATTCGTTGCTGCTGGCCGGATCCAACACCGGCAACTGGGCCGACCCGGTCACCGGCCTGGGTCTGCGCATTGCCGATACCTATTCGGTGTCGGAAACCCGCGAAGATGCCTTCGACCTGTACGCGTCCGGTCCATTCCAGCTGTTCGGTCGTTCGCACGAGCTGGTGGTGGGCATCAATCATTACGATCGTGACCTGGACACCATCCGCGCCGGCATCACCTCGCGCCCGTACAACGTGGCCGCCTTCCCCAGCATCTACAGCTGGGACGGCAACATCGGCAGACCGACCACCTACAACGACGGCATTCCGTCCAGCACGGTGAACACCACCGAGACCGGCTACTACGCCGCCGTGCGCCTGAACCCGATCGACCCGCTGAAGATCATCGCCGGCGCGCGCTATTCCGATTACCGCACCACCACCGACAACTACAACACCGACGGCGTGTTCACCAGCCGCAGCGCGCGCACCACCGCCCATGAGCTGACCCCTTACGTGGGCGTGCTGTACGACCTGAGCAGCAGCATCACCGCCTTTGCCAGCTATTCGGACGTGTTCCAGGCCACCGCCCGGCGCGACATCAACAACCAGCTGCTGGACCCGACCACCGGTGGCAACTACGAGTACGGACTGAAGGCCGACTTCTTCGGCGGCCGCCTGTACGCCGCATTGAACGGCTTCTACATGAAGCAGGACAACGTGGCAGAGCTGGACCCGAACGGCGGTGAGATCAAGCTGCCTGATGGCAGTTCGCCGTACATCGCCAGCCGCGGCATCACCACAAAGGGTGGCGAGTTCGAAGTCTCCGGTTCGATCAACGACCACTTGAGCATGACCGGCGGCTACACCTACAGCTACAGCAGCAACCCCGATGGCAGCCGCTTCGCCAGCACCAGCCCGATGCACCTGGCCCGCTTCAATACCACCTGGACCCATGGCCAGTGGACGCTGGGCGGCGGTGTCAGCGTGCAGAGCGGGATCTACCAGATGCAGCCCATTCCCACCGGTCGCTTCAATGCCAACGGCACGCCGGTCACGGCCACCGGCCGGATGAGCCAGGGCGGCTATGTGCTGTTCGATCTGATGGGCCGCTACCGCATCAACGACAACCTGAGCGTGGGCGTGACGGTCACCAACCTGTTTGACAAGGTCTACTACCGGAACGTCGGCTTCTTCAACTCCGGCTATTGGGGCGAACCGCGCCGCGTGCTGTTCAACCTGCGCGCGACCTTCTGAGCTGACGAGGTTTTGTAATAGCGCCGAAAGGAATGAAGGTACACCGCTTCGCTACGCGTTACCGATGCGCTCGCTAAAGGATCGCCACATACCAATGGAAAAATGGTGACTGCGCCGTTCATTCTATTGACCTCCTTGGTGGTCCGCTCATTCGGGGAGCGGGCTGTATAGCGAGGATTGTGGTGAGCGCTCGCGACTGCAAGGAGAACGGTACAAGAGGTCATCGACTACGCGTGCTCTAATCCGGATATCGCGCCGTCATTCAGAATGCGCTGTCGGTTCAAGTGTGTCGAACCAGGCCAGATATGGGGGGGGGCAGAGATCCTTCTGGCCGCTGACTATCGAAGACTTACAGCCGGGCTTTGTGACCCATGCCCACTGTGTTCAACGTAAGCGTTGGCGCTGTGGCGTATAGGTATCCCTGATATTTTCGAACACCTCAGTCAGGTGCACTTTCCCGCTAAGTAGCCCGATTCAAGGGCAAGCAGATGCTTCAAGCCTCGCCATAGGAAAATAGTCATGCTGCCCCGCCGTGATTCTCGCTTAGTTTCGGTGCTTAGTTAGAGTATGCAGCCGGTTTGACCAATTGATGTGGGTGAGGAAACGGAGTGAGTCCCAACCCCAGCGTACTGAATTCGCGTTCTTCTTTGTATCCTTGTGCTGCGCATGTAGAGTTCTTGAATATGTTGGCAATCGCGCAGGCATGGTCGAAGTTGCTATGGGTCTGCCAAGTGATCGTAGACCGCATGCACCGGTGACAGGTGCGCGATCGGCTTCGTGTAGTTGATCCTGAAGGGATTGGTGCAGGGCGGTGCTGTAGCTGCAGGACACTACGGTGCCTCACCCTAGGCGAGTTAGCTGGCATTTGTCATCACACGTTTTTTGGAGCTTCTATGAGCGAAATTAATCGACCTTCGCTTGCAGTTCTGGATAAATACTATGGAGATGAGGCGCAGCCTTTGTACACCGGGCGCGTACGGGTTAGCGGAGGTGTGAGCAAGCACGGGCGAGCTTCCGGCGTTGTGCGATCGGACGATGGGGAGTTAGCGCTGGACTTGCGCCTGCCACCTGATCTTGGAGGTCCGGGCGGAGGGACGAACCCGGAACAGCTGCTAGCTGCAGGTTATGCGGGCTGTTTTCACGGCGCTTTGGTGCTCGTTGCTGCGCGGGCGGGCTTGGAACTTCCGAACCCGTGTGTTGATGTTGCGGTCACTTTTGCTCGCGATCCAGTCGATGGACTCTACTTGCTGCAGGCACAGATCGTTGTGTCATTGCCTGGGATGGATCCTGTTCAGGCTGAAGAATTGGTACGTAATACTGAGCGCGTGTGCCCGTATGCGAAGATGTTTCATCGCGGCATCGGGCATGGGGTTCGGGTGGTCGTTGAGTGATCGCTGGAGGCGATTGCATTAGCTGTGGCCGTGGCTCGCTGTTGAGGGACTGCGCCGGATGATGGAGTCTGCCAGCTACTCCCCCGCTCGTCCGAGTTTCCCGATATTTTTGGGATGATTCTTATGTCCAGCCCCTCAACCTTAAGGCCTTCGTTGCCCCTCCCTCGATGAGGGCAGATTGCGTACTGATGCCCAGCCTTCCGCTGAGCTAATGCGGCGATGATCAGGCTTTCAATAGACCTCTCTTGCATATCAGCGATCTCCTTGCTGCTAGTTGACCGGGAGGGCTCTGCGCGCTCCTGGTTCGAGAACACGAAGGAGAGAGCGCGCCGAGTCGCGCGCTTAGAAATTCTCTTGGAATGTTCTTGAGTACAGGGCGATGATCTTCAAGGAGTGGAAGTCGCGATACCGCCCGCTCGCCTGGCAGACCGTGCGAGCGAGCTTGGGCAACTCGCTTTGGCGAATAAATTATCAATTGCGCGATGCGCAATCGGGCGCCACTTGGTGCGTGGATGTTGTTCCAAGTAGCACCTTGCGTAGCTTGTGAACTAGCGGTTCGACTGCTTCCAAACAGGCAACATTACATCTCCGCGCGAGGGCCTACTGCCCGCGCAAAGTAATGCCTAGGCTGCAATCACACGGCCAATGCCGTGTTCCGGGTAGTGATCTTCGCCTTTGAGCGAAGCAAGCAGTGTTGTCCTGTCGGACAGTTCCGCCGTGGCAACGCAATGCCTTGCGCTGTGCGAAAGCGCCCGGATTCTCGCGCCAGCCTCGTATTGCTGTCCGCCAGCCAACCTATCGTGGAGATTCCCTCATGTTCAGCCTTGAAAGTACTACTGTTCCCGTTGCCCCAGCACGCGACGAGCTGGTGCCCTCGCGTTATGCCCTGAAGGTAGGTGATGTCGAGGTCCTCGTGATCAGTGATGGCGTTCTGCCATTGCCGACGCAGATGCTCGGCCATAACGTGCCGGCATCGGAACGTGCTGAATGGTTCGAAGAAATGTACCTGCCGCAGGACGCGTTCGACTGGGCGTTGAACGTGATGGTGGTGCACAGTGGCGACCGCACCATCCTCATCGATGCTGGCCTGGGCATGGACCCGGACCTGCAGTTGCCGCGCGCCGGCCAACTGATCCGCCGTCTGGGTGCGGCCGGTATCGAACTGGGCGAGATCACCGACGTGGTGATCACCCACATGCACATGGACCATATCGGTGGCTTGCTGGTGGAAGGGGTTAAGGAGCAGTTGCGGCCTGACCTGAAGATCCATGTGGCTGCGGCGGAAGTAGAGTTCTGGAAGTCGCCGGATTTCAGCCAGACCAACATGCCGCAAGGCTTCCCGGATGCGCTGCGTGCGACGGCCAAGCATTTCTGGGGCGAATACAGCGGGTACGTGCGCACCTTTGAAGACGAGCATGAGATCGCACCGGGTGTGGTCGCTCGCCGCACTGGAGGGCATACCCCTGGCCACTGCGTGGTGCGTGTGGCATCCCAAGGGCAGGCACTGACCTTTGCCGGTGATGCGGTCTTCACGGTGGGATTCGATCAGCCGAACTGGCACAACGGCTTCGAGCATGACCCGGAGGACTCCGCGCGGGTGCGTATTGAACTGCTGAGCCAGCTCGCCGGCACCGGAGAGATGTTGGTCGCCACCCATCTGCCATTTCCCTCGGTTGGTCGCGTGTCTCGGGATGGGGAGGCTTTCCGGTGGGTTCCGGTCTATTGGGATTTCTGATCAAGTTTCCAGTACTCCGTGTTGCTTATCGTCCTCCGCAAGGGCGCACAGTAGCCGTGTCGAAACCCATTCACTCCATAGGAGGTTCCACCATGAACACCGTAACCCGTACCCTGGCTGCCACTGCGTTGGCCCTGAGCTCTCAGGCTGGCATTTCGGCGCAGGCGGCCGAGCCGGCGCGTCAGGTCGCCGTCACCAGCATTGCCCACACTGCCAGCATCATCACTACTGCCGATGGCGTGCAGCTCTACTACAAAGATTGGGGCCCGAAGGATGGCCCGGTGGTTACCTTCAGCCACGGGTGGCCGCTGGACTCGGACAGCTGGGAATCACAGATGATCTTCCTGGCAAACCATGGCTACCGCGTGATTGCGCATGACCGCCGTGGCCACGGGCGCTCCAGCCAGCCGTGGGAAGGCAACGACATGGACCACTATGCCGATGACCTCGCCACGGTGATCAGCACTCTGGATCTGCACGACGTGACCCTGGTGGGCTTCTCCACCGGCGGTGGCGAAGTGGCGCGCTACATCGGCCGCCACGGCACTGGCCGGGTGAAGAAGGCCGTGCTGATCAGCTCGGTGCCGCCGTTCATGCTCAAGACCGCCGACAACCCCGGTGGCGTGCCGATCGAGGTGTTCGATGGCATCCGCAAGGCACAGCTGGAAAATCGTTCGCAGCTGTACCGGGACATTCCCTCCGGGCCGTTCTATGGCTTCAACCGCCCGGGTGCGAAGATGTCCCAGGCCATGATCGACGCTTGGTGGGCGCAGGGCATGCTGGGTGGCCACAAGAATACCTACGATTCGATCGCCGCGTTCTCGGCGACCGATTTCCGCCAGGACCTGGCGAAGTTCGACGTGCCGACGCTGGTGATCCATGGCGACGATGATCAGATCGTACCGATCGACGTTGCTGGTCGCATGTCGGCCAAGCTGATCAAGGGTGCCAAGCTGATCGTCTACCCGGGTGCGCCGCATGGCCTGACCGAAACGCACAAGGACAAGGTCAACCAGGACCTGTTGGCCTTCCTGCAGCAGAAGTAAACGCAAGGGCCCCGGTGACGCACCGGGGCCTCTGCCATGACCGCCGGCAGGCGGGAAGGAGGTGGCCATGAACAGCGGAACACTTCACGCGGTCCACGGATTGATATACGGCATTAGACGCCCTGTGGTGCAGGTCATTGCCTATTCAGCGGCGATCATCGCCCTGTATCGCTGGACCGACGGCGCATGGATCCGACTGCCGGCCAGTCTTCTGGTACTGCTCGGTGCGGCCTTGGCCATCACCTTTGGCTTCAAGGCGGCGCGCAGTGCTGAACGCACTGGTGAGGTGCGGCGACTGCAGGCGGCTATCACTGCGGCCAGTCGCAGTTGGCTCTTGCTCGGAGATACCGCGCTGAATGATAGGCCTGCCGCGCAGCAGCTGGGCCAGCGACACCTGGCGTGGCAGATGGCATTGCGCTACCAGCTGTATTTCGATGAGGCATGGGAACAGCGCAGGCATGATCGCAACCGCAGTCTGGAATATGGATTGAGTTACCAGCCTCCAGAGAAGCCAACGCTGTTCCGCCACGCGCTGGCCCGGTATGTAGATGCAGGCGAACTGGCTCGCATTCTGGCTGCCGATAGCCCGGGGAACGAGGTGCTGGCACTGCAGGGCGAGGCATTGAAGTCACTGTTGCTGGCTGACCAGCTGCACCCGGCGGCGTTCCTGCAACTTCATCGCCTGCTGCATGAACTGCGGGGCCTGCAGGCACAGGCTGAGCGCATGAGAGTGGGGCCCGACACCCGTGCCCAGGTGTTGGCCGAAGGGGTGCTGCTGTGCCTGTTCGCGTTGCTGCTGCCTTTCGGGCTGCTGGATGCGATGGGACCGCTGGTACTGTTCGACGACCACATGGTGGGTATGCTGGCGTGCTGGATCATCGTGCCACTGTCGGCTTTACTCGTTGCCGCGTTCTGCGGACTGGCCTGGGTGGCGCAATTCAGCGGCCGTCTGTTCGATGAGGCGATGGAGTAGATCCGCGCGCCACTGGATGCGCGTCGCCGGTCGCCTCAGCTGCAATCACGTGCAGAATCCATCTACTGGATGGAAGTGGGCTGGCCAAGGCCGAGAAGCTTGTGCGGGTTGCGCTGTACCAGGATCTCGATGATTCGTTCGCCATCAGTATCGAAGGCCATGGCTGACTCCAATACGTCTTCGAAATAGCGCAGAAGCCCCAGCCGTCCGTTGAGCATGGTGGGCACCATCCGCAGTTGTTCTCTGCGTCTCAGGTGTGGGGCATACAGGAGCTGTGCGATGCGTGCCCCACCCACCATCGGCTTCGGGAAGCTGGTAACGATCCCCCCGCCATCGCCGATCAGCACGGCTGACTCGGCCATCAACGCCTTCATTGCCTTGAGATCACCGCTGGATGCGGCCTCGGCGAAGCGGCGCATCAGTTTCTGATGCACCTCCTGAGGCACGTTGTAGCGTGGTCGCTCCTGGCGCAACTGCAGGCGTGCACGATGTACGATCTGGCGACAGGCCGCCTCGGTCTTGTCCAGCGTCCGGGCCACCACGTCATAATCCTGGTCGAACACATCGTGCAGCAGGAAAGCCGCACGTGCGTCCGGGGCCAGTCGTTCGAGAACGTTGAGAAAGGCCAGCGAGAGGTCGCTGGCAGTTTCCAGTACATACTCGGGTGTGCTGCTGTCGTCGGTCAGCAAAGGTTCGGGCAGCCACATGCCGACATAGTGTTCTCGTGCATGGCGGGCCAGGCGTAGGGCATCGATGGCGCGCCGGGTCGTGGTGGCCACCAGCCAGGCTTCTGGATTCTCGATCTGCGCCTGGTTGGCACCATGCCAGCGCAGCCATACGTCCTGAACGACGTCTTCCGCCTCGTGTGAAGAACCGAGCATGCGATAAGCCACGCCGAATAGGCGTGGGCGGAGGCGGGTGAACAGGGCGGTCGAATCGTCCATGCCAGCGTAGACGGGACAGGTCTCCGGATTGTGACATCCGGAGACCCATCCAGGGAGCTGGCGGCGGGTTGCGATCAGTGCGGAGGCAGTACGGCCGGTTTGCCGATGTCTTTGATCAGGAAGACCACGAATTTCGCCGGCTTGGTGCTGCTGGCGTTGCGGCCGACCGTATGCAGGTCATCCGGGCCTTCATGGAAGGCCTCGCCGGGGCCGAGGGTGACTTCGGGCCCGCCGGCCACGCCCATCACGATCTGCCCTTCCAGTACATAGACGAAGCCATGCGCGTCGTGGCGGTGTACCGGATCGGCACCGCCGGGTGGGTATTCCACGGTGAGAATCAACGCTTCCTTGCCGGGCTGATCCGGCAAGGCGCGGGTCATGACTTCGCGCACGATGGGTTCGGGCGCTGCAGCGGCCGGTGCGGCAGCGGTGCTGCCCAGAGGCAGCAGGGCGAGCAGGGCCAGGGTGGGAAGGGAACGCATGCAGGTCTCCTGTACGGATGCGGGACGCCCCCGCGAGGCAGCAGCGCTGGGCGCTCAGGCCAGGTTGGCCTTGTCCAGGCCGAAGGCCTTGTCCAGAGTGCCGGGGGGGGTACGGAAGGCGACGTTGGCGCGGTTCCAGGCGTTGATCGCCATCACGGCGTAGGTCAGGTCGACGATTTCCTGTTCGGACAACTGGCCGCGTACGCGCTCGTAGACGTCATCGGGTACACCCTGCGTCGGCAGCTGGGTCAGCACTTCGGTCCAGGCCAGGCAGGCGCGTTCACGCGGGCTGAACAGCGTCGATTCGCGCCATGCGGCCAGGTGGTGGAGGCGCAGCGCACGCTCGCCGTGGATCGTGGCTTCCTTCACGTGCATGTCCAGGCAGAAGCCGCAGCCATTGAGCTGCGAGGCGCGGATGTTGACCAGATCGATGATGCCGGCTTCGATCGACGCGGTGTGGGCGGCGTGCGAGAACAGGCCGAGCTTTTTGAACAGGTCCGGCGACTGTGCGGCGTAATCCAGGCGGGCGGTCATTGCGGTGCTCCTTCGGAAGCATTGGGGACGAAGCGAGCCTACGTTCTGACTATCGACGCAGGTAGGCCGGAATCGGGCCGCACGGTGTTGAAGGAAAATCACCAATGAACTGTCACAGCCGAAGCGGCTCAGCCGTCTTCCGGGCATGGACACTCCCACGGATCCGCTTGCCGCAAACCACTCTGCCAGCGAGCAGGTCTGGCAGGCCTTTCTTGCCGGGCTCAATGAGCTGCCGCCGGATGCACGCGCCATCCTGCTGCTGCACGACGTGTTGGGCGCTGGCTTTGAAGACATCGTGCCACTGCTGGGACTGGACGTATCGACGTGTCTACAGCGCTTGGACCTGGCTCGAGCCCACCTGCTTGCACGACAAAGCACTTTGGAGCGTAAAGACTAATGAATGCCACGCCGTCCTGCCCGGCCAATGATGGTCATGATGCGATCAATGCGTCTTTCTCAACCAGCTATGCCGGAGTGCTCGCCTTCATCGCGGTTGCCGCAGAGGGCAGCTTCGCCCGTGCAGCGGATCGGCTCGGCGTGGGTCGTTCGGCGGTCAGCCGCAGCGTGCAGAAGCTGGAATCACAGCTCGGCGTGCGCTTGTTCCTGCGTACCACGCGTTCGACTTCGCTGACCCGCGAGGGCGAGCTGTTCCTTGAGGGCTGCCAACCGGGTGTAGCATGCATTCAGCGGGCGCTGGAAGAGATGCGCGACCTGCGTGAAGGGCCGCCACGTGGCCACCTGCGCATAAGCGCCAGTCATGGTTTCGGGCGTTGCGTGATTGCACGGCTGCTGTCGGCGTTCCGAGCCGAATATCCCCAGGTCTCGGTGGAACTGCTTCTGGACGAGCAGGTGCCAAACCTGGTGGCCGATCGTATCGACGTGGCCTTCCGCGATGGTGTGCTGGAAGACAGCCAGGTAGTTGCCAAACAGCTGGTGCCGATGCAATTGGTCGTCTGCGCGTCACCGTCATACGTGCAGGCGCACGGCCAGCCAGCAACCGTTGAGGCACTGGCCGACCATGCCTGCATCGGCAGGCGCTTGCCGGGTGGGCGCATGCAGCGCTGGGAGTTCCGCGTCGATGGTGGTGAAGTGCATCTGCAGCCGGAAACTGCGTTGATGTTCAATGATACCGATCTGGCGCTGCAGGCCGTCATCGATGGTTTGGGCATCGCCCAGTTGCCCAGCTACCAACTACGCGAGGCACTGCGCACAGGCAGAGTGGTGACATGCCTGGATCGCTATGCGCCATTCGATCGCGGCCATTACCTGTGTTACCTCAGCCGGCGGCAGTTACCCAAGCGGGTGCGGGCATTCATCGACTTCAGCACGCAGCGGATACGCGCAATGGATCTGGATATCCTTTCGCATTGGGAGGCGAGTCACCAGGTCGCTGCACAAGATTCGCCAGGCACGCCGGTCAAGGTCTGAACAGATTGATGCGTGGCCAGCAACAGCGTACGTCCCCGCGTGCGCCTACCATGGTGAACGTGGCCTCTCTAAGCTTCGACAGTACCCGGTAGGCCAGGGTGCCCCTTCCACATTCAAGGAGACATGCCATGAAAATCCTCGTCATCGGTGGTACCGGCCGCATCGGCAGCAAGGTGGTAGAGCGCCTACGTACGGCAGGCCATGACATCGTGGTGGCCGCGCCATCCACTGGCATCGATGTGCTGACCGGTGAAGGCTTGGACACGGCAATGGCAGGTACTGATGTGGTGGTGGATCTGGCCAATTCACCGTCGTTTGAAGACGCCGCAGTGCTGTCGTTCTTCGTGACTGCCGGTCACAATATTCTTGCTGCAGCAAGCCGCGCCGGCGTAGGCCACCATGTCGCCCTGTCGGTGGTCGGAACCGACAAGCTGGTCGCCAGTGGCTACTTCCGCGGCAAGATCGCCCAGGAACGTCTGATCCGCGATTCTGGGCTGCCGTACACAATCATTCACTCTACCCAGTTCTTCGAGTTCCTGCCCGGTATCATCCAGTCCGCTGGCGATGGCCCCACACTGAAGCTGCCCGCGGCGGATGTGCAGCCGATCGCTGCCGAGGACGTGGCCGATGCGGTGGCCCGCATCGCTCAGCAGCCGCCGGCCAATGGCGTGGTGGAAATCGCTGGCCCTGAGCGCGTACCGATGGCCGAGCTCGCCAATCGCTTCCTGTCCCTGACCGGCGACTCAAGGCGAGTGGTGGGCGACGCACAGTCGCTCTACTTTGGTGCACCACTCCATGTGGACACGCTGGTCCCGGCTGGGCGTGCTTGGACGGGTAGCATCGGCTTCGATGCTTGGCTGCAGCAGTCGGGCTTGATGCCTGTAGAGCCAACTGAGCAGTGAATCGCGTTGCTGCCCTCATGAGCACTTTGTGAGGGGTGCGGGGAGCGGTGCGGGGCTAAGCGGAAGTTCGCCCTAAGGCGTGCCCCGAGCAATTTGGGCACGCGTTGGCGGGTAAACGGCTTGCGAATCAGGCTACTTGGTTCGGCGACGATAGTTTCGAGGCGCGACCATCGAGCACATATGCCTCTACTCAAGCGCGTAGTTCAGAGTTCGCCAGCCAGATGCATCGCACAATCATCTGGCTTTGAATATGGTCATAGGGCCAACTGCCGCTACATGGAGGTTCAAGCCTGGCTTCTAGCCCAGTCCCACTGCCCTAAGCACGCAGATTAACGTGTGTTGGGTCGATGACTGCCCCTATCTCCTCTTCAAGCTAGAAGCGTACGCCGGCGAGCATGGGCTACCCCGACCACTACTCACGTGAAGCTCTCGGGAATGCGCCCCAGGGCCATATCACCTATGGCTGTCCTCTCTTGCCACTGCGACAAGTAGGGGTAGTCTTCAGGGGCTGCTGAAGATCGCTCATGAAACGCTCTGCCACCCGCCAGCAGGTTTCGCTTCTGTAGGGAAAGGATGGCCATTCCAACATTGAGCTTTGAAGGAGTTCTTGCGTCCGTCGAATGGTGGGGACGTTGTCTTTTGTTGACGTTTGCAGGTGCCAAGCGGAAGAGCTCCGTAAGCTCACTCACACAGCCGATTGGCCCGGTTGGCACAAGCTTTGACTGGACAGCTATTGGAAGGGCCGCTTTCGGAGGGGATGGATTGACCACCATAGACCCTGCGCGGAGCCTTGGAGCGGCTTCTTTGCGCGCAATTGGCCTGGCACTGCGGACTAAACTCGACGTGCAGCATGCTGCTAGGTCGTGTTCGGCTCCCAAAGGGCCCAGGAAGCGGACGGAAGGTGCCAAGCCAGGCGGAGCCAGCCCAATGGAGGGCGCCTGCCCGAGACACTATGGCTGTGTAAAACAGGGTAGTCTCTGCCAGTGCGACGCGCTGAGTCTAATGTAAATCCATCTCTTGCTCAGACGCGCGGAAAGGACCAGGGGAACAGGGAGTTAGCAAGATGGGATTTTTCACTGAAGATGAACGTCAGCAGCTGCGTATCCACAATATGATTCTGCATGTGGTCGGTGACGGTGAGTTTGAGCCGCAACCCGCACGGGCAGTCGAACACGCGCCGTTTTTCCTGTCGCGTATTCGGGATACTGATGCTGCTGCGGTACACGAGTTCCGGCAACGGTCCAGAACCCGTGATGCACTGGCGGAAATTGCAGTTGGCGCGGTCGAATTTGAGGCAGGGGCTCAAGCGATTTCGGATTCATTCTCTGGGCAGCATCGTAACACCGCTCGCGACGGTGCCTTCTTTATTTTTGAGCTACGAGTTGACGATCCGGCCGTCCGGATCTACAGCCTCATCAAGTACGACTACCGCGAAGCGATAGAGCAGGCAGTGGAGGAGGATGGGCAGCAGCGCCTGCGTCAGATCGTCCACGCCTTCATTGATGACAAGAAGGCAATTCAAAAGTCGGCACTCATTCGCATTACGAGCGGCGCTGCAGAGTCGCAGGTGTCTGCACGGGATCGAACCAAGACGTCGCCAGACATTGCCGACTACTTTTCCGCCTTTCTGGAGGTGGATCGTGCCCGTAGTGACGAAGAGCTAAATCGTGCACTTCTGGAGGCATTGCGCCAAGTCATGGTTGCTTCGACCGATTATCTCCCTAACAACGATGCCGCCGCCGCGCTAAGTGCCGCCAAGGCCCACTTGCGCGATAGGCAGCAGATCGACCAGGAGGCAATCATCGAGTCTGTCTTTGCGGCAGCAGGGCACCCAAATGAGGAAGTGCAACTCGTACTGCGTCATCGAACTACTCGCAAACTCCAGTCACAACGCCTCACGGGATTGGCCTTCCCACCTGATCGACAGGTGCTTCGCCGACCTCCGCTGCGCAAGCTGCGTACCACCGAGGGCGTGACCGTCACTTATCCAGACGGCGTAATGGTTGCCCGCGTGCAGCGCGAAGATGGTCCGGGGGAGGTCATCACTATCACCACCGATAGGATCGTTGAGGAGACTATTGTCCGTGAAGGCTCTCGCTGACGCCATTGATCACCTCGTTGATGCGGGCGGGGTGTACGTGCGGGAAGTTGCCGACAGTGCAATGGTGTCGGGCCTTGGCGAGCGCGATACGGATGCTTTGCGGGCACTCTGCAGGGAGCTCAAGTGGGAGTATGTAGTGTTGGATGCTGCCGGCGAGCAAGTCGACGGCGTCCAGCCGACCCCTGAAGGGCTGGGACCATATCGGTTACAAGTGAAGAAGCCGGAGGCAGAGGGTGGCGTACTCCGTCTCCTCACGCTTTCAGGTTTCCGCAATGCCCTGCGAGATGAAGCTCAAGCACCGATTTGGGCAATTGCTGGCTTCACTGGTCGGATCGTGACAGGCTTGCGTGCACTTCAAGGTTGGGATGACGCGACACCCCCAAAGGAAGAGCCGCCAACGAAGTCACCGCGTCGCCTGGTTCGCGAGTACACGCAGGCTCGGAAGGTTCCAATTGACCTTCGTTTGTGGCTTCCGACGGAGCTGGACGAAGCAACATTCAATCAGCCAGTGGCGCAAATTTGGGTTCAGTCTGCCATGGCGGCACTCACAGCTTGTATTCCCAACGAAATTGATCCGGATGAGGGGACGCTGAAGTTCCGAGGCCCACCCAGACTAGAGCTTAGCCGGTTCCGACCAGCCGAAGTTGCGGTGGAGCGTGCACTTTTTAATAGTTTGGTAAAAGCACTGAGATGGACCTTCGAGAATGAGCGTGAAGCAGAGCTAAAGCACACTCTTCTTGCTGGCGAGCTAGCCCGGTCCGGCCCATCCAGCGAAGATGTTGTCGTGTTCTTGCGCACCCATCTGGAACATTCTTTAGAGAGTGCCGAGATCGCTTATCAGATGACGCTCTCGGAGACTGGTCGCGACACAATGAAGATCCTTGGAGAGCTACGAAGAACGGTCTCAGATGAGACAGCAAAGATTGCCGATATGAGCCGTCAGTTGACCGGCGCGGTTTCTGCAGCAGTAGCGACTGGCATCGGTTTGATCGCAGCGCGTGTGGCTGCAAACGCGCCCACACTTCTGATCATGGCGGTCATCGGCGTTGTACTCGTCTACATAGCCATGATCATCTTCTCCGGACTGCGCTACATGAGGTTGCAAAGTTCCTTGCGTGGCGAATGGCAGCACCGTCTATATCGCTTTCTACCTGCCAGTGAGTACACCACACTGGTGACTGCGCCCACGAAGCAGGCTGAGAGCTCCTTCCGAATGACAGCCTACCTAGGTGGAGCTGCCGTCATGATTCTAAGTCTGGCATGCGCATGGTTTGCTCTCTCGCCGCAGAATGACGTAGTGACCAAGCCCAAACAAGAGGTGAGTTCAACCTCCAGTAACGAACCTGATCGCCGCTTGCCAAGAGATATCAATCATGAATGCGGCATCAATGAGCCCTGTAAACTCACAGGACTTGGTCAGGAAAAGTCTGAGACGATCAAGGTCGAATCTGACGCTCGCAGCCTTAAGCAATAGGCGTACAAAATTCAATTTATTTGGCAGCCTAAACGACCTGCGCAAGTGACATGACTAGCCAGCCCGTAGAGGTGTTCGGGCTAATCTCAGCATTGCCGTGGAGACTGACGTCCGTCCACAGACTAAGTATGACCTGCCGTATGAGCGCGCTATGCGCTGATACCTAGAGCGTGTTACGAACTCTGGCGTAGTCCCGCTACCGTAGTGGGATGACAGCGCACCGTCCTTACCGAACAGTCGTGACCGATGAGGAATGGATGTTTGCTACAACGTATCTGACCTTGATGGATCCTGGAGCACGAAAGCCCAAGGCGATTTGCGCTTGATGTCCAGTGCACTGTGTTGGATGCCGCTTGACGATTGATGCCGCACGAATCTTCACCCTGAAAAGCGGTACAAAAGTGGCCCGCGCTGTGGCTACGATGGCTACAAGCGGAAGAAGTGGGGCAAGGAGCACATGGCCATGGACACGCTCGGTCACCTGTTGGCCGTACAGGTGGCGATGGCAAATGGGCAGGTGCGTGCCCAGGTCGACGCTCTGGCGAAGAAAGTCCAGCGCGGCAGGGGTCTGACCCTGATGTTGGCCTTTGTCGATCAGGAGTACGCGGGCAAGGCGGCATCGCTCCCTTGGAGCGTCTACTCCTTCTGAACGCTGGGATGGAAAGGCCCAAAGGGAAATTTTGACGATATCGTGGGTGCATAGTGCAAAATTCCGGAGTGGAACCGCAGCGCGTTGGAAACCCTGCGCGAGCCGCTGGAGTCCGGCCACATCCGCATCGCCCGTGCGGCGCGGAGCGTGCAGTATCCCGCACGGTTCCAACTGGTGGCAGCGATGAACCCTTGCCCGTGTGGCTGGGCCGGGGACCGTAGCAACCGCTGCCTGTGCAGCGACGAACGTATCAACCGCTATCGCGCGCGGGTGTCCGGCCCATTGCTGGACCGCATCGACCTACATATCAGTGTGGCGCGTATGGACGCGGTGGAGCTGCGGGAGAGTACGCCGCTGGGTGAGCCCAGTGCTGCGGTACGTGCACGGGTGGAAGCCGCGCATACCCGGCAGCAGGCGCGTGGCGGGCTGAATGCCCATCTGCCACCGGCGGCGCTGCGTGCCTGTACGAAACTGAGCGAGGCCGATCAGGATCTGTTGGAGCAGGCCATCGAACGGCTGCAGCTTTCTGCGCGGGCGATGCACCGGATTCTGCGCGTGGCGCGCACGATTGCGGATCTGGCGGGTTGCGAGGTGATCCAGACGGCGCATCTGGCTGAGGCGATTGGTTACCGGCAGTTGGATCGGGGAAATGCATGAGCCTGATTGCCGGGAGCCCTCGTCTGCACGCGAGCAGCAACAATCAAAAAAATACCCCGGCCGCATGCCCAGAAGGACAGAGACGGTACCGGGGTGTACCTGACCACGCTACCGCACGGGAGACAAGCATTGCAATCCGCCGCAGTGGATGCGGCAGGTACATCTACCACGCACGGCCTTCTACCTACAGTTGGGCACGAAGAGGGGTCGACTGACAGTCGACCCCACCAAGGGCGCGCATCACGCTGCGGAATCCACCCGCCCCCGCTTCGCCAGCAACGCCACCCGACGGCTGACCAGCGCGTGCAGCTCCGCCAGCTCCGACGCCCGGCCAGCCGTCATGTTGTCGCCGAACAGCACCCGCGACAGCCCCGCCGCCTCGCTGTCCTCCGGGTGCTGCCAGCGGTCGCGATAGACCTTCTGGCACACCAGCCACGCCTGCGGCAGCCCACCACCGGGCAGCGGGCGGACCACGCGTTCGTAGACCTGCCAGAACTGGTACTCGGCCCGCAGGTCGATTGCAGGCGCCACGGACAGCGCCTGCCGGGGCCGTCCTGGGCCCCGGATGCCGAACAGCGGGGTTCGCGGGTTGTGCTGTGCCATGCCGACAGCATGACCCAGCAACATTGTGGGAACCTTGCGTCGCTGCCAGAAAACCCCTGTTGTTTGCGCAAGGCGGGTTTCTGGACGGATCTGGGCACCTGCTTGGGGACCGCCAAGTGCATCCACGCATGGCGTGGATCTACTTAAAAGGTCATCGAGGTACTGAACATCAGCTGCCGGGGCGCGCTGCGCTGCAGGGTCTGGTAGTCCCCCGAGAACGACGAGCCGGCGATGGTGGCGGTGCCGATGTTGTGGCGGTTGAACAGGTTGCTCACGTCCAGCCGCAGCTCCAGGCCGGGCACGGCGCTGTCCGCACCGAAGCGGTAGGCGGCATAGGTGTTGACCTGCCAGAAGGTCGGCACGCGGATGTCATTCTCGTAGGTGAAAGGCTGGCGCAGGTAGGAGGTACTGGTGGCACCGAAGCGCCAGTCACCGAAATGCGCCGACAGGTCACTGACCAGCGAGATCTGCGGATAGCCCGGCTGCGCGTTGCCCTTGATCGGGTACACCGTGTCGCCCACCACGAAATCACTGTCGTAGTACGAACGGGCCACGGCCACGCCCTGGTAGAACTGCAGGTGGTCGGTCAGGTCGGCGGTGATGCCCAGGTCGGCACCAATCACGTGCATCTTCGGCATCAACCGCACGGTATTGATCTGTGCGAACTGGGTGCCGATGGCGGCCGATAGCAGGCGATTGCGGATGTCGTTGTAGAACACGTCGCCGGTGATCGTCAGCCGGTCGAAGCGATGCGACGCGCCCACGGTCAGATTCCAGTTCTTCTCCGGGCGCAGCGTGCCGGCCACGCGGTCGAACTCTTCCTGGTCGGTGATGGTCCACGCCGAGGCGGTGTAGCCGATGTTGCCGCGCTGGGCCACGCGGTAGCCGTTCATGGTATTGGCCAGGTCGAAGAAGGCATCGGTGGATTCGGTCGGGCTCCAGAACAGGGAGACATGCGGCAGGAAGTTGCTCTTCGCGCGCAGCGTGCCGTTCACCGGCCGGTCCTTGGCGTCACCGAGGCCGCCGCCGCTGGTGCGGAAGTCCACGGCCTTGAAACCGACGCCCAGCTTCAGCGTGTCGTTCAACACGATGTCGTCCTGCAGGTAGAACTGGCGCGAGCGGGTCACCCAGCTCGATGCGTTGTCGGTCTTGAACGCGGGACCGTACACATCGAACGGACCGGTGGCCTTCAGCGGCGGGCCCTCGCCCAGCAGCGGCTGCTGGTACCACTCGGTCTTGGCTGCGGCCTTGCTCTTCTCCTGCCAGAAGCCGGCGGTGAAGGTGTGCGCGCCGGTCTCGAACTGCAGGTTGAGCATGCCGCCCAGCCGATTCACACGCGGCGTCTGCACCTGTTCGGAGAACGGCGCGCCGTTGGGCGACGGCACGGTCGGGTCGGTGAGCGTGGCCTGGGTGTGGCTGTTGGCGTTGTACAGCTGCACGTTGCCGCTCAGCGCCGGGGTGATCTGGAAGCGATGGTTGATCGAGGACACGCGATCGCGGGTGATCTGGCCGGTGTCGTACGGGATCAGTTCGGACAGCTCACCGCAGGTGTAGGCGCCGCAGGACTTGTCCGCATTCTCCGGCGAGGCCACGTACCACGCCCACGCATAATCGGGATAGAAGATGTCGGCCTTCCAGCCCAGCTTGCGGATCATGTCGAAGGAAATGTTGTTGTAACCCCAGACCTTGGCCTTGCTGTCGGACAGGAACACGGTGAAGTCGCCCCAGGCAACGTCCTGCTGCAGCTTCAGGTCGCCGCGCAGGAAGTTCTGGGTGCCCTCGCCCTGGTACTTGTCGGCGGACACGCGCTGCAGGTCGACCAGCACCTTCGGGCCGTGCTCACCGAGCTGGCCGCTCTGCCCGGATACGGTGGTGACCAGCGTGTTGTTGCTGCCCACGCCCTGCTTCACGCGCAGGTTGGGCGTTTCCTGCAGCTCGCGCAGACGGTATTCCAGGCTGCCGCCGTTGACGCTGCTGGAGAACACGCTGACCGGTGCGCCGCCGGGGCTGACCGTGATCGCGCCGATGCCATCGGGCACGCCTACGTTCACCACGCTGGTGCCGGTCAGCGAGAGGAAGCCGTTGTCGTTCAGCGGCACGCCCTCGAAGGTGATGCCCATTTCGTTCATGCGGAAGCCGCGCACGAACAGGCTGGTGGCGGAGATATCCAGGCCAAGCCCGTCGGTGGCGGTGTAGCTGGCGCCCGGCACCTGCTTCAGCATGGCCAGGCCATTGTTGCCGGTGACCATCGCGTCGAGGTCTTCGGCCTTGATGATGTAGCGGTTTGGACCGACCACCTGGGTGGGCGCAACGGCCGCACCGCGCGGGGTGGCGATGACCTGCAGGGCGTTCAAGGTGGTGGGGGTGTCATGTGCTGCGTCGTGAGTCTCGGCGGCGTACACAGGTGCGGTGATGGCCGTGATGATGGCCAGGGCGAGGCGCGTCGTGGGTGGGGTGTTCATCGGCAGATCCAGGTGCAGGGAGAGAGCGGCGCAGGCACACGCCCAGCGCGTTGCAGCACCGGTATCGGCGCCCTGGCTGGCGATGCGATTGCGTTGAAGGAGTGACGGCGCGGTGCGCGCCGGTCAGCAGACGAAGGCGATCATCTGCCGTGGGATTCGGTGGGGTGATTTCGACGTGCGAAATTCTTGCATCGCACTGCCGCATTCGCCATTGCGCCGTGGTACAGCGCCGATGGCGATGGGGATGGGCGGGCTATACGTAGGTATAGCCCCGGCGTGGTGGAGGCTGACCTTGGCCCGCGCTTGCCGTTTGCGTGTGCCAACCAAGGTTGGCACCTACCGGGGCGGATGGGCGCGCGGTTACTGCAGGACGAAACGCTCAATGGCGCGCGCCACGCCTTCGTCGGCGTTGCTGGTGGTTTCAAACCGCGCCACCGCCTTCACCGCGTCAATGGCATTGCCCATCGCCACACTGGTACCGGCGTACTGCAGCATGGTCAGGTCGTTCTCCTGGTCACCGATGGCCATCACGTTGGTGCGGTCGATGCCGAGGTGCTCGGCCAGCTTCTGCAGGCTTGGCCCCTTGCCGGCGCGATGATCGAACACTTCCAGGAAGAACGGTGCGCTCTTCAGCACCGCGAAGCGCTCGGTCAGTTCGGCGGGCAGGCGCGCGATGGCGGCATCCAGCACGTCGGGCGCGTCGATCATCATCAGCTTGATGAAGGACATGGACGGGTCCATGTCGGCCACGCGGCGGTAGGACAGCGGCATCCGCGAAAGATGCGAGTCGGCCACGGTGTAGTAGCTGATGTCCTGGTTGGGCGTGTACATGCGCTGGCTGTCCAGTGCCTGGAAGTGCACGCCCAGGTCGCGGGCCACCTGCTCGCAGAACAGGAAGTCGTCGAAGCTGAGCGGATACTCGACCACGGTTTCGCGTGTGCCGATGCGCTGCACCAGGCCGCCATTGCAGGCGATGCAGTAGTCGTCGTCGCCGGTGATGCCCAGCTCGTGCAGGAACGGTGCCAGGCCGGGAACCGGGCGGCCACTGGTCAGCACGATGTGCACGCCCAGCGCGCGCGCCTGCGCGATGGCCTGCTTGGCCCGCGCGGTGAGCGTGTGGGTGGGGTCCAGCAGGGTGCCATCCATGTCGATGGCGACCAGTTCGATGGTCGATTGCCTGCGGCCCATGTCCATTGCGTTCAACTCGTGCGGGGCATGCCAGTTTAACCCCTCATGCCCGGTTCACCTCTTTGCCCACGTTGGCCGGGATACTGCGGGAGCCTGTGCGTCCCCCACCGCAGGACGGCCCATTGACCGCCCTTCCCTGGAGAACCTTGCGACGCATGACCTACCGTGCCCCCGAAACCAACGACAGCGCGCCCCTGGCCCAGCAGATCGAGCAGATGATCGACGAGCTGCCCGGCGACCAGGTGAGCGTCGGCACCCTGCTCAGCGCGCTGGGCGATGAGGGCCTGCTGCTGATCGTGATCCTGCTCTCGGCCATCTTCATCATCCCGGTGTCGATTCCCGGGCTGAGTACGGTGTTTGGTGCCTCTATCCTGCTGATCGGCCTGAGCCGGGTGCGCAACCGCCCGCTGTGGGTGCCGCAGAAGCTGGCGCGCCGCGAGATCGCCACCGACAAGCTGAAGGCCAACCTGGGTCGTGCGCTGAAGTGGGTGCACCGCATGGAGCGGTTGTCGCGGCCGATGCGGCTGGCGGTGATGGTGCGCTCGAGGAAGATGATGCGCCTGAACAACCTGATGCTGGTGTTCGCGACCCTGCTGCTGATGGCGCCGGCCGGGCCGATTCCGTTCAGCAATACGCTGCCGGCGCTGGCGCTGATGTCCTTTGCGATTGGCTTCATCCAGCGCGATGGCGCGGCGGTGGCCGCCGGTTACGGTTTCGTGGTGGCCACGGTGGTGTATTTCGGCGTGCTGCTGGGTGGCGTGGGGTTTGCTGCGGAATCGGTGTTCAGCGGGCTGCGCGCGGCGCCTTCGGAAGTGTAGCGCCGAGCCCATGCTCGGCTGCTTCCGGCCTTTTGTAGAGTCGAGCCATGCTCGACTGCTGCTGGCAAAAGCAGTCGAGCATGGCTCGACTCTACAAAGGCCGGACCCACAGCAGTCGAGCGTGGCTCGACGCTACAAAGCTATTTCGCAGACACCCGCCACACCACGTCGCCCACGTCGTCGGCGACCAGCAGCGCGCCTTCGGCGTCCATCGCCATGCCCACCGGCGCACCCATCAGGGTCTTCTCGTCCTTCGAGGCGAAGCCGCTGACCACAGTCTGCGGCCGCCCGGTCGGCTTGCCGTCCTTGAACGGCACGTAGACCACTTCGTAGCCGCTCAGCGGCGAGCGGTCCCAGCTGCCGTGCTCGCCGATGAAGGCGCCGCCGTGGTACTGCGCAGGCAATGCCTGGCCGGTGTAGAACAGCAGGCCCAACGGTGCCACGTGCGAGCCGATGGCGTAGTCGGGCACGATGGCCTTGGCCACCAGGTCCGGCCGCTGCGGCTGCACGCGCTCGTCCACGTGCTGGCCGTAGTAGCTGTAGGGCCAGCCGTAGAAGCCATCCTCCTTCACCGAGGTGAGGTAGTCCGGCACCAGGTCGGCACCGATCTCGTCGCGCTCGTTTGCCACCGCCCACAGCTTCCCGGTACTCGGCTCCCAGTCCAGCCCGGTCGGGTTGCGGATGCCCGACGCAAAGATGCGGCTGCCACGCGTGGCCACGTCCACTTCCAGCACCACCGCGCGGCGGTATTCGACGGCCAGGCCGTTCTCGGTGATGTTGCTGTTGGAGCCCACGCCCACATACAGCTTGCTGCCATCACGGCTGGCCAGCAGTTCCTTGGTCCAGTGGTGGTTGATGGTGCTGGGCAGGTCGGTGAACTCGCGGCCCTTGTCGGACATGCGGGTTTCACCGGGCACGTAGTGGTACTGCACGATGTTGCCGGTGTTGGCCACGTACAGCGTGTCGCCGATCAGCTGGATGCCGAACGGCGAATGCAGGCCCTCGATGTAGACATGCTGGGTCCAGGTGTTCGTTCCCGGCGAGCGGCGCAGCAGGGTGACCCGGTTGCCGCCCTTGCCGGCCTTGCCCGAGCGCGCCTTCACCTTGCCGGCGATCCACTGCTTGGGCGTGGTGACCGGTTCTTCACCGGGGCCGTTGCCTTCCACCACCAGCACATCGCCATTGGGCAGGGTCAACAGGCGCCGTGGATGCAGCAGGTTGGCGGCGATGCGCTCGATCTTCAGGCCCTCGGCCACCGTGGGCGACTGCCCCTCGGCCCAGCCGACGCCCGTGGGCACCTGCATCGGCGGCATCAGGAAGTTCTTCGGTGCCGGCAACGGCGGTTGTGCACCGGACTGGTCAGCGGGATGGTATTCGGCCTTGCCGGCACAGGCCGACAGCATCACGGCCAGCGCCAGGGCGCCCACGGTGGGCAGGATGTGCCTAGCCATGACGACCTCCCTGCAGCACCGGCGGCTGCATCGACAGCAGGATCAGGCCCAGTGCGATCAGGGCCACGGTCAGCGCGGACAGGATCGTGCCCGGCACCGCGACGGCATAGGCATCGCGGCTGTGCACGAAGGCGTTCCAGATGGCCAGCACGACCGCGACCAGGTTGAGGAAGAAGTCGATGCGGTCGATGCGGGTGCCGGTGCCGTTGCGGCGCCAGACCGCGAACAGGTTGATCAGGCGCGGAATGATGGCGATCAGCAGACCGAAGGTGATCAGCCAGGCGGCGGCCTTGCCCCACATCACCTCGGCGCTGTTGAGGTAGATCGCGTCGAAGATCAGGGCACCGACGAAGAAGCCGAAGGGTATCGGGTTCAACAGGCTGAACAGCGTGGTGCCGAGGCCGCGATGGGCCTGGGCGAGCGGATTGACCATCATCGTGCTCCGTGCGGAAGGGTGCACGGGCTGTAGTAGCACAGCCGGATGTGAGGGCGCGCGATGATGACCGGTGGGAGTGACGGCAAGCTTGGATGGATGTGCCGACCAACGGTCGGCACCCACCAGGATGGATGCCGCCGAACACGTGGCATCACCGATCAGACGGGCAGCAACCTGCCGTCTTCAGTGCGTTCGAACTCGGTACCCGCCGGCGCGTCCACCACTGCCAGGACGGCATGATCGCAGTTGGCGATGGTGTTCACGTCGTACACGCCGGAGTTTCCCGGCTCGTCCAGGTAATCTTCGGTTTCGTCACCGGCAAGAAATCGCCAGCCACTGTCCAACTCGTTGTCGGGCGCCTCGCGGTAGCAGTAGCCCACGGGCTGGCCATCAACGGTGATGCGATCGGTGGCGATGCATCCGCCATAGCCCTCCAGCAGAGGCTTGATCTGCTCGGCGGTGAGACGGAATTGCTTCGGCTTCATCGTGCCTCCTCAGGGAACGTAGACCAAGTGCAGACTGTATTCGAAGCCGGTTTCGGTTTCGGCGATATCCACATCCATTACCAGATCACTTCGCCCTTCCACAGCCGTGTACAGGTCGACCAGGACCTTCCAGCGCTCGCCATGCCACTGGCTGACCGAAGTTTCCCAGCTGGCCTCGGGGAGCTGCACCAGGGTTTCCCCATAGTCCGCGATGATGCCAGTGATGACATCCCAGGTGTCGGCGCTGCACGCGGGCACGTTCACTGCGTGGGGCGCACGGCCGGCCGCGATCTCGTTTGCCATCCAGGCCAGGGTGGGACGGAAGGCCTCGTCCACGGGGGTTTCGGTGTCCGGGCCTTTCCTGACCATCGGTCTTCCTTGTGCAAGGGGCCGCGAGAGACGGCCCAACGATGATGGCACGGGCAGGAGGGCCGCGACCGCCGGCTTTTATTCCTCGGCGGCATAAGCGTTTGTGACGCAATTGGCACATCTGCAGATTGCCTGTGTGAAGAGGTAGGGGGTTGTTCGTTGTGTCGCGTTTGGCTCGTTGCGATGGGGCAGTCCCGCCCCGCCGTCCTGCCATGCCGATTCACAACAGAAGGATTCGTGTATGAAGCGACACACGCAACGCTCCGCGCCACCGCGCTCCGCGCGCCTGGCCCTTGCCACTGCCCTGGTGCTGGGCAGCCTGGCCGCCAGCGCCCAGGCCCAACAGGCCGATCCACTGGCGGGCATCCAGTGGCACCTGCTCAACACCGGGCAGACGGTACCGGCCGACACGCTGCCGGTGGCCGGCAACGATCTGAACGTAGATGGCCTGTTCCGCAACGGCATCCGCGGCCAGGGCGTCACCATCGCCATCGTCGATGACGGCCTGCAGATCGCGCATCCGGACCTGGCGGCCAACGTGGCGGCGGTGGCCGGCAAGAACTTCACCAACGGTTCGAACAACCCCACTCCCACCAACCCGGATGTCGACAACCACGGCACCATGGTCGGCGGCATCGCCGGTGCGGTGGGCGCCAACAACCTGGGCGTGCGCGGCGTGGCTCCGGCGGCGACGCTGAAGGGCTTCAATCCGATTTCGCGCTCAGCCCTGGGCAACCAGCAGAGCAACATCGAGTACGCCTGGTGGGATGGCGCGGAATCGGCCGACGTGCAGGTGTTCAACAACAGCTGGGGCGCCGGCCCGGGCAATCCGAACCTGCCGCTGGCGTACAGCGAAAACACGATTCGTTCGTATGAGCAGGCCCTGTCGGGCACGCGTGGTGGCCGCGGCGGCATCTACGTGAAGTCGGCCGGCAACAACTTCAACAATGCCTCGATCAGCCAGACCCAGGATGTCTGCACCACCGACACCAAGAACCGCAACACCGGCTGCGTGCCGGCCGGCCGCGATCCGCGCAACAACCTGTTCAACGTGATCACCGTAGGCGCGGTGCGCGCCGATGGCGTGCGCTCGTCGTACTCCTCCACCGGCTCGGCCCTGTGGGTGTCGGCCTTTGGCGGCGAGTACGGCCTGCAGGCGCAGTACGCCCCCGGCCTGGTGGCACGCGCCTACGACCCGGCCATCGTCACCACCGACGTGACCGGGTGCGCGCAGGGCAGCAACAAGAACACCAACCGCCAGAACACGCTGGACAGCAACCTGTCGGCCATCGACAGCACCTGCAACTACACCGCCAAGATGAACGGCACCTCGGCGTCGGCGCCGATGGTCTCGGGCGTGGCGGCACTGGTGCTGGAAGCCAATCCGAACCTGTCCTATCGCGATGTGAAGTACATCCTGGCCACCACCGCCACCCGCAACCACCCGAACCAGCCGGCGGTGACGCTGGCCGACGGGCGCACGCTGGTGCCGGGCTGGACGGTGAATGCAGCCAACCGTGCCTACAGCAACTGGTACGGCTTCGGTGTGGTCAATGCTGCGCGTGCAGTGCAGGTCGCCGAGAACTTCCAGTCGCTGGGACCGCTGGTCGACAGTGGCTGGCGCAACACGACGCGTACCGTGGCCATCGGCAACACCTCGGCTGCCGCCGCACGCCTGACCTTCCAGTTGGCCAACGGCGCGCGCAACATCGAAAGCGTGCAGCTGGGCTTCCGGGTCAACCACCGCAACACGCGCCAGCTGCAGTTCGTGCTGGTGTCGCCCAGCGGTACCCGCAGCGTGGTGCAGCCGGCGTTCACCGCGATCGGTTCGGGCACGGGTGGCGCGCAGAGCAACTTCACCAGCTGGGACCTGCTGTCCAGCAATGCCTTCCTGGATGAGAATGCCAGCGGCACCTGGACGCTGGAAGTGACCGACATGGGGCAGGCCGCGACCGCTGCATCGCGCGGCAACCTCGAATTCTTCAAGATCCGCGTTCTGGGGCACTGATGATGAAGACGACCATTCTGTTGAGCACGCTCGCCTTCGCGGCGATGACCTCCCCTGCCTGGGCACAGAGCTCGGGGCAGACTCCTCCGGCCAGGACCCTGTCGACCGTGGATGCGCAGGAACTGAGGGCGTCCGCTACCGGCCGCTCGTTCGATGTGGGCGGCACGCGCTTCCAGCTGTCCCCCTCGACCACGGTGAAGCAGGCCAGCGGCGGCCAGTTCACGATCACCCCGCAGGCGGCGGCGACCACCAGCTCGCGTACCAAGCGTTCGCTGGATAGTGCGGCGGCCGCGCCTGCTGATGCCGGTGCCGGCAAGTTCGCGGCGGCGGTCTCCCGTGACGGAGCGCCGGTGGTAGCGACGTCGCGGGTCAAGGTGTTCTTCACCGATGCAGCCTCGGCCCAGCGCGCGGCAACCGCCACCGGTGGCACCGTGGTGAAGGTGTCGAAGGCTTCGGGCCAGGCCATCGTGGAGTACCCGTCGGTGAACGCGGCGCTGGATGCGAGCACCAAGCTGCTGTCCACCGCCGGTATCCGCGCCACCGAGCCGGACGTGGTGCAGTGGGAAGAGACCAAGTAAGGCGTTGAGTGGTGCCCCTGGCCGGTTGGCTCTCCTGGCCGGCCGGGGGATTGGTATGTGGGGGTGTGCCGACCAACGGTCGGCACCCACCAGTTTTCCTATGTCGGCCCCCACCGGGGCAGAGGTGGCGTCACCGGGCGGCGAGTGTGTCGCTGTGCCTTGGGCTGCAGCTGGCCAGCGGACCGTTGCCGGCGGCCGGGTGGCCGGGTTCGAGCAGCAGGCGCTGCACGTCCGAGAACAGCTTGTCCACTGGCATGCCGTATGGCGCGAACAGGCGCAGGCGGCCCTGGCGGTCAAACACGTAGCCGCCGGCGATGTGGCTCATGGTGTAGGTATCCGGCACCTGGCCGGGCTCTTTCTCGTAGAACGCCTTGAAGTCGCTGGCCATCGCTGCCAGCTGTGCTTCGTTGCCGACCAGCGCGATCGCCTTGGGGTCGAACGCTTCCACATAGGTGCGCGCGACCTCCGGCGTGTCGCGGGCCGGGTCGACGCTGACGAACACCACCTGCAGCTGATCGGCATCCTTGCCCATCAGGTGCTTCACCTGGCTCAGCTCGACCATCGTGGTCGGGCACACGTCCGGGCAGCTGGTGAAGCCGAAGAACAGATAGGTCACCTGCCCCTGCAGGTCGTTCGGGCCACGCACGGTGCCGTGGCTGTCGGGCATCGACCAGTGCTGGCCGAGTTCTTCGCAGGCGATGTCCTTCGCGTAGAAGTCCATGCGCGACTGCGCGCTGCAGCCGGCCAGCAGGCCGAGCAGCAGGCCTGCGGCCAGCCGCAGGCCACGATGGGGGAACGCAATGCCTTTCACGGTTCGCAGGCTCAGTTGATCATCATGTGGTAGTGCATGCTCCAGATGATCCAGACCGACAGCGCGACGACGATGAACAGGATCACCAGGGTGAACACGAAGCTGGCCAGGTTCCAGCCGCCTTCGGACTTGCGGTCCATGTGCAGGAAATAGACCAGCTGCACCAGGATCTGCGCCACCGCGAAGCCGACCAGCAGGAACAGCGTGAGCGGCCGCGACAGCACCGGATTCATCACCAGTGCGAACGGCACCACGGTCAGCAGCGCGCACAGCACGAAGCCGATCAGGTAGGACTTGGTGGAACCGTGCGCATTGCCGGCGCGCGAGGTTTCGACGTGGGCCATGTCAGAAGGCTCCGATCAGGTAGACGAAGGTGAAGACGCAGATCCACACCAGGTCCAGGAAGTGCCAGAACAGGCTCAGGCACGACACGCGGGTGATGTTGGTCGGGGTCAGGCCACGGCGGTAGACCTGGTGCATGACCACGGCCATCCAGATCAGGCCGCTGGCCACGTGCAGGCCGTGGGTGGCAACCAGCGCGAAGAACGCCGACAGGTAGGCACTGGTGCTCGGGCCGGCGCCTTCGTGGATCAGGTGCGAGAACTCGTAGATCTCCATGCCGATGAACGAAGCACCGAGCACGAAGGTCACGCCCAGCCAGCGCAGCACTGCCGAGGTGTCGTGGCGATGCATCGCCAGCACGGCCTGGCCATAGGTGATGCTGGAGACCAGCAGCAGGAAGGTTTCGGCCATCACGAACGGCAGCGAGAACAGCTCCTTGCCGGTGGGGCCGCCGGCGTAGGCGGTGCTGAGCACCGCGTACGAGGCGAACAGCGAGCCGAACAGCACCAGGTCGGACATGAGGTAGACCCACATGCCGAACACCTTCATGCCGCCCTGTTCGTGGCCATGGTCGTGTTCGTGGTGGTCCTCGTGCGCCTGCGTATCGCTGGCCAGCTCCGGGCGGGTCAACAGGTTCATGCGCGTACCTCCTTCAACTTGGCCAGGCTGGCCGCTTCGGTGCGTGCCACCTCTTCGGAACTGACGTAGTAGTCCACGTCCTCGTCGTAGGACCGCACGATCAGGGTGACGATCATCGCGATGAAGCTGGCCGCGGCCATCCACCAGATGTGCCAGACCAGGGCGAAGCACAGCACCAGGATCCAGATGTTGAGGATCAGCGGCACGCCGGTGTTCTTCGGCATGTGGATCGGTGCGTACTTCTTAGGCGGCGGCGGCAGGCCACGCTTCTTCGCTTCGTGGAAGGCGTCCAGCTCATCGGCCTTGGGCACCACGGCGAAGTTGTAGAACGGCGGCGGCGACGGCGTGGCCCATTCCAGCGTGCGTGCATTCCACGGGTCGCCGGTCAGATCCAGGTTGCGCTTGCGGTCGCGCACGCTCACGTAGATCTGCACCAGCATCAGGATGATGCCCGCGAACACGAACAGCGCACCGATGAAGGCGGCGATCAGGTACGGCGTCCACGCCGGGTTGTCGTACTGGTTCATGCGGCGGGTCATGCCCATGAAGCCGAGCATGTACAGTGGCATGAAGGCCAGGTAGAAGCCGATCACCCAGCAGGCGAACGACCACTTGCCCAGGCGCTCGTTGAGGGTGAAGCCGAACACCTTCGGGAACCAGTAGGCGAAGCCGGCCAGGTAGCCGAACAGCGCGCCGCCGATGATGGTGTTGTGGAAGTGGGCGACCAGGAACAGGCTGTTGTGCAGCAGGAAGTCCGCGCCCGGGATGGCCAGCAGCACACCGGTCATGCCACCGATGGTGAAAGTGACCAGGAAGGCGATGGTCCACAGCATCGGCACGCTGAACTCGACGCGGCCGCCGTACATGGTGAACAGCCAGGTGAAGATCTTCACGCCGGTGGGGATGGCGATGATCATCGTCATGATGCCGAAGAAGGCATTGACGCTGGCACCGGAGCCCATGGTGAAGAAGTGGTGCAGCCAGACGATGAACGACAGGATGCCGATCGCCAGCGTGGCGCCCACCATCGACTTGTAGCCGAACAGCTTCTTGCGCGCGAACGTGGCAGTCACTTCAGAGAAGATGCCGAACGCCGGCAGCACCAGGATGTACACCTCCGGGTGGCCCCAGGCCCACACCAGGTTCACGTACATCATCGGGTTGCCACCCAACGTGTTGGTGTAGAAGTTGAAGTCCAGGTAGCGGTCCAGGGTGAGCGCACCCAGCGCCACGGTCAGGATCGGGAAGGCGGCGATGATGATCACGCTGGTGACCAGCACGGTCCAGGTGAACACCGGCATCTTCATCAGGGTCATGCCCGGCGCACGCATGCGCAGGATGGTGATGAACAGGTTGACGCCGGTCAGCAATGTGCCGATGCCCGAAGCCTGCAACGCCCAGATGTAGTAATCGACACCGACCCCTGGACTGAACTCGATGCCCGACAGCGGCGGATAGGCCACCCAGCCGGTCATGGCGAACTCGCCAACGCCGAGCGAGATCATCATCAGCGCGGCGCCGACCACGAAGATCCAGAAGCTGAAGGCGTTGAGGAACGGGAACGCCATGTCGCGTGCGCCGATCTGCAGCGGCACGATGATGTTCATCAGGCCGACCACGAACGGGGTGGCCACGAAGAAGATCATGATCACGCCGTGCGCGGTGAAGATCTGGTCGTAGTGCTCCGGTGGCAGGAAGCCATCACTGCCCGGGCCAGCCGCGGCCAGCTGCGCGCGCATCATCAGCGCATCGGCAAAACCACGCACCAGCATGACCAGCGCCACCACCACGTACATGATGCCGATCTTCTTGTGGTCCACGGTGGTGAACCAGTCACGCCACAACGGGCCCCACAGCTTGAAGTACGTCACCGCGCCGAGCAGCGCGAGGCCACCCAGCACCATGGCCGCCAGTGTGACCACGACGATCGGCTCGTGCAACGGCACGGCCTCCCACGTCAATTTACCCAACATGTTCGTTACTCCTGGGAAACCTGGGCACCGCCGGCAGCACCCGCCGGGGTAGCAGCAGCGGTGTTCTCACCGACGCCGATGAACTGGTCGATGACCTTCTTGAACAGCAGCGGTTCGACGCTGGAGAAGTGCTGCACCGGCGCGTTCTTCGACGGTGCGGCCAACGCCTTGAACTGGTTGAAATCCAGCGTCTGTGGTGCGCTGCGCACCTCGGCCACCCAGCGCTCGAACTCCTCGTTGCTGCTGGCAGTGGCGATGAACTTCATGTTCGAGAAGCCATGCCCGCTGTAGTTGCCGGACATGCCACGGAACTGGCCGGGCTCGTTGGCGATCAGGTGCAGCTGCGTGCGCATGCCGGCCATCGCGTAGATCTGCCCACCCAGCTGCGGGATGAAGAAGGTATTCATCGTCGAGTTGGAGGTGATGTTGAATGCCAGCGGGCGGTTGGCCGGGAAGTTGAGCTGGTTGACCGTGGCGATGCCCAGGTCCGGATACACGAACACCCACTTCCAGTCGGTGGCGATCACGTCCACGTGCAGCGGTTCACCGGCCACGTCCAGCGGCTTGTACGGGTCCAGCTCGTGGGTCGACTTCCACACGATCACCGCCAGACCGGCAATGATCAGCAGCGGCACGCCCCAGACCACGATCTCCACCTTGGTGGAGTGCGACCAGTCCGGCGTGTATTTCGCTTTGGTGTTGCCGGCACGGAAGCGCCAGGCGAACACGAAGGTCAGCACGATGGCCGGTATCACCACGATCAGCATCACGCCGATGCAGATCAGGATCAGGTCGCGCTGGGCGAGCCCGACCATGCCCTTCGAATCCAGCAGCACCCAGTCACAGCCCGACAGGCCGACGCAGGCCAGGGCGACCAGCGCCAGGCGGATGCGGTTCCAGCAGATATTCATTGGAGGTCAACCCTGTTGAAGAAGCGCGCTTGACCGGCTCGCCTGCGCGCAGCGCCCGGGCGTGGAGCGGCTACACTGTGGGTACGAGGTCGCCTACAAGAGGGCGAGCCACTCCAATCAAGCCCATACAAGATACATCATTGTATGGACTTGTGCATCTGCACGTATGGAAAAAACTGACCGATGACGCCACCTGCCGCCGGCCGCCGCCTGAAACACCCCAATCGCACCTGGGTCCGCCCCTTCCGCGAGGGCGCCGGCCCGCTGTACCTGCAGATTGCCCAGCAGGTGCGCGAGGCGGTGGACGATGGGGTGCTGCGCCCGGGCGACCGCCTGCCGCCGCAGCGCGACCTGGCCCAGCAGGTGGGCGTGGACCTGACCACGGTCACCCGCGCCTTCGCCGAGCTGCGCCAGGCCGGCCTGCTCGACGCGCAGGGCGCCGGCGGTACCTTCATCGCACTGTCGGCCGGCAACCGCAGCACCTCGGTCGACCTGAGCATGAACATCCCGCCGCTGCTGGGCAGCGCGCCGTTCGCGCAGGGCATGGAGGCCGGTTTCCAGCACGTCGGCCAGCAGCTGGGCCAGGGCGAACTGATGAGCTACCACGTCGGTGCCGGCACCCGCGAGGACCGCGCCGCCGCCGTGCAGTGGCTGGCGCCGATGCTGGGCACGGTCGGCGCCGACCAGGTGGTGATCTGCCCCGGCGCGCAGACCGCGCTGTGCGCGCTGATCCTGGCCCGCACCCAGCCGGGCGAGCTGATCGCCGCCGAGCAGCTGACCTACCCGGGCCTGCTGGCCGCCGCGCGCGTGCTGCAGCGGGGCGTGGTGCCGGTGGCGATGGACGCCGAAGGCATGCTGCCTGAAGCGCTGGAAGAGGCCTGCCAGCTGCGTCGCCCGCGCCTGCTGTACCTGGTGCCGACCATCCAGAACCCGACCACGGCGACGATGTCGGCACAGCGCCGGCAGGCGCTGCTGGCGGTCGCGAAGTGCCACGATCTGACCGTGATCGAAGACGATCCCTACTGGTTGCTGGCCGGGGACGCCGCACCGCCGCTGGCCGCACACCGCGATGCGGGCTGCCCGGTCTATTACATCTCCACCCTGTCCAAGTGCCTGGCGCCGGGCCTGCGCACCGCCTACCTGGTGGTGCCGGCCGGCGAGCCGATGGAACCCGTGCTGGACGCGCTGCGCGCGATCGCGCTGATGCCGACCCAGTCGATGGTGGCGGTGGCCTCGCAGTGGATCCGCAGCGGCCAGGCCCAGGACATGGTGCAGCGCTTCCAGCAGGAACTGCGCGAGCGCCAGGCCATTGCCGCCCGTTACCTGCCGGCCCGTGCCCAGGCGCATCCGGCCGGCCTGCATGTGTGGCTGCCGCTGCCGCCGCGGCTCGACCAGTACCGGTTGATCCAGGCCGCGCAGGAGCAGGGTCTGGGCATTGCCAGCTCCGATGCCTTCAGCGTGGAAGAACCGCCACCGGGCAATGCGATTCGCCTGTCGTTGGGCGGCGCAGTCGACCAGGGCGCGCTGGCCGGGGCGCTGGCCAAGCTGAACGAGATCCTGTCGGAGGCCCCCGAGGCACGCCACAACGCCATCGTCTGAACGGGGCGCATGGCGCTTTATCCATACAAAATGATATTTTGTATGCAATGTATGGATAAAGGGACGTGCCCCGATGCGCGCCGAGAAACTGAAGTTCCACCTGGTGATGGCCGGCTGTGGCGGCTTTGTGGTGCTGATGCTGGCGGCGCTGGCCTGGGTCTGCCTGCAGCCGCAGACCGTGGATGTGCAGGCCGCCGAGCGCCACGCCATCGAACAGTGCGTGCAGCGCAGCGAGGATCCGTCCCGCAGTGAGATCCAGCGCCGCGCGCAGGCCGATTCCTGCCGCGAGATGCGCAAGCAGTACGTGCACAAGTTCGGCCGGGAAGATTCCTGATGGGCGCAGCCGCGCCGCGTCGCCGCTGGCTGCTGCCGACGATGATCGCCCTCGCCTGCCTGTTCATGGCCGGCGTCGCGGCTGCGCTGTGGCAGTACTTCGGCTACAGCGCGCAGTCCACCTTCACCGAACAGGCCATCGTCTTCGACGACTCGCAGCTGCGCCTGCCGGCCGATCTGGCCGGTGACACTGGCCGCATCCGCGTGGTGCATTTCTGGGACCCGGCCTGCGGCGTGTGCAACCGCGAAACCGGTGCGCACCTGAGCTACCTGATCAGCATGTACCGCCGCGCCGGCATCGACTTCTATGCCATCCGCCGCCCCGGCACCCAGGGCGAGCTGCCCGAGCCGCTGCGCAACAAGGTAATCAACCTGCCGACCATCGATGGCATCGAACACATCCCGGCCAGCCCCGCCGTAGCCATCTGGGATCGCCAGGGCCACCTCGCCTACGCCGGCCCGTACAGCATCGGCATGGTCTGCAACTCGGCCAACAGCTTCGTCGAACCACTGCTGGACAAACTGGTGCGCGGCGAAACCGTGCGCCCGAAAGGACTGCTTGCCGTGGGCTGTTACTGCCCCTGGCAGGCCAAGCGCTGAGGACGCGCAATGACATCACTGACGCAGGCCGGTGCGGCCGCTGCAAACAACAACGGCGGTCACCTGTCCGAACCGACCGATGGTTATGGACAGGCTCCCGCCGTTGGAAGCAACGATACGCCCCGACATGCTCCCTACATGCCGCGACCGGATGTCGCAGCCCGCGAATGGGTGCAGGACGTGCTCGCGCACAACGGGCCGATCTACCTGCGCATCGTCAATTCGCTGGAGCGCACGGTGCGCCGCGGTGGTCTTGCGCCGGGCCAGCGCCTGCCCTCGCAGCGCGCATTGGCGCAGCAGCTCGGCGTCGACCTGACCACGGTGACGCGGGCATTTGATGAAGCACGCAAGCGTGGCCTGATCGAGGCGCGCGGTCCGCAGGGCAGTTTCATCGCACCGCCCAAGGCTGGCTTCGACCAGGTGGTGGACCTGAGCATGAACGTGCCGCCGGTGCCCGATGCCGATGCGCTGGCCGAGACCCTGCGCCGCGGTGCTGCCGCCGTGCTTGCGCGCAGCAACGCGCCGAACCTGATGACGTATCACCTGGGCGGCGGCAACCCCACCGACCGCCACGCGGCAGCACGCTGGCTGCAACCGATGCTGGGCGCGGTGGACGATGCCAGCCTGCTGCTGACCGAAGGCGCGCAGGTGGCGTTGGCCGCCATCCTGGTCAGTCAGGGCCGCGATGGCGACGCGATCCTGTGCGACACGCTGGTCTACCCGGGGCTGCTGCAGGCCGCGGGGGCACTTGGCCGGCGGCTGGTGCCGGTGGAAGGCGATGAGCACGGCATGTGCCCCGAGGCACTGGTGCGGCAGGCACGCGGGAGTGGCGCGCGGTTGGTCTATCTCAATCCCACCTGCCAGAACCCGACCGCGCTGACGCTGTCGTTGCAGCGCCGCGAAGCGCTGGCGCGTGTGCTGGAATGCGAAGGCCTGCTGGCGATCGAAGACGATCCGTACTGGCACCTCGCCGAAGAGACGCCGATACCGCTGGCAACGCTGGCACCGCGTCATGTGTTCCACGTGGCGACGCTGTCGAAGGTGATCAGCCCCGGCCTGCGCACCGCCTTCGTGCGCTGCCCAAGCGCCGCGCATGCCGAGGCGATGGCGTCGGCCCTGCGCGCCACCCGGTTGATGGGGCATCCGCTGGTGGCGGCGCTGGCAAGCCAACTGCTGCTGGATGGTTCGGCACAGTCACTGCTGGCGCAGGTGCGCACCGAGGCACGCGAGCGCATGCGCATGGCGCGGTATCTGCTGGCACCGTCGTTGCTGCAGCGCGCCGAGGGCCTGCATGCCTGGTGCCGGGTGCCGGCGCCGTGGACCGATGCCACGCTGGTGCGTACCGCACAGCTGCAGGGGCTGGCGATCGCTCCTTCATCGGCGTTCTGCCCGCCGGGGGTGCAGCATCAGAACGGCGTGCGGTTGTCGTTGGGGCTGGCGGCGGACCGCCGGCAGCTGGAAAGTGCGTTGCGGCGGATTGATCGGTTGTTGTTGTCGGATGCGTTGCCGGCGATCGAGCGGTAGGTGGGGAACATCCACGCCATGCGTGGATGGAATGTGCCGACCAACGGTCGGCACCCACCCGGTCGGTAGTGCCGGCCGCTGGCCGGCGGAAGATTCCCCGGCACGGTTGGAGTGTGCCAACCAAGGTTGGCATCCACCAGATCGGAGGTAGGGCGTGGACGGGATGTGCCGACCAACGGTCGGCACCCACCCGATCGGTAGTGCCGGCCGCTGGCCGGCGGAAGATTCACCGGCACGGACGGATTGTGCCAACCAAGGTTGGCACCCACCAGAGCAGAGTCAGGCCAGGGCGGAGAGCGCCTGCACGAGGGCATCCATCTGCTCCGGCCGGGTGAACACCGACGGTGTCACCCGCACGCAGGCGCCGGAGTCCAAGCCGTCACGGTGGGTAGTAAACACGCGATGCTCATCCAGCAGGCGCTTCTGCAGCGCGATGTTGTCGGCCACGCTGGTGCGCCCGCGAAGGCGGAAGCTGGCCAGCGCACTCGCCAGCGCCGGGTCCGGCGACGACAGCACTTCGATATGTGCCATCTGCCGCGCCGGCACGGTCCAGCGCTCACGCAGGAAGCGCAGGCGCGCCTGCTTGTTGGCCACGCCGATGCGCTGATGCAGGGCAATGGCGTCCGGGAGTGCCAGGTAGGCGGCGAAGTTGACCGTACCGGTATGCACGCGGCTGCCCACCCGGCCATCGTCGGTCTCGCCCATGTAGGGGTCCAGGTCGGTCACGCGCCCCTTGCGCACGTACATCGCGCCGACACCGACCGGCGCACCGATCCACTTGTGCAGATTGATCCCGACGAAATCGGCCTTCAGCTGCGGCACCGCGTAGTCGATCTGGCCAAACCCATGGGCCGCATCAACGATCACATCGATGCCGCGCGCACGCGCACGCTCGGCGATCTCCGCCACCGGCAGCACCAGCCCATGGCGATGGCTGACCTGGGTCAGCAGCACCAGTTTCAGGCGCGGCAACCGCGCGAACGCGGCCTCGTAGGCCTGCAGGATCTGCGCGTGGTCGGGCACGGCCGGCAGCGCGATGCGCTCGACCTGCACGCCGCGACGCTGCTGCAGCCAGCGCATCGCGCCGATCATGCTGTCGTAGTCGATGTCGGCGTAGAGCACCTGGTCGCCGGGCTGCAGGCGGTTGTAGCCACCGATCAGCGCCAGCATCGCCTCGGTGGCGCCACGGGTCAGTGCGATCTCGTCGGCGCCCACGCCCAGCAACTCGGCCACCTGCCGCTGCACCGCCATGTACTGCACCGGAAACTCGCGACGGCCATACCACGCGTTGCCACGGTTCACCTCGGCGGTGTGGCGCTGGTAGCTGGCCAGCGTTTCGCGGCCCATCGCCCCCCAGTAGCCGTTCTCCAGATGGTTCACTTCGTCGGTGATGTCGAAGTGGCTGGCGACGGCGGTCCAGTAGCCTTCATCGCGGGCCAGCACGTCCGGCGCTACGGTCGTTGCGGGAATCTGCATGGGCGCAGCGTAACGCGTGGCGGCCATGGCGGGCAGTGAAGACAGCGCGGCCGTAGCCGGCAGCAGTGCACCGGCACGCAGCAGGGAGCGGCGGTTGCGGTCCATCAGAAGCTCAGCCGGTACTGCGCGTACAGGTTGGCACCGTCGGTGTCGTACGGCGCGTTGCGCGAGTAGACCAGGCCGCGGCTGGCCTGGAAGGTCGCTTCGTCCGGATAGCGGTCGAACACGTTGTCCGCGCCCACGCGCAGGCTGTGGTGTTCGTTGATGCGATAGCCGACGGCCAGGTCGAGGAAGCTCATCGCACCGAAACGCTGGTAGATATCGCCCACTGCATTGCCGCTGGAATCGGTCCAGGCGCCGTAGTAGCGCATGCGCGCCATCAGCGACCAGGCACCGATGTCCCAGCTACCGGTGAGGCTGCCCTTGTGCTCGGGCAGGCGGTCTTCGAACAGCACGCGCTGGGTTTCGTTGGTGGCCACCGAGGTGCTGCCGTTGTCCACCCGCGTACGGTTGTAGTTGTAGGCCAGGGTCAGCGTCATGCGGCCGGCGCCCAGATCGCGCAGGTAGTTGCCGACCACGTCCACGCCGGCGGTGGTGGTATCGAAATCGTTGGTGAAGTAGTTCACCGAGGTATAGCCCAGCGGATTCGGCGTGCCTGCCGGAATGGCAAAGCTGGCCGACTGGCTGAAGCGGTCGGTGAGCTTGATCTGGTAGACATCCACCGAGCCGGACAGGCCGAGGTCAGTGCGCCAGGTCAGGCCCAGCGACGCGGTACGCGATTCTTCCGGCTTCAGTGGCCTGGCACCGAGCATCTGCGCCAGCGGGTCGTTCGGCGACAGGCGGCCACTGGTGAAGATCTGCAGGGTGCGCGTATCCAAGCCCTGGGTGGTGCTGGTGGTGTTGAGCTGCGCCGGGGTCGGTGCACGGAAGCCGGTAGACACGGTGCCGCGCAGGGCCACGTCCGGGGTGATCGCAAATCGCGCCGAGAGCTTGCCGTCCAGCGTGCTGCCGAAGCTGGAGAAGTCCTCGTAGCGGCTGGCCGCACCGATGCTCCAGCGCTCGCCCAGCGGCACTTCCATATCCACATAGGCCGCCTTGCTGCGCTGGCTCCACTGCCCGGCCTGGCTGGCCGAGAAGCCCGGTGCGCCATTGGAGTTGGCCTCCAGGCCCGCGGCCGCGCCCGGGCCTACCGCGTACGAGGCCGGATCACCGGCGCGCACCTGGTAGGTCTCCTGGCGGAACTCGCCACCGAAGGCGACGTTGATCGGCTTGGCCAGCGCGGCCACGTCCCACTCGTAGTTGAAGTCGGCGTTGGCGTTCTTCTCGGTCTGGGTCAGGCGGCCGAGATCGAACGCGGTCGGACTGGCCGGACCGAGCGAGGCGTTGATCGAGCTCTTCAGGCTGTAGTCGATGGCGTTGCGGCCATACGACGCGCTGACATCCCAGCGCAGCTTCGGAGTGATCTCGCCACGCAGGCCACCGACCAGTTGCAGGTCGTTCTGGACGTTGCCGTACTGCGGGCTGAAGCCCACCGGATAGATCGAACGCAGGTTCCAGCCGGGGAAGATCGCCGTGGTGCGGTAGGCACCGGTGGTAGTGTCCGGGTTGCGCCAGTTGAAATCGCTGACGCCATCGCTGTGGCTGTACAGGCCGAACGCATACAGCTCCAGCGTGTCGCTGGCATTGGCCTTTACGTTGAAGCCGACGCGGCGGCTTTCCAGTTCCGGCTGGCCCCAGCGCTGTACCGGGTTGGGCACGTCCAGATCCGGATGCGCGGCCTGGAAGGCGATCGCATCCGGGCGCTGGCGGGTGCGCGAGGTGGCGTCGGAATTGGACGATTCGGCGAACAGCACCAGGCTGCCGTAGTCACCCAGCGACCAGCCGGTACGTGCGCTGAAATCACGCGACGCGCCATCGCCCTGTGCGTACTGCGAATAGCCGGCGGTGATCTCGGTACCGGGGCCATCCTCGAGAATGATGTTGATGACACCGGCGATGGCATCCGAGCCGTACTGCGCCGACGCACCATCGCGCAGCACTTCGATGCGCTTGATCGCACTGGTTGGAATCTGTGCCAGATCGGCCGCCTGCGCGCCACGGTTGCCGAGCAGCGCGCTGCGATGGAAGCGACGACCGTTGACCAGCACCAGGGTCTGGTCCGGCGACAGGCCACGCAGCGTGGCCGGGCGCACGAACACCTGGCCGTCCGCCATCGGCAGGCGCTGCACCACGAACGACGGCACCAGCTGCGCCAGCACGTCCTTCAGGTCGGTGGATTCCACCGACCTGATGTCCTCCTTGGTGAACACGTCTACTGGCGCCAGCGTTTCGAACTGGGTGCGGTTGGAGGCGCGGGTGCCGGTGACCAGCATCGCATCAAGCTGGGTGGGCGCCGCACGGCTGCCCGCCGTGGCATCGACCGCATCGGCCTCCGCTGCAGTCGCGCCTCCTGCGCTGGCCAAGGAAAGGGCAAGGAGGATGGAACGCGAAAGCTTCGAACGATGCACGGCAGGGCTCCGGGAGGACGCGACAGGGCCAGTACCTGTTCGGAAACAACAGGGCTGGACAAGGCGCGCAGTCTCGGCGCGATCTGTGAAGGAGCCATGACGTCAGTGCGACAGCTTGATGCGCCAACCATGGTTGAGCGCTGCCAGGGCCCATCCGTAGATCCACGCCGTGCGTGGATGGGCGGTGCCGACGGACACCCGGCCCTTCATGGCCGCGCACACGGCGTCAGCCGTTGCTGTCGTCGTCGAACCCGAAGCGGGCCGGCCGTGCCGTTCGCAGCGGAACAAACATCGCGAGGGCGAACACCACCAGGAAGGGAGCGGACAGGAAACCAAAGTCTTTGCTGCCAAAACCGATGAAGCTGGCACGCAGGTCACCGATCCATTCCAACCGCGTCAGCACCATCACCAGCCCACCGATGGTCGGGCCAGGAAGCCCACCGTGACCGCCCATCAGCAACGTGGGTGACAGCAACCCGGCCAGGAACGCGAAGCCGGCGCGATAAAGCCAGGGATTGCCCTTCCAGCGCGGCGCGCGGTACGCCATCAGCACCAGCAAGGCCAGCGTCAGCACCGCCGGCAGCACCAGGTAGACAAGTACCAATTCCATCATGGGCCTGGCTCCGCTGGTCGGGCATCCCACGTCGTCGATCGCATCTCCCTGCCCTCCCTCGCATCCATGAAGCGCACATTGTTGCCGGTACGCCGGCAGACGCAAGGCCCCGGCAGCGCAAGAACTGCTAAACGCCCTGCCTGAGGATCCGCTACTGTGCCCGGCATCGGAATCGGGGAACGGCAGGATGAGCGCGGCAGGCAAGGCGTTGTGGTACATCGAAACCCATGCGGACCAGCCATTGGCGCTGGCCGATATCGCCGCCGCAGCGGGGCTCTCGCCGTTCCATCTGTCACGCCTGTTCCAGGCCCGCACCGGTACCTCGGTGGTGCGCTACTTGCGGGGACGGCGCCTGACCGCTGCCGCGCAGCGGTTGGCCAACGGGGCCGGCGACATCCTGCAGGTCGCGCTGGGGGCCGGCTATACCACCCATGCCGCATTCACCCGCGCCTTCAGCGAACAGTTCGGGCAGACGCCGGAGCGCGTACGCGAACAGGGCACCGATGGACTGGTACTAGTGCAGGCGATCCGCGTGGAGGATGCGCCGGCTGCCTGCACTGAAGCACCGCGACTGCTCGATACCCCCGCCTTCCAGGTCGCGGGTATCGGCATGCGGCATACCCGCGACAGTGGCGGCGCGATTCCCGGCCAGTGGGCGCAGCTCAACCGCGAATGGCCGACGCCGGCACCGATCAGTTTCGGCGTGTGCTGCAACAGCGATGACGACGGTGGCTTCGACTACGTCGCTGCGCTGCCCGCCAGCGCGCTGTCCACCGTGCCCGCGCATTGGCAGCGGATCGACGTGCCGGCGCGCCGCTATCTTGTGGCCTGGCACGGCGGGCATATCTCGACCATCCGCTCGACCTGGTTCTGGCTGCTGGACCACTACCTTCCTGGCTCCGGGCTGATTCTGGCCGATGCACCGGACCTGGAGCGCTACGACACGCGCTTCGACGAGCACACCGGCAACGGCGGCGTGGAGATCTGGCTGCCGGTGGACGAACGCCCACGCTGACAAGGAGTTGAGGATGCGCATGACAGCCGCTGTGCTGGGAATGATGCTGATGGCCTCCGCGTGGGCCGCCAGCGCTGGCGAGCCTTGGAAAGCAGGCGAACGCCACGGCACCACCACGGTGGCCAGCGCCGCGACGCGCGACGCGCAACACCGCGACGCCCTTCGCTACACGGTCTGGTATCCGGCGCCCGCTGGCAGCAGGGAAACCGCCCTGACCATCGGTCCCCCCGATGCACCGCTGTTCGACGTCGGCCGCGTGGCACTGGATGCGCCGGTTGCGGGTGCACGCCTGCCAACCCTGTTGCTCTCCCACGGCAACGGCGGCAGCGCGCGCATGATGGGTTGGCTGGGTACGGCGTTGGCACGCGCCGGGTACCTGGTGATCGCGGTCGATCATCCCGGCAACAACGGCGTGGACGAGATGACCCTGCCTGGCAGCATGCTGAGCTGGCTGCGTGCGGATGATCTGCGCGCCGCGCTGGCGACGGTGCAGGCCGATCCGCTGCTCGGTCCACACGTCGATCGCGAACGGCTGGGTGTGGCCGGGTTCTCCGCCGGTGGCTACACCGCACTGCTCGCCGCCGGTGCACGCCCCGACCTGCAGCGGCTTCTGGCCTTCTGCCAAGCGCATCCGGATGACGGCGTCTGCCGGCCCCAGCAGGAAGCCGTCACGCACACGATGGAGGCCCGTATTGCCGCTGCAAGCTCGCCGGAACTGTCGCCATGGATCTCCCACGCCAATGAATCGCGCGCGATCCCCGGCGTGCGCGCGGTATTCCTGCTGGCGCCAGCAATCGTGCAGGCATTCACGCCGGAACAGCTGTCCTCGCTGAGGCAGCCGGTGTCGATCGTACTGGGCGAGGCTGACACGGTTGCGCCACCGCAGAGCAATGGCGAGGCTGCTCAGGCACTGATTCCGGGCGCTGCGCTGCAGCGTCTGCCGGATGTGGGCCACTACGACTTCCTGGCGACCTGTACGGCGGCCGGCGCGCAGAGGCTTCCCGAGCTGTGCACCGCGTCAGTTCCCAGGACGAACACCCACCAGCAGGCAGTGGATGTCGCGGTGCGATTCTTCGCCGACGCACTGCGATAGTGGCCGCCGGGCTGGCCCCGGCGCTACAGTGGGCGCGTCCATGGAGGTTCGGTCATGCGCCTGCTTCGCCTCACCCTGCCGGTGTCCGACGTCGCCACCGTCGCGACGTATTTCCACGATGTGCTGCAGCAGCGCGTGGTCGGCAACCATGTGCACATCGGCTGGAGCACGATCGAACTGCAGCCGACGGGTGATCATCCGGTCGGCGGCGTGCACCTGGCCTTCAACGTACCGGACAACCGCTTCAGCGAGGCGATGACCTGGTTGCGTGAGCGCACGCCGCTGCAACGCAATCCGGCGGGACTGGACTACTTCGCGCTGGAGAGCAGCTGGCAGTCGCAGTCGGTGTACTTCACCGGCCCGGACGGGCTGATCCTGGAACTGATCGGCCGCCGCCGCTTGCCGGCCAGCGCGCGCGAAGGCGTGTTCCATGGCAGTGAGCTGACCTGCCTGAGCGAAGTCGGCCTGCCCAGCCACGATGTCGACGCCGTACGCGAACGGTCCAACCAACATTTCGGCCTGCAACCGATCAGCCCGGCTTCGCCGCAGTTCGCGCCGATGGGCGACGACGAAGGCCTGCTGATCGTAGTCGCCGCCGATCGCCGCTGGTTCCCCGAGCAGAAGGACCTGCCCAATGCGCAGGGGCTGTTGCTGCAGGTGGGTGACGTGGTTGGCCCGGGCGTTGTGGAAGAGGTTGCATTGGGTTGGCGGGTGCAGGCAAGCGCTTGAGCTGTTCAGACTGAGCCACATCAGTCGGGTCCAACAAGGCCACCTCCTTGCTGCCACCCTACAGAATCCCGCTGGGGAGCCGCTATCAACCATGATCTACCCGAGCCGACAACAAGGATGACTCGCAGCATGCCCAGGAAGGACCGTGCGCTCGAACTCAAGATCGAGAATCTGCTGGTGGACCCCAAGCTCACGGAGCTCTGTGAGGTGCTGCGTACTGGCGATGACATTCTCGATCTGATTGACCTTCCCGAGAACGGCCACTCACGCATTCTCGCGTGGATGTTTGATCCCCGCGAAGGCCATGGACAAGGCGACCAGATCCTCAGGGATCTGTTGCTCGCCTCCTGGCAGATGGCACAGGTAGAGCATTGCGGCTTGCGAAAGAACGGAAAGACCGCGGCATTCTTCGGCAGATGGTCCCCATCGAATCTTCGCACGACCAGCTTTGGCTCTGCATTCACGCTCCGCGAGGTGATCGTCAATTCAAAGGACAGGATTGACCTGGCGGTGTTTGTTCCTGACCAGAATTTTGTAGTCCTGATCGAGAACAAGGCAGGAAGCTCGCATACGGGGAATCAGCTGGAGCGGTACTACAATGGCTGGACCGAGGTCACGAAGAAGAATCCGAAGCTACGGAGATTCGATCCTGTATTCCTTGCGCTTGATCGAAATTTCGATCCTGATGAAAGCCAGATTCACCCTATGAGCCACCAATGGCTGCACCTGGGATACGAATGGCTGCGCAATTCTGCAGATCGCGCGGATGTTGATCTGGAGCGCGGGAACGCCGCCGCCCGCCTCGTTGTCAATTACTGCAACCGCCAGACCGACCTTTGGAAGAGTGCCACTGTTCGCAGAGCGGAGGCGCTCGCGGGGGATCTCAACAACCAGCATGGCGAAGCGCTCCACCGCCTCCTTGGTTCCAAGGGGAACATGCACAGCCGTTGGATGACGGAACGAAGAGACACGTTGGCCCTGCGATTCATGCTGCAGAATCGCGACGCTGTAGCGATGCTCAGGCAGATGCGCGGAACCGCACTTCTGCAGCAGCGAATCCTCGACAGGAACATCGCGACGCTGCAGTCCAAGCACTTCTACTCCTCGCGACAGAAGCTACTGGTATCCATACCCGGCTGGGAGAAGTACACGCACAGTGTCACCGATGAAACGGGGAGCTACGACTACGAGGCTGTCTATCTGAGAATACGTGCGGTCGATGATGAGAAGCTGAAGTATCGGATCAGCTTGATGTGGGAAGGCCGTCATGCACCTTCGCCATCGCTGGCCCTGGAGGCAAGAAAGCGCCTTCAGCGATTCCACAAGAAATTCGGAACCTACAGGACTGCGAACTATCGCCACGTTCTCCTGGAGGACAATCTCAGTATCGAAAAAACCGCCGAGAAAGTGGAATCACTTCTCAATGAACTCGGCCCGATTGGCTCCGCAGAAGTCGCTACTTGAGTCCCGCTTCAGGCTGCAGTATCAGTCTCAATGCCTTGCCTCAACCTGCGCATGCAGCGCCTGCAGCTGCGCGACCGTCTGGTTGAACACCTGCAGATCGGCATCGACCAATGCCGGCCAGTCGGGCACGTGCCCCAGCAACTGCGCCACCTGCTCGGTCGGCGCGCGGTCGAAGCCTTCGCCCAGCACGGCAAGATAGCGCTCACGGAACCCTTCCGGGTCGCGCTGGTCCTGCACATAGAGCTGCACTGCCAGCAGCCCTGCATAGAGGTAGTTCACCAGATAGTTCGGGTCTTCATACATCAGGCGCTTGCCGATCCAGCTGTTGCGCAGCTGCGGATAGCGCTCCGGCTGCTGGCCGAAGCGCGCCAGCACCTGGCCGGTCAGCGCGTCCAGATCATCGGCGGTGCCCAAGGTACCCGCGGCCACGCCCCGGTAGATCGACTGTTCCAGCTGCGCTTCCTCGGACGAGGTGAACAGCTGCAGCACCATGTCATCCAGCAGGGATTTCAGGTAGTAAGCCTTGGCACGCGGATCCTGCGCCTGCTGGTACAGCTGGTCGCGAAAACGCAGCTCGTTGTATATCGCGAACGCCTCGGTCAGCCACTGGCTGCCATTGCGCTGCAGCGGCGACGCATGGCCGCGCTGCATCCACTCACCGTGCATGGCATGACCGGCTTCGTGGGCGATTTCAACATCGCTTTCCAGATTCCCCCTGCGCACCCCGACGTACAGCATCGCCGGTGCGCCAGGAGCATTCACTGCGAACGCATCCTGGCTGCGATTGCCTTGCTCGGCGGACAGGTCCATGCGCTGGTTGACCGGATCGAGCAGCGCGCGCAGCTCGGCAACATACGTCGGGCCCAGGTGTTGCATGGCGTCGGCGGCATTGTCGCGCAACTGCACCAGCGTCAGTACCGGCGGTGTGTAGCCGGCATCGGGCAGCGTGGTGTCCCAAAGCTGCGGCGCATCGATGCCTGAGCGCGCGGCGTGGCGCAGCAGCATGTCCTGGTAGGCGCGACGGTCCCCTGCATGGCGTTCGATCGCCTGCAGCGTCGCGTCCACCGCCGATGCATCCAGGCCCATGCGCTGGTAGCTCCGCGCCGGTGCGGAGCCATCGCCCTGCAGGCGCGCGGCGGCATCGTTCACCTGCACCAGGCCCAGCAGCACCGAGGCCATCGGCTCACGGCGCGAGTGCAGGCCCTGCCAGTAACCCTTCCAGCCGGCTTCCCGCAACGCGCGGTCCGGCTGCTGGGCCAGTGCCTGCTTGTCGTGCCCGGTGTCCCAGTGCCGACCATCACGCTCGATCTGCGGGTACTCGGCACTACGCAGGATCTGCCCACGCAGCCGCGCGAAACTGTCCAGCGCCGGATCGGCCAGCGCCTCCACGGCCTCGTCCAGTGCGGCATTGGCCGGGGCTGCAGCTTCCTTCAGCGCACGCGCGCGCAGGAAGGCATACGGTGCTGCCCACGCCGCGTCGGCGGGTGCTTCGCGCAGTGCCGCGCGACCGGCGTGGGCGATGCGGCTGCACAGCCCCATCACCTGATCCAGCGCCTGCGCCGGGCGAAGATCGCGCGCGTTGCGGGCGGCCTGCAGGTGCAGATAGCCGTGATGGCGCAGGCACTGTGCCTGCAGTGCCTCGGCCTGCTGGAAGCGTTGCGCAGGTGCAAGCGCGGAAGCCTGCTGCAGGGCCTCGACACGCTTGCCCAGCTCGCCACGCGCAGCCTCTTCGGCTACCGCGCTGGCGAAGTAGGCGCGATCGTCGGCCCGCAACGACTGCGCTTGGGCGCCGATGAAAGGTGCCATCGCCAGCATGACGGCCATGGTGGCGGTGATGGTGCGCATACTGCGAGCCTGCATCGGCGTCTCCCTGCCTGGACCAGGCTCCGAGCCTAACAGCCGCCGCCCGGCCGCGCCTGTGCCGGAACAGGCGTCAGATCGACTCATCCTCGCGCTTGACCAGCGTCCAGCAGGGCGACTGCGCGAAGGTGTAGGTCTGCTGGTCGCTGCTGTCCGGCGTGCGGATCTGTACCTGTCGTTGCCCATCGGCCAGCGTGCTGACCTGCATCTCGCGGCCCTGCCCGGCCAACGCGGCGGGATCGGGCATCACCGGCCACTCGACATCGGCCAGCGCCAGGCGGCTTTCCACCTTGCGCGGTTCCGGCTCGGCCTCGGCATCGATGTAGCTGTCCAGCAGCGGATCGGCAGTGGCCTTTTCCTGCAGCTTGATCTCGTTGCCGAAGTGCTTCAGGAACGCATCGAACTGTGGGTAGGGGCATTCACTGCCGGCAGGCGCCGATGCAGGCTGGACCGCCGCCGCCGTGGACGACGGCGCGGGATGCGCGGGTGCGGCTTCCGTGGGCGTCGCCTGCGGTTCGCGCGTGCAGGCAACCAGCGCCACGCCACAGGCAAGCATCAGCACGGCAGCGGAACGGTTTCGACGCATGGGCTCATCCTGAATCCGGTTCGGTCGCCCCATGCTACCGCGCGCCCTACAATTCCGGCATTCCGCCTGTCCGAGACACCCCATGCGTCGCCTCCTGCTCCTGATCGGCCTGCTGCTGCCCGCCCTGTGGCCAGCGGTGGCGATGGCCGTCGATGTCCACGAGGGCGATCTGCTGTTCGTCACCGCCGGCCGCAGCGGGCTCAGCGCCGCCATCGACGATGCCACCGGCAAGCAGGGCGCACCCAGCTTCGATCATGTGGCCCTGGTCGCCGCGGCGCCGAAGGGCTATGACGTGCTGCACGCCGACGAGAAGGGATCGCGCCGGCAATCGCTGGTGGAGTTCCGCCAGGATGCGCGGGCCAAGCAGCGGCAGATCGTGGTCTATCGCCTGCGCGCACCGCAGCAGGCGGCGATCAAGGATGCGGTCGCCACCGCGCGCACGATGCTGGGCAAGCCCTACAACACGTCGTATGTGTTGAATGAAGACAGCTACTACTGCTCGGACTTCATCGAACGCGCGTTCCGTGCGCACCACGTGTTCGCACTGCAGCCGATGAACTTCCGCAACCCGCAGACCGGGCAGATCGCACAGCACTGGGTCGATCTCTACCGCGGCATGGGCATGGAGGTGCCACAGGACCAGCCCGGCACCAACCCCAACGACATGTCGGCAGCACCGGCGCTGCAGCGCATCGGCGTGCCGCAATAAGCGAAGCCCCGCGCAAGGCGGGGCTTCACCGGTCACTGCGCATGCGCGGCGCGGTCATTCTTCTTCGTCGTGGCCGCCCTGCTGCTGGTTGCGCTCTTTGCGCTGCTGATCCTGCTGCTGTTGCTGCTGCTGGTCACGGCGTCCCTGCTGCTGATCCTGCTGATTCTGCTGACCCGGTTGCTTCTGGTTCGGGTTCTGGTTCTGCTGTGCCATGTCCGTTCTCCGAAAGCCACGCGCGGAATGCGGTGGACGTGGCCATCGTCTGCAGCGATTGGTTAATCACGCGTGGGGGGCCGGCTACATTCGTGTGTACGCGCGTGAATGAACGCGCAGAGCCCCTTGCGGCACAGGCAGATGAAGGATTCATGCGGGTTCGGCATGTGCTCATGCAGGCGGCGCGGGTCCGCCCATTCATGGCGTCCTCCGCCGGAAACACGCGCTGAACGAGGCTGGCGTCCTGGTCGAGCACGGACGCCAGCCCTGCATTCAGGGCATCACCGGCGGCACATACGCCAGGGTCATGCCCAGCAGCCACAGCAGGCCCAGCACCAGCGGGATATGCACCAGCAGCTGGATGAAGGTGAACCCCACGATGTCGCGCGCCTTCAGGCCCAGCACGCCCAGCAGCGGCAGCATCCAGAACGGGTTGATCAGGTTCGGCAGCGCTTCGGCCGCGTTGTAGACCTGCACCGCCCAGCCCAGGTGCGCCTTCAGTTCGTTGGCGGCCTGCATCACGTACGGCGCCTCGATGATCCACTTGCCGCCACCGGACGGCACGAAGAAGCCCAGCACCGCCGAGTAGACGCCCATCACCAGCGCGAACGAATCGGTGCTGGCCACGTGCACGAACAGGCTCGACAACCGGTGTGCCAGGGTCTGACCGTCACCGCCAGCGGCGTGGGTGAGGATCATCGCGATGCCGCCGTACAGCGGGAACTGGATCAGCACGCCGGTGGTGCTCGGCACCGCCTTGGCCACCGCGTTGAGGAAGCTGCGCGGGCGCCAGTGCAGCAGCAGGCCCAGCGAAATGAACAGGAAGTTGTAGGTATTGAGGTTGGCGATCGCCGTGATCACCGGCTTGTTGGCGAACTCGTTGAACAGCCAGCCGAACGCCAGCAGCGAGAGCAGCACGGTCAGCAGCGGGCTGTATTCCAGCCACTCGCCCGGGCGCGTGCGTCGCTGCAGCGGCTCCGGCTCGGCCTGCGCAGCGCCAGGGGACTCCTCGGCGGTGCGGGCGCTGCCGGCGGCGGGTGCGGTCAGCCAGGCGATCAGCAGCGAGACCAGGATCAGTACCGAGGTCAGCGCGATCGACTGCCACAGGAAGATGGTTTCGGTGAACGGCAATACGCCGGTGATCTCCACCAGCCCCGGCGGCATGCTGGCCGGGTTGGCCTGCAGCTGTGCGGCCGACGAACTCAGCCCCATCGCCCACACCGCACCCAGGCCGAGATACGCCGACGCACCGGCCGCGCGGTAGTCCATGCGCAGTTCGGTACGGCGGGCCAGCGCGCGCACCAGCAGGCCGCCGAACACCAGCGAGAAACCCCAGCTGAGCAGCGAGGCCAGCATGCTGACCAGGCCCACGTACACCACCGCGCCACGACCGGTGCGCGGCACACGGGCCAGGAAGTCGATGAAGCGTGCGACCACCGGCGCGGTCGCCACCGCGTAGCCACCGATGACCACGAAGGCCATCTGCATGGTGAAGGGGATCAGGCTCCAGAAGCCATCACCGAAGGCGCTGGCAGTGGCCTGCGGGGTCGAGCCGAAGCCCATCGCGGCCAGCGCGACAATGACCACGCCCAGCACCGCGAACACATACGCGTCGGGGAACCACTTTTCCGCCCAGGCGGCCGAGCGCAATGCTGCGCGCGCCATCCAGCCGTCCTGTACTGCTGCCGTCGAGGCCATCGCCTACCCTCCCAGGTTCGATGGATCGATTCTGGGCGGTGGGGTGCGGGCTGTCAGCCACCTATTGGTCGTAGGTGGCGGGGTCGGATCCCTCTCCACAGGAGAGGGCTCTGACCCCGAGCCGGGTATCGGCGCGGCAGAAGGGTCAGAGCCCTTTCCCACAGGAAAAGGGATCCGACCCTGGGCTCAGCGCAGCGCCAGGTCCACGGCGATACCGGCAAACAGCGCGGCGCCCACCCAGTTGTTGTGCAGGAACGCCTTGAAGCACGGGCCACGTTCGCGGTGGCGGCAGATCCAGAACTCGTAGACCACCAGCGCGGTGGCGACGGCCACGCCGGCCAGGTAGTACCCGCCCAGCCCGCCGCGCACGCCGACCAGCGCCATCGTGGCCAGGAACAGCGCGTACAGCACGCCCTGGATGACCAGGTCGAGATCACCGAACAGGATCGCGGTGGAGTGCGAGCCCATCTTCAGGTCGTCCTCGCGGTCGACCATGGCATACCAGGTGTCGTAAGCGGTGGACCACAGGATGTTGCCGGCATACAGCAGCCAGCCCAGCATCGGCACCTCGCCCTGCACGGCGGCGAACGCCATCGGGATGCCCCAGCCGAACGACATGCCCAGGTAGACCTGCGGCAGATGGGTGTAGCGCTTCAGGTACGGGTAGCTGGCGGCCAGGAACACGCCGATGAAGCTGAGGCCGATGGTCAGCCCGTTCAGGGTCAAGACCAGGCCGAACGCCACCAGCATCAGCACGGCAAACAGTGCCAGCGCGGCACGGCCGCTGATTGCGCCAGTGGCCAGTGGGCGCGCCTTGGTGCGCTCCACATGCGGGTCGAGCCAGCGGTCGGCGTAGTCGTTGATGACGCAACCGGCCGAGCGGGTCAGCCACACGCCGGCGGTGAACACGAACAGCGTCCACAGCGGCGGCAGGCCGCCCGCGGCCAGCCACAACGCCCACCAGGTGGGCCACAGCAGCAGCAACGTGCCGATCGGGCGATCAGCGCGCATCAGACTCCAGTAATGCCGCCAACGCGGCGTCGCCGGCGACTGCGGCGAAGTGAGGGGGGTATCAGCCATGGCGATAGGATACTCCTGCCCCTCTGGCAGGGCTTTGCCCGTGGGGGGAGATTTGTTCGGCGAAACTGGATAGAATGCCGGTCCCGCACCGCTTCATGGCGCTGCGATGCCCGCCCCGGCACTGGCCGACGGCGCGGCGGTTCTACAACGCGCCCGTAGCTCAGCCGGATAGAGTAGTGGCTTCCGAAGCCATTGGTCGGGGGTTCGAATCCCTCCGGGCGCGCCATCTTCTCGAACATGCAGGGTTAAAGCCCTCTCGGCGTATGGCGGCAGCGCTTCTCTCCAGGAGCCAGAGGCCGCTGGGGTCACCCGGCGACGTGGCGCCAGCCTTTACGGCTGGCCTCATACACCTGGCCGCGACCGGTACCCATTCCTCGTCCGACTTGCAGAAAGCACAACGCACAGACATTTGCCCCGACGCCGCCCTGAAGGATGGCATCGATCATGTAGCGCATCGGCGAGAACGGCTGATGGCAGAGATCGCAAACGGTGATATCGCCGCTCCAATACATATCGACCGCAGGTGAGACTTCGTTCTCGATCATCTCCGCCAGCTGCCGTTCGGCCATACTGTGTTCGCTATTGAGGAAGGTTCGTATCGTCTTGGCGAAACCCTGATCGGTGGTCATGAAGATCTCGACGAGCTTTCCTACCTCCTCGTGGTGCTCCAAGGCCATCTGATTCATCGGACGGATCGCGCCCTTGACTGGAACAATCGATGCTCCTTGGACGCGAACTCGTTCGGGACTGGGCGCGCCCTCGCGGAAGACCCCGTAGCTCAAGCCTAGATCGGCCATGATGTCGCCGTTCAACGACCGGTTTGCGCCGAAGTGGCAAGCAAGGAAGTAACCGGAGCTGTCGCCCGAGAAATGCTCGACGAAAATCCTGTCGAAGTCCGGCGGCGAGCCATCCCATTCGGGGTAGCCAAAGAAGCGCTCGACCGTGCCATTGCATTCAACCTCGAGACTGAAGGCCGGGACATAACCGGGGAAACCACATGCAGATGCGGCGATAGCGCGCAGAATGTCATCCGGGCTATAGACGATGAGATCGATCCGCGCAGACCCACCCTTGCGCTCGGCATATCTGATCAGCTGCATGACGATGCCGAGCCAGGCATCATTGTAGAAGAATACATTCTCGACTCTCTTGCGCAACGCCATCATCTGCGGTGGAGAATTCGTGCGCACCGAGAAGCGCAGGCGACAGTCGGATTCGCCGCCTTCACCCCGGATTTCATCGATGATCGTCTGGTCCTCAAGCCATGGGTCGTCGAAGCGACCGAAGCGATGAACGATGATGTCTTCCTGCGCGCCGCTCTCAAACCAGACATTGCCCTTCTCGGGGTGGGCAATCTCGGCTGTATCGGCGCCGAGGTCCCGGCAGGGCGCACCTCCATCGAAATGCCAAAGCGCATCCGACGCCTCTGCAACCTGGTCTTCGAGCTCGGAGATGGTCTCACGAAATTCATCGAGTTGGCAGCCCGAGAAATTGACCTCGATGAGTTTCATGTATTCCTCGAGGCGTAATTCGCGCTGTGCGAAATAGAGAAAATGGCGTCCCCTCAGGATCGGCTTGGTCGCACGGCTCTGGATGAGCACGAAGTCATCGAGACCGAAGCGCCGCACCCGCTGCGCAATCAAACCGACCGCGTTGGCGGCCGCCGCCTCATCCGGGAATCCCCAAAGAAAATGTCGCACTCCAATCTTGCGCTCAACCGAAAGCGTCGGCGGAACGATGGGATTGATCGCAACCGGAACGCCCCTCCCATCAAGGACGATGGCTCCGGCGGTCACTTCAAACGGTGCTGCGGCCGCAAATTCGGCATACGGAATCGCTAGCTCGTGCCACTCCACCGACAAGAGAATCAAGCGAACATCGGTGGCCTTGATCAGGAATTTTTCACGCAGAAGCGACTCGTACTTATACAGCTCCTGGATCGCCTCTCGTGCCGCCGCGTCGGTCCGTTTAATCTCGATGATCACCAGTTTACCCACCGCATCGCGCCCGAAGATGTCGAGAAAGCCCGAAGCGCCCTGTCGGTTTGGCAAATGGAATTCGGTATCGACCAAGGTCAAGCCCTGCTCGACCAGGTCGAGATTGGCGGCGATATGGTCGCGAATATCGCCTTCGGTGATCTTTGTCCTGGCCAAGAAGGCATCCTTTCCGCAATGCAGGCCCTGACTTTAAACCTGGCAACACCCTCTTGTCAGGCTCCAAACACGTGATGAGCACTGGAATCTACCCCGTCGCGTTCCGAACAATAAGAACGCTGTAGTCAGGGTTCACTATCCTCATCATCTACAGGCAGAGCGGGCCAACTCCCGTCCTTGATTCCCTGCATGCCGCCAACCCGCGCTGGACGTTGCCGCGCGCTTCATCAACACTGCACGCATGACGCCACCGGATCTGCTGCAGCTGGCGGCAGGCGCTGCGATTCTGGGCCTGGCCGCCTTGTCCACCGGAGTGAGCTTCGGCCACGCCCGGCGTGGCAGCCGCCTGCTCACCATCTTCTTCGCCTGTTTCGCCACCGCCAATCTGTTCGGACTGGTGCTGTTGGGTGGCCAGGCCTGGCTTTCGCCCGACGCGGTGCGCTGGCTGCGGGTCATCGAAGTGCCGCTGGTCTATCTGCTCGGTCCGCTGCTGTATGGCCATGCGCGTGCGCTGCTGTCCCCTGCGCCGGACCACGCATCGTCGCTGTCGCTCGCGCATCTGCTGCTGGCCATGCTCGCGTTCGTCGTTTCCCTGTCGAATGCTGTTGCCCCTTTCGACGTCTCGCCGCTGGGCAAGGCGCTGTTCCAGCTCAGCTTCCATGGCTGGCTGCTGCAGGGCGCGCCCTACTTGCTCGCCACGCTGTGGCTGTCGCTGCGTACGTCTTCGGCCTCGCGCGGAACCGCCATCCAACGCAGCGGGCTGCGCGGACTGGCGATCGTGATGACAGGCTGCTGGCTTGCCAGCGCGATGAACCGGTGGCCGCCGGACGCCGCTCCGCTGCTGGCCAGCATCGGGCTCAGCCTGCTGACCACCGCCGGCATGTACCTGCTGGCCTGCCGCGTGGTGCGGCAGCAGCTGCGCGCGCCTGCGAGTGCCGCCGCACCGGGCGTGGGGAATCTCATCCCCGCGCCCATCGAGGACGTCGCCGTCGCACGCTACGAGCGCTCGGGCATCGACGCAGCGCAGTGCGCGGCCATCGCCAGCGCGCTGACCGCATTGATGCAGGACGAGCGCCTGCATGAGGCCCCGGGACTCGATCTCCAGGGCTTGAGCCAGCACAGCGGCTGGTCACCCAACCAGGTCTCGCAGGCGCTCAACCAGGGCCTGGGCCAGAGCTTCTCCGAGTTCGTGACCGGCTTCCGCATCAAAGCCGCGAAGTCCTTCCTCTCCGACCCCGCCGACCCACGCAGCGTGCTGGACATCGGCCTGGCCGCCGGCTTCGGCAGCAAGTCCACCTTCAACAGCGCGTTCAAGCGCGCCACCGGGCAGACACCGAGCGAGTACCGCCGCAGCCGCGCCACCTCCGGCTGAACGTCCAATCCTTCACGCCCGGTCGAACGGCGCCCGCCGCTGCGTTGCCATCAACGCTCGACCCGACGAAGAAGGTGATGCGATGCGATGGCAACGGATGATGTTCGGCCTGCTGTGGATGCTGGCAGTTCCCGTGCAGGCTGCGGTGGGGGATGCGGCGAGCGTTCTGGCCCGAGCCCGTGCAGCCAGTGGCGGCGAGCCGTGGCTGTCGGTGCAGCGCCTGCAGGCTGAGGGCGAGCAGTCGCTCGGTGGCTTGCACGGGCGCTGGCAGCTCAACCAGGACCTGCGCGCCGGGCGCTATACCGAACAGGCGCAGCTGGGAGCCTTCGCCGTCGCCCAGGGGTTCGACGGCCAGCTGTCCTGGCGGCGTGACTATGGCGGCGAGGTCGGCCTGCTGGACGGCACCGTGCCACGCCGCACCGCGAGCACGCAGGCGTGGCTGGCCACCCGCGCCTACTGGTCCAGCGCCTATCCGGCTTCGCGCTTTGCGGGCCCACGCATCGAGGCCCACGACGGGCAGCGCTATGACGTGCTGTCGACGACGCCGGAGGGCGCGGACCCGATCGAACTCTGGTTCGACACCCGCAGTGGCCTGCTCGGCCGGGTGGTCATCGCCTCCGCGCGCACACCCACCGCCACCACGCTGGAAGACTACCGGGCGGTCGATGGCCTGCTGCTGCCCCATCGCCTCATCACCGATACGCTCGATGCCCAGGGCCGTGCTGATCCGCGACTGCGCAGCGACGTGCAGGTGCAGCGCTACCGGGTGGATTTCCCCGTGCCGGATGTACTGTATGCACCACCAGCGATGGCCGACGACAGCTACATCGAGGATGCCAGCGGCACCACCCGCGTCCCGTTCGACCTGATCAACAACCATGTCTACATCGAGGCCGAGGTGGACGGCCAGCCGGCGCGCTTCCTGGTGGACACCGGCGCCATCAACCTGCTGACACCGACCGCCGCCAAACGCCTGGGGCTGACCACAGCGGGCCGCCTGAGCGTGCATGGTGCCGGCGACAACGCCAGCGACCTGGGCCTGGCGCAGGCCCGCCACCTGCGCATCGGTGGCGCGCACCTTGCAAACCCGGTGTTCCACATCATCGACCTCGGCCAGCAGATCAACTCGATGGGCGTGCCTCACGATGGCTTCATCGGCTACGAGACCTTCCTGCGCTTCGTCACCACCTTCGACTATGGCGCGCGCGTGCTCAGCTTCACCCGACCGGGCCACTACCAGCCGCCCGCCAACGCTGTGGTGCTGCCGTTCGAACAGGACGACCGCGCACCGGTACTGAATGGCGAGCTTGACGGTATCCCGCTGCGGTTGTGGCTGGACACCGGTTCTCGCAATTCCCTGAGCCTGAGCAGCCCGTTCGTGCGTACCCATGGTCTGTTGGAGAAATACCACGCCAGTGAGGAGGCGGTGCTTGGATGGGGCCTCGGTGGCCCGGGCCGCGCGCGACCGGCCCGGCTCGGTGTGCTGCGCATGGGCAGCATCGAGGTCACCGGCCTGGTCGGTGACCTGTCCAGCACCGACAAGGGTGCGCTGGCCCTGGCCGACTATGGCGCGATTCTCGGTGGCGGCGTGCTGCGGCGCTTCTCCATGGGCATCGACTACGACGCCAAGCGCCTTTATCTGGTGCCCAACGCTGAAAGCACGCGGGCCGATGCCTTCGACCGCAGCGGATTGTGGCTGCAGGCCGAGGACGGTGCACTGCGTGTGGCCGATGTGGCGCCGACCAGCGCTGGTGCGCGCGCGGGGCTGCGAAGGGATGATCGCATCGTCATGATTTCAGGCGAGCCGATTGCCACGCGGAGACTGGCGGACTGGCGTGCGCTGCTGCGTGAGCGCCCGGTTGGGACGCGCGTGGGCATCCGTTATCTGCGCGATGGCGGGCAGGTGGATACCGAGCTGGTGCTGGGGGATCGGGTGGCTGCGGGATGGCGTGCCGATTGAGTCAGTACTGGCGCTATCCCTGCAGAGCACCCGCCACTCACGTGGCGGATGCTCACGCACCACAAAGGCAGTGCCAACTATTTGTCTCTTAAGAAGTTCCTCGGCCGAGCGCCAAGTCTGATGATTTTTCGCGCGGCACCAAGATAGAAGTCACTGAATACAAATGAGAAGGCGGCAGCTGTATAGAAAACAAGTAGTGCCCCAGGAATGGGAATCGCGCGAACGAAGCTATCGCATTCGAGGTTGCGGGCGACCAGCAACCCAATCATGAACATCTCGGCCAGGAAAGCCATGGCGAATGCGAATCGCACTCGCCTAACCTCAACCGACAGAATTCCCCTTCTCGCCAGTTCGAACTTGGAATACACAAACAGCACCAGCAATGCCACAAAAAGAGCAAACATAACTGATGGAGAGTAGCCAACGACTGGACAGCCCATACTCATCATGGACGCAATCAGCGCGCAGCAGATCGCCAACGCTCCAACTGCAGCTGCGCCCTTCATGCACCTTATGAAGATCAGTTCGCCGGACATTGGCATTTATTGTAGTTTGACCTCAGATACCGAGCTGGCGCTGGCGGACCGGGTGGCTGCGGGATGGCGTGCCGATTGAGATCGCGCAGACCGCTGTGGGGCACCCGCTGCGCATGCGGTGGGTGTCGCTGAGCGGGGGTGACCGAGAATCTCGCACAGCGGCGGCGACGTCAGGGAATGAATGACGCGGAGCGATGTTCGCAACCGGCTGTATCCCGTACCACGATGGAGTACTCCGTGTCCGCGCTGGATTGGCCGGGCAGGAACACGCCATCACCATCGAACAAAACGCTCTGCTGTTCACCCTGCCCGATCGACAGCCTGATCGCTCCCGGTGTGATTTCCTCAAGGATCACGTTGTAAGGCCGCCAGGCATCCTCGCCTGTACGCCTCATCTCCGCGCGAGCAGTCCTTGAGTTCAACCTGCGTCTTTCATCCACCCACAGCTGAAGTGGCTGATCAGCGTTGTGGGTGATCTGGAAGCGCCCGTAGGTCAACCCGTCGACTCTCTCGGTGCCGACATAGGTGAAATGGGCCGGCGGACACTTCGTGGTGCGGTTCGGATGCGCCGCACAGGATGTCAGTGCAACCACGAGGCAAAAGGCAGTCAGTCGCTTCATGGGTTCGAGGCCTGATGTGGGTTGTTGTCGCGGCGGCATGCGGCGGTGAGGGCAACCAGCACTACGCCCCAGATCGGCGTGAGCAGCACGACGCTCATCACCATCAGCGAAACCGGTACCTGCCAGAGCAGCGATGACCTGAACCCGCTGAATCTATAGGCTTCCAGTGCAAGCACCACGACCTGGGCCAGAAGGCCAGCGAGCAACCCCAAGCCAGCCCCCTTGGCAAGCCGCCTGATCGTCAGGCGATCAGCGGCGGGAACCCGTGCGCCAATTCCCAGCAACAGAAGGCTGACGGCATACAGCCAGAAGAAAACCTGATGTGAGTCGAAGGCGTAAAGCGCCCTGCCCACAAAGTGCAGGAACAGCCAGAGCGCTCCACACGACACCGCGTAGGCCAGCCCGTACCGAAGAATCTGCCTGGCTTTCATCTTGTACCTCTCCGAGGCGTGCAGGTCGATCGCGTACTTTTGTGGAGGAGTGCGGGAGCTCATGCACCTTGCCTCCCGCTTGGCACCCTACTCGCGCAACGCATCGCGCAGCGCTCGAGAGTACCTGCCTGCCTCCAGCATTTGCAGCTGGGCCAGTGGAATCCGATACCTCCTGAACAGTGCGGCCAGTTCCCAGACCTCCTCCTCCAGAACCGCATCTGGATCCAGGGGTAGATAGATGACATCCCCTCTGCCGACCACATTCCCGATGCAGCCGATTCGACCAATCCACTCAAAGAAGAGCCGTTCATCCTGTTGAGAAAAGAAAACTACCCTTTTCGCTTCAAGCTCCATGGTAAATCACCATCCATTCAACCAAGCCATTTGGATTGCCCGTCCCATTCCAGCCTTTGCATTGATTACTCTGGAGCGGCGACAACGAACAGAGCTGTCAGCGCGCTGCGGAACATCCTGCGAAGACACTGTTGGGCTTCTCCTTCAAGCTAACAGCGATCACGCGGCGCATGGGATGCTCCGGCACCTGCACGCGCATATCTGCAATCACACTTCTTCACTCAACCCAGCCCCTATCTCGTAGAGAAGGCAGGCCAGGGCGGAAAGATGATAGGCCAGTGGTTCCTGCTGCCCCAATGCGACTCTTTGAATATCAGAGTAGTCATCGAAAAGACTTCCATCTTCAAGCTCCACCCGCTCACCGCCCATGGAGTGGCGTTCCAACCATGGCACTCGACTATAGCGCCGCCGAGCATCGGCCGAAAACGCTGGCGGGCTTCTCTCGAAGGCTCACGGCAACCACCCGTTGCTTCTGCTCACCGCAGCCCCCCATCACCCCATACATGATGAGAAGTCCCTTGTCGTTGACGTAGCCGATGAACTTGCCCCAACTTTCATCCGAAGCGGCCCTGACGAGATAGACGCTCTCCCCGGGCGCTGGCTTCAGGTCACTCAACGGCATTGGACCGATCTTCCCTTCAACCTCTGATGCAGATACCACGGCCAGCGAATGCTTCAACATCCACTCCGCAATGGCTGCTTCACTATCAGGATCAAGCGTGGAAATGCGGTCAAGCGGCAGGGTCGTTGAATTGCCAGGGAAAATCGCACCGGACGAAACATCTACCCAGTCCGACTTCCATTCCGTATGTTGAAACTGGTGAATGCTGCAGCCCCCCAGCATTGGCAAGAGCAGCACCGCTGCACGCAAGATGCCAGCCTTCGGCATGGTGACGCCGTTTCTTGCTTGGGCACCCCGGATCCCCCTGCGCTTGCCGCACCACAAACCGATCAGATGGCCGCTGGTGGGTAGGCCCATCCCATCGGGACTACTGGCTGATGCCCGAACACCGGACGCTTCACTCATATTGTTCCACTCCCAATCTTCTACATCGGGGTCACTGCGGGTCGACTCGCCAGCCATAGACATGAAAGCCCTAGAAGGGGCTGGCTAAATGCTGAGCACCATCTGCAACCCGTTCTGCAAAACGATCTTCGCGCGATTGAGGTCACGTCTAGAGATGGAGACCGCCGCCAGCCCAACGGCTCGAGCGATCTCGCATTGCGAGAAGAATGTGTCGTACGTATCGATCATGTCGGCGTGAAACATCTTCCGTGGAGCATTTGCTACCACCCTGAAAAGATCAGTCATGAAGTTCCAAGCATCAATAACAGCATCTGGGCTAACTTCAACTCCCGAATCGACCGAATTTATCAATGATTCGAAGTCAAGTAACGATTCACCTTCCCAGTCCACAGCGCCCTCGCAAGCAGCGACTTCGTAATCGAGCCTCTCTCTACTGCCGGCTGACACAGGCCTCCCGTTTTTTGATAGAACATAATCATAGTCATCAGACACCCACGCAAACCAGACGACTCTCCCCTGCGCAGCAATCCCAACCGGATATATATCAGCCATCGGATATGATTTTTCGCGTTAGAATTGACGCGGGGCCTTGCGGATTTAAGATGCTGCTTGAGTGAGTTAGGCTAAGGCTGCTCAGCGCATTTGTCGTTGCGGCAAGGCCAGAAGCCCCCCCAAGAAGTGGGCGCAGCGAAGTTTGATTGATTTGTCTCCTGTAGGAGCTTGGTTCGAATTCATCATAGCGCGTGAGCCTGCGTGCACGCCGCTGCGCATGACTTGCAGACCCTATGCGCACCATGTGAGCCTGGGGACTTAGTGCGTAGCTGGACTTTGTTAGCCCTCAATCGGCAAGTGACCTCTCTCTCCCTATCGTTTACTACCGCATCGTTGAGCTGCTATGCGGGCCGCTTGCTCAAGTTCAGAGTCCGCGCCTCTCACCCCCTTCAACGCGGCACTCTTGAGCCATGCGTATGCCTCACTTGATGACGCGCAGTCCTTCTTGTCCTTCAACATGAAGAACACGTTGTACTGTGCAATCGGGTGCCCCAGCGCTGCGGCATAGACAAGCCACATGTGGGAGCTGCCAGCCGTGCCTCTGCCCTCAAAGTGGCGTGAGATTCGAAACGCTGCCTCAGCGTCGCCCGCATCTGCGCGGCCAGTCAACGCAAGTAGCTGCTTATCATCAAGCTCAGCGCCACTATCCGTCGCGATCGAGCCGTCAAGCTCAACCACTGGCCTTTCCGGCTGAGGGGGCACCTGCGCATTCACGTACCCTGCACCCACCAGATACAGGAGAAGACCAGTCTTCTTGAACATGCTCATTTGACCCCACCCTCTTTCATGAAATTCACCCACTCTCCAGGATTGCTTTTATCTTTTTTCCCTTCAGGTGTTTTTCCATAGTTTCCTTGATCCGGATACAAAGGATCGTTCTTCGCCCAGGTGTACTCGGTAGGCGCCTGAATCGTCATATTCAACGCCTTAGATAGCTGCTGGGCTGGGATCGGCCCACCATTTACCGACTTACCTGTTCGACAGGAATAGATCCTGATATACAGATACTTTGAAAGATCTGCATCGCGTCGAATTGACTGCGCCAGCGATTCAACAGACATGCTTCTACCATCCGGCCCTATGAAGTTATTTCCGTTGTGGTGAATGCTAATGGTAAGCATATTCGGGGGCGACGGAATCATTTTATTGCCCAGATAAGAATCAGGATTGTCGTGGGGTGGAATATAGTTTAGGTCGGTGAGCCCGTGTGGGTCGACCCGCCTTGCCGGGGAAGCGCTAGCGTACCCATAGGTCGAGATCCCCCCCGTCAACCCAATCGGATCGCTCTGCGAATACCGCCCCACCGCCGGGTCATACTCGCGCTGGTAGTTGTAGAACAACCCACTCGCATCCGTCGCCTGCTGGCCCGGGAAGCGCAGCGCCAGCTCGAACACCACACCATCGCCATCCGGGTCAGCACTCGGAATCTGGTTGCCGAATACCTCGCTCTTGTTGCTCCACTCCCAGATCGCGACATTCCGTACCGGATCGATCACCACGCGCGGTGTGCCCAGATGATCCGGCTGCACGTAGGCAAGTTCCGGCACGCCGGTAGCCGGCACATTGATCAGCGCCACCGGGTAGTTGTCCAGCCAGATGGCCTGCTGCTGCACTTGGCCCGTGGCCGAGTAGTTGCCCAGCCACTGCCCGGCCTCATCGTACAGGGTGATCTGCGCTGCGCCACTAGCCGGGGTACGCAGCACGCGCTCGCCGCGATGGTTGTAACCGTAGCTTTCCAGCACGGCAGCCCCCTGCTTCACCGCGTTCATGCGGTTGGCATCGTTGTAGATGAACGTCTTGCCGCCGATGCTGGTGGTGTTGCCCACCGCGTCATGGTTGCGCGCTTCGCCGTCCACGGCGGTCAGCCGGTGGCTGGTTGCGGGATAGGTGTAGCTGGCAGTGCCCGCCGAGGTGGTCAGCGCGGTGCGATTGCCGGTGGCGTCGTAGGCATAGGTTTCAATCGGCGTGCCGGTCGCACCGTCCTGGGTCTGGGTCAGGCGGCCCAGCGCGTCGTAGGCGTACTTGGCGAGCACCGCCGAGCCCGCGCCGTTCTTCAGTTCGGTGATCGAACCGACCGGGTCATAGCCGTAGCCCAGCGACAGGCCGCCCGCGGCCGGGTCGTGCACCGCTTGCGGGCGATAGTCCAGGTCCAGCGAATGCTGCAGCTGGCGACCATTGCCATAGGTCCAGCCAGTGGCCGGGCCGAAGGCCGCATAGGTCACGTTGTTCACCACGATCTGGCGGGCCTGGCCGGGCCGGGTCAGACCGATCTGGCTGATGCGCCCTTGGGTATCGCGCACGTAGTCGGCCACGCTGCCATCGGGGTAGGTCAACGCAGTCAGACGGCTCGACTTGCTGTAGGCGTAGCGCAGCGTGCTGGCGACACCATTGATCGTCTGCACTTTACGGGTGACCTGGCCGAAGCGGTCATGGCAGTACTGGGTGCTGCCATTGGCGTGCAGCACCTGCCCCAGGCGCCCCTTGGCAAAGCGCTCGTCGGCGGTACACGCGGCAGGCGCCACGTCGTAGCTGTAGCCCACGTCCAGATTGGGGTCCGGGTAGGCGATGCCGATCAGGCGGTTGAGTGCATCGTAGTGATAGGTGGCGGTGACGCCACGCGCATCGGTGGCCGTCTTGCGGTTGCCGGCGGCATCCACGGTGAAGCTGCTGGCGCCAGTGTCCGGGCTGACCTGTCCAGTCAGGTCACCGAAACTGTTGTAGGCGTAGGTGGTATGCAGGCCCTTCGGGTCGGTGACCTGGGTGACCTGATCCAGCGCGTTGTACTGGCTGCGGATCTCCGCCGCCACGCCACCCACGTCCTGCAGGGTCTGCGCCAGACGATTCAGGGGGTCGTACTGCTGGCTGGTCACGCGCTGCAGGGCGTCGGTCACCGTCTGCGGGTTGCCATTGGCATCGTAGGCAAAGCCGGTGGCGTGATTGCCTGCGTCCTTCAATGCGGTCAGCTGACCAAGCGTATTGAAGGTCCGTGCCAAGGTGCGACGAAGGGTGCCAGCAGCATCCAGCGTGTCCTCCTTGAGGCGGTTGCCGGCGTTGTCCAGCGCATAGTGAATGGTGTTGCCCGCACTGTCCGCGATGTCCGTCAACCGCTGGGCAGCGTCGTAGACATAGGTGACGCTGCTGCCGTCAGGCTCGGTGATCTGTTGCACCTGGCCAGTCGGCCAGTAGCTGATCTGGGTGACCCGATCCTCGGCAGTGGTGGCACCGCGCACGGTGATCGAGGTCGGCCAGCCGCGCGCATGGTAGGTGTAATCGGTGACCACGCCGTTGGCATCCTTCGCCGACAACGGCCGCCCGAACGCGTCGTAGGCCAAAGTCTCGACCGTCTGGCCCAGCGCATTGGTCACACTGCGCAGGTCGCCCTTGCGATAACTGCAGGCACCATTGGCCGCGCATCCCGCGTCGTCCGCTGTGTAGTAGGCATAGGTGGAGACATCCGCCACATCGCTTCGCGGGCCATCCACACTGCGCAGCGATCCCACCAGCGGGCACTCCGGCCCTTCGGCCTCACAGTAGGTCTGCGTGGTGACGCGGGTGTCACCGGTCACCATGTCGCACACGGTGATGGTGGTCGGCTGGAGGCGTGCATTGCGCGCGATGCGGATCTCACGGTTACCGACGGTCTGCTGCACCAGCCGATTGCTGTCCATGGCCACGCGCGTTTCGCTGACGCGCTGATCCGGGGTACCCGCCGCTTCCGTCGTGGTGGTCACGCTGACGGCGCCCGCGGCGGCATCGCTGGCCTCCGCATAGGCGTAGTTGGTGACGACACCACGGCGGTCGGTCGCCGACTGCAGCCGACGCCGGAAATCGGTGCCCTCGGGCAGATAGGCGCGAGTGATGCTGCCGTTGCTTTCAGTGATGCCATTGACCTTGCGCGGAAGGCCGCTGGTACCGCTGGCGGTCAATGCGTACGTACTCTGCTTGCCCAGCGCGTCGGTGACGATGGTGGTGCCTGCCGGGGTGTACTCCAGGCGCACGCCATCAATGCCCACGTCGGCCTGACTGCAGTCGCCTGAATGGCGGCTGCAGGTGACCCGCCCCTTGGGGTCGTAGCCGTACCAGCTGTAGCGCTGGTTGTCTTCGGCGGTCACGCCGGTCAGGTAACCCGGGAAGCGGGTGTCCTCATAGTGATAGGCGCGGCTGGCGCCATCTGCATAAGTCGCTCTGATCAGCTCGCCGGTCGCGGAATAGGCGTAGCTCACCACAGGCAGGCCGGCGACCACCAGCGCAGAAATCAGTGAATCGTCGCCCGACACCAGGTACTGGACGTCCACGTGCCGACCGGTCGAATGTGTGATGCTGAGCAGGCGGCCGCGGCCGTCGTGTGCATAGGTCAGCGACGTTCCGTCTTCGAAATCGCGGCGCTGCATCAGGCCCGCCGCGTTGAACTGAATCCGCTCTCCGGCCCGTGACAACTGCCAGTTGGCGCCCTGCTGGACAGCACGATCGCCGCTTCCGTCCATGGCTTCGTAGCCTGCTCCCACCTTCTGGAATGCCGTCTGCCCGCCATCGGCTCCGACCAGCCCGACCTTCAGTTCGGAGCTTGGAGGGAAAGTGGAATCATCCACGCCTGCGGTAAGCCGCAGATTGTGGGAATGGGTTCAGCCCGTACCCAACGCGCCGCCCGCCGTGCTTGTCAGGGAGTGATAGTGGCGTTGGAAGCTCACCCATCCAAGGTTGAAATCCGGCTCAGGCTGGGATTTATCGCCAGTGGTCGGATCACACGGGTTACCCACAGGGCACTGCTGCGGCGGCAGCGGCACGCTTGTGTAGGAGAGCATGGGCGACATGTGCGGCTCGTCCTGCTGGACCAGGGAGCACATCTGCAGGCCCTCATTCCACGTCAGGGACGGTCGATTCGGACAAAGCGCCGTTCTGGCCCGGCGCACATGCTCCCACCCCACTATCGACGAGCATTCTTGAGTGCTCTGGTGATAGAAGTTCAAGGTGTAATGGAAATTTTTCTCCTCGTTGGTGACGCTACCGTCGTCGCCCCTGCCAAGTCCAAGGAGCTCCACCCAAGGATCCTCCGTGAGTGAAGTCGCCGGGCACTGCGGGTCGCTGACGCGGGTAGCGAGGATCACGCTACGAATCTGATCTTCGGATGAGTACTCCTGCCCTGAGTGGGTGTAGACCCAGTCAGTAGTAACGATCTTCTCGGGTCTCACCCGGTAATCGTAGATGACCTTTTCTCCTTCCTGGACGAACACAGCACCGGCAGGAACGAGAACGTGGGGCGGTTGCCTCACCACGTCATGCTTCGGATCGTCCCTGGTCCGGAATGCGGCCTGACCGCACGGGGGACGTTATCTCCGATGTGGTTTACACATTCAAGTCAGAAACCGTGGAATGGGTCGGATTTCAGAGTTTTCTGATACAGGGGGTCCGATCAGATGGGCAGCCGAGCATGGGCTCGGCTCTACAGGGGCCAATGCCCACACAAACAGCAACGCCGGGCATGGCCCGGCGTTGCATTCAAAGCAGTCGAGCATGGCTCGACTCTACACAGAGCAGGTCAGTACTTGCCGTCGAACGCGAAGATCGGCTTGCGCTGCTTCCACGCACCGGCGGTGAAGTCCGGGAACTCCAGCGTCTGGAAACTGTTGGCGATCGACTGCTCGCTCAGCGGGGTGATCGCACTCCAGGTCACCGCGTCGTAGATGTCGATCGGCATCGGCGCCTTGGCCTTCAGCGCTTCCACAAATGCATGGATGACGAACCAGTCCATGCCGCCGTGGCCAGCGCTGGCGGCGGTGTCGGCATTCTGCTTCCACAGCGGGTGCTCGTACTCGTCCTGGTACTTCTTGAACTCTTCCCACTGGTGCGGCGGGCTGCGGCCTTCGATGTGGATCGAGTGGTTCACGTCCATCCACAGGCCCTTGGTGCCCTGCACGCGGAAGCCCATCGAATACGGGCGCGGCAGCGAGGTGTCGTGCTGCAGCAGGATGGTTTCGCCGTTCTCGCAGGCCAGCGTGGTGGTGACGATGTCGCCCAGCTTGAACTTCACCTTGGTGCTGGGGTGGGTGGTGCCGCCACTCTTGGCCACGGTGTATTCGTGCAGGCCGCGCGCCTTGGTCGCGAAGGCGTTGATGTGGGTGAAGCGGTTGCCACGGTTGATGCCGGTGTACATCGCGCAGGGGCCGATGCCGTGGCTGGGATACAGCTCGCCGTTGCGCTCCACCGAATGCTCGGTGCGCCAGCGTGCTTCGCTCCAGCCCTTGGGGCCGAATTCCACGCCGCTGTCGTACGGCTGGTTCGGGTCGCCGGAATTGAACTTCACGCCGCGCAGGTCGTGCTGGTAGCCGGCCTGCAGGTGCACCAGTTCGCCGAACAGGCCCTGGCGCACCATCTGCAATGCCGCCATTACGTCGCGGCGGTAGCAGACGTTCTCCAGCAGCATGTACGGGGTGCCGGTGCTCAGCTGGGTCTTCAGCACGTCCCAGTGGTCCTGCAGGGTGATGCCAGCCACCACTTCGCAGCCCACGGCCACGCCAGCCTGCATCGCGGCAATCGCCATCGGTGCGTGGTATTCCCACGGCGTGGCGATGATCACGCCATCGATGCCCTTCTGTTCCAGCAGTCGCTTCCACGCATGGGTGTCGCGGTCCTGGCCGTAGGTCTTCGGCGCCGGCTTACCCGCCTTGGCCACCATGTCCACGGCGCGGCCAAGCATGATCGGCTCGATATCGCAGACGGCAACCACATCGACGTCGTCGCGACGCACCAGTTCCTTCAGCAGCACCAGGCCGCGCATGCCGGTACCGATCATGGCCAGGCGCACCTTGCGCCCGCGTGCCCAGGCCGGGGTCTGCGGCAGCAGGCTGCTGGCGGCGACAGCGGCAGTGGCCGCGATGAATTCCCTACGCTTCATGGCAAACATCTCTCCTCTTGGCAGCGTGCCGGCCGCAGCCGGCACGCCAGGTCACGCAAACGGAATTACTTGAACCGGTAGCCGATGGTCACACTGTAACCACGGCCGAAGATGGTTGCGTAGTCACTGGAGTCACCCAGGAAGCTGTTCGGATCGTAGAACGGCAGGCGGTTGAACAGGTTCTTGACGGTGAAGCTCAGGTTCCACGCATCATCCGGGCGCCAGGTGACGCTCATGTTGGCGGTCCACCACGACGGCGCGCCGTCGCACTTGCTCTTCTGCAGGGCCAGGTAGCCGCCGGTGCAGGTTTCCTTGTTGTTGCTCACTTCATCGACCTGGTCGGTGGCCCACTTGGTGCCGCCCACGTAGTTGACGAACATGCTGGTGGTCACCTGCTTGTAGGTCCAGTCGGCATTGAGCGTGGCACGCAGGCGCGGGTTGTTGTAGTAGCCGACCACGTCGCCGTAGTACCACCCATTCTCGGCGTCCATGTAGAAGCGGTTGCGGTTGGCGATGGTGGCGGCCAGGCCGATGTTCAGGTTGCCCCAGTCGCCCAGCGAGAAGCGGCTGCGCGCATCGATGTCGAAGCCGTCGATCAGGGTCTTGCCGCGGTTCTTGTACTGGCCCACCACGCTGGCCACGTTGCCGGCGGAGTACCCCGGCAGATTCGCCGGGCAGTTCACGCCGCTGGCCGGGTCGGCACACATCGCCGCCAGCTGGGCCAGGTTGGCACGGTCGCTGTCGGTGATCGGCGAGCGCGACATCGAGATGATGTCTTCCATGCGGCGATAGTCCGGCGCGACGATTTCATTGTTGCGGTAGATGAACCAGTAGTCGGCCGACACCGACAGCCAGCTCGCCGGCTCGTAGACGAAGCCGAGGGTGGCGATCTTCGCCTTCTCCGGCTTCAGGTCCTTGTTCGGCTGGGTCATGCGCGCCACGGTGCGGTTGCAGTCGACGTTCAGCAGGGTCTTGCCGAGATCGACATCGCCCGGCCGCTGCGACTTCAGCAGCAGGTTGGCGATGGCGTTGGTCTCGTTGCAGCGCAGCTCGTCGCGGAAGCCGCCGAGCTGAGCGAACACGCCGCCATTACCGGACTCGGCCAGGCTCGGTGCGCGGAAGCCGGTGGAGTAGGTACCGCGCAGCATCAGCTGGTCGAACGCCTGGTACTTGAAGCCGATTTTCGGCGCAATGTTGGCGCTGAAGTTCGGGTACTTGTCCACGCGCACCGCGGCATCCAGTTCCAGCTTGTCGGTGATCGGTGCCACGGTCTCGGCGAACAGCGCGTAGGTATTGCGCTTGCCGTCGAACCACGAGCCGCCCTGCTGGGAAATCAGGCCATTGGCTGCATCGGCGTTGCCCGGGGTGTAGAAGGTTTCGCGGCTGGCGTTGAAGCCGAACGCGGCCCGCATCTCGCCGGCCGGCAGCTGGAACAGCGGGCCTTCGATCTTGCCGTCCAGGGTGTGCAGGCGCGTCCACGACTGGATGTCGAAGGTCGGGAACGCTTCGCGGATCAGCGCAGCGTTGGCTTCGCTGATCTCGCCGAACTTGTACGCCGGGTGGTCGGAGATGATCACGCGGCCCGTGGTCGGATCGATCGAGTACGGGCCGAAGGCCTTCTCGAAGCCCTTGATGTTGACGTTGATCGTCTGGTACGTGGTGGAGTGCGTACCGGCGCTGGCGAACGCGGTCTCCCAGTTCCAGTCACCCACGTCGCCACGCGCGCCGGCCAGCACGCGATAGCTCTTGTCGGTGTTGCGCTGGCCGAAGTAGTTCGGGCCGGCATCCTGCAGCAGGTAATTCAGGCCGACCACGCCGCCCATCATCGCCTTCATCTGCGGGCTGGCGTGGTTGTACTCGTTGTTCGGGCCCAGGAACGGGTACAGGAACTGGTTGACGGTGTTGCCGGTGTTGCGCGAGAACCAGCTGGTCGGGTTGCCGGTGGTGGTGCCGTAGGTGCGCGGCGTGCCGCCGTTGGCGCGCAGATCGATGTCGGTGTAGGTCGCCTCGGCGAAGATCTCGGTGCTGTCGCCCACCAGGAAGGTGCCGTTGAGGTAGGCGGTGTTGCGCTCGGACTTGGCGCCGGCATCGATCTCGTTGTTCATCCAGGTTTCCCAGACGCAACGCGGACCCGCCGCTTCACTGGTCAGCACGTTCTTGCAGCCCGGCGCAGCTTCCTGCACGCGGCGGCCGGTGACTGGATCGAAGGCGAAGTAGCTGCCCGGGTTGAACTCGCCCGGCTTGCTGCCCACGCCCAGGCGCAGGTCGTTGAGGTAGTTCGGCTTGTTGACGTAGTACTGGTCGGGCCGCTTGTCGTAGAAGTCGCTGAGCGGGATCGCGTCGCGGCGGTACATGTTGACCGCGCCGTAGATGTTGAAGCGGTTCTCGGTCAGGTCACCGAAACCGGCGGTGATGCTGGCCTGGCGCTCGCCGTAGGAATCGATGCGCGACGAGGTGTCGTTGGTGAAGCTGACCTCGGCACCCTGGAAGTTGCGCTTGGTGATCACGTTGATCACACCGGCCACCGCATCGGTGCCGTACACCGCCGAGGCGCCGTCGGTCAGCACTTCCATGCGCTCGATGGCCGCGGCCGGGATCGCATCGATGTTGACGAACTGGGTCTGGAAGCCGGCCGGCGCACCGTAGTACGACAGGCGACGACCGTTCAGCAGCACCAACGTGCCCTGTGCACCGAGGCCACGCAGGTTGGCCTGCGAGGCACCGTCGGAGCCGGTGAACAGCGAACGCGCGTCCTGCTGCGCCGGGCGTGCGGCCGGCAGGTTGTCCAGCACCTGCAGCAGCGTGCGCGCACCCATGTTCTGGATGTCCTGCTTGCTGATCACCTGCACCGGCGACGCGGTTTCAACGTCGGTGCGGCGGATGTTGGAACCGGTGACCTCGATGCGGGCCAGGTCGGTGGCCTTGTCCTTGCTCTCCTGGGCAAAGGCAGGAGCAGCAAGCGAGAACAGCGCGCCGGCAATGGCCAGCGTCAGCGGAGCGATCGAGCGACAGGGGGGGCGGTGGTGGCGGGCGGGCAACATCGGGGTTCTCTCCTGGCAGGGGTGCGGCGCAAAAAGTGAGCGCGTGGGCGTTCGGCGGGCAAAACGCTCCCGGGCCACGGCCCTGAGGGCCGTAGTCGGAATGGGCGGGGGAGGAGCGGTGTTACGAGGGAGTCATGGGGCGACGATGCTGGCGGAGTCGCCCTCCTGGCCGATCAGTACGGCGTTGGCCCAGTTGGCGCAGACCTGGGCGGGTTGGCTGCCCTGCGCACCCAGCGTGCGCAGGCTCAGGGTGGAAAGGCCTCGGATGTCCAGCTCCGGCTTGACCACGCCGGGCGCCTTCACCAGGCCGCTGTCGTACAGCAGGCGGTTGTCACCCCAGACCTGGAACTGCAGGCCACCGGCGTTGCGGCAGGCGTCGTCGATGCCGAGGTCGGCGCGCAGCAGGTGCCAGCCGCCCTGCAGGCGCAGGTCGATGCGGCTGTTGGCGCCGACGCCCAGGCCACGGCGGAACTGCAGCCCGTTCATGCGCATGCCGGCGTCGCCACGGAAGGACTGGTCGGTGCGCACCTGGCTGGCCAGCGCGGCCGGCACCGGCAGCTCGGAGAGATAGCGCTGCCGGGCCGGTCGCTCCGGTTCCTGGTGTTCAAGAATGTGGAAGGTGGACAGTGCGATCGGGCCGACATCGCGCGGCTGCAATGCATCGAACGCGCGGGCGCTGCCCTGTGCGGCGGTCACCATCGGGTCGGTGCTGCTGGCGCCGTCGCCTTCGGGGTTCTGCACGCTCAGCACGCGGAAGCGCAGCAGGCGACCGGCGTGGGCCGGGAAGTCGATGCGCTGCACGCCTTCCTTCAGCTGCAGGCGGCCGCGGGCGATCGGCTCGCCCCACTCGCCATTGCTGTCGCCCAGATACACCTCGTAGTCGCGGACCTGGCCGTGCTTCCAGTTCTTGTCGTTGCGCGGCGCGATGTCGATGCCATCGATCATCTTCCGCTCGCCGAAGCCGATCACCCACTCATGCGCGCCGGTGCGCACGGCCTGGTTGCGCACGCTGCGGAACCAGGTGCCCGGATCATCATCGAAGGCATTTTCCAGCGCATGGCCGGGCTCTTCGGCCGGGCGGTTGACCACCAGCAGGCTGTCGGCCGGCAGTTCGCGGCCCAGCACAGGCGCGGCCGGATAGGCATCGTCGGCGGCTGCGGCAGCGACTGCGAAGTCCAGCTGCAGCTGCAGCGGCTGGCGGATGTCCTGTGTGGCCGTGCGCACATGCAGCGTGCCGCGGCGCTTCTGCGCGTCGAAGTACCAGCCTTCGTTGGCGCTGTTGAAGGCGGCGGCATCGGCCAGCGCCGGCAGCGCGCGACCACCGGCCTGCACCGCGCGCGGCGCCTGGCGGCTGAGCACGCGCAGGCCATAGCGGCGCTGCGCCAGCTGGCCGTTGTACTGGCCTTGCACGGCGTCGATCTGCACCTGCACCGGACCACTGCCCTGCGCCGGCGCCTGCACGCGGATCTGCTGCGTGCTCGATTCGCCCTGCTGGTAGCGGCGGGTGTTGCCGTCGTCTTCATACAGCGTGTACTGCGAATCGCCCTGCGGGTACAGGTCGAACGTCACTTCATCGAGAGGCTTCTCGCCGTCGAACAGCATCGACGGGTACATCGGCAGGATCGCACCGGCACGCACGAACACCGGCAGCGTGGCCAAGTCCACCTGGCGGTCGAGCTGGCGGCCATCGGCGGCGGCCTGCACGCGGCGGCCGTCCCAGTAGTCGATCCAGCCGCCGGCCGGCAGGTGGATGTCGCGGCGCCAGCCACGGCTGGCCGCCTGGCTGCGGTACACCGGCGCCACCAGCAGGTCGCGGCCGAGCAGGAACTGGTACTTGTAGGTTTCATCCTGCGCGTGCGGGTCGCGCGGGTTGTCCCACATCAGGCCACGCACCGGCGGTGCACCGGTCTGCGCGGCCTCGTGCACCAGCCCGTACATGTACGGGGTCAGGCGCATCTTCAACTTCAGGTAATCGCGGTTGATGCTGCGGTAGGGCTCGTCGTACCACCAAGGGTGCTTGCGCGCATTCGACGACCAGCCGCTCATGCCCATCAGCACCGGGGTGAATGCCTTCCACTGCAGGTCGCGGGTAAAGGTCTCGGCGCTGCCGCCGAAGATCGCATCGACGTCGCCGCTGGCGTAGGCCATGCCGGACAGCCCCGAACCGACCAGGGTCGGTACATGCCAGCGGATGTAGTCCCAGCTGCTGCTCTGATCGCCGGTCCAGGCCACCGCGTAACGCTGGATGCCGGCCCAGCCCATCACCGTCCACAGGAACGGGCGCGAATCGGAATTGTCGAGGATGCCGTTGAACGCCTGGCGGTTGGCATCCATCGCGAACTGGTAGCCCTTGCCGGTCCAGGCCACGTCCAGCTTCTGCACGCGGCTGCCGGCCTTGCCCACTTCCCAGGCGATCTTGTCGACCCCGTTCTCGGTCCACAGGCCGGTGCGGAAGCCGTAACCGGCCAGGCCCTTCACCGTTTCCGGCAACTGCTTGTAGCCGCAGCCGTAACCATCGTTGGGCAGGATCCAGCCACCGGGCATGTCGTTGGCGCGGTACTGCTTGGCCACGCTGTCGATCACATCCGGCGTGGTGCCGGTCGGGCCGTCGCTCCAGCCTTCAGGCACGGTGCCGGGCTTCTTGCGGTTGTCGCCGTCGTTGTAGCAATCGGCATCGCCGTAGGACAGCGCCCAGCGCGCCACCATGTTGGGGCGACCGGTCAGCTGGGTGTAGCGTTCGATCAGCTTCGGCAGATCGGCGCCTACGAAGTAATAGGCATCGAAGCGGTCTTCGCGATGCAGCAGCGTGGCCTGGTCGGCCTCGCGCAGATCGTAGCTTCCATCGCTCCAGGTATTGCGCAACATGCCCCAGCCGCGGCTGCTCAGCAGCATCGGTGCCGGGCTGGGGCGGTCGCCCTCTTCCCAGCCGCCGGAGTAGGACACTTCCAGCTCGCGGCCCTTGAACTGGTAGCGGCCGTTCTGCTGGCCACCGCCGTAATAGCCTTCGTCGGCCTGCGAGGACAGCACCTGCACGCTCTGCGTGGCATCCAGGTCCAGTGGTTGCAGCTCCTGCCAGAGGGCGGTGGGCTGGCCGTTGTCCAGCCGCTCCAGGCGCAGGCGCAGCGGCTGCCGTTGTACATGCAGCACCAGTGCATCGGTGCGCACGCGGATCTCCTGCGCGTCTTCTTCCAGCTGCGCCTGCACGTTCGCCTTGGGCTGCGGCAGCACGATCGGTGCGGCCTTGTCGCCGGAACCGGTCAACTTGCCGTTGCGGCCGGCCTGCACGCGGATGATGTCGGTGGCCGGCAGCTCGATGCGGATGCGCGCGCCCTTGTCGGTCTGCAGGTCCCAACCCTGCACGCCGTCGCGGCTGTCGCTGGCGGCCACCGAACGCAGATTGCCGACCGGCTCGGCCCGGGCCGGCATGGACGCCAGCATCAATGCCGGCAACAGGGCCAGCATCAGCGGCGAGCGACGAACGCAGTTTTCCACGCGGACTCCCAACCCGTTCACCGGGCGTTTCGAAAGCGGTTGGGCCGACTCTAGGGCAGCGATTCGAAAGATGTCAACAAATTGAAAGGAAAAAGGAAGATATATTCCATTGAAACGAAAGTTGTTGCGCCGCAATACTTTGTGTAAGCGCTTGCAGGTGCCTGTTAAGCGTTGTGCGATACGGCATTTCGTCGGTCCTTTCGTTTTCCCGGGCACCTCACGACGCGGAAAGTCACTCACCCATTTTCTTTCCTTTTACTTTCGATGTTTGACATTTCGAAAGAAAACACTGATGGTGCGCTGGCCCAACTGGAACCTCCGAATGGACGTCACCCTGCTTTCCGATGTGTCCGCCTGGCAGCGCCTTGGCGGAGCCGATACCGCTACCGAAATCGCCCAGCAGCCCGCGCTGTGGGACGCCCTCGCACAGGACCTGTCGCGTGCCCGCGACCGCCTGCAGGCCTTCCTTGGCGACAGCCTCAACGATCCCAACCAGCGCGTGCTGTTCACCGGCGCCGGCAGCTCCGGCTTCATCGCCGAGATGGTGGCCGATGCGATCAACGCGCAGTGGCCAGCCGATGTGCGCGTGGTGCACACCACCAGCCTGCTGACCCACCCGGCGCTGTACCTGCAGCGCGACCGCCCGACCCTGCTGGTCTCGTTCGGCCGCAGCGGCTCCAGCCCGGAGAGCGTGGCGGCAGTGGACCGCGTGCGCAGCGACGTGGATGACGCGCGCTTCCTCGACATCACCTGCAATGCCGATGGCGAACTGGCCCGTCGTGGCGCCGGCCGTGCCGATACCTGCACCCTGCTGATGCCGTCGGCCAGCTGCGACCGCGCCTTCGCCATGACCAGCAGCCTGACCTGCATGCTGCTGGCCGCGCTGACCGTGTTCGATCGTTCGCCGTGGGATGCGCGCGTGGCGCGCCTGAAGCAGATCGCCGCGCTGGCCCGCGAAGGCCAGGCACAGTGGGATGCACCGGTGGCGGCGCTGGCGCAACGCCCGTTCAATCGCGTGATCTACCTCGGCAGCGGCCCGCTGGAAGCGCTGGCACGCGAGTGCGCGCTGAAGGTGCTGGAGCTGACCGCCGGCCGCGTGCTGGCGCTGGCCAACACCCCGCTGGGCTTCCGCCATGGCCCGAAATCGACGCTGGACGGCAACACCCTGGTGGTGGTGCTGCGCAGCGTGCAGCCGCTGGCGCGCCGCTACGAACAGGACCTGCTGGAAGAACTGCGCCGCGACGGCGTGGCCGGCCAGGTCCTGGCGATCGGCCCGCATTCGGACATCGGTGCCGACGACGAATACACACTCATCGTGCCGGCACTGGACGATCCGTGGCTGGCACCGGTGTGGCTGGGCTTTGCGCAGCTGTTCGCGCTGCAGCGCTCGGCCGCGCTCGGCCTGACCCCGGACAACCCGTTCCCGGACGGCACCGTCAACCGCGTCGTCAAGGGCGTCACCATCCACCATGGCTGAGCTGATCGCCCACGCCTGCTACGGCATCGACATCGGCGGCACCAAGATTGAGCTGGTGGCGTGCGATGCGACGATGCAGGTCACCTGGCGCCGCCGGGTGGCCACGCCGCAGGGCGACTACGACGGTTTCCTGCAGGCGGTGGTAGCGCTGGTGGCCGAGGCAGACGCTGCACTTGGCCGCAGTGATGCGGCCATCGGCATCGCCCTGCCCGGTGTGCGCGACCGCCGCAGTGGCCGCCAGCTGAGCGCGAATGTGCCGGCGTTGACCGGCCACAGCGTGGCGGCCGACCTGCAGGCGCGCCTGCAGCGCCCACTGCATTTCGGCAACGACCTGCAGTGCTTTGCCCTTTCCGAAGCGCACGGCGGCGCCGCCGATGGCTACCCCAGCATGTTCGGCGCCATCCTCGGCACGGGTGCGGGTGGTGGTTTCTGCCTGCACGGCCGCCTGCTGTCCGGCTTCAACGGCCTGGCCGGCGAATGGGGCCACTGGAGCGTGCCCGGCCACCTGCTGCAACGCCACGGCCTGCCGCTGATCGACTGCGCCTGCGGCCTGCAGGGCTGCGTGGAGCGTTATGTGTCCGGCAGTGGCGTGGCGATGATCGAGCGTCACCTCGGTGGCAGCGCCGCCGACGCCAGCGCGGTGATCGCCCTGGCTGAAGCCGGTGATGCGCGCGCGCGCAACGCGCTGGACATCCATCGCGACCTGCTCGGCCACAGCCTGGCCGCGCTGGTGCTGGCGCTGGACCCGCACGTGATCGTGCTCGGCGGCGGTCTTTCGCAGTACGCACCGCTGTACGAGCACCTGCCCGCCGCCATCGCCGCCCATCTGTTCAAGGGCGTGCAGGTGCCACCGATCGTGCCGCCACGCTTCGGCGATGCCGGCGGCGCACGTGGTGCTGCCCTGCTCGCCTGCCAACCCTCGTTTTCCTGATGTCCGGAGCCTGACCATGTCCCCGTTGCAGACCCTGCTTGCCTCCCACCGCGCCGGTGCCAACGTCGGCCTGTACAGCGTCTGCTGCAGCAACGAGCAGGTGCTGCGCGCGGCCATGCACGTCGCGCAGGCACATGGCACCGTGCTGCTGGTCGAGGCCACCTCCAACCAGGTCGACCAGTTCGGCGGCTACACCGGCATGACCCCGCCGCAGTACCGCGATTACGTCCGCACCCTGGCCCACGAAGAAGGCTTCCCGCGCGAACGGCTGATCCTGGGCGGTGACCATCTCGGCCCGAATGCCTGGCAGAAGCGCCCGGCCGCCGAAGCGATGACCCACGCGCGCGTGCTGATCGAAGCCTACGTCGCCGCCGGTTTCCACAAGATCCACCTCGACTGCAGCATGTCCTGCGCCGATGATCCGGTGCCGCTGCCCGATGCCATCGTTGCCGCGCGCTCGGCCGAGCTGGCCGAGATCGCCGAACGCACCGCCGCCGAACACGGCCTGCCGCCGCCGGTCTACGTGATCGGTACCGAAGTGCCGATTCCCGGTGGCGAAGCCTCGCTGGCCGAAGGCCTGCAGGTGACCACGCCGGCCGCAGCCGCGCAGACCCTGGCCATCCACCAGCAGGCGTTCGACACGCCGCAGCTGCGCGATGCGTGGCAGCGCGTGATCGCGATGGTGGTGCAGCCGGGCGTGGACTTCGACCACAGCAGCGTGCACGAATACGACCCGGCCGCCGCCAGCACGCTGGCCGGCTTCCTCGAACAGCAGCCGCGCATCGTGTTCGAAGCGCATTCCACCGACTACCAGCGCGAAAGTGGCCTGCACGCGCTGGTACGTGACCACTTCGCCATCCTCAAGGTCGGCCCGGCTGCCACCTTCGCCTATCGCGAGGCACTGTTCGCGCTGGCCGCGATCGAGGCCGAGCTGCTGCCAGCCGCGCAGTGCTCGCGCCTGCCGCAGGTGCTGGACGAGGTGATGGTGGCGCAGCCGAAGTACTGGCAGTCCTACTACCAGGGCGATGAGGCCGCGCTGCGCCTGCTGCGCCACTATTCCTTCAGCGACCGCTGCCGCTACTACTGGGGCGAGCCAGCGCTGGTGCAGGCGGTGCAGACCCTGTTCGGCAACCTGGAGCAGCACGCGCCGCCGCTGGTGCTGCTCAGCCAGTACCTGCCGGAGCAGTACCGCGCCGTGCGCGAAGGCCGCCTGGCCAACACCCCCACCGCACTGGTGCAGCACCGCATCGGCCTGTGCCTGGGCGAGTACGCCCGCGCCTGCAGCGCCAACCAGGCCGGAGCCCGCGTGCAGAGCGCTGGTTCGGCTGCCGGCGCTGCTGTGAACGGCTAATCTCTACCTTTTCCCGCGAAACCGAGAATGGCCATGCGCAACACCCGCTCCCGCCGGCAACAGATCCTGCAGCTGCTGATCGAGCACGGCTCGGTGCAGGTGGCCGATCTGGTCGAGCGCTTCGGCGTGTCGGCGGTGACCATCCGTGCCGACCTGACCCACTTCGAGTCGCAGGGCCTGGCCAACCGTACCCACGGTGGTGCCACGCTCGTTCGTACGCCGCCGCAGGAACAGGACATCCACGAAAAGGACGCGCTGAACCTGCCGCTGAAGGAATCGATCGGTGCGCGCGCCGCGCGCCTGGTGCAGCCCGGCGACAACATCATCATCGACTCCGGCTCGACCACGATGACCCTGGCCCGCCACCTGCGCGCGCATCGCGACGTGACGGTGATGACCAACGGCCTGAACATCGCCTGGGAACTGGCCAATGCCGCGGGCATCACCGTGCTGCTGACCGGTGGCCTGCTGCGCCAGCAGTCGCTGTCGCTGCAGGGCAGCCAGGCCGAGGCCAGCCTCAACTCGTACAGCTTCGACACCCTGTTCCTGGGCGTGGACGGCCTGGACCTGCAGTTCGGCCTGACCACCCACGACGAGGCCGAAGCCCGCCTCAACCACCGCATGGTCGAGCGCGCGCGCCGCATCGTGGTGCTGACCGACGCCTCCAAGTTCGGCCGCGTCAGCCTGCACCGCATCGCCCTGCTGGATCAGATCCACGCCATCATCACCGACGCCGGCATCGACGATGCGACCCGCGAAGGGCTGCAGCGGCTGGGCATCGAAGTGATCATCGCCGAGCCCACCGCATGACCGACACCCGCACCCTGCATGGCCGCATCCTCACCCCGCTGGGTTGGCGGCGCGGGCACGTCCACTTCGATTCGCGCGTGCGCCAGCTGCAGGTGGATGACCACAGCGGTGCTGACGATCTGCAGCTGCCGGTGATCCTGCCCGGCTTCATCGACCTGCATGTGCACGGCGCGGCCGGCGTGGACCTGATGCAGGGCGGCGACGTGGCACGCACCATCGCCCGCACCCATCTGCGCTTCGGTACCACCACGCTGCTGGCGACCACCATGACCGCCGGGCTGGACGAGATCGAGCACGCGCTGCAGGGTGTGGCCGCCACCATGGCGGCGCCCGATGCCGACGCCGCCTGCATTGCCGGCGTGCATCTGGAAGGCCCGTTCATCAGCCCGCAGCGGCTGGGTGCGCAGCCCAACCGTACGATCGAAGCAACACTGGCGCTGGTGCAGCAGCTGCATGCGCTGGCACCGATCCGGGTGATGACGCTGGCCCCGGAAATCGGCGAGCACACCGCGCTGATACCTGCGCTTTCGGCGATGGGCATCCGCGTGCAGCTTGGCCACAGCGCCGGCACCTACGAGGAAGGCGTGGCCGCGCTGCAGGCCGGCGCCTCCGGCTTCACCCACCTGTTCAATGGCATGACCGGCGTCGATCACTATCGCCCGGGCATCGCCGCAGCGGCGCTGGCACATGCACAGTACGCCGAGATCATCCCCGACCTGCAGCACATCCACCCCGGCGTGATCCGCCTGGCCGCGCGTGCGATCCCGCGCCTGTACGCGGTGACCGACGCCACCGCCGCCACCGGCATGCCCGATGGCGAGTACGCGCTGGGCGAGCAGCGCGTGCACAAGTGCGGCGGCTGCGTACGCCTGGCGACCGGTTCGCTGGCCGGCAGCGCGCTGACCATGGACCAGGCGCTGCGCAATCTGGTGCAAGTGGGCCTGGAGCTGGCCGATGCCTCGCAGCGTGTTTCCACCTTCCCCGCCGCGTATCTCGGCCTGGACGATCGCGGCCGCATCGCGCCCGACGCCCGCGCCGACCTGGTGGTGCTGGATGCCGAACTGCGCCTGCAGCAGGTGGTTGTCGGCGGGCACGTCGTTGATCTGACCTGACGCACGCGATGCGGCCCGGACGCCGCGCGGACTCCCTGTAGAGCCGAGCCATGCTCGGCTCACCGCGCGAAGCGCGGCGTGGGGAACCTCGATATCGGAACGGAAAGCAGCCGAGCATGGCTCGGCTCTACATGAAGCGCGCAAGCGCAATGCCTCAGCCACGCACCATCCCCGTTATTCCAGGAATACGCCGATGACCGCAGCCGCCGCACCTGCCGTACCCGCTTCCACCGCCCCGCGCTGGCCCGTACGCTACCTGCTCTTCATCGGCGGCCTCGGTGGCCTGCTGTACGGCATCGACATCGGCATCATCGCCGGCGCCCTGCCCTACCTGGAGGCAACGGCCAGCCACGCGTGGCAGCTCAGCAGCCAGCAGCTCGGTTTTGTCGTGGCTGCGGTGCTGCTGGGCAGTGTTTTGTCCTCGCTGTTCGCCGGCATGGTCGCCGACCTGATCGGCCGCCGCGGCGCGATGCTGCTGGCCGGCCTGCTGTTCACCGCCTCGATTCCGATCATGGCGTTGGCTTCGGGCTACACGCCGCTGCTGCTCGGCCGGCTGCTGCAGGGCATCAGTGGCGGCCTGATCGGCGTGGTGATTCCGCTGTACCTGGCCGAAGTGCTCAGCCCCGAACGACGCGGGCGCGGCGCGGCGATGTTCCAGCTGCTGCTGACCGTCGGCCTGGTGCTGGCGGCGCTGATCGGCCTGTACCAGGCCCATGCAGTGGATGCCGCCGCCGAAGCCGTGCGCTCACTGCCGGTCGCGCAGCAGGCGCAGGAGCTGTTTGCGGTGAAGGACCACGCCTGGCGCACCATCTTCTGGACGTGCCTGGCGCCGGGCCTGCTGTTCTGCGCCGGCATCTTCTGGCTGTCCGAGTCACCGCGCTGGCTGGTGCGGCGCGGCCGCATCGATGACGCGCGCCGCAGCCTGCAGCGCGTGCTGCCGGCTGCGGAGGTGGACCCCACGCTTGCACAGATCCAGGCGCCGGAATCGCGCAGCAGCAGCGGCAAGCGCGACCCGCTGCTCAGCCGCCGCTACGTGGTGCCGTTCCTGCTCGCCTGCGTGGTGCTGGCCTGCACCCAGGCCACTGGCATCAACTCGGTGCTGGCCTACGCAGTGAACATCCTCAACCAGGCGGGCCTGTCCGGCTCGGTGGCCAACGGCGCCGACGTGGCGATCAAGCTGCTCAATGCGGTGATGACCGTGGTCGCGCTGCTGCTGGTCGACCGCAAGGGCCGCAAGTTCCTGCTGATGCTCGGCAGCGGCGGCATCTGCGTGGCCCTGCTGGCCGCCGCCACGCTGTTCTTCCAGGCCGAACGCGGCCGTACCGACGTGCAGCCGCAGCTGCGGGCGGCGGTGAGCGGCGACGGCCTGCAGCTGGTGCTGGATGACGCGCAGTGGCGGCGCTTGGGCGCTGGCATCGACAGTGAAGGCAGGCCGCTGCAGCTGACCGTGTCGTATGCCTACGGCGACTTCACCAATGTGCGCGCCCTGCGCAGCGACAACCTGACCGACCGCGAGCTGCGCATCGAGCGTGCCGGCACCGTGCAGCCAGACAGCGTGATCGGCGCGTTCTTCCGCAAACTGCATCTGAACCCGTTCGCCGACCCGGCCAAGGCCGCACAGGCACCGCTGCGCATCGAGCAGGCACGCATCGGCCCGGTGCCGCCGCCGGCCCACGGCTGGGCGGTGGCCGCCTGCATCCTGATGTTCGTCGCGTTCTTCGCGGTCGGCCCCGGCGTCTGCGTGTGGCTGGCACTGTCGGAGTTGATGCCCAACCGCATCCGATCCAATGGCATGAGCATCGCGCTGCTGATCAACCAGTTCGTGTCCACCACCATCGCCGCCATCTTCCTGCCCACGGTGGGCCACTACGGCTACGCCAGCATGTTCGTGTTCTGGGCGGCGTGCACCTTCGTGTTCTTCCTGGTAGCCGCATTCTGGCTGCCGGAGACCAAGGGCAAGTCGCTGGAAGAAATCGAGGCCCGCTTCGCACGGTAGCAGTCGGCCTGGGTCGACCCCCGCGCGCAGCGCGGGGTCGCAGGCGCGCCCGTCATTCGCCGGTGATGTGCCTGGCCAGCGCCTGCGCTTCGGCAACGCTGGACAGCCCGCTCAGCATCATCGATTCGCCGAACGGCCCCTGCACGGTTGCCACCATCAGCACGCGGCCGTCCACGCTGATCGCCGCGCGCTGGCCCACCAGGGCAGCGGTGCCATCGTGGATGCGTTGATGCGCCTCCGGCCGATAGCGGATCTGCAGTCCCGGCTGCTTGCCTTCCTCCAGCACATAGCGCACATCGGCGATGTCCGCGCTGCCGGCAATCGGCGGCTCGCGCAGGGCCAGCGTCTCGCCCTGCCACTGCGCGGGCGTGCCCTTGCCGGTTGCGTCGACCGCACTCAGGCGCACGTCCACACCGGCGCGCGGCGCATGCTCCTTGCCTGCCAGCGCACCGGGCGCGGCACCTGGCATGCATCCGGCCAGCACCAGCGCTGCCCCCAGCAGAAGCGGAAGCGCAACCCTCACTTCAGCTTCCGCAGCTTGAACGCCACCAGCACCTGCAACAGCCCGTACAGCAGGCTGCCGATGCCGATCCACAGCGTGGTCACCGCCACGCCTGCATACGGATTGGCAGCGAACAGCAGGCCCAGCACCACCGCCAGCACGCCACTGAGAATCAGCAGCCACTCGCCCTGGATCTGCTTGCGTACGCGGATCGCGAACACGATGCGATAGATGCCGGCCACCAGCAGCCATGCCGCCAGGAACAGCACCAGCACGCTGGCGGTGGCCAGCGGATTGATCACCGCCAGGATGCCGAAACCCAGCGAGGCGATGGCATACAGTGCCAGCCAGCCACGCGACGCACCGCTGCCGCCGCTGACCAGTGCGAACAGGCTGATGACACCTTCAACGATGGCCATCACGCCCAGCGTCCACGCCAGTGCCATCGCCGCCGACAGCGGCCAGCCGATGGCGATGATGCCGAAGCCCAGCGCAACCAGCCCATACAGCAGCAGGATCCACCAGCTGCGACCCACCGCCGACAACAAGGGAGACAAAGGGGAATTCATGGCCACTCCTTCGATCCGGAACCGGCCTCATCCTAGCCCCTGGCGATGAAGAGGACGATCACGGCACCCGCGCACACACCCATACTCGCACCTCTTCAGCGCCCACGCAGCGCAGCGTTTCGGCAATCTCCATCACCGTACTGCCGGTGGTCATCACGTCGTCGACCACGGTCAGTCGCGGTGGCACCGGACTGCGTACATCGAACGCATCGAACAGGTTCTCCCGGCGCTGTTCGGCCGTGCGTTCGGACTGCGGCGCCGTATGCCGCTGCCGGTACAGCCCGTGCCAGACCGGCATCGGCAGCAGGCGACACAGTTCGGCGGCCTGGTTGTAGCCGCGCTGGCGCAGGCGGCGCCGGTGCAGCGGTACCGGCACCAGCGGTGGGCATGACCAGGGCGCCGGTGCCCGCTGCATCAACTGCGCCAGCAGGCGGCCGGCCGCCAGGTCCTGATGAAACTTGTAGCGCACCAACAGCTGGTCGACCGGTGGCAGGTACAACAAGCTGGCATGGGTGGCCGTCTGCGGTGGGGCTTCCTCGCGGCAGCTGCCGCAGACGATCAACGCCGTGTCGGGCAACGGCAACGCACAGCGCAGGCAGGCGCGGCCGGACCACGGCAGGTCGGCAAGGCAGGTGCGGCACAGGTCAAGATCATCGTGGCCCGGGTCGCCGCAGACCAGACACCGCAATGGCAACAGAACGCGAAGCAGCGCACGGGGGACGGTGCTTGCCAGGTGCAGGACGTTGATGCGCATGCGCCAGCCTTCCATCGCTGCGCTGGCTTCGCCATCGGCGAAGCACGTGCTGCGGTGTCGGCGCTATCCGTCATCGCGTCCCCGTCAGGAAGGACGTTCGCGATGTCCAGCATCCGACGGCGGCGCAGCCGGCATCATCAACAACTCCGCCAACCCACGGTAGATAGGCACCCGGCACACCAGCCCGGACACACCACGCGCGATCAACACCGTGGCAAGTATCGGCAGCAGCAGATCGCCGCTGTCGGTCAGCTCCAGCGAGATCACCGCCGACGTCAGCGGTGCCTGGGTGACGCCGGTCAGGTAGGCACACATGCCCAGCAGCACGAACGCACGCGGATCCACGCCCGGCATCAACACCGCCAGGTTATGCCCAAGGCCGGCACCGACCGCCAGCGCCGGCGAGAACAGGCCACCGGGGATACCCGCCACGTAGGACGCCAGATTCGCCAGCAGCTTCATCAGACCGAATTCATGGCCCACCATCGCCTGCCCCTGCACCAGGCTGCGCGCCTGCTCGTAGCCGGTACCGAACGCGCCTTCGCCAAACGTCAACGCCAGCGCCACCACCACCAGGCCGCAGCCTGCTGCCAGCAGCACGGGATGCCGCTGCCGCAGCTGGCCCAGCCAGCGCGGACGACCCGCTGCACTCGCCAGCACCGCGCGCGCGAACAATCCACCCAGCAATCCGGCCACTGCGCCGCACAGCAGGATCGCCAGCCAGCCCTGTCCCAGCGGCAGCCGCGCACTCACATGACCGAAGTAGGTGTAGTTGCCGAGCAGGCCGAGCGACACCACGCCACCGACGATCACTGCGGTCAGCAAGGTGCCGGAGAACCGATGCTCGAAACGGCCGCTGAGCTCCTCGATGGCAAAGACGATACCGGCCAGCGGTGTGTTGAATGCCGCCGCAATGCCCGCCGCGCCGCCCGCCAGCAGGAAGTGCGAGAGCTCGCGTGGATCCCTGAAGCCGAACCAGCGGCCGAACAGGTACATCAGGCTGGCACCCACATGCACGGTGGGCCCTTCGCGTCCGACCGACGCGCCTCCAAGCAGCGACAACGAGGTCAGCAGCAGCTTGCCCGCCGAGACCGCGGGCGAAAGATTGGTCTTCCGGAACGACTCATCCGGCTTGTCCAACGCAGCGATGACCTGCGGAATACCGCTGCCCCGCGTGGGCTTCAGCACACCAGAAGTGAGCCAGGCCAACAACGCGAAGATGCCCGGTGTGAGCAGCAGGGCCCACCACGGCGAATGCGAGGTGATGCGCTGGAACAGGTGGAAGGCCGCATCGCTGGCCTTGGCGAACAGGATGGCCACCAGTGCCACGGCCACGGCGCCGCCCCAGAGTGCGGCGCGGCGGCGCCAGGCCTCACTGAGAACCAGCGCGGTGATGCGGCCGCGGAGGCGATGGAGATCGGTCATGCGGGGCAGTCTGGACGCTGCGGAGGAAGGCGGACAGCGGCTACTGTGGCTGAAGGCCTTGCAGGATGCGGTGAAATGCCCGTCCATGGATCCTGCTGACAGCCTGCCCCGTGCGTGCACCGCTAGACCGGCAGGCGCTCCCGCCACCGGCGCTTTTCCACGCTGCGCACGTTGGGCTGCTGCCGCAGCCACTCCAGATAGAGCGGCAGATGTGCCAACTCATCATCGCTCGCATCACCGGTGAACTCACGCACCTCGACCAGGTTTCCGTAGTTTCTGGCGTACTTGCTGGGCGTGTCGTCGATACCGATCATCTGCTCCAACCGGAAGCCGTGACGCTTCAGCTTGCCCAGCCGCTTCTGCGACGCATAGCCGCCAGTGTCCCAGTCACGCGCCGTGCTGCGCCGCTGCGCGGACCACAGGAATGCGAGCGGGCGGCCCGGCATCAGGCGGGCCACCAGCGGCTCTGCGTACAACTGCCCGGAAGACGTCCACACCCCCACCGTGAAATGGGCGAAGGCATAGTCGAGGAACGCCTGCAGGTGCGGCCGCAGGTAGACGTGGTAGCCGACAAGGCGGAAGTCCGCCGGCCGCTCCAGTTCGCGCTCACTCGCGTGCACCAACGTCTCATCCAGGTCGAGTACCAGCAGCTTTCCACCTGGCGGCATTGCGCCCGATCCGGTGCTCATCAGCAGACACTCGGCGTATCGACGGCCACCACGCTGCCAGTGCTGACGAGGTCGGGATGGCAGGGAAAGCGGGGCAGATTCATGGCCGTTGCTGTGCTGGGTGGCCCAGTGTAGCGGTGCGGTCAGGGCTGCTGCCGGATGCGCACTTCGCCATGGCGCATGCGCGCCAGGTCGCCCTGCGCTTCCAGTACGCCGCGCGCGACCAGTTTGCGCACGCGCTGGGCGTAGAAGACATCGGCAATGCCGGCGCGGCGCTGCGGGTCCAGCGACATCGCGTTGCCCACAATGAAGGCGATTTTCCGGAACTGCCCATCGCAGTGGGAAAGCAGTTGCGCATCGATCCAGGCGATGTCCTCGTCGGTCAGCGCGGCGATGTTCTGTCGCTGCTGCTCGGTAAGGTGGGCATCGCTGTCGGGCTCCTCCTCGGTGTCGCGCAGGCAGCCATTGATGGCAAGCAGGCGAACCAGCACGTACAGGCCGAACGCCTGCAACTCCTCGTCCGGCAGCGTCGACGGATCGAGCTGCCCCGCCGCGTAGTCCTTGAAGGTCACGAAGATGCGGTTCTGCCAGTGCCCGGGTTCACCCGTCTGGCGCAGATCATCCATCACGACGCGCAGGCCGCCGTCAGGCAGTTCGGCCAGGCTGCACAGCACCGCATCGCGGCGGATCGGGTAGGGCTGGTAGCTGTCCATGGCTCATGCTCGCGAGTCCGTATGCAGCAATGAACTTACACCGTAGCGCGCATTTCTGGCGGTCGATTTCTGTAAACTGCATCAGAATATTTAAGTTGACAGGCCTCGCCAGCCCACCCACACTGCCGCCCTCGCTCCACTCGTACCCAAGGTCCCGCCATGGCTGCTGCCATCCGCCACGACTGGCAACACGACGAACTGCAGGCGCTGTTCGATCTGCCGTTCCCCGAGCTGCTGTTCCGCGCCGCCGCGGTCCATCGCGAGCATTTCGACCCATCGCAGGTGCAGGTCTCCACGTTGCTGTCGGTGAAGACCGGCGGCTGCCCGGAAGACTGCGCGTACTGCCCGCAGGCGCAGCGCTACAGCACCGGCGTGAACGCGCAGAAGCTGATGGAGACCGACGCAGTGCTGGCCAAGGCACGCCAGGCCAAGGCCGCCGGTGCCTCGCGCTTCTGCATGGGTGCCGCGTGGCGTTCGCCGAAGGACCGCGACATTCCGAAGGTGGCGGCAATGATCGCCGGGGTGAAGGCGCTTGGCCTGGAGACCTGCGCCACGCTGGGCATGCTCAGCGGCGAGCAGGCGCGTGCGCTGAAGGACGCCGGCCTGGACTACTACAACCACAACCTCGACACCGCGCCGGACTACTACGATTCGATCATCCACACGCGCCAGTACCAGGACCGCCTGGACACGCTGGAACACGTGCGCGATGCCGGCCTGAAGACCTGCTGCGGCGGCATCGTCGGCATGGGCGAGACGCGCGCGCAGCGCGTCGGCCTGCTGCTGGCGCTGGCCACGCTGCCGGCACATCCCGATTCGGTGCCGATCAACAAGCTGGTGCAGGTGGCGGGTACGCCGCTGCACGGCAGCGCCGAGCTGGACCCGTTCGAGTTCGTGCGCATGATCGCGGTGGCACGCATCGCCATGCCGCGCTCGATGGTACGGCTGTCGGCCGGGCGCGAGGCGATGAGCGACGAACTGCAGGCGCTGTGCTTCCTGGCCGGTGCCAACTCGATCTTCTACGGCGACAAGCTGCTGACCACCGGCAACCCGGAGAGCGAGCGCGACCTGGCCCTGTTCGCTCGGCTGGGGCTGCAGCCGATGGCGGTGCAGGTGGATGCCGAGGGCCATGACCACGGCGGTACCGTGCACGCCGATATCAGCGCCGATGCGCCGGCCTGTGGCTGCGCTCACGCGGCCTGAGACGGGCCGCAAGCAGGCGCCGCGGCAACGCGCTACCCTAGCCGCCCCGTCGCCGCATTCAGCCGCCATGGCCCGCCCCGACCTGACCGCCCGCCTCCACGCCCAACGCGCCCTGCGCGATGCCCAAGGCCGTCGCCGCACGCGGCGCACGGTCACCCGTCGTGACGGCGTCCGCCTGGAAGTGGACGGCCAGTGGCTGACCGGCTTCTGCAGCAACGATTACCTGGGCCTGGCCCAGCAGTTCAGCGTGGTCAACGCACTGCAGGATGCGGCCGCGCGCGAAGGCACCGGCGCGGGTGCCTCGCATCTGGTCTGCGGCCACCACGCCCTGCATGAGGCGCTGGAGCGCGAAGTGGCAGAGTGGCTGGGCTACCCGCGCGCGCTGCTGTTCGGCAGTGGCTTCGCCGCCAACCTGGCCGTGCAGCAAGCGCTGCTGAGCGAAGAGAACGATGTGTGCGTGCAGGACAAGCTCAACCACGCCAGCCTGCTCGATGCGACGCGGCTGGCCGGTGCGCGCCTGCGCCGTTATCCGCACCTTGATGCCGAAGGCGCGATGCGCCAGCTCAAGCACGCGCCCGATGGCGCGGCGATGCTGGCCACCGATGGTGTCTTCAGCATGGATGGTGACATCGCACCGCTGCGTGCATTGTCGCTTGTGGCACGCCTGCAGCAGGCGCTGTTCTATGTGGACGATGCGCATGGCGTGGGCGTGGTGGGCGATGGCCGTGGCGCGGTCGCGGCTGCCGGACTGGGCGTGGACGATGTGCCGCTGCAGCTGGTCACGCTGGGCAAGGCACTGGGCGGTTCCGGCGCGCTGGTGCTGGGCCGCGACGACCTGGTCGAGCACCTGGCCGAAACCGCGCGCCCCTACATCTACACCACCGCGATGCCGCCGCCGCTGGCCGCCGCAGCACTGGAAGCGGTGCGCCTGGCCCGCCGTGACAACTGGCGGCGTTCGAAACTGACCGATCTGATCGCGCTGTTCCGCGGCGAAGCCCGCCGCCATGGCCTGGACCTGATGGCCTCGGAAACACCGATCCAGCCGCTGCTGTGTGGCGACGACCACCGCGCCGTGGCGATGTCCAAGGCGTTGCAACAGGCCGGTTGGCTGGTCGGCGCGATCCGCCCGCCCACGGTGCCCGAAGGCAAGGCGCGCCTGCGCGTCACCCTGTCCGCGTTGCACACCCCCGAGCAGGTGCGTGGCCTGGTCGAAGCCATTGCCAGCGCGCGCGATCGCGTCGACCTGGCCGCGCGTGAGGCCGCGCCACCGCCGCTGCCTGTCTTTGCCTGAGCCTGTTGCCGTTTTCCCATGCATATCGACGTCACCGGCCAGGGGCCGGACCTGGTACTGATCCATGGCTGGGCCCTGCAGGGCGGCGTGTTCGCGCCGCTGGTGCAACGCCTGGCCGATCGCTTCACCCTGCATCTGGTTGATCTGCCGGGCCATGGCCACAGCCGCGAGGACACCACGCCGCTGCGCCTGCCGTTCGTGGTCAACGCCATCGCCGCGGCCACGCCGCCGGCGATGTGGTGTGGTTGGTCGCTGGGCGGCCTGTTTGCGCTGCATGCAGCCGCAACGCTGCCGAAGGTGCGCGGGCTGGCGATGATCGCGGCCACGCCGCGCTTCGTGCGTGGCGAAGACTGGCCGCATGCGGTGGAACCGGCGGTGTTCGAACAGTTCGGGCGCGAGCTGGCCAGCGACTTCGGTGGCACGCTGGAGCGCTTCCTGGCGCTGGACGTGATGGGCTCGGCGCACGCCCGCGAAGAGCTGCGCACCCTGCGCCAGCGCCTGGTCGAGCGCGGTGCGCCCACCGAACGCGCGCTGCTGGAAGGCCTGCGCCTGCTGGAAAGCACCGACCTGCGCGGCGCCCTGCCGACGCTGGGCAAACCCAGTCTGTGGATCGCCGGCCAACGTGACCGGCTGGTGTCGCCGACGGCGATGCAGGCGGCCGCTGCGCTGGCCCCGGGCGGGCAGGCGCTGACCATCGCCCACGGCGGCCATGCACCCTTCCTCGGCCATGCCGACGAGGTCGCCGCCGCCCTGCAACACTTCGTTGCCGGCCTGTCACCGGCCGATGGCGGACAATGAGCGCCTTCCGAATTCCGCAGGATTGACGCATGGATCTGGGTATCAATGGCCGCTGGGCACTGGTCTGCGGCGCAAGCAAGGGGCTGGGCCTGGGCTGCGCGCGTGCGCTGGTGCGTGAAGGCGTCAACGTGGTGATCGTGGCCCGCGGCGAAGCCGCCCTGCAGGCCGCCGCTGAAGAGCTGCGCGCGCTGGCCGGTGCCGCCGAGGTGCGCGCGATTGTCGCCGACGTCACCACCGAAGCCGGCCGTGCCGCGGCGCTGGCCGCGTGCCCGCAGGTGGACATCCTGGTCAACAACGCCGGTGGCCCGCCGCCCGGTGATTTCCGCAATTTCGAGCGTGACGACTGGATTGCCGCGCTGGACGCCAACATGCTGGCGCCGATCGCGCTGATCCGCGCCACCGTCGACGCGATGATCGCGCGCGGCTTCGGCCGCATCGTCAACATCACCTCGTCGGCAGTGAAAGCCCCGATCGACATCCTGGCGCTGTCCAACGGCGCGCGCAGCGGCCTGACCGGCTTCGTCGCCGGGCTGTCGCGCCGCACCGTGGCGCACAACGTCACCATCAACAACCTGCTGCCCGGCCAGTTCGACACCGACCGCCTGCGCGCCAACTTCGCCCACAGTGCGGGCAAGGACGGCGATGCTGCGGAAGTGGCCGAACGCCGCCGCCAGCAGATCCCCGCCGGCCGCTTCGGCACACCCGACGAATTCGGCGCCGCCTGCGCCTTCCTGTGCAGTGCACAGGCCGGTTACCTCACCGGGCAGAACCTGCTGATCGACGGCGGCGCCTACCCCGGTACGTTCTAAGAGACTTTTGCAATGCCGTCCCACTTCGATGCCCGCCATGTCCGCCGCGCGTTCGCCCGCGCCGCCAACAGCTATGACGCCGCCGCCGCCCTGCAGCGCGAGGTGCAGGCGCGGCTGATCGAATCGCTGGACTACCTGGAGGCACGCAAGCCGGAGGTGGTGCTGGACATCGGTGCCGGCACCGGTCATGCCAGCGCGCTGATGAAGAAGCGCTGGCCGAAGGCGCAGGTGATCGCGCTGGACGTGGCGCTGCCGATGCTGGACCAGGCCAAGCGCCAGGCGGGCTGGTGGAAGCCGTTCCAGCGCCTGTGCGGTGACGCCGCCGCGCTGCCGCTGGCCGACAACAGCGTGGACGTGATCTTCAGCAACCTGTGCCTGCAGTGGGTGGACGACCTGCCGGCGGTGTTCGCCGGGTTCCGTCGCGTGCTCAAGCCCGGTGGCCTGCTGTTGTGCTCCACCTTCGGCCCGGACACGCTGGTCGAACTCAACGAAGCCTTCGCGGCCGCCGATGACCGCCCGCACGTGAGCCGCTTCGCGCAGATCGCCCAGTTCGGCGATGCGCTGATGATGGCCGGCTTCCGCGACCCGGTGCTGGACCGCGATCTGTTCACCCTGACCTACGACGACCTGCCCTCGCTGATGCGCGAGCTGCGCGCGATGGGCGCGACCAATGCGCGGGTGGACCGCCGCCACACGCTGACCGGGCGTGGCCGTTTCGCCGCTGCTGCGGCGGCGTATGAACCGATGCGCCGTGCCGACGGCAAGCTGCCCAGCAGCTGGGAAGTGATCTATGCCCACGCCTGGGCACCGGACCCGGGCGCACCGATCCGCGAAGGCGGGCACGACGTGGCCTCGGTACCGGTGTCGGCGATTCCGATCCGGCGCAAGCAGACCTGATCACGCGACCGCGCACCGGCTTCTGGTAGGTGCCAACCTTGGTTGGCCTCTACCGATCATCCGGTAGTGCCGGCCGCTGGCCGGCAGATGTCCACCATGGAATCATGAGGTTGCCGGCCAGCGGCCGGCACTACCGACTGCAACCAATCAGGTATTGGCCGGCGAACTCAGCGGCGGGCGCACCAGGTCGCGGTGGAAGAAATAGATTTCCTGCACCAGGAAGCGCCAGCTGGTGTGGAAGCTGCGGAAGCGCGTGCTGGGCGTGGACGAAGCCAGCGCATCGATGCCCAGCGCCTTGCTCAGGCGCAGCGCGCGCGCCATGTGCAACGGGTCGCTGACGATGATCACCCGGTGCAGGTCGCGCTGGTCCATCAGCCGCTTGGCTTCGACGAGGTTCTGCACGGTGTTGCGCGAGGCGGTCTCGATCAGGATCGCGTCGTCCGGCACGCCATGCTTGAGCGCATAACGCCGCGCCACCTGCGATTCGGAAAAGCGCGCGCCGGTGCCGCCATAGCCACCGGTGAAGATCAGCAATGGCGCGTACTGGGCCTCATAGAGATCCAGGCCATGGCGGATGCGTTCTTCGAATACCGGCGACGGCTTGGCGTCATAGGCCGCCGCGCCGAGCACGATGATGGCGTCGGCCTTGGCCGCCTGGTCGCGCTCACCCACCCAGACGATCCAGGCGGTCACCCCCAGCAGCCAGATCACCAGCAGCACGAACAACCGCCACAGCCAGCCCAGCAGGCCGGTGCGATGCCGGTGCCGGTCGCGGCTCAAGGCGCCCCCCAGCGCAGCGCGGGCAGGTCGACATTGCCACCGGACAGCACCAGGCCCACGCGCAGGCCGGCGAACCGCTGCGGCTGTGCCAGCACCGCGGCCAGCACGGTGGCCGAGGACGGTTCGACCACCTGCTTGAGCACCTCCCACAGCAGGCGCATCGCGGCCGTGGTGGCAGCGTCGTCAACCACGATCACCTCGGCGCCGGCCGCGCGCAGCAGCGCGAAGTTGGGGGCGCCGATCAGGGTACGCAGGCCATCGCAGATCGTGTCCGGGGTGAAAGCCGCCTGGCGCTCGCCTGTGGCCAGCGAGCGTGCGGTGTCATCGGCACCGGCCGGTTCGGCCAGCACCAGCCGGGTCTGCGGGCTGGCGAGCTGCAGGGCCAGCGCGGTACCGCTGGCCAGGCCACCGCCGCCCACCGGCACCACCAGCACATCGAACGGACCGTCGCTGTGCAGCAGTTCCAGCGCTGCGGTGCCCTGTCCGGCCATCACCGCCGGGTCCGCATACGGATGAACCAGGGTCGCGCCGGTATCGGCCTGCACCTTGGCGCAGGTGGCCTCACGGTCGGCGATGGTCGGCGGGCAGCGCCAGAGGGTGGCACCGTGCCGGGCGATGTTGGCCAGCTTGGCCGCCACCGCACCTTCAGGCACCACCACGTGGCAGGGAATGCCACGGGTGCGCGCGGCCAAGGCCAGAGCAGCGCCGTGGTTGCCGGAGGAATGGGTGACCACCCCGGCACTGGCGCGATCGGCATCCAGCGACCACACCGCGTTGCAGGCACCACGGAACTTGAATGCGCCGCCGCGCTGCAGGTGTTCAGCCTTGAACGCCAGCTGCGCGCCGGCCAGCGCATCAAGCGTGCGCGAGCGCAGCACCGGGGTCACGCTGGCGTGCGGCGCGATCCGCGCGGCGGCAGCCAGGACATCGTCGGCACGGGGCAACAGTGAATCGCTCATGACGCAAGATTAACGTATGGCTCCACGCTGGCGACCCCGGCACAGGTCATGCCAGCATGAGGGCCTTCACCTCCATTCATCCTGGCCAGTGAAGTTAAGGGCCGATTCAACGCCTGCGCACGAAGCTGACTGCACAACCCGTCCTCTGGGGGGACCCACCATGAAAACGCGCCTGATGCTTGCCGGTGGCCTGTTGCTGGCCCTGACCGGCTGCACCACCTACGACTACGTCGGCGGTGGCCGCAGCGGCAGCTACTACCACGGTGCGCCGTCGGTGGAATACCGCTACCCGGCCGGCTATCCCTACAACTACGGCTACCCGTATTACGGCGGCTATGGCGGCTACTACGGCGGCTATGGCAATCCGTACTACTCGCGCCCGGTCTACCGCCCGCCGCACAACCACCGCCCGCCGCCGCGCCCGCCCGGCAATGGTGGCGAGAACCGTCCGCCGCCGCCGTCGCGGCCGTCGTACAACGGCGGTTCGCCGTGGCGGAACATGGACTCGATGCGTCGCCCGCCGCAGTCGAACATCCAGCCGTCGGCGCCTCCGCCGCAGGCCCGTCCGGCCCCGGCGCCCAGCGCGCCAAGGATGAACGGTTCCCCCTGGCGCAACATGGATCGTGGGACGCAGCGCACAGTTGAGCGCTGAACCGTCTTGCATTTCACACGGTCCAAGCCGCACTCTACGGGACCAGTGACGACCCGCGTCACAAAGTGACAAAAACGACACGGGCCGCCGCAAATAGCTCTACGTCGATATCCGACAGGAACATCTGGATCCCCCCTGTTCCGGCCCTGTCGGATGTCGGCACCTCTGAAGGCAGACGGCCCCGCAATGCGGGGCCGTTTGTTTTCGGCGAGAGCTCCAGCGTCAGCAGATCCACGCCATGCGTGGATGGGGCCTTCCCGACAGTCCAAAAAAACAGGGCCGGACAGTCCCCCGACTGCCGGCCCTCTGCTCCCCCACCGTGCGCCTGTACCGGCCCCTGTTCCAATTCCGGTCACGGGCGCCTACGGCGCCAGCCACGGTGGGTGCTATTGGGTTATCTGCAAAAATCCTGCCAACTTTAGGGCTGATTTCGACGCCGGCCGGCCGGCACCGACGTCCCGGCCCCGAATGGCGCTAAAATCGCCACCCCGGCGCCGCCCCCGGTCCGCGCCCGCCTTCAGCTGAACAGTCCCCATGAACCCGTCCTTCCATCGTTACGACGTCATCGTCATCGGCGGTGGCCACGCTGGCACCGAAGCCGCGCTGGCCGCGGCCCGCACCGGCGTGCGCACCCTGCTGCTGACCCACAACATCGAGACGGTGGGCGCGATGAGCTGCAACCCGGCCATCGGCGGCATCGGCAAGGGCCACCTGGTCAAGGAAATCGACGCCCTCGGCGGTGCGATGGCGCATGCCGCCGACCGCGCCGGTATCCAGTGGCGCACGCTCAACGCCTCCAAGGGTCCGGCCGTGCGCGCCACCCGCTGCCAGGCCGACCGCAACCTGTACCGCATGGCGATCCGCGCCATCGTCGAAGGCCAGGCCAACCTGACCGTGTTCCAGGCTGCCGTGGACGACCTGGTCATCGAAGGCGACGCCGTGCGCGGGGTGATCACCCAGACCGGCCTGCGCTTCGACGCCGAGGCCGTGGTGCTGACCGCCGGCACCTTCCTGGCCGGCAAGATCCATGTCGGCCCGACCCAGTACGCCGCCGGCCGCATGGGCGACCCGCCGGCCACCACGCTGGCCGCGCGCCTGCGTGAGCGCCCGTTCCAGGTGGACCGCCTGAAGACCGGCACGCCGCCGCGCATCGACGGTCGCTCGCTGGACTACAGCGTGATGGACGAGCAGCCCGGCGATTCGCCGCGCCCGGTGATGTCCTTCCTCGGCTCGGTGGACGAGCATCCGCAGCAGGTCAGCTGCTGGATCACCCACACCACCGAACAGACCCACCAGATCATCCGCGACGCGCTGCACCGCTCGCCGCTGTACAGCGGCCAGATCGAAGGCATCGGCCCGCGCTACTGCCCGTCCATCGAGGACAAGGTGGTGCGCTTCGCCGAGAAGGCCAGCCACCAGATCTTCGTCGAACCCGAAGGCCTGGGCATCGTCGAGATCTACCCCAACGGCATCTCCACCTCGCTGCCGTTCGACGTGCAGCTGGAGATGGTGCGCAGCATCCGCGGCTTCGAGAACGCGCACATCACCCGCCCCGGCTACGCGATCGAGTACGACTTCTTCGATCCGCGCGGGTTGAAGGCCTCGCTGGAAACCAAGCTGGTCAACGGCCTGTTCTTCGCCGGCCAGATCAACGGCACCACCGGCTATGAAGAAGCCGCCGCGCAGGGCCTGCTGGCCGGCCTCAACGCCGCACGCCAGGTGCGTGGGCTGGACGGCTGGTGCCCGCGTCGCGACGAGGCCTACCTGGGCGTGCTGGTGGATGACCTGATCACCCACGGCACCAACGAGCCGTACCGCATGTTCACCAGCCGCGCCGAGTACCGCCTGCAGCTGCGCGAGGACAATGCCGACCAGCGCCTGACCCCGGCCGGCCGCGAGATGGGCCTGGTGGATGACCGCCGCTGGAACGCGTTCGAGACCAAGCAGGCCGCCGTCGCCGCCGAGCGCGCGCGCCTGGGCGCACTGTGGGCAACCCCGGCCAACGCGCTGGGCCGCGAAGTGCAGGACACGCTGGGCGTGGCGGTCAGCCGCGAAACCAACGTGCTGGACCTGATCAAGCGCCCCGAGCTGGATTACGCGCAGCTGATGCAGGTGCCGTCGCTGGGCCCGGCCGTGGCCGACGGCAAGGTGGCCGAGCAGGTCGAGATCGGCGTGAAGTACGCCGGCTACCTGGACCGCCAGCGCGAGGAGATCGAGCGCCAGCAGCGGCACGAAGCCACGCCGATCGCCGAGGCCTTCGACTACGCGACGGTGCGCGGGCTGTCGGCCGAAGCGCTGCAGAAGCTGGAGCGCGTGCGCCCGCAGACCATCGGCCAAGCGCAGCGCATCCCGGGCATGACCCCGGCCGCGATCTCGCTGCTGCTGGTGCACCTGGAGCGCGCACGCCGCGGCCGCGTGGCGTAACGCGGTCGAACCTGCTTCTGGTGGGTGCCGACCTTGGTCGGCACATAACTATGCCCTGGTGGGTGCCGACCTTGGTCGGCACGAATCATCTGATCGCATGCTTCCGTGCCGACCAAGGTCGGCACCTACCGGAGCCAACGCGTTACCGTGCGTCGGCGCCACCGCCCAGCACCTTGAACAAGGTCACCCGGTTGCCCGCCTCCTGCTGCTGCAACGCGATCAGGTCCTGCTGCGCGGCAAACAGGCTGCGCTGCGCATCCAGTGCCTGCAGATAGCCGTCCAGCCCGGTGCGGTAACGCGCATCGGCCAGCGTGTAGCTGCGCTGGCTGGCAGCGACCAGTGCACGCTGGGCGTCCATCTGCGTGGCCAGGTGATCGCGCGTGGCGAGCGCGTCGGCCACCTCACTGAAGGCCTGCTGGATCGCCTTCTCGTACTGGGCGATGCCGATGTCCTTGCCGATCTTCGAGGCATCCAGCGAGGCCTTCAGCGCACCGGCGTGGAAGATCGGCGCGGTGATGCTGGGCGCGAACGACCAGCCGCGGGTGCCGGCCGAGAACAGCGTCGACAACGCGGTGGAGCTGTGGCCGTAGTTGGCAGTCAGCGTCAGCGTCGGGAAGAACGCGGCGCGCGCGGCACCGATATCGGCATTGGCCGCCTGCAACGCGTGTTCGGCAGACAGCACGTCCGGGCGCTGCAGCAGCACGCTTGACGGCAGGTTGGAAGGCAACGGCGCCAGCGCCACGGTGCCGTCCAGTGCCTGCGCGCTCGGCAGCAATGCCGCGTCCAGCGGCGCGCCCACCAGCAACTGCAGCGCATCACGATCCTGCGCCTGCTGGGTCTGCAGCCTGGCCAGCGCAGCGCGCGCGGCTTCCACGCTGGTCTGCACCTGCGACAGGTCCAGGCCCGAGGCCAACCCCTGTGCGTGGCGGGCCTCGGTGCGCTGCAGGGTCTGCTGCTGGCTGTCCAGGGTCTGCCGGGTGAACGCCAGCGACTGCTCGTCCGCCGCCAGCGCCAGCCACGCCGTGGCCACTTCGGCCACCAGGCTGGTGCGCGCGGCGCGCTGGTTCTCGGCGCTGGCCAGCCAGTTCTGCAGGGCCTCGTTCTTCAGGCTGCGGATGCGCCCGAACAGGTCCAGCTCCCAGCTGCTGATGCCCACCTGCACGGCATCGGATTCGGTCACCTGGCTGACGCCGATCTCGCTGTTGGCATCACTCACCCGTCCGCGGGTGACACTGCCGCTGGCATCCACCGACGGCAGCAGCGCCGCGCGCTGGATGCGGTACTGCGCGCGCTCCTTCTCCACCTGCAGCACCGCCACGCGCAGGTCGCGGTTGTTCTGCAGCGCCAGCGCGATCACCTGCTGCAGGCACGGTTCCAGGAACACCTCGCGCCAGGCCGGCATCGCCAGTGCCGGCCCGGCCTCGCCGGTGGCGGCATTGCCGAACTGCGCCGGCACCGGTGCCTCGGGGCGCTGGTAGTGCGGTGCCATGCTCACGCAACCGCCCAGCACGGTGGTCATCGTTGCGGCCGCCAGGGCGCGCAGCAGCATCGGCTTCATCGGCTTGCCTCCGCGGCAGTGGCTTCGGCCGGTGCGCGGCCCGGGAACATGCGGCGCACCAGCAGGTAGAACAACGGCACGAAGAACATGCCCAGCACCATCGAGGCGACCGTACCACCGGCCACGCCGGTACCCAGCGAACGGCGCGCGGCCGAACCGGCGCCGGTGGCGAACACCAGCGGCAGCACGCCCATCAGGAACGCCAGCGAGGTCATCACGATCGGGCGCAGCCGCAGATAGACCGCCTGCAGGATCGCTTCGCGGGTGCTCTTGCCCTGCTGCTCGAGGATGCGCGCGAACTCGACGATCAGGATGCCGTTCTTCGCGGCCAGACCGATCGTGGTCAGCAGGCCGACCTGGAAGTACACGTCGTTGTTGAGGCCACGCAGGTTCATCATCAACACGGCACCGAACACGCCCACCGGCACCGCCAGCATCACCGCGAACGGCACCGCCCAGCTTTCATAAAGCGCCGCCAGGCACAGGAACACGAACAGCAGCGAGATGGCGTACAACATGGGCGCCTGGTTGCCCGACAGCTGCTCCTGGTAGGCCATGTCCGACCACGCGTGGCTGAAGCCTTCCGGCAGTGTGTCGGCCAGGCGCGCGATCTCGGCCATCGCCTCACCGGAGCTGACGCCCGGCGCGGGCTGGCCGGTGATTTCCATCGCCGACACGCCGTTGTAGCGCTGCAATGCGGCCGGCGCGCTGGTCCAGTGGGCGCTGACCAGCGACGACAGCGGCACCATCTGGCCGGCCTGGTTGCGCACGCTCCAGCGCTCGATGTCCTGCGGCTGCATGCGTGCTTCGGCCGTGCCCTGGATGAAGACCTTCTTGATGCGGCCCTTGTAGATGAAGTTGTTGACGAAGTCGCCGCCCAGCGCTGCGTTCAAGGTGTCATTGATGTCCTGCGGATTCACGCCCATGGCCTGTGCCTTGGCGTCGTCCACCTTCACCGCGTACACCGGCGCGTCTTCCAGGCTGGCATAGCGCACGTTGACCAGCTTCGGATCCTTGGCGGCCTCCTTCAGCAGCGTGTTGCGCGCGGCCACGGCGGCGGCATGGCCGGCACCGCCTTCGTCCTGCAGTTCCAGGGTGAACCCGCCCGCATCGCCCAGGCCGAGGATGGCCGGTGGCGAAGTGATGAACACCTGCGCATCGGGCACGCTGGCCATGGCAGCGGTCAAGCGCGCGGCGATGATATCGGCATCGTCCTTGCGGTCATCCCAGTCCTTGAGCCGGATGAAGGCCTGGCCGACGTTCTGGCCACTGCCGGTGACACTGAAACCGGCGGTGGCCTGGATCGACAGTACGCTGTCGTCCTTCACCGCGGCGGCACTCAGGCGATCCATCACTGCACGGGTCTGCTCCAGGGTGGACCCGGCTGGCAGCTTCACCAGCGCGTTGAGCATGCCCTGGTCCTCATCGGGCAGGAATGCACCCGGCAGGTGCCACAGCAGCAGGCCGGTGGCCACGCTCAGCACCAGGTAGAACAGTACGCCCAGCGTGCGCCGGCCAAGGAAACCATCCACGCGATGGCGCAGGCCGTTGGAAGTGCGCTCGAAGCGGTGGTTGAACCAGATGAAGAACTTGCCCAGCAGGCTCGGCTCGCCGCCGTGGTCACCATGCGGATGGCCACCCTTGGGAATCTGGTGCAGGATGCTGCCGCACAGCGCCGGAGTGATGGTCATCGCCACCAGCACCGACAGGATCATCGCCGCGGCAATCGTGACCGAGAACTGGCGATAGATCACGCCGGTGACACCGCTGAAGAATGCCATCGGCAGGAACACCGCGGTCAGCACCAGCACGATGCCGACCAGCGCACCGGTGATCTGGCCCATCGCCTTCAGCGTGGCCGGCTTCGGTGCCAGCCCTTCGAAGGTCATCACCCGCTCCACGTTCTCCACCACCACGATGGCATCGTCCACCAGCAGGCCGATGGCCAGCACCAGCGCGAACATGGTCAGCGTGTTGATCGAATAGCCGAAGGCCGCCAGCACGCCGAACGTGCCCAGCAGCACCACCGGCACCGCGATGGTCGGGATCAGCGTGGCCCGCCAGTTCTGCAGGAACAGGTACATCACCAGCACGACCAGCGCGATCGCCTCGATCAGGGTGATCACCACTTCCTTCAGCGAGATGGTCACGAACGGCGTGGTGGTGAATGCCACGTGGGCCGTGTAGCCATGCGGCCAGTACTTCTGCAGCTGCTGAAGCCGTGCATCGATGGCCTTGGACACGGCGATGGCGTTCGCACCGGCGTTGAGCTCGATACCCAGCGAGGCCGACGGCTTGCCGTTGAAGGTGCTGATGCTGTCGTAGCTCTCCGGCCCCAGGCCGATCGTCGCCACGTCGCCCAGGTGCACCACGCTGCCACTGGCATCGGCCTTGAGCACCACCTGCGCGAACTGCTCGGGGGTGTGCAGGCGGCTGCGCGCGGTCACGGTCGCGTCCAGCTGCTGGCCCTTCAGCGCCGGCTGGCCACCGAGTTCACCGGCCGACACGTCGGTGTTCTGCGCCTGCAGTGCGGTCTCGATGTCCGACGGCATCAGTGCGTACTGGCGCATCTTTTCCGGGTCCAGCCAGATACGCATGGCGTATTCCTGGCCGATCGGCTGGATATTGCCGACGCCGCTGACACGGCTGATCTGGTCATCGATGCGCGCTTCCATGAAGTTGGCGACATCGAAGTTGTCCATGCTGCCGTCTTCGCTGGTGAACGACAGCACCTCGAAGATCGAACCACTGGACTTGGTGATGGTCAGGCCGTTCTGCTGCACCGCCTGCGGCAGCGTCGCCATGGCCGCCTGCAGCTGGTTCTGCACCTGCACCTGCGCGGTGTCCGGATTGGTGCCGGTGGCGAACACCAGGTTGACCTGCGCCGAGCCGTCGGAAGCACTGGTCGAGGTCATGTACATCAGGTGGTCCAGGCTCTGCTGGGACTGCTCAATGACCTGGGTGACCGCGTTTTCCACGGTCTGCGACGAGGCACCGGTGTAGGTGGCGCGGATGGTGATGGTGGGCGGGGCGATCTGCGGGTAGCGGTCCACCGGCAGGATCAGGATCGCGAGCAGGCCGAGCAGGCTGACCGCGATGGCGATCACCCAGGCAAAGATCGGCCGGTCGATGAAGAAACGAACCATGCGCGGCAGGCCTCAGTGCGACTTTTCGTCGGTGTTGCCGTTCGGGTCGATCGGCGGCATTGCTGCCAGCTGTGCGGTGGTGGCCGCCACCGCCTTCACCTGCTGGCCGAGCGAAACCGCACTGCCGTTGCTGACGATCACCCGCTCGCCGGCCTTCAGGCCCTGCGTGATCTGCCACTGGTTGCCCACCACCTGGCCGGTGCTGACCCGCCGCTCGACCACGCGATCCTTTGCATCGAGCAGGCGCAGCAGCGGCTCGCCGCGTTCATTGCGCAGCACGGCCTTCTGCGGCACCAGCAGCGCGCGCGCATCGGTCGCCATCGGCAGCACCGCCTTCAGGTACATGCCCGGCAGCAGCAGGCCATCCGGGTTCGGAATGACCGCACGCAGTACCACGTTGCCGGTGCCCGGATCGACCGCGCTGCCTACGAACTCCAGCGTGCCTTCATGGGCATAGGTGCTGCCGTCCTCCAGCAGCACCTTCACCTGCGCCTTGCCATCGATGGCCTTCACCAGGCCGGCATCGAGCTGCTTGCGCAGCGCCAGCATCTGCGTGCTGGACTGGGTGACGTCCAGATAGACCGGGTCCAACCGCTGGATGGTCGCTAGCGCCGCGTCCTGGCCGGCAGCAACAAGCGCGCCGGCGGTGACGCTGGAGGTGCCGATGCGGCCCTCGATCGGAGCGGTCACCCGGGTGTAGTCGAGGTTGATGCGGGCGGCCTGCAGCGCAGCGCGCGCGGCGATCACATTGGCCTGTGCCTGCTTCAGTGCCGAGGTGGCATCGTCGGCATCCTGCTTGCTGGCCGCATCCATGCCCAGCAGCGTGCGGGTGCGCTCGGCCTTCGGCTGCGCCGACAGCACGGTGGCCTCGGCCTGCGCCAGCTGGCCACGCGCGGTATCGAAGGCGGCCTGGTACGGCGCCGGATCGACCTGGTACAGCAACTGGCCGGCCTTGACCTGCTGGCCTTCGGTGAACAACCGCTGGCGGATCAGCCCACCGATCTGCGGCCGCACCTCGGACACCTCGAACGGCACCGCCCGGCCGGGCAGGGTCTGCTGCAGTGCCAGCGCCTGCGCGCTGGCAGTGATGACGCCCACTTCGGGGGTGGCCGGGGCTTCGGTCCTGCCCGCCGAGCAGGCCGCCAAGGCCAGCAGCAGGGGCAGCAACAGCGGACGGGGGGAGCAGGACAGCGGACGCAGGAGTGACATGGGGGCGTGGGGGCGTGGGGGCCTTTCGTTGACCCTCGCACGCTGCCGTGAAACTGTGCAGAGAATATGGAGATTGTGCGACCGGCTCAGCTGGCGCTTGCTTTCGGCGCCGCATGCGCCGCTAATGGCCCCCGCGATGGCGAAGATTCGACTCAAATTCGGCCTGACCGCGAAGACCTTCCTCGCGATCTTCACCGCCTGCCTGCTGGTGCTGGCAGTGAACGGCATTGCCAGCCGCGTGGCGTTCCAGACCGGTTTCCTGGACTACCTCAACGACCAGGGCGACCTGCGCATGCAGCGCCTGATGCCGCACCTGCAGCGCGAGTACAGCGCACACAGCGGCTGGGAGCATCTGCGCGGTGACAGTGACCGCTGGGCGCGACTGCTGCGCCCGGACCTGGCCCATGGGCACGAAGGCCCGGTGCCGCCGCTGTCCGACCAGACCGGCGTTCCCTCGCGGCTGGGCCTGTTCGATGCGCAGCATCGGTTCGTGGCCGGCAACCCCGATGCCACCAGTGATGATGATCCGCATCCGGTGCAGCTGGATGGGCACACCGTCGGCTGGCTGGGCATGGTGCCGTTCCAGACCGTCATCGCCACCAATGACCTGAATTTCTACAACACCCAGATGCGCGCATGGTGGGTGATCGGCATCTCGCTGCTGCTGGTGACGGTATTGCTGGCCTGGCTGGTGTCGCGCGCGCTGCGCCAGCGCCTGGCCAAGCTGGCCGCCGCCACCCACCGGCTCGCCGCCGGCGACTACGCCACCCGCATCGAGCGCACCAGCGATGACGAGCTCGATGCACTGGTCAACGACTTCAACCGGATGGCACAGGCGCTGGACGACACCGAGCGCAACCGCCGCGCCTTCATCGCCGACATCTCGCACGAACTGCGCACGCCGCTGGCGGTGGTGCGCGCCGAACTGGAGGCGATCGAGGACGGCATCCGCCCGCTGGACCGCGCCAATCTCGGTGCCCTGCAGGGCGAGATCCGCCAGCTGGGCAAACTGATCGACGACCTGCACGACCTGTCGATGACCCAGTCCGGGGGCCTGGCCTACCGCTTCGCTCCGCTGGACCTGGTGGCACTGCTGCGCAGCGAGCTCAATGGCATGCGCGTGCGCTTCTCCGCGGCGGGGCTGGCCCTGGAAGAAGCGCTGCCCGCCACGCCACTGCAGGTATCCGGCGACGAACGGCGCCTGCAGCAGGTCCTGGCCAACCTGCTGGAGAATGCGCTGCGCTATACCCATACCGGCGGCTGCGTACGTGTGCAGGCAGCGCGCGTACCTGCCGGCGTGCAGCTGATCGTGGAAGACACCGCGCCGGGCGTACCCGCCGACAAATGCGCGCTGCTGTTCGAGCGCTTCTACCGGGTGGAGAGCTCGCGCAACCGTGCCAGCGGCGGCAGCGGGCTGGGCCTGGCCATCAGCCACAACATCATCCTCGCCCACCACGGCCACATCCACGCCGAGCCCTCGCCACTGGGCGGGCTGCGCGTGGTCATCACCCTGCCGGAGTCTGCATGAGCACGTCCCCCGCTGCGTCCGCGAAGATCCTGATCGTCGAGGATGAGCCACGCCTGGCCTCGGTACTGCGTGACTACCTGGCGGCCGCCGGCATGACCAGCGAATGGGTGGACGATGGCGGCCAGGTGATCGACGCGTTCGCGCGCTACCAGCCCGACCTGGTGCTGCTGGACCTGATGCTGCCGCAGCGCGATGGCGTGGACCTGTGTCGCGAACTGCGCGCAGCCAGCGACGTACCGGTGATCATGGTCACCGCGCGGGTGGAAGAGATCGACCGCCTGCTGGGCCTGGACATCGGTGCCGACGACTACATCTGCAAGCCGTTCAGTCCGCGCGAGGTGGTCGCGCGGGTGCTGGCGGTACTGCGCCGCTACCGCCCGGACCCCGCTGCACGCGCCAACAGCGGGCTGCACATCGACGAACCGGCGGCACGCGCCACCTGGAACGGCAAGGGCCTGGACCTGACGCCGGTGGAGTACCGCCTGCTGCGCACCCTGCTGGCCACGCCAGGCCGGATCTGGGCGCGCGATGAGCTGCTCGACCGCCTCTATCTGGACCATCGTGTGGTGGTCGACCGCACCGTCGACAGCCATGTGCGCAACCTGCGCCGCAAGCTGGCCGACGCCGGCATGGAAGGCGAGCCGATCCGTTCGGTATACGGGATGGGCTACAGCTACGAACCCTAGCCGGTCGTGCCGGCCGCTGGCCGGCAACCGCAGAATTCCAGCTGCGCCCATGAGGTTGCCGGCCAGCGGCCGGCACGACCCGTGCGCAACTGCGTTACAGTCGAGCACGCTCGACATTACGAACACAACTGCATGGACGACATCCACCCGATCGCGCCGGACAAGCGCGCCGCCATTCTTTCCAGCCTCGCCGACATCGAACAGCGCCACGATGTGCGTGTGCTGCTGGCCTGCGAATCCGGCAGCCGTGGCTGGGGCTTCTCTTCGCCGGACAGCGACTACGATGCACGCTTCATCTACGTGCATCGCCAGCCGTGGTATCTCAGCGTCAACGAATCCACCGGTCCCGGCGATGCACAGCGCGATGTGATCGAGCTGCCGATCGACGAGGAGCTCGATGTCAGCGGCTGGGACCTGCGCAAGGCACTGCGGCTGGTCTCCAAGTCCAATCCAACGCTGATCGAGTGGCTGCGTTCGCCGATCGTGTACCGGCAGGATGATGCTGCGGTGGCGCAGCTGTGGGAGGCGGCGAAGGGGTTCTATTCGCCGCTGGGCAGCTGGTGGCACTACATGAGCATGGCGAAGACCACGTACAGCCGCCATCTGGGCGAGCCCACCATCAGTACCAAGAAGTACCTGTACGTGCTGCGTGCCCTGCTTGCCTGCCAGTGGATCGAGAGCGAGCCCACGCCGCCGCCCATGGCCTTCGAGGACCTGCTGGACCGGCTGCTGCCGGACGGTCCCGTGCGCGACGCCATCGACGCCCTGCTGGTGGTGAAGCGAGACAGCGCCGAAGTCACGGCCCGTCCGCGCGTCGTCATCATCAGCGACTACATCGACCACGCAATGGCCGTGCGCGCCGAGCAGGCCCCGCCGCTGCCGGCTGGACAGGGCGACAGCGCGTGGCTGGACGCGCTGTTCCGGAAGATGCTGGCCGAACACGCGCCTGCATAGGCGACCGCGCCTGCTTCTGGTAGTGCCGGCCGCTGGCCGGCAACCTCATGGCGCGCCCGGATTTCCGTAGTTGCCGGCCAGCGGCCGGCACTACCCCGCGGCACGCACGCGGCGTGCCGACCACGCGGGTATCATCGCGGTGAACGCCCTGATTTCCGGAGACACCGATGAACCCGCTGCGCCCCTTCCGCGACAAGATGCCCGTCCTCGGCGAGCGCGTGTACATCGATCCGGCCTGCACCGTCATCGGTGACGTGGAACTGGCCGAGGACGTGTCGGTGTGGCCGGGTACGATCATCCGCGGCGACGTCAACTACGTGCGCATCGGTGCGCGCACCAATGTGCAGGACGGCACGATCATCCACGTCAGCCACCACAGCCCGTACAACAAGGCCGGCTACCCGACCCTGATCGGCGAAGGCGTGACCGTCGGCCATGGCTGCATCATCCACGCCTGCACCATCGGTGATTACAGCCTGATCGGCATGGGCGCCTGCATCCTCGATGGCGCCCGTGTGGAACGGCACGCTTTCGTCGGTGCCGGTGCGGTGGTCGGCCCGGGCAAGGTGGTGGGCGAAGGCGAGCTCTGGGTCGGCAATCCTGCCCGCCCGGCGCGCACGCTGAGCGACAAGGAGATCGAGTCGCTGCACTACTCGGCCGACCACTACGTGCGGCTGAAGGACGAATACCTGGGCTGAACGGCCAACGCCGCCATGCGGCTCTGCTAAAGTCTGGGCCCGACCAGGACCTGTCGAGACCCCCATGCCTGTGGCTGCCTGCCGGAGAGGACTCCGCCGCCCACAACGAAGGCCATCGCACTGATGGCCGCACCGATGCTCGATACCTACCGCGAGGTGGTGACGCCGGAGGGTGTGCCGCTGCAGTTGCCGGCGGCCGGCCCAGTGCCACGGGCGATGGCCTGGCTGGTGGATCTGGGCGTGCGCATCGCGGTGCTGGTGATGATGTCGATCCCGCTGGCATTGCTGGACAAGTTCGGCTCCGGCCTCTACCTGGTGCTGATGTTCCTGGTCTACTGGGCCTACCCGATCGTCTGCGAGGCACTGTGGGGCCGTACCCTGGGCAAGCGCGCACTGGGCCTGCGCGTACTGTCGCGCGATGGCGCACCGGTGGGCTGGATGGCGTCGATCACCCGCAACCTGCTGCGTACCGTGGACATGCTGCCGTTCGGCTATGCATTGGGCCTGATCAGCAGTCTGTTCGACCCGCATGGCCGCCGCCTGGGTGACCTGGTGGCTGGCACCGTGGTGGTGCACGCGCCTGCGCTGTACCTGCCGCCTCCGTCCACCATCGACAGCGTGCTGGCTCCGCCGCAACCGCTGCGGCCGGAAGAACAGGCGGCGCTGATGGCCTTCGCCGAGCGCGCGCCGCGCTTGTCGGCGGCGCGCCAGCAGGAACTGGCCGGCATTGCCGAACCGCTGACCGGCACCCACGGCCAGATCGGCGTGCTGCGCCTGTATGCCATGGCCAACTGGCTGCTGGGGCGACGATGAAGCAGGAGCAGTTCGTCGCCCGCTACCAGCAGGAATGGCAGGACGTGGAACACTGGCTGCTGCTGCGCGCCGGTGCTTCGCGCCGCACGCGGCGCAAGGCCAGCGCGCTGGCGCTGGACGATACCGCCTTCCCGCAGCGCTACCGGCGCCTGTGCCAGCAACTGGCGCTGGCCCGCGAGCGCGGCTACAGCCCGCAGCTGGTGCAGCGCCTGCAGCAGCTGATGCAGCAGGGCCACAGCGTGCTGTACCGCACGCCGCCGACGCGCTGGCGCGGTGCACTGGAATTCCTGGTGGCCGACTTCCCGCTGCTGGTGCGCAGCCAGGCGCGCAGCATGTGGGTGGCGCTGGCGATGTTCGCGCTGCCGGCGCTGGCCTGCTTCGTGCTGGTGCAGGTCTATCCGGACCTGATCCACATGGTGATGGACAACCGCCAGATCGCCGAGATGGAGCGCATGTACGATCCGGCCGCCGAGCGCCTCGGGCGCGACAGCGGCACCGACTGGATGATGTTCGGCCACTACGTCATGAACAACATCAGCATCGCCCTGCGCACCTTCGCCAGCGGCCTGCTGGCCGGGCTGGGCACGCTGCTGGTACTGCTGTTCAACGGCGTGACCATCGGTGCGGTGGCCGGCCACCTGCAGCACATCGGCCACGGTAGCCCGTTCTGGCGCTTCGTGGTCGGCCATGGCGCCTTCGAGTTGACCGCGATCGTGATCGCCGGCGGTGCCGGCCTGCAGCTGGGCATGAAACTGCTGGCACCCGGCCGGCGCAGCCGCCTGGATGCGCTGGTCGAGGGCGGCCGCATCGGTGCCCGCCTGTGCCTGGGCGTGGCGTTCATGCTGCTGGTGGCCGCCTTCATCGAGGCCTTCTGGTCGTCGATTGCCGAAGTACCGGCGTGGGGCAAGTTCAGCGTGGCCGGCGTGCTGTGGGCCGGCGTGCTGCTGTGGCTGTGGCGCGGCGGACGCGGAGGCGGCAATGCGCATTGACCACCTGGACGTGGTGCTGCGCGCGCGCAGCGGCTGGGAAGCGATGGAGCTGGGCAGTGCCCTGTCACGCCGCCACGCGCGCGCGGTATGGGGCAGCTGGCTGCTGGCCAGTGCGCCGCTGTTCGTGGTCTTCAACGCGCTGGGCTGGTGGCTGGATGCGTTCGGCTGGGCCTGGCTGGCGATGTGGTGGTGCAAACCGCTGTTCGAACGTGCGCCGCTGTACGTGCTGTCGCGCGGCATCTTCGGCGAGCCGGTCGGTACGCTGGCGGCGCTGCGCGCGCAACGTCACTGGGGCAACAGCGGATTCTGGGGCTACCTGGGCTGGCGCCGTTTCAGCGTGCTGCGCAGCCTGTGCCTGCCGGTGAACCTGCTGGAAGGCAATGCGCCGGCCCAGCGCGGCGCACGCCGCCGCGCCGTGGTCGCCGGTGCCGCGGGCGCCGCTGTCGTGCTGACCGTGGCCTGCATGGCCTTTGAAGCGGTGCTGGTGTCCGGCGCAATCGGCGCGGTGTTCATGTTCATGCCACTGGAGCTGATGTCCGAATCGTGGCGGGCCGCATGGGACATGATCGGCCAGGACACGCCTGCATGGGCGCGGCTGGGCTTCAACCTGGCGTGCTGGCTGGCGTCGGTGCTGATCGGGCCGTTCTACGTCGGCGCCGGCTTCGGCCTGTACTTGAACCGGCGCACCCAGATGGAAGCCTGGGACGTGGAGATCGCCCTGCGCCGCCTGCGCGAGCGGCTGCTGCCGGCGGCGTCGACACTGGCCCTGCTGCTGTGCCTGGCACTGCCGCTGGTGTCCATGCCGGTGCATGCGCAGGACGCGCAGACGGTCGCGGAGCAGGCAGACGATGCCGACGAGGACGAAGACAGCGCGGAGGAACCCGCCACCGCGGCGAACGATCCGGCCAATGCACCGGCCATGATCTTCGGTGCGGCGCCAGTGGACACCGCCGGCTTCCGCCAGGCGGTGAACCGCGCCTATGAAGATCCGCTGCAGCGCCCTACCCGCCAGGTCACGCGCTGGAAGCCGATCGAACAGGCCGAGGAAAAGAAGAAGGAAGATACGTCGCCACAGGGCGACAGCAGCAACAAGGGCAAGCGCAGCAACCGCAAGGCCGGCATCGCCTGGCTGGCGCGCCTAGCCGAGTGGGGCCTGTGGGGCCTGCTCGGCATCCTGCTGCTGGTGCTGCTGCTGACCGCGCGGCTGTGGCTGCCGTGGCTGCGCGGCAGTGGCCGGCGCAAGGCCGACGCTGCACCGCAGGTGGTGGAAGAACAGGTAGAGCTGCCGGTCGTACTGCCGCCGGACGTGGCTACCCAGGCCGGCCTGCTGTGGGACCAGGGGCGGCCTCGGCAGGCACTGGCCCTGCTGTACCGCGCCAGCGTGCGCACGGTGGGCGAGCGCAGCGGCATCGCGCTTCCGCCCGGTGCCACCGAAGCGCAATGCCTGCGCGCGTCGCGGCGCATGCCCGATGCCACCGACCGTGACCTGTTCGCGCGCATCGTGCGCATGTGGCAGTACGCCGCCTACGGTGGCCGCCTGCCCAGCCGCGCCGATTTCGATGCATTGGCCGATACCCTGCGCCAGCAGTACAGGTGGCTGGCATGAGCCCGCGCCTGTTCTGGTCGCTGCTGCTGGGCGCGCTGGTGCTGTTCGGCGTGCCGCTGACGATCCTTTACCTGCGCACGCACGAACGCGTGACCGAGACCGTGCAGCTGCCGCCGCAGGGCGAAGCGGGCTACAACCCGCTGTACGTGCTCGGCCAGGCCCTGCGCGCTGATGGCATCGACGTGCACGCGCGGCCGCGGCTGGACCTGCAGCAGATGGCGCTGGGCCCGCACGATACGGTGGTGCTGCTGCAGGACAGCAGCGAGCTGCCGGCGCCGGCGGCCAGGGCCCTGCTGGCCTGGGTCGATGGTGGTGGCCATCTGCTGGTGCGGACGCCGCCACCGGCCGAGGACGACGCCAGCAGCACGCAGGGCCCGCTGCTGGACCAGCTGGGCGTGGACAGCCTGTACCAGCAGAGCGACTGCCAGCCGTTCCACGTCATCGACGATCCCAGCCATGTGGAATTCTGCGGCGGCCGTCGCTTCACGCTGGGCTTTGCCGCCAGTGCGCAGGCCGAACGACGCTGGGGCAACGAGCGCAACCTGGTGTTCGCGCGACTGCGCCATGGCCAGGGCAAGGTGAGCGTGCTGGCCGACATGGAATTCATGCGCGGCGAGGTGGATTCGCCGGCGGCACGCCTGGCGTCGGCCGCGGGCAAGGCCAGCGACGGCCTGCACGATCTCTCGCACCGCGACCTGACCCGTTACCTGCTCGATCCGAACTACGGCAAGGGCGCTTTCTGGCTGGTCTACGCCAGCCGCCCGCCGTCGCTGTGGGCGCGCGTGTTCTACCTGGGCTGGCCGGTGTGGGCGCCGCTGCTGCTGGCCCTGCTGGGCTGGCTGTGGGGCCGTTCGCAACGCTTCGGCAGCCGCCTGCCGTCGCCGGTGCTGGAGCGTCGCTCGTTGCTGGAACACGTGCGTGCCAGCGGCGAACTGCTGCTGCGTTTCGGCCACGGCGCGCGCCTGTATGACGCCGTGCTCGCCCTGTTCCTGCATCGCCTGCGCCTGCGCGCACCGGTGGCCGCCGCACTGGAGGGTGCGCCGCGCGAACAGGCCATCGCCGAACTGCTGTCCTGGCCGCAAGGCCGCGTTGCCAGCGCGCTCACGCCCCCTCCGCCGCACGATTCCTCCGCCCTGCGCGAGCGCATCCGCTTGCTGCTCCAGATGAGATCCCTGCTATGACCGAAGTCCCCGAGCTGCCGGCGGCCGCCAACGCCCGCCTGATCGAACGCGTCGATGCCATCCGCGATGCCGTCGGCCACGCCTTCATTGGCCAGGCCGATGTACTGGACCAGATCCTGGTGGCACTGCTGGCCGGTGGCCACGTGCTGATCGAGGGCGTCCCCGGTCTGGGCAAGACCCTGCTGGTGCGTGCGCTGGCACAGGCCCTGGAGCTGGATTACGGCCGCGTGCAGTTCACCCCCGACCTGATGCCCAGCGACGTCAGTGGCCATGCGGTGTACGACCCGAAGAGCGAGAGCTTCAAGATCCGCCGCGGCCCGGTGTTCACCAACCTGCTGCTGGCCGACGAGATCAACCGTGCACCGGCCAAGACCCAGTCCGCGCTGCTGGAAGTAATGCAGGAAGGCCAGGTGACCATCGAAGGCAAGGCCTTCACCCTGGCGCCGCCGTTCATGGCGCTGGCCACGCAGAACCCCCTGGAACAGGAAGGCACCTACCCGTTGCCGGAAGCACAGCTGGACCGTTTCCTGCTGAAGGTGCTGATCGACTACCCGCAGCTGGAGGACGAGAAGCGCATGGTGACCGCGATCACCAGTGGCCGTGCCGCCAGCGATTTCGACCTGAGCCAGGTGCCGCGTGTACTGGGGGCTGGCGAGCTGCTGGAACTGCAGCGCGCGACCGCGGCGATCACGGTTGATGACGAAGTGATCGACTACGCGGTGCGGATTGTGGCGGCCACGAGGCAGTGGCCGGGCATCGCGGTCGGCGCTGGCCCGCGCGGCAGCATCGCGCTGGTGCGTGCCTCGCGCGCGCAGGCGGTGCTGGCCGGCCGTGACTTCGTCACTCCGGACGACGTGCGCGACATCGCACGCCCCGCGCTGCGCCACCGCATTGCACTGGCCCCGGAACTGCAGATCGAAGGCCAGGACGCCGACGATGTGCTGGGCGCGCTGCTGGCCAAGGTGGAAGCGCCGCGCCGATGAGGCCGGCCCCGCTGCTGCTGGTGCTGCTGCTGGCCTGGGCTGCCTTGGGTGGCCTGGTGCTGGGCGGGTTGCTGCCGCGCTGGAGCTGGGCGCTGGCGGCGCTGGCGATTGCCGTGCCGGCGCTGATGGATCTGTGGCGCCAGTCGCGGCGCCCGTCACCGCAGGTACAGCGCGAGCTGCCCGAAGCGCTGGCGCTGGGCGTGCGCCGCGAAGCCGCGCTGCGGCTGCAGGCCGAGCAATCGATGACGGTGCAGGTGTTCGATCTGGTCCCCGGCGGCTGGCCGCTGGAAGCGCTGCCGCAGCGCGTGCGCCTGCAGGCCGGCAGTGCCTCCACGTTGCACTACCACCTGCAGCCGCTGCAGCGTGGGCACTTCCGCTTTGAAGGCGTGCACCTGCGCATGCGCTCGCCGTGGCGCCTGTGGTGGCAGCAACGCACGCTGCCACCGGCGCTGGACGTGCGGGTCTATCCGAACTTCGTGCCGCTCACCCGCTTCGCCCTGTTCAGTGCCGACCAGGCCTCGCGGCTGGTCGGCGCACACGTGAAGCGCCGCCGCGGTGAAGGCACCGACTTCCACCAGATGCGCGAGTACCGCATCGGCGACAGCCTGCGCCAGCTCGACTGGAAGGCCACCGCACGCGCGCGCAAGCTGATCTCGCGCGAATACCAGGACGAGAAGAACCAGCAGCTGGTGCTGATGCTCGACAGCGGGCGGCGCATGCTGGCCAGCGAAGGCGGGCTCTCGCACTTCGACCATGCCTTGAACGCTTCGCTGGTGGTGGCCTACCTGGCACTGCGCCAGGGCGATGCCGCCGGCCTGTTCGCCACCGGTGGCGAGCGCCGCTGGGTGGCACCGCAGCGTGGCATGGGCACCGTCGAGCACCTGCTGCGCGCCAGCTGTGACCTGCAGCCACGTGCGGTGGCCACCGATTACCTGGCCGCCGCCACCGAAGTGTCGCTGCGCCAGCGCCGGCGTGCGCTGGTGATGCTGGTCAGCAACGTGCGCGACGAGGACATCGAGGACCTGCTGGCGGCGGTGCGCCTGCTGCAGCGTCGCCACCTGGTGTGCGTGGCCAGCCTGCGCGAACGCGAGCTGGACGGCGCGCTGGAGGGCGAGGTGCAGACGCTGGAGGACGCGACCCAGGCCGGTGCCGCGGCGCTGTACCTGCAGCAGCGCGCGAAGGCGCATGAGGCGCTGCGCAGCGAGAAGGTGATGGTGCTGGACGTCACCGCCGATGCCCTGCCCGGCGCGCTGGTGGAGCGCTATCTGGCAGTGAAGCGCGAAGGGCTGCTCTGATACCAACGATCGCCCTGGTGGGTGCCAGCAACGGTTGCCGGCCAGCGGCCGGCACTACCCCTGCAACAACCGACGCATCGCTCTGGTAGGTGCCAACCTTGGTTGGCACAAAACCCACAGCGCCGACCGAGGTCGGCATCTACCAACAACGGTTGCCGGCCAGCGGCCGGCACTACCCCTGCAGCAACCGACGCATCGCTTTGGTGGGTGCCAACCTTGGTTGGCGCGAACCCGCAGCGCTGATCAAGGTCGGCATCTACCCACGGCGGTTGCCGGCCAGCGGCCGGCACTACCCCTGCAGCAACCGACGCATCGCTTTGGTGGGTGCCAACCTTGGTTGGCGCGGAATCAACGGCGCCGGCCAGCGGCCGGCACCACCCCTGCAACAACCGGCGCATTGCTCTGGTAGGTGCCAACCTTGGTTGGCACGAAACCCAAACCGCCGACCAAGGTCGGCATCTACCAACGGCGGTTGCCGGCCAGCGGCCGGCACTACCCGTGTCGTTCTACGACCGGCGTCGGTCGTCCACGTCGGCCCTGAGGGCGCCGCACCGTCATCAGACGTAGATCCGCGTCGGCGCCTCATCGACGATCGCGTGCGGCACGAAGCGCGCACTGTCGCGGGTGATCGCGCTGTCGTCCTCGCGGATGCCGATGCCGCAGGCGTGATCGCCTACCACCCAGCTGCCGATCAGCGGGTAGCCGCCCTCGAAGCGGGTCAGCGGATGCGCGCGCTGGATGATCGCAGGGCCGTCGTAGGGTCCGTCGCTGCTTTGGGTGCTGCCATCGGCCAGGTGCATCTCGATGTTGGCGCCTTCGCGCGAGAACAGCGGCTTGCGCACCCAACCCGACGACAGCGTGCTGCCGTCATCGAAATGCGCTTCCAGCAGGTTCGGATGGCCCACGTTGCGCTGCCACAGCAACGGCAGGATGCCCTTGTTGCTCAGCACCGCTTTCCACGCCGGCTCCAGCAGCTGCACGCCCGAGCCGGGCAGCGCGCGACCGAATTCCTCGGCCATCAGGTCTTCCAGCGGATACAGCTTGAACAGCGTGCCGATCACCGAATCATCCAGCGCGGTGAAGCGGCCGTCCTCGGACAGACCGATATCCTCGATGGCGATGGCCTGGCCATGCAGGCCGGCCTGCGACGCACAGTCGCGCAGGTACTCGACGGTGCCACGGTCTTCTTCGGAGCTGCCCACGGCGCTGAAATAAAGCGGCGGCGGCAGCTGCGTGGCCAGTTCGCCGAAGCGTTCGACCAGCGCCTCATGGATTGCATTGAACTGGTCAGCGTGCTGCGGCAGACGACCGGCGTTGCGCTGGTCTTCCAGCCACTGCCACTGGAAGAAGCTGGCCTCGAACAGCGAGGTCGGCGTGTCGTAGTTCAGTTCGTACAGCTTGGCCGGGCCGGTGCCGTCGTAGGCCAGGTCCAGGCGTCCATAGAGGTGCGGCTGGCGCTGGCGCCAGCTGTCGGCGATCCAGTCGCGGTAATGCGACGGAATCGCCAGCTGGTCCATCAACCGTTCGCTGCCGATGACATCACCGACCAGGTCCATCGCCATCTGGTGCAGCTCGGCGCTGGGGTCTTCGATGTCCTGCTCGATCTGGCGCAGGGTGAAGGCGTAGTACGCGCTTTCATCCCAGTACGGCTGGCCGTCGATGGTGTGGAAGCGGAAACCCGCTTCTTCCGCGCGTGCCCGCCACTGGGCACGCTCGGCAATCCGGATGCGCTGCATGGGTCGATCAGCCGCCGTAGCTGCCGCTGGTGCTGCGGCGTGCGCTGGTGTTGCCGAAGCCACCACGGCTGGCGGTGACCGCACGGTTCGGCTCGCTGGTGACCGGGGCCAGGCCAGCCTTGCCCGCGCCGATGCCGCTGGCGGTGTTCAGGCCGCCGCTGCCGCCCGGAGCCGGACGCGCCCAACCGGCGCTCTTGTCCTGGTAGGCCGGCGAAGCGGCCGGCGCCTGCGGGGCGAGGCCGCCGCGGTTGCTCAGCATCTGCGACATGAAGAAGCCCATCATCATCGGACCGATGAACGAGGTACCGGCCGAGGTGTGCTGCTGCACGCACTGCTCCGGCTTGTAGTCCTTCTCGCAGGCTTCCTTGCTGGCGTACTTCGGCGCCGCATCGGCGGCCTGCTTCTGCGCTTCGGCGAACGCATTGCGGCACGACGACGGATCGCCGGTGGCCTCGGTGCAGGCCTCGACCGAGGTATACAGGCCTTCCTGCACCTTCACCTCCGGCTCCTTCTGGCAGGCGGTGAACAGCAGCGGCGCGGCGCTCATCAGCAGCAGCGCGGTGGTGCGGGAACGTTTCATGGCCTCATGCCCTGTCGACGGATCAATGCCCCAATGATGCCAAATCCGGACCAGCAACCGGAATCGGCAAAGTGGGAAAGATGAACGGACTTTCATTTTCGTCGTTCCAATCAGGAATCGGGGTCGGATCGCGGCCAACTGTCGAAGGCGGGGTGGGTCCGGTGGCAGGGGTGTGAGCGGCATGGATGCCGCGACCAAGCCCCCATGGACGGATTCACGGCGTCCCCTGCCACCGGACCCACCCCGCCGTCCCACGGATAGCCCAGCTGTTGCTGTTGAGGTTGCCGGCCAGCGGCCGGCACTACCGCGGGTGCAGGGCGCAGCCCTGCCGCTCTCTCCCCGGTGGTTGCAGCAGCAACCGAAAAAATTGGCCATGATCAGGCGACCCCCACGTCGTACGGCCCGCCCGTTCCGCCAGCCATGCCCGAATACCGTTCCCGCACCTCCACCGCCGGCCGCAACATGGCCGGCGCCCGCGCCCTGTGGCGTGCCACCGGCATGAAGGACGGCGACTTCCACAAGCCGATCATCGCCATCGCCAACTCCTTCACCCAGTTCGTGCCCGGCCACGTGCACCTGAAGGACCTCGGCCAGCTGGTCGCGCGCGAGATCGAGCAGGTCGGCGGCGTCGCCAAGGAATTCAACACCATCGCCGTGGACGATGGCATCGCGATGGGCCACGACGGCATGCTGTATTCGCTGCCCAGCCGCGAGATCATCGCCGATGCCGTGGAATACATGGTCAACGCGCACTGTGCCGACGCACTGGTGTGCATCAGCAACTGCGACAAGATCACCCCCGGCATGCTGATGGCCGCGCTGCGCCTCAACATCCCGGTGGTGTTCGTCTCCGGCGGGCCGATGGAAGCGGGCAAGACCAAGCTGTCCGAGCACAAGCTGGACCTGGTCGACGCGATGGTGGTGGCCGCCGATGACAGCGCCTCCGACGAGAAGGTCGCCGCGTTCGAGCGCAGCGCCTGCCCCACCTGCGGTTCCTGCTCGGGCATGTTCACCGCCAACTCGATGAACTGCCTGACCGAAGCACTGGGCCTGTCGCTGCCCGGCAACGGCACCACGCTGGCCACCCACGCCGACCGCGAAGCGCTGTTCCGTCGTGCCGGCCGCCTGATCGTCGAGCTCTGCCACCGCTGGTATGGCGGCGAAGACGCGAGCGCGCTGCCGCGCGGCATCGCCACCCAGGCCGCCTTCGCCAATGCGATGACCCTGGACATCGCCATGGGCGGTTCCACCAACACCATCCTGCACCTGCTGGCTGCCGCGCAGGAAGCCGAGGTCGACTTCGACCTGACCCACATCGATGCACTGTCGCGGCGCGTCCCGCAGCTGTGCAAGGTGGCACCGAACACGCCGAAGTACCACATCGAAGACGTGCACCGCGCCGGCGGCGTGTTCGGCATCCTCGGTGAGCTGGACCGCGCCGGCCTGCTCGATACCACGGTGCCGACCGTGCACAGCACCAGCCTGGCCGACGCGCTGGAACGCTGGGACGTGGTGCGCAGTGACAACGACACCCTGCATGCCTTCTTCAAGGCCGGCCCGGCCGGCATCCCCACCCAGGAGGCCTTCAGCCAGGCCACGCGCTGGCCGAGCCTGGACGTGGACCGCGCCGAAGGCTGCATCCGCTCGCTGCAGCACGCATATTCGCTGGAAGGCGGCCTCGCCGTGCTGCGCGGCAACCTGGCCGTGGATGGCTGCGTGGTGAAGACCGCCGGCGTGGACGAGTCGATCCATGTGTTCGAAGGCCCCGCGCGCGTCTATGAAAGCCAGGACGCCGCCGTCGCCGGCATCCTCGCCGACGAAGTGCAGCCGGGTGACGTGGTGGTGATCCGCTACGAGGGCCCGAAGGGCGGCCCCGGCATGCAGGAAATGCTGTACCCGACCAGCTACCTGAAATCGAAGGGGCTGGGCAAGCAATGCGCGCTGCTCACCGATGGCCGCTTTTCCGGCGGCACCTCGGGCCTGTCGATCGGCCACGTCTCACCGGAAGCTGCCAGCGGCGGTGTCATCGGCCTGGTGGAAAACGGCGACCGCATCCGCATCGACATCCCCGCCCGCCGCATCGATCTGCTGCTGGACGAGGCCACCCTTGCCCAGCGCCGCGCCGACGCCGATGCCCGCGGCTGGAAGCCACGCGCACCGCGCCCGCGCAAGGTCACCAGCGCGCTGAAGGCTTACGCGCTGCTGGCCACCAGTGCCGACAAGGGCGCCGTACGCAACACCGCGCTGCTCGGCGATTGATCCCCGTGCGGTAGTGCCGGCCGCTGGCCGGCATCTGCACAATGCGTCTGCACATCAATGAGGTTGCCGGCCAGCGACCAGCACTACCGATCCGGTACGCTGCGCGGCATGACCCATCGCCCGCCGCGCCAGCCCCTCATCGATGCCCTGCGTGGGTTCGCGCTGCTCGGCGTGTTCCTGGTCAACCTGCGCTTCTTCTCGCTCGATGCGTTGATGACCGAGGCCGCGCAGCAGGCACTGCCCAGCGCGGCCCTCGACCACGCCATCCGCACCGGCATGGAATGGCTGGTGGACATGAAGGCGATCACCCTGTTCTCGCTGCTGTTCGGCATGGGCGTGGCGATGCAGATGGATGGCAATGCGCAGGGCAGCATGGCCGCGCACCTGCGACGCATGGGCGTGCTGCTGGTGATCGGCCTGCTGCATTCGGTGCTGCTGTGGTGGGGTGACATCCTGCTGGTGTATGCGCTGGTGGGCCTGCTGCTGCCGCTGTTCCGTCACCTGGGTGATCGCGCACTGCTGTTCAGCGGGGTGTTCATTGCCCTGTTGCTGCCACCGCTGCTGTCGCCGTGGATCCGCGAATGGGTCGCCCTGCTCACACCGCGCGCGCAGATGAACGCCATGGCGCTCGATGCTCTGGCGCACGGCACGCTGGCGCAGGCGTGGTGGCACAACCTGCAGCTGGCCGCATGGCTGAAGCTGAGCAACTGGGCGCTGCTGTTCTTCGTGCTCGGCCGCTTCCTGCTGGGCTACTGGGCCGGCCGTCGCGGGCTGCTGCAGCAGCCGCAGGCGCATCTGCCGCTGCTGCGCTCGATCGCCATCGGCAGCCTGCTGCTGACGGCGGTGTTCCTGTGGATCGATGCCCAGGCCGATGCGCTCAAACAGGCATGGCCGGCGCTGCGTTCGGGCGTGCCCGGCTATCTGCTGCGCGTGTCCTATCGCGTTGCGCCGCTGGCACTGGGCATTGCTGCGGCGGCGATCTTCACCCTGCTCTATCTGCGCCCGTGGGCCGAGCGCATGCTGCGCGTGTTCGTGCCGGCCGGGCGCATGGCACTGAGCAACTACCTGCTGCAAAGCGCGATCGGCGTGCCGCTGTTTGCCGGCTTCGGGCTGGGTATCGGCCCGCAGCACGGGCTGTGGCCAGTGCTCCTGGTGGCGGCGGTGGTGTTCCCGCTGCAACTGTGGGCGAGCGCGTGGTGGCTGCGTGGCCATCGCTTCGGGCCGGTCGAATGGCTGTGGCGCAGCGCCAGCGAAGGGCAATGGCTGCCGCTGCGGCGCTAGAGTGTGCGCGGTCTACAGGAAGCCCCCATGAAATTCTCCCGCGTGGTCCTGCTGCTGGCACTGGCCGGCGCCTCCGCCCCGGCGCTGGCCGACGACTGCCGGTTCGACGATCACGCCGGACTGCAGGCGATGACGCCCGAGGCGTTCAACCGCGGGCCTGGCGATGGCTGGGACGCACTGATCGAGCGCTCGGGCTGCCAGCTGGAGATCGCTGACCTGTTCGCCGCCTACCGCCGACAGTCGAAGGCGGCCGGGCATACCGAGCTGACCTGGCATGAGGCGCAGCTACGCGCCGACGCAGGGCAGCGCGATCCCGCCAGCGCCTTGATGCGGCTGACCTACAGGCCCCGCAACGCTGATCCGGAGGGATGGAACCTGTACGTCGATGCCACCATTGCGTTTCTCGATGACGACCTGCCGGCACTGCGCCGCATGCGCGCGCGACTGGCTGCACTGCCGCCGCCGGCGGGCAGCGGGCTCAACGATGGGTCGGCGCTGATGCAGGCCGTGGATGGCGCGCAGAGGGCGCCATGGCCGCCACGGTTGAAGATCGTCGATGCCCTCATCCGCTGCATGTACCAGCCCTACGCGCTGGCGTCCGGATCGTGCCCGGAACCGTAGTACGGCCCCCGGTCAGCCGATCACGCGCTTGAACGGCGGCAGCGCGTCGATGATGCGCTTGCCGTAGCGGCGGGTCAGCAGCCGCGAATCGAGGATGACCACGCGGCCGGTGTCGGTGGAGGTGCGGATCAGGCGGCCGGCGAACTGGGTCAACGTGCGCAGCGCATGCGGAATGGCGATCAGGTTGAACGCGTTGAGCCCGCGCCCCTCGAACCACTCGCTGAGGGTGGCGGTCTGCGGGTCGGTCGGCACCGCGAACGGCACCTGGGTGATCACCACGGTGGTGCAAGCCTCACCGGGCAGGTCGAGGCCTTCGCCGAACGAATTCAGCCCGAACAGCACCGAGCCCTCGCCTGCCGCCACGCGTCGCAGGTGCTCGTCGATCAGGCGGGTCTTGGACATCTCGCCCTGCACCAGCACCTGCTTGCGGCGCGCGGCCGACATCAGCCCGGCCACCTTCTCCATCTTCCAGCGCGAGGTGAACAGCACCATCGAGCCCTTGGCCCAGTCCAGTTCGGTGTCGAGGTAACGCGCCACTTCGCGCGGATGGCCTTCGCGGTCGTCAGGCGTGACCGGGAACTTCGGCACGATCAGCTCGGCCTGGTTGGGCAGGTCGAAGGGCGACGACAGCGAGACCATCTCGGCCTCTTCCGGAATGCCGTTGTCGATCGCCAGCGACTGGAAGTCGCCACCGCCGGTCAACGTCGCCGAGGTCATCACCACCGAGTCCACTTCATCCCACAGCAGCTTGCGCAGCACGTGCGCGGCCGACACCGGCGAGCCGTGCAGCACCAGGTCGCCGTCGCGGGTGGCGGTGACCCAGCGTGCCATCGGCGGTGCACCGTCCTTGTCCTCGCGGCGCCACGCCTGCCACAGGTTGTACTGCTGCTCGATCATCTCCAGCGCCATGCCCAGGTTGCGCTGCAGGCGCTCGCGCGCGGCATCGTCCGGCTTGCCCTTGGCCACCTGCGCGGTGGCGGCATGCGCCCAGTTGTAGAGGCTGCGGGTATCGTCGGCGAGGGCCTCGATCGGCTCGCGCCAGGCCTCGGGCAGACGACCATTGGCCGCGCGCCACATCGGCTCTTCGTCGGCCGGCGCCGGCATCCACACCCGTTCGATGTGGTCGCGGAACGCGCGCAGCTGCTTGGCCACGTTGCTGGCCACCTCGATCGCTTCGTTCGGCAACAGGTTGCCAAGGCGGTCCTTGTCGACCGCACGGTAGGCACCGGCGATCAGGATCTGCAGGCGGCCGGTGCGCTTGGCCATCTCGTCCAGCGCGAGGCTGGCCGCACCCTGGTCGATCGCCACGTTGCCGATGTGATGGCCTTCGTCCAGCACCAGCAGCATGTCCGAGGGCGGCGCGATCAACGGCTGGCCGTTGTCGCTGTCACCGATCGACAGCGCCGACAGCAGCAGCGCGTGGTTGGTGACCACGATCTGTGCGTCGCGCACCGTATTGCGCGAACGCAGCACCGCGCACTGCGCCGAATAGGCACAGCGGCGCCCGGCGCAGCCCGAAGCCGGCGTGGTGATGCGGCTGCGCAGGCCGGGGCTGATGGTCTCCGGCGCGTTGTCGATGTCGCCGTCCCAGCTGCCGCCGGTGAAGGCGTCGGTCAGGCGCTTGGCGATGTCCATCTCGATCGGCGCCAGCGGCCGGTCGAACAAGGGTGCGTCATCCTCGAACATGCCACCCTGCGAGCCCTCGCCCTGCGCCTCGGCAGCATTGCGCGTGCACAGGTAGCGGGTACGGCCCTTGGCCAGCGCCACGGTCGCTTCCAGGCCGGTGGCCTTGAGGAAATTCGGGATGTCACGCTCGACCAGCTGCGACTGCAGCGCCACGGTGCCGGTGCTGATCACCAGCTTCTTCTTGCTGGCCAGTGCGATCGGTACGCCTGCGGTGAGGTAGCCCAGGCTCTTGCCGACGCCGGTCGGCGCCTCGACCACGCCGACGCCACCGCTTTTCGACAGCGCGCGCGACACCACGCCGATCATCTGGCTCTGCGAGCGACGGGTGGAGAAGCCGGGGGTATTGGCCTGCAGCGTCGTGTACGCCTTGCGGATCGCGTCCTTCAAGGTGTCATCGAGCGTGCGCGGAGCGGCGACGGTTTCGGTCACGCCGGGAACTACCGTAGCTGGATCAGGCTGGCCATTGTCGCATGGCCGGCCATGTCCGCCGCCGCTGGCTGCCTGAACGGGGCAGCGACGACGCCCGGCGGCTGGATGAACACGCCGGACGCTGCTGGCGACGGCCCAGGGCCGTCACCCGGGTGTCACTGCACCGGGTTGCCGCGCAGCCGCAGCAGGCGCACCAGCGCCCACACCAGCAGCACCACGCCGATGGCCTCGACCATCGCCAGCGCGAAGTGCACCACGCCGAAGATGGCGCTCATGCCCGAGATGGCGCTGAAGTTGCCACTGCTGACCAGCCACATCGGCAGCATGCCCGCCGCCAGGCCACCCAGGCTGGACAGCAGCAGCAACAGCAGGCCGACCAGCGCGCCGGTGCGGGTGGCATCGCGCGGCGCACCGACCACCCAGACCAGGCCGACGCACAGCGCGATCAGCACCGGCAGGCGCACGCCGACCATGCTCAGCACGGTCACCATCAGGGTTGTGCTGTCCATCGGTCAGTCCTCGCCGGCCAGCACGGCCGAGCCCTGGCGCAGCGCCTGGTAGACCTCGCCGGTCTGCGGGCGCACGCCGTGCCACTGCAGGAAGCTCTCGGCGGCCTGCTCGACCAGCATGCCCAGGCCGTCGACGGTATTGCGGCACTGCGCCGCACGGGCCCAGGCCAGGAAGGCGATGGCCGCCTCGCCGTAGTTCAGGTCGACGGCGGTGGTCATCGAATTGACCAGCGACAGCGGCAGCTTGAACTCGACGTCGCGGTCGCGGCCAGCCGAGGTGGCGTTGACGATCAGTTCGAAGTCGCCGAGGTCGCGCAGGTCTTCCCAGTAGCGGCTGATCGCACGGCCCGGCTCGCCCATCGCGTCGATCAGTTCGTCCGCGCGCTCCGGCGTGCGGTTGACCACCACCAGTTCGGTGATGCCGGCATCGAGCAGTGCCGGGGCGACGCTGCGCGCCGAGCCACCGGCGCCGATCATCAGCACGCGGCGGCCGCGCAGGTCCAGGCCGTGGCGGTCGGTGAGGTCGCGCACCAGGCCGATGCCATCGGTGGTGTCGCCGTGCCAGCGGTCGCCCTTGCGCAGCAGCGTGTTGACCGAGCCGGCGCGGCGCGCGCGCGCGGTCAGCGTGGTGCACACCGAGAACGCGGCTTCCTTGTGCGGCAGGGTGACGTTGGCACCGACACCGCCCTCGGCGGCGAAGGCCTCCAGGCCGGCCAGGAACGCATCCGGGGCCAGGTCGATCGCGCGGTAGTCGATGGCGATGCCTTCCTGGCGACCGAACGTCGCGTGGATCTGCGGCGACTTCGAGTGGGCAACGGGGTGTCCGAAGACGGCGTAACGGTCGGTCATGGAATCCTCAAGCTGGCTAGACTGATGCTCTTTCGTGCACGGAACCGGATGATGCGCATCACCCCGCCCCTGCTGGTGCTCGCCGCCAGTCTACTCTCTGCCCCCGTGGCGATGGCGTTGAACGAGTACGGCATCGAAGGCATGGGCGTGGTCTCGACCCGCGCCGACGAGGGCCGCGCCACGATCAGCACCGATGGCCAGCGCATCGTCTTCGCCCGCCGCGGCGAGGCCGGCTGGGGCCTGTGGGAGGCACGCGTGGTCGATGGCCGCTGGCAGCAGGCACAGGCACTGCCGGTAGGCGTGGCCGGTGAAGCCCGCGATCCCTACTTCAGCCGTGACGGCCGCTGGCTGCTGTTCGCGGCTGGTCGCGAGGGCGCGCTGGCGCTGTACCGCGCCGCGTTGGCCGCCGACGGCCAGCTGGGCCCGGCGCAGCCGCTGGCCGGTGACGGCGGACGCCGGGAAGAGCGCGGGCCGGCCCTGAGCGCGGATGGCCAGCGGCTGTTGTTTGCCCGGCAGCAGGGCCGTGGCGCCGGCTGGGACCTGTTCGTGTCGACGCTGGATACGCAGGGCCTGCGTGGTCCGGCCAGCGCACTGAGCGCGTTGAACAGCGCCGACGACGAGACCGACGGTGACTGGCTGGGCCATGACGGCGCTGTGGTGTTCAGCCGCGGCAGCGGCAGTACCGCGCAGGTCTGGAGCAGCGGTTGCGCGTGGAGCGGCGTGGCGCTGCAGCCGCTGGGGCTGTCGTTCAACCAGGCCGGCGGCTGGACCGGCGCGCCGGTGATCGACAACGCCAAGCCGGGCGAGATGATGGTTGCCAGCAGTGCAGCGAAGGCGCCGCGTGCCGGTGGCGTGGATGTGTACCGGTTGGCGGTGCCGAAGGTGGCGGCGGTGCCGGGGTGCGTGCGGTAGATCCACGCCATGCGTGGATAGCCGTCTGGTAGATGCCAACCTTGGTTGGCATGCGGGAAAGCGCCAACCAAGGTTGGCGGCTACCAGAACTGAGAGTCAGCGCGACAACACCTTGGCGCGCAACTGCTCGTACTCCACTTCGCTCAGCTGGCCGTTGTCCTTGCGCTGGTTCAACGCGGCCAGCTCGGCCTGCACGCTGTCCGGCAGCGCCTGCTCACGGGCCACGTGACGGGCGGCGGAGAGCTGTTCCGGCGGGCGCTTGCCGGCCCGCCAGGCCGCGATGAACACACCGACGATGATGGCGCCGAACACCAGCGTACCGATGCCCCAGATCAACCATTGCACCCATCCCAGTTCGGGTCCCATCGCGTATTCCTCCGTCTATCGTGGCGCTATTGTCAGCGCTCGCGCAGCCATCGCGCCACCTGCGGCGCGAAATAGGTCAGCACACCATCGGCGCCGGCCCGCTTGAAGCCCAGCAGCGACTCCAGCACGCAGGCGCGTTCGTCCAGCCAGCCATTGGCGAAGGCGGCCTTCATCATCGCGTACTCGCCACTGACCTGGTAGGCGAAGGTCGGCACGCCGAATTTCTCCTTCACCCGGCGCACCAGGTCCAGGTAGGGCATGCCCGGCTTGACCATCACCATGTCGGCGCCCTCTTCCAGGTCCAGCGCGATCTCGCGCAGGGCCTCGTCGCCGTTGGCCGGGTCCATCTGGTAGGTCTTCTTGTCGGCCTTGCCGAGGCTGGCCGCGCTGCCCACTGCATCACGGAACGGGCCGTAGAACGCCGAGGCGTACTTGGCCGAGTAGGCCATGATGCGCACGTTGATGTGATTGCCGGCATCCAGCGCACGGCGGATCGCGCCGATGCGGCCGTCCATCATGTCCGACGGCGAGACGATGTCCACGCCGGCTTCGGCGTGCGATACCGACTGCTTGACCAGTGCTTCGACCGTGATGTCGTTGAGCACATAGCCCTTGTCATCGATGATGCCGTCCTGGCCATGGGTGGTGTACGGGTCCAGCGCCACGTCGGTCATCACCCCCAGTTCCGGGAAGCGCGACTTCAGCGCGCGGATCGCACGCTGCGCCAGGCCGTCCTCGGCCCACGCCGCCGACGCGTCCAGCGACTTCAGCGACGGGTCGATCACCGGGAACAGGTCGATCACCGGAATGCCCAGCTCCAGCGCCTCTTCGGCCACCTTCAGCAGTTCTTCGATCGACAGCCGCTCCACGCCCGGCATCGACGGCACTGCGGTGCGTCCAGCCCGTTCGTGCACGAACACCGGGTAGATCAGGTCGTCGGTGGTCAGCGTGTTCTCACGCATCAGGCGGCGCGAGAACTCGTCGTGGCGCATGCGGCGCGGGCGATAAAGCGGGTGGGACATGGCAGGCTCCGAGGAGTGGCTATTGCAACAGGTAACCCTGCGGCAGCAGGGGTTCGGGCAACGGGCGTTCGCCGAGCGCGTCGAGCTGGTCGATCTCGATCGTGCGCACCAGCGCGTCCAGCGGCAGGTCGTTCGGCTCCAGGCCGAACGGGTCTTCCATTTCTTCGCCCAGCTGGTCCAGGCCGAAGAAGGCATAGGCGAGCACCGCCGACAGCACCGGCGTGCCCCAGCCCAGCGAGCTGGCCAGGCCGAACGGCAGCAGCACGCAGAACATCCACGCACAACGGTGCAGCAGCAGGGTGTAGGCGAACGGCAGCGGCGTGGTGAGGATGCGCTCGCAGCCGGCCTGGATCGACGACATCGCGTGCAGGCGCTCTTCCAGCTGGGTGTAGAGGATCGGGTCGAGTTCACCGGCGCGCAGGGCCTGGGCCAGCTCGGCGGCGATCATCGACAGCAATGCGTCCGGCACGTTCTCGCGCTGGCCCAGCTGCTCGCGCTGCGGCTTGTCCAGCCACGGCAACGCGGCCAGGGCCACGATGCGGCCCCGCAGGCGCGCGGCCAGCGCATGGGCAAAGGCGGTGGTGAGATAGGCGATGCGGCGGCGGCGGCCGGCGTCATCGGCCAGCAGCAGGTTCACCTGGCGGGCCAGCGAGCGCGATTCGTAGACCAGCTGGCCCCACAGCTTGCGGCCTTCCCACCAGCGGTCATAGCAGGCGCTGTTGCGGAAGCTGAGGAAGATCGACAGGACCAGGCCGAGCAGGGTGAACGGCGTGACCGAAACGCGTTCGATGCCGGTCGGCGGCGCCAGTTCCACCACCGCGGCCACCGCGATGGACAGGATCAGGATGGCCAGCACCTTCGGCGCGATCGCTTTGACGATCGAGCCGCGCAGGATGTACAGCAGTTGCCAGCCGTGGGGACGGGGTCGGATGATCATGGGGCAGCCGCGCCGGGCGCGGATTCACAGGCACGCGGGGGGCTCGCGCAGCCGTTCATTGTACGCCCCTGCCCGGCCCGCGGCCGTGTACCTGCGACGCCCTGTCGCACCCGGCGACGCCGCTCAGATCACGCCGCCACCCAGGCCCAGGCGCAGGATGCCGACCACCACCACGATGCCGTTCAGCACCAGCCCGGCCCAAGCCCGGCCCCGCTTGGTCGGGTGGGTGAACAGGATGCCCAGCGCGGCGATCACCGCGCCCACGGCGGCGAACGGGATCAGGAACCAGTTGCCCCAGCCCAGCAGCGGAATCAGCGCCAGGATCATCCACAACAGCGCCAGTACGCCCCACAACAGACTGATCACACCCATTCCGCTCTCCCGCAGTTGGTTCCTGTCTGTCCACCATAGTCGTTCCCGCGGTCGCCGCCTACTGCCGTTGGCGGGGCTGTCACCGGCAGCGTGCTAGCGTGCTGCCGTGCGTGCCCTGGCCCGGGTGTTGGCGCCGATTCAGAGTGGCCCGCCGATGATCGCAACCAGTCCTACAGGGGTCGTGCCATGAACATCCGTTGGGCCGCGTTGGCGGCCATCCTGCTGGTCGCCGCCGGCTGCGCCAGCACTTCCAAGGTCATGCTGGGGCGCGCCCGCGCGCCGATCGATCCGGCACTGGTGCAGATCTATTCGACGCCGCCGGCCGGCTCCCAGGAAATCGCCCAGCTGGAATCGGCATCTGCCGTGGGCTTCGGCACGCAGGGCCAGACCGATGCGGCGGTGGCGCGCCTGAAGCGCGAGGCCGCAGCGCTGGGCGCCAATGGCGTGGTGCTGATGGGCGTGGGCAGCAGCGGTTCGCCGGTGGGCATGTCGGTCGGCGCCGGCACGTTCGGCTCGCACGTCGGCGGTGGCGTCGGCATCGGCATTCCGACCACGCAGAAACGCGCCGCCGGCGTCGCGATCTGGGTACCGAACCCGGCCCCCCCGGCACGGCTGCCGACGCAGGTGATCACGCCGCAGCCGCAGCGTTGACCCTCCCGGGTCAACGCCGGTAGTGCCGGCCGCTGGCCAGCAACATCAGGAATGCTTCCTGCGCCAAGGGAATGCCGGCCAGCGGCCGGCACTACCCCTGCAACAAACGACGCATCGTTCTGGCAGGTGCCAACCTTGGTTGGCACGAAACCCACGGCGCCGACCAAGGTCGGCATCTACCGACGGCGATTGCCGGCCAGCGGCCGGCACTACCCGATGACGTTCAGCGCTTGTACTTCGGCACGAACACCTTGTTCACCGCATCGGCCAGCTGGTCCGGCGGCAGCAGGCCCTGGTCGAGCAGGAAGTTGTTGAACGCCAGGCGGTCGAACTTCGCACCCAGTGCCAGCTCGGTCTGCATGCGCAGTTCCAGGATGCGGGTGTAGCCGTAGAAGTAGCTGCCGGCCTGGCCCGGCATGCGCACCATGTAGCGGTCCAGTTCCTGGGTGGCCATCGCCTTGGACAGGCCGACCTGCTCCATCAGCACGCGCTCGCCGTTGGCACGGTCGGTCAGGCCAAGATTGAGCATCGGGTCGAGCATCGCGCGTGCGGCACGCAGCAGGCGGAACTGCAGGGCGATCATCTGCCCGTCCAGCGGCTCGTACGGCACCATCTCGGCTTCGGCATACAGCGCCCAGCCTTCCACGTTCACCGAATTGAACGCGAACATGGTGCGTGCCAGCGACACGCCGCGCTCGACCATGGCGGTGAACTGCAGCTCGTGGCCGGGGCGGCCTTCATGCGCGCTCAGCGTCCACGCCGCCGCACCGAAGTTGAAGTCGTCGTACTGCGCGCCCGGGCCCGCGGCCGGGTTGCCCAGCGGCAGCACGAAGGTGCCCTGCTGCCCAGTGTTGTTGACCAGCGGCGCCGGCAGGAAATGCGGTGCCGGGCTGGCCGCGCTCTCGGCAGCCGAGCCCAGGCGCATCTGCATCGCGCGCTTGGGCACGTCGACGATGGCATGCTCGCGGATCAGCGGATCGATCGCATCGATCACCTTGCGGTAGTGGCCTTCCAGATGATCGTCGGCGATCTTGTCAGCCTTCAGCGCCCGGATCACCGCCACCGGGTCGCTCGGGTCGGCCACCTTCAGGCCCTTGTCCTTCACCACCAGCGGCGCCAGCTGCTGCATCGCCGAGCGGGTTTCCATGAACTCCAGCTGCGCGCGCTGCATCAGCAGCTTCGGGTCGATGTCGATACCCACCTGCTTGAGCTGGTAAGCGTACAACGGCGCCGGCAGCCGTGCGTCGCTGCGCGCCTTCGGCAGCACGGTCGAGCGCGTCCAGCTGGCGTAGTCCTTCATCTGCCCGGCCAGGGCCTTCATCGCCTCATCGGCACCGGCGATCTGGTACTTCTTCAGCAGCGACTCGATGCCGGTGATATAGGTCTCGACGTTGTCCAGCGACTGCTGCACTTCGATCTTCGTCGGCTGCAGCAGGCTGCTGTCCTTCAGCCGTTCCTCGTAGCGCTGGCGGGCCAGCGTGGTGAACGCGGTGCCGCCCGGCTGCAGGCCGGCATAGGCCTTGAGGCGGTCGATCGCCTTGGCCCGGCGCTCGGCCGGCACCTGGTCGGACAGCAGCAGGTTGAGGCCGCTGAACACCGTCTGCGGCGCATCGCTCCACGGCAGCAGGTACTTCTCGTTGAGCTCGCTGCCTTCGATGTTCTGGTTGGCGGCGTGGATCATGATCTCCAGGTCCTGGCGGACATTGGGATCCTTTTCGGTGGCCAGCTTCGCCTTCAGTTCGTCGCGGGCCTTGGCCATCGCGGCGCGGTAGCGCTTGCCGTTGTCCGGGCCGAGATCGGCCACCTTGTCATCGTAGCCGGGCACGCCGAAGAAGCCGGTTTCTTCCGGCTGGAACGGCCCCTGCGCATCCAGCAGGATCTGCGCCAGTGCATTGCTGCGGGCGACCCAGGCCGGGCTGGCCGGGGTGGCGGCCTTGGCGGCGGGTGCCGCCAGCGCCGGCGGTGCGGACAGCAACGGGGCGGCGGTCAGGGCCAGGGCAACGGCCAATGCAATCGGCTTCATGGGACACTCCAGCAAAGGGTTGCCCGCACCCTACGCGCTCAGCGCGGTGGCGACAATCGGCCGGAGGTCACAACGCCGCGGTCAGCGGGCATTCGCCGCGTTCGCGGCAGGCCTGCAGTTCGCATTCCTGCGCGGCTTCATCGTCATCCAGTGCGGTCAGGTCGAAGGTCTGCTTGTTCTCGCCCAGCACGTACATCACCGGGTAGTCCCACACGTCGTCACTGCGGGTGCCCTTCACGAACAGCCGGCCGTGTGCACGGGGGCCCTCCAGGGCCACGGTCAGGCCGACATCGCGCTGGCCATTGAGCGCAGTCTGCATGCTGCCCAGCGGCATCGATTCGGAGCGCAGCGGCTCGCCGAAGGCTTCCACCAGTTCGATGCTGCACCCCGCGCGACGCATCGCTTCACGCATCGGCGGGCTCTCGCGTGCCGCCTCGCTCCAGCGCAGCACGCTCCAGGCCACCACGCCGCCGGCCCCGGCCAGCACCAGCAGCACGGTCAGCGGCATCGCCCAGCGCCAGTGACGGCACCACCAGCCGGCGGGCTTCGGGCCATGGGTGGGAATCGGCGGTGGCAGGGTCATCGGCGGGCTCCTTCCCGTCTGCGTATCAGGGCTTCAGGCAGCGCCCCAGGAAGGCTTCGGCCACGCGGTAGCGATGCAGGGCATCGGCACCGGACAGGCCATGCTTGGCACCCGGATAGGTCATCAGTTCGAACGGCTGCGCGCGCTTCTGCAGCGCGCTCATCAGGCTGGTCGAGTTGGTGAACAGCACGTTGTCATCGGCCATGCCATGGATCAGCAGCAACGGCGAACGCAGGCCGTCGATATGGGTCAGCACGCGCGCTTCGCGGTAACCCGCTTCGTTGCGCGCCGGCAGGTCCATGTAGCGTTCGGTGTAGTGGCTGTCATACAGGCCCCAGTCGGTGACCGGTGCACCGGCCACGCCACAGGCGTACTGGTTCGATGCCTTGGCCAGCAGCATCAGGGTCATGTAGCCGCCGTTGGACCAGCCCTGCACGCCGATGCGCGCCGGGTCCACCCACGGCTGCTGCTTCAGCCAGGTCACGCCGCGCAGCTGGTCGGTCACTTCCACCGTGCCCTGCCTGCCATACAACGCGCCACCGAAGTCACGGCCACGTCGCGGGGTGCCGCGGTTGTCCAGCGAGAACACCACGTAGCCCTGCTGGGCCAGGTACTGGTTGAACAGGTGATCACCACGGCCGGGCCAGCTGTCGGTGACGGTCTGGCTGGCCGGGCCGCCGTAGACATACACCGCCACCGGGTAGCGCTTGGACGGATCGAAGCCGGCCGGCTTGATCAGGCTGTAGTTCAGCGGGGTCTTGCCGTCGGCAGCCATCAACGTGCCGAACTCGACCGGGCGCTGCGCATCGCGGTAACGCGCGTACGGATGCTTGGGATCGGCCAGGTCGTTCTCCACCAGCGTAGCGATCTTCTCGCCATTGGCGCGGAACAGTTCGATCTGCGGCGGCGTGGTGCTGTTGGACCAGCTGTCCACATAGACGCTGGCGTTGCGGGCGAAGCTGGCGCTGTGCATGCCCGGCGCCTTGGACAGGCGCTGCGGCTCACCGCCCTGCAGCGACACCGCGTAGATCTGGCTTTCGCGCGAGGTCTCGATGCCGGCACGGAAGTAGGCCTTGCCGGCCTTTTCATCGACCGCCAGCAGCTCGTCCACCGGCCAGTTGCCGTGGGTCAGCGCGGTGGTCTTGCCCTTGCTGTCGATGCGGTACAGGTGCTGGAAGCCGGTGCGCTCGGACGACCACAGCACGCTGCCGTCATCCAGAAAACGCAGGCTGTTGTGCAGCGGCACCCAGGTCGGGCTGGTCTCGTGGGCGAGCACGCGCTGGCGGTTGGAATCGAGTGCCACTTCCACCAGGTCCAGCTGCTTCTGGTCGCGCGACTGGCGCTGGAAGCTCAGGTGCTGCGCATCGCGCCAATCGACGCGGGCCAGGTAGATGTCCTGTTCCTTGCCCAGGTCGACCCAGCGCGGCTGCGCATCGGCAGCCGGTGCGATCACGCCCAGCTGCACGCGTACGTTGGCGTCGCCGGCGGCCGGGTAACGCTGTTCGATCACATCGGTGCGGTCGGCGTAGACCTCGTAGCGCTTCTGCACCGGCACCGGTGCCTCGTCGATGCGGGCGAAGGCGATGGTCGAATCGTCCGGCGCCCACCAGTAGCCGGTGTGGCGGTCCATTTCTTCATCGGCGACGAACTCGGCCACGCCGTTGCCGATGGTGGTGCTGCCGTCGCGGGTCAGCTGCAGCTGCCTGCCACTGGCCAGGTCGATCACCCACAGGTTGCGGCCGCGGATGAAGCTGACGAAGCCGCCCTTGGGTGACAGCTTGGCGTCGGTGGCGAAGCCTTCACCATGGGTCAGCTGGCGCACGGCCGCCGCTCCCTGCTGCTTGAGGTCGTACAGGTAGAGTTCGCCGCCCAACGGGAACAGCAGGCGCTGCGCGTCCGGCGACCACTGGTAATCGACAATGCCGGTCATCGCGGCGATGCGCTGGCGCTCGCGGCGGGCCTTTTCCTCATCGCTGAGGGTCTCGGTGCCGGGCAGCACCACCTTGGAATCAACCAGCAGGCGGGTCTGGCCGCTGCCGATGTCGTAGGTCCACAGGTCCAGCTGGTTGCGGTCGCTGTCCTTGCCGCGCAGGAAACTGACCTGCGAACCGTCCGGCGCCACCTTCGGCTTCATCAGGGTCGGGCCGGACAGCGGCAGCGGGCCGGTGATGGCTTCCAGGGTCAGCTTTTCAGCGTGGGCGGCGGTACTGGTGGCGAGCATGAGGGCGAGCGAAGCGAACAGGTGGCGCATGGAGGATCCCGTCAAACGGCAGGTCCGCCCCGCGGCTGGCGCCGGGCGGTCGTCCCCCATCCTAACCAAGCCCGTGCAGGAAGGCAGCATGACCTTCTGCCCATGCCGCGGTGCTGGGGTCAGAGCCCTTTGCGCTGCAAAGGGATCCGACCCCGCGACGGGTCAGCGCTGGCCGAACAGGTGCTTGCGCTCTTCGTCGCTGAGCGGCTTGCCGGCGTTGGGGTTCACCTGCTGGCGCAAGGCATAGGCACGTTGGGTGGCCGGGCGTGCGGCGATGGCATCGTGCCAGCGCTTGAGGTTCGGGAATGCGGCGAAATCCACCGGCAGCTTGTCGTAGGCGCCGATCCACGGGTAGCTGGCCATGTCGGCGATGGTGTACTCGTCGCCGGCCAGGAAGGCGTGCTGGGCCAGGCGCTTGTCCATCACCCCATGCAGGCGGCGCACTTCGTTGTCATAGCGCTCGATCGCATACGGGATCTTTTCCGGCGCATACACATTGAAATGCCCCATCTGGCCGCTCATCGGGCCCAGGCCGGCCATCTGCCAGAACAGCCACTCCAGGGTGGTGACGCGGCCGCGCGGGTCGCGGGGCAGGAACTGGCCGGTCTTCTCGGCCAGGTACAGCAGGATCGCGCCGGACTCGAACACGCTCTGCGGGGCACCGCCATCGGCCGGGGCCTGGTCGACAATGGCCGGCATCTTGTTGTTGGGCGAAATGGCGAGGAATTCCGGCTTGAACTGGTCGCCCGAGCCGATGTTGACCGGGTGGATGCGGTATTCCAGGCCGGTTTCTTCCAACAGCAGGGTCACTTTGTGGCCGTTCGGTGTGGGCCAGTAATACAGGTCGATCATGGCGTCGGCTCGGGGTGCGGAAAGGAACCTGAAGTCTAGTGCGAGAGTTGGGTTGGCACCGTCATGGCGGGCCGGTAACCTCGCCTCTCCCCCGAAACGCAGCATCCCCCGCATGAGTGCAAACCGCCCGCCGCTCTCCCCGTTGTCCACGCTGATCTTCGCCTCGCGCTGGCTGCAGCTGCCGCTGTACCTGGGCCTGATCCTTGCCCAGTGCGTCTACGTGTTCCTGTTCGGCAAGGAACTCTGGCACCTGCTGTCCCATTCGGTCTCGATGGGCGAACAGCAGATCATGCTGATCGTGCTGGGCCTGATCGACGTGGTGATGATCTCCAACCTGCTGGTGATGGTGATCGTCGGCGGCTACGAGACCTTCGTCTCGCGCCTGCGCCTGGAAGGCCATCCGGACCAGCCGGAGTGGCTGAGCCACGTCAACGCCAGCGTGCTGAAGGTGAAGCTGGCGATGGCGATCATCGGCATCTCCTCGATCCACCTGCTGAAGACCTTCATCGCCACCAGCGCGCTGAAGGGATTGCCGCTGTGCAAACCGGAACAATGGGCAGCAGCGGTGTCGTCGGCTTCGACCAGTTTCTACAGCGCTGGCGTCGATACCTGCACGACCATGACCCAGGAAGGCGTGCTGTGGCAGACCATCATCCACTGCGTGTTCATCCTGTCGGCGATCGGCATCGCCTGGACCGACAAGCTGATGTCCAACAGCCACAGCAAGTCGCACGACAAGGCGCACGACCACTGAGGTCGTTGCCAGCAGCGGCATGACGCCGTTGCCCGTTCCGGCCACCGCCCCTTGTACGCGGCGGTGGCCGGGATGCTAGATTGCACCCTCGCCGTTGCCGGCGGTGGCGTCGGGAAACGTCACCCTGCCGCGCCCGGACCGCAGGTCCCGGCCTTGCATATCAATGATTTACGTCACGTCGTCTTCTAGAGGGGAGCAGGATGTCGCACGTCTCAACGATCACCGCCGCGCGCCGGTGGCTGCCGGTTGCTTTGGCACTGGCGCTGGCCGCCTGCTCGGGCAAGGAAGAATCCGCAGCACCGGCCCCGGCCGCCGCACCCACCGCCGCTGCACCGGCCGCACCGGTGGTCGCCGCCAAGGTGCAGTCGATGGGTACCGAGCAGCTGCGTGAGTCGGCCAGCCAGGCCCTGCGCGAGAACCGCATGTACGCGCCGGCCGGCGACAACGCCATCGAGTACTACCTCGCCCTGCGCGACAAGACCCCGGACGACGCCTCGGTGAAGAGCGCGCTGACCGACCTGCTGCCCTATACCCTGATCGCCGCCGAACAGCACCTGGGCCGCGAGGACTACACCGAAGCGCAGCGCCTGGTGGCGCTGATCGAGAAGGTGGATGCCTCCGCGCCGGCCCTGCCGCGCCTGAAGGACGGCCTGGCCAAGGGCGTGCAGAACGCTGCCAAGCGCACCGAAGCGGAAGCCGAGAAGGCGAAGAAGGACGCTGAGGACCGCAGCAAGCAGCAGACCGAACAGCAGCGCCTGGCCGAGCAGCGCGCCAAGGAAGCCGACGCAGCCAAGCAGATCGCCGCCCAGCAGGATGCCGCCCGCCGCGACAACGAGCGCCAGGAAGCCGAGCGCCAGGCTGCTGCCCGCCGCGAAGCCGAGCAGAAGCAGCAGCAGGCTGCCGCCCAGCAGGCCAGCGCCGCACGCCAGGCTGCAGCCCCGGCGGCCGCTGCAGCGCCGAACCTGCGCCCGGTCAGCACCCCGGCACCGCGCTATCCGTCCGAGGCGCTGCGTGCAGGCACCTCCGGCGAAGTGCTGGTGGAAATCACCGTCGGCACCGACGGTTCGGTGATCAACGCCCGCGTGCTGCGCGCAACCCCGTCGCGCGTCTTCGATCGCGAAGCCATGAACGCGGTCAAGCGCTGGCGCTTCGAGCCGGTCAGCGCGCCGGTCACCACCCGCCGCACCCTGGTATTCGCCCCGGGCGGCGGCTGACCACGAAAAAGGGGACGGAGGGGATTAAGTCGTTTCCGCCCCGCAATGACGACACGGCCCGGCATGTCCGGGCCGTGTTCGTTTCAGGAGAGGCTGTCGATCATGCGCTGCAGTGCCGGATCGCGTGCGGCCAACACCTGGAACAGGCCCAGCGCATGTAGGCCCGGCAACAGCGCACGCAGGTCGGCTTCGGCGGTGGCACGGGTGGCGTCATCGCTGGCGGGATCCTGCCAGTCACGGACGCTGGCGAGGAAGGCACCGACGCTGCCCTTGCGCACGGTGAGGCCGTTTACCTGCACGTCGTTCTGGTGGTCGGGAAGGATGTCCTGCGGCTGCATGGCGAGGTACTCGATTGGAGGGGAGCTCCAGTGTGGACGCCTCGCAATAGCGATTCTGCCGTATAACTGCCACCTTATATGGTAGATCAGACATCCACTGCATTGATCGACCCGGCACTGGCCAACGCCAGCGACGGGCCAGTGCTGCTGGCGGCCCAGCTGCGACTGCATCGCCCGCGACGCACGGCCCGTCACCAGCACGTCCGCGGCCAGCTGCTGGGCGCGCACCAGGGCGTGCTGCGGATCGAGGTCGGCGATCTGCAGTGGCTGCTGCCGGCGGGGCACGTCGCCTGGATTCCGCCCTTGCTGCCCCACGCACTGGTGGGGGCGGAAGGATTCGATGGCTGGAGCCTGTACTTCTGCGCCGAGGCCTGCCTGGATCTTCCAGCTCAACCGCGCATTTTCCAGCCCAACGCGCTGTTGCAGGCCGCGACGACGCGTGCGCTGCACTGGCCACACCAAGCACTGGACGCCGCGCAGGCACGCCTGGCCGGCGTGATCGCCGATGAGATCATCGCCAGCACGCCCCTGCCACTTGCCCTGCCACAACCGCGGGATCGCCGCCTGCGGCGGATCGCTGCGGTGCTGGCACGTTCGCCGGATGACCTTCGCAGTGTCGAGGCGTGGGCAGCCACCTGCGGCCTGTCCAGCCGCAGCCTCGCCCGTCGTTGGCAGGCCGAAACCCACATGACGCTGAGCCAGTGGCGGCAGCGCCTGCGCGTGCTGCTGGCGCTGCCCCGTCTGCTGTCTGGCGAACCAGTGATCAGCGTCGCGCTGTCGATGGGCTACGACACGCCCAGTGCCTTCATCACCGTGTTCAAGCGCGAGATGGGAATGACGCCTGCGCGCTACGCAAAAGGGGACGGAGGGGATTAAGTCGCTTTCGACTCATCCGACACGGCTTCGCGGCGTTGCCTGATGTCCTGCTCCGCGGCCGCGATGACAGGCTGGAAACCCCTTCAGTCTTCGAATCCCATGCCCCGACAAGCGCGCCTGATGCTGGCAGGCCAGCCCTATCACGTGGTCCAGCGCGGTGTGAACAAGGGCGCGATCTTCATCGACGACATCGACCGCCAACTGTTCCTGCATCTGCTGCACAGCGCATTCCTGAAGCACCACGTCGCACTGCATGCCTATGTACTGATGGGCAACCACATCCACCTGCTGGCCACGCCTTCCACACAGCAGGGACTGGCGGGCGCAATGCGCATGCAGGGCAACAACTACGTGCAGGCCTTCAACCAGCGGCACGGACGCAGCGGGCCTCTGTGGCAGGGGCGCTTCCATTCCTCGATGATCGACAGCGACGCGTATCTTCTCAGCGTATACCGCTACATCGAACGCAATCCGGTTCGCGCCGGGATTGCTGTCAGCGCCGAAGATCATCCGTGGTCCAGCGTGCACGGCAACCTTCAACGACGGGATGATCCAATGCTCACCCTGCATCCCGCGTTCAAAGCACTTGCAGGAACCGCTCGGCAGAGGACGAGGTTGTATGCCGAATTCCTGCGCGATGTGAATGCATCCGCAGACCTGCCCGCAATCCGCAACCACAGCGCCAGGCAACGCCCGATGGGGGACGCTGCATTCCTGTGGATGGTGGAGCAGACGCTGGGGCGCCCTGTGGCGATGCGCGGACGAGGGCGCCCGCGCAAGGAGGGGACGGGGGAGGCAGAAACGACTTAATCCCCTCCGTCCCCTTTTTGGGTCAGCCGGAGATCGCCAGGCGCTCGTTGTGGTAACGGCGAACGGCGGCGAACCACAGCACCGCGGCCAGGCCGAGGCTGGCGCCGAGGTAGATCGCCCAGACCGCCGGGGTGATCGTCTCGTGGCGGATCACCTTCAGCAGCATCTGGTTCTGCGACAGGAACGGCACGGCGTACTGCCACATCTCGCTCTTCAGCGGATAGGCCACCAGTGCATAGCCGGGCAGCATCGGCAACAGCATCAGCCAGGTCATGTGGCTCTGCGCTTCCTTCATGCTCTTGGCAGCGGCCGACAGGAAGGTCAGCAGCGAGGTGCCGATCAGCAGCATCGGCAGCATCACCAGCAGCATCTGCAGCATCGATCCGACGTTCATGTTGAACTGGCGGCCGATGTTGCCGGGCGCGATCTGCGCGCTCACCTTGAACGCGACCAGGGTCAGCAGCAGCGACACGAAACCGACCACGCAGGCGGCGGCGATCTTGCCGCTGACGATCGCGCTGCGCGAGCCCGGCGTGGCCAGCAGTGGTTCCAGCGACTGCCGTTCGCGCTCGCCGGCGGTGGCGTCCATCACCAGGTAGGCGCCACCGATGAACGAGGTCAGCGTCAGCAGTACCGGCAGCAGCATCGACAGGATCATGCCGCGCTTGGCCTCGGCACTGGCCAGGTCCTGGCGCGCCACGTCCAGCGGGCGTGCCACCTGTGCATCGATGCCGCGCGCCATCAGGCGCAGTGCTCCGACCTGGCCGTTGTAGGTGGCCAGCGCCGCCTCCAGGCGGGCGCCGGGCACTTCGGCAGCGCGCCGCGTGCTGTCCTTGATCACCTCCACCAGTGCCGGCTTGCCATCGGCCCAGTCCTTGCCGAAGTCATCGCTGATGCGCAGCGCCACATCGATGTCCTGGGTGCGAATGGCCTCGGCCAGGTCCTTCGGTGCCGGTGCGGCATTGAGGCCCTGTGCGGCGAGGAAGCGCACCAGGTTCGGCGCGTTCTCCGCGCCGATGGTCGGGATCTGCAACGGCTCTTCGATCTGGGTGCGCACCCGGCTCTCGGCCAGCTTGCCCATGCCCAGCAGCAGCACCGGGTACAGCAGCGGCCCGAACAGCAGGGTCAGCAGCAGCGTACGACGGTCACGCGACAGGTCGCGCAGTTCCTTGCGCATCACCGTCATCAGGGTCGACATCATGCTCATGCGTGCAGGCCCTCTTCGCTGCCGATCAGTTTCACGAACGCGTCCTCAAGATTGGCTTCACCGGCCTGTGCGCGCAGCTCGTCGGCGCTGCCGGCGGCCATCACCGTGCCCTTGGCGATGATCACGATGTGGTCACACAACGCGCCCACCTCCTGCATGATGTGGCTGGACAGGATCACGCAGCGGCCCTCTTCGCGCAGGCCCAGCAGGAAACGGCGCAGCGCGCGCGTGGTCATCACGTCCAGGCCGTTGGTCGGTTCGTCGAGGATGACGTTGCGCGGGTCGTGCACCAGTGCGCGGGCAATCGCGGTCTTGGTGCGCTGGCCCTGCGAGAAGCCATCGGTCTGCCGGTCGAGGATGTCGCCCATGTCCAGCGCGTGCGACAGCACCTCGATGCGTTCGCGGATGCGCTCGGCCGACAGGCCATGCAGCTCGCCGAAATAGGCGATGTTCTCGCGCGCGGTCAGGCGCTTGTAGACGCCACGCGCATCAGGCAGCACGCCGAGGTGGCGACGCACCTCCACCGGATTGCGTGCCGCATCGATGCCGTCGACAGTGATGCTGCCCTGATCGGGCGTCATCAGTGTGTAGAGCATGCGCATGGTGGTGGTCTTGCCGGCACCGTTGGGGCCGAGCAGGCCGGTGATCCGCCCATCCCCGGCGCGGAAGCCGACGTTGGCGACCGCCTGGATGCGGCCCGTGCGGGTATCGAAGGCCTTGTGCAGGTTGTCGGCGACGATCATGGTTCCCATCCGTTGAACGAGGTGAACGCCGGCACGTAGCTCAGCGTGTCCAGGCAGCCGGCATCCAGCGCCTTGGCATCGGTCTTGTCGATGAACTGGCCGAGCAGGCGCGGCATGCAGCCGGCGGTCAACGTGCCATGGCCCTGGCCACGGGCGACCAGCGCACGGCCATTGGGCAGGCCCTTGAGCACCTGCGCGGCGTAGCGCGGCGGCGTCACCGGGTCCAGCTCACCGGACAGCAGCAGTGCCGGCACGTCGCTGCGCAGCGGCACGGCATCGGTTGCCGGCGCCGGACGATGCGGCCACACCGGGCAGGCCGCGAAGAAGGCACTGGCGACTTCGTTGCCGAACAGCCGCTCGGGGTCCTCGGCCGGCGCGTGGTAGCGCGGTGCATCCTCGCTGCAGATCACCGACCACTGCATGCCGCGGTTGATCTGGAAATCCATGCTGCGGTTCGCGCCGCGCGCCAGCGATGCCAGCGGTGCGTAGCGACCGTGTGCGGCCTCATCCAGCACCAATGGCAGCAGCGAGGAATACTGCGGCACGTAGGAGAAGGCGAAGGCCAGGCCGACCACGCTGTCCGGCGTCAGGACATCCTGCCGCGGTGCGTTGGTACCCGGATCGCGATACTCGACCGAGACCGGTGCACGGCGCAGGGTGTCGACCACGCTGCGCAGCTGCGCGCGGGTGTCGGTCGGGAAACGCTTGCTGCACGCGGCATCCTTGCGGCACTGCGCCGACTGCAGGGCGATCGAATCCTCGAACGTGGTCGCGAAGTCGCCACCGACCACCAGCTCGTTCGGCACCACGCCATCGATGACGATGCTGCGGGTGTGCTGCGGATAGGCGCCGGCATAGCGCTGGGCCACACGGGTGCCGTAGGAGCCACCGACCAGGTTGACCTGATCCACGCCAAGCGCACCACGCACCGCGTCCAGATCGGCGATGGCCTCGGTGGTGGTGTAAAAGCGCGCGTCGGCACGCCCCTGCAGCGACGCCGCGCAGCGCTGGGCGTAGTCGCGCAGCGATGCCTCGGAAGGCGCGGCATCCTCGTCCATCTGCAGTGGCTTGCCGTCCGTGCCCAGGCAGCTGAGCGGGTTGGAGCCGCCGGTGCCGCGCTGGTCGATCAGGAACACGTCGCGCTGCTTGCGCACCTGGCGCAGCGCGGTATCGACGATGACCGCCACCTCGCTGGCCGCCTGGCCGGGGCCGCCGGCCAGGAAGAACACCGGGTCGGGCTGGCTGGCACCACTGCTGCCCGATTCCAGCCAGGCAATGCGCAGGCCGATCCGGCGGCCATCGGGCTGGGCCCGGTCCTCCGGTACCTGCAGGGTGGCGCACTGCGCCTCCACGTTGGCGCTGGCGCCTTCGGTGGACAACGTACAGGGCTGGAAGTCGATCGTGCCGAATCGACGGCTGGGTGCATCACTGGCACTTCCGGCGTCGGCCGGCGGCGGCTGGCTGCACCCGGCAATCATCAGGCTGGCCAGCATCCCGGCCAGCGCGAGGTGGTGTCTTTGCATCGTGCTCGTTTCCCCTGGAGGACGTTCCTGTCGACCACGACGGGCTGCCGCGGAAGATGTGACCCAACTTACACGGGCAGCGCGCCAACGGCGATGGGCAATGACGAATCCGCCACCGACGGCGCACAGACCAGGCGGTCCCGCCCCTCGGCCTTGGCCCGGTACAGGGCGGCATCGGCGGCGGCCAGCAGGGTCGACAGATCGCCCTGCCCTGCATCCATCGCAAGACCGACGCTGGCGGTGACCGGCACCCGTCCCTCGGCCAGCAGAGCCGGCCGCTGTTGCAGGCGTGCGCGGATCGCGGCGGCCCGCTCCACCGCGTCGTCGCGCGTGCTTCCGGCCAGCACCAGCACGAATTCTTCGCCGCCGTAACGGCCCAGCAGGTGCTCGTGGCCCTGCACGCAGTGCTGCAGCGTCGCCGAAAAATGGCGCAGCACCTGGTCGCCCGCCAGGTGGCCCCACCGATCATTGATCTTCTTGAAGTGGTCCACGTCGATCAGCAGCAGCACCAGCGGGCGGCGCTGCCGGCGCAGCTTCAGCAGTTGCGCCTGACCGTCGGCCAGCACCGCGCTGCGGTTGAGCAGGCCGGTCAGGCCATCGGTACGGGCGGCATGGCGCAGGTCGACCAGCATGCGCTCGACCAGCAGCAGCACCATCGCAAAGCAACGCGCCAGCTCCAGCATCACCCCGGCGATGTACGTGGCGAACATCGGCGAGCCAGTGCGCATGATGTCCTCCCCGGCATCCGGTGCCACCGGCAGGAACAGGCGCCCCCCATAGAGAGCGGCCTCCGCCAGGAACACGGTGGCGGCCAGGCGGCAGCTGGTGCGCTGCTGGGGCGGCGCATGCCGCAGCAGCAACCCGGCGATCCAGCCATCGACAATCAGTGCGAACACGCTGAACACCTGCAGGCGCAGGGCCAGGTTCGGCCACAGCACCAGGAAGGCGAAGATGCAGGCCATGAACGCGGCCGCCATCAGCAACGGCCGCCACAGCGGCAACGGCTGCTCCAGATGCAGGGCCACGCCGCGCAGCATCATCAGCCCGCAGCCGGCCATCGCTGCATTGCCGGCCAGTACCGCCGGGACCAGTGGCAGGTAGGGTCGCAAGGCCAGCAGGGTCACCCCCAGGGTCAGCAGCCACAGGCTGATGGTCCACTGCCGCAGCACAGGTTGCCCGCGCAGTACGACCAGCAACAGCGAGAACCCCACGGCAATGCCGATGCAGAGCAGGAAGCCAAGCACGGTGATGGTGGGGAAATCCAGGGACATGCGGCGCTCGTCGGCCGGGGCGGCGCGCGCATCTTAGCGCCTTGTTGCGCGATCCCCGTGGCGTCCTCCTGCCCGATGCCGGTGTGGGGTCTGAAAACGGCGAGCATGGCGACGGGCGCATGCGCACAATCCGCGGAACACCCAAGGAGACGCCCATGCACGCGTGGTACCTCGGCGGCATCGACCACCGCCCGTTCCTGCACTTGTTCGAGATGAGCGACAGCGCGCTCGCCGCGCTCGGCATCCAGCGTCGCTGGGCGGGCGCCAATGGCGGCCATCCCTGCCGGATCAGCCTGAGCGATCCCGCACCTGGCAGCGAACTGCTCCTGCTGTCCCACGTCCACCTGCCGCTGCACTCGCCGTATCGCGCCGCCGGCCCGATCTTCGTGCAGCGCGGCGTGACCCGTTGCGTCCTGCCGCCGGGCGAAGTGCCCCCGTATGTACAGCGTCGGATGATTTCGGTGCGTGCCTATGACCACGCCGCGCTGATGTGCGGTGCCCAGGTCTGTGCGGGCACCGGGGTGGCCGACCACCTGGATGCATTGTTCGCCGACCCGTCGGTGGCGTTCGTCCAGCTGCACAACGCGGCGCATGGCTGTTTCTCGTGCCAGGTGGATCGGGGGAGTGCCGAGACTGCGTAGCGCGATCTCCATGACGTGATCGATGCCACGCCGGCCACGTGACGTCCAGCGCATCCGTTCAGCCCTGCGTGAAGCCTGCGGGAAGGGCTTCACATGCGCAGTCACGGATCGGTACTGCGAGGGTTCCGTCGCCTGCAGCGCGACTCGATACTCGCCGTGGTGCCGCCGAAAGTCCGCCGCGCAGCGCAGCTCCTGCGGTCACCGTTCCCTTTCGACGACCACAAGGATGCGCCATGTCATTCCGATCCACACCGCTGTTGCTGGCTACCTCGTTCGCCGCTGCGGGCCTGTGCCTGGCCGGCAGCGCGTTCGCCCACGGCACCATGACCACGCCGGTCAGCCGTGTCTATGCCTGCTTCCAGGGCAATCCCGAGAACCCGACCAACCCGGCCTGTGCCGCTGCAAAAGCGATTGGCGGTTCGCAGGCGTTCTACGACTGGAACGGCATCAACCAGGCCAACGCCAACGGCAACCATCAGGCCGTGGTGCCCGACGGCAAGCTGTGCAGCGGCAACAACCCGACCTTCCGCGGGCTGGATGTGAACCGCAGTGACTGGCAGACCACGCCGATCCAGGCCGATGCCAATGGCAAGTTCACCTTCGTGTTCAAGGCGACCGCACCGCACGCCACGCGCGACTGGCGCTTCTTCGTCACCCGCGAAGGCTGGCAGCCGGGCAGCCCACTGCGCTGGGCCGACCTGCAGGAGTTCTGCACGCTGGGCAATACACCGCTGTCGGCCGATGGCACCTACAAGCTGCAGTGTACGTTGCCGCAGCGCACCGGCCAGCATGTGATCTACAACACCTGGCAGCGCTCGGATTCGACCGAGGCGTTCTACACCTGCATGGACGTGCGCTTCCAGGGCGGCGGAGGGACCGCACCGGCACCGCAATGGCAGGATGCCGGCCCGGTCACTGCACGCGGTGAGCTGCCGGTGGGCACGACGCTGGCACTGCGCGTGTTCAACGCCAACGGCAATGATGTCGAACGCGTGGAAGCCACATTGGCCAGCGGCCAGACCGCGCCCGCGCAGTGGCCGTTGGTGCTCGCCCGCAAGGTCAATGCCAGTGCCCAGCACGCGCGCGTGGGCGTGCTTGCCGATGGCGTGATCACGCCGGCGGCCTCGGCCACCGACAACCGCGTGTACCTGAAGGACGGCAACCGCTTCCAGCTCGACACCCAGGTTCCCGACCCGGGCACGCCGTCGCCGGGCGGTGATTTCGACCACGTGTATCCGGCGGGCATCGGCAGCTATGTGCCGGGCCAGACCGTGGTGAAGAGCAGCGACGGCAAGCTGTACGCCTGCCGCCCGTTCCCGGAAGGTGCATGGTGCAACGTCAACGCCGAGGCGTACCGGCCGGGCGTGGGTGCGGCCTGGCGCGATGCGTGGATCGCATACTGAGGCGGTGATGCGGGAGGCGGTGCAGGGTGCACCGCCTTCTTCCTGCAAAGCGGCACAGTGAGCACCGTGTTGCAGATCGATCACGGCCGCCATCGAATTCGAACTTATCCGATGTTGCCGGCGGGCCTGCATGTGAAGACTGCGCGAGGTTTCCCACACCTCGCAAAGGAGTTCCTGCATGCACCTGTCCCATCGGGCAGTCCTCGCTCTGTCCGTCGTTGCCGGCCTGGCCCTGTCCGGCAGCGCCTTCGCCCACGGCACCATGACCAAGCCGCTCAGCCGCGTGAAGCAGTGCCACGAGGGCAATCCGGAAAACCCGACCAACCCGGCCTGTGCCGCGGCCAAGGCCATCGGCGGCGCGCAGCCGTTCTATGACTGGAGTGCAATCGCCCACGGCAACGCCAATGGCAACCACCGCGACCTGGTGCGTGATGGCGAACTGTGCAGTGCCAGCATCCCCAAGTACCGCGGCCTCGATCTGAACCGCAGCGACTGGCCGACCACGCCGGTCCGCGCCGATTCGCGCGGCCGCTACACCTTCGAATTCCGGGCGCCGGCGCCGCACGCCACCCGCGAGTGGAAGTTCTACGTCACCCGTGATGGCTGGCAGCCGGGCAGCCCGCTGCGCTGGGCCGACCTGCAGGAATTCTGCACCCTGGGCAACGTGCCGCTGTCCGAAGGCGGTGTCTACAAGCTGGACTGCCCGCTGCCCAAGCGCAGTGGCCAGCACATCATCTACAACACCTGGCAGCGCTCGGATTCGGGTGAGGCGTTCTACACCTGCATGGACGTGCGCTTCGAAGGTGGCGGTGGCGTGGTTCCGCCGCCGCAGTGGCAGGATGCCGGCGCGGTGACCGCCAACGGTGCGCTGGACGTGGACAGCACCGTGACCCTGCGCGTGTTCAATGCCAACGGCAATGACCTGGAGCGGCTGGAAACCAAGCTGGCGGCCGGCCAGACCAGCCCGACGCAGTGGCCGCTGGCCCTGGCCCGCAAGGTCAATGCCAGCGCACAGCACGCGCGCGTGGGTGTGATGAAGAACGGCGTGATCACGCCGGTCGCCTCGGCCACCGACAACCGCGTGTACCTGAAGCCGGGCAACCGCTTCCAGCTGGAAACCCAGGTGCCGGGTCCGGGCCCGATCGATCCGGTCGATCCGCCGGGCGGCGACTTCGACTTCGTCTACCCCGCCGGCCTCGGCAGCTACAAGCCGGGCGAGACCGTGGTGAAGGGCACCGACGGCAAGCTGTACGCCTGCCGCCCGTTCCCGGAAGGCGCCTGGTGCAACATCAACGCCGATGCCTACCGCCCGGGCACCGGCTTTGCCTGGCGCGACGCCTGGATCGCGTACTGAGGCAGGACACCGGGGGCGGCATGATGCCGCCTCCGGTTCATGGGGTTGCCGGCCAGCGGCCGGCACTACCCGGGTCCATGCGATTGCCGGCCAGCGGCCGGCACTACCCGGGATTATTTGCTGCTGACGTACTTCTCGCGGCGGATCTGCGGGTTGCCCAGGCCGGCGGCCTTCAGCAGTTCGGCACAGGCATCGACCATGTCCGGGTTGCCGCACAGGTAGGCGATGTCGGTGGCCGGGTCCGGGGTGAATCCGGCCAGCGCCTGCTGCACGTAACCGTGCTGCACGTCCGGGTGTGGTTCGGCCGGCAGTTCGCGCGACAGGCACGGAACATAGCGGAAGTTCGGGTGCTTTTCGGCGAAGCTGTAGAAGTCTTCGCTGTACAGCAGCTCGCCCGGGCTGCGCGCGCCCTGCAGCAGCACGATCTGCACGCCGCGTTCGGCCATGGCCTTTTCCAGCAGCGGCAGCATCGAGCGGTACGGGGTAACGCCGGTACCGGTGGCGATCAGCAGGTAACGGGCGTTGTGGTCACCGGGGTTCAGGCAGAAGCGGCCGTAGGGGCCGGACGCACTGATCTGGCCGCCCTGCTCCAGCGCCTCGAACAGCGCCGTAGCGGCGCCACCGGGCACGAAACTGACCGCGATATCCACCGCCTCGCCCGGGCCCAGCGCGTGGTCGTGGATGGTCGCCAGCGAGTAGCTGCGCTTGGTTTCGGTGCCGTCGGCGTAGCTGAAATGGACCTGGATGAACTGGCCGGGCTGGAAATCCAGCGGCTGTCCATCGTCACGCACGAACTGGTAGTGGCCGACGGTCGGGGCCAGCATGCGGCAGCCGACCAGCTTGAGGGGGAATTGAACAGGCACGACTTTTCGGGACAGTGTGTAGCCGGGGCAAGCCCTCGGGGTCTTCTATAATAGCCCCTCCCCGCCCCTCTCCAGCGCCAGCCCATGGGCGCGAAGGCTTCGAGCTTGGCATCCCAGAACGATACGGCGCCCGCCCTGCGCGTGCGCGACCTGCGCAAGACCTACGACAACGGCACCCAGGCCCTGAAGGGGGTTTCCCTGGAAGTGGCCCCGGGCGACTTCTTCGCTCTGCTCGGCCCCAACGGTGCCGGCAAGTCGACCCTGATCGGCATCATCAGCTCCCTGGTCAACCTCAGCGAGGGCAAGGTGGAGGTGTTCGGCAGCGACCTGGTTCGCAACCGCAGCGCCACCATGCGCCTGATCGGGCTGGTGCCGCAGGAAATCAACTTCAACCTGTTCGAAAAGCCCTTCGACATCCTGGTGAACTACGCCGGCTTCTACGGCGTGCCGCGCGAGGAAGCCGAGCAGCGCGCCGAAGAGGAACTGAAGCGGGCCCACCTGTGGGAAAAGGCGCAGGTGATGAGCCGCACGCTGTCCGGCGGCATGAAGCGCCGGCTGATGATCGCCCGCGCGATGATGACCCGCCCGCGCCTGCTGATCCTGGATGAGCCGACCGCCGGCGTGGACATCGAGATCCGCCGCGACATGTGGCGCGTGCTGAAGGAGATCAATGCCGCGGGCACCACGATCATCCTCACCACGCACTACCTGGAAGAAGCCGAGTACCTGTGCCGCCACCTGGCGATCATCAACCACGGCCAGATCGTCGAGCAGGGCCCGATGCGCGCCCTGCTGGCCAAGCTGGACGTGGAAGGCTTCCTGCTGGACATCGACGGTGACCTGCCGGCACAGCTGCCGGTGATCGAAGGCGCGACGCTGACCGCGCCGGACCCGCATACGCTGGACATCGACATGCCGCGCGCGATGGACCTCAACCGCGTGTTCGCCACGCTCAACGAGTCCGGCATCCGCGTGCGTTCGATGCGTACCAAGAGCAACCGCCTGGAGGAGCTGTTCGTGCGCCTCACCGGCAACCTGGAGAAGCCTGCATGAGCACCACCGAGCTGACCGACGGCCAGCGCAACCGCATCGCACTGATGACCATCGTGCGCCGCGAAGTCGCCCGCATCATGCGCATCTGGGGCCAGACCCTGGTGCCGCCGGCGATCACCATGACCCTGTACTTCCTGATCTTCGGCAACCTGATCGGGTCGCGCGTGGGTGACATGGGCGGCTACACCTACATGCAGTTCATCGTGCCGGGCCTGGTGATGATGAGCGTGATCCAGAACAGCTACGGCAACATCAGTTCCTCGTTCTTCGGTGCCAAGTTCGGCCGCCACGTGGAAGAGCTGCTGGTCAGCCCGATGCCGAACTGGGTGATCCTGTGGGGCTACGTGGCCGGTGCCGTACTGCGCGGCCTGATGGTGGGTGTGATCGTGCTGATCATCGCGATGTTCTTCACCCCGGTGCGCATCCCGCACCCGCTGGTGATGCTGACCACGGTGATCCTGGGCGCGACGATCTTCTCGCTGGCCGGTTTCATCAATGCGGTGTATGCGAAGAAATTCGACGACGTGGCGATCGTGCCGACCTTCATCCTGACCCCGCTGACCTACCTGGGTGGCGTGTTCTATTCGGTGAAGCTGCTGCCGGGCTGGGCCGAGGCGGCCACGCACGCGAACCCGATCTTCTACATGGTCAATGCATTCCGCTATGGCCTGCTGGGCAGCAGTGACGTGCCGCTGCCGGTGGCCTACGGGTTGATGATCGGATTCGTGGTGGCGCTGACGGCGCTGGCGCTGTGGCTGCTGCGTCGTGGCGTGGGCATGCGCAGCTGAGGGGGCGCCTGCAGGGCCTGCGGCCCTGCACCCGCCGAATCAACGTCAACTTCAACGGCAACGGCAAAAGCTGACTATCCGTGGGATGGCGGGGTGGGTCCGGTTGCGGGAGACGCCGTGAACCCCGCTCCGCGGTCCGGCCCAGCCGCTGGCGGCTGTGCGTTCGGGCGCTTGCGAAGCAGTGCTTCGCAAGCAAAGCGCCCTCACCCATGGGGGCTTGGCCGCGGCATCCATGCCGCGGACACTCCCGCAACCGGACCCACCCCGCCTTCGACAGGTTCCTGCTGCTGTTGGTGGGTGTCGACCTTGGTCGACACGGTAGATCCACGCCATGCGTGGATGAAGCGTTCCCTGTAGAGCCAAGCCGATGCTTGGCTCTTTTCGTTTCGGATTGCGGCTAGGCTGTGGCGATGAAGATCACTTCCATTCCATTGGACAAGGCCGTATCGGATGGCCCGATCGATGCCTTCAGCCATGTCCTGCTGAGCGATTCGCCCACGCTGGATGAGGTGCTGGATTGCCTGGCCTCGCTGCACGTGGCCGATCCCCGCCATCGCTACCTGTGCACGCTCGACGATGTCGGCCAGTGCCGTTACACCAGCATGCATGCGTCCGACGACGCGCGCATTGCGTTGTACGAGGACGAAGACCCGGCCACGCCGGAAGATGCGTTGGCGGCACGCAAGCGATTGCTGGCGCATGTGGTCGCGCAGCTCGAGCATTCCACGCATCGGTTGGAGTGGACCGCGCTGGCGGGCACGTTGATGTGCAGCGACGAGGACATCGAGGCGCTGGTCGCCGCCAATGCGACACCGGATCTCATCGTCGACGACGTCATCTGCGTGCAGCGGGTGCCCGTGGACCGTGATGAGCTGCTGATTGCCGCCCTGCCCAATGGCTACTTCAGCGCCGACTGGGACCTCTTCCAGAACCACGCCCTGATCCGGCACCTGCAGGAGCGCCATGACTACCGCCTGTTCGGACTCGGTGCGTCGTGGCTCGGCTTCCAGCGCGACCGCGCACCGTCGCCTGCAGAGGCGAGCGCGTTGGTCGCGGACCTGCAACGCATCTACGCGGCCGGAACGCACGACACGTGGTCAAAACTGGCTGCAACGGCGGCCACCCGCACCACACTGCTATTGGGCTACACCGAAGACTTCAGCGAACAGCTGCCCTGAGCACCGCTCTACACGAGCTCGCGCAGCGAGCGACCCGCTTCCGCTCTTGATCTGCTTCCCGTGGTGGCCGCGCCCGGAAACTGTCAGGGGTCGTGTGCGATGGGCTCGCGGGGGTATCCGCGCCATGGATGGCGTGGCTAAGCCCCCATGGACGGGTTCACGGCGTCCCCCGCGAACCCGGCGCACACGACCCAACTCATGAAACCAACTGCGCGAACCACCACGAGGGGCACCGCCGTTGGCCGCAATCTCCGGCACAATCGAAATCCTGATTCCCCAGAAAACGGTGAACGTGCAATGCGCATCCTGATCCTCGGCGCCGGCGGTACCGGCGGTTACTTCGGCGGTCGCCTGGCCCAGGCCAGCGTGGACGTGACCTTCCTCGTGCGCCCCGCACGCGCCGCCCAGCTGGATCGCGACGGCCTGGTCATCCGCAGCCCACTCGGCGATGCCAGCTTCCCGGTGCAGCATGTCACCGCCGACGCGCTGCCTGCGCTCGCCGCACAGAAACCGTTCGACCTGGTCATCCTCAGCTGCAAGGCCTATGACCTGTCCAGTTCGATCGACGCCATTGCCCCGGCCGTTGGCGCAGGCACCACCGTACTGCCGATCCTCAACGGCCTGCATCACTACAACGCACTGGACGCGCGCTTCGGCCGCGACGCCGTGCTTGGCGGCCTGTGCTTCATCAGCGCCACCAAGGCTCCCGACGGTGCCGTGCTGCACCTGGGCAAACCGGCCAAGCTCACCTTCGGCGAGCGCGACGGCGGCGCAGCCTCGGCGCGCGTGCGCGCCTTCGCTGCGGTCTGCGCGCAGGCCCATCTTGATCACCTGGCCAGCGAACACATCGGCCAGGAGCAATGGATCAAGTACACCTTCCTGACCGCCCTGGCCGCCGCCACCTGCCTGCTGCGCACCGACATCGGCACCATCGTCGCCACCGATGACGGCGAGGCCATCGTGCGTGGCCTGTACGACGAATGCCTGGCCGTGGCCGAGGCCGCCGGTGAACCGATTCCCGAGGCCGCGCAGGACACCGCGCGCGGCACCCTGACCCAGGCCGGCTCGGCACTGAAGGCGTCGATGCTGCGTGACCTGGAAGCCGGCCAGCAGGTGGAGGCCGAACAGATCGTCGGCGACATGCTGGCCCGCGCGCGCAAGGCCGACCAGGAAGCCCTGCTGCTGCAGGTCGCCTACAGCAGCCTGCAGGCCTACCAGGCACTGCGCGGCGCGTGAGCCAGACGTTGCAGACCAGCACCCTGCCCTCGCGGGTGCTGATCCTTGGCATGGGCTGGAGCGGCTGTGTGCTGGCCCAACATCTGCAGGCATTGGGCGCACACATCGCCGGCACAGTACGCGATCCAGCATCGGCACCACACGATGGCCTGCGACGCCATCCGCTGCGTGCCGATGCCACGCCATCGCCCGCCCTGCTCGATGAGATCGCGCAGGCCGAGGCCGTGCTGTGCAGCGTGCCGCCCGATGCCGAGGGTGATCCGGCACTGCGCCTGTTGTTGCCCGCTCTGCAGGCCAGCCCGGCATTGCGCTGGGTGGGCTATCTGTCGTCCACCTCAGTGTATGCCGACCGCGCCGGCGGCTGGGTCGACGAGCGCAGTGCAGCCGATGCCACTGAGGCAGCCAGCGTGCAGCGCCTGCGGGCCGAAGCACAATGGCGTGCGCTTGCAGAAGAACGCGGCATCGCATCGGCGCTGTTCCGCCTGCCCGGCCTGTACGGTCCCGGGCGCAATGCGCTGCTGCAGCTGGCTCGGGGACGTGCGCGCCACGTCGTGCGTCCTGGGCTGGTGTTCAACCGGCTGCACGTGGATGACCTGGCGACGGTCGTTATCGCGTCGATGCAGCGGCCGTGCGTGGATGGGCTGTATCTACCGGCCGATGACGAGCCGGCACCGCCGCAGGAGGTACTGGCCTTCGCCGCTCAGCTGGGCGGCTTTGCGATGCCGCCTGCAGTAGCCTGGGACGACCCTGCACTGAGCCCGACGCTGCGGCGCTTCTACGAGAGCAACAAGCGCATCGACAGTCGCGGCACGCGTGAAGCACTGGGGTGGCAGCCGCGCTTCCCCAGCTACCGTGAGGGCCTGCGCGACCTGCTCCGGTAGTGCCGGCCGCTGGCCGGCAATCGCGCGATGTTTGCGGCGTTCATGCTGCTGCCGGCCAGCGGCCGGCACTACCTGATCAACCCACGTCGGGCAGGCGGAAGAACGCACGCGTCGCTGCAGTCGCATTGGCCGCCGTCACCGCCACATCTTCGCCACGGTCACGCGCCAGCTCTTCCACGATGTGCGAGAGGAACATCGGTTCGTTGCGGCGGTCCTTCGGCAGCGGCTTCAGCGTGCGCGGCAGCAGGTACGGCGCGTCGGTCTCGATCATCAGGCGGTTGGCCGGAATGTTCTTCACCAGCTCGCGCAGGTGCGCGCCACGGCGCTCATCGCACAGCCAGCCGGTGATGCCGATGTACCAGTCCTGGTCCAGGTAATCGAACAGCTCGTCACGCTCGCCGGTGAAGCAATGCACCACCGCCGGGCCGATACGGCCTTCGAAGTTCTTCATCTGTGCCATGAAATCGGCATGCGCGTCGCGCTGGTGCAGGAACAGCGGCTTGCCGTTGTCTGCGGCCAGCTGCAGCTGGCGTTCGAACGCGCGGTGCTGTGCCGGGCGCGGCGAGAAGTCACGGAAGTAGTCCAGCCCGCACTCGCCCACCGCCACCACTTCCGGGTGGGCATGCAGCGCGCGCATCTCGGCGTCGCATTCCTCGGTGTATTCCACCGCATGGTGCGGGTGCACGCCGGCGGTGGCGTACAGGAAGCCCGGGTGCTGCTGCGCCAGCTGCAGGGCCAGTGGCGAGTGCTCACGGCTGGCACCGGTGATGACCATCTGCACCACGCCAGCCTGGCGCGCGCGGTCCAGCACGGCATCGCGGTCGCGGTCGAAGGAGTCGTGGGTCAGGTTGGCGCCGATATCGATCAGGTGCATGGTCATCGCGGGGGAAAAGTGCCCGCGCATTGTACCTGCGCCCGCCGTGGCCCCTTATCCTTTGCACATGAACGCCCCGCTCTTCCCGATCTCCCCACTGCTGCCACAGATCCAGCAGCACCTGGCCGCACAGCCGCGGCTGGTGCTGGAAGCCCCGCCGGGCGCCGGCAAGACCACCCAGGTGCCGCTGGCGCTGCTGGACGCGCCGTGGCTGCAGGGACGGAAGATCATTCTGCTGGAACCGCGCCGGGTCGCCGCGCGCAGCGCCGCGCTGTTCATGGCGCGGCAGCTGGGCGAAGAGGTGGGCGGCACGGTCGGCTACCGCATCCGCTTCGAGAACAAGGTCTCGGCGCGCACCCGCATCGAGGTCGTCACCGAAGGCATCCTGACCCGCATGCTGCAGGACGACCCGATGCTGGAACAGGTCGGCGCGATCCTGTTCGACGAATTCCACGAACGCCACCTCAGTGGTGACCTCGGCCTGGCGCTGGCGCTGGACGTGCAGGCACAGCTGCGCGACGACCTGCGCCTGGTGGTGATGTCGGCGACGCTGGATGGTGAGCGCCTGGCACGCTTCCTCGATGCACCGCGCCTGAGCAGCGAAGGCCGCAGCTACCCGGTGGCGATCAGCCATTTCCCGGCGCGCCGCGATGAGGCGCTGGAACTGCAGGTGCGCCGCGCGGTGCAGCAGGCCCTGGCTGAACATCCCGGTGACCTGCTGGTGTTCCTGCCCGGCCAACGCGAGATCGCGCGGGTGCAGGCCGGGCTGCAGGAATCGCTGGATGCGGGTATTGAAGTGCTGGCCCTGCACGGCGAACTGCCGGTGGAGCAGCAGGCGCGCGTACTGCAGGCCGCCAGCGATGGCCGCCGCCGCGTGGTGCTGGCCACCAACGTGGCCGAATCCTCGGTGACCCTGCCGGGCGTGCGCGTGGTGATCGACAGCGGCCAGGCGCGCGAACCGCGCTACGACCCCAACAGTGGCTTCACCCGGCTGGACGTGGTGGCCATCGCGCAGGCGTCGGCCGACCAGCGCGCGGGCCGGGCCGGGCGCGTGGCCGAGGGCGTGGCCTGGCGGCTGTGGCCGCAATCGCAGCGGCTGGAACCGCAGCGCCGTGCCGAGATCGATCAGGTCGAGCTGGCGGGTCTGGCGCTGGAACTGGCGGCCTGGGGCAGCAGCGACCTGCGCTTCCTCGATCCGCCACCGGCCGGCCCGATGGGTGCAGCGCGCGAACTGCTGCAGCGGCTCGGCGCGCTGTCCAGCAGCGGTGCGATCACCGCACTTGGCCGCCGTGTGCTGGCGCTGGGCACGCATCCGCGGATGGCGGCGATGCTGCTGGCCGCGCCCGATGCCCGCGCACAGGCGCTGGCCGCCGATCTGGCCGCCCTGCTGGAGGCGCGCGATCCGTTACGCCAGGGCGGTGACGCGCTGGCCGCGCGTTGGCGGGCTCTGGCCGCGTTCCGCAACGGCCGCGCGCCGGGTGACGCCAACCGCAGCGGGCTGGCCGCCATCGATGCGGCAGCCAAACAGTGGCGACGTCGCCTGCGCTGCGATGCCGCGCCACCGGCCAGCATCGAGGCGCACGAGCTGGGTGACCTGCTCGCACATGCATTCCCGGACCGCATCGGTGTCCAGCACCCCAGCGATCCGCTGCGCTACCTGCTGGCCAATGGTCGCAGCGCACGCCTGCACGAGCTGAGCGACCTGCGTGGCGAACCGTGGCTGGTAGCCAGTGAACTGCGCTTCGAGGCACGCGACGCGCTGCTGCTGCGTGCCGCACCGGTGGACGAAGGCCAGCTGCGCAAGGCCTGGCCGGAGCGCTTCGTGACCGAAGATGTGGTGCGCTGGGACAGCGAGCGTCGCGCCCTGGTGGCACTGCGCGAGACCCGTTTCGACCGCATCGTGCTCGACAGCCGCTCGGCCGGCCGGGTCGATCCGCAGCACGCCGCGCAGGCGCTGACGGACGCGGTGGCTGAACTCGGCCTGCAGGCGCTGCCGTGGACCGAAGGCCTGCGCCAGTGGCAGGCACGGGTGGAATCGCTGCGGCGCTGGATGCCCGAGCTCGGCCTGCCCGACTGCAGCGACGACGCCCTGCTGGCCACGCGCGCGCAATGGCTGCAGCCCGCGTTCGCCGGCAAGAGCCGCCTGGACGCACTGGACGAGGCCAGTTTCGGCGAAGCGCTGAAGTCGCCCTTGGAGTGGTCGCAGCGGCAACTGGTTGAACGACATGCGCCGACCCGCATTACCGTGCCGTCCGGACTGGAACGCCCGATCACCTACGCGTTGGACAGCGAGAGCGGCGAACCGTTGCCACCGGTGCTGGCGGTGAAACTGCAGGAACTGTTCGGCCTGGCCGACACGCCGCGCATCGCCGATGGCCGCGTGCCGCTGACCCTGCACCTGCTCTCACCCGGTGGCCGCCCACTACAGGTCACCCAGGACCTGCGCAATTTCTGGGAAAACACCTACGCCGAGGTGAAGAAGGAAATGAAGGGCCGTTATCCCCGCCATCCGTGGCCGGATGATCCGTGGACGGCCACGGCCACGCACCGGGCCAAGCCGCGCGGCACCTGAAGGCGGGGGTCGGATCCCATTGCATCGCAATGGGCTCTGACCCCCGTACATCGTGCTGGGGTCAGAGCCCTTTCCCAAGGGAAAGGGATCCGACCCCACCCTGCCTGATCCTGAATGGCTACGGTAGAGTCACACCACGTGCCACCCCGGCTGACATACCGTTTACGGGCAACACGCGACACTGGACTTCGACCCGAGGCAAAGGCCCCCCCCGCATGAGCAAGCTGACCGTAATCACCGACCGCGCTCTGGAGCGCGCCCTGGAGCTGGCCCACACCGCCGGCGATGGCCTGAAGAGCGCCGGTGGCAGCCTGCGCAATGCGGACTGGATCAAGACCGGTGCCGCCATCGGCGCAGTGAAGACCGGCGGCAAGGCCGCCACCAAGTTCGTGCGCCGCAATCCGGCGGTGGCCGTGGCCGCTGCCGCGGTGGGTGTCGGCCTGCTCGGCTATGCGCTGTACCGCAAGCAGCAGAAGAAGAAGGCCGCCAATGGCCACGTGGTGAATGGGCAGGCGCAGCGAATCAGCGCACGCGACCGCCGCAACGACACCGTGGTGGACGAGCACAGCGATATCGGCAGCGACGCCTGAGTCTGCCGGGGTCGGACCCCTTCCGCAGGAAGGGCTCTGACCCCAAGGCACTGCATGAGGGTCGGACGCCGCAAGGCCTCCGGCCCTTTCTGTTTCAACCGATCTGCCGCCACTGCCCAGGCTGCAGGTCATCCAGCCGGTAAGGCCCCATCGACACCCGCACCAGCCGCAGCGTCGGCAGGTTCACCGCTGCAGTCATCCGCCGCACCTGACGGTTGCGGCCCTCGCGGATCGTGATCGCCAGCCAGCTGTCGGGCACGGTCTTGCGGAAACGTACCGGTGGATCGCGCGTCCACAGCGACGGCGCCGGATCGAGGCGTTCGATCTTCGCCGGCAGGGTCGGCCCATCATTGAGCACCACGCCTTCGCGCAGCTGCTGCAGCTGCTCGTCGCTGGGCATGCCTTCCACCTGCACCCAGTAGGTCTTGTCAGCCTTGTGCTTCGGGTCGGTCAGCTTGTGCGCCAGCGTGCCGTTGTCGGTCAGCAGCAGCAGGCCCTCGCTGTCATGGTCCAGGCGACCGGCGGCATACACGCGCGGCGGCAGGCCGAACCCGGCCAGGGTCGGCCGCGGCGGCACACTGCGGTCGGTGAACTGGCAGAGCACGTTGAAGGGCTTGTTGAAGGCGATCAGCATTGCGGGCACGACGGGCGGCGGGTGGGATAGTGTCCCACGCCGCGCCACGCGCCACTCGACTGTAGAGCCGAGCCCATGCTCGGCTCATCGCGCTCAGCGCGGCGGAACGCAACAGCAGCCGAGCATGGGCTCGGCTCTACAGAGTCAACATGCACCAGCCCGGCGCTACCGCCTTACGGCTTGATGAAGCGCAGGGTCATGCGGTCGCTTTCGCCGATCGCCTGGTACTTCGCATCATCGGCCTTGTCGTGCTGGTTGGTCGGCGGCAGCGTCCACACGCCGTTCGGGTGGTCCTTGGTGTCGCGCGGGTTGGCGTTGACCTCGCTGCGCGCATCCAGCGTGAAGCCGGCGGCCTCGGCCATCGCGATCACCTGCTGCTGGCCGACATAGCCAGTGTCATCGTCGTCGGCCACATCGGCCTTGGCGCGATGCTCGACCACGCCCAGCACGCCGCCCGGCTTGAGCACGTTGAAGAAGCCCTGGAACATGCCCTGCGCCTGGCCGGCCTTGCGCCAGTTGTGCACGTTGCGGAAGGTCAGCACCACGTCGGCTGAACTGGCCGGGCCGAACACCGGCTTGGCCGGATCGTAGGCCACCACCGCGGTCTTGCCGAACTGTGCCGGCGCAGCGCCGTACTTCTTTTCCAGGCTGTCGCGGCTGCGCTGCTGGTAGTCACGGCCGCGACCTTCGGCAACGGCCATCGGATCGACCACGGCGGCGACGTAATGACCCTTGTCGTGCAGCAGCGGCGCCAGGATTTCCGAGTACCAGCCGTTGCCGGGGGTGATCTCGATGACGGTCTTTTCCGGCGTCACCTTGAAGAACGACAGCGTCTGCGCCGGATGGCGGAAGCCATCGCGCTTGACGTTGTTGGCATCACGGGTCGACGCCTTCACCGCCGCATCGATGGCCGGTGAGACCTGGATCTTCGCCGGTGCCACCGTGGCCGGTGCGGCGAACGCGGGAACAGCGGCAAGCAGGGCCGAAGCAAGCAGCAGGCGGCAACCACGCAGGGACGAAGCAGGCATCATCGGAGCGACTCCAGCGGAAGATGCGGCGAGACTAGCAGCCGCGGCGTCCCAGGTGTTCACAAAACGTTAGCTGCATGCGTATCGCGGAACACTGTTTTGTGGTCACCGCCGCAGCACGGTCACACAACGCGTTCTATTCTGGAACACTTCCCCCAAGGAGTCCGTGCCCATGACGGCAACCCGCGAACTGGGCCGTTCCGGCCTGCATGTACGTCCGCTCGCCTTCGGTGGCAACGTGTTCGGCTGGAGCGCCGATGAGAAGGCCAGCTTCGCCCTGCTCGATGCCTTCGTCGACGCCGGCTTCAACCTGGTCGACACCGCCGATGTGTATTCGGCCTGGGTGCCGGGCAATGCCGGTGGCGAATCGGAAACGCTGATCGGCAAGTGGTTCGCCCGCAGCGGCAAGCGCGACAAGGTGGTGCTGGCGACCAAGGTGGCCAAGTGGGCCGAACGCCCCGGCCTGACCCCGGACAACATCAATGCCGCGGTCGAGGATTCGCTGCGCCGCCTGCAGACCGATGTGATCGATCTGTACCAGGCCCACGAGGATGATGAGTCGACGCCGCTGGAAGCGACCCTGGCCGCGTTCGGCCGCCTGATCGAAGCCGGCAAGGTGCGCGCGATCGGTGCCTCCAACTACAGCGCCATGCGCCTGGCCGATGCGCTGAAGGTGTCCACCGACTACAAACTGCCGCGTTACGAAACCCTGCAGCCGGAGTACAACCTGTACGACCGTGCCGCCTACGAGAAGGAGCTGGAACCGCTGGTGCAGCGCGAACAGATCGGCGTGATCGGCTACTACGCCCTGGCCAGCGGCTTCCTCAGCGGCAAGTACCGCACACCGGCCGATGCAGCCAAGAGCCCGGCACGTGGCGAAACGGTGGTGAAGCGCTATCTGAATCCGCGTGGCCTGCGCATCCTGCAGGCGCTGGATGACGTGGCCAGCAAGCACAGCGCCAGCGCTGCACAGATTGCATTGGCATGGCAGATCGCACGGCCGTCGATCACCGCGCCGATCGTCAGCGCCACCAGCGTCGAGCAGCTGCACGATCTGCTGGCGGCGGCCAACGTGTCGCTGAGCGTGCAGGATGTCGCGCAACTCGATGCCGCCAGCACGGAAGCATGAGACCGGGTAGTGCCGGCCGCTGGCCGGCATCGCACAATGCCGAAGAAAATAATTCAACAAAATGGTTGCGCACGAGTAAATCGTGGTTTATCGTGCGCACCTCGTTTCAACAACCACTGGAAACTTCCCTTGAACGCGCATTCCGTCGCCATCGCCAAACTGCTGCCATGCCTGCGCATGGACGTGCTGGCGCGCGCGTTCGGCAAGGAAGTCCAGCTGACAACGGCCTGATACCCGCCCTGCGGAGATCGGCCACCCCGATCTCCGAGGCTTGACGACGCCCTCGGAACGCAAGTCCCGGGGGCGTTTTCGTTTGCGTCGGCACAAGGACCCGCGATGCCAGAACTGCACCCCGCGCGGCAACCCGCCGCTCACTGACCCAGGTTTTTCCCGCCCCGCCGAAGGATTTACTTCGCGCGATTGGCGACGCCTGGACATTATCTGCATCGCACCCAAACATTATCGCTCGCGATAATGTCGGTGGCCTGCACCCTCGATTCTCCAACGGTCCCGTTTCCACCACGGGCTGGTGCGCGCGGCGTTGCCGTGGCGTATGCCGGAGGTCGCGGACATGCCATCGCCTGGATCGCCTGCTGGGGGCAGGCGCCGGTTCGCCGGTACGCGGTTCGATTCCGCGCGGTCCCCAACTGGATAGCTCAGTAGGGTAGAGCAACGGATCCTGATTCCGTCTGTCGTGGGTTCGACTCCCACTCCAAACCACATGACCTGTCACGTCATGACTTGAAGCAACACCCGGGGCGCAAGCCCCAGCGGCCATCGTCGCCGTCCACGGACAACGCCTTCGGGCAGGAACGTGGAAGGCAACGGACCGCTCGCCGGGCCCCGGCCCGCCGCCACTGCCAGCCACGTTCCGCACCGGTGCTGCCTGCCGGGAACGACGTTGGCAGCAGAGCCGGTGCACCGGAGGCTCCGCGCGCGGACCGTCCGCCGATGGCCGCCCTCTTCCGCTGCCTGCATGTGGTGTGCAGGCGGCCTCGCCACGACCTGATCGACCCGGGTCATGGCGATTCATCCGCAACGGGTCGAACCACCAGAGCCATACAAGGAGAGACTCCCATGTTCTGGACCATCAAGGTCGTGATCGGCGACGGCGAGCGCGGCCTGGTGTATCGCAACCGTCGTTTCCAGCAGATCCTGCTGCCGGGCGTGCACCGCCTGTCGCCGTTCGGCGGCCGCCCGCACGTGGACATCCACACCGCATCGAAGGGCGCGGCCTATACCGGCAGCGACCAGGACAGCCTGATCGAAGCACTGGGCGCAACGCTGGACACGCACTTCGTGCTGGCCAACGTCGGTGCCATCGAGGTCGGCCTGTTGCTGCGCAACGGCCGCATCGATGAAGTCCTGCCGCCGGGCAGCCGCCGCCTGTACTGGCGGGGTTCGGTCGACACCCAGGTGCGCGTGATGGCGCTGGGTGACGAGCCGCGCATTCCGGCGGACGTGCAGCAGCGCCTGGGCCAGTTGGGCGTGCTACCGCGTGTGGCGGTGATCAGCACCGTGCCAAGCGAGTCGGTCGGCCTGCTGTTCATCGATGGCACGCTGCGACAGACGCTGGACGCCGGCCTGCACGCGTTCTGGAACTTCAACGGCAACGTGTCGGTGGAGCGTGTGGAGCTGCGTGCGCGTTCGCTGGACGTGTCCGGCCAGGAACTGCTCAGCCGCGACAAGGTGACCCTGCGGGTGAACCTGGCCGCGACCGTGCAGGTGGTCGACCCGGTGCGTGCACACCGCACGCTCAGCAATGCCGATGAGTTCGTCTACCGGCAGCTGCAGTTCGGCCTGCGCCAGGCCATTGCCGCGCGCAGCCTGGACGAGCTGCTGGGCGACAAGGCGGCACTGGACGGCGAGATCGCCGCCCATGTGCAGGCAGCGATCGAGGGCCACGGCGTGCGGTTGCTCGGCGTGGGCATCAAGGACGTGATCCTGCCGGGCGAGATGAAGGAGATCCTCAACGGTGTGGTGCTGGCCGAGAAGCAGGCCCAGGCCAGCGTGATCCGCCGTCGCGAGGAGGCCAACACCACGCGTTCGCAGCTCAACACCGCAAAGCTGATCGAGGACAACCCGGTGCTGATGCGCTTGAAGGAGCTGGAGGCATTGGAGAAGGTCACCGAGAAGATCGACAAGCTCACCGTGTTCGGCGGCCTGGATGGCGTGCTGAAGCAGCTGGTGACGATCAGGTAGGGGGTAGCGGTGGCGCAGGGACGCGCCACCGGCCCATCAAGGACATAGACGAAGACATGGACACTCAACACAACTATCAATGGCTGCACGCCGAGGGCACCACGCCGATCAAGGGCTGGGTCAACGGTGTGCCGCTGGAAGCGCAGGCGCATGAGCAGCTGCGCAACATCGCCGCGATCCCGTTCGTCGGGCCGTGGGTGGCCGTGATGCCGGACGTGCACCTGGGCAAGGGCGCGACCGTGGGCTCGGTGATCCCGACCCGCGGTGCGATCATCCCGGCCGCGGTCGGCGTCGACATCGGCTGCGGCATGGCCGCCGTGCGTACCACGCTGCGCGCCAATGACCTGCCCGATGACCTGCGGCAGCTGCGCAACAGCATCGAGCGCAGCATCCCGGTCGGCAACGGGCGCGGCGGCGAGCACCAGCGCATGCCCGACAGCATCCACACCCGGCTGGTGCAGTCCGGGCTGGCCGCCGGCCTGGAGAAGATCAAGGACAGGCACCGCAGGATCCGCACCGACAAGCTCGACCGCCAGCTGGGTACGCTGGGCGGCGGCAATCACTTCATCGAACTGTGCCTGGACGAGACGGACACGGTGTGGGTGATGCTGCACAGCGGATCGCGTGGCACCGGCAACCTGATCGGCACGTACTTCATCGAGAAGGCGCGCGAGGAACTGGCCCGGCGCGTGCTCGGCTTCCACCTGCCGGACAAGGACCTGGCGTTCTTCATGGAAGGCGAGCCGCTGTTCGATGACTACGTCGAAGCGGTGTCGTGGGCGCAGGACTATGCCCGGCAGAACCGCGAGGCAATGATGTCGCGGGTGCTGGCCGAAATGCGCCACCGGTTGCCGAAGTTCCAGCTGGCTGCGATGGCGGTGAACTGCCACCACAACTACGTGCAGAAGGAGACGCACCACGGCCAGGAACTGCTGGTGACGCGCAAGGGTGCAGTGAGCGCGCGCGAGGGCGAGCTGGGCATCATTCCCGGCAGCATGGGCACGCGCAGCTACATCGTGCGTGGCAAGGGCAACGCAGACAGCTTCCACAGCTGCAGCCACGGTGCCGGCCGGGTAATGAGCCGTGGCGCTGCGCGCCAGCAGATCACGCTGGCCCAGCACCGCGAGGCCACCGCGCACGTGGAATGCCGCAAGGACAGCGGCGTGCTGGATGAGTCGCCGGCCGCGTACAAGTCGATCGACGATGTAATGGCCGCACAGCTGGACCTGGTCGACGTGGTGCACACCCTGCGCCAGGTGCTGTGCGTGAAGGGATGATGGAGTGGTGCCGGCCAAGGCCGGCACCCACCGCGCCTCAATCGCGCGCGACCGCTCTGCAGTAGATCCTCGCCATGCGTGGATGGAACTGCGCCGACCGAGGTCGGCCTCTACCAGAGCAGCACGTCATGCCGGGGGTCAGAGCCCTTTCTGCGAAAGGGATCTGACCCCGAGAGGTTCAGCGCGGCACGCTGTCTTCTGCCACCAGCGCATGGTGCATGCCGATCCCCGCACGCACGCCTTCGGCGGTGGCCAGGGTGATGTTGCCGACCGTGGTCGCATCGCCTGCGGCATACACGTTCGGCACCGAGGTCTGCTTCATCGCATCGACCTCGATCAGCACGCCCAACGGGCTCTCGGCCAGCGCGCAGTTCAACTGCTGCACCAGCGGCGTGGCCATCGCCTGGGTGGCCGGCACGAACAGCGCACGCTGGGCGATGCGGCGGCCATCGGCCAGCTCCACTTCCAGCCAGGTCGGCTGGTCGCCCTGCACCCCCAGTACCGGTGAGGTCTCGATCTGCACGCCGCGCTGCTGCATGGCCGCCTGCTCCTCGTCGGTGATCGGCAGGCCCTGGCTGAAGAAGGTGACATTGCCCCAGTCGGCGAACAGCGGTGCCTTGCTGGCCGACATCGGATGGCCGCCAAGCAGGCCGATTGCGCCACCACCCACTTCATAACCGTGGCAGTAGGGGCAGTGCAGCACGGTGCTGCCCCAGCGCTCGGCCAGTCCGGGCAGTTCCGGCAGCTGGTCGGCGATGCCGCTGGCCAGCAGCAGCTTGCGCGCGGCCAGCACCTGGCCATCGGCGGTACGCACTTCCACGCCATCGGCGCTGGCGGTGGCCTGCACGGCCTCGGCATGCACCCAGCGCACGCTGGGGTAGTCCAGCAGTTGCTGGCGCGCGGTTTTCAGCAGCTCGGCGCCGCTGATGCCATCCAACCCCAGCACCCCGTGCGAATGGCTGGCGAAGCGGTTACGCGGCGAACCGGCGTCGATCACGGTAACCGGCCGCCGGGCACGGGCCAGGATCAGGCCGGCGGCGATGCCGGCATAGCTGCCGCCGACGATGAGCACATCAGGATTCATGATGACCTTCCAGGGAACGGTGATGGGCGAGATGGCGGGCGAAATCGGCGCCGAGCTGGTCCAGCGTGGTCGCCTGCAGGCGCTGTTCGAGCAGCCGCTGCGCCTCGCGTGCGCCCTCCAGCAGGGCACTGTTGACCAGCTGCTGGATCGGGCAGCCACCGCCCGGATCGCGGGTACCGACCTGCACCAGCGGCGGTGCGCCCACCGCCAGGTAGATGTCATGCAGGGTGATGGCTGCGGCGTCGCGGGCCAGCTGGCTGCCGCCCCCATGGCCGCGGGCACTGTGCACCAGGCCGGCCTTGTGCAGCTGCGCCAGCAGGCGGCGGATCACCACCGGGTGGGTCGGCAGGCACGATGCCAGCTGCTCGGAGGTGCGCGGGGCGGATTGGCCGACCAGGTGCGCCATCACGTGCAGGGCATCGGAGAGGGGGTTCGCGGATTTCATGTAACAACAATAGTTACATTTAATTCTCCTGTCGAGGGTCCGCATTCGTTCCATATGGACACATTTGTCCTATGAAATAGTTTCTTCACATCACTAAACGAAACGCGAATGTGATGCACGTCGCACTTCAGTGCGTGCGCGGCGGGTCGATACCGCAGTGCCCCTTCCCGAGAGTTCTTCCCCATGAATGCGTCTGTCCGTGCTCCGCGCCTGCAGTCCAAGCTGCTCGGCGCGGTTTCTGTTGGTCTGGCCGTGGTCCTGCTGTGCGCTCTGGCGGGCCTGGCCTCCGCCTGGTTGAAGTTGTCCACCGAGGTTCCGCCCGAAGTCGCGCACAGCCGCGATGCCGAACGCCTGCAGCGTGAATTCCGCGGCCAGGTGCAGGAATGGAAGAACGTGCTGCTGCGCGGCCACGACGACGCGTTGCGTCAGCGCCACCTGGAGGCCTTCGGCAGCGAAGGCCGCCTGGTCGAACAACTTGCCAAGGGCCTGGTGACCAGCCCGGACGCGCGCACGCGTGAACTGGCACAGGCGTTCATCGGCCTGCACGCACAGTTGCAGCAGGACTATCACGCGGCGCTGCAGGCGTTTGCCGAGGCCAGCTACGATCCCGCCGCCGGCGACAACCTCGTGCGCGGCAAGGATCGTCCGGTGGCGGCGGCACTGGACGCCCTGAGCACGCACGCCACGCAGGTGGCCGAAGCGGCGCTGTCGACACGCTCGCAGCAGGCGCGGCAGACCCTGCTGCTGTGCGCTGCGCTGACCGTGCTGGCCGCCGTACTGCTGCTGATGGGCCTGGCCTGGTGGCTGCGGCGCGCGGTGGTGCAACCGGTGCTGGCAGTGGAAGCGGCGGCGCGCGCGGTGGCCGCCGGTGACCTGCAGCACGTAGTACAGGTGCGCAGCCGCGATGAAATCGGTCGCCTCGCGCAGGCCATGCAGGCGGTGCAGTCCACGCTGCGCGGCGTGCTGGATACACAGACCGCGATGGCGCAGGCGCACGAAGCCGGCACCATCAGCCATCGCATGGACGCCGCTGCCTTCCCCGGCGCGTTCGGCACCATGGTGGCCGACTGCAACACGCTGGTCGATGCGCACATCCAGGTCAAGATGCGCGCGATCTCGATCATGGGCCGCTACGCCGTCGGCGACCTCAGCCAGGACATGGAGCGCCTGCCCGGCGAGAAGGCGGTGATCACCGAAGCGCTGGATGCGGTCAAGCACAACCTCGGCGCGATCAACGGCGAGATCCGCCGCCTGGCCGAAGCGGCGGCCGCCGGTGACTTCAGCCAGCGCGGTGACAGTGCCCGCTTCGAGCATGATTTCCGCGCGATGGTCGAGGGCCTGAACCGCCTGATGCAGACCACTGAGCTGAACCTGGGCGAGGTCTCCAGCATGCTGCGCGCGATCGCCGATGGACGCCTCGGCGCGCGCATGCACGGGGATTTCCAGGGCGTGTTCGCGCGTATCGCCGGCGATGCCAATACCACCGCCGCGCAGCTGGCGACCATCGTCACCGACATCAAGCACGCCTCCGGCAACATCCACACCGCTGCGGCGGAGATCGCCGCCGGCAACAATGACCTGTCGCGCCGCACCGAACAGCAGGCCGCCAACCTGGAAGAGACAGCGGCGTCGATGGAGGAACTGACCTCCACCGTGCGCCAGAACGCCGAACATGCGCGCCAGGCCAACCAGCTGGCGATCGGCGCACATACGGTCGCCTCGCACGGTGGCAGCGTGGTCGGCCAGGTGGTGGCAACGATGGGCGCGATCGAAACCTCGTCGCGGCAGATCGCCGAGATCATCAGCGTGATCGATGGCATCGCGTTCCAGACCAACATCCTGGCGCTGAATGCCGCGGTGGAAGCGGCGCGCGCCGGTGAACAGGGCCGCGGCTTCGCGGTGGTCGCCAGCGAAGTGCGCACGCTGGCGCAGCGCTCGGCGGCGGCCGCGAAGGAGATCAAGTCACTGATCGAAGCCTCGGTGGAACAGGTCGGCCATGGCGCGCAGCGCGTGCGCGAGGCCGGCGACACCATGGCCGAGATCGTTGCATCGGTGCAGCGCGTGACCGACATCATGGCCGAGATCTCCGCGGCCTCGCAGGAGCAGAGCGCGGGCATCGAACAGGTCAGCCAGACCGTGATCCAGATGGACGGCACCACCCAGCAGAACGCCGCGCTGGTGGAAGAGGCCAGCGCCGCCGCGCGCAGCCTGGAGCAGCAGGCGAACCGGTTGATCGATGCGGTGGACGTGTTCGATCTGTCGACCACGGCGGCGGTGAAGGGCGGGCTGGCACGCGCGGCCTGATTGATGCGATTGCCGGCCAGCGGCCGGCACTACTATCGGAATCCGTGCGGACCAACGGTCCGCACCCACCACAGGGGTCTTGCCGGTCGATGGCCGGCTGCGTCCGACGCCGCATGGGTGGCGCCCGACCGTTGGTCGGGCGATGGCAGGAATCCGTGCGGACCAACGGTCCGCACCCACAAGGCGGTCTACACCCACCGGGGCCCGCAGCGGCCTCGCGGTCATACACGGTGATGCAATGCACCGTTGCCGGCATGCACGCGGTCACTGGCCTACCCTTTGCTGGATATTCCCGCCTCCCTCCCCCTCTGCTGGAGCCCCCCATGACTGTCCCCGCCTTCGGTCTCGGCACCTTCCGCCTGAAAGACCAGACCGTGATCGACTCCGTGCGCAACGCGCTGGCGGTCGGCTACCGCGCCATCGATACCGCGCAGATCTACGGGAACGAAGCCGAAGTCGGCCAGGCCATCGCCGACTCCGGCGTGCCACGCGATGAGATCTACCTGACCACCAAGGTCTGGGTCACTGCGTTCAAGCGCGATGCGCTGCTGGCCAGCCTGCGCACCAGCCTGGAGAAGCTCCGCACCGACCAGGTGGACCTGGCGCTGATCCACTGGCCCTCGCCGAACGACAAGGTCGACGTGCCGATGGAGGAGTACCTGACCGCACTGGCCGAAGCCAAGGCGCAGGGCCTGACCCGTGAGATCGGCATCTCGAACTTCACCATCGCGCAGACCCGCAAGGCGATCGGCATCCTCGGTGCCGATGCCATCGCCACCAACCAGATCGAAGTCCACCCTTACCTGCAGAACCGCCTGCTGGTGAAGTTCCTGCAGGACAACGGCATCCACGTCACCGCCTACATGAGCCTGGCCTATGGCGAGGTGATCAAGGACCCGGTGATCCAGGCCATTGCCGGCCGCCACCAGGCCACGCCGGCGCAGATCGCACTGGCCTGGGCGCTGCAGCAGGGCTTCTCGGTGATCCCGTCGTCGACCAAGCGCGAGAACCTGTCGAGCAACCTGGAAGCGGCAGCGATCCGTTTGACCGACGAAGACATGGCACAGATCGCCAAGCTCGACCGCGGCCATCGCCTGGCGAATCCGGAAGGGATTGCCCCGGCCTGGGACTGATTCCAACGACGGCACGCAACTGCCCTGGTAGGCGCCGACCTTGGTCGGCGCTGACGTCTGATCGATCGATGAAACACCGTGCCGACCAAGGTCGGCACCTACCAAAGGCAGAGCTATCCCTCGCCTTGCAGCAACCACCCACGCATCGCCGCACTGACCTCGTCCGGCTTCTCCATCGGCGCCAGGTGCCCGCAGTCGGGCACCACCACCAGCTGCGAGTGCGGCACCATCGCGTGCATTTCCTCGCTCACCGCCAGCGGCGTGATGCGATCGTTCGCACCGCACACGATCAGCAGCGGATCGCGGTAACCGGCCAGCACATCATGGCCATCGCGGCGCTCCAGCGCGCTCTGGCGCAGGAACACGCCCGCGCCCAGGCGGGCGGTCATGTCGCGCACGCGCTGCACCAGCACGTAGTCGTCCAGCCGCGAAGCATCGATGTAGCTGCGCATCAGCACATCACCGAAGCCGTGGAATTTCCCCGGCAGGCGCACGCTGGCGCGCTGGCTGCGGCGCTGCTCGGCGCGCTCGGGTGAGTCGGCGTGGATCGAGGTGTCGATCAGCGCCAGCTGCAGCACCCGCTCCGGCGCGATGCGCAGGATCTGCTGGGCCACGAAGCCACCCAGCGAGAACCCGGCCAGCGCAAAGCGCTCCGGTGCCTGCGCCAGCACGTCTTCGGCCACCGCCTGCAGGGTCTCGCCACGGGTCTGGTCGCCCACGGTGCAGTCGGCGATATCGGCCAGGTCGGCCAGCTGCGCGCGCCACAGCTCGGCATCGTTGAGCAGGCCGGGCAGCAGCAACAGGGAGATACGGTCGGTCATGGGGCTATTGTCGCGCCAGCACGGTGACGGAACCATGCCGCAACGGGCGATTGCGTTGTAGAGTCGAGCACAGCCAGTCGAGCATGGCTCGACTCTACAGAAGGCAGCGACACGGACGCGACCATGGCAGACCCCTACAACAGCGGCACCCCTTCCCCGCCGGCACTGCGCTTCGACGATGCGCTGGTCACCACCGCCTTCGAACTGCCCGGCCATCGCGTCGTACGCAACCTCGGCGTGGTGCGTGGCATCACCGTGCGCTCGCGTTCGATCGTCGGCAACTTCCTGGGCGGCATCCAGACGCTCTTCGGTGGCAACATCACCATCTACACCGAGCTGTGCGAACAGGCCCGCGAGGAAACCTACCGCGACATGGTCAAGCACGCGCGGCAGCTGGGCGCCAACGCGATCATCGGCATGCGCTACGACGCCACCGATGTGATGACCGGGCTGACCGAGGTACTGTGCTATGGCACGGCGGTGGTGGTGGAACCGATGCGGTGAGACCGGTGCATCGCCGAGCGCGGATCACGCCGCCGGCGGCACTTCGGGCACCTCGACCTGCTGCACCGGCAGGGTCACCATCATCACCGTCGGGTCATCCGGGTCCAGCTTCGTCTTGAAGCCCAGGCTCTGGCACATCGCCAGCATGGTGCTGTTCTCGCGCAGCACCTGGCCTTCGACCACGTCCAGGCCCAGCCACTTGGCGTACTCGATCATGATCGCCATCAACCGCCAGCCGATGCCGTGGCCCTTCAGGTCCGAACGGATCAGGATGCCGTACTCGCCACGGTGGTAATCGGCATCGGCGTGCAGGCGCACCGCGCCCAGCATTTCGCCGCTGCGCGGTTCGATCGCCACCAACGCGATCGAGCGTGCGTAGTCGAGCTGGGTCAGGCGCGCGATGAACTCGTGGCTGAAGTGCTTCACCGACTGGAAGAAGCGCAGGCGCAGGTCCTCGTCGCTGACACGGGCGAAGAACGCGCGGAACAGTGCGTCGTCCTCCGGCCGCACCGGGCGTACGAAGGCACGGCCGCCATCGGACAGTTCAATGGTGCGCTCCCACTCCTTCGGGTATGGGAACACCGAGAAACGCGGATGGCCGCGGCCCTTGTGCAGGATGCGCGACGGCGCCACCGCCACGCGGGCGTCGAGAGCGAGGATGCCCTTGCCGTCGACCAGCAGCGGATTGATGTCCAGCGTGCGCACTTCGGGAATGTCGGCGGCCAGCTGTGCCAGCTTGACCAACGCCAGCGCCAGTGCGCGCTCGTCGGCGGCGGGCACATCGCCGTAGGCCTTGAGGATGCGCGAGGCACGGGTCTGGCCGATCAACTCATGGGCCAGGCGCAGGTCCAGCGGTGGCAGCGCCAGCGCCTTGTCGTTGATCACTTCGACCGCGGTACCGCCACGACCGACCACGATCACCGGGCCGAACGTTGCGTCATCGGCAATGCCGACGATCAGCTCACGCGCCTTCGGACGCACGATGGTCGGCTGCACCAGCAGGCCGTCGATGCGCGCATCCGGCCGCAGCTGGCGCGTACGCGACAGGATTGCGTTGGCCGCGCTCTGCACCGCCGGCAGGGTGGAGAGGTTGAGGCGCACACCATCCACTTCCGACTTGTGCGGAATATCCGGCGAGAGAATCTTCAGTGCGACCGTGGCACCGCGCTCCAGCAGCGGCTGCGCCAGGTCCATCGCCTCGTGCGCATCGCGCGCATGCATCACCGGCGCGGAGGGAATGCCATAGGCCTTGAGCAGTTCATGGGTGGCCAGCGGGTCCAGCCACTGCTGGCCGTTGGCCAGTGCGGCATCGACCAGCGTGCGCGCGGCGGCCGTGTCGACGCTGAAGTCCTGCGGCAGGCTGGGCGGCGTTTCCATCAACGCGTTCTGCGCTTCGCGGTAGCGCACCAGGTGCTGGAAGCCACGGACGGCTTCGGCCTCGGTCGGGTAGGTCGGCACGCGTGCCGCGTTGAGCGTGGCGGTAGCCTGGTCGTCGTTGCCCAGCCACACCGCGAACACCGGCTTGTCGCGATGGTGGCGCGGGCGCAGGCCGAGCGTGCGGGTGAGCGCCTGCGCAGCGTCCGCCGATGAGGTGAACGCGGTCGGCACGTTGACCACCATCACCGCGTCGTTCTCGTTGTCGGCCAGCAGCGCTTCGATGGCCGCGGCATAGCGGTCACCATCGGCGTCGACCACGATGTCGACCGGATTGCTGCGCGACCAGCCCTGCGGCAGCACCGCGTCGAGTTTCTCGATGGTGCTGTCGGACAGGTTGGCCAGCGTGCCACGCAATGCGATCAGCTGGTCCACGGCAAGACGACCAACGCCACCGCCGTTACTGAGGATGGCCAGGCGCCGACCGGGGAAGGTGCCCAGCCGCCCCAGCGATTCGGCGGCGGTGAACAGCTCGTCCAGCGCCCCCACGCGCAGCAGGCCGGCGCGGTTGAAGGCCGCACCGTACACATCATCGGCGCGGGCCAGGGCCTGCACATGGGTATCGCGGCTGCCCGGCTGCACGCGCTCGGCGCGGCCGGACTTCACCACCACCACCGGCTTGGCGCGGGCGGCGGCACGCGCGGCCGACATGAACTTGCGCGCGTCCTTGATCTGCTCGACGTAGAGCAGGATGGCGCGGGTGCGGTAGTCGGTGGCGAAGTAGTCGAGCAGGTCGCCGAAGTCGACGTCCATCGTGTCGCCCAGCGAGACCACGGCGGAGAAGCCGACCGAGCGCGCCACGCCCCATTCCACCAGCGCGGCGGCAATGGCCGAGGATTCGGAGATCAGCGCGAGGTCACCGGCCTGCGGAAAGTGCGCGGCGATGCTCGCGTTGAGCCGTGCATGCGGTGCGATCACGCCCAGGCAGTGCGGGCCGAGGATGCGCAGGCCATGCTTGCGGGCCACCGCTTCCACCTGTGCCGACGGCGAATCCGGGCCTTCGCCCAGGTGCGCGGTGAGGATGATCGCCGCCTGCACGCCACGTTCGGCGGCAGTGCGCACCACCTGCGGCACGATCGCCGCCGGTGCGGTGATCACCACCAGGTCGGGCACCCAGTCCAGGTCCTTCAGCCGCTTGACCGTGCGGATGCCATCGATCTCGGCATGCCGTGGATTGATCCACGCCACCTTGCCGGGGAAGCCGGTGCCGCGCAGGTTGCGCATCACCGCGCGCCCGGCCGAGCGCTCGCGCGGGCTGCCGCCGATCACCGCGACCGACTGCGGACGGAACACGGACTGCAGGTGGTAGGTACTCATGCGCCTACGGTACCCAAAAAAGGGACGGAGGGGATTAAGTCGTTTGTGCACAAACGACTTAATCCCCTCCGTCCCCTTTTTGTTACAGCAGCGTGCCGTGCAGGATCATCGCGGCGATGCTGAAATAGATCACCAGGCCGGTCACGTCCACCAGGGTGGCTACGAACGGGGCCGAGGCGCTGGCCGGGTCGAAGCCGAGCCGCTTCAGGATGAAGGGCAGCATCGAGCCGGACAGCGAACCGAAGGTGACGATGCCGACCAGCGCGGCGCCGATGGTGATCGCCAGCAGTATCCAGTGCTCGCCGTAGTCGTGCAGGCCGCCCAGCTGCCAGATCACGATACGCACGATGGCCAGGCAGCCAAGGATCGCGCCCAGCACCATGCCGGTCGGGATCTCGCGCAGGGCCACCTTCCACCAGTCGCGCAGGCGCAGTTCGCGCAGCGCCAGGCTGCGGATCAGCAGCGAGGTGGCCTGCGAACCGGAGTTGCCGCCCGAGCTCATGATCAGCGGGATGAACAGGGTCAGCACCACCGCGCGTGCCAGTTCGTCTTCGTAGTGCTGCATCGCGCTGGCGGTCAGCATCTCACCCAGGAACAGCACGCTCAGCCAGCCGGCGCGCTTGCGCAGCATCTCGAAGAAGCCGATCTGCATGTACGGCTTGTCCAGTGCCTCCATGCCGCCGAACTTGTGCGCGTCCTCGGTGGATTCCTCGATCAGCGCATCGAGCACGTCGTCCACGGTGACGATGCCGAGCATCTGCTGCTGCGCGTCGACCACCGGGATCGCCAGCAGGTCGTGGCGGCGGATCAGCCGTGCCACTTCTTCCTGGTCCATCAGCGCATCCACCGTCACCGGCGGATTGACCTGGGCCACGTCCAGGATCGATTCCTCGGGCAGGCCGGTGATCAGCCGGCGCATGGTCACCACCTGCTGCAGCTGCTGGCTGGCCGGCTCCAGCACGTAGATCGCGTACACCGTCTCGCGGGTGCGCTCGACCTGGCGGATGTGCTGCAGGGTCTGCGCCACGGTCCAGCTGGCAGGCACCGCCACGTACTCGGTGGTCATCAGCGCACCGGCCGTGTTCGGCGGGTAGCTGAGCAGCTTCTGGATGGCCTGGCGGGCGTCGGTGCCCAGCAGTGGGATCAGCCGCGCGCGCTCTTCTTCGTCCAGCTCGTGGACGATGTCGGTGGCGCGGTCGTCGGCCATCAGGCCCAGCAGAGCCGCAGCCCGCGCCGGTGGCAGCGCGGCCACCAGCTCACCGCTGCGGTGCAGCTCCGGCGCTTCGAGCATCTTCACTGCACGCGGCAACGGCAGCGCAGCCAGCGTTTCCGCGGCGCGGGTCAGTTCCAGCGTGTTGAGGAATTCCACCGCGTCGGCGGTGTTGTAGTTCGCCAGCGGTGCGGCCAGTGCGGCGGCATCGGCCACCGGGCGCAGCAATTGCTTCTGGTTCATCGGTTTTGCCTTGTGGGGGTGCGACCTCGCGCAACGCCAACGCAGGCAAACCGTCCCGATGTCAGGCGGTGGCCATCGCTGGCGTCGAACGAGGTCGACTTCTACTGTCGCTGGACATGGGTTGGGGACTCCGGGATGCGTATGCCGACGGACGCGCCGCCAGCGGCGGGCAGTCTGGACCCGTGGGCCATGCAGGTCAACCCGGCCGCCCCGCGACGACGCCCGGCCGGTTGTTCTCGTGCGTACACAGACCGGCGCGCATAATGTCGTGGTGGCGCTCGCCACGCCCTCCCCCACCCGAACGGACGCACAGCGGGCTCCCCCGATGACCAGGTATTCCCATGCATAGCGGTGGTCTGGAACTGGCCCTGGTGCTGCTGCTGGCGGCGGTCATCGCCGTGCCGGTGTTCAAGAAGTTCGGCTTCGGCGCGGTACTGGGCTACCTGGCGGCCGGCGTGGTGCTGGGCCCGGACGGACTGGGCTTCGTGCAGGACGCCGACCGCATCCTCGGCGCCGCCGAAATCGGCGTGGTGATGCTGCTGTTCGTGATCGGCCTGGAACTGTCGCCGGCACGCCTGAAGGTGATGCGGCGCTCGGTGTTCGGTGCCGGTGCGGCGCAAGTGGCGCTGTCCGGGCTGGTGCTGGGCGGCCTGCTGCTGCTCGACCATTTCCAGTGGAAGAGCGCACTGGTGGTGGGTGTGGCACTGGCACTGTCGTCCACCGCGGTCGGCCTGCAGCTGCTGTCCGAGCACAAGGCGATCAACAGCGACCATGGCCGGCTGGGCTTTGCCATCCTGCTGTTCCAGGATCTGATCGCGATCCCCTTGCTGGCGGCCATCCCACTGCTGGGCGGGGTAAAGAACGAGACCCTGCGCATCGAGGATGCGATGGTGGCGCTGGGCGCGCTGGCACTGGTGATCCTGTGCGGGCGACCGGTGCTGCGCAAGGTGTTCAGCATCATCGCGCGCACCCGCAGCCCGGAAGTGTTCACCGCCACCGCCCTGCTGGTGGTGCTCGGCACCGCCTGGTTCATGCAGGAAGCCGGCCTCAGCCCCAGCCTGGGCGCGTTCCTGGCCGGCGTGCTGCTGTCCGATTCGGAGTTCCGGCACGAACTGGAAGCGCAGATCGAGCCGTTCAAGGGGCTGCTGCTGGGCCTTTTCTTCATCGCGGTGGGCATGGGCATCGACCTCGACCGCATCGCCGCCGAGCCGTGGCTGATCGCGGCCGGCGTGGCGATCCTGCTGGTGGTCAAGTTCAGCCTGCTGTATGTGATTGGCCGTATTGCAAAGCTCAGTTCACGGCAGTCGCTGCTGCTGGGCAGCGTGCTGTGGCTGGGCGGCGAATTCGCCTTCGTGGTGTTCAACGAAGCGCAGCGCGCGCACCTGCTGGGCAACGCCAACCATGACCGGCTGGTGGCGATCGTTGGCCTGTCGATGGCGATCACGCCGCTGCTGATGATCGCGCTGCTCAGACTGCTCGGCCAGGAAAAGGCCGCACCGCGCCAGGCGGCCGAGGCTGACAAGGTAGCGCCGGACAACCGGCCCAAGGTGCTGATCGCCGGCATGGGCCGCTTCGGCCAGGTGATCGCGCGCCTGCTGACGGCACAGAAGGTGCCGTTCGTGGCGCTGGAGGCGAACCCGGACACCGTGGCCGACCTGCGCCGCTTCGGCAACCAGCTGTACTACGGCGACCCGACCCGGCCGGAGATGCTGCGTGCGGCGGGTGGCGAGCACATCGACGTGTTCGTGATCACCGTGGATGACCCGGAGACCAACCTGCGCGCCGTGCGCATGGTGCGCCGGCTGTACCCGGACGCGAAGGTGCTGGCGCGTGCACGCAACCGCCAGCATGCGTGGCGCCTGATGGACATGTCGGCCGAGCCGTTCCGCGAAGTGTTCGGCACCAGCCTGGAGATGAGCGGCCGCGTGCTGACCGCGCTGGGCGTGGCACCGGACGTGGCCGAACGCCATGTGCAGCGCTTCCGCGAGCATGACGAACAACTGCTGCGCGACCAGTACCTGGTGTATGACGACGAGGCCGCGGTGATCCAGACCTCGCGCGATGCACGCAACGACCTGATGCACCTGTTCGAGGCCGACGCGGAGAGCGACGGCGAGTAGGCGTGCCGACCAACGGTCGGCACCCACCACAGAATGCGGTAGTGCCGGCCGCTGGCCGGCAATCCCGGGATTCTGGAGGCTTCATGAGGTTGCCGGCCAGCGGCCGGCACTACCCACAGCGGATTCCGGCAGTAGATCCACGCCATGCGTGGATGGCGCGATGTTGGGGTCAGAGCCCTTTCCGTTGGAAAGAGATCCGACCCCGGCCTGTCAGCCGTTGTCGCGCAGGAACCGCGCCATCGACGAAACGCCCGGCACGCGCGGTTCGAACTCGCCGGCCACGTCGATGAAGCCGCGCATCACTGCGATCTCGCGCGGGCTGCGGTTGAGGCTGTCGCGCACTTCCGGATCGGCACCGGCGCGCAGCAGACGCTGCACCAGCAGCGGCAGTCCATGCAGCGCGGCCAGATGCAGCGGGCCGAAGCCGCGCGGATCGCGCACGTCCAGGCTGACGTCCTCATCCAGCAGGCGCTCTACCGCTGCCATCACCACCTGCTCGTCGCAGGCGGTGCCCGGCTCGGCGCGTGCGCCCAGCAGCAGCAGCAGCGGCGTGACCGAACCGGCAGCAGCCTGGTCCGGCTCGGCGCCGGCCAGCAGCAGGGTGTCGAGCAGGGCCAGCAGGCGCGAGCGGTCGCGGGCACTGAAGCCGTACAGCGCCGCACAGTGCAGCGGCCCCAGCTGCTGCGCGTCACCGGCATGCACGTCGGCACCGGCAGTGAGCAGGCGCGCGACGATGTCCGGCAGGCCCAGCGCCGAGGCCAGCATCAGCACGGTCACCCCACCCGGCAGGCGGTGTTCCAGCTTGGCGCCGGCATCGAGCAGTGCCGACACGATATCCACCTGGCGCATGCTGACCGCCGCCGACAGCGGCGTCGCACCACTGGCCGCGGCGTGCTGCGGATCGGCGCCACGCGCCAGCAGCAGGTCGGTCACCGCCAGGTGACCACCACCGGCCGCACGCAGCAGCGCGGTGCAGCCCTGTGCATCGACCGCGTCGACGGCGAACCCCAGATCGATCAGGCGGCGCACCGCATCCACATCACCGGCCATCGCGGCGGCCGGCAGATCGGCCTCGCGCAGGGTACGGCGCGGCAACGGCCACACCCGCCAGTCCAGCCAGTCGGCCAGGTCACGGCGACCGATCGACAGCGCGACGCCCAGCGGCGTCTGGCCGTCGGCGGCACGTGCTTCCGGCGAGGCGCCGTGCTGCACCAGCAGCTTCAGCGCGCCTTCGCGGGCCAATGCGGTGGCCAGGTGCAATGCGGTCATGCCATGGCTGTCGCGCGCTTCGCGATCGACACCGGCCTTGAGCAGGGCCTGCTGCAGGCGCAGCCAGCCCAGGCGCACTGCCAGTGACAGCGGCGGATCGCCCGCTGGCGAAGCTGCGAACGGATCGGCGCCGCGTTCCAGCAGTTCCAGCGCCAGCTGTTCCAGGCCACGGGCGGCCTGGTCGTGCTGCGCGCAGGCGGCGAGGAAACGCGCCAGGCCGCCGCGACCGGCCGGCGACAGGCCACGCTGCAGCATCACCTGCAGCGCAGGCACCGCATCGATGCCGCGCGACAGCAGCGCGAACATCGGGGTGTCGGCGCAGGCGTCGCGCACATAAGGATCCGCACCGTGGCCCAGCAGCCAATCGACCGCGCGCGGCTCCAGTGCCAGCTCCGGATCGAGCAGCAGGCCGCCCAGTTCTTCCGGCTGGCACAGCTTGGCCAGCGCGGCCATGCCCTCGGTATTGCCGAAGCCCAGTGCTTCGCGCAGCAGGGTCAGCGGCGGGCGATCCGGCAGCAGGCCGCTGGCGCTGGCGGCTTCGCCGCGCTCGGCCAGGCCATCACTGACGGCGGCCGGCAACGGATAGGACGGGTCCAGCAGGGCGACGATCGCCCAGCGGCCGGCTTCAGCGGCGTAGTCCACCGCGCGGCGGCCGACCGGATCAGCCGCATCGGCGGCGATGCCCAGCTCGACCAGGCGCTTGATCAGCAGCGGCGAGACATCCTCGGCCATCGCTGCCAGCTGCACCGCATTGCGGCCTTCGCCGTCCACCGCGACCAGGTCCGGCTTATGCGGCAGCAGGTGCTCGACCACGGCGGCACGACCGGCACGGGCCGCTTCCAGCCACGGTGTACGACCCAGCGCATCGCGCGCTTCCAGATTGGCGCCCGCGCCGAGCAGCACGCCGATGATCTCCACGTGGCCAGCCAGGGCCGCTTCGTGCAACGCACTGCGGCGCTGGCGATCACGCGCGTCGGCCCGCGCCTTGTGCTTGAGCAGCAGCTGCACACCGGCCGGATCGTCGTCCTCGGTGGCGGCGGCGGCCAGCAGCACTGGGGTGCCTTCGGCCGGTTCGCTGCGTGCACCACGTTCGAGCAGGAAGCGGGCCAGGCGCCAGTTGCCGACCTGGCAGGCCACCGCCAGCGGCGACCAGCCCTCGCGGTTCAGCGCATCGACTTCGGCGGCGGCATCGCGCAGCAGCGCGGCCACGCCCGGGTCGGAACTGCGTGCGGCATGGTGCAGCGGGGTGTTGCCATCACTGTCGGTGGCGCGCGAATCGGCGCCGTTGGCGAGCAGGGTCATCACCGCTTCGGGGCGGCCATGCCAGCTGTCGCGGGTCGCGGCCAGCAGCGGGGTCATGCCCCGGTGCGGCGCATTCACATCGACGCCGCGGGCAATCAGTTCGCGCAGCAGGCGCAGGTCCGGCAGCACCGCGGCCAGCACCGCCAGGCTGCGCTGGTCACGCCAGTTCGGGTCCGGCAGCGCATACGGATCGGCACCTGCCTGCAGCAGCTGCAGGCCGCGGTCGATGCGACCCTGGCGCGCGGCTTCATACAGCGCCGGTGTCAGTTCCTGCGGCGCCATCGCCTCCAGCGGCGCGGTTTCGGCCGCAGCGGGGAACATCGGTTCCTGTTCGCTGCTGGCCGCTGCGAACGGGCTGGGACGCAGCGACACCAGCGGCGCGGGCGCGACCCGCTGCAGCAGCAGGTGCAGCACCGGCGACAGCAGCACGACCGCCAGTGCGGCGGGCCAGCGTGCGCTTTCCGGCAACAGGCCCGGCCAGGCCGGCAGCACCACCAGTGCGGACAGCGCGATCACCAGCGCGGCCACGCCAAGGCCACGCCAGGCGGTCAGGTCGCGCCCGGCCAGCGCCTGCCAGTGCTGGGCAAGGCTGCCATCGAGGCGCTCGACATCGTTCCACAACGGCCAGGTGCGCCAGGCCGCCAGCAGGCCGGCGCTGACCAGCACGCTCAGGCCCAGCACTGCCGCCAGGCTGCCGCTGTCACGCAGTGCCGCCAGCGGCCAGGCCAGCAGCAGCGCCAGCAACAGCGGCGCGGCCGCCCACAATGCCAGCAGCGCGGGCAGGTCCTGGCGTGCGACCACCTTCAGCGGCAGCAGCGCACGGCTGCGACGCCACCACGACACCCCCAGCGCAAACGCCGGCTGCGCCAGTGCGGCAAGGATGGCACCCGGCACACCGCCCACGGCGGCGCCCAGCGCCAGCACGGCACCCACGGCGAAGGCGATCGACAGGGCGCGCGGACGGGAGATGTCAGTCATAGTGTCGCGGCATCAGGCTGGCCACCGACGGCGGCACCTGCAGGTAGAACCCGCGTTCGCTCATTTCGCTGCGGACCTTTTCAGGATCGGCCTGGGCCAGGCGGCGCTGGGCATCCAGGGCCACCTCCAGGACGAAGGTGAGCGTTCCCAGCGAGGTGAGCAGCGGCGCGGGCAGCGCGCTGAAATCATCGCGTCGGGGAACGTAGACGTAGGTGTCCGGCTTGAGTTGGCTTTTATAGACGTAGGCGTGCATGTCCGCGGGACGATAACCCGGGAAGAGCCATGATTGTGTCGGAAAGCCGACACCGGGGAAAGCCGTCAGCCGACGATGGCGGCGCGATCGGCGGCGTTTCCCCAGCGAGGTTCAGCAATGTGGCGGCGGCGTTCAGCCAGCGCCGCCGCCACACGGGTGCTTACTTGACCTTGGCGTAGGTGCCCTTCAGCGCCACACCGGCCACGAAGGTGCCGGCCCAGCACTCGTAGTTGGTCGTGCTCTTGAACTCGTTCTTCTTGTAATAGCTGACGATGTCGACCACCGCGTTGGCGCCGCGCGACCTGGCGCCGTCCTGCAGCGCGCGCAGCGCCGACAGCGCAACCCAGCGGCAGGCCTCGGCGTCGCTCTTGTTGGCGGCGTTGGTCTTCTTGTTGGTCACGTCTTCGCCCAGGCGCTGCTGCACGCTCACCGGCTGTCCGGCCAGGTAGAAGCGCACGCTGCCGTCGATGCCGGCGTCCTTGGCAGCCTGCGAGCTGACCAGCTCCTGCAGGGACTGCTCGACGCGGGTATCGCGGGCGGAGGCGGTGGAGGTCAGGGCCAGCAGCGCGGTGGCCGTGGCGATCATCAGGGTGCGGCGCATCGGAACATCTCCTTGTCGAGGGTGCGGGTGGATAGCGGAAACGGTGCGGTGGGGCGGTGGATCACTCGCTCCAGCGGCGGAACACCAGCGAGGTGTTGATGCCGCCGAAGGCGAAGTTGTTGCTCATCACGTATTCGGCCTGCAGTTCGCGACCTTCCCCGGTGATGAAGTCGAGCTGGCCGCAGCGCGGATCGACCTCGGCCAGGTTCAGGGTCGGCGCGAACCAGCCGGCGCGCATCATCTGGATGCTCAGCCAGGCCTCGAACGCACCACAGGCACCCAGCATGTGGCCGACATAGCTCTTCAGCGAGCTGATCGGCACGCGGTTGCCGAACACCTGCGCGGTCGCCTGGGTTTCGGCGATGTCACCGTGGTCGGTGGCGGTGCCGTGGGCGTTGACGTAGTCGATCTGCGCCGCGTCCAGGCCTGCATCCTCCAGCGCCAGGCGCATGGCCTGGGCCATGGTGTCGGCGCTGGGCTGGGTGACGTGCTGGCCATCGCTGTTGGTGCCGTAGCCGACCACCTCGGCCAGGATGGTGGCGCCGCGCGCCTGCGCGTGCTCCAGGTCTTCCAGGATCAGCGTGCAGGCGCCCTCGCCCAGCACCAGGCCATCACGGCCGGCATCGAACGGTCGCGGGGTGGTCTGCGGCGCATCGTTGCGCACGCTGGTGGCGAACAGGGTGTCGAACACCGCCGCGGCGGTGGCATCGAGCTGCTCGGCACCGCCGGCCACCATCACCGTCTGCTTGCCGCTGCGGATGGCCTCATAGGCCGCGCCCACGCCCTGGCTGCCCGACGTACAGGCGCTGGAGGTGGTGTAGACACGCCCGGACAGGCCGAAGAACACGCCGATGTTGACCGGCGCGGTGTGGCTCATCATCTTCAGGTAGGTGGTGGCACTGATGCCTTCGGTGGTGAACTCGTTGAGCATGCGCCCGAATTCACCGGTAGCCTCATGGCTGCCCGAGGACGAGCCGTAGGCCACGCCGGTACGGCCACTGCGCAGCACCGGGTGCTCGTGCAGGCCAGCTTCGCGCAGCGCCACTTCGGTGGCGCGCACCGACATGATCGCGACCTTGCCCATCGAGCGGGTGGTCTTGCGGTTGTAGTTCGGCGGCAGCTCGAAGTCCTGCGCCGGCGCGGCCAGCTTGGTGTTCAGCCCGGCATAGACATCCCACTCGGGCATCGCGCGCACCGCATTGCGGCAGCTGCGCAGGTGCGCCTCGATGGTCGGCCAGTCGTGGCCGAGCGGACTGATGGCGGCGGCACCGGTGACCACCACGCGACGATCGGCGGCCATCAGAGCATGCCCCCGTTCACCGAGATCACCTGGCGGGTGATGTAGCCGGCCGGTTCGGACAGCAGGAACGCCACCGTCGCCGCCACTTCGTCGGGACGACCGACGCGGCCGGCGGGAATCAGCTTGAGCGCGTGTTCAACCACTTCATCGTTGAGCATTTCGGTCTCGATCAGGCCCGGGGCCACGCAGTTCACGGTGATCTGACGGCTGGCCAGTTCCAGCGCCAGCGCCTTGGTGGCACCGATGATGCCGGCCTTGGCGGCGCTGTAGTTGACCTGCCCGCGGTTGCCGGCCAGCCCGGACACCGACGACAGGGTGACGATGCGGCCCGGCTTGCGCCGGCGCACCATCGGCATGATCAACGGATGCAGCACGTTGTAGAAGCCATCCAGGTTGGTGTGGATGACCTGGTCCCAATCCTCCGCCGACAGCGCCGGGAAGGCGCCATCACGGGCGATGCCGGCATTGCAGACCACGCCGTAGTACGCGCCATGCGCGTCGACATCGGCCTCCAGCGCAGCGCGTGCGGCCTCGCGGTCGGCCACGTCGAACACCAGCACGCGGGCCTGCTGGCCCAGTGCCTGGATCTCGGCCACCACCGCCTGCGCCTCTTCCACGCGGCTGCGGCAATGCACCACCACGTCGAAGCCGTCGCGCGCGATGCGCAGCGCGATGGCCCGGCCGATGCCCCGGCTGGCGCCGGTCACCAGCACGCTTCGATTCCCTGTCATGCCTGTCCACTCTCCAGATAGGCCATCGCGTCGGCCGGTTCGAACACCGACACGTTGGCTGTCGCCCATTCTTCCTCGCCTGCCAGGATGCGGCAGGCGAACATCCCCAATCCATTGTCACCCAACAGCTCGCAGCGCGCCTGTACGCGCAGCCGCGAACCGCTGGGGAAGCTGCTGCGCAGGCTGCTGTAGCGGCGGCTGCCGAGCAGGAAGCCCAGCTGCGGCGGCCTGCCGGCGGCGCGTGCGCGGCAGCCGGCCCAGGCCGCGATGGCCTGTGCCATGTATTCGATGCCGACCCAGGCCGGCACCTGGCCATCCTCGACGAACAGCCCGGCCCCGGGCACCACCAGTTCGGCCTCGATGGCGTCCTGGTCCCACTGCGTGATGCGCTCCAGCAGGCACATGTCCTGGCGGTGGGGCACCACGTCCTCGATCGCGTACAGCGTGTTCATCGACGCTCCAGCGCCAGCACGGCATTGCTGCCGCCGAAGGCGAACGAATTGCTCAGCACCCGTCGCGGCGGCTGCGCCAGGCGGGTGGCCGGGGCCACCAGCGGCAGCACCGGCAACGCGGGATCGGCCACGCCGTCCCACCAGTGCGGCGGCAGCTGCTGCTGCGGGTTCTCGGCCAGCAGGATCCAGCACAGCGCCGCCTCGATCGCACCCGAGGCGCCCAGCGTATGGCCGGTCAACGGCTTGGTTGAACTGGCCGGCACGCCGTTGCCCAGCACCTGCGAGACCGCCAGGCTTTCCATCGCGTCGTTGTGGCCGGTAGCAGTGCCATGCAGGTTCACGTAGTCCACTTCGTCGGCGGCCCAGCCGGCACGCAGCAACGCCTGCTGCAGGGCATCGATGGCGCCCAGCCCCTGCGGGTCCGGGGCGGACATGTGGTGCGCGTCGGCCGATTCGCCCCACCCGGCCAGGCACACCGGACCGGGTTCGCGGGTGAGCAGGAACAACGCAGCGCCCTCGCCGATGTTGATGCCGGAGCGATGCTGCGAGAACGGATTGCAGCGCAGCGCCGATACTGATTCCAGCGCGCTGAAGCCGGCCACGGTGAAGCGGCACAGCGAATCGGCGCCACCGGCAATCACCGCGTCGACGATGCCGGCGCGCAGCATGCGCGCCGCCGACATCAGCGCCTTGGCGCTGGACGAGCAGGCGGTGGACAGGGTCCATGCCGGCCCCTGTGCGCCACTGCGCTGGCGCACGAACTGCGCGGCAGTGCCCATTTCCTGCTGGGCGTAGTCGAAGCCCTGCGGCCACTGGCCCTGTTCGGCGTGGCTGCGCAGGGCCTGCTCGGATTCACCGATGCCCGAGGTACTGGTACCCAGCACCACCGCCACGCGCTCGGCGCCATGGCGGGCGATCGCGGCGGCCACGGCCGGTGCGATCTGCGCCAGTGCCACGTCCAGCAGCGCGTTGTTGCGCCCGCGCAGGGCCACCGGCAGGTCATCCAGTGTTGGCAGTGGCGTGCGTACTTCTCCCAGCGCCAGGGTGCGTCCCGGCAACAGGCTGTCGTTGTCAGTGAGACCGCCCGGCGCGTCGGCGAACATGGCCGACGTCACAGCGGCGCGGCCATCGCCAAGCGCACAGACCACGCCCAGGTCGTTCAGATAGATCGGTGCGCTCATCGGTCCGGCCCGGCCATGTCGATCGATTCGATGCGCAGGGCGTAGCCTTCGGCGCGGTTGTCCAGCTGCACGCTGCCATCGTCCAGGCGCTGCAGCTGCAGCCACACCGTGCCGTCGCGCGACAGGCTGCGCTGGTGACCGTCATCGCTGACCTGCCAACCGGCCGGCAACGCGGCGGCAATGGCCGCGGTCGGCCACAGCGCGAACTGCAGGTCATCCAGCACGCGCTCGGCACGCACCTGCGGCGGCAGCCACGGCGCGCGCTGCTGGGTCAGCTGCTGGCCGTCCCATTGCAGGCGCACGCCGGTCTGGCCCATCGCCTGCACTGCCAGCTGCACCTGCTGCGCGTCGGCTTCCAGCAGAGCATCCAGGTCGCGCTCATGCGTGCCGAACCGGAAATGCAGCTGCTGCTGCAGTGCCAGCGGCGCCGGCAGGCTGGCCGGCGACAGGCGCAGCGGCGGCAGTTCCACCTGCGGCTTCGGCATGCGGCCGGCACAGGCGGCCAGCAGCAGGCACAGCAACAGCGCTGCAGTACGGGCGATCACGCGCTGCACAGCTGCTCCAGCACGCGCATGCGACGGCCGCTTTCATCGGCCACGTACGGGTTGTTGGTGTCCCAGGCGTAGCCGGCCAGGATGGAACTGATCATGTCGCGCACTTCAGGCTGCTGCTGCGGGTGGTAGATGATCTTCTGGAAACCGCCTTCGTACCAGCTTTCGACGAAGCGGCGGAAGGTCTTCACGCCGGCGCGCAGCGGGATCGAGAACTCGGTTTCCCAGTCGACGGTTTCGCCGGCATAGCGGCGCGCCAGGCACTCGCTGGCCAGCTGCGCGGACTTGAAGGCGATGGTGACGCCGGAGGAGAACACCGGGTCGAGGAACTCGCCGGCATTGCCCAGCAGGGCGTAGCCCGGGCCCCACAGCGAACTGACATTGGCCGAGTAACCGGTGATCCGGCGCACCGGCAGCACCGCCCATTCGGCGTTGGCCAGCAGCCGGGTCAGGTTGGGGTCCTCGCCGACGATGGCCTGCAGTTTCTGCAGGTCGTCGCCTTCGTAGCGCTCGAAGAACGACGGCTCGGCGACCACGCCCAGCGAGCAGCAGCCGTTGGAGAACGGGATCGTCCAGTACCAGACGTCGATGTGCTCGGGATGGGTGGTGATCAGGATCTTGTTGCGGTCGAAGTCCGCTTCGGCCGGAATGTTGTCGCGCACGTGGCAGAAGATCGCCCCGCGCACCGGGAAGTTGGACGGCGATTCCAGCTGCAGCAGGCGCGGCAGCAAGCGCGCGAAACCGGATGCATCGAGGATGAAATCGGCCTCGATGCGGTACTCGCTGCCGTCCGGGCGGCGCACGGTCACCGCCGGCTGCTCGCCCGCTTCGACCGACAGTACTTCATCACCGAAGCGCAGCGTGGTGCCCATGCGTTCTGCGCCGCGCGCCAGCACGTTGTCGAAGTCGGCGCGCTGCACCTGGTAGGTCGTGCCCCAACCCGGCGAGAACTTCTTCCTGAAGTCGAACGCGGTGCGCGCCTCGCCATGCACGAAGGCGGCGCCGTTCTTGTGCTGGAAACCCGCTTCGACCACGTCCTGCAACAGGCCGGCAGCCTCGATGTACTCCATGCTCTGCGGCAGCAGGCTTTCACCGATGGAGAAACGCGGGAACTGCTGGCGCTCCAGCATCAGCACCTGGCGGCCCTGCTGGCGCAGCATCGCCGCAGCCACGGAGCCGGCCGGGCCGGCACCGATGATCAGGATTTCAGTACGTTCGACAGCATCCACAGCAGTATTCATCGGTGCGTCCTTGTTGCTCGATCAAGTGGAAAGAAGGAAGTCGGAAAACAGGCTCAGGCCGGCGGCAGATCGTGCGGCGGCGGCCGGAACAGCGGCGAGATCAGCCAGACCAGGCCGATGCCGAACAGCAGGGTCAGGCCGAACGCGCGCAGCGCCGGGGTCTGCGACAGTCCCAGCAGGCCGAACGACAACCAGGTGCTGGCCGCGCCCACGCACACCGCCAGCCAGGCACTGGCATCGCCGCGGTGCTCGATCAGGAAGATGCCGTAGTCGATGCCCATGCCCAGCAGCAGCATCAGTGCCAGCACGTTGAACAGCTGCAGTGGCTGGCCGAACAGGCCCAGCAGGCCCAGGGTCAGCGCACCGGCAATCAGCGTCGGCGCGAACACGCGCCAGGCCTGGCGGCGGTAGCGCAGCCACAGCGCGCCGAACACCAGCACGATGCCGACCAGCAGCAGCCCACCCATCAGCTTGCGGTAGTGGCCCAGCAGCTGCGAGAAGTCGGCGGTGCGGTCCACCCAGCGCACACCCGGCAGGCCTTCCGCCGCCCCGCGCAGGGTGGCCAGCGCATCAGCGCGCGACAGGTCATCGACCATCACCACGCTGATCATCTGCCCGCCGACCTCGCCCACCCACAGGTGGCGGAACGGCTGCGAGGCCGGCGAGGCCAGGAACGCCTCCGCGGTCAACGGCGTAGCGGCGAAGTCCGGGCGCGGCAGCGGTTCGCCGACCGCCTCGGACACCGCGTCCAGCACGCCCGGTTCCACCTTGGCGGTCAGCGCGGCATCGGCCTGCTGGCGCGCCGGCGACGGCAGCCAGTCGCTGATCGCGCGGTAACCGCCGATGCGCTTGTCGTTGGCCAGTACACGCAGGCGTTCGGTCAGCGCTTCTTCGCGCTGCAGCAGTTGTGCGGCGTCACTGCCCTGCACCAGGTAGAACTGCGCCGGGCTGGGCATGCCCAGCAGCTGGCTCAGGCGGATCTGCTGGGCCATCAACGCCGGCGGCGAGGACTGCAGGCTGCGCAGATCGTCATTGCTGTTCAGGCGGGCAATGCCGATGGCAGACAGCGCCAGCGTGATCACCACGAACACCGTCACCGGCCGGCGGCCATGCAACCGCGGGAAGCGCTCCAGCGTGTTGCCCAGCCACTGCGAGAAACGGGTCTGGCGGATCTCACCGCCATCCAGCCACGGGAACCAGAAGATCACCGTGAGGAAGGCGGCAGCCAGGCCGACCACCGAGAACAGCGCCATCTGGCGCAGGCCCGGGAACGGGGCCAGGCCCAGGGCCAGATAGGCCAGCGCACTGGTCAGCAGCGCCAGCCACAGGCCCGGCAGCAGGTGCCGCAGCAGCTTCCAGCGGCGATCGGCCGGCTCGGCCTGGCGCGAGGCGAACCAGTGGATGCCATAGTCCTCTGCCACGCCCACCAGCGACGCACCGAACACCAGGGTGAGCACGTGCACCTTGCCGAACACCAGTACGGTCACCGCCAGCGCCACGCCGCAGCCGATCAGCAACGACGCGGCGACCAGCAGGATCGGCCGCAGCGAACGAAACGCCAGCCACACCAGCAGCAGCACCGCAGCCAGCGAGCCCCAGCCGATGGTGTTGATCTCCTGGTTGGCCTGCACAGCGGCCGCTTCGGCATGCAGCGGCACGCCGGCATGCAGGATTTCCAGCTCGGGCGCCGCCGCCCTGGCGGCCTGCCCGGCACGTTCCAGCAGGCCATCGAGATGGCGCTCACCATCGAGCTGGAATGCCGAACCCGGTGTATCGAACTGCAGCGCAGCCCAATGCTTGCCCTCGGCTTCGAGCAGGCCGTCATCGCCCAGCCGCAACCCCGAACCCTGTGCCTGCTGCTGCCACCACTGCGGCCACAGCGACAACGGGTCTTGCCGCCAGTCGGTCAGGCGCGGCGCGCCCATCGGGCCGTACAGCGCGGCCAATGCCTGCTCGGCCAATGCGCCCGGTTCGCTGCCCTGCAGCTGCTCGCGCTGGGCCGGCGTCAGCAGGCGGTCGCGGTACGGCGCGTAGAACGCGCGCGCGTCATCGAACCAACCTTCGATCGAACCACTGGGCACCAGCAAGGCGTGGTCGGTGTCCTTGGCCATGGCCGCGGCAAAGGCCGCCTGCGCGCGCTTGGCGGCGGCGCCGTCCTTGCTGCCCAGCAGCACCACCACCTGCCGCGAGCTGCCGTCGGCGATGCGCCGGGTGACGTCGCTCAACAGGCGATCATGCGCATCCTGCGGCAGCAGCGCCAGGATATCGGTGTCGATCCGCGACTCCTGGCTCCACAGGCGCCACTGCTGCGCGCCCAGTACCAGCAGCACCAGCAGCCAGGCGATGCCCAGCCAGTGCCACCAACGCCGCAACCGGTCCGGCGCGTTCGATGCCACGACCTCACTCAAAGCGGCGCGCCTCGTCGGCGTTGAGCGTGGCCGGTGCCTCGCTCAATGCGCTGAACTGGATCTGCGTGCGGTCTTTGTTGGCCTCGATGATCTCGACCTGGCGCACGTAGCGGTCACCCTGCAGGGTCAGCGACTGGAACGCCTTGGCCAGCATCGCCGACTTCGGCGTCAGCCGCAGCCGCCAGCCCTGCCCTTCACGGCTGGCCGCCACGTTGAACTGGCTGGACAGCGCCTGCACGTCACCACTCATCAGCGCGAACATGATCGCGTTCACCGAACGCATCGCCGGCTGCTGCCGTGCATCCAGCTCGACACGAGTGCTGCCATCGCGCTGGCGGCTGAGGATGCGGTCGGCGGTGACCACCACTTCGGAGGGGAACGGCTTGAGCGTGGTCCAGATCACACCGTGCTGGCGCGCGACCACGAACTGTCCCTGCGAGCGCAGCGGGTTCTTGAAGCCGCTGACCTGCTTTTCCTGGCTGAACTGGCCGCGCAGCACGTCCGGCCGCGCCACCGCCTGGGTGATCGCATCGATGGCGGGGTCGGCGGCCTGCACGCGCGGTGCGGCAATGAGCATCAGCGCGCACAGCAGGACGCTCGGAAGACGGGCAAGCATGTTCACGGCGCAGGCACTCCCAGGCGTTCCCACAGTACCGGCGGGCACTGGTACAGCATTTCCTTGCTGGCCGCGTCCACCGCGACCTGGATGGTCATCGCGCGGGTCAGCACCTGGCCGCTCTGCGCATCGACGATTTCGTACTCGATCTTCAGCCGGTTCTCCCATTCCACGATGCGCGCGATCACGCGCAGGGCCTGGTTGAACAGCAGCGGGCGCACGTACTTCACCCGGGCATCGACCACCGGCCACAGGTAGCCCGATTCGAGCATCTGCGGGTAGTCGTAGTCGTAGCGCCCGAGCAGCGCGCAGCGCGCGATCTCGAAGTACTTGAAGTAGTTGCCATGCCAGACCACGTTCATCGGATCGCAGTCATGGAAGGCGGGGGTCAGCGCAATCTCGCCGACCCGTTCGATGGCCTCATTCACCGGCATACAGCTCCCAACGTTGCGCGCGGATCTCCACCAGCAGTTCCCGCAGTTCGCGATCCAGCGCGCGGTCTTCTTCAACCAGGGCGATGCGCTGCCCCAGGTCGGCGTACATGTCGGCCAGACTGCCATGCAGCTGCGCGTTCAGGCCAACCCGTTCGCGCAGCGCCAGGCCCTGGCGGGCGGCGATCAGCATCGCGGCCACCACCTGTTCAGTCAGCTCGATCACGCGCAGGCAGTCGCGCGCGGCGATGGTGCCCATGCTGACCTTGTCCTGGTTGTGGCACTCGGTGGAACGCGAAAACACGCTGGCCGGCATGGTCTGCTTCAGCGCTTCGGCAGTCCAGGCCGACACGCTGATCTGCAGCGCCTTCAGGCCATGGTTGATGGCCGCGCGCGGGCCGGTGGCCGCCGACAGGTTGGCCGGCAGGCCATGGTTGTAACGGGCATCGACCACCAGCGCCAGCTGCCGGTCGAGCAGGTCGGCAACGTTGGCCACGGTGTTCTTCAGGGTGTCCATCGCCAGCGCGATGTGGCCGCCGTAGAAGTGGCCGCCATGCAGGATGCGCTCGCCGTCGGCATCGATCAGCGGGTTGTCGTTGGCGCTGTTCAGTTCGGTTTCGATCAGCTGGCGCAGGAACGGCAGGCTGTCCTCCAGCACGCCGATCACATGCGGCGCGCAGCGCAGCGAGTAGCGGTCCTGCAGGCGCTGTTCATTGCGCGGCGGACGCTCGCTGTGCAGGTCGCTGCGCAGGCGCGCGGCGATGCGGCCCTGGCCCGGGTGCGGCTTGGCCGCGAACAGGGTTTCGTCGAAGTGATGCGCGTTGCCGTCGCTGGCCAGCACGTTGAACGCGGTCAGGCGCGTCGCCATGCGCGCCAGGTAATCGGCGCGCTGCCAGGCCAGGCAGGCCAGGCCGGTCATCACCGCGGTGCCGTTCATGATCGCCAGGCCTTCCTTCGGCCGCAGCTTCAGCGGGGTCATGCCGATCTTCGCCAGCACCTCCGCCGCCGGCTGCACGCGACCGTCGTGCAGCACCTCGCGCTCGCCGCACAGCACCGCCGCCACGTACGACAGCGGCGTCAGGTCACCACTGGCACCCACCGAGCCTTCGGCCGGAATCATCGGCAGCACGTCGTGCTGCAGCAGCGTGGCCAGGCCTTCCAGCAGCGGCACACTGACACCGGACATGCCACGCACCAGCGAGGCCAGGCGCGCGGCCAGCACCGCGCGGGTCTCGACCGGGTCCAGGTAACGGCCCAGGCCGCAGCCGTGGTAGGTGTACAGGTGGTGCGGCAGTTCAGCCACCAGTGCCGGCGGGATGTTCACCGTGCACGAGTCGCCGTAGCCGGTGGTCACGCCGTAGATCACGCCGTCCTCGCGCAGCAGGCGGTCGAGGAAGTCGGCACCGCGCTGGATGTGCGCGCGGAACGCCGGCGCGTCGCTCAGTGCGGCCTCGCACTGGCGCTGGGCCAGGGCAACCACGTCTTCGATGGTCAACGGTGCATCGCCAAAGCGGCACACGGGTACGGCGTCAGTCGTCATGCGGAGCCTGATCCCAGAAGGGGAAGAAATTGAACCAGTCCAACGGGGACTGGATGACCTGGAGTTCCAGCCAGCGCGCGAAGCGCTGTGCCTGTTCGGCCAGCGCGGCGTCGCGCGAGCCACGCGGCAGCACGATGCGTTCGGCGAACTGTTCGAATGCCACGCGATAGCCCTCGCCCTGGTGCAGGCAGGCCATGCTGTAGACCGGGCAGCCGAGCGCGGCGGCGAGCACATAGGCGCCGATCGGGAACGGGGCGCGGTGGCCAAGGAAATCGGCGGTGACGCTGCGGCCACCCTGCACCGGCGTGCGGTCGCCGACGATGGCGACGAAGCCGCCCGCCGCCACGCGCTCGGCCAGCATCACCGCGGTGGCCGGCCCCATTTCGGTCACCTGCACCAGCTCCACCGCGGCCAGCGGGTCCAGCCGCTGCAGCAGGCGATTGAAGCGCTGCGCGTGCGCGGTATGCACCAGCACGGTGATGCGGAAGCCCGGCACCTGTTCGGCCAGTACCTGGCACAGCTCCAGGCAGCCGATGTGCGCAGTGAGGATCAGCCCGCCTTCGCGGCGCGCGATTTTCTCCAGCACCAGGTCGCGATGCAGGTGGATGCGTTCGGCCGGATAGCGCCCGCCCAGGCCGAGGATCTTGTCCAGCATCGTATCGGCGAAGGCGAAGAAGTGGCGCAGGCTGTCACGCCGGGTCGGCGCGCGGCCGAGCACGCCGCTGTATGCCTGCAGCCGCTGCAGGTACTGCATCGAGGCCTGGCGGCCGACGCGGTTGCCCAGCCAATGGCAGGCCACCACCGGCCACACGCACAGGCGGAACGGCCAGCGCCCGAACCAGCGGTGCACCCAGCACAGGAACAGCACGCCGGCCACCGACGTCGATTCGCCGATGTCAGCCCAGTGCGGGGCACCCTGCGCGGCCGCCATCTCAGCGCTGCCCCCGCAGGCGGCGCCACAACAGGCGCGGTGCGCGCCAGAGCATGCCGAAGAACAGGCGGGTATGCATGCGGCTGATGCGCACGTTGTCGCGCCACACATCGAAGTGCGACACGCCATCGGAGGGATAGGTCACGCGCGTGGCCAGGTGCTCGACCGGCAGCTGCCGCCAGTACAGGCGCACCATCACTTCGGTATCGAAATCCATGCGCCGGCCGATGGTTTCCTCGCCGATCAGGCGCAGTACCGGCGGCAGCGGATACACGCGGAAGCCGCACATGGTGTCGCGCAGGTGCAGCGACAGCGTGTTGATCCAGACCCAGATGTGGGTGGCGTAGCGGCCGTACAGACGCGCCTTCGGCACGCTGGCGTCGTAGGCGGGGATACCGCAGATCACCGCCTCGGGATGCACGCGCGCCGCTTCGATGAAGCGTGGCAGATCGCGGGTGTCGTGCTGGCCGTCGGCATCGATCTGCAGCACGTGGCTGTAGCCACGCGCGGCCGCCTCGGCGAAACCGGCCAGCATCGCCCCGCCCTTGCCCTGGTTGATGTCCAGGCGCAGCAGGTCGACCCCCTGGCGCTGTGCCAGCGAACGCAGCACCGCCGCGCAGGAGGCCCGCGAACCATCGTCGACCAGCAGGCACGGCAGGCCGGCGGCCTGCACGCCGTCGACCACCGCCGCGATGGCGTGCTCGTGGTCGTAGACGGGAATCACCACCAGTGGCGCGAACGCGGCACCGGCAACGGCCGGGTCAGTCCGCATCAGCGAAAACCACCTTGCCGCTGGCATGCACACCATGGCTGGAGGTGTAGCGGAAGGCCAGCACGTTGCGCGTGGCATCCCAGTCCAGCTGCAGGGTCAGCTCATCGCCCGGGCGGGCCACGTGCTGGAACTTCACCGCGTCCATGCGCAGGAACGCAGCGGGCATCGCGAACGCCTGGCGGCCGAAACGCACCGCCCAGTCCAGCTGCGCCACACCAGGCAGGATCGCTGCCTGCGGGAAGTGACCCTGGAATGGCCGCAGTGCCGGATCGAGGGTCATGCGCAGCGTGGCGCTGGCGGCATCGCGGCGGTCCCAGACCGGCACCGGCATCAGTGGCTGGAACAGCGCCGCCAAGGCCGCCTGGGTCACCTTGCCCTGCGCGTTGATCGGCAGTGCCTGCACCAGGCGCCAACGACGCGGCCGGGTCACTGCGTCATGCGCATGCGCCAGGCGGGCGCCGAGGCGTTGGCCCAGCGCACGACGCGCGGCGTCGCCCGCGTCCAGCAGCGCCGGATCGGCCGGCACCACCACGGCGGCCAGCTGTTCGCGCTGCCCGGGCAGCACCAGCACGCGCGCGTCCTCCACTTCGGCGTCTTCGCGCAGCGCGCGTTCCAGCGCATCCAGCGACACGCGGCGTTCTTCGATCTTGACGATGCGGTCGGCGCGGCCCAGCAGCCGGAAGCGGCCATCGGCCAACGCTTCAACGCGGTCCTGGGTACGCCACCAGTCGGGGGTTTCCAGATGCGCCGAGGCCACTGCCAGGCAGCCATCGTCGATCCGCCACTGCACGCCCGGCAACGGCTGCCACGGTGGCAGGTCGGTGTCCCAGCGGCGCCAGGCGATGCCGCCGGTTTCGCTGCTGCCGTAGACCTCGGTCGGGGCCACGCCCAGCCACTGCCGCACCTGCCGCGCCGCGTCTTCCGGCAGCGGGCCACCGGAGGAGAACACCGTGCGCAGGCGGCCATGCAGGCTGGCCCAGTCGAGCTGCTCGGGCAGGCGCTTGAGGTGGGCCGGCGTCGCCACCAGCACCGTATCGGTACCGGCCAGCGCACCCACCAGGTCTTCGTGGAAGAACCGGCGCGGATGGATCAGGCGACCGGCGGCCAGCGGCCACAGCACGCGGAACAGCAGCCCGTAGATGTGCTGGTGGGACACCGTGCCATGAACCTGCACACCCTCCATCTGCGCACCGAACGCGGCCTGCAGCGCCTCCACCTCGCGCGCCAGCTGGTCCAGGCGCTTGCCGATCGCGCTGGGCTCGCCGGTGCTGCCGGAGGTGAACACGCACAGTTCGCAGGCGCGCTCGTCCAGCGCCCGCAGTTCATCGTCCAGCGCGGCGTCCAGCGCCACCAGCGGGCGGTAGTCGGCGGACACGTCGCCTGCGAAGCCGCTCACCTGCGGCTGCAGCGCCTGCAGCGTGGCCGGCAGGTTGTCGGCGGCCAGGAACACCCGCTTGCCGGCATGCCAGGCACCGAACAGCGCCGCGGCGAAGGCCACGGCATCATCAAAGTACAGGGCCCAGTCGCGGCCTTCGGCCGCCGCAAAGGCGGCGCGCCAGGCCAGTACGCGCTGGCGGAAGCCGGCGTGGTCGATCACCTCGCCGTCGCAGAGGCCGACGCCGCGCTGCGGCCGTGCCTCCAGCAGCAGCCGGTCCAGGGCAATCCACTCAGCCATGCGCGTGCGCCGCCTTCACCCGCCGCCGCACCAGCCACTCACCTGCGAACAACACGCCCATCATCACGTACGCCAACAATCCGTTGTAGAGCATCCAGACCCGGTCCGACGCGTACAGCGCGGTCAGCAGGGCCAGGCTGCCGTTGAGAACGAAAAAGCCGCACCACACCTGGGTGACGCGGCGGGTATAGGCCACCGCGAACGGGGGCAGGTCCGGCTCCTGCAGCCGCGCCAGGCGCTCCACCAGCGGCGGCCCGAAGCGCAGGCTGGTGCCGAACACCGCCAGCATCACCGCGTTGACCAGCGCCGGGTACAGCTTCAGCGGCAGGGCCTGGTTGAGCACGGTGGCCAGCACCGCCAGCAGGCCGGTGCCAGCAGCGGCGGCCCACCACAGCGGCTGTCGCGTGCTCAGCGCACGCAGCAGGGCCAGGGTGAACAGCAGCAGCGACAGCCAGCGCGGCTCGAAACGGCCCATCGCCAGGTACACCAGCAGCGGGTAGGCAAGCGAAATCGCTGCCACCACGACGGTACGTGCGCGAGCCATGGCGAAGCCGCCGGCGCTGCGGTCAGGCGGCTGCCTGGTCCGGCAGCAGTCCATGCACGACATCGACGATGTCCTGCACGGTGCGCACGGCCTTGAACGCTTCCGGCTGCAGATTGCGGCCGAGCAGCGGCTTGAGCTGCACGATCAGGTCGACCGCATCGATGCTGTCGATGTCCAGGTCGTCGTACAGGCGGGCCTCGGGGGTGATCCGGGCGGTTTCGATCTCGAAGCTGTCGGTCAGGATGCTGACGATGCGTTCGAACAGTTCATTCTTGGTCATGGCAATTCCTGGCGCCGTTACGACTGGCGGGCGGCGACGAACTCGCCGAGCGCGCGCACGCTGGAGAAATGGCGACGGGTTTCTTCCGAATCGGCCGAGAGGCTGACACCGTACTTCTTCTGCAGCGCCAGGCCCAGCTCCAGCGCGTCGATCGAATCCAGGCCGAGGCCCTCGACGAACAGCGGCGCGGTCGGATCGATGTCCTCCGGCGTGATGTCCTCCAGCGAAAGGGAGGAAATGATCAATTCCTTGATCTCGTGCTCAAGTGCTTGCACGGGGCGGATCTCCAGACAGGTCGAAATAACGAGAAAGGTGCTCGGTGACGCGGCGTGCTGCCAAGGCATCCCCCCTTGGCGAGTCGTCATCGGCCAGGAAGGGCGCGATCGGGATATCTTCGCCGATCTGCAGCCGAACGTGAAAGCGACGTGAGGGGACACGATACCACTTCTGTCCCTTGGTCAACGTGGGCGGGGTGCAGGTGATCCGCACCGGGGTGATGTCCAGCCGGCCGCGGACGGCGATGTTGGCAGCCCCGCGCTGCAGCCGCGGCGGCTGGCCCGGCACGCTGCGGGTGCCCTCCGGGAAGATCACCAGGGTACCGCCGGCATGCACCGCCGCCACGCAGTCGTCGACCAGGCCCGCCCCGTCATCGTTGGCGATGTAGCCGGCCGCCCGCACCGGGCCGCGCATGAACGGGTTGCAGGCCACGGCCCGCTTCACCACGCAATCGGCGTTGGGCAGCAGCGAGATCAGGCAGACCACGTCGATCAGGGTCGGGTGATTGGCCAGAACCAGCAAACCGTCGCGCTGCAGGCGTTCCCCGCCCTCGATCTGGTAGGTCATCACTCCCAGCGCTCGCATCAGGCGCAGATGGCTGGCAAAGGCGACCTGGACCACGCGGCGGGCCCGGCGGCGGCGGACCACCGGGTCGCGCATCAGCAGCAGCACCGGCATCACCAGCACGCCCAGCAACAGGCCGCCCACGCCAAATGCGGCAAAGCTCAGGCCGGTGCCGAACACCCGCCAGGCATGATCGAGGCGGCGCAGCGCCTCAGCCACGGCGCCCCCAGCGCCAGCGCTGGCCCTGCGCCACGTGCTCCAGCGCTGGCGCGCCGGACAGCAGGAAACGGTGCAGGTCCAGCGCGTGCGGCAGCGTACCCGATGCGGTGGCCGCGGCATGCGGCGCCGCCTCCCACTGCAGCGAGAGGGTCGGCCGGCCCGGCGTCGGCGTGGTCAAGCGCCAGCACCAGGCAAAGAACGGGTCGGGTTCATCGGCGAACGTCGCGTAAATTTCAGGAAGTGGCGATTCATAGACCACCACCCGCACTTCGCGGGCACCATCGGCCAACAGCCCGGCCGCCTCCAGGCAGGCGGTCTCGACCGTGGCCTGGCCGGCGGCCAGCGCCAGGTAGTTGCCGCGGTGGCCGCGGGCGATCGAGTACAGTGCCGCGATCGCGTTGTGCACCGACAGGCCGAATCCGGTCGGCGACAGGGGCTGCTCGCCGACCAGCGCCCCCAGCAGATCCATCGAACGGGCCACGTCGCCATGGCGGCTGGCGAACACCAGCGGCACCTGGCTGTCAGCGCCCTGCCCATCCTCGCACCAGCAGGCAGCCTGGATCGCCATCCGGCCCAGCCGCTCGATGCGGCGGCGCTGCATCGCCGGTATCTCGGCCAGCGCCGGCGTGTCTTCGCCCTGTGGCGGATACGGCGCATCGGCCCAGCCCAGCCACTGGCTACGCTCGCTCAGGCCGGGCGCCCAGGCAGCCCAGTCGACGATGGAGAATTCGATCATTTAGCGATGGTGCTTCAACGGGAGAACGATAGGCACGAGCCATTACGGCGACGCGCGGCGGCCCCCCATTCCTGCAGCCGTGCGTCCGTCCAGGACGTCGCCGGCTGCCCCCCTGGCCGCCGGAAAGGAGCGCACGCTAGCACGTCCTGCACGGGGTGTGCAGGTTTCACATTCCCCAACGCGGGACCCGGCACCGGCGGGCCCCTGCATTCAATCGATCAGTGGTAACCGGTGTCGGCGTGCACCTTGCCGCGGAACACCCGGTACGACCATGCCGTGTAGCCGAGGATGACCGGCAGCAGAACGACCAGCCCGACCAGGGTGAAGCCCAGCGAGGAAGCCGGCGCGGCGGCTTGCCACAGGGTCATCGACGGCGGCAGCAGGTAGGGCCACATGCCCAGCACCAGGCCGAGGAAGCCGAGCACGAACAGGGCCAGGCTGAGCAGGAACGGCGGCAGGTCGCGGCGCGGATGGGTCGCGCTGCGCCACAGCGCGGCCGCCACCGCCAGGGTCAGCAGCGGCACCGGCGACAGCCACCAGAAGTTGCCGTCGCTGAACCAGCGATCCATCAATCGCGAATCGAGGAACGGCAGCCAGCTGCTCACAAGGCCCATCGCCGCGATCACCGCCACCACCAGCGGCCGGGTCATCTGTCGCGCCAGCGTCTGCACCCGCCCTTCGGTCTTCAGGATCAGCCAGGTGCTGCCCAGCAGCGCATAGCCGGCCACCAGCGCGGCGCCGGTCAGCATCGCGAACGGGCTGAACCAGGCGAACGCACCGCCCTGGTAGGCACCGTCCACCAGCGGGATGCCCTGCACCAGCGTGCCCAGGATCACGCCCTGGGCGAAAGTCGCCAGCAACGAACCGAGCCCGAACGCCACGCTCCACAGCCGGCGCGACCGATGTGCCTTGAAGCGGAACTCGAACGCCACGCCGCGGAACACCAGCGCCACCACCAGCAGCAGCACCGGCAGGTACAGCGCCGACAGCAGCACCGCATAGGCCTTCGGGAACGCCGCCAGCAGGCCGGCGCCACCGAGCACCAGCCAGGTCTCGTTGCCGTCCCAGATCGGCGCGGCGGTGTTCATCATCAGGTCCAGCTGTTCCTCGTCCTCGGCGAACGGAGCAAGGATGCCGATGCCTAGCACGAAGCCATCCAGCACCACGTACATCAGCACGCCGAAGCCGATCACCGCGAACCACGCAACCGGCAGCCAGGTCATCAGGTCCATGTCAGCGGTCCTCCAGCGGTTCGTCGGCCGCCGACAGCGGGCGTGCCGGAGTGTGGCTGCCATGGTCCAGCGACGGCCCCTCGGCATACGGCTGCGGCCCGTGGCGCAGGATCTTCACCAGGTACCAGATGCCCCAGCCGAACACGAAGGCGTAGCCGACCACGTAGACGCCCAGCGACAGCGCGGTCATCCACGCGCTCTGCGGGCCGACCGCATCGGCGGTGCGCAGCACGCCGTACACCACCCACGGCTGGCGCCCCATCTCGGTGACGAACCAACCGGACAGCAGCGCGATGAAGCCACTCGGCAGCATCCAGTTCCAGCCCCGCAGCAGCCACGGTGAATCCAGCAGCCTCCTGCGCCACAGCTGGAAGGCCGAGACCCAGGCCAGCAACAGCATCAGCGTGCCCAGCCCGACCATGATGCGGAAGGCGAAGAAAACCGGCGTCACAGGCGGCCGCTCGCTGGCCGGTACCGAGGTGAGCGGATCGAAGGTGCCATCCAGCGAGTGGGTGAGGATCACGCTGCCCAGCTTCGGGATGGCCACTTCGAAATCGTTGCGCTCTTCCTTCTCGTTGGGCAGCGCGAACACCACCAGCGGCACGCCCTCGCCTTCCCTGGTTTCATGCCAGTGTGCTTCCATCGCCGCGATCTTCATCGGCTGATGCTTGAGCGTGTTCAGGCCATGCATGTCGCCGACGAAGATCTGCACCGGCACGGTCAATGCCGCGAATGCAACGGCAGCGATCAGCATGCGCCGGCCCGCTTCGACGTGCGTGCCCTTGCGCAGGTACCACGCGCCCACGCCACCAATCACGAAACAGGTAGTGATGAACGAGCCCAGCGCCATGTGCGCCAAGCGGTACGGGAACGAGGGGTTGAACACCACCTGCCACCAGTCCACCGGATGCACGATGCCGTTGACCATCTCGTAGCCGGCCGGCGTATGCAGCCAGCTGTTCGACGACAGGATCCAGAACGTGGAGAACAGCGTGCCCAGCGCCACCATGCAGGTGGACAGGAAATGCAGGCGCGGCGAAACCCGGCCCCAGCCGAACATCATCACGCCGAGGAAGCTGGCTTCCAGGAAGAACGCGGTCAGCACTTCATAGGTCAGCAGCGGGCCGATGACCGTGCCGGCCACCTCGCTCAGCCGCGGCCAGTTGGTACCGAACTGGAAGGCCATGACGATGCCGCTGACCACGCCCATGCCGAACGACACCGCGAAGATCTTCTGCCAGAAGAAATACAGCTCGCGCCACACGGGCAGCTTCGTGCGCAGCCAGCGCCATTCGATGAAGGCCAGCCAGCTGGCCGTGCCGATGGTGAAGGCAGGGAACAGCACGTGGAAACTGATGACGAATCCGAACTGGATCCGGGACAACAACAACGCGTCCAAGGGACGCCTCCTGCCTGCGACCGGTGGGATACCGGACCACTTTAGGAGGATTTCGTTAAGGTGGGATGCGACCGGGTGACGCGCTGCTTCACTTTGTCGCAGGGATCAACCGTTCTGGTAGCTGCCAACCTTGGTTGGCACACAGGCCCAGACGCCGACCAAGGTCGGCATCTACCAGGCCCACCACCCGGAGGGCGCCTCAGTTCCAGAAGTACCAGGCTGCGGCAGCCAGCAGCGCGCCAAACAACAGCACCTGCACCACCACATAGCCCACGCCACCGTCGCGCGACTCAGCGGTAATGCGCTTCTGCAGCGCCTCGCTTACATCCGGCGTGTCTTCCTGCTGCGCTTGCTCACGCAACGCCTGTGCCAGCGCGCGCGCTTCCGCATCGCGAGGGTCGGTCGGTGGGTTCACAGCAGCTCTCCGGCGGTGGCATGCCGCGTCAGTTCCTGCTTCAGGACCTGGCGCGCGCGGTGCAGGTGGCTCTTGATGGTACCGCGTGCCAGCCCGGTCACCTGTTCGATCTCGGCCAGATCGAAATCCTCCAGGTAATGCAGGCCGACGATCAGGCGCTGCGGTGCGCTCAGTCGCTCCAGCGCCGCGCCGAGCTGGCGCCCGGCCTGCAGCGCCTCGCTCAACTCGGCCGGGCCCGGCCCCTCATCACCGATGCCAAGTTCTTCCGGCACCTCCACCGCCACCATCCATTGCGCCTCCAGCCGCCGCCGGCGCAGGTGCTGCAGCGCGGTGGTGTAGGCCACCCGCGAAACCCAGGTACGCAGCGAGGATTCGAAGCGGAACCGGTGCAGCTGGCGGAACACGGCCAGGAAGGTCTCCTGCAGCAGGTCGGCGACCTGGTCGCGGTCGCCGACCATGCGTCCGATCACATGCGCGCAGGTGCGCTGGTGGGTCTCCACCAGCTGCGAAAACGCCGCCTGCGAACCATCGATGATGGCCCGCACCAGGGCCTGGTCCGCGTCCAGCGGCTCGGCGGGCGGTGCCGCCGCTGATGCATCGTGGCGGCGACGGCCCCGCAGTGCCGACAATGCTTCGCCGAGCAAGCTCATCTGCGGGGCGCCCCCTGTGCCCGTGGCATGCGCCGGCTCAGCCCTTGCGTGCGGCGGGGCGGGTGAAGTGCCAGGCCAGCAGCTGGCCCAGGCCAGCACTGCCGACCAGCGCGGCGGCGGCGCCGAAGGTCAGGTCACGGGCACCGATGGCTTCCAGTAGGGCCATGGCCAGGGCCAGGCAGACCAGGCTGATGCCCCAGCGCAGCGCGCCCTGGCGGCGGCGCTCTTCTTCCAGCACGGCCAACGAGCGGATCACTTCCTCCGGCACGTGCGGGGCCACCAGCTTGCTGCGCGCGCGCGCATCGGCAATGGCATGGATCGCGTAGGCGATGCAGATGAAGAGGGTGATCGGGATCAGTTCCTGCATGGTCGGGCTCCTGTTCGGTGGATGATGCGGGTTCAGGAGAATGGATGCGCGAGGCCGGCCACCGGTTGCACTAGGTGTCTGCCACCTCGTCGCTGGTGCCGGGCGTATCCACCGGGTCCGGGAAATAGGTCTCCACCTGAAAATCCAGCTGCAGGTCCGCCATGAGTCGCAGCAGCTGCTGATCCAGCACAAAACCCGCCCATGCGGTCTTTCCAAAGATGCCGACACGCAGGCCGATCCCGGCCCCCTCCTGCAGCAGTTCCCTGATCACGTCGGCGCGTGCCCGCAGGCGATCGATCAACGCCGGCCAGGCATCCATCAGCCAGCCGTCCTTGCCCCTCTCCAGTACGAACACCACGCGGGTCGCGGTATGCACCCTGATCAGGGTGCCGTCGCGATCCCTATATCCGGTCCCGACATCTCGGGAGAACGCGGGTTCCAGATCCAGCCGGGCGGCAATCCCGGCGCCGGCCTCTGTGGGGTGCTGCACGCCCAGAGAGATCCTGTAGTCGTAGCAGTACATATCGGTTCCATCCGAACGGAATGGCCATCATGCCGCACACGCCGCAGCAGCGACCCGGGCGGGGCCATTTTGCCGATTCCGCTGCCATGACCTGTGGCCCCTGCCCCGGGTCCTTGCGGCTGCTACGCTTGCCCGGTTTCCTCTTCTGGTGCCGTCCGCCCATGTCCCGAGTGCTGCCCCTGTCCCTCATGCTGTCGGCCGTGCTGGCCGCACCGGCTGCGCATGCCGCGCCGACGCCGATCACCATCGAACAGGCCATGGCCGACCCGGACTGGATCGGTCCGCCGGTCGAGAAGGCTTGGTGGTCGTGGAACAGCCAGCAGGTGGAATACCAGCTCAAGCGCAACGGCAGCCCGGTGCGCGATACCTTCCGCCAGCCGGTGGCCGGTGGCGTGGCCGCACAGGTGGCCGATGACCAGCGTGGCACCCTGGACGTGGCCGAGCCGGTCTACGACCGCAGCCGCAGCCGCAGCGCTTTCGTCCGCAATGGCGACGTGTTCGTGCGCGACCTGCGCAGCGGCGCGCTGACCCAGCTGACCCGCAGCAACGAGCGCGCGGGCAACGTGAACTTCGCTGCCGACAATGGCGTGATCTGGCGCGTTGGCCAGAACTGGTTCCACTGGACCGCTGCCAGCGGTGTGCAGCAGGTGGCCAGCCTGAAGGCCGACAAGGATCCGCGCACGCCGCCGAAGGCCGACGTGCTGCGCGACCAGCAGCTGCGCACGCTGGAAACCCTGCGCCGCGACCGCGACCAGCGCGAGGCACTGAAGGACCAGGACCAGCGCTGGCGCCAGGCCGACCCGACCCGTGCGCCGGGCCCGGTGTACCTGGGCGCCGACGTCGAGATCGGTGACAGCGTGCTGTCGCCCGACCTGACCCACCTGATCGTGGTGACCAAGCCGAAGGACTTCGACGACGGCCGCACCAGCAAGATGCCGCTGTACGTGACCGAATCGGGTTACGAGGAGACCGAGGACACCCGCACCCGCGTCGGCCGCAACGGCTTCGAACCGCACACCCTGTGGTACGTGGACGTGCGCACCGGCAAGGCCGAGAAGATCTCGCTGTCCGGCTTGCCGGGCATCAGCACCGACCCGCTGGCCGAGCTGCGCCGCAAGGCCGGCAAGGATGCGCTGAAGGGCGAGCGCAGCGTGCAGGTGATGAGCGACTTCATGGGCGGCGGCATCCGCTGGAGCGCCGACGGCCAGCAGGCCGCGGTGATGCTGCGTGCCAACGACAACAAGGACCGCTGGATCATCAGCGTCAACGCCGCCGACGGCCGCGTGCAGAACCGCCACCGCCTGACCGACAACGCCTGGATCAACTGGGGCTTCAACGATTTCGGCTGGATGGCCGATGGCCGCACGCTGTGGCTGCTGTCCGAGGAATCGGGCTTCTCGCACCTGTACACCCAGGCCGGCACCGCCAAGCCGCAGGCGCTGACCAGCGGCAAATGGGAAACCTCGGCGCCGGTGCCGTCGGCCGATGGCAAGGGCTTCTACTTCCTGTGCAACCAGCAGGCGCCGCATGACTACGAAGTCTGCGCGGTCGACACCGGCAACCGCCAGGTGCGCGAGCTGACCAGCCTCAACGGCGTGGAAGACTTCTCGCTGTCGCCGGACGGCCAGCAGCTGCTGGTGCGCTACTCCGGTGCCTACCTGCCGCCGCAGCTGGCGGTGCTGCCCAGCACCGGTGGCCAGGCACGCGTGCTGACCGATACCCGCACCGCCGATTACAAGGCGCGTGAGTGGATCCAGCCGAAGCTGGTGGCAGTGCCGTCCAAGCATGGCGCCGGCGTGGTCTGGGCCAAGTACTACGAACCGGAAAACAAGGAACCGGGCAGGAAGTACCCGATCGTGATGTTCGTGCACGGCGCCGGCTACCTGCAGAACGTGCACCAGCGCTACCCGGCCTATTTCCGCGAGCAGATGTTCCACAACCTGCTGGTGGAGAAGGGCTACATCGTGCTGGACATGGACTACCGCGGCAGCGAGGGCTACGGCCGCGACTGGCGCACGGCCATCTACCGCAACATGGGCCACCCGGAACTGGAAGACTACAAGGACGGCCTGGACTGGCTGGTCGACACCCAGCAGGGCGACCGTGACCACGCCGGCATCTACGGCGGTTCCTACGGCGGCTTCATGACCTTCATGGCGCTGTTCCGTGCACCGGGCACGTTCAAGGCCGGCGCCGCGCTGCGCCCGGTGGTCGACTGGCACAACTACAACCACGGCTACACCAGCAACATCCTCAACACCCCGGACATCGATCCGGAGGCGTACCGCGTGTCCTCGCCGATCGAGTACGCGCAGAACCTGCAGGACAACCTGCTGATCGCCCACGGCATGATGGATGACAACGTGTTCTTCCAGGACTCGGTGCACCTCACCCAGCGCCTGATCGAACTGCACAAGGACAACTGGTCGATCGCACCGTACCCGCTGGAGCGCCACGGCTACGTCCGCGCCGATTCCTGGCTGGACCAGTACAAGCGCATCCTCAAGCTGTTCGAGCAGAACCTGAAGTGAGCAACGCCGCGGCCACGATACGGATCGTGGCCGCGGTCATCCTGGATGACCGCGGCCGGGCGCTGCTGGTGCGCAAGCACGGCGCCCGCCGCTTCATCCAGCCCGGTGGCAAGCCCGAACCCGGCGAAGCACCGCTGCAGGCGCTGGCCCGCGAACTGGACGAGGAACTGGGCGTGCAGCTGCGCACCGCTTCGGCCATCGCGCTGGGTACATTCGAGGACTGGGCAGTGAATGAGCCCGGCCACCGCGTGCAGGCGCAGGCCTGGTGGGTGCAGGTGGACGGCAGGCCACAGGCACGCGCCGAGATCGCCGAACTGGCCTGGGTTCCACTGCAACCGCCGCATGGCCTGCCCTTGGCACCCTTGAGCGAACACCATATCCTGCCGGCGGTCGCCACCCGGGTGACGGCCCGCTGAGCAGGCGGGCGCCGACTGCAAGGACATCGGATGTCAGTGCCGCTCCCGCCGCTTCCCACGCCCGCCGCTCCCGCCACTCATGCCTGGGTGCGGCCGATGGCGCAGGCTTCGTTCTGGCTGTGCCTGCTGCTGACGCTCTACTTCGTGCTGCAGGCACTGCTGTTGTGGCCACTGCACGGCACCGCGCTGTGGCAGTCACTGGCCGGAATGGCGCAGGCCCACCGGATGCACAGCGTCACCTGGCTGCTGGCCCACCCGGTGGCCGCCTCGATGATCACCGCGCTGGTCTGCCTGGTCTCGACCGCAGCAAGCTGGGGCCTGCTGCGCGAACGCCGCTGGGGCCTGTGGAGCTTCGTGGCGCTGTTGTTGCTGGGTGCCCTGGCCAACTTCGCGATCGCCTGGTGGCTGGATGCCTGCATGCGCGATCTCATCGCGCTGCTGGCCGATGACCCGGCCCTGCAGCAGGAGCTGCAGCCACGGCGCTGGATGGTCACCTTCATCGTGGTCGGCACCTCCATCCTGTTCCTCGGCCTGCAGGGCTGGCTGGCCTGGCGCCTGCTGCGGCCGGACATCCGCTCCCGCTTCCAGTGAGCCCTATCCGATTCCCGCTCGACAAGGACCGTCGCATGCGCTTGCTGACTCTTTTCCCTGCCCTGTTGCTGTTCGCCGCGCTGCCTGCCAGCGCCGATGCGCTGCGCTGTGGCGAGTATCGCAGCCTCGATGACGGCATGGCACTGGTGTTCACCAGCCCCAGCAGCGGCTACCGCCACAACGGCATCGGTGAGCCGGAGCCGCTGTGGGTTGATCGCAGTGCGGCGCAGACCCGCCTGGTCATGCTCGACGATGGCGTGGCGGAGCCGATCCGGATCAGCGCCGATGGGCGGCGCATCGAGGACGACGCGCTCGTGGTCTATACCCTGCGCCAGCCAAGGGCCTGCGCTGCCGAACCCAGCGCTGTGGCCGGCAGCTGCCGCGCTGCTGGCAGCTACTGCATGGTGCAGCTGCCAACGGCCTCGCCCGGCCAGGCCCGGCGCGCCTGCGACGAGGGTGTGGGCGCCGGTTGCTCGGCGCTGCTGCAGCAGAGGCTCGAAAGCAACACCGCGGCAGCGACCAATGGCGCCGGCAGTGCGCGCTTCGAGCGCCCGCCAGCCTGCCGCGAGCACGCCCCCACCCACGATCCTCTGGCCTGCGAAGCGCTGACCGACGATGATCTGGCTGCCGCCATGCGACGGGTTGATCAGCGCCTGGAACGGACCGAGAAGGCACCGGAGGGACCGCCGTTGCCCCTGGCGGCACTGCAACAGCTGCAGCAGCTTTGCCTGCAACACCGTGGTGGCCGCTTCTGCGTCGAAGTAGCCGAACAACAATTGAAAGCACTGCAACCGGCGCTGGCGGTACAGGCCCTGCAGGTCACCTGCGATGGCGGCCGCGTCAGTGCCTGCGAACACACCGCGCCATTGCGTGGACTCGGTGCCGATCTACGCCTGGTTCCGCTCCAGCAGCTGCCGTGTGGCCGCTACCAGGCCGATGGTGGCCAGGTCGACATGCTCGACTTCGGTGATGGCACACGGGGCCGCCTGCAGGAAGGTGCGGTCCACCTGCAGCAGAACGGCGAAACGTTGGTGCTGCGCCAGCTGGGCAACGGCGACCTGCTCGGCATGGATACGCAGACCGGTTACCAGCGCTACCAGCCGGTGCTCGGCACGGCACAATGCTCGCCCCCGCGTGAAGGCCGTGGTTTGCAGTAGCGCCTGGCGCTTTCCGTTCGATCGTCAAGGAGACGACATGCATTCACCCGAACCGCGCCGCCGCTGGCTGGCCTGGGCCTTGCTGCTGGCCGTGCCGACGGCCGCCGCACAGTCACCGCAATGCGGCCTGTTCAAGGCCGACGAAGGCAGCGGTACGCTGCGCATCAGTTCACCGAACCGCGGCGAACAGAAGCACTTCGGCAGTGCACCGTCTCCGGTCGTGTTCCAGCAGATCGACGGGAAGCTGCAACTGGTGAACCTGGAGTACGGCCTGCCCAGCGCGCTGCAGGTGCGCGATCGTGGCCGCACGGTCGAGGTGGATGGCACGGTCTACCTCCTGCAGGCTCCCGCACAGTGCGCCGCAGCAGCCACGCCGGCTGAAGGCAGCTGCCTGGCTGATGCGGCGGCGTGCCTGGACAACCGTCGCGAAGCGACCCCGACCGCGTTGGAAGCAGGGTGCCGGGAAGGCGTGCCTGGCATGTGCCTGCAACTGGCTGATCGTTGGCATGAGGAGGCCAAACCCACGGTCGAGGCCGATCCGTCTCTGGCAAAGGCAGCGCTCGACGCCGCCCTGTCCGGCATCAAACTCCCCGCCGCCTGCAACAACGGCGGCTTCGAACAGGGAACCCCGGCGTGTGCCGCCGCACTCGAGGCCGACCCGGCAGTGCAGGAGCAGCTGGTCAAGGCCGCGATGACGGCAGCCATGACCGAAGCCATGGTGACGATGACGGCGCCGACCGTGCCGGTGATCATTCCGGTCGAGCGGCGGCAACAGTTGTTGCGGCTGTGCCGCGAGGTACCGCATGGCGGCTTCTGCACCCGCGTAGCTGAGCTGTCCTGGGAGGCGGGAGATCCCCTGCAGGCAGTGCAAGCGCTGGCTGCGGCCTGCACACCTGGCAATGACACCGCCACCTGCGAACGCCTGCCGGCGTTGCAGGCGGTGGGCGCATCGTTGCAGCCGCAACCGGCAACGGCCTTGCCCTGCGGCAACTACCGGGCCGACGGCGGCCTGATGGACACGCTGGACTTCGGCGATGCCGGCCTGGTTGGCGTTGGCTGGAGCAGCCATCTTCGCGCGCGTGTCGAAGATGGCGACATCCGCATCCATCACGACAGGGACGGTGACTTCGTGCTGCGCCCGCTGCCGGGCGGGCAGTTGCTGGGGCTGGATAACTGGACCCGCTTCCAGGTGTTCCGTCCCACCGGCGAGGGCCCGACCCGCTGCAGTGCACCGAAGCAGTTCAAGGTGCTGCCACTGCCGCAGGATTGCCCGCTGGCACTGGCCAACGAGGGCGGTGCCGAAGCCTGCTGTGCCCAGGGCAAGCTGCAGGGCTGCAACATTCTCGGCAACCGCCTTGCGCTGTCCGGGAACTGGCTGCAGGCCGCCGAGCACTACACCACGGTCTGCCGCGCTGGCGTCCGCGAGGGCTGCGAGAACCTGGTCACCGCTCAGGGCAACGGTGCGGATGTGGACGCACGGGCAACCCTGGAGCAGCTGTGCAAGGCCGACCGCAGCGGCCTGCATGTGGCCTGCGACGTGCTCGGAACCCAGAACTGGGAGCTGATCACGCTGGGTGGTGCCCTGCAGAAGGCGGTTGACGAGGCGGCCGTGGACGACGCTCCGGCGCCGCGCAATTCCAACCGCAAGCGCTGAGCCCGCCAGGGCCTGTCCGCTGCGTCGGGCGGGCCCTGCGGTAAAGTACGCGCCATGAACGAATTCGAGCGCGTGCGCGCCTACCTCACCGACCTGCAGGACCGCATCTGTGCGGCGATCGAGGCCGTCGATGGCCAGGCCCGCTTCCAGGAAGACCTGTGGCAGCGTGCCGAGGGCGGTGGCGGGCGTACCCGCGTGCTGCGCGATGGCGCGGTGTTCGAGCAGGCCGGCATCGGCTTCTCCGACGTGGCCGGCAGCCGCCTGCCGCCGTCGGCCTCGGCCAACCGCCCGGAACTGGCCGGCGCCTCCTGGCGCGCTACCGGCGTGTCGCTGGTGTTCCACCCACTCAACCCCTATGTGCCGACCACCCATGCCAACGTGCGCTTCTTCCAGGCGCAGCGCGACGGCGAAGTGGTGGCCAGCTGGTTCGGTGGTGGCTTCGACCTGACCCCGTTCTATCCGTTCGACGACGACGTGCAGCACTGGCACCGGGTCGCACGCGACCTGTGCACACCCTTCGGCGACGAACGCTACGCCGCGCACAAGCGCTGGTGCGATGAGTATTTCTTCCTGCGCCATCGCAATGAAACGCGCGGCGTCGGTGGCCTGTTCTTCGACGACCTGCACGGCGACTTCGAACGCGATTTCGATTACCTGCGCGCGGTCGGCGATGGCTTCCTCGACGCCTACCTGCCGATCGTGCAGCAGCGCAAGGACACCGCCCATGGCGAGCGCGAACGCGAGTTCCAGCTGTACCGTCGCGGCCGCTACGTGGAATTCAACCTGGTCTACGACCGCGGCACCCTGTTCGGGCTGCAGAGCGGTGGCCGCAGCGAAAGCATCCTGATGAGCCTGCCGCCGCGGGTGCGATGGGAATACGGCTTCAGCCCGGAGGCCGGCAGCGCCGAGGCGCGCCTGGCCGACTACCTGGTGCCGCGCGACTGGCTCTGATCTTCCGACGCCACGCCTGACGCGTGGCGCCTTCACCGCCTGTAGTGCGTCCAGCACCGGACAGGTCCTGCTCTGCCTCCTTCAAGGATGATCCCCCAATGCCTGTCGCTGTTTCCTTCCGTCCCCGCGCTGCGGGCTGGCGCTCCCTGCTGTTGCTTGCACTGGCCTCAGCCGCGCTGCCGGCAGCGGCGCAGTCAATGGCCTGTGGTACCTACACCAACAGCAGCGGCACCACCACGCTGACCCTCGAGAGCGAGGGCCACGGATACCTGTCCGGTCCCTACCAGGCGACCGAAGAACTGCGCGTGGCCCGCGAGCAGGAGGTGCTCGGCACCGGCAACCTGAGCACCGGCCGCCTGGAAAACTGGTTCTTCGAGAACGACGACCGCAACATCGTCACGCCCTATGGCGAGTTCACCCGCCAGCGCTCCGCGGCCTGCAAGGCGATGCCGGAACCGATCGAGGGCGGCTGCGTGATGAATACCTCCGACTGCCTGGAGGCGTTGCCCGAGGCCGCGCCGCCGAAGCTGCACGCCTGGTGCGCCGAAGGCGTGGGCGCAGCCTGCGTGCAGTTGCTGGAAACCTACCAGCAGCAGGCCAAGGACGCGGCCCCGAAGGCCGCGCGGGCAGAGCCACCGATGCCTGAACTCTGCAAGGAAGATTCCCCATCGTTCGACGCAGAAGGATGCGAGGCGATGGCCTCAGTGGTGGCCTGGGAGCAGATGGGCAAGCTGGTGTTCGGGCTGGAACACGCGATGGCGCCACTGCTGCCGGCCGCGCAGCTCGATGAACTGTCTGCGCTGTGCCGGCAGCAGCACGGTGAGACGTTCTGCAGCAAGGTCGCCGATGTACTGTGGAGTGCCGGGCGCACGCTGCAGGCCCGCGACGCGGTGCAGCTGGCCTGCGCACAGCGCGCGGAGGCGTCCGAGTGCGAGACCGCCAGACGTCTCGCGGTGCTGGACACGATGCCGGCCACGGCGCTGGCACCGGTGCCGGCCATCACCCTGCCCTGCGGCCGCTACGAAGCCGAGCACAGCGTGCTCTCGCAGCTGAACTTCCTCGATGGCGGCGTGGTCGATGTCGAGGGCCGCAGCCAGCGCCTGCGCGCCAGCCTGGAAGGCGGGCGCATCCTGATCCGCCGCGACGTCGGCAGCGACTTTGTGCTGCAGGCGCTGCAGAACGGCAACCTGATCGGAATCGACAGCGGCAACCGCTTCGCCTACTACCAGCGCAAGCCCTCTGCCGGCGGGGCCAGCTGCAAGCCGCCGGTGGCCTTCGTGGAGATCCCGCTGCCGCTGGACTGCCCGACCCTGGGCCGCAAGGACGGCGCCAAGGCCTGCTGCACCGATGGCAAGCTGCTGGGCTGCAAGGTGGCCGGCGAAGCGCTGTTCAAGGACGAACAATGGGCCGCGTCGCAGCCCTATTTCGAGACCCTGTGCAGTGCGGGCGTACGCGAAGGTTGCCTGGCACTGGCCGCGGTGTATGCGCACACGGCGGACCCGAAGGTGCCGCAGGCCATGGCGGCGATCTGCGCGAAGGACGGCAAGGGCACGCATGTGGCCTGCGATGTGGACGCCACCCGCAACTGGCCGGCACTGAAGGCTGAAGCCGCTCCCTGACGCCCGGCACCTGTAGCGCCGGGCGCATGCCCGGCTCCGGACGCAAGGCAGCCAGGCATGGGCTCGGCGCTACAAGGTCAGGCGCTCTTCCTGGGAATGATGGTGATGTGCCCGTTGATCTCCAGCAGGGCCAGCTCGACATCCTCCACGCCCAGGCAGCCCTGCTGGCGCATGGCGGCTTCGACATCCGAGCGGGTGACCTGTTCGCGGCGCAGCACGGCGTCGAACAGGCGCCCATCGCGTGCGATCACCACCGGTTCTCCCTCCACCAGGCGCTCGACCCTCCGGCTGCGGGTACTCACCCAGCCCACCCCGTAGTTGAGCAGGATCAGGGTTGCGGCCAGCAGCAGGCCGCCGCCCAGTGAGGTGTCGGTGCCCAGCAGCGCGTTCTGCACCGCATTGCCCAGCAGCACCACCAGCAGTACGTCGAACGGGGTGATCTGCCCCAGCGGGCGCTTGCCGCTCAGCCGGACCATGCCCAGCACCACGACATACACCACCACCGCGCGCAGGATGAACTCCCACCACGGCATCGCCAGTGCGAACAGATCGGGCATTGCGCGTTCCCCTGCTGGACAGTGGCCCAGCCTAGCACCTGGGGTCAGATCCCTTTGCCCGACGGGCAAAGGGATCTGACCCCATCCGAGGTTGTGGCGGCACAAATAAAAAGCCCCGCTGACCAGGGGGAGGTCAACGGGGCCGGGGAACGGGCACTTGGGGAGGAGTCCCCGTTCCGAGATCTGCTCCAGGGGATGGGAGAGATCCACAACAGGCATTGCGCCTGTCGGGAGTTATAGAAGCACTCCGAACACTAACGGTTCGTGAAGGGGCCCCATTTAATGAATTTCAATCGGGGCAACATTCATGATCGAGTCAGAAACATCTGATGAATGAATAGGTTCACGTCGTTTTCGGCTTGAAAACGTGGTCAATGCGCTTCGTCCCAGTTGTTGCCGACGCCGGTATCAACCACCAGCGGCACCCGCAGTTTGGCCGCTTGCGACATGCGCTCCACCACCTGCAAACGCAAGTCTTCCACGAAACTGCTTTCGGTTTCGAACACCAGTTCATCGTGCACCTGCAGGATCATCCGCGCCGGCGCCCCGCTGTCACGCAGCCACTGGTCCACGTCCACCATCGCGCGCTTGATGATGTCGGCAGCGGTGCCCTGCATCGGCGCGTTGATCGCCGCGCGTTCAGCACCGGCACGCAGGCCCTGGTTGCGGGCGTGGATGTCGTTCAGGTACAGGCGACGGCCGAACAGGGTTTCCACGTAGCCCTGGTCACGGGCCTGCTGGCGCATCCGCTCCATGAAGTCGCGCACGCCCGGGTAGCGGCTGAAGTACAGCGCCACGTAGTCCTGCGCCTGGCCACGGTCGATGCCCAGGTTGCGGGCCAGGCCGAAGGCGCTCATGCCGTACATCAGGCCGAAGTTGATGGCCTTGGCGGCACGGCGCTCGTTCGGGGTCACCTCCTCCAGCGTGCGCCCGAACACCTCGGCAGCGGTGGCACGGTGCACGTCGGCGCCCTGCTCGAAGGCACGCACCAGGCCCGGGTCCTCGGACAGGTGGGCCATGATCCGCAGCTCGATCTGCGAATAGTCGGCCGCCAGCAGCTGGAAGCCCTCCGGGGCGATGAACGCGCGGCGGATGCGGCGGCCGTCCTCGGTGCGGATCGGGATGTTCTGCAGGTTCGGGTCCGACGAGGACAGGCGGCCGGTGGCGGCACCGGACTGGTGGTAGCTGGTATGCACCCGGCCGGTGTCCGGGTTGACCATCTCCGGCAGCTTGTCGGTGTAGGTGCTGCGCAGCTTGGCCAGGCCCCGGTAGTCCAGGATCACCCGCGGCAGCTCGTGCTGGTCGGCAATCGCCTCCAGTGCCTCTTCATTGGTGCTGGGCTGGCCCTTCGGGGTCTTCACCACCGCCGGCAGCTTCAGCTCGTCGAACAGCACCGCCTGCAGCTGCTTGGGTGAATCCAGGTTGAAGCTGCGGCCGGCCAGCTCGGTGGCCTTCTGCTGTGCGGCCAGCATGCGCGAGGACAGGTCCTGGCTCTGTCGGCGCAGTTCGTCGGTGTCGATCCGCACGCCGTTGGCTTCGATCGTGGTCAGCACCGGCACCAGCGGCATCTCGATGTCGCGGTACACGCTGTCCAGCGCCGGCTCGGCCAGCAGCTGCGGCTGCAGCGCGTGGTGCAGGCGCAGGGTGACGTCGGCGTCCTCGGCCGCATAGCGGCTGGCTTCGTCGATGCCCACCTGCGAGAACGGAATCTGCTTGGCGCCCTTGCCGGCCACGTCCTCGAACTTGATGGTGCTGTAGCCCAGGTAACGCAGGGCCAGCGAATCCATGTCGTGGCGGGTGGCGGTGGAATTGAGCACGAAGCTCTCGAGCATGGTGTCGTCGTGGTAGCCCTGCACGTCCACGCCGTGGCGGCGCAGCACATGCAGGTCGTACTTGCCGTGCTGGCCCAGCTTCTTCTTCGCCGGGTCCTGCAGCACCGGGCGTAGCGCATCCAGCACCTGCTGCATCGGCAGCTGGGCCGGCGCACCCGGGTAATCGTGGCCGACAGGAATGTAGGCGGCCTTGCCCGGCTCGACCGCCAGGCTGACACCGACCAGGCGCGCGCGCATCGCGTCCAGCGCATCGGTTTCGGTATCGAAGCTGATCAGATCGGCCTGCTGCAGGCGCTCGACCCAGGCCTGCAGCTGCGCGCTGGTCAGCACGGTCTCGTATTCACCCGGTGCGGCCAGCGCCGGATCCAGCGTGCCGGCGGCCGGTGCCTCGGCACTGCCACGGGCGAAGCCGGCGGCGGTGCCGCGCAGGCTCGGCGTGGCCTCGCTGGCGGTAGCCGGCGCCGGCAGCGGCGCACCCAGTTCCTTCAGCGCCTGGGTAAAGCCGTAGCGCGTATACAGCTCGGTCAGCGCCGGCACGTCCTGCTCGCGCAGGGCCAGCGTGGTCGGGCTGGCGTCCAGCTCCACGTCGGTGCGGATGGTCACCAGCTCGCGGTTCAGCGGCAGGCGCTCCAGCGCGGCGCGCAGGTTCTCGCCGATCTTGCCCTTCATGGTCGGCGCGGCCGCCATCACCCCGTCCAGGTGCTGGTACTCGGCCAGCCACTTGGCAGCGGTCTTCGGCCCGCACTTCTCCACGCCCGGCACGTTGTCGACGGTGTCGCCCATCAGCGCCAGCAGGTCGATGATCTGGTCGGCGCGCACGCCGAACTTCTCCATCACCGCCGCGTCCGAATCCATGCGGCTGCCGGTCATGGTGTTGACCAGCTCGATGCCCGGGCGCACCAGCTGGGCGAAGTCCTTGTCGCCGGTGGAAATGGTCACCTTCAGGTCCTGCGCCACGCCCTGCAGGGCCAGCGTGCCGATCACATCGTCGGCTTCCACGCCGGGGATGCGCAGGATGCTGATGCCCAGCGCCTCGACGATGCGGCACATCGGCTCGACCTGGCTGCGCAGCTCATCGGGCATCGGCGGGCGGTTGGCCTTGTACTGCTCGTACAGGTCGTCACGGAAGGTCTTGCCCGGCGCGTCGACCACGAACGCCACGTAGGCCGGGCGCTCCTTCAGCGTCGAGCGCAGCATGTTGACCACGCCGAACAGCGCGCCGGTGGGTTCACCCTGTGCATTGGACAGGGGCGGCAGCGCGTGGAACGCGCGGTACAGGTAACTGGACCCGTCGATCAGGACTAATCTGCTCATGGGTCGATTCTACGCGCCCGTGCCTGCATCGCGGCGACACGGCCCGTACACCGCGATGGGGCATAATCAGGGCTCTTTCCAGGCAAAGGCCCCCGCCGATGAAGACCCTGATGCTGGCTTCCCTGCTCCTGCTCGCTGGCTGCGCCAGCATGGGTGGCGCGGGCGCTCCCCCGGTGGACGTCAAGGGCGCGGATGTGTCCAAGCGCACCATGGACAACGGTGACACCATCGAGGAATACCGCGTGTCCGGCCAGCTGCGCATGGTCAAGGTGACCCCGTCGCGCGGTGCCCCGTTCTACATGTACGACAAGAACGGCGACGGCCGCATGGACAACGACAAGGACGGCGTGTCGCCGGTGTACTGGAAGCTGTACAGCTGGTGATGTGACCGGGGGTCGGATCCCTTTCCACAGGAAAGGGCTCTGACCCCCTCAAGGCGATCGGCACGGCCCATCCACGCATGGCGTGGATCTACCGGGACAACGAACGTGGATCCACGTCATGCGTGGGTGACCGCCTATCAGTAGATCCACGCCATGCGTGGATATGACCCTCCCGATCCCCCAAAAAAACAACGCCGGCGCGCATCCTGCGGCCGGCGTCGGGTCCCCTCCCCGGGAACGCTTGAATCAACGGGTGTGGATCAGCGGATGACCAGTACCGGCAGGGTGCTGCGCGCCAGCACTTCGGCGGTCTGGCTGCCCAGCAGCACGCGGGTCACGCCACGGCGGCCGTGCGAGGTCATCACGATCAGGTCGCTGTTGCGCTCCCCTGCTGTCTCGATGATGCCGTCGGCGGCGTAGCGGTCCAGCACATGCACAGGGTTGGCGGTGATGCCCTGCTCGGCGGCCTTGGCCAGCGCCGGCTGCAGCACTTTCTGTGCGCCTTCCTCGCGGTCGGCCTTGTACTCGGGGCTGTTCATGTAGCCCACGCTCCAGCCCATGGCGTCGTACATGCCGACGGCCCACGGCTCGGAAACAGTGACGATATCGACCTCGGCATTGAGGTCCTTGGCCAGCTCCAGGCCCTTGGCCAGGCCCTTGTCGGCCAGCTCGGACCCGTCAGTGGCAATCAGGATGCGCTTGTACATGGTGGGGCTCCGTGGCGGTCTGCCAGATGGGAACAACACCATTGCACACCGGATGTGCAGGCCGCGCCTTGAGCAGGATCAATCCGGCGCCGCGCAGCGGCGTGTGCGCACCGCCAGCTTGCGTACCCACTGACCGCGGCGCATGCTGACCAAGCGGTATCGGGCCGCCCCGGGAGAACGTTGATGCAGGACAGCAAGCCGACATCACAAAGCACCCTCAGGATCATCCTGTGGAGCCTCGCCGCCACCTTCGCCCTGTTCTGCGGCGGCTATTACCTGGGCAAGGATCTTGCCCAGCGCGACAACGCCCGGCAGTCAGCCGGCCGATAACCTGCTTCTGTAGAGCCGAGCCCATGCTCGGCTCCACAGTTGAACGTCTCAGGCGATCTGCACCACGCGTGCGTTCTGGCACAGCGGATAGCTGCCCACGAATTCGGCAATCGCATCACGCATCGCTTCGAACGATTCGCCGTACATGTACAGCGCGGTCTCGGTCGGGCCCTGCCACCAGCTGCAGATCTCGCCCAGGCCGTCGATGTTCTCCGACAGCTGCTCGAACACGTGGTTGGAATCGCACTGTTCGTAGACCTCGTCCGGCAGGTTCAGGCCATCCAGGTAGATGCCCAGGCCTTCGGTCACGCCGAAGGCGCGATCAACCTCGTCCGCACGCTGCACCTGCGAACCCTTCGGCGCACCCAGCTGTTCCAGCAGGTCGATCAGCTTCGGCACGCCATCGGCATCGACCAGCGCCACTTCGATATCGCCGTACTCGACCTCGCCCAGGTCGGAGATCGCGGTACCGCCGCCGACGATCTCGCCGATCTCGGCGGCCTGCATCAATGCGTCGAGCGGATCCTCGAACAGTTCGTGGCGATGCTCCGGCTGCAGCCGGGCGTTCAACTTCACGGTGACGTGCAGCGTGGGTTCGGTCATGGGGGCGTTCCTGGAAGATGTGCCGCCTATTGTAGAGCCCAGCCCATGCTCGGCTGACTTTCCGCCAGAAGCAGCCGAGCGTGAGCTCGGCTCTACACACCCTTTCGGTCAACGCAGGAACGGCGTGACCTTGCGCTTCAGCAGCTCCACCAGCACCGGGTCCATGTACTCGTAGTCGTCCGGGATATCCAGGCAGATCACCCGCTTGCCGTTCAGCCATGCCTTGTAACGGCTGGACAGCCGGTTGCGGTGGGCGCGCTCCATCACGAATACGATATCGGCCCACTGCAGCAGCTCGGGGCTGAGCACTTCCTCGGCATCGGCCAGCAGCCCGGCCGAGGCGGTCTCGATGCCCGGCCAATCGGCGAATACCTGCTCGGCCGTCGGGCTGCGCAGGCGGTTCTGGCTGCAGAGGAAGAGCACGTTGCGGGTCATGAGCGCAGCCTAATGGGGGTCGGATCCCTTTTCCAACGAAAAGGGTTCTGCCCTCCCCAAGTGCCTTCGGACAAGTTGCATGGCCGGAAAACACTCGAAGGGCCATCATGGGCGTTTCCACTGTCCAGATACCCATGATCACCAAGGATGACCTGTTAAGGGAGTTCGGCGAGCTAGGCGAAGCCCATGGCTGTTACTTTGGCAAATACGTAGTTGCGACGTTCACGATTCACTGCTGCCTGCGAAACACCAACGGGCACGATCTGGCGATCACGTCCAAGGACATCGCTGATCCGGAATTCGCCGCGAACGTTCTGTTGAACGCGCCGCATCATCTCTCGCACGATGGGCCAACGATCTTTGAAATTCCGTCCAGCGCCTATGGTTTCACCCACGCGTTAGCGGTTCCCGCCACGTATCACGGGCTACTGAACCGCAACGCCAATCGAACCAACCTATTCCTGTGCCTGCCGATCTTCCGCTGCGAGTTCAGCGGCAATGAGTCGGTGGAGGAGTTCAAGTGGTCCACACATCACATCGTTGACGTCAACAACTGGCATAGGACCAGGCAGCCGAAGATTAGCGTGTACTTCGACAATCCCCGCACTGGCGGCGGAACGGACGAGGAGAGCACCATCGTGAGCCTGGAGACGTTAGTAGCCGAGATCGACAACCTTGGCGGAGTGAGCGATGGCTTCATCGAGATCACCAACTATCGCAACGAGGTGATCGAGGTGTTGTCGCCGGAGGAAGGGCGCTACGTGCTGATCCGCAACCGTCAGGATGAAGAGCTGATGGACCGCGCGCGGTTGGTGGCAGCTGTCGAGACGTTCACCACCGGCTGACGACCGACCGCTGTTGTAGAGCCGAGCCTATGCTCGGCTGATTTTCCCCTCCTACAGCAGCCGAGCATGGCTCGGCTCTACAGGAATTCCCGACCCCTGAACGGTGATCAGATCACCGTCAGGTTGGCGTACGCCATCACCAGCCACTTGCTGCCGGCGTCGGCGAACTCGACCTGCACGCGGGCGTGGGCGCCGTTGCCTTCGTAGTCGGTCACCATGCCTTCGCCGAACTTGGGATGGGTAACCAGCGCGCCGAGCTTGATCGGCGGTGCCTCGATCGAGGCATGGCCCATCACCCGGCTGGCGCCCATCGAGGCCGGCCGCGAGACCTGCACCTTCGGGCGGACTTCGTGCAGCAGCTCGCGCGGGATCTCGCGCAGGAAGCGCGACGGCAGACTGTAGTTGTCCTGGCCATGGATGCGGCGCGATTCGGCATAGCTCAGCACCAGCTTCTGGCGCGCGCGGGTGATGCCGACGTAGGCCAGGCGGCGCTCTTCTTCCAGCCGCCCGCTTTCCTCCAGCGAACGTGCGCTGGGGAACAGGCCTTCTTCCAGGCCGGCCAGGAACACCAGCGGGAATTCCAGGCCCTTGGCCGAGTGCAGGGTCATCAGCTGCACGCCCTCTTCGCCCGCCTGCGCCTGGCCCTCACCGGCCTCCAGCGCGGCATAGGCCAGGAACGCGACCAGCTCGTCCATGTCCTCGCCCACTTCCTCGATGTCGTCGGCGCGGCGCACGAAGCGCGAGGCCACCGAGACCAGTTCGTCGAGGTTATCGGTACGCGATTCGGAGTCCAGCGCGTTGCGGCTTTCCTTGCTCCAGTGCTCGCGCAGCTGCGAGCGGGCCAGCACGTGGTCCACGCGCTCGGCCAGGGTCATGTGCAGGGTCTGCGCCTGCAGCTCGTTGACCAGCACCAGGAAGCCGGCCAGCGCATTGCGCGCACGTGCGGCCAGCGCGCTGCCCTGGGTGACCAGCATGGTCGCTTCCCACAGCGAGATGCCCTGCGCGCGCGCCTCGCGGCGCACTTCGTCCAGCGTGCGGTCACCGATGCCACGGGTGGGCGTGTTGACCGCGCGCTCGAACGCCGCGTCATCGTTGCGGTTGGACAGCAGGCGCAGGTAGGCCAGCGCGTCCTTGATTTCGGCACGCTCGAAGAAGCGCATGCCGCCGTACACGCGGTACGGCACCTGTTCGCTCAGCAGCGCCTCTTCCAGCGCGCGCGACTGCGCGTTGCTGCGGTAGAGCACGGCCACTTCGGTGTAGCTGCCACCATCGCGCACCCACTGGCGGGCGCGCTCGACGATGTAGCGTGCCTCGTCCATCTCGTTGTACGCGGCGTACAGGTCGATCGGCTCGCCGTCGCCGCTGTCGGTCCACAGCTGCTTGCCGATGCGATCCGGGTTGTGCGCGATCACCGCATTGGCAGCGCCGAGGATGTTGGCGGTGGAGCGGTAGTTCTGCTCCAGGCGGATGGTCTGCGCGCCCGGGAAGTCGCGCAGGAAGCCCTGCACGTTCTCGACCTTGGCACCGCGCCAACCGTAGATGGCCTGGTCATCGTCGCCGACCACGAACACGTGGCCGGAATCGCCGGCCAGCACGCGCACGAAGGCATACTGGATGGCATTGGTGTCCTGGAACTCGTCCACCAGGATTTCGCGGAAGCGCGCGCGGTAGTGCGCCAGCAGGGCCGGGTTGTCGCGCAGCAGTTCGTGCGCGCGCAGCAGCAGTTCGGCGAAGTCGACCAGGCCGGCGCGGTCGCAGCGCGCCTGGTACTCGATGTAGGCCTGGCGCATGGTTTCCAGCCACGCGTCGTGCGGTTCGGGCTGGATGTGCTGTGGGCGGCGGCCTTCGTCCTTCTGCGCGTTGATCCACCACGCGATCTGCTTGGCCGGGTACTTGCCGTCGTCCAGTTCCAGCGCCTGCACCACGCGCTTGACCAGCCGCAGCTGGTCGTCCGAGTCCATCACCTGGAAGCCTTCAGGCAGCTTCGCGTCCTGCCAGTGCAGGCGCAGCAGGCGGTTGGCCAGGCCGTGGAAGGTACCGATCCACATGCCACGGCTGCCATTGGGCAGCTGTGCGTCGATGCGGTGGCGCATTTCGCCGGCCGCCTTGTTGGTGAAGGTCACCGCGAAAATGCCGTGGGTCGGCACGCCATCGACTTCATGCAGCCAGGCGATGCGGTGGGTGAGTACGCGGGTCTTGCCGGAACCGGCACCGGCCAGCACCAGGTGGTGGCCGGGGGGAGCGGAGACGGCTTCGCGCTGGGCCGGGTTCAGGCCATCAAGCAGGTGGGAGACATCCATGCCCCCATTTTACGGCATCGCCGTCGCGGCTCCTGCGACCACCTGGGTTGCCAGTGCGTGCGCCTGCTGACGCAGTTCAGGCACCGCCAGGCTTTCCCACAGGCTGCCGATGCGCAGGCTGCCGAGCACGCCCAGACGTGCCTGCGGCTGGCCACCGGCGGCACACAGGCGATCGCCCGGCACCGTGCTGTCCAGGCCCAGCCCGTGTGGGCCGGGGCGCGCCAGACCATCAGCCTGCAGCTGCTGCAGCAACGGATTGCGCAACGCACTGGCACGGGTTTCCACGCCGGTGGCGTTGATCACCCCGCTGATCGTCCACTGCTGTTCATTGCCCGAGGCATCGCGGCCGGACAGCTGCAGCGCATCGGCCTCGCGCCACACGCGTTGCAGGCGGCTGCGGTGGATGCGCAGCTGCCCGCTGTCCTGCAGGGACTGCAGCTGCGCATCCACCTCTTCGGCGATGCGGTGGCGATGCACGTCCCAATAGCGCACCACATGGCGCAGGAAGCGGCGCTGGTCGGCCTCATCGAGGCTGCACCACAGCGCCTGCCCGTGCGGGCGGATGCGGTCCATCACGCCCTGCCACGGCAGGCCGTCGGCCTGCGCCTGGCGTGCGAACCCGCGCAATGCGTGCAGGCGCTGGCGCAGGTTCATCGGCAGCAGCGTGGCCGGGTCGAACGTGGGCAGGCCACCATGCGCATGCGGCAACGGCAGCAGGCCATGGCGCGAGATCACGTGCAACGGGCCGGTGTGGCCGGCGGCGACCAGCGCCAGCACGGTGTCGGCCATGCTCAGGCCGGAGCCGACGATGGCCACGGCCTGCTCGCCGGCCAGGGTACGCACGCCGTCGTAGTCCCAGGCCTCGATCACGTCATCGGCAGGCAGCGCCTCGGCACCGGCCACCGGCAGCGGGCGCATGCTGTTGCCGGTAGCCAGCACCGCCTGTGCGGCGTGCAGCGTCTGGCCATCGCCCAGCTGCAGTCGATAACCATGGTCATCCGGCTGCAGGCCCAGCACCGGCTGCGCGATCACCTGCAGCTGCGCCGGGCTGGCTGCGGCGGCGTCCTGCAGGCGCTGCTGCAGGTAGGCCGCGAAGTGGTGGCGGCACACGTAACGCTCGCCCAGCACCTCGCGCGCCTCGCCCGGGTAGGCATTGGCCGCCATCAGGTAGTCGAGGAAATCGCCGGGCTGGTCGGCAAACGCACTCATCTTCGCCGCCGGTACGTTCAGCAGATGCTCCGGCCACGGCGTGGCATAGGCGATGCCCTGCGCCAGCTGCGAAGCCGGTTCGAAAATGGCCAGCGCCAGCGGCGCCTTGGCCTGGCGCAGTACCTGGATCGCCACCAGCACGCCGGCCGCACCACCACCGATGATTGCCAGGTCCAGTTCGCCATTACGCGGTGAATCAGTCATGTGCCGATTGTAGGCCATCGGCGATGACAGGCCGGATTGCCGAAATGGGCGGCCGGCCTTGCCTCACATCAACGCATCGGCCAAGCGTGCGATGCCTTCGCGGCTGCGCCGCCACGTGGGGCGGCTGCGCCACTGCTGCAGGTCCAGCTGCCGCGACTCGCGCAGGTAGCCGTCCTCGATCGCGCACAGCTGCTGGACCAGCGCACGGTCGTAGCAGATCAGGCCGATTTCGGCGTTCAGCGCGAACGAGCGGATATCCATGTTGATCGAGCCGAGCACGGCGATGTCCTCGTCCACGCTCATGTGCTTGGCATGCAGGAACTGCGGTTCGTACAGGGCGATGCGCACGCCACAGCGCAGCAGCTCGTCGTAGTACGCCTCCTGCGCCCACGAGGTCAGCCGCTGGTTGTTGCTGGCCGACAGGATCAGCTGCACGTCCACGCCGGACAACGCCGCGATGCGCAGCGCGCTCAGCGTGGCTTCGTCGGGCACGAAGTACGGGGTGACCATCACCAGCCGGCGCCGCGCCAGGTGGATCAGTGCCGCCACCGCATCGCGTGCGTTGCTGTACGGGTAGGCCGGGCCGCTGGGCAGCAGCTGGGTGGCGATGTCGTCGCTGCACTCGGGCACATCGGCGATCACGTCCAGGCGCTGGCCGGTTTCCATGTACCAGTCGCTGGCGAACACCGCTTCCAGATGCGCCACCGCCGGGCCGCGCACGCGCGCCACCAGCTCGCGGTTCGGGTGGCCGGGCACGAACTGCGGGCCCGCCAGGTTCTGCGAACCGACATACGCCACTTCGTTGTCGATCACCGCGATCTTGCGGTGGTTGCGCAGATCCATGCGCCCGCTGCGGCGCCAGCGCAGGCCACCGGGCAGCATCGCGCGCACTTCGATGTCGCGCGCTTCCAGGCGCTTGCGATAGGCGCGCAGGCCGCGCTTGGCGCCCACCGCGTCGAGCAGCACGCGGCATTGCACGCCACGCGCGGCGGCACGCTGCAGCGCCTCGACCACCGCCTCGCCCACCGCGTCATCGAACATCAGGTAGTACAGCAGGTGCACGCGGTCTTCGGCCTGGTCGATGTCGGCGATCAGCGTGTGCAGCGATTCGTCGTAGTCGGTCAGCAGGTCCACCGCGTTGCCGTGCACCGGCATGAAGTCACCCTGGCGCTGCACCAGCGGCACGATCTCGGCGCTGGCGGTGTCCGGCTGCGGGCCCCAGCGCAGGCGATGCTGCAGCGCCTGTTCCTCACGGATCACCTGTGAGGCCTCGGCCTGGCGGCGGATACGCTCACGCGACAACCACGGGTGGCCGAACAGCAGGTACAGCGGCAGGCCCAGCAGCGGCACGAAGCCGACCAGCAGCAGCCAGCTGCGCGCCGCCCCCGGCGTGGTGCGGGTGGGGATCCAGCACAGCGCGACCAGCCGGATCAGCCAGTCGATCAGCAGCAGGTACGAACCCAGCAACCACTCGAACAGCATCGCGTCGCCCGTCGGGAGGTGATGGGCCATTCTGCCCACCGGCCCTTGTAGAGTCGAGCCGCGCTCGACTGCCTTTCGTTCCGACGGCAGAGCAGCCGTGCATGGGCTCGGCTCTACAGGACGGCTCAATGCCGCACCGGCACCTCGCACAGCTGCCGCACCGATTCGGCGTGGCGGCGGCCGTTGAGCGCCATGCAGGCGATCGCCTGCGCGGCCCGTTCCAGCTGCGCCTCTGGAAGCGGCGACGGCGCGCCGTTGGCCAGTGCCAGGTGGTGGTCGCACAGCAGCAGCGCCATGCCCTCGATGCCTTGCAGCATGCGCTGCAGGCGCAGCCAGCCCAGTTCCAGGTCCTGCCGGTGTGATGGGGTGTTCATGCAACCTCCTTCAACGGATCTGGCCACCGTGAAGGTGGCGGACGATGCGTGGTTGCAATACCGGGAAGCAATCAATCAGCAAACGAACCGGCGGGCGCAGGGCCCCCTCGCACCGTCCGCCATAGAGGCGGATAGGTCACCAACCGTCGCCGGAGGGATCTCCGGCGACGGCGGGCGAGTCTACTGATTGATTGACTTCACGGGATTGCAAGCCCGACCGCTGCAACCGCAGCGGCTCGCCATCATGGGCATGGCAACGTTCGTGGTTCCAATCGATTTGAACCGCGCGAGGCACCGGAACCGGTAGGAACAATCACTTATCGCATTCGGCCCTTCACACCAGGCAGGACGCCATTGGCGACAGCCTGCGCGGGGAGTACGGCAGTGCCGACCAACGGTCGGCACCCACCACATCAGTATCGGAGCGGTCGGCAGCCACCAGGGAAATACCGGACATGAAAAAACCCGCCACAAGGGCGGGTTTCTTCGCGGGGACCAGCAATCCTTGCGGATTACTTGATCTTGCCTTCCTTGTACAGGACGTGCTTGCGCACGACCGGATCGTACTTCAGGAATTCCATCTTCCCCGGGGTGTTCTTCTTGTTCTTGTCGGTCGTGTAGAAGTGGCCGGTACCGGCCGAGGAAATCATACGGACCTTATCGCGCTTGCCTGCCATGATGCTTTACTCCTCAGACCTTTTCGCCGCGCGCACGCAGCTCAGCCAGAACGGAATCAATGCCGTTCTTGTCGATGGTGCGCAGTGCATGCGCGGAAACACGAAGCTTGACCCAGCGGTTCTCGCTGGCCACCCAGAAACGGCGCTCGTGCAGATTCGGCAGGAAACGACGACGGGTCTTGTTGTTGGCGTGCGAGACGTTGTTACCCGTCTGCACTCGCTTGCCGGAAACCTGGCATACGCGGGACATTGCGCACCTCGATAGTAGTAGTTGTCAGCCCGTAGCCCGGGAGACGGCGGCCTCGATGGTTGCCCACCACACGTCAAGAGAATCAAAGGGTTACGCTGGCGTTGGGCGGCCGGGGACGTGTTCCCGGGGGCGCCGCCCGGTAGAAAACCGGACACAGCGAGCCGCGCATTATGCACGGGTTCAAGCACTTGCGCAAGTTACCCACAGGCTGGGGCTGAACGCGACGGCCGCCGGTAGTGCCGGGCCAGTTCAACGCAGATGCGGAATCACCTGGGCCAGCAGATGGGCATCCTTCAACGCGCCGTGCAGGCCGCGGTTGCCGGGAATGCGCAGGCGCTGCAGCACATCATCCAGCTTGTTGCCCTGGCCCGGCCAGCGCCCGCGCGCCAGCTTCAGGCTGCAGGTGATGCGGCAATGCTGGGCCAGCGTGCCCGGGATGCCCGCCAGGCGCAGCTCGTTGTCCAGGAAACCCACGTCGAAGGTGGCGTTGTGCGCGACCATTTCGCTGCCGCGCAGGAAGTCCAGCAGTTCGGCGGCCTTGCTGGAGAACAGTGGCTTGCCCACCAGCATCGCATCGCTGATGCCATGCACGCGCTGTGCGCCCCAATCGACCTTGCGCTGCGGCTGCAGGTAGGTGTGGAACTGGCGGCCGGTGAGCTGGCCATCGATCAGTTCGACGGCACCGATTTCGATCACCCGGTGCCCCAGGCGGTGGGAGATGCCGGTGGTTTCGGTATCCAGTGCGACGATGCGGCTCATCAGGGTGTGCGTTCTCCAGTACGTGCAGCCGGATTTTCGCACGCGACCGATGCACTCACCCCAACGCCTCCACCACCCAATCAATGAACACCCGCAGCCGCTGGCTCATGTGCCGGTTCGGCGGGAACATCACATGCATCGGCATCGGCGGCAGCTGCCAGTCCGGCAGCACCGGCAGCAGCTCGCCACGCGCCACGTGCGGTTCGGCCATGTAGCTGGGCAACGCGACCACGCCCAGCCCCGCCAACGCCGCGGCCAGATAGGCGTTGCCGTCGTCGAAGCCGACCGTGTAGCGGCCCTGCACCTCAACGCGCTCATCGCCGCGCTGCGCGCTGAACGCCCGGGCCCGGCCACTGCGCGGGCTGAGGAAGCCGACCATGTGGTGATCGGGCCCTTCCAGCGCGCGCGGATCGGCTGGCAGCCCGAAACGCTGCACATAGCCCGGGCTGGCGTGGAAACCGATTGGCAGCGCAGCCAACGGCCGCGCCACCAGTGCCGGATCGGCCGGGGTGCCGCCGCGGATCACGCAGTCGACGTTGTCGGCGATGACATCGACCTCGCGGTCACTCACGCCGATGTCCAACTGGATCTCCGGGTAGCGCGCCTGGAAATCCGGCAACGCCGGCACCAGCCGCAAGCGCGCGTACGGCCCGGGCACATCGACCCGCAGGCGTCCGCGCGGCTGGGTGGCCGCGTCGCCCAGCCCGCCCTCCACCTCTTCCAGCTCGGCCAGCAGGCGGGCGATGCGCGGGTAATAGGCCGCGCCATCGGCGGTGGCGCTGACCCGGCGCGTGGTGCGGTTGAGCAGGCGCAGCCGCAGGTGCGCCTCCAGCTGCTGCACCAGCTGGGTGGCCGTGGTGCGGCTGATCTGCAGGGTCTGCGCGGCGCGGGTGAAGCTGCCGGTTTCCACCACCCGGGCAAACGCCCGCATCGCCTCGAAACGGTCCATGGCTGACCATGATTGTTTGGGATTAACAATCAATTTAGGCCGATCATCGCGGTTTATCCAGACAGCGCTGGCGCGGAGGATGGGCGTTCTCTCCCACGGGATCTTCCCCATGTCACAGCGTGATGTCGTTTTCCCCGCCGGTCGCCAGGCCCTGTACGAGCGCAACCGCTACTCGCCGGCGATCCGATCCAATGGCTTCCTGTTCGTCTCCGGCCAGGTCGGCAGCCGCGAGGACGGCTCGCCCGAGCCGGACTTCGAAACCCAGGTGCGCCGCGCCTTCGAGAATCTCAACGCGGTGCTGGCTGCCGCCGGCTGCACCTTCGATGACGTGGTCGACGTGACCGTGTTCCTGGTCGACCCCGAGAACAACTTCGAGAAGGCGTGGGCGATCGTGCCCGAGTACTGGGGCGAGGCGCCGCATCCGACCCTGACCGGAATCGGCGTGACCTGGCTGTACGGGTTCCAGTTCGAGATCAAGGTGATCGCGAAGCTGCCCGCAGACCGGTAGTGCCGGCCGCTGGCCGGCAATGTGTCGGGGGTCGAAAAGCGTGTCGACCAAGGTCGACACCTACCAGGGCAGTCGGCGTGACCTGGCTTTACGGGTTCCAGTTCGAGATCAAGGTGATCGCGAAGCTGCCTGCAGACCGGTAGCGCCGGCCGCTGGCCGGCAGCAAGGTGTCGGGGTCAGAGCCCTTTCCGGAGGAAAGGGATCCGACCCCAGCCCGACGCACCTGAACGGGAGGCTCCGACGGATTCCCGAGGTGGCCATTGATATTGTATCCGGCGAAAACCGCTTGCTAGCCTCCCCTCCATGCGCCGGATCTCCCGCCACCTTCGCTCGTACCTGCTGATGCTGCTGATGGCGGCATTCGTGGTCGTGCCGGTGGCCGACGCGCTGGCCTGCACGGTGGAACCGCACGCCAGCACGGTGCACGTGGAGTCCGCACCGGATTCCGATGGCGATGCCGACGGCAAGCACGTCGGTGCCTGTGGCCACAACCACTGCCACCACTCCAATCTGAGCCTGCCGGCCAGCACCCTCGCTGCCTTCGGTGCGCCACTGCCGGCGCGCTGGATGAATGCCGGCGACGCGGCGACCTATGCGGTCGCCCAGGATGAATTGACGCGTCCTCCCCGGGCGTGAGTTGAGCGCGTCCCGCGATTGCGGGCTCCCGTTTCACTCACAACCGGAATCCCCCTATGTCGATCCTGACACCTCGGTCGCCGCGTGCGGCCGGGCTGGTCGTCGCTGTGCTGCTGGGCCTGGCCCCGGCGGCATCGGTGATGGCGCAAGCCGCCCCTTCCTACGACACCCTGCTTGAACGCCTGGACCAGCTGCCCGGTACCCGCGTCGGTACGGCGCTGGCCGAGGCCGCCGACGCGCGCGCCGACCAGGCCCGTGCGTTGCCCAACCCTTCCCTCTCCTACTCCGCGGAGAACGCCTGGGGCACCGGCTCCTATGGCGGCATGGGCAAGGCCGATACCGTGCTCACCCTGTCCCAGCCGCTGGAGGTCTGGGGCCAGCGTGGCGCGCGTGTCCGTGCCGCCCGTGCCGAGGCACAGGCCGCCAACCTGCGTGGTGCCCAGAGCCGCAGCGACGTGGCCAGCCAGCTGGCGGTGGTCTACGCACAGGCGGAAAGTGCACTGCGCCGCTACGCCCTGGCCGAAGAGGCGCTGACCCTCACCCGCGATGACGCCAATGCGGTCAACGCGATGGTCAAGCAGGGCCGCGAACCGCAGCTGCGCGCGGTGCAGGCGCAGAGCGAAGTGGCCAATGCCAGCGCTGCGCTGGATGAGGCGCAGGCATTCCGCGACGCCGCGCTGGCCCGCCTGGCCGGTGCCGCGCTGCTGGATGCGCCGGTGCAGTCGATCGACAACAGCCTGCTCGACCGTGCCCCGCCGCTGCCGCGTGGCGCCACCGACGTGGCGCTGGCGGTGCGCATCGCTGAAGCCGAAGCCGATGCGGCCGGCAAGCTGGTCGACGTGGAGCGCAAGCGCGCCCTGCCCGACCTCAGCGTCACCGCCGCGCAGACCCGCTTCCGCGAAGGCGGCGAGCGTGCCTACAACCTCGGGGTCAGCCTCAGCATCCCGCTGTTCGACCGCAACCGCGGGGGCATCCGCGCCGCCAATGCCGACCAGCGCGCGGCCGAGGCCCGCCTGGACCAGCAGCGCCGCGACAGCGAGGCCGAACGCCTTTCCGCCGTGGCCGGGCTGAAGGCGGCCGGCAGCCGTACCCGCGCCGCCGATGAAAGCGTGGTCGCCGCCGAAGAGGCGTATCGACTCGCACGCGTCGGCTTCGACGCCGGACGCATCTCGCAGCTGGAACTGCGCAGCACGCGCAGCGCCCTCATCGCCGCCCGCGGCACCGCCGTGGATGCGCGCCTGTCGCGCGTCGGCGCCGAAATCGATCTTGCACGCCTTGAAGGGCGCGCACCTTTTGTGGAGGCCAAATGACTCTCTCCCGTACTTTCCCGCTGATCGGCGGCGTGCTGCTGACCGTTCTGCTTGCCGGCTGCGCCGGCAATGCGCAGACGCCTGCCAATGAAGACCCGGCTGCGGCCAAGGCCGGCACCGACGATGGCCACGGCCATGCCGCCGACAGCAAGGAGGCCAAGGCGGAAACCGCCAAGGCCCCCGCCGACGCCGATGAAGGCGTGGTGCAGCTGACCCCGGAACAGATCAAGGCGTCCGGTATCGAGGTGGTCGCCATCGGTCGCGGTGGCGGTGGCTCCACGCGCCTGTCCGGCCGGGTCGAACCGTCGGTGGGCGCACGCGCGTCGGTGGCATCCACGGTGACCGGCCGCGTCGAGCGCGTGCTGGTCGCGCCGGGCACCGCAGTGAAGCAGAACCAGGCGCTGGCGATCGTGGTCAGCGGTGAGGCCGCGGTGTTCCGCGCCAATGCGCTGGCTGCATCGGCCGAAGCCGAGGCCGCGCGCCTGGCCTATGGCCGCGACAAGGCGCTGGTCGACCAGGGCGTGGTCGCGCGCCAGGAACTGGAGGCCTCGCGCGCCCGCTCGCTGGCGGCACAGGCCCAGGCCGCTGCCGCGCAGGCGCAGGCCGCTGCCAACGGTGCGCCCGATGCCAGTGGCCGCGTGCGCATCACCAGCCCGGTGGCCGGCATCGTCGGCAACGTGCAGGTCACCCCGGGCGGCGTGGTCGCCGCTGGCAGCGCGGTGGCCGATGTCGCCGACCCGGCGATGAACGAACTGGTGTTCACCGCGCCGCCCGCGCTGGCCGCACAGGTCACGCCCGGCATGAAGCTGGAAGTGAGCGTGCCGGGTGGCAGCTTCACCGCCACCGTTACCGGTTCGGCCGCCGATGTGCGCCAGCAGGGCGGCGTCGCGGTGATCCGCGCCACGCCGGTGGACGCTTCGCTGCCGCCGGCCGGTTCGCCGGTTTCGGCGGTGGTAGTCACCGAAGGCCAGGACGGTTCGCTCAGCGTGCCCGCCGATGCGGTGCAGAACGTTGATGGCAGCAGCGCGGTGTTCGTCGCCGTCGACGGCGGCTTCAAGGCGCAGCCGGTACTGGCCGGGCGCCGTGCCGGCGACCGCATCGAGATCCTCGGTGGACTGACCGGCAACGAGCGCATCGTCGGTGCCAATGCCTTCCTGCTCAAGGCCGAACTGGCCAAGGGCGAAGCCGAGCACGGCCACTGAGGAGGCGACCATGTTCAAGCTGATCATTGAAACAGCGGTGCGCCACCGCTGGCTGGTGGTGTTCATGGCGGCGTTGATCGCTGCCGTGGGCCTGTTCCAGCTGGGCAAGCTGCCGATCGACGCGGTGCCGGACATCACCAACCGCCAGGTGCAGATCAACACGGTGGCACCGGCGCTGACGCCGGAACAGATCGAGCGGCAGGTGACGTATCCGCTGGAAACCGCGCTGGCCGGCATTCCCGGCCTGACCACCACGCGTTCGCTGTCGCGCAATGGCTTCTCGCAGGTCACCGCGATCTTCACCGATGCGACCGACATCTACTTCGCGCGCCAGCAGGTGGCCGAACGCATGCGCGAGGCATCCGAAGACCTGCCCGATGGCGCGTCGCCGATGCTGTCGCCGGTCACCACCGGCCTCGGCGAAGTGCTGATGTGGACCGTGGACTTCACCACGTTCGATCCGGCCAGGCTGGCCAAGCCCGGTGAAGCCGGCTGGCAGGCCGGCGAGGTCTACCGCACGCCGGAAGGCAACCTGCTGCGAACACCCGAAGAACGTGCCACCTACCTGCGCACCGTGCAGGACTGGATCATCGCGCCGCAGATGCGCTCCAGCCCGGGGCTGGCCGGCGTCGATACGGTCGGTGGCTACGTCAAGGAATACGGCGTGCATCCGGACAGCGCCCGGCTGGCCGCGCACGGCCTTGGCCTGGCCGATCTGGTCACTGCCCTGCAGCGCTCCAACGTGCAGGCCGGTGCCGGTTTCGTGCAGCGTGCCGGCGAAGGCCTGGTGGTGCGTGCCGATGGCCTGGCACTGACCACCGAGGATCTGGCACAGGCCCCGGTAGCTACCCGCAATGGCGTGGTGGTGCGCGTGGCCGATGTGGCCGAGGTCGAGCTGAGCCGCGCGCCGCGCCTGGGTGCGGCCAGCCGCAACGGCCATGAAGCCGTGCTGGGTACCGCGCTGATGATCGCCGGCGGCAACAGCCGCACCGTGGCCCAGGCCGCGGCCGCGCGCCTGGAACAGGTGAACAAGTCGCTGCCGGCCGACATCGTGGCCGCGCCGGTTCTGGACCGCAGCGTGCTGGTCAATTCCACCATCAAGACCGTGGCCAAGAACCTCACCGAGGGCGCGCTGCTGGTGGTGGTGGTGCTGTTCCTGCTGCTGGGCAACCTGCGTGCAGCGACGATCACCGCGCTGGTGATTCCGCTGTCGTTCCTGTTCGCAGTAATCGGCATGAACCGCTTCGGCATCAGCGGCAACCTGATGAGCCTGGGTGCGCTGGACTTCGGCATCCTGGTGGACGGTGCGGTGATCGTGGTCGAGTCGACGCTGCTGATGCTGGGCCAGCGCCGCGCCGAACTCGGCCGTGCATTGACCGCGATGGAACGCCTCCGCGTGGCCGCCGATTCGGCCATGAAGATGGCGCGCCCTGCGGCCTTCGGCCAGTTGATCATCCTGCTGGTGTTCGCGCCGATCCTTACTCTGGAAGGCGTGGAGGGCAAAACGTTCCACCCGATGGCAGCCACCTTCATGCTGGCCCTGGTCGGTGCCTTCATCTTCTCCTTCACCTTCGTGCCGGCGATGGCCGCACTGCTGGTGCGCGAGCCGAAGGTGAAGGATGGCGATGCGCATACCGATGATGGCGAGCACGAGACGAAACTGATCCGCGTGCTGCGTGCGCGCATCGAGCCGGTGGTGCGCAAGGCTGTGGGCCATCCGCGCACGGTACTGGCTGGTGCGGTGATGATGGTGGTGGTGGGCATCGGCTCGTTCTCGCTGCTGGGCCGCGAGTTCATGCCGACGCTGGACGAAGGCAACGTGGCGATGCAGGCCCTGCGCGTGCCATCGACCTCGCTGGAGCAGTCGCTGGCGATGCAGCTGGCACTGGAAAAGGCGATTGCCAAACAGCCGGAAGTGGAGACCGTGTTCTCGCGCACCGGTACCGCCGAGGCGGCCATCGACCCGATGCCGACCAACATCTCCGACAGCGTGATCGTGCTCAAGCCACGCAAGGACTGGCCGGATCCGAAGCTGGGCAAGGACGCGCTGGTGGCACGCTTCGAAAAGCTGGCCGGGCAGCAGCTGGGCAACAGCTTCGAGTTCAGCCAGCCGATCGAGCTGCGCTTCAACGAGCTGATTTCCGGCGTGCGTACCGACCTGGCGGTGATGATCTTCGGCGATGACTTCAGCCAGCTGCAGAAGGTGGCCGACCAGGTGGCGCTGAAGCTGCGTGCGGTGAACGGCGCGGCCGACGTGCGGGTGGAACAGATCTCCGGCCTGCCCACACTCAACGTGGCCATCGACCACGTGGCAGCGGCACAGTACGGGCTGACCGCCGCGGACGTGAGCGATGCGCTGTCCACTGGTATCGGTGGTACCGCGGCCGGCAAGATCTTCGAAGGCGACCGCCGCTTCAACGTGGTGGTGCGCCTGGACGATGCCTCGCGAAACGATCCGGACCAGCTCGCTTCACTGCCGATCGCTACACCGTCGGGGCTGGTGATTCCGCTGTCGTCGGTCGCGCGCATCACGGTCAGCGAAGGGCCGAACCAGATCAGCCGCAACAACGGCAGCCGCCGCGTGGTGGTGCAGGCCAACGTGCGCGGCCGCGACCTGGGCGGTTTCGTCGGCGAAGCGCAGGCGGCGGTGGCCGACGTGGCACTGCCGCCGGGTGCCTACCTGACCTGGGGTGGCCAGTTCGAGAACCTGCAGCGCGCCGAGAAGCGGCTGGCAACGGTGGTGCCGGTGGTGTTCCTGCTGATCGGCAGCCTGCTGTTCATGGCCCTGCGCAGTGGCAAGGAAGCCATTCTGGTGTTCAGCTGCGTACCGTTGGCGCTGGTCGGCGGCATCCTCGCGCTGCTGCTACGTGGCATGCCGTTCTCGGTGTCGGCGGCGGTCGGCTTCATCGCCGTCTCGGGCGTGGCCACCCTGAACGGTCTGGTGCTGATGCAGGCGATCCGCGAGCGCCTGGATGCCGGCGACCTGCCGCTGCAGGCGGCGATCAACGGTGCCTCCAGCCGCATCCGCGCGGTGCTGACCACGGCGCTGGTGGCGATCGTCGGCTTCATTCCGATGGCAATCGCCAGCGGTTCCGGTGCCGAGGTGCAGAAGCCGCTGGCGACGGTGGTGATCGGTGGCCTGATCACCGCCACCGTGCTGACCCTGCTGGTGCTGCCGACTTTCGCTGCGCGGGTGGCGAAGCCAAGGGCGGTGGGGTGAGGTGATGCCGGGGTCGGAGCCCTTTCCGTGGGAAAGGGATCCGACCCCATGACCGGGTCGGATTGCCGGCCAGCGGCCGGCACTACCTTGGAACGGTCAGGCCTTCTTGCGTTCGGCGATGTAGGCCTGGATCTGCTGTTCCAGCACCGGCAGCGGCACCGAGCCCTGCTTGAGCAGGGTGTCGTGGAAGCCCTTGATGTCGAACTTGTCGCCCAGCTCCTTCTCGGCCTGCGCACGCAGGCGCACGATGGCGATCTCGCCCAGCTTGTAGCTCAGCGCCTGGCCCGGCCAGGAAATGTAGCGGTCCACTTCGGTAGTCACTTCATGCTCGCTCAGCGCGGTGTGGTCACGCAGGTAGGCCAACGCCTGCTCGCGGGTCCAGCCCTTGCTGTGCACGCCGGTATCGATCACCAGGCGCGCCGCGCGCCACATTTCGTAGGTCAGGCGGCCGAAATCCTCGTAGGGGGTTTCGTAGATGCCCATCTCCACGCCCAGCTTCTCGCAGTACAGCGCCCAGCCTTCGCCATAGGCAGAGATGTAGGCGTTGCGGCGGAACTCGGGCAGGTTCTTCTGCTCGGCGGCAATCGCCCCCTGCAGCGAGTGGCCCGGATCGGATTCATGCAGGGTCAGCGCCGGCAGGTTGTACAGCGGGCGCGACGGCAGGTTGTAGGTGTTGAGCCAGTAGGTGCCCATGCCACCGCGGCCGGCGGTCCAGAACGGCGCGATGTCCGGCGGCACCGGCACGATGGTGAAGCGCGCGCGCGGCAGCGTCATGTACTTGCCGAGCTGGCCGTCGGCCCGCTTGGAAATCCACGCCGCGCGCGACAGCAGCTCTTCCGGGGTCTTGGCGTAGAACTGCGGATCGGTGCGCAGGAAGGTCAGGAACTCGGCGAAGCTGCCCTTGAACTTCACCTGCTTGATGATGTCGTTCATTTCCTTCTGGATGCGCTCGACTTCACCCAGGCCGATGCGGTGGATCTCGTCCGGCGACAGGTCCAGCGTGGTGTATTCGTGGATCTGCTGCTTGTAGTACGCCTTGCCATCCGGCATCGCTTCGGCGGCCAGGGTGGTGCGCGCCTGCGGCACGTACTCGTTGACGAAGAAGGTGCGCAGCTGCTGGAACGCCGGCACCACCTTGCCGCTGATCGCCGCGCGCGCCTGCGCCTGCAGCCTGGCCTGTTCGGCCGCCGGGATGCTGTTGGGCAGCTTCTTGAACGGCGCGTACAGCGGCGATTCGGTCGGGTCCTTCAGTTCGGCAACGGTGGCGATGGACACTTCGCGACCATCGAGCACGGCACGCGGCACGCTGAAGCCACGCTTCAGGCCGGCGCGCATGTTCTCGGTCTGCTGGCCGAAGTAGCGCGGCACATCGTTCAGGCGCGCGATGTAGTTCTGGTAGTCCTGCGCGGTCTTCATCTCGCGCCGGGCCATGAAGGACAGGTTGGACCAGAACGAGGAGTCGGCGTTGAACGGCATCTCGTAGCCGCGCAGGCGCGTCTCTTCGGCCAGGTTGAACACCTGGTCGTGGTAGATCGCGTAGTTGACCTGGTTGTCGGGCGACAGGGTCTTCGGGTCGATCTTCTTCAGCGCGGCCAGGGTCTCGTCCCACACCTTCAGGCGTGCCTGCTGCGCGGCCGGGCCGATGTCGGGCATGCGGGTGGCGTTGGCCGGGGCGTCCTCGTCCTCGCTGGCTTCACCGCCACCCTGCTGGCGCCACTTCCATTCCTTCTCGTACAGCGCGCGGAAGGCGGCGTCGGCGGGCGATTCAGTGGCCACGCTGGCCGGTGCGGCGGTGGCGGGCGGCGCAGCCAGGGCCACGGCGGGAGCGGACAGGGCGATCAGCAGGGCAACAGCAAGACGGGTTTTCACGAGCACAGGTTCCCGGGAAGGCAGACCCCGATCATGGCACCGCCCACGGCCCGTGGCATGGGACGAAGGTCCTGCCTGCAACGCAGGCAGGACCGGGGACCGGGGACCGGCCGCAGGCTGGGGCCCCAGCGCCGAAGGCGCGTGGTAGAGCCGACTGTCAGTCGGCTGCTCTTCCGCCAGATGTAGCAAACCCCGCGCTTCGCGCGAAAGTCGACTCTACCCACAGCAGGCAGGACCCGGCACGGCCGCCGGACATGCAACAGAGCCACGCCATGCGTGGATGCGCCGGCGATCCGGACGGGGTCAGAGCCCTTTCCTGCGGAAAGGGATCCGACCCCGCAGCCTCAGTGGCTGGCCTTGTCCCGCTTCCAGCCCCGGTGCTTGATGTCCAGGTGCAGGCTGTACAGCGCGGTGAACGCCGGGAACAGGTTCTGCAGCACGCCCACCGAGTCCTGCTTGGCCGAGAACAGGAAGTAGCTCAGCGTCATCAGGCTGCCGATCACGCTCATGTACCAGAACAGGCGCGGGATGACCGGCTTGCCGGCGCGCTTGGAGGCGATGAACTGGACCAGCCAGCGGCCGCCGAACATCAGTGCGCCGGTGTAGCCGATCAGCTTCCAGCCGGTCACATGCAGGCCGGTCCAGTACAGCCAGGTCAGCGGCTGGTCGAGCCAGTGCAGCTCCAGGCCCATCACCGCTCTTCCACCGCGGTGCGCTTGCTGCGGGTGATCAGCCAGGCCACGCCGCGCAGGTCACGGATGCCGACCAGCGCGCGCCCGAGGTTGTTGTACTTGGAAACGCCAGCGGTGCGGTGACGGTGGTTGACCGGCACGCTGGTGGTCTTCCAGCCGGCGCGCTGCATCAGCGCCGGCAGGTAGCGGTGCATGTGGTCGAAGTACGGCAGGTCGAGGAATGCATTGCGCTCGAACAGCTTGATGCCGCAGCCGGTGTCGGGCGTATCGTCGCGCAGCATGCGGGCGCGGATGCGGTTGGCCCAGCGGCTGGCCCAGCGCTTGCTGCCGCTGTCCTGGCGGTTGACGCGCCAGCCGGCGAACAGCTTCACCTGCGCCTCGGCAGCATCGCGCGCTGCCAGCAGCTTGGGGATATCGGCCGGATCGTTCTGGCCATCGCCATCCAGGGTGGCGATCCACGGCGCCCGCGCATGCTTGACGCCGGTGCGCACCGCGGTGCTCTGCCCGCTCTGGTTCACATGGTGCAGCACGCGCAGTTCCGGCGTGGTGGCCTTCAGCCCCTGCAGCACGGCCAGGGTGTCATCGCGCGAGTGATCGTCGATGTAGACGATCTCGAACGGCAACCGGCCACGCAGCGCAGCGGTGATTTCGGCGACCAGCGGGGCGACATTGTCGCGCTCGTTGAATACCGGGACGACAACGGAAAGCTCGGGTTGGCTCATAAGGCACTCGGCCAAAGGGGGGACAAAGACCGCGCATTCTCCGAAACCGAGGTTATCCGAAGATGAACCCCGCGGCGTGAGGATCCGTCCTCAGGCGCGGTCGCCAAAATACTCGCGGCACCACTGCACCACAGGTGGCAGGCCTTCTTCGATCGGGGTCACCGCGTCGAAGCCGAATGCGTCATGGGCACGCCGGGTATCGGCCATCGTGCGCACCATGTCGCCGGGCTGCATGGGCTTGTAGACCTTCTGCGCGGGGCGGCCTGCGGCCTGCTCGATCACGCTGATGAAGCGCTCCAGCTCGACCGGCGTATGGTTGCCGAGGTTGAACACCCGGTGCGGCACCGGACCATCGGCCGGATGCGCGAGCGCGCCGAAGATACCGGCCACGATGTCGGAAACATGTGTGAAATCGCGCTGCATGCGGCCTTCGTTGAACACGTCGATCGACCGCCCGGCCAGCACTGCGCGCGAGAACAGCAGCGGTGCCATGTCCGGCCGGCCCCACGGGCCATACACGGTGAAGAAGCGCAGGCCGGTGGCATGCAGGCCGTACAGCTGCGCGTAGGTGTAGGCCATCAGCTCGTTGGCGGCCTTGGTCGCCGCGTACAGCGAGCGCGGCTGGTCCACGCGCTGGTCCTCGGAGAACGGCGGCGTGGCCGAATCACCGTAGACCGAGCTGCTGGAGGCATACACCAGGTGCTGCACGCCACGATGGCGGCACAGCTCGAGCATGTTGACGAAGCCGACCAGGTTGCTGTCGACGTAGGCATGCGGGTTTTCCAGCGAATAGCGCACGCCCGCCTGCGCGGCCAGGTGGATCACTGCGGTCGGCTTCACCTCGTCGAACAATGCGGCCAGGCCTTCGCGGTCGGTCAGGTCCAGCGTGCGCAGGTCCAGCGCCGGGCACAACGCAGCCACGCGGTCGCGCTTGATCTGCGGGTCGTAGTAGTCGTTGAAGTTGTCCAGGCCGACCACCGGCTGGCCCGCCTCCAGCAGCGCGCGGGCGGTGTAGGCACCGATGAAGCCGGCAGCGCCGGTAAGCAGGATCGTCATTGCAGTTGCCTGGAAATCAATGAGTACAGGGGCAGAGGATACGCTGCGGGCTCAGAACAGCCCGAAACGCTTCCTGGCCACGTTGGTTCGGCCGGGTTCGATCACGTCCTGGATGTTCTTCGCATCGAAGCGGTCGAGCAGCGCCTCGGCGCCCTTCTTCAGCTTCAGGTCCATCTCCTCCGGGTACAGCGGCATCAGGGCCATGAAGGCGATGGTCCTGCCATCTTCCAGCACCAGCTCGGCGAATTCTTCCGGGGTGGTCACCGGCGGCAGCACGATGGCGCCGTCGAAGCCCACGCCCGGCGCATAGGGCTCGCTGGGATGACCATTGGGAATGGTGTGGCCGAAGCCCAGCCAGGTGTCGTACTCGTGCGGCAGCCGGGCCATGCCCTTCAGCAGGCGCACCGGCCAGTAGTTGCGCTCGTCCTCGAAGGCGTCCTGCGAGATCGGCCAGTCGGCCGGCAGGGTCACCATCAGCTCCATGTAGCGCGGCACGTCCGCATCCACCTCGGCGGGCACGGTCATCGGCAGATCGCTCATGCCGGAGGTCACCAGCCGCAGATACGGGAACTGGTCGGTGGCCGGCACCACGTGCACGTCGATGTGCACCAGGTCGGAGATGATCTCGTGGAAGACGCCGGACACCGGGCCCAGGTGGCGCTCGATGTGCGCGCCGATCGCCTCGATGTGTTCTTCGCCCTGCGGCGGGGTGAAATCCTTCTGGCGGCTGTGCACCAGGATCGGGCTGCCGCCCGGGCTGACGTCGTCGAATGCGTTGCTCATGTCCTGCTCCCTGGATGAGGCCACGGGCCGGAAGGCAGTACATCCCACGGCGCGCGCGGCGGTACGTTCCCTGTCATTTGCGGGACACGGCAGGAACGGGCCGCGCCCCCGGTCACTGCGCTGGGCTCAGCCCTGGCGCGTACGCAGCTTTTCCAGCACGCCGTCCAGGGTATCCAGGTCGGTGTAGTGGATGATCAGCTTGCCCTTGCCGCCGCGACCATGGTTGATCGCCACCTTGGCCCCCAGGGCTTCGGACAGCTCGGTTTCCAGCGAGGCGATGTCGGCCTGCTGCACCTTCGGCGTCGCCACCGGGCGGTTGCTCGGCACCTTGCCGGCCGCAAAGGCCTGCGCACGACGCTCGACCTCGCGCACCGACCAGCCTTCATCGGCCGCTTCCTGCGCCAGCTTGCCGGCCAGCTCGGGGGCCAGGGTCAGCAGCGCGCGGGCGTGGCCCATTTCCAGGCGGCGGGTTTCCAGCAGCAGGCGGATCGCCACCGGCAGCTCCAGCAGGCGCAGCAGGTTGGACACCGCCGCGCGCGAGCGGCCGACGGCCTCGGCGGCCTCGGCATGGGTCAGGGTGAACTCGCTGATCAGGCGCTGCAGCGCCTCGGCTTCTTCGAGCGGGTTGAGGTCTTCGCGCTGGATGTTCTCGATCAGCGCCATCGCGATGACGGTGCGGTCTTCCAGCTCGCGCACCACCACCGGCACTTCGTCCAGGCCGGCCAGCTGCGATGCGCGCCAGCGGCGTTCACCGGCGACGATTTCGTAGTTGCCCGCCGGCAGCTGGCGCACCAGGATCGGCTGGATCACGCCCTGCGACTTGATCGAGTCGGCCAACTCGGACAGCTTGCCCTCGTCCATCTCGCGGCGCGGCTGGTACTTGCCCGGCTGCAGCTGGCCCACGGCCAGCTTGCGCAGCACTTCACCCGGCAGCGGTTCGATCACCGCGGTGGTGGCCTGCACCTGGCTGACCGCCCCCTTGGGACCCAGCAGGGCATCCAGGCCACGGCCGAGGCCTCGCTTCTTGGCTGCCGGCTTGCTGCTGGTCATCAGACGGTCTCCACGGCCTTGGCGGCCTTGTTGCGTTCGTTGTTGCGGCGGATGATCTCGCCGGCCAGGCCCAGGTAGGCCACGCCACCGCGCGAGGCGCGGTCGTAGCCGACGATGCTCTGGCCATGGCTGGGCGCCTCGGCCAGGCGCACGTTGCGCGGCACGATGGTGCGGAACACGCGGTCGCCGAAGTGCTCGGTGAGCTCGGCCGAGACCGCGTTGGCCAGGTTGTTGCGCACATCGAACATGGTGCGCAGCACGCCTTCGATCTCCAGCGCCGGGTTCAGGCTGGTGCGCAGCGCCTCGATGGTTTCCACCAGCGCGCTCAGGCCTTCCAGCGCGTAGTACTCGCACTGCATCGGCACGATCACCGAGTCGGCGGCGGCCAGCGCGTTGAGCGTCAGCAGCGACAGCGCCGGCGGGCAGTCGATCAGGATGTAGTCGTACTCGTCGCGGATCGGCGCCAGCGCGCGCTTCAGGCGCTGCTCGCGCTCGCTCTGGCCCATCAGCTGGATCTCGGCGGCGGTCAGGTCGATGTTGCCGGGCAGCAGGTCGTAGCCCTCGGCAGTCTGCACGCGCACATCGGCGGCGCTGTTCTCGCCGAGCAGCAGGTCACAGGTGGAGGCGGCCAGCTCTCGTTTGTCCACGCCACTACCCATGGTCGCGTTGCCCTGCGAATCCAGGTCGACCAACAGCACGCGCTTGGGTGCGTTGGCCAGGGAAGCGGCCAGGTTGACGGCGGTCGTGGTCTTGCCGACGCCACCCTTCTGGTTGGCGATGGCGATGATGCGGGCCATGCGGGTGTGCCTCGTCGACGTGTGCTGGGACCGGTCATTATGCGTACAACCGGCCCCTTGCGGAAATCGTGAATCGCCAACCCGTTGTTCCACAAGGGGCTGGCGGCGGGAATCAGGGGCCTGTAACAGTGACCAGGTGGCGTTCGCCGGCCAGGCCGGGCACGCTCAGCGGGGTCACCTCGCGCACCTGCCAGCCGTCCGGCAGCTCCGCGATCTCTTCATGCGGGTAGACGCCCTTCATGGCCAGCAGCACGCCACCGGGGCGCAGCAGGTGGCCACCGACGCGGACGATGCCGGCCAGGGTATCCATCGCGCGCGCGGTCAGCTGGTCGTAGCGGCCGGCCTCGTCCAGCGCCTCGGCGCGCGATTCGGCCACGCGGGCGTTGCCCAGGCCGAGCTGGCGCACGGCCTCGCGCATGAAGCGCGCCTTCTTGCCGTTGCTCTCCACCAGGGTGACCTGCAGGCCCGGGCAGGCGATCGCCAGCGGGATGCCGGGCAACCCGGGGCCGGTGCCGAGGTCGGCCAGGCTGCCATCGGCCACGAACGGCTGCATCGCCAGCGAATCGAGCAGGTGGCGGGTGACCATCTCCTGCGGATCGCGGATGGCGGTGAGGTTATAGGTGCCGTTCCAGCGGTGCAGCAGGGCCAGGTAGCGCAGCAGCGGCGGCGCCAACGCGGCGTCCAGGCCCATGCTGGCCAGGCCCTGTTCCAGCGTGGCAGACACGCTGGCGGGAAGTGGGTGTTCGCTCATGCCGCCATTATCGCCGGTTTTGCGCGCTGATTCCCCGCTTCAGTGTGGATACCAGGCCAATGCCGCACGGAACTGGCCGGTGGCCTGCCATTCGTGCAGGTGCCAGCGCGCGGCCTCGCCCAGTTCCGGGTCGCACCAGCGCAGGTGCAGGGCGCCATCGGCCCCCGGCGCCAGCTGCAGGCGGTGCAGGCCGAACGAGATGCCCTGCCCGTGCGCCTTCAGCATCGCTTCCTTGGCGCACCACACGCGGAAGAACCAGTGCTCGCGCCCGGCCTCGTCCAGGCTTTCCAGCCAGGCCACCTCCTCGGGGTGGAAGAAACGCTGCACGATCTCCAGCAGGCGGGCCCGCGGCCGCAGCAGCTCCAGGTCCACGCCCAGCCGCACACCCTCGCCCAGCGCCACCAGCAGCACCTCGCCGCTGTGGCTCCAGCCGGTGCCGTAGTGGGCCAGCGCACCGCTCAGCTCTGGCCGGCCCTTGTCATCACGGACCAGTGGCAGCGTCTCCGGGTCGGCGCCCAGCGCCTGCGCCAGCACCTGCCGCGCCTGCGGTTCGCCGCGGTGGCCCGGCACGTGCGGGCGCCGCCAGACCGTCACCGGGCCGAAGCGCCACGGGCCGTCGAGGGTGGCTGGCAGGCTCATCCGCACGCGCCCGTCACGCAATTCCACGACGGGTTCACGGCCATGCGCGTCAACTGGTCACAGTTCCCCACCGGAGGTTCGATCATGGGCATCATCATCTGGCTGATCGTCGGCGGCATCGTAGGCTGGCTGGCCAGCATCATCATGAAGCGCGATGCCCAGCAGGGCATCATCCTCAACATCGTGGTCGGCATCGTCGGCGCGCTGATTTCCGGCTGGCTGTTCGGCGGCGGCATCAACGAAGCGATCACCATCCGCACCTTCCTGTTCTCGCTGATCGGTGCGGTGATCCTGCTGGCGATCGTCAACCTGTTCACCCGCAAGAGCATACGGTGATCTGAGGGTAGTGCCGGCCGCTGGCCGGCAGATGTTTCAGAACGGGCCCGGCAATCGTCGGGCCCTGTTCGTTCAACCCAACTGCACCCATGCCGGCGCGTGATCGCTCGGCCGTTCCCAGGTACGCGGCTCGCGGTCGATGCCCGAGGCCACCGCACTGCCCTTCAGCGCGTCAGAGATCAGGGTCAGGTCGATGCGCAGGCCCAGGTTGCGGCGGAAGCCGGCCGCACGGTAATCCCACCAGCTGAACACACCGGCCTCGTCATTGTGCAGGCGGAAGCCATCGTGCAGGCCCAGCTGCAGCAGCTTGTTGAGCGCGCCGCGCTCGGCGGTGGAGGTCAGGATGTGGTTCTCGTTCCACACCTCCGGGTCGTGCACATCGCGCGCGTCCGGGGCGATGTTGAAATCGCCCATCACGATCAGCTTCGGGTGCCGCTGCAGTTCTTCGGCGATCCAGGCATGCACCGCCTCCAGCCAGCGCAGCTTGTACTCGTACTTGTCGGTGCCGATGTCCTGGCCGTTGACCACGTACAGGTTGATCACCCGCAGGTCGCCGAAGGTGCCGGCGATGGCGCGCTTCTGCTCGTCCTCGAAGCCGGGAATACCGATCTGCACGTCCTGCGCCGGCTCACGCGACAGCAGCGCCACGCCGTTGTAGGTCTTCTGGCCGGCGAACACGCTGCGGTAGCCCGCGCCGATCAGCGCCGAATCGGGGAACTTGTGGTCCTCCAGCTTGGTTTCCTGGATACCGACGATGTCCGGGCCGAACTCCTTGAGCCACTGCTCCAGGTGCGGCAGGCGGACATTGAGCGAATTGACGTTCCACGAGGCGATCTTCATGGGGGCATTCTACCCGGGTGTGCCTGGGTAGAGGCCGCCCCTGGTCGGCGCTTCGGGCCCACGCGTGCCAACCAAGGTTGGCACCCACCGGTAGTGCCGGCCGCTGGCCGGCAACCCCATGAACCGTCGGCAAGACCCTGCAGTTGCCGGCCAGCGGCCGGCACTACCGCAAGAGGAACTTCAACAACCCCGCAATCTTCGAATACGGCGGTCGCAGCCGGTCGCTGGCTGCCCAGCGCGACTGCCACAGCACCGGCAGCCGCTTGCTCATCGCATCGAACCCGGCCCGGCCGTGGTACGCGCCCATGCCGCTGGCGCCCACGCCGCCGAACGGCAGCCCGTCGGCAGCGAAGTGCAGCAGCGTGTCGTTGACCGTCACCCCACCGGCCACCACCTGGCCGAGGATGCGCTCGACCGTGGCCCGGTCATGGCTGAAGGGATACAGCGCCAGCGGCCGGTCGCGGGACAGCACATCGGCCAGCGCGCCGTCCAGGTCCGGGTAGGCGCGCACGGGCAGAATCGGCCCGAAGATCTCCTCGCGCATCAGGTCCAGGTCGTCCGGCGGGTCCAGCACCACGGTCGGCACCAGCAGGCGCTCGCGGTCGGCGCGCGCCTCATCCACCTGCGCCAACGGAATCACCGGCACGCCACGTTCGCGCGCCTGCGCCAGATAGCCCTGCAGGCGCCGGTACTGGCCTTCATTGATGATGCGCGTGTAATCGTCGGCATCGCTGAAGTCGCCGTAGCGCTCGCGTACCTGCTGCTGCAGCGCCTGCACGAACTCACGCTGGCGCGCGGTGTCGATCAGCACGTAATCCGGCGCGATGCAGGTCTGCCCGGCGTTGAACCACTTGCCGGTGGCCAGCCGTGCGGCAGCCTTGTCCAGCGGGAAATCGCGGCAGACGATGGCCGGCGACTTGCCGCCCAGTTCCAGCGTGACCGGCACCAGATGCTCGGCGGCCGCGGCCATCACCTTGCGGCCAACGGCCGTCGAGCCGGTGAACAGCAGATGGTCCAGCGGCAACGACGACACCGCCGCGGCCACGTCCGCCCCACCCTGCACCACCGCCACCCGATCGGGCGGGAACACGCTGGCCAGCAGATCGGCCAGGAACGCGCTGGTGCGCGGCGTGTGTTCGGAGGGCTTCAGCAGTACGTGGTTGCCGGCGGCGATGGCGGTGGCCAGCGGCACCAATGCCAGCGTGACCGGGTAGTTCCAGGGGGAGATCACCCCGACCACCCCCAGTGGCGTCGGCCGCAGTTGCGCGCGCGCTGGCCACAATCGCCAACCGGCGCCCACCCGCTGCGGCTTCGACCAGTGCCGCAGATGGCGGCGCAGGTGGTCGATGGCCGACAGCACGCTCATGCCATCGGCCAGCTTCGATTCGGTGTGGGCGCGGTGGCCGAAGTCCTCGGCGATGGCCTCGGCCATTTCGTCCAGACGCGGCTTCAGCGCCTCGCGCAGGCGGCGCAGGTCAGCTTCGCGCTGGTCGAGCGTGGGCCGCTGCGACTGCCAGGCGCTGCGCAGGGTGTGCAGGATGGCGGGGAGGTCGGCTGGGGCGATGGTGGTCATGGGCCGATTGTAGAGTCGAGCCGTGCTTGGCTCGCATGCCAACCTTCACGCCGTGGCGCGTGGCCTCATTCGGGAACTTCGCCACCAACGTGCATGCGTGCACCCATTCCCAATGAACGCGTCCATCACCGGGCCTTCTGCTGGTCGGTGCGCTCTGCCGGGCATGACTGCGGCTCTGGCAACTCAAGCGGGATCTTGATCGGGTACTCGGGGCTGCCGTAGGCATAACAGGAGGTGGTGACCTGAATGTCATCACAGGGCAGGAAATGTACGGTGATGCCGCAGACGTCTTGGTCGGTGTAATCCGGGACGGGGACGACTTTGCTGTGCCTGCGCTTCTGCGCGAGGATTTTTTCTCTCCAAGCCTCAAACTTCAGCCGATCTCCAAATCCAGGAAAGTCAATTGTGCTTCCGGCACCCGTTTCCCAGTCAACCCGCACCGTCAGGCCGGGATGCCAGTGTTCTGGTGCGCCGTAGCAGCAGGCTCCACCCCCGCCTTGATACGGGCCAATGATGTCAACGGCTGAACGGCCATCGACACTGAGCCGGTTGATCGCCCAATGGGTGTGGTTGACGCCATAGATCGCACTGGCATCCACAGCGTAGGCAGATGAGAGCAGAGGTGGGCCAGCAAGAAATGCAAGCAGCACACGCTTCAAAACAAGCATCACTGAAACTCCATGATGTATAGCCCTCATTTCTTGTCGGAGGGCACCAATGCCCTACTCAGGCGCAAACTCCCGCCTCCAGTCACGCAGCATCTCGATCTCCCTCGCGAGCAGACCGACCTCTGCCCACGGAACGTCCAGCAATACTTCGTCCGTCGCCGGAAACTTCCGCAAAGGAGTACCTGTGTTTCCTGTGAAGAAGTGGGGCATGAAGCAGTACGGCGCGTCTCCACGCTGGCTGGCTGGGCGTCTTCACCAACGTTGCAAATACCGCATTCAACGGCACCTTCGGCTTGGCGCCTGAGCACCAGGGATGCGAGCTGAAAGCATCCGGCACCTGTGCGCCCAACCGCTTGAATTCCGCGACGCTGGACACCTTGCCCAGAGAGAAACGGCGCACCTGCGTCTCATCGTCTTCCAATCCGGTCTCGACCAGCCACCCCCAATTGTCATGCGCCGTACCGCCGTAGTCGCAGGTCACCAATGTTGCGTTTGGTACTGCGTTGTTCCAGGACAGCCAGACCTTGTTCGTTCCGCACGCTGCTTTGATCACCGGTGACCTTTCCTCGATCTGCACGCTGCCTTGGCGCGTCTCGCTGATGAGCGCTTTCACAACACGGTGGTCGCGTGCCAACCCGGCCGGATCACGCGACCTCCACGTCCACTCCACGGGCAGATGGCGTCGGCACTCCTGGGGGTTCAGTCCCACCCCGAAGTAATAGTCACCGCGAAAGAAGAATGCGGAGCAGGTTGCTTGCCACCCGGTGCCACAATTGACCTCCGGATAGTCCGGATAAGCCGGCCAAGGCCGCAGGTACTCTCCGTCCAGCGGGACCCACCCTGCGTCAAGCAGCAGCCTGCGTACCTGTGTGTACTCCATGCCTTCTCGCACGCCAGTCACCTTGTCGGCTGCTGCACGCTTCGCGGGCGTCGCCGGTGATGCCGCCGCCACGACGGACACTGCAACTAGAAGAAGGCCGAACATGATCTGCTCTGGTTGGATGGCTTCTTCATGCTAGTTGGCGCGTGGACGCATTGCCCGGATTCGAGCCATACGCGCCACAGATTGTCGGATTCGACCAGGAGCGCCCTCCCACTCCTCGCCAATCACGTCATCTCGCTCCAGAGCGATGGGAAGATGTGCAAATTCGTACTTCTTTCATGGCCGAGCGGCTCCATTTCCACCAATGTATGCGTCTGACGCGCTGAAGAGCAGGGTGTAATGCGAGGAATAGCCGCAGTTCTAGCTGGCTTGATGCTGATCGTCTTCTCTGCCGGAGCCTCAGCCCCACCTATTGACTACGAGAAGGTTCGTATGGCTGGCGTCCAAAGAATGACGGGCCACTGGGTACGTTACATCATGCTTAGCGGGGACTCGCCTTGCATCACGGTTCAGATTTTCAAAGCCGCGAACATGGAAGGACTGGTTCGCCAGAAGACAATCTGTTCGCTTGGGGAGATGCATTTTCACCGTGACTTCGCGTTTGTCGACGTGTGGAGGGTCGACTTTGAGCCAGACCGACTATCACTGGAGATCGAATTCATCAAACTTCGCGGTAGCGGCCATGAAGTGAGACCTTGTTCAATTGAAATCGGAAATGGGTCTATCGGAGATCTGGAATGCTCACGCGAGTATGGAAGCGTCTACTACTGACCACGCCTTGGCTTGTTATTTACGCAGCGTCATCCCTGTCGAGCAGCCCCGTCAATGCCAGGGAGCGGCAAATCGACTACCCAAAAGTCACGAAGGCCGATGGAGAAATTGTAAAAGAGCGCTACTTCAGGTATCTCGTAATCGCCGATGATCCATGCCTGACAGTTCAGTCCTTTAGACTCGGTCATCCAGGCAAAGCCCATCGCGAGAAATTCATCTGCTCGCTCGGCAAAGCGCGATTTGATCGCGACTTCGCATTGGTCGACTTCAAGACACTCGGTTTCCACAATGACCGTCTGAGTGTAGAAGTCGAATTCATTCCCTCACGAAGGGGACGTAAGGCGGTCAGGTGGTGCTCCATCGCCCTGCAGCCTGATTCCATTGGCGATCTGGTGTGCAATCGATGATGGTGGCTCTAGCGATGGCCGCAGTACTGTCTCTGTCTGCGGCGTCGACTGCACCGCCGCCGCCCCATGCCCATTTCGCGCTGGATGCAGAGCGAGAGTACATTCCGATGGCGGGCGACAGCCTGGCGTCGCTTGTGGGCGAGCTGGACGGCGAGCCCACCTCTGGCGTCACCATCGATCCGGTGCTGGCTGCATTGGAGGAGCGACTGAACCGCATCTCATGCAAGCCAACAGAGCCCGATGACGCGCGATCGCTGCCACGTGACGTCACCTGCAGCGCACCTGATGCAGAGCGCCTCTTTCCCTACTACGCGATCCTGCGGCGGGCAGAGACACCAGCAGAGCACGATAGTCGGGGCGGTCGATTTCTGGATGCCTATGTCACATTGCTCAAGGATGCACCGGATGTCGCCCTCACGCGGCCACGCAAAAATGAAGCGGTGGACGGGCTGTTGCACTTGCTCTTTCCGTTCGAAGCCTGGAACAAGAGGCTAAACATCCCTCGCAATCAGGTGCACCTCCCATTTGTTCCTGTATGCAACCTCGTTGTCGCTCGCGCTGCGCGTTGCCCGGGAGCCGACCAGTTGCGCAGGCAGATCCGCCAGGCAGGCGATGAGAGCGCGCAGCGTCGGTTCTGCATCGAAGCGTTTTCAAGGCGACAGCTTGAGCTGAGCGATGGATGCTCGGAGCAGCACGTCCTGCGGTCGGGGTCGGAGCCCTTTCGCATGCGAAAGGGATCTGACCCCAAAAACAGGGAAACAAAAGGGCCGCGGTCTGCACCGCGGCCCCTGAAACCCGGTGGGTGCCGACCGTTGGTCGGCACGCCGGTTACTTGGTGATATCCACGTCCTTGGTCTCGCGCAGGAACAGGCCGCCGATCACCACCGACATCAACGCGATGATGATCGGGTACCACAGGCCGTAGTAGAGGTTGCCGGTACCGGCCACCAGCGCGAACGAGATCGCCGGCAGGAAGCCACCGAACCAGCCGTTGCCGATGTGGTACGGCAGCGACATCGAGGTGTAGCGGATGCGGGTCGGGAACAGTTCAACCAGGTAGGCGGCGATCGGGCCGTAGACCATGGTCACGTACAGCACCAGCAGCCACAGCATGAAGATGGTGCCGGCGATGTTGATGCGGGCGCCATCCGCCTTGGCCGGATAACCGGCGGTGGTCAGGGCGGTCTTCAGTTCCGCACCGAACGCATCGGCCTTGGCCTTGCCGTCTTCCTTGGTCAGGCCGGCGGCCTCATACGAGGTGACGCTGGCGCTGCCCACGTTCACCATCGCCAGCGAACCGGCGGCGGCGGGCTGCACGTCGTACGGCACACCGGCCTTGGTCAGCGCGGCGGTAGCCACGTCGCAGGAGCTGGTGAACTTGCGCAGGCCGACCGGATCGAACTGGAACGAGCAGGTGTTCGGATCGGCCACGACCAGGGCCGGCGAGCTGCTGCGGGCTTCTTCGATGGCCGGGTTGGCGAAGTGGGTCAGGCCCTTGAAGATCGGGATGTAGGTAACAGCCGCCAGCAGGCAGCCGGCCAGGATGATCTTCTTGCGGCCGATGCGGTCGGACAGCCAGCCGAAGAAGATGAAGAACGGCACGCCCAGTGCCAGCGCGGCCGCGATCAGCAGGTAGGAGGTGGTGGCATCGACCTTCAGCATGCTGCTGAGGAAGAACAGCGCGTAGAACTGGCCGCCGTACCAGACCACCGCCTGGCCGGCTGCGGCACCCAGCAGAACCAGCAGCATCAGCTTCAGGTTGCCGCCCTTCAGGCTGTCACGGAACGGCGTCTTGGAACCCTTGCCCTCGGACTTCATCTGCTGGAACAGCGGCGATTCGCTCAGCTGCAGACGGATCCACACCGACACGCCCAGCAGCAGGATCGAGACCAGGAACGGAATGCGCCAGCCCCAGGCTTCGAAGGCTTCGTTGCCGAGGAAGTAGCGGCAGGCCAGGATGATCAGCAGCGACATGAACAGGCCGAGCGTGGCCGTGCACTGGATGAAGCTGGTGTACAGGCCGCGCTTGTCGTCCGGCGCATGCTCGGCCACGTAGGTGGCGGCACCGCCGTACTCGCCGCCCATCGCCAGGCCCTGGGCCAGGCGCAGGATGATCAGGATCACCGGAGCGGCGAAACCGATCGAGGCGTAGTTGGGCAGCACGCCGACCAGGAAGGTCGAGATGCCCATGATCAGGATGGTGACCAGGAAGGTGTACTTGCGGCCGATGCGGTCGCCGAGGCTGCCGAAGAAGGCCGCGCCGAACGGACGCACGAAGAAGCCGGCGGCGAACGCCAGCAGGGCGAAGATCATGCCCGTGGTTTCATTGACGCCACTGAAGAACTGCTTGGCGATGATGGCGGCGAGCGAGCCGTACAGGAAGAAGTCATACCACTCGAACACCGTGCCGAGGCTCGAGGCGAAGATGACTTTCTTGTGGCCCTTGGTCAGGGTGCCCGCCGCATTGTGCGGGCTTGATGCAGTGCTGGACATGGGACGTTTTCCCTTTGTAGATGCCGACCTGGATCGGTGGGTGCCGACCGTTGGTCGGCACTCAATTCGGTAGATGCCGACCTTGATCGGCACTCAATTCGGTAGGTGCCGGCCGCTGGCCGGCACGCTCTTAGAAGCTGTACTTGGTGGTGAACTGCAATCGGGTGATGTCACCCTTGTTTCCGTTCTCCACTTCGCGACGGCCATACATCAGCTCGGCACCGATATCGACCTTGGGCAGCGGCGAATAGAAGATGTTGCCGCGGATGCTCTGCACGCTCTTGGTCACCAGAGGGCCGAGGATGCTGTCGTTGTCGTAGTCGCTGCGCGCGTAGATCAGGTTGGTGCGCAGCTTCGGCGAGAACGCATGCCGCCAGCCCACGTAGCCGGCAAGCACGCCGGTCGGGTTGAGCTCGTCGCGGGCCACGTCGTAGGCGCTGTCGGCGGTGATGCCCAGGCCGATGTAGCGGGCGATGCCTTCGCCGCCGGTCAGCTGGTAGTGCAGCGAATCGCTGTCACCCATCACCCACTTGCCGCCCAGGGTCAGGCCGCCAGCCACCTTGTCGGCCTTGGCGCCGGTGGCCTGGTTGTCGACCTTCAGCTGACGGACGATGCCGCCGACACCGAAGGTGCCCCAGTCGCCTTTCCAGCCGTAACGCATCGTCAGATCAGGCAGGCTGCCACGATCGGAGTTGGCGCTGGTGTTGGTCCAGGCGCCGGTGACCGGGTTGCGGGTACCGGTAAGGGTGGTGGTTTCCGGGTTTTCCAGCGCGACGCTGAAGCCGCCCTGGGTGTAGCGCACCTGGGCCTGGCGCACGAAGATCACGCCGTCGGTGGGGCCGACGAAGTCGACCGCTTCGGGCAGTGCGGCCGCGTCCATGAAGTTGGACCAGGTCTGGCCGGCCAGCCAGTTGTTCCAGTACATGTAGGCGTGGCGCAGGGTCACGCCATAGGTGTTGGTGGCGGTCTGGTTGCCCAGCGAGTTGCCGAAGAAGTCCATCTCGAAGAACGCACCGGCCTTGTTGCCCGATTCGCTCACATTGTCGATGCCCAGGTTGAAGCGCGAGAACTTGGCGTGGGCGTTGAAGTCGGTACCCGAACGCTTGCCGCTGCCGCCGGCGCCTTCCACCGGGGTCTGGCCCGGCAGGTACAGCGAGCGGCCGGTGGCGTCGTCGGCCAGCTGGCCATCGCTGGTCTGGGTGGCGAGGAAATCGGCCTTGATGAAGCCGCCGATCTTGACCGTGGTGCCCGGCGCGGCGCCCGGGGTGATGGTGGTGACCTGGATCGGCTGCTTGCCCGCCGGCACCGAGGCGAGCGGCTTCTGCTCGGCCTGCACCGTGCGGACTTCGGTCACCGCCTGCTGGGTCTGGCTGATCTGGGTCTGTTGTTGTTGCTGCGAAGACAGCAGCAGCTGGACCTGGCGTTCCAGTTCGGCAACGCGTGCTTCCAGTGCCTTCTCTTTGGCGGTCTCTGCGAACGCCATGCCCGGTGCGACCAGGGCGACCAACAGGCAGGCCGCCAAAGGTTTGCGCACGGCTTTCAACGTACGGTGGCTCATGTTGCCCTCTCTCCCAAGTGGCAAGGTGATGCCGCGCGTGGGGCACGGTCGAGCCGAGACTGCGGGGCGTTCACGCACAGCGGCTATTCGCCATTGGTCGAACCCGGCCCTGCTGGGCGCTCACTTTCGACCATGGTCTAACCAGAGTGGTGACGCGGCCGGGGGTGGATGGGGCAAACTGAGGGGGATCGGTCGCCGCAATGCTGCGACCGCACACACAAAGTCAACGTGCAAGTGAGGGTGCCATGGCTGATATCTACCCCGTCGATCCGCAGTTCGCCGCCAAGGCACGCATCGACAAGACGTCGTACGAACAGCAGTACCAGGCTTCGGTGACCGACCCGGATGGTTTCTGGGGCAAGGCCGCCGAGCGCCTGCAATGGATGCGCAAGCCGACGAAGATCAAGAACGTCAGCTACGACCTGTCCGATTTCCACATCAAGTGGTTCGAGGATGGCGAGCTCAATGCCAGCGTGAACTGCCTGGACCGCCAGCTCGAGACGCGCGGCGACAAGACCGCCCTGCTGTTCGAGCCGGATGGCCCGGATGCTCCGGCCCAGCACGTGACCTATCGCGAGCTGTACGAGCGCACCTGCCGCCTCGGCAATGCGCTGCGCAACCTCGGCGTCAAGAAGGGCGACCGCGTCACCATCTACCTGCCGATGATCGTCGACGCCGCCGTGGCCATGCTGGCCTGCGCGCGCATCGGTGCGATCCACTCGGTGGTGTTCGGTGGCTTCGCGCCGAACTCGATCGCCGACCGCGTCAGCGACTGCCAGAGCAAGCTGATCATCACCGCCGACGAAGGCCTGCGCGGTGGCCGCAGGATTCCGCTGAAGGCCAACGTCGATGCCGCGCTGAAGCTGCCCGGCACCAACACCGTGGAAACCGTGCTGGTGGTGCGCCACACCGGCGGCGCGGTCGACATGCAGGCGCCGCGCGACCGCTGGTTCCACGATGTGGTGGACAGCCAGCCGGCCACCTGCGAGCCGGAACGCATGAACGCGGAAGACCCGCTGTTCATCCTCTACACCTCCGGTTCCACCGGCAAGCCGAAGGGCGTGCTGCACACCACCGGCGGCTACCTGCTGTACGCGGCCTACACCCATGAAGCGGTGTTCGACCTGCGCGAGGACGACATCTACTGGTGCACCGCCGACGTCGGCTGGGTCACCGGCCACAGCTACATCGTGTACGGGCCGCTGGCCAACGGCGCGACCTCGCTGATGTTCGAAGGCGTGCCGAACTACCCGGACACCTCGCGGTTCTGGAACGTCATCGACAAGCACAAGGTGAGCATTTTCTACACCGCCCCGACCGCCATCCGTGCACTGATGCGCGAAGGCGAGGAGCCGGTGAAGAAGACCTCGCGCGCGTCGCTGCGCCTGCTCGGCAGCGTCGGCGAACCGATCAACCCGGAAGCCTGGCGCTGGTACTACGAAGTGGTCGGCGACAGCCGTTGCCCGATCGTCGATACCTGGTGGCAGACCGAAACCGGCGGCATCCTGATCTCGCCGCTGGCCGGCGCGATGGACCTCAAGCCGGGCTCGGCCACCCTGCCCTTCTTCGGCGTGCAGCCGGCGCTGGTCAATGCCGATGGCGAGATCCAGGACGGCCCGACCGAGGGCAACCTGATCATCCGCGATTCCTGGCCGGGCCAGATGCGCACGGTGTACGGCGACCACCAGCGTTTCATCGATACCTATTTCCGCACCTACCCGGGCAGCTATTTCACCGGTGACGGTTGCCGCCGCGACGAGGACGGCTACTACTGGATCACCGGCCGCGTCGACGATGTGATCAACGTGTCCGGCCACCGCATCGGCACCGCCGAAGTGGAAAGCGCGCTGGTCTCGCACCCGAAGGTGGCCGAAGCGGCCGTGGTCGGCTTCCCGCACGACGTGAAGGGCCAGGGCATCTACGCCTACGTCACCCTGGTGGCCGAAGAGGCTCCGAGCGACGAGCTGCAGAAGGAACTGGTCGCCTGGGTACGCAAGGAGATCGGCCCGATCGCCACGCCGGACCACCTGCAGTGGGCGCCGGGCCTGCCGAAGACCCGCTCGGGCAAGATCATGCGCCGCATCCTGCGCAAGATCGCCGAGAACGCGCCGGACCAGCTCGGCGACACCTCGACCCTGGCCGACCCGTCGGTGGTGGCGTCGCTGGTGGACGAGCGCAAGGTGCGCTGATGGCGTGACTGCAGGCGCAGGACGCGCCAGGGACGTGGCCGGGAGGAGGGACCCGGCCGTGTCCGACCCGTCCTGCACCTGCCATCACGTCGCTCCTTTTCCTGATCGATAAGCTCGACCCATGACCACCCTCCTGATTGCCGATGACCACCCGCTGTTCCGCGAAGCCCTGCGTGGGGCGGTGCAGCGGGTCATCCCCGGCGTGCAGCTGTTCGAGGCCGACAGCGTGGAAGCGCTGTACGCACTAGCCGATCAGCACAACGACGCCGACCTGGTCCTGATGGACCTCAACATGCCTGGTGCGCAGGGTTTCAACGCCCTGGTGCACATGCGCTCGCTGCACCCGCACCTGCCGGTGGTGGTGGTATCCGCGCGCGAAGAGGCCACAGTGATGCGCCGCGCGCTCGACCACGGCGCGCTGGGCTTCATACCCAAGTCGGCCGACTCGGACACCATCGGCCATGCACTGGGGACCATCCTCGATGGCGAGACCTGGGCACCGCCGGAAGCGCACAACGTGCCGCCCACCGGTAGCGAGGAACGCGAAGTCGGCCAGCGCCTGCGTGAGCTGACCCCGCAACAGTTCCGCGTCTTGCAGATGCTCGGCGCTGGGCGCTTGAACAAGCAGATCGCCTACGACCTCAACGTCTCCGAAGCGACGATCAAGGCCCACGTCACCGCCATCCTGCGCAAGCTGGGCGTGACCAACCGCACCCAGGCCGTGCTGATGGCCGGCAAGCTGGCCATCGACGACGACGCCATCGTGCTGCCGCCGGAAGAAGACTGAAGGTAGTGCCGGCCGCTGGCCGGCATTGGCCCGAGACCGCCTCAAACCGCTTCGGTTGGTGCCAAGCTTGCTTGGCACTTTTGCCCAGCCCCGCCGATGACGCAATCAGCTCTGGCGGGATGATGGATTCGGTCTCAAGCTGGAAGTTCCAACTTCCCGCCCGGAACGATGGACACCTGGACACTGATCGATACCGACGGCTTGAAGATTGGTGTAGTCCAGCGCTTCCGATATGAATCCTGGCGCGTGAGTGGCAGGTTCATGCCCGATCTCGGCTATTCAAGGTACCAGCGGCTCTTCGCCGATCTTGAATATGCAGCCAATGAGCAGTTGTTCACCCATGTCGACGATCTCGAGAGAAGCATCGCTGCATTGCGCATTCGTGCAGTGGGGCCCAGCGGGGAGGACGATCCGCAGCGGGTTGCGAATCTGCAGATCATGGGTGACTGGTGTCAGTTCCAGATCAGTTCGACGACCCGCCCAGCCGATGAGCAACCCCTCACCCTGCCCACAGCAGAATCGAAAGTATCCGCACGTTGATCGCTTCGTTCGCGAACGCTGCCCGGATGGTCCCAGGCCTCCAGGCATGGCCCAGCACCATCAGGCACTGCTCCGGTAGGTGCCAAGCTTGCTTGGCACGCTTTTGACGTTGCACCTGCCGGCCAGCGGCCGGCACTACCAGGCACCGCTGCGCTCTCGATATAGCCATCGCTATACAAACCAGCCCTGCCTGCGCGTTTCGCTGGAAATGCGCCACGCGCGGATCGCGATGCTAAGCTTCGCGTCCCCTTGGGGAGTAGCCGGATTCCTTCGCAGGAATCGTCCACGTCAACATACTCGGCCAGTGCGCCGTGGCGTGGACAACCATGATGGTTGGCGAGACCAGCGGCCCGCGCGCGCAACGTCAGGTTGGGCGCGAGCGCAGGCCGTGCGTCCGTCCTAGCCCGACCTCAGCCGCCGCCCATGTCCCCCATTTCGATCCTCCTGATCGGCTTTGCCATGTCCACCGATGCCTTCGCCGCTGCAATCGGCAAGGGTGCGGCCATGCGCAAGCCGGTGTTCCGCGATGCACTGCGTGCAGGCATCATCTTCGGCGTCATCGAAGCGATCACGCCCATCATCGGCTGGCTGCTCGGCCGTGCCGCCCTGCAGTACGTCGAAGCCTTCGACCACTGGATCGCCTTCGGCCTGCTCGGCGCACTGGGCATCCACATGATCTACAACGGCCTGCGCCCGGACAGTGCCGAGGACGACGAGGATCCCTCGCAGCACCACGGCTTCTGGAAGCTGGCGCTGACCGGTTTCGCCACCAGCATCGACGCGATGGCGGTGGGCATCGGCCTGGCCTTCATGGACGTGCATATCGGCGTGATGGCTGCGGTGATCGGCCTGTGCACGCTGACCATGGTCACCGTCGGCATCATGCTCGGCCGCGTGCTGGGCAGCATGGTCGGCAAGCGCGCCGAGATCATCGGTGGCGTGATCCTGGTGATCATCGGTGCGACGATCCTGTACGAGCACCTGCACGGCGTGGGGTAAAACGCCGAGAGCGGGCGATTGCGTGGTTGCCGGCCAGCGGCCGGCACTACCAGACGTCACATCCACGCATGGCGTGGATCTACTGCCGGGCGGCCGGCGCTACTGCGCGTCGCGCAGCGCGCCCAGGAAGGCGCGCAGCGAGGCCGGCTTGATCGGCTTGGTCAGCACGCGGTAACCCCGTTCGCGCGCCATCCGCTTCAGCTCATCGCGGCCATCGGCGGTCAGCAGTGCGCCCGGCAGCGGGTAACCGGCCGCCTCGCGCAGCGCCACCAGCGCGTCCAGGCCATCCATGCGGTCGTGCAGGTGATAATCCACCAGCATCACCTGCGGGCGTTCGGCGATCTTCTCCAGCGCCTGGTCGACGGTGGCGGCGGTGATCACCTGTACCTGCCAACGGCCGAGCAGTGCGCGCATGCCGTCGAGGATCTCCTCGTCGTTGTCCACGCACAGCACGCGCAGGCCGGCCAGCGAATCGCTGCGTACGGGTGCGGCCACGGCCGGTACCGGAGTGGCCAGTTCGGTATAGCCCGGCAGCGGCGCCACCCGCGGCAGGATGATCGAGAACATCGAGCCCTTGCCAACCCGGCTGCGCGCATTGAGGCGATGGTCAAGCAGGCGCGAGATGCGCTGGCAGATCGACAGGCCCAGGCCCAGGCCCTGCTCGCCCCAGTCGAACGGCTGCTGGTAGCGGTGGAATTCGTCGAAGATCTGCCGCATGTGGTGCTCGGGAATGCCGGGCCCGGTATCCCACACCTGCAGCTCCACTTCGTCGCCGCGCTGGCGCACGGCCAGCACGATGCGGCCCTGGCGGGTGTAACGCAGCGCATTGGCCAGGAAGTTCTGCAGCACGCGGCGCAGCAGGCGGCGGTCACTGCGTACCCATGCCGGGCGTGCGAACAGGTCCAGGCGCAGGCCACGGCCGGCGGCGACCGGGGTGTACTGGGCGGCCAGTTCGCGCATCAGCGCACTCACGTCGAACTCGCCGATCACAGGGTGCAGGCCGCCGGCATCCAGACGCGATACATCCAGCAGGCCATCGAGCAGTTCTTCGGCCGCGCGCAGCGACGCGTCCACGCGCTCGGCCAGATGCTTCTGCTCGTCACTCACGTGATCACTGTCGCGCAGTGCCGAGGCGAACAGGCGCGCTGCGTTCAGCGGCTGCAGCACGTCATGGCTGATCGCCGCCAGGAAGCGGGTCTTCGACTGCTGCGCGACCTCAGCCTCATGCGAGCGCTCGGCCACGCGCTGTTCCAGCGTCTCGTTGGCTTCCAGCAGCGCTTTTTCCGCGTGCTTGTAATCGGTGATGTCGTTGTAGCTGGTCACGTAGCCACCACCGGGCAGCGCCTGGCCACGCATCTCGATCACCTTGCCGTCGCTGCGGGTGCGCTCGAACACGTGCGGTGAACCGGCGCGCATGTAGCCGATGCGGCGGTTGATCTGCACTTCGATATCGCCCTCGCCCAGCTCGCCACGCTCGGCGTTGTAGCGGATCAGGTCGGCCACCGGGCGGCCCACGTAGAGCATGCCGTCGGGGTAGCCGAACATATCCTGGTAGCGGCGGTTCCACGCGGTCAGGCGCATGTCCGGGTCGACCACGCTGACCCCGGCACTGATGTTCTCCAGCGTGGTCGACAGGATCTCGCGGTTGAAGCGCAGTTCCTGTCCCGCTTCGTCCAGCACCGCCACCACTTCACCCAGGTCCATGCCCGAGCCGCGCAGCAGGCTGGTCAGCAGCAGGCGTGCCGATGCCGCACCGATCGACGCGGCCAGCAGGCGCTCGGTGAACTGCACCCACGGCCGGTCCGCAGGCGCCGAGGATTGCAGCTCACGCCCCAGCGACTGCGCCTGCTCGAAGAACGAGCGCCGTGCGTGGCGTTCACCGACCACCCGCGAGGCCAGCGCCAGCAGGTCACCCACGTGCACGTGACCCGGCCAGCCACCGGCCACCGACGGGCGCTCTGCATACGGGTCGAGGAACGGTGCGGCACGCAGCCGCTCGTCGACACCGGGCCGCCAGCGCGCGGACACCAGCATCATCGTCGCCGCATTGACCAGCAGCGACCAGAACGTGCCGTGGGTCAGCGGATCCCAGCCGGTCATGCCGAACAACTGCTGCGGCCGCAGCCACTCGATGCCGAACGGGCCGTGCTGCACCCAGGCGGCATCGACCCAGCCGGCCATGGTCATCGCCGGCAGCAGCAAGGTGTACAGCCAGGTGGCGAAGCCAAGCAGCATGCCCGTCTCGACGCCACGCCGGCTGGCACCGCGCCAGTACAGGCCGCCGATCAGGCCGGGCGCGAACTGCGCCACCGCTGCGAACGCCATCAGGCCATACGAGGCCAGCGTGCTGTCGTTGCTGCTGGTGCGGTAGTAGCTGTAAGCCATCAACGCCAGCAGCAGGATCGCCAGGCGGCGGATCCACAGCACGCGCGAGGCGACGTCGGCGGCCTCCTGGTGGTCACCGCTACGGCGCAGCAGCACCGGCATCACCAGGTCGTTGCTGACCATGGTGGCCAGCGCGATCGAAGACACGATGACCATGCCGGTGGCCGCCGAGAAGCCGCCCACATAGGCGATCAGCGCCAGCGCGTTGCGGCCCTCGGCCAGCGGCAGGGCCAGTACCATCGAATCGTCGGCGACGCTGCCACCGGTGCCGAACAGGGTCACGCCGGCGGTGGCGATCGGCAGCACCATGCCCGAGATCAGCACCAGGTAGCCGCCGAACATCCAGCGCGCGCGGCGCACATCGCGCACGTCACCGCACTCGACCACGGCCACGTGGAACTGGCGCGGCAGGCAGATGATGGCGAGGAAACTGAGCAGGGTCTGCGAGATGAAACCCACCGGCGGCAGGCCGGTGAACAGCGTATGCACCGACTCGACCACCGCGTCGGTGCGGTTGCTCAGCCACAGGTAGGCGAACACGCCCACGGCCAGCATCGCCAGCAGCTTGATCACCGATTCGAAGGCGATCGCCAGCATCATGCCGTGATGGTGCTCGGTGGCATCGACCTGGCGGGTACCGAACAGGGTGGCGAACAATGCCATCAGCAGCGCCACGTACAGCGCGGGATCGGTGAAGAAGCCGGTCGGGCCGGTGTTGCCGGTCAGCACCTGCAGGCTCATCGCCACCGCTTTGTACTGCAGGGCGAGGTACGGAATGATGCCGATCAGCGCGATGATCGCCACCAGCGCCGCCAGCCGCCGCGAGCGGCCGAAGCGCGAAGAGATGAAGTCGGCGATGGAGACCACGTTCTGGCTGCGCGCGATCAGCGCCAGGCGCTCGATGATGCGCCAGCCGAACAGCAGCAGCAGCAACGGACCGATATAGATCGGCAGGTAGCCCACGCCGTTGCGCACGGCGGTGCCGACCGCGCCGTAGAACGTCCACGACGAGCAGTACACGGCCAGCGCCAGGCTGTAGACCACCGGCCGCAGCCACGGCCGGTCGGGGTACATCGGCCGACGGTCACCCCACCACGCCACGCCGAACAGCAGCGCGGCATAGGCAACCGAGACCAGCAGCAGGATCCAGCTGGAGACCACGCGTGCGTTTCCGTCAGGACAGGGGCCAGTAGATCACGACCGTTGGTCGTGATGGTAGGTCACGACGGAGGGGCGCAAGGGTGGCATGACGGTGGGTCACGACCGTTGGTCGTGACGGAAGCCTCCGTGCCCACCAACGGTGGGCGCCCACCAGGAGCCGGCGTTACTGGGCCGGCACGCCCATTTCCTTCAGCAGTTCCGGTGCCGGGTAGACCTTGGCCAGCAGCCAGCGCAGGTAACGCATGTCCACGTGCACGGCGCGCTTGTAGCGCGGGTCGAACCACCAGCTGGCGCTGACCGACTCCCAGTTGCTGTCGAAGTTCAGGCCGATCAGTTCGCCCTTGGCGTTGAGCACCGGCGAGCCGGAGTTGCCGCCGGTGGTATCCAGGTTGGTCAGGAAGTTGACCGTCTGGGTCTTCAGCGCCGGGTCGGCGGTGCTACCGAAGTCACCCTTGGCGATCGCGGCCAGCAGCGGCTTGGGGGCATCGAACGGATAGGCGTTGGTGTTCTTCTCGACGATGCCGGCCACGGTGGTCACCGGCGAGTAGGTCACGCCGTCGCGCGGATGCAGCGCTTCGACCTTGCCGTAGCTGATGCGCAGGGTGCGGTTGGCATCCGGGTACACCGCACGGCCCTGCTTGGCACGCCAGGCGAACAGCGCCTGCATGTAGGCCGGGCGCAGACGCAGCTGCTCGCCTTCGCGGGTCTTGCTCTCGTTCTCGATGCGCAGCTGCGCGGCCACCAGCGGGCCGGCCACGGCGATCAGCGGATCGGCGGCCAGTGCCTTGCCTTCGCGGGCCGCAGCGAAACGGGACAGGCGCTGTGCCTCCTCGCCCAGCTGGGTGCCGGCGTACAGGGAATCCAGCGCCGCTGCCAGCTGCTGCGGGGTACGGCCGAAGGCGGCGTCGAACTCGGCCACGCGCTGCGCGTCCGGCAGCTGCTGGTAGCGGGTCAGCAGGGTGGTCAGCAGAGCCTTCTCGACTTCCGGCGCGTAGCGGCGCTGGACCTGCTTGAGCACGCCTTCGATCATCGCCTGGTCGCGCTGCTGGTAGCCGCTCTCGCGCTGTGCGTCCGGCTTGGCCGATTCGATGCGCAGGCGTTCCAGCAGCAGCGCCGAGCGCAGCAGCTGGCTCTGCGCGGCCATCTGCTCCAGCAGCAGGTCGCGCTCGCCCACCGCCGCGCCCTGCGACAGGTTGGTCAGCAGCGCCTTGATGTCGCCCTGGTACTTGCGGTCGGTGGCAGCCAGCATCGCCGTCTCGTCGGCGGCACGCTGGGCCTTGGCGTCGCTGCGCAGCAGGCCTTCCAGCTCACCGGCGGCGCGCTTGCGGTTGTTCTTCAGCGACTGCAGCTGCGAGGCGTAGCGGGTACGCGCCTGCGCATCCTTGGCGCTGGCCGCCTCGATGGTGTCGATCATCTGCTGGAACACCGACACGCGGCGCGGCAGCACGGTATCGATCTGGCCAGCGAATTCGGCCGCAGTACGGTGGCGGTAGGTGATGCCCGGGTAACCAGCCAGCATCGCGTAGTCGCCTTCCTTCGGGCCTTCCACCGACATCTGCAGGTGCGCCGGTGCCTGGTAGGGCACGTTGTCCTTGCTGTAGGCGGCCGGCTTGCCGTCCTTGCCGACATAGGCGCGCAGCAGGGTGAAGTCGCCGGTGTGGCGCGGCCACATGAAGTTGTCGATCTCATCGCCGTAATTGCCGATCGCACGCGGCGGCGCGTACACCAGGCGCACGTCGCTCAGCTCCAGCTGGGCGATGCGATAGAAATCGGTGCCGTAGTACATGTTGGCCACCGAGCAGCGCACGCTGCCGTCCTTCTCGCACTCGGCCACGATCTGCTTGCTGGCCGCATCCACGGCATCGAAGTAGGCACGGCCGGTCTTGCCACGCGCCTGCGCCAGCACCTGGTCGGTCACCTTGTCGAAGCCGACCGTGACCAGCACACGGAAGTCCGGGTTGGCCGGGCGCTCGTCGGCGCGGTCCCTGGCGATGAAGCCACCGTTGATCAGGTCGTGCTCGGGCGAGCTGTTGTACTGGATCACGCCCATCGCCACGTGGTGGTTGGTCAGCAGCAGGCCGTCGGCGGACACGAACGAGCCGGTGCCACCACCGGCACGCACCACGGCGCTCAGCGGCGGCGCGGTGACGTTGGCCAGGTCGGCCGGATTGCCCTTGAAACCTGCGGCCTGGAGCGGTTTGGCCAGTTCCGGCAACTGGGTCGGCATCCACATGCCTTCATCGGCGTGGGCACCGGCGGCGAGGGTCAGGCCCAGGGCCAGGGCGGTGGGAAGGGCTTTGCGTGGTGACATGAGGCAATCCGGTACGACAGAACAGCCCGGGACCATAGCCCGTGGGGCGCTGTCGGGCAACGCCCGATAGTCAGGCCTGCGTCGCACTCCTAGAATTGCCGTTTTCTGCACATCGGACGTCCGCAGATGATCGTCGGCATCGATCTTGGCACCACCCATTCCCTCATCGGCATGCACACGGCAGCGGGACCGCAGCTGTTCCCCAATGCCCATGGCGAGCTGTTGACCCCTTCGGTGGTCAGCCTCGTCGATGGCGCCGTGCTGGTCGGCCAGCCGGCCCGTGACCGCCTGGTCAGCCATCCGCAGCAGACCGTGGCCCATTTCAAGCGCTGGATGGGTAGCGACCGTGAGACCCGGCTGGGTGAGCGCAGCTTCCGTCCCGAGGAGCTCTCGGCGATGGTGCTGCGTTCGCTGCTGGCCGACGCCGAAGCCGCCCTGGGCCACAAGGTGGAGGAAGCGGTGATCAGCGTGCCGGCCTACTTCTCCGATGCCCAGCGCAAGGCCACCCGGGCTGCCGGCGAGCTGGCCGGCATCCGTGTCGAGCGCCTGATCAATGAACCCACAGCCGCCGCGCTGGCCTATGGCCTGCAGGAGCGTGACGGCGAAGGCCGCGTGCTGGTGCTGGACCTGGGCGGTGGCACCTTCGACGTCTCCATCCTGGAACTGTTCGACGGCGTGGTCGAAGTGCATGCCAGCGCCGGCGACAATTTCCTGGGCGGCGAGGACTTCCTGCAGGTACTTGTGCAGGCCTTCCACGCCGACCATGGCACGTCCGCCAGCGACCTGTCCGCTGCCGAACAGGCGCAGCTGCTGCGTCGGCTAGAACTGTTCAAGCGCGAACTCAGCCAGAGCGGCACTGCCAGCCCGCAGTTGCCCCTGGCCGGCAGTGAACGCCAGTGGCAGCTGGATGAAGCGCGCTACGCGCAGCTCTGTGAGCCGCTGCTGCTGCGCATGCGCACGCCCATCGAGCGCGCGATTCGCGACGCACGGCTCAAGCCCGAGGCGCTGGACGACATCATCCTGGTCGGCGGTGCGGTACGCATGCCGATGGTCAGCAGGCTGGCGACCCGCATGTTCGGCCGGCTGCCGCTGCGCCACGTCCATCCGGACCAGGCGATCGCATTGGGTGCCGCCGTTGCCGCCGGACTGAAGGCGCGCGACGAATCGCTGCGCGAGGTCGTGCTGACCGATGTCTGCCCCTACACACTGGGCACTCAGGTGTCCCGCCAGGATGCTTCCGGTGGCAAGCGCAGCGGCTATTTCCACCCGATCATCCAGCGCAACAGCGTGGTGCCGGTCAGCCGCGAGGATCGCTTTTTCCCGCTGCACGAGCAGCAGCGCGTGGTCGTGATCGATGTCTACCAGGGCGAGAGCCCGATGGTCGATCGCAACATCAAGCTGGGCGAGCTGACCCTGCCACTCACGCACCGCGGCCCACTGCACGAACGCAGCGTCACTGCGCGATTCACCTACGACGTGAATGGGTTGCTGCAGATCGAAGTCACCGAGGACGCTACCGGCAAGCGCCAGGAGCTCATCCTGGAACAGAACCCCGGCGTATTGTCTCCGGCTGAGATCGAACAGCGGCTGCATGCCTTGCAGAACCTGAAGGTCCATCCGCGCGACGCGCAACCGAACCTGGCAGTTGTTGCTCGTGCCGAGCGGTTGTATGAAGAACTCATCCATCATCGCGAACAGCTGCAGTCGTGGCTCAGCCACTTCCGTCATGTACTGGACGGCCAGGATACGGTCACCGTCGAGCGCCATCGCCGTGAACTGACTGAGGCCCTCGACGCACTGGAGCGTGACGCGTGAGCTGGGCGCTGCAGGTCCTGGAACTGGACGCATCGGCCGACGAGCGCGCGATCAAGCGCGCCTATGCGAAGCGACTGCGGGTGACTCGGCCCGACGGCGATCCGGAGGCCTTCCAGCAACTGCACGAGGCCTACCAGGCCGCGTTGCAATGGGCGCGTGAGCGTGCACATTGTGGTGACGATGCGCTGGGCGGCCTGGACGACGCCATCGCGGTGGACAGCTCCGCTCAGGCGGCTCCGCTCCTGCAGGCCCACTTCCCGCCTCCATCTCCGGAATCGCCGGACATGGATATGGCCAGGCTCGACGCGCTGCTGCCGTTCGAAGGCCGACCCGCTCCCAGTCACGGGCCAGCGCACTCCAGTGCCCCCATGCCGATCGAGGCCACGCCGGACGACGCGGCGGAGCCCGCACTGGACCTGCATCGTTTCGCACGTCTGGTAGTGGACACTGCGGCTGACAGCGACCCCGACAGCTTCGAACACTGGTTGGCAACGCGGCAGGAGCTGTGGTCATTGACCGACAAGCAGCGGATCGGCGACACCGTGCTGCAGATCCTGCTACGTCAGGGAGCACCAGTGTGTGCGGAGAACTTCGACCTGCTCGACCTGTGCTTCTGCTGGAATGAAATCGGCAGTGACATCGATCCTTTCGAGATCCATCTGCGGCGCGAACAGCTGCACCACTACTGGCGGCTGCAGCCGCACAATCATGCCGCGCTGGTCGCCTGCCTGGATCGCCCGGAAGCCCCTGTGTCTGCGCGGGAGGCCCGCGTCCGCATGGAGCGACTCACCCGACCCTGGCACCGGCTGGAAGCCCTGTGGACCGCCTGCATGCCCGGTCGCGTGGAAACCATGCGGCGCACTCTTGAACTGCTGGGCGTGCACTACGCCCAGGATGTGTTGCCACCGTTGAATCCAGACCAGGTAGCGTTCTGGCAGATCCTGTCGCAGCCCAGGAAGGTCACGCCGCTGAAGATGCAGCTTGGTGTGCTGCGCAGCATCCTGTGCGCCCTGATACTGCTGCTGGTGCTGGGGGCGCTGGCCCTGGCGGACGACCCGTCGCGACCGCGCAACCACGGCATGGCCAGCATCGGCCAGGTTGCCCTGTACGGTGGACTGGCCGTGCTCATCGGTGGCTCCCTGCTGCTGCCCCTGGGCGGGTTGATGCAGTGGCAATGCGCGCCTGAGCATCCACGCCAGCACGGATGGCTGCCTAGGCTGCTGCTGGTCCCACTGCTGGCGATCGGGGCACTGCTGCTGATGCAGGTGGCCGACGCACGTCTGGTCGGCGGCTTCCTGGCCTGGGCGACGTTGCTGCTGGCCGCGATACGTCTGTGGGCACGCAGCAGCTTCGAGTTCGAGCTTCGACCATGGATGGCGTTGCTCGCCATCCCCATGGTGAAGATCGGGGCCTTGGCCCTGATGATCGGTGAAGTCGCTGCGGTCTTGGCCATGGCCGTGTGGACAATCGACGCCGTCATCCATGCCCGGCCGAAGCCAGAACCGCGCGGGTACTGACGGCCGGCATCGCCAGGTGGGCGGGCTGGCCCCGCCCCTGTCGCGGTGGAGCGACGCCCGGCGTCGCTGCCACCTCCACGCATGGCGTAGCTCTACTTCTCCCGCCGCCAGTTGATCGACCCACGGTTTTCCACCGTGCTCGATTCCACTTCCACGTCGAAGCCGCGACGCAGCAGGTACTTCAGCGTGATCACCGAACCGGCACCGACCAGCGACACGCCGTAGCCGACGTACAGCTTGGGCGAAATGTACTTGCCGACGCCGATCACCGAGCCACCCAGCGCGCGCGACTGGCTTACGCCGGCATCGTCCAGCCCCAGCTTGGCGCCCAGCTGCGAGGCCAGCAGGCCACTGCCTGCAGAGAGTGCCGCCGAGGCCGCGTTGACCTGCTGCGTCTGGTCGCTGCTGGCACCGGTCAGGCTGCGGCCGAGCACCAGGTAGGCCAGCGCTTCGGACTGCGACATCGCCGGATCGGACCACACGTCCGCACGCGGCTGCTGCGCACGCCCGGTCACGTCGATGCCGGCGGTGACATCACCGATCCGGCGCTCGGCACGGATGTTGATGCGCGGGTCGGACACCGCGTTGTAGTTCCAGGTGAGGTTGCCGCGGGTGATGGTCAGGTCCTGCCCATACGCCTTGTAGCGACCACTCACTTCCAGCCCGCCATTGGCGGTCATCTCGCGGCCGGGCTTGGCCCAGACCTGCATCTTGCCGGTCAGTGCCCCCTTCAGGCCGAAGCCGGTCATCTTCACCTTGTCACCGAGGCTGACCGTCAGGTCCATGTCCAGCGGCGAGGTGCGCGACTCTTCCGGATCGGCCGGGTCGAGCACCACCACGTCTTCGGACACCGAGGTGCCACGGTCCAGGCGCTCCAGGTCGATGTCGGCCTCGGGCACGTGCACGGTGCCACGCAGCTCCATCGCCGCCTTGGCCAGGGTGAAGTCGAGGTTGGGGTTGGCGACGATGCGCAGTTCGCTGGTGTTGGACAGCAGCACGTTCTCGCCATGGATCTTCAGCTGCAGCGGCTGTGCATCGCCGAACCACGACAGGCCACCATCCACGTACAGCGTGCCCTGGCCGGAGTTGGCCTGCGCGGTGATCTTGGCCGAACCGTCGGGCTGGGCCACGAAGCTGCCCTTGCCCTGGTCGAAGGTCAGGCCCAGTGCCGGGAATTCACCCTTGAAGTTGCTCAGCTGCGCGTCACCGCCCAGCGACGGCTGGCCACGCGTGCCGCGCAGGCTGACGTGGCCTTCGATCAGGCCGGTCGGTCGCACGATGTCCGGCGAGAACAGCTCCAGCCAGTACAGCCGCGACATGTTGAGGTAGAGCTCACCGTTCAGCGGCGCACTGGCTTCCCAGCCGGTCTGCATCTTGGCGTCGACGAAGCCGTTGCCCTGGAAGCCCATGCCCAGGTAGCCCTTGATGCTGGCCGGGGTCATGTCGAGCTTCAGCGAGAACTGGTCGTAGCGCACCAGCTCGCCACGGGTGGTGTCCCCCACGGCATTGCGGTTCTCACCCAGGCGCACGCCGCCTTCCTTCGAGCGCACTTCCACATGGCCTTCCCAGGCGTTGCCGCGCGGGCGGATCTGCGCGTCCAGGCTGACATCGCCGCGCAGGTAGATGCGGCGGCCGGACTGCGGCGGCAACCACGGCTGCACCAGCGCCAGCGGCAGCGCATCACTGCGCACCACCAGGCCCTCGCGCGGCCAGTTCGCCTGTGCACACAGTGCACCGCTGCTGGCGGCGGCCAGGCAGGCTTCGGACAGCGTGTAGGTGCTGCCATTGATCGCGAACGCCGCCGGTGCACGCAGCGACCAGGTATCGCCCTTCACCGGTGCGATGCGCAGCGATGCCAGCTCGCCACGCCACTGCGCCCCCTGCTGGCGCACGCTGCCCTGCAGCTCGATCGCGCCCATCTCGTTGCGGGTCTGCGCCGCCAGGCGCAGGTTGGAGACACTGCCCTGTGCATCCACATTCAAGCGTTCCAGCAGCATGCCGGCGTTGACCTGCTGGCCCTGTACCGCCAGCGTGCCGCTGTCGCCGCGCCAGGGCAGGTGGCCCTTGATGCTCACGCTCTCGGCGCCGTAACCATCCCAGTTGAGGTTGTTGCCGACCAGGTCGGCGGTGATGTCCGGCGCATCGCGCGGCCCCTTCACCTGCACCTGGCCGCGCAGGCCACCGTCGGCGCCCGGCAGCAGGTCACTCAACTGCAGCGGCTCGAAACGCGCATCGATGTCGAGGCGATCACCGACCTTGCCCGACGCGGTCACCCGGCTGCTGCCCAGCGACAGTTTCAGGTCACCCTGGCCCTGCGCGCCCTGCAGCGCGAACTTGCCTTGCGCATCCAGATTGCGCTGGCGCAGCATGCCCTTCAGCGACGGCAGGTCCACCGTGGCTTCCAGCGTTCCGGCGGTGCCCGCTGCGGCATTGGCCGGCGGTGGCAGCTGGCGGCCCTTGGAGGCCAGGTTGCCGGACAGGCGGCCGTTCCAGCCCGGCACGAAATAGCCGGGGTCGAAATCCTTCAGCGTGGCCTTGGCGTCCCAGTCCAGCTGCGGCGCCCAGGCCACCTGGCCTTCCACCTGCAGCTGCCCACCCGGTGTCTGCGCCTGCAGCTGGTGGATCGACGCGGCCTGGGCGTTGCCGCGCACGTCGAAGCGCAGCTGCGCCTTCTGTGCATCACGCTCCACCTCGGCGCGGCCGATCGCGGCCCAGGCCTTCAACGTGCCGGCCAGGCCGAAACGTGCTTCCTTCAGGGTCACCGGCACCGGTGCGCTGCCGGCGGTGTTCGGATCGGGCGCCGGCACATAGGTCAGGTCCCGCGCGACCACCGAGAAGTTGAGCTTCTGCTGGTCTTCCTGGCTGAAATCAGCGGTGCCCTCCAGGCGGGCTTCGCCACCGAGGCCCTTCACCAGCAGCGGTGAAACCTTCAGCACCTGGTCCTGCAGCGACACCACCGACGGTGCCAGTTCCAGTTCCTGATCACCCTGCTTCACCTTGCCGCGCAGGTTGGCGTTGCCGCCCTTGCCGGCGGCGGTGAAGTCCAATGCCAGCGGCGCGATCGCCGAGCTGGCCAATGCCGGCGACAGCAGCGCCAGATCCAGCTCGTCGCTGCGCACGCTGGCGCTCCAGCTCGGGTCGGTGCGGCCATCGAACACCAGCATCGCGTGCAGCGGCTTCGGCGCACGCCCGGCCACCGCTACTTCCATGTGCGACAGGTCACCACGGGCGACCAGGCCAAGCGTCGCTGCGGTACGGCCACGCGGCGCCGGCAGCACTGCCGTCACCGTCACGTCGGTGTCGTAGTCCTTGGCCGGGATGTAGCGGCCCTGGGCGGTGAAATTGCCCATGTCGCTGTCCACGACCAGTTTGTGCGCCTGGAACTCGCCGTTGGCGATCTCGATGCCGCCACGCACGCGGCTGATGTCGATCACCGGCTCGTTGGCCTGGCTGATGCGGAAACCGTCGATGGCGATGGCATCGGCCTGGATCGCCAGCGGCATCTCGATCTGCGGCAGCGAATCGGGCCACGACGGCAGCTTGAACGGCTCGTCACTCTTGGCCAGGTTCAACGTCGCGTTGGTCAGCTCCAGCTTGTCCAGCAGCAGCTTGCGGCCCAGCAGCGGGCGCAGGTCCGGCTCCAGGTGTGCACGCTCGGCGTGGAAGTGGATGTCGTCGTAGCGGAAGTCGACGTTGTACAGGGTCAGCGGACCAGCCACCGGGCCGTCCACCTTGTCCCAGGTGAAGCTGGCGCCCACCGGCAGCCGCGCCACCACCTGTGCCAGCAGCACATCGCGGCCGGCCACGGTCTGCAGCAGCCAGTACACCGCCAGCAGGGCCAGCAGCACCAGGCCGATCACGCCGGCGCCGGACCACGCCCAGAAGCGGCGACGGCGGTAGAAGCGCACGCGCGGCGGCGGCGTGTTCGGGGTCGGTGCGGGCGTGCTCACAGGTCCGCTCCGATGTTCAGGTACAGCTGGAACTGCGAATCCGGGTTGTTCAGGCCATGCGCCACGTCGATGCGCACCGGGCCCACCGGCGATTTCCAGCGCACGCCGAAGCCAACGCCGGTGTGCAGGTCGATGGTGTTGTCGAAGGCACTGCCAGTGTCGACGAACACCGCCGCGCCCCAGGGGCCGCCGTTGAAATAGTGCTCGTACTCGGCCGAGCCGATCACCAGGTTCTTGGCACCGAGCGCGTACTTGTCCGGTGCCGGGGTCCGCGGACCGACTTCGCGGTAGGCATAGCCGCGGATGCTGCGGTCACCACCGGCGAAGTAGCGCAGGCTGGGCGGCATCGCCACCAGGTCGCTGGTCCAGGTGGTGCCACCCTCGCCGCGCAGGATCAGGCGGTTGCTTTCGCCCACCGGGATGTACCAGCGCAGCACGGCATTGGCCTGTACGAAACTAGTGTCCGAGCCGGCACCTTCGACGCCGGCACGCATCGTCGCGGTACCGCTGATGCCCTTGCGTGGGAACATCTCGTCGTCGACGTTGACGTAGTCGGCAACCATCTGCGGGTACACCAGCGTCGAGGTGTTGTAGACCGCGTCGGTGAACTCGGTGCCGGAGGCATAGCGCCAGCGCTCGCGCAGCGCGTTGACCGAGGCGATCGCGGTCCAGTGCTCGTTGATCTCGCCGCTGCGGCTGGCGATCAGTTTGAAGTTGCGTAGGTCGATGTAGTCGGTCTGCTCGTCATACGCACTGGCGGCAAAGGTGTACCAGCCATCAAGCCAGTTGAACGCCGGGATGCGGTAGCTGGTGACCAGGCTCTTGCGCTTCTGCGCATAGTCCAGCTGCGTGTTCATCTTGTGGCCGCGGTTGTTCAGGAACCGCCGCTCGATGCCACCGCGCACACCCGGGCCGCTCTCGCTGCCGTAGCTCAGGCCGGCGGTGTAGATCGTGCGCTTGGCCCGGGTCAGCTTCACGTCCACCGGCACGTCGCCGTTCTCGTCGGCCTGGTCCGGTCGCGGCTGGATGTCGATCACGCTGAAGTAGTCCAGCTTGGTCAGCGACTGCCGCAGGCGGTCCAGCTTGCCCTCGTGGTAGTAGCTGCCCTGGTCCCAGTACACCAGCGGATCGAACAGCTTGTCGACGAAGTAGTCCTGCTCGAAGCGCACCGGGCCCATGTTGTAGCGGCGGCCGCTGTCCCAGGTCAGGTCGATGTCCGCGGCATTGTCGGCGCGGGTGATCTGCACCTGGCGCTGGGTGTAGTCGGCATCGAAGTAACCACGCTCGGCCAGGCGCCGGGTGATGGTGATCTTGCTGGCTTCGTACTGGGTGTGCTCGAAACGCTGGCCCTTGCGCGGCTTGAACGCGGCCAGGTCATCCTGCAGGTACTGGTCGTACATCGCCGGGCCGGTGATGTCGATGTGCTCGCGGCGCACGGTCACCGGCGTGCCCTTGTCGACGTGGATCAGCACGCGGACGTGCTCGTCCTCGCGCGGCGCCTCGACCTTGATCACCGGGTTGTAGTAGCCGAACGGTTCCAGTGCCTGGCGGGTCTGCCGCTCGGCCTGGGACAGCAGGTACTCCAGGCGCGATTCGCCCTGTTCCTTGCCGATCGTGTCGTACAGCGACAGCGATTCCTGGATGTTCTCGATGATTGCGGCGTCGTCGCCCTTGTCCAATCCCTTGATGTCCACCTTGTCGATGGTGCCGCGCGCGTGGGCCACGGTGGTGGCGGCCAGCGACAGGACCATCAGCGGCAGGGCGTATTTCTTTGGCTGCATGCGGCACAGCATACCGACCGAAGGTGACGATGCGAAATGCATCACGTCATTCGGGATCGGTTGTTAAGTGGCGGTCAAAATACGCGCCTTTGTGGCGATCATCGTGAATGCAGGCGAGGATGCGGGCATCGCGCGTGATGCCGGCGATGACCCCGATGGACATCCGCCGGCGGTGATCCGGTAGTGCCGGCCGCTGGCCGGCAACCCACAGATCGATCCGATGCGCGGGGACAATGCCGGCCAGCGGCCGGCACTACCAGTACGGGCATCAGCTCGACAGATGCTCGATCGCCGCGACCTTGCCCAGGCGCTCGCCCAGCATCGTCAGCAGCGCCAGGCGGTTGCCACGCAGCGCCGGATCTTCCGCATTGACCATCACGCCATCGAAGAACGCGTCGACCTGCGGGCGCAGGCGCGCCAGGCGTGCCAGCACGGCCACATAGTCCTTGTGCTGCAGGCTGGCGCCGGTGTCGTCGATGGCTGCGGTGACCGCTTCGGCCAGCGCGCGCTCGGCATCTTCCTGCAGCAGCGCCGGATCGATCTGGGCCGGAATGTCGCCCTCGGCCTTGCGCAGGATGTTGCGGATGCGCTTGTTGGCCGCGGCCAGCGCCTCGGCTTCCGGCAGCGCAGCGAAGGTGCCGATCGCATCCAGGCGGCGGTCGAAGTCGTACAGCGAGGCCGGCTTCAGCTCGGCCACCGCATTGAAGTGCGTGGCCGGCACGCCCTTGTCGGCGTAGTAGCCCTTCAGGCGGTCGAGGATGAAGTCGTACAGCTCGCCGACGTCGGCCTGCACGTTGCGCGCGGCCAGGCCGGCGCTGGCGCTGGCCAGCAGCGCACGCAGGTCCAGCTCGAAGCCGCTTTCGATGATGGTGCGGGCCAGGCCCAGCGCGTTGCGGCGCAGAGCGAACGGGTCCTTGTTGCCGGTCGGCTTCAGGCCTGCGGCGAAACCACCGGCCAGCGTGTCGACACGTTCAGCAATCGCCAGCACCTTGCCCAGCGGCGACAGCGCGATGTCGTCACCGCCGAAGCGCGGCTGGTAGGCCTCGTCGATGGCCAGCGCCACATCGGCCGATTCGCCACCGGCCACGGCGTAGTGGCGGCCGGCGATGCCCTGCAGCTCCGGGAACTCGTTGACCATGCGCGACTGCAGGTCGTTCTTGGCCAGCTCGGCCGCACGTTTGGCCTGCGCAGCGTCGGCGCCCACCTGGGGTGCGATCACTTCGGCCAGTGCGGCCACGCGCGCCACCTTGTCGGCCACGCTGCCCAGCTTGGCCTGGTAGGTCACCGTCTTCAGGCCTTCGCCCATCGACACCAGTCCCTGCTTCAGGTCCTCGTCGAAGAAGAACTTGGCATCGGCGAAGCGCGGGCGGATCACGCGTTCGTAGCCCTTGGCCACTTCGGCCACGTCCTTCGATTCGATGTTGGCGATGCCGATGAACTTCTCGGTCAGCGTGCCGCTGTCATCCAGCACCGGGAAGAATTTCTGGTTGATCTCCATCGTCTCGATCAGCGCTTCCTGCGGTACCGCCAGGAACGCGCGTTCGAAGCTGCACAGCACCGCCGACGGCCACTCGACCAGGTTCACCACCTGCTCCAGGTTGTCGTCGGTGATGCGGGCGCTGCCGCCAGCCTTGGCCGCAGCGGCCTCGACCTCGGCGACGATGCGCGCGCGGCGCTCGCTCGGGTCGACCAGCACGAACGCGGCGCGCAGGGCTTCAACGTAGTCCTGCGGCTGTGCCAGCGACACGGCCTGGTCGTGGTGGAAACGATGGCCGCGGCTGACACGGCCGGCCTGCAGGCCGAACAGCTCGGCCTCGACCACGTTGGCACCGTGCAGCAGCACCAGCCAGTGCGCCGGGCGCGCAAAGCCCCAGGCATGGTCGCCCCAGCGCATCGGCTTGGGAATCGGCATCGCCGCGATCGCCTCGCGCAGGATTTCCGGCAGCAGGCTGGCAGTACTCGCACCCGGGGTCACCGCGCGGTGCACGAAGCGCTCACCCTTGTTGTCGGTGGTCTTCTCCAGCGCGGTCCAGTCGATCCCGGCCTTGGCGGCGAAGCCCTGCAGGGCCTTGGTCGGCTGGCCTTCGGCGTCCAGCGCGATGTTCAGGTACGGGCCCAGCACTTCGCTGTGCTGTTCCGGCTGCTCCAGGCCGACGCCCGGCAGCAGCACGGCCAGGCGGCGCGGGGTCGACAACGGGCGCGCATCGCCCAGTTCCAGCGCGACGCCGCGCCTGTGCAGGCCTTCGACGACACCGTCGAAGAACGCCTGGGCCAGGCCTGGCAGCGCCTTGACCGGCAGCTCCTCGGTGCCCAGTTCGATCAGCAGGGGGGACAGTTGGCTCATCGGTTCGATCCTGTGGTGGGGGCGCAGCGCGCAACGCGTCCGGCGCCCCGGGTAGTGGGTGAAAAGCGGGTCGGTGCAGGAAGGCGGTCAGGCCTTCTTCGCACCCGGGAAGCCCAGCTTCTCGCGCTGCTCGTAGTACGCCTTGGCCACCGCCTGGGCCAGCGCGCGCACGCGCAGGATGTAGCGCTGGCGCTCGGTCACGCTGATCGCGCGGCGCGCATCGAGCAGGTTGAAGGTATGGCTGGCCTTCATCACCTGCTCGTAGGCCGGCAGCGGCAGGTTCACTTCCACCAGCTTCTGCGCTTCACGCTCGCAGGCGTCGAAGCGGTGGAACATTTCTTCCACGTCGGCGTATTCGAAGTTGTAGGTGCTCTGCTCCACCTCGTTCTGGTGGTAGACGTCGCCGTAGGTCACCGGCTGGCCGTCCGGGCCGTAGGTCCAGACCAGATCGTAGACGTTGTCGCAGTTCTGCAGGTACATGCACAGGCGCTCGAGACCGTAGGTGATCTCGCCCAGCACCGGGCGGCACTCCAGGCCACCGGCCTGCTGGAAGTAGGTGAACTGGGTCACTTCCATGCCGTTGAGCCAGACTTCCCAGCCCAGGCCCCAGGCGCCCAGCGTCGGCGATTCCCAGTTGTCCTCGACGAAGCGCAGGTCGTGCACCAGCGGATCGATGCCCAGTGCCTTCAGCGAATCCAGGTACAGCTGCTGGATGTTGTCCGGCGCCGGCTTCATCGCCACCTGGTACTGGTAGTAGCGCTGCAGGCGGTTCGGGTTCTCGCCGTAGCGGCCATCGGTCGGGCGGCGTGACGGCTGCACGTAGGCCGCGTTCCAGCTTTCCGGACCGATCGCACGCAGGAAGGTGGCCGGGTGGAAGGTACCGGCGCCCACCTCCAGGTCGAGCGGCTGGATGAGCACGCAGCCCTGCTGGGCCCAGAACTGGTTCAGGGTCTGGATCAGGCCCTGGAAGGTGATCGGAACGGTCGGGGTCGCGGACATGCGTACGAGTCTTGGCCGGCAAGGGGGTGCGCTAGTATAACGGCCGACCTGCGGGGCATTCCGTACCCGGGAGGAGCAGGCAGATGGAACATCGGCTGCCGGTGGGCACGCCCGGCGAGCCAGGCGGCGTCCCGCTGCCGTGGGGCCGCCTGCATTTCGAACAGGTCGGTGCGGCGCTGCTGGCCGACGGCCTGGTCGCCGAGCACGAGGGCGAGCGCATGCGGTTTTCCGCACAGGGCGCGCGCAATGCCAGTGAAGTGCACCCGCTGGTGCTGCTGTCCAACCTCAAGCTGGCCGCCCGCGACGGTGGCGAGCTGACCCTGGAGCGCCTGACCGAATGGCTGGCCCGGCGGACCGGCAGCCGCTACCTGCGCATCGATCCGACCCGGGTCGACGTCGCGGCCGTCACCGCGCTGGTCTCCCACGCCTATGCCCGCCGCCACCGCTTCCTGCCGCTGGCAGTGGATGCCGAGCGCGTGCTGGTGGCCACCAGTGAGCCGCTGGTACAGGAATGGCGCCGCGACCTGCAGCACCTGACCCGCCGCCGCATCGAGCTGGCGGTGGTCAACCCGCTGGACCTGCACCGCTACACCATGGAGTTCTACGGGGTGACCCGCTCGGTGCGTGGCGCCCGCGGCGACGTCCGCGGCGAGGCCAACACCACCCTGCCCAGCTTCGAGCAGCTGGTTGAGCTGGGCCGCACCGGCGACGTCAACGCCGACGACCAGCACATCGTGCACATCGTCGACTGGCTGCTGCAGTACGCCTACGAACAGCGCGCCTCGGACATCCACCTTGAGCCGCGCCGCGAGATGGGGCGCATGCGCTTCCGCATCGACGGCGTGCTGCACAAGGTATTCGAGGTGCCGCCGGCGGTGATGACCGCCGTGGTCAGCCGCATCAAGGTGCTCGGCCGCATGGACCTGGCCGAACGCCGGCGCCCGCAGGACGGCCGCATCAAGACCCGCTCACCGGGCGGCCGCGAAGTCGAGATGCGCCTGTCGACCATGCCCACCGCCTTCGGCGAGAAGTGCGTGATGCGCATCTTCGACCCCGATGCCGCCTTCAAGAGCATCGACCAGCTCGGTTTCAGCCCGCAGGAGGCCGCCGGCTGGAATGCGCTGGTCGAGCGCCCGCATGGCATCGTGCTGGTCACCGGCCCGACTGGCTCGGGCAAGACCACCACCCTGTATTCGACGCTGAAGCGGCTGGCCACGCCGGACGTGAACGTCTGCACGGTGGAAGACCCGATCGAGATGATCGCGCCCGAATTCAACCAGATGCAGGTGCAGGCCAACATCGACCTGGACTTCGCCAGCGGCGTGCGCACCCTGCTGCGGCAGGACCCGGACATCATCATGATCGGTGAGATCCGCGACCTGGAGACCGCGCAGATGGCGGTGCAGGCGTCGCTGACCGGCCACCTGGTGCTGTCCACCCTGCATACCAACGACGCGCCGTCGGCGGTCACCCGCCTGCTCGACCTGGGCGTGCCGCACTACCTGCTGGCCAGCACCCTCAACGGCATCCTTGCCCAGCGCCTGGTGCGCACGCTGTGCCCGCACTGCAAGCAGCCGCACAGCCTCGGCGCCGCCGATTGGGCGGTGCTGGCTGATAGCCAAGCCGCATATCCAGATGCCGCCACGCCCTGTCGGCCGGTCGGTTGCCTGGAGTGCCGGCGCACCGGATTCCTCGGCCGCATCGGCCTGTATGAGTTGCTGCCATTGGGCTCGCGGCTGCGTGGCCAGATCCGCGCCGACATGGATCTGGCCGGTTTCACCCGCGCCGCGCGGGCTGAAGGGCTGCGAACCCTGCGCCAGGCCGGGCTTGAAAAGGTGGCGCAGGGGCTGACTACAATCGAGGAAGTCCTGTCAGTCCTGCCGCCCCCGGATGAACCCAGCCCCGTTCCTGATCCTTGAAACCGGCCGACCGGTGCCGTCCCTGCGCCGCTATGGGCGCTTCCCGCACTGGATCCGCGTCGCCGCCGGGCTGGAAGAGCACGAGACGGTGGTGGTCGATGTCGAACACGGGGATGCCCTGCCCGACCCGCATGCCTTCGCTGGCGTGCTGGTGACCGGCTCGGCCGCCTTCGTCACCGACCACGCCGAATGGAGTGAGCGCAGCGCCGCATGGCTGCGCCAGACCGCCCACGCCGACCTGCCGGTGTTCGGCATCTGCTACGGCCACCAGCTGCTGGCGCACGCGCTGGGTGGCGAGGTGGCCTACAACCCGGCCGGGCGCGAGTCCGGCACGATCGAACTGGAACTGCAGCCGCAGGCCGCGCAGGACCCGCTGTTCCAGGGCCTGCCCCAGCACTTCGCCGCCCACGCCACCCACCTGCAGACCGTGCTGCGCGCGCCCGACGGTGCCGAAGTGCTGGCACGCTCGCCGCTGGACGGCTGCCACGCCTTCCGTTGGGGGCGCCAGGCCTGGGGCGTACAGTTCCATCCCGAATTCGCCACCCACCACATGCGCGGCTACGTGCGCGCCCGCGCCGACTGCATCGGCCGCCATGGCGGCTGTGCCCGCAGCATCGAGCGCGCGGTCAGCGCCGCACCGCTGGCCCGCCAGCTGCTGCGCCGCTTCGTCCGCCAGGCGCGGCTGTCTTCAGCCCAGCCGGCGGCAAAACAGGGATAATCGGCGCCACGGGCAACCGCCCGGCCCCCTCCTGTCCTTCCCGGATGTCCATGAAAGAGATTCGCAAGCTGCCGGCCTCGGCGGGCGCCCAGTGGTTGCTGGATACGTTCTCGCTGTATCGGCGTGCGCCGCTGCAGCTGGCCCGGATCGGTCTGACCTGGCTGCTGGTGAGCTGGGTGGTCACGCTGTTGTCGACGCTGATTCCCGGCGCCGCCGGCATGGCCGTGCAGCTGATGACCCTGGCCATCTCGCCGATCATGTTCGGCGGCATGCTGTACGCCGTGGGTGAGATCGACGAAGGCCGCCCGGGCCTGGCCTCGCACCTGCTGCAGCCGATCCGCGACCACCGCGTCAGCCACCTGCTGGTGCCGCTGGCGATCCAGGTGCTGGCGGTCCTGCTGCTGGGCGCGCTGTTGTTCATGATGATCGGCCGCGAGGGCTTCACCGCCTTCAGCGAGGTCATGACCAAGATGGAAGAGATCAGCCGCAGTGGCCAGCAGATCAAGCCGGACGATGCCGCTGCGCTGGTGGCCAACCTGCCGGCCAAGCGCATCGCACTGTGGATGCTGCTGGTGTTCCTGAGCGCGGTTGCGCTGTCGCTGGCGATGTTCACCCAGCCGGCGCTGGTGGTGTTCGACAAGCAGAGCGGCATGCACGCGCTGCGCCTGAGCCTGCAGGGCTGCATCGAGAACATCGGCGCGATGATCGTGTTCGCCGTGCTCGGCCTGATCGCCGCGTTCTGCATCTACATCCTGTTCGTGATCGTGATCCAGATCGCGATGCTGATCGGTGGCCCGCTGGCCGCCGCCTTCATCGCGCAGCTGGTACTGACCACGGTGCTGATGCCGCTGTACGTCGGCGCGGTCTACGCCGCGTGGAAGCAGATGTTCGTGCATCGCGGCAGCCGCGCCGCACCGCCGATCCCGACCACCCCGACCTCAAGCGACGTCTTCCACGCCTGACGGAAAAAGGGGACGGAGGGGATTAAGTCGTTTGTGGCACTGTGCCACTAACGACTTAATCCCCTCCGTCCCCTTTTGTTTTTCAGGCGGCGGGCTTCTTCACTACCGACGACGGCACCAGCCAGCGTGCGGCGTGGATGCCCAGCTCGTAGAGCAGGCACATCGGGATCGCCAGCATCAGCTGCGAGACCACGTCCGGCGGGGTCAGCACCGCTGCCAGCACGAAGATGCCGACGATCGCGTAGCCGCGGCCTTCCTTGAACTGCTGCGGCGTCACCCAGCCCAGCAGGACCAGGATCACCATCGCCACCGGCAGTTCGAAACTGCCACCGAAGGCGAAGAAGATCGCCAGCACGAAATCCAGGTAGGCATTCGCATCCGGGGTGATCGCAATCACGTCCGGGCTGAAGGTTGTCAGGAAGTGGAACACCGCCGGCAGCACCAGGAAGTAGGCGAAGGCACAGCCGGTGTAGAACAGCAGCACCGAGGACACCAGCAGCGGCACCGCCAGGCGCTTCTCACGCGCATACAGGCCCGGGGCAACGAATGCCCACAGCTGGTACAACAGCCACGGCACCGCCACGAACAGGGCAACGAAGAAGGTCAGCTTCAACGGCGCGAAGAAGGCGCCGGCCGGATTGGTGGCGATCATCGTCTGCCCGTTCGGCAGCTGCGAGACCAGCGGCTCGGCCAGCGCGTTGTACAGCTTCTGGGTGAACGGCAGCAGCGCCAGCAGCACCACGCCCAGGCCCAGCAACGCGCGTACCAGGCGGCCACGCAGTTCCACCAGATGCTCGACCAGCGAGCTTTCGCCGAAATCCTGTTCGCTCATGGCTGGCGCTCCGTGCTCTGCGGCGGCGGCGCACCGGCTTCAGGGGTTGTCGCCGGCGTCGGCTCGGGAGCAACGCTCTCCTGTACCGGTGCATCGGCATGGGGCAGGCCGCTCATATGCGGCGGCAGATCCGCGGGGGCCGGTGCGCGCACCTCCTGCGCCAGCGTATCGCCCTGCTGCTGCGCTTCCTGCGCTTCGCGACGGATCGCTTCGCCGCTGGCGCGCAGCTGGTTCTCGGTGTCCTGCATGCCCTGGCGCACGTCCTGCATCTGCCGCTTGATCTCCTCGGCCTGCAGTTCGCGCTCCAGTTCCTGTTTCACCGAATCCCATTGATTGCGGGCACGACGCACCCACAGGCCGGCAAAGCGGGCCGCCTTGGGCAGGCGCTCGGGACCGAGCACCACCAAGGCGACCACGGCGATCACCAGCAGTTCGCTGAAGCCGATATCAAACACCGCGACCGCTCCGGATCAGCGAGGGGTGCGGTCGTGCTCGTCCTGCGCGGTGCGCGAGGCGTCCTGGCTGCGCGACTCGTCGCCCAGCTGCGCGTTCGGCTTGTCGTCGTCGCGCATGCCCTTCTTGAATTCCTTGACCGCCGAACCGAGGTCCTTGGCGCCACTGGTCAGGCGCTTGGTGCCGAACACCAGCAGGACGATGGCCAGCACGACCAACCAATGCCAGATGCTGAAACTGCCCATAAAGACGCTCGTTACGTTAGTGATCAGGCTGTCGAGCATAGCGCACCGGCTGTTAGCCGGCGCGCGTGACGAAAGTCAGTTTCCGCCCAGCGTTTCCGTGCGGATTTCGCCGTCGTTGACCGGCTGGAAGCCCTGCTGCTGCGGCGGCGGGTTCTGTGGGACGTTCTGCAGCGGCGCGGTGGTGGCTTCGGCCGGGGCCGCCGGCGCTGCCTGAACAGGCGCAGGCACAGGAGCGGCAGCCGGGGCCGGCGCCGGGCGCGGCGCGTTGCCACCGTTGCCGTTGCGGTTGTTGCGGGCGGCGTAGGTGGCCTCTTCCAGGCGATCACGGAAGGCCACCACGTCCATCGACGGCGACCCGACGGCGCGACCTTCGAAGATCATGCGCGGCGTGGTGTTGCTGCCGTAGGCGTCAAGGTTGGCGGCATCGTCGATCTGCAGCACCGCGCCATCCAGCGCGACACCGGCGAACAGGCCGCGAGCGCGCGACCAGGACCAGATCTCGGCCTTCAGCTGGCCGTCGGTGGCGGCGGCGGCATTGCGGCCGACCGGACCGGCGGCAACGCCGGCATCGGCGCCCAGCGTGAACTTGCCGTTGACCAGGTTGTCCAGGCTGCGGTCGTTGCGGAACACCAGCACCACGTCCGAAGACTGGACGCCGGCCTGGAAGCCGATGCTGCCACCGGTCAGCTTGACGAATACCGGGCTGGACCACGCGCCATTGGGCATGCGCACCGACATCAGGCCATGGCCGCGACGACCACCAATGACCAGACCGGCCTTGATCGTGTCGGGAATGACGATGACCGCGCGGCCTTCGTCGAGCAACTTGTCAGGAATCCCCTGTTCAGGGATTTCCTGGATTTCAGCCAACACGCGCACGGCATTGCGGGCGCGCTGGTCTTCCTGCGGTCCGGCCATGGCCTGGCTGGACAGCAGGCTGGCGGCGATCAGCAGGGCTTGGATCGGGCGACGCATGGCAGGCTCCAGAAGTCAGTCCATAGGAAGATATAGCAAGTGACTGAAATTAGTGGTGTTGTCATGAATCGCCAATGAGCGTTCCCTGCTCACATTGATGCGCGCTATGCCCGCAATCCGAACCCTGCATCCCGGCGCGGCACCGGATCGGCGACAATACACACCATGCTCGACGCACCCGATACCGCCGTGCTGGCGGTCAACCTAGGCACGCCCGAGACGCCGACGGCCCCCGCCGTACGCCGTTACCTGGCCGAATTCCTGTCCGACCCCCGCGTGGTCTCGATCCCGGCGCTGCTGTGGCAGCCGCTGCTGCGCGGGCTGATCCTGCCGCTGCGCAGCGGCCGTTCGGCGGCCAAGTACGCCCAGGTCTGGCTGCCGGATGGCTCACCGCTGATGGTCCATACCCGGCAGCTGGCGCAGGCCATGCAGGCCCTGCTGCCGACCCTGAAGGTGCGCCACGCGATGCGCTACGGCGAACCGGCCCTGGCCAGCGAGCTCGACCGCCTTGCCGCCGAAGGCGCGCGCCGCATCGTGGTGCTGCCGCTGTACCCGCAGTACTCGACCACCACCACCGCCTCGGTCGAAGACCGCGTCGACGCCTGGCAGCGCCGCAATCCAGGCGTGACCGTCAGCCTGGTGCGCGACTACTCGATCGACCCGGGCTGGGTCGAAGCGGTTGCCGGCTCGATCCGGCGCTACTGGGAGCAGCACGGTCGCGGCCAGACGCTGATGTTCTCCTTCCACGGCATCCCGCAGCGCCTGGCCGACGCGGGTGATCCGTATCCGCAGCGCTGCGAGGCCAGCGCGCAGGCCATCGCCAACGCGCTGGGCCTGGGCAAGGACGACTGGCAGATGGGTTACCAGTCGCGCTTCGGCCGCGAGCGCTGGCTGCAGCCTTACGCTGAGCCGAGCCTGTGGGCCCTGGCCGAATCCGGCGTGAAGCAGATCGACGTGGTCTGCCCCGGCTTCGCCACCGATTGCCTGGAAACGCTGGAAGAAGTCGCGATGGGCTTCACCGAAACGCTGGCCGAACGTGGCGCGACGATGCGCTACATCCCCTGCCTCAATGCCGAACCGGAACACGCGCGCGCACTGGCGCGACTGGCCGTGGCCTCGCTGGCATGAATCTGCAGCCCTTTGAACTCGAGGTCGGCGGCACCCGCGTCGCCGGCCTGCGCAACAGCAGCGAAGGCCCGCGCGTGCTGGCCCTGCATGGCTGGCTCGACAATGCCGCCAGCTTCGTGCCGCTGGCCCCGCACCTGTCGTCGCTGCAACTGGTGGCGATCGATCTGCCCGGCCATGGCCACAGCGCGCACCTGCCGGCCGGTGCCAGCTACACCACGGCGGCTGCGATCTGCCACGTACTCGACGTTGCCGACGCGCTGGGCTGGGACCGCTTCAGCCTGCTCGGCCATTCGATGGGCGCCGGCATCGCCAGCCTCACCGCCTCGGTCAGCGACCGCGTCGAACGCCTGGTGGCGATCGAAGCCCTCGGTGGCCTGCGCGGCCCCGAGGAAGAAACCGCCCATCGCCTGCGCGAGCATGTGAACGCCACCCGTGCGTTGGCGCGCAAGCAGCTGCGCGTGTTCCCCGACCTCGCCGCGCCGATCCGCGCACGGATGATGACCAACCAGCTCAGCGAACCGTGCGCACGGCTGCTGGTCGAGCGCGGCGTGGAGCCGGTCGAAGGCGGCTATCGCTGGTGCAGTGATCCGCGCCTGATGCTGCCCACCGCGATCCGCCTCAGCGAGGGCCAGATCGACAACCTGCTGCAGGCCATCGCCTGCCCGACGCAGGTGATCTATGCCACGCCGGCGCAGTCCTATTATCCCGAGCCGATGCGCAGCGATCGCCTGCAGCACCTGCGGGATGGACGGTTGGCCGTGTTTCCCGGCAACCATCACCTGCACATGGAAGACCCCGCACAGATCGCAGGCGTGATCCTGCACTTCTTCAGCAACGACAACGCCGGCTGAGCGCAGGCGCCCGCGCGCTTCACTCCGCGCGTTTGCGGCCGATACATCAGTTGCGGGCCCCTGCGCCCGCTGCACGCGGGCCCGGTCGGTCCTGCGGCATGTGTCTGGTTCTGCAAGGAAGTCCGCATGCCCGCTCTGCTGCACCGTCACCCACAGGATGTGGCCACGGTGTTCCGTCTCCGCGTCGCTGATCGCGCCGCATCCCTCGAATTCCCGGCACCCGCCCTGGTCACGCCCTGCTGCGTGCGCTGCGGCGTGCTCGTTGTCGTCTGCTGATCCAGGAGCCTCCGATGTCCATTGCATCCGCCCGTCCCCCCGATACCGCCCGCCTGTCGCACCTGCAGCAGCTCGCCCGCGGCGCCGACCGTCGCCTGCTGATCGGCAGCGCCGCGCTGGCCGTGACTGGCCTGGTGCTGGCCCTGCGCGGTCCGCACGGTGCGGCCGCCGCGTTGGCCGCGGGCGCGGTGTTGCCCGCCTTGTGGCTGGCTGGTCCGCTGGCAGGCCGCGGGATCGCGCGCAACGGCCTGGCGATCCTGTTGTCGCTGCAGCTGGCCCTGTTGTGCGCGATCGCCGGACTGTCGCCGGCGTTGCCGATCGCCCTGCTGCTGGGCGTGCTGCTGGGCCATCGCGATCGCCTGCCGGTGTGGCTGGCCGGCAGCATCGGCACGCTTACACTGCTGGCACCGCTGCAGACGGGTGGCGCGGTGGGGCCGACACTGCTGCAGGCCGCGATGCTCGCCGGCCTGACCCTGTTCCTTGGCCAGGTCGCACTGCGGCTCCGCCAGCAGACCGAAGCACTCGGCCACGGCCCCCGCCGGCTGGCTGCACTGGCGCGCGATATCGCCACCGGTGCCGATCTTGGTGCACATGCCGACACCAGCGCCTACGCACCGGGTTCGCTGGCCCACGCGCTGGCCGACACCGCCCGCCATGTGCAGGCCCAGCGTGGACGCGAAGCGGAGGCACACGCCGAGAACGCGCAGATCCGCCAGGCCCTCGATGCCTCGCGCACCGCGATGATGATTGCCGACAACGACCACGTGATCCGCTACGTGAACCGCTCGGTGGTGGCCCTGCTGCGCAACCAGCAGGCGACGCTGCGCCAGGCCTTCCCCGATTTCGATGCCGAGCGCCTGGTGGGCAGCAGCATCCATCGCTTCCACGCCAACCCGGACCGCATCCGCGCCATCCTCAATGGCCTGCAGGTTACCCACAACGGCAAGGTCCAGATCGGCCCGGTGCACTTCGCCCAGGTGGTTACTCCGGTCTTCGACGCACAGGGCCTGCGCCTGGGCTTCGCCGTGGAGTGGCATGACCGAACCCATGAGCTCGCGCTGGAGAACGCCGTCGCCGGCATCGTCGCGGCCGCCGCCGCCGGCGACCTCGACCAGCGCCTGAAGGCAACCGAAGGCGCCAGCTTCCTCGATGGGCTGACCGGTGGCATCAACCAGCTGCTGGATACGTTGGGCAGTACCGTCGACGAAGTGCGGCAGATGCTCTCGGCGCTGGCCAGTGGCGATCTCGATCGACGCATGCACGGCGAGTATCACGGCGCCTTCGCCGCGATCCAGCGCGATGCCAACGCCACCGCCGGCCAGCTGGCGCGCATGGTCGGCCGCATCCAGCAGTGCGCATCCTCGATCAGCACCGCTGCAAGCGAAATCGCTGCGGGCAATGGCGCGCTGTCCGAGCGCAGCGAGCGCCAGGCGGCGCACCTGCAGGAAACCGCCGCCTCGATGGAAGAGCTGACCGCCACCGTGCGCCAGAACGCTGCCCATGCACGCGAGGCCAGCCAGCTGGCGGTCACCACGCAGGCCGCCGCCAGCGACGGTAACGTCGCCATGCAGCGCGTGGTCGATACCATGCAGGCAATTGAGGGTGCATCGAAGCGCATCGGCGATATCACCGGCGTGATTGACGGCATCGCCTTCCAGACCAATATCCTGGCGTTGAACGCAGCGGTGGAAGCCGCCCGCGCCGGCGAGCAGGGCCGTGGCTTCGCCGTGGTGGCCAGCGAGGTGCGCGTGCTGGCGCAGCGTTCGGCCGCCGCCGCGCAGGAGATCAAGAAGCTGATCGACGAAGCCGGACGCCAGGTAGGTGAAGGCGCCCAGCTGGTGGCCGACGCGGGCCAGCGGATGCAGGGAATTGTCGGGGGCGTGGAGAATGTCAGCCACCTGATGCACGAGATCTCGGCGGCCTCGCAGGAGCAGTCGGTCGGCATCGAGCAGATCAACCAGACCGTGGTGCAGATGGACCAGGCCACACAGCAGAATGCCGCGCTGGTGGAGGAAGCCACCGCGGCCGCACGCGAGCTGCAATCGCAGGCGGGTACGCTTACCGAGGCGGTGTCGGTGTTCCGCCAGCAGGAACCGCATGAGGTCTCGCGGGCTGCCTGATCCGGGCCTGCAATGCGATCCTGATCAAGACGGCGCCCGCAGGGCGCCGTTTTTTTTGCCTGCTTTTGCGTGATGGGTCAGGAAAAAGCCGCTTCCGGACCTGCCATGAGTAGCGGCCAACCCTGGTTGGCGCCGCATCCACGCACCGCGTGGATCTACCGGTAGTGCCGGACGCTGGCCGGCAATCACAGCGACGCGCACTGTCTGACCCGCTGCCGGGGTTGGCACCGCTCTCTTCGCAGGGACAGCCCATCCACGCACAGCGTGGATCTACTGTGGGTCCGCATGCCCTCGGTAGACGCCAACCTTGGTTGGCGCTGTGGCTGCCCCCGGAGAATATCCACGCATGGCGTGGATCTACCGGCCGGTGTGCAGCCAAGAAGGTGCCGGCCAGCGGCCGGCACTACCCGCATTTTCTGCGCACAAAGAAAAACCCCGCTGCGTAAGCAGCGGGGTTTTGGGTGTAAACCCTGGCGATGACCTACTCTCGCATGGCTTGAGCCACACTACCATCGGCGCAGCTGCGTTTCACTTCCGAGTTCGGGATGGGATCGGGTGGTTCCACAGCGCTAATTTCACCAGGGAGGCTTTTGGAGAGTCGCACTCGTCCCGGTGGGACAAGGCGCCAGCCTCGCATAGTTCTTGTGACGTAGCGTGCACTTGGATGCTCTTACGACGTTGTCGTAAAGCCAAGGCAACTTGAGGTTATATGGTCAAGCCGCACGGATCATTAGTATCAGTTAGCTCAATACATTGCTGTACTTACACACCTGACCTATCAACCACGTAGTCTACATGGTTCCTTCAGGGGGCTTGTGCCCCGGGAGATCTCATCTTGAGGCGCGCTTCCCGCTTAGATGCTTTCAGCGGTTATCGCTTCCGAACATAGCTACCCGGCAATGCCACTGGCGTGACAACCGGAACACCAGAGGTTCGTCCACTCCGGTCCTCTCGTACTAGGAGCAGCCCCTCTCAAATCTCCAACGCCCATGGCAGATAGGGACCGAACTGTCTCACGACGTTCTGAACCCAGCTCGCGTACCACTTTAAATGGCGAACAGCCATACCCTTGGGACCGACTACAGCCCCAGGATGTGATGAGCCGACATCGAGGTGCCAAACACCGCCGTCGATATGAACTCTTGGGCGGTATCAGCCTGTTATCCCCGGAGTACCTTTTATCCGTTGAGCGATGGCCCTTCCATACAGAACCACCGGATCACTAAGTCCTAGTTTCCTACCTGCTTGATCCGTCGATCTTGCAGTCAAGCACGCTTATGCCTTTGCACACAGTGCGCGATGTCCGACCGCGCTGAGCGTACCTTCGAGCTCCTCCGTTACTCTTTAGGAGGAGACCGCCCCAGTCAAACTACCCACCATACACGGTCCCCGACCCAGATAATGGGCCCAGGTTAGAACGTCAAGCACGACAGGGTGGTATTTCAAGGATGGCTCCGCTGCAGCTAGCGCCACAGTTTCATAGCCTCCCACCTATCCTACACAGACGAACTCAACGTTCAGTGTAAAGCTATAGTAAAGGTTCACGGGGTCTTTCCGTCTTGCCACGGGAACGCTGCATCTTCACAGCGATTTCAATTTCACTGAGTCTCGGGTGGAGACAGCGCCGCTGTCGTTACGCCATTCGTGCAGGTCGGAACTTACCCGACAAGGAATTTCGCTACCTTAGGACCGTTATAGTTACGGCCGCCGTTTACTGGGGCTTCGATCAAGAGCTTCGCCTTGCGGCTGACCCCATCAATTAACCTTCCAGCACCGGGCAGGCGTCACACCCTATACGTCCACTTTCGTGTTTGCAGAGTGCTGTGTTTTTGATAAACAGTCGCAGCGGCCTGGTTACTGCGACCCTCTTCAGCTATAGCTCGCACGAGCCACCAAAAAGGGTGCACCTTCTCCCGAAGTTACGGTGCCATGTTGCCTAGTTCCTTCACCCGAGTTCTCTCAAGCGCCTGAGAATTCTCATCCTACCCACCTGTGTCGGTTTACGGTACGGTCTG